>NZ_CP057150.1:0-4737278 GCF_013816795.1 Citrobacter sp. RHB35-C17 | reverse complement strand
GGCGGACTCCACTCGAACAAAAGTCGATAAATGACAAAGGCTGAAACATTCATGATTGTTGACGCACGTCGGCTAGACCCTATGCAAAGGGTGACGTGCGAATTGCTATCTGCAATTTTAACCCGATCAGGATCCTTTGAAACGATCGGGACCGCGGATCATAGCGTAAACTGCGCAAGAGATCTTCTGTTTCTCACAGATTCTTCCCGATTTATCCACAGGCCTTCACAGGACCGGATAAGTGTAAACGATCCTGGAGAAGTGCTGCACGATTTCGCCCGCATATTGGAAAAATTAATGAGTAAAGACGCTATACTGCTAAAACGATCTCATAAAGATCCCGAGCGATCCTTGCGCTTTGTTCATCAGCCCGTATAATCTTTCCCCCGTCGCGCGATGCCCGTAACACGGTGTCAACGCTGCCTGTTTTTCACGCGAAAACGTGCGGAAATACGCGGGAAATAAGGAAAGAGAATTGACTCCGGAGTGTACAATTATTACAATCCGGCCTCTTTAATCACCCACGCTGAGGCGTTAGTCGTTCGAAACTCGTTCGGGTATACGCAAAAGTCAGTGAATTTATTCAAGTTTAGGTAGAAATCGCCATGAAACGCACTTTTCAACCGTCTGTACTGAAGCGCAACCGTTCTCACGGCTTCCGTGCTCGTATGGCTACTAAAAATGGTCGTCAGGTTCTGGCACGTCGTCGTGCTAAAGGCCGCGCTCGTCTGACCGTTTCCAAGTAATAAAGCTAACCCCTGAGTGGTTAAGCTCGCATTTCCCAGGGAGTTACGTTTGTTAACTCCCGCTCATTTCACTTTCGTCTTCCAGCAGCCACAACGGGCTGGCACGCCGCAAATCACCATCCTCGGCCGCCTGAATTCGCTGGGGCATCCCCGTATCGGTCTTACTGTCGCCAAGAAAAACGTTCGACGCGCGCATGAACGCAATCGGATTAAACGTCTGACGCGTGAAAGCTTTCGTCTGCGTCAACACGAATTGCCAGCAATGGACTTCGTAGTGGTGGCGAAAAAAGGGGTTGCCGACCTCGATAACCGTGCTCTCTCGGAAGCGTTGGAAAAATTATGGCGTCGCCATTGTCGCCTGGCTCGCGGGTCCTGATAGCCCTTATTCGGGTCTATCAACGCCTGATCAGTCCGCTGCTTGGGCCGCATTGCCGTTTCACTCCAACGTGTTCAAGCTACGGAATTGAGGCATTGCGCAGGTTTGGAGTGATAAAAGGCAGTTGGTTGACGGTGAAACGCGTATTAAAATGCCACCCTTTACACCCTGGTGGTGACGATCCCGTCCCGCCCGGACCATTTGATACCAGAGAACACTAACGATGGATTCGCAACGCAATCTTTTAGTCATCGCTTTGCTGTTCGTGTCTTTCATGATCTGGCAAGCCTGGGAGCAGGATAAAAATCCGCAACCTCAGACCCAACAGACCACGCAGACAACGACCACCGCAGCGGGTAGCGCCGCCGACCAGGGCGTACCGGCCAGTGGCCAGGGGAAACTGATTACGGTTAAGACTGACGTGCTTGATCTGACCATTAACACCCGTGGTGGTGATGTGGAACAGGCCCTGCTGCCAGCTTACCCGAAAGAACTCGGTTCCAGCGAACCGTTCCAACTGCTGGAAACCACGCCGCAGTTTATCTATCAGGCTCAGAGCGGTCTGACAGGTCGTGACGGCCCGGATAACCCGGCTAACGGCCCACGTCCGCTGTACAACGTCGAAAAAGACGCCTTTGTACTGGCTGATGGTCAGAACGAACTGCAGATCCCGATGACCTATACGGATGCCGCGGGTAACACCTTTACCAAAACGTTTGTCCTCAAACGTGGCGACTATGCGGTTAACGTTAACTACAGCGTGCAGAACGCCAGCGAGAAACCGCTGGAGATCTCCACCTTTGGTCAGCTGAAGCAATCCATCAATCTGCCGTCTCATCGCGACACCGGAAGCAGCAACTTCGCGCTGCATACTTTCCGTGGCGCTGCGTATTCCACGCCAGATGAGAAGTATGAAAAATACAAATTCGACACCATCGCGGATAACGAAAACCTGAACGTCAATGCGAAAGACGGTTGGGTGGCGATGCTGCAACAGTATTTTGCAACGGCATGGGTGCCACGTAACGACGGTACCAATAACTTCTATACCGCGAACCTGGGTAACGGCATTGCCGCTATCGGCTATAAATCTCAGCCGGTACTGGTTCAGCCGGGTCAGTCTGGCGCGATGACCAGCACCCTGTGGGTTGGCCCGGAAATTCAGGACAAAATGGCGGCCGTTGCACCGCACCTGGATCTGACCGTGGATTACGGTTGGTTGTGGTTCATCTCTCAGCCGCTGTTCAAACTGCTGAAATGGATCCATAGCTTTGTCGGTAACTGGGGCTTCTCCATTATCATCATCACCTTTATCGTTCGTGGCATCATGTACCCGCTGACTAAAGCGCAGTACACCTCCATGGCGAAGATGCGTATGCTGCAGCCGAAGATTCAGGCAATGCGTGAGCGTCTGGGCGATGACAAACAGCGTCAGAGCCAGGAAATGATGGCCCTGTACAAAGCTGAGAAGGTTAACCCGCTGGGCGGCTGCTTCCCGCTGATCATCCAGATGCCTATCTTCCTGGCGTTGTACTACATGCTGATGGGCTCCGTGGAACTGCGTCATGCGCCGTTCGCCCTGTGGATCCATGACTTGTCTGCACAGGACCCGTACTACATCCTGCCGATCCTGATGGGCGTAACGATGTTCTTCATCCAGAAGATGTCGCCGACCACCGTGACCGACCCGATGCAGCAGAAGATCATGACCTTTATGCCGGTCATCTTTACCGTGTTCTTCTTGTGGTTCCCGTCAGGTCTGGTGCTGTACTATATCGTCAGCAACCTGGTGACGATCATCCAGCAGCAGCTGATTTACCGTGGTCTGGAAAAACGTGGCCTGCATAGCCGCGAGAAGAAAAAGTCCTGATACTCTTCATTCTTCAAGCCGCAGGCGCGTTGGCTGCATTTGCTTGCCCCAGTCACTTACTTCAGTAAGCTCCTGGGGCTCACAAACTTGCCGCCTTCCTGCAACGTGAATTATTTCGAGTATTCACGGTAAAGTTAATGCCATAGAGAAGGCGGTCATTAGACCGCCTTTTTTACATTTACGAAGAGACATATCATGAGCCATAACGACACTATCGTCGCCCAGGCAACCCCACCGGGACGCGGTGGTGTAGGTATTCTGCGCATTTCCGGCCTGAAGGCGCGTGAGGTGGCCGAAGCTGTTCTGGGCAAGCTGCCCAAACCCCGTTACGCCGACTATCTGCCGTTTAAAGATGCCGACGGTACCGCGCTGGACCAGGGGATCGCCCTGTGGTTTCCCGGCCCGAACTCGTTTACAGGTGAGGATGTGCTGGAACTTCAGGGACACGGCGGCCCGGTCATTCTCGACCTGCTGTTAAAACGCATCCTGACGCTGCCCGGCCTACGCATTGCCCGCCCCGGCGAGTTCTCTGAGCGCGCGTTTCTCAACGATAAACTCGACTTAGCCCAGGCCGAAGCGATTGCCGACCTGATTGATGCCAGTTCTGAGCAGGCGGCTCGTTCAGCGTTGAACTCATTGCAGGGAGCGTTTTCCACCCGCGTAAACCATCTGGTGGAAGCACTCACTCACCTGCGCATCTACGTAGAAGCGGCCATCGACTTTCCGGATGAAGAGATCGACTTCCTGTCCGATGGCAAAATTGAAGCGCAATTGAATGGCGTGATTGCCGATCTCGATGCCGTTCGCGCTGAAGCGCGTCAGGGCAGCCTGCTGCGTGAAGGGATGAAGGTGGTCATTGCCGGACGCCCTAACGCCGGTAAATCAAGCCTCCTGAATGCGCTGGCGGGCCGTGAGGCGGCCATTGTCACCGACATCGCCGGTACCACGCGCGATGTGCTGCGTGAGCACATCCATATCGATGGTATGCCGCTGCACATTATCGATACCGCCGGTCTGCGTGAGGCCAGCGACGAAGTGGAGCGTATCGGTATCGAACGGGCCTGGCAGGAAATTGAGCAAGCGGATCGCGTGTTGTTTATGGTCGATGGCACTACCACGGATGCCGTTGACCCGGCTGACATCTGGCCGGACTTTATCGCCCGTTTACCGTCAAAACTGCCCATTACCGTGGTACGGAACAAAGCGGATATCACCGGCGAACCGCTGGGCATCAGCGAGGTGAATGGTCACTCACTGGTTCGTCTTTCGGCGCGCACCGGTGAAGGCGTGGACGTACTGCGCAACCATCTCAAACAGAGCATGGGTTTTGATACCAACATGGAAGGAGGCTTCCTGGCCCGTCGTCGTCACTTACAGGCGCTGGCCGACGCCGCTGAGCATCTCCAGCAGGGCAAGGCCCAACTGTTAGGTGCATGGGCCGGTGAGCTACTGGCTGAAGAGCTCCGTCTGGCGCAGCAAAGCTTAAGTGAGATCACCGGTGAGTTTACCTCCGACGATCTGCTGGGAAGAATTTTCTCCAGCTTCTGTATCGGTAAGTAATCCCGTAGCCCTGAATTAACTGACGGTTAATTCAGGGCATTATCGTTTTATAAGAGGGTCTCTTTTTATGGAACATAAACGTTTACTTGACTGTAGTGCTTCTGATTTCGTGTGCATGGACAAAACGGCGATGCTGTACGCAATCCGCGGCAGTGAAGGCCGCGTCCTGGTCAGTGAAACCATCGCCATTACCCAACCATTGCTCAATAACGTCACTAATGCCGAACTTGCCGCGTCGCAGGGGGCGGACATTCTGCTGATCAACATGTTCGATAGCGAAGCACCGCTAATCCAGGGAATGCCTGCCGGTACTGCACCGGATCAGACGTTGCATGAACTGCAGCGCCTGACCGGACGCATCATAGGCGTCAACCTTGAGGCCGTCGATCCTGAATTTGCCAGTGCGCATGATGACATCTGGAAGATGAAACCAGGCCGTGCCGCAACCGCAGAGAATGCTCGCAAACTGGTAGAAATGGGAGCGAAGATCCTGGTACTGACGGGAAATCCCAACAACGGCGTTAGCAATCTCGCTCTGGGAAAAGCGGTGAAAACGATTCGTGAGGCCGTTGGCGACAAGGCCATTATCATCACCGGTAAAATGCACGGCGCAGGGATTGTGCGGGAAAGCGGCAGCGCAATTATCAGTGAAAGTGACGTCGCCGCCTTTGCCGGACAGGGCGCAGATATCGTGCTTATTCCAGCACCAGGAACAGTACCGGGTATGAGCCAGCAAAAAGTAGAGTCGCTGATCGCGTGTGCACACGCGCACGGTGCGCTGGCAATGACGGCAATCGGCACCTCTCAGGAGGGCGCAGACGTCAGTACAATTCGCCAGATAGCCCTGATGAGTAAAATGGCAGGGGCGGATCTCCATCATATTGGCGATACTGGCTATATGGGAATGGCGTTGCCGGAAAATATACTGGCCTACAGCGTGGCGATTCGTGGCGTCAGACATACTTATACACGTATTGCCCGTTCGGTAAATCGCTAGCGGAATATTGTATTTTCTTGAATGATCCTTAATTAATTAAATGTTAATTTAACTGTGATTTTTATCACAGTTAAATTATTCTCTCATAGACAAATATTTTCATTGCCATAATGTAGCACTGTGTCTACAGAGGATAACTCAATCATGATTATCTTACATGCATACATCATTTCAAAATGGTTTAATGTTGACAATAAAATTGTCAATCATCACCCTTAAATTTCCCTGCCTTTATTTTGCCAGAACATAGGCTATTCGTAGTCTGTTCATTTGGCACATCTCAAACATAGCTCAATTTCTCATTGTGGTTGCATATCGCAACGCCACGTATGCCTGTTCGTTTTTTAAAACGAAAATACAGTCATGACTGGAATAAATGAGAGATGAATTATGCCGGGTATATTTATACCCGCGTGCAGACGTATTGAGTCAATACAGTGAAATAAATTAAAGGATTATGTCATGGATAACTTTAAACATTTACCAGAACCCTTCCGTATTCGTGTTATTGAACCGGTAAAACGTACAACGAGAGAACATCGGAATAACGCAATTATTAAATCCGGGATGAACCCTTTCCTGCTGGATAGTGAAGATGTCTTTATTGATCTGCTGACCGACAGCGGTACTGGCGCAGTGACACAGAATATGCAAGCAGCCATGCTACGTGGGGATGAAGCCTACAGCGGCAGCCGTAGCTATTATGCGTTATCTGAAGCAGTGAAAAACATTTTTGGTTATCAATATACAATTCCAACGCACCAGGGCCGCGGTGCAGAACAAATTTATATTCCGGTTCTCATCAAAAAACGTGAGCAGGAAAAAGGGTTAGACAGAAGTAAGATGGCGGTTTTCTCCAACTACTTCTTCGATACCACTCAGGGACACAGCCAAATCAACGGCTGCGCCGTGCGTAACGTGTACATCAAAGAGGCATTTGATACTGGTGTTCGTTATGACTTTAAGGGAAATTTCGATCTCGATGGATTAGAGCGCGGCATTCAGGAAGTCGGCCCCAACAACGTTCCGTATATTGTGGCGACCATTACCAGTAACTCTGCAGGCGGGCAACCGGTTTCATTAGCCAACCTGAAGGCCATGTATAATATCGCTAAAAAATATGACATTCCGGTAGTCATGGACTCCGCGCGCTTTGCCGAGAATGCGTATTTTATCCAGAAACGCGAAGCAGAATACCGGGACTGGAGCATCGAAGAAATTACCCGCGAGACTTACAAATATGCCGATATGTTGGCAATGTCCGCGAAAAAAGATGCGATGGTGCCAATGGGCGGCTTACTGTGCATTAAAGACGACACCTATTTTGACGTCTATACCGAGTGCAGAACCCTGTGCGTCGTACAGGAAGGCTTCCCGACATACGGTGGTCTGGAAGGCGGGGCAATGGAGCGTCTTGCGGTGGGTCTGGTGGATGGTATGAACCAGGACTGGCTGGCCTATCGTATCGCGCAAGTGCAATATTTAGTCGATGGCCTCGAGGCGATTGGCGTCACTTGCCAACAAGCTGGCGGCCACGCGGCCTTTGTCGATGCGGGTAAATTATTGCCGCACATTCCGGCAGAACAGTTCCCGGCTCAGGCTCTCGCTTGCGAACTCTATAAAGTGGCCGGTATCCGCGCCGTTGAGATTGGTTCATTCTTATTAGGCAGAGATCCTAAAACCGGTAAGCAATTACCTTGCCCGGCCGAGCTTCTGCGTCTAACCATCCCAAGAGCAACGTATACGCAATCTCATATGGACTTCATTATTGAAGCCTTTGAACACGTCAAAGAAAACGCGATGAATATTAAAGGGTTGACCTTCACCTACGAACCGAAAGTATTACGTCACTTCACCGCTAAACTGAAAGAAGTTTAATTATAAGCATCAGGGGGGTTATACGATGTAACCCCCCAGCGATAAATCCACTTCCTTTATATTGTTGCATAATTAAAACCTTATAGGTTCACTATAATTAATGAGGCATCATGGAAGAAAATTCGAATGCTAAACACTCCTCCTTTTGGGGGATTATGGTCATAGCCGGTACGGTGATTGGTGGGGGGATGTTTGCTCTCCCCGTTGATTTGTCCGGCGCGTGGTTTTTTTGGGGGGCGTTTATTTTAATAATCGCCTGGTTTTCAATGATGCATTCCGGACTCCTGTTATTAGAGGCAAATTTAAATTACCCCGTTGGATCCAGTTTTAATACCATTACTAAAGATCTTATTGGCAACAAATGGAACATTGTGAGTGGATTTACCGTTGCCTTTGTTCTCTACATTCTCACGTATGCCTATATTTCTGCTAATGGTGCCATCATTAGCGAAACGATCTCCATGAATATGGGATATCGCGTTAACCCCCGAATTGTTGGAATCTGTACTGCCATTTTTGTCGCCAGCGTGTTGTGGATCAGTTCACTGGCAGCAAGTCGAATTACCTCCTTGTTCCTCGGGATTAAAATCATCTCTTTTATTATCGTTTTTGGGTCATTCTTCTTCCAGGTCGATTTTTCTATACTGCGGGATACGGCAGGCCAGGCTCAAAACAACGTCTCTTACTTCCCCTATATTTTTATGGCATTACCGGTATGCCTGGCTTCATTTGGCTTTCACGGAAACATTCCCAGTCTGATCATCTGCTATGGCAAAAGAAAAGATAAATTAATTAAAAGCATTGTCTTTGGTTCTTTGCTGGCGCTGGTGATTTATCTGTTCTGGTTGTATTGCACCATGGGTAACATTACACGGGAAAGCTTCAGTGAGATCATTGCGTCGGGCGGTAATGTTGATTCATTAGTAAAATCATTTCTCGGCACCAGGCAAACCGGAATCATCGAATTTTGTCTGCTGGTTTTTTCAAACCTGGCCGTCGCCAGTTCCTTTTTTGGTGTGACTCTGGGGCTATTTGATTATCTTGCGGATCTGTTCAAATTCGACAATTCGGCAGTGGGACGTTTTAAAACCGTCTTGTTAACCTTCCTGCCTCCGGCGCTTTTATACTTAATCTTCCCGAACGGTTTTATCTATGGCATCGGCGGCGCAGGGCTGTGCGCAACGATATGGGCCGTGATCATCCCTGCGGTACTGGCCCTGAAAGCCCGCCAGAAGTTCCCCAATAAAATGTTTACCGTCTGGGGCGGTGTCTTTATCCCGACTATCGTGATCCTGTTCGGCGTAGCGGTTATTGTTTGCTGGTTCGGCAACGTCTTCAACCTGTTACCCCGATTCAGTTAAATTGCTGTTCCTCCATGCTGACATGCCGCCTCATTCAGGGCGGCATGTCAGTCAGGAATTCACTGTTGTCTAAATGGCAATTCGCCTTCTTCCCTGGGAGACCATCAAACAACCTCTCCTGACGCAAAAACAGCCAATCCGTACCAGGAAATGTAAATGCGCGTAAGGGAGGCTGATTCATTCGTACTTTTTGGCTATTTACTCTGTCTATAAACCGAGTAAATGTTACTCTCGTCATTATCACCGACCATTAATCATGGAGAGAAAAATGGCGACCCATTTTGCCAGAGGGATCCTGACGGAAGGACACTTGATTTCGATGCGCCTTCCGTCATCCTGCCATCATGAAGTACGAAGACTCCCCACACATCGCCAGACCCGTTTTCTGGCATCCCGAGGACTTCTCGCCGAGCTGATGTTTATGCTGTATGGCACGCTCGAGTTACCGGAAATCGTATACAAAGCCAAAGGCAAACCGGCATTTCGCGATAAAAATCTACCCAGCTTTTCCATCGCCTATGCCGGTAATATGGTCGGTGTTGCGCTGACAACCGAAGGGGAATGCGGACTGGATATGGAACTCCAGCGCGCCCCCCGTGGATTTATTAGCCCCCATACCGCCGACGTCCCGACCTTCTCCAGCAACGAAAGCCTGTGGATCAGCAAGCAAAACGATCCGGACGAAGCGCGCGCGCAGATGATCACCTTACGCCAGAGTGTCCTGAAACTGACGGGTGACGTCCGCAACAACGATCCGCATGAGCTGCAATTGCTGCCAGTCTCCGGGCGTCTGAAATGTGCCAGTGTTGCTCAGATTGAGGCTATTTGCGATGCCGAAGACCTGCTGGTGTGGTCGGTTGCGGTTACGCCAGCCATTGATAAACTTCAACTTTGGGAGTTTGATGTTAAGCAGGGCTGGAAAAGCCTGCCTGATATCCAGACCCGCGCGAATGCGCCGACGGGTCGTCTGATGCGATTCGCGCAATTATCTGCCGCGACGTCTTATACGCACAACTGATGGAGTTACCATGTCTGAAACGTTGAATGTTGTTACGTTACTGGGAAGCCTGCGCAAAGGTTCGTTTAACGGTATGGTTGCCCGTACGCTGCCGAAAATCGCCCCGGCGGGTATGAAAGTCAGTGCGTTACCGTCTATCGGTGATATCCCGCTTTACGATGCTGACGTGCAGCAGGAAGAGGGGTTTCCGGCAAGCGTCGACGCGCTGGCTGAGCAAATTCGCCAGGCTGATGGCGTGGTTATCGTTACGCCGGAATATAACTATTCGGTACCGGGTGGTCTGAAGAACGCCATCGACTGGCTGTCACGCCTGCCCGATCAGCCGCTTTCAGGCAAACCGGTGCTCATCCAGACCAGCTCGATGGGGGCGATTGGCGGCGCGCGCTGCCAGTATCATCTGCGTCAGATCCTGGTTTTCCTGGATGCCATGGTCATGAACAAGCCGGAATTTATGGGTGGCGTGATACAGAACAAAGTAGACCCGCAGACGGGTGAAGTGATTGACCAGAGTACGCTGGACCATCTAACCGGCCAGCTCACCGCGTTTGGTGACTACATCCAGCGCGTGAAGGCGTAAGCCAGAAACAAAAAACCCGGTAGCGTGATGCTTACCGGGTTTTTTTATGTCCTGACGGACTTAGTGCGCGTCGATAAACACAATCTTCAGCACAAACAGCAGCGCCACAACGACCACGCACGGGCTCAGCTCACGCAGACGACCGGTACCGATTTTCATCACACAGTAAGAGATAAAGCCCAGCGCGATCCCTTCGGTAATCGAGAAGCTGAACGGCATCATCACGGCAGTGATAAACGCCGGTACAGATTCAGTGAGATCGTCCCACTTCACGCGCGCCAGACTGGACGTCATTAACACGCCGACGTAAATCAGCGCGCCTGCAGCCGCATAGCCCGGTACCATTCCAGCCAACGGAGAAAGGAAGATCACCAGCAAGAACAGCAGACCAACCACCACCGCGGTCAGGCCAGTACGCCCCCCAACAGAAACGCCGGAAGAGGACTCGATATAAGCAGTGACGGAAGACGTACCAATAAATGCCCCGGTCACAGAGGAGACGCTATCGACAAACAGCGCCTGCTTCATGCGCGGAAATTTCCCTTTTTCATCCGCCAGACCGGCTTTATCAGTTACGCCGATCAATGTGCCGGAGGAGTCAAACAGGTTAACCAGCATGAAGGAGAAAATCACCCCAGCCAGACCAATGTTAAACGACCCCGCCAGATCGACATGCCCAATCACCGACGAGACGCTCGGCGGCGCAGAGACAATGCCGTTATAGTGCACATCACCCAGCATCCAGCCCAACAGCGTAGTGACGATGATGGATACCAGCACGGCGGCGTGAATATTACGTGACGCCAGGATAGCGATGATAAAGAAACCGAGCACGCCCAGCAGGACGCTATGGGAGGTCAGATTACCAATGCTGACCAGCGTTTCCGGATTCGCAACGATGACACCCGCGTTTTTAAGCCCCATCATACCGATGAATAGACCGATACCGCTGGTGATCCCCACGCGCAGACTGACCGGGATATTGGCAATCATCCAGTAACGCACGCGGAAAATAGTCAGCAGCAGCAGACCGACGGCGCCCCAGAAAATCGCCCCCATACCGACCTGCCACGACAGGCCCATCGCGCCAACCACAACGAAGGCAAAGAACGCATTCAGCCCCATCGCGGGCGCCAGTGCCACCGGCAGGTTAGCGAACAGCCCCATCAGAATGCTGCCGAACGCGGCAATCAGACAGGTGGTCACGAAGACGGCGCTGGTGTCCATGCCAGCAACGCCCAGAATTTGCGGGTTAACAAAAACGATGTAAACCATCGTCAGGAAGGTGGTAAAACCGGCGATCACTTCGGTTCGTGCCGTTGTGCCATGTTCGCGCAGTTTGAACACGCGTTCCAGCATCCCCTGACCAGACGTCTGGGTTGTGTGTTGTTGACTCATTATCAATTTCCAAACAAGGAGGGAAAATTCGTCGCTATCCTATACCAAAATGCGACAATAGGGGGTGATTGTGTGAGGTTTTTTTCATTGAATTTGCTTATACGGCAACGATTGCGTTGCACAATCAGGCAGTACGTAAACGTTAAACTAGTGAAAAGGGAAAGGCATGTCCGGAATTGAAGCGGTATTTTTTGACTGTGACGGTACGCTGGTCGACAGTGAAGTGATCTGTTCCCGCGCGTACGTCGCAATGTTCCAGGAATTCGGTATCACCCTCGATCTTGAAGAAACTTTTAAACGCTTTAAGGGCGTAAAACTCTACGAAATCATTGATATCATTAACGAGGAGCATGGGGTGACGTTGGCCAAAGCCGACTTAGAACCCGTCTACCGCGCCGAGGTCGCACGCCTGTTCGACTCGGAACTGGAAGTGATCCCTGGTGCGAATACCTTGCTGGACAGCATGACGGTGCCGATGTGCGTGGTCTCTAACGGTCCGGTCAGCAAAATGCAACACTCGCTGGGTAAGCTGGGCATGCTGCATCATTTCCCGGACAAACTGTACAGCGGCTACGATATTCAACGCTGGAAGCCCGATCCGGCGCTGATGTTCCACGCAGCAAAAGCGATGAACGTCAACGCACAGAACTGTATTCTGGTCGATGACTCTTCCGCTGGCGCGCAGTCGGGGATTGATGCGGGAATGGAAGTGTTCTACTTCTGTGCCGATCCGCACAACAAGCCTATCGAACATCCCAAAGTGACGACTTTTACCGATTTGGCACAGTTGCCGGCGTTGTGGAAAGCACGCGGCTGGAATATTACCCGGTAATTTTTGTAGGCCCGGTAAGCTTGCGCCACCGGGCAATTGCCGGATGGCGCTAACGCTTATCCGGCCTATTTTCTACGTTTTATCACTCTTTTGGATCTTTACCCGCCAGCAGCTTATCCAGTTCATCACCGCCTACGTGACGGAAATCCTGGCCCTTCACGAAGTAGAAGATGTATTCGCAGATATTCTGGCAGCGGTCGCCGATACGCTCGATAGAGCGTGCACAGAATAACGCAGTCAGTACACTGGGAATCGTACGCGAATCTTCCATCATATAGGTCATCAGCTGACGCACAATCCCTTCGTATTCCTGGTCCACTTTCTTGTCTTCACGGTAGATACGCACTGCTTCATCCAGATCCATCCGCGCAAACGCATCCAGCACGTCGTGCAGCATCTGTATGGTGTGACGCCCCAGTGACTCCAGGCTCACCAGCAGCGGCTGATGCTGCTGGGAGAACTTCTCCAGCGCGGTACGACAGATTTTATCCGCCACGTCGCCAATACGTTCCAGTTCGGCGATGGTTTTGATGATCGCCATCACCAGACGCAGATCGCTCGCCGTCGGCTGGCGCTTGGCGATGATGCGAACACAGGCTTCATCAATCGCCACTTCCATCATATTGACGTGCTTATCGCCATCAACAACGCGTTTCGCCAGCTCGCTGTCCTGATTGTGCATCGCGGTGATGGCATCAGAAAGTTGCTGCTCGACCATGCCGCCCATCGTCATTACCTGAGTGCGGATACTTTCCAGTTCGGCGTTGAACTGACCGGAAATGTGTTTATTAAGGTTTAAATTGTCCATCATTTCTCCAGATGCCCGGGCATATCAACCGTAGCGGCCAGTAATGTAATCTTCGGTTTGTTTCTTCGCGGGCTTGGTGAACAGGTCGTCCGTGTTGCTGAACTCAATCAACTCGCCCAGGTACATAAACGCCGTATGATCGGAACAACGCGCAGCCTGCTGCATGTTGTGGGTCACGATCACCACGGTGTAATCCTGTTTCAGCTCGGTAATCAGCTCTTCGATACGACCGGTTGAGATCGGATCCAGTGCTGAGCACGGCTCATCCAACAGCAAGACTTCCGGGCGAATGGCGATACCTCGCGCGATGCACAGACGCTGCTGCTGACCACCGGAGAGAGAATATCCGCTCTGGTGCAATTTATCTTTGGTTTCATTCCATAGTGCGGCCTTGGTCAACGCCCACTGCACACGCTCGTCCATATCTGCCCGGGACAGCTTCTCAAACAGACGCACGCCAAAGGCGATGTTGTCGTAGATAGACATCGGGAACGGCGTCGGCTTCTGGAACACCATCCCGACTTTGGCACGCAGCAGGGCGATATCCTGGGTATTGGTGAGAATATTGTCACCATCGAGCAGAATTTCACCTTCCGCACGCTGTTCCGGGTAGAGTTCAAACATTTTGTTGAACGTACGCAACAGCGTCGATTTACCGCAGCCAGAAGGCCCGATGAATGCCGTTACCTGGTTCTTTGCAATATCCAGGTTGATGTTCTTCAGGGCATGGAATTTGCCGTAGTAGAAGTTCAAATCACGAACCTGAATCTTACCCGGAGCAGTATCAACCATACTCATTTTACTCTTTTCCTTATCATGCCTGATGGCGCTTCGCTTATCAGGCCTACAACAAATAGGTTCAACCGTAGGCCGCACGCCGCCATCCGGCAACGTGTTAACCGTGTTTGCTCTTGGCGAAAATTACGCGCGCCAGAATGTTCAGCAGCAATACACACAGCGTGATAATCAGCACCCCGGCCCACGCCAGTTGCTGCCATTCCGCAAACGGGCTCATCGCAAATTTAAAGATGGTGACCGGCAGGTTGGCGATCGGCTGCATCATGTCGGTACTCCAGAACTGATTGGAGAGCGCGGTAAACAGCAGCGGAGCGGTTTCACCTGCGATACGCGCAATCGCCAGCAGGATACCGGTCATGATCCCGGAGACAGACGCTTTCAGCGTAATCGCGGAGATCATTTTCCACTTCGGCGTCCCCAGCGCATAAGCCGCTTCACGCAGACTATCCGGCACCAGCTTCAACATGTTTTCGGTGGTTCGAATCACGATAGGCACCTGCAGCAGCGCTAGCGCAATCACGCCCGCCCAACCGGAGAAGTGCTCCATCTGCGCCACCACAATGGTGTACACGAACAGACCAACCACAATAGACGGGGCGGAAAGCAGAATGTCATTGATGAAGCGAATCACTTCCGCCAGCCAGGATTTGCGACCATATTCCGCCAGATAAATCCCGGCCATGATGCCCAGCGGCGTACCAAACACGGTTGCCCAGAGGATCAACAGACCACTGCCCGCCAGGGCGTTCGCCAGACCACCACCCGCCGTGTTCGGCGGCGGCGTCATTTCGGTGAACAGCGCCAGCGACATCCCGTCGATACCACGGGAAATGGTGGACATCAGGATCCAGACGAGCCAGAACAGACCAAACGCCATCGTCGCCATAGAAAGCGTCAGGGCGATACGGTTTTTCATCCGGCGCTTAGCCTGCATTTTGCGGCGGGATTCCGCCAGTTCCGCGCTGGTTTGCATTTCAAGCGTAGCCATTAGCGTGCCCCCTCGTTCTTCGCAAGGCGCAAAATCATAAACTTAGACGCTGCCAGCACGATGAAGGTAATCACGAACAGAATCAGACCCAGTTCCATCAACGCCGCAACGTGCAGGCCAGACTCCGCTTCCGCAAATTCATTCGCCAGCGCCGAGGTGATGCTGTTACCCGGCATATACAGCGATGCGCTGTCGAGCTGGTAGGTGTTGCCGATGATGAAGGTCACCGCCATCGTTTCACCCAATGCTCGTCCCAAACCCAGCATGATGCCGCCAATTACCCCATTTTTGGTGAACGGCAACACGATGCGCCAGATAACCTCCCAGGTGGTACAGCCGATACCGTAGGCAGACTCTTTCATCATCACCGGCGTCTGTTCAAATACATCACGCATTACAGCTGCAATGTAAGGGATGATCATGATGGCGAGGATCACGCCAGCCGCCAGAATACCGATACCAAACGCCGGGCCGGAGAACAGCGCGCCAACAAACGGAATGTTGGAAAGGATATTACCGACCGGTTCCTGAAAATAAGTGGCAAACAGTGGAGCAAAGATAAACAGGCCCCACATGCCGTAGACGATACTCGGGATCGCCGCCAGCAGTTCAATCGCAATCCCCAGCGGACGACGCAGCCAGCCCGGCGCGAGTTCGGTCAGAAACAGGGCAATGCCGAAGCTCACCGGAACGGCGATCAGCAGTGCGATAAAAGAGGTGACCAGCGTACCGTAGATCGGTACCAGCGCCCCGTAGATATCGTTTGGCGCGTCCCAGTCTTTGGTCCACAGGAAAGAGAAACCAAATTTCTCAATGCTGGGCCAGGAGGAGATGATCAGAGAGACAATAATGCCACCCAACATCAATAGCACAATCAGCGCAGCCAGTTTTACCAGCGCGCTGAAGATTTTGTCACCCTTTTTACCCGGTGGGTTAAAAGCAGGCTTGGTTGCAGCCATAAATCACTCTTTAAGTTTGGGCCAGGAAGCGCGCATTTTATCGCGCTTCCTGGCTAACGTAATGCCATACCCTAAATAATTCGAGTTGCAGCAAGGCGGCAAGCTTGTGAATCCCCAGGAGCATAGATTCACTATGTGACTGGGGTGAACAAACGCAGCCAACGCAGCTGCGGCTCGAAGTATGACAGGTATTTAGTACAGCGCTTTACCGCTGCTGTCTTTCACATTGGTCTTCCATGCTGCACGGATCTGCTCTACCACGCTGTCCGGCAGGCTGGCGTAATCCAGGTCATTAGCCTGTTTGCCGCCATTTTTGTATGCCCAGTCGAAGAATTTCAGCACTTCAGCACCCTGCTCAGGTTTCTTCTGCTCTTTATGAATCAGAATAAAGGTGGTGGAGGTAATCGGCCACGCATCATCACCTTTCTGGTTCGTCAGATCCTGTGCGAAGGATTTACTCCAGTCAGCGCCTTTCGCGGCGTTAGCGAAGTTCTCTTCAGTCGGGCTAACCGGTTTACCGTCAGCAGAAACCAGCTTGGTGTATGCCAGGTTGTTCTGCTTAGCGTAAGCGTATTCAACGTAGCCGATGGAACCTGGCAGACGCTGTACGAACGCGGCGATACCGTCGTTACCCTTACCGCCCAGACCGGTTGGCCAGTTAACGGTAGAGCCAGCGCCCACTTTGGTTTTCCACTCTTCGTTCACTTTCGCCAGATAGCTGGTGAAGACGAAGGAGGTACCAGAACCATCGGCACGACGCACAACGGCGATGTTCTGAGAAGGCAGTTTCACGCCTGGGTTCAGTTTGGTGATGGCTTCATCATCCCACTTCTTGATTTTACCCAGGTAGATGTCACCCAGCGTTTTACCATCCAGCACCAGTTCGCCAGACTTCAGACCAGGGATGTTCACCGCCAGTACCACGCCGCCAATCACGGTCGGGAACTGGAACAGGCCTTCCTGATTCAGTTTTTCGTCAGACAGCGGCGCATCAGAGGCACCGAAATCAACAGTATTCGCTGTAATTTGTTTAACACCACCGGAGGAGCCGATACCCTGGTAGTTAACTTTACTACCGGTCTCTTTCTGATAAGTATCAGCCCATTTGGCATACACCGGCGCAGGAAAAGTTGCACCTGCGCCTGTCAGACTTGCTGCTGCTAATGCAGAGAAAGCGCTCATAGATAAGGTCGCGGCGACAACAGTTGCGACAGTGGTACGCATAACTTTCATAATGTCTCCTGCAAGATTTTCGTAAATCATTGTTAAGTGGCTACGATGAGCAAAATAGGACAAACAGGTGACAGTTAAATGTACGAAATATGACAGTTTTATGACAATGAAAATTTCCGTTAAATCAGAATGATTTTTTTCCTGTTTATCATTAAGTTAACTGAAAATATGACAATAGCTTTTCAGGAAAATTTTCTTTTTGTGACACTGAAAAAAGTAGCTGAAGATGACGATTTGTCACAGTAAAACGGCGGGAAAATTGATTAAAAACAGCACAGGAATGATAAAAAAGCCCCGCTTTCGCAGGGCATGAGTGTTTTACTCGACGGTAACTGATTTTGCCAGGTTACGCGGCTGATCCACGTCGGTACCTTTAATCAGCGCCACGTGATAAGCCAGCAGTTGCAGCGGCACGGTATAGAAGATCGGTGCAATCACCTCTTCCACATGCGGCATCTCAATGATGTGCATATTGTCGCTGCTGGCAAAACCGGCGTCCTGATCAGCGAAGACATACAGCTGACCGCCACGGGCGCGCACTTCTTCAATGTTGGACTTCAGTTTTTCCAGCAGTTCGTTGTTTGGTGCAACAACGATAACCGGCATATCGGCATCAATCAGCGCCAGCGGGCCGTGTTTCAGCTCACCTGCCGCATAGGCTTCTGCGTGTATATAGGAGATCTCTTTCAGCTTCAACGCGCCTTCGAGAGCGATCGGATACTGATCGCCACGGCCCAGGAACAGGGCATGGTGTTTGTCAGAGAAATCTTCAGCCAACGCTTCAATGCGTTTGTCCTGAGAGAGCATTTGCTCGATACGGCTCGGCAGCGCCTGCAGGCCATGAACAATGTCATGCTCAATGGACGCATCCAGACCTTTCAGACGCGCCAGTTTCGCCACCAGCATCAGCAGAACGGTTAACTGAGTGGTAAAGGCTTTCGTCGACGCCACGCCGATTTCCGTGCCGGCATTGGTCATCATCGCCAGATCCGATTCACGTACCAGAGAAGACCCCGGAACGTTACAGATGGCGAGTGAACCCAGATAGCCCAGTTCTTTCGACAAACGCAGGCCTGCCAGCGTATCCGCCGTTTCACCCGACTGAGACAGCGTGATCATCAGGCTATTACGGCGTACTGCTGATTTGCGGTAGCGGAATTCAGAAGCGATTTCGACGTCGCACGGAATACCGGCCAAAGATTCAAACCAGTAGCGAGAAACCATCCCGGAGTTGTAAGACGTGCCACACGCGATGATCTGGATATGCTCAACCTGAGACAACAGCTCGTTAGCTTTTGGCCCAAGTTCGCTTAAATCCACTTCGCCGTGGCTGATGCGCCCGGTCAGAGTGTTTTTAATCGCATTCGGCTGTTCGTAAATCTCTTTCTGCATGTAGTGGCGATAGATACCTTTATCACCCGCGTCATATTGCAGATTAGATTCGATATCCTGACGCTTCACGTCCGCGCCAGTTTTATCAAAAATCGCGACGGAACGGCGAGTCACTTCCGCAATATCGCCTTCTTCCAGGAAGATAAAGCGACGGGTCACCGGCAGCAGCGCCAACTGATCGGAGGCGATAAAGTTTTCGCCCATTCCCAGACCGATAACCAGCGGGCTACCTGAACGTGCAGCCAGCAACGTATCTGGATGACGGGTATCCATGATGACCGTACCGTACGCGCCGCGTAGTTGCGGGATGGTACGCAGCACAGCATCACGCAGCGTACCGCCCTGTTTCAGCTCCCAGTGCACTAAGTGAGCAATTACTTCGGTGTCGGTTTCTGAAACGAAGGTATAGCCACGCGCTTTAAGTTCTTCACGCAGTGGTTCATGGTTTTCGATGATGCCGTTATGCACCACCACAATGTGTTCAGAAACATGCGGATGCGCGTTTGCTTCTGAAGGTTCGCCATGCGTAGCCCAACGGGTGTGAGCAATACCAGTACCGCCATGCAGCGGATGTTCTTCCGCAGCCTGAGACAGCATCTGTACTTTACCCAGACGACGCAGACGGGTCATATGACCTTCTGCATCTACCACGGCCAGACCCGCAGAGTCGTAACCACGGTATTCCAGACGACGTAAACCTTCGAGAAGGATTTCAGCTACATCACGTTGCGCGATAGCGCCAACAATTCCACACATAGTTTTTTATTCCGAATCAAGGCATTATGCCTGTCGTTGTCTTTCGACCTGTATGCCCGTATTTTGGGCGCCCCGAGCCTTGTAGAGAGTGGGGTTATTTTTATGGGTACTGCTGGGGGGAAATATATCTTTATTTCCTCACCCGGGTTGGCCTGATGCAGGCAACGCCTTATCCGGCCAACAAAACATCACTGAACGTAGGCCGGATAAGCGAAAGCGCCATCCGGCAAAAATATCTACTTTTTCTTCACCGGGCGTTTCCAGCCCTGCTTATTCACCTGCGGAACACGGCTGATGACCAACTCATTATCAGCCACGTTACGGGTGACGGTGGTCCCGGCAGCGATGGTTGCCCCATGTCCTACGGTCACCGGCGCCACCAGCTGAGTATCGGATCCGACAAACACATCGTCGCCAATAATGGTTTTAAACTTGTTCGCGCCGTCGTAGTTGCAGGTAATGGTGCCTGCGCCAATGTTCACGTTGTCGCCAATTTCCGCATCGCCCAGATAGGTCAGGTGACCGGCTTTTGAGCCTTTGCCGAGACGCGCTTTCTTCATCTCGACGAAGTTACCGACGTGAGCACCTTCCATCAGTTGCGCACCAGGGCGCAGACGAGCAAAGGGTCCAATGGTGCAGGCCGCGTCCAGATGGGCATCTTCCACTACGCTGTACGGGCTGATTTCACAGTCATCACCAATAACGCTGTTTTTAATGACGCAGCCCGCGCCAATCTTCACGCGATGGCCCAACGTGACGTGGCCTTCGATGATAACGTTAGTATCAATTTCAACATCTCGCCCGTGAACGAGCGTACCGCGCAGGTCAAAACGCGCCGGATCGCGCAGCATCACGCCCGCCAGCAGCAGTTTTTCTGCCTGCTCGGACTGGTAAACACGCTCCAGGCGGGAGAGCTGAAGACGGTTATTTACCCCTTCAGTTTCGCTAATACGCGCCGGATGTACCGCCGCAATCTCACGCCCTTCCTGGTAGGCCATCGCAATGATGTCGGTGATGTAGTATTCACCCTGCGCGTTGTTATTGGTCAGTTTAGACAGCCAGCGTTTCATGTCCGCGCCATTGGCAATCAGGATCCCGGTGTTGATCTCCTGAATCCTGCGCTGTTCCTCGCTGGCATCTTTATGCTCAACGATGCCGGTCACTTTGCCGTTTTCACGGGTGATGCGACCATAGCCGCTCGGATCGTCCAGCACGACGGTCAACAAACCGATGCCGCCCTGGGGTTTAGCTTCACGCAGGCGAGTCAGGGTTTCAACGGAGATCAGCGGGACATCACCGTAGAGCATTAAAATGTCTTCATCATCGCCAAAGAACGGCGCTGCCTGCTGCATCGCATGGCCGGTGCCCAGCTGCTCCGCCTGTAACACCCAGTTAAGGTTGTCTTCTTTCAGGCTTTCTTTAAGCAGATCGCCGCCGTGCCCGTAGACCAGATGAACCTGAGAAGAGCCCAATTCATTTGCTACATCAATGACATGCTGAACCATCGATTTCCCGGCAAGGGTGTGCAGCACTTTTGGAAGATCGGAATACATGCGTGTGCCTTTGCCTGCGGCAAGGATCACTACGCTCATCGCTTTATTCAACATACGCGCCCTGACTGTAATTTGAGAACGAATTTATACCGTTTCACGTTGAAAATACTACATTTTTTTCGTCGTGAAATGGGCAGAGGATAAAACACACAATCGCGAATTTTCCCCAACGAAGATAGAGACATTTTCGTCCATTGCTGCGACTTTTGTCTTCTGAAATGTCACCTGATATCGCGATTAACGCGCCAGGCTAATGTTTTTGCTCTTTTTTTGATCCATAAAGAAAGATGACGCAAACAGCACATTAATGACAGGCAAAAAAAAACCAGCCTGAAATCAGACTGGTTTTCATTTTTTCAACCCGGTGTTACATCGCTTTTTTGGTCAACTCGATAACGCGCAGTTTCGCGATCGCTTTGGCCAGTTCCGCAGATGCCTGAGCGTAATCCACGTCACCATGAGAGCTCTTAATGTGCTCTTCAGCCTTACGTTTCGCTTCCAGGGCTCTCGCTTCATCGAGATCCTGCCCGCGAATCGCGGTATCAGCCAGTACGGTCACGCTGCCAGGTTGCACTTCAAGAATGCCGCCAGACAGGTAGATAAACTCTTCATGACCGAACTGTTTAACGATGCGGATCATACCAGGCTTAATGGCGGTGAGCAGTGGGGCGTGCCCTGGGAAAATACCCAGTTCACCTTCACTACCCGTTACCTGGATTTTCTCGACCAGACCAGAGAACATTTGTTGCTCTGCGCTGACGACGTCCAGGTGGTAAGTCATTGCCATATCACCCTCCGATTAAGGCGTTAAAGTTTTTTGGCTTTTTCTACGGCTTCGTCGATAGAACCAACCATGTAGAACGCCTGCTCTGGCAGGTGGTCATACTCGCCTTCCATGATGCCTTTAAAGCCACGGATGGTGTCTTTCAGGGAAACGTATTTACCCGGAGAACCGGTGAATACTTCCGCAACGAAGAACGGCTGGGACAGGAAGCGCTGGATCTTACGCGCACGTGCTACCACCAGTTTGTCTTCTTCAGACAGTTCATCCATACCCAGGATGGCGATGATGTCTTTCAGTTCCTGGTAACGCTGCAGCAGGGACTGTACGCCACGCGCGGTGTCGTAGTGTTCCTGGCCAACCACCAGAGGATCCAGCTGACGGCTGGTAGAATCCAGCGGGTCAACGGCCGGGTAGATACCCAGAGACGCGATCTGACGGCTCAGTACCACGGTTGCATCTAAGTGAGCAAAGGTGGTGGCTGGCGACGGGTCAGTCAAGTCATCCGCAGGTACGTATACCGCCTGAACGGAAGTGATAGAACCGGTTTTGGTAGAAGTGATACGTTCCTGCAGAACACCCATCTCTTCCGCCAGGGTCGGCTGGTAACCTACCGCTGATGGCATACGACCCAGCAGTGCGGAAACTTCCGTACCGGCCAGGGTGTAACGATAGATGTTATCGACGAACAGCAGTACGTCACGACCTTCGTCACGGAATTTCTCTGCCATGGTCAGACCGGTCAGTGCAACGCGCAGACGGTTTCCCGGCGGCTCGTTCATCTGGCCATATACCAGGGATACTTTATCCAGAACGTTGGAGTCGGTCATTTCGTGGTAGAAGTCGTTACCCTCACGAGTACGTTCACCTACGCCCGCAAACACGGAGTAACCGGAGTGCTCGATCGCGATGTTACGGATAAGCTCCATCATGTTTACGGTTTTACCTACACCCGCACCACCGAACAGACCCACTTTACCGCCCTTCGCGAACGGACACATCAGGTCGATAACTTTGATACCGGTTTCCAGCAGTTCCTGAGAGCTGGACAGCTCTTCATAGGACGGTGCTGCGCGGTGGATAGCCCAACGCTCTTCTTCACCGATATCGCCTTTCATGTCGATCGGGTGACCCAGGACGTTCATGATACGACCCAGGGTTGCTTTACCTACCGGGACTTCGATCGGGTGCTCGAGGTCTTTGACTTCCAGACCACGACGCAGACCGTCGGAAGAACCCATTGCGATGGTACGTACGATACCGCCGCCGAGCTGCTGCTGAACTTCCAGCACCAGACTCTCTTTACCATTCATAACCTCAAGAGCATCGTACACGCGCGGTACGGCATCCTGAGGGAATTCGACGTCAACCACGGCGCCGATTACCTGGACAATTTTTCCAGTAGCCATCTTGAATCCTCTACGAATTAACCTGGTTATACCGCGGATGCACCACCGACGATCTCGGTGAGTTCCTGAGTAATGCTGGCCTGACGAGCTTTGTTGTATACCAACTGCAGCTCTTTAATCAGGCTGCCGCCATTGTCGGTCGCGGCTTTCATCGCCACCATACGTGCGGCCTGCTCGCTGGCCAGGTTTTCTACCACGCCCTGATAAACCTGAGATTCAACGTAACGACGCAGCAGGGTATCCAGCAGCGGTTTCGGATCAGGTTCATACAGGTAATCCCAGGCTTTTTGTTTTAACTCTTCATCTTCTGATGCCGGTAATGGCAGCAGTTGAGTCAGCGTCGGAACCTGAGACATGGTGTTGATAAATTTGTTACTGACAACGTACAGTCTGTCCAGACGACCTTCATCGTAAGCCTGCAGCATCACTTTAACCGGACCGATCAGTTCGGACAGGGAAGGGTTATCCCCCATACCGGTTACCTGCGCAACCACATTACCGCCAACGGAATTAAAGAAAGACACGCCCTTAGAGCCGATCATTGCGATGTCGCACTGAACGCCTTTATCGGACCATGTTTTCATATCCGCCAGCAGCTTTTTGAACAGGTTAATGTTCAAGCCACCGCACAGACCACGGTCAGTCGACACCACCAGGTAGCCCACGCGTTTAACGTCGCGTTCTTCCAGGTACGGGTGCTTATATTCCAGATTACCATTCGCAAGGTGACCAATCACTTTGCGCATGGTCTCTGCATAAGGACGGCTGGCCGCCATGCGATCCTGCGATTTACGCATTTTGGAAGCGGCGACCATCTCCATCGCTTTAGTGATCTTCTGCGTGTTCTGGACGCTTGCGATCTTACTACGTATCTCTTTTGCGCCGGCCATGAGCTTCTCCTCAATGCCTTGCGGCCTGTCCTAAGACAAGCCGCCAGACGTTACCAGGACTGGGTTGCTTTGAAGGAATCGAGGATAGCTTTCAGCTTGCCTTCGATTTCGTCGTTATAGTTACCAGTCTGGTTGATTTCTTGCATCAGCGGAGCATGGTCACGGTCGACATAAGCCAGCAGAGCGGCTTCGAAGCTACCGATTTTCGCCAGTTCCACATCTTCGAGGTAACCGCGTTCAGCCGCGAACAGAACCACACCCTGTTGTGCTACAGACATAGGGGCATACTGTTTCTGCTTCAGCAGCTCGGTCACTTTCTGACCGTGGCTCAGCTGTTTACGGGTTGCTTCGTCCAGATCGGATGCGAACTGAGAGAACGCAGCCAGTTCACGATACTGTGCCAGCGCGGTACGGATACCACCGGACAGTTTCTTGATAATCTTGGTCTGAGCAGCACCACCTACACGAGATACGGAGATACCCGGGTTAACCGCCGGACGAATACCGGAGTTGAACAGGTTAGTTTCCAGGAAGATCTGACCATCGGTAATCGAAATTACGTTGGTCGGAACGAACGCAGAAACGTCACCCGCCTGGGTTTCGATAATCGGCAGAGCGGTCAGGGAGCCGGTTTTACCTTTCACTTCACCCTTGGTGAAGTTCTCAACGTATTCCGCGTTAACGCGGGATGCGCGCTCCAGCAGACGGGAGTGGAGGTAGAACACGTCGCCCGGGAATGCTTCACGTCCTGGCGGACGACGGAGCAGCAGGGAAACCTGACGGTAAGCAACAGCCTGTTTAGACAGGTCATCATAAACGATCAGCGCATCTTCACCGCGATCACGGAAGTATTCGCCCATTGCGCAACCGGCATACGGCGCCAGGTATTGCAGTGCGGCAGATTCAGACGCGGTCGCTACCACAACGATGGTGTTAGACAGGGCGCCGTGTTCTTCCAGTTTACGAACCACGTTAGAAATGGTGGACGCTTTCTGGCCGATAGCCACGTACACACATTTAATGCCGGAATCACGCTGGTTGATGATGGCATCGATTGCCATCGCGGTTTTACCGGTCTGACGGTCACCGATGATCAATTCACGCTGACCACGACCGATTGGGATCATGGCATCAACGGATTTATAACCAGTCTGCACCGGCTGATCGACGGACTGACGTTCAATTACGCCTGGTGCGATAACTTCGATTGGCGAGAAGCCATCGTTATCAACCGGACCTTTACCGTCAATCGGAGAACCCAGTGTGTTAACCACACGGCCCAGCAGGCCACGGCCAACCGGAACTTCCAGAATACGACCCGTACACTTAACCTTCATACCTTCGGCGAGGTCAGCGTATGGACCCATCACCACTGCACCCACGGAGTCGCGCTCCAGGTTCAGTGCGATAGCGTAACGGTTACCCGGCAGGGAAATCATCTCACCCTGCATACAATCGGCCAGGCCGTGAATGCGGATAACACCGTCACTTACAGAAACAATAGTACCTTCGTTGTGAGCTTCACTCACAACATTGAACTGAGCAATGCGCTGCTTGATCAGTTCGCTGATTTCGGTGGAATTCAGTTGCATGCTCCAGTCCCCTTAAGACTGCAAGACGTCTGCAAGACGTTCAAGACGGCCGCGTACGCTGCCATCAATGACCATATCACCCGCACGGATGATTACGCCCGCCATTACAGACTTATCGATTTTGCAATTCAGCTTAACTTTGCGTGACAGACGTTTTTCCATCGCAGCGCTAATCTTCGCAAGCTGTTCTTCACTCAGTTCGTTCGCGGAAGTGACTTCTACCTCAGAGATAGACTCACTCGCGGCACGCAGGTGAATAAACTGCTCAAGAACATCCGGGAGCGCGTTCAGACGGTTATTCTCAGCCATCACCTTAATCAGGTTCTGACCGTTTTCGTCCAGTTGCTCACCGCAAACTGCGATAAACGACCCGGCGAGCGTTTCCGGCGCCAGTGCGCCAGAGAGAAGCTCTGCCATTTGTTCGTTCTTAGTCACCTCGGCGGCAAACGCCAGCATGTCCTGCCAGCGCTCTACACTTTGGTGTTCGACGGCAAAGTCAAAAGCTGCTTTGGCGTAGGGGCGAGCTACCGTAACAAATTCAGACATCAGCCCCTCCCTCCTTACAGTTCAGCGACAAGTTTATCCACGATGTCGCTGTTAGCAGCTTCATCCACGGAACGTTCGATGATCTTCTCGGCGCCAGCAACAGCCAGGATAGCAACTTGCTTACGCAGCTCTTCACGGGCACGTTTACGCTCGGCATCAATTTCCGCCTGCGCCTGGGCCACGATTTTAGTACGTTCCTGTTCTGCTTCCGTTTTGGCTTCGTCCAGGATCTGAGCGCGACGTTTGTTCGCCTGCTCGATGATTACCTGAGCTTCCGCCTTCGCTTTTTTCAGCTGGTCGGTCGCGCTGGCCTTTGCAAGGTCAAGATCCTTGTGTGCGCGTTCAGCAGAAGCAAGACCGTCAGCAATTTCTTTTTGACGCTTCTCGATGGCAGCCATTAACGGCGGCCATACATACTTCATGCAGAACAGAACAAACAGGACAAACGCGATGGCCTGGCCGAGGATTGTTGCGTTAAGATTCACAGCACAATGCCTCTATCTAGTTAACGTTCTGATATTGCTCTTAATTCAAGCAACGCTTACTACGCGACAGCGAACATCACGTACAGACCCAGACCTACAGCGATCATCGGGATAGCATCCACCAGACCCATAACGATAAAGAACTGAGTACGCAGCAGAGGAATCAGATCAGGTTGACGCGCTGCGCCTTCCAGGAATTTACCCCCGAGGATGCCGATACCGATCGCAGCACCGATTGCCGCCAGACCCATCATCACAGCGGCAGCCATGTACAGCAGATCCATATTCAGGTTTTCCATGACAGTCTCCAGTTTGTTTCAGTTAAAACGTAGTAGTGTTGGTAAATTAATGCTCTTCAGACGCCATCGACAGATAGACGATCGTCAGAACCATGAAGATGAAGGCTTGCAGCGTAATAATCAGGATGTGGAAAATGGCCCACGGCACATTCAGGATCCACTGTGACCACCACGGCAACAGACCAGCAATCAGAATGAAAATCAGCTCACCGGCATACATGTTGCCGAACAGTCGCAGACCGAGAGAAACCGGTTTAGACAGCAGACTTACCCCTTCAAGGATTAAGTTGACAGGGATGAACGCCCAGTGATTGAACGGCTGCAGCGTCAACTCTTTCGCGAAGCCACCGATGCCTTTCATTTTGATGCTGTAGAACAGAATGAGGATAAATACGCCGAGCGCCATGGACAGGGTAACGTTCACGTCAGCAGACGGAACCACGCGCAGTGCAGGCAGACCGAAGATATGCTCGCCGATGTACGGCAGCAAGTCGATTGGCAGTAAGTCCATCAGGTTCATCAGGAATACCCAGACGAAGATCGTCAGGGCCAGTGGTGCAATCAGCTTGCTTTTGCCATGGTACATGTCTTTCACGCTACCATGCACAAAGCCGATTATCAGCTCAATCGCGGTCTGAAACTTGCCTGGTACGCCGCTGGTCGCTTTTTTGGCCACGCTGCGGAACAAAGCCAGGAACAACAGACCCAGCACCACCGAGAAAAACATGGAGTCAATATTGAGCGTCCAGAAGGTGGCTGGGGGGTTATGCGGATCCACCAGCGAGAATGTACGCAGGTCCAACTGAAGGTTGTTCAGATGGTGTCCTATGTAATCCTGCGGCGTCATATTTTCTGAAGCCATGATGCCTTTTACCCTTTGTTGTTAATTACAGCCGGCGCCAGTATCTGAACCACCAGCACCAAAACCCACGTAACGATCAGCGGCAAAAATACCGCCTTGAAAACCGCCAGCGCCACCACCAGCAAAATCAGCATCGCTAACACCTTGAAGGCTTCGCCGAAGGCGAACGTCCAGGCCACTCGGCCTTTAGCAGGTGTATGCGCCTGGTGACGCCAGGCAAATATCATAAACAACACGTTAGGCAGAAAGACTGCCATACCTCCGCATATTGCGGAAGTGCCCCAGAAGAGGTCTTTGAGGCTGAACAGCAATCCACTTGCTACTACCGCCAGAAACTGAATGAACAGAAGCTTACGAGCAACGTTTCGACTCAAGAGCGACACAGACATCACGTTTTTAACTCCTGCTCCCTTCGAGGTATGCCGCGTGTCGTATAAAACGTTCTTTGAGGCTTAGAGTCAAGCATCAAAAAGCGGTCAAATTATACGGTGCGCCCTCGTGATTTCAAACAATAAGTAGCTAAAAGGTGAATAAATGTTTAAATATTTTTCCCTGGCCCACATTTATGACTTTTAGCCAAACTGTGAACGATCATGCAAAACTGCAAATAGCGCGTAAACACTGGTGTTAAAGCGTGCTTCAGATCACATATTGAGCATATTCGCCCCGACGGTATTTATTTACTTGGCAAATGATGCCTTTTCAACTTTCTGATATTTAAGCCTAAAATCACTCACTCTTTTAAAAACGACCGATTACATCTCAAAAACCAACCATTGACATTTTTAATAAAAATTCAACACTCGAGAGTGATTCTACGCCTGGATTTTTAGCAGCCTGATATTTTCAGTGTTGACTAATTTTGTCTTTAGCCAAAAAAGCCACGTTGCCCTGTTGATAATAGACAGTAAATGTGGCGTTAAGTGTGACGACTTATATCGGCAAAAATGTCTCAGTGTTTTAACAATAAAAAGACCGATTTTTCTCTATTTTTTTTGATAAATATTAAATTTTGTTTGGCTTAATCACCACCAGATGGCGCTCACCTTCCAGATGCGGAACCTGCAGTTTAACTACCGATTCAACACAAAACGCAGGAGGAAGCGACGCTATTTCGTCTTCCGGTAGCTGGCCTTTCAGCGCATAAAAACAGCCCTTCTCGCCCGGAAGGTGGTGACACCAGCTCACCATGTCATTGAGTGAAGCGAACGCCCGGCTGATCACGCCATCAAACGGTGGCTCTGCGGGAAATTCTTCCACACGACTTTGCACTGGCGTGATGTTAGCCAGCTTCAGCTCATGCTGGACCTGACGCAGGAAACGCACGCGTTTACCCAGACTGTCGAGCAGGGTGAAATGCGCTTGCGGACGCACAATGGACAACGGAATGCCCGGCAACCCCGGTCCGGTACCGACATCAATAAAACGCTCACCCTGCAAATGCGGTGCCACGATAATACTGTCGAGAATGTGACGAACCAGCATCTCGTTGGGATCCCGCACAGAGGTCAGGTTGTACGCTTTGTTCCATTTGTGCAGCATTTCAACATACGCAATCAGCTGATTTTTCTGATGATCGGTAAGCGAAATGCCGGCGTCTGCCAGCAGGCGTGAGAGTTTGTTGAGCACGGTGATTACCTGTTTTAACTAATTTGCCCGGTAAGCAATGCGCCACCGGGCAACGTTCAACACATTAAGCGCTGCGGCGCAGCATACCCTGTTTTTTCAGCCACACCAGCAGAATGGAGATAGCGGCAGGCGTGACGCCAGAGATGCGCGATGCCTGGCCGATCGAAACCGGCTTGTGATCGTTTAGCTTGGCAATCACTTCATTCGACAGGCCAGATACCTGGCGGTAATCCAGCGTGGCAGGCAGCAGCGTGTTTTCATTGCGCTGCTGTTTTTCAATCTCATCCTGCTGACGAGCGATATAACCTTCGTACTTCACCTGGATTTCAACCTGCTCAGCAGCCTGCGCGTCTTCCAGTGCGGGGGCAAACGGCGTCAGGGTCGTGAGCTGTGCATAGGTCATTTCCGGACGACGCAGCAGATCTTCACCACTGGCTTCACGAGACAGCGGCGCAGTAAGGTGAGCATTCACTTCGTTGGCCGATTCCGCCGCAGGCGTCACCCAGGTAGATTTCAGGCGCTGGCGTTCGCGTTCGATGTTCTCCAGCTTCTCGTTGAAGCGAGCCCAACGCACGTCATCCACCAGCCCCAGTTCACGCCCCATTTCGGTCAAACGCAGATCGGCGTTGTCTTCGCGCAGCATCAGACGGTATTCGGCACGCGAGGTAAACATGCGGTACGGTTCTTTGGTGCCCAGCGTGCACAGGTCGTCGACCAGTACGCCGAGATAGGCCTGAGAACGTGCCGGTGCCCACCCCTCTTTGTCTGCGGACAGACGCGCGGCATTGAGCCCTGCAAGCAGGCCCTGGGCAGCAGCCTCTTCGTAGCCGGTGGTACCGTTAATTTGTCCGGCGAAGAACAGGCCCTGGATAAATTTGCTTTCCAGCGTCGGTTTCAGGTCGCGCGGGTCGAAAAAGTCATACTCAATGGCATAACCCGGACGGACGATTTTCGCGTTCTCCATCCCTTCCATTGAGCGGACAATCTGCATCTGCACGTCGAAAGGCAGGCTGGTGGAGATCCCGTTCGGGTAAATTTCATTTGAGGTAAGCCCTTCCGGCTCCAGGAAGATCTGGTGCTGGTTACGATCGGCAAAGCGCATCACTTTATCTTCGATCGACGGGCAGTAACGTGGCCCGATCCCTTCGATCACACCTGCATACATCGGGCTACGATCGAGGTTATTACGGATCACGTCATGGGTTTTCTCGTTGGTATGCGTGATATAGCACGGCACCTGTTGTGGGTGCTGGGCAGCATTGCCCATGAACGAGAAGACCGGCATTGGGTTGTCGCCATGCTGCTGCGCCAGCACGCTGAAATTAATCGTGCGTGCATCGATACGCGGCGGGGTGCCGGTTTTAAGACGGCTTACGCGCAGCGGCAGTTCGCGCAGACGACGAGAGAGCGGAATGGATGGCGGATCGCCAGCACGGCCACCGCTGTAATTATCCAGACCAATATGAATTTTGCCGTCAAGGAAAGTTCCAACGGTTAACACTACCGCTTTGGCGCGGAATTTTAGCCCCATCTGGGTCACAGCGCCAACGACACGATCGTTTTCAACAATCAGATCTTCAACCGCCTGCTGGAAGATCATCAGGTTGGGTTGGTTCTCCAGCGCGGTACGCACCGCCTGACGGTACAGCACACGATCCGCCTGAGCACGGGTAGCGCGAACCGCCGGTCCTTTGCTCGCGTTTAGTATCCTAAACTGGATACCTGCCTGGTCGATTGCTTGTGCCATCAGCCCGCCGAGCGCATCCACTTCTTTTACCAGGTGTCCCTTCCCAATACCGCCAATCGCCGGGTTGCAGCTCATCTGCCCCAGCGTGTCGATATTGTGTGTCAAAAGCAGGGTTTGTTGACCCATACGCGCTGCGGCCATCGCGGCCTCAGTGCCTGCATGACCCCCGCCAATGATGATGACGTCAAAAGGATCCGGATAAAACATGGTAATTGCCTCGCATAACGCGGTGTGAAAATGGATTGAAGCCCGGGCGGTGGATTCTACTCAACTTTGTCGGCTTGAGAAAGACCCCGGGATCCTGGCTATTAAAAAGAAGATCTTTTTATTTAAAGATCTGTTCTATTGTGATCTCTTATTAGGATCGCCATTGGCTGTGGATAAGGCGGATCCCGGTATTAAGATCAATACTTTGGTAAGGATCATTAGCTGTGAATGATCGGTGATCCTGGTCCGTATAAGCTGGGATCAGAATGAAGGGTTATACACAACTCAAAAACTGAACAATGGTTATTCTTTGGATAACTACTGGTTGATCCAAGGTTCCTGACAGATTTATCCACACACGATCGCACGATCTTTACACTTATTTGAGTAAATTAATCCACGATCCCAGCCAGGCTTCTGCCGGATCTTCCGGAATATCGTGTTCAAGGATGTTGATCTTCAGCGTTTCGCCGATCTGTCTGGCTCCGGAATGCTTCAGTTCAGCTTCGATCTTCTCGATAGCGCCACAGAAGGTGTCATACTCGCGACTGCCGATACCGATCGCACCGAAACGAACCTGCGACAGATCTGGTTTTTGCGATTGAAGATCTTCATATAAAGGAACAAGGTTATCCGGAATGTCTCCCGCACCGTGCGTGGAGCTAATGACCAACCAGATCCCGGAGGCAGAAAGATCCTCTAACAGCGGGCCGTGCAGGGTTTCAGTAGAAAAACCGGCATCTTCCAGCTTTTCAGCCAGGTGTTCTGCAACATATTCAGCGCCGCCGAGGGTGCTGCCGCTAATAAGAGTTATGTCAGCCATACGAGCCCATCCTGTTAAAGAAGGGCTATTGTACGCTGTGAGTGAGCTGGGATCTACCTGTGGAAAAATGTGGGATTAAAAAAGGCGATCACGGCTTGATGGTACGCATAATCGGGTTTTGCAGGACGATCAGCGTCTCGGTGGACTGAATTTCATCAATTGTTTGGATCTTGTTGATAAGTACATGCTGGAGGGCATCGATCGACCGGCACATGACCTTAATAAAGATGCTGTAGTGGCCGGTGGTGTAGTACGCCTCAGTGACTTCATCCAGGCTTTCCAGTCTGGCCAACGCCGAAGGATAGTCTTTGGCGCTTTTGAGAATGATGCCGATAAAGCAGCCGACGTCATAACCGAGTTGCTTCGGGCTGACGTCAATGCGCGCACCGGTGATGATCCCCGCCTGTTTCATTTTCTCCACACGCACGTGAATGGTCCCAGGACTGACGCCAAACTGTTTTGCCAGTTCGGCGTAGGCGGTACGGGCATTTTCCATTAAGGCATCCAGAATGCCTCGGTCCAGATTGTCGATCTGATAATTTTCCATCGCTTTTTCTTATGTGTATTAATGATTCTCTCTATTTTAGCGGGTAATTTTAACGAAACAAAATCGAATCAGGCTTTTTGTTTGTTGATTATTGAATATTGCCCTCATTCTGTTGCTTAATCATAGGCAACAGGACGCAGGAGTAAAAAAATGAAAACCGCTTACATTGCCAAACAACGCCAAATTAGCTTCGTGAAATCTCACTTCTCTCGTCAACTGGAGGAGCGTCTGGGTCTGATTGAAGTCCAGGCACCGATCCTCAGCCGTGTAGGGGATGGCACGCAGGATAACTTGTCGGGCTGTGAAAAAGCGGTGCCGGTGAAAGTGAAAGCGCTGCCAGATGCCCAGTTCGAAGTGGTTCATTCGCTGGCGAAGTGGAAGCGTCAAACACTGGGACAACACGACTTCAGCGCTGGCGAAGGGCTCTACACGCACATGAAAGCCCTGCGCCCGGATGAAGATCGTCTCTCCCCGCTCCACTCAGTGTATGTCGATCAGTGGGACTGGGAACGCGTGATGGGCGACGGTGAGCGTCAGTTCTCCACTCTGAAAAGCACGGTAGAGGCTATCTGGGCGGGAATTAAAGCGACCGAAGCAGCGGTAAGCAAAGAATTTGGTCTGGCACCGTTCCTGCCAGAGCAGATCCACTTTGTTCACAGCCAGGAATTACTGAGCCGTTATCCGGGTCTTGATGCAAAAGGTCGTGAACGTGCGATCGCCAAAGAGTTAGGCGCGGTCTTCCTGGTGGGGATCGGCGGTAAGCTCAGCGATGGCCACCGCCATGACGTTCGTGCGCCGGACTATGATGACTGGAGCTCCGCATCCGAGTTGGGGTATGCCGGTCTGAACGGCGATATTCTGGTCTGGAACCCGGTGCTGGAAGATGCGTTTGAACTCTCTTCCATGGGCATCCGTGTCGATGCCGACGCGCTGAAACATCAGCTTAAGCTTACCGGTGATGAAGATCGTCTGAGTCTGGAATGGCACCAGGCGCTGCTGCGCGGTGAAATGCCGCAGACTATCGGCGGCGGCATTGGTCAGTCGCGCTTAACCATGCTGCTGCTGCAACTGCCGCACATAGGTCAGGTTCAGTGCGGTGTATGGCCTGCACAGGTCCGTGAAAGCGTTGCTTCGCTGCTGTAATCTTATCGCCGCCAGCGTCTGAGCAGGCGGCTTCGCATCCCGGTATCAAAGCGCCAGATATGATCGAAAATGCGCATGATGCCGGGTTTGCCATGTGCTGACATCGCCACCGCGTGAAAGCGATGTTGATGAACCCGCTGCAGCTCTCCGACTTTACTCACCACTTCGTCAGGCAACCGCTGGGCGATAAAATCTGAAATCACCACCGCATCGGCATCAAACCACTCTCGTCCCTGCATGCGTTCAATAATGGCGCGAAAACAGCTGGCGATATCCGTACCGCCGCGAAAGCGTTGGCTCAGAAAGCGGATAGCCTGCTCAATGCCTTGTGGGCCGGAAAGCTCATAGCGCACCACTTCGGTGGAAAACAGCATGATGAAGCAACGACGGTTATCGGCAAGGGCAATGCGCATCAGGGCCAGGCAAAAGGCCTTTGCGCACTGTTCATTAAAGCCCCCCATTGAGCCGGAGGTGTCAACGCACACAATGAACGGCCCGCGCGGCTGTTCATCGAAATCCTGATGAATCACCGGTCGTTCAGTGACCTTCTCGCGCCAGGCTTCACCGTGCAGACGATAAGTGAGCAGTTGTTTTTCCACCAGCCGCCGGTAGAACTCATATTCCAGTTCTGTTATGCCGAGCGTGGCCAGTTCCGGTGGCAACAGACGCAGAATATCGTCACTTTGCTGAATACCATCAACCTGCTCAGGAACCGTTGCGGGCTCGCGCACCAGCGTGCGAAAGGTCTCCATCGGCGCATCTTTTCGTGGAACGGATTTGGCTTCCCTGGAACGCCCCAGTTGCTCTGCCAGTCGCATCAACTCCGGCTGTTCGCGCAGAAAATCACCATACTTCACGATCAACTGATAATCACCGCGTCTGAGCTGACCGGCGCTCATATCCCACAGGCGGCCTGCAGCGGTTTCGTTTTCTGCCAGAACCGGATCCAGTTGCCCGCTCAGGGTCATTCGTTCCTGAACTTCACTCAGTAACTGCTCACGCTCTTCTTCAAGCAATTGCTGATTCAGTGTCGTGGTCTGCACCACCAGACTTAAGCGCCAACGCTGTAAAAAGAGCGTGTGCAGGGCGGGGGTGAATATCGTGTTGCTGTCCACCAGTTGCTGCGCCTGTCCGGCATACGGCGAGTGCAGCCGGTGTAATAGCGTCAATATTTGCGGTAGCTGGACGATGAACTGCGCGGTGGAGAGAAGCTGGCTCTGCTGGTAGCACATCACCTCTTCCGTCAGCTCTGGCGGTACGCGTGCATCTTTAAGCCGCCGACGAAGCGCTTCGCGCCAGCGCGGTAGATCGTCCGTGATTGCCGCTTTCAGACGGGGAAATTTTTCAAAAAAGACCGCCAGCTGTGGCGAGGCCAGCAGCGCGAGGATCATCTCTTCGATCATCCCCTCTTCACTGACGGCTAACATGACATTGAGTGTATCCAGTGTCAGCATTGTTGCGCCTGACGGATCTGCTCACCGACATCCTGAAGGCTGGCCTCAATACGACCTAACCAGTCGCTATGAATAAACAGGCACTTTTGCTGTTCGCTAAAGCGGGTATGCTGCTGGCGCCAGTCGTTTTCCAGCGCCTCCAGCTGCTGCTTGATTTCGCCGGGCATGGCTTCTTCCGAAGAACCAGGAAGCGCCAGGCGCGTGCCCTGTAGACTCACATCGCGCACAACCAGATGCTGGGCGCTATCGACTTCCATATTCAGCGTCTGAGCAAACCCGATCCCGTTGAGTTTACCGCGGATCTCGCCCCCTTTCGCCAGCCATTGCTCCAGCGCGCTGCGATCAAAAGCGATGTGGATCACTTCCATATCATGCAATTTCAAGGGTTTTTGCAGAAGTAGCGTTAGAGTTGTCGCAGTGACCTCGGCGGGCAAATCGTAATGCGGACGACGGCTGAACATGCCACCCTGACGCAGCACGGTAAACGCGGTTTTATCGCTTTGTTGCTGCTGTAACTGAATGCGTTGCTGGACGATACCGCCGAGGCGTGTCAGCATGGTTTGCTGTTGCCAGGCGTGTCCGGTCATCAATATTTCGAGCTGTTGCTGCATCAGGTTCAGGCTCTGGGCGTCGTACCACAGGCAGTCCTTTAGCAGAATGAGATCGATAGGGGCAACGGCGTCACGCCCGCTAAAGAAGGCGCTGGCCTGTAACAGACGAATCGCTTTTTTCCAGCGACGGTCTGAGACGTAAGGCGCATTCGGCAGATTATCCAACTGCTGGCGCAGCGTAAAAATCAGCTCAAAAACATGATCGGGCAGCGTAATTGCGCCAATGTCTTTCTGCCAGCGGTAATACTCTTCATCGCTCACCTGTAGTGAGGCGGGAACCGGGTTTTCGCTTTCGTCCTGTTGGTTTACCAGTAAGGAGCGAAAGTTAGCTTTGTCCTGCACTTTGTCCAGCCACAGACGGATCAGCATACGGTCGTACAGTGCTTCCAGACTGCTGTCTGCTTCCGGTAGTTCGTTGGAGGCGGCCACCAGCAGGCGCATGGGGATTTTTTCTTCGTGCGCGCCGTTGCGAAAGTGACGTTCGTTAATCGCAGTCAGCAGGGTATTGAGGATTGCCGGACCCGCTTTCCAGATTTCATCAAGAAAGACGATTTCCGCTTCGGGAAGATAACCGGCGGTTAAGCGTTCGTAACGACCTTCATCTTTAAGCGCCTGAATAGAGAGTGGGCCAAAAACCTCTTCCGGCGTGGAAAAACGCGTCATCAGATATTCAAACGCCCGCGCATTCTGGAAGGCAAATTTCAGCCGACGGGCAATCAGGCTTTTGGCGATCCCTGGAGGGCCAAGTAAGAAAACGCTTTCGCCGCTCAGGGCGGCCAGCAGGCAAAGCCGAATGGCGTGACTGCGCTCATAGAGACCTTTTTCCAGCGCGCTGCTCAGGTGGGAAATTCTTTCCGCTAATAAATGTGGGTGAGCCATAATAGAGTGGCGTCCTTTCATAAATGTACTGCGTTAACAGCGAGTATAGACGTTTCGGTTCACTGGCTGAACTTGTTCGGGAGGCTGTTTATTTTTCTTTGAGCCAGGTTAATCTGGTCTCATTTAGGGGTACGATTTTGCTTGGAATCGTGCATACTGTGCGCTTTTTGTGGGCCAAGGGACTACGCACACATTTCTTTATATATGAAAGACTAGTCTATGAGCACTGATAATAAGCAATCATTGTCTGCGATTACCCTCGCAGCCATTGGGGTTGTCTACGGTGATATTGGTACCAGCCCACTTTATACACTTCGTGAATGTTTGTCCGGTCAGTTTGGTTTTGGCGTTGAACGCGATGCCGTTTTTGGTTTTTTGTCGCTGATTTTCTGGCTACTCATCTTTGTTGTTTCGATTAAGTATCTGACTTTCGTCATGCGTGCTGATAACGCTGGTGAAGGGGGGATCCTGACCCTGATGTCGCTGGCGGGTCGTAATACCTCCGCGCGAACGACCTCTATGCTGGTCATCATGGGCTTAATCGGCGGCAGCTTTTTTTATGGTGAGGTGGTGATCACCCCGGCCATTTCGGTCATGTCGGCCATTGAAGGTCTGGAGATTGTTGCGCCGCAGCTGGATACCTGGATTGTCCCGCTGTCGATAATCGTCCTGACGCTGCTGTTTATGATTCAGAAGCACGGTACCGGGATGGTGGGGAAGTTATTTGCGCCTATCATGCTGGCCTGGTTTTTGATTCTGGCCGTGCTTGGCCTGCGCAGCATTATTGCCAACCCCGAAGTGCTGCAGGCGTTGAACCCGATGTGGGCGGTGCATTTCTTTCTGGAATATAAAACCGTCTCCTTTGTTGCGCTTGGCGCGGTGGTTCTGTCGATTACCGGTGTCGAAGCGCTGTATGCCGATATGGGGCACTTTGGTAAGTTCCCCATCCGTCTGGCGTGGTTCACCGTGGTACTGCCTTCGCTGGTGCTCAACTACTTTGGTCAGGGCGCGCTGCTGTTAAAGCATCCGGAAGCGATTAAAAACCCGTTCTTCTTGTTGGCGCCGGACTGGGCGTTGATTCCGCTGCTGATCATTGCGGCGCTGGCGACGGTGATCGCCTCTCAGGCGGTGATTTCAGGCGTCTTCTCGCTGACGCGTCAGGCGGTTCGCCTGGGATATCTGTCGCCCATGCGTATCATTCATACGTCAGAAATGGAGTCCGGGCAGATCTACATTCCGTTCGTCAACTGGATGCTTTATATCGCAGTGGTCATTGTGATTGTCAGCTTCGAACACTCCAGTAACCTGGCGGCGGCGTACGGGATTGCCGTGACCGGCACGATGGTGCTGACCTCGATTCTCTCAACCACCGTGGCGCGTAAAAACTGGCACTGGAATAAGTACTTCGTGGCGCTGATTCTCGTCGCGTTCTTGTGTATTGATATTCCGTTGTTCTCGGCAAACCTCGACAAACTGCTGTCTGGTGGTTGGTTACCGTTATCGCTGGGTCTGGTGATGTTCACCATCATGACTACCTGGAAGAGTGAACGTTTCCGCCTGCTGCGTCGTATGCATGAGCACGGTAATTCTCTGGAAGCGATGATTGCCTCGCTGGAGAAATCCCCGCCGGTACGCGTGCCGGGAACTGCGGTATATATGTCTCGCGCGCTGAATGTGATCCCCTTTGCTCTGATGCACAATCTCAAGCACAACAAGGTATTGCATGAGCGAGTGATCCTGCTGACGCTGCGGACTGAAGATGCGCCGTACGTGCATAACGTCCGTCGTGTGCAGATTGAACAGCTTTCGCCAACCTTCTGGCGCGTCGTTGCCAGTTACGGCTGGCGTGAAACGCCGAATGTTGAAGAAGTCTTCCATCGCTGCGGTCTGGAAGGGTTGAGTTGCCGGATGATGGAAACGTCGTTCTTTATGTCGCACGAGTCGTTAATCGTCGGCAAACGCCCCTGGTATTTGCGTCTGCGTGGCAAGCTGTATCTGCTTCTCCAGCGTAACGCGCTGCGCGCGCCTGACCAGTTTGAGATCCCGCCTAACCGCGTGATTGAACTGGGGACACAGGTCGAGATTTAACGTGCTCATCCAGCCGGGCAGCGCAACGCTTGCCCGGCATTTTTCTTCCCGTCCAGCTCTGCTTTGTCTCTCTTTCCATTTCACTTAGCGAAACGTTTCGACGGTGATCACAAATCTGTTACGAAATGATGGTTATTTGCTCACTTCTCAGACTACACTCAATACCAGCGAAACGTTTCGCTAGTGGAGTAAGAAAATGAAGAAAGGCACTGTACTCAATTCAGAGATTTCATCGGTGATCTCCCGTCTGGGGCATACCGATACGCTGGTGGTGTGTGATGCAGGTTTACCCATCCCGAACAGAACTACGCGTATTGATATGGCATTAACCCAGGGCGTACCTTCTTTTATGCAGGTACTGGATGTGGTGACCCGTGAAATGCAGGTTGAGTCGGCCATTCTCGCGACGGAAATTAAACAACATAATCCGCAGCTCCACGAAACGTTGCTCAGCCATATCGAGCAACTGCAACAACACCAGGGAAATACCATAGAAATTCGTTACACCACGCATGAACAATTTAAAAAACAAACCGCAGACAGTCAGGCGGTAATTCGCAGCGGGGAGTGTTCCCCGTATGCGAATATCATTCTCTGTGCTGGCGTCACTTTCTGAGGCTGTCATGGACGCATTACTGCAACTCAAAGGGATCGATAAAGCGTTCCCTGGCGTGAAAGCGCTATCCGGCGCCGCACTCAATGTTTATCCCGGCCGCGTGATGGCGCTGGTGGGGGAAAATGGTGCCGGCAAATCCACCATGATGAAGGTGCTGACCGGTATCTATACCCGTGATGCGGGTTCGCTGTTGTGGCTGGGTAAAGAAACCACCTTTAATGGCCCTAAATCGTCCCAGGAAGCCGGTATCGGCATCATCCATCAGGAACTTAACCTGATCCCGCAACTCACCATTGCGGAAAATATTTTCCTCGGCCGCGAATTCGTTAACCGCTTTGGCAAGATTGACTGGAAGAAAATGTATGCCGAAGCGGATCTCCTGTTAGCTAAACTCAATCTGCGCTTTAAGAGCGACCGCCAGGTTGGTGAATTGTCGATTGGCGACCAGCAGATGGTCGAGATCGCCAAAGTGCTGAGCTTTGAGTCGAAAGTCATCATTATGGATGAGCCAACGGATGCGCTCACCGATACCGAAACCGAATCCCTGTTCCGCGTGATCCGCGAACTGAAGTCGCAGGGGCGCGGTATTGTCTATATTTCTCACCGCATGAAAGAGATCTTCGAGATTTGCGATGACGTGACCGTTTTCCGCGACGGGCAGTTTATTGCCGAACGTGAAGTGGCCTCGCTGACCGAAGACTCCCTGATAGAGATGATGGTGGGACGTAAGCTCGAAGAGCAGTATCCGCGCCTGGATAAAGCGCCTGGCGACATCCGTCTGAAGGTCGATAACCTGTGCGGACCCGGTGTGAACGATGTCTCTTTTACTCTGCGTAAAGGTGAAATATTAGGGATCTCGGGCCTGATGGGAGCCGGGCGTACCGAACTGATGAAGGTTCTGTATGGCGCGCTGCCACGCACCAGTGGTTATGTCACGCTCGACGGGCATGAAGTGATCACTCGTTCTCCGCAGGACGGACTGGCGAACGGTATCGTCTATATTTCTGAAGACCGCAAGCGCGACGGTTTAGTGCTCGGTATGTCGGTAAAAGAGAATATGTCGCTGACCGCGCTGCGCTATTTCAGTCGCAGCGGCGGCAGTCTGAAGCATAAGGATGAGCAACAGGCGGTAAGCGATTTTATCCGCCTGTTCAACGTGAAGACGCCGTCGATGGAACAGGCTATCGGTCTGCTGTCCGGTGGCAACCAGCAGAAAGTGGCGATTGCCCGTGGGTTGATGACCCGTCCGAAGGTGCTGATCCTCGATGAGCCTACCCGCGGCGTGGACGTGGGGGCCAAGAAAGAAATTTATCAGTTAATTAACCAGTTTAAGGCCGACGGCCTGAGCATCATTCTGGTCTCCTCTGAGATGCCAGAAGTATTAGGCATGAGCGATCGCATTATCGTCATGCATGAAGGGCATCTCGGCGGTGAATTCACTCGCGAGCAGGCCACCCAGGAAGTTCTGATGGCTGCCGCTGTAGGCAAGCTTAATCGCGTGAATCAGGAGTAAAAAAGATGACTACCCAGGCTGTTTCTGGTCGCCGTTATTTCACCAAAGCGTGGTTGATGGAGCAGAAGTCGCTCATCGCCCTGCTGGTGCTGATCGCGATTGTCTCGACGTTGAGCCCTAACTTTTTTACCGTCAATAACCTGTTCAACATTCTTCAACAGACATCCGTGAACGCCATTATGGCGGTGGGGATGACGCTGGTGATCCTGACATCGGGTATCGATCTGTCTGTCGGTTCCTTGCTGGCGCTCACCGGCGCGGTGGCGGCTTCAATTGTAGGGATTGAAGTTAACGCGCTGGTGGCCGTTGCTGCTGCCCTGGCATTAGGTGCCGCTGTTGGCGCAGTCACAGGTGTGATTGTAGCGAAAGGCCGCGTGCAGGCGTTTATCGCCACGCTGGTCATGATGCTACTGCTGCGCGGCGTGACAATGGTGTACACCAACGGGAGTCCGGTTAATACGGGCTTTACCGATAATGCCGATCTGTTTGGCTGGTTCGGTATCGGTCGTCCGCTGGGGGTTCCAACGCCGGTCTGGATCATGGGTATTGTTTTCCTGGCGGCATGGTACATGTTGCACCACACTCGTCTGGGTCGCTATATCTATGCGCTGGGTGGTAACGAAGCGGCAACGCGTCTGTCTGGCATTAGCGTCAGTAAAATCAAGATTATCGTCTATTCACTGTGTGGGCTGCTGGCATCGCTGGCGGGCATCATTGAAGTGGCGCGCCTCTCCTCTGCCCAGCCGACTGCCGGTACGGGCTATGAGCTGGATGCCATCGCAGCCGTTGTGCTGGGTGGGACCAGTCTGGCGGGCGGCAAAGGTCGTATTGTTGGGACCTTGATCGGCGCATTAATTCTGGGTTTCCTCAATAATGGTTTGAATTTGTTAGGTGTTTCCTCCTATTACCAGATGATCGTCAAAGCGGTGGTGATTTTGCTGGCGGTACTGGTAGACAACAAAAAGCAGTAACAACGACTACAGGACATCTTAAATATGAACATGAAAAAACTGGCTACCCTGGTTTCTGCTGTTGCGCTAAGCGCCACCGTGAGCGCGAATGCAATGGCGAAAGATACCATTGCGCTGGTGGTCTCCACGCTTAATAACCCGTTCTTTGTCTCGCTGAAAGACGGGGCGCAGAAAGAGGCTGACAAGCTGGGTTACAACCTGGTGGTACTGGATTCTCAGAACAACCCGGCGAAAGAGTTGGCGAACGTTCAGGATTTAACCGTACGTGGTACTAAAATTCTGCTGATCAACCCGACGGATTCCGACGCGGTGGGTAACGCAGTGAAGATGGCGAACCAGGCGAATATCCCGGTGATTACCCTTGACCGCCAGGCAACTAAAGGTGACGTCGTCAGCCATATCGCATCTGATAACGTGCTGGGCGGGAAAATCGCCGGTGATTACATCGCCAAAAAAGCCGGTGAAGGCGCAAAAGTCATTGAACTGCAAGGTATTGCCGGGACTTCCGCGGCGCGTGAGCGTGGTGAAGGTTTCCAGCAGGCCGTTGCGGCACACAAATTTAACGTTCTGGCCAGTCAGCCGGCAGATTTCGACCGCACTAAGGGTCTGAACGTTATGCAGAACCTACTGACTGCGCATCCGGACGTGCAGGCTGTTTTTGCACAGAACGATGAAATGGCGCTGGGTGCGCTGCGTGCTCTGCAAACCGCAGGTAAATCTGATGTGATGGTGGTCGGATTTGACGGTACGCCTGATGGCGAAAAAGCGGTAAATGATGGCAAACTGGCTGCGACTATCGCACAGTTACCGGACCAGATCGGCGCAAAAGGCGTTGAGACAGCGGATAAGGTGCTGAAAGGCGAGAAAGTTCAGGCCAAATATCCAGTTGACCTGAAGCTGGTCATCAAGCAGTAACTGGCGATTCAGGCGACCGCGTGTCGCCTGAGGGACTAAATATAAAGAAAAGTGTGGCATACGCCACCGGGTAATACCGGTGGCGATCTCAGATGGACACCCCGAACATGAAAACCGCAGGCAGTCTTGTCGTTCTAGGCAGCATTAATGCCGACCATATCCTGAACCTTGAAACATTCCCTACGCCAGGCGAAACCGTCACCGGAAATCACTATCAGGTGGCTTTTGGCGGTAAAGGGGCGAATCAGGCGGTGGCTGCGGGTCGCAGTGGGGCTAATATTGCGTTCATTGCCTGTACGGGCGATGACGATATCGGAAGTAACATCCGTAAACAGCTTGTCAGTGACAACATTGACGTCGATTCGATCAGTGTCATTAGCGGTGAGTCCACCGGCGTGGCGCTGATTTTTGTGAACGGCGACGGTGAAAACGTTATTGGTATTCATGCTGGCGCTAATGCGGCGCTTTCCCCTGCATTCGTTGAGGCGCAGCGTGAGCGCATTGCTCAGGCATCTGCATTGTTGATGCAACTGGAGTCGCCGATAGAAAGCGTGTTGACGGCCGCGAAGATCGCAAAGCAAAACAATACGATTGTGGCGCTGAACCCGGCTCCGGCGCGTGAGTTATCCGACGAACTGCTGGCGCTGGTGGATATCATCACCCCCAACGAAACCGAAGCGGAAAAGCTGACGGGGATCCGTGTCGAAACTGATACAGACGCAGCGAAAGCATCCCAGGCGCTGCATGCAAAAGGCATTCGTACCGTATTGATTACATTAGGAAGCCGGGGTGTCTGGGCCAGTGTGAATGGCGAAGGCAGTCGGATACCTGGATTTAAAGTTGACGCTGTCGATACTATCGCTGCGGGCGATACCTTCAACGGCGCGCTGATCACCGCTCTGCTGGAAGAAAAACCGTTGTCTGACGCAATCCGCTTTGCGCATGCCGCTGCGGCAATTGCGGTGACCCGTAAAGGAGCACAGCCTTCCGTGCCGTGGCGTGAAGAAATTGAGGCGTTTTTAGGTCAGCAGAGGTAACGCTTGGCTACCATGAAGGATGTTGCCCGCCTGGCGGGCGTTTCCACTTCAACCGTTTCGCATGTCATTAATAAGGATCGCTTTGTCAGTGAAGCGATAACTGAAAAAGTCGATGCGGCGATCAAGTCATTAAATTACGCCCCTTCTGCGTTGGCGCGCAGCCTGAAGCTGAATCAGACGCGCACCATCGGCATGCTGATTACAGCGAGTACCAACCCCTTTTATTCCGAACTGGTGCGTGGCGTTGAGCGCAGCTGTTTTGAACGCGGCTATAGCCTGGTGTTATGCAATACTGAAGGCGATGAGCAGCGCATGAACCGTAATCTGGAAACCCTGATGCAAAAGCGGGTGGATGGTTTATTGTTGCTCTGTACCGAAACACACCAGCCATCGCGTGAGATCATGCAGCGCTATCCTTCTATCCCTACTGTTATGATGGACTGGTCGCCTTTTGATGGCGATGGGGATAGCGATCTTATTCAGGATAACTCGTTGCTTGGCGGCGACCTGGCTACACAGCATTTGATTGATAAAGGCTTTACCCGTATCGCCTGTATTACCGGGCCATTGGATAAAACCCCGGCGCGATTGCGTCTGGAAGGGTATCGCGCAGCGATGAAGCGTGCCGGGCTGGATATCCCGGACGGTTACGAAATTACCGGTGATTTTGAATTTGGCGGTGGGTTTGAGGCCATGCAGAAACTGCTTTCGCATCAACATCGGCCCCACGCTGTGTTTACCGGCAATGATGCCATGGCCGTCGGCGCCTATCAGGCGTTGTACCAGGCCGGATTGCGAATTCCGCAGGACATGGCGGTGATTGGCTACGATGACATCGAACTGGCGCGTTACATGACGCCGCCGCTTACCACGATTCATCAGCCGAAAGATGAACTGGGTGAGCTGGCCATCGATGTTCTGATTCATCGGATGGCGCAACCCGCCCTACAACAGCAGCGTTTGCAACTTACTCCTGTTTTGATGGCGCGGGGTTCCGTGTAGGTTTGTGTCGCTCTTTGATCAGGTTGCGGCCATCTTTGGCTCTCAGCAACATGAACATCAGGGCTGACACGATCGTAATCGCACCCATCGTTATAAAGGTGTAGTGGAACTGTTCGACCGTATTGGTTCCTTCCATCCCTTCATAAATGCGTAACACCGCCGCGCTTATCGCTACCCCTAAACTGATGGACAGTTGTTGCGTAACGGCCAGTACGCTGTTGCCACTGCTGGCGTTATCATCGGTCAGATCGGCCAGCGTAATGGTGTTCATTGCGGTGAATTGCGTCGACATCGCCATCCCGAGAATGAATAACGGCAGAATCAACATCCAGACGGGCATGGCGGGAGATTGCAGAGAAAACTGCGCAATCATCAATCCGATAAAGACCGTAATGCCCACCAGGGTGGTTCGATAACCCAGACGGCGCAGTACCTGCGTCACCATCGACTTCGCCAGTATTGAACCCAGCGCGGTGGGCGCCATCATGCAACCGGCAATCAGCGCCGGAAAGCCAAATCCTACCTGTAGCATCAATGGCATCAGGAACGGCACACATCCTGTTCCCAGACGGGTTGCCAGGTTACCGGAAATGCCGACGGAGAAAGTGCGCGTCTTAAACAGTGACAACGAAATAAGCGGGGTGGGATGGCGTCGCGCATGACGAATATAAGCCAGCAGTAACACAATACTCAGCAGAATAATGGTCAGTGCTATCCAGGTGGCGACAATTTTCTCGCCAAATAACTCCATCCCGCTGGAAAAGAGCACCAGACTCAGGCCGAAAAGAAAGAAGCCAGTCATATCAAATTTGCGCCGAGGGGTGGTGAAGTTCGGCATATATTTGCGCGCATATAAAATACCGGCGATTCCTATCGGAATATTGATCAGGAAAATCCAGTGCCAACTGGCCCAGGTGACCAGAACGCCTCCCAGTACGGGACCCAGAATGGGGCCGACCAGTCCAGGCATCGTCACAAAATTCAGCACCGGCAGCAGTTCACTGCGTGGGTAAGCTCTTAATAATGCCAGGCGAGCAACGGGCATCATCATTGCGCCACCAATCCCCTGAATCACGCGAAAGATAACCAACTCCGGTAACGTACTTGAAAGCGCACAGGCGAGTGAGCCGAGCGTGAACAAGCTCACAGCGATCATGAATACGCGTCGGGTACCAAAGCGATCGGCCAGCCATCCGCTCACCGGAATTAGCATGGCTACCGTCAGGGTATAGCTGATAATCGCGGACTGCATTGCCAGTGGGGAGCGATTGAGACTCTGGGCAATGGCGGGTAAAGCGGTATTTAGAATAGTGGCGTCCAGTGCCTGCATGAAGAAAGCCATTGCCGCTATCCACGGCAATCCGGCCATACTGCGTACTTTTTTGTTGGTCATGCACAATCCTGGTTATTTTCTGGACGTTCATTTGGGGCGAACAGTAGCGCCTGACAGGCATTAAACGCACCGTCACCGTCGCTTTGTGCAATGGCATCGACAATCGCCTGATGCAAATCCAGCTTCACAACGGTGTTGTAAGTAATTGAATTAAAATAGGTATGGTAGACAGAATGAAACAACGAGGCAAAAGAGGTTAAGAACGGGTTCGCGCTCATTTCATAAATGTGTTCATGCCAGGCCATGTCCACTTCAATCCAGCGCTCGCGCTTAAAGTTCTTTTTCAACGCCACCATCTCTTCCATTAATGTATTTAGATGCGCTTTTTGTTCTGCGGTACCGATTGTTGCCGCCAGCGAGCACGCCTGAGGCTCCAGGCTAATACGCATCACCAGAAAGTGTTCAATAACTTGCTGAAAATTCTCTTCAGTCATCCACCAGGTGAGTAATTCCTGATCGAGGAAATTCCAGTTTGCCTGTGGCATCACTCGGGTGCCAATGCGAGGGCGCGGGAGCACCATCCCTTTGGCCGTTAATGTTTTAACTGCTTCCCGAACGGCGGTCCGACTCACACCAAACTGTTCGCCAAGCTCAATTTCGCCAGGAAGAATGGCACCAGGGGCATATGCACCTTTGAGGATCTGCTGCGCCAGCTTCTCAGCCAGGACATAGGAAAGGTTTTTCTGTGCAGCCAACTGTTGTGCGCTTAAAGGCATGACTCTTTGTCCTTTATCTTTTTCTTACTCATTAGTATGCCACCAGGAAGTGTGATTGCGGCTGCAAAAACAGCAAAACGCTTATTTTATGGCACGTTAATACCGGTTTTGGTGAAAAAAAGAACACTCGGAAAATTATTTTAAATTTCCCCTTGTCAGCCCGAAATAACTCCCTATAATGCGCCTCCACTGACACGGAACAACGGCACGCAAGCCGCCGGGTCAGCAGGGTTCTCCGGTGAAAACCAGTGATGAACACCGACAGAGAAAAGCAAAATAAATGCTTGACTCTGAATGAGGAAAACGTAATATACGTGACCTCGCGACAGAGCGCTAAAGCGCGTCGCAACTGCTCTTTAACAATTTATCAGACAATCTGTGTGGGCACTCAGAGTGACATGGATTCTTAACGTCGCAAGACGAAAAATGAATACCAAGTCTCAAAGAGTGAACACGTAATTCATTACGACGTTTAATTCTAGGAGCATCAAACTTAAATTGAAGAGTTTGATCATGGCTCAGATTGAACGCTGGCGGCAGGCCTAACACATGCAAGTCGAACGGTAACAGGAAGCAGCTTGCTGCTTTGCTGACGAGTGGCGGACGGGTGAGTAATGTCTGGGAAACTGCCCGATGGAGGGGGATAACTACTGGAAACGGTAGCTAATACCGCATAATGTCGCAAGACCAAAGAGGGGGACCTTCGGGCCTCTTGCCATCGGATGTGCCCAGATGGGATTAGCTAGTTGGTGAGGTAACGGCTCACCAAGGCGACGATCCCTAGCTGGTCTGAGAGGATGACCAGCCACACTGGAACTGAGACACGGTCCAGACTCCTACGGGAGGCAGCAGTGGGGAATATTGCACAATGGGCGCAAGCCTGATGCAGCCATGCCGCGTGTATGAAGAAGGCCTTCGGGTTGTAAAGTACTTTCAGCGGGGAGGAAGGGGTTAAGGTTAATAACCTTAGCCATTGACGTTACCCGCAGAAGAAGCACCGGCTAACTCCGTGCCAGCAGCCGCGGTAATACGGAGGGTGCAAGCGTTAATCGGAATTACTGGGCGTAAAGCGCACGCAGGCGGTCTGTCAAGTCGGATGTGAAATCCCCGGGCTCAACCTGGGAACTGCATTCGAAACTGGCAGGCTTGAGTCTCGTAGAGGGGGGTAGAATTCCAGGTGTAGCGGTGAAATGCGTAGAGATCTGGAGGAATACCGGTGGCGAAGGCGGCCCCCTGGACGAAGACTGACGCTCAGGTGCGAAAGCGTGGGGAGCAAACAGGATTAGATACCCTGGTAGTCCACGCCGTAAACGATGTCTATTTGGAGGTTGTGCCCTTGAGGCGTGGCTTCCGGAGCTAACGCGTTAAATAGACCGCCTGGGGAGTACGGCCGCAAGGTTAAAACTCAAATGAATTGACGGGGGCCCGCACAAGCGGTGGAGCATGTGGTTTAATTCGATGCAACGCGAAGAACCTTACCTGGTCTTGACATCCACAGAACTTGGCAGAGATGCCTTGGTGCCTTCGGGAACTGTGAGACAGGTGCTGCATGGCTGTCGTCAGCTCGTGTTGTGAAATGTTGGGTTAAGTCCCGCAACGAGCGCAACCCTTATCCTTTGTTGCCAGCGGTCCGGCCGGGAACTCAAAGGAGACTGCCAGTGATAAACTGGAGGAAGGTGGGGATGACGTCAAGTCATCATGGCCCTTACGACCAGGGCTACACACGTGCTACAATGGCATATACAAAGAGAAGCGACCTCGCGAGAGCAAGCGGACCTCATAAAGTATGTCGTAGTCCGGATTGGAGTCTGCAACTCGACTCCATGAAGTCGGAATCGCTAGTAATCGTGGATCAGAATGCCACGGTGAATACGTTCCCGGGCCTTGTACACACCGCCCGTCACACCATGGGAGTGGGTTGCAAAAGAAGTAGGTAGCTTAACCTTCGGGAGGGCGCTTACCACTTTGTGATTCATGACTGGGGTGAAGTCGTAACAAGGTAACCGTAGGGGAACCTGCGGTTGGATCACCTCCTTACCTTAAAGAACCTGCCTTTGTAGTGCCCACACAGATTGTCTGATGAAAAACGAGCAGTAAAACCTCTACAGGCTTGTAGCTCAGGTGGTTAGAGCGCACCCCTGATAAGGGTGAGGTCGGTGGTTCAAGTCCACTCAGGCCTACCAAATTTTCCCTGAATACTGCGTTGTGAAACGACTCGCATACTTTAAGTATGCTTCGCCATTCCACGCCTTGTCTCAGGAAAAATTATCGGTACAGAGGTTCTGACTACACTGTATGGGGCTATAGCTCAGCTGGGAGAGCGCCTGCTTTGCACGCAGGAGGTCTGCGGTTCGATCCCGCATAGCTCCACCATACTGTAGAACGTAATCAAGAAAACTTCAGAGTGTACCTGAAAGGGTGCGCTGCGAAGTTTTGCTCTTTAAAAATCTGGATCAAGCTGAAAATTGAAACGACACACTGTTAATGGTGTGTTCGAGTCTCTCAAATTTTCGCAACACGATGATGAATCGAAAGAAACATCTTCGGGTTGTGAGGTTAAGCGACTAAGCGTACACGGTGGATGCCCTGGCAGTCAGAGGCGATGAAGGACGTGCTAATCTGCGAAAAGCGTCGGTAAGGTGATATGAACCGTTATAGCCGGCGATGTCCGAATGGGGAAACCCAGTGCAATTCGTTGCACTATCGTTAACTGAATCCATAGGTTAACGAGGCGAACCGGGGGAACTGAAACATCTAAGTACCCCGAGGAAAAGAAATCAACCGAGATTCCCCCAGTAGCGGCGAGCGAACGGGGAGCAGCCCAGAGCCTGAATCAGCATGTGTGGTAGTGGAACGGTCTGGAAAGGCCGGCGATACAGGGTGACAGCCCCGTACACAAAATTGCATGTGCTGTGAGCTCGATGAGTAGGGCGGGACACGTGGTATCCTGTCTGAATATGGGGGGACCATCCTCCAAGGCTAAATACTCCTGACTGACCGATAGTGAACCAGTACCGTGAGGGAAAGGCGAAAAGAACCCCGGCGAGGGGAGTGAAAAAGAACCTGAAACCGTGTACGTACAAGCAGTGGGAGCCTCTTTATGGGGTGACTGCGTACCTTTTGTATAATGGGTCAGCGACTTATATTCTGTAGCAAGGTTAACCGAATAGGGGAGCCGAAGGGAAACCGAGTCTTAACTGGGCGTTAAGTTGCAGGGTATAGACCCGAAACCCGGTGATCTAGCCATGGGCAGGTTGAAGGTTGGGTAACACTAACTGGAGGACCGAACCGACTAATGTTGAAAAATTAGCGGATGACTTGTGGCTGGGGGTGAAAGGCCAATCAAACCGGGAGATAGCTGGTTCTCCCCGAAAGCTATTTAGGTAGCGCCTCGTGAATTCATCTCCGGGGGTAGAGCACTGTTTCGGCTAGGGGGCCATCCCGGCTTACCAACCCGATGCAAACTGCGAATACCGGAGAATGTTATCACGGGAGACACACGGCGGGTGCTAACGTCCGTCGTGAAGAGGGAAACAACCCAGACCGCCAGCTAAGGTCCCAAAGTCATGGTTAAGTGGGAAACGATGTGGGAAGGCTCAGACAGCCAGGATGTTGGCTTAGAAGCAGCCATCATTTAAAGAAAGCGTAATAGCTCACTGGTCGAGTCGGCCTGCGCGGAAGATGTAACGGGGCTAAACCATGCACCGAAGCTGCGGCAGCGACACTAAGTGTTGTTGGGTAGGGGAGCGTTCTGTAAGCCTGTGAAGGTGTGCTGTGAGGCATGCTGGAGGTATCAGAAGTGCGAATGCTGACATAAGTAACGATAAAGCGGGTGAAAAGCCCGCTCGCCGGAAGACCAAGGGTTCCTGTCCAACGTTAATCGGGGCAGGGTGAGTCGACCCCTAAGGCGAGGCCGAAAGGCGTAGTCGATGGGAAACAGGTTAATATTCCTGTACCAGGTGTTACTGCGAAGGGGGGACGGAGAAGGCTATGTTGGCCGGGCGACGGTTGTCCCGGTTTAAGCGTGTAGGTGTGTGTTCCAGGTAAATCCGGTTCACTTTAACACTGAGGCGTGATGACGAGGCACTACGGTGCTGAAGTGACAAATGCCCTGCTTCCAGGAAAAGCCTCTAAGCATCAGGTAACATCAGATCGTACCCCAAACCGACACAGGTGGTCAGGTAGAGAATACCAAGGCGCTTGAGAGAACTCGGGTGAAGGAACTAGGCAAAATGGTGCCGTAACTTCGGGAGAAGGCACGCTGATATGTAGGTGAAGCGATTTACTCGTGGAGCTGAAATCAGTCGAAGATACCAGCTGGCTGCAACTGTTTATTAAAAACACAGCACTGTGCAAACACGAAAGTGGACGTATACGGTGTGACGCCTGCCCGGTGCCGGAAGGTTAATTGATGGGGTTATCCGTAAGGAGAAGCTCTTGATCGAAGCCCCGGTAAACGGCGGCCGTAACTATAACGGTCCTAAGGTAGCGAAATTCCTTGTCGGGTAAGTTCCGACCTGCACGAATGGCGTAATGATGGCCAGGCTGTCTCCACCCGAGACTCAGTGAAATTGAACTCGCTGTGAAGATGCAGTGTACCCGCGGCAAGACGGAAAGACCCCGTGAACCTTTACTATAGCTTGACACTGAACACTGGTCCTTGATGTGTAGGATAGGTGGGAGGCTTTGAAGCGCGGACGCCAGTTCGTGTGGAGCCATCCTTGAAATACCACCCTTTAATGGCTGGTGTTCTAACGTGGGCCCGTAATCCGGGTTGCGGACAGTGTCTGGTGGGTAGTTTGACTGGGGCGGTCTCCTCCTAAAGAGTAACGGAGGAGCACGAAGGTTAGCTAATCCTGGTCGGACATCAGGAGGTTAGTGCAAAGGCATAAGCTAGCTTGACTGCGAGCGTGACGGCGCGAGCAGGTGCGAAAGCAGGTCTTAGTGATCCGGTGGTTCTGAATGGAAGGGCCATCGCTCAACGGATAAAAGGTACTCCGGGGATAACAGGCTGATACCGCCCAAGAGTTCATATCGACGGCGGTGTTTGGCACCTCGATGTCGGCTCATCACATCCTGGGGCTGAAGTAGGTCCCAAGGGTATGGCTGTTCGCCATTTAAAGTGGTACGCGAGCTGGGTTTAGAACGTCGTGAGACAGTTCGGTCCCTATCTGCCGTGGGCGCTGGAGAATTGAGGGGGGCTGCTCCTAGTACGAGAGGACCGGAGTGGACGCATCACTGGTGTTCGGGTTGTCATGCCAATGGCACTGCCCGGTAGCTAAATGCGGAAGAGATAAGTGCTGAAAGCATCTAAGCACGAAACTTGCCCCGAGATGAGTTCTCCCTGACCCTTTAAGGGTCCTGAAGGAACGTTGAAGACGACGACGTTGATAGGCCGGGTGTGTAAGCGCAGCGATGCGTTGAGCTAACCGGTACTAATGAACCGTGAGGCTTAACCTTACAACGCCGAAGCTGTTTTGGCGGAATTGAGAGAAAATTTTCAGCGTGATTACAGATTAGATTAACCGGCGAAAGGCGGGTTAATAAACAGAATTTGCCTGGCGGCTGTAGCGCGGTGGTCCCACCTGACCCCATGCCGAACTCAGAAGTGAAACGCCGTAGCGCCGATGGTAGTGTGGGGTCTCCCCATGCGAGAGTAGGGAACTGCCAGGCATCAAATTAAGCAGTAAACTGATGTAAAAATCAGTGGTTGTAGAAAAATTCGGTGGAGCGGTAGTTCAGTTGGTTAGAATACCTGCCTGTCACGCAGGGGGTCGCGGGTTCGAGTCCCGTCCGTTCCGCCACCCTAATTAGGGGCGTAGTTCAATTGGTAGAGCACCGGTCTCCAAAACCGGGTGTTGGGAGTTCGAGTCTCTCCGCCCCTGCCAGAAAATAATCCTTAGCATCTGCTAAGGATTTTTTTTGTCTGTAAAACGCGCCTCCAGATACCGATCTCTTCCTTTTCTGGCATCCTTGCCAATCTCATTTCTGCTTATTCTCCCAGTACATCTATCTTTAGAAGATCTTTGATCAGTACATGTTTATCACTATTTTGCAGCCAAATAGCGTATAACGGACGTGAAAGCGTTGCGCTGTCTGCAACAGTATGCAACCCTCCTTTCTCTTTTGCCCAACGTGTGGGTAACCATGTGCAACCGTTCAGTGCATGAAGTTGCTGTCTGGCCAGTTCAGCAGAACTGGTGGTGAGTACCGGGACTTCATCGGCAGCAATCAATCCCACTTCGTTTTGTTGAAAGTCTGGCCCCCACTCCAGGCGCAGATAATTCAGAGCCTCTTTCATCGTTGAGGGGCTGGCGCAATATAACGCCAGGGTGAAATACCCCAGTAATTGACTGCTAAATTCATCCATTTTTGGGGCTTCTGTGGTGATAAGCAGATCAAGCTGACGTTCATGCAACTGTTTTACCAGGGACTGGCGCTGCGCAATACGGGCTTCGAATTGCAGACCGTTCTGGGGCTCTTGTGACTGATACAAGAGCCCCAACCAGCCGTTGAGCATGCACTCCCACAGAGAGGCGCTGGCACCGATTGAAAATTCATTATGTCTGGATGTATGGGCGACCTCTTTACGTGCTGCCTGCCATGTATTCATTAGCGTTTCCGCATAGGGCAGAAGCTTCTCGCCGGCCGCCGTTAAACGGATATTATTTCTGTGGCGGGTAAAAAGATTCACACCCAGTTGATTTTCCAACTGTCTGATGCGAAAGCTTACCGCCGACTGAGTCAGGTAGAGCGCTTCCGCAGCCCGGCCAAAGTGGCGCGTTCGGCTAACTTCCAGGAAGGTTTTTAACAATTCCGTATCCACAGTGCTCTCCGCAAAATTATTTGTCGTTATGATTTAAATGTTTTGTTTTACACTCTGTCAAGCGTAACTAATACTCCGCGCCATAAATAGATCGGCCAAAGAATTAGGAGCGTGCAGGATGGCGGAAAGCTTTACGACGACTAATCGATATTTCGACAACAAATATTATCCACGCGGATTCTCTCGTCATGGTGATTTCACTATCAAAGAGGCGCAACTGCTTGAACGTCACGGTTATGCCTTCAACGAGCTGGATCTCGGAAAACGCGAGCCGGTTACCGAAGAAGAGAAGCTCTTTGTTGCGGTATGTCGTGGTGAACGTGAGCCAGTGACCGAAGCGGAACGCGTCTGGTCCAAATATATGACGCGTATCAAGCGTCCAAAACGTTTCCATACCCTGTCCGGCGGTAAACCGCAGATGGAAGGTGCTGAGGACTACACAGAGTCTGATGACTAATAAAAAAGGGCGAAGGCCCTTTTTTTATGTCAGTTGTTTCTGCAGGTGAGCAAGCAGACGATCTATCGCCCGGTAACTGACCGCTTCCTGCAAGTGTCTTCGTGAAATGTGTTCGGCTTGCGCGAGATCGGCAATAGTCCTCGATACCTTTAATAACCGTTGCCAGGCGCGTATAGACAATCCAAGATGGATGAGGGTCTCTTCAAGCCACTGCGCGTCTTCATCTGCTAATGGGCAGTGTTCACGTATCTCCCTGTTTTGCAGGTGTGCATTCAATTTGCCCTGGCGTTTATGCTGACGTTCCCGCGCAGCAATGACCCGATGTTTAACCGTAAAGCTGTTTTCTCCCTTTACACCTGGTTGGCTGAGTATGCCTGGCGGTGGGAGAGGGATCTCAAGAGAAAGATCAAAGCGGTCCAGAAAGGGGCCCGATAGCCGACTGAGATAGCGTAATGTCTGTTCAGGCGTATTGCGGTTATGGTTGCCCTGATAATGACCGGTGGGACTGGGATTCATTGCCGCTACCAATTGAAAGCGCGCAGGATAGGTGATCTTAGCGCGCGTGCGCGAAAGGTGGATCTGACCAGACTCTATCGGTTCACGTAGAGCATCTAATGTGCGTCGTTCAAACTCAGGCAGCTCATCAAGAAACAGTATGCCGTTGTGTGCCAAAGAAATTTCGCCTGGCGCGGGGATAGTTCCGCCACCAACCATGGCGGTCAGGGATGCGCTGTGGTGTGGTGAGCGAAAAGGTCGTTGTTTCCATAACTTTTGCACGCTGGTCGAGTTAACCAGACTGAGGATAGCGGCGCTTTCCAGGGCTTCTTCGTTACTTAATGCCGGCAACAGGCCATTAAGACGGCTGGCAAGCATCGTTTTCCCCGTACCCGGTGGGCCAACTAATAGCAGATTGTGGCCACCTGCGGCGGTGATCTCAAGGCTGCGCTTCCCTTGCTCCTGACCAATAATATCGCTGAGATCATCTGATGACACACTGATAGTGTCGTTGTTAACAACAGGATGGCTAAGGTCATGTTTTCCTTCCAGGAAGGCACAGACAGCTTGTAGATGATCGGCAACCAGACATCCTTCACCCTCAATCAGCCCGACTTCGTCTTCGTTCTCTTTTGCCACGATAATGCCCCTTCCCACCCGTATCGCCTCGGTTGCGCTGGATATGGCGCCGGGAACGCCGCGTAACGCACCTGTAAGCGCTAATTCACCCACTAACTCATATTGGTCGAGTTTATGGGTTGTAAGCTGCTCAGAGGCAACCAGAAGCGCCACAGCAATAGGTAAATCATATCTCCCGCCCTCTTTGGGAAGATCGGCAGGGGCGAGATTGATGGTGATTTTCTTTGCGGGAAAGTCATATCCGCTATTAATGATCGCGCTGCGTACCCGGTCGCGCGCCTCTTTGACGGTCGTTTCTGGTAACCCCACCAGTGTTAAACCGGGTAAACCGTTGCTGATATGCACTTCGATAGTAATCGCCGGTGCATTGACACCCAGCGCAGCGCGTGTATGAACAATTGACAGTGACATAGTCCCTCCAGATGCCACTATTATGTCTAATTTCCTCTGTGCAAGATCACTGCTAAATAATGTTTATTCGCAGAAGATTCCGCACTTTTAATGCAATTAGTTTACGTCTTCTCTTTTTCTGGAAGGGCGCTCGCAATCCGTTTTCCTCTCCTGCGACGTTATGAAAAAAGGGTTTACTTCCGTCCAGATAGTGAATTTTTTTCAATTCCTTGTTTTTGTATATAAAACAAGGACTTTTCGTTAATCCGTTAGCTGAGTCAGAAAAATGAAAAGAAAAAAATCTTGTGCTATTGGCGAAATCTATGGTAACTCTTTAGGCATTCCTTCGAACAAGATGCCAGAAAAGACAAAAATGACAGCCCTTCTACGAGTGATTAGCCTGGTCGTGATTAGCGTGGTGGTGATTATTATCCCACCGTGCGGGGCTGCACTTGGACGAGGAAAGGCTTAAAAATCAAGCCTTAACGAACTAAGACCCCCGCACCGAAAGGTCCGGGGGTTTTTTTTGACCTTAAAAACACAGCAGAGGAGCAGAAAATGAATAACAGCATAAAATTCTGTTTCTTCAGATTTATGACGGGGAACTAACTATGAATGGAGCACAGTGGGTGGTACATGCGTTGCGTGCACAGGGGGTCGACACCGTATTCGGCTATCCCGGTGGCGCAATTATGCCGGTCTACGATGCGTTGTACGACGGTGGCGTGGAACACCTGCTGTGCCGACACGAACAGGGGGCCGCGATCGCAGCCATTGGCTATGCCCGTTCCACCGGTAAAACGGGGGTCTGCATCGCTACTTCTGGTCCGGGGGCAACCAACCTGATCACCGGACTTGCAGATGCGCTGTTAGATTCGGTCCCTGTTGTCGCGATCACCGGACAGGTTGCTGCGCCGTTCATCGGCACTGATGCGTTTCAGGAAGTGGATGTACTGGGGTTGTCGTTGGCCTGCACCAAGCACAGTTTCCTGGTGCAGTCACTGGAAGAGCTGCCACGCATCATGGCGGAGGCGTTTGAGGTCGCTAACACGGGTCGTCCGGGTCCGGTTCTGGTTGATATCCCGAAAGATATCCAGTTAGCCAGCGGGGCGCTGGAACCGTATTTCACGACCGTCGAAAACGCGGCAGTTTTCCCTCAGGCTGACGTAGAGCAGGCGTGTAACATGTTGGCTCAGGCGCAAAAACCGATGCTGTATGTGGGAGGAGGCGTAGGGATGGCGCAGGCGGTTCCGGCGCTGCGTGAGTTTATTGCGGTAACGCAAATGCCGGTGACCTGCACGCTGAAAGGGCTGGGGGCTGTTGAGGCGGATTATCCCTACTATCTGGGGATGCTGGGTATGCATGGCACCAAAGCCGCGAATTTTGCCGTGCAGGAATGTGATTTGTTGATTGCCGTAGGTGCACGTTTTGATGACCGGGTGACCGGCAAACTGGATACTTTCGCGCCCCATGCCAGTGTTATCCACATGGATATCGATCCGGCTGAACTGAACAAACTGCGCCGGGCGCATGTCACCTTGCAGGGCGATTTGAATGCACTGCTGCCTGCGCTGCAACAACCGGTCGACGTCGATGAATGGCGTCAGCGTAATGCGGAACTGCGTACTGACCACACCTGGCGCTACGATCATCCAGGGGAGGCCATCTACGCGCCGCTGCTGCTGAAACAGCTGTCGGAGCGTAAGCCTGCCAACTGTGTTGTAACGACGGATGTCGGTCAGCATCAGATGTGGTCTGCACAACATATGACCTACAGTCGCCCGGAGAATTTCATCACCTCCAGCGGCTTAGGCACGATGGGCTTTGGTTTACCGGCTGCCGTTGGGGCGCAGGTTGCGCGACCGGACGACACCGTTATCTGTATCTCCGGTGACGGCTCCTTCATGATGAATGTTCAGGAGCTGGGCACCGTAAAACGTAAGCAGTTACCGTTGAAGATCGTTTTACTGGATAACCAACGGTTAGGTATGGTTCGACAATGGCAGCAGCTGTTTTTCCAGGAACGATATAGCGAAACCACCTTAACCGATAACCCCGATTTCCTCACGTTAGCCAGCGCCTTCGGCATCCCTGGCCAACACATCACCCGAAAAGACCAGGTTGAAGCGGCGCTCGATACCCTGCTGAACAGCGACGGGCCATACCTGCTTCATGTCTCAATCGACGAACTTGAGAATGTCTGGCCACTGGTGCCGCCTGGCGCCAGCAACGCTGAAATGCTGGAGAAATTATCATGATGCAACATCAGGTCGCCGTAGAGGCTCGCTTTAACCCGGAAACGCTGGAACGTGTTTTACGTGTGGTACGCCACCGTGGTTTTCAGGTATGTGCCATGAATATGGAAGCCGCCCGTGACGCGCAGAATATAAATATCGAATTGACCGTTGCCAGTCCACGGTCGGTCGACTTACTGTTTAGTCAGTTAAGTAAGCTGGTGGATGTGGCACATGTTGCCATCTGCCAGAGCACAACAACATCACAACAAATCCGCGCGTAAGCGTGACAGGAAGAAGAAATGACGACGAAAAAAGCTGATTACATTTGGTTCAATGGCGAGATGGTTCGTTGGGAAGACGCGAAAGTTCACGTGATGTCCCACGCGCTGCACTACGGTACGTCTGTCTTTGAAGGCATCCGTTGCTATGACTCGCACAAAGGCCCGGTGGTGTTCCGTCATCGTGAACATATGCAACGCCTGCATGACTCAGCCAAAATTTATCGTTTCCCGGTCTCTCAGAGCGTGGATGAGTTGATGGAAGCCTGCCGTGAGGTGATCCGTAAAAACAACCTGACCAGCGCTTATATTCGCCCGCTGGTGTTTGTTGGCGATGTAGGCATGGGCGTGAACCCGCCTCCGGGATACACCACCGACGTCATTATCGCTGCGTTCCCGTGGGGCGCGTACCTGGGCGCTGAAGCGCTGGAACAAGGGATCGATGCAATGGTTTCCTCGTGGAACCGTGCCGCACCTAACACTATCCCGACCGCCGCAAAAGCGGGCGGTAACTACCTTTCGTCACTTCTGGTGGGTAGCGAAGCGCGTCGTCATGGCTATCAGGAAGGTATTGCGCTGGATGTGAATGGTTACATCTCCGAAGGCGCCGGTGAAAACCTGTTTGAAGTGAAAGACGGTGTGCTGTTTACCCCGCCGTTTACCTCTTCCGCGTTGCCGGGGATCACCCGTGACGCCATCATTAAACTGGCGAAAGAACTGGGTATTGAAGTGCGCGAGCAGGTTCTGTCCCGCGAATCCCTGTATCTGGCGGATGAAGTCTTCATGTCTGGTACCGCGGCGGAAATCACCCCGGTTCGCAGCGTTGACGGCATTCAGGTGGGCGAAGGCCGCTGTGGTCCAGTCACCAAACGCATCCAGCAAGCGTTCTTCGGCCTGTTCACCGGCGAAACCGAGGACAAATGGGGCTGGTTGGATCAGGTAAATTCATAATTAAAGATAAATGGGACGGCACGCACCGTCCCGTTTTACAGACACCAGGAGTAAATAACGCATGCCTAAGTACCGTTCCGCTACCACCACTCATGGCCGCAATATGGCAGGAGCCCGCGCGCTGTGGCGCGCAACCGGAATGACGGATGCCGATTTTGGCAAACCGATCATTGCCGTTGTGAACTCATTCACCCAGTTTGTGCCAGGACACGTGCACCTGCGCGATCTCGGTAAACTGGTCGCTGAACAGATTGAAGCGTCCGGCGGCGTGGCGAAAGAGTTCAATACCATTGCCGTGGATGATGGTATCGCTATGGGTCATGGGGGCATGCTTTATTCACTGCCGTCGCGCGAGCTGATCGCAGATTCGGTGGAGTACATGGTGAATGCCCATTGTGCCGATGCAATGGTTTGTATCTCCAACTGCGACAAAATCACCCCAGGGATGCTGATGGCTTCCCTGCGTCTGAACATTCCGGTGATCTTCGTTTCCGGCGGTCCGATGGAAGCCGGGAAAACCAAGCTGTCTGATAAAATCATCAAGCTCGATCTGGTCGATGCCATGATCCAGGGCGCGGACCCGAAAGTCTCTGACGATCAGAGTAATCAGGTTGAACGTTCCGCCTGTCCGACCTGTGGCTCCTGTTCCGGGATGTTTACCGCGAACTCGATGAACTGTCTGACCGAAGCGTTGGGCCTGTCACAGCCGGGTAACGGTTCGCTGTTGGCGACTCACGCCGACCGTAAACAGTTGTTCCTCAATGCCGGTAAACGCATTGTTGAGCTGACTAAACGTTACTACGAGCAGGATGACGCCTCCGCGCTGCCGCGCAGCATAGCCAGCAAGGCAGCGTTTGAGAACGCCATGACGCTGGATATCGCGATGGGCGGTTCCACCAATACCGTTCTGCACTTACTGGCGGCGGCGCAGGAAGCGGAGATCGATTTCACAATGAGTGATATCGACAAACTTTCCCGTAAAGTGCCGCAGCTGTGCAAAGTGGCGCCGAGTACGCAGAAATACCATATGGAAGATGTTCACCGTGCGGGCGGGGTGCTGGGGATTCTGGGCGAGCTGGATCGTGCGGGCCTGTTGAACCGGGACGTGAAGAACGTGCTGGGGCTGACGTTGCCGCAAACCCTTGAGCAGTATGACATCACGGTGACGCAAGATGACGCCGTGAAGCAGATGTTCCGCGCAGGCCCTGCGGGTATTCGTACTACAGAAGCGTTCTCGCAGGATTGCCGCTGGGACTCGCTGGATGACGATCGCGCTGAAGGTTGTATCCGTTCGCTGGAACATGCCTACAGCAAAGATGGTGGTCTGGCGGTACTTTACGGTAACTTCGCGGAAAATGGCTGCATCGTCAAAACCGCCGGCGTGGATGACAGTATTCTGAAGTTCACTGGCCCGGCCAAAGTGTATGAAAGCCAGGATGAGGCGGTTGACGCGATCCTCGGCGGCGAAGTGGTGGCAGGCGATGTGGTCGTGATCCGCTACGAAGGGCCGAAAGGCGGACCGGGGATGCAGGAAATGCTTTACCCGACCACCTTCCTCAAGTCGATGGGCCTCGGCAAAGCGTGCGCACTGGTTACCGACGGTCGTTTCTCTGGAGGCACCTCTGGCCTCTCCATTGGTCACGTTTCACCGGAAGCGGCCAGCGGCGGCAATATCGCGATCATTGAAGACGGTGACATGATTGCTATCGATATTCCAAACCGTGGCATTCAACTGCAACTTAGCGATGCGGAAATTGCTGCGCGTCGTGAAGCACAGGAAGCACGCGGCGACAAAGCGTGGACTCCGAAAGATCGTCAGCGTCAGGTGTCGTTTGCGCTGCGCGCCTATGCCAGCCTGGCGACCAGCGCCGATAAAGGCGCGGTCCGCGATAAATCGAAACTGGGAGGCTGATGATGGCCGAATCACAACCTCTGTCAGCAGCCCCGGAAGGGGCTGAATATCTGCGTGCGGTGCTCCGCGCACCGGTATACGAAGCGGCGCAGGTAACGCCGCTACAAAAAATGGAAAAGCTCTCATCGCGCCTTGATAACGTGATCCTCGTGAAGCGCGAAGACCGGCAGCCCGTTCACAGCTTCAAGCTTCGAGGCGCTTACGCGATGATGGCAGGGCTGACCGAGGCGCAAAAAGCTCACGGGGTGATCACCGCTTCTGCAGGCAACCATGCCCAGGGCGTGGCGTTTTCCTCCGCTCGTCTGGGCGTGAAGGCGCTGATCGTGATGCCTGTTGCGACGGCCGATATCAAAGTCGATGCCGTTCGCGGGTTTGGCGGCGAAGTGCTGCTGCATGGCGCAAACTTTGATGAAGCGAAAGCGAAAGCGATTGAACTGTCGCAGCAACAGGGTTTTACCTGGGTTCCGCCATTCGATCATCCGATGGTGATTGCCGGTCAGGGGACGCTGGCGCTGGAACTGCTGCAGCAGGATGCGCATCTTGATCGTGTATTTGTACCGGTCGGCGGCGGCGGTCTGGCGGCGGGCGTGGCGGTACTGATTAAGCAATTGATGCCGCAAATCAAAGTGATTGCGGTGGAGGCGGAAGACTCCGCCTGTCTGAAAGCGGCGCTGGACGCGGGCCATCCGGTCGATCTCCCACGCGTTGGCCTGTTCGCCGAAGGTGTCGCGGTAAAACGCATTGGCGATGAAACCTTCCGTCTGTGTCAGGAATATCTCGACGACATCATCACCGTGGATAGCGACGCGATATGTGCGGCGATGAAAGACCTGTTCGAAGATGTTCGCGCAGTCGCAGAGCCTTCCGGCGCGCTGGCGCTGGCGGGAATGAAAAAGTACGTCGCTCAGCACAATATCCGCGGCGAACGTCTGGCGCATATCCTTTCCGGCGCTAACGTCAATTTCCACGGTCTGCGCTACGTTTCCGAGCGTTGCGAGCTGGGCGAACAGCGTGAGGCGCTGCTGGCAGTGACCATTCCGGAAGAAAAAGGCAGCTTCCTGAAGTTTTGCCAGCTGCTGGGCGGTCGCTCAGTCACTGAATTTAACTATCGCTTTGCCGATGATAAGAACGCCTGCATTTTCGTCGGTGTCCGGTTGAGCAGGGGGATGGAAGAACGCACGGAGATCCTGAATCTGTTGCGCGACGGTGGCTACAGCGTGGTTGACCTCTCTGACGACGAAATGGCGAAGCTGCACGTACGCTACATGGTTGGCGGTCGTCCGTCGAAACCGCTACAGGAACGTTTATTCAGCTTCGAATTTCCGGAATCACCCGGCGCGCTGCTCAAGTTCTTGCATACGCTGGGGACTCACTGGAATATCTCGTTGTTCCATTACCGCAGCCACGGCACAGACTATGGCCGCGTACTGGCCGCGTTTGAACTGGGCGATCACGAACCGGATTTCGAAACGCGTTTGCAAGAACTGGGCTATGAATGTCACGACGAAACGCATAACCCGGCATTCCGCTTTTTTCTTGCAGGCTAACCGCGGCTTAACAGGAGATGACCTGACCGGGTTATCTCCTGTTTTTTTGTAAGCTCAACGGTAATACGTATGGGCAAACAGTTTTTTGTTATCATCTCCGTCTTTGAACAACCCATCATAATTCCCTTCTGGCAACAATAGCGCCTTCTCCGGACCATTAAGTAAGGTGATAGTTTTAGCGCCTGCCGACAAAGTAACCGGCGGGGCGAGTGTGATCCCTTCCACGTTTATTTGTGCTGATACGGGGGTGCCGGTTTCACTGTACAACTGATATCTTCCGGACAGCGGTACGTTAAATTCCTCCTGACGGCCAATGTGTAGTTGTCGCCCCGCCAATCTTATATTTGGCGCGACCTTGACGTAGCTGTTGTCGATGGCTTCTGCGATAGCAGAATAGATATTACTCAACCGGTAGGACCATATAATGACTTTCGGGGGGGACTGAGTCAGCACTTGCCAGGCTTCGGAATGTTTACCTTCTCGCCGTGTCTTTAAAACATACCAGGCATCGAGCCATAGCGTCGTCGGCTCCAGCCTGTTGGGCAGCATCCCTATACCATCAAAATACTTTTCGTCAGGTTTGAGCAGTGCTTCTGCTCTGGTAACCAGTTCAAGTTGTTGCACATTGTTAATTTTCAGGTAGCTGAGATTGAGACAGTAGCTTGAAACCAGGGTTACTGTTGTCACCGCCAGGATAAATAATCTCGTGGCTGGCCTGCGGTTTTGGGCGAGAAGGCTATCTAGCGGGATGAGGGACCAGAGCGATATAAACGGTAGCGCCATAATAAACACATAGGGCCAGGGCTGGTTATGAGTGAAAACTAACGTGGTAATGACGAATGAAAAAATCAGGGCGATGCGCGTTTTTTCATTCAAGGTTTTCCAGCGCTTTAATGCCATTATCATGCCGCTAAAACAGAGCAGATAGAGAAGCGTATTGTCTAAAAGGGTTTGCAAGACATATACACGAATCCCGTTATAGGCTTCGCTGCTGTATACCGCCACTTCTACCGGACCGAAGATCAAACCTTCAGCGATACGTAACGGGTCGCTGCCGCCATATATAAAGCAATAGGCAATTGCAGGAAGTAACCAACCGGCGGTTAAGTAAAAGCCGCGAACGATAGCATCGATGAAATGTTTGCGCAGCGTAGCGTCAATCACCAATCCAAGCCCAAGCGCCAGATTGAAGAACGCTGATTTTTGGGTAACTAAAAACGCCAGTCCGCTCAGGATACCGGCGATAAAAATCTTTCTTGCGTTGAGCGTATGGCCGCGCAGAATTACCAGCACGGCGGCAAGGGCGAAAAACAGCGCCAGGGGCTCTGAACGGGTGCGGAAGATACGCTCCATAAAATTCGTAAAACAGAGCAAAACGAGAATAATAAAAAGCGCCCGTAAGCGCTGCTCGCCCAGCGCACGCGCGCAGGCATAGACTAGCAGCAGGGTTCCACAAGCGAGGAGTGCCGTCTGCATCCGCGCGACGAGAATGATCGAAACCGCATCCCAGCCAATCAGGTGAGCCAGTTTATAAAACACCGCAAACCCTACGGCCTTAGGGGGGTGAATTGTGTCGAATAGCCCATTAGCAAAATACTTGGCGTAGCCAAGTTGGGCAAACTCATCCATGATCAAGAGAATATGCCAGGCAAAAACGAAAATAAGCGTAACTTTAATGGCAATACTCACACCAAGGAGGAGCGTTAACCTGCGCGGGCAGGCGCCAATAAAAAGCGTGCCGGAGGTATCCATTTTATTATCTTCTGGCTTTGCCATTGGCTTTATCTCCATCTCCATTTAGCACCAACTCCATGATTTCCTGCGCCATTTTTCGCCAGCTATAATGTTCTCTGGCATAACAAATCATGGCTTCACGTTCGTGGAGGGAGAGCGCGCAGTTATCTATTGCGGCAGAGCAGAGCTGTGCCGAACGTTGTGGCTCGTTGAGGTCTATGTTCACACCATGTATCCAGCTTGCCGCTACGGGATCGGCTCTGTGAGCCGGGCTACCGCAGATGATGGGTAATCCACAAGCCATTGCCTCCTGGATAACAAGGGGATAGCCTTCTCCGACGGCCGGTAACAGAAGAACATCCGCACAGCGATAAAGCTCTGCCAGTGCGCGGGGGGCCTGAACGCCAAGATCGTAAACGTTGCTCAATCCCCATTCTGCGGGGCGAAGTGGGCCGTTTCCGGCCAGTAAAAACTGGCATTCCGGTCTGGTTATTGCCAGAGCGCGCAGTATCGACAACCCTTTCTTTTCAACATAACGACCCACGAATAGTATGCGCCGGGCACAAGGCGGGAGGTTGTATCTTGCCAGCGGAGTTTGACTGGATACTGAAGTCACGGAGGGATAGAAAATGGTGCTATCAACCCCGTTAAACAGCAATTTATACGGATAACGTGCAGGGGTCCCAAGCAGGTCGTGGCGGACAGTATCGCTAATAAATACCCTGGCATCGGCGGCCCATAACATCGGGCGTGTTACGACCAAATTAGCCAGCCGCATAAGCAGACGCAGTACGGGTGATCTGAAAGGAATGGCAGCAATATGTTGAATCAGAATGACGGGCTTCGCGTGGAGTTTGGCCATCATCATACCAAGGATTGATGTGGCATAGAGCGCATCGTGAATCACCACCACGTCGCTACGCCGTACGGCGTCGCTAAGTGCGCAAATGGCTGTAGGGCCAGGTAACGGCATTGGCAGATCGGTGAGTTTCTCCAACGGATCGATGCAGCGTAACGCGATAATGTTGAGATTATCGGTAGGTAACGCATCGCTGGCGCTGGCTGCCCAATACGGTATCGCTCCCAGGTGTGCGAACTGGCGGCACAAATGCCCGGCAACGCGTTCAATACCTCCGCCGTGTGCCTCGTAGAAATGGCTTATCATCAAGATATTCACTGGCTAGACCCTCACCAGACGCATCGAATGGGGATAAACCACGAGATGGTGTGATACCGTCTTCTGTTGATAGTGCGGATTCAGGGGAACGTTAATCATATCTGTATAGCTTTACTGCGGCCTGACGTGCTGATAGCCCAACGGCTAAGGAGAAAATTCAGCACGAGCATGCAGAGCGAAGCAAGCGGCGCAGCGATGGTCATCGGAAATTCCAGCCAGTGATACCAAATCCAGGTGCTGATAAAGGCAAGAGGGATATTCAGCAACATGCTGATGGTATAACGGCCAAAGCCAGCAAATGAAAGCGGCTGTTTAAACGTGAATAAGCTGTGCAGGATATAACCGACGGTAGCGATGATGGCGAAAGACAACAGGATCGCTAACCAGAGTGCAACGCATAAACTATCCGCCACGATCATGATGGCATTATGTCCCAGGAAACAGCAGCCAGAAATGCAGAGATAAGTAAAAGAGGTGCGAATTTTCATCAGGGTGCTTTCCTGGCACGAAGTAAAAATACGCAGGCGTTGTCATGCCGTACTTGCGCCGGCGTGACATAATCTTCGAACATGGCGCGCAGATTCATCATGACGGCCAGACCTGAGGCTAGAACGCCGCCGATGAGGGGGAGCCGACGGATGAAAAACGCAAAACCTGTCAGGCGAATAATGGTGGTTGTAGCCAATGGGCCAACCAGAGCGTCGACTTCTTCAACCACAAACCCGCGATCGGTAAGATCGGATATGAGACCGGTGCGGGTCCAGCGGCGGTGATCTTCCGGATGAGGATGATAGAGCCAGGTTCCGTGCGTGGAGAGTAACAAGAGACCATCATCATTTAACAAACGCCGAATTTCAGCGCAATACGCATCAAGATCTCTGACGTGTTCCAGTACCTGGACGGAAAGTATGGCTCCTGCGGCACCATCAGCTAAAGGGATACGTCCTTGTGGGTCAATTTTGAGTGTACCGCTGTCATCAAGATCGGCACCACAATAGTTAATATTCAACTGACGTATCATTTCAGCATAGGGGGAATCGCCGCAGCCAAAGTCGATCATGAAGGTATTTGGCTGAATGTGACGTTCTGCTTGCTCGCGTAATCGTCTCGCCAGTGCACGTAACAACAACCAGTCAGTGCGCCAAATTCGAGGGGTGGCCCTGTTTCTTTTCATACTCCGGGTCCTTGCGGTGAGGTATCTGAATCATGCCGGTTCAGGCTGTCCAGCAGGAGCTGTAGTACGAATCCGGCCAGGACCATCAGCACTCCAGCGATGCAGGCTGTGCTGATGGCAAAAACAATGTGTACCGACTGTTCCATTGAGCCACGGGTAAATATCCAGTGAAAAGCAAGGAGGAGGTCGGCAAAAAAACCGGCTATGGCAAGCACAGATCCGCTGAATACCAGCCACTCGAGAGGGTGCGAGCGCATGAGCCAGGGGATAACCCGGCTTTCCGCAATCGGGTGGTTAATGGCGATGGCGACCTTCGCTAGCACGCCTAACAGGACCGCGATAAGACCAATAAGCGTCGACATTGTCGCCAGGGCAACGAAATGGATACCAAAATAGTAACCGTTGATTTCTATGGGGCCTGCGGCAAGCAGCGCAAGGCCGATAGCTCCGAGCAGTAGTAGCGTAAAGCCAGGGATCAAATAGAGCCTGTCCGGGGCATGAGCGATGAGAAGACGCAGATGTCTCCAGCCGTCACGAAATGAACGTAAATGAGGAGGGCGGTTGCGTTTGTCCGGATAGAGCTTGATAGGCACTTCATGAATGATGAGTCCTGCGCGGTGCGCGTTAATGATCATTTCAGAGGCAAATTCCATACCGGTAGAACGAGTGGCCATTTTTTGAAATGCTTCGCGGGTAAAGGCCCGCATCCCACAGTGGAAATCGCGAATGGGTGAGTGGTAAAGCAGCCTGGCTATGCCGGAAAGCAGTGGATTTCCCAGATAGCGATGCAGAGGAGGCATTGCCCCTGGTTCAATTCCTCCAGCAAATCGATTACCCATAACAAAGTCTGCACCGCTTTCCAGTGCATCGACGAAAATATCTAGCTGGCTCCAGTCATAGGAGTCATCGGCATCAGCCATAATGAGATATTTACCTTTTGCCGCACGGCAGCCGCGCTTATTGCTGCGCCATAACCTTTGACGGACTGATGAATAACTCGGGCACCCAGTGATTTTGCAATTTCAACGGATTGGTCTGTTGAGCCATTATCACCGATGATAATTTCACCTTGAATACCCAGGCGAGTAAACGCTTCTGTTACTTTCTTAATACAGATAGCAAGCGTAAGTTCTTCATTCAGGCATGGAATGATTGCCGAAACCAGGGGCGCGGGCTCTGCCGCCGGTATCTCAACTGGGGAGAAGGCAACCTGTCGAGAAATATAGTTGGCGGGAGTTAATAAATTATCTGAATAACCAAATCGATGAAAATGCGTTGAATGCATAATAGTAAGCTCCGATCCATGAGCAGGATTAAGAGTCTATCCCAATGGGCTATTACATTTGGCATTCTGAACCTGGGCAGGCGTTTGAACGACCATCAGAGCAGCCTGAAAGGCGTGTGAAGCGAGTCCTCCTCACGTATTCCGGCTATGAACCTTTTGTGCCGTGCCACCCGTGTTGCAACATGACTGTAAAAGTACACCTATTGGGATAGGCTCTATATATCTAATGGCAACTTCAATTTAATTCATATTCTGAATGATTTGGAATATGAATGGGTGCTAGTTAATATACCCTGTGTGGATAATATGCGTTAAGTTAATTCACAACTTAATTTGCGTTATATATATCTAACATCAGATTGCATCGTACAGGAGTTGTCGTTATTAAGTCTACTGGTTTATGGCATGAAAAATAGTAACAGTTTATTCGTTATTTATTAATATCTATAATGTGATGATTTATTCTGCGCGTCAGGCATTACCCATAAATATATTTTCGTGTAGCAAGTGCCGACGTCTTTCACCCAATGTTATCGCCACAACGCCGTCTCTCAAGCATCACAGACTACTTGTTCTGTTTTTGGGAACGGCTTAACAAGGGGAAGGTTTCATAGATTGCGGTAGGGAATATTCTTTACGCAGGGCGGCACTGCTCTGATTAGTTAAAGTCCTGACTTTTCAGCCAGGACTTGATCAGACGTCTGTTTTTGCTCTTACATCAGCAAATTACAGAGTCACCACATCAAATTCGACTTCGGGGTTCACATCAGCCTCGTAATCGACTTCGTCGAGGCCAAAACCGAACAGGTTAAGAAATTCCAGCTTGTAGCCTGCATAATCGGTTTCTTGCGCCAGGTTTTCGGTGGTGATCAGCGGCCACAGATCCCGGCATGCCTGCTGAATATCTTCACGCAGTTCCCAGTCATCCATGCGGATACGCTGGTGGTCATCAAGCGCAGCCTTGTCACCGTACAGGCTGGTGGTCATCAGACGGTTAATCTGCTCAATGCATCCTTCATGAATCCCTTGTTCTTTCATCAGCTTGAAGACCATAGAGATATACAGCGGCATTACTGGAATGGCTGAAGAAGCCTGTGTGACTACCGATTTCAGGACCGCAACGTTGGCTGTGCCATTGATTGAAGACAGTTGATTACGCAGCGCGCCTGCCGCACGGTCAAGGTCTTCTTTCGCTTTGCCCAGCGCGCCATGCCAATAGATTGGCCACGTCAGGTCGGTACCGATGTAAGAGTAAGCAACGGTTTTCACGCCGTCGGCCAGCACATTGGCCTGGCGCAGGGCATCTATCCACAGCTCCCAGTCTTCTCCGCCCATTACGGTCACGGTGTTCTGAACTTCTTCTTCCGTTGCGGGCTCAATGCTGGCCGTCGTGATCTGATCCTTATTGGTATCAATTGCTTTAGAGGTGTAAACCTCACCAATAGGTTTCAGCGCCGAACGGACAACTTCACCCGTTTTCGGCATTTTACGAACCGGGGAAGCGAGTGAATAAACGACTAAATCAATTTGGCCCAGGTCTTCTTTGATGAGCTTGATGACTTCATCACGACATTCGTCGGAGAACGCATCACCGTTAATGCTTTTGGAATACAGACCTTCCCGCTTTGCAGCTTCATCGAAAGCCGCGGCGTTATACCAGCCTGCTGAACCTGGTTTAGATTCGGTACCCGGTTTTTCGAAAAATACGCCGATAGTGGCGGCTCCGCTGCCAAACGCTGCGGAGATTCTTGATGCCAGTCCATAGCCGGTTGAAGCACCGATGACCAGCACGCGGGAAGGACCGTTTTCGATTTTCCCGTTTTGTTTAACGTACTCGATCTGCTTTTCCACATTGACTTTACAGCCAGTCGGATGGGTCGTTGTACAGATGAATCCACGGATTTTTGGCTTGATTATCATAATGATGGCTAATTTAGTTTGTGTTTCGCTGTCATAGGGGCAATGACACCGTCTGTGTATTATGGCGGGTCATTATACAGAAAAGATTCCGCAAAACTGAATCTACCTCTGATTTTAGACCTGACGCTGATACTACTCGGCAATTTTGCGCTCCAGCACAATTTTCCAGAACGCATCAATAAGCGGCTCATGCAGCCGTTTTTTCGGCGCGCAGACGCCCAGTTCGAACGGAGTTTTCTCGTCGCTACGCTCTAAAATCATGACGCGATTGCGCACCGGTTCGGGGCTGTTTTCCAGCACCACTTCGGGCAGTAGCGCCACGCCACAGCCGAGTGCGACCATCGACACCATCGCTTCGTGCCCCCCCACGGTGGCGTAAATCTGCGGGTTGCTGATTTTATGGCGACGAAACCACAGTTCAATGCGGCGGCGCACAGGCCCCTGATCGGCCATGATGAATGGCACCGTAGACCAGTCGGGTTTCTCCACCGAAACCTGATTGCGTACCGGGCAGGGCAGGGCCGGGGCAATGAGTACCACCGCCAGATTTTCCAGCATCGAAAACGCCACCGCGCCCGGCAGCGTTTCAGGCTTACCGGCAATCGCCAGATCCGCTTCGCCGGTCACCACCTTTTCCATGGCATCGGCGGCGTCGCCGGTAGTGAGTTTAATTTCTACTGAGGGATGCTCAGCGCGAAAGCGATCGAGGATTGGCGGCAGATGGCTGTAGGCGGCGGTCACCGAGCAGAAAATATGCAGTTCGCCCGATAGCGACGGACCTTGCTGATCGAGGGTGTGACGCAGTTGCTGATACTGCAACAGCGTCTGCTGGGCAAACGTTCGCAGCTCTTCACCCGCTTCGGTCAGCGTGACTGTGCGATTATCGCGGACAAACAACGGCTGCCCGAGGTCTTCCTCAAGGCGCTGGATCTGCCGTGACAGCGTAGAAGGACTGACGTGCATCGCCCGCGCGCTGCGGCCAAAGTGGCGGCTTTCCGCCAGATGCAGGAACATTTTCAGATCGCGTAAATCCACCGGCGAACCTCTTAATTTTTACGTTGCAGTTATTGCAATGTGACGTTGTGAATATATCAATTTCCGCAATAAATTTCCTGTTGTACTGTGGAGTCATTCTCGCTGAACAGCGAACCGAATAATAAGCACCACAACACAACATCACGGAGTACACCACCATGGCTAACTACTTTAATACACTGAACCTGCGCCAGCAGCTGGCACAGCTGGGTAAATGTCGCTTTATGGGCCGCGATGAGTTCGCCGATGGCGCGAGCTACCTTCAGGGTAAAAAAGTGGTCATTGTCGGCTGTGGCGCGCAGGGCCTGAACCAGGGCCTGAACATGCGTGATTCCGGTCTGGATATCTCCTACGCCCTGCGTAAAGAGGCGATTGCTGAGAAGCGCGCATCCTGGCGTAAAGCGACTGAAAACGGCTTCAAAGTCGGCACGTATGAAGAGCTGATCCCGCAGGCGGATTTGGTGGTTAACCTGACGCCAGACAAACAACACTCTGACGTAGTGCGTTCCGTACAACCGCTGATGAAAGACGGCGCGGCGCTGGGTTACTCTCACGGCTTCAACATCGTTGAAGTGGGCGAGCAAATCCGTAAAGACATCACCGTAGTGATGGTGGCACCGAAGTGTCCGGGTACTGAAGTGCGTGAAGAATACAAACGTGGTTTCGGTGTGCCGACGCTGATCGCGGTTCACCCGGAAAACGATCCGAAAGGCGAAGGCATGGCGATTGCTAAAGCCTGGGCTGCAGCGACCGGCGGCCACCGTGCGGGCGTGCTGGAATCTTCCTTCGTGGCGGAAGTGAAATCCGACCTGATGGGCGAGCAGACCATTCTGTGCGGTATGCTGCAGGCTGGTTCTCTGCTGTGCTTCGATAAGCTGGTGGAAGAAGGGACTGACCCGGCATATGCCGAGAAACTGATTCAGTTCGGCTGGGAAACGATCACTGAAGCGCTGAAGCAGGGCGGTATCACGCTGATGATGGACCGTCTGTCCAATCCGGCGAAACTGCGCGCTTACGCGCTGTCCGAACAGCTGAAAGAAATTATGGCGCCGCTGTTCCAGAAACACATGGACGACATCATCTCCGGTGAGTTCTCTTCCGGCATGATGGCTGACTGGGCTAACGACGATAAGAAACTGCTGACATGGCGTGAAGAGACTGGTAAAACCGCGTTCGAAACCGCGCCGCAGTATGAAGGCAAAATCGGCGAGCAGGAGTACTTCGATAAAGGCGTACTGATGATCGCGATGGTAAAAGCGGGCGTTGAGCTGGCGTTTGAAACCATGGTGGATTCCGGCATCATCGAAGAGTCCGCGTACTACGAATCCCTGCACGAGCTGCCGCTGATCGCCAACACCATTGCGCGTAAGCGTCTGTACGAAATGAACGTGGTTATCTCTGATACTGCAGAATATGGTAACTACCTGTTCTCTTATGCCTGCGTACCGCTGCTGAAAGAGTTCATGACCACGCTGCAGACCGGCGACCTGGGTAAAGCGATTGCTGAAGGCGCAGTGGATAACGCTCAGTTACGCGATGTAAATGACGCGATTCGCAGCCATGCTATCGAGAAAGTCGGCCAGAAACTGCGTGGTTATATGACCGATATGAAGCGCATTGCCGTTGCGGGTTAAACCGACATTGTCGGGTGGCGGCTACGCCTGACCCGACCTACAAAAGTGCAAAGCCGAAGGCCGGATAAGCATCGTGCCATCCGGCAAAAAAAGCCCAGAGTCTGAACGCTCTGGGCTTTTGCTTAGTTACGGTACAGCACTTTGATGATGTGGTAGCCGAACTGGGTGTGCAGCGGGCCGGTCGGTTCCAGCACCGGGCAGGAAAAGACCACTTTATCGAACGCCGGAACCATCTGGCCCTGGCGGAATTCGCCTAAGTCACCGCCTCGTTTGCCTGACGGGCAGATGGAATGTTTCTTCGCCAGTTTGCCGAAGTCGGCGCCGTTTTTAATCTGCTCCAGAAGATCCAGTGCCAGTTTCTCTTCTTTAACAAGGATATGCAGTGCTGCTGCGGTTTTTGCCATGATCGTGCCTTGAGTTGGGGAAATGAAGGGGGCGATTTTAGCATGTGGGGAGAGGGAAAGAATATCCAGGCCAGCGGTTGGTGACTGGCCTGGATATAGGATTAGTGAATTTGCTGCTGCGACAGCTTCCAGACGCTGGCAATATTACGTGCCGAAATGCGCAGATTGTATTCTGCGTCCTCTAAGGCTTCCGGTAGCGTGGCGATGCGCGTCAACACCGAGAAAACGGCATCCAGCCCATGCTCATGAACAATCTGATGATCCTGGGTCAAACCGCCGGCAAGCGCAATAACCGGTTTTTGATAGCGTTTGGCGCAGCGGGCAACGCCAATCGGCGTTTTGCCGCAGATGCTCTGGCTGTCGAGGCGACCTTCTCCGGTGATCACCAGACTGGCATCGGCTACCAGGCGCTCCAGTTGCAGCGCGTTAATCACAATCTCCACACCGGGTTTTAAATCAGCGCCCAGTAGACCGAGTAATGCGGCTCCCATTCCGCCTGCTGCGCCAGCGCCCGGCGCATTCATTACATCCCGACCGGTAAACTCCTGTAGTCGCTTGCCATAAACCGCTAGCGCACCGTCTAACGCTGCAACCATCGCTTCCGTCGCCCCCTTTTGTGGGCCGAAAATGGCAGAGGCCCCCGTCGGACCGCACAGCGGATTGTTGACGTCGCAGGCCACGGTGATGGAGACCGTCTTTAGACGCGGGTCGGCGTGGGAAGTGTCGATTGTTGCCAGTTTACTGAGTGCACCGCCGCCTTCGGGAAGCGCGTCTCCGTTTTCATCAAGGAGGTCGATGCCCAGCGCCTGTAGCATGCCCGCGCCTCCGTCATTCGTCGCACTACCACCAATGCCAAGAATAATGTGCTCAACGCCCCGATCGAGTGCGGCAAGGATGAGCTCGCCCGTTCCATAGCTGGTGGTCAGCAGTGGGTTACGATGCTCTGGCGGCACATGGTGGAGACCTGACGCCGCAGCCATTTCGATCACCGCCGTCTTCCCGTCACCCAGCATTCCCCAGCGTGCCTGGACCGGTGTTCCCAGAGGGCCTGTGACATCGATAAAGTGGTAATGGCCCTCAGTGGCCTCCACCATCGACTCAACGGTGCCTTCGCCGCCGTCCGCCATAGGGAGTTTGACATACTGGGCATCGGGATATATTTCGCGAAACCCCTGTTCGATAGCCGTCGCCACCTGCATGGCAGACAAACTTTCTTTAAATGAATCTGGTGCAATAACAATTTTCATCGTGTGCTTACCCGGCGAGTCCGAAGACACCAAACAGCAGTGTCGAAATCAATGCGATGACGAAACCAACAAGGGTTTCATAAGGCAGAAGTTTTAAGCGTTCATGGATTTGCATACTGACGCTACCGCCAGTGGCGTGGAAAAAACTGCCGTGCGGGAGATGATCCAGAACCGTCGCCCCGGCATGAATCATGACTGCACCGGCAAGCGCAGAGACGCCAAGTCCCAGCAGCGTTTGACTGAATACGCCTGCCGCAACGGCGGTTCCGGCTGTTGTCGACGCGGTTGCCATCGACATTATTGCGCCAGAGATGGGGGCCAGGAGATAAGAAGGGAGACCGGAAGAGGTTAACCCGTCGATCAGGACCTCTTTTAACGCTGAGTTGGCAATGATGCCAGCCAGCGTGCCGGTACCGAGCAGCATAATGGCGACAGGTGCCATGCGCGTCAGCCCGGACATCATAAAGGCGTTACTTTGTTTAAATCTGCCCATCAGGATTGCGCCGACTAATCCTCCCACTGGCAGAGCAATGAGCGGATCGATAGCAATGCCCGCCACAGGACGCAGCGCTAACAGAATAATGGCAACAAGGGGGGCGCTGATGGCCGCCAGAAATCCGGGTTGCGTACCGTGCGTGTCCTGAGAAATGATCTCTTCCGTTGTGACCATCGAGCCTTTTTGGCTCAGACGCTTCGCCAGAAAATAGGCGATTGCCAGGCCGAACAATCCGGGAATAATCCCCCCCATCATGACGGATGTGAGCGGGACATGGAACGAATCCGAAGCGGCAATGGCATTGGGATTCGGTGACATGACGTTACCCGCTTTGCCACCGCCAATCATCGCCAGCAAAATGGCGAGTTTTGATAGCCCGGCGCGTCTGGCGATCGAAAGCGCAATCGGCGCGACGGTAATCACCGCGACATCGATAAAAACGCCAACGGCCGTCAGAATCATAGTGGCGATGGCTAAGGCAAGCAGAGCACGACTTTCGCCCACTTTTTTCACCACCGTTTCCGCGATTGTGTTCGCGGCGCCGGATTCGATCAGCACACCAGCCAGTACGCCTGCAGCGAGAATGCGCAGTACGGCATTGGTGATGCCCTGCGCACCCGTGACCATCAGCGTGACGGTCTGGACCAGGTCTGCCCCGCCGACGAGGCCACCGACCAGCGCACCCACCATCATGCCGTACGCGGGAGAGACTTTGCGTAATATTAAGACGATCGCCACCACGAGTGCGATGATGGCGCCTGTTGCGGATATTGAAACCATCTTCTGCTTTCTCCATAAAATTGACTGAGGCAGTATGGAGAAGCCGCCGGGAATAGCCTTGTGAGGATCCGCTAAAAAATACGCGTCTGACAGGATGTAAATTTGGAGGAAAATACAGACTACCGTTGCAGCTCCATGCCAATGTACAACCAAAGGAGTTGTTTCAAGTTGTTGATTTTTATTCCCGTTATCTCTTCAACGCGTTGCAGTCGATAGCGCAGGGTGTTTACGTGAATATGCAGACTGGTGGCAGTTTGCGAAAGATCACAATTATGTTCGAAATAGTGCTCCAATGTTTTTTGCATGACGCCTTTGCTGTCCTGAGTAACCAACTCGCACCATATTTTTGATAACTCTTCCGCTTGCCAGGTGCCGGAAAGTCCCCCCAGCAATGAGGCCAGCGCGTAGTCATCGTGAAAGATAAACTGGTGCTTAAGCTTCAGCCTTTTCACCATCGCCTGGGTTGATTTCGCCGTCTGATAGGAGCGTCGCAGGCCATTTTCTCCCGCAAAATAGCCGCCGACGATGAGCCGTGAAAAGCCGCAGGACTGTGCGTAATGCTTAAATTTCTGTAGCTCGTGCTGCTCCAGCGGTTTATTGAGAGTCCCATTTTTCAGGGTGACGGGTTTGAGGATAATCAGCTCGTTAAAGTCGGAAAATGTCACCAGATGGTCACGGGCACTGTATTCAAAATAATCCATCAGCGTACGTAGCGCATCGCGATCAGGTTGCTGCAATTCCATGATAAGCACCACGCGCGGCACCTGAAGATTAACGCCTAACCATGAGACTACGGCGCTTAACGATGACGGAGGCGGGTCGCGTAAAATAAGCTGGTTGATCAGCTCTTCGCGGTAGCGTTTATCCCACTGTTTTTGTTCCAGTAACGCCATTTGTTCAATGATGAGTTCCGACGCCATCTTCACGAGTTGCGCATAAGCCTTCACCTCACCCGGCTCTCCGGTGATACCCAGTACGCCGATAAGCTGATCGCGAAAATTTATTGGCAAATTAATACCGGGCTTCACACCTTTGAGTTTGTCAGCCGTCGCCGAATCGATTTCAACAATCCGGTTTTCAGTTAACGCCAGCACCGCACCTTCATGGCGCTGATGTAAACGGGACGCCTCACCTGAGGCAATGATCATGCCGTGCTCGTTCATGACGTTAACCGAATAGGGGATAATCCCCATCGTGCGTTGGACTATCTGGCGAGCGGTTGAGTCTTGTAGGTAGTAAGTGGCCTGGATCTTATTCATTGTATGCTCAGCATAAGAGGAGGTGCGGTACGTGGCAGCACCTGATGTATTAGCGTATTTGGTTCAGAAATGTTTCGGTTGAATAAACAAAGAAAGTGGGATGAACGGTCTTCTTTTTTGTCGGTTTATACAAGCCAAAGCAGCTTAGTCCGACTATTGTTACTGTTTTTCTTTTATACTCAATATGTTAATTCAACCTCTTGTGCAGGCGTTGTGTAATTTTTTCCGTGTGATCGGCGTTCAGGATTGTTCAGAATCTGGACAGCAGCACAAGCTTACTTACCCTCACAGGCAGCGTTACGCGGGGTTACGGAAAGCTCAATCTCGACCTCGCTTTCTGCTACAATTCGTCCCCCGTTCGAAGATTGAGCACTTTTACCTATGCGTTTAAACCCCGGCCAACAACAAGCTGTCGAATTCGTCACCGGACCGTGCCTGGTGCTGGCGGGGGCGGGTTCCGGTAAGACACGCGTTATCACCAACAAGATCGCCCATCTGATCCGTGGCTGCGGCTACCAGGCGCGACACATTGCGGCGGTGACTTTTACTAATAAAGCGGCGCGCGAAATGAAAGAGCGTGTCGGACAGACGCTGGGACGCAAAGAAGCGCGCGGGTTGATGATCTCCACTTTCCATACGTTAGGGCTGGAGGTGATTAAACGCGAATACGCCGCGCTGGGGATGAAGTCGAATTTTTCGCTGTTTGATGACACGGACCAGGTTGCGCTGCTCAAAGATCTGACGGAAGGGCTGATTGAAGACGACAAAGTGATACTGCAACAGCTGATCTCGACGATCTCGAACTGGAAGAACGATCTCAAAACGCCCGCACAGGCGGCCGCCGGTGCGAAAGGCGAGCGCGATCGTATCTTTGCGCACTGCTACGGGCTGTACGACGCGCATATGAAAGCCTGCAATGTCCTCGACTTTGATGATTTGATTCTGCTACCGACGCTGCTGTTGCAACGTAATGAAGAGGTGCGTGAGCGCTGGCAGAACAAGATTCGCTATCTGCTGGTGGATGAATATCAGGACACCAACACCAGTCAGTACGAACTGGTGAAATTGCTGGTGGGAAACCGGGCGCGATTCACCGTCGTAGGGGACGACGATCAGTCGATTTACTCTTGGCGCGGGGCGCGTCCGCAAAACCTGGTGTTGTTAAGTCAGGATTTTCCGGCGTTACAGGTGATCAAACTGGAGCAGAACTACCGCTCCTCCGGGCGGATCCTGAAGGCGGCGAACATCCTCATTGCCAATAACCCGCACGTCTTTGAAAAACGGCTTTTTTCCGAGCTGGGATATGGCGCGGAACTCAAAGTTCTGAGTGCGAATAATGAGGAGCACGAAGCCGAGCGGGTGACCGGGGAACTCATCGCCCATCACTTTGTAAATAAAACGGAATACAAAGATTACGCCATTCTGTATCGCGGCAACCACCAGGCGCGAGTATTCGAAAAATTCCTCATGCAGAACCGGATCCCCTACAAAATCTCCGGTGGAACGTCGTTCTTCTCGCGTCCGGAAATTAAAGACTTGCTGGCCTATCTGCGGGTGTTGACCAATCCGGATGATGACAGCGCGTTCCTGCGTATTGTGAATACGCCAAAGCGTGAAATCGGCCCCGCCACGCTGCAAAAGCTGGGTGAATGGGCGATGACGCGGAACAAAAGCCTGTTTACCGCCAGTTTTGATCTGGGGCTTAGCCAGACGCTCACCGGGCGCGGCTATGACTCGCTCACCCGTTTTACCCACTGGCTGGGCGAGGTTCAGCAGTTGGCAGAACGTGAGCCGATTGCCGCTGTTCGCGAGCTCATCCACGGAATTGATTACGAATCATGGCTTTACGAAACGTCGCCCAGCCCAAAAGCCGCTGAAATGCGCATGAAAAACGTCAACCAGCTGTTTAGCTGGATGACCGAAATGCTGGAAGGCAGCGAACTGGATGAGCCGATGACGCTCACTCAGGTTGTCACCCGCTTCACGCTACGTGACATGATGGAGCGCGGCGAGAGTGAGGAAGAGCTGGATCAGGTGCAATTGATGACGCTGCATGCCTCGAAAGGGCTGGAGTTCCCGTATGTGTTTATGGTGGGTATGGAAGAAGGCTTCCTGCCACACCAGAGCAGCATCGATGAAGACAACATTGATGAAGAGCGCCGCCTGGCTTATGTCGGCATCACCCGCGCGCAGAAAGAGCTGATTTTTACGTTGTGTAAAGAGCGACGTCAGTACGGTGAACTGGTGCGTCCGGAGCCGAGCCGCTTCCTGCTGGAGTTACCGCAGGACGATCTGATCTGGGAGCAGGAGCGTAAAGTGGTGAGCGCTGAAGAGCGAATGCAGAAAGGGCAAAGCCATCTGGCGAATCTGAAAGCGATGATGGCGGCGAAAAGAGAGAAATCGTAGGCTGGAGGCCGGATTAGGCATTTACGCCGCCCTCCGGCAGTGAATCATTCACGCACTGCTAAAGGCCAGTGGACATAGCTCTGCCACTGGCTTTCTTGTTCAATCAACTCTTTCCCCAACGGATGCTGTTCCAGCCAGTCCGGCGGTAGCGCCAGGGTGAGAATTTCATTCGATGCCTGTAGCGTAATAGCTGGCACCAGATCGTCACGACGGCGGCTGGCGAAGATAATCGCCAGTCTGAGCAGACGACAAAGATGCTCCGCCACACGCGGCGGTACGGCATTTTGCTGATGCAACGACGAGAGATCGACCGGGTTGGTCTGATTTAACAATAGCGTGGCGAGCAGTTTTTTCTGTGCGGGCGTGAAACCCGGCAGATCCAGATTACGGACCAGATAGGCGGCATGCTGAGGCGCTTGCTTAAAATCAACGCTCAGGCCTATCTCGTGCAGCTGGCAGGCGCTGATCAGCAGTTCGCGGCTGATCGGCTCAAGATGCCACTCATTTTCTACCTGATCGAGAAAACTCACCGCCAGATTCGCAACGCGATGCGCCTGTTCGGTATCCACCATAAACCGGCGCTGAATATTACGCAGCGTGCGGCTGCGAATATCCTGATCCACCGCAAGATGCAGCATCCCGTAGACCAGCCCTTCACGTAATGCCCCACCGGCCAGGGTCATACACTGAATATTGAGTTCGGTGAAGATGGCGATAAGAATAGCCAACCCGCTGGGGAACACCAGCGCTCGTTCCAGGGTTAAGCCTTCAATTTCAAGCTCTTCCAGACGACCGCAGTGAATCGCCCGCTGTTTCAACTGCTGCAGTTTCGCCAGCGTGATGCGCTCATCCATCCCCTGCGCCATCATGATTTCCTGTAACGCCTGAACGGTACCGGAGGCACCGACGCAGACTTTCCAGCCGTGATAGCGAAGTTCATCGGCGACCGGGCGCAGCACATCGCGCGCCGCTTTTTCCGCTTCGTCGAAATTCTCTTGTGCCAGATTGCGATCGGTAAAGTAGCGTTCGAGCCAGGTGACGCAGCCCATTGACAGGCTGAACAGGGAGGTGGTTTGCGCACCTGTTCCGGTGACCAGTTCGGTGCTGGCACCGCCGATATCGACGACCAGACGCTGATCCGCTCCGCCAGTGGTGTGCGCCACGCCCTGATAAATCAGGCGCGCTTCTTCTTCACCGCTGATGACCTGAACCGGACAACCGAGGATTTCCTGCGCTTTAGCGATAAACTCGCTGGCGTTTACCGCGATACGTAACGTAGCCGTAGCGACCACGCGAATTTGCGGCTGCGGAATATCCTGAAGGCGCTCGGCAAACAGACGCAGGCATTGCCAGCCGCGTTCCATTGCTTCAGCAGAAAGGACATTGTTGCTGTTCAGACCGGCGGCCAGACGCACTTTGCGTTTAATGCGCGTGAGCGTCTGGATGCTGCCCGCTACCTCGCGTACGACCAGCATATGAAAACTATTGGAACCGAGATCGATAGCGGCGTACAACGAGGTAGAATTCATACACTTCATCCTTCAACCGGTATCTGTGCTGGCTGCGTTTTTTCACCCGAATCACTGGCTAAAGTAAGTTCATCAGGATTCGTTTTCTTGCCGCCCTGATACAGGCTGAATGATGTTGTGTATGGCATAACTTTCTTAACCTGAACGACGACGATTACGCGGAGCACCGCCAGAGCGGCGCGGGCCATTGCCAGGGCGCGTACGCGTCAGGCGCAGCGGCTTCGGCAGATTGTTCATCAACGCTTCCGGGTTGTATTTACTCACCGGAATCGAGTGACCAATGTAGGTTTCAATCGCTGGTAGGTTCAGGGCGTACTCTTCACAGGCCAGGCTGATCGAGTGACCGCTTGCACCAGCACGGCCCGTACGACCGATGCGGTGTACGTAGTCTTCGCAATCGTCCGGCAGATCGTAGTTAAATACGTGCGTCACGGCAGGAATGTGCAGGCCGCGCGCGGCAACGTCGGTTGCGACCAGAATATCCAGATCGCCACGGGTAAATTCGTCGAGAATACGCAGACGTTTTTTCTGCGCCACATCGCCAGTCAGCAAACCAACGCGATGACCATCGGCGGCCAGATGACCCCAGATATCTTCGCAGCGGTGTTTGGTGTTCGCGAAGATGATGGCGCGATCCGGCCACTCTTCTTCGATCAGCGTTTGCAGTAAGCGCATTTTCTCTTCGTTAGACGGATAGAAAAGCTCTTCTTTAATACGGTGACCCGTTTTTTGTTCCGGCTCGACTTCAACGTATTCGGCGTTGTTCATCTGTTCGAACGCCAGTTCACGCACGCGGTAAGAGAGGGTAGCAGAGAACAACATGTTCAGGCGTTGGTTGGCCGGCGGCATGCGGCGGAACAGCCAGCGAATATCTTTAATAAAGCCCAGATCGTACATGCGATCGGCTTCATCGAGGACCACCACCTGGATGGCGCCCAGGTTGATGTGATTCTGTTTCGCGTAATCGATCAGACGACCCGTGGTGCCGATGAGAATATCGACGCCGCTTTCCAGCACTTTTAGCTGTTTGTCGTAACCGTCACCGCCGTAAGCGAGACCCAGCTTCAGACCGGTCGTCTGTGCCAGCGGCTCGGCATCAGCGTGGATCTGCACGGCTAACTCACGCGTCGGCGCCATAATTAAGGCGCGTGGCTGGTTCACCTTGCGATCGTCAATCGCGGGATGAGAGAGAAGATAATGAAACGTTGACGTCAGGAACGCCATCGTTTTTCCGGTACCGGTTTGCGCCTGCCCTGCAACATCGCGACCAGCCAGCGTAAGCGGCAGTGCGAGGGCCTGAATGGGCGTGCAGTTATGAAAGCCTTTATTTTCAAGGGCTTCGATAACCTTTGGGTGCAGGGCGAAGTCGGAAAACTTCTGTTCTGTTAAATGTGTTTTGCTCATAGTGTGGTAGAATATCAGCTTACTATTGCTTTACGAAAGCGTATCCGGTGAAATAAAGTCAACCTTTAGTTGGTTAATGCTGTACACAAATCATTCATGATGCGTCGAGGCGGCAAGCGAACGCGTCCACAAGAACGTACAGAGTACGTGACCTGGACGATGAGTGAAGCCAACAAAGAGGCAGCTTAAAGGATGATGTGTATACACCAACACACCAGGCTTATTCCTGTGGAGTTTATATGAGCGATAAAATTATTCACCTGACTGACGACAGTTTTGACACGGATGTACTCAAAGCGGACGGGGCGATCCTCGTTGATTTCTGGGCAGAGTGGTGCGGACCGTGCAAAATGATCGCCCCGATTCTGGATGAAATCGCTGACGAATATCAGGGCAAATTGACGGTTGCTAAACTGAACATTGACCAAAACCCAGGCACTGCGCCGAAGTATGGTATCCGTGGCATCCCGACCCTGCTGCTGTTCAAGAACGGTGAGGTTGCAGCGACCAAAGTGGGCGCACTGTCCAAAGGTCAGCTGAAAGAGTTCCTCGACGCGAACCTGGCGTAAGCCGGACGTCTCATGTTCGGGCGACCTGAATCCTAATTGATTCGGATGACTGGACGCCCGACTTGAGTCGTGCTAAGTTAGTGTTGACTTCGTATTAAACATACCTTATTAAGTTTGAATCTTGATAACTCCAATACTTCCCGTTTTTTCTCGCACGCGAAGTGGACAGATTCCTGGCTTATCATTCAATCCGTCTTGTCGTTTCAGTTCTGCGTACTTTCCTGTGACCAGACAGCGAACAGACATGAGTTGATGGCCGTAAACAGGCATGGATGACCCTGCCATACCATTCACAACATTAAGTTCGAGATTTACCCCAAGTTTAAGAACTCACACCACTATGAATCTTACCGAATTAAAGAATACGCCGGTTTCTGAGCTGATCACTCTCGGCGAAAATATGGGGCTGGAAAACCTGGCTCGTATGCGTAAGCAGGACATTATTTTTGCCATCCTGAAGCAGCACGCAAAGAGTGGCGAAGATATCTTTGGTGACGGTGTGCTGGAGATATTGCAGGATGGATTTGGTTTCCTCCGTTCTGCAGACAGCTCCTACCTCGCCGGTCCTGATGACATCTACGTTTCCCCCAGCCAAATCCGCCGTTTCAACCTCCGCACTGGTGATACCATCTCTGGTAAGATTCGCCCGCCAAAAGAAGGCGAACGCTACTTTGCGCTGCTGAAAGTTAACGAAGTTAACTACGACAAACCGGAAAACGCCCGTAATAAAATTCTCTTCGAAAACTTAACCCCGCTGCACGCAAACTCTCGTCTGCGTATGGAACGTGGTAACGGCTCTACCGAAGACTTAACGGCGCGCGTTTTGGATCTGGCTTCACCAATCGGTCGTGGTCAGCGTGGTCTGATCGTCGCGCCGCCTAAAGCCGGTAAAACCATGCTGCTGCAAAACATTGCGCAGAGCATCGCTTACAACCACCCTGACTGTGTGTTGATGGTGCTGCTGATTGACGAACGTCCGGAAGAAGTGACCGAGATGCAACGTCTGGTGAAAGGTGAAGTTGTTGCTTCTACCTTTGACGAACCGGCATCCCGTCACGTTCAGGTAGCGGAAATGGTGATCGAGAAAGCGAAACGTCTGGTTGAACACAAAAAAGACGTTATCATTCTGCTCGATTCCATCACCCGTCTGGCACGTGCATACAACACCGTGGTTCCGGCTTCCGGTAAAGTGCTGACCGGTGGTGTGGACGCTAACGCTCTGCATCGTCCGAAGCGTTTCTTCGGTGCAGCGCGTAACGTGGAAGAGGGCGGCAGCCTGACCATCATCGCAACGGCGCTGATCGATACCGGCTCTAAGATGGATGAAGTCATCTACGAAGAGTTTAAAGGCACCGGTAACATGGAACTGCACCTCTCTCGTAAGATTGCTGAAAAACGCGTCTTCCCGGCTATCGACTACAACCGTTCCGGTACCCGTAAAGAAGAGCTGCTCACCACTCAGGAAGAGCTGCAGAAAATGTGGATCCTGCGCAAGATTATTCATCCGATGGGCGAAATCGACGCAATGGAATTCCTCATTAATAAACTGGCGATGACCAAGACTAACGACGACTTCTTCGACATGATGAAGCGCTCGTAAACGAGCTCTCAGCCGAAAACGCCACGTTTTTACGTGGCGTTTTGCTTTTATGTCTGTAATCTTAACGACAAGTTAACAAACCAGGGGTTATTGTCCTCCGCTGCACGTGCGTCAGCCATCAAGTGCGACACGTGGTTAATAATTATACAAAACAGACGGTTCGGAGTGGAGTTTCCCTTCTGAATACAGGCCTTCGTGGTTATACTTCTGCTTATAATTTTCTCTGAGAGCACGCATTGTGAATTTACTGACAGTCAGTACTGATCTCATCAGTATTTTTTTATTCACGACACTGTTCCTGTTTTTTGCACGGAAGGTCGCAAAAAAGGTCGGTTTAGTGGATAAACCCAACTTCCGTAAACGCCACCAGGGATTGATACCGTTGGTTGGGGGCATCTCAGTTTATGCGGGGATTTGTTTCACATTTAGCATTGTGAATGTCTATATCCCCCACGCTGCTCTCTATCTGGCTTGTGCCGGTGTCCTGGTTTTTATCGGCGCACTGGACGATCGCTTTGATATTAGCGTAAAAATACGTGCCACCATTCAGGCTGCTATCGGCGTAATTATGATGGCGGTGGGCAAGCTTTATCTCAGCAGCCTCGGTTATATCTTTGGCCCGTGGGAGATGGTGCTCGGGCCGTTTGGTTATTTCCTCACGCTTTTCGCCGTATGGGCCGCGATCAATGCCTTCAACATGGTGGATGGTATCGATGGCTTATTAGGCGGGCTCTCCAGCGTCTCATTTGCCGCAATGGGGCTTATTCTGTGGTTTGATGGACAGACCAGTCTGGCTATCTGGTGCTTTGCCATGATCGCCGCCATCCTGCCCTATATTCTGTTGAACCTCGGTGCGCTTGGCCGTCGCTATAAAGTGTTTATGGGTGACGCCGGCAGTACGCTGATTGGTTTTACCGTTATCTGGATCCTGCTTGAAACCACCCAGGGTAAAACGCACCCGATAAGCCCGGTTACCGCGCTGTGGATCATCGCCATTCCGCTGATGGACATGGTGGCCATCATGTATCGTCGTCTGCGTAAAGGGATGAGCCCGTTCTCGCCAGACCGTCAGCATATTCATCATTTGATCATGCGTGCAGGGTTTACTTCACGTCAGGCTTTTGTCCTGATCACGCTAGCCGCCGCAATACTGGCCTCGATTGGCGTGCTGGCGGAATATTCTCATTTTGTCCCGGAATGGGTCATGCTGGTGCTCTTTTTGCTAGCATTCTTCCTCTACGGTTACTGCATTAAACGTGCCTGGAAGGTGGCGAGGTTCATTAAGCGCATGAAGCGCAGATTACGAAGAAACCGTGATAACAATCCAAAATTAACCAAGTAAATGAGGGTGCGATGACTCAACCATTACCGGGGGCACACGTTGTGAGCGCTGAAAATGAACTGGATATTCGTGGGTTGTTTCGTACCTTATGGGCCGGGAAGGTGTGGATTGTCGGTATCGCGCTGTTATTCGCGCTGATCGCGCTGGCGTATACTTTTTTTGCTCGTCAGGAGTGGAGCGCGACCGCGATCTCCGATCGCCCCACGGTGAATATGCTGGGGGGTTACTATTCCCAACAGCAGTTTTTGCGGAATCTGGATGCGAAAGCGGACAACGCGTCAGGTGATCAACCTTCGGTCATGGACGAAGCCTATAAAGAGTTTGTGATGCAACTGGCCTCCTGGGATACGCGTCGCGACTTCTGGCTGCAAACTGACTATTACAAGCAGCGGATGGTTGGCAACAGCAAGGCCGATGCCGCCATGCTGGATGAGATGATCAACAACATTCAGTTCACTCCCGGTGATTTTGCCCGTGCCATTAACGACAGCGTCAAGCTGATTGCCGAAACCGCACCTGATGCGAACAATCTGCTGCGTCAGTATGTGGCGTTCTCCAGCCAGCGTGCGGCAAGCCATCTCAATGAAGAACTGAAAGGCGCGTGGGCCGCGCGGACCGTGCAAATGAAGGCGCAGGTCAAACGTCAGGAAGAGGTGGCGAAAGCAATTTTCTCCCGCCGCGTGAGCAGTATTGAACAGGCGCTTAAAATCGCTGAACAGCACAATATCTCCCGCAGTGCGACCGATGTGCCAGCGGATGAATTACCGGATTCGGAGCTGTTTCTGCTCGGACGTCCCATGCTCCAGGCACGCCTTGAAAATTTACAGGCGGTCGGCCCCTCTTTCGATCTGGACTACTTCCAGAATCGAGCCATGCTAAATACATTGAATGTGGGCCCCACGCTGGACCCGCGTTTTCAGACCTATCGCTATTTGCGTACACCGGAAGAACCGGTAAAACGCGATAGCCCGCGCCGTGCCTTCCTGATGGTGATGTGGGGCATCGTGGGGGGGCTTATCGGCGCAGGTGTTGCGTTAACCCGCCGCCGCACGATTTAGCACGACTGCCGCAGTGAGGGGCTGGGCCCTCACTGACTATTCGAAGAGAATCGATGTGAAAGTACTGACTGTATTTGGCACGCGACCGGAAGCCATAAAAATGGCACCTCTGGTGCATGCGCTGGCAAAGGATCCTGATTTCGACGCAAAAGTCTGCGTCACCGCGCAGCACCGGGAGATGCTCGATCAGGTATTGAATCTCTTTTCTATTGTTCCTGATTACGATCTCAATATTATGCAACCGGGTCAGGGATTGACAGAGATAACCTGTCGGATACTGGAAGGGCTGAAGCCTATCCTCGCTGACTTCAAGCCAGATGTGGTACTGGTACACGGAGATACCACCACCACGATTGCGACCAGTCTGGCCGCGTTTTATCAACGTATACCGGTCGGCCATGTCGAGGCCGGGTTACGCACTGGCGATCTCTATTCCCCGTGGCCGGAAGAGGCAAACCGTACGCTGACCGGGCATCTGGCGATGTATCACTTTGCGCCGACGGAGAACTCGCGGCAAAACCTGTTGCGCGAGAATATTGCCGACAGCCGCATCTTTGTCACCGGCAATACGGTGATCGATGCGCTGATCTGGGTGCGCGACCGCGTTCTGGCTAGTGATACGTTGCGTTCAGAACTGGCCGAGCAGTATCCGTTCCTCAGTTCGGATAAAAAACTGATCCTGGTGACCGGTCATCGTCGCGAAAGTTTTGGCCGTGGATTTGAGCAGATTTGCCATGCGCTGGCGGAGATTGCGGCCGCCAATCAGGATGTGCAGATTGTCTATCCAGTGCACCTGAACCCGAACGTCAGCGAGCCGGTCAACCGCATTCTCGGTCATGTTGAAAACGTGACGCTGATTGAACCGCAGGACTATCTGCCCTTTGTCTGGCTGATGAATCACGCCTGGCTGATTCTGACGGACTCCGGCGGGATTCAGGAAGAGGCACCGTCACTGGGCAAACCGGTGCTGGTGATGCGTGAAACAACCGAACGACCCGAGGCCATTACCGCCGGAACCGTGCGTCTGGTGGGGACAGACCCACAGCGCATTGTTGAAGAAGTCACGCGTTTGCTGCATGACGAAAACGAATATCAGGCTATGAGCCGCGCCCATAACCCTTACGGTGACGGGCAGGCCTGCGGCCGCATTTTACACGCATTAAAAAACAATCGGGTATCGCTATGAGTTTTTCTACCATTTCTGTTATTGGGCTGGGATATATCGGTTTGCCGACGGCGGCTGCCTTTGCTTCGCGCCAAAAGCAGGTGATTGGGGTGGACGTTAACCCGCATGCGGTGGAGACCATCAACCGCGGTGAAATCCATATTGTTGAGCCGGACCTCGATAACGTCGTGAAAACGGCGGTGGAAGGCGGTTTTCTGCGCGCCACCACGACCCCTGTCGATGCCGATGCGTATCTGATTGCAGTACCGACGCCGTTTAAAGGTGAGCATGAGCCGGATATGACCTATGTCGAAGCGGCGGCGAAATCCGTTGCGCCAGTGCTGAAAAAGGGCGCGCTGGTGATCCTCGAGTCGACCTCTCCGGTTGGCGCGACCGAACAGATGGCGGCGTGGCTGGCCGAAATGCGTCCGGATCTCACTTTCCCGCAGCAGGCGGGCGAGCAGGCGGATGTGAATATCGCCTATTGTCCTGAGCGCGTTCTGCCGGGTCAGGTGATGGTTGAACTGATCAAGAATGACCGGGTCATCGGCGGCATGACGCCGGTGTGCTCGGCGCGTGCCAGCGAGCTGTACAAAATATTTCTTGAAGGCGAGTGCGTGGTGACCAATTCCCGTACGGCCGAAATGTGCAAGCTGACGGAAAACAGCTTCCGCGACGTCAATATCGCCTTTGCGAACGAACTGTCGCTGATTTGCGCCGAGCAGGGGATTAACGTCTGGGAACTGATTCGCCTGGCAAACCGTCATCCACGTGTCAACATTCTCCAGCCTGGACCGGGTGTGGGCGGGCACTGTATTGCTGTCGACCCGTGGTTCATTGTGGCGCAGAATCCGTTGCAGTCGCGTCTGATCCGTACCGCGCGTGAAGTAAACGACGGTAAACCACACTGGGTCGTCGATCAGGTCAAAGCCGCCGTTGCGGACTGCCTGGCGGCGACGAACAAGCGCGCCAGCGAAGTGAAAATCGCCTGCTTTGGCCTCGCATTCAAACCCAATATCGACGATTTGCGTGAAAGCCCGGCAATGGGGATCGCAAAAAGTATCGCCCAGTGGCACAGCGGTGAAACGCTGGTGGTGGAACCGAATATTCACCAGTTGCCGAAAAAGCTGGACGGTCTTTGTACTCTTGCCGCCCTGAACGACGCGCTGGCGACGGCCGACGTGCTGGTGATGCTGGTCGATCATAGCCAGTTTAAAGCCATTCAGGGCGATGCTGTGCAGCAGCAGTACGTCGTGGATACCAAAGGAGTGTGGCGTTAATGAAACGGATTCTGGTGACGGGTGGCGCAGGTTTCATCGGCTCAGCGGTGGTACGGCATATCATTAATGAGACGGCAGATGCGGTGGTGGTGGTGGATAAACTCACCTACGCCGGCAATCTGATGTCGCTGGCTCAGGTTGCGCAGAACGATCGCTTTGCTTTCGAGAAAGTGGATATTTGCGATCGCGCCTCGCTGGATCGGGTTTTTCAACAATATCAGCCAGACTGCGTGATGCACCTGGCCGCCGAAAGCCATGTCGATCGTTCCATCGACGGACCGGCGGCGTTTATCGAAACCAACATTGTTGGCACCTACACGCTGCTGGAAGCGGCGCGGGCGTACTGGAGTGAACGGGCTGACGAGAAGAAATCGGCGTTTCGCTTCCACCATATCTCGACGGACGAGGTGTATGGCGATCTGCACTCGACGGATGATTTCTTTACTGAGACGACGCCCTACGCCCCTAGCAGCCCCTATTCCGCGTCGAAAGCCAGCAGCGATCACCTGGTGCGCGCCTGGTTGCGCACTTACGGTCTTCCAACCCTTATCACCAACTGCTCTAACAACTATGGCCCTTACCACTTCCCGGAAAAACTGATCCCGCTGATGATTCTTAATGCGCTGGCGGGCAAACCGCTGCCGGTGTATGGCAACGGACAGCAGGTCCGCGACTGGCTGTATGTGGACGATCACGCGAGAGCGCTGTACTGCGTGGCGACCACCGGAGAAGTCGGTGAAACGTATAACATCGGCGGTCATAACGAGCGTAAGAATCTGGACGTGGTTGAGACGATTTGCGAGCTGCTGGAAACGCTGGCGCCGAACAAACCACAGGGTATCGCACATTACCGCGACCTGATTACCTTTGTGGACGATCGTCCTGGTCACGACTTACGTTACGCCATTGATGCGTCAAAAATCGCCCGTGAGCTTGGCTGGACGCCGCAGGAAACCTTTGAAAGCGGCATGCGTAAAACCGTGCAGTGGTATCTGGCGAATGAGGCCTGGTGGAAGCCCGTACAAGACGGCAGTTATCAGGGGCAACGTTTAGGTCTGAAGGGCTAATTTCCCGGAGGAGGAAGGCATGAAAGGTATCATTCTGGCGGGCGGCTCTGGCACCCGTTTGCATCCTATCACGCGTGGCGTGTCGAAACAGCTGCTCCCCATTTACGATAAGCCGATGATTTATTACCCGTTATCGGTGCTCATGCTGGCCGGCATTCGTGAGATCCTGATTATCACCACGCCGGAAGACAAAGGATATTTTCAGCGTCTGTTAGGCGACGGTTCTGAATTTGGCATTCATTTGCAGTATGCCGAACAACCGAGTCCGGATGGCCTGGCGCAAGCGTTTATCATCGGTGAGACGTTCCTGAACGGCGAACCTTCATGCCTGGTGTTAGGCGACAATATTTTCTTCGGTCAGGGGTTCAGTCCTAAATTGCGCCATGTCGCCGCGCGTACCGAAGGGGCGACCGTGTTTGGCTATCAGGTGATGGATCCAGAACGGTTTGGCGTGGTGGAGTTTGATGACAATTTCCGCGCCATCTCGTTAGAAGAGAAACCGAAGCAGCCAAAATCTAACTGGGCGGTGACCGGGCTCTATTTCTACGACAGCAAGGTGGTGGAGTACGCAAAGCGCGTGAAACCATCTGAACGCGGCGAACTGGAGATCACCTCTATCAATCAGATGTACCTTGACGCAGGCAATCTGACCGTTGAGCTGCTGGGCCGCGGTTTTGCCTGGCTCGATACGGGAACGCATGACAGCCTGATTGAGGCGAGCACCTTTGTGCAGACGGTTGAAAAGCGTCAGGGATTCAAAATTGCCTGTCTGGAAGAGATTGCCTGGCGCAATGGCTGGCTGGATGATGACGGCGTGAAACGTGCCGCCAGCGCTCTGGCGAAAACAGGTTATGGCCAATATTTACTGGAGCTGCTTCGTGCACGTCCACGCCAGTATTGAGCCGCTGGGCTGGGAAAACCGCTTCTTTGGCATCAACAGCGCCATTGTCCGGCTGGATCCGGCGGCGCCGTTATTGACCGCAGAAGCCTTACAGCCCTGGTCGCGGGTGCAGGCCAAAATCCCGGCGGCCAATACCCGCGAGCTGGATGCTCTGCAACAACTGGGTTTCGCGCTGGTGGAAGGGGAAGTCGATTTTGTTCTTCCTGTCGGGAAAAACAACGGTCAAACTGGCGCAGAAATTGCACAACTGACGGACATTCCGGCCTTGCGCCAGCTCGCTGCGGCGGCCTTTGCGCAAAGCCGCTTTCGCACGCCGTGGTATGCGCCTGACGCCAGCGCTCGCTTTTATGCGCAGTGGATTGAAAACGCGGTGCACGGCACGTTTGATCATCAGTGTCTGGTTCTTCGCACCTCAAATGGGGATATTCGCGGCTATGTCTCGCTGCGTGAACTGGATGACCGCGAGGCGCGAATCGGCTTGCTCGCCGGGCGTGGCGTTGGGGCAGAGCTGATGCAGGCGGCGCTGGGATGGGCGCAGGCGCGCGGCAAAACAACATTGCGGGTGGCGACCCAGATGGGCAACACCGCCGCGCTTAAACGTTATATACAAAGCGGTGCGAATGTAGAAAGCACCGCGTACTGGTTATACAGGTGACAACATGATTCCGTTTAACGCACCGCCGGTGGTGGGTACCGAACTTGAGTATATGCAGTCTGCAATGGGCAGCGGCAAACTGTGTGGCGATGGGGGCTTTACTCGTCGTTGTCAGCAGTGGCTTGAGCAGCGTTTTGGCAGTGCGAAGGTACTGCTGACGCCTTCCTGTACCGCCTCACTGGAGATGGCGGCACTGCTGCTGGATATCCAGCCGGGTGATGAAGTGATCATGCCGAGTTACACCTTCGTGTCGACCGCGAATGCCTTTGTGCTGCGCGGCGCTAAAATCATCTTTGTGGATATCCGTCCGGATACCATGAACATTGACGAAACGCGCATTGAAGCGGCGATCACCGAAAAAACGCGGGCGATTGTGCCGGTGCATTATGCGGGTGTGGCCTGTGAGATGGACACCATCATGGCGCTGGCGGATAAGTACAACCTGTTTGTGGTAGAAGACGCCGCGCAGGGGGTGATGTCGACTTACAAAGGCCGGGCGCTGGGAACGATCGGCCACATCGGCTGCTTTAGTTTCCATGAAACCAAAAACTACACCGCCGGTGGCGAAGGCGGCGCAACGCTGATTAACGATCGCAGCCTTATTGAGCGAGCCGAAATCATTCGTGAAAAAGGGACTAACCGCAGCCAGTTCTTCCGTGGTCAGGTCGACAAATATACCTGGCGTGATATTGGTTCCAGCTATTTGATGTCCGATCTACAGGCCGCTTATCTCTGGGCACAGTTGGAAGCGGCGGACCGCATTAATCAGCAGCGTCTGGCGCTGTGGCAGACCTACTACGATGCCCTCGCACCGCTGGCGCGTGCGGGCAGAATTGAATTGCCATCCATTCCGGATGACTGCAAACAGAACGCCCATATGTTTTATATCAAGCTGCGCGACATTGACGATCGTAGCGCGCTGATTAACTTCCTGAAAGAAGCCGAGATTATGGCGGTGTTCCACTACATTCCGCTGCATGACTGCCCGGCTGGCGACAAGTTTGGTGAATTCTCCGGCGAGGACCGCTACACCACCAAAGAGAGCGAACGTCTGCTGCGCCTGCCGCTGTTCTATAACCTGTCGGCAGTGAATCAGCGCACGGTGATTACGACATTGCTGAACTATTTCGCCTGATATGTCGCTTGCGAAAGCGTCCTTGTGGACGGCGGCCAGCACGCTGGTCAAAATTGGCGCGGGGTTACTGGTCGTTAAGCTGCTGGCGGTGTCATTCGGCCCGGCGGGTGTCGGGCAAGCGGGAAATTTCCGTCAGATGGTCACCGTGCTTGGCGTCCTGGCGGGGGCCGGCATTTTCAACGGCGTCACCAAATACGTTGCGCAGTCTCACGATAACCCCGAACAATTGCGGCAGGTGGTCGGGACATCCTCGGCGATGGTGCTGGGTTTTTCGACGCTGCTGGCGCTGGTGTTTCTGCTTGCGGCGGTACCGATTAGCCAGGGACTGTTTGGTCATACGCAGTATCAGGGGTTAGTACGCTTAGTGGCGCTGGTGCAGATGGGGATTGCCTGGGCCAACCTGCTGCTGGCGTTAATGAAAGGATTTCGTGATGCGGCCGGGAATGCGCTGTCACTGATTGTCGGCAGCCTGGTGGGCGTTGTCGCCTATTATGGCTGTTACCGGCTGGGCGGCTATGAAGGCGCGCTCCTCGGCCTGGCGCTGGTGCCCGCACTGGTGGTGATCCCGGCGGCAGCCATGCTGCTGAAACGCGGAATGATCCCTCTGTGCTATCTCAAGCCATCCTGGGATAACGGGCTGGCGGGCCAGCTCAGCAAGTTTACCCTGATGGCGCTGATCACCTCCGTCACGCTGCCAGTGGCGTATGTGATGATGCGAAACCTGCTGGCGGCGCACTACAGTTGGGATGACGTCGGAATCTGGCAAGGGGTGAGCAGTATCTCGGATGCTTACCTACAATTTATTACCGCGTCGTTTAGCGTTTACCTGTTGCCGACGCTGTCGCGCCTTACCGAAAAGCGGGACATCACACGGGAAGTGGTGAAGTCGCTGAAGTTTGTTCTGCCTGCGGTGGCCGCTGCGAGCTTCTCCGTCTGGCTGCTGCGTGACTTTGCTATCTGGCTGCTGTTCTCTGAGAAATTCACCGCCATGCGCGATCTGTTTGCCTGGCAGTTGGTTGGAGATGTGCTGAAAGTTGGGGCATATGTCTTCGGTTACCTGGTGATCGCCAAAGCGTCACTGCGGTTTTATATTCTGGCGGAAATCAGCCAGTTCATTTTATTGACGGCATTTGCGCACTGGCTGATCCCGGCACATGGCGCGCTGGGTGCGGCACAGGCCTATATGGCAACGTATGTCGTCTATTTTTCTTTATGTTGTTGTGTATTTTTACTCTGGCGTAGGCGGGCATGACTGTACTGATTCACGTACTGGGATCGGATATCCCTCACCATAATCAAACCGTGCTGCGGTTTTTCAACGATACGCTGGCATCGACCAGTGAGCATGCCTGTGTCTTTATGGTCGCCGGTCAGGATGCCGGGTTGACGGAAAGTTGCCCGGCGCTCTCCATCCGTTTCTACAGCGGTAAAAAATCGCTGGCGCAAGCGGTGATAGCGCAAGCTAAAGCGAACAGACAGCAGCGTTTCTTCTTCCACGGTCAGTTTAATATGGCGCTGTGGCTGGCGTTACTGAGCGGTGGAATTAAGCCCAGTCAGTTTTACTGGCACATCTGGGGCGCGGATCTGTATGAAGTCTCCAGCGGACTGAAATTCAAACTGTTTTATCCGCTTCGCCGTCTGGCGCAAAGCCGTGTTGGGGGCGTTTTTGCCACCCGTGGCGATCTGAACTATTTCGCCCAACAGCATCCGCGCGTGCCGGGAGAACTGCTCTATTTCCCGACGCGAATGGATCCCGCGCTCAACAATATGGTGAACGATCGCCAACGCAGCGGAAAAATGACCATTCTGGTGGGCAACTCAGGCGATCGCAGCAACGAACATATCGCCGCGCTGCGGGCGGTGCATCAGCAGTTTGGCGACAACGTAAATGTGGTTGTCCCGATGGGCTATCCGGCGAATAACGAGGCGTATATCGCGGACGTTCGTCAGGCGGGGCTAAGACTGTTCAGTGCAGATAACCTGCAGATCCTCAGCGACAAGCTGGCGTTCGACGACTATCTGGCGCTGCTTCGTCAGTGCGATCTCGGGTACTTTATTTTTGCCCGTCAGCAGGGAATTGGCACCTTATGTTTGCTGATTCAGGCAGGCATTCCCTGCGTGCTGAACCGCGAAAATCCCTTCTGGCAGGACATGGTGGAACAGCATCTTCCGGTGCTGTTTACGACCGATGAACTCAACGAACAGGTGGTGCGCGAGGCGCAGCGCCAGCTGGCATCCGTGGATAAAAATACGATTACCTTCTTTAGCCCGAACTATTTGCAGCCCTGGCATCACGCGTTGCAGGTTGCCGCAGGGGAGGCGCTATGAGTCTGATGCAGTTCAGCGGCCTGTTTGTCGTCTGGCTCCTCTCCACGTTGTTTATCGCCACGCTAACCTGGTTTGAGTTTCGCCGCGTGCGCTTCAACTTCAACGTGTTCTTCTCGCTGCTGTTTTTGCTGACCTTCTTTTTTGGCTTTCCGCTGACCAGCGTGCTGGCGTTCCGCTTTGACGTTGCCGTCGCACCGCCGGAAATCCTGCTACAGGCGCTGCTTTCCGCCGCCTGTTTCTACGCGATCTACTATGTGACCTATAAGACCCGCTTGCGCAAACGGATTGCGGACGCGCCGTACAAACCGCTGTTCACGATGAATCGGGTGGAAACCCATCTCACCTGGATGATTCTGATGGGGATTGCGCTGATCAGCGTGGGCATCTTCTTCATGCATAATGGTTTCTTACTGTTCCGCCTGCAGTCGTATAGCCAGATTTTTTCCAGTGAAGTTTCCGGCGTGGCGTTAAAACGCTTCTTTTACTTTTTCATCCCGGCCATGCTGGTGGTCTATTTCCTGCGCCAGGACAGCAAAGCGTGGCTGTTCTTCCTGGTCAGCACCGTCGCATTTGGCCTGCTGACGTATATGATTGTCGGCGGCACTCGCGCCAATATCATCATTGCCTTCGCCATCTTCCTGTTCATCGGTATTATTCGCGGCTGGATCTCGCTGTGGATGCTGGCGGCAGCAGGCGTGCTGGGGATTGTCGGGATGTTCTGGCTGGCATTGAAGCGCTACGGGCTGAACGTCAGCGGTGACGAGGCGTTCTATACGTTTCTCTATCTCACCCGTGACACGTTTTCTCCGTGGGAGAACCTGGCGCTGCTGCTGCAAAATTACGACAAAATCGACTTTCAGGGGCTGGCGCCAATTGCCCGTGATTTCTACGTCTTTATTCCTTCCTGGCTTTGGCCAGGGCGGCCGAGTGTGGTGCTGAATACGGCGAACTACTTTACGTGGGAAGTGCTGAACAACCATTCCGGTCTGGCGATTTCTCCAACGCTGATTGGTTCGCTGGTGGTGATGGGCGGCGCGCTGTTTATCCCGCTGGGCGCGGTTGTGGTAGGGCTTATCATCAAATGGTTCGACTGGCTGTACGAGCTGGGTAATCGTGAGGTCAACCGCTACAAGGCCGCGATTTTGCATAGTTTTTGCTTTGGCGCGATTTTCAATATGATCGTGCTGGCGCGAGAGGGACTGGACTCGTTTGTCTCTCGTGTTGTTTTTTTCCTGGTGGTTTTTGGTGCCTGTTTGCTGGTGGCAAAACTTCTGTTCTGGCTGTTTGACCAGGCCGGACTGATCCATAAACGTTGGCGAGCCCTGCCAGACAAACAGGTTGAAGGATAGCAATGACTGATAATACAACAGCACCAATTTACGATCTGCGCGGACTCCAGCTGATTGGCTGGCGTGATATGCACCATGCGCTGGATTATCTCTATGCTGGCGGCCAGCTTAAACAAGGTACGCTGGTGGCGATTAACGCAGAAAAGGTCCTGATGGCGGAAGATAACCCAGAAGTCCGTACCCTGATTGAGGCAGCAGAGTATAAATATGCCGACGGGATCAGCGTCGTGCGCTCGGTACGCAAAAAATTTCCGCATGCCCAGGTTTCTCGCGTAGCGGGTGCCGATCTCTGGGAAGCGTTGATGGCCCGCGCGGGAGAGGAAGGCACGCCGGTATTCCTTGTGGGCGGAAAGCCGGAAGTGCTGGCACAAACGCAAGCGAAACTGCGCGCCCAGTGGAATGTGAACATTGTCGGCAGCCAGGACGGTTATTTTACGCCGGAGCAGCGTCCTGCGCTATTTGAGCAAATCCACGCCAGTGGGGCGAAAATCGTCACCGTGGCGATGGGATCGCCGAAACAGGAAATCTTTATGCGCGATTGCCGGCAGGTGCATCCGCATGCGCTCTATATGGGCGTCGGCGGTACCTATGATGTTTTCACCGGTCATGTAAAACGCGCGCCGAAGGTGTGGCAAAATCTGGGGCTGGAGTGGCTGTATCGCTTGCTGTCGCAGCCGAGCCGCATTACCCGTCAACTCCGTTTACTGCGTTACCTGCGCTGGCACTACAGCGGTAATATCTAAAAACCCCTTCTTCATGCAGGTAGCGCATTCTGCTCCATGCGCTACCATGTTGCCTCATTTTTGCACTGTTTTTACAAAAAAATGCAATTTTTTAATGCTTCGTTTGCCATTTCGCCAAATTTGCGAAAACATGCGCCCCCAGCGATGTACCCATAACAATAACCGGCAATGCCGGAAAGCATGTAAACACGACAAGAGGATTTATGGCAGAGAATAAACCGGAGCTGCAGCGTGGGCTGGAGGCTCGTCATATCGAATTGATTGCCCTCGGGGGCACCATTGGCGTCGGCCTGTTTATGGGGGCGGCAAGCACCCTGAAATGGGCAGGACCATCGGTACTGCTGGCATATATTGTCGCCGGCCTGTTCGTCTTTTTCATTATGCGTTCAATGGGCGAGATGCTGTTCCTGGAGCCGGTTGCCGGTTCTTTCGCCGTTTACGCTCACCGCTACATGAGCCCGTTCTTCGGTTATCTCACCGCATGGTCATACTGGTTTATGTGGATGGCGGTCGGTATTTCGGAGATCACCGCGATCGGCGTCTATGTCCAGTTCTGGTTTCCGGAAATGGCGCAATGGATACCGGCGCTAATTGCCGTTGGACTGGTGGCGCTGGCAAACCTGGCGGCCGTTCGTCTGTATGGCGAAATTGAGTTCTGGTTTGCGATGATCAAAGTCACCACCATCATCGTGATGATTGTGGTGGGTCTGGGCGTGATTTTCTTCGGCCTTGGCAACGGCGGGCAGCCGATTGGCTTTGGTAACCTGACCGGGCACGGCGGTTTCTTTGCTGGTGGCTGGAAAGGCTTCCTCACCGCGTTGTGTATTGTGGTCGCCTCTTATCAGGGCGTGGAGCTGATCGGGATTACGGCGGGCGAAGCCAAAAACCCGCAGGTCACGCTGCGTAGCGCGGTAGGTAAAGTGCTGTGGCGTATTCTGATCTTCTACGTGGGAGCGATTTTCGTGATCGTCACTATCTTCCCGTGGAACGAAATTGGTAGCAACGGCAGTCCGTTCGTCCTGACCTTTGCCAAAATTGGTATCACTACCGCGGCGGCGATTATCAACTTTGTCGTGCTGACCGCCGCGCTGTCTGGCTGTAACAGCGGAATGTACAGTTGTGGGCGTATGCTTTACGCGCTGGCGAAGAATCGTCAACTGCCGGCGGCGATGGGGAAAGTTTCCCGTCACGGCGTTCCGGTGGCGGGCGTGGCGTTGTCGATTGCGATTCTGCTGGTCGGTTCGTGCCTGAACTACATCATTCCTAATCCGCAGCGCGTCTTCGTCTATGTTTATAGTGCAAGCGTGCTGCCGGGGATGGTGCCGTGGTTTGTGATCCTGATTAGCCAGCTGCGTTTTCGTCGGGCGCATAAAGCGGCGATGGCCAGCCATCCGTTCCGTTCAATTCTGTTCCCGTGGGCAAACTATTTGACGATGGCTTTCCTGGTTTGCGTACTGATCGGCATGTACTTTAATGAAGATACCCGTATGTCGCTGTTTGTCGGCATCATCTTCCTGCTCTCCGTGACGGCTGTTTACAAGGTTTTTGGCCTCAACCGTCAGGGTATCGCCCAGAAAACGGGGGAATAAGCGACAAAACGCGCAAAGCGTAACCAAACGCGCATTTTATTTAAAAAGGCACTAGACAGCGGGGTGTGAAGTCCGTATTATCCACCCCCGCAACGGCGCTAAGCGCCCGTAGCTCAGCTGGATAGAGCGCTGCCCTCCGGAGGCAGAGGTCTCAGGTTCGAATCCTGTCGGGCGCACCATTTACCCGGTGCTGGAGCTGCGGTGGTTTTGATACCGCGTAACAAAGATTTGCAGTGGTGGCTATAGCTCAGTTGGTAGAGCCCTGGATTGTGATTCCAGTTGTCGTGGGTTCGAATCCCATTAGCCACCCCATTATTAAAAGTTGTGAAATGCGAAGGTGGCGGAATTGGTAGACGCGCTAGCTTCAGGTGTTAGTGTCCTTACGGACGTGGGGGTTCAAGTCCCCCCCCTCGCACCACGACTTAACGAATTGAACTAAAAATTCAAAAAGCAGTACATCGGCGAGTAGCGCAGCTTGGTAGCGCAACTGGTTTGGGACCAGTGGGTCGGAGGTTCGAATCCTCTCTCGCCGACCAATTTTGAACCCCGCTTCGGCGGGGTTTTTCTTTTTCTACGCCACACTTTCTTCTTCTTTTCCCCTGTTGCTTCCCTGAGACAACCCTGTTTGCCATTGTCGCCATTTGGTGACGGTTAACCTTCTGAAATTTCAAGATTTTCGTATATCGGGCGAGATCTGTCTCTGCTGAGCGACAATGAGGTGTATTTCCGGCTGGCAGAAAAAGGCAAAATCGCCGACAACCCGCGCCAGTACAGGGATAGCGAATTATCTTAATCCCTATTTTTAGCGGTGCAATCCTGGCATGCAATGTGCAATAATAGTCGGGTAGATGCTCATTCCATCTCTTATGCTCGCCATAGTGCCTCATAAACTCAGGAATGATGCAGAGCCGTTTACGGTGCTTATCGTCCACAGACAGATGTCGCTTCGGCCTCATCAAACACCATGGACATAACGTTGAGTGAAGCACCCATTTATGTTGTCATAAAGACCTGTTTAACGCCTGCTCCAAAAGAGCGGGCGTTTTTTTATGCATATACGTCATCCTCCAGGCTGCCCCTTTGTTGGCTGCGCCTGCTCACCCCGGTCACTGACTTATGTAAGCTCCCGGGGATCCTCAGACTTGCCGCCTCGATGCATCCCGAATGATTTTGTGTATGCGATTAATGCCCGGAGCGCGAAGCGTCACCGGGCGTCAGGGCGTTATTGCGGGGGATTATTCTGCAACGTCAGCATCAGGCCGTCACGGCGCATGGTGGCCGCTTCTTCCGGTTGATGCAGGCGGTCGAGCGCGTCGGCAAGCCAGGCATAATCGTACGCGTCCGGGCGCTGCTTCAGCGCGGCGCGGAAGGCAACGGTCGCTTCCTGCCATTCGCCGTGCTTCATCAGCGACTGACCCAGCGTACTCCACAGCAGCGGGCGATCGCCGACGGTCTTGATTTGCTGACGCAGGACTTTCTCCAGCTGTTCCGGATTATTGGTTTTCAGACGCGGAATTGGCAGCACGAGGCGATCGTCATACTGACGCTTCAGACCGTCGATAATGATTTGCTGCGCCATGTCGTGATCGTCGCATTCAATCAGATGCTCGGCCATGGCCACCTGCAGGGCGACCTGATGACGGGTTTTACGGCTCTGGTTTTTCCACCATTCGCGTAGACCATCGCTGCCCTGATCGGCGCGCGCCTGATCCATCAGACCAATCCACGCCTGCTGTTTCAGCATCGCACGATGCTCTTCATCACCGACGTTCGCTTTCGCCATTGACGGGATGATATCCAGCAGCGAGCTCCAGGCACCGGTGCGAATGTAGGCCTGTTCTGCCAGACGCAATACTTCCGGATGGCGCGGCGTTACCTCCAGCAATTTATCCACGCCGTGGCGCGCGGCATGGTTCTCATTGCGCGCCAGTTGCAGGCGGACACGCGCGATCTCAACCGGGATCGTGTCGTTGCCCGCGAGTTCTGCCGCACGTTCCAGATGTTGGTTTGCGCGCGCTTCGTCACCACGCTGTTGCGCTGCTTCAGCGGCGAGCAGGTAGTTCACTACCGGCTGTTCAGCATGATCGGCATTTTTCGCCATCAGCTTCTCAACCTGCTGATAGTCTCCTTCCGCCAGTTTCAACAGCGCCTGTTCGGTCTGCTTGCGGGCACGACGACGTTTGCGACCCACAAACCAGCCGCGCGTATGTGCGCCGGTTCGGAAGAGGCGGCGCAGCAGCCATTCGATGGCAAACAGTACCACCATCGCAAGGACCAGGATGATGACCAGCCCGGTCACGCTGGTTTCAATGTTGTACGTGTCGGTCTGGATCAGGACATAACCCTGGTGACCGGCAATCATCGGGCCGATCACGATACCCGCGATCAACAGCACAAAGAGCAATAATACTTTTAGCATCATTATTCTCCTTGCGGCGCGGCTGCCGGGGTTTCTGCCTGCGGTGCTTCAGACGCAGGGGCGGGGACCGCTTCAGATGGCGCGGCGCCCGGTTGTGCCAGCAGGTTACGCACGCGGGTTTGCATCAATTTTTCGAGGATCGCCTGGCTTTGTAGCGTTTCCGGTACGTCCATCGTGATGCTCTGCTGACTCAACTTGTCCACTTCTTCAAGGAAGGCTTTTGTCGTGGCGTCGTCGGTATCGTAGTAGGCACGCACCCAGGTGGAGACGTTATCCAGCGCCTGACGGTAAGTCTCTTCCTGATGGCGCGGCACGGCCTGGGCGGCAACCAGCAGACGAGAGCGGATGTTTTCCCGCAGATAGACATCCTGATTCGGCGCTAACAGCGGGACCGCAGTATCATCGCGGCGGCGGATGGTGATAAAGCTGTCCATAAAGTTCTGCCAGCTTTTTTGTAGATTGACGCGCCATTCGCTGATTGAACTGGAAAGCTCAGGGCTATCGGCGTCCATCGGTGAACCGTCGCTGTCGTTATCCGCCAGACGCAGGTTATCGATCTGATTAGAAAGCTGATTAATTTTCAGGATGATACCGTCGTAATCCACCTGAGCGACGGAGGAAAGACTGGCGATATCATCGGTGATAGCCCGGCGTGCGGTAATCAGGCTGGGATCGTTCATGTCCGCGAGGCTGGCATCTGCGCTCTTCAGTAGTGCGGCCGCCGTCGTCACATCCTGATCGCTCCACAGCTTACGTCCGGCTAGCTTGACCAGAAAATCGGCCTGCGCAAGCAGCCACGTTTTGGCATCGCTACCGGAAATCGTGGCGACTTTCTGTTGGACTTCATCCAGCTGTTTCGCCAGTTCAGTTTGCTGACGGTTGGCCTGCTCAAGCTGCGCCGCCTGCTGTTTAATGACGCCTTCCAGCTCCGCCTTCTGGCTTTCCTGCGCTTTTTGCAGCGCGGTCAGTTGATTAGCCAGTGCATCGCTGGTGGCGGTCTGTGTGGTCGCCTGTTGTTTTCCCCAGCCATAGAGTCCAACACCGGCTGCCAGCGCGATGGCGATTGCCACCGCACTCAGGATGAGCGCAGTGCCGTTTTTACTCTTTTTTTCAGCAGTAGCTGGCTGTGGCTGAGTTTCCACGGCCTCCCTGGTCTCTTCAACCACGGCGGAGGATTTTTCTTGTTCCGTCATTATGGCTTCCCATTATGAGAGTTATTGTAATGCGCGCAGTAGCGCATCGTTGTCGGCGTTATCAGCGACCTTAATATCTTGCCAGCCCAGTTCCCGGGCGAGGTGCGCCAGACGCTCGCTGACGACAATAAGCCGACAGCGTAGTAACCAGTTTTCGCGATACCACTGCGGGATTAGTGCGTTAAGCTGTTGCAGCATTTCCCCGCTGGTGACCACTATCGTTGTCACGCCGCGCGACTGCCAGCGCATCGCTTCTTGTGCCCCATCGTAAGGTTTAGCACTACGTTGATAACATTCATAAAACGTGACATCTGCACCGCGTGCCGCCAGGGTTTCGCCTAATAGCTCCCGACCGCCGTTGCCGCGTAAGATCAGCGCACGTTTGCCCGCAATATTTTGTAATTCAGGTAATTGTAGCAAGACTTCGCTGATTTCCCGATCCAGTGGATAGCGAATGTCATATCCGCTGACGGTATGCAGCGCCAGGGCGGTCGTGCGACCAATAGCAAAATAGTGCGCGGCGGCCGGCCACTTCAGCCCTTCGCGTTCCAGTTGCGCATGGGCAAAAGAGACCGCGTGCTGTGACAGCACAAAGAGCAGATCGTTATCAGTGATCGTCGAAAACACCCCGGCCAGTCGCGATAAATCCTGACCCGGGGTAAATTCGATGAGCGGAAAACTCCAGGCCTCCTGCCCCAGTGTGCGCAGACGGCTCACTAACGCTTCCCCTGCGGGAGACGGGCGGGTGACCAGGATACTCATGCGGGGGATTCTCCGTTATAAACCTCGGTCAGAATCGCGCGCGCGCCGTTATCCAGCAGCTCTTCGGCCAGCGAAATGCCCATCTGCTCCGCCTGATCGGGCGAGCCACGGCGCTCTCCGCGTACCATTTGTGAACCGTCAGGCGCACCGACCAGCGCGCGTAGCCAAATCTCACCATCAATGATTTCAGCATAGCTGCCAATTGGCACCTGACAGCCCCCTTCCAGGCGGGTGTTCATGGCGCGCTCGGCTTTGACGCGAAGGGCGGTCATTTCATCATTCAGCGGGGCCAGCAGCGCCTGAGTCCGGCTATCGTCGAGGCGGCATTCGATGCCAACTGCGCCTTGCCCCACGGCAGGCAGCGACACTTCTGGTGGAAGCGCCGTGCGGATTCGCGATTCCAGCCCTAAGCGTTTTAAACCGGCAACGGCCAGGATAATGGCATCATAGTCGCCGTTATCCAGCTTGCTCAGGCGGGTTCCAACATTGCCGCGCAGTGAACGAATGACGAGATCCGGACGGCGTTCTGCCAGCTGACACTGGCGACGCAAACTGGAGGTGCCCACGATGCTGCCGGCAGGCAGTTCATCAAGGGTGTTATATGTGTTCGAGACAAAGGCGTCGCGCGGATCGTCGCGCTCACAGATAGTAACCAGTCCCAGACCTTCCGGAAATTCAACCGGAACATCTTTCATTGAGTGCACCGCGATGTCGGCACGTTTTTCGAGCAGCGCAACTTCCAGCTCTTTTACGAACAGACCTTTGCCGCCTACTTTCGCCAGTGGGGTATCAAGAATGACATCACCACGCGTCACCATAGGCACCAGCTCCACGACCAGGCCGGGATGGCTCGCCATCAGAGCGTCTTTGACATAATGTGCCTGCCAGAGCGCGAGGGGGCTTTGGCGTGTGGCAATTCTTAAAACATTGTCTAACATGCTTGTTACCGTCATTATCGTCCGTGGTTCATCCTAACATCCTTACAAGTGGGATGTCAGTGTTACGGTCAAAGGTAAGTCAAGGATAAGACGCTGTGTTGCGGCTGGCAGTATTTAATGACGAGAAACCGTCCGGGCGTACTTCAGAATTTACGCGAAGCGATTGGTGCTACACTTGTATGTAGCGCATCTTTCTTTACGGTCAATGAGCAAGGTGTTAAATTGATCACGTTTTAGGCCATTTTTTCGACTGAACGCACAAAAAAAAGGTCGTAAAAGGTAACGGTTATTTTTGTCATTTGGTTTATCCCGAATGGTGAAGGTTGTTGGTAAGCGGATCGCGCTGCGACAATCGACGGCATGACGGGTAGCAACATCAGGCGATACGTCTTGTACCTCTATATTGAGACTCTGAAACAGAGACTGGATGCCATTAATCAACTGCGTGTGGATCGCGCGCTTGCTGCCATGGGACCTGCTTTCCAGCAGGTGTACAGTCTTCTGCCGACATTATTGCACTATCACCATCCGCTGATGCCGGGATACCTCGATGGTAACGTTCCCAGAGGCATTTGCTTTTACACGCCTGATGAAACCCAACGCCACTATCTGAACGAACTGGAACTGTATCGCGGTCTGGCGCCGCAGGATCCGCCAAAAGGTGAATTGCCGATTACCGGCGTTTACTCCATGGGCAGCACCTCCTCTGTCGGACAAAGCTGTTCGTCGGATCTTGATATCTGGGTGTGTCACCAGTCCTGGCTGGATAGCGAAGAACGACAACTGCTGCAGCGTAAATGTAGCCTGCTGGAAAGCTGGGCCGCTTCGCTGGGTGTGGAAGTCAGCTTCTTCCTGATTGATGAAAACCGTTTCCGCCATAACGAAAGCGGCAGTCTGGGTGGTGAAGACTGTGGTTCGACGCAGCATATCCTGCTGCTTGATGAATTCTATCGCACCGCGGTGCGTCTCGCCGGTAAGCGTATTCTGTGGAATATGGTGCCGGGCGATGAAGAAGAGCATTACGACGACTACGTTATGACGCTCTACGCTCAGGGTGTGCTCACGCCAAATGAATGGCTGGACCTGGGCGGATTAAGCTCGCTCTCCGCTGAAGAGTACTTTGGCGCCAGCCTCTGGCAACTGTATAAAAGTATCGATTCACCGTACAAGGCGGTGCTGAAAACGCTGTTGCTGGAAGCCTACTCCTGGGAATACCCCAATCCACGCCTGTTGGCGAAAGACATTAAACAGCGCCTGCATGACGGCGAGATCGTCTCGTTTGGTCTTGACCCGTACTGCATGATGCTGGAACGCGTGACGGAATACCTCACGGCGATTGAAGATCCGACGCGCCTGGATTTAGTGCGCCGATGTTTCTACTTAAAAGTTTGCGAAAAACTGAGCCGCGAACGCGCCTGCGTCGGCTGGCGTCGTGAAGTGCTCAGTCAGTTAGTAAGCGAGTGGGGATGGGACGAAAATCGTCTGGCCATGCTCGACAACCGGGCGAACTGGAAGATTGATCAGGTACGTGAAGCGCACAACGAACTGCTCGATGCTATGATGCAGAGCTACCGTAATCTGATCCGCTTTGCGCGTCGTAATAATCTCAGCGTCAGCGCCAGCCCGCAGGATATTGGCGTTCTGACCCGTAAGCTGTACGCCGCGTTTGAAGCGTTACCCGGTAAAGTTACGCTGGTGAACCCACAGATTTCGCCGGACCTCTCTGAACCGAACTTAACCTTTATCCACGTTCCGCCAGGTCGCGCCAACCGTTCAGGTTGGTATCTCTACAACCGTGCGCCAAACATGGATTCCATCATCAGCCATCAGCCGCTGGAATATAACCGCTATCTGAATAAGCTGGTGGCCTGGGCGTGGTTTAACGGTCTGCTGACGTCGCGCACGCATCTGTTTATTAAAGGCAACGGCATTGTCGATCTGCCGAAATTGCAGGAGATGGTGGCCGATGTGTCGCACCATTTCCCGCTACGTTTGCCTGCGCCGACGCCGAAAGCGCTCTACAGCCCGTGTGAAATTCGCCATCTGGCGATCATCGTTAACCTCGAATATGACCCGACGGCGGCATTCCGCAATCAGGTGGTCCATTTTGACTTCCGTAAGCTGGATGTTTTCAGCTTTGGCGAAGAGCAAAATTGCCTGGTGGGCAGCGTAGATCTGCTGTACCGCAACTCGTGGAATGAAGTGCGTACGCTGCATTTCAACGGCGAACAGGCGATGATCGAAGCACTGAAAACGATTCTGGGCAAAATGCACCAGGACGCCGCGCCGCCGGACAGCGTGGAAGTGTTCTGCTACAGCCAGCATCTGCGTGGTTTGATTCGTACCCGCGTGCAGCAACTGGTTTCAGAGTGCATCGAGCTGCGTCTCTCCAGTACTCGTCAGGAGACAGGGCGCTTTAAGGCACTGCGCGTTTCCGGTCAGACATGGGGCCTGTTCTTTGAACGCCTGAATGTGTCGGTACAGAAGCTGGAAAACGCCATTGAGTTCTACGGCGCAATTTCGCATAACAAATTGCACGGCCTGTCAGTTCAGGTGGAAACCAATCAGGTGAAACTGCCGTCCGTCGTGGATGGCTTCGCCAGCGAAGGGATCATTCAGTTCTTCTTTGAAGAGACCGGTGATGAGAAGGGCTTTAACATCTACATTCTGGACGAGAGTAACCGGGCGGAAGTGTATCATCACTGCGAAGGCAGCAAAGAAGAGCTGGTGCGCGACGTCAGCCGCTTCTACTCCTCGTCGCACGACCGCTTTACCTACGGCTCCAGTTTCATCAACTTCAACCTGCCGCAGTTCTATCAGATTGTGAATACGGACGGGCGCGCACAGGTGATCCCGTTCCGCGCACAATCACTCGGCAACGTTCCGCCAGCCAATCAGGATAACGACACGCCGCAGTTGCAGCAGTATTTCTCGTGATAGTTTTGCCGGATGTTATCCGGCAAATAAGACTTAACGGAAGCTGACTTCTTCGCCCGCCTGATGCGTTGCCGCCTGTTCCAGCAGATCCCAGAAGGTTTCTCCGCTCCGGTCGCAAACCCATTCGTCCCCTTTCAGGTCAAAATGGTAGCCGCCCTGTTTGGTCGCCAGCCACACCTGGTGCAGCGGTTCCTGACGGTTAATAATGATTTTGCTGCCGTTTTCAAAGCTAATGGTCAGTACGCCGCCATTGATTTCGCAGTCGATATCGCTGTCGCCGTCCCAGTCGTCCAGACGTTCTTCGATGGTCATCCACAAGGTATCGGCCAGGCGATGAAATTCACTGTCGTTCATTGTCGTTTCCCGTTTTTTCGTGATGGCGGCAGTATAACCTGAAACAAATCGCGTTGCAGATTACAGGCAAACTCTTGCTTTTACGCCTTCTCCTGCGATGATAGAAAACAGAAAGTATGAACTTACAGGCAATCCATAATGAAAAACGTGTTTCAGGCACTCGCTGTTCTTCTCACTCTGTTCAGCCTGACGGGTTGTGGCCTTAAAGGGCCGCTCTATTTCCCTCCGGCTGATAAAAATGCACCGCCGCCGACTAAACCGGTTGATACACAAACGCAATCCACCACGCCCGATCAAAACGATCGTGCCACGGGAGATGGGCCTTCCCAGGTGAACTACTGACGGTGTGTTTCTGTACCCGCGTGAACGGAGTGAATAATGCAATTCTCTAAAATGCATGGCCTTGGCAACGATTTTATGGTCGTCGACGCGGTAACGCAGAATGTCTTTTTTTCGCCAGAATTGATCCGTCGTTTATCTGACAGGCATCTGGGGGTGGGGTTTGATCAACTGCTGGTGGTTGAACCTCCGTACGATCCTGAGCTGGATTTTCATTACCGAATTTTTAATGCCGACGGCAGTGAAGTGTCGCAGTGTGGTAACGGCGCGCGCTGTTTTGCCCGTTTTGTGCGCCTCAAGGGGTTAACCAACAAACGTGATATTCGCGTCAGTACGGCGAATGGGCGGATGGTGTTGAGCGTGACGGACGATGAGCTGGTGCGCGTCAACATGGGTGAACCCAATTTTGAGCCATCGCAGGTGCCTTTTCGCGCTAACAAAGCGGAAAAGACCTATATTATGCGAGCGGCGGAACAGACAATATTGTGCGGTGTCGTTTCAATGGGTAATCCGCACTGTGTGATTCAGGTCGACGATGTTGATACGGCGGCGGTGGAAACGCTGGGACCGATTCTGGAAAGTCACGAACGTTTTCCTGAACGGGCCAATATCGGTTTTATGCAGATCATGAAACGCGAGCATATTCGCCTACGCGTTTATGAGCGCGGCGCGGGAGAGACACAGGCCTGTGGGAGCGGCGCGTGCGCGGCCGTCGCCGTCGGCATTCAGCAAGGTTTGCTGGCGGAAGAGGTCCGCGTGGAATTACCGGGCGGTCGCCTTGATATCGCCTGGAAAGGTCCGGGTCATCCGTTATACATGACTGGCCCGGCGGCACATGTCTATGACGGGTTTATCCATCTATGAAGCAGCCAGGGGAAGAACTACAGGAAACGCTTACGGAACTCGATGACCGGGCGGTCGTCGACTATCTGCAGAAAAACCCTGAGTTTTTTATCCGCAATGCGCATGCCGTGGAAGCGATGCGGGTGCCGCACCCGGTGCGGGGCACTGTCTCGCTCGTTGAGTGGCACATGGCCCGCGCGCGTAATCACATTAACGTCCTTGAAGAAAATATGTCGCTGTTGATGGCGCAGGCGAATGCCAACGAAAGCCTGTTTTATCGCCTGTTGCATTTGCAGGGACGTCTGGTTGCCGCGACCAGCCTGGACGATATGCTGATGCGCTTTCATCGCTGGGCGCGTGAACTGGGCCTTGCCGGTGCCACGGTGCGCCTGTTTCCCGATCGCTGGCGTCTCGGCGCGCCGTCAAGCTATACCCATCTGGCGTTAAGCCGCCAGGCCTTCGAACCGCTGCGTATTCAGCGGCTGGGGCAGGAGCAGCACTATCTGGGCACCTTAAACGGTCCGGAATTGCTGGTGGTGTTGCCGGAGGCGAAGGCGATTGGTTCGGTGGCGATGTCGATGCTGGGACGTGACGGCGATTTGGGCGTCATTTTGTTCAGCAGCCGCGACACGCATCACTATCAGGCAGGCCAGGGAACGCAACTCCTGCATGAAATCGCGCTAATGATGCCGGATCTGCTGGAGCGCTGGATTGAACGCGTATGACGGACTTTGCCACCGATGTCACCCGATTTCTGCGCTATCTGGGCGTAGAACGCCAGCTTAGCCCCATCACGCTGAAAAACTATCAGCGTCAGCTTGATGCCATCATCGCTTTAGCCGGCGAAACCGGACTACAAAGCTGGCAACAATGTGACGCTGCAATGGTGCGCAGTTTCGCGGTGCGCAGCCGCCGTAAAGGACTTGGCCCTGCGAGTCTTGCGCTACGCCTCTCTGCTCTGCGCAGCTTCTTCGACTGGATGGTTAGCGAAGGCAAGCTGAAAGCCAATCCGGCGAAAGGGGTACAGGCACCCAAAGCGCCGCGCCATTTGCCGAAAAATATCGATGTTGATGATGTGAACCGTCTGTTGGATATCGACCTTAACGATCCGCTCGCCGTGCGCGACCGTGCGATGCTGGAGGTGATGTACGGTGCGGGTCTGCGTTTGTCGGAGCTGGTGGGGTTGGACATCAAACATCTGGATCTCGACAGCGGTGAAGTGTGGGTGATGGGGAAAGGCAGCAAAGAGCGTCGCCTGCCCATTGGTCGCAATGCGGTGGTGTGGATTGAGCACTGGCTGGATCTGCGCGGGTTGTTTGGCAGCGAGGAAGACGCGCTGTTCCTGTCGAAGCTGGGCAACCGTATTTCCGCGCGCAACGTGCAAAAGCGTTTTGCCGAGTGGGGCATTAAGCAGGGGTTAAACAGCCACGTGCATCCGCATAAGCTGCGCCACTCGTTTGCCACGCATATGCTGGAATCGAGCGGTGACCTGCGAGGCGTACAGGAACTGCTGGGACACGCCAACCTCTCGACCACGCAAATCTATACTCATCTTGATTTTCAACACCTGGCCTCGGTGTACGATGCGGCGCATCCACGCGCCAAACGGGGGAAATAATGCGTTTTTACCGGTCTCCAGGACCCATCTCGGCGATCACGTTCGATCTCGATGACACTCTTTACGATAACCGTCCGGTTATCCAGCGCACCGAACAGGAAGCGCTCGCCTTTGTGCAAAACTACCATCCGGCGCTACGCACGCTGCAAAATACTGATCTGCAACGCTTGCGTCAGGCGGTACGGGAAGCGGAGCCGGAAATTTACCACGATGTCACCCGCTGGCGTCATCGCGCCGTCGAGCGTGCCATGCTAAACGCCGGGCTCTCCGCGCAGGAGGCGGTTGCGGGGGCGAATGCCGCGATGATGAACTTTGCGAAGTGGCGCAGTCAGATTGATGTCCCGCAAGAGACGCACGACACGCTGAAAGCGTTAGCGAGAAAGTGGCCGCTGGTGGCGATCACCAACGGCAACGCGCAGCCGGAGCTGTTCGGCCTCGGCGACTATTTCGAATTTGTGCTGCGGGCCGGTCCGGACGGACGCTCAAAGCCGTTCAGTGATATGTACTTCCTGGCGGCGGAAAAGTTAACTGTGCCGATTGGCGAGATCCTGCACGTGGGCGATGATCTGACGACCGACGTTGCCGGGGCGATCCGCAGTGGGTTGCAGGCCTGCTGGATTAAACCGGAAAATGCCGACTTGATGCACACTTTTGACAGCCGCTTACTGCCACATATTGAGATTTCACAGTTGGCATCTCTGACCTCGCTGATATAATCACCAGCAGTTCTGTATAAATACACAGCTTTTTGGCGGATGGCGCGACGCTTATCCGCCCTACTTATTTTAATGCGGCGGTGCCAATGGACGTTTCTTATCTGCTCGACAGCCTCAATGATAAACAGCGCGAAGCGGTGGCCGCGCCACGTAGCAACGTGCTGGTTCTCGCGGGGGCAGGGAGCGGTAAGACACGCGTACTGGTACACCGTATCGCCTGGCTGCTGACGGTAGAAAATAACTCGCCGTATTCGATTATGGCGGTAACCTTTACCAATAAAGCGGCGGCGGAGATGCGTCACCGTATCGGCCAGATTATGGGCACCAGCCAGGGCGGCATGTGGGTCGGCACTTTCCACGGTCTGGCGCACCGACTGTTGCGCGCGCATCACATGGATGCGAATTTGCCGCAGGATTTTCAGATCCTCGACAGCGAAGACCAGTTGCGTCTGCTCAAGCGTCTGATTAAGGCGATGAACCTCGACGAGAAGCAGTGGCCGGCGCGTCAGGCGATGTGGTACATCAACGGACAGAAAGACGAAGGTCTGCGCCCACATCATATTCAGAGTTTCGGTAACCCGATTGAGCAGACCTGGCAGAAGGTGTATCAGGCCTATCAGGAAGCGTGCGATCGTGCGGGGCTGGTGGATTTTGCCGAACTACTGCTGCGCGCGCATGAGCTGTGGCTCAACAAACCGCATATTCTTCAGCACTACCGCGAACGTTTCACGAATATCCTGGTGGACGAATTCCAGGATACCAACAACATCCAGTATGCCTGGATCCGTCTGCTGGCTGGCGATACCGGCAAAGTGATGATCGTGGGCGATGACGACCAGTCGATCTACGGCTGGCGCGGCGCGCAGGTAGAAAACATCCAGCGCTTCCTGAACGACTTCCCCGGTGCGCAAACCATCCGTCTTGAGCAGAACTACCGCTCAACCAGTAATATTCTCAGCGCGGCGAACGCTCTGATCGAGAACAACAATGGGCGTCTGGGTAAAAAGCTGTGGACCGATGGCGTCGAAGGCGAGCCCATTTCACTCTACTGCGCGTTTAACGAGCTGGATGAAGCGCGCTTTGTCGTCAACCGGATCAAAACCTGGCAGGACAACGGTGGCGCGCTGGAACAGTGCGCTATTCTCTACCGCAGTAACGCCCAGTCGCGTGTGCTGGAAGAGGCGCTGCTACAGGCCAGTATGCCGTACCGCATATACGGCGGCATGCGCTTCTTCGAGCGTCAGGAAATCAAAGATGCACTCTCTTATCTGCGCCTGATTGCGAACCGCAATGATGACGCCGCCTTTGAACGTGTAGTGAATACCCCGACGCGCGGGATTGGCGATCGGACGCTGGACGTGGTGCGCCAGACGTCACGCGATCGCCAGCTCACGTTGTGGCAGGCGTGCCGCGAACTGTTGCAGGAAAAAGCGCTGGCCGGTCGTGCCGCCAGTGCGCTGCAACGCTTTATGGAACTCATTGACGCACTGGCGCAGGAAACGGCAGATATGCCGCTGCACGTGCAGACTGACCGGGTGATTAAAGATTCCGGCCTGCGCATGATGTACGAGCAGGAGAAAGGCGAGAAAGGTCAGACCCGCATCGAGAACTTAGAGGAACTGGTGACGGCGACGCGCCAGTTCAGCTACAACGACGAAGACGAAGATCTGATGCCGTTGCAGGCCTTTCTCTCCCATGCGGCGCTGGAAGCGGGCGAAGGGCAGGCGGATACCTGGCAGGATGCGGTACAGCTCATGACGCTGCACTCGGCGAAAGGGCTGGAGTTCCCGCAGGTGTTTATCGTCGGGATGGAAGAGGGGATGTTCCCCAGCCAGATGTCACTGGATGAGGGCGGACGCCTTGAAGAAGAGCGTCGTCTGGCCTATGTCGGCGTGACCCGTGCGATGCAGAAACTGACCCTAACCTATGCCGAAACGCGTCGCTTGTATGGCAAAGAGGTGTATCACCGTCCGTCGCGCTTCATCGGTGAGTTGCCGGAAGCGTGCGTTGAAGAGGTCCGTCTGCGTGCAACGATCAGCCGTCCGGTGAGCCATCAGCGGATGGGGACGCCGATGGCGGAAAACGACACCGGTTACAAGCTGGGCCAGCGTGTGCGCCATGCTAAGTTCGGCGAGGGCACCATTGTGAATCTGGAGGGCAGCGGCGAACACAGCCGGTTGCAGGTGGCTTTCCAGGGACAGGGAATTAAATGGCTCGTTGCTGCGTATGCGAAGTTAGAAACGGTCTAACTTATAGATAACTATCACTTTAATTTCCCCCTCTGCTAACCTTTCTGCATAAGGGGAAATTATTACTTTTTCGCGTTTCGTTGCGTGTTGACGGCAAATTTTTGCTGGCGTAACATGCGCGCACGATTACGCTAAGAGGACATTCGCCTTGGACACACCCAGTAGATACTGGCTCATTATCCTGTCATCCAGGATCAACTCCTAAGGCTATCCCTTTTTGCTGATAGCCTTAGCGGTTGTCAGCGACCTTCTCTTTTTTCCCGTCGCGCTGAGTCAGGCTGTTTAATGGTCTGAAACCTAATTTGTTTCTGTGTGCCCACCGAACTGTCCGATATTTTTAAGCATTGGGAGTCCCGGTCATGCTGAGCGCATTTCAACTGGAAAATAACCGACTCACCCGGCTGGAAGTCGAAGAGTCACAAACCCTGATTGATGCCGTCTGGGTCGACCTGGTCGAGCCCGACGACGACGAGCGACTGCGCGTACAATCTGAGCTGGGCCAGAGCCTGGCGACCCGTCCTGAACTGGAAGACATCGAAGCATCCGCCCGTTTCTTCGAAGACGAAGACGGTCTGCACATCCACTCCTTTTTCTTCTTCGAAGATGCAGAAGACCACGCGGGTAACTCCACCGTGGCATTCACCATCCGCGATGGCCGCCTGTTTACCCTGCGTGAACGTGAGCTGCCCGCGTTTCGTTTGTATCGTATGCGCGCCCGCAGCCAGGCCATGGTTGACGGTAACGCCTATGAACTGCTGCTGGATCTGTTCGAAACCAAAATCGAACAGCTGGCGGATGAAATCGAAAACATCTACAGCGATCTGGAAGAGCTGAGTCGGGTGATTATGGAAGGGCACCAGGGCGATGAGTACGATGAAGCCCTCTCGACGCTGGCAGAACTGGAAGATATCGGCTGGAAAGTCCGCCTGTGTCTGATGGATACCCAGCGTGCGCTGAACTTCCTGGTCCGCAAGGCGCGTTTACCGGGCGGACAACTGGAACAGGCGCGCGAGATCCTGCGAGATATCGAATCCCTGCTGCCGCACAATGAATCCCTGTTCCAGAAAGTGAACTTCCTGATGCAGGCGGCGATGGGCTTTATCAACATCGAGCAGAACCGCATCATCAAGATCTTCTCGGTGGTTTCCGTGGTTTTCCTGCCGCCGACGCTGGTGGCCTCCAGCTATGGGATGAACTTTGAGTTTATGCCTGAACTGAAGTGGAGCTTTGGCTACCCGGGCGCGATTATCTTTATGCTGCTCGCCGGTCTGGCACCGTATCTGTACTTTAAACGGAAGAACTGGCTGTAATGGTTATGCCGGATGGCGCTTCGCTTATCCGGCTTACAGAAAGTACATCATCATAGGCCGGATAAGGCACAGCCGCCATCCGGCAACCCCCCTAACTCCGACGTCCCCGTCTCTGCGTATAAATCGCATCCGTCACGAAGATCGCCAGCGCGACCCAGATAAAGGCAAATGTCACCATTTTATCCGCGCCCGGCACTTCACCGTAGAACGTGACGGCCAGCAGGAACATCAGCGTCGGGCCGATGTACTGGAAGAAACCCAGCGTAGAAAGGCGCAGGCGCGTCGCCGCACCGGTAAAGCACAGCAGCGGAACCGTGGTCACCACCCCGGCGGCAATCAGCAGCAGGTTGAGCGACATCGGGTTCTGCCCCATATGGCTGGTTGAGCTGTCGGCGATACCGAACAGGTAGATGGCGGCAACAGGCAACAGCCACAAAGTTTCCACCAGCATCCCGGTTTGCGCTTCAACGGCGATTTTTTTGCGTACCAGACCGTAAAAGGCAAAGCTGAACGCCAGTCCCAGCGCGATGACGGGCAGTGAACCGAAGGTCCAGAGCTGCACCAGAACGCCACAGGTCGCCAGAATTACCGCCAGCCACTGCATCCGACGGAAGCGTTCACCGAGGAAAAGCATCCCCAGCACAATATTCACCAGCGGGTTGATAAAATACCCCAGGCTGGCTTCCAGCATATGGTGGTTGTTAACCGCCCAGATAAACAGCAGCCAGTTACCCCCCACGAGTACCGCCGAGAGCGCCAGCAGGAAAATCTTCTTCGGCGTTTTCAGCAGCGCTTTTACGCTCGACCACTGTCGGCTAATGCTGATCAGCGCCACCATAAAGAAAAACGACCAGATCACGCGATGGGTCAGAATTTCATCTGCGGGAACATAATAAATTAGCTTGAAGTACGCCGGAGCGATCCCCCAAATAAAATAGGCGGCAAGCGCGAGTAACACGCCCAGCCGCGTTTGTTTTGCATCCATCGGGAAAACTCATGTCTGAAATGTAACAACAGTTTACCTGTTTTTACCCCACCATATAAGTGGCGGTGGCGCTGGCAATATAAAGCTTCTCTTCGTTGTGTAATTCCACACGCGCGACGGCGACTTTATTCCCGGCGCGCAGCAGACTGCTGGTGGCGGTAAAGCGATTGCCCCGACCCGGACGCAGGTAGTCTACGCGCAGATCGATGGTCCCCATGCGAGACAGCCGCTGGCGCAGTTCGTCTTCACTGATGGTTTCATGGCGCGTCAGAGTACTGCCGACACACACCAGCCCGGCAGCCACGTCCAGCGCAGAGGCGATCACCCCGCCATGCAGTATGCTTTGCGCCCAGTTTCCCACCATCATCGGCTGATTATTAAACGCCAGTTGGGCAAACTCTTTCTCATAGCGTTCCAGTTCCAGGCCCAGCGCCCGGTTGAACGGCATGTGGTAGACAAACATTTCGCCCACAAGCTTCAGGACTTGTTCAGCAGTCAGTACGGCAGACATACGATTCCAACACTCCATTGGTTAATGAAATGTTGATGTTATGCTTCTTAAATGTTGTTTTCCACTTTAAGACGGGATAACTAACGAGGATGTGTGTAAATATGTAAAATGGTTGGCAGAATAATAGACAAATCAAAAATCTTTCGTTCAGGAGAACAACAAGAATGCGGGCGATTCTGGCTTGGTTGCTACCAGCAGCACTGCTGCCGCTGGCGGCGTATGCGCAAGAGGCGACGGTGAAAGAGGTTCATGATGCACCGGCGGTGCGGGGCAGTATTATCGCCAATATGCTGCAGGAGCATGATAATCCTTTTACGCTCTATCCCTACGATACGAACTATCTGATCTACACCAATACCAGCGACATGAACAAAGAAGCGATCAGTTCCTACAACTGGTCCGAAAATGCCCGCAAAGATGAAGTGAAGTTCCAGCTGAGCCTGGCGTTTCCGATCTGGCGTGGGATTATGGGGCCGAATTCGGTTCTGGGCGCCTCTTATACGCAGAAGTCCTGGTGGCAGTTATCCAATACAAAAGAGTCGTCACCATTTCGTGAAACCAACTATGAACCGCAGCTGTTCCTGGGTTTTGCTACCGATTACCGCGTTGCCGGATGGACGCTGCGCGACGTGGAAATGGGGTACAACCATGATTCGAACGGGCGTTCCGATCCGACATCACGTAGCTGGAACCGTCTTTACACGCGTCTGATGGCGGAAAATGGCAACTGGCTGGTAGAGGTTAAACCGTGGTACGTCATCGGCAGTACCGACGATAATCCAGATATCACCAAATACATGGGCTATTATCAGCTTAAGGTTGGCTATCACCTGGGCGATGCGGTCCTGAGCGCGAAGGGCCAGTACAACTGGAATACCGGTTACGGCGGCGCGGAGCTGGGGCTGAGTTATCCGATGACGAAGCATATTCGTCTCTATACCCAGGTATATAGCGGGTATGGCGAATCGCTGATCGACTATAACTTTAATCAGACGCGCGTCGGTGTGGGTGTGATGCTCAACGATATCTTCTGATCGATGATTGTGTTTTAAACATTGCAGTTTCTCCCTCAGGCGCTGAAAATAGCGCCTGTTTTGATTTAAGCGAACGGGGTTAATGTGGCGCAGGCGGAAGTGTTGAATCTGGAATCTGGAGCTAAGCAGGTTTTGCAAGAAACCTTTGGCTACCAGCAGTTTCGCCCGGGTCAGGAAGCGATCATCGACACCGTCGTTTCGGGGCGCGACTGCCTGGTCGTGATGCCGACCGGGGGCGGTAAATCCCTCTGCTATCAAATCCCTGCCTTACTGCTCAATGGCCTGACCGTGGTGGTTTCGCCGCTGATTTCCCTGATGAAAGATCAGGTCGACCAACTGCTGGCGAACGGCGTGGCGGCCGCTTGTCTGAATTCGACGCAAACCCGCGAGCAGCAGCTTGAAGTGATGGCGGGGTGTCGTACCGGACAAATCCGTCTGCTGTATATCGCTCCTGAACGCCTGATGCTGGATAACTTCCTTGAGCACCTGGCGCACTGGAATCCGGTGTTACTGGCCGTGGACGAAGCGCACTGTATCTCGCAGTGGGGACATGATTTCCGCCCGGAATATGCCGCACTCGGCCAGCTCAGACAGCGTTTTCCCACACTGCCATTTGTCGCGCTGACCGCGACCGCTGATGAAACCACACGGCTGGATATTGTTCGTCTGCTGGGACTGAACGATCCCTTAATCCAGATCAGCAGTTTTGACCGTCCGAACATTCGCTACATGCTGATGGAGAAGTTTAAACCGCTCGATCAACTGATGCGTTACGTGCAGGAACAGCGTGGTAAATCCGGGATTATTTACTGTAACAGTCGTGCGAAAGTGGAGGACACCGCCGCGCGTCTGCAAAGCCGGGGCATTAGCGCCGCGGCATACCATGCAGGGCTGGAAAATCACATCCGCGCCGACGTGCAGGAGAAATTCCAGCGCGACGACCTGCAAATCGTGGTGGCGACCGTCGCTTTTGGCATGGGCATCAACAAACCTAACGTGCGTTTTGTGGTGCATTTCGATATTCCCCGCAACATTGAGTCCTACTACCAGGAGACCGGTCGTGCCGGGCGAGACGGCCTGCCCGCGGAGGCGATGCTGTTTTACGATCCGGCGGATATGGCGTGGCTGCGCCGCTGCCTGGAAGAAAAACCGCAGGGACAGCTACAGGATATCGAACGGCACAAGTTGAACGCGATGGGCGCGTTTGCCGAGGCGCAAACCTGTCGTCGTCTGGTGCTGCTTAACTACTTCGGTGAAGGGCGTCAGGAACCGTGCGGCAACTGCGATATCTGTCTTGATCCGCCAAAACAGTACGATGGCGTGAAGGACGCACAGATTGCGCTCTCGACCATTGGTCGGGTAAACCAGCGTTTTGGGATGGGTTACGTGGTGGAAGTGATACGCGGGGCTAACAGCCAGCGTATTCGCGAACTCGGCCACGACAAGCTCAAGGTGTACGGTATGGGGCGCGAGCAGAGTCACGAGCACTGGGTGAGCGTGATCCGCCAGTTGATTCACCTGGGCTTCGTTACGCAAAATATCGCCCAGCATTCCGCGCTACAGCTCACCGATGCTTCACGTCCGCTGCTGCGCGGCGAGGTCGCCCTGCAACTCGCAGTGCCGCGTATTGTCGCCCTGAAACCGCGCGTCATGCAGAAATCTTTCGGCGGCAATTACGATCGCAAACTGTTCGCCAAACTGCGCAAGCTGCGTAAAGCTATTGCTGATGAAGAGAATATCCCGCCGTACGTCGTCTTCAACGACGCCACGCTGATTGAGATGGCGGAACAGATGCCGGTTTCCGCGAGCGAAATGCTCAGCGTCAACGGGGTGGGAATGCGCAAACTGGAACGCTTCGGTAAAGCGTTTATGGCGTTGATCCGCGCGCACGTTGATGGTGACGACGAAGAGTAGTCAGCCGGGCAAAAAAGTGCCAGGATGGTGACTCACTGAACTGTTTCCCCCGCGAGTATTTTCATCATGTTAATGTTATTTCTCACCGTGGCGATGGTGCACATTGTGGCACTGATGAGCCCAGGGCCGGATTTCTTTTTTGTCTCGCAGACGGCGGTCAGCCGCTCGCGTAAAGAAGCGATGATGGGCGTGCTGGGCATTACCTGTGGCGTCATGGTCTGGGCGGGCATCGCGCTGCTCGGCCTGCATCTGATCATCGAAAAAATGGCCTGGCTACACACTATTATCATGGTCGGCGGCGGCCTGTATCTGTGCTGGATGGGCTACCAGATGCTGCGTGGCGCGTTGAAAAAGCAGGATGTCGCGGCACCCACGCCGCAGGTTGAGCTGGCGCAAAGCGGTCGCAGTTTCCTGAAAGGGTTACTGACGAACCTGGCTAACCCGAAAGCCATCATCTACTTCGGTTCGGTCTTTTCTCTGTTTGTCGGCGACAGCGTCGGTACTGCCGCGCGTTGGGGGATTTTCGTGCTGATTATCGTTGAGACTTTCGCGTGGTTTACCGTGGTTGCCAGCCTGTTTGCGCTGCCGAAAATGCGTCGTGGCTACCAGCGTATGGCGAAATGGATCGACGGTTTTGCCGGGGCGTTGTTCGCGGGGTTCGGTATCCATCTGATCATTTCGCGCTAAGTCTTCGTGCCGGATACGTGCCAGTTGCTATCCGGCAACCGGTCAGGCGTGGCGCGCCGACGCCAGCAGTGCACCCACCAGCATAAACAGCGAACCGAAGATTTTATTCAACGCTTTCATCTGCTTCGGCCCTTTGATCCACAACGCGATACGCTGCGCCAGCGTGGCGTAGCCGATCATCACCACGATGTCGACTGCAATAGTGGTTACACCGAGCACGATGTACTGCATCAGTTGGGGTTCTTTTGGCATCACGAACTGTGGGAAAAGGGCCGCCAGGAAGACGATGCTTTTAGGGTTTGTCAGGTTCACGAATACGGCGCGTTTAAACAGGCGACCGCGCGACTGGGTCTGGGCCATAGCATTCAGATCAATCGCACCGGCGGCGCGCCATTGCTGGATGCCTAACCAAATCAGATAGGCCGCGCCCGCCCATTTCAGCACCTCAAAGGCGATGACGGAGCGTGAAAACAGCGTGCCCAGACCGACGCCGACCAGCACGATATGAATGCCCAGTCCGGCCTGTAACCCGGCAATCGACGCCACTGCGCCACGATAGCCGTGATTAAGGGAAGTCGTCATGGTATTGATGGCGCCGGAACCGGGCGAAAGGCTCAAAATTATGGATGTCAGCAGGTAGGCGAACCACCATTCAAAAGTCATGAGAAACTCCCTGATTGCACTTTAAATACACTAAATAATTCGAGTTGCACAAAGGCGGCGACGCAGCGAAATCCCAGGCGCGTACAGGGAGTACATGACGGGGATGAGCGAGGAAAGCCAACGCATCTGCAGCTTGAAGTATGACGGGTATATGCCACAATACGCTACTGTTGCGGTGTTGTGTCAGACATGATTAAAAAAACGATTTTTACCTGGTAAACGAGGCTGGATACCCGATGTTTCAGCAGCAAAAAGACTGGGAAACGAGAGAAAACGCGTTTGCGGCTTTTTCCATGGGGCCGCTGACAGACTTCTGGCGTCAGCGCGAGGAAGCGGAATTGACCGGCGTCGGTCGTGTGCCGGTGCGGTTTGTCCGGTTTCGCGCAGCGCATAACGATCGTGTCATTGTCATCTGTCCGGGGCGAATTGAAAGCTATGTAAAGTACGCTGAACTGGCGTATGACCTGTTTCATCTGGGCTTTGATGTCCTCATTATTGACCATCGCGGTCAGGGGCGTTCCGGGCGTATGCTATCGGATCCTAATCGCGGTCATGTCGACAATTTCAACGACTATGTTGATGATTTATCGGCGTTCTGGGGACAAGAAGTGCAGCCGGGACCGTGGCGTAAACGTTATATTCTGGCACACTCGATGGGCGGGGCGATTGCGACGCTGTTTTTGCAGCGCCATCCGCATCAGTGCGATGCGATCGCGCTCTGCGCGCCAATGTTTGGTATTGTGATGCGTTTGCCGGACTGGATGGTACGCCATATCCTCGACTGGGCCGAAGGTCATCAGCGTATCCGGGAAGGGTATGCGATCGGCACCGGACGCTGGCGGGCATTGCCCTTTGGCATGAATTTATTAACGCACAGTCGACAACGCTATCGGCGTAATTTACGTTTTTATGCCGATGAGCCGCAGTTGCGCGTCGGCGGCCCGACCTTTCACTGGGTACGGGAAGGCATCCTGGCGGCTGAACAGGTGCTGGCAGGCGCGGGCGATGACGCCACGCCAACTCTGCTGATTCAGGCCGAAGAAGAGCGTGTGGTGGATAACCGCATGCACGAACGTTTTTGTGAACTCCGCGCCGCAGCGGGCCATCCTGTCGAAGGGGGGCATCCGCTGGTCATTAAAGGCGCTTACCATGAGATCCTTTTTGAAAAGGACGCTATGCGCTCAGTTGCGCTTCAGGCTATCGTTGATTTTTTCAACAAGCATAACTCATCAGCGGAAACCGCTTTGCTCAGAGGTTGAATTTTTATATGTATCAGATTGTTGCGTCTGATTTAGATGGCACACTGCTTTCTCCCGACCATACCCTATCCCCCTACGCGAAAGAGACATTGAAGCTGCTGACCGCACGCGGCGTTAACTTTGTCTTTGCGACCGGTCGACATCATGTCGATGTGGGGCAGATTCGCGATAATCTGGAGATTAAGTGCTATATGATTACCTCCAACGGCGCGCGTGTGCATGATATGGATGGCAATCTGGTGTTTACCCATAATCTGGACCGCGATATTGCCAGCGATCTGTTTGGGGTGGTGAACGCGAACCCGGATATCATCACTAACGTCTATCGCGATGACGAATGGTTTATGAACCGCCATCGTCCGGATGAAATGCGATTTTTCAAAGAGGCGGTGTTCCATTACTCGCTGTTTGAACCGGGTTTACTGGAGCCGGAAGGCGTCAGCAAAGTGTTCTTCACCAGTCATTCTCATGACGTCCTGCTGCCGCTGGAACAGGCTATTAATGCGCGCTGGGGCGATCGGGTGAACGTGAGCTTCTCCACGCTCACCTGTCTGGAAGTGATGGCGGGCGGCGTGTCAAAAGGCCATGCGCTGGAGGCGGTCGCCAACGCGATGGGTTACAGCCTCAAAGACTGCATCGCCTTTGGCGACGGGATGAACGACGCTGAAATGCTGTCAATGGCAGGCAAAGGCTGCATTATGGCCGGGGCGCATCAACGCCTGAAGGATCTGCATCCGGAACTGGAAGTGATCGGCTCTAATATCGACGATGCGGTGCCGCATTATCTGCGCGATCTCTTCTTACGCTAAAATGAATGCTGATTAATTAATCAGTTGTCAACTTAACTCTCCGCTACAATGGATACTCCATATTCTACGAGATATCCATTGTGGCGTTACTGATCATTACCACGATCCTGTGGGCTTTCTCCTTCAGCCTGTTCGGGGAATACCTTGCCGGGCACGTCGATAGCTACTTTGCCGTGTTGGTTCGGGTCGGTCTGGCGGCGCTGGTATTCCTGCCTTTCCTGCGTACGCGCGGGCACAGCCTGAAAACTATCGGGCTTTATATGCTGGTGGGAGCCATGCAGCTTGGCATCATGTATATGCTGAGTTTCCACGCTTATCTCTATCTGACTGTCTCTGAACTGCTGTTGTTTACCGTGTTGACGCCGCTCTATATCACGCTGATTTACGATCTGATGAGTAAACGGCGGCTGCGCTGGGGGTATGCGTTTAGCGCGCTGCTGGCGGTGATTGGCGCAGGGATTATTCGTTATGACCAGGTGACCGATCACTTCTGGACTGGTCTGCTGCTGGTACAGCTTTCCAACATCAGTTTTGCCATCGGGATGGTGGGCTATAAACGCCTGATGGAGACGCGCCCGATGCCCCAGCATAACGCCTTTGCATGGTTTTACATCGGCGCGTTTCTGGTGGCGGTAGTTGCCTGGTTCATGTTGGGCAATGCGCAGAAAATGCCGGAAACCACGCTCCAGTGGGGAATTCTGGTGTTCCTGGGCGTGGCCGCTTCAGGCATCGGCTACTTTATGTGGAACTACGGCGCGACACAGGTTGATGCGGGGACGCTGGGTATTATGAACAATATGCATGTGCCCGCAGGGCTGCTGGTCAACCTGGCTATCTGGCACCAACAGCCTCACTGGCCAAGTTTTATTACAGGTGCGATGGTGATATTGGCTTCACTGTGGGTGCATCGAAAGTGGGTCGCTCCGCGCTCCGAACAAACGGCAGATGATCGCAGGCGTGATTGCGCGCCGATCGAATAAACGCCTCAGTCACCGGCTGGCGCTGCTCGCCGTCACGCACGGCGGCGTACAGGCGGCTCCATAAGCCCTCTCCCAGGGTTCTGGTCACCACCAGGCCCTGGCGTTCAAAACTCTCCACGACCCAGTGCGGCAGGGCAGCAATGCCCATGTTTGCCGCCACCATCTGAATCAACAGCAGAGTATTATCCACGCTTTTCAGTGACGGGCTGACCCCTGCGGGCTGCAGAAAATGACGCCAGACGTCCAGTCGACTGCGTTGTACCGGATAGATCAGCAGCGTTTCGCTGGCTAAATCTTCCGGGGTGATCTGCGTTTTGCTGGTCAGCGGATGCTCGGGTGCCAGCACCAGGCGAACTTCAAAATCAAACATCGGAGAATAATGCAGCCCGCTGCGCGGCAGAATGTCAGAGGTCATCACCAGATCCAGCTCGTCCTGCTGGAGCGCCGGTTGGGGGTCAAACGTCACGCCGGATTTAAAATCCATCTCCACCTGCGGCCATTTGGCGCGGAAGTTTTCCAGCGCCGGGGTCAGCCACTGAATACAGCTATGGCATTCAATGGCGATACGCAGACGGGTTTGTTGTGGTTCGTTGCAGGCCTGCAACGCGCGGTTAATTTGTGGCAGAACCTGACTGGCCAGTTGCAACAGGATCTCACCCTGTGGGGTGAAACGCAGCGGCTGACTTTTACGTATGAATAGCCGAAAGCCAAGGCGCTGTTCCAGATCGCTGAACTGGTGAGACAGGGCGGATTGGGTCTGATGCAGCGTCGCCGCAGCGGCTGCCAGTGACCCGGTATTCCGCAACGCCTGGAGCGTTTTCAGGTGTTTAATCTCGATCATGAAAGTCCTTCACTTCGGCATGAACAAATTGCGCTTGAGGAATATACAGTAACTGTCAAATATGGATGTGTAAACATCCAGACGTCCAAAATCCTTCGTATTTTAAATTTATGGTGCGTTGGCTGCGTTTCCTCGCCTTGGTTACTTACTGATGTAAGCTCCCGGGGATGAGTAAACTTGCCACCTTCCCTGAATTAAAAATCCATAGGATTTACATATAATTAGAGGAAGTAAAATGACAATACTGAATCACACCCTCGGTTTCCCTCGTGTTGGCCTGCGTCGCGAGCTGAAAAAAGCGCAAGAGGGCTACTGGGCGGGTAATGTGACCCGTGAAGAACTGCTGGCGGTGGGCCGCGAACTGCGGGCGCGTCACTGGGATCAGCAAAAGCAGGCCGGTATCGATCTACTGCCGGTCGGCGATTTTGCCTGGTACGACCATGTTCTGACCACCAGCCTGCTGCTCGGTAACGTCCCGGCGCGTCATCAGAACAAAGATGGTTCCGTCGATATCGACACCCTGTTCCGCATTGGTCGCGGTCGTGCGCCGACCGGCGAACCGGCTGCGGCGGCAGAAATGACCAAATGGTTTAACACCAACTATCACTATATGGTGCCGGAGTTCGTCAAAGGTCAGCAGTTCAAACTGACCTGGACCCAACTACTGGATGAAGTGGACGAAGCGCTGGCGCTGGGTCACAAGGTGAAACCTGTGCTGCTCGGCCCGGTAACTTATTTGTGGCTGGGCAAAGTAAAGGGCGAGTCGTTCGATCGCCTGAGCCTGCTGAAAGACATTCTGCCGGTTTACCAGCAGGTGCTCGCGGAACTGGCAAAACGCGGCATCGAGTGGGTGCAGATCGACGAACCCGCGCTGGTGCTGGAACTGCCGCAGACGTGGCTGAACGCCTTCAAACCGGCCTACGATGCGCTTTCCGGGCAGGTGAAACTGCTGCTGACCACCTACTTTGAAGGTGTGACGCCTAACCTTGATACCATTGCCGCGCTGCCGGTACAGGGACTCCACGTTGACCTGGTCCACGGTAAAGATGACGTGACAGCGCTGCACAAACGCCTGCCGACTGACTGGCTGCTGTCTGCCGGTCTGGTCAATGGACGCAACGTCTGGCGTGCCGATCTGACAGAAAAATATGCCCAGATTAAAGATATCGTAGGCCTTCGGGATCTGTGGGTGGCCTCGTCCTGCTCATTGCTGCACAGCCCGATCGACCTGAGCGTTGAAACGCGTCTGGATGCGGAAGTGAAGAGCTGGTTTGCCTTCGCCCTGCAAAAGTGTGGTGAACTGACGCTGCTGCGCGATGCGCTGAACAGCGGCGATACCGCCGCCATCGCCGAATGGAGCGCACCGATTCAGGCGCGTCGCCACTCGACCCGTGTGCACAATGCAGCAGTGCAAAAACGTCTGGCGGCCATCACCGCGCAGGACAGCCAGCGGGCGAACCCGTACGAAGTGCGCGCTGAGGCTCAGCGTGCGCGCTTCAACCTGCCTGCATGGCCGACGACCACTATCGGTTCTTTCCCGCAAACTACTGAAATCCGCGGCCTGCGTCTGGACTTCAAAAAAGGGCAGCTTGATGCTAACAACTATCGCACTGGCATCGCGGAGCATATTAAGCAGGCGATTGTTGAGCAGGAACGCTTAGGCCTGGACGTGCTGGTCCACGGTGAAGCCGAGCGTAACGACATGGTGGAATATTTCGGTGAGCACCTCGATGGTTTTGTTTTCACCCAGAATGGCTGGGTGCAGAGTTACGGCTCTCGCTGCGTGAAACCGCCGGTGGTGATCGGCGACGTCAGCCGTCCGGAAGCGATCACCGTAGAATGGGCGACGTATGCTCAGTCGCTGACTGACAAACCGGTAAAAGGCATGCTGACCGGCCCGGTGACCATTCTCTGCTGGTCCTTCCCGCGTGAAGACGTCACCCGCGAAACCATCGCCAAACAGATCGCGCTGGCACTGCGTGATGAGGTGGCGGATCTGGAAGCGGCAGGCATTGGCATCATTCAGATTGATGAACCCGCACTGCGCGAAGGGCTGCCGTTGCGTCGTAGCGACTGGGCGGCTTATCTGGCGTGGGGCGTGGAAGCGTTCCGCATCAACGCGGCGGTGGCGAAAGATGATACCCAGATCCACACCCACATGTGTTACTGCGAGTTTAACGACATCATGGATTCTATTGCCGCGCTGGATGCTGACGTGATCACCATTGAAACCTCACGTTCCGACATGGAGCTGCTGGAGTCGTTCGAAGAGTTCGACTATCCGAACGAAATCGGGCCGGGCGTGTATGACATTCACTCGCCGAATGTCCCGAGCGTAGAGTGGATTGAGGCGCTGTTGCAAAAAGCGGCACAACGTATCCCGGCTGAACGCCTGTGGGTAAACCCGGACTGCGGCCTGAAAACCCGCGGTTGGTCGGAAACCCGCGCCGCGCTGGCGAACATGGTGAAAGCCGCGCAGAATCTGCGTCAGGCGTGATCTTCCTGGGCCCGGTAAGGCGAAGTCGCCACCGGGCCTGTTGTTGGGTGGCGGTTCAAACCTGTGTTATTTCTTACTTCCGTACTGCGCAAACCACGCCAGCATTCTTTGCCAGCCGTCTTTGGCTGATTCTTCGTGATAGCTCGAGCGGTAGTCGGCATTGAAGGCATGGCCGGCATCGGGATAGACGACAATCTCCGTATTGGCGTTAGCGGCGCGTAAGGCCTGGCGCATAGTCTCCACGCTCTCCTGTGAAATACTGTTATCCTGACCGCCGTACAGACCCAGCACCGGGGCGTTCAGATCGGTCGCCACATCGACAGGATGTTTCGGCGAATTCAACGATTTATCGCCAACCAACTTCCCATACCAGGCTACAGCGGCTTTCAGTTGCGGGTTATGCGCCGCGTACAGCCACGTAATACGTCCGCCCCAACAAAAGCCAGTGATCATCAGACGATGAACATCGCCACCGTTGCGGGACGCCCAACTGGCGACGTGATCCAGATCGGCCAGAACCTGAGAATCCGGCACTTTCGCCACCAGCCCGCTCAGTAACGTGGGAATATCGGCGAAATCATTGGGATCGCCCTCGCGGAAGTAGAGTTCTGGCGCAATAGCCAAATAGCCGTCCAGCGCCAGACGACGGCAGATGTCGCGGATATGTTCATGCACGCCAAAGATTTCCTGCACTACAATGACCACAGGCAGTGGGCCATCGCTCTTTTTCGGCCGAGCGTGAAACGCCGGCATATCGTCTCCCTGGGAAGGGATTGACGTTAACCCCGCGACGATGGCGTCGTCTGGGGTATGCACTGAGGTAGAGGCAATAGGGGATGCTGCAGGTGCAAAACCGGTTTGTGGTGTTGATGTCATGGTATTCTCCGTACCCTTAGAAAAATAGCGCACTATTAACTATAGACAGCCTTTAACCATTCACACTGCCTCAAACGGCTCGCTTTTTGTGCAAAGAAAGAGAAAGTCGGGCTATTGATGTGATGTTGATCACTTTTTGTAGGCAAATTAATGCAACTTAATTACATCATGGTGATGACTGTCACGAAAATATCTTAAGTCCTTCGGTAAAGTGTCTTTTTGCTTCTTCTGACAAAAACCGAATCACAGAGGAGTTTTATATGTCCAGGTCTGACGTTTTTCATCTCGGCCTCACCAAGAACGATTTACAAGGGGCTACGCTGGCTATCGTCCCTGGCGATCCGGAACGTGTAGAAAAGATCGCCGCGCTGATGGAGAAGCCAGTTAAACTGGCATCTCATCGTGAATTCACTACCTGGCGCGCAGAGCTGGATGGTAAAGCCGTCATCGTCTGCTCGACCGGTATCGGCGGCCCATCAACTTCTATAGCGGTGGAAGAATTGGCTCAGTTGGGCATTCGTACTTTCCTGCGTATTGGCACTACGGGGGCCATTCAGCCGCATATCAATGTCGGCGATGTTCTGGTCACCACGGCGTCCGTTCGTCTGGATGGTGCGAGCCTGCACTTTGCGCCGATGGAGTATCCGGCAGTCGCTGACTTTGAATGCACCACCGCGCTGGTTGAAGCGGCAAAATCCATCGGTGCCACAACTCACGTGGGCGTAACTGCATCTTCTGACACCTTCTACCCAGGCCAGGAACGTTACGACACTTTCTCCGGTCGCGTAGTACGTCGTTTCAAAGGCTCCATGGAAGAGTGGCAGTCAATGGGCGTGATGAACTACGAAATGGAGTCCGCCACGCTGCTGACCATGTGTGCAAGCCAGGGCCTGCGCGCCGGGATGGTTGCGGGGGTAATCGTCAACCGTACCCAGCAAGAGATCCCGAATGCAGAGACGATGAAACAAACTGAAAGCCATGCGGTGAAAATCGTGGTGGAAGCGGCACGTCGTCTCATCTAATTCTCTTCTCTTCCGTAAAAAAGGCCGACGCGTTCGGCCTTTTGCTTTTACGCGATTATTTGCGTACCGCCTCGCAGGAAAGTTCTTTAAAACTGGACGTTTATACAGCACAATTCTATTTTGTGCGGGTGATGTATGGCGTCGGGAGGCATTTTGGATATCTCAATCATCATTTATGCGGTTATTGCGCTGGTGGGCATTGCGCTTGGCTGGCTGATAGCCAGCTATCAGCATGCGCAACAGAAAGCCGAACAATTCGCTGAACGTGAAGAGATGGTTGCGGCATTAAGTGCTGCCAAACAACAGCTTGCCCAAAGTGAACACTGGCGTGATGAGTGCGAGTTGCTCAATAACGAATTACGTAGCCTGCGCAGCATTAACACCTCGCTGGAAGCGGATCTGCGTGAAGTGACCACGCGAATGGAAGCCACACAGCAGCATGCGGAAGATAAAATTCGCCAGATGATCAACAGCGAGCAGCGTCTGAGCGAACAGTTTGAAAACCTGGCAAACCGAATCTTTGAGCAAAGCAATCGCCGGATTGATGAGCAAAACCGACAGAGCCTGAATGGTCTGCTGACGCCGCTGCGTGAACAACTGGACGGTTTCCGTCGCCAGGTTCAGGACAGCTTTGGTCAGGAAGCGCGAGAACGTCACACCCTGGCGCATGAAATTCGCAATCTCCAACAGCTTAATGCACAAATGGCCCAGGAAGCGGTCAACCTTACGCGTGCACTAAAAGGCGATAATAAAACGCAGGGGAACTGGGGCGAAGTCGTACTCACCCGTGTGCTGGAAGCATCCGGACTGCGTGAAGGTTATGAGTACGAAACGCAGGTCAGTATCGAGAATGACGTTCGTTCCCGCATGCAGCCCGACGTAATTGTACGTTTACCGCAGGGAAAAGATGTGGTGATCGACGCCAAAATGACGCTGGTGGCCTATGAGCGCTATTTTAATGCGGAAGACGATTACACCCGCGAAAGTGCGCTTCAGGAACACATTGCTTCGGTGCGTAACCATATTCGCCTGTTGGGACGTAAGGACTACCAGCAGCTTCCGGGGCTGCGCACGCTGGATTACGTGCTGATGTTTATTCCGGTGGAGCCCGCGTTTCTGTTAGCGCTCGACCGACAGCCCGAACTGATTACTGAAGCGCTTAAAAATAATATTATGCTGGTCAGTCCCACGACATTACTGGTGGCGTTGCGAACCATTGCGAATCTTTGGCGTTACGAACATCAAAGCCGTAATGCGCAACAGATTGCGGACCGTGCGAGTAAGCTCTATGACAAGATGCGGCTGTTTGTCGACGATATGTCCTCCATCGGACAGAGTCTGGACAAAGCGCAGGATAACTATCGTCAGGCGATGAAAAAGCTGTCGTCGGGGCGCGGCAACGTGCTGGCACAGGCCGAAGCGTTTCGCGGCTTAGGGGTAGAAATTAAGCGCGAGATTAACCCTGAACTGGCGGAACAGGCCACAACGCAGGATGAAGAGTATCGGTTGCGATCGGTACCTGAAGAGCAGGAAGATGCATCTTATTCCGACGATGACGGGATAAAGCAGCAATCGAATTAGTCCGTTCGGAGTAACCCGGACGGGCAGAAGGGTAGGGCAATGCGCCCCAATCTGTTACACTTCTCGAACAATTTTTTGATGAGCAGGCACTGAGATGGTGGATAATTCACAAGAAACGACGCACTTTGGTTTTCAGACTGTCGCTAAAGAGCATAAAGCGGACATGGTGGCCCACGTTTTTCATTCTGTGGCATCAAAATATGATGTTATGAATGATTTGATGTCTTTTGGCATCCATCGTTTGTGGAAGCGCTTCACCATCGACTGTAGCGGCGTCCGCCGTGGTCAGACAGTACTGGATTTAGCCGGGGGAACCGGCGATCTGACGGCTAAATTCTCCCGTCTGGTCGGGGAGACCGGCAAGGTGATTCTGGCTGACATCAATGACTCAATGCTCAAAATGGGTCGTGAAAAGCTGCGCAATATCGGCGTGATTGGCAACGTAGAATATGTTCAGGCCAATGCGGAAGCGCTGCCGTTCCCGGACAATACGTTTGACTGCATCACTATTTCCTTCGGTTTGCGTAACGTCACGGACAAAGACAAAGCCCTGCGCTCGATGTTCCGTGTCCTGAAGCCAGGTGGTCGTCTGCTGGTGCTGGAATTCTCTAAACCGATTATCGAGCCACTGAGCAAAGCGTACGACGCCTACTCGTTCCATATCCTGCCGCGTATCGGTTCAATGGTCGCCAATGATGCCGATAGCTATCGTTATCTGGCGGAATCCATCCGTATGCATCCCGATCAGGACACCTTGAAAGCGATGATGCAGGACGCCGGGTTCGAAAGTGTCGACTATTACAACCTGACAGCGGGTGTGGTTGCGCTACATCGCGGCTATAAGTTCTGACAGGAGAACGGGGATGCCTTTTAAACCCTTAGTGACTGCAGGAATGGAAAGTTTGCTTAATTCATTCCTGTATCGTTCGTCGGCGTTGAAAACGGCGCGAGCGCGTCTGCTGGGAAAAGTGCTGCGTGTAGAGCTAAAAGGCTTTTCGACATCATTAATTCTGTTGTTCAGCGAACGCCAGGTTGACGTGCTGGGCGAGTGGGCTGGCGAGGCCGATTGTACGGTGATCACTCATGCCAGCGTATTGCCAAAATTACGTGACCGCCAGCAACTGGCTGCGCTGATTCGCAGTGGCGAACTGGAAGTGCAGGGTGATATTCAGGTTGTGCAAAATTTCGTTGCCCTTGCCGACCTGGCGGAATTCGATCCTGCTGAACTGCTGGCGCCTTATACCGGCGACATCGCGGCGGAAGGGATCAGCAAAGCCCTGCGCGGCGGGGCAAAATTTCTCCGTCACGGGATCCAACGTCAGCAACGTTATGTTGCCGAAGCCATTACGGAAGAGTGGCGAATGGCACCCGGACCGTTAGAGGTTGCCTGGTTCGCGGAAGAAACGGCAGCGGTGGAACGCGCTGTCGATGCGCTGACCCGGCGGCTGGAAAAACTGGAGGCTAAATGACGCCAGGTGAAGTACGGCGCCTGTATTTCATCATTCGCACTTTTTTAAGTTACGGACTTGATGAACTCATCCCCAAAATGCGGATCACGCTGCCGCTGCGGTTATGGCGTTACTGCCTGTTCTGGATGCCAAACCGGCATAAAGACAAATTATTGGGAGAGCGACTGAGACTGGCTCTGCAGGAGTTAGGGCCGGTGTGGATCAAGTTTGGTCAAATGCTCTCAACTCGCCGCGATCTCTTCCCTCCGCATATCGCCGATCAACTGGCGTTGTTACAGGACAAAGTCGCCCCCTTCGATGGCAAGCTGGCGAAAGCGCAAATCGAAGAAGCGATGGGCGGACTGCCCGTTGAAGCCTGGTTTGATGAATTCGAGATTCAGCCGCTGGCGTCGGCGTCAATTGCTCAGGTGCATACGGCGAGACTGAAATCGAACGGCAAAGAGGTCGTCATCAAAGTCATACGTCCTGACATCCTGCCGGTTATCAAAGCGGATCTACGACTGATTTATCGTCTTGCCCGCTGGGTGCCGCGCTTGCTACCGGACGGTCGCCGTCTGCGCCCGACGGAAGTGGTGCGGGAATATGAAAAAACACTGATTGATGAGCTGAACCTGTTGCGCGAATCGGCCAACGCCATTCAGCTACGGCGGAACTTTGAAGACAGCCCCATGCTCTACATCCCGGAAGTTTATTCTGACTACTGCAGTGAGAATATGATGGTGATGGAACGCATCTATGGCATCCCGGTTTCCGATGTGGTGACGCTGGAGAAAAACGGCACCAACATGAAGTTGCTGGCGGAGCGCGGCGTGCAGGTTTTCTTCACTCAGGTGTTTCGCGACAGCTTTTTCCACGCGGATATGCATCCCGGAAACATCTTTGTCAGTTATGAACACCCCGAAAACCCGAAATATATTGGCATTGATTGCGGCATTGTCGGCTCCTTAAATAAGGAAGATAAGCGTTACCTGGCGGAGAACTTTATCGCGTTCTTTAATCGTGATTACCGCAAGGTTGCGGAACTGCATGTTGATTCAGGCTGGGTTCCGCCGGATACCAACGTTGAAGAGTTTGAGTTTGCGATTCGTACCGTATGCGAGCCTATCTTCGAGAAACCGCTAGCAGAAATCTCGTTTGGTCACGTTTTGTTAAACCTTTTCAATACGGCGCGTCGATTTAACATGGAAGTGCAGCCTCAACTGGTATTGTTGCAGAAGACATTACTGTATGTTGAGGGCGTAGGACGTCAGCTGTATCCGCAGTTGGATCTCTGGAAAACGGCGAAGCCTTTTCTGGAATCATGGATTAAAGATCAGGTCGGTATTCCGGCGCTGGTCAGGGCATTTAAGGAAAAAGCGCCGTTCTGGGTCGAAAAAATGCCAGAACTCCCTGAACTGGTGTACGACAGTTTGCGCCAGGGCAAATATTTACAGCACAGTGTTGATAAGATTGCGCGCGAGCTTCAGGAGAATCATGTGCGTCAGGGCCAATCCCGTTACTTATTGGGAATTGGAGCCACGTTACTATTGAGTGGGACATTCCTGTTGATTAATCGTCCTGAATGGGGCTATATGCCCGGCTGGTTGATGGCAGGCGGTCTGGTCGCCTGGATTGTCGGCTGGCGCAAAACTCGCTGATTTTTTCATCGCTCAAGGCAGGCCGGGTAACGTATACTACGGCCTTATTAATTCATCATCTATCACAGAGGAACATGTATGGGTGGTATCAGTATTTGGCAGTTGGTGATCATTGCCGTCATCGTTGTACTGTTGTTTGGCACCAAGAAGCTCGGCTCCATCGGTTCCGATCTTGGCGCATCCATCAAAGGCTTCAAAAAAGCCATGAGTGATGATGATGCTAAACAGGATAAAGCCAGTCAGGACGCTGACTTTACCGCGAAGTCTATTACTGACAAACCGGCAGACGCTGCTAAAGAAACGGCGAAAAAAGAAGACGCGAAAAGCCACGATAAAGAGCAGGTGTAATTCGTGTTTGATATCGGCTTTAGCGAACTGTTACTGGTGTTTATTATCGGCCTCGTCGTACTGGGGCCGCAGCGATTGCCGGTAGCCGTCAAAACGATAGCTGGCTGGGTACGCGCATTGCGATCCCTTGCGACCACCGTTCAGAATGAACTGACCCAGGAGCTTAAGCTCCAGGAGTTTCAGGACAGCCTGAAAAAGGTTGAGAAAGCGAGCCTGGAAAATCTGACTCCCGAGCTGAAAGCCTCAATGGATGAACTGCGCCAGGCGGCGGAGTCAATGAAACGTTCCTATAGCGCGAACGAGCCCGAAAAAGCGAGCGACGAAGCGCACACCATCCATAACCCGGTGGTGAAAGGGAACGAAGAACAGCATGAAGGGGTCACGCCCGCTACTGCTGAAGTCCAGGCCAGCGCACCGGAACAGGCTCCTGAGATTGTCGGGGAGACGTCTCCTGCCGTCAACGTGAAGGACGCTGAACCGAAAACCGCTGCCCCTGTTGCTGGCTCCTCCCCTACGTCGAGTGATAAACCGTAAACATGGCTGTAGAAGATACTCAACCGCTTATCACGCACCTGATTGAGCTGCGTAAACGTCTGCTTAACTGCATTATTGCGGTTATCGTGATTTTTCTGGCATTGGTCTATTTTGCCAATGACATCTATCACCTGGTTTCCTCGCCGCTTATCAAACAGTTGCCGCAGGGCGCAACCATGATCGCGACGGATGTCGCATCACCGTTCTTCACCCCGATCAAATTAACCTTCATGGTGTCGCTGATCCTGTCAGCGCCGGTGATCCTTTATCAGGTCTGGGCGTTTATCGCGCCAGCGCTGTATAAGCATGAACGCCGCATGGTGGTGCCGTTACTGATCTCCAGCTCGTTACTGTTCTATATCGGCATGGCGTTTGCCTACTTTGTCGTGTTCCCGCTGGCGTTTGGCTTCCTTGCCAATACCGCGCCGGAAGGCGTGCAGGTCTCGACGGATATTGCCAGCTATCTGAGCTTTGTCATGGCGCTGTTTATGGCGTTCGGGGTCTCGTTTGAGGTGCCCGTTGCCATCGTGCTGCTTTGCTGGATGGGGGTGACGACACCGGAAGATTTGCGTAAAAAACGGCCTTATGTGTTAGTTGGCGCGTTTGTGGTAGGGATGTTGCTGACGCCGCCGGATGTTTTTTCGCAGACGTTACTGGCGATTCCGATGTACTTCCTGTTTGAGGTCGGCGTTTTCTTCTCACGTTTCTATGTCGGTAAGCGACAGACACGGGATGAAGATAACGAGGCGGAATCAGAAGCCGAAGCTGAGAAAGCCGAGAAGACAGAAGAGTAAATTCAACCGCCCGCCAGGGCGGTTGTCATATGGAGCGAAGCATGTTTGATATCGGCGTTAATTTAACCAGCTCGCAGTTTTTAAAAGACCGTGATGAGGTTGTGGCTCGCGCGAGGGCCGCTGGCGTGAAGGGCCTGCTTCTCACCGGAACAAACCTGCATGAAAGCCAACAGGCGCAACGACTGGCGCACATTTATCCTCACTGTTGGTCGACGGCCGGTGTTCACCCGCACGACAGTAGCCAGTGGCAGCCTGCCACAGAGGAGGCGATTGTGGCGCTGGCGTCAATGCCTGAGGTCGTGGCGATTGGCGAATGTGGCCTTGATTTCAATCGTAATTTTTCCACTCCGCAGGAACAAGAGCGGGCGTTTGACGCGCAGTTGCGTATCGCTGCTGAGTTACAGATGCCGGTTTTTATGCATTGTCGTGATGCGCATGCACGATTTCTGACGCTGCTGGATCCGTGGCTGGACAAACTCCCGGGTGCGGTGCTGCACTGCTTTACCGGCACGCGTGAAGAAATGCAGGACTGTATCGACAGAGGATTACATATCGGCATTACAGGCTGGGTCTGTGATGAGCGTCGTGGGCTGGAACTGCGCGAATTGCTACCGTTTATTCCGGCCGAACAGTTGCTGATTGAAACCGATGCGCCGTATCTGTTGCCGCGCGATCTCTCGCCGAAACCCGCATCGCGACGTAACGAACCGGCATATCTGCCACATATTCTTGAGCGTATCGCCCACGGGCGCGGAGACGATCCGCAGTGGCTTTCCGCCACAACGGATGCGAACGTCAGGAAACTGTTTGGAATGTCGTTTTAAGTCGCCGTTAAAGCTTACGGAAACCGGTGTTTTTCACGCTCTGCTTCACCTCTTTATTCAACAGGTTGAGCAGCAGCATGGAACGCGCTTCACCGTCCGGTTCAGTGAAGATCGCCTGCAGGCCTTCAAAAGCCCCTTCCGTGATGACCACTCGGTCGCCGGGGTAAGGCGTTTCAGGGTCGACAATGCCTTCTGGCTTATAGACGGAGAGCTGGTGAATCACCGTAGCAGGGACAATTGCCGGTGATGCGCCAAAGCGGACAAAATGGCTGACGCCGCGCGTGGCATTGATCGTCGTGGTATGAATCACTTCCGGGTCAAATTCCACGAACAGATAGTTAGGGAACAGGGGTTCGCTGACTGCAGTACGTTTTCCACGCACCATTTTTTCCAGAGTGATCATCGGTGTCAGGCAGCTCACTGCCTGTCTTTCGAGGTGTTCCTGAGCACGCTGAAGTTGCCCGCGTTTGCAGTACAGTAAATACCAGGATTGCATAATGGCTCTTATCCGCTTATTCGGGGCGCAAGCATAGCAAATGTAAGGCGTGAAGTTAATTATAATCCCGGTGGCGGCGGTGGGCCGCCAGAGTTCACGCTAATTTAACAAAAATACAGCATCACGATGATGAACGCCGTATAATGAGGCGCTTACGAAGAGGCCACAATGGACGCCATGAAATATCACGATTTACGCGACTTCCTGACGCTGCTTGAACAACAGGGTGAACTCAAACGCATTACGCTTGAAGTGGATCCATATCTGGAAATCACAGAAATTGCCGACCGCACGTTACGTGCCGGTGGCCCTGCGCTGCTGTTTGAAAACCCCAAAGGCTATTCAATGCCAGTGTTGTGTAACCTGTTTGGTACGCCAAAGCGTGTCGCGATGGGCATGGGGCAGGATGATGTCTCTGCGCTGCGGGAAGTGGGTAAATTACTGGCCTTTTTGAAAGAACCGGAGCCGCCGAAGGGCTTCCGCGATCTGTTTGATAAACTGCCGCAGTTCAAACAGGTGCTGAATATGCCGACGAAGCGACTGCGCGGTGCGCCTTGTCAGCAAAAAATCATCTCTGGCGATGACGTCGATTTAAACCGAATTCCCATTATGACCTGCTGGCCAGAAGATGCCGCGCCGCTCATCACCTGGGGGCTGACCGTCACGCGTGGCCCGCATAAAGAGCGGCAGAATCTGGGGATTTATCGCCAGCAGTTGATTGGCAAAAATAAATTGATCATGCGCTGGCTGTCCCATCGTGGCGGCGCGCTTGATTATCAGGAGTGGTGTGCGGCGCATCCGGGTGAACGTTTCCCGGTGTCTGTCGCCTTAGGCGCCGATCCTGCCACCATTCTTGGCGCGGTGACGCCGGTACCAGACACACTCTCAGAGTACGCCTTTGCCGGTCTGCTGCGCGGTACGAAAACCGAAGTGGTTAAATGCCTGTCTAACGATCTTGAAGTGCCTGCCAGTGCGGAAATTGTGTTGGAAGGGTATATCGATCCGGGTGAAATGGCGCCGGAAGGCCCGTATGGCGACCATACGGGGTATTACAATGAAGTGGATAGCTTCCCGGTCTTTACCGTCACGCATATTACCCAGCGTGAAGATGCGATTTACCATTCGACCTACACCGGTCGTCCGCCGGATGAGCCTGCCGTACTTGGCGTTGCGCTAAATGAAGTGTTTGTGCCGATTCTGCAAAAACAGTTCCCGGAAATCGTCGATTTTTACCTGCCGCCGGAAGGGTGCTCTTATCGCCTTGCCGTCGTCACGATTAAAAAACAGTACGCGGGGCATGCGAAACGCGTCATGATGGGTGTCTGGTCATTTTTACGCCAGTTTATGTACACCAAATTTGTTATCGTCTGTGATGATGACGTCAATGCACGCGACTGGAACGATGTGATTTGGGCGATTACCACCCGTATGGACCCGGCCAGGGACACGGTGCTGGTAGAAAATACGCCAATTGATTATCTGGATTTTGCCTCGCCGGTCTCCGGTCTGGGTTCAAAAATGGGGCTGGATGCCACGAACAAATGGCCAGGTGAAACCCAACGCGAGTGGGGACGTCCAATTAAAAAAGACCCCGACGTGACCGCCCGCATTGATGCGATTTGGGATGAACTGGCCATCTTTAATGACGGTAAAGGCGCCTGAGGCGCTCGTTTTGCCCTACAGACCCATAGAGGGAGCGCATGACAACCTTAAGCTGTAAAGTGACCTCGGTAGAAGCTATCACTGATACCGTATACCGTGTTCGTTTAGTACCCGACGCGGCATTTTCCTTTCGTGCCGGTCAATATTTGATGGTCGTGATGGATGAGCGGGATAAACGTCCGTTCTCGATGGCCTCTACGCCGGATGAGCAGGGTTTTATTGAGCTCCACATTGGCGCGTCAGAAATTAATCTCTATGCCAAAGCAGTGATGGATCGCATCCTGAAAGACCATGAGATAACGATAGATATCCCGCACGGCGACGCATGGCTGCGTGACGATGAAGAGCGTCCGCTGATCCTGATTGCTGGTGGTACGGGTTTTTCCTACGCCCGTTCCATTCTGCTGACGGCGCTGGCGCATAATCCTAATCGTGAGGTCACGATTTACTGGGGGGGACGTGAAGAGAAGCATCTCTACGATCTCTCTGAACTTGAAGCGCTCTCTGTCAACCATCCCAATCTGCGCGTCGAAGCCGTGGTGGAACAACCGGAAGCCGGCTGGCGTGGACGTACAGGGACGGTCTTAACGGCGGTGATGCAGGATCACGGAACGCTGGCCGATCATGACATCTACATTGCCGGACGTTTTGAGATGGCGAAAATCGCGCGTGACCTGTTCTGTAATGAGCGCAGCGCACGTGAAGATCGTCTGTTTGGCGATGCGTTCTCATTTATCTAAGAAGAGAAACGAAGAAGAAAAAACCCGCCCCTGACAGGCGGGAAGAACGGCAACTAAATGGTTATACCGTGACGTTTTCGTTGTAGGCCGGATGAGATGCTTTAGCGTCGCCATCCGGCAATCGAGCCGGGGGCGCTTCGCTTACCCGGCCGACAATGAGTGAATATCTTTACACCCGCTCAAACACGGTCGCGATACCCTGACCCAACCCAATACACATCGTCGCCAGGCCGAACTGGACATCTTTGCGTTCCATCAGGTTCAACAACGTGGTGCTGATACGCGCGCCAGAACAACCCAACGGGTGACCGAGCGCGATCGCGCCGCCGTTAAGGTTGATCTTCTCGTCAATCTGCTCCATTAACCCCAGATCTTTAATACACGGCAGGATCTGCGCAGCAAACGCTTCGTTCATCTCAAACAAACCGATATCACTGGCCGAAAGCCCCGCTTTTTTCAGCGCCAGTTTCGACGCCGGAACCGGACCGTATCCCATGATGGAAGGATCACAACCGACCACCGCCATTGAGCGCACGCGGGCGCGTGGTTTCAGACCTAACTCGCGTGCACGACTCGCGCTCATCACCAGCATGGCGGCGGCACCATCGGAGAGTGCAGAAGAGGTTCCTGCGGTGACCGTGCCGCTGACCGGGTCAAACGCCGGACGCAGGGTAGATAACGCTTCAACCGTGGTTTCCGGACGGATCACTTCGTCGTAGTTAAACTGCTTCAGCACGCCATCGGCGTCATGCCCACCGGTTGGGATAATTTCGTTCTTAAACGCGCCGGACTGCGTGGCGGCCCAGGCGCGGGCGTGTGAACGTGCGGCAAAGGCATCCTGCATTTCACGGCTGATGCCGTGCATGCGTGAGAGCATCTCCGCCGTTAGTCCCATCATGCCCGCCGCTTTGGCGACGTTACGGCTCAGACCTGGGTGAAAATCGACGCCGTGGCTCATCGGCACATGGCCCATATGCTCCACGCCACCCACCAGACAGGCCTGCGCATCACCGGTCATGATCATTCGTGCGGCGTCATGCAATGCCTGCATGGAAGAGCCGCACAGACGGTTGACGGTCACCGCCGGAACGGAGTGTGGAACTTCCGCCAGCAGCGCCGCGTTACGGGCGATGTTAAAGCCCTGCTCCAGCGTCTGCTGCACGCAACCCCAGTAGATGTCATCAAGCGCCGCCGCTTCAAGCGCCGGATTACGCGCCAGCAGACTACGCATCAAATGTGCGGAGAGATCTTCCGCACGCACGTTGCGAAACGCGCCCCCTTTCGAACGGCCCATCGGGGTACGGATCGCATCAACAATTACAACCTGTTCCATTGTGACTCCTTAAGCCGTTTTCAGGTCGCCGACCGGACGGGCAGGCTCAACCGGGGGATAATACGGTTCGTTATGACGCGCTTTATTACGCAGACCTTCCGGAACGTCGTATAACGGACCGAGGTGCTGATACTGTTGCGCCATATCGAGAAACTTCGCGCTGCCGAGCGTATCCAGCCAGCGGAACGCGCCGCCGTGGAACGGAGGGAAGCCCAGACCGTAAACCAGTGCCATATCGGCCTCTGCCGGACTGGCGATAATGCCTTCTTCGAGACAGCGCACCACTTCGTTGACCATCGGGATCATCATACGGGCGATAATTTCGTCTTCGCTGAAATCACGCTTCGCGTTACTGACGTCAGCCAGCAGGTCATCAACGGTGGCATCCTCTTCTTTCTTCGGCTTACCTTTGTTGTCTTCTTTATAGCGCCAGAAGCCCAGACCGTTTTTCTGACCAAAACGACTGGCGTCAAACAGCGCATCGATCGCGTCGCGATAATCTTTTTGCATCCGCTGCGGGAAGCCTGCGGACATCACGGCCTGCGCGTGATGCGCTGTATCAATGCCGACAACATCAAGCAGGTATGCCGGGCCCATCGGCCAGCCGAACTGTTTTTCCATGACCTTGTCGACTTTGCGGAAGTCCGCTCCGTCGCGCAGCAACTGGCTGAATCCCGCGAAGTAAGCGAACAGTACGCGGTTTACAAAGAAGCCAGGGCAGTCGTTCACCACAATCGGTGTTTTGCCCATTTTGCTTGCCCAGGCGACTACTTTCGCGATGGTTTCATCGGCGCTTTTCTCGCCACGAATGATCTCAACCAGCGGCATCCGGTGAACCGGGTTAAAGAAATGCATCCCGCAGAAATTTTCCGGGCGTTTCAGCACGCTTGCCAGTTCACTGATGGGAATGGTGGAGGTGTTAGAGGCCAGCACGGTATCCGGGCGAACCTTGTCTTCCGTTTCGGACAGCACCGCTTTTTTGACTTTCGGGTTTTCAACCACGGCTTCGACCACGACGTCCACGCGATCAAAACCGGCATAGTCCAGCGTAGGGTGAATGGTCGAAATCACGCCCGCCATCTTCAGACCGTCAATTTTGCCGCGCTCAAGCTGTTTGTTCAGCAGCTTAGCCGCTTCGGTCATTCCGAGGGTCAGGGATTTGTCGTTGATATCTTTCATGATAACCGGCACGCCTTTCCACGCCGACTGATACGCGATACCGCCGCCCATAATGCCTGCGCCCAGCACAGCAGCCTGTTTTGGCGTCTCAACGTCTTTGGTCAGCTTCTTCGCTTTGCCTTTCACATATTGGTCGTTAAGGAAGATACCGACCAACGCGCGGGCTTCATTGGTGTGCGCCAGCGGAACAAAACTTTTGTTTTCCAGATTAAGCGCTTCTTCACGGCCAAAACGCGCGGCGGCTTCAATGGTTTTCACTGCAGTCATCGGGGCCGGGTAATGTTTGCCTGCCGTTTGCGCGACCATGCCTTTGGCAATGGTGAAGCTCATGGCAGCTTCAATTTTGCTGAGCTTCAGCGGTTCCAGCTTCGGCTGACGCTTCGCTTTCCAGTCCAGATCGCCGCTGATGGCCTGACGTAAAACTGCTTTTGCGCCTTCAATCAGTTTTTCCGCTTTCACGACGCCATCGACCAGACCGATTTTCAGCGCCTGTTCAGCACCAACGTCTTTACCGGCAGCAATGATCTCCAGTGCGCTGTCCGCGCCTAACATGCGCGGCATACGTACGGAACCGCCAAAGCCTGGCATGATGCCCAGCTTTGTTTCTGGCAGACCGATACGCAGATCCGGCGTCGCCAGGCGGTAATCGGTCGCCAGTACGCATTCGCAGCCGCCACCTAACGCATAGCCGTTAACCGCAGAGAGAGTGGGGACCGGCAGATCTTCCAGACGGTTAAAGACGCTGTTGGCGAAATGCAACCACTGGCTGAGCTGTTCTTCGGGAACGAGAAACAGCGAAAGGAATTCGGTGATATCGGCACCGACGATAAAGGCTGCTTTATTCGAACGCAGCAGCAGCCCTTTTAAATCTGTTTGTTTTTCCAGTACGTCCAGCGCCTGGCCGAGGCTGGCGACGGTTGCCGTGTCGAGTTTGTTCACTGAGCCTGGGGCATCGAACACCAGTTCGGCGATGCCATCTTCCAGCCAGTCGAGGTACAGGTTGTCGCCTTTGTAAAGCATGTCAGTCTCCTGAATCCGCAAGGTGATCTGGTCATACCAGATGAAGCGAAGTGTGTATTTTATGTTAATAAAATGCAAATGACTGATTAAAAAAATGCCGATCCGATCACACCTGGTAGAAATCACGCTCTCGTGAATCGATGTGCTAAGATGCGGAGACTTGAGGTCGAAAAAAACAGAAGGATAGAAAATGGAATCACTGGCCGCACTCTATAAAAATCATATCGTTACCTTACAAGAACGGACGCGTGATGCGTTGGAACGCTTTAAGCTTGATGCGCTGCTTATTCACTCCGGCGAGCTGGTTAACGTTTTTCTCGACGATCATCCTTACCCGTTTAAGGTTAATCCGCAGTTTAAAGCCTGGGTGCCGGTGACTCAGGTTCCCAACTGCTGGTTGCTGGTTGATGGGGTGAACAAACCCAAACTGTGGTTTTACTTGCCGGTCGATTACTGGCACAACGTTGAACCGCTGCCGACCTCCTTCTGGACTGAAGAAGTTGAGGTGATTGCCCTGCCGAAGGCGGATGGCATTGGCAGTCAACTGCCTGCCGCGCGCGGCAATATTGGTTATATCGGCCCGGTTCCAGAGCGTGCGTTGCAACTGGAGATCGCCGCCAGCAATATCAACCCGAAAGGGGTGATCGACTATCTGCACTATTACCGCGCCTACAAAACGGACTACGAACTGGCCTGCATGCGCGAAGCGCAGAAAATGGCGGTGAATGGACACCGTGCGGCGGAAGAAGCCTTCCGTTCGGGGATGAGCGAGTTCGATATCAACCTGGCCTATCTGACTGCGACCGGTCACCGCGACACCGATGTGCCGTACAGCAATATCGTGGCGCTGAACGAGCATGCGTCGGTTTTGCATTATACGAAGCTGGATCATCAGGCACCGTCTGAAATCCGCAGCTTCTTGCTGGATGCCGGTGCGGAGTACAACGGTTATGCCGCAGACCTGACCCGTACCTGGTCGGCGAAAAGCGACAATGAGTATGCGCAGTTAGTGAAAGATGTGAATGACGAACAGCTGGCGCTGATTGCCACCATGAAAGCGGGTGTCAGCTATGTGGATTATCATGTTCAGTTCCATCAGCGTATTGCAAAACTGCTGCGTAAGCATCAGCTCGTCACCGACATGAGCGAAGAGGCGATGGTCGAAAACGATCTCACCGGACCGTTTATGCCGCACGGGATCGGCCATCCGCTGGGCCTGCAGGTGCATGATGTTGCGGGCTTTATGCAGGATGACACCGGTACGCATCTCGCCGCGCCGTCCAAATATCCGTATCTGCGCTGCACCCGTGTGCTCCAGCCGGGCATGGTGTTGACCATTGAACCGGGCTTTTACTTCATCGAATCGCTGCTCGCGCCGTGGCGTGAAGGGCAGTTCAGCAAACACTTCAACTGGCAGAAAATTGAAGCGCTGAAACCGTTTGGTGGTATTCGTATTGAAGATAACGTGGTGATCCACGAGAACAACGTTGAAAACATGACGCGGGATCTGAAACTGGCGTAATGGACAGTTGGTTAATCCCTGCGGCGCCGGTCACCGTTGTCGAAGAGATCAAAAAAAGCCGCTTCATTACGTTGTTGGCGCATACCGATGGCGTAGAGGCGGCAAAAGCGTTTGTGGAATCAGTCAGAGCGGAGCACCCGGACGCCCGTCACCATTGCGTGGCGTGGGTGGCGGGAGCGCCGGATGATTCGCAGCAATTGGGCTTTTCAGATGATGGTGAACCGGCGGGAACGGCAGGCAAGCCGATGCTCGCGCAGTTGATGGGCAGCGGCGTTGGGGAAATTACCGCCGTTGTGGTGCGCTATTACGGCGGGATCTTACTCGGCACCGGCGGACTGGTTAAAGCCTACGGCGGTGGCGTAAACCAGGCATTGCGTCAGTTAACGACACAGCGCAAGACGCCATTAACCGAATATACTTTGCAGTGTGAGTACGCGCAGTTGGCTGGCGTTGAAGCACTTCTGGGTCAATATGGCGGCAAAATCGTCACCAGTGATTACCAGGCATTCGTTCGGTTACGGGTGGCGCTTCCTTATGCGAAAGTGGATGAATTTTCAGCAAAGCTGGCGGATTTTAGTCGTGGTTCATTGCAATTGTTAGCGATTGAAGAATAATCCCCACCTCATTTTGAAGAACTAAGGAAGCGGCAGAGATGCATTTTCGCGCCATTACCCGAATTGTAGGACTACTGGTTATCTTATTTTCGGGCACGATGATCCTCCCGGGGCTGGTAGCGCTTATCTATCGTGATGGGGCGGGACGCGCATTTACGCAAACCTTTTTTGTCGCACTGGTGATTGGCTCCATGTTGTGGTGGCCGAACCGTCGTGAGAAAGGCGAACTGAAATCCCGTGAAGGGTTTCTGATCGTGGTACTGTTCTGGACCGTGTTGGGTAGCGTGGGTGCTTTACCCTTCATTTTTTCTGAAAGCCCGAACCTCACGATTACCGATGCGTTTTTCGAATCATTCTCCGGACTGACCACGACCGGCGCTACCACGCTGGTGGGGCTGGATTCGCTGCCGCATGCGATCCTCTTTTATCGCCAGATGCTGCAATGGTTCGGTGGGATGGGAATCATTGTGCTGGCCGTCGCGATCTTGCCGATACTCGGCGTCGGTGGGATGCAACTCTATCGCGCTGAAATGCCAGGGCCTCTGAAAGATAACAAGATGCGCCCGCGTATTGCCGAAACGGCAAAAACGCTGTGGCTGATCTACGTCCTGCTGACGGTCGCCTGCGCGCTGGCGCTGTGGTTTGCCGGCATGCCAGCGTTTGACGCCATCGGACACAGTTTCGCTACTATCGCGATCGGCGGGTTTTCTACCCATGATGCCAGCGTGGGTTATTTTGACAGCCCAACGATTAACACTATCATCGCTATCTTCTTATTAATCTCCGGCTGTAACTATGGTCTGCACTTCTCGTTACTGAGTGGCCGCAGCCTGAAGGTTTACTGGCGTGACCCCGAATTTCGCATGTTCATTGGCGTCCAACTGACACTGGTGGTCATCTGCACATTAGTGCTCTGGTTCCATAACATCTATAACTCCGCACTGACGACGCTCAATCAGGCCTTTTTCCAGGTGGTGTCGATGGCGACTACGGCCGGATTTACCACCGACAGTATTGCGCGCTGGCCGCTTTTCCTGCCGGTATTGCTGCTATGTTCTGCGTTTATCGGCGGCTGTGCAGGGTCAACGGGCGGGGGACTGAAGGTTATCCGTATCCTCTTGCTGTTCAAACAGGGGAACCGCGAGCTGAAGCGCCTGGTGCATCCCAATGCGGTCTATAGCATCAAACTGGGGAATCGCGCGCTGCCGGAGCGTATTCTTGAAGCGGTCTGGGGATTTTTCTCGGCGTATGCGCTGGTTTTTATTGTCAGTATGCTGGCGATTATCGCGACTGGTGTGGACGATTTCTCGGCCTTTGCTTCCGTGGTGGCGACGTTGAACAACCTTGGGCCCGGACTGGGCGTCGTGGCGGACAACTTTGCCAGTATGAATCCAGTGGCAAAATGGATCCTGATTGCCAATATGCTGTTCGGTCGTCTGGAAGTCTTCACTTTGCTGGTACTTTTTACCCCGACCTTCTGGCGTGAATAATGGAGTAACACGTGAAAACACTGATTCTTTTCTCATCTCGCGATGGACAGACCCGGGAAATCGCCGCTTATCTGGCGTCAGAACTCAAAGAGCTTGGCGTTTGTACGGATGTCGTTAATCTGCATCGTACCGAAGAGCCTGACTGGGAACGCTATGATCGTGTAGTTATTGGCGCATCCATTCGTTATGGACATTATCATTCTGCATTTCTCGAGTTTGTGAAAAAACATGCGACGCGACTGAATCACATGCCAAGCGCGTTTTACTCCGTCAACCTGGTGGCGCGTAAACCGGAAAAGCGGACGCCGCAGACCAACAGCTACGCGCGCAAGTTTTTAATGAACTCACAGTGGCGGCCAGACCGTTCTGCGGTTATCGCCGGGGCGCTGCTGTACCCACGCTATCGCTGGTATGATCGCATGATGATTCAACTCATTATGAAAATGTCGGGCGGCGAAACGGATACGCGCAAAGAAGTTATCTATACCGACTGGGAGCAAGTGGCGAGTTTTGCCCGCGAAATCGCCCAGTTAACCCCCGATTCGGTGGTTAAATAAACGCAAAGAATAAAAAATGCGCACTCGGAAAATTATTTTAAATTTCCCCTTGTCAGCCCGAAATAACTCCCTATAATGCGCCTCCACTGACACGGAACAACGGCACGCAAGCCGCCGGGTCAGCAGGGTTCTCCGGTGAAAACCAGTGATGAACACCGACAGAGAAAAGCAAAATAAATGCTTGACTCTGAAGCGGGAAAGCGTATTATGCACACCCCGCGCCGCTGAGAAAAAGCGAAGCGGCACTGCTCTTTAACAATTTATCAGACAATCTGTGTGGGCACTCAGAGTGACATGGATTCTTAACGTCGCAAGACGAAAAATGAATACCAAGTCTCAAAGAGTGAACACGTAATTCATTACGACGTTTAATTCTAAGAGCATCAAACTTAAATTGAAGAGTTTGATCATGGCTCAGATTGAACGCTGGCGGCAGGCCTAACACATGCAAGTCGAACGGTAACAGGAAGCAGCTTGCTGCTTTGCTGACGAGTGGCGGACGGGTGAGTAATGTCTGGGAAACTGCCCGATGGAGGGGGATAACTACTGGAAACGGTAGCTAATACCGCATAATGTCGCAAGACCAAAGAGGGGGACCTTCGGGCCTCTTGCCATCGGATGTGCCCAGATGGGATTAGCTTGTTGGTGAGGTAACGGCTCACCAAGGCGACGATCCCTAGCTGGTCTGAGAGGATGACCAGCCACACTGGAACTGAGACACGGTCCAGACTCCTACGGGAGGCAGCAGTGGGGAATATTGCACAATGGGCGCAAGCCTGATGCAGCCATGCCGCGTGTATGAAGAAGGCCTTCGGGTTGTAAAGTACTTTCAGCGGGGAGGAAGGGGTTAAGGTTAATAACCTTAGCCATTGACGTTACCCGCAGAAGAAGCACCGGCTAACTCCGTGCCAGCAGCCGCGGTAATACGGAGGGTGCAAGCGTTAATCGGAATTACTGGGCGTAAAGCGCACGCAGGCGGTCTGTCAAGTCGGATGTGAAATCCCCGGGCTCAACCTGGGAACTGCATTCGAAACTGGCAGGCTTGAGTCTCGTAGAGGGGGGTAGAATTCCAGGTGTAGCGGTGAAATGCGTAGAGATCTGGAGGAATACCGGTGGCGAAGGCGGCCCCCTGGACGAAGACTGACGCTCAGGTGCGAAAGCGTGGGGAGCAAACAGGATTAGATACCCTGGTAGTCCACGCCGTAAACGATGTCTATTTGGAGGTTGTGCCCTTGAGGCGTGGCTTCCGGAGCTAACGCGTTAAATAGACCGCCTGGGGAGTACGGCCGCAAGGTTAAAACTCAAATGAATTGACGGGGGCCCGCACAAGCGGTGGAGCATGTGGTTTAATTCGATGCAACGCGAAGAACCTTACCTGGTCTTGACATCCACAGAACTTGGCAGAGATGCCTTGGTGCCTTCGGGAACTGTGAGACAGGTGCTGCATGGCTGTCGTCAGCTCGTGTTGTGAAATGTTGGGTTAAGTCCCGCAACGAGCGCAACCCTTATCCTTTGTTGCCAGCGGTCCGGCCGGGAACTCAAAGGAGACTGCCAGTGATAAACTGGAGGAAGGTGGGGATGACGTCAAGTCATCATGGCCCTTACGACCAGGGCTACACACGTGCTACAATGGCATATACAAAGAGAAGCGACCTCGCGAGAGCAAGCGGACCTCATAAAGTATGTCGTAGTCCGGATTGGAGTCTGCAACTCGACTCCATGAAGTCGGAATCGCTAGTAATCGTGGATCAGAATGCCACGGTGAATACGTTCCCGGGCCTTGTACACACCGCCCGTCACACCATGGGAGTGGGTTGCAAAAGAAGTAGGTAGCTTAACCTTCGGGAGGGCGCTTACCACTTTGTGATTCATGACTGGGGTGAAGTCGTAACAAGGTAACCGTAGGGGAACCTGCGGTTGGATCACCTCCTTACCTTAAAGAACCTGCCTTTGTAGTGCCCACACAGATTGTCTGATGAAAAACGAGCAGTAAAACCTCTACAGGCTTGTAGCTCAGGTGGTTAGAGCGCACCCCTGATAAGGGTGAGGTCGGTGGTTCAAGTCCACTCAGGCCTACCAAATTTTCCCTGAATACTGCGTTGTGAAACGACTCGCATACTTTAAGTATGCTTCGCCATTCCACGCCTTGTCTCAGGAAAAATTATCGGTACAGAGGTTCTGACTACACTGTATGGGGCTATAGCTCAGCTGGGAGAGCGCCTGCTTTGCACGCAGGAGGTCTGCGGTTCGATCCCGCATAGCTCCACCATACTGTAGAACGTAATCAAGAAAACTTCAGAGTGTACCTGAAAGGGTGCGCTGCGAAGTTTTGCTCTTTAAAAATCTGGATCAAGCTGAAAATTGAAACGACACACTGTTAATGGTGTGTTCGAGTCTCTCAAATTTTCGCAACACGATGATGAATCGAAAGAAACATCTTCGGGTTGTGAGGTTAAGCGACTAAGCGTACACGGTGGATGCCCTGGCAGTCAGAGGCGATGAAGGACGTGCTAATCTGCGAAAAGCGTCGGTAAGGTGATATGAACCGTTATAGCCGGCGATGTCCGAATGGGGAAACCCAGTGCAATTCGTTGCACTATCGTTAACTGAATCCATAGGTTAACGAGGCGAACCGGGGGAACTGAAACATCTAAGTACCCCGAGGAAAAGAAATCAACCGAGATTCCCCCAGTAGCGGCGAGCGAACGGGGAGCAGCCCAGAGCCTGAATCAGCATGTGTGGTAGTGGAACGGTCTGGAAAGGCCGGCGATACAGGGTGACAGCCCCGTACACAAAATTGCATGTGCTGTGAGCTCGATGAGTAGGGCGGGACACGTGGTATCCTGTCTGAATATGGGGGGACCATCCTCCAAGGCTAAATACTCCTGACTGACCGATAGTGAACCAGTACCGTGAGGGAAAGGCGAAAAGAACCCCGGCGAGGGGAGTGAAAAAGAACCTGAAACCGTGTACGTACAAGCAGTGGGAGCCTCTTTATGGGGTGACTGCGTACCTTTTGTATAATGGGTCAGCGACTTATATTCTGTAGCAAGGTTAACCGAATAGGGGAGCCGAAGGGAAACCGAGTCTTAACTGGGCGTTAAGTTGCAGGGTATAGACCCGAAACCCGGTGATCTAGCCATGGGCAGGTTGAAGGTTGGGTAACACTAACTGGAGGACCGAACCGACTAATGTTGAAAAATTAGCGGATGACTTGTGGCTGGGGGTGAAAGGCCAATCAAACCGGGAGATAGCTGGTTCTCCCCGAAAGCTATTTAGGTAGCGCCTCGTGAATTCATCTCCGGGGGTAGAGCACTGTTTCGGCTAGGGGGCCATCCCGGCTTACCAACCCGATGCAAACTGCGAATACCGGAGAATGTTATCACGGGAGACACACGGCGGGTGCTAACGTCCGTCGTGAAGAGGGAAACAACCCAGACCGCCAGCTAAGGTCCCAAAGTCATGGTTAAGTGGGAAACGATGTGGGAAGGCTCAGACAGCCAGGATGTTGGCTTAGAAGCAGCCATCATTTAAAGAAAGCGTAATAGCTCACTGGTCGAGTCGGCCTGCGCGGAAGATGTAACGGGGCTAAACCATGCACCGAAGCTGCGGCAGCGACACTAAGTGTTGTTGGGTAGGGGAGCGTTCTGTAAGCCTGTGAAGGTGTGCTGTGAGGCATGCTGGAGGTATCAGAAGTGCGAATGCTGACATAAGTAACGATAAAGCGGGTGAAAAGCCCGCTCGCCGGAAGACCAAGGGTTCCTGTCCAACGTTAATCGGGGCAGGGTGAGTCGACCCCTAAGGCGAGGCCGAAAGGCGTAGTCGATGGGAAACAGGTTAATATTCCTGTACCAGGTGTTACTGCGAAGGGGGGACGGAGAAGGCTATGTTGGCCGGGCGACGGTTGTCCCGGTTTAAGCGTGTAGGTGTGTGTTCCAGGTAAATCCGGTTCACTTTAACACTGAGGCGTGATGACGAGGCACTACGGTGCTGAAGTGACAAATGCCCTGCTTCCAGGAAAAGCCTCTAAGCATCAGGTAACATCAGATCGTACCCCAAACCGACACAGGTGGTCAGGTAGAGAATACCAAGGCGCTTGAGAGAACTCGGGTGAAGGAACTAGGCAAAATGGTGCCGTAACTTCGGGAGAAGGCACGCTGATATGTAGGTGAAGCGATTTACTCGTGGAGCTGAAATCAGTCGAAGATACCAGCTGGCTGCAACTGTTTATTAAAAACACAGCACTGTGCAAACACGAAAGTGGACGTATACGGTGTGACGCCTGCCCGGTGCCGGAAGGTTAATTGATGGGGTTATCCGTAAGGAGAAGCTCTTGATCGAAGCCCCGGTAAACGGCGGCCGTAACTATAACGGTCCTAAGGTAGCGAAATTCCTTGTCGGGTAAGTTCCGACCTGCACGAATGGCGTAATGATGGCCAGGCTGTCTCCACCCGAGACTCAGTGAAATTGAACTCGCTGTGAAGATGCAGTGTACCCGCGGCAAGACGGAAAGACCCCGTGAACCTTTACTATAGCTTGACACTGAACACTGGTCCTTGATGTGTAGGATAGGTGGGAGGCTTTGAAGCGCGGACGCCAGTTCGTGTGGAGCCATCCTTGAAATACCACCCTTTAATGGCTGGTGTTCTAACGTGGGCCCGTAATCCGGGTTGCGGACAGTGTCTGGTGGGTAGTTTGACTGGGGCGGTCTCCTCCTAAAGAGTAACGGAGGAGCACGAAGGTTAGCTAATCCTGGTCGGACATCAGGAGGTTAGTGCAAAGGCATAAGCTAGCTTGACTGCGAGCGTGACGGCGCGAGCAGGTGCGAAAGCAGGTCTTAGTGATCCGGTGGTTCTGAATGGAAGGGCCATCGCTCAACGGATAAAAGGTACTCCGGGGATAACAGGCTGATACCGCCCAAGAGTTCATATCGACGGCGGTGTTTGGCACCTCGATGTCGGCTCATCACATCCTGGGGCTGAAGTAGGTCCCAAGGGTATGGCTGTTCGCCATTTAAAGTGGTACGCGAGCTGGGTTTAGAACGTCGTGAGACAGTTCGGTCCCTATCTGCCGTGGGCGCTGGAGAATTGAGGGGGGCTGCTCCTAGTACGAGAGGACCGGAGTGGACGCATCACTGGTGTTCGGGTTGTCATGCCAATGGCACTGCCCGGTAGCTAAATGCGGAAGAGATAAGTGCTGAAAGCATCTAAGCACGAAACTTGCCCCGAGATGAGTTCTCCCTGACCCTTTAAGGGTCCTGAAGGAACGTTGAAGACGACGACGTTGATAGGCCGGGTGTGTAAGCGCAGCGATGCGTTGAGCTAACCGGTACTAATGAACCGTGAGGCTTAACCTTACAACGCCGAAGCTGTTTTGGCGGAATTGAGAGAAAATTTTCAGCGTGATTACAGATTAGATTAACCGGCGAAAGGCGGGTTAATAAACAGAATTTGCCTGGCGGCTGTAGCGCGGTGGTCCCACCTGACCCCATGCCGAACTCAGAAGTGAAACGCCGTAGCGCCGATGGTAGTGTGGGGTCTCCCCATGCGAGAGTAGGGAACTGCCAGGCATCAAACAAGTGAAGAGCCCATCCTGACGGATGGGCTTTTTGCGTTTCTGGATCACCGAATTTTGTAGGCCGGGTAAGGCGAAACCGCCACCCGGCAAGTCGTCAGATCGCACTCCACTCCACAATAAACTTCGCAATCACATCCACATCATTTAAATCCAGCACCGGAACTTCAAGCGGCAATACAACATCACTGGCTACCGCAATCACATGCTCATCCAGCGTTAATTCGCTGAAATCATGCCCGGCATCGCTTCTGAACAGCAGGATCTTAGGCACGGCCTCATGCTTAAATCCCTCAATCAGCACCAGATCCAGCGTGGCATGATCCATCCTGCTGACCAGGTACGCCAGATTCAGTTCGGGTTCTTCAGGTGTCTCAGTCATTAATGCCCAACGTTGCTGACTGGCGACCAGCGTTTGCGCCGCTCCTGCTTTGCGTAGCTCGTAGCTGTCTTTGCCTGGCTTATCCACATCCATATCATGATGCGTATGTTTGATAAGTCCGGGGCGGATCCCGGCGGCGCACAGCGCCGGGATTAGCTTCCTGAGCAGCGTCGTTTTTCCCGTTCCGCTCCACGCGGCGATAGCCAGTAGAGGGATCATGGTTTTTCCTGCCATTTATCAAGCTCCTCAAGGGTATTCACATTCACAAATGCTTCCTTGCGGTCGCTGAAGTCAACGGCATGCCCACCTGCCTGACGCATAAAAACCATGACCCGTCGCTCGCCAGACTGTAAATAGCGCTGCAAAAATGGCTGGACTGAACGGTGAACCAGCGCAATGGTGGGATGATCGCGCTCTCCATCATGCACCCATACCACCGGTGCCTGATTGCACCGGGCACGTAAGCGGGCTGCCAGCGTCTGCGGGATAAAAGGGGTATCACAGGGGCAGAACAGAAACCAGTCGCCCGCCTCCTGTTGGAAAACAGAAAGCATGCCCGCCAACGGGCCGGGAAAATCCGCCATCACATCTGAAATGACTTTCAGGCCACCCGAGCGATAAATTTCCTGATGCCGATTGGCATTCACAACCACCGTTTCCAGTTGGGATAACAGCGTATCGGCGACATGTTTCCACAGCGGTTTCCCTTTAAGCTCAAGCAAGCCTTTATCAATGCCCCCCATTCGCCTGGCCTTTCCGCCAGCCAGTACAACCCCTGTTATTGCACTATCCTGATTCACTGATATCGCCTCTTTTATTGTGGGATTGACCCTGCTAACGTGTCTGTCTCAAGAGTAAGGAGCACGACCATGAAATGTAAACGCCTGAATGAAGTTATTGAACTCCTCCAGCCAGCCTGGCAAAAAGAGCCCGACCTTAACCTGATGCAATTTTTGCAGAAACTGGCGAAAGAGTCAGGTTTTGACGGTGAACTGGCGGATTTAACCGACGACATTCTGATCTATCACCTGAAAATGCGCGACTCTGCAAAAGACGCGGTTATTCCCGGTATTCAGAAAGATTACGAGGAAGATTTCAAGACGGCGCTGTTGCGCGCTCGTGGCGTAATTAAAGAGTAAAAGCTTGTAAGCGGGGCCACCGAAGCTGTTATGAAATGATATCCTGAATCATTCGACGTATTTTCCGGATGATGGGATGAATAACAACACTTTCAATTTCCAGACATTACACCCGGATACCATCATGGATGCGCTGTTTGAGCAGGGGATCCGGGTGGATTCTGGTCTTACCCCGCTTAACAGCTATGAAAACCGTGTCTATCAGTTCCAGGATGAAGACCGTCGGCGTTTTGTCGTTAAATTTTATCGCCCTGAGCGCTGGTCAGTTGATCAGATCCTGGAAGAGCATCAGTTTGCGATTGAGCTGCTTGAGGATGAAGTCCCGGTTGCTGCGCCGTTGGCTTTTAATGGTCAGACGCTATTATCGCATCAGGGGTTCCACTACGCGATTTTTCCAAGTGTAGGCGGTCGACAGTTCGAAGCGGACAATATCGATCAAATGGAAGCGGTGGGCCGTTATCTGGGGCGTCTTCATCAGACCGGCCGTAAGCAGCCATTTACCTGGCGACCGACCATCGGGCTGGACGAATACCTCGTCGAGCCGCGTAAACTCTTCGAGCATGCCCAACTCATTCCGTCCGCACAAAAGGCCGCATTTCTGAAAGCGACGGATACGCTGATTGCGGCCGTCATTGAGCGGTGGCATACAAATTTTGACAGCCTTCGTCTACATGGCGACTGCCACGCTGGAAATATCCTCTGGCGCGAGGGGCCGCTGTTTGTCGATTTAGATGATTCCCGCAACGGTCCTGCCATTCAGGATCTGTGGATGCTTCTTAATGGTGATAAAGCTGAGCAACGTATGCAGCTTGAAACGATTATTGAAGCTTATGAAGAAGTTAGTGAGTTCGAAACATCTGAAATTGAACTGATTGAACCTTTACGTGCTATGCGTTTGGTTTATTATCTTGCCTGGCTGATGCGTCGTTGGGACGATCCTGCGTTTCCTAAAAACTTCCCGTGGTTAACTGGGGAAGATTACTGGCAACGACAGACCGCGACATTTATCGAGCAGGCAAAAGTCCTGCAAGAACCCCCATTACAATTAACACCCATGTATTAATCGGAGACGTAATCATGAAAAAGATTTGGCTGGCGCTGGCTGGTATGGTTTTAGCTTTTAGCGCATCGGCAGCGCAATTCGAGGATGGTAAGCAGTATACCACCCTGGAAAAGCCCGTTGCCGGTGAACCGCAGGTGCTGGAGTTCTTCTCTTTCTATTGCCCACACTGCTACCAGTTTGAAGAAGTCCTTCATGTTTCTGAGAATGTGAAGAAAAAACTTCCTGAAGGCGTCAAAATGACCAAATACCACGTTGAGTTCCTGGGCCCGTTGGGCAAGGATCTGACGCAAGCGTGGGCCGTCGCGATGGCACTGGGCGTAGAAGATAAAGTGACTGTGCCGATGTTTGAAGGGGTACAGAAAACCCAGACCGTGCAGAGCGTTGCAGATATCCGTAAAGTGTTCGTGGATGCCGGTATTAAAGGCGAAGATTACGATGCCGCGTGGAACAGCTTTGTCGTGAAATCACTGGTTGCGCAGCAGGAAAAAGCTGCTGCCGATCTGCAACTGCAGGGCGTGCCGGCGATGTTTGTTAACGGTAAATATCAGGTGAATCCGCAGGGCATGGATACCAGCAGCATGGATATCTTTGTTCAGCAATATGCTGACACGGTGAAATACCTGGTCGGTAAGAAATAAAAGCAGCGCCGGTCAGTGACCGGCGTTTTTAGTTGTCGCTTTAATCTCTTCTATTAACACGTCTTTTTCGCTCCATAGCGTATTCAGCCATAGCTGGAAACGACGCTTAAATCCTTTATCGTTAACGTAATCGCCGTGCAGTTCTTCCTGAATGGGTTGCATGTCCACGCGAACCACTATGCGCGTTAGTTTCCCGCTCAGCATATCGAAGAAGGGCGTACGGTCGTTTTCCGGATAGCACAGCGTAACATTAAGTAATTTATCGAACTGCGAACCTAACACATTCAGCGCCATCGCAATGCCCGCCGCCTTTGGTGGCAACAGGTGTTGATACGGCGAGCGGGTCTGCTGACGTTTTTCTTCGGTAAAGCGGGAGCCCTCGACGAAATTAACGATCGTGGTGGGATGTGCGCGGAATTTCTCGCAGGACCGACGGGTAGTCTCGACATCTTTACCGCGGCGTTCCGGGTGGCGCAGGAGATAAGCGCGCGAATAGCGCTTCATAAATGGCATATCCAGTGCCCAGCAGGCGAGGCCGATAAAAGGTACCCAGGCCAACTGTTGCTTAAGGAAGTACTTGTTCATAGGAATGTGCTTGCGAAAGAGTACGCACAGTACCACGATGTCCGCCCAGCTGTGATGATTACACACCAGCAGATACCAGTTTTTCTTGCTCAGTCCTTCCAGGCCCTGCACATCCCATTTCAGCCATGGATTGAGATGCAACAGCAGGGCGAGGCCTTCACACCAGCAATACATCATGAAATTACAAAACAGAGATACCTTGCGCCAGACGAACGGAACGGGCAGCAGGAGCTTTACCAGTCCGGCCAGAATGATCGGTACGGAGCACAAAATTGTGACCACAATGGTCAATGCAATGCTCAGCAACAGGGTGACTGTAGCGAGTAATCTCGCCATGATTAAATTATTCAAAGGATTAGCCATAAACAGTACGCTAAAGTCGCGCAAGGGGGCTGATTTTATCAGAAAATGACTCAAATGACGGTTCTTCGCGACAGAGAAAAACACGCCATATCTATCCACATTCAGTAATTCAATGAAAACATAAAGGGTTTATTCTGTAGTTTTTATAATTAATTGAATTTAAAGAATATTATAAATGATGGTTAACGCATCGTTTTGAAATTAATGCGATGAAAATTAATTATTCACAAAGTTATCCACAGGCGGCTTTGCGAGCGATCCAGAAGATCTGCAAAAGAATTACGACAAATGTGGTGAAAAACTCATGTTTTCATCCTGTCTGTGGCATCCTTTATCCATAATCTGATAAACAGGCACGGACATTATGGTTCAGATCCCAGAAAACCCACTTATCCTTGTAGATGGCTCCTCTTATCTCTATCGCGCATACCATGCGTTTCCGCCGCTGACCAACAGCGCAGGCGAACCGACAGGCGCGATGTACGGTGTCCTCAATATGCTGCGCAGCCTGATCATGCAATATCAGCCAACGCATGCTGCAGTGGTATTTGATGCCAAGGGTAAAACCTTCCGTGACGAATTATTCGAGCATTACAAATCGCATCGCCCGCCGATGCCGGACGATCTGCGGGCGCAGATCGAACCGCTGCATGCCATGGTGAAGGCGATGGGGCTACCGCTGCTGGCTGTATCTGGCGTGGAGGCGGACGATGTTATTGGTACCCTGGCGCGTGAGGCAGAAAAAATGGGGCGCCCGGTGCTGATCAGTACCGGCGATAAAGACATGGCCCAACTGGTCACGCCAAATATCACACTCATCAATACCATGACCAACACCATTCTTGGTCCAGATGAGGTGGTGACAAAATACGGCGTGCCGCCGGAACTGATCATCGATTTCCTGGCGCTAATGGGCGATTCCTCCGATAACATTCCGGGCGTACCGGGGGTCGGGGAAAAGACCGCGCAGGCATTGCTACAGGGGCTGGGCGGCCTGGATACTCTTTATGCTGAGTCCGATAAAATTGCCGGGTTGACGTTCCGTGGTGCGAAAACTATGGCGGGTAAACTTGAGCAAAACAAAGAGGTGGCATACCTCTCCTATAAACTGGCGACGATCAAAACAGACGTTGAGCTGGAACTGACCTGCGAACAACTGGAAGTGCAACAACCCCAGGCTGACGAACTGGTTGGGCTGTTTAAAAAGTATGAATTCAAGCGCTGGACCGCTGATGTCGAAGCGGGCAAGTGGTTACAAGCAAAAGGGGCAAAACCGGCGGTAAAACCGCAGGAAACGATTGTCATTGATGAAGCCCCGGAAGAAGCCGCTGTCGTACTTTCTTATGAGAATTACGTGACCATTCTCGATGAAGCGACGCTGGAAACGTGGATTGCGAAGCTGAAAAAAGCGCCAGTGTTTGCCTTCGATACCGAAACCGACAGTCTGGATAACATCTCCGCCAACCTGGTAGGGCTCTCATTCGCTATTGAGCCGGGAGTGGCGGCTTATGTGCCAGTGGCGCATGACTATCTGGATGCGCCGGATCAAATCTCCCGCGACCGTGCGCTGGCGATGCTCAAGCCGCTCCTGGAAGATGAAAACGCGCGTAAGGTCGGGCAAAATCTCAAGTACGATCGCGGCATTCTGGCGAATTATGGTATCGAACTGCGCGGCATCGCTTTTGATACCATGCTCGAGTCGTACATTCTGAACAGCGTTGCCGGACGTCACGATATGGACAGTTTGTCCGATCGCTGGCTGAAACATAAAACCATCACTTTTGAAGAGATTGCGGGTAAAGGGAAGAACCAACTAACCTTTAATCAGATTGCGCTGGAAGAGGCGGGACGTTACGCGGCAGAAGATGCCGATGTCACCTTACAGCTGCATCTGAAAATGTGGCCAGAGCTGCAGCAGCACAAAGGGCCGCTGAACGTCTTTGAAAACATCGAAATGCCACTGGTACCGGTGTTATCTCGTGTAGAGCGTAACGGTGTGAAGATCGACCCCGCGGTGCTGCACAAGCACTCCGAGGAGATCACGCTCCGTCTGGCGGAGCTGGAACAGAAAGCCCATGAGATTGCAGGAGAAGTATTTAACCTTTCTTCAACCAAGCAGTTGCAGACGATCCTATTCGAAAAACAGGGCATTAAGCCGCTGAAGAAAACCCCAGGCGGCGCGCCGTCAACCTCTGAAGAAGTGCTGGAAGAACTGGCACTGGATTACCCGCTACCTAAAGTGATTCTTGAGTATCGCGGTCTGGCGAAGCTGAAATCGACCTACACCGACAAACTCCCGCTGATGATTAACCCGAAAACCGGGCGTGTGCACACCTCTTATCATCAGGCCGTGACCGCGACGGGCCGTTTGTCATCGACCGATCCGAACCTGCAAAACATTCCGGTACGTAATGAAGAAGGGCGTCGTATCCGCCAGGCATTTATCCCGCCGAAGGATTACCTGATTGTTTCTGCGGACTATTCGCAGATTGAATTGCGTATTATGGCGCACCTTTCACGCGACAAAGGGCTGCTGACGGCGTTTGCCGAAGGGAAGGACATTCACCGTGCCACCGCCGCCGAAGTGTTTGGTCTGCCGCTGGAGACCGTGACCAGCGAACAGCGTCGCAGCGCGAAAGCGATCAACTTTGGTCTGATCTACGGTATGAGTGCGTTCGGTCTGGCGCGCCAGTTGAACATACCGCGTAAAGAAGCGCAGAAATACATGGACCTCTATTTTGAACGTTATCCCGGCGTGCTGGAGTATATGGAACGCACTCGCGCTCAGGCGAAAGAGCAGGGCTACGTTGAAACGCTGGAAGGCCGTCGTCTCTATCTGCCGGATATTAAATCCAGCAACGGCGCGCGTCGAGCGGGTGCGGAGCGTGCGGCGATTAACGCCCCGATGCAAGGAACCGCTGCCGATATTATCAAACGGGCGATGATTGCGGTCGATGGCTGGCTGGAAATGGAAAAACCGCGCGTGCGTATGATCATGCAGGTACACGATGAACTGGTGTTTGAAGTACACAAAGACGACCTGGACACGGTAGCGAAAAAGATCCATCAGTTGATGGAGAACTGCACACGCATTGATGTACCGCTGCTGGTGGAAGTTGGAAGTGGTGAAAACTGGGATCAGGCGCACTAAGTGCTCGCGAGATAACGCGCTTTTTTCGTAATTAAGCAACATAAGTGCGCGATTTTTGTGATGGGTATTGGAATTCCCTATGTAAAGAATGAAAAAAAATTACAAAAAGTGCTTTCTGAGCTGCTCAAAAAAGAGTAAAGTTATTCGCGTAGGGTACAGAGGTAAGATGTTCTATCTTTCAGACCTTTTACTTCACGTAATCGGATTTGGCTGAATATTTTAGCCGCCCCAGTCAGTTTCTGACTGGGGCGTTTTTTATGGGCGAAAGAAAGATAGGGTCGGCGTGCCAAACCGGATAAGACGCACCGCGTCGCTATCCGGCGTCGCGATGAATTACTCCCCGCCCTGATCCTCTTCCACCGGCGCCAGTTCGTTAAACCAACTGTCCAGCTTCTGCCGTAATTTATCCACGCCCTGCTTTTTCAGCGATGAGAAGGTCTCAACCTGCACATCGCCGTTAAAGGCTAATACCGCTTCACGGACCATATTCAGCTGGGCCTTACGCGCCCCGCTCGCCAGTTTGTCCGCTTTCGTCAGCAGCACCAGAACCTGGATGTTGCTCTCGACGGCCCACTGGACCATCTGCTGGTCGAGATCTTTTAGCGGGTGGCGAATATCCATCAGCACCACCAGTCCCTGCAGGCTCTGGCGTTTTTCCAGATATTCACCCAGCGCGCGTTGCCACTTGCGCTTCATCTCTTCCGGCACTTCGGCGTAACCATAGCCGGGCAGGTCAACAAGGCGTTTGCCGTCGACCACTTCAAACAGGTTAATCAATTGAGTGCGGCCAGGCGTTTTCGAAGTCCGCGCCAGGCTCTTCTGATTGGTCAGCGTGTTCAGCGCGCTGGACTTACCTGCGTTGGAACGGCCAGCAAATGCCACTTCAATCCCCGTATCGGAAGGTAAATGGCGAATATCAGGCGCGCTCATCACAAAGTGCGTCTGTTGATAATTCAGGTTAATCAAAGCGGTCGTCTCCGTCAGTCAAAGCTTTGCCGCGATTATACCTGAACAGGAGCAAAAGACTGATTTTTCGACATGGGTCTGTTGTGAGTAAAAACCCTGCATATTGTGAGACATTGCCGATTGTTCTTATACGAAATTTCAGAGTAATTGCAGAGAATATAATTAAATAAATCAACTAAATCATACTATTAAAAGGTATGTAATATTCTGAAAATGGCTGAACTGTGCGACCAACGACTTGTTACTTTACTCCAAAAGAGTAGAGTAACCCCCATAGCGAGGATAGCTGTACAGGAAGACGACTCAGGATGAGGGTCAGGAGCGCCAGGAGGCGAAGACACAGGATTGTCAGGATGACAGGCGTTCGGAGACGTTGGTATACGGAAACGGAAAAGACACGGAATGTTCCAGGCTGACGGAAAAACAGGGTGCGTTGATAGCCGACAGGGAATGTAGGACCCGTTCAGGGTTGTGAGTAAGGTGAAAAGGCGACAGAGCAATCTGTCGCCTTTTTTCTTTATTTCTGCTAGATTCCGGCGCAATTATATACTGAATAAAACAGCCAAAGACGAATCACTATGAAATCCACTTCTACACCACGCGGCAAAGGCCCTGCAAAGGCACGCCGTAAAACCCGCGAAGAGCTGAATCAGGAAGCTCGTGACCGCAAGCGTCAGAAAAAACACCGTGGACACGCGGCGGGTAGCCGTGCGACCGGTGGTGACGCGGCGTCAGGTGGTAAAAACAAGAACCAACAGAAAGATCCACGCATCGGCAGTAAAACCCCTATTCCATTGGGCGTGACCGAAAAAGTCACCAAACAGCACAAACCGAAGAGCGAGAAACCTATGCTTTCACCGCAGGCTGAGTTGGATTTACTGGAAACAGATGAGCGCCTGGATGCGCTGTTAGAACGTCTTGAAGCAGGCGAAACCTTGAGCGCGGAAGATCAGTCCTGGGTGGATGCCAAACTGGATCGCATCGATGAACTGATGCAGAAGCTGGGCCTCTCCTACGATGATGACGAAGAAGAGGAAGATGATGAGAAGCAGGAAGATATGATGCGCCTGCTGCGTGGCGGTAACTAACGGTTTACACCGTGGGCCTGCCCGTCCTGCTTATAACCCTTCCGGTTATATGTTATCTGGTGTGGTTATTCGTTAAACTACAGCGGTTGTCGCGGCGACAGAAGTGGCTGCGCAGCCGGCTTAGTACTCGAAATGGAGTGCGGCCGGTACGCCGTACCCGCCAGAGACGCCATCGGAAGGAGTGAGCATGTCAGAACAACAAATAGACTGGGATCAGGCCCTGATCCAGAAATATAACTATTCCGGGCCGCGCTATACCTCGTACCCGACCGCGCTGGAATTTTCTGATGCGTTTGGCGAACCGGCATTTTTACAGGCTGTCGCGCGCTATCCTGAGCGTCCGCTCTCGCTTTACGTCCATATCCCGTTTTGCCACAAGCTCTGCTACTTCTGCGGCTGCAATAAGATTGTGACCCGTCAGCAGCATAAGGCCGATCAGTATCTGGATGCACTCGAACAGGAAATTCTGCACCGTGCGCCGCTGTTTGCCGGACGCAAGGTCAGCCAACTGCACTGGGGCGGCGGCACGCCGACTTACCTGAATAAAGCGCAAATCAGTCGCCTGATGGCGCTGCTGCGAAATCATTTCCACTTCAATGCGGATGCGGAGATTTCGATCGAAGTCGATCCCCGTGAGATTGAGCTGGATGTGCTCGATCATTTACGCGCGGAAGGCTTTAATCGTCTCAGCATGGGCGTGCAGGACTTCAACAAAGAGGTCCAGCGACTGGTTAACCGTGAGCAGGATGAGGAGTTTATTTTTGCGCTGCTCAATCACGCACGTGACATTGGCTTTACGTCGACCAATATCGATCTGATCTACGGTTTACCTAAACAGACGCCGGAAAGTTTCGCCTTTACCCTGAAGCGGGTTGCGGAATTAAGCCCCGATCGTCTGAGCGTCTTTAACTATGCGCATTTGCCGACGTTGTTTGCCGCGCAGCGCAAAATAAAAGATGCCGATCTGCCCAGCGCGCAGCAGAAGCTGGATATTTTGCAGGAAACCATCTCCTCGCTGACAGAGACCGGCTATCAGTTTATTGGTATGGACCATTTTGCCCGCCCGGATGACGAACTGGCGATTGCCCAGCGCGAAGGCGTTCTCCACCGTAATTTTCAGGGATATACCACCCAGGGTGACACCGATCTGCTGGGGATGGGCGTTTCTGCCATCAGTATGATTGGCGATTGCTATGCCCAGAACCAGAAAGAGCTGAAACTCTACTATCAGCAGGTGGATGAGCAGGGAAATGCCTTATGGCGCGGTATCGCGCTGACTCGCGATGACTGTATCCGTCGTGACGTCATCAAGTCGCTTATCTGCAATTTCCGTCTCGACACTGCCGCAGTTGAGCAGCAGTGGGATCTGAACTTCGCGGATTATTTTGCCGAAGACCTGAAGCTGTTGGCGCCGCTGGCGAAAGATGGGCTGGTGGATGTGACAACGAAGGGGATTCAGGTCACGCCGAAAGGGCGTCTGCTGATTCGCAACATTTGCATGTGCTTTGATGCGTATCTGCGCCAAAAAGCGCGGATGCAGCAGTTCTCACGCGTGATATAAAAACGTTGCCCGGTGGCGCTAACGCTTACCGGGCCTACGATTGATGTTGCCTGTAAGCCAGATAAGCATAGCGCCATCCGGCACAGTGTTAGCTGAACAGCCCAACCAGCGCGGCGCACAGTACTGCGGCAACCGCAGTTTGTGGCGTATGGCTGTCGACCGCTCCGCTTGATAGCAGATTTATAATCGATTCCAGCATGTTTTGTCCCCCGTTTGCCGGGCACGATCATACTGAACTCATCGGAACAGTAAAGTGCAAAATAACGGCAATTTGCGCTCAATTATTAATCTTTACACAACCGTGTGACGTTACTCCATTCCCAGCTCTTTCAACTTACGCGTCAGGGTATTACGCCCCCATCCGAGCAAGCGTGCCGCTTCCTGTTTATGGCCCTGTGTATGGCGTAGTGCTGTGGTCAGCAACGTGCGCTCCATTTCAGGTTGTGCTTCCGACAGCAGGTTTTGATGACCGGATCGCAGCGCCCGATCCGCCCACTGCGCCAGAAGCGTGGCCCAACTGTCCGGCTGGAGATGCGACGGGCTTTCGGGCGCGGTGGCTTCGAACAGTTCAGCGGGGAGATCCTGAATTAATACCTCTTGTCCAGCCGCCATTACGGTTAACCAGCGACAGGTATTTTCCAGTTGGCGAACGTTGCCCGGCCATGCCAGCCGCGTCAGCGCCGCTTCGGTTTCCGGGTGCAATAACTTAGCTTCTACGCCCAGTTCGCGCGCTGCAACCTGCAGGAAGTGGCGGGCCAGGCGCGGAATATCCTCCCGGCGCTCGCGCAACGGCGGCAGGTGTACGCGGATGACGTTCAGACGATGGAATAAATCCTCACGAAACTTGCCTTCCTGCACACGCAGTTCCAGGTTCTGGTGAGTCGCGGCGATGATTCGCACGTCCACCTTCACCGGCGCATAGCCGCCAACGCGATAAAACTGTCCGTCGGCTAATACGCGCAAAAGACGGGTCTGCACATCCAGCGGCATATCGCCAATCTCATCAAGAAACAGCGTGCCACCATCGGCCTGTTCGAAGCGTCCCTGACGAATGGTATTCGCTCCGGTAAATGCCCCTTTTTCATGACCAAACAGCTCGGATTCGATCAAATCTTTCGGAATCGCCGCCATGTTGAGCGCGATAAACGGCGCTTTGGCGCGTGGGCTGTGGCGGTGCAGGGCATGGGCGACCAGTTCTTTACCCGTCCCGGACTCCCCGTTAATCAACACGCTGATGGAGGAACGCGAGAGCCGCCCGATAATACGAAATACATCCTGCATGGCCGGCGCTTCACCGATGATGTCGGTTGTCGGGCCGTTGATCTGAATATTGCGCGGCTGCTGCTGTTCCTGATAATGGCTGATGGCGCGTTCAACCAGCGCTACCGCTTCATCGATATCAAAGGGTTTCGGCAGATAATCAAACGCCCCTTGCTGATAGGCGCTGACGGCAGCATCCAGATCGGAATGCGCAGTCATTATGATGACCGGCAGCATTGGATGACGCTGTTTAATCTGTTTTAACAGCGCCAGTCCGTCCATCCCCGGCATGCGAATGTCGGACAACAGTACGTCCGGCGTTTTGCTCGCCAGCGCGCCCAGCACGTCGTTACCGTTTTCAAAGGTCGTACAACTCAGACCCGCCCCGGCGAGAGCACGTTCAAGCACCCAACGGATGGAACTATCGTCATCGACTACCCAGACTATCCCTCGTTGCATAAGCACCTCTATTTCCGAATCGGCAGATAAACCGAGAACTCGGTATGGCCTGGCCAACTGGTAAATTCAATTTTGCCGGAATGCTGATCGATCAAATTACGGGCGATGGATAATCCCAGCCCGGTGCCGCCTTCGCGGCCGCTGACCATGGGGTAAAACAGCGTATCCTGTAAGTGGGAAGGAATCCCCGGTCCGTTATCTTCGACGTCGATACGCGCCGCCAGGCGATAGCGCTCGCCGTGCAGCGTGAGCTGGAACGCGGTACGGGTACGTAGCACAATCTCCCCACCGTCTGCCCCCAGAGCCTGCAATGCATTACGGACAATATTCAACAACACCTGCTCGATCTGTTCCGGGTCGTGCGGCAATTCCGGTAGGCTGGGATCGTAATCGCGGACCAGCGTGACGTTGGCCGGTAATTCCATAGAAACCAGCGCCACCACGCGCTCTGCCACCTTATGAATGCTTTCCGTGACATGCGTTCCCGGCATCTGCGGGCCCAACAGCCTGTCGACCAGATTACGCAGTCGATCAGCCTGTTCAATAATGACTTTGGTGTATTCCAGCAGCGCCGGGTCGGGCAGGGCTTTACTTAATAGCTGTGCAGCGCCGCGTAAGCCACCGAGCGGGTTTTTAATCTCGTGTGCCAGTCCTCGCACCAGATCGCGCGCAGCGACCTGCTGAGCGTGCTGTAGCTGCTCCTGGCTCAGGCGGCGCTGATTATCCATCGGCGCCATTTCGAGCAGGATCTGGCCGTCTGGCAAACGCTGCGCGGTGAGCGAAAGAATGTGTGAACGCCCATCAATCACCAACGTGACCTCATTGTCGGTAAACCCTTGTCCCGCCTCTAAGCTTTCACGCATCAGTTCGATATTCAAAGAAAAATAGCTCAGGAGTTCAGGAAGCGGCGTACCAAACAGTTTGCGGGAGCTTTGGGCGAGTAACTGCTGCGCGGCCGGGTTGGCGTAATGCACCGCCAGCTCATCGTCGACCAGTAAGATGCTGTTGATTAAAGAATTGAGGATCTGCCCAGCATCGGGCAGCGTGCCTGTTGCCATACAGCAGTCTCCTGAAAAATTTGCACCAATTTAGTGCATTATAGCTTTTTATGTAGAAAAAGCGCGAAGGATCAGATTGTTGACGGTGAAAAAAGCCCATCGTGAGATGGGCTAAAAGTTTCCACGGCAACTAAAAAACACCTGACGTCTTTCACGCCGCTGCTGCGTTGGCTACCTTCGCTCACCCCAGTCACATCGTTATCCTGTTCCTGGGGATTCGCTCCGTTGCCGCCTTGCCGCAACGTGAAATTCGTCGGGCTTTTAAGATACAGTTAAACGCTGTAGTACAGCTCAAACTCTACCGGGTGCGGCGTCATACGTACGCGGTCGTTTTCTTCAATACGCAGCGCGATGTAAGCATCGATAGCTTCATCAGTGAACACGCCGCCCGCTTTCAGGAACTCGCGATCCAGGTTCAGCTCGTTCAGTGCTTCTTCCAGAGAACCTGCAACCTGTGGGATCTCTTTCGCTTCTTCCGGCGGCAGGTCGTACAGGTTTTTGTCCATGGCTTCGCCAGGGTGGATCTTGTTCTTAATGCCGTCAAGACCGGCCATCAGCAGTGCTGCAAAGCACAGGTACGGGTTCGCTGCCGGATCCGGGAAACGGACTTCGATACGACGTGCTTTTGGAGACGCGACCACTGGAATACGGATAGAGGCAGAACGGTTACGGGCAGAGTAAGCCAGCATAACCGGTGCTTCGTAGCCCGGGACCAGACGCTTGTATGAGTTGGTGGTCGGGTTCGCAAGGGCGTTAATCGCTTTAGCGTGTTTGATTACGCCGCCGATGTAGTACAGCGCTTGCTCAGACAGGCCCGCATATTTGTCGCCAGAGAACAGGTTGGTACCGTTCTTGGACAGGGACATGTGGCAGTGCATACCGGAACCGTTATCGCCGAACATCGGTTTTGGCATAAAGGTCGCGGTTTTGCCGAAGCGGTGAGCGACGTTGTGTACCACATATTTGTAGATCTGAATTTCGTCCGCTTTTTTGGTCATGGTGTTGAAGCGGGTTGCCACTTCGTTCTGACCCGCAGTGGCCACTTCATGGTGGTGAGCTTCAACGACCAGGCCCATTTGCTCCATCACCAGACACATTTCAGAACGGATGTCCTGAGCAGAATCTACTGGTGGAACCGGGAAGTAGCCGCCTTTTACTGCCGGACGGTGACCTTTGTTACCACCTTCGTACTGGGTGGAGGAGTTCCAGGCGCCTTCGATGTCATCGATAGCCACGTGAGAACCGGAGATTGACGCGCCGAAACGGATGTCGTCAAACAGGAAGAATTCTGGTTCTGGCCCAAACAGAACGGTATCCGCGATGCCGGTGGAGCGCAGGTATTCTTCAGCACGCTTGGCGATAGAGCGCGGGTCGCGGTCATAGCCTTGCAGGGTGCCAGGTTCCAGGATGTCACAACGGATGATCAGTGTAGAATCCGCGAAGAACGGGTCGATGACTGCGGTAGAAGCATCCGGCATCAGCACCATGTCGGATTCGTTGATGCCTTTCCAGCCACCAATCGAAGAGCCGTCAAACATTTTGCCTTCTTCGAAGAATTCGGCATTTACCTGATGAGCAGGAATCGTGACGTGCTGTTCTTTACCTTTGGTATCAGTGAAGCGCAAATCAACAAACTTCACTTCGTGCTCATTCAGCATCGTCAAAACGTGTTCAGCGGACATACTTAACTCTCCAGATTGGTCATAGTCGTCGTGGTAACGAGGTGTTCAATTCTTTAATCATTGGCCGTGTCGCCGTAAAAAAGATAAAGCGAAATCTGTGCCAACTTTTAAATTGCCCCTAAAAGGCGTTATCATGCGCACCATCGTGCAAAAGGGTTGCACCATGCCGTGTATGTTGCACCAGTATAGTGCTTTAATGTGAACATTAAGCACCATATTGGTGCAATGGACCGTGCATAACCCTTTTAACGCTCCGTGAAAGCGATCACAAAGAAACTCTGCAATACTTGTTTGCGGAGGATGTTTGTGATCCTGTTTTGTAGTGCGATTAATCCGTGTACAATAACGCGCTATTTCTAATGCCTGAGGCAAAGTTGTGATCGAAAATTTGCGTAACATCGCCATCATCGCGCACGTCGACCATGGTAAAACTACCCTGGTTGATAAGCTGCTGCAGCAATCCGGTACGTTCGACTCTCGTGCCGAAACTCAAGAGCGTGTGATGGACTCCAACGATTTGGAGAAAGAGCGTGGGATTACCATCCTCGCGAAAAACACCGCTATCAAATGGAATGATTATCGTATCAACATCGTTGATACCCCTGGGCACGCAGACTTCGGTGGTGAAGTTGAGCGTGTCATGTCCATGGTTGACTCTGTGCTGCTGGTGGTTGACGCATTTGACGGCCCAATGCCGCAGACGCGCTTCGTGACCAAAAAAGCCTTTGCGCATGGCCTGAAGCCGATCGTGGTCATCAACAAAGTTGACCGTCCTGGCGCGCGTCCGGACTGGGTTGTCGATCAGGTATTTGACCTGTTTGTGAACCTCGACGCGACCGACGAACAGCTGGATTTCCCGATCATCTACGCTTCTGCGCTGAACGGTATTGCTGGTCTGGATCACGAAGATATGGCGGAAGACATGACCCCGCTGTATCAGGCGATTGTCGACCACGTACCTGCGCCGGACGTTGACCTTGATGGTCCGTTCCAGATGCAGATCTCTCAGCTGGACTACAACAACTACGTTGGCGTTATCGGTATCGGCCGCATCAAACGCGGTAAAGTGAAGCCGAACCAGCAGATTACTATCGTGGATAGCGAAGGCAAAACTCGCAACGGTAAAGTCGGTAAAGTCCTGACTCACCTGGGTCTGGAGCGTATCGATAGCGATCTGGCAGAAGCAGGCGACATCATCGCGATCACCGGTCTGGGCGAGCTGAACATCTCTGACACCATCTGCGATCCGCAGAATGTGGAAGCGCTGCCGGCACTGTCTGTTGATGAACCGACCGTCACCATGTTCTTCAACGTCAACACCTCTCCGTTCTGTGGCAAAGAAGGTAAATACGTTACCTCTCGTCAGATCCTTGACCGCCTGAACAAAGAGCTGGTGCACAACGTTGCACTGCGTGTTGAAGAAACTGAAGATGCGGACGCGTTCCGTGTATCCGGTCGTGGTGAGCTGCACCTGTCTGTTCTGATCGAAAACATGCGTCGTGAAGGTTTCGAAATGGCGGTTTCCCGTCCGAAAGTTATCTTCCGCGAAATCGATGGTCGTAAACAAGAGCCGTTCGAGAACGTGACGCTGGACGTTGAAGAGCAGCACCAGGGTTCTGTCATGCAGGCACTGGGCGAGCGTAAAGGCGACCTGAAAAATATGAATCCAGATGGCAAAGGCCGCGTACGTCTCGACTACGTGATTCCAAGCCGTGGTCTGATCGGCTTCCGTTCAGAATTCATGACCATGACCTCCGGTACCGGTCTGCTGTACTCCACCTTCAGCCACTACGACGACGTACGTCCGGGTGAAGTGGGTCAGCGCCAGAACGGCGTACTGATCTCCAACGGTCAGGGTAAAGCGGTTGCGTTTGCACTGTTCAGCCTGCAGGACCGCGGTAAGCTGTTCCTGGGTCACGGTGCTGAAGTGTACGAAGGCCAGATCATCGGTATTCATAGCCGTTCTAACGACCTGACGGTAAACTGCCTGACCGGTAAGAAACTGACCAACATGCGTGCTTCCGGTACTGACGAAGCCACGGTTCTGGTTCCACCGGTTAAGATGACTCTGGAACAAGCTCTGGAGTTTATCGATGACGACGAACTGGTAGAAGTGACGCCGCAGTCTATCCGTATTCGTAAACGGCACCTGACGGAAAACGATCGCCGCCGCGCGAACCGTGGTCCGAAAGAAGATTAATTGATAATCTTGTGACGAAAAAAGCCGCTGATTTCAGCGGCTTTTCTTTACCTCAATCTATTCAGAAGAAATATTTAACCCCAACGCGAATCTGATTTTGTTCGCGGTGATAGGGTTCTACGTTCCGGTCCAGCCAGCGCAGTTCGAAGTAGGGCAGCCAGTTCTGGTTGATCCGATAACGGAAGGTATTCGTAATTTCCCAGTGATGATCCTTGCCATTGCTGCTATTAAAATCATTCACCCGCATAAAATAGTGGGGTTCAAAGGTATACGAGAATTTATCGGTAATAATAAAGTTCCAGTAGTTGCCGATCTCATAGGTATCATTATTATCCCGATCGCCATTTAAATCGACCGAGCTGTAATTATTATGGTTGTAGCGGTTACGCACCGTCAGATTAAACCACGGTGTAAACTTGTAATTCACGTCCAGATACACCGCGCCGCTGGAGCCAATACTCTTGTCGGTAATCAACCCGCCAGGTTGGATCGTTAATCTATCCGTGGGTTTGAAGAGCGGATACCAGCCCTCGATCTCGTTATAGCCGTGTTTTAACTCGTCTTCACGCTGGAGCGTATAGGTATTAGTGAGCATAATGCCCGCACCCATGTCAAAGTTATAGCCAACGCGCAGCATGATCTCTTGTTGATCGGATGCCAGATTATACGCCTCCCGGTTTTCGACATAAGCGCCAGCAACTACAGAGGTGGATATCACTGAAGATAACAGAATGAGAGTATGTAATGTTTTCATCATAAATCCATTTTTTAAGCGTAGGGAAGCCGCCATCCATCTGGATGGAAATAGCGGCAAGATTTGTTTAAAGATTTACAGTAGCGATGTTTTTATTGTTATTGGTTACGTCAGAACGAGTGTTGTTCTTTTTTCGTTGATTTATTTCCTCAATAATAAAAGCGAAACGCGCTTCGTTAAGCTTATAAAAGAAACCCATGGTCAGTGCAGCAATAATCGCCAGACCACAGGGCCAGAGAAAAATTAACTGGCGTAATCCCAGTAAGGTCGCGTCGCTTTGCGCGATGTTGGGGATATAACCAATCTGGGTCAACATCATTCCGGGCAGAAACCCCGCCAACGCAGCGGAAATCTTGCGCGAAAAGGTATATCCGGTATAGACGGAACCTTCTGCGCGAATCCCCGTTTTCCATTCGCCGTAATCCACGGTATCCGGCACCAGCGCCCAGTTCAGGCTGTTCACGAAGGCGGTACCGAAGAAGGCTACACAGGAAAAGGTGACGAATAAAAAGGAGGTTCCGCCCCAAAAGAAATTCAGGATATCCCCAACTGCCCAGAGTGTTAGCCCTCCGAGATAAACCTGTTTTTTACCGAAACGCCTTACGGTCATGGGTACTAACAGTACACCTGCCAGAATGCCCCCCATGCTGAAGAAGCCCATCCATGAGAGCAAATGGATATCGTTCAGAACGTACTGTGTGTAATAGACCTGGATCGCCAGTTTGATGTTGAACGCTGCCAGCGTACACAGATTGGCAATACACAGCACTAACAGAGGTGGGTTGCGGAAAATGGCGCAGAACGACTTGAGAATGCCAGGCTTATGGTGATCTGGCACGATTTCGATGTAACGTTCCTTAACGCCACGGAAACACCACCACATACTGAACAGTCCGCACACGGAGAAAATCAGCGCGGCAATTAAATAGCCCAACGATGGCGAACGGGTAAACAACGCCTGAATCGGCATAAAGCCGACGGTACACAGCAGCAGACCAATGGTTGCGCCGCCCTGGCGCCAGGCGGCAAGCTGGGCGCGTTCGTGCGGGTTTTTGGTGATAGCTGGCACCATTGCACCATAAGAGCAGTTCATAAGGCTATAAAACAAACCAAACAGCATAAACAGGAGGGTGGCCAGCGTCGTCTTCACCGTTAAGGTAAAGTCCGTGGCAAAGAACTGCGCGCTGGCAACCAGCGCCACGGGAAAAGAGGCATAAAGTATGAAGGGGCGGAATTTACCCATTACACCAATATTACGGCGTGAATCCAGCAATACACCGGTTAATATATCGGTAAAGGCAGTAAAGAACTTCGCCACCAGGAAGATTATGCCGCCGTAATACGCAGGCATCCCCAGCACATCGGTATAAAACTTAAGCAGATACAGCGTCCCGATACACAGCATCAGGTTTGAGCCGAAATCACCTATGCCGTAGGCGCACTTCTCACGCAGGCTCAGTTTCAGCGTTAGCGGATCATGGTCAGACATAATCGCCTCTCATAACGCCCCGTAGGGCGTTGGATATTATTGTTTTAAATCGTTTGTTTACGGGCTTCGATTTCGCCAACGATACGGATATACATTTTTTCGTTGAGGTTGTAGAAACAGCCCATTGCAATGATGGTGACGACCGCCAGCGCACAGGGATAAATAAAGATCAGCTGCCGTAACCCCTCGACCGTTCCCGCCGATTGCACCACGTTAGGCACATAGCCAATTTGGGTCAGCATCCATCCCGGGAAGAAGCCGGCCAGCGCCTGTGAAACCTTACGGAAGAACGTAAAACCGGTGTAAACCGTCCCTTCAGAACGCACGCCAGTTCGCCATTCGCCGTATTCCACCGTGTCGGAAACCAGCGCCCAGTTCAGGCTGTTCACAAACGCAGAGCCGAAGAATGCCAGGCAGGAGAACGCGACAAAACTGACCGAGCCTCCGCCGAAGAGGTAGTTGAGGAGATCGCCTGCAACCCAGATCAGCAGGCCACCGATATAGACCTTTTTCTTGCCAAAGCGACGCACCATCCCCGGCATTAAAAAGACGCCGATGAAGATACAGCCCATGCTGAAAAAGCCCATCCACGACAGCAAAATCGGATCGTTCAGCACGTACTGGGTGTAATAAACCTGGATCGCCAGCTTGACGTTAAATGCGCCGAGCGTGCAGAGATTGGCAATACACAGGATGAAAAGCGGACGGTTACCGGCGATGGCACGAAAGGACTGCAATAATCCCGGTTTTTGCGCCGCGTCGACAGGTTTCACTTCGACATAGCGCTCTTTCACCCCGGCATAGCAGCACCACATAAAGAACAACCCGAACAGCGAGAACAGCGTCGCGGCGAAGATATACCCCAGTTGCGAATTGCCTTCGATCAGGTTCATGACCGGCACAAAACCGACGGTGCACAGCAGCAGGCCAAGCGTCGCGCCACCCTGCCGCCAGGCGGCGAGCGAGGCGCGTTCGTCCGGGTTTTTGGTGATGGCGGGCACCATTGCGCCATAGGAACAGTTCATCATGCTGAAGAACAGCCCGTAGAGCATAAACAGGACGGTCGCCATGACCGTTTTTCCGGTGATTTCAAACGGTGTACCGACAAAGTTAGCGATAGCCAGCAGGGTCACCGGAAACGCAGCGTACATAACAAAAGGACGGAATTTACCTTTTGGACCGATTTTACGCCGTGAATCGAGCATAATACCGGTTCCCATATCGGTAAACGCGGTAAAAAACTTGGCAATAAGAAAAATGATACCGCCATAGGTGCCCGGTAAACCGAGAACATCGGTATAAAACTTCAGTAAATAGAGCGTACCGATATCCAGAAGAATATTGGAACCTAAGTCACCCATCCCGTAGGCGAGTTTTTCCTTAAAGGGCAAGCGTAGGGTTGCCGGGTTGGTTATGTTTTGACTCATGATTATCCCTCATTTGCCCATGAGTTTTCCCATGGGCGAGCCTTATTAGATGTGGCGTAAAGATACAAACAGCGACGCCCACTCACTTTTCGCGCGATAAAAGACTGGCGGTTTACCTAATGGCGCATCCACGGTTACCTCGCCGCCACTTTGCGTTTCACCTGTCCAGAGATTCACCCAATGATCCTCCGGCAGATACAGCGTCCAGTCGCTGCGGCCCTGCTCATGTACCGGAGCGACCAGCAGGTCTTGCCCCAGCAGGTACTGGTATTTCAGGGTGTAGGTGCGCGCATCGTTTTCGTAATGCAGGAACAACGGACGCATAACTGGCAAGCCAGTTGCGGCGTTTTGCGCGACGGCTTGCTTAAGGTACGGCTTCAACGTCGTAAACACGGTCGTCATTCTGGCGAAATGGGCGATGGTTTCCTCATCACTGTCAAACTGCCAGTTATCACCGGGACGGTTACCTTCGTGGGTGCGCATCATGGGCGTGAAAGCATTGAAATCACACCAGCGCAGCAGCAACTCTTTGCTGCGTTTCATCTCAAACAAGGTGGTATAGCCGCCAATATCGCTGTGGTGCAGGCCGTGACCGCTCATAGCCAGCGACAGGGCAGCGGGAATAACGGAGGCGAGTCCATCGTCCAGACTCCAGTCCACGTTCTGGTCACCCGCCCACATCATGGTCGAGTATTTCTGACTGCCGGTATAACCTGCGCGCATAAAGAACAAGATCTCGCCGAGTTTGCCGGTTTCCTGTAATGCCTCGTAGTTACATTTTGCCCACAGCGCAGGCCAGGCGTTATGCATGATCTCCGCGCTGACGCCGTTATGCAGAACCGTGTCGGTCGGCAGATATTCGCCAAAGTCCGCCATCCAGCCGCCGCAGCCGAGTGCGATCATATTTTTCTTGATGACGTCTTTGAACCAGTCGTAGGCCGCCGGGTTGGTCAAATCAACCACGCCGCCGTAAAACTCACCAAATTCAACAAGGTAATCATTACCTGACATATCTTTTGCCAGATAGCCGTGCTTTGCCGCTTCGGCGCACAGGTCTTTATCGCTGGCGACATACGGGTTGATATATGAAAGGAATTTCACGCCTTCGGCATTCCACTGTTTGATACGGCTGTCCAGTTGTGGATAGTTGTCGCTGTTCCATTTCCAGTTCCACATCACGCGCTTACCGAATGAAGTCATGCGGATCCCGGACCAGTCCTGCGCCCAGATGCCGTTTACCTTCACGCCAGCACGGCGCATCGTATCCAGTTTTTTCTGGCAAACGTCGGTGCCGCCCTGAATGCCCAGTGTGACGCCATCATAAATCCAGTCTGGTAACTCGGGTTGACGACCTAACAGCGCGGTCAGTTTTTCCAGCAGCGCGATATAGGTGTCGGCGCATTCAATTCGCAGGGTGGTTTTATCCTCCCACAATGCCAGTTCGTGATAATCCGGCGCGCTGAAGTCAAAATTCATGTAGCAGCTATTATCAACGTGGCAGTAATACTTCTGCGTACTGACAAACGTGGGTTGTGGGAAGAAGGTCCAGTAGTAGTCGCCGCCTGCGTTCTCTTTGCAGTCGGCCTGCCAGGTGACGTAGCTGGTTTTGTTACGGCCCACCCCCTGTTCGCTGGTCCACAGTGGAAACGGTTTGCCACGCAGATCGAAGTAAGAGAACTGCTCGCCGCAACCGTAGATATGGTCATTCGGGTTAGCCGCCAGTTTCAGCCAGATACGGTTATGGTCGGGATTGTCATTGTGCAGATCCAGTTGCAAACGACCCGCTTCATCGGTGGAGATGCGTAGCGTCGCCGTGACGGCATCACCACGACTAAAGCGTACTCGCCAGCCGTCGGCTGATTCACTGACAGTGGCATCGGTCAGGGCAATTTTCTCGTTAAGTTTGTCTTTAATGCTGAAGTTGCCACGAAACATGTCGATATCGGCGACGCCAGTACCAACCCACAGACAGGGGGCTGCTTCGCTGTGACGTAAAATTAATCGCTGGTGGTACGTAAGCGTAAATCCATTCTGTAACGTCGTCAGCTCTAATGGGGTTGACCGTTGTTGTAACGAATTCATCATCGTCTCCGTAATAAATAGGGTAATTCGGTAATTTGTCGGAAATCTTTTATTCGCTGCCGATGAGAAAATGCATCTGATGTGTTTCTCCTGGCGCGAGATAAATCAGGCCTGTTCCGGAGTTAAAGGCATCGGGTGGGCAGGTCATCGGTTCCACTGCAAGACCACGCCTTGCTAATTTCTCGCCGGTATATACCTGCAGCCAGGGTTGATGGCTGCGTAAAAAAGTCGTTATGTTTTGTGAGGCACAGGTCATCCTGACTTCCCACTCAACCTCAGGTGTCAAGACCCTGAATGTATGATCGATAGAGGTTCCTGCAATGCGTCGCGGCGTTGTGAAATCCCGTTCACTACCTGTTTCTTCACTCGCAGGAAGCGTCAATTCACAACCATCAATGGGGTGCAGATTGCAGGTCAAATAGGGATGGGCTCCGGCACCATACGGTGCGATTTCGTCACTCAGATTCTGCGTACGAATAAAGACATGCAGCCCGTGTGTTTCCTCCAGTCGATAAATCACCTCTGAAACCAGCGCAAAGGGATAACCATAAGAAGGCGGCAGAAAAATCGTCAGTGACGCTTCCGTTTTAGACTGCTGATTAATCTGCCAGTCCCGCCAGGCCAGTAATCCATGAATAGCGCTATGCGTAACCGGATCGTTAATGGCAAGCTGGAAGCGCTTGCCGTTATGTTGATAGCAGCCTTTTGCCACGCGATTTGGCCAGGGTATTAGCACTTTTCCCAAATGCGCCAACGGTATCTCTTCCGGCTTATGGGGAATAACGACGTGACGCCCACGGTGCGTCAATTCTGCTAATCCGGCGCCAACGGTGACTATTTTCGCGCAGTAGTGCCCGGCCTGAAGATGAAGTGTTTTTCCACCGCTATGCATGGCTGCTATCCTCGTTGCTTACCTGGCGTTGATATCCAGAAGACCGGCAGCAACCGCAGGAGCAAGGCCCGGTGCCAGCGGTAAACGTGGGATAACCAGACAGTGCAACAGGTGATAAATATCCTGTTTACCGTCCCATACCCGGGTTGTGACCTTGTTGTCCGCATCCAGCTCCTGCCACCAGGAACCATTTTCGTAATCCATCAGGTACTTAATGCAGTATTCCCACCAGGTCTGATACCAGGTTTCGTACTGGCGATCGCCCGTGACCGTATATAGCGCATAGGCGGTACCCATTGCTTCTACAATCGGCCAGCGCACCCGTTCACGAACAATGGGTTTGCCATCCCAGTCAACGGTGTACACGATGCCGTCAGCGCCGTCGGGCGCCCAGGCATCACGAATGGTGGCGTGGAAAAGACCTTTTGCGTCTTCCAGTAACCAGGCGGGCGGTTGTTCGCTTCTCGCTTCTAACGCGGCGTGGATATGCAGCATCAGACGGCCCCACTCAATCCAGTGGCCTGGCGTGCCGCCATAGGCGCGGAAACGGTGGGCGGGATTGTCTTTGTTGTAGTCGCGGACCGGGTTCCAGTTCACGTCGAAATGCTCATTGACCCGGTATTCCCCTTTGCGGGCGACATCGTGAATGATGACCGAGGCGATGTGGATCGCACGATCCAGCCATTTTTTGTCATGGGTGACGTCGTAAACAATCAGGAAGGCTTCAACGGCGTGCATATTGGCATTGCCGCCGCGATAGTCTTCGGTTTTGCTAAACGCTTCATCCCAGGATTCCAGGCACATTTGCTCTTCTTCACTCCAGAAGTATTTCTCAATGACTTCAATGGTGTAATCGAGCAGTTTCCTGGCCTCAGGGTGTCCGGTGGTGACCGCGCTGGCAGCGCCCAGCAGTGCAAAAAAGTGTTGGTATCCCTGTTTGGAGGCATCTACCACGCCTTCATCATTCACGCAGGCGTACCAGCCACCGTATTTTTTATCCCGCAGCGCGCCGTTCATGGCCTTAATACCGTGATCGACCAGGCTGTAAGCGCCCGGTCTGCCCATCGCTGCGGCGACGGAATAGACGTGCAGCATGCGGGCGGTGATCCACAGGTGCGTGCCCATCTCTTCTTTGATCTGTCCTTTATTACCCAGCCAGCCGAATCCGGTTGGCACCGCCGCGTTCTTACCAAAATTGAAGATGCGATCGGTTTCTTGCTCCAGCCAGCGGTTGTGGCTCATGGTGTTAAACCATTTCATGCTTTGATCCTCGTATTAACGGCGGCGGGCCATCATTTCATCGACAATTTCACCTAAGCGTTGCAATTTAGGTGCAGACACATCACGCAGCATCATCTCGCTGTCCGGCAGGCCAATCACCGATGACCAGACCGCACGACCGGCCAGGAAGCCAGAAGCGCCTGCGCTCATCGCAACGCTGACCGCGCGTGGAAACAGCTTTTCATCAACGCCGGAAGAGAGAATGACCCACGGCATATTGATGTGTTCGTTCAGGTGTTGAGACGCGCGGAGCAGGGCTTGCTGCGTGCCTTTACCCTGCAGCGGCATTTCGACCTTATAGAGATCGGCGCCGCTGTCGCCCAGTTCTTTGGCGGCATCGATAATCGCCTGTTCGCGATCGAATTGATCGCCGCGACGCGGCGGACGAACTACCGGTTCGATGATGCTCAACAGACCATGGCTATGGCACAACGTATTAAATTCTTTCACCATTTCAAGACGTTGCTGCGCGTCTTCATCACTGCGCCAGAGCACCAGCAGCTTTAAGGCTTTCGCGCCATCCTGCTTGACGGCTTGCGGATTGATGGTTTTATCAATCACTACGCTGTCGACGGGGATGCCATTACCCGGGATGAAGGCGTCGGCGGCGACAATCATGGCGCAGCTTTTGGCAACGGCGTTCTGCTCTACCGCCTGGCGGTAGCAAAACTGTTGGTCAAGCAGGATCGCGGAGGCATACGGCGAGAGAATTTTTGCAGCATTGACTTTAAAATCAGTAAGATGCTGATCGGTGACCGGCGTTGGCGTGCCTGCGGCGGCAAACATCAGGCGCATTGCTTCACGCTGGTCAACGGCCAGCATGGCGAAACCGCCGGAAGGTCTGGTGATATCTTTCAGGGTGTACGTGGTCATTCTTCAGTCCTTTTTACCTGTCAATGGTGGTTTTTCAGTCCGGCAGAAGTGCGAACCTGTTCGAGAATGGCGGTCCAGTCTTCCCGCCCACGGCCAGCGGCTCGCGCCTGGTTATAAACTTCCCTGGACGCCGCGCCGAGCGGCATAGGAACGTGCAGCTGGTTGGCGACATCCAGCGCGATGCCGAGATCTTTGTGGGCCAGGTCGATCATAAAGGCCGGGGAAAGATCGCCTTTCAGCACTTTGTTCGGCCACGAGGTGGTGAAGTGACCTTTACCTGCGGGTGTCCCGCTCATGACCTGTAGCGCGACATCGAAGGAGAGACCCAGCGCTTCACACAGCACGGCGGCTTCGGCTGACAGGGCATTCAGCGCAATGCTCATGTAGTTGTTAATCAACTTCACGCGGATCCCCATCCCGGGACCTCCGGCGTTAATCAGTTCATTGCCCATTGCCATCAGTACCGGTGTGGCGCGCTCGACCTGGTCTGGTGTGCCGCCCGCCAGCAACAGCAATGTACCGGCAACGGCGTGATCCGAGGTTCTCCCGACCGGGACATCCATCATGGCGAAGCCTTTAGCGCGAAGGTCGGCGATCAGCTTGTCAGTCTGCAAGGGATGGATGGTTGACATATCGATCACCAGCGCTTGTGGGGAGAGGCGTTCGCAAACGCCGTTTTCGCCCAATAACACGCTGCGCACCAGATCGCCGTTGGGCAGCATCGTGATGACAAACTCAGCGCCTTCTGCGGCCTGTGCTGGAGAGCGGGCGGATTGTGCCCCTTTTTCGACCAGACGTTGGACGGCATCGGGGTTAACGTCAAAAACGCTAAGTTGGTGACCCTGTTTGAGTAAGTTGCTCGCCATTGGGGCGCCCATCTGTCCTAATCCGATAAATGCGATGACTGCCATATCGTTCTCCTGAGACGGTGGTGTCATTTTTTGTCAATTATGACCGGTTGTTTCTGTCTGTTTTTGATCGTATTTGTAATTTATGGTCAAAAAATTGACAGCCGTCACTTTTTAAACATTTTGTGGAATTAAAATAATCTCATCCCGAAATGCTTAAGGAATGACCATGATTCGTATTGCTTGTGTAGGTATTACCGTGCTGGATCGCATCTATTACGTAGAAACGTTACCGGCTGTAGGCGGTAAATATGTGGCGCGTCGTTATACCGAGGTGGGCGGTGGACCAGCCGCCACTGCCGCAGTGGCAGCGGCGAAGTTAGGGGCACAGGTAAACTTTATTGGCCGTGTGGGCGATGACGACACCGGAAAACACCTGTTGGCGGAGCTGGAATCTCTGGGGGTCAATACCCGTTACACCCGGCGCTATGCGGGGGCAAAGTCGTCGCAATCGGCTATCATGGTTGATGCTCAAGGGGAGCGGATTATCGTCAATTTCCCGAGCCCCGATTTGCCGGCGGAGGCCGACTGGCTCAATGACATCGACTTTTCCCAGTGGGATATCGTACTGGCGGACGTTCGCTGGCATGAAGGGGCAAAGCAGGCCTTTACGCTGGCGCATCAGGCGGGCGTGGAGACGCTGCTGGATGGTGATGTGACGCCTCAGGACATCAGCGAGCTGGTGGCCTTAAGCGATCATGCTGTGTTTTCGGCCCCGGGTCTGGCGCGCCTGACGGGCATCAATGAGACCGCCAATGCGTTGAAACAATCACAAACGCTCACAAATGGACATGTCTACGTCACGCAAGGTAGTGAAGGGTGTGACTGGATAGAAAATGGCACGCTGCAACACCAGGCCGGTTTTGCAGTGGATGTGGTGGATACAACCGGGGCAGGCGACGTTTTCCACGGTGCGCTGGCATTCAGCCTCGCATCAGGAAGCGAACTGAAAGACGCGGTCAGGTTCGCCAGTGGGGTGGCGGCACTGAAGTGTACCCGACCGGGTGGACGTGCAGGAATTCCTGACTGTGATCAAACCCGATCTTTTCTGTCACTTTTTGTATAAAATGCAGGGCAATGGTTTTTCGAGGAATTTTCATGAGTTTTACCGAACTGACCGGTAACCCACGGCATGATCAATTGCTATCGCTCGTTGGTGAGCGTGGGTATATGAACATTGACGAACTGGCGGGTTTACTGGATGTCTCTACGCAGACGGTGCGCCGTGATATCCGTAAATTAAGCGAACAGGGGCTGATTACCCGTCATCACGGTGGCGCTGGCCGCGCGTCCAGCGTGGTTAACACTGCCTTTGAGCAACGTGAAGTCTCGTGGACGCAAGAGAAAAAAGCCATCGCGGAAGCGGTGGCGGACTACATTCCAGATGGTTCAACGGTGTTTATCACCATTGGTACTACCGTAGAGCAAGTGGCGCGGGCGTTGTTGAACCACAATCATCTGCGCATCATCACCAACAGCCTTCGGGTTGCGCATATTCTCTATAACAATCCCCGTTTCGAAGTGATGGTCCCCGGTGGAACGCTGCGTCCACATAACAGCGGGATTATTGGCCCTTCTGCGACTGCGTTTGTCGCTGATTTCCGGGCGGACTACCTCGTCACCAGCGTCGGGGCGATTGAAAGCGATGGCGCGATGCTGGAATTTGACGTCAATGAGGCCAGTGTGGTGAAGACGATGATGGCTCACTCCCGCCATATTCTGCTTGCTGCCGATCATACGAAATACCACGCCTCGGCGGCGGTAGAAATTGGCAATGTTTCTGCGGTAACCGCGTTGTTTACTGATGAACTCCCTGGCCCGGCTCTGCATACGCTTCTTCAGACTCATCAGGTTGAAATCGTTCAGGTGAGCCCAGACCAGGATGATGGCGTTTCTTCGTAACAGACTCCTTTCAAAATAAACCGCCGTTCAGGCGGTTCTTATCACAAAAAATATAAATAGTTAAACGTCCTGGTATTATGTATAAAAATCCTAAAACTCGCATGAAGTATCAAATTGTGCTTTTAATGCGCATTGATTCGTAAGCTTTTTTTACCCTCGTTACGCACTCTTTTTATTCATTAAAAAAACACCCAGGAATAATATAAATAAATGGATGTCATTTTATTATTTTTGCTTTTTCGTCAGTTCAACCCCCGTTGACATAACCTTTGAATAACTGTATTAATCGCGCAAAAGGAAAGATTTATAATTTTAAGGTAAGTGAATCTTTAGGTTTTAAAGATGAACGGACCCGCTTTGCCTTTTAATTAATTTTTACTGCGTCTTTTATGCTCTTATCCGAAAAAAGAGTAGTACGGAAAAGGTATTCCTATGAAAACACAAAAAATGAAATGCAAACCACCCTCACCGGGGAAATTGGCTCTCTGTATCGCCAGTGCGCTGGCGCTCGGAGGATTCAGCGGGCAAGCGGTTTCCGCGGGGTGTAGTTACACGACTACGGCACAGTTCTTATGTGATGACCAGACGATTTACTATAGTGGTAATCCTCTGATGTCAAATAGTCGGGACTATACGACATTTAACGAAACCATGATTAATACCAGCCAAAACGGAACAACTACACCTTTGCAAGGTTGGGGTGTATACCTCGATAGCGTAGGCTATAAATTTAAAAATCTGGTAATTAATACAACCGGTTCGGAAGCAGATGGTATCCACTCAAAAAATGCGGGTGGCAGACTGGAAGCTGAAAATATCTCTATTATTACTACCGGAACGAGTTCCGACGGGATTAACCTCGGACGTGAGTTGAGCAACGCATCCTCCGTTGTGGAAGTGAGCGGTAACGTGAGGGTGGATGCCGAAAATGGTATGGGGTTGCGCGCAAATATATCCAGAGCAAATACCAGCGCACAGTCATCAATTATTGTTCATGGGAATGCGGATATTGTTACCCGTGGTTCTGGGGGCGCGAACTCTGGATACGGGATCTATGCTGGTAAGGATCTCGGTGACTTATTTGGCAGTGCTGCGGGAATCGCGGATGTCACGATTGGCGGTACTGCAACCATTACCACTTCCGGTTCGAATGCTCATGGTGTTTACGCAGGGAGGAAAGGTGAGGTCAACCTCAATAACGTCAATATCACAACCACTGGTAGTGGCGCGAATGGTATCTATGCTTACGCCAGCAGTGATTTTGCCACAGTGAATTTGGGTGGGGACACCACCATTAAGGCGACAGGCAATAATGCCAATGCAATGTATGCCTATCAAAGTAAAGGCCTCATTCGCTCCTGGGATGCCACTACGGACACTGCAAGCTCTGGTGTCTATAACATTGAGGGCAACCTTTATGCACGCTATAGCGGCATTATTGACCTGACAATGGATGATGGAAGCCATTTCGTGGGCACCGCCAACTCTTCGCAACTGGAAAATACAGCATCTTACCGTGCGACTATTAATCTGGATATGAAGGGTGCCAGCAGTGAATGGACGATGACTGGAAATTCCGTGGTCTCTAATCTGACGCTGGATCAGGCGACGCTGCGCTACAGTCCTGACGGCGTGTCTCGCGATGATGCGGGAACCTTCAAAACATTGACTGTGATAGGAAACTACATCGGGACCAACGCGCTGTTAGTGCTGAATACCGTACTGGAAGGTGACGGTTCATTAACTGACATGCTGAAAGTGAATGGCGATACCTCCGGTAATACCAAAGTGGGGATCAACAACATTGGTGGTGTGGGTGAACTGACCGTCGATGGGATTAAAATTGTTGAGGTTGCCGGAAACTCTGACGGTACCTTTACCAAATCAGGGCGTATCGTCGCCGGTGCGTACGACTATGACGTGGTGAAAAAAGCCAGTGACTGGTATCTGACCAGCGAGCTGTCACCGGTGGATCCGCCGCCAGTGGAGCCGCCTCCGCCACCACCGACTGAGCCGGATCCCGATCCCGCGCAGCCAGACCCAACTGATCCTCCAGGACCGCCAGTATATCCGGGTCCCGTCGAGCACCAGTATCGCCCTGAATTCGGGAGTTATCTGGCGAACAACTATGCGGCCAATACGATGTTTATCACCCGTCTGCATGACCGTCTGGGTGAGACTCAGTATACCGATATGCTGACTGGCGAAGAAAAAGTCACCACCATGTGGATGCGTAATGTAGGTGGCCATAATCGCTTTACTGACGGCAGCGGGCAGTTGAAAACCAACGCTAACCGTTATGTTCTGCAGTTAGGCGGCGACCTGGCACAGTGGAGTAGCGACGGCCTCGATCGCTGGCATCTGGGTGCCATGGCGGGTTATGCCAACCAGAAAAGTAAAACCCGTAACAGTTACACTGGCTATTCGTCTCGTGGGCAGGTAGATGGTTACAGCGTCGGTCTGTATGCCACCTGGTATGCCAATGAAGCGGATAAGACCGGGACCTATCTGGATAGCTGGGTACTGTATAACTGGTTTGATAACACCGTTAGTGGCGAACATCTGGCCAGCGAAAACTACAAATCCGACGGTATCACGGCGTCTGTTGAAGGCGGTTATAGCTTCCTGGTCGGGGAAAGTGAAAATAAAACCTACTGGATCCAACCGAAAGCGCAGGTTATCTGGATGGACGTGCAGGCCGATTCACACCGTGAGCACAACGGGACGGTGGTTAAAGACAAAACTGACGGCAACCTGATGACTCGCCTCGGCGTCCGTGCTTACCTGAAAGGTCATGCGGAGAAAGATACCGATAAAGGCCGTGATTTCCAGCCGTTCATTGAAGCGAACTGGATCCACAACACCAATAACCAGACCGTACAGATGGGCTCCATCAAGGATGACATCAGCGGGACACGTAACATTGGTGAGCTGAAAGTGGGTATTGAAGGGCAAATCAATCCGCGTCTGCAGGTGTGGGGTAACGTGGCGCAGCAAATGGGCGACAACAGCTACAGCGATACCTCTGCGATGCTCGGGGTGAAATACAGCTTCTAAGAAACCGAGAAATATCACACCAGAACAAGGCGATGCTCTCAGGGCATCGCCTTTTTTTCCTTCATCTTTCCCTGACGGGTACATAGTCAAAACGCCCCTTTCCCGCTACAGTTATTCATCCACGGCAAGTAAGGAGAAGGGACATGCTCTATATCTTTGATTTAGGTAATGTGATTGTCGATATCGACTTCAACCGCGTATTAGGTACCTGGAGCGATCTGAGCCGTGTGCCGCTGGCGTCGTTAAAGCAGAGCTTTACGATGGGTGAGGCCTTCCATCAGCACGAACGGGGAGAAATCACCGATGAAGCATTTGCCGAGGCCCTTTGTCATGAGATGGATCTGTCGCTGAGCTACGAACAGTTTTCCCATGGCTGGCAGGCCGTTTTTGTCGCGCTACGGCCTGAGGTTATCGATATCATGCAGAAACTGCGTGAGCAGGGGCATCGCGTGGTCGTCCTGTCGAACACCAACCGGCTGCATACGACGTTCTGGCCAGAGGAATATCCAGAAATTCGCCAGGCGGCGGACCATATTTATTTGTCGCAGGATCTGGGGATGCGCAAGCCGGAGACACGGATTTATCAGCATGTGTTACAGCAAGAGGGTTTTTCAGCGAGCGACACGGTCTTTTTTGACGACAACATCGATAATATAGAAGGGGCCAACCAGTTGGGGATAACCAGCATTCTGGTGACCGATAAAACCGTCATTCCTGAGTATTTCGCGAAGTTGTTATGCTAAAAACCGTGCATCAAAAAGCCAGGCATCATACCCGACCGATCTGGGCCTGGCTGAAGCTCCTCTGGAAGCGCATTGATGAGGACAATATGACGACCCTGGCAGGGAATCTTGCCTACGTCTCGTTGCTCTCATTAGTGCCGCTGATCGCCGTTGTATTTGCGCTTTTCGCCGCTTTTCCGATGTTTTCCGATGTCAGCGTCCAGTTGCGACACTTTATTTTTGCCAACTTTATCCCGGCAACGGGCGATGTGATTCAACGTTACATTGAGCAGTTTGTCGCCAACTCCAACAAAATGACGGCGGTGGGGGCCTGCGGATTAATCGTCACCGCGCTGCTGTTGATGTATGCCATTGATAGCGCGCTGAATACTATCTGGCGCAGCACGCGCACGCGGCCAAAAGTGTACTCCTTTGCCGTGTACTGGATGATTTTGACGCTGGGACCATTACTGGCAGGGGCCAGTCTGGCGATCAGTTCCTATCTTCTCTCATTACGCTGGGCCAGCGATCTCAATACCGTGATTGATGATGTGCTGCGTCTCTTCCCGCTGATCCTCTCCTGGCTCTCATTCTGGCTCCTCTACAGCGTGGTGCCGACCACGCGCGTACCGAATCGGGATGCGATTGTCGGCGCCTTTGTCGCTGCGGTCCTGTTCGAGGCCGGAAAGAAAGGTTTCGCGCTTTATATCACCATGTTCCCGTCATATCAGCTTATTTACGGCGTGTTAGCGGTGGTACCCATTTTGTTTGTCTGGGTGTACTGGACGTGGTGTATCGTCTTGCTTGGTGCGGAAATAACTGTCACTCTCGGGGAATACCGCAAACTCAAACAAGCCGCAGAACAAGAAGAAGCAGACCAACCATGATTGCATTAATTCAGCGCGTAACCCGTGCCAGCGTCACCGTGGAGGACGAAGTGACGGGTGAAATTGGCTCAGGACTTTTAGTGTTGTTGGGTGTCGAAAAGGATGACGACGAGCAGAAAGCGAATCGCCTGTGTGAACGTGTGCTTGGCTACCGTATTTTTAGCGATGCCGAAGGCAAAATGAACCTGAACGTGCAACAGGCGGGCGGGAGTGTGCTGGTGGTTTCACAATTTACGCTGGCGGCGGATACCGAACGCGGCATGCGTCCGGGGTTCTCTAAAGGGGCGACGCCGGAGCGGGCGGAGGCCCTGTACGATTATTTCGTCGAACGCTGCCGCCAGCAGGACATGAATACGCAGACCGGACGCTTCGCTGCGGATATGCAGGTTGCGCTGGTGAATGACGGCCCCGTGACGTTCTGGTTACAGGTATGAATCAGCTTCCGGCGTGGCCGCGGGTTACAAGAGAGAGTACCGCTATGTATCATCTTCGAGTACCGCAAACAGAAGAAGAATTAGAGCGTTACTATCAGTTTCGCTGGGAAATGCTGCGCAAGCCGCTGCATCAACCGAAGGGTTCCGAGCGAGATGCCTGGGACGCAATGGCGCACCACCAGATGGTGGTCGATGAAGAGGGCAATCTGGTTGCCGTCGGGCGGTTGTACATCAATGCCGATAATGAGGCTTCCATCCGTTTCATGGCTGTCGATCCCACCGTGCAGGAAAAGGGGCTGGGAACGCTGATGGCAATGACGCTGGAGTCCGTCGCACGTCAGGAAGGGGTCAAACGAGTGACCTGTAGCGCACGGGAAGACGCTGTCGAATTCTTCGCCAAACTGGGTTTTGTCAATCAGGGCGAAATCACCACGCCGCAAACTACGCCGGTTCGCCACTTTTTGATGATCAAACCGATTGCCTCGCTCGATGACATTTTGCATCGCGGCGACTGGTGCGGACAGCTACAGCAGGCGTGGTATGAGCACATCCCGCTGAGCGAGAAGATGGGTGTACGTATTCAGCAGTACACCGGGCAAAAATTTATTACCACCATGCCGGAGACGGGCAATCAAAATCCGCACCACACGCTGTTTGCCGGGAGCCTGTTTTCGCTGGCTACGCTGACCGGCTGGGGGCTTATCTGGCTGATGCTGCGTGAGCGCCATCTTGGGGGCACGATCATTCTCGCTGACGCCCATATCCGCTATAGCAAACCTATCAGCGGCAGACCCGCCGCGGTTGCCGATCTCGGCTCGTTGAGCGGCGATCTTGACCGTCTGGCGCGTGGGAAAAAGGCGCGAGTTCAACTGCAGGTAGAGCTGCTGGGCAATGACACACCGGGCGCTATTTTTGAAGGTATTTACATCGTCCTGCCCGCCAAACCGTTTGGTCCCTATGAAGAAGGCGGAAACGAGGAAGAGTAGGGGGAACTCCCTTCTCTATTCTTCGCTAACGGACGGGATAGTCACGCGCCAGGCGATATCCTGCATTGCGCTGCGCGCCGCATGGCTGACGCCAGCTAGCTGGAAAAAACCATGAATCACGCCGAGGTAGCGCTGGCAGGTGCAGTCGACGTGTTGGGTCGTCAGTCGCTCATACAAAAGTTCGCCTTCGTCGCACAGCGGATCAAATTCAGCGGTGATGATGTGCGTAGGCGGTAAGCCGCTGAGATCATCTCGCCAGAGCGGGCTGGCTTCGGGATGCTGGCGATCGGTATGGGGCATATACATCTCATACCCGGTTAGCAACGTGTCGCGGGTAATGAGGTAGTCCAGACCGTTGCGGGTATAGCTCTCACATTTTGCGGTCGCGTCGAGCATCGGGTAGATCAGCATCAATTGTGCGGGCAGCCATTGCTTTGCTGCCTTCAGGCGCAATGCTGTCACCAGCGCCAGGTGTCCGCCCGCACTGTCCCCGGCAAGCGTGATGTGCTGGCGTTCAACGCCAAGCTGTTTCGCATATTGCCAGATCAGGTTGGCCCCTTTTTCAGCATCGTCATGCGCCGCAGGAAACGTGTGTTCTGGTGCGAGGCGGTATTGTACGGCAATCACCCGGCAACCGCTGGTATACGCCAGTTGTCGCAACTGATTATCATGCGTGGCAAATCCGCCGCTCACGAAACAACCGCCGTGATAGTAAATAACGCAGGGCAGAGCACCCGAAGTATGGCGCGGTGATACGACGCGCAGCGTCATCCCCTCCAGCTCAACATCACTGACCTCTACGCGCGTTTCGGTCTTTCCGGCCAGCGCGGTACTGGCGATATAGCCTGCTCTCCGGTCATCAATGTGTTGCCGACGAACAGAAGGACGTCCCGCCGCGATAAATTCCTCGACCCGTTGTGCAATCCCGTGTTCAAGCGCCATTTTCTTAATCCCTGAAATCTGTATGAATATACAGTGTTATAACCTGGTTTTTCATGAAAGAGAATGGTGGATTTAGGGCAGAGTAAAATTCTGGAAAGCGCCTCGCAAAAGGAAAAGTCACTACGGAGATCGCTTTTTTTCTGCTTGCTGACGGTGTATGTTGTTTGAAAATTATTCGCCAATGATATACTGGAGGTATATGTGAGCATAATGGCTGGAATGGACATGGGCAGAATATTACTCGACTTATCCGATGAGGTGATCAAGCGCCTTGACGATCTCAAGCAGCAGCGCAACCTGCCGCGTGCGGAGTTGTTGCGCGAAGCGGTTGAACAGTACCTTGAAAGGCAGGGCCAGGCTGAAACCACGATTTCCAATGCGCTGGGGCTCTGGCAGGGCTGTGAGGAAGACGGCGTTGAGTATCAGAGGACGCTACGCGAGGAATGGTAATGCAAAAGGGACCCGTGCTGTTCGATACCAATATCCTGATTGATTTATTCAGCGGGCACCAGGAAGCACAGCATGTACTGGAAGCGTATCCGCCGCAGAATGCCATCAGCCTGGTTACCTGGATGGAAGTAATGGTGGGGGCAAAAAAATACCATCAGGAATATCGTACACGTGTGGCGTTGAGTGCGTTCAACATCATCGGCGTTTCACAGGAAATTGCTGAGCGAAGCGTGAATCTCAGGCAGGAATATGGGATGAAACTTCCGGACGCGATCATTCTGGCTACCGCGCAGATTCATCGGTTTGCGCTTGTGACGCGCAACACCAGAGATTTCGCGGGGATACCTGGCGTCATTACGCCTTATCAGTTGCAAGCCGGACGATAAGCACCGCCCGGCATCACCTGTTGAAGGCGTTTACTCCCCTTCTCCCGGGAACAGGAACGGGTTGATGGAACTGCGGGCGAAGCCTTCTTGCTCCATGCGCGCGTCCAGTACCAGCGACGCGAGGTCGTCGGCGACGGCTTCCACTTTCGGGTCTTTTTCCTGATAGAGGATCTTAAGGTAGGTTCCACAGTCACCGCAGCTTTCGGCTTTGATTGCCGCCTGCTCATTGTCCAGTGACCAGTAGTGCAGATCGCGGCTTTGCTCGCAGTTGCTGCATTTAACACGAACCACATGCCACTCGGTTTCACAAAGGTTGCAGTGCAGATAGCGCAGTCCCTGGGTGGTGCCAATTTGCACCATGCTGGAGACCGGCATCGAGCCGCACACCGGGCAGTACTGACGTTGTTCGCCGTATTCCGCGCGGGCTTTACCCGGGATAAGGCTGGCCATTTGCGCCCAGTACAGCGACAGCGCGGCCCAGATGAACGGGGCCTTATCGCTGCTGACCGCGGCGAAATCGGAGGCAAACAGAGCGCTGGCCATCTGTTCCAGTTCCTGTTCGGAGGCTTTTTCCAGATTTTCGATCACCGCCAGCGCCGGGCCGCTCATCTCCGGTTTCAGTTCGGCGATCAGCGAGTGCAGCAGTTTCTGCCAGTGCTTATCGCGTGGCAGAACGTGGATATCCAGCGGCGGCTTACCCTGATCGTTGGCTTCTTTGATGCGTGCAGTGAGATCCATCTGCAACGGATGGTCATACAGCACCACTTCCTGGGCATGGGCGATCAGCGCGGCAAAGCGCAGGTAATCTCCCAGCGGGTTATTCTCAGCCAGTTCGCGCAGACGCTCGGCGCGACGGTTATACAGATTTTTGAGCCGGGGGAATAATAACGGTGGAATCATATCCGTCGCGCGTTTCTCGCTCTTTTCCAGCTCATCTTGCGGGATGATACGAATGCTCATTCAGTCACTTCCTGGTTAGGCAGATTTAGCTAGGTGTAATCCGCTCTGTGAATTGGCGGGCATTTCGCGCCCGCGCTGGTGAATGTCATTAATGATAACCGCAATCGGCCTGCGGGTTATAGCGGTGACATCGCAATGTGTGCGTTACGATACCTGATATCGATACCCCAGACCATGCACCGTTCGGATTAGCTGCGGCTGATTGGCATCCTGTTCGATGACTTTGCGGAGCCGGGAAATGTGCTGATCCAGCGTACGGCTATTGGGCAAATAGTCGTACCCCCACGCCGCATCGAACAACATATCTCGCGTAACCACCTGATTTTTATGACGCTCAAGACAGCTTAAAATGCGAACTTCCCGCAGCGTCAGCTCCAGCTTTTGCTCGCCGCGCCAGGCGCACAGTTCATTCGGGAACACCGTCAGGTCGCCAAAAGCAAAACTGAGGTTAGGCTGCGTGGCGCTATGGTTTAAACAACGACGGGCGATGGTTTTTATCCGCGCCCGCAGTTCATGAATACCAAACGGTTTGCTGATGTAGTCATCTGCACCCAGTTCCAGCCCCACGACACGGTCGATCTCCTCATCTTTGGCGGAGAGAAACACGATGGGAATATGTTCGTTCTGGCGGCGAATTTCCCGGCAGACCGTATAGCCATCCATTTCGGGCATCATGATGTCTAACAGCACAAAGTCCGGTTTGTCGCGGTGATAACTCTCCAGCGCCGCGCGCCCGTCCGGTGCTGCTATGAGCGAATAACCCTCGCGCGACAGAGCATCCACCAGACCCTGACGGATGTTTGCATCATCTTCGGCAATCAGTATCTTCATATTCTCATCCCTGCGGCAGCGTAAGGGTAAAGCGGACGCCGGGTTCTTGCGCCGTTACCTGAATCTTGCCGTGCAGGCGTTGCGCCAGTTGGCAAGCGATGGTGAGCCCAATACCGGTACCTGAAACACCCTCGGTAATGGAGGATTTGACCCGATAAAACGGGCGGAAGATCAAGGACATCTCATTTTCCGCAATACCGGGGCCATAGTCGCGAACGGCGATCTCCACGTTTTCCGCAACGTGTTCAACGGTCAGATCCACGCGCTGGCCCTGCGAAGCGTATTTTTCGGCATTACTGAGAAAGTTGCTGACAATTTGCGTGATCACGTCGCGATCGCTGTGCAATATCAGATTCTCAGGGCAGGACATGTGAATCGTCATGCCTTTAGCCTGCAACGCAGGCGTAAAGATCTGCGTAATTTCTGTCATCAGACGGCGGAGATTGACTGGCTGAAGATGCAGTTTCGGTGCGCGCGTAAAGGTCAGGATATTCTGGATAAGCCGTGATAACCGCTGGCCTTCCTGAGTGATCACATCCACATAGCGTCTCTCATGCGTTTGTTCATCATCCAGCCCTTCGCGCAGCAGTTCGGCATAGAGCGTGATGTTGGTCAGCGGTGTTTTCAGTTCGTGTGACACCTGGCTGACAAAATCGACCTGCTGGCGCGCCTGACGCGCCGCGCGGGTATATTCCCGCCACAGCGAGACGCCCAACAGTGCGACGGCGAGAAGCAGCAGGACGATTAATGCGCCGCCCCACAGCCAGATATGCCAGAGTGGTGCGTTGACGCCGTAAGCGCTGACCTGCCACGTTGTGAGTGGATACGCCAGCGTGCGGGCGTCCAGTAAAGTGAGCCGCCGCAGATCCGCCTGCGCGTTCTGATAAAGCTGACGGCCGTTTTCCGTCACCCTGACAATCTGCTGCGGATCCCCCGGGTTCACCTGTATGCCGTTCGCCATATCCATCATCAGCTGTACCCAGGAGAGGCGAAAGCCGATGATCGCCCCGTCTTTCTGCCGCCAGTAGATCAACAGCGGTTCCGGAGTCTCAAAACTAATAAACCAGCCGGCCTGCGGCGTGTCCTGCTCGCTTTGCGTCATATGACTGGCAAGTTGGCTGGGATCGTTGACCAGCGGGCTGAGCAGGCGTACCCACTCTTTATCCTTGTTGCTCAACGGCTGACGCTCATCGGGGTAAAGGAGATGATTTTTCCGCAGCATAAAGACGTCGGCAATGTCGCTGTCGTTCTCTTTAAGCGCGCTGAGGGTGGCGACCTCTGCGGGGTCGATAAAATCGCCAATCGCATGCAGGCGGGAGGCTTTTTGCTGCAGAATATTTTCGATCCCCCTGGCGACGCTGGCGGTTTGCGATTTCGCCAGGGTTTGGGTCTGGTACTGACGCAACAAGACTTCATGTTCCAGAGTGCGAACGCCCAGGTAAGCAAGCAGAATAAAAAACATCAATGTAATGACGAGATAAATCGGCTTGCGTCTGAACATCCAGCACTCCTTGTGGATCAGTTCGATTTCGAACTCTGGTTTTTGGTTTTATAACTCTGTTCTTTCAGCGACTTGCGCGACGCTTCTTTGCTTTCGCTTTCCATCCTGTCCAGCAACTTAAGATTTTCCTCTGCGCTCGCCTGTGCCTTCATTCTGGCGGCCGGTGCGCTAAGCGGTAACGCGCTGAGTGTACTGGAGTTTTCGCGCAGGATCGCTTTCGCCTCGTCCATTTTGCCTTCATCGATGAGCTGTAACGCCTGCTCATTCTGAATGGCGGATTTCTGAATGGCGGAATCGACGATCACATCCTCCACCTGCGCTTTCTGAACCTCGTTGGCTGAGGCGGTATAGCTGACGGCCATCTTGTCATCCCAACGCTCTTTCTGCCCGGTGGCGAGGTTGTTATAGCTGACGTTGACCTCAGCGAGCGGCTTGCTTTGTGCGGCCTGGCCTTTCGCCGGCAGCACTTCCAGCATGACATATTTCTCCTGATTGGCGTAAAGCTGGTTCAGTTTAACGGTCACCGTGTTGTCGCGGATTTCACCTTCACGCCCCAGCAGGCGAAGTGGCTTAACGTTGTCGGCGACGTTAATTTGCACCACCACATCCTGAGCGACGACGGACATGACATCGCCAAATTCATGGGCAAATGCCTTCTCCAGGGCATCGGTGTTTTGTACAAACACGTGGTTGCCATCGCTGTACTGGGCAATCGCCGCCATCAGATCTTCATTGTAGCCTTCGCCAATACCCATCGTGGTGATGGCAATCCCTTTGCGGGCGGCAATCTTACCCAGTTCTGCCAGCTCGCTGGTGGAGGAAGGGCCGATGTTCGCCTGACCATCAGACAGCAGGATGATGCGGTTAACATGGGCCTTATCGAGGAATTTACTGTTTTCTTTGATACCGCGGCTGACACCGGCAAACAGGGCAGTACCGCCGCGTGCGGTCAGTCGTTCACGGATTTGGCTGATAAGTTTCGCTTTATTGTCGACTTTGGCCGCCGGCACAATGACATCCACGACGTCGTCGTAAATCACCACCGAGAGCGTGTCCTGGGCGCTTAAAGTGTTCACTGCCATTACGGCAGCTTCTGTGGCTTGATCGATACGCTCGCCGCCCATTGAGCCGGAGCGGTCAATCACCAGCGCGAGGTTGATCGGGCTGCGTTTGGTTGCATGCAGCGGGAAACCCGTCAGTGACACTTTGAGGTAGTTTTTGTCCTGGCTGTTTTCCAGCACCAGAGGGGAAGCCAGTTCGGATTTAATCGTCACTTTCGGCGCGGGCGGTTGTGCCGCCGTTGTTGTCGCAAGCAGTCCCATTGCCAGGGCTGCGAAGAGGTGTTTGAGATTCACGGTACGTCTCCTTGTCTTAAGAATCGACTCCATTCTTATGCGACCGTAACGTCGGTTGGTCTGTAATCTGTATAAAGTTGTCAAAACGGCCTGTCAGGCCAAAAATATCCCTTAAAAAAACGCCGGAAACTCAGTCTCCGGCGTTATCTTATCGGTTCACGAACAGCCTTTGCTTACGACTGGGTCTTATCCTGCTTTTCGCGAACTTCACGGTACCAGCGCGGGTGATGCTTCTTCGCCCAGGAGCGGGTTACCCAGCCCTCTACCATCGCGGTAATAGTACCTTTTACCCACAGCGCGGCGTAAATATGCACCATGATAACCACAATCAGCGCGACGGCGGCAAATGAATGCAGCATTAACGCGAAGCGGATCACCGGAATGGAGAACGCTGGCGCAAAGTACGGACGCCAGATGATCACACCGCTCACCAGCAGCAGCACCAGGAAGATAATCGCCGCCCAGAACACGCATTTCTGGCCGAAGTTATACCGCCCGGTGTCACCCACCTCTTCGTTGACGACAATCTTGCGAATGTTCTTCGCCCAAAAAATGTCATCCCGGTTAATCAGGTTGTGGTGCCAGTAACGGAAGAACATGATGATGAACGAGGCAAACATGATGATGCCCACAAACGGGTGCAGAATACGCGCCAGTTGCGGTGTGCCCATGATTTGCATCAGCCAGTTGAAGGACGGGAAGAAAAAGCCCAGTCCGCTCACCGCCGCCAGCACGAAGCAGAAGGCGGTGACCCAGTGGTTGATGCGTTCCGGCGCGGTGTAGCGCACGATGGTGTCACGTCTTTTCATTTGCGCACCTCATCGTCTTTCTCTTCATGCAGGTTGTTCTCTTCCTCATCCGCACGGTTTGGACCGACACCGACGTAGTGGAAGATGCTGGCCGCAAAGGTCGCGGCAAAGCCGACCGCTGCAAGAGGCTTCCAGATCCCTTTCCAGAATTTCACGGTGGCGCTGATTTCCGGGTTCTCCGGCAGACCGTGGTACAGATTCGGTTTGTCGGCATGGTGCAACACATACATCACGTGCGTCCCACCTACGCCCGCCGGATCGTACAGGCCAGCATTGTCGTAACCACGGGTTTTCAGTTCTGCCACACGCTCGCCAGCCAACGTTTTCATGTCCTCTTTGGAACCAAAGTGGATAGCACCCGTTGGGCAGGTTTTCACGCAGGCCGGTTCCTGGCCGACGGTCACGCGGTCAACGCACAGCGTACATTTATAGACGCGGTTGTCTTCCGGGTTGAGTCGCGGCACGTCGAACGGGCAACCGGCGATGCAGTAACCACAGCCGATGCACTGCTCGGACTGGAAGTCGACAATCCCGTTGGCATACTGAATGATAGCGCCTTCTGCCGGACACGCCTTCAGGCAGCCCGGATCGGCGCAGTGCATACAGCCATCCTTACGGATCAGCCATTCCAGTTTGTCGTTCTGCTCCACTTCCGAGAAACGCATCACGGTCCAGGATTTAGCGGTTAAATCCGCCGGGTTATCATAGACCCCGACGTTGCTGCCGATCTCATCACGGATGTCGTTCCACTCTGAACAGGCCACCTGACAGGCTTTACAGCCGATGCAGGTGGTGACGTCAATGAGCTTCGCCACTTCTTCCTGGAAGTCCCGCGCCTGAGGCGCGGGGGTGAGACCGTTAGTCGCGGAACGACGGATAATGTCTTGCGATTGATAAGCCATAAGTCGTCTCCGTTACACCTTTTCCACGTTCACCAGGAAGGACTTAAATTCCGGCGTTTGTGAGTTGGCATCGCCCACCGATGGCGTCAGGGTGTTCGCAATAAACCCTTTCTTCGCCACACCTTCATAGCCCCAGTGAATCGGAATACCGATAGTATCGATATCCTTACCGTCTGCCTTCAGCGTGCGAATACGCTTAGTCACCACTGCTTTGGCTTTGATATAGCCGCGGTTAGAGGAGACTTTAACAGTGTCGCCATGGGCGATACCGAGCTTGTTCGCCAGCGTCTCGCCGATCTCCACAAATTGTTCCGGCTGCGCGATAGCGTTAAGCAGCGCATGCTTGGTCCAGTAGTGGAAGTGCTCGGTCAGACGGTAAGTGGTTCCGACGTACGGGAACTTATCGGCTTTACCCAGCGCTTCGGCGTCGGCCTTAAAGATACGGGCGGCAGGGTTGGAGATCACGTTCGGGTGCAGCGGGTTGGTACCCAGCGGCGTTTCAAACGGTTCGTAGTGTTCCGGGAATGGACCTTCCGCCATCTTGTCGAGAGCGAACAGACGTCCCATCCCTTCCGGTTGCATGATGAACGGCCCGACGTCGCTGCCTGGCGCGGCGGCGCTGTAGTCCGGAATGTCCATCCCGCTCCATTTTGCGCCGTCCCATTTCAGGATCTGACGCTTTGGATCCCACGGATTACCCTGCGGGTCAGCGGAAGCACGGTTGTACAGGATGCGGCGGTTCAACGGCCATGCCCATGCCCAGCCCAGCGTATTGCCCAGACCGGACGGATCGGCGTTATCGCGACGCGCCATCTGGTTGCCTTCCGGCGTCCAGCTACCGGCGAAAATCCAGCAGCCACTGGAGGTGGTGCCGTCGTCACGCAACTGAGCAAACGAGCTGAGCTGTTGGCCTTTCTTGACGATCACTGCGCCCGTAGCCGGGTCGATGAGATCGGCCAGCGCTTTCCCGTTACTCTCCATCGCCACTTCTTCCGATGCCGGTTCATGTGGGGTGGAGTAGTTCCAGGTCATGCTCAGCACCTGTTCCGGGTTGGCACCGCTCTGCTCAGCATACATTTTGCGCAGGCGCAGGAAGATACCGGCCAGGATTTCGCCGTCGGTGACCGCGATCCCCGGGGCGTCTGCGCCTTTCCAGTGCCACTGCAGCCAGCGACCGGAGTTCACGATCGAGCCGTTCTCTTCGGCGAAGCAGGTGGACGGCAGGCGGAACACTTCGGTCTGGATTTTCGACGGATCCACATCGTTCGACTCACCGTGGTTTTGCCAGAAGGTGGAGGTCTCGGTGTTGAGCGGATCGATCGTCACCAGGAACTTCAGTTTGGACAGTGATGCGATCGTCTTGTTTTTGTTCGGGAATGAGGCAACCGGGTTGAAGCCCTGGCAGATATAGCCATTGACCTTACCCTCTTTCATCATCTCGAAGTACTGCAGCACGTCGTACCCTTTGTCCCACTTCGGCAAGAAGTCAAAGCCCCAGCTATTTTCCGCTGTCGCTTTATCGCCGTAGAAGGCCTTCATCAACGAGACGAAGAATTTCGGGTAGTTGCCCCAGTAGTTGACCTGGTCTTTCAACAGCGGTTTTGGCGTGTTCGCGGCCAGATACGTTTGCAGGTCCGGCTGTTTTTCATTCGGTAGCGTCAGGTAACCCGGCAGGCTTTGTGACAGCAGGCCTAAGTCTGTCAGCCCCTGAATGTTGGAGTGGCCGCGCAGGGCGTTAACGCCGCCGCCTGCCATCCCCATGTTGCCAAGCAGCAACTGGATCATCGCCATGGTGCGAATGTTCTGCGAACCGATGGAGTGCTGTGTCCAGCCGAGGGCATACAGGAACGATGCGGTTTTGTCTTTCGCGCTGGTTTCCGCAATGTACTCGCAGACTTTCAGGAAGTCGGCTTTTGGCGTACCGCAGATATTTTCCACCACGTCCGGCGTGTAGCGGGAGACGTGCTGTTTCAGCAGGTTCCAGACGCAGCGCGGGTGTTGCAGGGTGGTATCGCGTTTGGCAAAGCCCTCTTCGTCCAGCTCATAGTTCCAACTGGTCTTGTCGTACTTGCGTTGATCCGCGTTATAGCCAGTGAACAGGCCATCTTCGAAGCCGAAATCTTCACGCACGATCAGGCTGGCGTTGGTGTAGGCCTCGGTGTATTCGCGGTTATATTTTTCGTTCGTCAGCAGGTACAGCATCACGCCTGACAAGAAGGCAATGTCAGTACCAGAACGGATTGGGGCATAGAAATCGGCCACCGACGCCGTACGCGTGAAACGCGGATCGATCACAATCAGCTTCGCGCCGTTGTGAATCTTCGCTTCCATCGCCCAGCGGAACCCGACCGGGTGTGCTTCAGCGGCGTTACCGCCCATCACCACGACGAGGTTGGCGTTCTTAATGTCGACCCAGTGGTTGGTCATCGCACCGCGACCAAATGTTGGAGCAAGACTTGCTACCGTTGGTCCGTGTCAGACACGCGCCTGGTTGTCGACCGCGAGCATACCGAGCGCGCGGGTGAATTTTTGCGTTAAAAAGCCGGTTTCGTTACTGGACGCGGAAGCACACAGCATCCCGGTAGACAGCCAGCGGTTAACGGTAACGCCTTCAGCGTTTTGCGCAATGTAGTTGGCATCGCGGTCTTCTTTCATCAGTTTCGCGATGCGGTCAAATGCCTCATCCCAACTGATTTGTTGCCATTTATCCGAGCCTGGCGCGCGGTATTCCGGGAATTTCAGGCGACTTTCGGAGTGGATGAAGTCCACCAGACCGGCCCCTTTCGGACAGAGCGCACCACGGTTGACCGGATGGTCCGGGTCACCTTCGATATGGAAGATTGACGCTTTGGCGTTTTTTGCACCGTCGCCGAGGCTGTACATCAACAGCCCACAACCAACGGAACAGTAAGTGCAGGTATTACGGGTTTCGCGGGTGCGCAGCAGTTTATATTGCCGGGTTTCCGCGAGCGCTACGCCGGGCGCGAAGCCCAGTGCTGCCGCCGTGGTGCCTGCCATACCGCCAGCGCAGATCTTAAAGAACTGCCTTCTGCTGACCTGCATGGTTTGCTCCTTTTTCGACATTGTCACATCCCTTTCACATTCATATTGGTGAGCGCTCAGGGTGTGGTTGTTATTTTTCTTTGCGGACGGGACCGCAAAGGTCCAGAATTGGGTTAATTCCCCCCCATCCAGGAGGGGCTTGCGACAGAATACCACAATGTTGGTACGTGTGTTCTTATACGGTTAAAAGAAAGTGAATAAGATACATCCAAAAGAAGTCGGAAATGTGATTAATGTCACAAGCTCTCGCCAGGTTAACCTTTGGAAGCGTGAGGATTTGCATCACCCTCAGCCGGATGAGGTAGCTGAAGAGGTGCCCGTGGCGCTGGTTTATAACGGCATTTCTCATGTTGTCATGATGGCCTCGCCGAAGGATCTGGAACATTTTGCAGTCGGTTTTTCCTTGTCTGAGGGGATCATTGACAGCCCGCGCGAGATCTATGGCATGGATGTGGTTCCCTCCTGTAATGGACTTGAAGTCCAGATCGAGCTTTCCAGTCGCCGTTTTATGGGGCTGAAAGAACGCCGTCGCGCGTTGGCCGGACGCACCGGCTGTGGCGTGTGCGGGGTTGAGCAGCTCAATGACATCGGTAAACCGGTGCAGCCGCTGCCGTTCACCCAGACTTTTAACCTCTCCAGACTTGATCACGCATTAAGACATCTGAAAGATTTTCAGCCTGTGGGGCAGCTCACCGGGTGTACGCACGCTGCGGCGTGGGTGATGCCATCGGGTGAACTGGCGGGCGGACATGAAGATGTCGGTCGGCATGTTGCGCTGGATAAACTGCTGGGGCGCCGTGCCGCCGAAGGCGAAAGCTGGGGGCCGGGAGCGGCGCTGGTTTCCTGTCGCGCAAGCTATGAGATGGTGCAGAAGTCTGCGATGTGCGGCGTTGAGATTCTGTTTGCGGTCTCTGCTGCCACCACGCTGGCGGTGGAAGTCGCTGAGCGCTGCAATCTGACGCTGGTGGGGTTCTGTAAGCCAGGCAGGGCGACCATTTATACTCATCCGCAGCGTTTAATCGCTGAGTGATTTTGATTCAATTAATTTGAATGAGACGGGCAAATCCTTCCGCTTTTAGTTGTCTGAGTAACGGCCTATTATTTATCACATCAAGGCACGGTGCCTTACTTAAACAACTAAGTTAAAGGGTTTATATCATGAAAAGCATCAAAACTTTTGTCGCAGTTATCGCTCTCGCTACCTCTTTCGGTTCTTTTGCTGCCCAGTCTGTGACCGCGACCGGTTCTACTCTGGAAAGTGCTGAAGCAAAAATCGCCGCTCAGGCTGAACAGGCTGGTGCAAGCTCCTATAAAATCACTCAGGCTTACACCGGTAACCGCGTGCACATGACGGCGGAACTGCTGAAATAAGTTCATCTCCATTGTCGAAAGAGCGCCCTTGAGGCGCTTTTTTTGTGTCTGTCATTATTGTTTTAACAACGACATAAACGCGTCATATCCCGTTAACTCACAAATGGTTTCGGCGGGATGCTGACACAGCACGCTGGCCAGATAGCTGAAGATCTTTAATTCGTGACGTGCGTCAGCGGCAGCGCAAGCAATCAGTACATGGCTGACCGGTTCATTATTGACCTGTACGGGATGCGCCAGAGTAATAAAGAACCCGCGAAAGTGACGCTTCTGTTCGCTCCAGCAGTGGGGGATCGCCAGATGATTGATAATCAGGTTTTCGCCTTCATCTTCGCGGGCGCATATCCGCAGTGCTTCATCACGGGTGATATGTTCCTGCGCCACGAGTTTGTCGCAAATCTGATGGGTAATGTGATGCCAGGTTTCGTCGGCGAGATTCATATAGTGAAAGCTGCCCGGCTCAGAGAAGAAGCGCTCCGGTTGCTGACGAATAAACGCCGTGGCAAGAAAATTTTTGATTTGTTCGGACCCGACTGCGGAAATAATATTTTTAATAGTCAGGACATTTTTTAATGAGTCATCCAATAAATAGTGGCTGTTATTGACGATCAACAGGGGATCAACTTCTTGTCTTATCGCGTACACATCACTGGGAGTGCGTGCAATGATCACCCGACAATTCAATACATCACGTTCAATAGCCTGCTGATTTATGGTGGCAATCGCATTTTGATCGGATAATAAAATGATGGGTTGACGCTCATTTTGGTGCCGCTCCAGCGCACAGGCGAAATAGAGCCCGATCAGATCACTGTCAAACAGCGGAATTTCTAACTGTTCCCGCAGTAGCGCAATGAAGCGCAGGCTCATGTCAAATGCAGCGGGCCAGGCCGCTTTCAGGTTATTCATGCTGCTCTGGCGATGTTCCGGTACCCAAACGGGGGCCGAAACGCATCTCAGCAGGTGACCCGTGATATTTTCAACCAGTTGCGTATCGATAAGGTTCAAAGTGGCGACGCCAGGTACGCGTTGTAGTAAAGCAATCACGGTATCGGCAGACAGGGTCATGGCCTGTTGTTGCTGTTTATCCAGCAGTCCGTGCAGCGTTTTTAACGCGTTCTCGCCAAGATAGATCCCGCCTTGTTCTACGGCATTTTTTAACATTGTATGTCGACATTCCGGCCATGTGTCCGAGAGTTGATTACGCAGTGCATAGACCGCCAGCACCAGACTGGCGAGGTATTCTCCCGACATCAGTGGGAACTCAGCAAGAAGATGTTCACATGCGCTGGTAAGTCGTTCGACAGTGTCTCGCGTCACGCCGGGGAGAGGAATTAACAGCGGGTCTTTTTTGAGCAGATTCGCCAGCAGGACAATCCGTTTTTCTTCTGGTTCATCAACGAAATGGCCCACACCGGGGCGGCTGGAAAGACAAAATGCACGCTCATAGCGTTGCTTCAGTCGCGACAGACGGTCTGCGACCCAGGTTTCCGGCAAATTAAGCGAAGAAGCCAGTTGTACGCGGGGGGTAAAGGTATTGAGCAGCAGAAGTGCCAGCAAACGATCGTCGTTATCATGGCGTTGTAAAAGCTGAAAAAAGCTGCGCCGGTCGATAATGTCCAGTTGGTAACCCGCACTGCCACCAGGCTGAATGCGCGCTTTCCCGCTGAGGGTGAAATTGATGTAATCAATATCGCGCAGGATTGTTCTACCCGAAACGCCAGTTTGCCGCGCCAGCTCGCTGAGTGAGTTAGGCCGTTGTTCAAGAAGGTCGACAAGCGTTAACTGGCGTTCACTGAGCATCAGATCACCCGGCGAAAGTCGGTGAAAGTTTTGATCTGATCTGCCGTCAATGAAGTCAGCAGCTCACGGACTAACGTAAACAATGCATCATAATCTTTTGCAGAAATCATGCCGCTATTGGCATGCAGATAGCGGGTGGGCAAACAGAGTGCTGCAACGGGGCGCCCGCCACCCATCACATTGTAGCGTCCACCGTCTGTTGCTCCGGTTTTCATGGTACAGAACTGTAAAGGGGCGCCACTGTTTTCTGCACTCGTCCTTAATGCAGCGACCAGCTGTTGATTTGGGAAATAACGTTTATCAAACAGCATGAGCCCTGGACCTTCACCCAGTTTCAATGGGTATTTGGTGTTGTCGATTCCAGGGACATCACCAGCAACAGCAGTATCCAGGACGATAACCACGTCGGGCCTGATGTGTTCTGCTGAGGTTTGCGCGCCGCGCAGCCCCACCTCTTCCTCCACACTGCCCACGCCATAGAGGGTGATATTAGGATTATCGACGGACTGCAAAAGTTCTGCCATCAGGGCGCAGCCGACACGATTATCCAGTGCTTTGCCGACGATTTTGTCGTCGCCCCAGCAGGCAAAGTTCGCCTCTGGGCTAATGAAGTCACCGATCGCAATACCGCGCTTTTCTACCTCTTCGCGGCTGCTCGCGCCAATATCAATGAACATTTCGTCAAATGTCAGTGGTTGATGTTTCTGTTTTTCGGTGAGGGCATGCGGTGCAACGGAACCGATAATACCAGGGATTTTAAATCGCTTGCGGGTACAAATAGTGACCCGGTGGTTCAGCATCGACTGACTCCACCAACTCCCAATTGTCGTAAAATGCAGAAAACCGCTATCGTCGATATGTGTGACCATAAAGCCGACTTCATCCATATGACCGACGACTGCCACCTTTGGCCCACAATGACCTTTACGAGCAACAAAACTGCCGAGGCCGTCAAACGTCATTTCATCCACGCAGGATTCCAGCTCATTGATGAGAATTGCGCGCACTTCTTGTTCATCGCCACTGACCGCGCTGGCTTCGCATAATTGCTGAAGTAACTTAATGTTCATGTGCATGTTCCTGTTGCGCGGTCTTGCGTCTCAGCCACAGCCCTTTCAGGATGATAATCAACGCAATGTTCAGTGCGAGGCCAATAGCCAGCACCAAGTAAAAGGAGCCTACCGGCGACATCAGGCCAATCAGCGGATCAAAAATACCTAATCCCGGCGCGAGGCGTTTGATTCCGAAAGCGATCACCAGCATTCCGGTAATACCACCGGAGAGTGTATTGGCGGTAATCATTGGCAGCGGTGCGGCCAGGGCATAAGGAATTGCGGGTTCGGTGGCGACAGTGGCGCCGACCACAATCGCGCTGCTCGCGGCGGCCTTCTCCTGTGAGGTAAACAGTTTGGGTGTCAGATACGTGGCAATGCCTGCCGCGACGGGAGGCATTAGCGCCACTACGCCGACGATGGCGTACCAGTCATAGATATGTTTTTCCAGCAGTGAGAAGCAGAAAAACCATGCGGTTTTGTTGATGGGCCCACCCATATCAAATGCCAGCATCGCGCCAACGAGGAAGGCGGCGCCCATTTTCATGGACGGGGGGATCGTGTTCAGGAAGTGCAGCAGGCTGCTCATCAGATCCGACATCACCGGACCAATAACGTAATACGTCAGCACGCCAAACACCAGCAAAGTGGCGAATGGGATTAGCATCGAGCCAAGCAACGGCTGGAGCGCTTTGCCGAGACGGACTTTGCGAAACCACAGCACGAAATAGCCGATTGCCAAACCCAGTACCACCGCGCCGAGAAAACCAGCACCAGACTGGGTGCCGAGCAATCCTTTGTCGTTAGCCAGATAGCAGACCAGAAACGCCGGGGCAAATGCGGGTTTGTCGGCAATCGACCACGCGATATACGCCCCCATAATGGGGATCATAAAGGTGAAGCCCAGATAGCCGATGGATTCGATAATCCAGGTAAATGACGGCGCACCCTTCGACATATCGGTATACGGCAAGCCGAACTGCACCAGCATATTCGCGATGGCGACCAGGATACCGCCACCGATCACAAACGGGAGCGCAGCGGAAACCCCCGCCATCAGGTGGCTCATTACACTGCCTTGCTGGACATCCTGTTTACCGAGTTTAACGCTACTATCTGCGGTAAACATCTGCGAATGAGAAGGCAACTGTGTGAAAATCTGGTCGATATTTTTTAGCGCCTGGGAAATGGCGATCTCATAGACTTTTTTCCCGGCAAATCGCGCCCGATCGTCACCACTTAAGCCACGCCCGGTGGCTAAAATCACGTAATCGGCGGCGGCAATGTCATCCTGCGTCAGGCGGTTTTCTACACCACTTGCCCCCTGGGTTTCGATTTTAATCGTATGACCGAGCGAGCGTGCTTTTTGCTCAAGCGCTTCGGCCACCATATAAGTGTGGGCGATGCCGGCAGGACAGTTGGTGATTGCTACTAAACGTAAGGATGACTCCATAGCCGCTTCCTTATGAAGTTAAGGTCTGATTGAGCAAAGTCAGTACCCGAGTGGCGTCACCTTGCTTCAGTTGATTGATGAAATCCTGATGGATAAGTTTGCGACACAGGGTGCCGATGATTTTGACCTGATCGTCTTCGCCGGTTTGCGGTATGCCGAGGCAGATCCAACAGTTAACGGCTTCGCCATCGCTGGACTGCCAGTCCACTCCGTGAGTTTTACGGGCAAACAGTACAAAGGGGTGTTCTACGCAGGCGCTTTTGCCATGGGGCACAGCGATACCTGATCCGAATCCGGTAGAATGCAGTTTTTCCCGCATCAGCAGCGTTTGTAAAAACAACTGGCGATCGGTGATCGCGCCATTCCGAAACGCCATTTCCGCGAGTTGTTTCAGAATGGAATAAGTGCTGTTGCCCTGAATATTCAGGTCAATACAACGTACCGTAAGCTCTGACATAGAGAGACTCCGTTAAAACCTCTTTTCTACGATTTTAACGATGCTTTCGTATTGAGATGAGCGGCAATATGTCTGAGCGGAGTGACATAATGTGGGCTAAGCATCAACAGGCTTTGTGCACGAGGCCACATTTTGCAACGCGACGCAGAAAGAAATAATGCGCTGATAAACCTCCCGGACGCAAAAAAATGCGATATTTCTCACATTTCTCTCTTTTTATAAACTCGATATGACGTACAGAATAGGGGCGCGTAAAAAGGATGAGGGGGGCTTCAATTAACTAAATGATAATTAACGGAATTAAAAAATCACGCTTTGATAAATTTCATTTTTATATGTGATTGGCATCACAAAAATTGACCATGCAATCAGTCTGTCAATATTACTCGCCTCTGAATTTATCAGCATAATGTGATCTTCGTTGCAAATAGCAGACTTGAAGTCAGGGAAAAATGTTTCCACGGGTGCTTCGGAGGAAACGCAATGAAAATTGGTATTGTCATTAGTGGGGGCGATGTGTCTGGAATAAATAATTTCATATTCCAGATTGCCCGACTCGCGGATGCAAAAATTACCTTATTCAATGGTGGTATTCCCGGCTTGCTGGAGAAAAATCATCATGACGTGGCATGGCGCGATTTGGTCGATTTTTCTATCGCGGCAATACCTCTCATTACCTCGGGAAGAACGACCCGTAAGTTGCAGCGTAGCGAATATGAAACGATCGCCAGAAAACTCAAGTCGCTGCACATTGATGTGTTAATTATGGCGGGCGGTGACGGCAGTTTACAGTTTCTCAATACCCTGAGCGAATTTGATATTAATTGTTTTGGCGTGGGGATGACTATCGATAATGATGTTTATGGCAGTCATTATACGATTGGTTTTTCGACCGCCTGTGAACAGATTATTAAGGAGGTTTCTCGTTTACGAAATACGGGCAGAGCGCTACCTGGTCGCGTGTTTATGGTGGAATTATTGGGGGGATATTGTGGTGAATTAACGCTGCAATCCGCAATTAAATGCAATGCGGATATCGCCCTGATTCCGGAATGCCAGATGTCGCTTGATGCCTTAGCGGAACGGGTAAGGCAAAAACTGACCGTCCAGAATAGCGTGATTATTCTGTGCTCAGAAGGCTACACCAGAGAATATTCTCCCGGTTTTCAGGGGGCGATTGACACCATGATAAAACAGCTCGAACCACGTATTGGCGAGCGCATTCGTAAAACGATTGTTGGTTACGGTTTACGTAATGGCGATCCGACCTGTGAAGAAATTTATCAGGGCACCATCATGGCGAGCGAAGTGGTTCGATGCATCCAGTCAGGGATGAAAAATAAAGCGATTATTATAAATCAAAGCAATAAACCTATTCCGATTGATCTCGTAAGTATGAAAAAACGTCTGGTCGATACAGAAGGACATCATTACAAACTTGCCAAACAACTCAATATTATTTGAGGAGACCTTACATGCTGAAAATTCTTTGCGTATGTGGCTGCGGCCTCGGTTCAAGTTTTGCTATTGAAATGACGGCGAAAGCGGTTTTAAAGAAACTGGAAATTCCTGCGCATATCGAACATACCACGGTATCTGAAGCAGGGGCGTTTAAATCTGACATGATCCTGACGCAAAAAACCTTTGCTGACATCTTAACGGCGGATGCCAGTGAAGAAGAAATTAAACGGGTCGTGGTTCTGAATAAGCTCACGGACAAAGACGAAATTGAAGCCAAAATCGTCGCGTTTTTAAAAGAGCGGAATCTGAAGGTAGCTCATTATGAATAGCTTCGTTGAATTCATCGTTAAAGATTTGCTCGGTCAGGCGTCGATATTAATCGCCTTTATCGCGATGCTCGGACTGATCCTGCAAAAGAAATCACCGGGAAAAACCGCAGAGGGGACTTTTAAAACGCTGCTCGGTTTTTTAATCATGATGGCCGGGATCAATATTATTGTCGCCACACTGACCTTCCTGAACGATATTTTTACTCAGGGATTTGGTATGAAGGGCTACATTACCGATGTGGCTGCCATCGCTGGGTTAGCTAACCGTGAGTTGGGCTCAGAAGTGGCGTTAACCCTGATGGTGATTTTTGCCGTCAATATCATCATCGCGCGTCTGACACCGCTGAAATACATCTTCCTGACCGGACAAGCGTTGTTGTGGATGGCGACCATTGGCGCGGTCATTGGCTATAAATCGGGGCTCACCGGACTGCCGTTGATTCTGACCGGCGGGGTTTTTGGCGGCGTGATGGCGGTGCTGATGCCTGCGCTGGCGCAACCGGTGGTCAGGCGCATCACCGGCTCGGATGATGTGGCGCTGGGGCACTTTTGTACTATTGGCTATCTCGTGCAGGCGGCGGTGGCTAAAGTGGTGGGCAAAGGATCTCGCTCCACGGAAGACCTTGAATTACCCGATAATTTCAAGTTCTTACAGGATACCTATCTCGCCATGGCGGTAGTGATGGTGCCGATGTACCTCATTCCGGCGCTGGCGGCGGGTCCGGAATATATCGCCCAGTTCTCCGGCGGCGTGAACTATCTGATGTATGCCTTCATGCAGTCCATTCAGTTTGTGGCCGGTGTCTTCGTGCTCTACAGCGGCGTGCGCTTACTGCTCAACGAACTGGTTCCGGCATTTCGCGGTATCGCTATGCGTATCGTGCCGGATGCAAAGCCCGCGCTGGATTGCCCGGTTCTGTTCCCTTATGCCCCCAACGCGGTGATTGTTGGGTTCCTGGCGACCACTGTCGGTTCCATCATCGGTATGCTGGTGTTCCCGATGTTTGGTCTGGCGATGATCCTGCCGGGTCTGCTAACTAACTTTTTCGCCGGGGGGACCGCGGGTGTCTTTGGCAACGCGCTGGGCGGCCGTCGTGGCGCGATGATCGGCGGCGTAGTTCACGGGCTGTTCATCACCTTCCTGCCTGCGATTCTGGTGCCGATGCTGGAAACCTACGGTTTCACCGGCGTCACGTTCAGCGATTCTGACGTCATCAGTTCCGGCCTCGTTTTAGGCCACGCCTTCCAGAATAACTGGCTGTTTGTCGCGTTGTTCATTGTTTTTGTTGCCGCACTGGCATGGTTCGTAAACGGTAAATCCGCTAAGCCAAAAGGGGAAAATGTTCATGAGTCTGTATAATTTCAACGAGATCCTAAAAATCGGCCAGGAAAGAAATTTCAAAGCGATTGGATCCTTTAACCTGCACTGTATTGAAATGCTGCCTGCGTTTTTTAAAGCGGCGCAAAAAACGAATAGCCCGTTAATGATTCAGATTTCAACCGGGACGGCAGAATATCTGGGTTATCGCCTGCTGGTTGATGCGGTGCGTTCGCTGGCGGAGAGCGAGAATGTCCCAACCTGTCTGCATCTGGATCACTGCTCTGATATCAGCGCCATTGAGACGGCGATGAATGCCGGATTTTCCTCGGTCATGTATGACGGCTCGCACCTGGAACTGGAAGAGAATATCGGTAATACCCGCATCGTGGTGGAGATGGCCAGACCGCGCAATATTACGGTGGAAGGCGAGCTTGGGGCTATTGGTGGCTCAGAGGATGGTAAAGCAGTGGCGGCAGAGGATATCTGCTTTACGACGGTAGAAGATGCCAAACGCTTCGTTGAGGAAACGCGAGTCGACATGCTGGCGGTGTCGGTGGGGACGGTACACGGCTTGTATACCGGCAAGGCACAGATTCAACATCAGCGGCTGCAAGAGATCAGCGCCGCGACCGGTGTTCCACTGGTATTACACGGGGGAACGGGGGTGAGTGATGACGATATGCGCCTGGCCGTCACTGAAGGCATTAATAAAGTGAATGTCGGCACGGAAATGAACGTACAGTGGGTCGACCAGTGTAAAAATACCTTTGAGAAAGGCAAAGTGAATGACAGCGTACGTAAGTTTTTAATTCCGGCAAATAATGCCGTCACCCAGGTATTAATGGAAAAGATCGCGTTATTTAAATAACTCCGTTATTAATAAATGATGTTTTGTTGCCCTGTTGTCCATCAGGGCGGGGGATCGCTATGTTTGAATCTTTGAAATCGTTATGGAAAAAAGAAACACGCCCGCCGGAAGATTATGATGAACAGTCCCGTGTTCTGGCAGGAGAAATCGCCAGGCTGGAAGGTGAACTGCAGGGCAACCCGGGTAATGGTGAAATACAGAAAGCATTAATGCTGATCTATAACCGGGCGCTGTCGGTCTATGCCAAAAGCCAGACGCACCGGCAGGATATTGATTCGCTTTTTGTGCGTATAGATGAGTTGCGTAATGTTATTCGCCGGAATATTTAGCGTCGGGTTTATTAAGCGCTTAGGGAGTCGTCATGACGATAAAAGAATTACTGATCGAGGCCGATGCCATTCAGGTTGGCGTCGCGGAAAACGACTGGCAGAAGGTGATTCAACTGGCGGCCAGACCGTTGGTCGCAAAAGGGTATATTTCAGCGGAATACGGTCAGGCAGTTATCGACAACACCCTCAGTCATGGGGCGTATTATGTATTTGATGAAGGGGTTGCGATCCCCCATGCCCGTCCAGAATGTGGGGTGAAGCGCAACTGTTTTAGCATGGTGCTGTTGGATAAGCCCATTCAGTTTGCCGACAGTGAAGCCGCCGACATTGTCATTATGTTTGGTGCACAGGACAGTAATGCGCATATTGAAGAGGGCATCCGCGCCATTGTCGCCTTACTCGATAACGATGAACGCATGGCGAAGTTGCGGGCGGCACGTTCCCAGGAAGAGGTGGTCGCGTTGCTATGAAACGACACCTCTCGCCGGACTGTAAAACAGTGATTCTGATTAACGGGATCCCCGCTTCAGGTAAAAGTACCATTACTCATCAGCTCTCCAGGACCTTCAGTCTGCCATTGCTGACGATTGATGGGATCAAAGAGCCGTTTATGGCGCGCTTTACGGATATCGACCGACCTTTCAACCGGCAGTTGGGCTGTGCGGCCTATGAGGTGATCTGGTCTATTATCGGCCACGCTCCGGCGAACGTTGTCTGGCTGGTTGATGCCTGGTTTGGCTTTCAGCCTCGCGAGAGGTTGCAACAACTCTTGCAGCAGGCGGGCGTTGAGAAGGTGTTGGAAGTGTGGAATCAGATCACGCCTGAGCTGGCCGTGACGCGCTATGCCACCCGCTTACAGGATCGCAAACCGGGTCATCCCGGTGAGGAGTATCTACCCGAACTGGCGCAACTGGCAGAACGCGCCGAACCGATGCGGCTCGGGCCGGTGTTTACGGTAGATCAACAGCAAACGCTGGATATTGAATCCGTTATCGCCTGGATAGACGAACAGATAGACAAAACCTGAACGGTAGAGTGTCGTTACCCCTTCAAGGGCGCCCGCGGGCGCTTTTTTAGTGTATCCCTACCATTCGCAGCAGCGCGGTCACCACGGCGGCGGCGACGATCACCACAATCAATGGCATCTTACGCCAGGCGAGAAAGACCGCGAACGCCACGCCGAGAACGCGTGCCATGCCAGCAAAATGCACGCCTTCATAAAAGGTGGTGGCCAGGGCGACGGAAAACAGCAGTACCGTGGCGGCATCGGATAACAGTGCCTGAGCGCGTTCAGAGAGCGCCAGGCGACTGCCCAGTCTGGCGCCGCCGAGGCGCATTAAATAGGTGCCTGCCGATAAAATGGCGATACCGACGATAAACAGCGTCATGTTACCCATTACTTTTTCCTCGTCAGTAAGCCCAGCAGGGAGAGCAGAACTGGCAGCCCGACCGGCGCGAAAGGCACGGCGGCGAGCGACACGGCGGCTCCGCTCAGGCCCCGAATCAGAGTGGTACGGTTTTTAAACGCCGGGACGACGAGAGCCAGCAGGATAGCCGGGAACACGGCGTCCAGCCCGATGGTTTCCGGGGCTGGCAGCAATTGACCCACCACGGTGCCCAGCAGGGTCCCCAGCGGCCACAGAATGGCAACGCCGAGGCCACATAGCCAGTAGGCGGCTTTGCGCTGCTCTGGGGTTTTCTGCGACAGGCCGAACACGACGCTTTCATCGTTCATAATATGGCAGCCGAAAAAACTCGCCGCGCGGGTGCCGACCAGATCCCGTACCGTCACGCCAAACGGAACATGGCGGGCGTTAACCAGTAAACCGGCTGCGGCAGCGGCTAACGGATTACCGCCGCTGGCGACAATGCCGATAAACATAAATTCGGATGCCCCTGCCAGCACACAAATAGAGAGTACAAACGGCACCCACACCGGGAAGCCATAAGCCATCGCCAGTGAACCGTAGGACATCCCAACCACGCCTACCGCCAGGCAGACCAGAAAGATTGCTTTTATCGTGTCTGCCTTCAGACAGGAGAAGAAGTGCGCCATGATTTAGCCATATCGAACGAATTTCCATTATAATGAACGCAACATCAGTGTTTGACAAGATGAACGATTCGTTCGATATAAAAAACATGGAGTCGGGTATGACACAACCCATCAGCGTGATCGCCAAAAGTCTGGTTCGCGAGCGTCAGCGGACGGGTCTGTCGCTGGCAGAAATCGCCCGACGGGCGGGGATCGCCAAGTCGACGCTTTCCCAACTGGAGGCGGGGAACGGTAATCCTAGCCTGGAAACTCTCTGGTCGCTTTGTGTGGCGCTGGATATTCCCTTTGCGCGACTGCTGGAGCCGCAGGTGCAAAAAACGCAGGTGATCCGGTGCGGTGAGGGTACGAAAGTAGTGGCTGAACAGGCGCACTATCAGGCGATTTTACTGGCTGCCTGCCCGCCTGGCGCACGGCGTGATATCTATCTGTTGTTGACCCAGCCAGGAGCCGACCGCATTTCTCAGCCGCATCCACCGGGCTCGATCGAGCATATTATTGTCACGAAGGGAAAAGCGCTGGTCGGGCTGACAGAAGCGCCAGAAGTGTTAGGTGAGGGCGACTATATTTGTTATCCCGCCGATCAGGAGCATATCTTCCAGGCGCTGGAAGCGGATACCCAGGCGATTCTGGTGGCCGAGCAGAGTTTAGCGAACCTGGAATTTCACCGTTATGGTATGCAAAAGGCTCCCCCGAATGATTACTTCTAATTATTTTTTCTCTTAATGCATATTTAATTGTTTTTATGATATTTCGTTTATTTTAGCCCTTTTGTTATATTCCTCACGAACTGAAAGCTTTCTGCGTTTACACAAAGAAAGCTGCATGTTAGTAATTGCTGGCCTGCGGCGCGGTAACAGTTGATTATTATCGTCAATTGTAGCCGTTATTAAATATAAAAATAACACATACTATTTTGTTATTCATTTTGCGTATTTCTCAAAGAAATACGCTGTCCATTATTTATTTTCAAGGAGCGCAAATAAATGAGGAAATCGACGCTGGCTTTAGCAATAGGTCTGTTATTAATCGCTAATAATGGTTTTGCTAAAACGCAAAAAATGACGCTGGAACAACGGCTCGAACAATTGGAAGCGCGACTGGAGGCCGCAGAATATCGGGCGGCAAAGGCGGAAAATCAGGTTCAGCAATTACAGACCCAACAGGCAACCGAAATCCGTGAAATTAAGGCGGCACAGGGCAACACGCCAGTTAACGGCCAAACCCCTCCTGATGAGACGAAAAAGAATGCCGCGACACCGAATCTGCTGCTTTCCGGTTATGGCGATCTGAAAATCTATGGTGATGTTGAATTCAACATGGATGCGGAAAGTAATCATGGCTTGCTGGCAATGACCAATGCCAGTGTTGACCATGACCCGACTAACGAACAGTGGAATATTAATGGCCGGATTTTACTGGGCTTTGATGGTACACGTAAGCTGGGTGAGGGTTATTATGCCGGATTCTCCGCCCAACCGCTGGGGGATATGACCGGTACGGTGAATATCGATGATGCCGTCTTCTTCTTTGGTAAAGAGAATGACTGGAAAGTGAAGGTGGGGCGCTTCGAAGCCTACGATATGTTCCCACTGAATCAGGATACCTTTGTTGAACATTCGGGGAATACCGCCAACAATCTGTATGACGACGGCAGCGGTTACATCTATATGATGAAAGAAGGCCGCGGTCGTTCTGATGCTGGCGGTAACTTCCTCGTCAGCAAGCAGGTGGATAACTGGTACTTCGAGTTAAACACTCTGCTGGAAGAAGGCACTTCACTCTATAACGATGACGAATTCCACGGTCGGAGAATGGATCAACAGAAAAACGTTGCCTATTTGCGTCCGGTTATTTCATGGTCGCAGGATGCGTTCTCGGTAGCTGCCGCGATGGAGTCGAACGTCGTCAATAACGCCTATGGCTACACCAACTCAAACGGTAAATTTGTCGATCAGTCGGACCGTACCGGTTACGGTATGACGATGACATGGAATGGTTTAAAGAGCGATCCGGAGAATGGCATGGTGGTTAACCTGAATACCGCTTATCTTGATGCCAATAATGAAAACGATTTTACCGCCGGGCTGAACGCGCTTTGAAACGTTTTGAATTAGGTTATATCTACGCGCATAACAAAATTGATGACTTTGAAGGGGTGTGTGTGATGACGGCTGCTGGATTAATAATAAAGGCACCTATGACATTCATACCATTCACGCGTCGTATCAGTTTGCTAATGTGATGAATATGCAAAACTTCAATATTTACCTTGGCGCATATTACTCAATTCTGGATAGCGAAGGCGATAACGTGAACGGCGACGATTCTGATAATCGTTATGGTGGTCGCGTTCGCTTTAAATATTATTTCTAAACGAAAAAGGCCCGGTAGCGCCGATGGACTGCCCCCCAAAAGTTGGACACTCAACTGAGTAAGGTGCAGTTTTTTATGGCAAAGCCAAAATATTCCCCTGAAACAAAACTGGCTGTGGTTAATCATTATTTGTCCGGAAAAGACGGAGAAGAGCGTACAGCCGACCGTTTTGGTGTTGAAAGAACTTCCGTCCGTCGCTGGGTCAGGGCGTGGCAACTCCACGGTATGGAAGGGCTGTCAGGGAAAAATAAACATCATTCAGCTGAATTTAAACTCGTCGTCGTCCGGGCGGTTATCCGTGACCACCTGACGATGCGTGAAGCAGCTGCCCGGTTTAATCTCTCTGCAGAAACGCTTGTCCGACACTGGGTCTGCGTGTACAACGATGCCGGAGCGGAAGGACTGCTAAACATTCAACGCGGACGGCCTGGAAAAATGACAAAACAAAAAATCCCCCCATCCCCTACAGATAAAGAACTGGAAAAACTCTCCCCCGAAGAACTCCGGGCTGAACTCCGTTACCTGCGGGCAGAGAATGCCTATCTAAAAAAGTTGAAGGCCTTGGTTCAGAGCGAAAAAAACGGCAGCAAGCCCTGATAATCAGTGAACTGAGGCATAAGCACGCTCTGCGAGACCTCCTGCGCGCGGCAGGCATGTCCCGCAGTACATGGTATTACAATATGAATGCCCTGAAGCAGGTGGACAGGCATGCCGGGCTGAAAGATAAAATCCGTGAGATATACGCCTGGCACAAAGGCCGTTATGGCTACCGCAGGATCACGCTTTCGCTGAGAAAGCAGGGTCTGCTGGTGAACCATAAAACCGTGCAGCGGCTGATGACAGAGCTGTCGCTCCGGTCTCTGATAAGGGCGAAGAAATACCGCTCATGGAAGGGGGAAACAGGCAAGGCAGCCCCCAATATCCTGAGCAGGAACTTCAGTGCATCAAAAGCCAATGAAAAATGGGTTACGGATGTTACAGAGTTCTCGCTGCAGGGTAAAAAGCTGTACCTGTCGCCGGTACTCGATCTTTTTAACCGGGAAATAATCTCCTACAGCCTGTCGGAAAGGCCGGTGATGGAGATGGTTAATACCATGCTGCGGGATGCGTTCTTAAAGCTCGGACCAGACGACGCCCCCTTGCTGCACACAGATCAGGGCTGGCAATATCGGATGGCAGGCTATCAGGCAAAGTTAAAGGCGCAGGGCATGACGCAAAGTATGTCCCGAAAAGGAAACTGTCTGGATAATGCCGTGATGGAAAACTTCTTCGGGACGCTGAAATCGGAGTGTTTTTACCTGAGTCAGTTCAGCAATATCAGCGAACTGAGGAAGGCGATAGAGGATTATATCCGTTACTACAACAACGAGCGGATAAGCCTGAAACTAAAAGGCCTGAGTCCGGTAGAGTACCGGGCCCAGGCTCTGAAGGCCGCTTAATATAAACTGTCCAGATTTATGGGGTCAGTCCACGAGGTCTACCGGGCTCATCGATTACTCCAGATAAAACACGTTTTTCAGCTCTGCGCTCACCGGGCTGTTATCCGGATTTGCGGGCATGACGTCGCGCATATGCTTCCACCAGCGCTGACAAACGTCAGTGTTGGCAACGGCGTTCCAGCGTTCTTCGGACTCAATCTCTACGGTCGCAAACAGCAAATTACGCGGCGCATCGAGATAGATCGCGTAATGATGCGCCCCGTGCGCTTTCAGCACAGCTTCCAGCTCCGGCCAGATGGGATTATGCCGACGCTGGTACTCCTCATGTGCGTCGGCATTCACCTGCATCACGAACGCTTTGCGGATCATAATGCCTCCAGATACAGCTCGCGTACTTCGTCACGGCTGGCAGTCCGCGGGTTACACGGCGCACAAGGATCCGCCAGCGCTTTGTCCAGCCAGCCTTCGATATCCTCTTTAGTGACGCCAAGCTGGCTGAAACCAGCCGGAATACCGACACGTTTGCTTAATGCGCGGATGGCGTTGATCGCTTCCATACTTGCTGCTTCATCGCTCATACCACGGGTATCGACACCCATCGCCTGCGCGATGCGGGCAAAACGCGCCACTGCGTTCGGGCGGTTAAAGTTTTCGATAATCGGCAGCAGGATGGCGTTACAAACGCCGTGCGGCAGGTTATGCGTGGCGCCCGGCTGGTGCGCCAGGGCGTGAACCAGCCCCAGGCCGGCGCTGTTGAACGCCATCCCCGCCAGATACTGACCAAACGCCATTTGCTCGCGTGCTTCCAGGTTGTGGCCATCATCGACCGCTTTTGGCAGCCACAGGTTGATCAGGCGAATCGCTTCCAGCGCATTGGCGTCAGTCAGCGGGTGTGCACCAACAGAAACATATGCTTCCACCGCGTGGGTCAGCGCGTCCATACCGGTTGCTGCCGTCACGGAGGCCGGGATTTCCAGCATCACGCTGGCATCGTCCACGGCGATATCCGGGATAATGTTCGGATCGATGATAACCTCTTTCACCTGGCGTCCGGAGTCGATGATCACGGCGTTGCTGGTCATCTCGGCAGCGGTTCCGGCAGTGGTGTTAATGGCAACCAGCGGTACGCCTGGGTTTTTCACTTTCCCCACGCCGGAGTAAGCGGTGGAAGGCCCCGGGTTCGCGGTGAGGATTTTCACGGCTTTAGCGGTATCGATCGGGCTGCCGCCGCCAAAGGCGATGAGGTAATCACAGTTCGCGTCCTGATAAGCCGCGTAGCCTTTTTGCACCAGCGCTTCGGTCGGGTTCGGGAACACCTCATCGAACAGGTGGTACGACATTTTGTGCTCATCCAGCGCCGCAAACAGACTGTCGAGCAGGCCCAGCTTAACCAGTTGACCGTCGGTGACGATCAGCGCTTTTCCCCATTGCTTATTCGCTACGAGGTTCACCATATCGCCAATCGCGCCCGCGCCGTGCAGACTGATTTTCGGAAGTGCCAGCATAAAGCTCATGTTGTTTCTCCTTAAAGTGATGATATTTCCGGCGGCAAAACTCCATGTCGCCGGAGGGATTCAGATTCGTCGTCGTTGCATCATTCGGCGGGTAAGAATCGGCAGCGAGATCACCACGATCAGCATCGCGCCGATAATGATCGACATCACGATGCCCGGCACGTTGAGCAGGCTCAGGCCGAAGGTCACCAGCCCCATCAGGAACGCTGCGATGATGACGCCAGTCATGCTGCCGGAGCCGCCGAGAATATTGACGCCACCCAGCACCGCCATTGTTACCACGGCCAGCTCCCAGCCCATCGCGATGGTGGGACGCGTACTGCCGAGTCTGGAGGTGAGCAACACGGCGGCCAGTCCCGCCATGAGTCCGACCAGAGCGAATAAAATCAGGTTGTGACGTTTCACGTTAATGCCGGAGTACCACGCGCCCACCGGGTTATTACCGATGGCGTAGGTGCGGCGACCAAAGTTCGTTTTGTGCAGCAGGAAGGTGAACACGATCGCCAGTACGATAAACAGAGCAAACTCGAACGACAGCGCGCCCCAGACGTAGCCCTGACCAAACCACGTAAAGCTTTCCGGGTAAGCATTCAGCGCCTGATCGCCGAGTAAAATGTAGGTTATGCCTCGATACAAACTCATGGTGCCGATGGTGATCACGATGGATGAGAGATTAAACCGCGTCACCAGGATGCCGTTCAGCAGCCCGCACAAGAGTCCGGTTCCCAGCCCGACGCAGACCAGCAGGGGCGTATCCATTCCCGCTGCCGCGCAGAACCCCATGGCCGTCGAACTCAGCGCCAGAGTTGACGCCACCGAGAGATCAATTTCCCGGGCGATAATCAGCATCGCCATGGGCAGCACGATGATCGCTTTTTCGGTGAAGTTGAACGTTGCGTCGGAGAGATTCCAGATATTAAGGAAGTACGGCGAGGCCAGCGCGTTGACGATAAATACCGCCAGGGTGACGGCGAACAGAAAACCCTCCCAGCACAACAGGCGTTGCCAGACCGCGCGCGTATCGGGGGCGCGTTCGATCGCTTCAGACGTCATCACTTTATTCATGAGTTCACCGCCTGTTTTTGCCGTGCCAGCGCTGCGTTGCGCAGAATTAACCGGCCTTTGTGTTTATTGCTGCGTTCGTTGAGCAGAACGGCAATCACGATCACCGCGCCGGAAATAGCCATCTGCCAGAAGGGTGAGATGCCAATGACGGGCAATGCGTTATTGATCACGCCAAGGAACAATGCGCCACACAGGCAACCGAGAACGCGACCGATTCCTCCCATCGTACTGATACCCCCAATCACACAGGCTGCCACAACCTGTAACTCAAAACCGTTAGCTACATCGACATAGGCAACAGCGAATCGGGAAATCCACAGGTAGCCGCAGAAACCGGCGAGGGCACCCGACAGGCAGAAGCTGATGAACTGCATTTTCCCGGCGTTGATCCCGGTGTAATACGCCGCAGTGGCATTCCCGCCTGCGGTGTACAGCGCTCGTCCTGTGCGGCTGTAGCGCAGGAAGTAGCTGACTACGATAACGGCGGCGATGGCGCACCAGCTCAGTACCGGCAGGCCAAGCAGAGCAAAACGAGGAAGGGCGAGGAAGCTGTCGCTCATCTGATGCGAGTTAATCCAGCCGCCGTTCGACAGCAAAAAGATAATGCCGCGATAAATGCTCATGGTACCGAGCGTGACCACTATCGCCGGGATACCTAATTTCCAGACCAGCAGACCGTTGATCATTCCCATCACCAGACCGCAGGCGGTTGCCAGTAATATCAACGCCCAGACGGGGATCTCAGGATGCTGGAAGTTGAGCAGGGCGACGATCATCCCGGTGAGCGCCAGATTGGCGGCCATCGACAGATCGATACCTTTGGTCAGTAGTACCATCATTTGCCCGAGCGCGAGGATGATCAGAATCGAGGTGTCATTGAAGATTTCAGCCAGGTTGCCAGGAGAGACAAACGACGGGACGCGACTGCCGATGGCGGCGATCATCAGGAGAATAACCGCTGCCAGCAGGGCTTCGCGGTGTTTGAGCAGGCGCTGAATCATTATGCTGCCTCCTTATTGATGCCGCTGGCGGCGCTGACAATGGCCTCCGCTGTGGCTTCACCGGCGCGGTATTGCGCGACCATCAACCCTTCGTGCATGACGATAATTCTGTCTGCCATGCCCATCACTTCCGGGAGTTCAGAGGAGACCATAATCACCGCCAGCCCTTGCGCCACCAGCTCGGACATAAACTGGTGCACCGCCGCTTTTGAGCCGATATCGATGCCTTTGGTCGGTTCGTCGAGAATAATCACTTCAGGATGGGTGGCGAGCCATTTACCGATCACCACCTTTTGCTGATTGCCGCCGGAAAGCGTTTCGACCGCCTGACGCCAGCTAAACGCTTTGACCTGCAGGCGTTTAGCATAGCTGTCCGCCAGTTGCCACTCTCGCGCCGCATTGAGCACGCCACGCGGATTCAGCTTACTCAACTGCGGCAGGCTGATGTTCTCGGCGATACTCATTTCAATGATTGCCCCCTGTTTTTGTCGTTCTTCCGGCACGCAGACAATACCAGCGCGAATCGCATCGGCAGGCTGATGAAAATGAATGGCCCGTCCGTTGAGACGGATTTCACCGTGAGAAGGCCGGGATACGCCGGACAGTGCCTGCATCAACTCGGTCCGTCCTGCCCCCACCAGCCCGTAGAAACCGAGGATCTCCCCTTTTCTCAGAGTGAAATCAATGTGGGCAAATTCAGTGGGATGGCAGAGATCTTTCACCTCCAGTACCGTCTCGCCTTTCTCGCAGGCCACTTTCGGGAAAGTCTGGGTAATCGCGCGTCCTACCATCATGGCGACCATCCGCTCTTCGCTAATCTCATGAATGTCGCCGGAACTGACGAATACGCCGTCGCGTAGAATGGTGTAGTGATCCGCCAGCTCAAAGATTTCATCGAACTTGTGGGAGATAAACAGAATCGCTTTGCCTTCCTGCTTCAGGCGCTCAACGATTTGATAGAACTCCAGAATTTCGTGTTGCGACAGTGCGGCGGTCGGTTCATCGAGAATCACTACCTGGGCCTCAAAGGAAAGCGCACGGGCAATGGCCACCATATGGCGCTGGGCGATGCTCAGGGTTTTCAGCGTGGCGCGCGGATCGATCTGCACCTCAAGGCGGGTGAGGATCGCCTGCGCCCGACGGTGCATTTCTGGCCAGTCGAGCTTTTTGAAAAAGCCTTTATACAGGTATTGGCCGACAAAAATATTCTCAGTCACCGACAGCTCATCGAACAGCACCGTTTCCTGATGAATCGCGGTAATGCCGACTTTATGCGCCGCTTCCGGCGTCGGGAGCTGAACAGGAATAGCCTTGTAGAGGATTTCCCCCTCATCAGGCTGATAGATGCCGGTCATGACTTTGACCAGCGTGGATTTCCCCGCACCGTTTTCGCCCACCAGCGCGGTCACTTTGCCTGGCCAGAGATCGAGCTGCACGTTCTCAAGGGCGCGCACGCCGGGGAATATCTTGGTGATCCCATGAAGTTGCAATAAAGGGGTGGACATGTCAGTTCTCCTCTTCATGTAGTGTTGCCGGATGGCGCTAACGCTTATCCGGCCTACAAAACGTATCGGTACCCGCAGGCCGGATAAGCACAACGTCACCCGGCGGCGTGACCCAGGGATCAGAAGATTTTTGAGAACTTATCAATGTTGCTGGCATCGTAGACGAATGGCTTAGCCATCGCCCCATTGCCGTCGGCATCCAGTTGCACTTTACCCAGTTTCCCCATATTGGCTTCGGTTTTGCTGGCGGTGCCTTTAACCAGATCGTCCGCCAGATACGTCGCCGCATAGCCCAGATCGATAGGATTCCAGATCGCAAAACTTTTCGACGCGCCTGACTTCACCGCGCCTGCCATTTCGGATGGCAAGCCGAGACCCGTCACATACACTTTGCCAATTTTGCCCTGATCCTTCACTGCCTGCGCCGCGGCGACAATGCCGACGGAAGACGGGGAGACGATCACTTTCAGATCCGGGTAAGATTTGAGCAGCCCTACTGCTTCGCGGTAGCTCTTGTCTGAGAGATCGTCGCCATAAGCCACGGTCACCAGGTTGATAGACGGATACTGCGGAAGCACCTTTTTCATCTCCGCAATCCAGATATTCTGGTTGGTCGACGTTGGCGTGGCGCTCAGGATCGCCACATCGCCTTTCTCCACGTTCAACGCCTTCAGCGCATCGGCGGCGAGTTTGACGTTGGTTTCGCCGATCAGGGCATTATTTGACGGGTTAAGGTGGATCTGCCGCCCTGCAGGCGCGACGCCGGAATCCCATGACACGACTTTGATACCACGCTGCATCGCTTTCTTCAGGACGGGTACAACGGCATCGGGATCGTTGGCAGAGATGGCGATCGCATCAACGCCCTGGGCGATCAGCCCATTCAATACTTCGATCTGCGCTTCAGCGGTAGTCGTGGTGGGACCGGTGTAGATCACTTTGACATCACCGATCTCTTTGGCGGCTTCCTGAGCGCCGACGTTTGCCGCTTCGAAAAATCCATTACCTAACGATTTCGCCACCAGGGCGATTTTTACTTCAGCTAAAGCGGAACCGGACAACGCCAGAGCGGCAACGGTGAGGATCAAGCTTGTCTTTATATTCATTGCTTTTACTCCACATCATGTTGATTCCCATGGGGAATGGTTTGGATTTGCAGGTGACAGAGTTCGCCCCGTCTCAGTGAGCGGGGCGCGATGTTGTTATCAATACAGTTCTAATGCACTGGCGAGCGGGGTGACGCCAAAGCGTTTACCCAGCGCGATCAGTTCTTCGCGGCTGATGGTTTGCTTCATACCGCCCATCGACAGCACTTTGACTAACACTTCGGCGGACTTCTCGGCGGTATCGATCAGTCCAAACGTTTCATCCAGCGTCGGGCCGCTGCCGAATACGCCGTGGAACGGCCACAACACCAGCGAATGTTTCTGCATTTCCTGCGCGGTGGCCTGGCCGATTTCATCGGTGCCCGGCACCATCCATGGCAGAATGCCCACGCCATCCGGGAAGACCACCAGACACTCGGTACTGCCTTCCCACAGTTTGCGGGTAAAAAGCGCGGTGCTGTTTTCCAGCACGTAGGTCAGGGCGATCAGGTTGGTGGCGTGGCAGTGCATGATCACGCGATCTTTACCTTGCGTGGTCTGGATACGTTCGCAGTGCGACAGGAAGTGTGCCGGCAACTCAGAGGTGGGCACCGCCTCGTTCGTCAGCCCCCATAGAATGTGGTAGCCCGCTCCGTCGCTGTCCACTTTCACGATGCCCAAATTGGCGGCGGGATCGAGTTGTACGTTGCGGAAGAATTTACCAGAGCCGGTCACGATAAACGGCGTGTTCGCCAACAGCGGCATTGGCTGGCTCAGGGCAATGTAGCGTGGTGCAGGATGGAAATCGGCGCTGAAAGGGGCAATATCCGCGTCATCGAGACGCAGCGTCAGGTTGCCGCCATTGCGCTCGTCCCAGCCTTTCAGCCAGGCGTCGGAGGTGGCTTTAATCATCCCCTGGACAAACCAGGCGTCGAGAATATTTTGCATAAAAGGTCTACCTGTTTTAGTCAATGCCCGATGGCAATGCGCCTATCGGGCCTGCGATGTTGAATGTGTCAGTAGGCCGGATAAGCGCAGCGCCATCCGGCAATAATGTGTTAACCGCGTTTGCTCAAAATCTCTTTCTCATAGGCGCGAACGCTCTCGAGCCACTGGCTGCCAGCGGGCGTGTCATGACGCTGGCAATACATTTCCCATACCGCCTGCCACGGCAGCGATTTTTGCTCTTCCAGCAATGCCAGGCGTGCGGTGTAATCGCCACTGGCTTCCAGTTGGCGCAGATGTTCGGTGGGTTCCAGCAGGGCGCGCAGCAGCGCTTTTTTCATATTGCGGGTACCGATGACCCATGCCGCGATGCGGTTGATGGAGGCGTCGAAGAAGTCGAGACCGATGTGGACGCGGTCGAACAGGTTGTGGCGTACGATCTCGCTGGCAATCGCCTGGGTTTCATCATCCAGCAGTACCACGTGGTCGCTGTCCCAACGCACCGGGCGGCTCACGTGCAGCAGCAGACGCGGCACATACAGCATGGCGGCGGAGATTTTGTCGGAGATCACTTCTGTCGGATGGAAGTGGCCCGCATCAAGACACAGCGCGGTCTGGCGGCTGGTGGCATATCCCATGTAGAACTCGTTGGAGCCGACGGTATAGCTTTCTGCGCCGATGCCAAAGAGTTTGCTTTCAACGGCGTCGATATGGTGCGCCGGGTTCAGTTTTTCACTGATGACTTCGTCCAGCGCGTCCATCAGACGCTGACGCGGGGCCAGGCGGTCCACGGTGACATCTTTCATGCCGTCCGGGATCCAGATATTCATCACCGACGGCGTGCCCAGTTGCTCGCCAAAGTAGGCGGATACGCGGCGGCTGGCCTTGCAGTGGTCGATCCAGAACTGGCGGATTGTGTCGTCGGCATGCGCCAGCGTGAAGCCGTCAGCGCTCAGCGGATGCGAGAAGCAGGACGGGTTGAAATCCAGACCAAGTTGATGCGCTTTTGCCCACTCTACCCAGTTTTTAAAGTGTTCCGGTTTGATTTTGTCACGGGCGACCGGGGTATCGGATTCCAGATAGATGGCATGCAGGTTCAGGCGTTTAGGCCCAGGGATCAGGCTAAGCGCCTGCTCCAGATCGGCGCGTAGCTCATGGGCATTACGCGCTTTACCCGGGTAGTTACCGGTGGCCTGAATACCGCCGGTGAGCGATCCTTCCGGGTTTTCGAAACCGGCTACATCATCGCCCTGCCAGCAGTGCATTGAGACCGGCAGACGATCGAGCTGGCGCAGCGCCTCCTCGACATCAATACCTACTGCGGCGAAGCGTTGTTTCGCCAGTTCCCAGGCTTGTTCCAGTTGAGTGGTCATGCGCAAAGCTCCTTTGTCTGTCGTTTTGAATGAAATTGCGTCACATAGCGGGCAATCTCACTGTCAGGATTGGGGGTAAACGTCGTCAGGTTGTAATTAGCGGTGACCACCTGGCGGAAGTCATCGACGTTGTTGAGTTCATCCAGCGTCATCAACTGGATACCGATGTTGCCGAGCGTAGAGGCTTCAACAGGCCCAGCCATGACGCGAATACCGCAGGCATCGGCGCACAGTTGGTTCAGCAGGGCGTTCTGGCAGCCACCGCCGACAATGTGCAACTGGCTGAAGGTCTCGCCGCGCAGCGTCGCCAGTTCTTGCAACACATCGGCGTACAGCAGCGCCAGACTGTCGAAAATACAGCGCGCCAGTTCTGCATCGCTATCAGGCACCGGCAGTCCGGACTCGCGACAGGCGGCCTGAATTTCAGCGCTCATGTTGGCGGGGTTGATAAAGCGATCGTCATTCGGGTTGATCAGAAAACGGCAGGCGGGCAATGCGTGCGTGGCGGCAATCAGTGCGGACAGGTCGTCCACCTGGCGCTCTTTCAGCACGCGCTGCAGCAGCCACAGACCCATGATATTTTTCAGTACCCGATAACGCCCTTCCGCGCCGCCTTCATTGGTGATGTTCGCCGCCAGCGCGGCGTCGTTGGTGTAAGGCGTTCGGCTTTCAAAGCCCATTAACGACCAGGTGCCGGAGGAGAGATACGCACTGTGTTTATCAGCCAGCGGCGAGGCGATCACCGCGCTGGCGGTGTCGTGACTGGCGACGGCCACCACGGGGATCTGATTCTTCTGCGGGCAAATCCAGTAACCAATCACGTTGCCCGGATGCGTCGGGTGACCAAACCAGCCGTTGTCTGCCCCCGTCCATGCCAGCAGCGTCTCATCCCAGTCATCGCTGTTGATGTTTACCAGTTGCGTGGTGGTAGCGTTGGTGTATTCCCAGTTCAACTCCCCGGTCAGACGGAAGCTGAAGTAGTCGGGGATCAGCAAGGCATGTGCGACCTGCGAAACCCACTCCGGCTGCTGTTCAACCAGTGCACGCAGCTGGTAGAGCGTGTTGAACGGCAGAAACTGGATCCCGCTGCGTTGATAAATAGTGGTTTTACCGAGCTGTTCCTGTGCGCGTTGCATTACGCCTGTGGTGCGGCTGTCACGATAAGAAACCGGTAGCCCGACGCGTTGGCCTTGTTTATCGATCAGGACATAGTCCACGCCCCAGGTATCAATGCCGATACTGTCAATGCGGATGCCTTCATCGCAGACTTTTTCCAGCCCCAGGCGAATGGCGTCTTCGAGACTGTCGAGATCCCAGGTGTCGAAACCGTCCTGCTTTTGCAGGCAGTTCGCGAAGCGATGGATTTCACGCAGCGTCAGGGTGCGATGTTCACTGTCATAGCGCGCCAGCATTACGCGTCCGCTGGAGGCGCCAAGATCGACAGCGACACAATGGCGAAAAGTCATAGTGAGGTCCTTCTGAGTTTCATTAAGCCCAGTCTAGAAAACCTCGTTATGGCTCACCTTCTTGTTACTGACAGGCAAAATTGGCCGCTGGCAAGAAAGCAAAGGTGAACGTGATAACGTTCACAGTTTCCGGTAATAGGCGCGATTTCCCCTGATGTGACGCCGTCCGCATTTCCGGATCTTTCCCGTCTTTTCTTGAAAAATTGACCTTGTTTGCACGGTTTTATGTCAAAAATTTAAGGTGAGGTGGCTAACCCTTAATTACTATTTCTGACATGTTCATTTGACCTGGATGCCATCATGACCGTACTGCACTGCGTGGATTTTTTTCCATCAGGTAAAGCGCCTGTGGCCATTGAGCCCCGCTTACCTCAGTCCGCTTTTCCAGAGCATCATCATGATTTTCATGAGATTGTGATTGTGGAACATGGCACCGGTATTCATGTATTCAATGGACAGCCCTATACCATCAGCGGCGGTACGGTTTGCTTTGTCCGCGACCATGACCGGCACTTGTATGAGCATACGGACAATCTTTGCCTGACCAATGTGCTCTACCGTTCGCCCGATGCGTTCCGCTTTCTGGCAGGGTTAGATCAGTTACTGCCGCAGGAACAGGATGGCGTGTATCCCTCTCACTGGCGGGTGAATCAGAGCGCGCTACAACAGGTGCGCCAACTGGTGGCAAAAATGGAACAGGACGGCGATGAGAGCGATCTCCCCGGCGTCGCCAATCGTGAAATTCTGTTTATGCAACTGCTGGTGCTGTTGCGCAAAAGTAGCCTGATGGAAGGGGCGGAAAATAACGATGCGCGCCTGAATCAGTTGATGGCCTGGCTGGAAGATCATTTTGCGGAGGAGGTCTGCTGGGAGGCGTTGGCCGATCGCTTCTCGCTTTCCCTGCGCACGCTGCACCGCCAGTTGAAACAACAGACTGGGCTGACGCCGCAGCGCTATCTTAACCGTCTGCGCTTAATCAAAGCCCGCCATCTGTTGCGTCATAGCGATGAAAGCGTCACAGAAATCGCCTATCGCTGTGGTTTTGGCGACAGTAACCACTTTTCGACTCTGTTTCGCCGTGAATTTGACTGGTCGCCGCGCGACATTCGCCAGGGACGGGATGCGTTACTTCAGTAACGCGAATGCTATCAACGTTTTTCGCCGCCAGAATGTTAATAATCATCGATCTGTGATGCCGGAAATCTTATCCGGCCTGGGTGTTGACGTAATTTGCGGGTCGGATAAGGCGAAGCCATCATCCGGCAAGGAATATTCAGGTGGCGAATCAACTGATTCTTCTAAAAGATGACTTCTTTGCGAATGCCGGACAGGCCGTCGCTGTCGCCGATCGCTATCCGCAGGATGTGTTTGCCGAACATACGCATGATTTTTGTGAGCTGGTGATCGTCTGGCGCGGCAATGGTCTGCATGTGCTCAATGACCGTCCCTATCGCATCACCCGTGGCGATCTGTTTTATATTCGCGCCGAAGACAAGCACTCTTACACCTCCGTTAACGATCTCGTGTTACAGAACATCATCTATTGTCCGGAGCGGCTAAAGTTGAATCTGGGCTGGGAGAGCGCGATCCCGGGTTTTAACGGCACACCGCGACAGCCGCACTGGCGACTGGGTAGTGTGGGTATGACGCAGGCGCGCCAGGTGATAAGCCAGCTTGAGCATGAAAGTAACCAGCACGATCCGATCGCCAACGACATGGCGGAGCTGCTCTTTGGCCAACTGGTGATGACGTTGAAGCGTCATCGCTATGCGACCGACACGCTGCCAGCGACCTCCAGCGAAACGCTGCTGGATAAACTGATTACCGCGCTGGCCGCCAGTCTGGAGCGTCCGTTTGCGCTGGATGTCTTCTGCGATCGGGAAGCGTGCAGTGAACGCGTGCTGCGCCAGCAGTTTCGTAGCCAGACCGGAATGACGATTAACCAGTATCAGCGCCAGGTTCGCGTCTGTCATGCGCAATATTTACTTCAGCACAGCCGTCTGATGATCGGTGAGATTTCGATGAAGTGTGGCTTTGAAGACAGTAATTACTTTTCTGTGGTGTTTACGCGGGAAACCGGGATGACGCCCAGTCAGTGGCGTCATCTCAGTAATTCAACGGATTAGCTTGCCATACCCAGACCGACAATGTTGGCGGCGATGATGATCACCACACATCCCAGACTCAGGACGCTGACAGGACGACGCCCGGCGTTGTTCCACTCTTTCAGTACCAGACCGACAATACCACCGCACAGCACGTAGAAACTCATGTGCAGCATCCAACTGATGTAGTCATATTGCGCCGGAATGCGCGCGTGGCCCCAGGCGTAGAAAAAGAACTGCAAATACCACATCAGGCCACCCAGTGCGGACAGCAGCACGTTGGTGATGATAAGCGATTTTGCCAGCGAGAAGTCGGCTTTTACCGACAGGCTCTTCACTTTTGCCAGACGAATAAAACAGAAACCCAGATTGACCAACGCGCCGCCGCCCATGATCACTACATAGCTTGGCAGTGCGACATACAGCGGGTCTACACCCAGTGCCGCGGCGGCTTCATGCATCGGCTTCGCCGCGTTCATCGCAAACGACATGCCTGCGGAGAAAATGCCGCACATTACCGCCAGCAACAGCCCTTTTTTCAGGTTGAATTCTTCGGCTTTGATGCCCATTTTACGCTCTTTGAGCTGGCCCGCGCGTGTGACGATCCCGACGCCAATCAGCGCAACCAGCACCCCGAGCAGCGTCATACGCCCGCCTTCGGTGTTAATCAACACATCAAAATTGCCGTTGATGATAGGGGTCATCAGCGTACCGACAATCAGCGTAATGCCGATGGCAATGCCAATCCCCATCGACATGCCGAGGTAGCGCATGGTCAGACCGTAGTTGATATTGCCGATGCCCCACATGGCGCCGAACAGAAACACCGGCAGTAGAGTGGAAAGGCTGAATGAACTGTAGTAGGCCCAGAAGTCAGGCAGCAGCATGGCGCTGATGGTCCACGGGAGGATCAGCCACGAGACAATCCCACCGACCGACCACATGGTTTCCCATGACCACTGTTTCACTTGTTTGAACGGGGCATAGAAACAGGCTGCACTGGCCGCACCTATCAAATGCCAAAAAATACCCATCGTAATCGCGTTACTCATCACATCATCCTCATTGTTTTTATCGTCGTTTCTAGCCTTCCGACGTCATGAGTTTAAAAATTGCGCAGATGTATAACCTTTTGCCGATTGCCGTGATTTTCCCTTTCTGGCAAAGACCCGGTTAAGTGGGTGATATGGCTCACATAATCAGCAATAGACGTTAATGTAATAACCTTAGTAAAAGTACGGCATTGATAATCATTTTCAATATCATTTAATTAACTATAATGAACCAACTGCTTACGCGGCGTTAACACCCGGCCGCTCGACAATAATGGAGATGATTATGAGTTATACACTGCCATCCCTGCCGTACGCTTATGATGCGCTGGAACCGCACTTCGATAAGCAGACGATGGAAATCCACCATACCAAACACCACCAGACCTATGTAAACAACGCCAACGCGGCGCTGGAAAGTCTGCCTGAATTCGCTAACCTGTCTGCTGAAGAGCTGATCGCTAAACTGGATCAGGTACCGGCCGACAAGAAAACCGTTCTGCGTAATAATGCGGGCGGTCACGCTAACCACAGCCTGTTCTGGAAAGGCCTGAAAAAGGGCACTACCCTGCAGGGCGATCTGAAAGCGGCTATCGAACGTGATTTCGGCTCTGTTGATAACTTCAAAGCAGAATTCGAAAAAGCAGCCGCCACCCGTTTCGGTTCCGGCTGGGCCTGGCTGGTGCTGAAAGGCGACAAGCTGGCGGTCGTTTCAACCGCAAACCAGGATTCCCCGCTGATGGGTGAAGCGATTTCTGGTGCGTCTGGCTTCCCGATTGTGGGCCTGGACGTGTGGGAACACGCTTACTACCTGAAATTCCAGAACCGTCGTCCGGACTACATCAAAGAGTTCTGGAACGTGGTGAACTGGGACGAAGCGGCTGCGCGTTTCGCTGCAAAAAAATAAGTCTTATTTAACAAGACATCGCGTTTATATGACCCCGTCGGCGTGGCCGGTGGGGTTTTTTTGTGATCAAAATCGAATGAAAAACAGTGATCCACAAAAATTGAAACATTGTTTTATTGTGTGGTTGGGATCACTTTTATTATTGTGCTGAATGTCTATCGTTGACACATCTTTACATCGGAAGGTGATGGAAATGCAGATTAAACGCACGATAGAAAAAATCCCTGGTGGCATGATGCTCGTCCCTCTGTTCCTGGGCGCGTTGTGTCACACGTTCTCTCCTGACGCGGGGAAATATTTTGGCTCATTCACCAACGGGATGATCACCGGCACGGTGCCTATTCTGGCCGTGTGGTTCTTCTGCATGGGGGCCTCCATCAAGCTAAGCGCGACGGGTACCGTCCTGCGTAAGTCCGGGACGCTGGTGGTGACTAAAATTGCCGTGGCGTGGGTAGTGGCGGCGATTGCCTCGCGGATTATTCCTGAACATGGCGTGGAGGCAGGATTCTTTGCCGGGCTGTCGACACTGGCGCTGGTTGCGGCAATGGACATGACCAACGGCGGGCTGTACGCGTCCATTATGCAACAGTACGGCACCAAAGAAGAGGCCGGGGCATTTGTTCTGATGTCGCTAGAGTCCGGACCGCTGATGACGATGATCATCCTCGGTACGGCCGGGATTGCGTCGTTTGAACCGCATGTGTTTGTCGGCGCAGTGCTGCCTTTCCTGGTGGGCTTTACGCTGGGTAACCTTGACCCGGAACTGCGTGAATTCTTCAGTAAAGCCGTCCAGACGCTGATCCCTTTCTTCGCCTTTGCGCTGGGTAACACCATCGATCTGAGCGTGATAGCACAGACCGGTCTGTTGGGTATTCTGTTGGGTGTGGCGGTGATTATCGTCACCGGTATTCCGCTGATTATTGCCGATAAACTGATTGGCGGCGGCGACGGTACAGCAGGGATTGCGGCGTCCAGCTCAGCAGGAGCTGCAGTGGCGACACCGGTACTGATCGCAGAAATGGTGCCCGCGTTTAAACCGATGGCACCGGCTGCAACTTCGCTGGTCGCCACCTCGGTGATTGTGACATCAATCCTGGTGCCGATTATCACCTCCATCTGGTCGAAGAAGGTCAAAGCAAAAGTGGCGGCAGTCGACATCCAGAATGCAGTGAAATAATACAATAATGCCGGATGGCGCTACGCTTATCCGGCTTGTTTTTGCGTCATAAAAAGGCCTGGTGAATCTCACCGGGCCTTGTCTATTAACGACCAAACACCTCATCAATCGTCCGGCAATCGTGTTCGTTCAACTCGCCGCCCGCATTGCGTGAAACCCCTGTGCAATAGCCAAACTTGCGCGATACCACCGTCTTGATGGTGGTGACGAAATCTTCGCCGATGGCATAAATCGACATGTATACGCCAATTTTCTGCTGAATGTCGCGAAGGGCCGCCAGGTCACCGGCCTTGAACGCCTCACGCGCGCTGACAAACAGCTCCGGCATCACATTGTTCAGCCCAGAGATAATCCCCGCGCCGCCAGCCAGCAGATTGGGAATGAAGTACTCGTCATAGCCTGAAAGGACGGCAAAGTCGTTACGCACGGCCTGCGTTGCCTCGATCATTCGGCGGGTATGCGACTGACAGTCAACAGTATCTTTGATCCCGGCAAAGTTCGGGAACTCGCTGGCAAGCTGGGCAACCAGATCCGGCGTTAAGTCGCTGCCGGTGCGCGGCGGGAAGTTGTAGGCAAACCATTTCCCGCTGAGCTTTTGCCCCAACTGGCGGAAGTAGCTCAGCAGTTGCTTCGGCGTTTGACCGTAGTAATAGGGTGGCAGAACCATCACTGCATCGTAGCCTGTGCGATACGCTTCCTGCGCCATCCGCAAGACATCGTGGATGCAGGTGGAGGAGACGTTAGCCACCATCTTCAATGGGCTCATGCCGCGCGCCTCGCGAATCAACAGCAGGCGTTCGTCAAGGGTGAAGGAAGCGAACTCTCCGATACTGCCCATCAGCAAAATCACGTCGATTTTTGCGTCAGTGAGGCGTTGAAGGTGTTGGCTCAGACCGTTGAGATCGATATTACCATCCTGATCCATTGGCGTAATGGAGGGGCACCAGACGCCAGCAAACTGCGTTTGACCTGTCACGTTGTTGACTCCTTATTATGAAATGCCGTTTCAAAATCACTTCCATTGATAGCATGGATATTTGCGCGTCGTGTGAACCTTGCTCTCATTTTGCGCGGTTGAGGTAAAATAATTGTGGTTAAATAAGGCAAATTGATCAGGGAGAGGGCCAGATGCGATATCCAGTAGACGTGTTCAGCGGCAAGATTCAGGACTACGCGGGAAGCCGCCCCAGTGCAATTGGCAAAATTCAGGTCGATGGCGAACTGATGCTGACGGAACTGGGTCTGGAAGGTGATGAACAGGCAGAAACGAAAATCCACGGCGGGCCCGATCGTGCGCTGTGCCATTATCCGCGCGAACATTATCTGTACTGGGCGCGGGAGTTCCCCGATCAGGCGGATCAATTCGTGGCCCCGGCGTTTGGTGAGAACCTCTCTACCGATGGCCTGACGGAACACAATGTCTATATTGGCGATATTTTCCGTTGGGGCGAAGCGCTGATTCAGGTCACACAGCCGCGCTCACCGTGCTTTAAGCTTAATTTCCACTTTGGTATTAGCGATATGGCGAGCCTGATGCAGAACTGCGGCAAAACGGGCTGGCTGTGTAGTGTGATTGCGCCAGGCATGGTGTCAGCCGATGCGCCACTGGAGCTGGTCTCCCGCGTTAGCGACGTCAGCGTACAGGAGGCGATCGCCATAGCCTGGCATATGCCTTTTGATGATGAACAGTACCATCGTTTACTGTCAGCGGCGGGGCTGTCGAAGAGCTGGACGCGAACGATGCAAAAGCGCCGTTTAAGCGGCAAAATCGAAGATCAATCCCGGCGTTTGTGGGGCAAATAAGCGCTGCTATCCGGCAACGGAAAAAATGCCTGATGGCGCAACGCTTATCCGACCTACCGTTCGTGGAGATTTGTCGGCCGGATAAGGCGTTTACGCCACTATCCGGCACAATACCGTTACGAACGTTTATACAACGGCAACCAAATCACCAGCCGTAAACCGCCCAGCGGGCTGTCTTCGGCTTTCACCCAGCCGCGATGCTGCTGAATGGCGGTTTCTACAATTGCCAGACCCAGACCGGTGCCGCCGGATTCGCGATCGCGTGCTTCATCGGTGCGATAGAACGGGCGGAAAATCTGCTCACGGTCTTCCGGGCTGACGCCAGGACCATCATCATCCACCGTGATCGTAATTCCGTCTTTATCCACTGCGAAGCCGACTTCAATCTTCGAGTGTGAATAGCGCAGGGCATTACGGACGATGTTTTCCAGCGCACTTTCCAGCGCGTTCGGGTTTCCGTACAGCGGCCACGGTCCCGGCGGGAAATTCACCGTAAGCGATTTGCCCATCTGTTCGGCTTCAAAGGCGGCATTATCCAGCACCTCACCCCACAAATGATTGGCTTTCATCGTTTCGCTGACCAGCGCATTTTTCTGCTGATTGCGCGACATGACCAGCAGATCGTTGATCATGCTGTCCAGACGCTGCGCTTCCGTCTCAATACGCTCCAGCTCCTTACTTTCGCCGCTGCGACGACGCAACAGCGCGGTCCCCAGTTGCAAACGGGTGAGCGGGGTTCTCAGTTCGTGTGAGATATCAGACAACAGACGCTGTTGCGTGGTCATCATCCGCTCCAGCGCGGTCACCATCTGGTTAAAGCTGGCGCCTGCGGCAAGAAATTCCTGCGGACCGGCTTCCAGTTCCGGATGCTGACGCAGGTTACCCTGAGCCACCTCATCCGCCGCGTTTTTCAACTTACGTGCCGGTTTTGCCAGGCTCCACGCCAGCCATAACAACAGCGGAGAACTGACTAACATCGTGACAATCAGCAACAACAGCGGGCGGTCAAACAGCAGGTTGATAAAATCGGATTGGGAACTGCTGGCTGGTCGAATCAGGTAAAGCTGGTAGTTATCTTCCCCGTCTCTGACGGAGAAGGGCCCCACCATTTCAACGCGACCGTACTTTTTCTTCTGCGGATGATCGGCGTTATCCGCCTGACCAATAAAGTTACGAATGATCTGCATTTCGCTGCGTTCAGCGCCGATCACGCGTCCTTCTGTAGTCACAAGCAATAACCGCTGTCCTGGCGGCGCCCACTTGTCAATCGCACGGAACAGGCGACGCCACCACATCAAATCATTGGGTGGATCGTTCGCGAGTTCAGCTTCTACGTGTTGCTCAATCATTAACCCCTGGCGCTGTTCGCTGTCCAGTAGCTCGGTCATCTGGCGTGAGTCGAGCTTGGGTAACATCAGTACCAACATCAACACCAGTGCCAGCGTCAACCAGAAGATGGCAAAGATGCGCGCGGTTAAGCTCCCTATCATGAAGCGGAAACCATCAGATAGCCGCGACCACGCAGAGTTTTAAACCACGGATGCCCGTCTTTCCGCTCCGGCAGTTTGCGCCGCAGGTTGGAGATATGCATGTCGATGGCACGGTCGAAAGGCGTCAGGCGTTTACCCAGCACTTCCTGGCTCAAATGTTCACGCGATACCACCTGGCCGAGATGCTGCGCCAGCAGATAGAGCAGGGTGAATTCGGTACCAGTTAACTCCAGCGTCTGACCATCAAAGCTGGCTTCCTGGCGGCCCGGGTTAAGGCTAAGGGCATCCACTTCCAGCGTCGGCGAGCCGTTATCGCTGCTCTGCTGCTGCTCGCTCCAGTGCGAACGACGCAGGATCGCGCGGATACGGGCGACCAGTTCACGATCGTTAAACGGTTTCGGCAAATAGTCATCTGCACCCAGCTCAAGGCCGAGTACGCGATCCAGTTCGCTACCGCGGGCGGTCAGCATAATTACGGGCGTCTGGTGTGTCTGGCGAAGCGCTTTCAACGTATCGATACCGTTTTTCTTCGGCATCATCACATCAAGCAAAAGTAAATCAATGCTGTCGTCCAGAAGCTCAAGCGCCTGCTCCCCGTCATGGGCAACCAGCACATTGAAGCCTTCCATTTCGAGCAGCTCCTTTAACAGGGAAGTCAGCTCTCGGTCATCATCAACTAACAGGATTTTATTCATTGTTTAAGTACCTCCGAGGCAGAAATTACGTCATCAGGCGTCGCTAATCCATGACTTTACGTTGTTTTACACCCCCTGACGCATGTTTGCAGCCCGAATCGTAAACTGTCTCTCGTTGAATCGCGACAGAAAAGATTTTGGGAGCAAATGATGCGCAAAGTTACCGCTGCCGTCATGGCCTCAACGCTGGCACTCAGTACGGTTAGCCATGCAGCTGAAGTCGTTACAGGCGATAACTGGCACCCGGGAGAATCCTCTGCGCCGCGCACTGTACAGAGCCATATGTTTGACGGCATAAGTTTAACCGAACATCAACGTCAACAGATGAGAGATCTGATGCAACAGGCCCGCCATGAGCAGCCGCCTGTTAATGTTAGCGAAATGGAGACGATGCATCGTCTTATTACTGCAGAAAATTTTGATGAAACCGCTGTGCGCGCTCAGGCAGAAAAAATGGCGCAGGCACAGGTTGCCAGACAGGTCGAAATGGCCCGCGTTCGCAACCAGATGTATCGCCTGCTTACCCCCGAGCAGCAAGCGGTTTTAAACGAGAAGCACCAACAAAGAATGGAGCAGTTGCGTGACGTGACGCACTGGCAAAAAAGTTCTTCGTTGAAGTTATTGAGTAGTAGCAACTCACGTTCCCAGTAGTAAACCCTGTTTTCCTTGCCATAGACACCATCCCTGTCTTCCCCCACATGACGTGGGGGTTTTTTTTGCCTGTAAATTGTCATCGTCATAATCACTGATTGTCTTACACCATCCGTTATACTACCGGCATGAAATGGCAGGAGTGTTTATGAATCAATCCTATGGGCGGTTAGTCAGTCGGGCGGCCATTGCCGCGACAGTGATGGCATCGCTGTTACTTTTGATCAAAATTTTTGCGTGGTGGTACACCGGGTCGGTGAGTATTCTGGCGGCCCTGGTCGACTCGCTGGTGGATATTGCCGCGTCGCTCACTAACCTGTTAGTGGTGCGCTATTCGCTGCAGCCCGCGGATGATGAACATACCTTTGGTCATGGCAAAGCGGAATCACTGGCTGCGCTGGCGCAAAGCATGTTTATTTCCGGTTCGGCGTTGTTTTTATTTTTAACGGGTATCCAGCATCTGATTACACCGACGCCGATGAACGAACCCGGCGTGGGGGTTGTGGTTACCATTATCGCCCTGATATGTACTGTGGTGCTGGTCTCGTTTCAGCGCTGGGTGGTGAAGCGGACGCAAAGCCAGGCAGTACGGGCGGATATGCTTCATTATCAGTCTGATGTTATGATGAACGGTGCGATTCTCGTGGCGCTCGGTCTGGCCTGGTACGGCTGGCATCGTGCAGACGCGTTGTTTGCTTTGGGGATTGGCATCTATATTTTATATAGCGCGTTACGCATGGGTTATGATGCCGTGCAGTCGTTACTGGATCGCGCATTACCCGATGAAGAACGTCAGGAAATTTTTGACATCGTGACATCATGGCCGGGCGTCAGTGGTGCTCACGATCTCCGTACGCGGCAGTCAGGGCCGACCCGCTTTATTCAGATTCATTTGGAAATGGAAGATAATCTGCCGCTCGTTCAGGCGCATGTTGTGGCTGAACAGGTAGAGCAGGCGATTTTACGGCGTTTTCCGGGCTCCGATGTCATTATCCATCAGGACCCGTGTTCCGTCGTACCCAGGGAAGGCAAAAGGTTTGAGCTTTCGTAAGTGAGCGTAAAAAAGAGAGCCAGGCCCGCATTTTGTGTATAAATTACCGCCATTTGGCCTGACCTGAATCAATTCAGCAGGACGTGATTGTTATACTATTTGCATATTCGTTGGATCGTCTCGCTATGCAGGATCGACTTCCGGCAACAGACTTCATTTTGCATTCCAAAGTTCAGAGGTAGTCATGATTAAGAAAATCGGTGTGTTGACAAGCGGCGGTGATGCGCCGGGCATGAACGCAGCAATCCGTGGTGTGGTGCGCGCAGCACTGACGGAAGGACTGGAAGTCATGGGGATTTATGATGGCTACTTGGGTCTGTACGAAGACCGTATGGTGCAGCTCGACCGTTATAGCGTGTCCGACATGATTAACCGCGGTGGTACCTTCCTGGGTTCCGCTCGTTTCCCGGAGTTCCGTGACGAAAATGTCCGCGCCGTGGCTATCGAAAACCTGAAAAAACGTGGAATCGACGCGCTGGTGGTGATCGGCGGTGACGGTTCTTACATGGGTGCGAAACGCCTGACTGAAATGGGCTTCCCGTGCATCGGCTTGCCTGGCACTATCGATAACGATATCAAAGGCACTGACTACACCATCGGTTACTTTACGGCGCTGGGCACCGTGGTTGAAGCGATTGACCGTCTGCGCGACACCTCGTCTTCTCACCAGCGTATCTCTATCGTTGAAGTGATGGGGCGTTACTGTGGCGACCTGACGCTGGCGGCAGCGATTGCCGGTGGCTGTGAGTTCGTTGTGGTACCGGAAGTGGAATTCAGCCGTGACGATCTGGTTGCTGAAATCAAAGCGGGTATTGCGAAGGGTAAGAAACACGCTATCGTGGCAATCACTGAGCACATGTGCGATGTCGACGAACTGGCGCATTACATTGAGAAAGAGACGGGCCGTGAAACCCGCTCGACCGTACTGGGTCACATCCAGCGCGGCGGTTCTCCAGTGCCTTATGACCGCATCCTGGCTTCCCGTATGGGTTCTTACGCCATTGAACTGCTGCTGGAAGGTCACGGTGGTCGTTGCGTCGGTATTCAGAACGAAAAACTGGTTCACCATGACATCATCGATGCTATCGAAAACATGAAGCGTCCGTTCAAAGGTGACTGGCTGGATTGCGCGAAGAAACTGTACTGATTCTTCTCTGCGCCTGATGGCGCTACGCTTACCCGGCCTACAGATCGCAAGACTTGTAGGCCGGATAAGGCGTCAGCCGCCATCCGGCATACGCCCTCCATATATTCCCTCTCGTTATAGCCAATCTTTTTTTATTCTTTAATGTTTGGATACCTTTCTGGCACGCTTTGCTCATCACAACACAACATAAGAGAGTTGGGCGATGAACAAATGGGGCGTAGGGTTAACTTTGCTGCTGGCATCCAGCGGCGTTCTGGCAAAGGATATTCAATTACTGAACGTGTCTTACGATCCAACGCGTGAGCTGTACGAGCAGTACAACAAAGCGTTTAGCGCACACTGGAAGCAAGAAACGGGCGATAACGTGGTGATTCGTCAGTCACACGGCGGGTCAGGCAAACAGGCGACCTCGGTGATTAACGGCATTGAGGCGGATGTGGTGACGCTGGCACTGGCCTATGATGTGGATGCGATTGCCGAGCGTGGTCGTATTGATAAAAACTGGATCAAACGCCTGCCGGACAACTCTGCGCCTTACACCTCCACCATTGTGTTCCTGGTGCGTAAAGGCAACCCGAAGCAAATTCATGACTGGAACGATCTGGTTAAGCCTGGCGTTTCGGTGATCACGCCTAACCCGAAAAGCTCCGGCGGTGCACGCTGGAACTATCTGGCTGCCTGGGGTTATGCGCTGCACCACAACAACAACGATCAGGCAAAAGCGCAGGACTTTGTGAAGGCGCTGTTTAAGAATGTCGAAGTGCTGGACTCTGGCGCACGCGGTGCGACCAATACCTTTGTCGAACGCGGCATCGGCGACGTGCTGATCGCCTGGGAGAACGAAGCGCTGCTGGCGACCAATGAGCTGGGCAAAGATAAATTTGAAATCGTGACGCCGAGCGAATCCATTCTGGCTGAACCGACGGTCTCCGTTGTGGATAAAGTGACCGAGAAGAAAGGCACTCAGGCCGTGGCGGAAGCCTATCTAAAGTATCTCTACTCACCGGAAGGTCAGGAGATTGCGGCTAAAAACTACTACCGTCCGCGTGATGCAGAGGTGGCGAAGAAATACGAAAATGCGTTTCCGAAGCTGAAACTCTTTACCATTGATGAAACGTTCGGCGGCTGGACGAAAGCGCAAAAAGAACACTTCTCGAATGGCGGAACGTTCGATCAAATCAGCAAGCGTTAAGAGCTGGCAGGAGAAGAAGCCCGGGGTATTTACCGCCGGGCTTTTTTATTTGTCATCATTTTGCGTTACTCTTGCAGGCCGTTGAGATACAGGGAACGCGTTATGAAAAAAACAGGCTATGGACTACTGGCCGTTGTCGTTATTGCCGCTGCGGCAGGTTTTGGCTACTGGAAGCTGGCCGGAAACCCGGATGCGTTGCGTAAGATTGTGCTTGAGCAATGCCTGCCCAACCAGTTGCAGCATCAAAACCCTGCGCCATGTGTCGAAGTGAAGCCCGATGCTGGATATGTGGTCTTTAAAGATCGCAATGGTCCGCTGCAATATCTGCTGATGCCGACTTATCGCATTAATGGCACCGAGAGTCCGTTGCTGGTGGAACAATACACGCCGAATTTCTTCTGGCTGGCCTGGCAGGCGCGCGATTTCATGAGCCAAAAGTATGGCAAGGATATTCCGGACAGCGTCGTGTCGCTGGCAATCAATTCGCGCAGCGGACGGACGCAAAACCATTTCCACATCCATATTTCCTGCCTTCGTCCTGATGTCAGAGCGCAACTGGACGCTAACCAGACCAAAATCAGCACCCGCTGGTTACCGCTGCCGGGCGGACTGCGCGGGCATGAGTATCTCGCCCGTCGCGTGACAGAAAGCGAACTGGCGCAGCGCAGTCCGTTTATGATGCTGGCCGAAGAGGTGCCGGAAGCGCGTGAGCGAATGGGCAGCTATGCGCTGGCGCTGGCGCGTCAAAGTGATGACGCTTTTGTTCTGTTGGCCACGCAGCGCAACATGCTGGCGTTTAACCGGGCGTCGGCAGAAGAAATTCAGGATCACGACTGTAAGCTCCTGACTCAGCCCTGATCGCCACGCCGACGGTTGTCGGCGTTTTTTTGCACAATCTCCCACTTCAGGCCAGCGAAGATGTATCGTTGGTTAAAATAATGTGAATTCGATCAAAAGATATAAAGGTATACCTTTATATCTTTTGTGGTTCCATTACACTCCCTCATAACGCCTGATCCTGGTTTTCTGGGTCATGCGTTAATCATAAAAGCTTTTATTTCACGTAGTTACGTCATCCTTTTTTCGACATTCTTGCGCTGAACGGCGCAAAAGGAATACCGATATGAAATTGTCTATCGTGGAAAAAATAGGTTTCGGCGCCGGGGATATGGCGATCAACGTAGTGATTATTGCCATGCAGCTTCTGCTGGCATATTTCTACACGGATATTTACGGTTTACGGGCAGCGGATGTGGGTGTGCTGCTGGTGGTGGTGCGGATGATCGATGCCATTATCGATCCGGCAATGGGAATGCTGACCGACAAAGTGTCGACCCGCTGGGGACGCTATCGTCCATGGTTGTTATGGTTTGCCATTCCATTTGGCTTCGCCGTCTATCTGATGTTTATCACGCCGGATATGGCGTATATGGCGAAGCTGGCATGGGCCTATTTCACTTACATTCTGATGACGCTGGTTTATACGGCGATCACCATCCCTTATATCTCTCTGATTGGCGTTATCACGGACGATCCGGGCGAGCGTCTGAGCGCCAACGGGTATCGTTTTGTGATGACCAAAATCGCCGCGTTTCTGGTGACGATTGTGGTTCCCATGCTGGCGGTCTGGCTGGGACAGGGCAATAAAGCGCTGGGTTATCAGCTCTCTATGGGCCTGATGGGGGCGATGGGCGCCGTGCTGTTTATCTTCTGCTTTATGACCACCCGCGAACGCAGCGAGCCTGAATTGCCGTCACTGTCCGTCAAACAGCAGTTTGCGAATTTACTACGTAACGACCAGTGGCTGATTCTGGGCGTGGTGATTATGTTGCTGATGTGCGGCTACGTGATCCGCGGTTCGGTCGCGGCCTATTACGCCAAATATTATCTGAATGGCGGTGACAGCCTGATTTCACCGTTCCTGACCGTCGGCGTGGTGGCGTCTATTCTGGCGATGATTGCGACCACGTGGGTGACTAAGTTCTGGGACAAAATAAAAATGTTCCGCTACACCCAACTGATGACCTTCGCGCTGAGTATCGGCATGTATCTTTGCGTCGGGCAGCAGAACCTGATCCTCGCCTTTGTCTTTTACTTTCTCATCAACTTCTTCTGCGACATGCAAATGCCGGTGTTCTGGTCTTCCATCGCGGAGGCCGTCGATTACGGCGAGAAGAAAACCGGGCTGCGCGTTTCCGGACTGGCTTTCGGCGGCATTCTGTTCTTTCAGAAATTCGGGATGGGGATTGCCGGCGGCGTCCTTGGCTTCCTGCTGAGCCACTTCGGCTACCAGGCGGATGTCCAGCAGAGTGCAAGCTCGCTGACCGGGATTGCGCTGATGATGACGCTCATCCCTGCCGTCTTCCATCTGGTGGTTGGCGTGGTGATGAAAAAGTATCTGATCAACAACGATTATTACCGCGATATCCAGAGTGAACTGGCGCAGCGTCAGGCGTGAGGAGGAGCAGATGAGTCATCTCAAAAAAGTCTGGGTGATTGGCGACGCGTCCGTGGATCTGGTGCCGGAAGGCGCGGACACCTACCTGAAATGTCCGGGGGGGGCATCGGCTAACGTCGCCGTTTGCATCGCGCGACTGGGTGGCGACTGTGAATTTATCGGCTGTCTTGGGGAGGATGACGCCGGACGTTTTCTCCGCCAGACGCTGGCAGAAAACGGGGTAGGTGTGGGGTCATTGCGCCTCGACCCACAGCAAACCAGCGCGGTACTGATCGTCAATCTGACGCCAGAAGGCGAGCGCAGTTTTACCTATCTGGTACATCCCGGCGCGGACACTTTTGTCTCGGTGCAGGATTTACCGACTTTCAGCGCCAACGAGTGGTTTTACTTCAGCTCGATTGGCCTGACCGACAGTCCGGCGCGTGAGGCGTGTCTGGAAGGCGCCAGACGCATGAAGACGGCGGGAGGGCACGTCATGTTCGACGTTAACCTGCGCGTCAGCATGTGGCGGGATATCCAGGAAATCGTCCCCTTACTCGCACAATCTATTGCGCTGGCCTCCATCTGCAAGGTCTCTGCGGATGAGCTGTGTTGGCTGGGTAAGGTCGAACGCTGGCAGGACGCACGCTATCTGATGCGTGAACTTGGCTGTGAAACCACCGTTATCTCATTGGGCGATGCAGGGGCGTACTTGGTGACGCCAGAGGGCGAATGCGCGTTCCCGGCCGCGAAAATTTCCGTGGTGGACACCACCGGAGCGGGCGATGCCTTTGTCGGCGGGCTGCTTTATACCCTTTCACAGGCCGCTTCCTGGGACAGTCACTTGCTTGCGCAGGCGATCGGTACAGCCAATGCCTGCGGCGCGATGGTGGTCACGGCAAAAGGGGCGATGACCGCGCTGCCTTATCCTGAACAGCTCGCGGCTTTTCGCGCCAGTCATCCACTGGAAAAAATATGCTAAACCGTTAAGGAGTCATTCATGCACGTTGAAATTAACAAAATACTGGGCTGCCTGATTGGTGCCGCTGCGGCGGACGCGATGGGCGCAGCGACCGAAGTGCGTACTCAGCAACAAATTCGCGAATACTTTGGTGGCTGGGTGACCGGTTTTGAGAAACCGCCCGCCGATACGTTTGGTCGCTGTAACGAAGCCGGAATGTGTACCGATGACTTTATTCAGGCGAAGTACATCATGGACGCCCTGCTACAGCACCATCGTCAGGTGAGCGATGAAGCAATGCGTGAAGCCTTCCAGCGCTGGCTGGCCTATCCGTACTACGCCAATTTTACCGGGCCAACCACCCGAGCCGCGATGAAAGCCATCTTTAACGATAATCGCGTGTCCCTGCAGGGGGAACTGGAAGGTGAGAAACAGTCGGTACAGATTATCAATAAGGGGAATGCGGAAGCCACCAACGGCGCGGCAATGAAGATTTGGCCTGCCGCCGTACTGCATCCTGGCGACATAGAAAAAGCGATTCAGACTGCGCTGGAAATCTGCCGCTTTACCCATAATAACGTACTGGCGATGTCTGGCGCAGCGGCGATGGCGGCAGCAACCAGCGAGGCGTTACAGTCCGTGGCGAGTGCGGAAAGCATTATTGCGGCCGGGATTTACGGCGCTGACAGGGGTTATGCGCTGGCGGCAGAACAGGGCGCGATGATGGTTGCCGGGCCGTCGGTGGCGCGTCGTATTGAACTGGCGGTAGCGATCGGTAAGCGGCACGCCCATTGGGAGACGGCGATTGTTGAGATTGCCGATATCATCGGGTCCGGGTTGCACGTCAGCGAGGCGGTTCCGGCCGCGTTTGGTCTGTTCGCGTGTTGTCCGGATTCGGCCGTTGATGCTATTATTTCCGCCGTTAATATCGGCAATGACACCGATACCGTCGCCACCATGGTTGGGGCACTCTCCGGCGCCTGGCACGGTGCTGATGCTTTTCCTGCCGACTATTTAACTACCGTTAATCGTATGAATCATTTCGATTTGGCTGAACTCGCCAGACAGATTAAAGGGTAGTGCGCTGCCCTGCGGGGGCGGCGACAACCGTCCCCGACTGGCAGACTTTCGAGGTAAATGGCTTGCAGGTTGATAAAACGAGTTTCACTCCGCTGTATAAGCAGTTGTTTTATATCATCTGCCAGCAGATCCAGAACGGGACCCTGCCGCTGGGGAGTCAGTTGCCAACGCAAAAAGCGATCGCCCAAACCTATAATGTGTCGCTGATCGTCGTGAAGCAGGCGTGGAGTGAGTTGATCAACGCCGGTGTGATCACCTCTCAACGCGGAAGTGGTTCCGTGGTGAGCGCGGTGCCGGAAGGCGTCAGCTATGGTCATACCTTTCGCGGGATCACCAGCGACCTGCGTGATGCCAGCGTGGCGGTTGAGAACCGCATTCTGGAAATCGCCACACGCCGGGCGCGCGACGCGCAGGAAGATGGTTTAAGCCTGCCGGCCCATCATCACTATCTCTATATTTCTCGGGTGCGATACCTGAACGATCGCCCGTTTAACCACGAGAAAATTTATCTCGATCTCTCCTTCTTTCCGGGATTAACCCTGACAGCGGATGAACTGGCCCATACCTCGCTTTATCACCTGTTGAATGTGAAAAGCGACTCAGCGATCGAAAAGGTCGATGCCATTCTGCCCAGTCCTGATTTATGCGAGAAGCTGCAGATTGCTGAGAACAAACCACTCCTTTCCGTGGCGCGCCAGACGTTTATGGCGGGGGAAGCGCATCCCTTTGAGTATTGCCGCTACTATGTGCTGTCTGACTACTTCGGCGAAATCCATTATCACTGACCCTCTGCTTTTTTAGGGGGAGACGCGCGTTTACAGAAGGGGGATGCCCCCGTATTCTTGTTGAAAAAAACAACAGGAGACAGGCATGTCGCTCTGGTTTTCACACCCTCTGTTTCTGCCCTCGTTGGTGGTGATTGTCACCATCCTGCTCTGGGCAACCTCGCTATTACCGGAATTTATCACTGCGCTGCTGTTCTTCACGGTGGCGATGGTGGCGAAAATCGCCCCACCGGACGTCATCTTTGGCGGCTTTGCCTCCTCGGCGTTCTGGCTGGTATTCAGCGGCTTTGTGCTGGGCGTGGCGATCCGCAAAACCGGACTGGCGGACAGGGCGGCAAGAGCGTTGTCATCACGGCTGACGGAATCCTGGCCGCTGATGGTCTCAAGCGTGGTGCTGCTGAGCTATGCACTGGCGTTTGTAATGCCCTCCAATATGGGACGTATCGCGCTGCTGATGCCCGTTGTTGCAGCGATGGCGAAGCGTGCCGGGATCCTTGATGGCACCCGTGCGTGGTATGGCCTGGCGCTTGCTGTGGGTTTTGGCACTTTTCAGCTTTCCGCCACCATTTTGCCTGCTAACGTGCCGAATCTCGTAATGAGCGGGGCGGCGGAAGGATCGTACGGTATCCATCTGAACTATCTGCCTTATCTGCTGCTGCATACGCCGGTATTAGGCTGGCTGAAAGGCGGACTGTTGATTGCGCTGATCTGCTGGCTGTTTCCCGGAAAACCCCATGCGCCACGTGAATTCTCACCACCGGAGCCAATGAGCCGCGACGAAAAACGACTGGCCTGGATGCTGGCAGTCGTGCTGGTGATGTGGGTCAGCGAAAGCTGGCATGGCATTGGTCCGGCGTGGACCGGGCTGGCGGCAGCGGTCATCACCCTGTTACCGCGTGTCGGGTTCATCAATGGAGAGGAGTTTTCCACGGGGGTTAACATCCGTACCTGCATTTATGTTGCCGGTATTCTTGGACTGGCGAGCGTTGTGACGCAAACCGGTATTGGCGATGCGGTCGGTGAAGCGCTGCTGCACGTGATGCCGCTGGATCCGGAGAAACCGTTCACCAGTTTTCTCGCCCTGACCGGCATCACCACTGCGCTTAACTTCATTATGACCGCCAACGGCGTTCCGGCGCTGTATACCACTCTGGCGCAGAGCTTTTCTGAGGCAACGCAATTCCCGCTGCTGTCGGTGATTATGATTCAGGTGCTGGGCTATTCAACGCCGCTACTGCCGTATCAGGCATCACCTATTGTGGTGGCGATGGCGTTAGGCAGGGTGCCAGCGAGAGCCGGGCTGCTCCTGTGTCTGGTGCTGGCGCTGACGACGTATCTGATCCTGCTGCCACTGGACTATGCATGGTTTAATCTATTAGGAAAATTGTAGTGTTAATTGCCTGATTATTTTAGTTTTGTGAGAGGGTGGTGAGTTTTACCTGCACGAATGACGGTTAATACTGAAACGCATACTTATGCGCAGGATACTCAAGGATTGAACCATGGATAGATTGACCCCCATTCGCGGTTGGCCCGCCATCATCTCGATGGTTATCACACTGACCATCTGGTTTATCATCCCTTGTCCTGCTGACGTGACGCCACAGGCATGGCATCTGCTGGCGCTGTTTATCGGTACGATTGCGGCCATTATCGGCAAAGCGATGCCCATCGGGGCGATTGCTGTTGTGGCGATCATGCTGGTGGCGATGACCGGTGTGACGAATCCCGGTAAGCCTGCGGCAGCGCTTAACGATGCGCTGAGTGGCTTTTCCAACCAACTGATTTGGCTGATCGGTTTATCGATCATGCTGTCGCAAAGCTTGCTGAAAACAGGACTTGGGGCGCGTATCGGCTACGGATTTATTGCGTTGTTTGGTAAGCGAACCTTAGGTATCGCGTGGGCATTAACCCTCGCGGAAACGCTGATTGCCCCCGTCACCCCAAGTAACACGGCACGCGGCGGCGGCATTATTCACCCGGTGATGCGCGCCATTGCCGACAGCCTTGGATCGCAGCCCGGCAATAGCGAAAATGGCTCAACGGGGCGCTATCTGGCGCTGGTGAATTACAACATTAACCCGATCAGTTCAGCGATGTTCATCACCGCAACCGCCCCTAACCCCCTCATTGTCACCTTTTTGTCCCAGGGAACGGATGGGGTACTGAATATGACCTGGGGGATGTGGGCCATTGCGGCGCTTCTTCCGGCGGTCGTTTCGCTGATTGTGATGCCCATCGTCATCTGGTGGCTCTATCCACCCGCCATTACCCGCACACCCAATGCGCCGCAGTTCGCCCGGCAAAAGCTGGATCTTCTCGGCCCACTGTCGCTGGCGGAAAAAATCACGCTGGCGGTGTTCATTTTGCTGCTCTGCCTGTGGGCTGGCGTTCCCGCGATGATCATGGGCAGCGGCTGGACCGTTAACCCCACCAGTGCGGCGCTGATCGGTTTATCGATTCTGTTGCTGACGGGGGTATTACACTGGGAGGACATCCTTAAGTGCCGCGGTGCCTGGGATACCATTGTCTGGTTTGCCGCGCTGGTGATGATGGCGGATTTCCTCAGCAAACTGGGACTGGTCGGCTGGCTTGCGACCAGTGTGGGGACGGCAATCAATCACCTTGGCGTCCACTGGAGTATTGCGACACTGCTGTTGATCCTGCTTTACGTCTACTCTCATTACTTTTTCGCCAGCACCACGGCGCATATCACGGCCATGTTCTCCGCCTTCTTCATCGCGGGGTTAGGTCTGGGCGCGCCACCGGCCCTGCTGGGGCTGATGCTCGGTTTCTCCTCTTCGCTGATGATGTCGCTCACCCACTACGGTACGGGCACTGCGCCGATCATTTTTGGCTCTGGCTATGCCACTCTGGCGGAATGGTGGAAGACGGGGCTGGTGATGAGTGTGGTAAACCTGACTATCTGGGCGGTGACAGGGGCTTTCTGGTGGCACTGGCTGGGATACTGGTAATACGGGGATAAGTCGGGGGAGAGGTCCCCCCGACTACACAACTTAAGCTTGTTTTGCTGCTTCAGCTGCTTTTACGATCACGGCGAAAGCGTCAGCTTTCAGAGAAGCACCGCCAACCAGCGCGCCGTCGATATCCGGCTGAGTGAACAGTTCTGCCGCGTTAGCTGCGTTTACGGAACCGCCGTACTGGATGATGACCTGCTCAGCAATTTTCGCGTCCGCTTTGGCAATATGATCACGGATAAATTTGTGAACAGCCTGTGCCTGCGCTGGCGTTGCGGATTTGCCGGTGCCGATTGCCCAAACCGGTTCGTAAGCGATAACTACGCCTTCGAATGCCGCAGCACCCTGTGTTTTCAGAACGGCGTCGATCTGACGTGCGCACACTTCTTCTGTTTTGCCCGCTTCGTTTTCAGCTTCGGTTTCACCGATGCACAGAACGGGAGTCAGACCCTGCTCTTTCAGCACAGCGAATTTTTTCGCGATCAGTTCGTCAGACTCTTTGTGGTAAGTACGACGCTCAGAGTGGCCGATGATGATGTACTGTGCGCCGATGTCTTTCAGCATTTCAGCACTTGTTTCACCGGTAAATGCGCCGGACAGGTTCAGGTCAACGTTCTGTGCGCCCAGGAGGATGTGGCTACCGGCCGCAGCATGTTTTGCCAGATCGATATACATTTCTGGCGGTGCGATCGCTACCGCACAGCCAGCGACGCCAGCCAGCTCTTTACGCAGGTTAGCAATCAGTTCGTTTACCATGTGGCGGCTGCCGTTCAGTTTCCAGTTACCCATCACTAAAGGATGTCGCATTTCTATTCTCCACGCTTTGTCAGCGAATTAAGGAAGATGGCCGCCCCGCAGGGCAGCATGGTCTGTGAAACAGTATAGAGATCACTCCCCGGAAAGGCTTTGCTTTTTATCATCAATTGGGCCCGTCCAGATTTTCAGATAACGCCAGCTTAATCGGTTCAACCGCGAAGGTCAGCCCCTTTTCGCCGTTATCTGCGACAACATAGCGAATTGCGCCTTCGGTCTCCGCGTAATAGCGCTTATTTTTGCCCGACGTAAGCAGCTTTTGCAGCTTTTTCTGGCTCTGCTCTTTGGTCAATAAGGGGGCGACCGTGCGGATCACTGCCGCCATATATTCCTGCGCTTTGGCTTTCGCCGCTTTCTGTTCCGGCCCCTGAATCGGCAGCCAGGTTATCTGCATGCTCTTAATCTTCAGCGTTCCGCGCTCAAGAGCGGTCGAGGCGTACAGGTTTTCATTTATTTTGCTGGCCGCACGGGTGAGGTTGGCTTTGTCGCGACTACTGTCGATGGCGCGGAATTCATTTAAGGTAAGCTTCGGATTTTGCGTATTAAAGTTTTCGCGAAACTGGCTGATCGAAAGGTCAAACGTGGGGGCACCGGCGAGTAAATACGGTGCGGTGGTGGCCGCCAATGGCTCAGCCGCCAGCGCCGGAGGGCTGGAGAGCATCGCAGAAAACAATAATAAAAACAGTGAACATCCTGGCTTCATCAATCTTACCTTTCGTTATGACTGTCCACGATTAAAACGATAACCGTCTGGCTTGTCAAAAGGGTAAACTGTCGAAGATAGTCATTTTAAAGGAACAGACATGACCCTACAGCAGTGGTTATTCTCATTTAAAGGGCGTATTGGACGCCGTGATTTCTGGATCTGGATTGCGCTGTGGATTGTCAGCATGGTGGTTCTGTTTTCACTCGAGAGTCAAAAATTACTTCCCGATCAGATTGCTCCCTTTGCCCTGGTGTGTCTGCTCTGGCCGACGGCAGCGGTTACGGTGAAACGTCTGCACGATCGTGGGCGTTCGGGGCTGTGGGCGTTATTGATTATTCTTGCCTGGATGCTGTTAGCCGGTAACTGGGCTATTCTGCCGGGGATGTGGCAATGGGTGGTCGGACGGTTTGCGCCGACGCTTATCCTCATCATGACTCTTATCGACCTGGGGGCGTTTGTTGGCACCCAGGGCGAAAATAAATACGGTAAAGACACGCAGGATGTCGCGTTTAAATCAGCGCCCTGAACCGTATTACCAGTAATGCTCGGCGGTCATATGGCCTGGCCGGCGACGAAGGTGTTTCGTCATCTGCCGGGTCTCTTTCAGCAACTGCTGTGTGTCGCGAACCATTTGCGGATTTCCACACAGCATCACATGGCTGGTCTCTTTATCCATCGGTAAGCCTACCGCTTTTTCCAGTTCGCCACTTTCAATCAATGCCGGAATGCGGCCGGTCAGTGAACCCGCGACGGTCTCCCGGCTCACCACCGTCTGGATCCGCAGTTTGCCTTCGTAGCGCTTTTGCAGCGCCTGCATCAGCGGCAGGTAGCTTAAATCGGCGGCGTATCGTGCGGCGTGGACCAGTACCAGATTTTTGAAACGTTCGAGATCGATACCCAGTTGCAGAATCGATAAATAGGGACCAATGGCGGTGCCCGTTGCCAGCATCCATAACGTGTCACAGTCCGGTACTTCGTCAAGCACAAAGAAACCGGCGGCTTCGCTCACTACCTGTACTTCGTCGCCGGGCTTGAGTGCCGCCAGACGTGGGCTTAGCTTACCGTCAGGCACGGTGACCAGGTAAAACTCCAGATCGGGATTGTCAGGGGCATTCACATACGAGTAGGCACGCTGGACGCGCTCGCCGTCAATCTCAAGACCGAGTTTGGTAAATTGACCTGCGGTGAAGGGATGAACGGGGGCGTGAACGGTCAGACTAAACAGAGCATCAGTCCAGTTCTGTACCTTTGTGACTTTGCCTGTTACCCAATCTGCCATGGTTTTCTCCTGTACGGGTCTCGTTCCCTTATCTTCGTTCGTTGGCGGAAAGATTTCCAGCCCGGAGGGGCTGGAAGGCTCGAACGAACAAATCAGTTACAGGATGTGCGCCTGCACGTCCGGGTCTTTACGGTCGAGATAGTGGATCGACTGAATACGGCGGATGGTGCGTGACTTACCGCGGATCAGCAGCGTTTCGGTGGTCGCGATATTACCTTTACGGCTGATCCCTTCCAGCAGATCGCCTTTGGTGATGCCGGTTGCGGAGAAAATAACATTATCGCTGCGCGCCATTTCATCCAGACGCAGCGCTTTACCCGCCTCGATGCCCATTGCCTGGCAGCGTGCCAGCTCTTGTTCGCCAATGCGACGGTTCTCTTCGCTGTCGCCTTTGACATCATGACGTGCCAGCAGACGGCCCTGCATGTCACCATCCAGTGCGCGGATCACCGCGGCGGACACCACACCTTCCGGCGCACCGCCAATCCCGTACAGCACATCCACTTCGCTGTCCGGCATGCAGGTCAGAATGGACGCGGCAACATCGCCATCAGGAATCGCGAATACGCGCACGCCAAGCTTCGCCATCTCTGCGATCACGTCATCATGACGCGGTTTCGCCAGAATCGTTACCGTCAGTTCGCTCAGCGGTTTGCCCAGCGCGTTGGCGACATTACGCAGGTTCTCTTCCAGCGGCAGATTGAGATCGATGCTGCCTTTTGCGCCCGGTCCAACAATCAGCTTTTCCATATACATGTCAGGTGCGTTCAGGAAGCAACCCTTGTCACCCACGGCCAGAACGGCCAACGCGTTGGCCTGGCCCATCGCCGTCATTCGTGTGCCTTCAATGGGGTCGACGGCAATATCCACCGCGTCGCCGCGACCGGTACCGACTTTCTCACCGATGTAGAGCATCGGCGCTTCGTCGATCTCGCCTTCCCCGATCACGATGGTCCCGTCAATGTTGACCTGGTTTAGCATTATGCGCATGGCGTTAACCGCCGCGCCGTCGGCGGTGTTTTTGTCACCGCGTCCTAACCATTTGTAGCCAGCCAGCGCCGCCGCTTCGGTTACGCGGGAAAATTCGATGGCAAGTTCTCGTCTCATAGCAAACTCGTAGCAGAAAGGAATGGCGCGAAGTGTAGCACAGGGGAGAGGGGGAAATTATTGATATCAGAGGGTGAGTGTGCGGGGTTGTCCCCGCACCGTAATCTCATCCGTAGGCCGGATAAGACGCTTTCGCATCGTTATCCGGCAATTCGCGATTACTCTTCGTGGTCTTCCCACGCCAGCGCGCGTTTGACCGCTTTCTTCCAGCCGCTGTAACGGTAGTTACGCTCGGTGGTTTCGATGCCAGGGCGGAATTCACGTTCGATGACCGCTTTTTCCTGCAGTTCATCAAGGTTCTGCCAGAAACCGACTGCCAGACCGGCCAGGTAGGCCGCACCCAACGCCGTGACTTCACGCACTTCCGGACGCTCAACGCGCGTGCCAAGAATGTCAGACTGGAACTGCATCAGGAAGTTGTTGGCGACCGCGCCACCGTCCACGCGCAGGGCGTGCAGGCGAATGCCGGAGTCTGCCTGCATCGCTTCCAGTACGTCGCGGGTCTGGTAGGCAATAGATTCCAGCGTTGCACGGATGATGTGGTTGGCGTTCACACCACGGGTCAAACCGAAGATCGCGCCACGCGCATACGGGTCCCAGTACGGCGCGCCCAGGCCGGTGAAGGCGGGGACGACGTACACGCCGTTAGTGTCCTTCACTTTGGTCGCGAAATACTCGGAATCGAAGGCGTCGCTGATGAGCTTCATTTCATCACGCAGCCACTGAATAGAAGCGCCCGCCATAAACACAGCGCCTTCCAGCGCATAGTTCACTTCCCCGGTCGGGCCGCAGGCGATGGTGGTCAACAGGCCGTTTTCGGATTTCACCGCTTTTTCGCCGGTGTTCATCAGCATAAAGCAGCCGGTACCGTAGGTGTTTTTCGCCATCCCTTCCTTCACGCACAGCTGGCCGAACAGTGCAGCCTGCTGGTCACCGGCGATACCGGAGATCGGAATACGCGTGCCGCCTTTACCGCCGATGTTGGTCTGACCGTAGACCTCGGAAGAACGGCGCACTTCCGGCAGCATGGCGCGTGGAATATCCAGCGCATCCAGCATCTTGTCGTCCCAGTCCAGCGTGTGGATGTTGAAGAGCATGGTACGCGAGGCGTTGGTGTAATCCGTTACGTGTACGCGTCCCTGGGTCATTTTCCAGATAAGCCAGGTATCAACGGTACCGAACAGCAGTTCGCCGCGACGTGCGCGCTCACGAGAGCCTTCGACGTGGTCGAGGATCCACTTCACTTTGGTGCCGGAAAAATACGGGTCAATGACCAGACCCGTGTTATTGCGGATGTACTCTTCCATGCCATCGCGCTTCAGATGTTCGCAGATATCCGCGGTACGACGGCACTGCCAGACAATCGCATTATAGATAGGTTTACCGGTCTCACGTTCCCAGACGATGGTCGTTTCACGCTGGTTAGTAATCCCGATAGCTGCAATCTGATCGGAACTGATGTCCGCTTTCGCCAGGACTTCCACTAGGGTAGAGCTCTGCGTTGCCCAGATTTCCATCGGGTCGTGTTCTACCCAGCCTGCTTTCGGGTAGATCTGCTCAAATTCGCGCTGTGAGACGCTTACGATATTGGCATCATGATCCATCACGACGGCGCGGGAGCTGGTGGTTCCCTGGTCGAGCGCAACGATATATTTTTTCTCAGTCATAATTATTTGTCCCGTAGTCACATTACAGCGAAGCTTTTTGTTGTGAAGTGGTCGTGGTTTCCTTCTCTTCCACGGCACAGATATCGCACGGCAAATGGCGACCGATCAGCTTGCGATAGGCGAAAGCGCCCAAAATAGCACCAACGATGGGGCCAAACAGCGGCACCAGGAAGTAAGGAATATCTTTGCCACCGGTGAAGGCGACATTACCCCAGCCTGCAAGCCAGGCGAACGCTTTCGGACCGATGTCACGTGCCGGGTTCATCGCAAACCCGGTCAGTGGGCCCATGGATGCGCCGATAACCGCAATCAGTAAACCAATCAACAAAGGAGCCAGCGGGCCACGCGGTACACCGTTACCGTCATCAGTCAGCGCCAGAATAAGCCCCATCAGGATAGCGGTAATCACCATTTCAACCGCGAAGGCCTGCACAAAATTGATATGTGGGTTGGGATACGTTGAGAAAGTGCCGGCCAGATCAACACTCTCAATGCTGCCACGTACAATGTGGTGCGTTTGTTCGAAGTCGGCGAAAAGATTGTAGTAAAGCCCGTAAACTAACGCCGCTGCGCAAAAGGCACCGGCAAATTGAGAAAGGATAAAAGGAACAACTTTGCGCTTGTCGAAACACGCAAACAGCCACAACGCGATAGTGACTGCCGGGTTGAGATGTGCGCCAGACACCCCTGCGGTCAGGTAGATAGCCATGGCTACCCCCAATCCCCAGATGACGCTGATTTCCCACTGTCCAAAAGACGCACCCGCGACTTTAAGCGCAGCGACGCACCCCACACCGAAGAAAATCAACAACCCGGTACCGAGGAATTCAGCAATGCACTGGCCTTTTAAGGTTGATGTTTGACTCATAATCGGATCCTGAAGAGTTTAATGTTTATTGTATGCGAGGAGGTCACTGACGTCCGCGATGCCCTGTAGGCACACTGTTAATTTATCGTTAACGAGCACAAACGAGAAATATCGAACTTAAAATGTGTGTACTCCGTCAATAAAATGAGCGTTTTCGCGCCATGAGGCGCGTTTTGTTATACAAAAATAGTGTGAGCTGAATCATTTCATTAACCAAAGCGTTAACACTTAAGGGTTAGGCCGTCGATGTCTGTAAGAGTCGACTGAAAAGTGTTGCAAACCGCAATCAGCGCGGGATGCCGCTGGACAGGGAGAGCGGGGCTTCATACAATCGGCACTATATATTGTGCGCGTTCACGTGAAGCGTCGCCTTGCAATTCAGGAGAGTATGACCATGTCTTTAGAAGTGTTTGAGAAACTGGAAGCAAAAGTACAGCAGGCGATTGATACCATCACCTTGTTGCAGATGGAAATTGAAGAGCTGAAAGAGAAGAACAGCTCGCTGGCGCAGGAAGTGCAATCTGCACAGCACAGCCGTGAAGAGCTCGAGCGCGAAAATCAGTCTCTGAAAGAACAGCAGAATGGCTGGCAGGATCGTTTGCAGGCATTGCTGGGCCGCATGGAAGAAGTCTAATCCTCGTCATCTTTCACGTTATGGCGGCGTTGGCTGCGCGTATTCACCCCGGTCACGTAGTTTACTACGCTCCTGGGGATTCATTCGCTTGCCGCCTTGCCCTAACGCGAAATCTTTAGAGGATTCCTGAGCAAGTAGCTTGTAGGCCGGATAAGGCGCAAGCCGCCATCCAGTAGCCCGCGATAACCAATAAAAAAGGCACCTTACGGTGCCTTTTTCGATCACTCGATATCGAGCGGGTCTTCGGAGAGGATGATTCCGGTGTTATCGGCGTACAGATGGTCGCCGGAGAAGAAGGTCACGCCGCCGAAATTGACGCGGACATCGCTTTCCCCAATCCCTTCGCCTGCTGCACCTACCGGAATCGCGGCAATCGCCTGAATGCCGATGTCCAGCTCTTCCAGATCGTCTACCTGACGCACCGCGCCGTAGATGACCAGGCCTTCCCATTCATTTTGTACAGCCAGACGCGCCAGTTCGGCGTCGACCAGCGCACGACGGACAGAACCGCCGCCATCGACCAGCAGAATGCGACCACGGCCATTTTGTTCGAGCAGATCGTACAGCAACCCGTTGTCCTCGAAACATTTCACCGTGACGATTTGTCCGCCAAACGACGACCGTCCTCCAAAGTTAGAGAACAGTGGTTCCACGACGTTGACATCTTCTTGATAGATGTCACAAAGCTCGGAAGTATCGTATTTCATAGGCTTAACGTTCAGTTGCTGCGAGAATTTTTAGTATATCGCGCTATGCGTACTGTTGGCAAAATCATCAATTGTTAATTGATATTTGTCAGTTATCTTGCCCACTGACTTAAGAAAATCCCGACAACAAACAGCAGGTTAGTCAGCAACGCGGCTTTTACCGTACGTTCAAGCATAGGGCGCATCGCTGCTGGTTCCATCTGGCGCATCACGTAACGCGCCTGTTTTACCAGTACCGGTGCGGCCAGCAGGAACAACCAACCCCACGGACTTTGCAGCGAAAGCAGGTTAAACAGCGCCAGGCAGATCAGCGTGCCTATCAACAAGCAAGCGTGGTAACGACGGGCATTTACGGCGCCGAGGCGGACAACCAGCGTGTTCTTGCCGTTTTCCCGGTCACTGTTGATATCGCGCAGGTTATTGATGTTAAGCACGGCGGTGGCCAGCAGACCGCAGGCGGTAGCTGGAAGGATTAACGCCGGGATCAGTGTATGCGCCTGCAGATACCAACTCCCCATCACGCTCAGCCAGCCAAAGAAGACCAGCACGGAAATATCGCCCAGACCGATGTAGCCATAAGGACGATTGCCCACGGTATAGGTGATGGCGGCAATGATCGACAGTACGCCAAGCACCAGGAAGCCGACAAAATCCGCCGGCGTGCGGCACGCCACCGCAACCAGCGACAGACCGGACACGCAAATGAGTACCACGGTGATGATCAGCGCGCGCTTCATCTCCTGTTGGGTGATCACCCCTTTTTGCATCCCACGCAGCGGCCCAATGCGATCCGGCTTATCGCTGCCTTTAACGGCATCACCATAGTCGTTGGCGAGATTTGACAGGATTTGCAGAAGCCCTGCCGTAATGAGCGCCAGCAAGGCGACCAGCGGATCAAAATATCCCTGCCACCATGCCAGGGCAGTACCGACGATGATCGCCGCGAAGGCGAGCGGTAGAGTCTTGGGTCGTAAACTTTCCAGCCAGGCCTGGGAGCGGCTAATTTGTTGTTGTTCAGTCATATTTAGCGCCAATAAAAATGGGGCCTTTCAGCCCCATCAACAATGATGAAAATGCAGTGAACGCGATTATAGGATAAAACGGCTCAGATCTTCATCTGCGACCAGCGCATCCAGATGTTTGCTCACATAATCCGCATCAATTGTTATGCTTTGACCGTTCAAATCGCTCGCATCATAGGAAATATCTTCCATCAGACGCTCCAGAACGGTGTGCAGACGACGGGCACCGATGTTTTCGGTGGTCTCGTTAACCTGCCATGCTGCTTCAGCTATACGCTTGATACCGGATTCCGTAAACTCAATGTTGACGCCTTCGGTCGCCATTAGCGCTTTGTACTGCACGGTAACAGAAGCGTTAGGTTCCGTCAGAATACGTTCGAAGTCGCTGGTAGTCAGCGCCTGCAGCTCTACGCGAATCGGCAGACGACCCTGCAGTTCCGGGATCAGATCGGACGGTTTTGCCACCTGGAATGCGCCAGAGGCGATAAACAAAATGTGGTCGGTTTTGACCATACCGTGTTTGGTCGAGACGGTGCAGCCTTCAACCAGCGGCAGCAGGTCGCGCTGTACGCCTTCACGGGACACGTCCGGACCCGAGGATTCGCCGCGCTTACAGATTTTGTCGATTTCGTCGATAAATACGATCCCATGCTGCTCAACGGCGTCGATAGCTTCCTGTTTCAGCTCTTCCGGGTTCACCAGTTTGGCCGCTTCTTCTTCAATCAGCAGCTTCATCGCGTCTTTGATTTTCAGCTTACGCGCTTTCTGCTTCTGTCCACCCAGGTTCTGGAACATGGACTGCAGTTGGCTGGTCATCTCTTCCATTCCCGGAGGCGCCATGATTTCCACGCCCATCGGTGCGGCGGCAAGATCGATCTCGATTTCTTTATCGTCGAGCTGGCCTTCACGCAGTTTTTTACGGAACGCCTGACGCGCAGCGGACGGTTCAGACTGTTGCTCCGCCTGGCCCCAGTTATTTTTCGCCGGTGGGATCAGCACATCAAGAATGCGCTCTTCTGCCATCTCTTCCGCACGATAGCGGTTCTTTTCGATCGCCTGGACGCGAACCATTTTAATGGCGGCATCGGTCAGATCGCGGATGATAGAGTCGACTTCTTTACCGACATAACCCACTTCGGTGAATTTTGTTGCTTCCACTTTAATGAACGGCGCGTTGGCAAGCTTTGCCAGACGACGGGCGATTTCGGTTTTACCGACACCGGTTGGGCCGATCATCAGAATGTTTTTCGGTGTAACTTCATGGCGCAGCTCTTCGTCGAGCTGCATGCGGCGCCAGCGGTTACGCAGTGCAATCGCCACGGAACGCTTGGCGTTATCCTGGCCGATGATGTGCTTGTTCAGTTCGCTGACGATTTCGCGTGGGGTCATTTCAGACATGGGAGATCCTTACGCTTTAGACGGTAATTCTTCAATGGTATGGAAATGGTTGGTGTAAATGCAGATATCACCTGCAATATCCAACGCTTTTTCAGCAATGTCGCGAGCGCCGAGCTCGGTGTTTTCCAGCAGAGCACGTGCCGCAGCCTGGGCGTAGGGACCGCCGGAGCCGATGGCAATCAGATCGTTTTCCGGCTGCACGACGTCACCGTTACCGGTGATGATGAGGGAGGCGGTTTCATCCGCGACCGCCAACAGCGCTTCAAGTTTGCGCAGCATGCGATCGGTACGCCAGTCTTTCGCCAGCTCAACGGCGGCTTTAACCAGATGTCCCTGATGCATTTCCAGCTTGCGCTCAAACAGTTCGAACAGCGTGAACGCATCCGCCGTACCGCCCGCAAAGCCAGCAATGACTTTGTCGTTGTACAGACGACGCACTTTCTTCACGTTGCCTTTCATGACGGTGTTACCCAGTGTGGCCTGACCATCACCGGCGATAACCACCTGGCCGTTACGGCGTACGCTTACTATTGTTGTCACGAGCAGACCCCTTGGTTACAAATGCAGAATACAAGCCCCGCACGGTGTGCGGGGCGTAATGCAAGTATAGATGGGGGAGATTTTGGGGGTTTCAACCCCCGGAGGCGAGTCGAATACAGTTTGTGTGACCTGCCATCTTCAGACGGCTAATGGTGCTGTCGGCATTCTCTTTGCCTTTCACCGGCCCGATGACCACGCGGTTCCAGCCATTATTGGTGGTGATTTTGGAGTCAAAGCCTTCGAAAGCTAACTGTGCACGCACGGTTTCTGCCTGTTCTGCGCCTTTAAACGAACCACATTGTACCATCCAGCGACGTTCGTCTTTCTTCTCTGTCGTCGGCTTCGGTGCCTCTGGCACGCGCTCAACCGGTGCGGCTGGCTGTGTTTTTGGCTGCGATGCCGTGGTGTGTGCCGGGGTCTGCAGCAGATCCTGGTACGGTTGCGACGTCGCAGCGGGTTTCTGCGTCTGCGTGGCAGGCTTCGACGGCTGCTGCACTGGCGCCGTTTGCGCAGTACGCGTTTGCGTCTGTGGCTGCGTACGCGGCTGTTGAACTGGCGGCGTGCTGTTCCACTGCTGCTGCTGTTGCTCAACCTGACGTTGCTGAGCCTGGCGTTGCAACGTTTGCTGACGTTGTGCCGGTGTCTGCTCGTTCCACGGCACTTCGTTGAGCTGCGTCGGTTGCTGGCGCATGTCGGCCTGCATTTGCGCAAGTAACTGGCGCTGTTCTTCAGTCAGTTGATCCGGCTTCATGACTTCACCACCGGCTGACGGTTCTGTGGGCGCACGTACGCCCGGCTGACGGCTTTCCAGCTCTTTAATATAGCGCCAGCGCTCTTCCGGCTTTGGCGGCAGCCCGTTGCCGGTCACTTTCTGACCCTGCAACGTTTCGGATTCTTCTTTTTTATGATGCGTAATGAAGTACAGACCACCGATAAAGGCCACAAGCACGGCGGCGGCAATGGCGACCATTGCGGGCGATACCGCAGACGTGTTGCGTTGCTTTTTCCGTGAGGTGCTCTTTTTGCGCCGCGAAGGTGCCGGTTGGCCGCGACGTACATAATCTCGTTGTGCCACTATCGTTTCGCTGTATTGATTCGTTCGTCAGCCCGCCATGTTACTTAAGCGGCGGGCCTTTGACCAGACACGGTGTCTGAAAGGTTTACGTTAAGGCACGCGTCGTACCCCGAAGGATTAACTCACAATCCATTAAACGCGAGCCGCTGTTGACATTTTGCCCCTGAATTTGGTCAAGCAGCAACAGCATCGCTTCGCGACCAATTTCGAAACGCGGTTGCGCAACGGTGGTCAGCGGCGGATCGCAAAACTCCGCCAGGGCGATGTTGTCGAAACCAATAATCGACAGGTCATCCGGGACGTTGATGCCCTGACGTTTGGCCCATGAGAGGGCACCAAGCGCCATAACATCGCTATGACAGAATACCGCTGTCGGTGGTTGCGGCAAGTCGAACAGTTGTTTAAGCGCATTGCCGCCAGCTTCGTAGGTAAAATCCCCACGGGCGATATAGTGCGGATCAACGGTAATACCGCAACGACGCAGCGCCTGCACGTAGCCCTGCAAGCGGTAATGACACAGCGGCATTTCTTCCGGCCCGGCAATACAGCCAATGCGCTGATGTCCCAGCTCATGCAGGTAGTTCACGGCATTGAAGGCGGCGGTCAGGTTATCGATATGGACGGTAGGCAGTTCCAGTTCCGGCGCAAACTCGTTCGCCATCACCATCGGCGGCAGATTGCGCTGCTCTTCAATACTGGCGTCAAACGGCAGACGAGAGCCCAGCAGCAGCATGCCATCAATTTGCTTGGTGATGATCAAATTGACGAAGGTTTTTTCCTGCTGGTTCTGATGCGCACAATCGCCGATCAGCACCAGATAGCCATGACTGGCGGCGGTGACCTCGATCCCACGGATCAGTTCGCTAAAGAAGGGATCGCAAATATCCGGAACAATCACCAGGATGGTTCGCGATTCATTACGTTTAACGTTGCGTCCCGCCGCCTGCGGTAAATACCCGACCTCTACAGCTGCCTGTTCAACCCGGTTTCGGGTGGACTGAGAGACTTTATCCGGGTTCATTAGCGCGCGAGACACGGTTGCCGTTGAGACTTTCGCCTTCATGGCAACATCTTTCATTGTAGCGGCAGCAACCTGCTTATTCGGTTTCACTCTTTCTCCTCGCCTGGGAAATCCGGCGCAGCACAATCCCTGTTTAAATTCACATCGGAAACATTTTTATCAGATAGCGAATGGAAACGGTTACAGAATTTTCATAAAAAGTGTGATGGGTGTTAAATTTTACGATCCGCCTCGCATCGTGAGGGGGTTATCCCTCAATAGGATCGACATCCAGCACCCATTTCACCTTGCGTGAATCCGGTAAGGTATTGATGAGCGCGAGCGTTCCGCTGACGATATGTTGCAAACGAATTCGTGATGGATGTTGCAATAAAATCTGCCAGCGATAGCGTCCGCCGCGCTTCGGCGCCAGCGCCGGAACGGGGCCTAACACCCAGAGCTTGTCATCTGCCAGCGGGCTGGCCTGGATCAGATTACGCAGCTGCTGCAAAAACAGTGAAGCCTGCTGATTATTATGATCTTCAGCACGCACGATGACGTGGCTGGTCCACGGCGGCAGTTGCATCGTTCGGCGTTCGGCCAGCGCCTGTTCGGCAAACGCGTCATAGCCTTTATGCAACAGAGTTTGCAGCAGCGGATGTTCCGGATGGTGAGTCTGCAAAACCACTTCCCCCTGTTTGCCTGCGCGTCCTGCGCGTCCGGACACCTGAGTATAAAGTTGGGCAAAGCGCTCCGCCGAGCGGAAGTCTGCGGAGAACAACGCGCCATCCACATCCAGCAGCGCAACCAGCGTCACATCAGGGAAGTGGTGACCTTTTGCCAGCATCTGGGTGCCGATCAGGATCCTTGCGCCGCCGCGATGGACTTCCGCCAGATGTTGCTCAAGCGATCCTTTTCGGCTGGTGGTGTCGCGGTCAATGCGGGAAATCGGCACGCAGGGAAAGAAGGGGGCTAAGGCTTGTTCAAGCTGCTCGGTGCCTAACCCGACCGGCACCATATGCGTGGAGCCGCAGGAGGGGCACTGACGCGGCACCGGGCGCTGACTGTCGCAGTGGTGGCAGCGCAAGTGGTGCTGCGCCTGGTGCAGGGTGTAGTAGTGATCGCAACGCGGACACTCTGCAATCCAGCCGCAGTCGTGGCAAAGCAACGCAGGCGCAAAACCCCGGCGGTTGAGGAATAAAATCACCTGGTTATCGGCCTGTAAATGCTGGCGCATACGGGCGATTAACGCCGGTGCCAGGCCTGCCTGCACCTGTTGACCTTTTAAATCGAGTACATGCTGAGTGGCGGGGCGTGCGTTTCCGGCACGACGCGTCAGGCGCAGCATGCGGTATTTTTTCTGCCTGACATTGCAAAGCGTCTCAAGCGCCGGCGTTGCCGAACCGAGGATAATCGGGATGCGTTCACTATGGGCGCGCCAGACCGCCAGATCGCGGGCATGGTAGCGCCAGCCTTCCTGCTGTTTATAGGAACTGTCGTGTTCTTCATCGATCACGATCACGCCAAGATTTTTAAACGGTGTAAATAAGGAGGAACGGGTGCCAATAACGATCGCGGCTTCGCCGTTTTTCGCCTTCAGCCAGGCAGAGAGGCGTTCGCTGTCGTTGAGAGCGGAGTGCAGCACTTCCACCGGCGCGTTGAAACGTTCGCGAAAGCGGGCGATGGTTTGCGGCGTCAGGCCAATTTCCGGCACCATTACCAGCGCCTGTTTACCCTGCGCGAGGACGTTTTCCAGTACGCTCAGGTAAACTTCGGTTTTACCTGAGCCTGTCACCCCGGCCAGCAGCCAGGCGGAGAAACTGTCTGACGCACTGTGAATGGCGCCAACGGCGGTGGCCTGTTCGGTGTTCAGGCGCAGACGTTCGCCGCAGACCGCGTAATTTGTGCGCCAGTCGCTAAAACCAGGCGTTTCGCTCGCCAGTTCGCACAAGCCTTTTTTACGCAGCGCCTGAAGCGCGCCATCGTTGAATTCGAGAGCAGCCACCTGATCGCGCCAGATTTTCCCCTGCCGTAACGCAGCCAGCGCCTGCTGCTGTTTGGGGGAACGCTTCAGGCTATTGAGATCAATGGCCTGACCCTCTTCGGTGGCAAACCAGTACCACATTGGCGCGTTGGTAGCAGGTTTCCCCTGACGCAACAGGATGGGCAGAGCGTGGAACAGCACATCGCCGATGGGATGATGATAATAATCCGCCGCCCAGATCAGCAGACGCCAGACAGAGGTCGAAAAGAGCGGTTCATCATCCAGCACGTCAACGATCGCTTTCAGTTCATTCAGCGGCAGCTCGCTTTTGTCGCTGACCGAAACCACGATCCCGACGCGCTCTTGCTGTTTGCCAAACGGCACGCGCACGCGACATCCTGCCTTGACGCTGCTCATGCCTTCCGGCAGAAGATAGTCAAAGGTGCGGGGAAGCGGAACGGGTAAGGCAACGCGCGCTACGGGCATAAATCGTCCTGACTTGAAATCTGGCGGGTTAGTATACACATTAGTCGTGGGTGACGAGCGAATCAGTTTGCATGAGTGGGCTAATTTCTGTATGATTCGCCGCCTTTGATGCAAATTGATTGTGTCAAACTATACTATCAACATCGCGTGGTGTCTGGCGTTAGGGCTGGAAGAGCGACGCGGCCTTAAACTGAGGTTTCCCATGAAAAAAGATATTCACCCGAAATACGAAGAAATTACTGCTACCTGTTCTTGCGGTAACGTCATGAAAATCCGCTCTACCGTTGGTCACGATCTGAACCTGGACGTGTGCGGTAAATGCCACCCGTTCTACACTGGCAAACAGCGTGACGTTGCAACCGGTGGCCGTGTTGACCGCTTCAACAAGCGTTTCAACATCCCGGGCAGCAAATAAGTTTCAGCTGTCAAAAAAAAGCGCCGACTGGCGCTTTTTTTGTCTCTGAAATTTATCTGTTCCATATATATCATTAATGTCTTGAATAAATAACGCCACGGAAAATTGAAATTGTGTTTTTAATTTATAGATAAATTGTTTCTGTTGGTGATGTCTGTCTCTCTTATCTTCCTTTTTTTGCCATGATTTTTATTTGCTGGCAAAATTTAAAAGGTTTTAACTTTCCCACTTAAATAAACTTCACTTCGTAATATAAAATTATCCTTGTTTTCATCATTGCATTTTTATCGTTGTGATGTTGATAAGGTCAGATTGTTTTTGATGTATTCTATTGAGAGGGATTGCTATGAAGCGTGGATATGCGTTATTACTTATTCCAATATTATCTGGAGCCGCTCATGCTGGCTACGTAGATTATCGTCATGAATATTATGACGACGGACGTAACTATGACCGTGTTTATATGTCCCATCGTTTTGCCAGTGGATTTGGCGTTGCGGTAGAAGCGATTTCGCGCTCTGATGATTCGGATCCAAAACATCCGGTTAATAACATGGAGACGAACGGTAACGAGTACACGGCCAGTTACCAGTTCACCTGGCAAGACCTTGTCTGGCAACCGGGACTGGCGATAGAAACAGATGAAGGTCAGGCAATCTATAAGCCGTACTTGCGTGTGCAATATAATATCAATGATAGCTGGTGGACGGCATTCCGCTATCGTTTTGAGTATACTCGTCGCAATTCAGAAGGCAGAGATGATCGAATGGTTTATCGCCCGGAGGCCTGGTTGGGCTATAACCTTCATGACTGGATGTTTGAACTGAACGGTATTTATAAAATCGCAGACAGTGAAGATTTATATAATAATAAAAAAGAAGACTATGAACTTAACTTTCGCGTTGCCTATAAAATAGGTTCCTGGATTCCTTTTGCTGAAGTGGGTAACGTCTCTTCCGGCTATAATACAGCGACAACCGACGATCGTCAGACACGTTATCGTATTGGTATTGGTTATACTTTCTGATTAATAAATTCTTCTCTATGACATATTCCTGTGCGGTAAGCGTATTTTTTTGCCGCGCGTACTTCATGCTTAATAATCAGGGAATCCAGATGAATAAGCGAAAAATAGGTCTTGTGAATTACCTTGCCTATGGCTCAGGTGATTGTCTTGGCGCAGGGACAACCGCGCTGACTGCGGCATGGTTATTATATTTTTTCACCACCTTTTGCGGATTAACACCAATAGAGGCGACGTTTATTTTTGCGATGGCGAGAATTTTGGATGCGGTGGTCAGTCCGCTGATGGGATATCTGACGGATAGCTTTGGCAATACGTGGTTGGGAAAACGATTTGGTCGACGGAAGTTCTTTATTTTACTGGGTATTCCCTGCGTTTTCTCCTATAGCCTGATGTGGATGGAGGGAATGAGCTACTGGTATTATCTGGCCGCCTATCTGTTGTTCGACGTGGTCTACACCATGATTTTGGTGCCTTATGAAACACTGGTTCCGGAAATGACCGACGAATTCAGGCAGAAAACGAAGTTTTCCGGGGCGCGTATCGCGATGGCGCAACTGTCAGCGATCCTGGCGGCTTTTTTACCCGGTATTTTGCTGAACCATTTTGGTAAGGACAATGCCATCTCCTTCTTTTACGCCAGCCTGGTGTTCGCCATTATGTGTGCCGTGGTGCTGACTTTCGTCTGGATCTTTACCTGGGAACGTGAACGTAGTGCGGAAGAGCTGGCGGTGCAGGCGCAAAAGCTGACTCTGGGGCAGAGTCTGCATCGCCTGGTGATTGAGCTGAGCTCAACGTTTCGCATTCGAATTTTTCGTCTGCATCTCGGGATGTATCTCGGCGGCTATATTGCGCAGGACGTTTTCAACGCCGTGTTTACCTATTACGTGGTGTTCGTGCTGATGCAAAGCCCAACGCTGGCGTCCAATCTCATGGGGACGATGGCGATCCTGCAGTTTATCGCCGTGATGGCGATGATCCCGCTGTGTATCCGTTTTGGCCCAGCGCCGTCGTATCGTGTGGTGGTGCTGCTGTTTGGTCTGGGCGCGCTGTCATACTCCGCACTGTACTATAGCGGGATGAGCGACAATTCGGCGCTGTTGCTGCTGATTTCCGCGGTGGCCGGTCTGGGGCGCGGCGGCATCAATTATATCCCGTGGAACATTTATACCTATATTGCGGATGTGGATGAGGTCATCACCGGACAGCGTCGCGAGGGGATATTTGCGGGCATCATGACCCTGACTCGCAAAGCGTCTCAGGCCGGTGCCGTAATGTTGGTCGGCATTGTGATGCAGTATTCCGGTTTTGTCTCAGGACAGGCCACTCAGGTGCCGGGTGTCAGCCATACCATCATGCTGATTCTGAGTTTCGGTACGGAGGCGGTGCTCTGCATGGGATTCCTGGTTTCACTGCGTTTTCGATTAAACCTGAAAACGCACAAAGTACTGCGCGAAGAGACACTGAAAATGCGTCAGGCCGGAGGGATTACCCCGGACGCGATCACACCTCAGGCGCGCCAGACCGTGGAGATGCTGGCTGGTATGCCGTACGAACAGCTGTGGGGAAACAATACGATTGGTTATGTAAACCGGCAGAAGGCGCAGTACCATCAGCCAGCCTGATCCGAGAGAGCCAAACCGATAATCACCATGAAAAAAAGCAGAAGCGTGGCTTCTGCTCTTTTCTGCATCAATATTCCCACGTCTCCGGGTCGATGCCGAGTTCACGCATAATCTCTTTTGCCGCTTCCGGGATTTCGTCGCTGCGCTCTTTGCGCAGGTCGGCATCGTTTGGCAGAGGTTGCCCGGTAAAGGCATGCAGAAACGCTTCACACAGCAGCTCGCTGTTGGTGGCGTGACGCAGGTTGTTCACCTGACGACGCGTGCGTTCATCGGTGAGGATTTTTAACACCTTCAGAGGAATGGAAACCGTAATTTTCTTTACTTGCTCACTCTTCTTACCGTGCTCAGCGTATGGGCTGATATATTCGCCGCTCCATTCAGCCATGAGATACCTTAATCCTCTTCGTCATTAATATGGGGCAAGACCATACTATTAGTATGCCTACTCGCCGTAATTCCGCATAGTTTACCGTACAGGCGATACCGTGACACGGATTAAGCACCTGTAGTTGTGCGCTAATGCAGATAATTTTAACGGCTATTTCCAGTTTGCTCAATCTATACGCAAAGAAGTTTAGATGTCCAGATGTATTGACGTCTATTGTTAACCTGTTTACTCTGGGACCTGACTTTTCATCGACTCAGCTCAGGAACACCCTAACATGACGCGTAAACAGGCCACCATCGCAGTGCGTAGCGGGTTAAATGACGACGAACAGTACGGTTGCGTCGTTCCGCCGATTCACCTTTCCAGTACCTATAATTTTACCGGTTTTAATGAGCCGCGCGCCCATGACTACTCCCGTCGCGGTAACCCGACGCGCGATGTGGTCCAGCGTGCGCTGGCCGAACTGGAAGGCGGTGCGGGTGCGGTACTGACCAATACCGGTATGTCGGCGATTCATCTGGTGACGACCGTGTTCCTGAAGCCCGGAGATCTGCTGGTTGCGCCACATGACTGCTACGGCGGCAGCTACCGCCTGTTTGACAGCCTGGCGAAGCGCGGATGCTATCGCGTGCGCTTTGTCGATCAGGGAGATGAGCAGGCGTTGCAGGCAGCGCTGGCAGAAAAACCTAAACTGGTGCTGGTAGAAAGTCCGAGTAATCCGCTATTACGCGTGGTGGATATTGCGAAAATCTGTCAACTGGCACGTGAAGCCGGGGCCGTCAGCGTTGTCGATAACACTTTTTTAAGCCCGGCGCTGCAAAATCCGCTGGCATTGGGCGCCGATCTGGTGTTGCATTCATGCACGAAATATCTGAATGGTCACTCTGACGTCGTGGCGGGCGTGGTGATAGCCAAAGATCCGGAAATCGTCACCGAACTGGCCTGGTGGGCGAATAATATCGGCGTGACCGGCAGCGCGTTTGACAGCTACCTGCTGCTGCGCGGGCTGCGTACGCTGTCGCCGCGCATGGAAGTGGCGCAGCGTAATGCACAGGCGATCGTCGATTACCTGCAAACCCAGCCGCTGGTGAAAAAGCTGTATCACCCGTCGCTGCCAGAAAATCAGGGGCATGACATTGCCGCGCGTCAGCAGAAAGGCTTTGGCGCAATGTTGAGTTTTGAACTGGATGGCGATGAGCAGACGCTGCGTCGTTTCCTGAGTGGGCTGTCGTTGTTTACGCTGGCGGAATCTTTAGGGGGAGTGGAAAGCTTAATCTCTCACGCCGCAACGATGACGCATGCTGGCATGGCGCCAGAAGCGCGTGCGGCCGCCGGGATCTCCGAGACGCTGCTGCGCATCTCCACGGGTATTGAAGATGGCGAAGATTTAATTGCCGACCTGGAAAATGGCTTCCGGGCTGCAAACAAGGGGTAAACATGAGTGTGATTGCGCAGGCAGGGGCGAAGGGTCGTCAACTGCACAAATTTGGTGGTAGTAGTCTGGCTGACGTGAAGTGTTATCTGCGCGTCGCGGGCATCATGGCGGAATACTCACAGCCTGACGACATGATGGTGGTTTCCGCTGCGGGCAGTACGACCAACCAACTGATCAGTTGGCTGAAATTAAGTCAGACCGATCGCCTCTCTGCGCATCAGGTACAACAGACCCTGCGACGCTATCAGTGTGAACTGATTAGCGGCTTGCTTCCCGCCGACGTGGCGGAGGCATTAACCAGCCTGTTTATCAGCGATCTGGAACGTCTGGCCAATCTGCTGGACAGCGGCGTGAATGACGCCGTTTATGCGGAAGTCGTGGGCCACGGTGAAGTATGGTCAGCGCGTCTGATGTCGGCTGTGCTCAATCAGCAGGGCATGGAGTCGGCCTGGCTGGATGCGCGTGAATTCTTACGCGCTGAGCGCGCTGCGCAACCGCAGGTGGATGAAGGGCTTTCTTACCCGCTATTACAGCAACTGCTGATCCAGCATCCGCAGAAACGTCTGGTCGTGACCGGTTTTATCAGTCGTAGTAATGCGGGTGAAACGGTGCTGCTGGGCCGTAATGGTTCTGACTACTCCGCCACGCAGATTGGCGCGCTGGCGGGCGTTTCCCGCGTTACCATCTGGAGTGACGTGGCCGGGGTTTACAGCGCTGACCCGCGTAAAGTCAAAGATGCCTGCCTGCTGCCGCTGCTGCGTCTGGATGAAGCCAGCGAGCTGGCGCGTCTGGCGGCACCGGTTCTGCACGCCCGTACGCTGCAGCCGGTTTCTGGCAGCGATATCGATCTTCAGTTGCGCTGTAGTTATACGCCAGATCAAGGCTCCACGCGCATTGAGCGTGTATTAGCTTCCGGGACCGGTGCGCGTATCGTGACCAGCCATGATGACGTCTGCCTGATTGAATTTCAGGTCCCTGCCAGCCAGGACTTTAAGCAGGCGCATAAAGATATCGATCAGGTCCTCAAGCGTGCACAGGTGCGTCCGCTGGCCGTTGGCGTCCATACCGATCGTCATCTGCTGCAGTTTTGCTATACCTCGGAAGTGGCCGACAGCGCCTTGCGAATCCTCGATGAAGCCGGTCTGCCGGGTGAACTGCGATTGCGTCAGGGGCTGGCGCTGGTGGCGATGGTGGGCGCAGGCGTCACCCGTAACCCGCTGCACTGCCATCGTTTCTGGCAACAGTTGAAAGGACAGCCGGTAGAATTTACCTGGCAGTCGGAAGAGGGCATCAGCCTGGTGGCCGTACTGCGTACCGGCCCAACGGAGAGCCTGATTCAGGGTCTGCATCAGTCCATATTCCGCGCTGAAAAACGCATCGGCCTTGTGCTTTTCGGCAAGGGCAACATCGGCTCCCGCTGGCTTGAGCTGTTTGCCCGCGAGCAGAGCACGCTCTCGGCGCGTACCGGATTTGAATTTGTGCTGGCTGGGGTGGTGGATAGCCGTCGCAGCCTGCTGAACTACGAAGGGCTGGACGCCAGCCGGGCGCTGGCGTTCTTCAATGATGAAGCCATTGAACAGGATGAAGAGTCGCTGTTCCTGTGGATGCGCGCGCATCCGTATGACGATCTGGTGGTGCTGGATGTGACCGCCAGCGAACAGCTCGCCGATCAGTATCTCGACTTTGCCAGCCACGGTTTTCACGTGATTAGTGCGAACAAACTGGCCGGTGCAAGCACCAGCAATAAGTATCGCCAGATCCACGACGCGTTTGATAAGACCGGGCGCCACTGGCTGTATAACGCAACCGTGGGTGCGGGGTTGCCGATCAACCACACCGTGCGCGATCTGATCGACAGCGGCGACACCATCCTGTCGATCAGCGGGATCTTCTCCGGCACACTGTCCTGGCTGTTCCTGCAGTTTGATGGCTCTGTGCCGTTTACCGATCTGGTGGATCAGGCCTGGCAACAGGGACTGACGGAGCCGGATCCGCGCGTTGACCTGTCGGGTAAAGATGTGATGCGCAAGCTGGTGATTCTGGCACGCGAAGCAGGCTACGACATCGAGCCGGATCAGGTCCGCGTTGAGTCGCTGGTTCCCGCGCATTGTGAAGAAGGCTCAATCGACCACTTCTTTGAGAATGGCGATGAGCTGAACGATCAGATGGTGCAGCGTCTGGAAGCGGCCCGTGAAATGGGGCTGGTACTGCGCTATGTGGCGCGTTTCGACGCCAATGGCAAAGCGCGTGTTGGCGTGGAAGCGGTTCGCCCGGAGCATCCGCTGGCAGCGCTGCTGCCGTGCGATAACGTCTTTGCTATCGAAAGCCGCTGGTATCGCGATAACCCGTTAGTGATCCGCGGGCCCGGTGCCGGGCGTGACGTCACTGCCGGGGCGATTCAGTCGGATATTAACCGTCTGGCGCAGCTGCTGTAGTTTTTTGCCGGATGGTGCAGTGCGCTTATCCGGCCGATGGTTCGGGCGTAATTCAGGCCGGATAAGATGCTTCAGCATCCTGTCCGGCGTGTTACCGACCAGCAAACACCTCTTTTGCGGCGAACAGACCGTTCAGCGCCGCCGGGAAACCGGCATACACTGCCATCTGCATCATGACCTCAATAATCTCCTCCTGCGTTAACCCGACATGCAGCGCGGCAGCAATGTGAACCTTCAACTGCGGTGCGGCGTTGCCCAGTGCGGTTAAGGTGGCGACGGTGGCGATTTCCCGACTGCGTAAATCCAGTCCGGGGCGGGAATAAATGTCGCCAAAAGGAAACTCAATCAGATAGCGAGCGAAGTCGGGAGCGATGTCCTTCAGGCTCTCGACGACGGCATCGCCGCCTTTGCCATCAACCTGCTGTAGCATGTTCTGACCGGTGATAAAGCGTTCTGAATGCATAGTGTCTTCCTCATCTGTTAGTGATGACGTGAGGATAGGGTGGGTGGAATGATTTGGATAATACCGTTTCCGTGATACCTTTTCGGTATGACAACACCGCTTCTGCACTCTCTGGATATTCGCTTGCTGCGTTACTTTGCCGTGGTGGCGGAAGAGAACAACATGAGCCGGGCAGCCCTGCGACTGTTTATGTCGCAACCGCCGCTTAGCCGCCATATACGCCAGCTTGAAGAACGTCTGGGGGTGACGCTGTTTGTCCGTCATACCAAAGGGTTGACGCTGACGAATGAGGGGCTGCGCGTGCTGGAGATCGTGCGTCCGCTGCTGGAACAGCAGGATAAAACCTATGCGGCCCTGAATCAGCTTGCGCCAGACGGCGTGCAGTCGTTGCGTCTGGGGCTGACGACGGCATTTGAGCAGGGCGTCTTCGCCGCGCTGGAAACGCAACTGAATACCCGGGTTGATACCCTGCGTCTTGTGCGCCAGGGCTCGCCCGATCTCATACGTCAGGTGCGACGCGGAAAACTGGATGCTGCCGTGGTGGCGTTGCCGCTGGAGACCGCCGGACTGACCATCACGCCGCTCGACTGGCGTGAGCCGCTCATCGCAGCGCTACCTGCCATTTGGTCAGAGGCTGGCAGTGACACCCTCTCCCTGAAAGCACTTAATCACCGGCCGCTGTTCTGGTTTAGCCGGGAACGAAATCCGGCCTTCTTTGACGCTACGCGGGCACGCTTTCAGCGTGTGGGTTACGCTCCTGCCTGTCTTGAAGAGCCGCTGGAGCATGACGTTCTGCTGGCGCGAATAGCCCATGGCGATGGTCTGAGCTTATTCCCTGCTTCCTTTGCCGCTATTCAGCGTCAGGGCGTGGTTTTTCGACCACTGAGCGAGGGTGAACTCAGCATTCAGGCGGGGCTGGCGATGTTGCCGGAGAACGCTGCCCGCTTACAATGGCTGAAAAGCATGATGCTGTCCGCTGGTATAGCCCACTAACGTGAATTTTTTTCATCTTCCCTGACTTTTCCTCACCATCAACGATGATTTTTCAGTTGACGTCATCGTGCTTTTCCGTCATTTTTACATCTGGACGTCTAAACGGATAGATGTTCACAACACAACATATAATGACAAGCGATTGATGAGGTAAGGTATGAGCTTTTTTCACGCCAACCAGCGGGAAGCCCTGAATCAGAGCCTGGCGGAAGTCCAGGGTCAGATTAACGTTTCGTTCGAGTTTTTCCCGCCGCGCACCAGTGAAATGGAGCAAACCCTGTGGAATTCCATTGATCGCCTGAGCAGCCTGAAGCCGAAGTTTGTTTCGGTAACCTACGGCGCCAACTCTGGCGAACGCGATCGCACGCACAGCATCATCAAAGGGATTAAAGATCGCACCGGTCTGGAAGCCGCACCGCACCTGACCTGTATTGATGCGACCCGCGATGAACTGCGTACTATTGCACAGGACTACTGGAACAACGGAATCCGCCACATCGTTGCGCTGCGCGGCGATTTGCCGGCAGGCAGCGGTAAGCCCGATATGTATGCTGCCGACCTGGTGAGCCTGCTGAAAGAGGTGGCCGACTTTGATATCTCCGTCGCCGCTTACCCGGAAGTGCATCCGGAAGCGAAAAGCGCGCAGGCGGATCTGCTCAACCTGAAACGTAAAGTGGATGCCGGGGCGAACCGCGCCATTACCCAATTTTTCTTTGACGTCGAAAGCTACCTGCGTTTTCGTGACCGCTGCGTCTCTGCGGGTATCGACGTGGAAATCATTCCTGGCATTCTGCCGGTCTCGAACTTTAAGCAGGCGAAGAAGTTTGCCGATATGACCAATGTGCGCATTCCGGCGTGGATGTCACAAATGTTTAATGGCCTCGATGACGATGCGGAAACCCGTAAGCTGGTGGGAGCAAATATCGCCATGGACATGGTGAAAATTTTAAGCCGGGAAGGCGTAAAAGACTTTCATTTCTATACACTTAACCGCGCTGAAATGAGTTATGCCATTTGCCACACCCTGGGTGTCAGACCCGGTATCTAAATGCCTCGGCCCTCCCCGGAGGGCTTTATTACACCTCATTTTGATCTACATCTCTGTAACTAAAAATATAAAAGGTATCGGCTATCGAATCTGTGGATTTTTTCGACTATATCTTATCTCTGTAGGTGTATATCGTAATGTAAACACTGTAAAGGGAGCATATAGATGAGCACGCCAGACGATATCCATAACCCGACGTCCGCCGGAAAATGTCCTTTTCATCAGGGCGGCCATGACCAGAGCGCTGGAGCAGGAACAACCAGCCGTGACTGGTGGCCTAACCAGCTCCGCGTCGACTTGTTAAACCAACATTCCAATCGCTCAAACCCGCTGGGTGAAGATTTCGATTACCGCAAAGAATTCAGCAAATTAGATTATTCCGCGCTGAAAGGCGATCTCAGAGCGCTTCTCACCGAATCTCAACCGTGGTGGCCTGCTGACTGGGGAACGTATGCCGGTCTGTTTATCCGCATGGCCTGGCACGGGGCTGGTACCTATCGTTCCGTTGACGGACGCGGCGGCGCAGGTCGCGGACAGCAGCGTTTTGCTCCCCTGAACTCCTGGCCGGATAACGTGAGTCTGGACAAGGCGCGTCGTCTGCTGTGGCCAATCAAGCAAAAATACGGACAAAAAATTTCCTGGGCCGACCTGTTTATTCTGGCGGGTAACGTTGCGCTGGAAAACTCCGGCTTCCGTACCTTTGGTTTCGGTGCGGGTCGTGAGGACGTCTGGGAACCGGATCTGGATGTAAACTGGGGCGATGAGAAAACGTGGCTTGCCCACCGTGATCCAGAAGAGCTGGCTAAACGTCCTTTAGCCGCCACCGAGATGGGGCTGATCTATGTTAACCCGGAAGGTCCTAACGCCAGCGGTGAACCGCTTTCGGCGGCTTCAGCGATTCGTGCAACCTTTGGCAACATGGGGATGAACGACGAAGAGACCGTTGCGTTGATTGCCGGCGGTCACACATTAGGGAAAACCCACGGCGCAGGCCCGGCGACGCACGTCGGCCCGGACCCGGAAGTGGCACCGATCGAAAACCAGGGTTTAGGCTGGAAAAGTGATTTTGGTAGCGGTGTGGGCGCGGATGCGATTACATCCGGACTGGAAGTGGTCTGGACGCAAACCCCAACCCAGTGGAGCAACTACTTCTTCGAGAACCTGTTCAAATATGAGTGGGTACAGACGCGCAGTCCGGCTGGCGCCATCCAGTTTGAAGCAGTCGATGCGCCAGAAATCATTCCTGATCCATTCGACCCGTCGAAAAAACGTAAGCCGACGATGCTGGTCACCGACCTGACGCTGCGTTTTGATCCGGAATTCGAAAAAATTTCCCGCCGTTTCCTGAACGATCCGCAGGCGTTTAACGAAGCCTTCGCCCGTGCGTGGTTCAAACTGACCCACCGTGATATGGGGCCGAAAGCGCGTTACATCGGTCCGGAAGTGCCAAAAGAAGATCTGATTTGGCAGGACCCGCTGCCGCAACCCACCTTCAATCCAACGGAAGAAGATATCCTGAGCCTGAAGTCTGCCATCGCGGATTCCGGTCTCTCTGTCGGTGAACTGGTGTCCGTTGCGTGGGCGTCTGCGTCGACCTTCCGCGGGGGGGATAAACGTGGCGGGGCGAACGGTGCGCGTCTGGCATTAGCGCCGCAGCGCGGCTGGGATGTCAATGCGATTGCTACGCGTGCGCTGCCGGTTCTGGAGAAAATCCAGCGTGATTCCGCTAAAGCGTCGCTGGCCGATATCATTGTTCTTGCCGGTGTCGTGGGGGTTGAAAAAGCCGCCAGCGCTGCAGGTGTCAGCATTCATGTGCCGTTTACGCCTGGTCGTGTGGATGCGCGTCAGGATCAGACAGATATTGAGATGTTTGAGCTCCTCAAACCGATCGCCGATGGGTTCCGTAACTATCGCGGTGAACCTGGCGTGGCAACAACAGAGTCTCTGCTGATCGATAAAGCGCAGCAGTTGACTCTGACCGCACCAGAAATGACCGTGCTGGTGGGTGGTCTGCGCGTGCTTGGCGCGAACTACGACGGCAGTAAACATGGTGTCTTTACCGATCGTCCGGGTGTACTCAGTAATGACTTCTTCGTCAACCTGCTGGATATGCGTCATGAATGGAAACCGGTTGATGAGTCAAACGAACAATTTGAAGGTCGCGATCGTCAGACAGGTGAAGTGAAGTACACCGCTTCTCGTGCGGACCTGGTTTTTGGCTCTCATGCGGTGCTGCGTGCTCTGGCGGAAGTGTATGCCGGTAGCGATGCGCACGTGAAGTTCGTGAAGGACTTTGTTGCGGCATGGGTGAAAGTGATGAACCTGGACCGTTTCGACCTGCAGTAAGCCCACCCCTGATGTAATCTGACCCCGCTTCAGCGACGGCTTGCAGTCGCTGAAGTGTATTTGTAGGGGTATAGTGTCCGCAGGAAACGTCAATCTACTGGATCTATCATGTCTGTCTCAGGAAAGGGCAATCCACTGGCAATCGGTGGTCTTATCTTGCTTACCCTTATCTGGAGCTATAGCTGGATTTTTATGAAGCAGGTCACGAGCTATATCGGCGCGTTCGACTTCACTGCATTACGCTGTATCTTCGGAGCCTTAATATTATTCCTCGTCCTCCTTTTGCGCGGCCGTGGCCTGCACCCGACGCCGTTTCGGTTTACGCTGGCGATTGCGCTGTTGCAGACCTGCGGGATGATTGGCTTCGGTCAGTGGGCGCTGGTCAGCGGCGGGGCGGGGAAAGTCGCTATCCTGACCTATACCATGCCGTTTTGGGTCGTTATTCTGGCGGCGCTGTTTCTGGGGGAGCGACTGCGACGCCTGCAATACGCCGCAATTGCCATTGCCGCAATAGGGTTACTGCTTGTGCTGCAACCGTGGCAACTGAATTTATCAACGTTGAAGAGCGCTCTGCTGGCGATTCTCTCCGGAGTCAGCTGGGGAGCGAGCGCCATTGTCGCTAAACGTCTTTATACCCGCCATCCACGCGTCGATTTGCTGTCGTTAACGGCCTGGCAGATGTTGTATGCCGCGCTGGTGATGAGTGCGGTGGCCTGGCTGGTGCCGCAGCGGGAAGTTGACTGGCAGCCGGTGGTCCTCTGGGCGCTGGGATATAGCGCGATTCTGGCGACGGCGCTGGCCTGGAGTTTGTGGCTGTTTGTCCTGAAGAATTTGCCTGCCAGTATCGCCAGCTTAAGCACCCTGGCGGTGCCGGTCTGTAGCGTGCTGTTTTCCTGGTGGCTGCTTGGTGAAAACCCCGGTCCCGTTGAGGGTGGGGGAATTGTGCTGATCGTTATGGCGCTGGCAATTATCAGCCGGAAAAAGCGTGAGGTGCAGGTGGTCGAACAGGCCTGATGAGATAAGAAACACTCCCGGCGAGGCCGGGAGTGTAGAGCGTGTTATTCCCACTCTTGCAGATAGCGCTGACCGTACTGGTCGGCAACCAACAGTGCGGCATAAACCTGATCCGGCGTTGCGCCGCCAGGCATGTTGTGAATGGTTTCGCCTTCCGCGCAGGAGGCTTCTGCCACAATACGCATCTTCGCCGGGATATCCTGTTTGATATCCAGTTGCGCCAGCGTAATCGGCAGACCGACGGAATGGCACAGTGCGGCAACGGTCTCAATCTCTTCAACCGGCGCGTTTTCCAGAATCAACTGCGTCAGCGTACCGAAGGCCACTTTTTCACCGTGATAATAGTGATGCGCATCCGGGATCGCCGTCAGACCGTTGTGAACCGCGTGCGCGGCAGCCAGACCGCCGCTTTCAAAGCCGACGCCGCTCAGATAGGTGTTGGCCTCAATCACGCGCTCAAGCGCCGGGGTCACGACATGCTGCTCGGCGGCGAGCATTGCTTTTTCACCCTCTTCGAGCAGCGTGTTGTAGCACAGTTCAGCCAGCGCCAGCGCCGCCTGAGTGCATTTGCCGCCCGCCATGGTGATCGCGCCGCTGCGTGAACACGCGCGTGCTTCAAACCACGTGGCCAGCGCATCACCAATCCCTGCGGCTAACAGACGCGCCGGGGCGCCGGCAACGATTTTGGTGTCGACGATAACCATATGCGGGTTGTGCGGTAGCAGCAGATAACGGTCAAATTCACCAGCATCGGTGTAGATAACGGAAAGTGCGCTGCAGGGCGCATCGGTTGAGGCGATGGTCGGGGCGATCGCCACAGGCAGGTTCATAAAGTGGGCAAGGGCTTTGGCGGTATCCAGCGTTTTACCGCCGCCGATGCCGAGCACCGCGCTACACTGCGCATTTTCCGCCACGCTGCGCAAACGGTCGATCTCGTTTTGCGAGCATTCACCGCCAAACGGCGCGACTTCCAGCGCCAGTCCTGCGTTTTTAAAGCTTTTTTCCAGTTCGCCCTGAGCGAAACCGAGAACAAATTTGTCGCCAACAACCAGCCAACGTTCAGCCAACGGCTTGAGGTATTCGCCAAGACGAGTGATGACATCTGCACCCTGGATGTACTTACCAGGGGATTGAATAATGCGATCCATACCTTATTTCCCTCACAGGTTGATGTTACCGAATGCGTTTTTCCAGTCTTGCTCAAACTTCTCAACAGCTGACTCTACCGCAGGGGTATCGAGCATTTGTTGCGCTACATCTAAAGGAAGGGTGATTGCTTCACAGCCCACCAGCAGACAGTCCAGCGCCTGGCGCGGGGTCTTGAAACTGGCGGCCAGCACTTTGCTTTTCGGGGCATGACGTTCCAGTAGCGTCTGTAATTCCTGAACGGTGCGAATACCGTCTCCGCCCTGGGCATCTACGCGGTTGACGTAAGGCGCGACATATTTTGCCCCCGCCAGCGCGGCAAGTAGTCCCTGAGAGGCGCTGTACACGGCGGTGCCCAGGGTGACTATGCCCTCTTTTTTCAACTGCTTGATGGCGACCAGTCCTTCAGAGGTTACCGGGATTTTCACCACAATTCCCGGAACGGCATTGTTCAGACGTTTAGCTTCGTTCACCATTCCCTGCGCATCGCGACTCATGGTCTGGGCAAACAGAACGCCGTTTTCGCCAATCACCTTTTGCAGACGCGGCAGAACATCCCAGATGGATTCTTTGCTTGCCGCGATAATACTCGGGTTGGTCGTCACCCCGGCGATAGGGAAGATGCGGGCCAGACGTTCGACTTCCGCCACATTGGCGCTATCCAGATACAGTTCCATTTTGCTTCCTCTTAAAGTTCAAGCTCATGTTGCAGCAGGCTGGCAATCGCGTCGGCAGACGCGGCATTCACCAGCGCATTGCGAAATTCTTCGTGCATAATGCGACGGGCCAGGCGTGAGAAAATACGCATGTGCTGGTCCCCCGCCGCGTGTTTGTTGAGCGTTAGCATGATGATGAACTGCGCCTCGTCATCTCCCCAGCGGACAGGCGCTTTCAGGCGTGCCACGCTGATAGTGGACTGCTCAATGTGTTCAGATTTGCTGTGCGGAATGGCGAAGCTGAAGCCCAGCCCGGTAGAGAATACTGCCTCACGAGCCCACAGATCGGCTTCCAGTTTGCGGGGGTAGCGGCAGCGGCTGGCGAGCAGCAGATTGTCGGTCATTCCTTTGATCACCTCTTCTTTGCTGCGCCAGTCACTGTCGAGGGTGATGCACTGGGCGGTGACCAGTGGGGCATCCTGCTGTGACATGCGGAACTGCGCCAGCAGATGCTCCACTTCCAGCGACGTGCGACAGGCCATCGCCTGATTCAGCAATTGTCGGCAGGCGCGACTGTCGAGTTGCGCCATTCGCGCTTTAGCGGCAGGAATGGCGGGGGCGCTCATGCTGATTTCATCCAGCCCCAACCCGACCAGCAATGGCAGAACGGAACCTTTTGCCCCGAGCTCGCCACACAGGCCGATCCATTTCCCCTGACGGTGCACCGCCTGCACCGCGAAATCCAGCGCGCGCAGAAAGGCGGGGTTCAGGCTGTTGTAGTGGCGGGTCACTTTGGCGTTATCGCGGTCAACGGCCAACAGGTATTGCGTCAGGTCATTGCTGCCAATACTAAAGAAATCAATCTCTTCGCAACACTGGTCGATGATGAACATCACTGACGGGACTTCCAGCATAATGCCGAGCGGGATCTTCTCATCAAATGGGATCTGTTCATTGCGAAGCTGCTGTTTGGCTTCCGCCAGTTTCTCTTTCACCCACAGGATCTCTTCCATTGAGGAGATCATCGGGATCATAATTTTCAGGCTTCCGTGCGCCGATGCGCGCAGGATCGACCGGAGCTGAGTGGTAAACAGCGCGGCGTACTCTTCATAGATACGCACGGCGCGATAGCCGAGGAACGGGTTGGCTTCAGCAGGAATATTCAGATAATCAACGGGCTTATCGCCGCCGATATCCATCGTACGCACAATAATGCTGCGCCCCTGTGCGGATTCCAGCGCCTGGCAAAAAATGTTGTACAGCTCGTTCTCGTCCGGAGCGCTGAGCCGATCCATATACAGCATTTCGGTGCGGAACAGGCCAACCGCCTCCGCGCCGTTGCCAAATGCCGACTGCGCTTCCACGGAGTGAGCAATGTTGGCGGCAACTTCCATACGAATGCCGTCGGCCGTGCGCGCTTCCTGGGTCAGCCAGACGCGCTGTTGCTCGCGCAGCGCCTCGTGTACACGGGCTTCCTGCTGATAGTAGCGGCTGACCGGTTCATCAGGCGCGACCACCACCGCTCCTGCATTGCCATCGATATAAACTTCTTGCTGCAGCCACGGGGTTAAAGCGTCAATCGCGACACCGATCAGAGTGGGGATGTTGAATGAACGAGCAAGAATCACCGTGTGCGAAGTGGTGCCGCCGCTTTTCAAAAGCAGTCCTTTGAGGAACGTTTTGTCCAGTTCCAGGAACTGGCTGGGCGTCAACTCATCCGCCATACAGATGGTGGGTTGGGTCAGCTTTCCCGGTGCCGGAAATCGCTTTTCGCCGTAGATGTGTTGCAGCAACTGGAAACAGACGTCGCGAACGTCCAGCGCGCGTTCCTGCAAATAGCGACTGCTGGAACGGGCAAACTCATCGCAGAAATGGTTGGCGCTGTCGACAATCGCCTGCGCGCAGCTTAAGCCGCGAGAAACGCCTGCCAGCAAATGCTGACGTAAGGAGGTATCGCCCGCCAGCGAACGGTGGGCTTCCAGAATCGCACTGGTGGTGCCGTCGCTGTCGAGCAAACGAAACGCAATGTTTTTTACCAGCAGCGTTAAGCCGCGATCCAGCGCCGACTGCTCGCTTTCCACATCGCCTGCCACAGGGAGTTCGCCGAGCGCGTTGAGATCCAGCGAAGAGAGAAGCGTCAGGATACCGCCCGCGCTACCACTGCAAACGCTACGGGCGCGGAAAAGCTGCGGGTTCAGGTGAGTCAGTGAAGCCGGTAGTGGTTCTAATTCGCTGTTACTGGCTTCTGCCAGCGGGGCATCGCAGTGGGGGAACTCGTCGCGCAGCCACAGGCTCAGGCGCTGATGGGCATCGGATTCATCTGCTCCTGTAATGAGCAACTGGCAGGGGTCGCCAGCCAGCGTATCCGTGCCAATCAACGCCAGTGCGCTCTTGGCGTTGCCCTTACGATCGGTTCGCAGGTTGTGCCACTCAATGTGTGAAGTAAAGGTGTTACACAGGGTCTCAACATGGCTTGCCGGGCGCGCATGGACGCCATTGGGCAGCTCACAGGTAAATTCCACAATCAGGGCCATTGCCTTTCTCCCATAACGGTTTTCTGTCTACAGCATAAAAGGCCTTGCTTGTTCGCTGCCATGTGACAATTCTGCCAAAAACTGGACAAATGTAATGTAAGGCGAAAAGTGGGAGACAGTTCACAAGTCCTCCCGGTATCCGTGAATTCTCTTATCCTTCAACTTATGAAGCGGATCGCATTTTTGTACTGACATTACAAAAATCCAGTAAATGGCCTTTTTATCCACTGTCTGCGACCTTGCGGATTGCCTATTGTTTGCCACAACAACGTTATGGATATGGGCAAACACCTGCCCGGGAGCGACTTATGAATGAGTTGGTACACATCCTGAAAAATACCCGTCAGCATCTGATGACGGGGGTGTCGCATATGATCCCCTTTGTGGTTGCGGGCGGCATCTTACTGGCAGTCTCCGTCATGCTGTATGGGAAAGGGGCGGTGCCTGATGCCGCGACCGATCCGAATCTCAAAAAGCTGTTTGATATCGGCGTGGCCGGGCTGACCCTGATGGTGCCTTTCCTTGCGGCGTACATTGGTTATTCCATTGCGGAACGCTCCGCGCTGGCACCATGCGCGATTGGTGCCTGGGTAGGCAACAGCTTCGGCGCCGGGTTCTTCGGGGCGCTGATTGCCGGGATTATCGGCGGCATTGTGGTGTATTACCTGAAAAAAATTCCGGTCCATAAGGTATTGCGTTCTGTCATGCCCATCTTCGTGATTCCTGTCATCGGGACCTTTATTACGGCGGGCATCATGATGTGGGGACTGGGCGAACCCGTTGGCGCGCTGACCGCCAGTCTGACCCAGTGGCTGCAAGGCATGCAGCAGGGCAGCATCGTGATGTTAGCCGTGATTATGGGGCTGATGCTGGCCTTTGACATGGGCGGCCCGATCAACAAAGTGGCCTACGCCTTCATGCTGATTTGTGTAGCGCAGGGGGTTTACACCGTCGTGGCCATTGCGGCGGTCGGGATCTGCGTGCCGCCGCTGGGCTTAGGACTGGCGACGCTGGTGGGGCGTAAAAATTTCTCTTCTGAAGAGCGCGAAGCCGGTAAAGCGGCGCTGGTGATGGGATGTGTGGGCGTTACCGAAGGGGCGATTCCTTTCGCTGCCGCTGACCCGCTGCGCGTCATTCCTTCCATCATGCTGGGTTCGGCCTGTGGTGCGGCCACGGCGGCATTGTTCGGCGCTCAGTGTTACGCAGGCTGGGGTGGACTGATTGTTCTGCCGGTGGTTGAAGGTAAGTTGGGTTATGTCGCCGCGGTGGCGGTAGGTGCGGTGGTGACGGCTATCTGTGTGAACGTGCTGAAAAGCCTGGCGCGCAAGAATGTCTCTCAGACCGACGAGAAAGAAGACGATCTGGATTTAGATTTTGAAATTAATTAAGTGAGGAGTGGCGTCATGACGAAAATTATTGCAGTAACCGCATGTCCTTCAGGTGTCGCACATACCTATATGGCCGCTGAAGCGCTGGAAAGTGCAGCCAAAGCGAAAGGCTGGGAAGTGAAAGTGGAGACGCAGGGCTCCATTGGTCTGGAAAATGAACTGACACCCGCTGATGTGGCACAGGCTGATATCGTCATTCTGACCAAGGATATCGGGATTAAATTTGAGGAGCGTTTTGCTGGTAAGACTATCGTCCGTGTCAACATCAGCGATGCGGTAAAACGCGCCGACGCGATTATGAACAAGATTGGCGCGCATCTGGCGCAAACCGCATAAGTTTTTTGTGTTCCGGATGGCGGCGCTGCCTTATCCGGCCTACGAATTTGTAGGCCTGATAAGCGTAGCGCCATCAGGCATTCATGCCCACAGGAGTTCCTCATGACCCACCGCATCCACCGCTTAAAAGCGGCACTCTTTCAGAACAGCAGGGAAATTTCGCTTGAGCGTGCAATGCTGTATACCGCCAGTCATCAACAGACGGAAGGGGAGCCGGTCATTTTACGTCGGGCTAAAGCGACCGCGTATATCCTCGAGCATGTCGAGATTTCGATTCGTGATGAGGAACTGATTGCCGGCAACCGTACCGTTAAACCGCGTGCGGGCATCATGTCGCCGGAGATGGACCCGTACTGGCTGCTCAACGAGTTGGATCAGTTCCCGACTCGTCCCCAGGACCGTTTCGACATCAGCGAAGACGATAAACGCCTCTATCGTGATGTGCTGTTCCCTTACTGGGAAAAACGGTCGATGAAGGATTTCATCAACGGTCAGATGACGGATGAGGTTAAGGCCGCCGTCAGTACCCAGATTTTTAGCATCAACCAGACGGATAAGGGACAGGGGCATATCATCATTGATTATCCGCGCCTGCTGAATCATGGGCTGGGTGAACTGGTGATGGAGATGCGCGCGCACTGCGAGCAGGCGCCGCATAACGCCTTTTATCAGGCGGCACTGCTGCTGCTGGAAGCGTCGCAGCGCCACATTCTGCGTTATGCCGTACTGGCGGAAGAGATGGCTGAACGCTGCCCTGACGTCACTCGTCGCCAGGAGTTGCTGACTATCGCTGCCAACTCGCGGCATAACGTGCAGCATAAGCCGCACACCTTCTGGCAGGCGTGCCAGTTGTTCTGGTACATGAACATCATTTTGCAGTACGAGTCCAACGCTAGTTCGCTGTCGCTGGGGCGTTTCGATCAGTACATGCTGCCGTTTTATCAGGCGTCGCTGGCGCAGGGAGATGATCCCGCATTCCTGAAAGAACTGCTGGAATCGCTGTGGGTGAAATGCAACGACATTGTGCTCCTGCGTTCGACCAGCAGCGCACGTTATTTCGCTGGCTTCCCGACCGGCTATACCGCGCTACTTGGTGGCCTGACGGAGAATGGCCGCAGTGCGGTAAACGTGCTTTCATTCCTCTGTCTCGATGCCTATCAGAGTGTGCAGTTACCCCAGCCGAATCTGGGCGTTCGCACCAACACGCTGATTGATACGCCGTTTCTGATGAAGACTGCCGAGACTATCCGCCTGGGTACCGGTATTCCACAGATCTTTAATGATGAAGTGGTGATCCCGGCATTCCTCAACCGGGGCGTCTCGCTGGAAGATGCGCGTGATTACGCCGTGGTAGGGTGCGTGGAGTTGTCGATTCCGGGCAGAACCTACGGCCTGCATGATATCGCCATGTTCAATCTGTTGAAGGTCATGGAAATTAGCCTGTACGAGAATGAAGGTAATAGTGAGCTGACCTGGGACGGTCTGCTGGCACATATTCGCACCAAAATCAGCCACTACATCACGCTGATGGTTGAAGGCAGTAATATTTGCGACATCGGTCATCGCGACTGGGCGCCAGTGCCGTTGCTCTCCTCGTTTATCAGTGATTGTCTGGAGAAGGGATGTGACATTACCGACGGCGGCGCGCGCTATAATTTCTCGGGTGTGCAGGGTATTGGCATCGCCAACCTCAGCGATTCTCTGCATGCGCTGAATGGACTGGTGTTTGAGCAGCAGCGCCTCCGTTTTGACGAACTTCTTGCGGTGTTAAAGGCTAACTTTGCCACGCCGGAAGGGGAAAAGATCCGCGCCAGGTTGATCAACCGCTTCCATAAATACGGTAATGACATTGATGAGGTGGACAACATCAGCGCCGAACTGCTGCGTTATTACTGCAAAGAGGTGGAGAAGTATCAGAATCCGCGTGGCGGGCAGTTTACGCCGGGTTCTTATACCGTGTCCGCACACGTGCCGTTGGGGGCGGTGGTAGGGGCGACACCGGACGGGCGGTTTTCCGGAGAGCAACTGGCGGATGGCGGCCTTTCGCCGATGCTTGGACAGGATATGCAGGGACCGACGGCGGTGCTGAAATCGGTCAGTAAGCTGGATAACACGCTGTTGTCCAACGGGACGTTGCTGAACGTGAAGTTCACGCCCGCCACGCTGGAAGGAGAGGCAGGATTACGCAAACTGTGCGATTTCTTGCGCGCCTTTACCCAGCTCAAATTGCAGCATATTCAGTTTAACGTGGTGAATGCCGAAACGCTGCGGGAAGCGCAGCTGCGACCCCAGGATTTCGCCGGGCTGGTGGTACGCGTGGCAGGGTATAGCGCCTTCTTTGTCGAGCTGTCGAAGGAGATTCAGGATGACATCATTCGCCGCACCGCGCATCAGTTGTGAGGTTGTGGAGTCGTGCGACGAGGAGGTCGCACGCATCTTCAATATTCAACGGTATTCGCTGAATGACGGTCAGGGGATCCGCACGGTGGTCTTTTTTAAAGGCTGCCCGCACACCTGCCCGTGGTGCGCCAATCCGGAATCGATCTCGCCACGAATTGAAACGGTGCGACGGGAAAGCAAATGCCTGCACTGTACGCCGTGTCTGCGTGATGCCGACGAGTGTCCTTCCGGGGCGTTTGAGCGGATTGGCCGTGATGTCACCCTGGATGAGCTGGAACGCGAGGTGATGAAAGATGACGTTTTCTTTCGCACTTCTGGCGGCGGGGTGACGCTGTCGGGCGGAGAGGTGTTGATGCAGGCGGCTTTCGCTACGCGATTCTTACAGCGTCTGCGGCGCTGGGGTGTGCATTGTGCAATTGAAACGGCAGGCGATGCCCCCGCCCGTCGGCTGCTTCCGCTGGCGAAAGCGTGTGATGAAGTGCTGTTCGATTTAAAGATCATGGAGCCTGAACGGGCCCGTGAGATTGTGGCGATGAATATGCCACGCGTCGTGGCTAATTTGCGGATGCTGGTGGCGGAGGGCGTTAACGTGATCCCCCGTTTGCCGCTGATCCCCGGTTACACGCTCACACATGAGAATATGCAGCGCGCGCTGACGTTGCTGTTATCGCTTGGTATAAAGCAATTGCACCTGCTACCGTTTCATCTCTATGGAGAACCGAAATATCGGTTGCTTGGGCAGCAGTGGGGGATGAAGGACGTCCCTGCGCCAGCGGAACAGATTATTGCCCAAATGCGTGAGATGGCGGAGAACGCGGGCTTTCAGGTCACAACAGGAGGGTAATATGTCCGTGTCAACAGGACGATTTCTGGTCGCGGTGACGGCCTGCGTAAGCGGTGTGGCCCATACCTACATGGCGGCTGAACGGCTGGAGAAGTTATGCCAGCAGGAAAAATGGACCATTAAGATTGAAACGCAGGGGGCGCTTGGTACGGAAAATCGCTTAACCGAAGAGGATATCCGTCGGGCGGATGCCGTGCTGCTGATTACCGATATCGAACTGGCGGGGGCGGAACGTTTCACTCAATTCCGTTATGTCCAGTCCGGCATTAACGCCTTTCTGCGCGAACCGCAGCGTGTCATGAGCGCGGTGCGTAAGTTGCTTTCCGCTCCGCAATATACCCATCTTATTCTGGACTGACCTGCTTTTCCGTTAGCTGGCTGTGATACTGACGACGATATTCTGACGGCGAGCGTTCGGTGTTTTTACGAAACAGGCGGCAAAAGTAGTTACTGTCCACAAATCCGCAGGTGTGCGCGACTTCTTTCACTTTTAAGTCGTAGCCTTTCAACAAAGTCTTTGCGTGTTCCAGTCGCGTATGGTTCAGGTATTCGTTAAAGCCAACCGCCCCCGTTTTTTGAAACAGATGCGAGAGATAGTTCGGCGAGATATAGAACGCCTGCGCCACCGATTCCCGGGTGAGCGGTGAGGCGTAGCGCTCGTCAATGTAGTCGCGGATAGCCTCAAACAGCGCCTGGCTGCGCGAGGCAGTCTGGATCTGGCTGCCAAGCAGGTCGCGACAGTGGCTGAGCAGACTGGCGACAATCAACCGCGCCGTTTGCTGCTCCTGCGGCTGCATTTGCATTTCATTGAGCGTCTGCAGCAGAAAGGAACCGATACGCGGGCCACGGCGCGCCACGTGCTGTTTGACCAGATTCTGGTATGTTTCCCCGTCCCATTGCACCACGCTGAATCCGAGCTGTTGTTTGCCGAACAGGATACTGAGCGTAATGACCGGCACCTGCCACTGCGGAAGATTCCAGCCACCTGCTGGCACATAGAGCACATCGTATGGGGTGAGCGTGTCGGTGAGGCTGGCGTCGGTCAGTTCACCTTCCAGCACGATTTCCAGACGGGGAAAATCGACCTGATACGCCAGCGCCGGGATGGGGGTAAGCGTACTGGCAAAGAAAATCTGGCGCAGCGGCGCGGGGCCATGAATCAGGCGGGATAGAAGATGGCTGACGTCTTGATACATGATGATCCCTTGCGTTGCTCAGACAAGGAAACAGTAACTGCCAGGGTGAAAAAAGGCCACCCTAAAAAGCGTGGCCTGCTGAATGACTTACTGATTTCCGACCTGATCGCCATACGGCAGAGTGTCGTAATCAATCAGCGCATTTTTCTTGTACGGGTTACCAATCCAGCGCGTGGTTTCTTTGAACTGCGGGCTGGTGATGGAGCGCGTCGGATCGAAACCGTCGTAGGTCAGCCCGGCTAAGTCGGACCAGGTGTGGATCAGTTCCGAACTGCTGTACTTACGATTCACATCTTGTGATAAATCACGCGGATGCGCGGCCTGCCATTTCTCGGACGTCCACAACAGGAACGGCACGGTATACATGTGACGCGTCGGGTTGTCCTCGTTACGACCCTGCGTTTTATGCGGCGGGGTGTCATACACCTCTTCGCCATGGTCGGAGAAATAGAGCAGGAAGCCGTTCGGATCGGTCGCTTTATAATCCTTAATCAGGCTCGCGACGACTTTGTCGTTATACAGGTTGGCGTTGTCGTAATCGTTATACGATTCCAGCTCTTCTGCGCTCAGGCCTGGCGGAACATGATCGGTACTGCCGTCGAACTTGCCCTGGTCTTCCGGGTAACGGAATTTGTACTTAATGTGCGTGCCCAGCAAATGCACGATGATGAACTTTTTCGGTGCCGGATCAGCCATGATTTTCTTAAATGGCGTCAGCACGTTAGTGTCATATTCGCGCGCGCTTTGCGTACGCTGCTGGTTCATATAGAACTGCTCGTCGGTCTGCTTAGAGAAAACCGTCAGCATGGTGTTACGGGCGGTCATCGTCTGCTGGTTTGTGATCCAGTAGGTCTTATACCCCGCCTGTTTCATCATGTTCATCAGCGACGGTTTCGTCAGATACAGGTCCGGGTTCTTCTCGTTCGCGAAGGTCAGCGCCTGTTGCAAGATTTCGATCGTGTAAGGACGTGAGGTCACGACGTTGTTAAACACGGTCAGATTCGGATCCGACTGATGCAATGCGTCCAGTTCCGGCGTGGTTTCACGCGGATAACCGTACAGACTCATGCGGCCACGTTGGGTGGATTCGCCAATCACCAGCACCAGCGTGCGCGGCGCGTCGCCGGAATTGTCTTTAAAATTGCTCAGCGGAGGCAAAGCGTGGTTCTGACTTAACAGGTTGTTAAGTGAGGTCAACTGGCGCTGATACTGGTAGTAACCAATGACAAACTGCCATGGTGCCGCCGGTTCCATACGTGAGGAGAGGCCGCTTAGCGTTTTTTCATACGGCGAGTTGCCAAACGCAGAACGAACCACAAACGGGTTCAGGATCAGCCCATACAGCAGCGCAAAAGAGACGAGCCAACGCCAGCGTCCGGGAATATAGACGGGGCGCAGTCGTGTCCAGAGAAACACGGCGACGACGGTATAGGCCAGCGCAATGGCGATAATCTTCAGGCTGAAGTATTGGCTCAGGTATTCACTGGCTTCGTTGGCGTTAGTCTCAAACATCACGAACAGGACGCTTTGCGAAAACTCTTGCCCGTAGATGACGTAATAGCAGAGCGTGGCCAGCGACGTCGCCCATAACACGATCCCCACCACCGCAGCAATAATGCGGGTCCGACTCGGGAACAGGAAAATTGGGATTAGCCAAAGGGAGCTGTAAAGCAACGAGTCACGCAGTCCGTTGGTACCGCTGAAACCCGTAATTAAAATAATGGCCTGTAATAAAGAGGAGAAAAACCAAAAATAGAGAAGCGCCCAGCCAAGGGCTTTCCAGCTAAATGATGGCGTAGACTGGAGGGTTGTGGATTGCATATTGTCAGCCTGTCTTTAAACGTGGTGCCAAACGTAGCGACTAAACCTTAAGAGAATCTGAAGCACCGGTGCAAAGGCACACGTTGCTCTGAAAAATCTCACGGTGGAAAAAACAGACAGAAATATAGTGAATGTGCGGAGGTTATGACAGAACTATTTCAACCCCCTCGCGCGCAATAGCACGAGAGGGGGGTTAGGGGAAAAATTAGCCGGTATTACGCATACCTGCCGCCACGCCGGCAATGGTGACCATCAGCGCTTGTTCAACGCGAGGATCGGGCTCTTTGCCCTGTTGTTCCGTCAGTCGCGAGCGGTGTAACAGCTCGGCCTGCAGAACGTTCAGCGGGTCGGTGTAGATATTCCGTAACTGGATAGACTCGGCAATCCACGGGAGATCGGCCATCAGATGTGAATCGTTGGCAATCGCCAGCACCACTTTGATGTCTTCTTCCAGCAGTTCGCGCAGCTCCTTGCCCAGCGGCCACAGCGCTTTCGCGACCAGGCGCTGATCGTAATATTCCGCCAGCCACAGATCCGCTTTCGAGAACACCATTTCCAGCATGCCGAGACGGGTGGAGAAGAACGGCCAGTCGCGGCACATCGCTTCCAGTTCGCTCTGCTTACCATCTTCCACCACTTTTTGCAGCGCGGTGCCGGCACCGAGCCAGGCTGGCAACATCAGGCGATTCTGCGTCCAGGCGAAAATCCACGGAATAGCGCGCAGAGATTCCACACCACCGGTCGGGCGACGTTTCGCTGGACGCGAACCGAGCGGCAGTTTGCCCAGTTCTTGTTCCGGCGTTGCGGAGCGGAAGTACGGGACAAAGTCTTTGTTTTCACGCACGTAGCCACGGTACACGTCACAGGAGATGACTGAAAGTTCGTCCATGATATGACGCCAGGCGTCTTTCGGCTCTGGCGGCGGCAGCAGGTTCGCTTCCAGAATGGCGCTGGTGTATAGCGACAGGCTGCTGACGGTGACTTCCGGCAGACCGTATTTGAAACGGATCATCTCGCCCTGTTCGGTCACGCGCAGACCGCCTTTCAGGCTGCCCGGTGGTTGTGAAAGCAGGGCGGCATGGGCCGGTGCGCCCCCGCGACCGATAGAACCACCGCGACCATGGAACAGCGTCAGTTCGATACCGGCTTTCTCGCAGGTTTTGATCAACGCATCCTGCGCCTGATACTGCGCCCAGGAGGCGGCCATTACGCCGGCGTCTTTTGCCGAGTCGGAATAACCAATCATCACCATCTGCTTGCCCTGAATCAGACCGCGATACCAGTCGATGTTCAGCAGTTGGGTCATGACGTCGTCGGCATTGTTCAGGTCGTCAAGGGTCTCGAACAGCGGGGCCACCGGCATGGCAAAGCCAATTCCGGCTTCTTTCAATAGTAGATGCACAGCCAGCACGTCAGATGGCGTTTTTGCCATTGAGATGACGTAGGCAGCAATCGACCCTTTCGGCGCTTCGGCGATGACTTTACAGGTGTCGAGCACTTCACGAGTGTCATTACTCGGCTCCCAGTTGCGCGGTAGCAGCGGGCGTTTGGAGTTCAGCTCACGGATCAGGAAGGCCTGTTTGTCCGCTTCTGACCAGCTTTCGTAATCACCAATGCCGAGGTAGCGGGTCAGTTCACCCAGCGCTTCGGTGTGGCGGGTGCTTTCCTGGCGGATATCAATACGCACCAGCGGGACGCCAAAACATTTCACACGACGCAGGGTGTCGAGCAGTTCACCGTTGGCGATAATGCCCATGCCACAAGCTTGTAACGACCGGTAGCAGGCGTACAGCGGTTCCCATAGCTGTTCGTTTTGCGTCAGCAGACCTGCCGGTTTCGGCAGCTTCTCGCCTTTCAGACGCGCTTCCAGCCAGGCCTGGGTTGCCATCAGGCGCGAGCGCAAGTTTTTCATCAGATAGCGGTAAGGCTCCGAAGCGCCTTCTTCACCGACCATCGCTAACAGTTCCGGCGTGGCATCGACCATCGACAGCTCGGAAACCAGAACCTGAATATCTTTCAGGAACAGGTCGGTTGCTTTCCAGCGGCTCAGCAGCAGAACGTGGCGGGTGATATCTGCGGTTACATTCGGGTTGCCGTCACGGTCGCCGCCCATCCATGAGGTGAAACGGACTGGAACGAAATCAACGGGTAACTGGTAGCCCAGATTATCTTCCAACTGTTCGTTCAGCTCGCGTAAATAGTTCGGTACGCCCTGCCACAGGCTGTTCTCGACCACCGCGAAGCCCCATTTGGCTTCATCAACCGGGCTTGGGCGCAGCTTACGAATTTCATCGGTGTGCCAGGACTGGGCAATCAGCTGACGCAGACGGCGCATCAACTGGTGGCGTTCGTATTCAACGATATCTTTGTTATCGAGCTGCTTCAGACAGGCGTTGATTTCGCCCATTTTGTGGATCAGTGTGCGACGGGTAATTTCCGTCGGATGTGCGGTCAGCACCAGCTCAAGAGACAACGACTCTACCGCTTTTTTGATGATGGCGTCGTTCAGCTCTGGCTGGTTTTTCAGTTTACGCAGGGTGCGGGCAATCACTTCCGGGTTGCTGGCGCCTTCGCCTTTTGGCGAGCTGCTGTGATATTGCTCGGCGGTGTTGGCCAGGTTCAGGAACTGGCTAAACGCGCGTGCGACCGGCAGCAACTCGTCATTCGACAAATTCTGTAACGTGGTGAGCAACTCCTGGCGATTTGCTTCATTGCCAGCGCGTGAGGATTTAGACAGCTTACGGATTGTTTCTACGCGATCAAGAATGTTCTCTCCCAGCGCATCCTTGATGGTTTCTCCCAGCACTTTGCCGAGCATACTGACATTACTACGCAACGCGGAATATTGTTCGTTCATATTAACCCAGACACCCCATCTTTAATCTATGAGTCCTGTATCTTTCACGCCACAGCGGCGTTGGCTGCGCTCGCCCACCCAGGTCACTTACTTATGTAAGCGCCCTGGAATGGGCTTGTTTGCCGCCTTGCTGTGACACGAAATCTTTCGGACTTTGTTTAGTAGTCGTCTTTTATAAAGCCACGTAAAACCCGTGGCGTCAATTGCGGCGAAATCGGTTCAGCAAACGAATAAATGCGGGTAATTTACGAAATTTAATTCATATCCAGCCAGATAAGAAATGCTTATCGGAATGTGAAAATGCATTGCCGGATGGCGCTGCGCATATCCGGCCTACCATCGGAGGTAGGCCGGGAAAGCGGGTAGTTCGATCAGTGCCAGCAGAAGTGGTGCACGACCTGGGTGATTAACTCACGGGTGGGCTTAATAAAACGCGTCTCGAGATATTCGTCAGGCTGGTGCGCCTGATTGATTGAACCCGGTCCCAACACCAGCGTTGGGCACAGGGTCTGAATAAACGGCGCTTCGGTGCAGTAGTTCACGACATCGGTTTTTTCGCCCAGCAGTTTCTCCACTACCTCGACAAGCTGATGGTCTGGCGGACACTCGTAACCAGGGATCGGCGGATGGAGTTCGGCAACGGTCAGACGACCCGGCCAGCGTTCGCTCACTGGCGCCAGGGCTTCCGTCAGCAAACCATCCAGATCGCCCAGCGTCATGCCCGGCAGCGGACGGATATCCATATGCAGTTCACAGCAGGCACAAATTCGGTTCGACGCATCGCCACCGTGCAGACTACCCAGATTCAGGGTGGGATATGGTACGGTGAACGCGTCGTAGTGATAACGCTCTTTCAGAGTATCGCGCAGTTGCATAATGCGACCAATCGCGTCGTGCATCAGTTCGATGGCGTTCACGCCGCGTGCCGGATCGCTGGAGTGACCGGACTGGCCCATCACCCGTACCGCCGTCGAGATATGACCTTTGTGAGCGCGAATCGGCTGTAGCGACGTGGGCTCACCGATGATCGCGCAATCAGGACGAATCGACGCGTTTTCCGAGAAGTAACGTGCCCCCGCCATACTGGTCTCTTCATCTGCCGTCGCCAGGATGTAGAGCGGTTTTTTCAGTTGTGTCACATCAACGTCGCGAAGCGCGTCGAGAATAAATGCGAAGAAGCCCTTCATATCTGCGGTACCCAGACCGTAGAGCTTATTGTCATGCTCGGTAAGGGTGAAGGGATCGCGCGTCCAGCGCCCATCGTCAAACGGTACGGTGTCGGTATGACCCGTGAGCAGTAAGCCGCCTGCTCCTTGTCCGGTGCTGGCCAGCAGATTGAATTTATTGCGGGTTCCCGGGACCGGTTGAATCTCAACGTTGAAACCGAGATCGCTGAACCAACCCGCCAGCAGATTGATTAAAGACTCATTGCTCTGATCCAGTGCTTCTTCGGTAGCGCTGATGGACGGCGTGGCAATCAGCGCGCGGTAGATCTCGATAAATGGCGGTAAGTTCATTTTCATTGTTGACACACCTTAGGTCGTGATAGTATCAATATTCATGCAATAAATATGCATAAAAATACATTAACGTTGAGCATAAAGGAACCTGATGTTGAATACGCTGATTGTAGGCGCTAGCGGTTATGCGGGCGCAGAGCTTGTAAGCTACGTGAATCGCCACCCTCATATGACCATAACCGCTTTGACCGTCTCAGCGCAAAGCAATGATGCGGGAAAGTTAATTTCTGATTTGCATCCACAGCTTAAAGGCATCGTCGATCTGCCGTTGCAGCCGATGTCTGATATCAGCGAGTTTACCGATGGCGTGGATGTGGTGTTTTTAGCCACCGCCCACGAAGTCAGCCATGACCTGGCGCCGCAATTTCTGGCTGCCGGTTGCGTGGTCTTCGACCTTTCCGGTGCCTTCCGCGTGAACGATGCCGGCTTCTATGAAAAATACTATGGCTTCACCCATCAGTATCCCAACCTGCTTGAGCAGGCGGTCTACGGTCTGGCGGAGTGGAGCGCCGACAAACTGAAAGAGGCGAATCTGATTGCGGTGCCGGGGTGTTATCCCACGGCGGCGCAACTTTCTTTGAAACCCCTGATTGATGCCGGACTGCTGGATTTGACGCAATGGCCGGTGATCAACGCGACCAGCGGGGTGAGCGGAGCGGGACGTAAAGCGGCATTGTCTAACAGCTTCTGCGAAGTGAGCCTGCAACCGTATGGCGTGTTTACCCATCGTCATCAGCCGGAGATCGCCACCCATCTGGGAACGGACGTGATTTTCACCCCGCATCTGGGCAATTTCCCGCGCGGGATCCTGGAAACGATCACTTGTCGACTGCAGCCGGGCGTGACCGCTGCGCAGGTCGCGCAGGTATTACAGCAGGCGTATGCGGATAAACCGCTGGTGCGTCTGTATGACAAAGGCGTTCCGGCGCTGAAGAATGTCGTTGGGCTGCCGTTCTGCGATATCGGTTTTGCCGTGCAGGGTGAACATTTGATCGTGGTGGCAACCGAAGATAATTTGTTGAAAGGCGCCGCCGCACAGGCAGTGCAGTGTGCCAATATCCGTTTCGGCTTTGCTGAAACGCAGTCTCTTATTTAAGGGTGCAATGATGAGTCCATTAATTATCAAGCTGGGTGGCGTATTACTGGATAGCGAAGAGGCGCTGGAGCGTCTTTTTACTGCGCTGGTGAACTATCGCGAGTCGCATCAGCGTCCGCTGGTCATTGTCCATGGCGGCGGTTGTGTCGTTGATGAGTTGATGAAAGGGCTCAACCTGCCGGTGAAAAAGAAAAACGGCCTGCGTGTGACGCCTGCTGACCAGATCGACATCATCACCGGTGCGCTGGCGGGAACGGCGAACAAAACGCTGCTGGCCTGGGCGAAGAAACACCACATCGCCTCCGTAGGCCTGTATCTTGGCGATGGCGATAGCGTAAAAGTGACCCAGCTCGACGAAGAGCTTGGCCATGTTGGACTGGCGCAGCCGGGTTCACCTACGCTGATTAACACGCTGCTGGAAAATGGTTTTCTGCCAGTCGTCAGCTCGATTGGGGTGACGGAAGAAGGGCAGTTGATGAACGTGAACGCGGACCAGGCGGCGACAGCGCTGGCGGCGACGCTGGGCGCGGATCTGATCCTGCTTTCCGACGTGAGTGGTATTCTCGACGGTAAAGGTCAGCGCATTGCTGAAATGACCGCCGCGAAAGCGGAACAGCTGATCGACCAGGGTATTATTACCGATGGCATGATTGTGAAGGTCAATGCCGCGCTGGATGCTGCACGCACGCTGGGTCGTCCGGTGGATATCGCCTCCTGGCGTCATGCCGAGCAACTCCCGGCGCTGTTCAATGGCACGCCGATCGGTACACGTATTCTGGCGTAATTCTTTTTGTGCCCGATGGCGACTACGCCTTATCGGGCCTACGAAACACAACCTGTAGGCCGGATTAGCGCAGCGCCATCCGGCAATTCGAGAAATTAAGGAAGCAAGTTATGGCACTTTGGGGTGGGCGTTTTACTCAGGCAGCAGATCAGCGGTTCAAACAGTTCAACGATTCGTTGCGCTTTGATTACCGCCTGGCGGAGCAGGATATTGTTGGCTCTGTGGCCTGGTCCAAAGCGTTGGTTACCGTTGGCGTGTTGACCGCTGACGAACAACTTCAGCTCGAAGAGGCGTTGAACGTACTGCTGGAAGAGGTTCGCGCTAATCCGCAGCAGATCCTCGAAAGCGATGCCGAAGATATTCACAGCTGGGTGGAAGGCAAACTGATCGACAAAGTCGGTCAGTTAGGTAAAAAGCTGCATACCGGGCGTAGCCGTAATGATCAGGTCGCTACCGATTTGAAACTGTGGTGCAAAGTGACGGTGACCGAACTGCTTACCGCCAATCGTCAGTTGCAGAGCGCACTGGTCGAGACGGCGGAAAATAACCAGGATGCGGTGATGCCGGGGTATACCCACCTGCAACGTGCGCAGCCGGTGACGTTTGCGCACTGGTGCCTGGCGTATGTCGAAATGCTGGCGCGTGATGAAAGCCGTCTGCAGGACGCGTTAAAGCGTCTGGACGTTAGCCCATTAGGCTGTGGCGCGCTGGCCGGGACCGCCTATGAAATCGATCGTGAACAGCTGGCGGGCTGGCTGGGATTTGCATCGGCCACGCGTAACAGCCTGGACAGCGTATCGGATCGTGACCACGTGCTGGAACTGCTGTCCGACGCCTCTATCGGTATGGTGCACCTGTCGCGTTTTGCCGAAGATCTGATTTTCTTTAACACCGGTGAAGCGGGCTTTGTTGAGCTTTCCGATCGAGTGACCTCCGGTTCTTCATTGATGCCGCAGAAGAAAAACCCGGACGCGCTGGAGTTGATTCGCGGTAAATGTGGCCGTGTGCAGGGCGCATTGACGGGCATGATGATGACGCTGAAAGGACTTCCACTGGCCTACAACAAAGATATGCAGGAAGACAAAGAAGGCTTGTTCGACGCGCTCGACACCTGGCTGGACTGCCTGCATATGGCTGCGCTGGTGCTGGACGGCATTCAGGTGAAACGTCCGCGTTGCCAGGAAGCGGCGCAGCAGGGGTACGCTAATGCTACCGAACTGGCGGATTATCTGGTCGCGAAAGGCGTGCCGTTCCGTGAAGCGCACCACATCGTCGGTGAAACGGTTGTTGAGGCGATTCGTCAGGGGAAACCGCTGGAAGACCTGCCGCTCGCCGATCTGCAGAAATTCAGTAGCGTCATCGGCGATGACGTATACCCGATCCTCTCTCTGCAGTCGTGTCTGGACAAACGTGCCGCGAAGGGCGGGGTGTCTCCGCAGCAGATTGCACAAGCGATCAGCTACGCGAAGGCGCGTCTGGCATAACGGGTATTCTGGCTTATCTGGCCTGGCGAGATGCCAGGCTTTTTTATGCCATCACGCGAAGATTACTGTCCGTAATAAGCATTCGCGCCGTGTTTTCTCAGGAAATGTTTATCCAGCAGCGTGGGTTGCATGGCGGGAATTTGAGGTTGTAACTGCTGAGTAAACAAATTCATATAAGCGATTTCTTCCAGTACCACGGCGTTATGCACGGCGTTAGCAGGATCAGAACCCCAGGCGAAAGGCCCATGGCTGTTGACCAGTACCGCCGGGATCTGTTCCGGTGAGAGCCCGCGCTGCGCAAAGGTTTCGATAATCACGCTGCCAGTTTCATATTCATAGCGGCCATTAATTTCGTCGTCATGCATCGGGCGCGTGCAAGGAATGGTTCCGTAAAAATAATCCGCATGCGTGGTGCCTAAAGCCATTAAGTCTTTTCCGGCTTGCGACCAGATAGTGGCGTGTCGGGAATGCGTATGTACGATGCCGCCAATCGTCGGGAAAGCACGATAGAGCGCTAAATGCGTGTCGGTATCTGATGATGGCTTTTTATTTCCCTCAATAACGTTGCCGCTTTGTACATCCACCACCACCATATCTTCCAGACCCATATGGTTATATTCCACTCCGGAAGGTTTGATGACCATAATACCTTTTTCACGATCGATGCCGCTGACGTTACCCCAGGTAAACGTTACCAGTTTATGCGCAGGCAGGGATAAATTCGCCTCAAGAACGTGTTGTTTTAACGTATTCATTGTTGACTCCAGAATATAGGAAGCATGTTATTTAACAGCATTAATGACTTAACGATGGATAACATAAAATATGTGCCGCGTTTTTATTTAAATTACGCCGAATAAATAGGATGTAAAACGTAGTCAGGTGCGTCATGGCAAGAAAAAGTCATACTCGGTCACATTCGGGCATATTTGGTCAATCATAAGATGACCATTTATGTTTGTTTGAGTGTTTTCAGGTTACGGCAGGCGTGCAAAACAAGCGTATTTTGTGAGTTTTATCACCTTATATGTTGACTGGTTGCTGTTATTTCATTGTTTATTGTGATGAATATCGTTCAATTGTTCGCGGGCTTTTTCAATGGAATATTTCTTGAAATTAATCACTTTAATTCCGGGTGGAAACGTTAATTATAAGACCATGTAAAATGATACTTAGCGGATCCCTATTATGCTGCAGGCAGAACGTTACAAAATGATTTGTGCCCATGTGCAAAAACAAGGGGCGGTGCGGGTAACGGAGCTGTCGCAATTATGTCAGGTATCACCGGAAACCATTCGCCGGGATCTGAGAGTATTAGAACGTAACAAACGATTGACCCGCAGCTTTGGCGGCGCGGTTTCTCTGGATGCGCCAGAGGCGACGGCAGCGGCGATAGAGGGGACGGCATGGCAGGCGAGCAGCGTGGACCGCGCCGAATCATTTCGCAAGCGTACCGAGGAACATCCTGATATCAAAACTAAAATCGCCAAGGCAGCGTTACAGTTTATCCATTCTGGCGATTGCATTCTGATGGACAACAGCAGTACCTGCTGGTTTCTGGCCCGGCAAATTCCGGACATTGATATTACCGTGGTGACCAATTCGCTACGCATTATCCAGGCGCTGGCCTGTCGGGATAAAGTGCGCATTATCGGTATTGGGGGTGAGTATTCTGAACGCCACGATGATTTCCATGGACCCGTTGCCGAGAGTGCTATTCGAAATTTTCAAATTAATAGTTTTTTCTTTTCCTGTCAGGGAGTAAATCTGGAAAATGGCATACGTGATGGCAGTGAAATAAATGCCAGATTAAAGCAGGTTATGTTACAGGTTTCCGGGCAAAAGATCCTTCTGGTGGATTCCAGTAAATTTGAACAATACGCCTTCAGTAAAATATGTATGCTGGATGAAATCGATATTATGGTCACCAATAGCTGTATTGATCAACGTTATCGTGCGCAATACCCACAGCTAAATGTGGTGGAAGTCGATAAGTAGTATGTGTTAGCCGTTATCTGAATAATCATGACACCTGTCTGGTTATTCTGCCAGTGCCAGAGGAAAGTCGAAATAAATAAAAAGTCAGGCCAATTTTTATTGGGTATTCCTGGCGTCTGAAGCTATTTCTTAAGGAAATTACGATGAAAAAATTACTCTTACCCTGCCTGATTACTGTTGCATTGTCATCAACCGCCGCGTGGGCTGAACAATCCACGGCGCCGCAAAAAGCCAACAAGCCTTTTACCATGGGCGTGGTTGTGAAAGTCGGCGGGATTCCCTGGTTCAACGTGATGGAACAAGGGATTAAAGAAGAGGGCAAGGCGCTCGGCGTTAATGCCTGGCAGGTTGGCCCAACGACGGCAGACCCGGCCGAGCAGGTGCGGGCCATTGAAGATTTAATCGCTAAGAAAGTCGATGTGATTGGCGTGGTGCCGAACGATGCGAAAGTGCTGGAGCCGGTACTTAAACGTGCCCAGGAAGCCGGTATCAAAGTGATTACCCATGAATCACCGGATCAGGCTAATGCTGACTGGGATTTTGAGCTGCTGAACACCCAAACCATGGGCGCCAATCATATGAAAGATATGGCGAAGTGCATGGGTGAAGAAGGCAAATACGCCATGTTTGTCGGCAGCCTGACGGTACCGCTGGTGAATGACTGGGCCAATGCCGCGATTGCTTATCAAAAAGAACACTACCCGAAAATGACCCTGGTGGAAGATCGCTTTGGCGTGGCGGAATCGGTGGACGATTCCATGCGCACTGCGAATGACCTGATGTCCAAATACAAAGATCTCAAAGGCATTATGTCGTTCGGTTCTCAGGGCCCGATTGGCGCAGGCCGCGCGATTGATAAGCGTAAGAAAAACGATGCGATTTGCGTGTTCGGCACCTTCACTCCGGGTCAGGGCATTAAATTGCTGGAGAAAGGCGCGATTGACGGTGGCTACATTTCTAACCCGATGATCGCCGGTAAAGTTTTCGTTCAGGTCGCCACGGCGATGATGAATGGCGAACCGATTAAAGACGGCGTCAAAATCGGCGATATGGGCGAAATCAAAGTCCAGAACAACACCATCCTGAGCGATAACCCCGAAAAGCTTGATGTTGAAAATACCCGGCGTTTAGTGAAGTTAGGTTTGTAGTTTCAGGTCGCATCACCGGGCCGCCAACCGGCCCGGAAATCCTTTGGTCGTTTTCAGGAACAGCATGATGCCGCATATTGCAGAACGAAATGCCAGTGAACCGTTGGTGACATTTAAGTCGCTAAGCAAAAGTTTTGGCGGTCATCGGGCATTAAAGAATATTGATCTCACGTTAAATAAAGGCGAAGTCCACTGTCTGGCCGGAGCGAACGGCTGTGGTAAAAGCACGCTGATAAAAACCCTGTGCGGTGTGTATATCCCGGATGCCGGTAGCGAAATTATTATTGATGATAAATCCTGGTCAAGACTCTCGCCGGATAAAGCCCGTGAGTTAGGCATTCAGGTTATTTATCAGGATCTGTCGTTATTCCCGAACCTCACAGTCGCGGAAAATATCGCCTTTGAAGAAAATCTCAAGGGCTATTTTGGCTGGCACCGCAAAGCCCGTCTTAAAGCGCTGGCGCTAAAAATTATCCACGAATTACATTTCTCCCTCGATCCGGACGCGCAGGTTCAGCATTTACCGATTGCCCAGCGCCAGCAGGTGGCGATTTGCCGCGCGCTGGTGGCCGATGCCCGGCTGGTGATTATGGATGAGCCTACGGCGTCGCTGACGCGCACTGAAGTTAACCAGCTGCTGCGCACGGTCAATTATCTGCGCGATAAAAATATCACCGTGGTGTTTGTCAGCCATCGTCTGGATGAAGTGAAAGAGATTTCCGACCGTATTACCGTGATCCGCGATGGCGAAATCATTGGCACCTGGGCGGCGAATTTACTAACCCCGTCGCGTATTACCGAACTGATGACCGGCAGAACGATTATCCATCAGAAAAAGCTGCCGAACAGCGTGGAAGGAAAAGTGGTGCTGGAACTGAATAATCTCAGTCGGAAAGGGCAGTTCGAGGATATTTCACTGAAGCTTCACCAGGGTGAAGTGCTGGGACTGTGCGGATTGTTAGGCTCAGGGCGAACAGAGCTGGCGTTAAGTCTTTTTGGCATTACCCATCCGGATAGCGGAGAGATTTATCTGGAGGGGAAAAAAGTCACCATCAAAGACAATACGCAGGCCGCGAAACTGGGCATTGCCTATGTCTCTGAAGACCGCCTGACGCTGGGCGCGGTGCTCCCGCAGTCGGTCAGCGACAATATGGTGCTTTCGATCCTTAACCGGTTAAAAACGCCGTGGCATGTTATTGACGAAAAACGGCAGGCCACCCTCGTTCAGGAGTGGATCCAGGATCTGGATATTAAAGTCGCCAATCCCGATAACCCGCTCTCGACGCTGTCCGGCGGCAACCAACAAAAAGTGGTGTTGGCAAAATGGATTTTAACCCGCCCCAAAGTCTTGATCCTCGATGCGCCGACCGTCGGCGTCGATATTGGCGCGAAAGACAGTATTTATCAGCTTATCCACCGCCTTTCCGGCGTCGGTATTTCCGTGCTGCTGATTACCGATGAAGCGCCAGAGGCGTATTACAACTGCGATCGTATTTTCCATATGCAGCGCGGGAAAATTATTAACGAGCTGTTGCCTGCGGACTATACCGAGCAGCAGCTGGCGGAGGTGATTAATGGCTAATGTATTGCCGCTCCGGTTTCCACGGTCGGTGGAAGGCTGGCTGGGCTGGGTCATCGTCCTGATGCTGGCGTTTTTTTCGCTGATGAGTAATGAGTTCCTGTCAATCCAGAACCTGCTCGATCTCACCGAAAGCTACGCGGTGACGGGGATATTCGCCCTCGGTCTGTTTGTGGTGCTTGTCACCGGGGGGATTGATATTTCCTTCGCCGCCGTGGCGTCGGTGGTTCAGTACGTGGTGGCGTCGCTGTTGCTCAGCGGCACCATGACCAGCCCGCTGCTGTGCCTGGGGTTTGCTATCGCGCTGGGTGTGATATTTGGCCTGATCAACGCGATCCTGATTTATTACCTCAATGTGGTTTCCATCATCATCACCATCAGTATGCAGTCGCTGTTGTTCGGCATGCTGATGTGGCTGACCAACGGCCACAGCATCTATGACCTGCCGGACTGGTGGATCACCCAGCGATCGCTGTTTAGTTTTGGTTTTGAAGGAGAAACCTACCAGGTCGGGCTGCCGCTGGTGGTGATGTTGGCGATGGCCTGTTTCACCTGGATGCTGATGAATAAAACCCATATTGGCCGCCAGCTGTATGCGGTGGGCGGCAGTACCGAGTCGGCACGACGTATCGGTATCCGGGTATCGCTGATTTATCTGTTTGCCTACGGGTATCTTGGCGCCGCCGCCGCCATTGGCGGAATGCTACAGGCCTACCGCATGAGTGAAGTGGTGCCTAACGCGCTGGTGGGCGGCGAACTCGATGTGTTGGCTGCCGCCGTGCTGGGCGGAGCCAGTTTGTCCGGCGGGCGCGGTTCGGTGATCGGCACGCTAATGGGGGTCTTTCTGATCGGCATCCTCAAAAACGGTCTTAACCTGATCGGCGTCTCCAGCTACTTCGTGAATATCGTCATCGGCGTGGTGATTGTCTCGGCTATCTGCGTCACCCATTACAAAAAACGTAAAGAAACGGACGTTGGATTCGTCTGACGGGGGGCTTGAAATGAAAAAGCAGGCATTTTTACCGCTTGATGGCACCAGCTCAGGGTTGCTGGCGATCTGTTTCTTCGCCGTGGCGGCGTTCAGTCTGGCGATGCCAGGGCGTTTTTTTACCGACAACACTTTTCTGAGTATCGCCTTTCAGCTACCGGAACTGGGGCTACTGACCTTCGCGATGTTTGTCCCGATGCTGAGCGGCGGTCTGAATCTGGCGATTATCGGTACCGCGAATCTGACCAGCCTGTTTATGGCCTGGCTGCTGATCCAGTATGTGCCGGCTGACGCGTCCACCGGTATGCAACTGTGGTGGCTGTTTCTGGCGCTGCTGGGTGCGATGGCGATCGCCATGGTGATCGGCGCACTCACCGGGACCATTATTTCCCGCGTTGGCGCGCACCCGATTCTGGTGACGCTGGGCAGCATGACCATTATCAGCGGCATCGGCGTTTACCTGACTAAAGGCGCGGCGCTAAGCGGTATGCCACCGGTGGTGCGCAGTATCGGGTCGGAAGTGATCTTTGGCATTCCGGTGCCGATGGTGATTTTTATCGTCGCTACCCTGGGTCTGGCGCTGTTCCTCGGCAAAACCCGTACCGGGAAAATCATCTATATGTGCGGCAGCAACATCAATGCGACCTGGTTTAGCGGCATTCGCACCCACCGTGTGTTAATGGCGATTTATGCGATTTCCAGCCTGCTGTGTGTGCTGGCCGGGCTGATTATGCTGGCCCGTTTTAACTCCGCCCGTATGGGCTATGGCGATTCTTATCTGCTGCTGACGGTACTGGCGATTGTGCTGGGCGGCACCGATCCCTTCGGCGGCTCAGGCAAAGTCAGCCACGTCTTTTGCGCCTTGCTGGTGCTGCAGGTGATCGCCACCGGCCTGAGCCTGTTAGGCCTCAGCCTGCATTTCAATCTGGCGGTCTGGGGTATCACGCTGATAGCAGCGCTGGCGTTTAAATTCTTTAAGCAAAAATGGCAGGCACAGCGCGCCATGAATCACAGCCGAAAAGCGTTACAACAACTGGCCACTCGTGAGGGAAGATAATGCGTAGCCACCCGTTAGGTATTTATGAAAAGGCGCTACCCGGAAACACCAGTTGGGTAGAAAAACTGGCACTGGCAAAATCCTGCGGTTTTGATTTTGTCGAAATGTCGGTGGATGAGAGCGAAGAGCGGCTGGCACGCCTCGACTGGTCTCTCGCGGAGCGCATGGAAATCATCAGCGCGATCCAGAAAACCGGGGTGCGCATTCCAACGATGTGCTTATCCGCCCATCGCCGCTTCCCGTTCGGCAGCCACGATAGCCAGACTCGCCAGCAGGCGCGCGCCATCATGCAAAAAGCGCTGCGGCTAGCGCAGGATCTAGGGATACGGACCATCCAGCTTGCCGGTTATGACGTTTATTATGAGCCACAGAATGAAGAGACTATCGCCTGGTTCGAAGATGCGATGGCCTGGGCCGCGGAGCAGGCTGCTGCTGCGCAGGTGATGTGTGCCGTGGAAATCATGGATACGCCTTTCATCAATTCCATCAGTAAATGGAAAGTGCTGGATGAAAAAATTAACTCGCCGTGGTTCACCGTTTACCCGGACGTCGGCAACTTAACTGCCTGGGGTAACGAACTGGAGAGCGAACTGGCGAAAGGCATCGACCGTATTGCCGCGATCCATCTCAAAGACACATTCCCGGTGACGCCGGATTCGCCCGGGCAATTCCGCGATGTGCCCTTTGGCGAAGGGTGTGTGGACTTTATCAAGCTGTTCAAAACGCTACGCCGCCTTAACTATCGGGGAACCTTCCTGATTGAGATGTGGACGGAAAAGTCCGCCGAGCCGTTGTTAGAAATTATCCATGCGCGCCAGTGGATAGAGAGCAAGATGCAGGCAGCCGGGTGGTATGACGAACGGCCGCTCATGGCAGGTTAAGGAGATAACGATGAGCCATTACTTTATCGGCATTGATTTGGGCGGCACAGTCACCAAAGCGGGGATTTATACCGCCGAAGGTAGAGAAGTCACCGTTGCGGCCCAAACCTTGCCGCTGCTGAGCCCACAGGTGGGGTGTTGTGAGCGCGATATGAACGCGCTCTGGGCCACCACATGTCTCGTGATTCAGCGCGCGCTGGCCGAGAGCCATATTGCGGCGGAACAGATCCGCGGGATTGGCTTTTCTGCACACGGTAAAGGACTTTACCTGGTCGATAAGTCGGGCAAACCCGTCCGTAATGGCATCGTCTCTTCAGATTCACGGGCGCAACCGCTGGTGGCAAGCTGGAAGGCGCAGGGTGTCGATCGCCAGGCGTACCCGCTCAGTTTGCAACAGCTATGGCCTTCTCATCCGGCAGCGCTGCTGGCCTGGCTGAAACAGCATGAGCCGGAGAACTACGCGCGGACGGGCCACATCCTGATGGCGCACGACTATATTCGTTACTGCCTGACGGATAACCTTGCCTGTGAAGAGACCAATATCTCCGGGAGCCAGTTGTTTAATCAGCAGCGTAATGAGTTCGATCCCGCGCTGTTCGCCCTGTTTGGCATTGAGGAGATGGTGCACTGCACGCCGGGGGTGATAGGTTCTGCCGATCTCGCTGGCTATGTGACCGCCGATGCCGCTACGTTATGCGGGTTGAAGGCAGGTACACCCGTGTTCGGCGGGGTCTTTGACGTGGTTGGCGCAGCCATCACCTCCGGTGTGCATGACAGCTCGCACCTCAGTGCGGTAGCGGGCACCTGGTCTATCGCTACCCGGGTATTCGATCGCATTATTCCGGCGGATTATCCCTATGTGTGGGGTAAATTCAGTGTTCCTGGGCAGTATTTTGCGCATGAAGGCAGCCCCACTTCCGCCAGTAATCTGACCTGGTTTATCAACCATTTTTTCCCGGCGTTGGCGAACGATCACGATACGCTTAACCGGTGGGCGGAGCAGGGGTATCAGAAGCCAGACAGCATTCTGTTTTTCCCGTGGCTGTACGGCTCAAACTATTGCGACTCATTAAGCGGCGGCTTTTTCGGGCTGGCAGGGCATCACGATGCGTCAGACATGGTTTACGCTATCTATCAGGGCATCGTATTTTCTCATTTACTGCATCAGGACCGGATGCTGCAACTCAACGGCGCAACCCAGGCGATTCGTTTTACTGGCGGGCCAACGCATTCGCGCATCTGGATGCAGATGTTTTGCGATGCCAGCAATCTGCCGCTTGAAATTGTCGATGTCGAGCAGTCCGGGTGCCGGGCGGCGGCGATGTGTGCGGCCGTTGGCGTGGGGGATTATGCAGGATTCGCACAGGCGATTAACGCCACTCTGCCGTCGGTGATCAGACTTGAGCCGAATGCCGTAAAGCACAACATGCTGCGTAGCCGGTTTGCGCAATTCAAACGCGTTGCGGATGCATTGAGTGCAATATAACGCTGATTAACTTCATTCCGGCCAGGCACGATGCCTGGCTTTTTTACGCAAAAAAAATGCGGACCACGGGGTCCGCAAAAGTTCACGTTGGCTTTCGTTATTTGGGTAGAGAGAGACTCTCTGAACGGGCAGTGGCTTCAAGGGTTAAACGAGACTGCTCCGTTTCTGTGATGGATTATCAGACAGAAAGCTTGATAGGGATAATCGTTCGTTGCTATGCTACCTATCGCCATGAACTATCGTGGCGATGGAGGATGAATAATGAATATTCGTGATCTTGAATACCTGGTGGCATTAGCCGAACATCGCCACTTCCGGCGCGCGGCGGACTCCTGTCACGTTAGTCAGCCAACGCTGAGCGGACAAATCCGCAAGCTGGAAGATGAGCTGGGCGTGATGCTGCTGGAGCGTACGAGTCGTAAAGTGCTGTTCACCCAGGCGGGTTTACTGCTGGTGGATCAGGCGCGTACCGTGCTGCGTGAGGTCAAAGTGCTCAAGGAGATGGCAAGCCAACAGGGCGAAACCATGTCAGGTCCGCTGCACATTGGTTTGATTCCCACTGTCGGTCCTTACCTGCTGCCGCATATTATCCCGATGCTGCACCAGACTTTCCCGAAGCTGGAAATGTATCTGCATGAAGCGCAGACCCATCAGCTGCTGGCGCAACTGGATAGCGGCAAGCTTGACTGCGTGATCCTGGCGCTGGTGAAAGAGAGCGAGGCCTTTATCGAAGTGCCGTTGTTCGACGAGCCGATGCTGCTGGCGATCTACGAAGATCACCCGTGGGCGAATCGCGAATGCGTGCCGATGTCCGATCTGGCAGGCGAAAAACTGCTGATGCTGGAGGACGGCCACTGTCTGCGCGATCAGGCGATGGGATTCTGCTTTGAAGCCGGTGCTGACGAAGACACCCACTTCCGTGCGACCAGTCTGGAAACGCTGCGTAACATGGTAGCGGCAGGAAGCGGTATTACCCTGCTGCCTGCGCTGGCGGTTCCGCAAGAACGCAAACGTGATGGCGTGGTATATCTGCCCTGCATTAAGCCTGAGCCGCGTCGTACGGTGGGGCTGGTGTATCGTCCAGGATCACCGCTGCGTAGTCGCTATGAGCAACTGGCAGAGGCCATCCGCGGTGCGATGGATGGCCATTTCGACAAGGCGTTAAAAAAGGCGGTTTAAACCATTTAGCGCCGCTACCCGATAGGCTTCCGCCATCGTCGGGTAGTTAAAGGTGGTGTTAACGAAGTACTCAATCGTGTTACCACCACCTTTCTGCTCCATAATCGCCTGACCGATATGAATAATCTCGGCTGCGCGTTCACCAAAGCAGTGAATCCCCAGAATCTCTTTCGTTTCCCGATGGAACAAAATCTTCAGCGTGCCTACGTTCATGCCGACGATTTGCGCGCGCGCCAGGTGTTTAAACTGAGCGCGGCCCACTTCGTAAGGCACTTTCATCGCTGTCAGTTGCTGTTCGGTTTTGCCCACGGAACTGATCTCCGGGATGGTGTAAATCCCGGTGGGAATATCTTCAATCAGGTGCGCGTTCGCTTCCCCTTTCACCAGCGCCTGGGCGGCAATGCGTCCCTGGTCGTATGCTGCGGACGCCAGGCTCGGGTAACCAATCACATCTCCGACGGCGTATACGTGCGGCAGGGCGGTCTGGTACATGCTGTTAACCTTGAGCTGACCACGGCTGTCGGTTTCCAGACCGATATTCTGTAACGCCAGAGAATCGGTGTTGCCGGTACGACCATTGGCATACAACAGGCAGTCGGCCTTCAGTTTCTTACCGGACTTCAGGTGCATGATCACGCCATCGTCGCAGCCTTCGATTTTCTCATACTCTTCATTGTGGCGAATGACGACGCCGCTGTTCCAGAAGTGGTAAGAGAGGGAGTCGGACATCTCCTGATCGAGGAACGCCAGCAGACGGTCGCGGGTGTTGATGAGATCAACTTTGACCTCCATTCCGCGGAAGATCGACGCATATTCGCAGCCAATCACCCCGGCACCATAAATAATCACATGGCGCGGTTCGTGGTGCAGACTGAGGATCGAATCGCTGTCATAAATGCGCGGGTGCGAGAAATCCACGTCTGCCGGATGATAAGGGCGCGATCCGCAGGCAATGACAAATTTCTCTGCTGTCAGGGTTTCAACCGTACCGTCATGACATTCCAGCGCCAGCGTGTGTTCGTCAACAAAATGGGCGTTACCCTGCAAGATCTCGCAGTGGTTACGCTCATAAAAACCCTGCCGCATCCGTGTTTGCTGATTAATCACGTTGTCGGCATGGTTGAGAATATCGGCGAATGAGGAACGAAGCAGGCGGGAATGATCGCTATAAAGGGGGTTCTGATTGAATTCGATAATACGACTGACTGCGTGGCGGAGCGCTTTTGACGGGATGGTGCCCCAGTGGGTGCAACCGCCGCCAACGTTATGATAACGCTCGATAACGGCAACACGAGCTCCTTGCTTAACCAGACCCATTGCAGCGCCTTCGCCGCCGGGGCCGGAACCTATAACTATGGCATCGTAATCGTAGGAATGTGGCATGGTAAGGCTTACCTGTTCTTATACATAAAAGCAACAGAATAGTAACATCATTGCCGGGATAACCCAATTATCGTTGTGCTTTTTTGCGAAGCCGAAGCACAAACTGCGCGTAAACAATCATTCACAAAGCTGAACAAACAGATTAACTTTGAACTCTGGTATAGTGCCGGACAAGGCATACGGAAGGATTCAGACATCGTGATGGGCGTTAGAGCGCAGCAAAAAGAAAAAACCCGGCGTTCGCTGGTAGAAGCCGCATTTAGTCAACTGAGCGCGGAGCGTAGCTTCGCCAGTCTCAGTTTACGTGAAGTCGCACGTGAAGCGGGCATTGCGCCAACCTCCTTTTATCGTCATTTCCGTGATGTTGATGAGCTCGGCCTGACCATGGTTGATGAAAGCGGTCTGATGTTGCGTCAGTTGATGCGCCAGGCTCGTCAGCGTATCGCCAAGGGCGGGAGTGTGATCCGCACCTCGGTCTCCACATTTATGGAGTTCATCGGTAACAACCCCAACGCCTTCCGTTTATTATTGCGTGAACGTTCTGGCACCTCAGCGGCGTTCCGTGCTGCCGTTGCGCGAGAAATTCAGCACTTCATCGCGGAACTTGCGGACTATCTGGAAATCGAAAACCATATGCCGCGTGCGTTTACTGAAGCGCAAGCCGAAGCGATGGTGACGATTGTCTTCAGTGCAGGCGCCGAAGCGCTGGACGTGGGCGCGGAACAGCGTCGGCAGTTAGAAGAGCGACTGGTACTGCAACTGCGCATGATTTCGAAAGGTGCGTATTACTGGTATCGCCGTGAACAAGAGAAGATGCCCCTCATTCCGGGTAACGTGAAGGAAGAGTAATGAAACAGTCAGTTCAGGATAAAGGTACGCTGCTGCTGGCGCTGGTCGCTGGCTTGTCAATCAATGGCACATTCGCGGCGCTGTTTAGCTCCATCGTGCCGTTTTCTGTATTTCCGATTATCTCGTTGGTGCTGACGGTGTACTGTCTGCATCAACGTTATTTGAATCGCACCATGCCTGTGGGTTTACCGGGTCTGGCTGCCGCCTGCTTTATTCTCGGCGTTCTGCTTTACAGCACCGTGGTGCGCGCGGAATATCCGGATATCGGTTCCAACTTCTTCCCGGCGGTGCTGTCGGTCATTCTGGTCTTCTGGATCGGCGTGAAAATGCGTAATCGCAAGCAGGAAGTGTCGGAATAAAGAGGAGAGGCCGGATGAGACGCTTTGCGTCATCATCCGGTTATGACACTCACTTCGCCGTCAACAACACCCCACACTCCATATGGTGCGTATACGGAAACTGATCAAACAGCGCCAGACGTGATACGTCATGCGTCTGGCTTAACGTTTCCAGGTTCTTGCACAGCGTCTCCGGATTACAGGAGATGTACAGAATGCGCGGATATGCCTGTACCATTTTCTCCGTTTCGCTGTCCAGGCCGCTGCGGGGCGGATCGACAAAAATCGTTTCGCACTGATAGCTTTTCAGATCGATACCCTGCAAGCGGTTAAATTCGCGCACGCCGTTCATTGCCTGCGTAAACTCTTCCGCCGCCATGCGGATAATCTGCACGTTATCAATCTGATTCGCCGCAATGTTGTATTGCGCGGCGGCAACAGACGGTTTGGCGATTTCGGTGGCCAGCACACGGTCAAAATTGCGTGCCAGCGCTAAAGAAAAGTTGCCGTTACCGCAGTACAGTTCAAGCAGGTCGCCTTTCGAGCCTTTAGTGACATCCAGCGCCCACTCCAGCATCTGAATGTTCATGGCCGCATTTGGCTGCGTAAAGCTGTTCTCAACCTGGCGATAGATCATTTCTTTGCCCGCAACGGGCAAACGTTCATCAATGTAGTCCTGATCCAGCGCGATTTTGGTTTTTGTCGCGCGGCCAATCAGATGCACGTTCAGGTTCTGCGCACGCAGGGCGTCGCGGAGCGCTTCGGCGGCTTCATGCCATTCGTCGTCCAGCTTTTTATGATACAGCAGCGAAACCACTGCCTGATTACTCATGGTGGTGAGGTAATCAATCTGGAACAGTTTATGGCGCAACACGCGGTTGTCGCGCACGCCTGCGATCATCGCGGTCATCAACTGGTTAATCAGTTCACTCGCCGCAGGGAAGCTGTCGACGCGGATTCGGCTTTTGCTCTGTTGGTCAAAAATGATGTGATAGAGGTCATCGCCATCGTGCCAGATGCGGAATTCAGCACGCATACGGTAGTGACTGACCGGCGAACGAAACACTTCCGGGACAAGGTCAGAAAAGGGCGCCATCATACTCTGCAAGCGCACCACTTTTTCGGCGAGCTGCGCGTCATACTGTTCTGTCGGAAGGTGTTCGGGGGTCATGATGTATCCTGAAAAATAAAAGTACGCGGGGATTGTAGGGATTGCTCAACAGATGTCCAGTCATTGATGATCTCTCATATTTAACAAACACGCTGGACAGTAAGATGTTACAAACTGTAGCATCCGTGTGCCGGTCCTGTGAGTTAATAGGGAATCCAGTGTAAATCTGGAGCTGACGCGCAGCGGTAAGGAAAGGTGAGATGAGAGCGTAAGCAGACACTGCCTGTTGGGTGGGAAGTCTTCATCTCTTATATCCGTGGATAACCTTCCAAGCCCGAAGACCTGCCGGCTAACGTCGCAACTGGTTTTCATCATCGCGTACTATCGGTGGGACCTGCGGCATCCTTCTTATATTGTGGATGCTTTACAATGATTAAAAAAACATCGCTGCTGACGGCGCTCTCCGTCACGGCTTTTTCGGGTTGGGCACAGGATGCCACCCCTGACACGCTTGTCGTGACAGCAAACCGTTTTCAACAACCTGTTAATACCGTTCTGGCCCCGACCGATATTGTCACCCGCGAGGATATCGAACGCTGGCAGTCCCGAACCGTTCTGGATGTCATGCGCCGCCTGCCAGGCGTGGATGTCGCCCAGAATGGCGGCATGGGGCAAAGCTCTTCTCTGTTTGTGCGGGGTACCGAAGCGAAACACGTTCTGGTGTTAGTCGATGGTATTCCGGTCGCCCGTCCGGGCATTACGAATAATTCCGATATTGACCAGATCCCGGTGTCGCTGGTGCAGCGCATTGAGTATATCCGTGGCCCGCGCTCAGCCATTTATGGCTCTGGCGCGATTGGCGGCGTAGTGAACATCATCACTATGACGAGTGAGGAACGTTCGCAGATTAATGCTGGCGTGGGGTCAAAAGGTTATCAGCAATATGACGGTACGTACCGCCAGCGTTTTGGCGATACCGTGGTAACCGCGGCCGGGGCTTATCAGACCACCAAAGGCTTCGACGTTCAGCCGCGTTCCAGCTATAGCGGCGACAGCGATCGCGATGGTTATCGCAATAAACTCTTCTGGGGTGGCGTTGAGCACAAATTTAACGATCAATTCGATGGTTACTTTCGTGGCTACGGCTATGCCAGTAATGCCGATTACGACCAGGGGAACTGGGGATATGACGGCGGAAACGACGAGCACCAGAATTACACTCAGTCGTGGGATACGGGGCTGCGCTTCAATTCTGGAATCTACTCGTCACAACTGGTCGCTAACTACCAGCGAATTAAGGACTATAACTACAGCAGCCTGAATGGGCGCTATGCCACAGGTTATAGCCTTGATGATATGGAACAGCGCTACGTCCAGTGGGGCAACAACGTTATTGTCGGGCACGGCGCTGTCAGTGCTGGTGTCGACTGGAAACAAGAAAAGCTGATGTCCTTCGGCGAGTATGGGACAGACAACTATAAGCGTGATAACACGGGCCTCTATCTCACCGGGCAACAGCAGATTGATAGCGTGACGCTGGAAGCGTCGGGCCGTGAAGACCATGACGACCAGTTCGGCTGGCATGGTACCTGGCAAACAGCGGCGGGATGGCAGTTTGTTGATGACTATAAAGTGACGCTTTCCTATGGCACGGGCTTCCTTGCGCCTTCACTGGGGCAACAGTTTGGTGCGGAGCGTTTTGGGATCGCCTCTAACCCAAACCTGAAGCCGGAAGAGTCGAAGCAGTGGGAAGCCGGATTAGAAGGGCTGACCGGCCCGCTTGACTGGCGTCTGTCGACCTATCGCTACAAAATTCAGAACCTGATCGACTACAACAACAATACCTACTTCAACGTCAAATCCGCGACCATCAAAGGCCTGGAATGGACCGGGAACCTGACGACCGGGCCGGTCGATCATCGCTTAACGTTGCAGTATGTTGATCCGCGTGATGATGAAACCGATCAGCCGCTTTATCGTCGCGCTAAACAGCAGGTGAAGTACGAGCTCAGCGGACAGGTCTACGATCTGGGCTGGGATGTGACCTATCAGTATATTGGCGAGCGTTACGATTACGACTACGACAATTCCCGGAAGGTGAAAATGGGCGGGCTGAGCGTGTGGGACCTCGGACTTTCATATCCAGTCACCTCACATCTCACAGTTCGTGGTAAAATAGCCAACCTGTTCGATAAAGATTACGAGACAGTTTATGGCTACCAAACTGCAGGACGGGAATACACCTTGTCTGGCAGCTACACCTTCTGATCCACGCCCCACCGTGCTGGTATTTGATTCCGGTGTCGGTGGGTTGTCGGTCTATGATGAGATTCGGCATCTCCTGCCGGATCTCCACTATATCTATGCTTTCGATAACGTGGCTTTTCCTTATGGGGAGAAGAGCGAGGCATTTATCGTTGAGCGCGTTGTTGAGATCGTGACGGCGGTACAGCAGCGTTATCCTCTTTCTCTGGCCGTTATCGCCTGTAACACGGCCAGCACGGTCTCTCTTCCTGCCTTACGTGAGAAGTTCGCTTTCCCGGTTGTGGGCGTGGTACCGGCGATCAAACCGGCGGCGCGTCTGACGGCGAACGGGGTTGTCGGGCTTCTGGCCACGCGCGGGACGGTGAAGCGCCCTTATACGCATGAACTGATCGCGCGCTTTGCCAATGAGTGCCAGATAGCCATGCTGGGGTCCGCAGAGCTGGTGGAACTGGCGGAAGCGAAGTTGCACGGCGAGCCCGTGCCGCTGGAAGAACTACAACGGATCCTGCGCCCATGGCTGCGGATGCCGGAGCCGCCTGATACCGTGGTACTTGGCTGCACCCACTTTCCCCTGTTGCAGGAAGAACTCTTACAGGTTCTGCCTGAAGGAACGCGACTGGTCGATTCCGGGGCGGCCATTGCACGACGTACTGCCTGGCTACTGGAACATGAAGCGCCGGATGCGAAATCAGCAGATGCCAACATTGCCTATTGCATGGCGATGACGCCAGAAACTGAGCAATTATTGCCCGTTTTGCAGCGCTATGGCTTTGAATCGCTCGAAAAACTGACGGTTTAACGCTGTTTTGGGTAAATATTACGCACTCGGAAAATTATTTTAAATTTCCCCTTGTCAGCCCGAAATAACTCCCTATAATGCGCCTCCACTGACACGGAACAACGGCACGCAAGCCGCCGGGTCAGCAGGGTTCTCCGGTGAAAACCAGTGATGAACACCGACAGAGAAAAGCAAAATAAATGCTTGACTCTGAAGCGGGAAAGCGTATTATGCACACCCCGCGCCGCTGAGAAAAAGCGAAGCGGCACTGCTCTTTAACAATTTATCAGACAATCTGTGTGGGCACTCAGAGTGACATGGATTCTTAACGTCGCAAGACGAAAAATGAATACCAAGTCTCAAAGAGTGAACACGTAATTCATTACGACGTTTAATTCTAAGAGCATCAAACTTAAATTGAAGAGTTTGATCATGGCTCAGATTGAACGCTGGCGGCAGGCCTAACACATGCAAGTCGAACGGTAACAGGAAGCAGCTTGCTGCTTTGCTGACGAGTGGCGGACGGGTGAGTAATGTCTGGGAAACTGCCCGATGGAGGGGGATAACTACTGGAAACGGTAGCTAATACCGCATAATGTCGCAAGACCAAAGAGGGGGACCTTCGGGCCTCTTGCCATCGGATGTGCCCAGATGGGATTAGCTTGTTGGTGAGGTAACGGCTCACCAAGGCGACGATCCCTAGCTGGTCTGAGAGGATGACCAGCCACACTGGAACTGAGACACGGTCCAGACTCCTACGGGAGGCAGCAGTGGGGAATATTGCACAATGGGCGCAAGCCTGATGCAGCCATGCCGCGTGTATGAAGAAGGCCTTCGGGTTGTAAAGTACTTTCAGCGGGGAGGAAGGGGTTAAGGTTAATAACCTTAGCCATTGACGTTACCCGCAGAAGAAGCACCGGCTAACTCCGTGCCAGCAGCCGCGGTAATACGGAGGGTGCAAGCGTTAATCGGAATTACTGGGCGTAAAGCGCACGCAGGCGGTCTGTCAAGTCGGATGTGAAATCCCCGGGCTCAACCTGGGAACTGCATTCGAAACTGGCAGGCTTGAGTCTCGTAGAGGGGGGTAGAATTCCAGGTGTAGCGGTGAAATGCGTAGAGATCTGGAGGAATACCGGTGGCGAAGGCGGCCCCCTGGACGAAGACTGACGCTCAGGTGCGAAAGCGTGGGGAGCAAACAGGATTAGATACCCTGGTAGTCCACGCCGTAAACGATGTCTATTTGGAGGTTGTGCCCTTGAGGCGTGGCTTCCGGAGCTAACGCGTTAAATAGACCGCCTGGGGAGTACGGCCGCAAGGTTAAAACTCAAATGAATTGACGGGGGCCCGCACAAGCGGTGGAGCATGTGGTTTAATTCGATGCAACGCGAAGAACCTTACCTGGTCTTGACATCCACAGAACTTGGCAGAGATGCCTTGGTGCCTTCGGGAACTGTGAGACAGGTGCTGCATGGCTGTCGTCAGCTCGTGTTGTGAAATGTTGGGTTAAGTCCCGCAACGAGCGCAACCCTTATCCTTTGTTGCCAGCGGTCCGGCCGGGAACTCAAAGGAGACTGCCAGTGATAAACTGGAGGAAGGTGGGGATGACGTCAAGTCATCATGGCCCTTACGACCAGGGCTACACACGTGCTACAATGGCATATACAAAGAGAAGCGACCTCGCGAGAGCAAGCGGACCTCATAAAGTATGTCGTAGTCCGGATTGGAGTCTGCAACTCGACTCCATGAAGTCGGAATCGCTAGTAATCGTGGATCAGAATGCCACGGTGAATACGTTCCCGGGCCTTGTACACACCGCCCGTCACACCATGGGAGTGGGTTGCAAAAGAAGTAGGTAGCTTAACCTTCGGGAGGGCGCTTACCACTTTGTGATTCATGACTGGGGTGAAGTCGTAACAAGGTAACCGTAGGGGAACCTGCGGTTGGATCACCTCCTTACCTTAAAGAACCTGCCTTTGTAGTGCCCACACAGATTGTCTGATGAAAAGTAAAAAGCAAGGCGTCTTGCCGAAGCAGACTTCAGTGTCCCCTTCGTCTAGAGGCCCAGGACACCGCCCTTTCACGGCGGTAACAGGGGTTCGAATCCCCTAGGGGACGCCACTTGCTGGTTTGTGTGAGTGAAAGTCGCCGGCCCCTGTATCTCAAAACTGACTCAGCGAGTCATGTTTGAGATATTTGCTCTTTAAAAATCTGGATCAAGCTGAAAATTGAAACGACACACCGTTAATGGTGTGTTCGAGTCTCTCAAATTTTCGCAACACGATGATGAATCGAAAGAAACATCTTCGGGTTGTGAGGTTAAGCGACTAAGCGTACACGGTGGATGCCCTGGCAGTCAGAGGCGATGAAGGACGTGCTAATCTGCGAAAAGCGTCGGTAAGGTGATATGAACCGTTATAGCCGGCGATGTCCGAATGGGGAAACCCAGTGCAATTCGTTGCACTATCGTTAACTGAATCCATAGGTTAACGAGGCGAACCGGGGGAACTGAAACATCTAAGTACCCCGAGGAAAAGAAATCAACCGAGATTCCCCCAGTAGCGGCGAGCGAACGGGGAGCAGCCCAGAGCCTGAATCAGCATGTGTGGTAGTGGAACGGTCTGGAAAGGCCGGCGATACAGGGTGACAGCCCCGTACACAAAATTGCATGTGCTGTGAGCTCGATGAGTAGGGCGGGACACGTGGTATCCTGTCTGAATATGGGGGGACCATCCTCCAAGGCTAAATACTCCTGACTGACCGATAGTGAACCAGTACCGTGAGGGAAAGGCGAAAAGAACCCCGGCGAGGGGAGTGAAAAAGAACCTGAAACCGTGTACGTACAAGCAGTGGGAGCCTCTTTATGGGGTGACTGCGTACCTTTTGTATAATGGGTCAGCGACTTATATTCTGTAGCAAGGTTAACCGAATAGGGGAGCCGAAGGGAAACCGAGTCTTAACTGGGCGTTAAGTTGCAGGGTATAGACCCGAAACCCGGTGATCTAGCCATGGGCAGGTTGAAGGTTGGGTAACACTAACTGGAGGACCGAACCGACTAATGTTGAAAAATTAGCGGATGACTTGTGGCTGGGGGTGAAAGGCCAATCAAACCGGGAGATAGCTGGTTCTCCCCGAAAGCTATTTAGGTAGCGCCTCGTGAATTCATCTCCGGGGGTAGAGCACTGTTTCGGCTAGGGGGCCATCCCGGCTTACCAACCCGATGCAAACTGCGAATACCGGAGAATGTTATCACGGGAGACACACGGCGGGTGCTAACGTCCGTCGTGAAGAGGGAAACAACCCAGACCGCCAGCTAAGGTCCCAAAGTCATGGTTAAGTGGGAAACGATGTGGGAAGGCTCAGACAGCCAGGATGTTGGCTTAGAAGCAGCCATCATTTAAAGAAAGCGTAATAGCTCACTGGTCGAGTCGGCCTGCGCGGAAGATGTAACGGGGCTAAACCATGCACCGAAGCTGCGGCAGCGACACTAAGTGTTGTTGGGTAGGGGAGCGTTCTGTAAGCCTGTGAAGGTGTGCTGTGAGGCATGCTGGAGGTATCAGAAGTGCGAATGCTGACATAAGTAACGATAAAGCGGGTGAAAAGCCCGCTCGCCGGAAGACCAAGGGTTCCTGTCCAACGTTAATCGGGGCAGGGTGAGTCGACCCCTAAGGCGAGGCCGAAAGGCGTAGTCGATGGGAAACAGGTTAATATTCCTGTACCAGGTGTTACTGCGAAGGGGGGACGGAGAAGGCTATGTTGGCCGGGCGACGGTTGTCCCGGTTTAAGCGTGTAGGTGTGTGTTCCAGGTAAATCCGGTTCACTTTAACACTGAGGCGTGATGACGAGGCACTACGGTGCTGAAGTGACAAATGCCCTGCTTCCAGGAAAAGCCTCTAAGCATCAGGTAACATCAGATCGTACCCCAAACCGACACAGGTGGTCAGGTAGAGAATACCAAGGCGCTTGAGAGAACTCGGGTGAAGGAACTAGGCAAAATGGTGCCGTAACTTCGGGAGAAGGCACGCTGATATGTAGGTGAAGCGATTTACTCGTGGAGCTGAAATCAGTCGAAGATACCAGCTGGCTGCAACTGTTTATTAAAAACACAGCACTGTGCAAACACGAAAGTGGACGTATACGGTGTGACGCCTGCCCGGTGCCGGAAGGTTAATTGATGGGGTTATCCGTAAGGAGAAGCTCTTGATCGAAGCCCCGGTAAACGGCGGCCGTAACTATAACGGTCCTAAGGTAGCGAAATTCCTTGTCGGGTAAGTTCCGACCTGCACGAATGGCGTAATGATGGCCAGGCTGTCTCCACCCGAGACTCAGTGAAATTGAACTCGCTGTGAAGATGCAGTGTACCCGCGGCAAGACGGAAAGACCCCGTGAACCTTTACTATAGCTTGACACTGAACACTGGTCCTTGATGTGTAGGATAGGTGGGAGGCTTTGAAGCGCGGACGCCAGTTCGTGTGGAGCCATCCTTGAAATACCACCCTTTAATGGCTGGTGTTCTAACGTGGGCCCGTAATCCGGGTTGCGGACAGTGTCTGGTGGGTAGTTTGACTGGGGCGGTCTCCTCCTAAAGAGTAACGGAGGAGCACGAAGGTTAGCTAATCCTGGTCGGACATCAGGAGGTTAGTGCAAAGGCATAAGCTAGCTTGACTGCGAGCGTGACGGCGCGAGCAGGTGCGAAAGCAGGTCTTAGTGATCCGGTGGTTCTGAATGGAAGGGCCATCGCTCAACGGATAAAAGGTACTCCGGGGATAACAGGCTGATACCGCCCAAGAGTTCATATCGACGGCGGTGTTTGGCACCTCGATGTCGGCTCATCACATCCTGGGGCTGAAGTAGGTCCCAAGGGTATGGCTGTTCGCCATTTAAAGTGGTACGCGAGCTGGGTTTAGAACGTCGTGAGACAGTTCGGTCCCTATCTGCCGTGGGCGCTGGAGAATTGAGGGGGGCTGCTCCTAGTACGAGAGGACCGGAGTGGACGCATCACTGGTGTTCGGGTTGTCATGCCAATGGCACTGCCCGGTAGCTAAATGCGGAAGAGATAAGTGCTGAAAGCATCTAAGCACGAAACTTGCCCCGAGATGAGTTCTCCCTGACCCTTTAAGGGTCCTGAAGGAACGTTGAAGACGACGACGTTGATAGGCCGGGTGTGTAAGCGCAGCGATGCGTTGAGCTAACCGGTACTAATGAACCGTGAGGCTTAACCTTACAACGCCGAAGCTGTTTTGGCGGAATTGAGAGAAAATTTTCAGCGTGATTACAGATTAGATTAACCGGCGAAAGGCGGGTTAATAAACAGAATTTGCCTGGCGGCTGTAGCGCGGTGGTCCCACCTGACCCCATGCCGAACTCAGAAGTGAAACGCCGTAGCGCCGATGGTAGTGTGGGGTCTCCCCATGCGAGAGTAGGGAACTGCCAGGCATCAAACAAGTGAAGAGCCCATCCTGACGGATGGGCTTTTTTGCGTCCGTCACCTGTCGGATCATTTTATCGAATAACGTCATCCCGCCATAATACAAGCCATACTGCGGCATATGCGGTAAACTAACCGCGATTTTGCATCAGGAAAGCCTCTATGAATCACTCCCTTAAATCCTGGAATACTTTTGGCATCGATCAAAATGCCAATGAGATTGTTTGCGCCGAAAATGAACAACAACTACTTAGCGCCTGGCAATCTGCCAATGCGTTGCATCAGCCGGTACTGATACTGGGTGAAGGGAGTAACGTCCTGTTCCTTGACGCCTTCCGCGGGACAGTGATCGTCAATCGTATCAAAGGCATTGAAGTAACAGAGCAACCAGACGCGTGGTTATTGCATGTCGGTGCGGGTGAAAACTGGCATCATCTGGTTCAGCATACACTACGTCTTGGCATGCCGGGGCTGGAAAACCTGGCGCTGATCCCCGGCTGCGTAGGGTCTTCACCGATCCAGAATATTGGTGCTTACGGCGTGGAGCTCCAGCGAGTGTGTGATTATGTTGACTGTGTTGAGCTGGCGACAGGAAAATCGCGGCGCGTGAGTGCGGCGGAATGTCGCTTTGGCTATCGTGACAGTATCTTTAAACATGAATACCAGGATCGCTACGCGATCGTTGCGGTGGGGTTACGTCTGACTAAGCAATGGCAACCAGTGTTGACCTATGGCGACCTGACGCGTCTGGATCCGGCCACGGTAACGCCCCAGCAGGTGTTTGATTCGGTTTGCCATATGCGTATAACAAAACTGCCCGATCCAAAAGTGAACGGTAATGCGGGCAGCTTTTTTAAAAACCCCGTCGTGGCAAAGGATGTGGTTGAGGCACTGCTGTCTCAGTTTCCGAATGCCCCTCATTACCCTCAACCTGATGGTTCAGTAAAACTGGCGGCTGGCTGGCTCATTGACCAATGTGAGTTGAAAGGCGTGGGTATCGGAGGGGCAGCCGTACATCGTCAACAGGCGCTTGTACTTATTAACGCGGCTAACGCGACAAGCGAAGATGTGGTCAATCTCGCGCACCTGGTGCGTGCGAAAGTCGGTGAGAAATTTAACGTCTGGCTGGAGCCTGAAGTACGCTTCATCGGGCAGAGTGGCGAAGTCAATGCTGTGGAGATCATTGCATGAAGGATAATACCGTTCCTCTGATGCTTATCTCCTTACTGGCCGATGGCGAGTTTCATTCCGGTGAGCAACTGGGTGAACAGTTGGGGATGAGCCGGGCGGCCATCAATAAACATATCCAGACTCTACGTGACTGGGGAGTTGATGTCTTTACCGTGCCAGGCAAAGGATACAGTTTACCGGAGCCGATTCAGTTGCTGGATTCTGACCGCATCTACAGTCAGTTGGATTGCGGCACGGTGGCTGTGCTGCCGGTTATTGATTCCACCAATCAGTACCTGCTGGACCGCATCGATCTATTGCAGTCTGGCGATGCCTGCGTGGCGGAATACCAACAGGCAGGTCGTGGACGTCGTGGACGTAAGTGGTTTTCCCCCTTTGGCGCAAACCTTTATCTTTCAATGTTCTGGCGTCTGGAGCAGGGGCCGGCCGCCGCGATCGGCTTAAGCCTGGTGATCGGTATCGTAATGGCTGAGGTTCTGTGTGATCTGGGTGCGGACAAGGTACGGGTGAAGTGGCCTAACGATCTCTACCTGTTGGATCGCAAACTGGCGGGGATCCTGGTTGAGTTAACGGGTAAGACGGGCGATGCTGCGCAGATCGTCATCGGCGCCGGCATTAACATGGCAATGCGCCGTGTGGAAGAAGGCGTGGTGAATCAGGGATGGATTACGTTGCAGGAAGCTGGGATTACGCTCGATCGCAATACGCTGGCGGCAAGGCTCATTCGTGAATTACGTACCGCGCTGGAGTTATTTGAGCAAGAAGGACTGGCTCCTTATCTTTCCCGTTGGGAAAAGCTGGATAACTTTATCAATCGCCAGGTTAAACTGATAATCGGTGACAAAGAAATATACGGTATTTCACGAGGTATCGATGCGCAGGGCGCATTACTTCTGGAACAGGATGGCATTATAAAACCGTGGGTTGGGGGAGAAATCTCCCTGAGAAGCGCTGAATAATTAAAAAGGGAGCGAAAGCTCCCTTTTTAATTATTTTCGCAGGCGAACCTGCTCGACGGCATGATTGGCGCTCTTGGTCATAATCAGACTCGCGCGCTCACGCGTGGGTAGAATATTTTGTTTTAAATTCAGCCAGTTAATTTCTTTCCATAATGAGGTGGCCGTATTGATCGCCTCCTCTTTCGTCAGTTTCGCGTAGTTATGGAAATAAGAGTCAGGGTCGGTAAACGCCCCCTCGCGGAATTTAAGAAAACGATTGATATACCATGTCTGCAGTAACTCTTCCGGTGCATCAACATAAATAGAGAAGTCGACGAAGTCCGAAACAAATACATGATGAGGGTCATGTGGATAGTCCATCCCGCTCTGCAGAACATTGAGTCCTTCGAGAATTAATATATCGGGTTGGGCCACGGTTTTATCCCCATCAGGGATCACATCATAAATCAGATGCGAATAAACCGGAGCGGTTACGTTTGGCACGCCGGATTTGAGATCGGAGACAAACTTGACCAGACGATGCATGTCATACGATTCCGGAAAACCTTTCTTCTTCATTAACCCACGGTCTTTTAATACCTGGTTTGGATGAAGAAAACCATCCGTGGTGATCAGTTCAACGCGACGATGTTCTGGCCAACGGCTCAGTAACGCCTGTAATACACGCGCAGTGGTACTTTTCCCCACCGCTACGCTGCCAGCAATACTGATGATATAAGGGATACGCTCACCGTTCGTGCCCAGAAACTGTTCGAGAACAGCCTGACGACGCAGGTTCGAGCTGATATAGAAGTTAAGCAAACGCGACAAGGGCAAATAGATCTCTGCAACTTCTTCCAGCGATAAATCTTCATTAATCCCTTTTAACCGTGCGATCTCTTCTTCAGTGAGGGTCATCGGCACGGAATCACGAAGCGCAGCCCACTGGTTGCGGTCAAACTGTAGGTAAGGCGTCATTAACGTTTGCTCTTTTATACTCATAAGCATGTTTCTGGCTGTCATTACACCATCAGGGCAGTGATAAAAAGCGCGTCATCCCCGGCATGCAATGGCACGTCGCATTTCAGTTAATTTGGACAATGGGCAGGAGGGTAACACCAGATGGGGGGGAATAATAAGAAAAAATCTCTTCTGAACGTCATTCCCTGAAACGCAATGTGACGGATATTCCAGATGTACAGGCGATGATTTGGTGCGTTGAAGTACCACCCGATGCAGGTGGGAGGAAATGGACTGCCAGATAATGTCGAAATTTTATGCTAAGCTGACTGAAAATACGCCATTTTTTGGTCGTATAGTGCAAAATGTGAGCGATAGAACATTTTATGCAATTTTTTAGTTGCATGAGCACGCAGGTCTCCATAGAATGCGCGCTACTTGATGCCGACTTAGCTCAGTAGGTAGAGCAACTGACTTGTAATCAGTAGGTCACCAGTTCGATTCCGGTAGTCGGCACCATCAAGTCCGGTGGGGTTCCCGAGCGGCCAAAGGGAGCAGACTGTAAATCTGCCGTCACAGACTTCGAAGGTTCGAATCCTTCCCCCACCACCACTTTCTGGCAGCAATTGCTGTCTGAGCTGGTTACGAAAATAATCGGCTCGAATGAGAAAAGAGACTTGTCTCTTTTTTTGTTACAGAAAGAACTGGGTAGCCGAGTTTCAGGATGCGGGCATCGTATAATGGCTATTACCTCAGCCTTCCAAGCTGATGATGCGGGTTCGATTCCCGCTGCCCGCTCCAGACGTGCTGATATGGCTCAGTTGGTAGAGCGCACCCTTGGTAAGGGTGAGGTCCCCAGTTCGACTCTGGGTATCAGCACCACTTCACTTCTCCTCCCCGTGTTTTCTCTGTAACGACTCAATGATTCAACAGTTCAGGCATATCGCCTGGTTGATGTGGTGATATCACCGATTTATCCGTGTCTTAGAGGGACAATCGATGTCTAAAGAAAAGTTTGAACGTACAAAACCGCACGTTAACGTCGGTACTATCGGCCACGTTGACCATGGTAAAACAACGCTGACCGCTGCCATCACTACCGTACTGGCTAAAACCTACGGCGGTGCTGCTCGCGCATTCGATCAGATCGATAACGCGCCGGAAGAAAAAGCTCGTGGTATCACCATCAACACTTCTCACGTTGAATATGACACCCCGACTCGCCACTACGCACACGTAGACTGCCCGGGCCACGCCGACTATGTTAAAAACATGATCACCGGTGCTGCGCAGATGGACGGCGCGATCCTGGTTGTTGCTGCGACTGACGGCCCGATGCCGCAGACTCGTGAGCACATCCTGCTGGGTCGTCAGGTAGGCGTTCCGTACATCATCGTGTTCCTGAACAAATGCGACATGGTTGATGACGAAGAGCTGCTGGAACTGGTAGAAATGGAAGTTCGCGAACTTCTGTCTCAGTACGATTTCCCGGGCGACGACACCCCGATCGTTCGTGGTTCTGCTCTGAAAGCGCTGGAAGGCGACGCAGAGTGGGAAGCGAAAATCATCGAACTGGCTGGCTTCCTGGATTCTTACATCCCGGAACCAGAGCGTGCGATTGACAAGCCGTTCCTGCTGCCGATCGAAGACGTATTCTCCATCTCCGGTCGTGGTACCGTTGTTACCGGTCGTGTAGAACGCGGTATCATCAAAGTGGGCGAAGAAGTTGAAATCGTTGGTATCAAAGAGACTGCCAAGTCTACCTGTACTGGCGTTGAAATGTTCCGCAAACTGCTGGACGAAGGCCGTGCGGGTGAGAACGTTGGTGTTCTGCTGCGTGGTATCAAACGTGAAGAAATCGAACGTGGTCAGGTACTGGCTAAGCCGGGCACCATCAAGCCGCACACGATGTTCGAATCCGAAGTGTACATCCTGTCCAAAGACGAAGGCGGCCGTCATACTCCGTTCTTCAAAGGCTACCGTCCGCAGTTCTACTTCCGTACAACTGACGTGACTGGCACCATCGAACTGCCGGAAGGCGTTGAGATGGTAATGCCGGGCGACAACATCAAAATGGTTGTTACCCTGATCCACCCGATCGCGATGGACGACGGTCTGCGTTTCGCAATCCGTGAAGGCGGCCGTACGGTAGGCGCAGGCGTTGTTGCTAAAGTTCTCAGCTAATCGCTGATAACATTTGACGCAATGCGCATTAAAAGGGCATCATTTGATGCCCTTTTTGCACGCTTTCGAACCAGAACCTGGCTCATCAGTGATTTTATTTGTCATAATCATTGCTGAGACAGGCTCTGAAGAGGGCGTTGAGCCCGGAATGCCCCCAATGCATTTCGGCACAAGGTTGACTGGTTAGCCTCGCATTCGCGGGGTGAAATTATTTGTAGAATACTTCTGACAGGTTGGTTTATGAGTGCGAATACCGAAGCTCAAGGGAGCGGGCGTGGCCTGGAAGCGATAAAGTGGATCGTGGTTGTGGCATTGCTGCTCGTGGCAATTGTTGGCAACTATCTTTATCGTGACATGATGCTGCCGCTGCGTGCGCTGGCCGTAGTAATTCTGATTGCTGCAGCGGGTGGTGTCGCGCTGTTGACGACAAAAGGTAAAGCTACCGTTGCTTTTGCCCGCGAAGCGCGTACTGAAGTACGTAAGGTCATTTGGCCGACTCGCCAGGAAACATTGCACACCACGTTGATTGTGGCTGCGGTTACCGCAGTAATGTCACTGATCCTGTGGGGACTGGATGGTATTCTGGTTCGCCTGGTTTCCTTTATCACTGGCCTGAGGTTCTGAGATGTCTGAAGCTCCTAAAAAGCGCTGGTACGTCGTTCAGGCGTTTTCCGGTTTTGAAGGCCGCGTAGCAACATCGCTGCGTGAGCATATCAAATTACACAATATGGAAGAGTTGTTTGGCGAAGTCATGGTGCCGACCGAAGAAGTGGTCGAAATCCGTGGTGGTCAGCGACGTAAGAGCGAGCGTAAATTCTTCCCGGGTTATGTGCTGGTCCAGATGGTCATGAATGACGCGAGCTGGCACCTGGTGCGTAGTGTACCGCGTGTGATGGGCTTTATCGGCGGTACATCTGACCGTCCGGCGCCGATCAGCGACAAAGAAGTTGATGCGATTATGAATCGCCTGCAGCAGGTGGGTGATAAGCCGCGGCCGAAAACGCTGTTTGAACCGGGTGAGATGGTGCGTGTCAACGATGGTCCGTTTGCTGACTTTAATGGCGTCGTTGAAGAAGTGGACTATGAGAAGTCCCGCCTGAAAGTATCCGTTTCTATCTTCGGTCGTGCGACCCCGGTAGAACTGGACTTTGCACAGGTTGAAAAAGCCTAAGTAGCGATCAAAAAAGCGGCGATTTAATCGTTGCACAAGGCGTGAGATTGGAATACAATTTCGCGCCTTTTGTTTTTATGGGCCTGGCCCGTAGAACGAATTTTTATATCACGGGGAGCCTCTCTGAGGCGCTATCACCCAACAGAGGAAATTGAGAATGGCTAAGAAAGTCCAAGCCTACGTCAAGCTGCAGGTTGCAGCTGGTATGGCAAACCCGAGTCCGCCGGTTGGTCCTGCTCTGGGTCAACAGGGTGTTAACATCATGGAATTCTGCAAAGCGTTCAACGCTAAGACTGATTCCATCGAAAAAGGTCTGCCAATTCCGGTTGTTATCACCGTTTACGCTGACCGTTCTTTCACCTTCATTACCAAAACGCCTCCGGCAGCCGTTCTGCTGAAGAAAGCGGCTGGTATTAAGTCTGGTTCCGGTAAGCCGAACAAAGACAAAGTAGGTAAAATTTCCCGCGCTCAGCTGCAGGAAATCGCGCAGACCAAAGCTGCCGACATGACTGGTGCCGACATTGAAGCGATGACTCGCTCCATTGAAGGTACTGCACGTTCCATGGGCCTGGTAGTGGAGGACTAAGAAATGGCTAAACTGACCAAGCGCATGCGTGTGATCCGTGAGAAAGTTGATGCGACCAAACAGTACGACATCAACGAAGCTATCTCTCTGCTGAAAGAACTGGCTACCGCTAAGTTCGTTGAAAGCGTAGACGTTGCTGTTAACCTCGGCATCGATGCGCGTAAATCTGACCAGAACGTACGTGGTGCAACTGTACTGCCGCACGGTACTGGCCGTTCCGTTCGCGTAGCTGTATTTACCCAGGGTGCAAACGCTGAAGCTGCTAAAGCTGCTGGCGCTGAACTGGTAGGTATGGAAGATCTGGCTGAGCAGATCAAGAAAGGCGAAATGAACTTTGACGTGGTTATTGCTTCTCCGGATGCAATGCGCGTTGTTGGCCAACTGGGCCAGGTTCTGGGTCCGCGTGGCCTGATGCCAAACCCGAAAGTGGGTACCGTAACGCCGAACGTTGCTGAAGCAGTTAAGAACGCTAAAGCGGGTCAGGTTCGTTACCGTAACGACAAAAACGGCATCATCCACACTACCATCGGTAAAGTGGATTTTGACGCTGACAAACTGAAAGAAAACCTGGAAGCTCTGCTGGTTGCGCTGAAGAAAGCAAAACCGACTCAGGCGAAAGGCGTGTACATCAAGAAAATCAGCATCTCCACCACCATGGGTGCTGGTGTTGCCGTTGATCAGGCTGGTCTGAGCGCTTCTGCGAACTAAGATTAGCTTTACGTGGGCGGTGGATTTGTCTACAATTCTACCCCCACGTTTCTGTTGAAAGAGACAGACACTCTGCAAGTCATTTGAATTGCGGTTCGAAAGACGAAGCATAGAACAGATTTGTTCGTTGGAGCCTGGCCTAATCCAGGCCTCCGTCGAAGACCGCAGGTGTTTCGTAAGAAACTTAATCCCCTGCGTAGACGGTGACAGAACGCTAAGATTATTTTTGGATACTCTGGCTTGTTTCTGCTCACCGTATTAAGACGCTCTTTTCGTTGGAAAGAGTGAAGTGAGTTCCGGAACATGAGTTCCGGCAAACATCCAGGAGCAAAGCTAATGGCTTTAAATCTTCAAGACAAACAAGCGATTGTTGCTGAAGTCAGCGAAGTAGCCAAAGGCGCGCTGTCTGCAGTAGTTGCGGATTCCCGTGGCGTGACTGTAGATAAAATGACTGAACTGCGTAAAGCAGGTCGTGAAGCTGGCGTTTACATGCGTGTTGTTCGTAACACCCTGCTGCGTCGTGCTGTTGAAGGTTCTCCGTTCGAGTGCCTGAAAGACACGTTTGTTGGTCCGACCCTGATTGCATACTCTATGGAACACCCGGGCGCTGCTGCTCGTCTGTTCAAAGAGTTCGCGAAAGCGAATGCAAAATTTGAGGTCAAAGCCGCTGCCTTTGAAGGTGAGCTGATCCCGGCGTCTCAGATCGACCGCCTGGCAACTCTGCCGACCTACGAAGAAGCAATTGCACGCCTGATGGCAACCATGAAAGAAGCTTCGGCTGGCAAACTGGTTCGTACTCTGGCTGCTGTACGCGATGCGAAAGAAGCTGCTTAATCGCAGTTATCTTTTTAAAGCATCTGCTTACGTATAAACTTATTCTGATATTCAGGAACAATTTAAATGTCTATCACTAAAGATCAAATCATTGAAGCAGTATCCGCTATGTCCGTAATGGACGTTGTAGAACTGATCTCTGCAATGGAAGAAAAATTCGGTGTTTCCGCTGCTGCTGCTGTTGCTGTAGCTGCTGGCCCGGTTGAAGCTGCTGAAGAAAAAACTGAATTCGACGTAATTCTGAAAGCTGCTGGCGCTAACAAAGTTGCTGTAATCAAAGCAGTACGTGGCGCAACTGGCCTGGGTCTGAAAGAAGCTAAAGACCTGGTAGAATCTGCTCCGGCCGCTCTGAAAGAAGGCGTGAGCAAAGATGACGCAGAAGCACTGAAAAAATCTCTGGAAGAAGCTGGCGCTGAAGTTGAAGTTAAATAAGCCAACCCTTCCGGTTGCAGCCTGAGAAATTAGGCTGATGGCTGGTGACTTTTTGGTCACCAGCCTTTTTGCGCTGTAAGGCGCCAGTAGCGTTTCACACTGTTTGACTACTGCTGTGCCTTTCAATGCTTGTTTCTATCGACGACTTAATATACTGCGACAGAGCGTCCGTTCTGTGTAAATCGCAATGAAATGGTTTAAGCGTGATAGCAACAGGCATTGCGGAAAGTATTCGATTTTCCGGTCAACAAAATAGTGTTGCACAAACTGTCCGCTCAATGGACAGATGGGTCGACTTGTCAGCGAGCTGAGGAACCCTATGGTTTACTCCTATACCGAGAAAAAACGTATTCGTAAGGATTTTGGTAAACGTCCACAAGTTCTGGATGTGCCTTATCTCCTTTCTATCCAGCTTGACTCGTTTCAGAAGTTTATCGAGCAAGATCCTGAGGGGCAGTATGGTCTGGAAGCCGCCTTCCGTTCCGTATTCCCGATTCAGAGCTATAGCGGTAATTCCGAGCTGCAATACGTCAGCTACCGTCTTGGCGAACCGGTGTTTGACGTTCAGGAATGTCAGATCCGTGGCGTGACCTATTCCGCACCGCTGCGCGTAAAACTGCGTCTGGTGATCTACGAGCGCGAAGCGCCGGAAGGCACCGTTAAAGACATTAAAGAACAAGAAGTCTACATGGGCGAAATTCCGCTCATGACCGACAACGGTACCTTTGTTATCAACGGTACTGAGCGTGTTATCGTTTCTCAGCTGCACCGTAGTCCGGGCGTCTTCTTTGACTCCGACAAAGGTAAAACCCACTCTTCGGGTAAAGTGCTGTATAACGCGCGCATCATTCCTTACCGTGGTTCCTGGCTGGACTTCGAATTCGATCCGAAAGACAACCTGTTCGTACGTATCGACCGTCGCCGTAAACTGCCTGCGACCATTATTCTGCGTGCGCTGAACTACACCACTGAGCAGATCCTGGATCTGTTCTTCGAAAAAGTGATTTTCGAGATTCGCGACAACAAGCTGCAGATGGAGCTGGTGCCTGAACGTCTGCGTGGTGAAACCGCCTCCTTCGATATCGAAGCGAACGGTAAAATCTACGTTGAAAAAGGCCGCCGCATCACTGCGCGTCACATCCGCCAACTGGAAAAAGACGATATCAAACATATCGAAGTTCCGGTTGAGTACATTGCGGGCAAAGTGGCTGCGAAAGATTACGTTGACGAATCCACTGGCGAGCTGATCTGCCCGGCGAACATGGAGCTGAGCCTGGATCTGCTGGCTAAGCTGAGCCAGTCTGGCCACAAACGTATCGAAACCCTGTTCACCAACGATCTGGATCACGGCCCGTACATTTCTGAAACCGTACGCGTCGACCCAACTAACGATCGTCTGAGCGCGCTGGTAGAAATCTACCGCATGATGCGCCCGGGTGAGCCGCCGACACGTGAAGCGGCTGAAAGCCTGTTTGAGAACCTGTTCTTCTCTGAAGACCGTTATGACCTGTCTGCGGTCGGTCGTATGAAGTTCAACCGTTCTCTGCTGCGCGACGAAATCGAAGGTTCCGGTATCCTGAGCAAAGACGACATCATCGAAGTGATGAAGAAGCTCATCGATATCCGTAACGGTAAAGGCGAAGTCGATGATATCGACCACCTCGGCAACCGTCGTATCCGTTCCGTAGGCGAAATGGCGGAAAACCAATTCCGCGTTGGCCTGGTACGTGTTGAGCGTGCGGTGAAAGAGCGTCTGTCTCTGGGCGATCTGGATACCCTGATGCCTCAGGACATGATCAACGCCAAACCGATTTCTGCAGCAGTGAAAGAGTTCTTCGGTTCCAGCCAGCTGTCTCAGTTTATGGACCAGAACAACCCGCTGTCTGAGATTACGCACAAACGCCGTATCTCTGCACTCGGCCCAGGCGGTCTGACGCGTGAGCGCGCTGGCTTTGAAGTTCGAGACGTACACCCGACGCACTATGGTCGCGTATGTCCAATCGAAACGCCTGAAGGTCCGAACATCGGTCTGATCAACTCCCTGTCCGTGTACGCACAGACTAACGAATATGGCTTCCTCGAGACGCCGTATCGTCGCGTGGTTGATGGCGTTGTGACAGATGAGATTCATTACCTGTCTGCTATTGAAGAAGGTAACTTCGTTATCGCTCAGGCGAACTCCAACCTGGATGACGATGGCCACTTCGTAGAAGATCTGGTGACCTGCCGTAGCAAAGGTGAATCCAGCCTGTTCAGCCGTGACCAGGTTGACTACATGGACGTTTCCACTCAGCAGGTGGTTTCCGTCGGTGCGTCCCTGATCCCGTTCCTGGAACACGATGACGCCAACCGTGCATTGATGGGTGCGAACATGCAACGTCAGGCGGTTCCGACTCTGCGCGCTGATAAGCCGCTGGTAGGTACCGGTATGGAACGTGCTGTTGCCGTTGACTCCGGTGTTACTGCGGTGGCTAAACGTGGCGGTACCGTTCAGTACGTGGATGCTTCCCGTATCGTTATCAAAGTTAACGAAGACGAGATGTACCCGGGCGAAGCGGGTATCGACATCTACAACCTGACCAAATACACCCGTTCTAACCAGAACACCTGTATCAACCAGATGCCGTGTGTCTCTCTGGGCGAGCCGGTTGAACGTGGTGATGTACTGGCAGACGGTCCGTCCACCGACCTCGGTGAACTGGCGCTCGGTCAGAACATGCGCGTCGCGTTCATGCCGTGGAACGGTTACAACTTCGAAGACTCCATCCTCGTTTCCGAGCGTGTTGTCCAGGAAGACCGTTTCACCACCATCCACATTCAGGAACTGGCGTGCGTGTCCCGTGACACCAAGCTGGGGCCGGAAGAGATCACCGCTGACATCCCGAACGTGGGTGAAGCTGCGCTCTCCAAACTGGATGAATCCGGTATCGTTTACATCGGTGCGGAAGTGACCGGCGGCGACATTCTGGTGGGTAAGGTAACGCCGAAAGGTGAAACCCAGCTGACGCCAGAAGAAAAACTGCTGCGTGCGATCTTCGGTGAGAAAGCGTCTGACGTTAAAGACTCTTCTCTGCGCGTACCAAACGGTGTTTCCGGTACGGTTATCGACGTTCAGGTCTTTACTCGCGATGGCGTAGAAAAAGACAAACGTGCGCTGGAAATCGAAGAGATGCAGCTGAAGCAGGCGAAGAAAGACCTGTCTGAAGAACTGCAGATCCTCGAAGCTGGCCTGTTCAGCCGTATCTATGCTGTGCTGGTTGCCGGTGGTGTTGAAGCTGAGAAGCTCGACAAACTGCCTCGCGATCGCTGGCTGGAACTCGGCCTGACCGATGAAGAGAAACAAAATCAGCTGGAACAACTGGCTGAGCAGTACGACGAACTGAAACACGAGTTCGAGAAAAAACTCGAAGCGAAACGCCGCAAAATCACCCAAGGCGACGATCTGGCACCGGGCGTGCTGAAGATTGTTAAGGTCTATCTGGCCGTTAAACGCCGTATCCAGCCTGGTGACAAGATGGCAGGTCGTCACGGTAACAAGGGTGTCATTTCTAAGATCAACCCGATCGAAGATATGCCGCACGATGCTAACGGTACGCCGGTAGATATCGTACTGAACCCGCTGGGCGTACCGTCTCGTATGAACATCGGTCAGATTCTGGAAACCCACCTGGGTATGGCTGCGAAAGGTATCGGCGATAAGATCAACGCCATGCTGAAACAGCAGCAGGAAGTCGCGAAACTGCGCGAGTTCATCCAGCGTGCGTACGATCTGGGTGCTGACGTTCGTCAGAAAGTTGACCTGAATACCTTCAGCGATGAAGAAGTTCTGCGTCTGGCTGAAAACCTGCGCAAAGGTATGCCAATCGCAACGCCGGTGTTCGACGGTGCGAAAGAAGCGGAAATTAAAGAGCTGCTGAAACTGGGTGACCTGCCGACTTCCGGTCAGATCACGCTGTTCGACGGCCGTACGGGTGAGCAGTTCGAGCGTCCGGTAACCGTAGGTTACATGTACATGCTGAAACTGAACCACCTGGTCGACGATAAGATGCACGCTCGTTCCACCGGTTCCTACAGCCTGGTTACTCAGCAGCCGCTGGGTGGTAAGGCGCAGTTCGGTGGTCAGCGCTTCGGGGAGATGGAAGTGTGGGCGCTGGAAGCATACGGCGCGGCATACACCCTGCAGGAAATGCTCACCGTTAAGTCTGATGACGTGAACGGCCGTACTAAGATGTATAAGAACATCGTAGATGGCAACCATCAGATGGAACCGGGCATGCCGGAATCCTTCAACGTACTGTTGAAAGAGATTCGTTCGCTGGGTATCAACATCGAACTGGAAGACGAGTAATTCTCGCTCAAACAGGTCACTGCTGCCGGGATAACACCCGGCAGCGGAATGTGCTAACTCCGACGGGAGCAAATCCGTGAAAGACTTATTAAAGTTTCTGAAAGCGCAAACTAAAACCGAAGAGTTTGATGCGATCAAAATTGCTCTGGCTTCGCCAGACATGATCCGTTCATGGTCTTTCGGTGAAGTTAAGAAGCCGGAAACCATTAACTACCGTACGTTCAAACCTGAGCGTGACGGCCTTTTCTGCGCCCGTATCTTTGGGCCGGTAAAAGACTATGAGTGCCTGTGCGGTAAGTACAAGCGCCTGAAACACCGCGGTGTGATCTGTGAGAAGTGCGGCGTTGAAGTGACCCAGACTAAAGTACGCCGTGAGCGTATGGGCCACATCGAGCTGGCGTCCCCGACTGCTCACATCTGGTTCCTGAAATCTCTGCCGTCCCGTATCGGCCTGCTGCTCGATATGCCGCTGCGCGATATCGAACGCGTACTGTACTTCGAATCCTATGTGGTTATCGAAGGCGGTATGACCAATCTGGAACGCCAGCAGATCCTGACTGAAGAACAGTATCTGGATGCGCTGGAAGAGTTCGGTGACGAATTTGACGCGAAGATGGGTGCGGAAGCGATCCAGGCCTTGCTGAAGAGCATGGATCTGGAGCAAGAGTGTGAAACTCTGCGTGAAGAGCTGAACGAAACCAACTCCGAAACCAAACGTAAGAAGCTGACCAAGCGTATCAAGCTGCTGGAAGCGTTCGTTCAGTCTGGCAATAAGCCAGAGTGGATGATCCTGACCGTTCTGCCGGTTCTGCCGCCAGATCTGCGTCCGCTGGTTCCGCTGGATGGTGGTCGTTTCGCTACGTCGGATCTAAACGATCTGTATCGTCGCGTGATCAACCGTAACAACCGTCTGAAACGTCTGCTGGATCTGGCTGCGCCGGACATCATCGTACGCAACGAAAAACGTATGCTGCAGGAAGCGGTTGACGCCCTGCTGGATAACGGTCGTCGCGGTCGTGCGATCACCGGTTCTAACAAACGTCCTCTGAAATCTTTGGCCGATATGATCAAAGGTAAACAGGGTCGTTTCCGTCAGAACCTGCTCGGTAAGCGTGTTGACTACTCCGGTCGTTCTGTTATCACCGTAGGTCCATACCTGCGTCTGCATCAGTGCGGTCTGCCGAAGAAAATGGCACTGGAGCTGTTCAAACCGTTCATCTACGGCAAGCTGGAACTGCGTGGCCTCGCCACCACCATCAAAGCCGCGAAGAAAATGGTTGAGCGTGAAGAAGCTGTCGTTTGGGATATCCTGGACGAAGTGATCCGCGAACACCCGGTACTGCTGAACCGTGCACCAACACTGCACCGTCTGGGTATCCAGGCGTTTGAACCTGTTCTTATCGAAGGTAAAGCTATCCAGCTGCACCCGCTGGTTTGTGCGGCATATAACGCCGACTTCGATGGTGACCAGATGGCTGTTCACGTACCGCTGACGCTGGAAGCCCAGCTCGAAGCGCGTGCGCTGATGATGTCTACCAACAACATCCTGTCCCCGGCGAACGGCGAACCTATCATCGTTCCGTCTCAGGACGTTGTACTGGGTCTGTACTACATGACCCGTGACTGTGTTAACGCCAAAGGCGAAGGCATGGTGCTGACTGGCCCGAAAGAAGCTGAGCGTATTTATCGCGCTGGCCTGGCCTCTCTGCATGCGCGCGTTAAAGTGCGTATCACCGAATACGAAAAAGATGCTAACGGCGAGTTCGTTGCGAAAACCAGCCTGATTGATACGACGGTAGGTCGTGCAATCCTGTGGATGATCGTACCGAAAGGTCTGCCTTTCTCCATCGTCAACCAGGCGCTGGGTAAGAAAGCCATCTCCAAGATGCTGAACACCTGTTACCGTATTCTGGGCCTGAAGCCGACCGTTATCTTCGCTGACCAGACAATGTATACCGGCTTTGCTTATGCAGCGCGTTCAGGTGCATCCGTTGGTATCGATGACATGGTCATCCCGGAGAAAAAACACGAGATCATCTCTGAAGCGGAAGCTGAAGTGGCTGAGATCCAGGAACAGTTCCAGTCTGGTCTGGTCACCGCCGGCGAACGTTACAACAAAGTGATCGATATCTGGGCTGCGGCGAACGATCGCGTTTCCAAAGCGATGATGGATAACCTGCAAACCGAAACCGTGATTAACCGTGACGGTCAGGAAGAGCAGCAGGTTTCCTTCAACAGCATCTACATGATGGCCGATTCCGGTGCGCGTGGTTCTGCTGCACAGATTCGTCAGCTGGCGGGTATGCGTGGTCTGATGGCGAAGCCGGATGGCTCCATCATCGAAACGCCGATCACCGCGAACTTCCGTGAAGGTCTGAACGTACTCCAGTACTTCATCTCCACGCACGGTGCGCGTAAAGGTCTGGCGGATACCGCACTGAAAACAGCGAACTCCGGTTACCTGACGCGTCGTCTGGTTGACGTTGCACAGGATCTGGTTGTTACCGAAGACGACTGTGGCACGCTGGAAGGTATCACCATGACCCCGGTTATCGAGGGTGGTGATGTTAAAGAGCCATTGCGCGATCGCGTTCTGGGTCGTGTAACCGCAGAAGACATTCTGAAGCCGGGTACGGCGGATATTCTGGTTCCGCGCAACACGCTGCTGCATGAACAGTGGTGTGATCTGCTGGAAGCGAACTCCGTTGACTCTGTGAAAGTTCGCTCTGTTGTATCCTGTGACACCGACTTTGGTGTATGTGCGCACTGCTATGGTCGTGACCTGGCGCGTGGCCACATCATCAACAAAGGTGAAGCTATCGGCGTTATCGCGGCACAGTCCATCGGTGAGCCGGGTACACAGCTGACGATGCGTACGTTCCACATCGGTGGTGCGGCATCTCGTGCGGCTGCTGAATCCAGCATCCAGGTGAAAAACAAAGGTAGCATCCGTCTGAGCAATGCGAAGTCGGTTGTGAACTCCAGCGGTAAACTGGTGATCACCTCCCGTAACACTGAGCTGAAACTGATCGACGAATTCGGTCGTACCAAAGAAAGCTATAAAGTGCCTTACGGCTCTGTGATGGCGAAAGGTGATGGTGAGCAGGTTGCCGGCGGTGAAACCGTAGCAAACTGGGATCCGCACACCATGCCGGTTATCACGGAAGTGAGTGGTTTTGTCCGCTTCACTGACATGATCGACGGCCAGACCATTACGCGTCAGACCGACGAGTTAACCGGTCTGTCTTCTCTGGTGGTTCTGGATTCCGCAGAACGTACTACCGGTGGTAAAGATCTGCGTCCTGCACTGAAAATCGTTGATGCTCAGGGTAACGACGTACTGATCCCGGGTACCGACATGCCTGCGCAGTACTTCCTGCCGGGTAAAGCGATTGTTCAGTTGGAAGATGGCGTACAGATCAGTTCTGGTGACACCCTGGCGCGTGTTCCGCAGGAATCCGGCGGTACCAAGGACATCACCGGTGGTCTGCCGCGCGTTGCGGACCTGTTCGAAGCACGTCGTCCGAAAGAGCCGGCAATCCTGGCTGAAATCAGCGGTATTATTTCCTTCGGTAAAGAAACCAAAGGGAAACGTCGTCTGGTTATCACCCCGGTAGACGGTAGCGATCCGTACGAAGAGATGATTCCGAAATGGCGTCAGCTCAACGTGTTCGAAGGTGAACGTGTAGAACGTGGTGACGTGGTTTCCGACGGTCCGGAAGCGCCGCACGACATTCTGCGTCTGCGTGGTGTTCATGCTGTAACTCGTTACATCGTTAACGAAGTTCAGGACGTATACCGTCTGCAGGGCGTTAAGATTAACGATAAACACATCGAAGTTATCGTTCGTCAGATGCTGCGTAAAGCCACCATCGAAAGCGCTGGTAGTTCCGACTTCCTGGAAGGCGAACAGGTTGAATACTCCCGCGTCAAGATCGCTAACCGCGAACTGGAAGCGAACGGCAAAGTGGGCGCCACGTTCTCCCGCGATCTGCTGGGTATCACCAAAGCGTCTCTGGCAACCGAGTCGTTCATCTCTGCCGCATCGTTCCAGGAGACCACGCGTGTCCTGACCGAAGCAGCCGTTGCGGGTAAACGCGACGAACTGCGTGGCCTGAAAGAGAACGTTATCGTAGGTCGTCTGATCCCGGCGGGTACCGGTTATGCGTACCACCAGGATCGTATGCGTCGCCGTGCTGCGGGTGAACTTCCGGCTGCACCGCAGGTGACTGCAGAAGATGCCTCTGCCAGCCTGGCAGAACTGCTGAACGCAGGTCTGGGTGGTTCTGACAACGAGTAATCGTTGACTGCCTGACAGTAAAAAACCCGCTTCGGCGGGTTTTTTTATGGCGTTTTTGTAGGCCCGGTAAGCGTAGCGCCACCAGGCTTTTTTATCAGTTTGCCAGCGGGATTCGGCGATACAGTTCAATCATGTCACCTGCCAGATCCTGAATCACCATCGCGTTCATCAGATGGTCCTGCGAGTGGACGGTGATCAGATTCACCGGCAGCTTACCGGTTCCTTCATCGATCCCGATCAGTTGCGTCTGGATTTTATGCGCCAGTTTGACGTAATCGCGTGACTCTTCCATCGCCTGTTCGGCACCGGCAAAGTCGCCTTTGCGAGCCAGTTGCAGGGCGGTCAATGCCTGGCTTCGTGCGGCTCCGGCATTAACCAGCAGTTCCATAATGATGGTTTCTAACTCTTCCATGTTAGGGCTCCATCAGCTTCAGGGCTTTTTCCAGCACGGCATCGCCTTTCATCATGCCGTAATCCATCATGTCGATCACGGCGACTTTCTTACCGAGCGGATCGGCCAGCGCCTGCAATTTTGCCTGCTCATACTTGACCTGCGGGCCCAACAGGACGATGTCCGCCGTGGCAATATTCTCTTTAAACTCTGCGACAGGTACAGCCTTGATCGTCACTTCGATCCCTTTCTTCTGAGCGGCATCTTTCATTCGTTGTACCAGCATGCTGGTGGACATACCGGCGGCACAGCATAAAACGATATTCTTCATAGTTCGCTCTCACGGTTCCATTGATACTTCATCTTTAGTCCGAGCGAGTGATGAGAACAACCGCCTTACCGCGAATGTGTGTAAAGCATCACAAAGAAATCGCACAAATAATGAAACCGGTTGCGGTTTTTCTCAAAATGAAAAAAAGCCCGTCGTAACGGGCGTTGCAGAGAGGGGATGATCAGCGATTCGCGACAATAATCCGGTTTTTTCCTTCCTGTTTGGCTTTGTATAGCGCTTCATCTACACGCATGATCAGCTGTTCCTGCGCTTCCAGATTCCATTCCCCGAGTCCGGCGCTAAAGGTGACGTGCAGACCCTCTTCACGCCATGAGCGCTGCGCGACCTCAATGCGCCAGCGTTCCAGTAGGGTATGCGCGTTGTTCAATTGCTCACCCGAGAACAGCACGGCAAACTCCTCACCGCCATAGCGATAGACAGAAACGGCGGCGGGTTGCATGATCTGAATCCCTTCGCGCGCGACGTTACGCAGGACGATGTCGCCATTCAAATGTCCCCAGGTATCATTGATAGATTTAAAATTATCAATATCCACCAGTGCCAGGACGAACGGTTGGTGATCGTTCATCAGCGCGACGATATCGCTATCAAAAGCGCGGCGGTTTTTACAACCGGTCAGGGCATCAATGGTCGCCTGTCGAACGTAAGCCAGTTCGCGCTCCTTATTGGACTCGATAGCTTTGCTCAGCATTGCTTCAAGGCGCGGTGCGCGTTTCACATCGCCGGTCTTGATTGCGTTGATGATATTCATCAGCACCGTGCGTGAAGCGTGGCGAAGATAGAGACCAAACAGCGCAATGATGATCGCCGCAAGGGCAAATCCCCAGACCACAATGTTGGTCTCATGACGTGTCAGATCGACGAGGGTTGTATCTGAAACCCGATAAATCACAAACCAGTCCGGGTTGGTGAACGAATAGTAGTAGTACCAGTCCTGAGTGTCCGGGTCGTACAGATGTCCTTCACCGCTGGTCATCCGGCTCATGGTTTTTTTACTGACATACTGTTTAAACAGCGCGCCTGTATCCGGATGCAGTACCACTTTTCCATCACGGTCGACCACATAGAACTCGCCCTGGACGGGAGCCACCATCTGGCGCAATGCGTAACCCATTGACGTCAGATCAAGATGAAACGCAATCGTACCTTTCATTTTCCCTTCGGGAGAGATGACCGGTTTGTAGATCGTCACCGTAGGGTGGTGCGTAAAATAGTCAATGTAGGGGGCGGTATAGTTGCTAAAGGTACTGGCTTCAGCCTGATCCATAAACCAGGGACGCGATTTCACGTCGAATGTTGTGCTGCGTTCGGTATTTAGCACCTGGGGCGCGCGCAGGTAATGGCCTTCTATATCTACCAATGAGATCGAGGAGACTGAGGGCATCAGCGTCTGCAATTGCATGATGGTTTTCAGACCTTGTTCCGGGTCAAGGTTAACCGTGTCGTTCAGGTGGTCATTACGAGAAAAGTAGGTCGCCGCCCGACCAAGGATATAATCATTTTCGCGTAGCAAAGACTCGGTATAGTTCACCGCCAGGTTATGGGTGAAATTCCGATTTATGCCATGATAATCTTCAAGAAAATCATTCTTCTGCGTAAAAGTTATGAATATGGCGATCAATAGAAAGCTGAGTATGATCCCCGTAAAGCTCACCAATATTGGCGTCGTGAATGAAAGTTTTCTGTTATGACGTGCCATTACTGTACTTATCCAGAAAGTGTAAATCCCGAAGAGAAGTGCGAAGTGAAGCCAACAATGTGGCTCTGCATATCAGGAAGAATGTAGGCAATTATAATCTCGCTGATATAAGTCGAGGTGATTTATCTTAAGAAGTGTACACCCCAGTGGCCATTTTTGGCTGAAATTGGTGTTTTATCTCGCTGATTTCGGTGAAGGCAGGGCGAAACGAGGAAGAAGCTCTTCGCCCTGGACAGCGTTAAGGCTGACGGTGATACGTTAAAAAAGTGAGAGGCTAACAACAACCTCTCGTTTTCTCTCTTTCGTCGCGGCTCGTAAAATGGTTACCCGTTTGCAAGACGGTTCATCGCCTTTGCGAAGCGCGCCCCAGATACGCATCCCAGTCTTTCCATACCGGCTGAAGCCCCTGCGCGGAAAGTGCATCGGCGACAGTTTCGGGACGGCGGTTGTCATGTGGCGCGAACTGTTCCAGTTCAGGATGATTGTCCGCATACCCGCCAGGCTGGGTTTTCGAGAACGCGCTGACGTTGTTAATCGCCAGCGGGATCACGTGGTCTCGAAACCAGGGCGACTCCCGCGTCGACAACGACAGCTCAATTTCCGGTGCCAGCAGACGGAACGCGCAAATGGTTTGTACCAGTTGGCGCTCATCCATGATTGAGGCGGGCTCAATACCGCCAGCGCACGGACGCAGGCGCGGGAACGAAATCGAGTAACGGCTTTGCCAGTAGTGCTGCTGAAGCCACAGCAAATGCTCTGCAACCATATAGCAGTCCACCCGCCAGTTGTCGGAAAGACCAATCAGCGCCCCGAGGCCGATTTTGTCGATACCGGCGCGCCCCAGTCGGTCCGGCGTTTCCAGCCGCCAGAAGAAATCTTGTTTTCTCCCTTTCAGATGGTGCTGCGCGTACATCGCGTCGTGATACGTTTCCTGATAGACCATCACGCCGTCGAGTCCCAGCGTTTTCAGTTCGGCATATTCCGCCTCGGCTAACGGTTGAACTTCCATCTGTAATGACGAAAACTGCTGGCGAATGGTGGGCAAGTGGCGACGGAAATAGTCCATTCCGACCTTTGCCTGATGCTCGCCGGTGACCAGCAGGAGATGTTCGAAACCCAGCTCGCGGATCGCCGCACACTCCCGGATAATGTCCGTTTCATTCAGCGTCTTGCGCTTGATGCGGTTACTCATCGAAAAACCGCAGTAGGTACAGTCGTTAGCGCACAGATTGGAGAGATACAGCGGGACGTAAAAACTCACCGTATTGCCGAAGCGCTGGCGGGTCAGCGTCTGCGCCCGCTGTGCCAGCGGTTCAAGGTATGCGCTCGCTGCAGGTGACAGCAGTGCCATCATATCGTCGCGGCTGGGGTGGGGGGCATTTAGCGCCCGCTCAACGTCAGCGGACGTTTTGCTGTTGATGCGCAGGCGGATGTCGTCCCAGTCGAGTTGCTGCCAGCGGTCGGTGAACGTTTTCATACCGGGATCTCCAGAAAACCGGTCAGTGGGCTGGTGGCCTGCGCCTGACGGCTGCGACTACCCGGTCCTGCCTGACGCGCCAGAAGGCCGGCTTCTACCGCCAGACGGAAAGCGCGGGCCATCATCACCGGATCGTCCGCCACGGCAATCGCCGTATTCACCAGCACGGCGTCCGCGCCCATTTCCAGCGCCTGCGTGGCGTGGCTGGGTACGCCGATTCCGGCATCCACCACGACCGGAACGGTGGACTGCTGGATAATAATCTCCAGCATGGCCCGGGTTTCCAGCCCCTGATTAGAGCCAATCGGCGCGCCGAGCGGCATCACTGCCGCACAGCCCACCTCTTCCAGCCGTTTACACAGCACCGGATCCGCACCGCAGTAAGGCAGCACCACAAATCCTTGTTTTACCAGTGCCTCGGCGGCTTTCAGCGTTTCAATGGGGTCCGGCAGCAACCAGCGCGCATCGGGATGAATTTCCAGCTTCAGCCAATGGGTACCGAGCGCCTCGCGCGCAAGCTGTGCGGCAAAGATTGCCTCTTCTGCCGTTTTCGCCCCGGAGGTGTTGGGCAACAGCGTGACGCCCGCGTCGATAAGAGGAGCCAGGATGGCGTCATTTTGCTGGCGCAAATCCACACGCTTCATGGCCAGCGTCACCAGTTGGCTACCGGAGGCGCGGATCGCGTCAATCATTAATGCTGGTGATGCAAACTTACCCGTGCCCGTGAACAGATGCGAATCAAACGTTTTATCTGCAATTCGTAACATTTCAACCCCCTGCGATAACCTGAAAAAGCAGGATCTGGTCGCCTTCCTGCACGATGTGCTGCTCCCACTGCTCGCGGGGCAGGATCTGTTGATTCAGCGCCAGTGCGGCGCCGGGTTTTAACTGATTCAATTGCGTCAGCAGTGTATGTACGGAGAGTCCTTCTGCACACTGCATTGGCTCATCATTGAACTGTATTCGCATGTCGCCCTCCACACACTGGGCACCCGCTGGCGCGGCGTAATGCCAGGCTGCGCCATTGGCTGGTTTTGCCGTCAAACAGGCGCAATTCGCCGCCGGGTATCTCCATACCGCTTAGGAGCTTGATTGCCTCGAGTGCCTGCAGGGTCCCCATCATCCCGACGACGGGGCCGACAACGCCTGCGGTACGGCAATTGCGTTCGGGTTCCGCGTCATCCGGCCATAAGCAGCGATAGCAGCCTTGTGACCAGGGCGGCGTCAACACCATCAACTGGCCGCCAAAACCGACCACGCTGGCGGTGATCAGCGGGGTATCGAGCGCCACGCAGGCGGCGTTAATTTCCTGACGCGTCGCCATGTTGTCGGTGCAGTCGAGCACGACATCCGCTTGCGCCACTGCATGCCTGAGCGCCTCTCCACTCAGACGCTGCGTCAGCGAGAGCAGTTCGATATCCGGATTGAGTCGTGCCAGCCGCTGCTGTGCAACCTGCGATTTAGCGCGGGCAATGTCATCCGTGGTGAACAGGATCTGCCGCTGCAGGTTGCTGAGATGAACCTCATCGTCGTCAGCCAGCACCAGCGTGCCGACACCGGCTCCTGCCAGATACAGCGCGGCCGGTGAGCCTAATCCGCCCAGCCCGACGATCAGCACACGGCTGGCAAGCAGCTTTTGCTGACCGTCAATGGCGATATCGCCCAGCAGGATCTGACGGCTATAGCGCATAAAGTCACGGTCATTCATCGCCTGCTCCTGCTATCGCCAGCAATTGCGCGGTGGCCGCCCGCCAGTCTTCGGCCTGGGTAATGGCGCTGACCACCGCAATACTCCCTACACCAGTCGCCAGCACGGCGGGGGCGCGCTCCAGGCTGATACCGCCAATGGCGACGGTAGGATAATCATTCAGACGATTGATATGCCGTGCGAGTTGTTCCAGTCCTTGCGGCGCGGACGGCATCTGCTTAGTCTGCGTCGGGAAAACGTGGCCCAGCGCGATGTAGGAGGGACGTGCCGCCAGCGCTACGTCGATCTCCATATCGTCGTGTGTCGAGACGCCCAGGCGTAATCCCGCCGCCTGAATCGCCTTCAGTTCGGTGGTTTCCAGATCTTCCTGACCCAGATGCACGCCATAGGCGCGGTGTTTGATCGCCAGCCGCCAGTAATCGTTAATAAACAGACGGGCGTTGTATTTCCGCCCCAGTTTGATGGCGGCCACCACATCGGCTTCCACCTCTTCATCACGCTTATCTTTGATGCGCAACTGGAGCGTACGCACGCCCGCATCCAGTAGGCGTTCAATCCACGTTACGCTGTCGACAACCGGATAGAGGCCCAGGCGAAAAGGAACCGTTGGGAAATCGGGTTGAATCATCAGACTTCCTCCCGCTTGAGGTAGATTTCTCCGCCTTTGGCGCGGAAGTTTTCTGACATATCCGCCATCCCCACTTCGATGGTCTGCGCGGCGGCGTAGTCACGGACTTCCTGACTGATTTTCATTGAGCAGAATTTCGGGCCGCACATGGAGCAGAAGTGCGCGACTTTGCCGGATTCCTGCGGCAGGGTTTCATCGTGGTAAGCGCGGGCGGTAAACGGATCGAGCGCCAGATTAAACTGGTCTTCCCAGCGGAATTCAAAGCGCGCTTTGGACATCGCGTTATCACGGATTTGCGCCCCCGGATGCCCTTTCGCCAGATCGGCGGCATGGGCGGCAATCTTGTAGGTAATCAGCCCCTGTTTCACATCTTCTTTGTTTGGCAGGCCAAGGTGTTCTTTCGGGGTGACATAGCAGAGCATCGCGCAGCCAAACCAGCCGATCATCGCTGCGCCAATTCCCGAGGTGAAATGGTCGTAACCCGGCGCAATATCGGTGGTCAGCGGACCTAAGGTATAAAACGGCGCTTCATGACAGTGCTCCAGCTCTTCGGTCATGTTGCGACGGATCATCTGCATCGGCACATGGCCCGGACCTTCAATCATCACCTGCACGTCATACTCCCAGGCGATTTTGGTCAGTTCGCCCAGTGTGTGCAGTTCTGAGAACTGTGCCTCGTCGTTGGCGTCCTGAAGGGAACCCGGACGCAGGCCATCGCCGAGCGACAGCGACACGTCATAGGCAGCGCAGATTTCACAAATCTCGCGGAAGTGCTGGAAGAGGAAGTTCTCTTTGTGATGAGAGAGACACCATTTCGCCATAATGGACCCTCCGCGCGAGACAATCCCTGTCAGGCGTTTCGCGGTCATCGGCACATAGCGCAGCAGTACACCGGCATGAATGGTGAAGTAGTCCACCCCCTGTTCGGCCTGCTCCAGCAGCGTATCGCGGAAGGCTTCCCACGTCAGATCTTCGGCGATCCCGTTGACCTTCTCCAGCGCCTGGTAGATCGGAACGGTACCGATCGGCACCGGGCTGTTGCGCAGGATCCATTCGCGGGTTTCATGGATATAGCGACCGGTGGAGAGGTCCATTACGGTGTCCGCTCCCCAGCGCGTTGACCACACCAGTTTCTCCACTTCTTCTTCGATGGAGGAGGTGACGGCAGAGTTGCCGATATTGGCGTTCACCTTCACCAGGAAATTACGCCCGATAATCATCGGTTCCGATTCCGGGTGATTGATGTTGGCGGGGATGATAGCTCGTCCAGCGGCCACTTCATCACGCACAAATTCCGGCGTGATGTTCTCCGGCAGGCGTGCGCCAAATCCTTCACCCGGATGCTGCTGGCGTAACACTTCACTGCGGATGCGTTCACGGCCCATGTTTTCACGAATGGCGATAAACTCCATTTCCGGGGTTACGATACCCTGGCGCGCGTAGTGCAGTTGCGTCACGCATTTGCCTGCTTTCGCGCGTTTTGGCGTCAGCAAACCGGTGAAACGCAGTTCATCCAGACCGTCGTCGGCCAGACGTTCTTTGGTATAGACAGAGCTGCGGTCAGTTAAGGCTTCGCTGTCGTTACGCGCATCAATCCACGGCTGGCGCAGCTTTGTCAGCCCCTGCTGGACGTTAATTGCCACATCCGGATCACCATACGGACCGGAGGTGTCGTACACCGGAATCGCTTCGTTCTCTTCAAACTGCGGTTCCGCTTTGCTGCCGCCGATGAGCGTCGGGCTAAGCTGAATTTCCCGCATCGGGACGCGAAGATCATGTTGTGAACCGGTGATGTAGATCCGTTTTGAGTTCGGGAAGGCTGTGCCTTCCAGCGTATCGATAAAGTGTTGTGCTTGCGCGCGCTGTTCGCGGCGGGACAATTTAGGGGTAGTTGCAGACATAGCTCATTCCAAAAAAGTAAGGAGATGGCTTGTCAGACGACGGATGAGTAATAGGTGTGCGACGCCCGTTAAGGCTTACGCATAAAGCAGAATTACTCTTGTTCCCTTCGCAGGTTTTAACCTGATCAGGTTCCGCGGATCCCGAATTAACGGTCTCAGCCGGTGTTTTCACACCAGGCACTCCGACAAGATGTAACCTCTGATAAGAGGCAATAGGGGTAAACTACGCGTTCTGTGCGCCGAACTCAAGCAGGACGTTTGATGACCGCATTGTCATGCATGGCGTCAAAGACCAGCATGATCAGCTTATCTTCCAGCGCAAATCGGGCTTCCAGCGCTTCGCCGAGATCGGATAAAACCTGTTGAAACTCCAGGCAGTTATCGTGATCAATCGCCGTTTCCAGGCTGGAGTCATAGTAGTCCATGATGCGTTGTGTGTTAGCTTCCAGTAGCGGCCAAATTTTTGTCGCTTTTAAAAGCTGCCCGTTACCTTCCAATTTATGCAGAATACGTTCATAAATACTGAAGTGTCCGGTGGAGAGGTAGTCGACCAGGCTCTGACAAAAATCATCCAGCGCTTTTTCATTCAGTTGCATGTACGATTCTTTGCCAGGCTTAATGCCAACCAGATTGTAGTAAGCCACGAGCAGATGCTTACGTACATGTAGCCAGCGATCAACCAGTTTGTTACTTCCTCTGACGCGCTCTGTCAGGTCTTCCAGCTGGTTTAGCATGATTGACTCCGCAAGTGTAGATTTAAAAACTGCTCACGCAGGAATTGTAAAAATAATGTTATCAACATGCCAGTGAAGCAAAGGTAGTGCAAGAGCTATGGATCGTATAATTGAAAAATTAGATCACGGCTGGTGGATCGTCAGCCATGAGCAAAAATTATGGTTGCCTCATGGCGAATTGCCACACGGCGATGCGGCAACTTTCGATCTTGTCGGGCAGCCAGCGCTGCAAATCGGAGAGTGGGAAGGCGAACCCGTCTGGCTGGTGCAACAGCATCGGCGTCACGAGATGGGATCGGTTCGTCAGGTGATCGATCAGGATGTGGGGCTGTTTCAACTGGCGGGGCGCGGGGTACAGCTGGCTGAGTTTTATCGATCGCATAAATTCTGTGGCTACTGCGGGCACCTGATGCATCCGAGTAAAACCGAGTGGGCGATGCTCTGTACCCACTGCCGTGAACGTTACTATCCGCAAATCGCCCCCTGCATTATCGTCGCCATTCGCCGTGAGGATTCGATCCTGCTTGCCCAACACGTTCGCCATCGTAACGGCGTACATACCGTACTTGCCGGATTTGTTGAGGTGGGCGAAACCCTGGAACAGGCGGTGGCGCGTGAGGTGATGGAAGAGAGCGGCATTAAAATTAAAAACCTGCGCTATATCACCTCGCAGCCGTGGCCTTTCCCGATGTCGCTGATGACTGCGTTTATGGCGGAGTATGACAGCGGCGAGATTGTCATCGACCCGAAAGAGTTGCTGGAGGCTAACTGGTATCGCTACGATGATCTACCACTCCTGCCGCCGCCAGGCACCGTCGCACGGCGTCTGATCGAAGATACCGTGGCAATGTGTCGGGCTGAGTATGAATGACATGATACACTGACGGCCTGACGCAATAAGGAACTGCAAAAATGACCGAACTGAAGAACGATCGTTATCTGCGTGCGCTGCTGCGCCAGCCCGTTGATGTCACCCCGGTATGGATGATGCGCCAGGCGGGCCGCTATTTACCGGAATATAAAGCCACCCGCGCAGAGGCGGGCGATTTTATGTCGCTGTGCAAAAATGCCGAGCTGGCCTGCGAAGTGACGCTCCAGCCGCTGCGCCGTTATCCGCTTGATGCGGCGATCCTCTTCTCGGATATCCTGACCATTCCGGATGCGATGGGGCTGGGGCTCTGGTTTGAAGCCGGCGAAGGTCCGCGTTTTACTGCACCGGTCGCCTGCAAAGCCGATGTCGACAAGCTGCCGGTTCCCGATCCGGAAGATGAACTGGGCTACGTGATGAACGCGGTACGCACGATTCGTCGCGAGCTAAAAGGCGATGTGCCGCTGATCGGCTTCTCCGGCAGTCCGTGGACGCTGGCGACCTACATGGTGGAAGGCGGAAGCAGCAAAGCCTTTACCGTGATTAAAAAGATGATGTATGCCGACCCGAAAACGCTGCATGCGCTACTTGATAAGCTGGCGAAGAGCGTCACGCTGTATCTGAATGCTCAAATCAAGGCGGGCGCGCAGTCGGTGATGATTTTCGACACCTGGGGTGGCGTGCTGACCGGACGCGATTATCAGCAGTTCTCGCTGTATTACATGCACAAAATCGTTGATGGCCTGCTGCGTGAAAACGACGGTCGCCGCGTGCCGGTGACGCTGTTTACTAAAGGTGGCGGACAGTGGCTGGAAGCGATGGCGGAAACCGGCTGCGATGCGCTCGGACTCGACTGGACCACCGATATTGCCGATGCACGTCGTCGCGTGGGACACAAGGTTGCTTTACAAGGCAACATGGATCCTTCCATGCTCTATGCGCCTACGGCGCGGATCGAAGAAGAAGTGGCGTCTATACTTTCTGGTTTCGGCCAGGGGGAAGGCCACGTCTTTAACCTCGGTCACGGCATCCACCAGGACGTGCCGCCAGAACATGCTGGCGCCTTTGTGGAGGCGGTGCATCGGCTGTCCGCGCAATACCACCGCTAAGGAGACCATATGGACCTCGCGTCGCTACGCGCTCAACAACTTGAACTGGCCTCATCTGTAATCCGCGTGGATCAACTTGATAACGATCCGCCGGATCTGATCGGCGGGGCAGACGTGGGGTTTGAACAGGGCGGAGAGGTGACGCGGGCGGCGATGGTTTTGCTGAAATATCCCTCGCTGGAACTGGTTGAATACAAAGTGGCGCGCATCGCCACCACCATGCCTTATATCCCCGGCTTTCTCTCCTTCCGTGAATATCCCGCGTTGCTGGCAGCGTGGGAGCAACTCTCGCAAAAACCCGATTTGCTCTTTGTGGATGGTCACGGTATTTCCCATCCGCGCCGTCTCGGCGTGGCCAGCCATTTCGGACTGTTGGTGGATGTGCCGACCATTGGTGTGGCGAAAAAAAGATTGTGCGGCAAGTTCGAACCACTCTCTGCTGAACCTGGCGCACTGGCGCCGCTGATGGACAAAGGTGAGCAACTGGCATGGGTCTGGCGCAGCAAAGCGCGCTGTAATCCGCTGTTTATCGCTACGGGCCATCGTGTCGGGTTGGACAGCGCCCTGGCGTGGGTGCAGCGCTGTATGAAAGGCTACCGCCTGCCGGAGCCAACCCGCTGGGCGGATGCGGTGGCATCGGAACGTCCGGCGTTTATGCGATGGCAGGAAATTCAGCCCTGATTGCGGTACACTGCCGCTAATTTCTGATTCGAGAATTCATCATGTTACAAAACCCGATTCATCTGCGTCTGGAACGTCTGGAAAGCTGGCAGCACGTCACGTTTATGGCCTGCTTGTGTGAGCGCATGTACCCGAACTATGCCATGTTCTGCCAACAGACCGGGTTTGGCGACGGACAGGTGTACCGCCGTATTCTGGACCTGATCTGGGAAACGCTGACGGTCAAAGACGCGAAAGTGAATTTCGACAGCCAACTGGAGAAGTTTGAAGAAGCGATCCCGGCGGCAGACGATTATGACTTGTATGGGGTTTATCCGGCCATTGATGCCTGCGTGGCGTTAAGCGAGCTGGTTCATTCCCGTTTGAGCGGTGAGACGCTGGAACACGCCATTGAAGTCAGCAAGACGTCCATCACTACGGTTGCGATGCTGGAAATGACCCAGGCAGGTCGAGAAATGAGCGATGAAGAGCTCAAAGATAACCCGGCGGTGGAGCAAGAGTGGGATATTCAGTGGGAAATATTCCGACTTTTAGCTGACTGTGAAGAACGCGACATTGAGCTGATAAAAGGGCTTAGAGCAGACCTGCGTGAGGCTGGCGAGAGCAATATCGGTATAAATTTGCAGCAGTAAGACACGAAAACGTGATTTAACTTCTGAATTGTCGTACCTGAAGGCTTCCCTTCCGCCCCCCGTCTGGTCTACATTTGGAGGGCGAAAAAAAGTGGCTATCGGTGCGTGTATGCAGGAGAGTGCTTTTCTGGCATTTCCGTCGCACTCGATGCTTAGCAAGCGATAAACACATTGTAAGGATAACTTATGAACAAGACTCAACTGATTGATGTAATTGCAGACAAAGCAGAACTGTCCAAAACCCAGGCTAAAGCTGCTCTGGAATCCACTCTGGCTGCTATTACTGAGTCTCTGAAAGAAGGCGATGCTGTACAACTGGTTGGTTTCGGTACCTTCAAAGTGAACCACCGTGCTGAGCGCACTGGCCGCAACCCGCAGACCGGTAAAGAAATCAAAATCGCCGCAGCTAACGTACCGGCGTTTGTTTCTGGTAAAGCACTGAAAGACGCAGTTAAGTAAGACCGCGTGGCTGTGAACAGTTTTAATGAAGGGGCGGCTTCGCCCCTTTCGTCTGTCTGGCGTCGCACGTTGACGTTAGCAGGCGTGCTGTTGCTAACGGCCTGTAGCCATAACGCCTCTCTTCCGCCGTTTACCGCCAGTGGGTTTGCTGACAACCAGGGCGCAGTGCGTATCTGGCGTAAAGACGCATCAGACGGCGTCCATATGCTTTCGGTGTTCAGTCCGTGGCGTAATGGCAGTACCACAACCAGCGAGTACCGCTGGCAGGGTGATTCCCTTTCACTGATAGAACTCAATATTTATGGCGAACCGCCGGAGCATATCCGCGTGCGTTTTGACGATCGCGGCGAACTGAGCTTTATGCAGCGCGAAGTCGATGGTCATAAACAGCAGTTGTCGAACGACCAAATCGAATTGTACCGTTACCGTGCCGAGCAGATCCGCCAGACCAGCGATGCATTGCGACAGGGGCGGGTGGTCTTGCGTCAGGGACGCTGGCATGCCGCTGAACGTACGGTTACCACCTGCGAAGGCGAGACGATTAAACCGGATTTAGATGCCTGGGCGATGAGTCACATTGAGCGCCGCCAGAGCCATTCATCTGTTGACGTCAGCGTGGCATGGCTGGAGGCGCCCGAAGGGTCACAGCTTCTGCTGGTGGCGAATTCCGACTTCTGCCACTGGCAGCCAAAAGAAAAAACGTTTTGATGGGTGCCGGATGGCGGCCTACATCAGACATTCTGTAGGCCTGATAAGCGTCGCGCCATCAGGCAAAACATTACCAGTGTCCCATTCCCATGTGGCCGCCACGACCACCGCATCCGCCGTAACCCATCCCCATACCGCCAGGGACACCGGCCTGAGCCATGGCAACATCCCGTTTCACCCGTTGTTCATCCAGAGACTGTCTTAAGGATTCCATCTCTTTCGCCACCGCATTGATTTTGGCGGTATCCGGCGGATTCGTCGCTAACAGCGCGTTGTATTCATAGCGTTTGGACATCAGTTGTTGGCGTAGGGCGTTAGTCTGGTTGTAAAAGTCATTATGGATTTTTTGCGCGGCAGCCTGCTGCTCTGCGCTCAGTCCACTGCCATTTTGTTGCCACATGCCGCCGCCGTTCCCCCAGTGATGCCGCGCCAGGGCGGGGCTGGAGCCCAGCACCATCAAAGAGAGGGCGATCAGCGCCAGGCCTGCTTTCGTGTTCCGTTTCATCATTTATCCTCCTGTGGGTGGTCTTATCTTCTGTATTGCATCTTCCGTGCCAGACTGATTCTTCCCGCCCGGCGCGGGTTCTGGCGATGCACTGGCCAGCAAAGCGAGTAAAAATGACTCGCCGGAAGGACGCAGTGGGTCATTTTTACCCGGCGTTGTCGGCAGTTTGTGTGGCAAGACCGGGATACGAGCCGCGAAAAGTGGCATGATTTCTGCTGAAAAGAAGGGATTGAGTCACTCAGAGCTGATGAGAATGATGCGAGAACATAAGGATGCGGTAGCCCGATGGTTGAGCGGGGTGCTACCCGCCATCATCCTGATTCTGGTTGGGCTATTTGCCGTGATGGTGATCCGCGATTACGGGCGTGAAAGTGACGCAGCGCGGCAGACGCTGCTGGAAAAAGGCAGTGTGCTAATCCGTGCACTGGAGTCGGGGACGCGCGTCGGGATGGGCATGCGGATGCATCATGCTCAGCAGCAAACGCTGCTCGAAGAGATGGCGGGGCAGCCAGGCGTGCTGTGGTTTGCCGTGACCGATGCGCAGGGCAACGTTGTCATGCACAGCGATCCTGCCCTGGTCGGGAAAACGCTCTACTCGCCAGCAGAGATGCACACATTACACCCAGGAGAAGAGGCGCGCTGGCGTGCGCTTGACGCGACGGATGCGCAGGGGGAGACCGTTCCGGCGCTGGAGATCTATCGTCAGTTCCAGCCGCTGTTTTTCCCTGGACGACACGGGATGCGTGGGATGTCGCGTGGTAATGGCGCAATGCCGGGTTCTGCTCATCAGTTCATTTTTATCGCCTTTGATGCCAGTGAGTTGGCCGTGACGCAGGCGCGTGAGTGGCGTAATACGCTGATTATGCTTTTCGCGCTGACCACCGTGCTGCTGGCGACCCTCCTGACGTTTTTCTGGTACCGGCGATACCTGCGTTCTCGCCAGCTGTTGCAGGATGAGATGAACCGTAAAGAGAAGCTGGTGGCGATCGGGCATCTGGCCGCAGGCGTCGCGCATGAGATTCGAAATCCGCTCTCTTCCATCAAAGGACTGGCAAAGTACTTTGCTGAACGCGCGCCAGCGGGCGGTGAAGCGCATGAACTGGCGCAGGTGATGGCGAAAGAGGCCGATCGTTTAAACCGGGTGGTCAGTGAACTGCTGGAACTGGTGAAGCCCGCGCACTTGTCCTTGCAGTCGGTGGATCTCAATGCGGTAATTGACCACTCTCTGCAACTGGTCAGCCAGGACGCGCAGAGTCGGGCGATTGAGCTGCAATTTGTGTCTGACCCTGCGCTGCCGCCCGTTCAGGCTGACCCGGACCGGCTGACGCAGGTGTTGCTGAATCTTTATCTGAACGCGATTCATGCCATCGATCGGCAGGGGACCATCCGCGTTGAGGCAAGCACAAGCGGAGCCGATCGCGTTAAAATCACCGTTGCAGACAGCGGGAAAGGGATTGCGGCGGAACAGCTGGCCGCCATTTTCACCCCTTATTTCACGACGAAAGCGGACGGTACGGGACTGGGGCTGGCGGTGGTACAGAACATCATTGAACAGCATGGCGGGACGATCCAGGCGGATAGCCTGCCAGGTAAAGGCGCAACGTTCACCCTCTGGCTCCCGGTGACGTTAACACGTAAGGATTCACAAGGATGATTCGCGCAAAGATCGATATTCTGGTGGTGGATGACGACGTCAGCCACTGCACTATTTTACAGGCATTACTGCGAGGATGGGGTTATGACGTCGCGCTGGCTTACAGCGGACGAGCCGCACTCGAGCAGGTGCGTGAACACGTCTTTGACCTCGTGTTGTGCGATGTACGCATGGCGGAGATGGACGGCATCGAAACGCTGAAAGAGATCAAGACGCTGAACCCGGCAATTCCGGTGCTGATCATGACGGCGTTTTCCAGCGTGGAGACGGCTGTAGAGGCGCTAAAAACTGGCGCGCAGGATTACTTAATCAAACCGTTGGATTTTGACAATCTGCAAACGACGCTGGAAAACGCGCTGGCGCATACGCGAGCATCTGCCAGCGAGCTGCCGTCAGTTTCCGCCTCGCAGTTTGGGATGGTCGGCGAAAGCCCGGCGATGCAGCAACTGCTGAGTGAAATTGCGATGGTTGCGCCTTCCGATGCAACGGTATTGATTCATGGAGATTCTGGCACCGGGAAAGAGCTGGTGGCGCGCGCGCTGCATGCCTGCAGTGAGCGGAGCGACAAACCGCTGATAACGTTGAACTGCGCGGCGCTCAACGAGTCGCTACTGGAATCTGAGCTGTTCGGTCATGAAAAAGGCGCATTTACCGGTGCCGACAAGCGCCGGGAAGGGCGCTTTGTCGAAGCCGATGGCGGCACGCTGTTTCTTGATGAGATTGGTGATATCTCGCCGATGATGCAGGTGCGGTTACTGCGGGCGATTCAGGAACGCGAAGTTCAGCGTGTGGGCAGCAACCAGACGATCTCGGTCGATGTCCGCCTGATTGCCGCGACTCATCGCGATCTGGCACAAGAGGTGCAGGCCGGACGTTTTCGTCAGGATCTCTACTATCGCCTGAACGTAGTGACCATTGAAACGCCGTCGCTGCGTCAGCGGCGGGAAGATATCCCCCTGTTGGCTGACCACTTTCGCCAGCGGTTTGCTGAACGTAACCGTAAGGCGGTGAAAGGGTTTACCCCACGGGCGATGGATCTGCTGATTCACTACGACTGGCCGGGGAATATCCGTGAGCTGGAAAATGCGATTGAGCGTTCAGTGGTCCTGCTGACCGGAGAGTATATTTCTGAGCGCGAGCTGCCGCTGGCGATCGCGAGTCAGCCCCTGCCGCTCATGACGGAGCAGGCCATTCAGCCGCTGGTGGAAGTCGAAAAAGAGGTGATTCTGGCGGCGCTGGAAAAAACGGGCGGCAACAAAACGGAAGCCGCCCGTCAGCTAGGGATTACGCGAAAGACGCTGCTGGCGAAACTGTCGCGTTAGTTCTGTTCACGCTCAATGGCGCGCCAGCCGATGTCTTTACGGCAGAAACAGTCGTCCCAGTGGATATCGGTCATTAAGGCATAGGCGCGTTTTTGCGCCTCTGCCACCGTATCCCCCAGCGCAGTGACGCACAGCACGCGACCACCGCTGGTGATAACCTGCTCGTTATCGTCCAGTCGGGTGCCGGCGTGGAACACTTTGCCATCTGCCACTTCTTCCAATGGCAAACCGTGGATCACGTCGCCGGTGCGATAATCGCCAGGATAACCGCCCGCTGCCATCACCACGCCAAGCGAGGCGCGATCATCCCACTCTGATTTTTGCTCGTCCAGTTTGCCTTCGCAGGCAGCAAGGCAAAGCTCAACCAGATCGGATTTCATACGCAGCATGATGGGCTGGGTTTCCGGATCGCCAAAGCGGCAGTTAAATTCGATCACCTTCGGATTGCCCTGTTTGTCGATCATCAGACCGGCATACAGGAAACCGGTATAGGTGTTACCTTCTGCCGCCATGCCTTTGACGGTTGGCCAGATGATGCGTTCCATCGTGCGCTGGTGGACGTCATCCGTCACCACCGGCGCCGGAGAATAGGCACCCATCCCGCCGGTGTTCAGGCCGGTATCACCATCGCCTACGCGCTTATGATCCTGACTGGTCGCCATCGGCAAGACGTGCTCGCCGTCGACCATCACGATAAAGCTGGCTTCTTCGCCGTCGAGGAACTCTTCAATCACGATGCGATGACCCGCGTCGCCAAACGCGTTGCCAGCCAGCATATCATGTACGGCGGCTTCGGCTTCTTCCAGCGTCATTGCGACAATCACACCCTTACCGGCAGCCAGACCGTCAGCCTTAATGACGATCGGCGCGCCTTTCTCACGCAGATAAGCGAGAGCTGGTTCGATCTCCGTAAAGTTCTGATATTCGGCCGTCGGGATCTGGTGACGTGCAAGGAAATCTTTGGTGAACGCTTTTGAACCTTCCAGTTGTGCCGCGCCTGCGGTTGGACCGAAGATTTTCAGGCCCACCGCACGGAAGGTATCGACCACGCCTTTCACCAGCGGCGCTTCCGGGCCGACGATCGTCAGGTCAATCTTTTCACTCTGGGCAAAGTTCAGCAGTGCCGGAATATCGGTTGCGCCGATCGCGACGTTTTGCAGCGTCGGTTCCAGCGCGGTGCCGGCGTTACCCGGTGCAACAAATACGGTTGCCACTGTTGGTGACTGAGCGGCTTTCCACGCCAGAGCGTGCTCGCGCCCGCCGTTTCCGATAACTAATACTTTCATGTCTCGCTCCATTAATGGCGGAAGTGGCGCATGTCGGTGAAGATCATCGCAATGCCGTGTTCGTCAGCAGCGGCAATGACTTCATCATCACGGATGGAACCGCCTGGCTGGATCACGCAGCTCACGCCAACAGCGGCAGCAGCATCAATACCATCGCGGAACGGGAAGAAGGCGTCGGACGCCATCGCGGAACCTTTCACTTCCAGACCTTCATCCGCGGCTTTGATCCCGGCAATTTTAGCGGAGTAGACGCGGCTCATCTGGCCTGCGCCAATACCGATAGTCATGTTCTCTTTGGCGTAAACAATGGCGTTGGATTTAACGAACTTCGCGACTTTCCAGCAGAACAGCGCGTCGCGCAGTTCCTGTTCGGTCGGCTGGCGCTTCGTCACCACGCGCAGCTCACCAGCAGTGACCATACCCAGATCGCGATCCTGTACCAGCAGACCGCCGTTAACACGTTTGAAGTCCAGGCCCGGCACGCGCTCAGCCCACTGACCGCAGGTCAGAACGCGCACGTTTTGCTTGGCAGCGGTGATTTTCAGCGCCTCATCGGTCGCTGATGGAGCGATGATCACTTCGACAAACTGACGGGAGATGATGGCCTGCGCCGTTTCAGCATCCAGTTCGCGGTTAAAGGCGATGATGCCGCCGAAGGCAGATGTTGGGTCGGTTTTGTAGGCGCGATCGTAGGCATCCAGAATAGAGGTGCTTACGGCAACGCCGCATGGGTTCGCGTGCTTGACGATAACGCAGGCTGGCTCGTTGAACTCTTTCACACATTCCAGCGCGGCGTCGGTATCGGCGATGTTGTTATAGGAGAGTGCTTTGCCCTGAACCTGCTGAGCGGTTGCAACGGAGGCTTCTTGTACGTTCTCTTCTATATAGAATGCAGCCTGCTGGTGGCTGTTTTCACCGTAGCGCATATCCTGCTTCTTAATGAAGTTCAGGTTCAGCGTCCGCGGGAAGCGACCCGCGGCGTCTTTGCTTTCACCGTGATAGGCCGGAACCATGCTGCCAAAATAGTTGGCAATCATACTGTCGTAAGCGGCGGTGTGTTCGAAGGCTTTAATCGCGAGGTCGAAACGGGTATCGAGGGTCAAAGAACCGTCGTTGGCATCCATCTCTTTAATAATGGCGTCGTAGTCGCTGCTCTTTACAACGATTGCGACATCTTTATGGTTTTTTGCAGCAGAGCGCACCATTGTCGGCCCGCCGATGTCGATGTTCTCTACAGCATCTTCCAGTGAGCAGCCTTCGCGGGCAACGGTCTGGGCGAACGGATAAAGGTTAACAACCACCATGTCGATGGGGGCGATGCCGTGCTGTTCCATAATCCCGTCATCCTGACCGCGACGACCGAGAATGCCGCCGTGTACTTTAGGATGCAGGGTTTTGACGCGTCCATCCATCATTTCCGGGAAACCGGTGTAATCGGAAACTTCGGTCACCGGCAGACCTTTCTCTGCTAACAGACGGGCAGTGCCCCCTGTCGACAGCAGATCCACACCACGTGCGGAAAGTGCCTGGGCGAATTCGACGATACCGGCTTTGTCAGAAACACTGAGCAGAGCGCGGCGGACTGGACGACGTTGTTGCATGGTAAATCCCCTGGATTTGACGATAACAGAGAGCGTTAGCTGAATTTTTCGTGAAAAACTTAGCTAACGCCCCTTACGGGGCATCCTTGTTTTGCGGGGGCATTGTAACGAAAACGTTTGCGCAACGCTCGCGAATTTTTCTTTTTCGATTCTGGTTCTGATTTTCTCTCTATATAGATCGTTAACGGCAGGGAAGATCCGCTCAAAGATCCCGACGATTGTGGATAAGTCTGTGTGTAAAAGGGTATAAGGCGGGGTTTTGCTGGGGAATGCAGCAGTCAGTCATTTTTCTGCAACTTTTCTATTGCGGATGCTCGGGAACTCCCTATAATGCGCCTCCATCGACACGGCGGATGTGAATCACTTCACACAAACAGCCGGTTCGGTTGAAGAGAAAAATCCTGAAAATCAGGGTTGACTCTGAAAGAGGAAAGCGTAATATACGCCACCTCGCGACAGAGCGCTAAAGCGCGTCGCAACTGCTCTTTAACAATTTATCAGACAATCTGTGTGGGCACTCAGAGTGACATGGATTCTTAACGTCGCAAGACGAAAAATGAATACCAAGTCTCAAAGAGTGAACACGTAATTCATTACGACGTTTAATTCTAAGAGCATCAAACTTAAATTGAAGAGTTTGATCATGGCTCAGATTGAACGCTGGCGGCAGGCCTAACACATGCAAGTCGAACGGTAACAGGAAGCAGCTTGCTGCTTTGCTGACGAGTGGCGGACGGGTGAGTAATGTCTGGGAAACTGCCCGATGGAGGGGGATAACTACTGGAAACGGTAGCTAATACCGCATAATGTCGCAAGACCAAAGAGGGGGACCTTCGGGCCTCTTGCCATCGGATGTGCCCAGATGGGATTAGCTTGTTGGTGAGGTAACGGCTCACCAAGGCGACGATCCCTAGCTGGTCTGAGAGGATGACCAGCCACACTGGAACTGAGACACGGTCCAGACTCCTACGGGAGGCAGCAGTGGGGAATATTGCACAATGGGCGCAAGCCTGATGCAGCCATGCCGCGTGTATGAAGAAGGCCTTCGGGTTGTAAAGTACTTTCAGCGGGGAGGAAGGGGTTAAGGTTAATAACCTTAGCCATTGACGTTACCCGCAGAAGAAGCACCGGCTAACTCCGTGCCAGCAGCCGCGGTAATACGGAGGGTGCAAGCGTTAATCGGAATTACTGGGCGTAAAGCGCACGCAGGCGGTCTGTCAAGTCGGATGTGAAATCCCCGGGCTCAACCTGGGAACTGCATTCGAAACTGGCAGGCTTGAGTCTCGTAGAGGGGGGTAGAATTCCAGGTGTAGCGGTGAAATGCGTAGAGATCTGGAGGAATACCGGTGGCGAAGGCGGCCCCCTGGACGAAGACTGACGCTCAGGTGCGAAAGCGTGGGGAGCAAACAGGATTAGATACCCTGGTAGTCCACGCCGTAAACGATGTCTATTTGGAGGTTGTGCCCTTGAGGCGTGGCTTCCGGAGCTAACGCGTTAAATAGACCGCCTGGGGAGTACGGCCGCAAGGTTAAAACTCAAATGAATTGACGGGGGCCCGCACAAGCGGTGGAGCATGTGGTTTAATTCGATGCAACGCGAAGAACCTTACCTGGTCTTGACATCCACAGAACTTGGCAGAGATGCCTTGGTGCCTTCGGGAACTGTGAGACAGGTGCTGCATGGCTGTCGTCAGCTCGTGTTGTGAAATGTTGGGTTAAGTCCCGCAACGAGCGCAACCCTTATCCTTTGTTGCCAGCGGTCCGGCCGGGAACTCAAAGGAGACTGCCAGTGATAAACTGGAGGAAGGTGGGGATGACGTCAAGTCATCATGGCCCTTACGACCAGGGCTACACACGTGCTACAATGGCATATACAAAGAGAAGCGACCTCGCGAGAGCAAGCGGACCTCATAAAGTATGTCGTAGTCCGGATTGGAGTCTGCAACTCGACTCCATGAAGTCGGAATCGCTAGTAATCGTGGATCAGAATGCCACGGTGAATACGTTCCCGGGCCTTGTACACACCGCCCGTCACACCATGGGAGTGGGTTGCAAAAGAAGTAGGTAGCTTAACCTTCGGGAGGGCGCTTACCACTTTGTGATTCATGACTGGGGTGAAGTCGTAACAAGGTAACCGTAGGGGAACCTGCGGTTGGATCACCTCCTTACCTTAAAGAACCTGCCTTTGTAGTGCCCACACAGATTGTCTGATGAAAAGTAAAAAGCAAGGCGTCTTGCCGAAGCAGACTTCAGTGTCCCCTTCGTCTAGAGGCCCAGGACACCGCCCTTTCACGGCGGTAACAGGGGTTCGAATCCCCTAGGGGACGCCACTTGCTGGTTTGTGTGAGTGAAAGTCGCCGGCCCCTGTATCTCAAAACTGACTCAGCGAGTCATGTTTGAGATATTTGCTCTTTAAAAATCTGGATCAAGCTGAAAATTGAAACGACACACCGTTAATGGTGTGTTCGAGTCTCTCAAATTTTCGCAACACGATGATGAATCGAAAGAAACATCTTCGGGTTGTGAGGTTAAGCGACTAAGCGTACACGGTGGATGCCCTGGCAGTCAGAGGCGATGAAGGACGTGCTAATCTGCGAAAAGCGTCGGTAAGGTGATATGAACCGTTATAGCCGGCGATGTCCGAATGGGGAAACCCAGTGCAATTCGTTGCACTATCGTTAACTGAATCCATAGGTTAACGAGGCGAACCGGGGGAACTGAAACATCTAAGTACCCCGAGGAAAAGAAATCAACCGAGATTCCCCCAGTAGCGGCGAGCGAACGGGGAGCAGCCCAGAGCCTGAATCAGCATGTGTGGTAGTGGAACGGTCTGGAAAGGCCGGCGATACAGGGTGACAGCCCCGTACACAAAATTGCATGTGCTGTGAGCTCGATGAGTAGGGCGGGACACGTGGTATCCTGTCTGAATATGGGGGGACCATCCTCCAAGGCTAAATACTCCTGACTGACCGATAGTGAACCAGTACCGTGAGGGAAAGGCGAAAAGAACCCCGGCGAGGGGAGTGAAAAAGAACCTGAAACCGTGTACGTACAAGCAGTGGGAGCCTCTTTATGGGGTGACTGCGTACCTTTTGTATAATGGGTCAGCGACTTATATTCTGTAGCAAGGTTAACCGAATAGGGGAGCCGAAGGGAAACCGAGTCTTAACTGGGCGTTAAGTTGCAGGGTATAGACCCGAAACCCGGTGATCTAGCCATGGGCAGGTTGAAGGTTGGGTAACACTAACTGGAGGACCGAACCGACTAATGTTGAAAAATTAGCGGATGACTTGTGGCTGGGGGTGAAAGGCCAATCAAACCGGGAGATAGCTGGTTCTCCCCGAAAGCTATTTAGGTAGCGCCTCGTGAATTCATCTCCGGGGGTAGAGCACTGTTTCGGCTAGGGGGCCATCCCGGCTTACCAACCCGATGCAAACTGCGAATACCGGAGAATGTTATCACGGGAGACACACGGCGGGTGCTAACGTCCGTCGTGAAGAGGGAAACAACCCAGACCGCCAGCTAAGGTCCCAAAGTCATGGTTAAGTGGGAAACGATGTGGGAAGGCTCAGACAGCCAGGATGTTGGCTTAGAAGCAGCCATCATTTAAAGAAAGCGTAATAGCTCACTGGTCGAGTCGGCCTGCGCGGAAGATGTAACGGGGCTAAACCATGCACCGAAGCTGCGGCAGCGACACTAAGTGTTGTTGGGTAGGGGAGCGTTCTGTAAGCCTGTGAAGGTGTGCTGTGAGGCATGCTGGAGGTATCAGAAGTGCGAATGCTGACATAAGTAACGATAAAGCGGGTGAAAAGCCCGCTCGCCGGAAGACCAAGGGTTCCTGTCCAACGTTAATCGGGGCAGGGTGAGTCGACCCCTAAGGCGAGGCCGAAAGGCGTAGTCGATGGGAAACAGGTTAATATTCCTGTACCAGGTGTTACTGCGAAGGGGGGACGGAGAAGGCTATGTTGGCCGGGCGACGGTTGTCCCGGTTTAAGCGTGTAGGTGTGTGTTCCAGGTAAATCCGGTTCACTTTAACACTGAGGCGTGATGACGAGGCACTACGGTGCTGAAGTGACAAATGCCCTGCTTCCAGGAAAAGCCTCTAAGCATCAGGTAACATCAGATCGTACCCCAAACCGACACAGGTGGTCAGGTAGAGAATACCAAGGCGCTTGAGAGAACTCGGGTGAAGGAACTAGGCAAAATGGTGCCGTAACTTCGGGAGAAGGCACGCTGATATGTAGGTGAAGCGATTTACTCGTGGAGCTGAAATCAGTCGAAGATACCAGCTGGCTGCAACTGTTTATTAAAAACACAGCACTGTGCAAACACGAAAGTGGACGTATACGGTGTGACGCCTGCCCGGTGCCGGAAGGTTAATTGATGGGGTTATCCGTAAGGAGAAGCTCTTGATCGAAGCCCCGGTAAACGGCGGCCGTAACTATAACGGTCCTAAGGTAGCGAAATTCCTTGTCGGGTAAGTTCCGACCTGCACGAATGGCGTAATGATGGCCAGGCTGTCTCCACCCGAGACTCAGTGAAATTGAACTCGCTGTGAAGATGCAGTGTACCCGCGGCAAGACGGAAAGACCCCGTGAACCTTTACTATAGCTTGACACTGAACACTGGTCCTTGATGTGTAGGATAGGTGGGAGGCTTTGAAGCGCGGACGCCAGTTCGTGTGGAGCCATCCTTGAAATACCACCCTTTAATGGCTGGTGTTCTAACGTGGGCCCGTAATCCGGGTTGCGGACAGTGTCTGGTGGGTAGTTTGACTGGGGCGGTCTCCTCCTAAAGAGTAACGGAGGAGCACGAAGGTTAGCTAATCCTGGTCGGACATCAGGAGGTTAGTGCAAAGGCATAAGCTAGCTTGACTGCGAGCGTGACGGCGCGAGCAGGTGCGAAAGCAGGTCTTAGTGATCCGGTGGTTCTGAATGGAAGGGCCATCGCTCAACGGATAAAAGGTACTCCGGGGATAACAGGCTGATACCGCCCAAGAGTTCATATCGACGGCGGTGTTTGGCACCTCGATGTCGGCTCATCACATCCTGGGGCTGAAGTAGGTCCCAAGGGTATGGCTGTTCGCCATTTAAAGTGGTACGCGAGCTGGGTTTAGAACGTCGTGAGACAGTTCGGTCCCTATCTGCCGTGGGCGCTGGAGAATTGAGGGGGGCTGCTCCTAGTACGAGAGGACCGGAGTGGACGCATCACTGGTGTTCGGGTTGTCATGCCAATGGCACTGCCCGGTAGCTAAATGCGGAAGAGATAAGTGCTGAAAGCATCTAAGCACGAAACTTGCCCCGAGATGAGTTCTCCCTGACCCTTTAAGGGTCCTGAAGGAACGTTGAAGACGACGACGTTGATAGGCCGGGTGTGTAAGCGCAGCGATGCGTTGAGCTAACCGGTACTAATGAACCGTGAGGCTTAACCTTACAACGCCGAAGCTGTTTTGGCGGAATTGAGAGAAAATTTTCAGCGTGATTACAGATTAGATTAACCGGCGAAAGGCGGGTTAATAAACAGAATTTGCCTGGCGGCTGTAGCGCGGTGGTCCCACCTGACCCCATGCCGAACTCAGAAGTGAAACGCCGTAGCGCCGATGGTAGTGTGGGGTCTCCCCATGCGAGAGTAGGGAACTGCCAGGCATCAAACAAGTGAAGAGCCCATCCTGACGGATGGGCTTTTTGCGTCTCTGCGCTGCAAATTTGGAGTGTGGCTTTGCCTTATCTGGCCTGTAGGCCTGACAGGCGCAGCGCCTCAGGCAGACCGCACCACTGCCGGATGGCGGCTTTGCCTTATCCGGCCTGCAGTCAGGACGAGGCTTTGTGGTAACGCAAATGCAATAACGGATATGGCTGCCCAAGATCGTCGACCTCTGCGCGCCCGGTCACCCTGAATCCCATCTTCTTATAGAATCCAACAGCTTGTTCATTCTGCTCGTTCACGTTAGTGGTCAACGCGGGTGCTAGCGAAAGCGCATGCTCAATCAACAGTTTACCCACGCCACAGCCCCGAATATCGGGATCAACAAACAGCGCATCCATATGCTCTCCAGTGAGCAACATAAACGCGACGGGCTCATCCTGCTCATTAGCGGCAACCCATAAAGGGGCTTCGGGTAAAAACGAGCGGACTAGTTCCTCCAGCTTGATGCGGTACTCTTTAGACAGAAAATCATGCGTGGCGTCGACCGAACGGCACCAGATTGCAATCAGTTTGTTCCCTTCATCATGCCGCGATCGGCGTATGTTAATAACCATATTCTCTCCTTTTCGTTATGCTTATATTCTAACGTATCCGTCGTCGTGAAACTTTCTCACCTTTAACATGCAGGCTCGACATTGGCGTGATTTCTGAGTATCTTCAGCTATCTGGATGTCTAAACGTTTAAACGTATGTAGTGAGGTTATCAGGTTATGCCGATTCGTGTGCAGGACGAGCTACCCGCCGTCAATTTCTTACGTGAGGAAAACGTCTTTGTTATGACGACTTCCCGTGCTTCAGGTCAGGAAATTCGTCCGCTAAAGGTACTCATCCTCAACCTGATGCCGAAGAAAATCGAAACGGAAAATCAGTTTTTGCGGCTGCTGTCGAACTCTCCGTTGCAGGTGGATGTACAGTTACTGCGCATTGATGCACGTGAGTCGCGTAATACGCCAGCAGAGCATCTGAACAACTTCTACTGTAACTTTGAGGATATCTGCGATCAGAACTTCGATGGCTTGATCGTCACCGGCGCGCCGCTGGGTCTGGTGGAGTTCAATGATGTTGCCTACTGGCCACAGATCAAACAAGTGCTGGAGTGGGCGAAAGATCATGTCACCTCAACGCTGTTTGTCTGTTGGGCGGTCCAGGCAGCGCTTAATATCCTCTACGGTATTCCGAAACAGACCCGCACTGATAAGCTTTCTGGCGTTTATGAGCATCATATTCTTCACCCTCATGCACTGCTGACGCGGGGTTTTGATGATTCGTTCCTGGCCCCGCATTCACGCTATGCTGATTTCCCGTCAGTGTTGATCCGTGACTACACCGATCTTGAGATCCTCGCCGAGACTGAGAATGGTGATGCCTATCTTTTTGCCAGCAAAGATAAACGCATTGCGTTTGTCACGGGCCATCCGGAATATGATGCCAACACATTAGGTAGCGAATATTTCCGCGATGTAGAAGCCGGATTAAACCCCGACGTTCCCTACAATTATTTCCCGCAAAACGATCCCCAAAACAAACCTCGCGCTACCTGGCGAAGCCACGGTAATTTGCTGTTCATCAACTGGCTCAACTATTACGTCTACCAGATCACACCATATGATCTGCGTCACATGAATCCAACGCTGGATTAATCGTCTGTCGCTGACGATCCTAAAGCGTTTCAGCATAGTGAATCAGGCACCTTCGGGTGCCTTTTTTATTTCCGAAATGCACTTCAACTTGTGATTAAACTTTATTTTTATTGTTATCAACAGGTTAATTGATAATTAAATTAAAAATGGAAATTGTTTTTGATTTTGAAATTTAAATGAGTAGTCTTAGTTGTGCTGAACGAAAAGCGCACAACGATCCTTCGTTCGCATTGGGAATGCTTTGTTATCAATGACGAGGAGTTACAGAATGAATCAACAGGCAACGACTACCGATGAATTGATCTTTACCAGGCCCCATGGTGAGCCAGAGAAGCAGATCCTGACCGATGAAGCGGTCGAATTTCTCACTGAACTGGTGGCGCGCTTTACGACGAAGCGCAATAAGCTGCTCGCGGCTCGTATTCAGCAGCAGCGGGATATCGACAACGGTATATTGCCTGATTTTATTTCGGAAACTGTTTCCATTAGAAACGGAGACTGGAAGATTCGCGGCATTCCGGAGGATTTACAGGATCGTCGGGTCGAAATCACCGGACCGGTTGAGCGCAAGATGGTCATCAATGCGTTGAACGCGAATGTGAAGGTTTTTATGGCCGATTTCGAAGATTCGCTGGCACCGGAATGGAGCAAAGTGATCGACGGGCATATCAACCTGCGTGACGCGGTAAACGGCACCATCAGCTACACCAATGAAGCTGGCAAAATCTATCAGTTGAAGCCCAATCCGGCATTACTGATTTGCCGTGTGCGTGGTCTGCACCTGCCGGAAAAACATGTGACCTGGCGCGGTGAAGCGATCCCCGGCAGCCTGTTCGATTTTGCCCTCTATTTCTTCCATAACTACAAAGCGTTGCTGGCCAAAGGCAGCGGTCCCTATTTCTACCTGCCGAAAACGCAGGCCTGGCAGGAAGCGGCCTGGTGGAGTGAAGTCTTCAGCTATACCGAAGATCGTTTCAATCTGTCGCGCGGTACGATTAAAGCCACGTTGCTGATTGAAACCCTGCCGGCCGTGTTCCAGATGGACGAGATCCTGCACGCGCTGCGTGACCATATTGTCGGGCTGAACTGTGGTCGTTGGGATTACATCTTCAGCTATATCAAAACGCTGAAGAATCATCCGGATCGCGTTCTGCCGGACCGCCAGGTGGTGACGATGGATAAGCCTTTCCTTAGCGCCTATTCGCGTCTGCTGATTAAAACCTGTCACAAACGTGGTGCCTTCGCGATGGGCGGTATGGCGGCATTCATCCCGAGCAAAGACGCTGAACGCAATAATCAGGTACTCAGCAAGGTGAAAGCGGATAAAGCGCTGGAAGCCAATAACGGCCACGACGGCACGTGGATTGCGCATCCGGGACTGGCGGATACCGCGATGGCAGTCTTCAACGAGGTGCTCGGCGAGAACAAAAACCAGCTGTTTGTGACCCGTGATGAAGACGCGCCGATTACCGCAGAACAATTGCTGGCGCCATGTGAAGGCGAGCGTACGGAAGAGGGGATGCGCGCCAATATTCGCGTTGCGGTGCAGTACATCGAAGCGTGGATCTCCGGCAACGGCTGCGTGCCGATTTATGGCCTGATGGAAGATGCGGCGACAGCGGAGATCTCCCGTACGTCAATCTGGCAGTGGATCCATCACGAGAAAACCCTGAGCAACGGCAAACCGGTCACTAAGGCGCTGTTCCGCCAGATGTTGGCTGAAGAGATGCGGGTCATCCAGGACGAACTGGGTGAACACCGTTACAGCAGCGGCCGATTTGATGATGCCGCGCGCCTGATGGAGCAAATCACCACTTCTGACGAATTAATCGATTTCCTGACATTGCCAGGCTACCGCCTGCTGGCGTAAATGCCCAGGCTATTTTGTTCGCCATTTTGGCCCCGGGCCGTGCTCAAAATCCTCACGTACGATAAGTACGCTCCGGTTTTTGCGCGGCTTCCCGTGACCAAACTGCCTTCACCAATAACGCCTGGGAAGCCAGGAGAATAATATGGAGCATCTGCACATGAAAACCCGTACCCAACAGATCGAAGCGTTACAGAAAGAATGGACACAACCGCGCTGGGAAGGCATCCGTCGCCCGTACAGCGCGGAGGAAGTGGTGAAATTACGCGGCTCGGTTAACCCGGAATGCACGCTGGCGCAGCTGGGCGCAGCCAAAATGTGGCGTCTGCTGCACGGCGAATCGAAAAAAGGTTACATCAACAGCCTTGGTGCGCTGACCGGTGGTCAGGCGTTACAGCAGGCGAAAGCGGGTATCGAAGCGGTGTATCTGTCGGGGTGGCAGGTTGCGGCGGATGCCAACCTGGCGTCCAGTATGTACCCGGATCAATCGCTCTACCCGGCGAATTCTGTTCCGGCAGTGGTGGATCGGATCAACAACACCTTTCGCCGTGCGGATCAGATCCAGTGGTCCAGCGGTATTGAGCCCAACGATCCGCGCTATGTGGATTACTTCCTGCCAATCGTCGCCGATGCGGAAGCCGGGTTTGGCGGCGTACTGAATGCGTTTGAGCTGATGAAGTCGATGATTGAGGCCGGTGCAGCGGCTGTTCACTTCGAAGATCAACTGGCCTCGGTGAAGAAATGTGGTCATATGGGCGGCAAAGTGCTGGTGCCAACTCAGGAAGCGATTCAGAAACTGGTGGCTGCGCGTCTGGCGGCAGACGTTATGGGCGTCCCGACGCTGGTGATTGCGCGTACCGATGCGGATGCGGCGGATCTGATCACCTCCGACTGTGACCCGTACGACAGCGAATTTATTACCGGCGAGCGCACCAGTGAAGGATTCTTCCGTACGCGTGCCGGCATTGAGCAGGCGATCAGCCGTGGCCTGGCCTACGCCCCGTATGCCGATCTGGTGTGGTGTGAAACCTCGACGCCGGATCTGGAACTGGCGAAGCGTTTTGCCGATGCGATTCATGCGAAATTCCCAGGCAAACTGCTGGCCTATAACTGTTCGCCATCGTTCAACTGGCAGAAGAATCTGGACGATAAGACCATCGCCAGCTTCCAGCAGCAGTTGTCAGATATGGGGTACAAATACCAGTTCATTACCCTGGCAGGTATTCACAGCATGTGGTTCAACATGTTCGACCTCGCGCACTCCTACGCGCAGGGTGAAGGCATGCGCCACTATGTTGAGAAGGTTCAGCAGCCGGAATTTGCGGCGGCTAAAGACGGTTACACCTTCGTGTCCCATCAGCAGGAAGTAGGGACAGGCTACTTTGATAAAGTCACCACCATCATTCAGGGCGGCACTTCCTCGGTGACCGCGCTGACCGGCTCGACCGAAGAATCACAGTTTTGATTAATGCCCGGTGGCGCTGCGCTTACCGGGCCTACGAAGGGATGTAGGCCGGATAAGCAGACGCGCTATCCGGCATGACGTTGTGCCGGATGAGGAGAAGCGATGACGCGTGGCCTGGAGTTACTGATTGCTCAGACGATTTTGCAAGGTTTCGACGCCCAGTATGGTCGATTTCTGGAAGTGACCTCCGGCGCGCAACAGCGCTTTGAACAGGCTGACTGGCATGCCGTGCAGCAGGCGATGAAAAGCCGTATTCACCTCTACGATCACCACGTGGGTCTGGTGGTGGAACAACTGCGCTGCATCACTGGCGGCAAAAGTACCGACGCCGCATTTTTGCTGCGTGTAAAAGAGCATTACACCGGGCTCCTGCCGGATTACCCGCGCTTCGAGATTGCGGAGAGCTTTTTTAACTCCGTATATTGTCGGTTATTTGACCACCGCTCGCTCACTCCCGAGCGGCTCTTTATTTTTAGCTCCCAGCCGGAACGTCGTTTCCGGACGATCCCGCGTCCGCTGGCAAAAGATTTCTTCCCGGATAGCGGTTGGGAACCGCTGCTCACCCGCATTCTCAGCGATCTGCCGTTGCGCCTGCCCTGGCAGAACAAAGGGCGCGATATTCGCTATATCATTGCACATCTGCGTGAAACCTTTGGTGAGGAGACGTTGCAGCAGTGCCATCTACAGGTGGCTAACGAGCTGTTTTATCGCAATAAAGCCGCATGGCTGGTCGGCAAACTCATCACGCCATCCGGCACGTTGCCCTTTTTGCTGCCGATTCATCGCACCGATGAAGGTGAACTGTTTGTGGATACCTGCCTGACCACCACGGCAGAAGCCAGTATCGTGTTCGGTTTCGCTCGTTCCTATTTTATGGTGTACGCGCCGCTGCCCGCCGCGCTGGTGGAATGGTTGCGCGAGATCCTGCCAGGAAAAACCACCGCTGAGTTATACATGGCGATTGGCTGTCAGAAACATGCGAAGACCGAGAGCTATCGCGAGTATTTGTTGTATCTGCGCAGCTGCGATGAGCAGTTCATTGAAGCGCCGGGCATACGTGGCATGGTGATGCTGGTCTTTACGCTGCCGGGGTTCGACCGGGTTTTTAAAATTATTAAAGATAAGTTCGCGCCGCAAAAAGAGATGTCTGCCGCCCACGTTCGCGCCTGCTATCAACTGGTGAAAGAGCACGATCGCGTGGGACGCATGGCAGATACCCAGGAGTTCGAAAATTTCGTGCTGGATAAACGTCAGATCGATCCGGCATTGATGGCGCTGTTACTTGAGGAAGTGCCGGAAAAGATAACCGATCTTGGTGAGCAGATTGTCATCCGTCATCTCTATATTGAGCGGCGGATGGTGCCGCTCAATATCTGGCTTGAGCAGGTCGAAGGTCAGCAACTGCGGGATGCGATTGAGGAATACGGCAACGCGATTCGCCAGCTTGCCGCTGCCAATATTTTCCCCGGCGACATGCTGTTCAAAAACTTTGGCGTCACCCGTCATGGTCGCGTGGTGTTCTACGATTACGATGAAATCTGCTACATGACGGAAGTGAATTTCCGGGCCATCCCGCCGCCGCGCTACCCGGAAGATGAGATGAGTGCCGAGCCCTGGTATAGCGTATCCCCTGGCGATGTGTTTCCTGAGGAGTTTCGCCACTGGTTATGCGCCGACCCACGCATCGGACCGCTGTTTGAGGAGATGCACGCCGATCTGTTTCGTGCCGATTACTGGCGCGCATTACAGACGCGCATTCGGGAAGGGCATGTTGAAGATGTTTACGCATATCGCCGTCGCCAGCGATTCAGCGTGCGTTATGAAACCGACCGGGCGCTTGCGCCGCCATCCGGCAGTGTGCGCCGACCTGCCTGATGGCACGACGCTTATCAGGCTTGCCGAAAATGCTCCTGAGGAGGATTTTGTTTAACGAATCCCGCCGTATGCCAGCGTCACCTCTTTCGCCGCCTTGATCACCATCGCGCCAAACTCGGTCACGCGGTCGTCCGTGATGCGCGAAATCGGGCCAGAGATAGAGATTGCCGCGAATGGCTCGCGGTGTTCGTCATAAATGCACGACGCGACACAACGCAGACCGAGCGCATGTTCCTCATCATCAAAGGAATAACCGCGCTTGCGGGTCTGGGCGAGGTCGTCCTTCAGATGAACCGGGGAGACCAGCGTCGCGTGGGTGTATGCATGCAGCCCTTTGCGGTGCAGCAACTGGGTCACCTGTTCTTCGCTCAGTTGTGCTAAAAACGCTTTGCCTGCGCCAGAGGCGTGCATCGGCAGTTTACCGCCAATCGGCGCGGACATACGCATCAGTTGGGTACACTGTACCTGGTCAATGATAATCGCCTGATGATCACTTTGATCCAGCACCGCCAGATTCACCGTTTCGCCGGAATCTTCCATCAGTTTGCGCAGAATAGGGTGGACGATCGCCAGCAAATTGCGGCTCTGTAAAAAGCTGCTGCCGACGATAAACGCATGCGCGCCTATCGCCCAGTGTCCAAGGTCACCCACCTGACGCACAAAGCCCTGCTGCTGCATGGTGGTCAGTAAGCGATGAGTCGTGGAGTTCGGCAGGCCAGCCTGCTGTGCCAGTTCGGTCAATGCCACGCTGCCGTTGGATTCCGCGATCCATTCCAGCAGTTTCAGGCCACGGGTCAGCGACTGAACCTGTCCGGCAGCGGGGGCGGTCGTCGCGGCGGGTTTTCTGCCGCGTTTGGCGGGAACGGGTGCAACCATAGCGCATTCCTTTTCTGTATCGTGGAAATCATTTTCGTTTTATTCAATTATAATGCAAGAAGTCTTGTACTGATCGGATGAGTGAAGCTGAACATGTCTCATGTTGCCCGTTGTTGGCTTTTCCGTCAGCCCTGTTTATGCCACTATGTTTTGTTGACTTTTTCGGTCTGGTTAAGCGTTGTCGGGAGCAAGTGTGAGCAGCAAAGTTGAACAACTGCGTGCGCAGTTAAATGAACGTATTCTGGTGCTGGACGGCGGTATGGGCACGATGATCCAGAGCTATCGTCTGAGTGAAGAGGATTTCCGTGGTGAACGCTTTGCCGACTGGCCGTGCGACCTGAAAGGCAACAATGACCTGCTGGTGCTGAGTAAGCCAGAGGTGATCGCCGCGATTCATAACGCGTACTTTGACGCGGGCGCGGACATCATTGAAACCAACACGTTTAACTCCACCCCCATCGCGATGGCGGATTACCAGATGGAGTCCCTGTCGGCGGAGATCAACTTTGCCGCCGCGAAACTGGCGCGTGCCTGTGCCGATGAGTGGACTGCCCGTACCCCGGAAAAACCGCGCTATGTTGCGGGCGTTCTCGGCCCAACCAACCGGACCGCATCGATCTCGCCGGATGTGAATGACCCGGCATTTCGTAATATCACCTTTGATCAGCTGGTGGCTGCTTACCGCGAATCCACCAAAGCGCTGGTGGAAGGTGGCAGTGACTTGATTTTGATCGAAACCGTCTTCGATACGCTGAACGCGAAAGCGGCGATTTTTGCGGTGAAAGAAGAGCTGGAAGCGCTGGGCATCGACCTGCCGATCATGATTTCCGGCACCATCACCGATGCTTCTGGACGTACCCTTTCCGGGCAAACGACAGAGGCGTTTTACAACTCCCTGCGCCATGCTGAACCTCTCACTTTCGGCCTCAACTGCGCGCTGGGGCCGGATGAACTGCGTCAGTATGTGCAGGAACTGTCTCGCATTGCTGAATGTTACGTGACTGCACACCCGAACGCCGGGCTGCCCAACGCTTTCGGTGAATACGATCTCGATGCCGATACGATGGCAAAACAGATCCGCGAATGGGCCAAAGCGGGCTTCCTGAATATCGTTGGCGGCTGCTGCGGCACCACACCGGAACACATCGCGGCAATGAGCAGGGCGGTCGAGGGACTGGCACCGCGCCCGTTGCCGGAGATCCCGGTGGCCTGCCGCTTATCCGGTCTCGAACCGCTGAATATTGGCGACGACAGCCTGTTTGTAAACGTCGGTGAGCGTACCAACGTTACCGGCTCCGCCAAATTTAAGCGCCTGATCAAAGAAGAAAAATACAGCGAAGCGCTGGACGTTGCCCGTCAGCAGGTAGAAAGCGGCGCACAGATTATTGATATCAACATGGATGAGGGGATGCTCGACTCCGAAGCGGCGATGGTGCGCTTTCTCAACCTGATCGCCGGTGAGCCTGACATTGCTCGTGTGCCGATCATGATTGACTCCTCAAAATGGGACGTCATTGAGAAAGGGCTGAAGTGCATCCAGGGGAAAGGCATCGTTAACTCCATCTCGATGAAAGAGGGGATTGAAACCTTTATCCATCATGCGAAGCTGCTGCGCCGCTACGGTGCGGCGGTGGTGGTGATGGCTTTTGATGAGCAGGGCCAGGCGGATACGCGTGCGCGTAAAATCGAGATTTGCCGCCGGGCGTACAGGATCCTCACCGAGGAGGTGGGCTTCCCGCCGGAAGACATCATTTTCGACCCGAATATTTTCGCAGTAGCAACCGGGATCGATGAGCACAACAACTACGCGCAGGACTTTATCGGTGCCTGTGAAGACATCAAACGCGAGCTGCCGCATGCGTTGATCTCCGGCGGCGTGTCCAACGTGTCATTCTCGTTCCGTGGCAACGATCCGGTGCGCGAAGCCATTCACGCGGTGTTCCTCTACTATGCCATTCGTAACGGTATGGACATGGGGATTGTCAACGCCGGGCAACTGGCGATTTACGACGATCTCCCTGCCGAGCTGCGCGATGCGGTGGAGGATGTGATCCTCAATCGGCGTGATGACGGCACCGAACGATTGCTGGAGCTGGCGGAGAGATATCGCGGTAGCAAGAGTGATGAGGCGGCCAACGCGCAACTGGCGGAGTGGCGCACCTGGGAAGTGAAAAAGCGCCTCGAATACTCGCTGGTTAAAGGCATCACCGAGTTTATCGAGCAGGACACCGAAGAGGCGCGTCAGCAGGCGGCCCGCCCGATTGAGGTGATTGAAGGGCCGCTGATGGACGGGATGAACGTCGTCGGCGACCTGTTCGGCGAAGGAAAAATGTTCCTGCCGCAGGTGGTGAAATCCGCCCGCGTAATGAAACAGGCGGTGGCGTATCTCGAACCGTTTATCGAAGCCAGTAAAGAGAAAGGCTCCAGCAATGGCAAAATGGTCATCGCCACCGTGAAGGGCGATGTCCACGATATCGGCAAAAATATCGTTGGCGTGGTCCTGCAATGTAACAACTACGAAATCGTCGATCTTGGCGTGATGGTGCCGGCGGAGAAAATTCTCCGAACCGCCAAAGAGGTGAATGCGGATCTGATAGGCCTTTCCGGGTTGATTACCCCGTCGCTGGACGAAATGGTCAACGTGGCGAAAGAGATGGAGCGTCAGGGCTTCACCATACCGCTGCTGATTGGCGGCGCGACGACCTCAAAAGCGCACACGGCGGTGAAAATCGAGCAGAACTACAGCGGCCCTACGGTGTATGTGCAGAACGCTTCGCGCACCGTCGGCGTGGTCGCCGCGTTGCTTTCTGATACCCAGCGCGATGACTTTGTCGCCCGTACTCGTAAAGAGTATGAAACCGTGCGCATCCAGCATGGGCGTAAGAAACCGCGCACGCCGCCGGTGACGCTCGCCGCCGCGCGGGATAACGATCTGGCGTTTGACTGGGAAAGCTATACCCCGCCAGTGGCGCACCGTCTGGGTGTGCAGGAGGTCGAAGCCAGCATCGAAACGCTGCGTAACTACATCGACTGGACGCCGTTCTTTATGACCTGGTCGCTGGCCGGGAAGTATCCGCGCATTCTGGAAGATGAAGTGGTAGGTGAAGAGGCGAAGCGCCTGTTTAAAGATGCCAACGACATGCTGGATAAACTGAGCGCAGAGAAGGCGCTGAATCCGCGCGGTGTGGTGGGGCTGTTCCCGGCAAACCGCGTGGGTGATGACATCGAAATCTATCGTGACGAAACGCGAACGCACGTGCTGACGGTCAGCCATCATCTGCGTCAACAGACTGAAAAAGTGGGCTTTGCTAACTACTGTCTGTCTGACTTCGTGGCGCCGAAGCTGACCGGCAAAGCGGACTACATCGGTGCTTTTGCGGTGACCGGTGGTCTGGAGGAGGACGCGCTGGCGGATGCGTTTGAAGCGCAGCACGATGATTACAACAAGATCATGGTGAAAGCGCTTGCCGACCGTCTGGCGGAAGCCTTCGCGGAATACCTGCATGAGCGCGTGCGTAAGGTCTACTGGGGCTATGCGCCGAACGAAAATCTCAGCAATGAAGAGCTGATTCGCGAAAACTACCAGGGAATTCGTCCGGCGCCGGGGTACCCGGCCTGTCCGGAGCATACCGAGAAAGGCACCATCTGGCAGTTGCTGGAAGTGGAAAAGCACACCGGCATGAAGCTTACCGAATCCTTCGCCATGTGGCCTGGCGCATCGGTTTCCGGCTGGTACTTCAGCCATCCGGACAGCAAGTATTACGCGGTTGCACAGATTCAGCGCGATCAGGTGGAAGACTACGCGTTCCGTAAAGGGATGAGTGTTTCTGACGTTGAGCGCTGGCTGGCCCCTAACCTGGGCTATGACGCCGACTGATTCACGAAACTGTCATCTTTCCTTACAACTAACAGGGTGCTTGTCGGGCACCCTGTCTCTTTCTTGCGTTTAAACCCTTATACTGGAAGAAGGCTATGACCTCTCTGGTTATATTTTTACACGCAATCATTCAAGTTGCGTCGAGGCGGCAAGCCTGGGAATCTCCAGGAGCTTACTGAAGTAAGTGACTGGAGTGAGCAGGCGCAGCCAACAAAGAGGCAGCTTGAAGGATAAAGTGTAAATGATAAGGAGTACCTGATTCCGTGCTAACCCTGCTCCACCTGCTTTCTGCTGTCGCCCTGCTGGTCTGGGGTACCCATATTGTGCGTACTGGCGTGATGCGTGTGTTCGGCGCCCGCCTGCGAACCGTGCTTAGCCGTAGCGTCGAAAAGAAACCGCTCGCCTTCTGCGCGGGAATTGGCGTCACTGCGCTGGTGCAGAGCAGTAATGCCACCACCATGCTGGTAACCTCGTTTGTTGCTCAGGATCTGGTCGCACTGACGCCTGCGCTGGTGATTGTGCTTGGTGCAGACGTAGGGACCGCGCTGATGGCGCGTATCCTCACCTTCGATTTATCGTGGCTCTCGCCGCTGCTGATTTTTATCGGCGTGATCTTCTTCCTCGGCCGTAAACAGTCACGCGCCGGACAACTGGGGCGCGTGGGGATCGGCCTTGGCCTGATCCTGCTGGCGCTGGAACTGATTGTCCAGGCCGTCACCCCTATAACCCAGGCCAACGGCGTACAGGTCATTTTTGCCTCGCTGACCGGCGATATCATGCTGGATGCGCTCATTGGCGCGATGTTCGCGATCATCAGTTATTCCAGCCTGGCGGCGGTACTGCTCACGGCCACCCTGACCGCGGCGGGGATCATCTCCTTCCCGGTGGCGCTGTGTCTGGTGATTGGCGCCAACCTCGGTTCCGGCCTGCTGGCGATGCTCAACAACAGCGCGGCTAATGCCGCGGCTCGTCGCGTGGCGCTTGGCAGTCTGTTGTTTAAGCTGGTGGGCAGCCTGATTATTCTGCCATTTGTCCATCCGCTGGCGAATCTGATGGATGAATTGCCGCTGGCGAAATCCGAGCTGGTGATCTATTTCCATGTTTTCTACAACCTGGTCCGCTGCCTGGCAATGATTCCTTTTGCCGAGCCGATGGCGCGCTTCTGTAAGCGCATCATCCGCGACGAGCCTGAGCTGGATGCGCATCTCAAGCCAAAGCATCTGGACGTTAGCGCGCTGGATACGCCGACCCTTGCGCTCGCCAATGCCGCCCGTGAGGCGCTGCGCATCGGCGATGCGATGGAACAGATGATGGAAGGGCTGAAGAAGGTGATGCATGGCGAGCCGCGCGAAGAGAAGGAGCTGCGCAAAATCGCGGATGACATCAACGTGCTCTACACTGCCATCAAACTCTATTTGGCGCGGATGCCGAAAGAGGAACTGGCGGAAGAGGAGTCGCGGCGCTGGGCGGAGATCATCGAGATGTCGCTTAACCTTGAACAGGCGTCGGATATTGTGGAGCGCATGGGGAGCGAGATTGCTGATAAATCGCTGGCGGCGCGGCGGGCGTTTTCTATTGAGGGGTTAAAAGAGCTGGATGCGCTGTACGACCAGTTGCTCAGCAACCTGCAACTGGCGATGTCGGTCTTCTTCTCCGGCGACGTGACCAGTGCCCGGCGGTTGCGCCGTAGCAAGCATCGTTTCCGCATACTGAATCGCCGTTACTCGCATGCGCACGTTGATCGTCTGCATCAGCAGAACGTACAAAGTATCGAGACCAGCTCCCTGCACCTGGGATTATTGGGGGATATGCAACGTCTGAACTCGTTGTTCTGTTCCGTGGCTTACAGCGTGCTGGAACAGCCGGACGAAGATGACGAGCGGGATGATTACTAACAGGCGGTAAGGCCGGATAGCGCTTATCCGGCCTACCAATTGCGCTCATTGCAGGCCGGATAAAGCATTTACGCTGCCATCCGACAACGTCGGTTAAAAGCAGTGACCTGCCTCAACGGCAACGGCGTCTTTACCGGCTTCGAACACGTAGGTGGTGTTCGGACCGCCAAGCACCGCCTGACCCTTACTAACTTTAATCCAGTTGCCTTCCGGCAGACCGATCACCGTCAGTTCAGGCGCGACAACCAGCAGCTCGCGAATACGCTGTTCACGCGTTTCGCCTTTGTGTCCTTCCGGCAGCGCGTTAGTGAAATGCGGGTTAATCTGCAACGGGAACAGGCCCAGCGCATCAAAACCTTGCGGATCAACAATCGGCATGTCGTTGGTGGTGCGGATGGTCTTGCAGGCGAGGTTGGCACCCGCACTCCAGCCAATGTACAGCGCACCGCGTTTAACCACGTCAACAATCGGTGCCAGCAACCCGCGCTCGCGGCTCTCTTTCAGTAACTGAAAAGTATTACCGCCGCCGACAATCACCACTTCCGCATTTTCAATGGCCGCCACCGGATCAGTCACGGTGTGAATACCCACCACCTTGACGCCCATCGGGGCGAAGATTGCAGCCGTTTTTTCTGTGTATTCATCCCAGGTTTGCGTGACGCCTGCAAAGGGTATAAATACTGCCGAACGGCGCCCCTCAAGTTGCTCCGCAATCAGCGGCAGCGCATGCTCCATCCAGCCTTTACCCGGCAGTGTCGAGTTACTCAATAAAAGCAGTTCCATTCTTTCTCCCTGTAATCAGTAAATGACAAAACGCGGTCATGCTACCACTGACAGTGTAGCGCCTTACTGACATGGCTCACGATGTTGGAAGGGGGGGTAGAAAGGACCACTGACTCAATAATGAAAAATGCACGATATGCGTATTAAAGCGAGTGAAGATATTTCTCACTCTGCCAGTATGAACATGTAACGCCTTGATAATACAATAAACCAGGTGTGATTGAATTTATCGTAGTTGAAATGTGTATTCACTCTTTATGAAAAGTGAGAAGGGGATTTTTAAATTTTGACGGTTACTAATTTAAAACAGCAACATTGCGGTATTGCCCTGGATTTATCCCGAACAGGCTTAAGCGTATTGCGATAAGCACTATGAGGTTTCTGGCCCATGCTGAAGCATTGGCGTCTGTCCTCTGATCAACAACAGTGTCGCTATTTTCATTATTATGTAACTAAACATTTCAATTCGAATGGAAAAATTATTGTAACTCACTGAAATATAGGATTTTTACCAAAAATTATAATTTATGTATCTTTTTGTTTTACTTACAAACAGTAAGGTAAATTCCGAAAAAAAGATCGATTACAACGATCGATACCTTTCAAGTGATAGTCTTTAACTATTGATTTTGTTTTATCGATCAGGTTTGACAATCAATATTGCTCATGTACTATTCTGTTTGAATCAATATTATACCGACAGCAGCAGAGTGGGTGTGCCGGACATCGTCAGAATAAATAACCTCGCCGGATAATAAATACCCCCTGAAAATAAAAAACAGGCTGTCCAGGATATAGGGAGCATCATCTGTATGACAAAGGAATATGTAAAGAAGAGCCATATTGCCAGTTGGCCTGAAAATGATGTTTATTTTTCCACGGGTATCTCTGCGCTGGCCAGAAAAGTGACTAATTCTCATTCCGGCCCAGACTATCTGTTTATTAATCTTAATAGTTATACCTTAAAGCTTTTTTTTCGATCGTTCTCTCAATTGAGCAAGAGTGGTTATCAGTTGATTATTATTTCAACCCAACGACTCATGCCGCTGGCTTTTTTCTGGCACCTGAAATGTCACGCCGTCAGCGCAATTTTCGAATCGCGTTGCTCTGTTCATGATGTTATTCGCGGTCTGGATACTGTCGCGACCGGGCGGCAAATCGTCTGGTCCTTCCCGGGGCCTGCCTGTTTACTCTCTTCAAGAGACGTTTTACTTCTGCGGCATTATCTTGAAGGGGGAAGTATGGGCTATTTACAAGAGAAACACTGCCGCGCGTATTCCACCTTGCAGGGATGGAAGACTACAGTCGCGCGGAAATTTAAAGTACGAAAACTCGAACATCTCCTTATTTCGAATTAATCATCATTGTCCAGTATGAATATTTCTGATGCCTGAGCGTCCAGTGGAATATTTATAAGCAAGATAGAACTGCCCGTTTAATAGGGATCTTATTAACTATGGATGTAGATATGAAACGCGTTTTTTACCATGCTTTTTTCCCCGCGTTATGTTTAACCGCGTACCCACTGACTGCGGCGGAAATGCTTCCCACACCTTATCCACCCGTGCAAACTACCACGATGCCGGACGACTTATTATCGAATTCGAATTATACGAATCACTGGGATTGGGTGAAAGAAACCTGGGAGAAAGGCTATTCCACTTTTTCCATCAAAGATAAAAAATATATTGCTAACCAGGAAATTACGCTGATCAATCCTGCTTTTTCTAAACAGGTCGTGACGTTATTAAATGAGTCGTATAGTTATAACAATACGTTGAATTCTGTGCAGCTTAATATCGGTGACGGTATATACGATGCCGCCGGTTCTGAAGCCGTGAATACCACGGTGAAAGGGGAATACACCAATAGTAAAGGGAATATTGAAACAGGTGTATTGCAACTTAATGGCGACGGGAAAGCCTTCCATACGCTGGTTGAGAATAACGGTGCCCTGACGATGAATGGTGATTCACAGGCGTATGACACCGTGGTGAAAGCCGGTGGTCGACAGACTGTTGGAGGCCGTGCTTATGCTCAGGCGAATCTCATCGATGGCGGTATTCAGGTGCTCTCAGTCACCAGTACGGCGTTGGCTGAAGATACCATTGTGCAAAATGGCGGCCAGCAAATCATTTATAACGGGACCGCGAAAAACTCGCACATCGGCGCCAACAGCTATCAGCTTGCCAGCGGTCTGGCTTTGGATACGTACCTGTATAACGGCGCATTCCAGCAGGTGTTTAGCGGTAAAGGCGAAGAGTTCGTTGCGGACCTCAATACCACCGTTTATGCCGGTGCGCGACAAACGATAACCTCGGGTATTTCAGAAAATGCGCAGGTCTATGGCACGCAGGTGATTACCGGCGTAGACGGTCAATGGAGCGATGGAGACTGGGTTTCCGACAGTAATTCCAACGTTCGTGTCAACGGGCAGCAGGCGAAGAACGCCACCATCCATGCCGGTGGTTTGCAACGTATTCAAACCGGCAATGCCGATGGCACACAGGTCTATGGCACTCAACTTGTCAATGGTCAGAAAGGTGGCTGGGTTGGGGGAAACTGGGTGGAGCAATCTGGATGGACCGGTGGCATTCGCGCTAACGCGACAAATACGACCGTTCATGCAGGCGGCCTTCAGCAACTTGCCTGGTACGGTGAAGCCAGTAATACGGTTATCGATGGCGGCCGTCAGGAAGTGCTTGCGCTGGGGCATATCTCGAACACAACGCTTCGCAATGGCGGGAGCAGCCTGATTGCCTATGGAGGCTATTCAACGGGGGCACTGACGGTAGAAGACGGTTCACTGACTATGGAAGGGGGAAGTGTACACGACTGGACGGGGAATCTGGGTAAGGGTGCCTGGGCCGCGTCGGTGGACTTACAAGGCCCTTCTTCCGTTCTGTACTTAAAACACAACGCGGATACTGCGGAATCCGTCACGACGATTAAAGCCTTAACGCATAATGGTGTGGTCAATTTTAGTGCGCCAGAGGGACGCGACGCGGGACAGTTTAACCGTCTTGAACTCACCACGCTGGAGGGGACCGGGACTTTCGTTATGAACACCAATCTGTCCGGCGGGATTGGGGATTTTCTGAACGTTTCCGATGCCGTGACGGGGCAATTTAAGGTCACGGTGCATGATTCCGGAAGTGAGTTACGCAGTCGAGCGGCTACTCCTTATCACTTAATTTATGCGAATGGGAGCGGGGCAGACACCTTTGCGATGACCAACGGCAGCGTCGATCTTGGTGCGTACAAATACTATCTGGTGCATGGCGCCGATAGCGATAAGGATAACTGGTATTTGTCACCGCAGGCGAATACGCCAGAACCTGAGCCAGGCCCGGATCCTGAGCCGGGTCCAGGACCTTCGCCTGAACCGAATCCTGAACCGGGAGTTAAGCCGGATTTATCAGAAAGCGCGAAAGCGGTTATTGCCATGGCGAATGTGACACCCACTTTGTGGGACGCTGAGTTGTCAACGCTGCGAACCCGTCTCGGTGAAATTCGTCAGATGCGTGACTACGAAGAGGGCGCATGGGGCAAATACATCAGTAGCCGCTACCGCGTTTCCACAGAGCACGTGGCTTACCGTCAGGATGTGAACGGTGTGATGCTCGGTGGCGATAAGCGTTTTGATTTAGAAAATAGCGCACTGATTATGGGCAGTATGGCTTCCTATACGCGTGCGGATCTCGACTCATCCAGTACCAATGGCAAAGCGGACAGTTACGGCATTGGACTGTACACGACCTGGTTACACAACAGCGGTTATTACATCGATGGTGTGTTGAAAGCCAACTATTTCCGTACGGAGAACAACCCCTACTTCAACGGCGGACGCACCCATGCGAAAGATAATACCGTTGGCGGCGGGGCTTCAGTCGAGATCGGTAAGCATATTGCGCTTGAGACGTGGTTTGTTGAACCCTATCTCCAGGCATCATGGTTTATTGGCGACCAGACCCACTACAAACTCGACAGTGGCATGTCGGTTAAAGCGGATGCTGCGCGATCGTTAAAAGGGGAAACCGGGTTAACCTTCGGTAAGAATGTGACGCTGGTAGATGGGACACTGTTACAGCCGTATGCGAGAGTGGCCGTTCGTCATGAGTTTATGAAGAACAACGACGTCGTCATTAACCACACTGAGAAGTTCAAAAATGACCTGTCAGGGACAAGCGGCAAATATGGCCTGGGGATGACCGCGAAGCTAAGCGATCGGTGGTCCGCATGGGGAGAAGTCAGCTACGAAAAAGGGCAACATATCGAGACGCCTTATAGTGGTCAACTGGGTATCCGCTACAGTTTCTGAACGTTGTGATTACGCGTTTAATAACCCTCCTCAGCGTCATCAGAGGAGGGTTATTTGCACATGTTACCCCACCCGGGCAAATTCAGCGGCTTCACTAATCAGCGCGTCATCCGGGCGTACGCCGGTGTACATTGCGAACTGCTCAACGGCCTGCAACGCAATTACTTCTGCGCCGCTGATAGTCATTTTACCCAGCTTCTGCGCCAGTTTGATCACCGGGGTATCCGGCGGCAGGGCAACGACATCGAACACTACGCTGGCGCTGGCGACCATGGCTTCGCTGTACGCCAGCTCATCGCTCTCTTTACCTCCGGCCATGCCGACGGGCGTGACATTGACCAGAATGTCGCAGGCAATGCCTTCCGGCAGCGGCTGCCACTGAAAGCCATACTGTTTCGCCAACGCCGGACCGCTGTCCCGGTTACGAGCGGCGACGATCACATCGCGAAAACCGGCGTCGCGAAAGGCGGCAATCACCGCTTTGCCCATCCCGCCGCTGCCGCGAATCATCACCCGCGCAGTGGTGTCGAGCTGGTGGCTGGCAATCAGGCTTTTTACCGCCATATAATCGGTGTTGTAGCCTGTCAGTCTGCCGCCGTCATTGACGATGGTATTGACGGAATCAATGACTTTTGCCGATGGATCGACCGCGTCGAGAAACGGCATACAACTCTCTTTAAACGGCATCGATACCGCGCAGCCACGAATGCCTAACGCGCGAACCCCTTTCACCGCCGCTTCAATATCCTGGGTGGTAAACGCCTTGTAGATGAAATTTAAACCCAGCTTTTCATACAGATAGTTGTGAAAGCGGGTACCAAAGTTGCCGGGCCGACCGGCAAGCGACATGCACAACTGGGTGTCGCGGTTAATCATGTTAAATCTCCTCGGCGTGCGACAGTAAATACTGTTCGGCTTCCTTAGACCAAATCCCGTGATGGCGTTCCAGAATAGCGCACAGCGCGGGATCGTCAATCTGGCTGAGAGCGGTTAGCGGTAACGCTTTCCCGGTATAGACCAGCTTTTTACCGCCGCCCACTTTCGGCAGCTCCAGCGTGGTTTCTCCTGCGGCATTCAGCCCAAGAATGTGCGTGACCACTTTGGCGGCCTGCACTTTCTTCTCTTCAATCAGTTTAACCGCCGTGCGCATATCGTCAGTGTTCCCACCCGAGGTGCCCACGTAGTGAGTGAAGGCGTAATGCACATCGTAGAAGTTGATTGGGGCGCTGAACTGCTTGTCCTGCGGGCCGGCAAAGAAGTTCATACAACCGTCGGGTGCGAGCAGGGAAGAGGCCAGGGTGACCAGTTGTTCGTTCGGCACGAAGACAAAAATATCATCAAAACCGTGGCCGCCGGTCAGCGCCATCAGCGTGTCGTAAGCGGCATCCTGTGCGTGCAGGTAGTGGATCAACGTTTGCGGTTCAGAAGGATAGTGTTTACGGGCATAGCTCAGCTTGTCGTGGTTAGTATCGGTCACCACCAGTAACGCCGGGTTGATCGGGCCATGCAGCGCGTAGTCGATCGCCAGCAGCCCCATTGGCCCCGTCCCGCCAAGGATCAGCGTGCGACCCTGTGGACGAATCCCCATGTTGTGGTTATAGGTGCCTTCCTGCAGGTGATAGTTGGCGTTGAACGCGCCGATCACGCAGGAGAGCGGCTCGACCAGCGATCCTTCAAAGTACGTTTCGCCTTCGTAAGCCAGCAGGCAGTCCTGTTCCATCACCACATTGGGGATCACGACGTGTGTGGCTTCGCCGCCTACCCACGGGAAGGAGTAACCGGGGCAATCCGGGCGATCCGCCAGTTGCAGGTTCGCCTGAATCACATAGCGCTGGCCGGGCTGGAACTTGTGCTGCCACTTTTTCCCCACGGCGATAATATCGCCGCAGAACTCGTGGCCGATGATGATTGGGTGGGTCGCTACATCGTCCGGCACCTTTTTATGATCCTCACCCTGATTAGCCTCTTTCCAGGAAGAGAGGCACAGGCTGTCGGTGACCACGGTAGCCAGAATTTCATCGTCCTGCATCTCTGGAAGTTCGAACGTTTCCAGGCGCAGGTCGCGTTTGCCATAAAGGCGCAGAGCTGTTGTTAACATATATTCCACCTCATGTTGAGCGATAGCCCCGGCTGACCACCGGGGCGAAAAAATCAGGACAGGAAGCCCAGTGCGTTACCCATAATCCCCAGACCAAACAGGGCGAAGATCAGCCATACCGGGTTAATTTTCTTGTTGAGCAAACGAACCATCAGCATCGTCAGGCCCAGCGCCAGCAGGCCGGGGCAGAGCTGATCGAGGATGTTCTGCACGGTCATCGTGACGGTGCCGCCGTCCGCGCCGGGGGTTTGCGATACCACCAGTGGCACGTTGATGCTGGTCCACTTGGTGACCAGCACCCCCATCACAAACAGGCCGAGAATCGATGCGCCTTCGGTCAGTTTTTGCAGCAGGTTGCCGCCCATGTCACTGACGATGTTGACCCCTTTATTGAAGCCAATTTGCAGGCCGTACCATTTCATCGCCAGACGGACTGCGTTGAAAATAAAGAAGAACAGCAGCGGGCCGAGCACGTTGCCGGACAACGCCAGCGACGCGCCGAGCGCGGCGGTGATCGGTCGCAACGTGCCCCAGACTAACGGGTCGCCAACGCCCGCCAACGGCCCCATCAAACCGACTTTGATGCCGTTGATCGCGCCATCATCGATTTCCGCCCCGTTCGCTCGCGCCTCTTCCATCGCGGCGGTCACGCCAATCACCGGGCCGCACACCGCGGGCGTGGTGTTGAAGAACACCAGATGACGCTTGAGTGCCGCCACCTGATCTTCTTTCAGCGGGTACAGGCGCTTGATGGCGGGGATCATGTCGTAGCAAAAACCCAGCCCATGAATACGTTCAAAGTTGAAAGACGCCTGCTGCAGGTTGGAGCGAACAAACATGCTAAACAGGTCAGATTTGGTCAGTTTTTTCTGTTCCATGATGGGCTCCGTTAGTCATCAAGCTGGTCAAGAGCGGTGGAGGAGGAGGTCTGCGTCTGCGGTTCGGCCTTACGCCACTGTGGGTTCAACTGGATATAGACCAGCGCAATAATCGCGCCGACGCCGCCAAAGGCCAGCAGACTCAGGTCGAGGTAACCACCGGCGATAAAACCGAGGAAGAAGAAGGGCATCAGGTACTTCACGCCCATCATGCGCAGCACCATGGCGTAACCGACCACCACGATAAAGCCACCGGCAATCTGCAGGCCGCGAGTGACGAATTCCGGGATGGCGTTGAGCATATTGCTGACCATATCTGCACTGACAAACAACGAGACAATTAACGCCGGAATGGCGACGCGTAACGCCTGGACGCCCAGCGCAGAGACATGGAGGATGTCGATGGTGCGAAAACGTGCGTCTTCTGCGGCTTTATCCGCCGCATGCTGGAACACCACGGTGATAGTCCGGGCGAAGACGGTCAGGACCTGGCCTGCCGCCGCGACCGGCAGTGCGATGGCGATACCGGTCGCGATGCTCTGTTGCCCGACGATAACCAGAATGGCGGAGATAATACTGGCGAGCGCGGAGTCCGGAGATTGCGCGGCACCAACGTTCATCCAGCCAAGCGCGATCAGCTCCAGCGTTCCGCCGAGCATCACCCCGGTTTTTAAATCACCGAGGATCAGGCCGATAACCGTACAGGCAATGAGCGGGCGGTGGGTCTGAAATTCATCCAGCACGCTGCCCATTCCGGCAATACAGGAAAATATAAATATGGCGATAATTTGTAGGGTACTGATTTCCATAATGGGTCACCTTAAAATGTGAACATCCCTGCCTGTTAAAGCATTTACACGTCGTCCTTCAGGCTGCCTCGTTGTTGGCTGAATTACTCGTCTCATCCATGAGACTCGCCCTGACGGGCCGTCGCTTCGCAACGTTCAAATCTGTTCCCGACAGATTTGTGACTCACCCCCAGTCACATCGTTATTTATGTTCCTGTGGATTCACTCATTTGCCGCCGTGATGCTTCCAGAATGACTGTGTAATAAATACAGGCGCTTTTATTTATTCCGCGAACGACTGTTCTTTTATTTTTTCGAGAATATTAATGGAGGGATCGGAGGCGACCACGCGTAAATCCAGGGTGACGCCAAATTTATCCAGTTCGCGAAACGCATTAATATCATCGTCATCTAAGGATACGGCTTTGGTTAATTGTTTTTTACCCGGTCGCCAGGCCATGCCGCCAATATTTAAGGTGGCAATTTTTACGCCCTGTTTGACCATCGCCAGCGCATCCTGGGGGCGGGTAAATAAATAAAATACAGTCTCGTCCTGATACTGTGGATTATGATAAACCGCGACGGCTTTTTCGATATTCACCACGTTGACCTTCATTCCCGGTGGGGCGGCCTGGCGTAATAATGTCCGGCGCACTTCATCATTATAAACGTCGTCATTACAGATAATAATCCGCTGGGCATTCGCCACCTTCGACCAGACGGTGGTGACCTGACCGTGGATCAAGCGGTCATCAATACGGGCAAGGGTAATATTCATCAGAAATCCTCTTCGGTCGTTTCCAGATGCTGCCAGACCACGCAGGTTTGTTGTGCAATGGTCGTCAGGTGTTCGCACAATTCATCCACATTCATACTGCTCTGGTTATCTACCAGTTCCAGCGCCAGCGGCAGGGAAAGCCCGCTGATCACCCGGATGGCCGGATTGCGCATCGCCAGCGTTGCCGCGGCGTTCCACGGACTGCCGCACTGCAGGTCTACGGCAATCAGCCATTCGCTATCGGTGTGAGCGCTCACTAACTTTTCCAGCTTTGTGACGATGTCGCTGGCGTTCTCGCCGGGGACAAAGGCGACCGCCTCAACGTTGGCGTCACCGTAGACCATGTGCACCGATTCCAGCATGGCGCAGGCTAGTTTGCCGTGAGCACAGAAGATTGCATTGACCATAACGTCTCCTTAGCCGCGCGTTTTTCCGCCCGCAATGTTAGTGGTTACTCCGGTAATGTAGCTGGCACGTTCAGACAGAAGATAACAAACGAAATCAGCAACTTCGCTCAGGCGTCCCGAACGGCCAATCGGAATCGCGTTCTTGCTATAGCCTTCACGCAGCTGATCAACGGTGATATTGCGGGTCCAGGCCAGCGCTTCTTCATATTCCGGCGTGCGCAGTCCCGTTTTTTCCAGAATCCCGGGTGCAATACCGACCACGCGAATGCCGTGTTTACCCAGCTCTTTTGACCAGGAACGGGTGAAGCTATTCAGCGCCGCCTTCGTTGCGGCATAGCAGCTCTGGCCTTCTGACCCTTCCAGCCCGCTTTCCGAAGAGACATTGACGATAACGCCGTTACGCTGTTTCACCATTTGGCGCGCCACTGCCTGTGACATTAAAAACACGCCTTTCTGGTTGATATTGACCATTTTTTCAAACGCGGCTTCGTTTAATTCATACTTTCCTGCAGGCGCTTTTTCATCGACCAACAGGCGAGGAAAGTTAACGCCAGCGTTATTGACCAGACCGTCAATACGACCAAAGCGCTGGATGATTTCATCCACGGTGTGATTAACCTCTTTGGCGCTGGAAATATCTGTCGGCCAGAAGTGATAGTCGTTATTACCTTCATGCTTTGCTTCGCCGCCATGAATATCCGCCATCTGGACATTCGCGCCTTGTGATAATAATTCTTCGACAATGGCTAAGCCAATTCCGGATGCGCCGCCGGTTACAATAATGACTTTATCCTGTAGATTTAACCACGTTTGCATAATTAACTCCCAAATTCAGAGAAGGGGATCCTGCATAAAATAAATTACGTCAGGATCAAGATGAGTATATTTACTTCAACAATAATTCAGCGGTATGGCTATTAGTGACCAGCGCATTAATATAGTTTCCACGTAATGCGCCGAGAATGCCGCTAAGCTTTTCTTCACCCATTGCGATGCCGATGGAATAACGCGCTTGCTTTAATTTGTTGGTTTCGATGGAGAGCGTTTTTTCGCTCATCGTGGTCTCCACCGTCACGCCGTTAATATCGTAAAAGCGCGAGCAAATGTCTCCGGCAACCTGCCGGGCATGCAGGTCGTCACTCTCTTCGCTGCCGTAAAAGGCATGCCAGTTTGCACCGTCGCGAATTGCCGGAGAACCGATCCCTACCAGCGCAACATCCAGATTGTCCCAGTAGGCAGAAATCGAATTAAAGTGCTGGGACTGCATAATACCGTTGCGAATCAATGGATTTTCCAGCAGTGCCGGAAAATCAGCCAGATGTGATTCGCCTTTCAGCTTTGCCGCCGCGCCGTAGGTCAGCGTATTGACGTGATAGCGGCTCTCGAGCTTCCCGGATGGCCCGCCGATAATCGGCACGCAGATCAGCTGGCGTGACTGGCTGGCTGGCGACAACCCTTCGACCAGTGCGCGTACTGCGCGTCCCCAGGAAAAACCAATGATGTCGCCGGGTTCCAGTAAACGTTCCAGCAACTGCGCGCCGTGCACGCCCATCATGGCAAGTTGTTCCTCTTCCTGCTCGTTGTCGCAGGTGATCACCACCGCTTCTTTGAGGCCGAATCGTTGTTTAAGCTGCTGTTCCAGCCACAGGTTTTCGTTGTAATCGTAGTTGATGGCGATAGTGACGATGCCCTGTTCACGACCGCGTTTCAGCAGGCGGCTAATGGTGGTGCGATAAATCCCCAGTTCACGGGCGATCTGCGCTTGTGTCATATCCTGTTCGTAATAGAGCTGCGCTATTTTTACGATCAGGCGGATATCATCACTGTTTTCCATCGCCATTTGTAGACTCCTGCACATTTGTGCAAATCACCAATCTGCCCTCTTGATCTGATATAACCTCATAAAAGGGGGAGTTCAAAGCGATTTTCTCTTCTTTGTGCGTCATGGGCTGGCGATTAATGTTGCACATATGATGTGCGGAGCGCTCGTTGTTGGCACAGATGTGCACATAATCCTAATGTCTTGATTCTGTTAATTTTCATTCAACAAAATTGCACGTAAAGATCGGAGACACTTTTGTGTCGAAAGGTGTGGCGGATCACAAATAGCGCTGAGGCCAATTTGCACGATTATTTTTTATCGCCAGCAAGGTAAGGTATATTCCGCATTTATTACGCAAAGCATTCAGGATGTATCAAGGCGGCAAGGGAGCGAATCCTCAGGAGCATAGATAACGATGTGACTGGGGTGAGTGACAAATCTGTCAGGAACAGATTTGAACGTTGCGAAGCGACGGCCCGTCAGGGCGAGTCTCATGGATGAGACGAGTAATCTGGCAGCCAACGCAGAGACAGCCTGAAGGATGAAGTGTACAACGGAGAAATTATGCTGCCCGACTCATCAACACGACTCAACAAATACATCAGTGAAAGCGGAATCTGCTCGCGCCGCGAAGCGGATCGCTTCATTGAGCAAGGGAATGTCTTCATTAATGGCAAACGCGCCACCATTGGCGACCAGGTGATGCCTGGCGACGTCGTGAAAGTGAATGGTCGGTTGATTGAGCCGCGTGAAGCGGAAGATCTGGTCTTTATCGCGCTGAACAAGCCGGTGGGGATCGTGAGCACCACCGAAGACAGCGAGCGTGACAATATTGTTGATTTCGTTAACCACAGCAAGCGCATATTCCCGATTGGCCGTCTGGATAAAGATTCCCAGGGACTGATCTTCCTGACCAACCACGGCGATCTGGTGAATAAGATCCTGCGTGCCGGTAACGATCATGAAAAAGAGTATCTGGTCACGGTCGACAAACCGGTTACGGATGAGTTTATTCGTGGGATGAGTGCCGGCGTGCCGATTCTGGGTACTGTCACAAAAAAATGTAAGGTGAAGAAAGAGGCGCCGTTTGTATTCCGGATTACCCTGATTCAGGGGCTGAACCGTCAGATCCGCCGCATGTGCGAACATTTCGGTTATGAAGTGGTGAAGCTTGAACGCACGCGCATCATGAACGTTGGCCTGTCCGGTTTGCCGCTGGGAGAATGGCGTGACCTGACGGATGATGAGCTAATTACGCTGTTTAAGCTTATCGAAAACTCTTCTTCAGAAGCGAAACCGAAGGCGAAAGCGAAGCCGAAAACCGCGGGAATCAAGCGTCCGGTGGTGAAAATCGAAAAGACGGCGAACAAAGAGAAAGCGCGCCCGGCGGCAAACGGCAAACGCTTTACCTCGCCGGGGCGTAAGAAGAAAGGACGTTAACGTCTGCCGCGCGTTGGCGTATTCGCAGACCAGGAAAAAGAGGCTTCAGCATCCGGTTTATAAGCCTGCTTTTTCTTCAACTGGCGGGCTTTTTTTGCCTCGGCTTCGCGCAAGACCATCAGCTTATCAATGTACTCTTTCTTCACGCTGTTAGTCTCTGCGTTGGTCAATTGACGACCATGCGCGATACGGGCGCGATCCAGCAACGTTTTCAGTTCGCGCTGTTCGCGCTCGGTCATCTCTTTTTGGGTAATGCGGGGGAGTGCCATACGGGTGCCCTCTGTCTGCCTGGTGATTTCAGTGTACGGCAATACGCCTCGGGCGGATAGCGCTCAGTCAGCAATACGCAGTTTTCCGGCGAAATCCTGTTGTGTATAACCCGTTGTTTTAAATCCCTTATCCGTAATGACGTAATCGATCTCTTTGAGAGTCGCGATACACATCACGCCGTCCTGACCAAATTTAGTATGGTCAGCGAGAATCACGGATTTTTTACTCATCGCAATCATCGCTTTGGCAACGTATGCCTCGTCAAAGCTCTTCACGAGTACACCATGCTGCGGCGAAATGCCACCCGCACCGATAAAGCAAATATCAGCGTGAATCGCATTAATCTGCTGGCACACAGAGACGCCCAGATTGGCGCGGAAATGGTAATCGTATTCACCGCCTAAGACATAGACTCGCGCCTGGAGATTATGCTCTTTTATTTTATCGGCAATTAAGGCGGAATTGGTAATAACGGAAAACGCGAGAGGGGGTAAGTGTTCGGCAAGAATAAGATTCGTGGTACAGGAATCAATAAATAGCGTATCGCGCTCGCTGACCATTCCCGCCGCCGCTTTGCCAATCGCCATTTTTTCTTCGCGATGGGCATCAATTCTCGCGCCAAATGCATCTTCCTGAACAACCTGTTTTTTGACCGCGCCACCGTGAATTTTGGTGATTTGACCTTCAGACTCCAGCAAAGAGAGATCGCGGCGAATGGTTTCCGAGGTCACGTTCAGCGTTTCTGATAATTTAATAACGGTCACTTCACCGAACTTGTTTAATTCATCAAGAATATGCTTTCTTCTTTTAATCGGGTTCATTATTTTCCGCCAGGGTCGAACTTTGCCGCATGGTAACTGGATGCGCAGAGCAACGCAACCACTCCAGCGCGCAGACGATACCCTCATCATCATTGGTGGTGGTTACATACCGCGCCTGATGTTTCACGCTATCTGGCGCGTTGCCCATTGCGATGCCGAACCCGGCAACGGCGAACATGCTGATGTCATTCTGTTGATCGCCAATGGCGGCAATCTCAGTGGTTGACAGATTTAATTGGCGGGCGATTTCATTTAGCGCATACCCTTTATTTATTTCGCTACGTTGAATATCAATATAATTCCCACCGGTGATTGTCGACTTATAGTCATTGGGTAACTGACGACTTATTTTCCGACAGAGATCGTCGATCCTGGCGTGTTCTGCGACCAGCGTAATTTTAAATATATCGCGACGATTAAAGATATTCCCTGGCGCGGCGCTAATAAGCGGTAACGCAAATAAACTGGCCTCATAGGATGTCCACGGGGCGATAAGGCGATCGTCGCGGTGATAAATCGCCTGGGCAGTAAAAAAATGGTGAGGATAACGGGACAGCGAAATATGGCGGTCAATCTCTCTGAGATCCATCCGGGTAAGGGCCGCAGAATGCAGAATGCGTTGTGACGCCAGCTCAAGGATCTGTCCGCCGTTGAAGCCTGCGCACCAGTCAAACAGTGTCTCAACCTGCTGCTGTTGTAACAGGCGCGCCATTGAGGAGACCGGTCTGGCGGAACAGGCGGCCAGCAGACCGCCGCGCTGACGAAAGTCAACCAGCGCCTGACGTGTGCGTGGCGTGATAGTCTTCTGCGACGTCAGCAATGTTCCATCCAGATCGGTAACCAGTAGCATTATTGTTCTCTGTCGTTAGGCATGAGCGATAAACGGGGTCACGGCCTCTTTGGCGGCATTGCAGACCATATTGTCGATTGCCGTACCGACGACCAGGATATTAACCCCGGTGTCCTTAAATGCTTTGGCATTGGCGAGGTTAATGCCTCCTTCTGCCAGCGTCGGGACGTCCACCGCGCCAACCAGCGCCCGAAGACGGTCTTTAATCATCTGCGGGATATCGCCTGCCGCCACGCCTTCATAGCTCATGCCGGTCATCAGGCCGATCATATCGACGCCAATCTCCTGCATACGTTTCGCTACGCTGGCGACCTCTTCCGGGGTGCGTGCCGGAATACCGAAGGTATGCAAATCATCCGGATGACCAATGTAGGCATCCACGGTCAGGCCATACTGATGGGCAAGGTTGACGATGTCCTGCAGGTCGTCCCAGTCTGATTTATGGGTATGTAAACCGTCAGCTCCGGCGCGGGCAATCTCCAGAATCTCTGTTTCGCTGAGCGGGACGGGCAGCGTTTCGGTAAAACCGCCCGCAATGCCCACGGTGATGAAGATGTCGTCCGGGACCACATTACGCACGCCGTGCACAGCTTCTGCCATCTGACCGTTGGTGATTTCGTGGCGGATTTGCTCCGCCGCGTGCATGTTACTCACCCCTTTGTGTCCGCGCGCCAGCGCCAGCGCAGGATGGTTCGGCTCGAGCAGTTTCACGCCTGCCTCACAGACCGCTTTTGCCAGGCGCGCATCGTCGCCGGTGATCCCCGTGCTGAGGATGGTTTGCCCGCCGTGCAGCGCGATGGCATCTTTCACTTTCTGTAACGCTTTGGCGCGTTTTTTATTCATATCGCCTTTAAACATGGTGTACCTCTGGTGTTGGTGCATTTATTAACGGGCAGACGCCACAGATTCACTCTGTACGACAGCCTTAAAACGGTTCGCAATGATGGTGGTGATACAGGTCATTGCCATGACAGTGAACATCACAATCGCCATCTGTAATGCGTTGCTGGATAAGAACGGTGAGGCGAACGCCGGGACGTAGGCCACCCCTTTGACGTTAAAGAAGCCGAGCATCATGCCGCCCATTCCGGCCCAGAAGATGGCGGAACCAAAGACGATTTTGTTGGCGAACATGAAAGGGTAGGCGGATTCCACAAATGTTCCGAAGCCCAGGTTGATAAGCAGGCCCGGTGTGGCGACGGCCGCTTCGCTTTTTTCGCGTGGTGCGATGACGTTAGCCAGGTTGATGCCGGCAGCAACCATCACCAGACCCACCATATCCACAGCGCCGAGGAAGCTGACGCCGGATTTCTCCATCTCCAGCAGCACCAGCGGTAGAATGACCGCGTGATAGACACCGCCCAGAATGGCTGGCCAGATCACCAGACCGGCCAGCAGCCCGGCAAGAATCGGACTGAATGCCAGCGTGCTTTCGATAGCCAGCTTGATGTAGTTACCGGCGGAGAGCGCCAGGGGACTCAGCAGATAATGCATGATCAGGCCAGCAGTCAGACCCGAAATCCCGCCGGCAACGATGTTGACGGTGGTCATCGGGAAACGCCAGTTCAGGCACAGCTCAAACAACCAGCGCACAAAAATCCCGGCCATCAGACCGCCGATAATCCCCCCGATCAGGCCGCCTTCAACGGAAAGCACCCCGGCGACGACCCCGGCTACAATGGAGACTTCATCAAGTTCGGAGATCTGTTTTGCCGCCAGCACGGCAACCAGCACCGGCAGACCCTTCAGCAGGATTTCAAAGATATCGTTGAGTTTTTCCAGCCCGGGGATGTGGCTCAGGGCGAGTACGATCGCCATCGCGATAAAGCCTGGCAGCGCCGGGATCATGATGCTGCGGATGTTAAAGCGCTTAAGCAGACTCTTTCCGGAACCGCCTTGTGCAGGCGACGCGCTGCCCAACTGGGGTTTGTATTTGATACCCCAGTATTTACACAGCGAGGCGACGAAAGAGACCGCGCGAGTGCGGCTGGTGGTCCCCGTGGTGCCTGAGGTGGCGACCACATTGGCGCCCTTTGCGGCGACCAGCGCCATCGAGGTGCCGCCGGTGCCGACAATCGGGGTTTTCATTTCTACGGCGGCATCAAAAACGGCCTGGTTAGCTTTTACCGGATCGGCGCTCATCACTACGATCCCGTCGATCTCACCGCTGCGGATCATCCCGGCTATCTGGCGATCGCTCTCGACGACGGAGGCATTCACCTCGGAGAGTTTACCCTGGAAGATACGTTGTGGTTTTGTGTTGTTTTCTGTGGTTAAGGCATAGACGGCTGCTGGGGTGTCAGGTTTGGCGACATCCATCGACGCCTCTGCTGCAATGAACTGCACGGCAGCGACGGTGACACCCGCGGCTTCACACTGCTGATAAATCTCCTGGAGTAACTTCTCTGGCTCAGCGCCACCCAGGTTGTAGAGGTTGCCTCCACTGCTTCCAATAATCGCAATTTTTTTCATAGCGGCCTCAAAGAAAAGATAGGGTAGGGGGTGATCTGTGTTGTAGTGGGATCATATTCCCAAGCAAAACAAAATAAAGCAACATTAAAAGAACGAATACAGCTCTCGATAAAATAATAAATTTATAATAATTAACTGAAAATAAAGGTATTAATTATATTTTTGTTTTGTGTTGATATTTGTTGTTTTGTGATGAGGTTCAAACAAGGAAGGCAAGGAATGGGGAAATCCCCCATTCGCAGGGGATCAATTTTCTTTGACAGCACTCTGCTGTTCATCAATCGGTTTACCGGACCAGTACCCTGCCAGCAGAGAGCCGGAAAGGTTGTGCCAGACCGAGAACAGTGCGCCGGGGAGGGCCGCGAGCGGGCCGAAGTAGATTTTACCCAGCGCGGCGGCGAGACCGGAGTTTTGCATTCCCACCTCGATCGCCAGCGTGCGGCAAGTTGACTCGTCAAAGCCAAACAAGCGCCCGCCCCAGTAACCGCCGAGCAGGCCGATGGTGTTGTGTAGGATCACCGCGATAATCACCACGAAGCCGACGGACGCGATATGCGCGGCGGAACCGGCAACCACTGCGCTGATGATCGCCAGAATGCAGACCATCGAAAAGGCGGGCAGGTAAGGTTCAACTGCCTTCACGACGCGCGGGAACAGATGATGGATCACCAGGCCCAGCGCAATTGGGATCACCACAATTTGCAGGATGCTGAGCAGCATCCCCATCACATCCACCTGAATGTGCGCATCGACATACAGACGCGTCAGCAGTGGTGTGGCGACCACGCCCACCAGAGTGGAGACGGAAGAGATCGTTACCGAGAGTGCGACATCGCCTTTCGCCAGATAGATCATGACGTTAGATGCCGTGCCGCTGGCGACGCTTCCGACCAGCACCATCCCGGCGGAGAGTTCCGGCGGCATGTTAAATGCCATCGCCAGTACCCAGGCCGCCAGCGGCATCACCAGATAGTGCAGGAAAATTCCCGCCGCAACCGGTGCCGGGCGTGAGAGCACACGTTTAAAATCATCCACTTTCAGGTGGACGCCCATGCCGAACATAATCAGCATCAACAATGTCGTCACCCACGGGCCGACAGGCGTAAAGGTGGATGGCGTGTAATACGCAATAGCAGAGAGCAGCAGCGCCCATAACGGGAACAGCCTGGTGAGAGTGGCGAGCATGTTGTTTTCCTTGCACGTATGTTGTGTTTGCTTGTTATTAACGGGTTGGGATCGAGCCCAACCATCATTATTGTGTATCGTGTGAAGAGGTATTATTCAAACAAATTATGCTTATGTTCTGACTTTGAGATTTTCCCAGCTCAGACCAAACCGAGCCAGGTACTTACGCAGACGGTCGGCATCGTTGGGATTGGCTTTCTTTTGTCGTGAGACGGCGAAGAGTTCACGTCCGGCTTCGGACAACGATGCGCTGCGGCGACAGACCTCAAGCACGGTTTCCAGTTGGCGGCGGTCAAAGAGGTCGAGTTCCATCTCCATCTCCAGTTCCGGTTGCGACGGTGCCTCTCCCCAGCTCTCCTGCAAAAGCGCAATCTCTTCGTCGACAAGGGCCTGCGTGATACGTCCTTGCTCGGCCAGCGTCGCCATTCGCGCGACGGAGGAACTCAGTTCGCGGAAATTGCCACGCCACTGCGCCTGAGGTGAACAGGCAAACGCCAGATAGCGTTCACGCGCCTCCTTATCAAAACGAATCTGATTCTGTCGGCTGCGGGAGAAGCGTTGCAGCTCATACTCCACGTTAGGGGCGATGTCTTCACGCCGCTGTGCAAGGCCGGGCAGGGCAAAGCGCCACATGTTTATCCGTGCGTAGAGATCTTCGCGAAAACGCCCTTCGGCGACCCACTGCGGCATATCGCGATGGGTTCCGGCTATCAACTGGAAATCGCTGTACACCTCTTTATCTGAGCCAAACGGGAAGAAGGTTTTCTCCTCGATCGCTTTCAGTAGCATGGCCTGTTCATCCAACCCCAGTTCCGCGATCTCATCCAGAAACAACACCCCGCCGTCGGCTTCACGTAACAGTCCCGTTCGTGACGACAGTGCGCCCGTAAACGCGCCTTTCACATGACCAAACAGCGTCGACATGGCGTTATCGCCGCGCAACGTCGCGCAGTTCACTGCCACCAGTTTTCCACCCACCAGATGCCGTGACTGACGAAGCTGAAAAATCCGTTTTGCGAGGAAGGATTTCCCCGCACCGGTGGGGCCGGTGAGCAGGATAGGATCGCCAGAGCGCAAGGCAACGCGCTCAATACGGTCAATCAGTTTATTGAACGTGGCATTGCGCGTCTCGATACCGCCTTTGAGGAAGGAGATCGATTGTTGCTGCTCACGCTGAAAGCGACTGGTGAGTGTGGCATAGCGGCTTAAATCAAGATCGATCACCGAGCAGGTGCCAGCGGCAACATCCTCCTGCGGAGCGCCCTTCGGTGCGGGTCCGGTTTGCAGAAGGCTGGCGGGCAGATAGCGGGCTTCCGTCAGCAGGAACCAGCAAATTTGCGCCACATGAGTGCCGGTAGTGATGTGCACCAGATACTCTTCATTCTCGGTATCGAAAGTGTAATGAGTGGCAAAGTCGAGGAACGCGGCGTAGACCTCTTCGAAATCCCAGGGATCGGTAATGGGGATGGCATGTGGACGAACCTCAGTATGTGGCGAGAGCAGGCTAATATCTTCCGCTAACTGCTGACACATCCCGGCATCGCGTGGCTGGTGGATAAGCTCCAGCCGATCGACCGGGAAATCCGGCTGTTGGCACAGTCCGACCGTGGGCCGCCATTTCTTTAACCGGTTTGCCCGTTTACCGCGTTTATCCAGCACCGTGCCCAGTACACCAATCACCACCCGTCGCTTTTTCATGTTTATCCAAAAAGATAAAGTTCGATAGGTAAGGATAAAAAACAGGCGAGACGTCTGCAATCATCATTTTTGGTGATGAAAATTAATTACTTATTAATCAATAAACTAAAAAATAATTTCGTCATTTTCTCGTTCTGGCACGCTTCTGGCAATAACCCTCTCGTCAACACGTTGAAAACGCAGGGGGTTAAACCCCGCCGGCACATCAGGAACGGCTGAGGCTGTATTCCGGAGGTGTTCCGTCAACCGATGACACCTGAACAATGGGTTCGATTCCCGATTCATTCTCCCAATGAAACTGGTTGTTAATCAAAGAAATAAAAACGGGCACTGCGCAGTTAACAGGCCCCAAAACAGGTCGCCGGTCACGATGCCGCGCCGCAGGCAAAAGGGAATTCCCCTGTGGCCTCGCCTCCGCACCCGCACCCGCACCTGACTTGATAAGGAAAAAAGAAAAATGACGAAGAAAATCACGATCCGTAAAGGGCAATTAGGTCTGTTAGCCAAAAACGGCGACTACTATCAGGTTCTGGAGGCGGGTGAACACCGTCTGCCGTGGTTCAACACGCCAGAGGTGCTGGTGGTTAATCTGGACGGCAGCGAAGTGCCGGAAGCGCTGGCGAATTATTTACGCCGCTTTCAGCCAGACTGGGTAACACGTTATGCCCTGGCCGTTGATCTTAACGACAGCGAAGCGGGCGCGTTATACATGAATGAGGTGTTGCAGGAGATCCTGCCGCCGTCAACGCGCCGTTTGTACTGGCGGGCCGACGAGGCGTTGAAACTGGTACGGATGGATACGCGTCAGGTTCAGGTGCCTGCTGAGGTCATGAATGCGGTTCTGCAACCGCGACGTAGCGGCGCGGTAAAAGGTCGTGAAGCGATGCTTACCGTACAGGTGCCTGCCTGGCACGCCGGAGTGTTGAAAATTGATGGCGAGACGCAGGCACTGCTGCCGCCGGGTCTGACGGCGTACTGGAAAGTGAATCATCTGGTTGACGCCGAAGTGGTGGATACCCGTTTGCAGGTGCTGGAAGTAGGCGGTCAGGAAATTTTGACCAAAGATAAGGTCAACCTGCGCCTGAATCTGGCAGCGAACTGGCGTTACCGCGATGTGTTGCTGGCGTTTGCACAGCTCACTAAACCGCTCGATCATCTGTACCGCGAACTGCAGTTTGCGCTGCGGGAGGCCGTCGGGACGCGCACGCTTGATGAGCTGCTGGAAGATAAACAGGTAATTGATGAGGTGGTCAGCGCACAGGTGAAAGACCGGATGACACCGTATGGCATCGACGTGGCGTCGCTGGGTGTGAAGGACATTGTGTTGCCGGGGGATATGAAAACGATTCTGTCCCGTCTGGTTGAAGCGGAAAAATCGGCGCAGGCCAACGTGATCCGCCGTCGTGAAGAAACGGCAGCGACGCGCTCGTTGTTGAATACGGCGAAAGTGATGGAAAACAACCCGGTAGCTTTGCGTTTAAAAGAGCTGGAAACCCTCGAAAGAGTGGCAGAGCGTATCGATAAAATCTCGGTATTCGGTGGCCTGGACCAGGTTCTGCACGGCTTAGTGAACATTAAAGGATAAGAAACATGGCACATCACGACTATGCGCTGTTGACGTCGCAGAACGCGGCGCCGGTGAAAATGTGGACGCACGGCGTCCCGGTGGAACCCGAGGCACGCCAGCAATTGCTGAACACGGCGAAGATGCCATTTATTTTTAAACACCTGGCGGTCATGCCGGATGTGCATCTGGGGAAAGGGTCAACGATTGGCAGCGTGATTCCGACCAAAGGAGCGATTATTCCGGCAGCAGTGGGGGTGGACATCGGCTGTGGGATGATTGCGGTACGTACCTCGCTGCTGGCTGACGATCTGCCGGATAACCTCAGCGGGTTGCGGAGTGCGATTGAGCAGGCCGTTCCACATGGGCGAACCAATACGCGATCCCGTCGCGATAAAGGGGCGTGGGACACGCCGCCAGAGGAGGTGAGTACTCACTGGGGGACACTGGCACCGCGCTTTACGCGCCTGACTGACAAGTATCCCTCGCTGCTGAAAACCAATAACTATAAGCATCTCGGAACGTTGGGAACCGGTAATCATTTCATTGAAGTGTGTCTGGATGAGCAGCAGCGCGTCTGGGTGATGTTACACAGTGGTTCGCGTGGTGTGGGGAATGCCATCGGCAACGTCTTTATCACGCTGGCGCGGCAGGATATGCAACAACATATCGCGAATTTGCCTGACCGAAACCTGGCGTATTTCCAGGAAGGGAGTCGGCACTACAACGACTACATTGAAGCGGTGGAATGGGCGCAGGATTTTGCCCGACAAAACCGGGAGGTCATGATGTCCCGCGTGTTGGCCGCGCTGTCGCGTAGCGTGAGTAAACCGTTTATCACGCAACAAGAAGCAGTGAATTGCCACCATAACTACGTGCAAAAAGAGCGTCATTTTGGTGAAGAGGTGCTGGTAACGCGTAAAGGTGCCGTTTCCGCACAAAAAGGCCAGATGGGGATCATCCCCGGATCGATGGGGGCGAAAAGCTTCATTGTGCGTGGGTTGGGCAATGAAGAGAGCTTCTGTTCCTGCAGTCATGGTGCGGGAAGAACCATGAGCCGAACGGCGGCTAAAAAACGCTTTACCGTAGCGGATCAGATCCGCGCGACGGCCCACGTTGAATGCCGTAAAGACAGCGAGGTGATTGATGAAATTCCGCTGGCCTACAAAGACATTGATGCCGTGATGGCGGCGCAGTCTTCGCTGGTGGAGATCGTGCATACGTTGCGGCAGGTGGTATGTGTAAAAGGATAAAAGAAGATGACCAAAAATGCAGTGAGTGCCGCAATGTGCGAACGGGTCATGCGGCAGCTCAAAGAGATAGAAACCCGCTACGGCGTCAGGGTGCTGTATGCCTGCGAATCGGGGAGTCGTGGCTGGGGATTTGCCTCGACGGATAGCGATTACGATGTGCGGTTTTTGTATGTTCATCCGCCGGAGTGGTATTTGCGGGTTGATGCGCCGCGTGACGTCATCGAGCTGCCAATCGACGATGAGCTGGATGTGTGCGGCTGGGAGTGGCGTAAAGCGCTGGGTCTGCTGAAGGGCGCTAACCCAACGCTGATCGAGTGGCTGGATTCCCCGGTGGTTTATCAGCAGGATGATGCTACGGTCAGTGCGCTTAAAGCGATGATACCGCAGTGGTTTTCTCCGCTTCGTGCGCGCTGGCACTACTACTCGATGGCGCGAAAAAACTTTCGCGGCTACTTGCAGGGGGAAACGGTGCGTCTGAAAAAGTACTTCTACGTCCTGCGTCCGCTGTTGGCGGTGCGTTGGGTTGAAGCAGGAAAAGGCGTTCCGCCCATGCGGTTTGCCGAACTGCTGGCGGGAAGCGATCTGGATGCGCCGTTACGTCAGGAAATAGATGAACTGCTGGTGCGCAAACAGCGGGCTGGGGAGGCGGAGTATGGTCCGCGTCGTCCGCTGCTACATACGTTTATCCACGCCGAACTGGCGCGAGGCGAAATCCCGCCAACGTTACCGGATAGCCGCGAAGGCGACGTGAAGGCACTGGATCGACTGCTTTACGAGACGGTGATGTCATGACTGTGTTGCCCGATGATGCTCACGCTTATCGGGCCGACACCGGCTGGCCTCCAGGCCGGATAAGGCGTTTCATCGCCATCCGGCATTCAGGCCTGTCTTACTCAAACAAATTATGGTGCAGCTTCTGTACCACCTGTTCTGCTTCGGTGCCAGGCACCAGGAAACAGAGGTTATGGCTGGAGGCGCCATAGCAAATCATGCGGATATTGAACGGTTCCAGTACGCCGAACACCTCTTTGCCGACACCGCAGGCTTTCGACAGATCGTTACCAATCAACGCGACCAGCGCGAGACCTTCTTCCACTTCCACCCGACACAAGGCCGACAGTTCCATTAGCAGCGACTGCGTCAGCAGCGTATCGCCGGTGGAGGTGGAACCGGTGGTGTCCAGCGTCAGCGCCACGCTCACTTCAGAGGTGGTGATCAAATCTACGGAGATATTATGGCGCGCCAGAATGCCGAACACTTCAGCCAGGAAACCGCGCGAGTGCAGCATATTCAGGCTGTGCAGGGTCAGCAGCGTCTGCTTACGACGCAGCGCCAGCGCGCGGAACAGCGGTGGATTCTGCGTTTTGTTACAAACCAGCGTGCCGCCCGCTTTCGGATCTTTACTGGAGCCAACGAAGACCGGGATATCGCTGCGCACCGCCGGCAGCAGGGTAGCCGGATGCAGCACTTTCGCGCCGAAGGTGGCCATTTCCGCCGCCTCTTCAAAGGCGATTTCATCGATACGCTGGGCGGCAGGCACCACGCGAGGATCGGTGGTATAGATGCCCGGAACATCCGTCCAGATATCGACACGCGCCGCATGCAGCGCTTCGGCCAACAGGGCGGCCGTGTAGTCGCTGCCGCCGCGTCCGAGTGTGGTGGTACGCCCTTTGCCTTCGCTGCCGATGAACCCTTGCGTGATCACCAGCCCTTCGCTCAGACGTGGGGTCAGTTGCAATGTCGCCAGCTCCGCCAGCGCCGCTACGTCAGGTTCGGCACGGCCAAAGCGATCGTTGGTTCGCATCACTTTACGCACATCAAACCACTGCGCCTGAACGTTACGCTCACGCAGGATCTCAACAAACAGCAGGGTGGACATCAGTTCGCCGTGGCTGACCAGTTCATCCGTCAGTGCCGGGGAGGTGGCTAATGAGGCCGCTTCCGCCAGCGTGGTGATATTTTCCAGCAGGCGTTCAATCTCTTCACGAATGACGTTGGGATAACGCAGACGCTCCAGGATATCGAACTGAATTTTACGGATGGCGTCGAGCTTCTCAAAGCGAGCCTGTGGTTCCAGTCCTTCTGCCAGCGCCACCAGCAGATTGGTGATGCCAGCAGAAGCTGAGAGCACCACTACGCGCACGTTTGCATCGGAAAGCACCACGTCGGCGCTGCGGTTCATGGCATCAAAATCAGCGACGCTGGTACCGCCAAATTTGGAAACAACGATTTCTGTCATAACAACCTCGTGTCAGGGAGTGAGAAAGCGACCTGGGCACAAAGGCAGAACAGAAACCGGTGCAGGCGCAAATACCGTATTTATAAATAAAATGTGCAGACGACACTGTCAACGCCGGGATTATGCGGATTTTTCATGCTGGCAAGTGGCTGAGTAACCGTACTTATAACAACGCTGTTTTTTCACTGTATTTGACCGAAGCCAGGGCAACGGCACTAAAACAATCACACTTTTCTGTGACTGGCGTTACAATCGATCTCAGTCACAATTCTCAAATCAGAAGAGTATTGCTAATGAAAAACATCAATCCAACGCAGACCTCTGCCTGGCAGGCACTACAAAAACACTTTGACGAGATGAAGGACGTTACCCTCGCGGATTTGTTCGCGAAGGATAACGATCGCTTCAGCAAATTCTCCGCAACGTTTGACGATCTGATGCTGGTGGATTACTCCAAAAACCGCATCACCGAAGAGACGCTGGCGAAACTGCAGGATCTGGCGAAAGAGACCGATCTGGCGGGCGCCATCAAATCCATGTTCTCCGGCGAGAAAATCAACCGTACGGAAGATCGTGCCGTGCTGCATGTGGCGCTGCGTAACCGTAGCAATACCCCGATTATGGTTGACGGCAAAGATGTGATGCCGGAAGTCAACGCGGTGCTGGAGAAGATGAAATCTTTCTCCGAAGCCATTATTTCGGGTCAGTGGAAAGGTTATACCGGTAAAGCGATCACCGACGTGGTCAACATCGGTATTGGCGGCTCCGACCTCGGCCCGTTCATGGTGACCGAAGCGCTGCGCCCATACAAAAATCACCTGAATATGCACTTTGTTTCTAACGTCGACGGTACCCATATCGCCGAAGTGCTGAAGAACGTGAATCCGGAAACTACCCTGTTCCTCGTGGCGTCCAAGACCTTCACCACGCAGGAAACCATGACCAACGCCCACAGCGCGCGTGACTGGTTCCTGAAAACCGCCGGTGATGAAAAACACGTTGCGAAACACTTCGCTGCACTGTCTACCAATGCGAAAGCGGTTGGTGAGTTCGGTATTGATACCGCCAACATGTTCGAGTTCTGGGACTGGGTGGGCGGTCGTTATTCTCTGTGGTCAGCGATTGGTCTGTCGATCATCCTGTCTGTCGGCTACGACAACTTTGTGCAACTGCTGTCCGGCGCGCATGCGATGGATAAGCACTTCTCGACCACGCCTCTGGAGAGCAACCTGCCGGTGCTGCTGGCGCTGATCGGCATCTGGTACAACAATTTCTTCGGTGCTGAAACCGAAGCCATCCTGCCGTACGACCAGTATATGCACCGTTTCGCGGCCTACTTCCAGCAGGGCAATATGGAGTCCAACGGGAAATATGTTGACCGTAACGGCAACCCGGTGGATTACCAGACGGGTCCGATCATCTGGGGTGAGCCGGGAACCAACGGTCAGCACGCGTTCTACCAGTTGATTCATCAGGGAACCAAAATGGTGCCTTGTGACTTTATCGCCCCGGCGATTACCCATAACCCGCTGTCCGATCACCATCCGAAGCTGCTGTCTAACTTCTTCGCCCAGACTGAAGCGCTGGCGTTCGGGAAATCCCGCGAAGTGGTGGAGCAGGAATACCGTGACCAGGGTAAAGATCCGGCCACGCTGGAACACGTGGTACCGTTCAAAGTGTTTGAGGGCAACCGCCCGACTAACTCCATCCTGCTGCGTGAAATCACCCCGTTCAGCCTGGGGGCGCTGATCGCCCTGTATGAGCACAAAATCTTTACACAGGGCATCATCCTGAACATCTTTACCTTCGACCAGTGGGGCGTTGAGCTGGGTAAACAGCTGGCAAACCGTATTCTGCCGGAGCTGAAAGATGATAAGGCGATCGAAAGCCACGACAGCTCGACTAACGGATTGATTAACCGTTATAAAGCCTGGCGTTAATCTGCCAGCGTGCCGGATGGCGGCGAATGCCTTATCCGGCAAATTAATAATGAAATCAGCCGATATTATTATCGGCTTTTTTTATAAGATAATTCCGGTTGTTCGTGTTGTTCTCCACCGTTCTATATTGAGCATAATCCTAAAATAATAAATAACCGGAAAATAACGCCGTGTTATTTTAGGATAATACGGATCGTTCAGATGTCAGGTTTTAATGATAACTCGTTGTTTTTAATGTTTATTGTTATTTTAATTAAAGTAAATAATTCAACAAAAGTCCAATTATCCTAAAACCATTCCGCTATTTCCCCCTACCGTAATTCGCATGCTTTAGTTGTGTATACTCGATCCCGCCCGAAACGCTTTTGGGCAAATCTCCATTCATTCAATGAAGGGAAATTGTTATGAAAAAAGTTCTGTATGGCATTTTTGCCATATCTGCGCTTGCGGCGAGTTCTGTCTATGCAGCCCCCGTTCAGGTGGGTGAAGCAGCAGGCTCGGCAGCAACGTCGGTGTCGGCGGGTAGCTCCTCGGCATCCAGCGTGAGCACCGTAAGTTCGGCGGTGGGTGTCGCTCTGGCGGCAACCGGCGGCGGTGACGGTTCCAATACCGGGACCACCACCACAACCACCACCAGTACCCAGTAACACCGGTACGTTTAACTCTAACCACACTTCGGTGTGGTTATTTTGCCCCTCTGGAGAAGAGTCGTGAAGCGACCTGCGCTCATATTACTTTGCCTGCTGTTACAGGCCTGCTCAGCCACCACAAAGCAGCTGGGCAACTCACTGTGGGACAGTCTGTTTGGCACGCCCGGCGTCCAGCTAACGGACGATGATATCCAAAACATGCCCTACGCCAGCCAGTACATGCAGCTCAACGGCGGGCCGCAGCTGTTTGTGGTGCTCGCTTTCGCAGAGAACGGGCAGCAGAAATGGGTGACGCAGGATCAGGCCACTCTCGTGACCCAGCATGGTCGTCTGGTGAAAACGTTGCTTGGCGGCGACAACCTTATCGATGTGAATAACCTCGCAGATGACCCGCTGAGTAAACCGAATCAGATCGTCGACGGTGCCACCTGGACCCGCACGATGGGCTGGACGGAATACAAGCAGGTGCGCTATGCCACCGCGCGCTCCGTCTTTACATGGGATGGCAACGACACGGTAAAAGTCGGTAGCGAAGAGACGCCGGTTCGCGTGCTGGACGAAACTGTCACGACCGATCAAGCGCGCTGGCATAACCGTTACTGGATCGATAACGAAGGGCAAATTCGCCAGTCGGAGCAGTATCTGGGCGCGAACTTCTTCCCGGTGAAAACCACGCTGATTAAGGCGGCAAAATTATGATGAAACGGACTCTTGCAGCGCTGATCTTCAGTCTGAGCGCGTCATCTGTTTTTGCTGCGGGGACCGTTAAGGTCTTTAGCGCCGGTAGCACAGAGCCGAAAACGCTTACCGGCGCTGATCATCTTATCGATCTGGTGGGACAGCCCAGACTGGCGAACAGCTGGTGGCCTGGCGCGGTGATCGCTGAAGAGAAAGCGACCGTGAAAGCGCAGGGCCAACAGCAGGCGCTGCTGGCGCACCTGGCGGCGTTAAGCGCCAACGCAAGCGGGGACGATGCAGCCGCCATTAACGCGTTGCGCCAGCAAGTTCAGGCGCTGAAGGTGACGGGTCGACAACTGGTGAATCTCGATCCGGACATCGTGCGGGTCAGCGAGCGCGGCAATCCGCCGTTGCAGGGCAACTACACGCTGTGGGTCGGCGGGCAGCCGACGGACGTCACGCTCTTTGGCTTGATAAGCCGTCCCGGAAAACAGCCGTTTATGCCCGGACGCGACGTCGTCAGCTATCTCGATGGACAAGACCGGCTCAGCGGCGCGGATCGCAGCTATGCGTGGCTTGTTTATCCCGATGGCCGAACGCAGAAGGTGCCGGTGGCGTACTGGAATAAGCGTCACGTTGAACCGATGCCTGGCAGCATCATTGTTGTCGGACTGGATGATTCTCTCTGGAGCAGCGAACCGGAAGCGCTGAACGCCGACATTCTTCATACCCTGACGCAGCGGATACCTGAATAATGAAAAAAACATATCTGCTCAGCTTACTGGCGCTGGGCATCAGCGCAGCCTGCCATGCCGAAACGTATCCGGCGCCGATTGGACCCTCTCAGTCGGATTTTGGCGGCGTGGGATTATTACAGACCCCAACCGCGCGCATGGCGCGTGAAGGGGAGTTGAGCCTCAACTATCGTGATAACGATCAGTACCGTTACTACTCCGCCTCCGTACAGCTTTTCCCCTGGCTGGAAACCACGCTGCGCTACACCGATGTGCGGACCAAAAAGTACAGCAGCGTCGAATCGTTTTCCGGCGATCAAACCTACAAAGATAAAGCGTTCGATCTGAAGTTACGCCTGTGGGAAGAGAGCTACTGGATGCCGCAGGTGTCGGTCGGTGCGCGAGATATCGGCGGGACTGGCCTGTTTGATGCGGAATACCTCGTGGCGAACAAAGCCTGGGGACCGTTTGATTTCTCACTCGGCCTCGGCTGGGGATATCTGGGAACCAGCGGCAACGTCAGTAACCCGCTCTGTTCGTACAGCGATAAATATTGCTACCGCGATAACCGCTATAAACAAGCTGGCTCCATTGATGGCAGCCAGATGTTCCACGGCCCGGCATCGTTGTTTGGCGGCGTTGAGTACCAGACGCCGTGGCAGCCCCTGCGGCTGAAGCTGGAATATGAGGGCAATAACTACCAGCAGGATTTTGCGGGCAAGCTGGAACAGAAAAGCAAGTTTAACGTCGGCGCCATTTACCGCGTCACCGATTGGGCCGACGTTAACCTCAGCTATGAACGTGGTAACACCTTTATGTTTGGGGTAACGCTGCGGACTAATTTCAACGACTTACGCCCATCGTATAACGATAACGCGCGGCCGAAATACCAGCCGCAACCGCAGGACGCGATCCTGCAACACTCAGTGGTGGCGAATCAGTTGACGCTGCTGAAATACAACGCCGGACTGGCAGATCCGCAGATTCAGGTGAAAGGCGACACGCTGTACGTGACCGGCGAGCAGGTGAAATACCGCGACTCGCGTGAAGGTATTGAACGGGCGAATCGGATCGTGATGAACGATTTGCCAGAGGGGATCCGCACGATCCGCGTGACGGAAAACCGTCTCAACCTGCCGCAGGTCACCACCGAAACGGACGTCAGCAGCCTGAAACGCCATCTGGAAGGCGAACCGTTGGGACAGGAAACGCCGCTGGCGCAACAGCGCCTTGAGCCGATAGTACCGGAACGCACTGAGCAGGGCTGGTATATCGACAAGTCGCGCTTCGACTTCCACCTCGATCCGGTGCTGAACCAGTCCGTGGGCGGACCGGAAAACTTCTACATGTACCAGTTGGGTGTGATGGCGACGGCGGATCTGTGGGTGACCGATCACCTGCTGACCACCGGAAGCTTGTTTGGCAATCTCGCCAATAACTACGATAAATTCAACTACACCAATCCGCCGAACGATTCGAAGCTGCCGCGTGTGCGTACCCGCGTGCGTGAATATGTGCAGAACGACGTTTATGTGAACAACCTGCAAGCTAACTATTTCCAGTACTTGGGTAACGGTTTCTATGGTCAGGTCTACGGGGGTTATCTTGAAACCATGTATGGCGGGGCGGGGGCAGAAGTGCTGTACCGTCCGGTCGACAGCAACTGGGCGTTTGGTCTGGATGCAAACTACGTGAAACAGCGTGACTGGCGCAGCGCGCAGGACATGATGAAATTCACCGACTACAGCGTGAAGACCGGACACCTGACGGCCTACTGGACGCCGTCATTCGCCCAGGACGTGCTGGTGAAAGCAAGCGTCGGTCAGTATCTGGCGGGGGATAAAGGCGGCACGCTGGATATCTCTAAACGCTTTGACAGCGGCGTGGTGGTGGGTGGTTACGCCACGCTTACCAACGTCTCGCCGGATGAGTATGGCGAAGGGGATTTCACCAAAGGCGTCTACGTGTCGATTCCGTTGGATCTCTTCTCTTCCGGCCCGACCCGCAGTCGTGCGGCCATCGGCTGGACGCCGCTGACGCGTGATGGGGGTCAGCAGCTCGGACGTAAATTCCAGCTCTATGACATGACCAGCGATAAAAGTGTGAATTTCCGCTGAGTTAACGTGGTTTTATCCAGCCGGAAGACGGCGTAATAATCTGGCTGGATTACCCGCATATACGCCTTTTTCGGTGATTGATTTGGTCACCACGCTACCCGCACCGATAACTACGCCATCGCAGATACTGACCGCCAGTATTGTCGCGCCGCTACCAATGGAGACATCGTCACCAAGAGTAATTCGTCCCCAACTGCTGCGGTCGGCATTGGGTTTTCCTTCCCGAAACATATCGTTAGCGAACATGACGCCGTGGCCGATAAAGCAGCGGGAACCGATGGTGACATATTCGCAAATGAAGGTATGCGACTGGATTTTTGTCTCTGCGCCAATCTGCGTATTTCCCTGAATTTCGACAAAGGGGCCGACAAAAACGTTGTCGCCAAGCCGGCAGTCGTAGAGATTGGCGGGTTCATAAATCACCACATTTTCACCACAGGTGACATTGCGGAGGGTGGACTGACGAATCGTTGCCATTTTGGGTCTCTCAGAGCGGTTTTTCCATGACGTGAAGCGTAGTGGTCTGCGACGTGGTGGAAAAAAAAGTGTTTTTCACAAAGGTCATTCCCTGCTGTTCATAGAACTGACGTGCCCGGGGGTTATCCGCCAGTACCTCCAGCCAGATCCGTGTTTCCCCTTGCGCTTTGGCCTGACGGACCACTTCGGCAAAAAGCTGTTCACCGTACTGTTTGCCAGTTTCGCCCGGCAGAAGGTAGATCTTATTCAGCAATGTCCCCGGCGGGTCTTGTGGCTCAAGGGCCTGATGTAACGAATACTTCGCAAAACCAATCGGGACGTCAGTAAAAGCGATCAACCAGAAGGTGCCCGCTTCTGCGAGACTTCTGGCGATGGCGGGCAGAGAATATTCCTGCTCAAGATACGCCGCCAGTTCGTCATCATTTTTCCACAGATGGGCAAAATGATGACGATAGCTGGTATATCCCATTGTGCTCAACAGGCTGGCATCGTCGCGTATTGCCATTTGAAACCGAAGCATTTCGCCTTCCTTTCAGAATGTTAGGGTTGAATGGATTGTCACACCCTTTTCTGATTGCACAAAACATAAACAAAAAATATAGATCTCCGTCACATTTTTGCGTTATACAGGAACCTCACCACTGAGAAAGAGGTGCTGTTATGACGTCACTATCTCGTCCGCGCGTGGAGTTTATCTCTACGATCCTACAGACCGTGTTGAACCTTGGGCTGTTGAGTCTGGGCCTGATCCTGGTCGTATTCCTCGGCAAAGAGACACTGCATCTGGCTGATGTGCTTTTCGCGCCTGAACAAGCCAGCAAGTATGAGCTGGTGGAAGGGCTGGTTGTCTACTTTCTCTATTTCGAATTTATCGCGCTGATTGTGAAGTACTTTCAGTCAGGCTTTCACTTTCCGCTGCGCTATTTCATCTATATCGGGATCACCGCGATTGTCCGGCTGATCATCGTCGATCACAAATCGCCAATGGACGTGTTGATCTATTCGGCGGCGATCCTGCTGCTGGTGATCACCCTCTGGATGTGTAATTCGAAACGCCTGAAGCGCGAGTAAAAAAAGGCGCTCCGTGGAGCGCCGAATTACAGTCACAAGTTGGATAAAACAAGTTGAGGGTGCAGTGGCATTACAGGTACTTCGATGAAACTTAGCCTTTGACTCCGCCCGCCGTCAGGCCGTTGACTAGCCAGCGCTGCGCCAGCAGGAAGACCAGAGTGATTGGAATCGCGGACAGCACGGCGGCAGCGGCAAAATCGCCCCACAGATAGTTTTGTGGGTTGAGGTACTGCTGCATCCCGACCGCCAGGGTGTAGCTGTTCACATCACGTAGCAACAGTGAGGCAACCGGTACTTCGGTGATGGCGGCAATGAACGACAGAATAAAGACCACCGCCAGAATGGGCACCGACAGCGGCAGCAACACCAGACGGAACGCCTGCCACGGGGTTGCTCCATCCAGTGCGGCCGCTTCTTCCAGCGAGCCGTCGATGGTTTCGAAATAGCCTTTGATGGTCCACACATGCAGTGCGATACCGCCGAGATAGGCGAAGATCACCCCGCCGTGGGTGTTCAGACCGATAAACGGAATGTACTGACCGAGGCGATCGAACAACGCGTACAACGCGACCAGCGACAGCACCGCCGGGAACATCTGGAAAATCAGCATTCCTTTGAGCAGCGTGGCTTTGCCAGGGAAGCGCATACGGGCAAAAGCGTAGGCACAGGTAGTGGACAGCGCCACGATACCCATTGCGGTGATCCCGGCGATTTTCACCGAGTTCCACAGCCATAACAGTACCGGGAAGGGGGGCGGCGTGACGCGGCCATCAGCGTGTTCAACGCTAAAGCCCAGCGCCAGCCGCCAGTGCTCCCAGGAGATTTTTTCCGGGATCAGGCTCCCGGTCGCAAAGTTACCTTCACGCAGCGAGATGGCGATAACCATCAGCAGCGGGAACATGATCGCCGCGATAAATATCAGTAGCAGCAGGTGCGTGATAAAGAGGCGCAACTTTTGAGATTTCGGTTGGACCATAGCCATAATTTTTCTTCACTCCTTAATACCGCTCCAGGCTATTTCACTTGCCATTCTGAATGCTGGCAGCATCCAGACTGGCGGCGCCAATGACGCCTGGTGATGCTGATTAATCAAATTTCATGCGTGTGGCTTTCAGGTTCACAATCGCCAGGGCGCCGACCAGCAGGAAGATCAGCGTGGCGATTGCCGCCGCCAGACCAAAGTCCTGACCGCCGCCGCCTTCAAAGGCGATGCGATAGGTGTAGCTCACTAACAGGTCGGTATACCCGGCTGGCGTGGTCGTTCCGAGGCGATCCGGACCGCCGTTGGTTAACAGTTGAATCAGCACGAAGTTGTTAAAGTTAAAGGCGAAGCTGGCGATCATCAGCGGCGTCAGCGGCTTGATCAGCAGCGGGAGCGTAATCTTAAAGAAGTTCTGGAACGGGCCTGCGCCATCCATTGCCGAGGCTTCGTACAGGTCGTCCGGAATCGCTTTCAGCAAGCCCATGCACAGGATCATCATGTACGGATAACCGAGCCAGGTGTTGACGATAATAATCATCGAACGGGCAGTGGTCGGATCGCTGAACCACGCTGGTTTGATGCCAAACAGCGCGCTCAGCATCATGTTGATTTCACCAAAGCTCTGGTTGAACAGCCCTTTGAAAATCAGAATTGAGATAAACGACGGCACAGCGTACGGCAGGATCAGCAGGACGCGGTAAATGGCCTTACCTTTCAGCGATTCCCACTGCACCAGACACGCCAGCACCATCCCCACGGCGACGGTCAGAATCACGGTCAGCACTGAGAAAACCACCGTCCACACGAAGATGGCGAAGAATGGCTTCTGGATCCCTTCGTCCGTAAAGACGCGGGTAAAGTTATCCCAGCCGATGGTCACGGTGTAGCCTGGACTCAGCTTCTCATCACCCCAGTTGCCGTCCGCATTGATGGACTGGTAATAGCCGATGCCGTTATTGGGACGGTATTTCACGCCGCTCTGGTTGTTGGTTAACATGCCGTCATCAGCGAGGGTGTACAGCGGCTGCGTACCGGAGAACTGGCGCAGCGAGCTCATGATCACTTTACTGCCATCGGGCATCACGGCGGTAATCTGATTCAGCGCCTGGCGATTCTGGGTGATGATGCGCAGCGTTGCGCGTTCACCGGTCGGCAGGGCGTCTGTCTCTTTCAGCGCCAGCTTTTGCTCGCCACCAAATTTAAAAGCGTCGGAGAGGTAATTCTTTCCGGTTTCGCCGTCGGTGAGGGCCAGTTGCCACTCTTCACCGGCAGGATACAGCCCGAAGTTAAAGGATTTACCCGCCTGATAAGAGCGGTCCATCAGCACCTCTTGGGCGCGTTCGAAAGTGAGCTGGTTGGTGCTGCTGTAGTTGGTAAAGGCAATGGCGATGGTGCAAATCAGCGGAAACAGGACAAACAGTCCCATACCTGCCATGCCAGGGTAAACGTAGCGCCAGGCGTAGGTCTTACGGTTGGCAAAAATGTACAGGCCAGCAGAGCTTAAAATCAGCGTCATGATGGCGAACAGGTACTCCCCCTGTGCATACATTAAAACAACAAGGTAACCCACCAGCAGGCCCAGCAGACCTATCACTGACCATTTCAGCGTGTCGCTTTGCCACCAATGTTTCTTTTTAATGACATCCATGGGGATCTTCCTCTACAACAGTGAAATCTTGTCGTGAATGTGCCGGATGGCGACATAAATGCCTTATCCGGCCTACAGACGTTTGTAGGCCTGATAAGCGCAGCGCCATCAGGCACATCGACAGCATTACTTGGTGATACGGCCCTGCGCGTCTTTCAGTGCTGCGTCAACGGTCTGACGACCGCTGGCGGCGTTGATGACCGCCGTACGAACCGCGTACCAGAACGCAGACATCTGCGGGATGTTCGGCATGATTTCGCCTTTCTGTGCGTTATCCATGGTGGCGGCGATACGTGGGTCTTTCGCTAATTGATCCTGATAGGATTTCAGCGCCACGGCGCCCAGCGGTTTGTCCTTGTTCACTTCTTCCAGACCCTGATCGGTCAGCAGGTAGTTTTCCAGGAACTCTTTTGCCAGTTCTTTATTCGGGCTGGCGGCGTTAATACCGGCACTCAGCACGCCGACGAACGGTTTAGACGGTTTGCCTTTGAAGGTTGGCAGCAGGGTGACGCCGTAGTTCACTTTGCTCTTATCGATGTTCGTCCATGCCCACGGACCGTTGATGGTCATCGCCGTATCGCCTTTGTTAAAGGCCGCTTCGGCGATGGAGTAGTCGGTGTCGGCGTTCATGTGTTTGTTCTTGATGAGGTCAACCAGGAAGCCCAGACCCGCTTTCGCGCCTGCGCTGTCGACGCCCACGTCTTTCACGTCGTACGTGCCGTTTTCAAACTTGAATGCGTAACCGCCGTCGGCAGCAATCAGCGGCCAGGTGAAGTACGGCTCTTGCAGGTTGAACATCAGCGCGCTCTTACCTTTCGCCTTCAGCTCTTTATCCAGTGCCGGAATTTCTTCCCAGGTCTTCGGCGGGTTTGCCACCAGATCTTTGTTGTAAATCAGCGACAGCGCTTCAACCGCGATCGGATAGGCGATCAGCTTGCCGTTGTAACGCACGGCATCCCAGGTGAACGGATAGAGTTTTTCCTGGAACGCTTTATCCGGCGTGATTTCAGCCAGCAGGCCAGACTGTGCGTAACCGCCAAAACGATCGTGCGCCCAGAAAATGATGTCCGGACCGTCACCGGTTGCCGCGACCTGCGGGAATTTCTCTTCCAGCTTGTCCGGGTGCTCGATGGTCACTTTGATACCGGTGTCTTTCTCGAATTTTTTACCCACTTCGGCCAGGCCGTTATAGCCTTTGTCGCCGTTAATCCAGATAACCAGTTTACCTTCTTCAATTTTGGCCAGAGCCGGTGCGGAAATCATCATTGCTGCGAGGGCGGACAATGCGAAAACGCGTGCGCCAGTCTTGATCTTCATATCTGCCATCCTTTTGGTGATGTGCTCGTGGTAAGACTTCAGTGGTTCAACGTGACTCAGTCTCCTTATTTGACATCCTCTTTCCATCCTCCTTACCCCTACGCCCCACCCGCTCTTTATGTGATCTGTGTTGCAGAAATATGAGTAATGCGTACTGGCGCACATAAAAACAGACTCATTTTTGCGGGGAACATCACGAAATTACGCGATGTCCCCCGGCCAGGGTCTCAGACTTCCTTCCCTCATCCTCCCGACTCCTCCCCCATAAAAAAGCTGGGGGGTGGAGGATTCACGCTCGCAGTGAATCCCGCATAGTCAGGCCATCATGAATGTTGCTGTCAATGACAGGTTGTAACGAAGGGAGAAGGCATGGCGAGCGTACAGCTGCGAAATGTAACGAAAGCCTGGGGTGATGTGGTGGTATCGAAAGATATCAATCTCGACATTCACGAAGGGGAATTCGTGGTGTTTGTTGGACCGTCAGGCTGCGGCAAATCGACCCTGCTCCGTATGATTGCCGGACTTGAAACGATTACCAGCGGAGACCTCTACATTGGGGAAACCCGCATGAACGATATCCCACCAGCAGAGCGTGGCGTCGGGATGGTCTTCCAGTCCTACGCGCTCTACCCCCATTTATCCGTTGCCGAAAATATGTCGTTTGGCCTGAAACTGGCGGGCGCGAAAAAAGAGGTAATGAATCAGCGTGTTAACCAGGTTGCCGAAGTGCTGCAACTGGCGCATCTGCTGGAGCGTAAACCGAAAGCCCTTTCAGGGGGACAGCGCCAGCGCGTGGCGATTGGCCGAACGCTGGTGGCGGAACCGCGTGTGTTCCTGCTCGATGAACCCCTCTCCAACCTTGATGCCGCGCTGCGCGTGCAGATGCGTATCGAAATCTCCCGTCTGCATAAACGCCTGGGTCGCACGATGATCTACGTCACCCACGATCAGGTCGAAGCGATGACGCTGGCCGACAAAATCGTGGTGCTGGATGCCGGTCGCGTCGCGCAGATTGGCAAGCCGCTGGAACTGTATCACTACCCGGCAGACCGCTTCGTCGCGGGTTTTATTGGTTCACCGAAGATGAACTTCCTGCCGGTGAAAGTCACCGCAACCGCCATCGACCAGGTGCAAGTGGAACTGCCGAACCGTCAGCACGTCTGGCTACCGGTCGACAGCCGTGATGTGCAGGTCGGTGTAAATATGTCGTTAGGTATTCGTCCGGAGCATTTGCTGCCCAGTGATATCGCCGATGTCACGCTGGAAGGCGAGGTTCAGGTCGTCGAACAGCTTGGTCACGAAACACAGATTCATATTCAGATCCCCGCCATTCGTCAAAACCTGGTGTACCGCCAGAACGACGTGGTGTTGGTAGAAGAGGGCGCCACATTCGCTATTGGCCTGCCGCCAGAGCGTTGTCATCTGTTCCGTGAAGATGGCACCGCATGTCGTCGGTTGCATAAAGAGCCCGGTGTTTAAGGTGTCCCATTAAAAAAAGCGCAAAACCCTACGGTGAAGCGTGCAAAGAAAAGCAATGATCTCAGGAGATAGAATGATGATTACTCTGCGCAAACTCCCCCTGGCGGTTGCCGTCGCAGCAGGCATTATGTCTGTTCAGGCAATGGCAGTGGATTTCCATGGTTATGCTCGTTCCGGTATCGGCTGGACGGGTAGTGGCGGCGAACAACAATGTTTCCAGGCAACCGGTGCTCAAAGTAAATACCGTCTTGGCAACGAATGTGAAACGTACGCGGAACTTAAACTGGGCCAGGAAGTCTGGAAAGAGGGCGATAAGAGCTTCTATTTTGACACCAACGTTGCCTACTCCGTGGCACAGCAGAATGACTGGGAAGCCACCGACCCGGCATTCCGTGAAGCGAACGTACAGGGTAAAAACCTGATCGACTGGCTGCCTGGCTCCACCATCTGGGCAGGTAAGCGCTTCTATCAGCGTCATGACGTTCACATGATCGACTTCTACTACTGGGATATTTCAGGTCCTGGCGCCGGTATCGAAAATATCGATCTGGGCTTCGGTAAACTGTCTCTGGCCGCCACCCGTTCTCAGGAAGCCGGCGGCTCTTACATCTTCAGCAGCAATGATATCTATGACCGTTACAAAGACACGGCGAACGACGTTTTCGACGTGCGTTTAGCCGGTCTGGAAACGAACCCGGACGGCGTGCTGGAACTGGGTGTTGACTACGGTCGTGCGAACAAAACTGACGGTTACAGCTATGCCGACGGTGCCACTAAAGACGGCTGGATGTTCACCGCTGAACATACGCAAAGCATGCTGAAAGGCTACAACAAGTTTGTCGTTCAGTACGCTACCGACGCAATGACGACTCAGGGTAAAGGGATCCCGCAGGGCTCCTTCACGGGTAACAACTACAACCCTGATACGGAAATTGGCGTCGTTAACAACGAAATCAACAACAACGGTAGTCTGGTGCGTATCCTCGACCACGGAGCTATCTCTCTGGGCGACCGTTGGGACCTGATGTACGTCGGTATGTATCAGGATATCGACCGTGACGATAACAACGGTTCAACCTGGTACACCGTCGGTGTGCGTCCGATGTTCAAATGGACACCGATCATGAGCACCCTGATGGAAATCGGCTACGACAACGTGAAGTCTCAGCGTACCGACGACACCAACAACCAGTACAAAATTACCCTGGCGCAACAGTGGCAGGCTGGCGACAGCATCTGGTCCCGCCCGGCTATCCGTGTCTTCGCGACCTACGCGAAGTGGGATGAGAAATGGGGTTACGACAACGGCATTGCCTACAGCGATACCAGCGCGCGCACCTACAGCCGTGGCGACAACGATGAGTGGTCCTTCGGTGCTCAGATGGAAATCTGGTGGTAATCCGGCACTAACCTGACGTAGCGAGGGGCGTAAGCCCCTCTGTTTCTCGCGGTTTAGCGCGCTATTGCCTGGCCACCGCTGAACCCACGCTTTCTGAGGTGATAACAATGAAAATGAAGAAAAGTCTCGTCGCCCTTTGTTTATCCGCAGGGTTAGTTGCCAGTGCGCCGGGCATCAGCCTGGCTGACGTGAATTACGTTCCACAGAATACCAGCGCCGCACCGACGATTCCGACGGCGGCACTCCAGCAGTTAACCTGGACGCCGGTTGACCAGTCCAACACGCAAACCACACAGCTTTCGACCGGCGGTCAGCGTCTTGATGTCGCGGGCATCTCCGGTCCGGTTGCCGCTTACAGCGTACCGGCGAACATCGGGGAGCTAAACATAACGCTCACCAGCGAAGTGAACAAACAAACCAGTGTCTTCGCGCCCAACGTCCTGATTCTCGATCAGAACATGACGCCTTCTGCGTTCTTCCCCAGCAGCTATTTCACCTACCAGGAACCGGGCGTGATGAGCGCGGATCGTCTGGAAGGGGTGATGCGCCTGACGCCAGCGCTGGGCCAGCAGAAGCTTTATGTTCTGGTCTTTACGACCGAGAAAGATCTTCAGCAGACCACCAAACTGCTCGATCCAGCGAAAGCCTACGCCAAAGGCGTGGGTAACTCGGTGCCGGATATTCCGGATCCGATTGCCCGTCATACCACCGACGGTCTGCTGAAGCTGAAAGTGAAAACCAGCAGCAGTTCCAGCGTGCTGGTGGGGCCATTGTTTGGTTCTTCCGGCCCGGGTCCGGTGACGGTGGGCAATACCGCCGCACCTGCACCGACCTACGCTGCACCTGCTGCCGCGCCGGTGGTTGCACCTGCGCCCGCGAAGAAAAGCGAGCCGATGTTGAACGACACCGAAAGCTACTTTAACAAAGCGATTAAAGACGCCGTCGCGAAAGGTGACGTTGATAAAGCGCTGAAACTGCTTGATGAAGCTGAACGTCTGGGATCAACATCTGCCCGTTCCACCTTTATCAGCAGTGTAAAAGGCAAGGGGTAATTTCTCCCCACATTGCTGATTTGCAACAACTGGTGCGTCAACTGGCGCACCTTTTTTTTAGCATTTCCTGCGACTTGTTACGTTTCTGTTGCGTAACAGATCACTTAATTATGTTTCCATCTTCCGTAAGCGCTTTTCTGCGATACAATGCCTTTCAGTTATGAAACGGAGAGTCAGGCATGTCACACCCCGCGTTAACGCAACTGCGTGCGCTGCGCTATTTTGAAGAGATTCCCGCCCTGGATCCAGAACAGCTCGACTGGCTGCTACTGGAAGATTCCATGACAAAACGTTTTGAACAACAGGGAAAACGGGTCACTGTGACCCTGATCAGGGAGGGATTTGTCGGTCAAAATGAGGTGGTGGAAGAGCTGACGCGACTGCCAAAAGAATCCCGCTACTGGCTGCGTGAAATCCTGCTCTGTGCCGATGATGAACCCTGGCTGGCTGGACGCACCGTGGTGCCTGAATCCACGCTGTCCGGCCCCGAACTGGCCTTACAACACTTAGGCAAAACCCCGCTGGGGCGTTATCTGTTTACATCATCGACGTTGACCCGAGATTTTATTGAGATTGGTTGTGATGCCGGGCTGTGGGGACGTCGTTCCCGCCTGCGACTGAGCGGTAAGCCGCTAATGCTGACCGAACTGTTTTTACCTGCATCGCCGTTGTACTAAGAGGAAAATAAAATGGAGTGGAGTCTGACGCAAAATAAGCTGCTGGCGTTTCACCGCTTGATGCGTACGGATAAGCCCATCGGCGCCTTACTGCTGCTCTGGCCGACGCTGTGGGCTCTGTGGGTAGCGACCCCTGGCGTCCCTCAAGGGTGGATCCTGGCGGTGTTTGTCGCCGGGGTCTGGCTGATGCGTGCCGCCGGATGCGTGGTTAATGACTATGCCGATCGAAAATTTGACGGACACGTAAAACGCACGGCGAACCGCCCATTACCTAGCGGCGCAGTGACGGAGAAAGAGGCCCGGACGCTGTTTGTGGTGCTGGTACTGCTCGCTTTTCTGTTGGTATTAACGCTCAACACCATGACCATATTGCTGTCGGTTGCAGCACTGGCGCTGGCGTGGGTCTATCCGTTTATGAAGCGCTACACCCACCTGCCGCAGGTAGTGCTGGGGGCGGCGTTTGGCTGGTCGATCCCGATGGCCTTCGCGGCGGTGAGTGAGTCGGTACCCTTGAGCTGCTGGCTGATGTTCCTGGCCAATATCTTGTGGGCGGTGGCCTACGACACGCAGTACGCGATGGTTGATCGCGATGACGATCTGAAAATCGGCATTAAATCGACGGCCATTCTGTTTGGCGAACATGACAAGCTGATTATCGGTATCTTGCAGGTGGCGGTGCTGGCGCTGATGGCGCTGATTGGCTGGCTGAACGGTCTGGGGCTGGGTTATTACTGGTCTGTGCTGGTCGCGGGCGCGCTGTTTGTTTATCAACAGAAACTGATTGCCAACCGCGAACGCGAGGCCTGCTTTAAAGCATTCATGAACAATAACTACGTCGGGCTGGTGTTGTTTATCGGTCTGGCAATGAGCTACTGGCACTCATAAAGCATCTTGCCCGGTGGCGCTGCGCTTATCGGGCCTACCAAACCGTAAGCCGATGTAGGCCGGATCAGGCGGAACGCCGCCATCCGGCAATCTAACATAAAAAAGCCGGTCATCTTGACCGGCTTTTTCTTTACTCGCTCTGCGTCGCGCTCTCGATGGTGAGGCGTACATCCGACGTGATGAGTTCCGCCAACATCTGATACACCTTCATCGTTTCGCCCGGCTCCGCATCGCCGGTATCGCTGATGTAACCCTCGTCACGCAGAGTCAGCACCAGTGAGCTGAACACCGCCTTGTCGAAGAATTCCGGCGCGTTAATACCGTGCAGCACGGACAGACGCTGCGCCACGGTGCGGCTTTCTTTCTCCAGCGTCCCGCGGTTGATCGACGGGTTAGCGCTCAGCAGCCAGAAGGTGATGGCATAACGCTGCAGCGTTTCGCGCGCACCCGCGGCCAGCAGTTGCAGCGTACGGGAATGAGCCGGATTGATATGCAGTTCATCATCCTGAACGGTAATCAGCCCCTGACGCTGCATTTCAGCCGTCAGCGCGTCAATCACGTCTGCCAGCTCATCGCGCTCCCAGCGCAGGAACAGCTCGGCTTTCAGCATCGGGTAGAGCACGTCAACGTGTTGCAGCAACGCTTCGCGGGAAATATGACGATGCTGGGTGACGATCGCCGCCATCAGTGACGGTAGCACCAGCATATGCGCGATGTTATTGCGATAGTAGGTCATCAGCACCGCCTGCTCGCGCGGCAGAATGATGATATCGCCAATGGTATCCTTCTCGACTTCGAATTTGTTCATCTGCAACGCGTGATCGATAAGATCGCTGGCGTTGACAGACGGCACGGTCGAATCAGAGGAATACGGCACGTTGCGCATCAGATCCAGGTAACAGTTGAGCTGCTCGGTCAATTGTTCGCGGGTCAGCGAACGCTGGCGAGACGCTAACAGCGCGGTGCAGCACAGGTTCATGGCGTTCGCCGCACCCGCATTGTTAATACGCACCATCAGCTCCGCCGCAATCCCGTTTACCGTCGGCGTCAGCCAGGCTGGACGCACGGCTTCGATCGGATCGATAGACTCGCGCCACTCCGGCACGTGGTGATTCAGGTAGGTCATCAATGGCATTGGCTCGCCAAAGTTGACGTAGCCCTGACCGAGATTACGCAGCTTGCTCAGGCCACGCAGCATCTGCGGCAGGCTCTCTTTCTCTTTGGTCGCGCCGCGCAGCTCTTTGGCATAGGTTCCTACTTCCATCACGTGCTCGTAACCGATGTAAATCGGCACCAGGGTTATCGGACGGGTACCTCCGCGCAGCATCGCCTGAATGGTCATCGACAGCGTGCCGGTTTTTGGATCCAGCAGACGACCGGTACGGGAACGACCGCCTTCGACAAAGTATTCAACCGAGTAGCCGCGGCTGAACAGTTCGCCCAGATACTCACGGAAGACGGTGGAATAGAGTTTGTTGCCTTTAAAGGTACGACGAATAAAGAACGCGCCCAGGCGGCGGAAGATCGGGCCCGCCGGCCAGAAGTTCAGGTTGATACCCGCAGCGATGTGCGGCGGCACCAGCCCCTGGTGATAGAGCACGTAGGAGAGCAGCAGGTAGTCCATGTGGCTGCGGTGGCAGGGAACATAAACAATTTCGTGCCCGTCGTGCGCCAGTTGGCGAACGCGTTCTGCGTTGTGAACGTTAATCCCCTGATACAGCCGGTTCCAGGTGAATCCCAGAATACGGTCAGTCAGGCGAATCATCTCGTAAGAGAAGTTGGCGGCGATCTCTTCCATCAGCGCAATGGCGTTTTGCTGCGCCTTTTCATGGGAGATTTTCTTGCTGCGCGCTTCGTCTTCTACCGCGCGGGCAATCGCTTTGGACGCCAGCAGCTTGTTGAAGAGATCCTGACGCGCAGGCAAACGTGGCCCCACAGCGGCCAGGCGCTGACGGGCGAAGTGCATACGCGCCACACGCGCCAGTTTCTGCGCAATGGTTTTATCCGTGCCGTGCTCATCGGCCATTCGGCGCAGAGAGACGGAAGGCGAGAAGCGGACAAAGCTGTCGCGGCCAAGCCAGGAGACGGCAAAGAATTTCTGAATGCCATTAAGCATGCGCAGCGGCGGGTTAACCTCGCCCTTTTCACGACCCGGAGAACGTCCAAACATCACCGACACCGGCACCATTTGCACATCCAGATCCGGATTGCTGCGATGCAGGTCGAGATAGTTATGGAACAGCTTGATGGACTCTTCTTTCGGCGTGTAATAGGTGAAGACACGCGGTCCGCCGTGAATGAACACATAGCGTGGCAACTGTGTGCCATCGATCTCCAGCGGTTCTAACGGGTCGGGGAGATCGTGCGCCAGACATTGCGCGCGCAGCGTCAGCAAGTCCGCTTTGGAGTTGTACGGCAAAACGTACATAATTGGGCGAGAGGTGTCGAGTCCCAATTCCGGGGCAGGATCTGCCGGAATAGACTTGCTTTTTACCAGTACACTTAATGGTAAATTCAGGATTTTGTAGTAAATTCGTGGCCAGCCGGACATAAACGATGTAAAGCCTCTGGTTAATAATGCAATTGCGTTGCAAGGATATCAGAAAGTCATGTGAATTTCTGGTCTATCCCGTCATACTTCGCGCCGCGTTGCCCTAACTCGAATTACATGAGTTAACAAGACAATGTCATTGACGCCAATAATGCAAAAAGGTTCTTTTAATGGCTAATAATACCACTGGATTCACCCGAATTATCAAAGCTGCAGGCTATTCCTGGAAAGGTTTTCGCGCCGCGTGGATTAACGAGGCCGCGTTCCGTCAGGAAAGCGTGGCGGCGCTGCTGGCCGTGGCTATCGCCTGCTGGCTGGACGTGGATGCCATTACGCGCGTTCTGCTGATAGGCTCTGTCATGCTGGTCATGATTGTTGAAATTCTGAACAGCGCCATCGAGGCGGTAGTGGACCGTATCGGCTCTGATTATCACGAACTTTCTGGTCGCGCAAAAGATATGGGGTCGGCGGCGGTACTGCTTTCTATCATTGTGGCGCTGATCACCTGGGGACTCCTGTTGTGGCCACATTTTCGCTAACGTTTTTCGACCCTGATTCCATAACCGGCTAAATCTGCTGTCGAATGTGTAGTTTGTGGTTCCAAAATCACCTTTAGCTGTATATACTCACAGCATAACTGTATATACACCCAGGGGGCGGAATGAAAGCGTTAACGGCCAGGCAACAAGAGGTGTTTGATCTCATTCGGGATCACATCAGCCAGACAGGTATGCCACCGACGCGTGCGGAGATCGCACAGCGTTTGGGGTTCCGTTCCCCAAACGCGGCTGAAGAACACCTGAAGGCGCTGGCACGTAAAGGGGCGATTGAAATCGTCTCCGGTGCTTCTCGCGGCATTCGACTGCTGCAGGAAGAAGAGGAAGGGTTACCGCTCATCGGTCGCGTTGCGGCGGGCGAGCCGCTGCTGGCGCAGCAGCACATTGAAGGCCATTATCAGGTGGATCCATCTTTGTTTAAGCCGAACGCCGATTTCCTGCTGCGCGTCAGCGGAATGTCGATGAAAGACATCGGCATTATGGATGGCGATCTGCTGGCGGTACACAAAACCCAGGACGTGCGTAACGGTCAGGTGGTTGTAGCGCGTATCGACGATGAAGTGACGGTCAAGCGCCTGAAAAAACAGGGCAATAAAGTTGAACTGCTGCCCGAAAACAGCGAATTTAAACCAATCCTGGTTGACCTTCGCGAACAGAATTTTACCATCGAAGGACTGGCCGTTGGCGTCATCCGTAATGGTGAATGGCTGTAGTACTTCTTTAGGCCGGATAAGGCGTTTACGTCGTTATCCGGCACTCTCACCACTCTCGTTATGACCTCTTCTCAGGCTCGTCTCCATGCCTTTTTTTGCTTCTGCTGACAAAGCACTCTGGCGTCTCGCCTTACCGATGATTTTCTCCAATATCACCGTTCCGCTGCTGGGACTGGTGGATACGGCGGTCATTGGTCACCTGGACAGCCCCGTCTATCTCGGCGGTGTGGCGGTGGGCGCAACCGCAACCAGCTTTCTGTTCATGCTACTGCTCTTCTTACGGATGAGCACCACCGGGCTGACGGCGCAGGCATTCGGCGCGAAGAATCCTCAGGCGCTGGCGAGGGCTCTGGTGCAACCGCTGATCCTGGCTTTGGGCGCAGGGACATTGATTGCTATCTTCCGCACGCCGATTATCGACCTGGCGCTACACATTGTCGGCGGCAGCGAAGCGGTGCTGGAACAGGCGAGGCGATTCCTGGCCATTCGCTGGCTGAGCGCGCCGGCGTCACTGGCGAATCTGGTTCTGCTCGGTTGGTTACTGGGCGTGCAATACGCGCGTGCGCCGGTGATCCTGCTGATTGTCGGCAATATCCTGAACATTGTGCTCGACCTCTGGCTGGTAATGGGGCTGCATATGAACGTGCAGGGGGCCGCACTGGCGACGGTGATTGCGGAATATGCGACGTTGCTGATCGGTTTGTTGATGGTGCGTAAGGTCTTGCACTTGCGGGGCGTCTCTCTCGTCATGCTCAGGCAGGCCTGGCGCGGAAACTTTCGTCGCCTTCTGGCGCTTAATCGCGACATCATGCTGCGTTCGCTGCTCCTGCAACTCTGTTTTGGTGCCATTACCGTGCTGGGGGCCAGACTGGGTAGCGATATCATCGCCGTTAACGCCGTGTTGATGACGTTGCTGACGTTTACGGCCTATGCGCTGGATGGCTTTGCCTACGCCGTGGAGGCGCATTCCGGTCAGGCCTATGGCGCCCGCGATGGCAGTCAGTTGCTGGAGGTCTGGCGCGCGGCGTGCCGTCAGTCAGGTATTGTCGCACTGCTGTTCTCAGTGGTTTATCTGCTCGCGGGCGAACAGATCGTCGCGCTGCTGACATCACTTCCGCAAATCCAGCAACTGGCCGATCGCTATCTGCTCTGGCAAGTGATTTTGCCGTTGGTCGGCGTCTGGTGCTATCTGCTGGATGGTATGTTTATCGGTGCAACGCGGGCGGCTGAAATGCGTAACAGTATGGCGGTCGCGGCTGCCGGGTTTGCGCTGACCCTGCTGGCGCTCCCCGTATTGGGGAATCACGGTTTGTGGCTGGCGCTGGCGGTTTTCCTGACGCTGCGCGGACTGTCATTAGCCTGGATCTGGCGGCGCCACTGGCGGAATGGGACCTGGTTTTCGGCTTCGTGATGGTTAAAGATTCTGAATAGTGAATTGAACCCAGAATCTCTGACTACACTTAATCTCACGTCCAGCAGAAAACGAACGCAGTTGGGCGGTTTACTCTCACTATTCACAGCCTAATAAAGAGGACTTTATGATGAATAAAGACGAAGCCGGCGGTAACTGGAAACAATTTAAAGGTAAAGTGAAAGAGCAGTGGGGCAAACTGACCGATGACGATATGACAGTCATTGAAGGTAAGCGTGATCAACTGGTCGGTAAGATTCAGGAACGTTATGGTTACGAGAAAGACCAGGCGGAGAAAGAGGTCGTTAGCTGGGAAAAACGCAACGACTATCGCTGGTAAGCTACCCTCATACCCGTGAGTACATGGATGTAAGCCCCTCTGTTTGCTTCGGGCGGCATAGCATGCCGCCCATTTCCTTAATGGGGTTTCTTTTTAACCTGAATCGAATGATCGTGCTGACACTCGCCAGGGTGACGGCAGGCTTCCACTTCCACGCAGGCTGAGCATAATCCGTGTGCTTCAATCACATTGTGGCGCAGGGCAAACCCCATCTTCGCCGCCAGCATATGCATAATGTCTTCCACGCCCTCCGCACACTCTTCTTTCACCGCACCACAGCGGTCGCAGATAAACATCGCGGAAGTATGAGTTGGCTGATCGAACAGGTAACACAGCACGTAGCTGTTGGTGGATTCAACCTTATGCACAAACCCTTGTTCAAGCAGAAAATCAAGTGCGCGATAGACCGTTGGCGGCTTGGCCTGCGGTTCTGATTCACGCAGCAGGTCGAGCAGATCGTAAGCGCTAATTGCGCCTTCCTGAAGGCTCATCAGACGCAACACCTCAAGGCGCTGTGGGGTCAGGCGCACATTGCGTTGCGCGCACAGTTTTTCAGCTTGCGCCAGCAACTCTTGCGTTGTGGTCTTTTCCATTGGGCACCTCGGATCGCGTGAAGTAAGAAAACCCTCACTTTATCATGTTATGGGAGAAACGCCGAGATCCAGGCCGGCACGATAAATCGCCTGCTAATCTTTCCCTGTTTCGCATTCTCTTCTATACATATTGATGTCTGTCACATAATAAAAACGTTCCAGCAAGTTCTGCATGGAGCGAATAGCGTCATCTTCACCCATTTTATCACAGCAATAGTCCTACTCAGCCGCGTTGATACTGGCTGAGGCATTATTTCACCTGCAAATAAAATAGGTTTACTGTGAATAAAAATTTTAATTTTTCGGTGGTGGCAATTGCGGTCTCGTTCCTGGTTTCCCAACAGGCGAACGCGGCGAATACCTGGGCGGAAGCGCGTAACGACGCGATGGGCGGAACGGGCGTGGCGTCGGCAAATTATGGTAGCGGGGTTCTCATTAACCCGGCGTTGCTGGCGAAAGCGAAGCCTGAAGACAGCGTTACCGTGATTCTTCCGGCGGTCGGTGCACAAATCACCGACAAAGATAATCTTCAGGATGAAATTGATGAGATCAGCGACAAAATCGATTACTACGATGAGGTGGTTGATAATCTGACGCCGCAGGAAGTTTTGCTCAACCCGCGCGGCGTGTTGAATCAGTTTCAGGGCGCGGCACGCGATCTTGCCGATGAACTCGAATACCTGAAAGGGAAAACGGCACGCGCCAGTGCAGGGGCGGGACTGGCGGTGAGCATTCCCAATGAGACGCTTTCCCTGGCTTTCGTGGCGAAGGGCTATGCGCATGGACGGGTCAGTTCATCCATTGATCAGGGTGATATTGACTATCTGCGCCGGATTGAGGGCAGCGATACCTATGCGCTCGTTGAAGCCGGGAAGGCGGCGATTGAAGGCTCAGATGAGATAACCAAACACCTCAACTCGACGGCATCGGGACGCGCGGCAATTGTTTCAGATTATGGTATCGCCGTTGCCCGACAGTTTACGTTCGGCGATGTGCCGGTGTCGATTGGCGTTACGCCAAAACTGCAAAAAACCTGGCTCTACAATTACACCACCTCTATCTATAACTACGACAGCAGCGACTGGAACAGTAGTCGTTATCGTAATGATGACACTGGTTTTAACGTCGACGCCGGGATTGCGGCGGACTTTGGTGAACACTGGACGGTGGGGATCAGCGGGCAGAACCTCATTTCACGCGATCTGGATACCAAATCGATCACTATCACCCACGGCATGACGGGTGAAACGCGAAACTACAAAGACACGTACCAGATTCGCCCGCTGGTCACCGCCGGTGTGGCGTGGCAAAACGAGCTGCTGACGCTGAGTGCAGACGGTGATTTGACCGAAACCAAAGGTTTCAAAAGCGAGGAAAACTCACAGTATGTTGGCGTTGGTGCTGAAGTCCGGCCGCTCGACTGGCTGGCCGTGCGTGCCGGTTATCGTGCTGACGTGAAAGATAACGACAGCAACGTCTTTACCGGCGGCGTCGGGTTTGCCCCGTTCAACCGCGTACATCTTGACTTGATGGGACTGTATGGCGAGGACGAAACCTGGGGCGCAGGCGCGCAGGTCAGCGTGACGTTCTGATGGGGATAACCGGAGACATTACGTCTCCGGTTTTGCCTGTGCTATAGTAGCGCCCCCAATTTACAGGATGCTCAAAAAACCACCATGTCACCAGAATCACAATCTGCCTTTCCCGCTCACCGTTTTTCCATCGCGCCTATGCTCGACTGGACGGACAGACACTGCCGCTACTTCCTGCGCTTATTGTCTCGCCAGACGCTGCTCTATACCGAGATGGTGACGACGGGGGCGATTATTCATGGCAAAGGAGATTATCTGGCATACAGCGAAGAAGAGCATCCGGTCGCTCTGCAGCTAGGCGGCAGCGATCCGGCAGCGTTGGCGCACTGCGCGAAGCTGGCTGAAGCGCGCGGCTACGACGAGATCAACCTCAACGTCGGCTGTCCGTCCGATCGTGTACAAAATGGCATGTTTGGCGCCTGTCTGATGGGCAATGCGCAATTGGTGGCAGACTGCGTGAAGGCGATGCGTGACGTGGTGTCGATTCCGGTGACCGTGAAAACCCGTATTGGTATTGACGATCAGGATAGCTACGAATTTCTTTGCGATTTCATCAATACGGTGTCTGGCCGCGGTGAGTGCGAGATGTTCATCATCCACGCCCGTAAGGCCTGGCTCTCCGGATTAAGTCCGAAGGAAAACCGTGAAATCCCGCCGCTGGATTATCCGCGCGTTTATCAGTTAAAACGCGACTTCCCACAGTTGACAATGTCCATCAACGGCGGGATTACGTCGCTGGAACAGGCGAAGGCGCATCTTGGACACATGGACGGCGTGATGGTCGGGCGTGAAGCCTATCAGAACCCTGGCATTCTGGCCGCTGTCGATCGCGAAATATTTGGCTCCTCAACTGCTGATGCCGATCCGGTTACGGTGGTGCGGGCCATGTATCCTTATATCGAACGTGAACTGAGCAAGGGCACGTATCTTGGTCATATTACGCGCCACATGCTGGGGCTGTTTCAGGGGATCCCGGGGGCGCGCCAGTGGCGTCGCTACCTGAGCGAAAACGCCCATAAAGCCGGTGCCGATGTTAATGTGCTGGAGCATGCGCTGAAGCTGGTGGCCGATAAGCGTTAGATTTTCACTAAAAAGTAGTCAATTTCACCACGCCCTGCAAAGTTTTGCGGGGCGTTTTGCTGAAAAATCAAGAAATTAAGTTTGGCATGATTTTTGTAATGGTCTGGGCAGGAATTCATTATGGGAGAGCATCATGCTGGAACTACTTTTTGTGCTTGGCTTCTTTATCATGCTGATGGTCACCGGCGTCTCGCTATTGGGCATTCTGGCCGCGCTGGTTGTTGCCGCGTTCGTGATGTTCCTTGGCGGCATGTTTGCACTGATGATCAAACTCTTGCCGTGGTTGCTGTTGGCTGTTGCGGTGGTGTGGGTGATTAAAGCGATTAAGTCGCCAAAAATCCCACAATATCAGCGCAATAACCGTTGGCGTTACTAAAGATGTGAGGGATGCGTCACAACCTGTAACTTTGGCGTCAGAACCAAATAGGAATTGACTACCAAATCTGTCAGTATTGCGCGACTAACAGATTCATCGAGCTGTACCCTACATACAGCCGAACTAAAAAAGAAAGGGCTTCCCAATGGGAAGCCCAATTTCTTTCAGGAGCAAGGGAATCAAGGGATCAGCAAACTCGAACCCTGCGTTGCCCGACTCTCCAGCACTTCATGCGCGCGCCGTGCCTCTTTCAGCGGATATTTCTGACGGTCTGGCACATCCACTTTGATCACGCCGCTGGCGATCAGCGAAAACAGTTCGTTACTGGCTTCGGTCAACTCTTCCGCGTTGGTGATGTAGCCCTGAAGAGAAGGGCGCGTGGCGTATAGCGAACCTTTCTGATTCAGAATCCCCAGGTTCACGCCGGTCACCGGGCCTGACGCGTTGCCAAAACTGACCATCAGCCCCCGACGCTGCAGACAGTCCAGTGAGGCTTCCCAGGTATCCTTACCGACCGAGTCATACACCACGCGGACTTTTTTGCCGCCGGTTATCTCTTTAACCCGTTCGACAATGTTCTCTTCGCGATAGTTAATCACCTGCCATGCGCCAGCATCCAGCGCTCGCTGTGCCTTTTGCGCGCTGCCAACGGTGCCAATCAGTTTCGCGCCCAGCGCTTTCGCCCACTGACAGGCAATCAGCCCTACGCCGCCAGCGGCCGCATGGAACAGGAACGGTTCGTCGGGCTTGATTTCGTAAGTTTTGCGCAGCAGATAAAAAACGGTTAGTCCCTTCAGGAAAGAAGCGGCAGCCTGCTCGTAAGAGATGGCGTCAGGCAGGATAGCGGCTTTATCGGCCGGTACGTTGTGGACCGAACTGTAGGCGCCGAGTGCGGACTGCGCATACACCACGCGATCGCCTGCTTTAATATGACGGACGTCGCTGCCGACTTTGCTGACGACGCCCGCTGCTTCGGTCCCTAAACCGCTGGGCAGCGCGGGGGGCGGATAGAGCCCACTGCGGATATAGGTATCAATAAAGTTAATGCCGATCGCTTTGTTTTCGACCTGGATTTCGTTCGCTGCGGGATCGGCAGGGGTAAAGTCCACGGCCTGAAGCACGTCAGGGCCACCATGCTTGTGAAATTCAATTCGTGTTGCCATGATTTCTCCAGTATCATCGGAAGATTAGCGTCAACTCACTTTTATCTCGGTAACTCCATTCACTATGGCAGGAAATAAACCCTTCAACAAACAACAGACTGATGTCCGTGATCGCGACCCACAGGTTGCCGGACTGAAAGTACCGCCGCACTCGATTGAAGCGGAACAGTCGGTGTTGGGCGGTTTAATGCTGGATAACGAGCGCTGGGACGATGTCGCCGAGCGCGTGGTAGCGGAAGATTTTTATACCCGTCCACATCGTCACATCTTCACAGAAATGGGGCGGTTGCAGGAAACCGGCAGTCCGATAGACCTGATTACGCTTGCGGAATCGCTGGAGCGACAAGGGCAACTGGACAGCGTCGGCGGTTTTGCGTATCTGGCTGAACTCTCCAAAAATACGCCAAGTGCCGCGAACATCAGCGCCTATGCGGATATTGTTCGCGAACGTGCGGTGGTGCGCGACATGATTGCCGTCGCCCATGAAATTGCGGATGCGGGTTTTGATCCGCAGGGGCGCACCAGTGAGGATCTCCTCGATCTCGCCGAGTCCCGCGTCTTTAAAATCGCGGAAAGCCGCGCCAATAAAGACGAAGGCCCGAAAAACATTGCCGATGTGCTCGACGCGACCGTTGCGCGTATCGAACAACTGTTCCAGCAACCGCACGACGGGGTGACGGGGGTTAACACCGGCTATGACGATCTCAACAAAAAGACCGCAGGCCTGCAGCCTTCGGATCTGATAATCGTCGCGGCGCGTCCGTCAATGGGTAAAACCACATTTGCGATGAACCTCGTCGAAAATGCGGCGATGTTGCAGGATAAACCGGTTCTTATCTTCAGTCTTGAGATGCCCTCTGAACAGATTATGATGCGTTCTCTGGCCTCGCTGTCCCGCGTGGATCAGACCCGTATTCGAACCGGCCAACTGGACGATGAGGACTGGGCGCGCATTTCCGGCACGATGGGCATTCTGCTGGAAAAACGTAACATCTATATTGATGACTCCTCCGGTCTGACGCCAACGGAAGTGCGCTCCCGCGCGCGCCGTATCGCTCGCGAACATGGCGGTATCGGGCTGATTATGATCGACTACCTGCAATTGATGCGCGTGCCGTCGCTGTCCGACAACCGTACGCTGGAGATTGCTGAAATTTCCCGCTCGCTGAAAGCGCTGGCAAAAGAACTGCATGTGCCGGTCGTGGCGCTGTCGCAGCTTAACCGCTCGCTGGAACAACGTGCTGATAAGCGCCCGGTCAACTCCGACCTGCGTGAATCCGGCTCCATTGAACAGGATGCCGACTTGATCATGTTTATCTATCGTGACGAGGTTTATCACGAGAACAGCGACCTGAAAGGGATTGCGGAAATCATCATTGGTAAGCAGCGTAACGGCCCCATCGGGACGGTGCGACTGACCTTTAACGGACAATGGTCGCGCTTCGATAATTATGCGGGACCGCAGTACGACGACGAGTAAATCCTCGTCATCCTTTGTGCCGCAGCGGCGTTGACCGTCTTGCTGTGACGCAAATGATTGAGAAGATTATTTCTTTATTAAGGCAAGGAATGACAATGCAAGCGGCAACTGTAGTTATTAACCGCCGCGCTCTGCGACACAACCTGCAACGTCTGCGTGAACTGGCGCCTGCCAGCAAGCTGGTTGCGGTCGTGAAAGCGAACGCTTACGGACACGGTCTGTTAGAGACCGCGCGAACGCTCCCCGATGCTGACGCTTTTGGTGTGGCGCGTCTCGAAGAAGCTTTACGTCTGCGAGCAGGGGGGATCACGCAACCCATCCTGCTGCTGGAAGGCTTTTTTGAGGCATCCGATCTGCCCACCATTTCCGCACAACACCTGCATACGGCGGTCCATAACCAGGAACAACTGGCCGCGCTGGAAGCCGCCGAACTGGATGAACCGGTGACCGTGTGGATGAAACTCGACACCGGCATGCATCGTCTGGGCGTGCTTCCTGAAGAAGCGGACGCCTTCTGGCAGCGCCTGACGCAATGTAAAAACGTGCGCCAACCAGTTAATATCGTCAGCCATTTTGCCCGTGCGGACGAGCCGGAATGTGGAGCGACCGAACGGCAGCTTGATGTGTTCAATACCTTTTGTGAAGGCAAAGCGGGTCAACGCTCGATTGCCGCCTCCGGCGGGATTTTACTCTGGCCGCAGTCGCATTTTGACTGGGTTCGTCCTGGCATTATTCTCTACGGCGTGTCGCCGCTGGAAAACCAGTCCACAGGGGCCGATTTTGGCTGCCAGCCGGTCATGTCGCTGACTTCCAGCCTGATTGCCGTGCGCGAGCATAAAGCGGGCGAGCCGGTAGGCTATGGCGGAACATGGATCAGCGAACGTGATACACGTCTTGGCGTCGTGGCGATGGGCTATGGCGATGGTTATCCGCGCGCTGCGCCATCCGGTACGCCGGTGTTGGTGAACGGTCGCGAAGTACCGATTGTGGGTCGCGTAGCGATGGACATGATTTGCGTTGATCTCGGGCCGCAGGCGACAGACCTGGCCGGTGACCCGGTGATTTTATGGGGAGAGGGACTCCCGGTGGAACGCATTGCGGCGATGACTAAAGTCAGTGCTTACGAGCTGATTACCCGCCTGACTTCACGGGTGGCAATGAAGTATATCGATTAAGCGGGCGTGTGGAGTGCCGGATGGCGGTGTAAACGCCTTATCCGGCAATATTCCCACCAGGCGCTCGATCTTCCTCTCCATCCGGTTTATTGTGTCTTAACCCCTGCCTGTAAACCTGGAGAACCATCGCGTGTTTCAAAAAGTTGACGCCTACGCCGGCGACCCGATTCTGTCGCTCATGGAGCGGTTCAAAGAAGATCCGCGTAGTGACAAAGTGAATCTGAGTATCGGTCTGTATTACAACGAAGACGGGATTATCCCGCAGTTGAAAGCGGTGGCGGAAGCCGAAGCGCGTCTTAACGCGCAGCCGCACGGCGCTTCGCTGTATCTGCCGATGGAAGGGTTGAATACCTATCGTCATACTATCGCGCCATTGCTGTTTGGGGCTGATCATCCGGTTCTCCAGCAGCAGCGTGTGGCGACGATCCAGACATTGGGCGGCTCTGGCGCGCTGAAAGTGGGTGCCGATTTCCTCAAGCGCTATTTCCCGGATTCCGGCGTGTGGGTCAGCGATCCGACGTGGGAAAACCATATCGCGATTTTTGAAGGGGCTGGATTTACCGTCAGCACCTATCCCTGGTACGACAATGCCACCAACGGCGTGCGTTTCAACGATCTGCTGGAGACCCTGAAAACGCTGCCTGCGCGCAGTATCGTCCTGTTGCATCCTTGCTGCCATAACCCGACGGGTGCGGATTTAACGCACGCGCAATGGGATGCGGTGATTGAGATCCTGAAAGCGGGCGATCTGATCCCGTTCCTGGACATTGCTTATCAGGGCTTTGGCGCTGGTATGGATGATGATGCTTATGCTATTCGCGCGATTGCCAGCGCCGGGTTGCCTGCCCTGGTCAGCAACTCATTCTCGAAAATCTTCTCTCTGTACGGCGAGCGTGTCGGTGGGCTTTCTGTCGTCTGTGAAGATGCCTCCACCGCAGGCCGCGTACTGGGGCAACTGAAGGCGACCGTACGTCGTAATTACTCCAGCCCGCCGAACTTTGGGGCGCAGGTGGTCGCGACGGTGCTCGGCGATGACGCGCTGAAAGCCAGTTGGCTGGCGGAAGTGGAGGCAATGCGAACCCGTATTCTGGCCATGCGTCAGGAGCTGGTGAACGTGCTAACCGCCACCATTCCGGGCCGTAATTTCGACTATCTGCTGCAACAGCGCGGCATGTTCAGCTACACCGGGCTAAGCGCGGCTCAGGTCGATCGCCTGCGCGACGAGTTTGGCGTCTATCTGATCGCCAGCGGGCGTATGTGCGTGGCCGGTCTGAACGTGGCGAATGTGCAGCGTGTAGCGAAGGCCTTTGCTGCGGTCATGTAATTCCTCTCAGGCCGGTTGAACCGGCCTTTTTCCTTCTATATGTGATCCTCCTCTTTTTCCAGGGTTAAACCGCAGAAAATCCTTCCTTTCATCTGCCGCTGGGGTTATGGTCAGAGAGTTTGTCGAATAGTCGTACTAATAAAATCATAACTAAATGACTTAAAAGGGAAAAATATGCGAAAGATCACACTGGCGTTGAGCGCCATCTGCTTACTTTTCACGTTGAACCATCCTGCCAGCGCGCTGGCTTCTTCACCTTCCCCATTAAATCCCGGTACTAACGTTGCGAAACTCGCGGAACAAGCTCCTGTTCACTGGGTTTCCGTGGCGCAGATCGAAAACACGCTGACCGGTCGTCCGCCAATGGCCGTCGGTTTTGATATTGATGACACCGTGCTGTTTTCCAGTCCTGGTTTCTGGCGTGGAAAGAAAACCTGGTCCCCGGACAGCGAGGCGTATCTGAAGAACCCGGCATTCTGGGAGAAAATGAACAACGGCTGGGATGAGTTCAGTATTCCAAAAGAGGTCGCGCGTCAGTTGATCGACATGCACGTCCGTCGTGGCGACAGCATCTTTTTTATCACCGGTCGTTCGCCGACCAAAACCGAGACCGTATCGAAAACGCTGGCAGATAACTTCCACATTCCGGCGGCAAATATGAATCCGGTGATTTTTGCCGGAGACAAGCCGGGTCAGAACACCAAAACGCAGTGGCTGCAGGATAAAAATATCCGCATGTTCTATGGCGACTCGGATAACGACATTACCGCCGCGCGTGATGCGGGCATCCGTGGGATCCGTATTCTGCGCGCCTCAAACTCGACCTACAGACCGTTGCCGCAGGCTGGTGCGTATGGTGAAGAGGTGATCGTAAATTCGGAGTATTAACCGGCGGCTGAGCGTCTGCTGTTTTTTTAAACAAAATTGATCTGCCAGCTTTTACCTTTTGCTGTCTTGCTGCACACTGAATAGATGACATTTCAGTGGAGTATTACGCTTGCGAGGGGATTAACGATGACCAATTCGGAGTTACTGCAATACTGCATGGCGAAAATCGGCGCGGAGCAGAGTGTGCACAGTGACTGGAAAGCCACACAAATCAAAGTTGAAGATGTGCTCTTTGCCATGGTGAAAGAGGTGGAAGGTCGCCCGGCGGTATCTCTGAAAACCAGCCCCGAACTGGCGGAATTGTTACGCCAGCAGCACAGTGATGTGCGTCCGAGCCGACATCTCAATAAGGCACACTGGAGCACCGTCTACCTCGACGGCTCGCTGCCGGATTCACAAATTTATTATCTGGTGGATGCTTCGTACCAACAGGCGGTGAATACGCTGCCGGAAGAGAAACGCAAGCTGCTGGTACAGCCGTAAAAAACGCCGTTCAGTGTGGAAGATGAACGGCGTTTTGTCTTTTACAGCATCGGTTTCAGGAAGCGGGCCGTGTGTGAGGCTTCACATTCCGCCACGGTTTCTGGCGTACCGGAGACGAGGATTTCCCCACCGCCGCTACCGCCTTCTGGACCGAGATCCACGATCCAGTCCGCCGTTTTGATGACGTCCAGGTTGTGCTCAATCACTACAATGGTATTGCCCTGATCGCGTAACTGATGGAGCACGTCCAGCAATTGCTGGATATCGGCAAAATGCAGACCCGTAGTCGGTTCATCCAGAATATAGAGCGTCTGACCGGTGCCGCGTTTCGACAGTTCGCGCGCCAGCTTCACACGCTGGGCTTCACCGCCGGAGAGCGTTGTCGCCGACTGGCCGAGACGAATGTAGGTCAAACCGACATCCATCAGGGTTTGCAGCTTACGTGCCAGCGCCGGGACGGCATCAAAGAATTCACGTGCTTCTTCGATAGTCATATCCAGCACTTCGTGGATGGTTTTGCCCTTGTACTTAATCTCCAGCGTTTCGCGGTTATAGCGCTTGCCTTTGCACTGGTCGCACGGCACGTAAATATCTGGCAGGAAGTGCATTTCGACTTTAATTACGCCATCGCCCTGACAGGCTTCGCAACGCCCGCCGCGAACGTTAAAACTGAAACGCCCCGGCGTATAGCCGCGTGAGCGTGATTCCGGTACGCCAGCAAACAGCTCACGTACTGGCGTAAACACGCCCGTGTACGTTGCCGGGTTGGAACGCGGTGTACGTCCAATCGGGCTCTGATCGATGTCGATGACCTTATCGAAATGTTCCAGCCCCTGCACGTCGCGATACGGCGCCGGTTCGGCGATCGTCGCACCGTTCAACTGACGCTGTGCAATCGGGAACAGCGTATCGTTAATCAGGGTCGACTTACCGGAACCGGACACGCCGGTGATGCAGGTGAACAGGCCGACCGGCAGCGTTAACGTCACGTCTTTCAGGTTGTTGCCGCGCGCGCCGGTCAGTTTCAGCACTTTCTCCGGGTTTGCGGGAACGCGCTGTTTCGGCACTTCAATCTTGCGTTTGCCGCTCATGTACTGGCCGGTCAGGGACTCCGGCACCGCCATAATCGCTTCCAGCGGACCTTCGGCAACCACTTCGCCGCCGTGGACGCCGGCACCCGGACCGATATCAATCACGTGGTCGGCGGCGCGAATCGCATCTTCATCGTGCTCCACCACAATTACGGTATTGCCGAGATTGCGCAGGTGGATCAGCGTCCCCAGCAGACGTTCGTTATCGCGCTGGTGAAGGCCGATGGACGGCTCATCCAGCACGTACATCACGCCGACCAGACCGGCGCCAATCTGACTTGCCAGTCGAATACGCTGGGCTTCGCCGCCGGAGAGCGTTTCCGCAGAACGGGACAGCGTCAGATAGTTGAGGCCAACGTTGACCAGGAACTTGAGGCGGTCGCCAATCTCTTTGAGGATTTTCTCTGCAATCTTCGCCCGCTGACCGGCGAGTTTGAGATTGTTGAAGAAGTCCATCGCATGTCCGATGCTCATGTCGGAAATGGTCGGTAGCGGTGTATTTTCAACGAAGACGTGGCGCGCTTCGCGCTTAAGACGGGTTCCTTCACAACTGGCGCACGGGCGGTTGCTGATGAACTTGGCTAACTCTTCACGAACGGCGCTGGATTCCGTCTCTTTATAGCGGCGTTCCATGTTGTGCAGTACGCCTTCAAACGGATGGCGACGCACGGAGGTATCGCCACGATCGTTCATGTATTTGAATTCAATACTCTCTTTACCAGAACCGTACAGCACCACTTTGTGTACGTTTGCGCTCAGGCTGGCCCACGGGGCTTCAACGTCAAACTTGTAGTGTTCTGCCAGCGATTTCAGCATCTGGAAGTAATAGAAGTTCCGGCGATCCCAACCGCGAATGGCCCCGCCCGCTAGCGACAGCTCAGGGTTCTGGATCACGCGATCGGGGTCGAAATATTGCTGTACGCCGAGCCCATCGCAGGTCGGGCAGGCGCCCGCCGGGTTGTTAAAGGAGAACAGGCGTGGTTCCAGTTCGCGCATGCTGTAACCGCAGATTGGGCAGGCGAAGTTGGCGGAAAAGAGCAGTTCTTCTGCTTTTTCGTCGTCCATATCGGCAACCACCGCCGTCCCGCCGGACAGCTCCAGCGCGGTCTCAAACGATTCCGCCAGACGAGTGCTGAGATCGTCACGCACTTTGAAACGATCGATCACCACCTCGATAGTGTGTTTCTTCTGCAGTTCCAGCTTTGGCGGATCGGAGAGGTCACACACTTCACCATCGATACGGGCGCGGATATAACCCTGGCTTGCCAGGTTTTCCAGCGTTTTGGTGTGCTCGCCCTTACGCTCTTTAATCACCGGGGCCAGCAGCATCAGGCGTTTGCCCTCCGGCTGCGACAGAACGTTATCCACCATCTGGCTTACGGTCTGCGCCGCCAGCGGAACATCGTGATCCGGGCAGCGCGGTTCGCCAACGCGGGCAAACAGCAGACGCAGGTAGTCGTGGATTTCGGTAATGGTGCCGACCGTCGAGCGCGGGTTATGGGACGTCGATTTCTGTTCAATTGAGATGGCGGGAGACAGCCCCTCAATATGATCGACATCCGGCTTTTCCATTAACGACAGAAACTGACGCGCATAGGCAGAAAGGGATTCAACGTAACGACGCTGCCCTTCGGCATACAAGGTGTCGAAAGCGAGCGAGGATTTGCCTGACCCCGAAAGCCCGGTCACGACAATCAGTTTGTCGCGGGGGATGACGAGGTTGATGTTTTTGAGATTATGGGTGCGGGCGCCCCGAACTTCGATCTTATCCATTCACCTTTCCCGGATTAAACGCTTTTTTGCCCGGCGCAGCAGGGTGCTACCGGCGATCACAAACGGTTAATTATGACACAATAAAACCTGAATGGATATACAGTATTGGAATGCAAAACGCAGAGTCTTATGTAACAATGTCCGGCTGAGGTTGTTTCGCGGAATCCGCGTCGCAACATAGTAAATTCGCTATTGGTAATGCTACAATCGCGCGTTTACACTTATTAAGAAACGTTTTCAGGAGACTCGATCATGGCCAGCAGAGGCGTAAATAAGGTTATTCTCGTGGGTAATCTGGGCCAGGACCCGGAAGTACGCTACATGCCGAATGGTGGCGCAGTTGCCAACATCACGCTGGCTACTTCCGAATCCTGGCGTGACAAGCAGACCGGTGAAATGAAAGAGCAGACAGAATGGCACCGTGTTGTGCTGTTCGGCAAACTGGCGGAAGTAGCCAGCGAATATCTGCGTAAAGGTTCTCAGGTCTACATTGAAGGTCAGTTGCGTACCCGTAAATGGACCGATCAGTCCGGCGTAGAGAAATACACCACGGAAGTGGTGGTGAACGTTGGCGGTACCATGCAGATGCTGGGTGGTCGTCAGGGTGGTGGCGCACCGGCAGGCGGTCAGCAGCAACAGGGTGGTTGGGGTCAACCTCAGCAGCCACAGGGTGGCAACCAGTTCAGCGGAGGCGCGCAGTCTCGCCCGCAGCAGCAGTCTGCCCCGGCAGCACCGTCTAATGAACCACCAATGGATTTCGACGACGATATCCCGTTCTGATCAAGCCAGTTTAGCGCTGTGCTAAATAAAAATAGAAAAGCCCCGTTTCTGACGGGGCTTTTTTGTACGCATAAAACCCCAGCCAGGCTGGAGGTTCCGGAAAGCTTTCAATTTTGAGACAGTTATTAAAACCCCTTTTGATTTGTTAAAACCCCTTGCGGTCTGGCAACTGCAAAAGTTAAACAAGAAATCAAAAGGGGATCCCAATGAGGGACGAAAAGAGCTTAGCGCACACCCGATGGAACTGTAAATATCATATAGTTTTTGCGCCAAAATACCGAAGACAAGCGTTCTACGGAGAGAAACGCAGGGCGGTAGGCAGCATCTTAAGAAAGCTGTGTGAGTGGAAAAACGTACGAATCCTGGAAGCGGAATGCTGTGCAGATCATATCCATATGCTTGTGGAGAGCCCACCCAAAATGAGCGTATACGGCTTTATGGCGTATCTGAAAGGGAAAAGTAGTCTGATGCAAATGTCAGATCGTATGCGCCTGTTAGGGCGCGGCTAGTAACAGAGCCTTATCGGCGTATCAGAAAAACCTCCGGCTATGCCGGAGGATATTTTTTTGTCAGTTTTTCTCACGCTACGTAAATAAATCTGCAGAGTTATCAGGAAGATAAATAAACTGCCTGAGATCAAATCGTGACGACGATTATCGATTATCCTGCGTTCGCAACTTTCACCCATTAAGACTGAACCTTGCCGGGCTTTTCAGGGAAACACGATCAGCCTGTCAGCGAACATAAGGAAATTAGAATGAACAAATCCATTTTAATGCCGGTTGATATTCTGGCGATGGACCTTTCTGACAAAGCGATTGCCTGGGCCGATCACATGCTCAATAAAGAAGAGGGCGTGCTACATCTGCTGCACGTTTTCCCTAAGCTGCAGGCGTCGCCAATGCGCGGCTTTGCTTCGGATATCAAAAAATACGAAGAGTACATGACCAACGATGCGCAGGAGAAAATGCTCGCGCTGGCGAGAAAATTCAAAACGCCGCTGGAGAGGATTCGCTTTGAAGTCCGACACGGCAATATTCGCGATGAGGTGAATGACGCGGCAGCGGCGCATAATGCCGAAATGATTATTATCGGCTCACGCAAACCGGGGATTGCCACCCATCTGCTGGGCTCGGCAGCCGCTAATATTTTGCGTTACGCAAAGGTGCCGGTAATGGTTGTTCGTTAATCCGTCATCGTAGACGAAAAAGGCCTCCGGTTTTGGGAGGCCTTTTTATTGCCGGATACCGCCGGTTAGTTCCGGCGGTATTTGCGGGTGAGGGGTTTCTCAATCTCAACAATGAAGAACAGCGCGATGCCGATGGCAAAGGTAATTCCCCAGTAGCGCAGCGGCAGAGCTTCAGTACCAAACAACATCTGCAGGAACGGCACGTAGATAATCGCCAACTGCAGCAGTAACAGAATACCGCTGACCAGCCAGATGCCTTTATTCATCAGCAGACCGCGACCCAGCGAGAAGCCATCGGAAACGCGGCAGTTGAGCATGTACACCCACTGCGCTGTCACCAGCGTTTGCAACAGGACGGTGCGGATGAATTCCGGGCTGTGACCACGCGGCTGCAGCCAGGCTTCCAGCATAAAGGCACAGGCGGCAATTAGCGTACCGACAAACCCTACGCGCCAGATAGCAAAGCCATCCATCACGTTCTCATTACTCTGGCGCGGTGGGCGGCGCATGATGTTGCGCTCACCGGCTTCAAACGCCAGACCGAATGACAGTGTGGCGGAGGTTGCCATGTTCATCCACAGGATCAGCACTGGCGTCAGCGGGATCAGATTACCCGCCAGCAGCGCGACGATGATCAGCAGACCCTGCGCCAGGTTAGTGGGCATGATAAACAGGATGGTTTTCTTCAGGTTGTCGTAGACGCGGCGCCCTTCCTGTACCGCGCTGGCAATGGTCGCGAAGTTATCATCCGTCAGCACCATGTCGGCGGCCTCTTTCGTCACTTCTGTTCCTTTAATACCCATCGCGATGCCTACATCGGCCTGCTTCAGTGCCGGCGCGTCGTTGACACCATCCCCGGTCATGCCGACGATCTCGCCTTTTTCTTGCAGGGCTTTTACCAGACGCAGCTTATGCTCCGGGCTGGTACGGGCAAAGATATCGTAGGTGACGGCCGCTTCGGCAAGTTCAGCCTCATCCATCTGCTCGAGTTCATAGCCCGTCACCGCATGTGTGCTGTTATGGATACCCAACATGCCGCCAATGCTCATGGCGGTTTGCGGGTGATCGCCGGTGATCATTTTGACGCGGATCCCGGCTTGCTGGCAGGCACCGATTGCCGCAATGGCTTCCGGGCGCGGCGGATCCATCATCCCGGCGATGCCGAGGAAAATGAGCCCCTCACTCAGACAGTCATGGGTCAGCGCATCGGCATCAGCACGCGCAGGCTTCCAGGCGGCAGCCACCATCCGCAAACCTTCTTTGGCATAGCGGGCGATTTCGGCCTCCCAGTGCGGCTGGGTAAAGGCTTCCGTGCCGTTCGCGGTTTGTTGCAACCGGCAGAGTTTAAACAGCACATCCGGTGCCCCGGTCACCAGTACGCGCTCGTCGTTGCCGATGCGATAGTGCGTCGCCATATATTTGTACTGGGAATCGAACGGGATTTTACTGCGCAGTTCGCTCTCGACGGCAGGCAGCATGGCCTTGGCGGCCAGCACTTTCAGCGCCCCTTCCGTTGGTCCGCCGGTAATTCCCCAGTGCCCCTGTTCATTGCGAATCAACTGGCTGTCGTTGCACAGATCAATAGTACGCAGATAGCTTTCAAGCAGGCTGCCAGGCGCAATCTCTGCCTGCGCGTCGTTTTCCTCGACGTGGATCTCGCCCGTTGGTTCGTAGCTGTTGCCCTGCACGCGATAATTTTTATCCGCCGTGATGATGGCTTTAACCGTCATCTCGTTCATGGTCAGCGTGCCGGTTTTGTCGGAACAAATCACCGACATGGCACCCAACGTTTCAACAGTAGGCAGTTTGCGGATGATGGCGCGTTTGCGGGCCATGGTCTGTACGCCCAGCGACAGGATGATCGAGATAATCGCCGGTAAACCTTCCGGAACGGCCGCGACAGCCAGGCTAATTAACGAAAGCAGCAGTTCACCCATCGGCATATCGCGCAGCAGCAGACTGAAAATAAACAGCCCGAGCATCATGGCGAGAATAAGGGCGAAAATCGCTTTACCGAGTTTATCCATCTGCACCAGTAGCGGCGTACGGTGCTTTTCGATCTCCGTCATCATCTGGTTGATATGGCCCAGTTCCGTCGCCTCGCCGGTGGCGATTACCACGCCAAGCCCCGCCCCGGCGCTGATGGTGGTGCCAGAGAACAGCAGGTTTTTGCGATCGCCCAGCGGCAGTTCGCCAGTCAGCGCCTCTGCCGTTTTGTCCACAACGGTGGATTCACCGGTCAGGATAGCCTCTTCAACCCGCAGGTTATGGGCTTCCATGACACGAAGATCGGCGGGGATGCGGTCACCCGCACGCAGTACCACGATATCGCCGACGACCAGATCGGTCGTCGCGACCGTCTCATGTTGTCCGTTACGGACCACAACAGCGGATGCAGAGAGCATGTTGCGGATGCTTTTCAGCGATTTTTCCGCGTTGTTTTCCTGAATATGGCCAATCAGGGCGTTGATCACCGCGACGCCGAGGATGACGGCTGTATCCACCCAGTGCCCCATTACGGCGGTGAGGGCCGCTGCGGCGATCAGGACGTAGATCAGAACATCGTGAAAATGGGCCAGAAAGCGTAGCCAGGCGGGTTTACCCGCTTTTTCCGGTAGTGCGTTAAGGCCATCTCTGGCAAGACGTGCGCTGGCCTCATTGTGAGTCAGCCCGGAAGGTTGGCTCTGCTGATTTTTCAGAACCTCCTCAACGGTTAGCTGGTACGGCTTTTTTCCAGCGCATGGCGCAGAATGGAGACGATTGCTGTTCGGCATTCTGGTCAAAGTAAATTTCCTCAAAGAATAAAATTTTAATATTTTGAAACACGCGCATACTATTTGAATAATGCCTTCAGATGTTTGATATTAATCAATGGTGTTTCGGTAAATATTATTTTATCTTTGAGTGAAGATGATATTTTCCCTTGTTTTTTATGAGGGTAAATGGAAGTGTAAATTTAGGAAAGGAGGTGTTTATGTTTGGAATATACAATGCCAAGAGATTGATTTTATTGATTATGTTTGCAATCGCTGTGGCGGCAATTAGCGGTATTTCAACCTATTTCTTTGTAAAATATCTGGGGTGAGAATAATAAAAACAGTCTTCCTTACATAACTTTTAAATCCTGAAAAATAATGACATTAGGGAAATCAGAGACAACGGGGAAATATATTATAAAGCGCAGCCTGCCGAATAAACGGGCCGCGCCATATAAGCGAATAATCGAGGCGGGCTTGCTGAAATCGAAGGGGAATCGAGTGTGTCCACAACAAACACCGACGGGATTATCTGGAAACAATAAAAAAGCCTCCGTCAGGGAGGCTTAGGTGAAATCAGGTCAATACCATCGGCCATTCCGGCGGCGTCTGGCTCATTACTTCAACCATCACGGATTCAATGTTGTTCCAGATGGCGGAGAGATCCATCAGGGTGATGCCGAGTAATCCCGTCGCAAACCAACAGGCGGCGACAACCCCGAGCCCACTGCTGATCACTGCCAGACCAATGTAATCTGAGCGACGAAAACGAATATTCAATGTGCTGGCGAGAAACATGAGCACAGCGCTCAGCAGCTGCCAGCGGAGAAGAACCACGCCAGTGGTTAGGGTAGCCATGAAATATTTCCTCTGAGAATAGCAGGTGCCCTGGACAGCGCGGCGTTTTCACGGGAGGCGTGGCGCACTCTGGCTATCGATGGGCATTCACATCAATATCGAATGAAACATTGTTTTTGTTTCATAATATTTGTGAACTATATCACGGTTAGGCGACCATTCGCCAGCCTGTCGACTTCTTTTTTGTCTGCTTTATAACCTTAATAAAAACATGGTTATTGATTCAATGATCGACACACTTTCACCGTGGTGCAACCGAAAAGCGCGACGTAATAAAGAGGCAATGGCTTTACCTTGTTTGTATTGTCAAAAAATAAGCAGACGAAGAAATTTAACTTAATTTCATTTTGCGAATGAGCCAACAAAACTTTCATAAAACACGACTCCTTTCGCTGAATGGATTACCCTTAATAAAATTAATCGTCACTGCGGGTTTGCTTTATGGTCGAATATTATCACCATCCTGCAATATCAGACTTTTGCTAATAAAAGTCTGTTGCTAATATTGATAGATTCATGCAACGTAACCACCTGTGTAATTTAGCATCCTGTCTTGATGATAACAGGCATATGAAATGCAGGGATATAGGGCGGAAATGAATCATCGGGTGCGACGCAAGGTGCTGAGGTTCCTCGGGATAATCATGGTGGTTTTGCTCCCCGTGATGCTGGCGCTATGGTTTGCCCACCTGCAAGCAACGTCCCAAACCAGTAAGCAACTGAGCATTTTTGCTCATCTGGCTTTAGATAAAACAGAACTGGTCGTTTTACAGGCAGACTTAGCCCGCGATGCCGCTGAACAGTATCAGGGACAAGCGTGTACGCCGGCGCATCAACAACGAATGTTGAATATTATCCGAGGGCGCCTGTATATCAACGAGTTAATTTATGCGCAAGGCGATCGTTTTTTATGCTCAACGGTAATGGCACCGTCAGCGCCCTATATTATGCCAACGGCAAACTATAAACGAAAACCCAATATCGCTATTTATTACTTTCGCGATACGCCTTTTTTCACCGGTTATAAAATGACGTATATGCAACGTGGAAACTATGTTGCCGTGATCAATCCATTGTCATATAGCGAAGTGATGTCCGAAGACCCCGAGCTGGCCTGGGGGGTCTATGACACGGTAACCAACACCTTTTTCTCCCTTAGCGAACAGGCCTGGGCGGCTCAACTGTTGCCACTGGTCCAGCGTAATCAGTCTGTCTTCCGGCAGGACGACCGTTTTTATACCGTCGTCCAATCGGATAAACGCCCCATAGCGGTCATTGTGTCGACCTCGATGCAGCGGTTTTATCAGAATCTGTATCAGCAATTGCTGATCGCGCTTCCGTTGGCGGTCATCAGCAGTATTTTGCTATTAATGTTCTGGTCTCGGGCGCGTCGGCAATACTACTCGCCGCGGCGCATGCTCCAGCGCGCGCTTAAACAGCGTCAGCTTTGCCTGCACTATCAGCCGATCATTGATATCAAAAACGAGAAATGCGTGGGGGCGGAAGCGCTGCTGCGCTGGCCGGGTTGTAAAGATCAGGTGATGAGTCCGGCGGAGTTTATCCCGCTGGCGGAAAAAGAGGGGATGATCGCGCAGATTACCGACTACGTGGTGGAAGAAGTGTTCAGTGATATGGGGACGTTTCTGGCTGCAAACCCACAGTTGTATATCTCTATCAACCTTTCCGCATCGGATTTCCACTCTTCACGATTGATTGCCATGATCGCGGATAAAGCGCGCGAACATGGCGTGCTTGCGCAACAAATAAAAGTCGAAGTGACCGAGCGAGGATTTATCGATGTGCCGAAAACCACGCCGGTGATCCAGGCATTTCGTCAGGCAGGCTATGAAGTGGCGATTGATGATTTCGGCACCGGCTACTCTAACCTGCACAACCTCTATTCCCTGAACGTTGATATTCTTAAGATCGACAAGTCCTTTATCGATACGCTGACCACCAACAGTACCAGCCATCTGATTGCGGAACATATCATTGAGATGGCGCAAAGCCTGCGTCTGAAAACCATCGCAGAAGGCGTGGAGACGGCGGATCAGGTGAGCTGGCTGCTTAAACGCGGGGTGCAGTACTGTCAGGGGTGGCACTTTGCGAAGGCGCTGCCGCCGCAGGACTTCATTCACTGGCTGCAACAACCGCCCGCACTCCTGATGCAGCGCGGGCAGTAATACTACAGGCGGTGGCGGTAGTCGCTGGGGGTGCGATCAAATTCCCGGCGAAACACGCGGGAAAATGTCTGTTGCGACACATAACCTAAATCCATCGCAATATCGAATATCGGTCGCTCGGTGTTGCGCAGCTCAACGGCGGCCAACAGCAGTCGGCGCTGACGGATATAGTCACCCAACGTCTGGCGCATTACTGTGCGGAACATCCTCTGTAAATACCACTTTGAATAACCTGATTTTTTCGCGACCACATCAATGTTCAGCGGTTGGTCGATATGTTCATCAATCCATTCAATAAGGGTCTGAATAATTTGCTGATGGGACATATTGCTGCCTCCTTCTCAGTGTTCGATTCGTCTATTTGTCTGCGGGCGAGTATAATTCCTCAAGTTAACTTGAGGTAAAGCGATTTATGGAAAAGAAATTACCGCGTATAAAAGCGATGCTCACGCCGGGCGAAGTGGCAAAGCGTAGCGGCGTGGCGGTGTCCGCATTGCATTTCTATGAAAGTAAGGGGCTTATCAGCAGTATCCGCAACAGCGGCAATCAGCGCAGATACCGGCGTGACGTGTTGCGTTATGTCGCGATTATCAAGATTGCTCAGCGAATCGGTATCCCACTGGCGACTATCAGTGAAGCACTGGGCGTGTTGCCGGAAGGTCATACCCTCAGCGCTAAAGAGTGGAAGCAACTCTCCTCGCAATGGCGCGAAGAGCTGGACCGTCGCATTCATACGCTGGTGGCGCTGCGTGATGAGCTGGATGGTTGCATCGGCTGTGGCTGCTTGTCGCGCAAAGACTGTCCGTTACGTAACCCCGGAGATCGGCTGGGCGAAGAGGGTACGGGCGCGCGTCTGCTGGAAGATGAACAAAACTAAAGCGCCGCAAGGGCGCTTTAGTTTGTTTTCCGGTCTTTGTCTTTCTCTCTATCCCGCTGGTTCACGGGAGGGTTTCCCCCGACGTCAACACCCCTCATTCGAGCACGTGGTGGAGGTTCCGGTTTGTGTTGATACTGTAAGTGTAAGCCGCGTTATCCCGTTTGCCAGTGTATCTGGCGACTTTTTAGGCGAATTTTTTTCGCCATCTCCCATAATTTACTAGAGTGAGTATGAGGAAATGACGGGAGAACATCATGCTGACGGTGCATCATTTAAACCAGTCCCGCTCACAGCGCATTCTCTGGGCGCTGGAGGAGCTATCGCTGCCTTACCAGATTGTGCGTTACCAGCGTGAAAAGAACATGCTCGCTCCGCCGGCACTGAAGAAAATTCATCCGCTGGGGAAATCCCCCGTAGTGGAAGATAACGGCGCGATCCTCGCGGAGTCAGGGGCGATTCTCGACTATTTGCAGGACACCTATGACAGCGAAGGGAAGTTTAAACCGGCTGATGCACAATCCGTTCTCCAGTATCGCTTCTGGTTGCATTACGCCGAGGGTTCGCTGATGCCGTTGCTGTTAATGAAGCTGGTCTTCACCAGTCTGGGGAAACCGCCCGTGCCGTTTGGTTTGCGCACGCTGGGCGGCGTGCTGGGGCAGGGCGTACAAAAAGCGTATCTCAATCCGCAACTGGAAACCCACGCGCGCTTTATTGACGCGCACCTCGCTGAGCGTCCGTGGTTTGCCGGAGACCATCTCAGCATGGCGGATATCCAGATGAGTTTTCCTCTTTTTGCGCTACTGGCGCGCGGTGGTATTGCCGATCTTCCCCATATCAGCGCGTGGAAAAAACGCGTGGAAATGCGTCCTGCCTGGCAACGTGCCATTCAGCAGGGAGGACCTTTTGCCATTCCCGGTGGTTGATGGCGGTTTTTTAACCGTCTTGCCTCCTGCATTTGCGACGCGATCCGGCTAACTATGTTGCCGGATTGCGCATTGACGATAACGTTTGCGCATCAGTTGGTGATTTCTTCAGCGTTAGTGCAAGAAATGAGTAAAAAGCGGCAAAGTTCAGTTGAAAATCCTCGTATGATCGCTGGATAATCGTTTGCTTTTTTTACAACCCGTTTTTTTATGCGCGGAGCTAAACGTTTGCTTTTTGCGACACCCCTCTTTGTCGCGATCAGAGCACAGGGAGTTGACGTTGCGCTGGCAGTGGATTGTCCACCACGCATAAGAACGAATAATAAACTCTCAGGGGATGTTTTCTATGTCTACGCCTTCAGCGCGTACCGGCGGTTCGCTCGACGCCTGGTTTAAAATTTCACAACGTGGAAGCACTGTCCGTCAGGAAGTGGTGGCAGGTTTAACAACGTTTCTGGCGATGGTGTACTCCGTTATCGTCGTGCCTGGCATGCTGGGTAAAGCCGGATTCCCGCCCGCGGCGGTGTTCGTCGCGACCTGTCTGGTGGCCGGTCTGGGCTCTATCGTCATGGGGTTGTGGGCCAACCTGCCGCTGGCGATTGGTTGCGCCATCTCGCTGACCGCCTTCACCGCGTTCAGTCTGGTACTGGGCCAGCAGATTAGCGTTCCGGTCGCACTGGGTGCGGTATTCCTGATGGGTGTACTGTTTACCATTATCTCCGCCACCGGGATTCGTAGCTGGATCCTGCGCAATTTACCGCAGGGTATCGCGCACGGTACCGGTATCGGTATCGGTCTGTTTTTACTGCTGATTGCGGCGAACGGCGTGGGTCTGGTTATCAAGAACCCGCTGGATGGTCTGCCCGTAGCGCTTGGTCACTTCGCTACCTTCCCGGTGATTATGTCGCTGGTGGGTCTGGCGGTAATTATCGGTCTGGAGAAACTGAAAGTGCCGGGCGGTATTCTGCTGACTATTATCGGCATTTCTGTCGTTGGTCTGATTTTCGATCCGGCGGTGAAATTCTCCGGCATTTTTGCCATGCCGTCGCTGAGCGATGAAACCGGTAAATCACTGATTGGCAGCCTGGATATCATGGGCGCGCTGAACCCGGTTGTTCTGCCAAGCGTTCTGGCGCTGGTAATGACCGCTGTGTTTGATGCCACCGGCACCATCCGTGCCGTGGCGGGTCAGGCGAATCTGCTGGATAAAGACGGGCAGATTATTGACGGCGGTAAAGCACTGACCACAGACTCCCTGAGCAGCGTGTTCTCCGGTCTGGTGGGTGCGGCGCCGGCAGCAGTCTACATTGAGTCGGCAGCCGGTACGGCGGCGGGGGGGAAAACTGGCCTGACCGCCATTACCGTTGGCGTGCTGTTCCTGCTGATCCTGTTCCTTTCCCCGCTATCTTACCTCGTTCCGGTGTATGCCACGGCGCCTGCGCTGATGTACGTCGGTCTGCTGATGCTGAGCAACGTGGCGAAAATCGATTTCGCTGACTTTGTCGATGCGATGGCGGGTCTGGTGACGGCGGTATTCATTGTACTGACTTGTAACATCGTGACCGGCATCATGATTGGTTTTGCCACGCTGGTGATTGGCCGTGTGGTGTCGGGTGAATGGCGCAAGCTGAACATCGGCACCGTAGTGATCGCCGTGGCGCTGGTGGCGTTCTATGCCGGTGGCTGGTCCATTTGATTCCGAAAGTGATTCCGAAAAACGGGTGGCGTTTGCCGCCCGTTTTTATTTTCAGCACACACTCGTTGTCTTTTGCGATACTCTGAGAAAGGTAAAATTGAGGCACGACGCCTCTCAAACACATAAGAAACATCGCAAACAGGGAACGCATGGAAATCTTCTTCACAATACTCATCATGACCCTTGTGGTCTCGCTGTCCGGGGTATTTACGCGCGTATTGCCCTTCCAGCTCCCCTTACCCCTCATGCAGATTGCTATTGGCGCGCTGTTGGCGTGGCCCACGTTTGGTCTGCACGTAGAATTTGACCCCGAACTGTTTCTGGTCCTGTTTATCCCGCCGCTGCTGTTTGCGGATGGCTGGAAGACGCCAACGCGAGAATTTCTTGAACATGGGCGAGAGATTTTCGGTCTGGCGCTGGCGCTGGTGCTGGTCACCGTGGTCGGGATTGGTTTTCTGATTTACTGGCTGGTGCCGGGCATTCCGTTGATTCCGGCCTTTGCGCTGGCTGCCGTGCTGTCGCCAACCGATGCGGTTGCGCTTTCCGGTATTGTCGGTGAAGGGCGGATCCCTAAGAAAATCATGGGCATCCTGCAAGGTGAGGCGCTGATGAATGACGCCTCCGGTCTGGTATCTTTGAAATTTGCCGTTGCGGTGGCGATGGGCACGATGGTGTTTACCGTCGGCGGCGCGACGGTGGAGTTCTTTAAGGTGGCGATCGGCGGTATCCTCGCGGGCTTTGTGGTCAGTTGGCTGTACGGTCGCTCGCTGCGCTTTCTCAGCCGCTGGGGCGGCGATGAGCCAGCGACGCAAATCGTCCTGCTGTTCCTGCTGCCGTTCGCATCGTACCTGATCGCAGAACATATCGGCGTCTCCGGGATCCTCGCGGCGGTCGCTGCCGGGATGACCATCACCCGCTCCGGGGTGATGCGCCGTGCGCCGCTGGCGATGCGTCTGCGCGCCAACAGCACCTGGGCGATGCTTGAGTTTGTGTTTAACGGCATGGTCTTTTTGCTGTTGGGCCTGCAACTGCCGGGCATTCTCGAGTCGTCGCTGGTGGCAGCGGAGGCCGATCCGAACGTGGAAATCTGGATGCTATTTACCGATATCATTCTGATTTATGTGGCGCTGATGCTGGTGCGTTTCGGCTGGCTGTGGACGATGAAAAACTTCAGCATGCGTTTCCTGAAAAAGAAACCGATGGAGTTTGGCTCCTGGACGACACGGGAAATTTTGATCGCCTCCTTTGCGGGCGTTCGCGGGGCTATCACCCTCGCGGGTGTCCTGTCTATCCCGCTGCTGCTGCCAGATGGCAACGTCTTCCCGGCGCGCTACGAACTGGTCTTCCTGGCCGCTGGCGTGATTCTGTTCTCGCTGTTTGTCGGCGTGATTATGCTGCCGATTCTGCTGCAACATCTGGAAGTGGCCGATCATTCTCAGCAACTGAAAGAGGAGCGGATTGCCCGCGCGGCGACGGCGGAGGTGGCGATTGTCGCCATTCAGAAGATGGAAGAGCGTCTGGCGGCGGATACCGAAGAGAACATTGATAATCAGCTGCTGACCGAGGTGAGTTCCCGCGTCATCGGTAACCTGCGGCGTCGTGCCGACGGGCGTAACGATGTTGAGAGTTCGCTCCAGGAAGAGAATCTGGAACGCCGCTTCCGTCTCGCGGCGCTGCGTTCAGAGCGGGCGGAGCTGTATCACCTGCGCGCCACGCGTGAAATCAGCAATGAAACGCTGCAAAAACTGCTGCACGATCTCGACCTGCTGGAAGCGTTACTGATCGAAAATCAGTAACACCGTCATGTTGCCCGGTGGCGCTACGCTTACCGGGCATCGACCCGGGCGGCAGATTCAGCGGACCGTCGAATCCCTGACGGATATGTCCTGGAATCGCCTGGTGAGCGAAACGACGTCATTCTGAGCCATACCGATTTTCAGTCTGTAGAAAAGTAGTCAGGTCATGCGTATCCCGCGTAGTGTATGGCAACAACAGGACCGGGAGACGGCAGATTTTAAATTTGCAGCCTTCAGGCTGCTTAGTTCTATCCCGCTATGATTGGTGCATGGTAGGGCAGGATTAGGTGCTGATAGCAGCGATCGTGACGTCGATAATTAATGACGTCTTTGATTAGTGAATTAACCCCGGTTCACGCCGGGGTGGGCTTTGCGCATTAAGGTCATTCTAAACAAATCGTCACTAAAGCGAGATTTTAACTTTACTCGAATAATTGAATGATTATAATGAGCACAAATTCATACAGGAGAAATATGTTGGACAGTCACCCTTATTTATACATAAAGGCAAGCTGACGTAATTTTTTCTGCGCTGCTTGCCTACCGGCGGGCAGCAATCTCCTCATCCAGACGATTGCATCCCATAAAGAATAACGCAGCATGGCTGCGAGGATAATCGTCATGTTCATGTTTAAAAATACATTATTCCCTCCACCGTCAACGCGACGTTAATCGCCTTTCCGGCGACAATTCGTCGTGTGCTTAATAAAGCACGTAGTTAATTCTTCCAACATAAATGGAGGAAGCTATGTTGATGTTTCCTTATATCGCAAATTTACTCGCTGCGATGCTATTGGGCGCGCTGATTGGCGCTGAAAGACAGTGGCGTCAGCGTATGGCCGGCCTGCGCACTAACGCGCTGGTCGCCACCGGCGCGGCGGTTTTTATTCTGAGCTCCATTTCAACCTCTCCGGACAGCCCTGGACGTATTGCCGCGCAGGTGGTTTCCGGAATTGGTTTTCTCGGTGCCGGCGTCATCATGCGTGAAGGCATGAACGTGCGCGGCCTGAATACCGCTGCAACCTTGTGGTGCTCTGCGGCGATTGGCGTGCTGTGTGGACTGGGCCAGTTCTGGCAAGCGGCGGCGGCAACGCTGATAATCCTCTGCGCCAATATTCTACTGCGCGAAGCGGCGCAGAGAATTAATCAGATCCCCGGCGCGACAGAAGAAGAGAAATGCTACGTTCTGAATATTGTCTGTCAAAGCGAATATGAAAACGCGATTCGTCAGCTATTGCTTAATATCAGTAAAGAGATGACGCTCAGCCTTCAGGGACTGGTGTCAACGGCAGCAAAAGAACAAGGGCATAAAGAAATTCGCATCGAACTGGTGGGTAATACCGACTGCCGCAAAGCGCGAGACCTTATTATGTCAAGAGTTGGCGGGGACGAAAACATTACGTCAGTCCGCTGGTGTGTCGAGGGGAGTTAACCTCGCGGCTATTCTACTCCGACAATCATTTGTCTAAGGAGGGAATGATGAATATTCCCAGGCAATTAAAGTAATAAGCGTTTAATAACGTAAAAATGAATTATGCATAAATCATTTATGCAGGGATAACGACGTCTTAAATTTGAGGATTAATCATGACTGACATGAAAATAGTAAACCGGAAAATAAACCGGTCTGCGTCAGAAAATGATAAGCAGCATAAAAAAAGCTTCGCCATTGAAACCGAGGCATTTAACAGCCCGGATCATACGCTGGCGCGGTTAAACAGCAGTCGCCACGGGCTCACCAACGAAGATGCCCTTGAACGACTGGATGAATATGGCCGCAATGAAGTGGCGCATGAGCAGGCGCCGCCAGCATTGATCCAGCTTTTGCAGGCATTCAATAACCCGTTTATCTATGTCCTGATGGCGCTGGCCGCCGTCAGCTTCGTGACCGATTACTGGCTACCGCTGCGTAACGGCGAAGAGACCGATCTGACCGGGATCATCATTATCGTCACGATGGTTAGCCTGAGCGGGTTATTGCGTTTCTGGCAGGAGTTTCGTACCAACAAAGCGGCGCAGGCGCTGAAATCCATGGTCCGCACCACGGCTACCGTGCTGCGTCGCGGTCCCGGGAATCTGGGGTCGGTGCAGGAGGAGATTGCCATTGAGGAGCTGGTGCCCGGTGACATCATCTTCCTGGCAGCAGGGGATCTGGTTCCGGCGGACGTCCGTTTGCTGGAGTCCCGGGACCTGTTTGTTAGTCAGTCGATACTCAGCGGCGAGTCGCTGCCGGTTGAGAAGTATGATGTTCTGGCCAGCGTTTCCGGCAAAGGGTGTGACAGGCTTCCTGAGCCGAACAAAAATAAAAGCCTGCTGGAGATGGGCAATATCTGTCTGATGGGCACTAACGTGACCAGCGGCAGGGCGCAGGCGGTGGTGGTGGCCACCGGAAACCGTACCTGGTTTGGCTCGCTGGCGAAATCCATCGTTGGCACGCGTACCCAGACGGCGTTCGACCGCGGGGTAAACAGCGTCAGCTGGCTGTTGATTCGATTTATGCTGGTGATGGTACCGATTGTGCTGCTGATTAACGGCTTCAGCAAAGGTGACTGGGTTGAGGCCTCGCTGTTTGCCCTGGCGGTAGCGGTTGGCCTGACGCCGGAAATGCTGCCGATGATCGTCAGCTCTAACCTGGCGAAAGGCGCTATCGCCATGTCGCGGCGCAAAGTGATCGTCAAGCGGCTGAATGCCATTCAGAACTTTGGCGCGATGGACGTGCTGTGTACCGATAAAACCGGCACGCTGACTCAGGACAATATCATTCTTGAGCATCACCTTGATGTCAGCGGTCATGAGAGCGACCGGGTGCTGACGCTGGCCTGGCTGAATAGCAGTAGCCAGAGCGGGGCGCGCAACCTGATGGACCGGGCGGTGCTGCGCTTTGGCGAGGGCAGGATTGCGTCAGCGACCAAAGAGCGTTTTGTCAAACTGGATGAACTGCCGTTTGATTTTGTACGCCGTCGGGTATCGGTTTCGGTGGAAGATGTTCGCCACGGTGACAAAAATCTGATCTGCAAAGGCGCTGTCGAAGAGATGCTGATGGTCGCCACGCATCTTCGTGAAGGCGATAACGTTGTGGCGCTGGATGAAACCCGACGCGATCTGCTGTTAGCCAAAACGAAGGATTATAACGCCCAGGGCTTCCGCGTGCTGCTGGTCGCAACTCGCAAGCTGGATGACTCCGCTCTGACCACGCCGCTGTGCACCGCCGATGAGCAGGGACTGACGGTTGAAGGGATGTTGACTTTCCTCGATCCGCCGAAAGAGAGCGCGGGAAAAGCCATTGCCGCGCTGCGCGACAACGGCGTGGCGGTGAAAGTCCTGACCGGCGATAATCCGGTGGTTACGGCGCGTATTTGCCTGGAAGTGGGCATTGATGCCCACGGCATCCTGACCGGGGCTCAGATTGAAGCGATGGCGGATAATGAACTGGAGCGCGAAGTGGAAAAGCGCGCGGTATTCGCCAAACTGACGCCGCTGCAGAAGTCGCGCATCCTGAAAATGCTGCAGAAAAACGGGCACACCGTCGGTTTTCTCGGCGACGGCATCAATGATGCGCCGGCCCTGCGCGATGCGGATGTAGGCATTTCGGTCGACAGCGCGGCAGATATCGCCAAAGAGGCATCAGATATCATCCTGCTGGAAAAGGATCTGATGGTGCTGGAAGAAGGGGTGATCAAAGGCCGTGAGACCTTCGGCAACATCATTAAATATCTGAATATGACCGCCAGTTCTAACTTCGGCAACGTCTTTTCGGTACTGGTGGCCAGCGCGTTTATTCCGTTCCTGCCGATGCTGGCGATTCATCTGCTGATACAGAACCTGATGTACGATCTCTCTCAGCTCTCGCTGCCGTGGGACAAAATGGACAACGAATTTTTGCGCAAACCGCGCAAGTGGGATGCGAAGAACATCGGCCGTTTTATGCTGTGGATTGGACCGACGTCGTCTATTTTTGATATCACCACCTTCGCGCTGATGTGGTACGTGTTTGCGGCGAATAACGTCGAAGCCCAGGCGCTGTTCCAGTCCGGGTGGTTTATTGAAGGGCTGCTGTCGCAAACGCTGGTCGTGCATATGCTGAGAACGCAGAAAATTCCGTTTATTCAGAGTCGGGCGACGTTGCCGGTGCTACTCACTACCGCGGTGATTATGGCGATCGGGATCTACGTTCCGTTCTCGCCAGTGGGAGCGATGGTCGGGCTGGAGCCACTGCCGCTAAGCTACTTCCCGTGGCTGGTCGCGACGCTGCTCAGCTATTGCCTGGTGGCGCAGGGCATGAAGCGTTTCTATATCAAACGTTTCGGTCAGTGGTTCTGATGATAAGGAGGCGCTGAGATGAACCGTTCTCCGGACACTATCGTCGCGCTGATATTTTTCCTGATGGGGCTGCTGGTGCTGCTGTTAGCAATCTGGCAAATCTTGTTCTGAAAGGGGGGCGCGATGTGCAGAGGATCGCTGGATAAAGTCTTTATCCGGGTGGTGATTATCGCATTCATCATTATTTTGCTGACAATCTGGATTAGATAAGGGGCTTTTTGTCTCGCCTGTTTGCCGGGCAGCGGCTAACGTCATGCCCGGCCTACTGTTCACATACAGGAAATTGAATTTTTTCATCCCTGGAATGTGGTGGTTGAAATTTGACCATTTTTTTATTGGTACGCCAGCAGACAAACCGGCACTACGAGAGGATGGTCATTTCGGCATTTTAAGGCGGTTTTTTGTACTTTCAGCGAATAGCAGGCGGATCTTACCTGCGTCAGGCCGGAATATACCTCATCAGACCGATCTTGCGCGCATGGGTTTTCATTCCCTGAACATTCAGACCTGTCACCGCATGGCGGTAAACCATCACTTCTGCGCAAATCGATATCGCACAGGCCACCGATGGCGGGATGCTTAACGGGCAACTGAGGGCACTTGCTCCGCCCAAAAACCTTCGCAGCACGATAACCACGCTTTGGCGCTGTGTGAGAGATACACCCCTTCGCGCCAAATCATCCCCAACTGCCAGCGCAACTCGCTTTCCAGCGGGATCCAGCGCAGCGTATTTTTATCCAGCCGTTCGCAGATGGGCTCCGGCAGAATGGCAATCCCCACGCCCGCCTGCACCATCGCCGCAAGAAAGTCCCACTGTCCGCTGCGTACCGCGATACGCGGCTTGACGTCATGCTCACTGAACAACTGCATTAACTGGCGGCTCAGGGCGAAATCTTCGTTGTAGATTAACAGCGGATGCTCGGCCAGCGCTTCTGGCGATACGGACTGGCAGGTGGTCCACTGACCGGAACGTGGCACCAGTACGCACAGGGGGTGGCTGAATACGGGTAACGTCGCCAGACCACTTTCTTCTTCCACGGGTAGCGCGGTCATCGCAACGTCCAGTTCACCATTCATCACCGCCTGCTGCACCGTTAACCCGCCAAACTCGGAAACCTTGAGCTCTACGCCGGGGTAACGCTGGCGAAACAGGCCGATCGGTCCGGCCATCAGCATGCCGACCATCGGCGGAATGCCAAGGCGCAGCAGCCCTTTGTTGAGATGGTTGATGTCGCCCAGTTCGGCTTCCAGTTGACGAAACTCGGCCAGAATCGCCAGCCCGCGTTCAAACACCACGCGACCGGTATCGGTGAGCAATAGCTTGCGGCCGTCGCGGATCAGAAGCGTACAGTTCAGTTCATCTTCCAGATTTTTCAACATCTTGCTGATGGTCGGTTGGGTGACAAAGAGCTTCTCTGCTGCGCGGGTGAAGCTCTGTTGGCGCACCACTTCAACAAAATAACGCAGCGTTCTGATATCCATGAGTATTCCTTCCGACTATGCCTGTAATGATTTTAATTCATTTCAGTCATCGGCGGGGTCTCTCTATACTGGCGTTCCCTATTATTTTTCAGGATGTTCCCTCATGGCTGTGGCGATAAGCCGCGTTACGCCTGCCGTTTTGCAACGACTTCAGGTTCCGGTTCAGGTACTGCTGTATGCAGGTTTGTTTATCGTTGCGCAATATCTTGTCTCCTGGCTGCATCTGCCGTTACCGGCCAATCTGGTGGGGATGGTGTTGATGCTGGCGCTGATTGTCTGTCGCATCCTGCCGCTGAGCTGGGTTCGCGCCGGGGCGCGCTGGCTACTGGCGGAGATGCTGCTGTTTTTTGTTCCGGCGGTCGTGGCGGTGGTGAACTATGCCCATCTGCTGCTGGTGGACGGCTGGCGGATTTTTTCGGTCATTGCGATCAGTACGCTAATGGTGCTCGGTGCCACGGCATGGGTGGTGGATAAGGTCTATCGCTATGAGATAAGCAGGTTAAACCGTGACTAATCTCCAGCTCAGCGTGCTCTGCCTGGCGATTACGCTGGTTATCTATTTCGCCAATAAACGTCTGTACCGTCGTTTTCGTAAGCTGCCGTTGATGCCGCTGGTCCTCACGCCCGCGCTGCTGGTGTTGATGCTGGTGTTGGGGCATATCTCCTGGCAAAGCTATATCGGTGAATCCCATTGGCTGTTGTGGCTGCTTGGCCCGGCAACGATCGCTTTTGCCGTGCCGGTTTACGACAATTTCGCCATCATCAAACGTCACTGGATGTCACTGACCGCAGGCGTGGTGACGGCAACGGTGGTCGCGGTGACCAGTTCCGTCTGGCTGGCGCGCTTATTTACCCTGCCGGACGAAATTCAGCGCAGCCTGGCGGTGCGTTCGGTGACCACGCCGTTTGCCCTTGCGGCGGCTGAACCATTGGGTGGGCAGCCGGATTTAGTGGCGCTGTTTGTGGTGGTGACCGGCGTCTTTGGCATGGCGGTCGGGGATGCGCTGTTTTTACGTCTGTCGATTCGTGAAGGGATGGCGAAAGGCGCAGGATTTGGCGCGGCGTCGCACGGTGCGGGAACGGCGCGCTCGTATGAGCTTGGTCAGCAGGAGGGCGTGGTTGCCAGCCTGGTGATGATGCTTTCCGGTGTGGTGATGGTGCTGGTCGCCCCGCTGGTGGCAAGGCTGATGTTCTGAGAATGGATCCCCGGTCAGCGTGACCGGGGAAAAGCGTGTCGATTAGTGGGCGCGGCCTTGTTCGACGCCGAAGCCCGTCTGGGAACGGATAAACTGAGCACGGAACTGCTCACGCTCGCGATTCCCTTCTGTCGAGTTATCCGTGGCAGAGAAGAACCAGATCCCCAGGAATGCCACGGTAATGGAGAACAGCGCCGGGTATTCATACGGGAAGATAGCTTTTTCGTGACCGAGGATTTGTACCCAAATGGTGGGGCCAAGAACCATCAGCACGACGGCCGTCAGCAGACCCAACCAGCCGCCCATCATCGCGCCACGCGTGGTCAGCTTCGACCAGTACATGGAAAGCAGGATGATCGGGAAGTTGCAGCTCGCGGCGATAGCAAACGCCAGACCCACCATGAAAGCGATGTTTTGATTCTCGAACAGCACGCCGAGAATAATCGCAATCACGCCCAGCACCAGTACGGTGATTTTCGACACCCGCAACTCTTCACGTTCGGTCGCCCCTTTACGGAACACGTTCGCATACAGATCGTGAGAAACCGCAGATGCACCCGCCAGCGTCAGACCAGCGACGACCGCCAGAATGGTGGCGAACGCCACGGCGGAAATAAAGCCGAGGAACAGGTTACCGCCCACCGCATTCGCCAGATGTACCGCCGCCATGTTGTTCCCGCCAATCAATGCGCCCGCCGCGTCTTTATACGCCGGATTGGCACCGACCAGCATGATGGCGCCAAAGCCGATGATGAAGGTCAGGATGTAGAAATAACCCATAAAACCGGTGGCATAGAACACGCTCTTACGCGCTTCGCGGGCATCGCTGACCGTGAAGAAACGCATCAGGATGTGCGGCAGGCCTGCCGTACCAAACATCAGGCCGAGCCCCAGTGAGAGCGCGGAGATTGGGTCTTTCACCAACCCGCCAGGGCTCATAATCGCAGAGCCTTTCGGGTGAACCGCCATCGCTTCGGTGAACAGGTTATTGAAGCTAAAGCCGACGTGCTTCATCACCATAAAGGCCATAAAGCTGGCGCCGAACAGCAGCAGCACGGCTTTGATGATCTGCACCCACGTGGTTGCCAGCATGCCGCCGAACAGCACGTACATCATCATCAGCACACCGACCAGCACCACCGCAATGTGGTAGTTCAGGCCGAACAGCAGTTCAATCAGTTTGCCCGCACCGACCATCTGTGCAATCAGATAAAGGGCAACCACCACCAGCGAACCGCAGGCCGACAGAATACGGATCGGGCCTTGCTTCAGGCGATAAGAGGCCACATCGGCAAAGGTATAGCGACCGAGGTTACGCAGACGCTCGGCGATCAGGAACAGGATGATCGGCCAGCCGACGAGGAAGCCCAGCGAGTAGATCAACCCGTCATAGCCGGAGGTAAACACCAGTGCGGAGATCCCGAGGAACGACGCCGCCGACATGTAATCGCCCGCAATCGCCAGTCCGTTCTGGAAGCCGGTGATATTTCCGCCCGCCGTATAGTAGTCGCTGCGTGAACGCACGCGTTTAGAGGCCCAGTACGTAATACCCAGCGTAAACACAACGAAAATCAGAAACATGACAATCGCCTGCCAGTTGGTTGGCTGGCGTTGTACTGCACCGCTAATGGCATCCGCCGCGTTGGCCGCGAAGGGTAGTGTGGCGGCAAGCGCCGTCAGGACTCTCTTCATAATGCGTTAACCTCGTGCAGTACTGCCTTGTTCAGACGGTCAAATTCGCCGTTCGCCCGCCAGATGTAGATGCCGGTCAGAACGAAAGAGATCAGAATCACCCCCACACCAATCGGAATACCCCGGGTGACGCTGGTTCCCTCATGAAGCGGGGTTCCCAGCCAGCCAGGCGCAAAAGCAATCAGTAGAATAAAGCTGATATAGACCACCAGCATGATGATCGACAGTATCGTGGCAAACCGTTGCCTTTTTTCAACTAATTCCCTGAAACGCGCACTGTCTTCTATCCGCTGATAAATGGTGTCATTCATCACAGAGTCTCCAGAGGCCCCCTGAGTCTTTCACGCCACAGATGCGTTGGCCGCACTTGCACACCCCAGTCACATAGTGAACGATGTGACCGGGGATGAGCTCGCTTGCCGCCTTCCTGTGACACGAAATCCTTTGGGGAGGTTTTTATATTTCCCCTCCCAATGAAGAGAGGGTAGGGTCAGAACTTGTAGGGGCGTAGGCCGGATCAGCGCAACGCCATCCGGCATCTTTTTATTATGATGGCATCGCGATGGCCTGCTTCTCTTCGAGCAGCTTCTCTACCACGCCAGGATCGGCGAGCGTCGAGGTATCGCCCAGATTGCTGGTATCGCCCGCCGCGATCTTGCGCAAAATACGGCGCATGATTTTGCCGGAACGGGTTTTTGGCAGTGAGTCGGTCCAGTGCAGCACGTCTGGCGTCGCCAGCGGGCCAATCTCTTTACGTACCCAGTTGCGCACGTCGGCGTACAGTTCAGGCGACGGCTCTTCGCCGTGATTCAGCGTCACATAGGCATAAATCGCCTGGCCCTTGATGTTATGCGGAATGCCGACCACCGCCGCTTCGGCAATCTTGGGATGCGCCACCAGCGCGGATTCAATTTCCGCCGTGCCCAGACGGTGACCGGAGACGTTCAGCACGTCGTCAACGCGCCCGGTGATCCAGTAGTAACCGTCTTCGTCACGACGCGCGCCATCGCCGCTGAAGTACATGTTTTTAAAGGTTGAGAAGTAGGTTTGCTCAAAGCGTTCATGATCGCCGAACAGCGTACGCGCCTGTCCAGGCCAGGAGTCGGTGATCACCAGGTTGCCTTCGGTGGCCCCTTCCTGCGGATGGCCTTCGTTATCCACCAGCGCCGGCTGCACGCCGAAGAACGGGCGGGTAGCGGAACCCGCTTTCAGTTCGGTTGCGCCCGGCAGCGGGGTGATCATGAAGCCACCGGTTTCGGTCTGCCACCAGGTATCCACCACCGGGCATTTTTCGTTACCGATCTTTTTCCAGTACCACTCCCACGCTTCCGGGTTGATCGGCTCGCCAACCGATCCCAGAATGCGCAGCGATGAGCGGTCAGTGCCCTCAATCGCCTTATCGCCTTCCGCCATCAGGGCGCGGATCGCCGTCGGCGCGGTGTAGAGAATATTGACCTTATGCTTATCCACCACCTGGCTCATGCGCGCCGGCGTCGGCCAGTTCGGCACGCCTTCAAACATCAGCGTGGTAGCGCCGCAGGCCAGCGGCCCATACAGCAGGTAGCTATGTCCGGTAACCCAACCCACATCGGCGGTGCACCAGTAGATATCGCCCGGATGGTAATCAAACACATATTTAAAGGTCGTTGCGGCATATACCAGATAGCCGCCGGTGGTGTGCAACACGCCCTTCGGTTTACCGGTGGAGCCCGAGGTATAGAGGATGAACAGCGGATCTTCGGCGTTCATCTCTGCGGGTTGATGCTCAGGGCTGGCTTTTTCAATCAGATCGCTCCACCACAGGTCGCGACCTTCCTGCCACTCGATGTTGCCGCCGGTGCGCTTGAGTACAACCACATGCTCGATGGTTTTCACGTTCGGGTTTTTCAGCGCATCGTCGACGTTTTTCTTCAGCGGAATGCTGCGACCAGCGCGCACGCCTTCATCAGCGGTAATCACCAGCTTCGAACTGGAATCAATGATGCGACCGGCGACCGCTTCCGGCGAGAAACCGCCGAAGATCACCGAATGTATGGCACCAATGCGGGCGCAGGCCAGCATCGCGACGGCGGCCTCTGGCACCATTGGCATATAGATCGCCACCACATCGCCTTTTTTAATCCCCAGATCCTGCAGCGTATTGGCGAAACGGCAGACATCGCGATGCAGTTCGCGATAGCTAATATGTTTGCTCTGCGAGGCGTCATCGCCTTCCCAGATGATGGCGGTGCGTTCGCCATTTTCCTGCAGGTGGCGGTCGAGACAGTTGGCCGCCAGGTTCAGCGTGCCGTCCTCATACCATTTAATGGAGACATTGCCCGGTGCGAAAGAGGTGTTCTTCACTTTCTGGTACGGCGTGATCCAGTCGAGAATTTTTCCCTGCTCGCCCCAGAAGGTATCTGGCTCGTTAATAGATTGTTGATACTTCGCTTCGTACTGCTCCGGATTTATCAGGCAACGATCCGCAATGTTTGCGGGAATAGCGTGTTTGTGAATTTGGCTCATGGCTTTTGTTCTCCTTGTAGGATGTTAATAATATGTCTCATAAACGTTAAATGTAGGGGCTTTGACAGTTTTGTTTAGCTTTTGCGCGACAGATCACGCAATACAGGAATTGTGCAAATTAACGGCAATACGTTTTTTGAAGGAAACCAACAAAAGTTGGTAAAATCTTTCCGTTACAGAGGGTTATGTTAATTATTCACGAACGGTGATCGAGGTCGAAAAAGAGGAAAGGAGTAGAGAAAAAACGGCTTGACTAACTCTAAAGTGGTATTTTACATACACTTACAATTGATTAAAGACAACATTTTGAGTGTGGTTTTTTGTTACATCTAGATTAGGGCAATGTCATGGCGGTGTGTGTGGTTATCGTCATGGATAGAATAAAAAAGAACCGTCATTGAACGCAATGGCGCAATCTGGATGAGACCTCTATGGCAAGGATTACACTACGCGCACGTCGTTTCTTCAGCCTGATCGTACCGCTGTTTTTCATTTCTGCGGTTTATGCTGAGCAAACGCCCGAACCCGCAAAATCAGTTACCGTTGAAGCGAAGAATGAAGTCTTCGCCCCTCAGCATCCCGATCAATACCTCTCATGGAAAGCGACTTCAGAGCAATCAAAACGTGAAGACGCGTTAGCGGAAGATCCCCGTCTGGTGATCTTGTGGGCGGGATATCCGTTCTCCCGTGATTACAACAAACCGCGTGGGCACGCCTATGCGGTGACCGACGTGCGTGAAACCTTACGTACCGGCGCCCCAAAAAACGCTGAAGACGGTCCATTGCCGATGGCCTGCTGGAGCTGTAAAAGCCCGGACGTGGCGCGTTTGATCCAGAAAGACGGTGAAGATGGCTACTTCCACGGCAAATGGGCGCGCGGCGGCCCGGAAATCGTGAATAACCTGGGCTGCGGCGACTGCCATAACACGGCGTCACCTGACTTTGCGAAAGGTAAACCTGAGCTGACGTTGTCTCGTCCGTATGCGGAACGTGCGATGGAGACCATCGGTAAGCCATTCGATAAAGCCGGTCGTTTCGACCAGCAGTCGATGGTTTGCGGGCAATGCCACGTTGAATATTATTTTGACGGCAAAGACAAAGCCGTGAAGTTCCCGTGGGATGACGGCATGAAAGTCGAAGACATGGAGAAATACTATGACGCCATTACCTTCTCTGACTGGACCAACTCGCTGTCAAAAGCGCCGATGCTGAAAGCACAGCATCCGGAATATGAAACCTGGAGCGTGGGTATTCACGGCAAAAACAATGTGACCTGTATTGACTGTCATATGCCGAAAGTGCAGAACGCCGAAGGAAAACTCTATACCGATCATAAGATTGGCAATCCGTTCGACAACTTCCCGCAAACCTGTGCGAACTGCCATACCCAGGACAAAGCCTCTCTGCAAAACGTGGTCGCTGAGCGTAAGAAGGCAATCAATGGGCTGAAAATCAAAGTTGAAGATCAACTGGTTCGTGCGCACTTCGAAGCGAAAGCGGCCTGGGATGCGGGAGCAACGGAAGCGGAAATGAAGCCGATTCTGAGCGATATCCGTCACGCGCAGTGGCGCTGGGATCTGGCCATTGCCTCTCACGGTATCCATATGCACGCCCCGGAGGAAGGTCTGCGGATGTTAGGTATCGCGATGGACAAAGCCGCCGATGCGCGGACTAAGCTGGCGCGTCTGTTGGCAACCAAAGGCATCACCCATGAAATCGCAATTCCGGATATCTCCACCAAAGAGAAAGCCCAGGCGGCCATTGGTCTGAACATGCAGCAGATTAACGCCGATAAACAGGACTTTATCAAAACGGTGATCCCGCAGTGGGAAGAACAGGCGCGTAAAAACGGTTTGTTAAGCCAATAACCCCATTCCGCCTCGCAAGGGGCGGATAACTCAACGGAGTGAATATGAGCGTATTACGTTCGTTATTAACTGCTGGGGTGCTGGCGTCAGGTCTGTTATGGAGCCTGAGTGGAATAACCGCCACGCCAACGCCGCAGGAATCGGAACGCTGGGAGGTGACGCCACAGCGTAGCCCGGATGCCGCGTGTCTGGACTGTCACAAGCCGGATACCGAAGGGATGCATGGTAAGCATGCGTCCGTAACCAATCCGAACAATAAACTGCCGGTCACCTGTACTAACTGTCATGGCAAGCCATCGCCTCAGCACCGTGAAGGGGCGAAGGATGTGATGCGCTTTAACGAGCCGATGTATAACGTGGAGCAGCAGAACAGCGTTTGTCTGTCCTGCCACTTGCCTGAACAGTTGCAAAAAGCGTTCTGGCCGCACGATGTCCACGTGACTAAAGTGGCCTGCGCCAGTTGTCATTCGCTGCATCCGAAGCAAGACACGATGCAGACGTTAAGCGATAAAGGACGAGTTAAGATTTGCGTCGATTGCCACAGCGATCAGCGTAACAACCCGAACTTTAATCCGGCGTCTGTGCCCTTGCTTAAGGAGCATCCATGAGTTGCTCTCGTCGCCAGTTCATCACCGGCGTCGGCGCGCTGGTGGCCGTCAGCGGTACTGCAGGACGCGTGGTGGCGAAAACGTTGAATATCAACGGCGTGCGATACGGCATGGTGCATGATGAATCATTATGCATCGGCTGTACCGCCTGTATGGATGCCTGTCGGGAAGTCAACAACGTGCCGGAAGGCGTGTCGCGACTGACCATCATTCGCAGCGAACCGCTGGGCACGTTTCCGGATGTGAAGTACCGCTTCTTCCGCCATTCGTGCCAGCACTGCGATCACGCGCCGTGCGTTGACGTCTGCCCGACCGGGGCGTCGTATCGCGATGCCGCGAATGGCATCGTGGATGTGAACCCGGATCTCTGCGTCGGCTGTCAGTACTGCATCGCCGCGTGTCCGTACCGCGTGCGCTTTATCCATCCGGTCACGAAAACAGCGGATAAATGCGATTTTTGCCGTAAAACCAATCTGAAAGCGGGCAAACTGCCTGCCTGCGTCGAGTCTTGCCCGACGAAGGCGCTGACGTTTGGTAATCTGGACGATCCTGACAGCGATATTTCCCGGCTGCTGCGGCAGAAAACCACCTATCGCTACAAGCTGGCGCTGGGTACCAAACCGAAGGTCTACCGCGTTCCCTTTAAATATGGGGAGGTGAGCCAATGACAAACGCATCTGCTTTCCACTTTGAATCGCTGGTGTGGGACTGGCCCATCGCCATCTATCTGTTTCTGATCGGCATCTCTGCCGGACTGGTGACGCTGTCAATCCTGCTGCGCCGTTACCATCCGGAGGCGGGTGGAGCGGACAGTACGCTGCTGCGCACCACGCTGGTCGTGGGGCCGGGGGCGATTATTCTCGGCCTGCTGATTCTGATCTTCCACCTGACGCGTCCCTGGACCTTCTGGAAACTGATGTTCCACTATAGCTTTACGTCGGTGATGTCGATGGGGGTTCTGCTATTCCAGCTTTATATGGTGGTGCTGATTCTGTGGCTGGCCATCATCTTTCAAAAAGAGGTGATGGCTCTGCAACAGCGTTGGTTCCCCCGTCTTGGACTGGTGCAGAAAGTGTTGACGCTGTTAACGCCGTTCAACCGTGGACTCGAAACGCTAATGTTGGTACTGGCGGTGCTGCTGGGCGCCTACACCGGTTTCCTGCTTTCGGTGCTGAAATCGTATCCGTTCCTGAATAACCCGATCCTGCCGGTGCTGTTCCTGTTTTCCGGGATCTCCTCTGGTGCGGCGGTGGCGCTGATTGCGATGGCATTACGTCAGCGTGGTAATCCGCACAGTACCGAGGCGCATTTTATTCACCGTGTGGAAACCCCGGTGGTGTGGCTGGAGATCTTCCTGCTGGCCGCCTTCTTTGTGGGGCTGGCTCTGGGCGATGACGGCAAAATGCGCGCGCTGTCGGCGGCACTGGGTGGTGGCTTCTGGACCTGGTGGTTCTGGCTCGGCGTCGCGGGGCTGGGACTGATCGTTCCCATGTTACTGAAACCCTGGGCCAACCGCGGTTCGACGTTTCATGGTGTGCTGGCGGTCTGTGGTGCCAGCCTGACGGGCGTGCTGTTACTGCGCTTTTTCATTCTTTATGCTGGACAGCTCACGGTTGCATAAGCATGGCTGTGAGGGAAAGGTGATTTCTGGACGTACTCCTTCCTGAAGCCGGTTTTCTGGCACTGTTATTCAGCCTCGGGGTCAACGTATTGACCCCGCTTGCCGTACTGGCAGGTGAACGCCAGCGCTGGCAGAGCGTAATGCGTCTGGCGAGCGTGGGCGTCTGGGCGCAATTTGCGTGCCTGCTGCTCGCCGTCTTGATTCTGGTGTTCTGCTTTCTGACCAGCGATTTCTCCGTTATCTATGTGGCCCAACATAGTCACAGCCTGTTGTCGTGGGGACTCAAGCTGGCGGCGGTGTGGGGCGGTCACGAAGGATCTCTGCTGCTGTGGGTGTTATTTCTGTCCGGCTGGAGCGCGCTGTTTGCCTGGCGCTATCGCCGCGAATCTGATCCTCTGTTTCCGTTCACACTCGGCGTACTCTCGGCGATCACCGCATTGCTGCTGCTGTTTGTGGTGTTCTGGTCCGATCCGTTTGTCCGTATCTTTCCGCCAGCGATAGAAGGGCGCGATCTCAACCCGATGCTGCAACATCTGGGGCTGATCCTGCATCCGCCATTGCTGTATCTGGGGTACGGCGGCCTGATGGTCGCTGCCGGAGTGGCGCTAGCGTCGTTGCTGCGCGGTGATTTCACGACGTTGACCGCCTGGGTGTGCTGGCGCTGGGCGCTGCCCGGTTGGTGTGCGCTGACGCTTGGCATCATTCTCGGTTCATGGTGGGCCTATTGCGAACTGGGGTGGGGCGGCTGGTGGTTCTGGGACCCGGTGGAAAACGCGTCTTTATTACCCTGGCTTTCTGCCAGTGCGCTGCTGCACAGCCTGTATGTATCGCGTGAACGCGGCATTTTTCGCCACTGGTCGCTACTGCTGGCCATTGTCACGCTCATCCTCTCTTTGCTGGGCACGCTGATTGTCCGTTCCGGTATTCTCGTTTCTGTACACGCTTTTGCGCTGGATAATGTGCGCGCCGTGCCGCTGTTTGCCCTCTTTGCCATTCTGAGTCTGGCCGCGCTCGGCTTGTACGGCTGGCGCGCGCGGGCTAACCAACAGGCCGTTCGTCTGAGCGGCTGGTCACGCGAAATGCTGATTCTGGCAGCGCTGCTGCTCTTTTGCGCGGTGCTGCTGATCGTACTGATTGGCACGCTCTACCCGATGATTTATGGCCTGCTGGGCTGGGGACGACTCTCCGTTGGCGCGCCCTATTTTAACCGCGCCACCTTGCCGTTTGGCTTGCTGATGTTGGTGGTGATCGTGACAGCGATGGTCAGAAGCCGGAAGAGGGCCGTACACCGCCAGCTTCCGGCGCTGCTGGCGCACGCAGGTGTGCTGGTTTTTGCCGCGGGGATCCTCTTCTCCAGCGGCAGTCGTCAGGAGGTAAGCCTTAACCTGAGCCCAGGTCAGCAGGTTGAACTGGCGGGGTACACCTTCCGCTTTGAACGGCTGGATCTGGCCGCGAAAGGGAACTACACCACCGAAAAGGCGCTTATTACGCTGTGGCAGGGCGACAAACGAATCGGTAGCCTGACGCCCGAGCGGCGCTTTTATTCCGCCCGTCGCCAGCAAATGATGGAACCTGGCATTCACTGGGATCTGCTTCATGACTGGTATGCGGTGATGGGTGAAAAAACGGGCGAGGAACGGTATGCCCTGCGCCTGTATGTGCAAAGCGGCGTGCGCTGGATTTGGGGCGGGGGGCTGTTGATGATTGCCGGGGCGCTGCTCAGCGGCTGGCGTGGGAGAAAGCGCGATGCGTAATGAACCGCGGTTTTTGTCGGAGGTTTTGCCGGATGGCGGCGCATGGTTTAAGCACGGCGCAGGCCTGATAAGCGCAGCGTCATCAGGCACCATCATTGCGTTTATCTTACTGCTGGTTATCTCCTTTTCCGCTCACGCTCAGGTGGTTGATACCTGGGCTTTTGAGAACCCGCAGCAGCAGGAAAAGGCGTTGTCGATTGCCAGCCAGCTTCGCTGTCCGCAGTGCCAGAATCAAAACTTGCTGGAATCCAATGCGCCGGTTGCGGTCAGCATGCGCCACCAGGTCTATACGATGGTGGCAGAAGGGAAAGATGAAGCTGAAATCACCGCCTGGATGACCGCGCGGTACGGTGATTTTGTCCGCTATAACCCGCCGCTCACCGGGCAGACGCTGCTGCTGTGGGCATTACCGTGCCTGCTGTTGCTGCTGGTTGGAGGGATTTTGTGGCGCGTCAGCAGGCGAAAAGGGGGCAACGATGAGACAACCTGAACCGTCACGCCCGATGCCTGTCAGACGACTGACTCTGGCGGCAGTGCTGATGGTCATCGTCTGTCTGTGCGGCTATCTGCTGTCGCCGAAATGGCAGGCCGTGCGAGACGAACAACGACGACTGGCCGATCCGCTGCATGAATTTGCAGAAACCGCGACGCCGGAGGCCCAACTGATAGCCCTGCAAAAACAGATTCGCGCCAACCCACAGGACAGCGAAAAGTGGGCGCTCCTCGGCGAGTATTATCTGTGGCGCAATGATTATGATAATGCGCTGCTGGCTTATGGTCAGGCGCTGCGTAGCCGTGGAGAGAATGCGGAGATCTATTCGGCGCTGGCGACCGTGCTCTACTACCAGGCCGGGCAGCACATGACGCTGGCGACCCGCGAGATGATTGATAAGGCGCTGGCGCTGGATGCCGGGGAAGTGACTGCGCTGATGCTACTGGCGTCGGATGCATTTATGCAGGCGGATTACAAACAGGCGATTTTGCAGTGGCAAAAAGTCCTGGATTTGAATTCGCCGCGGGTGAATCGTGCGCAGCTGATAGACTCGATAAATATGGCAAAGTTATTACAGAACCGACAGAAATAGATTTGTGTTTTTGCGCGATTTATCTGTTTAAAAAACAGGCAAATGAACCTCGCCGCCAAAATAATTCATGACGGTTATAATTCAAAAACGCAGATTTAAAAATCTTTCCATAACAAATAGTTATGCAATATAAACCCGATAAATTCGCGTTATTATGCATTATTTCAGCGAAAAGCCCTGTTCTTAAAGGGTTGCGCAAGATGCCCTGCAAATGGTACTGATTATACACCCGTCATACTTCAAGCTGCAGGTGTGTTGGCTTCCTGCAACTCGGACTATTTAGGGTATAGCGTTAAAAAACTCTACTAACCAACGCAACACAATTCATACCCTTTCAGTATGTATCCATTCCTGCGCGATGAACAGGAGTGGCGTTCCATTGAGGAAGTTCGTCGTTATGAAAAGTTTTAAACTCAGTCTGGCCTGGCAGATCCTGATTGCCATGGTGCTGGGCATTTTACTCGGCAGTTATCTGCATTATCACAGCGACAGCCGCGAGTGGCTGATTGCAAACCTGCTCTCTCCGGCAGGGGATATCTTTATCCATCTGATTAAAATGATCGTCGTGCCGATTGTGATCTCCACGCTGATTGTCGGGATTGCCGGTGTCGGCGATGCGAAACAACTGGGACGTATCGGCGCGAAAACCATTCTCTATTTCGAAGTGATCACGACGATTGCCATTATCCTCGGGATTACGCTGGCGAACGTCTTCCAGCCGGGTTCCGGCATTGATATGTCGCAACTGGCGACCGTGGACATTTCGAAATACCAGAACACGACGGCAGAGGTGCAGAGCCACGCGCATGGCCTGATGGGCACCATTCTGTCGCTGGTCCCGACAAACATCGTTGCTTCGATGGCGAAAGGCGACATGCTGCCAATCATCTTCTTCTCGGTGCTGTTTGGTCTGGGGCTTTCCTCGCTACCGGCAACGCATCGTGAGCCGCTGGTGACGGTGTTCCGCTCCATTTCCGAAACCATGTTTAAAGTGACGCACATGGTCATGCGCTATGCACCCGTCGGGGTATTCGCGCTGATCGCCGTGACCGTGGCGAACTTCGGTTTTGCCTCGCTGTGGCCGTTGGCGAAGCTGGTGCTGTTGGTTCACTTCGCGATCCTGTTCTTCGCGCTGGTGGTGCTGGGTATCGTCGCGCGTATTTGCGGACTGAGTATCTGGATCCTGATCCGCATTCTGAAGGATGAATTGATTCTGGCGTACTCCACCGCCAGCTCTGAAAGCGTGCTGCCGCGAATTATCGAGAAGATGGAAGCCTACGGCGCGCCAGCCTCGATCACCAGTTTTGTGGTGCCGACCGGCTACTCGTTTAACCTCGATGGCTCGACCCTGTATCAGAGTATTGCGGCGATCTTCATCGCGCAGTTGTACGGTATCGACCTGTCGCTGTGGCAGGAAATCGTGCTGGTGCTGACGCTGATGGTGACATCGAAAGGGATTGCTGGCGTGCCGGGCGTCTCCTTCGTGGTATTGCTGGCAACGCTTGGTAGCGTGGGCATCCCGCTGGAAGGCCTGGCCTTTATCGCCGGGGTCGACCGTATTCTCGACATGGCGCGTACGGCGCTGAACGTGGTGGGGAATGCGCTGGCGGTACTGGTGATTGCCAAATGGGAACACAAGTTTGATCGCAAAAAAGCGCTGGCGTATGAGCGCGAAGTACTGGGGAAATTCGATAAGACTGCCCAGTAACGGTAAACGGTCTGCCGGATGGCGCTGCGCCTTATCCGGCCTACGAGTCGACATCGCTTGTAGGCCTGATAAGCAAAGCGCCATCAGGTAATCTGAGTCAGCCGTTCGTTAATCGGTCAAACTCTTCGCAGCCGGTATCGAATCCTTCGGTACAGCTCAGATTCAACCAGTGCAGCGCCTTCTGTTTATTCTTCTCAATAAAGCCCTGTTCGCCGTTCAGAAACATCATTCCCGCCCAGTATTCGGAATACCCGGTGCGAGAGATGGCGGAACTGCGTTTGAAGTACCAGGTCGCTTTATCATCATCAGCCTGAATCCCGACACCGTTGGCGTAAATCAAACCGAGCAGCATCTGCGCATCTACGGCCACATCACTCTCCAGATTTTCAGAGGCGTTTTGCAGCAGGGAGATGGCTTTGGGGTAATCGGTTTTACCGGCCTGCGTATTCACCAGAATGCGTGCCAGCGTAATTTCGCCCGCTTTACTGCCCGCCCGGGCGGCCTTCTCCGCCAGCATTTTTGCTTCCGGGTAATCCAGACTGACCGGATTAGTGATTTTAATCTGCGCCAGCAGCGCACAGGCGTCCGCATCGCCATTGTCGGCGGATTTCTGTGCCCAGTATTCGGCTTTGCTTAAATCGCCGAAGCTAAACCAGCTGTCAGCAAGGTAATATTGCGCGCGTTTGTCACCTGCCTCTGCGGCCTGCAAATACTGGCTTCCAGGCTCAGGATCGGCAGCACGGGCAAAGAATGTCATCAATAACATCAATGCAAGAAGTGGTTTCATTATTAAGTTTTAATTAGGGTACGGAATGGACAGTATAAAGAGATCGTATGGATAAAAAAACAGCCTCCAGGGTGGAGGCTGTTGAGATGCATCAACGTTGTGGTTAGCCCATTGCGGTTTCGCGCAGGCGAGCCTTCAGCTTGTTGTATTCATCAATCACGTACTGCTCGGCGGCGGACTGATTGGCAATCGGCTCCACGCGCACGGCGCAATACTTGTACTCTGGCGTTTTGGTAATCGGGCTTAAGTTCTCGGTCACCAGCTCGTTACAGGCACCAATCCACCACTGGTAGGTCATATAGATAGCCCCTTTGTTCGGGCGCTCGCTGACCTGCGCGCGGGTGATAATTTTGCCTTTACGTGAGTGAACCCACACCAGTGCTTCATCTTCAATGCCCAGACGCGCCGCATCGGCCGCGTTGATTTGCGCATAGCCTGGTTCATCCGCCAGCGCGGCCAGGGCCGCACAGTTACCGGTCATCGAACGACAGGAGTAGTGGCCGACTTCACGCACCGTCGACAGTACCATCGGGTACTCGTCGGTGAGTTTATCGATCGGCGCAACCCAGTCGCAGGTGAAGAACTGTGCCATGCCGTTCGGGGTATCAAACTTCTCTTTAAAGAGGTATGAGGTCCCCTGATCGGCGTCTGACGTGTCGCGGCAAGGCCACTGGATGTAGCCCAGTTCGCCCATCTTCTCGTAAGTCGCCCCGTAGAAATCCGGGCACAGATGACGCAACTCATCCCAGATCTCCTGGGTGTTGTTGTAGTGCATCGGATACCCCATCCGGGTGGCGATCTCACTGATGATTTGCCAGTCGGTTTTCAGATCCCACTTCGGCTCAACGGCTTTAAAGAAGCGCTGGAAACCACGGTCAGCAGCGGTAAAGACCCCTTCATGCTCGCCCCACGACGTCGACGGTAAAATGACATCTGCCGCCGATGCGGTTTTGGTCATAAAGATGTCCTGCACGATGACCAGTTCCAGATCCTCAAAGCCTTTGCGCACTGCGGAGAGTTCCGCATCCGTTTGCAACGGATCTTCGCCCATAATGTACGCCGCACGCACTTCGCCATGCGCCGCACGGTGCGGCAGCTCGCTGATGCGATAGCCAGTGTGCGCAGGCAGGCTGTCCACGCCCCAGGCTTTGGCGAATTTCTCGCGGTTAGCCGGATCTTTCACATACTGATAGCCCGGATAGGTATCCGGCAGCGCACCCATATCGCACGCGCCCTGAACGTTGTTCTGGCCACGTACCGGGTTAACGCCCACGCTGGGCTTACCGAGGTTGCCGGTCAGCATCGCGAGGCTGGTCAGTGAACGCACGGTTTCTACACCCTGATAGAACTGGGTGACGCCCATGCCCCACAGGATGGTCGCGCTTTTCGCACCGGCATACATCCGCGCGGCCTGACGAATTTCACTCGCGCTAATGCCGGTTATCTCCTCGACGGACTCCGGCGTATAGCCTTCGACAATCTTGCGGTACTCTTCAAAACCTTCCGTACGGGAGGCGACAAACGCCTGGTCGTACAGATTTTCTTCAATAATGACATGGCCCATCGCGTTCAACAGTGCGATATTCGAGCCGTTTCGCAGAGCGATGTGCATGTCGGCAATGCGCGCGGTTTCAATTTTGCGCGGATCGCAGACGATAATTTTCGCCCCGTTACGTTTAGCGTTAATCACGTGATTCGCCACAATCGGGTGGGAATCCGCCGGGTTGTAACCGAAGATAAACACTAAATCGGTGTTATCAATTTCGTTAATGGCATTGCTCATTGCGCCGTTACCGACCGACTGGTGCAGACCTGCAACCGATGGGCCGTGTCAGACGCGAGCGCAGCAGTCAACGTTATTGGTACCAATAACGGCGCGCGCAAATTTTTGCATGATGTAGTTGGTTTCATTCCCGGTGCCGCGCGACGAGCCGGTCGTCTGGATGGCATCAGGGCCGTATTTCGCTTTGATGGCGCTCAGGCGTTCGGCGACATAATTCAGCGCTTCATCCCAGGAAACTGATTCCAGTTTGCCGCCACGCTGGCGACGAATCATAGGCGTTTTCAGGCGCGGGGTCAGGATCTGGGTATCGTTAATAAAATCCCAGCCGTAATAGCCCTTCAGACACAGAGTACCCTGATTGGTTTTCCCCTGCGCCGCCTCAGCCCGGACGATTTTGCCGTTATTGACCACCAGGTTTATCTTGCAACCTGATGCGCAATACGGGCAAACCGTGACGACTTTTTTCATCGGTCTCGCTCCAGTTAATCAAATCGCGCATACACGCTTGTCGACCTGAGTATGCATCTTTTATGCCACATTTTAATTGGGGGCTTTCCCTGATATTACGGATAATTTTTGGACAAAACCCTGACGAAAAACAGGCTGTCGTCATATTTGACGTGACGATTTGGCGTTGTGCCGACGGAGGCTGTAGCGGAACCCGATACGAAATTGAGATTCCTCCGCTACTCGTCGCACAGGGCGATAACTAACGTAGAAACCGTCCCCTTTTGAGGCTGGTTCTATGAAACGCACCCTGACACTCTTTTTATTCAGCCTGCTGTCGCTGGCTACCGTGCCGGCACAGGCCGATATCATTGATGATGCTATCGGCAACATTCAGCAGGCAATCAACGATGCTTATAAGCCTGACAGCGATAGCGGGCGGGATTACGAGGATTCGCGCGACGACAGGTGGCAGAACGAAATGAGCGACGATCGCCGCAGACAATATGATGATCGCCGGCGTCAGTTTGAGGATCGCAGACGGCAGCTTGATGAACGTCAGCGCCAGCTCGATCGTGAACGCCGCCAACTGGAAGATGAAGAAAGCCGAATGGAAGAGGATTACGGGCGTTAATCGACCATAATCTGCATCCCGTCATAGCCTGCTTCAAATCCGTCCGGGAGCGGGTTATCCATCAGCCAGACATCGAACGCGTGGCTGATATGCGTGAGGATCACCTGCGGGCAGCGAATCACTTCATTAAGCGCAATGACCGTATTTAAATCACAGTGATTGCACGGCGGTTGGGGACGTGGCGGATGGCTACAGTCGATGACGATAACTTGTGGCTGATTGTTGAGCAGAAAGGTGAGCGTTTTATCGGGCAGTCCGGCGGTGTCAGACAGCCATGCCACGCGGCTGTGCGCTGTCTCCAGAAGATAACCCAACGTCAGCTTTGAGTGATTCAGCGGTAGCGGTGTGACCTGCAATCCTTGTAACTCAAACACCACAAACGGCTCGACGGTGTGGCTAAAGTCGAGAATGCCGGGATGCTTAAACAGATCGTCGCACCCCTGTTCGTCCGGCGGGCCGTACACCGGGATGGACGCACCGACGCCCCAGCGTAGCGGAAACAATCCCTGTACGTGATCCATATGATAATGGGTGAGTAAAAACTGTCGAAAGCTGCCCGCCGGCCAGTCGTCCATCAGGTGCGGTATGCCCGCATCCAGCAGCGTCACCGTATCGTTGAATTTGACCACGCCGCTACACGGGCGTCGGCGATACGGTTCCTGCAGGCGTGCGCGGCGACAGGCTGCACAGTCGCAGCCAAACGCGGGTACCCCTTGCGCACCGCCGGTGCCGCTTAGCGTGATGCTCAGACTCATCGTGATTCCCCTTGTCGTATCGTGCCGGATGGCGACGCGAGCGGCTTATCCGGCCTACGTACCTCACAATGCTTTTGTGAAGCGAAAATGACTTTGTTCGTAGCCTTCGCGCCGATAAAAACGGTGGGCGTCATGACGCTTCACGCTGGTGGACAGCTCTGTCATCTCTGCGCCTGCCTCGCGGGCTTCCTGTTCTGCCCATGCCAGTAACTGGCTACCGATTTTCAGACCCCGTGCCTGCGGCATCACCACCAGTTCCTGAATCTCGCCAATCCAGTTGGCGTGGTGTAAATGATACTGCAGATGCAGGCCAATGAGTCCAACCGCCTGGCCCTCAAGCAGCGCCAGCTGATAACGCAGTCGGTCATCCTGCAAATTGGCGGTGAATCCGGCGCAAAAGGTCGGGTAATCAAACTGGGCTTGCTTCAGTTCGCAGATGAGCGCGTACACGGCCCCGGCGTCTTGTCCGGTGGCGCGACGAAGTTCACAGGCAGACATGGCGTGGCTCCTTGCGCCCCATTAACGTTAACAGCGAATCGACGGACTGGTGCAAACTGCCGTCGTTATTGAGCGTATGGCAGCCAAACGGGGCGTAGCGGGCGGCGCGTTCGAGACGCGCGGCAATCTCGGGTTCGCTTTCCCTCCCGCGCGCCTGTAAGCGCTGGCGCAAAATCGTAGGGGAGACCTGCAAGCAGACCGGCAGCAGCGCCGTGCCGTAGCGCGCCTGCGCCTGGGGTAGATGCGCGCGTGAGCCGTTGACCACCACGTCGAAGCCGCCGTTAAGCCAGAGATCGATCTCCACGCCGACGCCATAATAAAAGCCGTTAGCATGCCAGCTTAGCGCCAGCAGGTTATGCCCGGCGCGGGTGAAAAACTCTTGCTCGCTCAGGGCGACATGATTTTCGTTCCCGGCATTCGCCGCGCGAGTAATATAACGGTGCGCCACCAGCAGATGCGCATGTTCTTGCTGACGGAGTGCGGTCAGCAGACTGTCCTTCCCGGAGCCGGACGGCCCCATCAGCCAGATCAGTTTTCCCATACTCAGAACACCCTCTTTCCCTGGCGCCAGACGTGGTCGATGTGGATGTGATCGCCTTTACGGTGCGCCAGTACCAGATCGGCGCGCTTACCTTCGGCGATCACGCCGCGATCGCGGAGACTGAGCGCCCGCGCCGGGTTGGCGGTCACCAGGCGGATCGCCTGCGGCAGGGTGAAACGGTTAGCCGCGTCGTCTGCGACGCGAAACGCGGCATCCAGCAGGCTGGCGGGGTAGTAATCTGACGAGAGGATATCCAGCAACCCCAATTCTGCCAGCGTGTGCGCCGCGACGTTGCCGGAATGAGAGCCACCGCGCACAATGTTCGGTGCGCCCATCAGTACGTTCATGCCGTGCTGGCGCGAGGCTTCTGCGGCTTCGAACGTGGTGGGAAATTCGGCGATCACGCTGCCAAGCTGGTGGGATTCCTGCACATGCCCGGAGGTGGCGTCATCATGGCTTGCCAGTGCAATGTTGCGCTCGCGGCACAGTTGCGCGATGGCAGTCCGGTTGGGCTGCGACCAGCGAGCCGCCAGGGCCAGTTGTTCCTCTTCGTAACGCGTCATTTGTTCATCGGTCAGCGAATATTTACCCTGATAATATTCACGATACTTCTCGCGGTTGGCGAACTGACGCTGGCCCGGCGAGTGATCCATCAGCGAAACCAGCGTAACCGGTTCGCGGCTGACCAGCTTCTCGAACAGCGGCAGCGTGGTGTGGTGCGGCAGTTCGCAGCGCAGATGCAGGCGATGCTCGGCGCGGTTCACCCCACGCTTTTGCGTCTCCTCCACGGCGTTAATCATTTTCTCCAGGTTTTCCAGACGATCGCCGCCGTCGCGGACATCGCCAATCGCCACCGCGTCCAGCACGGTGGTGATACCGCTGGCGACCATCAGCGCGTCGTGGCTGCTCATTGCGGAATGGGCGGGCCAGTCCACTTTCGGCCGTGGGGTAAAGAATTTGTCGAGATTATCGGTGTGCAACTCAATCAGCCCCGGCAGCAGCCAGCCGCCTTCTCCGTCCAGCGCTTGCGGAAGACGGCTCTGACTTTGCGCAAACGCGCGAATCACGCCATCCTGCATTTCCAGCGATCCCTGCACCACTTCATCTTCCAGCACCAGCTTTACATTATTGATAATCATGGTGTTGTTCCCATCAGGTGCAAACGATCCGCTACGCGGTCGCGCACAGTTTGATCGTGAAAAATGCCGACAATGGCCGCACCGCGCGCTTTCGCCTCTTCAATCAGCGCCACCACGGCGGCACTGTTTCTGGCATCCAGCGACGCGGTCGGTTCGTCGAGTAACAGAATCGGATAATCGACGATAAATCCGCGCGCGATGTTCACGCGCTGTTGTTCACCGCCGGAAAAGGTTGATGGGGCGAGGTGCCACAAGCGTTCCGGCACGTTCAGACGGGTCAACAGGCTTGCGGCTTTGGCGGCGCACGCCTCGCGCGGTACGCCGAGATCCAGCAGCGGCTGCATTACCACATCCAGCGCGGAGATCCGTGGGATCACCCGCAGAAACTGGCTCACCCAACCGATCGTGGCGCGGCGGACTTCCCGCACTTTGCGCGCCGGAACGTGCACCAGATCCACCCATTCGTCGTGATGGCGAATGTGAATATGCCCCTCATCGGGCAGATAATTGGCATACAGCGAACGCAGCAGCGTCGATTTTCCGCTGCCGGAATGGCCATATAGAACGACGCATTCACCGTTTTTGACTTCCAGCGAGGCATTTTGCAGCACCGGCAGGCGCACGCCGTTTTGCTGGTGGAGCACAAAGGTTTTACTGACGTTTTCAACGCGGATCGCGTTCATTTTTAGCCTCTTTAAGCATTTGTGCATTCGATTGCCGGATAAGGCGTAGCCGCCACCCGGCAAAACAAAAAATCAGTTCTGCAATACGGACGACACCAGCAACTGGGTATACGGATGATGTGGATCGTCGAGCACGCGGTCGGTTAATCCACTTTCCACCACCTGACCCTGTTTCATCACCAGCAGACGATCTGCCAGCAGGCGCGCCACGCCTAAATCATGGGTGACAATCACCACCGCCAGATCCAGTTCCACCACCAGCCCGCGCAGCAGATCCAACAGTTTCGCCTGGACGGAGACGTCGAGACCGCCGGTCGGCTCATCCATAAATACCAGCTTCGGGTGGGTGACGAGGTTGCGGGCGATCTGCAGACGCTGCTGCATGCCGCCGGAAAAGGTGGTCGGTAGATCGTCGATACGAGAGGCCGGAATTTCGACCTCCTCCAGCCAGCGCTGGGCGGTGGCGCGGATCTCGCCGTAGTGGCGTGCGCCGGTCGCCATCAGGCGTTCGCCGATATTACCGCCCGCCGAGACCTGACGACGCAGGCCATCCAACGGGTGCTGATGTACCACGCCCCATTCAGTGCGCAACAGGCGGCGGCGGTCGGCTTCGCTCATGGCGTACAGTGAACGGCTCTGGTACTTAATCTCGCCCGACTGCGGCGTCAGGCGCGAGGAGAGGGATTTCAGCAGGGTGGTTTTGCCGGAACCGGACTCCCCGACAATGCCCAGCACTTCGCCAGGCCACAGGTCAAAAGAGACCTCGCTGAAGCCTTTACCCGGCGCGTAGAGATGAGTCAGGTTATTAACCGAAAGCAGCGGTTGCGTCATTGGCTGAGTGCCTCGCTCTGTTGGCGGCAGTAGTCGGTGTCGGAGCAGACAAACATGCGTTTGCCGGTATCATCGAGTACCACTTCATCAAGATAACTGTGCGTTGAACCGCAGATGGCGCAGGGCTCATCCCAGGTCTGTACGGTGAACGGATGATCGTCGAAATCGAGACTTTCCACGCGGGTATACGGCGGTACGGCATAGATGCGTTTTTCGCGTCCCGCGCCAAATAACTGAAGGGCGGGCATCATGTCCATCTTCGGGTTGTCGAATTTCGGGATCGGCGACGGGTCCATCACATAGCGTCCGTTGACTTTCACCGGGTAGGCGTAAGTGGTGGCGATATGGCCAAAGCGGGCGATATCTTCATACAGCTTCACCTGCATGATCCCGTACTCCTCCAGCGCATGCATAGTGCGGGTTTCCGTTTCGCGAGGTTCGATAAAACGCAGCGGTTCAGGGATCGGCACCTGGAAGATCAGGATCTGATCTTCCGTCAGCGGCGTTTCCGGGATCCGGTGACGGGTCTGGATTAACGTGGCGTCTTCCGTGCGCTCGGTGGTATTGACTCCGGTGACGCGTTTGAAGAAGTTGCGGATCGATACCGCGTTGGTGGTGTCATCTGCGCCCTGATCGATAACCTTCAGCACGTCCGGTTCACCAATCACGCTGGCGGTAATCTGGATCCCACCGGTTCCCCAGCCGTAAGGCATCGGCATTTCGCGGCCACCGAATGGCACCTGATAGCCGGGGATCGCCACCGCTTTGAGGATCGCGCGACGGATCATGCGTTTGGTTTGCTCATCCAGATAAGCAAAGTTGTAGCCGAAGAGGTTAGTGGTCACGGGCGGCCTCCTGTTGCAGGCGTTTGAGCAGTTCCAGCTCGGCCTGGAAATCGACGTAGTGGGGGAGCTTGAGGTGCGAAACAAAACCCGCCGCCTCGACGTTATCCGCGTGCGCCAGCACGAACTCTTCGTCCTGCGCCGGTCCTGTGACCGTTTCATCGTAGTCGGGTGCCTGTAGGGCTCTGTCCACCAGCGCCATTGCCATCGCTTTGCGTTCGCTCATCCCGAACACCAGTCCGTAGCCGCGGGTAAAGTGAGGCGCATCGTTGTCCGGGGCGACAAAGCCGTTGACCATTTCACATTCGGTCATCAGCAGTTCGCCGACGTTGACCGCAAATCCCAGCTCTTCCGGTACCGTTTCCAGCGCAACGTAGCCACTACGGATTTCGGCTGCGAAGGGGTGATTGCGCCCGTAGCCGCGTTGGGTGGAGTAGGCCAGCGCCAGCAGATAGCCCTCATCGCCGCGCATCAGCTGTTGCAAGCGTGACGCACGGGAGCAGGGGTAAACCGGCGGCGTGCGGGTGATGTCATCCGGCGTGGCGCCGTTATCTTCTTCGGGCTTCGCCAGCCCTTGATTCGCCAGCAGCGAAAAGACGTGCGGGGCGGCGTCCTGCGTACTTTCTGCAGTCCGCAGCGGCGGCGTTTCGCCATTCGCCAGCAGCGTAAAATCGAGCAGACGATGGGTGTAGTCGTAGGTTGGTCCTAACAGCTGTCCGCCCGGAATATCCTTGTAGACTGCCGAGATACGGCGTTCCAGGCGCATTTCCCCACTGTTCAGCGGTTCGCTTACCGCCAGCTTTGCCAGCGTGGTGCGGTAAGCGCGCAGCAGAAAGATGGCTTCGACGTTATCGCCGCTGGCCTGCTTGAGCGCCAGCGCCGCCAGTTCGCGATCGGCAATACCGCCTTCGGTCATGACGCGATCAACAGCCAGATTCATCTGCTGTTCGATCTGCGCCACGCTCAGTTCGGCAACGGTATCGTCGCCCCGGCGTCGCTGCTCCTGTAACGCATGGGCGTTGGCTATCGCCTTCTCGCCCCCTTTGACGGCTACGTACATCAGCACACCTCCACATGGGTGGTTCTCGGGATAGCCAGCAGCCGTTCGCCGCAGGTAAGGATGAGGTCAACGCCCAGCGGGAACGGATGCGGGCGTTCGGTGAGTTCGTGGATCAGGCAGTCTGGTAACTGCGGTGCGATCATTCGCTCTTCGGCGATACCAGCCCCGGTCAGGCGTAACATCCGCCCACCGCTCAGGCTGGAAACCTGCACGATGAGCGTGGCGCTGTTTTCTGGCGCGACCGCAGAACCGGCAGAAAGCGCATTAAGCTGTTCGCTGCTGATGCGCTCGTCGGCTACGGCATAGGCCGCCAGTTGGGGGTGTTCGACCATCGGCGCGTTGGTGTGAAAACGCAGGTTCTGGCTGGCGATGTCGTTATTCATCGCAGGCGACAGCCACACCGGCGTATCGCCGTCGACTAACGTCAGCAGGACGCTGGTGGTCGCCAGATTCAACGGCTGCCAGCCGTGTTTCAATTGATGTAAGGCAACAATCACCCCCGGTTCGCTCATCGCTTTCAGCAGACGGCGAAAGCTTTGTTGGGCGTCCTGGACGGGCAAGGTAAAGGCGGTCTGTAGGGTCATTCGTTATCTCCGCGCACCAGCGTAAAGAAGTCGACCCGGCTGGCGTTGACCTCGGCGCGACGGGCGGTGATTTCCGCATCGCGTTCTGCTTCCAGCGGGCGAATTAAGGTTTCCATCAGGTTCTGGAAATGTGTCTGTTCCTGCAGTAAAGCGTCGATAACGGCGCACTGCTCGGCGTGGCGTTTGTTGCGTCCCAGCAGGTAGCTGTAACCCAGCGTGCCGCTTTTCAGGCGAACCACCGCGCGGGTCAGCGTGGTGTCTCCGGCAAAGAAACGGTTGCCGGTGCCGCCCATGCGCGCCTGAATTTGCATCAGTCCGCATTCCGGGGGGCGAATCAGTTCATATTCCGGTGCCAGCGTTAACGCCTGGAGTCGCGCATTCAGGGCATCGGCCTTGCTGTAAGCCAGCGCGCGCATCCAGCGCTGGCGGGTGGCGGTATCGAAATGCATTCAGTGCTCCATAGTGAATTCGATCATGTCGGCGCGGGTCAGGCTGACGGAATACTCCATCGCACGTTCCTCGCCTTCACGGTGGTTCAGGGTGCGCACGCAGAGCAGCGGCGCCATGTTGGGGATTTCCAGCACCTTGCTCTCTTTCGCCTGCGCACGCCGGGCGCTGATGCGCGTCTGGGTGCGCTTGAGCGTCAGGCCGGACTGTTCGCGCAAATAGTCGTGCAGCGAGCCGTGGTTAAAACCTTGCAGCAGCGGCCAGAGGGCCTGGTCGGAAAAGTAATGGTCAATCAGACACAGGGCGATGCCGTTCACCCGCCGCAGGGTGCGCAAGTGGATGACGTTATCGCCTTCCTGCACGCTGAGCGCATCGGCAACGTGACGGGAGGCCGGGCGCAGTACCGCCAGCCGTTTTTCGCTGGTGGGATGACTTCCCTGATCCAACAGGTTCTGACTGAAGCGTGCCTGGGCGTTAAGCGGATAATCGAACGGGCGCATCAGCACCAGTACGCCGACGCCCTGACGACGCTGGACCCAGCCGCGTTCCACCAACTGGTCGATGGCGCGGCGCAGGGTGTGGCGATTAACCTCATAACGCGCGGCAAGCTGATGCTCGGCGGGCAGATAGTCGCCGCAGCGGTAATGTTGACGTAGCTCCTGCTCAAGTCTCGCGGCAATCTCCTGATAACGCGTTGGATAACTGGTCGGATGTGTAGACAAGTGCATAGCAATCAATGCCTCGCTAATCAGATAAAGTGCTTACGTAAACGCTGGGAGAGAAAATCCAGCAGGCTGACGGTCACAATGATTAACACCATCAGGGCGCAGGTTTGCTGGAACTGGAAACCGCGAATTGCCTCCCACAACGTGACGCCAATGCCGCCTGCGCCCACCATCCCGACGACGGTTGCTGAGCGGACGTTGGATTCAAAGCGGTACAGCGAATAGGAGATCAGCAGCGGCATCACCTGGGGCAGTACACCGTAAAGAATTTCTTCAATTTTGTTAGCGCCAGTGGCGCGAATGCCTTCAACCGGACCGGGTTCAATGGCTTCCACCGCTTCGGACAGCAGCTTGGAGAGCACGCCGGTGGTATGGATAAACAGCGCCATGACGCCCGCAAACGGACCGAGGCCGACAGCGACCACAAATAGCATCGCAAACACCATTTCGTTAATGGCGCGGCAGGCATCCATCAGACGGCGCATCGGCTGGTAGATCCACCAGGGCACGAGGTTGTCGGCGCACATCAGGCCGAAAGGAATGGAGAGGATCACGGCCAGCGCGGTTCCCCAGACGGCGATTTGCAGGGTCACCGCCATTTCGCCGAGGTAGTCCTGCCACTGGCTAAAGTCCGGCGGAAAGAAGTCGGCGGCAAACGTCGCCATGTTGCCAGAATCCTGAATCAGCGTGAGCGGGGCCATTTCGGCGCCTTTCCACGACACGACCAGCACGGCGAGCAGAATGGCCCAACTGACGAGCGAGAACCAACTGCGCTTTGGCGGGGCAACGGTGATGGTTTGCATGTTTAGCTCCGTGCGTACGTTATTGGCGGAAGGCGGCTCCGCCTTATCCGGCCTACGTTTGTAGGCCCGGTAAGCGAAGCGCCAGCGGGCGTCAGGTTTACTGCACCGCTTTGGTGACGCTGGTCATGGCGCTCAGCGCCGCAGTCAGACGGTCAAGATCGTCCAGTTGCGCTTTAATCGCAGAAGATTTGCTGGTCTTCTCTTCAGCGTTCAGTCCTTTGTTGTCCTTCACGCCCTGCATCTCTTTAAACAGGGCGAGCTGGCGAATCGGCACCAGTTGCAGGTCGCTGGAGGCGCGGAACGGCGCCCAACCCAGGCGTTCCAGTACGGTTTTTTCTTCCGGCGTTTTGCCGTAGTTCATGAAGAAGTCGTACACCTTGTCCTTGGTGGCTTCAGAGAGGTTCTTACGCCAGACAATCGGATCGCCTGGGATCAGCGGCGACTTCCAGATAACCTTCAGCGCTTTCAGCTTGTCCGGCGCGGACGTTTTCAGCTTATCGAGGTTCTCGGTGTTGTTGGTGGCGACATCCACCTGCTTGTTGGCGACCGCAAGGGCGTTAGTTTCATGACCGGCGTTGACGGTGCGTTTGAAGTCGCTGGCGGCGATATTGTTTTTCGCGAAGACGTAATAGCCAGGGACGAGATAGCCGGAGGTAGAGTTAGGATCGCCATTACCAAAGGTGAGATCTTTGCGTTTGGCGATCAGATCGTCGAGGTTGTTGATCGGGCTGTCCTTGTTGACGATCAGCACGCTCCAGTAACCCGGCGATCCATCGGCGGCGACGGTCTGGGCAAAGACCTGGCCGTTGGCGCGATCCACGGCTTCCATTGCTGACAGGTTACCGTACCAGGCGATGTCGACTTTATTAAAGCGCATACCCTGGATGATCCCGGCGTAGTCCGGCGCGAAGAAAGCGTTCACTTTCACGCCCAGTTTCTTCTCCATATCCTTCAGGAACGGATCCCATTGAGGTTTCAGGTTTTGCTGTGATTCGGTCGAAATAATGCCAAAGTTCAGCGCTTTTTCCTGCTCTTCGGCAAAGGCGGGACTGAGCAGAGTACTGACGCTGAACATGCTGGTAAACGCCAGCGCGGCAACGGCCTTGTAATTCATGTTTTATCCTCACGTTGTTCCAGGCTATTTCACTTGCCAGCCTGAGTTCGGGCAGTGCTCAACATCCTCACGTACTATGTGTACGCTCCGTTTTTCCGCGCTGGCCGCCTCCAGTCTGTCTGCGCCAATAACGCCTGGTCTTTTTGAATTAAGCAGCCTGCGCGTTCTGTTCGACGCGGTTCATGCTGCGGTAGAGATGGTCAAATCTTTCGTTATCAAAGAGCTGGCTGCTGCCGTCGTAGAAAACGTGTCCCTGACGCAACGCGACAATCCGTTCGCAGTAGCGCAGGGCGTAATCCACCTGATGCAGCGTGACGACGACGGTAATACCGTCGGTCTGGTTGATGTCGCGCAGGGTGTCCATCACGATGCGCGCGGATTCCGGGTCCAGTGAGGCAATCGGCTCGTCGGCGAGGATCACTTTGGCCTGCTGCATCAGCGCCCGGGCAATGGCCACGCGCTGCTGCTGACCACCGGAGAGCGTAGAGACGCGCTGGTACGCAAAGTGCGCCATCCCGACGCGGGTCAGTGCCTGGAGCGCGCGCTGTTTCTGCGCTGCGCTAAACCAGCTAAAACAGGTGCGCCAGAACGGCGTGCTGCCGAGCGCGCCAATCAGCACGTTCTCCAGCACCGTCAGGCGATTCACCAGATTGAATTGTTGGAAGATGTAACCGGTATGCGCGCGGCTTTTGCGGATATCGCGCGCCAGTCGACCTTCGTGTTGAACGGTGCGGCCGAGGAGTTCGACGCGGCTACCTGCTGATTTATCGCCGGTAATCAAACCGCTCAGATGACGTAAAAGGGTGGATTTGCCGGAACCCGACGGCCCCAGCAGAGCGACCATTTCACCGGCACAGATGTTCAGATCAACCGCATGCAGCGCCTGATGCTGATTGAACGTTTTGGAGAGTTTTTCGACGCGAATGATCGTTTCCATGATGCGGCCTCTCTAAAAAAAGTGGCCCTATCGTGGCGGATCAATATGACGTTTGGGTTAAGGGGACGTTACCTGCCGATGAAGAGTTAAGGTGAGTTTGATGACAGAACGGGAGGCATGCCTCCCGTGAGGTTACTCGGTTGGCTGGGGTTGTTTGACGACGTTGATCATCCACGGTACGCCGTAGCGATCGCTGACTTTGCCAAAGCCATGCGCCCAGAAGGTTTCCTGCCAGTCCATTTCGATTTGACCCTCTGCGGCGAGATTGTCAAACCATTGCTTCCCTTCGTTGACATTTTGCGTGTCGAGGACCAGCGTGAAACCTGAATAGTGAGCGTTTCCTGTGGGAATGCTATCGCTCATCATGATGTCGCTATTGGCAATGCGCACGTTGGCATGAGCGATAGCGGTATCGGGGAATGTCATTCCGGACGGGCAACCGTCTTCGCTGTCCTGCGCCGGTTTGGGCATTTCACCGAAGCTGATTTTATAAAGGAGTTCTGCACCCAGCGTCTTTTGATAGTACGCGATGGCGTCGGCACAGTTTCCGGCAAAAGAGATGTAGGGACTTAACGACATAATCTTTACCTCAGGTAAGAGAAGCCAGTTAAGTGTAGTTATCGCAGGCCCGGTAAGCGAAGCGCCACCGGGCAATTTACATCAGTTCTTTTTCACGAATTCTGATTTCAGCTTCATCGGACCAAAGCCATCAATTTTGCAATCGATGTTGTGGTCGCCTTCCACCAGACGAATGTTTTTTACTTTCGTGCCGATTTTCAGCATTGAAGAGCTGCCTTTGACTTTCAGATCTTTCACGACGGTGACGCTGTCGCCGTCAGCCAGCAGATTGCCGTTGGCATCTTTAACGATCAGTTCGTCGCTGTCATGCGCTGGTTCTGCATCGTTCCATTCATGGGCGCATTCCGGGCAGATGTACATGCCGTTATCTTCGTAAGTGTATTCGGAGTTGCATTGTGGGCAGTGGGGTAATGACATGTCGATTTCCTCAAAAGTCAGCAAGGGCAAAAGCGCCCAAAAAATGGCAGATTGCCGAAAAAGGACGCAATTATACACAAAATCCTTAACGTTGTCGGGACTACTCTGTTTTTAAGGTAAATACCGTACTGTGACCTAACCTGTCTGCCAGACAGAAAAAAAGCGCTATTATTTTTAAGGGAAATTGCTACCGTTTGTTATTTGAGATAAGGTGACGAGAAATATTCTAACTAATTGGCTGAGCGAGTTTTACTTAGGGTTCGTTTACCTCACCTTGCCCCTTAATTCTGGTAGGTGAAATTAACCAAAATTGGCCTGGGTTTTTATAAATCTGAACTACGATTTTTTACTTTCTTATGCCACTGAGTGTTATTCAAAAAATAGCAATTAAAATAATAAATTCATTGATATCAATAGATTAGTTAATAAATTCTTTTTTCCATACGTAATTATTAAAGCCGAGAATTCACTAATAAACGAAACGGCTAAATAAAAGCAATAAAAATTTGCGTTAAGGAAACATTTTTTATGTACACACAGACAATATATGAATTGAGCCAGGAAGCGGAACGCTTGCTGATGCTCTCTTTAGAGCATCTTAAGACCGTAAAAAAAATGCCAACGGCCACTCTGGAGAGCACTTCATCATTAAAAAGTGAGGACGATCTCAACGTTCAGCCCATGCATTTCAGTACCCGGGGTGTCGAGGCACAGCAGGCCACGCTGAACAATGAGTTGCGAAAAATCTCGCGACTGGAAATGGTGCTGGCGATCGTCGGCACCATGAAAGCGGGAAAATCGACGACGATCAATGCCATTGTCGGCACGGAGGTGCTGCCCAATCGCAACCGTCCAATGACCGCGCTGCCGACACTCATTCGCCATACGCCTGGTCAGAAAGAACCGGTGCTGCATTTTTCCCACGTTGCGCCCATCGATGCGCTGATGAAGACCCTGCAAGAGAGCATGCGCGCCTGCGATCGGCAGAATCTGACGCAGGTGCTGGAAATTGATAAAGACATGAACGGCCTCATGCAGCGCATCGAAAGAGGGGAAGCGTTTGAGCGCCATTATCTTGGTGCACAGCCGATCTTTCACTGCCTGAAAAGCCTTAACGATTTGGTGCGCCTGTCGAAAGCGCTGGAGGTCGATTTTCCCTTTTCTGCCTATGCGGCGATTGAACATATTCCGGTGATTGAGGTGGAATTTGTGCACCTGGCGGGGCTGGAGAACTATCCGGGTCAACTGACGTTACTGGACACACCCGGGCCAAATGAAGCCGGGCAGCCGCATCTGCAAAAAATGCTCAATGAGCAACTGGCTCGCGCCTCCGCCGTTCTGGCGGTGATGGACTATACGCAGTTGAAATCGATTTCCGATGAAGAGGTGCGTCAGGCCATTGCCGCAGTGGGAAAATCGGTGCCGTTGTATGCGTTGGTGAATAAATTCGACCAGAAAGATCGCAACAGCGATGATGAAGAACAGGTGAGGGCGTTGATTTCCGGTACCCTGATGAAGGGTTGTATTAACCCGGCGCAGATTTATCCGGTCTCCTCGATGTGGGGATATCTGGCCAATCGGGCACGCCATGAGCTGGCAAACCACGGTCATCTGCCGGATCACGAAGAGCAGCGCTGGGTACAGGACTTTGCTGAAGCCGCGCTCGGTCGGCGCTGGCGAAGCGCCGATCTGGATGATATCGAACACCTGCGTCATGCGGCGGATTTGCTGTGGGAAGATTCGTTGTTTGAACAGCCGATCCAGACCTTAATTCATGCCGCCTATGCCAATGCGTCGCTGTATGCGCTGCGTTCCGCCTCGCATAAATTGCTGAATTACGCCCACAGCGCCCGCGAATATCTGGATTTCCGCTATCACTGTCTGACGGTGGCCTTTGACACGCTGCAGCAAAATATCATGCGTCTGGAAGCGGACATGCAGCAACTGAAAGTGAGCCAGGACAGCGTCAGCGACGAGATCCGCCATGAGGTCGGGCTGGCGCTGACGTCGGCCAACGACTTTCTCAACCAGCAGCAGGCCACGATCTTGCGCAACATCGGGACCTTTTTCAGCCGTGAACAGATCCTGAAATTGTCGTGTGGCGATAGCTGGTCGCCGCTGCCGCAGGCGGAGCTTGACGGAGAGGTGTTGGTGCTGCATGACGAAGCGCAGGCGCAGGTGATCCTCAGTAAACTACGTTCCACCTGTGAGGGCGTCCTGCTGGCGGCGCAGGAAAACATCAGCCGCGACCTGGCGATGCGTTTTGAACAACTGGAAGCCACGCTCAGCCGGTCACTGAATGAGGCGATGCGCCCTATCGAAATGCGGGTGAAAGAGGAGTTGAGTCATGCGGGATTTCGCCCCCGAATCAGCTTTCCGGCCTTTCACGCCTCCATGTTTAACTTCACGACGCGCCAGTTATTCAGCGAGGCGATTGCCCAGCAGGACCGCGTCGAAAGTGACGAACCTCGCGTGAGCGGGGTGCGTGAAACCTTCTCTCGTTGGCTGAATCAGCCGAACTGGGGCTGGAATGATTATGTCGAAGCGAAGACACGCTATCTGATTGATATTAATGCGCTGCATCAGAGTCTGGCGGAGTACGTCAGCCACTTCTGCCAACAAATTCGTAAAGCTTTAGCCGCGCAGGTCGATGTTTCAGTTACGGCAGGTATGGCAACGTTTTTTGCCGATTTCTCATTGTGCCTGGCGGGATTACAGGAGAGCCTGCGCGAGAGTTTGCTGGTTCGTCAGCAGAATGAATCAGCTGTTCAGAGTCTGAGTCAGCAGTTGCAGCACAGTATTGCCACCACCGCCTGGATTTATGAAGACTCTCGCCTGCTCCGTGACGACATTCAAACCCTTTTTGTGGCCGAACACACATGACAAACGCGTTACTGGAAGGCCCCGGACGGACGCTGGAGTGTATCCACCCGAAGTTTATGGTCGATCTGGTTCAGGGAGAAGAACCGAAACGGGCTGACGGCACATTGCAACAGCAGCAGTTTCGCGAGCGCCTGACGCAGGAGATTCTGTCCCAGACGCAGTTGCGGGCGTGGGCGATGGCCGGGATGTTCAGCGAGCATCTGATGATGCGCCTGAAGCTGGTGGAAAAGCTGGCGGGTATGCTCGATCCGGGGCATCTGGCGCTGACGCGGATCGCTGCGCGACTGCAGGTCCTTCAACAGACGGATCTCTCTCGTGGGTCGTCCGTCCCAGGACTGGTTCAGCAACTTACCACTCTCAGCGAGTGGTTTAGCCAGCGCAGTGCCTGGAAGGAGAAGGCGCTGAGCCAGCGTGGTCTCACGGTTCAGGCCGGGGAACACAGTGAACAGGTATTTACCCGATGGCTGGCGGGGGCGTATGAAGGATGGTCGCTGCCGGGGCGGTGTTTTATTGCGCTCGAAGAGTTGCGTTGGGGACCGTTTGGCGATGCCTGTCGTCTGGCGAATCCTGACGTGGCGGCGATGCTGAAAGATAATCTCCGGGCGATGGCGACAAACTATCTGGCCCACAGTATCAATGCCGCACCGACGACGCGTCACTATTATCATCAGTGGTTGAGTACCACCGCGACCGCCGGTTCAGTTGAGTACAGCGACATGCTGAGCTGGTTGGGAGACTGGTGTGAGGCGGATAAACATCCGGTGTGCTGGTCTGTGACGCAGCGCTGGCAGCCGGTTGCGTTGGGTATGCCGCGACTCTGTTCGGCAAAGCGACTGGTGGATGCGATGGTTGAAGAGGTATTTCCACCCTCTCCCCTCAGGTTTTGAGAGGAGAGGGCTGATGATTAGTGGTGTGCGGATTCCGCTGTCGTTTCTTCCACACCAGCAGGAGCCGGTAGCCTGGCGAAGCGTTTGGCGTAGAGCGCGGTAATAATCGGCACCAGAATCGCCGTGACCACTACGCTGGCAGCGACCAGCGCCGTCGCGGAGGCGGCAACCGGTTCAAACGCCGGGTTGATTTGCGCGATGATCACCGGGTTGGCAACGGCGGCACCTGCCGCAGAGGACGCCGCGACACCTGCAGTACCATTACCACCACCGATCACACGGTCCGCAATAATCAGTGGAATACCGGTGATGACAATGACCGCCACACCCAGCAGGATGCCCAACAGACCGGTATCAACAATCACACCCAGGTTAATGGTGTTACCCAGCGCAAAACCGAAGAACGGAATCAGTACCGGCGTTGCTTTGCTGAAGAACGCACGCAGATCGTGGTCAAGGTTGCCCAGCGTGAAGCCAATCAGGAACGGCAGTACTGCGCCGATAAAGTGATGCGGTTCAAAGGAGCCCAGACCCGCAGCGCCCAGAATCACCATTGTCATCAGCGGACCGGATTCCAGCGACATCAGAACGAATGCGCCGGACTCTTCTTTCGTACCGTACTGGTTCATCAGGCTGGCATACAGACCGCCGTTGGTCATATCCATCGCGGAAACAATCGCCAGTACGGAAAGACCGGCAAAGAAACCGGTCTGAATACCGGTATCCGGAATAAACGAGGCGGCAATCATTGCCACTACCCACGCCACGGCAATTTTGGTAATGACCAGCGTGCCGGATTTACGCAGAACCGTACCGGTTGCGCGTAAATCAATTGATGCACCAATACAGAAAAACCACACAGCAAGAATTGGTACCGTGCCGGTAATCATGCCTTTTGTAAAGGAACCAAAATAAGCACCGGTATTCGGTGCCAGGGTATTTACAACCGCACCCAGCAGCAATGGAATCAACATCATCCCACCAGGGATGCGTTCAATGGTGGCTTTAATTCTCATAAATGTCCTCACTTCTTGCCCGTGGAACATACGGGTAAGGTGGTAAAAAATATTAAAATTCAGAAGGTTGTATCTGGAAAGTATGCAGGGAAACCTACATTCTCTTTATGTTCTACGTAGCGATTGCACCGTGTATCGGCGTTTTTCGCTTCCCGGTGGTATTGCAACGACTATTATCTTGCATTCATTGGAATGTTGATTCAATCAAAACGAAACGCTGTTTTAGTTATCTTTGTCACATAATCAATGTAAACATTCCCGCGCGATCTGAATATTTAAAATTACCGTAAAGAAGTTGTGAAAAATGAGAGGGAATTGCCTGGCAGAATAATAATAACTGCAGTGACTTTTTATGAAGCAAGCACAACAAAATAGAGATCGAAAACGTAAAAAAGAACAACTCTGTGCTTTAAAAAAAGAGACTCAGGATCACCTTATTTACCTCCGTTGACGAAACCTAAACATATATGTGAAGTTGATCACAATTTTAAACACTGGTAGGGTAGATAGCTCATTAACCGCCCAAATCAGGCGTCAACAGGTTCGGTTGTACAGACCTTAACCAGTCCGTGTAAGTAAACCTGCTACGCTTGTTACAGGAGTTGCGTCTGAGCAACCCCGCGCTCGACGGTGACGTTGCGCCCAGTGCGCCAGTGCAGTCGATATGCCGCGAGACAGGGCTTAGTCTACGAGGACAGCTATGCTGAAAAGGAAAAAAGTAAAACCGATTACGCTTCGTGATGTCACGATTATCGATGACGGTAAATTGCGAAAGGCGATTACCGCTGCTTCGTTGGGTAATGCGATGGAGTGGTTTGATTTTGGGGTTTATGGTTTTGTTGCTTACGCATTAGGTAAAGTGTTCTTCCCGGGGGCTGACCCCAGCGTGCAGATGATTGCCGCCCTTGCTACTTTCTCTGTTCCCTTTCTGATTCGTCCGCTCGGTGGTTTGTTCTTCGGTATGCTCGGCGATAAATATGGTCGCCAGAAGATTCTTGCCATCACCATCGTGATTATGTCGATCAGTACCTTCTGTATCGGTCTGATACCGTCCTACGCCTCGATAGGCATTTGGGCACCCATCCTGCTGCTGCTGTGTAAGATGGCGCAGGGCTTCTCCGTCGGCGGTGAGTACACCGGCGCGTCTATTTTTGTGGCCGAATATTCCCCGGACCGTAAACGCGGCTTTATGGGAAGCTGGCTGGACTTCGGCTCCATTGCCGGGTTCGTGCTGGGGGCGGGTGTGGTCGTCCTGATCTCGACGGTGGTCGGAGAAGAGAACTTCCTGGAATGGGGCTGGCGTATTCCGTTCTTTATCGCCCTGCCGTTAGGGATTATCGGACTCTATCTGCGTCATGCGCTGGAAGAGACCCCGGCGTTCCAGCAGCACGTCGATAAGCTGGAACAGGGCGACCGGGAAGGCTTGCAGGACGGACCAAAAGTGTCCTTTAAAGAGATCGCCACTAAGCACTGGCGCAGCCTGTTGGCCTGTATTGGCCTGGTGATTGCTACCAACGTCACCTACTACATGCTGTTGACCTATATGCCGAGCTATCTGTCGCATAACCTGCATTACTCTGAAGATCACGGCGTGCTGATTATCATCGCCATTATGATCGGGATGCTGTTTGTCCAGCCGGTGATGGGACTACTGAGTGACCGTTTTGGTCGTCGTCCATTCGTGATCATGGGTAGCATCGCGCTGTTTGCCCTGGCAATCCCGGCCTTTATTCTGATTAACAGTAATATTATCGGCCTGATTTTTGCCGGTCTGCTGATGCTGGCGGTGATCCTCAACTGCTTCACCGGGGTCATGGCGTCTTCATTGCCAGCCATGTTCCCGACACATATTCGTTACAGTGCGCTGGCGGCGGCATTTAATATTTCGGTACTGATTGCCGGTCTGACGCCAACGCTGGCGGCCTGGCTGGTGGAAAGCTCGCAGAATCTGATGATGCCTGCTTACTACCTGATGGTGATTGCGGTGATTGGTTTCATTACCGGTATCACCATGAAAGAGACCGCGAATCAGCCGCTGAAAGGGGCAACGCCCGCCGCCTCGGATATTCAGGAAGCGAAAGAAATTCTCGGTGAACACTACGATAATATCGAGCAGAAAATTGAGGATATCGATCAGGAGATTGCGGACCTGCAGGCGAAGCGTACGCGCCTGGTGCAGCAGCATCCGCGAATTGACGAGTAAATTAAGGTTTGCTTAATCTCTGACTGGCACACTCTCTTCCATACCCTGGAGGAGAGTGTGATGAAACAGCGTATTTATGAAAGTGTCACGACCGTATTCAGCGTACTGATTGTCAGTAGCTTCCTGTACATTTGGGTCTCAACCTACTAAACCTTCTTCAACAGCACCGAGGCGCGGGTTCCGGTGGTTCCACTGCGATTTTGCAGGAAAAACTGCCCGTGGTGCAGCTGCGTAATGCGGCTGACGATGCTTAACCCCAGGCCGATTCCACCGTAACGGCTGTCCATGCGGACGAAGGCTTTGCTGAGTTCGCCGCACTTGCTTTCATCGATCCCCGGTCCTTCATCTTCTACCGCCATTGTCATTGTTGCTTCGTCATCAACGTTCAGCGTAATGGCGATGGTGGTGCCTTCCGGACTGTAGCGATGGGCATTTTCCACCAGATTACGCAGCAGCATCCGCAGCAGCGTCGCGTCGCCCTGAACAGCCGCATCGTCCTGACTGTCAGGCAGCAGGAGTGTCTGTTCGCGCTGTTCCAGCATCGTGCTCAGCTCATCGTAAGACGGCAGGATCACATCTTCCAGCAATCTGACATGCTGATAATTTCCCGATGAAAAAGACTGACCCACGCGGGCGAGTTGTAAAAGCTGCGAGACGCTGTCCATCATTTGATCAAGACGACCCAGCAGCGGCGCGACATCCACGTGATGCGCTTTTGACAGCAGTTCCAGATGCAAACGGACGCCCGATAGCGGTGTTCGCAGTTCGTGCGCCACGTCGGCGGTAAACAGACGCTCGTTTTCGATGGTCGTGGTCAGTCGATTGACCAACTGGTTGAGCGCCGAAACGACCGCTTCAATTTCGACCGTTGAGCTGTGAATGTCGATAGGGGAGAGATTATCCGCCGTGCGGGTTTCTAATTCGTGTTGCAGGTTGGCGAGCGGACGGGTAATGCGGCGAACGGCCTGATAGCAGATGAACAGCGTTAACCCCACCATAAACAGGCTGGGGACGATCAGACTGGCGACCGCCTCGCGGATTTCATGCATGATGTGGCGATCGTTATTGCGGTTATCCCGCAGCGCCTGTTCAAACAGCTGGATCTGCTCAGTGCTTTCATGCCAGAGCCAGAAGGTGCTGATGAGCTGGAAAACCAGCAAAATCATGCCGATGGTGATCATCAGCCGCCGACGCAGGGTCATGGGCTGGCGTAGAAAACGCTTCAGATTCAATTAGCTTTCCTCAGTCGCGGTCGCCACCAGCATGTAGCCAAAGCCGCGCACGGTACGAATACGGGATTTGCCCACTTTATCGCGCAGGTTATGGATATGCACTTCCAGGGTATTGGTGGACGGTTCGTTATCCCAGTTATAGATGTCGTTATAGAGAATTTCCCGGTGCACCGGGCTTCCCGATTTCAGCATCAGACGCGACAGCAACGCGTACTCTTTAGGGGTGAGAATTAACTCCTCTCCCTCTTTCCACACCTGTCGACGGCCCATGTTCAGCGTCAGGTTGCCGACGACCAGTTCACTCTCGCCCTGGTTATTGTGACGACGCAGCAGCGCGCGGATCCGGGCGTGCAGCTCTTCCAGCGCAAAAGGTTTCACCAGATAATCGTCGGCCCCGACGTCCAGCCCGGAAATCTTATCGCCGAGCGTGTCCCGCGCAGTAAGGATCAGCACCGGCAGGGTATATTTTTTCTGCCGGATGCGAGCAAGGAAATGCAGGCCATCTTCGTCAGGCAGGCCGAGGTCCAGCACCACCAGACTGTAATGACCGGTTTCCAGACATTGCTCAGCCGCACGGGCGGTCGACACGCCATCGCAGGCGTACCCTTCGGTTTGTGCCGCCAGAATCAGGCCCTGCAAAAGCAGCGTATCGTCTTCAACAATCAGTATTTTCATTGCGTGGTTCTCCTGCAGGGCTGCAGAATATCATCTGCGGCCTGATATTGCGTGGTCTGTACGCCGGTCAGTCCCAGCATGGTCGAGAAAAGATTGTCCTGCGAGTAATCCTGAGTACGCGCCTGTTTTTGCAGGCAACTGGCATCAACCTGATAGCGCTGCTGATAATCCTCTGACAGCCACAGCAGCATCGGCACATGCTTCTGGGAGTCTGGCGCAATGGCATACGGCAGGCCGTGCAGATAAACGCCGTTTTCACCCAGCGACTCGCCGTGGTCGGAAAGATACACCAGGCTGGTGGTAAATTTATCCTGATGCGCTTTCAGAAGATTAATTGTTTTATCAACAATATAGTCGACATACAGCACGGTATTATCGTACGTGTTCACTAATTGTTCCTGTGAACAGGTCTGGATTTCATTGGTATCGCAGGTTGGGGTAAATTTCCTGAACTGCGGCGGGTAGCGGTTGTAGTAGGTCGGGCCGTGGCTGCCGATGGTATGCAGTACAATCACCCCGTCACCTTGCAGGTTGTTGATGTACTCTTCCAGACCGTGGAACAGAACTTCGTCATAGCATTCGCCGTCGATGCATTCCCCTTTCAGGTTTAACGCCGTCATATTCTGATGTGGCACGCGGTCGCAGGCGCCTTTACAGCCGCCATCGTTGTCATTCCACAGTACGTTAACGCCCGCGCGCTGGATAATATCGAGCATCCCTTCCTGATGCTGCGCCAGCTCTTCGTCGTAATGCTTACGCGGCATGTTAGAGAACATGCATGGTACAGAGACCGCCGTGGCGGTACCACACGACGTGGTGCGCGGGAAGTAAACCACATTATCTTTTGCCAATAGCGGATTGGTTTCGCGGGAGTAGCCGCCGAGCGAGTAGTTTTCGCCACGTGAGGTTTCACCGACGATCAGGATAGTCAGATTTTTGCGCTTCTCTTGCTGCATCACCGGATTACGATGGGCGTCTTCCCCGATGCGTACCAGCGGCAGGTGTGCGAGGCGCTGATGGGAGTACCATGACCAGCTGGCGACAATGCCGTTAGACGGGCTGAGGGCTTTGACCAGTTCTTTATTGTTGCGAAACAGTGAGGCGTAATCTTTATAGAAAAAGGCCGCCACCAGCACGATCAATAACACGGATACCAGCACGTTGGCAGCGCGATTCAGCACGCTGCGCAGGACAGGCGTGGTCGGTTTGATTTTGATCCAGCAGGCAACGATGGCCGCCACAATGCCGCTAAGACCGAGCGTGAGCACCATTCGCGGCGTCATCAGGGCGAACGTTTCGGCAGGCGTCGTATCCACCATATTGGCAATCATTGAGCGGTCAATGATGATGCCGTAAGTCATGATGAAATACTGCGCTGACGCGGACATCAGAATAAACAGGCAGGCCAGCAGGCGGTTCAGCCACAGGAAAGAGGCCAGCGTCAGGACAATATTCATGACGCTGAACGCCACCACTGGCATCGACAAGAAGACCAGGATGTTACGCAGGGAATTCAGCGGCAGATCCTGCACAACCTGTTTGTAGAACGCGATGTTCAGACAAACAGACAAATAGAATGAAACCAGTAGTAACCAGGCCAGCAGGCTGAGAAGAGGTCTTTTGACAATGCGCTTTAACATGGTGGAGCTTCCGTAGACTAATTAGCGCAGATCCTCGCAAAGTAAAGTTAAGCCAACCTTAAGAACTTAAGGTTGGCTTCATCGTGTAAAAGAGGGGATTAACTGCGGTTAACCGGCGCATCCAGTGGGAAGGGGTTTTTGTGGATCCGGTTGTAGTTCAGGGCGTACAGCGCGGTGATGATCATCAGGGTCACGAATGACCACATCACCTCTTTCGCGCCGGACCCCACCACTGCCCAGATGCAGTAAATAAAGGCCACAAAGGTTACCAGCAGATAGAGCGGACGCGCTTTGCCGAAGTGTCCGTGACCGAGCAGCAGCAGCGCGGCACAGGTGTACAAATACGGCACCAGCGTAAAGATGACGGACACTGAAGAGACGAGACCAAACTCTTTCGCGGCGTTCGGCGACATACTGCTGAACTGGAAGATAGTCATCAGAATCCCGACAATAATCAGCCCGGCAACCGGTGTGCCCGCCTTATTTACACGGGCAAAAATCGGTGGGAACAGACCGTCATCGGCGGCGGCTTTTGCAGTCTGTCCGGCCAGCAGCGTCCAGCCGCCCAGCGAACCTAAACAGCCTGCTGCCGCGCAGAAGGAGACAATCGCGCCGGCGGTGTTACCCAGCGCCATACGTGCCGCATCACCGAACGGTGAAGCGGAGACGCGCAGCGCGGCGTTAGGGATCATCCCCATGATGGCGGTGGTGGAGAGCACGTAGCACACAGCCGCGATCAGCACCCCGCCAATGGTGGCAATCGGCACATTGCGTTTCGGGTTTTTGACCACCCCTGCCGCTACCGAGGCACTTTCGACCCCGATGAATGACCACAGGGTGACGTTAAGGGTGCTCTGAATCGCGCCGAAGGTGTTCATGCCGCTCACGTTCCAGGCCGCCATGTAGGTTTCGCCACGGAACCAGAACCAGCCAAACACCGCGATACCGACGATGGGGACCAGCGCCAGCACGGTGGCGACGGCCTGAACGCGGGTGATCATTTTCGGACCGACAATATTGAGCAGAACGAAGATCCACAGCACCACGACGCAGGTCAGGGTCAGCACCAGCGGATCTTTCAGAATGGGGAAGAAGTAGCTCAGGTAACCGACGCCGATAACCACCATCGCGATGTTACCGATCCAGCAGGCCAGCCAGTACAGCACGTTGGTCTGGTAACCGAGGAACGGCCCAAAGCAACGACGAGCATACGCGTAAGAACCGCCGGGACTGGGATCTAAGGACGACATTTTTGCGTAGACCATCGACAGCGCCAGCGCGCCGATAATCGTGACTAACCATCCGTAGATTGCAATCCCGCCGGTGGCGGCCAGGTTCGCAGGGAGCAGGAAAACCCCTGAACCCATGATATTCCCCGACACCATTAAGGTGACGGGGATTAAGCCCACTTTGTGAGCATCAGCATCCGAGGACATAATTAATCTCCTGAAGGGAACAATAAATGATGTCTCATAATACGCCTTCAGGTGTCGGTTGAATTATGTGCGACGTGGGTTATCGCTAATGCTGATATTATCGTAGCTCATTACAAAATGCTCAAAAATCACGCTGCCGTACGGTCTTTAAACTGGCTGACATAATGTAGCGGGGTCATGCCATAATACTCTTTGAACACAGAGATAAAGTAAGATGTACTGTTATAACCACACAGTTCGGAGACCTGGGATATATTCTTGCCATCCATCAGAAGTTGATTAACGGCGTAGCGCATGCGGCAAGTGGTGATGATTTGACTGTAGCTGGTATTTTCGCTTTTGAGTTTCTTCTTTAGCAAACTCGGACTCAGACAGAGACAACGGGCGACCTGATTAAGATTCCACGCTTTATGAATGTCACTCTCGATAATATGGTAAACGCTGTCGCTGACTCGGTTTCGCAACATAAACATCAGCAGGGACAAAAACTTCTTACTGTCGAGAAAGCGGGATAACACGGCGAACAACAGGCAGCGTGTACGTTCTTCTTCGCCAGGGCTGTCGGTATGCGCAATGCTGTGTTGTGCTGCCACCCGGAAGACATCGGGGGTCACACATTCAGCGGTTAATACCGGTGAGGAACTCCGTTGCCAGAGTGGAATATTTGAAAGATCTTTATTTAAAAAGCGAAGATAATCTTTAATTATATCTCGGCTAATATGTGCGACCAGTGCGTTATTAATCGATGAGATGTCGATGATATTGTTTTCACAGGCGATGAGTGCCATATGATTCGCTTTTAAATTGATAGCCTCTTTACCGTTTACTCGTAGCCAAACGTCTTTTTCGGTTAACACGACAATGCAAGGATTATTGCTGAAAATTCTCATACCCTAACTCCCGAATATGAACATAAAATATCCTTTCTCGCCAAAGGGGAGAGATAAAGCAGATATTTAGATTTGTATGACGAATGAAGTCCGCATTAAAATAATGGTTTTGTCTGGAAATACAATAGGCGACAGATAATTGCTATGTACAGAAACTTTTACGCGGTGGAAACCATGCATAAGGGATAAAAAAGCGCGGGGAGCACCCGCGCAAAAAGGTATGACAATGGTAGTTTTTCTCAGCAATACTCAGGAAACGCTCGTCATAACCCTACGGCCTAAACCAGGCTGCGTCAGGGTGGCCATGTCATGACGCAGTCGTCGGAATTGATTTACGCTTTCACGCACATTACGTGATAGACGCCATCAATGATTTCAGTGCCTTCGGTTTCATGTTCGAAACCAGGGAAGTGGTGATCCCAGGATTGCAGGGCGCGGAGATAGCCCACCTGCGGACTGTTTTCATCACCGAAGTTCTCGCCGGAAAGCAGCATCGGAATTCCCGGCGGATAAGGGATCACCGAGTTTGCTGCAATGCGACCCGGCAGTTTATCAATGGCCACCATTTCGATGTTGTCGTTAACGATAGCGTTATAGGCTTCACGCGGCGTCATTGCGGCAACCGGCAGGCCGGAATAGGCGGCGTTGAGTTTCGCGCCTGGGTTGTTTTCCCGCAGCCAGGCGAACATCCGATCGCCCAGGTCGTGAATGCCCATATTGGCGTAGGTTTCAGGGTGTTCGTCGACCAGTTCCGGCATGACCTGCGCCAGTGGGGTGTTGGCATCGTAGTGATGTTTAAATGAGCACAGGGTGTTGATCAGGGTTCCCCATTTCCCACGGGTGATGCCCATTGAGAACAGGAACATGATCTGGAAATCGGTGGTGCGGGTTGGCACGATTCCGTGACGTCCAAGCCAGGCGGTGACCAGCGCGGCAGGCACCCCCGTCTCTTCCAGTTCGCCGTCGTCACCCATCCCCGGTGCGAGAATGCTGACCTTGATCGGGTCAAGCATGCTCCAGTTATCGGGTAAGTCTTTAAAGCCGTGCCAGGATTCGCCCGGACGCATCACCCAGCAGTTCTGGTCTGTTGCCAGCAGTTTCGCCGGTGCGTCAGCAAAATCGAATGTTTTCCCGGTCTGCGGATCGGTGACCACTTCTTTGTTCCACGGCTTGAAGAACCAGTCGCCGTCGGCGCTGAACTCTTTATACAGACGCGCCATGGCCTGGCGGAAGTCGATGGCTTCGTCGATCACTTCCTGAGTCAGCGACAGGCCGCTGTTGCCGTCCATCATGGACACCGCCACATCGTTGGATGCGCAGATGGCATACAACGGCGAGGTGGTGGCATGCATCATGTACGCCTGATTGAAGCGGGAAAAATTCACCGCGCCGCGACCTTCACGCACATGGATGTAAGACGCCTGAGAGAGGGCGTTCAGCAGTTTGTGCGTAGAGTGGGTGGCAAAAACGGTAGGACCACTGTGATCGCCCGGTTCACCGCGCATCGCATAGTGGTCGGCGTAAATCGGGTTAAAGCGGGCGTAGCCGTACCAGGCTTCGTCGAAGTGAATGCGGTCGGTAGTTTGCGCCAGTAACGCCTGTGCGGATTTCGCGTTATAGCAGACACCATCGTAGGTACAGTTGGTCACCACGCTATAAGACGGTTTTTGTCCTGTCTTCTCTTTGGTCAGCGGGCTTTCGCTGATTTTTTTCTGTAAGGTTTCCGGCTGCATTTCCTGTGGGTAGATAGGGCCAATGATGCCGTAGCGGTTACGGCTGGGCACCATATACACCGGTTTCGCCCCGGTCAGGATCAACCCCTGTTCAATCGATTTATGGCAGTTACGGTCCAGCACCACCACATCGTTATCGGTCATACAGGCCTGCATAATGGTACGGTTGGAGCCGGATGTCCCGACCACGACGGACCAGGAACGGTCTGCGCCAAAGACCCGTGCAGCATATTTTTCGCTTTCGCCAAAGGCCCCGGTGTGATCGAGCAGAGAACCCAGCGAAGCACGTTCAATCCCCATGTCGCTGCGGAACAGGTTTTCGCCGTAATAATCATGATAGAAGCGGCCGGCAGGCGTTTTGGTAAAACCAACGCCGCCCTGGTGGCCCGGTGCAGCCCAGGAGTATTCGTGGATATCGCTATATTTCATCAGCGCACTAAACAGCGGTGGCAGCAGTTGCTGACGATAACGGGTCATGGCGGCGACCGCGCGCCCCGCGATAAAGTCAGCGGTGTCTTCGAGGATCCAGGCGAACTCATCGACAAGCTCCAGCATATCGCGGTCCAGCGAGGCGGTGGCTTTCTCTCTGTCACCTAACAGAAAGACCGGCACATTTTGCTGGCGCTCATGAAGCTTACCGATCAGTTCTCTGACATTTTGATGTTCATCAGGCTGTTCCATTTGATAGCTGAACATCAGGCAATCAATGGCTTCGTTTGCCGACAGGATGGCGTAGCCGTCGTCGAAAGACGTGGACTTAATGACGGTAACATTTTGCCGACTTAAGGCGTCTGCCAGACGTTCCACGGCCTTGCCAACCCAGGTGTCCTGATGCAGAAATTCACTTTCAACAATTAATACTTTCATCATCTCTTACCCGGTTGTGGAGGAATCTGTGATGCGGGCAAGTATTATCCTGACTAAAAAAGGTGTAAAGAGGGCGCGAAACGACGGGGATTCATCAATAATTGTTTATAAACAATGGATTAAAGTGATTTGCCAGCCGTTTTTGGCGATGGTTTATCGACAGCTGAATTATTTTTTGAGCTGATAGTGATATCGCCGGAGCCTGTGTATGCCTCCGGCAGATAAATACGTTATGCGTCGGGGGGCGTTAATCCATAGCGCTGCAACTGACGGCTATGCACTCCCGCCAGCAACGTTACCGTAGTCAATGAACCCAGCAACGCGCAGAACATGTCTGACTGGGTATCCCACGGGTCGCCCTGCGTGCCAAGGAAATCGTCCGCGCCCTGTCCCATCGCCAGCGCGGCCCACCATTCAATTAACTCATAGGTGGCACTGATCGCCAGCGCCACGCAGCAAACCAGAAATGCCAGCATCTTCCCGCTGCGAACACTCTTTGTGCGTAGCAGAATTTCGCGCGCCACCAGTGCCGGAACCAGGCCCTGGAAGAAATGGCCGAGCTTATCATACGGATTTCGGCTTAAGCCCAGCCACTCCTGCACTTCAAAGCCCACAGGGACTTTGGCATAGGTGTACATACCGCCCACCATCAGGATGATGGCGTGGAAAAAAATCAGGGTATAAAGCAGAGGAGTGAGCGGGTAGCGCTTTGCGGTTGTCAGCAGCAGCGGTATCACAATAATGACCGGCGTAACTTCCATCAGCCAGGTGGTTTTCTCACCTGCCGAGAAGCCAGTGTAGATCAGGATAAGCGTCAGGATCAGTGCGCCGATATTCAGCAGGGTGGGGTTTAATGTGCGGATCATGGTGATTTCGCAAGTGATGGAAAAGGCTACTATTCACCGAAGTGGTCGAAAATTCAATGCCAGCCATGACGGGAAAAGGTGGCCCGGGGGGATCACCGGACTGCCTTCAAACGTTGAGAGCAGTCCGGTGCCGGGCCGAAGAGGTTATTTCGTGCAGTTAGCGCACTGCTTGTTCACTATCTGCTGGAAGAAATCGTTGCCTTTGTCATCGACCAGGATGAACGCCGGGAAATCTTCCACTTCAATTTTCCAGATCGCTTCCATACCCAGTTCCGGATACTCAACGCATTCCAGATGCTTGATACTCTGCTGCGCCAGAACCGCTGCCGGGCCGCCAATGCTGCCCAGATAGAAGCCGCCGTGTTTATGGCAGGCATCGGTCACCTGTTGGCTGCGATTGCCTTTTGCCAGCATGATCATGCTGCCGCCGTGCGATTGCAGGAGATCAACATAGGAGTCCATGCGGCCTGCGGTGGTCGGTCCTAATGAGCCTGAAGGATAGCCCGCCGGTGTTTTTGCCGGACCGGCGTAGTAGATCGGGTGATCTTTAATGTACTGCGGCAACCCTTCGCCAGAGTCGATACGTTCTTTCAGCTTCGCATGCGCAATATCACGACCGACGATAATGGTTCCGGTCAGCGACAGACGGGTGGAAACCGGGTACTGTGAAAGCTGTGCCAGGATCTCTTTCATCGGGCGGTTGAGGTCAACTTTCACCACTTCGCCTTCACCGGCCTGACGCAACGCTTCCGGGATGTACTGACCTGGGTTGTGCTCCAGTTTTTCGATCCAAATCCCTTCGCGGTTGATTTTGGCTTTGATGTTACGATCCGCCGAGCAGGAAACGCCCATGCCGACCGGACAGGAGGCACCGTGACGCGGCAGGCGGATCACGCGGATATCGTGGGCGAAATATTTACCGCCAAACTGCGCGCCAAGACCGAGTTTTTGTGCCTCTTCCAGCAGTTCCTGTTCCAGTTGTGTATCACGGAACGCCTGACCGTGCTCGTTGCCTTCGGTCGGCAGCGCATCGTAGTAATGCGTGCTGGCGAGCTTCACGGTTTTTAGCGTGCTTTCTGCAGAAGTGCCGCCAATCACAAAGGCGATATGGTACGGCGGGCAGGCTGCTGTTCCCAGAGTCCGCATTTTCTCAACGAGGAAGTTTTTCAGCTTGCCCGGGGTGAGCAGCGCTTTGGTTTCCTGGTACAGGTAAGTTTTGTTGGCGGAACCGCCGCCTTTCGCTACGCACAGGAATTTATACTCATCACCATCGACGGTGTAGAGGTCGATCTGTGCCGGCAGGTTGGTACCGGTATTCACCTCTTTGTACATATCCAGCGCGGCGTTTTGCGAATAGCGCAGATTGTCTTCGATATAGGTGTTGTACACCCCTTTTGACAGCGCCGCTTCATCACCGCCACCAGTCCAGACACGCTGGCCTTTTTTCCCCATGATAATGGCCGTGCCGGTATCCTGACAGGTCGGCAGAATGCCTTTGGCGGCGATTTCAGAGTTTCTCAGGAATTGCAGGGCAACGTATTTATCGTTTTCGCTGGCTTCGGGGTCATGAAGAATGGAGGCGACTTGTTGCTGATGTTCGGGGCGGAGCATGAAGGAGGCATCGTGAAAGGCTTGTTGCGCCAGCAGCGTCAGGGCTTGCGGCTCAACCTTCAGTATGGACTCACCTTCAAACTCACTCACGCTGACATAATCGGAAGTGAGCAGGTAGTACTCTGTTTCGTCTTTCCCCATCGGGAAAGGTGCCTGATAGAAGAACGCTTTATTTGACATGTGCTTCCAGCCTATTGATTTCTTTTAATATCATAAGTGACGTGCCGCCCGGTGACGGACGGCACGCGGGAGACCTTTACAGGAATCCGTACATGGCAGCAAAGATCCAGCCAAAGACGCAGGAGACGCTCACGCCAATCAAACCCGGGAGAATAAAGCTGTGGTTGATGACGAAGCGACCAATGCGGGTGGTACCTGAACGGTCGAACTGAATGGCGGCCAGATCGCTTGGATAGGTCGGCAGAATGTAGTAGCCGTAGCACGCCGGGGCAGACGCCACGATGTAGGCCGGGTCAACGCCAATCGCCAGCGCGACCGGAACGATAGCCGCCAGCGCCGCTGCCTGAGAGTTAACGAATTTAGACACCAGCAGCAGAACAATCGCATAGGCCCACGGATACTCTTTCACCATGTTACCCAGCACACCTTCGATTTCTGTCATGTGCGCGCCGAACATGGTTTCCGCCATCCAGGCGATACCGTACACCGCCACAATCGCGATCATACCTGAACGGAAGACTTCGTTTTTAGAGATTGAAGCGGGATTGGTTTTGGTCAGAATAATAATCAACGCGCCGGTCAGCAGCATGAACATCTGGATAACCAGCACCATCGACAGCGCTTTGCCACCGAATGAAGGGCGAAGTTCAGAGAAGGCACCCAGGATAGCGACGACAGCAATGGCGGCAAGGAAGATCCACATCGCCAGCCAGTTGCTTTTCGGCAGTTTTTTGTCCAGCAGCGTAGCGGTATCGCCATACACGTAGTGATGGTTTTCCGGTACGGAGATGAATTTCTGGAAGTCTTCATCTTTATCCAGATCTTTACCACGGAACCAGCTGAAAATACCGATAGCCAGAATACCAATCAGCGTGGACGGGATAGTGATCGCCAGCAGGTCGAGGAATTCGAGGTGTTTGCCTTCAAACGTCACATTACCCAGCATGGCAACCAGAGAAACCACCGCCACCGATACCGGACTTGCAATGATCCCCATTTGTGCGCCGATGGAGCTGGCGGCCATCGGACGTTCCGGGCGGATGTTATTTTTAATCGCCACGTCGTAAATGATGGGCAAAATCGTGTAGACCACGTGGCCGGTCCCGCACAGGATAGTCAGGGTACAGGTCACAAACGGGGCAACGATAGAGACATATTTCGGGTTGCGGCGCAGCAGTTTCTCTGCGATCTGCAACATCACATCCAGACCGCCTGAGGCCTGTAGCGTTGCTGAGGCCGCGACCACGGCGATGATCACCAGCATGACGTCAACCGGTGGTTTACCCGGCTGGAGGTGGAAAACGAACACCAGAATGACCAGGCCGATACCGCCTAACAAACCCAGCGCGATACCGCCCTTTCTGGCACCATAAAACAAACATATTAATATTATGAGAAGTTGTATACTAAATAGCATTTATTTACCCTCGCGATAAAACCAGTCAATTTTGATAAATGGATCACAGCCATGTTCTGTTTTTTGTGTAATGGGCGCAGAGCCTGGCTAATATTCGTTTCGTCTGAAAGTGCGATTAGTTTTTAAACATCGAATAATGTTATTCCTAAGGACAGGAAAACTCTTATCGTTTTTTTCAGGCTGTTTTCAGAGAGCACGACTCTCTGGCGATGGGCAGTGTTGAAAAAGAAGAGCAGAGGCAGGTTCGGGCTACTTTTTGTATCTTTATGAAAAACATGAACATATCATCTGCTCACAGAGTGTGCTTATCCTTAAGATGTAGCATGAGCTCCGTTGCTACCGTTTATCGTTTTTGTTAATCCGTCCGGTTATTTCCAGACTACTCCTTTGTGATTAAAAATACACACTCTGCGCAGGGGATAATACTTTATTAACTTTTGTTAGCGTTTTTGAAATTAAAAACAATGGCGTGTCGGATAATAATAACGCATTGAAAAATGTGGAGTGATGCAATTATATTTGATCTGGCACAATTTCTGAATTTGCAGGAAGTAACCTTAACCTTTTTATTTTTTCATTATTGTAATAATTGTTACCAATATATAACGAAATAATGCAAGGTTAAGATTTATCTTCTACTGACAATATTGCTTAAGTAAAGAATAATGTTCTGCCTGAATACGGTAACGGTAAACCGGCCTGCCCGTAACGCCATAATGGATGCTGGTAACCAGAATATGACAGTTGACCAGCCAGATAAGATATTTGCGGCAGGAGACGCGAGAGATATTCACCGCATTTGCCAGTTCATCGGTTGAAAACTCATAATCTTGATGTGCATCGATCCACTGACACAGCGTGCGCAGCGTCTGCGGCGTCAACCCTTTCGGCAGGCGGCGGGTGTCCTGCTCACTGGACGCATTGCCGTGAATCAGTTGGTCCAGCTCTGACTGCTCATAATACTGGTGCTTATCCATGTCCCTTTTCTTTTGCAGCCAGCTGGTGAGGGCTTCCTCAAAGCGTGAGGCCTGAAACGGCTTGATTAAGTAATCTACAACGCCGTAGTGCAACGAATCCTTGATCGTCATGGCATCGGCGGCAGAAGAGATGACAATGACATCGCTTTTGCAGCCAGCGGCATGCAGAAGCGGTAACAGGTCCAGCCCGTTCTCTTTCTGCATGTAAATATCCAGCAGAATCAGGTCAATCTGAACATCGCTATTAAAAATAACCTCTTTGGCTTTTTCCAGCGTTGAGGCGGTTCCGCAGCACTGAAAACCGGGGATCTGTGCGACATAGCGGCGGTTTAACTCCGCGACCATGGCGTCGTCATCGATAATAAAGACATTGATCATGTGCTGGCCCTCTCCCCATCCCAGGGTATTTGTACAAAAAATTGTGTGAAAACGCCAGGTTCGGATTCCACAAAAATATTGCCACCAAGACTTTCAACTTGTTGTTTAACAAGCGCTAAACCAACGCCGCGTTCAGTTCCTTTAGACGAGACGCCTTTATCAAAAATAGCGTCAAGGCGGTGCGGTTCAATGCCGGGACCATCGTCACTGACTTCACAATGTAGCCAACCATTGCGATAGTATAAGGAGACGCTGATCTCACCTCCTGACTGCTGTGCTAACGCGTCGATCGCGTTTTCAATCAGATTTCCGAGCGCGGTAATCAATACCGCAATTTGATCTTCATTGCCGCTGTCCGGTACCTGGCTGTCATGGCTAATCACCAGTTTGTGCCCTGAATCGGATGTGCGATTAATCTTACTAAGTAAAAAGCCAGCAATGACCGGCGATCTAATTTTGCCTAACAGTGAGCCGATCTCTTCCTGATAGTTGTTTGCCGTCTTAATAATATAGTCTTCAAGCTGCTTATAACTCTTCAGATGTAACAATCCCAGAATCACATGTAATTTATTCATGAATTCGTGGGATCGTTCACGGAGTGAGTCGGCATAGTTCACCATGCCATCCAGTCGCTGCATCAACTGGCGAACTTCCGTTTTGTCCCTGAAGGTGGAGATCGCGCCAATAATCTTGCCGTCGCTGCGAACCGGGACGGTATTAATGAGCAGCAACCGATCTTTGATGTTGATCTCTTCGTCGCGGTGCGACGTACCGTCGCGCAGCACTTCGCTGAGATCCACCACCTGCGACCATGCATGGCTGAGCGTGGAAAACTGGGGGTCATCCTGTGACTTACGGTAATCCAGCAACTCCTGGGCGGCCTCGTTGATTAACGTCACTTCGCCTTTGTCGTCAACGGCGATGACCCCCTCTTTGATTGATTGCAGCATCGCCTGGCGCTGTTCAAACAGGGTAGAAATTTCATACGGTTCCAGGCCAAACAGGATGCGTTTGAGCACTTTCACCAGCACCCATGTTCCCAGCAGGCCAACCAGCACGCCAAAAAGTACGGACCAGAGGATGCTGCCGCGACTGTCGTTAATCTGTTCGGTCACCCGACTCAGTTCCAGGCCGATTGCCACCACCCCAATCTGGTGGTGATTGTCGTCATAAATGGGGGTGAAAACGCGCAGCGCCTGGGCAAGAAAGCCCCGGTTGATGGCGATATTCTCTTTGCCATCCAGCGCCAGCAAAATATCGTCGCCCTTAAATGGTTGCCCGATGCGTTGGGCTTCCGGATGAGAATAACGCAGGCTTTTCATGTCGGTGACAACAATGAACAGCATATCGTTTCGCTTGCGCACCGCTTCGGCAATCGCCTGAATCCCGCTATCCTCGGGTTTTTTCATCAACCCCGCACGGATCTCCGGCGAGTCTGCCAGCGTCCGGGCAACGGCCAGCGCTTTGTCTGCCAGCGCATCACGCGTCATGTGGCTGATTTGTGAGAAGTAGAACAGATGGACGACAAGCAAGACAGAAAACAACACGGCGCTGACCATCAGTATCACCGTCGTACCGAGTTTCATCGGCCGTTCACGTAGCTTGCGACAAGGCAGGGAGTGTCTCATGGTGGTCCCGGGTTCACAGTTCGTGTGGATATTATCCCTATTGGGACGCGTAATTCAAAGGTGGCAGGGAAATTCACTGGGGCAGGTGCCCCATTATCGGATCATTATTACGCAGGTCGGGTCAGCAACCTGCGGCAATATAATCGCCGTTGGCGCTAATCGGGATCACCGTTAAGAACAGAATTGTGGCAAACAGGATCAGCACCACACCGCCGACTATTTTCGCTGCAGGCGCAAGCCATTTCAGAGCGGGATGTCCTGTACCGAACCATGAGAGTGTCTGATTTCGGGCATAACGTACCGCCAGAGACAGTCCCATGATCGACAGCGCAGTGCCAAAGGACATGGTCATCACCGCTGCAATGCCCCAGGTGACGATACCGAGAGCATTGGAAAACAGCAGGATCATGATTGCCCCGCTGCATGGTCGGGCACCGATGGCGAGAATCACCCCCAGCCGGGTTTTCCAGTTACCGTCCACCAGCGTCTGCCCGACGCCGTGATGTCCGCAGCCGCACTTCTCGTCATGGCTATGCAAGGGAGTCAATCGGGTGAAGGTTATCGGGCGTATGGATTTAAGTGCCTGATAAATGAGAAACGCGCCGAATCCGGCGATCAGCGCAGCGCTGATTTTTTCAACGTACCATCGGCTGGTGCTCAAATCGCCGGCTGCCAGGTTAAAGCCAATCGCGAGGATAAACACAAACAGGATCGCACTGACTCCTTGCATCAGACTGCCAATAAAAGGCACGACCCGCGCAGCCAGCAGGCTTTCCTTATTGGTACTCAGATAGGTCGTCACGATGAACTTTCCGTGTCCCGGTCCGATGGCATGCAGTACGCCGTACAGAAACGCCCCCGTCAGTAACCAGAAACCGCCGCTGTACTGATGATTATTCAACTGCAGCAGATTCATCACCAGATAGCGATGCAGGGTGATTTGCGTCGCCAGACACCACTGAATAAATGCTCCCCAGTGCAGATGCAGGGTATAGCCGATCCCAAACAGTGTCAGCGTCAGGAGTCCTGCCAGCGACAGGCGCAGAGAGGGATGGCGTCCGGATACGATCATGATTCAGTCTGGCTATGGGGATGATGAAACAGTATAGCCCGTTTACGGTAAGAACTCAGTTCACGCAGAAGGCTTTCTTCTTTTTGTATAACAAAAAATCATATTATTGCTAAATTAGCATAAAAAGTAATATGTTCCTGAACGCCAGGAATATTCATTTTGACCAGGAATACTCTTTTTGGCATACGTTCCAAAAATAAGAATTTTATTGCGCTTGCCTGACGGAATATATAAGCGCAATATAATTAACTATACAATGGTTATGCTGTTGTTCTGTTTTTATCTCTTATATGTTTACAAAAATGTCATCTTCAGTTAAATCACTGCTTTTTATCAGATGAAAAATGATATGAGTGTCATGGTTTTACCACTTTATTTTTCCATAAAAGCGCGTTTGATCATAATCAACCATCAGCCGTGTTTAGCCCTATATGATTACTTATTAATAATAACTATGGATGCAATGTGAGAAAAAAAGATGGAAATAAAAAAGTGGCTAAACACAACGCTGTCCCGACGGGATGCGGTGACAGGCACCGCAAAAATAGGTGCCGCTGTTGCACTCAGTAACGCGATTACGTTGCCTTTCTCTACCACCGCGCAGGCTGAAACGACCGACGCTCCTGCGCAAGGCGGCAATGGCGAAACCGTTCGCCACAGTGCCTGCCTGGTCAACTGTGGCAGCCGTTGCCCGCTGAAAGTGATCGTTAAAGATGACCGCATCGTGCGTATTGAACCGGAGGATGCAAAAGACGACGCGGTATTTGGCGAACATCAGATTCGTCCGTGTTTGCGCGGTCGTTCCAGTCGCTGGCGGGTATATAGTCCGGACCGGATTAAATATCCGATGAAACGCGTAGGTAAACGTGGCGAAGGGAAATTCAAACGTATTTCCTGGGATGAAGCGACAGCATTTATCGCTGCAGAATTAAAACGCGTGACGGAAAAATATGGCCGTGAGGCAATTTATTATAATTATCAGTCGGGCGCTTATTATCATACCCAGGGCACGCCTGCCTGGAAACGTCTGCTAAATCTTACCGGCGGCTATTTAAATTATCATAACACCTATTCCACGGCGCAAATTGCCACCGCAACGCCCTATACTCACGGCGTGTATGTCGGAAGTCACTTTACGCAAATTGCGCATTCCGATCTGGTGGTGCTGTTTGGTCTGAATTTGTCTGAAACGCGCATGTCTGGCGGCGGACAGGTGGAAGAGTTACGTCGTGCGCTGGAAGCCTCGAAAGCGCGGGTGATTATTATCGATCCGCGTTATACCGACTCGGTAGTTACCGAGCATGCCGAGTGGCTGCCGATTCGCCCGACGACCGATGCCGCGTTGGTGGCTGGTATCGCCCATACGTTGATTACCGAACAGTTGATCAATGAAGCCGAGGTGAATAAGTACTGCGTGGGCTATGACAGCAGCACGCTGCCTGAAGGCGCTGCGCCGAATGCCAGCTATAAAGACTACGTGATTGGTAAAGGTGATGACGGTATCGCTAAAACGCCGGAATGGGCGGCGGAGATCACGGGGCTTCCGGCGACGCGCATTCGCCAACTGGCGCGCGAAATCGCTTCGGCTCGTGCCTGTTACATTTGTCAGGGCTGGGGGCCGCAGCGTCACGCTAACGGCGAGCAAACCGTGCGCGCCATTCAGACGTTACCCGCACTGACGGGCCACTTTGGCCTGCCGGGCACCAATAACGGTAACTGGCCTTATGGCACCCCGTATGGCGTACCGCTGTTACCGATTTTGACCAACCCGATCAAGACCTCCATTCCGTGCTATCTGTGGACGGATGCGATTCAACGCCCGGAAATGATGACGGCCACCACGATGGGGGTGAAGGGGGCGGATAAACTGAAAACCGGCATCAAGCTGTTCTTCAACCAGGCCGGTAACACGCTGCTGAATCAGCACGGTGAAACCAACCGCACGCGCAAAATTCTCGCGGATGAAAGTTTGTGCGAAACCATTATCGTCATTGAAAACCACATGACGCCGAGCGCGAAGTACGCCGATCTCCTGCTGCCGGAAACCAGCTATCTCGAAGCGGAAGATCTGGTGGACAGCTCCTATGCCACGGGGTCTCACAACTACATGATCGCCTTGCAGAAAACGGTCACGCCGATGTGGGAAGTACGTAGCACCTACGATATTTGTGCTGATATCGCCGGGCATCTGGGGCTGCGTGAGCAGTACACCGAAGGGCGGACACAGGCGCAGTGGGCAGAAATGCACTATCAGCAGATCCGCGAGAAACGTCCGTACCTGCCGGAATGGTCGGTGGCGAAAGAGATGGGGGTCGTTGACCAGCGCATCGCAACCGACAAACAGAGCCTGGCGTTTGCTGATTTCCGTGCCGATGCCGTGGCCAATCCGCTGACCACGCCATCCGGCAAGATTGAGATCTACTCGCAGGCGCTGGCCGATCTCGCGAAAGCGTGGACGCTGCCGGAAGGCGATCGCATCCCGGCGGTACCGGAGTTCTGCGCGGTGACAGAGTCGCATCTGAACAAAGCGCTGACCGCGAAGTATCCGCTGCAGTTAAGCGGTTTTCACACCAAAGGCCATACCCACTCAACCTATACCAACGTGTTGATGCTGCATGAAGCGGTACCGGATGAAGTGTGGATCAACCCAATAGATGCCAGCGCACGCCAGTTGAATTCTGGCGATCTGGTGCATGTGTTCAACGATCGCGGCGTGGTGGCGATTCCCTGCAAGGTGACCCAGCGGATTCTGCCGGGTGTGGTGGCGATGCCACAGGGGGCGTGGACCCGTCTGGATAGCAACGGTGTGGACGTTGGCGGGTGCATCAATACCCTGACCAGTCATCTGCCGTCGCCGTTGGCGAAAGGGAACCCGCAGCATACCAACCTGGTTGAAATCAAACGCGCTTAAGGAGTGATCCGCAATGAAACAGTATGGCTTTTATGTTGACTCCTCGCGCTGCTCAGGCTGTAAAACCTGCCAGGTCAGCTGTAAGGATAATAAAGATCTGGACGTCGGCCCGAAATTCCGCCGGGTCTATGAATACGGCGGCGGAAGCTGGGTGAAAGAAGGAGAAAGCTGGCACAATGACACCTTTACCTACTACCTCTCTATCGCCTGTAACCACTGTGATGAGCCAGTCTGCGTATCAGGCTGCCCGACTGGCGCGATGCACAAGCGTGAAGAAGACGGTCTGGTGCTGGTCGATGACAGTATCTGCGTGGGCTGCCGCTATTGCGAGATGCGCTGCCCGTATGGCGCGCCGCAGTTTGATGCTAAGGCCAAAGTCATGCGCAAATGCGACGGCTGTCTCGACCGACTGGAGCAGAATCTGCGCCCCATCTGTGTGGATTCTTGCCCACAGCGAGCGCTGGATTTCGGCCCAATCGATGAACTGCGCGCGAAATACGGTAGCGAGAACGAAATTGCGCCACTACCCGCCGCGTCGTTTACCCATCCTAACCTCATCATTAAGCCGCATCCGAAGGCCAAACCTACGGGCGATAAGGAAGGGGCCATTATGAACATGGGGGAGGTGCGCCATGCATGAGTTACCGCTGGTCTTTTTTACCGTCTTTACCCAAAGCGCAGTGGGGGCATTTATTCTGCTGCTGATTGGCGGCACCCTGGGGCAGATCGAGGCGCGACGGATGGCTATCGGCCTGTTCTGTGTCATGTGTCTGTTTGGGGTTGGGGTGCTGCTGGGGGTAATCCACGTCGGACAACCGCTGCGTGCGCTGAATATGCTGCTGCGCGTGGGTCATTCGCCGATGAGCAACGAAATTGTACTGTCGGCAGTGTTTGCCACGCTTGGCGGGCTGGGTTCTCTCGGTCTGCTGCTTAACCGTGGCGCGACTGCGCTGTGTAAAGCGCTGGTATGGCTGGCAGCGGTGGTGGGCGTGGTCTTTATTCTGGCGATCCCGCAAATCTACCAGTTGCCGACGGTGGTTACCTGGCGCACCTCCTATACGACGGTGATGATGGTGCTGACGCCGCTGATTGGCGGCGGCATTCTGGCCGGGCTGTTCGGGCTGCGTCTGGGCCTGTTGATGAGCGTACTGGCGATACTCGTAAGTTTCTGCCTGCGACCGGGGTATGTGTCGACGCTGATGAGTGCGGACGACGCGTTAACGGCGGCGCAAACCAGTTGGTTTACCGCACAAGCGGCGCTGCTGGCGCTAGGCATTGTTGGGGTGGTGACCTGGGCGCGGTTGAAGTCCAGTGTCACGGTTCTGGCGATGACCGCCGTGGTCGTCATCGTGGCTGAGCTAGTGGGCAGGATTGCGTTCTACAATCTGTGGACGTTACCGATGTAACCTGTGAGCGGCTTCGGCCGCTCTGTTTTCAGGAGGAGCCAGAGATGACCCCCGATGCTGTATTACCGAGGATCCTCGGTGCACTGTTTTATTACTCTCCCGGACGACCGGAGGTGAAAGCGCTGTTCGACAGTCTGCCCATGATGCCCGATCTGTATCCGTGGCGCGATCCGGTGCAGATTGCCAGGCTGTGTGCTGACTGGCCGCTGCCGGATGATGAAGAACTGGCGTGGCAATTTTCCGTGCTGTTCGAAGGGCAAGGGGATATGCCCGCGCCGCCATGGGGTTCCGTCTGGCTGGAGCTCGATAATCTGCTGATGGGCGATACCACCGCGGAATACCGCGCGTTTTTACAGTCGCAGGGAATGGCATTTGACTCGCGCCAGAGCGAACCCGAAGATCAGTTTGGCCTGATGCTGTTAGCCAGTAGTGCGCTGCTGGAGGCCGGTAAAGACGCGGCGGTAAATCAATTATTCGCAGTGCATCTGCTGCCGTGGGGATATCGCTATCTGGAACGCGTGCAGGACAGCGCGGTGAGCCCGTTCTATGCGCGTCTTGCCGCCGTAACGGCGTGTTATCTGCAGGAGATGGAGCAGCAACGCGCGCTACAACCTGCGGTGAAACGGCTGTACTTCGGATGAACAAGTCAGAGAAATATTATCAGGCGCTGATGACGCATCGGCACGTCAGTCGGCGTGGGCTGTTTCGCGCGTTTGTCAGTGCGGCAAAGCACACTGCGCCGGAGGGGGTATCGGTGCCTCAACTTGCGCATTCGTTGCCACCGGGAGCCGTGCCTGATGCGCAGTTCATCGCGCAATGTACCCGATGCAACCAGTGTATCGATGCATGCCCGATGGGGATTCTGACCCGTCACGAAGACGGCTACCCGCAACTGGCTATTGATTATGCCAGTTGCGATGGCTGTGGGGCGTGCATTGCCGCATGCCCGAGTGACGCGCTGTGCGTACAGGCGCGTTTTGATACAGGCCTGCGGCCAACGTTCAGCGCTGCCTGCGTTAATCCAGTGCGCTCGTGTAACCAGTGTGTTGAGGCATGCCCCGAACTGGCCTGTACCCTCGGCGCGACGGGGATCCCTGTGCTGGACAGCGAGCGTTGTACCGGCTGCGGTGAATGCCGGGTACAGTGTCATGTTGATGCCGTCAGTCTGAAATAATCCTTCCGCCCGAATTTGCGAGACGGCTTCCCGTTTTGATCTTTTCCTCCTTTATAGGCTTTGAATCCTTTGTCATTGCGAGTTTCTGAGTGTAACGTTCAGCTCCGTGAGTTCTTTGCTAACAATGCAACTACATTGCAATGCGTTTGCATTGTTTTTCTGGCGAGCCTACAATGCGTTTAAAATTTGTACACAGTAACGCAAAGGGATAAATATGTTCGCCTATGTTCGATCTGAAGACATTGCCATTGAAGCGGATTCTAAATTGACGGAACGACATCAAACGACTATCCCTGCGTCGATCAGGGACGCTTTACATCTTCGCAGTGGTGATCGTATTCATTACACATTGCTTTCCACGGGTGAAGTACTGCTTTCAAAATACAGTGAAGCAACGGAGGACGGTGTGATGCGATCATTCCTGGACTTCTTATCACAGGATGTGGCGAATAACCCACAAACGCTGAAGAAGCTGGATTTATCCCGTGGCTATGAACTGGTTGATGGTATCGACGTCAATCTTGATGATGAAATCAGCGACGAAGACTGAAAAATGGATTTTCCCACATGGCTGAACGGGTGGACGATCTACGCTCATCCCTGTTTTATCGATCAATACAACGCGCTGGTCGCACGTGTTGAAGACCTTAAGCACAGGTTTCCAGATCCCATTGTTTTCCAGAAGAAGAAAGAGACCAAGGTGCTGGCGCATTTATTGAAATCCATTGCCAACATTACCCACGAACCCCGAGCTTCTGTTTACCGGCCTGGCGACAGTATAGGGAAAGCTTATACAGACTGGTCGAGAGCGGAGTTTGGTGGAGGACGGTATCGCTTATTTTTCCGTTATAGTCTCGAGAGTAAGATCATTGTCATCGCATGGGTGAATGATGAAGGGCCATTGCGCACCTACGGCAGCAAGACCGATGCCTATAAGATTTTCGGGAAAATGCTCGATGAGGGGAATCCACCCGACGACTGGCTAAGTTTGCTTCAGGTTTGTCAAAACGACGGGAAGGAACATCTTTGAGCTCTACTGTTGATATTTTCACCTTAACTATTCCAATAATTTACTGAATCATTATTTTATTTCCGGTATTATCGGGAATAATCTTAATCTCCTCATTGTTTTTCAAATTTTTCTTTCTAAAAACCCGTCATGTATTTCGGATTTATCACACCACTTCGCGAGATATAAATCCACCTTTCCTTTCCCTGCGAGTTAACAATGCGTATCTATCCCACAGCAAATGTAGTGCTTTGTGTGGAAATTTTGATTTGGTAGCATTTTCATCAGTTCAAAGGAGTGGTGGTAATTAATATTATTGCATTTTTAATTATTACCAGGACATTTCCAGAACAAAACCAAGAGTTGATTACAGCAGCACGAAATAACGAATGCGACGTGATGACTCTTTATTTCTCAGGATATTGGTACAAACAGGAAATTGTTATGAAAATGAATAAAGTTGCTATGGCTGTTGCGTTCAGCGCCGCTCTGGGTTCTATGTCTGTTTTAGCTGACACAACGAACGGTGTGATTGAATTCCAGGGTGAACTGGTAAATACCGCCTGTGGTCTGGCACCAGGTTCAAGCCCGGTGACCGTTGATTTTGGTCAGATTCCTGTTTCTGCACTGGCTAACGGTGCTCGCGCCGGAAACGTACACCAGAACATCGAACTGCAGCACTGCGACATCACGGTAGCGCAAACTGCAGAAGTGACTTACACCCCGACCAGCACCAACCCAACTGACGCCACTCTGGCGGCCTTTACTTCAGGCACCGCGTCTGGTGCGGGTATCGGCCTGCGTGACAGCGCCAGCCAGGATGTGGTGTGGGGCACTGCAACAACACCTGTCCAGCTGGTTAATGGCACCAACACCATTCCGTTTGTGGCCTATGTGAAAGCAGAAAGCGCAAGCGCAACCGTGGCTGCTGGTTCCTTCCAGTCCACCGTGAACTTCGAGATTGCGTACCAGTAATTGACCTGAAGTGATGAGTGCGGGGCGTGTTCCCGCACTTTCTCCACCGTAGACCAGGGAGGGACAAAGTGAAAATAAACAATACGCTCCTCATTGCCGTCTATTTTTGCGCTCTGGTCGGGTCGGCTTCGGTTTCAGCATCCACCGTCACGCCGGGTAAATTAGCCATGAGCGGTGAACTGATTGAGGCGGCATGCAGCCTTGACCCGAACAGTCGGGATATAGAGGTTGAGTTTGGTAATGTTTCTGCCAGCCTGATTAATCGTAATGATGAAGGCAATATTACGCGGCCAGTGTTGATACGCCTGACAGGATGTTCCGTGGTGAAACGAGGCAACGATGGTTCACTTTATCCTTATGCTTCGGTCACTTTTATGGGCAATGCGGCGGCATCCGATCCCACCACATTATTAGTCAGTGGTGACGCCGATGGCTTTGGTATTCGTCTACGTGACAGTCAGGGTGAAATATTAACGCTGGGTCAACCCTCTCCGGAATATGAACTGAGCGAGACCGATAACGTTTTAAAATTTTCCGCATCGCTGGTACCGGTTCAAAAATATATAAAAGCGGGCGAGTTTACTGCCGTTGCGCAGTTTTTTATGGATTACCACTAACAGCATAACAATAACCTGGCAGGAAGCAGGACGTTTTTAACGGATTTATTCGGGATGAAAATCATGTCGGTAAAAATAAAAACCCCTATAACGATGATTGCTCTTCTGGTAATGAATAGCTGCTATGCAGCGACAACCAGTGCCGAGGAGAGCGTTGAGTTTAATACCGATGTCCTGGATGCAGCGGAGCGCACGCAGATTGATCTGTCGCGTTTTGCAACCGACAACTATGTCACCCCAGGTGATTATTTGTTGGATATCCGTATTAACGGTCAGCCGGTCGGTCAGGAGAAAATTCGTTATATCGAGGCTCCTGAAGGCAAGCGCACGCTGCCGTGCATCAGCGGCGACCTGCTGGACAAACTGGCGCTGAAAGATGAGGCCCGCGCGCAGGTCACCCAGCTCTATGAGAACTGCTATTCCCTGCAAAGTCTGCCAGGGGCGAAATTAAGCAACTATGCCGGCGTGCTTGAAATTACCGTGCCGCAGGCGTGGATGAAGTATAACGATCCGAACTGGACGCCGCCTGAGCGCTGGGATGAAGGGATCGCGGGTCTTCTGTTTGACTACAGCCTCAACGGGCAACTCACCCGCCAGTTCAACGGCCAGGAAAACTACAGCGCGGTTTCAGGCTATGGCCAGGCAGGCGCGAACATCGGCGGCTGGCGTGTGCGCGGTGAATATCAGACCAGCTATTACAGCCAGAACCATCAATTCGATTTCGACTGGAATCAGATCTACGCCTACCGTCCTTTGCCGATGATGGCGGCGAAACTGACGCTGGGTGAGATCTACCTGAATTCGCAGGTTTTCGATACCGTGCGTTTTACCGGGGTCAACCTTGCCAGCGATGAGCGGATGCTGCCACCGGCGTTACAGGGCTATGCCCCTGAAATTCATGGTATCGCCCGTACCAACGCCAAAGTGACCGTCAGCCAGAGTGGGCGCGTCATCTATGAAACGACCGTACCCGCCGGGCCGTTCAACATTCAGGATTTGCGCAGTTCAGTGCGCGGTACGCTCGATGTACGCGTCGAAGAACAGGACGGCTCGGTCTCCACTTTCCAGGTGAACACCGCCAATATTCCGTATCTCACGCGTCCGGGCTACGTTCGTTACAACATCTCAGGCGGTACGCCGTCCCGTTACAACCATAAAATGCAGGGCCCAACGTTCCTTTCCGGCGATTTCTCCTGGGGGGTCAGTAACGCGTGGTCGCTGTATGGCGGCTTACAGTCTTCAGGTGAAGAGTACACCGCGGCGTCGTTGGGTATCGGGCGCGATCTCTATGCGTTTGGCGCTATTTCCATTGACGCCACCGAGTCGTGGAGCCGTGAGCCAGACGGCAACCGGCTGAAAGGAACCTCTTACAAGCTGAGCTACGCAAAAACCTTCGACGAATACAACAGCTCCATTACCTTTGCGGGCTACCGCTTCTCGCAGGAAGACTTCCGCACAATGGCGCAGTATCTCGATGAACGCTATCAGGGATACGACCACATCGGGCGCGAAAAAGAGCTCTATACCATCACCGGGAATAAAACCTTCTGGGCTGGCGAAGCAGGGAAGGCGACGACCGTCTTCCTGACCTGGACGCACCAGAACTACTGGGATAAGCGTAGCCAGGATCGTTACGGCATGTCGGTGGGTCGCGCCTTCCGCATTGGCGACATCAACGGTATCACCGCCAACCTTTCCGCTTACCGTACCGATTACAAAGGGCGCAAAGACGATTCGATCTCCTTCTCGCTGTCGGTGCCGATTGGCGACAACAAATGGGCGGGTCTGGATATCCAGACCAACAACGGCAAAACCAGTCCGATGGCGTCCTACACCGACAACAGTGATTACAACAACTTGTGGCGTATTCGTGCCGGTGCCAGCCAGAGCGGTAACGCCAGCGTTGACGGTTATTACCAGCATCGTTCGCAACTGGCGGAAATCAATACCAATGCCAGCTATCAGCAGAGCCAGTATATGGCGCTGAGCACGACACTGCGCGGTGGCTTCACGGCAACCCGCCACGGTGCCGCGATGCATAACAGCGGCGCAACGATCAACACGGCGCGCGTTATGGTGGATACCAATGGCATTGGCGGCGTGCCGCTTAACGGCAAGAAGTCGCGGACTAACGGCTACGGCATTGCCGTGGTGCCGGATGTGGTGAGCTACAACAGTTTTGACACCCGCGTGGACGTGGATGCGATGGACAGCGACATCGAACCGTCAAAAGCCATCAGCACGACAACCCTGACGGAAGGCGCGATTGGCTATCAGGCCTTCGGTATGGCGAAGGGGATGAAGATGATGGGGACGCTACGCCTCACGGATGGCAGCGTCCCGCCATTCGGCGCGGAAATTTACAACACCGATGGCGTAAGCGTCGCGATGGTGCTGGAAGACGGGCAAGCCTGGCTTGCGGGAGTCAATGCGAACGAAACGCTGAACGTGATGTGGGGCGGTAAACAGCAATGTCAGGTGACGATCCCGCCAGGCGCAAACAACGGATCGGCGAACACGCTTCTGCCGTGTCGTTAATCCCGACAGAACGAGTTATCTCACTGTAATAAAAGGCCAAAAATGAGCAAGAAAAGACATAGCGGATATCTGATGGCGGCGTGGGCGCTGAGCATGATTGGCGGCTACGCGCAGGCGGGGGTCTCTCTGGATCGGACCCGCGTCATTATTACGGAGAAAGAGGCCTCATCGAGCGCCAATCTGTCCAATACCAGCCCGGATATTCCCTTCCTCGCCCAGTCGTGGGTCGAGGATGAAAAGGGCAACAAGATTACCTCGCCGCTGATTGTGTTACCGCCGCTACAGCGAATCAACGGAGGGCAGAAAGGGATCGCGCGCGTCACCAAAACCGCCGGGATCGAAAAGCTGCCGCAGGACAGAGAAAGCCTGTTCTACCTCAATGTCCGGGAGATCCCGCCGAAGCCGGATAAACCGAATACGCTGCAACTGGCCATGCAGTCGCGCATCAAGCTGTTTTACCGCCCGGCGGCGGTGATCCCGAAGACCCGGAGTGAAATCTGGCAGGACCAGGTGGTGTTCCAGAAAAACGGCAACCAGATGACGGTACAGAATCCAACGCCTTACTACGTCACGATCCTTGGGTTGTCCAAAGGGGCCGGACAGAAGATCACCCAATTCCCCGGGATCATGATCGCGCCCAAATCGAGCCAGCAGTTTGCGGTAACGGACGGAAATGTCAGCCAGTTTTCCATGATGTACGTGAACGACTATGGCGGACACCCGGAGCTGAAGTTTCGTTGCGATGGCAACACCTGCAAAGCGCTTCCACCGGCGCAGCAGGGCTAACCAGGAGGAACCTGACAATGCAAAATCCTTTATTCACGGTGGCCCTCCTTGCGATGGGCGTGGCGTTTCAGTGCGGGGCGGATGTGCCCGCGCAGCCACAGCATAGCGCTCAGGAACATGTCAGCGAAGATAGCGGCATTGTCCGGTTTCACGGCACCGTGTTTGCCTCTCCCTGTGTGCTGATGACACAAGGGCGTGTTCAGGATGTCGAGATGGGCGAGATCAGCGCGCAGAATTTTCGCCAGGCGGGCGATCGCAGTGAGCCGGTACGCTTCAAATTGTATCTGAAGGACTGCCTGAAAGGGGCGTCGCAGTCGCGAGGGAGTCTGGCGTCCAGAACCACCGGGAATGACTGGCGTGCCTACAGCACCGGGGAGCAGGCAGTGCAACTGACGTTCGTTGGTGAATCCGATCTTAATAACGGCCAGCTATTACGCACCAGCGGTACGACCCAGGGAGCCGGCGTGCGCCTGCTCGATAAAAACGGGAATGCGCTGGATGTCGGGCAGACCCATGCGCCCTGGCTGGTGAACTCTGGTGATAGTGAACTGAATTTTATGGCGGCGCTGGAATCCACGGGGTTGCATGTGAGCGCGGGTGACTTTAGCAGCCTGGTCCGCCTGAAGATGGAGTACTTGTAATGAAACTGTCAGGCCTGTTCCGCCGCAAATGGCCGGTCTTACTGGCACTCAGCACGCTCGGCTTACCGGGCGCGGCGTGGTCCGCACTGGACGGTGAAATTGAACCGGTGAATGGGACCTATGACTATCTGATTAATATCAGCAATCATGATATTACCTCCAACCAGGCAGGGGCGACCATTACTGACGAGTTTAATCTGGCAGGGATGTTCCAGGGGCGTGCGTACTGTACACAGTCAATGGTGGATCAGCCGGTGTATTACATGTCTCAGGCGACGTTGACGCAGTCCGGAATGACGCCGGGTTACCTCAAACTTAATGACTATATGGACGTTAAAATTGAGATCTACATCGGCGGGAATCTGCAAGATTATAAAACAGTACCGTTTGATAACATCTCAAACGACGCCAATCAGAACTACTGTAACCCGCCCAGCACGATCCTTGACAACCAGTTTACCTCCGGTGCAAAGGGGAAAGTGACCTTTATGATCACCAAACCGATTATCAACGGGGTGAACCTGCAAGGATCTGAGATTGCAAAACTCTTTGGTCGCCTGGGGCCGGGCGCAATGGGGCAAACGCCGCTTTCCCGCATCACCATCGCTTCCGGTGTCATCACCGTGCCGGATAAATGTATCGTCAATCAGGGGACGCCGATCGTCGTTGACTTCGGCAACATACCGGGGATCGGTAGCCGACTGAATGGCATCAATTACAGCAAAAACGTACCGATTCATGTGAAGTGCGAGGGCGGCAGTTTTGCCCAGGGGGCACTGAATATCAAATTGGGGATCCAGCAGGCTAATCCTGCGTTTGACGATGGTAAATACCTGAGTACGCAGGGGACAACGGATCGTTCCGAGCTGGGCATTGCGCTGCGCGATCGTCAGGGCAACCCGGTGGCACCCAATACCTTCTATAACGTGCCGGGGTTTGCCAATAACGAAGGCGACTGGAACCTGACTGCCGCGCCGGTGGCGAAATATACCACCTCCGTCATTCCGGAAGGTGAGTTCCATGCATCTGCAACGGTTGTGGCTGAATTCCAGTAAGGAGGGAATATGCATCGCATAACAATGGTCTTTGCCGGTTTATTGACGGCGCTCGCTCCGGCCCCGGTGTGGGCGCTGGGGGAGTTGCTGGGTGGCGATCTCAGTTTCACCGGCGTGGTGATGGCCTACCCGTGCAGCATTGCGCCTGATTCAGAGCGGGTGCCAGTCGATTTCGGGAAAGTATCGACCAAGTCACTGTATATCAACGGAAAAACAGTGCCGGTTCCGTTCACGATCAAATTAGAGGATTGCACGCCGAGCGTCTTTGATTCTGTGACGGTGACGTTCAGCGGTACTGCCAATGGCAATCTGGCGGACCGACTGGCGATCAGCGCTACATCACCGGGCAACGCGGGTGGCGTGGGGATCGGTCTTCTGGAGGAAGACGATACGCCTGTGCGCCTGAATGTGGCGACCCGTCCGGCCGCGATCAGCGACACCACTTTACGGCTTAACTTCCAGGCATTTGTTGAGGCTGAACCGGATGCCTTAGCAAACGGCACCCTGACCACCGGACCTTTTACCGCCACAGCGAATTACACATTGAACTATCAGTAGCGTCATCAAAAGGATATTGAGGCATGGTGTATCAGTGTTTTCTTTACAACAAAGATCTCTTTTTTTCGCAAGGAATCAAAACAGTGATTGCCAGTTTGCTTGCGGAGAAAACGGATGTTTTATATTCCTTAACGGATGATTACACGCAATTGATTAAGCAGTTACAGACTCGCGTGAATGATGACTGCTGCCTGTGGATCCTCTGCGATTTGGACAGCCTGCCGCGTGAGCGGATTCGCGCGCTGCAGCTCATGAATAATTTCTATCAGCGTGAAAACAAGAATCTGATCATTTTATTAAGCGAGCACAACATGCCGCTGTTTTTCACGTTGTATGCGCTGTTGCCAAACGCGCACTGGTTATTGAAAAGCGAGAATCTCGCCAATATAACCCCTTTTTTTCAGGAATTATTGGACCAACGACGCCAGGGATGCTGCTTTAGCTATTCATTAGTGAATTACACCCGCAGAAGACTGCACCACCGGGAAATGAATTATACGATTTCCGGCAATGAATGGTGGCTGATGGAAGAGATATTCAAAGGGAAATCGCTGTCGCAAATTTCCGGTGAAGTGAATATTGATGTCCGGCGCCTGAGCTATATCAAGCGGCACTTAATGAAACGACTGAATATTAGAAACAACATTGCGTTATTCACGGTGTTCAAGGGAATTATGCCGTGTGACCCGTGAACTGTCTTTTCGGCAGTGGTATTTGCCGAGCGATCGGTGCAAGTGATTGCACCCCATTAAACCCTAAGTAAGGAAATCAGAGATGAAAAAATTAACTGCGATCGAAGTGGCTAACGTGGTGGGCGGAACCTGTAAAACCTGCGAAACCACGTATCAGAACGTCACTATTGGTGGTGTGACCTCCTGTAAGGAACTGACAACCTGCACGGATAAGCACGGTACGACCACGTCAATGAAAGATGCGAACGCCAGCAAGTGTGGTGGGGTTCCGAACCGCTAATCATTGGCTATGACCTGGAGGTACCCGCGCCTCCAGGTTTATCTTTTCCGCTGCGAGAATACTATGGCGACCCAATTTAAACGCATCACTATTATCAGCTATTCGCTGTGTTTGATCGTCATCTCTTCGTTGATGACGGTGCTTTGTTATCACATTTTTGTCTTTAATACCTTTGCCACGGATAACTCACAAACACAGGCTTTTCGTGAAGTCAGCGCAGAACAAATTGCACAGAGTCCGATTAAAGACGCGCGCAGTATTATCGAGGTGATGTCTTACGGTTGCCATTATTGTGCGGCTAACGAAGAAAATCTGGCGGAATTTTCCCGGACCCTGCCGCCGGGCAGTGTATTTACCGCGATTCATATTACCAGTGAGGACAGCGGTCTTGCTGCTTACGCGCCGATTTTCGCCACGCTGGAAGAGATGGGGATTGAAAAGAACGTTCGCGACAGCGCCTATAACGCCGTTATTACCCGTAATGTCGACCTCACCGATGAGAAGGCATTGAATGCCTGGCTGGTAAAAAACAATATTGATGTGGATAAATTTAATACTCTGCGTCAGAGCGATGCGGTTAAAAACCGTCTCAGCACGATGGCGGCCATTACCGCGCATTATGATATTAACGCGACGCCGATGTTTATTATCAATAAACGCTATGTGGTCGCCCAGGACAGTGAATTTCCTCAATTTGCGCAGCGCATGCTGCAATTGCTGAAAGAGGATAAATAACCGCGGTGGTCAGATTTTTTATTATCTGGAGCGTATTTAGTTTTAAAAACAGTGCGGGTTGGCTGTATGACGCGAAGCGTAATTTTTCTCAGGGAACACTGATTCTGCTGCGAAAAATGGTGCGTTATCTACCGCTGCCCGCATTACTGACCGTGGCGAAAGGACTCTGCGCGCTGCGGTTGCTGGGGCGCTCTTATCGCTTACGCAATGCGGTGGCAAACGAAAACACCCGCTGCCTGATCGGGCAAACCGGCCGGGTGAACGCGGCCTGGATCGCGGTGCGTCGCCGCCTGCTGGAAGAGGCCGCAACATGGGGACAAAACCCGGCGCTACTCCAGCAGATCCGTGCCTGTGCGGCAGAACTTGATGCCGTAGTCGCACCGCTGCATCAGCAGAACATTCCTTACATTCTGGCGCCGTTACATACGGTGTCGGACGTGCTGGCGGCGATGGTCGGTGCCTGCGTCACGCCGGGTAAAGCCTGCGTGGTGGTCTCTTCCAGCGCCGAACTCTACAACGCGCAGACCCGTGCCCTGGGCGGTATCGACCTCTCCTATTGCTCCATCCATCAGCAGAACAAAACGCTGGCCGGCAGCCTGATGGAGCTCATCACCGATGTCGCTACCGGACGGCAGAACATGATTATTTTTCCCGATATCTCGCCGGACTACACCCTACAGGCCGAAGGGGCGCTGGCGGCGAAACTGCCGTGTCGTTTATTCGGCCGCAGCGCGAAGTTACACAATGGCGTGGTGCGCCTTTCCGGAGTGATTGCGGCGCAGGTGGTGTTTTATCACCTCAGCTACCACAACGGTCTGCACATTCATATTCGTCCGCCGGTGAGCAGTCAGAATGTCGCCCGCGAACTGCCTGACATTATTGAATCCACGCTGCGCGAATATCCGCAGGAGTGGCTTCTTTGGCACAGCCATTCTCTCTTCTTTATTAATCACTGATGATAAAAATGACGACCACGATCCCGAATCTGATCTTTCAGGAAGAGACCAACGAGTGCGGCCTGGCGTGCGTGGCGATGCTGGCACAGACGCAGGGGCAGCCTGTTTCGCTGGCAACATTGCGCGAGTGGTTTCCGGCCTCTGACCACGGAACCTCACTGGATACGCTGATGAGCATTCTGGCGCGGCTGGGTATTGCGACGACGCCGGTCCTGTTTGAGCACGATGAGCTGAGCGACCTGCCGCTGCCGGCCATTTTGCATTATGGTGCAAGTCACTATGTCCTGCTGGCCTGGCGCAAAGGCAACCACGTGTGCGTGATGAACCCGGCGATTGGTGAGCAGTGGTTACCGTTTGCCGCGCTTAAGCAGGAGATCAGCGGCTATGCCCTGATTGTCGAACCTGAGCAGGCCGTTGCCGCAGACCCTGATTTGCCGTTGTCGACAACCGCACAGAGCGCGCCGCGGGCGATGAGCATGCAGGAAACTGCGGCGGTGCCGGGGATCTATCGGCTGATGCTGCTGACCTTCCTCGTCTCGCTGACGCTATTTCTGATGCCGACGATGGTGAGCAACGCCATCAACCAGGCCTTCTCCAGCGTGGAGAGCAGCGACTTTCCCTACGGCTGGTTTATCCTGGCGTTTGTCGCCTCCTCACTGATGGCGCTGGGCGTGCGGGTGATTAGCGAACGCTTTATCAAACGCTTTGTGCTGATTCACAGCGGTGTGGGGTTTTCCCGCCTGCTCCACAACCCACTGCGTTTTTTCGAAAAACGGGCGCCGGGGGAGATCTTCAGCCGCTTCACGGCCTGGCAGATTGGCCTGTTGCAAAAGATTGAGCTGGATAACGGCCTGCGCTCCGACTGGGTGATCTGCACGATCGCGCTGGCGATCATGTTCTGGATTGCGCCCGTGCTGGCGGCGATCTCCGCCGTCGGCGTCACGGTAATGGGGGTCATCAGCGTCTGGGCGGTGATCCGAGACCGCTGGTTCACCCAGCAATTGCAGCTGAAAAGCGCCACCCTGAATGATTTTTTCATGGAGACTATTCAGGGCATTTTGACCGTCAAAACCGCCGGACTGGAAGGACAGCGCCAGGGACAATTTGCCAACTTCAGTCGCGATCTGTTTTCGTGTCTGCAACGCCAGAAGGTCTATCAGCAGGTGAAAGAGGGGCTGTATCAGCTCACCGGAAGCCTGGAGATGGTGGTGTTTATGCTGGTGGTTCTGCCGATGGTGCACAGCAAACTGATCTCACTGGGCGATTTTTTTGCCTATAGCTTCCTGCGGCAAATATTCACCTCCTACGTCACGCGTATCTTCTACGCCATCATTCAGAAATCGCAATTGAACGTGATCGACACCCGCGCCCATGCGCTGTTTGCGCCACGAGACGAGGCGAAGCCCGCTTCGTTTGCGATGCAACTTCCCACCGATACCGCGCCGGATCTGACGTTTGCGTCGTTGTGCTATGGCTACGATCCCGCCAGGCCGGTGCTGTCGTCGGTGTCGCTGTCGCTACGCGCGGGCGATCAGATTGCAATTGTCGGTGAATCTGGTGCGGGTAAGAGCACTTTACTCCGTCTGATTGCCGGCCTGTTTTCTCCGCAGGCGGGGGGCTGTTATGCCGCAGATTCGGCACTCCCTTCGCAACAACTGGCGCAGTTTGTCTGCCTGCAAAGTCAGGAGGATATTCTGTTTAACGCCTCGGTTCGCGAAAACATTACGTTGTTCGACGCGCACTACCGCGAACGCGACCGTGGGCAGATTGAGGCATTGCTGGAATCCCTCGCGCTGGGTGAGGTGGTACGCGGATTACCGGGCGGTATCGACGCCCTGATCCGCGAAAGCCATGCGGCGCTGTCGCTCGGCCAGCGTCAGCGGTTATTGCTGGCGCGTGCGCTGTACAGTTCGCGTCCGGTGTTGTTGCTTGACGAACCGACCGCCAATCTTGACGACGACACTGCGGCCATTGTCATGGAGACGATTCACGCTCATTGCCAGAAAGCCGGTAAGTCACTGATTGTGGTCACCCACAGCGACGCGATTCTGTCGCGGTTCCAGCGGGTTTATCAACTGAACGACGGCACGCTCAGCCCGCTGGAGGTCAACGTATGACGCCGAAATCGCGTTGGCTGCTGATCGGCGGTGCAGTAGCGCTGGCCGTTGCGATCGGTGTCACCTGGGCGTCGCTGGCTTCGACCTCGCCGCAGGAGAGTTTACCGCTGGAGACCATTGGCACGGGCGATATCGAAAAGGTGGTGCTGGTGACGGGGGTTCTGAAACCGGCGGTGCAGGTTAACGTCGGGGCGCAGGTCAACGGACAATTGCGCAAGCTGTATGTGCGCCAGGGCGAGAAGGTGCAAAAAGGACAACTGCTGGCGGAAATTGACCCCACGTTGCAGGAGTCGGATCTCAACAACACGCGCGCGCAACTGGCCAGCGCTAAAGCGCAAAAACTGTCGGCGCAGGCGACGCTGTTACGTTATCGCCAGGAACTGAACCGCCAGCGCATGATGCTGCGTGACGGCTCTGCCGTGCGCAGTGAATACGAGCAGGCGAAGGCGCAATACGATGCGCAGGTGCAGCAAATTGACGTGAGCGATGCGCAGATTGTGCAGGCGGAGATGGCGGTGAAAACGGCGCAGGCCAATCTCAGCTATACCCGCATTGTGGCGCCCATCGACGGCGAAGTGCTGGGTATCGTCACCCGGGAAGGGCAGACCATCGTCTCCTCGCAAACGGCGCCGACCATTCTGGTGTTGGCGAACCTCGACACCATGCAGGTACAAACGCGTATCTCCGAAGCCGACGTGCAAAAAATCCGTCCCGGTCAGCCGCTGCGCTTTTACGTCATCGCCAATCCGGATAAACGCTACGTCAGTACGATGGGCTTCGTGCAGCCTGCGCCGCAGGAAGCGCTGGAAGCGCCCGGCGAGAGCGGCATGGGAGGTAATCAACAGGCGATGGCGGTGTACTACACCGGTACCTTTGAAGTGCCTAACGCTGAGCGCGAGCTCAAAACGTCAATGACGGCGCAGGTCTTTATTCAGATTGCCGAAGCAAAAAACGTATTGCGCGTGCCGGTCGCGGCGCTCGGGCAGGCGCTGGATACCGAGCGTTACACCATCACGACCGTTGAAAACGGGAAAACGCGCACCCGCACCATCCGCATTGGGATAAATGACCGGCAATACGCCGAAGTGCTGGAGGGATTGCAGGTCGGCGATCGCGTGGTGCTGGCGCAGGACACGGTGCGAGGATAGCGGATGGAACCGATTATCGTCTTACGCCAGGTTTGCCGGACATTCCGCGCGGGAAGCGAGACGCTTGCGGTGCTGAGCGACATTTCACTGACCCTCCACAGCGGTGAGATGGTGGCGATTGTGGGCGCTTCGGGTTCGGGGAAGTCCACGCTGATGAACATCATCGGTTGCCTGGACAAACCTTCTTCCGGCGAGGTGTTGATCAACGGAACGCCGGTACATGATGCCGACAGCCTGCACCTGGCCGATCTGCGCAGTCGTTATCTGGGGTTTATATTTCAGCGCTATCACCTGATGCCGTATCTGACGGCGGAAGAGAACATCGCCATTCCCGCGCTGTACACCGCAATGTCAGCGCAAGAGCGCAATGCACGCACCCAGCGTCTTGCACGTCAGCTTGGTCTGGAAAACCGACTCCAGCACCGCCCCGCCCAGCTTTCGGGGGGGCAACAGCAGCGCGTGAGCATCTGCCGGGCGCTGATCAACGGTGCGCATATCATCCTCGCGGATGAGCCCACCGGCGCACTCGATAGCGTCAGCGGCAAGGCGCTAATGGACGTGCTGCATCAGCTGCATGCGGCTGGGCACACGGTCATCATCGTCACCCACGACCGCGACGTTGCCCGGCAGGCGCAGCGAATGATTGAGATCAGCGACGGGCGAATTATTCGCGACGTTCAGCACGCCGCCGTTCGTCGGCCGATTACGCTGCCGGAGCAGGATAACGGACGCGCCTCGCTGGGCCGCCGTCTTCATGAAGCGGTCCGCATGGCCTGGCGTTCGCTGCTCGGACACCGGATGCGCGCGTTTCTCTCCATGTTGGGGATCATCATCGGCATTGCGTCGGTGGTGTCGTCGATGGCGGTAGGCGAAGGCGCACGGCAGGCGATCATGAGCGAGATTGGCAAACTGGGAAGTACCACGCTGGAGATCCATCCCGGCACAGGGTGGGGCAGCAAGCGCCCGGATATGGAGCGCGCACTGTCAATGGATGACGTTCGCAGTTTGCAGGCGCTGCCGTGGATCATGGGCGTCTCGCCGGTGGTCAGCAGTACAACGCTCGCGGTTCGCAAAGGGCTCGACTCCTCCATGATGCTCTCCGGCGTGTCACAGGACTTTTTTGCCCTGCAAGGGCTGCGCTTTGTGCAGGGAAATGGCTTCACCGCGCGCGATGTCGCGGAAGGCGAACCGCTGTTGATTCTCGATGAGACCGGGCGCGATACGCTGTTTCCCGGTGGCGAAAATCCGCTTGACGAGATAGTCCAGATTGGCGGTGCGCCGTGGCGGGTGATCGGCGTGGCGATACGACCCGGCCCGAAAGTGGTGGGCGGGTTTATGACCGCCTGGGTTCCGCATACGTCATTACAGCAGCGACTCACCGGCGAAAAGCCGCTGGAATCGTTGATTCTGCGTTTTCAACCGCGGCTGGAACCGCATGAGGCGGCGCTGCGGGCGGAACGTCATCTGCTGCGGGAACATGGCCGGAAGGACTTCTTTATCCAGACCGACGATCAGCTGGCGAATGCGTTGCAAAAGACCTCTGACTCGATGTCGTTGTTGATTACCGCCATTGCGGCGATCTCCCTGCTGGTGGGCGGCGTCGGAGTGATGAACATCATGCTGGTGTCGGTGACAGAGCGGACGCATGAAATCGGCATCCGCTTGTCGGTGGGGGCGCGTCCCTCGGACATCATGAACCAGTTTCTGATTGAGGCTGTGATGATCTGCGCCCTCGGCGGCCTGTTGGGCGTGTTCGGTTCGTGGGTGGCGGGGCATCTTTTCGCCCTTGCGACCGATGCGTTCTCAATGGTGTTCACTGCGTTTCCGGTGCTGATGGCCTGTGGGTTTTCTGCCCTGATCGGCCTGACGTTTGGCTATTTTCCGGCGCGCAGGGCGGCTCGCCTCAACCCAACCGAGGCGCTGGCTCGCGAATGAAAAGACTGCTTGTGTTGCTCGCACTTTTATTGCTCGCGGGTTGTGGCTCACTGACCCGCAGCGACTACCAGCGTCCGCTGTTGTCTTTGCCCACCCAATGGGGGCCTGCTACCGACACGGTGTCGGAATACGGCTGGCAACGTTTTGGCGATCCCCGACTGTCGCGGGTGATTGAACAGGTGCTGGAAAGCAATAACGATCTCGCGGCGGCGGCCATCACCGTGCAACAGGCGCGTGTGGCGGCAGGGTTAACTGACACCAATATGACCCCCGATGTGGCGGTCAGCGGTTCTGCCAGTAACAGCAAAAACTCACGCCGGGGAACATCCGCGCAGGAAAACTACAGCAGCGGCATCACCATCGGCTGGGAACTGGATCTGTGGGGAAAACTGGCGCGGGCCCGTGAGCAAAGCGAGTGGGAAGCGGTGGCGAGCGAGCAGGATTATCATGCGACGGTACTCACCACGATGGGCACCACCGCCCAGTTGTACTGGCGTATCGCACTGTATAACCAGCAGATTCGCAATCAGCGTGACGGTCTGGCGATTTCGCAACAGACCGTGCAGCAGGTGACGTCATGGTTTAACGCCGGGAAGGTCGGCCAGCTCGATGTGTTGCAGGCGCAGCAGGCCCTGCTGGAACGAGAGAATCAGTGGCGAACGCTGGTTCAGCAACGTCAGAATACGCGCAATGCGCTGGCGCTGTTGCTCAACAGACCGGCAGAACAGCATGCCGATGAATCACCCGCGCTGGATGCAAACCAGCAGGTGCCGATTGCGCAAAAAACACCGCTACGGGTGATTGCGCAGCGGCCGGACATTCAGGCCGCGGAGTCGCGTCTGCGCGCGGCCCTTGCGGGTTACGACGCCTCAAGGCTGCAGTTTTATCCCGCACTTTCGCTTGATGCCTCACTGAATGCCGGCAGTCAAATCTTCAGCCAATGGTTCCGCGATCCGATCCGCACGATTGGCGGCACGCTGGCGCTGCCGTTTATCCAGTGGAACACCCAACAGCTCACCGTGAAGCAAGCGGATCTCGCGGTAAAACAGGCGGCAATCGCCTTTCGCTCGACGGCCTACGCCGCGCTCGCCGAAGTGGATGAAGCGATGGAAAACCGCCTGAGTGCTGATGAACAGCGCGCACGACTTCACCAGTCGCTGATCCTCAGTCAGCGGCGTTTAACCCTGACGGAAAGCCGCTATCGCGCGGGCGCCGTGGATTTTCAGACGTTGTTGAACGCGCAGGACGATCTGTTGACGTTAGAGAACGCCCTCGCACAAACCCAATACGACTACCTCTACGCCACGTTGCAGCTCTGGCTGGCGCAAGGGGGTGGCGAAACGCAATACAGGATGATGCAACATGAAGCCGAATAATGAATTTAAGCGGGTCGTCGTTACCGGGTATGGCGCCGTGACCCCACTTGGCGCGACGGCTGATGAGAGCTGGCAGGCGATGATGGATAACCGTCTGGGCTATCGCTACGTCGATAAAACGGCGCAGAATATCAACACCCATTTTCTCGGGCTGGTGGATAACGAGCCGAGCCTGGCAGGTGTTCCTGCAGTGATTCGTCGTCGGCTGCCACGCTTTGCCCGGCTGACCGTTGGCGCGGCACGTCAGGCTATGACGATGGCCTTTGGCGTCAGGCCGCCGCAGGAATACTACTGCACGCTCGACTGCGGCGTGATCATGGGAACCGGCTGGGGAGGACTGGACGAAAGCTACGACGCGCAAAGTGAGTTTGCGGCCGCGGGCGTCGCTTCACCGTTTAACTGTTTTTATTCGATGCCCAGCGTCACCACTGCAGCATGCAGCCAGTTCTGGGGACTCAATGGTTACCAGAATACGGTGGTTGCCGCCTGCGCGACGGGGACGATCGCTATTGGCGACGCTTACGAGGTGATCCGCAGCGGCAGGGCAAAGATGATGCTGGCCGGCGCCGGAGAATCTCTCACCAGCCACTGCGCGGTGTGGAACATTGACGTGCTGGGCGCACTGAGTAAGGAGGCGTCGGATCCGCAGCGCGCCAGCTGTCCGTTCAGCGCCCATCGTAGCGGTTTTGTGTTATCGGAAGGGGCGGCGGTGCTGTGTCTGGAAGAGCGCGAAGGGGCACTGGCACGCGGCGCGACGATCCTCGGCGAGATTACCGGCTACGCCAACTTCTCCGACGCCTGGGATTTCACCTCGCCGGCGGAAGACTGTCTTGCCCGCGTGCAAACCATCACCCATGCGCTGCAACAGGCGGAGCTGGAACCGGAGCAACTCGACTACATCAACGCGCACGGTACCTCGACGCCGCTGAACGATATCAATGAAACGCAGTCGCTAAAAATGGCGCTGGGGGACGCGGTGTGGTCCATTCCGGTTTCTAGTACGAAATCGTACTCCGGGCACTTAATTTCCGCGGCGGGCACCTTCGAGAGCATTGTCTGTCTGCAAGCTATCGCCAACGGCATCATTCCCGCGACGGCCAATTTCCAGCAAGCGGATGAATGCTGCGATCTGGATTATGTGGTTGAGGGCCATCGTGCGGGCAATGTCCGTCGCACGCTAAACCTGAGCTTCGGCTTTGGTGGCGCGAATGCGGCGTTGATTCTGGAGAAGCACGTATGATGCCGCTTCATTATGGTCAACAGGATGCCCGGCGCTGGGCCGCGTTTTCGGGCGATTACAACCCGGTACACTTTGACGAGGCGTGGGTGAAAGCGCGGGGCGGAAGCGGACTCAGCGTACATGGCATGCGCGCCTTGCTGGACGTAAAGCGGTTTATCAGTCCGCCGGTCGACGACGCCCCGTTTCTGAAATGTACCGTGCGTCTGCGTCGACCGCTGTGGCGGGATACCGCCTATCGACTGACGCGCGATGCGACTAAGCGGGTTGCGGCGTCGGTGCGGGAGTTTTCTGCCGAAGAGACCTGCCTTTCTTGCCAGATCACGCCGGAGAACCACCTGCCACTCGTCGATGGCGAAAGCCAACGGGTTCTGGATTCGTCGGCGCTGGCCGCGCTGCATCGGACGTTTCTGCCGCTGTTGCCCGACGCTCAGCAATGGCATTTTCTCGACGCCCTGTTGTTTCGTCATCTTCTCCAGGATACCGCGCTGTTATGCCAGCAGGCGATTGCCGACATACTGCCGACGTGTCGGACGCTGGATGCGCTGTTTTCTCACTTTCCTGTTGTACAGACCCATCAGGAAGTCATTTTTGACAGTCATCTGCTGGCCCCCTGGCGAGCAGAGTCGCTACCGGAACATCTAGAGATCGACACCTTGCCGGCCCTGGTGGTTGGCGACCTTGCGAATGGCGCGGTGGTGGTGCGAATCGCCGCGCGAACCTGTTATCAACATCACTACATTAGCAATGCCGTAACGCTTAAAGTCGGCGCGCTGACAAAAGGAAAATCAAATGAGCCAGCATGAAATGATCTACGACAAAATCAGTGAAATGATCTGTGACGCCAAAGACCTGGCGCCGGAGGCGCTGACACCAGAGACGACGCTGCCTGAACTGGAGCTGGACAGCCTCGACTACGTTGAACTGATGGTACTGGCGAAGCGTGAATTTAACGTCACGCTCAACCCTGAAATGTTTATGAAAAATCCAACCATGACGCTTCGCGAACTCAGCCAGCGTATTGCGCAGGAAATGGCAGGTTGATATGGCAAAGAAATGGATGCTCATCACCGGCGGCAGTCGGGGAATCGGCCAGGCGCTGGTGAGTCACCTGTTGCCTGAATGGAACATTGTCTTTACCGGTCGCAACGAGGCCGGGATCGCCCGCACGCTGGACATCGCGCAAAGCCAGAGTACGTCGACCTGGGTGAAGGGCATTCGCTGCGACGGCAGCGATGAAGCCAGCGTCGAGCAGTTAGCCATGTCTCTGCTCGAGGCGCATGGCGCGCCTGCCGCTATCATCCATAACGCCGGTATGACCAATGACGCGCTGCACATCCACCAGAACGCGCGAGACTGGCAGGAGGTGCTGGGAAACAATCTGGTCGCGGTGGTGAACTGGAATCGCATTCTGCTGCCCGCCATGATGACCCAGGGCAGTGGCTCGATTGTGTTTATGTCATCCGTGACGGCCATAAAAGGCAACAGCGGACAGACGGCCTATGCCGCCAGCAAGGCGGCGATGATTGGCCTGACGCATTCGCTGGCGCGAGAAGTGGGGCGTTTTGGCATTAGGGTGAATTGTCTGGCTCCGGGGTTGATTGACGGTGAGATGGTTCAGGCCATTCCGGAAGCCCGATTGAAAACCATGCGGCAGAATATTCCTCTGCGTCGCCTCGGACGCACGCAGGACGTCGCCCGCGCGGTTGCGTTTCTGACCGGGGAAGGGAGTAGCTATCTTACCGGTCAGACGCTGGTGCTGGACGGTGGTTTGTCCGCCTGATAAGCAAGAACCGCGAGAATGGCATCTCGCGGTTCAGGTCAGGCCTAGCTGGTTAATTCTCTGGACCAGGGCGCGTCGCTCTTTGACCGACTCCTGAAAAATTTGCAGTAAAACCTCGCTATTTTGCCGCACAATGTCCGCCAGTTCAGGGGCGATTTCTGCAGTTTCCCCGACGCGTACTTTAAATTCCGATGACAGCGTGACGCCCTGCAGCAACGACGCCAGCCAGATGCTGGCCTTCAGAATCCTCACTTCAAGAGGATGGGTGGCTTGTGCAACCCCTGTCTTTTGAATTTGACACCAGCGGGCAATATCCCGAATGGCTTCAATCGGATAGAGTTCACCCCAGATAGCATTATCTTCCCCGGTATGTGCCGGAGCGGCGCACAGCGCCAGAGACGTCAGGTTATGCAACAAGCCACCTATTTCGATTTTCAGGCACTGGACCGGGGAAATTCCCATTTCTCGAGCCAGGTAACCGGAGATACGGCCGACAACCAGGGAGTGCTGGACGCCGTTCTGGCTGAACCCATCAATAATAAACGCCAGCATGTTGGCGATATCGCGAAAGTTATGCAAAGAGATGGAGTCGTTATGGATGCGGGGGATGTCCTGGATATAATCGTCGAACTCTGTGGATTTAATTTTTAACCAGAAGTGTTCGCAATTTGCTACTTTTCTGAAAGCATTGATAAATTCGGGGTTATATAAAATATGTTCGCCGCCAACAATGATATTAATAATTTCCTCTTTTGCCGATAATATATCGCTAGCACGGTAAAGGGCGATTAAAACATCCAGACGATCCGCCAGATAAACGACATGGCTCTCTCTGGGCACTTTTTCACCGTTAACGTAGTCGCCTTTTCCATTGTCCCAGTGGGTGTGGTGATAGCGAACAATCGAACTTAACGGATTCAGTAAAGGAACGCTCGCCAGTAATTCAGCACCAACGGCCGCATGGTTATTGAGTTCATTATCGTAATAGCTGAGGGGTTGAAGGCGCGATTCCTCGTTCAGTCCTCCAATATCATGAAGCAGGGCCGCCAGCAGCGTTTTCCTGCACTGTGCAGGTGTGAACCGCGATTCCCTGGCCAGGTGCCAGGCGATGAATGCCGTTCTGACATGATGCAGGTTAAGCCTGGGGTTAATCATGTCTATTATTTTTGAGATGCAAGCCAGTGATTCTATTAATTTTATATTCATATAATGAGACATTTAACTTTCGCTGTGCTTCGTTAAAGAAAACCACGCTAATTAATCTCGTTTGCAACCATATTGCGGGAATACGTGGTTACCAAATAGTATGACATTATTATTGACTTTTTTTAGGAAAATTATTTTGTCGTCAGGGCCTTTGCCAAACAACAAACTATTAGCAATCTCATCATCAACATTATCAGTATTATCATGTATGGTTTTGACACTCATTATCTTATACAGATGCGCATTGGCATTGTATGTTTCATATTTCATTTTGAGCGTGCGCGAGATTAAATACTTTTTTTCATTATGTGTGAGCAGTCCGTCAATATTGATAAGAAGTTGATCATCCGTCATGTGGACAAAAATTAGCCCTTCGGCGCGAATGTTGTCGCTGTTGATACTCTGGATAACAGAAAACTGTGACTCGCATGAGAAAACCGGGGGCCGGGTAAAACAGTAAACCGCGCCGATCAATAACAGGCCGACACTGATCAAAAGAAAGATGGCTTGTTTAGGCATTATTTTTTTCTCTGTAATAAAAACTCATGCAGCTGTCTTTATCACATTTAATGAGTAACAATTGCACAATATCACCCAGGTCTCCTTGTACCTGTTGCTTGTAAACGTACAACTCCTTTTGCTCTGAGCAATCGAATGGTTGTGGGACAAAATCAAAGCTCTTTGTCACCTCTCGTAATGAGAGTGAGGAGGGCATAAAAATGACGCACTGACCCTCAACCAGTTTTTGTATATCGGTGTCGGCTCTGAATGAACCTGGATTTATTATGAGCAGAAGGAAGGCAATTGCCAGAGCGATAATGCGGGTAAAGCGCTTAAGACAGCGTTTCTGTGGTTCAACTGGCGGAGCCTCCGGCTCCTTTTCTTCAAGGAATGGCGTTCGATACTCACGATCGTTATTGATAATGGCATCTTCCGCTATTTTGAAACCAATACGAGGAACCGTGACAATGATTTCTTTTGCGATACCCAGATCGCTCAGGTTTCTGCGCAATGTGGAGATATATTGATTTAGATTACTATTTGACGCTCTGGCGCCATATTTATCAAAAACAGTCTGAAAGATTTCATTTCTCGAAAGGATATCGCCTTGATGATTGAGCAATTCAGCCAACAAGCGTGTAGAGGTTTGGGATAATTCAACGCAATCCCCAGTCAACAGGTTAACGAGCGACGCATCCTCTGTGTCAAAAGTGATAAATCCCTCAATGTCGAACCTCATGTTCATCTCCACCCTAGACCCTGCTTTCCTCTAACATACAGTCTTCTCTCAATAAAACGACATGAATATTAGATAAAAATCCTGTATTTGCGTTCATTTCAAGCTAATGTTGCTGGCTGAATCAGGTGAACGCATACTGCTAACACCTTCAAAATCCAGGAGTCTGCAATGAAACTCTCGCTGCGTTCATATAACCCGGGTACAGCACATCCAGGCTACAACGTACCTCATGACAATCTGCAGATGTTAGCGGCGGAAATGGGAATAAGTGACCTGCCGATGATCAGGGGGCCGGAACAATTTTTTATTCTCAATCTATTAAAAGATCACAGTACTCAGGGCCTGTCGACCAGAGAACTTGCCGATCTGTGTGGCATTTCAATTTATAAAGTCAGACACTTACTTCTTCCGCTGGAGAAATATGGCCAGGTTATAAGAAATAAAATGCAAAAGCACCATCAGTGGTTTTTGTCAAAGGACTCTACAGATATTGATTGGCATTCTAACAAGGGGTATTTTCATTTGCAACAATGAGTGAAAAGTCAATTAGATAGCCCTGATAATATGAAAAATACTGGTTATAATCTCGCGAACCATTAGGAAAAATCCCAATAAAATATTAATGTTCGCATGCTGTCACTATTGCCTTTTGTCCATTTTGTTTATACTTGTGCAGAGTGGACGCTTGATCCGTATTTACCAGTAAGTACAAGCGTAGCACTAAGCACTTTTTAAGCCGCATTACATTTTTGAATGGTTTGCTTATCAGTTGCCCTTGAAATCTGGTTTCAATGGGCAACTATTTCTCGTTAATGATCTTTATATCCTGCCAGAGATTATTGCATCTGACTCTACTGGTATCCGGCCTGTGTCCTGATGAGTTTGTACACACTAGCGATCATGGTTAGCATGTTTTTTCACGAGGAACCGCGCATACCGTTGTAGATATATTCTCTTTTGTTTTTTTTGTTCTGGCCTGAAATAAAACAGAAGGTGACAATCACCTCTGTATTAACCATGAGATTGGTTGCTTAGGTGAGACCGTTCGGTAGCTGGCACGAAATTAAACGGTATCATCGCATCTCTATCTTAATGAGATCAGCATTACGCGTGCTTAATACTTTATGCCCATCGCTACAGAGGAGGACAACACCCTGTCGGGCGCGGACGGTCTGTCGGGGATACACGAAATCCTTAATCTGCGCATTAAAACTCGCTGAGCAGGTGTGCGGCAAAAACCAGACTGATTTTATCCCGGAAGCAATCCGCACTGCTGTCGGAGAAGCGCTGATCGAGAAGCGTATCATTACGGCTGATCCGCAGACCGATCAGGCATTTCGCACTCGCCTGGATCAGGCACCTGATCCGCCTCACGTCGGTAATATTTGTACTCCGTTCTGCTGCGGTGTGGATTTTATAGATAACCGGTTGAAATTGCTGTGAATGAAAAAATCAGGTTACCGGTGTCTCCCGTACTTTGATTTGTTGCGTCGGCGATTCGAAGGTAATGGTTTACCACTCGCTGGCCTCAAGCGTGGTGATGACGAACATCCATCTGGCCGCTTTCGCCGTAATGCGATCGATACGATCCCTGTTGTGGTATTGGCAAGGGTTAGGGGAGATCAATCTCTGCGTTCTCTGGGAATCGGGCCAACGTTGGTGGGTAATGCCGGATTGTAGGTGATTCATGTAGAAGAAACTATAAGGATCTGCGGGATACAAGTTTATGACGTATACTGGGAGAGTCCATTACACCCCATTGAAGTTATGACCCAGAAATTCAGTGAAAAGTTTATCGTTTTTCAAAAGTGTGACATCGTGCGCAGTGCGTTTATTAGAAGGTTTATTTGTAATGGTCAGATATTTGAATAGGTTATCGAAATAGTCATTGCACATGAGCATCCCGTTTAATACGAAAAATATCTAGAATTTCTTCGGTAGAGAGTTAACTTCGAGTAACACTCCCTTTATTATTTTTATATATCCACCGGCTTTCAACTGCTTGAGGATATACATTACTCGACTGCGAGACAGCCCAGTGCGGTCGATGATAAATGTCGACGTTACAATTCCAACCCGCTGTTCTAACGTGTACTTGATTAATTCCTGTAGTTGTTTGCTGATGAGTTCATAAGCATCTTTTCCTAGTATGGATTTGTCCCTATAAGAGTAATAGCCAATACGTCTTGAAAGCAGTTCAGCAACAGACTCCCACAAATTAAGCTCACTAATTAGTGCTCGAACTTTGTCATTAGGTAGCACATAGGCTACTGTTTTCCCACTCCCTTTAATAACGATATCAATGGGGTTAAACATCAGAGCAAAACCAAACATGAAAGGGGCATTTATCACTCCGACAACAATGTTATCTCCTTTTCGAAACACATTGATGGTTCCTTCGGTGACGTAATAGATATTCTTATCATTCGTTGCATCAACAACAAACTGTGCCCGATTATACAACCGCTTTTCACCATGACGTATCATCAACTCAAAAAGTGGGTTTGAATAGTTATTATTAGCGGGCGAAGTATTCATGTTTACTCCAGTCAAAAACATAGCCTCATAAACATGGTTCCCATGTTTTCATATCAAGTTTAGTGTAATAAAAAAAAAGATTCCATCGTTATCGCTTGGCTGATATGACAAGAGGCGTTCGGGTTTGCATATTTTAATCAAGGATATAAAATGGTAAACTCAACGACTGCTGACAGAGTGCCTGATTTGAGCGTCCCGTCTAAAGGTACAATCTTTGCTTTCATCGGAAACGATGCTCTGCCTGTATCGGGATCAACGACCTGGCTTAAAACACGCCCGTTACTGATCAAAGTATCATCAGTTTTGCTTCTTATTTCTACCGCGACATTTGCAGCTGTCCCATTGTTTTTTATATATTGGTTATTCGTGCCTGCGGCTTCGCCAGCGAATTGTAGGGAAACACTCGGCATCCCTACATTACAATTCAGATCGATACTAAATTCCTGGGCAGGTGTTGAGTTTACCTGCTTCACATCGACTTCGCTAAAGTCAACATAGATATCTTTATCACCAATAACAGTGCAACCGTTCTGATATAACCTGACATGGAAATTAAGGTTGAATGAGCCTACTGCATATACGTATGCAGAACACAGCAGCAGCAAAGCAACCAAATATTTATAAATAAACATATAGCTCCCGCTAGTTATAAAAAACTGATACCGTCACCGTTGGGCTATATTCCCCTGGCGTAAGTACACTGCCATCAAAATAAAGCTCTACTGAAAAGGGTAACGTAACACTGAGCACATTAGTCAGATTTGCAAAGTCAACCAATTGAAACATATCAGAGAAATTGACATAACCGTTGCGAGTTTTATCAAAAATTTTCAGATACATCCCATTAAATCTCACTTTGTCACCATCAGTTTCCGCAGTGGTGGTATAAAGGGCCGTCAGATTGAATGGGTCGTTACAACTACGCGAAACGGTGATTGAAAAATCTTTTTTATCTTTAAATTGATCCGGCGAGGTCGTATCGGGCAAAAGGATATTACCGAAATCGATAATTGTTGGCGTGACATTTATATTTGCACTGCAGCCTATAAAGCGAATTTTTTTCAATCCTGTGATTTGAAAACGATAGTTACCACTGACGTTCAAGCCACCGACGCCATCAAGCTGAAAAACATTGAATGTATCACTCCCCTGATAGGTTCCTGATGCAGATCCCTTTTTCCTGACCTTGACATAATAATCGATTGTATAAAAGCTACTGTGGTTGGCTTTACATTCAGATGACGTGCCACCGCCCGGGCAGCTCACCATCCAGCCCGGTATATGCCACTTGCTTCCCTGGCTTATATCGTCAAAATCCTGGCCATTTACCACGACCCCCAGCTGTATACCTGTGCCGACAGCCGATTTTAGTGGGTTAGTGTATAAATAGACATCTTCATTTTTATCGCCGTTATCTGACCAGCATTGAATTTGTAAATGAAAGAGTGGTGAACGCCATGCCATACTACCATCAGGGTCAGTTTTAGGTATCGCCACAGACCCTACCGCCTGGGTTGCAGTCTGACTCTGTGTTTCCGCATCGACACATTTAATGGCCAAAGCCTCTCTGGACATTATCAGCAATAAGAACGAGAAAACGATAAGTAGTAGTCGATAATATTTGAAATTATTCATGTAGTTATTACTCACACGTTGCAGTTGTCTTGTACATATTTCCGGCGGAAGGTTGACCGACCAGATTGTAATGAGACTTGCAGTTATTGTTTGCATCATTGCCCCATCTCACTAACAAACTTCCTTTTTCGCTTTTCAAACCACTGATATAAACCTGCCCAAGATCCCCAACAATAAAACTCTGTTCATCGGAATTATCGCCCCCGACTAAATTTACCATTGCGCCAAATGGCACATACCCTGAGCCATTTTTCAAAGTTACTAATGCCTTATAGCCATAATGAGAATTAAACCTGGCTTTGACAACAGCACCTTTGGTTGGCGTGACGGTAACACCATTATCTTCAACTTCAACATTATCCGAAAAAGTGCCTGGATCGAGAGAAATATCATTTTTACGATATGGACTAAGGCTATTCATTACCGCATAACCAAACCGATCAATTCCAGAACCGGCCTGATTATAAATACCAGCACCCTTAGCTCCTTTCGCTTCAACAATAGCAATGGTTTCACCCAGCGGTTGAGATAAAGTCACACCACCACTGTGAATTACCACACCACCCGATATACCGTAATTTATTTGCTGTGAGTCCGGGCTATAGTTATAACCCAGATTTGTTTCCGCCAACGCGCCTCTGTAATCGGCCATGAAGCTTCCAGAATAACTTTCCCGGTCTTTTGTTTGTTGCATATTCCAGGTAAGGTTATTTTCTTCCAGTGCAGAACCGCTAAGACCTATAGTCTGTGTCGCGCCACCATGCTCGCTGTTATTTAAGTTATAACTTGCCCATGTATCAGGCAAAAATCTTGACAACGGGATATTAACATTGAGCATCAATGAGTTTTCGTTATATGTCGTTCCGTCGCCGTTATTGGCTGTAGTATTTTTGTTTAAACTATAGACTATAGAATAAGTAACGCCTGAGAATGAATTATTATAACTGAATGAATATGATTTAAGTTTTTCATCATTATTCCAGTATTTTTCTTGTACCGCGTTGCCTGTTATACTGCCGAGATTCTCTCCCAAGGATTGTGTTAAGCTGATTTCAGCTCGGTCACGGCGGCGATTCGGCATTGCATCTTCATTGCCATATGATTCAAGCACTTCTTGCAAATTATAAAAACCTTCCGTCGAGTATCGGTAACCGGCAATGGCAAAGTTGGTGCCTGTATCGACAAAATCCTTACTGTAACGCACACGGAATGACCGTCCGGATTCACTACGTGAGTCATTTAGTTCTGATTTTGCAGCAATAACATCTACTGAAATAGCACCAATGATTCCTAAATTACGCCCAAGGCCGATTGCAAGAGAATTATAATATTTCGCATTCTGCACACCACCGTATATAGTTATTCCCCACGGCAAACCATAAATTGCAGTCCCTTGCACGAACGGTGTTTTTTCTACATCAGAATTAGATGGACGGTATTGTCCAGCGGTAACACTGTATTTCAAGCTTTTTTCACGTTGCAACAGGGGCAAAGATGCATAAGGAACAACAAATTCCTGTGTGCTCCCGTCCTGCTCTTTCACTGTCACAGTCAGATCGCCCCCCTGTCCTGTCGGATAGAGATCGTTAATTTCAAATGATCCCGCAGGAACATAACTTTGATAAATAATGTATCCATTTTGCTTGATCATAACCTGAGCATTACTTTTGGCGATGCCACGCACAACGGGGGCATATCCACGCAAGGAATCAGGTTTCATATCTTCATCTGTTGCCAATTGCGTCCCGCGAAATGCGACACTATCAAATATATCGGATGGGGTGTTGCTATCACCCATCGTCAATTGGCTACTAAGAAACTTTATATCACGCTGAACATAGGTATAAACGCTATCAACCTGAGTCCCATTGACATCATCATGATTTATAGAACTGTAATTTCTGAAACGCCATGGGCCGATATTTATTCCAGGCAGAATGCGTGCATACTGACTGTTCGTTGTGCCACCGGCATCATTTTTCGTCTCATCGCCAGAAATACTGTAATTCAATAAAAAGGCAGGAATACCTTCATCCCATAATGAGGGGTCTACAAATCCGCGAACCTTTTGAGACAATGCAGCCTGAGGAATACTCAACTGTAATTCCTGGCTTGATAAATCATAGTTAGCTGAAGCTTGAGATATGACCTTAAAATTTACACAACCATCAGTTTCTTTTAGTTCTGGAAAATTTGCGACAAGGACACCTAAATTTTTTAGAAAGTCCATGCTCAGGCAAGGTGTTAGCTCCCCGTCTTCGCCATTGGAAAAATTAATATCTTTTGAGGCAAAGAAATCATTATTCAAAATGATATCAACGCGATACTTCCCTGCGCGTTGCATTCCATTTTCAAATGATGACAAATCAACCCCTTTGATCTCTGGTCTATTATTTTCTAATAGCGCAGAATTGAAGTGGTCGCGAGGCAAAACATTAAATGGATAACCTAATGATACTAAGGCAACCAACAATGCCAACCTCTTCATTCGAGGGCTAGATCCTTGCAAGCAGTTCATTAGATAGTCCATTATTATATTTTGGAATTAAATTCTTTACTCAGGCCGCCATAATCATTTATTAATTTAAACGATATAGCGCCATTTTTCATCGGACCAGGAAGCGTAAAGTTTGCGCTAGAGTTTGGTGCAACGTATGATGCTGATTTGATCGCGCTACCATTGAGCTTAATCTCTCCAAAGTTCATATAAAATGGAGATGGATTTTTTACATTTAATTGATTCCCACTGATATTCCATTGCAGATTTTCAGCAAAACTTTCAGGCTCTATACCTTTTAATTTTTTGGGTCGGTAAATCAATTTCATTTTACTTTTAACAACAACCTGTAACACATTACTGGACGTTTCCGATGATGAAGGTATTGCTTTTACATTGAAATAAAACATTGATTCCTGATTTTCAGGCAAGGAACTTTCTGTATAGACAATCCGCATCATGCTTTTCTTGCCAGCATTCAGTCGATACAGGGGCGGTGTGACAATAAAAGGTACTTCCTTTGTGACATTCTCTACATTATCCACCCAGGTCTGAATCAAATAAGGATGATTGTCAGGATTGGATACAGTAATGGACGCATCTTTTTTTGTCGCATCATAAATGATACGAGTACCGCCTATAACAACCCCAGCATGAGCAGAGGAAGCCAGGAAATAGCCACCTAAAATAGCTATGATAGAGATAATTGAACGATTCATAATGATATCTTATATAATATTATAAATAGCACGTGAAAATTACTCCACGTGCTAATTAGTCAATACTCCACCAATTAGTTGTAGTTAAGAGTAAATTGAACACTGGAGTTTGCCGGACCGGCAGTAACAGCTGCGGCCACCTGCTTATAACGAGCATACATCGGCATGGTAAGCTCAGTTTTACCCGCCTCTAAAGCGTATGAATCGCTATCGGTAAACAGTGGAACGGCTTTTTTACTCTTATCTAACAGCTCAATCGCAATGCCTGTTGCAACGCCGTCTTCCTCGGTAAGAGCAAGAACACTATTATCGCCAGCGTACGCAGTACCATCAAACTTAACGGTAATGCCATTTATACCAGTTGCAGGACAGTCCTTCACTTTTAAGTCAAACTCAGTCGCTGAAGCGTATGTACCCGTTCCGGTAAAAACAGTTTTACTCACTTTACCGAGATCAACATTCATTGTGTTATTTGCGCCGATATCAACCGTACAGGCTGTACCTATAATTTCGCCGGTAAAATTAACAGTACCATCGTTGTTAGCCTGAGCTGTAGACATCCCCATAACAACGGACATACTCATAACCGCAACAGCAAAAAATTTATTACTCATTTTTAAATCCTTCTATCCTTAGACGCATGTCTTTTATTAACCTTTAAAACCACCTTACTGAGCCCAGAAGGTTAGCTGGAGTAATATTAATTCGATGTGGCTATAATCCGAACAGTAAATGTGTCCTAATTAGTCTCTTTACTCCTATATAGGACTTTATTTATTGGTTTTTCGTATACTAAAAAGGACTAATCGCAATAAAATCATATCATTGAACAATGCATCAATGGTCATTGCACCGAACTGCAATCCGCACCAACAGGGGCAATCCCCCCTCGTTAGCGAGGTTTTTTGTCTCTAAGCAACCAATACTTAAGTCATACTAACGCATAAATGTGATGTATTAATTTATATTTGCGAAGTCTTTGGTTACTTACAGAAAACTGTACGTTCGTCACTGCAAATCGGTTATTTAGTAAACTTTTGTTTTATTGTGTGCTACAATGGCTGCTGCAAGTCGCTATAGACAGTAGACTGAAACTGTCCGAAAAATGGTGTGGAAAAAATGAAGCGCCCAGTTATTACTGTCAGGTCTGCTTTTTCTCATTTCAGAGAAACTATCTCTACAATACATATATACTGGGCGTTATAGGACATATTGTCGCCAGCGAACACACTTTCAGGAAATTAGTCTGACTTTTATTATCAATGAGTTGGAGAGTTGGAACATGAAGTTCAGCCAGAAAAGCATCTTATTGGTATGATATTCAAACAGAATCTTGAATGTCATAATCTGAATTTACGTATAGTTATTACATTAATCCTGTTTGATTTTGAGTTAGTGCAGAACAAAATATAACTTTATATGCGTCCAGATAATCTGGATGGGTCATTATTCTTTTTATTGCGTTTTCCCCATGATTGATCTTTTGATTACGATTTTCACCCGACATTACTCTATAGCTCAAGATGGTATAAAAAAGCCACAAAGAAAAGTAATATTAATATCGTCATCACTCAGCGATTTATTATAACCCCCGACCTGCAAAACCAGTCGTTATTGCGCTGTCAGCGTATAGCGCTCGCGCAGGATTTGGCCGGGAATTCAAAAAATGCATGGAACTAAAGCGGGTTTGTTTACAGGCTTATCAGAGAGTATGGATGTCTTTGACAGCAAAGAACATTTGCAGAAATGGCGTGAAATCCAGCAAACAAATAACGTGTTGCAACGACCAGAAATCTACCGTAGCCAGAAAAGAAAAAAGCCCCGCTTTTCAGCGAGGCCTTATGAATAGTGGTGCCCGGACTCGGAATCGAACCAAGGACACGGGGATTTTCAATCCCCTGCTCTACCGACTGAGCTATCCGGGCAACGGGGCGCATTAAACCGTAATCATGCACGACAGTCAACCTAATTTAGGGAAAAGCTGTTCAACTGCTTAAGTTTGCGGCAATCTGTGCGTTTCTGCGTTCAGTTTGCACAAATCTTCCAGACAGATGCGTTCTGAACAGGCAATGCTGGCAGCGAGAGGAGGGCAGTATGGCAAACGACTGGCTTGAGCTGCGACAACATGCCGATACCGGTATTGAGACAATCAAAGCCCATTTTGAAGGGCATGCATTTGACCCGCACTGGCACGATAGCTTTCTGGTCGGTATTACCCTTTCCGGTACGCAGCAATTTCACTGTCGGCGTGAGTGTCACCACAGCCAACCGGGTGATGCTTTTTTGCTGGAGCCGGGTGAGATTCATGATGGCGATGCGCCGGTGGCCGGTGGCCGGTGGGTTTACCTATCTCACCTTTTATCTGGATGAGCAGTGGCTGACAAAAACGTTGCAGGGCCTTTATGACACCACGCCGGACAGCTATTCCCTGCATTTCAGCCGGACGCTGTCGCGTGAGCCGCAGCTGGTGCGCGCCATTGGCGAAACGTTTAACGCCTTGCATACCGAAGAGATGCGTATTGTGCAACAAAGTACGATGGATCATCTTCTTTCACAGCTCACCACCCATTGCCACTGGCGAAAGCGCCTCCCTTCGCAGATACAGAGCGCGGCGATCGCCCATCGCGCCCGGGATTATCTGCATGCGCATATGGGTGACAACATTGGCCTTTCCGATCTGGCGCGTGAGACCGGAACGGATCGTTTTACGCTGACGCGCAGCTTTAAACGCGAGTTTCACCTCGCTCCACACGCATGGTTGATTCAGCTACGGCTGGCAAAGGCACGTCAGATGCTGGCGAAGGGCGCGCTGCCGGTTAATGTCGCAGCAGCGTTGGGATTTGCCGATCAAAGCCATCTGGGGCGCTGGTTCCAGCGTGCGTATCGTATTTCGCCTGCGCATTACCGTCGCTTGTGCACAAACCTTCCAGACGTTTACAGGAAATAGCGTCACAGTCAGAAGCTCAACTAAAAAGGAGTCTGCCTGTGAGTATCGCGCCGTTTTTGCTGTTTGCGTTTGTCGCCTCTATCACCCCCGGTCCCACCAATATCCTCATCCTGGCGAACAGTCAGCATCATGGCGTGAAAGCGACACTACCTGCGTTGGTCAGCGGTTGTGTGGCGGCGAGCATAATTGTGTTGATTTCTGGGGCCGGGGCTGGGGAGATATTGCATCAACATCCGCTGGTGCGGCAGGTGATGAGCTGGGCAGGCGTAGCGTGGCTAAGCTGGATGAGCTGGCAGTTATTCAGCGCTCCGGCTACGAATCTGTCCGGAAAACCATCTCATCGCTTTACCGCGCGCGCCGCGGCGCTGCTGCAGATAGTAAACCCGAAAACGTGGATGATGGCGTTGGCGGTGGTGAGTCTGTTTGCGCCGACCGGGAGTCACGCACTGCGCGATATTGCATTGATGGCGCTGTGGTTTTTGCTCATCTCTATCGGATGTTTGCTGTGTTGGGCGTGGCTGGGAAAGGCGGTAAACCGAGTGTTTCGCACCACCGTGGCGATGGTGCGTTTTCAGCGTGTGATGGCGTTGTGTTTGTTGATCTCTGCGTGGGCGGGAGTGTTTGCTTAGGTCAGCGCCCCGCCCTGGCGGCACTGGGCAAAGCGCAGAATGTCTTCTGCCAGACGATGCGCCGTCTCCACATCCGCATGGCTGCGATTGACCAGCATGCGGCTCAGACAGCCTTCCAGCACCAGTTCCATCTGTTTAGCCACCATTGCCGGATCGTCAATCTCCAGCGTGGTCAGCAGTTCGTGAGTGAAATCGTGCGCCGCGCTTTTTTGCTGATCTGCCAGTTGATGAATGGGGTGCGACGGATCGGGATAAAACGTACAGGCGGCGATAAACAGGCAGCCCGGGTAACGATTGTTACTCACGCACTCTGCCAGCGCCGTGTAGCGGGCCAGCAGCTTTTGCTCGGCACTCAGGGTGTCATCCAGCAATAGCTGGCGACGCCAGATATCCACCTGTTGGCTGAGATAGCGCAGCGCGTCATACAGAATGGCCTCTTTGTCCGGCCAGAAACGCTGCATTTCATCGAGCGGATAATCTACGCGCTCGGCCACCATCTCCAGTGTGGTGTTCGCAATCCCATGGATCTCGAGTAATTTTAGGGCTTCTCCCAGGACATCTTCACGTTGCACGGTCATTCCTCCGTCTTTACCTCTGAAAGTGTCGCTCACGGTTGGCGATCGCGCAAATGCGCACTAAATGTCGCCGCATCCATAAAGCCCGTCACCCGTGCCTGCGGGTGTTCCTGACCTTGCGTATCAAAGAACAGGATGGTTGGCAGTCCTAATACCTGCAAATGCTTCAACAGCGCCACATCCTGTGCGTTATTGGCGGTGACGTTAGCCTGTAACAGTACCGTATCGCCCAGCGCCTGTTTTACCTGTGGATGGCTGAAGGTGTACTTTTCAAACTCTTTACAGGCGACGCACCAGTCGGCGTACAGGTCCAGCATCACCGGTTTGCCTTTCGCCTCGGCCAACGCCTGATTAAGCTCCTCAACGCTTGCCACCGGTTTGAAGTCCAGATGCGCCTGTGTCTGGGTCACCGTCGTGCCAAACGCCCAGTCCTGGAGCGGACGCACGCTGACCAGCGCCGCCGCCAGCAGGATTATCTGCACGATGCGCATCCAGCTACGCGTTGCTTGCAGGCTGGTAATAAACGCCCAGCCAAAGAAGGCCACGCCCAGCAGCGACCACAGGCGTAAGCCCCACGTATCGCCGATGATGCGCTCCAGCAAAAAGACCGGCAGCGCGAGAATAACAAAGCCAAACGCCGTTTTGACCTGCGCCATCCACGGCCCGCTTTTCGGCAGCAGACGGTTACCAAAGACGGTGACCAGCATCAGCGGCAGCCCCATCCCTAGTGCATAGAGATACAGCGTACCGCCGCCGAGCCACAGATTCCCGCTCTGAGCGATATACAACAAAATGGCGCTCAGCGGTGCGGTGGTACACGGCGAACAAATCAGCCCGGCAATCGCGCCCATCACAAACACGCCACCCGCAGAACCGCCTTGCTGACGGTTACTCATCAGTGTGAGGCGCGTTTGCAGCGACGATGGCAGTTGCAGGGTGAACAGGCCGAACATCGACAGGGCGAGCAGGGTAAAGACCACTGCCAGGCCGATTAAGACATACGGATGCTGAAGAGCCGCCTGGAACTGCAATCCGGCGGCGGCCACCACCAGCCCCAGCGCGGTATAGGTCAGCGCCATCCCCTGTACGTAGATGAATGTCAGCAGCAGTGCGCGTCCGGTGGAAAGACGCTGTTTACCGCCCAGTACGATGCCGGAAATCAGTGGATACATCGGCAGTACGCAGGGGGTAAAAGCGATGCCAATACCGATCAGCAGCGCCCACAGGGCGGAGAAGGGGAGCTGGGCTGGCGCTTGCTCCGGCTGCGGCGGTTGCTGTATTGCTGCTGGTGCCACTGGTTTCGGCTTCGCGCTGGCGGTCACTTCACTTAGCGGCACGGTTTTGCTTTCCGGCGGATAACAGAAACCCGCATCGGCACAGCCCTGATACGTGACCGTTAGCGTGGCGCCAGACTGCGCCTGGTTGACGGTAACCGGAATGGTGAGCGTATTGCGATAGATTTCGCTTTTCCCGTAGAACTCATCTTCATGCCAGACGCCCGCTGGCAGCGTCACTTCCGCGATTTCCGCCCGTGCAGGGGTAATACTGATCTGCTTGCGATACAGGTAATACCCGTCTTTCACCTGCCAGGTGAGATTAAGATCGTGTTGGTTTTGCTGAAAGTCAAAGGCAAAGGCCTGGTCAGCAGGGACAAAATTCGAGCGACCCGGCGCGTCGAAAAGTCCGGCAAAAGTCGATGTGCTGCAAAAAAGCAGGATCAGCGTAAGGATGCGTTGAGCCATGAGAGGTAATCACTGTCTCCGTGGGTAACGGGTAAAACCAGAAGCTCGGGCGTTTGATACGGGTGATGAGACTTCAGGCAATCGAGTAAGGCGTCCTGGTGTGCCACCGAGGTTTTTAAGATCATCTGGACTTCGTATTCCTGCTCCAGTTTTCCTTCCCAGTAATACAGCGAGGTGGCACCGGGAATAATCGTGGCGCAGGCCGCCAGTTTTTCTGCCAGCACTTTGGCCGCCAGATCCTGGGCGGTGGCTTCATCCGGCGCGGTACAGAGTACAACAACGGCATCGGAGAGGGCGATATCCTGACGACTCACATCATGCATAAACACCTCGAATGAACAGAATGACCGGCAAAAGAGTGGTCACTATACAACGGACGAGGGAAGGATGTTAGACAAAGGGGAGGGAAATGCGGGGCGTGAACACGCCCCGCAGGTAACACTTACAGCATGAAACTGCCCAGCAGGAAGCCGAAGCAAACCGCCAGTAACACACCCAGCGTACCAGGGATGAAGAACGGGTGGTTAAAGACAAATTTACCGATACGCGTTGTCCCGGTGTCATCCATCTGTACCGCCGCAACCAGCGTTGGGTAAGTAGGCAGAATGAACAGACCAGAAACCGCAGCGAAAGACGCAACGGCAGTCAGCGGAGAAACGTTCAGCGCCAGCGCCATCGGCATCAGTGCTTTAGCGGTTGCTGCCTGAGAGTACAGCAGTGCAGAAGCAAAGAAGAAGATGACAGCCAACAGCCACGGATGGCCCTGAATCACTTCACCTGCAGTGTCTTTGATCCAGTCAATATTGTGAGACACGAACGTGTCACCCAGCCATGCAACGCCCAGAATACAAATACAGGCGCTCATACCGGCTTTGAAGGTGCTGGAGTTGAGGATGGCGTCGGTTTCCACTTTGCACATGATCGTGGTCAGCGTCGCGACGCTCAGCATGATGATCAGGATAGCGTTGGTGGTGTTCATCAGCGGTTTCTCAACCAGACCGAGGCTCGGGCTGTTGATGATCGCATAAACCACTACGCACACTACGCCCAGCAGGAACAGCCAGACGGAGTTCTTCGCCATAGGTTTGATTTCGATCTGCTTCTCACCGCGCAGCTCAATCAAACCCTCTTCCAGACGTTTACGGTATACCGGATCGTCAGAGAGCCTGGAGTTGAACAGCATGGTCACGAGGAAGGACATTACCAGCACCGCCAGCAGCGTGGACGGAATGACCACAGACAGCAGGTGGATGTAGCTAATGCCATGGCCTTCCATGACCGAAGACATGTAGACGACCGCAGCAGAGATAGGCGATGCAGTGATCGCTATCTGAGCGGAAACCACCGCGGTGGAGAGCGGACGGCAAGGCTTGATGCCCTGTTCCTTCGCCACTTCAGCGATAACCGGCAGCGTTGCCAGGGAGATATTCCCGGTGCCTGCAAAAATAGTCAGGAAATAGGTCACGATCGGTGCAAGGATCGTGATGTATTTCGGATTCCGACGCAGCAGTTTTTCTGTCTGGTTAACCAGATAGTCCAGACCGCCCGCAACCTGCATCGCGGAGATAGCAGCGATAACCGCCATGATGATGGAAATCACATCGAACGGAATGTTACCCGGTTTCACGCCGATAGCGGCAAGAACCAGAACACCCAGTCCACCTGCAAATCCAATCCCGATGCCCCCAAGTCTGGCGCCCAAAAAGATTGCCAGCAAAACAATGATAAGTTCGACAACTATCATATTAGCCTTCCTTGTTGTTTAACAAGTTGATATTAAATTGTTGTTATTTAGTAACTTCTTATAAGAAAAAAGGCACGTCATCTGACGTGCCCTCCATGGTACTACCCTGTACGATTACTGTTCGTTTTCATCAGTATAGCGTTTTGCTTTATAAGCCGGGTGCATCAGGTTCTGTGCGGAGAAAATATCGTCCAGCTCAGCTTCAGTCAACAGACCGCGCTCCAGCACCACTTCACGTACGCTCTTACCGGTTTCGGCACAAATCTTACCGACGATGTCGCCGTTGTGGTGGCCGATGAACGGGTTGAGGTAGGTGACGATGCCGATAGAGTTGTAGACATACCCTTCGCACACTTCTTTGTTAGCGGTAATACCGTTAACACATTTCTCCAGCAGGTTGTAGCAGGCGTTGCTCAGGATGTGAATCGATTCAAACATCGCCTGACCAATCACTGGCTCCATCACGTTCAGCTGCAGCTGACCGGCTTCAGACGCCATGGTGACGGTGATGTCGTTACCGATGACCTTGAAGCACACCTGGTTGACGACTTCCGGTACAACCGGGTTCACTTTCGCTGGCATGATAGAAGAGCCCGCCTGCAGTTCCGGCAGGTTGATCTCATTCAGGCCGGCACGTGGGCCAGAGGAGAGCAAGCGCAGGTCGTTACAGATTTTGGACATCTTCACCGCCAGGCGTTTCAGCGCGCCGTGTACCATCACGTAAGCGCCGCAGTCAGAGGTCGCTTCGATCAGGTCTTCAGCAGGAACGCAGGCAAAGCCAGTGACTTCCGCCAGTTTCTGTACTGCCAGCGGAGAGTACTCTTTCGGGGTATTCAGACCGGTACCGATAGCCGTTGCGCCGAGGTTAACCTCCAGCAGCAGTTCAGCGGTACGCTCGATGTTTTTCACTTCTTCTTTCAGCAGTACGCTGAAAGCACGGAATTCCTGACCCAGGGTCATCGGAACTGCATCCTGCAACTGGGTACGACCCATTTTCAGGATGTCCTGGAATTCGACAGCTTTACGCTCAAAGCCTTCACGCAGTTGGTTGATAGCATCGACCAGTTTTACGATAGAAGCGTAAACGGCGATGCGGAAACCGGTTGGGTAGGCGTCGTTAGTAGACTGACATTTGTTCACGTGGTCGTTCGGGTTCAGGTACTGATATTCACCTTTCTGGTGACCCATCAGCTCCAGCCCGATATTGGCCAGCACTTCGTTGGTATTCATGTTGACGGAGGTGCCTGCACCGCCCTGGTAAACGTCTACCGGGAACTGGTCCATGCATTTGCCGTTATTCAGGACTTCATCACATGCAGCAATGATGGCGTTCGCTACACTCTTAGGGATGGTCTGCAACTCTTTGTTTGCCAGAGCAGCGGCCTTCTTAACCATTACCATGCCGCGCACAAATTCAGGGATATCACTGATTTTGTTGTTGCTGATGTAGAAGTTTTCAATCGCTCTCAGAGTGTGAACACCATAGTAGGCTTCGGCTGGAACTTCCCTGGTACCCAACAGATCTTCTTCGATACGAATGTTGTTTAACATGTGAACCTTCTTTATTTAAAGCTGCCAATGAATGCACTAAACACACAGAATATATGTGGTTTCGATTGTTTCTTGACCGACGATTATCCCCTACATCGGTCTGGTCAACGAGATCATATTCTGCTTCAGAAATTGTGCCGTAATCTGGATCACTTTAAGTGTGGTAAATTACTCCTTAATTATTATTTTGTGAAATAGGTCACCGCTTTAGGATTATCTCTAAAAATAAGTGTACAAATAGCTTGAAATTTTGCGAACTACCCCTACATCCGACTAATGCGAATCGCAACTATTTTCGGGCCGACGTGGGCATCACGGCGGTCGTTTGAGGAGAATCCTTTTGCGCTGGATACCGTTACTTGCAGTCTTTCTCTATGTTTATATTGAGATTTCTATCTTTATTCAGGTTGCCCATGTGATGGGTGTACTGATGACGCTCATACTGGTGATTTTCACCTCGGTCATCGGGATGTCGCTGGTACGCAACCAGGGGTTTAAGAACTTTTTGCTGATGCAGCAGAAAATGGCGGCAGGAGAGAGCCCGGCTGAAGAGATGATCAAGAGTGTTTCGCTGATCATCGCGGGTCTGTTGCTGTTGTTGCCAGGCTTTTTCACCGACTTCCTCGGTCTTCTTCTTTTATTACCACCGGTGCAGAAGCATCTGACGATGAAGCTGCTGCCGCATTTGCGTTTTTCCCGGATGCCGGGTGGCGGCTTTAGCGCCGGAACCGGCGGTGGCGACACCTTTGACGGTGAGTTCCAGCGCAAAGATGAAGAACGTGACCGTATCGAACACAAAGACGATCGTCGCGACTGATTCCCGTAGGCCCGGTAAGCGTAAGCGCCACCGGGCATTTTCGTGGAACCGGCCTATAAGTGATGTTCAACCTTTTTTCGTTGTGGCAAAAACAGCCACAGTATCGCCAACATAATCAGCGCATACAGACTCTTCCAGCCGACCATTGCCAGTAACAGAAGGCATAGTAATCCGCCCACCATTGCCAGCGCGCGATACCGCCCTTTCAACAGGCGACACCCTGCCAGCATGCACAACAGATAGATCATGATAAAGATGCCGTTGGCATAGACGATGAGCGCATCGAGATTGATCTCTAACGCATAAATGCACAGCGTACTGACTACGCAGCAGCCCAGCACGGCATTGAGCGCGTTGCGTGGAATATGACGGGAGGAGAGGCGGGCCAGATAATGGTCCGGTTTATATTGCGCCTGTGACCACACCAGACGGGCAAAACTCTGAATATAAATATTGAGGCTGGCAAAGCAGGCCAGATAACCGATCACACAGGCTACCCACAGCGCCTGAACGCCAAACAATTGCACGACAATTTCCGGTAATGAGGCCGCCGCTGCCATCGTTTCGCCATAGGCATCAAAGTGCAGAACCACAACGGTGCAGGCCCAATAGACCGAACCGGCCAGCAGCAGACCCATCATCAGTGCGCGAGGGAAATCCCGTTCGGGGTCTTTGAATTCTGAGGCCAGATGGGCGAACGCTTCCAGACCGACGAAGCACCAGAACATCACCGACAGCGCGGAGAATAACCCCGACATTTCAATATCGGCTGGCGCAGGGAAAGGGATTTCTGCTGGTGTGAGATCGCCAGCCCACCAGATAGCGACAATCAGCGCCACGATCAGACCGGCAATCACCGTTTGCAGGTTTGCGCTGGAGCTCGCGCCGCGTGAACCGATAAACCACACCAGCGCCAGTGTACCCAGTTCGGCCAGCAATAGTTGCCAGCCGTGCCAGCCAAACATCGCCTGACCAAACCCGGCGGCAATGTGCAGCGCAGCAGGAAGACCCACGGGAATGACGGACAAAAACAGCCAGCCGGTGACCCGTTCAAGATGTGGGCCAAACGCCATGCCGACGAAATGTGCGACGCCGCCTGCGCTGGGGTAATGTCGGCCTAGCAGGGCAAACACAATCGCAACGGGAAACACCAGCACAATCAAAACTGGCCAGGCCCACAGGCTGTTGTTGCCTGCTACCAGTGCCGCCAGGGCCGGGACGGCAAACACGCCTGTTCCCAATAATGATGTCGACAACAGGCCAATACCCTGAGCCAATCCAAGCTCTTGTTTCAGTCCACTCATGAGTTGTTATCCGTTTGCGCCTGAATGCCAGGCCACTGCGCAGGTTTTCGATGTTATCACAATCAGATTTGCTTATGACGCCAGCGATTAAATAGGCGAGAAATGTGAGGTAAGTAGGGTTTTTACAGGATTTTTTGCTGATCAGAATTTTTTTTCACATTGCCCCTTGAAGGGGCAAAAACCCATCCCCATCTCTCTGGTCACTAGCCGGGAACCTTAGCGGGCCGGCGTCACCCATAACTGATAATGACTTTCTCAAAGGAGAGCTATCAATGAGTATTCGTCCGTTACATGATCGCGTGATCGTTAAACGTAAAGAAGTTGAGTCCAAATCTGCTGGCGGCATCGTTCTGACCGGTTCTGCAGCGGGTAAATCAACTCGTGGCGAAATCATCGCTGTCGGTAAGGGTCGCATCCTGGATAACGGTACCGTGCAACCGCTGGACGTGAAAGTCGGCGACATCGTGATTTTCAACGATGGTTACGGTGTGAAATCTGAGAAGATCGACAATGAAGAAGTGTTGATCATGTCTGAAAGCGACATCCTGGCAATTGTTGAAGCGTAATCCGCGAACGACACTGAACATACGAATTTAAGGGAAAGAGAAAATGGCAGCTAAAGACGTAAAATTCGGTAACGACGCTCGTGTGAAAATGCTGCGCGGCGTAAACGTACTGGCAGACGCAGTGAAAGTCACCCTCGGTCCGAAAGGCCGTAACGTCGTTCTGGACAAATCCTTCGGCGCACCGACCATCACTAAAGATGGTGTTTCCGTAGCACGTGAAATCGAACTGGAAGACAAGTTCGAAAACATGGGCGCGCAGATGGTGAAAGAAGTCGCCTCTAAAGCGAATGACGCAGCAGGCGACGGTACCACCACTGCGACCGTACTGGCTCAGTCCATCATCACCGAAGGTCTGAAAGCCGTTGCTGCGGGTATGAACCCGATGGACCTGAAACGTGGTATCGACAAAGCGGTTGCGGCTGCGGTTGAAGAACTGAAAGCGCTGTCCGTACCGTGCTCCGACTCTAAAGCCATTGCTCAGGTGGGTACCATCTCTGCTAACTCCGACGAAACCGTAGGTAAACTGATCGCAGAAGCGATGGACAAAGTCGGTAAAGAAGGCGTGATTACCGTGGAAGACGGTACCGGTCTGCAGGACGAACTGGACGTCGTTGAAGGTATGCAGTTCGACCGTGGCTACCTGTCACCGTACTTCATCAACAAGCCGGAAACTGGCGCAGTAGAACTGGAAAGCCCGTTCATCCTGCTGGCTGACAAGAAAATCTCCAACATCCGCGAAATGCTGCCGGTTCTGGAAGCCGTTGCGAAAGCAGGCAAACCGCTGCTGATCATCGCTGAAGATGTGGAAGGCGAAGCGCTGGCAACGCTGGTGGTTAACACCATGCGCGGCATCGTGAAAGTGGCTGCGGTTAAAGCTCCTGGTTTCGGCGATCGTCGTAAAGCGATGCTGCAGGATATCGCGACTCTGACTGGCGGTACCGTGATCTCTGAAGAGATCGGTATGGAGCTGGAAAAAGCAACGCTGGAAGACCTGGGTCAGGCAAAACGCGTTGTGATCAACAAAGACACCACCACCATCATCGATGGCGTGGGTGACGAAGCGGCAATCCAGGGTCGTGTGACTCAGATTCGTCAGCAGATCGAAGAAGCCACCTCCGACTACGACCGCGAAAAACTGCAGGAGCGCGTAGCGAAACTGGCAGGCGGCGTGGCAGTCATCAAAGTTGGTGCTGCGACTGAAGTTGAAATGAAAGAGAAAAAAGCCCGCGTTGAAGATGCCCTGCACGCGACCCGTGCTGCGGTAGAAGAAGGCGTGGTTGCCGGTGGTGGCGTGGCGCTGATTCGCGTAGCCTCCAAAATCGCTGGCCTGAAAGGTCAGAACGAAGATCAGAACGTCGGTATCAAAGTTGCGCTGCGCGCAATGGAATCTCCGCTGCGTCAGATCGTTCTGAACTGCGGCGAAGAACCGTCTGTTGTCGCTAACACCGTGAAAGCGGGCGATGGCAACTACGGTTACAACGCAGCGACCGAAGAATACGGCAACATGATCGATATGGGTATCCTGGATCCAACCAAAGTCACCCGTTCTGCTCTGCAGTACGCGGCTTCTGTGGCTGGCCTGATGATTACCACCGAGTGCATGGTAACCGACCTGCCGAAAGGCGACGCGCCTGACTTAGGTGCTGCTGGTGGTATGGGCGGCATGGGTGGTATGGGCGGCATGATGTAATCGCCTACACCCTGCATCCTTCAGGCTGCAGGGTGTTAATCTCCCAGAAATGAGAAACCCCCGGGCAGAAATGTTCGGGGGTTTTTCTTTTGGTCATCTTTTTAGTATAAGATTCAGTGACGGACAAAACGTCCAGCTCATTGATTATGGGGAATAACATGCACGTGAAATATTTAGCAGGGATCGTCGGTGCCGCGCTACTGATGGCGGGTTGTAGCTCCAGCAACGAACTGAGTTCCGCAGGGCAAAGTGTTCGCTTTGTGGAAGAGAAGCCAGGCGCTGAATGTCAGTTGATTGGCACGGCCACCGGGAAGCAAAGCAACTGGCTTTCAGGTCAGCACGGTGAAGAAGGCGGTTCTATGCGTGGTGCGGCAAATGACCTGCGCAACCAGGCAGCAGCGATGGGCGGCAACGTGATTTATGGCGTCAGCAGCCCGAGCCAGGGCATGTTATCCAGCTTTGTCCCGACGGCCAGTGAGATGATTGGCCAGGTTTATAAGTGCCCTAATTGATTACACTTCATCCTTCAACCAGCCTCTTTGTTGGCTGCGCTGTGAAACCCCAGTCACATAGTTATCTATGCTCCTGGGGATTTCTTCGCTTGCCGCCGCGATTCTGATTGAATGATTTTGTGTAATGACTCGAAGTTATGTCGTAGGCCTGATAAGCGCAGCGCCATCAGGCGTGCTGTGTTGCGGCGTTAACGGACTGAATCCGTAAATGATGTAGCGCGCGCAGGCATTGCTCCTGGGTCAGCGTCTGCGCTTTATCCGCCGTCAGCGTTCTGACAAAAGCCTGACACGATTTACCTGCCAGCTTTTTCAGCCTCGGGCTAAAGTCGAGTACACGACGGGAAATGGCTTCCGCCTCTTTACTACCCGATGGAACGCGGGTTTTCACGACAGCGCCGCAGAACCGTTCCTTTCCTGTTTCATCCGTAAAACGATAAAGTACCGCAAGATAATGCGTGAAAAGCGCGTGTTTCCACTCTGACTGCGTGTAGGCGTCGTATTCCAGTCGCTCATGGTCCAGACAGTCCGCATCGTACAGCGGCAAAAAATCCAGCAACGAGGAGATCCTCAGTGCCAGTTCCCGCATACCCGCGTTCTCTATCGCCCGAATAATGGCATACACCAAAGTATCAATCTGCAATTCGTTCACCCGCAGGTCGCAAGTTGTGCCATCGTGAAGCGTGAAGGTCAGTGTGATGTTGTCACCACTCGCGTCAGTTAAGGCGACGGCGGTGACACGGCGATGAATATCCGCATGTCGAAGTTCGTTTTCCACCATCGCGGGAATGTTTTCCTGCATTTTCTTGCTGATAGCATCGCGCGTTTTTTCGTAGTGCTGACGTTCGGCAGTGTTCAGTTGCTGTTTCTGGTACAGACGACTTTCCACGGCAATCAGCAGATCGCGTAATTCCAGCGCAGGTAGAAAAAACAGCGATTCCTTGTTCCTTAGCTCTTTAATTTTCAACGCCAGCGCGATGAATTCGTTCGCTTTACGAATAACACCCGTATTCACTCCTTTGATACTGATAGCCATAACGGTTCTCCCTCACCAATAATAAATTCAGCGATTAGTTGCGACTTATACATATGATTTTTAAATATATAGTTCGCAAGGTGTCGCTAAAATAGCATACAGAATGGGGGAATCCGGGGTTTTGGTGACAGGTGTCCGGATACGGACACCTGATTGCGAGGTTATTGTTGACGCAGTTGTAAATCCAGTGGCGTTTTACTCGGTTCGCCGCCAATTTCCCGCGCCAGTTTGGGCACCATATAACCCGAGACCAGGGTGAGCAGTTCACGCACAATCTGGCGCGCGTCATCATCCGTCACCATGAAATGCGCCGCCCCTTGCACTTTATCCAGCACGTGCAGGTAATAGGGCATGACGCCCGCATCAAACAGCGCATTACTGAGGGTCGCCAGCGTCTGCGCGTTATCATTGACGCCACGCAACAGGACGCTCTGATTGAGCAGCGTAACGCCTGCGATGCGTAGTTTCGCCATTGCTTTTCGAAACGCGTCATCCACCTCGTTAGCGTGGTTAATGTGATTCACCAGCAGGATCTGCAGCGAAGAACGGGTGAAGCGGGCAACCAGCCCCTCCGTAATCCTCGCAGGGATGACGATGGGCAGGCGACTGTGAATACGCAGACGTTTGATATGGGGAATGGCTTCCAGTTGTGTGAGCAGCCAGTCCAGCTCATGATCTTTGGCCATCAGCGGATCGCCGCCGGAGAAAATGATCTCATCCAGCTCGGTGTGCGCGCTAATGTAGTCCAGCGCCGTCTGCCAGTTTCGCTTATTTCCCTGATTTTCGGCGTACGGAAAGTGGCGACGGAAGCAATAGCGACAATTTACCGCACAGCCGCCTTTCACCAGCAGCAGCGCCCGGTTACGGTATTTATGCAGCAGTCCCGGTACGACGCTATGCTGTTCTTCCAGCGGATCGGTGGAGAAACCCGGCGCGGTAATAAACTCATCTTCGGAGGTAAGTACCTGACGTAAAAGCGGATCGTCAGGATTGCCTTTTTCCATACGTGCGATAAATGCACGCGGCACGCGCAGGGCGAACAGCCGTTTGGCGTCGCGTCCAGCCAACAGTTTTTCATCTGCGTCTATATTCAAAAGACGCAGGAGTTCATCGGGATTGGTCACAACATCGGCAAGTTGCGATAACCAATCTTCTCTGGATGGGGTATTTAGGGTTACAATATGCGCCATTTTGTGGCTTAGCTACCAGTTAACAATTTTCAGAGGGCCTTATGGCAACGTACTATAGCAACGATTTTCGTGCTGGTCTTAAAATCATGTTGGACGGCGAACCTTATGCGGTTGAAGCCAGCGAATTCGTTAAACCAGGTAAAGGTCAGGCTTTTGCGCGCGTGAAACTGCGTCGCCTGCTGACCGGTACTCGCGTTGAGAAAACCTTCAAGTCGACTGACTCTGCTGAAGGCGCTGACGTTGTAGATATGAACCTGACTTACCTGTACAACGACGGCGAGTTCTGGCACTTCATGAACAACGAAACCTTCGAGCAGCTTTCCGCAGATGCTAAAGCGATTGGCGATAGCGGAAAATGGTTGCTGGATCAGGCTGAGTGCATCGTGACCCTGTGGAACGGTCAGCCTATCTCCGTGACGCCGCCGAACTTTGTTGAACTGGAAATCGTTGATACCGATCCGGGTCTGAAAGGCGATACCGCTGGTACAGGTGGTAAGCCAGCAACGCTGTCTACTGGCGCCGTAGTTAAAGTGCCTCTGTTCGTTCAGATTGGCGAAGTGATTAAAGTGGATACGCGTTCAGGCGAATACGTTTCCCGCGTTAAATAATCTGCGCGTTTAGCTCATTATGGTGCAGCAACTTTGCTGCGCCATTGTTTATCCAGGGCAGGAATGATGAAACGTCTTCTCGGTCTTGTAACACTGATTCTTCTCACCACCTCGTTGCTGGCGGGCTGCAATACCGCGCGCGGCTTTGGTGAGGATATTAAGCACCTCGGCAATTCCATTTCCCACGCGGCCAGTTAATTTTCTTCTCATCGTCCTAAAAAGCGTCTATCTCCCGGCATTGTTCGGGATCTTGTCTATGATTAAGTGGCACTACACAAATAACATTGGCTAGAAAAGGAAGACGTTATGGTTAAAAAGACAATTGCAGCGATCTTTTCTGTGTTAGTACTTTCCTCCGTGTTGACTGCGTGTAACACCACACGTGGTGTGGGCGAAGACATCTCCGACGGCGGCAACGCTATTTCAGGCGCAGCAACCAAAGCTCAGCAGTAACGGTGAAAACGGTACGGCAGTGTTGTCGTGCCGTTAATTTTTCAGTTCGGCTGGCGCAAGAAACGGCGAAAAGCGATTATCCATGTGTAACTTCATGCGGATATTGCGTTTGTAGGTGTACACCGTTTTGCCATGAATACTGAGCGCACAGGCAATCGCGTTGTTACTCGCCCCCTCCATCCACATCGTCAGTACTTTCTCTTCCTGTGGTGTAAGCAGCGTCGAGGCATTGCCGGGCGCTTCCGATACCGAGCCGCTCAGCAGGGCGTTGTGGATATTTTCAGCCAGTATCGCCAGAGAGACCTGCTTGGTTAATGACGCACAGACAGGATAGCGCTGCGTCTCTACCATCACGCCTCCTGACTCCAGTAATATCAACGGACTGCTGCCGCAGGCGAGGAAAAATGGGGCAATGGACTCGGCCGACAGGGTGTCGTTGAGAAACCCGTATAAGTCCGCAATAACCAGGTGAGGTTTCCACTGTTGGATGTGCTCTTTAACCAGTAAGAGATTATTGAGCCCAGAGACCAGAAACGACGTATTAAAGAGTTCGGAATGATTAAGCCATGCCTCGATCCCTGTGCGGGTGAAGTGGCAACGGTCAATCACTAATATTTTCAACATAGCGTTTTCGCATTCAGAAGTAAGGCAAATGGCTTCCTGACTTCAGAAAGCGTCCCATCATAGAGAAGTCGGATGAGTGCTGAATGCGCAAAATACGCAGCGAAATGCGCCTAATTCAAGCTTTTAGGTGCGGAAAGATAAAAATGTTGAAATTCACCGCCGCTCGGGCAAGAATGTTTTTTCCACCTTCAGCTTTGCAGGACGACCTGCGAACGCTTCTTTCATCGGGGACGGCCCCATTTCTCTGGAGCCTGATATGTCCTGGATAATCTTATTAATCGCCGGTCTGCTTGAAGTCGTTTGGGCGGTGGGGCTGAAATATACCCACGGTTTTAGTCGCCTGACACCGAGTATCATCACCATTGCCGCGATGATCGTCAGTATGGCGCTCCTTGCGTGGGCGATGAAAACGCTACCCGTGGGTACCGCGTATGCCGTGTGGACAGGGATTGGCGCCGTCGGTGCCGCCATCACCGGTATTCTGCTGCTGGGCGAATCGGCCAATCCCATGCGTCTGGCAAGTCTGGCGTTAATCGTTGTCGGTATTATTGGTCTGAAATTAAGCACCCACTAACCGCCGGGCTGCTTCACCCAGATAAGTTTATTGACATCAAACCCTTCCCGGGTCGCGACGGCCAGCATCTGCTGCTTCATTTCGTCAGAAATGGTTGGCGTGCGGGCGAGTATCCACAAGTAGTCGCGATCCGGGCCGCAGACCAGCGCGTGTCGGTACTCTCTGTCGAGCGCGATAACGTTATACCCGCCGTAGAAAGGCCCAAAGAACGAAACCTTCAGCGCTGCGCGGCTTGGGTCACCGGTAAAATAGGCTTTTCCTTCACTTTGCTGCCATCTGTTCCTGTCCGGATTCCAGCCTTTATTGATGACAGTAAGGCCACCGTCATCGCGCTGGCTATAAGTCGCCGTGACCTTCTCCAGTCCGCGTTCAAAGCGATGATCAAAGCGGGCAATTTCGTACCAGGTTCCGAGGTAGCGTTTGGCATCGAAGTTATTCACCACGGTAACGCCCTGTGGCGGGGTTGGGGTACTACAGGAGACCACCAGAAACGCAGCGGTTACAGCGGCAACGATGGGGAGCAGGCGCATAGTTTTATCCTTAGGGTGTTTTTTCCTAAGTGTAGAACCTGGTGGGGGAAATAATGGCGGGAATGATAAAAACGCCCTCTTATCAGCAGACAAGAGGGCGGATGACGTTAGACGGACAGAATGCCAATCGCCGTGACGACGGTCAGGATGGCTGCCAGACCGTAGAACACCCATTTGCCAGCCGGCACATGGATTTTCAGGTCATGCATCGCGTGGTGCATACGGTGTAAGCCACACCACAGCGGCAGGACAATCATCAGGAACAGGAAAGCACGGCCGATAAAGCTCTGAGCAAACGCCAGAACACGCTCATAGCTCAGGGCATCGCCCGGGAACAGACCCAGCGGCAGCAGAATCCCCACCAGCAGAACCATCACTGGCGCGATAATCGCACCCCACATACCGCCTGCGCCAAACAGACCCCAGAATACGGGTTCGTCAGAACGTTTTGGATTTGGATTAATCATCCCGGACTCCTTACCAGAACAGGGCAACAAACAGTATGACTACGGTCGCCACCACAGTAACTGCCCAGAGACCTTTGATGATCGGCTCTGGCCCCATTTTTTCGTCTTTTACGATGATGTTGGCGGCTTTCGGCGCCAGCTCAAACCAGGTTTTGGTGTGCAGCAGTGCTGCCGCCAGGGCGATCACGTTGAGGATCACCACCACCGGGTTTTGCAGAAAACCGACGAAGCCCGCCCAGGATTCGACACCATGCTTCAGTGCGAACAGGCCGAAAATCAGCTCAATGCTGAACCAGACTGTCGGAACGGCTGTGCCTTCGCGCAGCATGTAAAAGCGATAAAACGGCAATTTTTTCCACCAGGTGGACGTCATCGGCCGCACATAGGGTTTGCGTTTAGTCGTCATGTTGCACTCCTTAGCGTGGTTTCAGGGTAGCGATAAGAACGTCTTTCGAGCTTTCTACTTTACCCTGCTGAATGGCAGCCGCCGGATCGACGTGCTTCGGACAAACTTCGGAGCAGTAGCCCACGAAAGTACAGGTCCATACGCCGTTCGGGCTGTTCAACTGTGCCATACGCTCCTTCTTACCGTGGTCGCGGCTATCTTCGTTGTAACGATGCGCCAGGGTAATTGCAGCCGGTCCGATGAACTCAGGGTTCAGGCCGAACTGCGGACATGCGGCATAGCACAGACCACAGTTGATGCAACCAGAGAACTGGTGATACTTCGCCATCTGCGCCGGGCTCTGGATATTTGGTCCCTGATCCGGCGTACGCGGGTTACCGATGATGTACGGCTTAATTGCTTCCAGACTTTCGATAAAGTGCGTCATATCGACGACCAGATCGCGCTCAATCGGGAAGTTACCCAGCGCTTCCACCTTAATACCGTTGGTGTAATCACGCAGGAAGGTTTTGCATGCCAGTTTCGGCACATTGTTGACCATCATGCCGCAGGAGCCGCAGATCGCCATACGGCAGGACCAGCGATAGCTCAGGTCTGGTGCCAGGTTATCTTTGATGTAGCCCAGCGCGTCCAGCAGTGACGTGGTTTCATCATAAGGCACTTCATAGAAAGCACTGTGCGGCGCGGTGTCGGTCTCAGGGTTATAACGCACCACCTCAACTTTCAGGTTTTTCATCTCAGCCATTAGCCTTCTCCTTCTTATCGGCTGCTTCCGCTTCGCCACCGTAAACACGTTTTGCCGGCGGCAGCGTGGTGATTTTCACGTCGCTATAGTCGAGGCGAGTCGTGCCATCAGCATCGCGGAAGGCGAGAGTATGTTTGAGGAAGTTGACGTCGTCACGTTCGGTGCAACCTTCGTCCAGACGTTGGTGTGCGCCGCGTGATTCCTTACGCGCCAGCGCGGAATGCGCCATACACTCAGCGACGTTCAGGCCGTGACCCAGCTCGATGGTGTACAGCAGATCGGTATTGAATACGCTGGAGGTGTCGGTGATGCGAACGCGCTTGAAGCGCTCCTGCAGTTCGGCCAGCTTATCCACGGTTTTCTGCATGAGTTCCGGTGTACGGTAAATACCGCAACCTTCTTCCATCGAAAGCCCCATTTCGTCGCGGATCTTCGACCAGTTCTCGTTACCTTCCTGGTTGACCAGGTCTTTCAGACGTTGTTCAACGCCAGCAACCTGTGCGTCAAGGGCTGCGTCGTTAGCAGTGCCCGCCGTTGCTGCACGCTCCATCGCCTGCTCGCCTGCCAGACGACCAAAGACCACCAGCTCAGCCAGAGAGTTAGAGCCCAGACGGTTCGCGCCGTGCAGACCCACAGAAGAACATTCGCCGACGGCAAACAGACCTTTGATGCGGGTTTCGCAGTTCTGATCGGTTTCGATACCGCCCATGGTGTAGTGCGCGGTCGGACGCACCGGAATCGGTTCTTTCACTGGATCGACGCCCACATAAGCTTTCGCCAGTTCACAGATGAACGGCAGACGTTCCAGCAGTTTCTTCTCGCCCAGATGACGCAGGTCGAGATGTACAACATCGCCACGCGGCGTGGAGATGGTGTTGCCTTTACGCCATTCGTGCCAGAAAGCCTGAGAAACTTTGTCGCGCGGACCGAGTTCCATATATTTGTTTTTCGGCTCGCCCAGCGGAGTTTCCGGACCCATGCCGTAATCCTGCAGATAACGGTAGCCGTTTTTGTTGACCAGAATACCGCCTTCACCACGACAGCCTTCCGTCATCAGAATACCGGAGCCCGGCAGACCGGTCGGGTGATACTGAACAAATTCCATGTCACGCAGTGGAACGCCGTGGCTCAGCGCCATGCCCATGCCGTCACCGGTCACGATGCCGCCGTTGGTGTTATAGCGATACACACGGCCTGCGCCGCCTGTCGCCATTACTACCGCGTTAGCACGAATCTGTACCAACGTGCCTTCCATCATGTTCATCGCCACCAGGCCGCGAGCATGACCATCATCGACCAGGATATCCAGGACGAAGTGTTCGTCAAAGCGTTGGATCTGCGGGAACTGCAGAGAAGTCTGGAACAGGGTATGCAGCATATGGAAGCCGGTTTTATCCGCAGCAAACCAGGTACGCTCAATTTTCATCCCGCCAAAGCGACGAACGTTGACGCTGCCGTCTTCGCGACGACTCCACGGGCAGCCCCATTGTTCCAGTTGGGTCATTTCGGTAGGACAGTGATGGACAAAATAATCCACGACATCCTGTTCACACAGCCAGTCTCCGCCCGCTACCGTATCGTGAAAATGGTAGTCGAAGCTGTCATGATCCTGGGCGACAGCAGCTGAGCCCCCTTCAGCAGCCACGGTGTGACTGCGCATTGGGTACACTTTTGAAATCAGTGCGATTTTTGCATTAGGATTTGCCTGCGCTGCGGCAATTGCAGCGCGTAATCCCGCGCCACCGGCGCCTATAATGGCAAGATCGGCTTGAAAGGTTTGCACGACATTCCTCCAGATTATTGTAATTTCGCCACCACATATTTCGGGTAAAACCCCTGAAACAGGTGGGGTGCGAATGCGTTTCCACTGCTCCTTTATAGGTACAACAGTATAGTCTCTGCGATGAGTGGGAAATTTGACGTGTTCGATTTTTTTAGCGTGTCAGAGGCCGGAATTATCAGTGATCTTGATTAATTTAATTACTAAACCATCGCTTTACGGTTTTTTAACTCTTCAGCCGTGTCGGAGTATTCCTGAGCAAAATTTGTTTCATTGCCGCGTTACGAGTAGACTTCGTGCCCTTGTCTTAAACTGGAGAAAGAACCATGAGCGAAACGGCAACCTGGCAGCCGAGCGCGTCCATACCTAACCTGTTAAAACGCGCGGCAATTATGACGGAAATTCGTCGTTTCTTTGCCGATCGCGGCGTGCTGGAGGTTGAGACGCCCTGCATGAGCCAGGCGACGGTCACAGACATTCATCTGTTCCCGTTCGAAACGCGTTTCGTCGGCCCCGGTCACTCTCAAGGGATGAACCTCTATTTAATGACCAGCCCGGAATATCACATGAAGCGTCTGCTGGTTGCAGGGTGTGGTCCGGTCTTTCAGCTGTGCCGTAGCTTCCGTAATGAAGAGATGGGGCGTCATCACAACCCCGAATTTACTATGCTCGAGTGGTATCGTCCCCATTACGACATGTACCGGTTGATGAACGAAGTGGATGATTTGCTGCAGCAGGTGCTGGAATGCCCGGCGGCGGAGAGCCTCTCTTATCAGCAAGCGTTCCAGCGTCATCTGGAGATTGATCCGCTGTCTGCGGATAAAACGCAACTGCGTGAAGTTGCTGCAAAGCTGGATTTAAGCAACATTGCCGATACGGAAGAAGATCGCGATACCTTACTGCAACTGCTGTTTGCGATGGGCGTTGAGCCGCACATTGGTAAAGAGAAACCGACGTTTGTGTATCACTTCCCGGCAAGCCAGGCATCACTGGCGCAGATCAGTACGGAAGATCACCGTGTAGCGGAACGTTTCGAGGTCTACTTCAAAGGTATTGAGCTGGCGAATGGTTTCCATGAGTTGACGGATGCGCGTGAACAGCAGCAACGTTTTGAACAGGATAACCGTAAGCGTGCCGCGCGCGGACTGCCGCAGCAGCCGATCGATAATAATCTGATTGAGGCGTTGAAAGTTGGTATGCCGGACTGTTCTGGCGTCGCACTGGGTGTGGATCGTCTGGTGATGCTGGCGCTGGGCGCAGAAAGCCTCGCGGAAGTGATCGCGTTTACTGTTGATCGCGCATAACTTGTTCAATCAAAAAAGCAAAGCGGCGTGTTTTTTCTCGCCGCTTTAAAGAATGCTTTTCAGTTAATATTTAACGCCCACATTTTATTTTTGTAACTTCTACCTTAAGGTTTCAACGTTAAGTCGCTGTAGATGGTTAGTATGAACGACTTCATCATATATTTATTTTGCACAAGATATTTATTTAACCATTAGATGGATATTAATTGCAGAAGCTATATTTTTCTTTATATATAACGTGCTGTGTGAATATATAAACGGCATTATATATTTTATTGTTTTTATAGATGGCTTGAATTTTTTATTGGAATAATATTGTGTTAGGCTGACATGCGTTTTTATAATTGTGATGTCTATCTCATCCTGAGCAGTGACGAAAGAGCTATTGTCTTTTCAATAGTGAGGTCTATCATGGGATTGTTATCGTGATCAGTTCGCCTCCTTTTTGTGATATTGATGAATATGGTTTCCCTCATTGGAATGGTTGGGATTTTTTCCGTTGGTATGCGTTGCCCACTAATTGGTATTTTATGACAGGAAAAGCATATCTTTGGTATTACAAAACTGCCTGGTTAGTACATCATCGAATAAAAATTAAACAATATGCTTATGAAGCGTGCATACCCGAGTTACTCCTTGCGGGTGTTGCGGTGGCTGAAGTAAGGGGAACTCCGGAGAGATTCAATGGTGTTGGCGTTCTGCAATTCAGACAAGTAATAGAAGCGCTCCTGGGAAAGAACAACAATGAGTTGTCCAATGCAACATCTATTGGTTCTATCGCGATCCAGATAGGCGTCGCTGCCAGAACAATCGGTATTCACCCAAACACGCTTTCGCATTTTCAGCAATTTAGGTTATCACAATGCTTACTCGATGACAGTTTTAACATTCGTGTTGTAGCATTCCATTTACATGACCTTATTCTCTATGATAATCCAGATACTGATACTCTTCACCTGACTGATGAGCAAATTATATTAGCGGGGTCCAGGTATAATCGCGGACTTATACGGGCCAAAGAAGATATTATTCTCTCGATTAGAAAATTACCGGGCTCTGCAGAACGTGAATATAGTGAATATGGCCGACGAATTATAGAAAAGAAAGATATTCTACAAAAGATTTCGCAAGGAAATTAAATGAACTGGACAGCTTTTGTTTTGAATTTTATAGGAGGCGTGGTTTGTATTTTATTGATAACCATGTTGTCAACGCAAAGTAAGGAATGGTTTATCGATGGAAGGGGAATTAAAAACATCTGTGATGTCATGATGTATATTGAAAATGACGATATTCGCGCAGCTGGAATGATAATAACACTACCCATCTTTATCCCTTTCCTCTATGTGATTATATGGAAAAAACATCGCAGTATTTGGCAATATTTTGTTGTTTTAACTCTGCTGAGTTTTTGGTTATGGCGTTTTATTATTCGATATCATTTATGCCTCTAAAAAGTAGAGATTGGCTGATGGAATACAACCAACCTCTGCTGATACACGTACAAACGATTTACAAACTCCCCGCCGGACGACTTCTTCTGCCGGCAGAACTGAGCGTTTTTCCTGTTTGTCGGCCATTCAAACTTTCCAGACGCATCTGGAATGGTGGGAACGGCATATCGATACCGTGCTCGCGGAAGCCTGCCAGAATCAACTGGTGGATTTCATGGCGCAGTGGCATGCGATGACCCATCTCGGCGGCATAGATACGCAGTTCGAAGATCTGAATCCCCTGTTGTAAGTCCACAAGGAAGACTTCTGGCGCCGGGTTATCGATGACTAACGAGCAGCGGTGTGCGGCGGTCAGCAGGATTTGCGTCACCTCTTCGCTGTTCACATCGGATGGGGCCGGAATGGTCAGCACCACACGTGTCACGGAATCAGACAGCGACCAGTTGATGAACTGCTCGGTGATAAACGCTTTGTTCGGCACGATGATCTCTTTGCGGTCCCAGTCGCTGATGGTCGTCGCGCGGGTATTGATCTTCGTTACGCTGCCTGTCAGATCGCGAATGGTCACGGTGTCACCAATACGAATCGGCTTTTCAAACAGGATGATCAGGCCGGAGATAAAGTTGGCGAAAATTTCCTGCAAACCAAAGCCCAGACCGACGCCGAGTGCCGCCACCAGCCATTGCAGTTTCGCCCACTCAATCCCGATCATCGAGAAGCCCACCAGACCGCCAATTAACATCAGCAGGTACTTGGTGATGGTGGTAATGGCATAGCCGGTACCCGGCGTGAGATCGAGGTGTTGTAGCAACGCCAGCTCGAGAAGCGCAGGCAGATTACGCACCAGTTGGGTGGTGATGATAAACACCAGAATCGCGATCAGCACCGCGCCCAGCGTAATGGGTTCTAAACTTTCAACCCCTTGCACCGTCGAGGTGACGTCCCACAGCGAGATGTTTTCGAGGAAGCCGAATGCGGAGTGAATTTCCGACCACAGCACAATGACCGACAGCAGGGCGATCAGCATCAGGATGGAGCGCACCAGACGGAGCGACTGGGCGCTGATAGCATCAAGATCGACTTCGCTCTCATCAACGTCGATGGTCCCTTCCAGACTGGTTGAATGAGCCGGCTCTTCTTCGCCACGGGCGCGCTGGGCCAACATTTCCGCACGGCGGTGCTTGGCACGGTCAAAGGCCAGTCTGCGACGCTGAATCAGCATCCAGCGGCGAATGACGTGATAAATCACCAACAGCAGGAACCAGATGGCGACGGAGGTTTCCAGTCGCGCCAGCAGCGCCTGTGACGTCGCCAGATAGCCCACGGCGGCAGCCAGTATCGCCACCACCGGCGCGCCTATCATCAGGTTCCACAGCATGCTGTTCACGATATTGTCGCCGCTGCCTTCTTTATCGAGATAGAGCGGGATCCCGGCTTTCTTCAGGCTCAGGGTGACCAGCGCCAGCGCGCCGCAAATCAGCATAAAGCACAGACGACCGAGCGAGCCGGAGAACTCCCGATCGTTCAGGTTATCGAACATGATGAGCGCCATGATTAGCGGTACGATAAGCCCGATGCTCATCAGGTAATAACGCATCGCACGCGACACGCGTTCGCGCGGCCAGCCAAAGTGGGCGATAAACAGGCCATTGGGCCGGGCAAATGTCGCGCAAATCATCACGACCCACAGCAGCGGCACCGTCGCCGTGACGCCATCGCCTATCGCGACGGCAAGCGGATAAGGCCAGGCCTCGCGCAGTCCGTATCCCAGCGTCATCCACAGTACTGGCAGCGGCGAGGCCACCAGTATCGACCAGAATACGGTACGCAGCGTCAGCCAGAAGTGATCCTGCGTCACCTTGCCCACTCGGGCGGCAGAACGCTCCAGAAAACGGGTAAAGTGGCGACGCGAGTAAATGCTGAACCCGACCAGAATCAACGCGCCAAACAGCGGCAGCAGGGTATCTCTGCTGGTCAGCATCATCACGCTGGCCTGACCTAACTGGCTGAAGGTGTCGAGTGAGATCAGCCGACGCAGATCCTGCACGATATCTATCGGCCAGGAGAATGACATTGGACGAACGTCTGAGGTCCAGAACAGATAGCGGTGGGTCGCTTCGTTCACCTCTTTCAACGCATCTTCAAGCTGGCTATTGGAGACCTTCAGCTTGGTCAGTTCAAGGATCAGCGTGTCGCCGCCCTGTAACAGCGAATTCAGCAGCTCACGTTGGGTGCGCAGTTGCGCCTCAAGAATACGGTTTTGTTCGGCGGTGAGCGGCTGCCCGTCCGCCTGATGGAGCTGGCGCAGCTGAGGCTGCTTATTGAGCTGATCTTCATAGCGCAGACGCTGGACGCGCAGTTGCGCCATTTCAGTATCCAACTGCTGGGGTTTGGGCATTTCCGGCAGACGTGCCACCTGGGCGCGTAACGCTTCACCCAACAGGTTAGACGAGCCTAACCATTGCGACTGTTCACGCAGCGTCGTCAACGCCTGACGTACCTGCTGAGTCTGGCTGGCGGCCTGACGTTGCTGAGAGGCGACGAGATCCATGCGCTGCGCCTGCTGATTCAGCGCGGCTGACAGTTCCCGGTTCACTTTGAACTGGGCGACAATATCCGGCGGTAAATCAGCGCTGTTCTCCGCCAGTAACTCGGTACTTTCCAGCGCCCGTTCGGCTTCACGCTGGCGCTGGCTGTTGAGCTGATTGCGCAGTGCCTGTAAATACGCATCCAATTGCTGGCTCTGTTTTTCCGCCAGTTCCGAGCGCATACGAGCCAGTTCCTGACGGTTGTTGGCCGACAACTGCGCCAGCTCCAGCTCATCAACCAGCGCTTTCAGGCGAGCGGATTCAGCCTGCATGCTGAAATTTTGCGCCTGGTTGAGCGGGGTGTTGCCGGTGGCGCTGCCAATACGGCGTTCAATTTCGTTGAGCTGTCGGCGGGCATCGGTTTGCTGCTGAGGCAGTTGGCTTAATGAGTCGGCAATCTCACGGGCGCGTTCCTGCTCCTGCTGGGCCTGACGGCTTTTTTCCAGCAACTGGCTACTGACCTGGAGAATTTCCTGATTCAGCGCATCAGTCGTCATGCCCGGCGATACGCTGCGGGGTTCATCGCGCAGATTGGTTAACTGCGCGCGCAGGCTGGCGGACATTTTCGGGAAATTATCGATAACCTGCTGATATTGCTGTGCGCGTTCGAGAGAACCTTTACGTTCCTCGAGCGCGTTCAACGCAGACTGAAGGGCTTCAACAACATCAGGCTGAGCAGGCTTTGCGGATTTCGCCTGCTCCAGTTCCTGAGTGATTTGTTTGGCGTCGGGGGCGGTTGCAGCGTACGCCCCCTGGCTGAGGCACCAGGCCATCAGAAACGCGATAATCAGGCGCACAGCAACGTCCTTCTACTATTAGGTTTCGTCTTTCTTATCGTCGACCAGCGGACTGGCGTCGTGTTCAGCTTTGATCTCTTCATCTGGCAGTGGTGCAGGCTCGGCGTCGACTGGCGCAACGAATGTCTCTGTGGAGATCGCCAGCGGCTGACCAATTTTGGTCACAGAGAGGCTCTCAAGCTGCTCGACCAGATTCACTTTACCTGGCGCAAACAGGTTGATCACCGTGGAGCCCAGTTTAAAGCGACCCATTTCCTGACCCTTCAGCAGCGCCACGGAGCCTTCGCTTTCTCCGGCAGGCCAGGTCCAGCGTTTGATCACGCCCTCGCGCGGCGGCGTGATGGTTCCCGCCCAGACGGTTTCGATACTGCCAACAATCGTAGCACCGACCAGAATTTGCGCCATTGGGCCAAACTCCGTATCGAACAGGCAGATAACACGCTCATTACGGGCAAACAGGTTTGGAACGTTCTGGGCCGTCAGATGATTAACCGAGAACAGATCGCCCGGAACATAAATCATCTCACGCAGAATGCCGTTACATGGCATGTGCACGCGGTGGTAATCACGCGGTGACAGATAGGTGGTCACAAACGACCCGTTACGGAAAAGATCCGCCATCAGGTAGTTACCAGCCAGCAGGGCTTCCAGGCTGTAGTTGTGGCCTTTGGCCTGCAGGATCTTATCTTCTTCGATAGCGCCTAACTGGCTGATGACACCGTCAGCCGGCATGACCAGTACGTTCGGATCGGTATTCAACGGGCGAACGTCGTCACGCAGTGGGCGGACAAAGAAATCATTGAATGAGCGGTAGCTGGCGGTATCTGGCTTCTGCGCTTCTTTCATATCGACCTTGTAGTACTTCACGAACAGATCGATAACCAGCTTAGTCAGCCATCCCGCTCGTTTGCTCGCGCCCCAGCCCGCCAGGCGAGTGAGCCATAGTTTCGGCAGAATGTATTGTAGCGAAAGTTTAAATGAGTTTAACAAGGTAGCCTCCAGGCTATTGTTTTATCGTTCCTGACCCGGCGTTGATGCCGGATCCTGAAAAAGGGGGACGATTCTAGCGATGCTTAGCTTAGTTGTCAGTCATCGGTATCAGAAAAGTTTTTACGCGTTTTTACCTGCGACATGCTTTCGAGAATACGGTGATAATTTTCGAAACGGGTTTCCGCAATTTTCCCGTCCTCTACGGCGGCACGAATGGCGCAGCCTGGGTCAGTGTCGTGCTTACAGTCACGATATTTGCACAGCCCCAGATAGTCATGAAATTCGACAAAGCCATGGGTGATTTGTTCCGGCTCCAGGTGCCACAGGCCGAATTCACGCACGCCAGGGGAATCGATGACGTCGCCGCCATGTGGGAAGTGGTAGAGGCGGGCCGCGGTGGTAGTGTGCTGTCCCAGACCGGAGTTGTCAGAGACATCATTGGTCAAAATGGCTTCCTGCAGACCCAACAGCGCGTTGAGCAGGCTGGATTTCCCAACGCCGGACTGACCGGCAAAGATGCTGATGCGCCCGGTCAGCGCTTCTTCCAGCGGTTTCAGACCATCCTGAGTGTGGCTGGAGACCATCAGCACGCGATAACCGATATGACGATAGATATCCATCTGCTCATTCACAAACGCCATGCTTTCGTCATCCAGCAGATCGATTTTGTTGAGCACGATGATCGGCTCAACCTGCGATGTCTCACAGGCCACCAGATACCTGTCGATAATATTGAGTGACAGCTCCGGTAAAATTGCGGAGACAATGACAATCTGGTCGATATTGGCGGCAATGGGTTTTACGCCATCGTAGAAGTCCGGGCGCGTCAATACCGAGGTACGTTCATGCACCGCCTCGACGATGCCTTTGACGTTGACCCCTTCCGCAGCCGCTTTGCCGGGACGCCAGACCACACGGTCGCCGGTCACTAGCGAGCGGATCGTCCGGCGAATGTTGCAGCGGTGAATTTCACCGTCGGCAGATTCGACGTCGGCATGCATGCCAAAACGGCTAATGACGATCCCTTCAGCGGTCTCGCCAAACAGGTTGTCATCGTAGTCTGGCTTCTCCTTAGACGTTTTAAGACGACGCTGGTGATTAGCGTTCACGCGGCGCTGTTGGCCTTTGGAGAGTTTATTTTTACTCAATCGTACTGGCTCCTGGTCGCCCATGTTGGGCAAAACATCTATGATACACACAATTCTAGTTGAGAGTAGTCACACAGAATGTGACGTATGAGGGGTGGAAAATAGCATGAGTGCCAATGAAAACAACTTGATTTGGATTGATCTGGAGATGACCGGTCTGGATCCCGAGCGCGATCGCATAATTGAAATCGCCACACTGGTCACCGATGCCAACCTGAATATTCTGGCTGAAGGGCCAACGATTGCTGTTCATCAGTCTGATGAACAGCTGGCGCTGATGGATGACTGGAACGTGCGTACCCATACCGGGAGCGGGCTGGTGGAGCGAGTGAAGGCGAGCACAATGGGTGAACGTGAAGCGGAACTGGCGACGATTGAATTTTTGCAAGCGTGGGTGCCAGCGGGTAAGTCGCCAATCTGCGGGAACAGCATCGGACAGGATCGCCGTTTTTTGTTTAAGTACATGCCAGAACTGGAAGCGTATTTCCATTACCGCTACCTGGATGTCAGCACGCTGAAAGAGCTGGCTCGTCGCTGGAAACCCGAAATTCTGGACGGTTTGAGCAAGGAAGGAACGCACAAGGCGATGGATGATATCCGCGAGTCGGTGGCGGAACTGGCTTACTATCGTGAGAATTTTATTAAGCTTTAAAAGGTGGCTATGCCGGGTGGCGGCTTTACCTTACCCGGCCTACAGTTTACATCCGGGAAGCTTGCGTATACCGAAGATTGCCGCTAAATTACTCGCTTTGCTGATAAAATCGTCACTCAAACGAAATTCACAAAAAATTGCGTTTGAAGGGGTTGCAGGAGAAAGGATTTCTCGTATAATGCGCCTCCCGTAACGACAGAGAATTATGCGTTACGGCAGCAACAAATTTTAATCAAAGCATTTCATGTTGCAGCAAGGCAGCCAACACAGCAGCAACATGAAAGACGAAGATTAAGCGGGAATAGCTCAGTTGGTAGAGCACGACCTTGCCAAGGTCGGGGTCGCGAGTTCGAGTCTCGTTTCCCGCTCCAAAATTTGAAAGTGCTTCTTAGCACAGACCACCCAATCGCAGAATTTCGAAGTGCGACAGCAGTTTGAAAGACGAAGATTAAGCGGGAATAGCTCAGTTGGTAGAGCACGACCTTGCCAAGGTCGGGGTCGCGAGTTCGAGTCTCGTTTCCCGCTCCAAAATTTGAAAGTGCTTCTTAGCACAGACCACCCAATCGCAGGATTTCGAATTGCGACAGCAGTTTGAAAGACGAAGATTAAGCGGGAATAGCTCAGTTGGTAGAGCACGACCTTGCCAAGGTCGGGGTCGCGAGTTCGAGTCTCGTTTCCCGCTCCAAATTCTTATCTCCAGAAAATCAACCACAGTGCGTTTATGCGTTGGGGTCGTTTCGTTTTGTATCTGTCATACTCTTGTGAACAGAGTTATCCACAGCATCGGATTTTTCTACGGAATATTCAAATACTTCGCTAAGTGAATAGTTTCTTTATAACTATCTGAAATCAAAGTTTAAATTAAGATTACAAATTGTTAATGCGATCACTTGACGATTTTTTCGTTCTTGAATAGCAATGTGTTTTTATTTTTATGCACAGCCTGTGGACGATTCAGGCGTCCCGTGGAAGTCCCTTTTCGATAGCATTAACCAGTCGCCTTTGCTTTGGTGATTGCACCTCGATCACGTCGGCGTTTCGCTTCGCGATCTGCTGCGCGACGGCCCACTCAATGTGTTCATCAAGAAGTGGGTGCTCACCCCGGCGGCTTTCCAGTGCGGAAAGGGCGGCGTCACTCCAGGGCGCATTACCGAGTGCTACCGCAATATTACGCAGCCAGCGCAGATGACCAATACGACGAATGGCTGACCCTTCTGTGACTTTTAAAAACCAGGCTTCATTTCTGGCGAACAGCTCTATCAACTCGGGCGCATGAAGCGGCTTACGGGGACTGAAATCGTCTTCGTCAGTCAGCTGCGAGTAGCGATTCCATGGGCAAATCAACTGGCAGTCATCACAACCGTAGATCCGGTTGCCCATCAATGGTCGCAGTGCTTCAGGGATTACGCCTTCCAGTTCGATGGTGAGGTAGGAGATGCAACGACGCGCATCCACCGTGTAGGGGGCGATAATCGCCCCGGTCGGACAGGTGGTGATGCAGGCGACGCACTTTCCGCATCCTTCCTCCACGGGAGCATCAACCGGCAGGGGCAAATCAATCAGTAACTCACCAAGAAAGAAAAACGACCCGGCCTCACGGTTGAGGATTAGTGAGTGCTTACCTGTCCATCCCAGACCGGCTTTTTCTGCCAGCGGGCGCTCAAGTATGGGCGCAGAGTCGACAAAAGGTCTAAAATTCAGCGAGACACAGTGCTGCTGAATCCTCTCACCCAGCTTTTTGAGGCGGTTGCGTAAAAGCTTATGGTAGTCGCGGCCCAGGGCATAGCGACTGATGTAACCCTGCGAGGGATTTTTCAGCGTCCGGGCAAACGCGGCGTGGGCGGGAAGATAGTTCATGCGCACGCTGATGACGCGAAGTGTGCCAGGCAGTAGCTCATGAGGACGCGCGCGCATCATGCCGTGGCGCGCCATCCAGTCCATTTCGCCGTGGTATTGTTTGTCCAGCCACGCCTGCAGTTTGGGTTCGGACTCGCTCAGGTCAGTATCGGTAATACCGACCTGCTGAAAGCCCAGTTCCAGCCCCCACTGCTTAATATTTTGCGCTAACTGATTGAGATCGAGGGGCTCTGACATGACGGACCATACAATGAAGAAAAACCCCATCAGTATACCACACTCCATCTGGCCCGCCGATGACATCAAACGGCTGGAGCGAGAAGCTGCTGACACGCTGGGGCTCACGTTGTTCGAACTGATGTTGCGAGCGGGCGAGGCGGTGTTTGACGTGGCGCGCGAGTCCCGGCCTTATGCCCGGCGCTGGTTGGTGCTCTGCGGTCACGGTAACAATGGTGGCGATGGCTATGTGGTGGCGAGGCTGGCGAAAGCAGCAGGGATTCTGGTCACCCTGGTAGCGCTGGAAAGCGATAAGCCGCTGCCCGAGGAGGCCGCACAGGCGCGGGAAGCCTGGCTGAATGCAGGAGGCGTGATCCATTCCCCGGCGATTGCCTGGCCGGAAAATATCGACCTGATTATTGATGCGCTTCTGGGGATCGGGTTAACCCAGGCGCCGCGCGAGCCGTTGTCTGAATTAATCGAACGGGCAAACGCCCACCCTGCGCCTGTTGTCTCAATAGACATTCCTTCCGGGTTGCTGGCACAAACGGGCGCGACGCCCGGTGCGGTCATCCGGGCCGAACGCACGGTCACCTTTATCGTCCTGAAACCCGGTCTGCTGACGGGGAAAGCCCGGGATGTGACCGGGCGCCTTCATTTTAATTCGCTGGGATTGGACGACTGGCTGACAGGGCAGGACGCGCCGATTCAACGCTTTGACGCCTCACAACTTGCGCACTGGCTCTCTCCGCGTCGTGCAACGTCGCATAAAGGCGATCACGGTCGACTGGTGGTGATCGGCGGCGAACACGGCACGGCGGGAGCGATTCGACTGGCCGGTGAAGCGGCGCTGCGCGCCGGAGCGGGGCTGGTACGCGTGCTGACGCGCAGCGAAAATATCGCCCCACTGCTGACCGCTCGTCCCGAACTGATGGTGCATGAACTGACGCCGCAGTCTCTTGACGAAAGCCTCGCATGGGCGGATGTCATCATCATTGGCCCTGGGCTCGGGCAGGCGGAGTGGGGGAAGAAAGCGCTGCAAAAAGTCGAGAATTTCCGTAAACCGATGGTCTGGGACGCCGATGCGTTGAACCTGCTGGCAATCAATCCCGATAAACGTCACAATCGCGTCATCACACCGCATCCGGGAGAAGCCGCGCGGTTACTGGGGTGTTCTGTCGCAGAAATTGAAAGCGATCGCTTACATTCTGCACAGCGTCTGGTAAAACGTTACGGAGGCGTTGCGGTGTTGAAAGGGGCGGGAACGGTGGTTGCCGCACAACCGGAGGCGTTGGGAATTGCTGATGTCGGCAACGCAGGCATGGCCAGCGGCGGCATGGGCGATGTGCTTTCCGGTATTATTGGCGCATTGCTCGGACAGAAGTTTACCCCGTATGATGCAGCCTGTGCTGGCTGCGTGGCTCACGGTGCGGCGGCCGATGTTCTGGCGGCGCGTGCCGGTATGCGCGGCATGTTGGCAACCGATCTTTTTTCCACGCTACAGCGTATTGTTAACCCTGATGTGATTGACGTTTATCATGATGAATCGAGTAATTCCGCTACCTGACGAACAGGCAACATTAGACCTGGGACAACGGGTAGCCAAGGCCTGCAACGGCGCGACCGTGATCTATCTCTACGGTGATTTAGGCGCGGGTAAAACCACCTTTAGTCGGGGATTCCTGCAGGCGTTAGGCCATTCCGGTAATGTAAAAAGTCCAACCTATACGCTGGTCGAACCCTATTCTCTCGATAACTTGATGGTCTATCACTTCGATCTGTATCGTCTTGCCGATCCCGAGGAGCTCGAATTTATGGGGATCCGCGATTATTTTGCCAACGATGCCATTTGCCTGGTGGAATGGCCGCAACAGGGTAAAGGTGTACTCCCGGACCCGGATGTCGAAATACACATAGATTACCAGGCGCAAGGTCGTGAGGCGCGCATCCGTGCTGTCTCCTCATCAGGTGATTCGTTGCTGGCGCGTTTAGCCGGTTAACCTTAAAGGTGGCGGGATGATTTATCGTATCAGAAATGGGTTGGTGGCCATGCTGGTTCTGCTGTGCGCGCAGGCCGGAGCCGCCAGCCTCTCCGATATCCAGGTCTCCAACGGCGATCGACAGGCGCGTATTACGCTCAGTTTTATTGGCGATCCCGATTATGCCTTTTCCCATGAAGGCAAACGTACCGTTGCGCTGGATATTAAGCAAACGGGGGTCATTCAGGGGCTTCCGCTGATGTTTAGCGGTAATAACCTGGTGAAGACCATTCGTTCCGGCACGGCGAAAGATCCACAGTCACTACGACTGATGGTGGATTTAACCGAAAACGGGAAAACCGAGGCGGTAAAACGGCAGAGTGGCGGAAACTACACGGTGGTCTTTACCATTAACGCCGATACGCCTCCGCCACCCCCCCCCGCTCCAGTCGTCGCTAAACGCGTCGAAACGCCGGTGGTGGCGCCGCGTCCGACTGAATCTGCTCGAAATCCGTTTAAAACCAGCAACGATCGCACTACCGCCGTGATCAGCAGCAATACGGCGACGCGCCCGGCGGCCAGAGCGACATCCAGCAATGGTGACAAAGTGGTGATCGCCATTGATGCCGGGCACGGTGGGCAGGATCCCGGCGCGATCGGCCCCGGCGGTACGCGAGAGAAAAATGTCACTATCGCGGTGGCCCGTAAACTGCGCACGCTGCTTAATGATGATCCGATGTTTAAAGGCGTGTTAACCCGTGACGGGGATTATTTTATCTCTGTGATGGGGCGCTCTGACGTGGCGCGTAAGCAAAACGCCAACTTCCTGGTGTCGATTCACGCCGATGCCGCGCCCAACCGCAGCGCTACGGGTGCCTCCGTGTGGGTGCTGTCGAACCGGCGCGCCAACAGCGAAATGGCGAACTGGCTTGAAGAACATGAAAAACAGTCGGAGCTGTTGGGCGGCGCGGGGGATGTGCTGGCAAACAGCCAGGCCGATCCGTACCTAAGTCAGGCGGTGCTGGATTTGCAGTTCGGCCATTCCCAACGCGTAGGGTATGATGTGGCAACCAACATGTTAGGCCAGCTCGAACGGATTGGGTCACTGCATAAACGGCGGCCAGAACATGCCAGCCTGGGCGTTCTGCGCTCGCCAGATATTCCCTCGGTGCTGGTGGAAACCGGGTTTATCAGTAATTACAGTGAAGAACGTCTGTTGGCGAGCGATGCGTATCAGCAACAACTGGCCGATGCGATTTACAAAGGGCTGCGTAACTACTTCCAGGCGCATCCGATGCAGTCGGCCCCGCAGGGAAGTGCGGCGCAAACCGCGAGCGCTGCTACGCCGGGTGAGTCGTTGATCAACTAAGGAATTTGCATGCCGATTCAGGTGTTACCGCCACAACTGGCGAACCAGATTGCCGCAGGTGAGGTGGTTGAGCGACCTGCATCGGTGGTCAAAGAGCTGGTGGAAAACAGCCTTGATGCCGGGGCAACGCGCATCGATATTGATATCGAGCGCGGCGGCGCGAAGCTGATCCGTATCCGTGACAATGGTTGCGGGATCAGGAAAGACGAACTGGCGCTGGCGCTGGCGCGGCACGCCACCAGTAAAATTGCCTCTCTTGACGATCTGGAAGCGATCATTAGCCTGGGTTTTCGCGGCGAAGCGCTGGCGAGTATCAGCTCGGTATCTCGCCTGACTCTCACGTCACGCACCGCAGAGCAACAGGAAGCCTGGCAAGCCTACGCCGAAGGGCGCGACATGGAGGTAACAGTCAAACCGGCCGCGCATCCGGTAGGCACCACGCTGGAAGTCCTCGATCTGTTCTACAACACCCCCGCCCGGCGCAAGTTTATGCGCACCGAGAAAACCGAATTCAATCATATTGACGAGATCATCCGGCGCATTGCGCTGGCGCGTTTTGATGTGACGATCAATTTGTCGCACAACGGCAAAATGGTACGTCAGTACCGTGCGGTGGCGAAAGAGGGGCCGCAAGAGCGTCGTCTGGGCGCCATTTGTGGTACGCCGTTTCTTGAGCATGCGCTGGCGATTGAGTGGCAGCATGGCGATCTGACCTTACGCGGCTGGGTCGCCGATCCCAATCACACCACGACGGCGCTGGCGGAAATTCAGTACTGCTACGTCAACGGACGCATGATGCGCGACAGGTTGATCAACCACGCCATTCGTCAGGCCTGTGAAGATAAGCTGGGCGCCGATCAACAGCCCGCATTTGTGCTGTACCTTGAGATTGACCCGCATCAGGTGGATGTCAACGTGCACCCGGCCAAGCATGAAGTGCGTTTTCATCAGTCGCGTCTGGTCCATGACTTTATCTACCAGGGCGTGCTGAGCGTGCTGCAACAGCAGCTTGAATCGCCATTGCCGCTGGAAGCAGAAGGCGAACCCGCGCCCCGGCACGTTCCGGAAAACCGTGTGGCTGCAGGGCGTAACCATTTTGCGGAGCCGGCGCAGGCCCGCGAACCTACGGCACCGCGCTACGCCTCCACACCGACAGCGGGCAGCAGCGCGCCGCGCCCAACGGCGGCAAGCTGGCCGCATGCCCAGCCGGGCTACCAGAAACAGCAGGGCGAGGTGTATCGCCAGCTCCTGCAAACGCCGACACATGCGACAAAATCATCGCCTGCGCCGGAGCCAGCTGTGTCAGCACTGTCGGGACACAGTCAGAGCTTTGGCCGTGTGCTCACGATTGTGGGCAACGACTGCGCGCTGCTGGAGCGCGATGGGAGTATTCACCTGCTGGCGCTGCCCGTGGCAGAACGCTGGCTGCGTCAGGCGCAGCTTTCGCCGGGAGAGGGGCAGGTTTGCGCTCAGCCGTTGCTGATCCCGCTGCGGCTAAAAGTGTCTGCAGAGGAAAAGGCCGCGCTGGAAAATGCGCAGGGCGCACTGGTGGAATTGGGGATTGAATTTCAGGCAGATGCCCAGCATGTGACCATTCGGGCGGTGCCTTTACCCTTACGCCAACAAAATTTACAAATCTTGATTCCTGAACTGATAGGCTACCTGACGCAACAGTCAGCGCGTGAACCTGGTAATCTGGCGCAGTGGATTGCGCGTAATTTGATGAGTGAGCATACGCAGTGGACAATGGCTCAGGCCATTACCCTGCTGGCTGATGTGGAGCGGCTTTGCCCGCAGCTCGTGAAGGCGCCGCCGGGTGGTCTGTTACAACCTGTTGATTTACATACGGCGATGAATGCCCTGAAACATGAGTGATATCAGTAAGGCGAGCCTGCCAAAGGCAATTTTTTTGATGGGGCCTACGGCCTCGGGTAAAACGGCGCTAGCGATTGAATTGCGTAAAGTTTTGCCAGTAGAGTTGATAAGCGTCGATTCCGCCCTTATTTACAAAGGGATGGATATCGGGACGGCGAAGCCGGACGCTGAAGAGTTAAAGGCGGCTCCGCACCGATTGCTGGATATTCGCGATCCGTCGCAGGCGTATTCTGCTGCGGATTTCCGCCGCGATGCGTTGGCGGAGATGAGCGAGATCACTGCGGCGGGGCGTATTCCGCTGTTAGTGGGCGGTACGATGTTGTATTTCAAGGCATTGCTGGAAGGTCTTTCGCCGTTACCGTCGGCAGACCCGCAGGTCAGGGCCAGAATTGAGCAACAGGCGGCAGAGCAAGGGTGGGATGCGTTGCACCAACAGCTTCAGACAATCGATCCGGTTGCGGCTGCGCGTATTCATCCAAATGATCCGCAAAGACTTTCCCGGGCACTGGAAGTTTTTTTCATTTCGGGTAAAACTTTAACGGAACTGACGCAAACGTCAGGTGATGCTTTACCGTACCAGGTGCATCAGTTTGCCATCGCCCCAGCGAGCCGTGAGCTGTTGCATCAACGCATCGAGCAGCGTTTTCATCAGATGTTGGCTTCAGGATTTGAAGCAGAAGTTCGGGCGCTTTTTGCCCGTGGAGATTTGCATACGGACTTGCCTTCCATTCGTTGTGTGGGATACCGCCAGATGTGGTCATACCTTGAAGGCGAAATATCATACGATGAAATGGTTTATAGAGGTGTTTGCGCCACGAGGCAGTTGGCAAAGCGCCAGGTAACCTGGTTACGCGGTTGGGAAGGAGTGCACTGGCTTGACAGTGAGAAACCTGAGCAGGCGCGGAACGAAGTATTACAGGTTGTTGGTGCTATCGCGAACTGAATGTGTACAATTAAGGCGTATCGTGCGCAATTTTCAGAATCGAAAGATTCAAAGTACAAATAAGCATATAAGGAAAAGAGAGAATGGCTAAGGGGCAATCTTTACAAGATCCGTTCCTGAACGCACTGCGTCGGGAACGTGTTCCAGTTTCTATTTATTTGGTGAATGGTATTAAGCTGCAAGGTCAAATCGAGTCTTTTGATCAGTTTGTGATCCTGTTGAAAAACACGGTCAGTCAGATGGTTTATAAGCACGCGATTTCTACTGTTGTCCCGTCTCGCCCGGTTTCTCATCATAGTAACAATGCCGGTGGCGGTACCAGCAGTAACTATCATCACGGTAGCGGCGCGCAGGGTTCTGCGGCGCAACAGGACAGCGAAGAGACCGAATAAGGTTTTTGGCTGTTTTACACACGGGGAGCCAGAATTTCTGCGTTCCCCGCTGATCTATATCGAGGGGTTGACGCTTGTTTGACCGTTATGACGCCGGTGAGCAGGCGGTACTGGTACACATCTATTTTTCGCAAGACAAAGATATGGAAGACCTCCAGGAGTTTGAATCTCTGGTCTCTTCCGCCGGTGTCGAAGCAATGCAGGTGATTACCGGTAGCCGTAAAGCACCGCACCCGAAGTACTTTGTTGGTGAAGGTAAAGCCGTTGAAATTGCGGAAGCCGTAAAAGCGACAGGCGCTGCCGTCGTATTATTCGATCATGCATTGAGCCCGGCCCAGGAACGTAACCTGGAGCGCCTGTGTGAGTGTCGTGTTATCGACCGCACTGGCCTTATCTTAGATATTTTTGCGCAGCGTGCACGTACCCATGAGGGGAAATTGCAGGTTGAACTGGCGCAGTTGCGCCATCTGGCTACGCGTCTTGTCCGTGGCTGGACCCACCTTGAAAGACAGAAAGGCGGGATTGGTTTGCGCGGTCCGGGTGAAACCCAACTCGAAACCGACCGCCGTTTATTGCGAAACCGTATATTGCAGATCCAGTCGCGCCTGGAAAAAGTTGAAAAGCAACGTGAGCAGGGGCGACAGTCGCGCATTAAGGCGGATGTCCCGACCGTCTCGCTGGTGGGATATACCAACGCCGGAAAATCCACCCTTTTCAATCAGATAACCGAAGCCAGGGTCTATGCGGCAGATCAACTGTTTGCGACCCTGGATCCGACGCTGCGTCGCATTGACGTGGCGGATGTCGGGGAGACCGTGCTGGCGGATACCGTTGGGTTTATCCGTCATCTTCCGCACGATCTGGTTGCGGCGTTTAAAGCGACCCTCCAGGAAACGCGTCAGGCGACACTGTTGCTGCATGTGGTTGATGCAGCGGATGTGCGCGTGCAGGAAAACATCGACGCAGTGGATACGGTTCTCGAAGAGATCGATGCTCACGAGATCCCGTCCCTGATGGTGATGAACAAGATCGATATGCTGGATGACTTTGAACCGCGTATCGACCGGGATGAAGAGAACAAACCGATTCGTGTCTGGCTTTCCGCGCAGACAGGGGTTGGGATACCACAGCTTTTTCAGGCTTTGACGGAGCGACTTTCCGGCGAGGTGGCGCAGCATACGTTGCGTTTGCCGCCGCAGGAAGGGCGTCTGAGAAGCCGTTTTTATCAGCTTCAGGCAATAGAAAAAGAGTGGATGGAGGATGACGGTAGCGTAAGTCTGCAAGTTCGCCTGCCGATCGTTGACTGGCGTCGCCTCTGTAAACAAGAACCGGCTTTGGAAGACTATGTTGTCTGATCTGACGGATATGGCCTGAAGATTTTTTCGCCTCTGTACCTTGTGGAGGTTGAGCTGCAGGAAGGCGGCAAGTCCTGAAATTCTCTGGAGCATAGTCAACTATGTGACGGGAGCTGAGGGATGTAGCCAACGCATCTGCCGCGCAAAAAACACAGGTATAGCATCGCATAACAAATATGGAGCACAAACATGGCGTGGAATCAGCCCGGTAATAACGGACAAGACCGCGACCCGTGGGGAAGCAGCAAACCAGGCGGCAACTCTGAGGGAAATGGAAACAAAGGTGGTCGCGAGCAGGGGCCACCTGATCTCGATGACATCTTTCGCAAGCTGAGTAAAAAACTCGGTGGACTGGGAGGCGGTAAAGGTACTGGCTCTGGCGGCGGAAGCTCATCACAAGGCCCGCGCCCGCATCTGGGCGGACGTGTCGTCTCCATCGCGGCGGCAGCTATCGTCATTATCTGGGCGGCGAGCGGTTTCTACACCATCAAAGAAGCAGAGCGCGGCGTGGTGACACGCTTTGGTAAGTTCAGCCATCTGGTTGAACCGGGCCTGAACTGGAAGCCGACGTTTATCGACGAGGTGACGCCGGTGAACGTGGAAGCCGTCCGCGAACTGGCCGCTTCCGGTGTGATGCTGACGTCAGATGAGAACGTGGTGCGCGTTGAGATGAACGTGCAGTACCGCATCACCGATCCGCAAAAATATCTGTTTAGCGTAACCAGCGCGGATGACAGTCTGCGTCAGGCGACCGACAGTGCCCTGCGCGGCGTGATCGGTAAATACACCATGGACCGTATCCTGACCGAAGGGCGTACCGTTATTCGTAGCGATACCCAGCGTGAACTGGAAGAGACCATTCGTCCCTATAACATGGGTATTACCCTGCTGGACGTCAACTTCCAGGCTGCACGTCCGCCGGAAGAGGTGAAAGCGGCGTTTGACGATGCCATTGCTGCCCGTGAGAACGAACAGCAGTACATCCGTGAAGCGGAAGCGTATACCAACGAAGTTCAGCCGCGTGCGAACGGTCAGGCACAGCGTATCCTTGAAGAGGCGCGTGCTTACAGAACGCAAACCATCCTGGAAGCGCAGGGTGAAGTGGCGCGCTTTGCGAAAATCCTTCCGGAATATAAAGCGGCGCCAGAGATTACCCGCGAGCGTCTGTATATCGAGACGATGGAAAAAGTGTTGAGCCATACCCGTAAAGTGTTGGTTAACGACAAAGGTGGCAATCTGATGGTTCTGCCATTGGATCAGATGCTGAAAGGCGCGAGCGCGCCGGCGGCAAAGAGCGATAGCGGTTCGAACCTGCTGCGTCTGCCCTCCACGTCTTCTTCCAGCAGCAGCGGAGCAAGCAACACCTCGTCCACCAGTCAGGGCGATATTATGGACCAACGCCGCGCTAACGCGCAGCGTAACGACTACCAGCGTCAGGGGGAATAACGATGCGTAAGTCAGTTATTGCGATTATCATCATCGTGCTGGTAGTGCTGTACACCTCAATTTTCGTGGTGAAAGAAGGCGAGCGCGGAATTAAGTTCCAGTTCAGCAGCGTCGTGCGTGATGCCGACAAAAAACCATTGATTTATGAGCCGGGTCTGCACTTTAAGGTACCGTTTATTCAGTCGGTGAAAATGCTCGACGCGCGTATCCAGACGATGGATAACCAGGCCGATCGCTTTGTCACCAAAGAGAAGAAAGACCTGATTGTTGACTCTTACATCAAATGGCGCATCAGCGATTTCAGCCGTTACTTCCTGGCGACGGGCGGCGGCGATATTTCTCAGGCTGAAGTTCTGTTGAAACGTAAGTTCTCTGACCGTTTGCGTTCTGAGATTGGTCGTCTGGATGTGAAAGACATTGTGACCGACTCCCGTGGTCGCCTGACCCTGGAAGTGCGTGACGCCCTGAACTCTGGCTCTGCCGGAACCGAAGACGAAGTGGCGACCCCGGCAGCGGATAACGCGATTGCCGAAGCCGCTGAACGTGTTCAGGCTGAAACCAACGGCAATGTGCCGGTGATCAACCCGAACAGTATGGCCGCATTGGGTATCGAAGTGGTCGACGTGCGGATCAAGCAGATCAACCTGCCGACCGAAGTGTCTGAAGCGATCTATAACCGTATGCGCGCTGAGCGTGAAGCGGTAGCGCGTCGTCACCGTTCACAAGGTCAGGAAGAAGCGGAAAAACTGCGCGCGACAGCCGACTATGAAGTGACCAAAACGCTGGCGGAAGCTGAGCGTCAGGGGCGTATCATGCGCGGTGAAGGGGATGCAGAAGCGGCGAAGCTGTTTGCCGATGCGTTCAGCCAGGATCCTGACTTCTACGCCTTTATTCGTAGCCTGCGTGCTTACGAGAAGAGCTTCGAAGGCAATCAGGATGTCATGGTCATGAGCCCGGACAGCGATTTCTTCCGCTACATGAAGACACCGAATACCGCAACGCGATAATATCGTCGCAACGGTTTTAGGTTAGACGCATAAAACCACCGCATCCCTGAGGATGCCGGTGGTTTTCTTTTTATAAAGGACGTCCGATGAACTCAACAATCTGGCTCGCGCTTGCGCTGGTTTTAGTGCTTGAAGGTTTAGGTCCGATGCTTTACCCGCGAGCATGGAAGAAGATGATTTCTGCCATGACGCAGTTGCCTGAAAATACTTTACGTCGTTTTGGTGGTGGACTTGTGGTTGCGGGCATTGTGGTCTACTACATGTTGAGGAAAACGATTGGCTGATCAAAAAACGTGCGAATTTAGCTAATTTTTGCATGCAAAAAGTGCTGTATATCTGAAAAAGCGATGGTAGAATCCATTTTTAAGCAAACGGTGATTTTGAAAAATGGGTAACAACGTCGTCGTACTGGGCACCCAATGGGGTGACGAAGGTAAAGGAAAGATCGTCGATCTTCTGACTGAACGGGCTAAATATGTTGTACGCTACCAGGGCGGTCACAACGCAGGCCATACTCTCGTAATCAACGGTGAAAAAACCGTCCTCCATCTTATTCCATCAGGTATTCTCCGCGAGAACGTCATCAGCATCATCGGTAACGGTGTTGTGCTGTCTCCGGCTGCGCTGATGAAAGAGATGAAAGGACTGGAAGATCGTGGTGTTCCTGTTCGCGAGCGTCTGCTGTTGTCTGAAGCATGCCCGCTGATTCTGGACTACCACGTTGCGCTGGATAACGCGCGTGAGAAAGCACGTGGCGCGAAAGCGATCGGGACTACCGGTCGTGGTATCGGGCCGGCTTACGAAGACAAAGTCGCCCGTCGCGGTCTGCGCGTTGGCGATCTGTTCGACAAAGCCACCTTCGCTGAAAAACTGAAAGAAGTGATGGAATATCACAACTTCCAGCTGGTTAACTTCTACAAAGTTGACGCGGTTGACTACCAGAAAGTGCTGGATGATGTGATGGCGATTGCCGACATCCTGACCTCTATGGTTGTTGATGTGTCCGATCTGCTGGACCAGGCGCGCAAGCGTGGCGATTTCGTCATGTTCGAAGGCGCGCAGGGTACGCTGCTGGATATTGACCACGGTACCTATCCGTACGTAACGTCCTCTAACACCACTGCGGGTGGCGTGGCAACAGGTTCTGGCCTGGGTCCGCGTTATGTGGATTACGTGCTGGGTATCATCAAAGCTTACTCCACGCGTGTGGGTGCGGGTCCGTTCCCGACTGAGCTGTTTGATGACATCGGTGAGTTCCTGTGCAAACAGGGTAACGAATACGGTGCTACCACGGGGCGTCGTCGTCGTACTGGCTGGCTGGACTCCGTTGCTGTGCGTCGTGCAGTACAGATCAACTCCCTGTCGGGCTTCTGCCTGACCAAACTGGACGTACTGGACGGTTTGAAAGAGGTGAAAATCTGTGTCGCTTATCGTATGCCGGATGGCCGTGAAGTGACCACAACACCGCTGGCGGCTGACGATTGGGAAGGTATCGAGCCGATTTACGAAACCATGCCGGGCTGGTCTGAGTCCACCTTCGGCGTGAAAGAGCGTAGCGGTTTGCCACAGGCAGCGCTGAACTACATTAAGCGTATCGAAGAACTGACCGGTGTGCCGATTGATATTATTTCGACTGGCCCGGATCGTACTGAGACCATGATTCTGCGTGACCCGTTCGACGCATAATTTGGGTTCGTGGCGCAGTGCCTGATGGTGCTGCGCTTATCAGGCCTACAAAGTGTAGTTAGCCGGACAAGATGCCAGGCGTCGTCATCCGGCTTAATCGTGCGTTAAATCCTCGCTTTTTTCCTTCCGAACTGAAATAAATTAGCGGCCTGGCTAGTGGCTGGTTTATCATCAATATAAATAAGATGTATCCCGATTCCCCCTTTTCCCTGAGGTTGATGTGCAGTTAACGAGTTTCACCGATTACGGACTACGAGCGCTAATCTATATGGCATCACTCCCGGAAGGTCGCATGACCAGTATTTCGGAGGTGACAGACGTCTACGGCGTTTCCCGTAATCATATGGTCAAAATAATCAATCAACTTAGTCGGGCGGGCTTTGTAACTGCTATTCGGGGAAAAAATGGCGGGATCCGTTTAGGCAAAGCCGCGAATACTATTCGAATTGGCGATGTCGTGCGCGAACTCGAACCGCTGTCGCTGGTGAATTGTAGCAGTGAGTTTTGCCATATCACCCCTGCCTGTCGACTCAAACAGGCGCTTTCTAAGGCCGTGCAAAGTTTTCTAACGGAGCTGGATAACTACACGCTGGCCGATTTGGTTGAAGAGAATCAACCGCTTTATAAATTATTGCTGGTGGAATAGTGAAGCCCAAAGCATTTCGCGTCGTATCGCGGCGGCAACTGAGTGACAAATTCGTCAGGAACGAATTTGAACAGCCGCAGGCTGGCCTTCGGTGAGAGACAGGGATGTCTCTCATAAATCCCCAGGAGCTTACAAAAGTAAGCGACTGGGGAGAGCAAAGGCAGCCAACAAAGAGACGGCGTGAAAGACGACGGAATTCCACCGGAGCTGACAATGGAGGAACCTCAATGTCACAAGATCCTTTCCAGGAACGCGAAGCTGAAAAGTACGAAAATCCTATCCCAAGCCGGGAATTTATCCTCGAACATTTAACTAAACGCGAAAAACCGGCCAGCCGCGATGAGCTGGCTGTGGAACTGAACATAAAAGGCGAAGAGCAGCAGGAAGCCCTGCGTCGCCGCCTGCGCGCGATGGAGCGTGACGGACAACTGGTCTTCACCCGTCGGCAGTGTTATGCGCTGCCGGAACGCCTCGATCTGCTGAAAGGTACCGTTATTGGCCACCGTGATGGCTACGGCTTTCTGCGCGTCGAAGGGCGTAAAGACGATTTGTATCTCTCCAGCGAGCAGATGAAAACCTGCATTCATGGCGATCAGGTATTGGCGCAACCGCTGGGCGCGGATCGTAAAGGCCGCCGTGAAGCGCGTATTGTGCGCGTTCTGGTGCCAAAAACCAGCCAGATTGTCGGTCGTTACTTTACTGAAGCGGGCGTGGGTTTTGTGGTTCCTGACGACAGCCGTCTGAGCTTCGATATTCTGATCCCGCCTGAAGATATCATGGGCGCGCGCATGGGCTTTGTGGTGGTGGTTGAACTCACCCAGCGCCCGACCCGCCGCACCAAAGCGGTAGGGAAAATCGTCGAAGTGCTGGGCGACAACATGGGAACCGGTATGGCCGTCGATATGGCGCTGCGAACCCATGAAATCCCGTATATCTGGCCAGCCGCCGTTGAGAAACAAGTTGCCGGTCTGAAAGAAGAGGTGCCTGAAGAGGCAAAAGTCGGGCGTGTGGATTTACGCGATTTGCCACTGGTCACCATCGACGGCGAAGATGCCCGCGACTTTGACGATGCGGTCTATTGCGAGAAGAAACGCGGTGGCGGCTGGCGTTTATGGGTGGCGATTGCTGACGTGAGCTATTACGTGCGTCCGCCGACGCCGCTGGATCAGGAAGCGCGTAATCGCGGGACGTCCGTGTACTTCCCGTCGCAGGTGGTACCGATGCTACCGGAGGTGCTCTCCAACGGCCTGTGCTCACTGAACCCGCAGGTTGACCGCCTGTGCATGGTCTGCGAAATGACCATCTCTACCAAAGGCCGTCTGACGGGATATAAATTCTACGAAGCGGTGATGAGCTCACATGCGCGTCTGACCTACACCAAGGTCTGGCACATGTTGCAGGGCGATCAGGAGTTGCGCGAGCAGTATGCGCCGCTGGTTAAGCATATCGAAGAGTTACACAACCTCTACAAAGTGTTGGATAAAGCTCGTGAAGAGCGCGGCGGCATCTCGTTTGAGAGTGAAGAAGCGAAGTTCATTTTCAACGCGGAACGCCGTATTGAGCGAATTGAGCAGACCCAGCGTAACGATGCGCACAAGCTGATCGAAGAGTGCATGATTCTGGCGAATATCTCGGCGGCGCGTTTCGTTGAGAAAGCTCAGGAGCCTGCGCTGTTCCGTATACACGACAAACCGACGACTGAGGCGATCACTTCCTTCCGTTCTGTTCTGGCGGAGCTGGGGCTGGAACTGCCTGGCGGTAATAAGCCGGAGCCGCGCGATTACGCGGAACTGCTGGAATCGGTTGCCGATCGCCCTGACGCCGAAATGCTGCAAACGATGCTGCTGCGTTCGATGAAGCAGGCGATTTACGATCCGGAAAACCGCGGTCACTTTGGTCTGGCGCTGCAGTCGTATGCGCACTTTACCTCGCCGATCCGTCGTTACCCGGATCTCTCCCTGCACCGCGCCATTAAGTATCTGTTGGCGAAAGAGCAGGGCCATAAAGGTAACACCACCGAAACGGGTGGCTACCATTATTCGATGGAAGAGATGCTGCAACTGGGTCAGCACTGTTCGATGGCTGAGCGCCGTGCGGATGAAGCAACCCGTGACGTCGCTGACTGGCTGAAGTGCGACTTCATGCTGGATCAGGTCGGCAACGTCTTTAAAGGCGTGATTGCCAGCGTCACCGGCTTTGGCTTCTTTGTGCGTCTGGACGAACTGTTCATCGATGGCCTGGTCCACGTTTCTTCGCTCGACAACGACTACTACCGTTTTGACCAGGTTGGGCAGCGCCTGACCGGCGAATCCAGCGGCCAGACTTATCGTCTTGGCGATCGCGTGGAAGTGAAAGTCGAAGCTGTAAATATGGATGAGCGCAAGATTGATTTCAGCCTGATTTCCAGCGAGCGTGCGCCGCGTAACGAAGGTAAAACGGCGCGTGAAAGAGCGAAGAAAGGCGATGCGGGTAAAAAAACCGGCCGCCGTCGTCAGGTTGGTAAGAAAGCCAATTTCGAGCCTGACAGCGCTTTCCGTGGCGAGAAGAAACAAAAACCAAAGGCGGTGAAGAAAGAGGCCAGAAAAGCGAAAAAGCCTTCTGAGAAAACGCAAAAAATAGCGGCGGCGACAAAAGCAAAGCGTGCCGCTAAAAAGAAAACGGCACAGTAAGCCGGACAGTGTAAGCCGGGGAAGCATTGCGTCACCCGGCATGATTAACTATTAACGAGTGATTTCATGAGTGAAATGATTTACGGCATCCATGCGGTGCAGGCCCTGCTAGAGCGTGCTCCTGAACGTTTTCAGGATGTCTTTATTCTCAAAGGCCGTGAAGATAAACGCCTGCTGCCGCTGATCCATGCTCTGGAAGCACAGGGCGTGGTCATCCAACTGGCAAACCGTCAGTTTCTGGATGAGAAAAGCGAAGGAGCCGTCCATCAGGGCATTATCGCTCGCGTGAAGCCGGGTCGTCAGTATCAGGAAAACGATCTACCGGATCTGATTGCTTCGCTGGATCAACCGTTCCTGCTGATCCTTGATGGCGTGACCGATCCGCATAACCTCGGTGCCTGTCTGCGTAGCGCCGATGCCGCTGGCGTTAATGCGGTGATCGTGCCGAAAGATCGTTCTGCGCAGTTGAATGCCACGGCGAAGAAAGTCGCCTGCGGTGCAGCGGAAAGCGTCCCGTTGATTCGGGTGACTAACCTGGCGCGTACCATGCGTATGTTGCAGGAAGAGAATATCTGGATTGTCGGCACGGCGGGTGAAGCTGACCATACTCTCTATCAGAGCAAAATGACCGGCCGTATGGCGCTGGTGATGGGGGCGGAAGGTGAGGGGATGCGTCGCCTGACGCGTGAACATTGCGATGAGCTGATCAGCATTCCAATGGCCGGAAGCGTCTCTTCGCTCAACGTTTCTGTCGCGACAGGCATCTGTCTGTTCGAGGCTGTGCGGCAGCGCAGCTAATAGACGATTTCTGAAGCCATCCAGCAGGATGGCTTTTTTGTGCCCTCCTTTCCAGGCATTCTCCCCTCAGACTGACCATACTTATTGAGATGCCATTGAAGGAGGGAAACACAATGCACTGGCAAACTCACACCGTTTTTAATCAGCCGTTACCCCTGAATAACAGCAATCTGTTCCTGTCTGATGGCGCGCTCTGCGAGGCCGTAGCGCGTGAGGGGGCAGGCTGGGACAGCGAACTTCTCGCCAGTATCGGTCAACAACTTGGCACTGCGGAATCGCTGGAGCTGGGACGGCTGGCGAATACCTGGCCGCCAGAATTGCTACGTTACGATCCCCAGGGGCAGCGTCTGGACGACGTTCGCTTCCATCCCGCGTGGCATCTGTTGATGCAGGGACTGTGTGCCAACCGTATTCACAATCTGCCCTGGGTAGAGGCGGCGCGAGACGGATCGTTTGTCGCCCGGGCAGCCCGCTTTGTCCTGCATGCGCAGGTGGAAGCCGGCACGTTATGCCCCATCACCATGACTTTTGCCGCGACACCGCTATTGCAGCAAATGTTGCCCGCCGTATTTGCCGACTGGCAAACGCCGCTACACAGCGATCGCTATGATTCGCATCTTGCGCCGGGGGGCCAAAAACGTGGCCTGCTGATCGGCATGGGGATGACGGAAAAACAGGGCGGTTCTGATGTGTTGAGCAACACCACCCGCGCCGAGCGTCTGGCGGATGGGTCGTATCGGCTGGTGGGACATAAATGGTTTTTCTCTGTGCCGCAAAGTGATGCCCATCTGGTGCTGGCACAGGCAAAAGGTGGCCTCTCCTGTTTCTTCGTCCCGCGCTTTTTACCTGACGGCCAGCGCAATGCGATCCGCCTTGAACGGCTGAAAGACAAGCTGGGGAATCGTTCCAATGCCAGCGCGGAAGTCGAGTTTCAGGATGCCATCGGCTGGCTTCTTGGTGATGAGGGAGAGGGCATTCGTCATATCCTGAAGATGGGCAGTCTGACGCGTTTTGACTGTGCGCTCGGCAGTCACGGACTGATGCGCCGCGCCTTCTCGGTGGCGATTTACCACGCGCACCAGCGTCAGGTGTCCGGCAAGCCGCTGATTGAGCAACCGATGATGCGTCAGGTGCTTAGTCGTATGGCGCTCCAGCTGGAAGGACAAACCGCATTATTGTTTCGTCTGGCCCATGCCTGGGATCGGCGTAGCGATGCCAAAGAGCGACTCTGGGCGCGTCTGTTCACGCCTGCGGCAAAATTTGCCGTTTGTAAAGGCGGCATTCCGTTCGTGGCGGAGGCAATGGAAGTGCTTGGCGGCGTAGGATATTGCGAAGAGAGCGAACTGCCGCGACTGTACCGGGAAATGCCGGTCAATAGTATCTGGGAGGGATCCGGTAACGTCATGTGTCTCGACGTCTTGCGGGTTATCAACAAGCAAACCGGGGTCGATGAGATGCTGAGTGAGGCATTCTCTGAGGTCAGGGGGCAGGACAGGCATTTTGATCGCGCGGTACGCCAGCTTTTGCCGCGACTGCGCAAACCTTCCGAAGAACTGGGTCGTGAGATCACCCAGCAGATTTTCCTGTTGGGATGCGGAATAGAAATGTTACGGCACGCATCACCGCCTGTTGCCCAGGCCTGGTGTCAGATGATGCTGGATACGCGCGGCGGAATGCGGTTATCAGAACGGGTACAGGACGCGTTGCTGCTGCGGGCGACGGGGGGATTGCGCTGATACGTTGCCGGATGCGTTTACGCCATCCGGCAATCTGTTATGCGTAGAGTATGGCTTGTACGCGCCAGTTATCAGGCTGCTGCTCTTCATACATCTGAATAATGCGATACCACGATGCGCCTTGTTCATCGGCTTTTAACGCGACAATACGCTCCACATCCTGTGGGTTTCCGGAAATATTACTGACAGAGATCAGGCCAATTTCATTGAGGCCAGTCACGCAATCCGCACTCGCGAATTCAGCAGACTGCGCCGTCGTACTCACCAGTCCGGCAGTTAACAGCAGTGAGGATAAGGCAAGAGATTGTTTCATCGTCAGCTCCATTTTACGTTTCCCCGCAATGCGCAGGGCATTCCATCGCCGAAATAAACGTCCAGCCTCCTGCTGTCGGTTTATTGTGCACAGGTAAACGTATAGAGGCGTAAAGCTACGTGAAATTGGCTTAAATTCCATCAATGATTATTTACGATATAAGACGGCCTGTGAGTACCACTGACCCGTCACGATAGTTTCATCAACCATGACAATAACGTAATAATCGGCTTTCGCTGCGGCGGCTTTCGCTCTGACTTCATCAACTGCATCATCCGGAGAGCCTCTGACCAGAGAGGTCACGGTTCCCATTCGCTGCAACCCTTGTGTCTGGTCGCGACGAATTTCCTGCGGATGATCGGCGACGGGCGGTGCTGGCTGTGGCGTTCCCTGAAGAATGCTACATCCACTTAACAGCATCACCAACATCAAAGAGGTAAACCGACGCATCACTCTATCTCGTTTCCTGATAGCCATAGTGTAGTGCCTTATTAATTTCCCTTTGGGGGAATGTTCCCAAAATGTTACCTTCCGCGCGATTTTCGAATGAAAATGTCGTGAAAGCGTAATCCAGTTCTCAACATTATGAATCGTTGTTGAATACGTCACCTTGTTTAATAATGTGACCTATAGCATACCCGCGCCAAAAGAGGTGCAAATGATTGAAATTGAAACATGTCAACTGGCGGAACATCATCTGCTTCACGCCTTTCCTTCGGGGCAACGCAGTACACTTTTGCCGTGTATTGTTTTCTACCACGGGTTTACCTCTTCCAGCCTGGTCTACAGCTATTTTGCCGTGGCGCTGGCGCAGGCCGGATTTCGGGTCATTATGCCAGACGCCGCCGGGCATGGGGCGCGTTTCAATGGTGACGAACAGGCGAGAATGGGCCACTTCTGGCAGATTTTGCAGCAGAGCATGCAGGAGTTTACGGCGTTACGTGCGGCACTGCGTGCAGAAAACTGGCTGCTGGAGGAACGTCTTGCGGTTGGCGGCGCATCGATGGGGGCAATGACTGCGCTGGGGATCATGACTCAGCATCCGGAGGTCAAATGTGTCGCCAGCCTGATGGGCTCGGGTTATTTCACCCGTCTGGCGCGAACGCTGTTTCCCCCTTGTGCCCTGGACACGCCCGCCCGTCAGGAGGAATTCACGCATATCATTGCGCCGTTGGCGAAGTGGGATGTGTCGCAGCAGCTCGCCCGACTGGCCGACAGACCGCTGTTGTTATGGCATGGCCAGGACGATGATGTGGTGCCAGCGGCGGAAAGTTTCCGTTTACAGCAGGCAATGATTCAGGCCGGCCTGGACCACAATTTGACCTGTCAGTGGCAAGCAGGCGTACGCCATCGCATTACGCCCGAAGCCCTGGCCGCAACGGTGTCGTTTTTCCGTCAGCATCTCTGACGCAGGCGCTAGCTAGCCATACGTCATCATGCAAAAAAAAGCCCCCTGAACAGGGGGCAAGTCAAGCTATGGCTTTCTTTTCGTTGGACTTTCCTGGTGCTAGCGATAAATATCCGCGCTGGCGTGGATGTTGCCGTTACTACCGGGTTCCCGCATCAGGATCACGTGGTAGTACGTTGCGCCCTGCGCATCGGTCTCTTCATTCAGGGCCCTTTCTGCATCACTTTCAGTGGCGAAGTTATGATTGATGTAAATGACGCCTAAGCTCTGCACATCATCCATGTTTCGGGCTTGCTGGTGGTCTATTTCAATGGCGGCGAATGTATTTGCACTGAGCAACAGTCCCGCCAGAAGGGTGACAAAACGGATTCGCATACCTACCTCCTCGACAGCTGACTCTGGTTAGCGATTTCTCCTGTTAGTCGATAACGTCTGATTTAATTTTAATCGCTACTTTGTCGGTCGATAGCGACCATTTCTGATGCAGTTGTTCAAAAAATTACCGCGATCCGTTCTTTCTGAATGTAAACAATCGGCTAGCCCGTTTTGCTGTGGCGAAAAATACCTGTTTTTCTGACAAGAACACTTACCGAATCGTCAATATCACTGTCGGCCATCGCCGCTTATAGTGAGCCGAAACATAAAGCTAACTTTATGATAATAAGGAAAAAAGATATGGATATTTCATTCATGAATTTCAGCTACTTCGCCATTATGTTTATGGTGGCGCTGATAGCGGGTTTTATTAATGTAGTTTCAGGCGGCGGTGGGTTTTTATCGATTGGAGCGCTATTGCTCTCAGGATTGCCGCCAGCCAATGCGCTGGCCACCAATAAGATTCAGGCGCTGGGCAGTTCATTGACGTCGGGGATCTACTTTCTGCGTCGCGGACATATCAACATCCAGCAGCATAAGTATGTCTTTTTATCCGCGTTTGTGGGATCGGCTCTGGGGACGACGCTTATCCAGTTCATTGAACCGGAACTGCTGAAAAAACTGTTACCGGTACTCATCATCGCGGTAGCGCTGTACTTTATTTTTGCCCCCAATCTCACTGAACCAAAAAAGAAGCAGCAGGTGTCACTGTTTCTCTTTTCCCTGATAGGGGGAGGGTGCGTTGGTTTCTATGATGGATTCCTCGGCGCCGGGGCCGGTTCCTTTTATACCCTGTGCTACATCCTGCTGTGGGGATACAGCATCGATAAAGCGCAAATTCACTCTAATTTCATTAATCTTGCGTCCAACATCGCCTCTATTCTGTTCTTCATTTTCGGTGGCAAAATGATCTGGTCGCTGGGACTGGTGATGTTCGCCGGGCAGGCGCTTGGCGCACGCCTGGGGGCGACGGTAGTCCTCACGCGCGGCAAGAAAGTGATCAGGCCGATGATCGTGATTGTCTCTATCTGCATCAGCGGCAAAATGCTATTGGATATGTATTAAGGGCGTCCTGACAAATATTCCTGGAATCACCTTGAGTTTGCGGCCTGACACCAGTATTATGATGCGTCAATTTTTCAGCCGACCTTTAACACGTTCCTTGCCTCCATGGGCCGCGGCTGACCCAGACAGGAGGCTGAATAATCCGTAAGGAGCAATTCGATGCGTCATTACGAAATCGTTTTTATGGTCCATCCTGACCAGAGCGAACAGGTTCCGGGTATGATCGAGCGTTACTCTGCTGCCATCACTGGTGCAGAAGGCAAGATCCACCGTCTGGAAGACTGGGGCCGCCGTCAGCTGGCTTACCCGATCAACAAACTGCACAAAGCTCACTACGTTCTGCTGAACGTTGAAGCACCGCAGGAAGTGATCGATGAGCTGGAAACAACTTTCCGCTTCAACGACGCCGTTATCCGCAGCATGGTAATGCGTACTAAGCACGCTGTTACCGAAGCATCTCCGATGGTTAAAGCGAAAGACGAGCGCCGTGAGCGTCGCGATGATTTCGCAAACGAAACCGCAGATGATGCTGAAGCTGGGGATTCTGAAGAGTAATTTCTGATGACCAACCGTCTGGTGTTGTCCGGCACCGTGTGCAGGACCCCCCTTCGAAAGGTCAGTCCATCAGGAATTCCGCACTGCCAGTTCGTGCTTGAGCATCGTTCTGTGCAGGAGGAAGCCGGATTTCACCGGCAGGCGTGGTGCCAAATGCCCGTGATTGTTAGCGGACACGAAAACCAGGCCATTACTCACAGTATAACGGTCGGTAGCGCAGTGACCGTTCAGGGGTTCATCTCTTGCCACAAGGCAAAGAACGGCCTGAGCAAAATGGTTCTGCATGCCGAGCAGATTGAATTGATAGATTCTGGAGACTAGCCATATGGCACGTTATTTCCGTCGTCGCAAGTTCTGCCGTTTCACCGCGGAAGGCGTTCAAGAGATCGACTATAAAGATATCGCTACGCTGAAAAACTACATCACCGAAAGCGGTAAGATTGTCCCAAGCCGTATCACCGGTACCCGTGCAAAATACCAGCGTCAGCTGGCTCGCGCTATCAAACGCGCTCGCTACCTGTCTCTGCTGCCGTACACTGATCGTCATCAGTAATCGGTCACGGTCCATTAATACGACTTTGAGAGGATAAGGTAATGCAAGTTATTCTGCTTGATAAAGTAGCAAACCTGGGTAGCCTGGGTGATCAGGTTAACGTTAAAGCGGGCTATGCTCGTAACTTCCTGGTACCACAGGGTAAAGCTGTTCCTGCTACCAAGAAAAACGTTGAATACTTCGAAGCACGTCGCGCTGAACTGGAAGCTAAACTGGCTGACGTTCTGGCTGCTGCAAATGCACGCGCAGAGAAAATCAACGCACTGGAAACCGTTACCATCACGTCTAAAGCAGGCGACGAAGGTAAACTGTTCGGTTCCATCGGTACCCGCGACATCGCTGATGCTGTAACTGCAGCTGGCGTTGAAGTGGCTAAGAGCGAAGTTCGTCTGCCGAACGGCGTTCTGCGTACCACTGGTGAGCACGAAGTGGACTTCCAGGTTCACAGCGAAGTATTCGCTAAGCTGACCATTAACGTTGTTGCAGAATAAGTTTTTATTCTGATAACGTCGTAAGAAACGCCGACCTTGTGTCGGCGTTTTGCTTTTCTGCTCCCCTCATTTTTCGCTCTGGCTATTCTTTGTCCTTTTCGGGATAATCACTAAAAATAAAACATAATTTCAATCTGGTGATGAATGGATACTCCGCACCCGCAACCTTTGTTTGCGCGTAAAAATGTTGTCTGGCTGAGCGCGGCGTTTTGTTGTCTGCTCTGGGGCAGCGCCTATCCGGCCATAAAGAGCGGTTATGAGATCTTCCAGATCGCCGCTGACGATATTCCGTCCAAAATTGTTTTCGCTGGTTACCGCTTCCTGTTCGCAGGTCTGCTGTTACTCTTGCTGGCGATAGCGCAGCGTAAGCCGATTGGCCGCCTGAGTTCCCGGCAGTTCGGGCAATTGACGCTGCTGGGAGTGACGCAGACCTCGCTGCAATACATCTTCTTTTACATCGGTCTGGCGTTCACTACCGGCGTGAAGGGATCGATCATGAATGCCACGGGCACCTTCTTCAGCGTGCTGTTGGCGCACTTCATCTATCAGAACGACAAACTGAGTTACAACAAAACGCTGGGATGCATTCTCGGTTTTACCGGCGTGATGGTGGTGAACTTCAACAGCGGGCTGCTGGATTTTAATTTTACCATGGCGGGCGATGGCTCGATTGTGCTGGCGGCATTTATTCTCTCCGCCGCGACGCTTTACGGTAAGCGACTCTCTCAGACGGTCGATCCAACCGTGATGACGGGGTATCAGTTAGGGATTGGCGGGCTGGTGTTGGTGATCGGTGGTTATGTCTTTGGCGGCACACTGGCGGTTCACGGTCTCGCATCGGTGGCGATTCTCGGTTACCTGACGTTGCTCTCTTCAGTGGCGTTCGCGCTGTGGAGTATTTTGCTTAAGTATAACCGTGTGGGGATGATTGCACCGTTTAACTTCCTGATCCCGGTCTCCGGCGCGGTGCTGTCCGCGATTTTTCTCGGTGAGAATATCCTGGAGTGGAAATACGCGATTGCGCTGGTTCTGGTGTGCTCGGGGATCTGGTGGGTTAATAAGGTGAAGCGGTAACGCCGCCAATGCCGTGGTAGGCCGGATAAGGGCAAGCCGCCATCCGGCACGGCGCTGATGTGCCTGATGGCGCTACGCTTATCAGACCTGGCAGACCCCGGCACGATGAATTAACGTACGCGGATAAAGCTGCCGTCAGGTTGACGAGTAAACAGTACCTGCTGATTGTTGCCGGTGTCGATAGTCAGTCCGGTCACCACGCCATTCGCGTTCTGGCGAATTTGCACCATCTGCCCGCTCTGGAGAGTGCTTAGCGGTTTCCCCGCACCTTCAACCTGCGCCATCGCATAAACATCTGTAGGTGGCAGTCCGTGGTCGCGGAACAGTTGTGCCATGGTTTTACCGGGCTCTACGCGATAGGAGCGCCATTGCTGCTCAATGCCGCTATCCTGCTGGAAAGGCTGGGTTTGCGGTTGCTGTGACTGAGGTTGCTCTTCCGGTTGCCCTTCCTGAATGGGTTCCGGCGCAACGGGAGCGACCTGGCCTGGATCGTTTTGCGGGGCCACAAGCTGGGCCTGAAGCTGCGCTTCCGTCGGGGGTTGAGACTGCGACTGGAGATCCAGTTGCGCGTTACGGGTTACCGCTGGCGTATCGTTCGTGTCGCTTGAGGGGAGAAGGAAACCGACGACCAGCACAATCGCTGCAATGATAATGCCGCGGCGATGCATAGACGGAAGCGGATCCATAATGCGAAAATTGTCCGGTGCATGCCAGATTTTCGCCAGGGTTGATTTTAATTCAAAGCGCCCGGGCATGGCTTTCCTCCTGCTCCGCGTCTCGTTCCTCAATCATAGAGTATAGACAGCTAACGCTATGATGTTCGTGATATTCCCCGTTTTTGGCACATATACAGGGGGATATCCCTATTGTTTCTTTTTCGTCGTGATTTGTCATCCACCCCGAGACAACATTTTACCGGGAGAAGCCTGGCTGTTATGCTGCCCGCTACTTTTTTATATCCGATGAAAGGAAATACGATGGCAACCCCGACTTTTGACACTATCGAAGCGCAAGCAAGCTACGGCATTGGTTTGCAGGTAGGACAGCAACTGAGCGAATCCGGACTGGAAGGGCTGTTGCCTGAAGCGCTGGTTGCCGGTATTGCTGACGCGCTGGAAGGCAAGCAGCCAGCCGTGCCGGTTGATGTGGTACACCGCGCGCTGCGCGAGATCCATGAACGTGCGGATGCCGTACGTCGCGAACGCTTCCAGGCGATGGCCGCAGATGGCGTGAAATATCTGGAAGAAAACCGTGAGAAAGACGGTGTGAACAGCACGGAATCTGGTCTGCAATTCCGCGTCCTGACTCAGGGCGAAGGCGCTATCCCGGCTCGTACTGACCGCGTTCGTGTGCACTACACCGGTAAACTGATCGACGGTACCGTCTTTGACAGCTCTGTTGCGCGCGGCGAACCGGCTGAATTCCCGGTAAACGGCGTGATTCCTGGCTGGATTGAAGCGCTGACCCTGATGCCGGTTGGCTCTAAATGGGAACTGACCATTCCTCAGGAACTGGCTTACGGCGAACGTGGCGCCGGTGCGTCGATCCCGCCATTCAGCACCCTGGTGTTTGACGTCGAACTGCTGGAAATTCTGTAACTAGTCACTTCTGTTCCCCCTCCACGCCGGAGGGGGACGAAAAATGCGCAATAACGCTGCTCGATTGCCGGGTATCGGAGTTTTATCTTGCAAATGCATCAGTTGCGTGTATTTTTGTGAGCTAATTCGCGTTACCAGAGTGATATGACACTCACTTTAAACATATAATTAACATAATATCTAAATCTTAGTATTCATCCCGCCGATTCTTACCTAATATCGATAAGTCCTGAAAACAGGATCGTCGTATCATAGATGCACAACAGACGCATTAAAGGCCGCAGAGCCCGCACAACACAGACAGGTACAGGAAGAATAAAATATGGTAGATCAGGTAAAAGTCGCCGCCGACGAACAGGCTCCGACTGAACAGTCGCTACGGCGCAATCTTACAAACCGACATATTCAGCTTATCGCCATCGGCGGTGCCATTGGTACGGGCCTGTTTATGGGGTCGGGTAAAACGATCAGTCTCGCCGGGCCGTCGATCATTTTTGTTTATATGATCATTGGTTTTATGCTTTTTTTCGTGATGCGCGCAATGGGAGAATTGCTGCTCTCGAATCTGGAATACAAATCTTTTAGCGACTTTGCTTCGGATCTGCTGGGACCGTGGGCAGGTTATTTCACCGGCTGGACCTACTGGTTCTGTTGGGTGGTGACCGGGATGGCGGATGTCGTCGCTATTACGGCCTACGCGCAGTTCTGGTTCCCCGGTCTTTCCGACTGGGTCGCCTCGCTGGCGGTAGTGATCCTGCTGCTGAGCCTTAACCTTGCCACCGTGAAAATGTTCGGTGAGATGGAGTTCTGGTTCGCGATGATCAAAATCGTCGCTATCGTGTCGCTGATTATCGTCGGCCTGGTGATGATTGCCATGCACTTCCAGTCGCCAACCGGTGTGGAAGCGTCGTTTGCTCACCTGTGGAATGATGGCGGCTGGTTCCCGAAAGGCATTAGCGGCTTCTTTGCCGGTTTCCAGATTGCCGTGTTCGCCTTTGTCGGGATCGAACTGGTCGGGACGACGGCGGCGGAAACGAAAGATCCGGAGAAATCGCTGCCGCGCGCCATTAACTCGATTCCGATTCGTATCATCATGTTTTACGTCTTTGCGCTGATCGTCATCATGTCCGTAACGCCGTGGAGTTCAGTGGTGCCGGATAAGAGCCCGTTCGTTGAGTTGTTCGTGCTGGTAGGTCTGCCTGCCGCTGCGAGCGTGATTAACTTCGTGGTCCTGACGTCCGCTGCTTCCTCTGCAAACAGTGGCGTGTTCTCTACCAGCCGTATGCTGTTTGGTCTGGCGCAGGAAGGTGTGGCGCCGAAAGCATTCGCTAAGCTGTCTAAACGCGCGGTTCCGGCGAAAGGGCTGACCTTCTCCTGTATCTGCCTGCTGGGCGGCGTCGTGATGCTGTATGTCAACCCAAGCGTGATTGGCGCATTCACCATGATCACGACAGTGTCGGCGATCCTGTTTATGTTCGTCTGGACTATCATCCTGTGCTCATACCTGGTGTATCGCAAACAGCGTCCACATCTGCATGAGAAGTCAATCTACAAAATGCCGCTTGGCAAGCTGATGTGCTGGGTGTGCATGGCGTTCTTCGTCTTCGTGCTGGTACTGCTGACGCTAGAAGATGATACCCGTCAGGCGCTGCTCGTCACGCCGCTGTGGTTCATTGCGCTGGGTCTGGGCTGGTGGCTGATTGGTAAGAAGCGGATGGCAGGCGTTCGTTAAAAAAAGAGCCGCGACGCGGCTCTGCAATTACATGAATCAGGGCGCTCTCGGGCGCCTTTTTTATTCGCCTGCGAGGGCGCGCGGGAACAACACATTATTTTCCAGACTGATGTGTTCCATCAGATCATCAATCATCTCATTGATGCCGTTGTACATCGCTTTCCAGGTGGTGCACGCTTCTGGCGGGATCGTCACGTTCTGGGTGGTATGTTTAATCACTTCCAGCAGTTCCCCCGCTTCATCATGCTCACTTTCCATGACGCTGATCGGCCCCATCGCCTGGCTACCCATGCCCTGTTTGATCATCGGGAACAGGATCTGCTCCTCTTTCATCATGTGGCTTGAAAGCTCCTGATGCAGCATGGTCAGATACTTCGCCAGACCTTTTGGTACGTTGGGCTTATCAGCATGAACGCGTTCAACTTTGGTGGCTTGCAGGATCAGTTCCGGCAGTTGCTCGCGGTGTCTGTCGTGATAACGCACGATGATGTGGTCGATAATTTCGGCCAGCGGCGCGGTACGCCAGTCTTTATCGATCGGTTGTTCTGCCAGTTGTGCCAGTTGCGCTTCGATAGCATCAACGTCCAGCTCTTTACGGGCGGCAGCACGCGCCAGCGTCTGCTTACCGCCGCAGCAGTAATCCATATCGTACTTACGAAACAGGGCCGACGCGCGAGGGATAGAGAGCGCCAGTTCACCTAAAGGTTGATCGCGATAAGCCATAGCCATTACCTCATTCTCAATAATATAAGGTGCATTTTAAATGCACCTTTAATCGAGCGCTATAACCCTTTCGAGGGGGGGGGACGGATTAACGGCCTGGCTCTGAAAGCGGAATGACGCGTGGTTTTTCCGGTTTTGCTCTGACTGCCACCACCACGCCGATAACCAGCAAAGCGATACCGCTGAGCGTCAGCACAGGGGGAAGGGTCTGGCGCAAGATGAAGGTGTAGAGCAAACCCGCCAGCGTTTCGAACACGATCAATGGGCCGAGGATCACCGTCGGTAATCGCTGGCTGGCAATGTTCCAGCACAGCGCGCCTACCCATGAGCACAGCACCGCAATCGCCACCATTAGGCCTACAAACACCGCAGGGCGCGGGCCGAACGGCAGGGCGAAGTCGGGCATTTTCCCATGCAGCCAGAAGCAGGCGACGAGGTAGCCCAGCAGCGAAACGGGCAGGGTTACCAGCGCCTGCGCCGTCGCCCACATCATCGGGTGTTTTTCCGGGTTCTCCCGCAGCCAGCGGGCATTACGCAGCGCATACCAGGCCCAGCACACCACTGATACCAGCGCCAACGCGATGCCAGAACCGTAGCGCCAGCCGCTAAAATCAGGCAAGTCCTGGTTGAGTTCCGCAATGTTCACGCACAGCAATCCGATGCCTATCAGCAGCAGTGCTGGGGCCAGCCGTAGCCAGGAGAGCCTGCCATCGCGCTGGCTGTACAGCAGGTTGGCAAATACCGGAATGACGACCGGCAGCGTGCCGATGATCATCGTTGAGACCGGTGCGCCGGTGCGCTGAATGGCGCTGGCAAGGCAGACGTAATAAATCAGGTTGCCCATCATGGTCAGCGCCAGCGCGGTCAGCCAGTCTTTCGCCGAAAGCTGCCGCAGGCGCATACGTCCGAGCCATGCCAGCGGCAGGGCAATCAAGCCTAATGCCAGATAACGCCCCATCGACTGCAGCACCGCCGGATATTCCGGCACGATCAACGGTCCGACAAAAATCAGTCCCCACATCAACCCTGCCAGCAGGGCGTATAACACACCGCTAATCATGCTTTACATCCACATCGTTAAACATGACGCAAAGTGTAGGCAGGGAACCGGGGCGCGTATTGTATGAGCTTGCGCATTAGCGTGAATAAACCTGCTTTTGATAGCGAACGGGAGTGATGCCGTAGCGATGGGTAAAGGCGCGGGTGAGATGGGATTGATCGGTCAGGCCGGTCGCGGCGGCAACGTCCGCAGCGGGCATACCGAGAGTCAGAAAACCTTTTGCCCGCCACAGACGGATCGCCATCAGCATCTGGTGCGGCGTCACGTGGAAATGGGCTTTGAACTGACGTTGAAAGTGCCAGGGGCTTAGCGAGGCAACGCGTGCCAGTTCATCGAGGGTGACCGGGCGCATGTAGTTGTCATGCAAATAGTCGCGCACGCGCTCAAAGCGATGCGCGCCTTCCCGTGGCACCGGGGCATGACGTGCCAGCGGCTGGAAGGTGTCGATCAGATCCAGCAACAATCCTTTTTGCGCTAAAGGATCGTCAGTGTGCCATAGTCCGTGGATCAGCGAACAAATCTGACGGGAGCGGCGCGGATCGTGACGCGTGACGTCGTGAAACCACCAGTGACGAATGCCGGTCACCTCTTCCAGCAGGTCGGGCTCCAGATAGATCATCCGGTAACGCCAACCGTCGGCGGTTTCGGCCTCGCCGGTATGCAGCTCATCCGGATTCATCGTCACGACCGAGTGGGCTGGGGCAACGTACTGCGTGCCACGATAGCGAAAGCGCTCGGCACCGGCTTCTATCGCGCCAATGCCGAACGCTTCGTGGGTGTGTGGCTCAAAGGCGTAGCGTGAAATATGGGCGTGATACAACTCAACGCCCGGCACCTGCGCCAGATGGCGAAAGCGGGCGCTGTCTTTTTCATCGCTAAACTGCTCGGGTACACCTTGCACGTTGTCTCTCCCCACGCATCGTCCTGTCATTATCAGAGAGGATGCGCGGGGATGCCACCATAATTAACCGATTTTTAACACTTACAGAATACCGTTGACGCTTTCGGCCAGCGACGTGGTCGGACGACCAATCAGCTTGCTCAGCGTGTGGCTGTCATCGAACAGACCGCCTTTGGATGCCCCGATGTCTGAATCGGCCAGCATCTCCGCCAGTCCTGCTGGCAAACCGACCCCTTTCAGCACGGCGGCGAAATCGGCTTCGCTCATGTTCTGATAAACGACAGGTTTGCCACTCTGTTTACTCAGTTCTGCGGCCAGCTGGCTTAGTGTCCAGGATTCATCACCCGCCAGTTCATACACTTTCCCGGCATGGCCTTCGGTGCTGATGACCTGTGCGGCGGCAGCGGCGTAATCCGCACGCGTTGCACTGGCAATTCTGCCCTCGCCCGCCGCGCCGATAAATACGCCATGCTCCAGCGCAGCAGGGGCGCTGGCGAGATAGTTTTCGGTATACCAGCCGTTACGCAACAGCGCGTAGGCAATACCGGAGTCAGCCAGCATCTTCTCGGTATCGACGTGTTCAACGTGCAAAGCGAGGGGAGAGCGGTCGGCATGCAACAGGCTGGTGTAGGCGATAAATTTTACTTTCGCCGCCTTTGCCGCATTAATGACGTTACGGTGCTGAGCGGCACGCTGGCCGACTTCGCTGGAGGAGATCAACAGCAGCTTGTCCACACCCTGTAACGCCTGGGTAAATGCCGCTTCGTCACTGTAATCCGCCTGACGTACGGTGATTCCCTGTTGGCTTAACGCGGTGGCCTTCGCCGGGTTGCGAACGATGGCCACAATCTGGCTGGCAGGAACGGTTTTCAGTAGGTTCTCAATAACGTGTTGGCCCAGTTGGCCCGTCGCGCCGGTAATAGCAATCATGAGGTGACTCCTTAATGTGTCGCTTGTGTTTTATAAAGCTAGCACTTAAACTTACTTTTAGTAAGTACGTACAAAAAGGTAAGTATAAAGATGAGTGCATCGACTCTTTCTCAACAACTGCGCGACGGCAATTTGTTTGCCGAGCAGTGTCCGTCGCGTGAGGTGTTAAAGCATGTGACCAGTCGCTGGGGCGTCTTGATCCTGGTGGCGCTACGTGACGGCACACATCGCTTCAGCGATTTGCGGCGTAAAATGGGCGGCGTGAGCGAGAAGATGCTGGCGCAGTCGTTGCAGGCGCTGGAGCAGGATGGGTTTATCAACCGGGTTTCGTATCCGGTCGTGCCACCGCACGTGGAATACAGTTTGACTCCGCTGGGCGAGCAGGTCAGTGATAAAGTCGCCGCGCTGGCGGACTGGATTGAGCTGAATTTGCCGCAGGTGTTAGCACAACGGGAAGAACGGGCAGCGTAAAACGTTGCCGGATGGCGGGATGTCATCCGGCATTAACGTTACTTGCTTAAATCCATCTGATAAATTGCGAAACCGATCTCATCGGTCGCCACTTTTTGCATCGGGTACTGGCCTTTCTCTTTGATAAACGCAGCGGCTTTATCCCCCGGTGAGGTTTCGAAGCGGATATCCAGTTTTTTCTCACTGTGAATCGGCGCCAGACGCCAGTTGTTATCGGCCGCCGGATGAATTTCCCCGGCGCGTTGAGATTCCGCGCCCATCCATGCCGCCAGCACCGAGCGATTCTCATCCGGTGACGCAAAGGCAATATGGTTGTCGCCGGTTCCGGCAAACTTACCGCCATAGGCGCGATAGTTATTGGTAGCGACAAGGAAAGTGGCATTCGGGTCAATCGGCTTGCCGTTGAAGGTCAGATTTTTAATCCTTTCTGCGGACGGATTTACCGTCTGGCATTCACCGTCATAGCGTGCGGGCTGTGAGACATCAATCTGGTATTCCACGCCGTCGATCACATCGAAGTTATAGGTGCGAAATCCATCCCAGTTGATGAGCGATTGCGGTTTGCTACTGGTGACATCGATCTGATTAAACTGTCCGGCTGAGCATTCCAGCCACTCTTTCACCTCTTTACCACTGGCTTTAACGACCACCAGGGTATTCGGGTACAGGTAAAGGTCAGCGGCATTGCGGAAGGTCAACGGGCCTTTTTCGACTTCGACAAAACTGGCCGGATCGTTCTTGCGTCCGCCAACTTTAAACGGAGCGGCGGCGGAAAGCACCGGCAGTTTCGCCAGATCCGGATCGCCCTGAATGAAATGTTCGACATAGGCTTTCTGTGCGTTATTGACCACCTGAACGGTCGGATCGTCCTGCACCAGCGCCAGATAGCTGTACATGTTATCTGCGGATTTGCCGATCGGCTGGCTGACAAATTCGCGCGTCGCGTCGTGGTCGGCTTTCAGAATCTCCGCCAGTTTGCTGTCTTCGGCAGCGAGTGATTTCTTCGCAGCGGTGTCGTAAATGGGGCGCGCTTCGGCTTTGGCCTGCGTTACCTGCCATTTGCCGCTGTCGTTATTGAGCACCAGATCCACCACGCCCAGATGATCGCCCCACATGCCTGGCATCACCGCCGGCACGCCGTTCAGCGTCCCTTTTGCGATATCCGCGCCTTTGATGTTGGCAAAGTCTTTACCGGGGAAGACCGCGTGGGCATGACCAAACATAATGGCATCCACGCCGGGCACTTCACTGAGATAATAAACCGAGTTCTCGGCCATGCTCTGGTACGGGTCAGCAGAGAGTCCTGAATGCGCGATCACCACCACCACATCGGCCCCTTTTTCACGCATTTCTGGGACATAGCGACGTGCGGTTTCGGTAATGTCGTTAACCGTCACTTTGCCGCTCAGGTTCGCTTTATCCCAGGTCATGATCTGCGGAGGGACAAACCCGATATAGCCGATTTTCAGCGTCTGCTTATGGCCTTCCTGATCGACGACATCCGTCTCTTTAATAAGATAAGGGGTAAACAACGGCTTTTTGGTCTTAACGTCGATGATATTGGCGTTAACGTAAGGGAATGACGCGCCTGCCAGCGCTTTTTGCAGATATTCCAGCCCGTAGTTGAACTCATGGTTACCGAGGTTACCAACCGCGTAATCCAGTGTATTCAGCGCTTTGTAGACCGGATGGATCTCGCCTTTTTTCAGTCCCTTTGCCGCCATATAATCGCCCAGCGGACTGCCCTGAATCAGATCGCCATTGTCGACCAGCACGCTGTTTTTGGCTTCATCGCGCGCGGCGTTAATCAGGCTTGCGGTGCGTACCAGTCCGAATTTTTCGGTTGCGGTATCTTTGTAATAATCGAAATCCATCATGTTGCTATGCAAATCAGTGGTTTCCATTATCCGTAGATCAACGGTCGCGGCATTCACGCTGGCCGCGATCAGCGTGGCCAGAAGCGTTGCACTAAACTTAATCATCAGAGGGCATCCTTTTAAGATCTGAAACACAGTAAAAAATGTATTTATATCTTCTTGCTTACAGAACTGTGAAGCATGCATCAGTTTAGCAAGCAAAACCGCAGACACTATCACAGTTGGCGGATTCGCTTTTGATCGGGTATAAGTAAAACAATGAGTTAAGACCACTGCCACAAATGAGGTGGAGAATGCTAGAACACGTATGCCAGCTTGCACGGAACGCGGGCGATGCCATTATGCAGGTTTATGATGGAGTCAAACCGATGGAGATTACCAGCAAGCCGGACGACTCCCCGGTGACAGCGGCCGATATCGCGGCGCACGCGGTGATTCTTGAAGGGTTGACGCAATTGACGCCAGATATTCCAGTGCTCTCCGAAGAGGACCCGCCAGCCTGGGACGTGCGTCGGCACTGGCAGCGCTACTGGTTAGTCGATCCGCTGGATGGCACCAAAGAGTTCATCAAACGCAACGGCGAGTTTACCGTAAATATTGCGCTTATCGAGAAGGGCAAACCGGTACTGGGCGTGGTCTACGCGCCGGTGATGAAAGTGATGTACAGCGCGGCGGACGGCAAAGCCTGGAAAGAAGAGTGCAATGTGCGCAAGCAAATTCAGGTCCGTGACGCGCGTCCGCCGCTGGTGGTGATTAGCCGCTCCCACGCAGACAACGAACTGAAAGAATATTTACAACAGCTGGGCGAGCACCAGACGACGTCGATTGGTTCGTCGCTGAAGTTCTGCCTGGTCGCGGAGGGACAGGCGCAACTGTACCCGCGCTTTGGACCGACCAACGTCTGGGACACCGCTGCGGGCCATGCTGTCGCGGCGGCAGCCGGGGCGCACGTTCACGACTGGCAGGGTAAACCGCTGGACTACACCCCGCGTGAGTCGTTCCTCAACCCCGGCTTTCGGGTCTCTATTTATTGAGTAACTTATGCAGCAGGGTAATCACCTGCTGCACCTCTTCCTGGGTTAGCGCGCCGTCTTTTGCCCACTGTACGCGACCGTCTTTATCAAGCACCGCGATAGCAGAGCTCTCTTCATCCAGTTGCCAGGCTTTACGGGCCACGCCGTTGCTGTCGACAATAAACTGCGACCACGGGTAGAGCTTCTTATTGCTCTCGAGGCTGCTGCGCACAAACATACCGGAGCCAGGAATCGCGTCGTCAGTGTTGACGATCGTCGTGGTCTGGTAAACGTCATGGGGCAGTTTTGCTGCTTTGATCGCTTCAATCAGCGTTGCATTTTTTTCTTTCGCAGAGGTGCGTCCGGCGATGTGCTGAAGGATTCGCACCTTCCCGGGCAACTGTGCGCTGTTCCAGCTTTTATAGCTGAACTTATCATTTTCAAGAATCAATTCGCCGCGATCCGCAATCCCTACCGGCGGGACGCGCTGGCCCGTTTCGAAGCTATGCGCGGAGGCCATCATTGGCGCTAACAGGCACGCCAGCGCGAGAATCTTACGTAAGGTCATGGTGTTTCCTTCTTATTGTTTGCAGGTGATCCGACCACTTGGGTCTGATTTTTAATCATATGTGCGAATGATGCTTTTTCCCGCAAGAGTGATGCCAGTTTGCGGACGGGCGCACAAATCCTGCGAAAAACGAAGGCTTATACTGAGGACCGCACCCTGATTCAGAGATGATTCTGATTAACTGTAATGAAAAGGTAAATAAACTTATACGCGCTGGAAACATCGTACAGATAGTCTATAGTCAAATGGCATTAAATTTTGCGCCTTAGAACGGTTGGACCGATTGTGGGACCACAAGGGCGTGACTTAAGCAGGAGATAACAATGAAAATTTTCCAACGGTACAACCCACTGCAAGTGGCGAAGTACGTGAAGATCCTGTTCCGTGGACGGTTATATATCAAGGACGTTGGCGCTTTTGAGTTTGATAAGGGCAAGATTCTTATCCCAAAAGTGAAGGATAAACAGCATCTGTCTGTGATGTCCGAAGTTAACCGTCAGGTTCTGCGTCTGCAAACTGAGATGGCTTAACCAAAGTGCTATGCAGTAGTTTAAAAAACGGCTCCCATTGGGAGCCGTTGATGTTTCTGGAGCAGGCAGAATAAGCGAATACTACGCTTTAACGTCTCCCTGAACGTCCGGCAGTTTCGGCACCAGTACGCTTGGTTTACTGTCCAGGCGGGTCACCAGCAACTGATCGATACGGTAGTTATCGATATCCACCACTTCGAATTTGTAGCCCGAGAACTTCACGGAGTCGGTCCGTTTCGGGATTTTACGCAGCATGAACATCATAAAGCCGCCAATCGTTTCGTAGTTACCTGATTGCGGGAACTCGTCGATATCCAGCACGCGCATCACGTCATCGATCGGCGTACCGCCGTCAATCAGCCAGGAGTTCTCGTCGCGCGCCACAATCTGCTCTTCCAGACCCTGGCCGACCAGATCGCCCATTAGCGTGGTCATCACATCATTCAACGTGATGATCCCCACGACCAGCGCGTATTCGTTCATGATCACCGCAAAGTCTTCACCGGCGGTTTTGAAGCTTTCCAGCGCTTCAGAAAGGGTCAGCGTATCCGGAACAATCAGGGTGTTGCGGATCTGCACGCCGCTGTTCAGCGCCATGCTCTGATTCGCCAGAACACGATTCAGTAAATCTTTCGAGTCAACGTAACCAATGATGTGGTCAATATCTTCGTTACAGACAAGGAACTTGGAGTGCGGATGTTCCGCCACTTTGTTTTTCAGGCTCTGCTCGTCTTCATGCAGATCGAACCAGATCACGTTTTCACGCGACGTCATCGATGACGGCACAGTGCGCGACTCCAGCTCAAACACGTTCTCAATCAGCTCATGTTCCTGTTTACGCAATACGCCTGCGAGCGCGCCAGCTTCCACTACCGCATAAATATCATCAGACGTGATGTCATCCTTGCGCACCATCGGCAATTTGAAGATGCGAAAGATCACGTTCGCCAACCCGTTGAAGAACCACACCAGCGGCGTGAAAACGAACAGACAGAAGCGCATCGGGTTGATGATACGCAAAGCCACAGCTTCTGGTGCAATCATACCGATGCGTTTCGGGGTTAAGTCCGCGAAGAGGATAAACATACCGGTGACCAGCGAGAAGGAGAGAATAAAGCTCAACTGCTCAGAGAGTTCCGGCGACATATAGCGAGAAAATAACGAGTTAAAAGCGGGAGAAAATGCGGCGTCACCGACGATACCGCCAAGAATGGCGACCGCGTTCAGACCGATTTGCACCACCGTGAAGAACATCCCCGGGTTTTCCTGCATTTTCAACACGCGTTGCGCATTGAGATTGCCTTCATCGGCCAGCAGTTTGAGCTTAATTTTACGTGAGGCAGCAAGTGAGATCTCGGATATCGAGAAGAACGCACTCACAGCGATCAGGCAAAGAATAATGAAAATACTGTTTAACATATCTTATCCGGCGTCACGCCAGATCCTCGGAAGGGAAGTTGATAAATCCATGTGGTAAAACTTAATGAAAACCGGCCCGTGGAGGTGAGCCGGAAAGTTCAGGGGCTAGTATAGCGTAAGGGCGGGGCAGGCCGCTAGCGGTGGGTAAACGTCGATCTCTTTCTGTTGGCAAGTGAGAAAACCATCAGCGATAAATCATATCAAATGTCGCCGTTGCGTTGACGTCTCCGGCCTCGATGGCATCGCTCAGACGAATCAGCCACGCCTGAAAAGGCAAGGTAATCGTCGTTGAATCTGCATTGCTCAGTAAATAAACCTCTTTTCCGAATGTGACGGGCTGGTAGTTATACATCACTTGTACGCCAACACCGCGAGCGGAGGAACTCTGATTAGGATTATCCAACGCCAACGTCTTTTTTTGACCGTCGGTGGTGGTGCCGTCAAATTTTATGTTCACATTCGTGCCCTGTTCGCAATTTAGAACAATATCAAAGCTTACGGGAGAGGTGGTGTTGCCGGAACGAGGAAGTGATGTGATAGCAATCCCCTGTGATCCTGTTAATGGGACGGTAATATCTTTGGTTTCAATATCACAGCCAACAGATTGCACGAACACCGAGGTTGGATTAAAGGACATTAAATACTGACGGGCAGAGCCAAACACACGTTCAACGCTGTAATTAGTTAAATTCAGGACACCGGTAGTAATTCGTGACCCGGTAGCAATTAATTGAACTTTAAAGTAATTTTGTTGCTTGTAAGCGTAACTCGCCTTAGCTTGCTCAGTCCCATGCGGCCAGGCCATGGGGATTAAATTGGACATATCCTGACCGGCCAGGATTTTTATACCAATGCCAGGATTGTTCGTTTCATAAACATAGGAAGTAGAAATGTCACTTACCGGTGTCTTTGCTGATTGATCGCCTGATTCAACCACTTGATCAGTATAACAATAGATATCCGCCATAGTGGAGGCAGTGATAACGGGGCTTTCCCAAAGAATAGTATCTGCCGGGTTAGTATAATTTAACCTTAATGCAGGTATATTGATTTGCTGTAAAACGGTACTTGTACCGTTCCTCAGGGTACAATCTGCCCATGCTGAGCAGGATAAAGATATTGCACAGACACTAAAGAAAATACGCAGTATCCAGGTCAGTATAAAACGTGAAATCATAATTAATCCGTAAAGTAGTAACGCTAAATCATATCGAATGTCGCCGTTGCGTTGACATCTACGGTCTTAATAGCGCGGTTAAGTCTATTAAACAGGTCTGACAGGACAAGGTCACTTGTGTTGTTATGTGAGTTAATAAATCATATTGTCCAATGAAATAAACAGGTTGGATATTGGATGGAATTTGAATACCGCCCCCTTGAGCAGAGGAGGGTATATCAACATTATCTAACTGAAGCATAGTGTTTTTTCCATTTATCGTCGTACTATTAAATTTTATGCTGGTACGAATCATTTTCAGACAGGTAACATTAATATCGGCGCGTACCGGTGTTGTGGTATCTCCATGAGGAGAAAGAGACGTTATCACGGTGCCACGGACTCATTCTTTATTTCGCATCTTGTCACCTGGCAATATTAATGGCATTCCAGCGAGAGGCGCATTACGGTCGCTTCGCTGTCAGCGCTTTCGGATAATGAGGGGACGTGCGTCTCACAAGTATGATCACTGCCATTTCCCCATAGGGCCACCAGTTTCATCCCTTTGGAGACACCGGTGATATAAACCTGACCATGATCGTCGACGAGGCTGGTTGGGTTCTCTTCCTCTTGCGGGGTTGAGACCAGAGCGCCAAAGGGAACAGTACTATTACCGTGCAGCAATGTAAAAAGCACACGTGCTCCGCTGCGCACTTTATAATCCGCGAGAGCCACTGCACCACGAGTCGGTACGACAGTTTTTACCGGATCGCTAATATCACTATTTCTACTGCCACTGGTATTCAGCGATATAGTGTTTTGCCGATAGGGATTACTGTAAGGAACTACGGCATAACCACGTTTATCCGTATAAATACCTGATGCGCCGCTGACGTTAATATTTGCGGCACCGGGTGCGCGAACTAATGTCATGGTTTCCGGTAAGGTTTGCGCTAAGGTTACACCAAAAGGATGAGCGATTATGCCGCCCTGTGCACTGTAATTCACGCGCTGACTATTATTATCATAACTGTAACCACCGCTCAGTGTACCGGATGAGCCGCGATAAGCGGCATTCATGCTGCCGCTTGTTGCGTTGTTCTGCTCTGAGTATGACTGTTGTATATTGTAAGTTAAGTTATTGTCTTTCAGCGCAATGCCATTAATACCAAGCTGGTGTCCCGCATTGCCTTGCTGTGAAGAGTTAAGTGCATAAGTCGCCCAGGTTTGCGGCAACCATTTATCCAATGGAATACCAATGGTTAATAAATATTGCGTATCCGTTTGGCTGGTGGGCATCTGCGTTTGTGACGCGTTAAATGAGTACGAAACATTATTGAGCATCACGTTATAGCCTAACGTGAAATTACGCTCAGACTTATTCAGTTTCCAGTAATCCTGCTGATAAGCCGACAGATATAAGCTACCCCATTCTCCCAATGCTTGACTGATGTTGATTTGTGCACGGCTCCGGCGGTTATAGAGATCTCTGTAGGAGTACATATCATCGGCTATATCCGCTGAGTCTCGATGGTTAAGTGTTTCCGCAAAAGTGTAAAAATTTGCAGAAGAATAGCGATAACTGGCGATAGTCAGGTTAGTGTTAGTCGCATCTATGTTTTTCGCATACTGAAGACGGTATGACATACCGGTTTCATTTTGATCATCATTAAGCTGGCTTTTGGCCTGAGTGGCATCAAAAGAAATTGAGCCCACAGCGTGCAAATCCATACCAATACCCAGAGCAGCAGACTGATATATATCGGTACCAATCAGCCCACCATAGACAGTCATTCCCCATGGCATACCATAAATAAGCTGAGCCTGGCCGAAATCAGGCGCGTCGGAAACATCATTGCTCTGATATTTGCCGTAGGCCACGCTATAACTATAACTGCCACTACGCAGCATGACCGGTAAGGAGGAAGACGATTGGGTAAAAGTATGTTCGCTGCCGTCAACTTCGGTCACGATAACGTCGAAGTCACTCCCGGATGAAACCTGATTAATATCCCGAATTTCAAACGTGCCAGGAGCGACGTAGGTTTCGTAAATTTTATAGCCATTTTGTTTGATGGTGACTTTAGCATCACTGTGCGCGATACCACGAATCAGCGGCGCAAATCCTTGCTCGCTATAAGGATGCATAGTGGAATCAGAATAGACTCTGACGCCGCGAAACTGAATGCTATCAAAAATGTCCGAAGGTGTGCTGCTGTCCCCGGCTAAAAATTGGCTGCGCAACGTTTTAATATCATGCGTCAACGTTGTTGAAAGCTCGTCCCACTTTTCGCCGGAATAGTTCGATACATTGCGCAGCCGCCATCCGCCAAGATTAGCACCCGAGTTTAAACTTAAAAAATTACTGTTTGTATTTCCGTCGCTACTGTTTCGGGCGTACAACTGTGATCCACTATAATAGTAGCCTAACAGGAGGGCAGGTAAGCCATCATCCCATAATTCGGGTGAGACCGCGTCTTTCGCTTCCTGATTTAAGGCTATCTGTGGTACGCGGATATCCAGACGCTGCGTTTTCTCGCTATAGGTATAACTGGCACCGTCTATATATTGCCCAATATTCCCAATGGTGTCTTCGTCCTTCACTTTTTGAAAGCCTGAGAGCACATCAACGTTGACACCGTAACGACGTAAATCTGCTTTGGTGAGAGCAGGAACAAGTCGGTTTCTATCTGTAGAGAGTTTGTAGTTGATTTCTTTTTTCTCTACATAATTAGAATTAAAATAAATAGTTGATAAAAAACTGCCTTCCAGCATTTCGTTATCGGCAATATACTTTTGCAGGATATTGCTGTCGGCGAGTGGCGTATCATGGCTTAAGGCGTTCAGATTAAACTGGTCTTCCGCAACGGCATAAGTGCTCAAGAGCATTACCGCTAAGGCTAATGCAGAATAAGCAAACCTTTCCGAACGATTTTGACTGCTTATATCGCCTCTGGCCATTCTATTCAACCTTATTTTAATACAGATTCTTTACTCGGTGTGGCGCTGCCGTAATCGCTAATAGCGTTCCATTTGATCACTGAATTCGCTTTTAATGCTGCTGGCAGTGAAATATGCCCATACGGTGCCACCATCATTGTCATGGCTGTTAAGGTATCTTTTGGGGCAGTGACAGGTTTGCCATCAACAGTAATAGAGTTAAATGTCACATAAAAAGGGGTTGGGTTGGTTATATTCAGTGCATTACCCTGCCTTGAAAAATTAATTTTTTCGTAGGCGCTAAAAGCCTCGTTATCCTTAAGAGATGTCGGGCGATAAAAAAGTTTAATGCGCGTTCTGGATGCAATCTGCAATTTACTCTGATCGCGCATGTTTTCAGGCGTGCTGGCGATAAATTTAATATTAGCCCAGAATACGGACTCCCTGTCTTTAGGAAGTTCAGCTCCTTTTTTGGCATAAATAAAATGGAAAATAGTTTCCTGGCCTGCTCCAAGCTTCATAAGAGGGGGGGTAGCAATAAAAGGCGCATCACCTTGATCGTCTATATTACTTACCCATGCCTGAACCAGATGATTCGTTGATGTGTTTTTACTTTGAACAGTCAACTGAACCTCATCACTATTGGATGGGTACACAATACGGGTTGCGCCAACCTGCACACCTGAAATCGCTGGCGCGCACGTTAATATAGATGTTAACAAAAAGGAATTACGTATTAATTTTTTCATCATTCACAAATCATAAGGCAAGCCAGAAAGGCATATCATTCAATATGCCTTCTCTACGCTTTTATCATTAAGGATAGGAAATGGTATAGGTTGTATCTGCCGTGAAATCGCCACCTTTGATATCCGCTGGCGTGACAGTTGCAACAACTTTAGCCTTATAATTAAACGCCAGGTCACTGGCTTCACCGGCTGGCGTGGTTTGTGCAAAGGCCGCATCCGGCTTGTTGTCAAAAACAACTTTTGTACTGGCTGCACTGCCAGTTCCATACATGACAATACCGACACCCGTGGCATCCGAACCTGTCATTGCTTTCAGCTGATCGCTGGTCGTGGCAGTCGCACCAGAGAACGTCAGGTTGATGGTGGTATCGGCTGGACAGGATTTCAGATTAATCACTACGTCCTGGGTTTGCGGATTTTCAGAGCCGATAGCGGCAAAGGTAGTTGCGACCATAGGCGTGAAAGTCACGTTTACCGTCTTTGAATCTGTTGATACTTCACAGGGCGGATTAATAATTTTCCCCTGGAAATGTACAGTTCCCTGATCATCCGTCAACGCAGCATGCGCATTACCGATGGCAACTGATGATAATACCATTGCTGATATTAATTTTAATTTTCTATTCATAGCCTGGCTCCATAGAATAATATATAAGTGATATCGTGATCGTATGTTATTTCCATAAGGTGTATCTATGGGTGGCAATATGGAAAAATCCCATGCTCACTTGAAGTTTTGTAATTAAGTGTTTCTGTTTGAAAATTAAATTATGACATTCTATGTAAACCATTCAAGGAGATTATAATCTAATTTTGGATGAAATTATTATTGCTATATGGTTGGTTTACTTGATTATTACAATTTTGCAGCGAGGTGTTAAAATTTTATATTTGTTATCTACGATGTTGGATGAGCCCATCATACAGACGTTCAAGGGGTAATCGGGCCTGGTGCACGAGGCATGATGGCAACGAATGATTAATTGCAATAGCTAATAAATATATAGTTATTTTTTAGTTATTGCTTTGTAGGGGAAGTGAACAATCTGTTGGTTCAAATGGTATGTAGAGTATTGAAAATAGTTATTAACTATTAGTTTTGTCTATTTGTTTATCTGAAACGCGGCTGGCGATGGCTCATGGAGAGAATGCCATTAATTATCGCTTACGGGGCTGATGAAAAAGAAAGGGTCCCTCAGGACCCTGATAATCTCTATTTTGTTCCAGGCGGTAAACAGACGCCAATCCCGCCGATACCGCAGTAGCCGTACGGGTTTTTGTGCAGATACTGCTGATGGTCTTCCTCAGCGTAATAGAACGGTGTCGCGTTGCTGATTTCGGTGGTGATAGGACGGTCGTCGCCCGCTGCGCGCATGGCTGCCTGGAAACGCTCCAGGCTTGCGCGCGCGGCGCTGTCCTGTTCCGGCGTCAGCGGATAGATAGCCGAACGATACTGAGTGCCGTGGTCATTGCCCTGCTGCATGCCCTGTGCCGGATCGTGGTTTTCCCAGAACACCTGCAGCAATTGCTCATAACTGATGACCGCCGGATCGTACACCACGCGCACCGCTTCGGCGTGGCCCGTTTCACCGGAGCAGACTTCCCGGTAGGTGGGGTTGGGCGTATAGCCACCGGTGTATCCTGCCGCGGTGCTGTAAACGCCAGGCAGTTGCCAGAACAACCGCTCTACGCCCCAGAAACAGCCCATGGCGAAAATGGCGATTTCCATCCCTTCGGGGACATTTGTCATCGAGTGTTCGTTGACGGCATGCAGCGTCGCCACGGGCATCGGGGTATTGCGCCCAGGGAGGGCATCTGACGGTGAAATCAGATGCTTTTTATCAAATAAACTCATGGTGCCGTTCTCCCGAAAATCAGTAATTGGGGTTAAGGTTGTAACAAGACGCGTATTTGCACACAATAACCGTTACGAATACGTCTACAGTAAACATAAGAAATATTTGGGGTGTCGTCTGTTTTTCAACCCCAATTGTTGGGTTTTTGTTAAGCCGTGGAGCGGCGTTATGATTTTTTTCCAGGGGTGGAAATAAGGGATTTCAGGAGAAAAAGTGCCACATATCCGTCAGTTATGTTGGGTGAGCCTGCTGTGTTTGAGTAGTTCTGCTTTTGCCGCGAACGTCCGTCTACAGGTCGAAGGGCTATCAGGAGAACTGGAGAAAAACGTCCGGGCACAACTCTCAACTATCCAGAGTGATGAAGTCACGCCGGATCGGCGTTTTCGCGCGCGCGTGGATGACGCTATCCGCGAAGGGCTGAAGGCGCTCGGTTATTATGAACCGACCATCGATTTCGATCTGCGTCCGCCTCCGGCGAAAGGGCGTCAGGTGCTGGTAGCCAAAGTGACACCCGGTGAACCGGTGCGCATTGGCGGAACAGAAGTCATTTTACGCGGCGGCGCGCGTACCGACAGAGATTACCTGGATCTGCTGAAAACGCGTCCGGCAATCGGTACGGTGCTCGATCATGGGGATTATGACGCCTTTAAAAAATCCCTCACCAGCGTGGCGCTACGTAAAGGGTATTTCGACAGCGAATTTAATAAGAGCCAGTTGGGTATTGCGCTTGATCGCCATCAGGCGTTCTGGGATATCGATTACGACAGTGGTGAACGTTATCGCTTTGGTCACGTCTCCTTTGAAGGTTCGCAGATCCGCGAGGAGTATCTGCAAAATCTGGTGCCCTTTAAAGAAGGGGATGCATACGAGTCAAAAGATCTCGGCGAGCTGAACCGTCGACTCTCGGCGACTGGCTGGTTTAATTCCGTGGTTGTGGCGCCCGAATTCGACAAAGCGCGAAAAACCAAAGTACTGCCGCTGAAGGGTGTGGTTTCACCGCGAACGGAAAACACCATTGAGACCGGGGTGGGGTATTCCACCGACGTGGGGCCGCGCGTGAAGACCACGTGGAAAAAACCGTGGATGAACTCCTACGGTCACAGCCTGACGACCAGCGCCAGTATCTCATCGCCTGAACAGCAACTGGATTTCAGCTACAAAATGCCGCTGCTGAAGAACCCGCTGGAGCAGTACTATCTGGTACAAGGCGGCTTTAAGCGTACCGATCTCAACGATACCGAACAGGACTCCACCACGCTTGCGGTTTCCCGCTACTGGGACCTTTCCAGCGGCTGGCAGCGCGCCATTAACCTGCGCTGGAGTCTCGACCACTTTACGCAGGGGCAGGTGACGAACACTACCATGCTGCTCTATCCCGGCGTGATGATCAGCCGAACCCGTTCGCGCGGCGGACTGATGCCCACCTGGGGCGATTCCCAGCGTTACTCTATTGATTATTCCAACACCGCCTGGGGCTCTGATGTCGACTTCTCGGTCTTTCAGGCGCAAAACGTCTGGATCCGTTCCCTGTACGATCGTCATCGCTTCGTGATGCGCGGCAATCTTGGCTGGATCGAAACCGGTGATTTCGACAAAGTGCCGCCGGATCTGCGTTTCTTCGCCGGGGGCGACCGCAGTATTCGTGGCTACAAATATAAATCCATCTCACCAGAGTACAGCAACGGCGATCTGAAAGGGGCCTCGAAGCTGGTGACCGGATCGCTGGAATACCAGTACAACGTGACCGGTAAATGGTGGGGGGCGATGTTTGTCGATAGCGGTGAAGCGGTCAGTGATATCCGCAAAAGCGATTTCAAAACCGGCGCCGGGGTGGGGGTACGCTGGCAGTCTCCGGTCGGGCCGATCAAGCTCGATTTTGCCGTGCCGGTCGGCGACAAAGAGGAACACGGTTTACAGTTTTACATCGGTCTGGGGCCTGAATTATGAGTTTATGGAAGAAGATAAGCCTCGGCATCCTGATTTTTATCCTGCTGTTGCTGGGAACGGTGGCGTTTCTGGTCGGAACAACAACCGGCCTGCATTTGATCTTCAATGCGGCGAATCGCTGGGTACCGGGGCTGGAAATTGGTCAGGTCACCGGCGGCTGGCGTGATTTGTCGCTGAAAAATATCCGCTTTGACCAGCCTGGTGTAGCGGTTAACGCCGGGGAAGTGCATCTGGCGGTCGGGCTGAATTGCCTGTGGAACAGCAGCCTGTGCGTGAACGATCTGTCGCTCAAAGACATCAATGTGGCGATCGACAGTAAAAAAATGCCGCCTTCTGAGCAGGTAGAGGAAGAAGAGGACAACGGGCCGCTGAATCTCTCCACGCCGTATCCGATCACGCTTTCTCGCGTGGCGCTAAATAACGTCAATATTAAAATCGATGACACCATCGTGTCGGTGATGGATTTTACCTCCGGCTTGCACTGGCAAGAGAAGGATCTGACCCTGAAACCCACGTCGTTACAGGGATTGCTGATCGCACTGCCGAAAGTGGCGGAGGTGGCTCAGGAAGAAGTGGTCGAGCCGAAGATCCAGAACCCGCAGCCGGATGAAAAACCGCTTGGTGAAACGCTGAAAGATCTGTTTTCGCAGCCTGTTCTGCCGGAGATGACGGACGTTCATCTGCCGCTCAATCTCAATATTGAAGCGTTTAAAGGCGAACAACTGCGTATCACCGGCGATACTGACCTGACGGTGTATAACCTGCTGCTGAAAGTAAGCAGCATCGACGGCAACATGAAGCTCGATGCGCTCGATATCGACTCCAGTCAGGGTACGGTGAATGCCAGCGGTACGGCCCAGTTGACCAATAACTGGCCGGTAGACATCAGCCTGAACAGCACGCTGAACGTCGATCCGCTGAAAGGCGAGAAGGTGAAGCTGAAGGTGGGTGGGGCGCTGCGTGAACAACTGGAAGTGGGTGTTAACCTTTCCGGGCCGGTGGACATGGATCTGCGTGCCCAGACGCGTCTGGCGGAAGCCGGCCTGCCGCTGAATCTGGAGGTGGTCAGTAAGCAGATTTACTGGCCCTTTACCGGCGACAAACAGTTCCAGGCCGACGATATCAAGCTCAAGCTCACCGGCAAGATGACGGACTACACGCTGTCGATGCGTACGGCGGTGAAAGGGCAGGATATCCCGCCGGCGACCATTACCCTTGATGCGAAAGGCAACGAACAGCAAATTAATCTCGATAAACTCAGCGTGGCGGCGCTGGAAGGGAAAACCGAGCTGAAAGCGCTGGTGGACTGGCAACAGGCGATCAGCTGGCGAGGCGAGTTGACGCTGGACGGCATCAACACCGCGAAAGAGATTCCGGACTGGCCGTCGAAGCTCAATGGCCTGATCAAAACCCGGGGCAGCCTGTATGGCGGCACCTGGCAGATGGACGTGCCGGAGCTGAAACTGACCGGGAACGTTAAGCAGAACAAGGTTAACGTCAACGGATCGCTGAAAGGCAACAGCTATTTGCAGTGGACCATTCCGGGCCTGCATCTGGAACTGGGACCAAACAGCGCCGATGTGAAAGGCGAGCTGGGCGTAAAAGATCTCAATCTGGATGCGACCATCGACGCGCCGGGACTGGACAACGCGCTGCCGGGACTCGGTGGTACGGCAAAAGGGTTGGTCAAGGTGCGCGGTACCGTCGACGCTCCGCAACTGCTGGCGGATATCACCGCCCGCGGGCTGCGCTGGCAGGAACTGTCCGTGGCGCAGGTGCGTGTGGAAGGCGATATCAAATCGACGGATCAGATTGCCGGTAACCTCAATGTACGGGTTGAACGTATTTCGCAGCCCGACGTGAACATCAACCTTGTGACCCTGAACGCCAAAGGCAGCGAGAAGCAACACGAGTTGCAATTACGTGTTCAGGGCGAGCCGGTCTCCGGCCAGCTCGATCTGGCGGGGAGTTTTGATCGTAAAGAAGAGCGCTGGAAAGGATCGCTGAGCAATACCCGTTTCCAGACGCCGGTCGGGCCATTGACCCTGACTCGCGCCATCGCGCTGGACTACCGTAACAAAGAGCAGAAAATCAGTATCGGGCCGCACTGCTGGGCCAACCCGAATGCTGAACTGTGCGTGCCGCAAACCATCGATGCGGGTGCCAAAGGGCGGGCGGTAGTGAATCTTAACCGCTTTGATCTGGCGATGCTGAAACCGTTTATGCCGGAGGCGACGCAGGCCAGTGGTGTATTTACTGGCAAAGCGGACGTTTCGTGGGACACCACCAAAGAAGGGCTGCCGCAGGGTAATGTTACGCTCTCCGGGCGTAACGTGAAGGTAACGCAGACGGTGAACGATGCGCCGCTGCCGCTGGCGTTCGATACCCTAAACGTGACAGCCGATCTGCGCAACAATCGAGCAGAACTGGGCTGGCTGATCCGCCTGACCAATAATGGTCAGCTTGACGGACAGGTGCAGGTGACCGATCCGCAGGGGCGTCGTAACCTGGGCGGCAACGTCAACATTCGCAACGTGAATCTGGCGATGGTCAACCCGATCTTCGCGCGCGGCGAAAAGGCGGCGGGGATGCTGAGCGCTAATCTGCGTCTGGGCGGCGATGTACAGAGCCCGCAAATGTTTGGGCAACTACAACTAAGCGGGCTGGATATCGACGGCAACTTTATGCCGTTTGATATGCAGCCGAGCCAACTGGCGATGAATTTCAACGGTACCCGCTCGACGCTTGCCGGGGTGATACGAACCCAGCAGGGGCAGATCAACTTAAGCGGCGACGCGGACTGGAGTCAGATCGACAACTGGCGTGCGCGTGTGGCGGCGAAAGGCAGCAGGGTACGTATCACCGTACCGCCGATGGTGCGACTGGATGTTTCTCCGGATGTCGTGTTTGAAGCGACGCCGAGTCTGTTCACTCTCGATGGCCGGGTGGACGTGCCGTGGGCGCGTATTGTGGTTCATGACTTGCCAGAGAGCGCGGTGGGCGTCTCCAGCGATGAAGTGATGCTCAATAACGACCTGCAACCTGAGAAGCCGCAGAGCGCCGGGATCCCGATCAACAGCAATCTGATTGTGCATGTGGGTAACAACGTGCGGATGAATGCGTTTGGTCTGAAAGCCCGTCTGACAGGCGATCTGAACGTGGTGCAGGATAAGCAAGGGCTGGGGCTGAACGGACAGATCAACATTCCGGAAGGCCGTTTCCACGCCTACGGTCAGGATCTGATTGTGCGGAAAGGCGAACTGTTGTTCTCTGGACCGCCGGACCAACCGTTGCTGAATATCGAAGCTATTCGTAACCCGGAAGCCACCGAAGATGACGTGATCGCGGGTGTTCGCGTCACCGGAACGGCAGATGAACCGAAGGCTGAGATCTTCTCTGATCCGGCAATGTCGCAGCAGGAAGCGCTCTCTTATCTGTTGCGCGGCCAGGGTCTGAGCAGCGATCAGAGCGACAGCGCGGCGATGACCTCCATGCTTATTGGCCTGGGGGTTGCACAAAGTGGTCAGGTTGTGGGTAAAATCGGGGAGACATTTGGCGTAAGCAATCTGGCACTGGATACTCAGGGGGTGGGCGACTCCTCCCAGGTGGTCGTCAGCGGATACGTACTGCCAGGTCTGCAGGTGAAATATGGTGTGGGTATATTTGACTCACTGGCGACACTCACGTTACGTTATCGCCTGATGCCTAAGCTATATCTGGAAGCCGTGTCTGGCGTAGATCAGGCACTGGATTTGCTCTATCAGTTTGAGTTTTAGCAATGCGAATATTTGTCTACGGCAGTTTACGAACCAAACAAGGCAACAGCCACTGGATGACCAACGCCCAGTTGCTGGGCGATTACAGTATCGATAACTACCAGTTGTATAGCCTGGGCCACTATCCAGGCGCAGTTCCGGGGAACGGAACGGTACACGGTGAGGTTTATCGTATTGATAACGCCACTCTGGCCGAACTGGATGCGCTGCGCACCCGCGGCGGTGAATACGCGCGCCAGTTGATCCAGACGCCGTATGGCAGTGCATGGATGTACGTGTACCAGCGCCCGGTGGAGGGATTAACACTGATCGAAAGCGGTAACTGGTTAGACAGAGACCAGTACTGAGTAGCGCGCAGGGTAGGCCTGATAAGCGTAGCGTCATCAGGTATTTCCTTGTTTGCCAGCACTTTTATCACGCCACCTTCGGGTGGCGTAGTTTTTTGTGTCGGTGACTCGCGTTTACGGACACAAAAAAGCCCCGACATGCGGGGCTTCGCTCGACAGGACGAATTACTTCTTCGCCGCACGCTCGAAGGAGGCAACGATTTCAGCTTTCGCCGCTTCAGCGTTGTCCCAACCGTCGACTTTCACCCATTTGCCTTTTTCGAGATCTTTATAGTGCTCGAAGAAGTGCGTGATCTGCGCTTTCAGCAGTTCCGGCAGGTCGTTCACATCGTTGATGTGATCGTACTCTTTGCTCAGCTTGGTGTGCGGTACAGCAACCAGTTTCGCATCTTCACCGGATTCGTCGGTCATTTTCAGTACGCCAACCGGACGGCAACGGATAACGGAGCCTGGCTGCAGCGGATACGGGGTCGGGACCAGTACGTCAACCGGGTCACCGTCCAGGGACAGGGTGTGGTTGATGTAACCGTAGTTGCACGGATAGAACATCGCGGTGGACATGAAGCGGTCAACGAACAGTGCGCCGCTCTCTTTGTCGACTTCGTATTTGATCGGATCGGCGTTAGCCGGGATCTCGATAACAACGTAGATATCTTCCGGCAGGTCTTTGCCCGCAGGGACGTTGAGTAAGCTCATGTCTGTTTCCTTTAACTGTGTCGTAAACAAGTGGCGAGTATTATAGCTATCTCGCGCTGAATGTCTCCGCCTGATTTCGTTTTCACTCGTCTCCCGCTGGTCTTTTCAGACCACTCGCATGACAGAAAAATCCATATCTTCAGCCGCTTTTTTCATAGGTAAATGAAAGCGATTACAAACTTGTGATTAACGTTCTATTTACTTTTTTGAAGTGTGATGTAACGCAATCCGTTACATGTTCGATTGTCTATAGTTTTTTCGCGACTGTTTCTTAACCAACAATAACCTACCCTACGAGGACACAGTTATGTGGAAGCGCTTACTTATCGTCACAGCAGTTTCGGCAGCCATGTCGTCTATGGCCATGGCCGCCCCATTAACCGTAGGATTTTCGCAGGTCGGCTCTGAGTCCGGCTGGCGCGCCGCAGAGACCAACGTGGCGAAAAGCGAGGCCGAGAAGCGCGGCATCACGCTGAAAATCGCTGACGGTCAGCAAAAGCAGGAAAACCAGATTAAAGCCGTGCGTTCCTTTGTCGCTCAGGGCGTCGATGCCATCTTTATTGCGCCGGTAGTGGCAACAGGGTGGGAGCCGGTGTTGAAGGAAGCGAAAGATGCTGAGATCCCGGTCTTCTTGCTCGATCGTTCTATCGATGTCAAAGACAAATCTCTCTATATGACCACCGTCACTGCTAACAACGTGCTGGAAGGTCAACTGATCGGCGACTGGCTGATCAAAGAGGTGAACGGCAAGCCGTGTAATGTGGTTGAGCTGCAGGGTACCGTCGGGGCCAGCGTGGCGATTGACCGTAAGAAAGGGTTTGCTGAAGCCATCGCCAAAGCACCAAACATCAAAATTATCCGCTCTCAGTCCGGCGACTTTACCCGTAGTAAAGGTAAAGAGGTGATGGAGAGCTTTATCAAAGCCGAGAACAACGGCAAGAACATCTGCATGGTTTATGCCCATAACGATGACATGGTGATCGGGGCTATTCAGGCGATCAAAGAAGCGGGGCTGAAACCGGGCAAAGATATTCTGACCGGTTCTATTGACGGCGTACCGGACATCTACAAAGCGATGATCGACGGTGAAGCGAATGCCAGCGTTGAACTGACGCCGAACATGGCAGGCCCGGCCTTCGACGCGCTCGAGAAGTTCAAGAAAGATGGCACGATGCCTGAGAAGGTCACGATCACCAAGTCGACGCTGTATCTGCCGGATACCGCGAAAGAAGAGTTAGAGAAGAAGAAAAACATGGGCTACTAAGTTCAGACCCTTTCTGGGGGCATACCTAACACCGTAGGCCTGATAAGCGAAGCGCCATCAGGCAAAGGTTCTGCCGGATGGCAACGTAACCGCCTTATCCGGCCTACGGGCCTCCAGAGCCACACTCTTGTCGCGGAGGGCTATTATGATCGCGGAACAACACCAGGAGATCCTCCGTACAGAGGGATTAAGTAAATTCTTTCCTGGCGTCAAAGCGCTGGATAACGTCGATTTCAGTCTGCGTCGCGGCGAAATTATGGCGCTGCTCGGTGAGAACGGGGCCGGAAAATCCACGCTCATCAAAGCACTGACCGGCGTCTATCATGCCGATCGCGGTAGTATCTGGCTGGAAGGCAGTGCCATCTCCCCCAGAAATACCGCACATGCCCAACAGCTGGGCATTGGCACGGTGTATCAGGAAGTGAACCTGCTGCCGAATATGTCGGTGGCGGATAACCTGTTTATTGGTCGTGAACCGCGTCGATTTGGCCTGCTACGGCGCAAAGAGATGGAAAAGCGCGCTACGGCGCTAATGGCGTCTTACGGTTTTTCCCTCGACGTGCGCGAACCGCTGAACCGCTATTCGGTGGCGATGCAACAGATCGTCGCGATCTGCCGGGCTATCGATCTTTCCGCCAAAGTTCTGATCCTTGATGAACCTACCGCCAGTCTCGATACGCAAGAGGTTGAGATGCTGTTCGGCTTAATGCGGCATCTGCGCGATCGCGGCGTGAGTCTGATCTTCGTCACTCATTTTCTTGATCAGGTTTATCAGGTCAGCGATCGGATCACCGTCCTGCGTAACGGCAGTTTTGTCGGCTGCCGGGAAACCCGCGAGCTGCCGCAGATTGAACTGGTCAAAATGATGCTGGGACGCGAGCTGGACACTCATGCGCTACAGCGTGCGGGACGTACCTTATTGAGCGATAAACCGGTGGCCGCGTTCAAAGGTTTCGGTAAGAAAGGGACGATCTCCCCGTTCGATCTCGAAGTACGACCTGGTGAGATCGTCGGTCTGGCGGGACTGCTTGGATCCGGGCGCACCGAAACGGCCGAGGTGATTTTCGGTATCAAACCGGCGGACAGCGGCAGCGCGCTGATCAGAGGAAAACCGCAGACGCTGCGATCCCCTCATCAGGCATCATGCCTGGGGATCGGTTTTTGTCCGGAGGATCGCAAAACGGACGGTATTATTGCCGCCGCCTCGGTGCGCGAAAACATCATCCTGGCATTGCAGGCCCAGCGCGGCTGGTTGCGGCCGATTGCACGCAAAGAACAAAACGACATTGCCGAGCGGTTTATCCGTCAGCTTGGCATTCGCACCCCCAGCGCAGAACAGCCGATCGAGTTTCTCTCCGGCGGCAACCAGCAAAAAGTGCTGCTATCGCGCTGGCTGCTGACTAAACCACAGTTTCTGATCCTCGATGAACCGACGCGAGGGATCGACGTAGGCGCGCATGCCGAGATCATCCGCCTGATCGAAACGCTGTGCGCCGATGGTCTGGCGCTGCTGGTGATCTCCTCGGAGCTGGAGGAACTGGTAGGCTATGCGGATCGGGTGATCATCATGCGTGACCGCAAACAGGTGGCGGAGATCCCGCTGGCTGAACTGTCCGTTCCGGCGATCATGAACGCCATCGCGGCGTAAGGAGACTCTTGTGATGCCCCAATCTCTCCCGCAAACCACGCCGCCAAAGCGACGCTTTCGCTGGCCGACCGGTATGCCGCAGCTGATTGCGCTGCTGCTGGTGCTGTTGGTGGACAGCCTCGTCGCCCCCCACTTTTACCAGATTATCTTGCAGGACGGTCGTCTGTTCGGCAGCCCGATCGATATCCTGAATCGCGCCGCTCCCGTCGCGCTGTTGGCGATAGGGATGACGCTGGTTATTGCCACCGGCGGCATTGACCTTTCCGTTGGCGCGGTGATGGCGATTGCCGGCGCCACGACCGCGGCGATGACCGTCGCCGGTCACAGCCTGCCAGTGGTCCTGCTTGCCGCATTGGGGACCGGCGTGCTGGCTGGCCTGTGGAACGGCGTCCTGGTGGCGATCCTCAAAATTCAGCCGTTTGTCGCCACGCTAATCCTGATGGTGGCGGGTCGCGGCGTGGCGCAACTGATCACCTCTGGACAGATTGTCACCTTCAACTCGCCCACGCTCTCCTGGTTCGGCAGCGGCTCGCTGTTGTTGTTTCCCACGCCGGTGATTATCGCGCTGATCACGCTGCTGCTGTTCTGGCTATTGACCCGGCGAACGGCGCTCGGGATGTTTATTGAAGCGGTGGGGATTAACATCCGGGCAGCGAAAAATGCCGGCGTCAACACACGAGTCATCGTTATGCTCACCTATGTGTTGAGCGGGCTGTGCGCAGCAATTGCCGGGATTATCGTCACGGCGGATATTCGCGGTGCCGATGCCAACAACGCCGGCTTGTGGCTGGAGCTGGACGCCATTCTGGCGGTGGTGATCGGCGGCGGTTCCCTGATGGGCGGGCGCTTTAATCTGCTGCTGTCAGTGGTGGGCGCGCTGATCATTCAGGGGATGAACACCGGGATCCTGCTGTCCGGGTTTCCGCCGGAGATGAACCAGGTGGTCAAAGCCATCGTGGTGCTGTGCGTACTGATTGTGCAGTCACAGCGCTTTATCAGTTTGCTAAAAGGAGTGCGTGGTCGTGATAAAACGTAATTTACCGTTAATGATCACCCTCGGGGTTTTCGTGCTGGGCTATCTCTATTGTCTGACGCAGTTTCCCGGCTTTGCCTCCACGCGCGTGATCTGCAACATTCTGACCGATAATGCCTTCCTGGGGATCATCGCCGTGGGGATGACCTTTGTGATCCTCTCCGGCGGGATCGATCTCTCCGTGGGATCGGTGATCGCCTTCACCGGCGTATTCCTGGCGAAGGCCATCGGCTACTGGGGGATCTCGCCGTTACTGGCGTTTCCGCTGGTGTTGGCGATGGGCTGCGCGTTTGGCGCGTTCATGGGGTTGCTGATTGATGCGCTGAAGATCCCGGCGTTTATCATCACGCTTGCCGGTATGTTTTTCCTGCGCGGGGTCAGTTACCTGGTATCGGAAGAGTCGATCCCGATTAACCATCCCATCTATGACACGCTTTCCAGCCTGGCGTGGAAAATCCCCGGCGGTGGGCGTCTGAGCGCGATGGGCCTGCTGATGCTGGCGGTGGTGGTCATTGGGATTTTCCTCGCGCATCGCACCCGGTTTGGCAATCAGGTGTATGCCATTGGCGGGAATGCGACATCGGCGAACCTGATGGGGATTTCCACCCGTAGCACCACGATCCGCATTTATATGCTGTCAACCGGGCTGGCGACGCTGGCCGGGATTGTCTTTTCTGTTTACACCCAGGCTGGCTACGCGCTGGCGGGAGTGGGCGTAGAGCTGGATGCGATCGCTTCGGTGGTGATCGGTGGTACGTTGCTGAGCGGTGGGGTCGGTACGGTTCTTGGAACGCTGTTTGGCGTGGCGATTCAGGGGCTGATCCAGACCTACATTAACTTCGACGGCACGCTCAGTTCATGGTGGACGAAAATTGCCATTGGCGTTTTGTTATTTATTTTCATTGCGTTGCAGCGCGGTCTGACGGTGCTTTGGGAAAATCGACAGAGCTCGCCGGTAACACGAGTCGGCCCGGCCGCGACGCCGAAGTGAGACACAGATTTTACTTAAACACCTAAACTTTTTCCGGTTGTTGTCGATAGTTTCTGTATATCTTACAACCGGAAAATAACGATGCCAAAATCCCTCTCCCTACGAAATACCCTGTTGGTTTTATTGTCGCTTATTACCCTGTTACTGCTGCTAACAGGCAGCATGGGGATTTACGCCTCCACGCGAATCATTACCTCATGGATTTATTACGGAGTGATGACCGCGACGACGCTGACGGCCATCGCCCTGTTGGCAGTGGTCTGGCTGTTATTGCGTAATAAGCTGCTGAAACCGCTCGATAATGTGGTTGAACAACTGGAACGCCTGGCAACGGGAGATTTGTCGGCGGCAGAAAGCCGTTATGCCAGCGCCGAGTTTAATCGCCTGCAGGCCGCGCTTGAAGGGATGCGCATGGCGCTGAGTGAATCTGTCAGACGCGTTCGCGATGCCAGTTCGCAGATAGACACCGGCAGTCGTGAACTGACGGCGGGCAATATTCATCTGGCGACACGCACCGAATCGACGGCGACCTCGCTGGAACAAACTGCCGCCAGCATGGAGGAGCTTACCGCAACGGTGAAACAGAATGCGGAAAACGCCGATCAGGCGCATCAACTGGCGAAATCGGTTTCTGATACCGCCGATCGCGGCAGTGAAATGGTCTGTTATGTCATTGAAAAAATGCGCGACATTTCCGGGAGTGCTAATCGTATCGCCGATATTCTTGGCGTGATCGACGGGATTGCGTTCCAGACCAATATTTTGGCGCTGAACGCCTCGGTTGAAGCGGCGCGCGCGGGAGAGCAGGGACGCGGTTTTGCCGTGGTGGCGGGCGAAGTGCGCAATCTGGCCAGCCGTAGCGCGGAGGCCGCAAAAGAGATTCGTACGCTGATTGGCGACTCGCAGTCACAAGTGGGAGAGGGCAGCGATCTGGCGATGCAGGCAGGCGAAACGATGGATGAGATTGCCAGCGAAGTCATGCGGATGACCAAACTGATGCGGGAAATCGCCAGTGCGTCGCAGGAGCAGAGTCGCGGTATCGAACAGGTGAATATCGCGGTGAGTCAGATGGATGAAACGGCGCAGCAGAATGCGGCGCTGGTACAACAGTCTTCTGCGGCAACCCGTTCCCTGGAAGAGCAATCGCATGCGCTGATTGAAGCGATGGCGTCGTTTAAATTGCAGACCGCCTGACAGAAAAACGCCTCTCCGGGGAGAGGCGCTTAGTGTGTAGTTGGATAAAGCGTCAGCCTATCCGGCAAGGGTTTTAGGCGTCCGGGAATTCCCGGATAAAGCGTTCTACATCTTCAACCATATGGTTGTTGCCGACGAAGAACGAACGACGCTGGTGCAGGCTTTCCGGCGTGATATCCAGAATACGCTCTTTCCCGTCGCTCGCCTTGCCGCCCGCTTGCTCCGCAAGAAACGCCATTGGGTTGCACTCGTACAGCAGACGCAGTTTACCGTCCGGGTGGCTGGCGGTGCTTGGGTAAAGGTAGATCCCGCCTTTCAGCAGGTTACGATGGAAGTCAGCAACCAGTGAGCCGATGTAGCGCGAGGTATACGGGCGCTGCGTGGATTTATCCTCTTCCTGGCAGAACTTGATGTACTTCTTCACGCCATTCGGGAATTTGATGTAGTTGCCTTCGTTAATGGAGTAGGTGTTGCCTTTCTCCGGGAAGCGCATCCGCTCCTGACACAGGCAGAACACACCCAGCGACGGATCGTAGGTAAAGGCGTGGACGCCGCAGCCGGTGGTGTAAACCAGCATGGTGGAAGAGCCGTAAACCACGTAACCCGCAGCAACCTGCTTGTTGCCTGGTTGCAGGAAATCTTCTTCCGTGACCGGCGTGCCGACAGGCGTCACGCGGCGGTAGATAGAGAAAATGGTCCCGACAGAGACGTTAACATCGATGTTGGACGATCCATCCAGCGGGTCCATCAGCACCACGTATTTCGCGTGTTCACAGCCTTCGAAAACGACGATTTCATCTTCTTCTTCAGAGGCAATACCCGCGACAATATCACGCGCCTTGAGTGCAGCTTTCAGTTTTTCGTTCGCGAACAGGTCGAGTTTCTGCTGAACCTCACCCTGTACGTTCTCAGCACCGCTGGCACCCAGGATATCGACCAGACCGGCCTTGTTGATATCGCGGTGGATGATCTTGGCGCCCAGCTTTATTGCCGACAACAACGCAGTGAGCTCACCTGTAGCATGAGAGAACTCGTGCTGCTTCTCGACAATAAATTCACCTAACGTTTTCATAACACTTTCCCTGCAATTAATATGGAGTAAAGCGACCGTAACAATCTTAACAAATATTTCAGTGGCTGCGCTCAGGTGAATCGCGCCAGCAAACTACGGATTATCCTGAAATGCGTTTCTCACTTGGCTGACATATGCGTAAAATGCCCCCTGGGTTAAATTAGGATAGTGACGTATGCGCATTCATATTTTGGGAATTTGTGGCACGTTCATGGGCGGTCTGGCGATGCTGGCGCGCTCGCTCGGTCATGAAGTAACGGGTTCGGACGCCAATGTGTATCCGCCGATGAGTACCTTGCTTGAGAATCAGGGCATTGATTTGATTCAGGGTTATGACCCCAGTCAACTCGACCCGCAGCCGGATTTGGTGATCATCGGCAATGCCATGACCCGTGGGAATCCGTGCGTTGAGGCGGTGCTGGAGAAAAACATTCCGTTCATGTCCGGCCCGCAGTGGCTGCATGATTTTGTGTTGCGCGATCGTTGGGTGCTGGCCGTTGCGGGAACGCACGGTAAAACCACGACCGCCGGCATGGCGACCTGGATTCTGGACGCTTGCGGTTACAAACCCGGTTTTGTGATTGGCGGCGTGCCGGGGAACTTTGACGTTTCTGCGCGTCTGGGCGAAAGCAACTTTTTCGTGATTGAAGCGGATGAGTACGACTGCGCCTTCTTTGATAAACGCTCCAAATTCGTACATTACTGCCCGCGTACGCTGATCCTCAATAACCTTGAGTTTGATCATGCGGATATCTTTGACGATCTGAAAGCGATCCAGAAGCAGTTCCACCATCTGGTCCGCATTGTGCCTGGGCAGGGGCGGATCATCTATCCTGAGCACGACATTAACCTGAAGCAGACGATGGCGATGGGCTGCTGGAGCGAACAGGAGCTGGTGGGCGAGCAGGGCCACTGGCAGGCGAAAAAGCTGAACGTCGATGCTTCTGAATGGGAAGTGTGGCTGGACGGTGAAAAGGTCGGCGTTGTGAAGTGGTCGCTGGTCGGTGAGCACAACATGCACAACGGTCTGATGGCAATCGCCGCAGCCCGTCATGTTGGCGTACAACCGGCGGATGCGGCTCAGGCGCTGGGATCATTTATTAATGCCCGTCGCCGCCTGGAACTGCGCGGTGAAGCAAACGGCGTCACGGTGTACGACGATTTTGCCCATCACCCAACGGCGATTCTGGCAACGCTTGCGGCGCTGCGCGGAAAAGTAGGCGGCACGGCGCGCATCATCGCCGTGCTGGAACCGCGTTCCAACACCATGAAGATGGGGCTGTGCAAAGACGACCTGGCACCGTCATTGGGCCGCGCAGATGAAGTGTATCTGCTGCAACCACCGCATATTCCGTGGCAAGTCGCGGAAGTGGCGGACGCCTGCATTCAGCCTGCTCACTGGAGCGGGGATGTGGATACGCTGGCAGAGATGATCGTGAAAACGGCGCAGCCGGGCGATCACATTCTGGTGATGAGTAACGGCGGATTTGGTGGAATTCACCAGAAACTGCTGGATGGTCTGGCGAAGAAAGCCGAAGCGGAAGCTGAAGAGTAAGAAAAATGCCCGGTGGCGCTGATGGACTGCCCCCCAAAAGTTGGACACTCAACTGAGTAAGGTGCAGTTTTTTATGGCAAAGCCAAAATATTCCCCTGAAACAAAACTGGCTGTGGTTAATCATTATTTGTCCGGAAAAGACGGAGAAGAGCGTACAGCCGACCGTTTTGGTGTTGAAAGAACTTCCGTCCGTCGCTGGGTCAGGGCGTGGCAACTCCACGGTATGGAAGGGCTGTCAGGGAAAAATAAACATCATTCAGCTGAATTTAAACTCGTCGTCGTCCGGGCGGTTATCCGTGACCACCTGACGATGCGTGAAGCAGCTGCCCGGTTTAATCTCTCTGCAGAAACGCTTGTCCGACACTGGGTCTGCGTGTACAACGATGCCGGAGCGGAAGGACTGCTAAACATTCAACGCGGACGGCCTGGAAAAATGACAAAACAAAAAATCCCCCCATCCCCTACAGATAAAGAACTGGAAAAACTCTCCCCCGAAGAACTCCGGGCTGAACTCCGTTACCTGCGGGCAGAGAATGCCTATCTAAAAAAGTTGAAGGCCTTGGTTCAGAGCGAAAAAAACGGCAGCAAGCCCTGATAATCAGTGAACTGAGGCATAAGCACGCTCTGCGAGACCTCCTGCGCGCGGCAGGCATGTCCCGCAGTACATGGTATTACAATATGAATGCCCTGAAGCAGGTGGACAGGCATGCCGGGCTGAAAGATAAAATCCGTGAGATATACGCCTGGCACAAAGGCCGTTATGGCTACCGCAGGATCACGCTTTCGCTGAGAAAGCAGGGTCTGCTGGTGAACCATAAAACCGTGCAGCGGCTGATGACAGAGCTGTCGCTCCGGTCTCTGATAAGGGCGAAGAAATACCGCTCATGGAAGGGGGAAACAGGCAAGGCAGCCCCCAATATCCTGAGCAGGAACTTCAGTGCATCAAAAGCCAATGAAAAATGGGTTACGGATGTTACAGAGTTCTCGCTGCAGGGTAAAAAGCTGTACCTGTCGCCGGTACTCGATCTTTTTAACCGGGAAATAATCTCCTACAGCCTGTCGGAAAGGCCGGTGATGGAGATGGTTAATACCATGCTGCGGGATGCGTTCTTAAAGCTCGGACCAGACGACGCCCCCTTGCTGCACACAGATCAGGGCTGGCAATATCGGATGGCAGGCTATCAGGCAAAGTTAAAGGCGCAGGGCATGACGCAAAGTATGTCCCGAAAAGGAAACTGTCTGGATAATGCCGTGATGGAAAACTTCTTCGGGACGCTGAAATCGGAGTGTTTTTACCTGAGTCAGTTCAGCAATATCAGCGAACTGAGGAAGGCGATAGAGGATTATATCCGTTACTACAACAACGAGCGGATAAGCCTGAAACTAAAAGGCCTGAGTCCGGTAGAGTACCGGGCCCAGGCTCTGAAGGCCGCTTAATATAAACTGTCCAGATTTATGGGGTCAGTCCATGACGCTTACCGGGCCTATTTAGCGTACGGGATTACTCTTCGTTTTCCGCCAGTTCGCGCAGATACTGGAAGATCTGACGTGCGGACTTCGGCGGCTTATTCCCTTCTTTCTCTTTCTTCGCATTGCGGATCAGCGAGCGTAACTGCTGACGATCGGCGTGCGGCCACAGATTCAGCACCTCTTCTACCGCGTCATCGCCTTCATCGATCAGACGATCGCGCAGATGCTCAAGCTTGTGAAACAACACCACCTGCTGGTTGTGGCGGTTTTTCAACTTATCCAGCGCCTGACGGATAGGATCCACCTCGCGTTGGCGCAGCATTTTACCAATCAACTGCAACTGGCGGCGGCGACCTTCCATCTTGATACGCTGGGCCAGCTCAATGGCGGCACGCAGGTCCGCATCAAGCGGGATTTTGTCCAGCGCGTTTTTCCCCAGATCCACCAGTTCCGCGCCCAGGCGTTTTAGCTCCTCGGCGTCGCGTTTAATTTCACTTTTGCTGACCCAGATAATTTCATCGTCTTCGTCTTCGATGTCATCACCGGGAACGTCGTCGAGCCAGTCTTCGGGCTGCTTTGTCATGTCAGGCTCCTTAAAAAAAGAGGCTAATGTTACCAGTTAAGATGCGCACTGAAAAACGGTTCTCTGTTAGACTTCAAAGAAACTCTCTCTACATTATGGCATTTGCGATGAAAGTAATCTCACAAGTTGAAGCGCAGCGTAAGATTCTGGAAGAAGCAGTTTCGACAGCGCTGGAGTTAGCCTCAGGCAAATCGGACGGGGCGGAAGTCGCCGTAAGCAAAACGACCGGCATCAGTGTCAGCACCCGTTATGGTGAAGTGGAGAATGTCGAATTCAATAGCGATGGTGCGCTGGGGATTACCGTCTACCATCAGAACCGTAAAGGCAGCGCCTCATCGACCGATTTAAGCCCACAGGCGATTGCCCGTACCGTCCAGGCGGCGCTGGATATCGCACGCTACACCTCACCGGATCCGTGCGCCGGTGTAGCCGACAAAGAACTGCTGGCTTTTGACGCGCCGGATCTGGACTTGTTCCACCCGGCTGACATTTCCCCGGACGAAGCCATCGAACTGGCAGCGCGTGCTGAACAGGCCTCTTTGCAGGCCGACAAACGCATCACCAATACGGAAGGCGGCAGTTTTAACAGCCACTATGGCATTAAAGTGTTCGGCAACAGCCACGGTATGTTGCAGGGCTATTGCTCCACCCGCCATTCACTGTCCAGTTGCGTAATTGCCGAAGAAAACGGCGATATGGAGCGTGATTACGCCTACACCATTGGTCGCGCGATGGGCGATCTACAAACGCCGGAATGGGTAGGCGCAGACTGTGCTCGCCGCACGTTATCCCGCCTGTCTCCGCGTAAACTCTCGACCATGAAAGCGCCGGTGATTTTTGCTAACGAAGTGGCGACCGGGCTGATTGGACATCTGGTTGGCGCAATTGCGGGCGGTTCGGTGTACCGCAAATCCACATTCCTGCTGGATTCGCTGGGCAAACAAATTCTGCCTGAATGGCTGACCATTGAGGAGCATCCGCACCTGCTGAAAGGACTGGCCTCCTCACCGTTTGACAGCGAAGGTGTGCGCACGGAACGTCGTGACATTGTGAAAGACGGCGTTCTGACTCAATGGCTGCTGACCAACTACTCCGCACGTAAGCTGGGGCTGAAAAGCACCGGTCATGCGGGCGGCATTCATAACTGGCGTATTGCCGGACAAGGGCTGAACTTTGAGCAGATGCTTAAAGAGATGGGCACCGGTCTGGTGGTCACTGAACTGATGGGCCAGGGCGTGAGCGGCATTACCGGGGATTATTCCCGCGGCGCAGCCGGTTTCTGGGTTGAAAACGGGGAAATTCAATACCCTGTGAGCGAAATTACCATCGCCGGAAATTTAAAAGAGATGTGGCGCAATATTGTGACGATTGGTAACGATATTGAAACACGTAGCAATATACAGTGTGGTTCAGTACTGTTGCCGGAGATGAAAATCGCCGGGCAGTAAACATCCATGGCGCGACCTGCCGCGCCATAACAATAAAAAAAGGAAGTGAGCAATGCGTAAACATCTGTTAGCAATCATCGCAGCTTCAACGTTAGTTTTGGGCTCTTCCGTGTTCGCCGCTGATCTGGAAGATAATATGGAAACGCTTAACGATAACCTGAAGGTAATCGAAAAAGCGGATAACGCGACGCAAGTGACCGATGCGTTAACCAAAATGCGCGCCGCTGCGCTGGACGCGCAAAAAGCGACGCCGCCAAAACTGGAAAGCAAGGCCTCAGATAGCCCGGAAATGAAAGATTTCCGTCATGGTTTCGACGTTCTGGTCGGCCAGATCGACGGGGCGCTGAAGCTGGCAAACGAAGGGAAGGTCAAAGAAGCGCAGGCCGCGGCGGAACAATTCAAAACCACCCGCAACGCGTATCACAAGAAGTATCGTTAATTAGTAATAAGGCGGTGATTTCACCGCCTTATTCGTTTATTCTTTATTTAAATCCCTTTTCTATTATTCAAAAAATTTATAGGTAAACGACTTTACTAAGGAAAAGTATAATGGAATATGCGATATTTATCGTTGTAGCATTGTTTGTTATTTTCTTCGTGAATAAAAAAACCGCCAAGAAGAAATATTTAAATTATATCGATCCGACGAATCAGTTATCCATTGTTGCTCAGGGTGACTTTTATAAGCGTAAGCTTATGAATAAAGAGGAATCATACCTTTACAGAAAGCTTGAAAACACGATAAAGAGAAACAAATTAGAACATATGGTTTTCGCTCAGGTAAGTTTTGGAGAAATTATAGGCTCGAAAGATAAAGCGGCCTATGGTTGTATTAACAGCAAACGTGCTGACTTCGTTATCGTTACGCGATATGGCGATCCTCTTGCGGTTTTTGAATATCAGGGCGGTGCTCATTATCAGGGAAATGCCATTCAACGTGATGCAGTTAAAAAAGAAGCTTGCCGTAAAGCTGGTATCGCCTATTTTGAAATTACGCCTGGATATAGTGACAGTGATATTGATATATGTTTGAAACGTATCACGGTTTAATACCTTAACTTATGTCCCAGACACTCAAAAACGTTCTGGGTCATAAGGCATTCTTATCAAGAACCTCAATCCCCTCCTGAAGTCACAATTTTGCTTTTTTTTTAACGCTCGTAAATTCGTAGTCAGAGCTAATAATCTGTGAATAAAATCACACTTTTCCAGCGATAAATCATCAAAACCCCCTTTTCTGTGGAACAGATCACTATTGCCACTCGCCTTTCCACTTCGAAGTGGAAAACAACTCGCTACAAACTTTTTACCCCCACCGCTAGTTTTAACTCAGAGCCATTAACGGGGTAAGACGAGTGAATAACGGAGCAGTAATGAACGACATGGGGGAACAGGTGGCGCAGATTGGTGAACTGGCCGATCGCATGCTGGCGCAAGTGTATGCCTTGCTGCGTGAACATCACATCATTCCCAACGCCGTACAGGAACAAATGCTGACGTCTCACGTTCGCGCCATGGCGCACCGGTCGGTGACCGGCGAGCCTTTGCCGGAAGTGGAAGCCAGTTTGTTTGATGAAATTTCAGCCGACTCAATGGCGCTTGCCCGCGACGTGGTCGCAGCGTTTGGCAACCTTCCCGAGGAAGAAGCCTGGCTGCTGTCCGTCCACTTTGAAGTCGCGAAAGACAACCTTTAAGGAGCAACAACATGGAACAGATTACAGTCGTGATTGGCGATCGTCTGGGTAAAGGCCAGAAAGTGGCGGCAGGCGTCGAGAAAGCCGGTGGTCGTGCGGTGGTAGTACCGGGCGTTGCCGCGGATATGAAACTGGGGGACGTGATGAAAGCGGAAAACGCCACGTTCGGCATCTCTTTTTGCGGCAGCGGCGGCGCGGGCGCCATCACTGCACAGAACAAATACGGTTACAAAGCCAAATACGGGATGCGCTCTGTGGATGAAGGCGTAACGGCGATTAACGAAGGCTGCAACGTGCTGGGGTTCGGCTTTATGGATAAAGAAGAGCTTGGCGAGCGCCTGGTCCAGGCGTGGCAGAAAAAATACGGCGCGTAAGTATGAAAGAACAATTCACCACAACGGTGAGAGTCACCGGTAAAGGCGAAGCCAAAGCGCGCGCCTTTGCCGATGCCCTGAACCACGTTCAGGCCGCGGTCATGAAGGCATCGCCGCACATTTTACTGCGTATTGAGCCACAGGATGTGCAGGTTGTTCAAGCGCGTGAAGCGGTGCGCAAAGAAGCGTTTTTGTTCTTCTTTCTGCGCCGGGAACGACGCACTTACAGCGTGGAGCTGGATGTGACCATCAACGTGACAGCCATCAATCTGGACAAGGTGGATTTTGTCTCGCAACGCTGATTCTTGTTAAGAAGGCATAATTATGTTCCTGATAATTTTAATAAAATCGCTCATCATCGGTGCCCTCGTCGGCGTGGGTGTGGGGGCCGGGGCTGCACGCATGTTTCATGCGCCTACCACACAGGGGATGGGTGCGTTTCGAACTCTGGGGGAACTGAATTCCTGCGAAGGGGATCCGGCTTCTCACTTCTCGTTTGGTCTGGGCTTTTTCTTCAACGCCTGGGCCTCATCCGTTGCGGCGGGCTCGTTCACACAGGACGTGGATCACCGCATCATTCCTAACTGGGGCGCGGCAGCGCTGATGATCAAAAACCGTAACGTCGGTGAAACGCTGCATGACCCGAAAAAAATGGCGATTGCGTGCGGCGTCATCGGCATGATCGTCGTGACCTTCCTGAACCTCACGGCTTCTTCCGTACCGGAAGCGTTGCAGGTGACCGCCGTTAAGGTGCTGGTCCCTGCGGCAAACCTGCTGGTCAACACCGTGATGCCGGTGATCTTCTGGCTGGCGGCGATCGATGCCGGTAAGAAATCAGGCTTCTGGGCAACCGTTTTCGGCGGCGCGGCACAGTTGATCATGGGTAACGCCGTACCGGGTCTGGTCCTCGGCATCCTGATTGGTAAAGGCGTTGAAGAGAGCGGCTGGAACCATGTGACCAAAGTGATGATGGCGGCCATCGTTCTGCTGTTCGTCCTGAGCGGCTTCTTCCGTGGCTTCGACATGAAGATGATCGAATCCTTCCACATGACCGTGCCGAACTGGCTCGAACTGATCCACAACTCGCTTAGCGGCAAATAACGGAGGCCACAATGGAACAGAATAAAGGTTTTTGGTTTGCCGACTGGTCGTTCCCGATCTTCGTTGGCCTGCTCTCCTCCGGTGTGTTTGCCGGGACGCACATGTACTACCTGTACGGGATTGGCGCGTTTAACGAAGTGGCGTTCGTGGCCATGCTGAAAGCGGGGATTGATACCGGATCGTACGGCGCAGTGGCCGCGTTTGGTGCCAGCTTCCTGTTCGCCCGCATTATCGAAGGCTCCCTGGTGGGGATTCTGGATATCGGCGGTGCGATTCAGACCGGCGTTGGTCTGGGGGTTCCGGCGCTGTTGTTGGGCGCAGGCATTGTGTTCCCGGTTGAGAACTTTATCGCTTCTCTCGCTACGGGGCTGGCGATTGGCCTGGCGATTGGTTACGTCATTATCCTGGCGCGTAAGTTCACCATCAATCAGAGTGACTCGACCTACGGGGCGGACGTGATGATGGGGGCCGGTAACGCCTCGGGGCGTTTCCTCGGCCCATTGATCATCCTCAGCGCGATGACGGCGTCGATCCCTATCGGCGTGGGTTCTTTGGTCGGCGCACTGCTGTTTTACATCTGGCAGAAACCGATCACCGGGGGCGCTATCCTTGGCGCCATGATTTTAGGTTCAATCTTCCCGATTGCGATTAGCTAATTACCTGATGGCAAAGCGCTTATCAGGCCTACGGATAAGCGCGTCTTTGTTGGCCGGATAGGGTGGTTATGCCGCTATCCGGCAAAAGGAGAGAGACATGTTTGATTTACTCCTTCGCCGTGCGCGTCTGGTTGACGATACGGTCTGTGATATCGCCCTGAAGGACGGCAAAATCGCCGCGTTAGGCGAGATAAACGACCCGGCGGTGAAAACCGTTGAGCTCAACGGCGAGTACTACGTCAGCGCCGGATGGATTGATTCACACGTTCACTGTTATCCAAATTCCCCGATTTATCACGACGAACCGGACAGCGTAGGCATTGCCACCGGCGTGACGACCGTTGTGGATGCGGGCAGTACCGGTGCCGATGATATTGATGATTTCTATGCCCTCACGCGCGACGCCGCGACGGAAGTCTATGCACTTCTGAATATCTCCCGCGTCGGGCTGATTGCACAAAACGAACTGGCGAATATGGCCAACATCGATGCCGACGCGGTACAGCAGGCGGTGAAACGCTACCCTGATTTCATCGTCGGCCTGAAAGCGCGTATGAGCAGCAGCGTGGTGGGTGAAAATGGCATCACGCCGCTGGAACGCGCCAAAGCGATGCAGCAAGCGAACGGTGATTTGCCCCTGATGGTCCACATTGGCAATAACCCGCCGGATCTGGATGAGATCGCGGAGCGCCTGACGGCGGGCGATATCATCACCCACTGCTACAACGGAAAACCCAATCGCATTCTGACGCCGGAGGGTGAACTGCGCGCCTCGGTCACCCGGGCGATTCAGCGCGGCGTGCGTCTGGACGTCGGGCACGGCACGGCCAGCCTGAGTTTTGCGGTGGCGAAACGTGCCATCAGCTTAGGCATTCGGCCGCACACCATCAGTTCTGATATCTATTGCCGCAACCGTATTAACGGCCCGGTGCATTCGCTGGCGAATGTGATGTCGAAATTCCTCGCCATCGGGATGTCGCTGCCGCAGGTCATCAACTGTGTGACGGCGAATGCCGCCGACGGCTTGCGTCTGAAATCCAAAGGTCGCCTCCAGCCAGGTCTGGACGCTGACTTAACCCTCTTTACGCTGAAGCGTCAGCCAACCGTGCTGATCGATGCCGAAAATGACAGCTTACAGGCTGAAAAACTGCTGGTGCCGCTTGCCGCAATACGTGCGGGCAAGGGCTATATGACCGAACAAGGGAGCGCGGAACATGCCTTCGATTTTTGAGAAATACCATTTAAAGCAGGTAATTAATACCTCCGGACGAATGACGGCGCTGGGCGTGTCCACGCCGCGCCCGGAAGTGGTGGAAGCGGCGATAGCCGGTATGAACCAGTACTTTGAGATGAAAGATCTGGTGAATAAAACCGGGGAATACATTGCGAAGCTGCTGGATGTGGAAGGGGCGACGGTGGTTTCCTGTGCGTCTGCGGGCATTGCTCAGTCGGTGGCCGCCGTGTTGGTCCAGGACAGCGACTGGCTGCTGGAGAACCTGCACATCACACCGATTGAGAATAACGAAATCGTGCTGCCGAAAGGGCACAACGTTAACTTTGGTGCGCCGGTTGGCACGATGGTGGCGCTGGGCGGTGGCAAGCTGGTGGAAGCCGGATATGCCAATGAATGCTCTGCCGCACAGCTGGCGGCGGCAATCACCCCGCGCACGGCGGCGATTCTTTACATCAAATCCCACCACTGTGTACAAAAAAGCATGCTCAGCGTTGAGCAGGCCGTCGTCGTGGCGCGTAAACACAATCTGCCGCTGATTGTTGATGCGGCGGCGGAAGAAGATCTGCAGTGCTACTACCGTTCGGGGGCCGATCTGGTGATCTACAGCGGCGCGAAGGCGATCGAAGGCCCTACCAGCGGACTGGTCATCGGCAAAACCCAGTACGTCGAGTGGGTGAAACGCCAGACGGCGGGTATTGGTCGGGCGATGAAGGTCGGCAAAGAGGGGATTCTCGGCCTGACCTGTGCCATTGAACTCTATTTGAATGCGCAGAAAGAGAGCGGCGCGGAGATGGTGGAAAAAATGACGCCGTTTATTGATGCGCTGAATGTGCTCAACGGTGTGACCGCTCGCGTGGTGTGGGACAGCGCGGGACGGGATATCGCCCGCGCAGAAATTAAGTTTGATGAAGCTGTTACCGGCATCGCGACAGGCGAACTGGTGGATGCGCTCAAGCAGGGTGAATACGCGATTTACTTCCGTGGTTACAAAGCCAACGAAGGAATTATTGAAGCAGATGTGCGCAGTGTTGATCGTGCACAGTTGGACATTGTGGCGCGCCGGATTGGCGACGTGATTAATCAGGAGAAACAAGCATGAAATTGACCCCGAACTTTTATCGCGATCGCGTCTGCCTGAATGTACTGGCCGGCTCGAAAGAGAACGCGCGTGACATTTACGACGCGGCGGAAGGTCATGTGCTGGTCGGTGTACTCTCCAAAAATTACCCGGATGTCGAAAGCGCGGTGGCGGATATGCGTGACTACGCGGCACTTATCCACAATGCGCTCTCCGTAGGGCTGGGGGCGGGCGATCCGAACCAGTCGGCGATGGTCAGTGAAATCTCTCGCCAGGTTCAGCCGCAACACGTCAACCAGGTGTTCACCGGCGTGGCAACCAGCCGCGCCCTGCTCGGGCAGAGTGAGACGGTGGTCAATGGTCTGGTATCGCCAACCGGTACGCCAGGTCTGGTCAAAATTTCCACCGGGCCGCTGAGTAGCAAAGCGGCGGACGGCATTGTCCCGGTCGAAACGGCTATCGCGCTGCTGAAAGATATGGGCGGTAGCTCGATCAAATACTTCCCGATGGGCGGTCTGAAATGCCGTGACGAGTTTAACGCGGTGGCTGAAGCCTGTGCGCGTCATGATTTCTGGCTGGAGCCAACCGGCGGGATCGATCTGGAAAACTACGCTGAGATTCTGCAAATTGCCCTCGACGCTGGCGTCAGTAAAATCATTCCTCACATTTATAGTTCTATTATTGATAAGGTAAGCGGAAACACCCGTCCGGACGATGTGCGCCAGTTGCTGGCGCTGACCAGGGCGTGTGTAGGTTAAAAACGAGGAGAGTGATGTGCGATTCCCCAACCAACGTTTGGCGCAACTATTTACGATGTTGCAAAACGAGACGCTGCCGCAGGATGAGCTGGCGCAGCGGTTGTCGGTTTCCACACGAACTGTTCGTGCTGATATTACAGCGCTCAACGCCCTGCTGACTCAGCACGGCGCGCAGTTTATCCTCAGCCGGGGCAACGGTTATCAGCTCAGGATCGATGACCCGGCAAGCTATCAGTCCCTGCAATCGCAGCAGCCCAGCGCGCTGCGAATTCCGCGCACCAGTCAGGAACGCGTACATTACCTGATGGTACGTTTTCTGACATCCGCCTTTTCTCTCAAACTCGAAGATTTAGCTGATGAATGGTTTGTCAGTCGGGCGACGCTACAAAACGACATGGCAGAAGTGCGTGAATGGCTGCAACGCTATCATTTGACGCTGGAAACGCGTCCGCGCCATGGCATGAAACTGTTCGGCAGCGAGATGGCGATCCGCGCCTGTCTGACTGACCTTCTCTGGACGCTGGCGCAGCAGGATCCCGCTAATCCGCTGGTGACCGAAGAGGCGCTGTATGCCGGGGTGCCATCGCAGCTTCAACCGCTGCTTGAGGAGATTTTCAATCGCTTCCATATTCGCCTTACTGACGAAGGCGAGCTGTTTTTACGTCTGTACTGCGCGGTCGCGGTACGCCGTATCAGCGAAGGGTATCCGTTGTCGGAATTCACCAACGAAGAGGTGGAAGAGAACGTGTGCCTGGCGGCGCGTGAGATTGCCGCTGTCGTGCAGCATCTGGCAAATCATCCGCTCTCGGTGTCGGAAGAGAACTGGCTGAAGGTACATATCGCGGCGCGGCAGGTGCAGGAGATTGCGCCCAGTGCGATCAATGCCGACGACGAGGAGGCGCTGGTCAATTACATCCTGCGGTTTATCAACAGCCAGTACAACTATAACCTGTTGAATGATAACCAGCTTCATGCGGATTTACTCACTCACATCAAAACGATGATCACCCGGGTGCGCTATCAGATCATGATCCCGAACCCGCTGTTGGAGAACATCAAGCAACACTATCCCATGGCATGGGATATGACCCTGGCGGCAGTCTCCAGTTGGGGTAAATACACCCCTTACGCCATCAGCGAAAACGAGATCGGCTTTCTGGTGTTACACATCGGCGTTGGGCTTGAACGTAGTTACAACATCGGTTACCAGCGGCAGCCAAAAGTTCTGCTGGTCTGCGACACGGGAAATGCGATGGTGCGGATGATTGAAGCGGTACTGGCGCGCAAATATCCGCAGATCGAGATTGTAAACACGCTGACGCTGCGTGATTACGAACAGCGCGAGAGTATCGCGGAGGACTTTGTGATCGCCACGGCGCGGATCGGTGAGAAAGACAAGCCGGTCGTGCAGATCGCCCCGTTTCCTACCGACTATCAACTGGAGCAGATCGGTAAGTTAGTGCTGGTGGACAGAACCCGTCCGTGGATGCTGAACAAATACTTCGATGCCGCGCATTTTCGTATTATCGAAGGCGAGATGGACCAGCAGACGCTGTTTAAAACCTTGTGCGATCAGTTGCAGCGTGAAGGGTTTGTCGACGCGGAATTCCTCGATTCGGTGGTGGAACGTGAGGCGATTGTCAGCACGATGCTCGGTGACAGCATTGCGCTGCCGCACGCCCTCGGACTGCTGGCGAAAAAAACGGTGGTCTACACGGTGCTCGCCCCGCAGGGTATCGCCTGGGGGGACGAAACCGCACATGTGATCTTTTTACTCGCTATCAGTAAAAGCGAGTACGAAGAGGCAATGGCCATCTACGATATCTTTGTCACTTTCCTGCGTGAACGCGCTATGACGCGACTGTGCGGCAGCCAAAACTTCGCCGAGTTTAAAGCGGTGGCAATGGAGTGTGTGAGTCGTTTTTGATGGGAGGGGCAGGAAAGACGGAAAGCAGATGCTGTCCGCCATAGTGTTTACCGTAAATGATGGACAACCTGGTTGCTGCTGCCGCGCCAGATCAGCGCCGGGTCTTTCAGATCCTGCACAAATTTGCCGTCCACCAGCACGTTAATGAGGTCCACAACCTGCAGTTGCGCGGCGTTGAGTTCATCCAGCTTATAGCCGGTCCACACCCAGATATCTTTACCTGCACATTCAGCACGAATGCGCTGCACCAGCTTCAGGATATCCGGTACGTTCTGCGGATGAAGCGGATCGCCGCCGGAAAGGGAGATCCCCTGGCGGTGGATCCGCGTATCGTTTAGATCGCTAATGATCTGGTCTTCCATTGCTTTTGTGAATGGCTGACCGGAATTCAGCCGCCAGGTGCTTTTGTTGTAGCAGCCAGGGCATTCGTGCACGCACCCTGAAACAAACAGGGTGCAGCGGGTACCGGGGCCGTTAACGATATCGACGGGATAATACTGGTGATAATTCATTTTTCCTCGTTGCATTTGGCGCTGTAGCTGTGTTGGCCGCTCTCACTCACCCGGGTCACTTACTGATGTAAGCTCCCCGGGATTCGTTCGTTTGCCGCCTTGCTACAACACCAACTGCTTAGAGGAAAACCACGACATTGGAACTGTAGTTAGCGGTAGTAGGCCGGATAAGGTGCTTGCACCGCCATCCGGCAACATTGTGATGCCTGATGGCGACGCGATGGCGTCTTATCAGGCCTACGGCCTTTGCAAACGGAAATTAACCGATCTGCCCATTCCCTAAATGTTTAACGCGACGCTTCACTTCTTCTTGTTTACCGGCGTTAAACGGACGTGCGTCCGGGCTGCCTAAATAACCGCAGACGCGGCGGGTTACCGACACGCGTGCCGCGTCGTGATTACCGCATTTCGGACAGGTGAAGCCTTTGCTGGTGCATTCGAACTCACCGGTAAAGCCGCACTCGTAGCATTCATCGATTGGCGTATTGGTGCCGTAATACGGCACATGCTGATAGCTGTAGTCCCAGACATCTTCCAGCGCTTTCAGGTTGTGCTGGATGTTCGGGTATTCGCCATAGCAAATGAAGCCACCGCTCGCCAACGGCGGGTAAGGCGCTTCAAAATCGATTTTGTCGTACGGGTTCACCTTCTTCTCCACATCAAGGTGGAAACTGTTGGTGTAGTATCCTTTATCGGTGACGCCCGGCACGACGCCAAACTCGGCGGTATCCAGACGGCAGAAGCGGTCACACAGGTTTTCACTCGGCGTGCTGTACAGGCTAAAGCCGTAGCCGGTCTCTTCTTTCCATTTATCGACGGCCTGACGCAGATGCTCAACAATGGCAACCGCTTTCGCGCGCAGCGCTTCGCTGTCGTAGACATGCGTATCACCAAACAGGGCGTTGATGGTTTCGTGGATACCAATGTAGCCCAGTGAAATCGATGCACGACCGTTTTTGAAGATTTCCGCGATATCATCATCGGCTTTCAGACGTACGCCGCAGGCGCCTTCCATATAGAGGATCGGCGCGACGCGAGCCTTAACGCCTTCCAGACGGGCAATACGGGTCATTAGCGCTTTACGCGCCAGCGTCAGACGATCGTCCAGCAGTTTCCAGAACGTCGGCTCATCACCACCTGCTTCCAGCGCGATACGCGGCAGGTTAAGGCTTATCACGCCGAGGTTGTTACGCCCATCGTGAACCTGTTCGCCTTTCTCGTTTTCCCACACGCCGAGGAAGCTGCGGCAGCCCATCGGGGTTTTGAACGAACCGGTGACTTTCACGACCTGATCGTAGTTCAGGATGTCCGGATACATGCGCTTGCTGGCACACTCCAGCGCCAGTTGTTTGATGTCGTAGTTCGGATCGCCAAATTTGTGGTTCAGGCCGTCACGAATCGCAAACACCAGTTTCGGGAACACGGCGGTTTTGCGATTTTTGCCCAGACCGGCGATACGGTTACGCAAAATGGACTGCTGAATCAGGCGCGATTCCCAACTGGTGCCCAGGCCGAAACCAAAGGTCACAAATGGCGTCTGGCCGTTGGCGGTATGCAGCGTATTGACCTCATACTCCAGAGACTGGAAGGCGTCGTAGCACTCTTTCTCGGTACGGGAATGCGCGTAGCCGTCGGCATCCGGAATTTGCCACTCTTCCGCCGTCTTACGGTGCTTGTTAAAGCTGGCAGTCACGAATGGCGCCAGTACTTCATCAATACGGTTAATGGTGGTGCCGCCGTAAATATGGCTGGCGACCTGCGCGATGATTTGCGCGGTCACGGCGGTGGCGGTAGAGATGGATTTTGGCGGCTCGATTTCTGCGTTACCCATCTTAAAGCCCTGCGTCAGCATCCCTTTGAGATCGATAAGCATGCAGTTGAACATCGGGAAGAACGGGGAATAGTCGAGATCATGGTAGTGAATATCACCGCGCTCGTGCGCCTGTACCACATCACGCGGCAGCAGATGCTGACGGGCGTAGTGTTTGGCGACGATACCGGCCAGCAGGTCGCGCTGGGTCGGGATGACTTTACTGTCTTTATTGGCGTTTTCATTGAGCAACGCGGAATTGGTCTGTTCTACCAGGCCGCGAATTTCCTGGTTCAGACGACCGCGTTTCTCTCGCTGAATATCACGGTCATGGCGATATTCAATGTAGGCGCGCGCCAGCTGCTTGTAAGGGCCTGACATCAGTTGGTTTTCAACCGCCGTCTGGATCTCATTAATATCGACCTGGCTACGCGCGTCCATCTGACTGCTAACGACTTCTGCGACGGTGGCGCAGTAATCTGCGTCATCGACTCCCGCTGCTTTAGCTGCACGCAGAATGGCTTCTTTGATGCGCTCTGATTTAAACGGCACTTTACAGCCATCTCGTTTCATCACATGCGGTGTCATGATCACTCCATAATGTATAAGAACAGGTTATCCACAGAGGCTCGGGAGGCGTTGATATGGTTATTCATCTCTCTATCCAATCACTTCCCGCAATCCAGTCCCATGTTATCCACAAAGTCACCTTGACTGTGGACATCATTGTTGTTGTAAATGTAGTTGATTAATACAACATGTTGGGGCGGATTGCATTTTAAGTTCTATATATAGTGATTTGCATCAAAAGTGTTTGCGATTTTTTTGATATAGCGCAAGGTAAAAAGCAGAGCGTACAGTTGGCGGGCGTTATAGCGATTGTAAATTGTGATATAGAAAAATCTGATTATTTATTCAACAAAAACAGTAAGCTAACGCGGGGCGACCTTTTTGCCCGGCATCGAGAGTTTGCCGGGCAAAATGTGTTCAGTTTATGACTTCTGCAACCACCAGATCGCTTCGAAAGGACGCAGCGTCATCGCCGTTGGCAGTGGTGAAACTTCATCATAGTTGTGCATCAACACCTGCCAGTTACCCCGGTACGATTCCGGGAACCAGGCCTGACATTCACCGCTCAGATTGGCAATGACCAGCAGCCGCTGTCCTTGCCACTCGCGCTGATAACACCATACGTGTGGGCTGTCTGGTAACAGATCCTGATAGTCACCCCAGGTCAACACAGGTTCGGATTTACGCAGCGCAATCAGCCGTTGATAGGTATAAAACACAGACGAATTATCGCCGAGCGCGTTCTCCACGTTGATGTCCGCGTAGTTATCGCACAGGGAGATCCACGGTTCACCCTGGCTGAAACCGGCGTTCTTGCGGTTATTCCACTGCATTGGCGTACGGCTGTTGTCACGGGATTTACTGGCCAGGATTGCCAGCAGTTCATTGGCATCGCGACCCTCCGCCCGCAGCCCGGCAAACATGTTATGGCTTTCCACATCGCGGTAGTCGGTGATCCGGGTGAAGTGAGGATTGGTCATGCCGATCTCTTCCCCTTGATAGATGTACGGTGTGCCCTGCATACCGTGCAGCACCATCGCCAGCATTTTCGCGGCCGGCACCCGATATTCGCCTTCGTCACCAAAGCGCGACACAATGCGCGGCTGATCGTGGTTACACCAGAACAGCGCATTCCACGCGACGTTGTGCATTCCTTGCTGCCAGTGGCGGAACAGGGTCTTCAGTGCGACAAAATCGGGCTTCGCCAGCGTCCATTTCTCTCCATTGGGATAATCGACCTTCAGGTGATGAAAATTGAAGGTCATCGACAGTTCGCTACCGTCCAGCGCGGCGTAGCGCTGGCAATGTTCCAGCGTGGTGGAGGACATTTCACCGACCGTCATCAGCTTGCGCGGCGTAAAGACGTCGCGGTTCATCTCATGCAAAAATTCATGCGCTCGCGGCCCATCGGTATAAAAACGGCGACCGTCGCCGTCCAGATCATTGGGGAAGCGCTGATCTTTGGAGATCAGGTTGACGACGTCCAGGCGCAGGCCATCCACGCCGCGATCGGCCCAGAATTCGCAGACTTTTTTCAGCTCGGCGCGGACGGCAGGGTTTTCCCAGTTCAGGTCCGCCTGTTCCGGGGCGAAGAGGTGCAGATAATACTGTTCGCTCTGGGCATGCCATTGCCAGGCGTTGCCGCCAAACTTGGAACGCCAGTTATTGGGCAGCGCATCAGGCGTGCCGTCGCGCCAGATGTAAAACTCGCGATACGGGCTGTCTTTGTCGAGCGCTTCACGAAACCAGGCGTGCTGCGTGGAGGTGTGGTTAAACACCATGTCGAGAATAATGCGGATGCCGCGTGCTTTTGCCTGGGCGACCAGTTCATCGAAGTCATCCAGCGTACCGTAAGCGGGATCGATAGCGGTGTAGTTAGCGACATCGTAGCCATTATCCACTTGCGGTGAGATATAGAACGGGGTCAGCCAGAGGGCATCTACGCCCAGTTTATGCAGGTAATCGAGGCGCTGAGTCACGCCGCGTAAATCGCCGGTGCCGCTGCCGGTCGTATCCTGAAAGCTTTTGGGATAGATCTGGTAGATGACGCCGTTTTGCCACCAGTGGGGAAGGGTATTCATAGTCAATTCCTGGTTATGCGAGGGGCGCAAGTGCGCCCCGAATAAAATCAGACAATCTGTAACGTGCCCTGACGGAATTTGCGCTGGTAAACCATAGAAGTCAGCACGATCGGGATGACAATGGCGATGGCTATCGCGACGGCGTAGACCTGCCAGTAAGTCGGTTGGATAGAAAGGATGCCCGGCAGGCCGCCAACGCCAATACCGTTCGCCATCACCCCGTACAGGCCGCAGAGCAGACCGGCGAGACCGGAGCCGATCATTGCGCAGAGCATCGGGAAGCGGTATTTCAGGTTGATACCGTACATTGCTGGTTCAGTGACCCCAAGATAGGCGGAGATCGCGGCAGGAACGGAGATCTCGCGTTCGTTCTGTTTACGGCTGGCGATAATAATGCCGACCACCGCAGACGCCTGCGCGATGTTGGAAAGGGCAATCAGCGGCCATACCGGCGTTCCTCCCATGCTCTGGATCATCTGCATGTCGATGGCGAGCGTGGTCTGGTGCACGCCGGTAATCACCAGTGGGGCGTACAGGAAGCCAAACAGCGCGGCACCAATCGGCGCGAAGCTGCCGGTCATCAGATGGCGAACCGCAAAGGCCACACCGTCGCCAATCAAGCGGCCAAACGGACCGATCAGCGCATGAGCGAGGAAGACCGCGAGGATCAATGAACACACCGGCACCACCACGAGATACAGATAATCCGGCACGATGCGTTTCAGGCGCGTTTCAATCACGCCCAGCGCCAGGCCAGCCAGCAGCGCCGGAATGACCTGCGCCTGATAGCCTACTTTCGCGATGGTGAACAGGCCGAAGTTCCATACTTCCGGTACCTGCTGCCCCAGCAGATACGCGTTCATCAACTGTGGCGATACCAGCGTAACGCCAAGCACGATGCCGAGGATCGGCGTACCGCCCATTTTTTTCACCGCCGACCAGCAGATGCCCACTGGCAGATAGAAAAAGATGGCTTCGCCAATCAGCCACAAGAAGTCATAGATCGTTTTCAGCGCTGGATACATCTGCGCCAGCGTCTGACCGTTGCTCATTGGCAGGTCGCCAATGACGTTGCGGAAACCTAAGATCAAGCCTCCGCTAATCAGCGCCGGCAGCAGCGGGAAGAAGATTTCAGCGAAATGGGAGATGAGTTGCTCATGCCATTTCATGTTCTGACGAGCCGCTTTTTTCGCCTGCTCTTTATCGGCGTGTGCCTGCCCGGTGGTGGCCAGCAGCGCCTTGTAATAATCGCCAACCTCGGTGCCAATCACCACCTGGAACTGACCGGCGTTGGTAAAGCAGCCTTTAACCATCGGTAAGGCTTCAATTTCTTTCGGTCTGGCGTTTGCTGGCTGATTCAGCACAAAGCGCAGGCGCGTAATACAGTGACTCACGGTGGCGATATTCTCTCGCCCGCCTACCAGCTCTATCAGCCGGTCAATATCCGCTTGTTTAACTTTGCTCATCATGAAGCCTCGTGGCGATGACAGTGAAAAGGGGGGGTTATGCGATGGCCACAGAGTATATCCGGGATAAAAAATTAAAAATGGGAACGTTCCCGAAACGCAGCGAAGATCACAAATTATCGTTCAGAAAGCGATCAGCAATGCTTCAGGAAAGGGTGGAAGGAATGACGATCTGGCGCAGCTCGCTGCGTCCGTTGATCTGCTCGATCAACTGGGAAGCCGCCTGGCGTCCGGCTTCGGCATAGCCGGGATCGACCGTGACGATCTCCGGATGCAGGAATTTCATCAACGGCGTATTACCGACGCTCGCCAGTTGCAGATTATCGACCCGCTGTTCTTGCAAATACTTACTGGCACCGAGCGCGAGAGTATCCGTGGCGCAGACCAGCGCGGTAGTGTCTGGTGTAATGACGCTCGCGGCATGCTCATAGCCTTGCTTCATCGCCAGACCCGGCAGGGCCGCGACGGGATGTAACTTATGTTGTTTGCAAAACGCGAGATAGGCGTCATGGCGGCGTTTCCCGGTGGTGACGTCACTGTGCGGCACACCGAGAAAGCTGATGTGGCGATGCCCCTGATCGTACAGACGTTGCATGAGGATTTTAATCGCCCCGTCGTCGTCGTAGCAGACGGAGGCAAAGCCTTTCGCATCACGAGCCAGCAGCACCAGCGATGCCTGCCACGGGGCGATCATCGTGTCCGTGATGCCGGTAAAACCGAACAGCACCACGCCGTCGATATTGCGGCGTTTCAGCATACCTAAGTGTTCTTCCACTTTTTCCGGGGAAAACTGACTTTCCATCATGATCGGATCGTAACCCTGCTCATAAAACACCGGCAGCATCGTCTGTACGGCAAGGTTTTCCGACAGGGAGTCGAGACGGGTCACAATGATGGCGACGACTTTATCGCTCTGGCCCCGCATGGCGCGGGCTGAACGGGAAGGAGAAAATCCGTGCTGATTCATCACGGCTTCGACACGCTCGCGAGTCCGTTCACTGACGCCGCTTTCGTTGTTCAGCACACGGGAAACAGTGGATTTCCCCACGCCGCTTAAGCGGGCGATGTCTTTGATAGTCAGCCGATTTTGCATCCTGTTTTCCCGTGGTACGCAACAAAAGATGATAAGAGGGTAACTTTACTTATAGAAACCACAATGGGCAAAGTCTGGTTTATACACGTCATCCTTCACGCTGCTTTTGCGTTGGCGTCGTTCATTTTCTGCCGGGATGCGAACCGAATGATTTTGCGTATATGTTTTGTTTAATTGCCGGGGGTTATTATAACGCCATAAATGCCACAAATATTATGATCTACAACTTATTATCTGTGAGCTAACTCATTCAATTACCGGAGGCTTTATGGATCCCGATCCCACCCCTCTCCCGACCTGGAGAACACGCGCTTTCCGGTAAGCCTGCCTTTCGCTGTCTTACCGGTGATGTAAGACAGTGACGCATTAACGTCCCTGTTTAAAAATGATGTTACCTGTCAGGTAAGGTTTTGCCACGCCTGAAGGATATTTCTGCGTCTGTCTTATTGGCGCGGAGGGGCTTCCTATGTTTAAAAATATCACTCGCCAGCTGTTTGCCCGGCTTGGACGCCATTTGCCCGATCGCCTGGTGCACCGCGATCCATTACCTAATGCACAGTCGATTGCCAGCACCCCGATACCTTCTTCACTGAGTGAACACTGCCTGAAAGTGGCCGTGATGGATGAAAAGACGCTATGGAAAACGTTTCATGCGCATCCGGAAGGACTCAATGTGGCAGAGGTGAACGCCGCCCGCGAACAACACGGTGAAAACCTTCTGCCGACCCAGAAACCGTCACCGTGGTGGAAGCATCTGTGGACCTGTTATCGCAACCCGTTCAATATGTTGCTGACTCTTCTGGGCGCGATCTCGTATGCCACGGAAGATCTGTTCGCCGCCGGGGTGATCGCTCTGATGGTGGTGATTTCCACGCTGCTTAACTTTGTCCAGGAAGCGCGCTCCACCAAAGCGGTAGACGCGCTGAAAGCGATGGTCAGCAACACCGCGACGGTGCTGCGGGTCATCAATGAGAAAGGGGAAAACGGCTGGGTGGAGCTGCCTGGCGATCAACTGGTGCCCGGCGACATCATCAAGCTGTCGGCGGGGGACATGATCCCGGCCGATCTGCGGGTGATTCAGGCGCGAGACCTGTTTGTTGCTCAGGCGTCATTAACCGGCGAATCGCTGCCAGTGGAGAAAGTGGCGCACACCCGCGACGCCAGCCAAAGCAACCCGCTTGAGCGCGATACCCTGTGCTTTATGGGCACTAACGTGGTGAGCGGCACGGCGCAGGCGATGGTTATCGCCACCGGCGCCCATACCTGGTTTGGTCAACTGGCGGGGCGCGTCAGCGAACAGGAAAGCGAGCAAAACGCGTTCCAGAAGGGTATCAGTCGCGTCAGTATGCTGTTGATTCGCTTTATGCTGGTGATGGCACCAGTGGTGCTGCTCATTAACGGTTATACCAAAGGTGACTGGTGGGAAGCGGCGCTGTTTGCGCTCTCCGTCGCCGTAGGCCTGACGCCGGAAATGCTGCCGATGATTGTCACTTCGACGCTGGCACGCGGCGCGGTGAAACTGTCCAAGCAAAAAGTGATCGTCAAACATCTGGATGCCATTCAGAACTTCGGCGCGATGGACGTTCTGTGCACCGATAAAACCGGCACGCTGACCCAGGATAAAATCGTGCTGGAGAATCATACGGATATCTCCGGTAAGCCCAGTGAACGCGTTCTGCACGCGGCATGGCTGAACAGCCATTACCAGACCGGACTGAAAAATCTGCTGGATACCGCCGTGCTGGAAGGTGTGGATGAAGGCGCTGCGCGCACGTTGTCTACCCGCTGGCAGAAAATTGATGAGATTCCGTTTGATTTTGAGCGCCGCCGGATGTCGGTGGTGGTGGCAGAAGAGACGGATGTGCATCAACTGGTGTGCAAAGGCGCGTTGCAGGAGATCGTCAGCGTCTGTACGCAAGTACGTCATAACGGCGAAATTGTGCCGCTGGATGACAACATGCTGCGTCGAGTGAAGCGCGTGACTGATACGCTGAACCGTCAGGGGCTGCGCGTGGTCGCCGTGGCGACCAAATACCTGCCAGCGCGGGAAGGGGATTACCAGCGTATTGATGAATCCGATCTGATCCTTGAAGGTTACATCGCCTTCCTCGATCCGCCGAAGGAAACGACCGCACCGGCACTGAAAGCGCTGAAAGCCAGTGGCATTACCGTGAAGATCCTGACCGGCGACAGCGAACTGGTCGCCGCGAAGGTATGCCATGAGGTAGGTCTGGATGCCGGAGAGGTGATTGTCGGAAATGATATCGAAGACATGAGCGACGACGTGCTGGCCGCGTTGGCTCAGCATACAACGCTGTTCGCACGCCTGACGCCGATGCATAAAGAGCGGATCGTCCGCCTCCTCAGACGTGAAGGGCACGTGGTGGGCTTTATGGGCGATGGAATTAACGACGCGCCAGCGCTACGTGCGGCGGATATTGGCATTTCGGTGGATGGCGCGGTCGATATCGCCCGTGAAGCGGCCGATATTATTCTGCTGGAAAAGAACCTGATGGTGCTGGAAGAAGGCGTAATTGAAGGGCGTCGTACGTTCTCCAATATGCTGAAGTATATCAAAATGACCGCCAGTTCTAACTTTGGTAACGTCTTTAGCGTGCTGGTGGCGAGCGCCTTTTTACCGTTCCTGCCCATGTTGCCGCTGCACTTGCTGATTCAGAACCTGCTGTACGATGTATCTCAGGTGGCGATCCCGTTTGATAACGTTGATGATGAGCAGATCCAGAAACCGCAGCGCTGGAATCCGGCGGATCTGGGCCGTTTTATGCTCTTTTTTGGCCCGATCAGCTCCATCTTCGACATTCTGACATTCTGCCTGATGTGGTGGGTATTCCACGCCAATGTGCCGGAAGCGCAAACGCTGTTCCAGTCTGGCTGGTTTGTGGTGGGGCTGCTGTCGCAAACGCTGATTGTGCATATGATTCGTACGCGCCGCGTGCCGTTTATTCAGAGTCGCGCTGCCTGGCCGCTGATGCTGATGACGCTGGTGGTAATGATTGTGGGAATTGCGCTACCGTTCTCACCGCTGGCAGGTTATCTGCAATTGCAGGCGTTACCGCTGAGTTATTTCCCTTGGTTAGTGGCGATTCTGGTGGGATATATGACGTTAACGCAATGGGTTAAAGGCTTCTATAGCCGCCGCTACGGCTGGCAGTAAACAAAATAATGGCTGCTTCGGCAGCCATTCTCTTTTTTATCGCGCAAGAATATATTCTTTCCCTCCGTCGTGTTTTATTTTTTTTGAAAAACCAAAGAGGTGTGGTCGATCACAATTTAAGCCCGCTTCAGGACATCTTTTTTCCAGGAAAAAGACCTTCATTGCAAAAATGAAACAGCGTGCTAAAAAAAATTCCATCCATCGTCATTTTATGAACATAATCATCGTAATACTTTGTTACACCGACGAGTCTGCCTGGGCAATGTCATTCCTTACTGTCCCTTTTAATTAAGGCGGCCCTCTATCCTGCAAGTCGTTTGTATTAATGAAAATTATAAACCTCTGGAGATGGAAAAATGAAACTGACCAAAACCTTGTTAAACCTGTGCGTGGGGACTGCTTTAGTGCTGGCAGCGCAGGCGGCGTCTGCACAAACGCTGCGTGCGGCAGATGTCCATCCGGCGGATTATCCGAACGTAGTTGCTGTGAAGCATATGGGCGAAAAACTCAGCGCTGCGACCGACGGACGTCTGGATATTAAAACCTTCCCGGGCGGCGTACTGGGGGATGAAAAGCAGATGATTGAACAGGCGCAACTGGGCGCGATTGATATTATTCGCGTGTCGATGTCTCCGGTTGCCGCAATATTGCCAGAGATTAACGTCTTTACGCTGCCCTATATCTTCCGCGATGAAGATCACCTGCATAAGGTTCTGGATGGGGCAATTGGTCAGGAAATTGGTGACCGGCTGACCGCCAACAGCCAGTCCCGACTGGTGTTTCTCGGCTGGATGGATGCCGGAACGCGTAACCTGATTACCAAGGCTCCGGTGGTGAAACCGGAAGACCTGAAAGGGATGAAAATCCGTGTTCAGACCAGCCCGGTCTCGCTCGATACCTTAAAAGCGATGGGCGCGAATGCGATCGCCATGGGAACCAGTGAGGTGTTCAGCGGGATGCAGACCGGGGTTATTGATGGCACAGAAAATAACCCGCCGACCTTTGTCGCGCATAACTATCTGCCGGTCGCCAAAAATTACACCTGGAGTAAGCATTTCATTATTCCTGAACTGTTCCTGTTTTCAAAAGCCAAGTGGGACAAGCTGAAAAAAGAAGATCAGGAATTAATTATTAAACTGGCAAAAGAAGCGCAAATAGAACAACGTCAACTCTGGGAAGCCTATAATGCGAAATCACTGGAAACCATGAAAGCAAATGGGGTGAATTTCCATGACATCGATACGGATTATTTTTATAAAGCCACACAGCCCGTCCGGGATCAATACGGTAAAGACCACCAGGATTTGATCAAGCGAATTCAGGATGTGAAGTAATTCATCAGGCGGATGACGGAGGTCATCTGCCTGAATCGGTTATTCGTTCGAGGTGATGATTATGGGTGAAGGTTATTCATCGGTAATGGATGTGCTGTATCGAATTTCAATGTGGATTGCCGGGCTGGCTTTATTGGTGATGGTGGCGGTTATTCCCGTGGGGATATTCGCGCGCTACGTGATGAACAGCGCGCTGTCCTGGCCCGAGCCGATCGCCATATTGTGCATGGTGACGTTCACTTTTATTGGCGCGGCGGTTAGCTATCGTGCGGGTTCGCATATTGCGGTCAGCATGGTAACCGATCGTCTTGGTGAAATGGGGCGCCGGATCTGTTTTATCGGTGCCGATTTGATGTTGCTGGCGATCAGTATTTTTATTCTTTGGTACGGTTCGACGCTCTGTTATGAGTTGTGGCAACAACCCGTGGCAGAATTCCCAATTTTGACTGCCGGGGAAAACTATCTTCCGCTCCCTATCGGTTCGGCGATCATGCTGCTTTTCATCATCGAGAAGATCTGCCGTGGCGCTCAGTATCAACGTCCTGTGGTCATGCTGGGTTCAACCAGTTGATGACCGAACCGACTTCATAGGGGAAAGCAAATGGATGCATTTATTCTCGTTTTTACGCTCGGCATCATGCTGGCGATTGGGGTGCCGGTGGCGTACGCGGTGGGGATCAGCGCGATCGTCGGGGCGTGGTATATCGATATCCCGCTGGAAGCGGTGATGATCCAGTTGACCAACGGCGTGAACAAATTCTCATTGTTGGCGATCCCGTTCTTTATTCTGGCCGGGGCTATTATGGCGGAAGGGGGCATTGCGCGCCGGTTAGTCAACTTTGCCTATATCTTTGTTGGCTTCATTCGCGGTGGTCTGTCGCTGGTGAACATTGTCGCATCAACCTTTTTTGGCGCGATCTCAGGATCGTCGGTGGCGGATACCGCATCGATCGGTTCAGTGATGATCCCTGAAATGGATAAGAAAGGTTATCCGCGAGACTTTGCCGCAGCGGTCACCGCCAGCGGTTCCGTGCAGGCAATCCTGACGCCGCCCAGCCATAACTCGGTGATCTACTCGCTGGCGACGGGCGGTACTGTGTCGATTGCCGCGCTGTTTATTGCCGGGATCCTGCCTGGGCTATTGCTGAGTTTTACCCTGATGGTAATGTGCGTGGGCTTTGCGCATAAGCGCGGCTACCCGAAAGGGGAGCGCGTGCCGTTCCGACAGGCATTGAAGATCTTTCTCGATACGCTGTGGGGGCTGATGACGGTCGTCATCATTATGGGCGGGATCCTTTCCGGTATTTTTACCGCGACGGAATCGGCGGCGATCGCCTGCCTGTGGGCGTTTTTCGTCACCATGTTTATCTACCGCGACTATAAGTGGTCTGAACTGCCGAAACTGATGTATCGCACTGTGAAGACCGTGACCATCGTGATGATCCTGATCGGTTTCGCGGCAGCGTTTGGCGCCATCATGACCTATATGCAACTGCCGATGCGCATTACCGAAGCGTTTACCAGTATCTCGGATAACAAGTATGTCATTCTGATGTGTATTAACATCATGCTGTTGCTGATTGGTACGCTGATGGACATGGCGCCGTTGATTCTGATCCTGACCCCTGTGCTGCTGCCGGTCACCAACGCCCTCGGCATTGATCCGGTACATTTCGGGATGATTATGCTGGTGAACCTGGGAATTGGCCTGATCACACCGCCGGTAGGGTCGGTGCTGTTTGTTGCCAGTGCGGTGAGTAAACAGAAGATCGAGCAGGTGGTGAAGGCGATGCTACCGTTCTACGCGGTACTGTTCCTTGTGCTCTTGCTGGTGACTTATATCCCGGCGATTTCGCTGTTCCTGCCGAAATTCTTTGGCGTGATGTGATAGTGATGCAGTGACGAAAATCCGGGCTGGTATGCCCGGATTTTTTTATCGCTTAACGACGAACGGCGATCGCTTCGATCTCGATCTTCACGTCTTTTGGCAGACGCGCGACTTCCACGCAGGAACGTGCCGGGAAGGTGGCGTTGTGCTCGGTGAAGAACGCTTCGTAAGTGGCGTTGACGGTCGCGAAATCGTTCAGATCTTTGACAAATACGGTTGTTTTCACGATGTCGCCTACTTTCAGGCCAGCGGCTTCAACGATAGCTTTCACGTTTTCCAGCGACTGACGCGCCTGCGCGGAGACGTCGTCCGACACGCTGCCGGTTTTCGGGTCAACCGGGATCTGACCGGAAGTGATGATCATGCTGCCCAGATCTACGCCCTGAACATATGGACCGATTGCTGCGGGTGCATTTTCCGTCGCGATAGTTTTGCTCATGATTTCTCCTGAAGTACAGCGGTTAATGAAATTTCTCTGGCATTATAGGGAGCCACGAATTTTTAACCAACTGCAATTAGTTGGCCAGCACCACATAATGAGAAAACTCTTTTTCGCAGTATTTGCATTTAAGCGCGATGTCATCCGCGCGTTTTTTCACTGAAAAACTGGAAGAAACCGGTTCAGCGTGGCTGATGCAGTTACTGTTCGGGCAGACCAGCACGCTGTCGATGTGATCCGGCAGGCTTGGACGCGATTTACCCACCACGTCGTAGTTGTCGATACGGTTGACAGTAGCCTGTGGCGCATACAGTGACAGTTGATTAACCTGTTCGGCGGTCAGGAAGGTGTTCTCGATCTTAATCAAGTCTTTACGTCCCATTTCACCGGAAGGCAGATTAAGGCCGATAGTGATGCGCTGGTCGGTTTCGGTTAGCTTGAACAGAGTCAGCAATTTAAAGCCGATTTGCGCGGGAATATGGTCGATTACGGTGCCGCATTTGATCGCTTCAACCTGCAGTTTATTATCGTGTGTCATCTCGTTATCTCCCCTTACAGTGCCAAATCGCTAGTCAGAACCAGTGCCAGTAACGCCTGGCGCGCGAAAATCCCGTTGCCTGCCTGCTGGAAATACCAGGCGTGAGGCGTTTTATCCACGTCCGTGGCGATTTCATCTATACGCGGCAGCGGATGCAGTACCTTCATGTTTTCCCGTGCTCCCACCAGGTCGCTGGCGCGCAGGACAAACTGGGCCTTCACGTTGGCGTATTCTGAAGGGTCCAGACGCTCTTTCTGTACGCGGGTCATGTACAGAATATCTACCTCCGCCATCACCTCTTCGATAGAGGCGTGCAGGCTCCAGGCAATGCCTTTTTCGTCGAGCATATCAAGAATGTACTGCGGCATTGCCAGCGCATCCGGAGCGATGAAGTAGAAGCGGTTGCCGTCAAACTTCGCCAGCGCCTGCGTCAGGGAGTGCACGGTACGGCCATATTTCAGGTCGCCGACCATCGCCACATGCAGGTTGTTCAGACGCCCCTGCGTTTCCTGAATGGTGAACAGATCCAGCAGCGTCTGGGTCGGATGTTGATTTGAACCGTCACCCGCGTTCAGTACCGGCACCTTACCGGAGAATTCGGTCGCCAGACGCGCCGCGCCTTCCTGTGGGTGACGCATCACGATCGCGTCAACATAGGTGCTGATCACCGAGATGGTATCTGCCAGCGTCTCACCTTTCTTACCCAGCGACGTGTTGGCGCTGTCGGAAAAGCCGACCACGCTGGCGCCCAGGCGGTGCATGGAGGTTTCAAACGACAGGCGGGTACGGGTCGAGGCTTCAAAGAAGCAACTGGCGATGACCTTGTGTTTGAGCAGCTCCGGTTGAGGGTTCGCTTTTAATTTCGCCGCCGTCGCCAGCACCAGATTGAGGTCGTCGCGACTGAGGTCGTTTATGGAAATGATGTGTTTTTGATATAGCGGGTTAGCCATGTTTATCTCCTGACGCCAGGGCAAAAAAAAAGCCCCTCATTTGAGGGGCTGGGAATAGGTGATCAACGGAAAGAAAAACGGCAGGCCAGCGTCTGTTTTCAGACGCGGTAAGACAGAATGTCGTACACACTGGACCATACTTCCTCCCGGCAAATTGTCCGCGATTATACTCAGCTCCGTTTGTGGATCAAGCAAAAAATGCCGTTTTTATTCAACGCAAACGGTTTTAATGAATATTAATTCATTTTTAGTAAATAGTTAATCTGTTTGTGGACAAGGCCAGTGCGCTGCACCACCCGTGGCGCAACCCAGACAATACTGCTACCCGCTACCACACCCAGGATTTCCGGCAGGGCATGATAATCGAGGATCCGGGCGACGGCGCGGCCATAGCCTGCCGCCGTATGGATAAGGATAAATTCGCTGTTATGCTCCACGCTCACCACCATTTCAGAAATGGAACGGGCGGCATCGGGGGCTGGACGCAATTGCGGATTGACGGAATAAATTTTTTGTCCTTTCGTATTTCTAATTTTTATGACGCCAAGAATTTTCAGCAGGCGGGAAACCGTTGACTGGCTGATGGTTTCAAAGCCGTAGTTTTGCAGATCGCGGCGGATCTCCTCCTGTGAGAGATAGCTTTTTTCGCCAATCAGGCGCTGACAAACAGAGAGTTGTAGTTCTTCTTTTTCTGAAGCGGGTTGGTAAAGTTTCATCATCAGTTAGTCCAGTGTAATCAGCCGAAGATAACAACCTGTAGATCTGCCCAATGTTTCTATTTTTATTTGATGACGCACTAAGCAAATGTTCTCCATTTCAACCGGGATGTGTTTGATCGGCTTATTGAAATTTGACTGGAGCGCGCTTCAGCATCCTGACGGATGGCATCTGCATGAAAAAATATTCCACTTAGTCGTCTAAGGGAAGGCGGAGTTTTGCCGCTTCGTCTTCCCTGTGTTGACGTGCATCAACTGAGCGTGAGCACGCCGGTCGCCAACAGATAGACCGCGTAGATCCCTGCGACCACCACCATAATAGCCAGAACGATCTCTATTGGATTGAAAAGTCTTCCATTTTTCTCTTTCCTCGCCCAGACATAAAAAACGATACCGAGGGCGTAGAGGATCATCGACAGCAGCAGATATTCCATCCCGGCGGCATAGACCAGCCAGGCACCATAGAGTGTTGCCAGCGCGCCGATGATGATGTCGCGGGTGATGGAATGCTGTTCATCACGGTTATAACCGTCCTTCTGCCACGCCACTTTCAGGGCATACAAACCGCTGAGAAAATAGGGGATCAGGATCATTGAGGTGGCCAGCAGCAGCAGCGCAAGATACCCCGCCTGTTGAAAATGGGCGATGATCAGGAACAGTTGGGTCAGCCCATTGGTCAGCAGCAGCGCATTGACCGGCGCTTTGTTGGCGTTTTCTTTGCCCAGGAATTTGGGCATGGTGCCGTCTTTACCGGCCATATACGCCGTTTCCGCAGACAATAACGTCCAGGCCAGCAGCGCGGCGCCGACGGAAACGATAAGACCGATATTCATCAGGGCTGCGCCCCACGGCCCGACCGCCGCTGCCAGTACGCCTGCAGTAGAAGGGTTCTTCAACTGTGCGAGTTCTGGCTGAGACAGAACGCCGAGCGACAGCACCGAGACGGCGACAAACAGCAGGATTGAGATGAAAAATCCAATCATGGTGGCTTTACCCACGTCTGATTTTTTCATCGCCCGGCCCGAGTACATGGCGGCGCCTTCAATACCGATGAAAACCCAGGTGGTGACCAGCATGATGTTTTTCACCTGGTCCATAACAGAGCCAAGCTGTTCATTGCCCCAGAATTCAATCTTAAAGGTGCGAACCTGAAAGGCGACGCTGACCAGCACAACAAACATGATCAGAGGAACCACTTTCGCGACCGTGCCGATCAGATTGAGCAGGGCGGCACCCTGTACGCCGCGACAGATCAGGAAATGCAGACTCCAGAGCAGAATTGATCCCACAATCAGCGCAGAAAGGGTGGTGCCATCGCCAAAGAAACCGAGCGCGCTGAAGGAGCCGAGTGCGGAACAGATCACCACATAGTATGAAACGTTGCCGATCCACGCCGAGATCCAGTAACCCCAGGCGGAGTTAAAACCGATGTACTCGCCAAAACCCGCGCGGGCATAACCATACACGCCGCCTTCCACTTCGCTTTTACGGTGCGCCAAGGTCTGGAAGACGAAGGCGAGGGTTAACATGCCGATAAAGGTAATTCCCCAGCCGATCAGAATCGCGCCAGCGCCTGCTTTGGCCGCCATGTTCTGCGGCAGAGAGAATACCCCGGCGGCGATCAGCGCGCTGACCACAAGCGCCGTTAGCGCCGGAAGTTTGAGCTTACCTTCGGACTGGGAGGTCGAAGCGTCCGCAGCCGGTTTGCTGGTATCAAGAGTAGTCATGAAGAGAGTCCTCAATCTGACAGAAAGTGATTTTTTAGAAGTAGCTGTATTGTTTGCCGACGTATTCGGAGGTCATGCACTGCAAGACGCCGCTGTATCCCAGGGAGAAATAGACGATGTCGCCCACCTGATATCCCGATGCGGCGTGGGTGACGTCGAGGATCAGGTGATCGGAACTGGCGCCGAGCACTTTGACGCCGGGATCAAATGGCCGGAGCTGGGAGAAGGAGACGTCCTGTTCGCCGAGCGCGGCCAGCGCCCGGTGATGTACGCCAAGATCTTCGAATACCGGCTTTCTCCCCATGGCATCCAGCGCCGTGGAGTGTTGCGGAACGGAGGGCTTGTCTTTCAGCTCGATGATCTCCACGCCGAGCTTGATAGCGTCCTGGCGGGTGTCGGGGATAGGCTCGTCATTCAGGCCGAACCCCATGATCAGCGACGCGCCAAGTCGCAACTGGTTGACGCCCGTCGGCAGCCCACCGTTGATCAGCAGGAACAGGGCGGCGGAGCTGGCGCCGGAAATCGTGCGCAGTGCAATACCCAACTCGTCTTCGATCTGATGGGCGAGATCGACCAGCGCCTGTTGGTTTTCGGTGGTGGGTTCCACTCCGCCGTAGCAGGCAAGATTGGCGCCCAGACCTTCCAGCGTCAGCCCCGGCAGTTCTTTGTGTACCAGACGCGCAAGGCGTCGTGTCTCCAGCGGATCCACGCAGCCTTCGCGCAGATCGCCCAGGTCATGCATCAGAATGACCCGGTGCGTTTTGTTCTGCGCTATGGCTGCCGCAGAGAGCGCCTGCAACGTATGTTCTTCGGAGTTCAGCGAGATATCCGCATAGGCCACGATGTCGTGCGCAAGGCTTATCTGCGGCAGACGCAGCAGCAGTTTGTCGACGGGCAGATCGGCGATTTTTTTGAGATTCTGGATGCGGGAATCTGCAATCGTGCTGATTCCTGCATCAATCATGGCTCTGGCGACATTTGCCGCTTCGCAGCTCAGCTTATTGACGCCGACAGGCTCTACCCCGTGCTGGCGACATAGCGCAATCAGCGTCCGGGTGTTGTCACGAATGACCGAAAGATTAACGAAGAGGCAGGGAAAGTCCTGATTTCGCATAATGGGTCTCCTAACGTGGGCGCGGGTCAGGAAGGCACCCGCACCCGGTGCATTCGGTTCAGTCGCTATCGTGTGAGTGAGTCGCCGAGCGTCGCCACCATCACCGCTTTGATGGTGTGCATGCGGTTTTCCGCTTCGTCGAACACGATGGAGTGTGCGGATTCGAAAACGTCTTCCGTCACTTCCAGCCCTTTCAGGCCGTAGGCGGCTTCAATTTCACGACCCACTTTGGTGTGTTCGTTATGGAAGGCGGGCAGGCAGTGCATGAACTTCACGTTTGGGTTGCCGGTGGCGTCGATGACCTTCTGGTTGATCTGGTACGGCGTCATCAGGCTGACGCGCTCAGCCCAGGCCTCTTTCGGTTCACCCATGGAGACCCAGACGTCGGTGTACAGAAAATCGACGTCGTAGACGCCTTCTTCCACGTCGTCCGTCAGCGTGATGCGTGCCCCGGTGGTGCTGGCGATGCTGCGGCATTGCGCAACCAGCGCTTCATCTGGCCAGAAGGATTTTGGCGCGACGAGGCGAATATCCATGCCCATCTTCGCGGCGCCGACCATCAGGGAATTGCCCATGTTGTTGCGCGCATCGCCAAGGTAGGCGAAGCTCAGTTCGGGCAGCGTTTTCCCCGGCGCGTGCTCCAGCATGGTCATCAGATCCGCGAGGATCTGCGTGGGATGGAATTCGTCGGTCAGACCGTTCCACACCGGCACTCCGGCGTATTGCCCCAGTTCCTCAACGATCTGCTGACCGAACCCGCGGTATTCGATGCCGTCGTACATCCGACCCAGTACACGAGCGGTATCTTTCATCGACTCTTTATGACCGATCTGCGAGCCGCTTGGGCCGAGGTAAGTGACCTGCGCGCCCTGGTCGAATGCCCCAACTTCAAAGGCACAGCGGGTGCGGGTGGAGGTTTTTTCGAATATCAGCGCAATGTTTTTCCCGATCAGCGTTTGCTGTTCGCGACCGGCTTTTTTCGCCGCTTTCAGTTCAATCGCCAGATCGATAAGGAACTGGATCTCCGCTGGCGTAAAGTCGAGAAGTTTTAAAAAGTTTCTATTTTTCAGTGAAATAGCCATCAATGTATCCTTGTTAAAATGAACTGCCTGATGACGCTGCGCTTATCAGGCCTACGGACGTGAATCGGTGTAGGCCGGATAAGGCGAGGCCGCCATCCGGCAAAAAAGCCTTAAGCGTCAACATCGGCGGTTTCGCGCCGAATCAGGGTGCCTTTATCGCCGGCGAGAATGGCCGGGCCATCGGCCAGCGAACCGATGCCCGCAATGCCGTGGCAGCGGCTGACAAAGTCGGCGCAGGCGCTGACTTTTGGCCCCATCGAACCGGCGTCAAATTGCATTTCGCTTAAGCGTTCCGGCGTCACCTGTGCCAGCGGACGTTGGGTCGGTTTGCCCCAGTCGAGGTACACCGCGTCGGCGTCGGTCAGGATCAGCAGCGCGTCAGCGTGGATCTGGCTGGCGAGCAGCGCGGCGGAAAGGTCTTTGTCGATCACCGCTTCCAGGCCGTGGTAACCGTCTGCTTTCTCGACGACCGGCACACCGCCGCCACCGTTACAGATGACCAGATGATCGCGGGCGATCAGCGCCTGGATGGCGTCGCTCTCTACGATGCGTTTTGGCTGTGGTGAAGGCACCACACGGCGGAACGCTTTGCCATCCGCTTTGAAGACCCAACCTTTTTCAGCCTGCAACGCGTCGGCCTGGGCAGGGTCATAAACCGGACCGATATACTTGGTCGGGTTATGAAAGGCCGGATCGTCAGGGTCCACTTCCACCTGCGTGAGCAGGACACTGATTTCGCGCTGCGGCAGTTGGTTCTTCAGCGCCTGTTGCAGCATGTAGCCGATCATTCCCTGGCTTTCTGCCCCGAGAATGTCCAGCGGGTAGGGGGTGACGCCGTCGTAGGCGCTGTTTTGCAATGCCAGCAGGCCCACCTGCGGCCCGTTGCCGTGAACCAGCACCACCCGCCATTGCTGTGTGAGTTGGGCGATGGTTTTCGCCGCCAGGACGATGTTCTTGCGCTGGATGTCGGCTTCCAGCGGTTCGCCACGCTTGAGCAACGCATTGCCGCCGAGGGCAACAACCAGAGTCGGTTTGTTTTGCATGGTGGGTTCCTTAAATGCCATCGCGTTCCAGTGGGCAACTCATGCAGCGTGCGCCGCCGCGTCCGCGCCCCAGTTCATCGCCAGGGATTGGCAGCACGGTGATGCCGGCTTTGTCATATTTCTCGTTGGTCCAGATGTTGCGCTCGTAGCCCACGACGACGCCGGGGCGCAGCGTGAGGACGTTGTTGGCGTCGTTCCACTGCTCACGCTCGGCTTCAAAGGCGTCGCCGCCGGTGGTAATCAGACGCACCTGATCGATGCCGAGCGCTTTCTCAATGGCGTTAATCAACGTGCGTTCTTCGGTACGTTTCAGGCCACCGCGCCCGTCTGGCGTTAAGGTCCAGCACTGCACGTCCTGGCGCACCACTTCCGGGTAGACGGAGAAGGTGTCGATATCGATGTGGGTCATGACGGTGTCGAGGTGCATACAGGAGCGGTGTTTGGGAAGCTCAACGGCAATCACCCGTTCGGCCTGACGATGGTTAAAAAGCGACTGGGCAAGGAACTCAATTCCCTGCGGCGTCGTGCGTTCAGACATGCCGATTAGTACCGCACCGCGCCCGATGACCAGCACATCGCCGCCTTCTAAGGTGGCATGGTCGTAATTGATATTCTCGTCGCCGAAATATTTAATAAAATCGCCGTCAGCAAATTGCGGATGCCAGCGATAGATGGCCCGCAGATTATTCGTTTCACGCTGGCGAGCCGGTTTAGCCATTGGGTTAATTGATACGCCGTTATATATCCAGCAGGAGGTATCGCGGGTAAATAAATGGTTTGGCAATGGCTTCATAATAAAGTCATTAATATCGTGGGTATCCACCACCATATTTTTAATTGAGGCGGGAATTTCACCGTAGGTGAGTCCGCCGCTTAAATGACGGGCCAGTTCCCGGTGCGGCATATCGGCCAGCCAGGCGCGGATGTCGGTGGCGAAAGTCGGGCCAAGTCGGTAATCCGAGATTTGCGTTTCCAGTAGCCAGCTTTTGGCATCCGCGATATCCAGAGTTTGTGTCAGTAAATCAGTCAGTAACAGAACTTCGATACCCTGCTCGCGTAACGTGTTGGCGAAAATATCATGCTCTTCACCTGCACGTTCGACGGACAGTACGTCATCAAACAGCAGCTCCTGGCAGTTAGACGGCGTGAGGCGTTTCAGGCTGAGATTAGGGCGATGCAACATCACACTGCGTAGTTGGCCGATTTCAGAACCGACATAATGTTTTTCCATTACGATACCTTTCACTCTATTTCAGGAATAAAAAGGGGGTGGCTGCGAATAATGAAAATGCTCGCAGTCATAACTGTTCCGATATTTTTCGAGAGGCATCATTGAATTATTTAGAAGTCAGGAATGTGATGAATTTCACATCCATTCGGTTATTTGTTTTTTCTTAATTAATATATGACGGAGGTCTGAGAAATAACAAAAATAAAAAGTCTTTACCTGAATTACTACGCATTTATACGTCAGATTATTCTTTTGTGTTAATTGTTTGTTGGCTAAAGCAAAGAATGATGTCAATGTAACATCATGATTTTTATAGACTAATAATAATTTACTGCATAGATATGCGTATTGTGAATTATATTATTTTCGCTATAAAGTAAATTGAGCAATAAATATGGCGATTGTCATTGATTAAGCAGTGGAAATGAATTGTGATCGACTAATGGTTTTTCTTGTAAATCCTTATATAACAATAGCTTGATAGCATTGTCTATTGGGCGTGTTTACATTTTATGCATTAAAGATGCATAGATCGCTGTTTAGCGTTAACAGACAGTCAACAACTTCAGCGATAAACATGCGCTGACGCAAAACTTTGCATGATAGCGATGGCACGCTCGGGTTTTTTTCCGTATAACAACTAAAATTGAAACGATGTTTTGAATGAGGGGTATGAGATGATCGTTGGTAATATTCACCATCTGCAATCCTGGCTTCCTGAAGAACTCCGCCAGGCGATTGAGTACATTAAGGCAAACGTCACCGAGGCGACGGAGAAGGGGAAACATGAGATTGACGGTAGCCGTCTGTTCTACCTGATTTCTGAAGATATGACCGAACCGTTCGAGAAGCGTCGTGCGGAGTATCACGCGCGCTATCTGGATATTCAGATCGTGCTGAAAGGGCAGGAAGGAATGACCTTCAGCGTACTGCCTGCCGGTAAACCGGATACCGACTGGCTGGCTGATAAAGACATCGCCTTTTTAGCGGAAGGGGAGCAGGAGAAAACGTTGATCCTGAATGAAGGTGACTTTGTCGTCTTTTATCCGCAAGAAGTGCACAAACCGCTGTGCGCCGTCGGCACGCCTGCGCCGGTGCGTAAAGCGGTGGTTAAACTGCTGGTGGCTTAAACAGAAAGGCAGGCATTGCTCAGCCGCTCCGTGAATCGGAGCGGCTGTCCTTTTTATGATTGATCCTGCATTCGTCCGTAACGATCCTTGCGTCTGCGCATGCGGTAAAAATAATAAACTGCATTTATCTTCATTCAGATGTTAACCGAACGGTAAAAACGGTTTATTTCAGGCATTAATAGTGCACCGCGATCACATTATTTACTTATGTATTTAAATATATAACGGTGGCTTGATTTTAGTTAGTCGTTATATATTTAATTTCATATCGCTATCGCCATAACTTCAGTCACAACATACCGTTAGCTGTAACCTTTCCTGTTAACTTTCAAAAACTCGATCAAAAGCACGTTTAACTCTTTCTGGTTAATAACACTTTTGTGTTACATCAATTCTTGTTGAAAAATCATCCAGCAAAATACATTACACAAAATTAAATATTAACTTTTGAATTAATTTCAGGGCAAGGTATGAATAAAAAATGGAAGTGGATAGCGGGTCTTGTATTCGTGGGCATTCTGCTGGGGGGAGCACTCGTGCTGTCATCTATGTGGATGATGCATAAAACGTCAGACACCTCGTTTTGTCTCTCCTGCCACACAATGCAAGCACCCTATGAAGAGTACCAGGGATCTGCGCACTTTATGAACCAAAAAGGTATCCGTGCGGAGTGCCGTGATTGCCACATTCCGCAATCGGGTATGGATTACCTGATCACCAAAGTTCGGGCCAGTAAGGATATCTGGCATGAGTTTGTCACCGGCAAAATTGATACACCGGAAAAATATGAGGCGCATCGCCTTGAGATGGCGGAGACCGTCTGGGAGCAGATGAAAGCTAACGATTCGGCGACCTGCCGCTCGTGCCATCAGTTTGACGCCATGGATCTTCAAAAGCAGAGTGCCGATGCACAGAAAATGCATGCGCTGGGTATTAAAGAAAAACAAACCTGTATTGATTGCCATAAAGGTATCGCGCACTTCCCGCCTGAAATCACCATTGACACCAAAGCGCATGATGCGCTGATGGAAAACGCACGCCAGACGCCGGTTGATGCGAAAGAAGTGTACCCCGTCGCGCCTGCCGCACTGGGTAACCTGGGCACAGTTTATCCGGCCACCAAACTGAACGTGGTGGGACATTCCGGCGATGCGCGGGAAGTGGAGATTATCGGTAGCCAAATGCAAGGCGCTGAACAGGTGATTTACTTCGCGGTGGGTCAGCGTTTGGTCCTTGCCACACTTACCGACGAAGGTCAAAAAGCGCTCAAAATCTCCAGCGACTGGGAAAAGGATCCCTACGGAAACGCATGGCGCAATGTGTCTCTACGCGCACCTCTGGCTGAACCCGCACTGAGTAAACCCGACGTGATCTGGGATTACGCCAAAACTCTCGACAAAACGTATTGTTCCGGATGTCATGCGCCGATTTCCTCCGAACATTACACCTTAAATGCCTGGCCTTCCGTAGCAAAAGGGATGGGCGCGAGAACGGATATTAGCGCCGAGGATTTAGACATCCTGACTCGCTGGTTCCAGTATCACGCCAAAGATTTTACCTCTAAGGAATAACTAACAATTACGATTAAAGGAAAACCTATGAACCTTACACGACGTAACTTTATTAAGTATGCTGGCGGTTCCGCTGGCGCGATGATGATTACCTCGGCAATCCCGATGCCAGCGTGGGCAGCAGACGCGCCGGGTAATGCCATCCTGACCGCAGGACGTTGGGGGGCGATGTACATCGACGTTAAAGACGGCAAAATTGTGTCGTCGCGCGGTGCGCTGGCGAAAACGATTCCCAACGATCTGCAAACTACCGCACCCGATCAGGCGCATACCCCGTGCCGTATTCAATCTCCGATGGTACGTAAAGGCTTCCTCAATGCGCCGGGCAAACCGGATGGCAATCGTGGTAAAGACGAATTCGTCAAAGTGTCATGGGAAGACGCTCTGAAGCTCATCCACGAGCAGCACGCCCGTATCCGTGCCGAGCATGGCCCATCTTCCATTTTTGCGGGATCTTATGGCTGGCGCTCCAGTGGTGTGCTGCACAAAGCGCAGACGCTGCTGCAGCGTTACATGAGCATGGCGGGCGGCTATACCGGGCATACCGGCGACTACTCCACTGGCGCGGCGCAGGTGATCATGCCGCACGTCGTCGGCTCGGTAGAAGTTTACGAACAGCAAACGGCATGGCCGCTGATCCTCGAACATAGTCAGGTGGTGGTCCTGTGGGGTCTTAACCCACTGAACACCCTGAAAATTGCCTGGACCAGTACGGATGAGCAAGGCCTCGAGTACTTCAATAAACTGAAAGCGTCCGGCAAAACTGTTATCGCCATCGATCCGCAACGCTCAGAAACTATCGATTTCTTCGGTGATAAAGCACAGTGGATTGCGCCGAATATGGGTACCGACGTGGCGCTGATGTTAGGTATTGCGTCCGCGCTGGTAGAAAAAGGACTGCATGACAAAGCCTTCCTCGATAAATACACCACTGGCTATGGCGAATTCGAAGCGTATCTGACGGGTAAAAACGACAACACGCCGAAAAATCCGGCCTGGGCCGAGAAGATTTGCGGCGTTCCGGCGAAGCAAATGGAAATTCTGGCGGAAATCTTTGCCAAGAATAAAACCATGCTGATGGCGGGTTGGGGCATTCAGCGTCAGCAGTATGGTGAACAGCGCCACTGGATGCTGGTTACCCTGGCGGCGATGCTCGGCCAGATTGGTACCGAGGGCGGCGGTTTTGGTTTCTCTTACCATTACTCTAACGGCGGCAACCCAACTCGCAGTGGCGGAGTGCTGTCGGCCATTTCAGCGACAATCGCAGGCGGCTCGTCTGCTGGCAACGACTGGGCAACCTCCGATGCGGTGGAAGCGTTCCCGGTTGCGCGTATCGTTGAAGCCCTGGAAAACCCCGGCGGCAAATATCAACATAACGGTAAGGAACAAACCTTCCCCGATCTGCGCATGATCTGGTGGGCCGGCGGTGGCAACTTCACTCATCATCAGGATACCAACCGCCTGGTAAAAGCCTGGCAAAAACCGGAACTGGTGGTGATCTCCGAGTGCTACTGGACGGCTGCCGCCAAGCACGCGGATATTGTTCTGCCGATCACCACATCGTTTGAACGTAACGATCTGACCATGACCGGTGACTACAGCAACCAGCATCTGGTGCCGATGAAACAAGCCATCCCCCCACAGTTCGAAGCCCGCAATGATTTTGACGTGTTCGCGGATATGGCTGAGCTGCTGAAACCAGGCGGTAAAGCTGTTTATACCGAAGGCAAGAGCGAAATGGACTGGCTGCGCGAGTTCTACGACGTGGCGCAGAAAGGCGCGCGCCAGCAGCGCGTCAATATGCCGCAGTTCACCGCCTTCTGGGAAGCGAACAAGCTGATCGAAATGCGTAAGAACCCGAAAGAAGAAGTTTTCGTGCGCTATGCCGATTTCCGCAAGGACCCGGTGATGAACCCACTGGGTACGCCGAGCGGTAAAATCGAGATTTACTCGAAAACCATCGAAGGTTTCAACTATAAGGATTGCCCGGCGCATCCGACCTGGCTGGAACCAGACGAATGGGCTGGCAACGCTAAAGAGGGTGAACTGCAGCTGTTGACCGCGCACCCGGCGCACCGTTTACACAGTCAGCTTAACTATGCGTCGCTGCGCAAACAGTATGCGGTGGCCAACCGCGAGCCGTTATACATCCATCCAGAAGATGCGAAAAAACGTGGCATTGCCGACGGCGATTTGGTGCGTGTCTGGAACACGCGTGGACAGGTGTTAACCGGCGCGAAGGTTACTGATGGCATCAAGCAAGGTGTGGTATGTATCCATGAAGGCGCATGGCCGGATCTGGATTACGCAGGTACCGGGATCTGTAAAAACGGTGGAGCTAACGTGCTTACCAAAGACATCCCGACCTCGCGTCTGGCGAATGGCTGCGCGGGCAACACTGCGCTGGTGATGGCGGAGAAATACACCGGACCGGAGCTGGAACTTACCGCGTTTACGCCGCCAATGGGCGCATAATTCACGGTTGTAATACTGGGCGAAAATGGTGATTTTCGCCTCAGACTGGTGATGAACCCCACAGTGTTATGTCGGGTTTTTGTTTGCGAACAATATTACTGCGCCAGCGTCGCCACCATCACTGCTTTAATGGTGTGCATCCGGTTTTCAGCCTGGTCAAACACAATACTGGCCGGGGATTCAAACACCTCATCGGTGACTTCCATTCCGCCGTGCAGACCAAATTCCTCCGCCATTTTTTTACCGAGCGAGGTCTGATCGTCATGAAATGCGGGCAGGCAGTGCAGAAACTTCACCTGCGGATTCCCGGAAAGCGCCATCATCTGGCTGTTGACCTGATAGTCGCGCAGCATGGCGATACGTTCCGCCCACATCTCTTTCGGTTCGCCCATCGACACCCAGACATCGGTGTAGATAAAGTCCGCCCCTTTCACGCCCGCCGCGATATCTTCGGTGAGCGTAATGTTACCGCCATTTTTCTTCGCCATTGCGCTGCATTCTGCGACCAGCGACGCTTCCGGCCAGCAGCTTTTGGGGGCCACCAGACGCAGGTCCAGCCCGGTGAGCGCGGCGGCTTCCAGCATTGAGTTACCCATGTTATTGCGCGCATCGCCCGCGTAAACCAGCGTCATCTCGTTAAACGCTTTACCTGGTAGATGTTCCTGCATCGTCAGCAGGTCAGCCAGTAATTGCGTAGGATGGAACTCGTTGGTCAACCCATTCCATACCGGTACACCGGCATATTCGGCCAGCGTTTCGACCACTTCCTGACCGTAACCGCGATACTGAATGCCGTCATACATCCGGCCCAACACGCGCGCGGTGTCTTTAATTGACTCTTTATGCCCAATCTGGCTGCCGCTGGAACCGAGATAAGTGACGCGAGCCCCCTGGTCGTAAGCGGCAACTTCGAAAGAGCATCGTGTACGGGTCGAGTCTTTTTCGAAGATGAGCGCGATGTTTTTGCCAGTAAGCTTTTGTTCTTCTTTGCCATTTTTCTTATCAGCTTTCAGTTTTGCGGCAAGTTGGACGAGTGCGGTGAGTTCAGCAGGGGTGAAATCGAGTAACTTTAAAAAATGCTTCTGATAAAAACCTGACATAGTTCCCTCCTATGGCGAATGCCATCTATTGAATTAAAATTCAATTTATATGGATGATTATGCATTTGCAACCCCGTTTCACAAATCTTTTCTGGAAAGGTGGAGGCAATGACGGCGGTATGTGACAATAAGAGTATCGGCAGGACATTATGAGGAACGAGCCATGGCAAACCCGGAACTACTGGAAGAGCAGCGTGAAGAGACGCGCCTGATTATTGAAGAATTACTGGATGATGGTAGCGACCCGGACGCGCTGTACACCATCGAACACCACCTTTCCGCAGACGATTTCGAAACCCTGGAAAAAGCGGCGGTAGAAGCGTTTAAACTCGGCTATGAAGTCACTGAGCCAGAAGAGCTGGAAGTCGAAGAAGGCGACACTGTGATTTGCTGCGATATCCTCAGTGAATGTGCGCTGAAAGCTGACCTTATCGACGCGCAGGTTGAACAGTTGATGAACCTGGCCGAGAAATATGACGTCGAATACGATGGCTGGGGCACCTACTTTGAAGATCCGAACGGTGAAGACGGTGAAGAGGGCGACGACGAAGACTACGTCGACGAAGATGACGACGGCGTGCGCCACTAAGATTACCAGGCGTTAAAAAGTACGGCAGCGCCTGCTGTCGTACTCTTCCAACAGGTTACTCATGAACTACCCGCAAATACTTTCTCCGGTGCTTAACTTTCTGCACTGTCCGACCCCGCAGGCATGGATTGACCAGGCGCGCGATCCGCAAAACCTCCCTCTGCTGCTCACCGATCATCTGATATGCGAACTCAAGGCGGCGCAAACGGCGATGCTATTGGTGCGTAAGTATGTAGCGGATAAACCGGGTGCGGATGCGCTGCTCGCCTGGCTACAGCCGTATGAAGCCTTTGCCTTCCGGGAAGGGCCGGAACCGGACTTTGTTGCGCTCCATAAACAGATTGGTAAAAGCGTAATGCCGGAAACGGACGATCCGTGGGGCCGCCAGCTTATCGACAGCATGGTGTTGTTGATAAAGGAAGAATTGCACCATTTCTGGCAGGTGCGCGAAGCGATGCAGGCCCGCAACATTCCTTACGTGAAGATCACCGCCAGTCGCTACGCGAAAGGGATGCTGAAAGCGGTGCGCACGCACGAGCCGCTGACGCTGATTGATAAGCTGATTTGCGGTGCTTACATCGAAGCGCGCTCCTGTGAACGCTTCGCCGCGCTGGCTCCGTTTCTCGATGACGATCTGCAAAAGTTCTATCTGTCGCTGCTGCGATCCGAAGCGCGCCACTATCAGGACTATCTGGCGCTGGCGCAACAGGTTTCGCAGGAAGATATTTCTCCCCGCGTCCGCTATTTTGGCGACGTGGAAGCGGCGCTGATCGTCTCGCCGGACAACGAGTTTCGCTTTCACAGCGGTGTCCCCGTCGCCTCTTAATTTCGGTAGTTCTGCCCGCCGCAAGGTGACATCCCGACGTGGGCAGTGAAAAATGTCTCTTTTTCAGGGCAAGGAATACCAATACCGATGAACTGGACACATGTACTTCTCGCAGGCTACGTCGGCGCGGTCATCGCCGCGGTGATAGGGCTCATGCGTAAAAAAGGCTGGGTAGGGAAGGCTTCTGGCGCGGTGCTGATGATTGTGGCGATCGTCGCGTGGAACCTGTTTGACGTGCACTACCTGATCCCGCGAGAAAAAGCGGCGTCCGGTCAGACGGAAGAGCAGCAGTTTGATGCCGCGCTACTGCAAATGCCGACGTTTCAGGTACTGAAGGAACAGGAGCCGGCATTTTGGGTCCATCTTCGCACCCAGGCTCTGCAGCTGAAAAATGAAGGCAAAACCGAACAACAAATAATCGATACCATTCAACCGCAGGTGCTGCAAATTCAGATGTCGCGTTTACAGCAGGCGCCGGACAGTAATGTCATTGACTATATGAAGATCAATCTCGAACAGACTGCGGCGGTGCAGAAAAAAGGCGACGATGAGTGTTTCCGCTTTCTCTTCCCGCAGGTCAAAGGCGGCATTAACCCGACGCGTCTGATCTCACCGGATATTCTGAAACGGCGTATGGAAGGCGATGCGGCGATGATGCGAGCGGCATACGGTCCTAATAAACACACGGTAACCGACACCGAGAAGCAGCAGGCCATGCAGGATCTGCAAAGCGTCGTACCAGTACTGGTGCAGCGCTACGGGCAGGATGTTCAGCTTATGGCTGAGCCGGAGAAGGGGATCGGGAAAGAAAAGGTCGTCTGCAATCTGGTGCAGGATATGTGGACGGAAGTGCTGAAATTGCCAGCCGCGCAGGCCGCTGGCGTGATTCGACTTTCGGTATCGCCTGAGATGCAATAGTCGGTATTACAGGGGTTTGAGCATCCGCACTTCGCAATCGACGTGCCCGGTGCAGCCAAGCGGTTCGCTGATATGCTCAAACCCTAAATGTTCGTACAGACCAATCGCCTCGCGTAAAAAGGCGGTCGTTTCCAGATAGCAATGTTTAAATCCCAGCGCGCGGGCGTGATCCATCGCCATCAGCGCCAGCTTTTTCGCCATGCCTTGTCCTCGCGCCACGGGTAAAAAGTACATTTTTTGCAGTTCGCAAATATCGGGTTCGCTACAGGTTAACGGCGCAATTCCGCCGCCCCCCACCACTTCGCCATTACGCTCCACCACCCAATATGCATGTCCTGGTTGCGAGTAGAGCTGATACAGCTCATCAAGATTTGGATCGGCAACGGTATAGCCTTTATCAGCGGTAAGGCCATATTCGGCGGAAACCTGACGGATAACGGCAGCGATGACCTGGTTATCCCCGGCCGTCAGGCGACGTAACGTGAGCGCGTCAAAAACATTCATTTTACTACCCGGTTAAACAATACTAATAATTTGAACTAATAGCATCCCCGGCCAGGTGATGCAAGCACCTTATAACATAGCGGGTGGATGTTATTTATGCAGATAATAAGGTAATATCTCTATTGGCTGGTATTTCTATTGCCTGCTAATAATGTGTATTTTTAAGGATGATTAACGACAGGGATTTATTATGCAGGAATATCTTATAAAAGAAGAGGCACCATCACACGCTTTTGAATTTCGTGGCGATGGCGGAAGTTATTTTCTTATTTGTCTGGTCAATTCGTTGCTGGTACTGGTGACATTAGGAATTTACCTGCCGTGGGCATTAATGAAATGCCGTCGCTATATTTATTCCAATATGACCTTAAATGGACAGCCGTTTAGCTGGAAGGTGACAGGTGGCGATGTGTTCCTGAGCTGGTTTATGCTGCTGGTGATTTATATTGCAGGCATGACATTGATAAGCATGGAATATTTTGTCATTGGCGCGGCCTTACTGGCAGCACTGATCTTAGCAATACCTGTCCTGGTGATGAAAAATCTGCAATATCAGGCAGTGAAGACCTCGTTAAATAGTATCCGTTTTGGTTTTCGTTTCTCTGCGCTTAAGGCATTCTGGAATATTCTGTGTCTGCCCATGCTGTTGCTTATGGCGCTGGGGGTGGTGATATTTTGCCTGCTACAGGTGTGTCCAACAGAAAGCCCGGGAGAAGTGATTTTCACGGTAATCGTGCTGGGGCTGACGGGCCTTGCCGGCGTGGGAGTGGTCAGCGGGGTGACGTACAGTCGGTTGATGAGGATGGTGGGGGATGGCGGCCGCTTTGGTGTCCACGCATTCTCTGTGCAGATAAATGTCTGGCATTGTATTAAATCCGCGATTCTGGCCATGGCAGCGCTGCTGCCTTTTCTCGCCGTGGTCGGTTTTATCGCGATCGCGCTGTTTAAATCGATATACGAACTCGATGTGACGGGGATGGCGGAAGAGGAAATTGAAGCGTTAATCCTCATCGAATATCAACGACAGATTGTGATAAGCCAGATTATCTATTATCTGGGCATTGCCATTTCAATGAGTTATTTGATTGTGGCGTTTCGTAATCACTTTCTGAATAACCTGCAACTCGCCGACGGACACATTCGTTTTCGTTCCACGCTGACTTTCCATGGCATGGTTTATCGCCTGGGGGGGTTATATGTGATTTCTGCTATCACTGGTGGGCTGGCGTATCCACTGCTGCGCATGTGGCTGATTACCTGGCTGGCGAAAAATACGTACGTGGTGGGCGATCTCGATACGTTACCACTTGCTGACAGCGATGAGCGCGTGGATAACGGTCTGGTATCGCGACTCTCACGCGGCGTGATGCCGACGCTCAATTTTATGTAGTGATAAAAAAGGCCGGAGCAAGCTCCGGCCTTTATACATTATCGCTTTCCGCGATTACAGCGCGGCGATAACCGCCTGCTGCTCAATCAGTTTCGCTTTCGCCTCGGCATAACCTTCCAGCTTCTCACGCTCTTTGGCGATCACCGCTTCCGGCGCACGCGCCACAAAGCCTTCGTTAGCGAGTTTGTTTTCGATACGGCTAATTTCGCCTTCGATTTTCGCCACTTCTTTCGCCAGGCGCGCCAGTTCATCGTCTTTATTGATGAGACCCGCCATCGGGATCAGCAGTTCGGCGCCGTCGATGATTTTAGTCACGGAGACCGGACCCTTGTCATCAGCAGGCAGTACGGTGATGCTTTCCAGACGCGCCAGGTTCAGCAGGAAGCTGCGGTTGTCGTTTACGCGACGCATCGCGTCATCGCTGCAACCCCGCAGCAGCAGCTCAAGCGGTTTGCCCGGCGCAATGTTCATTTCCGCACGGATGTTACGTACGGCAACGATCGCCTGCTTCAGCCATTCGGTGTCCGCGAGTGCGGCTTCATCAACCTGTGCGGCGTTATATTCCGGGAACGGCTGCAGCATGATAGTGTCAGCGGTAATGCCGGCAATCACTTTCACACGCTGCCAGATGGTTTCAGTGATGAACGGGATGATCGGGTGCGCCAGGCGCAGCAGACCTTCCAGCACGGTCACCAGCGTATGGCGGGTGCCACGCAGTTCAGCTTTCGTTCCGCCGGTCATGACCGGTTTGGTCAGCTCCAGGTACCAGTCACAGAACTGGTTCCAGGTAAACTCATACAAAATGCCCGCGGCGATATCGAAGCGGAAGTTATCCAGTGCTTCACGGTACGCTTTGGTGGTCTGGTTGAATTCCGCGAGGATCCAGCGGTCCGCCAGCGACAGTGTCATCTCGCCGCCGTTGAATCCGCAATCCTGTTCTTCGGTGTTCATCAGCACAAAACGGCTGGCGTTCCACAGCTTGTTACAGAAGTTACGGTAACCTTCCAGGCGCTTCATGTCCCAGTTGATGTCGCGACCGGTCGAAGCCAGCGCGGCGAGGGTGAAACGCAGGGCATCGGTGCCGTGCGGTTCAATGCCGTCCGGGAACTGTTTTTCGGTACGTTTGGCAATTTTTTCAGCCAGTTGTGGCTGCATCATGTTGCCGGTACGTTTTTCCAGCAGTTCCGGTAACGAAATACCGTCGACCATATCCAGCGGGTCAATTACGTTACCCTTGGACTTGGACATCTTCTGGCCTTCGTCGTCCCGGATCAGACCGGTCATGTAGACGGTTTTGAACGGAACCTGCGGCTTGCCATTTTCATCTTTGATGAAGTGCATGGTCATCATGATCATGCGGGCAATCCAGAAGAAGATGATGTCGAAGCCGGAAACCATCACGCTGGTTGGGTGGAACTGACGCAGCGCGTCGGTGTTTTCCGGCCAGCCGAGGGTGGAGAAGGTCCACAGCGCGGAGGAGAACCAGGTATCCAGCACGTCGTCGTCCTGACGCAGGGCAACGTCTGCGCTCAGGTTGTTTTCCTTACGCACTTCGTCTTCGTTGCGACCCACATAGACGTTACCGTCGTTGTCGTACCATGCAGGAATACGGTGACCCCACCACAGCTGACGGGAGATACACCAGTCCTGAATATCGCGCATCCAGGAGAAATACATGTTTTCGTACTGCTTCGGCACGAACTGAATATCGCCGTTCTCAACGGCTTCTACCGCCGGTTTTGCCAGTACATCGGCACGGACGTACCACTGGTCGGTCAGCATCGGTTCGATGACCACGCCGCCACGGTCGCCGTACGGGACGGTCAGGTCGTGCGGTTTAATTTCTTCCAGCAGGCCCAGCGCGTCGATCGCCGCAACCACCGCTTTACGTGCGGCGAAGCGCTCCAGTTTCTGGAATTCCGCCGGAATTTCGTTGGAGTAGACGTCGGACTCATTGCCTTTGGTGTCGTACACTTCCGCCGTTTCGCGGATATCGCCATCAAAGGTGAAGATGTTGATCATTGGCAGGGCATGACGACGACCGACTTCGTAGTCGTTAAAGTCGTGCGCCGGGGTGATTTTCACGCAGCCGGTGCCTTTTTCCATGTCGGCGTGTTCATCACCGACGATCGGAATGCGGCGGTTCACCAGCGGCAACACCACGAATTTGCCAATCAGATCTTTATAACGCGGATCTTCCGGGTTAACGGCCACGCCGGTATCGCCCAGCAGGGTTTCCGGACGGGTGGTCGCCACCACCAGGTAATCTTTGCCGTCAGCCGTTTTTGCGCCGTCGGCCAGCGGGTAGCGGATGTGCCACATCGAGCCTTTAGACTCGCGGTTTTCCACTTCCAGATCGGAAATGGCGGTGCGCAGTTTTGGATCCCAGTTCACCAGGCGTTTGCCACGGTAAATCAGATCTTCTTTGTACAGGCGGACAAAGACTTCTTTCACGGCATTGGAAAGACCTTCGTCCATGGTGAAGCGCTCGCGCTCCCAGTCCACGGAGTTGCCGAGACGACGCATCTGACGGGTGATGGTACCGCCGGATTCCGCTTTCCACTGCCAGATTTTATCGATAAAGGCATCGCGACCGTAGTCGTGGCGGGTTTTTCCTTCTTCAGCGGCAATTTTACGCTCAACCACCATCTGGGTCGCGATACCGGCGTGATCGGTCCCGACCTGCCACAGGGTATTTTTCCCCTGCATGCGCTGATAGCGGATCAGCGTATCCATGATGGTTTGCTGGAAAGCATGACCCATATGCAAACTGCCGGTGACGTTCGGCGGCGGGATCATGATGCAGAAGGACTCTTTGCTTTCATCGCCGTTAGGCTTGAAATAGCCCTGCTTTTCCCAGTGCTCGTAAAGCGGCTGTTCGATATCTTGGGGGTTGTATGTCTTTTCCATTATTTCCAGGTTGCCGTATTCAGGTTAAAACCAGCCACGCGGTAGGCTTTGTAGCGTTCGCGTGCCGATTGTTTCAGAGAATCTTCGTAAGGGACGAAGTCTATCACTTCTGTGAAAGCGGTGGCAAAATCTGCAAAGCCAACGCGCAGGCTGATGAGCAGATCGCGCGGACTGCTGTTGCGTTTTTCCGGCCAGGCGATTTCTACCGGCGCACCGCCGCGCGGCCCTTCACCGGCCAGATTGTGCGGGACGAAACGGTCAGCCGGTCTGGCCCATAGCGCCTCATCCAGGCGAATCGCCTGTTTTTCGTCTTCGCAGGCAATCAACACGCGTTTGCCGCTGCGCCAACGTTCTGCGGCAATCTCACACACCAGTTGCTCGACGGCGCTAAGGCCATCGTGTTGTGTGTCGTTGTCCAGAAGATAGAACGTTGCGTTTCTCATGATATGGGGCTTCTTGTGGTGGATTTAAATGCGTTGTCTTCTTGCACACCGTAGGCCGGATAAGCGCTGCGCTTATCCGGCCTACGGGGCAATTTCAAACTTACTCTTCGCCAGAAAAACCGGCACGATTGAGCAGGAACTGCGACAACAGCGCCACCGGACGACCGGTTGCGCCTTTGGCTTTCCCGGAACGCCATGCGGTACCGGCGATGTCGAGGTGCGCCCAGTTGTACTTGCGGGTAAAGCGCGACAGGAAACAGCCTGCGGTGATTGCGCCGCCAGGACGGCCGCCGATATTCGCCATATCCGCGAAGTTGGATTCCAGCTGTTCCTGATACTCATCACCCAGCGGCAGACGCCATGCGCGGTCGCCCGCTTGTTCGGACGCGCCGATCAGCTCGTGCGCCAGCGGGTTATGGTTCGACATCAGACCGGTAATGTGGTGGCCCAGCGCAATCACGCAGGCGCCCGTCAGGGTCGCCACGTCGATTACCGCTTCTGGCTCGAAACGCTCAACGTAGGTTAAGACGTCGCAGAGTACCAGACGGCCTTCGGCATCGGTGTTCAGCACTTCAACCGTCTGACCGGACATGGTCGTCAGCACGTCGCCCGGACGATAGGCGCGACCACCAGGCATGTTTTCACAGCCTGCCAGCACGCCGATGACGTTGATTGGCAACTGAAGCTCCGCCACCATGCGCATTACGCCATACACTGCCGCCGCACCGCACATGTCGTACTTCATCTCGTCCATGCCTTCAGCTGGCTTGATGGAGATACCGCCGGAGTCAAAGGTGAGCCCTTTACCGACCAACACAATCGGACGCACGTCTTCGGACGGACTGCCTTTGTACTCAATCACTGACATCAGCGATTCATTCTGCGAACCGTGACCGACGGCGAGGTATGCGTGCATTCCCAGCTCTTTCATCTGCTGTTCGCCGATGACGCGGGTGACCACATTCTTGCTGTAGCTGTCAGCTAACTGGCGCGCCTGAGAGGCTAAATAGGCGGCGTTACAGATGTTCGGCGGCATGTTGCCGAGATCTTTCGCGGCCTTAATGCCGGCAGCAATGGCCAGACCGTGCTGAATCGCACGCTCGCCGCTGGTCAGCTCACGGCGGGTCGGCACATTGAAGACCATTTTACGCAGCGGGCGGCGCGGCTCGCTTTTGGTGGTTTTCAGTTGATCGAAGCTGTACAGCGTCTCTTTGGCCGTCTCGACAGCCTGACGCACTTTCCAGTAGTTGTTGCGGCCTTTGACGTGCAGTTCGGTCAGGAAGCAGACGGCTTCCATTGAGCCGGTATCATTCAGAGTGTTGATGGTTTTCTGAATCACCTGCTTATACTGACGTTCATCCAGCTCGCGTTCTTTGCCACAACCGATGAGGAGGATACGCTCGGACAGTACGTTGGGGACATGGTGTAACAACAGGGTCTGACCCGGTTTGCCTTCCAGTTCGCCACGACGCAACAGGGCACTGATGTACCCGTCGCTGATTTTATCGAGCTGTTCTGCAACCGGAGAAAGGCGGCGTGGTTCAAAGACGCCCACGACGATGCAGGCACTCCGCTGTTTCTCCGGGCTACCGCTTTTTACACTAAACTCCATGCACTACGCTCCTGAATCTTAAAGACAACGGCGGCGCCTGCGGTTAGAATTGCAAGCTTTCGTAACTCATATCCGCAGTTGCGGTGACTTCGTGTTAATCTTAACGTTATTACGGCATTGGCACATCAGAACGCGTTCTGAGTGGCGAATCCGCTGAGTATAATAATTTTAGCGACGATTTCGACGACTCAAGAGAATAAATGACGTTTAAGCCATGAAACAAGCTAAATTCCTGCAAAAGACGAGTTTTTACGGGCGTATTTAAAGTGATAATCATAAGATATCTGGTGCGGGAGACGCTCAAAAGCCAGCTTGCCATCCTCTTCATTCTGCTTTTGATCTTCTTTTGTCAAAAGTTAGTGAGGATCCTCGGCGCAGCGGTTGACGGTGACATTCCGGCAAATCTGGTGCTCTCGCTGCTGGGCCTCGGCGTGCCTGAAATGGCGCAGCTTATCCTGCCGCTCAGCCTGTTCCTCGGACTGTTGATGACGCTGGGCAAACTGTATACCGAAAGTGAAATTACGGTGATGCACGCCTGCGGTCTGAGCAAGGCCGTGCTGGTGAAAGCCGCCATGATCCTGGCGTTGTTCACCGGGATCATCGCCGCCGTTAACGTCATGTGGGCGGGGCCGTGGTCGTCAAAACATCAGGATGAAGTGCTGGCCGAGGCGAAAGCCAACCCCGGTATGGCCGCACTGGCGCAGGGGCAGTTCCAGCAGGCCACCAATGGCAGCTCGGTACTGTTTATTGAAAGCGTTGACGGTAGCGATTTCAAGGATGTGTTCCTCGCACAAATTCGCCCGAAAGGTAACGCCCGTCCTTCTGTGGTGGTCGCCGATTCCGGACATCTGTCGCAGATGCGCGACGGTTCGCAGGTGGTCACGCTGAACAAAGGCACCCGCTTTGAAGGCACCGCACTGCTGCGTGATTTCCGTATTACCGACTTCCAGGACTATCAGGCGATTATCGGTCACCAGGCGGTGGCGCTGGATCCGAACGACACCGACCAGATGGACATGCGCACGCTGTGGTCCACTGATACCGATCGCGCCCGTGCGGAACTGCACTGGCGTATCACGTTGGTATTCACCGTATTTATGATGGCGCTGATGGTCGTCCCGCTGAGCGTGGTCAACCCGCGTCAGGGCCGCGTGCTGTCGATGCTGCCCGCGATGCTGCTCTATTTGATGTTCTTCCTGATCCAGACCTCCCTGAAATCCAATGGCGGGAAAGGAAAGCTGGACCCGGTTATCTGGATGTGGGTGGTCAACCTGCTGTATCTGGCGCTGGCGGTGGGTCTTAACCTGTGGGATACAGTGCCGGTGCGCCGTCTGCGCGCCCGTTTTTCGCGTAAAGGAGCGGTGTGATGCAGCCATTTGGTGTCCTTGACCGCTATATCGGTAAAACCATTTTCACCACCATCATGATGACGTTATTCATGCTGGTGTCGCTTTCCGGCATCATCAAGTTCGTCGACCAGCTGAAAAAAGCCGGGCAGGGGAGCTACGACGCGTTGGGCGCGGGGATGTACACCCTGCTCAGCGTGCCGAAAGATGTGCAGATTTTCTTCCCGATGGCGGCATTGCTTGGTGCGCTATTGGGACTCGGGATGCTGGCGCAGCGCAGCGAGCTGGTCGTGATGCAGGCGTCGGGTTTTACCCGTATGCAGGTTGCGTTCTCGGTGATGAAAACCGCGATCCCACTGGTGCTGCTGACCATGGCCATCGGCGAGTGGGTTGCGCCGCAGGGCGAGCAGATGGCGCGTAATTACCGTGCGCAGGCGATGTACGGCGGTTCGCTGCTTTCCACCCAGCAGGGGCTGTGGGCGAAAGACGGCAATAACTTTGTTTACATCGAACGAGTGAAAGGTGACGAAGAGTTAGTCGGCATCAGCATTTATGCCTTCAACGATCAGCGTCGTCTGCAATCCGTGCGCTATGCTGCGTCGGCGAAGTTTGACCCGGAACAGAAGGTCTGGCGTCTGTCGCAGGTGGATGAGTCGAATCTGACCGATCCGAAGCAGATCACCGGTTCGCAAATGGTGAGCAGTACCTGGAAAACCAACCTCACGCCAGACAAACTGGGCGTGGTGGCGCTGGACCCGGATGCGCTCTCTATCAGCGGTCTGCACAACTATGTGAAATACCTGAAGTCGAGCGGCCAGGAGGCCGGGCGCTACCAGCTCAATATGTGGAGCAAAGTCTTCCAGCCGCTGTCCGTTGCGGTGATGATGCTGATGGCGCTGTCGTTCATCTTTGGTCCGCTGCGTAGCGTGCCAATGGGTGTGCGGGTGGTGACGGGGATAAGCTTTGGTTTTGTTTTCTACGTGCTGGACCAGATCTTTGGCCCGTTGACGCTGGTGTACGGTATTCCGCCGATTATCGGCGCCCTGCTGCCGAGCGCCTCGTTCTTCTTGATCAGTCTCTGGCTGATGATGCGTAAGTCATAATCGTTCGCCGCCATCCGGCAACGTAAAGCGCAGTGCCTGATGGCGCTGCGCTTATCCTTGGTACTAGCGTTTTCTGCCGCCCATCAGGCTGCCTAACATCCCGCGAATGAGCTGATTGGTGACCTGACGCGCTGCGCTTTTTGCCACGCTCTGCACTACGCCATCGCGCTTGCCACCGCGCGGTCCGGTACTGCCGAAGAGAATATCCTTCAGCCCGCCGAGGATCCCGTCGTCAACCGCCACCTCTTTGCCTTTCGCCGTCGGGTTACTTTGCGCTTCGGTCGTCGCCTTGACACTTTTTTGCAGCATTTCAAACGCGGATTCACGATCCAGGTCGTCTTCATATTTGCCATAAACCGGAGAGTGGTTGATAAGCCCATTGCGCTCATCATCCGTCACCGGTCCCATCCGTGAGCACGGGGCGATCACCATCGCCCGCTCGACGACCGATGGACTGCCTTTCGCATCGAGGAATGAAACCAGTGCTTCACCGGTGCCCAGTTCCTGAATCGCTTTCTCTGTATCAAACGCCGGATTGGCGCGCATGGTCTGCGCGGCGGTTTTCACCGCCTTCTGATCTTTCGGCGTAAAGGCGCGCAGGGCATGCTGAACGCGGTTGCCCAACTGACCGAGGACGTTATCCGGAATATCCGCCGGGTTTTGCGAAACAAACCAGACGCCAACCCCTTTCGAGCGGATCAGACGGATCACCTGTTCAATTTTATCCAACAGCACCTGCGGGGCGTCGTTGAACAGCAGATGCGCTTCGTCGAAAAAGAAGACCAGCTTCGGTTTTTCCAGATCGCCGGCTTCCGGCAGTTGCTCGTAAAGCTCGGAGAGCATCCACAGCAGGCTGGCTGCGTAGAGTTTTGGCATCTGGTAGAGCTTCTCGGCGCTGAGAATATTGATGATCCCTTTGCCACTGGCATCGGTCCGCATCCAGTCTTTGATGTCGAGCATCGGCTCGCCAAAGAAGTGCGTCGCACCTTGCTGTTCAAGCGTCAGCAGCCCACGCTGGATCGCTCCGACTGAAGCGCTGCTGATGTTGCCATACTGATTCTGGAAGGATTTAGCGTTATCGCCGATGTATTGCGTGATGGCCCGCAGATCTTTGAAATCCAGCAGCAACAGACCCTGGTCATCGGCAATACGGAAGATAATGTTCAGCACGCCGGACTGCACCTCGTTGAGGTTCAGCAGACGCGCCAGCAGCAGCGGCCCGAGGTCTGAGACCGTGGCGCGAACCGGATGACCTTTTTCGCCGAAGATGTCCCACAGTACCACCGGATTGCTGTGCGGTTGCCAGTCGGTAATGCCGATATTTTTCAGTCTGGCGAGCAGTTTTTCGGAAGCCTGGCCTTCGGCAGCGATGCCCGTTAAGTCACCTTTTACATCGGCCATAAAAACCGGTACGCCAATTTCCGACAGCGACTCGGCCAGCTTCTGTAGCGTGACGGTTTTCCCGGTCCCGGTCGCCCCGGTAATCAGCCCGTGGCGGTTCGCCATCCCGGGGAGTAAAAACAGTTCAGTGTCTGGCGTGCGGGCAATCAGCAGGGGTGAGCTCATGAGATTTCCTCCATTTATCCTGCGTCGAGTATAGGCAATGTGAGTGCAAGAGAATATGCGCCGGGGAGAGAAAATCACTTATAGCGTATTGCCGTGGTAAATCTGGTATCCCAAATCGATCGTATTGTGGTTGTGGTCGTTGTTCTTGATTTTGCTCAGCAACATCTGCGCCGCCATGCGGCCAATGTCAAAGCGGGGGGTGATGACGCTGGCAAGACTTGGGATCATCTGTCGGCCCATCTCCAGACCGTGGAAACCGGCAATGGAGACCTGTTCCGGCACGGACAGGTCGCGTTCCCGGCAAAACAGCAGCGCGCCCATCGCAATATCATCATTGGTGCAAAACACACCGTCTAAATCCGGGTGGGCAATCAGCGCGTCGCGCATCAGTTGCATGCCCAGACGAATCGACGAGATCGCTTTCGGGTTCACGCGCAGCGGCGTCAGGCCTCGCCGCGTCATCGCATCGCAGTAACCGCGAAAACGCTGTTCATCACGGATATCGTCTTTCGAGCCGAGATAAAGAATTTTGCGCCGCTGGCGTTTATCCAGCATGGTGCTGACCATATCAAATGCCGCCTGGCGGTTATCAAACCCGACTTCCATATCCAGCCGATCGCCCTGAATATCCATTAGCTCGATAATGGGAATGGCCGCCGAGCGCAGGAATTTCACCGTGCGCAGGGTGTGATACTTCTCGGAAAGAATGATGCCGTCGATATTGTAGGAGAGCAGATTGATCACCGACTCTTCTTCCGACTCACGATCGTAGTTGTAGTTGGCAATCAGCGTCTGGTAGTTATGGTCGGACGTCACCGATTCGATACCGGCAAGAATGTCGGCGAAGAGCTGGTTCTGAAAGGAGGGAATGAGCACGCCAAGCGTGTAGCTTTGCGCGTTCAGCAACATGGCTGGCGCACGGTTCGGGATGTAGTTGATCTCCTCCATGATCTGCGCGATACGCTCGCCAGTTTCCTTTGCGACCTTTTTCGGCGAGCGGATATAGCGGCTCACCGTCATTTTGGTCACGCCCGCGAGCGTGGCGATGTCCTGCAAAGAAATTCTGTGGTTCCTCATCTTCTCTCCGGTACCGGGGAGCGGCGGCGACATCGCCCCCCGGTGGTTAATCACGCCTTAATGCAGAACCGCATTCAGTGCCAGCACGCCCAGCAGTCCCATGATTGAAATCAGCGTTTCCATCACGGTCCACGTCCGCAGCGTTTCACCGACGCTGAGGTTAAAGTAGCCCTTGAACAGCCAGAATCCCGGATCGTTTACGTGCGAAGCGATTACGCTACCGGCCCCGGTCGCCAACACCATCAACGCCGGATCGGCATGGGTGACGTTAATGATCGGCAATACCACGCCAGCGGTCGTGATCGCGGCGACGGTCGCTGATCCCAGAGCAATACGCAGTAACGCGGCCACTGTCCAGCACATCAGCAGCGGCGACAACGAGGTGCCGGTCATCAGGTGCGAGATATACTGACCTACGCCGCTGTCCACCAGAACCTGTTTAAACGCGCCGCCACCGGCGATGATAAACACAATCATGGCGATGGCACCGATAGAGTCACCGACGATATCCATGATCTGTTCAATCGTCCTGCCATTGCGTCGGCCGAGAGTGAAAATCGCCAGCACGATGGCGATAAACAGCGCGACGGCAGGGTTCCCGATAAACTCAAAGAATACCCGTACCGAGTTGGTTTTGGGCAGTGTAATTTCGCACACGGCGGCAACGGCCATCAGTATGACGGGGATCACCGCCGCAAAGATACTGTTCCAGAAGGACGGCATCTCCTCTTCGGTGAACAGGTGCGGGTTAAACAACCCTTCCGGCGGCGCTTTTTCAAAGCGGGTCAGCAGTTTTGAAAACAGTGGGCCTGCGACAATCACCGTAGGAATGGTGATAATAAACCCGTACAGCAACGTGGTGCCGAGGCTGGCTTCAAAAATCGTCGCAATGGCTGTCGGTCCCGGATGCGGTGGCAGGAAGCAGTGGGTGACCGAAAGGGCAGCGACCATCGGCACGCCGACATACAGCAGCGGCAAACCGGATGAGGCCACCACCGTAAATACCAACGGCAGCAGCAGTACAAAGCCGACTTCGAAGAACATCGCCAGCCCAACGACCAGTCCGGTGACGACCAGCGCCCACTGCACGCGTTTTTTACCAAACGTTCCGATCAGGGTGGTCGCGATGCGTTGCGCGGCCCCCGTATCAGAAATCAATTTTCCCAACATTGCGCCAAAACCGAGGATCATCGCCAGCCCGCCGAGCGTGCCGCCGATCCCGTTTTGAATGGAATGTAAAACGGCCTGTGCGTCCATCCCTTCGGCGAATCCCACGACGGCTGCGACCAGGACCAGGGCGATGAAGCCATTGACTTTAAAGCCAATCATCAGGACCAGAAGCAGCGCGACGCCTGCCGCAATTATGATTAATGGCATAATCTTATCTCTTATGTGTGCCAAAAAGGCAGCGCTGGCGCGCTGCGTAGGGTTGTTCAGTGGTTACACTGCGACCAGCATGCCGCCGTCGACGAACAGCAAGTGTCCGTTGACGAAGTCCGAGGCTTTGGAGGAGAGGAATACCGCCGCGCCAATCAGCTCCTGCGGATCGCCCCAGCGGGCGGCAGGGGTACGTTTGCATAACCATGAGGTGAAGGCTTCATCTTCCACCAGCGCTTTAGTCATTTCCGTTTTGAAGTACCCCGGTGCGATGCCGTTAACCTGGATGTTATGGCGCGCCAGTTCAACGCACATACCGCGAGTCAGCATCTTCACCGCACCTTTCGAGGCGGCGTACGGGGTGATGGTGTCGCGACCCAGTTCACTTTGCATCGAGCAGATGTTGATCACTTTCCCGGCCTGGCGCTCCACCATTCGGCGGGTTACCGCCTGGGAGACGAGGAACACGGCGGTCTGGTTAACGGCGATCACGTCGTTCCATTCCTGTTCCGGAAATTCGGTAAACGGATGACGGCGCTGGATCCCGGCGTTATTGACCAGCACATCAATCGGGCCAATATCTTTTTCGATATGATCAATTGCGGCGTCAATATCCTGTTTATGCGTCACGTTAAAAGGAGCGGCAACGGCACGGATCCCTTCCTGCTGCAGTTTAGCAACCGCGGCTTCTGCCCGCTCTGACGTAATATCGTTGACGATAATCTGCGCACCATACTGACCAAGACCCGTTGCCAGCAAATAACCGATCCCCTGGGCGGAACCGGTGATCAGAATATTTTTACCTGCCAGTGAAAAAAGATCGTTCATGATGTTATTCCTTATTTTTCATTCTCAAAGACGAGCTGAACTTTCGCCGCCTGGGTTTTGTCGCTGGCGAAAATCAGCGCCTGTTCCAGGTCGGTAAACGGATATTCCGCACTCAGTAGCGGCAGCGGATCGATAACGTTATGCGCCAGCCAGGAGACTGCGGTGTTAAATTCAGTGGTAAAGCGGAACGAGCCTTTCAGGGCGATCTCTTTGCCGATCAGCATCATCATCGGGAAGTCTGGAACGGCACCACCCATACCAACCTGCACCATCACCCCTTTTGCGCGGGTGACTTCCAGACAGGTGGTAATGGAGGAGGGATGACCGGAGACCTCGAAACTGATATCGAAATAGCCCTTCTCCGTTTTCCACTGGTCGAGCGCGTCATGCTGGGGATTAACCAGCGTATCCGCGCCCATTTGTTGAGCCAGCGATAGCGAACGGGGGCTGACATCGGCACAGACCACTTCCGCTGCACCCAGCGTTTTCACCGCGCTGACGATCAGGCAACCGATGGGGCCGACGCCGGAGATAAACACTTTCTTACCCTGGAGATCGCCAGCCTCATGCGCAGCATGGATGGCAACGGCCAGCGGTTCAGCAAAGGCCATGACCTTTTCGTCCGCCTGTTCCGGGTAAGGAATACACTGGGCGGTATCGACCGTTTTAAACTGGGTAAAGCCGCCGTCGACGTGCGGAAAATACATCGCACTGCCAAAAAAGCGCATTTCAGTGCACTGGTTTTCTTCATGTTGAAGACAGTATTTACAATGACCGCATGGTTTAGACGGATTAATGGCAATCGACTGCCCTTCGCGTAATGTTTCTGAATCGCTATGGACCACTTTACCAATAACTTCATGGCCTAAAATCATCGGTGCTTTGACGGTAAAATTACCGACTTTACCTTCCTGATAATAATGTAAGTCGGAACCGCAAATTCCTCCGCGGGTTATTTTTACGAGCGTGCCTTTATTATTCCATTCGATATTCTGTTGTGTTACGGCAACAGAGCGCTTACCCGCGACAACGCAGGATTGAGTTTTCACTTCCATAAATGCCTCACTGGGTCAGGTCTTCATCTCCGGTGCATTTAAGCGGTTTTAATTGTCCTTATTTGTGAGTTAGATCACACTGGAAAATTGTTACACTACAATGTTACGCATAACGTGATGCGCTTTATAATTCTCATCTATAGAAACAAAAAAGCGTGAAATTGCCGATTGTGCAGGCGTAATATCGCGCCATGAAATATGACGCAGAGGGTTTTACATGGCCGGGGAAAGCTATATTTTGATGGGCGTTTCAGGAAGTGGTAAATCGTTAATTGGTAGTAAGGTGGCGGCATTATTATCGGCGAAGTTTATTGATGGCGACGATCTCCATCCCGCCAAAAACATTGATAAAATGTCCCAGGGAATACCGTTAACTGATGAAGATCGACTGCCGTGGTTAGAGCGCTTAAATGATGCGTCTTATAGTCTGTATAAAAAGAATGAGACCGGATTTATTGTCTGTTCATCATTAAAAAAACAGTATCGCGATTTTTTACGTAAGGGCAGTCCTAACGTCCATTTTCTCTGGCTGGATGGCGACTACGATATTATTCTGGCACGGATGCAGCGTCGGGCAGGGCATTTTATGCCGGTTGGTTTGCTGAAAAGTCAGTTTGATGCGCTGGAGTGCCCATTGGCGGAGGAGGCCGATATCGCGCGTATCGACATTAATCATGATATTGAGAATGTGACGGCGCAGTGCCAGCAGGCGGTTCTGGCGTTTCGCCAGGCACGAGAGCGACTCAGCGCCTCACTCTGAGCAGGGAGGCGCTGAGTCAGACCGTCAGAAATCGGCTTTCAGTACCACGCGATAACGGGCTTTACCGTCTCGCACGTGCTGGATTGCCTCGTTGATTTTCGACATCGGGAACAGCTCGGTGGTCGGCGAGACCTTGCTGCGTCCGGCAAACTTCATCAGCTTACGAAGTTCATACGGTGTACCAGTCGCCGAACCGGAGACGCTGCGATCGCCTGCAATCAGCGTGAAGGCAGGAACCGGAAGCGGCTTCAGCACTGCGCCGACGGTATGGAAGTTGCCGCCGTAGGCCAGCGCTTCGAAGTAGGGCTGCCAGTCGAGATCAACATTGACGGTATTGATGATGAGATCGAACTGGCCCGCCAGCGCCGTTAATGCCTGCGGATCGCGGCTGTTCACCACTTTATCGGCACCCATCGCCAGCACTTCTTTCTCTTTCGCCGGGTTAGAGCTGAACGCGGTGACTTCACATCCCATTGCATGCAACAGCTTGATAGCGATATGTCCCAGTCCGCCAATACCGATCACCCCAACGCGGCTGGTGGCAGTGACGTGGTGCATCAGCAGCGGTTTAAACACCGTGATACCGCCGCACAGCAGCGGACCGGCGGATTCAATATCGATGCATTCTGGAAGCGGGATCACCCACTGCCAGTCTGCGCGCAGCTTCTCGGCAAAGCCGCCGCGATTAAGAATGGTGGGCACCGCTCCTTCCAGGCAGTTGATCTGATTACCGCTGATACAAGCATCGCAGTGACCACAGCTGCGCGCCGTCCAGCCAATCCCCACGCGCTGGCCGATCTTCAGGCCTTTCCCCTGCGCCGCGCTACCGAGGGCGGCCACGCGACCAATCACCTCATGTCCGGCAACCAGTGGATACTGAGAGAATCCCCACTCGTTGTCGATCATCGACAAATCGGAATGGCAGATACCGCAGTAATCGACCTGCACCTCGACATCTTCCGGCTTGAGTTCGCCTGCATCGTATTCAAAGAGTTCGAGTTCGCTGCCCGCCTCTTTTGCGGCATAGCTTTTAATCATCGACATCGTGTTTCCCTCAGTGTGGTGTTGAACAGAAAAGTGTAGAGCATGGGAAACGGCGTCGCTTTGCAGAAGGGGGGATTAAGAAGAGCGCGGGATGGATGTATGCTGATTTTTTCGACACTTAACGGAGAAGACACACGCTAGCGCTTGCATGGTTGCGTGCTACAGGTATAATCCACAACGTTTTCCGCATACCTCTTCAGTGCCGAAGTGGCGAAATCGGTAGACGCAGTTGATTCAAAATCAACCGTAGAAATACGTGCCGGTTCGAGTCCGGCCTTCGGCACCATACAAAGCTTTTTTTAAGTCTACCAACGTCTACTTTAGTCCATAAAAACAGTAAGTTAAGCAGGGTTTTGGCCTTTCTTAGTCTGTTCACGTCTACTTACTTCTATCCACATATACCAACGAATGATGGTATAACTGGTGGTATCTTCGGTTCGATTGATTTTGATACCAACAGCGGAGGTATCAACTGATGGCACTTACTGATATCAAAGTTAGGACTACCAAGCCCTCCGACAAACCTTTCAAACTCACAGATGGGCAGGGTATGCACCTGCTGATCAACCCCAATGGTTCAAAATACTGGCGACTCCAATACCGTTTCGATGGCAAACAGAAAGTTTTAGCATTGGGGGTTTATCCAATAGTCTCTCTTGGTGAAGCTCGCAGGAAACGAGATGAGGCCAAAAAGTTGGTATCTGATGGTATCGACCCTTCCGAGAAGAAAAAAGCCGACAAGATCGAGCAGAGCGAAGCTCTTACTTTTGAATCTGTTGCCAGGGACTGGCATAAGGCTTGTAAAAGAAAATGGTCAGATTCCCACAGCGAGAGAGTTCTAAAAAGCATGGAAGATGGTCTCTTTACTGCCATTGGTAAAAGAAAAATATCCGAGCTTAATACCAGAGATCTTCTTGCCCCTATCAAGGCTGTTGAAGCTTCCGGGCGATTGGAAGTTGCTTCCCGCCTACAGCAAAGAACAACAGCAGTAATGCGATATGCCGTCCAAAATGGGCTGATAGATTACAATCCTGCTCAGGAGATGGCAGGAGCTATTGCGGTAGCTAAAAGAGTCCACAGGCCAGCTTTACCATTCGAACGATTCTCAGAACTTTTAGAACGAATTGATAGTTTCAAGGGTAGAAAACTCACGAAGTTAGCCGTGAAACTCACATTGCTCATTTTCATTCGGTCAAGTGAACTCCGGTTTGCTCGTTGGTCCGAGATAGATTTCGACAATGCCATGTGGACTATCCCTGGGGAACGTGAGCCATTGCCAGGGGTCAAACATTCTCATCGAGGCTCAAAAATGAAGACCCCACACCTCGTGCCGTTAAGTCGTCAGGCTTTAGAACTCCTCAAAGCTATCAGAGAAATCAGCGGTGAATGTGAACTTGTGTTCATTGGTGATCATGATTTTAGAAAGCCTATGAGTGAAAACACGGTAAACAAGGCTTTAAGGTCTATGGGCTACGACACTACTGTTGAAGTATGTGGACATGGTTTTCGTGCGATGGCATGTAGTGCGTTGATCGAATCGGGAAAATGGTCAAGGGATGCTGTTGAACGGCAGATGAGCCACCAAGAGCGAAACTCCGTTCGTGCTGCCTACATTCATAAAGCAGAACACCTTGATGAAAGAAGGCTTATGTTGCAGTGGTGGGCTGATTACCTTAATGCCTTGAAAGATAGGTTTATCAGTCCCTTTGATTTTACAACAAAGTAGCTTGATCAACGATTAACTATCCACTGGCATAGCCGTGTGATATGATTACAATGGCTATATTTTTAATATAAATTTAATAGGTAAAAAATGTCCACAATTAACCCCGCAATTTTTTCTTTTTTCTCTGGTTCAGGATTTCTTGATCTTGGATTTGAAAAAAATGGTTATGAAGTGGTTTTCGTGAATGAATACCATGCTCCGTTTATGGATGCATATAAACATTCGAGGAAAAAATTAAATATAGCACCACCTCGTTTTGGGTATGCAGAGTGCAGTATTGAAGATGTAGAACATGAAAAAATTAAGTCTTCTATGCTTCAACTTAAAAATGAGGGGCGATTGACTGGATTTATTGGTGGTCCACCATGCCCGGATTTCTCTGTAGCGGGTAAAAATAAAGGTCGAGATGGTGAAAACGGTCGGCTTTCACAAAGCTATATTGATATCATTCTTGAAATGAAACCAGATTTCTTTCTTTTTGAGAATGTTAAAGGTCTATACCGCACCAGTAAACATAGGGAGTTTTTTGACCATTTAAAAACTCAATTAGAATCGGTTGGTTATTGTTTGCATGAAAAACTAATAAATTCTATTGAGTATGGTGCTCCTCAAGATAGGCAACGAATCATATTGATTGGTTTCCTTGATGAAAAATATGCAAGTCAGTTCAATTGGGGGCAAAGAGTCTACCCTGAAAGAACTGCATTTGAATATAAATGGCCGACGACAAACCAATTTTCAGAAAACACTTCTGTTATAAAACCAAAGGGTATCCCAGAAGAGTTAACAGTAGAGCATTGGTTCAAGAAAAACCAGGTTGATAATCATCCAAATGCAAAGCATGTATTCGCGGCAAGAGCAGGGCTTGCGAGGTTTTTGACTGTCGAAGAAGGGGACGATAGTAAAAAATCCTATAAAAGGTTGCATAGATGGAGATTTTCACCAACTGCTGCTTATGGTAATAATGAGGTACATTTACATCCTTATAAACCAAGAAGAATTACTGTTGCCGAAGCATTAGCAATTCAGTCTTTACCAAAAGAATTTGAATTACCTGCTTATATGACTCTGTCTAATATGTTTAAAACAGTCGGTAACGGTGTACCCTACTTAGCAGCGGCCGGTATTGCCAAATCTATTATAGAGCATTTAGGAATCGAATATGAGAGTAACTGCGGCGAACTTAGCACAGGCGATTGCCAATCTACCAAGAAACACGCAGTTTAATTATGTAAATGTGCGAAATTCGGGAAGAATCATTGTAACGAATGTCCAACTTCCCGAAGGCCCAATAGAATTTAAAAGATTCGATCCAAAAAAGGGTGAGACACTACATAGTTCTAAATCGGAAAGCATCTCCACACAAATGCTGTGGAGATTGGCTAATGCTTTACAGGAAGATGTCCCTGTCAATTTGGATCGTATTTTTGGTGCAAGCTATAATACACGTGCTGTTCTCGAAAGCCTTTTGGCCCATACTCCTGAGTTTTATTGGTGTAAGCTTGATCGCCTTGAGGTAATGAACACTCAGAAAAACATTAAAAAAGGTCACAAGCACCTTATTTATAGACCAAATGACCCACATGAAAATGGTGTAGCAATAGAACATATTACTAATGTTATAATTTCTGAAATGAATTTAGATGTTGTCCATCAATCAGTTGATATAGAGACAATCTTACCTACTAAAGGAATGACGATTGAGGAAAAAAGACGTCATGCACAAATTCAAATCTCATTAGTAAAAATAGGTCATTACTTAGGTTATCGAACATGGGTTGCAGCAAATGATCGAGGCCTCCAATATAATGGAAAATCTATAGCCCAAATGGATGGGGTCATAGATAATTTAAGAAATGAACAAGTGCTTCAATCATATGATAAAGCTATCAAGGAAGCTCGGCTTATAGATTGCATTTGGTTTCGAAATGGAAAATTAATGCCTGCAGTTATGGAGATTGAACATAGCACTGGTATTAAAAGTGGTTTGGTAAGAATGAAACAATTTTATGATTATGCACCACAGTTAAAAAATATACGTTGGACCGTTGTGGCACCTGACGAATATAGAAATAAAGTTATAGAGTTTTCTAATATGCCACAGTTTAAAGAATTAGATACTCGATTCTTCCCCTATTCAGCTGTAGAGGAACTCTATTCATTATGTGCAAGAAGGAATCCTCAAGGAATTACAGACGATTTCCTCGATGCATTCATGGAAAAGTGTGTGACACATTAGTACTCCATAATCAGTTACCAGAGCAAATTACTTTGCTCTGGTTGGTTAACTGAAAATTAGTATTAAAATATGGAGGTGTTTATTTTATAAATAAATATCAAATTTAATGTTATTTTCAATAATTATTTCTAAGAGCGGTTTATGAGAGCAATTAGCCCCTTTGAGGAATTGAAGAACTGGTTTAATCTTGATAACTACGAACCGATAAAATCGTTTACAATCAAGGAACTACATAGAGAAATTGTCTTTAGAGAAGTGATTTTTGATAGCATAAATTTTGAATGGGAAGATGAAAATCAAAATTTGAAGTCAATCCTTGACGGTAATCCCATTTTAAGTAGACAAGAAAATTATTATGATCCCTATGTTAAGGGACAAAAACATGTTGTACAGATAAGTTTCGGTGATATAGAAAAATTAGAGAAAAAACTAATAATGTTTGATATGGATTTCTTTGAAAAGAATGGTGATTTCAAGAAAGAATTAAAAAATAAACCCATAACACAAACCATGAGAGACTTTTTTCTCAACAAAAATAGCAGCAAGATGTATGTATCATTTGATTTGGGGTTATCTAGTGATGAGGAAATTATATCAGCCCTGCAAACTATGCTTCCAACTCTAAGGAAAGAATACGAGATTGATCCAGTAAAAACAGAAAAGATAGGGCTCGCAAAAATAAGAAAACTTGTCGATTACAACATTATTCCTATGATGGACCTACTAATTTGGTCAAAATTCAAAAAAGCAAAAATCTCAAATATGGTCTTGTCTCGTGTGTTGTATCCTGATTTCACTCACGAGATTAGAGGCGAAGATCACATTAAAGATACAGATAGGCCCGTTGCTGAGAAGGCTTTAAATGGAGAGATAACTCGTAGTTTGGAGTACTTTCTTAGTAAAAACAGTCATCTCATCAACATACCGATTTCAGAACTCGGATCTCTCTAGCTATAAATCATCATGCAATTGTCAAGGGGATGGCGAAAATATTTTTCTTCCCCTAAATTTCTCTCCATTCTTCCCTCATCTAAATTTTCAGTTATCAGCACTCCCTTCATAGATACAAATCTGTGTGGCTAATATCTCCTTAACGGAAGCGGAGGAGACAGCCAAATGAATACAACTAATCAAAGCTTAATTCGTTTACCAGAAGTCTTGAAACGAACTGGTTTCGGCAAGGCCTGGATCTATCGTCTGATCAGTGAAGGTCGGTTTCCGGCACCCGTTAAGATCGGAGTTCGTGCCGTTGCTTTTGTCGAGAGTGAAGTTGACGAGTGGATTCAATCAGTTATCGAAGCAAGCAGAATTAAAGTTGCTTAATTAAACCTGGGAGAGATTTTTATGAATATAGAAGAATTTATGAATGAAGAAAACCATATGTGCAATTTAGGCGAGGATCTTTTTTGCAAGATCTTCGAACCCGGAGCGATTTATGATTTGCCGAATAGCGATTTTAATAAAGAAATCATTTACTGGCTCAGTCAGTATCTTGTCGGAAATTTGAGACAGCCTTTAGACGCGATCTCTGAGCTTGATATTTTCGAGCAGTTTTATGTTTATGAGACATGGTTCTCACTAATTAAATGCCCAGATGAAATTAGAAATTTATCGAAGCGAATAATCCAATACCACATTGGATTGAGAACTCTTTTGTGAAAATGTAAAGTTTTACTCCATATTTTAACTTAAAACCTTACAAAATTACTTACATTATTTTGGATGCCGTTTATTAGCAAGGCAGTGAGATAGTTTCCCAAGTATTAGGTGTACATAATCTATACTAGATCTACCAGATGATAATTTGACAGGAATAATCGCCTATCTCACTGTTTTAATTTAAATAAATAGTTCTAACGATTCAAATAAATTTGTAAAACTACGAAATGCTTATTATTAATATATTGGAATTATACTTTTTGTAAGGTTTAGGAGGAAAATATGAGCAGTATTTGTGTAGATTCGTTTATGTTGGAAAATGGGGAGAGGTATTGTCATGTTGTAAATAAAAAAACTGGTGAGCCATTGTATTATCCAAATTTGTATATAACAACACAAGTCAGAAATCGGTCAGAGTCTATATCAACAATGAAAGTTATTGCCGGTAGCATTTCATTGTTATATCGATTCTTTATGAGGAAAGAGATCAATATTGATGAAAGAATTCAGAAAAGGATATTTCTGGCTCATCATGAAATTGATGATTTGATTGAGTTTACTTCATTCAATTTTAAAAGTGGTGTAGATAGTTATTTTGGCGTTTCAAATGTCAAAAAACCAACTAAGTATTTTCGGATTACAACAATAGCTAACTATCTGGAATGGCTATGTAAAATACTTCTTTCTCATACAGGTCAGAAAGATACAATTAAAGAGATACTTGTTTTCATTAACAACATAAAAAGAAAGAAACCAAGAAACAATGACAAATATGTTATGGATATCGAAAAGAGCTTAGACAAAGCTCAACTGGATTCTTTGTTTAGCATTCTTTCGCCAGGAAGTAACTTGAATCCGTTTACGGAAATAGTACAAAAAAGAAACAACCTAATATTCCTATTATTACATTGCTTTGGCATGAGAGCCGGTGAACTTTTGAATCTGCGAATTGGTGACATAGATTTTGCAGAATCAACAATAGCAATAAGGAGGAGAGCAAATGATAAAACAGATTCACGAGTTTATCAGCCATTAGTGAAGACTTGTGAGAGGAAGTTAATTGCTGATCCGAACCTTATATATGAAATTTCAGATTATATCTTGAATGATCGTAGGAAAGTCAAAAATGCTAATAAGCATGACTTTCTTTTTATTACCTACAAAGAAGGGAAGACTCAAGGGCAACCGCTGTCATTTTCATCATACCATAAGATAGTGAGTGTTGTTCGTCAATCATCCTCGCTTTTAAGTGGATTAACAGGCCATAAATTACGACACACATGGAATTATGAGTTCTCGAAAACAATAGATAAGGCTAAGGACATATCCGACGAAAAAGAGCAACGAATCCGTTCTTATCTAATGGGATGGTTACCAGGTTCAGACACTTCAATAATCTATAATCGCAGGCATATTTTTGAGCTATCGAAAAAAACTGCACTTGAGCAGCAAGAGCAACTATTCAAAGGAGGATTTGATGAATAATTTAATTAAACAAAACTCTGATAAAATGTCAATTCATGAACAAAAAGTCGTCACTTTGATTGAGAGCTATGGAATCAATATTAGAGACTTGATATGTGTTATGAACAAAAATTTGGTTTGTGGATTTGTGAATACATTACAGTATTATTTTTGTAGTAAAAGCCATTTGTATGTAAAAACAATAGTTAAAAATATGAAGAATTTTATTAACAATGTTTCTCCTAATTACATTGATGATAAAGTAATAATCCAATATCAAAATATGCAATCAGCAAATAAACTATCATATTTTCGAGGTTTACGGCCATTTTTTACTAAATGGTTTGAATTAGGATACCCCGGAATAGATGAAAGTGCTGTTGAAATAGCAAAGCATTTTGACCTAAAAATAAAAAAAGCTGGTCAACCTATATTACAAGATGATCCAACTGTGGGTCCACTGACTAAAGAGGAACACACTTCCTTGATCAAGGCTATGAGTCACGCATATAGCATAGGTGAACTGTCACTGTCAGATTATGCGATATCGCTATTAATAAGTCTTACCGGTAGAAGACCTCAGCAGTTAGTTATGTTGAAATATAAAGACCTTCTTCAAAAGAAGTTAGATAATGGTAAAGTAGAATATTTAATTTCAGTACCACGAGTTAAACAAAGGGGTAAACAACTACAATATCGAGAACTGCCAATAATCTCAGAGGTTGCATCAATTGTTCAACTTCAAGCTAATCATTCCGTGAGGCTTGTTGAGCAAAACCTTGGCAAAACCCTTGATGATCATGCCAAAGGCAAGGTTCCAGTTTTCTTGAACGAGGAAAAACTGCTTGATTTAGCCATAATAGATATTAACTTCCTGGAATCTAATAAAATATATGCAAAACCAACAATTGCTAATCGAGCATTAAAGAATATTGTTAATACTGGGAACTTAATTTCAAATCGTACAGGTTCTCTACTCAATGCTACTCCTCGCAGGCTTCGTTATACAATAGCAACTATGCTGGCTAAGGATGGTCATAATGCCAATACTATAGCTGAGTTGTTGGATCATTCTTCTACTTCAAGTACGGGAATTTATATTAAAAATCTTGCTGAGAGTGTTGAAAGGATTGATTCCGCTGTTTCAGAACAATTGTCATTTGTGGCTGAAATTTTTATGAATGGAATAAAGTCAAAAGAGATGACGAATTTCAAGTTTTGCTCTTCTAGAAAATGCCAAAGTCAGAATTTAAATGTAAATTTTCCTTGTAATGAATGTGCTTTCTTTATGCCAGTTGATATTGACGAGGTAAATCCCCGATGAACAATATTATTTTATTTAAATCTAAAAAACAACTTACGGCCGAAAATAATTATAATGAATTCATAAATTTTTGTCGCTATCAACTATCAGGACTCACCCAAACTCAGGATTGGGAACAATATGTCTGGAAAGGGTATGTAACCTTTAGAAAGATAGGGGTTGGACATAAAGCATTTAACTCCAAAGATGCAATGCATGAAGATTTTCTCGATTTTGCAAAAGCATATATCAGATATCAACACTCATTGAAACCCTTGAAAAATTATGGGGCTACAATGATGGCTTTGAGATGTCTCGAACAGGCTCTTTTGCAAGTTCTGAACAGTGGTCTCATTTATAATGTTACAGCCGTTGTTTTTGATGAGGCAATGCAAATCGGAAGTAAATATTTTGAAGGTAATGTTCTCGCTCAATGTGGGATACAGCTTGAAAAATTATCAAAATTTCTATGTGAACATAACCTTGTGAAATCAGGATACATATCTTGGAAAAACCATGTGAAGCAGAAGGTCAAAAACAACTATCTTCCTGAGATTGAGGACTATCACAGAAATGATAAGTTACCCGATGAAGCAGCATTACTTGCCATTGCTGATATTTTTTCTAAAAATGATGAGCTACTGAGTCCAAGGGATAAATTCACCAGTGCAGTATTTGCACTTCTGCTTTGTTGTCCGAGCAGAATTTCTGAGATTTTAGCCTTACCTGCTGATTGTGAGATTACACAAAAAGATGAGAAGGGTATCGAAAGATATGGTCTGAGATTCTATTCGGTTAAGGGGTATGGCCCCAATATCAAGTGGATTCCACAGGTTATGATACCAGTTGCGAAGAAAGCGATTAGAAGATTGCTTTCCTTATCACAAAATGCAAGGGAGTTTGCTCAATGGTGCGAAAAATATCCTGATAAATTTTACCAACATGAACTTTGCCCAAAAGTTGATGAAAAATCAAAGTTGACAGTTATACAGGTTTGTCATGCACTTGGTTACCCTTTACATGATCACAAATCTTGCGTTCTAAAAATTAAAAAGACAAGTCTGGATGGTGGGAAAAGTTTCTTAAACCCCAATGATTATAACTATTCATTGAGTGAGTTATGGGAAATGATTATCTCTGGTTTTAGTAAAGACTTTCCTTGGTATGATGAAGAAAAATCCATAAGATTTAGCAATGCATTATGTTTATTAAATCCTCGCCAATTTACTTTATCCCAAATGATTGATATCTACTTATTTCATAAGCCAACTAAAGGATTCTTTTTTAATGATATCCAAAATAAAAAACGTAATGAGCATGGATTTAAAAATATTTTCGCACGACACGGGTATTATGATATTGAAGGTCAGCCACTACTTATTCGCTCACACCAACCAAGACATCTTTTAAACACAATAGCCCATTATGGTGAAATGTCTGAACTGGATATAGCTAAATGGTCTGGTCGTGTCAATGTGAATCAGAACAGAGTTTATAATCACGTGTCAGAAGAAGATATGTTAGATAAAATCAAAACTATTAAATTGACCATGGAAAATTATTGTCAAAGGAAGTCAATACCCACAAATGAATTGACAGTTGATTTTGATAACCTGAATCAAGGAGCAATTCACTTAACAGAATTTGGCTACTGTGTGCATAACTATTTAGTTCGTCCTTGTACTAAAATCAATGAATTTATAGAATATGATAATAAAAGACTGGACATGAAACCAGTAGATAGAATTAGACTGGAATCAATCCGAGAAAAATTAGTGAAATTGATAAATATAACTCAGATCGCTTTTGAAAATGGTGACTATGGGGCTGATAAATGGTTGCAGCACCACGAAAAAAACTTGGAAAGAATTAATAAACTTTTGAATAATTGAAACAGGAGATGCATATGGCAAAACATTTAAACAGGAGTGAAATAAAAGCAATTACACACATGATATTGACTTGGGACGGCAAAATCACATGGAGTGATTTATGTGAATCAGTTTATAAAAATTTAAACAGAACTATCACAAGGCAATCTTTAAGTGCTCATGATGAAGTTGTTGAAGCATATAGAACAAAGAAAAATTTGTCCAATTTGAAAAAATCAGGCTTAAAGAAACCAGCCAATTTAACAATTGCGGCACAACAAATATTAAATCTTAAAGCCGAAAATGAAATGTTGAAAAAACAGAACAATAGATACAAAGAGCAATTTAGCTATTGGCAGTACAATGCTTACAGACACGGTCTTACTATGGAACAGTTGAATCGGCCATTTAATAAAAAATGACAATTGATAGGTTACGTCTATTGACAAGCTAAATAAATACGATAAATATAAATATATGGTCAGGAAGACTATTTCAATTATGCAAGGATGCATTTTATGGACAAAAGCAACATCAATCCAGAATTTACTCTGGAAGAGCAACTTATTATTATTGTCGATAAGTATATCTCAAAAAGATACCAGCCAGGCGATAAAAGTTTTTCATACCAGCTTTACTTAATTTTTGTGGGATACCATTTAAAATATTTCTACCCTAAAAGGATTTATTCCAAATCCAATCGTAATATTGATAACATAATGGCTATGTTTAGCTCGGTATACAAAAGTCTGACAAGCAATCTATTACAACGATTAAATAACAAAGAAGGGGTCCTAAGAGAGCTAAACTCGCTTGTGAATTTCATAGATAACAATCAGGAAAAAGCAGAAGAAGTTTATGCTGTTGTAAGAACACAGTATGAAGTGAAGGTTATCGAGAAAGAGTTAACCCATGAGGTTGTTAGAGCAAGAAATGTTAGATTATAAAAGCTCCCGAACGGGAGCTTCATTTTACTAATTTACTTTATTAATAACTTCCTACTTGCCAGCCATCATCTGATTTTATTAATTTAACTGTTCCAGCTTGCTTTGTTCCGCTCATATCCATAATTATATTGCACTTATAGCTTTTATCAGATTCTTTTGTGCAATCTACTTTTTTTACTGAAGTCAGATAGCTTCCAGTCCATTTTCGCATAGCTTTAAAAATATCATCTTGGGAAGGCTCACTGCTACATGCAGTGAGAACAAATGCAGAAATAATAACAGCAAGGACCGAAGATATTTTCATTAGACTTGTTCCTGATTAAGTATTTTACTGGAGAATGCCAGATTTTGTATTGTTATTATCAGTAGAGAATGTCCATTTGCCTACGGTTTCTCCATTGAAGTAGATTTCGAGAGTTCTAGACTGAGTCTGGGAACCGCCAGTTAGCAAACCGACAACAGGGATAAAAGTCGAGGCATTGAACTGATTGTTATACATGAAATATCTCCATTGCTCGTTGCCATCGTCAAGAGTCGTTCTAGTGTCAGGCTCACCAAGTTGAGCAAGTAGCTCTGCCTTAGTTGTTTTGTTTTTAATTATTTTTGATTGTAGACTTTGAGCAGTTTCATTTTTAATCTTTTGGTTCCCGGATGTTGAGCAGCCAGAAATTAAAAATATTGCAATGAAAAAGGCGGTAACAATAGATTTATTCATTCTATCTTCCTTATTATATTTGGTCAGGGTTAACTTTTATGTGTGAAAACGGCTCTGTGGGCAAATTTCTTGCGTAAATAAAATCTTAAAGAAATTGCTGAGGCAAAATAGATAACGACAGTTAATATAAAACTTTGACTGATAGCGAATATGAAGAAAGCAATTACTAACAGCACAATTCCTATGAGTAAAGCTAACCAGGCCGAAGGTTCACCATAATTTATTGTTGCGTGACAGCCGATACAGACACGAACTCCGAACGGACTCTCTTTGAAGCAGAACGGGCACTTAATGGTCTCTTTACTCATACAAACTCCGTTTATTCAACAGGTTCCTGATACTACAAATTGTTTAAAAATCATCAGGTTCTTTTCAGGGATTCTCGATGAATAATTATCTTTAGTAAAATCACTTGTACCGATCGATGTTTGAATCACGATAGGTAAAAGCTATCATAACTAGATTATCGATCTGTATTAACGATCAATAATTTCTTGACATAATATAAATTAGTTACTGTATAGTTAAGAGTGTTTGAGAGTAATCAATGCAAGTGATTGTCTATAAACGAATTTTTATCGCCTTGTTTAAAGGTTTCATTGCGTAGATATTTGAGAAGGTCGTGTGTGTTTTGTGAAGAATGGTCTTACCAAAGCTTCTCAGAAGCTCGATGTAATGCTTTATGGAAGCAAGCCACTCTACGAATCTGAGATGCTTTTGCCGTTGTACTGCATTTTTTCGAAGAATCTTTCCTACGATTTCGTTTCGTTTGTCTTCTCTAAGCCGTAATTCCAGTTCTGCAATTTTTTCAACGATACTTTCCTTTCTCTCAGTGGTTTTCAACACTGTTGCAGGAGCAGGAGCAGGAGCAGGAGCAGGAGCAGGAGCAGGAGCAGGAGCAGCAGGTTGGTCTTTTATCGATATGTCGCTTCGCAGAGCTTCTAAGTGGTCGGGGTTGTAGTTAAGCCGATTACTGAGATTTGCCCAGGAGTAGCTCTTGCCCAATTGTGAAGCTTTGAAAGCTATGCCTGTGTATTCGAAAGAGAAGCCGTTCATTTTACCGGTAGAGGCAATATTGGCCTTCAAAGATACTTCAGCTTCTTCCAGCCTCTTGATAAAAGTTAGAAGGTCCGGCTTATCAGATAAACTTTTATCAAGTATCTGCTGCAGAGCTTCTCTTGGTGAAAGCACCCCGGTTCGTTCCGATAGCATTTTCTCATTACGGGACACTCTCTTCCGCTTCGGTTGTGCTTGCGAGGGGGGAGATGCAGTTTTGGTCACTGTCAGGCCATGAGCGATTTCGAGTTTACTGATGATCTGTGTGCTGATGAGGTTTTCGTTCCTACCCAAGTAGAGCTTCCCACCATTGAGATCTATGCGACTTGCGATAATGTGTATGTGCTGACCAGCCGGATCGTCATGAAGCACATAGCAACAGAGGTGAGTATCACTAAACCCCATCTTTTTCATATAGTCGTCAGCTATCTTTGCCCATTGGTCATTCGATAGTGATTCACCATCAGGTAAGCGAAGCGAGTTGTGCCAAACTGGTTTTGCGACATCCTGGCGAAGATACTTGGTGCTATCGAATTCAGCGATCAGTTCAAGGGCTGAATCACCTAACATGTTCCCGCCAATGACGACTGGATCACTTTTGTGGTGTGCTCCCGGTTTCAATGCGTATTGGACCACACCAGTAAAGTTCTTACCCCTGCGAATCTTCCGCATACCCTTCATTCGGGAGGCTCCATATACCGTCACTTAGAAGGTTTCTGCGAAGCTCTTCCAATTGTCGCTTCACAGCGAACAATTCAGTATGAGTAAGTTGACTGTCTTTGCTTTTACAATCTATATGTTTCGCAATTCGATTTAGCTTTTGTGATATGTCAGTTAAAGCTTTCCAGGTTTCGGTATTGATAGTTGGTATAACAGGAGGTGATTTTTGAAGTAATACCATACGGAGCCATTCACCTTTACTATATCTTTTACGCTGAGAATTGAGTATATCTAATTCTTTTTCATTCAACCTTACACTAATACAGTGAGTTCTCAAACTTGTAATGCTTTTAGTCTCAATATCCTTATCTTTTTTATCAAAGTGAAACTTTTCATTACTGTTTTTATTATTTTTATCTTGTCTCATTATATAAACTCCTTTTTATATTTTCAATAATCCCAATTAATTGTGGTGGTAATGTAAAATATAGTTTAAATAATAGCTTGTCAATAATGTGTAATTAATTATACTTAGTAATAGTTTCGAATTAAGCACATAATTATTTTCATAGTATGTTATTCACAATAGAGACATATCACAGCAATCGAAAAGGTTAGTACAAGTAAAAATGTTTACCATTGATCTTAATGGTGTTATAAATAATCCTCTGGATGAAAAGTGACATACTTTGATCGTAAAAGACTACGCAATATTTCTCGTTGGTAATTATTAGCTTGCTTATTGTTGTGTTTATCAAGCTATGACCTTCTACAAGGATATATAATGTACTCATTAGCCCCTTACTTTATCCGTTGCTACAACAAGAATAATGAATCGAAAAATGTTGAAGAACGTTACGATTTTTTGAACAGAATAGGCCAGTATGATTTATTCTCTTTACTCGAACAATTTATGTTGTTGCATAAAGATTTTGAAAAAATTGACGATAGCAAAGAAACATATAAGTTTCATCATGTCACTTCGAAACCTAAAGAAAGATTCATTTCGGGCTGGATGAGTTTAGGCCATTATGGTATTAAAAATGATATTATTAATACTGATGATAATCAATTAGCTTTCTCTAAGGAAGAAAATCATGCTGATGTCAAAAACTATTATTTCCGGTTTTATATTCCTTTAGAGTCAAGAAAGGGTATCTGTCTGTTATATGCTTATAAGAAGGATGGTATAAAATCGATTTTCCAGACAGAGTTCTCTAAGTTTTTCAATGCTATGACAAATAAAAACATTCAAATAAATCCACTTACATATGATAAAGCCGTGCTTCCTTGGCTGGAAGCCGAAACAAAAGAAATAAGAGTTATTGGATTTACTGCCCCCCGGTCTATTGAAGATAGTATTTCATCGCTTGGTGACATTGATAGAGAATATGTTTTAAAACCGAAAAAGAATGGTACCTTTGGTAAATTTAAAAAGTTCAAAAATAAAGGGAGTGAGCAAGGCAAACTGATCGAGATGTTGAGTGAAGAATCAACTCAAATTAAAGTTAAAGTTGTTATGGAGGGGGGGACTAAAACTTTCAATGTTGGGAAATCAGAAAGAAGCACTATGTGCCAAATTGAGATTGATTTAGAAAAGGTTAAAGTAATTGCGGGTAATCCTGAGTTTGACTCATTGGATTCCTGGGCATCTGATTTAATAAAAGACTTACGTAAACAAATTGGTCTATAAAGGGCTTCTATAATGAGTAATAAAATTAACATATTATGTATTGTGAAAGCACACTTCAATACATTGAAAGATATTTCAAAGAAAGGAATATCAAAGTTAGATATTACTACGTTTATTATTATGCCAATATCACTGTCTCTCTTTTCGGCTTATAAAAACTTCAATCTTAATAAAGACCTTGATTCCCTTTTAGTGAATTTTGGGGCTATTTTTACGGCTTTATTGCTTTCTGTTATTGTATTGATTTATGATCAAGAGAATAGAACTATAGAAAAGGTTAGAAATAATGCTGATAGTGTTGGTGAAGTTTCTCAAAATAAATTACTTTTATTGAAAGAACTATATCATAACATTTCGTATGCGATTCTATGTTCACTCGCCTTGGTAGTTTTAACTTTTATACATTCAACTCTTCCCCCAGTGACTCCAGAAATCATAGAAAACAGCCGGGTTTTTATAGATTACAAGATTAGAGGTTTTAGTATTAACTTCAGTTTTACATTTACATGGGCAACAACAATAATATCTCCATTGATAATATTTGTAACTGCAAATATCGTCCTTACAATCGTAATGATTGTCAAAAGGCTTTATCTCATTTTAATAAATAACACAAATTGAAATTTTCCATTTTGATGAAGATTGAAAAAAATTATCGAATGGAGAAAAGGATAAATAATATTATTATTGCTTATTTCTTTTTCAATCGAAGAGCGGAAAAAGCAAGACGACCAAAAGAAGCTCCGCTTCTTTTGGTTAGCTCTTGCTCTTATAAAATATTTTATGCCAAATCAATAATAAGTTTTCGGCCTGATATAGTCACGATTTTTGGCCCGGAAATTTCATTTAACGAGGAAATGAATTTCTTTAATTTAGTTTTGCGTCTTAACGTAAGATTGACACTCTTCGCTCTATTTCTGAAAATATCTAGTGCTTCTTTTGTAGCAAGGGATTTAGCTTTAGAAATTATCTTTTTGGATCTAATGAATTCAATTTTGTCTGTTGATATGATTTGAAGCAATTTTTCAACGGAGTCAATTTTTTTATTGATAAAGTTTAAAGCTTCGACTTCATTTGTTATCCCCACACCTTTCCATAAAGGCTCATGATGTGATAATCTATTACGGAATGGTCGTAATTCACTTACCAAACCAAATACAGCATTTCTAGTATCCTGTGAACTTTGATATGGCCAGTTTTCAAAAACAGAAGTTAATAGAAGGGGCCACAAAAATTTAGAACCAGTTGGGGGAGATAATTTATAAAAACAACTATGAAGTGCAAATTCCCATGTACTAAAATCAGTTTCTGCAACCACACAATTAAAATCGGGTTTATGATTATTAGGAAGTTTAACCAGCCCGGCAGATAATCTTCTTTTGTTTTCTTTGCGTAGCCAGTTTTTCCTAGCTTCCTCAAAATTTGATTTTAAATTAGTATAATTATAATCATCACTACCGCTAAAATGAGGCACATGATCGATTAATTCATGCCAGTATGGACCAAATTTGCTAACTGCTGCATTATTAATGGTATTTCTAATGGTGATCTCAACAGCCTGTAGTAGGGGGTATATAGCTCCACATAATACTTTATTCCAAATATAGACACCGTAAATTTCTTCTTCAGTATGATCTACAAAAAAGTTTTCATACGTACCGATTCTTGGTGCTGAGAGGAGCTTCTTCAGTTCAATGTAATGATAGTTCATAAACTTTCTGCTATAGTAATTTATCTAAGTTATTGGATAGATAATATCTAGACTTCTAATGAATCGCCAGCAATTTATCAAAAAAAACTCTCTTATGTGTTGACATCCTGAGTGAGAGCAAGTATATTGTAACTCAGCTAGTGCAGATCCCTCATCTCGCGATGAAATCTGGCACAATGGCAAAGGTTCAAAAACAAAGAAATTTTAGCTGGTGTGGAACCCTGCGTAAGCATTTCCGACACAATGGCACAAGAGGCAAGCCCCCGCACAGAGATGTGCGGGGGCTTTGTCTTTGTATAAGCCAATGATATTAATAATTTCACGTTGAAATAAAATTCGCTCAATATTCCAATAATTCAGCTAACCGTATCGTCATTTTTCTAAGCATATGCTTCAAAGATGATTACCTATATGTGCAATGGCTATTCTCGGTATTGATCCTTTAATTTTATTGATGAATCCAAAATAGATTCTATTCCCGCTATATCGTTTTCCTCTTCTATTCATTCCGTCTTCATAAAGAAGTTTATAATGAAATTCGCAATTTACATTTGTATACATCACATTATCTATAACAAAATCCCTATTTAACTCACCAGCTTTACGAGCCGATTTACCACCACCTTCTTCACATACTATATATATGAGTGCTGCATTCATATTTTTTAAGTTTTGAATTGAGTCCCCTGGGATTACTTGGTAGTTATTGCAGAAGAACAAGAAATCGGTTATGCTTTTATGAAATAACTCAAATCCTCCTTCAATCTTATCCATATTATTGAAGGTCTTAAACTTAGGATGTGCGTTATTTTCAAGGAAAATCAAATTTTTGAATATATCCTTTATGTGCTCTCCATATTCAACGGAATTTCTTGGGTATTTATCGAGAATATAACGACATATCCTAACTAATTCTTCTTCATTTAATATGGTTGATTCTCTGGTTTTTGTTGATGTAGTATTACCTATACTGTTATACATATACAACATTCTTGAATTGTATACGGGTGGTTCGCTATCAATGATTTTCATTAAATCATCGCAATTCATTGGTAGGATATCTATCTTACCTATATCATAAAATTGTCCCATCATCCAAGCCATGTCAGGTGATGTTGAATAAAACATTGTTGCTAATTTACAATCATATTCATTTGATTTATAGAAGTTTATGAATTCAGAATTCATTCTCGCCATCAAGCCTCTTAAATGAGATAGCTGTTCGAGAATAATTTTTTCTCCCTTATCTAATGAGAAACTTTCTAAGAATAAGCAGACACCAGCTTTCATGGAATATCCTTATTTCATTGAGTCAGGAGTATCAAAAGAGCCTGTCATAATTGTGTACATATCAATCGATTGCTGGTCAAAGAATCCTTTCGGCCAACTTGAAAGTTTTCCATCTTTGCCAATAGATATCTTTTCTGCAGTAGATTCATTATTCTCATGTGAAATATAAAATAACGAAATTAGCTCAGGTGAAAAGTCAGGAGATGTTCTTGCTACGACACGGATTCCGTTGAGAAGGTGATCGCTATGAGTTTCTATCAATACCTGTACTCCCGCTTGAGCAGTGTAAGCTATTAATCTACCCATATAGCTTTGTCCTCTAGGGTGCAAATGGGCTTCCGGGTTTTCTAAAACTACTAATTCGCCCGGTTTTGCTAAAAGTAATGCTGAAACAATACTCAAAGCATAGCTATAACCAAAACCAATGTTTTTGGGTTTAGTTTGTTTTCCTGACTCAGCCTGTATTGTGTTATAAGCAATGTTTGCACTAACTTCCAATTTTGGCTGTATTTTATAATTTGGGGATATTTCATCCATCCATGCCTGTATATTATTCGCAACCCTGACATTATTATAATTATGATGTATTCTTGGGTCGTCTTTGTTTGGATTACCATCTTTCAGTATTAGTCTATCTTGTCTATTCATTATATTGTCTAATACTTCGATGACATATTCACCTTTTTTCCCCAACCAATCGCTATGAAAATTGTGTTGTGATAAAGAAATATTGTCTCTTGGACCAATACGTTCGGCTTCAATATATTGAAAATTACTTGCATTTATAAAGTCTTTAATTTTTTTAATGCTATCCATACCTGAAATACATGGAAGTTCATTACGAAGATTTGCTGAGTCCTCTTGTGTAACCCCCCAACTGACTTCACATTCTTTAACTGATAGAGTGATTTTCAGTTGATCATCATCTGAAATAAAGTCATTAATAATATCGTCAATACGACCAATGTTTATCAGTTCACCATTTAACTTTATATCATTTTTACTACCAAAATCAGACTGTAACACCATACCTATGGCTTGCATTACTGTACTCTTACCGACAGAGTTATTACCACAAAATACATTTAGACCTGACAAATCAAAAGATTGCTCTTTGTATGATTTAAAATTTTTGAGTTTTATCGATTTAATAGGGAGCATTATCAATTACCCTCATTAGCATTAACAATCTTAATGCCTGTGCTTTGTTCAAGAATTTTCGCAAAAGAATTGAATCTATATAATATAGTTATTTTCTTTCCTGTTGAGGTAGAGATAGAGTCCTTAAACCCTCGCTCTGCTTCAATGTAAGTCTGTGAATCCCATGTGGCATATTCTTTTGAATTGCTATCAATAGCAGAATAAAGGGTATCAACCAATTTATCAGAATTTTTAAGCAATAATTCTTCTTGTTCCTCAGTAACATAATAGAAATAGTAAATTATCACTTCATAAAGTTGCTTACTTATAGGCGATGTATTAGAGCCAATCTCTTTTATGAAAGCTAAATCACCGAAAACATCATAGGCGAGGTTTAAAGCCCTCAAATATTTTCTTTCTATTTGAAGATACTCGTTGCATTCATTCGAAATGTACGCACTTCCTAAATCTATTTCTTTTTCGTTTAATAAGTTTAGTTTATATAGATTTAAGTTTTCCATGGCTTTTGATAAAAACTTATCATAGGAATTAAAATTATAATTTTTAAAGCCAATATTTATAAATGCAAGAGCAGCAAGGCAAAGCTCCATATCCTTTTGTCTATCAGGCTTAACCTTACCATGCGTTGCTTGTTTGAATTCGTTTTTGGATGCCAGATACCGTAAAAACTTAACACTTGAACCTTGATTCAGGGCCGAACGAATTTCTTGATCACTTAACTTAACACCATATGTATTGATACGGTGGAATAATTCAACTATGAGATCAGTGCTATCTTTATTCATTTCTATAAAGTAAGCCGTGATTTCATATTCTCTTATGGCTCTTTGTTCAGTGCGAGTAAGCTCACCAAACTCTTTACCATTTAAATCCTCAAGGATATCAAGTTTAGAAAGTTTAAATTCTCCACTCATAAAATCATAAATTGTTGTGATCCGTTGTAAACCATCAACAACGACCCACTTATCTTCTGCGATTCGATTACCAAAATAAAATACAGGAAGTGGGAGTTTTAAGAGAATAGACTCGATTAATTTAGACTTCTTCTCATTATTCCAAATACGATCTTTTCTTTGGAAGTCAGGTTGTAGTTCAATATCACCAAAATGAACCCGATCAAAAATGAGAGATAAAACCGGAGTCTTGGAGGTAATTCTTGCAACACCAAGTTTAGCTTGTAGAGTTTTTAATTCCAAGTTCAACTGTGATGATGTTGTATCATTTTCACCCTCATCTACTCCATAAGTATTGGGTGACTCTATAAGTTCTTCTACAGTAGTATTATTACTAATTTTTAATGTTGGCACCTCTATATTATAATCAAGAGTCACAACTGAGTTAGCCATATCTGCGGAAAGCTCTTTAAATCTATTAAGAGTAACCTCAACCTTTTTTGAAGCAATTTCAGATGGGAATTTCTTCAAAACTATTTGATAAGCATCATCAAGGCTTTGAACTAATTCAACCTGCTGTTCATAAATTTTCCCAAGATTCAAGTTGAGAAAATTATCAATTTTTTTTCTTAAAACCCTAAATTCAGAGCCTTGAACTTCTGATAATGTCGCTGCCTCATGGACATTATGACTACGCAATAACAGATGTTTTTTGTTTTCATACTTGAAATGTTGAATATAGGGTAAGTTAGCAAATATTGTTTCTGGTTGGTTCCTGCTCGAAGAACTACCGTAAAGAACCTGCTCTACATTACAAAAACCTCTAATATTTAAATTGCTGTAAATCGATTCAAGCTCTGATAATGAACGTGTTTTAGATTCAGAATTAGAAGAGACTTTATATTTACCGTTTTCACGATCAATGCTTATAATACATAGTGGAGGCGTCGAAGGATTAATTGGCTGTAGCTGTTTGCCAAAAAGAAGATTTTCGATGTCGTTTAGCACTTGTTCAAAGTTAAGCATTAGTGCTTCCTAAATCCATGTTAGAATTGAAAACCATCCTGTAGGATACCATCATTTGGGTATTGGTTCAATTTTTATCTTTACTTCAATAAAAAATTGCGTTATGCGTTTAAATGACTATGTTGCGTGATGGTATTTATGATGGTATTGATTATATTGTATTCAGAAAATGACATATAAACCAATGAGGTAAGTGCGATGTTCGAGTCCGGCCTTCGCACCAAATCTAAATATAAAGCCCTTAAAAGCAGTTTTTGTACCTTAAATCCGCGCCACGCAAGATTTCTCTTTCAATCTTAGCCAGCTTTCATCCTTGTCAAAAAAATTAAACGAATTCATCAAGGTACTGCCCAAAAACGCCCCATCCAGCAGACCCCCTCATCACCCCTTTGCTGAATGTATCGTCATTAGCCAGTGAGTGATGTTTTCATTCAACGCATCGTTTTTGAAGAGGGCGCTGCCGGATACTACGCGATCGACGCCGCTGGCGATTATCTCCGGCAGTTCTTCCAGTGCTAGCGAACCGTCGATGGCCAGCAGAATGGAATCCCGCTTCCCGGACGCATTGAGTAATGCGACAACCTGAGCGATGCGCCTGAGTAAGGCAGGCTTGCTGAGCTTGCTCCCGTAGCCCGGATTGACCGCCAGAATTTGTACGATTTCAACGTCTTCAATGACCGGCAGAAAGTGTTCCAGCGGTGTTGCCGGGCACAGACTGACTCCTCGCAACACCGGCATTGTGCCGCCGGAGACTTCCGCATTTTGCTCACCCAGCCAGTGGAGCATATGGTGCAGATGCGGCGAGTTTTCTACCTGCAACGTGACGCAGTGTGCTCCCGCCTTTACGCTTGCCTGCACGACGGCCCAGGGATTATCCACCATCAGGTGAACATCCTTAATTATCTGCGCTGGTAATTGCGTGATAGCCCAGGGACCGACGGTGAACTGAGGGCAAAAATGCCCGTCCATCAGATCCAGGTGAAGAACGGGTTGTTCAAGCGCGCGAAGCGTTTGCAGGTACTCACCGAGTTTGAGCCACTGACCGGCAAGAATACCGATGCTTAACGGGTAACGCTTCATTAACGAGACGCACTCTGCGCGATTCAACCCGGAAAAGGGACGGTTCATTTTGAGATCCTTATGGCATCAATCCATTGAAGACGCGTTTTTTTCGGGGGCAGCTCATCAGCGATTCCAGTTTTTCCACGCAGGCAAGGTAGTGGGGCGTGGTTTTATGGAACGCAACGGCGGCTTCATCCTTATAGGCTTCATAAATATAAAAGCGGCTCTTCACTTCCGGATCCTGTAACACGTCGAAGCGGAGATTTCCCTCTTCACGCACCGATCCCAGATGATTGAGGCGAAAGACGTCGATAAATTCATCGACTTTATCGTCGTGGACGTTAATTTCCACCAGAGTGACATGCATACTGTTCTCCTTGAAACGCATGGGCCCGCCTGGCAGGCCCATGACTTCTTAGTTTTTCTCGCTCAGATAGAGTTCATACGCGCGGTCTGCGGTTTCATTACGATGTACCACCGCGTGGACGGCCTTCATCATGGCGACAGGGTGTTCGGACTGGAAGATGTTACGTCCCATATCGACACCGGATGCGCCCTGGTCGATGGCCTGCCAGCACATCTCAAGCGCTTCGCGTTCCGGTAATTTTTTACCACCGGCGATAACAATCGGAACCGGGCAACCTGCGGCGATGCGCTCAAAACCTTTATCGACGTAGTAGGTTTTGATGATCTGAGCGCCCATCTCTGCGGCGATACGCGTGGCGAGCGAGAAGTAGCGCTGATCGCGCACCATGTCTTTCCCCACGCCAGTTACCGCCATCGTCGGCATGCCGACCTTGATACCGGCATCAATCAACTGAATGATATTTTTGATCGACTGGTGCTCATACTCACTGCCGATATACACCTGTGCCGCCACGGCGCAGCTGTTGAGACGAACCGCGTCATCGATGGAGAGCGCAACCGCCTCATTGCTTAACTCGGTGAGAATCGAGTTAGCGCCTGAGGCGCGCAGGACTACCGGTTTGTTGGTGGCGGGCGGTACCACACTGCGCAGGATACCGCGTGTGCACATCAGCACATCGGCGAGCGGGAACAGGGGAGCGATATTGATATCGATACGTTCCAGTCCCGTCGTCGGCCCCTGAAAATAGCCGTGGTCAAACGCGAGCATGACCGTTCTTCCCGTCTCAGGATTAAAAATGCGCGACAGTCGGGACTGCATCCCCCAGTCAAGTGCGCCGCACCCCTTTAATGTGAATGGGGTATTGCGTTGCGGCGTATCGGTATGGAAATCCTTACCATCTTTGATGTCATCTAAATCAGCCATTTTTTACTCCACGGTTAAGGAATGAAACTCAAAAATCGTACTTATCGATATTCTCTTTGGTGAACACCACGCGCTCAGGCAGCAGCACAATGCCGTTGCCTTTCGCCTCATAGCTGTAGCCCTGTACGCTGTTCGGCGAGACTTCAACCTGGCCCACGCCCGGAATGTCCAGCTTGTCGCCGGTATTCATGTCGCCTTTTTTCAGCAGCGCGTCAGCCACGTACACGGAGATCTTGCCCTGCTGGACCACGTCCCAGAGGCCAAACTCTTTCACCGTGCCGCGCTCAACATAAGGGCGCATCACGTTTGGCGTGCTGAAGCCGACAATCGCCACGCTGGTGTTTTTCAGGTTTTCAGCAGCCTGAGCGGCGGCGGGAAGGGCGTTGGCATCCGGCGCGATGATGGCGTCGAGATCGGCATAAGCCTTAATAATGCCTTCTGCGGTTTGCAGCGATTTGGTGGCGTCGTTATAACCAAACTGCGTGGTGACGACTTCCCAGCCCGGATGATCTTTGGCGATCTTGTCTTTCGCTTCTTTTACCCACTGGTTTTGATCGGTCACGGTCGGACTGGAGTAGAAGAAGGCCACTTTGGCTTTCTCTTTTTTGACCTGATTTGCGGCCATATCGACCAGCATGCCGCCTAACTGGGCAGGAGTGCCCTGGTTGATGTAGTACGACCGGCATTCCGGTTTGGTGTCAGAATCCCAGGTCAGCACCTTCACGCCGCGCTGCATGGCACGCTTTAACGCCGGGCATAAGCCATCAGGCGACACGGCGGACACCACAATGGCGTTATACCCCTGGTTGACGAAGTTATTGATGAGCTGAACCTGGCCGGACACGCTGGGCTCCGTCGGGCCATCGTAGGTGACATCGACGCCCAGCTCTTTGCCTGCCTCGAGGGCGCCGTTACCGCCGCTGGTAAAGAATCCCACGCCAACCAGTTTTGGGATAAACGCGATTCGCTCTGCGGCATAAGCGTTGAGAGTGAACGCCGCCAGGCTAAGGGTACTGATTACGGCAATTTTTTTAATGCTCTGAATAGTCATGTACTTTTCCTTTATGGCAATGGGTTTTAGGCCTGCCGGATAGCGCGACGACGCGCCAGCCAGTCTTTGATTTGCTGACGATGCAGGCTGACAGAACGACCTACGACAACGACAATGAGCAATGCGCCGGAGAGGGCGCTGGATACCTGATTGGGCACGCCAGCCATCTGCAATCCCTGCTGCAGATAGCCCACCAACAGCGCGGCGATGGCGGTACCGAGAATTGACCCGGAGCCGCCGTAGATATTGGCGCCGCCCAGGACGACCGCTGTAATGGCTGGCATCAGGAAAGAGGCGCCCAGATCGGAACGTGCAGAGCCGAAGTAAGAGACCAGCAGCACCGCCGCGACCGCCGACGCAAAGCCGGTCATCGCGTACAGCGCGTACAGCGTCCGGTTCACCGGGATAGCGCTATACAGCGCCACGCGGGGGCTCTGCCCAATCAGGAAGACATTGCGTCCGGCGTGGGTCCGGTGCATCAGCAACCAGAAAAAGATCACGCTGACGAGAAAGAAGATCAGGGGGACGGGCAGACCCAGCACATCGAGATTGGCAAAATCGGTGAAGCCCTGCGGGAAGCCGCCGATACCTTCATAACCGGTCGCTCCCGCCATCCCCGACAACAGCAGTGCGCTGCCGCCGAACAGGTATAACGTTCCCAGGGTGATGACCAGCGGGTTCACACCAGTGTAGATAATCAGTCCGGCGTTGATCAGTCCGCACAGTGCGCCCAGCGCGAGCGTCAGAATAATGGCCAGCGGCAGCGGTACGCCGCCCTGGAACATCACGCCCAGCGCGATGGCGCACAACCCCATCGTCGAGCCAAAGGAGATGTCGATCCCGCCGCTGACGATCACCATGGTTAAAGGCAGGGCGACAATGCCAATGCAGATAAAGTCGCTGGTGCTGAACAGCAGGACGTTCAGATCCAACAGGCGTGGGTTCAGGGCGCCGAATCCCAGAATTTCAATCACCAGTAGCGCGGCGAGCGCCAGTTCCCAGCCGTAACGATGTAAACGAGTCATCAGGCAACCTCACGTTTTTTGGCAGTGCGCACAGAGTCGGTGTTTTTTGCCGACGGACGCGGTTGGGGCGGCGGCGTGAAGCGGGCATATTTTTGCCGACGGATATTGCGTTCCAGCGCGCAGCGCAACCGGCCGTCAAATACCAGCACCGCCAGCAGGACCAGACCGGCAATAAAGTCATTCCACCACGCCGGAATGCGCAGCAGGACCAGTACGCTGTCGATTTGCGTCAGGAAATAGGCACCGAGCACGGCACCAATGATCGTCCCGGAACCGCCCAGCAGGCTGATGCCCCCCAGCACGCAGGCGGCAATGGCTTTCATTTCCAGCCCGGTTCCCGTCTGATTCGGGATAAAGCCAATCTGTGAGGCAAAGACGATCCCGGCCAGCGCTGCCATGCAGCCATTGAGCGAAAAGGCCAGAATCCGAATGGCTTCGGTACGCACGCCCAGTTGCCGCGCGCCCTGTAAATTATCCCCGGTGGCATAAAAACAGCGACCAAAAGCGGTTTTTGCCAGCAGCCAGGCCATCAGCAACATCAGCAGCAGGGTCAGCCAGCCAATGGCGGAGATACCGAGGAAAACCGGGGCGGAGAGTTGCTTGAGTTGTGCCGGTAATCCTTCAATCCATTTACCGCCTGTCCACAGCAGCATGACGCCGCGATACAAGCCAAGCGTGCCCAGCGTGGCGACAATCGCCGGGATCTTCAGCCAGGCGACCAGCACGCCGTTGATAAACCCTGCCAGCAGTCCCAGCAGCAGCGTCGTTAGGCAGGCCACCGGCAAGGGATACCCCGCGTTCAGCAACAGCCCCAGCAGTACCGCGCACATCCCGGTGATTGAGCCGACTGACACGTCGATGTTGCGGGTCAGCATCACCAGCGTTGCGCCCATCGCCAGCAGCATGAGGATTTGGGCGCTGCTGAAAATCATTGTCAGCGTCTGAACGCTGAGGTACTGGCTGTCCAGCATCCCTGGCAGCACGAACAGCAGCAGCACGGCTAACAGGGCGGTGGCCTCGCGGTTATTCTGGATAAATTTCAGCATGGCGCCTCCCCGGAATGTGGTGTAGCCCCTGACGTGCGGTCGCCGAACGCCACGTGCATGATGGTGTCGACATTAATCTCGTCGCCTTGCAGAGCATCGTTGCCCGTTTCTCCCTGGTGCATGACGTAAACGCGATCGGCCATCTGTTCTATCTCCTCCAGATCAGAAGAGATGAACAGCACCGCGACGTTCTGGGCGGCAATACTGCGGAGCAACTGATAGATGTCATTACGCGCCGAGACGTCCACACCGCGCGTCGGCTCATCCACGATCAGCACCTGCGGCGAGGCTTCAAGGCATTTGGCGATCAGGATTTTTTGCTGATTACCGCCAGAGAGCGTGCGGGCAGGCTGTTCAGGATCGTTGAGCTTGATATTAAGCGCGCGGCGATAGCGTTCGAGCGTGGCGCTGTCTTTGGCCGGATTAGCCCAGAAACCGCTGTGGTTGTGGGTTAATGCGCAAACATTCCACGCCAGCGAGGCATCCAGATTCAGCCCTGACGATTGCCGGTCCTCCGGCAAATACACCAGACCGTGCTGTAGACGTTCGCGGGTGGAAAGTGAGGAGATATCCTTGCCGCCGAGTACGATGCTTCCGGCCCGTAGCGGTCGTAGCCCGTAAAGCGTTTCGGCAAGTTCGGTACGTCCGGCGCCGACCAGACCGGCCAGCCCTAAAATTTCCCCGGCGCGAACCTCGAAACTGACGTTCATAAACCCTTCGCCGGTCACATTCTCAAGACTCAACACCGGCGTGCCCGCCTCGTGCTGCGGACGGTTGCCGGGCAATTCCAGCCACAGTTTTTGCGTCGCGCTCAGCGCGTTGGTGCGTGAGGCAGGCGTGATGGCCTGGATAATCTCGTCAGTGGTCAGATCCGCCGTTTTTCCGGATAGCGCAATGATGCCGTCCCGCATCACGCTAATGTAATCCGCTATCTGGCGTATCTCTGGCAGCTTGTGGGAGATAAAGACGATCCCTACGCCAGTGCTCAGCAATTCACGCAGGCGGCTGAATAAACGATCGGTTTCCGCAGGCGTCAGTGAGGCGGTGGGTTCATCGAGGATCAAAATTCGTGAATCGCGCATCAGTCCGCGCATGATTTCGACCATTTGCCGGTCGGCCACATCCAGTGAACCCGCCGGGCTGTTGATATCAAACTGGCAACCCAGCGCGGTCAGCATCGCCGCCATTTTTTGCGCCGAGCTCTGGTGTTTGGGCAGGCCAAAGAGAATATTCTCCTTTACCGTCAGGCTGGGGAAGAGCAGAGGCTCTTGCGGGACAAGGTAGATGCCTAACTGATGCGCCAGAATGGGCGTCAGTTTTGTACAGCGGGCTCCCTCAATCTCAATGATTCCGCTATCCGCAGGGGTAATGTCGGCGATGATTTTCATCAGCGTGGATTTCCCGGCGCCATTCCCGCCCAGGAGCGCATGGACTTCGCCTTTGCGTAAGACAAAATCAATCCCTTTCAGGACGTTGACGCCGGAATACTGCTTGCAGACAGACTGCGCGCTGAGTAGTGGGGCGATCTTTTCTTGACTCATTTGCATGCCACCTCCGTTCGGCCTGGGTAGAATCAGGTTGAACAAATGTATTGTGCGATTCGAATTGTTCATAACCTTATGACCTAACTGCTCATAAAACCGACGAATAGATCACGTTTCATGCTAAAATGATCGTCAATATTAAATTTGTTCAAACGAAAGCCACTGAATTGTGGGTTTAATCACAGTTATTAACGACCAATGAATGAACAATTGTGTTCAGAAATTCGATATGTTCAAAGTGAAGACAGAATGATGACTATTAATGACCCGATGATTTCCGAGCAAGGGATGTGTGAAGAAGAGCTGGTGGCACGTATTGCGTGGTTCTATTACCACGACGGTATGACGCAAAGCGACATCAGCAACAGACTGGGGTTGACGCGGCTTAAGGTGTCGCGCCTGCTGGAAAAGGGGCATCAGTCCGGGATTATTCGCGTACAGATTAATTCTCGCTTTGAAGGCTGTCTGGAATATGAAACCGAATTACGTCGTCGCTTTGACCTGAATAATGTGCGGGTCATCCCGGGACTTCCCGGCGCGGATGCATGTGTTCGCCTGGGGATCGGCGCTGCGCATATGTTGATGGAGTCACTCCAGCCACAGCAGATTCTGGCGGCGGGCTTCGGCGAAGCGACCATGAATACCTTAAAACGGCTCAGCGGGTTTATTTCTGCTCAGCAAATTCGCCTGGTGACGCTGTCGGGTGGCGTGGGGCCTTACATGACCGGGATTGGACAACTCAACGCGGCCTGTCCGGTCAGTATTATTCCGGCGCCGCTTCGCGCCTCTTCTGCGGAGATTGCCCGGACGTTAAAAAATGAAAATAGCGTCCAGGATGTCCTGCTGGCCGCCCAGGCAGCCGATGCGGCCATTGTCGGTATCGGCGCTATCAACCAGAAAGATGAAGCCACCATTATTCGCTCAGGCTATATCACGAAGGGTGAACAACTGATGATTGGCCGCAAAGGCGCGGTGGGCGACATTCTGGGTTACTTCTTCGATGGTGAAGGGCAGGTGATCCCGGAGATGAAGATTCACGATGAACTGATTGGGTTAACCCTCAATACCCTGAAGACGATCCCGACCGTGATTGGCGTCGCCGGGGGCGTGAATAAAGCGGAAGCGATCGCCGCCGCGATGAAAGGGGGCTATATCAACGCATTGGTCACCGACCAGGAAACTGCCGCCGCCATTGTCAGCGGACAGTAATGCGTATCTGTCGTGCAGGCGTACGGCAGGGGAGTAACAGAATTTCCGTTTGTACCGTGGAGAAAGCATTGACGACCTGACAGATATAATAAGCCGAGGACTAAAACGATGGCCCGACTCTGTACCCTCTCTGACTCAGAACATTACCTGATGGCACTGGACGCCGGAACTGGCAGCGTCCGCGCCGTGATTTTCGACCTGGAAGGCAAACAAATTGCGGTGGGACAAGCGGAATGGCGACACCTTGCCGTACCGGATGTGCCCGGCTCGATGGAATTTGATCTGGGAAAAAACTGGCAACTGGCCTGTGATTGCATTCGCCAGGCACTGCATATCGCCGGTATTGCGCCGGAAGCAATAGCTGCCGTTTCCGCCTGTTCGATGCGCGAAGGCATTGTGGTCTATGACGCAGAGGGAACGCCGGTCTGGGCCTGTGCCAACGTGGATGCCAGAGCGGCACGGGAAGTCAGCGAGCTTAAAGAGATCCACGACTACACCTTCGAAAGCGAAGTCTATCGCAGCACCGGCCAGACGCTGGCGTTGAGTGCCATTCCGCGTCTGCTCTGGCTGGCGCACCATCGTTCGGACATCTATCGTCGCGCCTCGACGGTCACGATGATCAGCGACTGGATGGCCTATATGCTCAGCGGCGAGCTGGCGGTCGATCCTTCCAATGCCGGAACCACGGGCCTGCTGGATCTCAAAACGCGCGACTGGAAACCCTCACTACTGCAAATGGCCGGACTGCGGTCGGATATTCTCTCGCCGGTCAAAGAGACCGGCACGCTGCTGGGTAGGGTGACGGCTCAGGCTGCAGCCCTGTGCGGGCTGAAAGCCGGCACGCCGGTGGTGGTGGGCGGCGGGGATGTGCAGTTGGGCTGTCTCGGCCTTGGGGTTGTTCGTCCGGCGCAAACCGCCGTACTGGGTGGCACATTCTGGCAGCAGGTGGTGAATTTACCCGCGCCGATTGTTGATCCTGAGATGAACGTGCGCGTTAATCCGCACGTCATTCCGGGGATGGTACAAACCGAATCGATCAGCTTTTTTACCGGCCTGACGATGCGCTGGTTCCGTGATGCCTTTTGTGCCGAAGAAAAGCTGATCGCCGAGCGCCTGGGCGTCGACACTTACACACTGCTGGAGGAGATGGCTTCCCGGGTACCGGCAGGGGCATGGGGCGTGATGCCGATTTTCTCCGACCGGATGCGTTTCAAGAGCTGGTATCACGCGGCCCCCTCATTCATCAATCTGTCCATCGACCCGGAAAAATGCAATAAGGCCACGCTGTTTCGCGCGCTGGAAGAGAATGCGGCCATTGTCTCGACCTGCAATTTACAGCAAATCGCCGATTTTACCGGGATCCATCCCACGTCGCTGGTGTTTGCCGGGGGAGGCTCGAAGGGCAAACTCTGGAGCCAGATTCTGGCGGACGTGTCAGGGCTGACGGTCAACGTTCCGGTCGTCAAAGAGGCGACGGCGCTGGGCTGTGCGATTGCCGCTGGCGTGGGGGCCGGGATTTGGTCATCCATGGCTGAAACGGGCGAACGACTGGTGCGCTGGGAGCGGGAGCATGTTCCGGACAAGGAGAAACATGCGCTTTATCGGGAATCGCGCGAGAAATGGCAGGCGGTATATCAGGAACAGTTAGGTCTGGTCGATCACGGGTTGACGACCTCTTTGTGGAAAGCGCCGGGTTTATAACAGGAGATCGTCATGATTAAATCGAATGAAGCGCAGCATGAGTATCGTTTTGGCGACAGTGGCCCGAAATACCTCATTCGTGGCCCGGTATGTGACATGGGCGTCGTCATGCTCCAGCCCGGTCAGTCTTTTCCCAATCATCGCCACATCGAGGCCTGCGAAATTTTTTATACCCTGGCAGGCGAAGTGACGCTGTACCTGAACGGTGAACCCTACACATTAGGCTCGGGAGACGTGATGCACTGCGATCCCGGTGAAGCGCATTTTCTGGTGAACAAAGGGGAAGTGCCGTGGAAAGGGGTCTTTGTGAAATCGCCTCATATACCGGGTGACAGTCATCCGGTTGAGCCTGCCGGGTATTAGCTTTCGGGATCATCAACGGTCGGATAGTCAGTGGCTGTCCGACCATTTCGTTAGCGTAACCTTCTCGTTACATTTCGTTGCTTACCGTTTTGTGATCAAGGCTAAAAAACGCACAGCCTGCTCCTCTCTCTGATTTACCTCTACGCATGGCCTGCATTACAGTGAATCTATAAATAAGAACGTTGTTCTATAATGTAGAACAATAATGGAGCGACCTGAACCCCGACGCTCGGGAGAGTGAGACAATGTCTATCAACACCATTTTTACGCCGCAGGATGAACCGTTCTATGCGGTGAAAACCCACGCTGCCGGCCCCCAGGGGGCATTGCCGCTGACGCCGCAAATGTTACTGGAGTCTCCCAGCGGTAACCTTTTCGGCATGACGCAAAATGCCGGAATGGGCTGGGATGCTAACAAACTCACGGGCAGAGAAGTGTTATTGATTGGCACGCAGGGTGGTATTCGCCATTCAGATGGCCGCCCTATTGCTCTCGGTTATCACACCGGGCACTGGGAGATTGGCCTGCAAATGTCGGCGGCGGCAAAGGAAATTACCCGTCTCAGTGGCATTCCTTTCGCGGCATTTGTCAGCGATCCGTGTGACGGTCGTTCGCAGGGGACGCACGGCATGTTTGATTCGCTGCCTTATCGTAACGACGCGGCGATTGTCTTTCGCCGTTTGATTCGTTCGCTACCGACACGGCGGGCGGTCATTGGCGTGGCGACCTGTGATAAGGGGTTGCCCGCAACGATGATTGCGCTGGCGTCAATGCACGATCTGCCGGTGATCCTCGTACCGGGCGGGGCGACATTACCGCCCACCTTCGGCGAAGATGCCGGAAAGGTACAAACCATCGGTGCTCGTTACGCTAATAATGAGTTGAGTTTGAAAGAGGCATCCGAACTGGGGTGTCGCGCCTGCGCGTCGCCCGGCGGCGGATGCCAGTTCCTGGGGACCGCAGGGACATCACAGGTAGTGGCGGAAGCGTTAGGACTGGCGCTGCCGCACTCAGCGCTGGCGCCGTCGGGCCAGGAGGTGTGGCTGGAGATTGCGCGTCAATCGGCGCGGGCAGTGATGGCGCTGGATGAAAAAGGGATTACTGCCCGCGACATCCTCACCGACAAAGCGATAGAGAATGCGATGGTGGTGCATGCGGCCTTCGGAGGCTCGACGAATCTGCTGCTGCATATACCGGCGATCGCCCATGCCGCCAGATGCCGCCTGCCGGATGTGGCGCAGTGGAGCGCGATCAACCGCAAAGTGCCGCGCCTGGTCAGCGTGTTGCCCAACGGCCCGGATTATCACCCGACGGTGCGTGCATTCCTGGCGGGGGGCGTGCCGGAGGTGATGCTGCACCTGCGTCGACTGGGACTACTGCATGAAGATGTGATGACGGTAACCGGGCAAACACTCGGTGAAAACCTCGACTGGTGGGAGCACGCCGAACGTCGGGCGAAATTCCGTCAGTGCCTGCGCGATCAGGACGGTGTGGATCCTGATGACGTAATCCTGTCGCCGGAAGGGGCAAAAGCGAAAGGGATGACCTCCACAGTGGCGTTCCCGGTGGGTAATATCGCGCCAGAAGGGTCAGTGATCAAAGCGACGGCGATCGACTCGTCTGTGGTGGATGATGACGGTGTTTATCGCCATACGGGCAAGGCGCGCGTATTTGTCTCGGAAGAGGCGGCGATCAAAGCCATCAAACAAGGGCAGATCCAGCAGGGCGATATCATGGTGATTATCGGCGGTGGGCCATCCGGCACTGGCATGGAGGAGACTTACCAGCTCACTTCGGCGCTGAAGCATATCTCATGGGGGAAAACCGTATCGCTCATTACCGATGCCCGTTTTTCCGGCGTATCCACCGGCGCTTGCCTGGGGCACGTTGCGCCGGAAGCGCTCGCGGGCGGGCCGATCGGCAAATTGCGCACGGGGGATGTGATTGAAATTGTGGTCGATCGCTTGTCATTGAAAGGAAGCGTGAACTTTATCGGCAGCGCACAAGCACGACTGACACCGGAAGAGGGCGCGACAGTTCTGGCGGAGCGCGAGTTACATCCCGACCTGAAACCCCATGACTATCTGCCTGACGACACCCGACTGTGGGCTGCATTGCAGGCGGTAAGCGGTGGAACCTGGAAAGGGTGCATCTACGATACGGATAAAATTATTGAGGTGATTAACGCTGGGAAAAAAGCACTTGGGCTTTGAATAATTAAAATTAATTAATCAGTCGCCGGAACACTATTTTCGGCGACGAATAATATTGTCCTGAAATATATTATCCTTCACGGGAGGATGTCTTTTTTTTATTTTCTTGAAAAGTGCATCGTTATCACAGAAGTTAAAATACATAACCGCTAAAGCAAATATGACAATTGTTGTCTCATCGAATCCCTCTCTACAATCTTCCTCGTAAGCATCATCTGGTAAGCATACGGATAAAGGGTGTATTCCTCACAAAGTTCACGTTCAGATATTTAATTTTGTAGGTCCCGGTCATTCGGAACGTATTTCTCTCATATTCTCTGGAGGTAGAAATGCAGTTAACAATGAAAGATAAAATTGGTTATGGACTGGGGGACACCGCCTGCGGTTTCGTCTGGCAGGCCACGATGTTTTTACTGGCCTACTTTTATACCGATGTTTTTGGTTTGTCGGCAGGCGTAATGGGCACATTATTCCTGATTTCACGCGTGCTGGATGCGATAACCGATCCATTAATGGGGTTAATGGTTGACCGAACGCGTACCCGCTACGGCCAGTTTCGTCCCTATTTGTTGTGGGGAGCGATCCCGTTTGGCATTGTCTGCGTATTAACATTTTATACGCCTGATTTCTCCGCTCAGGGCAAAATCATTTATGCCTGCGTCACCTATATTTTATTGACGCTGGTTTATACCTTTGTGAATGTCCCTTATTGTGCCATGCCCGGCGCCATTACCGCTGACCCAAAAGAGCGCCATGCTTTACAATCGTGGCGTTTTTTCCTGGCCGCTGCCGGTTCATTAGCCATTAGCGGCATTGCCCTGCCGTTGGTAAAAATTATTGGCCAGGGGGATGAACAGGTCGGCTATTTCGGCGCGATGTGTGTATTGGGTATTTGTGGCGTAGTGCTGCTGTTCGTGTGTTTCTTTACAACGAAAGAGCGTTATACGTTCGAGATTCAACCTGAATCATCGGTTAAGAAAGACCTTAAATTGCTGATGGGGAATAGCCAGTGGCGAATTATGTGCGCCTTTAAAATGATGGCGACCGGTTCGAACGTGGTTCGCGGCGGCGCAACACTCTATTTTGTCAAATACGTGATGGACCATCCTGAGCTGGCAACGCAGTTCCTGCTCTATGGCAGCCTGGCGACGATGTTTGGTTCTCTTTGTTCGTCTCGTCTGCTTGGCAGATTCGATCGCGTGACGTCGTTTAAGTGGATCATCGGCATTTATTCACTGATCAGCCTGAGTATTTTCTTTATTCCGTCGGACAATATCGCGCTGATATTTGCGCTGAATATTGTGTTCCTGTTTGTCTTTAATACCACCACACCGCTGCAATGGTTAATGGCCTCTGATGTGGTCGATTACGAAGAGAGCCGAAGTGGACGTCGCCTCGATGGTCTGGTGTTCTCTACCTATCTCTTCAGCCTGAAAATCGGTCTGGCCATTGGCGGCGCGCTGGTGGGCTGGATCCTTGCCTTCTCCAGCTACTCGGCAAGCAACGCCGTGCAGCCAGATAACGTCCTGATGACCATCAAAATCCTCTTCTGCATCGTACCGGTTGTGCTTTACGTCGGTATGTTCACACTGCTTTCGTTCTACAAACTGAGCAGCAAGCGTGTGGAAGAGATCAGCCAGCAGCTGCAACGTCAGCGCACCGCGCAGCCTGAGAGCAAACCTGCCGATGCCGCTGTGGCAGTGAACTGAGGAGAGAACCATGTATCAGATTGAAAACCCGATCCTGACCGGCTTCAACCCGGACCCGTCGCTGTGTCGTGTGGGCGAGGATTACTATATCGCCACCTCAACCTTTGAATGGTTTCCCGGTGTGCGAATTTACCATTCTCGCGACCTGAAACACTGGTCTCTGGTCAGTACTCCGCTCGACAGCGTGGCGCTGTTGGATATGAAAGGCAATCCGGATTCTGGCGGCATCTGGGCGCCTTGCCTGAGCTATGCCGATGGCAAATTCTGGTTGCTGTATACCGACGTAAAAATCGTTGATTCGCCGTGGAAAAATGGCCGTAATTTCCTGGTTACCGCGCCCTCTATTGAAGGGCCGTGGAGCGCTCCTGTGCCAATGGGTAACGGCGGGTTTGACCCTTCACTCTTTCATGATGCGGATGGACGAAAGTATTACATCTATCGCCCGTGGGGGCCGCGTCATCACAGTAATCCTCATAACACCATTGTGTTGCAGGAGTTTTTTGCTGACACGCAAACCCTTTCGCCGCAGCGTTCAACGCTCTTTACGGGTACTCCATTGGGCTATACCGAAGGGGCGCATATTTATCGTCGCGAGGGCTACTACTATCTGATGGTGGCGGAAGGGGGAACCAGTTACGAACATGCCGTGGTGGTATTGCGGGCAAAAAATATTGATGGGCCGTACGAACTGCATCCCGATGTGACGATGATGACCAGTTGGCATCTGCCGGAAAACCCCCTACAGAAGAGTGGTCACGGTTCACTGCTGGAGACCCATACCGGCGAATGGTATCTGGCGTATTTGACCAGCCGTCCGTTACATCTTCCGGGAATTCCGCGATTAGCGGCGGGCGGGCGGGGATACTGTCCGCTCGGGCGTGAGACAGGGATTGCGCGTATCGAGTGGCGTGACGGTTGGCCCTATGTTGAAGGGGGCAAACACGCGGCGCTGACGGTGCCGGGGCCACGTATGACAGAGCAGGCGAGCGTTGGAACGGGAGCGTGGCGAACGGATTTTGACAGTGAAAGGCTCGATCCGGAATTGCAGACCCTACGTATTCCGTTTGATGACCAGCTTGGCTCGCTGACCGCCCGACCTGGATTTTTACGTCTGTATGGCAATGATTCGCTGAACTCCACCTTTACCCAGTCAACGGTCGCTCGCCGTTGGCAGCATTTCTGTTTTCGTGCTGAAACGCAGATGGCCTTTTCCCCGCGCTACTTCCAACAAAGTGCGGGGCTAACCTGTTACTACAACAGTAAAAACTGGACGTACTGCTTTATGGACTGGGAAGAGGGGCGCGGACGAACGCTGAAGATTATTCAACTCGATCACAACGTGGCGCACTGGCATCTTTACGATAATCCGATTCTGGTGCCGGAGAATGCGGAAAACGTCTGGCTGCGAGTGGATGTGGACAATCTGGAATACCGCTATAGCTATTCATTTGACGGTGACCAGTGGCAGACCATTCCGCTAACGTTTGAGGCGTGGAAACTGTCGGATGACTATATTGGCGGCAGAGGCTTCTTTACCGGGGCATTTGTTGGTTTGCACTGTGAGGATATTAGCGGCGACGGCTGCTACGCCGATTTCGCCACCTTCTCTTATCAACCGAAAGTTTAGCGAGACACAGGGTCAGGGTTGACGATAGCCCAGCGTTATCGACAGCCCCAGCCCGGCATCCATCAGTTTCTGACGCCAGGCGGCCAGCTCGGCGTCGTTTACGCGAGAAGTGAGAGTGGAGAGGCTAAGGGCTGCGATAACCCGTGATTCATGATTCCAGACCGGTACCGCGACGCAGCGCACGCCGGGCTCATTCTCTTCGTTATCCATCGCATACTGGTTATGGCGGGTTTCTTTCAGCGCGGCAAGTAGCGAGGCGCGATCGGTAAGGGTGGCGGGGGTAAAGCCATTGAACTGATACCCCTCCAACACCGCAGCAAGTTCTTCCTCATCCAGCCAGGCGAGCAATACCTTACCGATAGCCGTGGCGTGAACAGGCAAGCGGCGACCAATTCGTGAATAAGCGATGGCAGCCTGCTTACCTTCTATTTTCTCAATATAGACGCCTTCGTTGCCGTCCAGAATACCCAAATGGGTGGTTTGTCCCGTTTCCTGCGAGAGCCGGATCAACCAGCTTTTTGCCTTCTGGCGAATATCCATTGTGCCAACGACAAAGTGGCCACGCTCGACCAGTTTCATTCCCAGACGGTATTTTCCGTTTTCCGGGTTCTGATCGATATAGCCATGCAACTGAAGCGTTTTAAGAAGAGAGTGGAGGGTACTTTTGCTCAATCCCATCAGTTTGCTTATCTCGGTGATTTTGAGTTCCGTAGCCTGTTCATTAAACAAGTCGAGGATCTGCAAAGCACGTTCAACAGACTGAATTATTGGCATAATTTTCCACCGTCCACGAAGAATTCTTCTTGTGTGACCGTACTATTTTCGAGGGTGAAAAGCAATGCCGGACATGCTTGCATGATGCAGGTTTCAGGCCGGATAAGTGCAGAATTCCCCGGCGTTTTTGAAATGATCCTGGAATATATCATTGCTCTCCCACATCAATAACATTCTGATTATATTTTCGCCATAAACTCATTTTGCTGATCCCCAGATGGGCGGCGACTTTCTCTTGATCCTGTTCAAAAAGATCCATGTAGAACGCAATAATCTGTCGCTCGAGATCTTTAATGATGACTTTCAGTTGTCCTTTACTCAGATCCGCGACGATCCTCCCATTTGTCTGTGACGCGTTGCAGGATTTAAGCGCGTTAAAACCGGTCAGATTTAATATCTCAAACAGCGAAGCGTCCGGAAATCCGGCCGATAATAGTGCCAGCCGCTCAATAATAAAATTCAGTTCACGCACGTTTCCCGGCCAGTTGTAAGTGGAAAACAGGGCGATGAACTGCGCCAGTTTATGCCCGCAGCCCGATTTTTCGAGGAAGTGCCCAGCCAGAAAACGGACGTCGCCGTCTCTTTCCCGTAGCGGCGGCACCATTAGCGGTAAGACGTTCAACCGATAGTAGAGATCGCCGCGAAACGAGCCTTCCTCCGCCATTTTTTCCAGCGATCGATTAGTGGCGCCGATAATACGCACATCGACAGGGATAATATCCTTTCCCCCCACCCGCATAATTTCGTATTCCTGTAAGACGCGTAACAGGCGGCTCTGAATAGGCAGTGGCAGTTCACCAATTTCATCGAGAAATAAGGTTCCCTGGTGCGCCAGTTCTATCAGACCTTCTTTTCCTTCGCGCCGCGCGCCGGTAAAAGAGCCCCCTTCATAGCCAAACAGTTCGCTTTCCAGCAGGGTTTCCGGAATGGCGGCGCAGTTAATGGCGACAAATGGACCCCGGTGGCGTTTACTCTGGTTATGAATACTCTGCGCGAATAGCTCTTTACCGGTGCCGGATTCCCCATAAATCATCACCGGGGAGTGGGTATTGGCATAAATTTTTGCCAGATGAATGACCGACTCCATGTGTTTATTTTGCGTGAGGATATGCTCAAACCGGTAACGGGCAGTGAAGCCTTTTTTCATCAGCTTGCCGCGAATAATCCGCTCCACTTTTTGGATTTGCGGCGTATCGGTAAACGAACACACCACCCCAATACACTGCGTACCACGAAATATTGGCACCCGGCTGGTAATGATGGAGGTATTGTCCAGATCCATAATCTCCCGGATCTCGGGGGATTTTGTCAGCAATACCTGGTTAATCCGCGTATTTTTAATGACCGTATCCACCGGTTTGCCAATCACCTGCGAGGCCATCAGGCCAAATATGTTCTCGGCGGATTTATTGAAGATCTGGATCTCGTTATTTTCGTTGGTGACGATGATCCCTTCCGTAATTGAAGAGAGGATGATCTCCAGTCGCGCCATATCCTGCTGCTTGCGACGGGTCGTCTCCACGATTGCCATCGCTTCGCGTAGCGCGCTGTTCACCGATTCCAGACCATTTTCGATCAGAATCCCGTGCATCTCATAGTGTTCCGCCGTGTCTGAAACCGGTAATCCTCCCGCCACCGTCTGGAAATTACGTGCACGGCATTTTTTGAGTTTATCGACCATATCGGCGTGCGACAGGAAGATAAATTCTTCGATCTCCACGTCCAGCGCGGTTGCCACCAGATTTACGTCAGATAAATAGTTCTGATAATTAAAAAAGGCGATTTTATGCGGATGTTTTTTCAGTGGCGTGAGCGATTTAAGCAAATCCAGCGCGGACGTGAGAATACGTACTACCGGAATTTTGGTTACGCGATCGATATAGTCCGCCGTACCGCCACGGCTGATAATGATGTCATAAAAATCAGGGTCGAGATTTCGCGCAATCCCCGCGGCTTTTTCCAGGCTTCCGTGAAAAACATGGCAGTTAAAAATACCGGCGCACTGCTCAGTCACCACGGCTGCCAGTGCCGGATAGGGGGTTATTAAGGCCAGATTCGGTAACGTTTTATGTGACATAAATCACCATGGAAAATTTGTGGCTATCATAAACCAATATCACAACTGTTATGAATTTCAAAATTGAAAGCCATTTTTCTTTCTCTCAGATAAATAGCAAAATGCAATAAATGTATTTGTTTCATTTGGTTAGATTAAATACTTCCGATTTATTCATTCCTGGCACACATATTGGATTAGACAATCTATAAGGCAAGCGGCCTTGTGCTTTATCTACTAAAAAGTGAGGGAAGGAATGAACAAACAGTCTGGTGTATTAAGCGGTGTTCGTGTGCTGGATTTAACCCGGGTGCTGGCTGGCCCTTATTGCGGAATGATGCTGGCGGATTTCGGCGCGGATGTGATTAAAATCGAATTGCCGGGGAAAGGAGATGATTCGCGGGCCAATGCGCCGCAAATTAATGGCGAAAGCGCCTACTTTATGAATTTAAACCGCAATAAGCGCGGAATGACGCTGAATCTTAAATCTGAAGAAGGTCGGCAGATATTTCTCGATTTAGTTCGCGACAGCGATGTGGTTCTGGAAAACTACCGTCCGGGTGTGATGGAAAAACTGGGACTTGGCTATGAGGATTTGCGTAAGGTGAATCCGGCGATTATTTACGGCGCCGTTTCCGGCTTTGGTCATACCGGCCCGTATTCGAAACGCGCGGGTTACGACATCATCGGCCAGGCCATGAGCGGACTGATGAGCACCACCGGTTGGCCTGATACGCCGCCTACGCGCACCGGGACAGCTATTGCGGATGTGGTCGGGGGGATGAGTTGCGCTATTGGCGTGCTTGCCGCTTACGTCAATCGCCTGAAAACCGGTGTCGGCGAAAAAGTGGATATTGCGCTGGTCGATTCGATGGTGTCGTCGCTGGAAATTATCAACATTATTTACCTTAATACAGGACGTATTCCGACACGTATTGGTAACCGCTATGAAGCGATTTACCCGTATGACTCTTTCCAGGCGCGTGACGGTTACGTCATTATTGCCTGCGGCAACGACAAATTATATGGCCTGCTGAAAAACGTTCTGCAAATCAGCGCGCTGGAAGATGAGAAATTTAAATCTAACCTCGACCGCGTCGCTCATCACGCCGAGCTGAAAGACATTATCGAATGCTGGACCCGCGATTTAGATATCGACACCATCGTGTCGATGCTACTGGATGCCGGTATACCTTCTGCGCCGATCAATACCATCGACCGCGTGACTCAGGATCCGCATATTGCTGGTGCCCGCGAAATGTTTGTCGATATTGAACACCCCGTCGCCGGGAAAATTACCATGACCGGCAATCAGGTTAAATTCACGAACAACAAGGCGACAATCAGAATGCCTGCGCCCACGCTTGGTCAACATAATTACGAAGTGCTTAAAGAACGTCTGGGCTATTCAGATGAAAAAATTGAGCAGCTTATTCGTTCCGGCGTTCTGTAAGGGGTTCTGCCATGTCGACATTTATCCAGATTACTGAAGTCGGGCCAAGAGATGGTTTTCAGAACATCAAAGCGTTTATTCCTACCGATTTAAAAATAAAAATTATCGATCGTCTGGTCGAGTCGGGGATCGGCGCGATGGAAATCACCTCGATGGTTAGTCCTAAGGCGATTCCACAAATGAGCGATGCCCGTGAGGTTATTCAGCATGTTCTGAACACGCATCCGCATATTATTCCGTCAGTGTTAGTACCGAACGTGAAGGGGGCCAGTCTCGCCAGTGAGGCCGGCATTAAAAATATTAACTATGTGGTTTCGGTCAGTCCGGCGCATAACAAGGCCAACATTAACCGGACGCATGCCGAGTCGCTGGAGGATCTTTATAAAATTCGCCACACGTTCCCGGATATGACTATTACGCTGTCGCTGGCGACGGTATTTGGCTGCCCGTTTATTGGCGAGACCAGTCGTGAAACGCTGATGGATATGATCAAGTTTGCCGATGATCTCGGGATTTCGGCGGTAACCCTGTGCGACACCATCGGCGTCGCCAATCCGACTCAGACATTATCTGTACTGCGCGGGATCCAGCAGAAATTCCCCAAAATGGACATTGGTTTGCATCTGCATAACACCCACGGTATGGCGCTGGCCTGTATGTTTGCTGGCGTTCAGTCGGGCATAACGCGCTTTGAGACCGCTGTCGGTGGACTGGGCGGGTGCCCGTTTGCGCCTGGGGCCGCCGGTAATGCCGCCACCGAGGATGCGGTGAATATGTTTAACCGAATGGGGTTCGATACCGGTATCTCACTGCCTGACCTGCTGGATATCGCAAACCTGATCCGCAGCACGATTGAACCGACGTTGTTGAGCAGTCTTTCGCGAGCCAGAACCTACAGTGAATTTGATTTTTGCAGCGAAAAAATCTGACCTCTGATACGGAAACAGACATGATGAATAATAATATCGGGAAGCCGAAGATGACCCATTACAGATGGTGGGTCATGAGTTTTATTTTTGTAACCTACACCGTAGCTAACGCCGATCGCGCAAATATCGGCTTTGCTATTCCGTTTATTCAGGAAGAATTTCAAATCTCAAATACCATGGCAGGACTGTTAATCAGCCTGTTCTTTGCCGGCTATGCGTTTTTTCAAATTCCTGCCGGGTACTTGATTAAGAAGTTCGGCATGCGTAATGCATTTGCGATGGGGATGTTATTAACCTCCGTATTTACGGGGTTGATGGGGATGGTGAATAACATTTTCCTGCTGAAGATCCTGCGTTTTATGGTGGGCGTCTGTGAGTCACCGGTGGTTATTGGCTCGACGGTGACTATCAACCAGTGGTTTCCCCCGAAGGAAAAAGGGACGGCAACCGGGCTGTTTCTGGCAGGATCCAAGTTTGGTCCACTGATCGTCCCGCCACTGTGCGCCTGGATCATCACCGTCTGGGGATGGCGCTATATCTTTGTCTTCTTTGCCATTCCGGGCTTGCTGTTGGCGATCTTCTGGTATCTGATGGTTCGCAATAAGCCGGAAGAGAGCCGCTTCGTGAATGAGCAAGAGGTCGCTTACATCCGCGAAGAACAGCTTCCGGCGACGACTCAGGAAGCCGCCGCTCCGGCCGTTCCTGAGTTCAATTACTGCTGGCTCGACAAGCTAATTCGCACAAAGCAGGTTGAAGAACTCTCCTGTTCAAAACAGGTCTTCCGCTGCTGGGATATTTATGGCGTCGCGCTGGGATACTTCTCGATGGTGGGGATTGTCAGCGTGCTGATGTCATGGCTGCCCAAGTATCTGATCACCGAACGCGGATTCGATCTGACGAGTTCTGCCGCACTGGCAGCCGCACCGTTTCTCGGGACGGTCATGGGCAACTTTATTGGCGGCGTGCTCTCTGACCGGGTGCTGAACAAGCGTCGTAAACCGCTGATGTTGCTCAGCGCCGGGGCGACGATCTTCACCATGTACTCACTGGTTTATGCGCCAGAAAGCAAAATCGTTCTGTCGCTGATGCTGTTCCTGCTGGGGCTGATGCTGTCGCTGGGCTATTCGGCTTACTCGGTCTACGCGATGGGGCGGGCGAATAAAGACATTTATCCGATCGCTTACAGCGTGATCAACATGGGCGGGCAACTGGGTGGCATGTGTATGCCGCTGATCGTGGGTATTATTCTGGATGCTTACAACTGGGATGCGGTATTCATGGCGATGACCGGGTTCTGTGTTCTGTGCTTTATTCTGGTCTCCACGGTCATTGAACCGTTGTCGAAAAATATGAAGGTCAACTACCGGTAACCCGTAAGATACTGTGCGGGTAAGCGCGTGGGCTGCTTACCCGCACGTTGAACGGCGCATCTGTAGGCGCTATCGCGTCAGGTCAATGAAAGGTATGAAACGGCACGCGCTGATTACAACTTTCCTGTTATGGAGCGCGGCCGCAGAGTTCATAAAAATTAGTGTTACCCCTTCTGTTCGTCATCGTTTTATCCGGGCGGCCTTTGGCGGCCTGCATAACTGTGTTTGCGCAAAGGTGATGATGTATGGTTGATCGAATGTGCGTTCCGCCACTGGCTTCACGACGGGTGAAGCGAACTCAAATTCGCTCACGCGATAAATGGGTTGAAACGGAGCTGTTTGTTGAGCAGGGCGTCAGGTATTTCTTTCATGTCACCGGAAAGTGGTGCGATATGGGGCATTATTGTGACGCGAACGGTTACACCGTCGGCTATTTGAATTTTGCCCGACTCTGGCTGCGTTGCCGCCACGAATCTGCGACCTGGTTTACCCTGATTGGTACTATTGATAAATCAACCGATACCATGTTTGTGATTGGCGACGGCACCCGGCTCAATAATGGCTGGATTGCGCCCCGCAGCGGTGAGTTAGTGGTGTTTGCAAATGATATGTCGGGGATGTACTGGAATAACTTTGGTTCCGTCGTGCTGGAAGTGTGGCGATGAAAAGTAAAGTCAATATCACCCGCGGATGACAGGCATGTCTGGTGGCGTAAAATTTAGTGTACAAAAGCAGTCGGTATTTGTGCGCTTCATCAGATTCTTACCAAAATCTGGCAAAATTCAGCTTTTAAAATTGATCCATATCAATTGATACGCACTTAATTTGCGTCGTTAAAAAATGTCCTTATTTACGACTTGTTTACCTTTATTGCGTTTATGGTGGCGGTGGTAAGACGTCTGATAACAAAGAAAAGAAGTGACGTTAGCGAAAATTATTGAAAGAGATCGTCGTAACTCTCTCTAAAAAAGCCAGTTATTGCCTTCAAAGTAAACATTTATCCTGTAAGTAACTTATTGGCGCATAGGAATTTTCAATAATCGTGGTGAATGTTTTGCCGGAAGCGCAGGGGCTGAAATGCACTGAATTAATCAGAACATGTAAATAAACCCTGACATCATTAGCCTGCTACGGGCTATCTTTCACTTGAAACAGCGTTCCATTTTAAGGCGTTTTCTTAACATTTCTATCACCCGGCTGCTGAAATTTTGTACGTTGACTTGTTATTCGACCAACTGCATATTCCTCCCCAGTTAAGACGACATAGCCTTCAGGAGCCGACGATGCCTTCCCGCGATTATCCCGATACCCGTAAAGCCAGGGGAACCCGTTCTAAAGATATGGTGCTGTTAAGCGCCCGTGTTGAGACTACGCTATGGGACTACGTTCGGGCGTTGGCGTTAGAAACGCGTAAAAGCAAACAGGACATTATTGCCGAAGCGCTCATGCTGCATCGCACCGCCAATGAAGGCGGCCGTGAATAAGTGCGGGCGGATTTTACAGGATGATGTTTTTACCTCTCTGGCGCGCCATGGCGTGTATTACCGTCACCGCATTAGGACTGACCCTGGTCGTGACAACTGTCTCGCTCATGACGTGGGAACTCAGCGTAACGCTCTTTCCCTGGTCAACCGCGACAACCAGTAAAATCGTCACGGCTTCGCTGCTTTACGAATTACTGGAGTGGATCCACCAGGTCCCCCGTATTATGGTCAGCGCATGTCTTTGATGCGGCACGTCAACAAACGCTTTTGTTTATAGAATTGCAGGGCGCTGATCGTCGCGGCGATAAATAACGCCAGCGCGCCGCACAGCGTGGCATCGGTAATCGCCTGCGTGCCACTGCCTAACAGCGTGGTTAACAGCGGACCCAGAATCTGGCCGATACCGTAGGTCAGCGTCACAAACCCGAGCAGGTTGAGGTTTCCCGGCACAATAAGCTGTCGCGCGAGGGTCATGACCAGCGAGGTGGTGCCCATAAACGTTGCGCCGAACCCCACGCTGCTCAGCACCAGCAACAGCGGAGAGCCGCTGGCCAGCGTCAGGATCACACAGGCCCCCTGAATCACCAGGTTTGCCGTCAGGCATTGCAGCACTCCCCAGCGTTTCGCGGCCCACAGCCAGGCGAAGCAGCCCGGCACAATTGAGACACCGACCAACGTCCACAGATGAACCGTCAGCAGTGGAGAACCCACCCCTTTCGCCATAAGCGGTAAATAGGTGGCAACGATGATGTAACCGAATCCTGCCAGTCCGTAGAGCAGCGCCAATAGCCACCAGCGCATCGGCTGTGGGTCACTTTTTGCCTGGGTGGCGGCAGGCAGCGTGTGGGCGTGGGACGGAAGCAGCAGCACCAGCAACATCGCCAGGACGGCCGAGAAGGCCACCGCCCCGATCCACAGCGCGTGGGAGGAGAGCGCAAAGTGCAGACCAGCAATCACGTACTCGTTACCCAGCGCAATCCCGACGCCGACGCCAGAAAACAGCGAGGCAATGACAAAAGGATTGCGGGTATGTTGTAGCACCAGCGTGGAGCCAAAGATCAGCATCCCGGCGCTGGCGACTCCCGCCAAAAAGCGCACCAGCATCACCACCATGGGATTGGAGAATAGCGCCATCGCGAGGATCAGTGCGCCGGTCGCCACCGCTGAACTCAACAGCATAGGGCGTAAACGTCCCGGCAGATGAAAAAGCCCGAACGAGAACAACAGGCTGCCGACCAGGTATCCCGCATAGTTGACGCTGGCTATCCACGACAGTTCGGAAAACGTGAAGCGCCCCTCAGCCAGCAGTACGGGCAGCATTGGGGTATAGAGAAAACGGCCAATTCCCATGCCCAGCGCGAGGACCATCATCCCGAAAAGGGCGGTGCGCAGTGAATACCGGTCTGCGATGTGCGGTTGCTGGCTCATGCCGTACCCATTGTTATTTGTCGTGAGCGAAATGCGAGAGTAACAAATTTATAACAAATGGGTAAGGCGATGGCGGTATTATTGTGCGCTCTCAGACGTGAAGCGGTAAAACAGGTTGGGCTCTGCCACGATAAACAGCGTCCCCTGGTTATCCATCGCGATCCCTTCAGCCTGCTGTATGGTGTGCGCCAACCCGTGGTGACCTTCGGTTAGCGGCATGACGCCGAGAACGTTGCCGTCGGTTCTGACCTCTTTGAGCACTCGTGATTCGTGAGATAGGATCAGCAGGCTGTTCCGCTGCGGATCAAACTCCGCGCCTGAAATATCCTGCACACCTAGCTGTTGTTGCAGCGCATGGTCTTTACTGATGGTCAGATTGTCATTATTGAGCAGCCCCGTCACTTTATAGATCCCAATCGGTCTCTTTTCTTTAAAAAACCAGAATGTCTCTTTTTCACGTGACCAGGCGAGGCCCTCAAAACCGTCGTTGGTCGGGGTTTCATAGAGATTAAGTGTTAACTTTTTGACGATGTTGACCTGTGACTGCGCATTGAGGGTAATCACGTAGATGGAATAGTCACTTTCATCGCTGATGACAAATGTGTCGTTACCAATGAACTCGATCGTCTCCAGATCGCGAATAAAATCGAGTGGGATGGTACGCAGCAGTTGACCCTGGCGGGTTAATTCAATAATCGCGGCGGGTTTATTGATTGTGCTGAACAACGTATTCGTTTTATCGGACCAGGTGAGTGAGGAGACATTTTTTTTCACGCCCGCGATCTGTTTAGCGTCTATCGTCGCGCGATAATCGGCAAGGGAGTTATTGTCATTGTCGGGCATGGCGTTACCCGATATGACATAACTCGCCCCCGCAATGAGTAAAGTAAGAAGAAGCATGATTCTCAGAGGTGAATTCAGATATCGGGCGGACAATCTCATTATTCTTCCTTAAATAAAATCAAAGACATTAAGGGAGAAAGTATAAAGATTAATCTTAATGAATCCTTAAACGGGTGATAATTGCATAGTGACATTTATCGTGGTTTCGCGGGGCAACGTGCTGGCGCGTCGAAGGTTGCCACACATTGCCAGTCGCCCTGCTCAAGGCGGTAGATTGATTCGGTGTGACCGGGGATCACCCACCGATCTTGTTCACCGGGCTGGCAATGCAGGTAGACGCACAGTCCGCAGCCCCCGCGCAACTGGCGGGGAATGTCGGCGACCCGAAAGGTCACGCCTGCGGCCTGCAACGCTTTGCGGGTCTGGATCACGCCAACCGTCGAATGAAATAAAAACAGGTATTCCGTCATCCGCGCGTTCTCTGCCGCTGGCCGATCAGCGCCGCGCCGATGGCGCCGGCAAACTGCGCGTCCGGGTGGGTGTTTACCGGGATACCGACATGGCCTTCCAGCATCCGGGCAAACGCTGCACAGTGGCTGACGCCGCCGGTAAACAGCAGTGGCCCTTCTGAAGAGAGTCGACCAATGAAATTGGCGCTGCGTCGCGCCATGGCATTGATCACCCCCGCGAGGATCGCTTCCGGAGCGATACCCGCAGAGCGCAGGCTAATCACTTCGGATTCGGCAAAAACGGTGCACATACTGCTGATGGCGTGCGGCGCAACGCCAGCGGTAATGGTATCGAGTTGCTCCACGCTGGCGCCCAGGGTGCGTGAAATGACCTCCAGAAAGCGCCCGGTGCCCGCCGCGCATTTGTCATTCATCAGAAAGTCGGTGAGGTTACCATCGTCATCCAGTTGGATCACCTTGCTATCCTGTCCACCGATGTCAATGATCGTGCGGGTGGCAGGTGCGAGCAGCCGCGCACCCAGTCCGTGACAGGAGATTTCCGTCACCTGCTTGTCGGCAAAATCAACCAGCTGGCGGCCATAGCCGGTTAAGGTCAGGTAGGGGCGCGTTTCCAGACCTTCCGCGAGAACCTCCCAGGCCTCGCGGATGGCATCGGCAGGGCGGAATGGCGTCGGGCACAGGAAACGGCGCTCAATCACACCGCCGGTGAGTAAAATGCCTTTGGTCGCCGTCGAGCCGGAATCAATTCCTATCGAATACGTCACGCCTGCTCCTCACAGCATTTCAATAAAGGCCGCGACGCGGGTGCTGAGCTGGCCGACATCCGAGGTAGAGTAGTCGGTTTCAATGGCGATATAAGGAATGTTGTGTTGCTGGCGAACATGGCGCTTAATTGCCAGTGATTCAACGGCATAGGTATGACAGGCCTGCAAAATCACGTCCACCACGCCGTCTGCATGGTACTCTTCCACCATCTGGCTGAGCAGCGTCAGGCGCTGATCGTTTGGAGAGATGCACGAACAGCCGATGGCGAGATATTTGTCGGTGAGCGCCTCGTATACGTCACCAGTTTCCGCGACGCACTGCTCGGTCGCCTTCGCGCCGGTACAGTTTTCGTATCCCACCACCCAACCGCCGTTTTCCTCAATGGCGCGCACCACTTTTTCTGCCGCGCCGCCGATCGGACAGCCGGTGATCAGAATACGCGGACGGGCGTCCAGTCGTTTACCATCCTGCCATGCCTGGCGCACGCGTTCAGCCATGCTGTTCAGTTCGTCGATAAGGGCTTCTTTATCAAAGCGGAAGGTCGCGCCGTACACCACTTTCAGGATATCGCTGCCGCTCAATGCAGGGGGATTAAGCTGCCCGAGACGATAGAAATTCGCCAGCGCACGACGCTCACGGTTTTTGAGGACAATGGCGTCACGCAGTGCCGCTTCGGTAACCGGCGTCCCAAAGCGTGCTTCCACAGCCTGTTGCAGACGCAGAATTTCTGCTTTCCACAGCGCGCGTGAGGCGGCATCCTGGCTGCTGTTTGGCAACTGCATGACGTGAACGGCTTTGAACTCCGCCATATATTCGTACATTTTCTTTTTGCCATCGCAGGTGGTTTCACCCACTACCAGGTCGGAAAAGTAAAAATAGGGGCATTTGTCGGTTTTGCCGAAGCCGTAGCTGCTTTTGATCAGCGGGCAGAGGTTGCGCGGTAGATCTTTTTCGGCTTCTTCGATGGTTTCATCCGACGTTGAACACAGCGAGACCACCACCGCACCCGCCGCCATCGGGATCTCCTGCGGCATGAAGGTGCAATAGATTCCCACCAGCGGGATACCCTGCTCTTTGAGATCCATCACGGTGAGAAAGCCTTTCTGGCGGGCTTCAGAGAACTGGTCGAAAATGGCGGGCAGATCGGTGATAAGCGACATGGATTTTCCTTCCCCGTGACACGGGAGATGTTAAAAGTGCTCGCATTATAACCATGTCAATGTTATGGGTTTATTGATCTCCCGCCAGGTAAGGCATTATAAAATCTTCTTCAGATCCATCTCTTCCTGGATGCGCTCGCTCCAGGCCAGATGCGTGCGAATCGCCTCCTCAATGCCCGCGTTGTAGTACACAGGCCCTAGTTTTTCGCTAATGAAATCAATAAAAAACTCAGCGTCGAACTGTTCCAGCTCCAGTTCGAAATGATCGCGGCAGTAGTCTCTGAGCGCATCGCGCAGACCGTCGCGCTGCGTCGGGGAAAGGGTAATGTCAGCCATTTTTTCTCCTTAAAAAGTGGACAGTGCGGGCAGCAGTGAGGGAAGTTGCGATAACAGGTATAAGACCAGCCCGATCGTCCCGCCCACCAGCGTGCCGTTGACGCGGATAAACTGTAAATCTTTCCCGATGTTAAGTTCAATCTGCCGCGACATATCGCGGGCATCCCAGCTTTTCACCGTATCGCTGATGTGGCGGGTCAGGAAGGCGGCAAACTCCGGCGCCACCCGATGGGCGGCCTGCTCCAGATGGCCGTTGAGCGAAGCGCGCAGCGCATCGTCGGCGATCAGCGTTTCGCCAAACCACTGTCCGGCATGGGCGATTCGCTGCTTCACCCTGGAATCGTCGGCGTTGATATCCTGCTTCAGCCACTGACGTAAATCTGCCCACAGCTCGCCGAGGTAGCGGTTAAAGGCTTCATCTTCTTTCAGGTAATCTTTGATGCTTTCTGCCCGGTTCGCCATCTCCGGATCGTTTTTCAGTTTGTCGATAAGCCTGAACGTGGCGCGATCGAAGGCGTGGCGGATTTGATGCGCGCGATCGTGGCTGATGTCGTCGAGCAGCGAGTTCACCGCTTCCGATACCAGCTCCGCGCTGTGCTCGCCCAGCCATTCGGTAGGCAGAATTTTAGCCTTCAGCGGATGCTCGGTCTCCAGCCAGTGGACGATTTGCCGGGCGATAAAGGTCCTCGAACTGTCGCGCTGTAGGAGGGATATCAACTGGGCGATCAGCGTATCGAGCAGAACCTGATGTCGATCGTTTTTGGTCATGCTTTCCAGCATCAGGGCGCTGGTGCCGGAGAGATCGACCTTATCAATCGCCTTATGCACCGCCCGTTTTAGCAGGCGCTGGATACGGGCATCGTCGGTCAGTTCCAGAAAGCCGCTCATGATCTGCAACAGATGCTGTCCGACCCGCTGGGCGTTTTCCGGCTGGCTGAACCAGTTGCCAATCAGCAGCGCGGGTTGATGGCGGCGGATCAGCGCAACCAGGGACTGGGTGTCGAGGAATTTCTCCTGCACAAACTGCCCCAGATTCTCGCCGATGCGGTCCTTATTGCGGGGAATAATCGCCGTGTGCCGCGAAATGAACGGGAGAGGGACGCGGCGAAACAGCGCCACCACCGCGAACCAGTCCGCCAGGGCACCGACCATCGCCGCCTCGGCAATGGCTTTGATCCCGCTGACCCAAAAACCAGGCGGCAGGAAGAGGGTGATGACGAACGTGGTGGCCGCGATCAGCAGTAACGAAAGCGCCAGCAGTTTGGCGCGTTTGAGTTCAGCAATTTTATTCATACGCTTAAGGATAGAGCCAGACGGAGGGATCGTGCAAAAACAACCGGGGATCAGCCGGGGATCCAGTTGTCCCACGCTGGCAGTGTCCCTAACTCCGCGACCAAAAAATCAATAAACGAACGCACCTTCGGATTGCTGTATTTGCTGGGGAAATAGAGCGCGTAAAGGGTGTGCGTTTCGCAGGCGATCGTGCCGTCGAGCATCAGCGGGGTGATCTCCTCTTTCTGGATATGATCGCCAATCAGATAGGTCGGCAGATAGGCCACGCCCTGATCTTCCAGCACCGACTTCAGCAGGACCAGGCTGCTATTGGCCTGGATCGGCATATGCAGTTTTAGCTGATGCAGGCGATCCTGCTCGTCGGCAACCTTCAGAACCGGGGTCAGGCCAGGATAAACCAGACAATCGTGATCGACCAGATCGGTACGACGCAGCGGCATCCCTTTCTTCGCGAGGTAACCGGGGGAGGCGCAGTACGCCCAGCGGATCGGCACCAGTTTACGCGTGGCATAGTTTTGCGGCGGGGCGGTGGAGATGCGCAGGGCGATATCGAAATCCGTGTCGTTCAGATTGACGAAGTTATCGTTGAGATCGATATACAGGTTCACATCCGGGTACTGGGTGCGATATTTGTCCACCAGATTGACCAGTCGGGAATAGCCGAAGGCAATCGAACAGGTAATGCGTAATTCACCCTGCGGATTATGATAATAACCAGAGGTGGTATTAAGCGTTTCATCAAATTCTTTCAGTAATTTATTGGCCCGGTTAAACAAATATTGCCCGGCGTCGGTCAGCGTAATACTGCGGGTCGTGCGCTTAATTAATGTTGTCCCCAGCGTATCTTCCATTGCCGCCAGACTTTTACTGACCGCGGACGGTGACACGTTAAGTTGCACCGCGGCTTCAGATAAACCTCCGCAGTCCACAATCCGGACAAAAAATTCTAAGTGCTTGAGAGAAATGGGTGCGCTCATTGTTTCCTTTTGCTCATAAGTGATTTGCAAAAACGGTACGAATAGGCCGTTACATTGGGTTTTGAAACATGTAACTATTGAATCACAGGAAACGACATGCGCACAAAATGAAAAAATAACAACTTAAGTGAGGTGCGTCACAAATAGTAAGGAGGCAAAAACAGAACGTCGCCAAATTGTGAATTTACTCTCATTTAATTCCATTCTTATAAAAGGTACCGATTATGTGGACACGACTCGAACCCTACAAATCGTCAATTATTTTATTACTTGCTCTGGTGGCAGGTGGTTTATTAGGGATTTTAGCCCCCGCGTTTGCCAGTAAACTCCAGCCAATAGGTCAGATTTTCCTGAACCTGTTATTTATGATTATCGTTCCGCTGGTGGGAATCAGCGTAATGTCCTCTATCGCCAGTATGACCGACCTGAAACGCTTAGGGCGAATTATGGCGATTATCTTTATCGTTTCCATCGCGATGGCGTTTATTCCGGCGGCCGGCATCGTGGCGTTAGCCCTGTGGTACAACCCGGCGCAGGGGGTCACTATCGATCTCTCGCAGTCTGTGCAGGCGGGCAGCGGCAAGATGGATTTTGTCAGCATGATCACCACCAACGACTTTATTGGTCTGTTTTCTAAGTCGAATATTCTCGCGCTGATCGTGATGGCGATCATTGCCGGGATCGCGATTGGTCAGTCAGAACAGCCGGGTAAACGTATTGCCTCGCTGCTGGACGATGCCAACACCGTCATTATGAAGATCGTGTCGATCATCATGAAGGTCGCGCCGCTGGGGCTCGGTTGCTACTTTGCGGCGACGATGGCCAGCCAGGATTCCGGACTGCTGCTCACCTTTGCCCGGGCAATTGTTCTGTTCATGGTTGCCACGCTGGCTTACTACATTTTCGGCTCTATTCTCTACTCTTACATTGGCGGCGGCATACCGGCGGTGAAGGCCTTCTGGCGTCACGCCATTGAGCCTTCTGTCACGGCGCTGGGTACCTGTTCTTCGCTGGGCACGCTGCCGGTGACGCTGCGCGCGGGCAAAGCGATGGGGATTAACCCGGAAATTGTGGATGTCTCGATCCCACTGCTGGTCAACCTGAACAAAGGCGGCGTGGCGATGATTGCGGCGCTGAAGATCGTCTTTATTTACTCGGTGCTGGGGATCCCATTCACCACGGAAACCTTCTTCCTGACCATGCTGATTGCCGTGCTTTCCGCGATTATCGTCGGCGGCGTACCGGGCGGGGCGTTCCTTGGGGAGATCTTTATCGTCACCACGCTGGGACTGCCGATGGAAACCATTCCGATGTTGGTGGTGCTGGGTACCATTACCGATGCCCCGGCGACGCTAATTAACGTGATTCATGATTTGAATGCGGCACAAATTGTAGAACGCTTCTCCGGGAAAAAGTCGGTGAATGCAGAGATGAATGCGACGGCGACGGCCGCCGAGGTTTAACGCACGGATTAAGGATAAGAAGGTTATGAAAGATTCAGTGAAACTCGAAACCCAGTTGGTCATCGCCGGACGCGATAAACGCTATACTCAGGGCGCGGTAAACCCGGTTATCCAGCGCGCCTCTTCGCTGGTGTTTGATACCGTGAAGGACAAAAAATTCGCCACCGCCAATCGCGCAAACGGTGAGTTGTTTTATGGTCGTCGCGGCACTTATACCCACTTCGCGTTTCAGAAAGCGATGAGCGAACTGGAAGGCGGCGTCGGCTGTGCGCTCTATCCGTGCGGTGCGGCGGCGGTGACAAACGCGATCCTCGCGTTTGTACAACGTGGCGATCATCTGCTGATGACCGGGGCGGCATATGAACCAACACAGGATTTCTGCAATAAGATCCTGAGCAAATTCAACGTCGAAACGACGTACTACGATCCGATGATCGGCGCCGGAATTGTCGATCTGATCCGCCCAGAAACCAAAGTGGTGTTCCTTGAATCACCGAGCTCGATCACCATGGAAGTGCAGGATGTGCCGGGAATGGTGAAGGCTATTCGTGCGGTGAACCCGGAGATCGTCATTATGATCGACAACACCTGGGCGGCTGGTGTGTTGTTTAAGGCGCTGGACTACGGCGTGGATATCTCGATTCAGGCAGGCACCAAATACACGATTGGTCACTCTGACGGCATGCTGGGAACGGCGGTATCCAACGCCCGTTGCTGGGACCAATTGCGTGAAAACTCGTATCTGATGGGGCAAACGCTGGATGCCGATACCGCGTATAACGGCAGTCGCGGCCTGCGTACGCTGTCGGTGCGTCTGAAGCAGCATCAGGAGAGTAGCATTCAGATTGCCAGTTGGCTGTCGGCACGCGCAGAAGTGGCGCGGGTGAATCATCCGGCACTGCCGGAATGTCCGGGCCACGAATACTTCACGCGTGATTTCAGCGGCAGTTCTGGTTTGTTCTCGTTCGTGCTGAAAAAGCGACTGACGGATGAACAGTTAGCGAACTTCCTCGATAACTTCTCGCTGTTCCACATGGCTTACTCATGGGGCGGATTTGAGTCGTTGATTCTGGCGAACCAACCGGAAGAGTTGAACAGCATTCGCCCGGCCGGTGAGGTTGATTTCAGCGGGACGCTGGTGAGGGTGCATATCGGCCTGGAAGATGTCGGCGATTTGATTGCCGACCTTGAAGCCGGATTTGCCCGCATTGCTTAAAAAAACGGCCCCGCATGGCGGGGCCTGATTTTACTTCTCTGTTGCCAGTTCCGTTGCGTGATACTGGCGTACCCGCGTTAACAACCCTTTCAACGTGAATACCACCGCCACTCCCGCAATGACTGCCAGCAGGTGAAACGGGATCCGGCCGCCGTTAAACCACAGTCCGCGACCGATTTCGACGGAAACGGCCATCACCGCCAGAATGACCATGTTCAGCGAGGCCGACACGGTTCCTTTCGGCAGGTTGTTGGTAAACAGCGTGAAGCGGAACAGCGTCGGGAAGATTAGCCCAATGCCAAACGCATACAGACTGGTGCCCAACACCGACCACAGCCACACGTGAGGCCAGAGCAGGTTCCCGGCGATCAGTACAAACAGGCCGCTGAGCTGAATGGGCACCGCACGCCAGATAAAGCGCGGGTTGGTCGGATCTTTCACAAAACGAGCAACGACCATGTTGGCGACGATGACCGCACCGAACACAGGAACCTGTACCCAGGCGAACTGGGAGGACGTCATGCCACCCGCGTCGATCAGGATCACCGGGGAAACGGCGACCCAACTCATCATTGGGATGTAACTTAGCGAGATCGTGGCGACGCCAAAGAGGAACACGCGGTTGCGAAAGACATCGCGAAAATCGCGTACGACGCTGATCGCACTAAACGGCACCGCGCCGCGCTGGACCGTCTCCGGCATCGCCAGCAACAGGCCCATAAAGGCGATAAAACCCATTACCGCAATAATGGCGAACAGCACCTTCCAGTGGACGAAGTGCATCAGCGCCGCACCGGAAAGCGGGCCAATGATCGGCGCTACCAGCACGATAGAGGTGATGATTGCCATCAGCTTGATGGCTTTCGTTTGTCCGAACGCCTCCTGCACCGTGACGTAGCCGACCGTCGCGATAAAGCAGATGCTGGTGCCCTGCACCACGCGCGCGACCAGAAACTGTGTCATTGAAGTGGTGAACAGCGTGGCGGTACAGGCGAGGGAAAAAATGAGCGCCCCCGTGACCAATACCGGACGACGACCGATCCGGTCGGAAAGCGGCCCCAGCAGCCATTGCAGCGCCATCCCTCCGGCGAGATAGAGACTGACCGCCGTCGGTGCCAGACTGACATCGGCGTCAAACTCACGCACGACGTTGATGATGCCCGGCTGAATCAGGTCCGTCGACAGATAGGCGGCAAAATCGTACAGAATCAGCGCCATCGGAAAGAACAGCGTCGTGGCGTGCCGCTTAAAAAACTCAATAATCCATTGCATACAAAACGAACTCCATGTGGAGAACCCCTTAACGGGAACAACGAAATTCAATACTGTCACAGGGACATCAGGCAGAAAAGAGAGAACAGCAGACTGCGGATGTACTGAATTTCATGTAATCAAAAGCACTGCCCATGAGAATCACAGACAGGGGAACACATTCTGACGCTTGTCAGAATGTGTAGCGATTACAGATGGTTATCAGCACATCACACCTCGGGAAAAGTAAGTTGAACGGAAAATATACACCTTAAGTGTCATTATAATTTGATGTTAGTCAATAGAATGGGCTGAATTCATTCAGTATCTCAATGAGCTACGGGAAGAGAAAGCGCCAGACGATCCCGCAGCCAAAGGCGATCAACACGACCCCGGCGAGACGTTCGATCCACACGATCCCGTGGCTTAGCCGTCGCTGGATAAACGGCAGGCCAATCCCCATCACAATCAACAGATCCCAGCACAGTACGACGCTGGTCATCCAGATCCCGCTGACGGCCTGCTGCACCAGCGTCACTGACGGGCCAAGCAGGGCGGTCATCAGCGCCAGATAGAACAAGGCGTTTTTCGGGTTGAGCAGCGACGAACCCAGCCCCAGCAGCACTTGTTTGCCCAATCCCGGACGCGTGGACTGGGCATCTGCGCCCGTCAGCGTTTGCGGACGACTGCGTAGCAGCAGGCTGCCGATCCACATTAAATAAAGTGCGCCCAATAGTGCGATCAACGTGAAGAGCTGGGGAAGCTGACGGAGGATCCCCCAGCCGGCAATCGCCAGAAGGATATAAATGCCGTTACCGGCGGCGATCCCCAGGCACAGCCCGGCGCTGCCGCGCAGTCGATAGCGAACGGCGTAGCCCACCAGTAAAAAGAAATCCGGTCCGGGGCTGAGCAGCGCCACAAAGTGAGCCAGCGCCAGGGCGGGAAAGGCAGGGGGAAAGAGTACAGACAACGGTTCCATAGTGACCTCAGTGTGTAAACCTGAGTTCACGCTACGCCCGGTGAAACGCTAATTATTGTCTGATATTGATCGCCCCCGCGCATACTGACGCGGTGTGGCGGCGGTATAGCTGACAAAGGTGCGGTGGAAATGGCTCTGGTCGGCAAAACCACTCTGATAACCGACGTCGGCGATATCGTCTCCGGCGCGCAGTCGCGTCCTGGCAAAATCGATCCGCGCGATGTTCAGATAGCTGCCCGGCGTCAGACCGGTGTCCTGCTTAAAGGTGCGAATCAGCGTCTCTTTGCGCATGCCGAACTCTTGCGCGACATCATCTAGCGACGGTGGAGAGAGCAAATTGTTGTGCAGCCGCGCTTTCAGAGACTGACTGGTCGCTCGCGTGCGCGGCGGATTTCCTGACTGCAAGGGGAGTGCGCGCAGCAGGAAACGGACGGCATCGATAAGCGGCGCGGTTTGTCGTTTCTCCATTAACGCCACAAGGTCGAGAAAGTGCTGAAAGCGTTGTGGATCGCGGATCACCGGGTTCGGGGCGAAAAACGGTGCAGGGATTGTCTGTTCGGGCAACTGGGCAACACACCAGTCCGCGTCCAGGTAGAGCATATGGTAGCTGCGACACTGTCCATCGACCGGATTACAGCTGTGCGGCACATGCGGTGGGATCACAATCAGATCGCCTGCCTGCAAACGGTATTCTTTGCCATCGCTGACACAGCAGGTTTCACCTTCCAGAATGGCCCCAATGGAGAGCTGCGGATGATGATGGCGCTTATAGGCCTGATGGCTGCGCCAGGTGCTGCGCAGCTCCAGCCATGCAAGTCGCTCATCGCGCCAGAACGATTGTGGAATATCTCGGGTGTGGGTCACAATTAGTGCCTCCGGCATAGTCATGCTTTGTTATATCACGGTACAAAGACTTACCGGACTTTCCGCAGAAGAGCTGCAGAGTGTGATTCACTGAATACGTTGTGTCGCGTTCAGGCCGTCCGGTAAGTCGAATGTTTACTCCATCGCGACTTTGATCGCCTCGCCCAGCTTCTGCATCACGTCCCGGTGCTTCTCGCTGGGCGGGAGCGCACAGTTTATGCGCACACAGTTGCGGTATTTCCCTGATGCGGAAAACAGTGAGCCCGGCGCGACCTGAATTTTCAGGCGGCAAAGCTGTTTGGCAACGCAAACCATATCCACTTGTTCCGGCAATTCGACCCACAGCATAAAACCGCCTTTTGGTCGCGTAACGCAGATGCCGCAGGGAAAATATTCCCGCGCCCAGCAGGTATAAATCTCCATATTACGCTGATAAATCTGGCGCATACGCCGGACGTGGCGATGGTAGTGTCCTTCCCGGACAAACGTCGCAGCCGCCAGTTGTGTGGCGGGAACGTTGGTGCCAATGACCGCATATTTCATATGCAGTAATTTGTCGTGATAACGACCCGGAGCGACCCAGCCGACGCGCAGGCCAGGGGCGACCGATTTAGTGAATGAACTGCAAAGGATAACCCGACCGTCGATATCCCAGGAGTGAATGGTTCTGGGGCGGGGATACTCTGTCGCCAGTTCACCGTAAACATCATCCTCGAAAATCACAATGTCGTGGCGTTGAGCGAGCGCCAGCACCGCCCGCTTACGGGCGTCCGGCATGATAAAACCGAGCGGGTTATTGCAATTGGGCACCAGGATAACGCCTTTGATCGGCCACTGTTCAAGCGCCAGCTCCAGCGCTTCAATACTGATGCCGGTATCCGGATCGGTCGGGATCTCAATCACTTTGATCCCTAAACCGCGCAGCAATTGCATGGTGCCGTAATAAGCCGGGGATTCCACAGCGACAATGTCTCCTGGCTGGCAGACGGCCAGCAGGGCCAGTGACATGCCGCTTTGACTGCCGCTGGTGATCACCAGATCGTCGGCGTTAACCACCGATCCGCCATCCAGCATCAGCCGGGCGATTTGCTGGCGTAGTGCGAGGCTGCCAGCCAGTTCATCGTAGCCCAGAACCGCACTCAGATTGTGTTGTGCTACGCGACTGAGTTCGCGCCAGAGCGGTTTCAGGCTGGGTTGGCTAACATCCGGAATACCGCTGCTAAGCGGGATAACCGATTGGTCGTGATGGCCTTCCAGCATGTTCAGTACCTGCTCCCATTGGGTAATCTCAACCGGACGCTGTACCGGACGCGACATCGGCGGGACCGGCGGCAGCGCTTTCTGAGGCGCGACGAAGTAGCCTGAACGGGGCTGCGGCGTAATGAGCTGCAATGATTCCAGTACCTGATACGCCTGCTGTACGGTGCTGATACTGACACCGTGCTCCTGACTCAGACTGCGTACTGACGGCAATTTCTCTCCGTGACGATACAGCCCTTGTTCAATACGCTCGGTCAGCAGGTTGGCCAGATGTTGGTAACGGGTCATGCTGTATCCCTCGAAGATGCCATACAGATGTAAAAACCAGTACAGACAGGTGCAAAATGTGCGATGCAGAGACAGTATTAGCGAATCTGTATGTTAAATAAAAGCTGTTTTTGAATCTGTATTGATCCACTCGAAAACCGCCAGAATACAGGCTCTGGTATGAGAGGGGGTGGAGTATGGAATTTCATGAAAACAAAGCAAAGCAGCCGTTTATTGGTTTTGTCCTGATCTGGCGAGCGTTTAAAAAATGGCATCTGCAGGCGCAAACCCGACGGATCCTGCAACAGATGAGTGATGAGCGACTCAAGGATCTGGGATTACGCCGGGATCAGATTGAATAGCGTGACTGTAGCAGTCAGAGGCTGGAGGTTGAACCCGTCCGGCCTTTGTTACATTCATAAAATTTATCAATTCATGCTTACAGACAGTGTGTTTCTTGATACTTATCATGATAAGTATTATTTTCCTTTCGCTTAGAGAGGAAAGAGACATGACTGAAGATGAGCTGTTTGCCCGCCGCCCGTTGGGGATGCGTATGGCGATGGTCGTGCGTCAATGGCGGGCCATTATTGATGCGGCTATTACCGATACCGGCCTGACCCAGTCCAGCTGGACGGTGCTGATGCAACTGTATCAACTGGGCGATAACGTTTCGGTCAGTGAACTGGCACAGGTGCAGGGTATTGAACTGCCACCGCTGATGCGCACGCTCACACAACTGGAAAATCAGGGCTATCTGGTGCGTTCCACATCGCCTTATGACAAACGCATCCGTCTGCTAATGCTAACTGCGGAAGGCCGTGCCCGGCTGGTAGAGTTGAACCGGATGATTGAAGCCTATCAATGTCGCGTCACGCGTACCATTCCTGAAGCAGATCTCGCTTCCTTCAGCGCCACCTTAAATGTAATCGCCTGCAATCTGCGGACAATCCGCGAAGAAGATAATCAACACTAAAAACTATGATGACCCCAGAACAAAAATTTGCCCGTTGGGTAAGGGTGAGTATTGCCGCTTTCCTTGCCATATTCGCCTGGTTTATCGTTGCCGATATTTGGATCCCGCTGACGCCAGATTCCACGGTGATGCGTACAGTTACGCCGGTTTCAGCACGCGTTTCCGGGTATGTTTCTCACGTCTACGTGCAGAACAACAGCACGGTAAAAAAAGGCGATCTGCTTTACGAGCTGGATCCCACGCCATTTATCAACAAAGTCGAGGCCGCGCAAATCGCCTTTGCGCAGGCCAGACTGAGCAATCAGCAACTGGATGCACAGATTGCTTCTGCCCGCGCCAACCTGCGTACTGCTGAATATACGGCGCGTAATGACAAACTGACGTTCGATCGTTATCAGCGGCTAAGCGCGATGCAAAACGTCTCGCAGGCGGATCTCGACAGGGTGCGGACGACCTGGCAGACCAGCGAACAGTCGGTAACCGCGCTGCATGCCAACATCCAGAATCTGCTGATCCAACGCGGCGAGCGCGAAGACAGCCATAACGTGACGCTGCAAAAGTATCGCAACGCGCTGGAAGAGGCGCAGTTGAATCTGGCATGGACAAAAGTGCGCGCAGAGACGGACGGAACGGTGAGTAATCTCCAGCTTAACGCCGGGCTTTACGCTACCGCCGCCACGCCACTGCTGGCGCTGGTCAGTAATCAGACGGATATCGTGGCCGATTTCCGCGAGAAGAGCCTGCGACATACCCGCGTCAATACCGATGCCGCCGTGGTGTTTGATGCCATGCCGGGTAAAGTGTTCCGTGCGCGTGTGACCAGCAGCGATGCGGGGATCCTCGCCGGACAGGAAGAGGTCAACGGTCAACTGTCGCAGCCAGAGCAATCCACCCGTTGGGTGCGCGATGCGCAGCGGATGCGTATTCACGTGACGCTGAGTGAACCACTGGACAAACCGTTACCGACCGGTGCCCGCGCCACGGTGCAGTTGTATAACAGCGAAGGCCCCTTTGCCCGTACTTTTGCTGGCGCGCAAATCCGCCTGGTCAGTTGGCTGCATTATGTCTATTAACACCCTGGCGCGCGTATTCACGCCACATGACAACATCGTCTATACAGCCAACGACTTTCACCAGACTCTGCGGATAGCCGTTGCCGGGACGATCGCGCTAAGTATTTCGACCTTTTACAACGTCCAGTACGGCGTTTTCTTCGTGGTCTATCCGTTGATGCTGATGTCGCTGGTACCGGTGTTTAACCGCCACGTAGCGCGGCAGTTTGTGTTCAGTGCGGCGGTGAACTGCGTCGAAATGGTATTGATTGTCGGTTATCTCTCGCAGTGGCCAGTGATCATGACGCTGGTGGTGTTTGGTCTTTACGTGATGCGCTTTCGCTTTATGAGCAAGGGGCCGCTGTTTCTGCTGGGGTCAATGGGTGTGGTCTGCCAGAGTACGATGCTCAATTTTATGAGCTATCCCACCACAGACTGGCACACGCTGATGTTTTCCAACATGGAAGCCTGCGTGATGGCGGTAGCGCTGAGTGCGCTGCTGCACTATTTGATCCCCGATGTGGAACCGCGTAACTCGCCGCCGCGCATTGAGAAAGACGACGCCCGCATTCGCCACGAATCGCTGCTTTCCGGCACCGTGGCGACGATGATCTTTGTGATCTTCCAGATTTGCGATCTGAGCGATTCGCTGTCAGCGCTGATGGCGGGGATTTTGATCCTCTTTCCGATGCACTATCGCGGCGCGGTCCTGAGTTCCCTCTGGCGCGTCGTCGGTGTGGTACTGGCCTGTCTCTATATTCTGGTGGTGCAGTTACTGATTTATGATTTCAGTAATCACATGCTGTTAATGATGCCGCTGATCGGTCTTGGATTGGCTTTTAGCGCCCGTCTGCACGTCATGGAAAAAGTGGGTGCAGGCGTGGGGTTCGCCAGCATCACCACAATCGGTATTATGTTCGGCCAGAACCTGCACCCGAACAGCGATTTAGTGTTCAGCGACCTGTATCGCATCACCTCAGTCACCGTCGCGCTGCTGGCAACGCTGACGATGGTCTTTCTGGTCCACCGAATACTGAACTGCTTTGCGGCGACGCGATTTGTGGTGGAGTGAGTGTCGGATGGCTGCCGCCCGGGGAAGAACCGTAGGCCCGTTAAGCGTAGCGCCATCGGGCACGGGAATCACGACTTCTTCAGCCCCGCAAAGGCGGCTCTGATGTCGTCTTCCGGCAACTGAATGCCGATAAACACCAGCGTGCTGTGCGGTTGTTCGTCGCCCCACGGGCGGTCCCAGTCGGCGCTGTACAGGCGTTGCACCCCCTGGAACAGCAGACGGTTCGGTTCGCCTTCAATCCACAGCATACCTTTGTAACGCAGCAGTTTTTCGGCGGATTCCAGCAGCAGGTTTTCCATCACGCGGGAGACGTCGCCGATATCCACCGGATAATCCAGTTCCACCACAATGGAAGAGATATCGTTCTGCTTGTCGGCGATAAAGTGAAAGCGCGGTTTGGCGCTGACGACGTTCTCTTCCAGCATAAAACCGTTGGTGTCGAATAGCAGAGAAAGATCGATATCGCCGTGCGTAACGGTATACACCGGGGCGCGGGCGTTGATGCGCGCCAGACGTTCGCGAAGCTTTTCACTTTCGCCAGCGACGTCGGTTTTAGTCAGCAGAATGCGATCGGCATAGCCGACCTGCGACTGGGCGATGGTGAACTGGTTCATTTGATCGTCGGCATGGACCGCATCAACCAGCGCAATCACGCCGTCCAGCAGATAGCGCTGACAAATCACGTCGTGGGAGAAAAAGGTCTGAATAATCGGGCCGGGGTCGGCCATGCCGGTGCACTCGATCACCAGACGATCAAAATTGATGGCGCCCTTATCGAGGTTATCGAGCAGGTCTAACAGCGCGTCTTCCAGCTCGTTGGAACGGGTACAGCAGATGCAGCCGTTGGTCAGGGTTTTGATCTGCGTGGCGCGATCGCCAATCAGCTGATCGTCCACGGACACTTCGCCGAATTCGTTTTCGATAACGGCAATCTTGTAGCCGTGTTCTTCGTTGAGGATGTGGCGTAGCAGGGTGGTTTTACCTGCGCCAAGAAAACCGGTGAGTAGGGTGACTGCAATCGGGGTCATTCACTTCTCCTTCTAACAGCAGCGCATGCCGCCTTTACCGTCGCCGCCGTAGCGCGCCTGCTGGCGCTCGCGGAAGAATTCTTCATAGCTCATGTACGGCTTGTCCGGATGGTTGGTTTGCATATGCTCGACATAGTTGTCGTAGTCTGGAATACCAATCAACATCTTTGCCGCCTGGCCGAGATATTTTTTTGCCTGACCTAAGTTACCAAACATTGTGCCGCCTCGTGAATGATTAAAGCCGGATGGCGGCTTTCGCCTTATCCGGCCTACGCTTACAGCATTTTGTAGGCCGGGTATGCGAAGCGTTACCCGGCATCAGCTTAGTGATGTGAAGAGGTCTTCACGCCGCCTTCAGGAATCGGAACGTACGGTGTTTCTTTATCGGTACGCTTGTCGACGTTGCGCACATTCATCCAGGTTTTGAAACCATAGAAGATGATGCTGTACACCACCACCAGGAACAGAATACTCAGGCCGGCGTTGGTGTAGTTGTTCACAACGATGTGATTCATGTTAGCAATCTGCTGTGCGGTCAGTTCGCCGCCGTTGGCAATCTTCTCTTTGTACTGGTTAGCCATGTAGAAGAAGCCTTCCATCTGCGGGTTGGAGCTGAACAGTTTCAGGCCCAGCGCCCAGGTGGTGCAGATCAGCAGCCATACTGCCGGGATAACGGTCACCCAGATGTATTTGGTGCGCTGCATTTTAATCAGTACCACGGTACCCAGAACCAGCGCCACGGCTGCCAGCATCTGGTTAGAGATACCGAACAGAGGCCACAGGCTCTTCACGCCGCCCAGCGGATCGACCACGCCCTGATACAGCAGGTAACCCCACAGACCCACGCAGCCCGCCGTACCGATGATACCGGCAACCAGAGAGTCGGTTTTCTTCAGGAACGGCACGAAGTTGCCCAGCAGGTCTTGCAACATAAAGCGACCAGAACGGGTACCGGCATCCAGCGCGGTCAGGATGAACAGCGCTTCAAACAGAATACCGAAGTGGTACCAGAAGCCCATGTCCGCCATCGGCAACACTTTGTGGAACACGTGCGCGATACCTACCGCCAGCGTCGGTGCACCACCAGCACGGTTCAGAACGGACGGTTCGCCGATGTCTTTCGCCGTTTGCAGGATCTGCTCTGGCGAAATCACGAAGCCCCAGGAACTGACGGTTGCCGCCGCATGCGCGGTCACGTCTTTCAACTGTGCCATAATCAGCGGCGCGTTCTCACCCCCCATTTCATGCAGGTTCGGCATGGTAATGCCCAGGCCTGCCGGTGGGGTGTTCATTGCAAAATAGAGACCCGGCTCGATAATGGAGGCTGCAACCAGCGCCATGATCGCCACGAAGGATTCCATCAGCATCGCGCCGTAACCGATGAAGCGGGCGTCTGTTTCACAGGCCAGCAGTTTCGGCGTGGTACCGGAAGAGATCAGGGCGTGGAAGCCAGAGACCGCACCACAGGCGATAGTAATGAACAGGAACGGGAACAGTGCACCTTTCCACAGCGGACCGGTACCATCGATGTACTGGGTCATGGCCGGCATTTTCAGCTCTGGGTTGAGGATCACGATACCCAGCGCCAGGCCGACGATCACGCCGATTTTCAGGAAGGTGGCCAGGTAGTCGCGTGGAGCGAGGATCAGCCATACTGGCAGCAGTGCAGAAACGAACGCATAGCCGATCAGTGCAAAGGTAATGGTGGTGTCTTTAAAGGTCAGCGCCGGGCCCCAGTACGGGTCGTGAGCAATCACGCCGCCGAAGTAAATAGACGCAACCAGCAGAACAATACCAATCACCGACACTTCACCCACACGCCCCGGACGCAGGAAGCGCATGTAGATCCCCATGAACAGCGCGATAGGTACGGTGGAGCAAACGGTGAAGACCCCCCACGGGCTTTCGGCCAGCGCTTTTACGACGATCAGCGCCAGTACCGCGAGGATGATGATCATAATTAAGAAGCAGCCAAACAGGGCAATGGTCCCCGGCACGGAGCCCATCTCTTCTTTAATCATCTCGCCAAGCGACGCGCCGTTACGGCGAGAAGAGATAAACAGTACCATGAAGTCCTGGACCGCACCCGCCAGCACCACACCCGCCAACAGCCACAGGGTACCAGGCAGGTAACCCATCTGCGCCGCCAGAACCGGACCGACCAGCGGACCAGCGCCCGCGATTGCGGCAAAGTGGTGTCCGAACAGGACATAGCGGTTGGTCGGAACGTAGTTCAGGCCATCGTTATTGATGACCGCAGGTGTCGAACGTGTAGGGTCGAGCTTCATCACCTTCTGGGCGATGTACAGGCTGTAGTAGCGGTAAGCCACCAGATATACCGACACGGAAGCGACCACGATCCACAGGGCGCTGACGTGTTCACCCCGGCGTAAGGCGACAACCGAGAGGCAGAATGCCCCGATGATCCCGAGGATCACCCAGGGTATGTGCTTGAATATCTTTTTCGTATCCATAGTAAAACCTGGTTTTATAAGATGAATAATTGGCCGAAGCCGTTTGGTTTGGGTTGCGTTTGAAGAGGTAATTTGACTGCTATGTTGGTGACGATCTTGCCAGAGAGTCGCGCGTGTAAAGTAAGGTAAATAAGTGAGCGGTCAAATGGTGAGTTAAGCGGTCAGAAGTGTCAGTAAGCGGTAAAGAGGATCGCCGGGCGGTAAATATTATGTGACTGAGATCACAAAGAAAAATCCGCCAACGAAGGGTGAATACCGACTACGCTTATTGCCGACAACATTCTAAGGAGAACAACATGGAAACAGTAAACCTCACTTTATCTGAGGCTTACACGCTGGCGCGTGAGGTGCTGAGCAGCAACGGCTTTAGCGCGGAACATGCGGATGCTATCGCGCGCAATGTGACGGCGGGCGAGCGCGACGGCTGCGCGTCTCACGGGTTATGGCGCTTGCTGGGGATCGTCGAGACCCTGCGTAAAGGAAAAGTCTCCGCTGATGCCCGTCCGCAGATTTTCGATCAGGCGCCCGCTATCGTCAAAGCAGATGCTGGCGGCGCGTTCTCGCTGGTGGCCTATGAACAGGCGCTGCCGTTGCTCATCAGTAAAGCCAGCGCATGCGGAATTGCGGCGCTGGCGATCAACCGCTGCGTTCACTTTTCCGCATTATTTGCAGATATTGAACCTCTGACGGACGCCGGACTGGTGGGCTACGCCTGTACGCCAAGTCACGCCTGGGTCGCACCGTCAGGCGGTACGCGTCCGCTGTTTGGCACCAATCCCATCGCGTTTGGCTGGCCGCGCAAAGGCAAACCGCCTTACATTTTTGATATGGCGACCAGCGCGGCGGCGCGCGGCGAGATCCAGTTGCATCTGCGAGCTGGAAAAGCGATTCCGGAAGGGTGGGGTATCGACAGCGAAGGGCGACCGTCAACCGATCCTCAGGCGGTATTAAATGGCGCGATGCTGACCTTTGGCGGACACAAGGGCTCGGCGTTTGCGGCAATGGTTGAACTGCTGGCAGGGCCGCTCATCGGTGATATGACCAGTGCGGAATCGCTGGCCTGGGATGAGGGGGCAGGCGGTCTGCCATACGGCGGCGAGCTGATTCTGGCACTTGACCCGTCCCGGTTCCTCGGGGATGAGGCGCATCATCATATGGATCGCGCCGAAACCCTGTTTGCCGCAATGCAAGAGCAAGGCGCACGCTTACCAGGAGAAAGACGCTTCAGTTCGCGTGAGAAATCGTTGCTGGAAGGGGTGACGATTACCCGTTCCCTGTTTGAGGACATTTCCGCACTGAGATAAGGCAGAACGGGCGAGGCATCCTCGCCTGATTCCCGTTCGGGTAGAGGGTAATCGCATTTTTTGCCAGTTAATTGAACAAATTTCCTGTGATACCCCTCGCGATTGCATAAAGTTTTCTCGTTCCAGGCCGACAACCAGAGTATCTGTCTAGCGGAAAGAGAAAACATGTTAAAACGTATCAAGATTGTGACCAGCTTATTGCTGGTTCTGGCTTTATTTGGCCTTTTACAACTCACTTCGGGCGGTTTGTTCTTTAACGCATTGAAAAATGACAAAGAGAATTTCACCGTTCTGCAAACTATTCGCCAGCAGCAGTCTACGCTGAACGGCAGTTGGGTGGCTCTGCTGCAAACGCGTAACACCCTTAACCGTGCGGGTATCCGCTACATGATGGATCAGAACAATATCGGCAGCGGCGCGACCGTTGCGGAGCTGATGCAGATTGCCAGCGCCTCTTTGAAACAGGCGGAGAAAAACTGGGCGGACTATGAAGCGTTACCGCGTGACCCACGTCAAAGCGAAGCGGCATCGGCGGAAATTAAACGCAATTACGATATCTATCACAACGCGTTAGCCGAACTGATCCAGTTGCTGGGGGCCGGGAAAATCAACGAGTTTTTCGATCAGCCAACCCAGGGGTATCAGGATGGTTTTGAGAAGCAGTATGTGAACTACTTGCAACAGAACGACCGTCTGTATGACCTGGCGGTAGAGGACAACAACAGCTCTTACAGCCAGGCGATGTGGGTTCTGGGCAGCGTGTTGTTAGCGGTGCTGGTGGTCATTATTGCCGTCTGGTTTGGCATCAAACTGTCGCTGATCGCGCCAATGAACCGCCTGATCGCGAGCATTCGTCACATTGCCAGCGGCGATCTGGTGAAGCGGATTGATGTAGAAGGCACCAATGAAATGGGCCAACTGGCGGAAAGCCTGCGCCACATGCAGGGTGAACTGGTGCGTACCGTGGGTGATGTGCGTAACGGCGCGAACGCCATTTACAGCGGTGCCAGCGAAATCGCGATGGGTAACAACGATCTCTCTTCCCGTACCGAGCAGCAGGCGGCCTCTCTGGAAGAGACGGCGGCGAGCATGGAAGAGTTGACGGCGACCGTTAAGCAAAACGCCGAAAACGCCCGTCAGGCCAGCCATCTGGCGCTGAGCGCGTCCGAAACGGCGCAAAAAGGCGGAAAAGTGGTGGATAACGTGGTGCAAACCATGCGCGATATCGCCTCCAGTTCACAGAAAATTGCTGACATTATCAGCGTGATCGACGGCATTGCCTTCCAGACTAACATTCTGGCGCTGAACGCAGCGGTCGAAGCGGCACGTGCAGGTGAACAGGGACGCGGCTTTGCGGTGGTTGCCGGTGAAGTACGTAACCTCGCGCAGCGCAGTGCGCAGGCAGCGCGCGAGATCAAGAGCCTGATTGAAGACTCCGTGAGCCGTGTTGACGTCGGTTCTACGCTGGTAGAAAGCGCCGGTGAAACCATGGATGAGATTGTGAATGCGGTAACCCGCGTGACCGACATCATGGGCGAAATCGCGTCGGCTTCCGATGAGCAAAGCCGTGGGATTGACCAGGTCGGTCTGGCCGTGGCGGAAATGGATCGCGTAACTCAGCAGAACGCCTCGCTGGTGGAAGAGTCAGCCGCCGCCGCTGCGGCGCTGGAAGAGCAGGCCAGCCGTCTGACGCAGGCCGTCGCCGTGTTTCGTATCCAGCAGGAACAGCAGCGTGCGCGTGACGTTGCCAGCGTGAAGTCCGTTTCCACAACGGTTCAACCGCGTAAAGCCGCTGTAGCGGAAACCGGGGATAACTGGGAAACGTTTTAATTAAGCATCAGGCGCATGGCACAACGCGATTCAAACGGGATGCCATGCGCCGTTTCTTCCTCTCGCTTCTGGCGTAATGCCGCCGGCCACGCGTTCTCTTCCAGTATTTCAAATCCCAGATGTTGATACAGCGGTGCGTTCCAGGCGACATGGCGAAACGTGGTGAGCGTCAGGGAGGTAAAGCCCTGCTCACACGCCCATTGCGCGACGGTGTTGATTAACTGGCGGCCAATGCCTTTACCTTGCCACGCCAGATGCAGCGAAAATTCGGCAATATACAGCGACGTCTCCATCGCTTCGCCCAGCAGAAATCCAACGGGCCGATCGTCAACCAGCGCCAGCCAGCTCAATCCTTTAGCGGCATATTCACGGTGCAGTTCCGCACTGACAATGTGATCGTCCGCGATCCATGCCAGCGCTGGCACCGTTAAAAAACGCTGTCCTGCTGAGCGTTCAATCGCAGGCAGAACGGCAGCGTCTGCCAGTGTAGTGGGGCGAACCGTAATGTGCATAACGATACCGGGAATAAGGTGACAATGAGGGCAGTATAACGCGCTGTCCGGTCACAGGGAAAAGTCCCCGCGAGCGGGGACACTATGGGGTTAACAGATTAGACGAGAAATAACGAAATAGCCGGTATGTAGGTCACCAACATCAGCATGAGTAACAAGGTACCCAGTAACGGTAGAGACTGGCGGAAAAACTGACCGACGGAAACCTGCGTAATATTGCAGACCAGTAACATGACGGTACCAACCGGCGGCGTGAAGGCGCCAATAGAAAGGTTGAAAATCATGATGATACCGAAGTGTACCGGGTCGATTCCAAAATGCGCCACGACAGGTTTAAGCAAGGGAACCAGAATCAGCAGAATGGCATTCCCTTCAAGAAACATCCCCAGTGTTAGCAAAAGAATATTGATAATTAACAGGAATATGTATTTGTTTTCTGTCAGCGTCGTGACAAAGTTCGCCACCGCGACGCCAGCATGTTCCATTGAGAAGATCCAACCGAGCGCGGCACTTGCCATGATGACTAACATGACCGATGCCGTTGCCCGTGCCGTTTCTCCCAGCGCTTTCACGACATGGCCGAGAGTCATTTGACGATAAATGAAGAAACCGATAATCAACACGATGAGCACCGCTGCCGCACCGGCTTCTGTTGGGGTGAAGATATTGGCGCGAATCCCCCCGACGACGGCAAAAATCAAAAACAGAGCGGGCCATGCCTGCCCAAGCGAGAAGAGCGCTTCCTTACCGGTAGGCCAGGTGTCGCGTGAGGGCTTAGCGTTGGTTTTACGGGCAACCAGATAAACCGTAAACATTAACAACACCGCACAGAGCAGGCCCGGAATCAGACCAGCCATGAACATTTTCCCGATGGAGACGTCTGCCACCAGCCCATAAATAATCAGGGCAATTCCCGGTGGGATAATCGGGGTGACAAGCGAGCCCCCGGCGGTGATCGCCGCTGCAAAGGCGCGGTTGTAGCCTTTACGCTCCATCTCGGGGACCATCATGCGTGACAGCATCGCTGCGTCGGCCAGGTTTGAGGCGCTGACCCCTCCCATCATGGTACTGACCAGAATATTAGCGACACCGAGTCCGCCCCGCATTTTACCGACCAGAATATTCGCCACCTGCAGGATACGTTCTGCAATACCGGTATAACTCATCAGCGTACCCAACAGGATAAAGAAGGGTATTGCCAGCAGGGATGGGCTTTGGGTGGGCGCAATCAAACGCTGAACCGCAATTTCAATCGGAACCGTGGAAAAGAAGAGGAAATAGGCAATAATGCCGATAAACATTGCCAGATAAACACGAATATTCAGAAATAAGCACACGATCATTAGTGGAATAATTAATAACCAGCTCATTGTTTTTCCTCACCGACATCGGCCTGTTTAACGTCATTAATTAACCAGTAGAGCGTGTACGCTGCCGTTGCCAGGGTACCGACCGGAACGGCGACATCAATCCAGAACCAGGACACTTTTAAGATTTGCGTGACCTTGTACTGCGCCATTTCCGCCAGTCGATAACCCAGCCAGGCCATATAAACCAGCAATCCGATGGACAGCACGGCAACCAGCGAGGCAATAATGCGTTTGATTTTATGCGGGAGCATATCGACGACAAAAGGAATCGTCAGATGCGCCCGGTCGCGCTCAGCCACCACGCCCCCCAACATCACTACCCAAATCATCAGCAGTCCGGACATTTCCTCGGTCCATTGAATGGGCTGTCCGACAAAATAGCGCATGAATACGGCGGCAATGGTCATTATCACCAGGATAAACAGTGCCAGTGCTGCGCTCAGTTCTACAAGCTTGCCAAAGAAACGCATTAATCCTCCTTCAGAGAGTCGCCCTGGCCTTGAGAAAAAAAGGTTTAGGGCGATCTGGGCCTGTATTTATTGCAGTTGCTGTTGAATGGTTTCATACAAACCCGGCGTCCACTCCGGGAATTGCGTGTACACGTCGCGAGCTTTCTGGCGGAATGCTTCAGTATCCGGGTAAATTACTTCGACGCCTTCCGCTTCCATGGCCTTCAGCATTTCGGCGTCGCGTTCAATCGTTAATTTCTGGCTATAGAGACCTGCTTCATAACCCGTTGAGTGAATCAATTCCAGCTGCTCAGGAGAGAGCGTACTGAAAAAGGCTTCGCCACCAATCCATACCGAGGTGTTGGTCAGGTAATTGACCATCGACAGATATTTTGCCTGCTCAAACAATTTTTGCCCTTGCAGAACAGAAATCGGGTTTTCAACGCCATCAATAACGCCCTGAGTCAGTGCAGGGTAAACTTCACCCAGCGGCATAGGGGTTGGCGTGGCGCCCATTGCCTGAATGGCTTTAATTTGCATGACGTTATTTGGTACGCGGATTTTCATCCCCGCCAGATCTTCCACTTTGCGAATCGGTTTTTTAGAAATAATCTGACGGGTGCCGTACAGATAATTGTTCATCACCACATGAATCCCTTTTTTCTTCAGGTCTTCATTTTTTTGACGGAACCAATCGCTCTCATAGATTTTGAAGAGTTTTTGCGGATCGTCAGTCAGATAAGGTCCAAACAAAATACCTAAATCAGGTTCATAATCGGCAAGGAAAGCCACGTCGGTGAGCGTGATGACGTTCATTCCCATCATGGCTTGTTCAGTCACATCTTGTTTTGACCCTAGCTGTGAGCTGGGATAGAGAACCAGGGTTATTTCTCCATTACTTTTTTTATTCAGAATGTCAGCCCAGTAGCGCATCACCACATCTAATGGCTCGCCTGGATTATTCTCATATGCGACTTTAATAGAAAGCGGTTTAGCCTGAATGGTGAATGGCAGAAAAAAAGTACAAACAGTAATCAGCACGGCTATTATCTTGTTCATTTTCTACTTGCTCCCAGGGGTCAACGAATAAAACCAACTTTTTTACTGGCGAAAAAATTCAGAGTGAATCCTGCCTAATCAGAAAGTAAGCAGAAAGTCATCATGGTGCTGTATGCGTTGTATGAAATCGTGCTCTTGCTAAAGGTTTGTTGTTTTTAATGTGTTTTTAATTTACTCGTTTTCTTGTCGAATAGAGCGAATCATCGATTGCTTCGCCGTATTCAGGTGGTTACGCAGTGCAAGGAGCGCATCGAGATCGCTGCGGCAAATCAGCGCGCTGAGGATGGTCATGTGCTCATCAATGGCGATGATATTGCGTTGTTTAAGATCGCGCTCATCCCACTGGTAATGGAAATGGAAGATCACTGAAATAATCTCAAGCGATTGATTAAAAAATATATTATCGGCAGCGGAGAGCAGCAGTGCGTGAAAATCACGGTCCAGCAGGGAGAACATACGGAAGTCGCTGCCGACGCTGTCGCGCAGCGTACGGTGGCGTTCCAGCAGCATTTTGGCCTGCAGCCAGCGCGGATCGTCATCCGGCAGATTGAGAAAATGCTGTAGCGCATGGGTTTCCAGCATCTCACGCAGCTCAAAAAGCTGTTCTGCATAGGACTGATCGAACTTTTTCATGCTCCATTGGCCGCGTTTCTCGCTCTGGATGAGATCGTAACGTCCAAATTTTAAAAGGTATTCTCGTACCACCACCGGGCTGACCCCAGCCGCTCTGGCCAGTTGAAGTTCAGAGAACGTCTCGCCAGCGCGAAGCTGGCGTTGGTTAATCATCGTATAAAACGCCTGCTCAAAAATACGGTTCTGCTCGGCCATGGAGGCGGTGGTACAGGCAAAACCATCATCATGTTCGGGGCTTCGGGTAATGACGTGGTCGTTGCCGACCAGAGTCAGCACGCCGCACTCGCTGAGGTGGTTCAGCATGTGGCGCACGGTGGTACGGCTGATGTTGTACATCTCAGCTAAGGCGCTTTGCGACGGCAACGGTGAAGGAAGGTGGCCGCGCGCCATATCATCGATCACCTGGTTAATAACATTGTGACGTAAATTTTGCGAACGGCTCATCGGGATCTCCTTTTGACTGCATTAAAACCCGATTTAAAACATTTTAATGCGCAGAGTTTCACAAATTAGCTTTCTCGTTACGCGGCTATTTCTATTTTCATCAATATCTGAAGCAACAAAGAAACAGGAGCGCATAACGATGTCCACAATGAATATGTTGATTTGCCAGGAACCCAAAAAATTAATTCATGAGAAACGCGAAATTCCAATTCCGGATAAACAGGAAGCGCTAATTAAAATTAAGTCTGTCGGTATTTGCGGAACCGATATTCATGCCTGGGGAGGTAATCAACCTTTTTTTAGCTATCCGCGCGTGTTAGGCCATGAAATATGTGGGGATATTGTGACGCTCGGCGAGAAGGTGACGCAGTTTAAAGTGGGTCAACAGGTAGCGGTGATCCCGTATGTCGCCTGTCAGCAGTGTCCGGCGTGCCTGGGAGGACGAACGAACTGCTGCGAGAAGATCTCGGTGATCGGCGTGCATCAGGATGGGGGGTTTAGCGAGTATCTCAGCGTGCCGGCGACCAATCTGCTGTTGGCGGAGGGGATTGATCCTCAGGCTGCGGCGTTGATCGAGCCTTACGCGATTAGCGCGCATGCGGTACGCCGTGCCGCTATCGCCCCCGGTGAGCAGGTATTGGTCGTCGGAGCCGGACCGATTGGGATTGGCGCGGCGGCCATTGCCAAAGCAGAAGGGGCGCAGGTGGTGGTGGCCGATACCAGCGCTGCACGTCGCGAACACGTTGCTTCTCGTCTTGACCTGCCGGTAGTGGATCCCTCTGCGGCAGATTTTGAGGCTCAACTGCGCGCGCTGTTTGGCGGTTCACTGGCGCAGAAAGTGCTTGATGCGACGGGGAACCCGCATGCCATGAACAATAGCGTTAACCTGATCCGCCACGGCGGCACCATCGTTTTTGTCGGGCTGTTTAAAGGCGACTTGCAGTTCTCTGACCCGGAATTTCACAAGAAAGAGACCACCATGATGGGTAGCCGTAACGCCACGCCGGAGGATTTTGCGAAAGTGGGACGACTGATGGCAGAAGGCAAACTGAGCGCTGAAATGATGCTTACGCATCGCTATCCGTTCAGCCAGCTTGCGAAGATCTTCGAACAGGATGTGATTAACAACCGGGCGTTGATCAAAGGAGTGATTACGTTCTGACGATTGCCATGCAGCGCCCGGAGTGGTGTTGGGCGCTGTTTTTTTTATTGTCGGTGGTCAGCCCTGAGCGCTGACCACTTTGATTTCAACCATTCCGATCCCCAGCTTACGCGGCGAGTGACCGAGGATGTTGCCTTCGTTGGTCGGGACCGGATCGGGCGGGACAATCACCAGCGTATCGGCCTCTGTCGGGTTGTCGAAATGCAGCGTGGTGGTGGTGACATCGTGACCTAGCACCAGCGTCTGCTCTTCCTTGCCTACGCGCACCGGAATGGGGCGATTCGCATTGTCGCCGAAGGCTTTCGCGGTGATCACCAGATCGAATTTTTTCGGCAGCGGCTGTTTGTACTCGATCTTCACTTCTTCTGCCAGTTGCGCGTTAGACCAGCGTCCCCAGGATTCCGGACGAGAAATCCCGCTGAACTGCTTCACCTCTTCCGGCGCGCCTGCCACGTTGAAGATAAAGCTGTCGGCTTTATAGCGGATGTCGTTGTCGACAATTTTCAGGGTATCGACGTTGCCTTTATAGCGTTCCATGTCGATCATTGTGTCTTTAAAGGCCGTCCTACCTTTCCACTGCGCTTTATCAACATGCTGGACGATTTGCTCGCCGCCAAGCTGCCCCTGCGAGACACACCAGTCGGTTGAGAGCGCCAGTTCCGGTGACCACAACTGGCCCATCTTGTAGCAGCGATCGACCCAGACGAAGTTATCGCGTGGGGCAAAGTCGGCAAGCTGGTAGCGCAGCGGAGCGGAGTATTCACTTTCCGGCAGTGGCTCGACGCGCTTATCCGACACCCGCAGCAGCAGCGGCAGACGGAAATGGCTGCCGGAGAAGGCGATCATATTTTTATCCCGGTCGACGGTGAAATCTTTCATCTCTTTCGGGAAGTTCCACAGGCGAATGATGTCCGGCTTCATGGCGAGGATCTTTTCTTTGCTGTTGAGGAACACTTCCGACATCGACTGACCTGACAGGCTACTACGCCCCAGGCCAATAAAGTTATCGCCGCCGAGAATATCCAGCACCGTGGCGCCGTTATCCATGGTGTTACGTTTGACCGCCAGCGTCTCCTGCTGAGGCTTGTCGCCACGAATCACGAAAAACAGATTGTTGCGGTCCTGTTTGTTCAGGTATTTCCATGCGCTGTTGTTCATCGCCAGATGGTCCGAAGAGACCACGATCACCGTATCTTTAAACCACGGTGATGCTTTGATTTTATTGATAAATGCCGCGATATTTTCCTGGCTACAGCTGACGGCGCTAAAAGACTGGTTAGGTTTACCGTCGAAATCATAGCGTTTTCGCTGACAGGCACGTGAGATAAAGCCGTCCGGATGATGGGTATCGACGGTCAGGGTAAACAACGAAAAACGCTGGCCGGAACGGGAGAGCTCTTCGAACTTCTTCCACGCTTCATCCAGTACCGTATCGTCATAGAAGCCCCAGTCATTGCGGTAATTCGGATCGGCGACGACGCTTTTTAACTCTTCGGCGCCATACAGATAATCGAAGCCGTGGGACTTCAGGAACACGTCTTTCCCGGCAAAACGCAGGTTTGCCCCTTGCACAAAGTGGTTTTGATAGCCGGAGTTTTTCAGGATATCCCCGAGGCAGATATTTTGCGGGAAGAAGCTGGAGACTGACGCTGACGCGTTGCCTTCAAACGGCGCGAACAGGGGAATGCCGCACTGGGAAGCGACCATTCCGGCGATGGTGTAGTCTGTACCCGGTAACTGCTGGGTATGGCTGAAATCCATGCCTTCGTTTTTCAACGCGCCGAGTTCCGGGGTGAGTTCCGGGAAGGCCTCATTGTCGAAATAGGTACGCTCCAGGCTTTCACCGTAGATGTACACCAGATTCAGTTTCGGATTGGGGATGCTTTTCGCCGGTTCTTTATAGTAGGCCGCGAAATCGGGATCGCCCTCGCGGGTTTGAGATTTAACCAGCTCGCTTATCTGACGAAATGCCGGGCTGGCATCGACGGAGCCCAGCGCCAACAGCAGTGCCAGCAGGCTGTAACCAAAATGGTGGGGATGATGGCGACGACGACGCAGCACCCAGCCCAGCGTGCCAAAGACCACCACGAGCGCTAATGCAATGCCGATGCCCGGCAGAATGTATTTGCCGACACCGGCCCCTGTCAGACTGTTCGTCAACGTGTAGAGTACGGCATCGTTAATTCCATCACCGGTGAAATAGTCGCTGGCGAAAAGCGTGATATTCAGAATCACAAAAAGTCCCAGCACCGTCAGGGTAGCGATAAACCACCAGGTGTTGCGACCCGCTTTGCAGGCATAAATCAATACAGAGGCAAGAAACAGCGCGATGGAGAGTAACTCAGACAACGGACGATCCTCACAAATAGCCTTGTGATTAGGCTTTAAACCAGGCCTTCGACTGGCAGATTAGCGTTTACAGAAAGTACAATGTAATGGGGTTGTCACTTAGCTGCAATTCTAGTGACATTTAATTACCTTGTTATTCAGAATTGGTTTAGAAAGAGGCTTTTTTGATCGCCGTCACTTCCCGCCATGCCTGGGATGAGCATGAAAGAAGGGCGAAAAGGGGGGAGAAGCGCCGCGACTGGCGGAAAACGACCAAAACGCGGCGTCGGGGATCAGGAAATAAAGTTCATACCCTGTTTGAGTACCAGGTCGCAGGCTTTGGTTTTCACCTTTTCTGCGAGCGGCGTGCTGCCGATATTGTTCAGGTTAAGCTGCTGACCGTCTTTGGTATTGAGCAGACCCTGAATGCCGTCCAGATAGTTGGTGTCCTGCTTTTGCTCGGTAGCGCCGAGGCCAAGCTTATCCAGTACCTGATTTTTCACATTTTCCGCATCGGTAACGGACGCCAGCTTCTGCTTCGCGCAGTATTGCAAAATCCCGGCGGCGTTATTCATATTGTTCGCACTCAGCGCCTGGTTGCCGCCGTTCAGCAGGCTGGTCAGGGAAGAGAGCGAGGTGCCGCTTTGCGATGAGGTGGTACTCTGCTTGCTCAGTTCGCTGGCGGCGCTGGAGAGCGAGTCTTGCCATGAGGCGGCGAAAGTACTGGCTGCGAAGCAGGCGCTGGCCGCGATCGCGCAGCACAGCAAACGTTTTGTCGTTTTCATTGTGATTACTCGTGTATAGAACTTTGTCGGAGTATAGCGCCGCTCAGTCTAAGAATGGTCTTAATACTCTTTGCCGGTTACCCGACTGCGGAAACTGTCCCAATCGAAAGTTACCCACAAGCTGTTGCCCAATCGCATGCGATCCATCACGCGTTCACCCAGCAGTTTGGTCATCTCTTCCATACTACTGTTAGTGAGCATGCCAGTCGGGCGCTTTGAAGAGGAACGACGATCGACGATCTGGTTGATGATCACCTTTTCATAGCGTGATTCGGTTTGCATACCAATTTCATCGATGACCAGCAGATCAACATTGCTCAAATCGTTGAGCAACTGCTCTTCGCTGGTTTGGCGATTGCTGAACGTCTCTTTCATCGCCGACATGATGTCCGCCACGGTGATTATCAGCACTGACTTCCCGCGCAGCAGCAGCTCGTTGCAGATTGCCGCAGCCAGGTGGTTTTTCCCAGTACCTGGTTTACCATAAAAAATAAAGCCCGCTATATTACCATCGAAAGCTTCAACATATTGTCGTGCTTTGCTTAAGGCATTCATCTGACCATCATTCTCAACGTGGTAGTTATCGAACGAGCAGTTTTGATGTAATGGACGGATGCCGGAACGGTTAAAAGTGCGCTGCATTTTCATCGCCCGGTTTTCGCGAGCCAGTGCGGCGGCACGAATTTCACCTTGCTCCTTCTGCCATGCCAGCAGCTCTTCACCCGTTTTGAACGCCGGTTCGATATGGGCGGGCATCATTTTTTGCAGACGTTTCATTAGATCGCCAACGTTTTTCATTATTACCCCCTAAAGCCTGGCGGAATACGAGTATCAATTTCCGAGATCGTGTTCACATCGCGCTTCGGCAGGCCGCCGTTGCTTGCGCGGCCGATCTGGACGCTGCGCGCCAGTTTTTGCTGCCACTGCACATGATGAAACACTTTGCCTTCCGCTTGCCAGTAAGTCACGAACGAAGCCAGCTCTTCAGCGGTGACCGGCTCTCTTAACGCCACGCCCCACAGTGCGGCCTGACGCTGAAAGTCGGCATCCGGCTGCCAGGCGGGATACATGGCGAATTTCCCCAGCGGTACGGCGACCGGCACCGGTTGCGGTTCTTCATAAAACTGTGCATCCAGCGTCACATCGCTCCCAGGACGAGCGAGCTTTTCTTCGAGCGCCAGCAGTTGCGCCAGGCGTGCGGGGGTCAGCGCATAAAAAGCCGGGGCGTTATTGGCAAACACCGCCACCGCGCCAGCTTCAGACTTCGCCAGCACCGTCTGGTGATCGTGTAATAAGGCGTCAATACCAATGACGTCCGGGGTCAAAATTCTGGATGACATAACGTTTCTCAATACCGACTACAACCGAGAAGGGACACTGCTTCTATAGTAACACACCGATGAGGAGGAGCGGCAGGGATGCGCCTGCCGCGGCGATTAAACGCGTGGGCGTTTTCGGTAGAGCCACAAGCCGGGCACGGAGAGTCCGATCGAAAGCGCGCCCACAATCGACGAGGCTTTCAGGAAATTGGTCAGCAGCGTAATCATCAACGGTTCGCTGTAGCCGAAGTGGCCGATTTTCACCGCAGAGATCATTGCCGTGTAGGCTGAAATTCCGGGGAACATCGGGATCACCGCCGCAACGGTAAACACTTTGGGATGCGCCAGATACCAGCGCGACCATTGGATGCCGATGCTGCCGACAAGCAGCGAGGCAACAAACGTTGACCATTCAATATTAAACCCGGCGGTCATCATCACCATACGCGAACCGTGACCGAGCGCACCGAGCAGCGCGCACCAGGGCAGGGCGCGGTGGGGGACGTTAAAGACCATCGCAAACCCCAGTGCCGGGATCGCGGAAAGCAGCATGTCCTGCATCAGCGCGAGAATGAAATCGATTATACCCATCCGCGAAGCCCCCAAAGTGTCAGCGCCATGACCACGCCCACGCAGGTTGCGAGCGTCAGCAAGCTGGCGATCGCCCAGCGCGCCAGACCGGTATTGATGTGTCCTTTAAACATATCCGCCACCGCGTTGATCAGCGGAAAACCGGGAACCAGCAGCAGGACGCTGGCGGCCATCGCCACCGTGGGCGTCTGGCTAAAGGCGGGAAGGTGTAACATCAGGCCGGAAATGGTGGTCGCGACAAAAGCCGTGACGCAAAAGTTGATCTGTGGATGCAAATGACGATGCGCCAGGATTTGACGAATATACATAGCCACCATGCTGGCAAAAAAGGTAATCACCGCGCCGTCCCAACCGCCGTTATTCAGCTTACAGAAGCAGGCGCAGGAGAGACCGACCATCAACGCGACCAGCCAGCGCGGATAGCGCAGGGGCCTGACCTGGCTGAAACGTTTCTCGACGCCTTTGTAATCCAGCAGCTTATGTTCGGCGAGAATGACGATGTGCTGAACCTCAGTGACCACATGCATATTAATGCCGCGATCCTGGTTTTTTCGCGTGGAGGTCAGGCATTGCCCATCTTTAATAGTGGTCAGAACGATAGCATTGGAGGAGATAGCGCTTTCGACGCTGTCCATCCCCAATGCCAGCCCAAGTCGGGTAGAGAGTTCATCAACCAACGCGCTCTCCGCGCCGTGTTGCAGTAAAAAAAGCCCACACTGAATGCATAACCGTGTAACCGTTCGCTGTAATGACTGCTCTTCTTGCATGACTCGCCCTGGCTGAAAAGACGCGTTACGTACTGTCGAATGACGAAAGACATCTTTGTATCACGAAGTGCGCGTTTTTTGGCTCCGGCTGAGATCAATCTTTCTGTTGAAAAAAGAACCCGCTCTACGGCGGTCGGAATTTGAACTGCGCCACAGTTTTGCTAAATCGGTGAAAAGTGCAATTTTTAACCGCATTTAGCCCTTCTTTTTCTGTGTCTGCTTATCAAAAATGCAATTTGAAACTTTTATTCAACATTGATTAAACAAATAATCAACGATGCAGACGAGGAATGTGATGAAAACTCAGGTCGCAATTATTGGGGCAGGACCTTCCGGCCTGCTACTGGGGCAATTACTGCATAAGGTGGGGATCCGCACACTCATCATTGAACGTCAGACGCCGGAGTATGTGCTGGGGCGCATCCGGGCGGGGATCCTCGAGAGTGGGACGGTTTCGCTTTTGCGGGAAGCTGGTGTGGCGCAGCGCATGGACAGCGAAGGTCTCGTACATCATGGCGTTGAGTTTATTTTTGATGGCAAACGCATTCCCGTCGCGCTGAGTGAATTGACCGGCGGCAAAAGCGTGATGGTCTACGGACAAACGGAAGTCACACGGGACCTGATGCAAGCGCGTAGCGACTGTGGTGCGCCTACGATTTATGGCGTTCAGCAGGTAGACATTCACGGTGCTAAAAGTGACCGTCCTTTTGTCACGTTTGAGAAAGAAGGGGAGAAGTGCCGCATTGAGTGCGACTTCATTGCCGGGTGTGATGGATTCCACGGCGTTTCCCGACAAAGTATTCCGCGTGATGTCATTCGCGAATACGAAAGCATCTGGCCGTTTGGTTGGCTGGGGCTGCTGGCCGATACGCCGCCAGTCAATCCGGAGTTGATTTATGCGCATCATGAGCGCGGATTTGTACTTTGTAGTCAGCGCTCACTAACACGAAGTCGCTACTATTTGCAGGTCCCGCTCAGCGAGCAGGTGGACTCCTGGAGCGATGAGCGTTTCTGGGGCGAGCTGAAACGGCGTCTGCCTGATGAACTGGCCATGAAGTTAGTGACTGGTCACTCACTTGAAAAGAGTATCGCACCATTACGTAGCTACGTGGTGGAACCGATGCAATATGGCAAGCTCTTTCTGGTTGGTGATGCGGCGCATATCGTGCCGCCGACCGGTGCAAAGGGACTGAATCTGGCCGCGTCTGATGTGAATTATTTATGGCGTATTTTGACGCAGTACTATCAGCACGGGCGTAACGACCTGCTGGCGACCTATTCCCGACTGGCCCTGAACCGGGTATGGAAGGGGGAGCGTTTCAGCTGGTTTATGACCCATCTGCTGCATGATTTTCAGGGAAAGAGCGATTTTGATCGCAAGATGCAGGAGGCGGACCGTCAGTACTATCTGGGCTCGCAAGCGGGACTGACGACGATCGCGGAGAACTATGTCGGACTGCCTTACGAAAAGATTGGTGAGTAATGAGGAAAAATGATGCCACCGGCTGACATTGTCCCTGTTTTTAAATTGTATGGTGAACACCAGGGATGGCCCACTCCCGACCTGCTGCACTGCGAATCAATTCATCAGCGCAGCAGTTTATATGAGTGGCATATTCGGGTGCATCAGCATGCGGAGATCGTCCAGTTGCTCTACTTGCATCGGGGGGAGGCAACGATTGAAATCGAGGGGCAGACGACGGTGATGCGTGATGCCTGTATTCAGGTCGTCCCTGCGCTTTGTGTCCACGGTTTTCGCTTTTCCCCCGGAACGCAAGGTTACGTTCTTTCTCTGGCGTTACCGCTGATTGGCCGCCTGGAGTCTCAGTTCCCACAGCCGTTGTCATTGCTCACTACCCCTCAGTGCGTGCCGGTGGCTCAGTCTCGCAGCCACATCCGCACGTTGTTTTCCGCCTTGCAGAGGGAGTATCAGACGGATAACGAGGCGCGGGAAATGATGCTGTTTTCATTGCTGAGCGCGCTGCTGGTCTGGCTTCGTCGGCAGCGTCTGCCGGTTCAGCCACCGAATGACACCCTGGCGCGCCGGCGTAGCGCAATACGCCTTTTTGCCCGGCAGATTGAGAGCCACTATCGCGAACATCTTCCCCTTGCAGAATACGCGCATCGAATCGGGCTTTCCGCAAATTACCTGAATCAGTTATGCCGTGAATTTCATCATTGCAGTGCATTAAGCGTTTTGCATCAGCGGTTGATGCTCGAAGCCAAACGTAGCCTGCAATATACCAGCATGACGGTAAGCCAGATCTCCGACTATCTGGGATTCAGCGATGTTACCTATTTTTCCCGCTTCTTTAAAAAACACGCCGCGTTGTCTCCGAAGGCATACCGGGAATATATTAAGAATAAATAGCTTGTCCAAATTTGGATAAATAAAAAATTCATATATAAAATAAGAATGTTTAATATCCTGTTCTGGAATGCGACGTATCTATCGACAATATCGACTTGTATTATACCCCGTGATAGTTGTATAACCGCATTTTACGGAATTAACGTTAAAACACCAGGGATAAACAATTCATATTGTCTATTGTTTTGTTTTTTGTATTGCATAATTGTATGTGTTAATTCAAATGCGATTCATTAATAACAGAAAGATAAAAGCATATGAATATGGAGGATATATGTTGCCAGGATGCTGCAAAAACGGAATTGTCATCAGTAAAGTTCCCGTGATACAAGCGGGACTCCACGGGGTTATGCAACTGCATTTCCCGGAGTATGAACTCACCATCTGTAGTGTCGTAGAAGAACTCACGCCACTACAACTGCGTCGGACGGAATTGGTGATCGTGGATTTAACCGGTGACTGCCATCACCCGCGCACTGTCTGCGAGCGATTCTACGCACTTCTTTCTCAATACCGTGATATCCACTGGGTTTTCATGGTGTCGCGCGCGTATTACGCGCAGGCGGTCGAATTGTTGATGCGCCCCTCCAGTACGCTGCTGTCTGATGTCGAACCGATTGAGAGTCTGGTAAGTACTATCCGCTCGGGACACAGCAGCCCTGACCGAATCAGCAAAATGCTGTTGTCACCCCCAGAATTAGAACCTCTGGAATTTGGTTCTCACGCCATTCTTTTAACGCTATCAGAGCGAAAAGTACTGCGCCTGCTGGGGAAAGGTTGGGGGATTAATCAGATTGCGGCATTACTTAAAAAAAGTAACAAAACCATCAGCGCCCAAAAAAATAGCGCGATGCGCCGATTATCAATACACAGTAATGCGGAAATGTACGCATGGATTAACAGTTCTCAGGGAGCCAGGGAGCTGAATTTACCTTCAGTATATGGAGAGACAGCAGAATGGAAAATAGAAACTGTACGCGAAATGTCGCACTCATAGAAAAATGTGTTATGAGTGGTATTGGTATTCAGAGTTTATTTAACGCAACGTTTGATAGCCAATATAAATTACACCTCTATTTGACGCTGGATGATTTTCAACAGGCGATGGGTACGACTGCTTTTTCTGCCATTATTTTCTCTCTCTCCTCGATCAGAAAAGACAGGCGGGTGGGGTTGATGAGTCTGATCGAACTGGCTGAAAATTATCCCGGCATGCGTCGCCTGGTGATCGCGGATGATGATGTTGAAGCGCGTTTAATCAGCGCACTGTCGCCCTTACCGTTGGATGGCGTACTGAGCAAAGCCGCTTCGCTCCCCGCGCTGCAGGAGGCGTTATTTACTGCGCTAGGCGGTACGCGGCGGATCAGCGAAAGTAACAGCAATCTCTGGTATCTCAATCAGAGTCGTATGCTGAGCCCGACAGAGCGTGAGATTTTGCGCTTCATGTCCTGCGGTTATTCAATGCCGCAAATCGCGACAGAACTGGCGCGAAATATTAAAACCATCCGGGCGCACAAGTTTAATGTGATGTCGAAACTGGGCGTCAATTCTGACGCCAGTTTACTGCATGCGGCGGATATTCTGCTTTAATCGCCGCGAAAGCAAAGGGTTGATGTTTACTGGCACACATCAACCCAGGTGGCGGAAGTCAGCTCAGCCATGCGCTCTGGCGTAATACGCACTGCGCTATGAGTGGCACCGGCGGCCGGAAGGACTTCGGTGAACGATCGTAAAGAGACGTCACAATAAACAGGCAACGGGGTTTCCAGCCCGAAAGGACAAACCCCGCCAACGGGATGTCCTGTCGCGTTGACGACTTCATCACTGCTCAGCATACGGGCTTTGGCACCGAAAGTGCTTTTGAGTTTTTTATTGTCCAGTCTTGCATCGCCTTTGGCGACGACCAGGATGATAGCGTCCTTAACCTTCAACGAAAGGGTCTTCGCTATCTGTCCGGGCTGTACGTTATGCGCTTTTGCCGCCAGCTCAACCGTCGCGGTGCTTTGATTTAATTCAATGATTTCAATATCCGGGGCATGTTCGGCTAAAAATTGCCGTACCGATTGCAGACTCATTTGATTCTCCTGACACCATTTCTACAGTCCTCAACGCTTCAGAAAACTGCTGGCGTAATTTGGCATAAGTCTTCCAGTACTGTAAATATTTTAATGTAACAAACCAGCAACATGGGCGATTTTTCGATCCTCTTCACATTCACGGAAACCGGTTACCGTAACCGGTTGCAGTCCTCGAAAGAGCGATTAATACTGGAGCTGTCACTTCCTCTGTATCACATAAAAAGAGCCACTTATGAAATCTACCAACCATGCAGTCTTTAATGTGATTTTCCGGTTTGTTGAAAACTATGTCAGCCCGATTGCCGGGCGCATTTCTTCACAGCGTCATGTTATGGCTATCCGTGACGGCTTTATCTCTGCGATGCCATTTATGATTGTCGGATCGTTTTTGTTGGTATTTGCCTATCCTCCGTTTTCACCCGATACCACCTGGGGCTTTGCCCGGACCTGGCTGGATCTGGCGAAGCAGTTTGAAGGGCAGATCCTGACCCCCTTTGATATGACCATGGGGATCATGTCGATCTACATCTGTGCCGCCATTGCCTATAACCTGGGCAAACATTACGTCAAGTCATATCAGTTGGACCCGTTCATGTGCGCCATGCTCTCTATCATGGCGTTCTTACTGGTCGCCGCGCCTAAAACAAAAGGCACTCTGCCGGTGGACAGCCTCGGCGGAACGGGGATTTTTACGGCGATTCTGGTGGCGCTTTACTGCGTAGAAATGATGCGCTTTCTGAAAGCGCATAACATCGGCATTCGTTTACCCGATCAGGTCCCGCCGATGATCAAAAACTCATTCGATCTGCTGATCCCGGTGCTGGTGGTGGTGTTGACATTATACCCACTCAGCCTGCTGATTCAGGCACAGTTCGACATGCTCATCCCACAAGCCATTATGTCCATCTTCAAACCGCTGGTATCCGCTGCCGATTCTCTGCCAGCGATTTTACTGGCGGTACTGATTGGTCATCTGTTGTGGTTTGCCGGTATTCATGGTGCGGCGATCGTCTCCGGGATGCTGCAAATGTTCTGGCTGACCAACCTGGGTATGAACCAGACTGCGCTGGCGCAGGGGGCACCGTTACCGCATATTTTCATGGAGGCATTCTGGACGTTCTTCATCGTGATTGGCGGGTCGGGTGCGACGATGGGGCTGGTGATTTGCTATCTGCGCAGTCGTTCCGTACATCTGCGCTCAATAGGCCGACTGAGCGTAGTACCCAGTATCTTTAACATTAACGAGCCGGTGATTTTCGGTACGCCAATTGTTATGAATCCGGTGTTCTTTATTCCTTTCCTGTTAGCGCCGATGGTGAACGCCGTGCTGGCATGGGCGGCGATGAAACTGGATCTGATTGGTCGTGTAATTTCGGTTGTGCCATGGACTGCGCCAGCGCCAGTCGGAGCCGCGTGGGCATTAGGCTGGGATTATCGTGCTGCAATTCTGGTGGTGCTTCTGGCAATCGTTTCAGCCGTCATCTACTTCCCGTTCTTTAAAGTGTACGAGAAGCAACTGCTGGAACAAGAGGCGGAAGAGGCACAACGTTCAGACGCGGAAAACGAGCAGATTGCGTAGTTATCATCAGGGGGCGAACGCTCCCTGACTACTTCAGCGTACAGTCACCACACTGCTGAACGTCCGGCAGACGATAACGCTGACAGCATGTTCTGCGTACCAAGACGCCTTCACGAGGGACGACCGTACGCCAGAGCGGGTTGTCAGCCCCACAGGACAACTGCTTTTCAAAGAAGCAGGTCTGGCGCAGCGTATTCAACAATGTTTCACCCAGCAGCGGTTTCATTTCAGTGAGATACCAGTTAATCAGATAGCCGGTATTGCTCCAGATAAGTTTGCCGTTGATCTCTCCGGTCGCCTCTAGTGCCTGGATGACCGGCGTCAGCGCCTGCTTAACCAGCGTTTCCATGCGTGCCTGCGGGGATTGCGTTGTCGCCAGTTGATCCTGATGTACGTCGATCCAGAAGCACGCAGCACGCCCGGTTTCGTGAAACTCAACGTGGATATGTTCGGGCGAGACATCAATGGCTGTTTCCTGCGTGAGCAGGGCTAGCATGAGGGGAGGTACCATCAGACCGATGTACCACTGCGCCCACAGCGAGATTAGCGGCTTATTTTCGCGCGACTGCGTGGGATGGTTACGATAAATATGATCGGAGTAAATTGCCAGCAGAGACTGAAGCTCGCTGGGGCGACACCATTGTGCCAGCGTCATCGCACTTTGTGGTGCGGGTTCATCCAGACGGATAAAATCCAGCAGATGCTCACGCGTCTGGGCTATGGTTGCGCGTACGGCTTCGGCCAGCGAGGGCATCTGTGGCTGGAGATGCGTTCGCCAGATGACATCGTCAATGATCGGTGCGGAACGATAGGCCATAGTCTGGATAGTAATCTAAATGATAATGATTGCCAATCCTAACGATAGCGATAACCGATAGCAAGATCTTTGTCAGCTGACGTTTAACGGCGCACGAATGCGCCATCGTTCGTCAGGCGATACCCGGATCGTCACTGACTAAAATATGGTTACGACCCAAATCCTTAGCTTTATAGAGCGCCTGATCGGCATGAAGAATGGCTCCTTCGACATCGCTCCCCACCAGAGGCGCAATACCGATACTGATCGTGACGTGAGTTGCGACGCTCTCATTGAACATATGGGGAATTTTGAGATCGTAAACATTCTGTCGGATGCGTTCCGCTACCGTGCGGGCGGTTTGTGGGTCGATCGCCGTCAGTAACACCATAAACTCTTCTCCCCCAAACCGGGCGACGACATCACGTGAACGCACAGCGTTGCGGATCGCAGCAGAAACGCGGATCAGCGCCTGATCGCCCATCATATGCCCATAGTGATCGTTGTAGGCTTTGAAATGGTCGATGTCGATCAGTAAAACGTAATGTTCATGCGTGTCGAGTTCCAGCACGGCTTTCAGCTTATGCTGGAGTCCCCGCCGATTGTACAGGCCCGTTAATGGGTCAAGCATGCTCAGGTCAGTCAGTGTCTCTTTTTCGGCGAGCAGTTTGAACATCAGTTGCTGGGCGAAGTCGTCATAGCGCTTTTGAATCACATGCTGAATCGCGATACCGGCCATGGGCAGGGCCATAAAAAAGAGTAACTGCAGGCCATGTTCGTGGCCGTTTAGCCATAAACAGACGAATAAGGATGGCAGCGAATGAAGGGTGAAAGCGATGATATTATTGGCAAAAGCAATTGAGCCAATAAATAACACCGTCAGCAGTGCAACCAGCAAAAAAGAATAGTCAGGATTCTGCTGAGCCAGGTATTTCAGCGTAATGTGCGCTGCCCATAACCCACCAAAGAGTAGCGAGATAGCATGGAGATTAATCCGCTTCTTCGCATACTTTACATGCCATGTCAGTAACGCAGTGCTCAGCACAAGGATGAGAGATCCTGGTGTGGAGATGGTTTTACTGGGAAAGATCGGAAAGGCTACGGCAAACAACGCGGAAACAGCGTTGAGAAACAAAAAGAGTCGCAGAGAGAGTTGGTATTTTTTCGTGCGCAGAGTTTGCCAGGATTGTGCAGTCATATCTTAACGTCATTATTTATCTAACAATTACACTGTTCAGGTCACACAAATAATGGGCGAGAAGATGCTCGCTTAAGTTCAGATTATTGTGTCTCTATGTTTACCGCTGTGCAATTTATCACCTTAAATAATTCGTGTCATCATTACTTAAGTAAAGCTCATGTAAGTGGTCTATGGATTACTGACAAATGAGAAAATTTATCATATGATATTGGTTATCATTATCGGTATGAGAGGTGAAACCATGTTGCAACGGGCGCTGGGCAGTGGATGGGGAGTCTTGCTGCCGGGGATCGTGATTGCCGGGCTGGCGTTTGCCGATCTTTCTCTCGGGGCATGGAAGACCATTATTGTATTCGGGTTACTGCTGACACCGGCTATGCTTTATCACAAACATTTGCGGCACTTTGTATTGTTACCATCATGCGTTGTGTTGATCGGCGGAATGATGCTGGTGATGATGAACTGGAATCAGGGATGAATTTTGGAGAGGAAGGTAAGATAATTGGTGCGAGGGGGGGGACTTGAACCCCCACGTCCGTAAGGACACTAACACCTGAAGCTAGCGCGTCTACCAATTCCGCCACCTTCGCACAGTCATCTTACTTTTTGATATCGCCTCGTTGGTGCGAGGGGGGGGACTTGAACCCCCACGTCCGTAAGAACACTAACACCTGAAGCTAGCGCGTCTACCAATTCCGCCACCTTCGCCCAGTGCGAGCAATATCAACGTGGTTTATGGTGCGAGGGGGGGGACTTGAACCCCCACGTCCGTAAGGACACTAACACCTGAAGCTAGCGCGTCTACCAATTCCGCCACCTTCGCATACCATCGATTCTTAAAAAGAATCGCTACCACGGAGGCGCATTCTAGTGGTTTTCAGTTTTTCGTCAATAGTTAATTACGTAGGATAGCGGTGATTGCTGCAAAAACGGCCATTCGCATGGCCGTTCAGGCTACTGACAAAGAAGGAAAAAACGTGGTTTTTCCTTCTTTGTGGTTATCAGACGAAAATCAATGAGTTGATTTTCCTTGTTTTTAATGAGGTGATCTCTGCTTGTTCGGTATCGGGATGAGGTTTGTCATCCCTCTCAACGGCCATTCGCATGGCCGTTATCGCGACTAGGCTTTTTTCGCCTGGCGGGTCATGACCGTACGATACACTTTGAAGCGTCCGGTTTGGGCGATGACCTCGTGGAAGCCAAAGGTCTCATCCAGTACCTGCGGATACGGCAGGAAGGCGTTAGCAACAATGCGCAGTTCGCCACCACTGTTCAGATGACGTACGGCACCGCGAATCAGAGATTGTGCGGCATCAAGGCTGGTTTGCATGCCGTCATGGAACGGTGGGTTAGAGATGATCATATCAAAGCGCCCCGTCACTTCAGAGAAGACGTTGCTGGCAAAGACTTCGCCCTCAATGCCATTCGCCGCCAGGGTGGCGCGACTGGCTTCCACCGCCGGCGCGGCGACGTCACAGAGCGTTAAACGCACTTTCGGTGAGTGACTGACCAGCGCGACAGAAAGTACACCTGCGCCACAGCCGACGTCCAGCACTTTACCTTTAGTGTGTGGTGTCAGCGTGGAGAGCAGTAACTGGCTGCCGACATCCAGACCATCGCGGCTGAAGACGCCAGGCAAGGTTTTGATCGTCAGCCCATCAACGTGGTACTCGCCCCAGAATTTATCGGCATCAAACATCGGCTGCGTTTCCAGACGACCATGATACAGGCCGCAACGACGCGCGCTGTCAATTTTGTTCAGCGGGGCATATTCCGCCAGCATTTGCTCGGCGCTACGTACGCCACTGCGGTTTTCACCGACTACGAAAATGTCGGTTCCCACAGGAAGCAGCGACAGAATATTCATCAACTGGAACTGGGCTTCCGGCTTGTTTTTCGGCCAGTAATAGATAAAGGTGTCACAGTCGGCAACGTCTTGCGCTTGTGCGACAAGGCTGAAACGTGCGTTGTCGCCCATCTGGCGGCTCAGCACCTGCCAGTGGTGGAACTGTTGGGTATGCACGCGGCGGTCTGCGCTTTCAAAGCGCGCGGGCAGGTCATCCTGCAAGTCTCCGGCAAACAGAATACGGCTTTGTTCGAAATCATCACTGTGGCGCAGCAAGACTTCACTTGCCGGGGTAAAAGCAGACATGGAAAACTCCTTAATTCATACAGCGGGCGATTATAGACGTTTGATGGCGTCTATTCGACTAATTTGCTATATTTGCGCCCCTGAATACAGGAGCGATTCGCTATGACAACCCGACGAGACTGGCAGTTACAGCAACTGGGCATTACCCAGTGGTCGCTGCGTCGCCCCGGCGCGTTGCAGGGAGAGATCGCGATTTCCATTCCTGCGCACGTCCGTCTGGTGATGGTCGGTGAAACACTGCCGCCGCTGACAGAACCTCTGGTCAGTGACATTCTGCGAGCCTTAACGCTGAGCCCCGATCAGGTATTGCAGGTGACGCCCGAACGCGTCGCGATGCTGCCGCAGGGCAGCCGCTGCAACAGCTGGCGACTGGGTACAGATGCGCCGCTGACGCTGGAAGGCGCGCAGATTGCAACGCCGGCATTTGATGAATTGCGGGTAAACCCAACGGCACGCGCCGCACTATGGCAACAAATCTGCACACATGAACACGATTTCTTCCCTCAGTCAGAGTGATTTACCCGCCGCGTTTCAGATTGAAAAGCGCGCCCATGCGTTTCCCTGGAGTGAGCACACGTTTGCCAGTAATCAGGGGGAGCGTTATCTCAACTATCAATTGACGGTAGAGGGGAGAATGGCGGCGTTTGCCATTACGCAGGTAGTGCTGGATGAAGCTACGCTGTTCAACATTGCCGTTGATCCCGATTTTCAGCGCCGGGGATTAGGGAAAGCGCTGCTGGAACATCTCATTGATGAATTAGAAAAACGCGGCGTCCTGACGCTGTGGCTGGAGGTTCGCGCTTCCAACGTTGCCGCCATCGCACTGTATGAAAGCTTAGGCTTCAACGAGGCAACGATTCGCCGCAATTATTATCCGACCGCTGACGGTCGTGAGGACGCCATCATAATGGCACTGCCAATCAGTATGTAAAAGAAGGTGTAATGATGAAGTGGGACTGGATTTTCTTTGATGCCGACGAAACGCTGTTCACGTTTGACTCGTTTACTGGCTTACAGCGGATGTTTCTCGACTACAGCATCACCTTTACCGCTGAGGATTTTCAGGACTACCAGGCCGTGAATAAACCGCTATGGGTGGATTATCAGAACGGCGCGATCACCTCATTACAGCTTCAGCATGCCCGCTTCCAGAGCTGGGCAGAACGGTTAAAGGTTGAGCCGGGCTCGCTTAACGATGCCTTTATGAACGCGATGGCCGAAATTTGCGCGCCGCTGCCAGGGGCCGTTTCGCTGCTCAATGCGATACGCGGCAAAGCCAAAATTGGCATTATTACCAACGGTTTCACCTCCTTACAGCAGATCCGCCTGGAGCGCACGGGACTACGCGACTATTTTGATTTGCTGGTCATTTCTGAAGAAGTGGGCGTGGCGAAGCCGGATCCGAAGATTTTTGATTACGCCCTGGCGCAGGCGGGCAATCCCGATCGTGATCGGGTGCTGATGGTTGGAGATACCGCCGCGTCCGATATTCTTGGCGGCATCAACGCCGGGCTTTCTACCTGCTGGCTGAATGCGCATCATCGCGAGCAGCCCGAAGGCATCGAGCCGACCTGGACCGTATCGTCATTACACGAACTGGAGCTGCTCCTGTGTAAACACTGATTGCCTCCCCCCCGCTGATGGGTAAAATAGCCGCAATTTTTCGTATTCAACATGCGCGGTGCGATGCCGCGTTTACTCAAGAAGAATGAACTATGACGTTGTCTCCTTATTTGCAGGAGGTGGCCAAGCGCCGCACTTTTGCCATTATTTCTCACCCGGATGCGGGTAAAACGACTATCACTGAGAAGGTGTTGCTGTTCGGACAGGCGATCCAGACTGCCGGTACGGTAAAAGGCCGTGGTTCCAGCCAGCATGCGAAATCAGACTGGATGGAAATGGAAAAGCAGCGTGGGATCTCCATTACCACCTCCGTGATGCAATTTCCGTATCACAACTGCCTGGTTAACCTGCTGGACACCCCGGGGCACGAAGACTTCTCCGAAGATACCTATCGTACCCTGACGGCAGTGGACTGCTGTCTGATGGTGATCGACGCCGCGAAAGGCGTCGAGGATCGTACCCGTAAGCTGATGGAAGTCACCCGTCTGCGCGATACGCCGATCCTGACTTTTATGAACAAACTCGACCGCGACATCCGTGACCCGATGGAGTTGCTGGACGAAGTTGAGAACGAGCTGAAAATCGGCTGTGCGCCGATCACCTGGCCGATTGGCTGCGGCAAGCTGTTCAAAGGGGTTTATCACCTCTATAAAGATGAAACCTATCTGTATCAGACGGGTAAAGGCCATACCATTCAGGAAGTGCGCATCGTTAAAGGTCTGGATAACCCGGATCTCGACGCGGCCGTTGGCGAGGATCTGGCGCAGCAGTTGCGTGACGAACTGGAACTGGTGAAGGGCGCCTCTAACGAGTTTGATAAAGCGCTGTTCCTGGCGGGCGAAATTACCCCGGTCTTCTTTGGTACCGCACTGGGTAACTTCGGCGTTGACCACATGCTGGATGGTCTGGTGGAGTGGGCGCCAGCGCCAATGCCACGCAAGACCGATACGCGCGTGGTGGAAGCGGAAGAAGAGAAGTTCACTGGCTTTGTCTTTAAAATTCAGGCCAACATGGATCCGAAACACCGTGACCGCGTGGCATTCATGCGCGTTGTTTCCGGCAAGTACGAAAAAGGCATGAAGATGCGTCAGGTCCGTATCGGCAAAGACGTGGTGATCTCTGACGCGCTGACCTTTATGGCCGGTGACCGTTCGCATGTAGAAGAGGCTTACCCGGGCGATATCCTCGGTCTGCACAACCACGGTACAATCCAGATTGGCGATACTTTCACCCAGGGTGAAATGATGAAGTTCACCGGTATACCGAACTTCGCGCCGGAACTGTTCCGTCGTATTCGCCTGAAAGATCCGCTGAAGCAGAAACAGTTGCTGAAGGGGCTGGTACAGCTTTCCGAAGAAGGTGCGGTACAGGTGTTCCGTCCGATCGCCAATAACGATCTGATTGTGGGCGCGGTCGGGGTACTGCAGTTCGACGTGGTTGTTGCCCGTCTGAAGAGCGAGTACAACGTTGAAGCCATTTATGAATCTGTCAACGTGGCGACGGCACGCTGGGTGGAATGTGCTGATGCGAAGAAATTCGAAGAGTTTAAGCGTAAGAATGAAGTTCAGCTGGCACTGGATGGCGGTGATAACCTGACCTACATCGCACCGACGATGGTGAACCTCAACCTGACGCAAGAGCGTTATCCAGACGTTCAGTTCCGTAAGACGCGCGAACACTAATTACCCCTTCAGGGCGCGGCTGTCGCTGCGCCCTGCGACTTTTCCAGCCTTATTATCCCCTTGCGGAATGTTCTTAAATCCCTCTGTTTTGCTTATGACTGCCTGTTTTTTATGCAATCCTACGCGCTTTTTCAAAATTGTGATCTATATTTAACAAAGTGATGACATAAACATTGGCTTTAAATACCGTTCAACTCGTGAATATAAGTAGTTAAAGCTAATGTCTGGTGTAGTCACGATATTAATAACTGACTCAGAGGGGCACCTGTCAGCGTATCATCATCACCTTTTCTGTTGCGTGATTGTGACCGCCGCCATTGACTTCTGAGCTGGGTGAATTTTTCACCACATTCAGCAATGCAACCTTATGTTGCCTGAGCTCAAATTATGAGCAAACCATACAGGAAAAAATCGATGACTATGACAAGACTGAAGATTTCTAAAACTCTGCTGGCCGTGATGTTGACCTCCTCTGTGGCAACGGGTTCTGCGTATGCAGAAAACACCACAATGGATAAAGCGCAATCCGGTGTAGAAAGCGCAGGGCAGAAAGTCGATAGCTCTATGAATAAAGTCGGTAATTTCATGGATGACAGCGCCATTACCGCCAAAGTGAAAGCGGCACTGGTGGATCATGAAAACATTAAGAGCACCGATATTTCCGTCAAAACCGAGCAGAAAGTCGTGACGCTGAGCGGCTTCGTCGAAAGCCAGGCGCAGGCGGAAGCGGCCGTGACCGTGGCGAAAGGTGTTGAAGGCGTAACCTCCGTCAGCGACAAACTCCACGTGCGCGACAGCAAATCAGACTCCGTGAAAGGCTATGCCGGCGATACGGCAACCACCAGTGAGATCAAAGCGAAACTGCTGGCGGATGACATCGTTCCTTCTCGCAAAGTGAAAGTAGAAACGACCGATGGTGTGGTCCAGCTTTCCGGCACCGTGGATTCCCAGGCGCAAATCGAGCGCGCTGAGAGCATCGCGAAAGCCGTTGATGGCGTAAAAAGCGTCAAAAACGATCTGAAAGCGCAGTAAGTCTTCGTTTTCTCCTCCGGCCCCGGTCGGAGGACGTCATGAGCACTAGCACTACACAAACAATAGCGTGAATGAGCAGCCTGAGCGCTCATATCAAGCGGTCGACATTAACTATGGTAAAGGAGAAGCGTATGTTTCGTTGGGGCATTATATTTCTGGTTATCGCGTTAATTGCCGCCGCTCTGGGATTTGGTGGACTGGCCGGTACGGCAGCGGGCGCGGCGAAAATTGTCTTCGTCGTCGGGATTATTCTCTTCCTGGTCAGCCTGTTTACAGGGCGTAAGCGGCCCTAGCGCGTAAGGCGTACAATGATTTTGCTGTCAAGCCAGTCCAGTGGACTGGCTTTTTCGGTTTTAGCCGCCGTCTATTTGCGTTATTTTGACACATTACGTAATAAGAAACAGGAAGGCAGAGGTGGGGCAGCGTATACCCGTCACGCTCGGCAATATTGCGCCGTTGTCATTAAGAAGGTTCAAACCGGGTCGCCTGGCGTTGGTCTGCGAGGGCGGCGGGCAGCGTGGCATCTTTACCGCAGGTGTACTGGACGAGTTCATGCGCGCGCAGTTTAATCCGTTCGATCTCTATTACGGCACCTCGGCGGGGGCGCAAAACCTGTCGGCCTATCTGTGCAACCAGCCCGGCTACGGGCGCAAAGTCATCATGCGCTATACCACCAGACGGGAATTCTTTGACCCGGTACGCTTCGTGCGCGGTGGGAATCTGATCGATCTCGACTGGCTGGTGGAATCTACGGCCAGTCAGATGCCGTTACAGATGGATACCGCCTCGCGCCTGTTCGAAACCGGGAAATCGTTTTACATGTGCGCCTGTCGGGGTGATGACTACACGCCCTACTATTTCTCTCCCAATACGCAAAACTGGCTCGATCTGATCCGGGCGTCCAGCGCGATCCCAGGGTTCTATCGTAGTGGCGTATCGCTGGAGGGGATCAATTACCTGGATGGTGGGATCAGCGATGCCATTCCGGTGCGTGAGGCCGTGAAGCAGGGGGCGAAAACGCTGGTGGTGATTCGAACGGTGCCTTCGCAAATGTATTACACCCCGCAGTGGTTCAAGCGGATGGAGCGCTGGCTGGGCGAAAGCAGCCTGCAGCCGCTGCTCAATCTGGTTCAACACCACGAAGCCAGCTATACGGAAATTCAGCGATTCATTGAAAAACCGCCGGGCAAGCTGAAGATCTTTGAAATCTACCCGCCGAAGCCGCTAAAAAGTATGGCGCTGGGAAGCCGGATTCCGGCATTGCGGGAAGATTATAAAACCGGGCGGCTGTGTGGGCGCTACTTCCTGGCGACCGTGGGAAAACTACTGGCAGCGGAACCGCCGTTATCACGCCATCTGCCGCAAATCGTCACGCCGACGCCAGTGGTGGTTCCACCAGCACCGGTGGCCAACGATACCCATGCGGCGGTGGTGAGCGATGCGCCGCAGGCTAACGATACGACATTCAGCAATGAGGATCTGGCGTGAGTTTTCGCTTTATCGATACCCACTGTCACTTTGATTTTCCGCCTTTTACCGGGGATGAAACCCACAGCCTGCAACTCGCGGGTGAGGCGGGCATTGAGAAGATCATCATTCCGGCCACCGCAGCGGAAAACTTTGCCCGCGTGCAGGCGCTGGCGGAACGCTTTTCCCGGTTGTATGCCGCGCTGGGGCTGCATCCCATCGTGATTGAGAAACATACCGATGAGGATCTTGCACGTCTGCAGCAGGCGCTGGCGACGCGCCCGACAAAAGTGATCGCCATTGGTGAGGTTGGCCTGGATCGGTATCGCGACGATCCGCAGTTCGCGAAGCAGGAACGGTTTCTGGAAGCCCAGTTGCGGTTAGCAAAACGCTACGATTTACCGGTGATCCTGCATTCCCGACGTACGCATGACACGCTGGCGATGCACCTTAAGCGCCAGGATTTGCCGCGTACCGGGGTGGTACATGGTTTTGCTGGCAGCCTGCAGCAGGCAGAACGTTTTGTGCAACTGGGCTACAAAATCGGGGTGGGCGGGACGATTACCTATCCGCGCGCCAGTAAAACCCGTGACGTGATGGCACGATTGCCGCTGGAGGCGCTGCTGCTGGAGACCGACGCGCCGGATATGCCGTTGAATGGTTTTCAGGGGCAGCCAAATCGTCCGGAACAGGCGGCGAGAGTGTTCGATGTGTTATGCGAACTGCGCCCGGAACCCGCAGAGGCGATCGCTGAGACGCTGTATCGCAATACGACAGCATTATTTACTCTAGAGATATAGTGCAGGGAAGATAAGCTCAGTCACGCCGCGTTCCCGTAATGCCTGCGCCAGCGTCTCCACCTCTTGTGGCGTCGCGCTCGGCCAGGATTTTGCCTCACCGTATACCCCGTGCGCATGAAAGGCATTCAGTCGTAGCGGGACATTTCCCAGTTGTCCGATGAATGCGGCGAGTGAATCAATGTGCTGCAGATAATCCACCTGCCCGGGGATGACCAGCAGGCGCAGTTCTGCCAGCTTTCCTCGCTGCGCCAACAGCGTAATACTGCGCTTGATCTGCGCGTTATCCCGACCGGTGAGTGCGATGTGGCGCTCACTATCCCAGGCTTTGAGATCGAGCATCACGCCATCGCAAACCGGTAGCAGTTTCTGCCAGCCGGTTTCGCTCAACAGCCCATTGCTGTCGACCAGACAAGTCAGCGACCGGAGCTGCGGGTCGGCCTTAATCGCCGTAAACAAATCCACAACGAAAGGCAACTGCGTCGTGGCTTCGCCGCCGCTGACGGTGACACCCTTAATGAACAATGATGCTTTGCGGATCTGGCGCAATACCTCGTCCACGCTCATTGTTTGCGCCATCGGCGTTGCCTGCTGCGGGCACATCTGCAAACAGGTATCACACTGTTTGCAGGCCTCGGCATGCCAGACAACATTCCCGTCACTGAAACTCAGCGCCTGGTGCGGGCACTGCGGAACGCATTCGCCGCAGTCGTTGCAGCGTCCCATGGTCCACGGGTTATGGCAATTCTTACAGCGCAGATTGCACCCTTGCAGAAAGAGGGCCAGACGACTGCCCGGCCCGTCCACGCAGGAGAACGGGATAACCTTACTGACTGAAGCGCATCTGCTGTTCATGACTGACGACACGAGGTTGGCGTTCCTGAATATGCGTATTGCGTGCGGCCTCTTCCCCCAGCCAGGTGGTATTGGTCCGCGAGCCTTCGGCGCGGTATTTTTCCAGATCCGACAGGCGCACCATGTACCCGGTAACGCGGACCAGATCGTTGCCGCTGACGTTGGCGGTAAACTCGCGCATTCCCGCTTTGAACGCGCCCAGACAGAGTTGCACCAGCGCCTGCGGGTTACGCTTGATGGTCTCATCGAGCGTCAGAATGTCGCTGATACCGGACTGATAATGCGCGTGGTGTGGTGCGACGGTTTGCAGGTGGGTGATCGGATCCGGTTCATCGCCATAGGGCAAACGTGCGCCCGGCGTAGTGCCAATATCTGAACTGATCCCCGACTGGGCATGCAGCATGGCGCGCTGCTGCCAGCCATATTTCACCGGCGTGTTTTCGACAAAATCCGCAAGCTGGGCGCTGATGCGATAGCCCAGATCGTTCGCCGTCTCATCTTTGCCGTAGCGCGCATTCATACCCGCTTTTTCGCACAACAGGTTAACCGCCTCCGCCAGGCCGTACATACCGAACATCGGCACAAAACGTTGTGGATCGATCAGACCTTCTTGCACCAGGAAGCTATTCTCAAAGAAATGTGATTTTTCATAGAGGAACTCACATCGCGCATCGATGATGGCAATTTGCTGCTGACAATAGTACGGCAGTGTGCGGTTAAAGAAGTCATAGACAGAAGTGCTGCGCTCGGCAATGGCTTTCAGATTGAGACGAACCAGCGTGCTGCCGCCACCGGCAAGCGGCAGAGAGTTGTAACAACTGACAATACCATAATGACCTTTTGTGAAAATTTTATCATTTGCCGGCCCATTGGAAATATGCGGCTTGCTGCATTCACAGATGTTTGTTGCCACTTCCAGCAGCAGATCATCGGGGGTGATTTCCGGGTCGTAGATGAACGTCAGATTAGGCGCAACCTGCTTTAACTCTGCGTCGGCGCGTAAAATAGCCCGGGTGATGGGGGTATCTGCCGGGCCAATGTTGGCGTGCATAAAAGCGTCAGGCAGCGTTCTGTCGAGATACCGCCAGAAACGTTTTATTCGAATATCGATCGCTTCTTGTGTTAGAATTTTCACATATGGTTGCAGCAGCGTATCCAGTTGCCCCAGGTAAACCGGCATCGATGTGACGGAAGGCACGTGGTGATACAGAATGGTCAAAAGAGACAGTGCATCGTCCAGATCTTTCGCCCCTTCCAGTTCCAGCCATGCTGAACCGTTGGCCAGAAAACGCGCGTAATCGGGAAGCACATAGCGCGGTTTATACGGTGCGTGACCTTCGAACATATCGCAGATAACCCCGTCGTCCAGCGCCTGGCGCGCCCCGGCGGGCAGTGAAGGGTAAGGCAGGTTGTTCTCTGCTTCCAGCGCGAGAAAATGACGTTTCTGTTCCGGACTGAGGAGTGAGCTGGTGACGATTTGTTGGCAACGTTGTTGCAGCGCGGTTTCATGGGTCGTAGGCATCGTAATTCCTTTATAGGCCGAAGATCATAACGTCATTGTAGAAAGATGTGCTGTCAGCACTTTGATCCTGATGCGCCTGAGTGGAGAAGAAATCGACAGAAAAGGACTATTTTTTGAAGTTGATCTCATTACAGTAATGCAAATTTGTACGTAGTTTTCATTAACTGTGATGTATATCGAAGTGTAACGGTGAGTCGATGTTAGAATACTAACAGACTCGCAAGGTGAGAATTTTATACGGCGACGCCGTTGGAGAATGTTATGAGCGATTTAACTGCAAGCAGCCTGCGCGCACTGAAACTGATGGACCTGACCACCCTGAATGACGACGACACCAATGAAAAAGTGATCGCCCTGTGTCATCAGGCGAAAACTCCGGTTGGCAACACGGCAGCAGTCTGCATCTATCCGCGTTTTATCCCGATTGCGCGTAAAACGCTGAAAGAGCAGGGCACCCCGGATATCCGTATTGCGACGGTGACTAACTTCCCGCATGGCAACGACGATATTGAGATCGCGCTGGCGGAAACCCGCGCGGCGATTGCTTACGGGGCGGATGAAGTGGACGTGGTCTTCCCGTACCGTGCGCTGATGGCTGGTAACGAGCAGGTCGGCTTCGATCTGGTGAAAGCCTGTAAAGATGCGTGCGCGGCGGCAAACGTGCTGCTGAAAGTGATCATCGAAACCGGTGAGCTGAAAGAAGAGCAGCTTATTCGTAAGGCCTCTGAAATCTCTATCAAAGCAGGTGCGGATTTCATTAAAACCTCTACCGGTAAGGTACCCGTAAACGCCACGCCGGAAAGCGCTCGCATCATGATGGAAGTGATCCGCCATATGGGCGTATCCAAAACTGTGGGCTTCAAACCTGCGGGCGGCGTGCGTACCGCCGAAGATGCTCAGCAGTTCCTGGCTATCGCTGATGAACTGTTCGGTGCGGACTGGGCGGATTCTCGTCACTATCGCTTTGGGGCATCCAGCCTGCTGGCAAGCCTGCTGAAAGCGCTGGGTCACGGCGATGGTAAGAGCGCAAGCAGCTACTAAATTTGAATTGCCCATCGTAGGCCGGATAAGGCGTTAGCCGCCATCCGGCATCAATACGACTCGCCGGGGAGCACATGGCTTACCCGGCCCTAATCGGGAGGTTATCGTGTTTCTCGCACAAGAAATTATTCGTAAAAAACGTGATGGTCATGCGTTGAGCGATGAAGAAATTCGTTTCTTTATCAATGGTATTCGTGACAATACCATCTCAGAAGGGCAGATCGCCGCCCTGGCGATGACCATTTTCTTCCACGATATGACGATGCCAGAACGCGTTTCGCTGACCATGGCAATGCGGGATTCAGGAACCGTCCTGGACTGGAAGAGCCTGAATCTGAACGGCCCGATCGTGGATAAACACTCCACCGGCGGTGTGGGCGACGTGACGTCGCTGATGCTCGGCCCAATGGTCGCGGCCTGTGGCGGCTACATTCCGATGATCTCGGGTCGCGGACTGGGTCATACCGGCGGTACGCTCGACAAACTGGAAGCTATTCCGGGCTTCGATATCTTCCCGGACGACAACCGTTTCCGCGAAATCATTAAGGACGTGGGTGTGGCGATCATCGGGCAAACCAGCTCGCTCGCACCGGCGGACAAACGTTTTTATGCCACCCGCGATATTACCGCAACGGTGGATTCCATTCCGCTTATCACCGGCTCCATTCTGGCGAAAAAACTGGCGGAAGGGCTGGATGCGCTGGTTATGGATGTGAAAGTCGGCAGCGGCGCGTTTATGCCGACCTATGAGCTCTCTGAAGCGCTGGCGGAAGCGATTGTGGGCGTGGCGAACGGTGCTGGCGTGCGCACCACCGCGCTGCTGACCGACATGAACCAGGTACTGGCGTCCAGCGCGGGTAACGCGGTGGAAGTACGCGAAGCGGTGCAGTTCCTGACCGGCGAATACCGCAACCCACGCCTGTTCGATGTGACGATGGCGCTGTGTGTTGAAATGCTGATCTCCGGCAATCTGGCGAAAGACGACGCTGACGCGCGGGCGAAATTGCAGGCGGTGCTGGATAACGGTAAAGCCGCTGAGATCTTTGGCCGGATGGTTGCCGCCCAGAAAGGCCCGACCGACTTCGTGGAGAACTACGCGAAATACCTGCCGACGGCAATGCTCAGTAAAGCGGTTTACGCTGATAGCGAAGGGTTCGTCAGCGCGATGGATACGCGTGCGCTGGGTATGGCGGTGGTGTCGATGGGCGGCGGTCGTCGCCAGGCGTCGGATACCATTGATTACAGCGTCGGCTTTACCGATATGGCGCGTCTTGGCGACAGCGTAGACGGGCAGCGTCCGCTGGCGGTGATCCACGCGAAAGATGAAGCCAGCTGGCAGGACGCGGCGAAAGCCGTCAAAGCGGCAATTATCCTTGACGATAAAGCGCCTGAAAGCACACCAACGGTCTATCGTCGTATCACCGAATAGCTATATACTGATCTGATCGCTTTTTTGCAGCGCAGATGAATGGAGAACAAGATGAAACGTGCATTTATTATGGTGCTGGACTCCTTTGGTATTGGTGCGACGGAAGACGCAGATCGCTTTGGCGACGTAGGTTCCGACACCATGGGGCATATCGCTGAAGCCTGTGCCAAAGGCGAGGCTGACAAAGGGCGTAAAGGCCCACTGAATCTGCCAAACCTGACCCGCCTGGGTCTGGTGAAAGCGCATGAAGGGTCTACCGGTAAAATCGCAGCCGGTATGGACGCTAACGCACAAGTGATTGGCGCATACGCCTGGGCGCATGAGCTCTCTTCCGGTAAAGATACGCCGTCTGGCCACTGGGAAATCGCCGGTGTGCCGGTTCTGTTTGACTGGGGTTATTTCAGCGACCACGAAAACAGTTTCCCGCAGGAACTGCTGGATAAACTGGTCAAACGTGCGAACCTGCCGGGCTATCTCGGTAACTGCCACTCTTCCGGTACGGTGATTCTGGACCAGTTGGGCGAAGAGCATATGAAAACCGGTAAACCGATTTTCTATACCTCCGCGGATTCCGTGTTCCAGATTGCCTGCCATGAAGAGACGTTTGGCCTGGATAAACTTTACGAGCTGTGCGAGATCGCCCGTGAAGAGCTGACCGAAGGCGGTTACAACATCGGTCGCGTCATCGCGCGTCCGTTCATTGGCGACAAAGCGGGTAACTTCCAGCGTACCGGCAACCGTCACGATCTGGCCGTTGAACCGCCAGCGCCGACCGTGTTGCAGAAACTGGTTGATGAGAAAGACGGCCATGTAGTTTCCGTCGGTAAAATCGCGGACATCTACGCCAACTGCGGCATCACTAAAAAAGTGAAAGCCACCGGCCTGGACGCGCTGTTTGACGCCACTATTAAAGAGATGAAAGAAGCGGGTGACAAGACGATTGTCTTCACTAACTTCGTTGACTTCGACTCCTCCTGGGGCCACCGCCGTGATATCGCCGGTTATGCGGCCGGTCTGGAATTGTTCGACCGCCGTCTGCCGGAGCTGATGGAGCTGGTGGGTGAAGATGACATTCTGATCCTGACCGCTGACCATGGCTGCGATCCGAGCTGGACCGGTACCGATCACACCCGTGAACACATTCCGGTGCTGGTGTACGGCCCGAAAGTAAAACCGGGCTCGTTAGGCCACCGCGAAACTTTTGCGGATATTGGTCAGACTCTCGCTTCGTACTTTGGCACGTCGCCAATGGAATACGGTAAAAACATGCTGTAATACCCGTTGTCTTTCGCGCTGTAGATGCGTTGACTTCATTCGCTCACCCCGGTCACATAGTTAATCTATGCTCCCGGGGATTCACGAATTCGTCGCCTTCCTACAACGCGAAATCCTTAGGGTATTTGAATACATTTTGTAGGCCTGATAAGGCATAGCCGCCATCAGGCAATAACAACGAAATAAGGATAAAAGATGGCAACTCCTCACATTAATGCAGAAATGGGTGATTTCGCTGACGTCGTTTTGATGCCGGGCGACCCGCTGCGCGCAAAACACATTGCGGAAACTTTCCTTGAAGATGTACGCGAAGTAAACAACGTTCGCGGCATGTTAGGTTTCACCGGGACTTACAAAGGCCGTAAGATCTCCGTCATGGGTCACGGTATGGGTATCCCGTCCTGCTCCATCTACACCAAAGAGCTGATCACTGATTTCGGCGTGAAGAAAATCATTCGCGTAGGGTCCTGTGGTGCTGTGCGTCCGGACGTAAAACTGCGTGACGTGGTAATTGGTATGGGTGCCTGCACCGATTCCAAAGTGAACCGCATTCGTTTCAAAGACCATGATTTTGCCGCGATTGCTGATTTCGGCATGGTACGTGACGCGGTTGACGCGGCAAAAGCACTGGGTGTGGACGCACGCGTTGGCAACCTGTTCTCTGCGGATCTGTTCTACTCTCCGGACGGCGAAATGTTCGACGTGATGGAAAAATACGGCATCCTGGGCGTGGAAATGGAAGCGGCGGGTATCTACGGCGTGGCGGCAGAATTTGGCGCGAAAGCACTGACTATCTGCACCGTGTCTGACCACATCCGTACGCACGAGCAGACGACGGCGGCTGAACGTCAAACCACGTTCAACGACATGATTAAAATCGCGCTGGAATCCGTTCTGCTGGGCGATAAAGCGTAAGACCTGGGTGCCGGGGGGAGGCTTCGCCTCACCCGGCCTACGGTTTTCCAGGCCCGCTGAGCAGTGCCAGCGGGCTTTTTATTAGCGCACCGCCTGTGCAATCCACGCTGACAATTCCCGCAACTCTTTTTCCTGCTCCGGAAAATCCCTCGTCAAAGATTCGCACTCCTGCTGTACGACACTGGCACGATACAGGCAGCCCTCAAGACGTGCGGCCAGCGCTTCTAGCGGTGCCGGATTGAGACTGTCCGTAAACACCTGCGCACGGGTGATATGCCCTTTCTCAACGTCAAAGTGCAGTTCGACGCCTCCCCAGGTAAAACGTTCATCCAGCAGATGCGAGAAGGCCGGTGCCTGCCCGAAGTTCCACTCCCAACTGCTCTGGCGGGCGAAGGTTTCGACAAAGTTCGGCAGATCGGGCGTGTTGTCCGGGGAGATCACCTCCGCTTCAACGCGTTCGCCGTAGTGGGCAAAAAAGGCCTCGGTTACCGCCGCACACACCTGATCATGGGTGATGCCTGGCAACAGTTCGGTGAGATTCGCCACGCGCGAGCGTACAGAGGTAATGCCTTTGGCCGCCAGTTTCTTTTTGTCTGGATTCAGGTAGTTTGCCAGTCGGCTGAGATCGGCGTTCAACAATAGTGTGCCGTGATGAAAACCGCGATCTTTGGTTTCGCGGTAGGCTGAGCCAGAAACCTTACGGTCGCCATCCGCCGTTTTCACCACCAAATCGTTACGTCCTGAAGCTTCAGCCGTCACGCCCAGTGCGTTAAGCGCATTCAGGACAATGGACGTCGAGATGGTCTTATCGTATTCCGGCTTCCCGGCCATAAAGGTGAAACAGGTATTGCCGAGATCGTGGAAGACCGCGCCACCGCCGCTGCTGCGGCGCGCCAGGCGCACGTTGTCCTCTTCCATCCGCCGCGTATTGCACTCTTTCCACGGGTTTTGCGCACGCCCAATGACGACCGTATCGGCATTGCGCCACAAAAACAGCACGCGCTGAGTGGCGGGCATCTGACGAAAAATACACTCTTCGACCGCCAGGTTAAACCAGGGGTCATAAGAGTCAGAAATAAGCAGGCGAAGTGTCGACATGTCAGTTTTCCTTTCCTGTAACGAATGACTCTTTTTTCTCGCTCTCTTCCTCTTCCGGCACCGACTTGTTGGCGGTGAGCAGGAAGGGCGATTGCTGCCAGCGGGTTCGTTTACCCTGCAGCAGAGTGCGGGTCAGCACTACGCCGATGGCCAGTGAAAGCAGCAGCATCAGGCGTAAAATGTTGGTGGTATTATCCACCTGCCGGGCTTCAGTGGCTAAGGTATGCGTATCCAGCGTCAGGCGCAGATAGCCCAGTGGGCCATTTTTCCCCTGGATGGGTTCTACAATCTGCTGGTTGAAGTAGCCGCCGGCTTTTTTACCGTCCAGCGCCAGACGGTCGCGCACATTTACGCTTTCGCCTGCGCGGGCAATCATATCGCCTTGTTCATCATAAACGCCGGCATCAAGTATGCGGCTTTCCTTCGTCAACTGCTGCAGAATGGTCTTGATGCGTTTTTCGTCAGGCGTTTCGGTACGCATCAGCGGCGCGATGTTCAGCGTGACCTGGTGCGCCAGCGTGCGCGCCAACTCTTCAAGCTGCGGATTACGCTGTCTCTGGTGATTTTGACTGAACCAGGAGGCGCCCTGCATGAGCGCAACAAGCAGTGCGAGACAGAACAATACAATCACTGCACGATGAAGTCGGAATTTCAGTTTTGCGCGAGCCATATTCCACCTGCTGAAAATTTGAGGCTTAATGTTGCCAGAAGCGATGGTTACAGGGTAGCCTCATGCGTTATTTTCCCCGTGAACCTTCCCGGCCCGAACGATTTTACAGGAGCTTTAATGCCTAACATTACCTGGTGCGATTTGCCTGAAGATGTCTCTTTATGGCCAGGTTTGCCCCTTTCTTTGAGTGGTGACGAGGTGATGCCACTGGATTACCACGCTGGACGTAGCGGCTGGCTGCTGTACGGACGCGGGCTGGATAAACAACGTCTCACTCAGTACCAGAGCAAACTGGGCGCGGCGATGGTGATTGTCGCGGCGTGGTGTGTCGAGGACTATCAGGTCATTCGCCTTGCCGGTTCGCTCACGCCTCGCGCGACGAAACTGGCGCATGATGCGCAATTAGACGTTGCGCCGTTGGGGAAAATCCCGCATTTGCGTACGCCTGGCCTGTTGGTGATGGACATGGACTCCACCGCGATTCAGATCGAGTGCATTGATGAGATCGCCAAACTGGCCGGTACCGGCGAAAGGGTCGCGGAAGTGACCGAACGGGCGATGCGCGGTGAACTCGACTTCACCGCCAGCCTGCGCAGTCGTGTGGCGACGCTGAAAGGCGCGGATGCCAATATTTTGCATCAGGTACGTGAAAGTCTGCCGCTGATGCCAGGCCTGACGCAACTGGTGCTGAAGCTGGAAACGCTGGGCTGGAAGGTGGCAATCGCCTCCGGCGGCTTTACCTTCTTTGCCGAGTATCTGCGTGAGAAACTGCGGCTAACGGCGGCAGTGGCGAATGAACTGGAGATCATGGACGGTAAATTTACCGGCAACGTGATTGGCGATATCGTCGATGCGCAGTATAAGGCCAAAACGCTGACCCGACTGGCGCAGGAATATGAAATCCCGATCGCGCAGACCGTGGCGATTGGCGATGGCGCCAACGATCTGCCGATGATCAAAACGGCGGGGCTGGGGATTGCGTACCATGCCAAGCCGAAAGTGAATGAAAAGACGGAGATTACTATCCGTCACGCTGACCTGATGGGGGTGTTCTGCATTCTCTCCGGCAGCATGAACCAGAAATAATTGAGATACCGGCTGGTATTAAGGTGTAGGCCGGGTAAGGCGCCGCCGCCATCCGGCACACAGGCGGTACAGAGATAACGAGGTAAACCGTGGCAAAAGCTCCAAAACGCGCCTTTGTATGTAATGAATGCGGGGCGGATTATCCGCGCTGGCAGGGGCAATGCAGCGCCTGTCATGCCTGGAACACCATCACCGAGGTGCGCCTGGCTGCATCGCCGACGGTGGCGCGTAATGAGCGACTGAGTGGTTATGCCGGGAGCGCTGGCGTTGCAAAGGTTCAGAAGCTTTCCGATATCAGCCTGGAAGAGCTGCCGCGTTTTTCCACCGGTTTTAAAGAGTTTGACCGCGTGCTGGGCGGCGGCGTCGTTCCCGGCAGTGCGATTCTGATTGGCGGTAACCCCGGCGCGGGTAAATCCACGCTGTTATTGCAGACGCTGTGCAAGCTCGCGGAGCAGATGAAAACCCTGTACGTCACCGGGGAAGAGTCCCTGCAGCAGGTGGCAATGCGCGCGCACCGTCTCGGTTTGCCGACCAACAATCTCAACATGCTTTCGGAAACCAGTATTGAGCAGATTTGCCTGATTGCAGATGAAGAGCAGCCGAAGCTGATGGTGATCGACTCCATTCAGGTTATGCACATGGCGGATATCCAGTCATCACCCGGCAGCGTGGCGCAGGTGCGTGAGACGGCGGCCTACCTGACGCGCTTTGCCAAGACGCGCGGCGTGGCGATTGTGATGGTGGGCCACGTGACCAAAGACGGCTCGCTGGCCGGGCCAAAAGTGCTTGAGCACTGCATCGACTGCTCGGTATTGCTGGATGGCGATGCCGATTCCCGTTTTCGTACCCTGCGCAGCCACAAAAACCGTTTTGGCGCGGTGAATGAGTTAGGGGTCTTCGCGATGACCGAACAGGGACTACGCGAAGTGAGCAACCCTTCGGCGATCTTCCTGAGTCGTGGCGATGAAGTCACCTCCGGCAGTTCGGTGATGGTGGTCTGGGAAGGGACGCGACCGCTGCTGGTGGAGATCCAGGCGCTGGTCGATCACTCGATGATGGCCAACCCGCGTCGCGTCGCGGTGGGGCTGGAGCAGAACCGTCTGGCGATTCTGCTGGCGGTGTTGCACCGTCACGGCGGTCTGCAAATGGCCGATCAGGACGTGTTCGTTAACGTGGTGGGCGGCGTCAAAGTCACAGAGACCAGCGCGGATCTGGCGCTGCTGCTGGCGATGGTCTCCAGCCTGCGCGACAGGCCGCTGCCGCAGGACCTGGTAGTGTTTGGCGAAGTGGGGCTGGCAGGAGAGATTCGCCCGGTGCCCAGCGGTCAGGAGCGTATTTCCGAGGCCGCAAAACATGGTTTCCGTCGCGCGATTGTTCCGGCAGCTAACGTGCCGAAAAAACCGCCGGAAGGGATGCAGGTTTTTGGTGTCAAGAAGCTGGCGGATGCGTTAAACGTGTTTGACGACTTATAATGAGTGAAACGGAGGTTACCCATGTCGTCATTTGATTATCTGAAAACCGCGATCAAGCAAAAGGGCTGTACCCTGCAACAAGTGGCGGATGCCAGTGGAATGACCAAGGGCTATCTCAGCCAACTTCTCAATGCCAAGATCAAAAGCCCCAGCGCGCAAAAGCTGGAGGCGTTGCACCGTTTTCTGGGGCTGGAGTTTCCCCGGCAGCAGAAAAATATCGGTGTGGTGTTCGGCAAATTTTATCCGCTGCACACCGGTCATATCTATCTGATTCAGCGCGCCTGTAGCCAGGTGGACGAGTTGCATATCATCATGGGCTATGACGATACGCGCGACCGCGCGCTGTTTGAAGACAGCGCCATGTCCCAGCAACCGACCGTGCCGGATCGTCTGCGCTGGCTGTTACAAACGTTCAAATATCAGAAAAATATCCGCATTCATGCCTTCAACGAAGAGGGGATGGAGCCGTATCCGCACGGCTGGGACGTCTGGAGTAAGGGCATCAAAGCGTTTATGGCGGAGAAGGGGATTGCGCCAAACTGGATCTATACCTCAGAGGAAGCCGATGCCCCGCAGTACCTGGAACATCTGGGTATCGAAACGGTGCTTATCGACCCGAAACGGACCTTTATGAGCATCAGCGGCGCGCAAATCCGTGAAAACCCCTTCCGCTACTGGGAATATATTCCTACCGAAGTGAAGCCGTTCTTCGTGCGTACCGTGGCGGTGCTGGGCGGAGAATCGAGTGGGAAATCGACGCTGGTCAATAAGCTGGCGAATATCTTCAATACCACCAGTGCGTGGGAGTATGGCCGGGATTATGTCTTCTCTCACCTCGGGGGGGATGAGATGGCGCTACAATATTCTGACTACGATAAAATCGCGCTGGGCCACGCGCAGTACATTGATTTTGCAGTGAAGTACGCCAATAAAGTGGCGTTTGTCGACACCGACTTCGTCACGACTCAGGCCTTCTGCAAAAAGTACGAAGGGCGAGAACATCCGTTTGTGCAGGCGTTGATCGATGAATACCGCTTTGACCTGGTGATCCTGCTGGAAAATAACACGCCGTGGGTGGCGGACGGTCTGCGCAGCCTCGGTAGTTCAGTGGATCGCAAAGAATTTCAGACGCTGCTGGTGGAGATGTTGCGCGAAAACAATATCGACTTCGTGCATGTCGAAGAGGCGGATTACGATGGCCGTTTCCTGCGTTGCGTCGAGCTGGTCAAAGAGATGATGGGTGAGCAGGGGTGATCCTCGCCAGGGGTGAACGCGATGTTTAAGCACTTGCAGGATATGGCGCTGTTTGCCCTGGTCGCCGAACACGGCAGTTTTACCGTCGCCGCGCAAAAGGCGGGGCTGCCGAAGTCGAGCGTCAGTCAGCGTATCAGCCAACTTGAGCAGCACGTTGGCATTCGCCTGATCAACCGTACCACCCGCAAACTGAACCTGACCTACGCCGGTGAACACTATCTGGTGCACTGCCGGGAAATACTCGCTGCCAGCGAACGCGCCGATTATGCGGTTCAGCGCCTGCGCGACAACCCCAGCGGACGATTGCGCATCACGTCGCCGGCGGGCATTGGCGCGACACTGCTCGCGCGCCTGAACACGCAGTTCCAGCAACGCTACCCCGATGTTTATCTTGAGGTCAGTATCTCCGATGAACTGCTGGATTTGGTGGACAGCGGTTTTGACGTCGCGTTGCGCACTGGTAAGCCGCAGGATTCCTCGCTGATCGGACGTATGATTGGCCATTGCCCGCGCTATTTGCTGGCCTCGCCCGATTATCTGTCACGTTATGCGCCGTTGAACCATCCCCGTCAACTGGTCGAACACCATTGCATCGCGCACAAAGCCTGGGCTGAGTGGTTATTTCATCGCGGTGATGAAGACTATCAGTACATGCCTGAGCGGGTGCATCTGACGGATAATTTGGTCTATGCCCGCGAAAGCGCCATCGCAGGGGCGGGGATCACACTGCTGCCGGCGTTTATGCTGGAAGATAAAATCGAAAAGGGCGCTCTGATACCGGTACTGGCGCCATGGACAGTGGCGGGAAACGATCTCTGGCTGGTGTATCCCAGCCGTAAGCTGAACTCTCCCGCGCTGATGAGCTATATCGAATTTGCCATGCAGTTCGATGAGCTCAGACACTTCTACACCGCAGAATGAGACCGGCTCAGTCCTGACGCAGCACCTTGTGACCGTAGGCCAGCAGCGCGTCGGTGACGTTGCGCATCATGCGGCTTTCAGGCGCAAACCGATGCCAGTAGAGCATCCGGCGCTGAAACAGGCCTGGCGTGAGATCGATCAGTTCACCGCTTTGCAGCTCTTTTTCAATCTGCAGGTGCGGGATCATACAGCAGGTGGTGCCCTGACGCGCCAGTTGCACAAAGGCTTCCGAAGAGTTGACGATGTGGCACGGAACGCTGCCCGGCGGCAGATCAAAGTTCTGTTGCAGGAAGGCCTGGTGCATATCGTCCAGATGGTCAAACGCCACCGCAGGCGCTTTCAGTAGCGCGGAGCGGGTGACACCGTTCGGGAAGTAGCGTTCGGCAAACGCTTTGGATCCCACAAACAGATAGTCGAGCGCGCCGAGTTTATCCACCAGACAACTGGGCAGCGCCTGATGCTGAATACTCACCGCGCCTACCACTTCGCCGCGACGCAGACGTTCCTGGGTGCGGGTTTCATCTTCCACCTGCAGGTTAAGACGAATAGGGGAGTCAGCCAGTACCGGCGCCAGGGCCGGTAACAGCCAGGTCGCCAGACTGTCGGCGTTAACCGCCAGCGACAGCAGCAACGGCGTGGAACCGGTCTGCTCATCGCCCAGCCATTCCTCTTCCAGCAGTTCGACCTGACGAAGCAGCGCCAACAGTTTTTGCCCCTGCTCGGTCGGACGCGGCGGAACGGTGCGGACCAGCAGCGGTTGTCCGAACATATTCTCAAGCTGCTTGATGCGTTGCGAAACGGCAGATTGGGTGATGCACAGCTTTTGCGCCGCGCGCTCAAACCCGCGTTCACGTATAACGGCATCCAGTGCTTGTAGTGTTCTGTAGTCCGGACGTTTCATTGATCTGACACACTCCTGAAATTTTTGCTTATTCTGCACTATGACATAAATTTGCATTGGGTAAAGACGAAATCCGTAGCCTGCGAGCGGGTCGGGAAGATTTTTCCGCGCAATGGTCTATAATGCGCGTGAATTTTTCTCCACAAAGGCGAGACAATCATGACGCAGGATGAACTGAAAAAAGCAGTAGGATGGGCGGCACTTCAGTATGTACAGCCCGGCACCATTGTAGGGGTAGGTACCGGTTCAACAGCCGCGCACTTTATTGACGCGCTGGGCACCATGAAAGGTCAGATTGAAGGCGCGGTTTCCAGCTCGGATGCCTCAACCGAAAAACTCAAAAGCCTCGGCATCCCTGTGTTTGATCTCAACGAAGTGGACAGCCTTGGCGTTTACGTTGATGGCGCGGACGAAATTAACGGTCACATGCAGATGATTAAAGGCGGCGGCGCGGCGCTGACCCGTGAAAAAATCATTGCCTCCGTGGCGAAGAAATTTATCTGTATCGCCGACGCGTCCAAGGAAGTGGATATTCTGGGTAACTTCCCGCTGCCGGTTGAGGTTATCCCAATGGCGCGCAGCGCAGTGGCTCGCCAGTTAGTCAAACTGGGCGGTCGTCCGGAATACCGTCAGGGTGTGGTGACTGACAACGGTAACGTGATCCTTGATGTGCACGGCATGGAGATCCTCGATCCGGTGGCGATGGAAAATGCCATTAACGCTATTCCCGGCGTGGTGACTGTCGGCCTGTTTGCTAACCGTGGCGCGGATGTGGCGTTAATCGGGACCGCTGACGGCGTCAAAACCATCGTGAAATGATCTGACCAGGGGAGCGCTTCCCCGGTTAAAATTTTTTTGCAGGGCAAATTTGGTGACATGTATCACGTTTTGAATCTTGCCCTGCTGATTTCTCCAAAGAAAAACTTATCCCCAGCATTTTCCTCTGGCATTTGCCACTGAATGAACGTTCCTCAACAGAGCGACGCAAACGTTCATATTGCCGCAATAATTATTTTTGATATGTTGAAAGGCGGATGCAAATCCACACACACAATATCAGATTGCATAAAAAGACAGGGTCGGGAAATGGCAAAGGTATCGCTGGAGAAAGACAAGATTAAATTTCTGCTGGTTGAAGGCGTGCATCAAAAGGCGCTGGATAGCCTTCGGGCAGCAGGTTATACCAACATCGAATTTCACAAAGGGGCACTGGATGCTGAAGAGCTGAAAGAGTCCATCCGTGATGCCCACTTCATTGGCCTGCGATCCCGTACCCATCTGACAGAAGAGGTGATCAACGCGGCGGAAAAACTGGTCGCTATCGGTTGTTTCTGTATCGGCACCAACCAGGTAGACCTGAAGGCGGCAGCAAAGCGCGGTATTCCGGTGTTTAACGCGCCGTTCTCTAACACCCGTTCTGTGGCGGAGTTGGTGATTGGTGAGCTGCTACTGCTGCTGCGCGGCGTACCGGAAGCAAACGCCAAAGCGCACCGCGGTGTGTGGAATAAACTGGCTGCCGGTTCGTTTGAAGCACGTGGTAAAAGACTCGGCATTATTGGCTATGGCCACATCGGGACTCAGTTGGGTATTCTGGCGGAATCGCTGGGGATGCACGTTTACTTCTACGATATTGAAAACAAGCTGCCGCTGGGTAACGCCACTCAGGTTCAGCATCTGTCTGAACTGCTCAACATGAGCGACGTGGTCAGCCTGCACGTGCCGGAAAACGCCTCAACGAAGAACATGATGGGCGCGAAAGAGATCGCGCTGATGAAGCCTGGCTCGCTGCTGATCAACGCCGCACGTGGCACCGTGGTAGATATTCCCGCGCTGTGCGATGCGCTGGCGACCAAACACCTGGCAGGGGCAGCAATCGACGTGTTCCCGACCGAGCCGGCAACCAACAGCGATCCGTTCACTTCACCGCTTTGTGACTTTGATAACGTGATTCTGACGCCGCATATCGGAGGTTCCACTCAGGAAGCGCAAGAAAACATCGGTCTGGAAGTGGCAGGTAAACTGGCGAAGTATTCCGATAACGGCTCTACGCTTTCTGCGGTTAACTTCCCGGAAGTGTCGCTGCCGCTCCACGGCGGGCGTCGTCTGATGCACATCCATGAAAACCGTCCTGGCGTGCTGACTTCCCTGAACCAGATTTTTGCCGAGCAGGGCGTCAACATTGCCGCGCAGTATCTGCAAACGTCGGCGCAAATGGGCTATGTCGTTATCGATATTGAAGCGGATGAAGCAGTCGCCGAGAAAGCACTGTTGGCGATGAAGGCCATTCCGGGCACTATTCGCGCGCGCCTGTTGTACTGATCCTTACCGATGCGGGCAGGCGCTGAGTCTGCCCGTCATTTCTTCCTTTCTCCCTTCGTTTTCCCGACATCGCCATCCCTTGTTGTAACGCATACATCCTGTTTTCGAGCCTTGCCGCAATTGATGATTAAAGGCTTCGCTACGCGTTGTACATCAACAAAAGGAATTTACGATAGAGGCGCAGCACAGCGCTGAAACGGGAAAGCCCCTACCGAAGCAGGGGCTCTAAAAAGGAAAGGGACGATGATGAGTTATGTCATCATGCTGCTTATCCTGTTAATCATCGCCTGGCCAGCATATTAACAGCGAAAACGCAGGAGGGAGGTTCGCCTCCCTCACCCTTACCGAGGAAATTTAGGTCAAAAAAACGGCGGTGTCAATCAGCAAAGAAGCGCTTACCACTCCCACACTTTTGACGGCGTTACGACGGCCGGTAAGGGGACATCCCACTCTTCTGCCGGCAATTTCTCCACACGCTGACAGTCGTGGGCATACCCTACGGGCGTCAGACCATGCTGTTGCCAGTTTTGCAAGGTGCGATCGTAGAATCCGCCACCCATCCCTAAACGCTGACCGTACTCATCAAACGCCACCAGTGGCGTGACCAGCACGTCCAGTTGCGAAAGCGGCAGAACATCACGAACGTCGAGTTTAGGTTCCTGAATCTTCAGCCGATTAGTGATCAGTTCACTGTGCGGGTGATAGTGCAGAAACAGCAAATTACCGGGGCTGAATGGGTGCAGGACCGGGAGATAGACGCGTTTTCCCGCGTGCCAGAGTTGTTCGATTAGGGGCTGAGTATCGAGTTCGCCATCAAATGACAAAAACACGGCGACCGTGTGCGCCATCACTACGGGAGGGTATGCAAGCATGCGTGTTGCGGCCTGCTGACCGAAGGTGATTTGCTGCGAAAGTGTGAGCGCACGACGACGTTGCCTAATCATCTGGCGAATGGTTTGTCGTGATAAAGGGAGTTCAGAAAGTAATGTCATGGCTGTCGCCAGGTAGAAGGAGAATCTCCGAGATGCCGCCGCAGGCTGTAACCCTTGAACCCTTGGTTCAAGGTGAATGCGTCGTCACAGTTTTAAGGCTTCTCGGACGGACCGAGCATGCTCACCAACCATGGATCGCCACATTCTTGTGGTATGAAATATCGGCTCAGGGGACTGGCCCGCTTGCAAACATCTCAGAGAAATTTTTGTCTTCACGGTCACTCTACCATAGTAAACCGAAAAGTGTTATTCAAAGTTTTGGTTCGTTTTTTCGGTTATGCGACCCTGATCAAGCAGTGCCTGTTCAATGGTCTGTTGGAGCATCCGAATACGTTGTTCCATGCTCGCCGCGTAGTCGCGGGTCTTCGCTTTTTCCTGAGCCAGTTCGTAGCTAATATTCAGTGCAGCAATGAATACCAGTTGCTCAGTATTTGTGACTCTAGTGCGAACTTTCAGATCTTGCAACCGCTGATTCAGATCGTCCGCAGCCTGATTCAACGCATCCCTTTGTTCAGGCGGGCAATTCACTCGCAGTGAACGGCCAAATATTTGGATATCGACGGGTTGTGCAGACATGCCACCTTCCTGCTGATTGACTGTGCTGCCTTCGTCTCCAGACCCTGGGTCCGCGAAGGGGCGACACTATAGCTACCCTGGTGTGAAGATACAAGCCCTATTCTGGTTCACCAGGGTCCAAAGTGGTAGCATACCATGAATATCCTCCCTTTGATGACGAATGCTTATGTCTATACAGAACGAAATGCCTGGTTACAGTGAAATGAACCAGTATTTGAACCAACAAGGGGCCGGACTGACCCCAGCGGAAATGCACGGTTTGATCAGCGGGATGATTTGCGGTGGTAATAACGACAGCTCCTGGCAGCCGCTGCTTCACGACCTGACGAACGAAGGGCTGGCCTTCGGTCATGAACTGGCTCAGGCGCTGCGTAAGATGCACTCCGCGACCAGCGACGCGCTGGAAGATGATGGTTTCCTTTTTCAGCTTTATCTGCCTGAAGGCGATGACGTGAGCGTTTTCGATCGTGCAGACGCACTGGCGGGATGGGTTAATCACTTCCTGCTTGGCCTCGGCGTTACGCAGCCGAAGCTCGATAAAGTGACCGGAGAAACGGGCGAAGCCATCGACGATTTGCGCAATATCGCGCAGCTCGGCTATGACGAAGATGAAGATCAAGAAGAGCTGGAGATGTCGCTCGAAGAGATCATCGAGTATGTGCGTGTCGCGGCGCTGCTGTGCCACGATACCTTCACTCGTCAGCCGCCGACCGCACCGGAAGTGCGTAAACCGACCCTACACTAAAAAGTAAAACGATAATGGAGGCCACGTCATGACACCGCAGGAATACCAACGTCGTCGCCAGGCACTGCTTGCGCAAATGCAGCCAGGCAGCGCCGCGCTGATTTTTGCCGCGCCGGAAGTCACGCGCAGCGCGGACAGTGAATACCCGTATCGCCAGAGCAGCGATTTCTGGTATTTCACCGGTTTTAACGAACCGGAGGCCGTTCTGGTACTGATTAAAAGCGACGATACCCATAACCACAGCGTGTTGTTCAACCGCGTTCGCGATCTGACTGCAGAAATCTGGTTTGGTCGACGTCTGGGGCAAGATGCCGCGCCGGAAAAACTGGCGGTGGATCGCGCGCTGGCCTTCAGCGAAATTAATCAACAGCTTTTTCAACTACTTAACGGTCTGGACGTGGTGTATCACGCGCAGGGCGAATATGCGTATGCGGATGAGATTGTCTTCACCGCGCTGGAAAAACTGCGCAAAGGCTCACGCCAGAACCTGAAAGCGCCGTCGACCCTGATCGACTGGCGGCCGATGGTGCATGAAATGCGCCTGTTTAAGTCGCCTGAAGAGATTGCGGTGATGCGTCGCGCCGGAGAAATTACGGCACTCGCGCATACCCGGGCGATGGAGAAATGCCGTCCGGGGATGTTTGAGTATCACCTGGAAGGCGAAATTCACCACGAATTTACTCGCCACGGCGCACGCTATCCGTCCTACAACACCATTGTGGGCAGCGGTGAAAATGGCTGTATTCTGCATTACACCGAAAATGAAAGTGAACTGCGCGACGGCGATTTGGTGCTGATTGATGCAGGTTGTGAGTACCAGGGCTATGCCGGGGATATCACCCGAACGTTCCCGGTGAATGGCAAATTTACCCCGGCGCAACGTGAAATCTACGACATCGTCCTGGAATCACTGGAAACCAGCCTGCGTCTGTACCGTCCGGGCACCTCGATTCAGGAAGTCACCGGCGAAGTCGTGCGCATTATGATTACCGGGCTGGTGAAGCTGGGTATTTTGCAGGGCGAAGTGGATCAACTGATCGCCGATAATGCGCATCGTCCGTTCTTTATGCACGGTCTGAGCCACTGGCTGGGGCTGGATGTCCATGATGTCGGCGAATATGAGCAGGATCGTTCCCGCATCCTGAAGCCAGGAATGGTGATTACCGTTGAACCAGGGCTGTATATTGCGCCTGATGCCGATGTCCCGGAAGCGTATCGGGGGATCGGGATCCGTATTGAGGATGACATTCTGATCACCGAAAACGGCAACGAAAATCTGACCGCTGGCGTCGTCAAAAAGGCGGATGAGATTGAAGCGTTAATGGCGGCGGCGAAAAAGGCATGAGCGTGATCATTGTTGGCGGTGGCATGGTGGGCGCGACGCTGGCGCTGGCGATTTCCCGGTTGAGTCAGGGGACGCTGCCGGTTCATCTGATTGAAGCGACTGCCCCCGAAGCGGACAGTCATCCCGGGTTTGATGCCCGGGCGATTGCGCTCGCGGCGGGGACCTGCCAACAACTGGCACGCATTGGCGTCTGGCAGGCAATTGCCGACTGCGCCACCGCGATCAATACCGTCCACGTCAGCGATCGGGGTCATGCCGGTTTTGTGACGCTCCACGCTGAGGACTATCGCATTCCGGCGCTGGGTCAGGTGGTTGAGCTGCATGACGTGGGGTTACGCCTGTTTGCTCTGCTGCGAAAAGCGCCTGGCGTCACGTTGCACTGCCCGGATCGGGTTGCCAGCGTGTCGCGTACCGAAGACCAGGTGAATGTCACGCTGGAGACGGGCGAAACGATCGTCGGACGCGTTCTGGTGGCAGCGGATGGTACCCGTTCAGCGCTGGCCACCGCCTGCGGCGTTGACTGGCAACAGGAACCCTATGAGCAGTTGGCGGTGATCGCTAACGTCTCAACCGCCGTTGCACATAATGGCCGCGCGTTTGAACGGTTTACGGCGCATGGACCATTGGCGATGCTGCCGATGTCTGAAGGGCGCAGTTCGCTGGTGTGGTGCCATCCGCTGGAACACCGTGAGGAGATTCTGAGCTGGTCAGATGAACGTTTCTGTCGCGAACTCCAGACGGCATTTGGCTGGCGGTTGGGGAAAATCACGCACGCAGGCAAACGGAGCGCGTATCCGCTGTCGCTCACCACGGCGGCGAAGGCATTCACGCACCGTACCGTGCTGGTGGGTAACGCCGCGCAGACGCTGCATCCGATTGCAGGGCAAGGGTTCAACCTCGGACTGCGCGATGTCATGAGCCTCGCCGAAACGCTGACTGAAGCGCAGGCAACGGGCAGGGACGTCGGTGATTACGCCGTGCTCTCGCACTATCAACAGCGTCGTCAGGGGGATCGCCAGGCTACGGTCGGCGTGACGGACAGTCTGGTCCATCTGTTTGCCAACCGCTGGGCGCCGCTGGTTGTTGGGCGCAACATGGGACTGATGACCATGGAATTATGCCCTCCCGCCCGCAATGCGTTTGCGCAGCGGACGTTAGGCTGGGTGGCGCGGTAAACATCTCCAGACCGGATAAGCGAAGCGCCATCCGGTATTTATACGAACATGACGCCCGATGGCGGTTTCCGATTTCCAGGAGTAAACAGTGCAAAGTGTTGATGTAGCAATCGTGGGTGGAGGCATGGTTGGCCTGGCTGTCGCGTGCGGGTTACAGGGCAGCGGTTTACGTGTCGCTGTGCTCGAACAGCGTGAACCGCAGCCGTTGGCGATGGATGCCGATCCTGCGCTTCGCGTGTCGGCAATCAATGCCGCCAGTGAAAAACTGCTTACCCGTCTGGGCGTCTGGTCAGACATTGTGGCTCGTCGCGCCAGTTGTTATCACGGGATGGAAGTGTGGGATAAGGACAGCTTTGGCCGCATTGAATTTGATGACCAAAGCATGGGCTACAGCCATCTGGGCCATATCGTAGAGAACGCCGTGATCCATTACGCGCTGTGGCAAAAAGCGCAGCAATCCTCCGATATCACGCTGATGGCGCCTGCCGAATTGCAGCAGGTGGCGTGGGGGGAAAACGAAGCCTTCCTGACGCTGAAAGATGGCGCAATGCTCACCGCGCGTCTGGTGATTGGCGCCGATGGGGCGAATTCGTGGCTACGCAATAAGGCAGACATCCCGCTGACCTTCTGGGATTACCGCCATCATGCGCTGGTCGCGACTATTCGCACCGAAGAAGCGCACGGTGCTGTTGCCCGTCAGGCGTTTCACGGTGAAGGCATTCTGGCGTTTTTGCCGCTCAGCGATCCGCATTTGTGCTCCATCGTCTGGTCGCTTGCGCCGGAAGCGGCTGGACGGATGCAGCAGCTTAGCGATGAGCAATTTAATCAGGCGCTGAACATCGCCTTTGATAATCGTCTGGGGCTGTGTCAGGTGGAAAGCGACCGCCAGGTGTTTCCGCTGACAGGACGCTATGCGCGCCAGTTTGCCGCGCATCGTCTGGCGCTGGTGGGCGACGCTGCGCATACTATCCATCCGCTGGCCGGACAGGGCGTAAACCTCGGTTTTATGGATGCAGCAGAACTGGTGGATGAACTCAAACGTCTGCATCGTCAGGGTAAAGATATCGGTCAGTACCTTTATTTGCGTCGCTATGAGCGTAGCCGTAAGCACAGCGCCGCGATGATGCTCGCGGGCATGCAGGGATTCCGCGAGCTGTTTGCGGGGACGAATCCGGCGAAAAAACTGTTGCGTGATATAGGGCTGAAACTGGCTGATACGCTCCCTGGCGTTAAACCGCAACTTCTCCGTCAGGCAATGGGATTAAACGATCTGCCTGAGTGGCTTCGCTAAGCATTCCCTCTTTTTAAAGAATTTGAAACCCGTCACATTTCCTTCTCCCGGCGTCTTCGCCGGGAGGTTTCCCTCATTTGAAATAAACTAATTTCACTCTTCTTTTCGCATTATATTTTCTAATGTCATGATTTTCTCGCAACGCCAGTTTTGACATTTTTTTAGCGTTTAATATTGATATGTGCGGCTGTTATGGATGAGTGCTTATCATTTATCTGTATTAATGGCCTTTTCAATGGTTTTTTATGCTGATGGTGTTTTGGCGGTTTTTGGTCATAAGCTAATGTGATGGTTAATTTTGTTTTATGGTTTAGCGTGGATTTCGGTGGTAAGTTCAGGGGCAAAGAGAACGTTTGCGTCGGAGTCCAGGAGTGACGTCGATGCCGGGTTTCGTGGCGACAATTTTCGCTGCGAAAGGGTGGTCAGCCCCGCTTATTCAATGAGGACAAGATGGCTCAACAGACGCCTTTGTACGAACAACACACGCTATGCGGCGCGCGCATGGTCGATTTCCACGGCTGGATGATGCCGCTGCATTATGGTTCTCAGCTCGATGAACACCATGCGGTTCGCACCGATGCCGGAATGTTTGATGTGTCGCACATGACCATCGTCGATCTACGCGGCAGTCGCACTCGGGAGTTCTTGCGTTATCTGCTGGCGAACGATGTGGCAAAGCTCACGAAAACCGGCAAGGCGCTTTATTCCGGTATGCTTAACGCCTCGGGCGGCGTGATAGATGACCTGATTGTCTATTACTTTACCGAAGACTTCTTCCGCCTCGTTGTTAACTCCGCCACTCGCGAAAAAGACCTCTCCTGGATTACCCAACACGCTGAACCTTATGCCATCGACATTACCGTGCGTGATGACCTGTCGCTGATCGCGGTGCAGGGGCCTAACGCGCAGGCGAAGGCGGCATCTCTGTTTACTGATGAGCAGCGCAAAGCCGTTGAAGGCATGAAACCGTTCTTCGGCGTGCAGGCCGGCGACCTGTTTATCGCCACGACCGGTTATACCGGTGAAGTGGGCTATGAGATTGCGATGCCGAATGAAAAGGCGGCGGATTTCTGGCGTGCGCTGGTGGAAGCGGGGGTGAAACCGTGTGGTCTGGGCGCGCGCGATACGCTGCGTCTGGAAGCGGGTATGAACCTGTATGGCCAGGAGATGGATGAGGGGATCACTCCACTGGCGGCTAATATGGGCTGGACTGTTGCCTGGGAACCCGCCGATCGCGACTTTATCGGTCGTGAAGCACTGGAAGCGCAGCGTGAAAAAGGCCACGAACAGTTGGTTGGCCTGGTCATGACCGAAAAAGGTGTGCTGCGTAACGAACTGCCGGTACGTTTCACCGATGCCCAGGGCAATCAGCAGGAAGGCGTTATCACGAGCGGTACCTTCTCACCGACGCTGGGCTACAGCATCGCGCTGGCGCGCGTCCCTGAGGGAATTGGCGAAACGGCCATTGTGCAGATTCGCAACCGCGAAATGCCGGTAAAAGTCACTAAACCTGTTTTTGTGCGTAACGGCAAAGCCGTCGCGTGATTCATCCTTTTCTGGAGATTGATTGATGAGCAACGTACCAGCAGAACTGAAATACAGTAAAGAACACGAATGGCTGCGCAAAGAAGCTGACGGCTCTTACACCGTTGGCATTACCGAACACGCTCAGGAACTGTTGGGCGACATGGTTTTTGTTGACCTGCCGGAAGTCGGCACGACCGTGAGCGCGGGTGATGACTGCGCGGTTGCCGAATCGGTCAAAGCCGCTTCTGATATCTATGCGCCGATCGGCGGTGAGATCGTGGCCGTTAACGATGCCCTGAGCGACTCCCCGGAACTGGTGAACAGCGAGCCGTACGCCGATGGCTGGATTTTCAAAATCAAAGCCAGTGATGAGAGCGAACTGGACTCGCTGCTGGATGCCACTGCGTACGAAGCATTGTTAGAAGACGAGTAAATCTGCCTTTGCCGGATGGCGCTGCGCTTATCCGGCCTGGAAGGCATGCGTAGGCCCGGTAAGCGTTAGCGCCACCGGGCTCGCAGACAGAGACAATCACGATTCACTGCACGTTTCAGGAACCATCGCCCATGACACAGACGTTAAGCCAGCTTGAAAACAGCGGCGCTTTCATTGAACGCCACATCGGACCGGACGCCACGCAACAGCAAGAGATGCTGAATGTCGTTGGTGCCGGGTCGTTAAACGCGCTGATCGGCCAGATTGTGCCGAAAGACATTCAGCTCGCAACCCCGCCGCAGGTGGGCGAGGCGGCGACCGAATACGCCGCGCTGGCAGAATTAAAGGCCATCGCCGGGCGTAACAAGCGCTTCACGTCATACATCGGCATGGGTTATACCGCCGTGCAACTGCCACCGGTTATCCTGCGTAACATGCTGGAAAACCCGGGCTGGTACACCGCCTATACGCCTTATCAGCCGGAAGTGTCTCAGGGCCGCCTGGAAGCACTGCTGAACTTCCAACAGGTGACACTGGATCTGACCGGTCTGGACATGGCTTCCGCTTCGCTGCTCGATGAAGCCACTGCGGCTGCAGAAGCGATGGCAATGGCGAAGCGCGTCAGCAAACTGAAAAACGCGAACCGTTTCTTTGTTGCCGCAGATGTGCATCCACAAACGCTGGATGTTGTTCGTACGCGTGCGGAAACTTTTGGTTTTGACGTGATTGTGGATGATGCGGCGAAAGTGCTGGATCACCAGGATGTGTTCGGCGTGCTGTTACAGCAGGTGGGTACCACCGGTGAAGTTCACGACTACAGCACGCTGATTAGCGAACTGAAATCACGCAAAGTGATCGTCAGCGTTGCTGCCGATTTTATGGCGCTGGTGCTGCTGACCGCGCCGGGCAAACAGGGCGCGGACATTGTTTTCGGCTCTGCGCAACGCTTTGGTGTACCGATGGGCTATGGCGGTCCACACGCGGCATTTTTTGCTGCAAAAGATGAATTCAAACGCTCCATGCCGGGTCGTATTATCGGCGTATCGAAAGATGCGGCGGGCAATACCGCGCTGCGTATGGCGATGCAGACGCGCGAGCAGCATATTCGCCGCGAGAAAGCGAACTCCAACATTTGTACCTCACAGGTACTGCTGGCAAACATCGCCAGCCTGTATGCCGTGTATCATGGCCCGGTTGGCCTGGAACGCATTGCGAATCGTATCCACCGTCTGACCGATATCCTGGCCGTGGGCATGCAACAAAAAGGGCTGAAACTGCGTCATGCCCACTATTTTGACACACTGTGCGTGGAAGTGGCGGACAAAGCCGCAGTGCTGGCGCGTGCGCAAGCGGCAGAAATCAACCTGCGCAGTGATATCCATAACGCAGTCGGCATTACGCTTGACGAAACCACCACCCGTGAAAATGTCTTGCAGTTGTTTACGGTTCTGCTGGGTGACGGCCACGGTTTGAACATCGACACCCTGGACAAAGAGGTGGCGCACGACAGTCGTTCAATTCAGGAAAATATGCTGCGTGATGACGCCATCCTGAGCCACCCGGTATTCAATCGCTATCACAGTGAAACTGAGATGATGCGCTACATGCACTCGCTGGAGCGCAAAGATCTGGCGCTGAATCAGGCGATGATCCCGCTGGGTTCCTGCACGATGAAGCTGAATGCGGCAGCGGAAATGATCCCAATTACCTGGCCGGAATTTGCCGAACTGCATCCGTTCTGCCCGCCAGAACAGGCGGAAGGCTACCATCAGATGATTGGTCAGCTTTCTGACTGGCTGGTCAAACTGACCGGTTACGACGCCGTCTGTATGCAGCCGAATTCTGGTGCGCAAGGGGAATACGCCGGTCTGCTGGCGATCCGCCATTATCACGAAAGCCGCAATGAAGGGCATCGCGATATCTGCCTGATTCCGGCCTCTGCGCACGGGACTAACCCGGCTTCCGCACAGATGGCAGGGATGCAGGTAGTGGTCGTGGCCTGTGATAAGAACGGGAATATCGATCTTGGCGATCTGCGTGAAAAAGCCGCTCAGGCGGGCGAAAACCTCTCTTGCATCATGGTGACCTATCCGTCTACCCACGGCGTTTACGAAGAGACGATCCGCGAAGTGTGCGAGATCGTGCATCAATTCGGTGGTCAGGTTTATCTCGACGGCGCAAATATGAATGCTCAGGTGGGTATCACCTCGCCGGGATTTATCGGCGCTGATGTTTCGCACCTGAACCTGCACAAAACCTTCTGCATTCCGCACGGCGGCGGTGGCCCAGGCATGGGACCGATTGGCGTGAAATCGCACCTTGCGCCGTTTGTACCAGGCCACAGTGTGGTGCAGATTGAAGGGATGCTGACCCGTCAGGGCGCGGTGTCTGCCGCACCGTTCGGCAGCGCATCAATTCTGCCAATCAGTTGGATGTACATCCGCATGATGGGCGCTGAAGGACTGAAGCAGGCAAGTCAGGTGGCGATTCTGAATGCCAACTACATTGCCAGCCGTCTGAAAGACGCATTCCCGGTGCTCTATACCGGTCGTGATGGGCGCGTGGCGCACGAGTGTATTCTCGACATTCGTCCGCTGAAAGAAGCGACCGGCATCAGTGAACTGGATATTGCCAAACGCCTGATCGACTACGGTTTCCATGCGCCGACCATGTCGTTCCCGGTCGCGGGTACGCTGATGGTTGAGCCAACGGAATCGGAAAGCAAAGTGGAACTGGATCGCTTTATTAACGCGATGCTGGCGATTCGTGCGGAAATCGATCGCGTGCAGAGCGGCGAATGGACGCTGGAAGATAACCCACTGGTTAACGCGCCGCATACCCAAAACGAGCTGGTAGCAGAGTGGAATCACGGTTACAGCCGTGAAGTGGCGGTCTTCCCGGCGGGTGTAGCGAACAAGTACTGGCCAACCGTGAAGCGTCTTGATGACGTTTATGGCGACCGTAACCTGTTCTGCTCCTGCGTGCCGATGAGCGAATACCAGTAATTTTGCCACGGTAGTAAATCATTTGTAGGCCGGGTAAGGCGAAGCCTCCACCCGGCTTTTTCATATCGGGAGAACGCTATGGGAATCGCACTGGTTACCGGCGGCAGTCGTGGCATTGGGCGCGCGACCGCGTTGCAGCTGGCAGATGAGGGTTACACGGTTGCCGTTAATTTTCATCATAATATTCGGGCTGCCACCGAGGTGGTGAATAAGATAGTCGCCGCTGGCGGGAACGCGTTTACCCTGCGCGCAGATATCAGTGACGAAGCGCAGGTCGTGGCGATGTTCGAATCGATCGACCGTGAAAATGAGCCGCTGGTGGCGCTGGTCAATAATGCCGGAATTTTGTTTGAACAAAGTACAATCGAAAACCTCTCTGCCGAGCGGATTAACCGCGTGTTAGCGACCAACGTGACGGGGTATTTCCTCTGCTGTCGCGAAGCGGTCAAGCGGATGTCGCACAAACACGGCGGTCACGGCGGGGCGATTGTGAACGTGTCGTCAGCGGCGTCGCGGCTGGGCGCGCCGGGGGAATATGTTGACTATGCGGCGTCGAAAGGGGCTGTCGATTCTCTGACGACGGGACTGGCGCTGGAGGTGGCGGCGCAGGGTATACGGGTCAACGGTGTACGTCCGGGGTTAATTTACACCGAAATCCACGCCTCCGGTGGCGAGCCTGGACGGGTGGATCGCGTGAAGTCGATGTTACCTATGCAGCGCGGCGGACAGCCGGAAGAGGTGGCGCAGGCCATAGCCTGGCTGCTGAGCGAGAAAGCGTCGTATGTCACGGGCAGTTTTCTGGAACTGGCGGGCGGGAAGTAATGTAATGTTTGCCGGATAACGCTGCGCGATATCCGGCTTATATTCCCTTTCCCGAAAGAGCATGTAGGCCGGATAAGGCGTTTACACCGTTATCCGGCAAAAGCTCACAGCACCTCGCCGTTGCTGGCGATCACGGCTTTGTACCAGTCGAAACTCTTCTTGCGTGAACGGGACATGTCACCCGTGCCGTCGTCGTGCTTGTTCACATAGATAAAGCCATAACGTTTGCTGTACTGGCCGGTGGTGAAAGAGACGCAGTCGATACAGCCCCATGGCGTGTAACCCATCAGATCCACACCGTCATACGTGACCGCCTTCATCATCTCTTCGATATGGGCGCGCAGATAGTCAATGCGGTAGTCGTCGTTAATGCTGCCATCGTCTTCTACTTTATCGTAAGCGCCAAAGCCGTTTTCAACGATGAACAACGGTTTCTGGTAACGTTCATACAGTTCGCACAGCGAGTAGCGTAGACCCACCGGGTCAATCTGCCAGCCCCAGTCGGAGGCTTTGACGTGCGGATTCGGTACGCTGCCTTCGAACCCCGAAATGGCATCGCCACTGCCGCCTTCGGCCTTCACTGCGTTGGTCATGTAGTAACTGAAGCCGAGGTAATCGCAGGTACCTTCACGCAGAATCGCGGTATCGCCGTCTTCCATTTTAATGTTAAAGCCGCGACGCTCCCACTCGTTGAGGACATAGGACGGGTAGTAACCGCGCAACTGAACGTCAGTGAAAACATAACGCTCGCGCATGGATTCCTGTGCGAACATGACGTCTTCTGGCTTGCAGGAGAATGGATACAGCGCGACCATCGCCAGCATACAGCCCACCTTCATCTCCGGATTGATGCGACGCGCCGCCTTCACGGCTAACGCGCTGGCAACAAACTGGTGGTGCAGCACCTGGTACATGGTCTCTTCCGGGTTTTCGTGCTCGGTATAAACAACGCCAGAGCAGCAATAGCCAAACAGCGGCGCACGCCAGTTGCGCTGGTTGTTGATTTCGTTGAAGGTCATCCAGTATTTGACCTTATGCTTATAGCGTTCAAACACCACTTCGGCAAAACGAACAAAGAAATCAACGACCTTGCGGTGAGTCCAGCCGCCGTACTGCTGAACCAGGTGCAACGGCATTTCAAAGTGAGAAAGGGTAATGACCGGTTCGATATTGTACTTGAGCAATTCATCAAACATGTCGTCGTAGAATTTCAGCCCTTCTTCATTTGGCTGTGTTTCGTCACCTTGTGGGAAGATTCGGGTCCAGGCGATGGACGTGCGGAAGCATTTAAAGCCCATTTCGGCAAACAGCTTGATGTCTTCTTTATAGTGACCATAAAAATCGACCGCTTCGTGGTTCGGGTAATATTTACCCGACACCACCTGCTGAGTGATTTCACGGGGTACGCCATGCGCGCCGCCGGTCAGAACGTCACAAATGCTCGGTCCTTTACCGCCTTTGCTCCAGCCGCCTTCAACCTGATGTGCAGCAACCGCGCCGCCCCAGAGAAAATCTTTTGGTAAGGTGAGTTTTTTCATCGTTGCGTCATCTCAAATTAATACAAACTGATTTGAGTCTAACAAAGGGAAGGTAAATGTCACGATATAACAAAATAGCGAAACGGTAATTTGTTACCGCCAAAAAACAGTCTGTTTTTTTACGCTATTTTTTTCGCCAGCTTTCGGCCAAGGGATTCGAGAATATAAATAACGGGAATTTGCGTGGTGATATCGTACACGCCAGCAATGCGGGTTTGCGGCACATGCCAGGAGAGATTAAAGTCCGCCAGTTTGGCGAGGCGCGAGTGTTCATGGCTGGTAATCGAAAGCACTTTGCAGTTATGCAGGCTGAACTGGCTGGCAAAGCGCAGGATCTCTTCGGTTTCGCCAGAGACCGATAACACAATCGCCAGCGCATTACGTGCCATATCGTTCGTCACCGGGAAATAAGGATCATCAATGTGGTTGCTGAATTTCCCGACGTTTGAGAAAAAACGCGCGCCATATTTCGCCAGGGCACCTGAGGTTCCGGCACCGACAAATATAATGCGCTCGGACGATAAAATAATCTCTACAGCCTGATCGAGTAATTGATCAAATTCATCGTTATTTACGCCTTTAAAGAAACTGATAATTTCGCTGGCGCCAAAATTAGCCTGTTGCGGTTCGTTCTGCTCTAAATATAATTTAAAGCGTACGCGAAATTCAGAGTAGCCTTCACAATTAAACTTGCGACAGAAACGCAACACGGTGGTGGTCGATACTCCCGCCGCTTCAGCCAGCTCCCGAATGGTCATGTACATGACTTTGTCACGGTTCTTGATGACATAGTTGTAGACCAACATCTCAATGTTGTTGAGACTGGCGATGGCAGCGTGGGAGAACATACTCACTATGGCAATACTCACTCATCAGATTTTACCTAAAGGGAATAATAACATGCAGCCAAATGACATCACTTTTTTTCAGCGTTTCCAGGACGACATTCTGGCAGGGCGTAAAACGATCACTATTCGTGATGAGTCAGAATCTCACTTCAGGACCGGTGACATTCTGCGGGTAGGGCGTTTCGAGGACGATGGCTATTTTTGCACAATTGAGGTGCTGGGAACGTCAACCGTCACGCTCGACACGTTGACGGAAAAACATGCACAACAGGAAAACATGACGCTGGAGGAACTGAAGCGGGTGATTGGCGAGATTTACCCGAATCAGTCACAGTTTTATGTGATTGATTTTAAATGCCTTTGAATTAAATGAACAACTGTTAGTTTAAAAGTGCGTTTCAACATTTTGATTTATAACGATTAGTTTTAAAATGATATTTATTTTAGCTAACAGGTGTTCACTGGAACCATTCTCAGTTACGCTAGAGGCGCAATCACGAACAAGTTCGTTTCTCCGGAGTAAGTTATGGTCCAGAAGCCATTAATCGCGCAAGGATATTCACTGGCAGAGGAAATCGCCAACAGCATCAGTCATGGCATTGGGCTGGTGTTTGGTATCGTCGGTCTGGTGTTGTTGCTGGTGCAGGCGGTGGACATGAATGCCAGTGCGACAGCGATTACCAGTTACAGCCTGTACGGCGGCAGCATGATTTTGCTGTTTCTGGCATCGACCCTGTATCACGCGATACCACATCAGCGGGCGAAGATCTGGCTGAAAAAATTCGACCACTGTGCGATTTACCTGCTCATTGCCGGGACCTATACGCCGTTTCTGCTGGTTGGGCTAAATTCACCGCTGGCGCGTGGGCTAATGATCGTTATCTGGAGTCTGGCGCTGCTCGGCATTTTATTCAAACTGACGATAGCCCACCGGTTTAAAGTGCTGTCGCTGGTGACCTATCTGACGATGGGGTGGCTGTCACTGATTGTGGTGTATCAACTGGCGATCAAACTGGCGGCGGGCGGCGTAACGCTACTGGCCGTAGGCGGCGTGGTCTATTCGCTGGGAGTGATTTTCTACGTCAGTAAGCGTATTCCCTACAACCATGCTATCTGGCACGGGTTTGTGCTGGGCGGCAGCGTATGCCACTTTCTGGCCATCTATTTGTACGTAGGACAGGCGTGATGTGATGCTTTACCGTCTTATCCGGACTACGACTTTTCCCCGTAGACCGGATAAGCGAAGCGCCATCAAGTGCTGATGAATTACTCTTCCAGTGAATAGGGCAGCGGTTCGATGTGCAATGTGTTGGCATCGTCGCGCACGCGGAATACGTTGTCGGCCTCCATATCGTTGTTCATCACCACCTGTACCCGTAGCTGACCGTCATCCAGTTGCACTGCCGCGAGGACGGTGCCAGTACGACGCCAGTTCTCACCCATTTTCATTTCAAGATCGTCACCCGCTTCCGGTACACGACTGGCCTTACCCGCCAGAGACCATAACGCGCGTTTGTTCGCCCCGCGGAATTTCGCTCGCGCCACCATCTCCTGACCGGTATAGCAGCCTTTCTTAAAGCTGATACCGCCCAGCGCCTGGAGGTTAGTCGCCTGCGGAATAAACTGCGCGCTGTTCGCGGAATCAATCACCGGCAGACCGGCCTCAATATCCAGCGCCAGCCACTGCTGACTGTTATTCAGTTCGGCTTCACCACGCAGTTTTTCGGTTACAGTTTCTGCGGTTGTGACATCGGTAACCAACAGAAAGCGTTCTACCGGATGTTCAAACCACAGCAGGGTTGTCGCTCCTTCACGCGTGACAGGCTTTCCGCTGTCGGGCAGTTCGCTGAACAGATTCACCAGTGCGGCACGCGCCTGGAAACCCGCCACACCCAGCAGTATGCGTTCGTCGTCTGGGGCAATCGTCACTTTCGAGAACACAGCGTATTTTTTCAGTTCGCCCACCTGCGCATCACGCAGACTACGGCGTTCAATCCAGGCAAAACCGTCGCCGTCGCGGAACAGCCGCAGGTTGCTCCACATTTTTCCTTTAGCGTCGCAGTGGGCGGCCAGGACGTGTTGGTGTTCAGTCAGTTGACTCACGTCAGCTGTCACCTGACCCTGGATATACTTCTCGCTGTCAGCCCCGGTAATCGTGGCCAGCGCCCAGTCATCTAACGTCATCAGCGTCAAGGGCAAACGCGCTGAAGCTGAGGGTTGACGAGGTGGAAATGGAGTAAATGCCATAAAAATGTCCTGATTTGCTTAACGCAGTGATAATGACTAATGGTAAAAGAGCTATGGCCCAATGCAAGCGCTTTGATAGTCCCATTTGTGCCTTATCTTACAGATTGCGAGGCGGCATCCAGAAAACATGAACCCATTGACTTATTGGGGATTTAATTAGCGATCGCGCTTGTGGTTACGGATATTCCCGCAAAACAGGATGAAAAACACGTTACAATAGCCGGGTAGTTCATTTGAGTGAGACAGGAAGAAGAACATGGATATTAACAATAAAGCACGTATTCACTGGGCATGCCGACGCGGTATGCGTGAACTCGATATTTCCATCATGCCGTTTTTCGAACATGAATACGACACGTTGAGTGATGATGAAAAACGTATTTTTATCCGCCTGCTGGAGTGTGATGACCCGGATTTATTCAACTGGTTGATGAATCACGGTAAACCGGCAGATGCTGAACTGGAGCAGATGGTACGACTCATCCAGACACGGAATCGGGATCGTGGTCCTGTGGCAATCTGATCTCCGCGTCTCATGGCGCGCACAGTGGCTATCACTCCTTCTGCATGGGCTGGTGGCCGCGGCTATTCTATTAATGCCATGGCCGCTGAGCTACACGCCGCTGTGGTTGATACTGCTTTCGCTGGTGGTATTTGACTGTGTCCGCAGCCAGCGGCGAATTAACGCCCGTCAGGGAGAGGTCAAACTTCTGATGGATGGACGACTCCGCTGGCAGGGGCAGGACTGGCTTATCGTCAGTGCACCGTGGATGATCAAAACCGGCATGATGCTGCGCTTGCGCTCAGAAACCGGTAAACGCCAGCATTTGTGGCTCGCGGCTGACAGTATGGATAAGGCGGAATGGCGGGATTTACGCCGCCTGATGATGCAACCGTCGACGCAAGGGTAGCGCCGACGAATGCCTGATGGCGGGCAGCTTTAAGGTCTACTATGCGGTGTGTCATGTAGGCCGGATAAGGCGTTCACGCCATCATCCGGCAAAACGGTTATCAGGAATAGTGCTCGGCCATTTCACCGAGAATCTGCTCGCACCACGCCTGAATACGCTCATCGCTGAGATCGTATTGATTGGTTTCATCCAGTGCGAGACCGACGAACAACTGCCCATCGGCAATGACCGGTTTAGGGCTGGTGAACTCGTAGCCTTCGGTAGGCCAGTAACCGACGAATTTGACGCCTTTGGTCGACAGTTTGTCATACAACATGCCCAACGCGTCAAGGAACCACTCGCCGTAGCCTAACTGGTCGCCCATACCGTAAAGCGCGACAATTTTGCCTTCGAGGTTGAGTTCGTCCAGTTGATCCCAGACGGCTTCCCAGTCCTCCTGAATTTCACCGAAATCCCAGGTGGGAATGCCTAAGATCAGCACATCGTACTGCTCCATCAGGGCCGGGGCATCATCTTTCAGATTATGCAGCGTCACCAGTTCCGGGCCGATGATGTCACGAATTTTCTCCGCAGCCATCTCGGTGTAGCAGGTGCTGGAACCGTAAAAAAGACCAATATTCATCGCGTAAACGTCTCAATACTTGCTATGACTTTGCGCGTAGTGTACCAGAAACCCGTATCATTGAGTCATAATGGCAGACTGCAGAATCAAAGGAGCAGATGTGGAACAGGATCTTGCGCGCATCGAACAATTCCTTGATGCGCTCTGGCTGGAGAAAAATCTGGCGGAAAATACGCTGAGCGCCTATCGCCGCGATCTGACCATGCTGGTGGAGTGGCTCGCGCACCGTCAGGTGTCGCTGGAAACCGCGCAAAGTGATGATCTGCAGGCCTTGCTGGCCGAGCGGATGGACGGTGGGTATAAAGCTACCAGTACCGCACGACTGCTGAGCGCGGTGCGGCGGCTATTCCAGCATCTTTACCGCGAGAAAATTCGCACCGACGATCCAAGCGCGACGCTGGCATCGCCCAAGCTCCCGCAGCGTCTGCCGAAGGATCTCAGTGAAGCGCAAGTAGAACGGTTATTACAAGCTCCCGTGGTTGACCAACCGCTGGAGTTACGCGATAAAGCCATGCTTGAGATTTTATATGCCACCGGACTGCGCGTGTCTGAACTGGTCGGACTGACGATGAGCGATGTCAGCTTGCGTCAGGGCGTAGTGCGGGTGATTGGTAAAGGCAATAAAGAGCGTCTCGTGCCATTGGGCGAAGAGGCGGTGTACTGGCTGGAGACGTATCTGGAACATGGGCGTCCGTGGCTGCTGAACGGCGTGTCGATTGACGTGCTGTTTCCCAGCCAGCGCGCGCAGCAGATGACGCGCCAGACCTTCTGGCACCGCATTAAGCACTATGCCGTCTTAGCGGGAATCGACAGTGAAAAGCTGTCGCCGCACGTTTTACGCCACGCATTTGCCACGCATTTGCTCAATCATGGCGCCGATTTACGCGTGGTGCAGATGTTGCTGGGTCACAGCGATCTCTCCACCACGCAGATTTATACTCATGTTGCGACAGCGCGCCTGCGTCAACTTCATCAACAGCATCACCCAAGAGCGTGAATGCTGAGCGAACAGGAAAGGTTATGAAAAAAGGTTTAATGCTGTTTACCCTGCTGACCACTGCGTTTTCCGGCCTGGCACACGCCGACGACGCCGCGATCCGTCAGTCTCTGACGAAACTGGGCGTGCAGAGCACGGATATTCAACCCGCCCCGGTTGCCGGGATGAAAACGGTGCTGACCAACAGCGGCGTGCTGTATGTGACAGAAGACGGTAAACACATCATTCAGGGGCCAATGTACGATGTCAGCGGCGCGACGCCAGTCAACGTGACCAACCAGCTGCTGATGAAGCATCTGAACGCGCTGGAAAACGAAATGATCGTCTATAAGGCGCCGCAGGAAAAACACGTCATTACCGTCTTTACCGATATCACCTGCGGCTACTGCCACAAGCTGCATGAAGAGATGAAGGACTACAATGCGCTGGGCATTACCGTGCGCTACCTCGCCTTCCCGCGTCAGGGACTGGAAAGCCAGGCTGAGCAGGATATGAAGTCCATCTGGTGCGCGCAAGACAAAGCCAAAGCGTTTGACGACGCGATGGCAGGCAAAGGCGTGAAAGCGGCGACCTGTGAGGTGAACATCGCGGATCACTATGCGCTGGGCGTGCAGTTTGGCGTAAGCGGTACACCGGCGATTGTGCTGAGCAACGGCTATGTCGTGCCTGGCTATCAGGGACCGAAAGAGATGAAAGCGTTTCTTGACGAGCACCAAAAACAGACCAGTGGTAAGTAATTCGCGTGAAACAACAGATACAACTTCGTCGGCGGGAAGTCGATGAGTCGGTAGAACTGCCTGCCGACCTTTCGCCGCTGCTACGTCGCCTGTATGCCAGCCGTGGCGTACGCAGTGCTCAGGATCTTGAGCGCAGCGTCAAAGGCATGCTGCCATGGCAGCAACTGAGCGGCGTCGAAAAAGCGGTCGAAATTCTCTATAACGCCTTTCGCGAGGGGACGCGCATCATTGTTGTCGGCGATTTCGATGCGGATGGGGCGACCAGTACCGCCCTGAGCGTGCTGGGTATGCGCGCTCTGGGCTGCGATAACATCAGCTACCTCGTGCCAAACCGCTTTGAGGATGGTTACGGCTTAAGTCCGGAAGTGGTCGATCAGGCCCATGCGCGTGGCGCGCAGCTGATCGTCACCGTCGATAACGGTATCTCTTCCCATGCCGGTGTGGATCACGCCAGGGCGCTGGGGATCCCGGTCGTGGTCACCGATCACCACCTGCCGGGCGAGACGCTGCCCGCCGCCGAAGCCATCATCAACCCGAATCTGCCCGATTGTGATTTCCCCTCGAAATCGCTGGCCGGTGTGGGCGTGGCGTTTTACCTGATGCTCGCCCTGCGTACCTTCCTGCGCGACAAAGGCTGGTTTGACGAACGCGGCATTGCGCCGCCAAACCTGGCGGATCTGCTCGATCTGGTCGCGCTGGGCACTGTGGCGGACGTGGTGCCGCTGGATGCCAACAACCGAATCCTCACCTGGCAGGGCTTAAGCCGCATTCGTGCCGGGAAATGCCGTCCGGGGATCAAAGCGTTGCTGGAAGTGTCCAACCGTGATACGCAAAAACTCGCCGCCAGCGATTTAGGGTTTGCGCTTGGCCCGCGTCTGAATGCGGCGGGTCGGCTGGATGATATGTCCGTCGGCGTGGCGCTGCTGTTGTGCGATAACATTGGCGAAGCGCGGGTACTGGCTAACGAACTGGATGCGTTAAACCAGACCCGTAAAGAGATTGAACAGGGAATGCAGGCGGAAGCGCTGACCCTGTGCGAGAAGCTGGAACGCAGTCGCGAAACGCTGCCCGGAGGTCTGGCGATGTATCATCCTGAGTGGCATCAGGGGGTGGTCGGGATCCTCGCCTCGCGCATTAAAGAGCGTTTTCACCGCCCGGTGATCGCTTTCGCACCGGCTGGCGATGGCACGCTAAAAGGCTCCGGACGTTCCATTCAGGGACTGCACATGCGTGATGCGCTGGAGCGGCTGGATACGTTGCATCCGGGGTTGATGATTAAATTCGGCGGCCATGCGATGGCGGCGGGACTGTCGCTGGAAGAGGCAAAATTCGACCTGTTCCAGCAGCGTTTTGGCGAGCTGGTCACGGAATGGCTGGATCCCTCGCTGTTACAGGGGGAAGTGGTCTCTGACGGCCCGCTCAGCGCCGCGGAGATGACGATGGAGGTCGCGCAACTGCTGCGTGATGCCGGTCCGTGGGGGCAAATGTTCCCGGAACCGCTGTTTGACGGGCGTTTTCGCCTGCTTCAGCAGCGTCTGGTTGGCGAGCGACATTTGAAAGTGATGGTCGAACCCGTTGGCGGAGGACCGCTGTTAGACGGCATCGCCTTTAACGTCGACACTGCCTGCTGGCCGGATAACGGCGTGCGCGAAGTCGAGCTGGCCTACAAACTGGATATTAACGAATTTCGCGGCAACCGCAGTTTGCAGATCATCATCGATAATATCTGGCCCGTGTAATCTGACCAATTTCCCGTCACTATTCTCTATAAATAAGCGCGTGGATTGGGTACAATCCCGCTCTTATCACCGCATTTTGACAAGTCCAATAAAAGAAATCAGACCATGTTTGAAATTAATCCGGTAAAAAACCGCATTCAGGACCTCACGGAGCGCTCTGACGTTCTTAGGGGGTATCTTTGACTATGATGCCAAGAAAGAGCGTCTGGAAGAAGTAAACGCCGAGCTGGAACAGCCTGACGTCTGGAACGAACCCGAACGCGCACAGGCGCTGGGTAAGGAACGTTCCTCGCTTGAAGCGATTGTCGACACCCTCGACCAAATGTCTCAGGGTCTGGAAGATGTTTCCGGCCTGCTGGATCTGGCTGTAGAAGCCGACGACGAAGAAACCTTTAACGAAGCCGTTGCTGAACTCGATACGCTTGACGAAAAACTAGCGCAACTGGAGTTCCGCCGTATGTTCTCCGGCGAATATGACAGCGCCGATTGCTACCTCGATATCCAGGCCGGTTCCGGCGGTACTGAAGCGCAGGACTGGGCAAGCATGCTGGAGCGTATGTATTTGCGCTGGGCAGAAGCACGCGGCTTCAAGACCGAAATTATTGAAGAGTCAGAAGGGGAAGTGGCCGGGATCAAGTCCGTGACCATTAAGATTTCTGGCGAATATGCCTACGGCTGGCTGCGTACGGAAACCGGCGTTCACCGTCTGGTGCGTAAGAGCCCGTTCGACTCCGGTGGTCGTCGCCATACCTCGTTTAGCTCCGCGTTCGTTTACCCGGAAGTGGATGACGATATTGATATCGAAATCAACCCGGCGGACCTGCGAATTGACGTGTATCGCGCATCCGGCGCGGGCGGTCAGCACGTTAACCGTACGGAATCCGCGGTGCGTATTACCCACATCCCGACCGGGATTGTGACGCAGTGTCAGAACGATCGCTCCCAGCACAAGAACAAAGACCAGGCCATGAAGCAGATGAAAGCGAAGCTTTATGAACTGGAAATGCAGAAGAAAAACGCTGAGAAGCAGGCGATGGAAGACACTAAATCCGACATCGGCTGGGGAAGCCAGATCCGTTCTTACGTCCTTGATGACTCCCGCATTAAAGACTTGCGTACCGGGGTTGAAACCCGCAACACGCAGGCGGTGCTGGATGGCAGCCTGGATCAATTTATCGAAGCAAGTTTGAAAGCAGGGTTATGAGGAACCAACATGTCTGAACAACACGCACAGGGCGCTGACGCGGTAGCCGATCTTAATAACGAACTGAAAACGCGTCGTGAGAAACTGGCTGGCCTGCGTGAGCAGGGTATCGCCTTCCCGAACGATTTCCGTCGCGATCACACCTCAGACCAACTGCATACTGACTTCGATGCGAAAGAGAACGAAGAGCTGGAAGCGCTGAACATCGAGGTGTCCGTTGCAGGCCGCATGATGACCCGTCGTATCATGGGGAAAGCGTCCTTTGTGACGTTGCAGGACGTGGGTGGCCGCATTCAGCTGTACGTTGCCCGTGACGATCTGCCGGAAGGTGTTTACAACGAGCAGTTCAAAAAATGGGATCTCGGCGACATCCTCGGCGCCAAAGGAAAGCTGTTCAAAACCAAAACCGGCGAACTGTCTATCCATTGCACCGAATTGCGTCTGTTGACCAAAGCGCTGCGTCCGCTGCCGGATAAATTCCACGGTTTGCAGGATCAGGAAGCGCGTTATCGTCAGCGCTATCTGGATCTCATCTCTAACGATGAATCCCGCAACACCTTTAAAGTGCGTTCTCAGATCCTGGCAGGCATCCGCCAGTTCATGGTCGGTCGCGGCTTTATGGAAGTTGAGACCCCGATGATGCAGGTGATCCCAGGCGGCGCGTCTGCGCGTCCGTTTATCACCCATCACAATGCGCTGGATCTGGACATGTACCTGCGTATTGCGCCGGAACTGTACCTGAAGCGTCTGGTGGTTGGCGGCTTCGAGCGCGTATTCGAAATCAACCGTAACTTCCGTAACGAAGGGATCTCCGTGCGTCATAACCCAGAGTTCACCATGATGGAACTCTACATGGCCTATGCGGATTATAAAGATCTGATCGAACTGACCGAGTCTCTGTTCCGTACGCTGGCGCAGGACGTGTTGGGTAAAACGGAAGTGCCTTACGGCGATGAAGTGTTCGACTTCGGCAAACCGTTCGAAAAACTGACTATGCGCGAGGCTATCAAGAAATACCGTCCGGAAACGGAAATGGCTGAACTGGATAACTTCGACTCCGCCAAAGCGATTGCTGAATCTCTCGGTATCAAGGTCGAGAAGAGCTGGGGTCTGGGCCGTATCGTGACGGAAATTTTCGAAGAAGTGGCCGAAGCGCATCTGATTCAGCCGACGTTCATCACCGAATACCCGGCAGAAGTGTCTCCGCTGGCGCGTCGTAATGACGAGAACCCGGAAATCACCGATCGCTTTGAGTTCTTCATCGGCGGTCGTGAGATCGGTAACGGCTTTAGCGAGCTGAACGATGCGGAAGATCAGGCGCAGCGCTTCCAGGATCAGGTTGACGCGAAAGCGGCGGGCGACGACGAAGCGATGTTCTTCGACGAAGACTACGTTACCGCGCTGGAGCATGGTCTGCCGCCGACCGCGGGTCTGGGTATTGGTATCGACCGTATGGTGATGCTGTTCACCAACAGCCACACCATCCGCGACGTGATCCTGTTCCCGGCGATGCGTCCGGTCAAATAAGCTTCACGGCGACGGCTAATAAAAAAATCCCCGGCTGACATGCCGGGGTTTTTTATTGCTGACGGCTAAAGTTAAGGAGTGACGCTCGCGCCGTATCGTTTGACGCCTGCATCACCATCCACGGACTGAAAGCCCACGGCGTCGCGTCAATTCCGCGTAAAACCGCCTCCAGATCGCTCCACTGATAATCCATCACCTCATCGCGATTGACCTGCAGTTCACTGGTCACCCGTGCTGCATAGACCGGGCAGACCTCATTCTCGACGATCCCACTGGGATCGGTCGCGCGATAGCGAAATGTCAGGTAGACGGGAGTCAGACTGGCAATCTCTACGCCCAGCTCATAACGACAGCGGCGGATAACAGCCTCTTCGTGACTTTCACCTTGTTGAGGGTGGCCGCAGACCGAGTTAGTCCAGACGCCTGGCCACGCTTTTTTTTCCAGCGAACGGCGAGTCACCAACAGCTGTCCCTCTGTATTGAACAGCCAGGAGGAGAAGGCGAGATGCAATGGTGTGTTAACGGTGTGGGCGGTATATTTTTCCAGCGTGCCGGAAGGGGTGTCCTGTGCATCCAGTAAAATGACGTGTTCCTGTCGCATAATGTCTCACTGTCAATCTCAAGCGCACACCAGTATATGAGATCTCACGATGAAATGATTAACGCCGGGAGCGTTTAACACAGGAATGTGACATCCGCATCTTGCGGTACGGATGTCGGGAGCGGGGCGTGATTTTAGAAAAACAGCAGCATAAACCGGAAGCGACTTTCGATACCCAGCGCAATGCCGTCAGAAATGGCGGGTATCGACATCAGCATGAGCAACAGCAAGGTAATCAGGCAGCGCCAAAAGAGATTCATACTATTCATCCTGCTGATTTTTTTTCAACTTGCGCATCAGTAACCACATTCGAACCGTTCTGACCTTCAGGTTTTTATCCGAGACGGATTCCTGCACCAGCCCGGTATGGTGGTGGTAGCCATTGAAAAACAGATTCAGTACGACAGCGCTGAAGGTGGCAAGCATAATTCCGCTGTGCAGTAACGGCTGGAGAACGGCAGGCAGGCGAGAGAAAAAGTCATGCGATAACGTCGGCGTCATGCCGACGCCCAGGCTGATGGCCACAATGTAGAGGTTGTAACGGTTCGTGGTGTAATTGCAGCGCGAGAGAATGCGGATCCCGGTTGCCAGTACCATACCAAACATCACCAGACCCGCGCCGCCGAGGACGAACTGCGGAATGGAGGCGACCAGAACCGCCATTTTCGGCACCATGCCAAACAAAATTAAGATGACGCCGGAAGCGATGCAGACCCATCGACTGTGCACGCGCGTGACGCTGACCAGGCCAACGTTTTGGGAAAATGAAGTGTGGGGAAAGCTGTTAAACAGTCCGCCAATCATTGTCCCGACGCCATCCACGCGCAGGCCGCGAATGATATCCTGCGATGAGAGTTTGCGACCGACGATTTCGCCGAGCGCCAGGAACATCCCCATCGATTCAATAAACACAATGATTAACACAGCCGTCATGGTCAGAATCGACACCGGATCAAAGACAGGGGTGCCGAAGGCCATCGGTGTGACAATCGCGAACCACGAGGCATCGTGCAGGCCTGACAAATTCACTTCATTCATCATCCATGACAACGCAAAGCCAAAGATGATCCCCAGCAGGACCGCGACGTTGGACATGAAGCCTTTGGCAAATCGGGTGATTAATAAAATAAAGATTAAGACCGCAAATGAAATCCCTAAATAGACCGGATTCCCATACTCAGGATTACCTTTTCCGCCAGCAGCCCAGTCAACGCCCACCTGAATAATGCTCAGACCAATCGAGGTGATCACCACGCCCGTTACCAGCGGTGGAAATAAGGGCATCAGGCGACCGACAAGCGGCGCTAAGAGTGTGGTGATCGCGCCAGCGGCAATGGTTGAGCCAAAAATGCCCAACAGACCGATATCCGGATTGATGCCAATCGCAATCATCGGCGTCACCGCGGCAAACGTCACCGACATAATCACGGGCAGGCGAATCCCCATAAAGCGACCGATGCCAATACATTGCAGCAGGGTCACGATCCCGCAGCAGAAGAGATCCGAGCTGATTAACAGCGCAATAGCTTCTTTGCTGAGGCCGAGTCTGTCGCCAATCATCAGCGGTACAGCGACCGCGCCCGCGTACATGACCAGCACATGTTGCAGACCGAGGACGACCAGCTTGCCAGGCGATAATATACGGTCGACCTCATCGGTGGCGCGGCCCTGCCCCGACGGTGAGGGAAGTTGGGAATCTATGGCGCTCATGCGTTTTCTCCTGAATGGCGAGGCCGATAGAACAGCTCCGCGCGCGTTGGCGCGGAGCCTCGCTTAAATAGCCCATCCGCCGGCGTAAAACGCCACCAGCGCGACGGTAATGATGACGGTACCGATGTTCAGCTTCTGCCATTCCCGGGCAAAAACGCGACCGACAACCAGCGTCACGAAACCGAGCATAATGCCGGTGACGATATTGCAGGTCAGGACGATAAAGACCGCGCAGACCAGACCGGCCATCGCATCGATGAAGTCATTGAAATCCAGTTTTGAGACATTACTGAGCATCAGTAAGCCGACGTACATCAGCGCAGGCGCCGTCGCATAGCCGGGTATCAGGTAAGAGAGAGGCGATAAGAACAGGATAAGCAAGAACAAACAGCCGACGATGGCGGCGGTCAGTCCTGTTTTTCCACCGGCGGCGGTTCCCGCAGCGGATTCAATATAGACGGCGGCCGGCGCTGCGCCCACCAGACCGGAGAATACGGAGCTGATGGAGTCGCTGGTCAACGCTTTACCGCCGTTGATGATTTGGTTGTCTTTATCCAGCAGATTCGCTTGTCCGGCGACGGCGCGAATGGTGCCGGTGGCATCAAATACCGCCGTCATCACCAGCGCCAGTACGCTGGGCAGCACCGCAGGCTGTAAGGCGCCCATGATATCAAGACTGAAAATCAGAGACTTACCGTCTTCACCGCTCAGGCTGGGCATGGCGACCAGGCCGTGATATTTAACGGCAGGGTCAAATATCAATCCGATAATCGAGATGGCGATAATCACCAGCAGGATCCCGCCAGGGACGCGGCATTTCTCCAGCCCGAAGATGACCGCCAAACCCAGCAGACTCATCAGAACCGGAAAAGAGGTAAATGCGCCGAGTGCCACCGGAAGCCCTTCCAACGGGTTTTTAATCACCATACCGACGCCGTTCGCCGCGATCAGCAACAGGAACAACCCGATGCCAATCCCTGTGCCATGCGCGATACCCATGGGTAAGTTTCGTAAGATCCAGGTCCGGACGCCGGTGACCGAGATAGCGGTAAAAATGACCCCCATCAGGAAAACCGCGCCGAGGGCGACAGGAATCGAAATGTGTTGTCCCAGCACCAGGCTGAATGCGGTGAAGGCGGTCAGCGAAATAGCACAGCCAATCGCCATCGGCAGGTTGGCCCACAGGCCCATCAACAGCGAGCCGAAGCCTGCGACGAGGCAGGTGGCGACAAAGACGGCGGCGGGTGGGAATCCCGCTTTCCCCAGCATTCCGGGCACGACTATGACCGAATAGACCATCGCCAGAAAGGTGGTCAACCCGGCCAGTATTTCCTGACGCACGGTACTGCCACGCGCCGTAATCTTGAAGTAATTATCCAGCGCGCTGCGTGGTTTCGACGCGCCGGGGGTTTGCAGAATATCTCCAGACATAATGATGTCCTCAGCAGGATGTTAGCGTTCTGTCAGGTCCGTTCGTACACCAGACGTCCGTCGACGTAAGTGCGGTAAATTGAGCGATCGTCGCCCAGCGTCATCATCACGAACAATTTGTCGACCAGGGATGTTGAGTTGTCATAGCGCAGTTGTTGCAGCGGCGTCGCTGTCGGTTCCAGCACCACAAAGTCCGCCTCTTTGCCCGGCATAAAGTTACCAATCAGATCGTCGAGGCCCAGCGCTTTCGCGCCGCCGAGCGTCGCCAGGTAAAAGGCTTCGTATGCCGAGAGTCGGTACCCCTGTAGTTGCACCACTTTGTAGGCTTCGTTCAGCGTTTGCAGCATGTTGAAGGTGGTACCGGCGCCGATATCGGTTCCCATACCGACGTTGATCTTCTTCCTCCAGGCTTTTTGCAGATTGAACAAACCGCTGCCGAGGTAGAGGTTTGAGGTCGGACAAAAGGCGATGCTGGAGTGGGTTTCGCTCAGGCGATCCCACTCTTTCTCTTCCAGATGGACACAGTGGGCGAAGACGCAATTTTTGCCGGTCAGCCCGTACTGGTGGTACACATCCAGATAGCCGTCATGTTCAGGATAGAGTTCTTTAACCCAGGAAATTTCGTCTTTGTTTTCACAGAGATGGGTATGTACCCAGGTGTCGGGATATTCTTCCCGCAGACGCTGCGCCATCGCCATCTGTTGCGGTGACGAGGTCGGGGCAAAGCGCGGCGTGATGGCATACAGCAGGCGGCCATTTTTATGCCACCGCTCAATCAACGCCTTACTTTGCAGGTAGCTGCTCTCGGCGTCGTCCAGAAGGTAATCCGGCGCGTTACGATCCATCATCACTTTGCCGGCGATCATGCGCATATTGATATGGCTGGCGGCTTCAAATAGCGCATCCACGGACTGTGGATGCACCGTGCCAAAAACCAACGCGCTGGTGGTGCCGTTACGCAACAGTTGCTTGATGAAAAAAGCTGACATCTCGCGTGCGTATTCCAGATCCTCATAGCGTCTTTCGGTCGGGAAGGTGTGCTTATTCAGCCATTCCAGCAGCTGTTCGCCATAGGCACCGACCATTTCGCTCTGGGGGTAATGGATATGCGTATCAACGAATCCCGGCACGACCAGTTTTCCGCGATAGTCACGGACACGGATGGCGTCAGGGATCCGCTGTTTTCCTGCTTCCCACTCACCAAACCATTCGACTTTTCCCTGGCGAATCAGCAGCAATCCGTCTTCCAAAAATCGCAGCGCTGAGGCGATCTCTTCCGGGTTTTCAACGGTGCGGATGACATCAATAAAGCTGCCGCGTACCGCTTTCAACGTGTGTTCTCCAGACATCGTAAACTCCTTTACCGTTAATCCGTTTCCTCCGGGGAGACGATGCCCGGCAGCACTTCTTCAGGCCGGTAGCCTCCTGGGAGAATGATATTCAGTAGAATGGCGGTCAGACCGCCCGCGCAGATGGGGTTTTCCACCAACACATAAATTGAGGCCGGCAGGATTTTGAATATTTCCGGGTCATAGGAGACGCCCAGCCCCAGTCCCAACGAGGTGGCAACAATCAGCGTTTCACGGCGCTTAAGCCCGTTCGTGATGATGATGCGGATCCCGGCGATTGCGATCATCGAGAACATTAGCGTCATCGCGCCCCCCAGCACCGCCGAAGGAATAGTGGTAAAGAAGCCGCCAATCATGGGAAACAGTCCAAGCAGCACCAGCATGACGGCGATGGTACGGCCGATATAGCGAGAGGCGACGCCGGTCATCTGGATAACGCCGTTGTTTTGCGCAAAGGTCGTCAATGGCAGTGAACCTACCGCAGAGGCAATAACGGAGACCAGCCCATCGGCCAGCACGCCGCCCTTCAGGCGTGACTGGTATTCATCTCCCTGAATGGGGCGTCTGGACACCATCGCGGTCGCGGTAATGTCGCCGACGGCTTCCAGCACGCTGAGCAGATAAATGGTCCCCACCACCAGAAAGTGATGAAAGTTGAACTGGAAACCGTACTTAAAAGGGGTCGGGATGGTGACCCACGGCAGATTGCGCATACTGCTGAAATCCACCATGCCCAGGCACAGAGAGACGATATAACCCACGCACAGCCCGATCGCGATACCGCCCATTCTCAGTAACGGACTGCGGCAGCAGTTAAAACCGATCACCACGATCAGCACCAGCAACCCGACGCCGATATTCTCGTAATTTCCGTAGGTGCCGCTGCTTTTCGCCGCAAAGCCGCCGCCAAAATCGATAATCCCGACTTTAATCAGGCTCAGGCCAATCATCAGCACCACAATGCCGCTGACGGTCGGCGTGATGACCCTGCGTAAGTAAGGCAAAATGAAAGACGAGCCCACCACCAGAAATGCCCCGACAAATGAAACGCCGAGCAGCGATGACATGATCAACTCTTCGTGGAATCCATCGTTTTTCATCCCGCTGCCCAGTGCAATCATCACCGTAACAAACGAAAAGTTGACCGACTGAATCGAGAGTAAGCCGGAACCGACCATGCCATAGCGATTGACCTGCAGCCAGGTGCCGATGCCAGATGCAATCATCGCCATTGAGACCAGATAGGCGGTGGTTTCCGTTGAGAGCTGTAGCGCGGTGCCAACAATTAATGCGGGCGTGACCATGGGGACAAAGATGGCCAGCAGGTGGGTGATCGCGCCGATAATAGACTGATGAAAGGGAGGGCGATCCTCCAGTTCGTAAATCAGATCTGAGCCTGCACGTGATATATCAGACATCCCTTCACTCCTTAATAAGTAAATTTGATCATCTGAATCAGCAGAATTAAATTCTGCGAATTTGAGGCGCAGGTTGCCCTGAGAACGGCTTATCTCATTTCCGCAGACGGCATTTAATCGTTATTGAGTCATGTGAGCGGGCCGCCTGAGCGGCCCACGTTGTTACATTTTTTCCAGCGCGGTCAGTATTTTCTCCGGTGTGAAATGCCATTCGCGTAACCATACGCCACAGGCATCATGAATAGCGGTGGCAATGGCCGGTGCCGCGCCGTTAACGCCAATTTCTGAGATCGATTTGGCACCAAAGGGGCCAACCTTATCGTCGCTTGGCACCAGAACGGCACGAAAATCCCGAGGGATGTCGCCAATTTTTGGCGCACCGTAACTGCGCAGATCGCGGGTCAGCGGATGGCCTTCGGCATCATAGAGGATCTCTTCGCTCAGACTATGGCCAATGGCCCGCATTGACGCCCCGTAGATTTGCCCGAGTGCGAGTTCCGGGTTGACCGGTGTGCCACAGTCCAGCAGTGCGTAGAACTTGTCGAGACGGATTTCGCCGGTTCGGGTATTCACCGCGACTTCGGCGAAGTTCGCCCCATACGGAAATGCGAAGTCTGCGGTGATGTAACTGGCCGTGGCGACCAGCGTGCCAAAACCAGTTCCCGTCTCCGCTTTGTGCGCGATCTCAACGTAACTCACTTCGCCCTGCTTGCCGCGTACAACGCCAGGTGCTACCAGTTGAACGTCAGCAACGGGTTCACCCAGCATCTGCGCCCCATGAAAGAGGATTTTCTCACGCAGGTTTTCTGCTGCCTTACGCGCCGCGTTCCCCGAGAAGCAGGTGCCGGATGAGGCGTAAGCGCCTTTGTCGAAGAGTGCATGGTCAGTATCGCCGGAAATGACATGCACTTCCTCTGGCGCACAGTGCAGCACTTCCGCCGTCAGTTTAGTGACAACCGTATCCAGCCCGGTGCCAATATCTGCGCCGCCGGAGTGGACGATGAAAGTGCCATCGGACTCCAGTTTGATCATGCAGTTCGCCTGATCGATGTCCGGGATCCCTGATTTCTGCATAATAATGGCGACCCCGCGACCGGTACGCCAGTCACCGTTCTGTGGTTTGGGCGACGACCAGTCGATCATCTTCCGTCCCTGACGCAGGATCGCTTCCAGTGCGCAACTGGCGGCGGAAGGAACGGAGGTTGGCGCTTTCCCTTCACCGATCGCGCCGAGAATTTTCAGTTCCTGTCCCTCGTGAACCCGATTGCGCTCGATGATCTCCAGTTGATCAATGTGCAGTTGTTCGGCAAGTTCGGCTAACGCCATCGTCATCGCAAAGGTGCCTTTCGGCGCGCCATAGCCCTGATACGCCCCCGTCGGACAGATATTGCTGTAGTAGGTGGTGACCTGGAAATCGACGTTGTCGCAGGGGTACAGCGGTAACGAGAGCGCCGGGCCGTTGCTCGGCACGGTCAACGAATGGTTGCCATATGGGCCAGTATTGGCGCGGAAGTCCATTTTGACCGCCGTCAGGCGACCATCTTTCTTCGCGCCAAGTTTGACCGTGACTTTTGCAACGTGACGGGAGGTATTGGCAATAAACTCCTCTTCACGGGTATAGCGGAAATAGACCGGGCGTCCGGTCACGCAGGTCGCCCATGCGCAGACTTCTTCCAGCAGGATGTCCTGTTTAGAACCAAAGCCGCCGCCGACGCGTTCCTTAATGACGTGGACTTTGTGCTGCTTCATGCCAACGAGACGGGCAACCTGGCGGCGAAGGTGCCACGGTACCTGAGTTGAGGCGTGAATGATCAGGCGATCGCCGTCCATGCGCGTAAAACAGATGTGAGGCTCTGCCGGACACTGCTGCGCCTGTGTGGAGTGATAAGTGCGCTCGATGATCACATCCGCTTCGGCAAACCCTTTCTCCATATCGCCGATATGACCATGAATGCTGGCGGCGATATTTTTCCGCGGGCGTGAACCAATCGGGAAGTTGATGACCATGTGCTCGCCACGTTGGGCGGCATGGCGGTTATCTTCTTCCAGTGTCTGTGGCGCGCCTGCGACGTACACCACCGGTTCATCGTGTACGACGGGTGCATCGTCTGCCATGGCTTCGTCTATCGACAATACCGGCTTAAGAACATCATATTTCACATCAATGAGTTCGAGCGCAGCCAGCGCAATCTCTTCGCTCTCTGCAACCACGGCGGCAACACGATCGCCGACATGGCGCATTTTTTTGCCGAACATGCGGCGGTCAAGCGGGGAGGGTTCCGGCGCGCTCTGCCCGCCGGGCGTATAATAGATGTCCGGGCAGTTGCGGTGGGTGATCACGTGAACCACGCCAGGCAATGCTTCGGCTTTGCTGACGTCGAGATGAGTGATCAACGCATGGGCGTGCGGACTGCGCAGCATTTTAATTACGCAGGCGTCTGGGGTGATACGGTCTTCCACATAGCAGGGTTTGGCCTGGACCATTTTGGCCGCATCGGTTTTTGGCCAGGGTTTACCAATCACCGCGAGATCGTCGCGGAAAGTGGGGGCGACAGTCATACGGGCTTGCGGATCGTTTTTACGCGCCACCGCCAGTTCGATCACCTGATAATATTGCTGCCAGCCCGCATCACGACTGAACAGGCCGGACAACGCATCGTCAATCTCTTCACGGGTAGGATTCGCGATTCGTTCCAGCAGATCGGTGATGATCAATGCGGCCGCCGGATCGTTATAACCGGACTGCACGACGCCGACATCCACCATCGCCTGTTGTACCAGGCTCAACGCATTCCATTGACCGAGTGATTCGCTGGTGCGGATCTCCGCGTGATCCAACTGCGCGGCAATCAGTAATGAGGCATTGACGATGCGACCGTTGTAGAGAATCGCGTCCGAACCGGCGAAACCGAATCCGTCGTCACTGTTGCGCACGGAGTGCATGCCGAGGCTAAACAGCAGCTTCTGTACGTTTTCGCCCGGGTTAATCTTCATTTCACGGGCCATGCCGTTCAATGTGAAGTGAATCATCATACAACGTCCTCCCCGGCCATCAGACAGTCGGCATACAGATCGGCGACAACCACGCCGGTGATATAGCGCTTATAGGCCGCGCTGCCCCGAATATCATCCTGTGGGAACAGGGCGTTTGCGACCGCCTGTTCCAGTTCCGTACCTTCTCGCGTTTGTGTTTCCACGTCACGCAGGCGCAGTGCTTTGTCCGCCACGCCGTCCAGCGCGATGCACATGCCACCGTGTTCAGTCAACGCGACCGCCGCTGTCACGACGGTTAATCCGGCCTGTGAACGGCTCACTTTGCGCGTGGCGCAAGGGCGGAAGGGATCTTTAATGATAATTTCGGTGAGCAGGCGATCGCGTGGATCGACGAGATAGCTTTCCAGCGACAGAGTTTCGCCATCACCACACACCAACTGGGCGTCCAGCGCCAGCAGGACGGGGAGTAACACGGACTCTTGCTGTTGCGCGGCAATCTCGCCGCCGAGGGTCGACTGGTTGCGAAGATGGCGGGAGTAGATAAAGCCTATCGCCTCACGCAGTGCCGCCGGGAGATAGCGGGCGTCATGCAACGGTTGCAGGCGAGTCATCGCCCCGATACGCAATGCGCCATTGTCCCAGTCGATCCACTCCAGTTCCAGATCCTGCAATGAAATGGCAATCCGCTTATCGGTACGCGTTGGCGTGGCGTTAAGTTTGCTGCCCCCGGCAAACCAGACGGCGTCCTCCTGATAGCGGCGCTTGAGTTCCAGCGCCTGGTCAACGGAGTCGGGCCTGAAAAATTGTTCAATCATCATCATTCCTCATCACTCCCTCTCCCGTTCAGGAGAGGGTATGGGCTATGCCAGCGCATCCATTCGCCGCCACATGTTGGCGGCGGCTTTTCGGGCCTGCGCATAAATGGAATCGGTATCGAAAGTGAACTGACGGTCTTCATACACCATCACGCCATTCACCATCACGCTGTGCACGCTGCCTGAACCGAGACCGAAAGCGATATGCCCGGCAACGTTTTCAGCGATCAGCGGCGTCGGCGACGAATAGTCGAGAAGGGTTAAATCGGCTTTATAACCGGCTTCCAGTTGGCCAAATTTTTCTCCGAAGTTGCGGTGCAACAGTTCGTTGCCGTTCGCCAGTGCTTTCGCAAAGCTGTCAGGCCACAGAGGACCGCCCGCGTCGCGATGTTTGAAGAAGGCAAATTTCATCTCTTCAAGCATGTCGGAGCCGATACCGTCCGTCCCCAGCGCCAGATTGCGAATATGGGTAAGGTGGTGGTTATAGCCCACATGGTTATTCATGTTGGAGCGGGCATTGTGTACCAGGAAGGCATCTTGCTGATTCAACAGCGCGATATCTTCAACTGACAGGTACAAGCCGTGTGCGACCAGCGTTTTACGGTCAATGAGCCCATATTCCGCCAACCTGACCAGCAGGTCTTTACCGTACAGATGATGACTGTGGGAGACATCGTAGCGGTCTTCCGCCGCATGGATGTGCAGCCCGCGCCCGGTCGCGTTGATGGCCTCGCGTAGCATCTCCAGACCGGCATCGGGCACGGTAAAGGGGGCATGCGCGCCAATGTGCGCTTCCACCAGGTACGGCTCGCTACCGCTCTCTCGCGCATGGTCTATCTGACGGGCGAAGCGAATATTCTCTTCGACGCCTGCCTGTAGCTCTTTGATACCTTCGTTACGGTCGGTGGTTTCAAAGCAGGTCATTGCCCGAAGACCGACTTTTAAAAAGGCTGAACGCAGCGTAGAGAGCGAGCCCTGGATGTAGCCCGGTGAAGCATGGTGATCGATAACCGCAGAGCATCCGCTCTTAATCGCCTCCAGCGAGCAAATTAGTCCGCTGTAGTAGAGCGACTCTTCGTCCAGCGCCCGATCCAGACGCCACCACAGGTTTTTCAACGTTGAGATAAAGTCCGGGCTGGGGGCGATATTGGCCTGGATCCCGCGCGATAAACCGGAGTAGAAGTGGTTATGCGCACAGACCAGGCCTGGCATCACGATTCGCCCATGCATCTCTTTCCATTGCGCTTGCGGATAGCGCTGCGTCAGGGCGTCACCCACCTCAACAATAACGTCTTTGTCGATTGCAATATCCACCCCTTCACGCACGCTGGCCGGATGAAGTTGTACGGCGGTGACATTTTTCAGAATCAACATGATTACCCCTCCACGCGGCCTAACAGGTAATGGTGATGCTGGTGGACATAGCTAATGACGCGGCACATGTCATCCAGTTCCGGCGGGATGCTGGCGAACTGCCCATCATGGCTGATGTTTAATACCCAGATTTGGTCATTCAGCCGGACCCTGACCCGATCGTCTTCCACCAGGAAACCCGGGTTACTGCTGTTGTCGAAATCCTGTGGCAGGCTAAAGAGCGTGACTTTGTCTTTATACGGCTTGCCCTGCCACGGACAGAATTGAGCGCAGTTACCGCATTCGTTGCAGTAAGCATCCAGATGTAGCGTCTGGAAGCGATTCTGGAATCCCGGCACGGGAATTGACACATTGGCGCGGTTCGGACAGACATCCACGCATTTGCTGCAGACATAGTTGCATTCAAGGCAGCGGGCCGCTTCCTGGGCGACAAAGGCGTCACGGTCATCTTTATCGACCTTCGCGACCGCGATCTCGCCTTTACGCTGATAGATTTCAGCGGGGCTAACGTTATTCCAGCGTTTATCGCCATGGTGGGAGCGGATATTTTCCCGCCAGAGGATGGTATCCGTGGCCCGACGCGCAGAGCCGATGGCGGCAACAATGGATGATGGACCACGCTGGACGTCGCCAATCATGAACACGTCGGTGAGGCGGGTTTCGCCGTTGTGATTCACCTCTGGCCAGCCTTTGCTGTCAAGCGGAACACCCATTGCATTCAGTGCTTCGGTATCCTGCTGTTCACCAATGGCGGTAATCAGACTATCGATGTACAGCGTCAGCGTTTCGTCGGTTTCAACCGGGCGGCGCCGTCCTTTCTCATCCGGCTCTCCGAGCGTCATGACGCGCAGGGTGAGTGTGCCATCCGCATCAAAACGTTCAGGGTTGTTGAGAAAACGGAACTCAACCCCATCGTGCAGGGCTTCTTCATACTCTTCACGCCAGGCGGGCATCTCCTGCAACGAACGGCGGTAGACCACGGTGACTTTCTCCACACCCGGCACGCGCAGTGCCGCACGGGCACAGTCCATCGCCGTGTTGCCCGCGCCGACGATCGCCACATGCTTACCGAGCGTCAACGCAGTTCCCTGATTGTATTCACGCAGGAAGGGAAGCGATTTCCAGATGTTGGGGTTATCGCCGTCGAGCTTCACGCCGCTGTTTTTATCCGTACCGGTTGCGATCAGAACGTAGTGGAACCCCTTTTCTTTCAGGCTCTGTACGGTCAGATCTGGCGCACAGCCATATTCGAACTTCACGCCGTGATCGGCGACAAAATCGATATCGTGCTGGATGAGTTCTGCCGGAATACGGAACTGAGGAATGATATTTTTCACCACGCCGCCCGCGTTGGCTTCGCGTTCAAATAGCGTCACCGGGTGTCCTGCCCGGGCAAGGAAGTAACCGGCCGCAAGCCCGGCCGGACCCGCACCGATGACTGCAACCGGATGACGTGAGCCTGAGCCTGCGGGTTTGTGCCAGCGCTGTTTGTATTCATCCCACCCCTTTTCCAGCGCCACTTTTTTCAGTTCACGGATGTTCAAAGCGCTGTCATAGTCCAGACGGGTACAGTTGTACTGACACTGATGATCGCAGATATGACCGGTGATTGCCGGGAGGGCGTTTCGCTGATAAATCAGTTCCAGCGCGTCGGCATAACGCTGCTCGCCCAGCAGGCGAATATACTCCGGAATGTCCTGTTTGATGGCGCAGGCCGTAATACACGGGGCGACGTAGCAGTCGGTCAGCGGCAAGCCGCCGGCCACGTCAATGCGCTCTTCAGGTTTCCAGTGTTTTTGGGTATAGGCCATCGTGACGGCCTCTTCCGCCAGTCGATTCAGTCGTTCGACATCGACATGTTCCATTCCCCACGCATCTGAAGACTCCAGCTCACGCATACAGGCGCTGAGTCGCAGGTAACCGCCTGGCTTTAACAGGTCGGTCGCCATGGTGATCGGACGAATGCCGGTGTCAAAGATATCGCGGATGGTCAACTGGCTGGCGCCGCCGGAATAGGAGATGGGCAATTGGCCGTCGAAGGCCCGGGAAAGCACTGCCGCCACGTTGATTGAGAGCGGGAACAGCGCCCGGCCAGACATATACATCTCTTCGCCGGGAAGCGCACCTTTGTTATTGACGGTGCCCAGGGTGTTGGTGAGTTTTACGCCAAAACCCAGCGACTTTTCTTTTGCCAGCGCCATCAGGCGCTGCAACATTTCCAGCGCCTGGGTGAGCTTCAGATCGTGCTCAAATGACTCTTCTTTTAAGCCGATATAACCGAAGCCACAGCTGTCCAGAATTTCACGTACGCGTGAATAGCCCAGCAGCGTCGGATTCAGCTTCACAAAGGTATTCAGCCCTTTTTCTTCCAGCATATAGCGGCAGATGGCTTCGATTTCGTGCGGTGGGCAGCCGTGCATCGTGGACAGCGTGACGCCCTGCACCAGTTTTGTGGGAATGCGTCCCGGCAGCGCCTGTAGACGTTCCCGATGTGCGTTCAACCCGTGGCGCGCGAGGAATGTTTCATCATGCAGCCATCGCTGTAGCGTGTCGCGGTACTGCACAAATTTAGGGTGCGCGGATGCGTCCATCATGTTGTCGATGAACGCCTGCATGGGCGGTTGCTTGATGCCGTCGAGGTTATACCCGACGCTCATATTAAAAATGAACGATTTACCGGTCTCGCTACCTGAAGGTTGCAGCAGTTGCTCCAGTAAATGCAGGGCGAACCAGGCTTTAAGATACTCATCCCATGCTTTCAGCAGGGTAAATTCCGTCGACCATTCGGTATTGAAGCACTCATCTTCCGCATCAATACAGGGTTTTTCCAGTTCGAGCCGATCGAGAATTTGCACTGTTTTGAGTTCAATAAACCGACCGCCAGTCAGCCAGGAGGTGATGATATTTTGTGCGAGCTGGGTGTGCGGGCCGGCGGCGGGGCCGACGGGGGTGGCACAGGTTTCACCAAATACGCTTATCGATTTGCCTTTTTCCGGTGAATAGAACTGCTGCTCAGGAATACCAAAGATCGAGCGCTGCTGCTGATATTCATCAAATAGGCGCGTCAAAAGTTCCTCAAACGGAATCGGACGCATTATATCCCCCATACCCCTCTCCTTAGCTTTACTCGGCTTTCTTCAGGTCGTGGCAAGACAACCGGAAGGTGCGCGTGTTCATAGATGTCATTGGTTGACCGGGACTGATAAAGCCGGCGGTTTGGAGAAATAGAGCAACATTCGCACCACTACTCACAAAGCAGAGCCATAAAAATATAATTTTGTGAGGCGCTTCTAATCTTAAGTCTGCTTTGTGAAATATCTCACAAACGCTAAATGAGAATGAAAATCAGCCGGGAGAGGTATGGCGATAAGGTATTTCATCATCGCATTCTGTTTTCTCAAAAATGGCGATCGCTTATCATTATGATAAGTGAAAAATGAATCGGGAAATATTTGAACGCAATCGTTTAACTCCGTATTTCCTATTTATCTGTGTCGATTCTGCGCATTGATAAAATCCTCTGGTGTATCAATATCCAGAGTGATTCGGGCATCGTTTATTTCAATAAGATTATGTTTTCCGCGCAGCAATGCCTGACGCATATTGCTGACATCCGGTTGTGAGATGGCCTGCAACAGGCATTTTTTGGAAAGTAATACAGGATGGCCGGGCTGGCCCTGATAGCAAGGGATAAGTGCGTTATCGTTACGTAACGCCCAGATTTTATGGAAAATATCGTTATTCAGTTCAGGCATGTCACCGTGCGTGATGAAGCAGTGCCCGCTGTTCACGGCGGCAGCGCCAACCTTAATTGACGTAAATAAACCCTGAGCATAATCCGGATTGTACGTAATAATAATATTAGGCTGATTCGCATAGCGATTATGTATCTCCGTGGCGCGGTAACCGGAAACTAATATCACCCGGTTACAAAATTGCAGCGCGTTTTTGATACTTGCATCAAGAATTGTTCCTGCGTGCCAGGGTAACATCATTTTCCATTTTCCCATTCTGGATGATAACCCAGCAGCAGTAATTATACAGTCGACGACAGGCATGGCGATTCCATAATGTCTATTAGATGTTATCTCACTTCAGAGAGGCTTATGAGTATACCGGGGCATGCTTCTTTATTCTTTGATTTAGGTGCACAGAAACGGCCAACGGTGATTTCAATTATCGGTGCGGGTGGGAAAACCAGTACACTTTTCTGGCTCGCTCATCTCTTTCAATTATCAGGTCGACGGGTATTCATCACCACGACGACGCATATGTTTCTGCCTGACCACTCCTGGCCGACCCTTTTCTGTCGGGAGCCCGCCGGGTTGCCGTATCACGTGTTAATGCAACCCATCATTACCTGCTTTCGGTCGTGGAAAGCCCCATTGGGAAAAGCACGTGGTTTCTCACCCGACGCCATCGATGCCTTAGCCAGACGATCGGAATGTGACGTGGTTCTCGTGGAGGCAGACGGCGCCCGCGGAATGCCGCTTAAAGCGCCAGATGAGCACGAACCTTGCATACCTGAAAGCAGTTGCTGCGTGATTGCCGTGATGGGTGGACACCTGCTGGGGAAACGCGTGGGGGCAGAGCAGGTGCATCGCTGGTCTCCGTTCGCCGGGATGACAGGCCTGACGGAGGGATCCCCCTTATCGCTGAAGGCGCTGGTTCGTCTGGTTCAGCATCCACAGGGGGCATTCAAAAATGCCCCGCCAGCCAGTCGACGCGTCTGGTTTCTCAATCGTTTTTCTCAATCTGAGAATGCCATTGATGAACGCGAGCTCATCCAACTGTTGTCAGACGGTGATGTGCAGGCTATCTGGCTCGGGAATGCACAGGAAACGCCTGCAATCACGCGCAGATTTGTGAGATAGCGACGCCGGGAACACCGGGTTCCTGAAAAGATATCCATTGAGGTCTGTATGAATATTTTCACAGAGGCTGCAAAACTTGAAGAGCAAAACCGCCCATTTGCGTTGGCGCAGATTGTCGATAGCCGGGGGTCCACGCCCCGCCATTCGGCACAGATGCTGGTACATCAGGATGGGTCTATCGTCGGGACTATCGGCGGAGGCATGGTGGAGCGCAAGGTGATCGACGAAGCGCTGCTGGCGTTACAGGAAAGAAAGCCGCGTATGTTTCATGGCCGGATGGCCCGCAACGGCGCCGATGCCGTTGGCTCGGACTGCGGCGGCGCGATGTCGGTTTTTATTAGCGTGCACGGCCTGCGCCCGCGACTGGTGTTAATCGGCGGCGGGCATGTCAACCGGGCGATTGCCCAGGGGGCAGCGCTGTTAGGGTTTGATATTGCCGTAGCGGATGTTTATCGCGAAAGCGTTAACCCGGACGCTTTTCCTCCCTCGGTACAGTTGTTACATGCCGATTCTTTTACCGCGGCAGTGGATGCGCTGGAGATCCGTCCGGACAACTTTGTGCTTATCGCGACGAACAATCAGGATCGGGAAGCGCTGGACAAATTGATCGAGCAACCCGTCGCGTGGCTGGGCTTGCTGGCAAGCCGTCGCAAAGTACAGTTGTTTATGCGTCAGTTGCGGGAGAAGGGCGTCGGTGAAGAGCACATTGCCCGCCTGCATGCGCCGGTGGGTTACAACATTGGTGCTGAAACGCCGCAGGAGATTGCGGTCAGCGTGCTGGCGGAGATCTTACAGGTTAAAAATAATGCGCCCGGTGGACTGATGATGCGCACCGCGCATCCGTCCGGCCATCAGCGGGTGGTGATTCGTGGCGCGGGAGATATCGCCAGCGGCGTGGCGCTGCGATTGTTCCATGCCGGTTTCAAAGTGATCATGCTGGAAGTGGAGAAACCGACCGTCATTCGCCGTAGCGTTGCGTTCGCGCAGGCCGTCTTTGATGGTGAAATGATCGTGGAAGGCGTGACGGCAAGACTGGCCACCTCGTCAGCAGAAGCGGCGGCGTTAGCTGAGCGTGGTTTTATTCCGATTCTGGTCGATCCTGCCGGTTCGCTGATTGACGCACTGAAACCCGTCTGCGTGGTGGATGCGATTCTGGCAAAACAAAATCTGGGTACGCGAAAAGATATGGCTCCCGTGACCATTGCGTTGGGACCTGGATTTTCTGCGGGTGAAGACTGCCATGCGGTGATTGAAACAAATCGTGGACACTGGCTGGGGCAGGTGATTTACGCCGGTTGTGCACAGGAAAATACCGGGATACCCGGCAATATCATGGGGCATACCGCACGACGGGTGATTCGTGCACCCGCCGCAGGCATCATGCGCGCCAGAGTGAAATTAGGCGATCTGGTAGAAGAGGGCGAGGTGATTGCCTGGATTGGCGAAAACGAAATCAAGGCGCCGCTGTCGGGGATGGTGCGCGGCCTGTTAAGTGACGGGCTGGCGGTGGTGGGCGGTTTTAAAATCGGCGATATCGACCCGCGCGGCGAGACGGCGGATTTTACCAGCGTCTCTGATAAAGCGAGAGCGATAGGCGGCGGAGTGCTGGAAGCGCTCATGATGCTGATGCATCAGGGGGTGAAGTCAACGAATGAGGTGCTTGAAGTGGCGTAATGCGAATGACCAGATGGCGCTATGTTTATCCGGCCCGGGAGGCGCCAGGCCGGGTACGCAAAGCGCCCCGGCGAATAAAACGCATCAGATTACTGGCAGATAACCGTTCCGGTTTTTCCCTCAATCCCTTCTTTCGCTTTACTGAGCACCGTGATCAGGGCTTCCCGACCGGGACGGGAGCGGGCGAACGACGCTGCGGCCTCCACTTTCGGCAACATAGAACCTTTAGCGAAATGCCCTTCGCTGATAAAGCGTTCCGCATCGCTCAACGACAGGCGATCCAGCCATTGCTCATTTTCTTTACCGAAGTTAATAGCCACTTTTTCGACCGCCGTCAGGATGATGAGCATATCCGCGTCGATCATCTCTGCCAGGCGGGCACTGGCCCAGTCCTTATCGATCACCGCGCTGGCCCCCCGCAGATGGTTGCCTTCGCGAATCACCGGAATACCGCCTCCGCCCACGGTAATAACCACCTGTCCGGCCTCAACCAGCGCCTTAACGGTTTCTTTCTCAATGATGTCCACCGGCTTAGGCGAGGCCACGACACGACGATAACCACGTCCGGCATCTTCTCTAAGCGTATAACCTTGTTTTTCCAGCTGTTCCGCTTCCTGCTGTGTGAAGAATGAACCGATGGGTTTGGTGGGGTTCAGAAACGCAGGATCGTGGGCGTCGACTTCTACCTGCGTCACCAGTGTGGCGACAGGTTTGTGCATCCCGCGTGAGAGCAATTCTTCGCGCAGCGCGTTTTGCAGATCGTAACCGATATAGCCCTGGCTCAATGCCACGCAGACGGACATCGGTAGCATTGGCGAGTGCGCCTCTGTTTTTGCCGCGGCTTCGAATGCCTGGTTGATCATACCCACCTGCGGCCCGTTACCATGAGTCACGATAACCTCATGACCCTGCGCAATGAGATCCACAATGGCCTGCGCGGTGATTTTGACGGCCTGCATCTGTCCGGCCAGATCCTCACCCAACGCGTTACCACCCAGCGCGAGAACAATTTTCTTCCTCATTTTTCCTCACTTATCATACACAGTTATCTGTTTCACCCACGCCGGGCGGGGTAAACGGCTTACGTCGTAAGAAGCGGCCCCGGCCTGCTTTCCCTGTAAAGACGCCATCGCAGAAGATCGTTTCACCACGCGACAGCGTTCTGACAATCGCACCCTGACAGCGGAACCCCTCCCAGGGCGAATAATCAGCGTTATCGTGCAGGTGAGCATGATGGATCGCCTGGCTCTGGCGGGGATCGATAATCACCACATCGCCATCAGCGCCAGGTGCCAGTTGCCCCTTCTGCGGCCATACGCCGAACAGCCTGGCAGGCGTCGCGCTGGTTAACGCGACAAAGCGTTCAGGGGTAATTCGCCCGCTCATCACACCTTCAGAAAAGAGCAGTTGCAGGCGGTTTTCCACGCCGGGCAAACCATTCGGGCAGCGGCTGAAATCGCCGCCTGAGATCTGCTGGCGCTGCGCCATTGAGAAGGTGCAGTGGTCAGTCGCCACCACGTCAATGGCGCCGTCACTGATGCCGCACCAGAGCTTGTCCTGCTCGCGTACATTGCGTAACGGCGGGCTGAGAATGAAGTTCAGACCGTCTTCCCCGTCATAACGGCGTTCATCCAGTAGCAGATATTGCGGACAGGTCTCTATCCACACGGGCTGATGATTCGCTTTCGCCAGGCGTAAATAGTCCAGTCCCAGGCCATTGGACAGGTGGACGATATACAACGGTGCGTTTCCCGCTAACTGCGCAAGGTTAATCATCCGGGCGATGGCTTCGGCTTCACATTCCAGCGGTCTGCTCAGGGCGTGATAGCGTGGCGACGTTAAGCCAGCGGCAATGAATTCGGCCCGTTTACTGGCGATGGCGGCGTCGTTTTCCGGGTGGACGGTGGTCAGCGCGCCGGACTTGTGCAAACGGCGCAGCACCTGCAAGGCTTCATCATCGTTGAGTTTGTACTGGTAGGTCAGATAGAGCTTGAAGCTGCTGATGCCTTCTTCCACCATCATCGGGATCTCGTCGAGGATGGCATGATTGACGTGCTGAATGACGCCATGGAAACTGTAGTCGATCGCCGCTTTATGCGCGGCGTACCCCTGGTAGACTTCCAGTTGATGGCGCAAGCGACAGCCTGACGGGCCAAATCCCATATGGTCAATAATGGTTGTTGTACCGCCACACGCCGCGGCGCGGGTGCCGGTAAAAAAATCATCACAGCTACGGGCGAGGCCGGTGTCGATATTGAAATGCGTATGTACATCCACGCCGCCGGGAAAAACGTAACATCCCGCAGCATCAATCACTTCACACGAAGGGGGCGGCGTAATCTCCGCATCCCGTTGACGAACGATACCGTTCTCAATCAGCAGGTCCTGTTTAGCCTGTCCGTCGGCGTTAACGACAATGCCATTTTTAATCAATACGCGCATAGCACACTCCAGAAATCCCCCGGTAAACCGGGGGAGACAGATGGATCGTTATTTCGTTGCCAGCCAGGACAGTGGAATGGCAGCGTACATCGCGGCGCAGGTCACCAGATGTGATTTCCAGGTTTTTTCATTTGGCGCGTGGGCTTCGGGTTCTTTACCCGGACCAAAACCGATCACCGGAATACCGTGACGTCCCATAATCGATACGCCGTTGGTGGAGAACGTCCACTTGTCGACCACCGGTGCTTTGCCGAACAGACCTTCATAGGCATTGACCAGCGCTTTGACGGTGAAGTGATCTTCTTCCACTTTCCAGGTTGGGAAGTAGCATTCGGTCGGGTAAACCAGCCCGGTCCAGGAAGGGCGGTCATAGTTGTACATCGAGACCACCGCATTGGCTTTTTTTACAGCCGGCAGGGCGCGAATCTCTTCCAGCGCGCCTTCCCAGGTTTCACCCCAGGTCAGACGACGGTCGATGGAGACGGCGCAACTGTCCGCCACTGCACAGCGGCTTGGCGAGGTGAAGAAGATTTCGGAAACGGTTAAGGTCCCTTTACCGAGGAATTCGTCATAAGCCAGATGTTGTGACAATTCCTGTAACTCGTTGAGGATTGGTCCCATTTTAAAAATGGCGTTATCGCCGCGTTCCGGGGCGGAACCGTGACAACTGACTCCCTGCACATCAATACGTATTTCCATGCGCCCGCGCTGTCCACGATAAACCTGGCAATCAGTCGGTTCGGTACTGACAACAAACTCCGGACGGATACCGGATTGCTCAATGATGTACTGCCAGCACAGACCATCGCAGTCCTCTTCCTGTACCGTGCCGGTGACCAGCAGCGTGTACTCATCTTCCAGACCGAGATCTTTAATGATCTTCCCGGCGTAAACCATGGACGCCATGCCGCCTTCCTGGTCAGACGTGCCGCGTCCACCGATCAGTTCATCGGTCTCCATCCCTTCATAGGGATCAAAATTCCAGTTGTTGATGTTGCCGATACCGACCGTGTCGATATGCGCGTCCATTGCGACCAGGCGCGGGCCATGGCCGATGTATCCCAGAATGTTGCCCATCGGGTCGATCTCGACTTTATCGAAACCGACTTTCTCCATTTCTTGTTTGATGCGATGGATAACCCGTTTTTCATCGCAGCTTTCGCTGGGAATGGCGACCATGTCGCGCAGGAAACGCGTCATGTCTTCTTTGTAGTCGTTTGCTTTTTCAAGAATCAGTTTAAAAGGAATGTGCTTAGCCATGACTTTTCTCCAGTGTTCGCTCCCGAATCTCCTGGGGAGCGTTTTCCAATAGGGGGTTACAGTGCGACCGGATGTTTGCCTTCCCAGACCACTTCCCGGTAGTGCTTCACATCGGTATCGCCTTCGGTACTGATGACCAGCACAACGGCATCTTTATCTAACGCCAGTTTGTCCATCAGGGCCTGGCGCTGTGGGTGATGATGGACGGCAGCCAGAACGCCCAACCCTACGGCGCCGGACTCGCCGGAGATCACCCGTGGGTCGCTGCCAAAAGGATTACCCAGCACGCGCATGCCCAGCGCGGCGACGCTGTCCTGGCAGGAGATAAATTGGGTGGCGCAGTTGCGCAGAATTTCCCAGCCGAGCGGGTTAGGTTCACCACAGGCCAGACCGGCCATGATGGTTGCCATATCTCCCCCAACGTTGACGATGTCGCCTTTCACGCCGGAACGATAAATGCAGTCCGCTTTGTCCGGTTCGACGATAATGCTGTGCAGGTTTTGCGGGCCATAGACGTCGACCAGATAGCCCAGCACGCCGCCCGCCATGGCGCCAACGCCAGCCTGTAACAGCACGTGGGTCGGTGTGACGTCCAGGGCGCGCATTTGCTCAACGGCCTCATCGGCCAGCGTGGCGTAGCCCTGCATAATCCAGGTGGGGATTTTGGTGTAACCTTCCCAGGCGGTGTCCTGCACCACTTCCCAGCCGTTTTGTTGGGCGTGCTGCATGGTCAGACGAACGGTATCGTCATAGTTCATGTCGGTGACAATGCACTCCGCGCCGAGGTTGAGAATGGCGTCCACGCGTTCTTGCGCTGAGCCTTTCGGCATGTAAATCACCGCATGTTGTCCGAGCTGTTGTGCCGCCCAGGCAATACCGCGACCGTGGTTACCGTCGGTGGTAGTGGCAAACGTCATTTTTTCGCCGATGGCGTTTTTGAGCTGTTCGAAAGAGAGCGTCTCAATATCAAGATGATATTTCTCACACAACAGGCAGGCGATGGCAAAAGCCCCGCCGAGCATCTTGAACGCGTTCAGTCCAAAGCGTTTTGACTCATCTTTGACGAGGATTTTCTTCACGCCAAATAGTCGGGCGAGGTCATCCAGCGCACAGAGCGGCGTTGGATGGTAGCCCGCGATCTTTTGATGGAACTGGCGAGCCACTTTGGCCTGTTTTTGCGAAAAAAGGGGCGATGTTTCACCGTTGTAAAAGCGGTTATCGGCAATATCGATCTTCAGTGAGAAAACGGACATATCCTATCCTTTTGGCCTCCGGAAAGGAGAGCCGACCGGCAGGTCGGCTCAGGGGGTTATTTCACGCGCGGTTGCGCTTCTTTCAACAACTGCTCCAGCAGTACGCCAGGCTTCGGATATTTGCGGGAGAGGATCATCGCGGCGATGATGTAGGGCTTCCAACTGGCTTCTTTGTACGTTGCGATGCGGTATTTTTCGAATACGGCGTCGGTGACTTCCCCTTCTTTGCAGGAGACGCCGCTGATATCCGCGGGCAGGCAGTGCATATACAGCGCTTCGCCGTCGCGGGTGAGTTGCATCATTTCTTCAGTGCAGTGCCAGTTTTTATGCTTTGCGTTTTGCTCAAGACACTGTCTTTCCAGCTCTTTCAGGGCCGCGTGATCGTTAGCGCGCAGAAGTTCGGTACGTTCTTCCATTACTTTGTAAGGCGCCCATGATTTCGGATAGACGATGTCGGCATCTTTGAAGGCTTCTTCCATGCTGGTGACCTGGCGGAAGCTGCCGCCGGACGCGTTCGCATTGTTTTTCGCCACTTCAATCACGTCCGGGATCAGGTCATATCCTTCCGGATGCGCCAGGGTGACGTCCATACCGAAGCGGGTCATCAGACCGATAATGCCTTGTGGCACAGAGAGGGGTTTGCCGTAGCTGGGTGAGTAGGCCCAGGTCATGGCGATTTTTTTACCCTTAAGGTTTTCCAGCGAACCAAAATGTTCACGTAGCCAGGCCAAATCCGCCATCGCCTGTGTTGGATGGTCGATATCGCATTGCAGGTTAACTAACGCCGGACGCTGCGGCAGCACGCCCTGTTTGTAGCCGTCATCCAGCGCGGCGCCGACTTCACGCATATAGGCGTTGCCCGCACCAAGATACATGTCGTCGCGAATACCAATGGCGTCGGCGCAGAAGGAGATCATATTGGCCGTTTCGCGGACGGTTTCGCCGTGCGCGATTTGTGATTTTCCTTCGTCCAGATCCTGCTGAGCCAGGCCGAGCAGGTTAAGGGCGGACGCGTAAGAAAAGCGGGTACGGGTGGAGTTATCGCGGAAAACGGAAATCCCTAATCCACTATTGAAGACTTTGGTCGCGATGTTTTCGGCACGCAGCATCTTCAGCGCAGCAGCGACGTCCAGGACTTGTTTCAGTTCATCCGGCGTCTGTTCCCACGTAAGCAAAAAATCCTTCTCGTGAAGGTGTGAGGTCAGCGAATTGATATCCTTTATCAGCTCATTAACAGTTTTCATTGTAAGGTCCTGGTAGTGGAATGACGGCAAGGTGGCTTATTCGCGGTAATGACAAGCGGCATCACCGATATACCAAAGACAAACAATAAGCGTGCCAAAATGAATCCGACGGCGGATAAATAGGAAATCATCAGGCAATATGTGGCACTGATCACAGAATAAAGCTATCTGTAATTCGTCATGAATATACGAAAACGTTTGGCTTAATAAATAACGCAATGTGTCAATGAACTGACTGACAGAATAATACCCGGATGAAGAGTAAATACCGTCAGTTTGATAAACTCACTGCGCTGATTCTCATATTGATATAGAAATGTGATTTCTCTTGCATATTTTCATTATAAAATGATAAAGAGCCTGTGTTTTTATCAAAGCAAATTTTGTCTGAGTTAGTATCCTTATATTCTACGAACCATCAATGTCTTCAATGATCAATCATTTAAGTGATTCCGGAAGGTAAGACTATGGTGCTTGCAACAACGCAGTCCATTTTGATGCAGATTCAACCTACCATTCAGCGTTTCGCCAGAATGCTTGCCAGCGTTTTGCAACTCGAAGTTGAGATCGTCGATGATAACCTCTGCCGCGTCGCGGGAACCGGCGCTTACGGGAAATACCTCGGACGCCCGTTGAGCGGTAACTCCAGACTGTTGCGCTATGTGCTGGAAAGTAAAAAAGAAAAGGTTGTGACGCATTCCCGCTTTGACCCGCTCTGTGAAGGCTGCGATAGCAAAGATAACTGTCGCGAGAAGGCTTTTCTGGGAACCCCCGTCATTCTGCAGGACCGCTGTGTAGGAGTGATCAGTTTGATTGCCGTAACGCATGAACAGCAGGAACATATCAATGACAACCTGCGCGAGTTTTCAGACTATGTTCGCCATATATCCACTATTTTTGTTTCAAAACTTCTTGAAGATCAGAGTGGGAGTGACAACATCAGTAAAATATTTTCGACAATGATCGAGAATATGGATCAAGGTGTATTGGTCATTGATGAAGACAACCGCGTACAGTTCGCGAATCAAACCGCGTTAAAAATTCTTGGTGCGGTGCAGAATAATATGGTGGGAAAGTCGGTCAGGTTTCGGCCATTAACGTTTGAAAGTAATTTCACGCACGGGCATATGCAGCATATCGTCTCCTGGGATGATAAAAGTGAACTGATCATTGGTCAGTTGCATCATGTGCAGGGACGGCAGTTATTCCTGATGGCCTTCCATCAGTCGCATACCAGTTCCTCTGTATCGATTGCCACCGATGAACCGCATATTGAACAACTGGTGGGTGAATGCCGGGTTATGCGCCAGCTTAAGCGGCTGATCGGCCGTATTGCCCCCAGTCCGTCCAGCGTCATGATTGTGGGGGAGAGCGGCACCGGAAAAGAGGTGGTCGCGCGCGCCATTCACAAACTCAGCGATCGACGCAATAAACCGTTTATCGCCATCAACTGTGCGGCGATACCGGAACAGTTGCTGGAAAGTGAACTGTTTGGCTATGTTAAAGGCGCATTCACCGGCGCCTCCGCCAATGGGAAAACGGGCCTGATTCAGGCGGCAAACAGTGGAACGCTATTTCTCGATGAAATTGGCGATATGCCCTTGATGCTACAGGCTAAACTGCTCAGGGCGATTGAAGCGAGGGAAGTGTTGCCGCTTGGCGCGAGCAGTCCGGTTCAGGTCGACATCCGCATTATTTCAGCTACCAATCAGAACCTCGGGCAGTTTATCGCCGAAGGCAAATTCCGCGAAGATCTGTTCTATCGACTGAACGTCATCCCACTGACTCTGCCCCCGCTACGTGAACGACAGGACGATATTGAGCTACTGGTGCACTATTTCCTGCATCTGCATACTCGCCGTTTAGGGCTGGTCTATCCGGGGATTGCACCGGATGTAGTGACCCTGCTCAGACACCATCAGTGGCCAGGAAATCTGCGTGAATTAAGCAACCTGATGGAATATCTGGTCAACGTGGTCCCTTCAGGCGAGGTGATCGACAGTACGCTTTTACCGCCAAATCTGATCAACAACGGTAAAGCGCCGGAATCCGTTGGAGCGGTCGCTCATGCGGCGCAGTTGCTGTCTGAGGATACCGGCGGAACCGCGCTGGAAGAGATGGAAAAGCAGATGATTCGCGAAGCGCTATCTCGCCACTCCAACAAAAAACAGGTGGCGGATGAGTTAGGCATTGGGATTGCCACGCTTTATCGCAAAATTAAAAAGTACGAGCTGCTGAACGCATAACTCAACGCACAACCGCGTTCAGGTTGCATCAGGGGGCGAGTATGTGAACGCTACTGACCCGGAGGCAGCCTGAAGGATGCGGTGTTAATTATTCAGGCTCAGTGCAGCGCTGGACGGTATCGACAATCATCTGATAGCCAGTACAACGGCACAAATTCCCCGCCAGACCACGACGGATCTCCAGAATGGTTAATGGTTTTTCCCGCGGTTTTGCCAGCAATGCGGTGGTCGCCATAATCAGACCCGGCGTGCAAAAACCACACTGCACGGCACCGGATGTCGCATAAGCCATCTGAACACGCGAGAGCTGACTGCCAGCCGATTCACCTTCCAGGGTACGGATCTGTTTTCCGGCTGCCCACGCGGCAAGGTACAGGCAACTGTCGATGGCCGTACCGTCAACCAGCACCGTACAGGCTCCGCATTCACCGACACAGCATCCCTGTTTGACGCTCAACAACCCTTGTTCGCGCAGGAGTTCAGAGAGCGGCATCCCCGGCATGATGCTGAGCTGAAAAGGGTGATCATTAATGACGCATTCCAGCGTGATTCGGTTAGTGTCATTCATTGCAGCTTTCCTCCCGCCGCGACAACGGCTTCAGTAACCACTTTCCGGGTCATCGTCTGGATGAGATGCAGACGAAATTCCTTACTTGCCCGCCAGGAAGATCGCGGGGCGACGTCCTGCAGAACGGATTCAGCGATCGCGTCCAGCGTCTGGTGGGTCAATGGCGCATTTTGCGCCGCGCTCTCCGCATGCTGACAGCGAACTGGCGTCGGAGCCGCAACGCCGAATGCCAGACGAAGTTCTTTAAAACCGCCGTTATCCAGTTGGCATCGTGCCGCACAACCAATGGTCGAGATGTCCATCGCATCGCGCATGGCATATTTAAAATGCGCGCTGCCAGTATGCGCCCTCGGCTGCGGTGGAAAATGAAAGGCGACAAGGATTTCATCTTGCTCGAGAGCAACTTTTCCGGGGCCGGTGTGAAAACCGTTGATGCTGGTAAAACGCACCCCTTTTGGCGAGGCGATCTCAAGCGTGGCGTCATAAATCAGCGTTGGCGTCGCCGAGTCTGCGCTGGTTGCGCCATTACAGATATTCCCGCCGTAGGTCGCGACATTACGGATTTGCGGTCCGGCGATGGAGGTAGCTGCCGCACACAGGGCTGGCAGATGTCGTTGCGCGACGGGATGCTCGATAATCTCGCTAAAGGTGGTGGCGGAACCGATACGCAGCCTTTCTTCCTTCGACAGGGTAATGCCTCGTAATTCTGGCAGATCATGGATATCGACGATATGACGGTAACGCGCATTGTGATGATGAAGTTGGATCAGTACGTCGGTTCCGCCGGCGAGCAGTTTCGCCTGCGGATAGCGCGCCAGCAGGCTGACAGCCTCGGCAATGTCTGAAGCGCGATGATAAGAAGCAAAGTCAAACATGATCATATCCTCAAATCAAGCCAGCCTGGTGGAACTCCGCATATAACCGTTTTGGCGTCAGTGGCAACGTATCAATTGCAACGCCTGTGGCCATTTTCACTGCGTTACGAATGGCGGCAGCAACAGGAATAATGGGCGGCTCGCCGAGGGATTTATGTCCATACGCCGACTGCGGCTCCTGCGTTTCAACGAATGCGCTCTCCAGTTGCGGCAGGTCAGGCATGGTCGGCATTTTGTAATCAAGGAGATTCGGGTTACGCACCAGACCACTTTCCCCATCGATGATCATCTCTTCAAACAGCGACCAGCCAATGCCCATTCCCATCCCGCCATGCACCTGACCTTCCGCCAGTTGAGGGTTCAGAATATGGCCGGAATCGTGGACATTGAGGATGCGGTTGATGGTGACCTTGCACAGGGCGATATCGACGCTCAGATCGACAAACGTGCAGCCAAACGCCGGTGGGTTAGTGGTGGTTTTCACCGAGCATTCCGCAGACAACTGACCGCCGCGCTCCGGATGATAAAACGCATCCATCGCCAGCTCTTTTAAGGACACCAACGGTGAGTCCGGGCGATCGATAAGGACGATGTGGCCTGCCGTCAGCGTCAGGCTCATGACGGACTGATGCAGCATGTCGGCAGCGTGAAGAAGGATCTTATCGCGCAGTTGAAGTGCTGCCTTGCGCAGTGCCGGTGCAGTGACATAGCTTTGGCGAGAGGCGAAGGCGCCAGGGTCGAAGGGGGTAATGTCGGTATCCTGGGTGGAAATAACGTGCACATCGCTGACCGGTACGCCGAGAGTTTCCGCCACCATCTGTGAGAAAATGGTATCCGCCCCCTGACCGATTTCCGTCGCTCCGCTCTGCACGTTGATCGTTCCGTCCTGATTCATCAGCAGACGGGCACCGGCGATCTCCACGCCGACCGGCCAGGTGTTGGAGGTATAACTAAAACAGGCGACGCCGACGCCCCGGCGGATGTTGCCTTGCTGGTGCAGACATTCAGCGCGACGGGCGTCCCACTCAAACAGCGCGCGGCCTTTTTGCAGACATTCCGGGAGCCCCGCGCTGTAGATCCGTTTGCCAGTAATCGGGTTCGTGTCGCCTTCGCAGGCCGCATTGCGCAACCGAACCTCGACCGGATCGAGACCCAGCGCCGTCGCGGCGTCATCCAGCATCGATTCTACGGCAAAGATCACCTGCGGCGCGCCGTAGCCGCGCATCGCGCCAGCGGAAGGTAGATTGGTATAGCAGGTGGTGGAACGGTAAGCGTATGCGCTACGGGGATAGAGGTAGGCCACTTTGTTGCCGCCCGCCGAGGCGATGGAATGCCCGTGTGAGGCGTAAGCGCCAGTATTTGACAGAACATCCAGACGATAGCCTTGCAACGTGCCGTCGCGATTGAGCCCTATCTGTCCATCCATCGTGAACGCATGGCGGGTACGGGAAGCGAGAAAACATTCTTCACGGCTGAGAGAGACTTTCACTGGAATACCGCCCAGTTTGCGCGTCAGGAAAGCGGCCATGGGTTCTTCCAGCACATCCTGCTTGTTTCCAAATCCGCCGCCGACGTAAGGTTTGATAACCCGCACGCATGACCACGGAATGCCCAATGCCTGGCCCACGACCCGACGTACGATGTGTGGGATCTGCGTGCTGGAGACGATGGAGATTCGCGAGTCATCTTCCATCCAGGCCAATGAAGTGACGCTTTCCATATGGCAATGTTGAATCACCGGCGTCTGGTAATGTCCCTGGAGTTGGTAATCAGCGGCATCAATGGTCTGCTGGACATTCCCGGTGGTCATTTCACTGCGATTGAGCAAATTACCGCCTGGGTGAATAGGGACAGCATCATCCGCCAGAGCTGCTTCTGGCGTGGTGATCACCGGGAGTTTTTCCCATTCCACATTCACCAGTAAGGCCGCTTTCTCTGCGGTTAACGCGTCCCTTGCCACAACAATCGCGACCGCATCGCCATGATGGCGTACGTGGCGGGTCAACAGAAAACGGTCGGCGGTGTCACGTTTGTTCTCATCCAGCGTCCAGGCGTGCCCTGCCGTGGCGAAGGGAATATCCGGTACATCTTCCCAGGTAAACACGGCCAGTACACCGGGCAGGCTTTTCGCCTCGTCACAGTTGATGCTGGTGGCGTAACCGTGGGCAATCGGACTGCGAACGTATTTGGCATAACACATGCCCGCCATCATGTAATCATCAGTATATCGAGCCCGCCCGGTCACTTTAGCGATGGCATCCACGCGCATGCATGACTCTCCGGTAGCGGTTGCTTCCCGCGCATCCATAAACGTCCCCTTGATTTAACAATTCGGTTCCTGAACAACCGTTAAATCAGGCAAGAATTACGCCAGAAGCGCAAAGTTGCGCCGTGAGAAAAGGGAAGTGTGACGGAGATAATAATATGGTCTGTCGGGAGAGGGATCCGACCTTTGACGATGAGCACTTTGCGTATCATTATGAGTTTAATCAACTCATTGTGATACACGGTAAGTGGCGGTGATAGCGTTTATCAGGCGGTCAATGAGGGGACTTACCGATTCAATAAATTTGGCATCCGGATTATGGCTGTTATCATATGGCGTCTGTGAATATTGCGAGGAACGGTTTTGAGCGCAGGACGCCTGAAGAAAAATAGCCTGGGTATTGCCATGCTGCTTTGTGCGGGATTGCTTGTCGTGGGCTGCTCGGGGAGCAAATCGTCTGATTCTGGCGCCGTTTATACCGTCAAACGGGGAGATACCCTTTACCGTATTTCACGCACGACAGGCACCAGCGTCAAAGACCTTGCGCGTCTGAACGGCATTTCGCCGCCGTACACCATTGAAGTTGGGCAAAAGCTGAAGCTCGGTGGTTCGAAAACGGCCTCATCGAAATCCACTAAAAAGTCGTCTACCAAAACAGCCTCCGCGAGACCGTCTTCTTCCGTGCCGCAATCGTCCTGGCCACCGGTAGGGCAACGTTGTTGGCAGTGGCCTGCCAGCGGTAAGGTGATCCTGCCTTATTCCACTGCGGATGGAGGGAATAAGGGGATCGACATTTCCGCTGCCCGCGGTACGCCGGTTTATGCCGCCGGGGCAGGGAAGGTGGTCTACGTGGGCAACCAACTGCGGGGCTACGGTAATCTCATTATGATCAAACACAGTGAAGATTACATTACCGCCTACGCTCACAACGACACGATGCTGGTGAATAACGGGCAAAGTGTGAAGGCGGGACAGAAAATCGCCACGATGGGCAGTACTGATGCGGCCTCGGTGCGGTTGCACTTCCAGATTCGCTACCGTGCGACGGCCATCGACCCGCTGCGTTACCTGCCGCCGCAGGGCAGCAAACCGAAATGCTGACGGTGAATTAATCGCCAGTCAGCTGGTCTGTCCCTTGCCAACAAGAGCGTAAGGTTTATAATGCCTTACGCACTCCAAAGCGGGCGTAGTTCAATGGTAGAACGAGAGCTTCCCAAGCTCTATACGAGGGTTCGATTCCCTTCGCCCGCTCCATGACACTTCATACTTAAAACTCTCCAGTTTACTGAATCCAAAGGGAAATAGCTTAAAGCCTCTTTGCTGAGTTCCTTACTGTAACCGACGGTATAACCCTCACAGGGTCAGTGAGAAGTCTTGCTTTATTCATATATGGAAATTCAAATATAATTTGACACTGTACGGTTACAGCGAGATATTGCGAAACAATAGCCGGGGGGACTTATGCCACAATTATCATCTCTACAACTCTTCAAAAACCTCTCCGATGAAACCCGCTTGGGCATTGTGTTGCTGCTCAGGGAGATGGGAGAGCTGTGCGTGTGCGATCTCTGTACGGCACTGGAACAGTCTCAGCCTAAGATTTCCCGCCATCTGGCGATGCTTCGGGAAAGTGGTCTATTGCTGGATCGTAAGCAGGGGAAATGGGTTCATTATCGCTTATCCCCGCATATTCCTTCCTGGGCCGCTCGGGTGATTGAGCAGGCCTGGTTAAGCCAACAGGACGACGTACAGGCCATCGCCCGTAAGCTGGCATCGGCAAACTGCTCGGGTAGCGGTAAGGCTGTTTGTATCTAAAAAATTTGCCTGTACATATATGTTTTTACGGATGTGAGGTGTTAAAGATGAAAACGTTAACCGTGTTTGATCCTGCGATGTGCTGCAGTACCGGCGTTTGTGGTTCAGATGTTGATCAAGTTCTGGTTGATTTCTCTGCGGATGTGCAGTGGCTGAAAGGACGTGGCGTACAGGTTGAACGTTACAACCTGGCGCAGCAGCCCATGAGCTTTGTTCAGAACGAGAAAGCGAAAGCATTCCTCGAAGCATCTGGAGCAGAAGGGCTTCCGCTGCTGCTGTTGGACGGCGAAACGGTGATGGCAGGGCGATACCCAAAACGCGCTGAGCTGGCTCGCTGGTTCGGCATTCCGCTGGAGAAGGTTGGGTTAGCGCCCACCAGCTGCTGTGGTGGTAATACTTCCTGTTGCTGAGTATGTCAGGAGGACATATGAAATTCTTACAGAACATCCCGCCTTACCTGTTTTTTACCGGTAAGGGAGGTGTAGGAAAAACGTCCATTTCCTGCGCGACGGCTATCCGCCTTGCCGAACAGGGGAAGCGGGTTTTGCTGGTCAGTACCGATCCGGCTTCCAATGTCGGCCAGGTATTCGATCAGGCTATCGGTAATACCATTCGCCCAGTGACAGCAGTTCCTGGACTTTCCGCTCTGGAGATCGACCCGCAGGAAGCCGCCCAACAATACCGCGCCAGAATCGTTGATCCTATCAAAGGTCTTCTGCCTGATGACGTTGTTAACAGTATCAGCGAGCAGCTTTCAGGAGCCTGTACCACTGAGATTGCGGCGTTTGATGAGTTCACCGGCTTATTGACAGACGCTTCCCTGCTGACCCGCTTCGATCACATTATTTTTGATACAGCGCCGACGGGCCACACGATTCGCCTTCTCCAGCTTCCCGGTGCCTGGAGTAGCTTCATTGAAAGTAATCCAGATGGTGCTTCCTGTCTTGGCCCAATGGCCGGTCTGGAAAAGCAGCGTGAGCAGTATGCTCATGCAGTAGAGGCGTTATCCGATCCTGAACGTACCCGCCTGGTTCTGGTTGCACGACTGCAAAAATCTACGCTGCAGGAAGTCGCCCGCACCCATGAAGAACTGGCTGCAATTGGCCTGAAAAACCAGTATCTGGTGATTAATGGTGTGCTGCCTAAAGCCGAAACTGAATATGACGCCCTGGCCGCTGCGATATGGCAACGTGAGCAGGAGGCACTGGCAAATCTTCCTGCCGGTTTATCTGAGCTACCGACAGATACCCTATTACTACAGCCAGTCAATATGGTTGGTGTTTCAGCATTGAAGGGACTGCTGGATACCCGTTCTGAGGCATTACCGCTCCCGGTAACGAACGTCCTGTACACGCCTGAAAACTTATCGCTCTCTGGCCTGGTCGATGATATCGCTCGCAGTGAACACGGCCTGATTATGCTGATGGGCAAAGGTGGCGTAGGGAAAACCACGATGGCTGCTGCCATCGCCGTCAGGCTGGCAGACATGGGATTTGACGTGCATCTCACGACCTCTGATCCTGCTGCGCACCTGAGTACAACGCTGAACGGCAGCCTCAAAAACCTGCAGGTCAGCCGCATCAACCCTCACGATGAAACCGAACGCTATCGCCAGCATGTTCTTGAGACGAAGGGAAGAGATCTGGACGAAGCAGGGAAACGGCTACTGGAAGAGGATTTACGCTCTCCCTGTACTGAAGAAATTGCCGTGTTTCAGGCCTTCTCCCGCGTGATTCGTGAAGCGGGTAAGCGCTTTGTTGTTATGGATACCGCCCCTACGGGACACACGCTTTTACTGCTGGATGCGACCGGGGCTTATCATCGTGAGATTGCTAAGAAGATGGGGGATAAAGGTTATTTTACTACCCCAATGATGCAGCTTCAGGACCCGGATAGAACCAAAGTTCTGCTGGTTACGCTTCCTGAAACCACACCGGTGCTGGAAGCGGCAAACCTGCAGTCTGACCTTGAAAGAGCGGGGATTCATCCGTGGGGCTGGATTATCAATAACAGCCTTTCCATTGCGGATACGCGTTCTCCGTTGCTTTGCCAGCGCGCCCGGCAGGAACTGCCTCAGATTGAGGCTGTTAAGAATCAGCATGCTGACCGTATAGCGCTCGTTCCGGTATTGGCGTCAGAGCCCGCCGGTATTGAAAAGCTCAGAGAGTTGATGAGTTAATTTTTTTGTATTTACAGGGCGGCAAAGTCGCCCTGTCAGGAGGATGTATGTTACTGGCAGGCGTTATTTTTGTCCTGACCATTGTTTTGGTTATCTGGCAGCCTAAGGGTTTAGGGATCGGCTGGAGCGCGACGCTGGGCGCAGGACTGGCTTTGATTTCTGGCGTTGTGCATGTAAGCGATATTCCGGTGGTGTGGAATATCGTCTGGAACGCGACGGCAACATTTATTGCCGTAATTATTATCAGCCTGCTGCTCGATGAATCTGGTTTTTTCGAATGGGCGGCACTGCATGTTTCACGTTGGGGTAATGGTCATGGCCGTTTGCTCTTTACGTATATCGTTCTGCTCGGTGCGGCGGTGGCGGCACTGTTTGCCAACGATGGTGCGGCATTGATTCTGACGCCGATAGTCATCGCCATGCTGCTGGCATTAGGGTTCAGCAAAGGCACCACGCTGGCATTCGTCATGGCTGCCGGGTTTATTGCCGATACTGCCAGCCTGCCGCTTATCGTGTCGAACCTGGTGAATATCGTCTCGGCGGACTTCTTTGGTCTGGGATTCACTGAATATGCATCGGTGATGGTGCCGGTGGATATTGCCGCTATTATCGCCACGCTGGTGATGCTGCATCTGTTCTTCCGCAAAGATATTCCACCGACTTACGATCGGGCTCTCCTTAAGGCACCGACAAAGGCGATTAAAGATCTGGCAACCTTCAGAACTGGCTGGATAGTGTTGATTCTTCTTCTGGTTGGCTTTTTCGTCCTTGAGCCGTTGGGTATCCCGGTCAGCGCGATTGCTGCTGCAGGCGCTGTCATTCTGTTTACTGTGGCGAAACGAGGCCATGCCATTAACACCGGCAAAGTGCTGCGCGGTGCGCCATGGCAGATCGTCATCTTCTCACTGGGGATGTACCTGGTGGTCTACGGTCTGCGCAACGCCGGACTAACCGAATACCTTTCAGGTGTGCTGAACGTACTGGCGGATAAAGGACTCTGGGTCGCGACGCTGGGGACTGGCTTCCTGACAGCAATCCTGTCTTCCATTATGAACAACATGCCTACGGTGCTGGTTGGCGCGCTCTCTATCGAGGGAAGCACTGCCACCGGCGTTATTAAAGAGGCGATGATCTACGCTAACGTGATTGGCTGCGATCTGGGGCCGAAAATTACACCTATTGGTAGCCTTGCAACGCTGCTCTGGCTGCATGTACTTTCACAGAAGAATATGACCATCACGTGGGGATACTATTTCCGCACAGGGATTATTATGACTCTGCCTGTGCTGTTTGTAACGCTGGCGGCGCTGGCGCTACGTCTCTCTTTCACTTTGTAATGAGATACTGATATGAGCAACATCACCATATATCACAACCCGGCCTGCGGCACGTCGCGTAATACGCTGGAGATGATCCGCAACAGCGGTAATGAACCGACCGTTATTCATTACCTTGAAAATCCACCGTCTCGCGATGAGCTGGTCAAACTTATCGCAGATATGGGGATTACAGTACGGGCGCTGCTGCGTAAAAACGTCGAGCCTTATGAAGAACTGGGGCTTGCGGAAGATAAGTTTACTGACGACCAATTACTAGACTTTATGTTGCAGTATCCGATCCTGATTAACCGTCCGATTGTGGTGACGCCGTTGGGAACGCGTCTGTGTCGTCCTTCCGAGGTGGTTCTGGATATCCTTCCAGATGCTCAGAAAGCGGCTTTCGCTAAGGAAGATGGCGAGAAAGTCGTTGATGAAACAGGTAAGCGATTGAAATAAAGATGAAGGGGGCTGATGCTCCCTTATTCCTGCCTCAGAGCATAAGACCCGAATCTTCTGGCAGAGTTCTATTCCCTTCACCAAGTTGCAGTTGCAGCAAAACTGTGTCAAGCCAGCGGCCATGCTTGAAACCATCCGGAGGTTCGGTTTCGAAGCGACCTGTACCATGCAGGACATGGGGCCGTAGCCCCATCTATTAGCCTGCCAATTTTGCTGGCAGAGCCGTAACTCATATTCTCAGACGGTCTGATTCAGATGTTGCTGGCGTAGTTTTAACAAACGAAAAACCAGTATCATGACGATAATTCCTGCCACCATCGCCAGAAAATGGAAAGCTATCCTGCCACCAGCCTGAAAATAGAACCAGCGGGCCAGCTCTACTGAGGTCGCCATAAAACTTAATGCAATAATGTTAATGGTTGCTGATACGGTGCCTTTAGGCAGGGAATGAGAAAAAAGCGCAAAACGGAACAGGACGGGATACAGCATTCCTGTCCCGAGGGCATAAATACTTATTCCCATCACCGACCATAACCAGACATGCGGCCAACCCAGATTACCAAGCAGAAGGATACACAGCCCGCTTAGTTGAATTGGAACGGTACGCCAGATAAAGCGCGGTGAAGTGGGGTCTTTGATAAAATTCGCGACGATGATGCTGGCAATAATCACCCCGCCAAATACAGGTACCTGAGTCCAGGCATACATACCGGGTGACATCCCGCCATCCTCAATCAGGATCACCGGAGAGAGAGCGACCCAGGTAATCATCGGCAGGTTACCGAACGACAGGGCCAGGGCACCCGTCAGTACCACCGGATGTCTGAAGGCGCTGATAAAATCGGATAATACATCTCCAGGATGAAACCCCTGGCCCTGACGTTTGACTGTCTCCGGCATTTTAAACATCAGCAAGGCCCAGGCCATCAGACTCATCCCTCCGATGATCGCAAATAACAGCTTCCAGTGCATAAAGGACATCAAACCTGCTCCAGCCAGTGGGCCGATGACAGGCGCAAGCAATACGATTGAGGTCAGCGCCGCCATGATACGGATGGAGTCCTTTTCATCAAAGGCCTCCTGTATTGACACATAACCAACGGTGGAGATGAAGCAAATACTGGTTCCCTGTATAAAACGGGCAATAAAATATTGCTCGATCGTGGTGACAAACATCATGCCCAGACAGGCCAGGGCAAAGATCATTGCACCAGTGAGCAGGACGGGACGGCGACCAATCCGGTCAGAGAGAGGACCGAGGAGCCACTGGAGCGCCAGACCTCCGGCCATATAAAGACTGACAGAGGCAGGCGCGAGAGTGATATCAGCCTGAAGCTCACGGATGATGTGGATGATGCCCGGCTGGATGAGATCCGTGGTCAGATAGGCTGAAAAATCGTAGATGACCATCGCCAGTGGAAATAATAGAACGCTGCCATACCTGTTAAGGCGTCCCGTAAATGGCTTCATAAACGGGTTCTCCGTTTTTTATAATCCCTTGATTTTAATCAACTCAGATCGTGCAGTTCTTTATCCATCGCAGGAGTCAGTCTGAGATCAAGAAATTCTACCTCCAACCCCTGGCGCTGAGGTGTACAACACATGACGCCCGTTCTTACTGGGCCCATGGGAAAATAACATAAGCGAAGTAATGGCCAGTGTTGTCCATCTGACGAGTACTGCAATCGTAACGCATCTTTCTTACGGGTCAGACGCAGCCAGAATTCCTTCGGATCCCCGGGAAAGAGTCCTGTAGCCCAGTCGGAATATCCCTGCGTGAGTACACTCCCGATTGCAGGTGCTCCATCGTTAAATTCGATGCCAGCTTTGAGCCAGTGCTGTTCGTCAGAGAGAATCATAATTCCGGCCTGGTCATAGAGTGTGGTGAAGTCTGCGCGGATCCTGACCTGAAAAGTAAAATCATCTGTTACGTCAGTGGCGTAGATATGACCTGAAAAACGCTCAAACCCGTACCAGGTATGACGCCAGAAATCGGTGTGATCATCAGTGATTACCGACAGGGTATTATTCCCGTAGTGCCATTTAGCGGGCTCATTGATCCATTCAAACTTGCAACTCATCATTATTCTCCTGTCATCCGGAATGCAGCATAACGATAGTTTAAAATGTCAGTTCCATCTCAAACTGGCATAACGGTTCAGCCTGATAACCCGCCGCAGTAAATAATGGTGCCAGCATTTCTGGCATAGATACATCAGCATTGTTTTGCCAGTCCCTGGCTCCGGTACTCGGGCAGCACACCAAATTCGGTCAGACGCGCTTTGTCCATTCTGTGGGTTACGATGGCTATTGCCACCGGGTTATCATTGATCAGCCAGACAAACGAGTCTTTAGCTGATACCGGAATAACGGTCATAGATAAAGCTCTACATTGCGGTTTTCGGGAGCTACAGGGGGAAAATATGCTCCCTGTTTTCTCAGACAGTGAAGCTGATTTCTACAGAGCGGGCACTGCGATCGCCCTCACCATGGTAAACAGCTTCAATATTGTTACCGTCCGGATCCAGAACAAAAGCGGCATAGTATCCGGGATGGTAGGTTCGTTCGGCGGGGGCGCCGTTATCACGTCCGCCATGATTTAGCGCTGCGCGGTAAAATGCGTCCACCGATTCACGGTCTGTGGCCTGAAAGGCCAGATGGTGCCGTCCTGTAGGCACCCCTCCAGGCCCCGAACTTTTTACCGATGAAATGACCAGTTCGTCAGCCCAGATATAATCGTCATCTGTGATAACCAGGGGGATCTTAAGTTCCGCCAGCACAGCAGTGTAAAATGCTTTGCTTGCGTCAAAGTTGTTTACCACGAGCTGGATATGGTCGATAAGTCTGCCACGATGAAGCGTATAGTTTTCCACGGCTCATTTCCTTATTCACACTCTGTCAGTCAGGCCTGTATCTGTGAAATTGAACAAAGGTACAACCCTACGTATAACTTATATTGCTGAAAAAATACGTTAATATTTGTGCTCTGTACCCGACAGGTATCAGAAAATCATTCCAGATTGAGTCTTTGGACAGGAATTACTATTCTGCTATTCGCTTAAGAGCAGGCTCTCAATTGCCAGTTGTAAAATAAATAGCAGAGATGAGATGAGAGCAAGCCATTTTAGGGGGCGCAGTTTACGTTCAGGTATAGAGAGCGTATGGAGTATGGCATGACGCTTCATTTTATTGAGTGGCATGCCACCTCCTTGAAAAAGAGCCGCCTGCGCAGGCGGCTAAGCAATGAAAACAAGAGTTATTCCACAAACCAGGTCACTGTGAGCAAGGCCAGTTGTCATGGGGCTAACATAACGGTTGGGACGGTAGGAAAAAAGGCCACGGGTGGCCAAAAGTTTTCCATTTCGAGTCGACAGCTTCCTCCAGGAGTGCTGTTCGTTTGTTAGCCAGAACAGCTTAACGGATAAAAGCAGTATCTCCATGTTAAATGAGTGGTTGTTTAGCGTTTATTTAAACAATGCCGATCAAATAATACGTACTCAAATAATAAACCGAGCAGGACTATCCAGTCCTGCTAATTGACATGCGTTCATGAGAACTGGAGAAATAATTCCTTCTGATGTGCCACAATGCAATCACACCCCGGTCAGGGGATTCCCGGGTTTAAGTAGCGTGATTAACCGGCACTGTATCTGAAAGTTATCACTTAACGAATAACGGCGTTCTTTTTTCAGCGTACTGAAGAACGATTTGACCACCGCAGTATCCCAGCAGTTACTACGTCGGCTCATACTGGAGGCCAGGTTATTGGTCCAACAGAACCGCCGCCAGTCGCCACTGTCGTACTGGCTGCCCTGGTCTGAGTGCACGATAACCTCGTCGTCAGGTTTATGTCACCAGACTGCAATCAGCAGCGCATCCAGTGCCAGCGAGTGGTTCACTTGCTTAATTATGCCTGATACATTGCATTGACAGCTCCGTCTGTAACGTTACACTAAACCGTTGTAGTTCATAATTCCTGAGAAGATGGCGATGCCGGGTATGTGTGTCTTCCGCCATTCATCGATTGCCGCAAAGGAGATGTATGGCGAATATTCGTGATGTCGCAAAGCATGCTGGCGTTTCCGTCAGTACGGTATCCAATGTGCTCAACGGTCGGACCGATCAAATGCGGGCTGAAACCCTGGCGCGTATCCAGCAGAGCATGCAGACGCTGAATTACTTTCCAAACCGGGTGGCGCAACAGCTCAAGACCGGTCAGGCCAAAATGATTGGTTTGCTGGTGCCGTCCATTGTGAATCCCAGCTTTGCTGCCCTGGCCCGTGAAGTCGATCTGGCCGCCAAAAAGCGCCAACTGCGGGTGCTGATTGGAAATACCTACCGACAAATTGAAGAAGAAGAAGCCTTTCTGGACGACATGTTTTCCCACGGCGTCCGCGGGATTATCGTTGCCGCCTGCGATATTGAAAAAGCGCATTTTGCGCAAGCGGCAGAGCAGGGCATGGTGATGGTGAACTATGATGGCCGTATGCCTGTGCGTGCTCAGTCGGGTCATTTTGCGCTGGACAGTGTATCAATGGATAACATTGAGGCCGGGCGAATGGCAGCAGAACACCTGATTGCACAGGGGTGCCGTCGCCTCGCGTTTGCCACGGTGGAAGGGATGACCCCCAGCCGTGCGCACAAAATTGAGGGCTTTCTCCGCGCGGTGCAAGACCACGGGCTTTATCGGGAAGGGATGATCGTTGAAGGCCAGGCCATGGCGGCCTATGGCGATACAGAAATGACAGAACTCGGGCGGGCGCTGGCGTTAAAAATCAGCCAGCAGCCGGTGTTCCCGGATGGTATTGTCGCGATCAACGATGCGTTGGGCATTGGGCTGATGGCTGGTCTGCATCAGGCCGGGATCCATGTGCCGGAACAGATCTCTATTGTGGGCATCGACAATATTCCGCTCTCCGGACTGGTTTTCCCTGGCCTGACGTCCATCATGCCGCCGCTTCGGGAGATGGCAGAAGTGATGGTGGAGCGGTTGATCGAGCGGACTGAAAATCCGGCCATTCCGCCAGCGGAGTTTCTGTTCCCTCCGTCGCTGGTTTCCCGACAATCGGTACAGTAGCGGCGAGGCACGAGAAGAACGATACGTTCTTCTCGCTCTGTCATACCAGCGTTGGGGCTACGGTCAGCAGAATATTGGCGAAGCGGCGGGTTTCGCCGGAGGCGATGACCAGGAGCGTGTCAGACGATTTGGCCAGCGAATAAAACGCGTTACGTTCAACATGTTCAACCTCGATCGCCTCAGAAAGCATGCCACGGTATTCACGCTCGACCGTATTATCAAAATCCGCCGGGCTTGCCATTAACGTGGCTTTTTCCACATTAATATAGCCAAGGATTTTCTCCAGAATGACGACGCTCCCGATCATCCCTGGAGTGAAATTAAGCCAGATAATCCGTGCCTGCGCAGAAGTATTGGTTAGAAAAGAGTAATTGGCATCGGTGATTAAAATATTCGCCTTGTGTCCGCACTGTGCCAGCGCCTGTAATAAATCAGGATGAATAATATCTGACTTGATCATATGTCATACCTTTTAAAACTGGCGGGCATTATCGCCCGCCGCATTTTTATGCCCGGTAAATACCGCCGTTAATATCGATGGTGGCACCGGAAACGAAGCCATCATATTCAGAAGCGAGGAAACAGATGACCCTTGCCACATCTTCCGGGGTGCCCGCGCGTCCCAGAGGAATGGCCTGGATTGTCTGCTCGGCAGAGGCCTGCGTAGTATGCTGATTATGAAAACGCGTGCCGAGAATCAGTCCCGGCGCAACGGCATTGACGCGGATGCCGTGTTCACCGAGCTCCGCGGCAAGCGAGCGAGTCCAGGTCAGCACCGCGCCTTTGGTGGTGGAGTAGACCAGAGAACCCGCATGGCCGCCAGAGCGCCCGGCCAGGGAGGCCAGGTTAACAATACTGGCGCCGTCTGGCGCGGCCTTCAGCCACGGTAATGCCTGCTGAGTGACATTCAGCATCGTCGTCATATTGACGTCGATCACCGTGCGCCAGAAATGTGGCTCAATCTCACCCAGCCATTTGCGGGCAATAATGCCGCCAACGTTATTGATCAGAATATCGATACCGCCGAGGAATTCCGCTGCCTGTGCCACACAGCGGGCTGCATCTTCTTCATCGGTTAAATCGGCGAAACCACAGGCCGCGCGACAGCCTTGCTGTTCGGCGAGCGCCATTAATTCCCGTGGGCCTTCTTCGCCACTGAAATAATGAATATAAATATCGCATCCCGCCTCAATCAGTTTTTTCGCGCTCTCTTTACCAATGCCTTGTTCTGCACCTGTAATAAACGCTTTTTTACCCGTTAATAATCCCATTTCATACTCCCATTATTCATATTTAAACGGCATCAGGTAATGACGTGACATCGTTTTACCGTTTTTTGTGCGTGGATATCCCTGCCACCTGAGCGTGGCAAATACAGGACTTCATTATCAGTAGCCGGCCAGTCCGGGCAGCCAGGTGGTTAATGGTGGCGCCATGGCGACAATAATGATGCCGACAAAAACCACCGCCAGATATTTCGCCATCGGTTTGATGACGTGCTTCATCTCCACGCCACAAATGGCGCAGGTGGTATACAGACCCAGGCCGATCGGCGGTGAGAACAGACCAAAGCCCATCGCCATGATCATCACAATGCCAAAGTGCAGCGGGTTAAAGCCAAGCTGAATGGCTATTGGCACCAGAATCGGGGCGAAAATGATCAGCGCAGGCGCACCTTCAAGAACCGCGCCAAAGATGATCAGAATAACAATGGTCAATATCAGGAACAGCCAGGCCCCTTGCTCCATGCCAATGCCAACCAGCAGTTCCGCGATCTGTTGTGGGATCATTTGAATGGTCAGGGCATAAGAAAGGCTGGTCGCACAGGCCACGATGAACAGCAAGACGCCGGACATTGCCGCAATATCAACGAACATTTTCACTGTGGCTTTCAGCGTCAGCTCACCAAACGCCAGGCGACCCACCACAATGGCGTAGATCACTGCGAAGGCGGAAATTTCCGTGGAGGTGGCGATCCCCATCATGACCCCGCGGCCAATCATGAAGATCATGACCAGACCGACAGCGGCACCGAGGTAAAGCTGAGTCCGCGGGCGTAATACCGGATAGGCTTCGCTGACGTTAATTTTCCCGCCGAAACGGTTGGCGGCGACCATTAACAGTACCAACAGGCAAGCTGCAGGGATGAGGCCTGCGATAAACAACGCGCCGATGGAAATATTGGCGACAAAGCCCATCACGATCAGGTTCACGCAGGGTGGAATGGTTTCCGCCATTACCGCGGAGGCGGCAAATACCCCGGCGGCTTCTTCGCTGTCCTGCTTCGCGCGACGTACCGCAGGCATTAACACTCCGCCGACGGCGGCCACATCCGCCAGTTTGGAACCGGAGATGCCTGAGAAAAAGGCCATCGACAGTACGGTGGTCATGTTCAGACCGCCGCGAAAGCGTCCCATACCACGCACAATCAGTTCGACCAGACGCGTGGACATGCCGTTGATTTCCATTGCCGCACCGGCGAGTAAGAAGAACGGAATCGCCAACAGAACAAAGTGGTCAACGCCCGCCGCTACCTGCTGGGAGAAAAAGACAAACGGCAGGGAAGGGTCGCAGATAAAAAAGACCATTGCCGACATGCCGAGTGTGAAGGCGATTGGCACACCGGCCAGAATGCCAAGCACGAAGCAAATCAGCATCAGGCCCGCCGCCGCGCTGGCCGGATCGGCCATCAGCGACAGTTTCAGATAACCCAGCGCCGCCAGCACAATGATCCCTGCGCCGCTAAGCAACACCACTTTTGCGCGTTCATGCAGCGCATGTTCCAGCGCAGCCACCATCATCACCACGGAACCGATTAATACCGGAATCACGTAAATGGTCTGCGGCAGGCCCGTCTCGGTGGTTTGCAGTCGCGCGGCCTGCACCAGATCGTAACTGGAAACGACCAGTCCAACGGAGACCAGAAACAGGATCCAGCGGCTGGCATGAACAACGTAAGGGCGAACGCTTTCAGGCAGGAAGCGTAAGAACAGATCGACGCCAATGTGTCCGCCTCGGCCGGTTGAGGTGGCGACGCCAAAAAAGACCAGCGCAATCATCAACGCTCGCGCCACCTCTTCCGCCCAGTGGATCGGTGAATGCAGGGCGTAGCGCCAGATCACCGAAGCAAATACCACCAGCACGTTGATAAACAACACCAGCGCTCCGGCCCAGGACGTTAACGTGGTCAGAAATCGACTCAGCCGCCCCAACAGCGTCAACAAAGACTTTTCATCCTTTGTTTTCATCGGGATATCAGCCATGATGAACTCCTTTCATGGTTTGTGTGGGCAACATCGCCGACCCGCTAAACGCCACAGGCCGACGATGCTCGGCTTATGGTTTGTCGCTCGGCGCGGCGGCGCTGATCTCGTCCACCATCGGTTTCAGATCCGGGTATTTATCCAGGAAGGCTTTCCAGACAGGCTGTACGGCCTGTGCGAAGAACGCGCGATCGGTTTCCCGGAAAGTGACGCCTTTCGCCTCCAGGTTTTTAATCGCTTCCAGTTCTTTCTGGCTGGCCTGCTGGCGTTCGTATTCCGTGGCCTCTTTCGCTGCGGCCAGCACGTCGGCACGTAATGACTCTGGGATCTGCTCGAAGCTCTTCTTGTTCATGGCAATCATCAGCGGGTTATAGCTATGGCGGGTCAGCGTGCCATTTTTGATGATTTCATAATATTTGCTGGCGTAGATGGTGGGGGCATCATGTTCGACACCATCGATCACGCCCATTTGCAGGCTGGAATAGACTTCCCCGCCCGGCATGGGAATGGCCACCGCCCCCATGTGATTCAGCGTGGCGATAAAGTTAGGCACCGGCAGTACGCGGATTTTCAGATTCTTTAAATCCTCCGGCTTTTCAATTGCCTTTTTGGTGTACACGTTGCGCGCGCCAAGGTTATAGCCATAGCCCAGCACCATTACGTTTGCTTTATCCATCATCAGTTTAGAAAGCTGCTCACCGGCTTTGCCGTCCAGCGCTTTCCCGACCTGGTCATAGTCTTTAAACAGATACCCCAGATCCAGCACACCGACTTCCGGCACCAGCGTGGCCCAGATTGAGGTCCCTGAAATCATCATGTTAATGGCGCCGATACGGACCTGCTGTGTTGCATCGGCTTCTTTTCCCAGCATGGCGTTGGCAAAGTAATTAAGCTTAATCTGTCCTTTTAACTTCTCGTTTTTATTAAGGTTTTCCTGGAAGCGGTTGAACCAAATATAGTGCGCAGAGGAGTCATCTCCTGGCAGAGACGAGTAAACACGAAAATTGATGGCTGCCTGTGCTGAAGTGCTCAGCACACTGCCTGCAATCAGGGCGCTACTGAGGCAAGCGAGTGCCAGAAAACGTCTGGCTGAACGAAACGGGGTTGTTTTCATCATGATTATCCTTTCTCACAGTGTAGAGGTCGTGATAACGCCATCTGGCAAGGTGGACGCAGCCAGCTGGTTTAACGAAAAAGTCGCTGATTCTGTTTTCTGTAACGTTTTAGTGTAACGTTACAGACGCTATCCGACTCACTGTGCAAATGCAATATGCTTCCTTTCATCAAGATGAGTGATATGTGAATTTTGTGGCGGGTATCGCTAATTTCCGGGCGCGTGTTACAAAACCGAAACGGGGTGTTCGCTGTTTAGTCACTGTTTAGTGAGGCAGGCTACAGAAACCGGTACGTCGTTGGTGCCCGGGAGCGCAGACAGCAGTCTGTGTAAACCGATTCGCGTCTGTCAGGTGATAACTTTTACGCATAGCTGCTTAGAAAATGGCATTTTTTACATAAGCATCAAGGTGATAGTGTCAATTGAAATGACAGAGAAAGCACGGTGCAGATGATGAAACATACCATTGGGATTCTGGGCGGCATGGGGCCCGCAGCAACGGCGGACATGCTGGAAAAATTTGTTGAATTGCGCAGCGCCAACTGCGATCAGCAACATATCCCGCTCATCGTTAGCTCAATCCCGGACATTCCCGATCGTACAGCCTGTCTGCTTTCTGGCGGCCCCTCTCCCTTGCACTATCTGGAGCGTTATCTGCATATGCTGGAAGATGCAGGGGCTGAGTGTATCGTCATACCCTGTAACACTGCACACTACTGGTTTGATGATTTACGGGCAGTGGCAAAGGCGGAAATGATCAGCATTCTGGATGCCACGCTGAGTGAGATTCCTCCCGGCGTGACTCGCGTCGGCCTGCTGGCAACAAACGCCACGCTTGCGACAGGGTTATACCAGAAAAAAATGACTGCGCAGGGGCTCTCACTGATTCAGCCGGAAGAGGCGGGGCAGGCGCAGGTGATGCAGGCAATTTACGCATTGAAAAGCGGAGATAAAGCCACCGCGCAAAGGTTGCTGTTTCCACAAATTGAGCGACTGATTTCCCATGGCGCGCAGATCATTATTATGGGCTGCACTGAGATCCCGTTAATTGTGGCCGGGCATGAGAGCAATTTTGGGTGCCGGTTTATTGACTCAACCGCGTCTCTGGTACACGCCGCCATTCGCTGGTATGAGTCATGGCCAGATACGCAGATGGATGAGCCTGTGCAGCAGGTTGCCTGCGTTTAAATTGCGCTCAGGGGACAGTATGCAGATGGTGCAGTTCTTTCCAGAACCGCTCCGCCAGGGGCGTCATCCGCGTATCCATCCGGTAAGCATAAGCCTGAATAGGAATAATCAGCTCGTCCTGGTTCAGCACAATGAGCTGTCGATTACGAATCTCCTGACGAATCGCATACTCCGGGAGCCAGGCGATTCCACAACCGTCCAGCGCAACCTGCTTAAGCAATTCACTCATCGAAGAGACAAAAAATGTACTGAAACTCAGCTCGGTATAGCGGGTTAACGTTCGGTTGATAAGCCGCCCCATATAGGAGTTCTGGCTATAGTTGAGCAACGGGAACGCGGGTTGGTCGAGTGTGTATCGCGGTTTTCCGTTTTCATCGCTTGCACAGACGGGAAACAGTTGTGACTCAAACAAGTGAATATTGGCAAACGGTGGCTGGAGCAGGTTTTCGTCATAATAAGAGAAGATAAAGTCGCTTTGCCCCTCCCGCAACATATCGACCGCCTGATCGACATCGATCGCCTCAACCGACCAGGTAAACTGGGTTGGCATCTGGCTGACGATACCGGGTAACAGCCCCAGTGAAAGGGAGTGCGCAGCGGCAATCTTAATTTTACGCAGTGTGAAATCGCTGCCGCCACGGAGTTCAGCCAGGTTACTTTCCAGCTGTTGTAGCAGATGACGTATCTGAGAGTGAAAGATTTTGCCCTGTTCGGAGAGTTGCAGCGGCGAGACCTGACGATTGAACAATTCAACCCCGACCGCGTTTTCCAGGGCGCGAATACGACGGCTGAAGGCGGGTTGCGAGACATTACGAATAATCGCGGCCTGGGAGAAGTTTCGGCACTTTTCCAGCGTCAGAAAGTCATAAAGCCATTTCGTTTCAATGTTATACAAACCTGCACCACTCACATCCATTTATCATCACCTGTCAGCCGTCTGTCTGCGCCATTTTACGGGCATTCACACGGCTGACAACCGATTGCGCTTACTCGAAAGTACCCTTCACGCAGGCTTTCCCGTCAACCACCATGCGTTTGCCGTGAGCATAAACCTGCTCAATACACAATTCCGGCGTCATCACCAGCAGGTCGGCATCCTTACCGGGGGCGATTTCGCCTTTAGTGGACAGGTTAAGAAAGGTAGCCACACTGGTCGTCAACGGACGCAGTGCGTCGGTCAGGGTAAATCCGTAATCGTTGATTAGCGATTGCACGGTTTCAAGCAAGCTCTCGAAGCCCGCCACGCCAATTCCGGTGAGTTTTCCGGCATCATCAAACAACGGCTGACTACCATTACCATCAGAACTGACCGTTATCCGGGCAAGCGGTACACCGGCTTTGACTGCGCGAGCAACCCCCTCAGCCGGTGCAACCGGATCGGGGATACCGCTGGTGATGTCGATGGTGCCGCCCTTGAGCGCAAAGGCCAGTGCTTCTTCGAACAACGCCTCATTGCGGTTTACGTGGGTGGGAAGCAGCTTACTCATCGGCACATCGCTATTTTCGAGAATGTCGTACAGCGGTTTGAGCCCCTTTTTACTGTCGCCCATATGGAACACGCTGACACCCGGTTTGCCGCCCAGCAGGCCACCCACACGAGATTCTGCTGCCATGTTTGCCAGTTGATAATCGCCAGGCGCGGCAGAGCGGTGGTCAGAGACGGCGCATTTTACGCCGATAACGCGATCGATCAGCGCCACATCTTTTTCGACGGAACCGGTGATCGTCGGTGAAGGGACATGATAAGCGCCGGTTAGCATCCAGGCGGTGATCCCTTCTTCATTCAGCGCCCGGGTTTTCGCCAGCAGTGATTCCGGATGACGGGTTACGGAGTCGGTGCCGAGCAAACCAATGACGGTCGTGACCCCGGCTTCGGTCAGTCTGCTCAGTCTGACTTCTGGTGTTCGGGTCGTGGGGCCCGCTTCACCACCGCCACCAATCAGGTGTACATGCTGATCGATAAAGCCAGGACACAGGATCCGTCCCTGGAGATTGATAACCTTACAATCCGGCACAATGTGAGGCGAGATATCGCGTGCAACGGCAATAATCTTGCCGTTGGCGAGAAACACGTCGCAAATCCCCTGATCTTCAGGGGTATAAAGGTGCGCACCTTGCAGTAACGTAAATTCTGCGAAGGATAAATCAGGCATGATAATTCCCTTTTTAAACAATAAGCTGCATAACCCAGATCGACAGTAATGCGTTGATGGCACATACCGCAATGATGTGGGGGTAATATTTGGCGTTCACTTCGGCGGTACCGAGGCAGCGACCCACGTTTTGTACCGGGTTACCCATCAGGTATATCGCCGGGAGCAGAACCGTGACGTCGTGACCATTTAATGCTCCTGCAGTGAGCAAACTGGCGGAAACGCCTACCGCGCCGCCCATACTCATCAGCGACGCTAACAGCACGGTGGCGGCTTCACCAGGAAGTCCCCAAAGTGCCATGACGGGCTGACAAATGTGTCCAACCCAGTCAAGTAAACCGGTGATTTTCAGCGCCTGAATAATGACGAACGCCATCACCACGTTTGGCAGCAGGTTAGTGGTGGCAATTGTAAAGCCGCGGCGGGCACCGTCGATAAACATGTCCATGACATTTTTGCGTACCTGAATGGTCATGCTTGTGCTCCTTGCGTTGGGTTACGGCGTTCTTCAAAGTTGATCCAGATACGTAGCAGGTTGGCGCCGACAAATTTAAACACCAGAATCACGGCCAGCGGGACGATAACAGACGTTCCCAGAAACGCGAAGACGGCAACGCCAGAGGAAAAATAGTTGGTAATAATCGCGCTGCCGCTGGTCTGGTATGCGGCAAAAATGACTTTATCGCGCTCGGTGATTTCACCATCCTGCGCCAGTTCTTTCGTCATACCTGCAGCCGCATCGGTATTTTGTAAGTTAGCGATAAGCGCCAGCGAGCAGATGCCCGGAATGCCCAACAGCGGCTTCAGGATCGGCGTCATCAGTTGTTGCGCCGCACGCAATCCGCCAAGACCGTCGGTGATAGAAATAATGCCCAGTGACAAAATGACTGACGGCGCAAGTTCCAGCGCGAAAAGAAAACCATCTTTTGCGCCCGTACCGCCCGCGCCCCGGAAGGTGACGGTCGTTTGTGCCGCGCCATTCGCGATCTGGCCAAACGAACCGTTCAGCACGCTAAAATCAAAAACACGCCACCAACCTTCCGTTCCGGAAAATACGCCGGAAAAGAAAATGATGGTCAGAAAAAATGCCAGATATCCCTTAAGTCCGACCTTTTCTGTTGCAAGCGGCAGCGCCGCCTGTTCCCCTTGTTGCGCCATAGCGAACCCCGTTATTTTTTTGATAATGTGTGTTTGTTGCGACAGGCCAGAAGTGGCCCGAACTCAATGACCTTACCAGCCATAGGGATATGGGGAAAATGCCAGAATGTTTCGCGCTATGCGTTTCTTGCATAGGGTGACAGAAATATCAGGATTAAAACGACCCGCCAATTTCTGCCTCGTTTTAACATTGCCAGATAATTTCTTTTCCATTTTTGTAAGGATAGTGGATTCAACGGCATGGTTTTAAACATTCAGAACATCGCTTCATGATGTGCAATAGCCTCAGTCATCACGATCGCATATGAGTGAGTATCCAGTGAAATATATACAGCCAGGGTGGGGGAAGTGATGAGAACAGTGAAGTACTCCGCACGACAAAGGTTAATGTAGAGGGTAATCTACCGTATCGTTTACGCTATTATTAATGACATAGCGTGTTTAGAACATCACGATCTTTGGGGGAATTATGAGTGGAATGCGTTCCCGCACGGCAATTATCGTGGACGACCATCCTCTGGCGCGTATGGCTATTCGTGGTGTACTGGAGAAAGATCGCGTTACGGTTCTCGGAGAGTATGAGGACGGGGCGATTGCGCTGAAGAGTTTGCTAAAAACGACTGCGGATATTGTGGTTATTGACGTTGAGATCCCCGGCGTCAATGGGGTAGAGCTGGTGGAGAAACTCAGAGCGAATCACTATCACGGCGTGTTAGTGGTCGTCTCAGCGAAAAACGATCGTTACTTCAGCAAGCGCTGTGCACAGGCGGGAGCGAACGCGTTTATCAGTAAAAAGCAGAACATGGATAATATCCTGGCGGCCATTAATGCCGCACAGAATGGGTATACCTATTTTCCATTTTTCTCCGAAGAAGCCTCCGAAATCCTCACCGATGCGCAGCGTCTGGAATCCCTTTCGACACAAGAGATGAAAGTCATGGGGCATGTGCTTAACGGTCTGGACAATTCGCAAATTGGTGAGGCGATGCATATTAGTGGTAAAACCGTCAGTACTTATAAAACGCGGCTCATGGAAAAACTCGGCTGTAAATCATTAATCGAACTGCTCTCGTTTGCTCATCAGAATAAGCTGACATGATGATAAATAAATGGCTGATGGCGGTGCTCATTATTTTATCCATCGGCGGGCGTGCTGTTTACGCACAACTAAGACTTCCCGTTGAGCTGGAACTATCAGGATTCAATTATATATCGCCTGTACCGGTTTATTTGAGTGAGGATGACAAACGCTGGTTGCAGCAGAAAAAAAGTCTCAGAGTCGCCGTTTATGAGCCCGTTCAGCCGCCGCTTGTTATGACAACGCTGACTGGACGTTATCGGGGAATGAATGCTGATTATCTGGCATTGATTCAACATTCCCTTAATACACGAATAAGTGTGATGGCGTATCCGGATCAGGCTGACGCTGTTGAGGCGTTAAAAAAGGGAGAGGTCGATATGGTATTGACCGGGCTGGAGAGTCAATCCTGGCGTGAAGCAAGTGTTCAGGTTTCTCTGCCACTGATTCATTCCTGGCCCAATTTAGTCACCTCTCTTGGCAACGTTATGGCGCCATTGCAGAGCGCACAACGTACGGGGGTAGCGATTGTTAATCACTATCCAGATGTCGATTTTATCCGCCAGTCCTTTCCCGATGCCGAGATCGATAACTATGGCAGTTACCAGGAAGCGCTGAATTCTGTTAATAATGGGCGCAATGCCTGGTTTTTCGGCGATTCACTCACGACCAGCACCTGGCTTTCCCAGGAGTTCAGTCTTGCGCTGACAACGGTGAAGTATTGGCCTGCGCCACAGAGAAAGAGCTACTTTTTATTTTTGCCCGCACAGCAACGGCTGCGGGAAATTGTGAACAATACCCTTAGCGCAATTGATGAAAACATCCATGGGCAAATTGCCCAGTCGATGATTGATAAAGGCAATCTCTCCTTCCTGATTGAACCTCTGGACCTGACGCCACGCGAAAAGCAGTGGTTAAATAATCACAAAACACTCCGTGTGATTATCAATCCCTGGTTTGCCCCTTACACGATGGTTGATGGAAGCCAGCAAACGCGGGGTATTGTTGGCGATGTCCTTAATTTGATTGGCTTACAAACGGGGATTCAGTTTGAGACGGTGGTCGTCAAATCGAATAAAGAGATGGTCGCAGAGATGAAGAAAGGTAACTGGCATATTGTGCAGGCAGCTACCTATGATCTCAGCCGAGAAGATTATCTCTCTTTTACGCATCCATTTATCACCACACAGTTCGTGGCCGTGATCAGAAAAGAGGAAAGTAAAGAGCATGCGCTGCGGCCCGGTAACCATGTTGCAATCAGCGCCGATCACACTTTACTGGCCACACTGAAGGCGAAATATTCAGGCATTGTGTGGGAAGAGGTGGAAAATTCCAGCGTGGCATTGAATCTGGTCGCAACAGGAAAAGTGGATGCCGCCATTTCGAATCAGCTGACCGCGCGTTATCTGAGCGAGCATTACTATCCCGATCAGCTTTCCTGGATACCGCTTACCGGAGAAGAACCCGCGGCAATCAGTTTCGCGGTGCCCCGCTCTGAGCCGGAGTTACGGCAAATTCTGGATAAAGCGTTAGATGATATTCCGCAAAAAGAGGTCCTGCAGATCGTCAGTAAATGGATTCGTCTGCCGGATGTCAAAATAGATACATGGGAATTATATAACAGGCCTTTTTATCTGGTGGCTACCTTAGCGTCGTTACTGGTACTCAGCACCTTGTTATGGGCAGTCTATCTGGTGCGGGAAGTTCGTATCAGAAAACGTTCTCAACGCTTACTGCAAGAGGAACGAAACCGGGCTCTCAGGGCCAATGAAGAGAAGCGGGAATTTCTTTCTCACATGAGCCATGAGATACGAACCCCGGTAAGTGCCATTATGGGATTTCTTGAACTCCTGCAATTTTCTCCTGCGAAGTTTAGCCCGGAAGATAAAGCATCAGTGGACCAGGCGGCCCAGGCCTCACGTTCGTTATTAAAACTTATTGGCGAGATCCTCGATCTGGAGAAGATCGAATCGGGCTTATTAGAGACCGTTCCCCAGTGGAAATATCCGGACAGCCTGATACAAGACAACATTGCATTATTCAGCGCGCTGGCGGCGCAAAAAGGGATCGCGCTACGTTACGATTCTCGTTTAGAGGCACGCGAGGCGATGCGACTGGATCCCCAATTACTGGGGCAGGTTCTCACCAATATTATCGGTAACGCGGTGAAATTTACCGAACGTGGTGATGTGCGAATTTCTGCGGTCAAGCATGAGCAAACGCTGGTGATCTCAGTGCGTGATTCTGGGCCGGGAATGAGCGAAGAAGAACAACGTCGTTTATTCACCGCCTTTAGCCAGGGAATAGCGGGAGAACATCACCGCGGTTCGGGGCTCGGATTAGCCATTAGTCGGGGATTAATGAGGCAAATGGGAGGGACAATCGAACTGCAAAGTGAGGTGAATCGGGGGACGACCGTTACGTTGAGCCTACCAGTCCAGACGTCGTTTGATATCACGCCTACCGTTGCGGACGTTGACGCGCCTCTGCCAGTATTGCAAGGAACAACACTCCGGGTATTAATCGCGGATGACCTTCCTTTCAGCCGATTACTTTTGAAACGTCAGCTTATGACGCTGGGTATCATCGCTGATGAAGCCGACAATGGCGAGATTGCATTGCATTATCTTCAGCAAGGAAATTATGACTTGTTGATTACCGATCTCAATATGCCGGTTATGGATGGTATTGAGCTTGCCCGCCAGGTCAGAAAAAGTAATACGACGCTTGTCATCTGGGGGCTCACGGCAACGGCGCAGGAGCACGAGCGCGAACGTTGTCTGTCGGCGGGCATGAATGCTTGTCTTTTCAAACCCATCACGTTGTCACAACTCTCTCATTTACTCTCCGGCGTCAGTGATACCCACGACACGGCATTTGATCTCGAAAGACTGGCGATGCTGGCGCAAGGGAATCGGGCATTGATGCTTCGCGCATTAAAAGATGCGCAGGAAGAAAATCGCTGTGATTTAACGGCGGCTTATAACGCCAGTGAGTCTGGTGATTATCGTCTGGTTAAACATCATATTCATCGCATTAACGGGACTGCTCAGTTATTGGGGGTTGAGACTTTAATGAAGGCTTCACAGTCTCTGGAGGATAAACTCCCGGACGCAATGACTGTCACCGAACTGCCTGCTGAGCTTGAGTATATCCAGACATTACTGGACGAGCTGGAGCAGGCAATCGAGAAATTCACACCTTAATTTCCCTTCCTACACGTGTAGGTGGTGCCTGACAGAATAATAAGGCACCGCTGATGTTGCTCCTGTGTTAACCAGGTAAAATAAGCCCTGTTCCGACAGAATAAAATTAGTTAATTAAACCTGGTATATTTCCTAAGAAAAATCCATGTTTTGGTTTATTACAAGTTTCAACTATCAAACCTGCCTGAATCATTAAACTAAACCTATCCATATAGCTAGTGTTTAATTCTGTTTTTTGTTGCATATCCTGGGTTTTTGTTTTGATAAAAATAGTCAGGTATGGATCGTTGTTCTTTTGAAAGTAAAAAGATAGTAGAAACGATCGTTTTTATGTTTTCTTACGAAATCCACGACTTTTGTGATGTCATGCTGAATTATTTTCTGTAAATTTTACAGCGAAACATGTGGCGACTTACAGACGTTAAAACAGCAAGCAGGAAGTGTCGAAAAGGGAAGTTCTATGAAATTGTCAGACTCCGTTTTTTCTGATGATTATTTTTTTATTGTCGGCATAAGTGCGTTGTTAACGCCGGAGTTAATTGATGAAAATTACACTATAGTCGATGTCGATGAGTCGCTCCTTCAACGGAGTACAGAGTATTTGTTTCCTGGCAGGAAGATCATTGCATTTATCACCAATGATCTCGACTACTACGCGTTATGCCATTTGAGAGATATAACTTTCATTGATAAGAGACGCCGGATAAATGAAATCCTCTCATGCCTGTTTGTCAATGACTCCAGGTATGCTTATCGGGTGAAATACACGCTTTCATTCCGGGAAAGTGAAGTTCTTGATTGTATACAAAAAGGAATGGAGGCGAATGAGATTGGTGAGTTATTGGGCATGTCGATGAAGACATTCTATGCACACCGTCGCAGTCTGATATTTAAACTTCAACTCGGTAATCGTGTATCTCTGTATCGAAATATCGCGCGAATAAGAATGTGCAAACCCTGTGTTCATGAGCCTGACCTTACATAAATTGTTGCGTTAATGTCGGGAAACGAGAATATGCAGAGGAGGTGAGTGCAGAAATAATTGTTTTTAACATCAACGCTTTTAATTAAATATTAACTTAACTATCAGGATTTTACGATATGAAAAAATTAGCACTGATTTCTGCGATTTTATCGCTGTCTGCTCTACAGGCGACATATGCAGCCGATGGCGTAATTAACTTTAACGGAACCATTACGGGAACGGCGTGTGTGGTGGATCCTTCCGCGATTTCACAACCCGTTGAGCTTGGAACCGTTTCAACGGCGGCATTTTCTGGTGGAAGTGGTGCAACAGCTGCCGCTAAGCGCTTCAACATTGTGCTGAAATCCTGTCCGGCAAGTGTAACCAGCGCCAGTGTTCGATTTGACGGTACCACCAATACGACTAACCCTTCGATTCTGGCGTTGACCACAGGTCAGACTGCGACAAATGTTGGCGTCGCTATTTATGAACAGGACAGCGCGACATTGATCCCGGTCGGTACTTCTTCGGCTAGCGTGGCATTGCAGGAAGACATCGATAATACGTTGACCTATTTCGCGAAATATATGGCCACAGGCGTTGTCGGAGCAGGGTCGGCCAAGTCGTCAACCTCTTTCACCGTAACTTATCAGTAAAAGCAGGGCCACTCGTGGCCCTGAGTAATTAAGCAGGAATTCTCATGTTTCAGCAATTATATAACACGGTTGCTATAGGGATGATATTTATCTCAACAGCGGCAATTAGTGGTGTTGAAATAGGCGGTACTCGTCTTATTTATAATGGTAATGCCAGTCAGGCTGCAATCAGTGTTAAAAATCCGGACAATAAACCGTATTTAATTCAGTCATGGGTGAGTAAAAGTGAAAATGGTGATGAGAGTGGTAGCGAATTCACTACTACACCACCTTTGTTTAAATTAAATCCAAATGCGCAGAACTCTGTTCGCGTCATGTTGGCTGAAAATAACTTACCAACCGACAGAGAAAGCGTTTACTGGCTGAATATCAAAGCGATTCCCTCATCCTCACCGGATGCGAAAAATGAATTGTTGATCGCGGTAAAAAGCAAAATGAAGCTGTTTTATCGTCCCACCGGGTTAAAAGGCGATCCGTCATTGGCATACCAGCAGTTAATTTTTTCACGTGAGGGTGGGAAATTAACTGTAAATAATCCAACGCCTTATAGCGTGTCGCTCAATGAAATAAAGGTGAACGGCAAGACGATCACTAAGCCTCCAATGGTATTACCATTTCAAACCGTCACGCTACCGCTATCGGGGATAAACGGCGGTGACGTATCGTGGCGTGCGATTAATGATTTTGGAGGCGTCACGACTGAACAAAAAGTTAAAATGTAGGTTAAATGCTTATGCTCCAGCTCAATACGGTTTCAGGTTTTGCAACGTTAACGAAATTATCAGTCATGGTCTATCTGTTTACACAAGCATCAACCGTGTTGGCTGAGGATTATTTTTCACCCGATCTCATTGAAACCCGAGGGAATATTCCACGTGATATTGATATCTCCCGTTTCAGCAAAACTGACGGACAGGTTCCCGGTATTTATCACATTGATGTCTATCTGAACGGAAATTATATCGAATCTCGTGATATCAGCTTTCTGGGTAAAGAGAGTGAATTGGCACCATCCTTAACCTACGCCGATTTCGTGAAATGGGGTGTGAAGCGTAACGCACAGCCTGACTGGATGAGTATGGAGGATTCCGCGACCATCGATAATATTGGTGCGTTACTCCCCGGGAGCCAACTCAATTTTCAGTTTGATGGGATGCGTCTGGATATTTCGGTGCCGCAAGAATATATGCAGCGCGATCCACGCGGCTCCGTTGCACCGGAACAGTGGGACGATGGACTGAATATGCTGTTCCTGAATTATAACTTCTCTGCTGCCAACAGCCATGGCAAGGGAGATTCGCGTAATGACAGCTATCTAAACCTGCGTAGTGGGATTAACGTCGGTCCCTGGCGGTTGCGTAATTACTCGACATATAACAATAACGAAGGGGACGGGCGCTGGAATACCCTCAGCACGTCACTGGAGCGTGATATTAAAGTGCTGAAAAGCCAGTTCAGTATGGGGGATGGTTATACGCAGTCTGGTGTATTCGACAGTGTTCACTTCCGTGGCGCGCAAATTTATTCGGATGACACCATGTTGCCGGAAAGCGTTCGGGGGTTTGCGCCTGTAGTCCGTGGCATTGCGCAAAGTAACGCACAAGTCACCATTCGTCAGGGCGGGAATATTATCTGGCAGTCTTATGTTCCGCCAGGCCCGTTTGTGATTGATGATCTCTATCCTACTGCTGCCAGCGGTGATCTTACCGTGGTTGTGCGTGAGGCAGATGGTTCGGTGCATCAGTTTATTCAGCCATTTTCGGCTGTGCCGATCATGCAGCGTGAGGGCCAGTTTAAATATGCTCTGGCAGTGGGAAAATATCGTGCATCAAACAGTACAGATAAAGAACCGGATTTTCTTCAGACCACAATGAGCTACGGGTTGCCGTGGGACACCACAATATATGGCGGCACGCTGGCGTCGAGAGATTACCAGGCCGGGGCTATTGGTATCGGCAAAGGATTGGGCGATTTCGGTTCGTTCTCTTTTGACACCACCTTTGCTCATACGCAGATGCCAGGCAAAACGGAAGGCGGTATCTCGCTTCGCGCGCAGTATGCCAAAGATTTTTCATCAACGGGCACCTCGCTGAGTCTGATGGGATATCGGTATTCCTCTTCCGGCTTTCATGATTTTCAGGAAGCGAATGGTGATGTCAATAAATACCGGATGGCGAGCGATAACGTTCTGGAAGGCAATGACTGGCGTTATCAGCGTAACAAACGCAGTAAGGCACAGGTGACATTGAACCAGCAGCTTGGCGATTTCGGGAATATCAACCTTTCGGCCTGGCACCAGGACTATTGGGGCGGTGATACCGAGCGTAACGTCAGTCTGGGTTACAACACCAGTATTAACAATATTAATTATGGCCTGAACTATAGCTATTCCCGTGGTCCCTGGAACAACGACAACGATCATATCGTCTCTTTTACGATGCAGATTCCGTTCTCACGTTTCTTGCCAAACAGTTGGATGACGCTATCGGCAAACGCGAATAAAAAAGGCGACGCCACTTCACAGGTTGGGCTGTCCGGTACCGCGCTGGAAGACAACAATCTGAACTGGAACGTACAGCAGGGATACAACAGTAAGGGTGCAGATGTGACGGGCAGTGCGTCGGCGAATTATAAGGGCCGGCATGGTGAATATCAGCTTGGTTATAACTACTCTCGCGATAATCGTCAGGTCTCGGTTGGCGCAATGGGGGGACTGGTGGTTCATCCGTATGGCGTCTCCGCGACTCAACCTCTTGGCGAGACAATGGCGTTGGTGAAGGCCGAGAATGCCGCTGATGTGAAAGTGGCAAATAACAGCGGCATTTACACAGACAGTAAAGGTTTTGCCGTTGTGCCGTACGTTGCGCCATATCGACAGAACAGTCTGACGCTAAATACCGACAGGTTGAACAACAATACGGATGTGTTGAATGACACGCAGACCGTCGTACCAACAAAAGGCGCGCTGACCCTGGCCGATTTCCCGACCGTTACCGGCTACCGAATCCTGCTGCAATTGACGGGCAAAACGATTCCGTTTGGGGCGACGGCCACAATTAACCATCGCGACAATACACCAGAAGGGATTGTTGACGATCGTCAGCGAGTCTGGTTTAGCGGCGCACCGGAAAAAGGCTCCGTGGTGGTGAACTGGGCTGGGGAAAGTTGTCTGGCAAATTATCAGATTGCGCAGGCTTCTGACAAAACGCATAACGTCACCGCAGAGTGCAGGTAAGTGGAGAGTAAGATGAATCGAATTATAGTGAGTTTATTGTGGGTGGCTCTGGGACTGTTTTCACGGACTGCGCTGGCGTGGGATTGTTCGACGGTCACGCCATCAACAACCTTATCGCCGCAGAATATCACTATCTCCAGGGATTTGCCGGTGGGGGCCGTTATTGGTACGCAGATAATGACGCCGACAGTGAATGCGTTCAGTTGTTTTGATTCAGCGGACGGGGTTATTTCCAATCAAACATTTGGCGTAAAGGCGATAGGTACCTTCGATTCGATGGTCAATGGGGTACGGGTCTATAAAACCAACGTTGACGGTATTGGCTATGCGATTTCCGGCTCGACGGCAAAGTGTGCCGGAGGGAATGCCGCCGTAACGGGGGCGAATACGATTCGGGGCGATATTAACACCGCCAGGCTTTGTCAAAATACCACGGGAATGATAAGTCCCGGATTGAATGGTTCGGTCACGGTGACATTTTATAAAACGGCGACGGAGACCGGTTCTGGTACGATATCGGCAAGAATGGTGGGGTCGTTGATATTGCTGAATAACTCGCTGCTCTGGCAATCCCCAGAAGCCGCAGTCAATATCAATGCGTTCACGGTGACCACGCCAGCCTGCAAACTGACCACGGCATCCATCCCTGTCGATATGAAAGAGGTTGATAAAAACGCCTTTAATGGCAAAGGAACGACGCCGGGAGAGACATATACCCAGTCATTCAATTTGCCGATGACCTGCAATGCCGGAACCGCCGTCAGCGTCAGGATGGAAGGCGATATTAATGACGCAACGAAAGGCGTCATCAATACGACCAGCGGGAGTAACGCCGCCACAGGGGTCGGGATCCAACTGCTTTATAACAACCAGCCAATGAGGTTAGGCTCCGATGTGGCGGCTGGGACATCGAGCACAGGGGGCGGTTTCACGGTCCCGCTTAAGGCGCGTTACTACCAGACGGGCGATCACATCACCACAGGGACGGCGAATGGCGTACTGTCTTTTACGATGACATACCAGTAGTTGCCGAATAACTAACATATGGATGAACAGCAGAACAGATTAACCTCAACCTGTTCTGCTGTTCATCACGACATATTTAATGCGGCTACGTTGGTGATGTCGTGGGGGATAGAGTAAGCCGCCAACGGCAGGTCTGTTCTGTCTTCGCCATTACAAAATCATCTGTGCCAGTAAAAAGCCAAATGGTACCGAGAAGATAATCGATAAACATCCCGGCAGGAAGAAGGGGTGATTAACGATCTTTGAGCCATTCCAGCGCGAACTGAGAAATGAACCCGTATCATCAGTGGCTATCGCAAACGCGGTTGTCGGGTAAATATTCGTGATATAAAGTGCGCTGACCGCGACAAAACTGGCTAATATTGCCTCCGGGCTAATTCCGATGGAAGCGGCGATAGGCATCAGCAATGCGCTGGTTGCCCCCTGGCTAAACAGCATGGCGCTGGTACAGAAAAATACCGCCGCCAGTAAGAACGGCCAGGCGCGTAATATGTCGCTGGCTTCCATTTTGATCTCATCGATATGGGCACCAATCAGCGTGCTGCTCAGCCAGACAATCCCTAATACCACCACCAGTGATTCCGCGCCGGATTTAAATATCGGTGAGTTCTTCAGCTCTTTCATGTCCAGCTTGCAGGTGAAAATAATGATCGTGGACACGACAAACATCGTAATAATGATTAAGTCGCGGGAATTAATGGTATGCCCAATCAGGGATTTAAACAACAACATACAGACCACGAAGACCACTCCCACCAGAAATATGGCAACCGAGGATTTTGCTCCGGCGGGAATAGGGCGGCTGGCATATTTATTCAGCACAATTTTATTTTCCTGCATGATTTTTTGACACACAGGATCGTCGGCCAGTTTGGCACCTTGTCTGCTGGCAATGAACGCCGCGATCAGCATGGCAAATAACGCGGTGGGCAGGATAATCAGCATTGCATCGCCGAAGCTCACGCCCATCACCTCAACGGTGCCGTACATAATCGCCGTGGCGGCAGAGATCGGGGAGGCGGTAATCCCGAGTTGCGAAGCCACAACCGCAGAGCTTAACGGCTGGCTGGGTCGGATACCGTTGTCTTTCGCCACTTCCTGAATCACGTTCATCACCGACATGGCGGTATAACCAGTACCGGACAGTACCGTCAGAATAAACGTTACGGTGGGGGCAAGAATATTAAGATAGCCGGGATTATGGCGCAGTAATTTTTCGGTCAGGGTGACGAGATAATCCATTCCGCCGGCCTGTTGCATGGCTGAGAGCGCCACAATGGTAGATAGAATAATCAGCATCACGTCGACAGGTGGAGAACCTGCCGGAACGCCAAAAATAAATACCGAAATCGCTAATCCGATCCCGCCGGCAAACCCGACGCCAATTCCGCCCCAGCGGGCGGCAAGCATGATGGTTCCCAGTAATAAAACGACATGTAATATCACCATATAATTAACCTGCTCTTTGTTATATTTTATTTATCGGCAACGAGAGGGCGAGGTAATGAATAGGGAATATTCATTACCTGCAGTTAACGCTTATTTCTCGATAACAGATGATTACGACATATTCATTTCTGTTTGATAACGTTTAATCGCTGCCGTACTCTTTTGCGGATCGGTCATATTCATCGGATCAAGCAGATAATCCGCCTGTTCCGGTGTCAGCAGTTTTTCTGCCAGCACGACCTGCTTTACGCTGCACTGCTGTTGATACGCGGTTTTTGCAATTCGCGATCCTACCTGATAGCCAAACAGGGTTGCCACGACGGTGGCCAGCGCCGTACTTTCCTCTGCGTAGCGAGCACTCACTTCTTCATTTATCGCGATATCTTTCAGACATTTATCGATGAACAGCGGTATCCCCCGACTCAGTAACGAGCAGGATTCGAAGAGCGCCTTTAGCAACACCGGTTCCCACACGTTCAGGTCAAGCTCGCCGCCCTCAACCGCCATGGTTACCGTGACGTCATTACCGATAACCTGATACGCAATTTGATTCATCAGTTCGGGCATGACCGGGTTAATTTTGCCCGGCATGATGGACGAACCCGGTTGCACGGCAGGGACAATAATTTCATTAAAACCGGCGCGCGGCCCTGAACCCTGAATACGAAAATCGGTCGCCATTTTAGAGAGAAAGGCGGCGATTTTCTTGAGCTGTGCGGAGAATTCAATATAGAAGTCACCGTGTTGCAGACCATCGAAAAAATCCGCTTCCGGGCGATATTGCTCGCCAGTGAGGGTCTCCAGCCATTGATACACCGCCGGAAGATATCCCTCATGGGTGGACAACCCCGTACCAATCGCCGTCGCTCCCAGGGGTAAATACAGCGCCTCCTCGTTGACCTCGGCCAGTTTTTCCCTAAGCCGGTTGACCTGTGTGCGATAGGCGCCAAACTGTTGGCCAAACGTCATTGGCACCGCATCCTGTAAGCAGGTGCGGCCTAATTTCACTTTGTCGGCAAACTCACGGCTTTTATCCGCCAGTACGGCTTCCAGTTTTTCCAGTTGCACCAGCAAATGCTTGATATTCATGCGACTGGTCATTTTCATCGCCGCAGGAATGACGTCGTTGGTCGACTGTCCCATATTAACGTGCGTATTTGGGTGAATCGCATCATATCCCCGTACGCCGGTGAGCAGTTCATTCGCGCGGTTAGCCACCACTTCATTCATGTTCATATTGGTCGAGGTGCCGCCGCCGCCCTGAAAAATATCAATCGGGAAATGGGCGTCAAAATCGCCGTTCATCACCTCCTGCGACGCCGTCACGATGACGGCGGCTTTCTGCTGATCCAACGCGCCAATTTGCGCGTTGGCCTGAGCGGCCGCCTGTTTTATCGCGGCGATTGACCACAGGAAATGCGGAATGTCCCCGGCCGTTTTCCCCGAAACTGAAAAATTCAGTACCGCCCGTTGCGTTTGAATACCGTAGTAGGCTTCCTCCGGCACCATTAACGTTCCTAATAGATCCTTTTCTTCACGCATCGTTATGTCTCTTCCTGTATTAAGGTGTATCGCTACCTTAATTGGCTGGCAGTACAGATAATTTGAAGTGGCTCAAAGAAAAAAAAGCATTGAAAAGATAAATACTCATTATTAAAAAATGTAATAGTAGAGGCAGTAATGAAGGATATTAACTTCGATTTTAAGCAGTTACAGGCGTTTTTAGCAGTCATTGAGACGGGGTCATTTACCGCTGCGGCAAAGAAACTCAACCTGACTCAATCCTCGATTTCTCAGCAGATCGCGAATCTGGAAAATGGCTTAAAGACTGAAGTGATTAACCGTTCACAGCGACCCATTCAGATGACGATAGCCGGGCAGGCGCTGTACCCGCTGGGAAAAAAGATTATCGATAGCGGTGTTTATCTGCAGGAACATATCAACGCGATCAGTCACGGGCATATTTCACATTTGAAAATCGGCTTTGTGGATTCGATCGGTAAATCTATCGGCCTGGATATCCTGACCTTCCTGCAACCGCAGGTGAAACATATTTTTCAGGTTACCGGTACAGCATCGGGGCTGCTTTCCGCGCTGAATACGGGCAGCATTAACCTGGCCATCACGATGCTGCATACCGAGATGCCGCCTAATGTCAGAATGTACCCGCTGATTGAAGAGGAGTTTCTGTGCGTTTGTCCCAAAGCCTGGCCGGAAACGCGGCTGGAAGAGTTGTGTAAAAACAGGGACTACATCGCCTATACCCGCAATACGCCGACCGGCATCCAGACGCTCAACTGGCTGAAATGGAATAACCTGTCTCCGTCTATCCAGTTTGAAATGGATAATGCTGATGACATTCTGAAATTAATTTCCTGCGGCTACGGATGGACGCTGACCACGCCGCTGTTTATTACCACACTTCCCGCCTTTACTGACTCGCTGAAGATCATCCGGATCAACAATCGCAAAGAACGCCGCAAAATTGTCCTGCTCTGTAAGGATGATGAACTGTCTGAGTTCTATAAAAACCTGGCGATTGAGGTCCAGTCAATACTGGAAACGAAACTGGAACAGGGGTTCTACAATAAGCTCAATGCGGATGTGCCGTCATGATCCCTAACCAGGCATGATTCGGTCTTCAGCGAAGTATTGCCCGGTACTTACCGCTAAAGTAGCGGAAATGCTAACCCAGGAGATTGTTATGATAGCGGTGATTTTTGAAGCGGATGCAGTACCGACTCAGCAGGAGCGATATTTACAGCTTGCCGCTGAACTCAGGAACGAACTTGTTAATATTGAGGGCTTCATTTCGATTGAGCGTTTCAAAAGCCTGAGTACGGAAGGGAAGATTTTATCGCTTTCCTGGTGGGAGAGTGAAGACGCCGTCGCGGTGTGGAAGAGCAACATGAAACACCGGGCAGCGCAAAGGGAAGGCCGGGAGTCGATATTCTCTTTTTACCGCATCCGCGTTGCGCACGTTCTGCGAGATTATTCATCGGAAGGATAAAATTCGACCATCTTACGGAAGCGTAACTTCCGCTGATCTCACGCAATCTTTGCAAACAGGACTATTTTATTACAAGAGAGAAATAAGGATGGAGGTAGAGGGACAGAAAGAGAAAATGGCGCGTGATGTAAAAGGATGTGATCGAGCGAGGAACAGCATTGAGCTTAATAGTTAACTCAACCTTAAATATTACCCCTTGAAAATACAAGGGGCAATATAATAAGGTAAAATATTTGATATTTGTCGTGTTTTAATAGTTTTTTATTGATTAAGTGCTTATTGCATTCTGTACCCGGGAGTCTAAATGTTAGATAATCTCGGGTGGATTTATCCCTGGTGTTACGTTGGTCTTTGACCGCCTGACTAGTATGTGCCGCGAGCGCTATTAGTCAGGTATTTTTTAAGTATAAGGAAGACCCGACCTGAAAAAAAGCTGTCCTAAAAGACAGGGGATAATAATTTCGGAATGTTATTATCAGGAATGAATAAATGAACTCTTTTGTTGAGTTTTTTTTGCTTGATCGCGATGAGTTGCCGTCAGGTTTTGCCACTGAACTCTACCGCCTGAGAAACCGAACATTTCGTGAGCGGCTCAACTGGAAAGTAGAATGTACTGATGGCCTGGAAAAGGATCAATTTGATAACGAAAACACGACTTACCTGTTAGGGATGCATGAGGGAGAAATCCTGTGCGGCGCCCGATTTATCGATGCCACGCAACCGACGATGATCAGCGAAATATTCCATGAGTACTTCGATAATATTACGCTCCCTACGGATATTCCCTGCTGTGAAGTGAGCCGCCTGTTTTTAGATAAAGAGAGACGTGATTGCGGAAACCTTCGTGGGATGCCCGCCAGTAAGGCACTGTTTCTGGCAATGATCGTCTATTGCATGAAGAAACAGTATCGGGGCATGTTCGCCGTTGCCAGTCGCGGTATGTATGCCATTTTCCGTCATGCGAACTGGAAAATTGACGTGATTCAGAAAGGACTTTCTGAGAAAGGTGAAACTATCTACTATATTTTTATGCCGGCGAGTGAAAGCGCAATTGAGAGCATCATCAGCAAAGATAAGGCCAGCCACTGGCTCCGCGAGATACTTCAACAACTTCGCCGTCTGTAATCCCGCACGGAGTTCAGTTATCCAGTAATCTGAGCTCCATTCCAAGTTTTACCGCATGCCTGGCGTTGTTTACGCCCAGCTTTTTCATTGCATTGCTCATATGAAATTTCACGGTTCGCTCTGCAATTGACAATATAACCGAGACTTCGGCATAGGTTTTACCCGCACTAACCCACTTCAAAATTTGTCGTTCGCGCGGTGACAAAAAAACGTTCTTTTTCTGATGCACTTTACTGTAGAGATTAAGGGTCTTTTGATGTAACTGAATGAGAAAATGCATGAAGTGCGCGCGGCAGGCTTCCATCTCAATCCCCGAATCCTTCTGGCTGATGATGGATAATACGACAAGATTATTCAGATAGTCATGCAGGGGAAACGTCTGACCCTGATAAATATTGTGTTCAGAACTTTCACTGAAAATGCGCGTCAGGTTATAACCGTTCGCCAGCAGCACCTTGTTCTCCCAGAAAAAATCTTCAACACTGCTTAAAGCCCTAATAATAACAGGGTCAATAAACTGGTATTTTCTTTCAAGATAGATGTTAAACCACTCAGGATTATTATTGATAATCTGCATTTGCGAGGGATCTTTCTTGTTCATAATCGCATATGCGTAGATCGTATTTTTGTAGTCCTTAATGAACGCATTCAGTTCATTCTGGATTAACGCATTGATCCCTTCATCGTTGTAATACATATCCTTCACGCCAGTTGCTGCCTTTGAGATGAGTGTTTGAAAGAGTATAGCCTGCCTCGTTACCTGACAAAATGGACTTACCCCACAACAGTCGATATTTCCTGCCCTTATGTCAAATTGTGTATAAAAACACCAGGGCTTAGGTTCACGGAATGACCGTCAAGTTGGCCCTAAGGTTCGTTGAGCCGAGCGGCACAATCGGATGCCAGACATCACGAACAGAGGAGCGTAAAAACAGAGTGTGGGCCAATGTCAGGCCATTGCGCCACCCGTACTGTCGGTGGCGGAAATTGAACCAGGGTCACAAATATGAATATTGTCCAGCGGCGCGTTTAATCAATGCCGGTTACGGCTGCGGAATAAAAACTGAATAATTACAAAATATTATTTACCCACGCGATGCGCAGGCGCGGGGGATTATAGGTTTTTACTATAGGTTCAGGATGCAAACAATTGTCGTCCCGAGTCTCTCTTTTTTAACAATAAGGAGGCCATACAAAATACAAGGACAATAAAATGGAACGTCTGACGGTCTCTGACAAACTCTGCTACGCGATGGGGGGCGGATTTGCCTCCAACCTCAGTTTTTACGCGATGCTGGTTTTCTTTATTACCTATGCTTCTGATGTCTATGGTGTGAATCCGGCCACGGTGGGCGCCATCACGCTTGCCGCACGGGGGATTGATGCGTTTATCGATCCGGTGATGGGCGCGATGGGTGACAGAACCCGGACGCGACTGGGTAAATACCGCTTCTGGATAATCACATCAGCACCGGTACTGGGTTTTACAACCTGGATGGTTTTTGCCTCTCCGGATTTCTCCGCGACGGGCAGGGTGGTTTATATCGCCTGCGTTTATATGCTCTACTCCCTTGTCTCTACCGTGTCGAATATCCCGTACCACTCATTAACGGCCTACATTACAGACAAGGTCAATGAACGCAGTAATATTGTGTTATTCAAGCAATTTACCGGGATTATCGCCCAGTTTATCGTCAGCGCGGGCGGCATTTATATTTTATCTGCATTCAGCCAGTCCCGGGATGCGACGGGCAATGTGGTGGTTGATTTTCATAGCTATCACTACCTCGGCATTTTATTTGGGGTCGTGACCACGCTGGGATTCTGGATTTGCGCTTACGGCGCCCGTAGACAGGATAACTGGCAACGTATTGTGCACGATGAAAAGGGATTACAGACCGACCCGGCGGGTGAACAGCAGAATATTGTGGTGGCCGTTTTCAAACAGCTGTCGCTGGCTTTTCGTAGTCGTTCACTGGGATGCCTGGCGTTGGCCTCTTCGGCGAACACGCTGTCCTTAGCGATTACCGCCGGGGTGACCGTTCAGTTTTATACGTGGGTTCTCCACAATACAAAGCTGGTTGCGACGGGAGCATTACTGAATATGCTGTTTGGCGCATCAATATATCTGCTGGTTAAGTGGTTAGTATCTCGCTATGGAAATAAAACGGCATTTGTGATCATCTGTTTTATTGCCATGGTTCCCTCGCTGATACTCTGGCTCACCTTCTCGCCTGAAAATGTCACCTTTACTTTGATACTTCTCGCCTGCGTGATGGCGTTTTGTCAGGGCGGGTCGCTGATTACCTGGATGATGGTCACTGATTGCGCGGATGAATTACGCTGGAAAACGAAAAAGAATGCCGCCGGAATTGCCTCCTCCACATTAACGTTCTCCAACAAATTTGGTTCTGCGCTGGGTGCCTTTGTGCTGGGCGGCGTCCTTGATCTTATTGGATATCTACCCGGCGCGCAGGCGCAAACGGCGGGAACATTACATGGATTGCTTATTTTGATGGTCCTGACGCCGGTTTGCGGGCAACTCCTGTCACTGTTTTCGATGATTTTTTATACCCTGAACAAAAAAAATCATCAGGCGATCTGCATGAAACTGCTCGGGGATGGAGAGTAATATGAAAGTTGTTATGCTGATGTTTGATACCCTGCGTCGTAATAAGCTCCCGGCTTATCAGGCCGACGCATTTCCTCTGCCTAATTTTAAACGACTGGAGGGGAAAACCGTTCGTTTTGATAATTTCTATGTTGGCTCAATGCCCTGCATGCCAGCCCGACGCGATTTGCATACCGGACGGCTGAATTTCCTGCATCGCAGTTGGGGGCCGCTGGAACCCTTTGATGACTCTATTTTTGAAATCATTAAAAAGCACGGCGTCTATTGCCATTTAATTACCGACCATCAGCACTACTGGGAAGATGGCGGGGCGACCTACCATAATCGCTACAGCAGTTATGAGTTTATGCGCGGGCAGGAGGGGGATCTCTGGAAAGCGAAGATTGGCTTCGACGGCGCCCGTGAACTGGATTCATGGAAAAACGCCGAACCGCTGCGCCGTAATATGATCGAGCACGATCAGATTAACCGCAGTTATATGCGTGAAGAGAAAGATTTCCCGCAGGCGCGCTGTTATCAGGCCGGGCTGGCTTTCCTGGCGGAAAACTATCAGCAGGATAACTGGTTATTGCAAATAGAGAGTTTTGATCCGCATGAGCCCTTTTATGTGCCGGATCGTTTCAAGCGCATGGTCGATCCTGAACTGGTCAATAACCCTGACGACTGGCCGGAATACAGTTCGACAGAGAGGATCAATAATCCGCAGAAAGTGGTGAACGGTGAAAAGCATTATCAGGCGCTGATGTTGATGTGCGATGAATATCTTGGCCAGGTGCTGGACTTTTTCGACGCACATCATCTGTGGCAGGACACAATGCTTATTGTGAATACCGACCACGGCTTTATGTTTGGTGAAAAAGAGTGGTCGGGGAAAAGCGTTATGCCGGTGTATAACGAGATTGCGCATGTCCCCTTCTTTATTTGGGATCCCAGAAGTCGACGGGCTGGCGAGTCGCGAACCCAACTGGCGCAGATGCACGATCTGGCGGTGACGTTGCTGGAGGCGTTTGGCATTGAGAAAACGCACAACATGACAGGCAAGGCATTGTCTCCGGTCATAGCGCGACAAATGCCGATTAAATCAGAGGCTATTTTTGGCTATTTCGGCGCGCATGTGTCGATCACCGATGGTCGCTATGTCTATATGAGAGGGAGCCAGTCGCCGGAAAATAGCCCGCTATACGAGTACACGCTGATGCCGATGCGCATGCGCAGGATGTTTAATCTCGCTGAATTGCAGGAAGCCACTCTGCATCCTGGTTTTGTCTTCACCCGTGAGACACCGGTGCTGAAAATCCCGGGTTCCGCCGGTTTTTACAGTTCTTATGCGCACGGCAATTTGCTGTTCGATTTAGCTCACGATGCGAAGCAGGAGCATCCGCTCTGCGATCCTGAACGTGAAGCGCTGTTTATCCGCAAACTGTCGCAGGCAATGCGTGAGGCGCAGGCTCCGGAAGATGAATGGCGGCGTCTGGGGATCCCCGTCGACGACGCGCATATTGACGCGGAGTTCGTGCGACAGGAACATGAAATGCGCAAACGGGTGATGCAGCAGTATTTAGGCTCTCTTGCCTGCCTTGATATGCATCCGGATACCCGGGCATTGCTCCTTGAGATAGCGGCCTGCCCCGGAGGGGATAAATTCCTTCAGGATCTGGCAACGATCTCCGGGCAGCGCAGCATCACCAAGCAGGCGGTGAAAGCGCTGTATGACAGCGGTGATTATGAGTCGGCACTTTACGGACTGTTCAATAAACCCTACTGAGTCTGCATGCCTCACTCATCCGGGAGCCCGATTTTGCCGGAGCTCCCGTCTATCTTCATCGCTACGCATCAGGCAGGCATCATCAATCCCGGAAACCGTGGTGAGGCGAATGTATTTACACAAATTAATTTTTCAGTTCAAAGTGCTGGTAGATAAAAAGACCTTTACCTCGGCGGCGGAAAGTCTGTTTATCTCTCAACCGACCCTAACCCAAAATATGCAACGACTCGAGTCGGAGTTGGGGATCCCTTTGTTGTTCCGTGAGGGGAAAAAGATTTCCTTAACGGTTTATGGCGAAAGCCTGTATCAGCATGCCTGCCTGCTGGATCGCAATTACCAGCAGGCTTTACTCAGTATTGATGCGATAAAGCATAGCCACAGACAGCAACTGGTGATCGAGTGCGGGCACGCGTGGAGTCATGGCGTCTTATTTCATCTGATGAAGGACTATGTGAGGCTGTATCCGCAAATCCGGATGGTGATCAAAAACAGTAATACTGCACTGGGGCAACAGCATTTACTGAAAGGCGAATGCGATCTTGCGTTAGGGGCGATACCCGCTGCGGAAAACAGAATTGCGGCAATAAATTACCTTCCCATCTTCACGACCCGGTTTGTCCTGTATTGCGCGAGCGATCATCCGCTTGCGTATGTGCCGCAGATTACCGAAGCGCAGCTTAATCACTGTGAGTGGGTCATTCTTAAGCATGAATCGGAAAACGAAGAGTTTAACGATCCTTTGCTTTGTCCTATTTCGCCAGAAAAGGTCAGATTTGAAGTCTGTTCGGTATCGAATGCTATTGCGCTGGCGAAACAGACGCAATGCATTCTGGCGCTTTCCATACATCTGGAAGCCGAAGCGCGTCACCGTGGTCTGCGTCGCCTCAATCTGGCGAAGAACATTCCCTCTTTTGATACCGGCATCATGTACATAGACGATGTGCTGAAGTATGACCATAAGAAAAAATTTATTGAGACCATCATTTCGTCAAAAAGCATGTTTGATCAGAATGATATGTAGCGGTCCACAAACCGTTCAAGCATATTCCCGCCTACCGGCGGGGAGATGAGATATCCCTGAAAGCGATCGATACCTAATGCTTTCAATATCGTAAATTTCTCTTCACTGTCGACCCCTTCGGCAACGCAGCGACTACCGGTCAGCATACAGTAATAGTTCAGGCTTTTTATCAGCGCCAGCGCGTGTGGATCGCGTTGCATCTCATTGATAATACACATATCCAGCTTATATTCGTTAAACTGGATCTGCCTGACCGGAAACATCACGCTACCTTGTGAGAAACAGTCATCGAGCATAATCCGAAAGCCGAGCCGTTTTAATTTGTCGATGTTCGCGGCGGTTTTTCCCCTTTGACTGAACTCGATGGTCTCAGCAAATTCCAGCACCAGTCTGTCCGTTTGCTGTGGCGACACCAGTTGCTGTTTCGCCGCTTCCAGCATTCGTGGAAGGCATTCATGGCTGGCGAGGGCGGCAGGGACATTAAGTGAGAAATAAAACTCCCCGGGATGCTGGTTGATTTTCTGTATCGCTTCCTGCAAAACAAATGCGGTCAGCACCTGCCAGGCGTATTCAGCACGTATTTGTGGCAAAAATGCGCCGGGTTGCAGGACCGTACCCTCGCGCCGCCAGCGTGAGAGTATTTCCATCCCTTGTAAACGGTGGTGGCTATCCACAATCGGTTGAAACACCGGAAAGAGTTGCCGGCAACGGATGGCATGGACGAATTCACGTTCGAAGGCGGATAACGCATCGCTACCGCTTCTGTTCAGCCGCGTTTCTGGGTTGCCGGGAAAGTGTGTCGCCAGTTGCGGGAAATGTTCCGCCATCTTTTTAAGTCCTGAAGTTCTCTGATTATAAAGGGTTTTTTGGCTTATGCCTCGCTGTTGCGCCCGTTCAGGGATGTTGTATCCGTGCAGCAAATCCACAATGGCGTTGAGCTCTGGTTTGCTGAGGCCGATTGTCGGCTTGCCATAAATCAACGTCTGGTTATCTGCGCATTGGCCCAAAGGAGGGACATCCTGCAACCCGTGCCCGCGCAATAGCGCGGCAATGCAGCGTGTCGGTAAATCCGAGGCGACGGCCCGGATTTCCGTCAGTAGACGGCGACGCGTCACAAGATGCTCCAGCGTGTGCCACAACCAACGGTCAGGACAGCGGCTGAGGATAAGCATCGGCAGGGGGACAGCGGCCTGTTCCAGCAGAAGCGCCGCCTGCTGCAACGTGGTGAGCAGCCAAAGGGGATCGTCAGGAAGAAACACCACGATCCGGCGTGCTGACGCCAGTGCAGGAAGCGTTGAGATATCCAGCGACGGTGAGTTAAACAGCACCAGACGCTGGCGGTCTGGCGTCATCATCCTCGCGAGACCTTCGGCGGCACAGGGGCAGGGGGACAAAATGTAGTCCATCCCCGGCTTTCCCACATCACTGATAAACAAACGTCACCCCAATGATTGACTGAACATTGCCAGCCGTCACTTGTCCGCTGGTTCGCGCGTAGTTAGCCGTTAAGCCGAGGCTCACGGCAGAGGTGCCGACTGTGCCTAATGACACGGTGCTGTTGGCGGGGACGATGGTACCGTTGCGCGTGAGCTGAACACCGATGCCCTTCGCGGGCGAAGACGACGCGGTATTGGTAAAGATCGAATTGGCGGAATCTGCGGTGGTGCCGGAGAGGTAATACGTCAGATTTTGGCTCTGCGCGCAGTAGACCGTCAGCGGAACGGGGGCGGAGCCCGGATAGTCCGGCAGCGTAACCGTGACGTTGCGGGAGGAGACATCGCAGCCGCCAGTCGGAATGACCACACTATTGTTCGCATAAATGCTCCAGACGAACTGAAAGTCATCGCTGTTTTTGTTGTTGGTCTGGCGGAGAATGAGTTTAGCAATAAGCGTTCCTGCACTGATTGCGACGCCGCCCGCAGAGCTGATTGGCGTCAGATACAGGACGGTCGGCCACGGCTTATCGACTCTCGAGTCATAGATCATCCGTGCGGTTTCGCTGGTGGTCGGAAACGGGTAGCTGGAGCCGTTGTATCTTACGGAGCCGGAAAAACTCGATAACACGCCGCCGTAAGCGGACCCCTGCTGAAGGGTGACATAGTCAGTGATGGTTTCGGGATAATCGTTATGACAAAAAATCTGCGTTGAGAGGTCGACCACCAGGTTTTGCCCGACGTTAACCGCAGGCGAGAGATCAACGTAGACGTTCGCGCTACCACCGCCAATGGGAATGGTCGCGCCGCTGGCGGTTTTGCACGCAAAGGACCAGGCATTGATTGACCAGCCCATCAGCAACAGTGTCGTCAACAGGGTTACGACTCTTTTCATCAACATACTCTCCTGGTCATGCATAGGTATAGGTCACGTTAATCACCGCCTGGATCGTGCCCTGGGTTGCGCCGCCGTTGACCGATAACGCTCTGACCTGCAAAGGAAAACGGGCGGATTGCGAGGCGTCATCCACCACCACTGATTTTGTCGCGCCGGTGTTCAGTCTGTTACCGCTGTCATCCTGGAGTTCAAGCTGGATATTTCCGGCAGTCCCCTGGTTTTTGTAGTAGCCCGTGCTGTCGGCGGTACCGCTGAAGCTGGCGGTGACGCGCGAGGTGCCCACCGGACAATTGCTTAGCTCAAGCGCCACGCTGTGCCACGCGGAGGAGGAACCGGCATTGACCAGACTGAAGGTGTAGAGATCGCCCAGTTCGACGGTGGCAGTGGTGGTCGACACCGTGCACGGTTTGGCGACCACTTTCCCGTTCACGGTAATGGTCACGTCAGCCGCCTGCACAACAGCAGAAGCGGCAAGGATGACTGTCAGTAGCCACCGGGGTTGAAACCATTTCATCAAAGCCTCCGCTTACTGAAATTCAAGAGTGAACGTCGCTGTTGCATTGACGTGTCCCGGCGTGACGGGGAGCTGCGTTGCCATCAGGCGGGCATAAAAGTTAAGCGTATTGGTCTGACCGGGCGTCAGGGTCGTCCACGGAAGGGTGGCGGACCCGGCATTCAGCGGCAGTGTCGTTTGCTGGCCGTTGAGGATCTCGATTCCCATCCCTGCCGCCGCCGATGTTCCGCTGTCGAGTTTCAATAAGCGGGTGTTATCGTTGTCGGCAATACCGATAAAACCGACTTTTACCGCCGTGACCGACGTGCCGCAGGGAGAAAGCACAATACGAAACGGGACGACAGGCGTGGTGGCGCCGATATGGCTGAACTGTTTAGCGGCGTTATCCAGCAAATCGACGGTAAAATCTTTCGATTCGCCCGCCACGGCGCAGGCGTTATCCCTGACATATCCGCTGATCGTGATTGTGCTGTCGGCGGCGAACGCACTGGCGCTGACCAGCGAGAAGATGGCACCCAGCAGATAAAGACGTTTGTTCATCATCTTGTCCTTAGCGGCATTGCGCCGTGAGCTGGCTGAGCAACTGTTGTTGGTTTTCTGCGGATAAGCGGTACTCCGCCACACAGCTGGCGTTTGCGCCGTCACCCCATTTCACCCGAACCTTGCCTGCCAGCGGCATACCGCTCAGATAAACCTGACCGTTATCGGCGACGATGCTGCTGCTTTGGCTGCTGTCGGCGGTTACCATTGCGCCGAATGGCACCGGCTTGCCGTTATGGATGAGCGTCATTAGCAGTTTCATCCCGACGTGGGCGTTAAATTCCGCCCGGACGATCGCGCCGTGCGTGGGGACGACGTTGACCACTGCCTCATCCAGATCAACGTTATCGGCGAGCGTATTGGTATCCAGCGCCACCCGGTTTTCCCGGTACTCGGTGGCGTAAGGCAGCACCGCATAGCCACGCCAGTCAGTGCGTACTCCGGTCTGGTTTTCCACTTTCGCGCCCTCAGCGCCGGGAGCCTTAATCAGCACAACCGTGTCATTGAGTGGTTGACTCAGCGTGACGCCATTAGCATGTGCCAGCACGCCGCCGCTCATCCCGTAATAGAACTGTTTGAGTCCGTCGCTACGGCTGTAACCGACGTTGGCATTGCCAGAATCGCCGCGATAGTTCAGCGTGGCATAGCCAGTGCTGCTGCTGTTACCTTCACCACCGCCCGCATAGCCGGTTTGCACGCTGTAGCTGAGGTTATTGTCTTCCAGCACGGTGCCATACAGCCCCGCCAGGTTGGTCATTCGACCGTTGAGGTCATTCGACATGCTGTAGCTGGCGCTGGCGTGTCGCCAGACGGACTGACTGTCCGAGCGCAGCCAGTGGCTGAAAGGAATATTGACGTTAATAGCCAGCATCTGGTCGCGACCATCCTGCCAGGCGTTTTTGGTCAGGCTGTAGCTCAGCGTCCAGTTGATATCGCCGATGGCGGTATTCAGACCGGCCTGCAATTGTTCATCAGCGCTGTCGGTGCCCCAGTAAGTCTGGTGACTTCCGCTCAGATAGAGCGTGGCGGTGCGGCCTAACTGCTGGGTCAGGCTCACCTGCACTTTGCCGCGCTTGTTATAGGCGAGGTTGTAGTAGTCCGTGAATTTCGGCTGAACCTGAATCACGCCATCCTGCGTTTCGACGTCATGGCCGCTCATCCGACGGTAAGTGGTATCGGCAAAGCTAAAATATCCGCGTGTGGAGTAGCGATAGCCCACCAGTTGGATATTCGTGCCAACGTCGCTGAGTGATTTGTTATAGAGGAAACGCACCGATTGTCCCTGATGTTTGCTGTCATCGGGCAGAGTGGCATTGGCCTGAGTGATGTCCACCGACAGCGCCCCCAGCACCCCCATGTTTTTCCCCACCCCCAGATTGAAGGCGCGGTAGCGGTCTGCCAGTTGTGTACCGCCGTACAAGGTCCAGCCAGCCGGGAGGCCGTGGAGTATGGTGCTCTGAAAAAAGGTCGGTTCTTCCTGCTGATCGTTACCGCTACGATACTCTCCGGCGGTGACGGCATAGCGGGTATGGCCTTCACGTTGCAATACCGGGACTGAGGAGTAAGGAACGGTGAAGTTCTGGCTGCTCCCGTCGGCTTCCTTGATGGTAACCTGCAGATCGCCGCCGTTACCCGCGGCATACAGGTCGCTAATGCTGAAGGGGCCAGGCGGTACCGTACTGTGATAGATCTCATAGCCATTCTGTTTGATGGAGACCTGTGCCGTCCCGCGCGCAATCCCATGGATCACCGGGGCAAAGCCTTTCTGGCTGTCCGGCAGCATATTGTCATCAGATGCGAGCTGCGCGCCGCGGAAGTTAATACCGTCAAAGACATCGCCGTTGGTATAGCTGTCGCCGAGTGTCAGGCGTGAGCGCAACGGCGTGATGTCTCTTTCCAGCCAGGTATTAACGTGCTGCCATTTGTTTTCATTGCTCGAGGCACTCCCGCCGCTGCTGTAGCTCCAGGTGGTATTGTCGCGCAGACGCCACGCGCCCAGATTAAGGCCACTTTGCAGGTTTAAGTAGGCGTAGTTGCTGCTGCCGCCGACGTCGTTCTGGACATTGTTGCCGGTGAAGTTGTAATTCAGTAGCCCGGCGGTAATCCCATGATCCCAGCGTTCCGGCGGGATATAACCGCGAGCCTGATTTCCCATAAAGGCCTGAGGAATCGTCAAATACAACCGCTGCTGACCCACATCTAAACGGGTGGTGGCGTCAGGGATCATTTCCGTTAACGGGACACAGGCATCCGCTGCCAACACGTTCATTCCACTGACGGCAGCGGTGTTCAGCCCCATTGTGGCGAGCTGTTCACGCGTCAGGCACGGGGTTAGTTCGCGGTGGTTGTCGCTGGCATGAAAAGTGACGTCGCGGGTGGTCATAAACCCCTCGTTCAGATAAATATCGACGCGATACGTGCCGGGGGGGAGCTCATGTCCCTTTTCAAAACCGGAAAGATCCGCGACGGCAGCCGGATCGTCCGCCAGAAAGCGCGGGTTAAAATAGAGTTCTGCCTGCGCGGAAAATGTGTGTGAGGCAAGCAAAAAGGCAAAGGGGATCTGCGCCATTGCGCCTGACAAAAGTGGTGCATAACGCCGCCTGTGGACGAGTCCAGGTTTCAGATATGACATAGTCCCTCCGGTTCAAAATCGCCCGGCTGTCAGTTCTTTTTTTATTCAGGGATCACGCGGATTCCCTGTTCGTTATCGCAGTGCGCCTTTCATGCGCGGCGTGAGTGCGCCATAGTCATTAATGGTTTTATAAGTAATCTCGCTGCCCGCATCGGCTGGCAACTTCACGCGGGCTTCGCCCAGGGGAGGCACAAGGGCATTTTCCAGTACCCGGGTGCCGGCATTGAGTTCGGTCACCGTCAGGTAGTACGGCGTTGGGTTGATCAATGTGAGCGTGCCTGCGCTGCGGCGGAAAGTGAGTTTTTCTGCGGCCTGATCTGGCGGCAGCGCGAGACCGGCTGGACGGTAATACAGCTTGATACGGCTGATAATGGCCAGTTGCAGGGTGTTATCGCTGAGCCTGGATTTGTCCATCGACGGAATGGCTTTGACGTTCATCCAGAACAGACTCTCGCGGTCCTGTGGTAACTGATTGTTGGTTGCATCAAGGATGCGTAAGGTGTTCTCCTTTTTTCCCTGCATGGCAAACAGCGGTGGTGTGACCACAAAACGTCCGTCTTTGACGCCCTCGGCATTTTCTACCCAGGACTGGATCAGATACGTGCTGCTGTCATCATTATTGGTGACCGCCAGTTGCACCTGTTTTTGACCCGCCGGATAAATCACCCGTGTTGCCCCCAGCGCAACGCCAGCTTCAGCCGGTGTGAATAATCCCATGACGGCTATCATCAGCATCCCGCCCAGCAGGTTGCGCATCATGGTGCGTGTTTTTTTCATGTTTATCCTTGCTGTATTCACCGTCGTTTCCTGTATTTGCTATCTCTGCGGGGTTGTTACTGGTAGGTCAAAGAGAACCAGGCTTGTGCATTCGCGACCCCACCGGTGACCTGACGTCCGGTAGAACGGTATTTCGCAACGAAATGCAGTGTGGTTGGCCCGGAGTAAAGCCGTGCCCAGCTCGTCGGTGGGCCGTTAAGTGGGAGTTGGCTACCCTCTTTATCAAATAACGCTATCCCGATACCGCTGGCGATCCCCGGACCTTCTCCTACGGAGAGAACGTCAGGGTTTTTACCATCCGCGACGCCATGAAATGCCACGCCGACGCGTTGACTTACGGCGGTACTGCACTCCTGAAGCTGAATATCGAAAGAAACCGGATTGATATCCTCCCCTGGCGCATGAAATCGATTGCTGCTGATCTGCCCCATTTGCACGGTCATCTGGCGATCGCCAGCTTCAACGCGGCAAGATTCGGCAATAATGACCCCCTGGAAACGCATGTTTCCGCCAGGTAACGTCACGTTCCACTTGTTGCCGGCCAGCGCGCAGGCGGGAAGTAAAAGCATCAGCAGACCTGATTTCATCCTTTGCATCGTTATCACCTCAGTCCCATTACGGATAACAGGCCTTCCTGGCCCCTGGTGCATCCTTGCGTGATGAATTACTCGTATTGAACTTTGAAGGTGGCGTCTGCGTTAGCGGTACCGGCAGTTGCGGCGCCCGTGGCGTAGTAACGTGCCTGGAACGGGATGATATTCGTGCCATCGTTCAGGGTTGTTGCTGCGCTAAAGGTTGCGCCGTCCAGCGCCAGTGGGGTGCCTTTGTTGTCGAGGATCTGGACGCCAACGTTAGTGGCGCTACCGGCAGCAGAGCCCTGCAGTGCCAGTACGGTGTTGTTGGTGGTATCAACGGCCGTGCCAGAAAACGCGACAGAGGCTTTGGTTGACACGCTGGTATCACAATCATCAAGCTGAATGTTGAAACCGACCGCAGAACTGGTGCTGCCCGCAGTAGCCAGTTTTGCCGAACGAACCTGACCAAGCTGAACGGTTTGTTCGACTGAACCGGCGTCGACGGCGCAGGCTGCGTTAACGACTTCTCCTTTAAAATGCACTGTACCGCCGTTTACCGTGGTGGTATCGGCCAGAGCCGCCGCGGAGGTCAGGGACAGGGCTGACATAGCAACGATAGCCAGTGTTTTAATTTTCATGCTGTTTTCCTTTAAACAATGTCGATATCACGAACCGAAATGGCCAGTCGTTGTGCCTTCCAGGCATTCCATATTTCAGCCGAATGGGGCGACTGCCGGTTCTGCACAGTTTTTACCCAATGAATGAGTCAATTGGGGCCATTTTGACTCGTTGGTATAAACGGCTTTAAATGGCATATTATTTCTTTATTATTGGTTTTTTGTTTCTTATGGTTGCAATTTTTTGATATAAAAAACTGAAAAATAGTTTTATGTAGATGACTGAAATGGTGCAGGAGTCAGGTGGAGAAATGGTGAAAGCGCGTAAACGGCGGTGGTAAATGTGAAAAAATGTTGGAGGTAATACTATTCTAATCAATGAGATAAAGAGTGTTTATCGATAATTCCTAACTTGTTAGTTGCAAAGCTTTACTAATTCTTTTTATGATATAAACAGTTTGGCCCCAATTGACCTGTTCAGGTAAAGACTTTCCTTTTTATATCAATCCGTTAGCTTATTTCTTTTTCTCCTGCGAAATGACCTCTAACAGGCTGCTTCTCTCCCATAATCCGGCGAAACGTGCGGCGTTGCTGGCGGTATAACGGACGGTATGACGAATATTTCGATGGCCAAGATAATCCTGAATCAGTCGCGTATCGGCTCCCCGTTCGGCAAGTTCATAACCGCAGGCGTGACGGAGCATATGGGGGTGAGTATGGGTAACGGTGCCAGCATCAACCCCCGCAGCCCGAATAATGCGATATGCCTGCTGGCGAGAAAGCGGTGTCCCCCGGCGGGAGATAAACACGGCGTCAGTGCGGCCTGCGCCTCTCCAGCCTGCGCGTTCCTGACTCCAGCGTTCAACGGCCTCACGCTCATCAAAACGCAGTGGATGAATGGTGGAAAATCCGTTTTTCAGTCGACGGACATTGATTCGTCCCTCGTTGAGATCGAGGTCGCGATAATGCAAATCGAGGAGTTCACTGATGCGCATGCCGTGACGGAACGCCAGCAAAATAAGACAATAATCTCGCTCTCCGGTTGCGCCATGTCGGGCAGCCTGCATCATGGCTTGTACTTCTTTGCCAGTAAGATAACGACGTCGATTCACAATGCATTACTCCTGAAATATGTTTCTGTTAATGAACACCTGTAGAAAACATCATGCGATTAAAAAATAATCCACGATGTTAAAGGCATATTATATTTGAGGGATTAATCACCGTTGGTGATTACATCACTTTTACATACGTAGCTATTATTACCACGTGATAAGTCTTATTTTTATTGATTTTATCAGGTGCGACAATAGCGGCTGTTGTAGACAAAGTCAGGTGTATAAATTTAAACGAAAAATAGTTACAGAGGTGAGAAGGTGGCGAAGGTTTGTTTGACGAAAAGGTCATGTTGAAAAAAGTATCCTGATTCATTACATGGATATAATAAAACTGTTTAATTCTGCTGCAAATAAGGATGGAAGTGAACAATAAGCATAATAAATATATGGTTAAATATTATTAATGCTTTGTTTATCGTGGTTTTAACACCATCCATGGTGTTGTATCTGTCACAGTGAAATAGCATTATGCTGTTTGAGTTTAGCGTCATCCCAGATACCGTAAAATCGACCAGCGTTACTGGCGGTGTACCAGACGGTATGGCGAATGTTACGGTGTCCCAGGTAATCCTGGATGAGACGGGTGTCGATCCCCATATTGGCTAATGCAAAACCGCATGAGTGACGAAGCATATGCGGATGAATTTCAAGCGGGAGCCCAGCGTGATCGCCCGAGGCTGAAATGATTTGATAAAACTGTTGGCGAGAAAGAGGGTTTCCTTTTCTTGATAAAAATAGCCACTCACTGTTGGCATGAGGATAGTCAGTTCGTATAGTCAGCCAGTTTTTTAACGCCTGAATTTCTTCTCTTAATAATGGATGTGTTGTCGAAAAACCTTTTTTCAGGCGGTGAATGTAAATACATCGAGATTTAATATCAATATCTGATATTTGCAGGCGACAGATTTCACTGGCACGAAATCCATGAATAAAACACAATAAGGTCAGACAGTAATTGCGGGCAGCGTGTGGTCCCGTGTTTGCTGCTTTGAGAAGTGACTCTATTTCATTTTGAGTCAGGAAATTCCTCTTCTTATTATCGGCGTTATTTTTCATTAGGTTCCCTTTTGATTGCAGGTGCGCAAGCGTTCTGCTGATTTCCATTAATCCAATGGTCTTATCCGGTTTTAACTCATGATTTATTTGTACTGCACGGTAGGCGCTAATCGTATGCAACGTTGCTTCGCTACAGAAGGACGTAAGCGGATAATGAAAATGGCTGTATGTTGTTTCGTCATAACGTCGTGACATTATCGACTGGGTGCCTCCTCTGGTCTTGTGTTTTTGCTTATCTTACTGAATCAATAAACGTTATTGCTGTTCTACGATCGAGCCCATTCCGGAATACCCCGAATGATGAGCAAAAGGCTTTGCTAAGGACGAAAAACGACATGGCAACCTCGCTAGCATTCACTGTAGAACTACAACAATGAGTAAACAATACTGCAAAAAACACGGTGAGAATAGCAATAATAAGTCATATAACCGCTTTAGAGGCGGGGGCTGGTATTTAGCCGTGAGCAGATTGATTCCCGTTAACCCGCAGGAATTGCATTAGTACGGGTATATTTGGCGGATGAGGGCGTGTGGCTGAAATTAGCCTGTCTTTAAGTGATGAAATGTTTTGCGACAAATAAAATGCGAGCGAGGGAATAATAACGCCTGAAACTACTCTTATTCATCTAAGGCGTTTATGCGTATCGTTCTGGTAATTACTGGAAATCACCTGGTCAGTACTTTCATCTGGCCGATCTCACATAGTGTATTGAGCCCCTTTGCATTATGCTGTTTCGACATTGAGTGAATGAAGATTTACGGATTAAGTAATTCCCAAAGGAAATTATATGAAGTCTATCGGTATTTTTTGCGGTTCATCTGAAGGCCATTCTTCGGTTTATATGCAGGCTGCGCGCGAAGCCGGAACCTATCTGGCTCAGGCCGGGCTGGGCATTGTTTATGGCGGTGGCCGGGTCGGATTGATGGGGGCCGTGGCGGATTCCGCCCTGCAACACGGCGGGCACGTGACGGGGGTGATGCCCGTGTCTTTGGTTGAACGTGAAATTGCGCATACCGGGCTGACTGATTTGCAGGTCGTTGAGAACATGCACCAGCGTAAAGATCGCATGGCGGCATTGTCTTCTGCTTTCATCGCCTTACCCGGCGGGGCAGGCACGTTGGAAGAGATTTTTGAGCAGTGGACGTGGGGACAATTAGGCATCCACCACAAGCCCTGTGCGTTTTATAACATGAACAATTTTTATCAACCGCTGCAGGTCATGGTACAGAAAATGGCCGATGAAGGTTTTATGAAGCAGAGCTACGTGGATATGCTGTTTTTCTCCGATTCGTTGCCGGAAATTGTTGAATATTTTTCGACATATACGCCGCCGACCTCCAAGTGGACCGTGACCCAGAAATAAGACGACTCATTGTGCTCCTGAAGAGCAGAGGATGACACCTGTCACTGACATGCCCCCGCCCAGGCTATGGCCTTCCGGGGGCATTTTTACGCCGGATTCATATCGATGGTTAAAAGGGTGCTTCCCCCCAGGAATATTCTTAATTTCACTTAGGCCAGATGCCCGTCGGGCAAAAAAAAGCCCAGAAAATGATCTCTTTTCTCTCTATATGTTGCCATTATGTTTATTTTAACCGTTGCCCCAGGGGATGTTGATACAGTTAATAAAAAAATGGCCGCGAATATTAATGTAGACTTTTATCTTACGGTGTTGGAGAAAATTCAGTGGTATTGCAATTGGTAACATAGAAAAATATTATTTTAATCACGGCTAACATGGCAGCGATGCAAGTTTTTATTAAAAGGCCATGTTTTGTCTTTGCCACATTACCACAGTAAGTAAAGCCTCGTATTATCACGACGGGATTGTGAATATTATCAGCAGGAGCATGCGAAGGGAGAAACGCCAGAACAATTTTTGTATTGGCGAAAGTAAACATTAATAATACGTTTAAATGAGCGAAATAATGAAGAGTCAAATTCGTATAGCCGCGTTTCTGGTCAGCGCAATGGCGTCTGGTGTCGCGCTGTCAGCGGTTTCTGGGGTGCAGGGGACCGGTGGTACAGTGGAATTTTCCGGTGAGATTGTCGACAGTTCCTGTAATGTCACTACGGGGTCAAAACATCCCACCGTGGATTTAGGTCGATGGGCAAAAACCTTTTTTACCGGTACAGGGGTGGAAACCACGAAAACGCCTTTTACCATCAGCGTAGATAATTGTCCGGCGTCGGTGAAAACGGTGGCCGTGTTATTTACGGGGGTGACAGATGCGAATAATCCCGCACTGCTGGCATTGAATTCCAGCTCCATCGCAACAGGTGTCGGTATCAAATTATATAACGCCGGTAGCGCGCCTACGCCAATTACGCTGGGCTCAGTGTCTGCCGCTGCGAATGTGGTATCAAATAAAGCCGACCTGAAATTTATGGCCGATTATGTTTCCACGACCACGAATGTGACAGCGGGCAGCGCTAACGGCACTGCTGACTTCCTGATGGTATACAACTGATCGACACTCTGAGCAGGCTTCCGGTCTGCTCAACTCTTTTTTCTTCTTTTCCTGATGGTCACACTTCATGAAACAGTTTATCGCCGCAATGACGGCATCGTTAATTCTGCTGAGCGCTACCGCGCAGGCAGGCATTGTCATGGGTGGAACCCGTGTTGTTTATCAGGAAGGGAAGCGCGAAGCCACCATGACGGTGACGAATGCCGATACGCAGACGCCGTATCTGGTGCAATCATGGGTGGAAAACGCGAACGCAGAGGATAAGCGGCCAGTGCCGTTCGTGGTCACGCCGCCGCTGTTTCGTCTTGAGCCAGAACAGCAAAACGTCCTGCGTATTACGTTTACGGGGGGCGCATTGCCTGCCGATCGGGAGTCCATGTTCTGGCTGAACATTAAAAGTATCGCCCCGACGCAAAAAGAGGACGCCAATAAACTGCAGATTAACGTGAAGTCTCGCTTCAAACTTTTTTATCGCCCGCAGGGGCTGAAAGGCGAGGCAAAAGACGCCTGGACACAGTTGACCTTTACCGTGCAGGGAAACCAACTGGTGGCGAACAACCCGACGCCGTATCACATCTCCTTGTTCTCCCTGACCGTGGGCGGCAAAGCGCTTGCCGAGCCGGGGATGATCGCCCCGTTGAGCACGCGTCGCTGGACGATCAACGGCAGCGGCCCGGTGACATGGCGGGCAATCAATGATTTTGGCGGCGTGACCGACTCCGCGCAACAGTGATGTCAGGCAACCTTCCCGTGAAAAAGAGAACCGTCCTGTTATCGGCGGACAGCGCGACGCTGCTGCTGACGATCATCCCTGGCGTTTTACTGCTGTTTTGCGATCAGCGTCAGGCGTGGGCGGATGACTATTTTGATCCTGCCGCGCTGGAATTACGCGATCCGCAACAGAAACTGGCGGACCTGCGCTATTTTGCCAAAGCGGGCGGACAGCAGCCCGGAACGTACCCGGTCAGTGTCTGGCTCAACGAACAGGAGGTCACACAGCAGAATGTGACGTTTGTCGAGGAGAATGGGCAACTGAAACCGGTGCTCACCCCTTCGCAACTGGCGGAATACGGGGTTAACGTCAGCGCGTTTACCGCCTTCAGTCAGTTGCCTGATGGAGGCACTTTCACCGATATCGAACGCTACATTCCCGATGCCCGCAGCCAGTTTGATTTCTCCACTCAGCGTCTGAACCTGAGCATTCCGCAGGCGGCGATGAACGTGCAAAGCCACGGTTATGTCGATCCCGCGCGTTGGGATGACGGCATTCCGGCCGCCTTCGTCGATTACACTTTTTCCGGCTCGCAGACCCGGCAGTCAACGGATGACGGGCGTTCCAGTTATCTGAACCTGCGCAGTGGCGTTAACCTCGGCGCATGGCGCCTGCGTAACATCTCGTCGATGCAGTACGATAAAACCCGACGCTGGGACTCGCAAAGTACTTACCTGCAGCGCGATATTGTCTCACTGAAAAGTCAGCTGCGGATGGGGGATACCTACACCCGTGGCGACGTCTTTGACAGCGTGCAATTTCGCGGTGTGCAACTGATGTCTGATGACGAAATGCAACCGGACAGCATGAACGGCTTTGCTCCGATTGTGCGCGGCGTGGCGCACAGTAATGCGAAAGTAACCATCGCGCAGCACGGCTATGTGATTTATGAAACCTACGTGTCGCCGGGGGCATTTGCCATTCAGGATCTCTATCCCACCGCCCAGAGCGGCGACCTGGAGGTCACTGTTAAAGAGAGCGATGGTTCTGAGCGGCGCTGGACACAGCCGTTTGCTGCGGTTCCATTTATGCTGCGTGAAGGACGCGCCAGATTCAGCCTGAGCGCCGGGCGCTACCACTCGACCTCGCAACGCAGTCGTTCGCCGACGTTTATGCAGGGAACGCTTTTTTATGGTCTGCCCGCTGAGTTCACCTTCTATGGCGGTTCGCAGCTGGCTGAAGATTATCATGCCGTCGCGGCAGGGCTGGGGCGTGGTTTTGGCCTGCTGGGCGCGCTGGGGTTGGATACGACCTGGGCGGCGACCACGACGCCTTCAGGTAAGCGTTATACCGGTCATTCGCTGCGCGCGCAGTACCAGAAAAGCGTTGCGCAAACGGGGACCTCGTTCAGTCTGGCCAGCTATCGTTACTCTTCCAGCGGATATTACGATTTTAGCGAAGCCGCGATGCTGGAAAGCCGCTACGGTCAGACATGGAGCAAACGCAGTCGCGAAGAGATTTCCGTTAATCAGGCGCTGGGAGGGGTGGGTACGCTTTCGCTGTCAGCGTATTCGCAGGACTACTGGCATAACGCGGATCGCGATCAAACCCTGCACGCCGGATTTTACAGTACCTGGAAGCGTGTTGCCTGGAGCGTCGGCTATTTCTACACCAAAACGACAGGACACAGCGCGCCGGATCGCTCATGGTCATTGAACGTCACGCTGCCGCTGGGCGGCGCGTGGTCAGACAGCACCGTAAGCTACAACACCTCTTCCGATAATCACGGCTACACCTCGCAACAGGTGGGGATATACGGTGCGCTGCCGCAGAACCAAAACCTCTACTATTCGGTACAGCAGGGGATTGCAAATCAGGGGCAGGGTAGCAACAGCAGCGCATCGCTGGACTATCACGGTGGATATGGGACGACGCAACTGGGGTATCGCCGCGATCGCGACAGCAGCCAGATGACCTGGGGGGCGTCTGGCGCTCTGGTGGTACATCCGCACGGCATCACGCTCGGACAGAACGTCGGTGACAGCTTCGCCATTGTTCGCGTGCCGGGCGCGGCAAACGTCGCGATTCAGAACGCAAACAATGTTCATACCGACTGGCGTGGTTATGCCGTGGTGCCCACGCTTACGCCCTATCACAAAAACGTGATCGCGCTGGATGCCCAAACGTTACCGGATGATGCGGATGTCGAGTTGCAGGGGGCGACGGTGATCCCTGGCGGCGGCGCAGTGGTGGAAGCACATTACCAGACGCATATCGGCAACCGCGTACTGTTCACGCTTCGCCGCAATCAGGATGTGGTGCCTTTTGGTGCCAGCGCCCGGCTGGTCGGTGATGGCGGTACCGCCAGCGCGATGGTGGCCGAACGCGGGCAGGTCTACCTGAGCGGGGTGCCGACGGCAGGCACTCTTGCGGTGAAATGGGACGACGCGGGCGTGAGCCGCCAGTGCGTACTGCATTTCCGGATAGCGGATGCACAGGACCGGAACCCGGTGAAAGAGGTGGCGGGACAATGTTTATGAATCATGAGGAACTGACGATGTCAGGGGTTTTTCGTCTTATTTGCGGGTTAATGCTGCTGGTAGCGAGCCTGTTTAGCCAGTACGTTCAGGCCGAAACCTGTCAGGGTAATACCGGACAAATGACCCTGAACTTTCAAAACATCAAATATCTGCCGACGCTGCGGGTCAATACTCAGATGAGCAGTATTATGCCGGTGAACGGTGGGGGGATTCGCTTTACCTGCGATCGGCAAGGGACGACATCGTCGTGGAAAAAAATCGTCTATCAGCAGTTGAATACCCAGGGTGGGCAGATAATTGACGGACATGCGGTGTTCAATTCGGCCTTGCCCGGGATCGGCTACTCACTCAGTTTCCAGTGCGACGGGGGGCCGATCCATTTCCTGGAGTCAGTGGGCAGTCGGTCGGTTACGGTTTGCGACAGCACAGAGAGCCCGTCGATGCTGACGCAACGGGAAGTGGAGGTGAAAGCGTGGGTGACCTTCTATAAAACCGCTGATATTCAACTGGTAAGTAATAACCATGCTTTCGCCAACACGCTGGCAAATGTCGGGAACCTGTCGATGACGTACCCGAATGCGGGGGGAAATGGCGATCAGGTCAGCAGGCCGGTGATTCTCGATCTTGCGGCGATGAACGTGGACATCGGCAGTCGCGGTAGCTGTAGCGTCACCCGCGCCAGTATTTTTGTCGATCTGGGCAAAGCGAACCGGAGCGATTTCAAAGGCCCGGGTACCTCTGGCGGTTCGGCGGTGCCGTTTAGCATCCCTGTGTATTGCGCTACGCCCACGGATATCCGTATTGGCTTCTTCGCGACCCCGGCGACGACCGGGGCGACGGATACGCTGGATATTACGCACTTTCCCGGTGGTGCGGACGGCGTCGGGATCCGGATCCGCTATGGCGATAATGGTGGTAACGGGCCGGTAAAGGGAACATCGGTGACGCTGAATGAGCCCGCAAATCTGCCAGTGGTACAGAAAGTTCCCGCTTCCAGCGCCGCAACGGCAGTGCCGGTCAATTTTATGGCACAGATGGTGCAGACAGGATCGACGGTCACCGCGGGACGGGCAAATGGCACTGCCACCTTTGTGCTGGAATATAACTAAGAAGCCATAAAAGCGTGCGGTAAGGGGTGAAAAATATTTACGTAGTGAATATAAAAACGTAGTTTCTTTATGGCTACCCAGGCGCCCGACGTGGGCAAGAACGGCAAGGAAGCAGGAGAACGGATGAAATTTATCGCCACCATTACCGGGCAACACATCGATTACGGTGATATTCGACCGGAGCATATTGTGATTGAAGATATTGCGGTCGCCCTTTCGCACCTCTGTCGCTTTGCCGGACATGTGCCTGAATTTTACAGTGTCGCCCAACACGGGGTTCTGTGCAGCCAGTTAACGCCACCTGAGTTCGCGCTTGAAGCGCTGCTGCACGATGCCGCTGAGGCCTATTGTCTGGATCTTCCCTCACCGTTAAAGCGCTTGCTTCCCGCGTACAAAGAGATTGAAGCACGGCTGGATAACGCCATTCGTCAGCGTTTCGATCTTCCTCTCACCCCGAGCAAGGTGATTAAACAGGTGGACCTGATGATGCTGGCAACCGAGCGGCGCGATCTCAATCTGGATCCCGGTAATGACTGGCCGATGCTGGCAGGGATCTCGCCCACGACGCGGTTGACCGTCACGCCACTGATGCCACGAGAGGCGTGCGCGCTTTTTTTATCCCGCTTTCAGGAACTGACAACCGGTTAAAGATGGTATGCCGTCACGGTTCGGCGCGTGCCGGTCAGTGAATCGAACACCTCGACATCTGACGCCAGAATCGGCATGCCTGACGCGCGGAGTCGCTGAATATCGGCGGCAATACGCTGGATCCCCAGCCAGAACAGCCCATCCAGGGCGTTAACCTGCAAACCACTCTCCAGTGCCAGGCGAAGCCGTTCCTCGGGATGCTTTGTCTGACTGGCAACCTGCTGATAGGGCGCCGTGGTAATGGTTTCCTCATCCATACGGCGGATACGCGACGACAGACGATAGCGAAAGGCATCGGGGACGCGACTGAGATCGGCATTGATGCTGTAAACCTGGCCACGGCGTTTATCATTAATCAGCACATTTTTCTGGGTGAGGGCAAATTCTTTCCGCAGCTTGTCGATCAGTTGCGGAGTACGGGTGAGGAGCAAACGGAAGGGCAGTTCAAAGCTGGTTACGTAATCGACATTAAGCAGCGCAATACGCAGTCGTTCTTCAACACCGGCATTTTCTTGTTGGCACTCCGCCAGAACCTCTTTCCATTGGCTGGCAATGCGCGGCGACTCGTTGATTTCAGTGAAATGATATTTTTCAATCAGGTAATCGATACGCCTGGTCATTTTTTTCCATCCCATCCGCCCGTTCGCTAATGGCACAACATAACATAGAGAAAGAGACAGAATACAGAGACAAACGAATAATTGTCTACTTAAGAGTGTTTAAGAAATTTAATTAAAATGCACATTATCAATAAGTTATAAATGTCACACCAGTTAAGACTATTTAATTGTATTATTCGTAAGCTTATCAATATAATTTTTTACATGTCTCGCTAAAGCTGGATATAGAAGAACGGAAACGACCTGTGAGTTAAATTATTAATACGGAAATAAAGCGATGGCGATATATATTATAAGTAATGATAACTATTTGCAGGAGGGTATTGTCTTATTGGCAAAAGAGGCCAACCTGGAAATCGTGAAAGAAACCATGCCTCATTTACCTGTTGAAAGACTCACATTCGACGATACCGTGATTTTGCATCTTAATTTGTTCAACAAATGTTGTGCTAAAGAAATCTCCAGACTCAACAAAAAATGTAAGTTGCTGGTTATACTGGACTCAGAGCGGAGTGCATTGGTCCTGGATGCCGATGTGATTGTCAGCGCACAGCAGTCTCTGCTATCGCTGATAATGATCATTACGCGTCTGGTCGGTATGGAAAAACGCCAGGCTATCAGGAATCATGTTCTCAATCGTGTTGAAAAAAGGATTATTTGTGAATCGCTGTTGGGTAAAGATATTAACCTGATTGCCGAATCATTGGCGCTACCGCCGAAACGGGTATACACCTATCGCAACCTTGCGTGTAAGAAATTAGGTGGGCACCGGGTTCACGATCTACTGCTGATCAAAGAGAATTTACTCGAAGAGAGTATGTTTCTTTAAAACGCGTCAGCCCTGTTGAGCACAGAGCTGACGGTTTTCTCCCGTTTATCGGGCGCAATAGAGCAGGGGACGTTTCCCGATGGTGAACAGGAACCCGTGAACACCCTGATTGAGAATGGAGTAACTCACATCTTTATCGGGGTAAACGTAAAAATCAGGCAGAATATCGGCTAGCAGATCATCCGGCAACGTTTCGATAATTTCGAACTTGTTGATTCTGCTTGAGTGTAAGTGATACGAATCCTGATTTTCTGTCCAGTTATAGGCCACATCTCGTCTGATGCGCCCTTTCAGTTTGTTATCTTCAATATAGGTTCCGCTGACGGCTACGATGCCGTTCTGGTTTTTCAGCGAATACATGTAGTTCAGCGTGATATTTGCGCGGGCGTTTTTATGAAACACCACCAGCGACATCGAACATTCCTGTTTATCGTAATGTTTTGACAATAAAAAATTGTATAACGCGCTGATGAGCACACCCGCGAGTAAAAATATGGCACTCATCGTTATGACTGTTCTTTTACTCACTTCCTACTCCACGAAAAGAGAGTGTAATACAACCTGGAATGGCTGATTTCAGGTAGTTCTGGCGGCAGACAAGAACCGCTAAGCCTGGCGACGTTTGTGATAGCGGGAAGTACACCCAGGGGTACTTTTCGCAATCGAGTCCAGAACCCAGAATCAGCGCCTTAAAGTGTGCAAAGCTGTTTTTGTTATCGTGGCTGTCATCTTTGGTATAGAAACGACAGCCTTTGTCTTGCTCGACGAAGGTGTAATCAGCGAAGAATGGCTTCGTATCGCTAAAGTGCCAGAAATAGTTCATGCCGATAGCGCCAATAAAAAATGCCGCTACCATGGCGAGAATGCTAACGAAGAGCGGCAATCTGCTGCTCTTACTTACCGTCATCGCACGGGCAGGAGGGGCGATTTCTTCTGGCGTAAGCGCGGGATCCGCCTCAGTGCGGTACTCCACATCCAGTTCATCTTCACCCTGCAGAGAATCAGGGGCCACTTCAGCCTCCTGAACCGCAGCAACGCGAGTAATTTTAACGCTTTTGTCGATTTGGAAACCTTTGCGCGGGACTGTGGCGACGAGGATCCGGTCAGTCTCGCCAACGGCGCGTAAGCCTCGACGGACAATAGAAATATTTTGGTAAAGGGTGTTGGCAGGCACCAGCATGCCTTCATCTTCCCATACCTTTTTAAAAAATTCCTGCTGAGTGACGACGTCCGGTGAAGCGTCAAGCAGCAAAAGCAGACAACGACTGGCAGGCGTTGTCAAAATCACGTTAATTTCTGGGTTAGTGACAGAAATTAACTTTTTACTGTCTGGTCTGAATTCAATATTATCGTTAATAATCCAGTACATATGGGTTCACGGTGTTCGAAAGTTATAAACAGTAGAGACTTAATTGTAGAAAATTCTGAACATACTATTACGTATAGTATAAATGAGTTCAGTAAGTCGTTTAATTTATGAAACTAATGTTTTTGTTCTGAAGTTTCACATAAGTGCATATAAAACAAAGCAATTTATTAACAAGGTCGGTGGATTCTGCCGCAATGAATAATCAGCTACTGTAATCATTTAAACATCCCAATGCCGCATTCCGGAGAAATTATGGCCTGATTATCAACAAAGTGGCGTTGAAATCTGTTTCAACGTCGTGATTTAAGATTCGGTATCAGACAGGTATACTTTTCTGTAACTCACTATTTTTAATGAGTATTCTTGAATAAAAACAGATTTTTTTAATGAGTCATTTGAAAGATTTATTATGCCGACCTGATGTTAAATAGTCAATTAGAGCGAATAACCTTAAATATCATTAAATGCATAATATAAAATCTTAAATGCCACTATAATTGGTTTTTTATGCTTAAACATAAGGAGCAGATGAGTATTTACTCATCTAACATTAAAGTGGTGGCGGGTGATATTCACGCGCTATGCTTAAGGGATAAACAAAAAATGAGGCAATGTCATGGATAAGCAACTTGAGGATGCGGGTTATCGCGTCTATACCGGTGAGAAAATCGATGTCTACTTCAATACAGCAATTTGTCAGCACTCTGGAAATTGTGTACGCGGTAGCGCCAGACTTTTCAATCTGAAACGTAAGCCGTGGATTATGCCTGATGAAGTGGATGTCTCAACGGTGATCAACGTTATCGATACTTGCCCAAGCGGGGCGCTACAATATCGTCGTAAATAAGCGAGGGGAAAATGGAAATACTGGAAGGTCACAATAAATTCTATGTCAATAATGATCAGGGGAATCAGGTCGCTGAAATTGTTTTTGTTCCAACCGGTGAGCATTTAAGCATTATTGAGCATACCGATGTCGATGCCAGCCTGAAAGGTCAGGGGGTCGGAAAACAGCTGGTGGCGAAAGTCGTGGAGAAAATGCGCCGCGAAAAACGCAAAGTTATTCCTCTTTGCCCGTTTGCCAAACACGAGTTTGATAAAACTCGCGAGTATGACGATATTCGGGCCTGAAATATGCCGGGCAAGGCGCGTAAGCCGTCCGCTACGGGAGACGCGAGACGGCTTTATTGTAATGCCACAGGGTACCCTGGTCGTTAATGACGTCATAGCGGACCGATGAACATGGTGCTCCTTGTCCCTGTAGCGGGACCGATACCGTCGTCAGCGGCGCAATCATGATGCCGCTTGCACTGCCGGACTCACAGCTTATTCCGGCCAGCGTGATATGCCACGGGGTGGGGTTGGTTAACTGCAACTGATTTTGCGCCCCGGCGTATATCACGTGCAGCTTCTCCGCATCGCTTTCCTTAAGCGCACCGACGCCTTTCGGGCGAATGAACACCTTCATGCGGATGCGTAACGGCAGAACCACTTTCTGCACCACCTGGGCGTCGGTCTGCGTCATGGGCGGGATCTGATACACGTTCAGCCAGTAAAGCGCTTCGCTATCGCGCGGCAGTACCGAGGTGTCGGTCAGTTGCAGCGTAATGCTGCGCAGTTCGCCGGGCTGCATTTTAAATACCGGCGGTAGTACGATGACGGGCGTCGTCTCCTCATTGGGCTGGCTCGAGGGATTACCCGTATCGGTCCAGACCTGAACCAGGGCTGGCTGCTGCGGGGAATTGATCAGCGCCAGCGAAGCGCTTTTGTCACCCGCATTAAAAATTACCCGGGTCACTTCGCTATTCACCACCGCATGAGCGGAGAACGGCAGAACGTTCAACAGCAACGCGCTACTGAAAACTAACCACCACCTGAAGTTGTGCATAAACCGATCCTGCTGTTATGGCTTCGCCTGGAATGGCTTCCAGCGAGGCGGTGAATTCCCCGTTATACAATTCGGTCGAACCGCTTGTTGAAGTTTTACTGGTTAAATCGGCATAGCCGTACCATCCTCCGGTGTTGCCCGTGGCGGTTGACGTCAGATTTGGCAGCAGGTTGATAGCGCTACCGCCCAGTTTTTCGCTGTAGATGCGAATGCCCACGCCGGACGCCACGCCGCTGACGCCATAGTGGTTATCGAGCAGCCAGGTCCAGGCTCCCGATCCGGTCTTAAGCCCTAACTGATTTGCCGCATTCGCCGCCGTCTGGTTATTCACCAGAAAACCCATCGCCACGTTCGCTTTGCTGGTTGTCGAGACCGCGGTGCCGGAAATCGCGCCGGTTTCGCATTCGACGGTAATGTTAAACGGGGTCTGCGCTGTGCCGCCGCCGCTCAGCTCACCGACGCTGATCGGCGGCAGACGGACAATAGCGGGATAGTCATCGATTCGACAGGCGGCGCCGCGCACAAAGTAACTCTGGCTGGTGAGCGTCCAGCCGCCAGGCCACTGCATGGCGCCCCAGCCGTCGTAGTTGGTTCTGCTGTCAGCACCGTCAAACAGCCCGGAGCTCATGCCGCCGCCGTGGAAGGCGATATAGCCAGCCGGCCCGGCGTAGGTATAACCATAGCGGTTTGAACCGTTCACCCCTTTTGATGCGTCATCAACCCGAAACAGCTCAACGAAAACATCGCTGAAGGCGCTGCCCGGGATGTAAATGTAGGTCCCATCATTGAACATCTCGTTTTCAGGGATGAGGCGTGTTTGCCAGTAGCGCGAATAGTATTGCCCGGTTTTCAGGTTTGTCAGTCTGAGCGCCACGTTTTTGACGTAGGTGTAGTAAGCGCCTTCAATCCCGGCAACCGCTTCTCTGCCGCCCCAGGCATCATCGCCGTTGGTGGCGTAATACTCATACACCTTGCCGATTTCGGCGACGTCGCAGCGAAAATAGATCTGATTGGCGTTGACGCCCTGGGTGCGACCATTAGGCACAAAGCTGGCCGTCGAACTGGCGAGCAGTGTGCCTTCCGTTTGAAATCCGGCGCCGCTGCTTAAGGTGATAACGCCAGGCAACCCCAGTTTGCCTTTGACTTCGCTATCGCCAACGCCTCCCCAGCTGGCGCCGATGTAACCGGCATCTTTCGCTGTCTGAGACAGATCGTTGGCAGAGGTTACCCTTTTACAGGCAGACCATGCCGGCTGTGCCAGTACGACGCCAACTAACAGCAGCGGGAAAAAAGAAGATAATTTCATAAGCCATCACTCCTGGCGGCAAGGTAGCGTAAGTTGGTACAGCGGCGCGTCGCGCGTCGTTGGCAATTGATACCAGACCTGGCACTGCTGGGCGGCGGTTTTACCCCACTTAACGAACAGCACGCCGGACTGAGCGGCGAGTCGGGCGTAGATTTGCCCGCCCTGGCCCATGATGCCCACGGCTTCGCCATTGCTGTCCGTGACGTCCGCGCCCATCGGTGGCTGGCTGCTATCGGGCAGAGTGGTGTTAATCAACGTTGCTTTCCCGTGAGTGGTCTTAAACGTTACGCGAGAAATTGCGCCCGCATAGGGGACCAGCCGCTTGCTGCCGCCCTGAAGTTCGACGTCATCGGCCATATTCTGGCTGTCGAGACTAATGGTGTTATAGCGGTAGGGCGTTAATGACGGGAGGATCGCGTAGCCGAAACGGTCCACCGTCGCGCCCTGCCCATTACGAATCTCGGCTCCGCGTGCACCGGGAGCCTCCACCAGTGCGAAGGTGTCGCTGGTATACGGACCGGCGGTAATCCCACCGCGATGGGCGACCAGCGTACCGGACATCCCCAGTCCATACTGCTGATAACTGTCGCCCCGGGAGGCATAAGCGCGGAAGGCGCCGACGGAGGTGCGATGTTCAATATTTCCGCCCCAGGTCGAGCTGTCGCCACTGTCGTTGTTGTGCTCAATGCCGCTGTAGAGCGCCCACGAGGTAGAACTCTTTTCACCCGTCGTCCCGCTCATCCCAACCGTGGCCGTCCGGCTGTCGCGACTGCGGTTCATGTCGAGGTTGATTTGCGAGCGGCTGGAACCAAAGTCGAATGGAATCGAAATCCCCAGCGATACGGTGTTTTCCGTGTATTTTCGCTGGTTTTCGTTATCAAAATCGCGATCGTTGACGCTGCTGAAGTAGCGGCTGGAGTAGGTACTCCGCTGGCGTGCGGCGCTGATATTGAAGCTGATGTCACGCCAGCTATTACTGTAACCGAGTTGCAACTGGGTGATGCGTGAGGCGTTATTATAGTAATCCGAGGTGCTGCCGGTAAAGCTCAGCATGCCCCAGTCACCCATCGGCTGGCTGACGGTCGCCGAGAAGTTGTTCCGCTGATTGAGCGTATCAGAGTAGTAGAGGGTGCCGTTTTTCTCCTGGCGACGTACGCCGAGTACGTCCTGCAGATCGCGATAGCCGCTGGTGGAATAGCGATAGGCCGCGAGGACCAGGTTGGTGCCGGTGGTGAAGGTTTTACTGTAGCTTGCCTCGACGCGCCAGCCTTGTTGTTTTTCGTTATTTTCTACATGAGCGCTGGAAAAAACCGTGTTCAAACCGAATGCGCCGACGGAGGTTGCCAGCACGCCGCCGGCGAGGAAGGCCTGATAATTATCTGCCAGTCGTGAACCCATGTTGGCCGTCAGCACGTTGCTCATCCCGCGCTGCAGTACACCTTCAATAAACTTATTTTCTACGCTGTAGTACTGACGAACGTAGCCCATCGCCAGTTCGTAATTCCAGTTACCGGGACGAATCGAGTCCGGTACGGCGGAATAGGGGACGGTGAAGCGCGAAACTTGTCCGTTTGCTTCAACGACATCCACCGTCAGATCGCCCTGGCCGCGGGTGTTGTACAGATCGTTAATCACGAAGGCGCCGGGCGCGACGGTAGTTTCGTAAATCACTTTTCCCTGCTGGCGTACAACCACACGGGCCGTCGTGGTGGCGACGCCGCGCACTTCCGGGGCATAGCCTCGTTTACCCTGTGGCCACATGCGTTGGTCAGTGCTGAGCTTGACGCCATTGAATGACAGATTGCCAAACAGACTGCTGTTGGTGTAGTTGTCGCCGAAGGCAATGATGCTGTCCAGTTGCGGTAAAGGCCGTTGTACCGAGGTGGCAACCGCATTGTATTTATAGTGTCTTCCCGTCTGATTGTCATCGGCGTAGCGCAGGTTGCCCTGATGGCGAACCTGCCACAGGCCAAGGTTGAAGCCAGCATTGATGTTGCTCCACAGATAGTCATAGCGCAGATGGCTGTCTGTGTTTTCGGTGTGGTAAAAGTTGGTATTGTGGCGCAGAAACAGCGCGGTTTCCCCGGCGTCCCATTCGGAGACCGGGATGAATCCTCGTGGCGAATGTAACAGCCCCGCCTGGGGAACCACCATGTTCAGGCGCAGCGAGCTTAAATCCACCTCCCAGCTGATTTTCGGGCCCAGAGCGTCGATCGGCAGACAGATGTTAGGGGTTACATTTTGCGTCGTACGTATGGCGCTGAGGGCAATCAGTTCCGGTGACAGGCAGGGTTGCACATCAGTTTTGTCGCCTTCGGGTTTGACCAGGGCGATCGATGCCTGGCGACGAATCAACTGGTTGTTAAGATATACGTCGAGCACATAGTCGCCTGTCGGAAGGGCGTTGTCCCGCTGATTAAAACGATCCAGATCCAGTGACTTACCAAAATCAGAACCCTGCAAAAGCGCCGGGTCAAAGTAGTATTCCGCACACGCCGTCGCCGGAACTAACGCCAGGCCGATCAGGGGCGCGACGACGGTGTTACAGCGGATAGTCGGCACTGATGCGTGCTCCCTGATCGTTGATCAAGGTAATGCGTACGCGCTGCGCGTCAGCGGTTCGCGGAAAGTGAAACGTTTCGCTGGCAAAAGGCGAGATCATGTCATTTTTAGGGTGCTGGATTTGCGACGACCCGCCAGGTTGCAGGGCCGCGACCGTAACGAAATAAGGCTGATTGTTCTTAATACTTATCGCCAGTTCTTTATTTCCGTTAATCCGTTTGACCTGCAGATTCTCCAGCATTTTTTGCGGATCGCCGACCAGTCCTGCCGGGCGATAAAAAAGTTTGACCCGATTGCGCAACATAATCAGCAGGCTATTTTGTTTTTCGGTTTGGCTCGCTGATTGTCCGGCATTGGCGGGAGGAATTTGCATGAAATTAAAATAGACCAGTGACTCCCGGTCCTGTGGTAATTTTTTCCCGTGAGTGTAAACAATACGAATGATTTGTCCTTCGCCTGGTTGAATGCGAAATGCCGGAGGCGTGGCAATAAACGGAACCTGCGCAGACTTTTCCGGGCCATCGGCCATATTACCGTTATCGAACCAGCTCTGGACAACATAAGGAATGGCATCTTTATTTTTTAGATGCACATCAGTCGATTTCGCCGCACCATCATAAATGATACGCGTTCCTGTCATCGTAATACTGGCATTGGCATGGCTACAGCATGCGACTAAAAAAAGAAACAGGCAGCCTGAAATAAGCGTGCGATGACGATGAGAGGTTCGCATAGTATTTTCCCTGAATGTGGATGGCGGGAGTACATTCCCGCCAGAACGACGTTTACTGATAAGAAACGGCGTATTGCAGTGAAGCCAGTACTGTACCGGTCGTGGCCGCGCCGGCGCTGTAATACTGGGCTTTATAGGTCGCGCTCGCTGAGGTCTGGTTAGCCGCGAGAGAGAGGTCGCCGGTGCCGGTAAAGGCGCTGCGGAAATCAATTTCGGCATCACTGGTATCGAGAATTTGGATCTCTACATTCGTCGCAGAACCTGTGCTGCCAAGGTTTCCGGTAGCAGAACTGATGTTGTTACCCACGAAGACCGTCGAGATCTGCACGCCAGAAGACGAGCCAGTACAGTTGCTCACACCGACATCAAATGTCGTTGCGCCAGCCACCTGATTGGCATTCAGTTCGGTAGCCGTCACGGTCGGCAGTAATACCACCGGAGAAGCATCAGAGCCATTTACCGATATTGAACAGGTCTCATCACTCACTTCGCCCATAAACGTAATGGTATTGTCAGAGGCCAGTGCATTCGTGGAAAAAAGCGCAGAAGCCATCAGCGCCGAAAGGAAGGCACGATTTAAGGTCATAATATAAAACTCCATTTTTTATCAGTCGTGTTGATTTACCCTGTGAGTCAGGGTTCTTCCATGCGCAGGGACATTTATCGTGATGGCTCTGTGCGGGAATGAAGACAAAATAAAATTATTGGTAATTTTCTTAAAGGTGAGTTTTTTTGCGCTGAGAATATCTTCAACACCATGATTTTATTCTCGTGGCGAGATTCATTTCACCCGAATGAATAAATTAATTTGTCTGTGAGGATATTAGCCGGAAAATTCCTGGAGAGGAAAATCGTTTAAAACGAACAGATGGAATACTCGTGATAGGTTGGGTCTATTGAAATCTGGAAATAGATCGGCTGTAACTTCTTTAGGAATTTTAGATTATTAGATGATTAATATTGAAGTGTTGAGCCGGACGTAAAACGTATTACGACTTAATTGATTGCCAGGTTAAGATAATTCACATTTAATGCATAAGGAAAAATGAATGATTAACCGTGCTAACCATTTTTATGATGCTATGCCGGGATAAGAATTTTATGTGATTACCTGTCTTCTTTTGGAAGCTAAGTAAGATGGGTTCCAATAATAGCGGGTTGTTTGACATCAAAAAATGGGAAAAAAATTTTTGCTCTGTAATTGATATTGAGATGCTTTCCTCATTTTCATCGCAATAAACAGTAAGAACCAGCCCTGAAAATGGTCACTGACAAGGGATTTTCAGCCCAACGTGGTGTGCCTTATGGTGATGCAAGGAAATATTTATCGAGAAAATAGTTGCAACTCGCAACTAAATGGATGGTTTTTTGGAAAGGGAAGTGAGCACAGCGGCAGGCGCTGTGCGTCAGAAATATGTGTTCAGGAGGTGTGAACAATCCCCATGTAGCCGTGAATTCCCATATACAGACCGACCAGACCGATCAGCAGGCTGGAAAAATAAGGCGCTTTTCTTGCCAGTGCATTGAATCCACTCCAGCGTTTAGCGACCTGATGGACGCTGACTGCTGCGCCCACGCCGACGGTCACCAGCGTAATCGCCAGCCCCAGGCTAAAGCCGAGCACCATTGTTGCGCCGAGCGTGAAGGCCTTTAACTGGATACAAATCAGCAGTACGGTAATCGCGGCTGGACAGGGGATCAGTCCGCCGGTCAGACCGAACAATAAGATTTGCCCATTGGTCACCTCTTTGTCGTGAAAGCGGCGTTGAATATCGCTGGCATGCGCGCGTTCATGGGCATCCTGATATGCTTTCGACCCCTCAGTCAGTCCCGCCAGATCGCAGTGGTCATGATGATGGTCGTGATCGTGGTGTTCGTGGTGTTCGTGGTGGTCATGATGATCGTGATGCGCATGATCATGGTGGTTATGGTGGTGATCATGCTGCGTGGCGGTGAGCCAGTTTCGCTCACCCTGCCATGTCCGCCGGAACATCCAGGTTGCGGTGCCCAGAATAATAAACGCGGAAATCAGTTGCAGCCAGGGCTCCACAGATTCTGCGGTAAACGCCCGACTGATGTACATGCCACCGAGGGCGATCAGCCAGACCACGGCGGTATGGGAGAGCGTTGCCGCCAGTCCCAGCATCACCGCCTGCTTAATGGTTCCTTTAATGGCGATGATAAATGCTGCCATCATCGTTTTCGAGTGACCGGGTTCCAGTCCATGCAGCACGCCGAGAAGAATCGCGCTGGGAATGAAAAACCACGCGTTACCTTGCTGAAGAAGTGTTGAAAATTCACCCATGATAATGATTCTTAGTTGCTTGTCTTTGCCCGATTCTACTCCCCCCCAGTACTAAATACTACCCCCCAGTAGATACATAATGCTATAATTCACCACGTTTTATGTTAAGGAGGTGTTGCGATGTCACACACAATCCGGGATAAACAGAAGCTTAAAGCCCGAACCAGCAAAATTCAGGGGCAGGTGGTTGCGCTGAAAAAAATGCTCGATGAACCCCATGAGTGCGCCGCTGTGTTGCAACAGATCGCCGCAATACGCGGAGCCGTGAATGGTTTAATGCGAGAAGTGATTAAAGGGCATCTGACCGAGCATATCGTCCATCAGAGTGATGAAGAGAAGCGGGAAGAAGATCTGGACGTGGTACTGAAAGTTCTGGACTCCTATATAAAATAGTCGGGAACGCTGTCCCGACTCGGTGTCTTAGCAATACACGACCGCCTGATTCCGTTGGGCAATATAGCGCTCAACGTGCTTATAGCCACTGATCGATTCCAGTGCATGCAGCAGGCAGCAAACCGCCCGGGCATTCGTCCGATCGGCTTCGTCTTCACTATGACTTTGCAACGCCTCTTCACACAACCTGCGAACAGCAGGCGGGAAGGCGAGTTTTTGCAGAGAGCACTCCAGCTCACCGAAAGCTATCTCAGCACGGGCCGTAAACAGTGATAACAGTACTGCACTCAGCGCGCGCGTTTCTTCTTCGTAGTATCCCACTTTATAATCCTTGTCCATTTCGTTCCCTGTTGTCGGACTCATCTGCGTCTTTGCAAATGCACTGCTGTACCATCCATCTCTTTGAGCAACAGCGGATAAGACGACTTATCGCCAGAAACCGCATGAGAGTGAATAAACAACGAATTGATTCGTCCACCCATTCTTTTTTCAATTCGTTGCTTGTAGGCGTAGATGCTGCGGATATCCATGTTCAACAGTTGAGCGATCTGGTGCGGATTACTGCCTGCAACCATGTGGCCCAGAATGGTGAACTCCATCTGCGTCAACGTATTCCCCTTGGTGAACGACAAATGCCGTCCGATAAACACCTGCCTGATCTTCTCATTGGCGACATCCAGTCCGTCATCATGGTAAATGATAGCGGAAACAGCAGGATGATTTTTGCGCCAGTAGTTGGCGAGCGACTGCATGTTGCGATCGCTGATCAAAATAATGCCCATGCGGGTGCTTGCGAGATATTCTATCCACTCTTTATCCAAAAACAGGCGTAAAAAGCTAATAGAGAAATCCACAAAAATATAACCACTAAGTCTGGCGTTGTGATTGTGATTTAAAATACCTTCAATGACCCCTTTATTAAAATAAATGCTTTCTTCTGGCCACATGCAAAAACAGGCATTGGCGCAATACTGTAAGCGGGGTGATTTTTCGGGCATTATTTTACAATGCAAGGTACAACTGCTGCATGTCAAATTCTTTAATTTAACGTCCAGCCCCATATTGAGAGCCTCCCTATCCGTAGATGATTTCATAATTTCATCCGTTTTAAAACATGTCAATACTCTACAAAATGCAACTTTGATAGAGAGGAAATCCGAAATTTTATTTATTGCTATTATTCTTAATCACGAATTTTTTAAGGGTTTTCCCTCTGTATCAATTCAGGTTTCTGGCGGGGTCATTGTTCCGTTGAGGAAGCATGAAAAAAAGCCTCCAGGAATTTTGTAACAACCACCAGGAAAATCTATATTGCAAAAATGTTTAAGTTTTATCGCTAAATGGCATTAATGGCAAAAAGTTGATCTTATGTTAAATTCTCTGAAAAAATTGTAACAATGCTATTGTCTTTTATTAAGTAATGCTATTTATCTGTTTGTCCGCTTTTTAAACGTGAAACTATAATAATGAGTGCTGAGTGATAACGCACCTAAAATGGTCTTAATTAAGAACACCTGATCTTTTTCAGATTGAAGTGTATTGATTTATAAGAATTTTTGTTTGTAGGTTATGAGCGTCCAAACATATCTATTATATATTTAGTGATCTCTGTATAAGATTTTTGTAGCATGACATTCATCATGTAAATGCGAGAACGCACACAGTGTTTGAGAAGTACACACACACTACAGTATACACAATTAATAACCTGGTTGACTTTCACCCGGGTGACAGAAGTCTGACGAATAAAAATACGCAAAAAACTGTCATTCTTCAAAATCCTGCGAGTTTCATCCTTTTATATCTCCTTACAAATTGTGGGGTTGTTATTCCGCAAGCCCAGCTCGTAAAGATTGGCTGGGGTGATAAAAACACTATCACCTCCGTCAATACGTTATATCAGACGGTGCTCATGCTCAGAAATGCATTATCGGAGGTTGGGTTGCCGCGCGACCTGATTAGAACCGTCGCCCGGCGGGGTATGATGATCACCGCAGAGATTCAACGTACGGAGACGGAATCGGTTGAAAATGTGGAAGAGGGCGAAAGCAGGGAGGAGCCTGTATGGCCTGCTCTGACAGCGGTAGCGCTTAAATTACGGCCTTCAAGAACAACACTAAAGATGGGGGCTATTTTACTGTCGGCATTGCTGATCGGTGTCAGCGTTTCTTTTGGCTTTTTATATCCGACGGCCGAATCGCTGTTCTCTTCCTATGCCATTGTTGACTCTGTCTCCTTTTCATCCTGTACCCTGTTAATGAAAAGCAAAAGTACCTTTAATACTCGCTATACGGTATTCCTGACGAGACACCCGGATATCTGTCAGAATCATAACTATGTCTATCTCTCGGGAATGAGCAGCGCGAAGAATATTGCGGCAATTGCTTGTCAGTTGGATATAAGGGAACATCCTCTAACAAAATGTACGACCTGGTATTCAATTAATGATAAAAACTAAAATAGTTATCTTCATTGTATTGGTGGTAATAGTAACCCTGGCCGGTGTGGGGTTCTGGTATGCACATAAAAGCAAAAATAATATTGATTGCGAGGGGCGTGTGGTATGGGAAATTAATAATGAGGAGTTTCGGGGAGATGTAGCCTATCAAATGCAAAATAATCAGGGGATCGTCACGATTACCGGTGATTTGCATACGCCGCAAAATAAAAAATTTAAAATTAGCCGGATTGTGTATTTCACCTATTATAAGGTTCGTGACAACTATATTATCAGCACCAATAACCTCGTGCGGTTTCCGAGCGACAATTTAGAGGTGAACAAAGGATACCGTTCGTTGCCTGCGCTTTATCTCACTGAGCGCGCTTCTTTCTCGCTATCGATTAAACGCTATCGGGAAGGGTGGGCCTTTACGACGGTAGGCGCCCCCTCGTTGTTATGCCGCAGTAGTGAGTAAACGGCCCGGACGAGCCGTTTACGCCAGTATTAGCCAAGGAACATCACGGACACGCACAGCAGGCCGACAATCAGGGTGACCAGATTGCCGAACGAACGGTGCGGTTTTAACGCCGGGATCAGGTATGTCGACAGGGTCGGCATAATGAACAAAATCATGGCAATGAGCGGCCCGCTGATGGCGTAAATCATCGAGATCGCATTCGGATTGATGCAGCAGATAATAAAGGTGATGGTCGATACCATCATGATCGACAGGGCGCGGTTAAAGGCCCGGCTTTTCTTCACCCCAACCTGTTGCAGACCAGTTTTGACCACCTCGGTTGCCCCTTCGATGACGCCAAAGTAGGTGCCGAGAAAGGATTTCGACATCGCCACCACGGCGACGATGATACCTGAAATCGAGAGCCACGCCGGGGCGGCAGGCATCATGGATAAGGCCGAAAGAATGGTGACACCTTCATTTTTAGCGGCTTCGATGTACGATGTCGGAATCGACAGCAGGCAGCTAAAGACGAAGAACAGCACGCTTAAGCAGATGATAAGATACGCTACCTTCATGATTTTTTTGCATTTACCCATGGCCAGCTCACCATATTTCTCACGTCTGTCGATGGCAAACGTAGAGATAATAGGCGTATGGCTAAAAGCAAAAACCATCACCGGAATTGATATCCATACCTGATGCAGCGTGTGCTGATCGAACGCCATTTGTCCGGTAAGCAAAGAGGGTTGCCAACTGCCGGTCAGATATAGCGAGAGAAACAGGAAGTAAGCGATCAGCGGGAACACCAAAAAGCCCATCACTCGTATGGTCGCATGGCGGCCCATCAGGAAAATCAGGTTCAGGATCAATACCACGCCAAGGCTGACTCCCATGCGGATGCCGAGGCTAATCTCAAGATAGCGGGCGAGCTGTTCTGTCAGGGAGTTGGTGATGGCGACGGCATAAATCAGAACCACCACGAAAAAGGCAATAAAGTACAGCGTGGTAATCAGGCTGCCGATCTTCTTACCGTAATAGTGCGTCACTGCACCGGTGATCCCTTCTCCCGCAGAGGTTTTCGACGAGAGAATGAACTGACATAACGCTTTATGCGGCCAGTATGTGAGAGGCCAGGCGACCAGAGCGGTGACAAACAGGACAATCGCGCCCGCGGAGCCTAGCTGGATGGGGAGAAACAGGGTTCCTGCGCCCACGGCAGTTCCATATAACGCAAAGCTCCAGAGCGTCTCTTCTTTTGACCAAATTTTAGACATTTCTTGAACGTATCAACTATAAAATAAACAAAAAGAAGCGCAATTTACCATAAATGAGCGGGTGGGCGTGAGGACTGAACGGGAGAAGGGGGGCAACAGGTTTTGCCGGAACCGCGTGGATTCCGGCAAAAGTGTGAGTTATCAGGCAGTCACGCGCGGTTCGCGACGCCTCACAAAGCGTACGCGCAACGTGTCATAAGCCCAGTTATAGAACATGGTGTAGGGCAGGAAGAACAGGAAGAAGCCGATCTCCAGCGTAAAGGCCTGTATCAGGCTAACGTTCAGTACATACGCCACGATACTCACGCCGATGACGATAAAGCCGCTTTCAAACCCCAGCGCGTGAAACGCACGCACTTTCGCCGTTCGTGTCACCAGATGTGAAGGCCAGAAACGGTCAAACAGCGCGTTGTAGATGATGTTCCAGATCATCGCCGTGGTCGCCAGCAGGATCGTCAGTCCGCCCATTTTCAGCACCGATCGTTGCATCAACCAGGCCGTGGTGGGAGCCAGGATCGCCGTAGCGATCCCTTCAAAACAGACGGCGTGAAAGACACGCTCCAGTAATGAACGACGTTGAACTGCATTGTGTTGCATAACTTACCTATCTTGAAAACGCCCGGATAACGGAATAGGGGGAATTTTATCGTTTTATGTGATATCTAAAAGATAGTATCCATCGATAAAGTAGATAGTTCATGCGTTACTCACCTGAAGCCTTAACCGCATTTGTCGAGACCGTTTCCTGTGGCTCTTTCTCGGCGGCGGCACGCAGACTGCGGAAAAGTCAGTCCACCATTAGCACGGCGATCGCTCACCTTGAAGCCGATCTTGGCGTTTCGCTTTTTGACCGCTCTTCGCGTCAGCCGTTGCTAACGGAAGAAGGCAAGAAAGTACTTGGTTACGTTCAGGCGATTCTGTCGGCCAGCGAACGTCTCGATGAGGTGGCGCTTTCGCTGGCTGGCGAAACCGAAGCGCGTCTGACGTTTGTGCTCTCCGACACGTTACACCCCGACGTGCTGGAGGAACTGATGGTGCAGTTTGATCGCCAGTTTCCACATACCGAATTTGAATGTCTGATTGGTGAGGATGTGGACGTTATCGATCTGCTGCAAAAAGAGCGGGCGCAGGTTGGTTTGATTGAAGCCAGAGACCACTATCCCACCGATATCGGTGCGACGCGCTTGCCGATGCAAACGTGGATGGGACTTTACGTTGCCGCGTCCCATCCGCTGGCGAAAGAGAAGAAACTGCAATGGGATCAACTGCATACCTGGCGTGAATTGCGCCTTAACACCTATATCGACCATGGTGCCCAGCTTGCCCGCGGCCCGGTCTGGTCTGCGCCGAACTATTTGTTGTTGTTGAGTATGGCGGTACAGGGGTTTGGCTGGTGCGCGCTTCCGTGTGCACTGGTGGAGGAGTTCGCGGCGGAAAAACCGCTGGTGCAACTGGCTGTCCCGGGATGGCCGAAAGCGATCGCCATCGATCTGCTCTGGAACAAAAAATCCCCGCCCGGTGTGGCAGGGAGTTGGCTGAGATACCATTTACAGCAAGGCAGTGTCCCGGGCAGAGAGGCGTGATAACGATTTCCTTTGTGATAAAACTCACCTTTCTTAAACAATCAGGATAACTATTTTTAACAATCCTCTACTATTGCGGTGTTATTTTGCGCTGAGGTCGTAATGAAAGAGGTGGTGATCGTCGGGGCGTTGCGTACGCCAATTGGTTGTTTTCAGGGGACGCTGGCGCGTCATTCTGCCGTTGAACTGGGCAGTATGGTGGTCAAAGCGTTGATTGAAGGCAGCGGCGTGAATGCGCATGCCGTTGATGAAGTGATCCTCGGACAGGTGTTGACGGCGGGGGCGGGACAAAACCCGGCGCGTCAGTCAGCGATCAAAGGGGGATTACCGAACACGGTTTCTGCTATCACCATTAACGACGTCTGCGGCTCGGGGCTGAAAGCGCTGCATCTTGCCACGCAGGCGATCCAGTGCGGTGAAGCGGATATTGTGATTGCCGGTGGGCAAGAGAACATGAGCCGTGCGCCACATGTACTCACCGACAGCCGAACCGGCGCGCAACTGGGCAACAGCCAGCTCGTCGACAGCCTGGTACACGACGGCCTGTGGGATGCCTTCAATGATTATCATATGGGTGTGACCGCAGAGAATCTGGCGCGTGAATATGGCATCAGCCGGGAACTGCAGGATGCGTATGCGCTCAGTTCACAGCAAAAGGCACGCGCGGCCATCGATGCTGGTCGCTTTAAAGCGGAAATCGTCCCGGTCACCACCCAGCGTAATGGGCAAACCGTGATCATTGATACCGATGAGCAGCCGCGTACGGATGCCAGCGCAGAAGGCCTGGCGCGTCTGGATCCGGCGTTTGAACTGCAGGGGTCGGTAACCGCCGGCAATGCCTCTTCTATAAACGATGGCGCGGCAGCGGTAATGATGATGAGCGAGTCCAAAGCGCTGGAGTTGAACCTGCCTGTGCTGGCGCGCATCCGCGCCTTTGCCAGCGTCGGCGTGGATCCTGCGTTGATGGGGATCGCCCCCGTGTATGCCACTCGCCGTTGTCTGGAGCGGGTCGGCTGGCAACTGGCCGATGTGGATCTCATTGAAGCAAATGAGGCGTTTGCCGCCCAGGCGCTTTCGGTTGGCAAAATGCTGGAATGGGACGAGCGACGGGTGAACGTCAACGGCGGCGCGATTGCCCTTGGCCACCCGATTGGCGCTTCCGGCTGTCGTATTCTGGTTTCTCTGGTTCACGAAATGGTCAAACGTAATGCCCGCAAAGGTCTGGCAACGCTGTGCATTGGCGGCGGGCAAGGCGTGGCGTTAGCCATTGAGCGCGATTAACGACTCTTTTTTCTCCTCTTCACTCCCCCCGTTATGCCGCACGATAATCGTGGCGGCATGGCTGCGTTTTGTTTCTCCTTCCTTCTGATTTTCGCGTTAAGCGAATGAACTGACAGCCGTTTACCCGCAAGTCAGGGCGTCGAAAACTCAGGGGTAACGCCTATTTCCTTGTTTTTCTATACCATTTTCCTCCTGCTCTTAATCACGGAATGAATCGATCGTGATCGGAATTACACTTTTGATAATAAGATGCAGAAAAAGTGAAACGATGTTTTATTTGTAATTGAAAACGGTTCCCCGGAAGACTATCATGGGCGCATAACGTAAAACGGAACAGCGTTTCGCTCTCCGTTGAGGGATTCCCGCTCAGTACATCACTGGAGGTAAATGTGGACGTAAGACAAAGTATTCACAGCGCGCACGCCAAAACACTGGATACCCAGGGGCTACGCAAGGAGTTTTTGGTTGAGAAAGTGTTCGTGGCTGACGAATACACGATGGTTTACAGCCACATTGACCGCATCATCGTCGGTGGCATTATGCCGGTGGCAAAAACGGTCTCCGTTGGCGGTGAAGTCGGTAAACAGCTTGGCGTAACCTATTTTCTGGAACGTCGAGAACTGGGTGTGATCAACATCGGCGGCGCGGGCACTATCACCGTCGACGGTCAATGCTATGAGATCGGCCACCGCGATGCGCTGTATGTTGGCAAAGGGGCGAAAGAAGTGGTTTTCGCCAGCGTCGATAGCGCAACGCCAGCCAAGTTCTATTATAACTGCGCACCGGCGCATACCACGTATCCCACCAAAAAAGTGACGCCTGCTGATGTTGCGCCTGTGACATTAGGTGACAATCTCACCAGCAACCGTCGCACCATCAATAAATATTTCGTGCCGGATGTACTGGAAACCTGCCAACTGAGTATGGGCCTTACCGAACTGGCACCGGGCAACCTGTGGAACACCATGCCGTGCCACACCCATGAACGCCGTATGGAAGTGTACTTCTATTTCAATATGGAAGAAGACACCTGTGTCTTCCATATGATGGGGCAGCCTCAGGAAACGCGTCATATCGTTATGCATAACGAGCAGGCCGTCATTTCGCCAAGCTGGTCGATCCATTCCGGGGTGGGCACCAAAGCCTATACCTTCATCTGGGGCATGGTCGGTGAAAACCAGGTCTTTGATGATATGGACCACGTTGCGGTGAAAGATCTGCGTTAGTCGCGGGCGCTCATAACGCCTGTCCGTGACAGGTATGAAAAACTAAGGATTTACAATGATTTTGAATGCATTCTCTCTCGAAGGTAAAGTCGCTGTCGTGACAGGTTGTGATACCGGTCTGGGCCAGGGCATGGCGCTCGGTCTGGCGGAAGCGGGCTGCGATATCGTCGGGATTAACATCGTTGAACCGACCGAAACCATCGAGCGTGTGACCACTCTGGGCCGTCGTTTTTTGAGTCTGACCGCCGATCTGCGTCAGATCGACGGGATCCCGGCACTGCTGGAGCGTGCGGTTGCTGAGTTCGGCCATATCGATATTCTGGTCAATAATGCGGGTCTGATCCGCCGCGAAGACGCGATCAATTTCAGCGAAAAAGACTGGGATGACGTGATGAACCTGAACATCAAGAGCGTGTTCTTTATGTCTCAGGCGGCGGCCAAACACTTCATCGCACAGGGTAACGGCGGCAAAATCATCAATATCGCCTCCATGCTCTCCTTCCAGGGCGGTATCCGCGTCCCGTCTTACACGGCTTCCAAAAGTGGCGTAATGGGGGTGACCCGTCTGATGGCGAACGAGTGGGCGAAGCACAACATCAACGTCAACGCGATTGCACCGGGTTACATGGCGACCAACAATACCCAGCAACTGCGCGCCGATGAGCAGCGTAGCGCTGAAATCCTCGACCGTATCCCGGCAGGACGTTGGGGTCTGCCGAGCGATCTGATGGGGCCGGTGGTCTTCCTGGCCTCCAGCGCATCTGATTATATCAACGGCTATACCGTGGCGGTTGACGGTGGTTGGCTGGCACGTTAATTCGCGCCCGCTTGCTGACAAAACCCTGCCTTCGCGCAGGGTTTTTTTATTGATGAAATCAGGCGTTGAGAAAATCTTCGCGAACCGGCGTAAAGGTATCCAGCAGTGTTCCCGGCTTCAGGCAGACACAGCCGTGAACGATATTTGGCTGCTTATACAACGTATCTCCCGCGCGTACCACCTGCTTCTCGTCACCGATAGTAAATTCAAATTCACCGGATAACACGTAGGTCAGTTGTTCATGTGGATGGTGATGCAGCGGGCCAATCGCCCCTTGCTCAAAGTTAACCTCGACAGCCATCAGTTTGCCGTTATGCGCGAGGATACGGCGAGTGACGCCATTACCCAGATCGTCAAGCGTCGTCTCGTTATGGAAAACAAACATGTGGGATCCTATTGTTTGAAACAATGTTTCATTAAAGCTAACTCAGGTGCGTGGCAAAGAAAATGGGAGATCAAATGAACTGGAAACTTGATCACAAGTTTGCTTCACTGCTGTAAATCACTGATGAAGGAGCAGGTAATGAAGACGATCGGCTTGTTGGGCGGGATGAGTTGGGAATCGACCATCCCGTACTACCGGTTAATTAACGAAGGGATCAAACAACAACTGGGTGGGCTTCATTCTGCGAGTCTGCTGTTGCACAGCGTTGACTTCCACGAGATCGAAGCGTGCCAGAGTCGCGGTGAGTGGGATAAAGCCGGAGACATTCTTGCGCAGGCCGCGATCGGGCTGCAGCAGGCGGGGGCGGAAGGGATCGTCTTATGTACCAACACGATGCACAAAGTGGCGGAGGCCATTGAATCGCGCTGCTCGCTGCCTTTTTTACACATTGCTGATGCGACCGGGCGCGTCATCTCCGCGCAGGGAATGCGCCGGGTTGCGCTGTTGGGAACGCGTTACACGATGGAGCAGGATTTTTATCGCGGCCGCCTGGAACAACAGTTTGCCATTGAGTGCCTGATACCCGATGCGGATGCGCGGGCGACGATCAACCAGGTCATCTTTGATGAGCTTTGCCTCGGACAGTTTACCGAAGCGTCACGTCAGTACTATGTGGAAGTGATTGAAGCCCTGGCGGCACAGGGGGCTGAGGGCGTCATTTTTGGCTGCACGGAGATTGGTCTGTTGGTGCCGGTGGAGCGTAGCCCGATCCCGGTGTTTGACACCGCCGCGATCCATGCCGCAGACGCCGTGACGTTTATGCTGTCGTAACCGGCCCGAGGATCTGCTCCAGCGCTGTCACCAGGAGGTGATGGCGGGTTTGCAGATGATGGCTGAAGGCCTCGACCAGCGCGGAGGCGGGTCGGTGAATGGGACGCACCAGGCTGACGGTAAACGGCACGGAAATACTGAAACGGCGCACCACCACGCCACTCGCCGCATAATCCAGAGCGGTGAACGGGTTTACCACCGAAAGACCGGCTCCGGCGCGCACCATGGCGCACACTGACGCCGCGCTGTGAGTCTCCACCACCATCCGCCGTTTAACGTCGTGCTCATTAAACAGGGTGTCCAGTAGTTGCCGATAACTGTCCGTGCGCGACAGGCTGATGTAATTCTCCCCCTGAAAATCCTGCGGCGTTAATACTGACTTTTCCGCCAGCGGATGCCCCGGCGGCAGCACGCAGACTTCATCAAGCGAGAAGAGCTCCGTACGTTCAGTACCGGCAGGCGTGTGCAGTGTTTCCGTCAACCCCAGATCGTGGCGCTGGGCAGAAAGCCACTCTTCAAGCAGCGGTGACTCCTGCGGGACAATATTCAGGCTGACGTCCGGATAGCGGGCGAGAAACGGCTGAATCAACGTGGGCAGCAGCGACTGCGAAAAGACCGGCAGGCAGACTATCGACAGTTCCCCCTGGCGAAACTCCCGCAGGCTTTCCGCTGCGCTGACGATCCTGTCCAGCCCGTACCAGGATCGCTGGACTTCTTCGAACAGACGCAACCCCTGAACCGTCGGATGCAGGCGACCGCGCGTACGTTCGAACAACGTTAATCCCAGCACTTTTTCAAAGCGCGCCAGTTCACGGCTGACGGTGGGCTGTGACGTATGCAGCAACCGCGCGGCTTCGGTCAGGTTTCCGGCGGTCATGACCGCATGAAAGATTTCAATATGACGTAAGTTAACGGCAGCCATCATCACCTCGCAGGATTAAAACCATATCATTTTTGCATAAAGTCGGTATAAAACGATATTTTTTATTCTCTTCGTACTGTGGCGTAATCATAAAAAACGTCATGTCCGGAGCCTGTTATGCCTCATTCACTGTATTGCACCGATACCGATCTCACCGCAGAAAACCTGCTCAGGTTGCCAGCCGAATTTGGTTGCCCGGTCTGGGTTTACGACGCGCAGATCATCCGTCGTCAGATTGCGGCACTGCAACAGTTTGATGTGGTGCGCTTCGCGCAGAAGGCCTGTTCCAATATTCATATTCTGCGCTTAATGCGTGAACAGGGCGTCAAAGTGGACTCCGTATCGTTAGGCGAAATTGAGCGTGCGCTGGCGGCGGGATATGATCCGCAAACGCATCCGGATGACATCGTATTTACTGCCGATGTGATTGATAACGCCACCCTGGCCCGCGTCAGCGAATTACGCATTCCGGTCAACGCCGGTTCCGTTGATATGCTCGATCAGCTTGGACAGGTCTCTCCGGGCCATCGCGTCTGGCTGCGCGTTAATCCGGGCTTTGGTCACGGCCACAGCCAGAAAACCAATACCGGCGGCGAAAACAGCAAACACGGTATCTGGCATACCGATTTGCCGCAGGCGCTGGCGGTGATGCAGCGCCATCAACTGAAGCTGGTGGGTATCCACATGCATATTGGTTCAGGTGTTGACTATGGTCATCTGGAGCAAGTGTGCGGCGCGATGGTGCGTCAGGTGGTGGATTTCGGCCAGGATCTGGAGGCGATCTCCGCCGGCGGCGGTCTGTCGATCCCTTATCACGATGACGATGAGGCGGTGGATACCCGGCATTACTTTGGTCTGTGGAATGCCGCGCGCGAGCAGATCGCCCGTCATCTGGGGCATCACGTAAAGCTGGAAATTGAGCCAGGACGTTTTCTCGTCGCTCAGTCAGGCGTGCTGGTCACTCAGGTTCGCAGCGTGAAGCAGATGGGCAGTCGTCATTTTGTGCTGGTGGATGCGGGCTTTAACGATCTGATGCGCCCGGCAATGTATGGCAGTTATCACCATATTACCGCGCTGGCGGCGGATGGTCGTTCACTGGAGAACGCGCCGCGGGTCGACACGGTCGTCGCAGGACCGCTGTGTGAATCCGGCGACGTCTTTACCCAGCAGGAGGGCGGCAAGGTGGAAACCCGCGCGCTGCCAGCGGTGGTGCCGGGCGATTATCTGGTGTTGCATGATACCGGCGCCTACGGCGCCTCAATGTCGTCGAACTACAATAGCCGTCCGCTGCTGCCGGAAGTATTATTTGACAACGGTCAGGCGCGACTGATTCGCCGTCGCCAGACCATTGAAGAGCTGTTGGCGCTGGAAGTGTTTTGATTTCTTGTCGGGCGGCGGCTTATCCGATCTGCGGAGTTACCGTCGTCTGCAGGCCTGATAAGCGAAGCGCCATCAGGCCTTGCATCGCGCAGATAGCGTTACGATTTATGCCTTAAAATACGGCCCGGTGGTGACCGAATCACGCAACACCAGCGTGCCGGTAAAGGGCGGGATCGGTTCAATTTCTTCGCCATTGACCATGCGGATCGCCTGATCGATGGCTGTGGTGATCATCGTGTCGATGGGGAGATAAACCGTCGACAATCCCGGTTCAAGCCATTTTGCACTCGGCGCATCGTCAAACCCAAACAGCGACACATCCTGCGGAATGTTAAGCCCGGCCTGGTGCAGGGCTTTCGACGCACCCAGCGCCATGTCGTCGTTACAGGCAAACAGGGCGCTGAACGTTACCCCTTCCTGCAACAGTTCATTACAGGCGTCATAGCCGCGCGTCATGCTGGAATCACCATATTTCACCTTCGCCGGATCCCAGTCGATACCGTTTTTTTCCAGTGCCTTGCGATAGCCCATCAGACGCGACTTCCCGGTCGGGGTGTGTCCCGGTACGGTAATACAGGCTATCTCGCGATGTCCTTGCGAAATCAGGTAATCCACCGCCTGAAATGCCGCGTCTTCCTGTTCAAAAAAGATGGCGCGTTCGCGGGCCAGGCTGACATCGCGGTTAATGATAATCAACGGCATCGTGATCGAATCCGCCAGCGCGAGGATCGCTTTTTCGCTCATGTAACGGGTGTAGAGAATGATGGCGTCGCACTGTCGATCGGCCAGCATCTGCACCGCTTCTTGTTCGCGCTCCGGCGTATCGTGACCATCGGTCACAATCAACTGCTTGCCGTGAGATTCAGTCTGCCGCGAGGCCTGCTGTAGCAGGCGGCCAAAGTAGAAGCCATCAAAGGTCGACACAACCAGCCCAATGCTGTTGCTGGTTCGGTTCGCCAGCGAGCGGGCCAGAAAGTTCGGACGATAATCCAGCGCCTGCATCGCCTTAAACACTTTCTGACGCGTACTTTCTTTGACCTGACCGGTGCCGTTCAGCACACGAGAAACGGTGGCTTTCGAGACACCGGCACGACGGGAAACATCCAGCATTGTTATCATGACGCGATCCTGATTACTCGTTTGATGACGCATTGCCCGGCTCCGCTGGCGTCGTCACGGAATGGCGACGGACCAGGGTAGGGCTGAAAACATGGGTGACATCCGGTAGCGGGCGCTTTTCCGCCAGCGCGAGCGCCAGTTCTGCGGCCTGTGTCGCCATTGTCACGACAGGATAACGCACGGTGGTCAGGCGCGGACGAACGTAGCGCGAAACCAGCACGTCATCAAAGCCTATCAGCGAGATCTCTGCCGGGACGTCCACACCATTATCATTTAGCACGCCCATCGCGCCAGCGGCCATGGAGTCGTTATAACAGGCCACCGCGGTGAAGTTTCTGCCGCGGCCTAACAGTTCGGTCATCGCCTGCTCACCGCCGCTTTCGTCCGGTTCGCCAAACGTCACAAGGCGATCGTTGACCGGGAGATGGCTCTCTTCCAGAGCATCGTAATAGCCTTTGAGACGATCTTCCGCATCCGAAATAGAGTGATTCGAGCAAAGGTAGCCAATGCGCGTGTGGCCCTGTTGGATCAGATGACGGGTCGCCAGCCAGGCGCCGTAGCGGTCATCCAGCGCCACACAGCGCTGTTCGAAACCGGGCAGGATCCGGTTGATTAGCACCATGCCGGGCATTTGCTTCATTAATGATGCCAGGTCGGCATCCGGGATCATCTTGGCGTGAACGACGAGCGCCGCGCAGCGGTGACGAATAAGCTGCTCGATTGCCTGACGCTCTTTTTTTTCATTATGGTAGCCGTTGCCAATCAGTAAAAAATTGCCGGTGTTATAGGAGACCTGTTCGACGGCTTTCACCATCGCGCCGAAAAAAGGGTCAGAAACATCGCCAACCACCAGACCAATCGTTTCGGTGGACTGCTGCGCGAGCGCGCGTGCATTCGCATTGGGATGGTAGCTGAGCGACTCCATCGCACTGGCCACCGCCAGGCGCGACGCCTCGCTGGCTTTGGGGGAATCATTGATGACGCGGGAAACGGTGGCGACTGATACACCAGCCAGTCGGGCTACATCCTTTATGGTCGCCATGACAGTACCTATTGTGGGTAAACGCTTACATTCTGTCAGTGTTACGGAAAACGGCTGCTGGTTCAAGCAGATTGCCTGTTGCGACGCGGCAAATGTGAGCAAAATCCTTGGAATTACGCCAAAAATCGAATGATGCAAACCATTAGTTACACTTTGCGAAGGGCTGTTGCGATTGTTCGCTGGCGACGCTTCCTGGCAGCTTGATAAAGTTGAGATCCCAGAGGTATTGATAGGTGAAGTCAACTTTCGGGTTGAGCACACGAATTACACCAACCTGCGCAGTCGCGCAGGTTTTTTTTTACTGTTTCGGCAATCTGTAACAGTAAGCGAGAATTTACACAACTGGTTGCATTTCCCTTCATTCCTTTGCGTTTTCTCGCTGGCGAAGCGGTCATGCACAGACCACAATCAAGATCCCAGAGGTATTGATTGGTGAGATTATTCGGTACGCTCTTCGTACCTTGTCTCTTGCACCAACCTGCGCGGATGCGCAGGTTTTTTTTCGCCCCGAGTTTACTGTCGCTCCTGTTGCCTTGTTCGTGTAATCTGCCACCATTATTTTACCGAATCGTGCGCAAAGGGAGTTGAAATGTTATTTAGCTTTTTCCGTAACCTGTGCCGCGTGCTCTATCGGGTTCGCGTGACGGGGGATATGCAGGCGTTGCGGGGAGAACGCGTCTTAATCACCCCCAACCATGTCTCGTTTATCGACGGCATTCTGCTGGCGCTATTTCTACCGGTACGTCCGGTGTTTGCGGTTTACACCTCGATTAGTCAACAGTGGTACATGCGCTGGTTAACCTCGCTGATCGATTTTGTGCCGCTCGACCCAACGAAGCCGATGGCGATTAAACATCTGGTTCGACTGATTGAGCAGGGTCGCCCGGTGGTGATTTTCCCGGAGGGGCGCATTTCGGTGAGCGGCTCGCTGATGAAAATTTACGACGGCGCCGGATTTGTCGCCGCGAAATCTGGCGCGACGCTGGTACCGGTACGGATTGAAGGTGCAGAACTCACCCATTTCAGCCGCCTGAAAGGGCTGGTGAAACGCCGATTCTTCCCGCGGATCCACCTGCATGTTTTACCACCCACTCATCTGCCTATGCCCGATGCGCCGCGCGCGCGCGATCGCCGTAAAATCGCCGGTGAAATGCTGCATCAGAAAATGATGGAAGCACGGATGGCGGTGCGTCCGCGCGAAACGCTGTATGAATCGCTGCTGGCGGCGATGTACCGTTATGGCGCGGGCAAGCACTGTATCGAAGACATCAACTTCAAGCCGGACAGCTACCGACAGTTGCTCACTAAGACGCTTTTTGTCGGGCGTATTCTGGAAAAATATAGCGCGGAAGGCGAAAAAATTGGCCTGATGCTGCCCAATGCTGCGATCAGCGCGGCGGTGATTTTCGGCGCGGTGTCTCGCCGTCGTATCCCGGCAATGATGAACTACACGGCGGGCGTCAAAGGGCTGACCAGCGCTATCACCGCTGCGGAAATCAAAACCATTTTTACCTCCCGCCAGTTCCTGGATAAAGGCAAACTCTGGCACCTGCCGGAGCAACTGGCGCAGGTTCGCTGGGTCTATCTGGAAGATCTCAAAGCCGATGTGACCACGGCGGACAAACTGTGGATCTTTGCGCACCTGCTGATGCCGCATCGGGCGCAGGTCAAGCAGCAGCCGGAAGAGGCGGCGGTGATCCTCTTTACCTCGGGTTCCGAAGGTCATCCCAAGGGGGTGGTGCATAGCCACAAGAGCCTGCTGGCTAATGTCGAGCAGATTAAAACCATTGCTGACTTCACCGCCAATGACCGTTTTATGTCGGCACTGCCGCTGTTTCACTCGTTCGGTCTGACGGTAGGGCTTTTTACGCCGCTGCTCACCGGCGCTGACGTGTTCCTCTATCCCAGCCCGCTGCATTACCGCATTGTGCCGGAACTGGTTTATGACCGGAACTGCACGGTGCTGTTCGGTACCTCCACGTTCCTCGGCAACTATGCGCGTTTTGCCAATCCGTATGATTTCTATCGTCTGCGCTATGTGGTGGCGGGAGCGGAGAAACTCCAGGAGAGTACAAAACAGCTCTGGCAGGATAAGTTTGGTCTGCGGATTCTCGAAGGCTATGGCGTAACGGAGTGTGCGCCCGTGGTTTCGATTAACGTCCCGATGGCGGCGAAGCCTGGTACCGTTGGGCGGATCCTGCCCGGCATGGACGCGCGTCTGCTGGCGATCCCGGGTATTGAAGAGGGCGGTCGTTTGCAGTTGAAAGGGCCAAACATCATGAACGGTTATCTGCGCGTGGAAAAACCGGGCGTACTGGAGGTGCCGGTGGCGGAAAACGCCGCCGGGGAACTGGAGCGCGGCTGGTATGACACCGGCGATATCGTGCGCTTTGATGAGCAAGGATTCGTGCAAATTCAGGGACGCGCCAAACGCTTTGCGAAAATTGCCGGTGAAATGGTCTCTCTGGAGATGGTTGAGCAACTGGCGCTCGGCGTGTCGCCGGAAAAAATGCACGCGACGGCGATCAAGAGCGATGCCAGCAAAGGCGAAGCGCTGGTGCTCTTTACCACCGATAGCGAGCTGACGCGTGATGTATTACAGCAGTATGCCCGTGCGCACGGCGTGCCAGAACTGGCGGTGCCGCGCGATATCCGTTACCTGAAGCAACTCCCGTTACTCGGCAGCGGTAAGCCGGATTTCGTGATGCTGAAAAGTTGGGTTGATGATCCGGAAAAACAAAATGCCTGAGTCAGTACATACCAATACCTCTGTCTGGTCGAAAGGAATGATGTCGGTTATCGCGGCGCAGTTTCTCTCTGCGTTTGGCGATAACGCCCTGTTGTTTGCCACGCTGGCGCTGCTGAAGGAACAGTTCTATCCGGACTGGAGTCAGCCGATTCTGCAAATGGTGTTTGTGGGCGCGTACATCCTGTTTGCGCCGTTTGTGGGGCAGATCGCTGACAGCTTTGCCAAAGGCCGGGTGATGATGTTCGCCAACGGCCTGAAACTGCTGGGGGCGGCAACGATCTGTTTTGGCTTCAATCCGTTTATCGGCTATACGCTGGTGGGGATTGGCGCGGCGGCTTACTCGCCGGCCAAATACGGCATTCTGGGGGAACTGACGACCGGCGATAAGCTGGTGAAAGCGAACGGCCTGATGGAAGCATCCACGATTGCGGCGATCCTGCTTGGCTCGGTGGCGGGCGGCGTGCTGGCCGACTGGCATGTTATTGCCGCGCTGGTTGTCTGTGCGCTGGCCTACGCCGGAGCGGTGGTGGCGAACCTGTCTATTCCCAAACTGGCTGCCGCTCGTCCTGGGCAGTCCTGGCATCTGATGAAAATGACTCGCAGTTTCTTCTGCGCCTGCGTTTCACTGTGGCGCAACGGCGAAACGCGTTTTTCGCTGGTGGGCACCAGTCTGTTCTGGGGGGCGGGAGTCACGCTGCGTTTTCTGCTGGTCCTGTGGGTACCGGTGGCGTTAGGCATTACCGATAACGCCACGCCAACCTACCTGAACGCGATGGTCGCGATCGGTATTGTGGCCGGGGCCGGAGCTGCTGCCAGACTGGTCACGCTGGATACCGTGGTGCGTTGTATGCCAGCAGGGATCCTGATTGGCGTCGTGGTGCTTATTTTTTCTCTTCAACACGCGCTGTTGCCTGCCTATGCGCTACTGATGCTGATCGGTGTGCTGGGCGGTTTCTTTGTCGTGCCGCTGAATGCGTTGTTGCAGGAGCGCGGTAAAAAGAGCGTCGGGGCGGGTAATGCGATCGCGGTACAGAACCTCGGTGAGAACAGCGCGATGCTGTTGATGCTGGGGCTCTACTCGCTGGCGGTGTGGGTAGGAATTCCGGTTGTCGCCGTGGGTATCGGTTTTGGCGGTCTGTTTGCGCTGGCGATAGCGGCGCTGTGGATCTGGCAGCGCCGCCAGGCATAATCAACGCGCCGGAATTCCTCCGGCGCGCTTCTGTTACGGTGCAGGATAGGTGTAAACCTGATGCACCGCTTCAATCTCTGCCAACACCTCTTCGCTTAATTCGAGATGCAGACTCTCGACGTTGGTTTTCAGCTGTTCCATGGTGGTGGCGCCCAGCAGTGTACTGGCAACAAACGGTTGACGACGAACGAACGCCAGCGCCATCTGCGCCGGATCAAGGTTATGCCGTCTGGCGATATCGACATACGCCGCCACGGCTTTTTGCGTCTGCTCGCCGCTGTAGCGGGTAAAGCGGCTAAACAGTGTATTGCGCGCACCGGCAGGTTTCGCGCCATTCAGGTATTTACCGGTCAGCGTGCCAAATCCCAGGCAGGAATAGGCCAGCAGTTCGACGCCTTCATACTGGCTCACTTCCGCCAGCCCCACTTCAAAGCTGCGGTTGACCAGGCTGTAAGGGTTCTGGATGGTGACAATGCGCGGCAGATCATGCTTATCCGCCAGATGTAGATAACGCATCACGCCAAAGGCCGTTTCATTCGAGACGCCAATGTAGCGGATTTTGCCCGCCCGCTGGAACTCGGCCAGCGCATCCAGCGTATCCAGTAGCGACACCACCGGGGCGGCGTCACTCCAGCTATAGCCGAGTTTGCCAAAACAGTTGGTGGGGCGCTGCGGCCAGTGAACCTGGTAAAGGTCCAGATAATCGGTTTGCAGACGTTTCAGGCTGTCGTGCAGCGCTTCACGAATGTTTTTACGATCCAGTGCCTGATTCGGGCGAATACTGTTGTCATTATTGCGCGACGGGCCGCTCACTTTGGAGGCGACAATCAGCTTTTCTCTATTGCCATATTTGGCCAGCCAGTTTCCGACGTAAGTTTCGGTAAGCCCCTGGGTTTCCGGGCGTGGCGGGACCGGGTACATTTCGGCCACGTCGATCAGGTTAATGCCGTTGGCGACGGCATAGTTGAGCTGTGCATGTGCGTCGGCTTCGCTATTTTGTTCACCAAACGTCATTGTGCCCAGCCCCAGTGTACTGACTTCAAGCGAGCTGTGGGGTATACGGTGATATTGCATAGCCGTTTCCTTTTTATAATCACGACATAAGGATTATAAAAATGGCTGAGGGAAGGGAAAAAGGGAAGAAAAATTGTTAAGGCCAGCAGCGCGGCTGACCTCAATCTTCAACGTTCAATGATTTGAGAAACGTCGTCGCGGTTAATTTGCATGGCGTTGCCCTGCTGGTCGTGGTAGCTCACCAGACCGGTATCGTCATCAATCTCGGGTTTCCCGTCGGTCAGGATCATCCGACCATCTTTGGTCGCCATGACATAATCGCTGCTACAACCGGAAACAGCAAAAGCCAGTCCTACTGCGGAAATTATCACTGCCCATTTTTTCATCCATTTATCCTCACGTGGCCTGCGTCTGATAACAGTCTAGTAATAACCTGAAGTTGTGGGCAGGAAAAGCAGGAAAATCTTAATCTGAGAGGAGAAAAGGGGAGAGGTTCGCTCCCCGCAGGGAGCGAAAAGGACAATTACAGCGGGTTCTTTTTGTTTCGCAACAAGTTCAGGCTCTCAACCGCAATCGAGAAGAACATGGCGAAATAGATATAACCCTTCGGCACGTGAACGTCGAAGCTTTCCAGGATCAGGGTGAAGCCCACCAGTATCAGAAACGACAGCGCCAGCATCTTCACGGACGGGTGCCTGTCGACAAACTCGCCTATAGGACGCGCCGCAAACATCATTACGCCAACGGCAATTACCACCGCCGCCATCATGATGAACAGATGATCGGACAAGCCAACCGCCGTGATCACCGAGTCCAGACTGAAGATGATGTCGAGCAGCATGATCTGCACGATGGCCCCCAGAAAGGAGCTGACGCGCATGTTCACCCCTTCTTCTTCACCTTCAATGGATTCGTGGATCTCCTTACTCGCTTTCCAGATCAGGAACAATCCGCCGAGCAGAAGGATCAGGTCGCGGGCGGAAATGGCTTCACCAAACACCTCGAACAGCGGATTGGTCAGCCGGGTCACCCAGGCGATGGAGGCCAGCAGCGCCAGTCGCATGATCATCGCCGCTGCGAGACCGAGACGACGGGCGTGCGCGCGTTGCGCAGTCGGGAGTTTTGCAACCACCAGTGAGAGGAAAATAATATTATCGATCCCAAGCACGATCTCCAGCAGCGTCAGCGTACCGAGCGCAAGCCAGGCGTTAGGATCGGTTATCCATGCAAATAACATTGAACAAAGTCCTGCCAAAAAAAGAAACGCTAATTATATGCTTCCCGGACACAAGGCGAAAGTCTAACGCTGCTGTAACAAAAAGTGGCGTTCCAGCAGGGCGCGCGTGAAGTTCTTTTTCAGGTAAAAACCACGCGGCAACGTCAGTATTGGCTCGCCCTGGGCGCCGATCGCCTCGGTGAGCGCTTTGGCGTTTGCCGCCTTCGGTCGTAGTTGTAAAAATTCGCCATGGCGGGCAGTGATACGTTCAACCTGACCGAGCACAATCATGTCCATTAATTCTTCCCAGTCGAGCCGTAACTGACGGTCTTCTTCTTCATCAGGGCTCCACAGTACTGGCGATCCCACCCGCCGCTGCGCGAGGGGAATGCTGCGTTCGCCTTCTACCGGGATCCACAGTACCCGCTTCAGTTTGTGTCGTACGTGACTGGTTTCCCACGTCACGCCGCTGTTTCCGGTCAGCGGTGCAACGCAGACAAAGGTGGTTTCAAGCGGCCGGCCGAGGCTATCCACAGGAATGGTTTTCAATTCGACGCCTAATGCGGCGAAATCCTGTTCAGGCTTACTTCCGGCGCTGGCCCCCAACCAGAGTTCCAGTAATACGCCGATCCAGCCTTTGTCCCGCTTGAGATCTTTCGGTGCAACAATACCTGCCATCGCCGCCAGTTCGCCCAGCGAATAGCCTGAAAGCTGCTGCGCTTGCTGGAGCAGAAGGGCTTCAGATTTCGGTGGAAAGCGTAAAGGATGGAGTCCGGACATGGCGTTACACCTTAGGTGAAAAAATGAACAAGGATTTTATACCGTGAGAAAGAAGTTTATCGTTTTCCACATGTCATATTCAATGTCATGATTTATATTGGTTTTTAGTTTCTGACGTCACGTGTTGCGCAACATAAGAATGGGTTTTCCATTTCTGGTCACTGAATTTAAACAGGATCTTACACCATGTTATCCACAGAAAGATGGGATAACTGTGAAAAACCCCGACTACTGTTTCCATTTACAGCCTTGACGTGCGACAAAAATCGAATTTTCACACAATTTGTGTTTAACTTATTGGCACAATCTGTGGATAAAGTCGGCGCTGTTCGATCTTTCATCAGCCTGAGGATCGTCAGTGTGATGGCTATCACCTTTTTGCCTGGTTATCGCTAAAGCGAGCCAGTAACCTCATGAATAAAAGAAAATATTTTTTTCACCCTCTTGTCCGTTTATTCAGACTGTTCCGGGTTTTCCCGGAGTAATTCCGTACTTCTTCACAACTCTATCCACAGAAAAGGTGAATAAAATCGCCCGAATGGGTGAGTGTCTGTTTATAACTTTGTCTTTAACTGTGAGTTATTCAATTGTTATTAGATGCACACCGCCGTAACTCAGTGGTTTACCGTCTGTCAGGAGTGTGAAACAATCATTCTCATATAAGGTTTATGTTGAGGTAGTCCGGTGATTGATGACGATGGCTACCGCCCAAATGTAGGTATCGTAATTTGTAATCGTCAGGGGCAAGTGATGTGGGCCCGGCGGTTTGGTCAGCACTCCTGGCAGTTCCCACAGGGTGGGATAAATCCAGGAGAATCAGCAGAACAGGCGATGTACCGGGAACTGTTTGAAGAAGTAGGGTTAAGCCGTAAAGATGTGCGAATCCTTGCCTCTACTCGCAACTGGTTGCGTTACAAGTTACCGAAACGTTTGGTGCGTTGGGATACAAAGCCGGTGTGTATCGGCCAGAAACAAAAGTGGTTTCTTTTGCAGTTGATGAGCGGGGACGCGGAAATCAATATGCAAACCAGCAGCACTCCTGAGTTTGACGGCTGGCGTTGGGTAAGTTACTGGTATCCGGTCCGGCAAGTGGTTTCATTTAAACGCGATGTCTACCGCAGGGTGATGAAAGAGTTCGCAAGTGTTGTGATGGCGCTTCAGGAAGCGACGCCAAAACCGCAAAATACACCTGCTTATCGACGTAAAAGAGGTTAAGCCACGCAAATTATGCTCACCCGCCTGCGCGAAATAGTCGAAAAGGTGGCCAGTGCTCCGCGTCTTAATGAAGCGCTGAATATTCTGGTTACTGACATCTGTCTTGCGATGGATACAGAGGTCTGCTCGGTTTATCTGGCCGATCATGACCGGCGTTGTTATTACCTCATGGCGACGCGGGGGCTTAAAAAACCGCGCGGTCGTACTGTCGCACTCGCATTTGATGAAGGTATCGTCGGCCTGGTTGGCAGGCTGGCGGAACCTATTAACCTCGCTGATGCGCAAAAACACCCCAGTTTTAAATACATCCCCTCGGTAAAAGAAGAACGCTTCCGTGCCTTCCTCGGGGTGCCGATCATTCAGCGTCGTCAACTGCTGGGCGTCCTCGTTGTACAGCAGCGCGAACTGCGCCAATACGATGAAAGCGAAGAATCTTTCCTGGTGACACTTGCCACGCAGATGGCAGCGATTTTGTCACAATCTCAGCTTACCGCCCTGTTCGGCCAGTATCGCCAGACGCGAATTCGTGCGCTACCGGCGGCGCCGGGCGTGGCGATTGCCGAAGGCTGGCAGGATGCGACGCTACCGCTGATGGAGCAGGTGTATCAGGCCTCGACGCTGGATCCCGCTCTGGAGCGTGAGCGCCTGACCGGTGCGCTGGAAGAGGCGGCAAATGAGTTTCGCCGTTACAGCAAGCGGTTTGCCGCTGGGGCGCAGAAAGAGACCGCCGCGATATTCGATCTCTATTCGCACCTGCTTTCCGATGCCCGCCTGCGACGCGAGCTGTTTGCCGAAGTGGATAAAGGGTCTGTGGCCGAATGGGCGGTCAAAACGATCATCGAAAAGTTTGCCGAACAGTTTGCCGCGCTGAGCGACAACTATCTCAAAGAACGTGCAGGCGACCTGCGTGCGCTGGGCCAACGCCTGCTGTTCCATCTCGATGATTCCATACAAGGGCCAAATGCCTGGCCAGAACGCTTCGTGCTGGTGGCTGATGAACTCTCGGCCACCACGCTGGCGGAAATGCCGCAGGACCGGCTGGCGGGCGTTGTTGTCCGCGACGGGGCGGCCAACTCCCATGCCGCGATCATGGTCCGTGCCATGGGGATTCCCACCGTGATGGGCGCCGATATTCAGCCATCGGTGCTGCACCGGCGTACGTTGGTGGTGGATGGCTACCGCGGTGAGCTGCTGGTCGATCCTGAACCGGTATTGATCCAGGAATATCAGCGGCTTATCAGCGAAGAGAACGAGCTCAGCCGACTGGCGGAAGATGACGTCAATTTACCCGCACAGCTGAAAAGCGGTGAGCGGATCAAAGTAATGCTGAACGCGGGACTCAGCCCGGAACATGAAGAAAAGCTGGGCAGTCGTATCGACGGCATTGGCCTGTATCGCACCGAAATTCCCTTCATGCTGCAAAGCGGTTTCCCTTCGGAAGAAGAGCAGGTGGCGCAGTACCAGGGCATGTTGCAGATGTTTAATGACAAGCCGGTGACGTTACGAACGCTGGACGTTGGCGCGGACAAACAGCTGCCGTACATGCCAATCAGCGAGGAGAATCCCTGCCTGGGCTGGCGAGGCATCCGCATTACGCTCGATCAGCCGGAAATCTTCCTTGTCCAGGTGCGGGCGATGCTGCGCGCCAATGCGGCGACGGGCAACCTGAGTATTCTGCTGCCGATGGTAACCAGTATCGATGAGGTGGATGAAGCGCGCCGCCTGATTGAACGTGCGGGCCGCGAAGTGGAAGAGATGATTGGGTACGCGATCCCGAAACCGCGTATCGGCATCATGCTGGAAGTACCGTCGATGGTCTTTATGCTGCCGAATCTGGCGAGTCGTATCGATTTTGTCTCCGTCGGGACTAACGATCTGACCCAGTACGTGCTGGCGGTGGATCGCAACAATACGCGCGTTGCCAGCATTTATGACAGTTTGCATCCAGGAATGCTACGCGCGCTGTCGATGATTGCGCAGGAAGCTGAGCGTAGCGATATCGACCTGCGCGTATGTGGCGAAATGGCGGGCGATCCGATGTGCGTCACCATCCTGATTGGACTGGGTTTCCGCCATCTTTCAATGAACGGTCGTTCTGTGGCGCGCGTAAAATACCTGCTGCGTCGCATTGATTACGAAGAGGCAAAAATCCTTGCCCAACGCAGCCTTGAGGCACAACTGGCAACGGAAGTGCGCCATCAGGTGGCAGCGTTTATGGAGCGTCGCGGCATGGGCGGCCTGATTCGAGGGGGGTTGTAAAAGCGCTATACAGATCTTTTACATCTTCCCGACAGCCTCACAGAACCTCGTATGCTATCATTCGCTCCTTTGGAGCGCCTGTAAGTAGTGGGTGTGCATATCGCTTGCTGAAATTTTTCAGCGAAATAACAAGAACTTGTGGTGACAGATGACCAGTAGCTATCTGCATTTTCCGGAATTCGATCCGGTCATTTTCTCAATTGGACCCGTCGCACTTCACTGGTACGGTTTAATGTATCTGGTCGGCTTTATTTTCGCGATGTGGCTGGCGACGCGCCGAGCCAACCGTCCGGGCAGTGGCTGGACCAAAAATGAAGTCGAAAACTTACTTTATGCAGGTTTCCTCGGGGTCTTCCTCGGGGGGCGTATTGGCTATGTACTGTTCTATAACTTCCCGCTGTTCCTGGATAATCCGCTGTACCTGTTCCGCGTCTGGGACGGAGGTATGTCCTTCCACGGTGGGCTGATTGGTGTGATTCTGGTGATGATTATCTTCGCCAAACGCACGAAGCGCAGTTTCTTCCAGGTCTCTGATTTTATTGCGCCGCTGATCCCCTTTGGGCTGGGGGCCGGGCGTCTGGGCAACTTTATCAATGGCGAACTGTGGGGCCGTGTCGACCCGAATTTCTCTTACGCAATGCTGTTTCCCGGGTCGCGCACTGAAGACATTCTGCTGCTGCAAACCAACCCGCAATGGCAATCTATTTTTGATACCTACGGCTCTTTACCGCGCCATGCGTCTCAGCTCTATGAGATGGCGCTGGAAGGCGTAGTGCTGTTTATCATTCTTAACCTGTTTATTCGTAAACCGCGTCCGATGGGGTCAGTCTCCGGGCTGTTTTTGATTGGTTACGGCGCGTTTCGTATCATTGTTGAATTCTTCCGTCAGCCGGATCAGCAGTTCACCGGTGAATGGGTACAGTACATCAGCATGGGACAGATCCTCTCGATTCCGATGATTGTCGCTGGTGTGATCATGATGGTTTGGGCCTATCGCCGTCGCCCACAGCAACACGTTTCCTGAGGAACCATGAAACAGTATTTAGAACTGATGCAAAAAGTGCTGGATGAAGGCACACAGAAAAACGACCGTACCGGAACCGGAACGCTTTCCATTTTTGGTCATCAGATGCGTTTTAACCTGCAGGAAGGATTCCCGCTGGTGACGACAAAACGTTGCCACTTGCGCTCCATCATCCACGAGCTGCTGTGGTTTCTGCAAGGTGACACCAACGTGGCCTATCTGCACGACAATAACGTCACCATCTGGGACGAATGGGCGGATGAAAACGGCAACCTGGGCCCGGTGTATGGCAAACAGTGGCGCGCCTGGCCAACGCCGGACGGTCGCCACATTGATCAGATCACGACGGTACTGAACCAGTTGAAAAATGATCCTGATTCGCGCCGTATTATCGTTTCGGCGTGGAACGTCGGCGAACTGGACAAAATGGCGCTGGCACCATGCCACGCGTTCTTCCAGTTCTATGTCGCGGATGGCAAACTCTCTTGCCAGCTGTATCAGCGCTCCTGCGATGTGTTCCTCGGCCTGCCGTTTAACATCGCCAGCTATGCGTTGTTGGTGCATATGATGGCGCAGCAGTGCGATCTGGAGGTCGGCGATTTCGTCTGGACCGGTGGTGACACGCATCTGTACAGCAACCACATGGAGCAGACGCATCTGCAACTGACTCGCGAACCGCGCGCACTGCCGAAACTGGTGATTAAACGTAAACCTGATTCCCTCTTCGACTATCGCTTCGAAGATTTTGAAATCGAGGGTTACGACCCGCATCCGGGGATAAAAGCGCCGGTTGCTATCTGACGGCTTTATCCTGTCATAACCGACGCCTTTGCGCGTCGGTTTTTTTTACCCAAATTTTGGTTTTTCGGCGCGGGTTCCTGAAATGATGCAACCTGCTGTAACAGAGTAAATTTCTTTCGTAACGCGCCGAAAAACCTGAATTCTCGCCTCGTGATAACCTCCCGACGCGTCATACTGCCGCCATGAATACACAACAGGGCTATACGCTCATTGAAACGCTGGTCGCGATGCTTATTATTATCAGCCTGAGTGCAACAGGACTCTATGGTTGGCAGCAGTGGCAGCAACAGCAACATCTCTGGCAGACCGCCTGTCAGTTGCGCGATTTCTTGCTGCAGCTACGGGAAGATGCCAACTGGCATAACCGCGATCACATCATTACCGCCATCAGGGAGGACGCGTCATGGTGTCTTGTCAGTTCGACAGCCTCACGAAATACCTGTACGCCGCGCTCGGCGCTCGTTTTTGTGCCGCTCTGGCACGATGTCGAGCTCGTCGGGATTACGGCTTCACTGACGTTTTATGGTCAGCGCAATACCGCGTGGCCGGGGAATATCCGTCTGAAAAATGCGACAGGCGAATGGCGGGTAGTGGTTTCACCGTGGGGACGCATCCGCTTGTGCGAGCGCGACGATACCCAGGGTTGTCGGTGAGTGAACGCGGTTTCTCTCTGCTTGAGGTGCTGATTGCAATGGCGATCAGCAGCGTACTGTTGCTGGGAGCCGCCCGTTTTTTACCGGCATTACAGCGCGATATTTTGCAGCAGACCCGCAGACTCGCGCTGGAGGATGACATGTGGCAGCGGGTGTACACCATTGCGAAACACCTCCAACGCGCAGGATATTGCCACGGTAGCTGTAGTGGTGATGGAGTAAACATTACCAACGCGGGACAGTGTGTCATCGTTCAGTGGGACGCCAACGCGAATGGCGTCTGGGAAAGCGAGCCGGTAAAGGAAGCTGAACAAACCGGGTTTCGCCTGAATGATAACGTGCTGGAGACGCAGCGCGGCGCGAAAACGTGCAGTGGAAAAGGATGGGATAAAATGACCGATCCTGACGTCGTACACATTACGGCATTTGAGGTTGTGCCTCAGGATATCGCGGGCTTTGCACCCGAATTGACCATACATCTGCGCGGCATTAGCCGGAGGGATCCGCAAACCGTGGTCGATGCACGCTACAGCGTTACCGGGTTTAATTTATGAACCACGAACGGGGCGTCTCCTCTCTGGCGCTGGTTCTGCTGCTGTTGGTCCTCGGCAGCTTACTGTTGCAGGGCGTTAACCAGCAGCAGAGCAGTTTTGCTTCACGGGTGACGATAGAAAGTCAGGCTCTGCAACGCCAGGCTGTCGTACAGTCAGCCATGGAGTGGGGCAGGATGCAGCCATGGTCGATAAGCTCGTATAAACCGTGTCGGTACTACGGGGAGGCTAATGTCCCCGTCTGCCTGCGCAGACTCGCCAACAATCGCGTTTTGCTTATTGCCAGCTATCAGGGAACCTCCCTATGGCGAGAAGGCGAGCAACAGGAGGAAAACGTCGTCTTTTCTCTTCATGGCTGGAGCGATTTCTGTCCGCTACGGGAGGTCGCGCTATGCCAGCTCCCCTGAGCCGCCAGTGCGGATTTAGCCTGCCAGAGGTGATACTGGCAATGGTTCTTATGGTGATGGTGGTGACGGCGCTTTCCGGATACCAGCGCGCGCTAATGAACGGTTTTTTCATCAGGAGCCAGTACCTGCAACTCTGGCGTCAGGGCTGGCAGCAGACGCAACTGCGTTCGTTTTCGCCACCTGTTAACTGGCAGGTTAACCGGATGCAGACAACGCAGGCGGGATGTGTCAGCATCAGCGTTACGCTATCTTCACCTCAGGGCAGGCAGGGGAAAATGACGCGCCTGCACTGCCCAAACCGTTAGTTGCCAGGAGTCTCTATGTTAAGGGTCTACCACTCAAATCGTCTGGATGTGCTGGAAGCATTGATGGAGTTCATCGTCGAGCGCGAGCGGCTGGACGATCCTTTTGAGCCGGAAATGATTCTGGTACAGAGTACCGGGATGGCGCAGTGGCTACAGATGACCCTTTCGCAGAAATTTGGTATCGCCGCCAACATAGAATTCCCACTCCCGGCAAGTTTTATCTGGGAAATGTTCGTCCGCGTACTGCCGGAGATCCCCAAAGAGAGCGCTTTCAGCAAACAAAGCATGAGCTGGAAGTTGATGACGCTGCTCCCGCAACTGCTGGATCATGATGATTTCGCGTTACTACGCCACTATCTGACGGACGATACGGATAAACGTAAGTTGTTTCAGTTGTCGTCGCGCGCGGCGGATCTTTTCGATCAGTATCTGGTGTACCGACCGGAATGGCTAACCCAGTGGGAAGCGGGGCGAATGGTCGACGGGTTAGGAGAGGCGCAAAGCTGGCAGGCGCCGCTATGGAAAGCGTTGGTGGAATATACCGATGCGCTGGGACAACCGCGTTGGCATCGTGCCAATCTCTATCAACGGTTTATCCAGACTCTCGAAAATGCTGAACGCTGCCCGCCAGGACTTCCTTCTCGTGTGTTTATCTGCGGGATCTCCGCGCTGCCACCGGTATACCTACAGGCACTGCAGGCGCTCGGTAAACATATCGAGATTCATCTGCTCTTCACCAATCCCTGCCGCTACTACTGGGGCGATATTAAAGATCCGGCGTATCTGGCAAAACTGCTGGCACGTCAGCGGCGACACAGTTTTGAAGACCGTCATTTACCGCTGTTTCGTGACAATGCGAATGCCGAAAGTTTGTTTAACGGCGATGGCGAACAGGATGTCGGTAACCCGATGTTGGCCTCGTGGGGGAAACTGGGGCGCGACTATATTTATCTGCTCTCTGAACTGGAAAACAGCCAGGAGCTGGATGCGTTTGTCGACATTACGCCGGATAACCTGCTGCATAACATCCAGGCCGATATCCTTGAGCTGGAAAACCGCGCAGTGGCGGGCGTGAGTCTGGAAGAGTATTCCCGCAGTGACAATAAGCGACGCCTTGATCCAAACGACACCAGCGTCACCTTCCATGTCTGTCATAGCCCCCAGCGTGAAGTCGAAGTCCTCCACGATCGTCTTCTGGCAATGCTGGAGGCAGACCCAACGCTCACCCCGCGTGACATCATCGTGATGGTGGCGGATATCGACAGCTATAGCCCGTTTATTCAGGCCGTCTTTGGCAGCGCCCCTGCGGAGCGTTATCTACCTTATGCGATTTCCGATCGTCGGGCGCGTCAGTCACATCCGGTGTTGCAGGCGTTCATCAGCCTGCTGTCATTGCCTGACAGCCGTTTTGTTTCTGAGGACGTGCTGGCGCTGCTGGATGTCCCGGTGCTGGCGGCACGCTTCAATATCAGCGAAGAAGGATTGCGTTACTTGCGGTTGTGGGTCAATGAATCGGGCATTCGCTGGGGTATTGATGACGACAATGTGCGCGAACTGGAACTTCCGACAACGGGACAGCATACGTGGCAGTTTGGCCTGACGCGCATGCTGCTGGGCTATGCCATGGAAAGTGCGCAGGGCGAGTGGCAGTCCGTTCTGCCTTACGATGAGTCCAGCGGACTCATCGCCGAACTGGTAGGGCATCTGGCGTCGTTACTGATGCAGCTTAATCTCTGGCGTCGTGGCCTGGCACAGGAACGTCCACTGGAAGAGTGGCTGCCAGTGTGTCGCGAGATGCTCAACGATTTCTTCCTGCCTGACGCTGAAACCGAGGCGGCCATGACGCTGATTGAGCAGCAGTGGCAGGCGACCATCGCCGAAGGTATAGAGGCTAAGTATGGTGATGCGGTTCCGCTATCCCTGCTGCGCGATGAACTGGCGAAGCGGTTGGATCAGGAGCGAATTAGTCAGCGCTTTTTAGCCGGGCCGGTAAACATCTGTACGCTGATGCCGATGCGCTCCATTCCTTTCAAAGTGGTCTGTCTGCTGGGAATGAACGACGGTGTTTATCCGCGCCAGCTTGCGCCGCTCGGTTTTGATCTCATGAGCCAGAAACCAATGCGTGGGGATCGCAGTCGTCGTGATGATGATCGTTATCTGTTCCTTGAAGCCTTAATTTCTGCCCAGCAGTCGCTTTACATCAGCTATATCGGGCGCTCGATCCAGGATAACAGCGAACGGTTTCCTTCCGTGCTGGTGCAGGAGCTGCTCGATTACATCGGACAAAGCCACTACCTGCCGGGTGACGACGCGTTAACCAGCGATGAGAGCGAGAAACGGGTGAAAGCGCATATCGCCCGCCTGCATACCCGTATGCCGTTCGATGCGCAAAACTTCCTGCCCGGTGAACAGCAGAGCTACGCCAGCGAATGGCTACCGGCGGCAAGCCGTCGTGGAGAAGCCCATAGCGATTTTGTGCAGCCGTTAGCCTTTGATATGCCAGAGACGCTGAGTCTGGAAACGCTGCAGCGCTTCTGGGCGCATCCGGTGCGGGCGTTTTTCCAGCAGCGTCTGCAGGTTAATTTCCGCTCCGAAGAGCGTGAGATCCCGGACACCGAACCGTTTACCCTGGAAGGGCTGACCCGTTATCAGCTCAACCAGCAGTTACTGAATACGCTGGTTGAACAGGATGATGCCGAACGTCTGTTCCGTCGCTTCCGTGCGGCGGGGGATCTGCCGTATGGGGCCTATGGCGATATCCTCTGGGAAGCTCAGCATCAGGAAATGCAGACGCTGGCGGACAGGATCGTGGCTTGTCGTCAGCCGAGCCAAAGCCTGGAGGTTGATCTGCACTGCAATGGCGTACAGTTGACGGGCTGGCTGTCGCAGGTGCAAGAAGATGGTCTGTTGCGCTGGCGGCCTTCGTTAATCAGCATTTCACAAGGCGTGCAACTTTGGCTCGAACACCTTGTCTATTGTGCCTGCGGAGGAAAAGGTGAAAGCCGGCTGTTTTTGCGAAAAGACGGAGAGTGGCGATTCCCTCCGCTGGAGCAAGAGCAGGCATTGGGGTATCTGGCGCAATTGATTGACGGATATCGCGAAGGGATGTCCACACCGCTGCTGGTGCTACCGGAAAGCGGCGGCGCGTGGATAAAAACCTGTTATGACGCGGCAAATGATGCCATGTTAGATGACGATGATACGCGTCAAAAAGCCCGCGTGAAGTTTATGCAGGCTTACGAAGGCAACATGGTCGTGCGTGGCGAAGGCGAGGATATCTGGTATCAGCGCCTGTGGCGACAACTGGACTCTGAAACCTTTGAGGCCATTATTTTGCAGTCACAACGTTACCTGCTTCCGCTTTTCAGATTTAATCAGTCGTGATGATTGTATAAAAATTGCGCAATTTTGATGCTTCCTTTATGATGCGTTGCCCTGCTCAGAGAAGCATCCAATGTGTCTTTGCGCAGAAAGAAAGTTAATGATGAGGTTCTTGAATGCCCCGCAGCACCTGGTTCAAAGCGTTACTGTTGTTGGTCGCCTTTTGGGCGCCTTTAAGTCAGGCAGATACCGGTTGGCAGCCCATTGCGGAAACCATCCGTAAAAGCGACAAAGATACCCGCCAGTATCAGGCCGTCCGTCTCGATAATGGTTTGGTGGTATTACTGGTATCCGACCCGCAGGCGGTGAAATCGCTTTCTGCGCTGGTGGTGCCCGTGGGGTCTCTGGAAGATCCCGATGCGCATCAGGGGCTGGCACATTATCTTGAACACATGTGTCTGATGGGATCGAAAAAGTACCCACAGGCCGATAGCCTTGCGGAATACCTCAAATTGCATGGCGGCAGCCACAATGCCAGCACTGCGCCGTACCGCACGGCGTTCTATCTGGAAGTGGAAAACGACGCGCTTACTGGTGCCGTTGACCGCCTGGCCGATGCCATTGTTGAACCGTTACTGGATAAAAAATATGCCGAGCGTGAGCGCAATGCAGTAAACGCTGAGCTGACGATGGCGCGTACCCGTGACGGGATGCGAATGGCGCAGGTGAGCGCGGAAACCATCAACCCGGCTCACCCCGGTTCACGTTTTTCCGGCGGCAACCTGGAAACCTTAAGCGACAAACCGGGTAATCCGGTGCAACAGGCGTTGCGCGATTTTCACAGCAAGTATTACTCCGCCAATCTGATGAAAGCGGTTATCTACAGCAATAAGCCGTTGCCGGAACTGGCAAAGATTGCTGCAGAGACCTTTGGGCGAGTGCCCAACAAGAATATCGAAAAGCCGGAAATTACCGTTCCGGTCGTCACTGATGCGCAGAAGGGCGTTATCATCCATTACGTACCTGCGCTGCCGCGTAAAGTGCTGCGCGTTGAGTTCCGAATCGACAACAACAGCGCGCAGTTTCGCAGTAAAACCGATGAACTGATCACCTATCTGATCGGTAACCGTAGCCCGGGTACGCTTTCTGACTGGCTGCAAAAACAAGGGCTGGTGGAAGGTATTCGCGCGGACTCCGATCCGGTAGTCAACGGCAACAGCGGTGTGTTAGCCATTTCCGCTACCCTGACCGACAAAGGGCTGGCGAACCGCGAAGAAGTGGTCGCGGCTATTTTCAGCTATCTCAATCTGTTACGCGAAAAGGGCGTCGATAAACGCTACTTTGACGAGCTGTCGCATGTGCTTGATCTGGACTTCCGTTACCCGTCGATCACCCGTGATATGGATTACGTCGAATGGCTGGCGGATACCATGATCCGCGTGCCGGTGGCGCATACTCTGGACGCAGTGAACATTGCTGATCAATACGATGCGAAAGCCATTCAGGCGCGTCTGGAGATGATGACGCCGCAAAATGCGCGAATCTGGTACATCAGCCCAAAAGAACCTCACAACAAGACCGCTTACTTTGTTGATGCTCCTTATCAGGTCAATAAAATCAGCGAGCAGACGTTCAGCGAGTGGCAGAAGAAAGCGCAGGAGATAGCCCTGTCTCTGCCGGAACTGAACCCTTACATTCCTGACGATTTCACGCTGATCAAGCCGGAAAAGAAATACGACCGTCCGGCGCTGATTGTCGATGAGCCTAATTTGCGCGTGGTATACACCCCGAGCCAGTATTTCGCCAGCGAACCGAAAGCGGACGTGAGCGTCATTCTGCGTAATCCACAGGCGATGGACAGCGCCAGAAACCAGGTCATGTTTGCGCTGAACGATTATCTGGCGGGAATTGCGCTCGATCAGTTAAGTAACCAGGCGGCGGTGGGCGGCATCGGTTTCTCAACCAACGCCAACAATGGCTTAATGCTCAATGCTGACGGCTATACGCAGCGTCTGCCGCAACTTTTCCAGGCATTGCTTGCAGGTTATTTCAGCTATACCGCAACTGAAGAACAGCTTGAGCAGGCGAAATCCTGGTATAGCCAGATGATGGATTCTGCCGAAAAGGGGAAAGCCTACGAGCAGGCAATTATGCCGGTGCAGATGATCTCTCAGGTGCCTTATTTCTCCCGTGACGAACGGCGTGCATTGCTGCCGTCGATCACCCTGAAAGAGGTGATGGCCTACCGTGAAGCATTGAAAACGGGCGCTCGTCCGGAGTTTCTGGCGGTTGGCAACATGAGCGAAGCGCAGGTCACGACGATGGCGCGGGATATCCAGAAACAGCTGGGGGCGAACGGTTCCGAATGGTGTCGCAACAAAGATGTGCTGGTGGATAAGAAACAGTCTGTCATTTTTGAAAAAGCGGGCAGCAGTACCGACTCCGCGCTGGCGGCAGTCTTTGTCCCTGCCGGTTATGACGAGTATGCCAGCTCGGCCTACAGCGCCATGCTGGGCCAGATTGTCCAGCCGTGGTTCTACAATCAACTGCGAACGGAAGAGCAGTTAGGGTATGCGGTGTTTGCCTTCCCGATGAGCGTCGGACGCCAGTGGGGAATGGGTTTCCTGCTGCAAAGCAGCGATAAACAGCCGCCGTATCTCTGGGAACGCTACAAGGCGTTTTTCCCCACGGCGGAAGCAAAACTGCGGGCAATGGAACCGGAAGAGTTCGCCCAGATTAAACAGGCGATCGTCGCGCAGATGTTGCAGGCACCGCAAACGCTGGGCGAAGAAGCGTCGAAATTAAGCAAAGATTTCGATCGCGGCAATATGCGTTTCGATTCACGTGATAAAATTGTGGCTCAGATAAAACAGCTGACGCCGCAAAAGCTTGCTGATTTCTTCCATCAGGCGGTGGTCGAGCCGCAAGGCATGGCGGTACTGTCGCAGATTTCCGGCGGTCAAAACGGGAAGCCGCACTATGTGCACCCGGAAGGCTGGAAAGTGTGGGACAACGTCAGCGCGTTGCAGCAAACTTTGCCCCTGGTGAGAGAACAGAATGAATGATGTCGCCGAGTCCCTTGATCCCCTGCGCTTGCCCCTCACAGGCGAGCGCCTGATTGAAGCCTCTGCGGGCACCGGCAAAACCTTTACTATCGCGGCGCTCTATCTGCGCCTGCTCCTCGGGCTCGGCGGGTCTTCCGCCTTTCCCCGTCCCCTGACCGTTGAAGAACTGCTGGTGGTAACCTTTACTGAGGCCGCCACCGAAGAGTTGCGCGGGCGTATCCGCAGTAATATTCATGAGCTGCGTATCGCCTGCCTGCGCGAATCGACTGACAACCCCCTTTATGCCCGTCTGCTGGATGAAATCGACGATAAAAAGCAGGCGGCGCAGTGGCTGCTGCTCGCCGAAAGACAGATGGATGAGGCGGCGGTATTCACCATCCACGGTTTTTGTCAGCGCATGCTGAGTCTGAATGCCTTCGAATCCGGCATGTTATTTGAACAACAGCTGATCGAGGATGAATCGCTGCTGCGTTATCAGGCCTGTGCGGATTTCTGGCGCCGTCACTGTTACCCCCTGCCGCGTGAAATTGCCGAGGTGGTGTTTGAAACGTGGAAAGGGCCACAGGCGCTGCTGGCGGATATTAACCGTTACCTGCAAGGGGAAGCGCCGGTTATCAAAGCGCCACCGCCGGATGACGAAACGCTGGCGTCCCGTCATCAGCAGATCGTGCAGCGAATCAATGCGCTTAAGCAACAATGGTGTGATGTGGTGGGTGAACTTGAGGGATTGATGGAAGCCTCAGGCATCGACCGGCGTAAATTTAACCGTGGCAACCAGGGCAAATGGATTGAGAAGATCAGCGCCTGGGCGCAGTCCGCAACGCAAAGCTACCAGTTGCCAGAGGCACTGGAGAAATTCTCTCAGCGTTTCCTTGAGGACAGAACCAAAGAAGGCGGCGTTGTGCCGCAGCATCCGCTGTTTGTCGCGATTGATGAATTACTGGCGGAACCGCTGACGCTCAGAGATCTGATGATCACCCGCGCGCTGGCGGAGATCCGTGAAACGGTGGCGAAAGAAAAACGCCGCCGGGGTGAACTGGGGTTTGACGATATGCTCAGCCGACTGGATAGCGCGCTGCGCAGTGAAAGCGGCGATGCGCTGGCGGCGGCGATCCGTACCCGCTTCCCGGTAGCAATGATCGATGAGTTCCAGGATACCGATCCGCAGCAATACCGTATTTTCCGTCGCATCTGGCAGCATCAGCCAGACACCGCGCTGCTACTGATTGGCGACCCGAAGCAGGCGATTTATGCGTTTCGCGGCGCGGATATTTTTACCTATATGAAGGCCCGCAGTGAGGTCAGCGCGCACTATACCCTCGACACCAACTGGCGTTCCGCACCAGGCATGGTGAACAGCGTCAACAGGCTGTTCGGCCTGATGGACGACGCCTTCATGTTCCGCGAGATCCCGTTCCAGCCGGTGAAATACGCTGAAAAAAACCAGTCGCTGCGTTTTGAATTTTACGGCGAAACTCAGCCCGCAATGACGATGTGGTTGATGGAAGGAGAAAGCTGCGGAATAGGCGATTATCAAAGCTATATGGCGCAGGTGTGCGCTGCGCAGATCCGCGACTGGCTGAAGGCCGGGTTGTGCGGAGAGGCGATGCTTATCAGCGGTCACGACGCGCGTCCGGTGAGCGCGGCGGATATCAGCGTGCTGGTGCGTAGCCGCCAGGAAGCGGCGCTGGTACGCGATGCCCTGACACAACTGGCGATTCCGTCCGTCTATCTTTCCAACCGCGACAGCGTGTTTGAAACGCTGGAAGCGCAGGAGATGCTCTGGCTATTACAGGCGGTGATGGCACCGGAAAAAGAAAATACGCTACGCAGCGCGCTGGCGGCCTCAATGATGGGGTTGAACGCGCGCGACATTGACATGCTCAATGGCAATGAAAACGCCTGGGATCGGGTAGTTGACGAGTTTGTCGGCTACCGTCAAATCTGGCAAAAACGTGGCGTGATGCCGATGCTGCGTGCGCTGATGTCAGCGCGACAGATTGCGGAGAACCTGCTGGCAACGGCGGGAGGTGAGCGTCGCCTGACCGATATTTTGCACATCAGTGAGCTATTGCAAGAGGCCGCTTCGCAACTGGAAAGCGAGCATGCGCTGGTGCGCTGGCTCTCGCAGCATATTCTTGAGCCTGACAGCAATGCTTCCAGCCAGCAAATGCGTCTGGAAAGCGACAGCCATCTGGTGCAGATCGTCACCATCCACAAGTCAAAAGGGCTGGAGTATCCGCTGGTCTGGCTGCCGTTTATCACGAATTTCCGCGTTCAGGATCAGGCGTTTTATCACGACCGCAACTCGTTTGAAGCTGTTCTGGATCTGAGCGAGGCGGACGAAAGCGTGGCGCTGGCGGAAGCCGAAAGGCTGGCGGAAGATTTGCGTTTACTGTACGTGGCGCTGACGCGTTCAGTCTGGCACTGCAGTCTGGGTGTCGCACCTCTGGTTCGTCGTCGGGGCGATAAAAAGGGCGATACCGATGTGCATCAGAGCGCGCTGGGGCGTCTGCTGCAAAAAGGCGAACCGATGGATGCCGTCGGGCTACGCTCGGCGATAGACGCAGTTTGCGATGAGAACATCGTCTGTCGTATCCCGGACGCGGTCAGTATGGAGCCGTTGCCTGGCACCGTTGCGAGCGAGGCGTCTCTGAATGCCCGACGGGTACAACGAACGCCGGGCGACAACTGGCGGGTGACCAGCTATTCCGGCCTGCAACAGCGTGGTCACGGCATTGCACAGGATCTGATGCCGCGACTGGATATCGATGCGACAGGCGTGGGTGAAGTGGTTGAGGAGCCGGAACTGACGCCGCACCAGTTCCCACGCGGCGCATCGCCAGGAACATTTTTACACAGCCTGTTTGAAGATCTCGATTTTACCCAGCCGGTTGAGGCTGCCTGGGTGCAGGAAAAACTGGAGCTTGGTGGCTACGATGCCGACTGGGAACCGGTCATCACCGCGTGGGTGACGGCGATTCTCCATGCGCCACTCAATGAGACTGGCGTCAGTCTGAGCCAGCTTTCTGCGCGTGAAAAACAGGTCGAGATGGAGTTTTATCTGCCCATTAGCCAACCGCTTATTGCGGAAAACCTGGATGCGCTGATCCGCCAGTTTGACCCGCTCTCGGCGGGCTGTCCGCCACTGGAGTTCACCCAGGTTCGCGGGATGCTGAAGGGCTTTATCGATCTGGTATTTCGTCACAACGGGCGCTATTACCTGCTGGATTACAAATCGAACTGGTTGGGAGAAAACAGTGCCGCTTACACCCCAGAGGCGATGGCGGCGGCCATGCAGGCGCATCGCTATGATTTGCAGTATCAGCTCTACACCCTCGCGCTGCACCGGTATCTGCGCCATCGCATCGCAGATTACGACTACGAGCGCCATTTTGGCGGCGTGATTTATCTGTTCCTGCGCGGCGTGGACAGCAAACAGCCGCAGCAGGGGATTTACACTACACGCCCGGCGGGTGAGTTGATTACCCGGATGGACGAGATGTTTGCCGGGGTGGCGCTGGAGGAGGCATCATGACGCTACAGAAGCGATTGCTTGAGGCCGTCGGGCAGAAGCAACTGCGCCCGCTGGATGTGCAATTCGCGCTGGCGGTGACCGGCGAACATGAACCTGCCGTGACGCTGGCAGCGGCGTTACTCAGCCGGGATGCCGGAGAAGGGCACGTCTGTTTACCGCTTTCTCAACTGGCGCTGAATGCAGATAATCCCCCTTTCTATTCTTCATGCCTTAGCGACATTGGCGAACCCGAGAACTGGGAAGAATGCCTGCTCGCTTCCGACGCCGTCAGTCATGGAGAGCGGCCATCGCCGATGGTCCTTTATGGCGACCGTTTGTATCTGAACCGGATGTGGTGCAACGAACGTACCGTTGCTCATTTCTTTAGCGAGGTGAATCGACCCATTGAGGTGGATGAAACCTTGCTGACGCAAACGCTGGAAGCGCTGTTCCCGACGACAAACGAAATCAACTGGCAAAAAGTCGCCGCGGCGGTCGCGCTGACCCGCCGTATTTCGGTGATTTCAGGCGGGCCGGGAACGGGGAAAACAACCACCGTGGCCAGGCTGTTGGCGGCGCTGATCCAGATGGCGGAAGGCGAGCGTTGCCGTATTCGCTTGGCGGCGCCGACGGGTAAAGCAGCGGCGCGTTTGACGGAGTCCTTAGGCAAGGCGCTGCGTCAGTTGCCGCTGACGGATGAACAAAAGAAACGCATCCCGGATGATGCCAGCACTCTGCACCGGTTGCTGGGCGCGCAACCCGGCAGTCAGCGTTTACGCCATCACGCGGGCAACCCGCTACATCTGGATGTGCTGGTGGTGGATGAGGCGTCTATGATCGACCTGCCGATGATGTCGCGCTTGATCGACGCATTGCCGTCGCACGGGCGTATCATTTTCCTTGGCGATCGCGATCAGCTTGCTTCGGTCGAGGCGGGGGCGGTGCTGGGGGATATCTGTGCCTGGGTGAATGCGGGCTATACCCCTGAACGGGCACAGCAACTGGCTCGCCTGACGGGGATGCCCGTTCCGGCAGGTGCTGGAGAAGACGCCGCCACGCTACGGGACAGCCTCTGTCTGCTGCAAAAGAGCTACCGTTTTGGCAGCGATTCCGGCATCGGGCAACTGGCGGCGGCGATTAACCGTGGCGATAAGGCGGCGATAAACGACATTTTCCTGCAAGGCTTCAGCGATATCGATAAACGGACGCTGGAGAGCAGTGAAGATTACACCGCCATGCTTGAAAACGCACTGGCAGGTTATGGACACTATCTGCAACTGCTTCAGGCGCGCGCGGAGCCTGCATTAATCATTCAGGCATTCAATGAGTTCCAACTGCTGTGCGCGCTGCGCGAAGGGCCGTTTGGCGTGAGCGGACTGAATGAACGTATCGAACTGGCTATGCAGCAAAAGCGCAAAATTCATCGCCTGCCACATTCCCGCTGGTATGAAGGACGGCCAGTGATGATTGCCCGTAACGACAGCGCGCTGGGCTTGTTTAACGGCGATATCGGTGTGGCGCTCGATCGTGGGCAAGGATTAAGGGTCTGGTTTGCGATGCCGGATGGCAGTATTAAGTCTGTGCAGCCCAGCCGCCTGCCGGAGCATGAAACGACCTGGGCAATGACGGTGCACAAATCTCAGGGCTCGGAGTTCGATCATGCCGCGCTGGTGTTACCCACGCAGCGCGCGCCGGTGGTGACACGGGAACTGGTGTATACCGCCGTGACCCGCGCACGTCGCCGCCTGTCGTTATATGCCGATGAACGCATACTTGGCAGTGCGATTGCCACCCGAACCGAACGACGCAGTGGGCTGTCGACGTTGTTTAAATGAGAGGTTGCCGGATAAGCCGTTTGCGTCGCTATCCGGCAATGCGATAACCACTACCCCAGATCCGCCATCAGGACTTTGGATTTCCGCTGATAGTTGTACATCTCTTTCTTGCTTTCCGGCAGCAGGTCGATATCCACCGGCGTGAAGCCGCGTTCCTGGAACCAGTGAATGCTGCGGGTCGTCAGGACGAACAGCTTGCTCAGGCCAATCTGCTTCGCCTGGGCGGCGATCCGCTCCAGTAGCACTTCTCCCCTAGAAGAACTGCGGTAGTCCGGATGGACAGCCACGCAGGCCATTTCGCCGATTTTTTCTTCCGGGAAGGGGTACAGTGCGGCACAGGCAATGGTCATATTATCGCGCTGGATAATGGTGAACTTGTCGATCTCCATTTCCAGTTGTTCGCGTGAACGACGCACCAGAATGCCCTGCTGTTCCAGCGGGCGGATCAGCTCCAGGATCCCGCCGATGTCGTTAATGGTGGCGCGGCGGATCTGCTCGGCGCTTTCCATCACAATTTGTGTCCCGATACCATCGCGCGAAAACAGCTCCTGCAACAACGCGCCATCTTCCTGATAGCTGATCAGGTGACACCGACGGACGCCGCTGCGACAGGCTTTCACCGCGCCACGCAGAAAGCGTACGGTACCCGAGTTGTAATCGCCTTTTTCTTCCTGTGCTTCTACGCGCGCCTGGGCCTCGTTCGGGAACAGTTCGGAGACGATATCACCGTCGTCGTTGGTCACCCCTTGCGAAGAACAGAATCCGATCATCTTTTCGGCTTTCAGTTTGATCGCCAGTTGTGTGGCGATCTCTTCTGAAGTCAGGTTAAAGCTTTCGCCAGTGACAGACACCGCAACGGGGCCCATCAGCACAATGGCGCCGCTGTCCAGTTGACGATGGATCGCCTCTTCATCGATGCGACGGATACGTCCGCTGTGGCAGTAATCTACGCCGTCATCGACGCCCAGCGGCTGCGCAATGATAAAGTTGCCGCTGACCACGTTGATATGCGCCCCCTGTAGCGGCGTATTGTTCAGGCTCATCGACAGGCGAGCGGTGATATCCAGTTGCAACGTTCCCGCCGCCTGCTTTACCAGCTCCAGCGTTTTGGCGTCGGTGACGCGGGTATTTTTGTGATACATCGGCTCATGGTGATGAGTGGCGAGGTTGGCGTCAATTTGCGGACGCGCGCCATAAACCACGACCAGGCGAATGCCGAGGCTGTGAAGAAGCCCAATGTCATTGACGATGCTGGAAAAGTTTTCATGCTCAATGGCTTCGCCGCCGAGCATAATGACAAACGTTTTTCCCCGATGGGTATTGATATAGGGAACAGAATGGCGGAATCCCTGTACCAGTTCGGTTCTACGCTCCTTCACCACGGCATATCCTCATTGCATGATTATTCGTAATTAGTGTATTTTTATTCTGTTTTTCCGCCGCGCGCAAGTGCAAATTTTGACCCTGACAAAGTTTTTTCTCAGTAATACCGTGAATACAATAAGAATGTTTACCCTTTTATAGATGACAGATTATGCGTCATTCGTTAAAGTTTCCGGTCAATTTAGACGTTTACTATCTCATCACCAATACGTTTTATTTTGCTCGGGAGAAGCATGTCAGGATCCAATCCACCTATTAGCCGCCGTCGTTTACTGCAAGGGGCGGGCGCCATGTGGCTATTGAGCGTCAGTCAGGTCGGTCTGGCTGCGGTCAGTCAGGTCATTGCGGTTCGTATTTGGCCAGCATCCAGTTACACCCGTGTGACGGTGGAATCGAATCAACAGCTGAAGTACAAGCAGTTTGCGCTGAGCAATCCTGAACGTGTGGTGGTGGATATTGAAGGTGTGAACCTGAATTCCGTGCTGAAAGGCATGGCGGCGCAAATTCGCCCCGACGATCCTTACATTAAGTCGGCACGCGTGGGACAGTTCGATCCGCAGACCGTGCGCATGGTGTTCGAACTGAAGCAAAATGTGAAACCACAGCTGTTCGCGCTGGCACCGGTGGCGGGTTTTAAAGAGCGTCTGGTTATGGATCTCTATCCGGCCAATGCGCAGGATATGCAGGATCCGCTGCTGGCGCTGCTGGAAGATTACAACAAAGGCGATCTTGATAAGCAGGTACCGCCCGCGCAGAGTGGGCCTCAGCCGGGCAAAGCGGGGCGCGATCGCCCGATCGTGATCATGCTCGATCCAGGGCATGGCGGTGAGGATTCTGGCGCTGTCGGTAAATACAAGACGCGTGAGAAAGATGTGGTGTTGCAGATTGCCCGTCGGTTGCGCGCGTTAATCGAGAAAGAAGGCAATATGAAGGTCTATATGACGCGAAATGAAGATATTTTCATTCCGCTCAAGGTGCGCGTGGCGAAGGCCCAGAAGCAGCGTGCGGATCTTTTCGTCTCGATTCATGCGGATGCGTTCACCAGTCGCCAGCCCAGCGGTTCGTCCGTGTTTGCGCTATCGACCAAAGGGGCGACCAGTACGGCGGCGAAATATCTGGCGCAAACGCAGAACGCCTCGGATTTGATCGGCGGCGTGAGCAAAAGCGGCGACCGCTACGTCGACCACACCATGTTCGATATGGTGCAATCGCTGACCATCGCCGACAGCCTGAAGTTTGGTAAAGCGGTGCTCAACAAACTCGGCAGGATTAACAATCTGCATAAAAATCAGGTGGAACAGGCCGGGTTTGCGGTGCTGAAAGCGCCGGATATCCCGTCGATTCTCGTTGAAACGGCGTTTATCAGTAACATCGAAGAAGAGCGAAAGCTGAAAACAGCCACCTTCCAGCAGGAAGTGGCAGAGTCGATTCTGGCTGGGATCAAAGCGTACTTCGCCGATGGGGCGACGCTGGCGAGAAGGGGATAATAAAAAAGCGCTGAAAAGCGCTTTTTTTACGAACCGCAGATACAAAAAAACACCCGTTAAGGTGTTTAGTATTGGTTGCGGGGGCCGGATTTGAACCGACGACCTTCGGGTTATGAGCCCGACGAGCTACCAGGCTGCTCCACCCCGCGTCCGTCTTCCTGCTTCGCATTTTTAAACTGCTTTGCAGAATTAGATACTGCATCAAAATTTGATTGGTTGCGGGGGCCGGATTTGAACCGACGACCTTCGGGTTATGAGCCCGACGAGCTACCAGGCTGCTCCACCCCGCGTCCGCCATTCTGCTGCGCATTTTAAGCTGCTTTGCAGAAGCATGTACTGCATCAAATTTTAATTGGTTGCGGGGGCCGGATTTGAACCGACGACCTTCGGGTTATGAGCCCGACGAGCTACCAGGCTGCTCCACCCCGCGTCCGTGGATGCGCACTATACTCTGCTAACATTTTCATGCAACCCTTTTTTCACCTGGATCACGGTTTCGGGATGAAAATGAACAAAAACAAGGCATTTCAGTTTAAATAATGTGCAAAATTTGCGTCTGGGCAGCGGTGCTCGTTTCATTAGCGGGCCGGGTTTGTTATCTTCATGACGCATGATTTACAGCTAAAAGAAGAGAACAATGAAAGGACGTTGGGTAAGTTACCTTCTCATGGGCGCGGTGGTTGCAATGCTGGCTGCCTGTTCCTCTAAACCAACCGATCGCGGACAGCAGTATAAAGACGGGAAGTTTACCCAGCCTTTCTCACTGGTGAACCAGCCGGATGCCATCGGCGCACCGATCAACGCCGGCGATTTTGCCGAGCAGGTCAATCAGATCCGCAGTGCTTCTCCGCGTCTGTACGGCAATCAAAGCAACGTTTATAACGCGGTGCAGGACTGGCTGCGCTCTGGCGGCGATACGCGCACCATGCGCCAGTTTGGTCTCGACGCCTGGCAGATGGAAGGTGCCGATAACTACGGCAACGTGCAGTTTACCGGTTACTACACGCCGGTGATTCAGGCGCGCCATACGCGTCAGGGCGAATTCCAGTACCCAATCTATCGCATGCCGCCGAAACGGGGACGCTTGCCGTCTCGCGCGGAGATTTACGCGGGCGCACTGAGCGAGAACTACATTCTGGCGTACAGCAACTCTCTGATGGATAACTTCATCATGGACGTGCAGGGTAGCGGCTATATCGATTTTGGCGACGGCTCCCCGTTGAACTTCTTCAGCTATGCCGGGAAAAATGGGCATGCCTATCGCAGCATCGGCAAAGTACTGATCGATCGCGGTGAAGTGAAGAAAGAAGATATGTCGATGCAGGCGATTCGCCACTGGGGCGAAACCCACAGCGAAGCAGAAGTGCGTGAGCTGCTGGAGCAGAATCCGTCATTCGTCTTCTTTAAACCGCAATCTTTTGCCCCGGTGAAAGGCGCCAGTGCTGTACCGCTGATTGGTCGCGCGTCGGTGGCGTCTGACCGCAGTATTATTCCGGCAGGCACCACGCTGCTCGCCGAAGTCCCGCTGCTGGACAACAACGGGAAATTTAACGGGCAGTATGAACTGCGCCTGATGGTGGCGCTGGATGTCGGCGGGGCGATTAAAGGCCAGCACTTTGACATTTACCAGGGCATCGGGCCAGACGCCGGACACCGCGCAGGCTGGTACAATCACTATGGTCGCGTGTGGGTGCTGAAGAGCGCACCGGGCGCAGGTAACGTGTTCAGCGGCTAGTTGTCGGATGGCGCTTCGCTTATCCGTCTACATCATCGGGTAGGCCTGATAAGGCGCAGCCGCCATCAGGCAGTCATACCGTTCGATATTAATGAATTTGAGGTGTTATGTCTGTGGTTATCAGTGATGCCTGGCGTCAGCGTTTTGGCGGCACCGCGCGTCTGTATGGTGAAAAAGCCCTGCAATTGTTTGCCGATGCGCATATCTGCGTGGTTGGGATCGGCGGCGTCGGTTCCTGGGCGGCAGAAGCTCTGGCGCGAACCGGGATTGGCGCGATTACGCTCATCGATATGGATGACGTGTGCGTGACCAACACCAACCGCCAGATCCATGCTCTGCGCGACACTGTTGGGCTGGCGAAAGCCGAGGTGATGGCTGAGCGTATCCGCCAGATTAACCCCGAGTGCCGGGTGACGGTAGTCGATGATTTTGTAACGCCGGATAGCGTCGCAGAATACATGAGCGCAGGCTTTAGCTATGTGATTGACGCGATTGACAGCGTGCGGCCAAAAGCGGCGCTGATTGCGTACTGTCGGCGCAATAAGATCCCGCTGGTGACCACCGGCGGCGCGGGTGGGCAGATCGATCCGACGCAGATTCAGGTTGTTGACCTGGCGAAAACGATTCAGGATCCGCTGGCGGCGAAACTGCGCGAACGACTGAAAAGCGATTTTGGCGTCGTGAAAAACAGCAAAGGCAAACTCGGCGTCGACTGCGTGTTTTCAACGGAAGCGCTGGTGTATCCGCAGTCTGATGGCAGTGTGTGCGCCACGAAGGCGACGGCGGAAGGACCCAAACGAATGGACTGTGCGTCGGGGTTCGGTGCGGCAACGATGGTTACCGCCACGTTCGGTTTTGTAGCAGTATCCCATGCGTTAAAAAAGATGATGGCAAAAGCGGCGCGTCAGGGCTGAGATTCACTTGCGCGGGGCAATGCGTCGCAGGCCGGAAGACGAGCCTGCGTCGTCATCCGGCAGCGTGAGCCGCTTCGACGATCGCTTCATTGAGTGCCTCCAGCCCCTGACTGCGCGACGCGCTGAGCTGAGTGCGTAATCCCAGTTCATCAAACAAGGCCAGCGGCGAATGGGCCAGCAGTTCCGCTGCGGTTTTCCCTTCTGCGGCGGTCAGTAATACCGCCAGCAGTCCGCGCACGATGCGACCTTCACTGTCGCCGAAAAAGTGTAAAGTGCCCTTTTCAGAGCGCGTATATCCCAGCCAGACGCGATTTTCGCAGCCCGCGATCTCTTTAGCCTGCGCTTTGAGATCGTCGGGCAGTGCCGGCAGCTGTTTACCGAGCAAAATCAGCTGTCGATATTTGTCTTCCCACTGGGTCAGCGGGATAAAGGTATGACGCAACGTCTCTTCGGTTACGGTTGTGCCAAACGGGTGTCCGGCAAACATTGGGCTAGTCATTAATCCACCAGTATTTCCAGGGCGCGATCAACGGCGTTGATCAACGCATCCACATCACTTTGGGTATTATACGGTGCGAATGAGGCACGTAGCGTACCCGAGACGCCAAGTTCAGCCAGCAGCGGCTGCGCGCAGTGCTGACCGGCACGTAGCGCAATACCATATTCCGCCAGCAGGGTGACCATATCGCTATGATGAACACCAGCAAAATCAAAGGCCAGCAGACTGGAGTCCTGACAGCGAAATGAGCGAAATCCCGGACGCTGGGCCAGCGCCTCTTCCGCCAGTGTAGCCAGCCCCCGACTCCAGCTTTCCGCCTGGGTGATATCAACATCGGCTAGCCATTCCAGCGCGGCGCTCATGCCAATCACGCCAGCGACGTTAGGGGTACCTGCTTCAAGCTTCCACGGTGCGGCCTGGGTAGTGAAGCCCTCGAAACTGACGTCGTTGATCATCTTACCGCCACCGAGCCATGGCGACATGGCCTCCAGCAGCGCCGGTTTGCCGTAAAGCACGCCGATACCGGTTGGACCGTACAGCTTATGGCCTGAGAAGGCGTAGAAATCGATGTCGAGCGCCTGGACATCCACCGGGAAATGGACGGCTCCCTGCGCGCCATCCACCATCACTACCATGCCCGCGGCATGGGCGAGGGTAATGGCACGGGCTAAGTCCGGGCAGCCGCCGGTCACGTTCGACATCTGCCCCAGCGCGAGAATTCGGCTGCGCGGGGTGATGGTTGTCTGCAGACGTTCAACGTCAGGCAGGTGCTGGGCATTGAGCGGCAGCTTGACCACTTTCGCCCCAGTTTGCTCTGCGAGCATCAGCCACGGCACGAGATTCGCGTGATGCTCCGCGACGCTGACGATGATTTCATCGCCCGGTTGCAGGCGAGGGCGGGCATAACTCTGCGCCACCATATTGATGGCCTCCGTCGTGCCCCGGGTCCAGACGATGGTTTTGTCATCTGGCGCATTCAGCAAATGCGCCACTTTTTCCCGTGCGGCCTCATAGCGCGCGGTCAGGCGCTGGGCTTCGGCGAACTGGCTGCGATGGACGTTGCCAGCGCTCAGGCTATAGAACTGCCGGGTCGCCTCGATGACGGCCTGCGGTTTAAGGGCCGTCGCGGCGCTATCCAGATAGACGCCCGCGTCAGCGAGTGCCGGAAATTGCGCGCGAAACTGCGCGGGATTGAAAGCGTTCATGGTATTCCTCGGTTCAGTAATCCGATCGTGGCGCAAATTGGTCGTTGATTCAAGAAGTGTACGGTCACCAGGAATCTTCTGGATGTTGTGGCGAAATCAGACCAGTAGCTTATGCTGAATTATGTTAGGCAAATCTTTTTGCCTGTTACGGAGTACGTTTTTAATAGCATAAACAGCTTTAAGGAGAAGAAGATGAAAAAGACTGCCGCAATTATTTCCGCATGTATGCTGACTTTTGCCCTGAGCGCCTGTTCCGGTCCGAACTACGTGATGCACACCAATGACGGGCGTAGCATCGTTGCGGACGGTAAGCCGAAAACCGATGATGAAACCGGGATGATTTCGTACAAGGACGCTAATGGCAACAAACAGCAGATCAATCGTACCGATGTGAAAGAGATGGTCGAGTTGGATCAGTAGTCGGTAGAGAGTAGGTAAAAAAAAGCACCGCAAATTGGCGGTGCTACATTAATCACTATGGACAGACAGGGTAAATGTACAGGAAGTGAAAAAGGGTAGCGTTGCTACCGTGGTCTGAATCGCAGACCAATTGCAAACACAACAACACAACATCACAACCGTAAGCCAAAAGCCCACCAGAACACGCATTCCGATAAAACTTTTCGTTCCGGCTCAGGAAGTGCCGCCACTATAGGTATTTGCTGGTAGTTCCTCAACGGACAAATTATAATGGCTCAGATTAAAAAAACTAATAGGTTACACAGTGTAGCTTAATTGTTAAATTCTTTTAACATCAAAGTTTAAAAGCCATGTCAAAACGACTTCCACCTCTGAACGCATTACGTGTTTTTGATGCCGCCGCACGGCATCTGAGCTTCACCCGCGCAGCAGAAGAGCTTTTTGTGACGCAGGCCGCAGTAAGCCACCAAATCAAGTCACTTGAGGATTTTTTGGGGCTTAAGCTGTTTCGCCGACGCAACCGTTCTCTTCTTCTTACTGAAGAAGGACAGAGCTACTTTCTCGACATAAAAGAGATTTTTTCGCAATTAACCGAAGCGACGCGTAAACTTCAGGCGCGAAGTGCAAAGGGGGCGTTGACGGTCAGTTTATTGCCCAGTTTTGCGATTCAGTGGCTGGTGCCCCGACTCTCTAGCTTTAACTCAGCTTATCCGGGAATTGACGTCAGAATCCAGGCCGTGGACCGTCAGGAAGACAAACTGGCGGACGATGTTGACGTGGCGATTTTTTATGGTCGCGGTAACTGGCCTGGACTGCGCGTAGAGAAATTGTACGCCGAATATCTGTTGCCGGTGTGTTCGCCGTTGCTGTTGACGGGCGATAAACCCCTGAAATCGCCAGAGGATTTGGCTTCGCATACTTTGCTACATGATGCCTCACGTCGTGACTGGCAAACTTACACGCGACAGCTAGGGTTAAATCACATCAACGTCCAGCAGGGCCCTATCTTTAGCCACAGCGCGATGGTGCTGCAGGCCGCTATCCACGGACAGGGCGTAGCGCTGGCGAATAACGTGATGGCGCAGTCAGAAATTGAAGCGGGGCGACTGGTCTGCCCGTTTAATGATGTACTGGTCAGTAAAAACGCATTTTATCTGGTTTGTCATGACAGTCAGGCAGAACTGGGTAAAATAGCCGCCTTCCGTCAGTGGATACTGGCGAAAGCGGCCACGGAACAAGAGAAATTCCGCTTTCGTTACGAACAATAACTTACGTAGGGTATTACCATGACCAGCCGTTTTATGCTGATTTTTGCCGCTATCAGCGGCTTTATTTATGTCGCTCTGGGGGCTTTCGGTGCGCATGTCCTGAGCAAAACCCTCGGTGTGGTTGAAATGAGCTGGATCCAGACCGGCCTGCAATATCAGGCGTTTCATACGCTGGCGATATTCGGGCTGTCGGTTGCGATGCAACGCCGGATCAGCATCTGGTTTTACTGGAGTAGCGTTTTCCTCGCGCTAGGAACGGTGCTGTTTAGCGGCAGCCTGTATTGCCTGGCACTGTCTCATCTGCGCCTGTGGGCGTTTGTTACCCCTGTCGGCGGCGTCAGCTTCCTGGCAGGTTGGGTGCTGATGTTAATCGGCGCTATCCGTTTGAAGCGTAAGGGCGTAGTTCATGAATAAGGTTGTGTTGTTGTGTCGCCCGGGCTTTGAAAAAGAGTGTGCCGCAGAAATCACCGATAAAGCAGGGCGTCGGGAGTATTTCGGTTTTGCCCGCGTCAAAGAAAATGCGGGCTATGTCATCTATGAATGCTATCAGGCCGAAGACGCCGAAAAAATTATCAGCGAGCTGCCATTCAGTTCGCTGATTTTTGCACGCCAGTGGTTTGTGGTCGGCGAGTTGCTCCAGCACTTGCCGCCGGAAGATCGCATTACGCCGATTGTCGGCATGTTGCAGGGCGTGGTGGAAAAGGGTGGCGATCTGCGCGTGGAAGTGGCGGATACGAACGAAAGTAAAGAGCTGATGAAGTTCTGTCGCAAATTCACGGTGCCGCTGCGAGCCGCCCTGCGCGAGGCTGGCGTGCTGACGAATTATGAGACGCCGAAGCGCCCGGTGGTGCACGTCTTTTTTATCGCGCCAGGCTGCTGCTATACCGGTTACTCGTATGCCAGTAATAACTCGCCGTACTATATGGGCATTCCGCGCCTGAAGTTCCCGGCCGATGCGCCCAGCCGCTCGACGCTGAAGCTGGAAGAGGCGTTGCACGTGTTTATTCCGCAAGATGAGTGGGATGAGCGTCTGGCAAACGGGATGTACGCGGTGGATTTAGGTGCCTGCCCCGGCGGCTGGACCTATCAACTGGTCAAACGCAATATGTGGGTGTATTCGGTCGATAACGGCCCGATGGCGCAAAGTCTGATGGATACCGGACAGGTTACCTGGCTGCGCGAAGACGGCTTTAAGTATCGCCCCAACCGCAACAACATCTCGTGGATGGTGTGCGATATGGTTGAGAAGCCGGCGAAAGTGGCGGCGTTGATGGCGCAGTGGTTGGTCAACGGCTGGTGCCGGGAAACTATCTTTAACCTCAAGTTGCCAATGAAAAAACGCTACGAAGAGGTCTCGCAGAATCTGGCCTATCTCCAGGCGCAGCTTGATGAGCATGGTGTGAATGCGCAAATTCAGGCGCGGCAGTTGTACCACGACCGTGAAGAAGTGACGGTGCACGTGCGTCGCCTGTGGGCCGCCGTAGGCGGACGTCGCGACGAGCGCTAGCTCGCGCCGTTGCAGATCTGATGCACTGTTGTTCATCAGGTCTGCAACCCATTCCCGTTAGTGGTTATGACTGCGGCGTGTCCGACACAATATGCGTTACGTCGTCCAGATGACCGAGTCGGGCTTCTCCGGAACGATTGAATTTGCTTTTGTCGATCAGCAATAACGACTGTGACGCGCGTTTCAGCAGGACTGATTTGAAATCCGCGTTGAAGGTGCTGGAATCCCACAGTACGCCGTGGCGGTCGATCCCTTCGCAGGAAAAAATGAACAGATCGATATCAAGAAATTTGAGTTGTGAAATGAGTGCGGGGTTGACGTAGCAGCCGTGTTTGCGCTCCAGCCTGCCACCAGAACTGATGAGCTGAAGTTGTTGGCGTTTGCCGAGCTCCTGACAAATCGGCTGGCTGTTGGTGAAAACCTGTATATTGATATCCGGTAGTTGCCGCGCCAGATACCAGCAGGTGGAGCTGGCATCCAGCGCAATCACCATCCCTTCTTCAATCCAGCTCAGCGCCTTTCGGGCAATATCGGCTTTGTGCGCGTAATGGCTCTTCAGCCGTATATGGAAGGGATCGCCACTGTCCGGGTTTTCCCGGGCGATTCTTTTAACGCGCCCGTGGTTGCGCAGAACCTTCCCTTGTTCCTGTAGTTCACTGAGATCGCGGCGGATCGTCTCTTTACTGACGTTGAGCTGAACGGCCAGTGCTTCGGTGGTCAGGCTTTTATGCTGACTGAGCAGATCCACAATCGTCTGCTGGCGTGCCGCTTTCATCTCTTCTCACCTCTCAATCAAATGCCCTGACCGCGATTGAGATTACGGGGTTACCCCTTTTTTTAAAAGAATATTCCCGTACTTTGCGCACTCGCCGGTGATAACAATGGCAAAGGCCTTTTGTGCACGGGCGTAGAAGGCGAAACGATCGATTCGCGCGATCTCCGGGCATGGCGCCTGTAGGGAAAGCGCTTCGCGATAGCGTGTTTCAACGTGCGGGTCAAGGGTATCGCCCTCGACGGCAGCCATCATCACCAGCGGTGGCGCATAGCTGTCGAGTTCAAACAGCGGGATCACGGCTCGCAGTAAGTCGCTGACGCTGAGACCATCCGCACGGATCACCTGCGGTCCCATGCTGTGCGCCGGGAAGTGCGCGTCTGAGAAAATAATCTCATCGCCGTGTCCCATTTGCGCCAGTACTTTAAGTAACTCCGGCGAAATGAGGGGAGAAATCGTTTTAAGCATGCGAGATTCCTTTACAGTGTTTCGGGATAGAAATAACGGTACTGGTAGCGCACTTGTTCTCTGGCCTGTTGCGGGCTGGAAAACGCACCGATACCGTACCAGCCGTACATCGCCGCGCCGGCAACGGTGGTTTCTGCGTCATCCAGCACTTTGATGGGGATCTCCAGGGTGTTGGCCTTAATCTGATTCCATAGCGTATTGCGACTCCCACCTCCGACCAGCAGCAGTTCTGTGGCGTTGAACTGGCCAATTTTTTCCAGCGTATGCAGGTTATGTCGCAACTGGTCCGTTAATCCTTCCAGCGCCGCGCGATAGAAATGACCGCGGGTGGTATTCAGGGTGACGCCACGCCAGCCTGCATCCACAGAGGAGAGCAGCTCGCACTGCATCCGCACGCCATCGGCCCCGGCGGGAACCGCTTGCGCTTCCGCAATCAAGGTTTGCCACGGGGTTTCGGGTGTCCACAGCAGCTTGCGCACCCATTCAAGGATGCCGGAGGCAAGCCATTGCATCCCCGGATTGTAAAGCCCCGGCTGGCTGTCCAGTTCACAGGTTGAACCGGCATGACTGCTCAGTAACGCTGTATTGACTCTGGTGCTACGCACCATCAGGATTTCCCACGTGCCGGAAGAGAGAACTGGCTCATCTTGCCCCGCACCGGCGCCAAACAGCGCGAACTGGGTATCGTGTCCGGCAGAGATCACGGGAATTCCCGGTGGGAGACCGAGCATCGTTGCCATTGCGGGCCGCAACGAACCTACCAGTTCACCGGCTTCCACGAGTCGCGGGAAGAGCCGTCTCGGCAACCCTGCGGCCTGCAAGATATCGGCGCTGAAATCCCGCTGCTGAATATCCAGCATTTGGCTGGTGCCCGCCATGGTGATGTCAGTGGTGAATTCGCCGGTCAGGCGATGAGTAATGAGTGAGGAGATAAACAGCCAGGCGTGGGCTTGATCCAGCCGTTGCGGGTGATTTTCTTTAAGCCAAATCAGCTTATATAAGGTGTTGAAGCTGAATGCGCCGACGCCGGAAAGCGTCTGCAACTGACGCGGCGGCATAAAGCGGCTGATATTTTCCATTATCGCGGCAGTGCGCGGGCATTTCCAACTGATGATTGGGTAGAGCAATTCGCCGTTTTCATCGACCAGCGCGCCGTCAACGCCAAAGGTGGTGACGGTGATAGCGCGGATCTGAAAGGCCGAAAGTTCAGCCGACAGTGTCCGGCAGCACTGTGCGAAACGTTGCAGGATGGCGTCCAGCGACCACTGATGCCAGGCGGTGTTTTCCGTGGCTACCTCGCTGGCATTAGCAACCGCCGCACGAGCAACGATGTGTCCCTGACGATCTACGGCAATGGCCCGCACGTTGGTCGCGCCACAGTCGAGAACCAGGATGATTTCATTTTTCATAATGACTCCCGTTGCCGGATGGCGCTGTGCTTATCCGGCCCACGAGTCATTCCCCGTAGACCAGATAAGATGTGCCAGCGTCGCCATCAGGCAGTTGCGCGATCCTTAACGTTTATACAGTGGCCCGTAGTTCTGACAGGCGCGGTAGTCCTGGCCTTCTGTATCCATCCCGTGTGCGGCCCAGGCGGAAGGGCGGTAAATTTTCGCCTCTTCCACATTGTGCATGCAGACTGGAATGCGCAGCATCGCGGCGAGGGTGATGAAGTCTGCGCCGACGTGGCCGACGGTCAGCACGCCGTGGTTTGCCCCCCAGTTCGCCATCACGGAATAGACGTCGGAGAACGGTCCTTTGCCGGTAAGACGTGGCGCAAACCAGGTGGTAGGCCAACTGGAGTCGGTGCGTTTGTCGAGGGTGTCATGGACCTCTTTTGGTAGCTCGACGCTCCAGCCTTCCGCAATTTGCAGCACTGGTCCCAGGCCGTTGATGATGTTCACGCGGGTCATAGTGAACGGCACGCCGCCTTCGGTCAGGAAGCGTGATGAATAACCGCCGCCGCGAAAATATTCATGGATTGCCGGACACCACTCGGTTGCCGCGAGGCAGGCGTCAGCCTCCTGCTGCGTGATCTCCCAGTGTGGTTTCATCGTCGGTTTTCCTTCGCTGTCACGCTGTTTACAGGTGCCATCCAGCGCGGCGGAACCGGAGTTGATCAGATGGATAATGCCGTGTTCTGCCCGTCCGGTCAGCGGCTGACCGGTCACGCGTTCAACCGCTTCTGGTGACCAGTAGGTACGCACATCGGCAAAGACCTGCGCGGTGCCGGTCAACTGATGTCCCAGCAGCATGGCTACGCCGTTCAGACTGTCGTTTTCGGTGGCGACAACAAACGGTTCGCGTACACCGTTCCAGTCAAAAGAACTGTTCAGTAGCGCTTCGGCGGTATCACCGTTGGGATATTGATCGGTCCAGTGACGCTGTCCCTGGAAGCCTGCGGCAATCGCGTTATAACCGAGTGACTCCTCCACGCGTCCCATCTCCGCGAGCTTAGGATTTCCTTGCATCATGTCGCGAATGCACATTGCCATCAGCAGGCTTTCCCGCAGGATGGCTCGGCTCTGTTCGGCGTTGCGTTGATATTGCTTCGCGTTTTTATCTTCACCGTAGCGGAAGTGTTTATCCGCCCACGCCAACGCCATTTCCAGCTCGGCTTCGTCATAGATTTTTTGATCGATGCGGCGGCGCAGTTCGGTCATATCGACGGACTGGACCTTCATCCCCAGCCAGGACTCAAAGAAATGATGATCGACGATGGAACCAGCGATCCCCATCGACACCCCGCCCAGCGAAAGGTAGCTTTTTCCCTTCATGCTGGCGACGGCGAGCCCTGCCCGGGCGAATCGCAGCAGTTTTTCCTCAACGTCGGCTGGGATCGATGTATCTCCGGCATCCTGTACATCCTGGCCGTAGATGGAGAACGCTGGGATCCCTTTTTGGCTATGCGCTGCCAGCGCGGCAGCCAGGTAGACCGCGCCCGGACGTTCGGTACCGTTAAAGCCCCAGATGGCTTTCGGGCGCAGGGGATCCATATCGATGGTTTCGCTACCGTAGCACCAGCACGGTGTTACGGTGATTGTCAGGCCGACGTTTTGACTGCTGAACTTTTCCTCACAGGCGGCGGATTCTGCCATTCCGGCAATACAGGTGTCGGCAATAACGCAGTCAACCGGGGTGCCACAGGCGTAGCGCAGTTTTTCTGTCAGCAGGGCGGCAGTGGCCTTTGCCATATTCATCGTCTGTGCTTCCAGAGATTCACGAACGCCCATTCGGCGTCCATCAATAACCGGACGAATACCAATTTTCGGCAGGCTGATCTTCTTCATTCGGGGTTCCTCATTTCACGTATAGGCGTGCTGCTCAGGTGGATGACAGGGCACCACCGCAGCAGTCGGCTGAAACAGGTAAATCTGCTAACTCGAGTTAGCTTAGGTATTGGCGTGTTTTTTACACAACTTTTTTCTGATGGGATTGTGAGGGGCTTCACGAGAAGTGGTTAAAATTCGATCTGCATCAAATAATTAAATGACAGTCAAATTTAGTAAAATATTTAAAATCAGATGCTTATAAATAAATGTCTGTGCGGTATCACAGTTTTAACCCAAATGATTTGGCTATTTTTGGTGGCTAAAATAGCTTTAAAGGGCAATTCGCTAACTCGAGTTAGCAATATCTGGCAACATATCGACGTGACGTAAACGTGTTTTCAGGAAGTATTCACATTCATGGTGACGCTCGCTCCCTGAGAATGCACTTCGCCTGATTCACTGCCTGCAGTTTCTGATTATTGAGGAAAGCAGCAATGTCCGAAACATTTTTACAGATGAATCATATTACCAAACGCTTTCCCGGCGTATTAGCGTTGAGTAATGTGAACTTTACTCTTCGCAAGGGCGAAGTGCATGCGCTATTAGGTGAAAATGGTGCAGGCAAATCCACGCTGATGAAAATTTTGTCCGGTGTTTATCAACCGGATGAAGGGGATATTATATTTGAGGGGAAGCCTGTGTCATTCAGCGATCCGCTCAGCGCGCAGAATGCCGGGATTACCATTATTCATCAGGAATTTAATCTCTTTCCTGAATTAACCGTGGAAGAGAATATCTTTATCGGCAGAGAGTTTTGTAAAAATAACCGTTGGCGGCTGGATGAAAAACAGCAGCGACAGGCGGCAACCGAGATTTTGCAGAAATTAAACCTGAATATTTCGCCAGAAACGTTGGTGTCAGACCTGACCGTGGCGCAACAGCAGATGGTGGAGATCGCGAAAGCGATATCCGTCAATGCCAAAATCCTGATTATGGATGAACCCACCGCGGCGCTGACGGAAACAGAAATAGAAAGCTTATTCCAGGTGACCCGCCTGCTTAAAGCGCAGGGGACCGGGATTGTCTACATCTCGCATCGCCTGGAAGAGTTAGCGCTGATTGCCGATCGAGCGACGGTTATGCGCGACGGTCAATACATTGATACCGTTGATTATGAAACCGTGAAGATCAGTGAGCTGATTGCGATGATGGTCGGGCGTGAACTGGGGAATATCTATCCTCGCCGGGAAGCGCGGACGCATCAGGAACCGGTGCTGGAGGTTAACGGCCTCACGCGCAAAGGCGTGCTCAATAACATCGACTTTACGTTGAACCGGGGCGAGATACTGGGTTTTGCCGGGTTGATGGGCGCCGGGCGTACGGAGCTGGCGCGCGCCATTTTTGGCGCCGACCCCATCGACAGTGGAACCATTAAGTTGAACGGTAAGACCATTGTGATAAAGGGGATTTCTGACGCCATTGCGCAAGGCATTAGCTATTTAACCGAAGACCGTAAAAAAGAGGGACTGGCGCTTAATCTGTCCGTTGAGCGCAATATTATGTTGGGAAATTACCCTGAATATGCCGACCGTTTTGGTCACGTTGATTCGAAACGCTGCCAGCAAAAGAGTGAAGAGCAGGTCAGGACGCTCAGAATCAAAACGCCACACCTTGAACAGGCGGCCCTGAATTTGAGTGGGGGAAATCAGCAAAAAATTATTATTGCCCGTTGGGTGTGCAAAGATACCGATATTCTTATTTTTGATGAACCTACACGTGGAATTGATGTCGGCGCTAAGCTGGAAATCTATGAATTAATGAATCGCCTCGTGGCAAAAGGGAAATCGATCATTATGATTTCTTCGGAATTACCGGAGGTGCTGGGTATGTGCGATCGTATCTTAGTTATGCGCAGTGGTCGTATTACCGGAGAATTAACTGCTGATAACGCCACACAAGAAAAAATCATGCAATATGCGACGTTAGAGGATTAAATCATGACCATCTCTGTAACCTCTTCAGACAGCAATAATAAGAAAATAAAAATTAATAAAGAACTTTTAATGCGCCTTGCACCGCTTTTTAGTTTGATTATCCTGGTTGTCTTTTTCAGTTTCAGTTCGCCGTTTTTCTTTAATACCGAAAATATTATGACAATTGCGCTGCAAACGTCGGTTATCGGCATTATGGCCATTGGCGTAACGTTTGTGATTATCACCGCAGGGATCGACCTCTCTTTAGGTTCGGTGGTGGCGTTTTCCGGCGTTGCGGTCGGCATCTGCGCGACGCTCGGATTGCCGTTGCCGGTCTGTATTTTGGCAGGCGTGCTGGCAGGAGGGTTGTGTGGCTACGTGAATGGTCTGCTGGTGACCAAAATGACGATTCCCCCGTTCATCGCCACGCTGGGTCTGATGATGTCCGTTCGGGGAATGAACATGGTGATGACGGATGGGCGCGCTATCTATTTCGCCGATTATCCCACCTTCAAATTGCTGGCGCAGGGGCGTTTATTCGATGTGCTGCCGTATCCCGTGTTTTATCTGGTGATTGTGGCGCTGGTCGCCGGCTACATCCTCAAGAAAACGGTAATTGGTCGCTATGTCTATGCCGTGGGCAGTAATGAAGTGGCGGCGCACCTTTCCGGGATCAACGTTCAGCGCGTCAAAATCTTTGTCTATGCCTTCTGCGGCCTGCTGACCGGCATTGCCGGGGTGATTCTGGCCTCGCGTCTAAACTCCGGTCAGCCAACGGTCGGCGTCGGTTATGAACTGGAAGCCATTGCCGCAGTGGTGATCGGCGGCACCAGTCTGATGGGCGGAATTGGCACTATTGGCGGCACCATCATCGGTGCATTCATTATGAGCGTATTGAAAAACGGCCTGAACCTGATGGGGGTCTCTCAGTTCTGGCAAATGGTTGCGATGGGCATTGTGGTCGTCGCCGCTGTCTACCTCGATACGTTACGCAAAAAGATTCGTTGATTTACGCTCCCGGCAGTCACGGGGAACACTGACCCTGACGTTAAGGGTGACACACTCACAACGGAGTACAACAATGAAAACCAGGCATTTTGTCTATGCGTTATCCCTGCTGGCGTGCATCACTTCCAGTGCGCTAGCGAAAGATTTGAACCTTCCGGTCATCAGTAAAGGCTTCCAGCATGAATTCTGGCAAACCGTGAAAATGGGGACGGAAGCAGCAGCGAAAGAGTTGGGCGATAAAACCAGCTATGTCGGACCTGCGGACGAAACTCAGATTGCGGAACAAATTCAGCTGGTTGAAAACGCCATGGCGCAAAAGCCGAACGGTCTGCTGCTGGCGGCGCTGGATGCCAATGCGCTTGCTCCGCTGGTGGAAACGGCGAATTCGCGTGGTATTAAGGTTGTCACCTTTGACTCCGGCGTAAACTCGGATATTCCGGTTAGCTTCGTGGCGACCAATAACCGCAAAGCTGGCGCTGAAGCGGCGGACGCGCTGGCGGCGCAAGTGAATAATAAAGGTAAAGTCGGCATTATCGCTCATGTCGCCGGGACGTCGTCAGCGATTGAACGCTCGGAAGGGTTCATTGCCCGCATGAAGGAAAAGTATCCGGATATCAAGGTGCTGCCCGTACAGTACAGTGATGGCGATCCACAAAAAGCGATGGATAAGACCATTGATATGATTCAGGCCAACCCCGATCTGGCCGGGATTTATGGCACCAATGAAGGCTCAACGCTGGGCGTCGCCAACGCTATCGACAGTCAGAATCTGAAAGGGAAAGTGAAAGTCATTGGTTTTGACAGTACCGAAGCGATTATTCACTTCCTGAACACCGGTGTGATCCAGGGCTTTGTCGTCCAGGATGCTTATCAGATTGGTTACCAGGGGATTAAAACCCTGAATGCGGCACTGTCCGGGCAAACGGTCGCGAAAGAGATCGATATCCCGGTGAAATTTGTGAGCGCCCAGAACATCAATACGCCGGAAATAGACAAGTTGTTACATCCTTTCGGTAAGAAATAAACCGGCAGGGGGCGGTATCTTCGCCCCCGCTTACCAGGTGAGATCAACGGCGTGCGCTTAACCGACTGATGCGGTAAGACAAAAGTGTAAAATGCTTTTATGATTGTCAATTGACGCTTGGACGGTGACTGGGGCACATACATGGCTAAAACAGTAGAACAGATAGCCAGCGACCTGAATTTATCGGTGACAACCGTGAGACTGGTGCTAAACGGAAAAGCTGAACAGTATCGAATCAGCCTCAAAACGCAAACGCGTATTAATGAATATGTTGAGCGATATGGTTATGTGATTAACCATTCCGCCCGCAGCCTGAAGCTGAATAAAACGGATACGCTTGGCCTGATTGTTCCCAATATTTCTAACGTCTTCTTTGCCACATTGGCAGAGAAACTCGAGCAGCGCTGCCGCCGATCCGGTTATCAGCTGATGATTAGCTGTACTTATGATGATGTCGATTACGAAAACAAAATCACCAAGGCTTTAATTGCCCGTAATGTGGACGGTCTTTTTATTGTCCCGTCAACGTTAGAAAACCAGCAGCATCATTTACGTCAGGTGAGAAAACCGATGGTATTGCTGGACCGTGATTTTAAATACACGGATAACGCGCTGGTGGAAAGTCACAATATTTCAGGCGGTGAACATTTAACCCAAAGTTTGCTGGATGCTGAAAAGTTACCGGTCTGGTTTCTGGTGGGCGATACCGGTTTGCCCAGTATCAGCGACCGTCTGACGGGTTACCTGAATGCGCTCAGTAAAAAAGGGATTCATCATCGTGACTGGGTGCGCGAAGGGCCGGTGAACACCCCGGAAGGGGGATACCAGATCATGCAGGCTTTGATCGACGAAGCAGGATGTCCGCAGGCGTTTATCGCCTCGTCATTACCGGTGCTGGAAGGGGCAGTAAGAGCCATTCGTGACCGTTTTGGCGTTATTCCGCCCGAGATCAATATCGGTACGTTTGACGAACATCCGATGCTGGGATTCTTGTCCAATAACGTGTGGTCAATGCAGCAGGATGAGAACGCCTGGGCGGAAAAAGCGTTCACAATGATGCTCAACGCCATCGAAGATCGCCCTGTTCATGAGACGGTAAAAGTTGAAATGAAATTAATTAAGCGCTTAAGACAAAAATAATACGCGCGACAAAAAGAGTGTTATCAGTCATTGAACCGAGTACCCCGGAGAACTGAGATGGAAAGAACTCGTTTATCTCGAGAAATTATTGAAACCTGTCTTGAAATGACGCGCCTGGGATTAAACCAGGGGACGGCGGGAAATGTGAGCGCGCGTTATCAGGACGGTATGTTGATTACCCCGAGCGGCATTCCTTATGAACGTATGACCGAACAGATGATTGTCTACGTGGATAACGACGGCAAATACGAAGAGGGGAAATTACCGTCCAGCGAATGGCGCTTTCATCTGGCGGCTTATCAGACTCGCCCGGAAGCGAATGCTGTTGTGCATAACCACGCCATTCATTGTACCGCAGTGTCTATTCTCAACCGGCCGATCCCGGCCATCCACTATATGATTGCGGCGGCGGGAGGGAATTCCATTCCCTGCGCGCCCTACGCCACTTTTGGCACTCGCAAACTCTCAGAACATGTGGTCGTGGCGCTGAAAAATCGCAAAGCCACGCTGCTGCAACACCACGGTTTAATTGCCTGCGAGGAGAACCTGCAAAAGGCACTGTGGCTGGCGCACGAGGTGGAAGTGCTGGCGCAACTCTATATGAAGACGCTGGCGGTGATGGATCCGGTGCCGGTGTTATCCGATGAAGAAATCGCCGTAGTGCTCGAGAAGTTTAAAACCTACGGATTACGTATCGAAGAATAAGCGGTGCAGAGTCGTCGTGGTTTGTGTGCCGGGTCGGACGGTCTGCGCCATCCGGCCCGCAATGCTATCGTGCCAGACGCAACTGTTGCAGGTTTCCGTCAAGCTGCAAATCGGTTTGCAACCGTGCGATATCACGGCATAAGAATGCCATCTCCCGGTGAGCCTCCAGCTTCTTACGCCATTTTACCGGCACTTCATCCAGATGTGCGTAGAGACCTTCCAGCGTCTGAAACTGCACCAACAGTTGGGTGGCGCTTTTCGGGCCAATACCGGCGACGCCGGGTACTTTTGAACTGCTGATCCCCGCCAGTCCCCAGTAATCCGGCAACTGCTGCGGTTGAACGCCAAACTCTTTTTCAATGAACGGCGCATCCAGCCAGCGTTTCTGAAAGTAATCGCGAATGCGTAACGTCGGAGAGAGCAACTGGCAATAGCCTTTGTCAGTCGACACGATAGTCGCCTGGTGGCCCGCTTGTGTGACTTTTACCGCCAGGGTTGCCGCCAAATCATCGGCTTCATTGCCGCTCGACACCCAACACGCGACGCCACACTGTTCAAAGGCCGTGCGCAGGGTGGGCATCTCATTGTGCAGTTCATCCGGCATCGGTGGACGACCGGCTTTGTAGTCCGGAAGACGCTGGTGACGCCATCCACTGTTACGCGCTTCATCATCAAACACCGCCACGGCGTGGGTGGGCTGGCTGTGGACAATCAGCTGGTCAAGCGCGTGCAGACAGGTCTCCACACAGGGCGAACCCTGAACGGCGTGGATCCGGCGAATTAAATTGAGTGCGTCGACGATGAGCAGATGGACAGCCACGGTGTTCTCCCTTACCAGTCAGCGTGTAGGGTAACATTCAGGACGGAAGCAGGCTATTGCAGGAGGCTAAGACGGGAAGAGGCCTCGCAAAATGAGGCCTCTGAGTGCACGATTAATCGCAGGTGACAATCTTCATGGCCAGGCCGCCGCGAGAGGTTTCGCGGTACTTGGCGTTCATGTCTTTACCGGTTTCGTACATGGTTTCGATGACTTTATCGAGACAAACGCGAGGTTCGCTGGTACGGCGCAGGGCCATACGTGCTGCGTTGACCGCCTTGACGGATGCAATGGCGTTACGCTCAATGCACGGTACCTGAACCTGTCCTGCAACTGGATCGCAGGTCAGACCGAGGTTGTGTTCCATACCGATTTCCGCAGCAATACACACCTGCATCGGACTGCCGCCCAGCAGTTCTGCCAGACCGGCCGCCGCCATCGAGCAGGCCACACCGACTTCGCCCTGACAGCCCACTTCCGCGCCGGAAATGGAGGCATTCATCTTGTACAGTGAGCCAATCGCACTGGCGACCAGCATGTAGCGAGCCAGCGAGTTAGCGTTCACTTCGCGGATGAATTTGTCGTAGTAGGCGAGCACGGCTGGCACGATACCACAGGCGCCGTTCGTCGGTGCAGTAACCACGCGTCCGCCAGCGGCGTTCTCTTCGTTTACCGCCAGAGCGAACATGTTGATCCAGTCAACGACCGCCATCGGATCGGTGGTGGTTTTGTCGCTGCTCACCAGCATACGACGCAGCGCTGCCGCACGGCGGGGAACGCGCAGTTTTCCAGGCAGAACGCCCTCGGTGGTGATGCCGCGCTCAATGCCGCTGCGCATTACCTCCCAGACGTTAGCAAAGTGCTGTTCCAGCTCTTCTTTGCTGTGTAATGCCAGTTCGTTTTGCATCATCAGACCGGAAAGGGAAAGTCCGGTTTCCTGACAGTGTTTTTGCAAATCGGCAGCCGATTTGTACGGATACGGTACGTTGACCGGCGCACTGTTCGGTAAACCGAAATGTTCTTCATCAACGATGAAACCACCGCCAATGGAGTAATAAGTCTGGCTGTAGAGGACGTTATCGCCCGCCAGCGCGGTAATGCGCATCCCGTTCTCGTGCAGAGACAGGTTATCGGCATGGAAATTCATGCACTTATCAACCGGGAATTCAACTTCATGCTGACCGTTCGCCAGCAGCAGTCGCCCGTGGGTGTTCACATCCTGGATGAAGCCCGGGATGGCGTCGATGTCGACGGTATCCGGCAGATTTCCCGCCAGACCCATGATAATCGCGATATCGGTGTGGTGGCCTTTACCCGTCAGCGACAGGGAGCCATACACATCCACCACCACGCGGGTGACATCCGTCAGAATATGGCGGGCAATCAGATCATCCGTGAATTGTTTGCCAGCTTTCATTGGTCCAACGGTGTGTGAACTGGAAGGGCCAATGCCGATTTTGAAAATATCGAATACGCTAATCATAGGGCATCCATTGCGGTTATATCAGGGAGGAAGCGCCGCCCGAAAGCGGCGCTAAACAACTTAGCTGAACAGGGAGTAGAAAATCGCGGAGATAGCAATCAGACCCATCACGACAACAAACACGTTGCTGATGTGACCGCTGTATTTACGCATTGCCGGTACTTTCTGGATTGCGTACATCGGCATCAGGAACAGGATCATCGCGATGATTGGACCACCCAGGGTTTCAATCATACCGAGGATGCTCGGGTTCAGGGTGGCGACAATCCAGGTCGTTACCAGCATGAACAGCGCAGTGATGCGGTTCAGTTTGTTGATTTCGATAGACTTGCCTTTACCACGCAGAGATTTGATGACCATCCCGTTGAAACCTTCACGCGCGCCCAGGTAGTGGCCGAGGAAGGATTTGGTGATAGCAATCATTGCGATGATCGGTGCCATCCAGGCGATGATCGGCGCATTAAAGTGGTTTGCCAGGTAAGACAGAATCGAGATGTTCTGCTCTTTCGCTGCCGCCAGATCCGCCGGAGTCAGACTCAGTACGCAACTGAAGACAAAGAACATCACCGTCAGCACCATCATGATGTGAGCGAATGCCAGAATCTTCGAGCATTTTTTCTCTGCCGCGTCGCCGTATTCTTCACGCTTCGCTACCGCGAAAGAAGAGATAATCGGAGAGTGGTTGAAAGAGAACACCATCACCGGAATCGCCAGCCACAGGGTCATCCACAGACCGTTGCCAGTCGTAGCCGCAGAATCAAAGGACAGGGTTTCCAGCGCAGCACCGCTCCACTGTGGGATCAGGTACAGTGCCAGCAGCATCAGTGCAGCGACAAACGGGAACACCAGGATGCTCATTGCCTTCACGATCATCTGCTCACCGAAGCGAACGATAGTCATCATCCCGACAATCAGGATCAGCGACAGGATCGCACGCGGTGGCGGGGTGATGGATAACTGGTGAGTCAGGAAGCTCTCAACCGTGTTGGTGATCGCGACACTATAGACCAACAGAATCGGGTAAATCGCGAAGAAGTACAGCAGGGTAATCAGTTTACCCGCGCCGATACCAAAGTGCTCTTCAACTACTTCTGTGATGTCTTCACCCGGATTTTTGCCGGACAGCACAAAGCGAGTCAGACCACGGTGGGCGAAGAAGGTCATCGGGAAGGCGAGGATTGCCATGATGATCAGTGGGATCATCCCACCGACACCTGCGTTGATTGGCAGGAACAATACGCCCGCACCGATAGCCGTGCCATAAAGGCCCAGCATCCACATGGTATCGGTCTTGCGCCATGCGCTTCGTGATTCAGTCGAAGCAATTGTGCTGGTTTGAATGGTTTCCATCTATTTCTCCTGGAGGAAGCTAAAAATCAGGAAAATGTTCCTGACCGTAAAACGAAATTCTTGCAGCGACGATTTTTATAAAATTTTTAACCGTAGTAATTTGCGGGCAGAAAGATACATTTAACTAATGAATCTATCAGTGATCGCGATCTCAAATGCAATAATCCACTTCTAATGTGGATATTTTTGGATCATTGGTCTGTTAAAAAAACATCACAGCGAATTTACGCGTGCGAAGGCTAGCATTAACAACATATTGACAGAAAGGATTGCCAGACAGATGCGGAGGTTACGTTGTAAAAAGCGATCTTTATAGTGGTTTGTTGTGACTAATTTAAATTCTGGATGATAAAACGCGGTTGCATTAGCGAGGTAATCGTTTGCGTAGCGATATTTTTTGTATGATGTATTAGCAGGCTTAATAAAGTGAACGTGTTATCTCATTGGTAATTATAGAAAAACCGGAAGGGCCATTCGCCGCTCCCGGTCCATGAAACGCTTTTCGCGTCAGGCGCAAATTTCGTAGCAGGGGATATAGGCGGTGCCTGGCAGCTTCATACGGTGCTGCGCAACAAAACCTTGCAGGAGATCGTCCATGCGACGCATCATTTCACTGTCGCCGTGGATTTTGTATGGCCCAAACTCTTCGATGGCGCGGATACCCACTTCCTTAACGTTACCCGCTACAATGCCGGAGAAGGCGCGACGCAGGTCTGCCGCCAGTACCTCAACCGGTTGGTCAGGGTACAGCTTCAGGTTGGCCATGTTCTCGTGGGACGGTTCGAACGGCATTTGCAGTTCCGGCGTGATACGAATCGACCAGTTGAAGCTGTAGGCATCACCGGTATCACGACGGTTCTCTTTCACCAGCGGCATCGCTTTTTTCATCAGGCGCGCCACTTCTGCTGCGTCATCAATGATAATGCGGTAATGCGTGCGCGCGGCTTCTCCCAGCGTATGCACGATGAACTCATCCAGCACGCGGAAGTAATCAGCGCTCTCTTTCGGGCCGGTGAGGATGAGCGGTAGAACCTGATCTTTGTTCGCCGGATTCATCAGGATCCCCAACAGATACAGTAACTCTTCCGCTGTACCGACACCGCCCGGGAAGATGATAATGCCGTGGGCGATACGCACGAAGGCTTCCAGACGTTTTTCAATGTCCGGCATAATGATCAGTTCGTTAACCAGCGGGTTCGGTGGTTCAGCGGCGATAATCGACGGCTCAGTCATCCCAATAAAACGGCTGTCTTTATAACGCTGTTGCGCATGGCCCACCGCGGCACCTTTCATCGGCGCTTCCATTGCGCCAGGCCCGCAACCGGTACAGATGTTCAGCTCGCGCAGACCTAACTGTGTCCCGACGCGTCGGGCGTACAGGTATTCGTTTTCATTAATCGAGTGGCCGCCCCAGCAAACCACCATGTTTGGCGCTTCGCCCACGTGCAGCGCTCTGGCATTACGCAAAATAGAGAACACCAGGTTAGTAATGTGCACGGAGCTTTCGAGATCCAGATGCTGGAAACGGCCCGCGTTATGAATCTGCCCGTTAACAAACAGAATATCGCGCAGCACGGCAAACAAGTTCGCCTGCAGTGCGCGAATGATACGGCCATCGACGAAGGCATCTTCTGGCGGGTTGATCAGTTCCAGCTTCACGCCGCGTTCGCGACGCAGCACGTTAATGTCGAAACTTTCAAAGCGGGACAGCAGCTCTTTGCTGTTGTCAGTCAGACTGCCGGAGTTTAAAACGGCAAGCGAACAGTTACGAAACAGTTGATACAGGTCGCTGCTGGCCGTGCGTTTAAGCATATCGACTTCCAGTTGCGACAACATGTCCATTGAGCCAAGCGGGCTAATATGTGTAATCAAGTAAACTCCTTATGGGACGCAAAACGTCATTCCCTGTAGAGTACAATAGCCCTGGCTTATGACCTTTCACAACCTTACGCGTGGAATCCGACCCGCAAAATTGTGAAATAATTCACTGTCGAACTAATCTGCCGGTTGCCGGAACGAAGTCGGTGTTGCTCCGCCATGGGTTAATATCCAGACCACCACGGCGCGTATAGCGTGCATAAACGCTCAGTTTTTCCGGCTGACAGAAGCGTAGCAGGTCGTTGAAAATGCGTTCTACGCACTGCTCGTGAAACTCGTTATGATGGCGGAAAGAGATCAGATAACGGAGTAGTTTTTCGCGATCGATCTTGCGTCCGCGATACTGAATTTGTATGGAGCCCCAGTCCGGCTGATGGGTGATCAGACAGTTTGATTTCAACAGATGACTCACCAGCGTCTCTTCTACCACTTTTTCACCGCTGGTGGCGGACTGCAGATAATCGGTAGTGAACTGGTAGTTATCGATGTCAATGTCCTGATCATCAATGCAGGTGCCGTGAAAATGCGCGACCGGCTGTCCTTCCAGCTCATCGAGACGGTATAGCGCAACGGTCACTTTCCCTTCAGCACAGGCGCGCAAATCGTTTTCCAGCGTCTGTTGTACCGCTTCCCAGGAGTCAAACCGCGTCTGGTTAAAACTGTTCAGATACAGCTTAAAGCTTTTGGATTCAATCAGATTGAGGCTGGTGTAATCCAGTTCCACATGACCCACCGCCACCTGTGGTAATCCCCTGGCATTCAGCCATGACAGTTCATACAGTGTCCAGATATCGGCACCGTGAAACGGCAGGCTGTCAGCTTTTAGACCCAGCGGGTCGCGATTCAGACTGCGAGGCACGCCCTGTAACAGGCTGGGGTCGTAAATATCCCGGTAATCCGTTGATTTACCGAGCGTCAGGCCATCAAGAGCCTGATGGTTTTCATAAGAAGACATGTTTCACCGTCATAAACCAGATACACTATGCGCCAAGTGTATCCTGGCTTTTATGAAGAGAGAAACCGGTGGACGAACAGACAGCTTTAGCCCTGAAGGATTTTACGGCGCGTTACTGTGACGCATGGCATGCAAAAAACGGCAGTTGGCCGATGAGCGAAGAATTGTATGGCGTGCCTTCTCCCTGCATTATCTCGACTACCCGTGATGCTGTGTACTGGCAACCGCAGCCGTTTGAAGGTGAACAGAATGTAAACGCGGTTGAACGCGCCTTCGATATTGTGGTACAACCTGCGCTTCACGCATTTTATACCACGCAGTTTGCCGGGGATATGCGCGCGCAGTCAGGCAGCGAAACGCTGACGCTGTTGCAAACCTGGAGCGAGGATGATTTCAGACGGGTTCAGGAGAACCTGATTGGTCATCTGGTGACGCAGAAACGTTTGAAACTGTCGCCGACCCTTTTTATTGCCACACTGGACAATGAACTGGAGGTCATTTCGCTCTGCAATCTGTCGGGGGAAGTGATCAAAGAAACGCTGGGAACCCGTAATCGTTCCGTTCTGGCCCCTTCTCTTGCGGATTTCCTTACGCACCTTAATCCTCTTCTGTAATCCATTTCACTCATGAATATGTGAGAGATCTCTTACAAGCCCTGTAGGAGATCGCCAGGTAGTAAATGAAGATATCACGAAGTAAAAATGGCTAATAACCTAATAAATCATCGAGTTAATGATTTTATGTCAACTTTCATATGAAATTTTCCTTAAGGCATTGCCTGTAAGCATCTTGTAAGACGGCGTGAAAAAGGCGATTCTATGTACGTCGACAGGGAGTCGCACAACGAAGTGAACATCAGGATGATGACACTTCAGCAGGACACACCAGGACGGTGTTACAGGGAAAGGCTTCAGGATGAAGTGAAGAGGATAACGCGGGAATGCGTTAAAGGACACCTCCAGGAAGGAGAACGAGAGCCGGTCAGGATAGTCGGTGGGTCAGGATGGCCAGGATGCTTCAGGATGAAGTAATCACATCGGGGTGGTGTGAGCAGGATGCAAAATGTTCAGGATGAACAACAGGTCGCAAGACCAGAGGAAAAGTTGTCACGGATGAGCAGGGAGCACAAAAAGTAGCTGGAATGCTGCGAAACGAACCGGGAGCACTGTTTTTACAGTGCTCCCTTTTTTTGCTTCTCATTTTACTGGTGGTATCCTTCGCGCCAGATTTTTCATCATTGAGGTGACTTTCATGACGACTCATGACCGTGTGCGTCAGCAGCTTCATGCACTTGAAGCGTTGCTGCGTGAGCATCAACACTGGCGGATGGATGAACCCGAAGCCCACCTGTTTACCAGCACCCAACCGTTTTGTATGGATACGATGGAACCCATTGAGTGGCTGCAATGGGTCCTTATCCCCCGCATGCATGCGCTACTGGACAGTGCGCAACCGCTGCCCGAGGCGTTTGCCGTCGCACCTTATTACGAAATGGCGCTGACCGCCGATCATCCGCAGCGCGAAATCCTGCTGGAGGCGTTGCAGGCGCTGGATGCGCTTTTTGCGCAAGATAAATCCTGATGCTGGAAATTCTGTATCAGGATGAATGGCTGGTTGCGGTCAACAAGCCTTCCGGCTGGCTGGTGCACCGCAGCTGGCTGGATCGAGACGAAAAAGTGGTGGTGATGCAGACCGTGCGTGACCAGATTGGTCAGCATGTGTTTACCGCGCATCGCCTCGACAGACCAACATCCGGCGTCCTGCTGATGGGCTTATCCAGTGAAGCCGGACGCCGTCTCGCGCAGCAGTTTGAGCAACACCAGATCCATAAGCGCTATCACGCCATTGTCCGTGGTTGGTTAATGGAAGAGGCGGTACTCGATTATCCGCTGGTGGAGGAACTGGATAAAATCGCCGACAAGTTTGCCCGCGAAAACAAAGACCCACAGCCTGCGGTAACTCATTACCGTGGCCTCGCCACCGTTGAAATGCCCGTGGCAACCGGGCGTTATCCGACGACTCGTTACGGACTGGTGGAACTGGATCCGCAAACGGGACGCAAGCATCAGCTCAGACGTCATCTGGCGCACCTGCGCCATCCGATTATTGGCGACAGCAAGCATGGCGATTTGCGGCAGAACCGCAGTGCAGCGGAACATTTTGGCTGCAACCGACTGATGCTGCATGCCAGCCAGCTTTCGCTGACTCATCCGTTTACCGGTGAACCGTTGACGATTCATGCCGGGCTGGATACGGTCTGGATGCAGGCGCTATCACAGTTTGGCTGGCAGGGACTTCTCCCTGATAATGAAAGGGTTGAGTTAAGTGAGCCAGCAGGTCAGGATGAACGCATACGTTCTTCATTCAGGGAGTAATTAAGCATGGCGGAAATCGGGATTTTTGTCGGGACAATGTACGGTAACGCGCTACTGGTGGCCGAAGAGGCCGAAGCGATCCTGACGGCCCAGGGGCACAATGCGACTGTTTTTGAAGATCCTGAACTGACGGACTGGCAGAAATATCAGGATAAAATCGCGCTGGTGGTCACCTCAACGACCGGGCAGGGCGATTTACCTGACAGCATTGTGCCGTTGTTTCAGGGAATCAAAGACCAACTGGGTTTCCAGCCAAATCTGCGTTACGGCGTGATTGCGTTAGGCGACAGCAGCTACGTCAATTTCTGTAATGGCGGTAAACAGTTTGATGCCCTGTTACAGGAGCAAAGCGCGCAGCGCGTGGGGGAAATGTTGCTGATTGATGCCAGTGAGCACCCGGAGCCCGAAAGCGAATCCAATCCCTGGGTTGAACATTGGGGCACACTCTTATCCTGAGAGTGAACCCTCCCCCTACCGGGAGGGGCTCTCTTATGGTGCCAGGCACGGGAACAACCTGATGCTATGCTACCCATACTGAATCGAGTTAGCCTCGGGCAAACGCCCCTAAATACCCTCAACATAGAAGGGTTTTTAGGGGCGTTTTCATAGGGTCAAGCGACCTGTTTCACACTCCTGCCTTTTCCACGTAAGTCCCACGCGATTTCCGTTACAGGTTTTCAATTCCGTGAAGTCGCTTCCATCACCCTGGGCTTTTGCCATAAACATAAGTGATACATCACCTAAATGTTGGGTTCTTGCACGGTGAGCAAGAACCGGGTGCTTTTTATACTTCTCCTGCCAGTTATAAAAAATGCAGTTAGCAAGGTGAACGACCTAATAAAAGCTGCAATAAAAAACACGAAACGTCACCTCTGATCCCCTACCAGTTGTGCTGTTCAGAGTGAGCGTGACTAACGCGAAAATTCAGGAGTGCAACAATGAGTTCATTAAGTCAGGCTGCGAGCGGTGCGGAAAAACGCACCAATGCCCGCTACTGGATAGTGGTGATGTTGTTTATCGTCACCTCCTTCAACTATGGCGACCGCGCCACCTTATCCATTGCCGGTTCGGAGATGGCCAAAGATATTGGTCTGGATCCGGTCGGTATGGGTTACGTTTTCTCTGCGTTCTCATGGGCCTACGTTATCGGGCAGATCCCGGGCGGCTGGCTGCTGGACCGTTTTGGTTCCAAACGCGTTTACTTCTGGTCCATCTTCATTTGGTCCATGTTTACCCTGTTACAGGGCTTCGTCGATATCTTCAGCGGATTCGGCATTATCGTCGCGCTGTTTACCTTGCGCTTCCTCGTCGGTCTGGCGGAAGCGCCATCCTTCCCCGGCAACAGTCGCATCGTCGCGGCCTGGTTCCCGGCACAGGAGAGGGGAACGGCGGTCGCAATCTTTAACTCTGCGCAGTACTTTGCCACCGTTATTTTTGCCCCAATCATGGGCTGGCTGACGCACGAAGTGGGTTGGTCGCATGTGTTCTTCTTTATGGGCGGCCTTGGGATTGTCATCAGCTTTATCTGGCTGAAAGTGATCCACGAGCCAAACCAGCATCCGGGCGTGAACAAGAAAGAGCTGGAATACATAGCAGAAGGCGGTGCGCTGATCAACATGGATCAGAAAGACACCAAAGCCAAAGTGCCGCTCAGCGTGAAATGGGGACAGGTCAAGCAGTTGCTGGGTTCCCGCATGATGATCGGTGTGTATATCGGTCAGTACTGCATTAACGCGCTGACCTACTTCTTTATCACCTGGTTCCCGGTTTATCTGGTACAGGCTCGCGGTATGTCGATCCTGAAAGCGGGCTTTGTGGCCTCGGTTCCTGCGGTGTGTGGATTTATCGGCGGGGTGCTGGGCGGCATTATCTCCGACTGGCTGATGCGTCGGACCGGCTCACTGAACATTGCGCGTAAAACGCCTATCGTGATGGGGATGTTGTTGTCGATGGTGATGGTGTTCTGTAACTACGTCAACGTCGAGTGGATGATCATCGGTTTCATGGCGCTGGCGTTCTTTGGTAAGGGCATCGGTGCCCTGGGCTGGGCGGTGATGGCTGATACAGCGCCGAAAGAGATCAGCGGCCTGAGCGGGGGTCTGTTCAACATGTTCGGCAACATCTCTGGCATCGTGACACCCATTGCCATTGGCTACATCGTTGGCACGACCGGCTCCTTCAACGGTGCGCTGATTTATGTGGGCGTGCATGCGTTGATCGCGGTACTGAGCTACCTGGTGCTGGTGGGGGATATTAAACGTATCGAACTGAAACCGGTCGCAGGACAACTATCATGACGACACAATCCAGCCCCGTTATCACGGACATGAAGGTCATTCCGGTCGCCGGACATGACAGTATGCTCCTCAACATTGGCGGTGCGCATAACGCGTATTTTACCCGCAATATCGTGGTGCTAACCGATAACGCCGGGAACACCGGCGTCGGTGAAGCGCCGGGCGGAGAGGTTATCTACCAGACGCTGGTTGATGCCATTCCGATGGTGCTCGGTCAGGAAGTGGCCCGACTGAATAAAGTGGTCCAGCAGGTCCACAAAGGCAATCAGGCCGCTGACTTTGATACTTTTGGCAAAGGTGCCTGGACATTCGAACTGCGTGTCAATGCGGTGGCCGCGCTGGAAGCCGCGCTGCTTGATATGCTGGGCAAGGCGCTCAACGTGCCGGTCTGCGAACTGTTAGGGCCAGGCAAGCAGCGTGATGCAGTGACCGTGCTCGGTTATCTTTTCTACGTGGGCGACAGAACCAAAACCGATCTGCCTTATCTGAAGACCACACCGGGCAACCACGACTGGTATCACCTGCGCCATCAGGAAGCACTCAACAGCGATGCCGTGGTGCGTCTGGCGGAAGCCTCGCAGGATCGCTACGGTTTTAAAGATTTCAAACTCAAAGGCGGCGTGCTGCCAGGTGAGCAAGAGATCGATACCGCTCGCGCGCTGAAAAAGCGATTCCCGGATGCGCGTATTACCGTTGATCCCAACGGTGCCTGGCTGCTTGAAGAGGCGATCACGCTGTGCAAAGGGTTGAACGATGTGCTCACTTACGCAGAAGATCCGTGTGGCGCCGAGCAGGGCTTTTCCGGGCGCGAAGTGATGGCCGAATTCCGTCGCGCCACGGGATTGCCGGTGGCGACGAACATGATCGCCACTAACTGGCGCGAAATGGGCCATGCGGTGATGCTGAATGCCGTCGATATCCCGCTTGCCGATCCGCATTTCTGGACGCTTTCCGGTGCGGTACGTGTGGCACAGTTGTGCGACGACTGGGGGCTGACCTGGGGCTGCCACTCTAACAACCACTTCGATATTTCACTGGCGATGTTTACCCACGTTGGCGCGGCAGCGCCGGGTAAACCGACCGCCATCGACACGCACTGGATCTGGCAGGAGGGCGATTGCCGCCTGACGAAAAATCCTCTTGAGATTAAAAACGGAAAAATTGCTGTCCCTCACGCGCCTGGACTGGGTGTTGAACTGGACTGGGATCAGGTGCAGAAGGCGCATGACGCTTACAAAAAACTGCCAGGCGGTGCGCGAAATGACGCCGGTCCGATGCAGTACCTGATCCCCGGCTGGACTTTTGACCGTAAACGTCCCGTTTTCGGCCGTCACTGACTTGTATAAGGACTCAACAATGAACGCACAATTTACTACTCCTGTTGTTACGGCAATGCAGGTTATTCCGGTTGCGGGCCACGACAGTATGCTGATGAACCTGAGCGGAGCGCATGCCCCGTTCTTCACGCGTAATATTGTGATTATCAAAGATAATTCCGGTCATACTGGCGTGGGTGAAATCCCCGGTGGCGAAAAAATCCGTAAGACGCTGGAAGACGCGATCCCGCTGGTGGTGGGTAAACAGCTTGGTGAGTACAAAAACGTGCTGAATGCGGTGCGCAATACTTTTGCCGATCGTGACTCAGGCGGCCGCGGTCTGCAAACGTTTGACCTGCGTACCACCATCCACGTAGTCACCGGCATTGAAGCTGCGCTGCTGGATCTGCTGGGACAACATCTGGGCGTAAACGTGGCGTCTTTGCTGGGGGACGGTCAACAGCGTAGCGAAGTAGAAATGCTCGGCTATCTGTTCTTCGTCGGTAACCGCAAAGCCACACCGCTGCCGTATCAGAGCCAACCGGATGAGCAATGCGACTGGTATCGTCTGCGTCATGAAGAAGCGATGACACCCGATGCGGTCGTCCGTCTGGCAGAAGCGGCGTATGAAAAATACGGTTTCAATGACTTCAAACTGAAAGGCGGCGTGCTGGCTGGGGAAGAAGAGGCGGAGTCGATTGTGGCGCTGGCAAAACGCTTCCCACAGGCGCGCGTCACACTGGATCCTAACGGTGCCTGGTCACTGAATGAAGCGATCAAAATCGGTAAATACCTGAAAGGTTCGCTGGCCTACGCGGAAGATCCGTGTGGTGCTGAGCAGGGCTTCTCGGGTCGTGAGGTGATGGCGGAGTTCCGTCGCGCCACCGGTCTGCCGACCGCGACCAATATGATCGCCACCGACTGGCGTCAGATGGGCCATACGCTGTCATTACAGTCGGTGGATATCCCGCTGGCTGACCCGCACTTCTGGACGATGCAGGGTTCTGTGCGCGTCGCGCAGATGTGCCATGAGTTCGGTCTGACCTGGGGTTCACACTCCAATAACCACTTTGACATTTCGTTGGCGATGTTTACCCATGTGGCTGCGGCGGCGCCGGGCAAGATCACGGCGATCGACACTCACTGGATCTGGCAGGAAGGCAACCAGCGTCTGACCAAAGCGCCGTTTGAAATTAAAGGCGGTATGGTGCAGGTACCGGCGAAACCGGGTCTGGGCGTTGAACTGGATATGGACCAGGTAATGAAAGCTCACGAGCTGTATCAGAAGCATGGTCTGGGCGCGCGTGATGACGCGATGGGGATGCAGTATCTGATCCCGAACTGGACGTTCGATAACAAACGTCCATGCATGGTTCGTTAAGATGTCGACCGGTCCCAAAAGGACCGGTTATTTTTTATTGGTAAACCGGGTGTATGCTTAGCTGAGTCAACATGCGTAAGGACGGCTTATGAAAATAGTGATCGCACCGGACTCGTATAAGGAAAGTTTGAGTGCTCTCGAGGTGGCGAACGCCATTGAGCAAGGTTTTCGTGAAATCTGGCCCGATGCGGATTATGTAAAACTTCCGGTTGCTGATGGCGGTGAAGGAACAGTTGAAGCCATGGTGGCGGCGACGGCGGGACGCATTGTTGATGTCGACGTCACGGGTCCGCTGGGGAAAACCGTCACCGCGTTTTTCGGCTTATCCGGCGACGAACGCACGGCTTTCATTGAGATGGCGGCAGCCAGCGGCCTGGAGCAGGTGCCTGTCGCGTTACGCGATCCATTAAAGACAACCTCCTGGGGAACCGGGGAGTTGATTCGTCATGCGCTGGATGCTGGCGTAGATCATATTATTATCGGGCTCGGCGGCAGTGCGACCAACGACGGCGGTGCGGGCATGGTGCAGGCGTTGGGGGCAAAATTGCTCGATGCCCGGCAGAATGAAATTGGTAAGGGCGGAGCAGTGCTCGATGCGCTTACACGGATCGATATCAGCCAGTTGGATCCGCGTCTTGCCGCATGCCGTATTGAAGTCGCGTGTGATGTGACTAACCCGCTGACTGGTAAAGAGGGGGCGTCAGCGGTGTTTGGCCCACAGAAAGGGGCGACGGTAGAGACGATCGATCGTCTGGATACGGCACTGGCGCATTATGCGCAGATTATCACCCGCGATCTGGAGGTGGATGTCCTTGAACTGGCTGGCGGCGGTGCGGCAGGCGGTATGGGCGCGGCGCTGTATGCGTTTTGCGGTGCGCACCTGCGACGCGGAATTGAGATAGTCACCGATGCGCTACAACTGGATGCATGCGTTGCGGATGCCGATCTGGTGGTGACCGGCGAAGGGCGCATGGATAGCCAGACGATCCACGGTAAAGTTCCGGTAGGGGTGGCGAAGGTGGCAAAGCGCCACCACAAACCGGTGATCGGTATTGCCGGTAGCCTGACGGCCGATGTCGGCATCGTCCATGAACATGGGCTGGATGCCGTCTTTAGCGTGATTTATACCATCTGTACGCTGGACGATGCGTTGAAGAACGCCGCAGAGAACGTGCGCATGACCGCGCGCAACGTCGCGGCGACGCTCAAAATGGGACAGACGCTACGCTGATCGACAGGCCGGATGGCGCGCTGCCTGTCTGGCCTACAACAGCCATTTTCGCGCTTCACGCGCCACGTTATCCATCTCGTCCAGCAGTTCCAGAAACTCGGGTTCCAGATCTTCTTCTGGCGTCCCTTCGCGTAACTGGCTTTCCAGCAACTGACACAAATTCTTCATGCGCGGTACGCCGCTATAACCGCAACTGCCATGCAGCTTATGAATCAAATCGATTAATCCTTGTGGATTTTCCCCTACCAACTGCTCTTCGATTTTATTACGCACTTCCGGCAGAAAATCGATCAGCATTTGCAGCATATCGCGTGCCAGATCGGGTTTTCCGGCGGCCTGGCGTAGCGCCAGTTGCCAGTCCAGCGTGGCATTTGGGTTGAAAACCGGTTCGATCGGTTCAGCGCTAAGCCGGCGTGTCGGAACACTTGCGCCTGGTTTGTAGCGTTGCAGCAGATTAAACAGCTTCTCTTCTTCGATCGGTTTTGCCAGATAGTCATTCATTCCGGCACTCAGCAATTTCTCTTTCTGGCCTGCCATCGCGTGCGCGGTGACGGCGATCACCGGGGTTTGCTGTTGATGAGGAAGCTGGTGGATCAGTTCGCAAGCCCGAATGCCATCCATGTCCGGCATCTGAATATCCATCAGGATCAGATCAAACTGCATCTGCTTCGCGCGATCGACCGCCTGTTGGCCGCTATCACACAGCTCAACATGTTGAACCAGATCGTCCAGTAGTGCGCCAATCAGCTTCAGGTTGGCTGGATTATCATCAACCGCCATAACCGTCATGGCAATTTTGCTTTCGTCTGAGACCAGCGCGCTTTCGGGGTGATTCTGACGACACAAATCCACCAGCGCGGGCAGCAGACGCGTGGAGGTCAGGGGTTTTAGCAGACAACTTGCCACACCGTCCTGTTTGAGTTTCTCGGCGTTCACCTGAGCGTGGCACGGCAGCGCCAGCATCAGGAATTCGGTCATTTTGGTTGCCTGAATCAGCCGCTCGTGCTGCATTGTCAGCGGCTCTTTGAAGGTGACGGCAACGCCAAGCAGCATAAAGTCGTAGTGCTCAACGGCCAGTGCGGAAAACGTTGGGCTATAAATCACCTCCAGCGGCGTTTCGCTAAGAATATCCAGCGTACACTGCGCGGCGGCGGCATTTGGCTCGATGTAGGCAATACGTTTACCCACCAGGCAGGTGGTCGCCGGGCCATCCTTAATCACATTCGGATTCAGATCGAGATTGATGTGGAACCAGAAGGTTGAGCCGCGATTCGGCTGGCTGTGGAAGGAGATATCGCCGCCCATCTCGTTAACCAGCTTCTGCGTGATCACCAGCCCCAGTCCGGTACCGCCGTGGCGACGGGAAATACTGGCATCGGCCTGACGGAAAGCCTGGAACAGGCGTGACTGGTCGCGCTCGGGGATACCGATGCCGGTATCGCGGATCTGCACTTCGATCTGCACTTTGGTGTTACTCAGCGAACGCTTTTCCACCAGAATGTCGATGTTGCCGCTCTCGGTGAATTTAATCGCGTTACCGACCAGATTAGTGATGACCTGCTGTAAACGCAGCGGGTCGCCAATCACGTTATCCGGTACGTCATTCTTAATATTGAGCGTCAGCTCCAGCCCTTTGTCGTGCGACGAATGCGCCAGCAGCGTCACCACTTCATCGAGCGTATTGCGCAGGGCAAAGGGAATGCTTTCGAGAATAAGTTTACCCGCTTCCAGCTTAGAGAAATCGAGAACGTCGTTGATGATTGCCAGCAGGTTATTTGCCGAACGCTCGATGGTATTCAGGTGGTCGCGCTGGGTGGTATTCAGCTCGGTTTTCAGCGTCAGGCGCGTAAAGCCGATCACGCCGTTCAGCGGGGTGCGCAGCTCATGGGACATGTTGGCCAAAAATTCAGACTTGATGCGCGCGGCTTCCTGCGCACGCTTTTTCGCGAGATCCAGCTCGACGTTCTGGATCTCCATCTGCTCGAGCGTTTCACGCAAATCGGAGGTCGCCTGATCGATATTGTGCTGCATCTCTTCGTGATAGGCCGCGAGCGACATGGCCATTGAGTTAATGCCGTTTTTCAACACATCCAGCTCGCCGAGCATAAAGCCCTCCACGCGGCTGTCGAGTTGCCCCCGGCGGATGCGGTCAACCGTATTGACCATGTTGCGAATCGGCCCTGTCACATCGCGCATCAGACGCCAGCCAAAGATCAGCGCAATGCCGATACAAAACAGCATCATGACGGAAGAAATGAAGATTTCTTTATACTGTTGTAAGCGGACCGACTTGAGATCGAGTTCAAGCGCCACATATCCCAACATATTACCCGCGTTTTTCGCATCAGTGGCCGGGGATTCGTCAAGCGAATAGCTTTCTGAAATGATCGGCGTGCGCAGGATTAAAATATCGCCCTGACCCTCAACGCTCAGTCGGCGGGGAAACGGTGAGCCCGGAGGCAGTTGCATTTCCGACGGATTGAGATTGAAATTCGAGGTGACGAAGAGGTGATTGTTCTCGTCGTAGACCGAAATCGCCCGCACAATCTCTGAGTGGCGGCGATGCAAAACGCTAATGAGCTGGCCGATGGATTCGCGGTTTTGCAGGTTCATACCGTATTCGGTAGAGACCGCGAGAGGCTCGATGATACTGGCACCGGCATCTTCCAGTTGACGCTGCAAGTCGTGGTAGCGATGCACAACGAAAAAGATACTGAGCAGTAAACCGATAAGCACGGTCGGGGCCAGGATCAGAATCATCATGCGAGCGCGCAGGCTGTAGTTGGTCATGGAGTTCCGTTATGGGACAATTAGGGTCACACTGTTAAATTGAGAATATTCTCGTCGATGGCGCAATTCTACTCTGCAAAACGGCGCGTGACGACGCGCCAGATCATAACCGTTACCGTCAATGACCTCGATTCTTTTGGTCAGGGCGTTGCGCGACACAACGGAAAAACGTTGTTTATCCCCGGATTGTTGCCGCAGGAAAGTGCGGACGTGGCGATCACTGAAGATAAAAAACAGTACGCGAAAGCTCAGGTTAAGCGCCGTTTGAATGATAGCCCGGATCGCGTCACGCCGCGCTGTCCGCACTTTGGCATTTGCGGCGGCTGTCAGCAACAGCACGCGAGTATCGAACTGCAGCAGCGCAGTAAAAGCGCCGCGCTGTCACGCCTGATGAATAACGATGTCACCGAGGTGATCGCCGATGCGCCGTGGGGCTATCGCCGTCGCGCACGTTTAAGTCTCAACTTCCAACCCAAGACCCAGCAGTTCCAGATGGGGTTTCGCAAGTCAGCGTCCAGTGACATCGTTGATGTCAGACAGTGCCCCATTCTGGTGCCCCAACTTGAAGCATTGCTGCCCGATCTCAGGGCATGCCTTGGCAGCCTGCAGGGAATTCGTCATCTGGGACATGTTGAACTGGTGCAGGCAGGCAGCGGTACGCTGATGATTCTGCGCCATACCGCGCCGTTAAGTCGCGCGGATAACGAAAAACTGGAACGCTTTTCGCATTCAAAGGGACTGTCTCTGTATCTGGCACCGCAAAGCGAGATACTGGAAACGGTTTCTGGTCAGACGCCCTGGTATGAATCAAACGGGCTACGCTTAAACTTCAGTCCGCGTGATTTTATTCAGGTCAATGCAGGGGTGAACCAGAAAATGGTGGCCAGCGCGCTGGAATGGCTGGACGTACAGCCTGGCGATCGCGTGCTGGATCTCTTCTGCGGGATGGGCAATTTCACACTCCCGTTGGCAACCCGGGCGGCAAGCGTTGTCGGGGTGGAAGGCGTGCCTGCGCTGGTGGAAAAAGGGCGCGAAAATGCACAACAAAATGGATTACACAATGTGACATTCTTTCATGAAAATCTTGAAGAGGATGTTACCCGACAGCCGTGGGCCAAAAACGGTTTTGATAAAATCTTGCTCGACCCTGCGCGCGCAGGGGCTGCGGGCGTGATGCAACATATTATAAAATTGCAGCCTGGCCGCGTTGTTTATGTATCCTGTAATCCTGCCACGCTGGCGCGGGATAGTGAGGCGTTATTACGCGCAGGATATCAAATACAACGGCTGGCGATGCTTGACATGTTCCCCCACACGGGACACCTGGAATCGATGGTATTGTTTGAGCATTCATAATGAATCACGACTTGTCGACTTCGACAGGTCACGTCCCTTAAGGAGAGGACAATGGTTGCGGTAAGAAGTGCGCATCTAAACAAAGCTGGGGAATTTGACCCGAAAAAGTGGATCGAAAGTCTTGGGATCACCAGCCAGCAGTCATGTGAACGCTTAGCCGAAACCTGGGCGTATTGCCTGCAACAGACACAGGGGCATCCGGATGCGGAACTGCTGCTGTGGCGTGGCGTGGAGATGGTGGAAATCCTCTCGACACTAAGTATGGATATCGACACGCTGCGGGCAGCGCTGCTGTTCCCTCTGGCAGATGCCAATGTCGTTAGCGAAGATACCCTGCAGGAAAGCGTAGGTAAGTCTATCGTCAATCTGATTCATGGCGTGCGTGACATGGCGGCCATTCGCCAGTTGAAAGCGACCCATACCGATTCCGTCTCCTCCGAGCAGGTCGACAACGTGCGGCGCATGCTGCTGGCGATGGTCGACGATTTCCGCTGCGTGGTCATCAAACTTGCTGAACGAATCGCCCATCTGCGCGAGGTGAAAGACGCACCGGAAGATGAGCGCGTGTTGGCGGCAAAAGAGTGCACTAACATCTATGCGCCGCTGGCGAACCGATTAGGTATCGGTCAGCTGAAATGGGAGCTGGAAGATTATTGCTTCCGCTATCTGCATCCTGCCGAGTACAAACGCATTGCCAAACTGCTGCATGAACGGCGTATCGATCGTGAGCACTACATTGAAGAGTTCGTGAGTCATTTGCGCTCAGAGATGAAAACGGAAGGCGTAAAGGCGGAAGTGTATGGACGCCCGAAACACATCTACAGCATCTGGCGAAAAATGCAGAAAAAGCATCTGGCATTTGATGAGCTGTTTGACGTGCGCGCCGTGCGTATCGTCGCCGAGCGCTTGCAGGACTGCTACGCCGCGCTGGGCATTGTCCACACGCACTATCGCCATCTGCCGGATGAGTTTGACGACTATGTCGCCAACCCGAAACCGAATGGCTATCAGTCGATTCACACCGTGGTGTTGGGGCCCGGCGGCAAAACGGTAGAGATCCAGATTCGTACTAAACAAATGCACGAGGACGCTGAGCTGGGCGTCGCCGCGCACTGGAAGTATAAAGAAGGCGCAGCCGCAGGCGGGGCGCGTTCCGGCCATGAGGACCGCATTGCCTGGCTGCGTAAGCTGATCGCCTGGCAGGAAGAGATGGCGGACTCTGGCGAAATGCTCGACGAAGTGCGCAGTCAGGTGTTTGACGATCGGGTCTACGTCTTTACACCGAAAGGCGATGTTGTGGATCTGCCCGCGGGCTCTACGCCGCTCGACTTTGCGTATCACATTCATAGTGATGTGGGGCACCGTTGTATTGGGGCGAAAATCGGTGGGCGCATCGTGCCGTTTACCTATCAGTTGCAGATGGGCGATCAGATCGAAATCATCACCCAGAAACAGCCGAACCCGAGCCGCGACTGGCTGAATCCGAATCTGGGCTATGTGACGACCAGCCGTGGGCGCTCGAAAATCCACGCCTGGTTCCGTAAACAGGACCGCGATAAGAACATCCTTGCCGGACGGCAGATTCTGGATGACGAGCTGTCGCATTTAGGGATCAGCCTGAAAGAAGCGGAAAAGCATCTGCTGCCGCGCTACAACTTCAACGAGCTGGAGGAACTGCTGGCGGCGATTGGCGGGGGCGATATCCGTCTGAACCAGATGGTGAACTTCCTGCAATCGCAGTTCAACAAACCGAGCGCCGCCGAAGAAGACGCCGCCGCGCTGAAACAGCTTCAGCAGAAAACGCATGCGCCGCAGAACCGGCGTAAAGACGATGGGCGTGTTGTTGTGGAAGGCGTAGGTAATTTGATGCATCACATTGCCCGTTGCTGCCAGCCGATTCCAGGCGATGAGATTGTTGGGTTTATTACCCAGGGCCGCGGGATTTCCGTCCATCGGGCGGACTGTGAGCAACTGGTCGAACTGCGTGCGCATGCGCCGGAACGCCTTGTGGACGCCGTGTGGGGTGAAAGCTATTCGGCGGGATACTCGCTGGTAGTGCGCGTACAGGCCAACGATCGCAGCGGTTTATTGCGTGATATCACGACGATTCTGGCGAACGAGAAGGTCAATGTGCTCGGCGTTGCCAGTCGTAGCGATACCAAACAACAGCTTGCTACTATCGATATGACAATTGAAATCTACAACCTGCAGGTGCTGGGACGCGTGCTCAGCAAGCTGAATCAGGTACCTGATGTGATTGACGCGCGTCGTTTGCACGGCAATTAATTTTTCTTTCCAGGCCCGGTGGCGCCTCGCTTATCGGGCCTGTGTTTTCAGGATGTTCCAATGACCCAAATTGACCGCCTGCTTGGCATCATGCAACGCCTGCGCGACCCGAAAACCGGCTGTCCGTGGGATAACGAACAGACTTTCGTCACGCTCGCCCCTTACACCCTTGAAGAAACCTACGAAGTGCTCGACGCGATTTCCCGTGAGGATTTTGACGATCTGCGCGGTGAGCTGGGCGATCTACTGTTTCAGGTCGTGTTTTACGCACAAATAGCCCAGGAAGAAGGGCGCTTTGATTTCAATGATATTTGTGCCGCCATCAGTGACAAACTCGAGCGTCGCCACCCGCATGTTTTTGCGGATGCCCAGGTCAACAACAGCACTGAAGTGCTGGCCCGCTGGGAACAAATCAAAACCGGCGAACGAGCGCAAAAAGCGCAGCATTCTGCCCTCGATGATATTCCGCGCAGTTTACCAGCGCTAATGCGGGCGCAGAAAATCCAGAAGCGCTGTTCGAATGTCGGTTTTGACTGGACGACGCTGGGACCAGTGGTCGATAAGGTGTATGAAGAGATCGACGAGGTCATGCACGAGGCCCGGCAGGTCGTTGTCGACCAGGCTAAACTGGAAGAGGAAATGGGCGATTTGCTGTTTGCCACCGTCAATATGGCCCGTCATTTAGGCACCAAAGCGGAGACCGCTCTGCAAAAAGCCAACGAAAAGTTCGAGCGGCGTTTTCGTGAGGTCGAACGGATTGTGGCGGCGCGCGGCCTGGAAATGACCGGTGTTGACCTGGAAACGATGGAAGAAGTCTGGCAACAGGTAAAACGGCAGGAAATTGATCTCTAAGGGAATTGCGCGGTCAAGGGCGTTTTGTGTGATTTTTTAAATAACAAGCGCTTGATTTGCGTCAAAAACATTTACTTCAAAGAGGCTATTTTCTCTTCCCGTTATGTTGATGAGACACCGTGTATACTGCTTCTTCGAGTTATTCGAGTCGCAACACGGCGGCGACTGAAAGAATCCCCAGAAACATAGAAATGCTATGTGACTGGGGTGAGTGAAGGAAGCCAACACCGGTGCGGCTTGAAGAACGAAGGAGAGGGGATAATGAAAGTTTGTGGCGTACGTCATGTTCGGGTATACTACTTTCCCGTCCTGGTTATTCCATCGTTTCACCCTAACTTCTCAGGTTCAGCATGACAACGAACTATATTTTTGTGACCGGCGGGGTCGTATCCTCTCTGGGTAAAGGCATTGCCGCAGCCTCCCTCGCAGCCATTCTTGAAGCCCGTGGCCTCAACGTGACCATCATGAAACTGGATCCGTATATCAACGTCGATCCTGGCACCATGAGCCCAATCCAACACGGGGAAGTGTTCGTTACTGAAGACGGCGCTGAAACCGACCTGGACCTGGGTCACTACGAGCGTTTCATTCGCACCAAAATGAGCCGCCGCAACAACTTCACCACGGGTCGTATTTACTCTGACGTTCTGCGCAAAGAGCGCCGTGGCGACTATCTGGGCGCGACCGTACAGGTTATCCCGCACATCACCAATGCCATTAAAGAACGCGTGCTGGAAGGCGGCGAAGGCCATGACGTTGTGCTGGTCGAAATCGGCGGTACCGTTGGTGATATCGAATCTCTGCCGTTCCTTGAAGCGATTCGCCAGATGGCCGTTGAAATTGGCCGTGAACACACACTGTTTATGCATCTGACGCTGGTTCCGTACATGGCAGCGGCAGGTGAAGTGAAAACAAAACCGACGCAGCACTCTGTAAAAGAGCTGCTCTCTATCGGTATCCAGCCAGATATCCTGATTTGCCGCTCTGACCGCGCTGTCCCGGCTAACGAACGTGCGAAAATTGCATTGTTCTGTAACGTTCCGGAAAAAGCGGTGATTTCTCTGAAAGATGTCGATTCCATCTATAAAATTCCAGGCATGTTGAAATCACAGGGCCTGGACGATTATATTTGTAAACGATTCAGCTTAGAGTGTCCGGAAGCTAACCTGGCCGAATGGGAACAGGTAATTTACGAAGAAGCGAACCCGGCAGGCGAAGTCACGATTGGGATGGTCGGCAAGTACATTGAACTGCCGGATGCCTATAAATCCGTGATTGAAGCGCTGAAACACGGCGGTCTGAAAAATCGCGTGACCGTCAACATCAAGCTGATTGATTCGCAGGATGTTGAAACGCGCGGTGTCGAAATCCTGAAAGATTTGGACGCTATCCTGATCCCTGGCGGCTTCGGCTACCGTGGTGTAGAAGGCAAGATCGCGACTGCACGCTATGCGCGTGAGAACAATATTCCTTATCTGGGCATTTGCCTGGGTATGCAGGTTGCGTTGATTGAGTTTGCGCGTAATGTCGCCGGTATGGACAACGCCAACTCGACGGAATTTGTGCCAGACTGTAAGTACCCGGTTGTGGCGCTGATTACCGAATGGCGTGACGAAGACGGTAACGTTGAAGTCCGTACCGAGAAGAGCGATCTGGGTGGCACCATGCGTCTTGGCGCGCAGCAGTGTCAGCTTGGCGACGATAGTCTGGTCCGTCAGTTGTACGGCACGCCGACTATTGTTGAGCGTCATCGCCATCGTTACGAAGTCAACAATATGCTGTTGAAACAGATTGAAGCTGCGGGTCTGCGTGTTGCAGGCCGTTCCGGTGATGATCAGTTGGTCGAGATCATTGAGGTACCGAATCATCCGTGGTTCGTGGCCTGTCAGTTCCATCCGGAATTTACTTCCACGCCACGTGATGGACATCCGCTGTTTGCTGGCTTTGTGAAAGCCGCCAGCGAGCATCAGAAGCGTCAGGCGAAGTAAGAAGTAAAAAAAGTTAGAACGGCAACGCGTACCAAAGGTACGCGTTGTTTGTCTGGAGTTTTAGTTTAACTTGTACTGAGGAAAACCTAATGTCCAAAATCGTTAAAGTCATCGGTCGTGAAATCATCGACTCCCGTGGTAACCCGACTGTTGAAGCCGAAGTACACCTGGAAGGTGGTTTCGTCGGTATGGCAGCAGCTCCGTCAGGTGCTTCTACAGGCTCCCGCGAAGCGCTGGAACTGCGCGATGGCGACAAAGCCCGCTTCATGGGTAAAGGCGTACTGAAAGCTGTTGGCGCGGTTAACGGCCCGATCGCTCAGGCTATCCTTGGCAAAGATGCCAAAGATCAGGCTGGCATCGACAAGATCATGATCGATCTGGACGGTACTGAAAACAAATCCAACTTCGGCGCGAACGCCATCCTGGCTGTGTCTCTGGCTAACGCCAAAGCTGCTGCTGCTGCTAAAGGCATGCCGCTGTACGAGCACATCGCTGAGCTGAATGGTACTCCGGGCAAATACTCCATGCCGGTTCCGATGATGAACATCATCAACGGTGGTGAGCACGCTGACAACAACGTCGACATCCAGGAATTCATGATTCAGCCAGTTGGCGCGAAAACCCTGAAAGAAGCCGTACGTATGGGTTCTGAAGTGTTCCACAACCTGGCTAAAGTGCTGAAAGCGAAAGGCATGAACACTGCTGTGGGTGACGAAGGTGGCTATGCGCCGAACCTGGGCTCCAACGCTGAAGCGCTGGCTGTCATTGCTGAAGCGGTTAAAGCTGCTGGCTACGAGCTGGGCAAAGACATCACTCTGGCGATGGACTGCGCAGCATCTGAATTCTACAAAGACGGTAAATACGTTCTGGCTGGCGAAGGCAACAAAGCGTTCACCTCTGAAGAATTCACTCACTTCCTGGAAGACCTGACCAAACAGTATCCGATCGTTTCTATCGAAGACGGTCTGGACGAGTCTGACTGGGATGGTTTTGCATACCAGACCAAAGTACTGGGCGACAAAATCCAGCTGGTTGGTGACGACCTGTTCGTAACCAACACCAAGATCCTGAAAGAAGGTATCGAAAAAGGCATCGTTAACTCCATCCTGATCAAATTCAACCAGATCGGTTCTCTGACCGAAACGCTGGCTGCAATCAAGATGGCGAAAGACGCTGGCTACACAGCTGTGATCTCTCACCGTTCCGGTGAAACTGAAGATGCTACCATCGCTGACCTGGCTGTGGGTACTGCTGCAGGCCAGATCAAAACGGGTTCTATGAGCCGTTCTGACCGCGTTGCTAAATACAACCAGCTGATTCGTATCGAAGAAGCGCTGGGTGAAAAAGCACCGTACAACGGTCGTAAAGAGATCAAAGGTCAGTAATTTATTACTGTCGCTTTACACTCTAAGAAACCCGCTTCGGCGGGTTTTTTTATGTCTGTAATTTATTCTTGATTGAATATTTTAATAAACGATTTGATCTTTGTCACTTTGCTATTATTTTACGAAGAGTAATTTAAAGGTGTGATTATTGCTTGTATATATTTTTTATATTTATCATCAACAAATGATGGAAATATTGAATGGATAATGAATTGGAAGAGATGCTGGCGAAAGCGGGCATGAAAAGGAAAGATGCTACTATCCTGATGAAACAGGCGAAAGTAAAAAATATCAGCTTAAGTCGGGCATTTTTTCTTTATGCCTGGACATATTACGCCTGGAGTATAGCCTTACTATTGTCAGTAATTTTCGCATCACTTTCTGAGGGAATAGAGTTCTTTATAGTAAACGTTCTCTTTTGTATCGCTGTAACTTTCATTTCACTCTTCTATACACCGTTTGTCATAAATTTACTTTGGAGTATTAAGATTCAATATAAGTTGCTCGGTAAATAACAGGAGGTTATTTTGAGTAGTTATGGATTAATGAATTTGAAACGTGAAAAAGAAAGGATTGACCGGCTTGTCTATGATATCGGCTTTCAATATATTCATGATTCAGCTATACGTACAAAATATATGATAGAGGAACGTAGATTTACATCAGGTTGCCTTGATGAATATCGATACGGGAAATTGGATTTCGGTAGAACAATGGATAGACTACGTGAATATCATAATTCTTTAATTAAGTATCATATGAACTTGAGAATGGGGAGTGTTAAATTATATGTAATAGCTGAGCGTGAAAGAGAAAGGCATTCTACTCTTACTATAGCATTAAAACAAATCGGATTTGTTAGTGGGGCAATGCAAACAATCGGTGGTTTTGGTTTATGTAAAGCAAGCCTTGGTGCTGCCTGTAAAAGTTATGGGATTCCTTTAATGATGCAGGGAAGCGAGAATGTTTGGGAAAATGGTTATTATTTATTATATCATGATGACCCTAAGAAAATGCCTTTGCGGTATGCCTACCGTCAGGCAGCAAAGCTATTGGGTGGGGATGATAAGGTTGGTGATATTGCTTTTTCAACGGGAGATCTTGTTCTTTCTTTAGGCTCGGTTTCAACGCTGACGCTGAGGACAGATTCGTGGAAATTATTCCGCTATATACAGGAAGACTATATTCGGAACTGGACAACCCTTGGAGCTGTTGGGGGGGCTAATGAGTTAACCGGTGATGCAGCTAGTGGATTCACTATTTATCAACTTCTTGGTGGAGAAAGCACTAACTGGTCAGATTTGAGGGAATAAAGCCATGTTCTTCAAAATATATGATCAAAATGATAAGGCTTTAACTGAGAGTATTAGACTTGCGGGTTTAAGTGAGTATAAAACACAGAAACTTATCCGCGTTGCTAATGAAAATAAGATAAGCTTACAAAAGGCTTATTTATTAACTGATGCAAGTGTCATTAAAGTTGATATTATCTTGCTTTTTGTTATGTCATTTTTTATCTTTTCAATTGCACAAAAAGATTTCAATGAGTTATGGGCGTTTTTTTTAATATTTGGGTTGTTATTTTTTGTTATCGAGTTAACCTGTCGGCTTCATAAAAATTACTTTAAGATTTGGAAAGTTTATATCAAATTACGAGGGCTTTAAATGATTGTCTGGTGTTACTTTAATGAGACACTGGATAGTATTTTTGTATGTTCTAATTATTTTAATTGATGGTTGTTATGAATAACGACATAAAGACAATACTCGTGAATGCTGGGATGAAAGAAAAAAACATTCGTTTCTTGCTTAAGTTAGCGAGAAAGAAAAACATCAGCGTAAGCCGCGCTTTTTTTCTCCATGCCTGGAAGTACTATGCATGGGGTGGCGCGTTATTTTTCTCCATGCTTTTTCCTGCAACAATGGGAGGGGTTGAGCTATTTATAGTGTTTATACTTTGCTGCCTCCTCTTAGCCTTGATGTCAGTCTTTTTTAACCCTTTCTTTATCAATCTGGTTTGGAGCATCAAGTTACAGATTAAGCTAATGGGTAAGCGGTAGAGGAATTAAGCTCGATATATGTTTTGCGGCAAACAGGTAAATCTTACCTTACACAAGCGCAGTGCATGACCGTTTCCGGAATCTGTGAAAATTATTGCTTATCTTCATACTGAGAACGCCAACAGGATACATTCAGGAGATGTTCCAGCCTCTGCAAGAAGAGGGGATTTTACCGGCGTCCCCACCATGATTATTTGTAAGCCTGTTCTTTAATTCTTAACGTAAAAAACCGCTTCGGCGGGTTTTTTATGTCTTTAAAGCAGTAGCGGCAGGGTCGCGCTGGCTGTTTTCTGGCTTACATCGCTGTACTTTTCATCCAGTGCGATTAGCGATGTGGTGAGCAGTTCTATCAACAGCATCACACCCACCTTGGCGTTTAGCGCGCCGGCACTCAACGGACCTTCTGGTTTGGCTGCGACCAGTTGAATATCACTAAGCGATGCTAACGGGCTGCGCGGCGTATTACTCAGCGCCACTACGCGCACACCTTGTTTACGCGCTAGCTTTACAACATGCAGCAGATCGCGTGTGGAGCCTGAACTGGAAATTGCCACTACGAGCGTGTTTTTACTAAGCGTTGTGGCGTTCATGGCAGCACGGTGCATATCGCTGAACAATTGTGCGGGTTTACCCAGACGCAGGAGTTTGTAATGTAAATACTCCCCCAGAATGGCACTGGCTGCTACACCATAAATCTGCACTGACTGAGCCTGATGCAGTGCAAGCGCGGCGGCTTCCAGTAAGGTCCTGTCGAGTAATTTTGCTGTGTCCTGCAGCGCCTGGACGGATTCATTGACCACATTGTCAATCTCATCGCCGCTGTGCTCGACAGACTGTCCTTGTCGGAGATCGAGTGCCAGCGCCATTTTGAATTCGTTATAGCCCTTACACCCTAGCGTTCGACACAGACGTGTGACGCTAGCCTCGCTGGTGCCGCTTTCACGCGCCAGTTCGGTAATCGTCAGGTAGACCACTTTTGCCGGATCGCTGAGTACAAACTCGCCTAGCTTCTGTTGTGTTCGGCTGTATCCATCAACACTCTGCCGCAATCTCAGCAGCAGGTTTTCATTTTCAGACATGCAAAATCCTTAATGCGTTTATCTGTTGATAGTGTGGCGGAAAGCAGGGGAGAGATGCCAGACATTTTAAAAAAGTATGATCGGCTTCCTGGATTTTGATGATAATTTTCATTTATAAAAATTAATATGGTAAAAATTTTCATCAATAATCGAGGAGATGAAAAAATGATGCATATGTTTAGCGGCGCCTCATCCGGGGGATGGTTTGAAAAAGCGCAGCGGTTTGGCAAATCCTTCATGCTGCCGATTGCGGTATTGCCCGCAGCAGGGCTGTTGTTAGGGATTGGTGGCGCGTTGTCCAATCCAAACACATTGACGGCTTATCCGTTTTTAGATGTCGACTGGCTGCAGGCCATCTTCACGATCATGACCAGCGCAGGTTCCATTGTGTTTGCCAATCTGTCGGTACTCTTTGCGGTCGGTGTCGCCGTGGGGTTGGCGAAAACAGATAAAGGCACTGCCGGGCTTGCGGCATTGCTGGCTTTTCTGGTGATGAACGCCACCATCAACGCCTTATTAACGCTTAACGGAACGCTGGCGCAAGAGAACCCCGGTGCTGTTGGCCAGGGGATGACGCTTGGTATTCAGACGCTGGAAACGGGCGTGTTTGGTGGGGTGGTGATGGGTCTTGTCACCTGCGCGTTGCATAGCCGTTTCAATAAAGTCTCACTACCTCAGTTCCTCGGTTTTTTTAGCGGTTCGCGTTTTGTACCGATTATCAGCTCTCTTGCTGCGATTGTAGTGGGTGCGGTTATGACGGTGGTGTGGCCGCATTTCCAGAAACTCATTTTTGGACTGGGCGGTCTGGTGGATGCGACGGGCTATCTGGGGACGCTATTGTACGGCTTCATCCTGCGTATGCTTGGCCCACTGGGTTTACACCATATCTTTTATTTGCCGTTCTGGACGACGGCGCTGGGCGGCAGCGAAATCGTCAACGGCCAGTTGGTGGAAGGTACGCAGCGGATTTTCTTTGCCCAACTTGCCGATCCGAATACGCAGCAGTTCTATGCGGGTACCGCGCGCTTTATGTCCGGTCGCTTTATCACCATGATGTTTGGTCTGCTTGGCGCATGTCTGGCGATGTACCACACCGCAAAGCCGGAGAACAGAAAGGTTGTCGCCGGACTGCTTCTGTCGGCCGCCCTGACCTCTTTCCTGACGGGAATCACTGAACCTATTGAGTTCTCCTTCCTGTTTGTCGCGCCCATTCTATATGTCATTCACGCCTTCTTCGATGGTCTGGCGTTTATGATCGCCCATATTTTACATATCACGATTGGGCAAACCTTTTCAGGTGGACTTATCGATTTCCTCCTCTTCGGCGTGTTACAGGGAGAAGCTAAAACCAACTGGATGTATGTCCCCATGGTGGGAATACCGTGGTTCTTCCTCTACTACTTCACTTTCCGCTATTTGATCACCCGCTTTGGCTGGCTGACGCCAGGACGTGAGAACGCAACCCCGGTTGAATCCGGCTTGTCTCAAAGTGAACGCGCAGTGGCAGTCATCGCTGGGCTGGGAGGCAAAGAGAATTTGGAAGAGGTGGACTGTTGCGCCACGCGCTTACGCGTGACGGTGAAAGAGAGCAGCAAAGTAGATGAAGCGGCGCTGAAAGCGACCGGAGCCCGTGGCGTGATTATTCGTGGCAACGGTGTTCAGGTGATTTATGGCCCGCATGTCACCATCATTAAAAACGAAGTCGAAGAGATGTTATCGTCATGAAAACTGTACTGGATCCCCTGAAAGGTAAATTAATCGTCTCCTGTCAGGCGCTGGAAAATGAGCCTCTACACAGTCCGTTTATTATGTCTCGTATGGCGCTGGCGGCAGCACAAGGCGGTGCGGCAGGTATCCGTGCGAACAGCGTGGTGGACATTCGTGCTATCAAAGAGTGCGTCTCCCTGCCGGTGATTGGGATAATCAAACGCGATTACCCTGGCAGTGAGGTGTTTATCACGGCCACTCTCCAGGAAGTGGATGAGCTGATGACCGTTGAGCCGGAAATTATTGCTCTGGATGCCACTGCGCGGCCGCGCCCCGGTGGGCAGACGCTGGAAGAGTTGGTCACGCAGATCCGTGCTCGCTACCCGTCCGTACTACTGATGGCGGATATAGCCACCGTAGACGAGGCGGTGACAGCCGAGCGTCTGGGTTTTGACTGTGTGGGCACCACGCTTTACGGCTATACCGCAGAAACCGCCGGGCATGTGCTGGTGGAAAATGACTGCGGATTCTTACGTGAAGTGTTGGCTGCGGTCAGCGTTCCGGTCGTGGCGGAAGGGAACGTCGATACCCCGGAACGCGCCGCACGCTGCCTGGCATTAGGCGCTCACACCGTGGTGGTTGGCGGGGCAATCACTCGTCCGCAGCAGATAACGGCACGCTTTATCGCGGCGATCGCCTCGTAAAGCACCGATGGGGCATGATACTTTGGTGGGGATCTGCGATAATTATCGTTTATCCCCATATTGAGAGCGCTATGCAGTACCCGATTAACGAGATGTTCCAGACCCTGCAAGGTGAGGGTTACTTTACCGGCGTCCCCGCCATTTTTATTCGTTTACAGGGATGCCCGGTTGGCTGTGCCTGGTGCGATACCAAACACACCTGGGATAAGCTTGAGGATCGGGAAGTCTCCCTGTACAGCATCCTGGCGAAAACCAAAGAGAGTGATAAATGGGGCGCGGCAAGCAGTGAAGATCTGCTGGCGGTGATTGGCCGACAAGGCTACACCGCGCGTCATGTGGTGATCACCGGCGGTGAACCGTGTATTCATGACCTGATGCCCCTCACAGATTTGCTGGAAAAGAACGGTTTTAGCTGCCAGATAGAAACCAGCGGTACACACGAAGTGCGCTGCACGCCAAATACTTGGGTGACCGTGTCTCCGAAGGTGAACATGCGCGGTGGTTATGACGTTCTGTCTCAGGCGCTGGAACGCGCGAATGAGATTAAACATCCGGTCGGGCGCGTGCGTGACATTGAAGCGCTGGACGAACTGCTCGCCACGCTGAGCGACGACAAACCGCGGGTGATTGCGCTGCAACCTATCAGCCAGAAAGAGGATGCCACACGCCTGTGCATTGATACCTGTATCGCGCGCAACTGGCGCCTGTCGATGCAGACGCACAAGTATCTGAATATTGCCTGATAAAAAGCCGGATACATAATCCGGCTTTTTTGACCTTAAGCGTTTGACCAGCTTTGTATTGCGTCCACCTTACTTAAATCGCCGTGGAACACTTCATACGATTTTTTCAGAATCGGATCGGTATGTTTTGTTAATTCCCGGAAGATCCCTTTGTTCATGGCTTCATAGCGTGCTGCATGTTCAGGAATCGGGATAAACACATCTTTCACCCGTACCATATTCTCAACCGCTTTCTGATAGGACGGATAAAGACCAAGCCCCACCGCCGTGTTAATGGCTGCTCCCAGGCTGGCACAGCCGTTAATGACGTTTCGGCGGGCAGGAAGGTTGAACACATCAGCAAAGATCTGCATAAACAGATCGCTGTTTGAACCGCCACCGGTGATGATCACATGTTTAGCAAAGTGGTTCATTTCATTGCACATATTGTCGTAGTTGTTTTTAAGCGTCAGCGCAATGCTCTCCAGAATAGATCGGTAAATCCACGCGTAATCCATACTGGAATCAAAGCCAATCATGATCCCGCGTTTGTACGGTTCCCAGGGATTAGTCAGCCAGTCCAGCACGGTCATCAGGCCATTACAGCCTGGCGGCACGCATGCGGCTTTCTTATTCAACAGGTCCTCAGGTGAGAGCCCCTGATTTTTAGCATCCTGGATTAATGATTCACCTAACATGTCGCGCAACCAACTGACCGTCCACATCCCCTTGCGGATGCCATAACCTTCATAGAGCAGGGTTTCCGGAATGGAAGACATAATCGGCCAATAGGCGGACGGATCGTTGGGAAGCGCCTTGCCATTCATCATGAGGGCAATATAGGTACCCAACGAAATCACTGCCGTTTCATCGTCCAGTAAACCTGCGCCAAGGGCTTCGACTGGTTTATCGCTGGTCGTACAGATGACGGGCAATCCAGCCGGAAATCCTGTCACCTGTGCGGCATCGGTTTTCAGATGACCAAGCAGAGTGCCTGGCATCTGGAAATCAAATAGCATTTTGCGCGGAATATTGAATTTCTTAATCACTTCATCATCATCACTCCATGACCAGGTGGTGTAATCCACCGGCCATTGCCCAAAGTAGTTGGCAATATTGTCTTTAAACTCGCCAGTTAAGCGATGCGCCAGATAACCTGAAAATGAGGTGACGTAAGCGACATCCGGGTTGGTATGCTCATAGGGGCGCGTTACGCGTGCATCCTGCCAACTAATCAGCGGGGCTGCTGGCGTTCCATCGGCTTTGAGTAGGGCGCGACAGCAGCGTATGGACCCCAGACCAATTCCGACAATGTCTTTTTTGTCACCCGAGAATTGATTCATTAAGTCTTTGCCGGCAAGACATAAAGAGGTCCATAAATCATCATCCGGATGTTCCGCGGTATCAGCATCGGGGGTATACATCGGGTGCAAAACGCCTTTCCCTTCACAAACGACGTTTCCCTCCAGATCGTACATCACCACCTTGGTACTCTGGCTTCCCCCATCAATTCCAATGATGTATTTTTTCGACATTATCATGCTCCTTTCGTTTTCCGTTTTCACTCGCCGGAGATATCTGCGGTCAGTGATGTCATTTTTTCCGGTCTGGTATGGGTGGTTCGAATTTTACGAAACAGTAAGAAAGTAAAGAGGATTACCGTGCACAAGGCGGCCAGCCCCATCAACCACATATTGCGATAGGCCTCTGCTGCAGGAAGCGTATCCTGCCAGTGACCCACAATTGGATAGACAAAGACATCAGGAAGAAAACCAATAACCGAGCAGATGCCCACAGTGGTTCCCATGATGTAAGGCGGCGTTCTGGCTTCCCCTGGACAGGCCCAGTAAAGTCCACGTGAGGCATAGCAGGTGAATCCCAGTAATAGAATAAGACCGATCCCCATAACGACAGATTGCGGGTTTGAATTGGTTATCAGCAACGCTATCAGGGCGAGAGCGCCCACTATTGAGAGCAATTGGATCACGCGCGTCGGTGACTTTATTTTGCTGTAGGTGGTGATAATGCCACCCAAAGGCCCGCAGAAAGCACGGAAAATTTTGTTGATGACGATCCCCATATAGCTCGCAGCGACCAGTGACATGCCATACATTTCAGTCAGATAATTTGTGGAATAACTGAGGATGGCATAGATAGTAAAAACGCCAAAAATGACCATACTGCAGTACCAGGTTGTACTGATTCGCAGAACCGTCAGAATATCGCTGAACTCGAACGCCTTTTTTTCTTCTTTTACGCTGTCAATGTGCTGGGGACCGTCGCTGACAAAGAACCAGCACAGAATCCCTAACAGGATATAAACCACGCTGTAAATCAGGATCACGGCTTTCAGGCTGTTGCTGTCATCTGGCGCAAAACGGGAGAAGACCCACATGGTAAAGACTGCCAGAGACATGACGCCAACCCCTCGCAGCCCTTCCATCCAGCCCATAATTTTCCCTTGTTCACTGTGATCTCCCAGCAATGACGCGGCTTTGATCGAGACTGACCACAGCATCAAAATTGTGGTGACGGCAAAGGCGACCTGGATAAAGAGCATGACCCACAATGGCGGGTACGTCATCATCACTAAACCGAGCAATCCAGTAATAATCATTGCGGAGGTAATCATTTTACGATGAGAGAATTTATCAGCAATGACGCCGCTGGGGGCATATAGGATAATAGCGGCAATACCAAATGTACTCATTATTAATCCAATCTCGGTATTGCTAAATCCCATGAATTTTGCCATGGGAATTTGATATATATAGCGTAAATAAGCCAGGTCAAAACTGACGCCGCCGCTAAAACTAATAATAGCGAGCGTTATCCAACGGCGATATGAGTTATGTTGCATATCGAATTCCCATTTTGCGTAGACAAAAAAAAGAGAAAAGTAAACCGCCTTTGCAGGAGGATTACTTTTCTCAGGTCTCTAGTAATTACAATTAGGAATAGCACGGAAGGGAGGGATATAGTGTGAGAATAATCACGGTTCTTGTTTTTAACCATAATAACAAAATGAAAGAGGCTTCTGTGAGAATGATCACATTAGGTATTTTGTCACTGTGCTAAAAATTCATTCCAGTTACCAGAGATAATGAGAAAGGTAACTTCCCTCACGCGGGGGAAGTTACCTTTCTTTTTTTTTGCCTTAAGAAATTTGGAGCTTACTTATGTCGATCGAATCACTCAACGCATTTTCAATGGATTTTTTCTCTCTGAAAGGAAAAACGGCGATTGTAACGGGCGGGAACAGCGGTTTGGGTCAGGCTTTCGCAATGGCACTGGCGAAAGCTGGCGCGAACCTGTTCATACCAAGCTTTGTAAAAGATAGCGGTGAAACGAAGGAAATAATTGAAAAACAAGGTGTTGAAGTGGAGTTTATGCAGGTGGATATTACCGAAAAAGGAGCACCTCAGAAGATTATCGCCGCCTGCTGCGAGCGTTTTGGTACCGTTGATATTTTGGTAAACAATGCGGGAATTTGTAAGCTGAATAAGGTCCTGGATTTTGGTCGTGCCGATTGGGATCCCATGATTGATGTTAACCTGACGGCGGCGTTTGAGCTGAGTTATGAAGCCGCGAAAATTATGATTCCACAAAATAGCGGTAAAATTATTAACATTTGTTCTTTGTTCTCCTGGCTTGGTGGTCAGTGGTCTCCGGCTTATGCGGCAACCAAGCATGCCCTTGCTGGATTTACTAAAGCGTATTGCGATGAACTGGGTCAATATAATATTCAGGTTAACGGTATCGCACCTGGATATTATGCAACAGATATTACGTTAGCGACCCGGAGTAATCCTGAAACAAATCAGCGCGTACTGGATCATATCCCTGCCAATCGTTGGGGTGATACCCAGGACCTAATGGGGGCGGCGATTTTTCTTGCCAGTCAGGCTTCAAATTACGTTAACGGTCATTTACTTGTTGTCGATGGCGGTTATTTAGTTCGCTAATTTTGTCAGGTGGCTTCTGTTTTTATTAATTATTCCAAGTTAATTATCAGGAAGGTATGACTATGTCTTTATCTCGAGAAGCGATTGTTGACCAGTTAAAAGAAATTGTCGGGTCCGAACGCGTAATCACCGATGAAACCGTGTTAAAGAAAAACAGTATTGACCGTTTTCGTAAATATGCGGATATTCACGGTGTTTATACGCTACCCATTCCTGCTGCCGTGGTGAAGTTGGAGTCCACAGGAGACGTTTCCCGCGTTCTGGCGTTTATGAATCAACATAAAATCAACGGAGTACCTCGCACTGGTGCCTCGGCAACGGAAGGAGGGTTGGAAACCGTAGTTAAAAATTCCGTGGTGCTGGACGGTGCTGGCATGAACCAAATCTTGAGTATCGACATTGAGAACATGCAGGCGACGGCACAGTGCGGCGTTCCGCTTGAGATTCTGGAAAACGCGCTGCGTGAAAAGGGTTATACCACCGGGCATTCTCCACAGTCTAAACCGCTGGCACAGATGGGGGGACTGGTGGCGACCCGTAGTATCGGGCAGTTCTCTACACTGTATGGTGCCATTGAGGACATGGTGGTTGGTCTGGAAGCTGTGCTGGCGGATGGCACGGTAACCCGTATTAAGAACGTGCCGCGGCGGGCGGCTGGGCCGGATATCCGCCACATTATCATCGGTAATGAAGGTGCGTTGTGCTATATCACTGAAGTTACCGTGAAAATATTTAAGTTCACGCCGGAGAACAACCTTTACTACGGTTACATTCTGGATGACATGAAAACCGGTTTTAACATCCTGCGTGAAGTGATGGTCGAAGGTTATCGTCCCTCCATTGCGCGTCTGTACGACGCAGAGGATGGCACTCAACATTTTACCCATTTTGCCGACGGCAAATGCGTGCTGATCTTTATGGCTGAGGGGAATCCTCGAATGGCAAAGGCAACGGGTGAAGGTATAGCGGAGATTGTAGCGCGTTATCCGCAGTGTACTCGCGTGGACAGTAAGCTGATTGAGCACTGGTTTAATCATCTCAACTGGGGCCCGGAAAAAGTGGCGGCTGAACGTGTACAGATCTTAAAAACGGGCAATATGGGCTTTACGACTGAGGTTTCCGGCAGTTGGAGCTGTATCCATCAAATCTATGAAAATGTGATTAATCGTATCCGCGATGAGTTCCCGCATTCGGATGACATCACCATGCTGGGTGGTCACTCTTCCCACAGTTATATCAACGGTACCAATATGTACTTCGTTTATGACTACAACGTAGTGGACTGCAAGCCAGAAGAGGAGATTGATAAGTACCATAACCCCCTTAACAAGATCATCTGCGAGGAGACGATCCGTCTCGGTGGCTCAATGGTGCATCATCACGGCATTGGTAAGCACCGTGTCCACTGGAGCAAGCTGGAACATGGGAGCGCATGGGTGCTGCTGGAAGGTCTCAAACTCCAGTTTGATCCAAACGGCATCATGAACGCGGGGACGATCTACCCGATTGAGAAATAAAGAATAAACGGCTTCTCATTCGGGAAGCCGTTACTTTACCGGACAATGAAGGGGTAGATATGAACACTTCACCGGTGCGTATGGATGATTTACCGCTTAATGGTTTTCACTGCCGTATTGCTGCACTCACGTTTGGCGCCCATCTGACTGACGGATATGTACTGGGCGTCGTGGGTTACGCCATTATCCAGTTGACTCCTGCCATGCAGTTAACGCCGCTTATGGCCGGGATGATCGGTGGCTCGGCATTACTTGGGCTTTTTCTTGGCAGTCTGGTGTTGGGCTGGGTGTCTGATTACATCGGGCGGCAAAAGATATTTACCTTTAGTTTTGTCCTTATCACCATTGCCTCTTTTTTACAGTTTTTTGCGACGATGCCGGAGCAGCTCATCGTATTACGCATCCTGGTAGGCATTGGACTCGGGGGGGATTATTCCGTGGGGCATACCCTGCTGGCAGAGTTTTCTCCACGTCGCCATCGGGGGGTTTTGCTGGGCGCGTTCAGCGTGGTATGGACTATTGGTTACGTGCTGGCAAGTGTGATGGGGCATCATTTTATTTCTGACAGTCCGGAAGCCTGGCGTTGGCTGCTCGCCTCGGCGGCGCTGCCAGCGCTCTTGATTACACTGTTACGTTGGGGAACGCCGGAATCACCGCGTTGGCTGCTGCGCCAGGGGCGCTTTACTGAAGCTCATGCTGTGGTACATCGCTATTTTGGCCCACATGTGCTGCTCGGTGATGAGATAGCCGCCGCATCCAGCAAGCATATTAAGACCCTTTTTTGTGCCCGCTATTGGCGGCGAACCGTTTTTAACAGCGTATTTTTTGTCTGTCTGGTGATCCCGTGGTTTGTTATTTATACCTGGCTGCCGACCATTGCTGAGACCCTCGGTCTTGAAAATGCACTGACAGCCAGTTTGTTACTGAACATGCTATTAATTTTCGGCGCATTGCTGGGGCTTGTATTGACGCATTTACTGGCGCACCGACGGTTCCTTCTCGGGAGTTTTCTCCTGCTTGCCGTAACGCTTATTGTGATGGCTTTTTTACCGTCTGCTAGCCCGCTGACGCTGTTGCTGTTTGTGCTGTTCAGTACAGCCATATCGGCCGTCAGTAATCTGGTGGGGATCCTGCCGGCAGAGAGTTTCCCGACGGATATTCGATCTCTGGGGGTGGGATTTGCGACGGCTATGAGCCGCCTTGGTGCGGCAATCAGTACCGGACTGTTACCCTGGACGCTGGCTCAATGGGGAATGCAAGTCACGTTGCTGCTGCTGGCTGGCGTATTACTGACAGGGTTTGTCGTGACCTGGCTATGGGCGCCTGAAACGAAAGCATTACCGTTGGTGGCAGCGGGGAACGGGGACAAAAAACAGGGAGGTGTGAATGAACATTCTGTTCGCGTTTAAGTCAGAACCGGATCCCAGCATGCTGGCGGAAAAGGACTGGCAGGCTGCGACAAAAGAGACCTGCGGGCCGGATACGTCGTTGTTGCGTTGTTCTCCGGGGGCAGATGAGCAGGCGGCTGCCGCGTTGTTGTTAGCCCAACGCCATAAAGGGTGTGAGATGAAGTTGACAGCACTCAGTATTGGTGATGAACGTTCGCTACACTGGTTGCGCTATTTTATCGCGCTGGGTTTTGACCGGTCCGTGTTGTTAGAGACAAAAGGCGATTTGCGCTTTGCGCCGGAATTTATCGCCAGGCAGATTGCAGACTGGCAGCGTAAGCACAATGCTGACGTGATCGTGACAGGCTGCCAGAGTAGTGAAGGGCAGAACGGGCAGACACCGTTTCTGGTGGCTGAAATGCTGGCGTGGCCTTGCTTTACCATGGTTGAGCGTTTTACGTTTGAACCACCTTTTATTGTCCTTGAGCAGAGAACCGCGACTCGCGTTCGCCGATGTCGGGTACGGCTTCCTGCGGTGATTGCGGTCAGACAATGCGGTGAGGTTGCGCTCCCCGTACCGGGTATGCGTCAGCGTCTGGCGGCAGCAAAAGCCGAAATAATTCGTCAGACAATCTCTTGCGATGAAGTACCTGTCAGGGAGTGTCAGTTGTTGACGCGACCGGAACAATGCCGTCGCGCTACCCTTATTGACGGTGCAACGGCACAGGAAAAAGCAGGGATTTTGTGGCAAGACTACTTACGCCAAAGGATGAAACCATGAAGATAGTGATGGTGTCGGCGTCTGGCGAATGCGGCGCATTGACTGACTGGATCATTGAAAATGGACCAGGTTCGGCAGAACTAGAGCGTTGGATTATCGATCCGGTGCCGGATGTCGCAGATCAGGTACTGGATACACTGGAAGCCCAGTGGTTACTGACACCTGCCGATGTCCTGGTCTTTGCGGCCAGTCCACTTGGCGATGAGTTGGCAACACGACTGGCCTGGCGACTGGGGGGCGGCAGTATTTGTCAGGTGAGAACGCTGGATGCGCAACAAGGTCTGGTCACTAAATCCCACTGGGGCAATGCGTTAAACGCTACGTTGAAAATTGCCGCATCCCCGTTATGTTTATCACTGGCGCGACAGGCTGAAGAGCGCGTTTCGCATGATCCTCTGCCCACCATGATTGAACGCCAGCTTGAGCTTATGGCGCGTCCGGGCTGGCTGGAAACGGTGGAAACCATAGAAAAGGTCAGCACTCATCCTCTGTTACAGGCTCAATACGTGCTGGTTGTCGGTCAGGGAAACCGTGACGTGAACGAAAAGGCCATTTTCGCTCTGGCACAGTCGATGAAAGCCGAAGTAGGGTACAGCCGCGCGCGGGTGATGAATGGCGGGTATGACGCTGAACGTGTGATTGGGATCTCCGGGCATTTACTCTCACCGGATGTCTGTATTATCTCGGGGGCCTCTGGTGCGGCGGCGTTGATGGCCGGAGTTCGCCACAGCCAGTTTGTCGTGGCGATAAATAGTGATCCCAATGCCCCGGTTTTCTTCCAGGCTGATGTCGGCGTTGTCGATGACTGGCTACCGGTGCTGGAGGCGTTGGCAGCCTTCGCCGAAACCTAATTCAGCTTTTTGGCTAACGTCCAGACATCGGTGTTAGTGGTGGAAAGCGCCGCAACTCCTGCTTTCATCGCATTGCGGGCATCTTCTTCATCACATACCAGGCCACCGGCAATCAGCGGCTGGCGTATTTTTTCCGTTACCCATCCCAGCACTTTTGGCATGCACCCCGGCAGAATTTCAATACAGTCCGGGTTTGATTGTGCCACCTGTTTATCGATGCTATGAAAAGAGATGGAGTCAACGATAAACAGGCGATGGATGCAGAAAAAACCCTCCGCCCGTGCAGCTTTCAGCATTGCCGCTTTAGTACTGATGATTCCGTCCGCTTCGGTAACCAGTTTCAGAAACTGAATGACCACCTCTTTATTTGATGCCCCTTCCAGCAGGTCTACGTGGATAAATGCGTATTTCCCGGCGTTCTTAATTTTCTTCACGATGTTACTGATAGTACAGATGTTGCCGTACAGAACAGAAATGAACTGACATTCAGAATCGATGGCGAGTTGCAGACTGGCGTTGTCTTTTACGGCGGCAATTACTGGATTCTGTCGGAGCAGGTGTAACAGAGGCATAGATTATCCTTATTATTTAACCAAAGCGGTAAATGATGCCAAAACCCGACGGTGGGTAGCGCCACTGTTGTAGCGTTTTTTCATCACACAGAAGTCGACAGGTTCCGCATTCCAGACAACCACGAAAATCGACCCGCAGTTCTCCTTCCGGCGTAAGGGAAAAAAGTCCTGCCGGGCAAGATGTGATCAGCCGTTCTGCAACGTCGCAATCGACACGGTTAGCAGGAACAATAGGAGACATGCCGGGAGGGTGCCAGACGTTGTGGGCTACAGGCATCGTAAGCTCCTGATAATATCGCCTGCCAGGTGACGCAGGCCGTGACGACGAAAATGACGCCAGACAATCTGGCGCAGAGGGGCGACCGGGCGCTCGCCCTGGTGCCAAATCTCACGAGAAATATCGTCCATCAGCGCGGGCCACTGGTTATACCATCCCTGACGCTGCAATAGCGTGGGCATCTCGCGATAGCGGTGCATAACGTCCCACAACAGACTACGCTGAATAGCGTGATGATAGGCTGGAAACAGGTTTTGCGGCGCGCATTTCAGACAAGCGTTGATGAGTGTTTGGGAGGCGGCCTGCGCGCCGATGAGTGCCATATCCATCCCGCGTACGGAGAAACCCGTATTGACGCAACTGCGCAGCGCATCTCCCACTAACAGCCAGCCTTCTCCCGCGTACTGTACGGGCAGGCTGTGTAATCCCCCTTCCGGCACCAGATGAGCGCCATACTCCAGCGTTTCACTCCCTTTGAGCAACGGATGTAGCGCCGGATGCAATTTGAGCCTTTCCAGCAGTTCGACTGCCGGTATGTCGCTTTGAGCAAGCGTAGAGAGCGGACATACAACACCAAAAGAGAGCGTTTCTTTATTGGTGTAAAGAAACGCACCGCCGGGCAGAGCGCCACACACTTCTCCACTGAACAGCATTGCGGCGCCTTCTTGTGCAGATAACCGGAATCGCTCTTCAAGAATCTGTTGATCCAGCGCCAGGGTCTCTTTCATTCCCAGCGCCATTGCGGTTGTTGATGGTCGTGGCTGAAAACCATAGCGTTCAGCCAGAACACTATTTGCCCCTTCCGCGAGAACGACATAACGGCCGCGAAGCGTTTCATCATCGGCAATGACGCCGCAGACTCTACCCGCTTCAATAAGTAACGCATCAACCGTTATGCCGCTGACAAATTGCACACCTTCCGCTTCCGCCTGGGCGACGAACCACGGATCGAAACGGGCACGTAGTAAACTCCACGAATCTCCCTCCGGACGAAGACTGGTGTAGGTTGTCGCACCGTGACGAGTTAACAGCGTGAGATTTTCTTGGGTAATGCGGCGTTCAAGTGGGGCTGACAGATGGGCATCGGGAAGGAGTTCGGTAAGAGCATGACAGTACAGACGTCCACCCGAAAGGTTTTTACTGCCAGGTAACTCGCCGCGTTCAAGAAGCAGAACCGATAGTCCGGCGCGTGCACAGCGTAAAGCACACGCGGTGCCTGCTATTCCTGCACCGATGATAATAATATCAAAATCGTCAGACATATCGTGCTCCAGATATCCAGAGCACATAACCCTAACAGAATGTTAGTTAAAGAATATTGACCCTCAGCACATCCGCTGGAATCACTCGCCGCGATAGACACAGCCCGCCGTACAGGTCTCTTTCACCATCACCGCGCTCAGCAGAGGAACTGCCGGTTTGACCTGATCCCAAATCCATTTCGCCAGTACTTCGCTGGTCGGGTTTTCCAGACCGGGAATATCGTTCAGGTAGTAATGATCAAGCCTCTCATACGTCGGCTTAAATGCGGCTTTTAACTCGGCAAAATCCATGATCCAACCGGTATGCGGGCAGACTTCACCGGTAATTTCAAGACGCACCATAAATGAGTGACCATGCAGGCGGCCACATTTATGCCCTTCCGGTACGTGTGGCAGGCGGTGAGCGGCTTCGAAGGTGAAATCTTTAAACAAGGTGGTGGACATTATTGACTCTCAAGAATGCAAAAAACGCCGTAGGGTACCGTAAAGTACAATTTTTAGCATTAGTTAAAAGGGCGCTGAGCAGCAGAATGCCACATATTGATGGCAAATATTAAATAATCATTTATATATCATGTGGTTATTTAATCGTTTTTGTCGTTAATAACTATAGCTAAAACAGGTTAGTTCATTTGGTTATTTGTTATTTCCATCCCTTCTTTAATTGTTACTATCACCGCCGTTACCCTTATCTTCAGTTTGGGTTTTATTGCTTAAATCCGCTTTGCTTACTGGAACATAACGACGCATGACGACACAGGCCCCACCTTCCGCTTTGCTTCCGCTGAACCCGGAGCAGCTGGCACGCCTCCAGGCGGCCACCACCGATCTTACGCCCACGCAGCTTGCATGGGTTTCTGGCTATTTCTGGGGTACGCTGAATCAGCAACCTGGCGCAGCCGTTGCAACACCCGCTCCCGTGGCGGAAATGCCGGGCATCACGCTAATCTCTGCATCACAAACGGGCAATGCGCGTCGTGTGGCGGAAGCGCTGCGTGATGATCTGTTGGCAGCAAAACTCAGCGTCACGCTGGTTAACGCAGGCGACTACAAATTCAAACAAATCGCCAATGAAAAGTTGCTGGTTATCGTCACGTCTACGCAGGGAGAGGGTGAACCCCCGGAAGAAGCGGTCGCGCTGCATAAGTTCCTGTTCTCTAAAAAAGCCCCCAAGCTCAAAAACACCGCCTTTGCCATTTTTGGTCTGGGTGACACGTCATATGAATTTTTCTGCCAGTCGGGCAAAGATTTTGACAGCAAGCTGGCGGAACTCGGCGGTGAGCGTTTGTTGGATCGCGTTGACGCCGATGTGGAATACCAGGCCGCCGCCGCCGAATGGCGTGCTCGTGTGGTTGAGGTATTGAAATCACGAGCGCCGGTTGCGACTCCGGTTCAGTCAGTTGCCAGCGGAGCGGTAAATGAGATCCACACCAGCCCGTATACCAAAGAAGCGCCGCTGAGCGCCACGTTGTCCGTGAATCAAAAAATCACCGGACGCGATTCAGAGAAAGATGTGCGCCATATTGAAATCGATCTCGGTGATTCGGGTCTGCGCTACCAGCCTGGCGATGCGCTGGGTGTCTGGTATCAAAACGATCCGGCGCTGGTGAAAGAAATCGTAGAACTGGTCTGGCTGAAAGGCGATGAGCCCGTTACGGTCAATGGCAAATCTCTCCCGCTGTCCGAAGCGCTACAGTGGCATGTTGAACTGACCGTAAATACCGCCAATATCGTTGAAAACTATGCCACCTTAACGCGCAGTGAATCGTTGTTGCCGCTGGTCGGCGATAAGGCACAGTTGCAGCATTACGCCACCACGACGCCTGTTGTCGATATGCTGCGCTTCTCGCCCGCACAACTGGATGCACAAGCGTTAGTCGATCTGTTGCGTCCGTTAACGCCGCGTCTGTACTCCATTGCGTCTTCACAGGCCGAAGTGGAGAGCGAAGTGCACATCACCGTGGGGGCGGTGCGTTATGAAGTGGAAGGCCGCGCGCGTGCCGGTGGCGCATCCAGCTTCCTCGCCGATCGCGTCGAAGAAGAGGGCGAAGTGCGTGTGTTCATCGAACATAACGATAACTTCCGTCTGCCGACGAATCCTGAAACCCCGGTGATCATGATTGGTCCGGGGACAGGCATCGCGCCGTTCCGCGCTTTCATGCAGCAGCGCGCTGCCGAGGGAGCATCAGGCAAGAACTGGCTGTTCTTTGGCAACCCGCACTTTACCGAAGATTTCCTCTACCAGGTGGAATGGCAGCGTTACGTCAAAGAAGGCGTACTGAGCCGTATCGAGCTGGCCTGGTCACGAGACCAAAAAGAAAAAGTCTACGTACAAGACAAACTGCGCGAACAGGGCGCAGAACTGTGGCGCTGGATTAATGACGGTGCCCACGTTTATGTCTGCGGCGACGCCAATCGCATGGCGAAGGACGTTGAGCAGGCATTGCTGGAGGTGATTGCTGAATTCGGCGCGATGGACGCGGAATCAGCGGATGAATTTTTAAGTGAGCTGCGCGTTGAGCGCCGTTATCAGCGAGATGTCTACTAATGAGCGAAAAACATCCAGGGCCCCTGGTGGTCGAAGGTAAACTGACCGACGCCGAGCGTATGAAGCTGGAAAGCAACTATCTGCGCGGCACTATTGCTGAAGATTTAAATGACGGTCTCACCGGCGGTTTCAAAGGTGACAACTTCCTGCTGATCCGTTTTCACGGGATGTACCAGCAGGATGACCGCGATATCCGCGCCGAGCGTGCCGAGCAGAAGCTGGAGCCGCGTCACGCGATGTTACTTCGCTGCCGTCTGCCGGGGGGCGTTATCACCACCAAACAGTGGCAGGCGATTGATAAATTTGCCGCCGAGAACACGATTTACGGCAGCATTCGCCTGACCAACCGTCAGACGTTTCAATTTCACGGGATTCTGAAGAAGAACGTGAAGCCGGTGCACCAGATGCTGCACTCCGTGGGGCTGGACGCGCTGGCGACAGCCAATGATATGAACCGTAACGTGCTGTGCACCTCGAACCCGTATGAGTCCGAGCTGCATGCCGAAGCCTACGAGTGGGCAAAGAAGATCTCCGAGCACCTGCTGCCGCGCACACGCGCTTATGCGGAGATTTGGCTCGATCAGGAAAAAGTCGCGACCACGGACGAGGAGCCGATCCTCGGTCAGACTTATCTGCCGCGTAAGTTTAAAACCACGGTCGTGATCCCGCCGCAGAACGATATCGACCTGCACGCCAACGACATGAACTTCGTGGCGATTGCTGAAAACGGCAAGCTGATTGGCTTTAACCTGCTGGTGGGCGGCGGTCTTTCTATCGAGCACGGTAACAAGAAAACCTATGCCCGTACGGCCAGCGAATTTGGCTATCTGCCGCTCGAGCACACGCTGGCCGTGGCGGAGGCGGTGGTCACCACCCAGCGCGACTGGGGAAACCGTACCGATCGTAAAAATGCGAAAACCAAATACACGCTGGAACGCGTAGGGGTTGAGACGTTCAAAGCGGAAGTGGAACGTCGTGCAGGCATTAAATTTGAGCCGATTCGTCCGTATGAATTCACCGGGCGCGGCGATCGGATTGGCTGGGTGAAAGGCATCGACAATAAATGGCATCTGACGCTGTTTATCGAAAATGGCCGTATTCTCGATTATCCGGGACGTCCGCTGAAAACGGGCCTGCTGGAGATTTCGAAAATCCATAAAGGCGAGTTCCGTATTACTGCGAACCAGAATCTGATCATCGCTGGCGTACCGGAAAGCCAGAAAGCGAAGATAGAGAAGATCGCGCAAGAGAGCGGTCTTATGAACACCGTGACGCCACAGCGTGAAAACTCCATGGCCTGCGTGTCGTTCCCGACCTGTCCGCTGGCGATGGCGGAGGCCGAACGTTTCCTGCCGACGTTTATCGACAAGATTGATGGCCTGATGGCGAAGCATAACGTGAGCGATGAACACATCGTTATGCGTGTAACAGGCTGCCCGAACGGCTGCGGTCGCGCGATGCTGGCGGAAGTCGGTCTGGTCGGGAAAGCGCCTGGCCGCTATAACCTGTATCTCGGCGGTAACCGAATCGGCACGCGTATCCCGCGGATGTTTAAAGAGAATATCACCGAACCAGAAATTCTCGACTCGCTGGACGAACTGATTGAGCGCTGGGCGAAAGAGCGCGAAGCGGGTGAAGGCTTCGGCGACTTTACGGTGCGTGCGGGCATTATTCGCCCGGTGCTCGATCCCGCACGGGATTTCTGGGAATAACCCATCCTTTGCCCGGTGGCGCTGCGCTTACCGGGCCTACGGGTTTTGTAGGCCGGGCAAACGCAGTGCCACCCGGCAAAACAGGCAAACGAGGTTCTTATGTCCGTACTCGATCTAAACGCGCTTAATGCATTGCCGAAGGTAGAGCGCGTGATGGCGCTGGCTGAAACCAACAGCCAACTGGAAAAACGTGACGCTGAGGGGCGTGTGGCGTGGGCGCTGGATAATTTGCCTGGCGAATACGTCCTCTCATCAAGCTTTGGGATTCAGGCGGCAGTCAGCCTGCATCTGGTCAATCAGATCCGCCCGGATATCCCGGTGATCCTGACCGATACTGGCTATCTGTTCCCGGAAACTTACCAGTTTATTGATGAGTTAACGGACAAACTCAGGTTGAACCTGAAGGTCTACCGGGCGAATGAAAGCCCCGCCTGGCAGGAAGCGCGCTACGGTAAGCTGTGGGAGCAGGGCGTTGAAGGCATTGAGAAATACAATGAGATCAACAAAGTCGAACCGATGAACCGGGCGTTGCAGGAACTGAACGCGCAAACCTGGTTTGCGGGACTGCGGCGCGAACAGTCCGGCAGCCGTGCGCATCTGCCCGTGCTGGCTATCCAGCGTGGGGTCTTTAAAATGCTGCCGATTATCGACTGGGATAACCGAACGGTTTATCAATACCTGCAAAAGCACGGGCTGAAATACCATCCGCTGTGGGATCAGGGCTATCTTTCCGTCGGCGATACGCACACCACGCGAAAATGGGAACCCGGCATGGCAGAAGAAGAGACCCGCTTCTTTGGCCTGAAGCGCGAGTGCGGGCTGCACGAAGGGTGAAACAACCCCTCTTCAGCGGTCCGACAGTATGGCCAGATAAGGGCATTGCCTTATCCGGCCTTATGATTAGCTCGCTTTCGCTAATTCTTTTACGAGCGGCAGCATAATGCGCATTACGTCGCGGTTGCGATGTTCAATGCGTCCGGGCAGGGCTTTATCAATGTGCTGTTGATTATCCAGACGTACATCGTGCCAGCTATTTCCCGCCGGGAAAGAGGCGGTTTTGGCGCGCTGTTGGTAACCATCTTTCTTGCCAAGATTCCAGTTCGTTGCCTCAACGGATAGCACCGAAATTCCCGCTTTATCGAAAACCTCTGCGTCATTGCAGCAACCGGTGCCTTTGGGATAGTCCTTATTCAGGCCTGGATTAGTGGTGGCGGTAATGCCATGATGACGCGCAATCGCTAATGCCCGGTCGCGGGTTAATTTACGCACCGCTTCCGGCGTGCTCTGCCCGCTATTAAAATACAGTTTGTCGCCGACGATCAGGTTATCGAGATTAATCACCAGCAGCGTGTTTTTCTTCTCCGCCGCGCTCATGCGCTTCAGCAGGTTTTCAGCCCCCAGTTTTCCCTCTTCCTCGCCGCTGGTGGCAATAAAGCGAATACCATATTCCGTCGGCACATCTTTCAGGCGTTCTGCCAGTTCGAGCATAACGCCCAGACCAGCGGCGTTGTCATCTACCCCTTGCAGAGTGAGCCCGCCAAGATTCGCGTCGGTGTCGGCGTCACTTTGCGGCGCGTAGGTGTCCAGGTGCGCCATGATAATAATCTGCTGCGGGGCTTTGCCTTCGTGGGCGGCAATAACGGTACTGCCGGTGACGTTATGCCAGTTTTTGCGGTTATTTTTGGCGGTATAAATATAGCGACTATTGAACGTGCGGATATCACTGCGATAGCCCATCTGCTCAAACTGCTGGCGTAAATAGTCGGCAGATAACATTTCTGCCGGCGAACCGGTCATCCTTCCCGGGAAAACGGTCGCAATATGACGGGTCTGCATTGTTGCAAATTCGCCCGGTTTTGGCGATGACGCCTGAGCGGGGACAATAAAGCATACGCCGAGCGCCAGGAGGGCGGAAAGACGGCGCGTTGCGGAAAACATAGTGAATCCTTAATAGCCAGCGGGGGAGCCCTGAATACAAAGCAAAAATTTCAACCCATCTAGTATGAAACGGTGACTTCGCTAAAACAATTTCATTTGCTCTTAAATGCCCGAATTCCGGTGGGTTAAGCACTTTTTGATATTTGCTTTGCCAGATCGTTATTCCTTTGAGGAACTACTCATTCCAATTCGTAATTTCATTCGTTCTCTTGCGCTCCCTATAGTCGGGTTATCTGACGCGCTCGACATTCGCGGTATTGTAAAGGAACGGTTATGGACCAAAAACGACTCACCCACCTGCGACAGCTGGAGGCCGAAAGCATCCACATCATTCGCGAGGTGGCAGCAGAATTTTCGAACCCGGTAATGCTGTACTCCATCGGTAAAGATTCCAGCGTCATGCTGCATCTTGCCCGTAAGGCGTTCTACCCGGGATCGCTGCCGTTCCCGCTGCTGCATGTCGATACCGGCTGGAAGTTCCGCGAGATGTATGAATTCCGCGATCGTACTGCCAAAGCGTACGGCTGCGAGCTGCTGGTACATAAAAATCCGGAAGGTGTGGCGATGGGTATCAATCCCTTTGTCCACGGCAGCGCCAAACACACTGACATTATGAAAACCGAAGGGTTGAAGCAGGCGCTGAACAAATACGGTTTTGATGCCGCCTTTGGCGGTGCGCGCCGCGATGAAGAAAAATCGCGGGCGAAAGAGCGCATTTACTCCTTCCGCGACCGCTTTCATCGCTGGGACCCGAAAAACCAGCGTCCTGAACTGTGGCACAACTACAACGGGCAGATTAACAAAGGCGAAAGTATCCGCGTCTTCCCCCTGTCCAACTGGACGGAACAGGATATCTGGCAGTACATCTGGCTGGAAAACATCGAGATCGTCCCGCTGTATCTGGCGGCGGAGCGCCCGGTGCTGGAGCGCGACGGCATGTTGATGATGATTGATGACGATCGCATCGACCTGCAGCCTGGCGAAATGATCAAAAAACGGATGGTGCGTTTCCGTACTCTCGGCTGCTGGCCGCTGACCGGCGCCGTCGAGTCAAACGCACAAACGCTGCCGGAAATTATTGAAGAGATGCTGGTCTCGACCACCAGTGAACGTCAGGGCCGCGTGATTGACCGCGACCAGGCGGGCTCTATGGAGCTGAAGAAACGTCAGGGGTATTTCTAAGGAGCCGCCATGAACACCACACTTGCCCAACAAATCGCTAATGAAGGCGGCGTCGAAGCCTGGATGGTTGCCCAACAACATAAAAGTCTGCTGCGCTTTTTAACCTGCGGTAGCGTGGATGACGGCAAAAGCACCCTGATCGGTCGCCTGTTGCACGACACGCGGCAGATTTATGAGGATCAGCTTTCATCGTTGCATAACGACAGCAAACGTCACGGTACGCAGGGTGAAAAACTGGATCTGGCGTTGCTGGTGGATGGGCTGCAGGCCGAGCGTGAGCAGGGGATTACCATCGACGTGGCGTATCGTTATTTCTCCACTGAGAAGCGCAAATTTATCATTGCCGATACCCCTGGGCATGAGCAATACACCCGCAATATGGCGACCGGCGCGTCTACCTGCGATCTGGCGATCCTGCTGATCGACGCCCGTAAAGGCGTGCTGGATCAGACCCGTCGTCACAGCTTTATTTCTACACTGCTGGGGATCAAACACCTGGTGGTGGCGATCAACAAAATGGATCTGGTCGATTACAGCGAAGAAACCTTTGCGCGTATTCGTGAAGATTATCTGACCTTTGCCGAACAGTTGCCGGGGAATCTGGATATCCGCTTTGTCCCGCTCTCCGCGCTGGAGGGTGACAACGTCGCCTCCCAGAGCGTCAGCATGCCATGGTACAGCGGCCCGACCTTACTTGAAGTGCTGGAGACAGTTGAGATCCAGCGCGTGGTCGACAGTCAGCCAATGCGCTTCCCGGTGCAGTACGTAAACCGTCCAAACCTCGATTTCCGCGGTTATTCCGGCACGCTGGCTTCCGGGCGCGTCAAGGTAGGGCAGCGCGTGAAGGTGCTGCCGTCCGGTGTGGAATCCAGCGTGGCGCGGATCGTCACCTTTGATGGCGATCTGGACGAAGCCTTTGCCGGAGAAGCCATTACCCTCGTCCTGAAAGACGAGATTGATATCAGCCGCGGCGATCTGCTGCTGGCGGCGGAGGAGAGTTTACCTGCCGTACAGAGCGCCGCCGTTGACGTGGTCTGGATGGCGGAACAGCCACTGGCACCGGGGCAGAGTTACGAAATCAAAATCGCTGGTAAAAAGACCCGTGCGCGCGTTGATCATGTTCAGTATCAGGTAGATATCAACAATCTGACGCAGCGTGAGGTAGACACTCTGCCGCTGAACGGTATTGGCCTGGTGAATCTGACCTTTGATGAGCTGCTGGTGCTGGATACCTATCAGCAAAACCCGGTGACCGGCGGGCTGATCTTTATCGATCGTCTGAGCAATGTCACCGTCGGTGCCGGTATGGTCCGCGAACCGATTGTGCAGGAGACCGCTACGCCATCAGAATTCAGCGCCTTTGAGCTGGAACTGAATGCGCTGGTACGTCGTCACTTCCCGCACTGGGGTGCTCGCGATCTGCTGGGAGGAAAATAATGGCGCTGCATGACGAAAACGTCGTCTGGCATGCTCATCCCGTCACGCCGCAACAGCGTGAGCAACACCACGGTCATCGTGGTGTTGTGCTGTGGTTTACCGGGCTTTCCGGGTCCGGTAAGTCGACCGTCGCCGGGGCGCTGGAAGAGGCGCTGCATCAACTGGGCGTCAGTACCTATTTGCTGGATGGCGATAACGTTCGCCACGGCCTGTGTAGCGATCTGGGGTTCAGTGATGCCGACCGGAAAGAGAACATCCGTCGCGTGGGCGAAGTCGCAAACCTGATGGTGGATGCGGGATTGGTGGTACTGACGGCGTTTATTTCTCCGCACCGTGCAGAGCGGCAAATGGTGCGCGAACGCGTCGGTGAGGGGCGCTTTATTGAAGTGTTCGTGGATACGCCACTGGAAATCTGTGAAGCCCGCGATCCAAAAGGATTATACAAAAAAGCGCGGGCTGGCGAATTGCGCAACTTCACCGGAATTGATTCCGTTTACGAAGCGCCTGAATCGCCAGAGGTTCATCTCAATGGCGAACAATTAGTAACAAATTTGGTCGCCCAATTATTAGACCTGCTCAGACAGAGCGATATTATCAGATCCTGAGACACCTGACCGCTGTGTACGGTCAGTCAAGGTTACAGGATTCACTATGCGCAATAGCCAGAACATCACACTCACAACGACAGACGCGTTTGCTACTGATGACGAAACCACCTGGTCGCTGCCGGGCGCGGTGGTGGGCTTCGCGTCATGGCTGCTGGCGTTGGGGATCCCCTTTCTGGTGTATGGCCCTAACACGTTATTTTTCTTTATCTACACCTGGCCTTTCTTCCTGGCGTTGATGCCCGTTGCGGTGGTTGTGGGTATCGCGCTGCATTCCCTGCTCAACGGCAAATTGCGCTACAGCATTGTTGCAACGCTGCTGACCGTTTGCGCAATGTTCGGCGCACTGTTTATGTGGTTGCTGGGCTAAAGCGCGACGGCTGTCCATAATTCAAACCGTAACTAACAATGAGATGATGTTCTCAGGGTTCTGGGTATACGTTATAAAGGGCAATTGTGGTACATTTGCCCGCGTTGTTGCGGCTTTCCCGTCTGCAAACGTCGTGTCGTTTGCGGAAGTATGGGAGGATGATGCCGTTTTTCAGGGGGCAGGATGGGTAAACTAACGCTGCTGTTGCTGGCTTTACTGGTCTGGCTACAGTATTCACTGTGGTTCGGTAAGAACGGCATACATGATTACAGTCGCGTCAATGATGACGTGGCGGCGCAGCAGGCGACGAACGCCAAACTTAAAGCACGTAACGATCAGCTGTTTGCCGAAATTGACGATCTCAATGGCGGTCAGGAGGCTATCGAGGAGCGTGCACGCAACGAACTCAGCATGACTAAGCCGGGCGAAACGTTTTATCGCCTGGTGCCCGACGCGTCTAAACGCGCGCAAACTGCGGGGCAAAATACTCGTTAAACCAGCCCAGGAAATCACATGGCAGCCACTTTATTGGATGTTTGCGCCGTGGTGCCGGCGGCCGGATTTGGCCGCCGTATGCAAACGGAATGTCCGAAGCAATATCTCTCGATCGGCAATAAAACCATTCTCGAACACTCGGTCTTTGCGCTGCTGGCGCATCCCCGGGTGACCCGCGTGATCATCGCGATAAGCCCTGGCGACAGCCGCTTTGCCCAGCTCCCTCTGGCGCAGCATCCGCAAATTACCGTCGTGGACGGGGGAAATGAACGTGCAGACTCTGTGCTGGCCGGATTGCAGGCCGCCGGAGACGCCGAATGGGTGCTGGTGCATGATGCGGCGCGTCCCTGCTTACATCAGAATGATTTAGCACGTCTGCTGGCGCTTAGCGAAACCAGTCGCACTGGCGGGATCCTTGCCGCACCGGTGCGCGACACGATGAAACGCGCAGAGCCGGGCAAAACCGCCATCGCCTATACGGTCGAACGTAACGATTTATGGCACGCGCTGACGCCGCAATTTTTCCCTCGCGAGCTGCTGCATGACTGCCTGACACGCGCACTGAATGAAGGGGCGACGATCACCGATGAAGCCTCGGCGCTGGAATATTGCGGCTTCCATCCACAGCTTGTTGAAGGACGGGCTGATAATATCAAAGTAACCCGTCCGGAAGATTTAGCGCTGGCTGAATTTTACCTGACCCAAATAATTCACCAGGAGAAAGCATAATGCGAATCGGACACGGTTTTGACGTACACGCCTTTGGCGGGGAAGGCCCCATTATCGTTGGTGGTGTGCGTATTCCCTATGAAAAGGGGCTGCTGGCGCATTCTGATGGCGATGTTGCGCTGCATGCGCTCACCGACGCGCTGCTTGGCGCGGCGGCACTGGGTGACATTGGCAAGCTGTTTCCGGATACCGATCCGGCGTTTAAAGGCGCAGACAGCCGTGAGCTGTTGCGTGAAGCCTGGCGTCGGATCCAGGCAAAAGGTTACACCCTAGGCAACGTCGATGTGACCATTATTGCTCAGGCGCCGAAGATGCTGCCGCACATCCCGCAAATGCGTGTGTTTATTGCTGAAGACCTCGGTTGTCACATGGATGATGTGAACGTGAAGGCCACCACCACGGAAAAACTCGGTTTTACCGGGCGTGGGGAAGGGATTGCCTGCGAAGCGGTGGCGTTACTCATTAAGGCCGCGAAATGACAGAGTTTGAAAATCTCACTTATCTCCACGGTAAGCCGCAAGGCTTCGGTCTGCTGAAAGCCAGTCCGGAAGATTTTGTGGTGGTCGAAGATTTAGGTTTCGAACCCGATGGCGAAGGTGAACACATTCTGGTGCGTATTCTTAAAAACGGCTGCAACACCCGTTTTGTGGCTGACGCGCTGGCGAAGTTTCTGAAAATTCATGCCCGTGAAGTGAGTTTTGCCGGGCAAAAGGATAAGCATGCGGTCACCGAACAGTGGCTGTGCGCGCGCGTACCAGGCAAAGAGATGCCCGACCTGAGCGCTTTCCAGCTTGAAGGCTGCAAGGTGCTGGAATATGCGCGTCACAAACGCAAGCTACGTTTAGGCGCGCTGAAAGGCAATGCGTTCACGCTGGTGCTACGGGAAATCAGTCATCGTGATGAAGTGGAATCCCGTCTGCAAGCGATAAACGCTGGCGGCGTACCGAACTATTTCGGCGCTCAGCGTTTTGGTATCGGCGGAAGCAATCTGCAAGGTGCGCTGCGCTGGGCGCAAAGCGATGCACCGGTCAGGGATCGCAATAAACGCAGTTTTTGGTTGTCGGCGGCCCGCAGTGCGTTGTTTAATCAAATTGTCAGCGAGCGTCTGAAAAAAACAGACTTTAATCAAGTTGTTGACGGCGATGCGCTACAATTAGCGGGACGCGGAAGCTGGTTTGTCGCCACGCAAGAAGAACGGGCGGAATTACAGCATCGTGTCGATGAAAAAGAACTGATGGTGACGGCTTCGCTTCCCGGCAGCGGCGAGTGGGGAACCCAGCGGGATGCGCTGGCGTTCGAACAGTCCGCGATTGCCGAGGAGACCGCGTTGCAGTCGCTGCTGCTGCGTGAAAAAGTTGAGGCGTCGCGAAGAGCGATGCTGCTCTATCCGCAGCAATTAAGCTGGAACTGGTGGGATGATGTCACCGTCGAGTTACGTTTTTGGCTGCCGGCGGGGAGCTTCGCCACCAGCGTTGTGAGGGAACTGATCAACACAATGGGTGATTATGCGCATATTGCTGAGTAACGATGATGGGGTCCACGCGCCCGGTATACAAACGCTGGCGAAAGCCCTGCGGGAGTTTGCTGATGTACAAGTCGTCGCCCCGGATCGGAACCGCAGTGGTGCGTCAAATTCGCTGACGCTTGAATCCTCTCTCCGGACGTTTACTTTCGAGAACGGCGATATCGCCGTGCAGATGGGCACACCCACTGACTGCGTATACTTGGGCGTCAATGCACTCATGCGCCCGCGTCCGGACATCGTGGTCTCGGGAATTAATGCCGGCCCCAACCTGGGGGATGACGTTATCTATTCCGGCACCGTCGCGGCGGCAATGGAAGGGCGACATCTTGGCTTTCCGGCGCTTGCCGTGTCGTTAGACGGGCACCAGCATTATGAGACCGCAGCGGCCATCACCTGTCGGATCTTACGCGCCCTGCGGCGTGAACCGCTGCGTACCGGGCGGATCCTCAATATCAACGTGCCCGATTTACCGTTGGAGCAGATCAAAGGCATTCGCGTGACGCGTTGCGGCAGTCGTCATCCTGCAGACAAAGTGATCCCACAGGAAGATCCGCGCGGCAACACGCTGTACTGGATTGGCCCACCGGGCGACAAATGCGACGCCGGGCCTGATACCGATTTTGCGGCAGTGGACGACGGTTACGTGTCCATTACGCCGTTGCATGTAGATTTAACCGCGCACAGCGCGCATGATGTGGTTTCCGACTGGTTAGAGAGCGTGGGAGTTGGCACGCAATGGTAAGCAGACGCGTACAAACGCTTCTTGATCAACTGCGCGCACAGGGGATTCGCGATGAGCAGGTGCTTAATGCCCTGGCCGCGGTGCCGCGTGAGAAATTTATTGATGAAGCGTTTGAACATAAAGCCTGGGACAATATCGCGTTGCCGATAGGTCAGGGGCAGACGATTTCGCAGCCGTACATGGTGGCGCGAATGACCGAACTCCTCGAACTGACGCCGCAGTCGCGTGTGCTGGAAATTGGCACGGGTTCCGGGTATCAGACGGCGATACTGGCGCACCTGGTACAGCAGGTTTGTTCCGTCGAACGTATTAAAAGTTTGCAATGGCAGGCGCGTCGCCGTCTGAAACAACTCGATTTACACAATGTTTCAACTCGTCACGGTGATGGCTGGCAAGGCTGGCAGGCACGCGCGCCATTTGACGCTATTATTGTGACGGCAGCACCGCCGGAAATCCCGACCGCGTTGATGACGCAACTGGATGAAGGCGGCATTCTCGTCTTGCCCGTGGGTGACGAGCATCAGTTTCTGAAACGGGTGCGTCGTCGGGGCGGCGAATTTATTATCGACACCGTGGAGGCGGTACGTTTCGTTCCCTTAGTTAAAGGGGAACTCGCGTAAAAAGCGGTTCCGAATACCTGGAATTTTCCTGGAGTTTTTGGAACTGGTCAGCGTATCGTGGTCACATTTTCCAGTGCCCATTTGCTGTCTGCACGATTATACGTCACTGGTTGTTAACCAATTTTTCCTGGGGGATAAATGAGCGCGGGAAGCCCAAAATTCACCGTTAGCCGCATTGCGGCACTGTCACTGGTTTCGCTATGGCTGGCGGGTTGTTCAAATTCATCGAATCCACCTGCGCCGGTAAGTTCCGTCAATGGTAATGCTCCGACGAATACCAGTTCTGGCATGCTGATTACGCCGCCGCCGAAGATGGGGACGACGACGTCCGCTCCGCAGACACCGCAAATTCAACCGGTGCAGCGCCCGACGACACAACCGACGCAGGTTCAGCCCGTCGCCGAGCAACCCGTGCAGATGGAAAACGGACGTATTGTCTACAATCGCCAGTATGGGAATATTCCGAAAGGCAGCTACAGTGGCGGCAGTACGTACACCGTTAAAAAAGGCGATACGCTTTTTTATATCGCGTGGATCACCGGGAACGATTTTCGTGACCTGGCGCAACGCAACAACGTTCAGGCCCCGTATGCTCTGAATGTCGGACAAACGCTGCAGGTGGGTAACGCATCGGGTGCGCCAATTACCGGCGGTAATGCGATAACTCAGGCCGACGCGGCAGAGCAAGGAGTTGTGACCAGACCTGCACAAAATTCCGCCATCGCTGTTGCGTCGAAACCGACAATTACGTATTCTGAGGATTCAGGTGAACAAAGTGCTAACAAAATGTTGCCGAACAACAAGCCTGCTGGGACTGTGGTCACAGCACCTGTAACGGCTCCAGCAGTTAGCGCAACCGAATCGACAGCAAGCAGTTCGTCTACCAGTTCGCCGATCTCCACATGGCGCTGGCCGACTGACGGCAAAGTGATCGAGAACTTTGGGGCTTCCGAGGGGGGCAATAAAGGGATCGACATTGCAGGCAGTAAGGGACAGGCTATTATCGCGACCGCCGATGGGCGCGTGGTCTATGCCGGTAACGCACTGCGCGGTTACGGTAATCTTATTATCATCAAACACAACGATGATTACCTGAGTGCCTACGCTCATAACGATACAATGCTGGTCCGGGAACAACAAGAAGTGAAGGCAGGACAAAAAATAGCGACGATGGGTAGCACCGGAACCAGTTCTACACGTTTGCATTTTGAAATTCGTTACAAGGGGAAATCCGTAAACCCGCTGCGTTATTTACCGCAGCGATAAAGCGACGGAACCAGGCTGACACTTGCTAGTTCCGTCAAGGGATCACGGGTAGGAGCCACCTTATGAGTCAGAATACGCTGAAAGTTCATGATTTAAATGAAGACGCGGAGTTTGATGAGAACGGAGTTGAGGTTTTTGACGAAAAAGCCTTAGTTGAAGAGGAACCCAGTGATAACGATTTGGCTGAAGAAGAGCTGTTATCGCAGGGGGCCACACAGCGTGTGTTGGACGCGACTCAGCTTTACCTTGGTGAGATTGGTTATTCGCCACTGTTAACGGCCGAAGAAGAAGTGTATTTTGCGCGTCGCGCACTACGTGGAGATGTCGCCTCACGCCGTCGGATGATTGAAAGTAACCTGCGTCTGGTGGTGAAAATTGCCCGCCGTTATGGCAATCGTGGTCTGGCGTTGCTGGATCTGATTGAAGAGGGCAATCTGGGGCTTATCCGTGCCGTTGAGAAGTTTGACCCGGAACGTGGGTTCCGCTTCTCCACATACGCAACCTGGTGGATTCGCCAGACGATTGAACGGGCTATCATGAACCAAACCCGTACCATTCGACTGCCGATCCACATCGTTAAAGAGCTGAACGTTTATCTGCGTACCGCGCGTGAGTTGTCCCATAAACTGGACCACGAACCGAGCGCGGAAGAAATTGCAGAACAGCTGGATAAACCGGTTGATGACGTTAGCCGTATGCTTCGTCTAAACGAGCGCATTACCTCGGTAGACACCCCGTTGGGTGGCGATTCCGAAAAAGCGTTGCTGGATATCCTGGCCGATGAGAAAGAGAACGGTCCGGAAGACACCACGCAAGATGATGATATGAAACAGAGCATCGTCAAATGGCTGTTCGAACTGAACGCCAAACAGCGTGAAGTGCTGGCACGTCGTTTCGGTCTGCTGGGTTATGAAGCTGCAACACTGGAAGATGTGGGCCGCGAAATCGGTCTGACTCGTGAACGTGTTCGTCAGATTCAGGTTGAAGGCCTTCGCCGTCTGCGTGAAATTCTGCAGACTCAAGGGCTGAATATCGAAGCGCTATTCCGCGAGTAAGCACCGTTCTAACAAGAAAGGCCAGCCTCTTTGAGGCTGGCCTTCTTCTTTCTGGCTGACTACGCTGTGTTTTTGCGGGTGAAGGCAGACGGGAGCATTTTCATGCTTACTCAGGTTTGTTAATCAGGCATCATTTTCTTGATTAGCAGGGCGAATTGCGCGCGTTCTTCGTCATTCAACCGTCCCAGAAACTCCTCATCCACCCGATTTCCCAACGGCATGCTTACCTTCAGCAAGGCTTCTCCTTCAGGGGTCAGATAAACGAAGCGGCGACGTTTATCCAGCGGATCGTTTTCACGCCTCACCAGCCCACGTTTTTCCATTCGGCTTAGCATTTCTGCCAGCGTCGCTTTGGTACTGACGGCGGCCTCCATCAGATTAACCTGTTCAATGCCGGGACATTCCGCAATGGCACGCATCACCGCGTACTGTGGTTTAGTCAGATCCGGCAACGCATGCTGCCAACGCGCCGTATGTTGTTGGAACAGCTGGCGTAACAGGTGAAACGCTTTATTCCGTAACTCCATGAAAACTCCAGGCTAAAAATCATGTCTCCTATCATAACGGGTAACACCGCGTTTTTTAACGAGGAAATCTTAAGCAATACGTGCGGAAAAAAACGGGCGCTATTGTCGTCGCTGTTTTACAGGGGTAATTTATATTAAATGTTCGTATACGAACAATTTGTGGAGTGATGAATGAGACTGATTGTGGGGATGACCGGGGCAACGGGAGCGCCGCTGGGTGTAGCACTGTTGCAGGCGCTGCGGAAGATGCCGGATGTGGAAACGCATCTGGTGATGTCGAAATGGGCCAAAACCACCATTGAACTGGAAACGCCATACCGTGCGCGCGATGTTGCCGGACTGGCCGATTTTTGCCACAGCCCGGCGGATCAGGCGGCGACCATCTCGTCAGGTTCGTTTCGTACCGACGGCATGATCGTTATTCCTTGCAGCATGAAAACCCTGGCTGGAATACGCGCAGGTTACGCCGACGGTCTGGTGGGACGCGCTGCCGACGTGGTGCTGAAAGAAGGGCGCAAGTTGGTTCTGGTGCCGCGTGAAATGCCGCTCAGTACGGTGCATCTCGAAAACATGCTCGCGCTTTCACGCATGGGCGTGGCGATGGTGCCGCCCATGCCTGCGTTCTATAACCATCCACAGTCCGTTGATGATATTACGCAACACATCGTGGCCCGCGTACTGGACCAGTTTGCGCTGGAGCACCCGCATGCGCGTCGATGGCAGGGATTAGCGCAGGCACAGAATTTTTCACAGGAGAATGAATAATGGCATTTGATGATTTGCGCAGCTTTTTGCAGGCGCTCGACGACCAGGGACAATTGCTGAAAATCAGTGAAGAGGTGAACGCGGAGCCGGATCTGGCCGCGGCTGCCAATGCCACTGGCCGTATTGGCGACGGCGCACCGGCGCTATGGTTCGATAATATTCGTGGTTTTACCGACGCGCGTGTGGCGATGAATACCATCGGCTCCTGGCAAAATCATGCCATTTCATTGGGCTTACCGCCGAATACGCCAGTGAAAAAGCAGATAGATGAGTTTATTCGTCGCTGGGATAAGTTCCCGGTCACCCCGGAACGCCGCGCGAATCCGGCATGGGCGGAAAACAGTGTCGATGGCGAAGCGATTAACCTGTTCGATATTCTGCCGCTGTTTCGCCTGAACGACGGCGATGGCGGATTTTACCTGGATAAAGCCTGCGTAGTCTCCCGCGATCCGCTCGACCCGGACAACTTCGGCAAGCAGAACGTCGGTATCTACCGGATGGAAGTGAAGGGCAAGCGTAAGCTGGGCCTGCAACCGGTACCGATGCATGATATCGCGCTGCATCTGCATAAGGCGGAAGAGCGCGGCGAGGATCTGCCGATCGCCATCACCCTGGGTAACGATCCGATCATCACGCTGATGGGGGCGACACCGCTGAAGTACGATCAGTCCGAATATGAAATGGCAGGGGCGCTGCGCGAAAGCCCGTATCCCATCGCCACTGCGCCGTTGACCGGATTTGATGTGCCGTGGGGATCGGAGGTGATCCTGGAAGGGGTGATTGAAAGCCGCAAACGTGAAATTGAAGGCCCGTTTGGCGAGTTTACCGGCCACTATTCCGGTGGTCGCAATATGACGGTTGTGCGTATTGATAAGGTGTCGTATCGCAGTAAACCGATTTTTGAATCCCTTTATCTCGGTATGCCGTGGACAGAAATCGACTATTTGATGGGGCCGGCCACCTGCGTTCCGCTGTATCAGCAACTAAAAGCGGAGTTCCCGGAAGTGCAGGCGGTTAACGCCATGTATACCCACGGCCTGCTGGCGATTATCTCGACCAAAAAACGCTACGGCGGTTTTGCGCGAGCGGTGGGACTGCGCGCGATGACCACGCCACACGGGCTGGGTTACGTGAAGATGGTGATCATGGTGGATGAAGATGTCGATCCGTTCAACCTGCCGCAGGTGATGTGGGCGCTGTCGTCGAAAGTCAACCCGGCGGGGGATCTGGTTCAGCTACCGAATATGTCAGTACTGGAACTGGATCCTGGCTCAAGTCCGGCGGGGATCACCGATAAGCTGATTATCGACGCCACCACGCCCGTTGCGCCGGATAACCGTGGTCACTATAGCCAGCCGGTGTGCGATCTCCCGGAAACCAAAGCCTGGGCTGAAAAGCTGACTGCCATGCTGGCCAACCGTAAATAAGGAGCCTCAGATGATTTGCCCACGTTGTGCTGATGAACATATTGAAGTGATGGCGACCTCGCCAGTGAAAGGCGTCTGGACGGTGTATCAGTGCCAACATTGCCTGTACACCTGGCGTGATACGGAGCCGCTACGTCGTACCAGCCGCGAACACTACCCGCAGGCGTTTCGTATGACGCAGAAAGATATCGATGAGGCGCCGATGGTACCCACTATTCCGCCGCTGCTGACAGAAGATAAGCGCTGACGGAGTGCCGGATGGCGGCTGAGGCCTTATCCGACCTGGGAAAGTACAGTACCGTTAATATGTGGCCCGATACGCAAAGCGGCATCGGGCCTTTTTCTTACACCAGACTCTTCAGCCGATAGATCCACTCCAGCGCCTGACGGGGCGTTAGCGAATCCGGGTCGAGATTTTCCAGTGCTTCAATGGCAGGAGAGGTCTCTTCGGGAACGGACAGCAGCGACATCTGGGTGCCATCCACCTGTGTTGCCGCCGCGTTGGGTGAAATGCTCTCCAGTTCGCGCAGTTTCTGTCGCGCACGTTTGATCACCTCTTTCGGAACGCCCGCCAGCGCTGCGACCGCCAGGCCGTAGCTCTTACTGGCCGCACCGTCCTGCACGCTATGCATAAAGGCAATGGTATCGCCGTGCTCTAACGCGTCGAGATGGACGTTGGCTACGCCTTCCATTTTTTCCGGCAACTGGGTCAGCTCGAAGTAGTGCGTCGCGAACAGCGTCAGCGCTTTGATCTTATTCGCCAGATTTTCCGCACATGCCCACGCCAGCGACAGGCCATCGTACGTGGATGTCCCGCGGCCAATCTCATCCATTAGCACCAGGCTGTTCTCAGTGGCGTTGTGCAGAATGTTGGCCGTTTCGGTCATCTCTACCATGAAGGTGGAGCGCCCGGAGGCCAGATCGTCCGCTGCACCTACACGGGTAAAGATACGATCGACAGGACCAATTTCCACCTTCTGCGCCGGTACGTAGCTGCCAATATAGGCCAGCAGGGCAATCAGCGCGGTCTGGCGCATGTAGGTACTTTTACCGCCCATGTTTGGTCCGGTAATGATCAGCATTCTGCGCTGTGGTGAGAGGTCGAGCGGGTTGGCGATAAACGGCTCATTCAGGACCTGTTCCACCACCGGATGGCGGCCCTCGGTAATACGAATACCCGGTTTATCGCTGAAGGTTGGGCAGGTGTAGTTCAGCGTGTACGCGCGTTCGGCCAGATTCACCAGTACATCGAGTTCCGCCAGTGCACTGGCGCTCTGTTGTAGATCCGCCAGATGCGGTAGCAGCAGGTCGAACAGTTCGTCATAGAGCTGTTTTTCCAGCGCCAGCGCTTTGCCCTTGGAAGTCAGAACCTTATCTTCGTACTCTTTGAGTTCCGGAATGATGTAGCGCTCGGCGTTTTTCAGCGTCTGGCGACGGACGTAGTTGATTGGTGCGAGATGGCTCTGCCCACGACTAATCTGGATGTAATAACCGTGCACCGCGTTAAAGCCGACTTTCAGCGTGTCCAGCCCGGTACGCTCGCGCTCACGGATTTCCAGCCTGTCGAGATAGTCGGTCGCACCGTCTGCCAGGGCGCGCCACTCATCAAGCTCTTCGTTGTAGCCCGGCGCAATAACACCACCATCACGAACGAGAACCGGGGGAGCGTCAACGACCGCACGTTCCAGCAGTTCCCGCAGTTCGGTGAATTCGCCCATTTTCTCGCGCAGCATTTGTACAGGGGGGCTGTCCACCGATTCCAGTTGCGCACGCAGTTCCGGCAGTTGCTGGAAAGCGTGGCGCATGCGCGCGAGATCGCGCGGACGCGCGGTACGCAGTGCCAGACGCGCAAGAATACGTTCCAGATCGCCCACCTGGCGCAGCACGGGCTGCAGTTCACTGGTTGCATCCTGTAATGAACCAATGGTTTGCTGACGTTCTGTCAGGATTTTCGTATCACGTACCGGCATATGCAGCCAGCGTTTGAGCATACGGCTGCCCATCGGCGTCACGGTGCAGTCGAGCACGGCGGCCAGCGTGTTCTCCATGCCCCCGGCCAGATTCTGGGTGATCTCCAGATTGCGGCGCGTCGCGGCATCCATGATGATGCTGTCCTGCTGCCGCTCCATGGTGATAGAGCGAATATGCGGCAGGGAAGTGCGCTGGGTATCCTTGACGTACTGCAACAGGCAGCCAGCGGCGCAAAGTCCGCGCGGCGCGTTTTCAACGCCAAAGCCAATCAGATCGCGGGTACCAAACTGCAAATTCAACTGCTGACGTGCAGTATCAATTTCAAATTCCCACAGCGGGCGACGACGTAATCCTCGACGACCTTCAATCAGAGCCATCTCCGCGAAATCTTCGGCGTACAGCAGTTCCGCCGGGTTGGTCCGTTGCAGTTCGGCGGCCATTGTTTCGCGATCGGCGGGTTCGCTCAGACGAAAACGCCCGGAGCTGATGTCCAGCGTGGCATAACCGTAGCCTTTACTGTCCTGCCAGATGGCGGCGAGCAAATTGTCCTGGCGCTCCTGTAGCAGGGCTTCATCACTGATGGTGCCCGGCGTGACAATACGCACGACTTTACGCTCAACCGGCCCTTTACTGGTGGCCGGGTCGCCAATTTGCTCGCAAATGGCGACGGATTCACCCTGATTGACCAGCTTGGCGAGGTAGTTTTCGACCGCATGATGGGGAATACCCGCCATCGGGATGGGCTCGCCCGCAGACGCACCGCGCTTCGTCAGCGAAATGTCGAGCAACTGCGACGCCCGTTTTGCATCGTCGTAAAAGAGTTCGTAAAAGTCGCCCATGCGATAGAAAAGCAGAATCTCCGGGTGTTGGGCCTTCAGCTTGAGATACTGCTGCATCATGGGGGTGTGGGCGTCGAGATTATCGATTGTACTCATGGAGTTGTGTCCAGTCCCTGAATGTAAATGGGTTGCGATACTTTTCGTTTTCGTTGTTATCACATAAGGGACACATGATAGCGGAGATACGCATTTCAGGGAAAGTCAGGATCGCCGACTTCTCGATCCTTCTTCCGTTTCAAAATTTTACACCGATTGTTGTTGTCGCAATTCCGAATGTCGGTCGCGTAATGCGGCAAAAACAAACGCCGCGATAAAGAGAATGGTGAACAGCACGACGATCGTGGGAGCGGGTGCGCTGTCGAGGAAGAATGACAGATACACGCCTAAAAATGAGGTAACCACCGACAGACCCGTTGCCAGCAACAGCGCGCGGGCAAAGCGTCGGGTGAGGAGAACGGCAATCGCGCCTGGGGCGATCAACAAGGAGATCGACAGAATGATCCCCACCGATTTCAGCGTCGCGACGATGGTCAACGCAATCATGCACAGCAGTCCGTAATGCAGCAAAGTCGCGTTAAGGCCGCAGGCTTTCGCCTGATGCGGATCGAAGGCGTGCAGCAGCAAATCTTTCCACTTGAATGCAATGATCAGGACGATACCCAGCACAATGAAGGCCGTTTGCCCAATATCGCTCAGCGAAATCCCTAGCATGTCGCCGAACAGAATATGATCGAGGTGAACCTCTGACTGGATAGAGACATAGAGCACCAGTCCGGCGCCAAACATGCCGGAGAAGACGATCCCCATGATGGTGTCGCGTTTGATGCGGCTGTTGTCATCAAGATATCCAGTTGCGACTGCGCAGAACAGCCCAGCAATAAACGCGCCAATAGCCAGTGGAATACCGACGATATAAGCCAGCACAATTCCCGGAAAAACCGCATGACTCATGGCATCGCCCATGAGCGCCCAGCCTTTGAGCACCAGAAATACCGACAGTAACGCACAGGGAATCGCCACAAGAGCGGAGACGGCCAGCGCGTTGACCATAAAGTCGAACTGAAAGGGTTCCAGCAGAGTGCTCAGAAACATGATGACTCCTTACGTCGTGCGCGACGGCGGTTTGCCAGCAGGCCGTGTTTGGGGGCAAAAACGAACGCCAGCAGGAATAATACGGTTTGTAGCACCACAATGATCCCGCCGGTCGCCCCGTCCAGCCAGTAGCTGAGCCAGGCGCCGAAAAAACTGGTCACACTGCCGATCGCAACGGCGATCATAAGAAGGCGTGGAAAGCGGTCAGTCAGCAGCCAGGCGGTGGCACCGGGCGTCACGACCAGGCAGATCACCAGAAATGCCCCCACGGTTTGCAGCGCGGCGACGGTGGACACCGATAACAGAGTGAAAAACAGCAGCTTCAGACGGGCCGGGTGCAGGCCAATGGAGCGGGCGTGGTTTTCATCGAAAAAAGTGACCATCAGATCCTTCCACTTCAGCAGCAGGATGAGCAGGGAAACCGTGCCGATAATCGCCAGTTGCACAATGTCTTCCGGCGCGATGGCCAGTACGTTGCCGAGAATGATGGTCTGAATATTCACCGACATCGGGTTGAGCGACACCATAAACAGCCCGATGCCAAAGAATGACGAGAAGATCAGGCCAATAATGGCATCTTCTTTAAGCCGTGAGCGCTGGTTCAGAAAAAGCATACTGCCTGCTGCCAGGCCACCGGAGAGAAAGGCGCCGAGCGAGAAGGGCAAGCCGAGCATGTAGGCACCGGCAACGCCTGGCACGATGGAGTGCGACAGCGCATCGCCAATCAACGACCAGCCTTTAAGCATTAAATAGCAGGAGAGAAAGGCGCACAGTCCGCCAACCATCGCTGATACCCACATCGCGTTGAGCATGTACTGATAACCAAAGGGTTCTGTCAGCCAGTTCATGATGACTCTCCTCAGCCTGCCGCTCGTCGGGAGATAAACGGGCGTTCGTCGTCGGTAATGATGTGTTCTTCGCCGCCGCTGAGCGCGACGTGACGCAGGACGCCGCTGAACGCCAGTTCAAGGTTGTCGGCGGTAAAAGTGGTTTCGGTCGGGCCGCTCGCCAGCACGGTGCCTTTGATCATCACCGTATAATCACAGAATTCGGTGACTGACCCGAGATTGTGGGTGGAGACCAGCATCGTGCGCCCCTCATCGCGCAACTCGCATAGCAGCGCAATAATGCGCGCTTCGGTTTTGACATCGACGCCGGTGAAAGGCTCATCCAGCAGAATGACCTGACCGTCCTGGGCAATGGCCCTGGCGAGGAAGACGCGTTTTTTCTGCCCGCCAGAAAGCTCGCCAATCTGCCGGTGGCGGTATTCCAGCATATCCACCCGCGCCAGCGCAGCGTCAACACTGGCATGATCCTGAGCCTTCGGACGACGTAGCCAGCCCATATGTCCGTAGCGGCCCATCATCACGACGTCTTCCACCAGCACCGGAAATGACCAGTCAACCTCTTCGGACTGTGGGACGTAGGCAATCAGATTCTGCTTCAGCGCGTGATTCACCGGCTGTTGCAGGATGGAAATGTCGCCGTCGGCCAGGCGGACAAAACCCATCAGTGCTTTGAACAACGTTGATTTTCCCGACCCGTTGACTCCTACCAGCGCGGCAATCGAACCGCCCGGTACCTGAAAGGTGGCATCGCGTAGTGCGGTATGACCATTGCGATACGTCACCGTCACCTGATTCACGGTAATCGCAGATTGACTCATTTCTGACTCCTCAAACCGTCATTGATACCACTGACGATGGTCTCGGTGGTAACGCGTAGCAGATCGAGATAGGTGGGAACGGGGCCATCGGCGGCGCTCAGGGAATCGACATACAGCACGCCGCCGTAATGTGCGCCGGATTCCCGCGCGACCTGACGGGCCGGTTTATCTGATACGGTGCTTTCGCTGAATACGGTGGGGATCTGATGCGCTCTGATCGCATCGATCACTTTACGTACCTGTTTGGGCGTTCCCTGCTGATCGGCGTTGATCGGCCAGAGATACAGCTCTTGCAGATCGTTATCGCGGGCAAGATAAGAGAACGCTCCTTCGCTGGTGACCAGCCAACGTTTATCGGCAGGGATTTTTGCCAGCGCGGCATGGAGAGGGGCCAGCGTCTGGTGAATTTGCGCTTTATAACGTTCGGCATTTTTCTGGTAAATCGCGGCGTTATCCGGATCGTATTTCGTCAGCGCGTCGCGAATATTGTCGACGTAGATCATCGCGTTTTCCGCCGACATCCAGGCGTGAGGGTTGGGTTTCCCGTTATACGGTCCTTCGCTGATGCCCATGGGTTTCACCCCGTCAGAAACCGTCACTTCCGGCACACCCGACAAATTCTGGTAGAAGCGGGCAAACCACAGCTCCAGATTCAGACCGTTAGAGAGGATCAATTGCGCCCCCTGCGCTCGCTTAATGTCGCCCGGAGTGGGTTGATACTCATGAATTTCCGCGCCGGGTTTGGTGATCGAACTGACGTTGGCCGCCTCACCCGCCACGTTTTGCGCCATGTCCGCAATGATCGTGAAGGTGGTAACGACATTGAGCTTCTCTTTGGCATAAGCCGGTGACAGCATGCAGATGGCCAGTACAGCCGCCAGCAGAGACGAGGTGAGACGGGAGAGGTGCGACATAGTATCCCTCATAAAAAAGTGGTTAATTATTCATCGAATATAGCCTTTGCTATGTTATATAGCACAAGGCATGTATAAAGATAGTGTTAAATGAAAATAATTCTTATTTGAGATGTGGGTGGAGAAGTGTCACCTTTGGGTGATAGAGTTGCGAGAATTTAAGTTGTAGAATAAATGCACTTTAATGTAGTGGAGGGCGCATCATGTCCGGCAAGCGCATTGCTCGCGAAAAACTGACGATTAAAAAAATGATCGCGCTGTACGAGAGCCAGTGTCCGCAGGCATCTGATGAGCCGGAACACTACGACGCGCTGTTTGCCTATGCGCAAAAACGTCTGGATAAGTGCGTCTTTGGCGAGGATAAACCGGCATGTAAACAGTGTCCCGTACACTGTTATCAGCCAGCGAAGCGTGAAGAGATGAAGCAGATCATGCGCTGGGCGGGGCCGAGAATGCTCTGGCGTCATCCCATCCTGACCGTTCGTCATCTCATCGACGATAAACGTCCCGTACCGGAACTGCCGGAAAAATACTCGCGTAAGAAGTGAAGCGAAATGCCGGATGGCGGCTTCGCCTTAATCCGGCCTACGGATAATTGCCCACCCGACATCCAGCAACGCGTGCCTCAAACCAGCGCGTCTTTATCAATACCTAAACGCTTCATGCGTGAAAGCAGCGTGGTACGCTTAAGACCCAGCCGCTGAGCTGCGCCTTTCGGACCTGCAACCACACCATTGGTCTCTTTCAGCACCCGCAGGATGAGCTGATACTCGTCTTCCCCTTCCTGGGCGACTTCGGTCGCGACGGGTGGTTCACCAGGTGAGAGCATGCCGATATCCGGCAGCGAGAGTTGCAGCACGCTTCCTCGTGTCAGCAGAACGGCGCGCTCCACCACGTTCTCCAGTTCGCGCACATTCCCCGGCCATTCCATATTGCTGAGGATGCGCAGGGTTTCCGCCGGGATACTGTCGATGTTACGCCCCAGGCGGCGAGCGATTTTAAAGGTGAATGCTTTCACCAGCAGGGGGATATCTTCCGGGCGTTCGCGCAGCGGCGGGAGTCGGATCGGAAAAACGTTGAGGCGGTAGTAGAGATCGCTACGAAACTCGCGATCCTCGACCATTTTTTTCAGGTCACGATTGGTGGCGGCGATCAGACGCACGTCGGTCTGGATCAGCTTATTGCTGCCCAGACGCTCAAATTCCTGTTCCTGTAAGACGCGCAGGAGCTTAGGCTGTAATTCCAGCGGCATGTCGCCCACTTCATCCAGGAACAAAGAACTTTTATCCGCCAGCTCAAAGCGGCCAATGCGCTGCGCACTGGCACCGGTGAAGGCGCCGCGTTCGTGACCGAACAGGTCACTTTCCAGCAGGCCAGCGGGCATGGCGGCGCAGTTCATCTTCACCATCCGGCGTGCGTTACGCCCACTCAGATTGTGGATTGCGCGGGCAATCAGCTCTTTCCCGGTGCCGGTTTCACCGAGGATCAGCACAGTGCTGTCGCTCTGGGCCACCATCTCGACCTGCTTGAGCACGCTGTACATCGCATCGCTGCGCCCGATGATTTCACCAAACTCGCTGTCGACATTGTTGAGCTGTTCGGTAAGTGCCAGGTTTTCATCCACCAGCCGCTCTTTCAGCCGATGGATTTCCTGATAGGCGAGGGCGTTGTCCACGGCGATGGCGACGCGCCCGGCAATCTGGCGCAGCAGGTTCAGGTTAGCGGTGGTAAACACTTTTTCTTCACACTGTGCCAGCTTGAGTACGCCGAGCATGGTGTTGCCCGACATCAGCGGTAGCAGGCACAGCGTCTGAATCTGGTTGCCCCACGTATCGAACAGCATGCGTTCATAGGGGGCCAGCGCGTCCCGTTCGTTCAGGTTTATCAGCAGCATCTCTTTGCTTTTAAACACCCGTTCCGTCAGAGTGCCAGCTTCATCGACTTCGCTTTGTTCGTGTGCGGGATGATTTTCATCGAGGTAGTGAGTGGAGTAAATGCTGAGCTTATTTTTACGGTGGCTACGCAGGACAATGCTGATGTCGTCGATGTTGAAATAGTGATGGATCTCTTTGGCGACTTCACTTACCAGCTCATCCATGTCGAGCCGGGAGAGTACGGCGTTAGTGATGGCGACCAGAATACGAAAGTTGTCGCGTTCGCGGCACAAGAGATCGTAATCGACGTTGTTTGTGACCCTGCACTGAATTTGCTCCGCCACCACGCCGACAATCTGGGTGAAGGTTTGCAGACGCTCGTACTCTTTTTCGCTCCAGGGGCGATCGTCGTTGCGGATAAATTCGCAGCCGCCAAAAATGCGGCCATCCGCCGCCAGCGGCAGCAGGCAGTAGTGGCCGAATGGCGGGTAAAGGCCGCCAGCAGCCAGTTGCGGCCAGGTTTCTGAAAACTCGTGATAATTGCAGTGCAGGGCATCGGGGCGAGAGAGAATACGGCGGATCGGGCCGTGGGCCAGCACGGTTTCATCTTCGTAGATGACGGGTTTGCCGTTATCGCGCGTGGCGTACCAGGACGCCCGCTGTGTCTGCGCTTGCCACAACACAATCGCCGCGCTGTCGGCAAGCGCCGAGCGCTTTACCAGTTGCGAAAGCGCCTCGCTTAGCGATTGCAGGTCGGGCTGCTGTAACAATGTGCGAGTGATGTCGAACAATCCTTGCTGCCCGAGATCGCTCATCGGTGTATACGACATATTGCTTTTCCAGGAAAGTACCGCTGCGCGGTGCAAAAAAAGAAATTAAATTATAGGTATAGACACTCGACTTCCGCTGGGTGTCGACAAAAAACGCCTTATCCGGCCTACGGTTCGAACAGTTTGTGTGAGTTGAATAACGGCGAAAACGCCTTATTCGACCAACGGTTCAACCGATTGTGTAGGCTGGATAAGGCGACGCCGCCATCCGGCATAATGACGGACTTAACAGATCCGCGGCAGCGGTTCTGCATGCGGTAAATCCAGCGTGCGCTTCACGCCGTAAAGACCGGCCAGACGCACACCTTTACGTTCGACCACTTCGCCAATCAGTGCCGCATCGCGCCCCAGTGGGTGGGCATGCAACGCCGCCAGCACCTGCCCGGCCGCCTGACGTTCAACGGCAATGACCAGCTTGCCTTCGTTTGCGAAGTTAAGCGCATCCAGACCCAGCAGTTCACATACTCCACGAACGGCAGGTTTTACGGGAAGTGCGGATTCGGACAGCTCAATGCCAAAACCGCAGGCGGCGGCAAACTCATGGGCGACCGCGTTCACGCCGCCACGCGTCGCGTCGCGCAGGGCTTTCACGCCGGGGATATCGCGCAACGACTGAATTAGCGGCGTTAATACCGCGCAGTCGCTGACCAGTTCGCCATCCAGCCCTAACTGTTCACGCAGATTAAGAATAGTGGCGCCGTGATCGCCCAGCGTACCGCTGACCAGCAGCACGTCGCCCGCTGCCAGGGTTTGTGCACCCCAGTGAATATTGGCCGGAATCGCCCCCATGCCTGCGGTGTTGATGAACAATTTGTCCGCTGCGCCACGTTGAACAACTTTTGTATCGCCGGTCACAATCGCGATATTGGCCTCACGCGCGGTGGCGGCCATGCTGTTTACCACGCTTTTCAGCGTCTCCATCGGCAGTCCTTCTTCGAGGATAAAGCCGCAGGAGAGATAGCGTGGAATTGCGCCGCTGACGGCGACGTCATTGGCGGTACCGCAGATCGCCAGCTTGCCGATGTTGCCGCCGGGGAAAAACAGTGGGTCAATGACGTAGCTGTCGGTGGAGAATGCCAGCCGATCGCCTTCAGCGACCAGTTGCGCCAGCTCAAGCCGCGCCTGATCTTCCTGCTCCGCCAGCCACGGGTTAGCGAAGGCTTCCATAAACAGACTGTTAATCAGTTGCTGCATGGCCTGACCGCCGCTACCGTGGGCGAGTTGTACGCTGTTCATGCTTCACACTCCTGCTGACGATACTGATACCAGGCGGCGCATGCGCCTTCTGAAGAGACCATCAGTGCGCCGAAGGCGGTCTCTGGATTACAGGTCTTGCCAAACAACGGGCACTGATGCGGTTTACATTTCCCGGTCAGCACGTCGCCGCAGCGGGCGCGCGGGTCGTCGTAAACCTGCTGAGGTGCCGGTCGGAAATGCGCTTCGGCATCAAAACGCTGATAGTCAGGCGTCAGATGCACGCCGGAGGATTCAATCACCCCCAGGCCGCGCCACTCGCTGTCGCCGGTGACGCAAAATACGTCGGCAATAGCCTGTTGCGCCAACAGGTTGCCGGCGTCTGGCACCACGCGGCGATACTGGTTTTCGACCTGGCTGTGGGCCGCTATTTTCTGCTCAACCAGCATCACGACGCCTTGCAGTAGATCAAGGGGTTCGAATCCAGCGACCACCAGCGGACGATGAAACTCACTGGCAATAAAATGATAGGCGTCGGTACCGATCACCATACTAACGTGACCTGGCGCGAGAAACGCGTCGATGCCGTTATCGGGCTGTTCCAGCAGGCTGCGCAGGGTCGGAATGAGCGTGATGTGCTGACAGAAGAAGTAAAAATTCTGCACGTCGCGCAGTTTTGCCTGTTGCAGGGTAATGGCGGTGGTCGGCATGGTCGTTTCAAAGCCGAGGCCGAAAAACACGACTTTACGCGTTGGGTTTTCCTGAGCCAGTTTGAGCGCATCCATCGGCGAGTAGACGATGCGAATGTCCGCACCGCGCGCTTTCGCCTGCAACAGCGAACCTTGTTTCCCCGGCACGCGCATGGCGTCGCCAAAGGTACAGAAAATCACCTCCGGATGGCTGGCAATTTCAACGCAACTGTCGATACGTCCCATCGGCAGTACGCAAACCGGACAACCCGGGCCGTGGATAAACTCCACGTTATCAGGGAGCAACTGGTCGAGACCAAATTTGAAGATCGCATGCGTATGGCCGCCGCAGACTTCCATAATGCGCAGCGGACGTTCGGCGGTATACGGCAGATGCGCGGCACGTTCACACAGGTGTTCAATCAGTTGCATCACCTGTTCCGGCGCGCGGTATTCGTCAACAAAACGCATTATTTTTCCTCGCCATACAGCAAAGCGCCGACGTCCGGCTCAACATCAAACATGTTCTGGAGCGCATCGAGCGTGTCGCGCGCTTCGGCTTCGTTAATCACGCTCATGGCAAAACCGACGTGGACCAGTACCCACTGGCCCAGACGAGGTTCGCCGTGCTCATCACAACTGCCGACCAGCGTCAGATCGACGTCGCGCTGAATGCCGCAAACGTCGACTTTCGCCAGGTTACCTTCGATAGTGCGGATTTGGCCGGGAACGCCTATGCACATCGCTGTGCCTCCAGCCAGTTCAGCCACTGATCCATTCCTTCGCCGCTGGTGGCGGAAATCAGGATGATCTCTATATCCGGATTAACTTCCCGGGCACTGGCAATGCACTTCTCAACGTCGAAATTCAGGTACGGTAGCAGGTCGACTTTGTTGAGCAGCATCAGCGAGGCGGCGGCGAACATATGCGGGTATTTCAGCGGCTTGTCTTCGCCTTCGGTGACAGAAAGCACCGCCACTTTATGGCGTTCGCCGAGATCAAAACTCGCCGGGCAGACGAGGTTACCGACGTTTTCGATAAATAGAATGCCGTGGTCTTCCAGCGGCAGACGCGGCGCGGCATCGGCAATCATCTGCGCATCGAGGTGACAGCCTTTGCCGGTGTTGACCTGAATGGCCGGAGTGCCCGTGGCGCGAATGCGTGCGGCGTCGTTGACCGTCTGCTGGTCGCCTTCAATGACGGCGCACGGGACGCTGTCTTTCAGCTTCATCAGCGTTTCGGTAAGCAGAGTGGTTTTACCGGATCCTGGGCTGGATACGAGGTTGAGCACCAACTGTTGGCGCGCGGCGAAGCGGGCGCGGTTGCGCTCGGCCAGACGGTTGTTTTTATCCAGCACGTCGATTTCTACTTCCAGCATACGCCGCTGGCTCATGCCTGGCGCGTGGGTGCCGGCTTCACCGTGACCGTAGTGCAGATCGCCTTCTTCCGTCTGGCTCGGGGTGAATTCGGACGTTTTTATGCCGGTAATATTCAGCGCCGGGCGAGCTGCCGGGGCAAAAGGCGCGCTGCGAAACGCGGAATGAGGGTTATGCTCATCACCCTCTATATAAAGGTTGCCTTCAGCGCAACCGCATGTTGTACACATCGCTCACTCCTGATCTATTTCTATTCGTCGAATCTGTAATCCGTCATCGGCCACGATTTGCAGCGTGTCGCTATTGCATTGCGGGCAACGGCGTACGCGTTGGGTCAGTAAGGTGACGTATTGCTGACAGGATTCACACCAGCATTCGGCTTCTTGTTCCTCGAGGTGCAGTTTACAACCTTCCGCAACGGTGCCACGGCATACCAGATCAAAACAAAAGGAGAGAGCGCTGGTTTCTACGCAAGAAAATGCGCCAATTTTGAGCCAGACCCCAGTTATCCGTTTTGCGCCGTGCGCGACGGCCTGTTGTTCGATCAATTCCAGTGCCCGCTGGCAAAGGGTAATTTCGTGCATAGTGCCTCCCGATATGATGGGCAGTGATAAGCAATAACTATGCCAGCCTGAAAGTTGGGGGCATTTGTCGATGACGATGATGACGAAATGACATGTCATTCGGGCGTCGACAGCCGTCTTTTATTATTAAATTCATGAAAAAACAAATAGTTAAAAACTGGCATGGAAAATGCTTATGGCAGGCTATCTCTGTTAAACGGGTAACCTGACATGACTATTTGGGAAATAAGCGAAAAAGCCGATTACATCGCGCAGCGGCATCGTCGCCTACAGGACCAGTGGCATATTTACTGCAATTCGCTGGTTCAGGGGATCACCCTGTCGAAAGCGCGTCTGCACCATGCGATGAGCTGCGCGCCGGATAAAGATCTCTGTTTCGTACTGTTCGAACACTTTCGCATCACCGTCACGATGGCGGAAGGCTTCAACAGCCACACCATTGAGTATTACGTCGAAACAAAAGATGGCGAAGATAAGCAACTGATTGCACAGGCGCAATTGAGCATTGATGGCAAAGTGGACGAGCGGGTCAGCAACCGTGAGCGTGAGCAGGTGCTGGAACACTATCTCGATAAAATCGCCAGCGTTTATGACCGACTGTATGCCGCTGTTGAAAGCGGGTCGCCGATCAATCTGAGCCAACTGGTGGCGAGACAAAATCCGGCGGCCTGACCCCAGCGTTTTACGTCGTGACGTCGTCTCATGGGTTGTCACGACGCTTTAAGGGACAGACGTGTCGAACAGTGTCGAAAATGACATTTCATCGGCATGTTTTCGTCAAAAATGACTATCACCTGAGGAATGCCTGGTGAATCGTTTTGTAATTGCTGACTCCACGCTCTGTATCGGCTGCCACACCTGCGAGGCCGCCTGTTCAGAGACGCATCGCCAGCACGGCCTACAGTCTATGCCGCGCCTGAAAGTGATGCTGAATGAAAAAGAATCTGCGCCGCAGCTTTGCCACCACTGTGAAGATGCCCCTTGCGCCACCGTGTGTCCGGTTAACGCCATTAACCGGGTGGATGGCGCCGTACAGCTTAATGAAAGCCTGTGCGTGAGCTGCAAACTGTGCGGCATTGCCTGTCCGTTTGGCGCGATCGAATTTTCCGGCAGCCGTCCGCTGCATATCCCGGCCAACGCCAATACGCCTAAAGCACCACCAGCGCCACCGGCACCGGCTCGCGTCAGTACGCTGCTGGACTGGGTTCCGGGCGTGCGTGCCATCGCGGTGAAATGCGATCTGTGCAGTTTCGATGAACAAGGCCCGGCCTGCGTACGGATGTGTCCGACGAAAGCTCTGCATCTGGTGAACAACATGGACATCGCCCGCGCCAGTAAACGGAAACGTGAGCTGACTTTCAATACTGACTTCGGCGATCTCTCCTTGTTTCAGCAGGCTCAGAGTGGGGAGGCAAAATGAGCGCAATTTCACTGATCATCAGCGGTGTGGCCTGGTTTGCCGCCGCCGCCGTCTTGGCATTTCTGTTCTCTTTTCATAAAGCGCTTAGCGGCTGGGTTGCTGGTGTGGGCGGCGCGGTGGGGTGCTTGTGTACTGCCGCGGCGGGTTTCTCCGTGCTCATCAACGCTGTCGCGGTGCGCGGCGTGATGCCGTTTATCGGTCACAGCGTGCAAATCACCCCGCTGAATGCTATCTGGCTGATTACGCTGGGGCTGTGTGGACTGTTCGTCAGTTTGTACAACATCGACTGGCATCGCCATCCGCAGGTCAGGGCCAACGGTCTGCTGGTGAATCTGCTGATGGCGGCGGCGGTGTGCGCAGTTGCCGCCAGCAATCTCGGCACGCTGGTGGTAATGGCGGAAATCATGGCGCTGTGTGCGGTGTTCCTGACCGGATGCAGCAAAGAAGGCAAGCTGTGGTTTGCGCTGGGGCGTCTCGGTACGCTGCTGCTGGCGATCGCCTGTTATCTGGTGTGGCAGCGCTATGGCACCCTTGAGTTGCGTCTCCTCGATCTGCGCACTCAGGAACTGCCGCTGGGCGCTGACATCTGGCTGCTTGGCGTGGCGGGCTTTGGTCTGCTGGCCGGGATTATTCCGCTGCACGGATGGGTGCCGCAGGCTCACGCGAACGCCAGCGCTCCAGCGGCGGCCCTGTTCTCCACCGTGGTGATGAAGGTCGGTCTACTGGGCATTCTCTCGTTATCGCTGATTGGCGGTAATGCGCCGCTGTGGTGGGGTGTGTTACTGCTGGTTCTCGGCATGATCACCGCGTTTGTCGGCGGTCTGTATGCGTTGATGGAGCACAATATTCAGCGCCTGCTGGCGTATCACACGCTGGAAAACATCGGCATTATCCTGCTCGGTCTCGGCGCAGGCGTGACCGGGATTGCTCTCAAACAACCGACGCTGATTGCGCTGGGCCTGACCGGTGGTCTCTATCACCTGGTGAACCACAGCCTGTTCAAAAGCGTGCTGTTTCTTGGCGCGGGCAGCATCTGGTTTCGTACCGGACATCGCGATATCGAAAAACTGGGCGGCATCGGTAAACGCATGCCGGTCATTTCCATTGCGATGCTGGTGGGGCTGATGGCGATGGCTGCACTGCCGCCGCTGAACGGATTTGCTGGCGAGTGGGTGATCTACCAGTCCTTCTTCAAACTGGGCAACAGCGGCGCGTTTATTGGTCGTCTGCTGGGGCCACTACTGGCGGTCGGTCTGGCGATTACCGGTGCGCTGGCGGTGATGTGTATGGCGAAAGTGTATGGCGTGACCTTCCTCGGCGCGCCGCGCACGAAAGAGGCGGAAAACGCCTGCTGTGCGCCTCTTCTGATGGGCATCAGCGTCGTGGCGCTGGCGATTTGTTGCGTACTCGGCGGAGTTGCCGCGCCGTGGCTGTTGCCGCTGCTGGCGACTGCCGTACCGTTGCCGCTGGAAACCGCCAATACCACCGTATCGCAACCCATGATCACGCTGTTGCTGATTGCCTGTCCGCTGCTGCCATTCATCATCATGGCGATGTTCAAAGGCAACCGTCTGCCATCGCGTTCTCGCGGGACGGCATGGGTCTGCGGTTACGATCACGAGCAGTCGATGGTCATTACCGCGCACGGTTTCGCGATGCCAGTGAAGGAAGCCTTTGCACCGGTTCTCAAACTGCGTAAGTGGCTCAATCCGGTAGCGTGGGTTCCGGGTTGGCAAAGCGCGGCGGTACCGGTGCTGTTCCGCCGCCTGGCGCTGATCGAACTGGCCGTGCTGGTGGTGATTGTGGTTTCACGAGGAGCCTGAGAATGAGTGTTTTATATCCGTTAATTCAGGCGCTGGTGTTATTTGCCGCTGCGCCGCTGCTATCCGGCGTGACCCGCGTGGCGCGTGCCCGTCTGCACAATCGCCGCGGTCCTGGTGTATTGCAGGAGTATCGCGACCTGCTCAAACTGCTGGGCCGTCAGAGCGTCGCGCCAGCGGATGCTGGCTGGGTCTTTCGTCTGACGCCTTTTGTGATGGTGGGCGTTATGCTGACCATCGCTACCGCGCTGCCGGTGGTAACCGTGGGTTCACCGCTGCCGCAACTGGGCGATTTGATCACGTTGATTTATCTGTTCGCTATTGCCCGTTTCTTCTTTTCTATCGCGGGACTTGATACCGGCAGCCCGTTCACGGCGATCGGTGCCAGTCGTGAAGCGATGCTCGGCGTGCTGGTGGAGCCGATCCTGCTGCTGGGACTGTGGGTCGCTGCGCAGGTTGCGGGTTCCACACATATCAGCAATATCACCGATACGATCTATCACTGGCCAGCAGCCCGCAGCATTCCGCTGATTTTGGCACTGTGCGCCTGTGCGTTCGCCACCTTTATCGAAATGGGCAAACTGCCGTTCGATTTGGCGGAAGCGGAGCAGGAATTGCAGGAAGGGCCGCTGACCGAATACAGCGGCAGCGGTTTTGCGGTGCTGAAGTGGGGCATTAGCCTGAAACAGCTGGTAGTACTGCAAATGTTTGTCGGCGTGTTCCTGCCGTGGGGACAGATGGAAACGTTCAGCGCAGGTGGACTGTTGCTGGCGCTGGTGATCGCCATCATCAAGCTGCTTGTCGGCGTACTGGTGATTGCCCTGTTTGAAAACAGCATGGCGCGTCTGCGTTTTTGCGCCACCTCACGCGTGACCTGGGCCGGTTTTGGGTTTGCGTTTTTAGCGTTCGTCTCCTTGCTGGTGGCGTGATTTAAGAGAGTTTGAGCATGTCTGAAGAAAAAGTTGGTCAACAATACCTTGCCGCACTGCACCAGGCGTTTCCTGGCGTGGTGCTGGACGAAGCCTGGCAGACCCGGGATCAGCTGACCATCACCGTGAAGGTCAACTATCTGCCGGAAGTGGTCGAATTCCTCTACTACAAGCAGGGCGGATGGCTCTCAGTGCTGTTTGGCAATGATGAACGCCAGCTGTGTGGTCATTACGCGGTGTACTACGTGCTGTCGATGGAGCAGGGTACCAAATGCTGGATCACGGTACGTGTTGAAGTTGATGCCAATAAGCTGGAATTCCCGTCCGTCACGCCGCGCGTGCCGGCTGCCGTCTGGGGCGAGCGCGAAGTGCGCGACATGTACGGTCTGATCCCGGTCGGTCTGCCGGACGAACGCCGTCTGGTGCTGCCGGATGACTGGCCGGACGAACTCTATCCGTTGCGTAAAGACAGCATGGATTATCGTCAGCGCCCGGCACCGACCACCGATGCGGAAACCTACGAGTTCATCAATGAACTGGGTGACAAGAAAAATAACGTGGTGCCGATTGGCCCGCTGCACGTCACTTCGGATGAACCGGGACACTTCCGCCTGTTTGTTGATGGCGAAAATATTATCGACGCTGATTACCGCCTGTTCTATGTCCATCGCGGCATGGAAAAACTGGCGGAAACCCGGATGGGCTACAACGAAGTCACCTTCCTGTCGGATCGCGTTTGCGGGATCTGCGGCTTCGCCCACAGCACCGCGTATACCACCTCCGTTGAAAACGCGATGGGCATCGTGGTGCCGGAACGCGCGCAGATGATCCGCGCCATTCTGCTGGAGGTGGAGCGTCTGCACTCCCATCTGCTGAACCTCGGTCTGGCCTGTCACTTCACCGGTTTTGACTCCGGTTTTATGCAGTTCTTCCGCGTACGCGAAACCTCCATGAAGATGGCGGAGATCCTGACCGGGGCGCGTAAGACTTACGGTCTGAACCTGATCGGCGGGATTCGTCGCGATCTGCTGAAAGAGGACATGATCCAGACCCGTCAACTGGCGCAGCAGATGCGTCGCGACGTGCAGGAACTGGTGGATATGCTGCTCAGTACGCCGAACATGGAACAGCGCACCGTGGGAATTGGTCGTCTGGATCCAGAGATTGCGCGTGATTTCAGTAACGTTGGGCCGATGGTTCGCGCCAGCGGTCACGCTCGTGACACCCGCGCCGATCACCCGTTTGTCGGTTACGGTCTACTGCCGATGACGGTTCACAGCGAACAGGGCTGCGATGTGATCTCGCGTCTGAAAGTGCGTATCAACGAAGTGTACACCGCACTGAATATGATCGACTTCGGTCTGGACAACCTGCCCGGCGGTCCGCTGATGGTGGAAGGCTTCACCTACATTCCGCATCGCTTTGCGCTGGGCTTTTCCGAAGCACCACGCGGTGACGATATTCACTGGAGCATGACCGGCGACAACCAGAAGCTGTATCGCTGGCGCTGTCGTGCGGCGACTTACGCTAACTGGCCGACCCTGCGTTACATGCTGCGCGGCAACACCGTTTCTGATGCACCGCTGATTATCGGTAGCCTTGACCCTTGCTACTCCTGTACTGACCGCATGACCGTGGTGGATGTGCGTAAGAAGAAGAGCAAAGTCGTGCCATACAAAGAACTTGAGCGCTACAGCATTGAGCGTAAAAACTCGCCGCTGAAATAAGGAATCGCCATGTTTACCTTTATCAAAAAAGTCATCAAAACCGGCGCGCCGACTTCGTCTTATCCGCTGGAGCCGATTGCGGTTGATAAAAACTTCCGCGGTAAGCCGGAGCACAATCCGCAGCAGTGCATTGGCTGCGCGGCCTGCGTGAATGCCTGCCCGTCAAATGCGTTGACGGTGGAAACGGATCTGGCCAGCGGCGAACTGGCCTGGCAGTTCAACCTCGGGCGCTGCATTTTCTGCGCCCGCTGCGAAGAAGTGTGCCCGACGGCGGCGATCAAGCTTTCGCAGGAGTATGAACTGGCGGTGTGGAAGAAAGAGGATTTCCTCCAGCAGTCCCGTTTTGCGCTGTGCAACTGCCGCGTATGCCATCGTCCTTTCGCTGTTCAGAAAGAGATTGATTACGCCATTGCGCTGCTTAAGCACAACGGCGACAGCCGCGCGGAGCATCACCGCGAAAGCTTTGAGACCTGCCCGGACTGCAAACGTCAGAAGTGCCTGGTGCCGTCCGACCGAATTGAACTGACTCGCCATATGAAAGAGGCCAGCTGATGAGCCATTTATTAGGTCCGCGTGACGCAAACGGTATTCCGGTACCGATGACGGTGGATGAGTCCATCGCCAGCATGAAGGCGTCATTACTGAAAAACATCAAGCGTTCAACCTATGTTTACCGCGTGGACTGCGGCGGCTGTAACGGCTGTGAAATTGAAATTTTCGCGACCTTATCACCATTGTTTGACGCCGAACGCTTCGGTATCAAAGTCGTACCGTCGCCGCGTCATGCGGACATACTGCTATTCACCGGCGCGGTTACCCGTGCGATGCGCTCCCCGGCGCTGCGTGCCTGGCAGTCTGCGCCCGATCCGAAAATCTGCATCTCTTACGGCGCCTGCGGCAACAGCGGCGGTATCTTCCATGACTTGTACTGCGTCTGGGGCGGCACTGACAAAATTGTGCCGGTGGATGTGTATATTCCAGGATGCCCGCCGACGCCTGCGGCAACGCTGTACGGCTTTGCGATGGCGCTGGGCCTGCTGGAGCAGAAAATTCATGCTCGTGCACCGGGAGAACTGGACGATCAGCCAGCGGAAATCCTGCATCCGGACATGGTGCAGCCGCTGCGCGTGAAGGTCGATCGCGAGGCGCGTCGACTGGCCGGTTATCGCTATGGGCGTCAGATTGCGGATGATTACCTGCGTCAACTCGGCCAGGGTGAACATCAGGTGGCGCGCTGGCTGGAAGCGGAAAGCGATCCGCGTCTGACCGAGATCGTCACCCACCTGAATCAGGTTGTTGAAGAGGCGCGTATCCGATGAGTGAAATGGTGGTGTTCAGTCAACTGAGCCGTAAGTTTATTGATGAGAACGATGCGACGCCCGCCGAGGCGCAGCAGGTTGTCTATTACAGCCTGGCGATTGGTCACCATCTTGGGATCATCGACTGCCTGGAAGCCGCGCTGACCTGCCCGTGGGAGGCGTATCTGACGTGGATTGCCACGCTGGAAGAGGGCAGCGAGGCCCGTCGGAAGATGGAAGGTGTGCCGAAGTATGGCGAGATCGTCATCGATTTTAATCATGTGCAAATGCTGGCGCACGCGTTTGATCGTGCGCTCGCGGTACAGACCCCGGAGCAGCAGGCATGGAGCAAACAGATGCTCAGCATGTTGCACGATATTCATCAGGAGAGCGCGATTTACCTGATGGTAAGGAGACACCGTGACTGACGTTTTATTGTGTGTTGGCAACAGCATGATGGGGGATGACGGCGCGGGTCCGCTGCTGGCAGAAAAATGCGCGGCGCAGGCGAAAGGTCACTGGGTGGTCATTGACGGAGGCTGTGCGCCGGAAAATGACATCGTGGCCATTCGCGAACTGCGCCCGGATCGTCTGCTGATCGTGGACGCTACCGACATGGGGTTGAATCCCGGCGAGATCCGCATTGTCGATCCTGACGATATCGCCGAGATGTTCATGATGACGACCCACAATATGCCGCTGAATTATCTGGTTGATCAGCTTAAAGAAGACGTCGGCGAGGTGATCTTCCTCGGGATTCAGCCGGATATCGTCGGGTTCTATTATCCTATGACTCAACCCATTAAGGATGCCGTCGACACCGTTTACCAGCGTCTCGACGGCTGGGAGGGCCACGGCGGCTTTGCGGAATTAGCGGCGTCGTGACATTCATGCCGGATGACGCTATGACCTCATCCGGCCTGTTCCTCTCTCACCTGTTCGATCACTAATTTCCCCTGCATTACCGCCACATTGACAAGGGTGCCGGTCGGAAAACCCGCCTGTTCCAGCCAGTCGCCATTAATGGTTAACGACGCATGCCGGCTATAGCGGCGCGTGTTGCCGGTTTTTGGATCTTCATGGCGCTTTCTGACATAGCTCACCTTTAAACGACGAAACGGCCTGATGATAGCGATTTCAGGACTGCCAGCCTCAATAGTCATAAACGATTCCTTGTTGCCCACGAGTAGATGAAAATACCTGTATAAAATGCCAGTAAAAAAGGGAAGGGGCAAACCGAAAACTGGAAGGGAGATAGCGGAAACGAAATGCAAATGATGTAACGAGGGAAGGGAGGGGCGGACAGCGCGAGCGCCATCCGCCATCCTGTTTACGCCAGATCCTGACCGTTGCTGGCGATCACTTTTTTGTACCACCAGAACGATTTTTTACGCGTTCGCGCAAGCGTACCGTTACCGGCATCATCGCGGTCGACATAGACGAACCCGTACCGTTTGCTCATCTCACCCGTCGACGCGGCCACCAGATCAATACAGCCCCAGGTGGTGTAACCCATCAGCGGCACGCCGTCTTCAATGGCGTCAGCCATCGCACGGATGTGTTCGCGCAAATAGCTAATACGATAATCGTCATTAATGTGGCCATCGGCATCGATTTCATCTTTTGCCCCGAGACCGTTTTCCACCAGGAACAGCGGTTTCTGGTAGCGGTCGTACATCATATTCATCGTGATGCGCAGTCCAAGCGGGTCGATCCCCCAGCCCCAGTCGCTGACCTGGATGTACGGGTTGCGCATTGACTTCACCACGTTCGCGGCACTGCTGTTCTTTGTGTTCATCTCAGCCGACGCGCAGCGCGACGTGTAATAGCTGAAAGAGACAAAATCGACGGTGTTTTTCAGGATTGCATCATCTGCCGGGGCTTTCTCAATCACCACACCTTTTTCACGAAACACACGGGCAGAGTAAGCTGGATATGCGCCGCGCGCCTGTACGTCAATGAAGAACAGGTTTTCACGATCTTTTTCCAGCGCTGTCCAGACATCTTCCGGTTTGCAGGAGTACGGATAAAAATTACCGCCCGCCAGCATGCAGCCCACCTGGTTCTGCGGGTTGATCTCATGGGCGATTTTCGTCGCCAGCGCGCTGGCAATCAGCTCATGGTGCGCGGCTTGATATTTCACCTGATCCTGATTTTCCCCCTCTTCAAACACCAACCCCGCGCCGGAGAACGGGCTGTGCAGCATGATGTTGATTTCATTGAAGGTCAGCCAGTATTTCACCAGCCCGTTAAAAGCTTCAAAACAGGTACGCGCATAGCGGGTGAAAAACTCCACCATCTTGCGATTACGCCAGGAGCCGTATTCGGTAACCAGGTGCATGGGCACGTCGAAGTGGCACAGCGTCACCAGCGGTTCAATACCGTACTTTTTGCACTCGGCAAACACCGCGCGATAGAAGGCAATGCCTTCCTCGTTAGGCGTCAGTTCGTCGCCGTTGGGATAAATACGGCTCCAGGCAATCGAGGTGCGAAAGACGGTGAAGCCCATTTCCGCCATCAGGGCGATATCGTCCTTATAGCGATGGTAAAAATCGATCGCCTGATGGCTGGGATAAAATTCATCATTCCGCAGCTGGAAACGTTTCTCCTGTCCCAGTTTGACCGGCATGCGATGCTCGCCGTGCGGGATCATATCGACAGTGGTCAGCCCTTTGCCGCCCTCCCGGTATGCGCCTTCAGCCTGGTTGGCGGCCAGTGCGCCACCCCATAAAAATCCTTGCGGAAATACAGCCATAATAACCTCAGTGAATAACAGTCAGACGCTGGCGCTTTTTACCGTAGACGGTTGTGCAGCCTGGTTTTTGCGTGCCTGTGCGGCTGCGTCTTCGACGGGGATATCTTCAAAGCCCAGCAGCAGCGTCAGGACAAATGACAACACCACCGCCAGCGCCATGACGCCAAATACCCAGACAATAGTCATGGGATTCGCCGGATCGAAGAACTGAACGCTGGTAAACAGGCCCGGCGCCGCCATTGAGTGGCTGGCGAGTCCAGCCATCCCGGCGACCGCGCCACAGATAAAGCCGCTGATCAGGCTGGCAATCAGTGGCCGTTTCAGGCGCACAGCCACACCGTAGAGCGCGGGTTCCGAAATTCCGGCCATGATGGCCGAGGCCGCCGCTGCCAGCGCAGTCTGGCGCAGTTCCGGGTTTTTCGTTTTCCAGGCTACCGCCAACGAGGAACCGCCGAGCGACAGGTTGGCGCCAATTTCGGACGGCATGACCATCCCTTCTTTGCCCGTTTCGGCAATGGTCTGAATGATGGTTGGCGTAAAGACGCGGTGCATCCCGGTCATTACCAATAGCGGCCACAGCGCGCCCATGATGGCAACAGACAGCCAGCCGAGATAACCGTGAATGGTATAGACCAGCGCGGATATCGCGCTACCAATCCAGATGCCAATCGGCCCAATCAGGACGATGGCCAGCGGCGCGGCGATTAGCACGATCAGCATAGGCTTGAGGAAGTTTTTGGTGACCGCGGGCGTAATGCGATCCACCCAGCGTTCGATGTACGACAGACACCAGGTCATCACCAGCGCCGGAATAACCGTATAGGTGTATTTCACCGCGGTGACCGGGATCAGGGCGAATTCAACGTGCTCACCCTGTGCCGCTTTCGCCATCAGGTCGATAAAGCTTGGATGCACCAGCACCCCGGCAATGGCGATCGCCAGCGACATGTTGGTTTTAAATTTAATCGCCGCCGAGGCCGCCACCATTAACGGCAGGAAGAAGAAGGCGCCATCGCCGATCACGGTCAGGATCGTTAACGTGGAGGAGCCTTTTTCCAGCACGCCGGTCATTTCAAGGATCATTGCCAACAGTTTGAGCATCGATCCGCCGATAATCGCCGGGATCAGCGGCGACATGGTACCGATTAGCGCATCAAGGATCCCCGCGCCAATGCGTCTGAGCGTCAGCTTGGGTTTGCCAATGGGCTCGGCGGGTTGCATATCGCCCGGCAACAGGTTGACGACCTCACGATACGCCTGGGAGACGGTATTGCCGATAATCACCTGGCACTGGTTGTCGCTGCGAACGACGCCGAGTACACCGCTGAGGGTTTTGAGCGTGGCACTGTCGACCAGCGTGTCATCTTTCACAACGAAACGCAGACGCGTCATGCAGTGTGTCACTGCGGTGATATTGTCGACGCCGCCCAGAGCCGTCACCACGGAGCGCGCCAGCGCTGCATAATTCTTGGACATAGGATTTTTATCCTGTTTTATCAGTAGGGTACGTTTTATTTTTGCCGCACATTCGCCTGAGCGATCGTCGGTGATGAAACGCTGATGAGAAACCGATTCCACAAAATCATGAATAGTTTATTCAAGTTGGGCAATATTTAATTTTATTAATTTTCGTGAAATGTGATTCATGTCACTCGCGGTTTTCTGGGGTGATTTAGCATCGGGGACAACCACGCGGCAGTGAAGTACACTGCATCTCATTGCGAGAAAAGGAAGAAAACTTATGACGACGATGCTGGAGGTAGCGCAGCGGGCCGGGGTGTCGAAGGCGACGGTCTCCAGGGTGCTTTCAGGGAATGGCTACGTCAGCCAGGAGACGAAGGATCGTGTATTTCAGGCGATTGAGGAGAGCGGCTATCGGCCTAACCTGCTGGCGCGTAGCCTTGCGGCGAAAACCAGTCAGACGCTGGGGCTGGTGGTGACTAACACCCTCTACCACGGCGTCTATTTTAGCGAATTGCTGTTTCATACCGCGCGGATGGCGGAAGATCAGGGGCGTCAGCTTCTGCTTGCCGATGGCAAACACAGCGCGGAGGAGGAACGCCAGGCGATCCAGTATCTGCTGGATTTGCGCTGCGACGCGATCATGATCTACCCGCGTTTTCTCAGCGTGGATGAGATCGATAAAATAATCGACAGCCATTCGCAGCCGATTATGGTGCTTAACCGCCGGTTACGGAAAAACAGTAGCCACTGTGTCTGGTGCGATCATAAGCAGACCAGTTTTAACGCTGTGGCGGAACTGATTGCCGCAGGCCATCAGCAGATTGCCTTTATCACCGGTTCGATGGACTCACCCACCGGGGTTGAACGCCTGTCGGGGTACAAAGAGGCACTGACCCGACATGGCATCGCCGTTAATGACGACCTGATCGTCAAAGGCAAATGGACGCCGGCCTGCGGTGCCGCAGGGGTGGACGTGCTGCTTTCTCGCGACGTGACGTTCAGCGCGCTGGTGGCCAGCAATGACGACATGGCGATTGGGGCCATCAAACAGTTGCATGACAAAGGGGTCGCCGTGCCATCGCAGGTGTCGGTGATTGGTTTTGACGATATCGCGATGGCGCCCTACACCATACCGGCGCTTTCCAGCGTCAAAATTCCGGTGACGGAGATGATTCAGGAGACCATTGGCCGACTCATTTTCATGCTGGACGGCGGGGCGTTTACGCCACCGAAAAGCTTCACCGGCACGTTGATTCGCCGAGATTCCGTTATGTCGATGGCGGCGCAGTAACATTGTCACCCGTCATCGTCATTCGTGACGATGACACCATAACGGTCACCCTCTGTTTTTAAATATCGTTAAATTACAGCAAGATAAAAACTGGCATGATTTGTGAATGTTTCGGCACATTATCTGTCATTGCTGGAGAATTTGATGAACCGTTTCATCATTGCAGACGCCAATAAGTGCATTGGTTGCCGTACCTGTGAAGTGGCCTGCGTGGTCTCCCATCAGGAAAACCAGGACTGCGCGTCACTGACCCCTGAAACCTTTTTACCCCGTATTCATGTGATCAAAGGTGTGAATGTCTCGACGGCGACGCTGTGCCGCCAGTGCGAGGACGCGCCGTGTGCGAACGTCTGTCCGAACGGTGCCATCAGCCGTGATAAAGGTTTTGTTCATGTCATGCAGGAACGTTGCATTGGCTGCAAAACCTGCGTGGTGGCCTGTCCATATGGTGCAATGGAAGTCGTGGTGCGTCCGGTTGTGCGTAATAGCGGTGCCGGCCTGAACGTACGGGCAGAAAAAGCGGAAGCTAACAAGTGCGATCTCTGTTATCACCGCGATGCCGGTCCGGCCTGTATGGAAGCCTGTCCGACGCATGCCCTGATTTGCGTTGACCGTAATAAGCTCGAGCAACTCAGCGCGGAAAAGCGTCGTCGTGCGGCGCTGGATTCTTCCGCTTCTTTGCTTTTCTGATTCCTGCCGCAAAAATCACTCAGGAAACGCGCTGGCATCAAGGGAATTCCCGGAAATTTTCGTAAAATACCTTTCCGGGAATGATGATGGCGAGAATGACTCAATGGCAACAAATACCCCCTCTGGCATACAGCTCCGTATTCGCGGCAAAGTTCAGGGCGTCGGCTTTCGTCCTTTCGTCTGGCAACTGGCGCAGCAGCTTCAGTTGCATGGCGACGTCTGTAATGATGGCGATGGCGTGGTGGTTCGATTGCTGGAAGATCCCGCGCTGTTTATCCGTGAACTGCATGCCCATTGTCCGCCATTGGCGCGTATCGACAGCGTAGAAAGTGAGCCTTTTCGCTGGGCGCAGCCGCCCACGGAGTTCAGCATTCGCCAGAGTGCGGGCGGCACGATGAACACCCAGATTGTGCCCGATGCCGCGACGTGCCCGGAATGTCTTGCCGAAATGAATACGCCCGGAGAGCGGCGTTATCGCTATCCATTTATCAACTGCACCCATTGCGGCCCGCGTTTTACCATTATCCGGGCGATGCCCTACGATCGTCCGTTTACCGTGATGGCGTCATTTCCGCTCTGCCCGCAATGCGACAGCGAGTATCGCGATCCCTGTGACCGACGTTTTCACGCCCAGCCGGTGGCGTGCCCGGCGTGTGGTCCGCATCTGCGCTGGCTGAGTGGCGGACACCATGCGGAAAAAGAGGCGGCATTACAGGCTGCGGTTGAAATGCTACAGACCGGAGGTATTGTTGCCGTTAAGGGGATCGGCGGATTTCATCTGGCCTGCGATGCGGGAAACAGCGATGCCGTGGCACGGCTTCGTGCGCGTAAGCGCCGTCCGGCAAAACCGCTGGCGGTTATGCTGCCGGATGCGTCGGGCCTGTCGGATGCGGCGACCCGACTGCTGAAAACGCCCGCCGCCCCGATTGTGCTGGTGGATAAGCAACATGTTTCCTCGCTGTGTGACGGTATTGCCCCAGGGCTTGCGGAGGTTGGCGTGATGTTGCCCGCCAATCCACTTCAGCACCTGTTGCTCCAGGCACTGAAGCGCCCGCTGGTAATGACCTCCGGCAATCTTAGCGGTAAACCGCCGGCCATCAGCAACGAACAGGCAATTAAGGATTTGCAGGATATTGCCGAGGGTTTCCTGTTACACAATCGCGACATCGTGCAGCGCATGGACGATTCCGTGGTACGTGAAAGCGGTGAAATGCTGCGTCGCTCGCGGGGATATGTCCCGGACGCGCTGGCGTTGCCGCCGGGATTTCATCATATACCACCGATACTCTGTCTGGGGGCGGATCTGAAAAACACCTTCTGCCTGGTGCGCGGTGAGCAGGCGGTGATCAGCCAGCATCTTGGCGATCTCAGCGACGATGGGATCCAACATCAGTGGCGTGACGCACTGCGGTTAATCCAGACTATCTATGACTTCACGCCACAGTGCCTTGTTCGCGATGCCCATCCGGGGTATGTCTCCAGCCAGTGGGCCAGTGAGATGAACCTGCCAACGGAGATCGTGTTGCATCATCATGCTCATGCCGCAGCCTGTCTGGCCGAGCATGGGTGGCCGCTGGACGGTGGTGATGTTATCGCCCTGACGCTGGACGGCATTGGAATGGGTGACGCGGGCGCGCTGTGGGGAGGAGAGTGTCTGCGGGTGAACTACCGTGCGTGTGAACATCTTGGTGGATTGCCCGCCGTGGCGCTTGCCGGTGGCGATCTCGCCGCGAAGCAGCCCTGGCGTAACCTGTTAGCGCAGTGTTTGCGCTTTGTGCCGGAGTGGCAGCGCTATCCGGAAACGCGATACTTACAGCGACAGACCTGGAACGTGCTGGCGCGAGCGATTGAGCGTGGGATTAACGCACCGCTGGCCTCGTCCTGCGGGCGTCTGTTCGATGCGGTTGCCGCAGCACTGAACTGCGCGCCAGAATCGCTCAGTTATGAAGGGGAAGCCGCCTGCACACTGGAGGCGCTGGCGTCGCAATGCGCGGGAGTTAAGCATCCGGTCACGCTTCCCTTGACGGGGAATCAACTGGATCTGGCAACCTTCTGGTCGCAGTGGCTGAACTGGCAGGCAACGCCCGCTGAACGCGCATGGGCTTTCCACGATGTGCTGGCACAAGGGTTTGCCGCGATGCTGCGCGAGCAGGCCACGGCACGCGGTATCAACACGCTGGTGTTCAGCGGTGGGGTGATGCACAACCGGTTACTGTCAGCTCGCCTGGCTTATTATCTGGCGGATTTTACGCTGTTGTTCCCGCAGCAGTTACCAGCCGGTGATGGTGGACTGTCGCTGGGACAGGGGGTGATTGCTGCGGCGCGTGGGATGGCGGAAGCATAAAAAAGCCCCGGGGCAGGCGGGGCGAAACGACAAGCAATATCGCACTTCCGTGTGCATGAGGTTAATCAATCAGTGGCGATAGCGCCGGATGGCGACGCAGAGCGTCTTATCCGGCCTGCCGAGGCAACGTTTTCAGCAGGGCGAAAGCCTCCTTCATTCTGTCTTCACTTACCACAAAGGCGCAGAGCTGTCCTTCACCGTTCATCCCTTTGGCTACCATGCCGTCAGATTCTGCGGCAATGTGCCAGTTCAGATCGCGACGCTGGGTTTCCCCTGCCAGATGCAGCGGCAGTTCTGGCGTTTTGATTTTGACTAACATGGCAGGCAGCTTCAGAGGCGCGTTGCCGCCGAGCAGATTTTTCGCCAGGTACATCGCACTGAGCTGAATAGGCTGCAGGAACGGTAGCACCTGACCGTTGATCTCCGCGCAGTCGCCGAGGGCATAAATATCCGGGTGGCTGGTTTGCAGGTAGCTGTCGACACAAACGCCGCGGTTGAGGGTTAAACCGGCGCGACGCGCCAGCGCCGTTTCCGGGCGCAGACCCGTGGCGGCAATCACCACATCGACGTGAATGCTGCGCTCGCGATCGAACGTTGCACGAATACCGGATGCGCTTTTCTCCAGCCCTTGTAACTGTGATTTCAGCAACAGGTGTACGCCCATATCGGTAAGACGATGCTGTAAGCGACTGCTCACTTCCGGCGGCATCAGCGAAGCAAGCAGGCTGGCTGCGTTATCTATCAGCGTGACCGCTTTACCTGCGCGGCAGAAATCCATCGCCAGTTCGGTTCCAATCAACCCGCCGCCGACAATCAGCACCCGTTGGGCATCGCGTAGCTGTGTTTCGCAGGCACGGTACTCCTGCTGGCTGTTCAATGTGAGCATTAACTCACGTCCTGCTATCGGTGGAACAAAGGCCGCAGCGCCCGTAGCCAGCACCAGTTTGTCGTACTGCCACTGCTTGTCCTGGCTTTTTACCACGTGGGCATCGGCATCAATGTCGGTGACCCAGGTGTGGGGAAAGAGACGTAGAGTAAACTGTTCAGCAAACTCTCCCGCCGACTGACGGGTGAGGTCGTCGGCGTGCTGCGCCTGGCTTATCACATGACTGAGATCGGGTTTGTTATACTCATCCATGCTGTCAGCCGCAATCAGAGTTAACGGGACATCCGCGTCCTGCTTGCGAATGTTTTTGACTAACTGGCGGGCAGCAAAGCCCGAACCAATGATGACAATTCCCCGGCTCATTTTGCCTCCGTTGCCAGCACGTCGAAGACATCTTTGCCTAATGAACATTCCGGACAGAGGAAGTTGTCCGGCACATCGCTCCACGGCGTACCTGGCGCGACATCCTGCAACGGTTCACCTTTTGCCGGATCGTAAATCCACTGGCACACGCTGCACTGCATGCTCGGACCGAGGTCGGCTGCTGCGGCGGCGCAGGCGCATGCTTCTTCTTTGGTTGTCGCTTTCACTGTCGCGTCCGGCAACGGCGCGAGCGCCCATTGACGCGCGATTTCACGACCGTGCTGGCGGCACAGTTCCAGCGCATCCAGGTCCGGGCGCCATTTGGCCTTCAGGCTCAGCGACATTTCAAAACCGGCATCCTGTAAACGGGTGGATAAGCGGTCGACCGCTCCGCCGCTCCAGCCGTGGGAACCAAAAGCGCTGGCGCGTTTGTTACGAAAACGCAGACCGGTCATCTCTTCCACCAGACCGGCAATTTTCGGCATCATCACATTGTTCATCGTGGAGGTGCCGACCAGCACACCTTTAGAGCGGAAAACGTTGGTCAGGATTTCGTTTTTATCGCTGCGGGCGACGTTAAAAATTTTCACTGCCACGTTCGGGTCGACTTCGTTAATTCCCTGCGCAATCGCATCCGCCATCATGCGGGTGTTATTGGACATGGTGTCGTAGAAAATTGTGATGCGATCTTCCTGATAATCCGCCGCCCATTTCAGATACAGCTCAACAATCTGGGTCGGATTATCGCGCCAGACCACGCCGTGGGAGGTGGCAATCATATCGACCGGCAGGTTGAAGCCGAGGATTTCGGTAATTTTTGGCGTCACCAGACGACTGAACGGGGTCAGGATATTGGCGTAGTAACGCTGGCACTGTTCGAACAGCTCGGTCTGATCCACTTCATCGTTAAACAGACGTTCGTCGCAGTAGTGCTGACCGAAAGCGTCGTTACTGAACAGGACGGCATCGCCGGTCATGTAGGTCATCATGCTGTCCGGCCAGTGCAGCATCGGCGTTTCCACGAAGATCAACTGTTTGCCGTTACCAATATCCAGCGTGTCGCCGGTTTTCACGACGTTAAAATTCCACTCCGGATGGTGATGGTGACCGGTAATTGAGTCAATCGCGTTGGCGGTGCAGTAGATAGGGGTATCCGGGATCAGCGTCATCAGCTCGGTCAGCGCCCCGGCGTGATCTTCTTCCGCATGGTTGATAATGATGTAATCGATGTCTGCGAGGTCGATTTCATTACGCAGGTTCTGCACAAACTCACGGCTGAATTTATGATCGACGGTATCGATCAGGACATTTTTTTCTTCACGGATGAGATAGCTGTTGTAGCTGCTGCCGCGCAGCGTTTTGTATTCGGTTCCGTGGAAATCACGCACTTCCCAGTCACGTTGGCCAACCCAATGGATATTATTTTTAACCAGAATAGACATAGCAACCTCAATTCATTTAGCGTTGTTCAAATAAGTTGTTTCGCTTATTGCAGGTCGCGTGCCAATTTTTTATCTATTTGATTTTTATTGATTTAAAATTTTATACTCATTAGATGGTAGTCAAAAAGACTATTCATAACACAGTCAATATGACAGTATGGATTGTCAAAATGACAGTGAGGACAGCATGAGTTTTTCTGTTGATGTTCTGGCGGGGATCGCCATTGAATTACAGCGCGGAGTGGGCCATCAGGATCGTTTTCAGCGTCTGATTACTACGCTGCGTCAGGTGCTGGAATGCGATGCTTCTGCGTTGCTGCGTTATGAGGCGCGCCAGTTTATCCCGCTGGCGATTGATGGTCTTGCACGTGATGTGCTCGGCAGGCGTTTTACCCTCGAAGGGCATCCCCGACTGGAGGCCATCGCCCGCGCCGGAGACGTGGTGCGCTTTCCGGCAGACAGCGATTTGCCTGACCCGTATGACGGATTGATCCCGGGGCATGAGAGTCTGAAAGTGCATGCCTGTATTGGGTTGCCGCTTTTTGCCGGGCAGAACCTGATCGGCGCGCTGACCCTCGATGGCATGGCGCCGGATCAGTTTGATGTTTTCAGCGATGAGGAGTTACGGCTCATCGCCGCGCTGGCCGCTGGTGCATTGAGCAATGCGCTGCTGATTGAACAACTGGAAAGCCAGAATATGTTGCCGGGGTCGAGTACCGATTTCGAACAGATAAAAGAGACGCAGATGATTGGTCTCTCGCCGAACATGATGCAGTTGAAAAAAGAGATCGAGATTGTGGCAGGCTCCGATCTTAACGTGTTAATCAGCGGCGAAACTGGTACCGGGAAAGAACTGGTGGCGAAGGCGATTCACGAAGGTTCACCTCGCGCGGTCAACCCGTTGGTCTACCTGAACTGCGCCGCGCTGCCGGAAAGCGTGGCGGAGAGCGAACTGTTTGGTCATGTGAAAGGGGCATTCACCGGGGCCATCAGCAACCGTAGCGGCAAATTTGAAATGGCCGATAACGGCACGTTATTCCTCGATGAAATTGGTGAACTGTCGCTGGCTCTGCAAGCCAAACTGCTGCGCGTATTGCAGTATGGCGATATTCAGCGCGTCGGCGATGACCGCAGCCTGCGCGTGGATGTGCGCGTGCTGGCGGCAACGAATCGCGATCTGCGTGAAGAGGTGCTGGCGGGACGTTTTCGTGCCGATCTGTTTCATCGTCTGAGCGTGTTTCCGCTTTTGGTTCCCCCGCTACGGGAGCGTGGGGAAGATGTGGTGTTGCTGGCGGGTTATTTTTGCGAGCAGTGTCGATTACGACTGGGGCTTTCCCGCGTGGTGCTCAGTCCTGGGGCGCGTAGCCATCTGCTGAATTACGGCTGGCCGGGTAACGTGCGTGAACTGGAACATGCGATTCATCGGGCGGTAGTGCTGGCGCGCGCGACCCGATCCGGAGACGAAGTGGTACTGGAAGCGAAGCATTTCGCGTTGCAGGAGGAGGCCATGACGCCGCAGCCGGAAGTGACAGCGGATTTACCGCGCAATCACAATCTGCGTGATGCGACGGAGGCGTTCCAGCGGGAAATGATTCGCCAGGCGCTGGCGCAAAATAATCACAACTGGGCGGCCAGCGCCCGGGCACTTGAAACGGATGTCGCCAACCTGCACCGGCTGGCGAAGCGTCTGGGGCTGAAGGATTAGAGTATCCCGGCCTGATAGAAATCCTGCAGGTTGATGGCGCCGGTGAGCTTACCGGTTTCATCCACCACCGGCGCGGCGGTAATTTTGCGTTTCATCAGGATCTCTTTGGCATCAATCGCCCGGCTTTCTGACTGCAAGGTGATGCCGTTGTGGGTCATCGCTTCACTGACCGGCGTGGTGAGCGCGCCGCCGCCAACCAGCCAGCGACGCAGGTCGCCGTCGGTAAAGACGCCTTTCACCTGCATCTGGTCGTCGCAAACGGCGACCAGACCCAGACCGGTACGGCTTAATTCCAGCATCGCGTCCATCACGCTGGTGGCAAGTTGAACCTGCGGGACAGCGTCGTCACGGCGCATCAGGTGATGCACTTTATTAAGCAAACGCGCGCCCAACGCACCGGCCGGATGCGAGCGGGCAAAATCTTCTTCATTGAAGCCGCGTGCCTGCATAACCGCCATCGCCAGCGCGTCGCCCATCATCAGGGTATTGACGGTGCTGGAGGTCGGCGCCAGGTGCATCGGGCAGGCTTCGCGCTCAACGGAGATATCCAGAACAGCCTTCGCCGCCAGACCCAGCGGTGAATTGGGTTTGCCGGTCATTGCCAGCAGGGCGATGGATTTATCTTCCAGACGCGGGATGATGAGATCCAGCTCTTTTGCGCCGCCGGAATAGGAGATAAACAACATCACGTCACGGCTTTCGAGCATCCCCAGATCGCCATGCAGCGCTTCGGCAGGGTGAACAAAAAAGGCCGGGGTGCCGGTACTGGCGAGCGTCGCGGCGATTTTCTTACCAATATGGCCCGATTTGCCGATACCTGAGACAATCACTTTGCCTTCACAGTGGATAATGGTATTGGCGGCGCGGATAAAATCATCGCCCAGACGTTCCGGCAGACGGCTTGCTTCCTGTAATTCCAGCATTAACGTCTGACGGCCCGCGTTCAGTAGTGCATCACTCATTGGTTTCTCCGGTTATGATCACTTCAATCCCTTTCTCTTCCAGCGCCTGACGAAATGCGGGATCAATACCCGCGTCGGTAATCAGTTTGTCGACGCTTTCCAGACTGCACACAACATTCGGACTCTTGCGGCCAAACTTTGATGAGTCCGCCATCAGAATGACTTCGCGAGCGGCGTTACACATCGCTTTGCTGACGGTGTAAACCTCATTAAAGGTGGTTACGCCGGCACTGAGATCAATACCGTCGGTGCCCATGAAGAGTTTATCAAAACTGAACTGCTCAAAGGCGTTTTCGGCCAGTTGTCCGTGAAATGAGGCCGATTTTTTACGAAATGTTCCGCCAGGCATCAGGATGGTTTGTTCGTTGTCTAACTCGGACAGCGCGTTGACAATGTGCAGGCTGTTGGTCATGACGGTGATATTGCTAAAGCGGGTAAGCATCGGCACCATTTGTAGCACGGTACTCCCGGCATCCAGAATGATGGAGTCGCCATCATGGATAAAGCGGACCGCAGCTTCAGCAATACGCTCTTTCTTATGCGTATTGATCAGCGTTTTGTGATCGATAGGCGGATCGGACTCATCTTTATTTAACATCACGCCGCCATAGGTGCGAATGACGGTACCGGCATTTTCCAGAACGACAAGATCTTTGCGAATGGTCGTGCCCGTGGTGTCAAAGTACTGGGCCAGTTCTTCCACAGAGCTTTTACCCTGTTTTTGCAGATGCTCCAGAATGGCGGCCTGACGCTGACGAGGTTTCATAGGCGAAATAACCCTGAATTAAATTTGCGAAATGATAATTTCGCAAGCTAATAGCATTCACAACGAAATTACCCATGTTTCAGATTAAGCGCCAATGATAGTGCATTCTGCGATAGCGGATCATGGGGAAAGATCACATCAGGCTGTAATTCATTAAGATGTTTGCCCTGAATGTCGGCGATTTTTCCTGGTCTGGCGAATACGGTGAGACCTTTCATAAACAACGTATCGGTGACTCGCTGATTATCATCGACAGCGACGGCGACCACGACGCGCGGTTTAAAACGTCCACCTGAACGCCCTACGCCGACACGTCCCTGTTGGCAAAGTCGGTCAAATGCGTTGTTAAAGCGCGATATTTGCCAGTATCCCAGCGCCAGTTGTGCACACCAGGCAATGACGGCGACAGTAACGAGTGCGGATACCATATGTTGCTCCTTTCATTTTGCCAGACGGCGGTTTCACTTTCTCCGGCCTGCGGGTAGGCCCGGTAAGCGTATCGCCACCGGGCGATACCCATTAAAACATTACTTGTCCACCGGTAACGTTGATTGACTGCCCGGTGCAGTACGACGCTTTCGGGCTGGCATAGAATAACAACATGTTCAGCACATCCTGATAGTCGCAGCCGCGCTTCAGCGGAACCTTATCAATGTAATACTGCTCCACTTCGTCTGGCTTGATACCCAGCTTGGTGGCGTACTGCGGCAGCAACGACTGGAACATCGGTGACTTTAACAGGTTGCCGAGCATCAGCGAATGCACGGTAATGCCATATTCCGCCAGATCCAGCGCCAGCGACTGCGTTAACCCCACGCCGCCAAACTTCGCCGCGCTATAGCCGGAATTGTGCTTGCTGCCCACTTTACCGGATTTGGAGTTGATCTGAATAATACGTCCCTGAATACCATCGCGGATCATCAGACGGGAGAATTCACGTGCGCAGAGGAAGTAGCCGACCAGATTCACCTGCAGCGAGCGGTCAAAATCGCCGAGCTGGAAATCACTGATAAATGCTGCTTTCGCAATCCCGGCGCTGTAAACCAGCAGATCCACGCGGCCAAAGATTTCATCCACACCGCGAGAGAGTGCGAGCACGCTCTGTTCGCTGGTGGCGTCGGCGCCGAAACCGTAGGCCATGCCTTCGCCAAATTCTGCGTTAATCTCCTGTGCAACGTTTGCGGCTTTATCACTCTGAATATCTACCACCGCAACGCGATACCCTTCTGCTGCAAGCCCACGGCTGAGGAACGCCCCCAGGGTCTGTCCTCCACCAATGACAACGGCAACCTGATTCATTTTTCTCTCCTTAAGCGACAAACTTCAAAATACAGCCCGGTGCAATATCGTCCGGTACAGGCCCCGCGACATGCACGGTGCCGGGAAATTCCGCTTCGCTCAGCCCATCGAAGCGCAGGGTGATATGCCCCAGTTCACGTAAATTCTGCTCGGCCACACTGCCAACGGCAGTGACCGGATAACGATGCTGACCCAGTTCGAACTGGGCGCCGGGCTGCAGCGGGCCGTTCAGTTCGCCATGACAATGGATAAAGCAAAACTCCTCGATATCCGCAGGCGCGCCTTCACGAAAGGTAATCAGCATCTGGTCGCAGAGCGCATCCGGTGCGCTTTGGCCGATACGGGTGATGGTGGTCTGATAAATAACGGTCATGTCGACACCTCTTATTGATAAATAAAGCCGGAAACAAACCAGGCGATGAGAACGGTGGGCGCCCCCGTCAGGAAGCGGCTCACCAGTACCGACGGCACGCCGACGCGAACGGTGTCCTGACGGGCTTCTGCCAGCGACAGACCGACCGGAATAAAGTCACAGGCTGCCTGGGCGTTAATGGCAAACAGGGCGGGCAGCGCCAGATGCGGCGGGATGTTGCCCAGGCCAATTTGCACGCCGATCAGAACGCCGATAACCTGCGCAATGACCGCACCTGGGCCGAGGAACGGCGACAGCAGTGGAAACGAACAGATCAGCGCCAGCGTCACCAGACCCAACGGATGGCTGGCAAGCGGCGCCAGGCCATGGGCGATCCAGTCACCCAGACCCGAGGCCATGATGATGCCGATCAGTGCCGAGACGAATGCCATAAACGGCAGAATGGTTTTCAGAACCGTATCGATGGTGTCGCGACCGGACTGGAACAGCACGGCCACCGCCGACCCCATCCCCATGCCGACTTTTGCTAACAGGCCATCGCTCTGTTCGGTGATTTTTTTGCTGCTGTCGTAATCACGTCCGGCGGTAGCGCTTGCCGGTTGTGATTGCGGCTGCGGTGCAGCAGACGCGTCGCTGATGACGGTGATGTTGTCTTCCCTGACGCCAGAGACATAAATGTCTTCAACAATATACTGGGCCAGCGGGCCGGATTTCCCGGTTGAGTGAATGTTCACGGTCGGAATACGGCGTTTAGGATAGATGCCACAACGCAGCGTCCCGCCACAGTCAATGATGGCAACGCCAATTTCGTCTTCAGGCGGTTCTCCCTCTTTAAAGCCATCGACAGCCTGCCAGCCGGTTAACTGCGCCAGTTTGTCGACAATCGCCGGGCGAGTGCCTGCGGTGATATAGACAATTTTCTTTCCGGCGGTCACGTCCAGCTCTAACGGGCCACCCCAGCCGCCAGTTCCTCGTTCAATTCGAATACGCGTCATGATGCTGCTCCTGCAAGGTGGACTTTCTGCTCAAGTTGGATACCCATCTTTTTCTCAAAGATGGAGGTTGTGAGGTCTGTGACCCAGCCACGAAAGAAGTTGGTGACCACTCCGACCAGCAGATAGCTCACGGCCAGTGGCCCGAGCGGGAGACCTAACGTGGTCAGGCCGCTGGCAATGCCGAGGTAAACGAACAGTTCGCCAGGGTTGATATGCGGGAACAGGCCGTTCATTGAGTGACAGCTGTAAGAGGCGGCTGCGTAATAGCTGGGCTTGTATTTCTCTGGCATGAAGCGGCCCAGACTCAGGGTCATGGGGTTACAAAACACAAACGTGCCAATAAAAGGCAAAATCAGGTAGCGGGACAACGGATTCCCGGCGCAGCGCTGGGCGAAGCGTTCGATTCGCTGCTGGCCGATAAAGTTGATCAGCGCATTCATGATGACCAGCAGGCTGATCAGCAGTGGAAGAATGCCGGTGACCATCCCGGTAAACACCTCTCCACCTTTCTGGAACAGCCCGATGAACCACTCTGCTCCATGTGTAATGGTTTCGATCATTATTCTCTCCTGTAGGGATTTTTAGTTATCTTGCGAATGGGTGACTTATTTTAATCAGATTGAAAGAAATAAAAGTGTTATTTTGATCTCAAAATGAAAGTAAAATATTTTAAGTTGAAAGTTTTTGTGGAAAGGAAAGAATGTACTGACGATCAAACGAGGGGAAGTGATACGTAAATTGTGTGACGGAGCGCGTCTGGTGCTTCCTTGTATGACGGGGGATGCTTTACCATACTTCTCTCTGGCTGAATCTGTTTAATGGATGTCTCATGTTCAAGCGTCGTTATGTAGCATTACTTCCCCTGTTTGTGTTACTTGCTGCCTGTAGTAGCAAACCGAAACCTCAAGAGCCTCAAACGACAACGGGCACGCCTTCCGGCGGCTTCCTGCTTGAGCCCCAGCACAACGTTATGCAGATGGGGGGCGACTTTGCCAACAACCCGAATGCGCAGCAGTTCATCGATAAGATGGTGAACAAGCACGGTTTTAATCGTCAGCAGTTGCAGGAGATCCTGTCACAGGCGAAGCGCCTGGATTACGTTTTGCGTCTGATGGACAGGCAGGCGCCGACCACGCAGCCGCCGGCCGGACCTAACGGCGCATGGCTACGCTATCGCAAACAGTTCATTACCCCGGATAACGTGCAAAACGGCGTGGCATTCTGGAATCAGTATGAAGATGCGCTCAACCGTGCCTGGCAGGTTTACGGCGTTCCGCCGGAGATCATCGTGGGCATTATTGGCGTGGAAACCCGCTGGGGTCGCGTGATGGGAAAAACGCGCATTCTGGACGCGCTGGCGACGCTGTCGTTTAACTACCCACGTCGTGCGGAGTACTTCTCCGGCGAGCTGGAGACGTTCCTGCTGATGGCGCGTAACGAACAGGATGACCCGTTAGATTTGAAAGGATCCTTTGCTGGCGCGATGGGTTACGGACAGTTCATGCCGTCGTCCTATAAAGAGTACGCGGTAGATTTCAACGGCGACGGCCACATCAACCTGTGGGATCCGGCCGATGCTATCGGTAGCGTGGCGAATTACTTCAAAGCGCACGGTTGGGTGAAGGGCGACGCGGTGGCGGTGATGGCGAACGGTCAGGCACCGGGACTGGCGAATGGCTTTAAAACGCAGTACAGCCTTTCTCAACTGGCGGCCGCCGGACTCACTCCGCAACAACCGCTGGGCAACCATCAGCAGGTGAGCCTGCTGCGCCTGGATATTGGTACCGGATACCAGTACTGGTACGGTTTGCCGAACTTCTATGCTATTACCCGCTACAACCACAGCACCCATTACGCGATGGCGGTGTGGCAGTTAGGTCAGGCAGTGGCGCTGGCGCGCGTGCAATAATGGTTTTTACCCAGGGTTGCTTCGGCTTCCCTGGGCCTCACTCGTTTTTTCGGAATCCCCCTCGTAAAATTGTCACCTCATCCCCATCTCCGTTGGGAAAGTGTTATCTTGTCCGGCATATTTTTTAACTGACAGAGGCTGATATGACTGACAGTGAACTGATGCAGTTAAGTGAACAGGTCGGGCTGGCGCTAAAAGCGCGTGGTGCGACGGTGACCACCGCAGAGTCCTGCACCGGCGGTTGGGTGGCGAAAGCCATTACCGATATTGCCGGCAGCTCCGCCTGGTTTGAGCGCGGTTTTGTCACCTACAGTAATGAAGCAAAATCGCAGATGATCGGCGTGCGGGAAGAGACGCTGGCGCAGCATGGCGCGGTCAGTGAACCGGTAGTGGTTGAGATGGCGATTGGCGCACTGAAAGCGGCACGTGCCGATTTTGCGGTTTCCATCAGCGGGATCGCCGGGCCGGATGGCGGCAGCGAAGAGAAACCGGTCGGCACCGTCTGGTTTGCCTTCGCCAGCGCGCGCGGAGAAGGGATTACCCGCCGGGAATGCTTTCACGGCGACCGTGAGGCGGTGCGTCGGCAAGCCACGGTTTATGCGCTGCAAACCCTGTGGCAACAATTTCTACAAAATACTTGATACTGTATGACCATACAGTATAATTGCGACAACAGTACAGAATCACTATCCGGTTTCAGCCGGCATGACAGGAGTAATTAATGGCTATCGACGAAAACAAACAGAAAGCGTTGGCGGCAGCGCTGGGCCAGATCGAAAAGCAATTCGGTAAAGGCTCCATCATGCGCCTGGGTGAAGACCGTTCTATGGATGTGGAAACGATCTCCACAGGTTCGCTTTCACTGGATATCGCGCTGGGCGCAGGCGGCCTGCCGATGGGCCGTATCGTCGAAATCTACGGGCCGGAATCATCCGGTAAAACCACGCTGACGCTGCAGGTGATTGCCGCGGCGCAGCGCGAAGGTAAAACCTGTGCGTTTATCGATGCAGAACACGCGCTGGACCCGATCTATGCACGTAAGCTAGGCGTTGATATCGACAATCTGCTCTGTTCTCAGCCGGACACCGGTGAACAGGCGCTGGAAATCTGTGATGCGCTGGCGCGTTCTGGCGCTGTCGACGTTATCGTTGTCGACTCCGTAGCGGCACTGACGCCGAAAGCGGAAATCGAAGGCGAAATCGGTGACTCTCACATGGGCCTCGCGGCGCGTATGATGAGCCAGGCGATGCGTAAACTGGCCGGTAACCTGAAGCAGTCCAACACGCTGCTGATCTTCATCAACCAGATCCGTATGAAAATTGGTGTGATGTTCGGTAACCCGGAAACCACGACCGGTGGTAACGCACTGAAATTCTACGCTTCTGTTCGTCTGGATATCCGTCGTATTGGCGCGGTGAAAGAGGGCGATAACGTGGTGGGCAGCGAAACCCGCGTGAAGGTGGTGAAAAACAAAATTGCGGCACCGTTTAAACAGGCTGAATTCCAGATCCTTTACGGTGAAGGCATCAACTTCTATGGCGAACTGGTTGACCTGGGCGTGAAAGAGAAGCTCATCGAGAAAGCGGGCGCCTGGTACAGCTACAACGGCGAGAAAATTGGTCAGGGTAAAGCGAATGCAACCACCTGGCTGAAAGACAACCCGGCGACTGCGAAGGAAATTGAGAAGAAAGTTCGCGAAATGCTGCTCAATAACCAGGATGCCAAACCTGACTTCGCTGTTGATGACGGTGAAGGCGTTGCGGAAACCAACGAAGATTTTTAATCGTCAGGTGTCGTCCGTCCGGATAACGCAACACTGCCATCCGGCAAAAAGTTGAATTACACTCAAGGGCTGCATTGATGCAGCCCTTTTTGCATTTCTGATTTCGAAGGTTGTTATGAGTGAACCCACACCGCGCCGACCCGCGTATTCCCGGCTGTTAGATCGCGCAGTACGTATCCTCGCGGTTCGTGACCACAGCGAACAAGAGTTGCGACGTAAACTTGCCGCCCCGGTGATGGGGAAAAATGGACCGGAAGAGATTGATGCGACTGCGGAAGATTATGAACGAGTGATTGCCTGGTGTTACGAGCATCAGTATCTCGATGACGATCGGTTTATCGCCCGCTTTATCGCCAGCCGCAGCCGTAAAGGCTATGGCCCGGCGCGCATTCGCCAGGAGTTGAATCAAAAGGGCATTGCCCGTGAATCGACGGAAAAAGCAATGCGGGAATGTGAGATTGACTGGAGCGTCCTCGCACGCGATCAGGCCTGTCGTAAATATGGTGAACCGCTGCCTGGCGCATTTTCAGAAAAGGTTAAGATACAGCGATTTTTGCTCTATCGTGGATATCTGATGGAGGATATCCAGGAAATATGGCGAAATTTTGACGATTGAGCGCATACGGGATTTTACTTCCCCGTAAAGAAAACTTATCTTATTCCCACTTTTCAGTTGCCGGCGGCCCAGTCAATCAAGAGTTGTTGCTGGTAATGATTTTTCGTTAGCAAGATTTCAGGATAATTATGAGCAAGAGCACCGCTGAGATCCGTCAGGCGTTTCTCGACTTTTTCCATAGTAAGGGACATCAGGTAGTTGCCAGCAGCTCCCTGGTTCCAAACAATGACCCCACTTTGTTGTTTACCAACGCCGGGATGAACCAGTTCAAGGACGTTTTCCTTGGGCTCGACAAGCGTAATTATTCCCGCGCAACCACATCTCAACGCTGCGTGCGGGCGGGTGGTAAGCACAACGATCTGGAAAACGTTGGTTACACTGCACGTCACCATACCTTCTTCGAAATGCTGGGTAACTTCAGCTTCGGCGACTATTTCAAGCATGATGCAATCCAGTACGCATGGGAATTGCTGACCGGTGAAAACTGGTTTGCCCTGCCGAAAGAGCGTCTGTGGGTGACCGTCTACGAAACAGACGATGAAGCCTATGAAATCTGGGAAAAAGAAGTCGGTATTCCTCGCGAGCGTATTATCCGCATCGGTGATAACAAAGGTGCGGCTTATGCGTCCGACAACTTCTGGCAGATGGGCGACACCGGTCCGTGCGGTCCGTGCACCGAAATTTTCTACGATCATGGCGATCACATCTGGGGCGGCCCTCCGGGAAGCCCGGAAGAGGACGGCGATCGCTACATTGAGATCTGGAACATCGTCTTTATGCAGTTCAACCGTCAGGCTGACGGTACGATGGAGCCGCTGCCTAAGCCTTCCGTGGATACCGGTATGGGTCTGGAACGTATTGCGGCTGTGCTGCAACATGTCAACTCCAACTACGAAATTGACCTGTTCCGTACGCTGATTGAAGCAGTAGCGAAAGTGACCGGTGCAACCGATCTGAGCAACAAGTCACTGCGCGTGATTGCGGATCACATTCGTTCCTGTGCGTTCCTGATTGCCGACGGCGTGGTTCCGTCTAACGAAAACCGTGGCTATGTTTTGCGTCGTATCATTCGTCGTGCGGTACGTCATGGCAACATGCTGGGCGCGAAAGAGACCTTCTTCTATAAACTGGTGGGTCCACTGATTGACGTCATGGGATCGGCGGGCGAAGAACTGAAGCGTCAGCAGGCTCAGGTTGAGCAAGTTCTGAAAACCGAAGAAGAGCAGTTTGCCCGTACGCTCGAGCGTGGCCTGGCGCTGCTGGACGAAGAACTGGCGAAACTGTCCGGCGATACGCTGGACGGCGAAACAGCATTCCGTCTGTACGATACCTACGGTTTCCCGGTTGATCTGACGGCTGACGTTTGCCGTGAGCGCAACATCAAAGTGGATGAAGCCGGTTTTGAAGCCGCCATGGAAGAGCAGCGCCGTCGTGCGCGTGAAGCCAGCGGTTTCGGTGCGGACTATAACGCGATGATTCGCGTGGATAGCGCCTCTGAATTTAAAGGCTACGACCATCTGGAACTGAACGGTAAAGTGACCGCGCTGTTTGTTGATGGTAAAGCGGTTGATGCGATCAGTGTCGGTCAGGAAGCCGTTGTCGTACTGGATCAGACCCCATTCTATGCGGAATCCGGTGGTCAGGTCGGCGATAAAGGTGAACTGAAAGGCGCGGGCTTTGCGTTTGTCGTAAGCGATACGCAAAAATATGGTCAGGCGATTGGTCACCTCGGCAAGCTGTCTGCGGGCTCTCTGAAAGTGGGCGATGCGGTCCAGGCTGATGTGGATGAGGCGCGTCGTGCGCGTATTCGTCTGAATCACTCCGCAACGCACCTGATGCACGCGGCGTTGCGCCAGATTCTGGGCACGCACGTGGCACAGAAAGGGTCGCTGGTTAACGACAAAATGCTGCGCTTCGATTTCTCGCATAATGAAGCAATGAAGCAGGCGGAAATCCGGGCGGTTGAAGATCTGGTGAACGCGCAGATTCGTCGTAACCTGCCGGTTGAAACCCACGTGATGGATCTGGAAGCGGCGAAAGCAAAAGGCGCAATGGCGCTGTTCGGCGAGAAATATGACGAACGCGTTCGCGTGCTGAGCATGGGTGATTTCTCTACCGAACTGTGCGGCGGGACGCACGCCAGCCGTACCGGTGACATCGGCCTGTTCCGTATTGTCTCTGAGTCCGGAACCGCCGCCGGGGTTCGTCGCATTGAAGCGGTAACCGGTGAGGGCGCCATTGCGACTGTGCATGCAGAAAGCGATCGTTTAGCCGATATTGCACATCTGTTGAAGGGCGATAGCCAGAATCTGGGCGACAAAGTGCGTTCAGTGCTGGAACGTACTCGTCAGCTTGAGAAAGAGCTTCAGCAGTTGAAAGAACATGCTGCGGCGCAGGAAAGTGCGAATCTTTCCAGCAAAGCGGTTGATATCAATGGCGTTAAGCTGTTGGTGAGTGAGCTTGCGGGTGTTGAGCCGAAAATATTGCGCACCATGGTTGATGATCTGAAAAATCAACTGGGGTCGACAATTATCGTGCTGGCAACGGCAGCGGAAGGTAAGGTTTCTCTGATTGCTGGTGTGTCTAAGGACGTGACCGACCGTGTCAAAGCAGGGGAACTGGTAGGTATGGTCGCTCAGCAGGTGGGCGGTAAGGGTGGTGGTCGTCCGGACATGGCGCAAGCCGGTGGTACGGATGCTTCTGCTCTGCCTGCGGCGTTAGCCAGTGTGCAAGCCTGGGTCAGCGCAAAATTGTAATAACTATAAGCGTTAGCCGATGCCGCGGATAAGCATTCCGCGGCGTTTGCATCAACGTTGTCGACAACGATAAAGTCAGGTTGAAGTTGTGTATATCGGCTAAACTTAGGTTTAACAGAATGTGATGCCGTGACTGCTTACATGTAATGTGTTTGTCATCGCTTACTTTTTGGCGTTATATGATGGATAATGCCGGGATACAGAGAGACCCGACTCTTTTAATCTTTCAAGGAGCAAAGAATGCTGATTCTGACTCGTCGAGTTGGTGAGACCCTCATGATTGGAGATGAGGTCACCGTGACAGTTTTAGGGGTGAAGGGCAACCAGGTACGCATCGGCGTAAACGCCCCGAAAGAAGTATCTGTCCATCGTGAAGAGATCTACCAGCGTATCCAGGCTGAAAAATCCCAGCAGTCCAGTTACTAAGGTTTCCGCGTCTCACCTGACCGGGTGAGGCGCAACCTGACATCGTCGCGATATCCCACTCTGTTTCGTTTTTCTGTGACTCTTTTTCCAGTTTCGCCTGGCGCTACTGCATCCGTATGTCTTTTCCATTGAGGTAGTCCGTTGCCCAGAGTCCAATTTATCTGTTGATAAAACACTCTTTTTGCCGTTTTTGCAGACTAATTGAACGTGAAGTGTGCAAACGATAAAAGCTCAGGAAAAATTGTTTGACTTATAAGTCCCAGAAAGTAATATGTGCGCCACGCAGCGACGATGAGCAGAAACAAGTTCTTCGAAGCACTCGTAAGAGGCGTGTGGTGAGGTGGCCGAGAGGCTGAAGGCGCTCCCCTGCTAAGGGAGTATGCGGTCAAAAGCTGCATCCGGGGTTCGAATCCCCGCCTCACCGCCATTTGCATCCGTAGCTCAGCTGGATAGAGTACTCGGCTACGAACCGAGCGGTCGGAGGTTCGAATCCTCCCGGATGCACCATCTCTTACTTGATACGGCTTTAGTAGCGGTATCAAAATCTGCAGTAAAGTAAGTTTCCCGATGCATCCGTAGCTCAGCTGGATAGAGTACTCGGCTACGAACCGAGCGGTCGGAGGTTCGAATCCTCCCGGATGCACCATCTCTTACTTGATACCGCTTTTGTGCAGTATCAATATCGGCAGTAAAATAAGTTTTCCGATGCATCCGTAGCTCAGCTGGATAGAGTACTCGGCTACGAACCGAGCGGTCGGAGGTTCGAATCCTCCCGGATGCACCATCTTCTCCCGAATAACAGCGAGTTTGTTGTTTCATGGTCTGCGAGAGCATCGTAAGCACCAGGGGGATAACGTTGCGTCAGCAACAGCCCGAAGGTCGAGGCTTCGCCGAGTCATCCTCCCGGATGCACCATCTCTTATTTGATACCGCTTTTGTGCAGTATCAGTATCAGCAGTAAAATAAGTTTCCCGATGCATCCGTAGCTCAGCTGGATAGAGTACTCGGCTACGAACCGAGCGGTCGGAGGTTCGAATCCTCCCGGATGCACCATCTTCTCCCGGATAACAGCGAGTTTGTTGTTTCATGGTCTGCGAGAGTATCGCGAGTACCAGGGGGGATAGCGTTGCGCCAGCAACGGCCCGAAGGGCGAGGCTTCGCCGAGTCATCTTCCCGGATGCACCATTTTTTTCTTTTCCTTACTCCTTTGCATTCATCTCCTGAACAATCCTCAGCATCGTCGTCAGCGACAAAATTCAGCAATTACGATAAAGTAACGTCTGTTTACTTGCCGGTGAGAGCGCTATGTACGAACGTTATGCGGGTCTGATTTTCGATATGGATGGTACCCTTCTGGATACTGAACCGACGCACCGTAAGGCGTGGGTTGAAGTATTAGGTCGTTACGGTATGCATTTTGATCTTCAGGCGATGATTGCCCTTAACGGCTCAGCCACATGGCGTATTGCTCAGTCCATTATTGAGTTGAATCATGCGGATCTCGATCCTCACGCGTTAGCCCGTGAAAAAACCGACGCGGTAAAAATCATGCTCCTCGACAGCGTCGAGCCGTTGCCGCTGGTTGAGGTGGTAAAAGCGTGGCATGGTCGTCGCCCGATGTCCGTCGGAACCGGCAGTGAAAGCGCAGTAGCGGAAGCGCTGCTGGCTCATCTGGGGCTGCGTCGCTATTTTGATGCCGTCGTTGCTGCCGATCATGTCCAGCACCATAAACCCGCGCCAGATACTTTCCTGCTTTGTGCGGAGCGTATGGGCGTGCCTCCGGCGCAGTGCGTGGTATTTGAAGATGCGGACTTTGGTATCCAGGCAGCACGCGCCGCCGGAATGGATGCTGTGGACGTTCGACTCCTGTGAGTGACGGACTGTCGCTCCTTTCATTGTTCGCCAGCAGTTTCCTCAGCGCTACGCTGTTGCCCGGCAACTCGGAAGTCGTTCTGATTGCCATGTTACTGGCCGGACTCAGTCATCCCTGGGTCTTAGTTTTAACAGCAACAATGGGTAATAGCCTTGGAGGGTTAACTAACGTTATCCTTGGGCGTTTCTTCCCGCTGCGCAAGACATCGCGCTGGCAGGAGAAAGCCACAGGCTGGCTTAAACGCTATGGCGCGGTCACACTATTATTAAGCTGGATGCCGGTTGTGGGTGATTTACTGTGCCTGTTAGCGGGATGGATGCGCCTCTCGTGGGGGCCGGTGCTCTTTTTTTTATGCCTTGGCAAAGCGCTGCGCTATATTGTTGTCGCAGCTGCTACCGTTCAGGGCATTACCTGGTGGCACTAATTGTGCCTGGGGATTAGCCTTTAGGTTAACCACTACAATTATGCTAATTAATACGATTTTGACAGGCGGGAGGTCAATTTGATCCCGGACGTATCACAGGCTTTGGCCTGGCTGGAAAAGCATCCTCAGGCATTACAGGGGATACAGCGCGGGCTGGAGCGCGAAACATTGCGCGTGAATGCGGATGGCACGTTGGCGACAACGGGGCATCCTGAAGCGTTAGGCTCAGCGCTGACGCATAAATGGATTACCACGGATTTCGCGGAAGCGCTGCTGGAGTTTATCACACCGGTAGACGGCGATATCCAGCATATGCTGACCTTCATGCGTGACCTGCATCGTTATACCGCCAGAAATATGGGTGATGAGCGCATGTGGCCACTGAGCATGCCTTGCTACATTGCCGAAGGTCAGGACATTGAACTGGCGCAATATGGCACTTCAAATATTGGTCGTATGAAAACGCTGTACCGTGAAGGGTTGAAAAACCGTTACGGTGCGCTGATGCAAACTATTTCCGGTGTGCACTACAACTTTTCACTGCCGATGGCATTCTGGCAGGCGAAATGTGGCGTAGTGGAAGGCGAAGAGGCAAAAGAGAAAATCTCTGCCGGCTATTTCCGCCTGATCCGTAACTATTACCGCTTTGGCTGGGTCATTCCTTATTTGTTTGGTGCGTCCCCGGCGATTTGCGCTTCCTTCCTGCAGGGCAAACCGACCACGCTGCCGTTTGAGAAAACCGACTGCGGAATGTACTACCTGCCGTACGCGACCTCGCTGCGACTGAGCGATCTGGGTTATACCAATAAGTCGCAAAGCAATCTCGGAATTACGTTTAACGATCTCTACGAGTATGTGGCAGGATTGAAGCGGGCGATTAAAACGCCTTCTGAAGAGTATGCGGCAGTAGGGCTGGAAAAAGGCGGTAAGCGTCTGCAAATCAACAGCAACGTGCTGCAGATTGAAAATGAGCTGTACGCGCCGATTCGTCCGAAACGCGTTACGCGTAGCGGTGAGTCGCCTTCAGATGCGCTTCTGCGTGGCGGTATCGAATACATCGAAGTCCGCTCGCTGGATATCAATCCGTTCTCGCCAATTGGCGTGGACGAGCAACAGGTGCGTTTCCTTGACCTGTTTATGGTCTGGTGTGTGCTGGCCGATGCACCGGAGATGAGCAGCAGTGAGCTGCTATGTACGCGTACCAACTGGAATCGGGTGATTCTGGAAGGGCGTAAGCCGGGCCTGACGTTAGGGATTGGTTGTGAAACTGCACAGTTCCCGCTGCCCGAAGTGGGTAAAGATCTGTTCCGCGATCTGAAGCGTGTGGCACAAACGCTGGACAGCATCCACGGCGGAGAGGATTATCAGAAAGTCTGTGACGAACTGGTTGCCTGCTTTGATAACCCGGAATTAACGTTCTCTGCACGTATTCTGCGGTCTATGATTGATACGGGTATTGGCGGTACGGGCAGGGCGCTGGGCGAAGCTTACCGCAATCTGCTGCGTGAAGAGCCGCTGGAAATTTTGCAGGAAGAAGACTTTGTGGCTGAACGTGACGCCTCAAAACGCCGTCAGCGCGAAGTTGAAGCGGCAGATTCGGAACCGTTTGACAGCTGGCTGGCAAAGCAGCAGGCCTGACAGAAAAGAAAAAGGCCACTCGGGAGTGGCCAAAATTTCATCTCTGAAAACAGGGATGATGATAACAAATGCGCGTCTTTCATATACTCAGACTCGCACCGGAACAAAGAGTTCAGTTTATTTATAAAAAATTATCGGAGGTGGCTAAATGCCGTTGTTAGATAGCTTCACTGTCGATCATACCCGGATGGAAGCACCTGCAGTCCGTGTGGCGAAAACGATGAACACTCCACATGGTGACGCCATCACCGTGTTTGATCTGCGTTTCTGCATTCCAAATAAAGAGGTGATGCCGGAGAAAGGGATTCACACGCTGGAGCATCTGTTCGCAGGCTTTATGCGTAATCACCTCAACGGTAACGGCGTCGAGATTATCGATATCTCCCCGATGGGTTGCCGTACCGGTTTCTATATGAGCCTGATAGGTACGCCGGATGAGCAGCGCGTGGCAGATGCATGGAAAGCGGCGATGGCCGACGTGCTGAAAGTTCAGGATCAGAATCAGATCCCGGAACTGAACGTCTACCAGTGCGGTACATATCAGATGCACTCCCTGAGTGAAGCACAGGATATCGCGCGTCATATTCTGGAGCGCGACGTTCGCGTCAACAGCAATGAAGAGCTGGCGCTGCCAAAAGAGAAGTTGCAGGAACTGCATATCTAGCTGTCTGTGTGCTTACCGGCTAAAAAAGCCCGTTCGACTGAACGGGCTTTTTTATCGCTGTAACTTAGTGCGCGCCACCACCGCCACCGCCCGCACCAAACGGGGGTTTGGCGAACCAGACCAGACCGAGTAACACCAGGAAGATCCCCGCCGACATCCAGAAGATCTCGTTGGCTGAAATAATCAGCCCCTGATTCGTTATCTGCTGGGCTATCCAGCCAGACGCCTGTTGCTGCGTCATGCCCAATCCCTGTAGCTGATCGTACATTGCCTGCGCATTCGGGTTATACGGATTCACCGACTCGGTTAACTGTGCATGGTGCATCGATTCCCGGTTGGTCCACATGGTGGTGGTGATCGATGTCCCGATTGACCCCGCCAGCGTTCGCGTAAAGTTAGACAAACTCGATGCCGCCGCCAGACGCTCAGGCGGTAAGCCAGACAGCGTGATGGTTGTTAGCGGCATAAAGAAGCACGCCACCGCGAAGCCCTGAATAAACTGTGGCCAGGCGGAGGCGCCGAAGTCCATTCCCGGTTCAAACGTCCACGCGCGCCAGTAAAAGCAGACGGCATACATAATAAAGCTGAACGTCACCAGCCTGCGCATATCCAGCTTATGGGCAAAGCGGCCAATAATCGGCGACAGGATCACCGGAATAATCCCCACCGGCGCGGACGCCAGACCCGCCCACGTCGCGGTATAGCCGTAAACCTCCTGCAAAAGCTGAGGTAGCAGAACAATAGCCCCGAAGTACAGCATATAAGCCAGACTGATACACAAACAGCCGATGGTAAAGTTTCGCGACTTAAACAGTGAGAGATCGACAATGGGGTTATCGTCGGTAAGCTCCCAGACAATCAGGAAGCTAATGGCGACCACCGCCACCACGGTCAGAATGATGATCTCCTGTGAGGCGAACCAGTCCAGCTCTTTCCCCCGGTCGAGCATAATCTGCAGGCTACCGATCCCAATGACCAGCAGCGCCAGCCCGATGGCGTCAATCCGCCGCTGTTCCGTGCGTGTTTCGCGTCCACGCAGGGTTTGCAGCGTCATCAGAACGACGGCAATACCGATCGGCACGTTGATAAAGAAAATCCAGCCCCAGTGATAGTTATCGCTGATATAGCCGCCCAGAATCGGGCCGCAAATCGGCGCGACAATCACTGTCATCGACCACAGCGCCAGCGCGATAGAGCGCTTTGCCGGAGGGTAGTTATTGAGTAGCAGACTTTGCGAAAGCGGGATCAGCGGCCCGGCAACCACCCCCTGAACGACGCGGAAGAAGATCAGCATGTTCAGACTACTGGAGACGCCGCACGCCCAGGAGGCGATGGCAAACGCCACCGTTGACCACATGAAGAGCTTCACTTCCCCAACGCGCTTTGCCAGCCAGCCGGTAATGGGAATCGAGATGGCGTTCGCCACCCCGAAAGAGGTGATCACCCACGTCCCCTGGCTCAGCGATGAGCCCAGGTTCCCGGCGATCGTAGGGATCGCCACGTTAGCAATGGTGGAGTCCAGCACCTGCATGAATGTCGCCAGCGACAGCGCAATCGTCATAATGACGAGCTGCGCGCCCTCCAGCGGTTTTTGCTGTTGCATCACACGCACCTCAGATTAGCCTGCGTTGGCCTGCACAATCTCTTCGATCAGTTTATTGACCGGGGCAAGGCTGATTTCACGGGCGTTACTCTCAGACACCGGCGTAGTGCGCACCTGGCTGGCGAGCACCTGACCGTCGCGGTTCGCGGTATCGACGGTGACGAGCGTCGATAAACCAATCCGCAACGGATGTTGCGCCAGCTGCTGTGCATCCAGTTCGATACGTACAGGCAGACGCTGAACCACTTTGATCCAGTTACCGGTTGCGTTCTGTGCTGGCAGCAGTGAGAAGGCGCTACCGGTCCCCATATCAAGACCGACCACTTTACCGGTGTACTTAACGTCATCGCCGTAGATATCACTGATCACCGTTGCCGGTTGGCCGATGCGCATATGGGCAAGCTGCGTCTCTTTGAAGTTAGCATCAACCCACAGATTGGTGGCCGGAACCACAGCCATCAGCGGCGTGGTAGGGCTGATCTGCGCGCCAGGCTGCACGGCGCGGCGCGACACGTAGCCGGTCATTGGGCTGACGATCTTCGTTCGCTCGAGCGCCAGCCAGGCGTTACGCACTTCGGTGGCGGCCTGTTGGACGGCGGGCTGATCTTCCAGCTTGCTGTCGAGAATCATCGCCTGATTAGCATTGTATTGCTGAATGGCAACATCAAGCTGCGCCTGAGCGCTGGCCACGGCATCCCGTGCGTGTTGCAGCTCTTCACGACCAATCAGATTGGCGTTACCCAGTGGTACGCGACGGTTAAAATCGCTTTGCGCCTGGGCAAGGGCCGTTTTCTGCACCGCAATGTTCGCCTGCAACTGTTTGCTGTTGATCATTAACTGATGCGTCTGACGGACGCTGGAGGCCAGCGCGGTCTTCGCTTTTTCAAATGCCTGTCTGGCATCCGTCTGATCGAGCGTGACGAGAACGTCACCCTGTTTAACAAAATCAGTGTTATCCGCCCAGACTTTCGTCACGCTGCCGGATACCTGTGCCATGATTTGAACCTGGTTCCCTGCCACGTATGCATCATCGGTCTCTTCGACATGACGCAGTACCAAAAACCAATAAATTCCATATGCCACGGCAATAACGATAAAGAGCAAGGTCAGGAGGAGTAGCGTACTTTTACGTTTGCTTTTCTTCTTAACCGGTTGCTGCGGGGTTTGGGTCTCCGCATTTGCGCTCATGTTGTTCTCCACGATCTTATTTTTTCGTCGGCTGAGCCGAGCTGTTTATCAGAAAGGCCAGCACGTTCAAGTGCTGGCCAGTCAGTTTTCTTTGGTAATCTGGATTATTGAGCGAGTCGACGCGTTAGCTCAGCGCCTCAAGGATAGCACCCTCCTGGTCCATCTGATCGAGACGCGTCAGAAGCTTACGAGTGATGTGCTCAAGCTGTTCTTTTTCTGCAGTGTTAAGAGCGGACCACAGTTGATGCAGGCAGTTATGCTGCGGCGGTAATACTTCGCGCAAAAATGCATGGCCTTTATCGGTTAACTGCAGATGCAGGCAACGACGATCGTTGTCGCTTTCATGGCGCTCGATCCAACCGCGCTTTTCCAGCTCATCAGCGATACGTGTCGCGTTAGTACGGGATGATCCCAGGGCACAGCTCAGTTCAGAAGGCTGAATGCTGTGGTTTTCCTGAGACTCCAGCGTAATCAACGCCATAAACAACGTCTCGTTAATCCCTTGAGCTTTCAGCATTTTATTGCGGTTATCCAGCAGTTTTCCTTGCATATGCATGCAAAGACGAGTCAGCAGGATTTCCTGATACGGAAAATCCTCGTGGCGGCTGGCGCGAAATTTTAGCATTTGTTCAATGGGCGTAAACGAACTATCCATTTGGGCATGACCTCATTAATTTCAGCCGATATAGTAACGACAGTGACAAATAAAGTAAATGTATTATTAAATTAAAATGATTTTTCCAACCTATAAAACCGCCAACATTTTCCACGCTAATCCATAGGCCAGAGCACTTAATAGCGTAGGAATGATGATACTGCGCGTTTTATAAAAACTAGCACCCAGTACAGCAAAGCCCACGAGCGTCGGCACGAAGCGACTGGCATCGTGCATGACCTCAGGGGCCGTTGACACAACCAGCAGGGCGCAAATTGATGCAATGCCGATGGTGTCGAGTAAAACGCCGGTTGCACCACGCTTGCCTGGACGGGTATTTCCCATCTTCAGACGCAGCGGTAAATAGCGAAACCCATAATTTACACAGCCGACCAGCAATCCGAGCAGCAGCACCTCATAGCGCATCGGGAACTCCTTGCCAGAAAGCCTGAATTAGCGCGGTCAGACAACCACACACAATCCCCGCCAGAATCGCGGCGGGGATGGAAAACAGCGTCACGCCCGCCAGTGCGCCCGCTAAGGCGGCGGTCACGCACAGGGACTGTTTACGCTGGAATGACGCCAGCAGAAAACTCATAAACAGCGCGGGGAGCATAAAACCGAGCGCCGCTTCGACCGCCGGGAATCCTTTCAATAAACCGCTGCCGGAAAAGGCGCCGAGTACGGTTCCCAGCACCCAGGAGGCCCAGGAGCAAAACGCGATGCCAATCATCCAGTTCTCGCTCCAGCGACGGTTATCCCGCACCAGCTTTGCAGTGGCAGCGGCAAAGACTTCGTCGGTGAGACCAAACGCCCACAGGGCGGTTTTCGGTTTACTGAGTTTCTGGGCGATACGACTGCGCAGGGAAGGACCGTATAAAACATGGCGTACATCCATCGCCATAACGGTCAGGGCGGCAACCCATAATGTGCTGCCTGCGGCGAGCATGGTTGTGATAACGAACTGGCTGGCACCGGCATAAATAATGCAGGAGAAAAACACGCTCTCAACCGGGCTAAACCCGAGACGGGTGGCATTGAGACCAAATGCAAAGGCAACAGGAATATAGCTGATGACGATGGGTAAGCTGTCTTTGAATCCTTCCGCACAGGTAGCCGGAGGGGTATTGGGCAGAGATGCGGGCCTTTCCATAGAGTTTTGCGCGTTATCACCAATGTTAAAATTATCAGGGTTAATAATCTCTATCACCTTAACAGACTGGGGGGCTCCTTAACACCCTCAGGAGCCCAAACGCTTGCCGGGCGCTTAAATTGCAGCGTCTTGTCGGTGAAATCCTCGCCACCAGACCAGCAGGTTCAGTACGGCAACGGTCGTCCCTGCCAGACAAACGCCCAGCCATCCGGCATGCTGCCAGGCCGAGGCGGAGATCAATGACCCTGCTGCCCCGCCGATAAAGTAACTGGTCATATACCCGGCGGTCAGACGGTTTCGGGCCTCCGGATACAAACGGTAAATCACCGTCTGATTAGTGATGTGAACCCCCTGAACGGTAAGATCCAGAACCAGAATCCCCACAATCAGCGCCAGCACTGAGGTGTGTCCCAACCAGATAGCGAGCCAGGAAAGCAGCAATAGCAGCAGGCCATAGGTTGTGGTGAGGTGAGAATGTCCTTTATCCGCAAAACCGCCAGCCGGACGCGCGCCGAGCGCACCAGCGGCACCCGCCAGCCCAAACAGGCCAATCATCCCTTCAGAATAGTTAAACGGCGGGGCGGCCAGTAAAAAGGCCATTGACGTCCAGAGAATGCTGAAATTGGCGAAGGTCAGGCAGCCCAGCAGTGCCCGCGTGCGCAGCAGTTTATCGCGGGTAAACAAACTGAATACCGAACCCAGCAACTGCGGGTAGTTCAGGTGGGTGTCTGACTTCACCTTTGGCAAGCCGCGCCACAGCGCGATAGCCATCAGCGCCATCAATACGGAGGCGACCCAGAAGACAGTGCGCCAACCGCCGAGATTCGCCAGCAGTCCCGCCACGGTTCGCGCCAGCAAAATGCCCAGCAGCAGGCCGCTCATGATGGTCCCGACCACTTTGCCGCGTTTATCCGGCGTGGCAAGCGTCGCCGCCAGCGGCACCAGAATCTGTGCAACCACGGAAAAAAGTCCGGTCAGCGCCGTACCGAGGATCATCATCGCCAGCGACTGACTGCTGGCGGTAATCAGCATCCCGCCCGCCGCCAGCAGCGTCATGGAGACGATCAGCGTCCGGCGTTCAAACATATCGCCAAGCGGAACCAGAAACAGTAAACCGGCGGCGTAGCCAAGCTGAGCGGCGGTGACGATAAACCCCGCTGAACTGGCAGAAAGTAAGAAGTGGCGTGCGATGGTTTCGAGCAGTGGCTGTGCATAATAGTTGCTGGCGACGGCCAGACCGGTAGCCACTGACATGAGAACGATCAGTGCCGGGCTCAGCCCGTGAGAGGTTTTTGTCATTATGTTCGCAATCGTGAGTCAGGTGATGATTTCTTTGGGAATCAATCATAGCGGACATTTATGAATGTTGGGGATTTGTTGCGTGCCGGATTGTGCGATCAGGGGAGGGAACGGAGGGAGCAGGCCGGGAACCGCGTTCCCGGCTATCGTATGCCAGATAAGCGCATCGCGCGCCATCCGGCATTCAGGAGGCAATTACTTCTGCGCCGCCAGCGCGTCGTTCACCCAGCCGTCAAACTGCTGCTGGTGGGCTTTGATCCAGCCGTCAACATGACCCTGAACGTCAGCTTCCGACGCTTTGCCCTCATGCATCATCGCGTTTTGCGCGTTAATGTCCGCCAGCGGCAGTTTCATGATGGCAAACAGTTTCGCCGCCGCCGGGTTTTTCTCTGCCCAGGCCTTGTTGGCAACGATGTGCATGGTGTTTACCGGGAAGCCATAGTTCGCGCCATTCGGCAGTTTAGTATCGATATCTTTCTGTTCGCCCGGCAGTGAGGAGAACGGCACCTGTAACCAGACCACATCTTTACCTGGCTTCATCACGTCGCTCACCCAGTAAGGCGTCCAGGTGTAATACAGAATTGGTTTACCTTCTTTAAAGCGGGTGATGGTATCGGCCATCATCGCTGCATAGTTACCGTGGCTGACGTCGACGGTTTTTTCCAGATCAAACGCTTTGTTCTGGTGGTTAATCACGGCTTCACAGCCCCAGCCTGGTGAGCAGCCCATCATGTCCGCTTTACCGTCGCCGTTGGTGTCGAAGATTTTAGCGATGTTGGGGTCTTTTAACTGGGCGATATTAGTGATTTTGTACTGCTCAGCGGTTTTCTTATCGATCAGGTAACCCTGCGCAGCTCCGGTGACGAATGTGCCTTCGCGGTAAAACTTCTTGTCCCCGCCTGCCGCAGAAAACATATCGTCGTGCAGCGGCTGCCAGTTGACGGCGGTAAAGGTAGCGTCACCGGAGGCAATAGAGGTGTAGCCCACGTTATAGTCGACTTCGCTCGGTTTATTGACGGTGTAACCCAATTTCTCCAGCGCGCGGCTCACCAGCAGCGTCTGAAAGGTTTCTTCGGTGATGGTGCTCTGTACCGGTTGGACGGTAATGCCTTTGCCTGGCAGGTCGGCAGCGAAAGCGCTGGTAGAGACAAGGGTGGCAAACGCTGTGGCAATCATGATTTTCTGTCGCATCGTTGTTCCTTAATTATTGGAGGGACGTGTAGGCCCGGTAAGCGCAGCGCCACCGGGCAACAGGTGAATTACTTAATGAAAGGGCGCGTAACGAGCCCGACAGGACCGGTGGTGTACCAGCGACGGTTACCGCGGCTGCGTGAGTCGCGACCCACGGCCTGAGTCAGACGATCCAGAATGATGGCGAGGATCACAATGCCGACCCCGCCGACGGTGGCCAGTCCCATATCGAGACGACCGATACCGCGCAGTACCATCTGGCCCAGACCACCGACGGCAATCATGGAGGCGATCACGACCATCGAGAGCGCAAGCATGAGCGTCTGGTTGACCCCTGCCATAATGGTGGGCATCGCCAGCGGTAACTGAACTTTGAACAGCATCTGACGCGGACTGGCTCCAAATGAACGTGACGCTTCGATCAAATCAGCCGGAACCTGGTTAATCCCAAGGATCGTCAGACGCACAATCGGCGGCAACGCAAAGATGATCGTCACGACCACCCCCGGCACGTTCCCGATACCGAACAGCATCACAATTGGCACCAGGTAGACGAACGCCGGCGTTGTCTGCATGGCGTCGAGCAGTGGACGAACGATCTTCGCCGCCCGTGGGCTGCGCGCCAGCCAGATCCCCATCGGCAGGCCGATTACCACGCAGAACAGCAGAGCGGTCAGCACCAGCGCCAGCGTAATCATCGCCTGCGACCAGGCGCCGATCGCGCCGATGGCAATCAGGGAAACAAGTGTTGCAACGCCCATCCCGACGCCGGAAATCTGCCAGGCGATCAGGGCGAAAACGACGATCGCTACCGGAGCCGGCATTCCCAGCAGCAATTGCTGAAAACCGTTAAGGATGTAATCCACCGGCACACGAATGCCCTGGAAGACGGGACGAAAATGGGTAACCACCCAGTCGATCCCTTCAGTGACCCAACTGTCGAGCGGGATCAGCGTCTTATGGAACGGATCCATAATGTTGAAATGTTCTGGTGCTGGCGCAGGTGCGCTGGTCAGCCAGTCTGCGCTGTCGCTATCGGCAGGCGTCCCGGACGGCGTGCTCCAGGCGTCAGCGGATGGTGCGGCGCTCTCAGCCGCTGGTGCGGTATCCCACGGATTAGATTGATCAGCCATTGTTTGTCCCCTCGCGATCTAAAGCCTGTAGCAGCATGCGTTTTGAAATAATGCCTACATACTGTTGTTCCTCATCGACAACCGGCACCGCGCACGGCGCTTGTCCGACATGAGAGAGCAGCTCGCTAAGTGGGGTTTGTGCATCTACGGCCAGCGGCTCGTCGATTAACGCCCCTTCAATGCCCTGAGCCTGACCTAATGCCGCTTTTAATGAGTCGATGGAGACCACGCCAACAAACTTATTGCCGCGTTCGATGACGTAACCGTATTCCCGATCTTCGTCCTGTAATAATTTCAGGGCTGAACGGGGGCCAAAGCCCGGCGTTTTACGAATCAGTCCCACCGGGCTACGGCGGGCAATATCTTTCGCGCTAAAGACCTGGCTAATATCGACGCCACGGAAGAAGGTACGCACATAATCGTTCGCCGGATTATTCAGAATTTCATCCGGTGTACCGACCTGAACTACTTCGCCATTTTGCATAATGGCAATTCGGTCGCCAATACGCATCGCTTCATCAAGGTCGTGGGAAATAAAGACGACGGTGCGCTGATGTTTCGCCTGCAGTTTCACCAGTTCATCCTGCATCTCGGTACGAATTAAGGGATCGAGCGCAGAGAAGGCTTCATCCATTAATAAGATGTCAGGGTTAATGGCTAATGCTCTGGCGAGACCGACACGCTGACGCATGCCGCCGGAAAGTTCATCCGGGTAGCCGTGCGCATAATTTTCAAGTCCCACCTGGCGCAGGGCATCCAGCGCTTTTTCGCGACGTTCCTCAGCACTTACACCGGCTAATTCCATGCCGAATGCGGTATTGTCCAGAACGGTCATGTGCGGCATCAGCGCAAATGACTGGAAGACCATCGCAATCTTTTTTCTGCGCACCTCGCGGAGTTCGGCATCCGATATTTTGGCGATATCGACGCCGTCGATCAGTACCTGTCCGCGGGTGGGTTCAATCAGGCGATTGAGAAGGCGTACCATTGTGGATTTACCCGAACCGGATAATCCCATGATGACAAATATCTCGCCTTCTTCAATGGCCAGACTGGCGTCTTTAACGCCAAGCGATAGCCCTGTTTTTTCCAGAATTTGTTCTTTCGAAAGTCCTTTTTCAATATATTTGAAGGCGCGCTGTGGATGCTCTCCAAATACTTTATATAGATTTTTCACTTCTAATTTAATTGCCATGCAATAGAAAGATTCCCGTTATTTATATATATCGATATGTTACCTGATAGAAATAGTCACCTTTTTCTACCCTAACATACTGAGAATCTGAGACAACCCTGAATGTGGCATGAGGGGAAATAGTGTGGAAGGCAAATTGCCGGGATTTCCCATGATATAAGGGTTGAGAGCAAACCACGGCCGGTGAATATTTTTTGTAAGGACCACTGGAAAGGCGCCTGAATTTCGAAAATTCAGGCGAATATGACAACAGCTATTGAGTGTAGAACACCCTGAAATAGTTGGGTGAGAAAAACGTGATCTGCTTAAAATATTAACGTAAATATTGTAATGATATTCCCTATATTAATTTGTGTTAAAAATTCCAGTCTTCGTCTTCTGTTTCGACGGCTTTACCCATTACGTATGACGATCCCGAGCCAGAGAAAAAGTCGTGGTTTTCGTCGGCATTGGGCGACAGCGCAGCCAGGATTGCTGGATTCACCTCCGCCATTTCCGCCGGGAACAGCGCCTCATAGCCCAGGTTCATCAACGCCTTGTTGGCGTTGTAGCAAAGGAACGCATTGACATCCTCTGCCCAGGCGGTGTCGGCATACAGTTCTTCGGTATAACGGACTTCGTTATCGTACAGTTCCATCAGCAGCTCGAGGGCAAAATCCTTCAGCTCGTCACGCTCGGATTGAGAGCGTTTTTCCAGTCCTTTCTGGTATTTATAGCCGATGTAATAGCCATGAACCGCTTCGTCACGAATGATTAGCCGGATAAGATCGGCGGTGTTGGTGAGCTTACCGCGGCTGGAGAAATACATCGGCAACCAGAAGCCGGAATAGAACAGGAAGGATTCCAGAAACACACTGGCAATCTTCTTCTTTAACGGGTCGTCGCTGGCGTAATGCGCGAGGATAATCTGCGCCTTTTGTTGTAACGGCGCATTTTCTTCGCTCCAGGCATAAGCGGCATCGACATCTTTCGTCTGGCACAGCGTAGAGAAGATGGAACTGTAGGAGCGGGCGTGCACCGCTTCCATAAAACTGATGTTCGACAGCACCGCCTCCTCATGCGGTGTCAGGGAATCTGCCATCAGCGACGGGGCCCCGGCGATATTCTGGATGGTGTCGAGCAGCGTCAGGCCGGTAAAGACGCGGATGGTCAGCTGCTGCTCGGCGGCGCTCAGGTTTTGCCACGCTGGAATATCGTTAGACAACGGTACTTTTTCCGGCAACCAGAAGTTGCTGGTCAGGCGGTTCCACACTTCGAGATCTTTGTCGTCCTGAATCTTATTCCAGTTGATGGCGCTCACGCGTGATAATGTCATACCGGTCTCCTTACAATGCGCACGAAACGCAGCCTTCTATTTCTGTACCTTCCAGCGCCAGCTGTCGCAAGCGAATGTAATATAACGACTTAATGCCTTTTCGCCAGGCGTAGATCTGCGCTTTGTTGATATCGCGGGTGGTGGCGGTATCAGGGAAAAACAGCGTCAGCGACAGGCCCTGATCGACGTGTTTAGTGGCTTCGGCGTAGGTATCAATGATTTTCTGTGCGCCGATTTCATACGCGTCCTGATACATATCCAGATTCTCATTGGTCATGAACGGGGCCGGATAGTAGACGCGCCCGGTTTTGCCCTCTTTGCGAATCTCCACTTTCGAGACAATCGGATGAATGCTAGACGTCGCATGATTGATGTAGGAGATCGAACCGGTCGGTGGCACCGCCTGTAAATTCTGGTTGTAGATGCCATAGCGCATCACTTCGTCGCGCAGATACAGCCACATTTCACGCGTCGGCAGCGTGATGCCGCTACGGGCAAACAGCGCCCGGACTTTCTCGGTTTTCGGCGTCCAGTTCTGCTCCAGATACTGCGTGAAAAACTCGCCGCTGGCGTAGCGCGACTGCGCAAATCCGGCAAAGGTCTGCCCACGCTCGCGTGCCAGCAGCATCGACGTATGCAGTGCATGCCAGGTGATGGTGTAAAAGTAGAGATTGGTAAAATCCAGTCCTTCTGGCGAACCATAGGCGATGCCTTCGCGCGCCAGATAGCCGTGCAGGTTCATCTGTCCCAGTCCGATGGCGTGGGAGGCGGCATTACCGGCAGCAATCGACGGGACGCTGTGGATATGGCTCATATCTGACACCGCCGTCAGCCCGCGAATCGCTGTTTCGACCGTCCGGCCAATGTCCGGAGAATCCATGGTGTGGGCAATATTCAGCGAGCCGAGGTTGCAGGAAATGTCATGCCCGGTCTGGGCGTAGTCAAGATTCTCCTCGTAGGTAGAGGCGCTGTTGACCTGCAAAATTTCCGAGCACAGGTTGCTCATATTAATGCGACCCGCAATCGGGTTGGCGCGATTCACCGTATCCTCATACATCATGTAGGGATAGCCGGATTCAAACTGAATTTCTGCCAGTGTCTGGAAAAAGTCGCGGGCGTTAATGTATTTTTTGCGCACGCGCTCGTCGGCGACCAGTTCGTCGTATCGTTCGCTTATGGCGATATCGCCGAAGGGCTTACCGTAAAGACGCTCGACGTCATACGGTGAAAACAGCGCCATCTGCGCATTCTGTTTGGCCAGGCGGAAAGTGACGTCCGGGATCACTACCCCTAGTGAGAGCGTTTTAATGCGGATCTTTTCGTCGGCGTTTTCGCGTTTAGTATCGAGGAAACGCAGAATATCCGGATGATGCGCATGCAGATAGACCGCCCCCGCCCCCTGACGCGCGCCTAGCTGGTTGGCATAGGAAAAGGCGTCTTCCAGCATCTTCATCACCGGGATCACCCCGGAGGACTGGTTTTCGATGCGCTTGATGGGCGCACCGGCTTCGCGCAGGTTAGAGAGTAAAAACGCCACGCCGCCGCCGCGTTTGGAGAGCTGAAGCGCGGAGTTCACCGCCCGACCGATCGACTCCATGTTATCTTCAATCCGCAGCAGGAAGCAGGAGACCAGTTCGCCGCGCTGCTGTTTACCGCAGTTTAAGAAGGTGGGCGTGGCGGGCTGGAAACGCCCCGAGAGCATCTCATCGGTGAGTTGTGACGCCAGCGCTTCATCCCCCTGCGCAAGTGTGAGCGCAACCATCACCACCCGGTCTTCAAAGTGTTCCAGATAGCGTTTGCCATCAAAGGTTTTCAGCGTGTAGCTGGTGTAAAACTTCCAGGCACCGAGGAAGGTCTGGAAACGAAAACCGCTGGCGTGAGCGCGGGCAAACAGCGACACCACGAAAGCGCGATCGTAGCGTGCCAGCACGCTTTCGTCGTAATACCCTTCGCGTACCAGCGTTTGCAGACGTTCCTCCTGACTGCTAAACGTGACAGAGTGGGGGCCAACATGGGCGGCAAAAAAGGCGTCGACCGCCTGCCGGTCCTTATCGAACTGAATACGGCCTGCTTTATCGTACAGATTCAGCATGGCGTTCAGTGCATGGTAATCCAGCGATTCCTGCGTTACGCGTTCTGCGGTTGTCGTTGCCAAAATTCGCTTACTCCTTTTCGAACGTTGTCGATGTCGGCGGGGGTTCCCATCAGTTCAAAACGATAGAGCCAGGGTACGGCACATTTTTGGGCGATCACTTCCCCTGCGCGACCATACGCCTCGCCGAAGTTACGATTGCCAGAGGCAATGACGCCGCGAATTAACGCCCGGTTGTGAGCATCATTTAAAAAGCGGATCACCTGTCGCGGCACTGCGCCAGCCGTGCCGCCGCCACCGTAGGAAGGCACCACCAGAATGTAGGGATCGTCTACCCGGATCCGTTCGCGTTCATTCAGCGGAATGCGAATGGCGGGCAGCCCCAGACGCTGCATAAAACGGTGCGTATTTTCGGAGCTGCTGGAGAAGTAGACGAGCGGGTTCATGCGCTGGCTACCCGAGGCTCTGGATGCAGACGGTTGATCATATCCGGACGAAATCCTGACCAACGGGTTTCGCCGGCAATGACCACCGGCAACTGGCGAAAACCTTCTGCGCGCAGGGTATCCGCTGCTTCCGGCACCAGATCGACGTTTATCATCTCAAATTCAAATCCACGGCTTTCCAGCGCCCGTTTAGTGGCGTGGCACTGAACACAATCATTTCTAGTGTAAATAGTAATGCGCATGATTCGTATTTCCATTTAAAATGAAAGAACGGCGCGATAAGACGCGTCGGTTTGGGTGTGTACTGATAGAGGGGATACTAGATGTAGTTGAAATAAGTTTCAACCATACAAGATATGGGAATTATCGATTAATTACTCCCCACCGATGAGCCTGGCGGGGAGCGGGAGTTTGTGCTGAAAAATCGCCGGATTACATCCGCATGCTAACGGCCAGGCGGTTGAAGCAGTTCATCAGACCGATCGCAAAGGTCAGGTCGCTGATTTCGCGAGCGCTAAAATGCGTAAGCAGCGGCAGATAAACGTCATCTTCAGCATGGGTTCTGGCGATATCGGTCACCGATTCAGCCCACGCCAGCGCCGCTTGTTCCTGCGCGCTGAAATGATGACTCACTCGCCAGCCGGCCAGCGCGTCCAGTTTACTTTGCGTGACACCCGATTTACGCAGCGCCTTGCTGTGCATTTCCAGGCAAAATGCGCAGCCGTTGATCTGCGAAATACGCAGGTAAATCAATTCCATCAGCGTGGTATCCAGCGCGCTGTTTTCCAGTGCCGTTTTCGCTTGTACCAGGGCGTTATAGACTTCAGGGCTGAGTTCATAGTAGGGCTGGCGTAACGTCGTCATGGTGCTTCTCCTCGTGTTGATGGCCGGCAATGTAGCACTATAATGGACTGCAAAAGAGAGCCATATTTTTACGAAAAAAGCAGACCATATGCCGCGCTATCAGCAAATTGCCCGTCAGTTAAAAACGGCCATTGAACGTGGGGAACTCCAGCCCGGAGCCAGACTACCGTCCAGTCGTACCTGGTCACAGGAGCTGGGTATTTCGCGCTCGACGGTGGAAAACGCTTATGTGGAGCTGGTGGCACAGGGCTGGCTGGAGCGGCGAGGGCAGGCGGGAACGTTTGTCAGCGCACAGTTGCATCCGGAACAGACGTACAGCGAACCGGTGGTCTTTGCCGGAGAAAGTACCGTTCCTCAGCCCTTTCAGATGGGGCTTCCTGCGTTGGATCTCTTCCCGCGAGACATCTGGGCGCGGGTGATGGGGCGACGACTGCGCACGCAGACGCGTTTTGATCTGGCTCTCGGCGACGTCTGCGGTGAAGCCGTGTTACGCCAGGCAATCGTGGACTATCTGCGCGTGTCGCGCAGTATTGACTGTCTGCCCGAGCAGATTTTTATCACCTCAGGCTATGCGGCGTCGATGACCCTCATCCTGCGCGCGCTGGCCAAGCCGGGCGATGGCATGTGGATTGAAGATCCCGGCTTTCCGTTGATCCGTCCGGTGATTGAGCAGGAAAATGTCGCGCTGCTGCCGGTTCCGATCGATGACGACGGGTTGAATGTGGCGATCGGGATCCGCGATTATCCGGATGCGCGTTTTGCGCTACTCACTCCGGCCCATCAAAGCCCGCTTGGCGTCGCGCTGTCGTTAGCCCGGCGTCATCAACTGCTGGAGTGGGCATCACATACCCAGGCGTGGATTATTGAAGATGATTACGACAGCGAGTTTCGTTATCACGGTAAACCGCTGCCGCCGCTGAAAAGTCTGGATGCGCCACAGCGGGTAATTTACGCCGGTACGTTCAGCAAATCGCTGTTTCCCGCCTTGCGCTGTGCATGGCTGGTGGTGCCAGTAAACCAGGTGAGTCGTTTTCGTCAGCAGGCGGTACGGATGGCCTGTAGCGTGCCGCTGCTCTGGCAGCAAACGCTGGCGGATTTTATCCGTGATGGGCATTTCTGGCGGCATCTGAAAAAAATGCGTCAGCACTATGCGCAGCGAAGGCAATGGACGGAAAGGGCGCTCGGCGAACAGGGATTTCACGTTGTGCCCCAACAGGGCGGGATACAACTGGTGATTACTGTTGACGGTGACGATATCGCGCCGGTACGCAAAGCCAATGAGGCGGGCCTGGCGGTCCAGGCCCTGAGTCGCTGGCGGTTGAATACATCGGGGATGGGAGGGATTTTGCTGTCGTTCACTAACATCGCTTCGCCTGAAATCGCAAGACAGGTGGCAAAGCGGTTGCGACAGGCCATTCAGTCAGCGCTTTAGTCGAGTTTATGCCAGGCCGGATATACGTAAACGCTATCCGGCACCGGCCTCATCCTTAGCGACGAAGACTCAGCAACGCACCGACAAAGATCCCCACCGCCGCCGCCGTACCGATGCTACACCAGGGTTTATCACGCACAAACGTATCAGCGCAGCCTACGGCGTCACGGGCGGCTTGCTGCACGCGCGTCCGGCCATGCATTTTCGCACGCGTCTCTTTCAGTAGCGCCTGTGCTTTACGCCGTGCGGTATCTGCTTCATCCTTCGCATCGCTACCCAATGACTTCAGTACGGCTTCCAGACTATCGGCTAATTGATTGACGTCATTATGAATATCCTGCACGCCATCATCTACGTCGTTTCGGTTCGGTCGGTTAAACATATGATCCTCCAGTGATTTCGATGTGACTTTCAGTTTAGTCGATATTTTTAACTTCTGAGACGCCTCACGGCGTTATTGCGCGTTTATGGACTTTTCTGAAAGCGTTGCCAATGCTGAATCAGGTAAGGTAAGCCCGCAGTAAAAGATAACGAGGAAAAAATATGTATTTACGACCTGACGAGGTGGCGCGCGTACTTGAAAAAGTGGGGTTTACCGTTGATGTGGTAACACAGAAAACGTACGGTTATCGACGTGGCGAGAATTATGTCTATGTTAATCGCGAAGCGCGTATGGGACGCACTGCGCTGGTGATTCATCCGACATTAAAAGAGCGCAGTTCTTCGCTGGCTGAACCGGCATCTGAAATTAAAACCTGCGACCATTATCAGCATTTTCCGCTTTATTTAGCCGGGGACACCCACGAACACTACGGCATTCCTCACGGCTTTAGTTCGCGTATTGCGCTTGAGCGTTATTTGAATGGACTGTTTGGCGAGGCGAGTTAATTAAGCGACTGGCACAGCCAGTCGCAAAGTCGTTTCAGGCTTTAGCCTGTTGGTAGCGACTCACCTTAAACAGGCGGCGGCAATAATCGAGGAAATAGCCATATACCGCCCCCATCATCATCGATATTACGATATTAGAACTGACTGCGGCGGTAATTTGATGCCAGTCAGCGCCCACCGTCAGCAGAATAGCGACATAAACCGGGGACTGGAAGGTGACATAAGCCAGTACATCCGCCAGGTTTTTCAGCCACCCCGCAGAACCCACTTTACGCGACGCCTTCATAAAGAGATCACGATACATTCCATAGGGCCAGGCGATCAGAATGTTGACCGGAATGGCGACCAGTCGGGACGAAAGTGATTGCTCAAAGGTCATTCCGGAGAGGAAGATCTCGATCAACATGTTCACGACAGAACAATAAACAACCATCGCGAACGTGTCTGCTACAGCATGACGCAAGCGTGACTGTGGTGAGAACATGCTGATGCTCCTTGTAAAAAAGGGGTAAAATTGCCGTTAAATAAGTTCGTGTTAGTGTTTTGTTGTGGTATTTTTGCTTGATGATAGAGTATATTGCTGTATTGTAACTATCAACTAGCGAAATATTTTTATTTTGACGCTTTTTGTCGATAAAATACTCTGTAATCGCCTGATTTTTGTACCGGATAGAGTTTTTGTTGTTTGTGTATCTTAAATGATTAAAAATCAATGTGTTATGTTGATGTTCTGGTTGAGGGGGTTCCCTGTAAGGCAAAAACCGCATTCTATGTTCGATGAGCCGGTATGGAGGTTATTCGTCATAGAATGAGAAAATGAGCCGGAATATTATTTAGCGTATATTAACGGGAGGTGGTATTTCCTCTGTTATATTCCAGGGGCTGGAAAATGTTCTAACAATATAATAGACTGCGCAGTGTAATAATTTGTTTTTGCGTTAAAGGATTTTAATTATTATGAATTTGATGTTACAGAACTTAAATAATATTCGTAAATTACGCGCCATGGCTCGCGAATTCTCCATTGACGTTCTTGAAGAAATGCTGGAGAAATTCAGGGTCGTCACTAAAGAAAGACGTGAAGAAGAAGAACAGTTACAGCGTCAGCGCGCTGAACAGCAGCAGAAAATTAATACTTTGCTGGAAATGATGAAGGCCGACGGAATTAGCCCGGAAGAGTTATTCAGCAATGACGCCGCGGCCATGCGAGTGGGTAAAAAACGCCAGCCGCGTCCGGCGAAATATCGCTATACCGATCTTAACGGGGAAAGTAAAACCTGGACCGGTCAGGGGCGTACGCCAAAACCGATTGCCCAGGCACTGGCGGCAGGTAAATCGCTGGACGATTTTCTGATCTAATTTTGTAAGCGGTGAGGTGTTCCTCACCGCGTATTTCCCGTCATTATTGAGGACGGCGATTCCACGGCATTTTGTCGAGCAGTCGCGCCATGCCGCAAAAACCAGTCAGTCCGGCGAACAGCAACCCCGCGCCTACAAAACCGCTGAGCAGGAAAAAGCCGCTGTTGACGCTATACCCCAACACCACGCCCAGTAAGGCCAGCCCGCCTGCGGCAATTTGTACCTGACGCATCAGCGGAAGCGGCTGTGATTTATCTTCTGCCGTGGGGAAACCCGCCGCTTTCCAGCCGTCAATGCCCCCTTCCAGCAGCAAGACTTCAGCCGGTGCGGCAAGAACCTGCAAGGTAACCGCATTGTTTTGCGTTCGTTTTCCGGACTGACAATGGAAAATGACGCATTCACCTCGCAGCCTGGCAGGAAAGCCCCCCTGTTCGAGCGTACTCAGCGGTGCGAGATGGGCCTGCGGAATATGTTCACGCAGATATTCGTCGGCATCGCGAATATCAATCAGTCTGGCGCCTTGCTCAATACGGGCCTTTGCGTCGCGCGGGGAAATCGTCCCGATGGTCATGTTCACTCCTTATGGACAATAGACGTTTTTCAATGTGGCAATGAGTGAATTCACCGCTGCATTTTTAATGAAATAGAGGATGCGCTGAGCATCGCGCTGGCTGCCAATCAGCCCTTCTTCGCGCATTTTTGCCAGATGCTGTGAAGTGGCCGAGGGACTTAACCCGGTGGCGCGTGCCAGATCGCCCGCGCTGGTGCCCGGTGAGCCGCAAAGCATACACAGGATCAGCAGTCGCTTAGGGTTGCTCATCGCTTTCAGCAGGGCCGCCGCCTGTTCCGCGCTGGCCTGGAGTTGTTCGAGTTCGCTCATATTTATTTTAGTGTTTTCTAAATTAAGTAAAGTCTAAAATAAAAATGAAGCGACTGCCAGTGTAAAAATCGTAAAAGAGGGTAAAAGCGAGAGTGATAACTGGCGATCTCCGCTAAGCTCGCTACGCTTAGGGATAAAATCCCTTTTTAAACAATGAGTAATTTTTCTTTTTGGAGTGTATATGGGTTTCTGGAGAATTGTATTTACGATCATTCTGCCGCCGCTGGGGGTCCTGTTGGGTAAAGGATTCGGCTGGGCGTTCATTCTTAATATCGTTCTGACGTTACTGGGCTATATTCCCGGTTTGATTCACGCGTTCTGGGTGCAAACCCGTCCTTCATCTCTTTCTTAACCGCCATGATACCGCCCGATAGCGTGACGTTATCGGGCCACACCGGTCGCCGCGCCGTCAGAATTTTAAGCGAAACTTTCTGCTACACTTCCTGAGTGTTTATTGTCAACGATCGAGGTGGATATGGGACTTTTCAACTTTGTAAAAGACGCCGGGGAAAAACTGTGGGATGCAGTAACCGGTAATCACGATAAAGACGATTTAGCAAAAAAGGTGCAGGACCATCTGCATAAAACCGGTATTCCGGACGCTGACAAGGTGAATGTACAAATTGCTGATGGCAAGGCGACGGTGACGGGTGACGGATTAAGTCAGGAAGCGAAAGAAAAAATCCTGATTGCGGTCGGGAATATTTCCGGGATTGCCAGCGTGGAGGATCAGGTTAAAACCGACGCGCCTGCCGCCGAGAGTCAGTTCTACACGGTGAAATCCGGCGATACCCTGAGCGCTATTTCGAAACAGGTTTACGGTAATGCCAACCTGTATAACAAAATTTTTGAGGCGAATAAGCCGATGCTTAAAAGCCCGGATAAAATATATCCCGGCCAGGTGCTGCGTATTCCGGAAGAATAAATAAGCGCCGTCAGGATTTTTGCGCCAGTAGTTTACCGGTCATGGCCTGCTGGATAATAGGTATCGGCGTCAGTAAATGTTGGCGCATGAGTTCACTGGCGCGCGTCGCATCGCGCGCCAGAATGGCCTCCGTTAGCGTCTGATGCTGAATGTGTTTATCCTCCAGCATTTCAACCGACAAGACCGTTTTTCGCAGCCAGATAAACCGATAGCGCGCCGCGAGATCAAACAACCGTTCACGCATTTGCAGCAGATACTGCGAACCGCATCCGGCAACAATAGCGGTATGGTATGCCTGATGGCGTAAATCCCACTCATCCAGCAGGTGTTCGCTGGCGTCGCTGGCCTCTAGCTTGCTGAGCATGTGGGCGCGGGCGAGGATCTCAGCTTCCCATTCGTCACCGCCGCGTTCAATCGCCAGACTTACCAGCATGGCTTCCATATTGGCCCGGGCGTCGAAAATATCGAGCAGTTCCTGCTCTGACATGGACGCCACCCGATACCCTTTTTGATTCACCACCGTGACCAGCCGTTCCGCCACCAGATGAGAAAGCGCCTCCCTGAGCGGCCCAACGCCAAGAGAATAGCGTGAAGTTAATAAACTCATGCGCAGTTTTTCATCAGGTTGATAAACACCACGGATAATATCGTTCTTCAGCCAGCGGTATCCATCTATGGCCGTCGGATGGGAAATGGCGGTCATGGTCTTACTCCTGAATCGTGTTCCCGGCCTGCGCCGGGAAATCATTTAACGGGTATTTTGCAGCGGTGTCTTTTGCCACAATACCAGTTTTTTCCAGCGCGACATAATCGGCACGGTGCAAATAATCCCCAGCCCCAGCAACCCTGTGGAAATCACTTCCAGCTGTTGCGCCGGGCGGAAGAGCATCACAACCAGCACAAAGATGATAAAGCCAATCACCAGCCAGGTCAGCCATGGATAGAGCCACATTTTCAGTTTGATCTCGCCGCCTTCCGCCAGCAGGATTTTGCGCATCCTCAGCTGAGAAACGGCGATAACCAGATACACCAGCAGGGCGATAGCGCCGGAGCTGTCAATCAGGAACTTAAACACTTTTGCCGGGGCATAATAGTTCACGACGACGGTTAAAAACGCCGCGCCTGTCGAGAGTAACACCGCCACCCAGGGGGTTTTGCTGCGATTGATTTTACCCATCATGGCTGGCGCGTCGCCACGGCGGCTCAGGGAGTAGAGCATTCGCGACGCGGTATACAGCGCAGAGTTCAGGCAACTGGTTACCGACAGCAGGATCACACAGTCCATGATCAGTTTGGCATGCGGAATATGCAGCAGTTCCAGCACCGACTGATAGGAACCTACCTCTTTCAGACCCGGCATGTTCCACGGAATCAGGGAGACGACGACAAAGATCGAACACAGATAAAAGATCGAAATACGCCAGATGACCGAGTTAGTGGCGCGGACGATGTGCTTATCCGGCGTGTCGGATTCGGCAGCGGCGATGGTAACAATCTCAGCGCCCATAAAGGAGAACATGGTGATCAGCATGGCGCTTAGCACCGCGCCAAAGCCGTTCGGCATAAAGCCGCCGTGATCCCACAAGCGCGAAATACCGCTGACTTCAGCGTAAGGGTAAAAACCGCTGATCGCCGCGGCACCCAGCGCGATAAAGGCGAGGATGGCAATCACTTTGCACAGCGCCAGCCAGAACTCAAATTCACCGTAGTTTTTGACGCTCAGCAAATTACTGCCGGTCAACGCCAGCGTGATGACCAGCGAGAACAGCCAGATCGGGATGCCGGGGACCCAGGAATTGAGGATGATGGCGGCGATATTCGCTTCAAGCGGGATCACCAGCACCCAGAACCACCAGTACAACCAGCCGATGGTGTAGCCTGCCCAGCGTCCGATGGCTTTATCGGCGTACGTGGAAAAGGAACCGGTGTCCGGCGTGGCGACGGCCATTTCGGCCAGCATCCGCATAATCATCACCACCAGTAACCCGGCGAACAGATAGGCCAGCAGGACCGCGGGCCCGGCCTGGGCTATCGCCACACTGGAACCCACAAACAGACTTGCGCCGATAACCCCGGCAATAGACAGCATGGTGACGTGGCGTGATTTCAGCCCGCCCCCTAAATCATGTGATTGCGACAGTTGCCCCATCTTATGACCTCTTTATTGTTATTGAACCGTTTGCCGGATGGCGGCTCCGCCTTATCCGGCCTTCAGAGGAGAGGTTTTCCAGGCCGGACAAGACGCCGAGGCATCTTGTCCGGCAGCGCTACAGGCGTGTTAACCGTGTTTCACCTCATCAAAACACTGGGCGATAATGTCCAGCCCTTGGCGGATTTGCGCCTCTTCAATGGTGAGCGGAACGAGGATGCGCAGCACGTTGTAGTACGGCCCACAGGAGAGCAGGATCAGACCTTTATCGCGGGCGCGCGCGACGATCTCTGCCGTCAGTTTTGCATCCGGCTTGTTGTGGTCGCCGTCTTCAAACAGTTCGATGGCGATCATCGCCCCCAGCCCACGGACATCGCCGATTTCACGATGCGTTTCGGCAATCGCCAGCAGACCGTTGCGCAGGGTTTTGCCGAGTTCGTTGGCTTTTTGCAGCAGATTTTCCTGCTCGAAAATGTTCAGGACCGCCAGCGCGGCGGCGCAGGCAATCGGGTTACCGGCATAGGTGCCGCCCAGTCCACCCGGCGGGATGGCGTCCATGACGTCGGCGCGTCCGGTGACACCCGCCAGCGGGAAGCCCCCGGCAATGGATTTGGCGAAGGTGGTGATGTCCGGTGCCACGCCCATCTGCTCCATCGCAAACAGCGTACCGGTACGCCCCGCACCGCTCTGTACTTCATCGGCAATCAGCATGATCCCGTGCTCGTCGCAAATCGCGCGCAGGCGCTGCATAAAGGCCGGAGAGGCGGCGTAGAAACCGCCTTCGCCCTGTACTGGTTCAATCACGATGGCGGCGATATCTTCCGGCGCGGCATCATTTTTAAAGATGCGGTGAATGCTGGCGATGGCGTCATCTTCGCTAATGCCGTGCAGGGCGCACGGATAGAGCGCGCGATAGACGTGACCCGGCATCAGCCCCATTCCGGCGGAGTACGGGTTCACTTTCCCGGTCAGCGACAGGGTGTAGTGAGTGCGACCGTGGTATGCACCGCTAAAGGCGATCGTCCCCGTGCGTTGCGTTGCCGCGCGGGCGATCTTCACAGCGTTTTCTACCGCTTCGGAACCGGTGGTGACCAGCAGGGTCTTCTTGGCGAAGTCGCCCGGCACTTTCTGGTTCATGATTTCGCACAGTTGCAGATACGGCTCATAGGCCAACACCTGGAAGCAGGTGTGGGACAGTTTTTTCAGTTGCGCTTCGACTGCCGAGACGATCTGCGGGTGCAGGTGTCCGGTGTTCAGCACCGCGATGCCACCAGCAAAATCCAGGAATTCACGGCCTTCCACATCCCAGACCCGGCAGTTTTCCGCGCGCGCGGCAAAGATCGGATGAATTTGTCCTACGCCACGCGGGACGGCATGAGCGCGACGCTGCATTAATTCGTTATTGGTGCTCATCAGGTGTTCTCCAGTTGATTTATTATGAAAGGCCAATGCACAGGTATTTGATTTCTAAGTAATCTTCGATGCCGTATTTGGAACCTTCACGGCCAAGACCGGAGGCTTTGATCCCGCCAAACGGCGCGACTTCGTTCGAGATAATGCCGGTATTAATGCCGACGATGCCGTACTCCAGCGCCTCGCCAACGCGAAAGACGCGGCTCAAATCGCGGGCGTAGAAATAGGCCGCCAGACCAAACTCGGTGTCGTTGGCCTGTCTGATAACGTCGGCTTCATCACTAAAGCGGAACAGCGGAGCCAATGGACCGAAGGTCTCTTCTTTGGCGACCTTTGCGTTGTCTGGCACGTCCACCAGAATGGTGGGCTGGAAGAAATTACCGCCCAGCGCGTGCGGTTTTCCGCCGGTGATGATGCGCGCCCCTTTTTCCAGCGCATCGGCAATATGCTCCTGCACTTTGGCGACCGCTTTCTCATCAATCAGTGGGCCGGTAGTGACGTCGGGTGCCAGACCGTCACCGAGATGCAGTTTTTCCACCGCCTGTTGCAGCTTCTCCGCAAAGCGCTCATAAACGCCGTCCTGCACATACAGACGGTTGGCGCAGACGCAGGTCTGTCCGGCGTTGCGGAACTTGGACGCCAGCGCGCCTTCAACCGCTTTATCGAGGCAGGCATCGTCAAAGACGATAAACGGCGCATTACCGCCCAACTCCAGAGAGACTTTTTTGATGTCTTTGGCGCACTGTTCCATCAACTGACGACCAATCTCCGTCGAACCGGTGAACGACAGTTTGCGCACCAGCGGATTGTGGGTCAGTTCGTTACCGACCGCGCCCGCCGAACCGGTGACAACACTGAATACGCCCGGCGGGATCCCGGCGCGGTTTGCCAGTTCCGCCAGCGCCAGCGCGGAGAACGGCGTCTGGCTGGCGGGTTTAAGCACCATCGTGCAGCCAGCCGCCAGTGCCGGACCGGCTTTGCGGGTGATCATCGCTGACGGGAAGTTCCACGGCGTAATGGCGGCAGTAACGCCAATCGGTTGCTTAATGACGATCAGGCGTTTGTCGGCCTGGTGTCCGGGAATGGTGTCGCCATAAATGCGTTTGCCCTCTTCGGCAAACCACTCAATAAAGGAGGCGGCATAGCTGATTTCCCCTTTGGCTTCTGCCAGCGGCTTGCCCTGTTCCAGGGTCATCAGGCGGGCGAGATCGTCCTGATGCTCCAGCATCAGATTGAACCAGCGACGCAGAATATTCGCCCGCTCTTTGGCGGTGAGGTCGCGCCAGGCGGGCAGCGCGCGGTTAGCGGCCTCAATGGCATCGCGGGTTTCCGCGCTGCCCATTTTCGGCACGCTGCCCAGCGTCTTGCCGTTGGCCGGGTTGGTCACCGCAATGACTTCGCCGCTATCGGCATCGCGCCACTGGCCGTCGATCAAGGCCTGCTGACGGAACAACGTCGGATCGTTTAGTTGCATGATGGCTTCCTGTCTGAAAAAAGGTTAACGGGTGAAAGCGGCGTGTAAGGTGTCCACGCTACGTGCCGCACGCAGCGTGCGTCCGGGGTTGCTCTGGTTTGCCAGCAGCGTTTGTACCTGGCTGACGATGTGTGCGCCGATAGGCAGCGCTGACGTCGCCGCAGGGGAGGGGGCATTGCAGGTGTGGATCGATCGCGGTGTGGTGACAAACAGAAAATCGTCAATCAGCTTGCCGTCCGGCGAAACGGCCTGAGCGCGGACGCCTGCAGGCCACGGTTGCAGATCGTTTAGCGTCAGGCTCGGGCAGTACTTTTGCACCAGTCGCAGATAGCCACTCTTGCACAGCGAGTTTTTCATTTCGCTTAAACCGGCGCGCAGGTTGTTTTGCAGAACCCGACGAATGCCGGAAGAACCGAGGATCTCCAGCGTATCGCTGAGCGAAAAGTCGCGTTTGCGATAGCCCTCGCGCTTAAACGCCAGCACCGCATTTGGCCCAACCGTGACGCTGCCGTCGATCATGCGGGTGAGATGGACGCCGAGAAACGGCATCGCCGGATCGGGAATCGGGTAGATCAAATGGTTGACGATATGGTTGTGTTCCGCCGCCAGGCGGAAGTACTCGCCACGGAACGGGCAGATGATAAAGCCTGGCTCGACGCCGAGCATTTTCACCAGCCGATCGGCCATCAGTCCGGAGCAGGTAATTAGCGTCGACCCTTCAAATTCCTGTCCCTGGCGGGTACGCACGACCATGCCCGAGGCGTGCTCTTTCAGAGCGCTGACGTCGGCGTTGTAGATAATTTCGCCGCCTCTGGCCTGGAAGATTTTCGCCATCGCCGCCGTGACCTCCCGGTAGCTGACGATCCCGCTGGACGGCACAAAAATGCCGCCGAGTCCGGTGATGTTTGGTTCGCGCTCGCGCAATTCCTGCGCATTCAGCCACTCGCGTTCTAAGCCATTCGCGGCGGTGCGATCCCACAGGGCGCGCATCCGTTCCATTTCCTGTTCAGAGGTGGCGACCAACATCTTGCCGCAGGTGTCGTAGCGGATGCTGTTTTGATCGCAAAAGGCTTTGGTCGCACGGTTACCGGCGAGACAAAACTGCGCTTTCAGACTGCCGGGAGTGTAATAGACCCCGGCATGGATCACGCCGCTGTTGTGGCCCGTCTGATGACAGGCCGGGCCGGACTCTTTTTCCAGCAGCGCGATGCGAGCGTCCGGATAGACCTCACTTAACTGCATGGCGGTCGACATGCCAATAATGCCGCCGCCAATAATCACAAAATCATACATCCGCTTGTTCCTTCACGCTTACTGATGCGTCTGGTAGTGGTGGGTGGAATAAGCGAAGTAGCCGCGCTGACGCATGAGTTCGCGGCGCAGGTCCGGGTGCGAGGTAAAACGATCGCGTCCGTGTAGCCAGAACAGGTTGTTGATCAACAGGAATTTACCCACCGAAACCGGAACGGACAGGATGCTTTTGCTGGTTTCCAGCGCATCAGACAGCTCGCTCAGCCAGACACCTTCTTCAAAATCTTTTGGCTGCACAAACTGGTCGATGTAGCGCATAACCGGGCGGCCCTGTTGGTCGACGTCAAATACCGGGTGGTACACATCATGACTGACGTTCTTGCTGGGCGGCGCAGCGAAGCGCATCGGACGGCGCGCCAGTGGGTGGCTGAAGTACTCGTCAAGATGTTCCCAGTCGTCAAGATGCAGCAGCAGCGAGTTGCCGCCGGTCATGTTTTGCTCGTCGATTTTCATCATCAGCACGTAATCGGTGATCTCTTCGACGTAGGTGCCGTCGTTATGCAACTCCATTACGCGGTGTGGCTGACGCAGATAGCTGTCTGAGTTATCGACGTTTTTTACCACAAAGCGCGCATAATACTGACCGCTCATGGCATCAAAGTTGGAGCGTCCAACCAGATGGGCCACCGCGGTTGCCAGTTTGACCATATCGTCAGCCTGCGCCACGTTATCGATGCCTTCTGCGTTGATCAGTAACGCGCCCTTTGCGCGATCCAGCAGCGTTTTCAGCAGCAGCGGCTGCAGCTGGTTGTCGCACAGATCGTCAAGGATCTTGCCCACTTTGAAGCGCAGGAACGATTTGTATTCCAGTGCCTGCACCGGCCATTGCGCGACCTGCCGAAGAAAGTGTTCTGTCGTCCGGGCGGAAAAGGTCAGCTCCAGCAGACGTGGGGATTGGGCTGACGGTTTCAGCGTAAATCCGTTGCCAGGTTGGCCTGGATCTTCAGCGTTTGGTTTAACGGCAGTCAGTGCATTCATCAGAATCGATCCTCTCAGTAGATGGTCAGGGAGACATGGCGAAGCTCATTTCGTAGCCATAAATTAAAAATATCTACATTTTTAGAAAGCGTGCACAAAATGAACTTTTTGTTTCTTTTTTGTGATCAAAAACAACAAATATTTAACATTATTAAATGCAGGGGTAAATGCATGCGTATCGGGAGAAAAGGGCGGAAAAGGTTGAGGAAACCGCCGGTTAGCCTACACTAACGCCGGTTGCGGTGTGTCTGATGAGCGAGGTTCGGGATAAACATGTTGCTTAAAAACCTCTTCCGTCGGGTGAAGTGGGTCAGTTCCGGCCTGTTGGCGCTGATCAAACACGTGGTGCTGACGCTGCTGGTGGTACTGATTATTTTTCTCGGCGTGCGGGTGTATCAGACAGAGAGTGGGCCTGATCTTCATTCCTGGCATACCTGGCACGGGAATGAAATGAGCGCGGCGGCGCTGGATAACGCCACCTTTGCGCAGTATCAGGTACGGGAAGCGGCGCTGTTTGCCGATCTACAAAAACAGGTGGGCGATACGCTGAGCCCGGATGAGCAGACGCCGATCAACCGTTTCTGGTCGGGCAGTCGGGTTGCTCCGGCGCAATTTACCCCCAACTGGAACCGCTCATTCGTGTTGATGCCGCAAGGCAAACCGCGCGGCGTTGCCGTGATGCTCCACGGCCTGACCGACTCGCCCTACAGCCTGAAAGATATCGCCCGGATCTACCAGCAGCAGGGATTTATCGCCGTGGTGCCACGCCTGCCCGGACACGGCACCGCGCCAGGCGCGTTAACGGCGGTCGACTGGGAAGCGTGGCTGGCCGCGACACGTCTGGCGGTGCGTGAGGCGACGAGACTGGTGGGTAACGAGGTGCCGCTGCATCTGGTGGGGTACTCTAACGGCGGCGCGCTGGCGCTGAAATACACGCTGGACAGTCTGGACGACGCCACGCTGCGACGTCCGCGTCAGGTGGTGTTGCTGTCGCCGATGATTGGCGTCACGTCATTCGCCCGTTTTGCCGGGCTGGCGGGGTTACCGGCGCTGTTTCCCGCGTTTGCCAAAGCCGCGTGGCTCAACGTCACGCCAGAATTTAACCCCTTCAAATACAATTCGTTTCCTGTCAATGCGGCGCGGCAGTCTTATCTGCTGACCAAAGCGCTACAGCAGCAAATTGTCCAGGATGCGCAGACTATGCGACTTCACGATCTGCCGCCGGTGCTGACCTTCCAGTCGGTAATGGATTCCACCGTCAGCACCCAGGCGGTAGTGGAGTCGTTGTATCGCTATCTGGGACCTAACGGCAGCGAACTGGTGCTGTTTGATATCAATCAGGCGGCTAACCTGCGCCCTCTGCTGCGGACATCTTCTTATACCGCCGCCGCGACGTTGCTGCCCTCCGTACCGCGAGCTTACCGCACAACGGTGGTCACTAATGCCACGGCAGAAACGCTGGCCGTGGTGGCGCGTGACACCCTCGCCGGAACGCGTGATGTGCAGGTTCAGCCGTTACAGGAGGCCTGGCCGCAGGAGATGTATTCGTTGTCGCATGTGGCGGTGCCCTTTCCAATGACCGATTCGTTGTATGGGTTGAAGCCGGATGTGTTGAATCGCTATGGGCTGAGCATTGGCACGATTGCGCTGCGCGGAGAGACCTCCACGCTGCTGGTGGGGCTGGATACGTTAATGCGTGTCACCTCGAATCCGTTCTTTCCCTATATGAAGGAACGGATTGAGGCGGTTATTGGAAGGAATGTTAAGAATTGAGACTGTTGCCGGATGACAACGCGGCGTGTTTTATGCGGCCTGGGTTGAGGGTAGGCCGGATAAGCGAAGCGCCATCCGGCGAGGCATTACCCGACATCCACCTGCGGTTTGGTGTGGCGCTTACGGAGGATCCGTAACAGCGGCGGGATCACAATGACTGCCACCGCCATCACCAGCAGCACTTTGGTGACGCTACTTTCCCACAGAATCGCCATATTGCCGTTGCTGATCGACAGCGCACGGCGCAGGTTTTGTTCGAGCATTTCGCCCAGCACAAAGCCTAAGATCAGCGGCGACATCGGGAAGTGCATTTTGCGCAGAACGTAGCCCAGCACGCCGAGCGCGACCATCAGCACCAGATCGAAGGTTGTACTGTGTACGGCGTACACCCCGACAGCGGAAACCGCCGCGATAGCCGGTACCAGGAACCACAGTGGGATGGTCAGCATCCGGGTGAACAGGCCGATCAGCGGAATGTTCATCACCAGCAGCATCACGTTGGCAATCAGCAGAGCCGCAATCAATCCCCAGACGATATCCGGTTGTTCGGTAAACATCGCCGGTCCCGGCGTGATGTTGTACAGGGTTAGGGCACCCATCATCACCGCCGTGGTGCCGGAGCCCGGCACGCCCAGTGTCAGCATCGGAATAAACGAGCCACAGGCCGACGCGTTATTCGCCGCTTCTGGTGCGGCAACCCCACGAATATCGCCTTTGCCGAAGCTGTCGCTGTTGCCGCTGATTTTTTTCTCGGTCATGTAGGTGATGGCGCTGGCGATGGTGGCACCCGCGCCCGGCAGCACGCCGACGAAGAAGCCAATCACCGACGAGCGCAGCGTCGCGCCGACGCACTGCGCGCCTTCTTTGGCGTTGAACAGCATGCGCCCTGTTTTGCGTACCAGTTTCTGCCCGCTGCTGGTATGTTCCAGCATCAGCAGGATTTCAGAAACCGAGAACAGGCCGATCACCACGACGATAAACTGCACGCCGTCAGAAAGATGCACGCTGTCAAAGGTAAAGCGATACACCCCGGTGTTGGCGTCAACGCCGACGGTCGCCAGTCCCAGACCAATCAGCGCCGCCAGAAACGATTTCAGCGGATTTTGCGCCATCATGCTGCCAAGACAGGCAATCGCAAAAACCATGAGCGCGAAGTACTCTGCCGGACCAAACGCCAGCGACCATTGCGCCAGTAAGGGGGCGAACAGAATGATTCCGCCGATGGCGATCAGTGAGCCAAAGAAGGAACTGACCGCTGAAATAGAGAGCGCGACGCCGCCGCGCCCCTGTTGCGCCATCGGGTAGCCGTCCAGCGCGGTCATAATTGCCGCCGCATCGCCGGGCACGTTGAGCAAAATCGACGAAATGCGTCCGCCGTATTCGCAACCAATGTAAACCGTTGCCAGCAGGATTAGCGCCGATTCCGCTGGCAGATGCAAAGCAAAGGCCAGTGGCAACAGGATCGCCACGCCGTTGATCGGCCCCAGACCCGGCAGCAGACCGACAATGGTGCCGACGAAGCAGCCGATCAGCGCGATCACCAGGTTTTCCGGCGTCATCGCCACCGCAAAACCCTGAGAAAGATATATCCAGGTATCCATCGTTTCTCCGTTAACTCAGCCAGGCGCCGAGCGGTAAGGTGACATCAAGCAGGCGGTCGAAGGCATACCACAGGGCGACGCCGAGGATCGCGCCGGAAATGCCCGCGGCGGGTAATGTGGCGCCAAACAGAATGCCAATCACCAGCGTCAGAATGGCGGTGGCGACAGGGAAGCCCAGCCACTCAAAGCCCCAGGCGTACATCAACAGGACGATCACCATAGTTAACAGTTTTTGCAGGACGTGCCGGCGCGGCCAGTCCACAACATCCGGATGGCGTAACAGGAGTGCCAGCGCGCACAGCGCCATCAGGGCGATAATCCCCAGCGGAAACGGACGCGGGCCGACCGGTTCGTAACTGTATTCACTCTGAATTTGCCAGGCGATAAACAGCCCGGCGATACACAGCAACAGCCAGATACCGGCGAAAATACGATCGCTCATCGGAGCCTCCATCTTTATTTCGCCAGGCCAAAGGCTTTCGCCTGCTCGCGGTAACCGGTCACCTGTTTTTTGACATACTCATCAAGCTGTTGACCCGTCATATTGAATTCGAACAGGCCACGCAGGTCGCGCTGCTTTTTGAACGCGTCGGTCTGCTGGAGTTTTTCAAATGCCTGCACCCACCATTGATACTCGGCATCACTGACTTTCGGGCCGACATAAAAGCCGCGAATGATGGGCCAGACCAGGTCGTAACCCTGCTCTTTGGCGGTAGGCACATTGGCGAGTTGTCCGGGCAGACGGTTTTCAGAGAAGACGGCGAGGACGCGGATTTTATCGCCGCTCAGATAGGGCACCATCTCACTGAGATCGCCGGAAACCACCTGTACATGATTGCCCATCAGTGCGGTGACTGGTTCGCCGCCGCCTTCAAAGGCGACATAGCGCATCTTGTGCGGATCGACGTGAGCCTGTTGCGCCAGCAGCGCCGACTTCATCCAGTCCTGGCTGCCAATAGAGGCCCCGGCGCCAATCACCACGCTGTTGGGATCTTTTTCCATCGCGGTGAGCAGATCTTTCAGTGACTTCCACGGCGAGTCGGCGCGCACGGCGATCATGCCGTAGTCCGTACCGACGCTCGCCAGCCAGCGCACATCATCCACGCCGTAACGACCAAATTTACCCTGTGACAGGTTCAACAGCGAACCGCCGGAGAACGCCACGACCGTCCCCGCTTCGGCGGGCCGTTGCGCGACGATCGCGTTATAGGCGACTGCGCCCACGCCGCCTGGCATGTAGGTCACGCGCATCGGTTTCTCGATAGCGCCAGTTTCCATCATGCTCACCTGAATCAGTTTGCAGGTAAGGTCAAAGCCGCCGCCCGGTTTCGCCGGGGCGATACATTCGGTACGCGACGGCGCTTCTTGCGCCAGGACAGAGGTGCTCATCAGTAAAACGCTTGCAGCAAGGGTACGAACGAACTGTTTTTTCATTATTTATCCTCACGCCGGAGAACCGGATGGTAGGGTTCGGAAGATTATTTTTTGATTATGTGAACCAACATGTAGCGGTTCGGTTGCGTGATTGTTAAAACATTAACCTTTCATTTCCCTTTCAATGCGGCAGAAACTTTACAGGATGTGATATGCGTCTCTTATTGGCGGAAGATAACCGTGAGCTGGCTCACTGGCTGGAAAAAGCGCTGGTGCAGAACGGATTCGCCGTGGACTGTGTGTTCGACGGACTGGCTGCCGACCATCTTCTGCATAGCGAAACCTATGCGCTGGCGGTTCTGGATATCAACATGCCTGGGATCGACGGACTGGAAGTGGTGCTGCGTCTGCGTAAGCGTGCGCAGACGCTGCCGGTGCTGCTGCTGACAGCGCGTAGCGCGGTGGCGGATCGGGTAAAAGGACTCAATGCCGGAGCGGATGATTATCTGCCCAAGCCCTTCGAACTTGAGGAACTGGACGCCCGGCTGCGGGCTTTGCTCCGGCGCAGTGCGGGACAGGTACAGGAGCTTCAGCAACTGGGCGATCTGGCATTCCATGACGAAGGATATTTCTTGCTTCAGCAGCAACCGCTGGCGCTCACCCCGCGTGAACTGGCGCTGTTGACGGTGCTGATGTATCGCAGAACCCGTCCGGTATCGCGCCAGCAGTTGTTCGAACAGGTCTTCAGCCTGAACGATGAGGTCAGCCCCGAAAGTATCGAACTGTACATTCATCGTCTGCGGAAAAAATTACAGGGCAGCAATGTGCGGATCACCACGCTGCGCGGGCTGGGATACGTGCTGGAGTGCGGCAATGAGGTGGGTTAAACCCCAGTCGTTATACCTGCAATTGATGCTGTTTCTTGATCTACCGTTGATTCTGCTGTGGGGACTGTCGGCGTTTAACAGCTACGTCAGCGCCCTGCAGGCGGCAACGCAGGCCTATGACCGCACGCTGCTGTCGTCTGCCCGCACGGTGGCGGAGCGGCTGGTGGTCCGCAATGCAACGCTGGAGGTCAATGTTCCGTGGGTGGTGCTGGACAGCTTTGAACTGAACATGAACGACCGGCTGTACTATAAAGTGGTGGATCCGTCGGGGAAGGTGATTTCGGGTTACGACGACCTGCCGGCAATGCCGCCTTCCACCTCTCGCACGCAACTCTACCCTGCGCTGGCCTGGTTTTATCATACGCAATATCAGGGGCAGGCCATTCGCGTGGCGCGCCTGTTGCAGCCGGTAAACGAGGGCGGCATTGTCGGGATGGCGGAGATCTACGTCGCAGAGACGCTACAATCGCGGCGTTACCTGGCAGGACAACTGCTGTTTTCGTCATCGGTAACGCAGGGTTTGTTGGTGCTGCTGACGCTGGTGCTGGTCGGCTGGCTGCTGCGCCGCGTGCTGCGGCCGATGCGCCAGCTCTCCTCACTGATGGTGCGACGTGAACCGGAACTCCTGACACCGTTACCTGAACTGCTGCCCTGGTCGGAGACGCGGTTGCTGATCGTCGCGTTTAACCGTTATCTCGATCGCCTGCGCGCGCTGATCTCCCGGCAGGAACGGTTTAGCGCCGATGCCTCTCATCAACTGAAAACCCCGCTGGCCGTGTTGAAAACGCAGGCCGCCGTGGCGCTTGCCAGCGAACAGCCTCAGCAGTGGCACGAGAGTTTACGGGCGATGAGTACGACGCTGGACAACACCATCCTGCTGACGGAAAGGTTGTTACAGCTTTCAGCGGTGAAGCGAAAAGAGCAGGGGGAGCGGCAGTTTTCACCGGTCAATCTGTTCGAGGTGGTGCAGACGAGCTGTTTCACGCGACTGGCGCAGGCGCGCAGTAAAGGCATCGACCTGGGTTATGAAGGCGTGCTGGAGGCGATATGGATAGACGGTGATGATGTCCTGCTGGGGGAATTGTGCGGTAATTTGCTGGATAACGCCCTGAAATATACCCCGGCGCAAGGGACGGTGACCGCCAGGTTACGTCGGGAAGGTGAGGCCGTGGTGCTGGAGGTCGAAGACAGTGGTCCTGGCATCGAAGATGAACAGATTCATCAGGCAATGCTGCCGTTCCATCGTCTTGAAAATGCCGGAACGGAAGCCGGAGCAGGCATTGGCCTGGCGCTGGTTTCTGATATTGCCCGTTTGCATCGCACCCATCCTCATCTTTCACGCAGCAATACGTTAGGCGGTTTACATGTTCGGGTTCGCTTTTTAGTGGTCGCTCACATCCCGATGAAAACATAAATATTCTTAATAGACAATCAGATAGCCGGAATTACCACATTGGGCCATAAAAGCCTTTAGCAAAAAGTGCTTTTCAAAGGCAGTTTTTACACGCTGGCAAAATGTTAAAAATCTTATTACGCAATATAAAAATCCTGGGTTCCTCTCTATTTCCCCTTTCATGATACGGAAAAATAGAATTTCGTCATCTGTCCTTCCCAGGAATTTATGCTCACTAATTATTATTTTCTGATATTAATGTTCAGGCTAATAGTCCGGGGGCGTATTGACAGCTTTTTAGGCGAGTGTAAAACTGAGCGCAAGAATTACATAAACATTATTAACCAAACAGCAAGCCGCAATGGCTGCCGCCGAAACGCTCCCGGGTCGTCACCAGAAGATCTGAATTTATCGTGTGTTGTCAGTCACCAACTGGCATGAGTGGATGTTTTGTACAGGGACACGCGTTATATATTTGCATAATATTGTTTTTTATTTCTGACGATGGTCTGTGATTCATTAACGCCCTCTCCGGAGAGTAAATCGTGGATCCTGGATGTTCGTTATTTACTCATGCATGGATACTATTGTCGGAGACAATATGTGAAATCATTATAACACCATCAATAGATTATTTAATTTAAGACTGTTCAGAATTCATTTCTGAATAGCCCTCTATTTCCCATTTCCAGGTGAGGGAAGCTTATCGATTCTATGTTGCGTATTAAAAACAATTACACCGCATATAAACATTTTATCAGATTATGAGCATTTTTTATGAACACAAATTATCGCGTTATATGGAATGAAGTTCTGAAGGTATTTCAGGTTTGTTCCGAGTTGGTGAGAGGGAAAAGCCAGTCATCAACCCATTCATCTTTGAATACAACGTCCTCTTCCGCGCAACAACACCATGCTTTGCAACCGCTTTTTAAACGTAGTGCCCTGTCACTGCTGCTGCTGGCCTCTCTGCCCGCCTATTCGGCCATTATTGATAATGGCGAGGTGGTCAACGTGGCGACGGGATATTCACTGGATTACTACACTTTCGTCGGCATGAACGGCGTGGGCACACTGAATATTCTCGCGGGCGGTGTGGTGGCAGGATCGGATGTCTACAAGCTCATTATCGGCGATAACACCCAGGCGAACGGTACGGTGAACGTCGATGGTTCCGGCTCTTCGTTACGTTCAGGAGCGATGACCATTGCCGAGTACGGTGTCGGCACCATGACCATCTCCAACGCTGCGGTGGTGAATACTTCAGGGTTGGGCGTGTTGGGCGGATCAAATGGCAGTCACGGGTCCGCTACGATCCGTTCGGGTGGACTGTGGAATTTAGTGAATCCTTCGGGGGCGCTCCAGGACCTGAATATTGGTTATGGCGGCACAGGAGTGATTAACATTGAAGAGGGCGGTGCGCTGAACGCCGGTATGACAACGATTGGCAGTTTTGAGGCTGGAGTCGGAACCGTCAGCATTAGCGGTCAGAATTCAACAATGAGCACCGGCGCGCTGCGGGTCGGGGATTATGGTTCGGGAACGCTGAATATCTCTGACTCTGCCATTGTACGCAGTAGCGCCGACAGTATGCTGGGACGTTCGCCTGCGGGTTATGGGCGAGTGAATATCAGTAACGGCGGGGAATGGCGGATCGCTGACGCCAGTGACGTCACCAAAAAACTCAACGTGGGTCATTCCGCGACAGGGATACTGGATATTCAGTCGGGTGGGAAAGTGGTTGCCAGCGCGGTGAGCCTGGCGGCAAATGGCGGCGAGGGGACGGTGAATATCAATGGCGCCGGATCGCGTCTGGATGCGACGTCAGCCACCGTCGGCGCCGTGGGCGACGGTACTCTCAACCTGAGTAACAGCGGCGCGCTTAACCTGAATGGCAAACTGTTCATTGCGCAGAATGCCTCAAGCACCGGCGTAGTGAACATTGGCGCGGCTCAGGGACAGGCCGCCGCCGGAGCGGGCGTGATTTCCGGCGTGACCGGCGTGACGTTTGGCTCGGGTACCGGTTCTCTTGTGCTCAATCACACCACCAACGATTCCTCCACCGCGGGAGGATATCAGCTCGCTATGCCGATTACCGGCCAGGGAACGATTGTTCATCAGGCCGGGCATACCGTACTGACGGGGGATAATACCTACAGCGGGAAGACCCTGGTCAATGGCGGCACGCTCACCTCGGCTCTGCAATCTAGCGCTAACAGAACCGGCCTTGGCAGCAGTGAAGTGACGATTGGCAGTGATGGCACGCTCGAAATTGTCGGTGCCACCGACACCAGCACTAATGACTTTGCCTTCAGCAATGTGTTGAACGGCACGGGGTTGATGTCTGTCAATCTGCACGCTGGGGATGATGTCTTTTCCTTTACGCCTGCCGTCGGCAACAGTTTTCGCGGAGCGGTTGAGTTGCGAAATAGCACATTTGCGCTTTCCGGGACTAACGCTTCGTCATTGGCACAATCGCTGTTAATCAGCAGTGCGGGGAACACCACAACCGTCAGCGGTACGCAGGATCTTACGGGGCTACTTTTTAATGGGGGCACGCTGGCTTTTGACGTTACGCTTCCGGGGGCAACGATCTCCAACAGTCTGGTGTCGGTCAATACCCTGGTTGCCGGCGCAGCGGGGGTAATGTACAACGGACGCGAACATCAGGCAGACGGTACCGGCACGGTGAAAGTAAACCTTGCCGATCCCTGGAACGATACTGGCGCGGCGGCGAATCCAGATACTACCGCAAATCTGCTCCAGCAGGATGACGCCGGGATTGGCGTACAACTGGTGAAAGCGTCGATTGTGCTTGGGTCGGGTGGTTCACTGACGCTTGCCGATCAAAACGGTGCGCCGATTGCGGGAGATAAAACCCTTCAGATAGCGCAGAACGGGACGACCGTGGCGAACGGGCAGTATGGTTTTCGCCTGACCACCGCACCGGGTAATGGCCTGTATGTAAACTACGGTCTGAAGGCGTTGGATATTCTCTCCGGACAAACGTTGGTGCTGTCGCCGTATGCGGGGGCGACGGGTGCGGGCGCTGATATGTCGGCGACGATCTCCGGCAGCGGCAATCTGGCGGTGAATACGGCTGATGTCGTGTCGCTCTCCAACGGCCTGAACGACTACAGTGGTGCCACGCAGGTACAGGCAGGGACGTTGCGCACCGACGCCGATGGCGCGCTGGGCGAGACCAGCGAATTGCACATCAGTAGTGGAGCAACCGCCGATCTCAATGGTACAACCCAGACGGCGGGTACGTTGACAGGACAGTCCAACTCCACTTTAGCACTAAATGGCGGCTCGCTGACCCTGTCGAACGGCGGGCTTAGCGAGGGAAGTCTGACCGGCAGTGGCGCGCTGAATGTTAACGGCGGCCTGTTAACGATTGACGGTGCTAACGCCGCCCTGACGGCCAAAACGACCATCAGCAGCGGGGCGGAAGTGAGCGTAAATGATGTGCTGGGTGCAGGCAGTGGCGATATCGTCGATGACGGGACGCTGACCCTGAATGGAATTGTCGGCACGCTGACGAACGCCATCAGCGGAGCGGGCGGCATTGATGTGGCGAATATGTCAGATGTGGTCGTCAGCGGGAATAATAGCGGCTTCAGCGGCCTGTTCAACATCGACACAGACAACAAACTGACCGTCAGTGAACAGCAGAACCTTGGCACTGCTTCTGTGACGGATAACGGCTTGTTGACGGTAGCGGCGGATACGAACTGGACGCTGGACAATGCCATTAGCGGCACAGGCAATCTGACCAAGACCGGTAGCGGCGTGTTGACACTGAAACAGGATTTGACCTCCTGGACGGGCACCACCGATATTCTCGACGGTGAGATTGCGCTGGGTAGCGATGCCGATTCTGCCGTCGATATGGCTAACCAGCAGGTAAATATTCACGATGGCGCTACCCTATCGGGGTATGGTCGCACCGCCGGGGATGTGGATGTGATGAGCAGCGGGACGATGCAGGTGTCCGGCTTTACAGTCGGCGGCAATCTGACTCACAGCGGCACTGTGATCCTGGGGCGTTCGGGCATGCAGCCGGGTAATCACCTGGATGTGAACGGTAACTACCACGGTAATGACGGTCTGATGGTATTTAACACAGCCCTCGGCGGTGATGATTCCGCCACGGACAAACTGACCGTACATGGCGATACCTCCGGTAACACGCGGGTGGACGTCAATAATGTCGGCGGTATTGGCGCGCAGACCCGCAACGGCATTGAACTGGTGCAAGTGGAGGGCAATTCAGCCGGTCAATTCGCCCTGACCCGTGGCTCCGTGGAGGCCGGTGCGTATGTCTACACGCTGGCGAAGGGAACCGGCGAGGCGGCGAAAAACTGGTATCTGACCAGCAAATGGAATGGTGTGATTGATTCGGACAACCCGCCGGTTGTTGATCCGCGGACGGTGGATGTTCTGCGACCGGAAGCGGGTAGCTATACCAGCAATATTTCTGCTGCGAACACGCTGTTTGCTCACCGTCTGCACGATCGTCTCGGCGAGCCGCAGTACAGCAATGCGCTCCAGGATGAAGGGCTGGCTGGTAGCATGTGGATGCGCCACGTCGGCGGGCATGAACGTTCCACGGCGGGGGACGGCCAACTGAAAACACAGAGCAATCGCTACGTGCTGCAACTGGGTGGCGACATTGCACAGTGGAGTATGGATGGGCTGGACCGCTGGCATCTCGGCGTGATGGGCGGTTACGCCAATGAGCACAGCAACACCCAGAGTAACCGTGCAGGATACGGTTCAGACGGACGTACCAGCGGCTACAGCGCCGGTCTGTACGGAACCTGGTATCAGAATGCCGTGGATAACACCGGGGCGTATGTTGATAGCTGGTTGCTGTACAACTGGTTCGACAACACGGTGGATGCGGACGAGCGTGAGAGCGACAGCTATGACTCTAAAGGGCTGACGGCCTCGCTGGAAGCGGGTTACACCCTGAAAGCCGGTACGTTCAGCGGCAGCCAGGGTTCTCTGAACACCTGGTACATCCAGCCGCAGGCACAGTTCACCTGGATGGGCGTGAAGTCGGATTCGCATACCCGGCATGATGGTACGCGCATTGAAACAGAAGGTGATGGCAACATTCAGACGCGTCTTGGGGTGAAAACGTACCTCAACAGTCATCACAAAATGGATGACGGACAGCAGCGCGAGTTCCAGCCCTATGTCGAAGTGAACTGGATCCACAATACCGAATCCTTCGGCGTGAAGATGGATGGCGTGAAAATCAGCCGTGACGGCGCGCGCAATCTGGGTGAAGTGCGTACCGGGGTGGAAGGTAAACTGAATAACCGTTTAAGCGTCTGGGGGAATGTCGGTGTGCAACTGGGTGATAAAGGCTACAGCGATACCCAGGGCATGCTGGGAGTGAAATACAGCTGGTAAGTTCAGACGGGGAAAAGCAGAAATAAAAAAGCCGCGTAAGCGGCTTTTTTATTCTTTAATGATCAGGGCGAAAGATTTATTCGCTGATTTTCTTCTCTACGCTGGCTGCGCCTTCTTTGGTTTTATTCCAGCCCTGCTCAGCACTTTCTTTCGTGGCGTTCCAGCCTTTTTCAGTACCTTCTTTGGTTTTATGCCAGGTTTCTTGCGAGCCTTCGCTAACTTTGCTGCTGATATTATCCTGTTTACCTTCGGCGCGGTGTTCTGCTTTCAGTTTTTGCTCTTCCCCCTGATTCTGCGCCTGGTGTAATTTCTCTTTCGCTGTATTTGCGTTTTCATGTGCGGCGGCGACATCATTATCGGTTGCGTGTGTCGTAGCGGCAAAAACAGGAGAAGCCAGCAGAAGTGCAGATAATGCGATTAGAGTCTTTTTCATCATGTCCTCGCTTTACGTTATAAGTTATTAGCGTGTTTAAGCATGGCATCTAAACGAAGCGCTGGCTTTAGGAAAAAACTGTAAGCGGGAAATATCGATTTTTTCCATGTGTTACGTCAGGAGCGCGTCATGCTGATTGGCGTTGACGGCGACAAATAAATATCGACATGACTATGGTTATTTATCGTTCTTTCTACCATGCTTTTTAGATTCGTGGCGTTAAGCGAGTCAACGACAAAATAATAACTTTTCTCTCGCCCGGGGCTGACAATGCGTAACACTCTTCTCCCTATTATTGTTGCTGTGTTGCTCTTTATTCTCGGTGTTTCTGTTTTAAATGTGCAGCTCTGGTATTCGGCGAGAGCAGACAGTCTTTCGGGGGCCCGCTATGTTGCGAGTGATATTGATGTCATTCTTGATGAGGCTACTCACGCGACGTCAACGGCCAGTGATATCATGCGAAAGGGTTGCGATCAGGAAGGGCAGTACCGGTTAGGGACGGAAGCCGCGCTACAGCCTCATCTTCGGACCATTTTAATCTACCGCGAAGGCAAAATATGGTGCTCCTCGCTGCCGGGTAATCGCATGCTACTTTCTTATCTTTCTGAAATACCGGATACAACGCTGCAACTCGCGCCAGCAAATAATGCGGTTAACAGACGACCGGTTTTGTTATATCAGAATCAACTTGCCGGGAGCCGAATTGTCATCACCATCAGCGATCAGCATATTCGTGATTCACTGCGTACGCCGCTGAAAGAAGCGAATTATTCATTAATGGTAGGGAAGGCGATCCTGGGGCTGTCCGGTGATGTGGCGACCGTCAACGATACAGGCCAGGAGTTCGGACAGGTAGGATCCAAACGTTACCCCTTCACAATACGTTATAATTTACCGCCCGTGTTTAGCCTGCAAAGACTCATCAGTCAGGGGATGGGGATGCTGATCTTCATTTTTCTCATGTCTTGTTTTGCCGCGTATGCCCTGATTAAGTATTTAAATAAAAGCACCACGCCGGAAGAAGCGCTGCGCAGAGCAATTCTCAAGGGAGAAATCGTGCCTTTTTATCAGCCCGTGGTGAATGGCCGGGAAGGGACGTTACGGGGCGTTGAAGTGCTGGCGAGGTGGAAACATCCGAAAGCCGGATATATTTCCCCGGCGTCATTTATTCCGCTAGCGGAAAAGTCAGGTTTGATTATTCCTCTGACGCAAAGTTTGATGGAACAAGTGGTTACCCATATGAATGCTATCGCCACGAAGTTGCCAGAAGGTTTTCATGTCGGTATTAACTTCAGCGCCTCTCATATTACCGCACCGACCTTTGTCGACGAGTGTCTGAACTTTAAGGCGCGGTTCAGCCGAAAAGATTTGAATCTGGTGCTCGAAGTGACCGAGCGTGAACCTTTGCATGTCGATGAGCACCTGGTACAGACGCTCAACGTTCTGCACGAAAATGGTTTTGTCATCGCTCTGGATGATTTTGGCACCGGTTATTCCGGACTTTCTTATCTTCATGATCTACACATTGATTACATTAAGATCGATCAAAGCTTTGTGGCGCGAGTCAGCATGGAAGAAGATTCCACCCGGATTCTGGACTGTGTACTGGATCTTGCTCGAAAACTGTCGCTAAGCATTGTGGCGGAGGGCGTGGAAACAAAGGAGCAGGTTGACTATCTGAACCGTAACGATATTACCTTCCAGCAGGGGTACTATTTCTTTAAACCGGTTAACTTCACCGAACTGATAAAAATTATTTTGTCGAAGCCGAAAGTCAAAGTGGTTGTTGAATAGGTGCGCTATTTTTTCTGTGAATTTTGTGTATTCATATTATCCACTTCCTGCATGCCTTTTTGTGGGTCAATAAAATAGCATTTCGTCTTTGACGAATGGGCCAGTGATGCCGTCTCGCATTGCGCCAGATCGCTAAACGCGCCAATCACTTCACTTTTCGTTGTGTTATTGGAAAGGGCGAAAATCAGTGCCAGAACGTACATATTCATTCCTTGAATAAATGGCTCATGGAGAGCCCGTTTTTTATTGACAGGAAGATACTACGTAGGACATGGCGCAAAACAAGTTGAACATGCCTGCAAGTCTGAATCTGGACCAGATCTCGTTTTTTATAAACCAAAGAATTGGCGTGGCTTGTCTGGTGTTCAGGAGGACTCTAGCATATCTCAATGGTGTTAAAGAAAGGCTAAACACCAGACTATGAAGCCGCCTTAGAACGGTTCAATAAGTGTGTTGCGTCTATCAGTTGAACTCACAGCTCATAGCAGACGCTCACATCAGCTATGGCTAAAAAGCATGTATGAGGGGAAGGTGACAGGCTGCGATGAAAGAAAAGCGGGCTGTTGTTTGCGGCCGCATTGAGAGTGGCGAATGAGGCCAGAGAGCAGCAATAAAAAAGCCCGCATCAACGGGCTTTCATGTCACTCTGGAGCCGCGGCTCCTTTGCGTATCCTTTTTTGTCCCCTCACCGTCTGGTCGGTGTCCTGCTGAGACTGCTAACTTCCTGTTTTTGTTAGTGCTGTCTTGGCACTGTCCAATCATGATTGCTGGCGTCCTTGTAATTGGTGGGGGAGGTGGTTGAGTTTGTTGGGGATTTTGATTTTTTGCGGGGAAGGGAAGGCGCAAAAAGAGTGGCGATGATGTTGATATGGAAGGTTTTTTTGTAAGTTTATGATTTTTATAATGATTAATGAAAAAAGAAATATGACGTTTTGAGTTCTGTTTTCAACGGAAGCAAAATGAATAATCGCGATGTGCATTGTCGGATACTGTGAACAAAGTCCCCGAAAAGAAAATCTGTCACATCCCTTCTCATTCAGAATTGATAGGATCTGTTGTTAACTCAACGGCTATTGAAATTTGAAAAAACATGAAAAAAGTGGCTGTCATGCTTGAGAAAGGCTGAGTTAAGCTCTCTAATTTAGAACTGTTAGATTGAGAGTGTGTTTGTTCTGAAATATTTTTAGCCCATAGCTACCTACGTATGGGCCGTGACTTCAAAATATCCAAAAGGAAAAGTGAATATTATAGTTGGATCTCAGGTGGTGATTCATTAAAAATTTCCTCCCACTGAGATTGCCAGTCATTGCTTAAGGAAAACTTTCTGAACTTATGGTGTAAATCTGTCCTTATTAATAACCACTTCTGTTTAGTTAATGCACTAGAGCGTAATGCTCGAGAAACATTATTTGTAAATTTTTTGTTATCTTCACTTACAAGGTGATCATTTATTGCCTCAGTAATTTCAGTTCCAATACTTGCCTCATGGCCCAAGTAAGCTCTAATTACCAATGCCACGAAAATAAGTGGAATATATTCACTGCCACGAGACATAGCTTCATTTAAGCTTAATGGTTTTATCGTGGAAGGGACCTCCTTATCTCCATATGTAATATCTGTGTTTATTGGTTCATTGATATCATCAAAGTTAAAAGATAAATTAATTTGGTTTGTTTTTTCTTTATTACAGCTATTATCTTCATTTATTTCGTTTGTATAATTAAAGGAAGCTATTAGTTTGCTTATTCTCTTTTCAGTTAAAAATACATCAGTCTGTGTTTTTAATATTGATAGTGATAATTTCTCCTTCTCATATTCAGAAGATAAATAACTGGATATTAAACTTGGCATTTTGCTATTTTCAACCAGATCTATAATTTCATGGTTGTTATTTATTGTTCTATCATTATATATAGAGTTAACTAACTTATTAAGTTCATCTTTCGCTTCATTATATGGTTTTTTCTCATGAAAAGGCAGATGGATTGAGGACAAAGAAAGATATATAGGAGTGTGGCATATATCAAGTATCAGACAGGTTCCAAGAGGAGATATCCGGAACGTATGTGATGGTTGAACATTATATTCTATATTGAGATCGCTATCTGAAGGTAACTCAATACATTCTATAATTCTTTCTTTAACAGAACCTTCAATTGCTTTAACAATCCATTGTTTTTTATAACCATATAAAGATGCAAACTTCATTACTCTATCTAAAGATATTCCTCTTGAGGTTTCTCCAGGTGAAACTGCATCATTTAGAAAAGATAATATCCGTAGTTTTAGATAATAGCATTGGTTAATATTTTGATATGGCAAATATACATTTGGAATGTAAGCTTTTTCAGTATGGTCTGGATGATAGGTCAAAGTAGATATAATATCTTGCTTGCGCCACGTTATTTTATTCCCTAGTTGATAATGTACATGCTTTATCAACTGATAGAAAGTTCTAATATTATGCCATGCTACAGATGATAATATCTCAAGGATAGGTATAGATTCATTTGATAGCTGAAGATTTTTGCGTAGAACATCTGCGTAAAAATTCATCCTTTCGAGGAATTTATCTAATTGATATTTTTTCCTCCAATCTTTAATCCTGTAATCCTCACCCAAATGTTCTTTAATGTATTTTATACGGGTTGATATTAGTTTATTAAAATCTGGAGATTTAAGGTGTATTATCTTATCCTCAGGACGAACATCAAGGAAACCTTTATCTTTGTTTTTGAAAAAAGTAAACTCCCTAAGAGTGATTATTACAGTGGCACCTGATTCCTGCGTGATTAAATGTGATAACGCATAAATTTCTTCCTGGAAACTTTCTGCTGCTCGATCTACATTATCAATAATAATAATTACAGATTTGTTTTCTCTAGCTCTTTTTTTAAATATGCGTAATACCATATTTTTCTTGTTAGAGCTTTCTTTTTCTAGAAGTTCAGCTTCTTTAAGTATAAAAGACTCAGGGTTTTTATTGAAAATTTCTTTATAAGCACCATTTTTTAATACTTTTAATTCATGTGAAAATGTTACTCTTAGTTCATCTAAAGTAAACTCTGTTTCGTAGTCATTCTTTATTTTTTCATATAGGTAATCAAAAACTATATTTTTCACATCAATACTGTGTTTAGACACATCATTTATCAAATCAATTATAATTGGCGTGGCATAAATATTTTTTGACTGTCTGGCTTCTACCAGACATTTTGTGACCAATGTTGTTTTTCCACAACCAACAGCACCAGTTATGATGATAACTTTTCCAGTATTGTGCTCAAGAATAAAATCTTTCCCTTCAGATGGAGACAAATCTAGCGCATCATTTGGTAGAAAACTAGGTTTGGAATCCTTTAATGCTCTTTTAATCTCACCTTTAAATTGGTCAAGTTTTGAGTCGCTTACAAAGCAATGCTCAAGCATCTTACGCTGATTTTTTTCAGTTATTTGAGAGAAGAAATTTTGATAAAAATCGTCAATCCATTCATTATCTTTGTTGCTGTCCCACGTAAAATTATTAAAATGATCTTTTAAGATATAACATACTTCTGATGGTGAATAATTTAGTTCTGAAAGATAATTGTCAAGATTGTTATTATGTATGCTATCCTTCGACATTAGGTCATACATAAGATCAAAAGAAAACTCCCCGTTAAATAAATTACCAAAATAAATCCCTTTCATTGAATCAATAGTTTTACCAGGTTTTGGTAACATAGGGCAAACTAACCATTCAGCGCCATTTGTTATAACTGCATATTGCACTGCTTTTTCGACGCAATATCTTTGTGCTTGATCTATAACATCAGTAAGCTTTTTCTTGAATGCTTTTTTAAAATATGAAACTGTATATTCATTAGAAGTTAATGAACTCGTCGGTAAACCAAAGGTAACACCTATCTTTTTTGCTTCGACGACAAGTCGTGGATTCCTCTCTATACTCAGTATATAGTCGGCATATCCTGAGGTTCCACAAAAGGCTTCTGGTGTAAATTCTTCTTTTTTCCAGCCAAGAATCTGTAAAATTTCATCGATCATTAGGAGTCTGATCTCAGCTTCATTAGCTTCAAAAAGAGTTTCCTTGTGAGTGATGTAGTTTTCCTGAAGTGTCTTAAATTTTTCGAATGCTTTTTCTCTGCTCATAGCTAGCCTTGATAACTAGGTTTAAGGAATTATTTTATCTCTGGCTTTCAAAGCGTCAACTTGTACTTAAGTAAAATGTGCTTTGTTAATGAATGCAAAATAAGAGATTATTTCATTTCTTTATGTGATGAGATTCACAAAAATATTGTGGTGCTAAATTTTAATAGTACCTTATAGAGGATGTGTTTACGAATCGTAGATGTGGAAATAATTAGAAAATTATAATTATTTGTTAACATAGGTTAGTTTTGCAAGCGTTAAGGGCTATTTAATATAAACCCTCTCTATATATCTTCCCCGTCCATCTCCATGACCCAGATCCGTTGAAGTCACCGCCAGCGCCTCTTTACTGCTCAGACTTTGCTCTTCGTAATATCGGATCGCGTCCTGCGCCCAGGCATAGCGCAGAGAGTGGGGAGAGTATTCGCCCGTCAGCCCGGCATCGCGAAGATGGTTGTGCCAGTAGTCCATCGCTGATTTCAGATCCGGTTTGTCAATCAGATGCCCGTCACGCTCCCCGGCAATATTCAGCGCCTCTTTCACGGCCTGACGAACAGCTTCCTGATTAATCACCTGCGTCATACGCGGTCGTCCGCCTTTGGTGCCAAAGATCACCGGCAGACGTTCAGCCCCTTTTTCCAGCTGTTTATCCCAGGTTTTCAGAGACTGGCAGCACTGTACCGCTTCCTGACCGCGCAGCCCCATCACCCGCGCCAGTTGGAGGCTGGCTGCGAGACCTACGTCGATATGATGAACCCGGTCCAGTACCTGATGGTAAAGTGCATCCGGAATGGCCCGGTGAGTCCCGTTACGGCTGGCACCACTGATACCGAGCGACTGGTTGCTGATTAATTCTGACTGGCTGAGTTGTGTGCGTCCGGCTTCAGCCAGAATGGAGCGCACCATCGCCATTTCATTCTGTAGTGTTCGCAGAGAAATCCCCTGTGCCAGCCGTTCATGAATATATCCTGCAATGTGTCTGGCTTTGAGTTGGCTGGTGCTGGTGACCTGAATATTTTGCGTCAGCAGATGACGGGCAAAACGCTGCGCCATCCGTTCGCGGTCGTGGACGGTTTTGTGGCTGCCACCTGCGCGGTGTGCCAGTTTTTTCATATCCAGTGCCAGTCGCGACATACTGACTCCTCCGCCTGATGCGGTAGCAATATTTTCCGGCGCGTGGTGGATGCTGTCGCAGTAAAAAACTGCGCCATGCTGAACAATACCGGTGCGCCGGAAGGCGAGAGTTGAGGTATGGTGGGGTACGGTACTGCACGGTGTGCAGGCCGCCTGCCTCAGCAGGGATGCCCCCGGATCGTCGTGATCCGCCTCCGGTACTGTTCATTCCTCCTTGTTATCTTTTTGACGCAGAAATGATGGCGTCAGAGGGTAAATACAACGATAAGCCTGATAAGACGGCGGCTGGCGCAGCGGTGTGCGTCGGCGTCACTTTGTTTTGCTACGTCTCCAAAGTGACGCGCCGCCGTTTCAGGCAACCTGTTTACTGGCGCAGAGATACGCTCCGTCTGAAGACGCGGTACCAACCTGTCTCTTGCTGGCACAGGCTATAGCAGCAACAACGACCGGACTGCGTCAGAGACGCCCCCGCCGTATTGTCCGGCTTGCGGGGTTAAGGGCTTGACCAACCTGACATAGCAGCCAGGCACAGTCCTCTAAGGTCATGGCTGTCTCGGGTGCAGTCCCAGGACTGCGGCAGTTACCGTAAAAATAGCACTGTGGATACGATGGTCAAGCTGATTTATTTCCATAATACACTGATAATAAATAACTTTATCATCATGATGCAGTATGAGGTTTTATGAGTATCAGAAGATTAGGAAAATATTGTCCAGAGAATGCCATGGCAGGAAGGATTCTGTGCGAGTTGTGAACCCGATGCTTACGTATACGCAGCGATGCTGTTTTGCATCTTTGGTGAGGCTTTCATGAATAATTATCCGGAAATGCCGCCCGCAAAGGCTCGCTAAAGCGAGCCTTTGCGGGCGTAGATTTTAAATTTTTCTGATGGTTCAAACCACGCTATCTCAGCCGTACCTAAAATACTTAAACGAACAGAGTGGGGATGCAGAATGATACAACGCACCACGCGAAATGTTACTGTGATGCCGAACGCAGTTCCCTCTGATCCAGAAGCGAAAAAGCAGGCCAGTTCTCCCTGGCAAGAAGAAAATCAGGAAGGACTGGAGGCGCTAAACAGCTTCCATGCTGAGTATGGGCATTTTAGTGGTGACTAATCGCGGCGCATCACGCGAGAGCCGACCGGCCAGACCGACGTGCTCAACGTCAGTGTTAGCGCGCCCTGTCTCGCGGTTCATGCCGATGTAACGTGTTGTCATAGTGGTGTCCCTGTTTCACCGCCGCTGTCGCCGGGGTGTTTATGCAGATGAAGCACTTTTCCGTTTGAAGAAAGCGATCCGGCGGTATGGGTAATATTGCCTTTCATCGTCCCGCCTTTGGTGACCTCGAGTGACCCGGTCGTCAGCTTGTTGGTGCAGACCACCTCTGGGGTGTCGAGGGTGATGCGGGTCTCCGCTTTCACCGTCACCACCGGCACCGTCACGGCGATGGAATCCGACGCCGTAATGTCTGCGGTTTTTATGCCGCTTACGGTCAGCGCGCCGGTCTCCGGCTCGTACTCGATAACCGCCCCGTCAGGAAAGGTAATGTGAAATGCATCAGCCGATGCCGACGGTGCGGGGTAGTCATCAGAGAAAATACCGGGCAGCACAAAGGCGGTATCGAGCTCGCCGCCCACGGCCAGCAGTAAAACCTGCTCGCCCACAGAGGGAGCCCACCACGTGCGAGAGCTACTGTAAGTATCCCGCATAATCGTGCCATTCACATTTAGAGATCCTCCGCCATAATCAATCTGCCAACAAAGGAGATCGCCATGCGTAAAGCCCGTTTTACTGAGCATCAGATCATTGCCGTCATTAAATCGGTTGAAGCCGGACGAACTGTTAAGGATGTCTGCCGGGAGGCCGATATATCTGAAGCCACCTACTACAACTGGAAGTCCAGATACGGCGGCATGGAGGCTTCTGATATTAAAAAGATCAAGGATCTTGAGGACGAGAATCGGCGTTTCAAACAGATGTTTGCCGACCTGAGCCTTGAGAACCGGGCGCTGAAAGACGTTATCGAAAAAAAGCTTTAAAACCAGCCTTTAAGCGTGAGCTGGTTACTCATCAGATAACAACATCTGGACTCAGTATCCGTCAGGCCTGCCGGAGTCTGAACCTGAGCAGAACGGTTTACCATTACCGTCCGGATACCACGCGTGACGAACCCGTTATTGTCGCGTTGCAGGCAGTGGCAGAGCGATACCCACGGTACGGTTTTCCAGAACTTTTCCAGGTTCTGCGGCGGCAGGGATACCCGTGGAATCACAAAAGGATCCATCGTATTTATTGTCTGCTGAAGCTGAATTTTCGCCGTAAAGGCAAACAACGGTTGCCAGTACGTAATCCCTCGCCACTGGCCACACCGGAAGCGCTGAACCAGAGCTGGTCTGTCGATTTTATGCATGATGCCCTGGTCTGTGGTCGTCGTTTTCGCACGTTCAATGTCGTTGATGACTTTAACCGTGAGGCGTTGTCGATTGAAATCGATCTGAATCTGCCAGCTCTGCGCGTGGTCCGTGTACTCGACAGGATCGCGGCAAATCGCGGCTATCCAGTCATGCTACGCATGGACAATGGTCCGGAATTTATCTCACTTGTACTGGCTGAATGGGCAGAGCAACATGCAGTAAAACTGGAATTTATTCAGCCGGGTAAGCCGACGCAGAACGCTTTTATTGAGCGCTTTAACCGAACATACCGTACAGAAATACTCGATTTTTATCTGTTCAGAACGCTGAATGAAGTGCGGGAAATCACGGAAAGATGGGTGTCAGAATATAACTGTGAACGCCCGCATGAATCACTGAACAATATGACGCCAGAGGAGTACCGACAGAACCATTATTTGGCCGGGATCTCAAAAAATGCCTGGAACTAAAGCGGGTCTATTTACACAATTGGCTGTCAAAATCAATAGAATTTAGTTAACTTACTGAAATTGAAAGTTTTAATTCCTATGATTCTTATTGGGAGTTGATGTTCAGAGGTTAACGGATGGCAATGCACTACTACAAAAACTCCATTAACGTTAAGCTAAAAGCTAAATCATTGATAAAAACTTGATAATGAGAATGTCGTGAATTAGTTAGCAGCACAAATAGGTCTCTATCTGTGCTACAATTTCAAGTTAAAGGAAATATCAAGATGAATATATTTTGTTTGCTCCAGTCAGTTTTCCATCGTCGTAAGAAAAAAAACCACTGAATTCTATACGACCATACTGGTGAGTTGAACTTAAGGACCCACCGATAACACCTTTTTCACCAAGAAGCGTCCACACTATTTCTAGATTATTTTCATTCAACATTTTTAAGAACGGCTCTTTCTTAATTAACAAATGTGCTTTTGAGTTATTTAAAGCTTCAGTGGCGAAACAAACTATACTTCCATATTTATCCTCATAACTACCTTCATATTTACCATCTTTGAGGCCCATCTTGTCGAAAATTAAACTAGTTGGTTTGAGGAAACTTAAAGTATCTGTTTTTGATTTATCGAACTCTTCTTCCCATAAATAATTGATCGATGTGACGCTTACATCAGCAATTTTAGCTCCAGAATCTTGATCTGTTACAGAACTCCAATCTAAACTGCCATAATAATCTGATTTAAAATAATGGAATGCTTCAGACCAATAATACTCTCTATTAAATAATTGATACCTATTGCTTCCTTCTGGCATCCACCTGCCCATGTAGTGTTGGTTTTCTGCCCAATTTTTAAGAGCATTTAATTCTGTTGTTCTAACTAAATATCCTCTGATTTGACACCAAACTTCCTTTCGAGGATGCCCCCACTCTTCATTACCGATAGTTTTAGGTTCTTTCCATGAGGGATAGCTTTCTAATATCAACCATTCAGTACCATTGTTGTCATTGACTTCAATCAGTCCATATGGATTACTTATCGTGGAAGGATTGCTAACCCATTCTTGAAAAGTACAATCCCAATCAAATACTTCTTTAGTATCCCACCACATTTCTTGTTGGGTTAACTCTTTTGTTCCTGTATTTTTGATTAAAATGGTTGGATCTATATCTCTTACATATGGATCCCAAGGTCCTTGATAAGGATTTTCTTTGCGTTCATCTCCATACCCATCAAAACGAATAAAATTATCAGAAAGCATTGCCATATATTCATAGTAAGAAATCCATTGATATTTTTTCCCAATTCGCTCTTGTAACGATTCTCTTCGTCCGCGCCCAGAGCCTACCTGCTTATCAAAATCACCATGAAGTTTTGGATCCCAACCAAGGTTAATAACACGATTAAAAATCATGCGTTCAGCAATTCTTAGATCAAAATATTTATCGGTTTCGAGCAGATTATTATTGTGATCTAAATATTTTTCTATGTCTCTTTCAAATGTAGCTAATAAGTCCTCTGACAATGATTTCTTGAACACGGATTTATGGGAAAGAACTTCCTCCTCACTCTTTCTACCTATTGCTACACCATATTTAATAAGTGTATTACCGAATGAAATGCTTTTATAATTTTTATCGTAAATAATAGGGTCTGTAGAGTCGTAGAGCGCTTTTTGTTCGTCTGACAATTGACCTAGAAAATCGTTAAAAATTTTTTTGCGATTAATAGGAGTTTCACCAAATTTACAACCAGACCAATTTGAGTGATTATGATTTGTTCCAATAGTATATCTAGAAAAATCTCCTCCACCCATTATGGATCCCCAAAGTGACCAATACCCATCCTTTTTATAAAGTGATTGAAGTTCTTCTTTGGTTGGTATATTTTCAGGCCATTTACTTTTGTATGGCGGCTTAGTTTTGGATAGGTCGAGTCCTTCCGGTATCAATTGAAGATGTGAAACATACTCTATAATCTCTCTCGCATAGTCTCGTAATAGAATATGTGGATACACATATTTAGGTTGAAACACTTTGGCAAAAACTGTCTCTGCCAATTGACTTAGCTTATTATGATTCTTTGTTCGCAATGTGCAACCTAGGGCTACAGCAAACACTCTCTCCCAAACATATGGATCATTTATTCCATCGAATTTATTGATTATCCTAATTAAAACGGAGATACGTTCCTCTAACAAATTAACCAATGCTTTAGTTGTACAATCCCTTAGCTCTCTATTAGTTGAAGTTAAAAACCAGCATAGAGTGGTTGCAACTAACTCTATCGAATCATCTGATATATAGCTTTTATCAGTCCCACTCCATGCCCAGTCAATCAAATTTTTAAATGCTGAGTCTTCACTATATCTATATTTTAACGCAGTAGTCCAAAAGGCATCTCGATTTGGTAAAGAATGCTGTAATAGCCAGTTATGTAAGAAATTAGCATTGAAAGGATGTTCTTCTAATCCAGAAATAGATATTAGCGTCTCAAGAAAATGACTAAAACTATTATCGAAACCGAGTACTTGCTTGTTTACAAAAGGCTTAATTTTTTCAAAATCAATTGCTGCGGAATCCCTCCAAACTAAGCTATCGATAAAAGCAGTCACTAAATTATAATTGTCACTGTAATTAGGCAGTAATTCATAAATTTCTTTTCCATATTTTTCTGGTGATTGAATAGATAAAGCCTCAATGATTCCTTGATTGCGATAAAAACTGTATTCATCATTGAAGTATTTTTGAAGAGAACCTCCTGTTTTAAATTCATCTTCAATATTATCAACACCATTTAATAAATAGTTAACTGTTAAATGATCATCAAATCTTTCAAAGGATATATAAACGACCTCTTCAACAGAGTTGTCTTCATTGCGAACGATACCTTTGGTCAGTATTCCTTCATCTATCATAGAGCTGAGAAATGTTTTATCGTTCACATAGTCTTTAACAACAGACTGGACAGTTGTATGAGCATCCTTAAGAGCAATGCTATTTCTGCCATTAGCTAGTTTAACTTTAATTAATTTATTGAGAGCATCACTAACTAATGGGAAACTAGGATCGAAATTATATCTTTTGTGAGAGGATAGTGACTTATTTACGCCTTCAACAAAAAAACTTAAGATCTTAGAAATCCCATGAAATCCTACAGGGACTTTTTTCAGACCACTTTTCTTTATCCCCTCGCATAGTAACTTAAGAAATAAAGGGTTTTTAAACTCTGGATTTAAATTAGGTGATGATGGTCTTTCTATATTATAATTATCATAAAATAAGTTAACAGCTTCCATCTCTTTATTCTTAAAACCCAAGTGTTCATAAATTTCAAAATTATTACGAGAGATCCGTTCGTTTGAGATAGTAATATCTTTATATGTTGATCTGACTGATATTATAAGGCCAAGCCATTTAAAACTTCTTATTTCATCAACGAAGCTATTGATGTTATCTTCCCAAAAAATATTACCATTCCCTTCATTTATTGCATCAATAAATATCAGGAATCTTTTCCCTTGTTTTTCACCATAGAGATTTAGCTTTTCAAGAAATTCTGAGGATACAGTGTTTAGCTGTAGCCTTTTTAAAATTTGCACCCAAGGGGATTCATCAGTTGTAAGTTGCTGCCCTAATAAAAATAGAGATGGATATCCTGTTTGAATTCTTGATTCGATGATATCAGCAAGCAAATGAGACTTACCAATCCCAGCTTCTCCTTCAAGGAGCAGAAATGGGTTATTCGATAATTTTACCGTTATAGAATTGAGAAATGTATATAAAGTGTCACACTCATAATAAAATTCTCTTAAGTCTCTCAAAATTGATGAATACTTATCGCTAAAACTTGTTGTCTTATCCGGATTTTCCTTTTCCTTGATTTTCCATAGTGTCGACTCCGCCTCAGAAATGTATTTTTGACAATTTGAGATATATTCATTAAATTTATTGATTGGAATGCTTTTGGATTCGTGAAAATCAATTTTTAGAAACAGAATTGAGGTGTCTGTTAAGGCTTTAGAAATCAAAGCTAACTGCTCACGTATTTCATCGCAGTTTCGAAGATTGTTTCCTTTGATCAAGAAATTATCGATATGTTCGTAAAATATTTTGGAAAATTTGTTAGTTTTCCCAAGCCCTTCGAAGATATCTGCGATCTCTAATTTTAAATTTAGTTCGGGTGTGTAACGTCCTCCTAAATCAGCTATAGCTTCTCTATTTTTATTATTTAACCAATTATCGTTTAAGTGAAAAGTAAACTTTTCATCAAATGATTGCAGCAAAAGTTTTATCTGAATGATCTCATTGCTTACATCGAATATCTTATCTTTATAAGTCTCCTCAATGTGGAGTTTTTTTAATTCTTTACAGTTGTTTATTTTTAGTAAAAAAATTTTATAGAAAGTTTCAAGTTGTTCTTGAGTTGGTGGGATGACATTTGGATATTCACTGAATTTTTGCAACAAATAATCTTTATCTGGTAATTCTTTGAATAAAATATGCTCATTCAATGTTTCAAACAATAGTTGAGATTGGTAAAATGGAATTTTTATACTATCGATGGGGAATTTTTTTTCGAATTCAATAGCCGTTTCTTCAATTATTCTATAGAGTTGGTTAACATAGTTGTTTTTGGGGAATAATTTCTTTTTTAACCATCCGTAACCTTCTTCTGCAATGAACTGATCAATAAATTTTGTTGCGACATAAATTGATACTGTTGTAACTGATATTGGATCCATACTCAACTACCCCTCAATTTTTTGATGATATCCATGTCTTCTAATATGGGTTGAACCTCACAAGAGAAAAGTATTTCTAAAGTTCCTCTGCGAATCTCAGCATAGTATAAGAAGTTAAGATTTCCTTCTTCAAATTTCAGTCCCTGTTCAAGAAGTATATACCTACTTCTCCTTCTCTCGTCCCATTTTCAACACCTCATAAAACGTCCCTCGCCCAAGCCCGTCTGACGGCAATTCCCGCTCCTGCGCTAGCGCTCTCAGCTTTCGAAGTATCCTATCCGAAGCCGGTTTATCAGACGTCCCATAACGCCCGTCAGTCTCCTCAACCAGAAGCTGAACCAGTAGCCAGCAGAGCCTGGCAGTATTCTCCCGCGCTTTGTCGCGTTTATGCATCCCACGCTGGGAAGGTTGTGCTGAAGTAGTGAGATCTGGTAGCGCGTCGTCACCGAGCGTCTTCAGCCACTTGCGGCCACGGCTGTTGCGTGACAGTTTCATCACTGCCTTCAGGCTGCGGGCCTTAATTTCTGGCGGCGTAAGTTCGTCATCAATAAGCCGCCAGGCCAGGGCAAACATTTCATCGGCATAGAACATGCGTTTGTTCGCCGGGGCGCTGACCATGCCCGTTGCTTTGATGGTGCGGCTGATGGCGTCGTGCAGGATACGGTAATTTTCCTGATGTTCTTCCGGCAGGGCGTTTGCCGGTTGGGAAGCATCGAGGCCGAGAAGCAGAAGGGCGAGATGCCGCGCTTCCAGCAGCGGCATATCGCATTCCCGTTCAAACAGATTCTGACGAATGGGGCTGGTCACATTATTCTCCTTCTACGGTCCGCAGCGGTTCTTCTTCGCCGAGCAATGCCTGCCGTCTGGCGGCATCAACGTAGTTTCCCCACCACTGCATGAGCGGTCGCCTTTGTTCCAGGTAATCGCTGCGGTTGTAGGCCGCTTCGATCTCGTCTTCTTTCTGGTGCGCCAGTGCAGATTCCAGGACTTCACGGGGAAAATGGCCTGCTCCCGCCGTTCTGGCGATGCTGCGCATACCGTGGGCAACCAGTTCGCCGCCGAACCCCATGCGGATAAGCGCGGCGTTTGCGGTCTGCTGGTGCATATGCTCCAGTGGTTTGCGGATGCTGGGGAACACCCATGGGCGATGGCGGCTAACCGGCTCCATTATCTGAAGAACGCGCAGCGCCTGTTTGCTGAGCGGCACCGTGTGCGAACGGTTCATCTTCATAAAGGTGTCGGGGATGCGCCATTCCGCTTTTTTCATATCGATGTCGCACCAGCGGGCGCTAACGGCTTCGCCGGGGCGAACCCAGGTCAGTAGCTCCCATTCGATAAGGCAGCGGGTTTCTTTGCGGATAGAGGCGTTCTGTAGCGCCAGCATCAGCCTGCCCAGCTCGCTGGGGTGGAGGGCGGGCATGTTCTGCTTTTTCGGTTTTTTGAAGCGGGCGACCAGGTTGTCAGCCGGATTGAACTCGATGAGCTCTTCGGAGATGGCGAAGCGGAAGATTTCATTAAGCCGCGAAATGACTCGTCGCAGTGTTTCGAGGATGCCTTGTTCTTCCAGAGGTGTGAGGTGCTCCTTGAGCATCTTCGGGCGGATCTCGGTGACGGGCGTGTTACCCAGAGAAGGGAAGACGTGCATCTCCAACGAGCGCCAGACATCTTTGGCGTGATCTTCGCTAAGATCGCTGGTCCGTTTCTTCTCTTTGAGCCACTGTTCCGCAACTTTTTCCAGCGTGCATTCATTCTGGATGCGTTTTTCTTCAGCTATCCCTGCTAAATGTTGACGGGGATCGATCCCTGCCAGAGCAGTCGTCTGTATTTCGTGCGAGTTTCGCGAGCCATGGCCAGTGTAACGACCGGGTAAGGGCCAAGGCTGGTTTTGGTGCGCTTTTTGGTGACGGGATGATAATACTCGAAATGCCAAGCCTTCCTCCCTGAAGTCTTAACCAGCAAGTACAGGCCTTCACCGTCCCGTAGCTCATAGTCCGTGCTACGGGGCTTCGCGCCAGCGATCTCCACATTTGTTAAGGGTTTCAGTTGCTTAGGCATGTTTTAGCACCACGCTTTTTTAGCCCCACGATACCGTGGTGCTAAACATGGTGCCAAAAGGTCAAGATTCATACAGAGATCATGACCACACATGCAACAAAAAATCCTGCAACTCGTTGAAGTTACAGGCTTTTTTAAGGTTCATGATGCATCATGAATGAATGTTTGGGCTGGCGGAGTCTGAATTGGTTTTATAACTATTTGTTTTATATGTGCTAATAATCAATTCAATTTTCATTTTGGTCCCATTGTTGGTCCTAAAAGAAAATGTCAGGTTTTTTGCAGGGGAGGGGAGGTTACAGCAGGAGTCTCTTCGTCTGTGAGATTAGCATTTTGCTTTCCTTTAGTCTGCTCTGTATTTAAGCGTTTATTTCACGTTAGTTTTTTGCAAGCCGGTAGAGCGCCTTGCTCGCAGAATATCCACTACGGAAATATACGGGGTTTGTTCTTGCCACGAAAATCCCTTCCGGTCGATACGGACAAGCCCGTATCTTTCTACCAGAAAGTTCACCGCATCGCTGAGCGATACTCCAGCATCAATATGTTCTCGTATGGTGGTTTCATTACTGAACGGTGTGTCATTCAGCGTCAGGCCATAGTGCTGCGACAACAGATGAGTTAGCAGGCACTGCCAGATTTCAATGGGTGACAGGCAGGGCTGAGCCGCCTGCGTCGGGTGTGATGATAAGGTTTGCATGATGTTTACTCTATGATGTTTAGGGAATAAGTGGTGAGTTAATGCGGCTCAGTTTGCTCAGGATAGATAGCAATGTAGACATAGCCACAGGAGCCGAGTGTGTCGGCTTCGCAGGTGAGTCCGTTGTGGTAAAGCGTGACGCAGTGCTGATAGCGGGGATTGAGCTCGCTGCTAATCAGCATCAACTCCAGTTGTTTGAGCATCAACGGAAAGGCCTGGTCGAGGCGCAATGCATCGTTGTCACTGAAAGCACCGTTAAACCCGGCGCGGTCAGCGAGAAAATGCACCCGATTGCCTTCCTGTACCAGACGAGCCCCAAAACAGGGGGTAATAGCACGTTTTAGTCCCCACAGCTGGCAGGCGGGACTCTCCGGCTTAGTACCGGATTCGGAGTGATTGTTCATTATTGTTCCTGATAAAAGGGAAGGATTAATTGAGAGTGACGCTACGAAGAATCACATAGGGACCATTGCGGTCCTGACGACGTTCAGCAAACACGGCCAGAACGCCACGTATGTCCTGAATTTCCCGACCAGCATAATGGCAGATACTACCTGACCATTTATATTTGCCCGTACTGAAGCGAAACAGTCGGGAGCCAGGATGTTGCCGGTACAGGGTCATTGCCTGGCGTTTGCTGATGATTTTCATATCCAGCCTCGCTCTGCGAACGACACAATGCCCTCTGAACCGATGACCAGATGATCGAGCGTGTTCACATCAACCAGTGCCAGCGCTTCTTTAAGCCTGCCCGTAATGTTGCGGTCGCATTGGCTGGGCTCCGGGTCACCGGATGGATGGTTATGCGCCAGTACGACAGCTGCAGCATTGAAGCGAAGCGCTGACTTCACTACCTCACGGGGATGGACCTGGACATGGTTAATCGAACCAGCAAACAGCGTTTCGCTCTCCAATAAACAGTGCTGGTTATCGAGATAGAGCACCATAAACACTTCCCGTTCTTGTCCTGCCAGCTGTAACCGAAGCCAGTCACGGGCTGCCGTACTTGAGGTAAAGGATATGCCGGACTGACGCAGATATTTATCCAGTAGATTGATAGCGCGGCGAATGGTGCGTTGGGCATAGGGGGTTAATCCGGAGGTCGCAGGGAGCAAATAACCATGCGGGGCCATAATCGCCAGTGGAAAGGGTTCAGGCTGCGTTGACACCGGGGATAATGCGGTATTCATGTCAGGTATTCCTCAGTCGATTAGATGCATAATGGCGCTGCATTCCGGATGGTTTAGCGCGTAGTCGCGTAAGCGATAATAGTGCTCAGTCATCGCGTCACACTCGGTGCGACAGGCGTGGTGGCTGTAAGCCATCAGGCAGGCGACTATCCCTGCCGCTTCGCCAGTAAGTTCAGCGCCGTTGCCGTTCATGCTGTTGAACAATGCCCACGTCTTATCGTGCTCTGACTCAGGAGCCATGAAAGCACCGCCGTTGCTGAGCGTCGAAAAGTTCCAGATACCACCGTGATAATCGACACACAGACGGCTCATCCAGGCAAAGATTCGGGGCTCAAGGGTTATCCATTGTGGGATGGAGCCAAAGTGCTGCGGCCAGAAGCCGATGCGTAACTCGTCAGGGACCACTGAGGCAGTAATTGCGGTATGCTCCGCGAACTGATGATTTTGTGTATTCATTGAACTATCTCCTTATGCCGGAACGGTTGTTTAACGCCCGAAAAATTCGAGCATGTTTTCTGCCATAACCCACAGGGCGCGATTGAGTTTCACATCGCCGTCAATGCCGGTAACAGCACGGGTGCGGCTGCTTTTCCCCTGAGTGGTTCGCCCTGACAGACCTCCTTTCATCAGGTTCTCCTGCACGCGCTGGTATACGGTCCACAGGTCATCGCTGTAGTCCTCCCGCCTACGTGGGGTCAGCAACTGCGATACCGTGACCGGCTGGTGGTCTTCACCAAAGCGATACTTCAGCGCGGCATTCGCCAGGGCGTTACGGGCCGGGGCTGGCAGCGCCAGTGACTGCATCGCATCGCGCTTCTCCTCCACCCGGTCAAAGACCCCGAGCACTTCGTAAGCCCCTTCAATCACCTTCTCGACGACATTGCCTTTATGCGGTACCCGCACTTCTCCGAATGACTGGCCGCAGACCAGACCATTGGTACAGACGCCTCGAAACAGCCCCGGCAACATCTGGTAGCTTGATGAGCCGTCATGGCTGTTAAGTAGAATGATTTCCGGCACCTGATGTCCGGACAGTTGACCGGCACGACGCAGGCGAAGCATGTGTTTGGTGTGCTCCCGCTTGCTCTGGTCCCGAACCTTCGTCTGGCAGGCAAAGAACGGCTCAAAGCCTTCACGCTGCAGGCTTTCAAGGATGGTGATGGTCGGGATGTAGGTGTACCTGTCTGAACGAGATTCATGTTTGTCACTCCCGAACACGCTGGGGACATGACTCATCAGCTCTTCGTAGGTCAGAGGCCGGTCACGGCGTATCTGGTTTATACGGCCAAAGCGGCTGGCTAATCGCATGGGTAACTCCTTATGCAGTGGGTAAAAAGACAAAAGGCCACACTTCCCGAAGGAGGTGTAGCCTGACTTTGTTTATATCGATGATGTGCTGGTGGTGGTTATGCAGGAAATTTGCGGATGCCATAACGAGTGATATACCGGTTCAGCCAGTAACTGGCATCCGACTCAAAGTTCCAGGCTCGCCAGACCATGCGACACTCATGACGGATAACCAGACGGAAATGTGTCCCCTTGCTAATCCTCTATAGCAACACTGGTATATTGAGACGCAACCGCCTCTGCCTGCTGGCGCGTAAATGGCCCCTCAGGTAATTCAGTAAGTTCAGTCATACTGGCTCCTTAAAACAAAAAGCCCCTGTGGCATAAGCGACAGGGGCTGAAACGGACGAGTAATGATGGCATCAGGATGTCTTACCTCCGGCAACCGACACCGGTAGTGGGTGATAATACTGCGGATCAAACACTGACAGCGGCAGGTCAGTCTGGTAACCATCAGAGGCTTCCGTTGCCTTCATGATTTCGACGGAACTGACGTTTTCCACGCATTCGTTCTCCAGCCAGGCTTCCTGAGAGCGAGTGGCATCGCTGTCGCCAAATGCAGCCACTGCCATATTCCCCATCGCCAGCGTGTTCCCCCCTTTATCTTTCAGACGCAGGGAAAGTGTCAAAGGCCCGAATCCTTCACCACTTCCGCCGTTGTCCAGGCGAAACTGCCAGACGCAGACATTGCCTGGCACCCAGACCATGTCTATGTTGCGGATACTGATGTAACGCTGTTCTTCGGCCTGAGCCGGTGACAGCAGACAAAGGCTCAGAGCGAAAAATGAGATAACGCCTTTCAGCTTCTTCATGGATTTTTCTCCTGATTATCCGGCAGATAGAGTTTTCCCGTTTCCTTACCATCGTGCGAATACACCACCGATTTTTCACCCGTATAGCTGTCGGTTTCAATCCTGAAACTCAGGGTGATATTGTCCGCAAGGCACAGGGCTGCCATCAGTGGCTGTACTGTTTTCTGCTGCATGTCAGCAATGTAGTAATAATTGCCTGACTCACAGCCTTCCGGTGACTGGCGGGTTTTCATCACCGTATATTGCGGTGTACCAAAGGCATCCTTCTTTACCCATTCCCGGGCAATATCGGATTTATGCGAGACAACCTTGCTGAACGGTGGTGGAGTCAGGTCCTTAAACCTGGCTATCGCTTTCACGCCAGCATCTTCCTTGCTGTCACAACCGGAAACACTGATAGCACTGATAACGGCCAGAACAGTGACAACAATACGTGGGTATGTTTTTTTCATGACGTTGATCTCTTGCTGATAATATCGTTTTGACTGCGTCAGCAGTTACCGGTACGACGGCATAGCTCAGCAAGACTCTGCTGTGCCACCCACTGTTGCAATTCCCTGTCTTTTTCAGTACGCCGGGCTGCAAGCGCTGCCTGCTGCCGTTTGTTAACACAATTGTCCTTTACCATCATCATGACTTCCGGCGTGAACTGTTTTTTGAGTTCAGCCGCTTTTTCATCAACATTTTCAACGGCGGGATACTGGTAGAGCAGCTTGTCTTCAACGGCTGTCCAGTAGTTAGCCATCCGGTCATCAACGACAGCGAAATAACAGCCCTGTCCTTCATTATTGCCCTGATAAATAATCCGGAGATGTAGCGGATATTCGTCACGGGGTTTTATATCAATGTATCTGACCGTCAGGGATTTTTTGTCTGCCAGATAAAGCGAGCCTCCATCTCTGCTGCGAAGAAAAAAGTGATTCGTCCAGGGATAATTGTCGAGTACAACCGCCTGATAGAGTGCGTTATGCATATGGTTATCATCGTATCCATCAGCGGATTTCCAGCCATCTGCCTGCATGGACTTCCAGGTTCTGACTGAACCCACGATATTTTCAGCGAGGACCGGGGGCGCTGAGATAATGCTGAGACTGGCGACCAGCGCCGCTGTGGTGAGTAATTTCATACCTGTTCCTTATGGATAATCTGCCCGTAACTGTCGTCAGCGAGCAGTGAATGAAAAAGATGAAAATGAGGTAACGCCTGTAAAAAATCCGGGCGTGACAGGATGCGGGTGAAATGTCCGTCTGGTGTGAAGGTTTCCGGGTGAAACATCACAGAGTGAACAGTGTGCAGTGCAAAAATGGTTATCCTGCCGAGGTGTTCTCCTGCCAGAAACCACTCACCGGAACTGAAAATCAGCCGGTAGGGAGCAAGGCTGTCGCAACGGCACCCGTCAGCCAGGAGGGTTACCCTTCGCTGTTCTGATACCGCCCTGACCAGTCGGGTGAAGATGCCCGGGCGGGAAGGCGGTATGGGTGCACCCTGATGCCAGATAAGGCATGGTGGGGTGCCCCGACCGCTTAGTAATGAGCTGACCAGATGGTGGTCCATCTCAGGAAACAGCGCGTCAGTGCCTGACTGACGGGCAAACTGCATTGCTGCCCCGGCCTGAATCTCGTGTCGTCCCCCGCTCAGCAGACGGCAGCAGCCATTCTGATATTCGAGGTCGAGATAAATCAGACGCTCGCGGAAATCACGATGCAGGGTACGCTCCGAGACCCCAAACTCCGTCGCCAGTTTGCGCATATTCAGCGTTTCCCCCGCGAGCAGACGGCTGATAATCAGCGAAAGCCGGACAGACAGGCGGTCATAACGACGCTCAGCCTGAGACATGTATTATCTCCGTGTTGGGTAAGTGATTAATTAAGAAGGTATTACTGTAAAGGATGAGACTGACAGGTTATGTCCGTGATACGTTGCGAAGCGCCTGGCGCGAAAAGGCCGTCTGGGTGCCCTGTTGGCAGCAGTAACGTGCTTATGACCGGTGGTATCTTTTGCTGGTGCAGACAGGTTATGTCTGCCACATAAAAATCATCTGCAGGATGATGAATAAACAGAGTAATCCACTACGGACCAGATGACCTTTGACTCATTCAGAAGAAAATCCAGTCCCAGACGGCCCGGGCCACCGACACGACCGCATCACGCACAGTACGCATCACCGTTTTCAGCGGGGCGGACAGAAACGACGAAGACTCCGCCGTATCAAACACCCGGCCCACGGCCGCACCGAAGCCGTCACGGGCCTGCGACCTGACCGCCTCCGTACAGAGCTGCCCATGCAACTGTGTCGCCACCGGGCTGGCGGCGCGGTCCGGCAGACTGCGCATCATGGTGCCCACCATCTCCTCAGTGCCCCATCCGGCCAGCGCGGACACCATGCAGACAGGATGATGTGGTTTAAACATCGCGGTAATGGCTACCTGCTTTTCCTGAAGATTTGCCCATTGCTGTGCTGAAGGCGTGCTGGTTCGGGTATCCCATTCGTGGCAGGGTTCTATTTTGTCGGCCTGGTTAATCACGAACAACACCTGCTGCTGGTAAGGCTGCATCACGCCGCGCCAGAAATGCTCGTCCACCGACAGCGCCCGGTCATCGGCCTTAATGACCCACAACACCAGGTCCAGTTCCGGCAGCATACGCCGGTACAGGGCGCGGTATTCCTGGTCCCGTTGTCCGTTTTCGCCCACGCCCGGCAAATCAACAATCACCAGACTGTGACGCCCGCTGCGTAGCCGGAAGCGCAGCACGGCACGGGTACAGGCGTTCACATCACTGACGGGGGAGATTTCTCCCCGGAAGAGTTCGTTACAGAGCGAAGACTTACCGACACCGCTCTTACCCATGATGCCAATCACAGGCTCGTAGTGGGTGAGGTTCTGAATGCGTTCAAGAATCAGCTGGCGAAGCGTCTCAGGAAGTGATGCCAGCGGTTGTTCAAGGGCCTGAAGGCCGTGAGGTCTAGTCATACAGGGTTCTCAGCGTGAAAAAGAAAAATCCCCGCACTCCGGTCAGGGAGGCGGGGGGGATTCACGGAGATAATATCTTTCTGAAATTATTTGGCATATGAACCTATCTGTAATCTAGGTTGTGGCAATTGAGTGGGGTTGAGTTTGACAAGCGCCCAGTGCTACAAGGAGACTGAAACAATGCCTTTAAAGTGATAGGTATCATAACTCTTTGATTTTCATCTTAAACATGATAAAATTATAAAAAATAATTACATGACAAGGAAAGAGAGATGAACGTTAATCCATACCTAAATATCCCTGAATCTCAATGGCAAGAACTCACTTCATACTTAGTTAATAATCATCCTTTAACTCCTCACTTGGTTAGTTTGGTCATGGACTCATGGAGAGGTTTATTTAATACATCCTTTGGAATGCATGATCTAAAAATTGGTGTGGATATTTTCCCTAAGCCTCAAATCATTGGTGCCATTCTGCATGAGTTAATTCCAGCGGCTATCGAAGCTCAATTTCCTCAGCAATGGAGAAAAGAAGAAAATAAAAATGATAAAGATATAGTTTGTAAGTATGACAACTCTCTTTCAATAGAGTTGAAAACTTCTTCAAATTCCAGCCAGATTTTTGGGAATAGAAGTTATGCACAGCCGCAAAATGGAGAAGGAAAAATTAAAGATGGATTTTATCTTGCAGTTAATTTCCAACCTTTCTCCCAAGCAAACGCCACCCCACAAATTTTAAAAATTCGATTTGGGTGGCTTGCACATACGGACTGGATTGCGCAGTCATCAAGCACCGGTCAGCAGGCTCGTTTAGCCTCTCATACTTACCAGAATAAGTTTATCACTCTCTATGGCTAAACTAACAATGGTTGTTGGGCCAATGTTAGAGAAATATCTTCTGTTTTACGCTGCAGTCTATTTTTGGCATAGAGTAAATATTCTTTATTTATTTCTATGCCAATAACATAGCGACCATTTATCATTGAACTTTCTGCTGTTGTTCCTGATCCTAAAAACGGATCGAGAACAATTTCCTCTTCGTTCGAAAAACCATTCATCAGCCTGTTAATTAGCTCCAGAGGAAACTGTGCTGGATGAGGGGCTCTTTCCTGAGATGACCTATTTTTCCCAGACGTAACTTTGGCGATCTGCCAGACATCAGACGGATTTTTTCCTAAAGGATTACACTTAAGCTTTCCATTTTTCTTTTGGTTTGGATACTTTACATTTGGGTCTCTGATTAGATCTAAATTAAATGTATAGTTCTTAGGATCTTTCAAAAACCAAAGAACTTTTTCGTTCCTTGGTGACAGACGTTTGCGAGAAGCAACGCCAGCCCCATAATTCCATACAATTTCTTGATGTAAATAAAATGGTGTTTTATCCCATAATAAATATGGTATTGGCACAGCGTAGCCTTTGTTTGGCACCTCTAGATAACCCACATTTAATGCAAGAGCACCATTATAGACAGTAATATCATAAATATTTTTCAACCATGTAATGCACCATTCAACATATTTATGAACATCTTGTATTTCTTCATACGCCTTGCCGATATTGTAAGGGGGTGAAGTAATGGTCAAATCCACTGAGTTATGGGGAATTTGAGACATAATGTCAATACAGTCACCATGATAAAGCGCTGTTCGATCATCCCTATAAAATGGTTGACCCAACGTATCAATAATGTTTTCAAATACTTGTTTTTTCATAGTTTTGCTAGTCATAGAAATTCCTAAACTTCATTTTAAGTGATTTTATCAGGTGAAGAAAAAAATTCCTACCTACGATAGAGTACATAAATTGTTACATTTAGAAATATTTTTACCTCGGTAAGATTCAGAATCTGACATTGTTCGTCGTGTAAAATACAGTTGAAACAGTGATTTAAGTTGAAACTTCTTATTCAACTGCGAATTTTCATAATGCCCAACATTGGTTCGTAATGTGTTGGATTTACGTCAGTGTTCAAAAACGTGACTACGGAAAACGTAAGGCAGGGTAGAGGCGCAAGCGGCTTTTCGATGGCCTGAAGGCCTTTAGATTAATTCATAAGGTGATCTCTGTGAAAAAACATAAAACCCCGCAATCCGGTAAGGATGCGGGAGGATTCACAGTGATGATATCTATCTGAAATTATTTGGAGTAATTATCAAAATTAAGCGTTACGTGAGCACCGTAATGGCGGTCATTTATCGATGAGAACCACGTTCCATGGCAGCAGTTTGGCCACTTTGTTGCCCGGGCACCAGGATTCTGTACCGAACAGCGCCTCGCGAAAATCAGGCCGAGGCACAAGCTGTCTAGAACTTGGTAGTTCTGTGAAAAGGATGATTATCAGTTAACTTAATGGCGGCCAGATTCAGCAACTGAGAAATTTGAGAGGGAATATGGTAGCTTGGAACGCTAAGGTATGCGCCCCTCTCCAACTTCGGCAGGCATCTAATGGAAAGAATGCCACCTGAATTTAAAGAAGCGGAATTAATGGTCGGGGTGAGTGGGGTGCTGTGTTGATATTTAGCGCGTCGTAAGGATAATTCAACCTGATGAGCACAGCACGTCGCAATGGGAACAGAGTTCGGCTATTTATCGGAGAGCGTATAGAACACGCCTCGGATCGCGATGTTTTGGTCACCGTTTGCGATGCTTTAGAAAAGGGCTCCGAGTGGGCCTACATATTCGCCAATTTCAACGTTAACGGCCGTCAGGTTGATGTTGCGGTCTTTTCCGCCACAACTACGCTTGTTATTGAAGCCAAGGGATATACACAACCCATCAAAGGCAGTGTCAACGGCCGTTGGACCCAGGCCGGAGCGTATGGCAGTCGACAGCTACGCAACGGGTACACTCAAGCCCTGGGTGCCAAGAATGCGTTGCGTGACGCGATGGCCGCGCTATTCAGCGATCTTACCGGCTATCCCAATGCTTTGCTGGCCATTACACCTGTGATTCCGTCAGGCTCCTCATTGCCACCGAGTGATTTCAAGGTAGTCACTGGCGGACTGGATGCGATCAAGATTTCTCTCAGTTCAAGGTCAGGAGCCTTACTAAATGAAGTGCAATGCCAAGCGCTCGCAGCCCATTTGAGCCTTGAACGCATATCGGAAAGAGATGCAGCAATTCATGAAACTGTGCTCATATCGGAGCAAACAGTGTCGAGTTATAAATCCGCTTTCTTGGAGTATCATGGGCCAACTGGTGCACGACTGGTAGAGGACCAATACCTCCTTGATGACAAACTGATCTCGGCATCTAAGATTCTTGAGATGGCTCTGTCGTCGCAATCTGCACTTCTGATCAGGGGACCGTCAGGATGTGGAAAGTCCTTGCTAAGTGCGCGTATCGCCACAGAATGTATGCAGGCTGGTGTGCTGCCTATCCACATCCAAGGCAAAGACTTCGAGGGTAAGCTTCAGAAAATAATTGATGCCGAGCTTAGACTACTCGGTGCTTCCGTGCGCGATATATTAAGAGCAAGTCGTCTCCTTTTAAGGCATATTGTACTGTTTCTCGACGGCTATAACGAATGCCCAGAGCATTTGCGAATTACTTTAACGCGAAGCCTTCAAGTATTTTCACTACGCTATGGTGCAGGCCTTGTGATTACCTCACAAGGCATCATGGCTAGGCAAGAGCTTCTGTCAGTAAAAGAGGCTCTTGTCAGCCCGCCACAATCCGCATTGAAGTCACAGCTCGCAAAACTTAGCAAAGAAGATGAAAACTTCACAAACTGCCAGTCTCTCCTTGAAATAGCACTCTCTGGGCTTGAAGCTGAACTCATTGGGCAGGCAGCAGCTTCACTGCCCGCTGGGGCAAGTACGTTCGTTCTATTCGACACGGTTACTCGCATGCGCCTCGGCAACTTCGCAACGGCGGGAATTCGCGCTCTTTCCGGGTTTGCAGAAGAACTGATCTCTCAAACTGCATTTAGTGTGTCCATTCGAGAGTTTGACAGATTTTGCGATGCGGCAAGTGTGACTGACGCGGCACGGTACGCGATCCTTGAGTCGCGGCTTGTGTCACAGCGTGGTGACAGACTTAGCTTCTCTCATGAAATGTTTTTCTATTTCTTCATGGCGGAATCTGTAATCCGGGTAGCGCGTAAAGATTCTGAGCGAATACAAGCTATTCTGCGATCTCCACGGTTTCATGGCTCTAAGGCTCTTATTCTCGGTGCGGTGGAGGACGATTCGACACTAAAGGATATTTTGGAAAAAACCACTGATAAGGGCATCCTGGAGTCTTGCGTCCGAGGAGAGTGTGGAGAAGCCGCAAGACGTACCGTCAAAGCAAAGTTTGACGTGCTATTCGCCGAAATGGTCGCAGAGACTTCTGAACTGCGCTTCCTGATCAATGGCGAGGGATGGCATAGCTGTTCGATTGAAACTGCCTATCATCGGCCAACCCTCTCGAAGTTTGAAGTTTTTCTTCCTGCTATTGGCTGGCTTCTAATGCAGGGGGGCCATTTAGAACAAATCATGACGGCATGTCGCGTCATGGAAGGAAAAATTGCCGAAGCCAATCGGGAGCTTTATAAGGAAGCAAGGGCCAAAAAGGTACCACTTCTGCACGAGACATTTAGCCAAGCCTATGTGTTCAATCGTAAGATCGCGCTTTCGCAGCTTGTGTCCTTCGTCCATAGTGGTGGCCTAAGTTTTCGCCATAGTCCAGGGAGCGAATTTGGTGAAGCTCTGAAAAAATCATGGAAGGAAGCGAGCACACATAGCGAATTCTACGTCCTTCTCGGAATCACCAAGTTCACGAAGTACGCTCCGTGGGCAGCGCCATGTGTGCTGAATCTTCTTGAGCGACTGCAGAGCTTGCCCTACCACCTTCAGCTAGACACGCTGGACTTTTGTGTACACTTGAGAAATGTGGATGATGCCGTAAAAGCAAAGATGATCGCGGCGCTTGAGGACTCCATGGACAAATTGGGCGTGTTTATGAATTCCATGATTTTTGATGCACTGAAGGGTTTAGGTGGATTAGAAACCGAAGAAGAAAACTACAGAACGGTGGTCTTAGAGGAGATCGAAAGTGTATGCTCCGAGACGGGACCGCAGGCCGATACCGAAGCATGGAATATCTTCTCTCGACAATTTGATCATCCGTATGACGGCATTTATTGGGAAGAGATAAATAATCTCGCCAGCGCTCAGAAGCGGCAGTTCCTTTTCAAGGCACTCAAAGGGGCAAGCACCGAGTATGTTTCGTTTGTCGATATTCTGATTCGTCAGCTCGCAGATTTCGGTGACTCATCAGTTTCTGAGGCTATTGAACCTTGGCTTAGGCTGCCAGCCAAAAAGTCGGTTATGCCACAAGATACAGTCGAGGTGTTTTTCGCAGCACACGAAGCGATGGGGATTTTAGACCTCCCACTTCCTGCCACTGTGACATCGACTATCGATGTTGATGAAACTATGCGGGCCTGCGGGGAATTAGCTTACTGGGCTTGCCGGTTAAGCATTTGCGAACTCGAGTCTTCACCTCAGACTCTCGGTGCACGGACTACATTACTGGATTACTCCTCTTCGGCAAGTGCCGGAGCACTGTGGTCTTCAACATCTCGAATGTTGTCTACGGATGGTACAAGAATTAACGTTGCAGCGCGCTATCCGAAAACAGCCCTAGCTATCTGCCGCGATGCATTGACCAACCATGGGTCGCAGAAGACGTACCACGAACACGGGTTAATGAACGATCAGGCGCGCATAGCTTCCTTTTCCATTCAAGTGATTGGGCAGTTTGGTGACGCCGATGACCTAGGACGTTTACGCAGTCTTTGCGACGAAGAGGAACTAGGTCATGAAGCACTTAACGCGATCCATAAGATTGAAGACCGCATTCGTTATCGAAAATAAATGTGTCAGCAGGGATATTCAGACACTGACAGAGCGTTAGACGATATGAGTGAATTACCTGAGTAGACACGTAAATATACTACATCGCTTATTTTTCGGTAGGTGTAGGCGGAAAACAGCTATCGGATTGATTTGTGCGATTTAGTGACATACCACTTATCTCAAATGTAAAAAAGCCTTCCCACGCAGAGAAGGCCACAAGTAGTTACAGATCGATTTGGCTGCAACCGAAGTTACGATCCCCTTCACCAAACACTTTAGATTCGACTTTGGTTAGGTAGTCCAATCGAGTTAGCAGCGCCTGGTAATGATCCTCGAAGCCAGTGTCTTCGTTATCTAGTACGTAGCGACAGTTATCAGGGAATGTCACCAGGTCAGGGCAATCATCCCGTTGCAAAGCTAGGGCGCTGTACCATGCACCTGTAATCATCCCTCTCAGGTTGTCTTCCCGTTCGTAGTCCCCGAGGTGGTAGTAAGCGTCTTTGTTGAACAATAGGCAAATGTGGTAGTGGCATTTACCCGATTCGGAATACTCTTTAGCCCACATAATAAATAAAGGGCAACGGTAAATACGCTTACCTTCACGCTTCTTACGAATACGGTCAGCTTCCAATTTAGCTTTAAGGGACTCACGCATTCGAGATATCACCCCTGGTTCAAGATTAGGGAAACAGCATATATTGTCTCCGTTATCGACTATCTTCGGATAATGCAGATCGACACGTACCGCCGTTAGTCTGGGGTAACGGTCAGTCAAGCGACAGAGTAATTGGTTAATCTTGACCCAATACTGCAGAACGTGATCCCCATGTGAGCCTTTATACGTTTTCATCTTAGTATTCCTATGTGTTTAGTCCTACGGTCTTTTCCAGACCGCATTGGTTATTGCCACACAGGCAGGGCTATCATTACTCAGTGATGAAGGTATATATTGGTATCAGATCTTAGTTCGGACATACTGATCTGATAGTTACTCTTACCGGTTAATACAGGTAGTAAGAGTGTGTTGCCATTATAATACCTATCCAACATCAAAATTTGAGGTGAGCGCAGCCCCAGCCTGACATGGCAGTTAAAAAGTTACTCTGCAATTAGCGTTGAAAACTAACCAATAATTGTGGTATTCCAGTGTCGCTTAACTGTCGATATACTGATCCTCAACAACCTTGCGACGTCTGTCTGTTTGTATCCGTTTGTCTTAAGTTTAACTATGTCGGCTTTGTACCTACTACCTTCCTTCCTCCCCAAAGTATTTTTCATCCCTCGGTATTTGCTTCTGGTTGATTTCAGATTGTGAATATCAACACTTGTCTGAATAGCTATTAGGAATGATATGCAGCTCTCAGCTGTTGGTTCGATTCTTGTATAAGAGTGATAACAGTAAATGTTTATCTCTTTTCGAAAGCAAAAAAATAAAGCTTCCTCTATATCCTCAACATTTCTGCCGAGGCAGCTTAAATGAGGTATAATTAGTGTATCGTTACGATTGATTTTTTGTGTGACTAACTCCTTAAGCAAACGTTGCTCTGATAGTGGTTTTTGATCATCAACTATTTCAATCACAACATCATCTGGGGAGACAGCAAATCTGTCACATATTGCCTGATATGCAGCATGATTCTTTATGTCGTTGATGCCCCGTGCATCTAGACTTTTAAGGTATAAATGACAGTGCATTTGCATCACTCCGGTATCATTAATAGTTTTTGATACGTTGAAAACCTTTTTACTATGTACAAACACCAAGAAATTAAAGGTATTGATTCCTATTATCATTTGCGTGATGTATGTTGTTGCTAGAAAATCACATATGGGTTTGAACTTGCGAAAACTGATTTCGCTGTCTTTCAGGTCGATATTACCGACTTTGCATATCACTAGAAAATGGGTTGATAACAATGACATCACTAGATGCCTTTCTGCATGTTGATACATCAGTTACATTAGCAACCGGAAGCATTATTGATAAGTTATTTACATGATGGATATCTATCCAGCAAATATACGGGTGAGGGAGGGCTATCTTTTTCTTTTTTATAAGTTCAGCAGTGCCAAATGTTATTAGATCTGACGTTGATAATAATTGAATATGATCGAAATCGAAGAAGTAGTTATCATATCTATCTTCTTTAATCGGAATTATATTTGCTCGCCCATGCACGCGTAAGGTCCTGAGATCTATTGCTCTCTCATTATAAATGTATATAATTTTTTTTGCGTTGATTGATTCTTTATGTGATTTCAGTTGTTCCTTTATCGTTATGGCCTCTCTTTTACTCATTGAGTCATTACCGGATTTTTGTTGATGGCTATTTGCAGGTGTTATTAAAGAATTACCTTTAATCGATGTTTGATAAATAATTTTACAAATCTCTTCAGGAACAATACAAGGGTTGGCTCTTAGTTGAGAAATCGTCTCAGTTACGATAAATTTCTGCAGTCTTCCTTGCAGGTTAAGCGCGGATTGATGGTTTTCATTCATTTTTTCCAATATTGGAGCCAATGTAGATACGCAAGACAAAACGACTGATGATTCAGTACAGTTGCTTCGTTTGGCCGTGCTTTTGATTGTTTGTCTAATAGATGGCGAGTTAATCGTTACAGATAAACGTGACATAGAATCCTCGTAAATTTTAAATAAATCACAGTGTTGAAGCGGCGATTTCTATATGCTTCTACGGCTTGACTTGATTTCGGAGCAAAACCCATTCATCGATCTCGGACTCTAGCCAGCCGACAGATTGCTGCCCTAAGCGTCGCTGCTTAGGGAAAGTCTCGTCGTAACGTGGGGACTTGGGGTTGATCCAGTCGTAGATAGTAGAACGGGCAATTCCTATCTTATCTACAACTGCTGAAAGGCGAAGAATTTTGACATTAGTTGCGTTCATACTGAGTTACCTCTCATTGGTGCTATTTGGTTTAAGAGAGGATAACTTGACTTTTTTTCTACTAAAATCCGGTTGGCAAAATAACTTTTATTACGTGATTTTGCATGGTTGTGAACTTGAGGAGTTGGGGGGGAGGTATTGAGTTTTTCTAAGATTTACGCCGAAGTTAGCTATAAAGTTAAGTGTCTGGCTGATGAGGTATCTCGTACTGAGTGGCATGATACTGCTGTGATCATAGAGGAAGAAAATGCTGACTTAGAGAACTATTTTGCGTGGTTGAGAAAACGATTCTGGTGCTCAAATAAGATAGGAACCAAGGTCTTGCGCTATGCAGACCCTCATCTCCGGGAGGAGAAATTCCATGAAGAAGATGGTGAAATCAAATACAAGGAAGAATATACAGAGTTATACGATCCTGTTCAGGCCTGCTGGAGAGAGGTTGAGAGTGAAATTTGTTTTAATACAAGGCCTTACTGGTTTAAACCGAAGTTATTAATTCATGAAGCATTTGAGTCTAATCTGCTTTTTGGCATGTTGGCCTATAGATGGGCCGTTTCTGTATCAAAAGAAAATGAGGCTGTTGCGATCAAAGCTATGCAAGTGGCATCTGGTTTGTTGGATAAATGTACAGGGATGGTATGGGTAAAAACATTTTGGGAAAAAGAGAAGAAATTATCTCGTAAACGCGCGAATGCAGGTAAGGAGGGGGGCAGAGGAAAGGCAGAAACCTATAAAGCTATTCAGGAACAATTAGCTAAAATGTTGCATGAAAAGGGAGTAAAGTCTGGTTGGAAAAGCAAAACTGCAGCAGTGGACGATATTCTTGAGGACTTATGGTCGTTTGTCCAAGCGCCAGAATTCACCATTAAGAGTTCTAGCAACCAGCATAGGGTCGCAACGATGAGCCAAGAAGCATTGAGAGATACCATTATTAAACAATGGTCTACTAAGGTGGACATCGTCAAAGAAGCCTTCGATGCAACGGTGACAAGAAAAAAGAAGGGTAACAAATAGTCAAGACTGCTTCTGTTATGAACTGTGAGAGTTGGCGAAGCCTTATTCACTAAGGCCAAGGCTTCGTTTATCAAGGTGAATAACTCATGGCTACGAAAGCTGATATTTGCTGTATAACAGTTTGTTACAAGCCCAAAAATCAATTTGATACCAGCCTCGGCTATAAAGTTCAAACAACAAGTGATAACACTGTCATGTTATTTTCAATCATGCGCCCTTCATCCGCTGCTTTAACAAGATCAGCCCACCACTGCATCATAGGGCGGCGTTGCTCAAGATAATCACTGCGGTTGTAAGCGCGACGTACCTCATTTTTGTCTACATGAGCCAATGCTGCCTCAATAACATCAGACGGAAACCCTTGCTCATTGAGAGCTGTACTTGCGATAGAACGCAAGCCATGAGAAACGAGAACACCTCCTAACCCAGCACGCTTGAGTGCTGCATTCACTGTTTGGCTGTTCATTGGCTGGGTTGGTTTGATGCGACTGGGAAAGATAAATTCTCGACCACCACTGAGGGACTTCATCATTTCCAGAATTGAGATAGCCTCATCCGATAGTGGAACCGTATGGTCTCGGTTCATCTTCATTCGAGCTGCTGGAATTTTCCATTCTTTAGCATTGAAATCGATCTCATCCCATCGTGCCTCAGCAGCTTCGGCAGGGCGGGTAATGGTGAGGAGCTGCCACATGAACAGACACCGCGTGGACACACTGATACTTGCCGTACGCATTGTTTGCATTAACTGTGGAAGTTGATCCGGGCGGATACTTGGCATGTTTTTCTTCTGCGGTTTCTCGAAGGCTTTTCCGATGTTTACGCTGGGAACAGCATCAATCAGGCCCGTGTTCTGCGCATAAATCATGACTTCGTTAATACGCTGACAAAGGCGGCGAACAGTCTCTAATGCACCTCTGGCCTGTACCGGCTGAACAGCTTTAACCAGAGTATGAGCCTTAATCTCAGTGACGCTGATATCACCGATTGCTGGGAAAACATCTCTCTCAAGCGAGCGCCAGATATCGTCGGCATAGTCCTCTGTTACGCTGGCTTTCTTCACATTCCACCAACGCTCGGCAACTAACAAGAAGGTGTTGGTTTTGGCCTCTTGAGAATTCCTCACCTGTTCTTTCTGGTGTTCCTGAGGATCAATATCTTTTGCCAACAAAACTCGAGATTCAGCTCTGAGTTTACGCGCATCAGAAAGGGAGACGGCTGGGTAGGCTCCGAAGCTCTGCTTGGTTCGCTGCTTGGTCAGAGGTCGATAGTAACGGAACTGCCAGAGCTTACTACCGCTGGACTTGATTAACAGAGTAAGCCCGTCACCATCATACAGCTGGTAATCGGCATCTTTAGGTTTGGCGGCTTTGATTTCCGTATCGGTTAACGGCTTGGTTTTTCTTGCCATGGGGAGTCTCCATGCGTTTAGGCCCAACGAAAACAATAGGGCTTTTCGTTGGGCCTATCAATGGGCCTAAAAGGTTCGGATTTAATTAGTTCTCTTCGGACTTCGCGGGACAAATTGAAGGCACAAAAAAGCCCGCAGGGCTTGCGCCGTGCGGGCTCTTAGGACTTCATCGGATGACTCTGGTAATCACCGATGGAAAATTTTGGTGGAGCTGGCGGGAGTTGAACCCGCGTCCGAAATTCCTACATCCTCGGTACTACATGCTTAGTCAGTCTTTACATTCGCCTGGCACCTGCGGATTGACACGCCACTACCAGACTAGCCTGATTAGTTTTAACGCTTCAACCCCAGGCAGGGCATCCACGCGATCTCTTTTGGGTTTGACCTCTCTTTGATCCCCGTCTTAAGAGCGGAAGCTAGGGAGAGAGGGCTCAGAGCAGGTTATTAAGCTGCTAAAGCGTAGTTTTCGTCGTTTGCGACTATTTTTTGCGGCTTTTTACGAGGCCAACCGCCCCTCGGCATGCACCTTGGGTTTCGCAAATCCCGTCGAATCCAGAATCAGCCCCAATGTGTTAAGACAAGTATAACAGACTTGTGACAGCCCTTTCCACCCCAAATCATCAGGCATTTACCGCTCGCGCAGCGCTTCTTTGGCTCGGTTGAACGGTTTGATTAAATAGTCGACGATGCTTTTTTCACCTGTTTTTATATCCACTGTCGCGATCATGCCCGGTACGATGGAAAAACGGCGTCCTAGCTTGTTTTGCAGATAGTCCTGATGGGTACGAATGAAAACGCGGTAGTAGAAGATTTCCGGCTTCACTTTGTCCTGAATGGTATCCGGCGAAATGGTTTCGACAACGCCTTCCAGTCCGCCGTAAATGGCGTAATCGTAGGCGGTGATTTTCACCAGCGCGCGCTGGCCGGGGTGGATAAAAGCGATGTCGCGCGGCGACAGACGCGTTTCAATCAGCAGATGATCGTCAACCGGTACGATCTCCATCATCTCGCCGTTTGGCGGGATCACGCCGCCGATGGTCGTGACCTGAATGTTCTTCACTATGCCGCGAACCGGTGAGCGAACGGTCAGGCGGGTCACCGAATCTTCGCGTCCCTTAATGATGGCGGAGAGCATTGCCACTTCGGCGTTGGCTTTAGACAGCGCCTCGCGCGCCTGGACGTAATATTGCGAGCGCAAATCCGTGAGCTTCAGACCAATATCGCTTTTTTGCCGTTGCAAACGCAGCACCTCGACGTGGCTGGCGGCGCCGCTTTTTGCCAGCCGCTCGGTGATCGCCAGCTCTTTATTCACCAGCGTCAGCGCCTCTTTGAGCTCAGACTGCGCGTCGGCGAGTTGCGCGCGGCGACTGGTGTAAAGCCGCGTTTCCGAGGCGACCAGATCCGGCCAGGCGTTCAGTTCGTCAGAGAAGACCAGCGGCTTGTCGCTAACCTCAGCCGTCAGGCGCTGACTGGATGCCAGCGAGGCACGATAGCGGGCGGCGCTTTCGCCGACGTTAGACTCCGAGCGCGTTGGGTCCATTCGCGCCAGTACCTGTCCCGCCTGGACCTGATCGCCTTCATGCACCATCAGTTCGGCGAGGATCCCCCCGTCGAGCGACTGCAATACCTGCTCGCGCGAACTGGGGATTACCTTGCCGGTGCCCGTCGAGACCTCATCAAGAATGCCGAACCACGCCCACACCGAGAGAAGCAGACACAAGATCGCGGTGAGCCAGATGATGCGGCTGGCACCTGAGAATTCTCGCTCGCGGCTGTCGTCGAGCGCGTCGTGGGTCGCGTCAGGCTGACTGGTTTTCATTTTTCCACTCCCGCGTGTTGACCTGCGTGGCCATTCGACTTTGCCCCAGCGCCTGCGCTTTCGGCGCGTCCATCACCAGTTGCCCCTCTTTAAGCACCACCACCCGTTCGACCAGCTCCAGTACCGGTACGCGATGGGTGGCGACGATCAGAGTGCGGTTGCCGAGCCACTGTCCCAGTCGTTGAATAAACTCGCGTTCGGAATGCTCATCCAGCGAGGCGGTGGGCTCATCGAGCAGGACGATATTGGGGGCGCGCAGCAGCATGCGGGCGAGCATAATGGACTGTCGCTGACCGCCGGATAACCCGCTGCCGCCTTCCATAATCGGATGATCGAGCCCTTTCGGCAGCCGTTTCACGAAGTTGGCCGCACCGCAAATCTCCAGCACGGTAAATATCTCGTCGTCGCTGGCGTGCGGGGCGCCGAGCGTCAGGTTCTCGCGCAGGGTGCCAAAAAACAGGCGCGCGTTCTGGCTCAGTAGCCCGACGTTGCGGCGCAAATCGGCCATATCGATGTGCGGCAGGCTGAGGTTATCGAGACGGGCGTCGCCCTCGACCAGATCCACGCCGCCTGCCAGCGCCTGCAACAGCGTGGATTTGCCCGCGCCGTTGCGCCCGAGCACCGCGATGCGCTCGCCGGCGGCGATCTCCAGTCGGTTAATGCGCAGTGGCACTCGCTGATCTTCACTGTGATAGCGAAACTGTGCGTTCTCGAACAGATAATGACCGTGAAAGATCTCCTGATGCACCCGCGTTTCGTCACGCTGGGTCTCAGTGGGAAGTTCCATAATGCTGTCCAGCCCCTTTTTAGCGGCTTTCACCTGCTGCCAGCGTGCCAGCACGCCGCACAGATTACCCATCGGGGCGATCATCCTTGAGCCAAGCATGGAGGCAGCAACCACCGAGCCGGTCGTCAGCGTGCCTTCAATCACCAGCGGAGCGCCAAACATCACCATTGCCGCATAAACCAGCCCCTGGACGGTCACCCCCCAGTTGATTAGCCCTTGCGACAGTTCGCGGGTGCGCAGTCCGGACTCGGCGGTGATGCGGATATAGCTGTTCCACTGTTGCAGAAACCGGTTCTCCGCCTGCATCAGCTTGATGTCCTCCAGCCCCTGAACGCTTTCGACCAGCACGGCGTTACGCAGCGTGGCCTCGTGCGCTGACTGATTCGCCAGCTCCGCGAGCTTTTTTTGCAACAGTAGACCGGGAAGGATCATCAGCAGCGCGGCGACCGGGGCGATCCAGGCGAGCGGCGGGGCGATGATCGCCAGCACCACGATGAACAGGAAAAAGAAGGGCAGATCCACAATGGTGGAGATCGTGGAAGAGGTCACCATCTCGCGGATCTGTTCCAGCTCGCGTAGCTGCGAAATAAAGCTGCCGGTGGAGCGCGGGATCGCGCTATTACGCAGGCGTAGAGCGTGGCTGAACACGCGATCCGACACCCGCATATCGGCGCGCTTACCCAACAGATCCATCACATGACCACGGGCGAGTCGCAGCAGAAAACCAAACAACATGGCGATCAAAACGCCGACGGCAAGGACATACAGCGACGGCCACGATTGCGCGGGGATCACCCGGTCATACACCTGCATCGAGAAGACGATCCCGGAAAGCGACAGGATGTTGATCAGCAATGCAGCCAGCATCACCGGGCCGTAAGGACGTAGATCTTTCAGCACCAGGCTTTTCAGCCAGTCGGGTTTGAAACGCGAGATATAGGTATCCACCCGGCGGTCTTTCACGGCGGAAAGCGGACGTAACGCGATAATGAAACGGACCGTCGGCAGCAGGTCGCGCAGGGCGATCCGGTTGCGCTGGAGTTCGCCGTTGATAAAACAGACGTCAAGCTGGTCTTCGCCGTCGAACTGTTCAACCAGTACCAGTTCACCCTCCTGGAGCTGGATCACCACCGGCAGACGCCAGCGGGTGAGCGACTGTTCGCTGGGAGCCAGCGGCTGAAAAGAGAGTCCGGCCTGGCGGGCCAGTTGGCTGAGCGCCTGCGGCATCGGTTTATCCTGGAACCACGGGGCGCTGGCCTGCAACGCGCCGGGAGAACAGGCAATACGATAATGGGTGGCGATATGGCTCATTGCCCGCGCCCAGTTGGCCAGCGCCGGTGCGGTGATGCGCTCGTCGCCAGGAGTGTCGGCGTGAGTCATGGCTGAATCTCCACTGACTGAATGGTGCGGTTTTCCAGACCAAAGGCCTGGCGCATCTGACCGGTGTTGTACAGGCAGTTAAGCTGCAGTTGATGCAACTGACTCTCTGTCTGTAACTGTGCGAAGCGCGCCTGATAGACCTCCTGTTCAGCGTTAAGAACATCGAGAAGCGGTCGGGAACCAAGGTCGAGATACTGTTGCTGGTACAGCTCGCGCGTCCGTTCACTCAACGTCTCCTGACGCTTCTGGATCTGCAAGGAGGTCACCAGGTTCATCGCTTCACTGCGATCCGCAAGCAGCTTCTTGCGCACGTCCAGCCGGGTGCGCTGGATGGCTGACTGGGCGGATTCCACCGCGTGGCTGGCGGCGTTGCGCCGGGCGGTTAAGCCGCCGCCCTGATAAATGGGCATCTCCACTTTGACCCACGCCGAATACTGAGTGCGGTCAACGGACTCATGCCCGGCATAATTATCATTGAGATAGTGGCGAACCTCCGGCTCCAGCGAAACCGTCGGCGTCATCTGCGCGTTGGCGTAGTCGAGATTAGCCTGGGCGACGTTGGCCTGCGCCCAGGCGGCAAGAACGGCGGGTACCAGCTTGTCATCCAGTTTTGCCCGTTCGCAACTGCGGCCCAGCTTTTGCGGGAAGTCGTTGCTGATGGTGTTAAGGTTTTTCCAGCCCAGCCAGGTCATGAGCGTCGCCTGCGAGCTCTCAAGATTGGCCTGATACTGTACGAGTTGGGAGCGGGCGCCCTCAATGCGCGCATCGGTCTGCACCACGTCCGACAGCGAGCTGGCGCCTTCATCGTTGCGCTGATTCGCCAGCCTGCCAATGGTGCTCAGGGCATCCAGTTGCTCCTTTGCCACCGCCACCATCTGCTGCCAGGTCTGCACCTGTACAATAGCGGTTGCCGTTTCATGGCTGACGGTATCAATGCTAAGCAGCACGTTGGCCTGCTCCTGCGCCACGCCGGCGTTTTCTGCCCGCACCTGGCTTGCGACTTTTCCAAAGTCATAGAGCATTTGCGACAGTGACAGTACCAGCGACGGGCTGAATCCGCTGTCGGAATAGGTGTTGGTATAGCCGTTATTCATCCCGGCGTTAACCTGCGGATAGTATTTGGCTTTTGCAACATCGACCTGCTGAATTTGGGCATACAGTTTACCGACCACTTCCGCGATCGATGGATGCCAGGTGACAGCGCGATTGACCGCCTGAGAGAGGGTCAGTTCGCCGGGCGCGGCGCTGTCGCCGCTTTGCGGCATCGGGCCATCAAGCGCGGGCAGTTCCTGCCGTTCAACCCACTGCTGCGGGGCGATGCGGGGCATTTCCACGGCAGCGATAGCGGGTGCAGCGCACAGATTGCCCGCCAGCCACCAGAAAGTAAGCTGTCGTTTTCCCATTTTCTTCCCTAATTGAGCGTTGTTTTTTGCCCCGGGCGAGCGTGCGCCCGGGGTCGTTGTGTGGTCGTGCTACTGGCCTTTATCAGGTCACAATATGGTTTTGTTCGATAAGCTCCGTCAGCGTGGTTTGTACATTCTCCAGGGTTACCAGTTGCGTGGAGTGGTAAGTGCTGCCCGCCCCGTCACGGTCAATAGAGAGGGTGGTATTGCCGCCGCTGGTGCTGACGCTGAGATAGTTGCCCAGCGAGGCGGTTTGCCCGTTCCAGCCCACCAGCAAATCGGCGATGTCAATTTTGTCGCCCTGCGCCAGCGAGAAGTTTCTCCATGTGTCAGTCCCGTTGCCGCCCGTGGCATCGCTGGCGTTGAGCAGGTTGTAGATCAGCGTGTCGCCATATACCGATCCCACCAGCACGTCGCTTTGCACGGTACTGCTTACCTGCGGGGCGATATCCACCGTCAGCGTGGCGGTATCGGTATGACCGTGGGTGTCATTGAGCGTGTAAGTGAATGTCTCCTTCGTGGTGATGGACGAGAGCGCCACACCGTTGTTGAGCGTGTAGGTGTACGAACCGTCGGTGCGAATTTGCAGCGAACCGTAGTGGCCCTGAATGGTTGTAGTGGCGCTGGAGTAAGGATCCAGCGTGGCGGTACTGCCGTTGTAACCGGTAATGGTCAGGCGCGTATCGACGGTATTCAACTGATCCATCGCACCGCCGGAGTCGCTGCCGTCAAAGATATTGCCGCTGACGGTGTGCGTGCCGGAGGTTTCGAAGTTATCCAGATCGACCGTCGTCCCGGTGATTTTCGGCGTAATGGTCGCTGCGCCCGCCAGGGTGTTATTGCCGGTGAAATTCAGCGTGTAGGTGCCGCCATCCAGCTCCAGCCCGCTCAGATTGACGGTCACGGTGGCGCCGCCGAGCGTGATATTGGCGACCGGCACGGTACCGGAGCGAACGACCACGCCGTTTTCCAGTATTGACCAGCTAATGGTCAGATTGCCCAGCGTCACCAGCGTCGAGACATCAAAGACGATGGACGCGCCTTTCAGAATGGTGCCTGCCGCGACGTCAAAGGTTCCGCTGCCGCTACCGGTTCTGCCAAGGACTCCCCAACTGGCACTCCCGACGGTGGAATCCAGATAACTCGTGGTGTCCTGTACGGACGGGGCCAACAGGGTATCGCTGACATCGTTCACGGCATCCAGCGGACGGGCAGTCGGCTGGATATTGAGCGAGGCGGTATCGGTATCCCCGTTTGGCGCTTTCACCGTGTAGATGAAGCTGTCCGGTGTTTTGGTGCCGTCCGCGCCTACGCCGCTTTTCAGGGTGTAGGTGTAGTTCCCTTTCGCATCAATGGTTAACGTGCCGTAGGTGCCGACAATAGTCGTCGGGCCGGTAGCGGCAACCGCCACACCGTTTACCTGGGTGACCAGCGTGCCGGCGGGGGCGATATCATCGCTCAACACATTGCCCTGGGTGCTGGTGGTCAGGCTGTCAACGCTGTAAACATGATCCTCCAGCACGTTCAGGATATAGCCGGTTAACGCCGTGACGCCAAATGCCGGGTTCAGCAGGAACAGGTATTCGCCGCCCGGCAGATTCAGCGTCAGCTTGTCGGACTGACCGCCCAGCAGCGGTGCGTTCAGCCAGTTTTTCTCCACTCGCCACTGTTCAAACTTCTGGGTGACGTCGTTGAAGCGATAGATGTACAGATCGAAGCTGGACGCCACCGCCACGCCGCCAATGGAGGATTGCAGCGTCATGGTGCGCGTAGAACCCTGCTCAACGTCGAAAATAATCGGGTTACTCAGTTTGTCCAGTACGCCCAGATCCAGCACGTTGCCCAGACTGACGTTCACCACCGTAAAGCCGCCCTGCGAGGACGCCCCGTTGTTGATCGCCTCCACATGCGTGTCATAGGGCAGGGTGGAGACGTTATCGACGGCGGTCACGCTGCTGACCGGAGCGTCATTGCCCAGAGTAATCACCAGCTTCGCCGAGGCGCTGTTGCCGCCGCCGTTGATGGTGTAGGTGAAGCTATCCGTGCGGCCAATCACTGAGGCCGGACTGTTCGGGTTCAGCGCATAGCTGTAGCTACCGTCCTGATTAATCGTCAGCGTGCCGTAGACACCCTGAATGACGTTACTGCCAGCGTAAAGCGTAAAGACTTGTCCGTTGGCGTTAGTGACTGTGGTGACAAGAGTATCCTGCGGCGCGCTGTCGTTATTCAGCACGTTGCCAGTCTGCGGCGTAGTGGTAGTGATGGTACCGGCACTGGTCTCTTCGACGCTGACGTTCAGTGCGGTATAAGAGCCGGTTGCCAGCAGCGCGGTGTTATAGGTCAGAACCCGATAAGTACCGCCCTCCAGTCCGGACACGTTCACCGTGACGCCGCTGCTGCCGAGCGTCAGTAAATTGGCAAACTGTGCCTGCGCGGTGTCGATGACCGTGGTCCACGAGTTAGTCGCGGCATCATATTTCTGGATCGCCACCTCCTGCGTATTCAGCAACGAGAGCACAACCCCGGTAGCGCTGGCGTCTATCACCAGACTGGCGCTGCCGCCGTCCTGAATGGTGAACTCCACGGCTGCCGTATCGTTACCTAACACGTTCGCCACGTTGCCCAGCGCGCCAACCAGCAGCAAACCATAGTCGCTCAGTTGCTCGGTTGTGACGGTGGCACTGGAGGTTAACTCCAGATTTTCAACGTTATCGCTGGCCGAGATGGGCAGCGTTGGCGCGGTGACCTGCGTCGGGGTCGAGGCGTTGCCGACGGCGTCCGTGGCGCTGACGCTGATGTTCTCGCCGCTGGTCTGTTTGCGATCGAAGGTATAGGTGTAATTGCCGCTGCTGTTGGCGGTTGTGGTCACCGTTAAGCCCGTGCTAAGCGTGATGCTCACCGTACTGCCCGCTTCAGCGGTGCCGCTGATGCTGGCACCGTCGGCGCTCACGGTGCCCGTTGGCGCGGCCGTGACCGTATCCACCGTGACGGTATAACCGGATGACAGCGTACTGGTGCCGTTGGTGTTAGTGGCTGTGGCGGTGAGGATGTGCGTTCCGTCGGCGATGTTGGCCTGCGGGGTCAGTGACCAGTTACCTTGCGCATCCACGCTGGTGCTGCCAATAGAGACGCCGTCGCTGTACACCGTGATGGTGGAGAACGGCTGACCCGTCCCGTTTAACAACGGTCTGGCGTCATTGGTGCCCTGACCGTTGGCCACCAGGCCGGTGATAGAGCCCACATCGTCCGTCAACGAGGCGATCACCGGGGCACCAGGCAGACCACTGAACGGCGCAATGACGCTGCCGGAGGTCCCGGTATTACCCGCTTTGTCCTGGGCGACTACCTGCAACGTCTCTCCACCGACCTGCGCAGGGGTAATCAGAATGTTAAAGCTGCCAGTGGTGCCGTCCGCAACGCCGGTACCCAGCACCGTGCCATTGCTGCTGGTGATAATGACCGTGCTGCCGGCCTCTGCCGTACCGGTGACGTGACTGCCGTTGGTGACTACCGCCAGATTGGTCGGCGTGCCGGGCGGCGTGGTATCCACCACGATGGTCGATGTCGCCGATGATGCGCTGACATTGCCCGCGGCGTCGGTGGCTTTGGCGGTAAAGGTATGCGTACCCTCCGTCAGTGCGGTGGTAGGCGTAAAGCTCCACGCGCCGTTGGCATCCGCCTGAATCGGGGTTGGCGTGAGTAACGTTGCGCCGTCATAGAGTGTGATGAATGCGCCCGGCTCGCTGGTGCCACGCAGCTCTGGCAGGGTGTCATTGGTGCTTTGTCCGCTGCCGACGGGACCGATGATATTGCTGACATCATCAAGAATGGTGGTAATCACCGGCGCGGTTGGCGCCAGCGTATCCACCGTGACGGCGAAACTGGCCGCCGGACCGACGTTGCCCGCGGCGTCAGTCGCGGTCACAGCAAGGGTATGCGCGCCGTTAGTCAGGGCGGTGGTTGGTGTGAAGGTCCAGTTGCCGTCCGTACCGACAACGAGGCTGCCAATGACCGTGCCGTTATCGGTAAAGGTTAGCGTGGTGCCTGGCTCTGCCGTGCCGTTAAGCGTAGGGCGAGTGTCATTGGTGCTCTGATTGGGCGACAGATTGCCGGTTTGCGGCGCGCTGTCATCGACCACAGAAGTGATTACCGGTGCCAGCGGCGCGGCGGTATCTACCGTGACGGTGAAGCTGGCAGAAGGACCGACGTTACCGGCGGCATCCGTTGGGGTGAAGGTTAACGGATGATTCCCCTGGCCCAGATCGCTGGTGGGGGTAAAGGTCCAGCTCCCGTTCGCCTCAACCGTCACGCTGGCGAGGGGAACGCCGTTGTCCGCGATGCTGATTGTGGTCCCCGGTTCACCGGTGCCGGTGAAAACAGGACGCGCATCGTTGGTGGTTTGACCGCTGCTCAGACTGCCGGTGACCGGGCCAACGTCATCCTGCACATTACTGATTATTGGCGCGCCAGGCGAAACGGTATCGACCGTCAGCGTAAAATTCGCTGATGCCGGGCCGGTATTGCCCGCGCTGTCGGTGGCGGTGACCCTCAGCGAGTGGGCCCCCTGGGACAATCCGTCCGGCCGGTAGCTCCAGCTCCCGCCTTCGGTCACGGTGGCGGTGCCAAGCAGAACGTTGCCATCGTAGACGTTAATGGTGCTACCGGGTTCACCGGTTCCGGTCATGATCGGGCGGGTATCATTGGTGCTTTGCCCGCTGGTGAGCGCACCGGTTCCTGGCGTCACGTTATCGGTGACGCTGACGATGGTGGGAGCCGGAGGGGCAACCGTATCGACGACCACAGTAAAGGCGGTGCCAGGGCTGACGTTACCGGCCGCGTCTGTGGCGGTTACGTTGAACGTGTGTGAGCCATTGCCCAGTGCGGTTGTGGGCGTAAAGGTCCATGCGCCTGTACCGTTGGCCTGCACGGTGCCTAGCAGCGTGGTGCCGTCAAAAATGCTGACGGTGCTGTTCGCTTCGGCGGTTCCGGTCAGCGTTGGCCGCGTGTCGTTGGTGCTTTGTCCGTTGTTCAGCGAACCACTATTCGGGGCGACATCATCACTGACGGAACTGATGACAGGAGCCGATGGCGCCTGTGTGTCCACGGTCAGAGTGAACGCGGCGGACGGGCCTTCGTTGCCTGCCGCGTCCGTGGCCGTGACGGTCAGATTGTGTGGGCCGCTGCCTAATGGGGTATCCGGTGAGAGCGACCAGCTTCCATCGGTGCCCACCACCACGCTGCCCACGGCGAGTCCGCCGTCATACAGCGTAACAGTGGCGCCCGGCTCCGCCGTTCCCTGGAAGGTTGGCTGAGTATCATTGGTGCTTTGTCCGTTCGCCAGTACGCCGGTTGACGGGGTGGTGTCATCGGTGACGCTTTGAATCACCGGTACCCGTGGCGCGGTGGTATCGACGTTCACCGTGTACGCGGTGGAAGGCGCGCTGACGTTACCCATCGCATCGGTGGCGGTGACGGTAATCGCATGTGAGCCTGTGGCAAGCGTCGGAGAGGTAAAACTCCAGCTACCGTTGGTGACCTGCGTGGTGCCGATTTTCACGCCATTGTCATAGAGGGTAATCGTACTGCCTTCTTCACCGCTGCCGGTAAAGGCGGGTGTGGTGTCATTGGTGCTGCCACCGTTACTGATGACGCCTGTTTGCGGCTCGCTGTTATCCGTGGCGCTGGTAAGGGTTGGCGCTACTGGCGGCGTGGTATCCACCACCACGACAAATGCTTCCGACGCGACGCTGGTATTCCCTGCCGCATCGGTGGCAGTGATGGTCAGATTGTGGCTGCCTTCCCCCAGACCGGTGGGAGGCGTAAAACTCCACGTGCCGTTGACGACCTGTACCTGACCGATTGGCGTATTGCCATCGTAAATCGTGATGGTTTCGCCGTTGGTGCCGCTGCCGCTCAGGGTAGGACGGGTATCGTTGGTCGTCTGCCCGCTGGTCAGCGTTCCCGTACCTGGGGCGACATCATCTGTCACGCTGCCAATCGACGGTTGTGCCGGTGGAGTGAGATCGACGGTGATGTTGACCACGGCTGACGCTTTGCTGCCATCCACGGTATCGATAACCTCGAAGGTGTGCAGGCCTTCGGCTAACGTGGCGGTGGATGTCCAGTTCCAGTTGCCGTTCTCGTCAACCGGGACGTTTGACGCGACAACGATGCCGTCGACCAGAATATCGACGGTTGAGTTCGGTGTGGAAACGCCGCGCAGCCCCGGTTGCGTATCGTCAGTGGTTTGTCCGCTCTTCAGATCGCCCTGAATGGTGCCGGTGTCATCGACTATCGCGCTGATGACCGGCAACCCGGTGCCGGAGCCGGTAAAGTTTGTGGGATCGCTGGTGTTACCGGCGGCATCCTGCGCCGTAGCGGTCAGCGAATTGACGCCCGTTTGCGCTGGCGTGACCTGAATCTGGAACGTGCCGTCTGTTGCCACGCCCGTACCAATCACATTGCCGTCGGTATCGCGGATTGTCACCGTGCTGCCGGTTTCTGCCGTGCCGCTGACCGTCGCGCCATCGGCTGTGATCGTTACCTCCTCCGGGGACGCCGGTTTAGTCAGATCGACGTTCAGCGAGATGGAGGCGGAAGGTGTGCTGACGTTCCCCGCCGGATCGGTGGCCGTTGCCGTCAACGTGTAATTGCCTTCGGTGAGCGGCGAATCCGGGGTGATCGTCCAGTTTCCTGCGGAATCGACTTCAGCCGTGCCAATCACCGTGCTGCCATTCGACAGGGTGATGGTGCTGCCGGGTTCGCCGGTACCGCTAATGGGTAACCCGGGCTGATTGGTGACTGCCGGACTGCCCAGCGAGGTGATAAACGGCGCGTCGGGTGCCTGGGTATCAATGATGATGCCAGTCGCTTCTGACGGCTGACTGGTGTTACCTGCGGCATCTTTTGCCGTCACGCTAAAGTTGTAATGGCCTTCGACCAGGGCGCTATCCGGGGTAAAGCTCCAGACGCCATCAATGACCTCGGCAGTGCCAATCTCCACGCCGTTATTCAGAATGGTAACAATGCTACCCGTCTCGCCCGTCCCACTCAGCGTTGGGGTGGTATCGTTGGTTTGCGCTCCGGCGTTCAACGCCCCGTCATCATCGCTCACAACCAGCGTTGGCGTGCCTGGCGCCTGGGTATCCACGCGAACAATGCGATCCGGCGAGGTGCTGCTGTTACCGGCGGGATCGGTCGCGGTGATCTTGATGATATGGTCGCCCTGCGACAGCAGTGGCGACGGGATGCTCCAGTTCCCGGAATTATCAATCACCAGCGATGGCAGCGCGACGCCATCCAGCGTGATAGTGATCGTGTCGCCTGGCGTACCACTTCCGCTCAGCAGCGGTCGCGTATCATCGGTGTACTGACCGTTATCGAGAGTGCCGGTCTGATTGCCGACGCGGTCAGTGACGGTCAGGTTGGGCACGGCGGGTGGGGTGGTATCTACCAGAATGCCGATCGGCGCGGAGGGTTCACTGATATTGCCCGCCGGATCGGTGCTGGTGAGGGTAAAAACATGGTCGCCTTCATCAAGGGCATCCGACGTGTAGCTCCAGACGCCGTTATTCACCGTGACGGTGGTAACCAGATCGCCATTGTCGTAAATGCTGATGATATCGCCATCTGTTCCCGTACCGCTCAGAACCGGCTGGGTTTCCCGGGTCGCCTGACCGTCGGTGAGTGGGCCATTTGCGCCATCCGTCAGCGTCAGCGCCGGAGTGTCGGGGGCGGTGGTATCCACCGTAATGGTTATCGGGGAGGATTTCTCGCTGGTGTTGCCCAGAGGATCGCTGGCGGTGACGCGCAGCGTATGGTCGCCTTCGCCCAGCGCGGGAGTCGGGGTAAAGCTCCAGCTCCCGTTTTCCGCAACTTTTGTCGTGCCAATGATCGCCGTTCCGTCATACACCGTAATGGTGTCTCCGGCGGTGCCGCTTCCACTTAACACCGGTTGCGTGGCGTCGGTCACGTCGTTGTCCGTCAGTTCACCTACGTTGCTGCCAGTGTTGTCAGTCAGGGTCACGATCGGAACGACTGGCGGCGTGGTATCGACGGTAATCGTGATGGGTGCAGAAGGTGTGCTGGTCTGGTTTTCCGCATCGGTCGCGGTGACGGTGAAGGTATGGTCGCCGTCGCCCAGCACCGGTGTGGTGAGCGTCCAGTTGCCGTTGCTGTCCACGGTGGCGGTTCCCGCAAGCGGGGTCCCTCCGTCCAGAATGGTGATGGTTGCGCCGGGTTCACCGGTACCGTTTAAGGTCAACGTGTTGTCGTCCGTGCGCTGGCTGTTACTCAGATTGCCTTTCTGCGCGCCGGCATCATCGATAATCGCACTGATGACGGGGGCGTCTGGCGCTGTGATATCCGGGGCCGTAACGTCAGTTGGCTGGCTGGTATTGCTCGCGGCGTCGGTGGCGGTGACGCTCAGCGTTTCACCGTTGGCCTGCGGCGGGTTAAGGGTGATCACCAGCGTTCCGCTCTCCGGTACCGGACCGGTTTCCGCCAGCGTATTGCCGTCACTGTCTTTAATCGTAATCGTACTGCCGGGTTCGGCGGTGGCGGTCAGGGTGGTGCCGTCTGTTGAAATAACCGCCGTAGGTGGCTGCGGCGCGGTGGTATCCGGCGCGGTAACGTTGGCTGGCGTGCTGTTCTGATTTGCCGGATCGGTCACTGTGGCAGTAAGCGTTTCACCATTGGTTTGCGGCGTGTCCAGCGTGACGGTGAAATTCCCCTCGCCGTCGGTTTGACCCTGGCCAATCGGGTTACCGTCCGGATCGCGAATCGTCACCGTGCTGCCGGGTTCTGCTGTCCCCGTTACGGTGGTGCCATCATCCGAGACGTCCAGGTTTCCGGCGGGCTGCGGCGGGGTCGTGTCCGGGGCGAGGGCGGTCGCCGGAGGACTGGTCAGATTCGCCGGATCCTTGACGATGGCGGTTAAAATCTCTCCGTTGGTTTGTGGTGGGTTCAGTGTGACGGTGAATGAACCGTCGGGTTGAACCTGTTCAGATCCCAGCGGGGTGTTGTCGCTGCCGTAAATGGTCACCGTCGTGCCTGGCTCGGCGGTACCGGTTACGGTTGTCCCATCGTCGGAAACATCCAGATCACCGGCCGCCTGCGGAGGCGTAGTATCTGGAGCGGTTGCGTTGGCTGGCGAGCTGTCATTTCCCGCTTTATCCGTGGCGATGGCGGTCAGAACTTCTCCGTTTACCCGTGGCGGGTTGAGCGGGAAGCTGAATTTCCCTTCGCTGTCTGCGGTTACGGTGCCGAGCGTGGTGCCGCTGGCGTCAGCAATGGTGACTTTACTTCCCGCCTCGGCGTTGCCGGTCAGGACGGTTCCGTTTTGCGAGACGAGCAGATCGTCGGGAGCCGCCGGTGGGGTAGTATCCACGGTGACCGCAAATTCTATCGTATTGCCGCTGACGCCGTCCTCTGTGGTCTGCGTGGCCGTGTAGTTGTGCAACCCTTCAGGCACATCTGTCAGATCGAACGTCCACGTGCCATCGTTGGCACTCGCCGTGCCGATCGCGATACCATTTTCATAAATGGTCACGACTGCGCCAGGCAACGCGGTACCTGTAAGGGTGGGGGTGGTGTCCTTGGTAAACTGACCGCTGCCTAACGTCACCGCGATGGGTTGCGTGTCATCAATGATGCCGGTAATGGTGGGGGCATCAGGAAAACCTGAGTCGGAACCGAGAAAGGCGGCTTCGTCACCTTCGTTACCCGCAGCGTCAGAAATATCGGCATACAGCTGTTCGGAATCGGTTTGCGCTGAAGTGAGGCGAACGGTAAACCGGCCAGTGTCATCGACCTGAACCGAGGCCAGGACATTGTGCTGGTTGTCGAAAATCGTGACGACACAACCCGCTTCTGCGATCCCTGAAACCCAGAGCCCATCTTCAGAAATCGCTAACCCGGAGACCTCATCAGGGGCAATCGTGTCGACGGTAAAGGTGAAATCACCGGAGATGGCGCTGGTATTACCGTTTTCGTCCGTCGCGGTCGCGGTCAGTACGTGTTCGCCTTCGGAAAGCGGGAGGTCGGGTTTATAGCTCCAGTTTCCTTGTTCATCGACGATAACGATCCCCATGACCTGCCCATTGTCATAGAGGGTGATGACGGAGCCAGCTTCACCTGTACCGGCAATCATCGGCTGGCTGTCGTTGGTGCTCTGGTTTTCCTGAATCGCCCCCGTAATGGCGGAGACGGCATCTGTTGCGCTGGTAATCACAGGGGCCGTCGGTGGTGTGGAATTTTCCCCGCCCGGAAGGTTCGTGTTGTTATCGCCGCCGCTGTTATTTCCACTTCCGTTATTTCCGCCCGCGTCCCCCGGCGTGCCGCCGTTCCCGGAACCATCATCAGGATTACCATTGTCGTTATCATGATGATGACTGCTGCCACCTCCCGAGGATGCGATGGCCACGATTCCACCGGCAGCAACCGCGCCACCCAGAAGCCATGGCCAGAGTGCTCCGCCTTCGTGAGATTCGCCGGCAGTAACCAGTAAATCGTCAATGGTTGAAATTTGTTCAAAATGCAGACCGTTTTCCGGGTTTTCCACCCACCACAGAGCACCGTGACTGTCTTCCAGCACCAGTTGGCTGGCCCCCTGGTCGTTCGCCACATAGAAATTTTTAACGGTCAGTTTTTCACCGGACGTAAAGGTGATCACCAGATCCTGATTCACACGAGCCAGTTGGCTGATGTCGCTACGCTCTGCGGATAATTTCACAATGGAAGGGGCATTAAGTGTGACTTCAGAGGCTTCAACATTGGTGGAAACGCCCGTCAACCTGGATATAACGGCGAGATGACGCATATGATCACTCCTGATGGCTAGCTCTGTGCATAAATTCGTTAAAACTACCGGGCAGGGAAAAGTACAGACGAGCGATCCCGTTCATCATGTGGATGAATTCTTGCCGGTGATGACAATGTTATGGCCGTGCAGATGATGGTTTCTGTTGCGTTGAATAACCCTTTGTTTTTTTGATCCACTGGTACTTTCGTATTAGATGATATAGTCAGAAAGAACTCATTCTGCAAATTAACGTATATTTGCGATTTGTTTAGTGGCGGTAAAATATATACAGTTTTGCACCGATTGGCGACGTGAAACGGTACGGTGCGGAAAGCGAGTGTGATTTATCTCATTGTATTGAAATTAATTTTATGATTTCTGTTAGCCGGATAGGTATTGATTTCTTACATAAATTGTATTGGTATTTTTGACTATTAAAATGTCAAAAAAAATTATTTGAAGTATTAGATTATTGGACTATGTACGTAATATGAATAGGGTTGAAGATATATTCTTATCAGTTTTACGTTTCGGGGAAATAGAAATAATAAAGGAGAGAATATATTTTTGGAGTTTCAACAGGTAAATAATGATGACCTACCTCAAATGCGAGGCAGGTCACATAATAACATCGTTAGCGTCCGGCATTTTTCATAATGCGCGCTTTATCCAGTTGCCATTCACGTTCTTTCAGGTCGGAACGTTTGTCGTGCTGTTTCTTACCCTTCGCTACGCCAATTTTGACCTTGCACCAGGCATTCTTCCAGTACAGAGAAAGGGCGACAACAGTGTAGCCTTCACGATTCACGCGACCATACAGGGAATCAAGTTCACGCTGATTCAACAGCAGTTTACGGGTGCGAGTGGGATCGCACACCACGTGCGTGGAGGCCACCGCCATCGGCGTAAAGTTAGCGCCGAACAGGTACGCTTCGCCGTCTTTCAGGATCACATAGCTGTCGCCGATGTTGGCTTTACCGGCGCGCAGGGATTTCACTTCCCACCCTTGCAGAGCGAGTCCCGCTTCGAACTCTTCTTCGATAAAGTATTCGTGTCGCGCGCGCTTGTTGAGCGCGATGGTGGCTGAGCCAGGTTTGTGTGCTTTTTTCTTCGTCATAGTGCCGCTCAGTATAGGTAATCTGGAATCGAAAAACACCCCATTTCATCCTTTGGGGCGCAAGGAGATATCTTAACATGAACGTGGTTGTACCCTATTGTGGGATAGCGTTTTTTTTACCTTGTGATAAATGGTATTATTTGTTCGATTTTTGTTGATGGAAAGAGCTATGCCGCAGATTAGTCGAACCGCGTTAGTCCCTTACAGTGCGGAACAGATGTATCAGTTAGTGAATGATGTTCAGTCCTATCCCCAGTTTTTACCGGGTTGTACCGGCAGCCGTGTTCTCGAGTCTACACCAGGACAGATGACGGCCGCAGTGGATGTCTCTAAGGCGGGGATCAGCAAGACGTTCACCACGCGAAATCAGTTAACCAGTAACCAGAGTATCTTGATGCATCTGGTCGACGGTCCGTTCAAAAAATTGATTGGTGGCTGGAAATTTACGCCGCTGAGTACGGATGCCTGCCGCATTGAGTTTCATCTCGATTTCGAGTTTACCAATAAGCTGATCGAGCTGGCGTTTGGCCGTATCTTCAAAGAGCTGGCATCCAATATGGTGCAGGCTTTTACGGTTCGAGCCAAAGAGGTCTACCGTGTCGCCTAAGATTGTCGTTGAGGTGGCCTATGCGCTGCCTGAGAAACAGTACCTGCAACCGGTGACGTTGCAGCCGGGGGCAACGGTCGAAGAGGCTATCCGCGCGTCGGGGCTGCTGGAACTGCGAACCGATATCGACCTGACGAAAAACAAAGTCGGTATTTACAGTCGTCCGGTCAAGCTGGCGGATGTGTTACAGGATGGCGATCGGGTAGAAATTTATCGACCACTGATTGCCGATCCGAAAGAGTTGCGCAGACAGCGGGCAGAGAAATCGGCAAAAAAATAGCAGATAACAAAAAAGGTGCTCTGAGAGCACCTTTTTTGTTATCTGAAGACAAGCTTACGGATTGTTGGTCAACGAAGGCTTGTTATCGATATTGGTCAATACACCGCTGCTGTTGAAGGTTAACGTCAGCGTTTGCTGCGTAACACCTTCATGGCCCGGCTGTTGACGGAACACATAGAACCAGGTGTTGGTGCCAAACGGATCGGACATCATCGGCGTACCCAGCGCATAGGCAACCTGTTGTTGCGTCATGCCCACACGAATTTTGGCTACATCGTTCGCGGTCAGATAGTTCCCCTGGTTGATATCAGGGCGGTAAACCACTCGCTCCAGAGTGGAACAGCCTGCGGTCAACATCAATAATACTGCTGCGGCAGCAGTCAGCGTTTTACAGCGCATAGTGATTTGATTCCTTTTCGGGCCCGAGCAGTACGTGGCTCATATGTAATATGCCGATGATAATAGACCTTTCACCACTTTAAAACCTTTTGCTTACGGGTCCGACGGCGTTTTTGTTGTCTACTCTGACCGTTAGGGTGCAAAAAAGTTTACGCTGCCAGCAGTTCTTTCGCATTTGCTAGGGTGTTGCGCGTTACTTCGCTGCCGCCCAGCAGGCGCGCCAGCTCCTGTAACCGTGCGCGTTTATCCAGTGGTTGCATGTGCGTTTCGGTCATTTCGCCGTCGGTCTCTTTACTGACAAAAAAGTGCTGATGACCGCATCCCGCCACTTGTGGAAGGTGCGTGACGCACATCACTTGTGTTGACTCACCGAGCTGACGCAGCAATTTCCCGACCACTGCGGCTGTTGGACCACTGATGCCGACATCGACTTCATCGAAAATCAGCGCCGGGGTTTCCATCTTACGTGCGGTAATCACCTGAATGGCGAGAGCAATACGCGACAGTTCCCCACCGGAGGCCACTTTGGCAATCGGCTGCATCGGCTGGCCTGGGTTAGTTGTCACTTTAAACTCGACGCGGTCTGCGCCGTCCTGGCTCAGATGGTGCTCATCAAACGCCACGTCGATAGTGAAACGACCGTGTGGCATAGAGAGTGAGTGCATACTCTCGGTAATGAGGGTACTCAGTTCCTGGGCATAGTGCTGACGTTGCTCATGCAGCGCTTTCGCTGCTTCCAGCGCCTGCTGGCGGTGTTTGTTCACGGCCAGAGTCAACGTTTCCAGCGAGTCGGCCTGATCGTCGAGCTGCTGCTGTTCCTCCAGTAACGACTGGTAATACTGTGGCAGCGCTTCCGGACTGACGTGGTGTTTACGGGCCAGCGAAATTTGCTTCGAGATACGCTGTTCCAGTTCGAACAGGCGATTAGGGTCTAAATCCAGGCGATCGCAATAGTGGCGCAGCTCGTCACTGGCTTCCGTGAGTTGAATCGTTGCCTCTTCCAGCATATCAAGAATGCCTGAGAGCTTACCGTCCATACCGACCAGTTCACTAACCAGTTGCTTTGCGGTATAGAGCTGACTTTGTAGGTTAACGTCTTCACCGTCTGCCATCAGTGACAGCGCATTCTGGCTGGTGGAGAGAAGCTGGCCGCTGTTGGCCAGGCGCTTGTACTCTTCATCAATCTGTTCAAACTCACCCGGCTGCGGGTTAAATTCATTCAGCTCTTTAAGCTGATATTGCAGCAGTTCCGCACGAGCGGCACGTTCCTGACTCAGCTGCTGGTGATGTGCTAAATCACGGCAGCTCTGGTGCCAGAGTTGGTAACGCGCAGCCATATCCTGCACCCGCACGGATTCATTCGCGTAGCCATCAAGCAAGGATTTTTGGTGTTCAGCTTTGGTCAGCAACTGATGCGCGTGCTGGCCATGAATTTGAATGAGCAGTTGTCCCAGTTCGCGAAGCTGAGAGAGGGGAACCGCAGTCCCGTTGATAAAACCACGGGAACGCCCGTCGCTGCTGATCACGCGGCGAAGTAAACACTCACGTCCTTCTTCAAGCTGGTTTTCTTCCAGCCAGCGCAGGGCTGCAGGGGTATCCTTCAGCGAAAAACGGGCGCACAGGTCAGCACGGCTGGCGCCGGCCCGGACCATGTCGGCTTCAGCACGGCCACCAAGGCACAAGCCGAGCGCATCAATTGCAATAGATTTACCCGCCCCAGTTTCACCGGTGATGACGGTCATTCCGCTCTGAAAATCGATCTCAAGTTCACGAACGATAGCAAAATTGCTGATGGTCAGTTGTGCCAACATAGTCGTTTTCCTGTATGAAAAACCATAACTGTAATTACATACAGTATAAACTGGTTTTTTATACAGTAAAGAGGTTGGTGTTAAATTAGAATAATTTTTTTGACCAGCCTAATTTGGTACTTAATGTATTGAAATAGCTATAATCTTTAGGGTGGATGAGATTCAGGTGATAGTCACAGCGGCGGATCAGTACATCTTCACCTTCCTGGATCGGCAACGCGATCTGACTGTCACAACTGATTTCGAGATCGTTACGGCGGTGCGAGAAGCGCAACCGAATAGTGCTGCTGCTGTTGATGACCAGCGGACGCGCAGAAAGGGTGTGCGGGAACATCGGCACCAGCGTGATGGCATCAAGCGACGGGGTCAGAATCGGCCCGCCGGCGGAGAGGGAATAGGCGGTGGAACCGGTAGGCGTTGAGATGATCAGGCCATCGGAACGCTGAGAGAAGGCAAAGCTTTCGTCAATATAGACTTCAAACTCAATCATATGCGCGACTTTGCCGGGATGCAGCACCACTTCGTTAATGGCGGTACTGATACGCTTCTGGCAGTCCTTCTGACACACCTGTGCTTCCAGCAGAAAGCGTTTTTCCGCGACGTAATGACCTTCCAGCACGTCGGCGAGCTGTTGCTGCGCGTTATCGGGGTCAAGGTCAGTCAGAAAGCCGAGATTGCCACGGTTGATACCGATCACTTTGATATCGTATCGCGCCAGCGTTCGCGCCGCACCCAGCATATTGCCATCACCGCCGACAACCACCGCGAGGTCTGCCTGCTGGCCAATCTCCGCCAGGGTGCCAATTTTCACATTCTTCAACTGCAACTCGTGAGCGATTTGTTGCTCAACAATGACCTCATACCCTTTCGTGCATAACCAGCGGTAGAGCATTTCATGTGTCGTGAGTGCCGTGGGGTGCCGAGGGTGTCCCACAATGCCGATACACTTGAAATGATTATTCATTTTTTCGAGGTCCTTGTGACGAAGATTGATGACAATGTGAGTGCTTCCCTTGAAACCCTGAATCTGATCCCCATAATAAGCGAAGTTAGCGAGATGAATGCGAAAAAAACGCGGAGAAATTCATGAGTAGTAAAGAACAGAAAACGCCTGAGGGGCAAGCCCCGGAAGAAATTATCATGGATCAGCACGAAGAAGTTGAGGCGGTTGAATCAGACGCTTCTGCTGAGCAGGTGGATCCGCGCGATGAAAAAATTGCGAATCTGGAAGCGCAGCTTACTGAAGCTCAGACCCGTGAACGTGATGCGGTGTTGCGCATAAAAGCGGAAATGGAAAACCTGCGTCGCCGTACCGAACTGGACGTTGAGAAGGCACACAAGTTCGCGCTGGAGAAATTCGTCAATGAACTGCTGCCGGTGATTGATAGCCTGGATCGCGCGCTGGAAGTGGCGGACAAAGCCAATCCGGATATGAAGCCTATGGTGGAAGGGATCGAACTGACCCTGAAATCGATGCTGGATGTGGTGCGCAAGTTTGGCGTTGAAGTGATTGCTGAGACGAACGTTGCGCTGGATCCGAACGTGCATCAGGCGATTGCGATGGTCGAGTCTGAAGACATCGCGCCGGGCAACGTGCTGGGTATTATGCAGAAAGGCTATACGCTAAACGGTCGTACGATCCGCGCGGCGATGGTGACCGTTGCGAAAGCGAAAGGTTAATCTTTCGGCTATTTATATTGCCGGATGGCGCTGATGTTTATCCGGCCTACGGCCCACTGGAAAACCGGCGGGCCGTTTTCATTACTCCGCGACACTCTCCCGCAGCGGTTTAACGGGCAACACTTTGACCTGTTTAATCATATTCTCCTGGACGTCGAGAATATCGATATCATATTGACCGATGCGCACGCGAGTGCCCGCAATCGGGATCTCTTCCAGTGCTTCCAGAATCACGCCATTTACCGTACGCGCATCGTCTTCCGGCAGATGCCAGTTAAACGCTTTGTTAATTTCCCGCACGTTGGCGCTGCCATCGATAATCACCGAACCGTCATTTTGCGGCGTCACTTCCTCAGCCAGCGTAGGTGACATCGAGGTGGTAAAGTCGCCGACAATCTCTTCAAGAATATCTTCCACCGTGACCAGCCCCTGAATATCGCCATATTCATTGACCACCAGGCCGACTTTCTTTTTATTACGCTGAAATTTGATGAGCTGTGTGCTGAGTGGCGTGCCCTCCGGGACGAAGTAAATCTCATCGGCGGCGCGCAGCATGGTCTCTTTGGTGAACTCTTTCTTTTCCGACATTAACCGCCAGGCTTCGCGAACGCGCAGCATGCTGATAGCGTCATCCAGCGAGTCACGGTACAACACAATACGCCCGTGCGGCGAGTGCGATAGCTGACGCACGATGGACTTCCAGTCGTCATTGATATCAATTCCCATAATTTCACTGCGCGGCACCATGATGTCATCCACGCTGACCTTTTCCAGATCGAGCACTGACAGCAGCATGTCCTGGTTGCGCCGGGAAATTTGCGAGCGGGATTCATTCACGAGGGTTCGTAACTCATCTTTACTCAACGAACCGCTGATGACGATATCGGTTTTAATGCCCATCATGCGCATCAGTAATCGGGTGATAGTGTTGAGCAACCAGACCAACGGCATCATCAGAATCTGTAACGGCGCCAACAGGAAGCTGCTGGGATAGGCCACCTTTTCCGGGTACAGCGCCGCAATGGTTTTTGGCAGAACTTCGGCAAACACCAGCACGACGAAGGTCAGCACGCCGGTGGCGATGGCAACGCCCGCATCGCCATACAAACGCATACCGACAATGGTGCCGATGGCCGAAGCAAGAATATTGACCAGGTTATTACCAATTAGTACCAGGCTTATCAGGCGATCGGGCTTACGCAGCAGCTTTTCAACGCGCTTTGCTGGACGGTTCCCTTGTTTGGCAAGGTGGCGTAAGCGATAGCGATTCAGGGTCATCATTCCGGTTTCGGAACCGGAAAAATAAGCGGAGATAACCACCATGACGATCAATGTGACGATCAGCGTGGTGGTGGAGATGTGTTCCAGGGGGCGCCTCCTTTAAGGCTTAGCTGACAAACTGCTGCAATATCCGGCTACCGAAATAAGCCAGCGTCAGGATCCCGGCGCCTGCGACGTTAAACCACACAACACGACGACCGCGCCAGCCTTCATGATAATGTCCCCACAACAGAACAATATAGACAAACCATGCGATGATCGAGAGCACCGCTTTGTCGATATTTTCCATGCTGAACAGATTGTGCATGTAAAACAGGCCGGTACACAGGGTGAGCGTCAGCAGGACCACGCCAATCTGCGTGATGTGGAACATCTTGCGTTCGATGCTCATCAGCGGCGGCATTTCATTATTGAATGCCAGCTTTTTGTTTTTAAGCTGATAGTCGATCCACGCCAGTTGCAGCGCGTACAGTGCGGCGATAATGAGTGTCGCATAAGAGAACAGCGACAACCCGATGTGGACCATCATTCCCGGCGTGGCTTCAAGGTGGGTGATGAACTCGTTCGGCATAAAGGTCGCGAAAGCCAGATTGATCAGCGCGAAGGCATACACCACTGGCAACAGTAGCCAGCCACGGTTGCGCGAGGCGACAATCGTCATCACCGTACAGATCATCAGGCTGACCAGCGAACCGACGTTCAGCAGGCTCAGGTTTTGTCCGCTATCACCACCCGGCAGAATGCGGGCTTCAAGCGCAATGGCGTGACACACCAGCGCGACAACCGCAGAAAGAATGGCCATACGCCGCCAGCCGCTGTTTTTTTGCAGCAGAGCGGGGACGATCAGCGCGAGGCTGACGGAATAGGCGACAAGGGCGAGCAAAGCAAAAACGGGCATAGTGGTGTCGACAGTTGGCCAGTGAGAAAGAGAAGCAGTATAGCGTTACGTGACCGCGGCTCCAACCGTTGCATAACAACAAAGACGGCTTCATGTTATACTGCGACAAAATTCTGTTCATGTGTCGCTTGAGCGACCAACCGTTTCCACCCCAGGCGAGAGACAATGTTTGATAATTTAACCGATCGTTTGTCGCGCACGCTGCGCAATATCAGTGGCCGCGGACGCCTTACTGAAGACAACGTTAAAGAGACGCTGCGCGAAGTGCGCATGGCGCTGCTGGAGGCTGACGTTGCGCTGCCGGTAGTGCGAGAGTTTATCAATCGCGTAAAAGAGAAAGCGGTTGGGCATGAAGTTAACAAGAGCCTGACGCCAGGGCAGGAGTTCGTCAAGATTGTCCGTAACGAACTCGTGGCGGCGATGGGCGAAGAGAACCAGAGCCTGAATCTGGCTGCGCAGCCGCCAGCCGTGGTGCTGATGGCGGGCTTGCAGGGTGCGGGTAAAACCACCAGCGTCGGTAAGCTGGGTAAGTTCCTGCGCGAAAAGCACAAGAAGAAAGTGCTGGTCGTCTCCGCTGACGTATATCGCCCTGCGGCGATCAAACAGCTGGAAACGCTGGCCGAGCAGGTTGGCGTTGATTTCTTCCCGTCGGATGTCGGCCAGAAGCCGGTCGATATCGTTAACGCGGCGCTGAAAGAAGCCAAACTCAAATTCTACGACGTGCTGCTGGTGGATACCGCCGGTCGTCTGCACGTTGATGAAGCGATGATGGACGAAATCAAGCAGGTCCATGCTTCTATCAATCCGGTAGAAACCCTGTTTGTGGTCGATGCGATGACCGGTCAGGATGCGGCGAATACCGCGAAGGCGTTCAATGAAGCGCTGCCGCTGACCGGCGTGGTGCTGACTAAAGTTGATGGTGACGCCCGTGGCGGTGCTGCGCTCTCTATTCGTCACATCACCGGCAAGCCGATCAAATTCCTCGGCGTTGGCGAGAAAACCGAGGCGCTGGAGCCGTTCCATCCGGATCGTATCGCGTCACGTATTCTCGGCATGGGCGACGTGCTGTCGCTGATCGAAGATATCGAAAGCAAAGTTGACCGCGCGCAGGCTGAGAAGCTGGCGACGAAACTGAAAAAGGGCGACGGTTTTGATCTGACCGACTTTCTGGAACAGCTGCGCCAGATGAAAAACATGGGCGGCATGGCGAGCCTGATGGGCAAGCTGCCGGGCATGGGGCAGATCCCGGACAACGTGAAGTCACAGATGGATGACAAAGTGCTGGTGCGCATGGAGGCGATCATCAACTCGATGACGCTGAAAGAGCGCGCGAAGCCGGAAATCATCAAAGGGTCCCGTAAACGCCGTATCGCACAAGGCTGCGGTATGCAGGTGCAGGACGTTAACCGCCTTCTGAAACAGTTCGACGACATGCAGCGCATGATGAAGAAGATGAAGAAGGGCGGAATGGCCAAAATGATGCGAAGTATGAAAGGGATGATGCCGCCAGGATTCCCTGGTCGCTAAAAACAAGGGTATAAGGCTATCTTGTTTGCCATTTTAGTTCCGGGGTGTGCTCGAAATGCTCACGTACTACGTGTACGCTCCGCTTTTTGCGCGCACGCCGGAACGAAACTGGCTTCACCGATATACATCTTCTATCCCTTGTTTACTGTCCAGCATCAAGATGCTGATTGCAATTTCCCCAGAAATCAGTAAAATTTTCGGGCTTTTAATATGACACCGGGCTCCGTTCCTCGATGGGGCCCGGTTGTTTTATTCACACAAGAGGATGTTATGGTAACTATTCGTTTAGCTCGTCACGGCGCTAAAAAGCGTCCGTTCTACCAGGTTGTTGTTACTGACAGCCGTAACGCACGTAACGGTCGCTTCATTGAGCGCGTTGGCTTCTTTAACCCAATCGCTAGCGAAAAAGAAGAAGGCACTCGCCTGGATCTGGATCGCATCGCTCACTGGGTTGGCCAGGGCGCGACCATTTCTGATCGCGTTGCTACGCTGATCAAAGAAGTAAGCAAAGCAGCTTAATCTGTCACGGTGGTCATGATGAGCAAGCAACTCACTGCGCAAGCACCCGTGGACCCGATTGTCTTAGGGAAAATGGGATCGTCTTACGGTATTCGTGGTTGGCTCAGAGTGTTTTCTTCCACTGAAGACGCCGAAAGCATTTTTGACTATCAGCCCTGGTTTATCCAGAAGGCGGGTCAGTGGCAGCAAGTACAGCTGGAAAGCTGGAAGCACCACAATCAGGATCTGATCATCAAGCTGAAAGGCGTTGAAGATCGGGATGCTGCGAATCTGTTGACCAATTGCGAAATTGTCGTGGATTCTACGCAACTGCCAAAACTGGAAGAAGGTGACTACTACTGGAAAGACCTGATGGGCTGCCAGGTAGTGACCACTGAAGGCTACGATCTCGGTAAAGTCGTCGACATGATGGAAACCGGATCGAATGACGTCATCGTCATTAAGGCAAACCTGAAAGATGCGTTTGGTATCAAGGAACGCCTCGTGCCGTTCCTCGATGGGCAGGTTATCAAGAAAGTCGATCTCACTACGCGGACTATCGAAGTAGATTGGGATCCTGGTTTTTAAACCACCGGATAAGCGGTAAATGACGGCGTGATGGGGATTGGCTTGTGTTTATAGGTATCGTTAGCCTGTTTCCAGAAATGTTTCGCGCAATTACCGATTACGGGGTAACTGGCCGGGCTGTTAAAAATGGCCTGCTGAACATCCAGAGCTGGAGTCCTCGTGACTTCACGCATGACCGGCACCGTACCGTGGACGATCGTCCTTACGGCGGCGGACCGGGGATGTTAATGATGGTACAACCCTTACGGGATGCCATTCATGCAGCAAAAAGCGCGGCGGGTGAAGGCGCTAAGGTGATTTATCTGTCACCTCAGGGACGCAAGCTTGATCAAGCAGGCGTCAGCGAACTGGCTACGAATCAAAAGCTGATTCTGGTCTGTGGTCGCTACGAAGGCATAGATGAGCGCGTGATCCAAACCGAAATTGACGAAGAATGGTCAATCGGCGATTACGTTCTCAGCGGTGGCGAGTTACCGGCAATGGTACTGATTGACTCCGTTTCCCGGTTTATTCCGGGGGTTCTGGGTCATGAGGCATCGGCAACGGAAGATTCCTTTGCGGATGGATTGCTGGACTGCCCGCACTATACCCGACCTGAAGTGTTAGAAGAGATGGACGTCCCGGCAGTGTTACTGTCAGGAAACCATGCTGAGATACGTCGCTGGCGTTTGAAACAGTCGCTGGGTCGCACCTGGCTTAGAAGACCTGAACTTCTGGAAAACCTGGCTCTGACTGAAGAGCAAGCAAGGTTGCTGGCGGAGTTCAAAACGGAACACGCGCAACAGCAACATAAACATGATGGGATGGCGTAAGCCCCCGATTATCAGTTTACCCAGGATAAGAGATTAAATTATGAGCAACATTATTAAGCAACTTGAACAAGAGCAGATGAAGCAGGACGTACCTTCCTTCCGTCCGGGTGATACCGTGGAAGTGAAAGTATGGGTTGTTGAAGGTTCCAAAAAACGTCTGCAGGCATTCGAGGGCGTGGTTATCGCTATTCGTAACCGCGGTCTGCACTCTGCATTCACTGTTCGTAAAATTTCCAACGGCGAAGGCGTTGAGCGTGTCTTCCAGACTCACTCTCCGGTTGTTGACAGCATTGCTGTTAAACGTCGTGGTGCCGTTCGTAAAGCTAAACTGTACTACCTGCGTGAGCGTACTGGTAAGGCAGCTCGTATCAAAGAGCGTCTTAACTAAGATATCGCTCAGGCGACATCCTGTTAGAGGGGCTGGCCAGTTGGCTGGCCCTTTTTTTATCTCCGTAATACTCACAACGTTAACCTTCAGTTCATAAATCATTTACAATGCCCCTCGTTCTCTGCGGGAGGGACAGTGAATAACGGTAAATTTCGTCAGTCAGGTTTTCAGCGGCACGCGGCATGTCTCGCGTTGTTTGCGATCCTGCTGATTGTCATTGCCCCGCTAATCTCCGTTGCACTGCAAAAAGATCCAATGAGCGCGATGCTGGGTATGCATCATGAGATGAGTTCGATGGCGAAGCACACCGGGCATCACGGTGATTCTCCTTCCATTCCGATACCTGTCGATCACGGCGAAGCCTGTGGCTATTGTGTATTACTGGCTCATGTTCCAGGGCTTATCCTGGCGATGATGATTCTGCTCTGCGGCGTTCTGCTCAGAGTGCAATGTCAACCCACTCGTCCGACGGTAAAACACTGGTATTTCTTCCCCTGGCTGTATCCTGATACGCGCGCGCCGCCGCGCAGGTCCTCACTTTCCTGTTACTGAAAATAAGATTGACGCATAAGCGTCACGACACTCTTTTGCTTTTTCTGAGGAAAAGTATGACAACCTGCACACCGCGCGCGGCATGGATAACCCTGCTGCGACGCCTTCATTTCTACATCGGCCTGTTTGTCGGGCCATTTATCTTTGTTGCCGCACTGACCGGCACGTTGTATGTGGCGACGCCGCAGCTGGAAGAGGCCATTTACGCTCAGGCACTTAACGGGACGACGCAGGGAGAGCCGCAATCGCTGGCGGCACAGGTTGCGATCGCGCAGCAGGTGACTGGTGGGCACCTGCGCCTGCACGCCGTCCGCCCTGGACTGGAGCCGGGCGATACAACGCGCATCATGTTTACCGACCCTGCGCTGGCGGCTTCTGAACATCGGGCCATTTTTATCGATCCGGTAACCCTGGCCGTGAAAGGCGATATGCCGGTGTACGGCACCAGCGGTATCCTGCCGCTGCGGCAGTGGATTGATTATGCCCACCGTTCGCTATTGTTGGGGGAGGTCGGGCGTCTCTACAGTGAACTGGCGGCATCCTGGATGTGGGTGGCGGCGCTGGGCGGTATTACACTCTGGTCAGTAACGCGACCCCGGCGCCGGTTGAACAATCCGGTACAAAACCACCGTCGCTTGCACGTTACGCTGGGATGGCTGTTGTTAGTCGGAATGCTGCTGTTTTCAGCAACCGGACTGACCTGGTCGCAGTGGGCTGGCGGCAATGTGGATAAAATGCGCGCCGCGTTTGGCTGGCTGACGCCACAGCTTAACGCTCAACTTCATGGTGCTCGCCCGCTTCATGATGAGCACGCAGACCACCATGGCGGCAGGGAGATGCCTGCTGTCCAGGTGAATATCCGTCAGTTCGATACCGTATTACAGACCGCGCAGACGGCTGGCCTCAATGCGCTTCGGCTGGAGATTCGCCCGCCGAAGGATGCGCAGCACGGGTGGACGGTAACGGAAATCGATCGCCGATGGCCTACGCAGGTTGATGCCGTTGCCGTTGACCCGACGACGCTTCAGGTGACTGACCATACCCGATTTGCCGACTTCCCGCTGATGGCGAAGTTGACGCGCTGGGGCGTCGATTTTCATATGGGCATTCTGCTGGGATTGCCGAACCAATTACTGCTCATCGGTTTTGGCGTTGGCCTTTGCCTGATGATCGTGATTGGTTATCGGCTGTGGTGGATTCGCCGTCCTGCCGGCCCATCAGCCAGTCCGGCGCAGACGCTGGTTCAAAGCTGGCTCATGTTGAGCGTTTGGGGGCGTACAGGTGTTGGGTTACTGGCGATGACGCTCGGACTGGCAATGCCGGTGCTGGGGGGGAGTCTGCTGCTGTTTATGCTGGTCGACTGGCTGCGCTGGGTTCACGCGTCACGCGCGGTAATCGTGCAGCCAGCCGACTGAGGACTAAGGCGTGCTGATGACCACGGCGACACGGCGGTTTTCAGCGCGACCTTTCGCCGACTGGTTGCTGGCGATGGGGTATTTTTTCCCTAATCCCTGAGTGGTCAGATTGGTTCGCGGAATCTTCGCACCTTCTGACCACGCGTCCGCCACGACATTGGCGCGCTTGAGTGATAACGCCTCATTGTAGCTGTCCTCGCCATAGTTATCGGTATGCCCATCCATACGCGCATGATTCAGACCGACTGAAGCCAGACGAGCGGCCATCGACTGAATCTGCTGCTGGCTTTCCGCACGCAGTTTGTAGTCATTCTTATCAAACAGGATAGTGTCGGAAAGCCCCAGGGACCAGTCTCCCGCGGATTCAGTAAATCCGTACGATTGCATGGCTGCTATCTGCTCAGGGGTGAATTTGCCCTGTGGAGCCTGACAGCCTGCCAGCAGTAGTGTGGCAAGAATGAATGGGGATAAAAGACGCTTAAGCATGTGTGCATTCCTTTTTTATTTTATCGAGCGCACAGCGCGCTGATGTTTAGCCTGATACATATTACGATCGGCCAGTTCTTGTAATTTCTCGGCGGAAGCGTGCTCCCAGGTCAGCGCGTAACCCATACTCAGTGTCATACTGACTAAATGTCCGTTATGCAGGTCAAAAGGACGATTAAACTCGTGTGACAGCGCGGCGCTGATTCGCTGGACTTCATAGTCTGAATGGACGCCGTAAAGCACGACGGCAAACTCATCTCCGCCGAGGCGATAAGGAATATGGCGGTTGCCGCCAAATTCAGCCAGTCGTCTGGCGACTTCAATCAGCACGCGATCGCCTGCGGCATGTCCCCAGGTATCATTTATAAATTTGAAGTTATCGCCATCAAGAAACAGAAGCGCTGAGCTGCTACGGGCTGAATTGTCGTTCATCAGGGCGCTGATGCTGCTCCGGAACGCCGCCCGGTTTGCCAGCCCGGTCAGCGGATCGTGCAGCGCCGTTCGCAGTAATTGTGCATTTTTGGCCTGCAAACGCAGCTGCCACTCTTCCATTTCATCCAGCAGGCTGTTGAAGTCCTGGGCAAAATTGTGGAACTCTTCAATCCGCTCTTCAGAGACGCGGCGGGAGAAGTTACGGTTGGTACGCACATCGTGCACCACCTCGGTGATATTTTGCAGCGCCTCAACCACACCACGGTGCAGGTGACGCGTCAGCAAAATGGCAATACCGGAGGCCAGCAGAATCGACCCGGTAAGTACCGCCAGAGAAAGCCAGATGAAGTGGCTGATTAAGCTGTCGCGTGCGGTAAGTCGAACTTCACCGATAATTTCACCACTGTGCCAGACGGGCTGGGCGACGGGGAAGGGAAAGAGCCAGTGACTAATAAAATCCCCTAGCTTATCGTCGTTCTCCAGCGCGTTGTAGCGCCAGGAGGCAATGACATTCTGATTATTGTCGCGAACCTCAGCGGCGGAAAATTGCCCCTGTTGGCCGAGCGCGGCCAGCGTTTCTGCGGCGGCGGCATCATCGGCGAATACCAGCGCAGCTTCCAGACTATGGGTCATTGTCGCCGCCGTGAGCTCGAGGTTCCTTTGCGCATACTGTTTTAACGTCAGCACCGAGGCCACACATAGCAGCAGCCAGATCAACGTCATGGTCACGATCACGCTGGTGATGTTGATGCGTCGCAACGCTCGCTTAAATGTGGGACGGGGGGTTAGGGAAAGATCCTTATCCATTTTTATTATTCCGTGCGAGCATCAATACATCCGGATTGACTCTTACGCCACTGCGTGACAAGGAATCCAGATTAACGGCGAATCTGACATCATTATTGTTAATAATCAGACAAAAGGTGCTGCCAATAATGCATTCGGCATTCTGTTCTGCAATTAATAACAACGCCTTAGACGGATATTTATTCGCTAATTCAACCTGAGCAGTGGGAGATTCGCTGCCGAAATAAACACCATCACAACGCGCAGTTAATGCTTCTTGTTCGGTGTAAATAATAACAGGTTGATAAGGCAGCGACGTATCACTGCTGTCTCCCAGGACGTTGACGAACCGGGAAGACGAGAAAATACACAGTCTGGGTGGCCCTGAGAGGGCAGGCCAGCGCGTATAGCTGACAATGCCAGAGACCATGGTGCGAACGTTCTTCGCCGCATCAGGGATGTCATTTGCAAAAACTGGCGATCCTGCCAGTAAGAGCACCAGCAGCATCAGGCATCGGTGAGAAGCGGACATAACGATTTCCTCACCAGCATCTTTTATCAGTCATCAAAATACATCCATGTTTTGTTTAAAGCAAAATAGCATTATTTTTGCGGAGCGTCATTATACCTTGTAGATTAACGTATACGCCTTAAGCTAAATCTGACTAAATATTAATTCAGACGTATTGAGCCAGCATTTTCATCGGCACCTTGTTGCCATGCTTCACGCAACTGGCTGGCATTTTCTACGGTATCGCAACTGGCAGGGAAGGTTTTCCCCGTTACGCCTCTGGCATAGACAAAATTTTGCTGACAGGTTTTACGCTGACCTTCTGCATAACCGTTGAGGTATTGCGAACGATCCACCTCCGGGTCGTTAAAGCTATCGGCCAGCGTTTCATTATCTTTAACCGCAACGCCGGAAATTGCATCTTTGATACCGGCGTCATACCAGTTGGTACTGGTCCATGTTGGCGCGTGGGTGTAAGGATCGATCTGGCAGCCACTGAGCAGAAAAATGACTGCGATACTGACTCTTCTCGTCATTGCTCGTTCTCCTGTTTTTCAAAGCATAGCGGACCGTACAATAACCGCGTGTAAATTATTATGTACGGTATAGTGGGCTTTAAATCGAACAAATGTCGATTATGTAACGCAATGTTTACGTATTTTGGATTGATATCTTTACTCGTTGTGTTATCGTTACGTCATCCTCATTGAGGAAAACTATCGCAAACGAGCTAAAACAGGATCGCCATCATGCAAAAAGACGCGCTGAACAACGTACATATTACCGACGAACAGGTTCTGATGACCCCGGAACAACTTAAAGCGGAATTCCCACTGAGCCTGGCGCAAGAGGCGCAAATCGCCCAGTCGCGCAAAACCATTTCTGACATCATTGCCGGTCGCGATCCGCGTCTGTTAGTGGTGTGCGGTCCGTGCTCCATTCACGATCCTGAAACGGCCCTGGAATATGCTCGTCGATTTAAAGCCCTTGCCGCAGAGGTCAGCGATAGCCTCTATCTTGTGATGCGCGTCTATTTTGAAAAACCCCGTACTACCGTTGGCTGGAAAGGGTTAATTAACGATCCTCATATGGATGGCTCTTTTGACGTTGAAGCAGGTCTGAAAATTGCGCGTCAACTGCTGCTTGAACTGGTCAACATGGGACTGCCGCTGGCGACGGAAGCGCTGGATCCGAACAGCCCGCAGTACCTGGGCGATCTGTTTAGCTGGTCTGCGATTGGCGCGCGAACCACGGAATCGCAAACGCACCGTGAAATGGCATCGGGTCTGTCGATGCCGGTGGGCTTCAAAAACGGCACCGACGGCAGCCTGGCGACGGCGATCAACGCCATGCGCGCGGCGGCGCAATCGCACCGTTTTGTCGGTATTAACCAGGCAGGTCAGGTTGCGCTGTTGCAAACCCAGGGCAACCCGGACGGGCATGTGATCCTGCGCGGCGGCAAAGCGCCTAACTACAGCCCGGCAGATGTCGCCCAGTGCGAAAAAGAGATGGAGCAGGCGGGACTGCGGCCGTCACTGATGGTAGATTGCAGTCATGGTAATTCCAATAAAGATTACCGTCGTCAGCCTGCCGTGGCGGAGTCGGTGGTTGCGCAAATTAAAGATGGCAACCGCTCAATCATCGGCCTGATGATTGAAAGTAATATTCACGAAGGCAACCAGTCCTCCGAGCAACCGCGCAGCGAAATGAAGTACGGCGTGTCCGTTACCGATGCCTGCATCAGTTGGGAAATGACGGACGCGTTACTGCGTGAAATTAACAAAGACTTGAACGGCCAGTTGGCGGCGCGCCAGGCTTAAGAGGTTCGTTATGGTTGCTGAATTGACCGCGTTACGCGATCAAATTGATGAAGTAGACAAGGCGCTGCTGGATTTGCTGGCGCGCCGTCTGGAACTGGTGGCAGAGGTCGGGGAAGTCAAAAGCCGCTTTGGCCTGCCGATTTATGTACCGGAACGCGAAGCCTCAATGCTGGCTTCGCGCCGAGCCGAAGCGGAAGCGCTCGGCGTACCGCCAGATCTGATTGAAGACGTATTGCGTCGAGTGATGCGTGAATCCTATTCCAGTGAGAACGATAAAGGGTTTAAGACGCTGTGTCCTTCGCTGCGCCCGGTGGTGATTGTCGGCGGTGGCGGTCAGATGGGACGGTTGTTCGAGAAAATGCTCACCCTCTCGGGTTATCAGGTGCGGATCCTCGAACAGCATGACTGGGATCGCGCGCAGGAGATCGTCGCGGATGCCGGCATGGTGATCGTGAGTGTCCCGATCCATCTGACGGAACAGGTGATCGCAACATTACCGCCGCTGCCCGCTGACTGTATCCTGGTCGATCTGGCGTCGGTGAAAAACGGTCCTTTACAGGCAATGCTGGCGGTGCACGACGGGCCGGTACTCGGTCTGCACCCGATGTTTGGCCCGGACAGCGGCAGCCTGGCAAAGCAGGTGGTGGTCTGGTGCGATGGACGTCATCCGGAAGCTTATCAGTGGTTCCTGGAGCAGATTCAGGTCTGGGGCGCGCGGCTGCACCGTATTAGCGCCGTCGAGCACGATCAGAACATGGCGTTCATTCAGGCGCTTCGTCACTTTGCGACCTTTGCTTATGGTCTACATCTGGCAGAAGAAAACGTGCAGCTTGAACAGTTGCTGGCGCTCTCTTCTCCGATTTATCGCCTTGAACTGGCGATGGTGGGGCGGCTGTTTGCTCAGGACCCACAGCTTTACGCCGATATCATTATGGCGTCGGAGAGCAATCTGGCACTGATTAAGCGCTATTACAAACGTTTTGGCGAAGCGATCAGTCTGCTGGAGCAGGGAGATAAACAGGAGTTTATCGACAGCTTCCGCAAAGTGGAGCACTGGTTCGGTGACTACGCGAAGCGCTTCCAGAGCGAAAGTCGTACGCTGTTACGCCAGGCGAATGACAGTCGACAGTAATGGCAGGATTATGCCGGATAGCGCCGCTAAAGTGCCTTATCCAGCCTATGCAACATAAACAACAGGCCGGACAGGCATACGCCCTCCGGCCTTGTTGCACGTTAGCTCGGATCGACTGGCACCACGTTCTCACTGGGATAGCAACCCAACACCTTCATGGAGCGAGTAATCTCGCCCAACTCTTTGAGCGCCTTCTGCATCTGTGGGGATTCCAGATTGGCCTGGATGTCGAGATAAAACATCTCTTCCCACGGATTGCCGTGTATGGGGCGGGATTCCAGTTTGGTCATGATCAGATTGTGGTTACGCATCACCAGTAGCGCTTCCACCAGCGCGCCCGCCTGTTGTCCTGTCGCCATCAGCAGCGTTGTTTTGGCTGGCACCTGGTCAGAAACATTGATCGCTTTACGCGCCAGCACGATGAAACGCGTGATATTTTGCGTCTGATTTGCCTCGATACGTTCAAGAACCTGTAAACCATGCAGCACGCCACCGGCTTCGCTTCCGAGCGCAGCAACGCGCGGAGAATTCGCCTGAGCGACCTTTTCCATTGCGGCGGATGTGCTTTCGGTGTATTCAATTTTCCAGTGCGGATAACGACTGAGGAACTTGCTGCACTGCTGGAACGGCTGCGGGTGGCTGTACACCGTCTCAATGGTGTCGAGGTCCGTGGTACCGGAAACCAGCACGCAGTGATCGATAGTCACCGTCATCTCACCCACAATGGAGAGACTGGTGTGCTGGAGCAGATCGTAGACATCGTTAATCCCACCCGAACTGGTGTTTTCAATCGGTACAACTGCGTAATCGGCCTGGCCGGTTTCAACCTGATTAAAGATATCGGCAAACTTTGTACAACCGCTCTCAATAAACTGCTCAAAGTGACGTGCAGCGTACTGGCGTGCCGCAAGATGTGAGTATGAGCCTTTTGGTCCCAGGAACGCCACGCGCGCAGAATGCGGGTTGATCTTATTCAGATGTTGCTGGAGCAGCGCCTGCTGGGTGAGAACGGAGTCTTCGATGATGAGTTGAAAAAGGCGGGTGATGTAGTGCGCATCCAGATGATGGGTTTTGCCAAGCGTAATCAATCTGTCCAGGAGATCGCGCTCGCGGTCGATATCCCGTACCGGGCGATGGGATTCAAGCTTGGCTTTGCCGACTTCAACTGCCAGCCCACGTCGCTCGGCCAGTAACGCCAGTAATTTTGCATCCAGCGCGCTGATTTTATCGCGCAGCGCCAGTAATGGGTTTTCCGATGTCATAGTGTTGCCTTTATTGTTATCAATAAAAAAGGCCCCCCGGTGTGGGAGGCCTTATTGTTCGTCTTCGCATTCTTTTTCACACGACGAAAGCCTCCCATTCAGGGGAAGGTAAAAAAGAATGCGAAGAAGAACGGAGTGTGTTTCATATCAGTTTCCTTAAGTGATGTCAGTAAAGTACCCGTACTGTTTTCACCCTGTCAACAAAAAACGCGCCCGAAGGTGCGTTAATAATGCCTATCAAATAAGGCGCTCATTGATAAATCAATATGTTATGAGCGCCTTATTAACCCTAATACACCCTAAAATGCCCTAGTCGGTGGACATTATGTGGACACTCCCACGCATAGGGTTAAATCGTATGGCATCAGTCAGATAATCTGGGGCGAAGTGAGCATATGTCATTGTTTGCTCGATTGTTGTATGACCCAAAATACGCTGTAGCGTGATGATATTCCCGCCGTTGATCATGAAATGTGTTGCGAAGGTATGGCGTAAAACATGCAGTGCCTGACCTTTCGGCAAGTCTGGCTTAATCTTACGAAGAACATCGCGAACTCGCTCATAGTTGGTATCGAACAATTTCCCCGATTTGCGTGTAAGGATGTAGTCCGCGATTTCCTTCGATATCGGAACAGTACGAGCTGGGCCGGTTTTGGTCTTAACAAAGGTCACACGGTTACTTATCACGTTTTCAGCTTTAAGATTACTGGCTTCACCCCATCGTGCTCCTGTATTCAGGCAAAGAACGACAACTCTGCGATCATCCCCTGTAAGGGCATTCAGCAAATGGTGGATCTCTTCTTCGGACAGAAATGACATTTCTGTGTTTTCCAGACGTAACTTCTTCACGGCGCGAAACGGGTTTTCGTGATGAAATTCTTCCATATCTATCAGCAAACTGAACATGCTGGACATGGAACAGAAATCCCTGTTTACCGTGCCAGCAGATACTCCACTATGAAGTCGTTCTGCACGATATTTCATCAGGAAGTTGCGGGTAAGCTCGTACACTCTGGGTTCCGCCATTTCTCGGTTGATTTTTTCCAAACGCTTTTTATATGAGTCACCATAGTTGTGATTCTTTCCATGGTAGCTCCACCATAAAGAAATTAACTCGGATACAAGCCTCCTGTCTGCGGGTTTATCCTGCCATTCTTTATCGTGAAAGTTTGTCAGTACATACCGCTCGTATGCCTGTGCTTCCGCCTTTCTGTCAAATTTGCGTCGAATCCTTCTTCCTGAGGTTCCGCGCGGTCTAACGTCCACTTCAAAACGACCATCATCAAGCTTCTTAATCGACATAGCGAAGCCCTCCGATGTATGAATCATTATGTAAATTTTGCTCTAACGCATTGAAAAACCAGATATTTAGCCAATTTTCCGGGTGGAGCGGGATGATGTTATGTTGTCTTGCCCATCAGGGGAGAGAGACGGGGACACCTGCCCCGCAATTGGTGCCGTCTTATCTGTCATTAACCAGAGTGTATATTTTTCAAACATATGTACCTCAATAACACTTTCTAAGACTTCTGCACGAGCTGGCTGATGGCCAGTTTCGTACTTTTTTATTGTTCCAAGAGCTACCCCAGTAAGCTCTGAAAAATCTTTTTGAGTTAACCCTTCAGCTTTCCGGATCTGCCGGAGTTTCTCCGCATAATTTCTTGACATGGTTCTTGTATCGCAACTATTATTGGTTCTTACAAAAGAACCTTGAAAAAAGAACCCTAGAACGACTTAAAGCGCCCTAGGAACCCAAACTAACGGAGGATACCACAGATGAAGGAACCAGCAGAAAAGGCGCTTTCAGAGTTGGTGACCCCTGAGCTTTTTGCCGAATATATAGGCAAAACGCCTGCTGCAATTCGCAAAATGGCCACGGCTGGAAAACTGCCGGTAATCCGCATGAAAGACCCTCTAAATCCATCAAAAAAAGGTGGGGAAATCTATATCCATCGGGGGGAATGGGATGCTTATGCCCTTCATCTGGCTCAAATTGCCCCGCCTGAATGGCATGACTGGAAGAACCGTTTATTCACGAAAGATAAAAGTGCTCGTTAGTAAACTAAATATTATTGGGGATTATCATGAAGACTAAATACGCCACTCTTATTCGTAACCTGTTGCAGAGTTACCATGCTCAGGCAAACGCTATTGAAAAAGAAACGTTCTCTGTCCATAGCGATGGCTTGCAGTTAATGGAATTGAATATCCAGCTTGCGAAATGTCTTGAGGGAATTACTTCTACTGCTCGTTTTAATAACGATAATGATGATTTTGAAGAGTTGCACAAGATTACGCTTATGGTGTTTGGTGGGAATATACCAATTGAAAATAATATTTCCGGGCTTATGTCGCTTGCTACCACAGCGTTAAAAAGTAATAACTCGCATCTTAAATCTGTTGCAGCTTCCCATCGTTAAGGAGCCGATATGAAACATTTAATGATTGACCTTGAAACAATGGATAATAAACCGACTTCTGCGATTGCTTCTATCGGTGCTGTGTTCTTTGACCCTGAAACTGGCGAAATGGGTGAGCAGTTTTATCAGCGCGTTAGCCTGGGCAGTTGTGTAGGCCACGGTCTCACTATGGGTTCAGAAACCGTATTATGGTGGATGCGTCAGGATGCCGAAGCGCGTAGCGAGCTGCTTAATGATGATTGCCTGGACTTGCCTCTGGCTTTAGCGAATCTGGAATCCTTTATTACTGAGCATTCTGACCCATCTAAAGTGCAGGTATGGGGGAATGGTGCGGCGTTCGACAATGTTATTTTACGTAATGCATCAGATAAATGCGGGTTTGCCGATCCACTTTGGTACTGCTGGAATGACCGTGATGTAAGAACGGTTGTTGAACTGTCAAAAACACTTGGGCTGAATGTTCGTAATATTATTAAGTTTGATGGTGTTAAACATCACGCTTTATATGATGCCATTCATCAGGCTAAAGTTGTTTCTTATGTCTGGATGTATCTTGTAAAAATAGCCAGTGTGAAATGACGATGCTTACAGTGACCTCTCATGCAAGTGAAAGTGTCATAGCAAAGGCATTTTCTGTGCTGACGGAATATTACAGCGGCAAAAAAGTATATCAGGTTATAAAACCGCATCATTATTTTTCTGTGCATGTCTCTTATCGCTGGCGATTATTGAGTAAAGATAGGGGGCGGCATTGGGAGTTAATGACGCATGAGCGATATAACAAACAATACCGAATATAGTTTTTTGCCTTTTATACCTTTCTACATCTGGATTAATTATGAATGCCACAATACAGCAGGACGTTGTGCGCCGGCTCGTTCAGGATTTTGAATTCAAGGAACGGGATAAATATTTGCAGCAGGGCGTTTGCCCTAAATGCCATAAACGCGAATTATTCACCAGTATAGAAAAGCCCTGGATACTGAAGTGCGGCCGTGAAAACAACTGCGGCCATCAGGTCGTTGTCAAAGAGCAGTATCCTGAAATCTTTGAGGACTGGTCTAAGCGGTACCAGGACACCCCTGAAACCCCACATGCCGCTGCTGAGGCGTACCTGCGTGAGGCGCGGGGGCTGGATACTGAACCGCTAAAAGGTTGCTTTACTCAGGGCGCGTTCGTGAAGGATGGCATGGGGTCGGCAACGGTCAGATTTTCGCTGTCATGCGGTGCAACATGGGAGCGCATCATTGACCAGCCTCAGCGCTTCGGTAAGCAGAAAGCCAACATCAGGGGAAGCTATGTCGGTCACTGGTGGGTTCCTCCCTTTATTAACCTGCAGGAAGTGAACGAAATCTGGATCACTGAGGGAATCTTCAACGCACTGAGTCTGTGCCAGGCAGGGTTACCTGCAGTTGCCACACTGAGCAGTAACAACTATCCGCTGGCCGCACTGGATACGCTGGCCAAAGAACTGGGCGAAAAACCACGTCCACGTCTTGTATGGGCGTTTGACGGCGATAAAGCCGGCACAAAGCACACGCTGGCGTTCGCTGCCCGTAGTGATGCTGCAGGATGGAAAACCCGTGCCGCGCAGCCGGTAAAATCATCGGCATCGCTGGACTGGAATGACCTGTTGTTACGTAACCGGTTCAGTAAGTCGGACATTAAAAATTATCGCTACTATGGCGATCTCCTTCTGGCAAAAAGCCCGACTGAGAAAGCCCTTCTTATGCATCAGCACAATGAATGGCACTCGTTTTATTTCGAACATGGTTCCCGCATGTACTGGTTTGAGCTGGATCTGGACAGGTACATGCGAGCCTATGAGCGCATCACCAATACCGGTACCGAAGTAGTGATGGAGTGGGAGGCAAAAGAACGGGCGGTTAAAGAGTCAGGCGGTGTGACCGAAATTGCCAACTGCTGGCTGACGCCGCTTTATTTCCAGCGGTCTGAACCTACAGACGAGTCCTGGTATTACGTGAAGGTCAGTATGCCGAACCGGCCAGCCGTGAAAGATACTTTTACGGCTAATCAGCTCACCAGTTCCGCCGAGTTCAAAAAGCGTCTTCTGCATATCGCCAAGGGGGCGGTGTATACCGGCAGTACCAAACAGCTGGATAAGTTCATCCAGATGCGCCTCCCTGAAATCAAAGAGGTAAAGACGCAGAATTTCATCGGCTATAACAAGGATTATGCCGCCTGGTTGTTTAACCGCGTGGCCGTTTGCGATGGCCGGCTGTATGAGATGAACGACGAGGATTACTTCGAAATCAACAGTGCCAGCGTTAAGAGCCTGAGCCTCACGCCGGCGCTGGATCTGAATCCGAAGCTGAACGAGTTTACTACGGGTTGGGTAGACGATATCTGGACGGCATTTGGTGAAAAAGGGTATGTGGCGCTGGCGTTCTGGCTAGGGTCGCTGTTTGCCGAACAAATCCGCGAGCGTGACAAGTCATTTCCGTTTCTGGAAATCGTGGGCGAGCCGGGGACAGGTAAATCCACGCTGATAGAATTTCTCTGGAAGCTCGCCGGCCGTGAGGAATACGAAGGGTTTGACCCATCTAAATCTACCGCCGCCGCGCGTGGTCGTAACTTCGCCCAGGTCGGTAATCTGCCGGTTGTGCTGATTGAGGGCGACCGTACTACCGATAACGCCAAGCAACGCGCTTTTGACTGGGACGAGCTGAAATCACTGTATAACGGTCGTGCCTCCCGCGCCGTGGGTATCAAATCGAACAATAACGAGACGTATGAGCCGCCGTTCAGGGGAAGTATTGTGATAGCGCAAAATGCCGACACAGACGGCAGCAAGGCGTTTCTGGAGCGTATCATCCACATCTATACCGACAAGCGCGGCCAGTCCATTCAGACCCGCTACGCCGCCGAGCGTCTTGAACAGATACCCGTCAGCCAGGTATCCGGGTTCACACTGCTGGCCACCATGCGTGAAAAAGAAATCATGAAGGTGTTTGGCCAGGGCTACGAACGTGCTCGTAGTGAGCTTGAGTCCAATATCAACATTCGCCATATTCGTATCGCCAAAAACCACGCGCAACTGGTTGGTCTGCTGGAAGCGCTGGCGCTGGTTGTGCCGGTACCGGTGGAACGTATTGAGAAGACCCGCGAGACCATCACCGCGCTGGCCGTGGAACGGTGTCAGGCGCTTAAAAAGGATCACCCTCTGGTGCAGGAGTTCTGGGAGCTGTTTGATTACCTGGATGAGCTGGCACCCTATGGCATCAATCACTCATCAGATGAAAATGAAATCGCGGTTAACTTCAATCACATGGAAGAGGTCGCCGCAGCACACCGGCAGCGTATTCCGTTCACATTAACGGAAATTAAAAAGCTGCTTAAAAACGGCAATGAACGCCGGTTTATCAGACAAAGCACCACGCGCAGCGCGGTAAGTGAGCGCCATAATCGTGGTAAAGGGGATATGCAGAGAATGCCGGAAACGTTCCGCTGCTGGATATTCAATAGGGATAAATAAGATTATGTCTGACTGGTTATTATGGGGAACATCGCTTGTCCTGGCTTTGCTTTCAAAATTAGTGAGAAAAATGGATCACGATGTTGTCACTTTATTTTGCATCCTCATTGCTTGTGCAATTGGTTATGGTCTGGCCACATTCTCATTTATGAATATGCTTCAGGAACTTTGACGGGTAACAGAAGTAAAAAAGCACCGGCAACGGTGCTTTTTTCTAAGCGACGGCGGTGCCGTCCTGACTTAAAAACTTGAGCATCAGCTGTTTTTGCTGCATATCAAGGCTGTTGCAGATAGTGGCGATCAACGCATCGCTGGATTTAGCGCTGGGGCTGATGGTATGTGAGAATGTCATATTCATCACAAAAGTGTGACCACATTCAACATCGGTACACGCGCAATATAAATCCGACAGTTCCTTGTGTTTTCGGGCTGTTTTTTTGATAACAGCCCTTGCCTCACATACCGGACAGTAAACCTTCATTACCCGCATATCCATCGCTCCGGAAGTTGGAAAACGATGATATTTTAGCCTTTTTGCGGACATTAATCACCTTCCAGCTCGCTGTCTTTCAGGAAATTAAGGTACAGGTGGGGCGGTACATCACTTTCCTGTTCCACTGCGGCGGTAAACATGCGCTGAATGGGCAAAATTTCTGCTTTGCGGTAGGTTTTGGCCGCTTTCTCAACATCTCCCATTACTGCGCCGTTCGTCGGGATAATCCCCGCCAGTCCTGCCGGGAATCGATGCGCGGTCAGTACGTCCTGGGCGCTGATGCTCTTGATATTCTGAAACTCATCTTTGGCGCTGATATCACCAATCGGGATAAATTTGATGCCGTCCGGATCGCCTTTGGGGATGTTCACAAACATGGTGCTGAAGTTCCCGATCCCCTTTGACTGCTCCAGCTTCTGAATAATTTCTTCTTCCACTTCATCAGTCATATTTGGGTCGTTACAGTAGATCATGCCACCTGTGTGTCCGCCGTTATGGTAGTAACGCCGGCGAAAAATTGTTGCCTCACCGTTAAGCAGGGCAGAATGGATACCGCTGATATAATCCGGCAGACCATAAATCGCCTGTTGCGGATCGTACTGCCTGAGAAAAATAATATCTTCAGGCGGATAAATCATCGGTTCACCCTGCTGCAGTACCACAAATTCCCCGGTCTTACGCTGGCGGGTATAGAGTGCCGGCAGCGGGTACAGCGCCACCACATCCCCCCAGCCGTTACGCACTTTCAGAATGGCCACATCACCGAAGGTCAGCCAGTCGAACACGGCTGCGCCAAGCTGTTCATGCGTCAGTCCGCCGTCTTTATAGTTTGCCGTCACCATATTGCGACGGGCATACAGCACACCGCCGTGCTGTGCGTTCAGGTTCACCAGTTGCGCCAGCGCCAGTCGGTCAATCGGGAGCGTCCAGTGTTCCGCTTCATTGTCATACCAGACGTCTGTGTAGTTTGTGCCGGTCGTCAGAATGGGTTCCGGTTTACCCAGGGTAATAAGGCTCATATGGCGCGGCTTGCTGGCGGTGCGGCGTTCCCTGTATTTCCGTTTTTTCATGCTGCTTTCCCTAAGTTACCCCAGCGTGATTTTCGCTGGTTTTCAAAGTTTAATGGTTCGTTGTCAATGGCATGGGCGATAGCCCAGAAACTGTCAGCGTGGCCGGTTTCTGCTGTACGGTCGGCGACAAACGTCATGGCGTTACCGCTGGCTGTGGACGTGCGGCGGATGGTCATAAAACTGGCGGCAATTTCGGTTTTTTCCTTATCCCATTCCACACGGCCATCTTCGATAACGTCGATCATCTTCATCACCAGGCGATTTTTCGTCTCCACGCCGTAGCGGATAGGCACCGCCTGACGCATGGCGAAGTGCTGCACATCCTCAAAGACCCCGCTCCCCAGCCCGGTGATATCAATGCCGATGTAAGTCATGTTGTACTGACCAAACAGCTTTTTGATTTGTGCCGCCTGCCATTTCCAGTTCATCCCCTGCCAGTGGAATACACGCAGTACCCGAAATTTTTCGCCGACCACTATCGGCGGCGCGATGATCACGAAGGTGGAGGTGTCTCCACTGCGAGCCGGGTCATAACCCGCCCACACTTCACGGTTGCCGAACGGCCGGGGCAGGTTTTCGTCATGATCCTCCCAGATATCCGGATCTACACAGCAGCGTTCTACGTGAGAGAACGAAAATACGCTGTCCTTGCTGTCCACGAACACGCACATATACAGCATGTTGAAAGTGTCGCGGTTGTAGCGGTTGCGCAGCTTCTCGATGCTGGCGAGATTAAACCCGCCTGCGATCGCGTCTTCCATCGTGATGATGTAGCGCCACTGTCCATCAGGACATAAACGTCCACCGTCGCGCAGCTCCTTCTCCGTGGGAAATTGTACGCGCGCGCGTTTTTTGTCACCGCGCTTCCATTCTTCACCAGTCCAGAACGGGTACGCCTGGTGCGTTTTGCTGCTGGGGGTGGAAAAGTAGGTGGTTCGCCATTTGTCGTGTGTGGCCATCGCGCTGGCCACTTCGTTTAATTTTGCAAAGTTGGGTACCCAGAAATATTCATCGCAGTACAGATGGCCGCTGTATGACTGGGCGGTGTTCTTGTTGGTGGACAGGAATCGCAGCTCCGCGCCGTTGGAGAGGCGGATGGGGTTTCCCGTCAGCTCCACGCCGAAATACTGCTCCGCAATGTTGACGATATAGCTGCGGAATACTTCCGCCTGAGCCTTTGATGCGGACAGGAAGATTTGCGGATCGCCTGTCATGACCGCATTCTCAAAGGCTTCTATTGAGAAATACCAGGTTGCACCAATCTGGCGGCTTTTCAGGATGTTCCTGATTTGCTGATGAAGATTAGCGCGAAGGTGTTTCTGGTAGCCGAAAAGGTGCTCCAGCGCGAACCGGTCAAAATCTTCCTGTGTCAGTCCGCTGATGTCGTTCTTTTTGTACTTGCCACGTTTCCGGGGCTTTTCGTCGCCACCGGACTGACGCGCCGGCGCATCATTTTCACTGTGTTTAATTTCTGCCAGTTTTTCCTGATGTTTATTGTGCTGTGCACGTAGTTTCACTAGGTGAGAAACGAGACTGTCCAGCTCCCGCAGCTCCAGCTCCGATTTCCCTTCACGTAATGTCAGTGACTGAATGCGGCGGTTTAATGCATCTTCGGTGGATTCATGACTGAGTAATTCCGCCCAGCAATATTTCTCCGCCCAGTAATAGACAATACGTCGGTTAGGCAGATTAAGCTCGCTGGCAATTTCCTGCGGGGTATAGCGTTTTAAATAAAGCGCCCGCGCAACGCCTTTTAATTCTTCTGAATATTTAGCCATGCACACATTATGCACGGGCGTTTGTATATTAAATCCCGCTTTATTTCTGATGTGTTCGGCTAATAGCCTATATCCGAAATGAAGTGAATGCGGCAGTAAATTTTATTGGCGATACTGAAAACCGCAGCATGAACGGAGGCAATATGTCAGGTTCACAACTGGCAACAAACTGGATTTGTATCGCCACTGCGGGTGAAACGGTCGATAAAAGAACCATTGAAGAACAATGGTTACTTGATGCCGCTGAATTATATGACCCCAATTTATATACCGCGCTGTTATGGCCGGAACATACCCGCAATTTCGGGAATATGGGGGAAGTGCTGGAAGTAAAAGCCGAGCGGGATGATGAAGGTATTCTTCGTTTATACGCCCGACTCTGTCCGGCTATAGCGTTGCTTCAGGCGAATGCGAAGGGGCAGCTTTTATTTTTATCACCGGAGTTTACACCGGACGGGAATTTCAGAAATACCGGGAAAACCTATCTTGAGGGGCTGGCCATTACTGACAGTCCGGCCGGGGTAAGCACCACACGGCTACGTTTCAGCCGCACCAGGGGAAAACGCATCGGACCATACAAGCCGCTGGCGTTTGATGAAGTCAGGGAATTTAAAAAGGAAAAGGGAATGTCAAAGACAGCGAAAAAGGGCTGGCGCCATTTTTTCAGTATCGAAGAACCGGAGCAGACCCCGGAGCAGGAACCTTCACAGTCTGATGCCTTACAGGCGCTGGCTGAAGCGCTGGATGCCATTGATAAGCGCGTATCTGCTATTGAAACCCGTCTGGGTGAGGCGGAAGAGGCGGTATCTGATGTGCAGGACGATGTGGACACCGTGAAGGAAGTGGTGGACACCGAAGATTTTGCGCGTCTGGTAGGGAACCTGCCGGAGCTGGTGAAGAACTTCAGCAAGCTGAATAACAAAGTTACTCAACTGCCGGACAAGAAATTCAGCAAGGGCAAAAAAGGCTTCAATTTCCTGTAAGGGATAACACTACTTTTCTTTAAGGAAAAAGAATATGCAATTAAATGCGAAAGCCCGTGAGTTCCTGCTTCAGTATCACACCGGGCTGCGTGAATCCTACGGGGCGACCGACAGCGAACGCTGGTTTGCACTCACCGACCCCAAAGAAACCCAGCTGCGCAATGCGCTGATGGAGCAGTCTGATTTCCTGAATCTGATCACCGTTGCCGATGTCGATCAGCTGCAGGGGCAGGTGGTTCCGGTTGGCAGCTCTGGCCTGTATACCGGGCGTGTGCTGGATGGACGCTTCCGTAAGAAAGTGGGCGTGAGTGGTAATGATTACAGTCTGGTCGAGACCGACTCATGCGCCGCACTCACCTGGCAGTTGCTTTCTGTCTGGGCGAACGCCGGCGATGAAAACGAGTTTTTCCAGCGTGTTCAGGAGTTCACCAATCAGGCGTTTGCGCTGGATATGCTGCGTATCGGCTTTAACGGTACCAAAGTAGCCGAAACCACGAACGCGGAAACCAACCCGAACGGCGAGGATGTGAACAAGGGCTGGCATCAGATCGTCAAAGAGTGGAAGGACGGACAGCAGATCATCACTGATGCGGTGGTGCTGGACGGTGACGGTAAAGGCGATTACGTGTCGCTGGATGCGATGGCTTCCGATCTCATCAATACCAAAATCCCGGCACAGTACCGTAATGACCCGCGTCTGGTGGTTCTGGTCGGCGCTGATCTGGTCGCGGCGGAGTCGTTCCGTCTGTATCAGAAAGCAGACAAACCCACGGAGAAGATCGCTGCGCAATTACTGTCTGACAGCATCGCCGGTCGCACGGCTTACGTACCGCCGTTTATGCCGGGCAAACGCATGATTGTTACGACACTGCCAAACCTGCACATCTACACCCAGCGCGGCACGCGCCAGCGCAAGGCGGAGTTTGTGGAAGACCGCAAGCAGTATGAAAACAAATACCTGCGTAACGAAGGTTATGCGGTTGAGTATCCAGAACTGTACGCCGCATTTGATGAAAGTGCGGTAACTATCGGGGCACCGGTCGCGCCTCCGGCAGGGGAGTAAGGGGGATTTAATGCAACTGTCACCGGCACAGCGCCACAGCGCACGAATTGAAGCGGAGCGGTTACTGCGACAGCAGCAGTCTCTGGACACGGAAACCAGCCTGCATATTCAGATTGTCGCGCTGGAGAAAGATGTCGCCGCAGCTGCAGCGATTGAAAGCCGCGCTGAGCGCATGGAGTTTAAGCGTGATGTGCTGTTACCGCGCTGGATGCCGACCGCGCAATCCTGGCTGGAAGGTGACAGTGTGCAACAGAATCCTGTTTTTGCCTGGTGTGTCGTCTGGCTGTTTGATACAGGCCAGTTTGACCAGGCGCTGGACTGGGCGGATGTGGCAATCCAGCGGGGGCAGGAAACCCCGGCCGCGTTCGGCAGTACGTTCCCGGTGTTTGTGGCGGATACGGTGTTGTCCTGGGCGGAAGCGGAAGCCGTACAGGGGCATGAAGTGGAGCCGTACTTCAGCCGTACGCTGGAAAACGTGACGCAGCACTGGAATGTGTATGAGGTCATTAAGGCCAAATACCTGAAGTTTGCCGGTCTGCACCTGCTACGCGATGAAAACGGAGAGCCACGCGCAGCAGCAACGGAAGACAGGGAAGTATTGCTCCGGGCTAAGGGACTGCTGGAGCAGGCGAAGGGATTCGACCCTAAATGTGGCGTTGGCACGATGTTGCAGCGTATTGCTGCGCGTCTGCGGGCGCTGAAAAAAGAGTCTACGGGAGTTTGATATGTCGTTTAAGCATGGGTTAGGCCAGGTTGTTGAAGTTTCCATTAGCGGCGAAGAGGGGCATATCAAAGCCCGTGCGGAGTACACCAACAGCTGCAATCAGTATCTGATCCACTATCAGACTGCTGACGGCCGCGCATCTGATGCGTGGTTTGAAGAAGGTGAGATTCAGGCCGCAAAACGCGGCGAGTAAGACTACCGACCCGAAAGCGGGCGCGGTGGAGGGGATCGCATAAGCGTATCGCCTGTGGAAACCGGCCTGCCCGCTTTTTTTCCGGAGAAACAGGATGTTCAGCGGAACTTCAATTGATTTTGACGATGCCACTCTGACGAATGATGGCTTCTGGCCTGACCTGAGCGTGAAAGATTTTCAGTCCCAGCGCACCATTCCGGCCGATATTGATGCGGCCACCATCCGCCAGGCACTGCTGACTGCAGCCGGCGAAATCAATGATGATCTGGTCAGTGTGGCGGCAATGTATCGCAGCGCTGGCCATGAGCGCGCGGCGGACGTTCCGGGCGTGGAAATTGACGGCGAAAATCTGTTGTGCGCCCGTTATCGCAAAGCGGTATATGCACGTGCCAAAGCTGATTTGATGGGCGAGTTTGCCTCTGTTGGTCGCCGTGAGAGCCATCCGGGGCAGGAAAGTGACGAAACCCGCTCCAGCCTGATTGCAGAGTCCACACTGGCAGTACGCCGCATCAAAGGGATGAAACGCATTACGGTGGCCATGATATGAGCCAGTTAACGGCATTAACCGATTTTCTCATTGCCAACATGCCCAGACGGGCAATGCAGGGATTTGACAGCCAGATGGACGAGATCGCGTTCATCCCGGCACAGCGGGACACCGGGCTGGGGCAGTACCGTATTGCCATCATCCGTTATAACGCCGTGCTGACGTGGGAGCGTTATCCCTACCGCGAGTACGATCCCAAAATCCTGATGGCTTTGTTTATGTCGTGGCTTTGCCAGGATGAGCGCACGCTCTTTGAGGAAACCGGCATTGACGCCGAGCTGCCGGAATTTGATATCGAAACCATCGACCAGGAAACAGCCATCATGGTGGTGACGCTGCCAATGGTGGAGGAACTGAATCTGGTTCCCGATCCCAAAGGCCAGATCCCGTTTGATGGCCAGCGCTGGAAGCTGGCAAACCCCGAAGTCTGGACGGCTGATGAGGTGATGGTGATCCCGGTCAGTGAGGGGCAGGAATGATAAATGGCGAGCTGAACAAGGAACAGTTCCGCCAGCTCCAGGAGGCGCTGAAAAAACTGGATTTACCTTCTGCGAAACGTCGCCGGCTGTTGTGGCGTATGGCGAAATACGGCGTGGAAGCTGCAGCAAAGCGTAATGTGCGCAATCAGCAGTCGCCGGAGGGTGATAAGTGGCAGGCGCGACAGACCCGGCGTAAAGGCAAAATGTTGCGCAATATGCCGAAACTGATCCGCATCCGGGAAATGCCTGAAACAGAGTCGGTCAGGCTGTATCTGGCCGGTGGTCATTACCGGAATGCGAAGGGAAATCTGCCTGCCGGCGTGGTGGGGTATGTCCAGCAGAACGGCATGAGCGTGACCGTCAACCGTAAACAGGTGGAAGGCCGTGAGCAGGGGGACAAGCCTGCATCACTGCGACAGGCGAAACGTCTGCGCAAGGCCGGGTATAAAGTCAGGCGCGGTAAGCGCTGGCGTAAGCCCGGTTATAAGGAAATACAGGAAAGGATGACCGCCAGACAGGCAGGTTTGCTTATCCGGATACTGGAGGACAAGCCGGTCAAAACGTCCTGGCAGATTGATTTACCTGCCAGGGCGTTTCTGGGGATAGGTCAGGATGATTTTAACAAAGCGCTGGCGCGACAGCTGCAGGCTATCGGGTTCGGCTGGGATGTTAACGCGCAGGATATCAGGGGGAGAGCATGACCTGGCCAATTGTGACCGTAAACCAGGTAAATCAGCTGCTGGGTGAAACCACGGAAGTGGAGCGCACGCTGCTGTTTATCGGCACGGGAACCAAAAATGTAGGTAAGACGCTGGCAGTTAACGCACAGAGTGATTTTGATGCGCTGCTGGGCGAGGGTGACAACCCGTTAAAAAGTGATGTTCTGGCCGCACTGGCGAACGCCGGCCAGAACTGGTGGGGATTTGTTCATGTGCTGGCCGCAGACAGTGAGCCGGGGGCATGGGTGGAGGCCGTTAAGGCCGCACAGGTCTCCTGTTCGGTGGAAGGTGTGGTGCTGTCTGATGATGTGGCCGCGAAAGCGCAGATTAATCAGGCGGCAACGCTGCGATCTGAACTGATTGCTAAATACGGGCGCTGGGTGTGGTTCATTCTGGCGGTTCAGGGGATGCAGCAGGATGAAGCCCAGGCGGATTATCTGGTGCGTCTGTCCACCCTTCAGGAAGGTATCGCGGAAAAAGCGGTACAACTGGTACCCCGTCTCTGGGGGAATGAACCGGGCGTGCTGGCTGGTCGTCTCTGCAACCGTGCTGTCACTATTGCCGACAGTCCGGCGCGGGTGAAAACAGGCGCGTTGCTGAGTCTGGGAAGCGATGAACTGCCGAAAGACGGTACCGGCGAAACGCTGGAACTGGCGACCCTTCAGGCGCTGGAAGCTCAGCGCTACAGCGTGCCGATGTGGTATCCGGACTATGACGGCTTTTACTGGGCTGACGGGCGCACGCTGGACGTTGAGGGCGGTGATTACCAGTCCATCGAGACGCTGCGTATTGTGGATAAGGCAGCACGCCGCGTCCGTCTGCTGGCCATCGGTAAGATTGCCGATCGCTCACTTAACAGTACACCGGGCAGTATTGCCGCACACCAGACGCTGTTTGCCCGTCCGCTGCGGGAAATGTCCACTGCGGCCAGCATTAACGGCGTGTCATTTCCGGGCGAGGTGAAACCTCCACAGGACGGTGACGTGACCATTGTCTGGAAGAACAAAAAGGCGGTGGATATTTACATTGTGGTGCGTACGTATGAAGTACCGCTGCAGATCACCATCAGTCTGTTACTGGATGCAAGTCTGGAGGCCAGCGCATGACCAAACGTATTTCAGGGATGTCCTTTGATATCTATCTGGACGGTGACCTGATCCACATTGAAAAAATTTCGCTGGATATTACCGATAACAGCGCCGCCGCACAGACGCGCGGCGTTCCTGACGGGTATGTGGACGGTGACGTTGCCGCCGAGGGTGAAATTGAAGTCAGCTCCAAAGTGCTGCAGGTTCTGACAGCCAAAGCCCGTTCAGCGGGGTCATGGCGTGGTATTCCCCCGGTTGACTTCCTTTTTTACGCCAAAGCCGGCAGCGAAGAAATGAAGGTGGAAACCTTTGGTAACAAGCTGCAGCTCAACAGCGTTCTGGATGGTGATCCGAAGGGTGGCAGTGTGTCCACGCATAAAATCAAATACTTCGTGACAAGTCCGAAGTTCGTCAACATCAACGGTGTGCCGTATCTGGAAGCGGAAGCCACGGAAAACCTGATTGGATAAGAGGCAGCAGGGATGCAGGAGTACGAAAAGGGGTTCATTGCACTGGCAGTCATGGGGGCGCTGATTGCGCTGGGTAAATTGCTCAACAGTGATGAACCAATCACCCTTCGCCTAGTGGCGGGGCGTGTCATTGTGGGCAGCGGGCTGTCACTGATTGCCGGGGTGGCGCTGTACTTTGTCCCGGATATCCACCCGCTCGCATTAGCCGGATTTGGCTCTGCGTTGGGTATTCTGGGACAGAACGTGGTGGAAGCCTGGCTGCGTAAGCGGGGGTTAACAGGGATTTTTGATAAAGGGACAGGGAAATGACTCTGAGCGAAAAACAGCAACTCTTTACCGTTATGGTGGCAAATCTGATCCAGTGGGCTGAAGAACATGGCTACCGGCTGACATTTGGTGAGGCTTACCGTACCCCGGAACAGGCTGCACTGAACGCGAAAAAAGGCAGCGGCATTTCCAGCAGTCTGCACACGCAGCGTCTGGCCGTGGACTTCAATCTGTTCATTAATGGCCAGTATCAGACCGACAGCGCGGCGTATCTGCCGCTGGGTGAATACTGGGAATCGCTGGGTGGTTCATGGGGCGGTCGCTTCAAATCCCGCCCTGATGGTAATCATTTCAGCCTGGAACATAACGGGGTGCGCTGATGGATCGCGTCGTGTCAGGCTGGTTATTCACCCTTGCTCTGGCATTTATAGCCGGCTGGAAAACGGCCGGCTGGCAGCGGGACAGTGTTGATCTGACTGTCTCAAAAGCGGTCACCGCGACCGGGGAACAACTGGCTGAAATTGCCGGTTCATCTGGTCGCCGGCTGGAAGACAAACTGGAGGCACTGAAAAATGCGCCACCGCGTGAAATCCGCACGGAAGTGGTTAAGCCGGTATTTACCAATAAGTGTCTGTCTGATGACTTTGTCCGCATGTACAACGACGCCGTCACCAGTACCGAACGTACGTTATCAGGAAAACCTGAAAACTAAATGCGCCACGCAGCTGCCGCGCCTGAGTGGAACGCAGGGAAAAGATGCGGCGGAATTACTGACACTTTATCTGGAGTTATACGGGCAGTGTGCTGCACGGCATAACGCACTTGTTGATGAAATTAATTTAAGAGAGAACGTTATTTATGGAAAAAATTAATCTGGTTGTATGCAAAAAAGAAATTACCTTTGAACCGAATCAGACTGCTTATAATAAGTTCATCAACGAAATGGCGATGGATAATAAAGTGGCACCTGCACACAATTATCTTGTGCGCATTGTGTCTGCTGAAAGTAAAGAGGCGCTGGAAGATATTCTGAAACGTCCTGGCGCAGCGCTCCAGCTTGCCGGGAAAGTGAATGAGCTTTATGCGCCAGAACTGGAAATTGAAGTAAAAAACTGACAAAACGAGTCCGGGCAATTGAACAGAACGGACTCGAACAGTATTTAATTTTACGTCGCCATTATTTACCACACGGTCAGGATTCCGTGGATGATATTTCCGCTGCCATCTGGCTGGATAATCGCCACTGGGAAAATATGCGAATAGCGGTTGCTAACGGAATCAACACTGCATTTAAAGGCACGGAATGAAACAGTTAGATTTTACATTAAGCCTGATTGATAAGCTGACGCGCCCGTTAAAACAGGCGCAGGGCAGCGTCACCGGCTTTGCGGAAAAATCAAAAGCGGCCTTTTCGCAGATTGGTGGTGGCGTGCTGGGGCTGGCCGGTACGGGGATGGCCATAAAAGGCGCGTTATCGCCGGCTATCGAAATGTACGACGCGCTGAATGATGCCGCTGCAAAAGGGATTGATAACCAGGCATTAAAGACCGTACAGCGTGACGCGCTCCGGTTCAGCATGACCTACGGTGCCAGCGCGGTGGAGTTCGTCAAATCCACAGAGAACATTAACGCGTCCATTGCCGGCCTTACCGCCAGCGAGTTGCCGAAAGTGACGAAGGTCGCTAATACGCTGGCATTTGCCCTGAAATCCACATCCGCCGACACAGCGGAGTTCATGGGGCAGATGTACGGTAACTTTTCCGCCGATGCGGCGCGGCTGGGTAAAGTCCAGTTCGCTGAGCAACTGGCGGGGAAAATGGTGTATATGCGCAAGGTCTTCGGTACCGAAATGGGCACCATTAAAGACCTGATGGAAGGGGCGCGGGGTGTCGGTACCAACTACGGCGTCGGGCTGGATGAACAGCTGGCGGTGCTGGGACAGCTCAACCGTACGCTGGGAACAGAGGCCAGCAGCGCTTACGAAGGTTTCATGACCGGCGCGATAGAGGGCGCTAAAAAGCTGGGGCTGTCCTTTACGGACTCCACCGGCAAAATGCTGTCCATGCCTGAAGTGCTGATCAAGCTGCAGGGCAAATACGGCAAAAGCCTGGAAGGGAACCTGAAAGCCCAGGCGGAGCTGGATGCGGCATTTGGTGACAGTTCAGCGGTGATAAAGCACCTGTACGGCAATGTGGCGTTACTGCAGCGTAATATCACCGAACTGGGCGGCTCTGACGGGCTGAAGCGTACACAGGAGATGGCCGGGAAGCTGGTCAAGCCGTGGGATCGCTTTGTACAAATCCTCAAAGCCATTCAAACGGTGATCGGACTGACGTTGATCCCGGTTCTGTACCCGGTCCTGAACCGTCTGGCCGATATGGGGCAGACGTTCGGCCGCTGGATGCAGATGTTTCCCAATATTGCGCGGGTGATTGGTTACGTGCAGCTTGCGCTGTTTGGTGTGGCGGCAGCGGGCGCGGTGACAAATATTGTCATGGGCGTCTCAAAATTTATCCTGGTGGGTCTGAAGGGACTCTGGAGCGCCCTGACGCTGGTCACGAAGATTTACGCGGCCACTGTCTGGATTACCTCAAAGGCTGTTGTGGCGTGGAACCTGACGCTGAAATTCCTGCGGGGTACGCTGCTGGCCGTGCGCATGGCGGCGATTATGGCCGGTATTGGCATCAACCTGATGAGCTGGCCGGTTCTGCTGGTTATCGGGGCGATTGCTCTGCTGGCAGCCGGGTGTTATCTGCTGATTAAACACTGGGATGATGTGAAAGCGGCGGTGATGAATACGGCAGCGTTTACCGCCGTGGCTGGTGTGGTGGAATGGCTTGCCGGCGTGTTTTCCGCTGCGTGGCAATGGATCACGGACGGCTGGAACAGCTTTATTGCGCTGCTGACCGGGTTTTCACCGTCACAGGCGTTAAGCGGCATGGCCAGCGGGATTGTTTCCCTGTTTGATAACGTCTGGCAGACCATCAAAGGCGGGTTCCTGAAATCGTGGAACTGGATTGTCGGAAAACTCAATAAAATTCCGGGCGTCGATATTTCACTGGCGAACGAATCTCAACCGGCACTGACAACGAATACCCTTTCAACTGGCGGTGAATTAAAAGGCGTTGATAAAGGTGGTATCAGTAAAACAATTAGCAGTAATTCTAAATCAGTAACGGATAACAGCCGTAAAATTGGTGAAGTGCATTTTCATACTAAAGAAGCGCTTTCACCCTCCCAGCTAATGGAATGGCAGGAGCTTAATGCGTGAGTGAGATTCTTTATATTGACCTGCTTATTGAGAATGGTGACTTCTCATTAAATGCCGGTAATGAGCCTGAATTATGCAATAACCGAAAAAGTATCGGGCAGGACATTATTCACGCCATTATTGAGAGCGGATTAGCCACGCAATTAATTGCGGAACGCAGTCCGACACTGAGGGCAGATATTTTTACACAACTGGAATTACTGGTTGAAAACGATGAGCGCATTGTGCCGGGAACGGTGGAAATCAGTGAAGAAAGCCAGAAACGGCTGTGGGTGACCGCGAGCACATACGATTTTGGCACGCTTTCATATCAGGTGGACTTATGACGGAAAAGCCCCAGGTTGATTTTGAAGAAGTGGTGAAAGCCAGCGGGATGCCGGTGACGGAATCTGAGGTTCGCGATCGCTTTAATGCGATTGCAGCTGACGAGGGGATTATCACCAATACGTCCCGCATGTCACCGTTCTGGCGGTTAATCACCGCCATTGTGACCGCACCAGTGATGTGGCTGAAAGACGTTCTGGTATTCACCGTGCTGGCCAATATGTTTGTGGCCACAGCCAGCGGGAGCATGTTGCGTCTGCTGGCGTGGGCGGTGAACGTCACGGCAAAACCGGCGAGCGCTGCACAGGGTGTGATCCGCTTCTTCAAAGAAGATGCAAAAGCTGTGGTGACGGTGAAAGCCGGGACGATTATCCAGACAGAGCGCATTAACGGCCGCGTGTATGAGCTGGCCACCAGTGAGGATGTGGTGATCGCTTCCGGTATGGCCAGCGCATTACTGCCGGTGAAAGCCACCGGCACCGGGGGCGCATATAACCTTGCGCCGGGATATTACCGCATTCTGCCGGTTGCCGTTGACGGTATCAGCCACGTGACCAGCGAAGAAAACTGGCTGACCGTACCGGGCGCGGATGAAGAAAGTGATGATGAGCTGCGCGAACGCTGCCGCAATCAGTTCAATCTGGTGGGGAATTACCACACTGACGCCGTTTACCGGTCAATGATTGCCGGCGTTGCAGGGCTGAGTATTGACCGGATTTTCTTTGAACATGAAGCGCCGAGGGGACCCGGTACCGCCAACGCGTATCTGTTGCTGGACAGCGGGGTGGCTTCTTCGCCGTTCGTGGATGCCGTCAATGACTATATCAACACGCAGGGGCATCACGGCCACGGTGATGATATGCAGTGCTATCCCATGCCGGAAACGCTTCATGATCTGTCCGTCACGGTTTATGTCAAAAATCTGGCCAATTTCAGCGATGAGGACAGGAAAACCCTGAAAGACGGGGTGGAAAACATGATCCGCTGTGCCTTTCGTGAGAATGCTGATTATGACGTCAGGAAGACGTGGCCATATTCGCGGTTTTCCTTTTCTCAACTGGGGCGGGAAATTCATAAAACCTTTGCGCAGACGGAATCACTGTCTTTTTCGCTGGGCGACATCACCAGTGAACTGAGTGTGCCACGCCTGAAATCGCTTGCGGTGGTTATTGAAAATGAGTGAGTTCCTGAAAAAGCTGGCCGGGATGGTGCTTCCTTCCTGGATGAACAAAGGGGAGCCGGCCAAGTTGCTGAAAACGGCGCGGCGGTTCTGGGCTGAGGTTTACGGCTGGGTAACGTGGCCAGTGAATCAGTTCGATCCGCTGACGTGTACGCCGGTATTACTGAACCTGCTGGCGTACGACCGCGACATTACCCGCTTTGACGGTGAACCGCTGGCATTGTTCCGTAAGCGCGTGGCATATGCCTTTGTGAATGCGCGGGATGCCGGTTCCGTTGAGGGGTTTATCAACATCTTCGAACGGCTGGGAATTGGGTACGTTGAGCTGCAGGAACGCCAGCCGGGGATTGATTGGGACGTGATACTGGTTCGCGTGACAGACAGCCAGATTGCGGACAACACGCAGTTGCTGATCCAGATAATTCGCCAGTACGGGCGAACATGCCGCCGTTATCAGTTTGAGGTGATCACGTCTGAAAGCTTGGCCATCCGGGCGGGATGGGATCAGGGAGAATATGTGGCGTATCCGGCAGCGTTAAACAGTACGGAAACAGACAGCGCGACGTTTAGCGCGGGTTTATAGGGAGATTTTATGTCACAGACAGCTATCACACTGGCATTTGAACAGTGGAAGGCGCTGCAGGGTGCCACTGGCGAGCCTGTCCTGCTGGACGAATTTGTTTTTGCGAACGTGCCGGGACTGAATCCAGAACAACCCGTTGATCGCAGCGAGACACTGCCACCGGCCGCGCAGATTGTTCACCGGCAGGCAGTCAGCCGTAAAGGTGTGGTGAATGAAAATGCCGTGGTGCACTCCGTTGTGCTGGGTGCGGATGTGGGCGATTTTTCGTTTAACTGGATCGGCCTGATTAACAAGGCCAGCGGCACGCTGGCGATGATTGTTCATGCGCCTGTCCAGCAAAAGCTGAAAACTGCAGAAGGGCAGCAGGGGAATGTTCTGACCCGTTCTTTCCTGATGGAATACAACGGCGCACAGAAAGAAACCGGCATCAATACGCCCGCTGAAACCTGGCAGATTGATTTTACTGCGCGTATGGCCGGAATGGATGAGCGCCAGCGCCTGGAAAATATGGATATCTATGGTGCGGCGGCGTTTTTTGGTAACGGGTATCTGGTAGCCAAAATCGGCAATCAGTTTTTTGTCACGAAAGGCACAGGTTATGTGGCTGGACTTCGTGCGTCACTGACTGCGAACCAGAATATTACGGTGACGACAAAGCCGGTAAAAGTCTGGCTGGATGTGTGCTGGACAGGGACACTGACCAGTGTCTGGAATGTGCAGAGCAAAATCACGGTGGCTGCAAATCTTGCTGATTACGTTCAGAACGGGGTTCAGCATTACGTGTTTGCGGTGGCCAGCATTGATGTGGATGGTCACATCACGGATTTACGACCAAAAGGTAGCCTGGGAGAACAGCAGGCCAGCAGCGATTTCTTGCGTAAGGATGCAAACCTTGCTGATGTTAACGACAAAGCGAAAGCCAGAAAAAATCTTGAACTGGGTGAACTGGCTGTTTTAAGCATTAGTGATGTTGTACCTGTTGGGGTGCCACTTCCCTGGCCGACAGATATCCCACCGGCGCGTCACGCAATCATGCAGGGACAGGCATTTGATACAGTGGCTTGCCCGCAATTGGCTATTGCATACCCATCGGGTGTTCTTCCTGATATGCGCCGCCAGACAATCAAAGGGAAACCAGATGGCCGCGCAGTATTGTCCTGTGAAGATGATGGCAATAAATCCCATGCCCACACTGCGAGTGCATCCAGTACGGATTTGGGAACGAAATCAACATCCTCATTTGATTACGGTACTAAAACGGCGAGTACGTTTGACCACGGTACAAAAACGACAAATACGACAGGGGCGCACGCACACGGTTTTACCACGCGAGGCACTGATGGTTCAGGAATAGCCAGATCAGCAGGCGGAAGTGGTACTGCATATACCGTAAATACCAGTTCAGCGGGAAACCACGCGCACACCGTAGCCATTGGCGCACATAATCACTCCGTAGGTATTGGCGCTCACTCTCATACCGTAGCCATTGGCGCACACAGTCACACCATTACCGTCGTCGCGTCGGGCAACGCAGAAACGACCGTTAAGAATATTGCATTTAACTACATAGTGAGACTCGCATAATGACTTTTAAAATGAGTGAAACCGATCAAACAGTTACTGTTTATAACCTGCGTTCCGATACGAATGAATTTATTGGTTCGGGTGATGCTTTTATTCCTGCGCATACCGGACTGCCAGCTAACTGCACCACGATAAAGCCACCGGCAATCAAAGCGGGATTTGTGGCGATTTTTGATTCAGAGAAGCAAAGATGGATTTCCCGTGAGGATCACCGTGGTGAGGTGGTGTTTGATACAGAAAACGGTAATGAACTGGTGATCACCGAGCCAGGCGCTTACCCGGAAGGGACAACCACGTCAGCACCGGCTAATGCCTGGCAAAAATGGAATGGTAAGGCGTGGGTGGATGATGCGGAGGCCATGCGAATTGCATTAGTTAGCGAAGCAGACGCCGAAAAGAAAAGCCTGCTTAAACAGGCCAATGACGCCATTGCCACATTGCAGGATGCCGTTGATTTAGACATGGCAACCGAAGAAGAAGCACTGCTGCTTATCGCATGGAAAAAATACCGCGTTTTACTGAATCGTATTCAACCGGAAGATGCGCCAGAAATTGTGTGGCCGGAGGTGCCTGGAAATGTGGCGTGAAGCACGTCTGGCCTTCACGGATTCAGTTGCTGCGCTGAACTGTTCGATCGTCCCTGCGCATCCGTGGATTTATGGGCTGGGACAGCAGACAGCGAACGGGGCATATCTCAGCCCTGTTAATGCCGTTCGCTATCTTGCTGAACGCCTGGCCGGAACCGGGGGGAATGCGGATGTGGTGATTATGATGGTCACCGGACAGACGCAGGAAAACTTTATGGCCAGCCTGAATAACCTGGTCGGGATTTTCCCCGCCCCGGCATTCACGCAGGTCAAACGGTTGGCGCAATCCGCCGCAGCGTTGGCTATTGAAAAGATGCAGATCCCTGCGAAAGCCGCCGCAGCATTACCTGCGTCCATTCCACTGTCTGTACCAACCAGCAGGGCAGCTTTATCTGCTGCGGCAATCAGCCAGGCACAAAAGGCGGCGGGTGCCGGGTTTGATATCGAAGGGCTGAAAAAACAGCTGGGCGAGTTCACGCAGCTGCGTGACCAGCTTATCAGTGATGTGGCCAGCGGCCTGAATGATTTACAGGAAAAAAGTGCCAGAGCGTGGGTTTTTACTGCCAGCGGAGACACCGGCACTACGTTACTGGAACTGATGAAGGACATTCCGCAGCAGTCTGCCGTTTACACCGCTGCCATGATGCTGGTTGGCGATAATCTTGATGGAATAAAGGGAATGATTCATGACTTCGATCCCGACACTGGCGCTTAATGGCGAGGCCATCCAGCTGAAAAACATGCGGGTGACTGTTTCACAGCAATTTCAGGATAAAGATCAGTCCGGCCAGACCAGTGCCACAACAAAATCAGAGCAGGGAGCAAAGGGAAAGGAACTGCGGATCAGCGGTGAAATACCTTTTAAACAGCCTGAAATACTGAAGCGTATTTTTGAGCTGGCCAGTGCTACCGATGCCAGTGGTAATCGTCAGAAGTACCGAGTGGCGCATGAAGTTGCCCGTGCTGTTAATTTTCGTGAAGCAACGTTCAGCGGAATGCTGGATGCACCCCAGCAGGACGGGAAAATGGCCTGGCTGGTGACATTCACACTGGCGGAACATATCAGCGTGCAGGAAAAGCGAGAGGCCAGGGCAACAGGTAAGACGACCGCAAAAAAACAAACTGCCGGTAGTGCGGGACAGTCCGGTGGCCAGTCTGCCGGAGAGGATGAAGAAAAACTGACGTGGTTTGAACGCAAGGTGCTGAAGCCCGTCAATGATGCTTTGGGTTAATGATGAAACCAGTAAAACGCCTTTACCTTTCAACGGATGAAGTTCACCTGGTGGATGCCAGCCTGGTACTGGAGCTGAACAGCTGCGGCCGGGGCTTCATCACCGCAGAGACAACAACCGATTACACCGGAAAACTGGTGCGGCTGGATGTGGGGTATACCGATCTGCTTTTGCGCTGGTTTACGGGGTATGTGGAGCGATCGCAGCCCGCTGAAAACGGTTTTCAGCGTCTGTTCATTCGTGAGCTGGCAGGTGTGTTTGAAAGGATGTGGCCATGTTCGTTTCAACACCCGACTTTGCGTGAAATTGCGGGCTGGCTGGAAGAAAACAGCGGGATCACGGTCAGTGTGCCTGATGCACAGTACAGCGATACCCCAATCCCACATTTTACCCATAACGGTACTGGTTATCAGTTGCTGAACAATCTGGGCAGGGCGTTCAGTATCCAGGATTACATCTGGTACCAGTTGCCTGATGGTTCGCTTTACGTCGGAGGCGCAGAAAAATCATTGTTTGCCGGTCGTTCCGTAGAAATCCCGTCAGAGTTCAGCCAGGGGGCTGCTGGCGGTAACTCTGTGACATTACCAGTGATCCAGACTATGCGGCCAGGGGTGGAGATGAACGGTGAACGCGTGACTAAAGTTCACCTGACTAATGACACGATGGCGATCACATGGACACCGAGAAACCGCGCAACGGGTAAACCTTTGCAGAAAACACCAGCGCAACGGCAGATTGAAAGCCATTACCCGGAACTGACATCCGGGCTTCATTTGCCAAAGATGGCCAGAGTCGTGGCGCATTCAGAGCCGGTAAAAAGCGGTAACTTTGCCGATCCCTTCCGGCCACGTTACGCCGTGGACGTGCAGCTGCTTGACGCAGACGGAAACCCGGACAATCAGACGCCTGTTTATTCAGCGGTGCCGCTGCCGGTACCAATGGCCGGGAATGATTCAGGTATGTTTCAGTTCCCGCCAGAAGGGACGCTGGTTGAGGTCGCATTCACAGGAGGCAGACCGGATAAACCTTTTATCAGGCAGACGCTACCGGATGGCACCAGTCTGCCGGACGTTAAACCCGGTGAGCAATTACAGCAGCAGCGGGAAGAAGTATCCCAGAGAGTGACTCAGGCGGGTGACTGGGTAAGGCAGACCGATCAGACCATCAGCGAAACATCGATGGTGCGAACCGTAAAAGCCGATACGGAACAGCGCGAACTGGTCAGCCGTGAAACCACAGTGAAAGCCACGGATAAAACCACGGTACTGGGAACCGCCACACTGCTGGCCGGAGCCATCCAGCAGGTAAGCGCCGGTGATTATAGCCAGGCGGTGAAAGGTAACAGGCTGGCCAGTATTGAAGGAAACGAAGAAACGGACATAGCAGGACAGCAGTCCACTAAAGTGGGCGGAGCTGTAGCCGTGGAGGTTGGCGAAAGCCTGACAGAGAAGATTGCCGCACTGCGTAAATCAGTGGCCGCTGGCGGTCAGCAGGTCATGGGGACAACTGTCCATATTGGCAGTGAGAGTATCAATGCCCTGACCATGATGCTGGACACCATTGATTTGCTGGCAGAACTGGCAAGGCAGTGCGCCAGTCACTCACACCCCAGCGTAGGCACACCGACCAATGCGTCATCATTTACTCAGACTGCCACGAAAGCCGGAGAAACCCGGAGCAAGTACCAGAATATTATCGCCTGATTACCCAACTAGCCCGCGTCATGCGGGCTTTATCGTACCCACCAGACCTCACCAGACGCATTCTGAGCGCCGCAATTATCTGCACCCGTTCATCCCAACCTGATTAACTTCAGTAGCGCAGCAAGGCGCTGATACAGCCTGCCGCGACGAAATAACGGCGGAAGTGACGAAAACGGCGCTACACCGCACCCGCCTGCGGTTTTCGTGTTGAGAATGATTTCAGTTTTTCCGGTGGTACAAAACACATCGCCAGACCGCACCAGCGCTGGAGCTTTGGCAGTAGTTCGCCAACTGAAATGTGTGAAACAAATTTCAAGGATTTCAGTTTTTGTGCGATGACCGGCTGTGGGTGAACAATGCCGGTGCCGGGTTTCATGCGGGGTTAACAGCTATTACGTGACTTTTTACGTAACGGTCGCAGCGAGATCAGGTCAGTGCGTGGAAGTGTCCAGGCCTTAGCTGACGTGCTCTGGCGCGGAATGACAGTGGAACGCGGAACTGAAATACTTTGCACAGCCTGAACCATCGGCATACCTGAGATAACTTACATGCACCAGTGCTTAAATCAGTCACAGATAGATATACAAAACTACCAGAAAATCAGGGTGATTTCTGACCAAATCTGATTTTTTCAAAAAATTATGGGGACTATCGGAAAACCGTCACAAGCGTCACAAGATTTAAAGATGTTATCTATCTATATGATATATATAAATAAAGCATGGAATTGAAAACCATCACAAAACTATCACAACAGTATCACAGTGTGACGGTCTTAAAACATCACAACGCAGCTTTATAACTCACTGAATTTACTAGGTGTGACGGTTTATGTTACGTTTTGTGATGGTTTTACCGTCACAACATTTATTGTTTAGAATCATTAGGATAGGATTTCTTTTGTAAGGTGTGATGGTTGTGACGGTTTTCCGATAGGGCTTCCAATATTATGTTATGTAGATGTTTTTATTATTTAACGGGGTTTAATATCTTGGTAAGAGTGAAATGATGTAAGTTCTGTTAATATTTATATTAGCTACAAATATAGTACCGTATGGTATTAATAGCGTGCTTGTAATTTTTTATGGTTAAAGCTAAGGGACTAAAATGAAATTATCTCCAGCAGAATTAAAGTTAGAAAAAGATAAGGTGCAGGATAATAAATTCAATCAATATGTTAAGCGTATCACACTAAAAAATGTCAGAGGATTTGATGAGGAAATTGTAGAATTTAAAACCCCCGTAACTGCACTTATTGGTACCAATGGTGGCGGGAAGTCGACGATATTAGGTGCTGTAGCCCTCGCTTATAAAAATGTTAAGCCAAGTAAATTTTTCCCTAAATCATTTTATGGCGATGATTCGATGAGTGATTGGGAGATTGGTTTTGAGTTGATTGATAAGTCCATTTCAAAAGATAAAAACATTAACAGAACTGCAAAGTTTAAACAGATGAAATGGCGTAGAGATAGTTTTCCGGAGCGAAATGTTGTATATGTAGAAATACAACGAACGGTGCCTGCTGGTGAGCTAACTAAATTCAATAAGTTTTTATCTGGTGATTCAGAACAATTTGAAGTAAAAAACCTTAATCCAGATACAATAAAATATTGCACTGCGGTTTTGGATAAAAAAATTGAAGATTATAAATGTGTAATAAATAAGTATGATCCATCTTCTAGAATGTTTGTAGGCAAGGCGTTGAATGGTTCTGGTTATTCTCAGTTTCATTTTGGTGCTGGTGAAGCCTCAATAATAGATACTATTGATAGAATTGAAAATGCTACCGATAATTCTCTGATCTTGATTGAAGAAATTGAGAATGGGTTGCATCCCGTCGCAGTAAGATTGTTTGTTAATTATTTGACTAATGTCGCGAAACGAAAAAAACTGCAGATAATATTTACAACACATTCACAGGATGCAGTGAATGAGCTTGAGCCAGAAGCCGTTTGGGCCTCCATTAATAAAAAAGTATGGAATGGTAAACTAAGCATTGAAAGTTTACGTGCTATTACAGGGCAGAAGGTGAATTCGAAGGTTATATATGTTGAGGATTCTTTTGCAAAAGAGTGGGTTGAGAATGCGATAGATAGATATCTTCCAAAATTAGCTTCAACAATAAAAGTTTATACTGCCGGCGGATATCCTAGTGTTGTTAAGGTTAGTCAATATCATAATGAGAACCCTACCATTCATTATCCTTCTATTGCCTTAGTTGATGGCGATATTAAAGGACGGCAGGGAACTAAGGAATTGCCTGAAAATGCAATGTTTATCGGGGAAGATTATCCTGATGCTATAGTCTATCATTATATTGCTAAAAACATAGAAGAACATGCTTCAGTTTTAAGGCAAAGATGTTTGTTAACAAGGTTTGATGCTGAAAAAATTAAGGCTGCTGTTGAGAGTGTAATGCATTCGGCATGTGATCATCATGTTTATTTTACTAGATTAAGTGATAAATTGGATTTTACATCTGAGTTGTTTATTAGGGCCGGTATGATAGATTTATTCAATGAACACAACTCTGAGTTTTGGTCGCCAATCATGGACTTCATTAAAAAAGGATTGGAATGAATGGTTGAGAGTAAATATATAAATGTAGACTGGGATGATTTGTAAAGTTCGTACTACATTTTAATTAGAATTAAACTAATAAGATAAAGCCTCATCAGTCGAGGCTTTATCTTATATATGGCCTTTTTCTTGAGTTTATTGATTGTTTTGCTTTGGTGTAATAACTACTGATGCCAGTTTATTGATCAGACGTTCGCACGCTTCAACATCCTTCAGACTGCGCAACTTGACCTTTGCTATTTTAGGTTCATTGTCCTGGGTACAAAGATTCAATTCGATTTCAACATCATTCTTGTTCAGCAATCCCATAATGACCCCTGCTAACTTCCTTGCCTGAGTAGCCACTTCAAAGATGAGATTAAGTCTATCCGGTGCATTGTTAGAAAAGCAAACAGTTTTACTAACGTCAAACCCGTTACTTTTGAAATAATCTTGTATTGAAGCTGAAAGTTCAGGAGGGCAGGCAAGCCGAACGCCGGCCAGCTTTGAATGGTGTAGTGGTGTTCCTTCTAACTCTTGCATTTTAGACTCCATATGAAAAAACCCCAGAATCGGGGTTTTTGTTGTCGATGTGGTCAATATGTGGTCGCTGGTTGAAATAAATCCTTTTATTTCATTGTGTTACTTTGCAATAAAACGCGCCCGAAGGCGCGTTGGCGATACACTCAATGTAAGGGACTACTCTTCTTCTGCTTCGACGAAGTTGGCGTCTTTTACTGAAGTTGTTGCACGACGGGCTTCGCCTTTGTGCTGCACTTTATTGAGCTGCCGTTCCAGCTTGTTGATCAAATCGTTAATAGCGGTATACATATCTTCGTGTTTTGCGCTGGCGACCAGATGTCCGTTCGGTGTATTGATGGTGGCATCAGCAATGAAACCCTGTGGCTCCTTGGACAGAATGATATGTGGATTAATGAGATGGGTTTGCCATTTTTCAAGTTTGGCGAGACGGTCTGCGACATGTTGGCGAATTGCCGGAGTAATTTCCATTTGTTTACTGGTAATGTTCATTGTCATAAATTTTACCTCTTGTCTTTCCCGTCTTGGTGATTCCAGCATACCGTTCCTAATGTCAAAATGTGTGATTTAAATCACATTATTTTGTCACTTTTTGTCAAGGGTACCTTTTTGTGAGTTATCGCAGGAAGAGGTGATTTTTAACTTGAGGAAAGCCAGAAAGCAGGCCATATTTGATGAGTTGCGTCACGCAAAAGTCATCAGCGCCACAACGCGAAACGGATAAAAAAACGGCAGCTCAGCGCTGCCGTTTTTGCATCTGAAAATCGATCAGGTGTTGCTGCTGTTAGCGGCGATAATCTTCGCCACTTTGTCAGCTTGGGCCGTCATCTGCATTTCGCGATAGGCATTTTCCATCAACGGCAGGGCATCACGCGTTGCCTGCGTATCCGGGAAATCGCGCAGCATACCTTCTACACGGTTAACCACGGCAACCCATGCACCGCGCTGAGTGTAATAATCCGCAACGGAGTACTCATATTTCGCCAGACGATCTTTCAGGAACACCAGACGTTTGGTGGCGTCGGTGGTGTACTGGCTGTTCGGATAACCGCGAACCAGTTTCGAAAAGTCATTGAACGCAGCTCGCGCATGCTGAGGGTCACGGTCGCTACGATCAACACCAAAGAACCCTTGTAATGCGCTGTCATCTAACGCCATATTGGTCAGGCCACGCATATACATGACATAATCAATGTTAGGATGAGTTGGATTCAGGCGGATAAAGCGATCGATGGCAGCCTGAGCAAGCGGCAGATCGGCGTTTTTGTAGTAGGCGTAGATGAGATCTAACTGCACCTGCTGAGAATAAGGACCAAATGGATAGCGGTTATCCAACGCTTCCAATTGCGTTATTGCCTGTTTCCAGTTACCGTCCTGCAGCTTTTGCTGAGCAGTCGCGTAGATTTCATTAGGCGGATTATCGGGCACCTCTTCCTTTGAACCAGAGCAACCCGCCAAAAACAGGCTCAACGTGGCTGCTGCCACCAGATATTTCATGCGCGTCATGACGTTTTGACTTTCCTCAAAATGTTTTACGGGAGATTCTCTGTTCCTGCTCCCGGTTAAGACCAGCTACAATAGCACACTATATTAAACGGCAAAGCCGTAAAACCCAACGTTAAACGAAGAAGCTGTATATGGCACAACGAGTACAACTCACCGCAACGGTATCCGAAAATCAACTCGGTCAACGCTTAGATCAAGCTTTGGCCGAAATGTTCCCTGATTATTCGCGATCGCGCATAAAAGATTGGATTCTTGATCGGCGCGTGCTGGTCAACGGTAAACTTTGCGACAAACCAAAAGAAAAAGTGTTAGGCGGAGAACGGGTCGCCATCGATGCTGAAATCGATGAAGAAATCCGCTTCGAGCCTCAGGATATCCCACTGGATATCGTTTATGAAGATGATGACATCATTGTTATCAACAAGCCACGCGATCTGGTTGTTCATCCTGGCGCGGGCAACCCGGACGGCACGGTTCTGAATGCATTACTGCATTATTATCCGCCAATTGCTGATGTCCCACGCGCAGGTATTGTCCATCGCCTGGATAAAGACACCACCGGGCTGATGGTAGTGGCGAAAACCGTTCCGGCGCAAACGCGGCTGGTGGAAGCGCTGCAACTGCGTGAGATTACCCGTGAATACGAAGCGGTAGCGATCGGTCATATGACGGCTGGCGGCACGGTGGAAGAACCTATCAGCCGTCACCCGACGAAGCGTACTCATATGGCGGTGCATCCGATGGGTAAACCAGCGGTCACGCACTATCGCATCATGGAACACTTCCGTGTGCACACGCGTCTGCGCTTGCGTCTGGAGACCGGACGTACGCACCAGATCCGCGTGCATATGGCGCATATTACCCATCCGCTGGTGGGCGATCAGGTATACGGTGGCCGTCCGCGTCCGCCGAAAGGCGCGTCGGAGGCATTTATCTCGACATTGCGTAAATTCGACCGTCAGGCGCTACATGCCACCATGCTGCGTCTGTATCACCCGATTTCCGGTATCGAAATGGAATGGCATGCGCCGATCCCACAGGATATGGTGGAACTGATTGACGCGATGCGTGCGGATTTCGAAGAGCATAAGGATGATGTGGCCTGGCTATGAGTGAGCTTATTGTCCCGCAGTGGCCTCTGCCGAACGGTGTGGCGGCCTGCAGTTCGACCCGTACCGGTGGTGTGAGTTTGCCGCCGTATGATGCCTTAAACCTGGGCGCCCACTGTGGCGATAACCCGGAGCATGTCGAAGAGAACCGCAGACGCCTGTTTGCTGCGGGCAATCTGCCTTCAAAACCGGTCTGGCTGGAACAGGTGCATGGAAAAGACGTCCTGAAGCTGACCGGCGAGCCTTACGCCTCTAAACGGGCGGATGCGTCATACAGTAATACGCCGGGTACCGTTTGTGCGGTAATGACGGCAGACTGTCTGCCCGTACTCTTTTGTAATCGGGCAGGAACGGAGGTGGCGGCAGCCCATGCGGGCTGGCGTGGATTATGTGAAGGCGTACTGGAAGAGACGGTGGCCTGCTTTGCTGATAAGCCTGAAAATATTCTTGCCTGGTTAGGCCCGGCGATTGGTCCTGCGGCGTTTGAAGTCGGACCTGAGGTGCGCGAGGCGTTTATCGCCAAAGAGACTAATGCGCATGAAGCCTTTGAGCCTCACGGCGAAAAATATCTGGCGAATATTTATCAGCTTGCCCGTCAGCGCCTGGCAAATGTCGGCGTTGAGCAAATTTATGGCGGCGACCGCTGTACTTTTAGTGAAAATGAGACTTTCTTCTCTTATCGTCGCGACAAGACCACGGGGCGTATGGCAAGTTTTATTTGGCTGATATAACCTAAAGAATCAAGACGATCCGGTACGTGTAATTTTCTTTTCACATAATTCAGGTCAATAACCTTGAATAATTGAGGGATGACCTCATTTAATCTCCAGTAGCAAATTTGACCTGTTATGGGAGGAGTTATGCGTCTGGATCGTCTTACTAACAAATTCCAGCTTGCTCTTGCCGATGCCCAGTCGCTCGCACTGGGGCACGACAACCAATTCATCGAACCTCTTCATTTAATGAGCGCCTTGCTGAATCAGGAAGGGGGATCGGTACGTCCTTTATTAACCTCTGCCGGTATTAATGCCGGACAGTTACGCACCGCCATCGATCAGGCGCTGAGTCGTTTACCGCAGGTGGAAGGCACTGGCGGCGACGTCCAGCCCTCTCAGGATCTGATGCGTGTTCTTAATCTTTGCGACAAGCTGGCGCAAAAGCGAGGGGACAATTTTATTTCGTCAGAACTGTTCGTTCTGGCGGCGCTTGAGTCGCGTGGCACACTGCCCGATTTACTGAAATCGGCTGGCGCAACGACCGCGAATATTACTCAGGCAATTGAACAAATGCGTGGAGGTGAAAGCGTGAACGACCAGGGGGCTGAAGACCAACGTCAGGCCTTGAAAAAATACACTGTCGATCTGACTGAGCGTGCCGAGCAGGGCAAACTTGACCCGGTTATCGGCCGTGATGAAGAGATCCGCCGGACCATTCAGGTTCTGCAGCGTCGTACAAAAAACAACCCGGTGTTAATCGGTGAGCCTGGCGTCGGTAAAACGGCGATTGTTGAAGGACTGGCACAGCGAATCATTAATGGTGAAGTCCCTGAAGGGTTAAAAGGCCGTCGCGTACTGGCGCTGGATATGGGCGCACTGGTGGCAGGGGCAAAATACCGCGGTGAATTTGAAGAACGCTTAAAAGGCGTACTCAATGATCTCGCCAAACAGGAAGGGAATGTCATCCTGTTTATCGACGAATTGCACACCATGGTGGGCGCAGGTAAAGCGGATGGCGCAATGGATGCCGGGAACATGCTGAAACCGGCGCTGGCGCGTGGGGAACTGCACTGCGTAGGGGCGACTACGCTCGACGAGTATCGGCAGTACATCGAAAAAGATGCGGCGCTGGAACGTCGTTTCCAGAAAGTGTTCGTGGCTGAGCCGTCAGTGGAAGATACCATTGCGATACTGCGGGGTCTGAAAGAACGTTATGAACTGCATCACCATGTGCAGATTACTGACCCGGCAATCGTCGCGGCCGCCACGCTGTCTCATCGTTACATTGCCGATCGCCAGTTGCCGGATAAAGCCATCGACCTGATCGATGAAGCGGCATCCAGCATCCGTATGCAGATTGACTCTAAGCCGGAAGAACTGGACAGACTCGACCGCCGTATTATCCAGCTCAAACTGGAGCAGCAGGCGTTAATGAAAGAGTCTGATGAGGCGAGTAAAAAACGCCTCGATATGCTTAACGAAGAGCTGGATGACAAAGAACGTCAGTACTCTGAATTAGAAGAAGAGTGGAAAGCGGAAAAAGCGTCGCTCTCCGGAACACAAACGATCAAAGCCGAGCTGGAACAGGCGAAGATTGCTATTGAACAGGCGCGTCGTGTTGGCGATCTGGCGCGGATGTCAGAACTGCAATACGGTAAAATTCCTGAGCTGGAAAAACAGCTGGAAGCTGCGACGCAGTCGGAAGGTAAAACCATGCGTCTGTTGCGTAATAAAGTGACGGATGCGGAAATTGCCGAAGTGCTGGCGCGCTGGACCGGTATTCCGGTCGCGAGAATGCTGGAAGGCGAGCGCGAAAAACTGTTGCGTATGGAGCAAGAGTTACATAGCCGCGTGATAGGGCAGAATGAAGCGGTCGAAGCCGTATCGAATGCGATTCGTCGTAGCCGTGCCGGTCTTGCCGATCCAAACCGTCCGATTGGCTCGTTCCTGTTCCTCGGCCCAACCGGGGTCGGTAAAACCGAGCTGTGTAAGGCGCTGGCAAACTTTATGTTTGACAGTGATGACGCGATGGTGCGGATCGACATGTCCGAGTTTATGGAGAAACACTCCGTATCACGTCTGGTGGGGGCGCCTCCGGGATATGTCGGTTATGAAGAGGGTGGCTACCTGACAGAAGCGGTTCGTCGTCGTCCTTATTCCGTTATTCTGCTTGATGAAGTTGAGAAAGCGCATCCTGATGTGTTCAACATTCTTCTGCAGGTACTGGATGATGGTCGTCTGACCGATGGACAGGGGAGAACGGTCGACTTCCGTAATACGGTGGTCATTATGACCTCTAACCTGGGTTCCGATTTGATTCAGGAACGCTTCGGCGATCTCGACTACAGCCATATGAAAGATCTGGTGTTAGGCGTGGTGAGTCACAACTTCCGCCCGGAATTCATCAACCGTATAGATGAGGTTGTGGTATTCCATCCGTTGGGTGAACAACACATCGCGTCTATTGCGCAGATCCAACTGCAGCGTCTGTACAAACGTCTGGAAGAGCGTGGCTATGAAATCCACATCTCTGATGAAGCGCTGAAACTGCTGAGCGCAAATGGTTATGATCCGGTGTATGGGGCGCGTCCGTTGAAACGTGCAATCCAGCAGCAGATCGAAAACCCGCTGGCGCAGCAAATCCTGTCTGGAGAGTTAATTCCAGGTAAAACGATTCGTCTTGAGGTAAACGACGATCGGATTGTCGCAGTACAGTAATTCTTGATGAAATAATTAATGGGCTCTTCGGAGCCCATTTTTGTTTAAAAACCAGGCTAAAATGATGGTTTATAGAGTGGTTTGCCTGAAAAGTGAGCAGTTGATAAGTTTTTTGTATTTTTGACTTGTCAGCCCGAAATAACTCCCTATAATGCGCCACCACTGACACGGAACAACGGCACACAAGCCGCCGGGTCAGCGGGGTTCTCCGGTGAAAACCAGTGATGAACACCGACAGAGAAAAGCGAAATAAATGCTTGACTCTGAATGAGGAAAACGTAATATACGTGACCTCGCGACAGAGCGCTAAAGCGCGTCGCAGCTGCTCTTTAACAATTTATCAGACAATCTGTGTGGGCACTCAGAGTGACATGGATTCTTAACGTCGCAAGACGAAAAATGAATACCAAGTCTCAAAGAGTGAACACGTAATTCATTACGACGTTTAATTCTAGGAGCATCAAACTTAAATTGAAGAGTTTGATCATGGCTCAGATTGAACGCTGGCGGCAGGCCTAACACATGCAAGTCGAACGGTAACAGGAAGCAGCTTGCTGCTTTGCTGACGAGTGGCGGACGGGTGAGTAATGTCTGGGAAACTGCCCGATGGAGGGGGATAACTACTGGAAACGGTAGCTAATACCGCATAATGTCGCAAGACCAAAGAGGGGGACCTTCGGGCCTCTTGCCATCGGATGTGCCCAGATGGGATTAGCTAGTTGGTGAGGTAACGGCTCACCAAGGCGACGATCCCTAGCTGGTCTGAGAGGATGACCAGCCACACTGGAACTGAGACACGGTCCAGACTCCTACGGGAGGCAGCAGTGGGGAATATTGCACAATGGGCGCAAGCCTGATGCAGCCATGCCGCGTGTATGAAGAAGGCCTTCGGGTTGTAAAGTACTTTCAGCGGGGAGGAAGGGGTTAAGGTTAATAACCTTAGCCATTGACGTTACCCGCAGAAGAAGCACCGGCTAACTCCGTGCCAGCAGCCGCGGTAATACGGAGGGTGCAAGCGTTAATCGGAATTACTGGGCGTAAAGCGCACGCAGGCGGTCTGTCAAGTCGGATGTGAAATCCCCGGGCTCAACCTGGGAACTGCATTCGAAACTGGCAGGCTTGAGTCTCGTAGAGGGGGGTAGAATTCCAGGTGTAGCGGTGAAATGCGTAGAGATCTGGAGGAATACCGGTGGCGAAGGCGGCCCCCTGGACGAAGACTGACGCTCAGGTGCGAAAGCGTGGGGAGCAAACAGGATTAGATACCCTGGTAGTCCACGCCGTAAACGATGTCTATTTGGAGGTTGTGCCCTTGAGGCGTGGCTTCCGGAGCTAACGCGTTAAATAGACCGCCTGGGGAGTACGGCCGCAAGGTTAAAACTCAAATGAATTGACGGGGGCCCGCACAAGCGGTGGAGCATGTGGTTTAATTCGATGCAACGCGAAGAACCTTACCTGGTCTTGACATCCACAGAACTTGGCAGAGATGCCTTGGTGCCTTCGGGAACTGTGAGACAGGTGCTGCATGGCTGTCGTCAGCTCGTGTTGTGAAATGTTGGGTTAAGTCCCGCAACGAGCGCAACCCTTATCCTTTGTTGCCAGCGGTCCGGCCGGGAACTCAAAGGAGACTGCCAGTGATAAACTGGAGGAAGGTGGGGATGACGTCAAGTCATCATGGCCCTTACGACCAGGGCTACACACGTGCTACAATGGCATATACAAAGAGAAGCGACCTCGCGAGAGCAAGCGGACCTCATAAAGTATGTCGTAGTCCGGATTGGAGTCTGCAACTCGACTCCATGAAGTCGGAATCGCTAGTAATCGTGGATCAGAATGCCACGGTGAATACGTTCCCGGGCCTTGTACACACCGCCCGTCACACCATGGGAGTGGGTTGCAAAAGAAGTAGGTAGCTTAACCTTCGGGAGGGCGCTTACCACTTTGTGATTCATGACTGGGGTGAAGTCGTAACAAGGTAACCGTAGGGGAACCTGCGGTTGGATCACCTCCTTACCTTAAAGAACCTGCCTTTGTAGTGCCCACACAGATTGTCTGATGAAAAGTAAAAAGCAAGGCGTCTTGCCGAAGCAGACTTCAGTGTCCCCTTCGTCTAGAGGCCCAGGACACCGCCCTTTCACGGCGGTAACAGGGGTTCGAATCCCCTAGGGGACGCCACTTGCTGGTTTGTGTGAGTGAAAGTCGCCGGCCCCTGTATCTCAAAACTGACTCAGCGAGTCATGTTTGAGATATTTGCTCTTTAAAAATCTGGATCAAGCTGAAAATTGAAACGACACACCGTTAATGGTGTGTTCGAGTCTCTCAAATTTTCGCAACACGATGATGAATCGAAAGAAACATCTTCGGGTTGTGAGGTTAAGCGACTAAGCGTACACGGTGGATGCCCTGGCAGTCAGAGGCGATGAAGGACGTGCTAATCTGCGAAAAGCGTCGGTAAGGTGATATGAACCGTTATAGCCGGCGATGTCCGAATGGGGAAACCCAGTGCAATTCGTTGCACTATCGTTAACTGAATCCATAGGTTAACGAGGCGAACCGGGGGAACTGAAACATCTAAGTACCCCGAGGAAAAGAAATCAACCGAGATTCCCCCAGTAGCGGCGAGCGAACGGGGAGCAGCCCAGAGCCTGAATCAGCATGTGTGGTAGTGGAACGGTCTGGAAAGGCCGGCGATACAGGGTGACAGCCCCGTACACAAAATTGCATGTGCTGTGAGCTCGATGAGTAGGGCGGGACACGTGGTATCCTGTCTGAATATGGGGGGACCATCCTCCAAGGCTAAATACTCCTGACTGACCGATAGTGAACCAGTACCGTGAGGGAAAGGCGAAAAGAACCCCGGCGAGGGGAGTGAAAAAGAACCTGAAACCGTGTACGTACAAGCAGTGGGAGCCTCTTTATGGGGTGACTGCGTACCTTTTGTATAATGGGTCAGCGACTTATATTCTGTAGCAAGGTTAACCGAATAGGGGAGCCGAAGGGAAACCGAGTCTTAACTGGGCGTTAAGTTGCAGGGTATAGACCCGAAACCCGGTGATCTAGCCATGGGCAGGTTGAAGGTTGGGTAACACTAACTGGAGGACCGAACCGACTAATGTTGAAAAATTAGCGGATGACTTGTGGCTGGGGGTGAAAGGCCAATCAAACCGGGAGATAGCTGGTTCTCCCCGAAAGCTATTTAGGTAGCGCCTCGTGAATTCATCTCCGGGGGTAGAGCACTGTTTCGGCTAGGGGGCCATCCCGGCTTACCAACCCGATGCAAACTGCGAATACCGGAGAATGTTATCACGGGAGACACACGGCGGGTGCTAACGTCCGTCGTGAAGAGGGAAACAACCCAGACCGCCAGCTAAGGTCCCAAAGTCATGGTTAAGTGGGAAACGATGTGGGAAGGCTCAGACAGCCAGGATGTTGGCTTAGAAGCAGCCATCATTTAAAGAAAGCGTAATAGCTCACTGGTCGAGTCGGCCTGCGCGGAAGATGTAACGGGGCTAAACCATGCACCGAAGCTGCGGCAGCGACACTAAGTGTTGTTGGGTAGGGGAGCGTTCTGTAAGCCTGTGAAGGTGTGCTGTGAGGCATGCTGGAGGTATCAGAAGTGCGAATGCTGACATAAGTAACGATAAAGCGGGTGAAAAGCCCGCTCGCCGGAAGACCAAGGGTTCCTGTCCAACGTTAATCGGGGCAGGGTGAGTCGACCCCTAAGGCGAGGCCGAAAGGCGTAGTCGATGGGAAACAGGTTAATATTCCTGTACCAGGTGTTACTGCGAAGGGGGGACGGAGAAGGCTATGTTGGCCGGGCGACGGTTGTCCCGGTTTAAGCGTGTAGGTGTGTGTTCCAGGTAAATCCGGTTCACTTTAACACTGAGGCGTGATGACGAGGCACTACGGTGCTGAAGTGACAAATGCCCTGCTTCCAGGAAAAGCCTCTAAGCATCAGGTAACATCAGATCGTACCCCAAACCGACACAGGTGGTCAGGTAGAGAATACCAAGGCGCTTGAGAGAACTCGGGTGAAGGAACTAGGCAAAATGGTGCCGTAACTTCGGGAGAAGGCACGCTGATATGTAGGTGAAGCGATTTACTCGTGGAGCTGAAATCAGTCGAAGATACCAGCTGGCTGCAACTGTTTATTAAAAACACAGCACTGTGCAAACACGAAAGTGGACGTATACGGTGTGACGCCTGCCCGGTGCCGGAAGGTTAATTGATGGGGTTATCCGTAAGGAGAAGCTCTTGATCGAAGCCCCGGTAAACGGCGGCCGTAACTATAACGGTCCTAAGGTAGCGAAATTCCTTGTCGGGTAAGTTCCGACCTGCACGAATGGCGTAATGATGGCCAGGCTGTCTCCACCCGAGACTCAGTGAAATTGAACTCGCTGTGAAGATGCAGTGTACCCGCGGCAAGACGGAAAGACCCCGTGAACCTTTACTATAGCTTGACACTGAACACTGGTCCTTGATGTGTAGGATAGGTGGGAGGCTTTGAAGCGCGGACGCCAGTTCGTGTGGAGCCATCCTTGAAATACCACCCTTTAATGGCTGGTGTTCTAACGTGGGCCCGTAATCCGGGTTGCGGACAGTGTCTGGTGGGTAGTTTGACTGGGGCGGTCTCCTCCTAAAGAGTAACGGAGGAGCACGAAGGTTAGCTAATCCTGGTCGGACATCAGGAGGTTAGTGCAAAGGCATAAGCTAGCTTGACTGCGAGCGTGACGGCGCGAGCAGGTGCGAAAGCAGGTCTTAGTGATCCGGTGGTTCTGAATGGAAGGGCCATCGCTCAACGGATAAAAGGTACTCCGGGGATAACAGGCTGATACCGCCCAAGAGTTCATATCGACGGCGGTGTTTGGCACCTCGATGTCGGCTCATCACATCCTGGGGCTGAAGTAGGTCCCAAGGGTATGGCTGTTCGCCATTTAAAGTGGTACGCGAGCTGGGTTTAGAACGTCGTGAGACAGTTCGGTCCCTATCTGCCGTGGGCGCTGGAGAATTGAGGGGGGCTGCTCCTAGTACGAGAGGACCGGAGTGGACGCATCACTGGTGTTCGGGTTGTCATGCCAATGGCACTGCCCGGTAGCTAAATGCGGAAGAGATAAGTGCTGAAAGCATCTAAGCACGAAACTTGCCCCGAGATGAGTTCTCCCTGACCCTTTAAGGGTCCTGAAGGAACGTTGAAGACGACGACGTTGATAGGCCGGGTGTGTAAGCGCAGCGATGCGTTGAGCTAACCGGTACTAATGAACCGTGAGGCTTAACCTTACAACGCCGAAGCTGTTTTGGCGGATTGAGAAAATTTTCAGCCTGATTACAGATTAGATTAACCGGCGAAAGGCGGGTTAATAAACAGAATTTGCCTGGCGGCTGTAGCGCGGTGGTCCCACCTGACCCCATGCCGAACTCAGAAGTGAAACGCCGTAGCGCCGATGGTAGTGTGGGGTCTCCCCATGCGAGAGTAGGGAACTGCCAGGCATCAAACAAGTGAAGAGCCCATCCTGACGGATGGGCTTTTTGCGTCTCTGCGCTGCAAATTTGGAGTGTGGCTTTGCCTTATCTGGCCTGCTGTCAGGGCGAGGCTCCGTGGTTAACGGACACGACCGTCCAGAATAGTCGAACCTCTGCGCGCGCCGTCACGATGAATCTCATCAACTGATCCCTGCGCTTACTCCTAAATTCTTTCCCTGCTAATTAAAACCGCGATCGCTGTCACACAACAACATATAACAATTATATAACATTTCTTTTACTAAAAAAGACAGCAAACACAACCGGATCTTTGGCAGGAGTACAACTTTAATGACTGAAAGCAGTGTAACTGCGAACGGGTCACTGACTGACAGTGATACCCGTCGTCGCATATGGGCAATTGTAGGCGCGTCATCCGGAAATCTGGTTGAATGGTTTGATTTCTATGTCTACTCGTTTTGCTCGCTCTATTTTGCCCACATCTTCTTTCCTTCCGGAAACACGACAACGCAGCTACTACAAACCGCAGGCGTTTTTGCGGCCGGGTTTTTAATGCGTCCGATTGGTGGTTGGCTATTCGGTCGTATCGCCGATAAACATGGTCGTAAAAAATCCATGCTTTTGTCCGTTTGTATGATGTGTCTGGGATCGCTGGTGATCGCCTGCCTGCCAGGTTATGAAACCATTGGAACCTGGGCTCCGGCGCTGTTACTGCTGGCGCGTTTGTTCCAGGGATTATCTGTTGGTGGGGAGTATGGCACCAGCGCGACCTACATGAGTGAAGTTGCTGTCGAGGGCCGTAAGGGGTTTTACGCCTCTTTCCAGTACGTCACACTTATCGGTGGTCAACTGTTGGCGCTGCTGGTTGTGGTTGTCTTACAGCAGACTATGGAAGATTCAGCCCTCAGAGAGTGGGGCTGGCGTATTCCTTTCGCATTAGGCGCAGTACTGGCGATTGTGGCGCTCTGGTTACGTCGTCAACTGGATGAAACATCAAAGCAGGAAACGCGTGCGCTGAAAGAGGCGGGCTCGCTGAAAGGGTTATGGCGTAACCGTAGAGCGTTCATCATGGTGCTCGGGTTCACCGCGGCGGGATCGCTGTGCTTCTATACCTTCACTACCTATATGCAAAAGTATCTGGTAAACACCGCAGGTATGCATGCCAATGTGGCAAGCGGAATTATGACGGCGGCGCTATTTGTTTATATGCTTGTGCAGCCGCTGTTTGGTGCGTTGTCAGATAAAATTGGCCGACGTACCTCCATGCTGTGTTTCGGCGCGCTGGCAACCCTGTTTACTGTCCCCATTTTGACCGCACTTCAGAATGTGACTTCGCCGTATGTAGCATTTGGTCTGGTAATGTGCGCGCTGCTGATCGTCAGTTTCTACACCTCGATCAGCGGTATATTGAAAGCTGAAATGTTCCCGGCACAGGTTCGTGCATTAGGAGTGGGGCTTTCTTATGCCGTGGCGAATGCTCTGTTTGGTGGTTCGGCGGAATATGTGGCGCTGTCGCTGAAGTCTGTCGGTATGGAAACGTCGTTCTTCTGGTATGTCACCGTTATGTCGATCGTCGCATTTTTGGTTTCGCTGACGTTGCATCGTAAAGGGAAAGGTCTGCGCCTCTAGTGATGCGCCATTTGCCAGAGGGTATAGCCGGTCGTTGCACCGGCGACATCCCAGGCAAAGTCTTTCCAGCTCCAGCCGCTCCCTGCGGGGCGGCTATCCCAAAGCTCCTTTGACGCCCCCAGACTGACCGAGAACATAAACCCTATCATCGCACTGTGATCGCGGCTGATTCCCTGATGTTGCGCGTACTCATTACCTGCGGCTGAGAGCATCGCGGAAGCAATAAAGTGCTGTGCTTTGTCCTGCCCACTCCAGCTATCCTGCGCCATATGGCTACAGCCTGACAGAATAAAGGCGCTCAGAAAAAAAATAACGCGCACCATGCCCCCATAGGAAAAACCCCGTTCAGGACGGGGTTTCACTTTTACAGAATACGGCTTATCAGCCTGTCGATTCGAATACGACGTAATCGACGGATCAGTTTGCGAACTTTTACCGGGTAATCGGCAATGCTCTGCAAGTCACGATAGTGTTTAACGACCGTGGTATGCGTACGAATTAGCGCCAGCTCTTTCTCGCGCTGTGCAGCCAGCTCTTGCTTAGGATCGTGGATCAGGATTGCATTTTCCAGATCCAGACGCCAGGCGCGCGGGTTGAGGTTGTTCCCGGTCAGCAGCATCCACTTGTCATCGATCCACATCCCTTTGAGATGGTAGGTATTGTCGTCATCTTTCCACAAGCGAACGACCAGTTGATCGGTATTGACGTAATACTGCAAACGACTCAGGAAACGACGCAGGTTAATCTCATAGAGATAGGGCAATGCGCCAATTATCTTAAATGGTTCATTTTCCGGGATATAAAAATCGTTGGCGGTTTTATCCCCCACAATGATCTCAACTTTCTTCCCTTCGCGCAGCAGTTGAATGATGTTGCGAACAAGAATTGCTGGCAGGTTGAAATAGGGGGTGCAAATCGTGAGCTTATGCTCCGCACAGGGCATAAGGTGGAAAATGGTTTTGTTCAGCAGGCTGGATTTCCCCAGACCGACCAATGGCGTCACGGACAGCTGTTCATTATCGGCATCGCCCTGGAAGTGATAAGCCGCGTCACGAAGCTCCTGGCGGTATAAACGAATGTCGTTTTTAATCTCCGGGCTTTTCGGACGCTGGGTATTATCCAGACGATTTACGCCACGACCGTTCATCAGGTTCTGGGTCACCCACTCGAACATGATGTCTGCCATTCTGGCGTTGCGGATTAGCTGATAGCGGTCATAGCGATATTTATCGTGCTGATGCAGATAGACATCGTTAAGACTGGCGCCGCTGTACAGGACGCTATCATCAATGATAAAGCCTTTAAAGTGCAGCACGCCAAGGGCTTCGCGGGTATTGATCGGCACACCGTATACCGGCACATCGACACCCGGATTTTCATGCGCCATTCGGCAATACCAGTCGGCGTTGGTATTGGATGCTGCCGCGCCAATACGTCCACGCTGCGCACGATGCCAGTCGACGAGTACCCGAACATCCAACTCAGGACGCTGCCGTTTCGCCTCGTAAAGCGCGCTAAGAATGCCTTTGCCACCGTCATCCTGTTCCAGATACAGGGCAATAATGCAAATGCGCTGCTTCGCGCTGGCTATCTTTTCCAGCAGGGTCTCCCTGAACCTGGCGGGAGCATAAAAGAAATCGACATCATCAACTGATTGAGAAATCTTAGGTAGTTGGGCAAGGTGTTGTTGATGTTTATTACGCTTAAATTTTGACAACATCACAGTGCATTTCTTCTCTGTTCATTGAAGGGTCCTCTGTGCTATGCAGACGACATAAGCGGGCAATGATAACACCGTCCCCGTTAAAGTGGTCAACATTTCCAGTACCTTACTCACGATTCCTCGGGCGGAGCCAGATCCAGCGACAGCCCGACGATTCCCTCTTCGAGCTGGATATCCACGCTAAACCCAAGCTTACGCGCCAGCGCGACCATGCCACGATTATTTGGCATCGTAATACCATTCAGCCTTCTCAGTCCGTGATCTCGTGTATAGGTAATCAATTTTTCCAGCAATCGACGACCCAATCCTAACCCTTTGAGATCGGAACGAACCAGTACGGCAAATTCCGCATCAATATTATCCGGATCGGAGATCGCTCGCGTCACTCCCAGGATCTCTTCCGTTCGTTCTACGCGCCTCACCGCAACAAACGCCATTTCCCGATCGTAGTCGATTTGCGTCATGTTGGCTAAATCTTCATGAGTAAATTCATTGATCTCGCTGAAATAGCGGTAATAAAGATCTTCTTTGGTGACCTGGGAAATAAACTGCTGAAGCTGGGGTTCATCTTCTGGCAGGATAGGACGGAACAGACATTGCTCGCCATTTTTCATCTCCACCCACTCTTCCAGTTGATGCGGATAGGGGCGAATGGCAAGACGACTTTCGTTATCGCCCTCGAATGGGGCGATATCCAGCGTGACATCCAGGGCGGTAAACTCACCGGCGGAGGCCAGCAGCGGGTGAATATCCAGACGCTGGATCTCCGGGCAGTCGACAATCAGGTTTGAGACCTGAACCAGCAATTGACTTAACCCCGCGACATCCAACGGGCGCAGCGCACTGCGGCCACGGATCTTTTTATTCTTGATCGCCTGAATCACTAAATAACGCGCCAGGTTCATGTTTAGCGGCGGTAATGCCACCACGGCCTGCTCTTCAGGCCGCCACTCAACGCCGCCTTCACCCAACATGATCAATGGGCCAAATACGGGATCGTGCTCAACCACCACGCGCAGTTCCTGCGCTCCCGCACGGTTCGCCATACTTTGCACCAGCAGACCGTGGATCCGCGCCTGTGGCCAGGTCATTTTCACACGATCAATAATTGCATTGGCTGCCTGTTGAACTTCGTTTGCCGTACGCAGGTAGAGCATTACGCCCTGAACTTCAGATTTGTGCGGGATGTCCGGTGAACGCAGCTTCAGCGCGACCGGGTAGCCAATCTGTTCTGCAATATGGACGGCCTCGATGCTGTCGCCGGCAATCCAGGTCGGGAGCGTATGTAAGCCATAAGCCTGCAGGATCGGCTGAACCTCATGGGTATCGAGTGAGGTTGCTCCATCGGCAATCGCCTGCTGAAGCAGATCATGCGCCTGGGCCGTATTGGAGGTCAGATTGCTGGGCAGAGCTGGCGTTTCACGCAGCTGTTTCTGGTTGCGCCGGTATTCGACCATATGCATAAATGCAGTGATCGTCCCTTCCGGAGTACGATAGGTAGGGAGTCCGGCTTCACTGAACAGCCTACGGGCTTCCTGAGAGGAAAACTCGCCACACCAGTTGGTCAATAGCGAGACAAATTTTCCACGCGGGTGGTGCTTAACGGTTCCAATCAGCGTTTGTGCACACTCGGTGGCGGGGGCGGCGGCACTGGGGGAGTGAATCACCATCAGAGCGTCAAAGTCCTGGCTGGCGAGCAGAATGTCCAGCGTTCGGGTGTAATGTTCAATGCTGGCATCGTCACGCAGGTCCAGTGGGTTGGCGATCTCGACATGGGCAGGCAGAGCATCGCGCAGTTTCTGGCTGGTCTCTTCACTCAGCATGGCGAGCTTGCCGTTGCGGGACCAAAGTTGATCAAGCGCCAGCGCCGCAGGCGCGGCACCGTTACTGATGATCATCAGCCTGTCACCGCGCAGAGGACGCATATGGCTGAGCGTTTCCACTGCGGAAAAGAGCTCATGGGTATCTTTCACGCGCAGCAGACCGGCGCGTTGAATGGCGGCATCCCAGGCCGGATCCATTCCGGCGCTGGTATGCAATAACCGCTGCGCTGCCGGGCTGCGACCGCTCTTAATCACCAGAATGGGTTTGTTGCGCGCGGCGCTACGGGCGGCGGATACAAAGTGCCGGGCATCGCTGAGATGTTCGAGATAAAGCAAAATAGCGCTGGTTTTGCTGTCACGCGCCAGATAATCCAGCAGCTCATCGACATCAATATCCAGGCTGTCGCCGAGGGCAATGAAATAGGAAAAGCCCATTTCCCGCTGCTGTGCCCAGTCGAGAATGGTATTGGAAACCGCAGCGGACTGAGAAATAAAGGCCAGTTTGCCGCGCTTAATCGGGACCGGCGAGAAGCTGGCATTCAACCCCTGCCAGGGGGCCAGCAGGCCAAGACTGTTAGGGCCGAGCAGACGCATGTTGTAGCGTTGCGCACAGGTTAGCAGTTCTGCATGTTGCGCGCCTGGAGCCGAGAGAATAATGCAGGTTTTACAGCCTTTTTCCCCAAGCGCTTCCAGCAAGGCCAGATTACGGCTGGCATTGGTACACAGCACGGCAAGGTCGGGGGTGAAGGGCAGACTGGCAATATCGGGCCAGGCCAGGACGCCCAGAACGGCTTTCCAGGCAGGGGTTACCGGCAAAACGGGACCGTTAAATCCTCCTGCCAGCAGATTGCGCATCATCAGATATCCCGCCCGATTGGGCTTCATCGATGCCCCGATCACCGCGATCGATTTTGGTCGCAGAAGTGCTTCCAGTCCTCGCTGACTCATACCGGTTTCCCTTACACAGAAGTGACCGAATGATTCTAAACGCTTTCTGCTGATTCTGCTGTGATGCTTCCTTGATGTTGGGTTTTTCCCGCGAGGTAGCGCGTTTTAAAACGGGTAAAGTGCTCGCCGAGGCTGCTTGCTGCATCGGTATCACCGGCCAGATCCAACAGCGCAATGGCGACTTCAGCGGTACAATACTGCCCTTCGGCATGGACTTCACGCAGGTGATAGGCCGACAACCGCGACAGATCCACCGAGATCACGGGGAGAGAGTCGAGATACGGGCTTTTACGGAACATCTTACGCGCTTCCGGCCAGGTGCCGTCGAGCATAATAAACAGCGGAGGCTTACCTGTCGGTGGAGTGGAAATCACCACACGTTCAGCATCGGCATAGGAGGCGGGGAACACTACCATCGGCTGATACGTCGGGTTTTTCACCAGATCCAGCAAGGCCTGCGGTGGTTCTGTCCGCGACCACTGAAACGCGGCAGTATCCGGTAAAATATCGGCGATCAGACGCCCGGTATTGCTCGGTTTCATCGGTTCAGTATCAAACATCACCAGACAAAAACGGCTCGTTGCCTGAGAAGGCGACAGCGTCGCGCACAGGCAAAGTTTCAGCGGCAGCAAGCAGCGCTGGCAGCGACGAATGCGATTGCCTCGGGCGAGAAAAGGGCGAGTGGCGCGCGCCAGACGTTCAGCGCGAAGCGTGAGAACAGCGTTTTCAGTCATAGAGAATACGTTGAAAAACGTCATTGTCGCAGAGGTGAAAACGGGGCACAAGATGCGCCCCGCAGAGTTTACAGTGACTCGTTCAGCCAACTATCAAATGGCGCTTTGGGAACCGCGCCGTTCAGCATGTCGACAACCTGACCGTTTTTGAAGATCATAATGGTGGGAATACTACGGATACCAAAGCGTGCACTGAGCTCTCGTTCCGCTTCCGTGTTGATCTTCACGAAGCGAACTTTGCCGCTGCGTTCTTCGGCAACATCTTCAAAGATCGGGGCGAAGTTACGGCATGGGCCGCACCACGGTGCCCAGAAATCGATTACGACGGGCAGATCGTCTTTGAGCAGTTTATCCAGTGTTTCACCGGTCGCATTGATCACCTCCCCGTCGAACAGGTCGTGACCACAGCGTCCGCATTTTGCCGCATCCTCAACCCGATCGTCGGGAATGCGGTTGATGGCCTGGCAGCTGGTACAAACGGTATTCATAACTAACCTCTGGATGCGTCGGGGTATTGAACGGCAGAGACGCCGGTATGTTTCTAATATGTTACATATTATCGATGAGACTGTTTTAAACGACAATCTGTTTTATTCAATGAGTACAATAGTCATAAGCTTTTAAATGAAATAATGGCTAACCTGGCGCACATCGGGTAATCTGCGCGCTTCGCGCAGCGCTGGTGGAGAAAAGCATGAACGATGAATTGAAAAACAAAAGCGGCAAGGTCAAAGTGATGTATGTCCGCAGTGATGATGATTCTGATAAACGTACCCATAACCCGCGTACCGGGAAAGGTGGCGGGCGTCCAGGAAAATCTCGTGCCGACGGTGGCCGTCGCCCCGCCCGCGATGAAAGAACCCCTCAGAACCGCGATCGCAAGCGTGAAGACTCACCGTGGCGGACCGTGTCCCGCGCGCCGGGTGATGAAACGCCTGAAAAAGCCGATCACGGTGGTATCAGCGGTAAAAGCTTTATCGATCCTGAAGTCTTACGTCGTCAACGTGCAGAAGAGACCCGCGTTTACGGTGAAAATGCCTGTCAGGCCCTGTTCCAGAGTCGTCCGGACGCGATTGTCCGCGCCTGGTTCATTCAGAGCGTCACGCCGCGCTTCAAAGAAGCATTACGCTGGATGGCGGCAAACCGCAAAGCGTACCATGTGGTTGATGAAGCGGAACTGGCGAAAGCTTCAGGTACCGAACATCACGGCGGTGTCTGCTTCCTGATTAAAAAACGTAACGGCACGACGGTGAAACAGTGGGTAAGCCAGGCGGGCGCGCAGGACTGTGTGTTAGCGCTGGAAGCTATTTCTAACCCGCACAACCTCGGTGGCATGATGCGTAGCTGCGCGCACTTCGGTGTGAAAGGCGTAGTGGTGCAGGATGCGGCGCTGCTGGAGTCCGGTGCGGCGATTCGTACCGCAGAAGGCGGTGCCGAACACGTTCAGCCGATTACCGGCGACAGCATCGTTGATGTGTTGGATGATTTCCGTCAGGCGGGTTACACCGTGGTGACAACGTCCAGTGAACGCGGTAAGCCGCTGTTTAAAACTGAACTGCCAGAGAAAATCGTCCTGGTGTTAGGTCAGGACGTTGACGGTTTGCCGGATGCGGCGCGCGATGCCAGCGATCTGTGCGTTAAAATCGACGGTACGGGGAATGTTGAAAGCCTGAACGTCTCGGTGGCAACCGGTGTGCTGCTTGCCGAATGGTGGCGTCAGAACAAAGCCTGATGGAAAAATGCCAGCGATTCGCTGGCATTTTTTTTATTCGCTCTCCGCCGGTAAAACGGGCATCCAGTCAATCGGCTTCTCGCCGCGTTGTTCCAACCACTGATTCGCCAACACAAAATGGTTACAACCAAAAAATCCACGATGCGCCGAGAGCGGTGAAGGATGAGGCGCTTTCAGGACATGATGACGTTTTTGATCAATGATCGCGCCTTTCTTCTGCGCATGAGAGCCCCAGAGCAGAAAAACCACCCCTTCACGATGTTGATTAATCAGGCCGATCACTTTATCGGTGAACGTTTCCCATCCCAGACTGGCATGAGAGTGCGCCTGACCCGCCCGCACGGTTAATACCGTATTAAGCAGCAGAACGCCCTGATGCGCCCAGCTTTCCAGATAACCGTGGGCAGGACGAGTGAAACCGGGGATCGACCCCTCCAGTTCCTTATACATGTTCAGCAGCGAAGGGGGCGTAGCAATACCGGGGCGGACAGAAAACGCCAGACCATGCGCCTGCCCGGGACCGTGGTAGGGATCCTGTCCAAGGATCACGACCTTGACATCACCCAGCTCGGTGAAGCGAAACGCATTGAACACATCTTTTTGCGGCGGATAAACCGTGATCCCGGACTGACGCTCTCCGGCGACGGTATGCAGCGTATTGATAAAGTAGGGCTGCTGTTTCTCTTCAGCCAGCACATCGTGCCAGGTTAATTCAGTGGCCATCTCGCTCTCCTGCGAATTCTCGATCGTCATAGCTTAACTGCTTCTTTCAACGGCGCAAAATTCTCTCCGCGATGATGTGCGCTACGCACTTAATAAAGTTGAAAATTTGTGTAAAAAGTTTATGTCTTCACATGGCGTAAGTTGATGTAAAACAATAAAATCATCTCATCTCCCTATTCTGCATGTGGATTTTATTGATTTAAATCAATGAATCGAGGGTGTTAGGGGGGTATATATACACTCAAGCAACAATGGTTTTACCAATTGGCCGCGAGCCGGCCAACCCTAATCAAATACTTTGCCGGGGAGGCATCACAATGATTACAGGTATCCAGATTACTAAAGCCGCTAATGACGATCTGCTGAATTCCTTCTGGCTGCTGGACAGCGAAAAAGGCGAAGCGCGTTGCATCGCAGCGAAAGCCGGTTTTGCCGAAGATGAAGTGGTAGCGGTCAGCAAACTGGGTGAAATTGAGTACCGCGAAATTCCGATGGAAGTGAAACCGGAAGTTCGTGTGGAAGGTGGCCAGCACCTGAACGTTAACGTTTTGCGTCGTGAAACGCTGGAAGATGCGGTTAAGCATCCGGAAAAATACCCGCAGCTGACTATCCGTGTTTCGGGTTATGCCGTGCGCTTTAACTCACTGACGCCGGAACAACAGCGCGACGTTATCGCTCGTACCTTTACTGAAAGCCTGTAAGGCTTAACGTTTAAATAAAAACGCCGGGAAATCCCGGCGTTTTTTTATTCTTCGTTTGACTCCTGCGGCGTCGTTGCCGTACTCGGCTTGCGACGTTTACCAATGTTCCTGGTATCGCGATGGCGTTTCTTCACGCGCGGTTTATCTTTGTCTTTCTCTTTTTTCTTCTCTTCACGTTTCGCGAGTGCTTTTTTCGACGGTTTGCCCGTCATCTTTTCGCTCGGAGCGCGTGAGGTTGGGCGCAACTCATCAATCACCCTGGATTTCAGCGGTTCTTCAATGTAGCGACCAATTTTCAGCAGCAGCAGGTGATCGTGCGCTTCGACCAGCGAGATTGCGGTGCCCTTGCGACCGGCGCGGCCGGTACGGCCAATGCGGTGCAGATAGGTGTCTCCGCTACGCGGCATGTCGAAGTTAATCACGTGGCTGACGTCAGGAATATCGATCCCGCGTGCGGCAACATCGGTGGCGACCAGCACGTTAACGCGACCGTCAGTAAGACGCTTAATGCCTTCGTTACGCTTGATCTGCGCCATCTCACCTTCGAGATAGCAGTTGTTGATCCCCGCCAGACGCAGCTTTTCAGCCAGTTCGTGCACGCGCTCGCGCTTGCGGACAAACACAATGGTACGGGTGGCGTCGTCTTGCTTCAGCAGGTGCTTCAGCAGTTCGAATTTATGTTCGACGTTATCCGCGCGGTAATACCACTGGTGGATCTTCTTACGTTCGCGGGTGGATGGCGTAGCGGAGACTTCGACCGGCTCTTCCAGCAGACGTTCGGCAAAATCTTTAATCGCATCGCCTTCCAGCGTGGCGGAGAACAGCATCGTCTGTTTGCGCCAGCGCGTTTCCCCGGCGATGTGCTCGATGTCCTGGGCAAAGCCCATATCCAGCATTCGGTCGGCTTCGTCGAGGATCAGCGTTTCGACGGCGCGGCAGTCAAAATTCTCTTCTTTAATATACTGCAGCAGACGTCCGGTGGTGGCGACCACGATATCCTGGTTTTCGCTGAACACTTCGGCGTGGTTCATGTAGGCTACGCCGCCGGTAATTGTCGCGATATCCAGATGGGTGTTTTTGGCCAGTTCACGGGCATGATCGGCGACCTGCATCGCCAGTTCGCGAGTCGGAGTCAGGATCAAAATACGTGGCGGACCGGATTTTTTACGCGGGAAGTCGAGCAGGTGCTGCAACGCTGGCAGCAAATACGCCGCCGTTTTACCGGTGCCTGTCGGCGCAGAACCGAGTACGTCACGGCCTTCGAGTGCAGGCGGAATGGCGGCAGCCTGAATGGCGGTCGGGCGAGTGAAACCTTTTTCCTGGAGGGCATCCAGCAGGCTTTCATCGAGTTCAAGTTCGGAAAAAGTCGTTACAGTCATGTTCTACCTCTGTGTGGGGCGCTGATTATAGACGTTACGGCTGCAATCTTCATCTGTTTGTATGGATATCGCTTCTCAGGTATTGTTTTCACCAGGTGCTGTTGCCGTTTTTCCTGCAAGGTTTTTAATTCATGCCTCAGTCTACATCCGTCCTTCGTCGTAATGGATTTACTTTTAAACAGTTTTTTGTCGCGCACGATCGTTGTGCGATGAAAGTCGGAACAGATGGGATTCTGTTAGGGGCATGGGCACCGGTGGCGGGCGTAAAGCGGATCCTCGATATCGGTACCGGCAGCGGACTGTTGGCGCTGATGCTGGCGCAGCGTACTGATGAAAGCGTCACCGTTGATGCCGTTGAACTGGATAGCGATGCCGCCGCGCAGGCGCAAGAAAACGTTACCCAGTCGCCGTGGGCGGATCGGGTAACGGTGCAGGCGGAAGATGTCCAACATTGGGCGGCACGGCAGACCGTTAAATATGACCTTATCATCAGTAACCCGCCATATTACGAGCAGGGCGTCGAGTGTGCTACACCGCAGCGGGAACAGGCGCGTTATACCACGATGCTGGATCATTCTGCGCTGTTAGCGACGGCGACGGGGCTGATCACGGAAGAGGGATTCTTGTGTGTTGTGTTGCCGGAAAATATCGGCAATACCTTCACGCAGCAGGCGTTAAATATGGGCTGGCATTTACGGCTACGCACCGACGTTGCTGAAACGGAGGCGCGGTTGCCGCATCGGGTGCTGCTGGCATTCTCCCCTAAGAAGGGGGAATGCTTTAGCGACAGGCTGGTGATTCGCGGGCCGGATCAGCGTTACTCCGAAGGTTATACGGCGCTGACCCAGGCATTTTATCTGTTCATGTGAGCCGTTAACGGCGAGAGCACAGACGGGCCAGATTCCTCCAGCAGTGCCGGATAATCGAGCGTGTAGTGCAGACCGCGGCTCTCTTTGCGCATCATCGCACAGCGCACAATCAGCTCGGCGACCTGAACCAGGTTGCGTAACTCCAGCAAATTATTCGAGACGCGGAAATGGGCGTAATACTCGTCGATCTCCTGTTGTAACATAGTGATACGACGCAGGGCCCGCTCCAGACGTTTGGTGGTGCGCACAATCCCCACGTAGTCCCACATAAACAGCCGCAGCTCATGCCAGTTATGCTGAATCACCACCAGTTCGTCAGGGTTGTCCACGCGACTTTCATCCCAGGCGGGCAGGGCGCTTACGCCACGGGCGTAAGGCATTCGTCTGTCGATATCTTCCGCTGCGGACCAGCCGTACACCAGACACTCCAGCAGCGAGTTTGAGGCCATCCGGTTCGCGCCGTGCAGGCCGGTGTAGCTCACTTCCCCGATCGCATACAGGCCGTCCACATCGGTACGACCAAAGTCGTCAACCATCACGCCGCCGCAGGTGTAGTGTGCTGCTGGCACGATGGGCACTGGTTCTTTGGTCAGGTCGATACCCAGCCCCAGCAGCTTTTCGTAAATCATCGGGAAATGCTGACGCACAAAGGCTTCTGGCTTATGGCTGATATCAAGGAACATACAGTCCGCACCGAGACGCTTCATTTCATGGTCGATAGCGCGGGCGACGATATCGCGCGGCGCCAGTTCCCCTCGCGCGTCAAAGTCTGGCATAAACCGCGTGCCGTCCGGGCGTTTGAGATGAGCACCTTCTCCGCGCAGCGCTTCGGTAAGCAGGAAATTACGTGCCTGGGGATGATACAGCGCGGTAGGGTGGAACTGATTAAATTCGAGATTCGCAACCCGGCATCCGGCACGCCAGGCCATCGCAATACCGTCGCCGGAGGAAATGTCCGGATTCGTTGTATATTGATACACCTTTGATGCGCCGCCGGTCGCCAGCACGACAGACTTCGCGTGACAGGTTTCCACCGCCTCTTTATTCCGGTTCCAGACCCATGCCCCCACGACGCGTCGTGTGCCGGGCAGGCCAATTTTGTCGGAGATGATTAAATCGACGGCATTACTGCGTTCCAGTACCCGGATGTTCGGATGGCTTTGCGCCTTGCTGACCAGCGTGGTTTCCACCTCTTTACCGGTGGCATCAGCGGCATGCAAAATGCGACGATGGCTATGGCCACCTTCACGCGTCAGATGGTAACTCGCTTCACCGTTAGGCTGCACCTGGGTATCAAATAGCACCCCCTGATCAATCAACCACTGTACGCAGGGACGGGCGTTGCTGGCGACAAACTCCACCGCATGGCGATCGCAAATACCGGCGCCGGCAATGAGCGTATCTTCGACATGTGAATCAATGCTGTCGGTTTCATCGAAAACGGCGGCAATCCCGCCCTGCGCATAGAAAGTGGAGCCTTCGCTGACGGGACCTTTACTCAGCACGATAACCTGGTGCTTTTCAGCCAGGCGCAGCGCCAGCGAGAGTCCGGCAGCGCCGCTACCAATAATTAACACGTCACAAGAAAGTTCAGGCGTAGTTTTCATGATATTTTGTTTAATGTACTAAACAGTGTTTGGCCAGCATAGCACCAGAATCTGCGATTCAGCACGTTTTATTTTCAGTGTTGTTGTAATGACTAAACAAAACGGTGCGATGTAAAAGGATGTCAGGTGGGGAAACCATTTTGCGCGGCGGGCCGTAAGCATCAGATTAGAGGATGAAATAAAGTGGCCGTTGGGTTACTCTGCAACCGGTTTATGGGCATTTTTAAAGATAGTGCGTTGTTCAGACTCGGTAGACTTATAATGAGAGATAATGACCGTCTACAACATGACAAACAAAAAACAGATGCGTAACGGAACTTTACAAAAACGAGACACTCTAACCTGTTGCTTGCTCATAGTGCAGCTAATGGAGTGGCGTTTCGCGAACGCGTGGAAATTTGGTTTGGGGAGACTTTACCTCGGATGAGCGAGCAGTTAACGGACCAGGTCCTGGTTGAACGGGTCCAGAAGGGAGATCAGAAAGCCTTCAATTTACTGGTAGTACGCTACCAGCATAAAGTGGCGAGTCTGGTTTCCCGTTATGTCCCGTCGGGCGATGTTCCCGATGTGGTGCAAGAATCATTTATTAAAGCCTACCGTGCGCTGGACTCGTTCCGGGGAGATAGTGCTTTTTATACCTGGCTGTATCGCATTGCGGTGAATACAGCGAAGAATTACCTGGTGGCTCAGGGGCGTCGTCCGCCATCAAGCGATGTTGATGCGATTGAAGCAGAAAACTTCGAAAGTGGCGGTGCGCTGAAAGAAATTTCGAACCCTGAGAACTTAATGTTGTCAGAAGAACTGAGACAGATAGTTTTCCGAACTATTGAGTCCCTCCCGGAAGATTTACGTATGGCAATAACCTTGCGGGAGCTGGATGGCCTGAGCTATGAAGAGATAGCCGCTATCATGGATTGTCCGGTGGGTACGGTGCGTTCACGTATCTTCCGAGCGCGGGAAGCTATTGATAATAAAGTTCAACCGCTTATCAGGCGTTGACGATAGCGGATACTGGAAAAGGTATTAGGCATGCAGAAAGAAAAACTTTCCGCTTTAATGGATGGCGAGACGCTGGATAGTGAGTTACTTAACGAACTGGCTCACGATTCGGATATGCAAAAAACCTGGGAAAGCTATCACCTGATCCGTGATTCAATGCGGGGTGATACACCTGAGGTGCTTCATTTCGATATTTCCGCTCGCGTAATGGCCGCTATTGAAGATGAGCCGGTACGCAATACGGTGCCATTCATTCCAGAGGCCCAGCCTGCGCCGCAGCAATGGCAGAAAATGCCATTCTGGAAAAAAATGCGTCCGTGGGCCGCGCAACTTACCCAAATGGGCGTTGCCGCGTGCGTATCGCTTGCAGTTATCGTTGGTGTCCAGCACTATAATGGACAATCTGAAACGTCCCAGCAGCCTGAAACGCCGGTCTTTAATACTTTGCCGATGATGGGTAAAGCCAGCCCGGTAAGCCTGGGAGTACCTTCTGATGCGACCGCGAATGGTGGGCAACAGCAGCAGGTACAGGAGCAGCGTCGTCGGATCAACGCCATGTTGCAGGATTACGAACTGCAACGCCGACTGCACTCCGAACAGCTTCAGTTTGAGCAGGCACAGACACAGCAAGCCGCTGTTCAGGTGCCAGGAATTCAAACTTTAGGAACGCAATCGCAGTAATGAAGCAACTTTGGTTTGCCATGTCACTTGTGACGGGTAGCCTGTTCTTCTCTGTCAACGCCTCGGCCAACACTGCGTCCGGGGCGTTGTTGCAGCAGATGAACGTGGCGAGCCAGTCACTCAATTACGAGCTGTCATTCGTCAGCATCACGAAACAAGGCGTTGAGTCTCTGCGTTATCGCCATGCTCGCCAGGAAAATCGTCCGCTTGCGCAGCTGCTGCAAATGGATGGTCCGCGTCGTGAAGTGGTCCAGCGCGGAAATGAAATTAGCTACTTCGAGCCTGGACTCGAACCGTTCACTCTGAACGGTGACTACATCGTCGACTCCCTGCCGTCGCTTATCTATACCGATTTCAAACGTCTTGCTCCCTACTATGATTTTATTGCTGTGGGTCGTACCCGAATTGCCGATCGCCTGTGCGAAGTGATTCGCGTGGTCGCGCGTGATGGTACGCGTTACAGCTATATTGTCTGGATGGATACGGAAACGAAGCTGCCGATGCGGGTCGATCTCCTCGATCGCGATGGCGAAACGTTAGAGCAATTCCGGGTGATTGCTTTCACCGTGAATCAGGATGTCGGTAGCGGCATGCAGACGCTGGCGAAAGCCAGTTTGCCGCCGCTGCTCTCTGTTCCGGCGGGTGAAAAAGCCAAATTCAGCTGGAATCCGACCTGGCTTCCGAAAGGGTTTAGCGAAGTGTCCAGCGGGCGCAGACCGTTGCCAACGATGGACAACATGCCGATTGAATCGCGTCTCTACTCCGACGGTCTGTTTAGCTTCTCTATTAACGTCAATCGGGCAACTCAGGCCAGCACCGACCAGATGCTGCGCACCGGGCGCAGAACGGTCAGCACCAGCGTACGCGACAACGCGGAAATTACCATCGTGGGTGAATTGCCGCCGCAGACAGCGAAGCGCATTGCCGACACCATTAAGTTCGGAGCCGCGCAATGATCAAAGAGTGGGCTACCGTGGTGTCATGGCAAAACGGTGAGGCATTGGTGAGCTGTGATGTGAAAGCGTCCTGCAGCAGCTGCGCTTCACGTTCAGGATGTGGCACCCGCGTGCTGAATAAACTCGGGCCGCAGACCACGCATACCATTGTGGTGGCGAGCGATGTGCCGTTAGAACCTGGGCAGAAAGTGGAGCTGGGGATTGCCGAAGGCAGTCTGTTAGGTTCCGCCATGCTGGTTTATCTGTCGCCGCTGGTGGGGTTATTCCTCATCGCCTCCCTGTTTCAGGTGCTGTTTGGCTCAGATCTCGCGGCGTTAAGCGGCGCGATACTGGGCGGCGTCGGCGGATTCCTGATTGCCCGTGGCTATTCCCGCAAGCTGGCTGAACGCGAAGCCTGGCAACCCGTTATTCTTAATGTTGCTCTCCCGTCCAGTATGATTCGCGTTGAAACGCCCTCCACCGAAACGGCACCATGATATTCTTGCCGGATGGCGGTTTCGCCTTATCCGACTTTCAAACGATCAGCAAGTCCAGTAGACCCGATAAGCTTGCGCCATCGGGCATCATGCTTCTCTTACGATGTTTTACATCAGAAAAGCGATGCCGTTTCCAGTTCCCGCTATCCTGACTTTATGAACATTTCCTCGCCTCAGCGTTGTAGTGTAGAATGCGGCGTTTCAGTTAAACAGACGTTAAGCTCAGAACAGCGACTTCTCAAAGCCTGTCCAACCAGGCGTAAGGCACAATAATTACACTATATGAAGAACATACGTAACTTTTCGATCATTGCTCACATCGACCACGGTAAATCGACGCTGTCTGACCGTATTATTCAGATCTGCGGTGGCCTGTCTGACCGTGAAATGGAAGCGCAGGTTCTCGACTCGATGGATCTTGAGCGTGAGCGCGGTATTACTATCAAAGCGCAGAGCGTAACGCTCGATTTCAAATCCGCTGATGGTGAAACATACCAGCTTAACTTCATCGACACCCCAGGCCACGTTGACTTCTCGTATGAAGTTTCTCGTTCGCTTGCCGCTTGTGAAGGCGCACTGCTGGTGGTGGATGCCGGGCAGGGCGTCGAAGCGCAAACCCTGGCAAACTGCTACACCGCGATGGAAATGGATCTCGAAGTGGTGCCGGTCCTCAATAAAATTGACCTGCCAGCCGCCGATCCCGAGCGTGTCGCCGAAGAGATTGAAGACATCGTTGGTATTGATGCGACTGATGCCGTGCGCTGCTCGGCGAAAACTGGCGTGGGCGTGACCGACGTTCTGGAACGTCTGGTGCGTGATATTCCGCCGCCGCAGGGCGATCCGGATGGACCGTTACAGGCGCTGATCATCGACTCCTGGTTCGATAACTATCTCGGCGTTGTCTCGCTGGTGCGTATTAAAAACGGCACCCTGCGTAAAGGCGACAAAATCAAAGTGATGAGTACCGGTCAGACCTATAACGCTGACCGTCTGGGGATCTTCACGCCTAAACAGGTTGATCGTACCGAGCTTAAGTGCGGCGAGGTAGGTTGGCTGGTGTGTGCGATTAAAGACATCCTCGGCGCACCGGTTGGCGATACCCTGACTCAGGCACGTAACCCGGCAGAAAAAGCGCTGCCAGGCTTCAAAAAGGTAAAACCGCAGGTTTATGCGGGCCTGTTCCCGGTCAGCTCTGATGATTACGAGAACTTCCGCGACGCGCTGGGCAAGCTTAGCCTCAACGACGCCTCTCTGTTCTATGAGCCGGAAAGTTCTACTGCGCTGGGCTTCGGCTTCCGCTGTGGCTTCCTTGGTCTGTTACACATGGAGATCATTCAGGAGCGTCTGGAACGTGAATACGATCTCGACCTGATCACCACCGCGCCGACGGTTGTGTATGAAGTCGAAACCACCGCGAAAGAGACGATTTACGTCGACAGCCCGTCCAAGCTGCCACCGCTGAATAACATCTATGAGTTGCGCGAGCCGATCGCGGAATGTCACATGCTGTTGCCTCAGGCATACCTCGGTAACGTGATTACCCTGTGTATTGAGAAGCGTGGCGTGCAGACCAACATGGTTTACCACGGTAACCAGGTGGCGCTGACTTATGAAATCCCGATGGCTGAAGTGGTACTCGACTTCTTTGACCGCCTGAAGTCCACCTCGCGCGGTTATGCGTCGCTGGATTACAACTTTAAACGCTTCCAGGCCTCCGACATGGTGCGTGTTGATGTCTTGATCAACAACGAACGTGTCGATGCGCTGGCGCTGATCACTCACCGTGATAACTCGCAGAGCCGTGGTCGTGAGCTGGTGGAGAAGATGAAAGATCTGATCCCACGTCAACAGTTCGATATTGCGATCCAGGCGGCGATCGGGACGCATATCATTGCGCGTTCTACTGTGAAACAGTTGCGTAAAAACGTTCTGGCAAAATGCTATGGCGGCGATATCAGCCGTAAGAAAAAGCTGTTGCAGAAGCAGAAAGAAGGTAAGAAGCGGATGAAGCAGATCGGTAACGTTGAGCTGCCTCAGGAAGCGTTCCTCGCCATTCTGCATGTCGGCAAAGACAGCAAATAATCCTTAAGGAGTTGGCATGGCGAATATGTTTGCCCTGATTCTGGTGATTGCCACATTGGTCACGGGCATTTTATGGTGCGTGGATAAATTTATCTTCGCACCAAAACGTCGGGAGCGTCAGGCGGCGGTACAGGCTGCAGCCGGAGATTCACTGGATAAGGCAACGCTGAAAAAAGTCTCGCCGAAGCCTGGCTGGCTGGAAACTGGCGCTTCGGTTTTCCCGGTGCTGGCTATCGTGCTGGTTGTGCGTTCGTTCATCTATGAACCTTTCCAGATCCCATCGGGTTCGATGATGCCGACGTTGTTGATCGGTGACTTTATTCTGGTGGAGAAATTTGCCTACGGTATTAAAGATCCGATTTACCAGAAAACCCTGATCGAAACGGGTCATCCCAAACGCGGTGATATCGTGGTCTTTAAATACCCGGAAGATCCACGGCTGGATTACATCAAGCGAGCGGTCGGTTTGCCTGGTGATAAAGTGACCTATGATCCGGTCGCGAAAGAAGTGACTATTCAGCCGGGTTGCCGTTCGGGTCAGGCGTGTGAGAACGCCCTGCCGGTCACCTATAGCGATGTTCAGCCGAGCGATTTTGTGCAGACGTTTGCACGTCGTAACGGTGGTGAAGCCACCAGTGGTTTCTTTGAGATCCCGCTGAGTGAAACGAAAGAGAACGGTATTCGTCTGTCCGAGCGTAAAGAGACGCTGGGCGACGTGACGCACCGTATTCTGACCGTGCCGATTGCTCAGGATCAGGTGGGGATGTATTACCAGCAGTCCGGGCAGCCGCTGGCGACCTGGATTGTGCCGCCGGGCCAGTATTTCATGATGGGCGACAACCGCGATAACAGCGCGGACAGCCGTTACTGGGGCTTTGTCCCGGAAGCGAATCTGGTCGGTAAAGCCACTGCCATCTGGATGAGTTTCGACAAACAAGAAGGCGAATGGCCGACTGGCGTTCGTTTAAGCCGCATTGGTGGTATCCACTAATTGCCGCGAATCGTTCACGTTGTCGTCGTTATGACGGCAACGTGAATTATTTCTTCGATAAATCTGCCCAGGCTAACGACATCCCTCGTCGTTGTGTATAGAATATTCCCCCGAAGTTTCAGGTTGGCGCCTCCAGGTCGCCACGGCACACGAAACAGCGTTGGTCCCCCTATATGAGCGTACATAAGCTGCTTAACGCGGCCGGAAGGATGCTACATATATCAGGTCTGTTTCGTGTGCTGAATTGTTGACGCATTTATTTATTGGTATCGCATGAACCCCATCGTAATTAATCGGCTTCAACGGAAGCTGGGCTACACTTTTACTCATCAGGAGTTGTTGCAGCAGGCATTAACCCATCGCAGTGCCAGCAGCAAACATAACGAGCGTTTAGAATTTCTGGGCGACTCAATTTTAAGTTTTGTGATTGCAAATGCGCTATATCACCGTTTCCCGCGAGTGGACGAGGGTGATATGAGCCGTATGCGCGCGACGCTGGTGCGCGGGAATACGCTGGCTGAATTAGCCCGCGAGTTTGATCTGGGCGAATGTCTGCGCTTAGGGCCTGGCGAACTGAAAAGCGGTGGCTTCCGTCGCGAATCGATTCTGGCCGATACCGTCGAAGCGTTGATTGGCGGGGTTTTCCTTGACAGTGACATTCAGACCGTCGAAAAGCTGATCCTCAACTGGTATCAGACTCGTCTGGACGAAATCAGTCCTGGCGATAAGCAAAAAGATCCGAAAACGCGTTTGCAGGAGTATTTGCAGGGTCGCCATCTGCCGCTGCCGTCTTATCTGGTGGTACAGGTGCGTGGTGAAGCGCACGATCAGGAATTTACTATCCACTGCCAGGTCAGCGGCCTGAGTGAACCGGTGGTTGGCACAGGTTCGAGCCGTCGCAAGGCGGAACAGGCTGCCGCCGAACAGGCGTTGAAAAAACTGGAGCTGGAATGAGCGACGAAAAAACCTATTGCGGATTTATTGCCATCGTCGGTCGTCCGAATGTTGGCAAATCCACGCTGTTGAACAACCTGCTCGGGCAGAAGATTTCGATCACCTCCCGTAAAGCGCAGACCACGCGTCACCGTATTGTCGGGATCCATACCGAAGGGCCCTGGCAGGCGATTTACGTCGATACCCCCGGTCTGCACATGGAAGAAAAACGCGCGATTAACCGTCTGATGAACAAAGCAGCCAGCAGTTCCATTGGTGATGTTGAACTGGTGATCTTTGTGGTGGAAGGCACCCGCTGGACGCCGGATGACGAGATGGTGCTCAATAAACTGTGTGACGGTAAAGCGCCGGTGATTCTGGCCGTCAACAAAGTAGATAACGTGCAGGAAAAAGCCGATCTGCTGCCGCATTTGCAGTTCCTGGCAAGCCAGATGGACTTCCTCGACATCGTACCGATCTCTGCGGAAACCGGGATGAATGTCGACACCGTCGCGGGCATCGTGCGCAAGCATCTGCCGGAGGCGGAGCATCACTTCCCGGAAGATTACATCACCGATCGCTCACAGCGTTTTATGGCTTCTGAAATCATCCGTGAAAAGCTGATGCGTTTCCTTGGCGCTGAACTGCCGTACTCCGTGACTGTGGAAATCGAACGCTTCGTGTCAAACGAGCGCGGCGGTTATGACATCAACGGGCTGATCCTCGTTGAGCGCGAAGGGCAAAAGAAGATGGTTATTGGCAACAAAGGGGCCAAAATCAAGACCATCGGTATTGAAGCGCGTAAAGACATGCAGGAAATGTTCGAAGCTCCGGTTCATCTTGAACTGTGGGTGAAAGTGAAATCCGGCTGGGCCGATGACGAACGCGCGCTGCGCAGTCTCGGTTACGTCGACGATCTCTAAACCTGCGCTCCGAACAGGCGACGAGTATGATGGAGGGCTGGCAGCGCGCTTTTGTCCTGCATAGTCGCCCCTGGAGCGAAACCAGCCTGATGCTGGACGTCTTCACGGAAGAGTCGGGTCGCGTGCGTCTTGTTGCTAAAGGCGCACGTTCTAAACGCTCTAATCTGAAAGGTGCCCTTCAACCTTTTACCCCCCTGTTAGTCCGCTTTGGCGGACGTGGCGACGTCAAAACGCTGCGTAGCGCGGAAGCGGTTTCTCTGGCGCTCCCTCTGAGCGGTATCACGCTGTACAGCGGCCTGTACGTCAACGAACTGCTCGCCCGCGTGCTGGAGCACGAAACCCGCTTTTCTGAACTCTTTTTCGATTATCTGCATTGCATTCAGGCACTGGCGGGGGCTACGGGAGCGCCGGAACCCGTGCTGCGTCGTTTTGAACTGGCGCTGCTCGGCCACCTCGGGTATGGAGTCGATTTCCTGCACTGTGCGGGCAGCGGTGAGCCGGTGGATGACACCATGACCTACCGCTATCGCGAAGAAAAAGGCTTTATCGCCAGCGTTGTGATTGACAACAGCACCTTTACCGGACGCCATCTGCGGGCGCTGGCAGAACGTGAATTTCCGGATGTTGATACGCTACGCGCGGCGAAACGCTTTACCCGCATAGCGCTGAAGCCGTATCTTGGTGGTAAACCCTTAAAGAGCCGCGAATTATTCCGGCAGTTCATGCCGAAGCGAACATAAAATCACGAGGATTGTCATGGCTGAATTACTGTTAGGCGTCAACATTGACCACATTGCCACGTTACGTAATGCACGCGGTACTGCATATCCGGATCCGGTTCAGGCGGCATTCATTGCCGAGCAGGCGGGTGCTGATGGCATTACCGTCCATTTACGTGAAGATCGCCGTCACATTACCGACCGCGATGTCCGCATTCTGCGCCAGACGCTGGACACGCGTATGAACCTGGAAATGGCGGTGACGGAAGAGATGCTGGCGATTGCCGTGGAAACCAAACCGCATTTTTGTTGCCTGGTGCCGGAAAAGCGCCAGGAAGTGACCACCGAAGGCGGTCTGGATGTGGCCGGGCAGCGCGACAAAATGCGTGATGCCTGTAAACGTCTGGCTGACGCCGGGATCCTTGTGTCGCTGTTTATTGACGCCGATGACGCGCAAATCAAAGCGGCTGCTGACGTCGGCGCACCGTACATTGAAATTCATACCGGCTGCTATGCGGATGCGAAAACCGATGCGGAACAGGCGCAGGAACTGGCGCGCATCGCGAAAGCCGCCACCTTTGCCGCAAGCCTGGGGCTGAAAGTCAATGCGGGACACGGCCTGACCTATCACAACGTCAAAGCCATTGCCGCACTGCCGGAAATGCACGAGCTGAATATCGGTCATGCGATTATCGGTCGTGCGGTGATGAGCGGGCTGAAAGACGCCGTCGCGGAAATGAAACGTTTGATGCTGGAAGCGCGCGGCTAATGGCCATTCTTGGATTAGGCACCGATATCGTGGAGATTGCGCGCATTGAAGCGGTGATCTCCCGTTCCGGTGACCGGCTTGCCCGACGAGTGCTCAGCGCTAACGAGTGGGCTATCTGGGAAACGCACCAGCAGCCGGTGCGTTTTCTGGCAAAACGCTTTGCCGTCAAAGAGGCGGCGGCGAAAGCTTTTGGTACCGGTATTCGCAATGGGCTGGCATTTGATCAGTTTGAAGTGTTTAACGACGAACTTGGTAAACCGCGCTTGCGGTTATGGGGAGAGGCGTTAGCGCTGGCGGAAAAACTAGGCGTTGCGCATATGCACGTAACGCTGGCCGACGAACGTCACTATGCCTGCGCCACGGTCATTATCGAAAGTTAGATTTTATCGGCGTGGTGCATCTGGACAAATTTGTCCCACAGTTGTTCTTCCGTTTCGACATGTGCCGGGTCTTTGAGGATCGTATTGGGGATCGGGCACACCTTCTGGCAGGTGGGCGTGTCGTAATGCCCGACGCACTCGGTGCATTTGTCGCTGTTAATCTCATAGATGCTGTCACCCATCGAAATGGCCTCATTCGGACATTCGGGTTCGCACATATCGCAATTGATGCATTTTTTCGTGATTAACAGGGCCATCAGGAAACTCTCAAAACAACACAAACCGGGCGGGCATTATACGCGCATTCCTTGCTCAGACCAGTTTTTTTACCAGCGCCTCGCTGTGGCGAATACGTTCAGGTGCGTGCTCCAGATCCTGCTGTACCAGCGCCATAAAAAGCAGATCGGTGAGCATCATTTGCGCGTGGGTTGAAGAGATCGCCGCACTGCGGGTGGCCTGTTCTTCCGCGATGGTATACAGGCAGTGGCTGGCGCGCTGTTGAAGCCCATTAGGGGTGAAACCCGTGATCGCCAGGATCTGCCCGCCGACGCGTAAAGTCTCTTCTGCCGCCAGGTTCAGTTCCCGACGTTCGCCGCTGTAGGAAATCGCTAACAGCAGATCGTCCGGCGTCAGCGCCTGAACCGTGGCCAACAGCGCATGCATATCGCGCTCAACAATAGCGTTCAGGCCGATTTTCATCAGCTTCCAGGCAAAATTCTGCGCTACCAGGCCGGAGGCACCAATCCCGGTTAACACGATCCGACGGGCGTTACGCAGCATCGTCACGCTTTCGCTCAGCTTCTCTTCCGTGTTGACATCCAGCGTGGCATGCATCGCCGCCACATTCTCTTTGATCAGTTTCTCGCCGACCAGACGCAGGGGATCGTCGCCACGGATCTGGTTATGCACTGGCACCGAATGCGGGTTCGGATTGCTGACCAGCGCTTCGCTGATCGCCAGTTTCAACGCCGGGAATCCCTTATAGCCGAGCTTTTGTGCGAACTTCACCACGCTCGACTGACTGACGCCCGCTTCGGCGGCCAGTTGCTGAGAGCTAAGGTGGCGGGCAGTGTCGGGTTGTATCAGAAGATAGTCCGCGAGTTTTTTATCGCTCTGCGCAAATCCCGGGTAGCGCTGGCGGATGCGAATTAAACAGTTCATGGTCTCTCCTGACGAAAACGTGATGGCGGCGACAAAATGAAATTTCACTCGCCTGCACGAATATTATATTCCATTATTGGTCGTTAATATGAATTAAAAATTCCTGAGGAGCAAACATGAATCTCGGCGCTTTAGTATCAGAAACCCGTAATCCGCAAACAATGGACCTCGACGCGTTATCAACGCTGGATCTGGTTCACCGTTTTAATCAACAGGATACGCTGGTAGCGAAAGCAGTAAAAGCAACATTGCCCGATGTTGCGAGCGCCGTCGATGCCGCGGCTGAAGCGTTAAAATCCGGTGGTCGGATTATCTATATGGGCGCAGGGACCAGTGGGCGACTCGGCGTGCTGGATGCGTCTGAATGCCCACCGACGTTTGGCGTTCCTCATGGTCTGGTGGTGGGGCTAATCGCCGGTGGTCCGGGAGCATTGCTGAAAGCCGTTGAAGGGGCAGAAGACAACGCGCAGCTCGGTGAAGACGATCTTATTGCCCTGAACCTCGTGCCGCAGGATCTGGTGGTTGGGCTGGCGGCATCAGGGCGTACGCCGTATGTCATCGGTGGACTGAAATATGCCCGCAAAACGGGTTGTACCACGGTTGCTATCTCCTGTAATCCGGACTCGCCGATTGCGCAGGAAGCGGATATTGCGATTTCACCCGTAGTAGGGCCTGAGGCGCTGACAGGCTCAACGCGTCTGAAATCCGGTACCGCGCAAAAGCTGGTGCTCAATATGATCTCCACTGGGGCGATGGTGAAGTTTGGCAAGGTGTACCAGAACCTGATGGTGGATATGAAAGCCACCAATATCAAACTGATGGACCGCGCGTGTCGAATGGTGGTTGAAGCCACAGGCATTGCCCGCGCTGAGGCGGAAACGCTGCTCAGACAGACCGATTTTGACGTGAAACCGGCCATTCTTATGGCGCTGAGCGGTCTCAATGCTGATGCGGCGCGCGAAAAACTGGCCGCCCATCAGGGATTCTTACGCGCTGCGTTAGCTGATTCATCGAGGTAACTATGGATAAGATGGCGACCCTTGCCAGCGATATTCTGCTGGGAATAGGCGGAGAACAAAATATTCTGCGTCTGGAAAATTGTATGACGCGCGTCCGGGTGGAAGTGAAAGACGATACGCTGTTGGATATCCCGCATCTGAAACAGCTACCGGGCGTCAGTGGCTACGTGAAGCAGGGGGCGCAGCATCAGATCATCGTCGGACCCGGAAAGGCGGCAAAGGTCGTTGATGCCATGCGAGCGCTGTTGGCGCAGGGGAGTGCGCGCCCGGCAGTCGATGACATTGAGCGCACGAAATCGCAGGCCAAAGCAAAGTACAAAGCGCCGATGAGCGATGCGCTACGCAAGCTGGCGAATGTTTTTATTCCCCTGATCCCGGCGTTTATCGCCTCCGGTTTAATCACCGGCATCATTAACATTCTCAAACGCCCGGATATCGTCGGCGATTTCGCCACCCATTACCCCAACATGCTGGGGCTGATGGGGATATTCGGCAGTGCAGTTTTCGCCATCATGAACATTCTGGTGGGGGTGAATACCGCCAAAGTCTTCGGTGGTTCGCTGGCGATGGGCGGCGTGATGGCGGGCATTCTGTCGAGTCCGCAACTGGCGCAAATTACGCTGTTTGGTGAAGCGCTCCAGCCAGGCCGTGGTGGGGTGATTGCCGTGCTGCTGGTGGTGGCGCTGATGTGCTGGATCGAGCGTAAATTCCGCGACGTGTTACCCGGCTCGCTGGAGCTTATCCTCAATCCGCTACTGACGACCATCATCACCGGCTCGATTGCGATTGTGGCGCTGCAACCGCTGGGCGGCTGGATTTCGGAGTCTATTGCTCACGGCGCGTCCTGGGCTATCGATCGCGGCGGCTTTCTGGTCGGCGCGGTTCTGGCGGGAACCTTCCTGCCACTGGTGCTGACGGGGCTGCATCAGGGGCTGGTGCCGATTCACGTTGAGCTGGTGCAGGCGCATGGCTATAACGCGCTCTTTCCCATTCTGGCGATGGCGGGCGTCGGGCAAGTGGGCGCGGCAATTGCCGTGCTAATGAAAACCCGTAACGCGCGGTTGAAAAAAGTGATTAAGGGGGCGTTACCGGTGGGATTACTCGGTATTGGCGAACCGCTGATTTTTGGCGTCACGCTTCCTCTGGGCAAACCGTTTATTGGTGCCTGTCTTGGTGGCGCAGTAGGCGGAGCGCTGATCAGCTACTGGAAGGTCGCCACCGTCATCACCTTCGGTATTTCCGGACTACCGCTGGCGTTAACGATTGTTGCCGGAAAAGTGATGTTCTATCTGTTAGGCTATTTAGTAGCAGTGATAGCCGGGTTCCTGTTTACCTGGCTGTTAGGATTCAACGATCCCGAGGAGTAAGGTTTGACCAATCACGCGCGTCGTGTCGTTTTTTTTGATTTGGATGGTACGCTACATCAGCAGGATATGTTTGGCAGTTTCCTGCGCTATCTGTTGCGTCGCCAGCCGCTGAATGCGCTGCTTGTGCTGCCGTTGTTGCCCGTGATTGTCGGTGCGTTATTGATTAAAGGACGCGCTGCGCGCTGGCCGATGAGTCTGCTGTTGTGGGGATGTACCTTCGGCCACAGCGAGGCCAGTCTACAGGCCAGGCAGGCCGATTTTGTTCGATGGTTCCGACAGAACGTTACGGCGTTTCCTCAGGTACAAGAGCGTCTGACCACCTATCTGCTCAGCTCCGATGCCGATATCTGGCTCATCACCGGTTCGCCGCAGTCGCTGGTGGAACAGGTTTATGTTGATACGCCGTGGCTGCCGCGCGTGAATTTGATCGCCAGCCAGATGAAGCGGGGGTACGGCGGTTGGGTGCTGACCCTGCGCTGTCTGGGGCATGAAAAAGTCGCACAGCTGGAGCGTAAAATCGGCACGCCACTGCGCCTTTACAGCGGCTACAGCGACAGCAATCAGGACAACCCGCTGCTCTATTTTTGCCAGCACCGCTGGCGCGTCACGCCTCGTGGAGAACTCCAGCAACTGGAATAGTTGAAAGACGAAGGGTATCGCGACCCTGTATAATGCGCCCGCAATGATTACCGGAGTAACCCCTTTGTCAGATGTTGAATTTAGTCACGAATACTGGATGCGTCATGCGTTAACGCTGGCGAAGCGCGCCTGGGATGAACGTGAAGTCCCGGTCGGTGCCGTATTGGTGCACAACAATCGTGTGATCGGTGAAGGCTGGAACCGCCCGATTGGCCATCACGATCCCACCGCGCACGCAGAGATCATGGCGCTACGTCAGGGCGGCATCGTCCTGCAAAATTATCGTCTGATTGACGCGACGCTGTATGTGACCCTTGAGCCGTGCGTCATGTGCGCTGGCGCGATGGTGCACAGCCGTATCCGCCATGTGGTGTTCGGCGCGCGCGATGCTAAAACCGGCGCTGCCGGTTCGCTGATGGATGTTCTGCATCATCCGGGAATGAATCATCGCGTTGAGGTCACTGAAGGAATATTGCGTGAGGAGTGTGCGACGCTGCTCAGCGATTTCTTCCGCATGCGCCGTCAGGAGATCAAAGCGTTGAAGAAAGCCGCAAGCCAGTAGGCATTGCGGTTCTGTTTACTCTTTGTCCTCTTTCTTCTGCGGTAAACGCAGCAGCGACGGCGAGTGCGTCAGATAACTGGATGACGATTGCGACAGGAAGGCGGCGAGTGGTCGCCGCTGTTTGCCAAATTCCGTTGGTGAGACGACCGGATACTCTTGTGCCAGTTTCATCTCTTCAGCCAGTTGCTTTTCTTTCTCCTGCAAATAGCCCTGCAGGCTTATCTGATATTTACGGATGTTTTCAACGTAGGCGTAGGCCTCATGTCCGCGCGCATAGCCGTAGGTCAGCTTGCTGTAATACTGTTTTTGACTGAGCAACGGCAGACGCTGTTTGACGTCTGCCCAACTGTCCGGGTTTCCCTTCGTTTTGGCTGTCAGCGCACGCGCATCAAGCATATGCGCATAACCCATGTTATAGGCCGCCAGCGCAAACCAGATACGCTCGTTCTCGGGTACGGTGTCCGGCACTTTACTCATCATGTCCTGTAAGTAGCGTGCTCCACCGCTGATGCTCTGCTCAGGATCGGTTCTGTCGGTCAGACCGAGACTTTGTGCGGTGTTTTTGGTGAGCATCATCATGCCGCGCACGCCGGTTGGTGATGTGGCCTGCGGATCCCAATGCGATTCCTGCCAGGAGATCGCCGCAAGCAGCTGCCAGCCAATCTCCTGGGCGTGTTTTTCAAACAGCGGTTTCAGGTCGGGGAGCATGGCATCAACCGCGCGCAGAAAGGTGCGGGTATCGACATAGTCAAAATCATCGCCGTGCCCCAGATATTTTTCTTCGAGACGCGCCAGGGAGCCGTCCTCATTCATGCTGTTGAAGAAATCGAGCAGGGCGGCAGACAGCGTGTTGTCATCATCCAGCTGACTAAACCAGGTCACCGGCTGTTCGTCGGTGATATCCAGCGCAACGGCCAGTTCGGGATGAACGCGTTGGTAGAGGCTGATGGCGACAGAGTCGGCAATGGTGTAATCCAGCTGTCCGGCAATCACCGCATCCAGCAGTTCCGTTGAGCCTTTTTTCTCATCGATCCGCCAGCTCAGCTCAGGGTATTTTATCTGTTTCAGCGTTTGCAGATCGTTTGCCACCACGTGTCCCGGCGTGATAGTGAGTTGACTTTCCGTCACGCTGCCCAACGTTCGGGGACGATACTGACCCACTTTGTAGACCAGTTGCTGGGATACCGAATAGTAAGTCGGCCCCGGCTGATAGTTTTTCACTCGTTCACTGTTGTAGACCAGCCCGGCCGCCAGCAGGTCGGCGTCACCATTATCCAGATCGTCAAACAGCTGGCTGATGTTCTGGCGGACGGTAATCTTCAGTTTTACACCCAGATAGCTGGCGAACTGCTGCGCCAGCTCGTAATCGAGCCCGTACGGCTTACCGTCGAGTTTCGCCCAGGTGAGCGGCGACTCAATTGTGCTCACGCGCAACTCTCCCCGCGACTGGATCGCGGCGATACGATTATCGGTTTTACCGAACCAGGGGATAGAGGGCCAGAGGGCCGCCGCCAGCAGCAGCGTCAGTATGCCGATGAACAGATAATTAATCTTTAATTTTTTCAATTAGTTAATTCTCTGAACCGTGCGTTGCCTCAGGATGGGAAAAAGAATAGAAAGGCCAGGAGTATTCATCAATGAGCGGCATTTTGCTTAAACTTGCGCCAGTTGGCAACTAATTACAGCCATTGGCAGCATCGTATGACAATAACGGCGGTGGATTTTATTTCGACGCAAACGGTTTCGTCGGCGGCTCAGATTCTTTATAATGACGCCCGTTTCCCCACTTGGGCACACCGAAAGCTTAGCTTAGAAGACGAGAGACTTATGATGGAAATTCTGCGTGGTTCGCCTGCACTGTCCGCATTCCGTATTAACAAACTGCTGGCACGTTTTCAGGCTGCCAACCTCCAGGTAAGCAATATTTACGCCGAGTACGTCCATTTCGCTGACCTGAACGCCCCGTTGAACGAGGATGAGCACGCGCAGCTTGCCCGTCTGCTGAAATACGGTCCCAGCCTGAGCAGCCACACCCCGGAAGGGAAACTGCTGCTGGTGACGCCGCGCCCTGGCACCATCTCCCCCTGGTCTTCCAAAGCGACAGATATCGCCCATAACTGCGGTCTGCAACAAATTGACCGTCTGGAACGCGGCGTCGCTTATTACGTTGAGGCCTCCACGCTAAGCGCTGAGCAGTGGCAGTGGGTTGCCGCTGAACTGCACGATCGAATGATGGAGACGGTGTTCTCTTCGTTAACCGATGCGGAAAAACTGTTTGCTCACCATCAGCCGGCGCCGGTTGCAAGTGTTGATCTGCTGGGTGAAGGCCGTCAGGCGCTGATTGATGCTAACCTGCGTCTCGGTCTGGCGCTGGCGGATGACGAAATTGATTACCTGCAGGACGCGTTTACCCGACTGGGGCGCAACCCGAACGACATCGAACTCTACATGTTTGCGCAGGCGAACTCTGAGCACTGCCGTCACAAGATTTTCAACGCCGACTGGATCATCGATGGCAAGCAACAACCGAAGTCGCTGTTCAAGATGATCAAAAACACCTTTGAAACCACACCGGACCACGTGCTTTCCGCGTATAAAGATAACGCGGCGGTGATGGAAGGGTCTGAAGTGGGGCGTTACTTTGCCGACCACGCGACCGGTCGCTATGACTTCCACCAGGAGCCGGCGCACATCCTGATGAAGGTGGAAACCCATAACCACCCGACGGCGATCTCGCCGTGGCCGGGGGCGGCGACTGGTTCCGGCGGTGAAATCCGTGATGAAGGGGCAACCGGACGCGGCGCGAAGCCAAAAGCGGGTCTGGTAGGCTTCTCCGTTTCTAACCTGCGCATTCCGGGCTTTGAGCAGCCGTGGGAAGAAGACTTCGGCAAGCCAGAGCGTATTGTGACCGCGCTGGATATCATGACTGAAGGCCCGCTGGGCGGCGCGGCGTTTAACAATGAATTTGGTCGTCCTGCGCTGAACGGCTATTTCCGTACTTACGAAGAAAAAGTGAACAGCCACAATGGCGAAGAGCTGCGGGGCTATCACAAGCCGATCATGCTGGCGGGCGGGATTGGTAACATCCGTGCCGATCACGTACAGAAAGGCGAGATCGTCGTCGGGGCGAAGCTGATCGTTCTCGGCGGTCCGGCGATGAATATCGGCCTGGGCGGCGGCGCGGCTTCCTCGATGGCCTCCGGCCAGTCTGACGCGGATCTTGATTTTGCCTCGGTACAGCGTGATAACCCGGAGATGGAACGCCGCTGCCAGGAAGTGATCGACCGCTGCTGGCAGTTGGGTGACGCCAACCCGATCCTGTTTATCCACGACGTTGGCGCCGGCGGTCTGTCGAACGCGATGCCTGAACTGGTTAGCGACGGCGGACGCGGCGGTAAATTCGAACTGCGTGACATCCTCAGCGATGAGCCGGGTATGAGCCCGCTGGAGATCTGGTGTAACGAGTCCCAGGAACGTTACGTGCTGGCTGTGGCGGCGGACCAACTGCCGCTGTTCGACGAGCTGTGTAAGCGCGAGCGCGCGCCGTATGCGGTAATTGGTGAGGCGACCGAAGAACAGCATCTGTCGCTAAACGATCGTCACTTCAACAACCAGCCTATCGATCTGCCGCTTGACGTACTGCTCGGCAAAACGCCGAAGATGACCCGCGACGTTCAGACGCTGAAGGCGAAAGGTGAGGCACTGGATCGTGCTGACATCACCATTGCGGATGCAGTTAAACGCGTTCTGCATCTGCCGACGGTGGCGGAAAAAACCTTCCTGGTCACCATTGGCGACCGTACTGTGACCGGGATGGTGTCTCGCGATCAGATGGTCGGTCCGTGGCAGGTGCCGGTGGCGAACTGCGCGGTGACCACCGCCAGCCTCGATAGCTACTACGGTGAAGCGATGTCGATCGGCGAACGTGCGCCAGTGGCGCTGCTCGACTTCTCCGCTTCTGCCCGTCTGGCGGTCGGGGAAGCATTGACCAATATCGCGGCAACGCAGATTGGCGATATCAAACGCATTAAGCTTTCCGCTAACTGGATGGCCGCAGCCGGTCACCCGGGCGAAGATGCCGGTTTATACGAAGCGGTGAAAGCGGTCGGTGAAGAACTCTGTCCGGCGCTGGGTCTGACGATTCCGGTGGGTAAAGACTCGATGTCGATGAAAACCCGCTGGCAGGAAGGCAACGAACAGCGCGAAATGACCTCGCCGCTGTCGCTGGTGATTTCCGCTTTTGCTCGCGTGGAAGATGTGCGTCATACCATCACCCCGCAGCTTTTTACTGAAGACAACGCGCTGCTGCTGATCGACCTGGGCCGTGGCCACAACGCGCTGGGTGCGACGGCGCTGGCGCAGGTATACCGCCAGCTTGGCGATACGCCGGCAGATGTGCGTGACGTCGCGCAACTGAAGGGCTTCTACGACGCGATGCAGGCGCTGGTGGCGCAACGTAAACTGCTCGCTTATCACGACCGTTCCGATGGCGGCCTGCTGGTGACGCTGGCGGAAATGGCCTTTACCGGCCACTGTGGGGTGCAGGCGGATATCGCCGCACTGGGCGACGATCGTCTGGCGGCGTTGTTCAACGAAGAACTTGGCGCGGTGATTCAGGTTCGCGCAGCGGATCGCGAGGCGGTGGAAGCACTGCTGGCGCAACACGGTCTGGGCGATTGCGTACATTACCTGGGCCAGGCCGTCACGGGCGATCGTTTTGTTATCGAAGCCAACGGTCAGACCGTCTTCAGCGAAAGTCGCACGACGCTTCGCATCTGGTGGGCCGAAACCACCTGGCAAATGCAGCGTCTGCGTGATAACCCGGAGTGTGCCGATCAGGAGCACGATGCGAAAACCAACGATGCCGATCCGGGCCTTAGCGCGAAGCTGACCTTTGATATTAATGACGATATCGCCGCACCGTATATTGCGACCGGTGCGCGTCCGAAAGTGGCGGTACTGCGTGAGCAAGGGGTGAACTCTCACGTCGAAATGGCTGCGGCGTTCCAGCGTGCAGGCTTTGACGCGATTGACGTGCACATGAGCGATCTGCTCGGTGGCCGCACGGGTCTGGGTAACTTCCAGGCGCTGGTGGCCTGCGGCGGCTTCTCTTACGGCGACGTACTGGGCGCGGGTGAGGGCTGGGCGAAATCAATTCTGTTCAACAACCGCGTGCGCGATGAGTTCGAAACCTTCTTCCATCGTCCACAAACGCTGGCGCTGGGTGTGTGTAACGGCTGTCAGATGATGTCGAATCTGCGTGAACTGATCCCGGGCAGTGACCTGTGGCCGCGCTTTGTGCGTAACCATTCGGATCGCTTTGAAGCCCGCTTCAGCCTGGTTGAGGTGACCCAGAGCCCGTCTCTGTTGCTGCAGGGCATGGTCGGGTCAATGATGCCTATCGCCGTCTCGCACGGAGAAGGGCGCGTTGAAGTTCGCGACGCAGCCCATCTGGCGGCGCTGGAAAGCAAAGGTCTGGTCGCACTGCGCTTTGTCGATAACTTTGGCAATGTAACGGAAACCTACCCGGCTAACCCGAACGGCTCGCCGAATGGGATTACCGCTGTCACCACGGAAAGTGGTCGTGTGACGGTGATGATGCCGCATCCGGAACGTGTGTATCGTACCGTCAGTAACTCATGGCACCCGGAAAACTGGGGTGAGGACGGTCCGTGGATGCGTATCTTCCGTAACGCCCGCAAGCAGTTGGGATAAACCTTCTGAAACAGAAAAACCCGGTGAAATAAACACCGGGTTTTTTTACTGAACGGTATCAATTGTTCGCGGTATCAAACCCAACGTTGATCAGAGCGGTGAGTTCATTGCTGGCAAATAGCCTTGCCCGGTAGCATTCTCCAGGAAACTCCGGATAGCCATCCAGTGAACAGATAAGATCGTAAATCGTTGCAATGAAATTCCCGCTGGCGTCGCTGATAAAGAAAGAACGCGCGTGGTTGGTATAGATAGTGTAGTTGTCATTGTGATCAAAAACCGCCCCCATGAAGTCCGTTACTTGTGGGACACGGGCTGATGCCAATGAAATAGGTTCTGCTGCTTTCGTGATGGTTCTGGCCGTTAAATCAACGGCGTAAAACAAAACACGAGCTTCCAGGGTTTGATACTGCTTTGCAGCGTCTGCATCCGCGTCGATAGGGCGGATAACAGGCTGACCATCAGACGTTATGCAAGAGCGGTTATCAAAGACAGAAAGGACAAACTTCCCTGCGTTGTAATCTGTGAGACTGGAAAATGCGCTATTACTGGTGACTAAAACGGTATGGCCGCCGTTTTCATTATCGCCAATTCCGGTTGTACTGATATTTATAACCGATTGATCTGCAGGGAATTGTGGGTTGAAACCGCCAGTATCGATTGTCCAGAGAATCCGGCCATCTTCTGGCGATACGCCAAAAGTAACCCCGGCTGAACGGGTGTGGACAATAATAGCCTCACTGTTTTCAGAGCCTGCTGGGATCCAGGAGAGTGAGTTAAGATGCGCATCATTGGTTGGGCTATTATTCAGAATCGAGGCGTTATCGAAGGCGCGAGTGTAATTTTTGGCCCAGATCATTTTCCCCGACTGTTCATTGAATTTTAAGATCCAGGCATCCTGTCTCATTGTAGATGTCGAACGATCCGGTATATCGTTACCGATCATATAAAGGTTATTTGCCGAATCCCAGGCTAGATCGTGCGTATTTGCGTAAAGATTGCCATCACTATCGCGTAAATCATATTCAAGGATTTCATTGCCAAGAATATCAATTTTAAAGAAGCGACGGCCATACCAATGTTCGTCCTCGTCGCTACCTATGTAAAAATACCCATCGTGCGTTCTTAACATTTGGTTGCGATAAGGTTGCGCGAAATAACAGCGGAGGTCACCGTTTTGGTCATAACCATCGCAATTGGTTGTCATTAACCAACTGTTTCCCCACACACTGGCAAATTTTGCGGGATCGTTTTGCTCAATGTTAAGATGAAAAATGGTCGCTTCACGATAAATTTGATCGCGTGTGCTAACCTGGATCGTACTGTTGAAAATTTCATTCCCCGCCTGATTTTTGAAAATGACCTGAACCTGGTTGTTATAATTAGCGTAAAGGCCAATCACCGGGATTTTAATTTCTGTCGTGGTATCGTCAATCAACTCGCTTGACGTGAAAGAAAAGTCTACGCTTGTCTGACTTGTCGTCCTTTTTAACACGGTATATGAAAATGTGGCTGGTACGTCCAGTTGAAACTTGAGCCAGGCAGCAAGCTGATTGTTTGCCGGAGCGAGCACTGTTCCAGTATAAATAATTGCCATAGTATCCACCTGATTAAATAAGATTAGTGTTTGACTTCACTTACGCGCATTTCATTGACTTGCTGAGGGTCGATGACGTTGCCTTTTTTCAGGTAATCAATCACCGCATCGGAGAGGTTATATCCGCCGCGGACCTGCTTATTTTTACCGTCGGTAAAAGCCATAAAACCATCACCGCCCGGCGCGAGGAAACTGTTGGTTGCCACGCGATAGGTTTGCGTATCGACAATGTTTTTGCCGTTAAGTGTAAATGTCGTCACGCGCTGGCCGACCGGTTTACGCGGGTCGTAGCGCATTTCAGCGCCTTTCGACATCTGTAATACGCCGTTGCTCAGCGACGCCCCATGCTCCATCAGATTGCGTAATGATTTACCCGTTAAATCCATCACGGTCAGTTCATTAGGGAACGGGAAGGCGCTAATAATATCGCCAAGCGTGAGGGGGCCAGGATTGAGATCGGCGCGTAAACCGCCCGAATTGGTCAGCGCAAGTTGCGCATCAGGCGCGGCGAACAGCATGGCATCGGTAAACAGGTTACCCAGCGATGAGGACTCCCCATAGGCCCGGGTCAACGCAATCGGCGTTTCACCCACTTTTTGGCTCACGGTTTCCGCGAGCTTTTTGTTCCAGCCATCAATCACCTTCTGCGTGACCGGATCGGGTTTCCATTCATCCGCATAAATTGTTTTCAGTTCAAAGCTTTTAACCGTGTGACGATGGTTTTTTGTGTTGACATCCAGCACCAGTTTACCGATATCAATGCCACCGCTGTCGGTCGAGAGGATGAGGGTATTCCCCACTTTAATTGGTTCTGGCGTGCCAACATGCGCATGGCCAGTAATGAGAAGATCGAGGCCTTTGACCTGTTTTGCGGTCTGAATATCCTTATCCAGCGCACGTCTGACGTCCGCATTGCCGATGCTGGACTGGCGCGCCGGTGTGCCTTCGTGCATTAACGCGACGGTGATATCCACTTTTCCACGCAGCTCATCCAGATAGCGCTGTAGATACTTGACTTCATCACGCGCTTCAATTCCCTGGCGCATGGCTGACGACACCGTATCGTCGAAGGCAAACACACCGTGCAAACCGATGACACCGATTTTGACGCCGTCTTTTTCCACAATAGTGTACGGTTTATTCCAGAAGGGCAGAGTGCTGTTCTTAAAAAAAACGTTACCCAATAAAATAGGGAACGTCGCCTGGCTGAACTGCAAAAGGGTATTATCCCAGCCATGGTCAAATTCATGATTCCCGACAGAGGCCGCATCCACCGACATTGTATTCATTATATCGATAATTGCTTTTCCTTTAGTCAGGCTGCTTATATATGGACCGGTAAAATAATCACCGGCATCAAAATAAAACGTCGCCTTATTTTTAGCTTTTTCCTGTTTAACCAGTGTGGAAATATTAGCAAAACCGCCAATCTCCCGTTTACCTTCAGCAATATACGGCAGTTTATACGGTTCAACGTGGGCGTGGAGATCATTGGTATAGATGACGGTAACATCCTGCGCACAGGCATATCCCGCATATCCAGCGATGAGTAACGAGGCAATCAAGCGTTTTTTCATTGTTTATCCTTAACGTATAAATGAGAGTGCTATTTTCGTTTCCGCTTGCCTGGATTTTGTGAGGCTCCTCACGACAGTAAATCTGAATAACCGCCAGAGTTATTCGACTGACAAAATCAGTTGGTCGAGTGAAATGGAAATCCAGGACAAAATACATCTCAATGTTTGTAAAAGTTGGTCGTGCCCCAATCTCGGCGTTGCGGAAGCGGCTGACTATCTTTATCCCGTTTATCGTCTGGGGTATGCGGCGCTGGAATGCCAGAAATGTGGCAGTCTGCCCCCCTTATTTAATGAGCGTGAATTTAACCACTGGTTTGCACGGTTAATAAAAAATAAACCGGACGCAACCGGAACAGAATGCCCGCACTGCTCTGCCAGCGACGTGATTCGCTATGGGCGAACGCAGGCAGGTCATAGTCGATTCCAGTGTCGTCTTTGTCGGACGGTTTTCACTCCCCGACAGACGAAGCGCTGTTTCGAACGCACCATCGAGCCGTTTCTCTTGCGACTTCAGCAGGGTGATTACGCGGCAGAAACCACGCAATATCGACTGCTGGCGAAAGCGGTTAACTGGTGTGAGCAGCAAGCGCATCATGCTAACCGTGATGTGAAACGCGTTGCGACAAAGGTTCTGGCGTTGCCTTTCCAGGGACAGGCGGCAGAACAGCGGCTGTATGTGGTGATCAGCGCTGATGCCTGTTCTGGTCATATTCTCCAGGTCACAACTAACTACTGTGATGAGGCGGTAGGTGACTCTTTGCTTTATACCGGTTCGGCGAGTCCTGTGCCGCAAATGGCGCATGAGTGCTCGGTGGAGTCCCTTCGCTGGCAGGAAATGCAGTTCATGCAAAGATGTCAGTTTGATGAAATTCACTATGGCAGTGCGCGACTGAAAGGCAACGATCGCGGGTGTATCCTTCGCCCTGCGATCGCGATTCACGGTCATTTCCAGCGGTTGAAATGGCGGTTTCCTGCTATCACCGATCACTACCTGGCGCACGAGTGTGTGCTGCGTGGCGCAGCGATTACGGCCTGGTCAGCGGAAGTACAGCATGGTACGACGAATCTGTGGTTTGTGCTGGAAGATGCCAACCCGCCATCCGGGACAGAGGCGGAGTACAGGCTGACAGGCAGGTGGAACATTGGGTGGTGGAACAATGTCTGGCAGCGGTGGAGTTGCGGCGGAGCGGATAAGATCGTCTGCTCATTAACCGGGCAAAAGCAGGCCGGGAACATTGCTCCGGTTTCTCTGCGCGCCAGCGATGTCTTTGTTCGCTGGCTGTATACGCACCCGTGGTCCTCGGGTCAGTCAGGATTAGGGCCGAAGGTGTTGAGCCGGCATGTCGTGTGCCTTGCGTATCTTTATAATCACTATCGTTAATTTGGTCTGTCGGGAATTCACGACAAATGCGCGCAAGGGGTGTCTCCAAAAAGAGACATATAACTTGTTGATTTTTATGGGGCTAAATCCATTTCGTTTAAGGTGTTGCTAATTGGCGACAGTTTGTATGAAAGTCGTTCACTGCATTAATCGATTAATTATCAATAAAAAACAATTAAATTCAGGGTGTTAATAATTTGTTTTGAATGTTGGCATAGTTACTGCATAATAGTAACCAGTGGCTCATTCACCTTCTTATGTCAGCCCCTTCGGGACGTGCTACATAAACTTCGAATGACGCACAACAAGGTGCCTGCCGTCCAACTTCTGATAATAGCGCTGCTTTATCAACCATCGGGCGAAACGTCGAGTTAGGCACCGCCTTATTCCATAACAAAGCCGGGTTCAGCCCGGCTTTGTTGTATCTGGCGTTTCCCTCAGTTAGCATCGTTCTATTCATCTCCTGTGAGAGTAATGCCTTGAAGCGCTGGTCTGTTTTTCCCCGGTCACTACGCCAACTGGTGACGCTGGCATTCCTGCTGATCCTGTTACCGCTGCTGGTCCTCGCCTGGCAGGCGTGGCAAAGCCTGAACGCGCTTAGCGCCCAGGCGGCGCAGACTAACCGTACTACCCTTATCGATGCGCGTCGCAGTGAGGCGATGACCAATGCCGCCCTGGAGATGGAGCGTAGCTATCGTCAGTATTGCGTGCTTGACGATCCGACGCTGGCAAAGGTGTATCAGAGCCAGCGCAAACGCTACAGTGAAATGCTGGACGCCCATGCGGGTGTTCTGCCTGACGATAAGCTGTATCAGGCGTTACGTCAGGATCTGAACGACCTGGCGCAACTGCAATGCCGGAACAGTGGGCCTGAAACCGCCGCGGCCGCGCGACTGGAAGCATTTGCCAACGCCAATACCGAAATGGTGCAAGCGACGCGTACCGTGGTTTTTTCACGCGGGCAGCAGCTACAACAAGAGATTGCCGAGCGTGGACAGTTCTTCGGCTGGCAGGCGCTGGTATTGTTTCTGGTGAGTCTGGCGATGGTGCTGTTGTTCACGCGGATGATTATCGGGCCGGTAAAGGGCATTGAGCGGATGATCAATCGTCTGGGGGAAGGGCGATCTCTGGGCAATACCGTCACCTTTACCGGACCGCGCGAACTGCGTTCCGTTGGGCAGCGGATCATCTGGTTGAGCGAGCGCCTCTCCTGGCTGGAGTCTCAACGCCATCAATTTTTGCGCCATCTCTCCCATGAGTTGAAAACCCCGCTGGCCAGCATGCGTGAAGGCACCGAACTGCTGGCGGACCAGGTAGTGGGGCCACTGACGCCGGAACAAAAAGAGGTGGTTGGCATTCTCGATGACAGTAGCCGTAACCTACAAAAATTGATTGAACAACTACTTGATTACAACCGCAAACTGGCGGATAGCGCCATTGAAATGGAAAGCGTGGAGATTGAACCGCTGGTAGATATGGTGGTTTCCGCTCATAGTCTACCGGCTCGCGCTAAAATGATGCATACCGACATTGCGCTGGCGGCCGATCGCTGCCTGGCCGAGCCGATGTTACTGATGAGCGTACTGGATAATCTTTATTCCAATGCGGTGCACTATGGGGCTGAATCCGGTAACATCCGTATTCGCAGCCGCTTACAGGGATCAACCGTGTATATCGATGTTATCAACACCGGAACTCCTATTCCTGAAGCGGAAAGAACTATGATTTTCGAACCTTTTTTCCAGGGAAGTCATCAACGGAAAGGGGCAGTGAAAGGGAGCGGACTGGGGCTAAGTATCGCCAGAGATTGTATCCGCCGTATGCAGGGTGAGCTCTATCTTGTCGATGAACAGGCGCAAGAGGTTTGCTTCCGCATAGAACTGCCGTTATCTGCAACGAAAAACGACTAAATAATGCTAAGCCTGGTGAATATGCCACACGTTTTTTCTCACATTTTCCAACGTCTATTCTCCCGCCAGTTCATCCTGGCGGGAATGCCGTGCCTTGCGCTGATGGGGTGTACGCCGCATTCAGTGAAGCACATCACCGGGGATGCGCCGCAGGATGCCCTCCCGACGTATCAACTGGCGGATTATCTGTCTGTTGAGTGTACTGATATCTGGGCATTGCAGGGGCAATCGACGGATACCAACCCTCTTTACTGGCTGCGCGCCATTGACTGCGCAGATCGCCTGCTACCGGTGCAGTCGCGCAGCGAGGCCCGCTCGCTGAGTGACGACAGCTGGCAAAACGCTTTTAAGCGCGGCATCTTGCTGGCGAATGCCAAAATTACGCCGCTGGAGCGTCGCGAAAACGTCTCGCGACTGGATGCGTTCAGCCCGCAGATCCCGGCGCAGGTGCGCCCGCTTTATCAGGTCTGGCGCGACGGACAGTCGTTACAGCTCCAGCTCGCCGAAGAACGCCAGCGTTACAGCAAACTGCAGCAAACGACCGATGGCGATCTGGATACGCTGCGTCAGCAGCATCAGCACCTTCAGGCACAGCTCGATCTCACCACGCGTAAACTGGAGAACCTGACCGATATTGAGCGCCAGCTTTCCACCCGTAAACCGGCGGGAAATTACAATCCGGATGCGACGCATGGCGGCGACAAGTCTGAGGGACAAGCCCCGGAATCATCACAAGATGAGGTGACCCCATAATGAGTCGTAAACCGGCGCATTTACTGCTCGTGGATGATGATCCAGGCCTGTTAAAACTGCTGGGCATGCGTCTGACCAGTGAAGGCTATAGCGTGGTGACCGCAGAGAGCGGGGCAGAAGGGCTGCGTGTTTTGAACCGTGAAAAAGTGGATCTGGTGATAAGCGATCTGCGGATGGATGAGATGGACGGCATGCAGCTGTTCAGCGAGATCCAGAAGGTGCAGCCGGGAATGCCGGTCATCATTCTTACCGCCCACGGTTCGATTCCGGATGCGGTCGCGGCAACGCAAAAGGGCGTGTTCAGCTTCCTGACTAAACCCGTGGATAAAGATGCGCTGTATCAGGCGATTGACGAGGCGCTTGAGCAGTCGGCACCCGCCACGGATGATAGCTGGCGTGAATCGATTGTTACCCGTAGCCCGCTGATGCTGCGTCTGCTGGAGCAGGCGCGGATGGTGGCACAGTCCGACGTCAGCGTATTGATCAATGGTCAGAGCGGTACCGGGAAAGAGATCTTCGCCCAGGCTATTCACAATGCCAGCCCGCGAAGCAGTAAACCGTTTATTGCCATCAACTGTGGGGCGCTACCGGAACAATTGCTGGAGTCGGAGTTATTCGGCCACTCGCGCGGCGCGTTTACCGGCGCGGTGAGTAACCGCGAGGGGCTGTTTCAGGCGGCGGAAGGCGGGACGCTGTTCCTGGACGAGATTGGCGACATGCCCGCGCCGCTACAGGTCAAACTGCTGCGCGTCTTGCAGGAACGCAAAGTCAGACCGCTTGGCAGCAACCGCGACATCGATATTGATGTGCGTATTATCTCGGCAACCCACCGTGACTTGCCGAAAGCCATGGCGCGCGGCGAGTTTCGTGAAGATTTATACTACCGCCTCAACGTGGTAAGTCTGAAGATCCCGGCGCTGGCGGAGCGGACCGAAGATATTCCGCTGCTGGCAAATCATCTGCTGCGCCAGTCGGCGGAGCGGCATAAGCCGTTTGTGCGGGCGTTTTCGACGGATGCAATGAAGCGGCTAATGACCGCCAGTTGGCCGGGCAACGTGCGTCAACTGGTGAACGTGATTGAACAGTGTGTGGCGCTGACCTCTTCGCCGGTTATCAGCGATGCGCTGGTGGAACAGGCGCTGGAAGGGGAAAATACCGCGCTGCCGACTTTTGTTGAAGCGCGTAACCAGTTTGAACTGAACTATCTGCGCAAGTTGCTGCAAATCACCAAAGGCAATGTGACGCATGCGGCAAGAATGGCGGGCCGTAACCGGACGGAGTTCTACAAACTCCTGTCACGCCATGAGCTGGATGCAAACGATTTCAAAGAATAACGTTGCGTAATATGTTACGTTTACCCGATTAAAAGACAGGCGACCTTTTCAAGGACTAGCATGAAAAAGATTGATGCGATTATTAAACCCTTCAAGCTCGATGATGTTCGTGAAGCGCTGGCTGAAGTCGGTATTACCGGGATGACCGTCACCGAAGTGAAAGGCTTTGGGCGTCAGAAAGGGCATACCGAGCTGTACCGCGGCGCGGAATACATGGTGGATTTTCTGCCGAAGGTGAAAATTGAAATCGTCGTACCAGACGATATCGTTGAAACCTGCGTGGATACCATTATTCGCACAGCGCAGACGGGCAAAATCGGCGATGGTAAGATCTTCGTCTTTGATGTGGCGCGCGTGGTGCGTATCCGTACCGGTGAAGAAGACGACGCGGCAATTTAAGCCGCGCCGTGCGCATGCCGGATGGTGGCGTAAACGCCTTATCCGGCCCTGCATCCTATAGGCCGGATAAGCACAGCGCCATCAGGCATGACGTCATTACAAGACCTTATGCGGGCCGAAGCATTCGTAATGAATGTTTTCGTTTTTCACACCCAGCTCAACAAGCTGCTTCGCGGCAAACTGCATAAAGCCCACCGGACCGCACAGATAAAACTGCATCGCCGGATCGCTGATTGCGCCTTCCAGTTTGTTCAAATCCATCAGCCCAACGCTATCAAACGCGCCTTTCGCGCGATCGGCTTCGGTTGGCTCACGATACCAGGTGTGGGCGCTAAAGCGTGGCAGCATTTTACCCAGTTCACTCACTTCATCGGCAAACGCATGGACGTCGCCGTTTTCTGCGGCGTGGAACCAGTTGACCTGCGCGGTGTGGTTTGCTTTTGCCAGCGTATCCAGCATTGCCAGCATGGGCGTTTGACCGACGCCAGCAGAGATCAGGGAAACCGGCGTATTCGGGGTGACTGCCATAAAGAAATCGCCAGCCGGTGCGGCCAAATGCACGACATCGCCGATGTTCGCATGGTTATGCAGCCAGTTTGATACCTGACCGCCTTCTTCACGTTTCACGGCAATACGGTAGCTTTTACCATCCGCTTTACGGGTCAGAGAATACTGACGAATCTCCTGATGCGGGAAGCCTTCCGGTTTCAGCCAGACACCAAGATACTGGCCAGGCTGGTATTCGGCCACGGTGCCGCCGTCTACCGGTTCAAGTTCAAAGCTGGTAATCAGTGCGCTGCGCGGGGTTTTCGCCACGATCCGGAACGGACGCGTGCCTTCCCAGCCACCGTTTTTACGGGCGTTTTCACTGTAGATTTGCGCTTCGCGGTTGATAAAGACATTCGCCAACACGCCGTAGGCTTTGCCCCACGCATCCAGCACGTCCTGGCCTGGACTGAACATTTCGTCGAGGGTTGCCAGCAGGTGCGTACCGACAATGTTGTACTGCTCAGGTTTTATCTGAAAGCTGGTGTGCTTTTGGGCGATTTTCTCAACTGCAGGCAGCAGGGCAGGCAGATTCTCAATATTGCTGGCATAAGCGGCAATGGCATTAAACAGGGCTTCACGCTGATCGCCATTACGCTGGTTGCTCATGTTAAAAATTTCTTTGAGTTCAGGGTTATGAGCGAACATGCGATCGTAAAAATGGGCGGTCAGTTTGGGGCCGGTTTCTACCAGCAGGGGAATGGTTGCTTTTACAGTGGCGATGGTTTGGGCGTCAAGCATACGGTCTTCCTTTATGTGAATCTTTAATGATGTATGTCAAATGCATCTTATAAAAAATATCCCTGCTTTGTAAATGGTTCTTTGACGCTTGACGTGTTAAACGTTACAACGTGAAAAATCTGCATCACAAACCTGAAAAGAAATCCGTTGAAATTCGTAAGGTCTTCATTCCGCAAAGCCTTGTGTCCTGTGAAGGTAATCGTTTGCGTAAATTCCTTTGTCAAGACCTGTTATCACAGAATGATTCAGTTATACTGTTGCCCGTTGTCCAACAGGACCGCCTTTTAAGGCCAAAAATTCTATCGTTAGCTGAGTCAGGAGATGCGGATGTTAAAGCGTGAAATGAACATTGCCGATTATGATGCCGAACTGTGGCAGGCTATGGAGCAGGAAAAAGTACGTCAGGAAGAGCACATCGAACTGATCGCCTCCGAAAACTACACCAGTCCGCGTGTCATGCAGGCGCAGGGCTCTCAGCTGACTAACAAATACGCTGAAGGATATCCGGGCAAGCGCTACTACGGCGGCTGCGAATACGTCGATATCGTTGAGCAACTGGCGATTGATCGCGCCAAAGAACTGTTTGGCGCAGACTACGCTAACGTACAGCCGCACTCCGGCTCTCAGGCTAACTTCGCGGTCTACACCGCGCTGCTGCAACCCGGTGATACCGTTCTGGGTATGAACCTGGCGCAAGGCGGCCACCTGACTCACGGCTCTCCGGTGAACTTCTCTGGCAAACTGTACAACATCGTACCTTACGGTATCGATGAGTCCGGTAAAATTGACTACGAAGAGATGGCGCAACTGGCGCAGACGCACAAACCGAAAATGATCATCGGTGGCTTCTCAGCTTATTCCGGCGTGGTTGACTGGGCAAAAATGCGTGAAATCGCTGACAGCATCGGTGCGTACCTGTTCGTTGATATGGCCCACGTTGCGGGTCTGATTGCCGCAGGCGTTTACCCGAACCCGGTTCCGCATGCACACGTTGTGACCACCACCACCCACAAAACCCTGGCGGGTCCGCGCGGCGGCCTGATCCTGGCGAAAGGCGGTGATGAAGAGCTGTACAAAAAACTGAACTCTGCCGTTTTCCCAAGCGCGCAGGGCGGCCCGTTGATGCACGTGATTGCCGGTAAAGCGGTTGCACTGAAAGAAGCGATGGAGCCAGAGTTCAAAGTCTACCAGCAGCAGGTTGCGAAAAACGCCAAAGCGATGGTGGAAGTGTTCCTGAACCGTGGCTACAAAGTGGTGTCCGGCGGTACTGAAAACCACCTGTTCTTGCTGGATCTGGTGGACAAAAACCTGACCGGTAAAGAAGCTGACGCCGCGCTGGGTCGTGCCAATATCACCGTGAACAAAAACAGCGTGCCGAACGATCCGAAGAGCCCGTTCGTCACTTCCGGTATCCGTATCGGTTCTCCGGCCATTACGCGTCGCGGCTTTAAAGAAGCGGAAGCGAAAGAGCTGGCGGGCTGGATGTGTGACGTGCTGGACAACATCAATGATGAAGCGGTGATTGAGCGCATCAAAGGGAAAGTTCTGGATATCTGCGCACGCTTCCCGGTTTACGCATAATTCCGTTTTGCTGCAAACAAAAGGCCGCCTGATGCGGCCTTTTTCCTTTTTAGCGCCGGTCAATGGAAATCGCGCCCGGCCCCGTCAGCGCCAGCAGCAGAAAACCGCCTGCGATACTGACATTCTTATAGAAGTTAATCATATTCGGTCCCACCGCATCACCGGTCATATTCCAGAAGTGATGACCGATCACGGCGGTACCCAGCGTATAGAAAACGAAAATAACCGCCAGTGGACGCGTGAAAAAGCCCAGCACAATCAGTATCGCTGCCGGAACCTCCATAACAACGGCAATGATCGCAGCAAGCATCGGCGCAGGGGTACCGAGAGACGTCATATACTGTACGGTACCGTCGAACCCTGTCAGTTTAGGAAAGCCAAAAATAATAAACAGAATTGCCAGCGCAATACGGGCAATCAATAAAAACAGATGGCGTGATTCTCCAAAATCAAAATAACGTAACGTGTTCATAGCAGGCTCATTAGCATGAGTAATGTACTTTAAAACTACTACACAACCCCGAGCCTCGCCATTCGCGCCATAAGCTTATATTTCGTTCAGTTGCGACTCCACGTACAGATAGCCAATGCCCATCAGTTGCTGGGCGCGGGTCAGCGTGCCAACGCTAATTTGCGTCGCTTTCGCCCGCGGGTTATCGCCGTGATCGAAAGGGTTAAATCCCGTCTGTTGCCGTAGCGTATTGAGCCAGGATTCACCGAAGGCGCAACTGCGTCCGTACAGCCAGATCTGATTGATATTCAGGATATTAAGAAAGTTATACAGGCTTAAACCAATCGCGCTGGCGGCATGTTCCACCCATGCCTGAATGCGTACATCACCCTTGCGCCAGGCGTCGATCAGTAAATCCGTGGTCAGCGTTTCCGGATCCCTTCCCGGCACTGGCTGCGCCTTCATCCAGACTCTGGCCTGCTTTTTCAGCGCGCTCAGGGAGGCGACGGTTTCCAGACAACCATAACGACCGCAGTCGCAGGCGATCCCGTCGGGGTTAACAATGGTATGCCCAATCTGACCGCTGCCGTACAGGCTGCCGCGCCAGATATTGTCGTGAATGACGAACGATGAGCCAATGCCGTAATCGACGTTAATCACGCAGAAGTCCTCGTTGGCCGCCGGGTTTTGCCACTTTTCCGCCAGCGCCAGCATTACGCAGTCGTTGTCGAGGCGGACCTGTATACCGAGCCGTTCCTCCAGCAGATACTTGATTTCCACCGGCGTTTTCCACGGCGCCTGTGGCATCGTTTTCGATGCACCGGTGATCGGATCCACCTGACCGTGGACGCCCAGCGCGAGGTTGATCGTGGTGTCGGGATAGCGCTGACGCCAGCGCCGCCAGTGGTTGGCTATTGCGGCAAGCAGCGCGTCAGGCGTCGCGGCGTTAATCACCTCATGCTGCCAGTCGCCAACCGCCACCAGACGCGCATCGGCCAGCTGGCTGGTCAGACTGGTCGGGGTGACGTTCATGCACAGCGTCCACGCGCCCTGTACCGGCAGATGAAAACTCCCGCTGCTGAGTCCGCGCTGGCTCAGCGTTTCACGGGAGTGGCACAGCCGCCCTTCGTCCAGCAATTCTTCAAGAATGTTACTCACCGCCGGAATCGACAGGCCGGTGAGCTGCGCCAGTTGCGATTTACTGAGCTGCTTTTCGCGCCACAAATGCGACAGGAAGATCTGTTTATTCGCCTGTCTGACACGGGCGTTATTGAATCCCGAACGCTGCATACACTTAACTCCCTTAACTATATTGCGTGAGCATTGCGCATTTTACCGCCAGTTAACTGCCACACAATAGCCACAAGATGACATTTTACTTTTGTTTATTGAGTGGAGGCAGCATGTACGGTTCAGTTAAGGTCTGGCAGGAAACCCTCTCACTACCGACCTGGACGGTGGGTGAGGAAGATCCGAACCCGATGTTTCTGGAAAAACGGGTTTATCAGGGCTCCTCAGGTGCGGTTTACCCCTACGGCGTGATCGACACCCTGACCGGCAAGCGCGAGATGCGCGATTACCAGGCCGTGTGGATGGAAAACGATTTTATCCGCGTCATGCTGCTGCCCGAACTGGGGGGGCGTATTCACCGTGCGTATGACAAAGTGCAGCAGCGCGATTTTGTCTATTACAACGAAGTGGTGAAGCCTGCGCTGGTTGGCCTGCTGGGGCCGTGGATCTCCGGCGGGATCGAATTTAACTGGCCGCAGCACCATCGCCCCACCACTTTTATGCCGGTAGATTTTACACAGCGGGCAGGGGAACACGGCGAACAAACCGTCTGGATGGGTGAAGTGGAGCCGATGCGCGGTCTGCAGGTGATGACTGGATTCACCCTCTACCCGGATCGCGCGTTGATAGAAATCACCGGTAAAGTCTTCAACGGCAACGCCACGCCACGTCATTTTTTATGGTGGGCGAACCCGGCGGTGAAGGGCGGCGACGATCATCAAAGCGTGTTCCCGCCTGATGTCACGGCGGTGTTCGATCACGGCAAGCGCGATGTCTCCGCTTTTCCGATCGCTACGGGCACCTATTACAAAGTTGACTACTCGGCAGGGGTGGATATCTCCCGCTATAAGAATGTGCCGGTGCCGACTTCGTACATGGCGGAAAAATCGGACTATGATTTTGTCGGTGCCTGGCATCACGGTGAGCGCGGCGGGTTGCTCCATGTTGCCGATCATCACATCTCGCCGGGGAAAAAGCAGTGGAGCTGGGGCTACGGGGATTTTGGCGTGGCCTGGGATCGTAACCTGACCGATGAGAATGGCCCGTACATCGAATTAATGACCGGGGTGTTTACCGACAACCAGCCGGATTTCACCTGGCTTGCACCTTATGAAGAGAAGGTATTCGTCCAGAACTTCCTGCCATACAGTGAATTAGGAATGGTGCAAAACGCCAGTACCGACCTGGCGTTGCGACTGGTGCGTGATGAAAGCCAGCTGTCCGTTGGTGTCTATGCGGTTGCGCCATTGCAGGATGTGCAAGTGACGCTCAGTGCAGACGGCGCGCCTTTCTTCGAAACCACGCTGACGCTGGCACCGGGGAAAAGCTGGCTGACGACGCTTGCCGATTCGGGCTATGCGCGGATCACCATGACGGTCACCCGTCACGACGGTCAGACATTGCTGCAATACGAAGAGCATATTGCTGACGATTTGCCGCTGCCCTCGGCGGCAACGGCCCCGGCACAGCCGGAGGCATTATCTAACACTGATGAACTTTACTTTATCGGTCAGCATCTGGAGCAGTACAACCACGCCAGTCGTTACGCCGGGGATTACTATCGCCGGGCGCTGGAAATAGATCCGCTGGATTACCGCAACAACGTTGCGCTGGGGACGCTGGCATTGAACCAGGCTGACTGGGCGCAAGCTGAACGCTGCGCGAAAGCGGCATTAGCGCGGGCGCATCACCTGAACAAAAACCCGCGCGATGGCGAAGCCAGTATGCTGTTAGCCGCTGCGCGGGAGCGCCAGGGCGATTGCCAGCAGGCCTGGGATCATTACTACAAGGCGAGCTGGAGCGGAAACTGTCGCGACGCGGCCTTCTGGGCACTGGCCCGGCTTGCGATGGCGCGTGGCGATCATGCAGATGCACTGGCAAAAGTAACGCAGAGTTTGCGCTTTAACGGCAGCAACAATCTGGCGATGGGACTGAAAGCGCTGGTACTGGCAGAACTGGGGCGCACGTCTGAGGCGCTGAAGTACATCGAGCAGCAGCGTAATGACTATCCGCTTAGCTACGTGCTGCACTATGCCCGCTGGGCGATATGCCGGGATGAACCGTCGAAAACGGCGCTTATCGCCATTACCGGTCGCCGAGGTACTAACGCCTGCGAACTGGCAGGATGGCTACTCTCTTTCGGTCAAAAAGCTGCAGCCCGCGAACTGCTGGAACTGCTGGACAGTCAGGAAACGCTGCCGTTGCTGTGGCGGGCGTCGCTGAGCGACCATCCGCAGCCGTTCATCGCCCAGGCGCGTGCTTGCCTGCCTAACCGGGTACGTTTCCCGAATACCCTCGACGAAGTACAGATGCTGCAAACGCTGGAGCATAGTGCTTACGCCCGCTATCTGTTGGGCTGCTTCTGGTACAGCAAACGCCGCTACGAAGAGGCGCTTACCTGCTGGCAATTTACCCTGCAACAGGAGCCTGAATTTGCGCCTGTGCACCGTCTGCTGGGGATTTATGCGTGGAACAAACAGCACGATGCCGCCAGGGCACACCAGTATTTGTCACAGGCCGTGGCGCTGGAACCTGATAACGCCCGCTTCCTGTTTGAACTGGATTACCTCAATAAACTCCTGGCGACGCCTGCTGAACAGCGTCTGCAACAGCTGGAATCGCGTAAGGCGGTGGTGTTCCAGCGTGACGATTTAACCGTGGAGTTGCTCAGCCTGTGGAACGGACTGGGCCACTACGATGATGCCGCGAAGGTGCTTGGCGAGCGCGTATTCCACCCCTGGGAAGGGGGCGAAGGGAAAGCGACCGGGCAGTACCTGCTGAACCAGATGCACCGGGCGCTGGCGGCGATTGGCAAAGAGGAATTCTCCGACGCAGTCAGTCTGCTACAACAGGCGCTGATCTATCCGCATAACCTGGGGGAAGGGCGCTTACCCGGACAAACCGATAACGATATCTGGTATCTGTTGGGCTATTGCGCTCAGCGTCAGGGATATCATGACGAAGCGCATCGTTACTTTGCCCGTGCCACCCGTGGCGGAAGCACGTTGGATGCCGGACGCTACTACAACGATCAGCCCGTGGACTATCTCTTCTGGCAGGGCATGGCGCTGAAACAGCTGGGTGAACGTGACGACGCAGAGCAACTTTTCCGCAGCTTCCTGCAATGGGTGACATCACAACGTGACCACGTGCCGGAGGTGGATTTCTTCGCCGTCTCATTACCGGATCTGGTGGTGCTCGATACGCCGGCGGAGGCAAAGCACCAGCAGCACTGCCTGTTTATTACCGCGTTGGGGCATCTGGGGCTTGGGGATTTATCCGCCTGCCAGCAGGCGCTTGACGCACTTCTGCAACAGAACCCGGCGCATGACAAAGCTCTGCTTTTGCGCCATGTCATCAGACTGGAGTTATTGCACTAACCCTGAACCGGTGGCGGTAACGCCACCGGAAACCTACTGTTCCCTGCGTTTCCCTGAAAGAGGAATCATAATGAATAACGCGCAAACACATTTGAAAATCGGCTATGTCTGGACCATCTGTCTGGTCGCAGCCTGTGGTGGTTTGCTGTTTGGCTACGACTGGGTGGTGATTGGCGGGGCAAAGCCTTTTTATGAAGCGTACTTCTCGATAACCGATCCGGCGCAGTCGGGCTGGGCGATGAGCTCCGCGCTGGTGGGCTGTATTTTTGGCGCGTTGATTTCGGGCTGGTGCGCCGATAAATTTGGTCGAAAAATGCCGCTCATCCTCTCTGCTATTCTGTTCAGCGCCTCGGCATGGGGAACCGCCGTTGCCAGCAACTTCGACATGTTCGTGATTTACCGCATCGTTGGCGGCGTCGGGATTGGTCTGGCGTCAGCGCTCAGCCCGCTGTACATCGCCGAAGTCAGCCCGGCGGAAAAACGGGGGCGCTTCGTGGCGGTGAACCAGTTGACCATTGTCATTGGCGTGCTGGCGGCGCAACTGATCAACCTGATGATCGCTGAACCCGTTGCCACAGGGGCGACACAGCAGGCAATTGTTGAGAGCTGGAACGGGCAGATGGGCTGGCGCTGGATGTTTGGCGCGGAACTGGTTCCCGCGTTGGCGTTTCTGGTGCTGATGTTTTTCGTCCCGGAATCCCCACGCTGGCTGGTGAAGGCGGGTAAACCGGAGCGTGCGCGTGCCATGCTGCTACGCATTGGCTCTGCGGAGTACGCCGGACAGACGCTAAAAGAGATCGAACACACGCTGCTCAAAGATAATCACAGAGTCGCATGGTCCACGCTGCTGCAACCGCAGATCAAACCGATCGTGATCATCGGCATGGTGCTGGCGGTCTTCCAGCAGTGGTGCGGGATCAACGTGATCTTTAACTACGCGCAGGAAATTTTCGCCTCTGCCGGTTTCGACATCAACGGTACGCTGAAATCGATCGTTGCGACCGGCATTATCAACCTGGTCTTTACCCTCGCCGCACTGCCGCTGGTGGACAAAATTGGCCGGCGCAAGCTGATGCTGTTCGGCGCATCCGGCCTGACGGTGATTTATGTGTTGATTGCCGGTGCCTACGGGATGGGGATTATGGGCTGGCCGGTGCTGGTTCTGGTGCTGGCGGCCATTGCCATTTATGCCCTGACGCTGGCACCGGTCACCTGGGTGCTGCTGTCTGAAATCTTTCCTAACCGTGTGCGCGGGCTGGCGATGTCGCTGGGTACGCTGGCGCTGTGGATTGCCTGTTTCCTGTTGACCTATACCTTCCCGCTGCTCAATGCCGGGCTGGGTGCCGCCGGGAGTTTCCTGCTCTACGGCGTGATTTGCGCAATGGGATATGTGTATGTGCTGCGTAATGTACCGGAAACCAAAGGCGTAACGCTGGAAGCGCTGGAAGAACAACTGGCGGCGAGACATTTGAAAGCCAGTCCGTCGGCACAGCCAAAAAGCGTGCGCTGATGACCACGCCGCTGACGCTGCATAACGCGCATCTGCGGATGCGCGTGGATCCTCAGGGCGGCGCGCTGTTGTCGCTGTTTTCGTTACAACATCAACAACCGGTTCTACGCGAAAGCGAGGGAAAAACCGCCGGTGATGGCGGGCTGTTTCCGATGCTGCCGGTTGCCAATCGCGTGGCCGGTAACCGCTTCAGCCAGCGCGGAACCGAGGTGCAATTGCCGTTATATGAGGTCGACGACGCGTTTTTCCTGCACGGTGACGGCTGGCTTAAACGCTGGGAAGTGACGGCGGCGACCGATGATAGCTGTTCGCTGCGTCTGCGCAGTCAACTGGCATGTGGCTATGATTATCAGGCGGAACTGCAGTATGTGCTTGACGCGTCAGTATTCAGGGCGTCGCTGACGATCGCTCATCTGGGCAAGCGCCCCATGCTGTACGGCTGCGGTTTCCACCCGTTTTTTGTCTTTGATACGCGAAGCACCGTGCAGTTTTCTGCCAGCGGTTACTGGCCGGAAGGCGAGCACCATTTGCCGCTGGCCTGGCAGAGTGAACTGCCGACGGAGGCTGATTTTACCAGGGCGCAGTATGGCGCGGATCGCTGGTTAAATGTGGGGTATTCCGGCTGGAGTGGGCAGGCGATCGTTCAATGTAATGTGATGCGCGTCACGATTTTTGCGCAAACTCCCTGGCTTATGCTTTTCAGAATGCCGGGTGAGTCATTTCTTTGTCTGGAACCGCAGACGCATCCGGTGAATGCCCACCACATGCCGGGGCAGCCGGGATTACGGATGTTAGGCTCTGGAGAACAGTGCCGTTTCGCGATGGAGATTCGCGTTGATTAGCGGCAAAACGTTGTTATGTTGCTGTTAATGTTCACTTGCGCCAGCCTGCGTTTATCGCCAGACTATCGCCTCCACACGGGAGGGGATCATGTCTTTGCACTCCACGCGCTGGCTGGCGCTCGGTTACTTCACCTATTTTTTTAGCTACGGGATTTTTCTTCCCTTCTGGAGCGTCTGGCTTAAAGGGCTTGGCCTCACGCCGGAGACGATCGGCCTCTTATTGGGCGCTGGTCTGGTCGCCCGTTTTCTTGGCAGTTTGATCATTGCCCCGCGGGTCAGCGATCCATCACGGCTGATCTCCGCGTTACGCATTCTGGCGCTACTGACGCTGATCTTTGCGCTGGCCTTCTGGGCCGGAACCCATGTCGCCTGGCTGATGGTGGTGATGGTCGGCTTTAACCTCTTCTTCTCGCCGCTGGTGCCGCTCACGGACGCGCTGGCGAATACCTGGCAAAAGCAGATCACCATGGATTATGGACGGGTGCGTCTGTGGGGATCGGTCGCGTTTGTGATTGGTTCGGCGCTAACCGGCAAACTGGTCAGCCTGTTTGATTACCGGGCGATTCTGGCGCTGCTTACGCTGGGTGTCGCCTCAATGTTGCTGGGAATGCTGATTCGCCCCAGCGTGTTGCCCAAAGGGGAAAACCGTCACCAGGAGAGCGCTGGCTGGCCCGCCTGGCGTTCGCTGGTCACACAAAGCTGGCGCTTTCTGGCCTGCGTCTGTCTGTTGCAGGGGGCGCATGCCGCCTACTACGGTTTTAGCGCTATTTACTGGCAGGGGGCGGGGTATTCCGCGTCGGCGGTCGGCTATCTCTGGTCGCTCGGCGTGGTGGCAGAAGTGATTATCTTCGCCCTGAGCAATAAGCTGTTCCGCCGCTTTAGCGCCCGCGATCTGTTACTGCTTTCCGCCATATGTGGTGTGATTCGCTGGGGACTGATGGGCTGGACGACGGCGCTGCCGTGGCTGATTGTGGTGCAGATCCTCCATTGTGGCACCTTTACCGTCTGCCACCTGGCGGCGATGCGTTATATTGCGGCGCGTCAGGGAAGCGAAGTCATTCGTCTGCAGGCGGTCTATTCTGCTGTGGCGATGGGCGGCAGCATTGCCATCATGACCGTGTTTGCTGGCTTCCTGTACCAGAATCTGGGCAACGGCGTCTTCTGGGTGATGGCGCTGGTGGCGTTGCCGGCTATGGTACTGCGGCCAAAAGTGGCCGCTTCAGCCTGATTCCAGCATCTTGCGGATCTGCTGCTGCTGATGTGGCGTTAGCGCCTGATCCGCATGAATCAACGGGGGTGAAAAGAGCGGCAGCAGCGTGGCGTAAGGCGTAACAATCAGCGCCACGCCGCGCGGTGAGCCTTCCTGCTGGAAAGTTCGCATCGGCAATGGCTTGATGTTCAGCGGCAGTAGCGTCAGTTCACGCAGTTGTTGTTCTATCTGCTGCTCCAGTTGCGGATTATCACCGGTCAGTAAGACGACCTGTTTCTCATGCAGGTCATTATCCTGCATCAGCCATGCGCCAAAAATCACCGCCACCAGTCCCGTCTCTTCTTCAGAAAACTCAACGGCATACTCTTCTTCAAACCCGCGTAACGCATCGCGGGTGGTACGCATCAGACGCGGATAGAGGCGGGCGAACTCTTCCGGCAAGGTGTTATCGATGCCAATCGAAAACAGGCAGCGGTTCAGCGCCTGGGACAGATGGATATAGAGCTGATCGTTTAGCCCCTGCTCGTCGTTAAAACGCACCGCGCCCATTTCGCGAAAACGCAGGATCAGGCGGGCGATCGCCAGACGCAACCGCCGGTTCTGCTGATGGTTATCGCGAATCGGGTCCGGGATGCGGACCATCGAAAACAGCAGCGCCATAAACAGCGATTCCGTTAATGGCGCATCCTGCCGGACACGACGCTGCCAGTGACGGCCAATCTCCTGCGCTAACGCGTATTCGGCGCAGGACTGCGCCCAGCGCTGCTGGACGGGATTGAATTCCGGCGAGATCCCCGCATGATGTTGCAACAGACAATATTGCAGATAGAGGCGCAGGAACTGGATGTCCCGGCACTCGAACGGCTTTTGCAGACGACGCGCACAAAGGTTAATCAGCGCATGCAGATTGGTATCGTCATACAGCGTGCGCAGGATCCCCCGCTGTTTTAGCTCAATTTTGAGGGCGGGGGCAAAGTGTTGATTAATGAACGCCGGACACAAACGCAGGCCGCGTCTGAGCCAGTGTAAGAGGCAGAGGCGTTGGTTAAGCGCGGTACCTTCGATCCGGTAGCACCCATTCGGACCAGTGCTAATGCTAAGTCGATGATAGCGTTGGATCTCCAGTCCCGTTTCGACAATATCCTCACGGGCAACAGTATCATCGACACCATTTAGCGCACTGAACATTTCCGCGGTGGCAATCTGCCCCGGCTGGAAAAGCGTCAGCAAAACCTGGCAACGGCGCTGGGGAGCAGAAAGTACAGATGGCGGAGCAAGCGTTGTCATCATCTGTCGGATCTCCCTTAGGTATGTTAGATAAGAATAGCTAAAGTTTTTCCATAGCCATTACGAATGAAATGTTTTGCGTCAGGAATGTAGGGAGAGGTCACAGAATTTTTCACGTGTGCAACCGCGTAAGAGAGTTTAACGCAGCGCTTTATTAGGATTTTCCGCGTTTTTATCTTCAGATTGTGCAGTAAAAAGCCTCGCCAGGGGAGACGAGGCTGAAAGGTTATTAATGGATTAACGATTCTGTCGCAGGGTTAACCCGACATCCCCACCCGGATGCACGGCCAGCAGCGTTTCTCTGGTATAGCCGCTTTCACTCATCAGGCAGGCGCAGGCAGCATCAAAGATCGCAATCACCAGCATGATGGAGGTGGTCGCCAGCATGTTCAGCGGATCCGCCTCGCGCTGGACGCCGGTGGAAATCACCAGCCGGGCGGCCTTTGCAATGGCGGAATTCGCGTTTTCCGTAACGCTGATAATCGGCACGTTGCGCGCCGCAAGGCCTGGCAATAAGCGCGTGAGCTCGTCAGAGTTACCGCCGCGCGAGAGTAAAATCATCCGATCGTCAGCGCGTAAAAAACCGAGATCGCCGTGCGCTGCATCGGTGGCGTTGAGGTAGATCGCCGGGCGCTCAACGCAGGAGAGCATGTGGGCGATTTTACGCGCCGCAATGCCAGAGGTGCCGACGCCGGTGACCACGATTTTCCCCCGACATTCGCGCAATTCCGTCATTAATGCATTCCAGACCGGTTCGCTCAAATGCTGACCCAGACCGGCCAGCGCCTCACTGTAGAGGGTCCAGGTATCGGTGGCCTGTTGCCATGGGCTACTCATGCATCCCCCTGCATCAACTGACGGTACTTCATGTGATCCTGATACATCTCGTGGAACACCTGATATTTACGGTCGTAATACTGCTTAATGCGATTGGTCTGCGGGGTGACCGTTTTACCTATCCGGCTCATGGCCGACATTGCTTCCGGGAAGGTCTCGAACACGCCGGCGGCGATGGTGCCCATCATTGCGCCACCGAGCAGCATCGCTTCGCTCTCTTCCGGAAGTAGCATGGCACAACCAGTGGCATTGGCATGTTCCTGCACAAAGATAGGATTCTTGGTGCCGCCGCCGCTGGCCATGATAGTGTCGATGCTGTACCCACTCTGGTTCATGGTTTCAATGATGTGACGCGTACCCAACGCGATGGCCTGAATGGTTGCCAGATAGTGCAGCGCCATGTCTTCCGGCGTGCGGGAAAGCTTCAGCCCACTGATCGCCCCGGTCAGCGTCGGATTGGCGCGCGGCGAACGGTTGCCGTGGAAGTAGGGCAGGATATGAATATCACGGGTCAGGAAGGCGATATTCTCCGGCTCGCCTGCCATTTTACGCAGCAGCGCGTTCAGCACTTCATAAATGGTTTGCCCCTGCGCTTTGGCTTGCGCCAGCAGCGTATCGTAACAAGGGTGCGACTGAATAATGTGGTCGATCAGCGCGCCGGTCGCGGACTGTCCGCCTTCATTGAGCCAGTATTCCGGCAACACGGCGGAATAGTAAGGACCCCAGACGCCGCCAATAAAGCGAGGCTCTTTTGAGATCGCCATGTGCCCGGTAGAGGTTCCACCAATCAGGGCAACGCGACGGTCAAAGTCAGCGACTTCGCCAGAGACACCGCAGGCGCCAAGCGTGCCGAGGGTACCCGCATGGGCATCAATGATCGACACGCTGACGGCAGTGCCTGGAATCAACCCCATTTCACTGGCGGCGCGCTGAGTCAGTCCGTGACCAAGCGGTTCGCCCATCGTTTTCACATAGCGACCAATTTTTGCCGCATCGTGTTCCAGCAGATCTTCCAGTCCGATCTCCCGGAAGTAGCTGGCATCCCACTTGTCTTCATGGCCCATGTAGGTCCATTTGCACACCGTGGAACACAGTGAACGCGTGTCGTCGCCGGTGGCGCGCCAGGTCAGGAAGTCGGGTAAATCAAAATAGTAGCCCGCGTTGGCCCAGGTGTTAGGCATATGCTGTTTCAGCCACAGCAGTTTCGGCGTTTGCATTTCCGGGGAGATGATCCCGCCTACGTAGTCCAGCACCCGATGGTGCATCGCGTTGATGCGCTCGGCCTGGGTGATGGCGCGGTGATCCATCCACACGATGATGTTTTGCTCGCTGCGCCCGGAAGGGCTGATGGTCAGCGGTTTGCCCTCCTTATCCAGCACCACCAGCGAACAGGTGGCGTCAAATCCCAACCCTTTCACCTGAATGGGGTTGATATCGGACTGATTAATGGCATCACGAACCGCGTTGCAGACAGCCTGCCAGATGTTATCGGACGACTGCTCGACGAAATCGGCCTGCGGGCGGTAAATTTCAATCGCGCGAGTGGCCTGGCCGACCATTCTGCCGTTGAGATCAAACACCCCTGCGCGAGCGCTGCCGGTTCCTACATCCACACCAATAAAGTAACTCGCCATAATTTTTCTCCTGAAATCAGGCTCTACGATTCTGTAATGCGATAAAGAGGATGAGTACCGCGCCCCAAAGCGCCATCGTCAGATAGCTACTGATCCCCAGCAAGTTAAAGCCGCTTTCCAGCATTTGCAGCACAATCAGCGCCAGCACCAGGCCGATGATACGGCCAAAGCCGCCGTCCGGATTGATGCCGCCCAGCACCGAGGCGAGAATAGTGACCAGCAGATAAGACTCACCGTATCCGGCCTTCGCCGAGTTGAATTTCGCCATCATTAAGATTGCGGCCACCCAGCCGAGCAGGGCGGAAATGACGTAGACGGAAATCTGCACCCGAACGGTATTCACGCCGCTGTAGCGGGTCGCCTGTTCGTTGGATCCCATCAGATAAAGACTACGCCCGAGCGTGGTGTGTTCCAGCAATACCCACAGCAGCACCGCAACCACGATGAACAGCAGCAGAGCCACGGGAATACCTGCGAGGGTGGCGTTGCCGAGGTACTGAATTGCCGCCGGAAAGCCAGAAATCACCGTGCCGTTAGAGAGCAAAATGTTCAGCCCGGAGATCAGCGTCATGGTGCCGAGCGTGGCGAGGATCGGTGACACGCCAACCCAGGCGATCAGCGCGCCGTTCAGTGTCCCTATCGCCACGGCGACCGCTGCACCGGCCAGCAGCGCCAGTGCGAGGAACAACGGGTTGTCCGGATGGCTGACGATGACCGCCGCCATCACCAGCGAACAGGCGTTGGCACCGGCAATAATCGACAGGTTAATGCCGCCCGTCAGCATGGTCATCCCCATTCCCAGCGCCAGCATGCCGAGGATCGGTAACTGTGAGCCGATGGACTGGAAGTTTGCGACGCTGAAAAAGCGAGTGCCCAACAGCGCTGAGAAGACGACGGCGACGACGATAATAATCACGCACTGCAGGCGGATGATGGCATCACCGGGTAATACTCTTGCGAACGCTTTCATCTCAAAGCTCCCTTGCCAGTTTGCGTTTTTCGTTCCACGCAGTGGCGCTGATGCTGACCAGGATAATGATGCCGCTGAAAACGGTGTGCCAGTACGAGGAGACGCTGAGTAGCGTCAGACCGTTTTGCAAAAAGGCCAGCAGAATCACCCCCAGCAGCGTTCCGGTCAATGTGCCCCGACCGCCGCTCATGCTGGTGCCGCCGAGCACCACCGCCGCCAGCACCGTCAGCTCAAAACCGAGCAGCGAGTTTGGCGCTACGGACTGGGTGATCTGCGCCTGCACGACGGCGGCGACGCCGGCCAGAATACCCATGTAGCCGTAGACATAGAAATGCAGTTTCAACAGATTCAGCCCGAGGCGGGAGGCGGCGTCACGGTTACCGCCCATCGCGTAAATCTGGCGACCGAGACGGGTGTAGTTCATCAGGATAGCGGTGAAGACGATCACTGCCGCCAGACACAGTAACGGCAGGGTAATACCGTAGTCATAGCCATCTGCCGCGGTGAACGAGAACCAGTTGATACCGTTCATGAACCAGTCCGGGAAGCCGTACAGCCAGGTGCCTTTGGTGGCGTAAACCAGCAGACCGTAATAGACGTTAAGCGTGGCGATGGTGATGATGATAGCGGGCACGCGCAGCCAGTAGACCAGGAAGCCGTTAATCAGCCCGAGCAATAACCCGACGGCGATGGCGATGGTCAGCGCCAGCAGAAAGTTGCCGCCGTGGGCGATCACCCAGCTTGCCATCGCGTACTGCGCTATCGCCGTCATCGCCGGGAACGAAATATCGATTCCGCCGGAGATCAGCACGACAAACAGCCCGCAGGCGAGAATACCGAGAATGGCGTAGCTGGTGGCGACGTCCGTCAGATTACCGAGTGACAGGAACTCGTCAGTGCTGACGCTCAGCCCAACGGCAAGCGCAATCACCAGCAGGCCCAGCCAGAATTCATGGTGCCCGATTAAACGGGAGAGATGAAAGTTATTCATGGATGACCTCGACCACCTCTGCAATGTCTTCTTCACGACAGCGATGCGGATTAAACTCGGCAACCAGCTTTCCGCGACGCATGACCAGTACACGGTGGCTGTTGTAATACGCTTCCGGGATCTCATCGCAAATCATCAGCACCGCCATGCCTTGTTCCGCTAGATTGCGGGCGATCTGGTAGATCCCCTCTTTGTTGGCGATATCAACCCCCACCGTTGGGGAGTCCAGGATCAGGATATGCGGTTGGGTCGCCACCCATTTGGCGATGGCGATACGCTGGGCGTTGCCGCCGGAGAGCGTTTTGACCGGCAACTGCGGATCGGAAACTTTAATGTTCAGTTCACGGATCAGATCGGCGACCAGCGTTTTGGCTTTACCGTGATCGAGCAGGCCGCTGCGGGTATGCAGTTTGTCAAAGACCGTGACAATCGTGTTGTCGTAGATCGACTGTTCCATGATCAGCCCCTGGGTCAGGCGATCTTCTGAGACATAGCCGATCCCGTGTCTGATTGCGTCATGGTTGTTGCGCAGTTGAACCGGTTTCCCGTTAATGCGAATTTCCCCGCTGTCCGGATGCGTCATGCCAAACAGACTCAGACAGAGCTCGGTGCGCCCTGCACCAAGCAGGCCGACAATTGACACGATCTCACCGCTGCGCAGCGACAGGTTGATGTCCTGATATTTTCCTTTGCGGCTCAGGTTGCGCAGTTCCAGCATTGGCTCCTGCTCAACCGGCGGTTTTTCCGGCAGCGGACTGTAGTGGAAGCGTTGACCGGTCATCAGGAATGCCAGTTCATGGCTGTCGAGTTCGCTGGCGGGATACGTCCCCACCAGTTTGCCGTCGCGCATTACGCTGATGCGGTCCGCCACTTCCATCACCTCATCGAGACGGTGGCTGACGAACACCACGCAAATCCCGTCGGCTTTCAGTTCGTTGACCACGCTCAGCAGGCCGTTGACCTCCTGGCGCGTCAGGGAAGCGGTGGGTTCGTCCATAATCACCAGACGCGCGTCGGCGGCAATGGCGCGACAAATCGCGACGAGCTGACGGTCGGCAATGGAGAGTTTTTCCACTTTTTTATCGGGATCGATGCTGACGCCAATCCGCTTCATTGCCGCCAGCGCCTGTTGCTTCATCGTACCGCGCCGCACCCAAATGTCGCCGCCGGGCAGGTAGCGGTTGACGGCAATATTCTCCGCCACGCTGAAGTTAGGAAAGAGGGATAAATCCTGATAGATAACCTGGATGCCGTAATGCGAAGAGAGCTGTGGTGACAACTGGTGAAACAGTTTGCCATCCAGCAGGATCTGCGCTCCTTTTTCCGGCTGATAGACTCCGGAAATCACTTTAATAATGGTGCTTTTACCGCAACCGTTCTGTCCTGCCAGACAGTGAACTTCGCCTTTTTTCAGCGTCAGATTCACATTATCCAGCGCCAGCACGCCCGGGAATTGCTTGCTGATATTCTCAAGAGTGATAAATGCGGTGGTGTCTGTCATGGACAATACCCCTGCGAGCGCCCTGACGGGCGCAGAGTGTTAAGCCTGTTGATAGCGCCGACCAGACGGTCGGCGTTAGGTTTCCCTGGTGGTGGCTGGAGCCTTAGAAACCGAGTGATTGCGCGTTGTCTTTGGTGACTTCGAGGATCTTGTTAAAGCGGATCACTTTCTTCTCCATGTCGACATCGGCTTTCCCTAATCCTTCAATGGTCAGATCTGGCGTGACCTCTTTGCCCTGCAGCAACTGATCTGCCACGGTCACCAGCGCGTAGCCGGCATCTTTTGGATCCCACAGCATCGCTTTTTTGATGTCGCCACGCATCAGATAAGGCGCTGCCTGTGCGGGCATTGCAATCCCCACCACGGCAATTTTATCTTTCGCGCGTTTTTTCTGTACTGCCTGACCGGCACCAATCGGACCCAGCGAACCGAAGCCAATGATGCCCTTCATCTGCGGATAGGTTTTCATCAGGTCCAGCGTCGTGGAGTAGGATTTGTCGATGCTCTCAGCCACCGGCAGACGAGTGGTGACTTCAAACATCTCCGGGTATTTTTCTTTCTGGTACTTGATGGCGTAATCGGCCCAGGCGTTGTGCAACGGCACGGTCAGCGAGCCGACGTAAATGGCATAGCCGCCTTTACCGCCCATATCCTTCGCCAGCTCGTCAACGTTAGCCTGCGCGTACTTCTCGCTGTCGATCGTTTCGATATCCCACTGGCCGATTTGCTGATCTGGCGATTCGTGAGTCAGGACGACAATACCCTTATCGCGCGCTTTTTTAAGCACGGGCTCAAGCACCTTGGCGTCATTAGGTACCACAATGATCGCGTTAACGTTCTTGGCAATGAGATCTTCAATCACTTTTACCTGCTGAGCCGGATCCGGTGTGGAAGGGCCAGTCTGGTAAGCATTCACATCCAGTTTCTTCGCGGCTTCATTCACGCCGGTTTCCATGCGGTTAAACCACGGAATACCGGTGACTTTAGCAACCACAGCGATTTCATATTTTTCTGCCGCAAAGGACGGGCCGGACAACATGCATGCAGAAACCAGGGTTGCACTGAGTAATGCGAGTTTGAATTTCATAGTTGTACCTTTTGTAGGGACCGGGGCATGTCACGAACAGGAGGTTATCAACGAAGGGAAGAGGTAATGAATCTCAAGTTTCATAAATGTGATAAATGCCCATTTTTGTTAATTTATGGGTGTTTTATGGTTAAATTATAGTTAATTTGAACGATTGAAATGCTTTTTTGGTTAATTTAATTGTTAATAATTATCGAAAAATGCTTATTTATTTTTACAATTAATTATCAAATTGGCTATTGCACACAGAAAATAACCGCAGCAGGCGTACCGCCCTCAGCGACGAAATCGCAAATCTGAGAACTGAATCGAGTCCAGAAATCAGCGCCCAACATTCCTCATTTCAATGTTATTCTCACGGACAATCCTGCCACGACGATCGTGACTCGCGTGGCCCGACCTGTTTTTGTGGGGAGTTGATACCATTCATGATACGCGGCGCTTTGCTGGTATTACTCGCATTTTTGACGTCTACGGTGAGTGCACATCCTCACAGTTTTATTCGTCTGAAAACGGAAGTGATCGGCGATAACGGGACTTTTGTGGCGCTGAAGATGCGCTGGACAATGGATGAACTGACCTCTGCCGATCTGCTCTATGATGCGGGCGACGCTCAACCGGGTTCTGAAATCTGGAAGAAGCTGGCGGCGGAAGTGATGGCGAATGTGCTGGGACAGCATTACTTTACCGAAATGTGGCACAACGGGCGGCGCGTTAAATTTAAGAACCGCCCCACGGAATATAGCATGGAGCGTGTTGAGCATCAGGCCGTGCTCACCTTTGTGCTGCCGCTTGCCGAACCGCAACCATTGAGCGGGCAGCGTTACACCTTCTCGACCTTTGATCCCTCTTATTATGTCGATATGAGCTACGAAGAAGATAACGATGCAACGCTATCGTCGGCGTTGCGTGAGCAATGTGAAATCGCCGTGAACACACCGACGCCGAGCGAAGAATCGCTCAGCTTTGCCCAGTCGCTGGATAAAGAAGACGCGCCTCCGGAGGATATGGAACTGGGGAAACAATTTGCACAGACGGTGACGGTCTCATGTCAGTAATATCCACAACCCGCATTCGCGCACGGCGTTGGCTGTCGCTGTGGCCGCTGGCGCTGTTTTTGCTGATTGCAGCGATCGGTGGTGTCTGGCTGTGGTACGCCTGGCCGCAGGTGATGATCAAAAGTATTGTCTGGCAACGGGAGGTGAATCAGCAGATGAGCGTATTGCTGAAGGCCGTTGCCGCCAGTCCAGCCCAGGCGGGTGGGTCATTGCTGCTGTTTAGCTTTTTATATGGTGTGCTGCACGCACTGGGACCGGGGCATGGAAAGGTCGTGATCACCACCTGGCTGGCGACCCATCCTTCAAAGCTTAAGTCGAGCATCGGGCTGACGCTGGCTTCTTCGTTATTGCAGGGGCTGGTGGCAATCGGGCTGGTCGTGGTCGTGCTCAGCATCCTGCAACTGCCGGCGAGACAGTTACATCTGAGCGGTTTCTGGCTGGAGAAGGGGAGCTATGCGCTGGTGGGGATTCTGGGCGTTTTGCTCTGCTGGCGGGCGCTGAAGAAACTGCATGCGCTGCTGCGCAAACCCAGGTTTATCGCCTTCACGCCACACCATGTGCACCATGAAAACTGTGGCTGCGGGCATCAGCACATGCCGAATCCGGAGCAGATCCACCGCGATGATGACTGGCGCGCGCGGCTAATGATTATTCTGTCGATGGGGATGCGTCCCTGTTCCGGGGCGATCATGGTACTGCTGTTCAGCAAAGTCATCGGCGTCTTTGGCTGGGGAATAGTCTCGGCGCTGGCAATGGCGGCGGGAACGTCGCTGACGATTACCTCTCTGGCGCTGCTGGTGCACAGTTTTCGTACGCTGGCAGTCAGGTTGAGCAGCAATCATGCACCGGTACTATGGCGGCAGGTCGGTTGGTTAACGCTGGCGTTAGCCGGTGGCGCGATATTAGTGGTGGCAGCAGGAGTGATGTGGGTGAGTGCGGTGCCAGTGGGAAGGGGATTAAGACCGTTTTGATTTTGCCGGATGGCGTTAGCGCTTATTTGGCCTACTGTTCGCGTAGGCCCGGTAAGCGTTAGCGCCACCGGGCAGTACTGAGATTAACGCTTCAGCGCGTCGCTCAGTTCGTCACGCATATTCGCCAGCATCGCTTTAACCACGCGCGGGTTACCCGCCACGATGTTGCCGGTCGTCATGTAGTTGTGACCACCGGTAAAGTCGCAGACCAGAGCGCCAGCTTCACGGGCGATCAGTTCACCCGCGGCGAAATCCCACGGACGCAGACCAATTTCGAAATAACCGTCAACGCGCGCAGCGGCAACATAGGCCAGATCCAGCGCAGCAGAACCGGTGCGACGGAAGTCAGCACACTCGGTAAACATTTTGCCGAGGATATTCATGTAAGAGGTGGCGTGCTGTTTGGCTTTGAACGGGAAGCCGGTCGCGATAATAGTGCCGTCCAGGTCACGCGCATTGCTGCCGCGCAGACGGTAACCATTCAGCTGTGCGCCCTGACCGCGGGTTGCGGTGAACAGTTCATTACGCATCGGATCGTAAACCACGGCGACTTCAGTGCGGCCTTTAATACGTACGGCGATGGAAACTGCGAAGTGCGGCAGACGTTTTACGAAGTTGGTGGTGCCATCCAGTGGATCGATAACCCATTGAACATCCTGATCGGTACCTTCATGTTCACCGCTTTCTTCGGTGATGATGGTGTGCTGCGGGTAAGATTTGCGGATCGTTTCGATAATAATCGCTTCAGCGGCTTTATCGACGTTGGTCACGAAATCATTGCTGCCTTTTTGGCTGGTTTCTACTGAGTCAGGCGTTTCGTAGTGTTTGGCAATTACATTACCCGCCTTGCGCGCTGCGCGCACGGCGATGGTCAGCATCGGATGCATCGGTCTCTCTCACTGGATGTTAAAGAACGGGAAAACGGCGCAGAGTATAGCAGCGAGATCGGAATATGTCTTCGATTTATGATAATATGGCTGAATAATCTTTAGCTGAAGAAAGACAATGCTGCAAAATATTCGAATCGTGCTGGTGGAAACGTCTCACACCGGCAATATGGGCTCTGTTGCCCGCGCCATGAAAACAATGGGGTTAACCAACCTGTGGCTGGTGAACCCGCTCGTGAAACCTGATTCCCAGGCCATCGCCCTGGCGGCAGGGGCCAGTGATGTGATCGGCAATGCGCAGATCGTCGATACCCTCGATGAAGCGCTGGCCGGATGCAGCCTGGTGGTCGGGACCAGCGCGCGTTCGCGTACGCTGCCGTGGCCGATGCTTGACCCGCGCGAATGCGGTTTAAAAAGCGTAGCGGAAGCGGCAAATACCCCCGTGGCGCTTGTGTTTGGTCGTGAACGCGTTGGGCTGACCAATGACGAGCTGCAAAAATGCCATTACCATGTCGCGATTGCGGCGAACCCGGAATACAGTTCGCTGAACCTGGCAATGGCGGTACAGGTCATCGCGTATGAAGTGCGCATGGCCTGGCTGGCGACGCAGCAAAATCCTGATGCGGTCGTGCATGAAGAAGCACCGTACCCGCTGGTAGACGATCTGGAGCGGTTTTACGGTCACCTTGAGCAGACGTTGCTGTCGACGGGGTTTATCCGTGAAAACCATCCGGGACAAGTGATGAACAAGTTGCGCCGTCTGTTTACGCGTGCGCGTCCGGAGAGCCAGGAGCTGAATATTCTGCGTGGAATGCTTGCTTCTATTGAGCAGCAGAATAAAGACAAGTAAGTGCAAACCAGCTGGCAAAGCAAAATGGCACTGAAGGTTAAATACCTGACTAAAACAGTCAAGTAAATAGTTGACTGATTTAGTCGGGAATGTCAGACTTGGCCCTGCTATGCAATACCCCCATTTTACAATAAAAAACCCCGGGCAGGGGCGAGTTTGAGGCTAAGTAAGACATGAGACTGACATCTAAAGGGCGTTATGCCGTGACCGCAATGTTGGACGTTGCGCTCAACTCCGAAGCGGGCCCGGTACCGTTGGCTGATATTTCTGAACGTCAGGGAATTTCCCTTTCTTATCTGGAACAGCTGTTCTCCCGTTTGCGTAAAAATGGTCTGGTGTCCAGCGTACGTGGGCCAGGCGGTGGTTATCTGCTGGGTAAAGATGCCGGCAGTATTGCAGTCGGTGAAGTGATTAGCGCTGTTGACGAGTCGGTAGATGCGACACGTTGTCAGGGCAAAGGCGGTTGTCAGGGCGGCGATAAATGCCTGACCCACGCGCTGTGGCGCGATCTGAGCGACCGTCTGACCGGTTTCCTCAACAACATTACGTTAGGTGAACTGGTGAATAACCAGGAAGTCCTGGATGTGTCTGGTCGCCAGCACAGCCACGACGCTCCACGCACAAATCGTGCACAAGACGCGATTGACGTTAAGTTACGCGCTTAATTTAACCGTCCTGTTTCGGGTTGCATCTGCGTTGGCTGCACATGTTCACCCCGCTTACTTTTGTAAGCTCTCGGGGATTCGCATGTTTACCGCCTTGCTGAAACGCGAAACAGTTAGGTTAACGATAAGAAGATTTTCGAGTCAGGCCGGAGCGTTTGCGCTCCGTTAACACGGTCGTACATCCAGCCGGTTGCCTGACTCCTTGCATTGAAGCGATGTACGGAGTTTATAGAGCAATGAAATTACCGATTTATCTCGACTACTCCGCAACCACGCCGGTGGACCCGCGTGTTGCCGAGAAAATGATGCAGTTCCTGACACTGGACGGAACCTTTGGTAACCCGGCCTCCCGTTCACACCGTTTCGGCTGGCAGGCTGAAGAGGCGGTTGATATCGCCCGTAATCAGATTGCCGATCTGGTGGGTGCCGATCCTCGTGAAATCGTCTTTACTTCCGGTGCGACTGAGTCCGACAACCTGGCGATCAAAGGTGCAGCCAACTTTTATCAGAAAAAAGGCAAGCACATTATCACCAGTAAAACCGAGCACAAAGCGGTACTGGATACCTGCCGTCAGTTGGAGCGTGAAGGGTTTGAAGTGACCTACCTGGCGCCGCAGAGCAACGGGATTATCGATCTCAAAGAACTGGAAGCGGCGATGCGTGACGACACCATCCTGGTTTCCATCATGCACGTGAATAACGAAATCGGCGTGGTACAGGATATCGCGACTATCGGCGAAATGTGCCGTGCTCGCGGCATCATCTATCATGTTGACGCCACCCAGAGCGTGGGCAAACTGCCTATCGATCTGAGCCAGTTGAAAGTTGACCTGATGTCCTTCTCCGGTCACAAAATTTATGGCCCGAAAGGGATCGGCGCGCTGTACGTTCGTCGTAAACCGCGTATTCGCATTGAGGCACAGATGCACGGCGGCGGTCACGAGCGTGGCATGCGTTCCGGTACGCTGCCTGTCCACCAGATCGTCGGTATGGGCGAAGCCTATCGCATCGCGAAAGAAGAGATGGAAACCGAGATGGCGCGTCTGCGCGGTCTGCGTAACCGTCTGTGGAACGGCGTGAAAGATATGGAAGAAGTCTACCTGAACGGTGACCTTGAGCAGGGCGCACCAAACATCCTCAACGTCAGCTTTAACTACGTTGAAGGCGAGTCGCTGATCATGGCGCTGAAAGACCTCGCGGTCTCTTCCGGTTCTGCCTGTACCTCTGCGAGCCTCGAGCCTTCCTACGTGCTGCGCGCACTGGGAATGACCGACGAGCTGGCACATAGCTCTATTCGTTTCTCTTTAGGTCGTTTTACTACCGAAGAAGAGATTGATTACACCATCGAACTGGTTCGTAAATCTATCGGCCGTCTGCGTGACCTTTCTCCGCTGTGGGAAATGCACAAGCAGGGCGTGGATCTGAACAGCATCGAATGGTCACATCATTAATCGGTACCGATAAGGAGAATTCATCATGGCTTACAGCGAAAAAGTAATCGATCATTACGAGAATCCACGTAACGTGGGCTCTTTTGACAACAGCGACGAGAACGTGGGTAGCGGCATGGTGGGTGCACCAGCCTGTGGCGACGTGATGAAGTTGCAGATCAAAGTTAACAATGAAGGTATCATTGAAGACGCGCGTTTCAAGACTTACGGCTGCGGTTCCGCTATCGCCTCCAGCTCCCTGGTTACCGAATGGGTGAAAGGGAAATCACTGGACGAAGCACAGGCGATCAAAAATACCGATATTGCCGATGAGCTTGAGCTGCCGCCAGTGAAAATTCACTGTTCTATTCTGGCAGAAGACGCGATCAAAGCCGCCATTGCGGACTACAAAAGCAAACGTGAAGCAAAATAAGAAGAGTTGAGGTTTTATTATGTCGATTACACTTAGCGACAGTGCAGCAGCGCGAGTAAATACCTTCCTGGCGAACCGTGGTAAAGGGTTTGGCCTGCGTCTGGGCGTGAGAACCTCCGGCTGCTCAGGTATGGCGTATGTACTGGAATTTGTTGATGAACCGGCGGCAGAAGACACCGTGTTTGAAGACAAAGGCGTTAAGGTTGTGGTCGATGGAAAAAGCCTGCAATTTCTGGACGGAACGCAGTTAGACTTCGTGAAAGAAGGTCTGAACGAAGGGTTCAAGTTCACAAACCCGAACGTGAAAGACGAGTGTGGTTGCGGCGAAAGCTTCCACGTGTAACGCGCGTCATCCGAAAACCCCGCCGTGGCCTTGCTACGTGTGGGGTTTGTTCTAACAGGCTACCCCTGAGAATGTTATGGACTACTTCACCCTCTTTGGCTTACCGGCCCGTTATCCGCTCGATATTCAGGCGCTGAGCCTTCGTTTTCAGGATCTGCAACGCCAGTATCACCCTGATAAATTTGCCAGCGGTACCCAGGCGGAACAGCTTGCTGCCGTCCAGCAATCCGCCACTATCAACCAGGCCTGGCAAACGCTGCGCCATCCCCTGATGCGCGCAGAATATCTGCTTTCGCTACACGGTTTTGATCTTAGCAACGAGCAGCACACGGTGCGCGATACCGCGTTCCTGATGGAACAACTGGAACTGCGTGAAGAACTCGATGAGATCGAACAGACGAAAGACGAGGCGCGGCTGGAACAGTTTATTCAGCGCGTGAAAAAGATGTTTGATAGCCGCCATCAGTTGATGGTGGAACAACTGGATAGCGAGACGTGGGACGCCGCGGCCGATACCGTGCGTAAACTGCGTTTTCTCGATAAACTGCGAAGCAGTGCAGAACAACTCGAAGAAAAACTGCTCGATTTTTAAACTTCGGAAGCAATTATGGCCTTATTACAAATTAGTGAGCCTGGTCTGAGCGCAGCGCCACACCAGCGTCGTCTGGCTGCGGGTATCGATCTCGGGACCACCAACTCTCTGGTCGCAACCGTGCGTAGCGGTCAGGCGGAAACGCTGGCCGATCACGACGGTCGTCATCTGCTGCCGTCCGTCGTTCACTATCAGCCACAGGGCCACACGGTCGGCTATGATGCGCGCGCTAATGCCGCGCTGGATACCGCCAATACTATCAGTTCAGTGAAACGCATGATGGGACGTTCACTGGCGGATATTCAGACTCGCTACCCGCATCTGCCATACCGTTTCCAGGCAAGTGAAAATGGCTTGCCGATGATTGAAACGGCGGCGGGTTTGCTAAATCCGGTCCGTGTTTCAGCCGATATCCTGAAAGCGTTGGCGGCGAGAGCCTCTGAGTCGCTTTCCGGCGATTTGGATGGCGTGGTGATTACCGTACCGGCGTACTTTGACGATGCACAGCGTCAGGGGACCAAAGATGCCGCACGCCTGGCGGGCCTCCATGTGCTGCGCCTGCTCAATGAACCGACCGCTGCGGCGATTGCCTACGGTCTGGATTCCGGCAAAGAGGGCGTCATTGCAGTGTATGACCTCGGTGGCGGAACGTTTGATATTTCTATTCTGCGCCTGAGTCGCGGGGTGTTCGAAGTGTTGGCGACAGGCGGGGATTCCGCGCTTGGCGGCGATGACTTCGACCACCTGCTGGCGGATTACATCCGTGAACAGGCGGGAATTGCCGATCGCAGCGATAACCGCGTGCAGCGCGAACTGCTGGATGCCGCCATCGCGGCGAAAATCGCGCTCAGCGATACCGAGTCAGTCACGATTAACGTGGCGGGCTGGCAGGGCGAGATTACCCGCGAACAGTTTAATGAACTCATTTCTGCGCTGGTTAAGCGTACGCTGCTGGCCTGTCGTCGTGCCCTGAAAGATGCCGGCGTTGAGGCGCAAGAGGTGCTGGAAGTGGTGATGGTTGGCGGTTCCACGCGCGTACCGCTGGTGCGTGAACGTGTGGGCGAATTCTTCGGTCGCCCGCCGCTGACGTCAATCGACCCGGATAAAGTGGTGGCGATTGGCGCGGCAATCCAGGCGGATATTCTGGTTGGTAATAAACCGGACAGTGAAATGCTGCTGCTCGACGTGATCCCGCTGTCGCTGGGACTGGAAACGATGGGCGGCCTGGTGGAGAAGGTGATTCCGCGTAACACTACGATTCCGGTGGCGCGCGCGCAGGACTTTACTACCTTCAAAGACGGCCAGACCGCGATGTCTATCCACGTCATGCAGGGTGAACGTGAACTGGTGCAGGACTGCCGTTCGCTGGCGCGCTTTGCCCTGCGTGGTATTCCGGCGCTCCCGGCAGGCGGCGCGCATATTCGCGTGACCTTCCAGGTGGATGCTGACGGTCTGCTGAGCGTCACTGCGATGGAAAAATCCACCGGCGTTGAGGCTTCTATTCAGGTGAAACCGTCCTACGGTCTGACCGACAGCGAAATTGCCTCAATGATTCAGGATTCGATGAGCTTTGCCGAGCAGGACGTAAAAGCCCGTATGCTGGCAGAGCAGAAAGTCGAAGCGGCGCGCGTGCTGGAGAGTTTAACCGGCGCGCTGACCGCTGATGCCGCGCTGCTAAGCGCCGCAGAACGTCAATTGATCGACGATGCCGCCGCGCACCTGAGCGAAGTGGCGCTGGGCGATGATGTTGACGCTATCGAACAAGCCATTAAAAACGTAGACAAACAAACCCAGGAATTTGCCGCTCGTCGTATGGATCAGTCGGTCCGTAGCGCGCTGAAAGGCCATTCCGTGGACGAGGTTTAATATGCCAAAGATTGTTATTTTGCCTCATCAGGATCTCTGTCCGGATGGCGCAGTTCTGGAAGCTAAGACCGGTGAAACCATTCTTGACGTTGCGCTGCGCAACGGTATCGAGATTGAGCACGCCTGCGAAAAATCCTGTGCCTGTACGACCTGCCACTGCATTGTGCGTGAAGGTTTTGACTCCCTGCCGGAAAGCACGGAAGAAGAAGACGACATGCTGGATAAAGCCTGGGGACTGGAGCCGGAGAGCCGTTTAAGCTGTCAGGCTCGCGTAACCGGGGATGATTTGGTAGTCGAAATCCCACGTTACACAATCAATCATGCTCGTGAGCATTAACAGAGGGTAGTATGGGACTGAAGTGGACCGATAGCCGCGAAATCGGTGAAGCGCTGTACGATGCGTTCCCCGATCTCGATCCAAAGACCGTTCGTTTCACCGATCTTCATCAGTGGATCTGCGATCTTGAGGAATTTGATGACGACCCTGAAGCATCCAATGAAAAAATTCTGGAGGCGATTCTGCTAGTCTGGTTAGATGAAGCAGAGTAAGTCACATAACGGGCTGCCATGAGGCGGCCCGTTTGCTAATAAGGATAAATAACATGACAGAAGCCATGAAAATTACGCTTTCCACACAACCTGCTGACGCACGCTGGGGTGAAAAAGCCACATACAGTATCAATAACGATGGTATTGCCCTGCACCTTAATGGGAAAGATGACCTGGGTCTTATTCAGCGCGCGGCACGTAAAATCGACGGCCTTGGCATCAAGCATGTGCAACTGGCAGGCGAGGGCTGGAATGCAGACCGCTGCTGGTCATTCTGGCAGGGCTACAAAGGGCCGAAAGGCAGCCGAAAAGTGGAATGGCCAGAGCTGGACGACGTACAGCGTCAGGAGCTGGATAACCGTCTGACCATCATTGACTGGGTGCGTGACACCATTAACGCACCGGCGGAAGAGCTGGGGCCAGAGCAACTGGCGCAGCGTGCCGTTGACCTGCTGTGCAGCGTGGCGTGCGATCACGTCTCTTACCGTATTACCAAAGGCGAAGATCTGCGTGAGCAGAACTATATGGGGCTGCATACTGTGGGGCGCGGCTCTGAACGTCCTCCGGTCCTGCTGGCGCTCGACTACAACCCGACAGGAGATAAAGAAGCCCCAGTTTTTGCTTGCCTGGTCGGGAAAGGGATCACCTTTGATTCCGGCGGTTACAGCATCAAGCAGAGTGCCTTTATGGACTCCATGAAGTCCGACATGGGCGGTGCCGCAACGGTAACCGGCGCGCTGGCGTTTGCGATCACGCGCGGTCTGAACAAACGCGTGAAACTGTACCTGTGCTGTGCGGATAACCTGATCAGCGGTAACGCGTTCAAGCTGGGCGATATCATCCACTATCGCAACGGTAAAAACGTCGAAGTGATGAATACCGACGCGGAAGGGCGTCTGGTGCTGGCGGATGGCCTGATTGACGCCAGCTCGCAGAAGCCAGAGCTGATCATTGATGCTGCGACGCTGACCGGAGCCGCGAAAACCGCGCTGGGTAACGACTACCACGCGCTGTTCAGCTTCGATGACCAACTGGCGAACCGCCTGCTGACAAGCGCAGCCGAAGAAAACGAGGCGTTCTGGCGTCTGCCGCTGGCGGAATTTCATCGCAACCAGTTGCCGTCTAATTTTGCCGAGTTGAACAATACCGGCAGCGCGGCGTATCCGGCAGGGGCGAGCACAGCCGCAGGATTCCTGTCGCACTTTGTGGAAAACTACCAGCAGGGCTGGCTGCATATCGACTGTTCGGCAACCTATCGCAAAGCGCCGGTTGAGCAGTGGTCTGCCGGGGCGACCGGTTTGGGCGTGCGTACAATCGCGAATCTACTGACTGCCTGAAGGGTATTTTTGTAGGCCGGGTAAGCGAGGCGCTCCCCGGCATTTTGCCTGATGGCGACGTCATACGTCTTATCAGGCCTACAATCCATATATTATTTGTGATCTCTATGTCTGAAACAAAAAATGAATTAGAAACCCTGCTGGAGCAGGCGGCGACTGAACCCGCACACCGTCCGGCATTTTTCCGCACCCTGTTGGAATCCACTGTCTGGGTACCTGGTACTGCGGCAGACGGCGAAGCGATTGTCGAAGACAGCGCGCTCGATCTTCAGCACTGGGAAAAAGAAGATGGCACCACCGTTATCCCTTTTTTCACCTCGCTGGCAGCGTTGCAGCAGGCCGTCGAAGATGAGCAGGCGTTTGTGGTGATGCCAGTACGGACGCTGTTTGAAATGACGCTCGGCGAAACGCTGTTCCTCAACGCCAAATTGCCGACGGGTAAAGAGTTTATGCCTCGCGAAATCAGCCTGCTGATGGGGGAAGAGGGCAATCCGCTGAGCACGCAGGAAGTGCTGGAAGGTGGGGAATCGCTGATTCTCTCCGAAGTGGCCGAACCACCAGCACAGATGATCGATTCGCTCACGACGCTGTTTAAGACCATCAAGCCGGTGAAGCGTGCGTTTCTCTGCTCAATTAAAGAGCGCGCGGACGCTGAGGCAAATCTGCTGATTGGTATTGAGGCCGATGGCGATATTGAGGAGATTATTCAGGCTGCGGGCAGTGTGGCAACTGATACGCTACCGGGCGATGAACCGATCGATATCTGTCAGGTGAAAAAAGGGGAGAAAGGGATCAGCCACTTTATCACCGAACACATCGCGCCGTTCTACGAACGCCGCTGGGGCGGGTTCCTGCGTGATTTCAAACAGAACCGAATTATTTAAGTGAAGGAAAGCCGCCCCGAAAGGCGGCATCCTCGTTTACCTGCCCTGGTCGCTGGTCTTTACGAGAACAGAATTACTGGGGTAACTCTGGTCTGCGTGAAGGCACAACACACCAGAAACAAGAAGCACGATACAGACGTACCGTATCTTCATTGTGCGGTCCATGCAAAGACCGCTTCACGACAGCACCACTGGCGATAATGCCGTGACAGCAAGCACTACGACATGCCTGCGCTAACGGCCATGGGACATCCTTTTCTGAAGCCAGTGCCCGCTTGCGAGGCGGCGAAAAGGGCCGGGAAGAATGATACATCAACTTCCTAATAGTTTCCTGGCTAACTAACTTGACATTATCTTCCTTAAAAGAGAGTATTACCCCACTACGGCATGCCTGCATTGCTATGGCAACACAGCCAGCTGGAAAGGCCGCGAACCGGACCAGCACAAAAAAAACCGCTCAAACGTTTGAGCGGTTTTTTTGTGGGCGAAGCTGACTAAGACATCAGAATTTATTTAGCGTCAGCCGGTTCTACCGGTAAATCGGCACGCGATCCCCATTCACTCCACGCGCCGTCGTACAACGTGACGTCTGGCACGTCCAGCGTCGCAAGCGCCAGCACGACGACGGCTGCCGTCACGCCAGAACCACAACTGGCGATAATCGGACGATCAAAACTGACGCCGTGGCGAAAGAAGATGGCATCCAGTTCGTCGGTTGTTTTCAATTCGCCTTCCTGAACCAGTTCTGTCCACGGCACGTTTAAGGCGCCGGGTATATGACCACGTCTGAGGCCTGGACGCGGCTCGTCGACTTCAGCATTAAAACGTGCTGCCGGGCGGGCATCGACAATCTGTGCGCTTTTCTCATGGCTGGCGAGCAGGACGTCGGTGACGCGCACGACGGCTTCAGAGGTAAACGCTGCATCAAACTCACCTTCCGGGAGTTCGACGTTACCTTCCTGTAGCGGCAACTCATCACGTTGCCAGCCCGCCAGACCACCACCCAGAATGGACACGTTCTCCACGCCAAAGGTGCGCAGCATCCACCACGCGCGCGGGGCGGAGAATAGATTACCCTCGTCATACACGATCAGATGTTTATCCTGATGTACCCCCAGTTCACGCATCGCCACGGCGAAGCTTTCCGGGCGTGGCATCATATGCGGCAGAGGTGAAGTGTGGTCGGAGAGCGCTTCGATATCGAAAAACACCGCACCCGGGATATGTCCCGAGCGATACTCTTGCGCAACGTCGCGGTCTTCCTGTCCTGGCGGCGCCATGCGGGCGTCGATAATTTGAATCTGCGGATCGTCAATATGCTCGGCAAGCCAGTCGGCGGCGACAAAAAAGGCGGTAGTCATGGGGATCTCCATGTTTATCAGGTGTCCGGTAAATTGTCAGGCCTTTGCCGACAGGGGACAAGTAAAAGAGGCTGATTTGTCCGGTGATCCCACATTTCTTAATTAAATTCAGACAAGATGGGAGGGGAAAGAGACTTACACAAAGTGAAATCTCACGCATAATAACGATTCTACGTTGCTAACGGGCCATACTGGCCAGGGATGAAAAATGAAACACATACGCGTAGTCGCCTGCATGCTCATGCTGGCGCTGGCTGGGTGCGACAACAACGATAAAGCTCCGATAGCGGCAAAAAACGACGCTCCCGCCGCCCAACCCGCGGCGGAAAAGAAAGCAGAAAAAGATACCGCGCAGTTGCAGAAACTGGCCCGAGAAAGCGAGGGCAAAGCGCTGACGCTGCTGGATGTCTCAGAGGTGCAACTGGACGGTGCATCGACGCTGGTGTTGACCTTTTCCATCCCGTTAGATCCTGAACAGGATTTTGCCCGTCTCGTCCACGTGGTGGATAAAAAAAGCGGCAAAGTCGATGGCGCATGGGAACTGTCGCCGAATCTGAAAGAGCTGCGTTTACGCCACCTGGAACCGAATCGTGACCTGCTGGTGACCATTGAGCGCGATCTCAGGGCGCTGAACAACGCGACCTTCGAAATCAACTATGAGAAAAGCCTCACCACGCGTGATATTCAACCCAGCGTGGGTTTTGCCAGCCGTGGTTCACTGCTGCCGGGGAAAGTGGTGGAAGGGCTGCCCGTGATGGCGCTCAACGTGAACAACGTAGACGTTAACTTTTTCCGCGTGAAACCTGAATCGCTGGCGGCCTTTGTCAGTCAGTGGGAGTACCGGAATTCGATGTCCAACTGGGAGTCCGACAATCTGCTGAAAATGGCGGATTTGGTCTATACCGGTCGCTTTGATCTCAATCCTGCGCGTAACACCCGCGAAAAACTTCTTCTGCCGCTGAGCGAGATTAAGCCGTTGCAGCAGGCCGGTGTCTACGTTGCGGTGATGACCAAAGCCGGGCAGTACGAGTACAGCAACGCCGCAACGTTGTTCACGCTCAGCGACGTCGGCGTATCGGCACATCGCTATCAGAACCGGCTCGATGTGTTTACGCAAAGTCTGGAGAATGGTGCCGCGCAGCAGGGGGTAGATGTCGCTTTGCTGGATGAAAAAGGACAGACCCTGGCGAAAGCGACCAGCGATGCGAAAGGCCATGTACAGCTTGAAAATCACCAGAATGCCGCGCTGTTGCTGGCGCGTAAAGAGGGGCAAACCACGCTGCTGGATCTGAAACTCCCGGCGCTGGATTTAGCAGAATTCGACATCGCGGGGGATCCCGGCTACAGCAAACAGTTCTTTATGTTTGGCCCGCGCGATCTCTACCGTCCTGGCGAGACGGTGATCCTCAACGGTCTGCTGCGTGACAGCGACGGCAAGACGCTGCCCGATCAGCCAGTGAAGCTGGAGGTCGTTAAACCGGACGGCCAGGTGATTCGTACTGTCGTCAGTCAACCGGATAACGGGTTGTATCACTTTACTTATCCGCTGGACAGCGGTGCGCCAACCGGAATGTGGCACATTCGCGCCAACACGGGCGATAACCAAAGCCAGATGTGGGATTTCCACGTTGAAGATTTCATGCCAGAGCGAATGGCGTTAAATCTCACCAGTCAGGAAACGCCTTTGTCGCCGTCTGATAAGGTGACGTTCTCGGTAGTGGGCTACTACCTCTACGGCGCCCCGGCGAATGGCAATGCGCTGCAAGGGCAGCTGTACCTGCGCCCACTGCGTGATGCCGTGCCGTCACTGCCCGGCTTCCAGTTTGGCAATATTGCCGAGGAGAACCTGTCGCGCAGTCTCGATGAAGTCCAACTGACGCTGGATGAAACCGGGCGTGGTGACATCAGCACCAATAGCGAGTGGCGTGAGACCCACTCACCGTTGCAGGTGATCTTGCAGGCCAGCCTGCTGGAGTCCGGTGGTCGTCCTGTTACGCGTCGCGCTGAGCAGGCGATCTGGCCGGCAGACACATTACCGGGTATCCGCCCGCAATTTGCCGTTAAAGCGGTATATGACTACCGCACCGATACTACGGTGAATCAGCCGATTGTTGATGAAGACAGCAACGCCGCTTTTGACATTGTCTATGTCGATGCCCAGGGAGAGAAGAAAGCGGTCTCCGGCTTACAGGTGCGTTTGATTCGTGAGCGTCGCGACTACTACTGGGACTGGCTGGAAAGCGAAGGCTGGCAGTCGCGCTTTGATCAAAAAGATCTGGTGGAAGGTGAGCAGACGCTGGATCTGAAAGCCGATGAAACCGGCAAAGTGACATTCCCGGTCGAATGGGGGGCCTACCGACTGGAAGTGAAAGCGCCAAACGATGCGATCAGTAGCGTCCGTTTTTGGGCAGGTTACAGTTGGCAGGATAACAGTGATGGCAGCGGGGCGGCTCGGCCGGATCGCGTGACATTGAAGCTGGACAAACCGGCCTATCGTCCGGGCGACACCATAAAGCTGCATATTGCAGCACCGGCGGCGGGGAAAGGCTATGCGATGGTAGAATCCAGTGAAGGTCCGCTGTGGTGGCAGGAAATTGATGTCCCGGCGCAGGGGCTGGATCTCTCCATTCCGGTCGATAAATCGTGGAATCGCCACGATCTCTACCTGAGCACGCTGGTGGTGCGTCCGGGAGATAAATCTCGTTCTGCAACGCCGAAACGTGCCGTAGGCTTGCTGCATTTACCGCTGGGAGACGAAAACCGACGTCTGGAGCTGGCGCTGGAAAGTCCGGCTAAAATGCGTCCGAACCAGCCGCTGACCGTGAAGATCAAGGCCAGCAGTAAAAACGGCGAGACGCCAAAACAGGTTAACGTCCTGGTGTCGGCAGTGGATAGCGGCGTGTTGAACATTACCGATTACGTTACGCCGGATCCGTGGCAGGCCTTCTTTGGACAAAAACGCTACGGCGCGGATATTTATGACATTTATGGTCAGGTGATTGAGGGCCAGGGGCGTCTGGCCGCACTGCGCTTTGGCGGTGATGGCGATGAACTGAAGCGCGGCGGTAAACCGCCGGTCAACCATGTAAATATCGTGGCGCAGCAGGCGCAACCGGTCACGCTCAATGAGCAGGGTGAAGGCAGTGTGACGCTACCGATTGGCGATTTTAACGGCGAGCTGCGCGTGATGGCGCAGGCGTGGACGGCGGATGACTTTGGCAGCAATGAAAGCAAAACTATTGTCGCCGCCCCGGTCATTGCTGAGCTGAATATGCCGCGCTTTATGGCCGGTGGCGATACCTCGCGACTGGTGCTGGACGTGACCAACCTTACCGATCGACCACAGTCACTGAACGTGACGCTGGCCGCCAGCGGACTGATCGAACTGGTCAGCGACCAGCCTGCGCAGGTCAATCTGGAGCCGGGCGTGCGCACGACCTTGTTTGTTCCTGTTCGTGCAAAAGAAGGATTTGGTGATGGTGAGCTGCAGGCGACGTTAAGTGGATTGAACGTGCCGGGAGAAGACATCGGACCGCAGCAAAAGCAGTGGAAGATTGGCGTACGTCCGGCATTCCCGGCGCAAACGGTCAATAACGGCGTGATGCTGCAACCGGGGGAAAGCTGGACCCTTCCTGAAGAAGGGGTGATGAACTTCTCGCCGGTGACGGTACAGGGCCAACTGTTGTTCAGTGGTAAACCGCCGTTAAATCTGGCGCGCTATATTCGCGAACTGAAGGCGTATCCATACGGCTGTCTGGAACAAACCACCAGTGGCCTGTTCCCGTCGCTTTATACCAATGCCGCGCAGCTACAAGCGCTGGGCATCACGGGTGATACCGACGAGAAGCGTCGTGCGGCAATCGAAACCGGGATTGCCCGCCTGTTACAAATGCAGCGTGATAACGGTGGTTTCGCGCTGTGGGACAAAAATGGTCCGGAAGAGTACTGGCTGACCGCCTATGCGATGGATTTCCTGGTTCGGGCGGGTGAGCAGGGCTATAGGGTTCCAGCGGCGGGGATCAATCAGGGCAATGCGCGCCTGCTGCGATACCTGCAGGATCCGGGAATGATGTCGATTCGCTACTCCAGCGATACGCAGGCAAGCAAATTTGCCGTGCAGGCTTATGCCGCGCTGGTCCTTGCGAGGCAGCAAAAAGCCCCACTTGGCGCGCTGCGCGAGATCTGGGAACGGCGCAGTCAGGCGGCATCCGGCTTACCGCTGCTGCAATTAGGTATAGCGTTGAAAACGATGGGGGACGCGAAACGGAGTGACGATGCGGTTGCGCTGGCGCTCTCCACCCCGCGTCACGATGAACGTCAGTGGCTGGCTGATTACGGTAGTCCGCTTCGCGATAACGCCCTGATGCTGGCGCTGCTGGAAGAAAATAACCTTAAGCCGGACGTCCAGAACTCGCTGCTGAACACGCTCTCTGAACAAGCGTTTAGTCAGCGCTGGCTGTCAACACAGGAGAATAATGCGCTGTTCCTGGCAGCCCGTTCGCTGCAGGATCTACCCGGTACCTGGCAGGCGCAGACTTCTCTTGCGGAGCAACCGCTGACGGGCGATAAAGCACAAACCCGTAATCTGGATGCCGATCAACTTGCGGCGTTGCAGGTGACGAATAACGGTGCTCAACCGATGTGGTTGCGCCTGGACGTGAGCGGCTATCCACAATCGGCTCCGGCACCTGCCAGCAATGTGCTGCAGATTGAGCGTCATATTCTGGGCAGTGACGGGCAGAGCAAATCGCTGGATTCCCTGCGTAGTGGTGAACTTGTTCTGGTCTGGCTGGAAGTGAAAGCCAGTCAGGATGTACCGGATGCGTTGGTGGTGGATCTGCTGCCAGCCGGGCTGGAACTGGAAAACCAGAATCTGGCAAACGGTAGCGCCAGCTTGCAGGACAGCGGCAGCGAGGTGCAAAACCTGCTCAATCAAATGCAGCAGGCAGATATTCAGCACGTTGAGTTTCGGGATGACCGCTTTGTTGCCGCCGTGGCAGTGAATAGTGGACAGCCGGTGACGCTGGTCTATCTGGCGCGAGCGGTGACGCCGGGAACCTATCAGGTGCCGATGCCCATGGTAGAATCGATGTATGTTCCACAATGGCGGGCGACCGGTGTAGCCGGGGACATTCTGATTGTTAAGCCGTAAATGGGGCGATTAACCGGCAAACGCGGCGGTTGGCTTTGGCTGACCGCCGCGTCTGTTTTACTCGTTTGCGCCGTCTGGGTGGCAGATAAAATCTGGCCGCTGCCTTTACGTGAGGTCAATCCGGCGCGAGTGGTCGTGGCCCATGACGGAACGCCACTGTGGCGGTTTGCTGACGCGGATGGCATCTGGCGCTATCCGGTAACGCCTGAAGAGGTCTCTCCGCGTTATCTTGAGGCGCTCATTAACTACGAAGACCGCTGGTTCTGGAAACATCCGGGGGTAAACCCTCTCTCCATTCTTCGTGCCGCCTGGCAGGATCTCTCCTCCGGACGGGTGATTTCTGGCGGCAGTACGCTGACCATGCAGGTGGCGCGATTACTCGATCCACATCCCCGCACTTTTGGCGGTAAGTTTCGCCAGCTCTGGCGCGCTCTGCAGCTCGAATGGCATCTCTCAAAACGCGACATCCTGACGCTGTACCTCAATCGTGCGCCGTTTGGCGGCACGTTGCAGGGAATTGGCGCGGCCAGTTGGGCCTATCTCGGAAAACCTCCGTCACAGCTCAGTTACTCTGAAGCCGCGTTACTGGCGGTATTACCACAGGCGCCGAGTCGACTGCGCCCTGATCGCTGGCCGGATCGGGCAGAAGCTGCGCGCAACAAAGTGCTTGAGCGGATGGCAATGCAGGGGATTTGGTCGCCGCACCAGGTGGAGGAATCACGTGAAGAGCCGGTCTGGCTGACGCCTCGCCAGATGCCGCAACTGGCACCGCTGTTCTCGCGGATGATGTTGGGTAAAAATCAAGGCGACAAAATTGTCACCACCCTGGATGCCGGGCTGCAACGACAGCTGGAAGAATTGGCACAAAACTGGAAGGGCAGGCTGCCAGCGCGAAGTTCGCTGGCGATGATCGTCGTCGATCACACTGACATGAGCGTGCGTGGCTGGGTCGGTTCGGTCGATCTGAATGATGCCACGCGTTTCGGTCATGTGGATATGGTCAAGGCGATTCGATCGCCCGGTTCCGTGCTTAAGCCTTTTGTCTATGGGCTGGCGCTGGATGATGGATTAATCCACCCGGCGTCTTTATTGCAGGATGTACCGCGCCGTAGTGGGGATTATCGTCCAGGTAATTTTGACAGCGGTTTTCATGGCCCTGTCAGTATGAGCGAAGCGCTGGTGCGCTCGCTGAATTTACCTGCGGTACAGGTGCTTGAGGCCTACGGTCCGAAGCGTTTTGCCGCACAATTACGTAATAGTGGACTGCCGCTGTACTTGCCTGCGGGCGCGACTCCTAATTTGTCGCTTATTTTGGGGGGCGCAGGCGCGCGGCTTGAGGATATGGTCGCGGCGTACAGCGCTTTTGCTCGCCACGGCAAAGCGGGAAAATTGCGTTTGCAGCCGGGCGATCCCCTTGTCGAACGCAGACTGATGTCGCCCGGTGCGGCGTGGATCATCCGGCGTATTTTGGCCGATGAAGCGCAGCCGCTGCCGGATAGCGCGCTTCCCCGGGTGGCCCCGTTGGCATGGAAAACGGGCACCAGCTATGGCTATCGCGATGCGTGGGCGATTGGCCTCAATGCTCGCTATGTCATCGGTATCTGGACGGGCAGACCGGACGGTACGCCCGTTGCCGGACAGTTCGGTTATGCCAGTGCAATCCCGCTGCTCAATCAGGTAAACAACCTGCTCTTAGCCCGTGGCGCCTCGCTGCCGGAAGATCCGCGCCCGCAGTCGGTCACCCGTGGCGTTGTGTGCTGGCCTGGCGGGCAGTCTCTTCCCCCTGGTGACAGCAATTGTCGGCGTCGTCTGGCCACCTGGCTGCTGGAAGACGTGCAGCCGCCCACGCTGTTGCTGCCGGAGCAGGAAGGGGTGAGCGGTATTCGTTTCCCGATCTGGCTGGATAAGGCAGGCCGACGCGTTGCCGCTGATTGTCCGCAGGCGCAAGAACAAATGCTGATTGTCTGGCCGTTGCCGCTTGAACCGTGGTTGCCCGCCGCTGAGCGTCGCCGTGCGCGCTTGCCGTTATCCTCAACGGTGTGTCCGCCGCACGGGCAGGATCCCGCATTACCACTGTTGCTGTCTGGCGTGCGTGATGGCGCAATCGTCAGACGTTTACCGGGGGCCACAGAGGCGAGCGTAACGCTTCAGAGCAGCGGCGGCACAGGAGAGCGCTGGTGGTTCCTTAATGGCGAACCGCTACAAGAACGTGGGCGCGGTGTCACGTTACGTCTGCGCGAAAAAGGTGACTATCAGCTACTGGCGATGGATGAGAGCGGGCAGGTTGCGACGGTGAGGTTTACGTTGCAGTAGACCAGGTTGACACTTTTTGTTGCTAATGCTCATCTTATTTTAAAAAAATGTTACCTTCATCCATATGCAATAGCCGGGATGCTCTTTATAATCCGCGCCAGGTAAAACACAACAGAACATCTTTCAGAGGTAATCATGGCTATTGAACGTACTTTTTCCATCATCAAGCCAAACGCGGTGGCAAAAAACGTTATTGGTAATATCTTTGCGCGCTTTGAAGCAGCAGGGTTCAAAATCGTCGGTACCAAAATGCTGCACCTGACCGTTGAACAGGCGCGCGGTTTCTATGCTGAGCATGATGGCAAACCGTTCTTTGACGGTCTGGTCGAGTTCATGACCTCTGGTCCTATCGTGGTGTCCGTGCTGGAAGGCGAAAACGCGGTACAGCGTCACCGCGATCTGCTGGGTGCAACCAACCCGGCTAACGCCCTGGCGGGTACGCTGCGTGCCGACTACGCCGACAGCTTCACTGAAAACGGGACTCACGGTTCGGATTCCGTGGAATCCGCCCAGCGCGAAATCGCCTATTTCTTCGGTGAAGGCGAAGTGTGCGCTCGCACTCGCTGATCCCTTCGGGAATAATTTTCGGTAAATGCCGCGTGCAAACGTGGCATCCTTGCGCCAGACTTTGTACAATGCAACGCCCCGGATGAGCACTGCTTACCGGGGCGTTTCTTTTCAACCTCCCATGGGCCATAACGTGTAACAACGAGGCCGGAAAAAATTATGTCTGAATTAGTTAACACTTCCGAAATCATCACCCCTGCGGTTCCTGCGAAAAATGGCAAAATCAACCTGCTGGATCTGAACCGTCAGCAGATGCGCGAATTCTTTAAAGAGATGGGTGAGAAGCCGTTTCGCGCTGACCAGGTGATGAAATGGATGTACCACTATTGCAGCGACAACTTTGATGAGATGACTGACATCAACAAAGTGCTGCGCAACAAGCTCAAAGAGGTGGCGGAAATCCGCGCACCGGAAGTGGTTGAAGAACAGCGCTCCTCCGATGGCACCATCAAATGGGCAATTGCCGTGGGCGATCAGCGCGTCGAAACGGTGTATATCCCGGAAGATGATCGCGCCACGCTGTGCGTCTCTTCGCAGGTGGGTTGTGCGCTGGAATGTAAATTCTGTTCAACCGCACAGCAGGGTTTTAACCGTAACCTGCGCGTTTCTGAAATTATTGGTCAGGTCTGGCGTGCGGCGAAAATTGTTGGCGCGGCGAAAATCACCGGTCAGCGTCCAATCACCAACGTGGTGATGATGGGGATGGGGGAACCGCTGCTCAACCTGACTAACGTTGTGCCAGCCATGGAAATCATGCTTGATGATTTCGGCTTCGGTCTGTCCAAGCGTCGCGTCACGCTGTCGACTTCCGGCGTCGTGCCTGCGCTCGACAAATTAGGTGACATGATTGACGTCGCGCTGGCGATTTCGCTGCACGCGCCGAATGACGACATTCGTGACGAAATTGTACCAATCAACAAAAAGTACAATATCGAAACCTTCCTGGGCGCGGTTCGCCGCTATCTGGAGAAATCCAATGCCAACCAGGGACGCGTCACTATTGAATACGTCATGCTGGATCACGTTAACGATGGCACAGAGCATGCGCATCAACTGGCAGAGTTGCTGAAAGATACGCCTTGTAAAATTAACCTGATCCCATGGAACCCGTTCCCGGGGGCGCCTTATGGACGTAGTTCTAATAGCCGTATTGACCGTTTCTCTAAGGTGCTGATGAGCTACGGCTTTACCACCATTGTGCGTAAAACACGCGGTGATGATATTGACGCTGCCTGCGGACAACTGGCGGGGGATGTGATTGACCGGACTAAACGTACTCTACGTAAGCGTATGCAGGGTGAGGCTATCGACGTTAAAACCGTCTGATGCACATTGCGCTACAGCCGGATTTTTGTGCTGTGGCGCAATGTAATTTGCATGAGGGCCAGGGTTGTACTTGTCCGGTCAATAATAACGGTGCGTTTTTGTCGACTTTAAGGCAGTATGTACGGCGCGACAATAGTTTAGCCCTCAGGCTTAAGCTGTTTTTGTTAAGAGTCAGCAGAGAGGTTTATACTGTTTGACTCAGGTTGACTGAACCGATTTTCGCGGTGTGGGTGGGCATTGTGACTCACCGGCGCCTGAACCCTAATTTTCACCAGCAGCTGTAGCGAATGAATACTGAAGCCACTCACGACCAACATGAAGCACAATCCACCGGCGTTCGCCTACGTAATGCCCGTGAACAACTCGGACTCAGCCAGCAGGCTGTCGCTGAGCGACTTTGCCTGAAGGTATCCACCGTACGCGACATTGAAGACGATAAGGCGCCTGCCGACCTGGCTTCAACGTTCCTGCGCGGATACATTCGCTCTTATGCACGCCTGGTCCATATTCCTGAAGAAGAACTGTTACCGGCTCTGGAGAAACAGGCTCCGGTTCGTGCGGCGAAAGTGGCACCGATGCAGAGCTTCTCATTAGGCAAGCGTCGCAGAAAGCGTGATGGCTGGTTGATGACGTTTACCTGGCTGGTGCTGTTTGTGGTGGTCGGCCTGACGGGCGCATGGTGGTGGCAAAACCACAAAGCGCAACAGGAAGAGATCTCCACGATGGCCGATCAATCCTCTGCTGAGCTGAACGCCAACAGCGAAAACACACAAAGCGTGCCGCTGGACACCAGCGCGACGGCAACTCAGGACAACACACCAGCGGCAACCGGTCCGGCGGAGACGGTGCAAACGCCTGCGCCGACGACGGCACCTGCGGTTGACCCGCAGCAGAACGCCGTAGTCGCGCCTTCTCAGGCCAACGTTGATACCGCTACAACCTCTCCTGCGACACCGGCAACGCCGGATGGCGCGGCACCGTTGCCGATCAATCAGGCGGGTGTGGAAGCCGCTGCGGATCCAAACGCGCTGGTGATGAACTTTACCGCCGATTGCTGGCTGGAAGTCAGCGATGCGACAGGTAAAAAGCTGTTCAGCGGAATGCAGCGTAAAGATGGTAATTTAAACCTGACCGGTCAGGCACCTTACAAGCTTAAAATTGGCGCGCCGGCTGCGGTGCAGATCCAGTATCAAGGAAAACCTGTCGATCTGAGCCGTTTTATCAGAACTAACCAGGTTGCGCGTCTGACCCTAAATGCCGAACAATCACCGGCGCAGTAATAGACGGGTAACGCGGGAGATTTTTCATGCATAACCAGGCTCCAATTCAACGTAGAAAATCAACGCGAATTTACGTTGGGAATGTGCCGATTGGCGATGGGGCTCCCATCGCCGTCCAGTCGATGACCAACACGCGGACCACGGACGTGGAAGCGACGGTTAATCAGATCAAAGCGCTGGAACGCGTTGGCGCTGACATTGTTCGTGTCTCCGTACCCACGATGGATGCCGCAGAAGCCTTCAAACTGATCAAGCAACAGGTTTCTGTTCCGCTGGTCGCCGACATTCACTTCGACTACCGTATTGCGCTCAAAGTGGCGGAATACGGCGTTGACTGCCTGCGGATTAATCCAGGCAACATCGGCAATGAAGAGCGTATCCGCATGGTGGTGGATTGCGCGCGCGACAAGAATATCCCGATTCGTATCGGAGTTAACGCCGGATCGCTGGAAAAAGATCTACAGGAAAAGTACGGCGAACCCACGCCGCAGGCCTTGCTGGAATCGGCAATGCGCCATGTGGATCATCTCGATCGTCTGAACTTTGATCAGTTCAAGGTCAGCGTAAAAGCGTCTGATGTTTTCCTCGCCGTTGAATCCTATCGCCTGCTGGCGAAGCAAATCGATCAACCACTGCATTTAGGGATCACCGAAGCCGGTGGTGCGCGCAGTGGTGCGGTGAAATCGGCAATCGGTCTTGGTCTGCTGCTGTCCGAAGGGATTGGCGATACGCTGCGCGTTTCGCTGGCTGCCGATCCGGTGGAAGAGATTAAGGTTGGCTTCGATATCCTGAAGTCTCTGCGCATTCGTGCTCGCGGGATAAACTTCATCGCCTGTCCGACCTGCTCGCGTCAGGAGTTTGACGTGATCGGTACGGTTAACGCCCTGGAGCAGCGTCTGGAAGACATCATTACGCCGATGGACGTTTCCATCATTGGCTGTGTCGTTAACGGACCGGGTGAAGCACTGGTTTCGACGCTGGGCGTGACGGGCGGTAACAAAAAAAGCGGCCTCTATGAAGACGGCGTGCGAAAAGATCGTCTGGATAACAGCGATATGATTGACCAGCTTGAAGCCCGTATCCGCGCCAAAGCGACGATGCTCGACGAAGCGCAGCGGATTAACGTGCAGCAGGTTGAAAAATAATAACGTGATGGGAAGCGGCGTGCTTCCCGTGTATGATTGAACCCGCATGGCTCCCGTATCGCTCGGGGAAGCGCTGAGGGTTCATTTTTATATTCAGAAAGAGAATAAACGTGGCAAAAAACATTCAAGCCATTCGCGGCATGAACGATTATCTGCCTGGCGAGACCGCCATCTGGCAGCGCATTGAAGGCACACTCAAAAACGTGCTCGGCAGCTACGGTTACAGTGAAATCCGCTTGCCGATTGTAGAGCAGACCCCGTTATTCAAACGCGCGATCGGCGAAGTGACCGACGTGGTTGAAAAAGAGATGTACACCTTTGAGGACCGCAATGGCGATAGCCTGACGCTGCGTCCGGAAGGCACGGCGGGCTGTGTACGCGCCGGCATCGAGCATGGTCTCCTGTACAATCAGGAACAGCGCCTGTGGTACATCGGGCCGATGTTCCGCCACGAGCGTCCGCAGAAAGGGCGCTATCGTCAGTTTCATCAGTTGGGTGTCGAAGCCTTTGGTCTGCAAGGGCCGGATATTGATGCCGAACTGATTATGCTTACCGCGCGCTGGTGGCGTGCGCTGGGTATCGCTGAACATGTCAATCTTGAGCTGAACTCCATCGGATCGCTGGACGCGCGTGCAAACTACCGCGATGCGCTGGTGGCATTCCTCGAGCAGCATGTTGAGAAACTGGACGAAGACTGCAAACGTCGCATGTACTCCAACCCGCTGCGCGTGCTGGATTCAAAAAATCCGGACGTACAGGCGCTGCTCAACGATGCTCCTCAGCTTGGCGACTATCTGGATGACGATTCCCGCGAACACTTTGCTGGCCTGTGCAAACTGCTGGAAGCCGCAGGGATTGCCTACACTGTCAACCAGCGTCTGGTTCGTGGCCTCGACTACTACAACCGCACCGTGTTTGAGTGGGTCACCAGCAGCCTGGGCTCACAGGGCACCGTCTGTGCGGGTGGTCGTTATGACGGACTGGTTGAGCAACTCGGCGGTCGCGCGACGCCGGGAGTGGGCTTTGCAATGGGCCTGGAACGCCTTGTTTTACTGGTTCAGGCAGTTAATCCGGAATTTAAAGCCGATTCTGTTGTCGATATATACCTGGTCGCTTCAGGTGCGGATACGCAGTCTGCGGCAATGACACTGGCTGAGCGCGTGCGTGATGAAATCCCGGGCGTGAAGCTAATGACAAACCACGGCGGCGGCAACTTTAAGAAACAGTTTGCCCGAGCTGATAAATGGGGTGCCCGCGTTGCACTGGTGCTTGGCGAGTCCGAAGTGGCTGCCGGTACTGTTGTAGTGAAGGATTTGCGCTCCGGTGAGCAAACTGAAGTTGCACAGGATAGCGTTGCAACGCATTTGCGCACGTTAATGGCTTAAGGAGAAGGACTGCGTGGAAATTTACGAGAACGAAAACGATCAGGTTGAGGCGATTAAACGCTTCTTTGCCGAGAACGGCAAAGCCCTGGCTGTTGGGGTTATTTTAGGTGTTGGTGCGCTGGTAGGCTGGCGCTACTGGAACAATCATCAGATTGAGTCCGCACGCTCTGCTTCTCTGTCATATCAAACCGTGGTGAGTTCGCTCAGCGCGGGTAAAGCGGAAGACCTGTCAGCCGCAGAGAAATTTGCTGCCGACAATAAGAACACCTACGGCGCGTTAGCGTCGATGGAACTGGCGCAGCAGTTTGTCGATCAGAATCAACTTGAGAAGGCCGCAGCCCAGCTTCAGCAGGGACTGGCCGCCACGAGTGATGAGAATCTTAACGCAGTGATCACGCTGCGTCTTGCTCGCGTTCAGATTCAACTCAAGCAGGCGGATACGGCGCTGAAAACCCTGGAGAGCGTCAAGGGTGAAGGATGGGCGGCGATTGTTGCCGATCTGCGCGGCGAAGCGCTGCTGAGCAAAGGTGATAAACAAGGTGCGCGTAGTGCGTGGGAAGCGGGCGTGAAAAGTAACGCCTCCCCGGCACTGAGCGAAATGATGCAGATGAAAATCAATAATTTGTCCATCTGAGAGGGACCCGATGCAATTGCGTAAATTACTTCTGCCAGGGCTGCTTTCCGTTACCCTGTTGAGCGGCTGTTCACTGTTTAGTGGCGAAGAAGACGTTGTTAAAATGTCCCCATTACCGGTGGTTGAAAATCAGTTTACCCCGTCTACGGCCTGGAGCACGTCTGTAGGTAATGGTATCGGCGATTTCTATTCCAACCTCCACCCGGCGTATGCCGATAACGTGGTCTACGCAGCCGATCGCGCTGGCGTGGTGAAAGCGTTAAATGCTGATGACGGCAAAGAAGTCTGGTCGGTGAACCTGGGTGAGAAAGATGGCTGGTTCTCGCGTTCGTCAGCCCAGTTGTCTGGCGGCGTAACGGTTGCAGGCGGTCACGTCTATATCGGCAGCGAAAAAGCGCAGGTTTATGCGCTGAACGCAGCGGACGGTACGGTTACGTGGCAAACCAAAGTGGCTGGCGAAGCGCTTTCCCGTCCGGTAGTCAGTGACGGCATGGTGCTGATTCATACCAGCAACGGTCAGTTGCAGGCACTGAACGAAGCCGATGGCGCCATTAAGTGGACCGTGAACCTGGATATGCCTTCGCTGTCACTGCGTGGCGAATCTGCGCCGGCAACCGCCTTTGGTGCGGCCATTGTCGGTGGTGATAACGGCCGCGTGAGCGCCGTACTGATGCAGCAAGGCCAGATGATTTGGCAGCAGCGTATTTCTCAGGCGACCGGTTCTACAGAGATTGACCGTCTGAGCGATGTGGACACCACTCCGGTCATCGTCAATGGCGTCGTTTACGCCCTGGCTTATAATGGTAACCTGACCGCGCTGGATCTGCGCAGTGGCCAGATCATGTGGAAACGTGAACTGGGCTCGGTGAATGACTTTATCGTCGACGGCAACCGTATCTATCTGGTGGATCAGAATGACCGCGTACTGGCGTTGACGACCGATGGCGGCGTTACGCTGTGGACGCAAAGCGATCTGCTGCACCGTCTGCTGACTTCCCCGGCGTTGTATAATGGCAACCTGGTGGTGGGTGACAGCGAAGGGTATCTGCACTGGCTTAACGTCGAAGATGGCCGTTTTGTGGCTCAGCAGAAAGTAGACAGCTCCGGCTTCCTGACTGAACCGGTCTCAGCCGATGGCAAGCTGCTGATCCAGGCCAAAGACGGTACCGTGTATTCCATTACACGTTAATCGTCCTGGTCGTACGCTTTAAAAAACGGCTCCTGGTGCAGGGGCCGTTTTCCTGTTTTTAACAACAGCGCAAAAATCGCGTCTGTTGTCTGATGATTTTTAAAATGAGGCTTTAAACATGGTACCTGTGGTCGCGCTTGTCGGGCGCCCTAACGTCGGAAAATCCACGTTATTTAACCGTCTAACTCGCACCCGAGATGCGCTGGTGGCGGATTTCCCGGGTCTGACTCGTGACCGTAAGTACGGTCGTGCGGAGATTGAAGGCCGTGAGTTTATCTGCATTGATACCGGCGGGATTGATGGCACCGAAGATGGCGTAGAAACCCGTATGGCGGAACAGTCGCTACTGGCAATTGAAGAGGCGGATGTGGTGCTGTTCATGGTGGATGCGCGCGCTGGCCTGATGCCTGCCGATGAAGCGATCGCCCAGCATTTACGCTCTCGTGAAAAACCGACGTTCCTGGTCGCCAACAAAACGGACGGACTCGATCCGGATCAGGCTATCGTTGATTTCTACTCGCTGGGCCTGGGTGAAATCCATCCGATCGCTGCGTCTCATGGCCGTGGCGTGCTCAGTCTGCTGGAACACGTTCTGCTGCCGTGGATGGACGATGCCGCGCCGCAGGAAGAGGTGGACGAAGACGCCGAATACTGGGCACAGTTTGAAGCTGACGAGAACGGTGAAGAAGAGCCTGAAGATGACTTCAATCCGCAGGATCTGCCGATTAAGCTGGCGATTGTCGGTCGTCCGAACGTCGGTAAGTCCACACTGACTAACCGTATTCTGGGTGAAGACCGCGTGGTCGTTTATGATATGCCGGGCACTACGCGTGACAGTATTTATATCCCGATGGAACGTGATGAGCGCGAATACGTGCTGATCGATACCGCCGGGGTACGTAAACGCGGGAAAATCACCGATGCGGTAGAAAAATTCTCCGTTATCAAGACGTTGCAGGCGATTGAAGACGCTAACGTGGTGTTGCTGGTGATTGATGCCCGCGAAGGTATCTCTGACCAGGATTTGTCGCTGCTGGGCTTTATCCTCAATAGTGGGCGCTCACTTGTCATCGTAGTGAACAAGTGGGACGGCCTGACGCAGGAAGTGAAAGAGCAGGTGAAAGAGACGCTGGACTTCCGTCTGGGCTTTATCGATTTTGCGCGTGTGCATTTTATCTCTGCGTTGCATGGCAGCGGTGTCGGCAACCTGTTTGAATCCGTCCGCGAAGCCTATGACAGCTCCACCCGTCGCGTTAGCACGGCGATGCTGACCCGAATCATGACGATGGCGGTTGAAGATCATCAGCCACCGCTGGTCCGTGGTCGTCGCGTGAAACTGAAATATGCTCATGCCGGAGGCTATAACCCGCCGATTGTGGTGATTCACGGTAACCAGGTCAAAGACCTGCCGGATTCCTATAAGCGCTACCTGATGAACTACTTCCGTAAATCGCTGGAAGTGATGGGGACGCCGATCCGTATTCAGTTTAAAGAGGGCGAGAACCCGTATGCCAACAAGCGCAATACGCTGACCCCGACTCAGATGCGCAAGCGTAAACGTCTGATTAAGCACATCAAAAAAAGCAAATAATTCATTACGCCCTCTCCCGGCGGGGAGGGCACCATCAACAGGAATATGAGGAGGAAGTGTGGAACTCATTTGTCCCGTTTGTCAGCATCCGCTCGATCGTCATGGCGATAACGCACATTGTGAAACCTGTCAGACAGACTTTAGCGTAGAAGCGCGTTGCCCGGACTGTCATCAGCCGCTCCAGGTTTTAAAAGCCTGCGGCGCAGTCGATTATTTCTGTCACAACGGTCACGGACTGATTTCGAAAAAACGCGTTGAGTTTGTGCTGTCGCAGGATTAATCGCAGATACAGGCTTCGCCCTTTTGCCAAAGATCGACCAGTGAGGCTGGCGCATCGTTTTCCGGTACCAGTACGATGATGTCGGTAACGCCTGCCTGATTATGCTGTGTCCAGATGATCTGTATGCGAAAGTAGCGCTGGTCGCCGCGACCCGGCGATCCCGTCTGTCCCGGAGGCATACCGACGGTCAGGCTCTGCCGGAGAATGTCGGCCACGCGCTGACGCTGAACAGTCGATAAGGTCGACAGCGCAATTTTGCGCTGCCGGGCCAGTTTGGGCATAAACGCGACGCCACCTTCCCGGGCCAGTTCTACCACGGCGTCATCAGTTAATTCTGGGATCTCCATTCACATCACTCCTGTGGCTTTCCAGGCCGCTTCTATCGCCTTCGCCGTTTCCGCGCCGCTGCGCTTGTCGCCGTGATAAACGGTTAAGCGGGCAAAATCAATGAAGTCTGCATCCTGTGCCAGTTGCCGATCGCAGACCGTATCATACCAGGCATAACCTGCTTTTTCCCATGCGTAGCCGCCGAGCGCGGTGGCTGCCAGATAAAACGCCCGGTTCGGGATGCCAGAGTTAAGATGAACACCGCCATTGTCTTCGCGTGTCTTAATGAAGTCCCGCATATGCGCAGGTTGCGGGTCTTTCCCGAGCAACGGGTCGTCATAGGCTGTGCCCGGCGCTGACATGGAGCGCAATCCCTTACCATTAATGCCGTCCGCCAGCAATCCTTGCCCGATAAGCCAGTCAGCCTGATCGGCGGTTTGTTTGAAATGATACTGTTTAACCAACGCGCCAAATACATCGGAAACCGATTCGTTGAGCGCCCCGGCCTGTTCAAAGTAAATCAACCCTGCTTCTGATTCGGTAATCCCGTGTGCCAGCTCATGAGCCACGACATCAATGGCAATCGTAAATCGATTAAATATCTCACCATCGCCGTCGCCAAAGACCATCTGCTGACCGTTCCAGAACGCATTCTGGTATTCATGCCCGTAATGCACGGTCCCGGTGAGAATTAAGCCTTTGTTATCCAGCGAGTCGCGGCGCCAGTTTTTCCAGAAAAAGTCATGCGTGACACCGAGGTAATCATAGGCTTCGTCCACTGCAACATCCCCGTTTGGGGGATGGCCTTCATAGCGCACCTGCGTGCCAGGTAATTCCTGCCTGTTTTTCGCATCGTAGATATCACGCTCAAGTTGACCGGGTTGGTTCACATGCGGCGCCGCTGGTTTTCCGGGCATGTGCGCCATCAGGGTTTGTACATGAGTCAGCGTCTGGCGTGCGCACTGTTGCTGCATCGCCGAACCGCTTTCAATAATGCGTCGCAGGATATAGGGCGGGATCACACTGTAAGCATGGTACATAAGGCTCTCCTGAGTCTGGCAAAGCCGAAAAAGTAAGCATGTTAAGTGTAAATCATAGGAGCAAACCTGCAGGAAAGTCGGACAAATCAGCGCTGCTGAAAGTAGCGCAACTGACTATCAGGGTTTACGTTTTTAACGACGCATAACGTGAGGGGAGCAATGAATAAACATGTCGCGTTGGGGATGACGGGTTTCTCACTGATTGCTGTGACTTACGGAATGGCGCGATTTTCATGGGGAATCATGCTGCCTGATATCAGTCAGGCGATTCCCTTCACGCCAGAAGTTGCCGGGATAATTGCGGCCTGCAGCTATGTTGCCTACTGTTTATCCGTTTTTTTGGCCTCCTTTCTGACGGATCGCTTTGGTCCACGACTCCCGGCCGTTCTGGCGGGGATCTCCGCAGCAATTGGATTAGTTATCCTGGCGTTGGCGTATTCCCCTCTTATTCTGGCGACAGGTCTTTTTATCGCCGGGCTCAGCTCCGGGCTGGCCTCACCGTCCCTTGCCGCAGCGGTGAGTAAGCGAATCTCAGCGGAACGGCAAACCCAGGTAAATACCCTTATCAACGCTGGAACGAGTGGGGGGATCATCCTGTCGGTTCTGGTGTTACGGGTTATGTCGGGCAACTGGCGCTTGGCATGCATCGTCTTTGCAGTCATGGCGCTATTTTGCCTGTTTGCAGTACTGCGTACGTTGCCAAGGGAACGTGCGGAACAACTCCGATCGCCGCCGCGCTGGCGCGTTGTCCTTGCGAAATCGGGGATGTTTCGCATGCTGGTGATAGCCTTTGTTAGCGGTGTCGCCAGCGCGGCATGGTGGAGTTTTGGCCCCGAATTGCTGCAGCGCCATACCGGGCTGGACAGTGCCATCACCCATATGCTGTGGCTGGTCAGCGGTGGTGCAGGAATTGCCGCTGTATTTACCGGAAGTGCGGCAAAGCGTATCGGTATGCGCGGGGTTTACTGTTGCTCGCTGCTGTTTATGGCGGTTTCGCTAGTGTCCCTGGCGCTAAGCCACGGTTTCGCCTGGTGGCTGTTTCCGGTGGCGGCGTTAAACGGGGCGGGATATGTCATTTTATCCGGTGTGCTGTTGGTGCGGGGCGCCGCGCTGGCGGAGCCTTCACCAGCGGCGGGCGTCAGTCTGGCTTTCCTGATGCTGGCCGTTGGGCAAATTGTTGGCTCAGTGGCATTTGGTCAGCTTTATGGCGCGATTGGCGCGGCGGGGGCACTGGTTGTTTTTTCTGGGCTGTCGGGGGCATTGCTGTTCATTTCACCTGAAGACGAACGCTAGCCTGATGTCAGGCTTTTTTTCGCGCGCGTTTTTTCACCGGCGTTATGCTTTTGACTTCACTTTCTACCCAGCCGTCTTCCAGCCGGGTCGTCATCACATCACCGGCTTTCACTTGTGTCACTTTTTTCAGCACTTTGCCGTCGGTGGCCGTAGAGACGCTGTAACCACGCGCCAGGGTCGAGAGTGGGCTGACCGCTTCCAGGTGGGTAACTGCGTTGCCAAAGCGTTCCCGCGTGGCGCTCAGACGGGAACGCACATTCTCCGCCAGACGATATTCCAGTTGCTGAATGCGGGTTTGCGCACGATGAATGCGTGGCTGCGGATTTTGCTGGTTCAGGCGTTGCAGCAGACGGGATTGCCGCTGGCTGGTGCGCTTCAACTGGCCGTCGATGGCCACGTTCATACGCTGATTCAACCTCTCCAGTGCCGTCTGCTGACGAGCGAGACGCAACTGCGGATGTTGCTGTTGCAGGCGATGATAAATCTGAGTGAATCGACGACTGCGGTTCGCCAGAAAGTAATCCATCGCCATGCCGAGACGCTGCTGTGCAGACAGGATCTGACGCAGCAACTCCTGCTGATTGCGGCTGACCATTTCAGCGGCGGCCGAAGGCGTCGGCGCACGCAGGTCGGCAATAAAATCGGCAATGGTGACGTCCGTTTCATGGCCGACGGCGCTGACTACCGGAATCGCGCTGGCAAAAATAGCCCGTGCGACACGCTCGTCGTTAAAACTCCATAAATCTTCCAGCGAACCGCCGCCGCGACCGACGATCAGGACATCACACTCCTGGCGCGCATTCGCCAGTTCGATTGCACGGACAATCTGCCCCGGTGCGTCGTCACCCTGGACGGCGGTCGGATAGATGATAACCGGTAAAGAGGGATCGCGACGTTTCAGAACATGGAGAATATCGTGCAGTGCGGCCCCGGTTTTCGAGGTAATCACCCCCACGCAGTGGGCGGGAGAGGGAAGTGACTGCTTATGCTGCTGATCAAAAAGCCCTTCAGCCTGCAGTTTAGCTTTTAACTGTTCATACTTTTGCTGGAGCAGACCTTCACCGGCAGGCTGCATGCTTTCGACGATAATCTGATAGTCGCCGCGCGGCTCGTACAGGGTGATATTGGCGCGAACCAAAACCTGCTGGCCGTGCTGGGGGCGAAAGGTCACCCGACGATTGCTGTTGCGGAACATGGCACAGCGAACCTGTGCCGTGTCATCTTTTAGCGTGAAGTACCAGTGCCCCGATGACGGCTGTGAGAAATTGGAAATCTCGCCGCTGATCCAGACCTGTCCCATTTCCTGTTCTAACAGCAGACGAACCGTCTGATTAAGGCGGCTAACAGTAAAAATTGCGGAGGTCTGAGAGGATAACATGTGAGCGGGATCAAATTCTAAATCAGCAGGTTATTCAATCGATAGTAACCCGCCTGAGCAGGAGCGCAAGCATTATTTGCAAAAAAGTGTGGATGCAACCGATTACGCTCTGTATAATGCCACGGCAATATTTATCCACCCCCAGGTTAGAGATATTGCCCATGCTACGTATTGCTAAAGAAGCTTTGACGTTTGACGACGTCCTCCTCGTTCCCGCTCATTCCACCGTTCTGCCGAATACTGCTGACCTCAGCACGCAGTTGACGAAAACGATTCGTCTGAACATTCCTATGCTCTCCGCAGCGATGGATACCGTGACTGAAGCGCGCCTCGCGATTGCACTGGCACAGGAAGGTGGCATTGGTTTTATCCACAAAAACATGTCGATTGAGCGTCAGGCAGAAGAAGTCCGCCGCGTGAAAAAACATGAATCTGGCGTAGTAACTGACCCGCAAACCGTTCTGCCGACGACTACCCTGCGTGAAGTGAAAGAACTGACTGAACGCAATGGCTTTGCAGGTTATCCTGTCGTGACCGAAGACAATGAGCTGGTTGGGATCATCACCGGTCGTGACGTGCGTTTTGTCACCGATTTGAGCCAACCGGTCAGCGTTTACATGACGCCGAAAGAGCGTCTGGTCACCGTTCGCGAAGGCGAAGCGCGTGACGTCGTGCTGGCAAAAATGCACGAGAAACGCGTCGAGAAAGCGCTGGTTGTTGATGACAGCTTCCATCTGCTCGGCATGATCACCGTAAAAGATTTCCAGAAAGCTGAACGTAAGCCGAACTCCTGTAAAGATGAGCATGGCCGTCTGCGCGTTGGCGCTGCGGTTGGCGCAGGCGCTGGCAACGAAGAGCGTGTTGATGCGCTGGTCGCGGCAGGTGTTGACGTGCTGCTGATTGATTCTTCTCACGGCCATTCTGAAGGTGTTTTACAGCGCATTCGTGAAACTCGTGCGAAATACCCGGATCTGCAAATCATTGGCGGTAACGTGGCGACCGGCGCGGGGGCTCGTGCCCTGGCGGAAGCGGGCGTGAGCGCGGTGAAAGTGGGTATTGGCCCTGGCTCCATCTGTACCACTCGTATCGTGACTGGCGTGGGTGTGCCGCAGATCACCGCAGTGTCTGATGCTGTTGAAGCGCTGGAAGGGATGGGGATTCCCGTTATCGCTGACGGCGGTATCCGTTTCTCTGGCGATATCGCCAAAGCCATCGCGGCTGGCGCAAGCGCGGTGATGGTGGGGTCCATGCTGGCGGGCACGGAAGAATCCCCGGGTGAAATCGAACTTTACCAGGGCCGTTCCTACAAATCCTACCGCGGCATGGGCTCTCTGGGCGCAATGTCCAAAGGCTCTTCTGACCGTTACTTCCAGAGCGATAACGCCGCAGACAAACTGGTGCCGGAAGGTATCGAAGGCCGCGTTGCCTATAAAGGCCGCCTGAAAGAGATTATTCACCAGCAGATGGGCGGCCTGCGCTCCTGTATGGGGCTGACCGGCTGTGGTACTATCGACGAATTGCGTACTAAAGCGGAATTCGTACGTATCAGTGGTGCGGGTATTCAGGAAAGCCACGTTCACGACGTGACCATCACCAAAGAGTCCCCGAATTACCGTATGGGCTCCTGATAAGTTTCCGCGCCCGGTTTTAACCGGGCGTTTTGTTATTGTTTCACTTGCCTCGGAATTAGCGTCAATGACAGACAATATTCACAAGCATCGCATTCTCATCCTTGATTTCGGATCGCAGTACACACAACTGGTTGCACGTCGCGTACGTGAACTGGGCGTTTACTGTGAACTGTGGGCGTGGGATGTAACTGAAGCACAGATTCGCGAGTTTAATCCTAGCGGCATCATTCTTTCCGGTGGCCCGGAAAGCACCACGGAAGCAAACAGCCCACGTGCACCGCAATACGTTTTCGAAGCCGGCGTTCCGGTCTTCGGCGTGTGCTACGGCATGCAGACGATGGCGATGCAGTTGGGCGGTCATGTTGAAGGGGCGACTGAGCGTGAATTCGGCTACGCGCAGGTTGAAGTTGTAACCGACAGCGCGCTGGTTCGCGGTATCGAAGACTCCCTGACAGCTGACGGCAAACCGCTGTTGGATGTGTGGATGAGCCACGGCGATAAAGTGACGGCAATCCCGTCCGACTTCGTCACCGTTGCCAGCACCGAAAGCTGCCCGTTTGCCATTATGGCGAACGAAGAAAAACGCTTCTACGGCGTTCAGTTCCACCCGGAAGTGACCCATACCCGTCAGGGGATGCGTATGCTGGAGCGTTTTGTCCGCGATATCTGCCAGTGTGAAGCGCTGTGGACGCCGGCAAAAATCATCGACGACGCCGTTGAGCGTATCCGCCAGCAGGTTGGCGATGACAAAGTGATCCTCGGCCTTTCCGGTGGCGTGGACTCTTCCGTCACGGCGATGCTGCTGCACCGTGCGATTGGTAAAAACCTGACCTGTGTCTTCGTCGATAATGGTCTGCTGCGTCTGAATGAAGCCGGGCAGGTGATGGATATGTTCGGTGATCACTTTGGTCTGAACATTGTTCATGTTCCGGCTGAAGATCGTTTCCTGACCGCGCTGAAAGGCGAGAACGATCCGGAAGCGAAACGTAAGATCATTGGCCGCGTTTTTGTTGAAGTCTTCGACGAAGAAGCGCTGAAGCTGGAAGATGTGAAATGGCTGGCGCAGGGCACCATCTATCCAGACGTTATCGAATCTGCCGCTTCTGCGACCGGTAAAGCGCATGTCATCAAATCTCACCATAACGTAGGTGGTCTGCCTAAAGAGATGAAGATGGGTCTGGTTGAGCCGCTGAAAGAGCTGTTCAAAGACGAAGTGCGTAAAATTGGTCTGGAACTGGGCCTGCCGTACGATATGCTCTACCGTCACCCGTTCCCGGGCCCAGGTCTGGGCGTGCGCGTGCTGGGTGAAGTGAAGAAAGAATATTGCGACCTGCTGCGTCGTGCGGACGCTATCTTCATTGAAGAACTGCACAAAGCCGACCTGTACAACAAAGTGAGTCAGGCGTTCACCGTGTTCCTGCCGGTTCGCTCTGTTGGCGTGATGGGCGATGGCCGTAAATACGACTGGGTGGTTTCTCTGCGTGCGGTTGAAACTATCGACTTCATGACCGCGCATTGGGCACACCTGCCGTATGACTTCCTGGGCCGTGTGTCTAACCGCATCATCAACGAAGTGAACGGCATTTCCCGCGTCGTGTATGACATCAGCGGTAAGCCGCCAGCTACGATCGAGTGGGAATAATATCCCCACACGTCACTGACGTATAATCGACAAAACCCTCTGTTTAGACAGGGGGTTTTTGTTTTATTTGGGCGTATAAAAGACCAAATGGCGTCTGTCTGAAATAACAGGATTAACGTTGAGCAGGCGTTTCGACAGAAAGAGTAGACTGTTGCGCGTCTTTTTTGTCCTGATGATGATGCCAGGCGCCGATAGAAGAGTAGACAAAACGTCCAAAAAAGAAGATAAAGCTGATAAGCAATACGATACGGGTCATGCGACTGTTAAATCGATGTCGTTTTCGCATACTGGTTGCCTGACTCACAAAAGGTTCCTTAAGGGATGCCCATACGGGCGATAGATACATTAAGGCACACTGTGTCAGGCGGGTCAATTCTTGATTATGTAAAATTGCGTCAGTTGAATCATATCTCGTTGTTATGAAGAATAATGATATTATTTACATTAATAATATGAGAATGATAACACCGTGAAATAAAGGTAATAATTGGTTAATGGGGACGGAATTATTTGATATACGTCAAAAATAACTTCCCGTTGATAACTAAAATCTGTGCGACATGTATGGTGAGTTTTTCATCTTAATTTTGACGTCAGGTGGGATGCCTGTCTGATTCACCCCTTAAGGATCCAGGGGTTCCGCTGAGCGTCTATGCGACTGAATAAAACTTATATTGCAATCAGAGATAAGTGGTGGGGACTGCCTCTGATTTTGCCTTCCCTGTTTTTACCGCTCGTGAGCCATACGAATACCTATGCGCATGTGGCCACCGGGGATGTCATCCTTTTCTACTTACCGTTATCACTCATGATGAGCCTGATGATTTTTTTCGGTTGGGCGGCATTACCCGGTATTGTTCTGGCGGTTTTTATTCGCAAATATCCGCAGGTAGGTCTGGCGGAAACATTGCCTGTTATTGCGCATTTTCTTATTGCTGTCGTGCCCAGTTGGGGCGGTTACCGTGTTTTTACGCCCCGACGTAACAACATCTCGCATGGTGACGCGCAGCTGGTCTTCCCCCGCATTTTTTGGCAAGTTTTTTGCCCCGCAACGCTATTTCTGGTGCTTTTCCAGTTCGCAGCCTTTGTGGGGTTGTATGAAAGCAAGTTGAGCTTAATGGGGGGAACACCATTTAACATCAACGCATTAATAAACTACCAGGGTATTCTGGTGGGCAATTTGATTGGTGTACCGCTCTTCTACTTTATTATTCGCGTTATTCGTAACCCGCTACATTTACGCGGCTATTATTCACAATTAAAGTTACAGTTTGATGCCAAGGCCTCGCAAAAAGAGATCATTATTTGGTTGCTGGTATTGTCCGCTTTAATGTCTTTGCTTTGTATGCCACTGAATGAAAATAGTTCCATATTCAGCACGAACTATACTATGTCGTTATTACTCCCGGTTATGTTATGGGGAGCGATGCGTTATGGCTATCGATTCATATCACTGCTATGGGCGCCAGTTTTAATTATTGCGATCCATAATTACAGAAGCTATACGCCCTATTATTCAGGTTACGATGTACAACTGGCGATTACCTCTTCCAGTTTCCTGGTTTTTTCTTTTATTGTGAATTACATGGCGGTGCTGGCGACACGTCAGCGGATTGTGAGCAGTCGTGCCCGACGGCTTGCGTTTCTTGATCCGGTTGTCCATCTTCCCAATCTTCGTGCGCTCAACCGCGCGCTGAGAAATACGCCCTGGTCTGCGTTGTGCTTTCTGCGCGTTCCTGAACTCGAGTTTCTCGTGAAAAATTACGGAATAATGCTGCGTATCCAGTACAAGCAACAGCTCTCCCACTGGATTGCCGAAAAGTTGGGTCCTGATGAGCATGTTTACCAAATGTCCGGGCCTGACCTGCTGCTACGCTTAAATACAGAGTCACATCAGCAACGCATTGACGATCTGGATGAGCATATCAAGATGTTCCGGTTTGTCTGGGATGGCATGACGTTCCAGCCACAGGTGGGGATGAGCTATTGCTATGTGCGTTCCCCGGTAAATCACATTTACCTGTTGCTGGGGGAGTTGAGCACGACGGCTGAGCTGTCCATCATGACCAACACGCCGGAAAATTTAGAGCGTAGTGGTGCGATGAACATGCAGCGTAATCTGCGAGACAAAGTCGCAATGATGAACCGGTTACAGCATGCGCTGGAGCATGACCGTTTTTGTCTGATGGCGCAGCCAATCGAAGGGCTTCGCGGCGATGTTTATCATGAGATTTTACTGCGATTGCTGGATGAGGACGGCGGCATGATCAACCCTGATGCCTTCCTGCCCGTCGCGCATGAGTTTGGTCTCTCCTCGAGAATTGATCTCTGGGTTATCGAACACACGTTACGCTTTATGGCGGAGAATCGTGCGCAGATGCCTGCCCGTCGCTTTGCGCTTAACCTGTCGGCGTCCTCGGTCTGTCGGGCCAGGTTTGCGCAGGATATCAGCAAACTGCTGAGCAAATACCAGATCGAAGCCTGGCAATTGATATTTGAAGTGACAGAAAGTCAGGCGCTGATGAATGCCGGACAGGCGGAGGTAACGCTGCAAAACCTGCAACAACTGGGCTGCCAAATCGCTATTGATGACTTCGGTACGGGTTACGCCAGTTATGCAAGGCTGAAAAACGTTAACGCCAATATTCTGAAGATTGACGGTAGTTTCATCCGCAATATCGTTTCGAATAGCCTCGACTATCAGATTGTGGCCTCAATCTGTCATCTGGCGCGTATGAAGAAAATGCAGGTGGTCGCTGAATTTGTCGAAAGCGAGGAGATTCGCCATGCCGCGATCTCTCTGGGGATTGACTATATGCAGGGATATTTAATCGGGGTGCCGCAGCCGTTAAGCGACACGCTGAAAGAGCAGGTGCCAGTGACTGGCACCTGAGTGTGCTTCACGCGGCGATTTCCGGTGAGCGTTCTTCTTCAATTTTCAGACGCCAGCCGGTCACCGCTTCCCAGTATTGCTGTTCTTTTTCCAGATCGAGCAAAACCAGCGCGTTCTGGCTGAACCAGTCGTGAGGGAAACGCAGGGTCCAGTGGTTGTCATCGGTGATGAGCGTCAGCGTAGGCGGTGTGGTCGTGGCCTGGCGCTGGTTGTTCAGCAGTACGCCAAGACGCAATAGCTGAATGAGCGGCAGGAACTGCTTCTTCTTAAACAGCGTAAAACGGGGGAGATCGTCCAGCTTCACCGCCTTACGATGGTAGCGAACCAGCGTGGCCATCATGGTTTGCTGCTCCTGATTAAAACCAGGCAAATCGCTGTTTTGCAGGATATACGCCGAGTGACGGTGCAGGCCGCTGTGATTAATGTTCAGTCCAACCTCATGCAACATCGCTGCCCATTTCAGCAACGCTTCAAGCTGCGGATGCGCCAGCTTCGGCTGCTGCGTTTGCCATTGGTCATACATCTGCATCGTGGTTTCCAGCACGCGTCGCGCCTGTTCGCTGTCGATATTGTACTGATTCGCCAGGCTGCTGGCGGTGCGACTGCGGACATCCTGATGGCGGAAGCGACCTTCCATTTCGTACAGCACGCCTTCGCGCAGCGCACCATCGGAAAGGCGTAACTCGCGGATCGCCAGCGCATCAAAGACACCGCATAAAATCGCCAGACCTGGAACAAAGACCGCTTTTCGCTCTTCAGATAACCCCGGCAGGCTTAGCGACTCGAAACTGCGGTGTTGCAGCAGTTCAGCTACCAGTCGATCCAGACGTTCTGGGGTGATGAACCCGTCTTTCTCGCCCATTTCTAAGAGTACTTCGTGCGCGGCTTTGATGGTGCCAGAGGCCCCCAGCGCAACGTTCCAGCCCTGAATACGGAATTGCCAGGTCAGGGTTTCAAGCTTCTGCGCCGCCGCCATTCTGGCACGCTGGAAGTTTTCCTTGCTGATGACGCCGCCGGGGAAATAGATCTGGGCAAAACTGACGCAACCCATACGACGGCTTTCAACCAGCTTCGGTTCGAAGTTTTCGCCAATGACCAGCTCCGTCGAGCCGCCGCCAATGTCGATGACCAGCTTGCGGCCTTTTTCCGGTTGCGTATGTTCTACGCCCATAAAGATCAGACGCGCTTCTTCATTACCGGAAATGATCTCGATCGGATAGGGGATAACCTTTTCCGCTCGTTTGAGAAAATCGGTGGCGTTTTGCGCCTGACGAAGCGTATGGGTACCGACAATACACACGCTGGAGGGGGCGAACCCCTGAAGACGTTCAGCAAACAGTGACAGGCAGCTTAGCCCGCGCTCCATTGCCTCTTCGCTCAGCATGTTGTCTTCGCCGAGACCATCCGCCAGATGCACGCGCTGTTTCAGGCGACCGATAATCTGCATGGCGCCATCCACCACACGGGCAATCACCATGTGAAAACTGTTTGAACCGAGGTCGACCGCCGCAAACTCCTGCGGTCGTGGGGTCTTATCATGTATTGGCATAGCGTTAGTCAGATTGCTCGAGTGATTTGATATAGTCGTAAATAGCCAGTTGCGACTGCACTTTGCGGCGGTTTCCACGCGGCACGTAGCGATTACTCAGTTCTTTATCGATGTAGCGGGCTTTTACCGTATCGCTGAACAGGATGTCAATAATATCCAGCACCCGCTGCTTCAGGCGCGGATCAAGCAGCGGCGTCGCCACCTCAATGCGGTAGTCGATGTTACGCGTCATCCAGTCGGCGGAAGAGAGATAGACCTGCTTATCGCCGCCGTTTTCGAAGATATACACCCGGTCATGCTCAAGATAGCGGTCCACAATACTGATGACGCGAATATTATCGCTGATACCTTCCAGATTCGGAATAAGCGAGCACATACCACGAATCAACAGATTGACCGGTACACCTGAGCTGGAGGCGGCATATAGCCGATCGACCAGCCCTTTGTCCACCAGGTTATTCAGTTTCAGTGTGATGCCGGAGGGGAGTCCCTGTTGAGCGTTGGCGATTTCACGATCGATCATCTCATACAGCAGGCGGCGCGAGTTTTGCGGCGAGACCAGCAGATAATCAAACGTCACCGGGCGATACGGGTTCTCGATAAAATTGAACACCCGACGGACTTCGTTAGTGATCCGCGCGTCGGCGGTCAACAGCGAATAGTCGGTATACAGACGCGCGGTTTTTTCGTTGAAGTTACCGGTGCCGATATGGGCGTAACGCACCACCTCTTCGCCTTCTTTGCGCGAAATCAGGAACAGCTTGGCGTGAATTTTTAAGCCGGGCGCGGAGAAGATGACATGCACGCCCGCTTCCGTCAGGCGTTTCGCCCAGTGAATGTTGGCCTCTTCATCAAATCGTGCCTGTAACTCCACCACAACGGTCACTTTTTTACCGTTATGGGCGGCGTGGATCATTGAGTCGATGATCCGCGAGTCTTTTGCCACGCGGTAGATGTTGATTTTGATTGCCAGCACGCTCGGGTCAAACGAAGCCTGGCGCAGCAGTTCCAGAACGTGCTCAAAGGTGTGATACGGATAGTAAAGCAACACATCGCGTTCACGAATGGCGTCAAATCCGTTACGGAACTTCTCTTTATCAAACCAGATATGGCGTAAGCGCGGCAGCGGCTTATTCACCAGATTGGCTTTGCCGACATTAGGGAAGTTAATGAAATCTTTGAAGTTGTGATAACGCCCGCCGGGAACGATAGAGTCATAGCGTGAAATCGTCAGCTTCTCGCGCAGCACTTCGACCAGTGCATTAGGCATGTCGCGCTGATAAACAAAACGCACCGGCTCGGCGGTCAGACGCTGTTTCAGGCTGGAGGACATCAGCTCCATCAGGCTGGATTCCATCTCGTGCACCAGATCGTACTCGGCGTCACGGGTCATCTTCATGGAATAGGCATTCAGTGCGTCATAATCAAAGAAGCCCTTAAAGATGTCGTCCAGACAGTAGCGCAGAATGTTATCCAGCAGGATCATTGGTTTACGGCGACGCGGGGCTTCCGGCGGCAGATTCACAAAGCGTGGAACCTTGTCAGACGGAATTTCCAGCAGCGCATAGCGAATGGTGTCGCCGCGGATAATTTCGACTGCCAGATAGGTGTAGTCATCCTTCAGGAACTGTACCAGATCCGTTTCGCGGTTAATTAAAATAGGGGTGATGTGCTGGCGCAGATACTGTTTGAAATAGTGGCGCAGCCAGCTTTGCTGATTGACTGACAGTTGACGCTCGTTGATCAGGAAGATCTGATTACGCGCCATCTCCAGCAGCAGTTCGTTATACAGGCCATCGAATTCCTGGTCGGCTTTCAGTACGCGGGACTGGATTTTGCCTAACAGGTGGCGAGAATGTGAATTTGAACCCTGTTCTTCGCTGATGATGATGCGGCGTTTGAGCTCTGCGAAGCGAACTTTGTAGAATTCATCCAGGTTATTGGAATAGATGCCTAAGAAACGCATCCGTTCAATTAGCGGGTTTGATTTATCCGCGGCTTCCTGAAGCACACGTTCGTTGAACGCTAACCAGCTGAGCTCTTTCTCGATATAAAGCTTTTCCTGACCCATTAATACTTATACTCCGTTTTATTCACGGGACACTGCCTGATTATTATGGCGAGCATTGCGCTCAGATGTCCAACTGTGCCAGAAAAATATGACAATAAACCGTCTGATCGCAAAGGGGAAGGGGGACTGGAGGTCTGAAGAGAAGCGCTGGCCGGATAAGGGATGACATCCGTTATCCGGCACCGTTTTTACTCATCGGCAGCGTAGCCCTGTGGCGGCAGGCGAACACCGTCCAGCCAGGCGGCGTTATCGCGCATTTTCAGCCGTCCGTCCACAAACCAACTGACGACCAGCGGGTAAATGGCGTGTTCCTGAACCTGAACGCGAGCGGTGATTTCATCTTCGTCATCGCCCTCAAAAACCGGAACTTTGGACTGCAAAATGACCGGTCCGCCGTCGAGCTCGTCAGTGACAAAGTGGACCGAGGTGCCGTGTTCCTCATCGCCGTTTTCCAGCGCCTGACGGTGGGTGTGCAAACCGGGATATTTGGGCAACAGGGAAGGGTGAATATTCAGCAGTCGACCGTTGTAGTGCGCGACGAACGCCGGGCTCAGAATGCGCATAAAACCGGCCAGCACCACCACGTCAGGCGCATACGCGTCGATCTCAAGGATCAGCTCGCGGTCAAATGCTTCACGGCTGGAAAACTGATCCGCCGTCAGCGTATGGGCCGGGATTGCCGCTTTTCTGGCACGCTCAAGGCCGAACGCGTCGGCCTTGTTGCTGAATACTGCCCGCAGGGTGCCGTTGATTTTCTTCTCTTTGCAGGCATCAATAATCGCCTGCAAATTGCTTCCGTTACCGGAAATAAGCACCACAATATTCATTATTCAATAACCACGCGCTGCGCGGAATCGGAAGCCTTGATGACGCCGAGCATCCAGGCTTTTTCACCTTTTGCCTTCAGCAGGGTAAGGGCGTTGTCTACTTCTGCCGCCGGAAGAGCAATGACCATGCCGACGCCGCAGTTAAAGGTACGATACATTTCATGCTGGCTGACGTTACCGGCGCTTTGCAGCCAGTTGAAAACGGCTGGCCACTGCCAGGAGGATTCATCGATCACCGCCTGCGTGTTGTCCGGCAGTACGCGCGGAATGTTTTCCCAGAAGCCGCCGCCGGTCAGGTGCGCGATAGCGTGCACATCAACCTTTTCAATCAATTCCAGAATCGATTTCACGTAGATGCGGGTCGGCGCCAGCAGGTGGTCGGCCAACGGTTTGCCTTCCAGAACCGTCGTTTCTGGATCGCAGCCGCTGACTTCAACAATTTTACGTACCAGTGAGTAACCGTTGGAGTGCGGACCGCTGGAACCCAGTGCAATCAACACATCGCCATCGGCCACTTTGGAACCGTCAATGATGTCTGATTTTTCGACCACGCCGACGCAGAAACCCGCGACGTCATAATCTTCACCGTGATACATCCCCGGCATTTCAGCGGTTTCCCCGCCGACCAGCGCGCAGCCGGATTGCAGGCAGCCTTCGGCGATACCGTTAATCACGCTGGCTGCGGTATCCACATCCAGTTTGCCAGTGGCGTAGTAGTCGAGGAAAAACAGCGGCTCAGCACCCTGAACGACCAGGTCGTTGACGCACATCGCCACGAGATCAATGCCGATGGTATCGTGACGCTTCAGATCCATCGCCAGACGCAGTTTTGTCCCGACGCCATCAGTACCGGAAACCAGCACTGGTTCACGATATTTTTGCGGCAATGCGCACAGCGCACCGAAGCCACCCAAACCACCCATCACTTCCGGGCGGCGAGTTTTCTTCACTACGCCTTTGATTCGATCCACCAGAGCATTACCCGCGTCAATATCAACACCGGCATCTTTGTAGCTAAGAGAGGTTTTATCGGTCACTGCCTGGTTCCCCACGTTTTCTTACGGTAAAAGTAAAATTCGGCGCAATTCTAGCAGGGAAAGCAAACGTTTGCGAGCCTGTGTTGCATCCGTTTTTATCTGTCGAGATTTGCTGCATTTTCTCCGCGGCGCGGTGTTTTTATGACCTGAACCACGAAAATGAAACCGGGTTCAGTTTCACCCTTGAAAGCAGTGCCGGGATTGCTCAGTATCATACTGAAACCGGTTTCTGTTTTGTCATAGCAAATTAACGAGGGAAACTATGTCTGGATTTAACGCGAATTTCATGTGGGGCGGGGCGGTCGCCGCTCATCAGCTTGAGGGCGGCTGGCGGGAAGGCGGAAAAGGGATCAGCGTTGCTGACGTCATGACGGCGGGCGCTCATGGCGTGGCGCGAGAAATTACCGATGGCGTGCTGCCCGGCAAAAACTACCCTAACCACGAGGCGATCGATTTTTATCATCGCTACAAAGAAGACATTAAGCTTTTCGCTGAAATGGGCTTTAAATGTTTCCGGACGTCCATTGCCTGGACGCGCATTTTCCCACTTGGGGATGAAACGCAGCCAAACGAGGCGGGACTGCAATTTTACGACGATCTGTTTGATGAATGCCTGAAGTATGGCATTGAACCGGTAATTACCCTGTCGCATTTCGAGATGCCCTACCATCTGGTGACGGAGTATGGCGGCTGGCGCAACCGGAAGCTGATCGACTTTTTTGTCCGCTTTGCGAAGGTCGTCTTTACCCGCTATCAGGGCAAAGTGAAGTATTGGATGACCTTCAATGAGATCAACAACCAGGCCAATTACCATGAGGATTTTGCACCGTTCACGAACTCCGGCCTGAAGTATCAGCCAGGTGAAGATCGTGAACCGGTAATGTACCAGGCGGCGCACTATGAACTGGTGGCCAGTGCGCTGGCGGTGAAGGCGGCACGAGAAATTAACCCGGCATTGCAGATCGGCTGCATGATCGCCATGTGCCCCATCTACCCACTGACCTGTGCGCCAAACGACATGATGATGGCGATGAACGCCATGCACCGTCGCTACTGGTTTACCGATGTGCATGTGCGGGGGAAATATCCGCAGCATATTCTCAACTATTTTACGCGCCGCGAGTTTGACCTCGATATCACGGAAGAAGACCGTGTTGCTCTGTCCGAAGGCTGCGTCGACTACATCGGTTTTAGCTATTACATGTCGTTTGTCACCAAAGCGACAGACGATAACCCGCAACTCGATTATGACGAGAGCAAAAGTCTGGTCTCCAATCCCTACGTACAGAAATCGGACTGGGGCTGGCAGATTGATCCGGTGGGATTGCGCTATTCGCTGAACTGGTTCTGGGATCACTACCAGTTGCCGTTGTTTATCGTTGAGAACGGGTTTGGTGCGATTGATGTTCAGTTGCCTGACGGCACCGTGGATGACAGCTACCGTATCGAGTATATGGCGGCACATCTTCGTGAAATGAAAAAAGCGGTGGAAGAGGATGGCGTGGATCTCATGGGGTACACGCCGTGGGGATGTATCGATCTGGTTTCTGCGGGAACGGGAGAGATGAAAAAACGCTACGGGTTTATCTACGTTGATAAAAATAATGACGGTAGTGGGACGCTGGCGCGCAGTCGTAAGAAATCTTTCGCCTGGTATCAGCAGGTGATAAAAAGTAACGGTGAATCCCTCTGATTTCAGCCACTTGATACTTGGCCCCGCACAGAATGCGGGGCGTGTTTTATACTCATCACCCAAACGTATACTACTTTGCTTGATCCAGGTCATGCATACGTTATGTTGCGCCAGAGAGGAAAAGCGGTATAATCCGGCGATTTTTTTTGTGGTTGCCACTCGTCTGAGGAAAGGAGAAGAGTATGAAGATCGTGGAAGTCAAACACCCACTCGTCAAACACAAGCTGGGTCTGATGCGTGAGAACGATATCAGCACCAAACGCTTTCGTGAACTCGCCTCGGAAGTAGGCAGTCTGCTGACCTACGAAGCGACTGCGGGCCTGGAAACCGAAAAAGTAACCATTGAAGGCTGGAATGGTCCGGTCGAAGTGGATCAAATCAAAGGCAAAAAAATTACCGTTGTACCTATCCTGCGTGCCGGTCTGGGCATGATGGAAGGCGTGCTGGAAAACGTACCCAGCGCACGTATCAGCGTGGTCGGCATGTACCGCAACGAAGAAACGCTTGAGCCGGTCCCGTATTTCCAGAAGCTGGTATCCAATATCGACGAGCGCATGGCGCTGATCGTCGACCCGATGCTGGCAACCGGGGGTTCTGTTATCGCCACTATCGATCTGCTGAAAAAAGCGGGCTGCAGCAGCATCAAAGTGCTGGTGCTGGTGGCGGCCCCGGAAGGGATCGCCGCGCTGGAAAAAGCGCATCCGGATGTGGAACTCTACACCGCGTCGATCGACCAGGGCCTGAACGAGCACGGATACATTATTCCGGGGCTGGGTGATGCCGGCGATAAGATTTTTGGTACGAAGTAAGTGAATAACTGATAAATAGCCGACTTTAAGAGTCGGCTTTTTTTTGAATAAAACAACTCAACGATTCATAACAAACACACTCAGAGGAAAACACTATGACGCGCCGTGCTATCGGGGTGAGTGAAAGACCGCCACTTTTACAGACAATCCCGCTTAGTTTGCAACACCTGTTCGCCATGTTTGGCGCAACCGTGCTGGTGCCAGTTCTGTTTCATATCAACCCGGCTACCGTTCTGTTGTTCAACGGGATCGGGACCTTGCTGTATCTCTTTATCTGTAAAGGAAAAATTCCTGCCTATTTAGGTTCAAGCTTCGCGTTTATCTCACCGGTTCTGCTGCTGTTGCCGTTGGGATACGAAGTGGCGCTGGGCGGCTTCATCATGTGTGGTGTGCTGTTCTGCCTGGTTTCTTTCATTGTCAAGAAAGCGGGAACCGGCTGGCTGGACGTGATGTTTCCTCCTGCGGCAATGGGCGCAATCGTTGCCGTCATCGGTCTTGAACTGGCAGGCGTGGCCGCTGGTATGGCTGGATTGCTGCCTGCGGAAGGACAATCTGCGGATTCGAAGACCATCATTATCTCGATGGTGACGCTGGCGGTGACCGTGTTTGGCTCGGTGCTGTTTCGTGGTTTCCTTGCGATTATCCCGATCCTGATTGGGGTACTGGCAGGTTATGCACTGTCATTTGCGATGGGCGTGGTTGATACCACACCGATTGCCGAGGCGCACTGGTTTGCGCTGCCGACCTTCTACACGCCGCGCTTTGAGTGGTTCGCCATTCTGACTATTCTGCCTGCGGCGCTGGTGGTGATTGCCGAACACGTCGGTCACCTCGTGGTCACAGCGAATATCGTCAAAAAAGATCTGGTTCGCGACCCGGGCCTGCATCGCTCGATGTTTGCCAACGGTTTGTCGACGGTGATTTCTGGCTTCTTTGGCTCCACGCCGAACACCACCTACGGTGAGAACATTGGTGTAATGGCAATCACCCGTGTTTACAGTACCTGGGTAATTGGCGGCGCGGCGATTTTCGCGATTCTGCTGTCCTGCGTCGGTAAACTGGCGGCGGCGATCCAGATCATTCCGCTACCGGTGATGGGTGGGGTGTCATTGCTGCTGTACGGGGTGATCGGGGCATCCGGTATTCGCGTGCTGATTGAATCGAAAGTGGATTACAACAAAGCGCAGAACCTGATCCTGACCTCTGTCATTCTGATCATTGGCGTCAGCGGCGCGAAAGTGCACATTGGCGCGGCGGAGCTGAAAGGAATGGCGCTGGCGACGATCGTTGGGATCGGTCTGAGCCTGATCTTCAAGCTGATTTCTGTCCTGCGCCCGGAAGAAGTGGTGTTGGACGCGGAAGATGCGGATACGCCGAAGCCGTAAAATGGGATCCGGGCAGTGATGCTGCCCGGTTCTAACGCGACGGAATTCTGTGGTAAACTCATCACGATTTTAATGAAATCTGGGTTGAGGTCTCTCTGAACACACCGGCACAGCTCTCTTTGCCACTTTATCTGCCTGACGACGAAACGTTTGCAAGTTTCTGGCCGGGAGATAACGCCTCTTTACTGGCCGCACTGCAAAACGTGCTGCGCCAGGAGCATAGCGGATACATCTATCTCTGGTCGCGTGAAGGCGCCGGCCGCAGCCATTTGCTGCATGCTGCCTGTGCTGAATTATCGCAGCGTGGTGATGCCGTGGGCTATGTGCCGCTGGACAAGCGCACCTGGTTTGTACCGGAAGTGCTCGACGGGATGGAACACCTGTCGTTAGTCTGTATCGACAATATTGAATGTGTCGCGGGTGATGAAGAGTGGGAGATGGCGATTTTTGATCTCTACAACCGCATTCTGGAATCCGGAAAAACGCGGTTACTGATCACCGGCGATCGTCCTCCACGGCAGTTAAAGCTGGGGTTGCCCGATCTGGCCTCGCGTCTGGATTGGGGGCAAATCTACAAGCTGCAACCGCTGTCGGATGAAGATAAGCTGCAGGCGCTACAGCTACGCGCCCGACTGCGCGGATTTGAACTCCCGGAAGACGTGGGGCGCTTCTTGCTCAAACGGCTCGACAGAGAAATGCGCACGCTGTTTATGACGCTCGATCAGCTTGATCACGCCTCCATCTCCGCGCAGCGCAAATTGACCATTCCGTTCGTGAAAGAAATTCTGAAGCTCTAGCCGAAATACAAGATTACGCATCGCAGTCGGTCTGATAAGCGTAGCACCATCGGGCAGAACGGTACGGATGCCGGAGGGCGACGTCGCCTTATCCGGCCTGATTACCCAAACAAACGCCCTCACTCAGAGGGTGACTCCTCAACTGCCAGATCGTTAAGTAAATGCTGCATCAGCAGTGGAATCGGCCTGCCCGACGCCACGCTTCTTCCTCCTTCGCGCCACAACGCCGTACCGCTGACGTCGAGATGCGCCCATGGAATCGTCGCCGGACAAAAATGATGAAGCAGCCAGGCCGCCGATGCGCTGATTGCCGCGTTGTTAGTCGGCGTATTGCACAGATCGGCAATCGCGCTCTCCGTTTGTTTTTTCAGGTGAGCGTCCAATGGCAGCGACCAGACTCTATCTCCGCTCTGCTCACCGGCAACGGTTAACGCCGCACGCAGCGCGCTATCCTGGGTCATCAATCCACTCAGCTCATAGCCCAGCGCTTTCACCACGGCGCCGGTCAGCGTTGCTAAATCAATGATATAGCGAGTCTCTTTGTGGCGCTGGCTGGCCCAGGCAATGGCGTCAGCAAGTACCAGTCGTCCTTCGGCGTCGGTGTTGTTGATCTCCACCGTCATCCCGTTACAGGCGCGTGCTACGTTACCCGGTTGCATGGCGTCGGGACCAATGGCGTTTTCCGCCAGCGCCAGTACGCCCATGACTCGAACCGGCAGCGCCAGCCGGGCAATACTCAGCATCAGCCCAAGCACGTTGGCTGCGCCGCACATGTCGTACTTCATGGTGTACATGCCCGCGCCTTCTTTCAGCCACAAACCGCCGGTGTCGAAAGTGATGCCTTTCCCGACATAGCTGCGCACCGGGCCGCTGCTGACGCCGTCGTAATGAATCGCCAGCAGGCGGGGCGGGCGGCTGGAGCCTTTCCCCACGGCGTGCAGCAAGCCAAGGCCTTGCGCTACGATGGCCTGTTCGTCCAGCACTTCGCAGCGCAGGTCAGGGTAAGCCGCGCATAGACGTTGGGCCTCTTCGACAACGAACTGCGGCGTACACTGCTCGGATGGCATATCCGCCAGGCGGCGGGCGGCGACCATGCCGTTGGCAATGGCCTGCTGCCGACGGAAAATTTTCTCTAACGCTTCCTGCTGTTCGGGTAAACAAAGCGCCGTTATGTGGTCGAGTCTTATCGTCGCGTTGTCTGTAGTTTTCAGTTGCAGGTCGTCAAGGCGATGTACCTGATTGAACAGAAAACGCAGAACCTGAAGCAGCACGGTTTCGTGTATTTCGCGAACATCAATGATCACGTGAGAACTGACCGGAGTGGTGAACAGTGGACGTAATGCGTTCAGCAAACCGTCGGTCAGGTTGTCCTGCCACAGTGCTAATGGAATGAGGGTGATGCGTTTGTAAGGGGCGCAGCCAAAACAGGTATCCGCCATGTTACCCGTGGCACGCATTTCGTTCATCAGCGCGGTGTCTGGTAAATGTTGGCTTGTGGGACGGGCAATCAGGTGCGCGTTGGGTTGCGCCTCTGAAAGGGACTGAATGAACTGATATGTCATCATTATTCTTCCTCTATTGGCGCACGGATCCGTGCCGCATAGGCCTGCATCCACGCCTCATCGACTGGCTGGTAATACGTCTTTTCGTGCCGACGTTCCGCGAGATAGACGGTAAGTGGATGACTGGCGGTGGCAACGGTAAATGAGAAGGTTTTGATATTGGTCGCCGCGCCAAATTCTCCCCGGTGATTCATACACACGACGGATAAATCGCCCACCCGACCAAAGCGGGACATCAGGTTGTCCTCCAGTTCAAAAACCACTGAGTCCGCAGCCTGCTGCGGCGTCATGCCCTGTCCCATACGGCGAACGATTTCGTAGCTGGTGCAACCCTTCATCAGGTCTTCGCCAACGCCAGTGGCGGTCGCGGCGCCGATTTGACTGTCGCAGTAGAAGCCGGAACCAATAATCGGGGAATCTCCCAGACGACCGCGTTTTTTCATAAACAGACCGCTGGTGGAGGTCGCCACGCTCATCGAACCTTGTGTGTCCAGTCCGATAATGCCGACGGTATCATGGCCGTCATAAGGACTCAGTCCCTTATCCAGCGTCTCGCGGCAGCGTTTGCGATAGTGTTGGATGGCGCGGTCGGTAAGCATGGTTTTTTCTGCAAACCCCTGGCTTAACGCCCATTCTCGGGCACCCTGGCCGACAAGCAGGCTGTTATACCGTTGACGACTCAGGGCGTGAGCAACGCGTACCGGATTGGCGATATCCACGAGATTGCCCACGGCGCCGAACGCCAGCGTGTCGCCATCCATGAATGCGGCATCCAGTTCCACCTCACCCTTTTCGGTTGGCAGTCCGCCGTAGCCAACGGACTTGTATAATGGGAAGTCCTCAACTGCGGCAACGGCATCGACTACCGCACTGGCCGCTGTTTGGCCTGCAGCCAGCGCGGAAGCGGACTCAGTAACGCCTTCAAGCGCCATTCGCCAGGTGGCGATAATTCCCCACATGTTTTACTCCTGTTTAATGGGTGTACTCTCGTTTTGTGCCAGCGTGGTGACTTCCGCCGCGCGGTACTGTTTATCGACAATGCGCATAAATGGCAGATAGAGCATTGCGCCAATCAGTAAATTGATGATCTGCATGACGCTACCGCTGAGATGGCCTGTGACGATAAAACCACTGATAACCGGCGGCAGCGTCCATGGAATAAACACGCCCGTCGTGACGGCAACAGCGCCAATTTTCATTGCGACGTACTGGATGGTGACTAACACCAGAGGCACCAGGTTGAACGGTATTAGCATGATGGGGTTCATGATGACCGGCAGACCGAACAGAATGGGTTCGTTGATATTGAAAATCGATGCGCCAGCCCCCAGTCGGGCCACTTCCCGCATGTTTTTACTGCGGGCAAAAATCAGCATTGCGATAACCAGCGATAAGGTTGCGCCAGCGCCCCCCATCCAGATCATGTCAAAAAACTGCTCGGTGATAATATGCGGTGGCGTGACGCCCGCCTGAATGGCGGCGATGTTATCCGTCTGGTTCTCCATCCACAGTGGCCGGATAATGCCGTTGATCATTGAGCCTGAGTTAATCCCTACCGACCATAAAATCGTAATGCTGAAAACCGTCATCAGCGCGCCAAAATAGGAGGTGCCATAGTGACGAACCGGCGTCGCAACCACTTCATAGATAAAGCGGTGAATTGTCTGGTAGTGGGTATTTTCAAACAGGATGCGAATAATCAGCACCAGGATCATTACCAACAGGGCGGGGATCAGCGCGGCAAATGATTCCTGCACGGCAGGCGGAACCCCTTCGGGCATCTTGATAACCAGTTTTTTGCGTTTCAGCCAGCAGAACAATTCCGTCCACAGCAACGAGCCAATCATTGCCACAAATAGCCCTTTAGTGCCGATCCATTCTACTGGTATCACGGTGATGCCGCCGTTATCCGCAACTTTGATAAACGGGGTGAGGATCAGGAAGCAGACCAGCGCCAGGATGCCGCAGGAGATACGGTCTTCACCGTAATGTTCCGCCAGACGGTAGGCAACCAGGAAACTGATGAACAGTGACATCGTTGAGAACACCGCGTTAAACGGGATCTCGATAATACTGCTCCAGCTTTCACCAAACGCGCCAGACATAAATTGCTGATAGGTCTGGTTCGGAAAGGAGGAAATAACCAGCAGAATGGAGCCGACGATAATGAACGGCATAAAGGAAACATAGGCGCCGCGGATCGCGCCCAGGTGACGCTGCTGCGCCGTTTTGGCCGCAAGCGGCATCAGTTTTGCTTCAAGAAATCCCAGAACATTGTTCATTGTGAACTCCGTACAAGATCGGATGAGAGTATTTATGGTATGCCAGAGGATTATCAGGGAAGCTCCGCAGTCGAAAGGTGAATCTGGTCACAATGTGTTCGCCTTATAAATATAAATCTCATATCATTAGTTATCTCTTTGGAAAAGGATTTGGCGATGGAAATAAAACTGCATGCCAATGCCACCACGACACCGCGCATCCGTCGTTATCTGCAGCAGTCGGATAAAAGCGACAGAGCGCTGGCCGCTGAGCTGGGGATTTCCGTCACCACGGTCAGGCGCTGGCGACAACGTGAGCAGACTGCCGATCGGCAAACTACGCCGAAAGTGATACACAAAGCGATGAGACAAGAGCAGATTGCGCTGATTAACGGACTGCGGGATGCGACCGGCGCGCCGTTAGATGAGCTTTTGTTACTGGTCAATGAAGGGCTGGGCATTCACGTTTCCCGTGCGACGCTAAATCGTTATCTTAAACCTGCAAGGTTGATGCGTCAGGGGACACCTTTGCAGGGGAAAAAGGCACTGAAGGCCGGGCATTTCCCTCATGTGCTTGAGGTGCATCACCTCCCGCTTTCACTGCATATGGAGGATAGCGGGGAGCATCATGTGCTCTGGGCTCGTGAACCGGTGAGCGGCTGGTGCTACGCGCGACTGTATGCCGGGATTTCGCCGCATCTGGTCATGAAATGGCTGGATGCGCTGCTGACAGCCTGTCCGGCTGATATACAATCTATTGAGACATTCTTTTCTGACACCTATCTTGATGGGCTGGAACAGGGGCTGATAGCACGAGGGATGACGCACAACATAAACCATAACGTGCAGAATGCGATTCAGGTTAACCTTCCACTGGTGGCGATTGTGCCGCGGGTAAAGGACGTATCAGCCAGTCAACTGCTGGCAGAGATTTGCGAAAGTTATAATACCGGCAAGGCGCAGAAAAAACTGGGGGAGATGACGCCGCAGGCTTTTCTCGAAGCACTACGGCGGGAGTGATTAGCCGATGATTTCCAGCACGTGTTCCGGTGGACGGCCAATACGCGCCTGGCCGTTCGCCACTACAATTGGACGTTCCATCAGTTTCGGGTGTTCCACCATCGCCTGAATCAATTCATCTTCACTCAGACTGCTGTCAGCCAGGTTGAGCGACGCGTAGAGATCCTCTTTTCGGCGCATCAGTTCCCGGGCGCTTTCCATGCCCAGCATCTTCAACAACTGACGCAGCGTTGCGGCATCGGCAGGCGTTTCCAGGTAAAGCACCACTTCTGGCTCCACACCGTGCGATTGCAGCAGGTTCAGCGTTTCGCGGCTCTTGGAGCAGCGCGGGTTATGGTAGATTTTTACGGCCTTTGACATGGAGAATCCTTTTTACATTTTCGTGTACGGCTTAAAGCGTTCCTGCAACTGGCGCAGTTGGTCGATGCGCGCATCGTAACGCGCCTGTTGTTGGCTGCCCAGCTTCACTTGCGAACTGGCGCTGCTCAGTAACGAGATGGCCTGATCGAGACGGCCCGCCAACGCATACCCTTCCGCACGCGCGGCCAGTTCCTGATCGCGGTTATACAGCGCGGCTTCCGCCTGCGCCAACAGATCCCAGCCGTTGGCGTCGTCCTTGTTATTAAAGGTATAACGGTTAAGGATGGTTGCCGCTTCTTGTGGCTGACCGCCCTGTAGCAGGGCGTTCGCAAGGTTAAGTTGCAAAACCGGGTTGACTCGCAAATCACGCGCTTTTTTCAGTCGGGCAATCGCGTCACTGGTTTTCTTTTGTCCGAGGTCGATGTCGGTGGCCAGATCCAGATACCAGGCGTTATTGGGCTCAGCGGACAGCAGCGGTTGCAGCGCTTTGCGAGCCTCGTCGTATTTATTGGCTTCCATCGCCTGTAACGCACGACCGTACTGCGCTGCGCGCTGCTGTCGGACGTTACCTTTTGCCCACTCGTCGAGCATGTCGCTGGTCAGTTGGTTTCGTCCGGAGTTATACATCCCCAGAGTTCGCGCTTTCGCCAGATAGAAATCTTCAGAGGATTGCACCACCACCGGACGCATCTGGTTTGCGCGATTGCGGGTATCTGAAAGACGACTTTCCGGCAGGGGGTGGGTCAGCAAAATTTCAGGCGGACGCGAGGAGTAACGCGCCTGGTCGAGCAGTTTTTCCAGGAAAGTCGGCATCGCCTGCGGATCGAATCCAGAACGTTGTAAAACCTGAATGCCGATACGGTCTGCTTCCTGTTCATTCTGCTGCGTGAAGCTAATCATTCCTTGACGCGATCCCGCCAGCGTGCCGGTGAGCGCGGCCATCCCGGCCTGAGGGCTCGCCATCGCCAATAGAATGGAGCCTAACGCGCCAACCCAGGTCAGCGGCGCGCTGCGTTTCTGATCTTCCATGGCGCGCGCAAGGTGGCGCTGGGTGACGTGCGAGATTTCGTGCGCCATAACTGAGGCGAGCTGACTTTCGTTATCGGAATAGCGAAACAGGGCAGAGTGCAGCACGACGTTACCGCCAAAAAAAGCAAAGGCGTTGATTTCGTCATTGTTAATCAAAAAGAAATGGAAGGGCGTCTTGACCGAATCGGCGTGTGAAACCAGACGCATACCCAACCCATTAATGTACTGAACCAGCAGCGGATCGTTAATAAGCGGCGCGCTGCCACGCAGCTGGCGTACATAATAATCGCCCATCTGCATTTCCTGGCCGATGGAAAGCGTACTTGCCGCCGAGGTTCCCATGTCTGGCAAGCTGTCCGCGGAGTTTGCGAACGCGGGAGCCACCTGACTCAGGGTCAGCGCGGCAATGAGGGTAGCAACCAGGTTCTTCTTAAACTGCCTGAACATAACCTCTGTCCTGTTTTCTTTGAGATAGTCATTTGACCGATGCCGGGTCGTATCGTTCCGTGTCTGCCGACACAGGCAGTGTAACGGCGAAATTTGTCGATGAATACCCTGCACAAATGACTTTTCAGTTTCCAGAATCAGCAATAAAAAGCGAAGTCTTTTTTGTGACATTTCGATACAATTCGGGATCGCAATCCCGCTATTGAGGTTCAGGGAAGGTTTTATGCTCGAAATGTTGATGCAATGGTATCGCCGTCGCTTTAGCGACCCCGAGGCGATTGCCTTGCTGGTTATTCTGGTTGCCGGGTTTGGCATTCTTTTCTTTTTTAGCGGATTACTGGCACCGCTGCTGGTTGCCATTGTGCTGGCGTACCTGCTGGAATGGCCAACGGTGCGCCTCGAAGCCATCGGCTGCTCGCGCCGCTGGGCGACCTCTCTCGTGCTGATCGTATTTGTCGGCATTTTGCTGTTGATGGCCTTTGTGGTGATGCCGGTGGCATGGCAACAGGGGATCTTACTGATTCGCGACATGCCAGGCATGTTGAACAAACTGTCGGATTTTGCCGCCACGCTGCCGCGTCGTTATCCGGCTTTAATGGATGCGGGCATTATCGATGCGATGGCGGAAAATATGCGCACCCGCATGCTGACGATGGGCGATTCGGTAGTGAAATATTCGCTGGCCTCTTTGGTCGGGCTGCTGACTCTGGCGGTCTATCTGGTGCTGGTGCCGCTGATGGTGTTCTTCCTCGTCAAAGATAAAGAGCAAATGCTGAACGCCGTGCGTCGTGTGCTGCCGCGTAATCGCGGGCTGGCGGGGCAGGTCTGGAAGGAGATGAACCAGCAAATCACTAACTACATCCGCGGCAAGGTGCTGGAGATGGTGGTGGTGGGCGTGGCGACCTGGCTGGGCTTCCTGATGTTTGGCCTCAACTACTCACTGCTACTGGCCGTGCTGGTGGGGTTCTCGGTACTCATTCCCTATATTGGCGCTTTTGTAGTCACTATTCCTGTGGTAGGCGTTGCGCTGTTCCAGTTCGGTCTGGGGACCGAGTTCTGGAGTTGTTTCGCCGTCTATTTGATTATCCAGGCGCTGGACGGCAACCTGCTGGTGCCGGTGCTGTTTTCTGAAGCAGTCAATTTGCATCCGCTGGTGATTATCCTGTCAGTGGTGATCTTTGGCGGCCTGTGGGGATTCTGGGGCGTGTTCTTCGCCATTCCGCTGGCGACGTTAATCAAGGCCGTTGTCCATGCCTGGCCGGATGCGCAGGTCGTTGACGAGTCCTGATGCGTTTATGTAACAGGGAAAGTGGTGAACTGTGTGCTAGTCGATGCGCTCTGAGCGAAAGGCAAAAAGGTAGCGCGAGATAAAAAGGCGAGTGTAAAAAAGGACGCTTAAACAGACAGCCGATTACCCGGCCTACACACGGTAGGCCGGACAGGGCGTCAGCCGTCATCCGGCAGCGTGAAAGTCAGGCGTTTTCTTTCAGCCAGTTCAGCACCACATCGTGGTGATTACTGGTTTTGAAATCATCGAAAACGTGTTCAATCTTACCGTCAGCGTCAATCAAGAAGCTGATGCGATGGATCCCATCATAGGTTTTCCCCATAAAGGATTTCTCGCCCCAGACGCCAAACTGCTCGCAGACCTGATGATCCTCGTCGGACAGCAGGGTAAAGTTAAGCAGCTCTTTTTCGGCAAAACGGGAAAGCTTTTCAGGCTTGTCAGTGCTGATGCCCAGCACGTCTACACCTGCTTTTTTCAGCTCATCCATGTTATCTCGCAGGCCACAGGCCTGAACGGTACAGCCTGGCGTCATGGCTTTCGGATAGAAATAGACCAGCACACGCTGTCCCTGGAAGTCGGTCAAATTTACTTGTTCTCCGTCTTGATCCGGCAAGCTAAATTTCGGTGCGATGTCACCGGCTTTCAGTGGATTCATTACTTAACTCCATCCTGTTCATCATGTTGTGAATAATTAACAACGTTAATACTGCCTTGTGCATTGAGTTCTGTACATAGTGCTTTAAAGGCCTGTTCAATATTTGCGGCATCATCCGATGCCGGACTGTGGGCGGTAATCTGGATGTATAACTGCGCCGCCTTATCATTTTCAGCAGGTTGCGTGCGCGAAACCAGTTCCGCAATGTTCATTCGATGGTTATCAAACAGGGCTGTAAATCGTTCAATTAAATGTGGCGAATCCGGTACATCAACCTGAACCCATACCGTTGCCGGCATTGGCGGACGGGGATGCGCCGTCGTACGCTTCATCACAATCAGTAAATCCAGCTCTGCACCTTTCAACGGCAGGGTCGATTCGATCAGGGTGATGGCATTCCAGGTACCCGACAGCAGCATGATAAACGTAAACTCATCGCCCAACATGGCCAGGCGACTGTCTTCGATATTACAGCCGCAACTGCTGACATGGCGGGTGATCGTGTTCACAATTCCAGGGCGATCGGCACCCAGCGCAGTAATAACCAGGTAATGTTGCGATGAAGGTGTCAAACCTGTTCTTCCTTTGAGAGGTGGGGTAATCATAAGGAAAGCATAAAAAAAACCTGCATACAACAATCAGAAGGGCTCTCGTCGCTTGCTTTTATTGTCGTACCAAACGTAACATTGAGACACTTGTTTGCACAGAGGATGGCCCATGTTCACGGGAAGTATTGTCGCGCTTGTTACACCGATGGATGAAAAAGGTAATGTCTGCCGGTCAAGCCTGAAAAAACTGATTGATTATCATGTCGCCAGTGGCACCTCGGCGATCGTTTCTGTTGGCACTACCGGTGAGTCCGCTACGCTGAGTCATGATGAACATGGCGATGTGGTGATGATGACGCTGGAGCTGGCTGATGGGCGTATCCCGGTGATTGCCGGTACGGGCGCGAACGCGACCGCAGAAGCCATTAGTCTGACGCAGCGTTTCAATGACAGCGGAATTGTCGGCTGCCTGACGGTAACGCCTTACTACAACCGTCCGACTCAGGAAGGTTTGTTCCAGCATTTCAAAGCCATCGCGGAACATACTGACCTGCCCCAAATTCTGTATAATGTGCCATCCCGTACCGGTTGCGATATGCTGCCGGAAACCGTTGGCCGTCTGGCGGAATTAAAAAATATTGTCGCAATTAAAGAGGCGACAGGGAACTTAAGTCGGGTTCACCAGATCAAAGAGCTGGTTTCCGATGATTTTCTGCTGCTCAGCGGCGATGACGCGACCGCGATGGACTTTATGCAGTTAGGCGGTCATGGCGTGATCTCCGTGACGTCTAACGTTGCGGCGCGTGATATGGCGGAAATGTGCAAACTGGCGGCGGAAGGGCGTTTTGCCGAGGCGCGTACCATTAATCAGCGTCTGATGCCGTTACATAACAAACTGTTTGTCGAACCCAACCCAATCCCAGTGAAATGGGCATGTAAGGCGTTGGGCCTTGTGGCGACCGATACGCTGCGCTTGCCGATGACACCCATCACAGACAATGGTCGTGAAATTGTCAAAGCGGCGCTCAAGCATGCCGGTTTGCTGTAAAGTTTAGGGAGATTTGATGGCTTACTCAGTACAAAAGTCGCGCCTGGCCAGGGTTGCGGGTGTTTCGCTTGTTTTGCTGCTCGCGGCCTGTAGTTCTGACTCGCGCTACAAGCGCCAGGTGAGTGGTGATGAATCCTATCTGGAAGCCGCACCGCTTGCTGAACTTCATGCGCCTGCCGGTATGATTCTGCCGGTGACCACGAGCGACTACAACATTCCGGTCACCAACGGCAGCGGTGCCGTTGGGAAAGCGTTGGATATCCGTCCGCCGGCACAGCCGCTGGCGCTGGTTTCCGGTGCCCGGACCCAGTTTGCGGGCGATACCGCCACGCTGCTGGTGGAAAACGGGCGTGGAAATACGCTGTGGCCGCAGGTGGTCAGCGTGATTCAGTCTAAAAACTACACGATTGAAAAACGTGATGATGCCAGCCAGACGCTGACAACCGGTTGGGTTGACTGGAACCGTCTGGACGAAGACGAGCAGTACCGTGGCCGTTATCAAATCTCGGTTAAACCGCAGGGCTATCAGCAGGCGGTGATGGTGAAACTGGTCAACCTTGAGCAGGCCGGTAAGCCTGTGGCGGATGCCGCTTCACTGCAGCGTTATAGCACTGAGATGATGAACGTGATTTCTGCGGGCCTTGATAAGACCGCGACTGACGCCGCGAATGCTGCACAGAACCGTTCTGCCGCCACGATGGATGTGCAGAGCGCCGCGGATGACACCGGTTTACCGATGCTGGTGGTGCGTGGCCCATTCAACGTCGTCTGGCAGCGCCTCCCGGCAGCACTGGAGAAAGTCGGCATGAAAGTGACCGACAGTACCCGTTCGCAGGGGAGTATGGCTGTTACCTACAAACCGCTGTCCGATAGCGGCTGGCAGGAGCTGGGCGCTCGCGATCCAGGGCTCTCTTCCGGTGACTACAAACTGCAGGTCGGTGATTTAGACAACCGCAGCAGCTTGCAGTTTATCGATCCGAAGGGGCATACCCTGACGCAGAGCCAGAACGACGCGCTGGTTGCTATCTTCCAGGCAGCGTTTAGCAAGTAAAAAAACAGGGCTGGAGAAATCCGGCCCTTTTTATTTCCGTGCTACGCAAACGTGTGCGTGGCATAATATTCCCCGTTTTGAATACAAATGATCACACCCAGGAGTAATGAAGATGCAAAAGCAAGCTGAGTTGTATCGTGGTAAAGCGAAGACCGTATACAGCACGGAAAACCCGGACCTGTTGGTGCTCGAATTCCGCAATGATACGTCAGCAGGGGATGGCGCGCGCATTGAGCAGTTTGATCGTAAAGGTATGGTGAATAACAAGTTCAACTATTTCATCATGACCAAACTGGCCGAAGCGGGTATCCCGACGCAGATGGAGCGACTGCTCTCTGATACCGAATGTCTGGTGAAAAAGCTGGATATGGTGCCGGTCGAGTGCGTGGTGCGTAACCGTGCGGCAGGCTCTCTGGTTAAACGTCTGGGTATTGAAGAGGGCATCGAACTGAATCCGCCGTTATTCGACCTGTTCCTGAAAAACGATGCAATGCATGACCCAATGGTCAACGATTCCTACTGCGAAACCTTTGGTTGGGTGAGTAAAGAGAATCTGGCACGAATGAAAGAGCTGACCTATAAAGCGAACGATGTGCTGAAAAAAATGTTCGATGACGCAGGACTGATCCTCGTCGACTTCAAACTGGAGTTCGGTCTGTACAAAGGCGAAGTGGTGCTCGGCGATGAATTCTCTCCGGACGGTAGCCGTCTGTGGGACAAAGAGACCCTCGAGAAAATGGACAAAGACCGTTTCCGTCAGAGCCTGGGTGGTCTGATTGAAGCCTATGAAACCGTGGCGCGTCGTCTGGGTGTGAATCTCGACTAACTTACCTTTCGGGTCGGGGACGCTCTCCGACCCGCTCTTCGCACTTCAATCTTGTTTTCCTGTGGTAATCTTCCGCTGAACCGCCTACGATCATCATCATAACGAATAGAGTGTTGAGGTGAGTATGCGCTGGCAAGGGCGTCGTGAAAGTGACAATGTGGAAGACAGGCGCAGCAGTTCAGGCGGTGGTCCCTCTCTGGGCGGGCCAGGATTTCGTCTGCCGAGCGGCAAAGGCGGGATTATTCTGCTCATCGTCGTGCTGGTTGCCGGGTATTACGGCGTCGATTTAACCGGACTGATGACGGGACAACCGGTCTCTCAGCAGCAGTCTCAGCGTTCCATCAGCCCGAATGAAGATGAAGCAGCAAAATTTACCTCGGTGATTCTGGCAACGACAGAAGACTCCTGGGGACAGCAGTTTGAAAAAATGGGGCGTACCTATCAACCGCCAAAGCTCGTGATGTACCGTGGAGCAACGCGAACTGGTTGCGGTACCGGACAATCTATCATGGGGCCGTTTTATTGCCCGGCGGATAGCACGGTCTATATCGATCTCTCCTTCTACGATGACATGAAAGACAAACTGGGCGCGGACGGTGATTTCGCTCAGGGGTATGTGATTGCTCACGAAGTCGGTCATCACGTCCAGAAACTGCTTGGCATCGAGCCGAAAGTGCGTCAGATGCAGCAGAACGCCTCGCAGGCGGAAATCAACCAACTCTCTGTCCGTATGGAACTACAGGCGGACTGTTTTGCCGGTGTCTGGGGCAACAGCATGCAGCAGCAGGGCGTGCTGGAGTCCGGCGATCTGGAAGAAGCATTGAATGCCGCCGAAGCGATTGGCGACGATCGTCTCCAGCAGCAAAGTCAGGGGCGCGTCGTTCCGGACAGCTTCACCCACGGGACGTCAGAGCAGCGCTATCGCTGGTTTAAGCGCGGTTTCGATAGTGGCAATCCGGCGCAATGTAATACCTTTGGTAAAGGTTTTTAACTTCTGAGGCAGGGATGTCTGGTTACACCGCGCTGAATGCGTTAACCGCGCAAATGACCCGGGAGGGGATTCGCCGCCTGCTGGTGCTGAGCGGCGAGGCGTCCTGGTGTCATGAACAAGTACAGCACCTGCGCGACACGTTGCCCGGCGACTGGCTATGGGTTTCCCCTGATGCCGCCGCCGAACCCAGTTGCACGCCGCTGGCGCTGCAAACGTTACTGGGACGTGAATTCCACCATGCCGTTTTCGATGCTCTGGCCGGGTTTGATGCGGCGGCTTTTGCTGCCTTAAGCGGAACGCTGCGCGCGGGCAGTTGGCTGGTGTTACTCACGCCGCCACTGGCGCGCTGGCATCTCTGTCCTGATAATGATTCGCTGCGCTGGAGCGACTGCGCGCAACCTATTGCGACTCCCCATTTTATCCACCGCATTCGTCGCCTCATCGCGGCGGATGAACAGACGCTGTGCTGGCAACAGTCGCAGCCGTTTTGCGTACCGTATTTTTCAGAACGTCCTCACTGGCAGTCCGCAACCGGTGCGCCGCTGCCGGAACAGGCCGCTATTCTGACGCAACTGCTCCGGATGCCCGAAGGGATCGCCACGGTGACCGCCGCGCGTGGACGTGGGAAATCGGCGCTGGCCGGTCAGTTGATTTCACGTATTACGGGCAACGCCCTTGTGACGGCACCGGCGAAAGCGGCAACGGACGTGCTGGCGCAATTTGCCGGTGACCGTTTCCGCTTTATGGCGCCAGATGCGCTGCTGAGTGCGGAGGTTGATGCCGACTGGCTGGTGGTGGATGAGGCGGCGGCGATCCCTGCGCCGCTCCTTCAGCGTCTGGTTTCCCGTTTTCCGCGCGCCCTACTGACAACGACCGTACAGGGCTACGAAGGCACCGGACGCGGCTTTTTGTTAAAATTTTGCGCCCGCTTCCCGGAACGACAGCGTTATGAACTTCAGCAACCCGTCCGCTGGGCGCAGGGATGTCCGCTGGAGAAATGGGTTAGCGACGCGCTGGTTTTTGATGATGACGATTTTGCAACTACCCCGCAGGGCTGCATGGTGATTAGGCCTTTCGAACAGGACGCCTGGCAGACGCAACCGGAAATGCCTCTGGCGGTCTATCGGCTGCTTTCCGGTGCGCATTATCGTACCTCTCCGCTGGATCTACGCCGAATGATGGATGCGCCGGGGCAGCATTTTTTCCACGCCACCTGTGACAGGGAAATCGTCGGGGCACTCTGGCTGGTTGAGGAAGGCGGTCTTGCTCCCGAACTCAGCCAGGCGGTCTGGGCGGGATTTCGGCGACCGCGGGGGAATCTCGTCGCGCAGTCGCTGGCGGCACACGGTGGCGATCCGCTGGCGGCTACCCTGACCGGTCGTCGAATCAGTCGCATTGCCGTCCATCCGGGACGTCAGCGTGAGGGGATTGGACAACAGCTGATCGCGCAGGCTCATACGGCACACTGTGACTATCTTTCCGTGAGCTTTGGCTATACGCCGGAGCTGTGGCGCTTCTGGCAGCGCTGTGGTTTTATCCTGGTGCGGGTAGGCAACCACAAGGAGGCCAGTAGCGGCTGCTATACCGCAATGGCGCTCTTACCGCTAAGCGCGGCAGGCAGGCGCCTGACCGAATATGAGCACCACCGTTTGCGTCGCGATGCGGATATTCTTGCGCGGTGGAATGGGGAGGCGATCCCGGTTGAACCGCTGAAAGCGACTACGCTTAATGAAGATGACTGGCAGATGCTGGCAGGGTTTGCTTTCGCGCACCGTCCGTTGTTGACCTCTCTCGGTGGTCTGAACCGCCTGCTGTCGACCAGCGCGTTGCCGCTACCGGCGCTGCGGGGCAGCCTGCAAGCACACCTCAGCGATGCGGAACTCTGTGTGACATTGCGCCTTTCAGGGCGCAAAGCACTGCTGAAGCGTCAGCGGGAAGAGGCGGCGCAGGCGTTAGCCGGGCTGGATCCCGCACGGACTGAGCATGACCGTAATCGCATTCTGCAATGGCAATTTTTTCACTAACTCCTTCAATTTTCTGGCATGGTCATTGCGATTGAGCAGCGTAGAATTAACGACATCAGTTAAGGAGATCGCCATGAAACATGACCATTTTGTTGTTCAAAGTCCGGCCCAACCTGCTCAACAGCTGTTGCTGCTGTTTCATGGCGTGGGTGATAACCCCGTTGCGATGGGAGAGATTGGTTCGTGGTTTGCCCCTCTCTTCCCGGACGCGCTGGTGGTCAGTATCGGCGGCGTTGAGCCGAGCGGACCGGCATCCGGGCGGCAGTGGTTTTCCGTGCAAGGGGTGACGGAAGAGAACCGTCAGGCACGGATTGACGCTATCATGCCGGTGTTTATCGAAACCGTACGTTACTGGCAAAAACAGAGTGGCGTAGGGGCAAATGCCACGGCGCTGATTGGTTTCTCGCAGGGCGCGATTATGGCGCTGGAGAGCATCAAAGCCGAGCCTGGGCTGGCCTCGCGGGTGATTGCGTTTAACGGACGCTACGCCAGCCTGCCGGAAACGGCATCGACCGCCACCACGATTCATCTGATTCACGGTGGAGAAGATCGGGTCATTGAACTTTCGCATGCGGTCGCCGCCCAGGACGCGCTGTTAAGCGCAGGCGGGGATGTCACGCTGGATATTGTGGAAGACCTCGGTCACGCGATTGACGACCGTAGCATGCAGTTTGCCCTCGACCATTTGCGCTATACCGTGCCGAAGCACTACTTTGACGAAGCGCTCAGCGGCGGTACGCCGAACGATGATGACGTAATTGAGATGATCTAAAAGACAAAGCCGGAATGGGGAAACCCCTTCCGGCTCTGGTTTATTTCTTCGGTTGGTCTTTCTTCGGCCAATCGTCGTCGTCATCCCACTTATCGTTAAAATCACGATGCGGGGGAAGTTCCGGTTTATTCGCGAGGAATTTTTTGTGGTCGACGCGTTTGAGATCCTTGATCACATTCAGCAGCACACCTACCAAAAACACCAGCACCAGAATCCACCAATATTTTGCCAGCCAGTCCATGCGCGTTACCTCTTGCAGGAACCTCGTCAGGCGACGAGTTGTTCCATTATACGTTGATACATACGGGCAAGCAGTTGCAGGTCGGCGGCGTTCACACATTCATTAATTTTATGAATCGTGGCATTCACCGGACCGAGCTCTACGACCTGCGCCCCCATACGAGCGATAAACCGTCCATCGGACGTACCGCCCGTGGTCAGTAACTGCGGTTTAATTTCATTATAGTGCTCGATGGCGTTCACGACTGCATCCACCAGTTTCCCGCGATCGGTCAGGAACGGCTGGCCAGAGAGCCACCAGTCAACGGTATAGCGCAACTGATGTTTCTCGAGCAGCGCGTGCACCCGCGCTTTGATCATCTCGTCAGTCAGTTCGGTACTGAAACGGAAGTTGAACTGCACAAACAGTTCACCGGGGATGACGTTATTGCTACCGGTACCCGCCTGGACGTTGGCAATCTGCATGCTGGTGGCCGGGAAAAACTCATTGCCCTGATCCCACTCAATATTCACCAGTTCATTGAGCATCGGCGCGGCGCGATGTACCGGGTTATCCGCCAGGTGTGGATAGGCGACGTGACCCTGCACACCGTGGATAGTCAGGTTACAGGTGAGCGATCCGCGACGGCCGTTTTTCACCACGTCACCCACGACTTCGGTACTTGAGGGTTCGCCAACCAGACAGTAATCCAGGCGCTCATTTCGCGCCATCAGCGCCTCAACCACCTTAACGGTGCCGTTTTTCGCGCTGGCCTCTTCATCGGAGGTGATCAGGAACGCCAGGCGCCCTTTGTGGTTCGGGTGCTGAGCGACAAAACGCTCTGCCGCCACCACCATGGCCGCCAGCGAACCTTTCATATCCGCCGCGCCGCGGCCGAACAACATCCCGTCGCGGATGGTTGGCTCGAAAGGTGGGTTGATCCAGCGATCGGCATCGCCCGCCGGCACGACGTCGGTGTGACCGGCAAACGCCAGCGTCTCACCTTGTCCGCGCCATGCCCAAAAATTCTGTGTATCCGCAAAATCCATGCGCTCAACGGTAAAACCGATCGCACGCAGGCGCTCAATCATCAACGCCTGACATCCGGCATCATCCGGGCTCAGGGAAGGGCGGCGAATAAGCTGTTGTGTCAGCTCAATAACCGGGCACGACATAGACTACACCTCGTCAAAAAACTGCTGATAACTGGATTCACTAAAACCCAGCAGCATAGGCTTCCCGGGCGCACAGAGCAATGGGCGTTTGATGATTGCCGGCATTTCAGTCATTAATGCGGCGGCGGACGCGGCATCCGTGATGTGACTGCGTGTGGTTTCATCCAGTTTTCGCCACGTCGTCCCACGGGTGTTGAGAAGCGGTTCCCACCCTAATTCATTGATAAATGAAGTGAGAAGTGTGCTGTCCAGACCATCGACACGGTAATCATGAAAACGGTAGTCAATGCCACGCGCTTCCAACCAGCGGCGGGCCTTTTTAATGGTGTCGCAATTTTTAATACCGTAGAGGGTAATCATGTGCATCCTTATTAACGTAAACTGATTATATAATCATCATTATCGTTACGTCCGATAATACATCTTGTCATTTAATCGTGATCGGTAAATATAACATTGTTGAAGTAATGTGAATAATAATTCCTGAATTTGTTGGAATTTTCTTCTTAATCAAAATTCGGAATTTTCTCCGACGCAGTCACTTGTTTTTAATCGAAATTGAAGAGGTACCAGATAAGGTATGATTGTTGCGAATTATTGCAGTAAGTCACATAAAATTTATGGTGGCCGCGCCATAGTAACCACATCAACCACACCCCGGAGGATGTAATCACAGCAATCGGTTAATTTGTCTTCACCAGATGAGAATGTTTTTGTAGAATACCCATAATAAGAAGCAGAGGTTGTTATGATTGAACGCGAACTGGGGAACTGGAAAGATTTTATCGAAGTTATGCTTCGCAAATAAATTTCTGGAAGGATGACCAAATAACAGAACATACCGTGTGAGATTCATCACACAGAAAGGGCGACCCGTTGGCAGGTCGCCTTTTTTTATCTGTTATTCCGGACGCGGCTTCAGTGGGAAGCGGCGACGCACCAGCACGAAAAACAGCGGCACGAAGTAGATTGCCAGCACCGTTGCCGAGATCATCCCGCCCATGACGCCCGTCCCGACGGCGTGTTGACCGCCGGAGCCTGCGCCGCTGCTGATCGTCATCGGCAGTACGCCAAAGATAAACGCCAGTGAGGTCATCAGGATCGGACGTAAGCGTTGCCGACATGCATGTAGCGTCGCATCCAGCAGATCGTGTCCTTTCTCATTCATCTCATTGGCAAATTCAACGATCAAAATGGCGTTTTTCGCCGAAAGCCCAATGACCGTCAACAGCCCGACCTGGAAATAGACATCGTTTTCCAGGCCACGCATCCAGGTCGCAAGCAGCGCGCCGATGACCCCCAACGGCACCACCAGCATCACTGAGAACGGTACTGACCAGCTTTCATACAGCGCAGCCAGGCACAGGAATACCACCAACAGTGAAATGGCATACAGGGCCGGTGCCTGCGCTCCGGAGAGTCGCTCCTGGTAAGACATGGCGGTCCATTCCAGTCCAAATCCGGTCGGCAAATGACGCACCAGCGACTCCATCACATCCATCGCTGTCCCGGTACTCACCCCTGGTGCGGCTTCACCGACAATCTCGACGGCAGAATAGCCGTTGTAGCGCTCCAGACGTGGAGAACCCGTCTCCCAGCGAGAGGTGGCGAAGGCGGAGAAAGGCACCATACCGCCGCTGTTATTGCGCACGTACCACAGGTTGATGTCGTCTGGCAGCATACGGTATTTCGCTGCCGCCTGGACGTAGACCTTCTTGACGCGGCCACGATCCATAAAGTCGTTGACGTAGCTCGATCCCCAGGCGGTCTGCAACGTATCGTTGATATCGTCAATGGATACACCCAGCGCCTGCGCTTTGCGTTGGTCGACATCAATTTGCAACTGAGGACTGTCGTCCAGACCGTTGTGGCGCACACGGGTCAGGGCGCTATTCTGCAACGCCAGGCGAAGCAGTTGGTCACGCGCGGCCATTAAGGCGTCATGACCGGCGCCGGCGTGATCTTGTAGTTCCATATCAAAACCTGCGGAACTGCCGAGACCGCTGATGGCAGGCGGACTGCTGGCGAACACGCGCGCCTCTTTGATTTTGTTAAACGCCTTCGTCGCACGTTCGATAATGGCAAACGAGGTGCCAGTCGTCGGGTCGCGTTCGCTCCAGTCTTTCAGGCGTACAAACATACGTGCCACGTTCTGACCGTTGCCCCCTGGGCCAGAACCGACCGTCGCAAAGACGGACTGGACGGTATCCTTTTCCTGGGTGAAATAATATTTCTCGACTTCCTGTACCACTTTTAAGGTTTGTTGCTGCGTCGAGCCGCTTGGCAACTGAACCGAGGTGATAAACATACCGCGATCTTCCAGTGGCAGGAACGAGGTCGGCAGACGCAGGAACAGAACCACCATCGCGCCAAGCAGCAACACATAAATCAGGAGCCAGCGCAGGCTGCGATGCAGAATCTTGGCAACGCCTTTTTCGTAGCGTTCGGCGTTACGGTTGAAGGTACGGTTAAACCAGCCGAAGAAACCGGTTTGCCCGTGATGCTCGCCTTTATGCAGTGGTTTAAGCAAAGTGGCGCACAGGGCAGGGGTAAGGATCATCGCCACCAGAACGGAAAGCACCATCGCCGCCACAATGGTAATGGAGAACTGACGGTAGATTGCCCCGGTGGTTCCGCCAAAAAAGGCCATCGGTACGAAGACGGCTGACAGCACCATCGCGATACCGACCAGCGCACCCTGAATTTGTCCCATCGATTTTCGCGTCGCCTCGCGCGGCGTGAGGCCTTCCTCACTCATAATACGCTCGACGTTTTCCACAACCACGATGGCGTCATCCACCAGCAGGCCGATTGCCAGTACCATCGCAAACATCGTCAGGGTATTGATGCTGTAGCCGAAGGCATAGAGCACCGAAAACGTCCCCATCAGTACCACCGGTACGGCAATGGTGGGGATCAGCGTGGCGCGGAAATTTTGCAGGAACAGGTACATCACGAGGAACACCAGCGCGATGGCTTCCAGCAGTGTTTTCACCACGTCTTCAATCGAGGCTTTAACGAAGGAGGTGGTTTCATAGGCCACCTTGTACTCAAGACCATGTGGGAAGTATTGCGCCAGTTCATCCAGACGCTTAATGACCTGGGTCGCGGTGGCCATTTCGTTGGCCCCCGACGCCAGTTTCACTCCAAGACCGGATGCCGCATTGCCATTGAAACGGCTGAGATAGTCATACTTCTCAGCCCCCATTTCGACGGTGGCGACATCGCCCAGGGTTACTTCTGAGCCATCCTGATTGACACGTAGCGTAATGGCGCGAAACTGTTCCGGCGTTTGCAGCAGCGACTGGGCGTTAATGGTGGCATTCAGCGCCTGGGTATCAATGGAAGGGGTTCCGCCAAGCTGTCCGACGGCGATCTGCGCGTTCTGCGACTCAATGGCGTCGGTGACATCTTTCGCCGTCATCTGGAAGCTGTTGAGCTTTGCCGGATCCAGCCAGATGCGCATGGAATATTGCGAGCCGTAGGCATCGATGTCGCCGACGCCGCTCACCCGGCTGAGCGGATCCTGAATATTACTGGCGACGTAGTCCGCGATATCCTGCTTATCCATCGACCCGTCGGTGGAGACAAAAGCAATCGTCAGGATGTTGGTATCCCCGGTCTTACGGACCGTGACACCCTGGTTCTGTACCGCCTGCGGCAGTTTACGCATCGCCGACTGTAACTGGTTCTGGACCTGTTGTACGGCTTCATCCGGATCGGTGCCCGCCACGAAGCTCAGCGTAACCGACGCTTGTCCGGTGCCGCTGCTTTGCGATGACATGTACATCAGATTATCGAGGCCGGTCATGTTCTGCTCAATGACCTGGGTGACGGTGTTTTCCAGCGTTTGGGCGGAAGCGCCAGGATAGTTTGCCGTGATGCGCACGTTTGGCGGCGCCAGATCAGGATATTGCTCCACCGGCAAAGAGAAAATCGCCAGGGTACCTGTCAGACACAACAGAATAGCCAGCACCCAGGCAAATATGGGGCGATCGATAAAGAAATTCGCCATCAGAAAGAGGACCTCATTATTCTACATATCTTTATAGGTATGACTTGCTTCACTGTATCGGGAAGGTACGAGCCAAACGTGGAGAAAAAAAGGAGATAATGTAAATTATCATGCCTGATTACAGTGTTTGTCAGCTTCCCACATGCTCACGTCCGGTTTTGTGAGATTTTATGCCAGATGACTCGCATCCTCTTCTGATTCTGTCGAGCGAAAGCTAATGCTCACTAACGTCCCACCGCCGGAAGGCTGCGAAAAACTTAACGTGCCGCCAAGACGTTCCGCGCGCTCGCGCATAATGTTCAGGCCGTAATGCCCCGCCGGTTCTTTAGGTTCGCCAATGCCCACGCCGTTATCGCGAATATACACCGTGTGATTGCCATCCGGCGCTGTCACACAGCTGACGGCAATCTCACTGGCACTGGCGTGCTTCATCGCGTTGAGCACCGCTTCCCGGATAATCTGTAACAGATGGACCTGCATCTGCGCATCGAGCGCCAGCGTCGGCAACCGGCAGTCCAGAGTGAGTTTAGCGGCAGTTTGTCCTTGTAGCGCTTCGAGCATTTCATGCAGTGCGGAAGGTAAATCAGCCTGTTGCAGGGTCAGGCGGAAGGTGGTCAGCAGTTCACGCAGTTGACGATAGGCGTCGTTCAGCGCCCGCGAGAAGTCATCCATAATGGCCTGCGCCGGGGCGTTATCCTCAGGAATGGCTCGTTTGAGCAGCGTCAACTGAATGCGCAGATACGAGAGCACCTGCGCCAGAGAGTCATGCAGTTCACGGGCAATAGTGGCGCGTTCTTCCATCAGCAACAGTTGCTGGAAGTGTTTCTGCGCATGGTTGAAGTACAGGCCGCGCCCCAGCATTGTCGATACGCTGTTTAACAGCGGGATCGCGCTGGAGACATGCTGACTTTGCCAGTGCAGCTCGCCGTAGACCGTCTCCTGCATGGTCACCGGCAGGATTTGCATCGGCAGGTCGGCCTGTTTTTCACCTTCACTGATACGCCAGTTTTCGCCGACGGTAAGCTCCAGAAATAGTGCCGCTTCATTATCACGGACAATCTGCAAAATATGGCGGAAGCAGTGCACATCAATCTGACTGGTATTTAGCGCCTGAGAACACTGGTACAGCACTTCCAGACGTCGCTTGGCTTCATGGAGATCGTGGGTCTTTTCTTCGACCTTCGCTTCCAGCGAGCGGTACAGCTTATGCAACTCGCTCGACATCTGATTAAAGGTCTTCGCCAGTAGCCCCAGTTCGTTGGGAAGGTGCGTATCCAGCGGCGGCGAATCAAACTGACCGTGTTCGATGCGCTGGCTGGCCATTACCAGTTGGTTCAGCGGGCGCACAACCTGATGACGAATACGGCGCAGGGTGAAAAAGACGAGGGTAAAAATCCCGATACCGCCCGCCAGCGAGATCCCCACCACCAGCATCACTTTGCGCTCGGCATAGTGCTGCAAGGCCAGCACGAAGAGATCGATCTTATCGACGTAGGCGTTAATGTTGTTCTGATACCACTGTAGATCCCCATCAATCAGGCGGGCATTCATCTCCAGCCAGTTGGCATGCAGTTGCGCGTAGCGACCTTTCACCGCCTGAGGCACATACCAGGCATTCAGATTGCTTAACGCCGATGAGTTGAGGGCCTGTTGAAAGAGCAGACGATGGGCGTTTAATTGCGGGCTGTGGCTTTGCAGATCGTACCCCAGACGATAGCTCTGCATACGTAATGAACCCGCCACGTTAATGGCTTCGGCATCCCGCAGGCTGCTGGCCAGCGTCAGTAACGCAACGCCGGTTGAGAGAATCGAGAGCAGGACAATGTAAAAAAAGGCCCGGGCCAGGCTGGCCGAGACGGGGCGTTTGACGATCACACGCGTAATTTCCTTTAAAAGTGCTTACGGTAAAAATCTCTCGCAGATCTGAAACGTAATTTCACTCTGGCTGAAATAAATTGATCTGCCACAGGTTCTGTAGAAATAGTTGTGCTTCCTGGGCAAATGAACATTGCCGACGTGTGGTCAGTCGGTTAATAACAACACTTATATAAAGAATAAGGTTTTTACAACCAAAAAAGAAGGTCGCCATGAACCGTTTTATTATGGCCAACAGCCAACAGTGCCTGGGATGCCATGCCTGTGAAGTCGCTTGCGTTTTGGCCCACAATGAAGAGCAACACGTCCTTAGCCAACGTCACTACCAGCCCCGGATCACGGTTATCAGGCATCAGCATCAGCGAAGTGCAGTGACCTGCCACCATTGCGAAGATGCGCCCTGCGCCCGCAGTTGTCCGAATGGAGCGATAAGCCACGTCAACGACAGCGTGCAGGTCAATCAGCAAAAGTGTATCGGCTGTAAATCCTGCGTGGTGGCCTGCCCGTTTGGCACCATGCAAATCGTCCTGACCCCCGTCGCCAACGATCAGGTCAAAGCCACAGCACATAAATGCGACCTCTGTCAGGGGCGGGAAAAGGGGCCGGCCTGCGTGGAGAACTGTCCTGCGGACGCACTGCAACTGGTGACGGAAGGGTCGTTAACCCGGCTGGCGAAAGCGCGACGTTTACGTACTGCCCGGCAGGAGAATCAGCCGTGGCATGCCGATGCCACAGCGACCGCTTTCCCCGCAATGAGCAAAATTGAGCAAATGCACGCGACGCCGGCGCGCGGTGAGCCGGATAAACTGGCTATCGACGCGCGAAAAGTCAGCTTTGATGAAATCTATCTGCCGTTTCGCACGGCTCAGGCGGAGCGGGAGGCCTCACGCTGCCTGAAGTGTGGTGAACACAGCATTTGCGAATGGACCTGCCCGCTACATAACCACATCCCTCAGTGGATTGAACTGGTGAAAGCCGGAAATATTGATGCGGCAGTGGAGTTGTCTCACCAGACGAATTGTCTGCCGGAAATCACCGGGCGCGTTTGTCCACAAGACCGACTGTGCGAGGGCGCCTGTACGGTGCGCGACGAGCACGGCGCGGTGACGATCGGCAACATTGAACGCTACATTTCTGACCGTGCGCTGGGTAACGGCTGGCGGCCGGATCTGAGTCATGTCCAGAAGGTCGATAAGCGTGTGGCGATTATTGGCGCCGGTCCGGCAGGGCTTGCCTGCGCCGACGTGCTGGCGCGTCACGGTGTCAGCGCCACGGTTTTTGATCGTCATCCTGAAATCGGCGGACTGCTGACCTTTGGCATCCCGGCCTTCAAACTGGATAAATCACTGCTGGCGCGTCGTCGGGAAATTTTTAGCGCGATGGGGATCCATTTTGAGCTGAACTGCGAAGTGGGCAGGGATGTGAAAATGGAGGCGCTGCTCGAGGATTACGATGCCGTATTTGTCGGCGTGGGAACCTATCGTTCGATGAAGGCCGACCTGCCTAACGAAGAGGCTCCGGGCGTCTATGACGCGCTGCCATTCCTGATCGCCAATACTAAACAGGTGATGGGACTGGACGAATGTCCTGAAGAGCCGTACATCAACACCGCCGGACTTAACGTGGTGGTGTTGGGCGGTGGCGACACGGCGATGGACTGTGTCCGTACCGCGCTGCGTCATGGCGCAAGCCAGGTCACCTGCGCCTATCGCCGTGACGAAGCCAACATGCCGGGTTCGAAGAAAGAGGTGAAAAACGCGCGTGAGGAAGGGGCGAAGTTCGAGTTCAACGTACAGCCGGTCGATCTGGAACTGAGCGCGGACGGGCGCGTTTGCGGCATTCGTTTTCTGCGTACGCAATTGGGTGAGCCGGATGCCCAGGGACGCCGCCGTCCGGTGCCGATTGCTGGCAGTGAATTTGTGATGCCGGCAGATGCCGTGATCATGGCGTTTGGTTTCCATCCGCACGGGATGCCGTGGCTGGAGAGCCATGGAGTGCAAGTGGACAGCTGGGGGCGCATCGCGGCGAACGTTGAGAGCACATACCGTTACCAGACCACTAACCCGAAAATTTTTGCCGGCGGCGATGCCGTACGCGGCGCCGATCTGGTGGTCACCGCAATGGCGGAAGGACGCCATGCGGCGCAGGGGATCATCGACTGGCTGGGGCGGTAAACGTTCGATTATCCCGTAGGCCGGATAAGGCGTAGCCGACATCCGGCTTGATAGCGCTGCGCTTATCAGGTCTACAATTCACCTCTGTCTGGCATAAATCAGCCTTATCTTACACAGACAAATCCGGCTTCACGGCGTAGTATAATTTCTCTTCTTACGCTGTGGAGTCGATATGTCGCAAAAAATCACCCTCGTTAAAGACAAAGTCCTTTCTGATAACTATTTCATCCTGCGCAATATTACCTACGATCTGACCCGCTCGAACGGCGATGTCATCCGCCACAAACGTGAAGTGTACGATCGCGGCAATGGGGCAACGATCCTGCTGTATAACGCAGAGAAAAAGACGGTGGTGCTGATTCGTCAGTTCCGCGTAGCGACGTGGGTGAACGGTAACGAAAGCGGGCAGTTGATTGAAACCTGCGCCGGATTACTGGACAACGACGAGCCGGAAGCCTGCATTCGCAAAGAGGCCATTGAAGAGACAGGCTATGAAGTGGGTGAGGTGCGCAAGCTCTTTGAGCTGTACATGTCTCCCGGCGGTGTGACGGAGCTGATTCACTTTTTTATCGCCGAATACAGCGAAAGCCAGCGTGCTAACGCGGGGGGGGGTGTCGAAGATGAAGACATCGAAGTGCTGGAATTACCGTTTACTCAGGCGCTGGAGATGATTAAAACCGGTGAAATACGAGACGGTAAGACCGTGTTATTGCTCAACTATTTGCAATCTTCCCATTTAATGGATTGATAAATAAGGTTTATATTTCTTTACGAATGATTGAATCTATCCGACAAATCCGATTGAGCATGGTCAATAGCACAACGAAGATACGACCTGTGTTGTTCGTTTGACTTCTGGGGTTATTACCGTCCATGCGCTATCGCGTTATTTTCCTTTTCCTGCTCGGCCTGATTCCGGCCCGCTTGCTGTGGGCCGCGCCCGCGCAACAGGCCTTTTCTGACTGGCAGGTAACCTGTAATAACCAGAATTTTTGCGTCGCGCGTAACACCGGTGAACATGGCGGGCTGGTGATGACGCTGAGCCGCAGTGCCGGGGCGCATACCGATGCCGTCTTGCGCCTCGATCTTGGCGGACTGACCGCGCCCACCAACGAAGCGGATATCGCGCCACGCCTGTTGCTGGATGGCAAACCGTTGGCGCTGAGCCCAGAACACTGGAGAATGACGCCGTGGCACCTGATGACAGACGACCCGGCGACTATCGCTGAATTTCTGCTGACGATTCAGGACGGGAAGGCGATTACCCTGCAAAAGGGCAATCAAACCATTTCGCTGGCCGGGCTGAAAGCGGCGCTGTTGTTCATCGACGCGCAGCAGAAGCGGGTGGGCAGCGAAACGGCGTGGATTGAAAAAGGGGACGATCCTCCACTGAGCGTGCCACCGGCACCGGCGCTGAAAGGCGTAGCCGTCGTTAACCCAACACCCACACCGCTCTCCCTCGACGAACGCAACGACCTTCTTGATTACGGCAACTGGCGAATAAACGGCATTAAGTGTTCACTCGATCCTTCACGCCGTGAGGTGCGGGTGACCGCCCTTACCGATGACAAAGCCCTGTTGATGATCGCCTGCGAAGCCGGAGCGTACAACACCATCGATCTGGCGTGGATCGTGTCGCGGAAAAAACCACTGGCCTCACACGCCGTACGCCTACGTTTACCGTTTAACAGCGGCGCGGAAAGTAATGACATGGAGTTAATGAACGCCGTGTTTGATGAGAAGTCGCGTGAACTGGTTACCCTGGCAAAAGGGCGGGGATTAACGGACTGCGGCATCCAGACTCGCTGGCGTTTTGACGGTCAGCGTTTTCGTCTGGTGCGTTATGCCGAAGAGCCGAGCTGTGATGGCTGGCATGGGCCAGATGCCTGGCCCACGCTGTGGATCACGCGTTGATTTTTTATCGGATGACGACGCAGTCGTCATCCGGCGTTGCAGACATCAGGCGTTCAAAACCTTGTGTGCTTTCTCCACAATGTTCTCAACCGTAAAGCCGAAGTAAGGGAACAGCTTCTCTGCTGGCGCGGATTCACCGTAGCCGGTCATCCCGACAATCGCCCCTTTTAAGCCCACGTATTTGTACCAGTAATCGGCAATACCGGCTTCGACCGCGACGCGCGCGCTGACGTTCGATGGCAGCACCGACTCGCGGTATGTCTCGTCCTGGGCATCGAAAATATCCGTTGAGGGCAGCGATACCACGCGGACGTTACGCCCTTCGCCGGTCAGTTTCTCCGCGGCCTGCAGGGTAATCTCCATTTCTGACCCGGTGGCAATCAGAATGATATCCGGTTTGCCGCCGCTGTCTTTCAGCACGTAGCCACCGCGGGCGATCGCTTTCACCTGCTCCGGCGTGCGTTCAACCTGTGCCAGGTTCTGTCGTGACAGGATCAGCGCCGTGGGGCCATCATGGCGCTCGACCGCCAGCTTCCAGCCCACTGCAGCTTCAACCTGATCACACGGACGCCAGGTGCTGAAATTGGGCGTCAGACGCAGGCTGGCCAGTTGTTCCACTGCCTGGTGGGTCGGACCATCTTCCCCCAAGCCGATGGAGTCATGGGTATACACCATGATTTGTCGCGCTTTCATCAGTGCCGCCATGCGCGCGGCATTACGCGCATATTCAACGAACATCAGGAAGGTGGCGGTATAGGGCACGAATCCGCCGTGATGGGCGATGCCGTTGGCGATGGCGGTCATACCAAATTCACGCACGCCATAGTGAATGTAATTGCCCGCCAGATCCTCTTTCAGTGAGGTGGAACCTTTCCAGATCGTCAGGTTGCTCGGCGCCAGATCCGCCGAACCGCCTAACAGCTCCGGCAGAAGTGGGCCGTAGACGTTGAGAGTATTTTGCGATGCCTTGCGGGTGGCGATTTTGGCGGGGGTCGCCTGTAACTCGTTGATGTATTTCTGTGTGGTTTTTTCCCACGCCTCTGGCAGACCGCCGGTCATGCGGCGCGTGAACTCTGCGGCCAGTTGCGGGTGCGCTTTCTGGTAAGCGGCGAATTTTTCGTTCCAGTGCTGTTGCGCTTTCTCGCCTTTTTCGCGGGCGTCCCAGGCGCGATAAATCTCTTTCGGGATCTCAAATGCCGGATGGTGCCAGCCGAGTTTTTGGCGGGTCAGCGCCACTTCTTCTTCGCCCAGCGCCGCGCCGTGGGATTCCTCTTTCCCTGCTTTGTTCGGTGAGCCAAAGCCGATCACCGTGCGGCAGATAATCAGCGACGGTTTGTCCTTCACGCTCTGCGCTTCCTGAATCGCTCTCTTCACCGCTTCCGGGTCGTGGCCATCAATCTCGTGGACGACATGCCAGTGGTAGGCCTCAAAGCGTTTGGCGGTATCATCGGTAAACCAGCCGTCGGTTTCACCATCAATGGAGATACCGTTGTGATCGTAAAAACCAATCAGCTTGCCCAGCCCCAGCGTTCCCGCCAGCGAACAGACCTCATGCGAAATGCCTTCCATCAGGCAGCCGTCACCCATAAACACATACGTGTAGTGATCGACAATCTCGTGGTCCGGCTGGTTAAACTGTGCCGCCAGCGTGCGTTCGGCAATGGCTAAACCGACGGCGTTCGCCAGCCCCTGGCCCAGCGGCCCGGTGGTGGTTTCCACGCCTGGCGTATAGCCGATTTCCGGGTGGCCTGGCGTTCTGGAATGCAACTGGCGGAAGTTTTTCAACTCTTCAAGCGGCAGGTCATAGCCCGACAGATGCAGCAGGCTATAGAGCAGCATAGAAGCGTGACCGTTCGAAAGAATAAAACGATCGCGATCGTACCAGGTTGGATCGGTCGGGTTGTGCTTAAGAAAATCGTTCCACAGCACTTCGGCGATATCCGCCATTCCCATCGGCGCGCCGGGGTGACCGGAATTGGCTTTCTGAACAGCGTCCATACTGAGCGCACGAATGGCATTGGCAAGGTCTTTACGGGACATAGAACACTCCGTGGCAAGGTTTAGAGTTTGGCCGCAAGCAGGTCTTCCAGTTTGCGTTGGTCAACGGCGAACAGACGGATACCGTCAGAGAGTTTCTCTACCGCCATCGCATCCTGGTTATGCTCCCAGCGGAATTCAGCTTCGCTCATGGGGGCGGGACGATGGAAGGTTTGCGAAGACGGCACCAGCTTGCGCACGACCGGTTCTTCTTTTTCCTGTAATTCTTTCAGGAGATTGGGGGCAATCGTCAGGCGATCGCAGCCGGCCAGCGCCAGGATCTGCTCAGTGCGGCGAAAACTGGCGCCCATGACGATGGTGTCATAACGATGCTGTTTGAAGTAATCGTAGATATTGCGCACCGACTTCACGCCGGGATCTTGCTCGACAACGTACGGGTCCATGGGGCTGCGCGCCTGGTACCAGTCGTAAATGCGACCAACGAACGGGGAGATCAAAAAGACGCCCGCTTCGGCGCAGGCGCGGGCCTGAGCAAAGGAAAACAGCAGCGTCAGGTTGCAGTTAATTCCCTCTTTCTCTAACGCTTCTGCCGCGCGAATGCCTTCCCATGTGGAGGCCAGTTTGATCAGTATGCGGGATTTATCGATCCCCTGCTGCTGGTACAAATCCACCAGGTGGCGGGCCTTGTCGATACTCTTTTGTTGATCGAAGGAGAGGCGGGCATCCACTTCGGTCGACACGCGTCCCGGAATGCTTTTAAGAATTTCCGCACCAAAATTGACCGCCAGTTTGTCGCAGGCTTCGGCAACCTGCTGTTCCTGGGTTTTACCCCGCTGCTTTCCCCAGCGGATCGCATCGTCAATCAGATGCGCGTAGTGCGCCAGGCCAGCGGCTTTCAGCAGCAGGGAAGGGTTGGTGGTGGCATCCTGGGGTTGGTAATGACGAATAGACTCAATATCGCCGCTGTCGGCCACGACAGTGGTGAATTGTTTGATGCCGTCTAACTGGTTCATAGGAAATACTCCTTGAAAAGTAACGTGTTAGGTGAGTGCTTAAAATCACACTTCTGAGAAATTCATGATGTGCACCACAAAAAAGCATAGCAGACAGGCATGGTATTGCTGGCTTAAGCAGGTAACATGGTTGTTATGAGTTGATTACGAAATCTTTATTTAAGTCGTGATAGTTTGGGGACCTTCAAAGTTTGCGTCCCGCAGTGCGGTGATAATGTGCGACGCACCTGGCTGCGCGTGACTTTTTTGAACGATACGTGAAAGGAACAACAAGATGGATGACCAGTTAAAGCAAAGCGCCCTTGATTTCCACGAATTCCCGGTACCTGGTAAAATCCAGGTTTCTCCGACCAAGCCCCTTGCCACGCAGCGCGATCTGGCGCTGGCCTACTCGCCGGGCGTCGCGGCACCTTGTCTTGAAATCGAAAAAGACCCGCTGGCTGCGTATAAATACACCGCGCGTGGCAACCTGGTTGCCGTTATCTCTAACGGGACGGCGGTGCTGGGCTTAGGCAATATCGGTGCGCTGGCCGGTAAACCGGTCATGGAAGGCAAAGGCGTTCTGTTTAAGAAATTCGCCGGTATTGATGTGTTCGATATCGAAGTCGATGAGCTCGATCCGGACAAATTTATTAACGTCGTTGCCGCGCTGGAACCGACGTTCGGCGGGATCAACCTGGAAGACATCAAAGCGCCGGAGTGTTTCTACATCGAACAGAAACTGCGCGAACGCATGAATATTCCGGTGTTCCATGACGATCAGCACGGCACCGCGATCATCAGTACCGCCGCCATTCTTAACGGCCTGCGGGTGGTAGAGAAAAATATCTCCGACGTGCGGATGGTGGTATCCGGCGCGGGCGCGGCGGCGATCGCTTGTATGAACCTGCTGGTGGCGCTGGGAATGCAGAAGCACAACATTGTGGTCTGCGACTCCAAGGGCGTTATCTACAAAGGTCGCGAGCCGAATATGGCTGAAACCAAAGCGGCCTACGCGGTAGATGATGACGGCAAACGGACGCTGGATGACGTTATTGACGGCGCGGATATTTTCCTTGGGTGTTCAGGCCCGAAAGTGCTGACCCAGGAGATGGTCAAGAAAATGGCCCGCGCGCCGATGATTCTGGCGCTGGCTAACCCGGAACCGGAAATTCTGCCGCCGTTGGCAAAAGAGGTGCGTCCGGACGCCATCATCTGTACCGGCCGTTCCGACTACCCGAACCAGGTCAACAACGTCCTGTGCTTCCCGTTCATTTTCCGTGGCGCACTGGACGTTGGCGCGACGGCAATCAACGAAGAGATGAAGCTGGCTGCGGTCCATGCCATTGCCGAACTGGCGCATGCCGAGCAAAGCGAAGTCGTGGCCTCGGCCTATGGCGACCAGGATCTGAGCTTCGGCCCGGAATACATCATTCCAAAACCGTTCGACCCGCGTCTGATTGTTAAAATCGCACCAGCGGTTGCCAAAGCAGCAATGGATTCCGGCGTGGCAATGCGTCCCATTGCCGACTTTGACGCTTATGTCGACAAGCTGACGGAATTTGTCTACAAAACTAACCTGTTCATGAAGCCGATTTTCTCGCAGGCACGCAAAGCACCGAAGCGTGTCGTGTTGCCGGAAGGGGAAGAGGCGCGTGTGCTGCACGCAACGCAAGAACTGATCACGCTGGGTCTGGCGAAGCCGATCCTGATCGGCCGTCCGGGCGTAATCGAAATGCGCATTCAAAAACTGGGGCTGCAGATCAAAGCAGGCGTTGATTTTGAGATCGTTAACAATGAATCCGATCCGCGCTTTAAAGAGTACTGGAGCGAGTACTACCAGATTATGAAGCGTCGAGGCATTACCCAGGAGCAGGCGCAGCGTGCGGTGATCGCCAACACCACGGTGATTGGGGCGATCATGGTACAGCGCGGTGAAGCGGATGCGATGATCTGCGGCACTATCGGTGATTACCATGAACACTTCAGCGTGGTGAAAGCGGTGTTTGGCTACCGTGAAGGCGTCCATACCGCCGGGGCGATGAACGCGTTACTGCTGCCGAGCGGCAACACCTTTATTGCCGATACCTACGTCAATGACGATCCTGAGCCGGAAGAGCTGGCGGAAATCGCCGTGATGGCGGCGGAAACCGTGCGTCGCTTTGGTATCGAACCGAAAGTGGCACTGCTGTCGCATTCTAACTTTGGTTCGTCCAACTGTCCGTCTGCCGGCAAAATGCGCGCCGCGCTGGAGATTATCAAAGCACGTGCGCCTGACCTGATGATTGACGGCGAAATGCATGGTGATGCCGCGCTGGTGGAAAGCATTCGTAATGACCGGATGCCGGACAGCCCGCTGAAAGGCTCGGCCAATATTCTGGTGATGCCGAATATGGAAGCGGCGCGTATTAGTTACAACCTGCTGCGCGTTTCCAGTTCGGAAGGGGTCACTGTTGGGCCGGTACTGATGGGGGTCTCGAAACCCGTTCATGTATTAACGCCGATCGCCTCTGTTCGTCGAATTGTTAATATGGTCGCGCTGGCGGTGGTTGAAGCACAAACACAGCCGCTGTAATTCATTGTCATGATGATTTAAGTCCCGTTCTTACCCTGACTGACTCAGGGTAAGAACGTTCTTTATGTATCCTGTCCACATTATTATTAAGCAGATCGTCACCGGTGCGCTATCTGTTCCTTTCTCGTTGCCTCCAGATTAAAACGCCATTAAATTCCTTGCGCTGGCTGAATGAAATCGAAATAATGTTCTCTCGCATAAATTCTGGTTGCTGAAAATGTCTTTGAAATCAATTTTAAGAGGTTTTTTTTATCGTTTTTATGATTATCAGTCTTCTTATATTGATAATTCAAATATAAAGCTAGCGGTTATTCATATCCCTGACCAAATCGGGGATGCGATGTCAATTTTTCCGGTAATACGTGCGCTGGAATCGAATAACGTAGAACATGTGTTAATTGTATCGTCAACGATTAATCAGTCAGTATTTGAGGCACTTTCGATGCGACAGACAAAATTGACCGTAATAAGCATGACGATGCAGGACTCTGCCACGTTGAATGAAATAAAAGCGGTCGCCAGAAAAATAAGACGGGAATATGGAGTTCCCGATATCTGCATCGAAGCCATGCGCCGGAAGAACCTGAAAACAATGGTGTTCATCAATGGATTAAGGGCAAAAACGAATCTTCAGGCGGCTGGATTAATGATGAAGTGTTATTCCCCGGTGTGTAAAATTGCTTCAAGAATGGATCAGGTCCTTCGTGCTCCAGTGCCAATGACCTGGGCAATTTTGATGAGGGAAGCGGGATTCCCTGCGGTAAGGGCTGCTTTCGAACTCCCACTCAGCGAAGTGGTGTTAACAGAGGTTCGCCGTGAGACCTCGACGTTAGGGCGGTATATCGCCCTGAATTTAGAAGGCAGTGCGCAGGAACGCTCGTTCTCACACGCAGTTGCCGAAAAGCTCATCGCGATTATCAAACAAGAGATTGAACTGCCGATTATCATTGTCCATGGGCCGAAGGGGATCGATAATGCAGTATCATTAACGCAGTCGTGTGAAAATGTGCATCGACTGTCTTTATCGCCATCCATAATGCGTTCCGCTGCGGTTATCAACGGAGCCTTTCTGGCCATTACGCCAGATACGTCCATATTACATATGACAAGTGCATACAATATTCCTGTCATTGCGGTTTATGCCGACTATAAAACACGTTGGCCGGCAATGCAGGATATTTCAGAAACGATAGTGGTCGGCAAAGAGATTGACCATATCAATCTGGATGAATTTAACGTTGCGATAAAGCGTGTTATCGCGCGGATTCAAAATTGCTCATAAGAGCATAAACTTTGGGATCTATTTTTTGGATTGGCCTTAGAACATCTTCATAAAGATTCTATCCCCCCATCAACCCAATTGGGTCCTGCGTGATATATCTTCCCTGTGCTGGGTCGTAATACCGGTGCCGGTTATAGTACAACCCCGTCTCTTTATCCCACTGCTGCCCCGGCAGACGGATGAGCTGTTCCAGGTTATGCGGGTTATCTTCCCGCAGGATATTCCCCCATTCATCAAACTCTGCGCGCCACGCAATGGCCCCGTGAACGTCAATCAGTGCCAGCGGCAGCGGCAGGCCCCGGTGGGCGCTGCAAGTTATGGTGATAGCAAATTATAACTTAATCTGGTTTGCCATTATCTCTTGAGAGGTCTTATGTTAAGACTGTAATTCATTCTTAATCTAATTCTTATGGCTAGAATACTTATCTAACTTTTCTCTATATTTGGAATTTAGAATCAAGGCGATTGAAAATATCCAACCGCCTGATAAGAAAGTTACCGAGCAGAAATAGAAAGCAGCATTGTCATTGATAGTGTTTAATAATGATGCAGGAAAATAAAGCCATTCTATTAATGTATAAACTATGAATGGAATAGAAAACATAACCGTTAGAAGAGTGATCCTAAAAATTTTTCCATTTACATTTCCATAAATGGAATTGATAATCAAAAATGATATTAAGCTTGAAGCAAAGACATAAGGCCAGTTTTCTCTACCGACTTTATGTGTTCCTGCTAATATATAGTATTGAAGAATACAGCATATAATGGAATTTATATATAAATATATACATTGTTTGGTTTTTAACATCAGGTCACCCCTGTAAGTAAAATTATTATCACTTCACTCCAGCTTTTGAATAGTCTATGCCTGCATTTCTAAATAAATCCCCTGGGAAAAAAGTTCCCCCTGTAACACGAGGAAAAAAGGAGAACCTTCAAGAATAGTAGATATTGTTGCGGCGCATGCAGGACCAGACCTATCACCTAACTCCATAACTTTTTTATAGAAATTCATTTCTGCCTCAGCAGTAGTTTCATAGTTGCAGGTAATATCGACAGTAGAATTATCATGTTTTCTATAGAAATCTTTATATATCTCAAATGACGCATTGTCATGAAATAACTGTTCCCCGTACCCTGTATCAATTGATCTTGCATATGAACCAGAAGGATCATATATTACAGGCTCATACTGTCCGTTATCAATATAGGCTCTTTCAATAAATAACGACGCATGGTCTCTGAATCCTAGCAGCAATGACATTCATCCTTTTGTTACTAAGATACAGGTTTTTAATCCCATCGGATCTATATTATTCATTGGGTCTAAAGGATATCTGTAAGCGTTTAGCCTCCTTCTAACTCCTCAAGTACTACGTGTAGCTTCGGTTTTTGCGTGCTGTCCGGCCTCAAACAGGCTTCAACAATTACGCCTACTGGTATAGGCTCTAATACTGATTATATGAAAATAGCATCACTTATTATTTTTTATAAAAATCACCAAAATATAGATTATTTTAGAACATATATATCCAATAATACTATATTGAATGCACCCTATAATATATAAAAATGCAATATCAAAAATTATATTCCTTGAGATGTGAAAAATGCCAATTATACTGTAAAACACACTTGATAAGGGAATGTTTATGATCGCAATAATCCAAATCGATTCATATGACTGTGAAAAATCAAATAACAATAAAAACGCGACTGTATATATTAACACAAAAGTCACTGGCAATACTTTGAGTGCGTTTTCCAAAATGCAATCCTCAAAAAAATTAAAATAATGGGCATGTATATATCCCCATAAAAATAAGAAACCAGGAGCATCTATTCAGGATACATTGCCCACCATTGCATTGGAATTTTAGTTACCCCACTATTTTTTTGTTTAGATAAATTATTCATTTCATCCAAAAAATCATTTGGAGACCATGGGGCTACCCATGGGGTGGATAATTTCACCCCTCCGGCTTTTAAAGTCTTATATGCCTGAACAGTGCAATTTGTTTCATTTGCATTATTTGAATACCAATCCCAAGAATCTTTATCTCGCTCATCTTTTGCTGCTTTATCAAAAGAATCATCATCCGGAACAGAGATAAGATAAATACCATCAGGTGTTCGTCCTTCGGCTACTTGGGTATTAACCCAATTTTGGTTGTATTTACTCCATGCATCCCATGAGGTGTTGGGAAGCTACTCATATACACATTACTATTTGAATCCCCCAAAAAAACATGGCCAACAGATTTATCCAAAACTCTACGTCCCCAAACAACAGCAACTACGTCTTTTAGACCTAAAGGATCAATAAACTGTACCGGATTGAGTGGATACTGGTAAGGATTTAATCCCCCCATCAACCCTATCGGATCCTGCGTGATATACCTTCCCTGTGCAGGGTCGTAGTACCGGTGTCGGTTATAGTACAGCCCCGTCTCTTCATCGTATTGTTGCTCCGGCAGGCGAATAAGCTGTTGCAGGTTATACGGGTTATCTTCCCGCAGCATATTCCCCCATTCATCAAACTCTGCGCGCCACGCAATGGCCCCGTTAACGTCAATCAGTGCCAGCGGCAGGCCCCGGTGGTCGCAGTGGTACAGGTGGATTTTTCTTACCGGTATATATATCGGCTCCAGCTGATTTTTCATCTGCTCCGGCGTCAGGCCGCACTGTGCCAGCCACGTCCGGCTGGCTTCGCTGAGTTCCCCGCGCCGTAGTTCCGCTTCCAGATTATCCACCATCGCCACCAGTTCCGGCGGGAAGGTCACGTTTGCTTCCTGCTGAAATTTCTCCGCCAGCGTGCGGCGGGTGGCTCTGGTCAGTTCTCCGGTTGCCGTTTCAATACGGATGAGCGGCGTGAAGCTCCCCGGCAGGTACACCGTCTGGATGCGGGTTTTGTCCGTCTGCGTGGTGGTCAGCCGGTCGCCATCCCAGGCGTACCACACGGTTTCCTGCAGTGCCGGCTGTGAACACGAGCCATCGTGAAATACCGTACATGCCCACACCCGTTTGCTGACGCGGCGGCCCGGCGGGTCGTAAAGATAACGGCTTTCCGTCAGCACGTTGCCCTGTTGCATCCGGCGGTAGTGCGTCAGCCAGTGCTGGTTATCATAGCGGTAATGATGCACGACGCTGCCGTGCGGGCGTATCCGGCGCTCGTCTTTCTCCGTCAGCCTGCCGTGTTCGTCATAATGGTAAAAATTCTCCACATCCTGGGTGATGCGGTTATCCCGGAAATGGTCCGGCAGCATCGGGTATCTATCCCGTTGCGCTGTCCGGTTGCCCGCCGGGTCGGTGAACGTCCACTGCGCCAGGTCGTGGTGGGGCGACTGAATGTGTGTGCCGAGGAGCCTCCCGGCGTCGCCGTACTGATAATCCCGCTGCTCATGCTGCCCGCGGATGCGGACCAGCTGTCCGCCGCTGTTCCAGGTGTAGTCGCGGTTAAGCTGAAGAATGCTGAGGTGATGGCGCTGTAGCTGACCGCCTGGGGTGTATGCCGTGGTCAGGTCGTATTCGCCGAAGCGGCGCTGCGTCTCCCGGTGCAGGCGGTCGCGGGTGAAGTCGATAAGCGGCGTGTCGCCGGGCTTCATGCCGGCCAGATACCCGCTGCCATACGTGAGCCACGCCACCGGGGGAAGGGCGTCCGGTGTCACGCGGTCCGGCAGTCCCTTATCACTGTAATCGTGCCGGGTGGTGTGCTGCCACAGCAGCTCTCCCGTTTCGGGATGCTGCACCGTCTGGCGTTCAAGGTTCATCCGTCCCTGTTTATCGTACTCATACTGCACGGCGACGCGGTGGCCGTCGCTGAGATGGCTGACTTCGGCCAGCCAGCCGCGCGCGTTGTAGGTCCACTGTTCCGCCGGCTCATCATTGACGGTGCGGTGCGTCAGGCGGTCTGATGCATCGTAATGCCAGAGGGTGACAAGGCTTTCATCCTCACTGCGGATAAGCTGCCCGGTAATACCGTACTGATAACGCTGTGTTCTGCCGTCAAAGCCCGCTTCCTGCACCAGCCTGTCCAGCACATCATAAGTGAAAGTGGTGTGGCTGCCGTTTTCGTTGGTCAGTTGCGTCACACGACCTGCGGCATCGTATTCTACCCGGCGTGTCAGGTCGCCAGTGGTGGTGCTCACCGGGTGTCCTGCGGCATCATGCTGCGTCTCCGTGCGTACGCCGTCCGGGCCAGTGACCGCCATCAGGTCGCCCGCGATGCTGTACTCATAGCGGGTCTCATGGCCCTGTGCATTTTTCTGGCTGACCAGTCTGCCCCGGTCATCGTAAGCACGGTACTGGCTGAGGCCTTCTTCCTGATGAAGGGCAGTGACCTGACCGAAGCGGTCATATTCGTAACGGGTCTGGTAGCCTGAGCAGTCGGTGAAGCTCAGCAACTGCCCGTAGCGGCTCCACGTCATCTGTTTCCGGCTGCCGGTGGCATCTTCGGTGGCGGACGGGTATTCGCTGTGCGGGTTGTCATAAAACCAGCGGGTGGTGCTGCCGTCGCGCAGGGTGTCGGCGGTGAGTCTGCCCTGAACGTCGTATTCCTGCCGGCTTTGCAGGCCGTCCGGGTATACGGTGTCCGTCAACTGGCGCTGGCTGTTGTAATAAAATTCAGTACGCCTGCCGTCTGGCGCGACGATTTCTTTTAACTGGCCGGAGCCGGGACTCAGACGGTATTCCGTCTTACGGCCCGCCGCATCGGTCTGCGCAATAAGTCTCCCTGCCGGGTCGTATTCACTGTGAATGGCGCTGCCATCGGAGCGTTCCTGTTTCACTACCCGCTTCAGCCCGCCTTCGCCTTCGGTGTAAAGCACCTCCCGGCGGTTCAGGCTGTCGGTGATAATGACGCGGTTCTGTTCATACGAGTAGGTATAGCTTAAGCCTTCCGGGTTACGCTGTTCCGTTACCCGCCCGGCGATGTCATAGCGATAGCGTATCTCTGGTCTGCCCGCATAACGGTGTGCCACCATGCGTCCCGGATGCGGCGGGTCATACGTAAAATGGCGTACTGCCGTGCCGCTGCGGTCGTATACCGTTGCCAGTTCGCTACGCGGGGAATAGTCGTATCGCGCCAGCGGCGCGGCGGGCAGAGTGTCCGGGTATTCCGGGTCGTGGGTCAGCCATACTTCTGCCAGACGAAGGCCGTTGTCCGTGTCGTACGCGGTGGCGGGCAGAGCATCCGGGAAGGGAAGGGGTTTTGTGCCACTGGCGGTTACCTGCTTCCGGTACTGTGCTGCCCGCTGCGCCTGCGTGGTCAGCACCAGCCGGAAGCGGCGGCCTGCACCGTCCGTCACGGCGCTGATTTCCCCGGCTGCATCACCGGTAGCGGCACGATGGAAGACCATTCTCCGCCCTAAATTGTCCACCAGAGCCGTCAGCGTCCGGTACGGCGGCAGCGGGGCAGGTAAGGGTTCCTCCGCTCCCGGTACGCGCGCAGACCAGCCCAGGATCCACCACGGTCCCTGAACGCTGTTGGTTGCCAGATACACGTGTGGACTGGTGCGAATGTCTTCCGGCAACGACTGCCACAGTGTGTGCAGCGGATTGCTTTCATGCAGCGCCGGCACGCCGCCCCGCGCCAGCCAGAGCGATTCGCTGCGGCTGAAGGCCGTTTCACCGGGAAACAGCGGCTCAAAGTGGATGCTTCTGCCGCCGTTATCGTTAATTATCAGTTCGTTATCGTGGATTTGTAAGCGGATATCGAAGGGCGCTTTCCAGCCGGGGCCGAAGATGCCCGACGGGGCAGGCGTTTTTGTCCGGTAGCTGCTGTAGGTTCTGGAGAGCACAAACGGTAACGGACCCGGCAGGGCGAAATCGGTTTCGCCGGGCAGGACTTTGGCACCCAGCAACGGATTGACCGGGTTACCGGAAGTCATCCCTCCCGGGCAGACCGAACAGGCCACACCGGTAGGTGCGCCAATCATCACGCCCGCCGAGCCCTGGATTATCGGGCCACCCTTCATGGTGCCGTCGCCCTGACGCGCCGCCGGTTTTCCACTCATGCTCAGTCCCTTTTGTTGTCATTCCCGCGATGGATACACAATAAATTTCTGAAGCAGAAAATAAAGTTTCACGTTTAAAGAAAAGATAAAACCAAGAATTTATTTAGATAAGTTAAAGGAATGTTCTTTTTGATTGATTGCGGCGGCCAAAAGAATGTTCTGCCATTTCGGCAGTGAGACTTCCAAAAATACGACCCCATTATTAGTGATCCACTTCACCTTTTAAATCACCTTGCCGAATTTTGTTATTTACCCTGACAAAAAATTGCCACGATAAGCCCAGTCTTAACACAGGCGGTGAGCAATGGATAAAGAACGCATCATTCAGGAATTTGTGCCGGGCAAACAGGTCACGCTGGCGCATCTCATTGCGCATCCAGGTGAAGAACTGGCGAAAAAGATCGGCGTTCCCGAAGCAGGTGCCATTGGCATTATGACCCTGACGCCGGGTGAAACGGCCATGATTGCCGGCGATCTGGCGATGAAGGCGGCTGACGTACACATCGGTTTTCTCGACAGATTCAGCGGCGCGCTGGTGATCTACGGCTCGGTTGGCGCGGTAGAAGAGGCCTTATTGCAAACGGTCAGCGGGCTGGGTCGGTTATTAAATTTCACGCTCTGCGACCTGACGAAAAGCTAATTTTGAGGTGTTCATGAAACGTATTGCGTTTGTTGGCACTGTCGGCGCGGGAAAAACAACGCTTTTTAATGCATTACAGGGAAATTATTCCCTCGCCAGAAAAACCCAGGCCGTGGAATTTAATGAAAATGGCGATATCGATACGCCGGGGGAATATTTTAGTCATCCCCGCTGGTATCACGCCTTAATTACTACGCTGCAGGATGTAGATACGTTGATTTATGTCCATGCGGCCAATGACAAAGAAAGTCGCTTACCTGCCGGGCTGTTAGATATCGGTGCCAGTAAACGACACATCGCCGTGATCAGCAAAACGGATATGCCGGATGCCGACGTAACCGCAACGCGGGAATTACTGCGCGGAATTGGGTTTCAGGGGCCGATTTTCGAGCTCAACAGCCATGACCCGCAAAGCGTGCAGCACCTGGTGGACTATCTGACTGAGCTCAGCCAAAAGGAGGAAGGGGCAGGTGAAAAAACTTATCACAGCTAACGATATACGTGCGGCGCACGCACGAGGCGAACAAGAGATGTCGGTGGTGCTGCGCGCCAGCATCATCACTCCGGAAGCCCGTGAAGTCGCGGAGTTACTGGGCATCACGATTGTGGAGCGCGAGGGATCCGCGCCAACGGCAGCGTGCAGTGTCGACGAGGCCAAATCTGAAACCCAGCGCATTCGTGAAACTATCATCGCGCAACTACCAGAAGGGCAGTTTACCGAGAGTCTGGTTTCACAGCTGATGGACAAGGTGCTGAAGGAAAAACAGTCGCTGGAGCAGGGCGAGATGCAACCGGGTTTTCACTCGGTGACCGGCAAAGGCGGCATCAAAGTGATCGACGGCAGCAGCGTTAAGTTTGGCCGCTTCGATGGTGCGCAGCCACACTGCGTAGGCCTGACCGATCTCGTCACCGAGCAGGATGGCAGCAGTATGGCCGCCGGGTTCATGCAGTGGGATAACGCATTCTTCCCATGGACGCTGAACTACGACGAAATCGACATGGTGCTCGACGGAGAACTGCATGTGCGCCATGAAGGCGAAACGATGATCGCTAAAGCCGGGGACGTCATGTTCATCCCGAAAGGCTCGAGCATTGAATTTGGCACGCCGACGACCGTGCGCTTCCTGTACGTTGCGTGGCCTGCGAACTGGCAATCGGTATGAAAGATTTCATCACCGAAGCATGGCTCAGAGCGAACCATACGCTCAGCGAAGGGGCGGAAATCCATCTCCCCGCTGACGCTCGCCTGACGCCCTCTGCCCGCGAACTGTTGGAAGGCCGTCATCTGCGCATCAAGTTTCTGGATGAGCAGGGCAGTCTGTTTGTCGACGACGAGCAACAGCAGCCGCAGCCGGTGCACGGGTTAACCAGTAGCGATACGCATCCCCAGGCCTGCTGTGAACTGTGTCGCCAGCCGGTGGCGAAAAAGCCTGACACCTTGACCCACCTGACGGCGGACAAAATGGTCGCCAAAAGCGATCCGCGTCTGGGCTTTCGCGCCGCGCTGGACAGCACCATCGCGCTGGCGGTGTGGCTGCAAATCGAACTGGCGGAGCCGTGGCAGCCCTGGCTGGCGGATATTCGTTCGCGGCTGGGCAACATTATGCGCGCCGATGCGATGGATGAACCCCTGGCGGCACAGTCCATCGTTGGGTTGAACGAGGATGACCTGCATCGTCTTTCCCATCAACCGTTGCGTTATCTGGAGCACGATCATCTGGTACCTGAAGCCAGTCATGGTCGTGAGTCCGCGCTGCTGAATCTGCTACGTACCAAAATTCGCGAGACGGAAACGATCGCCGCCCAGGTCTTTATCACCCGCGGATTTGACGTCCTGCGCCCGGATATTTTGCAGGCGCTGAACCGTCTCTCCAGCGCGGTCTACGTGATGATGATTCTGTGTGTCACCAAACACCCACTCACCGTCAACCAGATCCAACAGCGACTGGGAGGTGAACAATGATCATTGAACGCGCCCGTGAACGGGCTCAGCAGGCGCCGGCCCGGGTGGTCTTTCCGGATGCGTTAGACGAACGCGTGCTGAAAGCGGCGCATTACCTGCAACAGCACGGTCTGGCGCACCCCATTCTGGTGGCCAGTCCGTTCGCACTGCGCCAGTTTGCCCTCACACATCGGGTGGCGCTGGACGGTATTCAGGTTATCGACCCGTACAGCAATCTGGCGATGCGTGAAGCGTTCGCCCAGCGCTGGCTCGCCCGGTCTGGAGAGAAAACGCCGCCGGATGCCCTTGAGAAACTCAATGACCCGCTGATGTTTGCTGCGGCGATGGTAAGCGCAGGCCAGGCGGATGTCTGTATCGCTGGCAACCTTTCATCCACAGCTAACGTGCTGCGTGCGGGCTTACGCATTATTGGCCTGCAGCCGGGATGTAAAACGCTGTCGTCCATTTTCCTGATGCTGCCGCAGTACGTCGGACCCGCGTTAGGGTTTGCCGACTGCAGCGTGGTGCCGCAGCCGACGGCGGCGCAACTGGCAGATATCGCGATCGCCAGCGCCGACACCTGGCGCGCCATCACCGGTGAAGAACCGCGTGTGGCGATGCTGTCATTCTCCAGTCAGGGGAGCGCCCGTCATCCCTGTGTGGCGAACGTGCAGCAGGCTACGGAGATTGTTCGCGAACGTGCGCCCACGCTACTGGTGGATGGCGAATTGCAGTTTGACGCCGCCTTTGTGCCGGAGGTCGCTGCGCAAAAAGCGCCCGCCAGCCCTTTGCGCGGTAACGCCAACGTGATGGTTTTTCCGTCACTGGAGGCCGGCAATATTGGTTACAAAATCGCCCAGCGTCTGGGGGGGTATCGTGCCGTCGGGCCGCTGATTCAGGGGCTTGCCGCACCGCTTCATGACCTTTCGCGAGGCTGTAGCGTACAGGAAATTATCGAACTGGCGTTGGTGGCAGCCATGCCGCGCCAGACTGACGTGAGACGCGAACGTGACTCACAAACCCTGGTTGTATAAATGGTCCCGTTCTGGACCCCATGAGAGGAAAACACAATGGAAGCTTTAGGAATGATTGAAACCCGGGGCCTGGTTGCACTGATTGAGGCCTCTGATGCGATGGTAAAAGCCGCACGCGTGAAGCTGGTTGGTGTGAAACAGATTGGCGGCGGTCTGGTGACTGCGATGGTTCGTGGCGATGTCGCGGCCTGCAAAGCAGCAACAGATGCCGGTGCCGCAGCGGCACAGCGTATCGGCGAACTGGTCTCCGTTCACGTGATTCCGCGTCCGCATGGCGATCTGGAAGAAGTCTTCCCGATCAGCTTCAAAGGCGACAGCAACATCTAAGCAGGACTGGGGGCCGGATGGCGCTGCGCTTATCCGGCCTACAGGATCGCAGCACAACGTAACCCACGGAGGCGGGTATGAAACTGGCAGTCGTCACAGGACAAATCGTTTGTACCGTACGCCATCAGGGACTGGCACACGACAAATTGCTGATGGTGGAGATGATCGATGCCCAGGGAAATCCCGACGGGCAGTGTGCCGTCGCCATTGACAGCATCGGGGCGGGAACCGGGGAGTGGGTGCTGCTGGTTAGCGGCAGTTCTGCTCGCCAGGCGCATCGCAGCGAAGCGTCCCCTGTCGATCTGTGCGTGATTGGTATCGTCGATGAAGTGGTGGCTGGCGGTCAGGTGATATTCCACAAATAGGACTGAACATCATGAATCAACAGGATATTGAACAGGTGGTGAAAGCGGTACTGCTGAAAATGAAAGACAGCAGTCAACCCGCGACCGCCGTTCATGAAATGGGCGTCTTTGCCTCCCTGGATGATGCGGTGGCGGCAGCAAAAGTCGCTCAGCAGGGGCTGAAGAGCGTGGCGATGCGCCAGCTTGCCATTCACGCCATCCGTGAAGCGGGCGAAAAGCATGCCAAAGAATTAGCGGAACTTGCCGTCGCAGAGACCGGCATGGGACGCGTCGACGATAAATTTGCCAAAAATGTGGCACAGGCTCGCGGGACGCCGGGCGTGGAGTGCTTATCGCCGCAGGTACTCACCGGCGATAACGGCCTGACGCTGATCGAAAATGCGCCGTGGGGCGTCGTCGCCTCAGTGACGCCATCTACTAACCCGGCGGCGACGGTGATTAATAACGCCATCAGCCTGATTGCCGCGGGTAACAGCGTCGTGTTCGCTCCCCATCCGGCGGCGAAAGGCGTTTCACAACGCGCTATCACACTACTTAACCAGGCGGTGGTGGCGGCGGGTGGCCCGGAAAACCTGTTGGTGACCGTGGCGAACCCGGATATTGAAACCGCACAGCGGTTGTTTAAGTACCCAGGCATTGGTCTGCTGGTCGTCACCGGCGGCGAAGCGGTGGTCGACGCTGCCCGCAAACACACCAATAAACGTCTGATTGCCGCCGGTGCCGGTAATCCGCCGGTGGTCGTCGATGAGACGGCGGATCTGGCGCGGGCTGCACAATCCATCGTCAAAGGCGCTTCTTTCGATAACAACATCATTTGCGCGGATGAAAAGGTACTGATTGTCGTCGATAGCGTGGCGGATGAGCTGATGCGCCTGATGGAAGGCCAGCAGGCAGTGAAACTGAGCGCCGCACAGGCCGAACAGCTCCAGCCGGTGCTGCTGAAAAATATCGATGAACGCGGCAAAGGCACTGTCAGTCGTGACTGGGTCGGACGCGACGCGGCAAAAATCGCCGCCGCCATTGGCCTGCAAGTTCCGCCGCAAACCCGTCTGCTGTTTGTTGAAACGTCAGCCACGCATCCTTTTGCCGTCACGGAACTGATGATGCCGGTTCTGCCGGTGGTGCGGGTGGCAAATGTCGACGAGGCGATTGCGCTGGCGGTGCAACTGGAAGGCGGCTGCCACCATACCGCTGCGATGCACTCACGCAACATCGACAACATGAACCGGATGGCGAACGCCATTGATACCAGCATCTTTGTCAAGAATGGACCGTGCATTGCCGGGCTGGGGCTGGGCGGTGAAGGCTGGACCACCATGACCATCACCACGCCAACCGGGGAAGGGGTGACCAGCGCGCGTACGTTTGTGCGTCTGCGTCGCTGTGTATTGGTGGATGCGTTTCGAATTGTATAAGGGATGAATGATGGCGCACGACGAAGAAAATTGGCTCACGCCAAGACTGCAAAAAGCCGCTGACCTGTGTAATCAGGCGCCTGCGACGAGCGATTCCGCGCTGTGGCTGGGTGTTGATCTCGGCACCTGCGACGTGGTGTCGATGGTTGTCGACGGTGACGGACAGCCGGTCGCGGTGTGTCTTGACTGGGCTGACGTCGTGCGCGACGGCATCGTCTGGGATTTCTTCGGTGCGGTCACTATTGTGCGCCGCCATCTCGATACGCTCGAACAACAGCTCGGCAGCCGGTTTACCCACGCGGCGACGTCGTTCCCGCCGGGCACCGACCCGCGCATCTCCATCAACGTGCTGGAATCTGCCGGGCTGGAGGTCAGCCATGTGCTGGATGAACCAACCGCGGTCGCCGATCTGCTGCAACTGGATAACGCCGGTGTCGTGGATATCGGTGGCGGCACGACCGGGATCGCCATCGTCAAACAGGGCAAAGTGACGTACTCGGCGGATGAAGCGACGGGCGGCCACCACATTTCGCTGACGCTGGCCGGAAACCGGCGCATCGAGCTGGAAGAGGCCGAGCAGGTCAAGCGCAGCAACGCGCAGGAGATTTGGCCGGTGGTGAAACCGGTCTACGAGAAAATGGCGGAGATCGTTGCTCGTCATATCGAAGGACAAGAAATAGCCGATTTATGGCTGGCGGGCGGCTCTTGTATGCAACCGGGCGTAGAGGCGTTGTTTCGCCAGCGCTTTCCTGAACTCCAGGTACATCTGCCCCGGCATAGCCTGTTTATGACACCGCTGGCGATCGCCAACAGCGGGAGAGAGAAAGCGGAGGGAATCTATGCAAGCTGAATTGCAGACGGCGCTCTTTCAGGCATTCGATACCCTGAATCTGCAACGCATGAAAACGTTCAGCGTACCGCCGGTCACGCTGTGCGGGCTCGGGGCGCTCAGTTCCTGCGGACAGGAAGCGCAATCGCGAGGCTTAAGCCATCTGTTCGTGATGGTCGACAGTTTCCTGCATCAGGCGGGGATGACCGCGTCGTTAGAGCGCAGTCTGGCGATGAAAGGCGTGGCGATGACGGTCTGGCCGTGTCCGATGGGTGAGCCGTGCATCACCGACGTCTGCGCAGCGGTCGCCCAATTGCGCGAGTCAAAATGCGACGGCGTTGTTGCCTTTGGCGGCGGTTCGGTGCTGGATGCGGCAAAAGCTGTCGCCCTGCTGGTGACGAATCCACATCAGACGCTGGCCCAGATGACGGAATACAGCAGCTTACGCCCGCGACTGCCGTTGATTGCTGTCCCCACCACCGCCGGAACCGGATCGGAAACCACGAACGTAACGGTGATTATCGACGCGGCGACAGGACGCAAGCAGGTGCTGGCACATGCGACGCTGATGCCGGACGTGGCAATCCTTGATGCCGCGCTGACTGAAGGCGTACCGCCTCATGTGACGGCAATGACCGGGATTGATGCGCTGACGCACGCGGTTGAGGCATACAGTGCGCTGAATGCCTCGCCGTTTACCGACAGCCTGGCGATTGGCGCAATTGCAATGATTGGTAAATCGCTGCCGAAAGCGGTGGGCTACGGTCACGACCTCGCCGCACGGGAGAGCATGCTGCTGGCCTCCTGCATGGCAGGAATGGCGTTTTCCAGCGCCGGGCTGGGGCTGTGTCATGCGATGGCGCATCAGCCTGGCGCCACATTGCACATTCCGCACGGCCAGGCGAACGCCATGCTGCTGCCAACGGTGATGGGCTTTAACCGTATGGTGTGTCGCGAACGCTTTAGCCATATCGGACGCGCCTTGACAAATAAGAAAGCAGACGATCGCGACGCTATCGCCGCCGTCAGCGAACTGATTGCGGAGGTGGGCCTGAACAAACGGCTTGCTGATGTCGGCGCAAAACCAGAACACTACAGCGTCTGGGCGCAAGCCGCGCTGGAGGATATTTGTATACGCAGCAACCCACGCACCGCCACGCAGAGCAACATTATCGAGTTGTACGCGGCGGCACAATAAAAGCATACCAGGACGTAGGCCAGATAAGGCGTTCGCGCCGCCATCCGGCAAAACGCGGCATCATTGCCTGATGGCGCTGTGCTTATCCGGTCTACGAAAAACCTGGCAAATGGAGATAAGGGTATGGGAATTAACGAAATCATCATGTACATCATGATGTTCTTTATGCTGATTGCCGCCGTGGACAGGATCCTGTCGCAGTTCGGCGGGTCGGCGCGTTTCCTCGGGAAGTTCGGCAAAAGTATTGAGGGATCCGGCGGTCAGTTCGAAGAAGGGTTTATGGCGATGGGCGCTCTGGGACTGGCGATGGTCGGTATGACCGCGCTGGCGCCGGTGTTAGCCAAACTGCTCGGGCCGGTGATTATTCCGCTGTATGAAATGCTTGGCGCGAACCCATCCATGTTCGCCGGAACGCTGCTGGCGTGCGATATGGGCGGCTTCTTCCTTGCCAAAGAGCTGGCGGGTGGCGACGTCGCGGCGTGGCTCTATTCGGGATTGATTCTGGGGGCAATGATGGGGCCCACCATCGTGTTCTCTATCCCCGTTGCGCTGGGCATTATCGAGCCGTCTGACCGCCGTTATCTGGCGCTTGGGGTGCTGGCAGGCATTGTCACGATCCCTATCGGCTGTATTGCCGGTGGTCTGGTCGCGATGTATTCGGGCGTTGAGATCAACGGACAACCGGTCGAGTTCACCTTCGCGCTGATCCTGATGAACATGATCCCGGTGATTATCGTCGCCGTGCTGGTGGCGCTGGGATTGAAATTCATCCCGGAAAAAATGATCAACGGCTTCCAGATCTTCGCCAAATTTCTCGTTGCGCTGATCACCATTGGTCTCGCCGCGGCAGTCATCAAGTTCCTGCTGGGCTGGGAGCTGATCCCCGGTCTCGACCCCATCTTTATGGCACCTGGCGACACCCCCGGTGAAGTGATGCGTGCCATTGAAGTGATCGGTTCTATCTCCTGCGTACTGCTCGGGGCGTATCCGATGGTGCTGTTACTGACCCGTTGGTTTGAGAAACCGCTGATGCGCGTCGGAAGCCTGTTGAAAATCAACAATATGGCAGCTGGCGGCATGGTGGCGACACTGGCGAATAACATCCCGATGTTCGGCATGATGAAGCAGATGGATACCCGCGGCAAAGTGATCAACTGCGCCTTCGCCGTCTCCGCAGCCTTCGCGCTGGGTGACCACTTAGGCTTCGCGGCGGCCAACATGAACGCCATGATCTTCCCGATGATTGTCGGCAAATTGATTGGCGGTGTTACGGCGATTGGCGTGGCCATGATGCTGGTGCCAAAAGATGAAAACGTTCCGGCAGAAACGGAAATGGAGGCGCAATCGTGAACACGCGCCAGCTATTGAGCGTCGGTATCGATATCGGCACCACGACCACGCAGGTGATCTTCTCGCGCCTGGAACTGGTTAACCGTGCGGCAGTGTCGCAGGTGCCCCGTTACGAATTCATCAAACGCGACATTAGCTGGCAAAGCCCGGTCTTCTTTACCCCCGTCGATAAGCAGGGCGGGTTACGGGAGGACGACCTTAAAGCGCTGATCCTCGCGCAGTATCAGGCGGCGGGGATCGCGCCGGAATCGGTTGATTCAGGAGCCATCATCATCACCGGCGAGAGCGCGAAAACCCGCAACGCGCGCCCGGCGGTGATGACACTCTCCCAGTCGCTCGGTGACTTTGTGGTTGCCAGTGCCGGACCGCATCTGGAATCGGTGATTGCCGGTCACGGCGCCGGGGCGCAAACCCTGTCTGAACAGCGGATGTGCCGGGTGCTGAACATCGACATCGGCGGCGGCACTTCGAACTATGCGCTGTTTGATGCCGGAAAGGTGAGCGGCACCGCCTGTCTGAACGTCGGCGGGCGTCTGCTGGAGACCGACGGTCAAGGGCGCGTCGTACATGCCCATCAACCCGGTCAGAAGATTGTCGATGAGGTATTCGGGGTGGGTACCGATGCCCGTTCACTGACCGTCGCGCAGTTAGGGCTGGTGGCGCAGCGGATGGCGAGTCTGATCGTAGAAGTGATCGACGGCGCGTTGTCGCCGCTGGCGCAAACGCTGATGCAAACCGGGTTACTGCCAGCGGACGCGAAGCCGGAGGTCATCACCCTGTCCGGCGGCGTGGGAGAGTGCTATCGCAATCTGCCTGCCGATCCGTTCTGCTTTTCTGATATTGGGCCGCTGCTGGCGACGGCGCTGCATGAGCATCCGCGTCTGCGTGCGATGAACGTGCAGTTTCCGGCGCAGACCGTGCGCGCTACGGTGATTGGCGCAGGGGCGCACACGCTGTCGCTCTCGGGCAGCACCATCTGGCTGGAAGGGGTTCAGTTGCCGCTGCGCAATCTGCCGGTGGCGATCCCGATGGATGACGCCGATCTGGTTGGCGCGTGGCAACAAGCGCTGACGCAGCTCGATCTGGATCCACAGACTGACGCATACGTACTGGCGCTTCCCGCCTCGCTACCGGTGCGTTACGCCGCATTACTTACGGTCATCGACGCGCTGCTGGCCTTCATCGCGCGTTACCCGAATCCGCATCCCCTGCTGGTGGTGGCCGAGCAGGACTTTGGTAAAGCGCTGGGCATGCTGTTGCGCCCACAGTTACAGCAACTCCCGCTGGCGGTCATTGACGAAGTGATTGTCCGGGCGGGCGACTATATCGACATTGGTACGCCTTTGTTTGGCGGATCGGTTGTGCCGGTGACGGTGAAATCACTCGCATTTCCTTCCTGAGGGAACGACTTATGAAACTAAAGACCACATTGTTCGGCAATGTTTATCAGTTTAAGGATGTAAAAGAGGTGCTGGCAAAAGCCAACGAACTGCGTTCGGGGGATGTGCTGGCCGGCGTCGCGGCGCAAAGCTCGCAGGAGCGTGTCGCGGCGAAACAGGTGTTGTCGGAAATGACGGTGGCGAATATTCGCAATAACCCGGTGATTTCCTATGAAGAGGATTGCGTCACACGCCTGATTCAGGACGATGTCAACGAAACGGCCTACAACCGCATTAAGAACTGGAGCATCAGCGAGCTGCGTGAGCATGTGCTGAGCGATGACACCTCGGTTGATGATATTGCCTTTACGCGTAAAGGACTGACCTCGGAAGTGGTGGCGGCAGTGGCGAAGATCTGCTCTAACGCCGATCTGATCTACGGCGGCAAGAAAATGCCGGTGATCAAAAAGGCCAACACCACGATCGGTATTCCGGGCACCTTCAGCTGTCGTCTGCAGCCGAACGATACCCGTGATGATGTGCAGAGTATTGCCGCGCAAATCTACGAAGGGCTCTCTTTTGGTGCCGGCGATGCGGTGATTGGCGTCAACCCGGTGACCGACGATGTGGAGAACTTAAGCCGCGTACTGGACACGGTTTATGGGGTGATCGACAAGTTCAACATCCCGACCCAGGGTTGTGTGCTGGCGCACGTTACCACGCAGATTGAAGCGATCCGTCGCGGTGCGCCGGGTGGACTGATCTTCCAGAGTATCTGCGGCAGTGAAAAGGGCTTAAAAGAGTTCGGCGTAGAGCTGGCAATGCTGGACGAAGCGCGTGCGGTAGGGGCGGAGTTTAACCGGATCGCCGGAGAAAACTGCCTGTATTTCGAAACCGGACAGGGTTCGGCGCTTTCCGCCGGGGCGAACTTCGGGGCGGACCAAGTAACGATGGAAGCACGTAACTACGGCCTGGCGCGTCATTACGATCCATTCCTGGTGAACACCGTGGTGGGCTTTATCGGGCCGGAGTATCTCTACAATGACCGCCAGATTATTCGTGCCGGTCTGGAAGATCACTTTATGGGCAAGCTGAGCGGCATCTCGATGGGCTGTGACTGCTGCTACACCAACCATGCCGATGCCGATCAGAACCTCAACGAAAACCTGATGATTCTGCTCGCCACCGCGGGCTGTAACTACATCATGGGTATGCCGCTTGGCGACGACATCATGCTCAACTACCAGACCACCGCCTTCCACGATACGGCGACCGTACGCCAGTTGCTGAATCTGCGTCCGTCGCCGGAGTTTGAACGCTGGCTGGAAACGATGGGCATTATGGCAAACGGTCGCCTGACCAAACGGGCGGGCGATCCGTCACTGTTCTTCTGATGACGCGGGGATGACAAACAATGGATCAAAAACAGATTGAAGAAATTGTACGCAGCGTAATGGCGTCAATGGGACAGACACAGCCGCAGACCGCCGCCCCGTCGCAGTCCTGCGACAAACCTCAGTGTGCGGCACCGTCGACTACAGAGAGCTGCGCGCTGGATCTGGGCTCCGCTGAAGCAAAAGCCTGGATTGGCGTGGAGAACCCGCATCGCGCAGAGGTGCTGACCGAACTGCGGCGCAGTACCGCAGCGCGCGTTTGCACCGGGCGTGCCGGTCCGCGTCCACGCACTCAGGCGCTGCTGCGTTTTCTCGCCGACCACTCACGCTCAAAAGACACCGTACTGAAAGAGGTGCCGGAAGAGTGGGTGAAAGCGCAGGGACTGCTGGAAGTGCGTTCGGAAATCAGCGACAAAAATCTCTACCTGACGCGCCCGGATATGGGCCGCCGTTTGAGTCAGGAAGCCATAGAGGCGCTGAAATCGCAGTGCGTCGCAAATCCGGATGTTCAGGTGGTGGTGTCTGACGGCCTGTCTACCGATGCGATCACCGCGAACTATGAAGAGATCCTGCCACCGCTGCTGTCCGGTCTGAAGCAGGCCGGGCTGAAGGTCGGGACACCGTTCTTTGTCCGCTATGGCCGCGTGAAGATTGAAGACCAGATCGGCGAGATCCTCGGAGCGAAAGTGGTGATTCTGCTGGTCGGTGAACGTCCAGGACTGGGGCAGTCGGAGAGTCTCTCCTGCTACGCGGTCTATTCACCGCGCGTGGCGACGACGGTGGAGGCCGACCGTACCTGTATTTCCAACATCCACCAGGGCGGTACGCCGCCGGTAGAAGCCGCTGCTGTCATCGTGGATTTGGCCAAACGCATGCTGGAGCAGAAAGCGTCCGGCATTAACATGACCCGTTAAGGAGGCATCATGCCAGCATTAGATTTGATTCGACCGTCGGTCAGCGCGATGCGCGTGATTGCTTCCGTGAACGACGGGTTTGCACGCGAACTTAAATTACCGTCGCATATACGTAGCCTCGGTCTCATCACGGCAGATTCTGATGACGTGACGTATATTGCCGCAGACGAAGCGACAAAACAGGCGATGGTTGAAGTGGTGTATGGCCGTTCGCTGTACGCCGGGGCGGCCCATGGGCCGTCGCCGACAGCCGGTGAAGTGTTGATTATGTTGGGCGGTCCAAACCCGGCGGAAGTGCGCGCCGGGCTGGATGCGATGGTGGCGCATATCGAAGGCGGCGCGGCGTTCCAGTGGGCGAACGATGCGGAAAACACCGCGTTCCTGGCGCATGTGGTGTCGCGTACCGGCTCTTATCTGTCGTCAACGGCAGGGATCGCGCTGGGCGATCCGCTGGCTTATCTGGTGGCACCGCCGCTGGAAGCAACGTATGGCATTGATGCGGCAATGAAATCCGCCGATGTTCAACTGGTGACCTACGTGCCGCCTCCGTCAGAAACTAACTACTCGGCGGCGTTTTTGACCGGTAGCCAGGCTGCCTGTAAAGCTGCCTGTAATGCCTTTGCCGATGCGGTTCTGGACATCGCCCGTAATCCTGTTCAGCGCGCGTAACGGAGGTCATCAATGATCAATGCACTGGGGTTACTGGAAGTGGAGGGCATGGTTGCCGCCGTGGACGCGGCGGATGCCATGCTGAAGGCGGCTAATGTCAACCTGCTGAGTCATGAAGTGCTTGACCCGGGTAAAGTGACGCTGGTGGTGGAAGGCGATCTGGCGGCGTGTCGTGCGGCGCTGGATGCCGGAAGCGCCGCAGCACAGCGGACAGGCCGCGTCATCAGCCGCAAAGAAATTGGTCGGCCAGAAGACGACACCCAGTGGCTGATCGGCGGATTTAAGCGCGCGTCGAAATCCCCTGAGCAGAAGATAGCGCCGAAGCCTGAAGCACCTGTACGGTCTGAATACGCCGACGCGCTGCTGGCGCAGCTCGCTACAGCGCGTCAGGGAATGACGGCAGGAGAGGTCGCCGCGCACTTTGGCTGGCCGCTTGAAGAGGCCAGAAACGCACTGGAACAGCTCTTCACTGACGGGGCGTTGCGTAAACGCAGTAGTCGCTATCGCTTAAAAAATTAACCTGTCGGAGGGCCGGGCGTCTTACCAGGCGTCCGGCATAAAAGATCATGAAAAAGACCCGTTCAGCCAGTTTGCACCATCTTTATCATGAAGCGTTACCCGAAGACGTTAAACTCACGCCAAAGGTGGAAGTGGACAACGTTCACCAGCGGCGGACCACGGATGTTTATGAGCACGCCCTGACCATCACTGCCTGGCAGCAGATTTACGATCAACTGCATCCGGGGAAGTTTCATGGTGAATTCACGGAAATCTTGCTCGATGACATTCAGGTTTTTCGCGAATACACCGGACTGGCGCTGCGTCAGTCATGCCTGGTGTGGCCGAATTCGTTCTGGTTTGGCATTCCGGCCACGCGGGGCGAGCAGGGATTTATTGGCGCACAGTGTCTCGGCAGCGCCGAGATTGCGACCCGCCCGGGCGGTACGGAGTTCGAGCTGAGCACGCCGGATGATTACACGATTCTCGGGGTAGTGATTTCAGAGGATGTGATTTCCCGTCAGGCACAGTTTTTACATAATCCGGAAAGGGTGCTGCATATGCTGCGCAACCAGTCGGCGCTGGAGGTCAAAGAGCAGCACAAGGCGGCGCTGTGGGGCTTTGTCCAGCAGGCGCTGGCGACTTTTAGCGAGAACCCGGAGAATCTTCATCAACCCGCAGTGCGTAAGGTGCTGGGGGATAATCTGTTGTTGGCGATGGGCATGATGCTGGAGGACGCGCATCCTATCAACTCGGCGGAGAGTATCAGCCACCAGGGCTACCGCAAACTGCTCTCCCGGGCGCGTGAGTATGTGCTGGAAAATATGTCGGAGCCGCTGACGGTACTCGACCTCTGCAACCAGCTTCACGTCAGCCGTCGTACGTTGCAGAATGCATTTCACGCCATTTTGGGGATTGGACCGAATGCGTGGCTGAAAAGGATCCGCCTGAATGCGGTGCGACGGGAATTAATCAGCCCGTGGTCGCAGAGTACCACGGTCAAGGATGCGGCAATGCAGTGGGGGTTCTGGCATTTAGGGCAGTTCGCCACCGACTACCAGCAATTGTTTGCCGAGAAGCCGTCGCTGACGTTGCACCAGCGTATGCGCCAGTGGATGTGATGAACGCAGGCTGCAATGGATTGTAGGCCTGGTAAGGCGTAAGCCGCCATCAGGCAATTACACCCACTCACGCACCTGAATAAAATCGCTGAGAGCGGCCTCCGGACTGCCAGCGTCCGGCTGCCAGTCGTATTCCCAACGCACCAGCGGCGGCATCGACATCAGGATGGATTCTGTGCGCCCGCCGGTCTGAAGCCCAAACAGGGTGCCACGATCCCACACCAGATTAAACTCCACGTAACGACCGCGACGATAGAGCTGGAAGTTACGCTCACGTTCACCCCAGTTCATCGCCTTGCGGCGCTCAACGATCGGCAGATACGCCTCGGTATAGCCTTCGCCGACGGCCTGCATGAAGGCGAAACAGTGGGCAAAATCCGGCGTGTTCAGATCGTCAAAAAACAGCCCGCCGATGCCACGCTGCTCGTTGCGATGTTTGAGGAAGAAATAGTCATCGCACCACTTTTTGTAACGTGGATAGACATCGTCGCCAAACGGCTGACACAGATCGCGCGCGGTGCGATGCCAGTGAATGGCGTCTTCTTCAAAGCCGTAGTAGGGCGTTAAGTCAAAACCGCCGCCAAACCACCAGACCGGGTCGGCACCCGGCTTTTCGGCAATAAAAAAACGCACGTTGGCATGGCTGGTGGGAATATAAGGGTTGAGCGGGTGCACGACCAGCGACACGCCCATCGCTTCAAAACTGCGTCCTGCCAGTTCCGGGCGATGGGCCGTGGCCGATGCTGGCATGGCGTCACCGTGTACGTGAGAAAAATTGACGCCAGCCTGTTCGAAGATGCCGCCGTTACGCAGCACCCGACTCCTTCCGCCGCCGCCCGCGTCACGCTGCCAGCTATCTTCGACAAACTCCGCGCCGTCAATGGCGGTGAGCTGCTGGCAAATGGCATCCTGCAGGTTCAGCAGGAACTGTTTTACGCGTAGAGCATCGGGTTTCATGATTACCGTTTCTTCGAATGGGCTTTCTGATTATCAAACCAATGGAAATAGCTGATCACACCATTAGCGATGGCGGTGGCGATCTTCTGACGAAATGCCGTGGTGCCCAGCAGTCGCTCCTCTTCCGGATTGGTGATGAACGAGGTTTCAACCAGTACCGACGGGATTGACGGTGATTTTAGCACCACAAACGCCGCCTGTTCCGTATTCCGGCTGTGCAGTTTATGTACCGGTTTGATCTTCCTGAGAATATGTGACCCCAGCGTCAGGCTGTTTTTGATGGTATCCGTCTGTACCAGGTCAAAGAGCACCTGTTGCAACAGGTGATCCTTGTCGGTCGTTTTCTTACCGGCGACTTCGTCGGCGCGGTTTTCGCGGTCGGAAAGGTATTTCGCCATGGCGCTACTGGCCCCGCGATTGGAGAGGGCAAACACCGACGCGCCCGCCGCGCTGGGATTGGTAAAGCCGTCCGCGTGGATTGACATAAACAGATCCGCGCCGTGCTTGTGGGCGATTTCGACGCGGTCGTACAGGGGAATAAAGGTATCGCCCGAACGCGTTAGGCGGCAGTCGATCCCCTGGCTGCGCAAAATGGAACGCACATTTTTCGCAATCGCCAGCACAACATGCTTTTCTTTGGAGCCGTTGCGGCCAATGGCGCCGGTGTCGATACCGCCGTGGCCCGGGTCCAGCACGACAATGCGCTTGCCACCTGATTTTTTCGTGGCAGGCTGACTGTGACCATTGCTGGTTTTCAGTGGGGCTTCTTTGGCTGTGGCGTTCGCCATCCCTGTTAATGTCAGTGCCGCCAGTCCGGCTTTCAGCACCTGGCGGCGCGATGTGAGAGTTTTTAGCGGTTTAAAAGTGCTCATACGGCCTGAGTTGTAAAAAAAAGAGTCCTGATGTTATATCGTATCGCGTAATCCGTTACGACGCTTGATGTTGAGAATTGTTTTACTTTTCATTTCAATACGTGACAATCCGCTATTATGCCATTTTTTCCGCCGTTTCGCGTCAGATATTGGCTAAATGGGGCGTTCGCGCCATAATCGGAGTTTTAACCTTGAAAAGGGCCTCAATACCATGGAGATACGCGTTTTTCGCCAGGAAGATTTCGAAGAGGTGATCACCCTCTGGGAGCGCTGCGATTTGTTGCGTCCGTGGAATGACCCGGAAATGGATATCGAGCGGAAGGTGAACCATGACGTTAGCCTGTTTCTCGTTGCGGAAGTAAACGGGGAAGTGGTGGGGACGGTGATGGGCGGCTACGACGGTCATCGCGGATCGGCCTATTATCTTGGCGTGCACCCGGAATTTCGCGGTCGCGGCATCGCCAATGCGCTGCTTAACCGGCTTGAGAAAAAACTCATTGCGCGCGGTTGCCCGAAGATTCAGATCATGGTGCGTGAAGATAACGACGTGGTGTTGGGGATGTATGAACGACTCGGCTATGAGCATTCCGACGTGCTGTGTCTCGGAAAACGCCTGATCGAAGATGAAGAATATTGAGTTTCATCCTGCAGATTACGACGGCCACGGCCATTTGCGTCTGCCCTTTTTGTTCTGGCTTGTGCTGCTGCTTCAGGCGCGGACCTGGGTGCTGTTTGTGATCGCCGGTTCTTCTCGCGAGCAGGGTACTGCGCTGCTGAATCTGTTTTATCCCGATCACGACAACTTTTGGCTGGGGCTGCTACCCGGCATTCCTGCCGTGCTCGCATTTTTACTGAGCGGGCGACGTTACACTTTTCCGCGTTTATGGCAGGCATTGCGACTGCTATTGATTGTTGCGCAGGTGGTGCTGCTCTGTTGGCAGCCCGTTCTCTGGTGCAATGGCGATCCTGTCAATGGCGCGGGTCTGGCGCTGGTGGTGGCGGATATCGTGGCGCTTTTGTGGCTATTGACCAACCGACGGATGAGCGCCTGTTTTACTCTGGAGAAAGAATAACGGAACTTTTTAGTGAAGCCGGACTCCAGGTAACGTTGATCATTAATGAAAGGAAGTGAGATGAAATCGCTGCGTGTAGTGTTATGTGCTATGCCGCTGGTGCTGACCGGCTGTTCGACGCTGTCGTCGGTAAACTGGTCTGCCGCCAATCCGTGGAACTGGTTTGGTTCATCGACAGAAGTAACCGAACAGGGCGTTGGCGCACTCACGGCATCGACGCCGCTAAATGAACAGGCCATTGCCGATGCGCTGGACGGCGACTATCGCCTGCGCAGTGGCATGAAGACCGAGAATGGCAATGTGGTGCGCTTTTTCGAAGCCATGAACGGCGACAAGGTGGCGATGGTCATTCACGGCGAGCAGGGAAACATCAGCCGCATTGATGTCCTGGATAGCGGGATTCCTTCCGACGCGGGCGTTGAAATTGGCACACCGTTTAGCGACCTCTACAGCAAAGCGTTCGGCAATTGTCAGCCTGCCAGCCACGCTGAGCAGAGCGCAGTAGAATGTAAAGCCGAAGGCAGTCAACACATCAGCTATCTCTTTACCGGTGAATGGAAGGGGCCTGAAGGGTTAATGCCGCCGGACGATACGCTGAAAGCGTGGAAAGTGAGCAAAATTATCTGGCGTCGTTAATTTGCGTCTGAACAAACCCTCGAACGTAAAAACAGGGTAAAATAACGCCCATCAATGCCACGATTGCGTGGCATTCTCATTTTTCAGGAGGAATGATGTCTCAGGTTCAGAGTGGCATTTTGCCAGAGCATTGCCGTGCGGCGATTTGGATTGAAGCGAATGTAAAAGGCGACGTTGATGCCCTGCGTGGTGCCAGCAAAGCGTTCGCCGATAAACTGGCGACCTTCCAGGCGACATTCCCGGACGCCCATCTGGGTGCGGTCGTGGCCTTCGGCAACAACACCTGGCGCGCCCTGAGCGGCGGAGTGGGGGCTGAAGAGCTGAAAGACTTTATCCCTTACGGTAAAGGCCTGGCCCCGGCGACCCAGTACGATGTGCTGATCCACATTCTTTCTCTGCGTCACGATGTGAATTTCTCTGTCGCTCAGGCGGCGATGGAAGCCTTCGGCGATTGCATTGAGGTCCAGGAAGAGATCCACGGTTTCCGTTGGGTGGAAGAGCGTGATCTCAGCGGCTTTGTCGACGGTACGGAAAACCCGGCAGGGGAAGAGACGCGCCGCGAAGTGGCGGTCATCAAAGACGGCGTGGATGCGGGTGGCAGCTACGTCTTTGTTCAGCGCTGGGAACACAATCTGAAGCAGCTCAACCGCATGAGTATTCACGATCAGGAGATGATGATCGGGCGTACCAAAGAAGCCAACGAAGAGATCGATGGCGACGATCGCCCGGTAACGTCGCACCTGAGCCGTGTGGATCTGAAAGAAGATGGCAAAGGGCTGAAAATTGTTCGCCAGAGCCTGCCATACGGCACCGTCAGCGGTACTCATGGTCTCTATTTCTGCGCCTACTGTGCGCGTCTGCATAACATTGAACAGCAACTGCTGAGCATGTTTGGCGACACCGACGGAAAACGTGACGCCATGCTGCGCTTCACCAAACCGGTGACCGGCGGGTATTACTTTGCGCCGTCGCTGGACCGTTTGCTGGCACTGTAATTTTCCGCTTACGCACGTCGCTACGACCAGCATAAAAATAGTGTCCCCGCCCCGGCGGGGATGATTTTTATCTAAGATTTACCTTAATTAGTGAGCTGTTCCTCAGCACGTATCCTTTTTTCCTGTATTTTCAATGTTAATGGAGTGTGAGACTTCATATTCACAAGGAGAGCATTGAAATGGGTAAACTCACGGGCAAAACAGCATTGATTACGGGCGCATCACAGGGCATTGGCGAAGGCATCGCCAAAGTGTTTGCCCGGCATGGGGCGAACTTAATCTTGCTGGATATCTCCGATGAGATTGAAAAGCTGGCGGATGAACTCGGTGGCCGCGGGCATCGCTGTACGGCGGTGATTGCGGATGTGACCGATCCCGCCTCCGTGGCGGCGGCGTTGAAGAAAGCGAAAGAGGTGGAAGGCCGCATCGACATTCTGGTCAACAATGCAGGCGTCTGCCGTCTGGGCAGCTTCCTCGACATGAGCGACGAAGATCGCGACTTCCACATTGATGTGAATATCAAAGGCGTCTGGAACATGACCAAAGCGGTCCTGCCGGAGATGATTAAGCGTAAAGACGGACGCATCGTGATGATGTCCTCGGTCACTGGCGATATGGTCGCCGATCCGGGCGAAACGGCCTATGCGTTGTCGAAGGCCGCGATTGTCGGGCTGACCAAATCGCTGGCGGTGGAGTACGCCCAGTCGGGGATTCGCGTGAATGCGATTTGCCCGGGCTACGTGCGTACCCCGATGGCGGAAAGCATTGCGCAGCAGTCTAACCCGGACGATCCGGAAGCAGTGCTGACCGAAATGGCGAAGGCGATCCCGCTGCGTCGACTGGCCTGCCCGCTGGAAGTGGGTGAACTGGCCGCCTTCCTGGCGTCGGATGAGTCCAGCTATCTCACGGGCACGCAAAACGTGATTGACGGCGGCAGCACGTTGCCGGAGACCGTCAGCGTCGGAATCTGACGACCGCACAACCCCTTCTGACCATCAGGAGGGGTTTCTCTTATTCCCTTTTCAACTTTCAAATCAGTAAACGGTATATAAAACCGTTACTCCTTTCACACTCGTTATAAATATTATGGCTATTAGAAAGTCATCAAATTTATAAGGGTGCGCAATGGCCGTTAACTTACTGAAAAAAAGATATCTGACGCTGATGGCGTCGTTGTTACTGGTCGGTCAGGCGCAGGCGACGGAGCTGTTGAACAGCTCGTACGACGTCTCCCGCGAACTGTTTGCCGCCCTCAACCCGCCGTTTGAACAGCAGTGGGCGAAAGATAACGGCGGCGATAAGCTGACGATTAAGCAGTCGCACGCGGGCTCCTCAAAGCAGGCGCTGGCAATTTTACAGGGATTGAAAGCCGACGTCGTGACCTACAATCAGGTGACCGATGTGCAGATCCTGCATGACAAAGGCAAGCTGATTCCGGCTGACTGGCAAAGCCGTTTGCCGAACAACAGCTCACCGTTTTACTCCACGATGGGATTCCTGGTACGTAAAGGCAACCCGAAGAACATTCGCGACTGGAACGACCTTGTCCGTTCTGATGTGAAGCTGATCTTCCCGAACCCGAAAACCTCCGGTAACGCCCGTTACACCTATCTGGCTGCCTGGGGCGCCGCCGATAACGCGGACGGCGGCGATAAAGCCAAAACCGAACAGTTCATGACCCAGTTCCTGAAAAACGTCGAAGTGTTTGATACCGGCGGTCGCGGCGCGACCACGACGTTTGCTGAGCGCGGACTGGGCGATGTGCTGATTAGCTTTGAGTCCGAAGTGAACAACATTCGCAAACAGTATGAAGCGCAGGGTTTTGAAGTGGTTATCCCGAAAACCAATATTCTGGCTGAGTTCCCGGTTGCCTGGGTGGATAAAAATGTGCAGGCCAATGGCACCGAGAAAGCGGCGAAAGCCTATCTGAACTGGCTGTACAGCCCGCAGGCGCAAACCATCATCACGGACTACTACTACCGCGTGAACAACCCGGAGGTGATGGACAAGCTGAAAGATAAATTCCCACAGACCGAACTGTTCCGCGTGGAAGAGAAATTTGGCTCCTGGCCTGAGGTGATGAAAACCCATTTCACCAGCGGTGGCGAACTGGACAAACTGCTGGCGGCGGGGCGTAAGTAATGTTTGCAGTCTCCTCCCGACGCGTACTGCCTGGCTTTACTTTAAGCCTGGGCACCAGCCTGCTGTTCGTTTGCCTGATTTTGCTGCTGCCGCTCAGTGCGTTAGTGATGCAACTGGCACAGATGAGCTGGGCGCAATACTGGGATGTGATTACCAATCCGCAGGTGGTTGCTGCCTATAAAGTGACGCTACTGTCGGCGTTTGTGGCGTCGATTTTTAACGGTGTGTTTGGCCTGCTGATGGCGTGGATTTTAACCCGCTATCGTTTCCCGGGGCGCACGTTGCTGGATGCGTTGATGGACCTGCCGTTTGCGCTGCCGACGGCAGTTGCCGGTCTGACGCTGGCTTCGCTGTTTTCCGTTAACGGTTTCTACGGCGAATGGCTGGCAAAATTTGATATCAAGGTGACATACACCTGGCTTGGCATTGCGGTGGCGATGGCGTTCACCAGTATTCCGTTCGTGGTGCGTACCGTGCAACCGGTACTCGAAGAGTTAGGCCCGGAATATGAAGAAGCGGCGGAAACCCTGGGCGCCACGCGGCTGCAAAGCTTTCGCAAGGTGGTCCTGCCGGAACTGTCACCTGCGCTGGTGGCCGGTGTCGCGCTGTCGTTTACCCGCAGCCTTGGCGAGTTCGGCGCAGTGATTTTCATCGCCGGTAACATTGCCTGGAAAACGGAAGTCACCTCGCTGATGATTTTTATTCGTTTGCAGGAGTTTGATTACCCTGCCGCCAGCGCGGTTGCCTCGGTGATCCTCGCGGCATCGTTATTGCTGCTGTTTTCAATTAACACCCTGCAAAGTCGCTTTGGCCGACGTGTGGTAGGTCACTAATGGCGGAAGTTACTCAATTGAAGCGTTATGACGCCCCCCGCATCAACTGGGGAAAATGGTTTCTGATTGGCACCGGCATGCTGGTGTCGGTGTTCATCCTGTTGGTGCCGATGATCACCATTTTCGTCCAGGCGTTCAGCAAAGGGGTGATGCCCGTGCTACAGAATCTGGCCGATCCGGATATGCTGCATGCCATCTGGCTGACGGTGTTGATCGCCCTGATTGCGGTGCCGGTGAACCTGGTGTTTGGCGTTCTGCTGGCCTGGCTGGTGACCCGTTTTAACTTTCCGGGCCGCCAGTTGCTGCTGACGCTGCTGGATATTCCTTTTGCCGTCTCGCCGGTGGTGGCGGGGCTGGTGTATCTGCTGTTTTACGGTTCCAACGGCCCGTTGGGCGGCTGGCTGGACGAGCATAATCTGCAAATTATGTTCTCCTGGCCGGGGATGGTGCTGGTGACCATCTTCGTCACCTGTCCGTTTGTGGTACGTGAACTGGTGCCGGTGATGCTCAGTCAGGGCAGTCAGGAAGATGAGGCGGCGATTTTGCTGGGCGCATCCGGCTGGCAGATGTTCCGTCGCGTGACGCTGCCGAACATTCGCTGGGCGCTGCTGTATGGCGTGGTGCTGACTAACGCCCGTGCGATTGGCGAGTTTGGCGCGGTGTCGGTGGTTTCCGGCTCAATTCGCGGCGAAACCCTGTCGCTGCCGTTACAGATTGAATTACTGGAGCAGGACTACAACAGCGTCGGCTCTTTTACCGCTGCGGCGCTATTGACGCTGATGGCGATTATTACCCTGTTTTTGAAGAGCATGTTGCAATGGCGCCTGGAGAATCAGGAAAAACGCGCGCAACAGGAGGAAAATCATGAGCATTGAGATTGCCAATATTAAGAAGTCTTTTGGTCGCACCCAGGTGCTGAACGATATCTCACTGGATATTCCTTCAGGTCAGATGGTTGCCTTGCTGGGGCCGTCCGGTTCCGGTAAAACCACACTACTGCGCATTATTGCCGGGCTGGAACACCAGTCCAGCGGACATATTCGCTTCCATGGTACCGACGTCAGCCGCCTGCATGCGCGCGATCGTAAGGTGGGATTTGTCTTTCAGCACTACGCGCTGTTCCGCCATATGACGGTGTTCGACAACATCGCCTTTGGCCTGAGCGTCCTGCCGCGTCGTGAGCGTCCCAATGCGGCGGCGATTAAAGCCAAAGTGACGACACTGCTGGAGATGGTGCAACTGGCACATCTGGCGGATCGCTTCCCGGCGCAGCTTTCAGGTGGGCAAAAACAACGTGTTGCGCTGGCCCGCGCGTTAGCGGTTGAACCACAAATTCTGCTGCTGGATGAGCCGTTTGGTGCCCTTGATGCGCAGGTGCGTAAAGAGCTGCGCCGCTGGCTGCGTCAACTGCATGAAGAGCTGAAATTCACCAGCGTCTTTGTCACGCATGATCAGGAAGAGGCCACTGAAGTGGCGGACCGCGTGGTGGTAATGAGCCAGGGGAATATTGAACAGGCCGATGCGCCGGATCAGGTCTGGCGTGAACCGGCGACCCGCTTTGTACTGGAATTTATGGGTGAAGTGAACCGCCTGCAAGGCACCATTCGTGGTGGGCAGTTCCACGTTGGCGCACACCGCTGGCCGCTGGGCTATACGCCTGCGTATCAGGGGCCGGTCGATCTGTTCCTGCGTCCATGGGAAGTCGATATCAGCCGCCGTACCAGTCTGGATTCACCGTTGCCGGTTCAGGTTATTGAAGCCAGCCCGAAAGGTCATTACACCCAATTGGTCGTGCAGCCGCTCGGGTGGTATCACGACCCGTTGACCGTGGTCATGCAAGGGGACGATGCTCCGGTACGCGGCGAGCGTCTGTTTGTAGGCCTGCAAAATGCACGCTTGTATAACGGCAATCAGCGTATTGAACGTCATGATGATGTTGTTTTCGCAGAAATAGCGTAATCTCAGAGCGTTTTTTATGTAGGCCGGATAAGACAGTTATGCTGCCTCCGGCAATACACATTTGCCTGATGGCGCTGGGTTTATCAGGTCTGGGTTGTGGACTGAAATTGTGAACACATTAGAACAAACTATTGGCAACACGCCGCTGGTGAAGCTGCAACGGTTGACGCCGGATAATGGCAGTGAAATTTGGGTCAAACTGGAAGGCAATAACCCGGCGGGGTCGGTGAAAGATCGTGCTGCGTTATCGATGATTGTTGAAGCGGAAAAACGCGGGGAGATTACGCCTGGTGATGTATTAATTGAGGCTACCAGCGGGAACACTGGCATTGCGCTGGCGATGATTGCGGCCCTGAAAGGCTATCGTATGAAGCTACTGATGCCGGACAACATGAGCCAGGAACGCCGCGCCGCGATGCGCGCCTACGGTGCTGAGCTGATTCTGGTGACCAAAGAGCAGGGGATGGAAGGGGCGCGCGATTTAGCGCTGGAGATGGCTCAGCGCGGCGAAGGCAAGCTGCTGGACCAGTTCAATAACCCTGATAACCCGTACGCGCATTACACCACTACGGGGCCGGAAATCTGGCGGCAAACGTCCGGACGTCTCACCCATTTTGTTTCCAGCATGGGGACGACTGGTACTATCACCGGGGTTTCTCGCTTTCTGCGCGAGCAGGCCCGTACGGTCACTATTGTGGGTCTGCAACCGGAAGAGGGCAGCAGCATTCCGGGGATTCGCCGCTGGCCAGCGGAATACATGCCGGGCATTTTTAATGCTCAGCTTGTCGATCAGGTCGTCGATATTCACCAGCGAGACGCGGAGAACACTATGCGTGAACTGGCGGTACGTGAAGGGATCTTCTGTGGCGTCAGCTCTGGCGGCGCGGTCGCCGGTGCGATACGGATTGCGAAAGCCAATCCGGGCGCGGTGGTAGTGGCGATTATTTGCGATCGCGGCGATCGTTATCTCTCTACCGGCGTGTTTGGCGAAGAGCACTTCAGCCAGGGCGCGGGGATTTAACCCTATTGCCCGGCGATGACCGGGCATGCGGATTAACCCTGACGTTTTTTCACCAGCAGATCCAGGAACTGCCAGAGTTTTTCATTCATTTCCTTATAATCCCATTCGCGCATTTCCGCCTTCGAGCGAATAAAGCGCTTCCCTTTGGCTTCCGCCAGCTCTTGCTCAGAATGTTGAATCAGTCCTTCCACCGCCTCGGCAGTAAATTCCATATGGCACTGGAAGCCGTAGACAAAATTGCCATATTGCACGATCTGTCGTGGACAACCGACGCTTGTGGCAAGCACCGTGGCCTGATCGGTAAGCCCTGGCATGTCGTTATGCCAGTGGCCGACCGTCAGCGGAGAGCCGAAGTGGGCAAGCAACGGATGCTGTTTTCCTGCTTCGGTCAGCGTAATGGGATAGTGACCAATCTCTTTTTCCGGACTCTGGCAGACCCTGGCTCCCAGCGCTTCGCCAATCAACTGTGAACCCAGACAGATCCCGACCACGATCCGACCCGCCGAGATAGCCTGATTGATCAGGTGTTGTTCAGCCTTAGAGTCAAAATAAGGGCACTCTGCTAGCGTGGTGCGCGGTGACTGCGGGCCGCCAAACACGACCAGCATATCAAAGCCATCGGCGTTGGCCGGAACCGGTTCGCTGTCATAGACGCGGGTCCAGGTGATGTGATGACCGCGCGTTTCAGCCCACGGCAAATAAGCGCCTGCCGATTCAAATGATTCGTGAATAATAAAATGGACGTGCACGGATACTCTCCTGTTATTGGCTCAGCGCCTGATGAAGATGGCCGGCCAGGCGGTTGATGTCGTTGTCATTGAGTGTGGAAAGGGTGATACGCAGACCCTGTGCGGGCGTGTTAACGCCGAAAGCGTCGCCTTCACGCACCAGCCAACCGGATTTCGCCAGCGCGAATGCAACGTTTTGGCTGGCTTCGGCAAGGGGTAGCCACAGGTTCAGACCATCGCCGGGGAAAATATTGTTGATGCCTTGTGCGTGCAGTGCCTGCGCCAGTTTGCGCTGCTGATCGGCGTAAAACTGGCGGGATTCGGCGAGCGTTTGCTGCCAGACGGGGTCTGCCAGACAGGTGTAAACCAGATCCTGCAAAATGTGGCTGACCCACTGACTGCCGGCGTTTAGACGCAGGCGTAATTTTGCTGACGTCGCGGGATCGCTGGCGACAATGGCAAGACGCAGGTCTGGCCCCAGCGTTTTCGACATTGAGCGAACGATCGACCAGTGGAGTGTTTCTGCCGCAATCACCGGATGCCACGCGCAGGCGGAAAGCAGGGCAAAGTGGTCGTCAACAATCACCAGTACCTGTGGGTATCGTGCAAGGATGGCCTGTAATGCGCCAGCGCGTGCGGCGCTTAAACTGCATCCCGTCGGGTTGTGCGCTCGAGGTGTAACGATCACTGCCCGGGCGCCTTTACTCAGCGCCTGTTCGAGCCCCTCTGGTCGCATCCCTTCACTGTCGACGCGCACCGGGCTGGCGCTGAATCCGGCGTATCGCAGCATATTGATACTGCTTAAAAAGCAAGGGTCTTCAACCACCACGCTATCGCCGGGCAGCAGATGGGCGCTCAGCAGGCGTTCAATGGCGTCAATTGCGCCGCTGGTGATATCAATTTCACCCGCAGCGGGAACGGCATCCTGCATCCACTGCGTGGCCCAGCGCTTTAGCTCCGGGGAAACCGGCGTGTCACCGTACAGGCGGTGGTCGTGATGACATTTTGCAAAGTAACGGCTCAGGTCCGGCAGGCGAGTCGGGTCAGGATTTCCGCTGGAGAGATCGTGAAGCGGCGTGTGGGGGTCGCCGCCTTCGCGTGCGATGGGCGTCGAGGCGCTTTTAATAACGGTGCCATTGCGGCCACGACTTTGCGCCAGTCCGGATGTCACCAGGCGTTTGTAGGCCGCTGCAACAGTATTGCGATTTACATTGAGTTGCGCAGCCAGTTCCCGTACCGGCGGCAATGTTTCACCTGCAGACAACACGCCGCTGGTGACGTGCTGCCGTATACTGTCAAAGATTTCGCTGGCGGTTTTTCCGTCGATCATTATTGACCTATGACAAAATGAATTTTAGCATATGACGATAATAGTGAGGCACCCGCCCGCTGTCCAGTGAGAGGAGAAGTTAATGGAGCAGGAGAGTGATATTCAGTCAGTGCTCTTCGACGATAAGCATCGGGCGTTGCAGACCGATATTGTCGCCGTTCAGTCACAGGTGGTGTATGGCAGCGTCGGCAATAGCATCGCTGTGCCAGCCATCAAAGCAAAGGGTTTGCGGGTGACGGCGGTGCCTACCGTCCTGTTCAGTAATACTCCGCACTATGACACGTTCTACGGGGGCGTTATTCCGGCCGACTGGTTCCGCGGTTATTTGCTGGCGTTAAGCGAGCGTGATGCGCTGCGCGAGTTAAAGGCTGTGACCACCGGTTATATGGGCAGCGCAGAACAAATCGTGCTGCTGGCGCAATGGTTGCAAAACGTTCGTCAAACGCATCCTGACATTCCTGTTCTGGTCGATCCGGTGATTGGCGATACCGACAGCGGAATGTATGTGAAAGCCGAGATACCGGATGCCTATCGACATCACCTGCTGCCGCTGGCGCAGGGGCTGACGCCGAATGTCTTCGAACTGGAGATGCTCAGCGGTATGCCGTGCCGCACCCTGGAGGAGGCTGTTATCGCGGCGAGATCGCTGCTGACCGACACGCTGAAGTGGATTGTCATCACCAGCGCGCCAGGACAGGACAGTGAAACCATCAATGTGGCGGTGGTCACGGCCCAAACGCTGGATGTGATTGAGCACCCGCGGGTAGAAACCGATCTGAAAGGGACCGGCGATCTGTTCTGTGCCGAGTTGATTAGCGGCATTGTGTTGGGGAAATCGTTGACGCAGGCAACGCAACAGGCCGCGGAACGCGTACTGGCGGTGATGACCTGGACGCAGCAATGCGGATGTGACGAACTGATACTGCCTCCGGCAGGGGAGGCGCGATGAAGAGTTATCGGTTAGTGGTTTGTCAGCAGGGACGTATCGTGGGACATTTTGAAACCAGCGGGCTGAATGCGCTGGAAGATATCTGCGTGGCGCGCGCGATGTTTGGCATCACGGGCGGCTATCAGTGCGAACTGTTGGTTTCTGATTCAGAAAAGCGGATGCTGGAGAGCGGGCCGGAAGGGATGAAAATCCTGATGCGTGAAAAGTGTTATCGCCCGGTGACCTCACCATTGTAACCGCGAACTGATGCCGGATGGCGGCGTATGCGCCATCAGGCGGGTTTGCCATCCGGTAGATAAAAAAATGGCGCCAGAAGGCGCCATTTTTCTCTGCGGCAAGAATTATTTCTTGATGCGGATAACCGGGGTTTCACCCACAGTCACGCTACCGGACAGTTTGATCAGTTCTTTGATTTCGTCCATGTTGGAGATAACAACCGGAGTCAGGGTTGACTTGGCTTTTTCTTCCAGCAGCGGCAGATCGAATTCAATTACCGGGTCACCCACTTTCACACGCTGGCCTTCTTCAGCGATACGCTTGAAGCCTTCGCCTTTCAGCTCAACGGTGTCGATACCGAAGTGAACAAACAGTTCGATACCGCTATCGGATTCGATAGAGAACGCATGGTTGGTCTCAAAGATTTTGCCGATGGTACCGTCAACCGGTGCAACCATCTTATTACCGGTTGGTTTGATAGCGATGCCATCACCCACGATTTTTTCAGCAAAAACGACATCCGGTACGTCTTCGATGTTGACGATCTCGCCAGAGAGCGGTGCAACAATCTCAATAGTTCCGGTGTCTTTCTTATCATCAGAAACCAGAGACTTCAGTTTATCGAACAAACCCATGATCTTCTCCTAAGCAGTAAATTGGGCCGCATCTCGTGGATTAGCAGATTGTTTTTTCTTCAATGAACTTGTTAACCAGCGTCATTAACTCGTCCGTTGTCGGTTGAGCAAGAGCCTGCTCTGCTAACACCTTCGCATCTTCGAAGTTCGTGTTACGGATAATCTTCTTAATGCGCGGGATAGAAATGGCGCTCATAGAGAATTCGTCCAGACCCATCCCCAGCAACAGAAGTGTAGCACGTTCGTCGCCTGCAAGCTCACCACACATGCCAGTCCATTTACCTTCAGCATGAGAAGCATCAATAACTTGCTTGATCAATGTGAGGACAGATGGCGACATTGGCTGGTAGAGATGTGAAATCATATCATTACCACGGTCAACTGCCAGAGTGTACTGCGTTAAATCATTGGTGCCGATACTAAAGAAATCAACTTCTTTGGCTAAATGACGAGCAATCGTTGCCGCAGCCGGTGTTTCCACCATCACGCCAATCTCAATGGTCTCGTCAAAAGCTTTACCTTCGTCACGCAGTTCCTGTTTGTAGATTTCGATCTCTTTACGCAGTGCGCGAACTTCTTCAACAGAGATGATCATCGGGAACATAATGCGCAGTTTGCCGAAAGCAGACGCGCGCAGGATAGCGCGAACCTGATCGCGCAGGATCTCTTTACGATCCATCGCGATACGCACAGCACGCCAGCCCAGGAACGGGTTTTCTTCTTTCGGGAAGTTCATGTACGGCAGCTCTTTGTCGCCGCCGATGTCCATGGTACGCACGATCACCGCCTGAGAGCCACACGCTTCAGCCACGGCTTTGTAAGCTGCAAACTGTTCTTCTTCAGTCGGCAGCGCGTCGCGATCCATAAACAGGAATTCAGTACGGTACAGACCCACACCTTCCGCACCGTTGCGCTCTGCGCCTTCGACGTCACGCACGGTACCGATGTTGGCGCACACTTCAACCTGATGGCCATCCAGGGTGATGGCAGGCAGATCTTTCAGTTTAGCCAGTTCCGCTTTTTCAGTGGCAACTTGCTCCTGAACGGCGCGCAGTTTTTCAATTTCTTCGTTGGTCGGGTTGACGTAAACCTGGTTGTTTACGGCATCCAGAATCAGATAATCGTCGTTTTTCACCTGAGAGGTGACGCTACCGGTACCCACGATGGCTGGCAGTTCCAGAGAACGCGCCATGATAGAGGTGTGGGAAGTGCGGCCGCCCACGTCGGTAATGAAACCCAGCACCTTTTTCAGGTTCAGCTGTGCGGTTTCTGACGGGGTCAGGTCAGCGGCAACCAGGATGACTTCATCCTGAATTGCGCTCAGGTCAATAATTGCCAGCCCGAGGATGTTGCGCAGCAGGCGCTTACCGATGTCACGTACGTCAGCCGCACGTTCTTTCAGGTATTCATCATCCAGTTCTTCCAGGGCAGTGGCCTGACCTTCGATAACTTCATGCGCAGCCGCGTCAGCCGTCATGTGTTTATCTTTAATCAGGGCTATGATTTCCTGCTCCAGCTCCTCATCTTCGAGCAGCATAATATGCCCTTCGAAAATGGCTTCTTTTTCTTCACCGAACGTTTCACCAGCTTTCGTTTTGATCGCTTCTAACTGTGCAGATGCCTTGGCACGACCGCTCAGAAAACGTTCAACTTCCTGATCAACCTTGTCGGCAGAAATTTTTTTCCGGTCAATGACGATTTCGTCTTCTTTCAGCAAAAGTGCTTTGCCGAAAGCGATACCCGGGGATGCTAAAATGCCTGAAATCATAACCCTACCTTACTTGTGACTGATTTTTAAAAGAACCCGGAAAAACTTATTCCAGTTCCGCCATCAGCTTGACCAGATGTTCTACGGCTTTCTGCTCGTCTTCACCTTCTGCAGAGATGGTCACGACGGTACCCTGAGTCAGACCCAGAGTTTGCAGTTTAAACAGGCTTTTCGCGCTGGCGCTTTTGCCGTTGGAAGTCACAGTAATCTCAGAAGTGAAGCCTTTCGCTTCTTTAACAAACTGAGCAGCAGGGCGGGTGTGCAGACCGTTCGGAGCGGTAATGGTAACTTCTTGCTGGAACATTGTATTTCCCCAACTTATAGGTTTAGTGTTGTGGAACTAAAGTCTAGCCTGGCGGTTTGACTTTAGCCTGTATTGTTAGCGCCGGCGTAAACGGGCGCGACACACCAGGTGTTTTACGCCATCCGTTGCTGTCAACCTCTGGCCGCTGACGTTTCGCTCGTCATTAAACATTATGCCGCTAAATCAATACTTGAACCAAATCATAAAATCGATTCAGCTAGCAGTTTTCCTGTAACGATTAATTTCGCGCTTCAAAATAATTAATCAGGTTAAATACCAGACCTGGTGGGGTGAAGCAATGGCAGGTGGGGTGAAAGTTTGAAGCAGGCCACAAAAAAGCACCTGAAAAGGTGCTTTTTTACGCGTTTTTAACATGCTGGCATTACTGTTGCAATTCTTTCTCTGTGAAGAGATCGGCAAACAGTGCAGTGCTCAAATAACGCTCACCCGATGACGGTAGGATAACCACAATATTCTTATTGGTAAAGGTTTCATCTTCCTGAAGCTTAAGCGCGGCAGCCACTGCGGCTCCGGAGGAGATACCGGCAAGAATGCCTTCCTCTTCCATTAGGCGGCGGGCGGTGGAGATCGCCTCTTCGTTGGTGATGGCGACCACTTTGTCGATCAGTTTCAGATCCAGGTTACCCGGAATGAAACCGGCGCCGATACCCTGAATTTTGTGCGGACCTGGCTTCAGCTCTTCGCCTGCCAGCGCCTGAGCGATGACCGGGGAATCCGTTGGCTCAACGGCAACGGTAATCAGGTCGGTTTTGCCTTTGGTGCCTTTAATATAGCGGGTGACGCCGGTTAGCGTCCCGCCAGTCCCCACGCCGGAGATGAAAACGTCAACCTGGCCGTCGGTATCTTCCCAGATTTCCGGACCGGTGGTTTTTTCGTGAATTTCTGGGTTTGCCGGGTTGCTGAACTGCTGAAGCAACAGATATTTCGCCGGATCGCTGGCGACAATCTCTTCTGCTTTCTGAATGGCGCCTTTCATGCCTTTTGCGCCTTCGGTCAGCACCAGGTTGGCACCCAGCGCTTTCAGCAGTTTACGACGTTCGATACTCATGGTTTCCGGCATGGTCAGCGTCAGTTTGTAACCACGTGCCGCCGCGACATAGGCCAGCGCGATACCCGTGTTGCCGCTGGTGGGTTCAACCAGCTCGACGCCCGGTTTCAGCACGCCGCGTTTTTCAGCATCCCAAATCATATTGGCACCGATACGGCATTTCACGCTGAAGCTCGGGTTACGTGATTCCACCTTCGCCAGAATGCGTCCGTTACCGATACGGTTCAGTCGAACCAGCGGCGTATGACCGATAGTCAGCGAGTTGTCTTCAAAAATCTTACTCATGGCCTGTCCTTAACTGTATGAAATTGGGATACCTTCCCAGCATACCCTTCAGACGAATATGGGGAAGTAAGGATTTCGCATATCTATATGCTATGAAGAAATAATGGGTATCAGTATGGAATAAGAGGCGTTATAAACAACCTCTTATTTACACAAACTTTCGTTATTTCCATAACGCGTGCTTAGCACGATAGCAATCCACCCACATCGCCGTGGCGCCACAGACTGCCACTGGCATGATGAAGAGATTAAGAACCGGGATCAGGGTAAACAGGCTGGTGAGCGCACCAAACTGCATATTGGTGACCTTACGGCTGCGCAGAGCAGTGCGCATCTCTTTAAACGGCACTTTATGGTTGTCAAAAGGGTAATCGCAATACTGAATGGCCAGCATCCAGGCGCTGAACAGGAACCACAGTACGGGGGCGACGGTTTGCCCGATGCCGGGAATAAAGTAAAGGATCAGCAGTACGATGGCGCGTGGCAGATACCAGGCCAGCTTTTGCCATTCGCGTTTCATAATCCGCGGCACATCTTTCATGATCCCCAGAATGCCCGTGTCCGGCGGCGTTGCGCCGGTGAGTCGCGCTTCCAGTTGCTCCGCCAGCAGCCCGTTAAACGGCGCGGCAATCCAGTTGGCCAGGGTCGAGAAAAAATAGCCAAACACCAGCAGCACAGAGATGACCGCGACAGGCCACAGCAGATAGCTCAGCCATTGCAGCCAGTCCGGGACGTGACTCATAAGCGACGGGATCCAGACATCCAGCTGTGTGAACAGCCACCAGAACGCACTGCCCATTAGCAGGATGTTGACCAGTAGCGGTAAAATGACATAGCGACGGATCCCTGGTTGCGAAACCAGTTTCCATCCCTGAGCAAAGTAGTAAAAACCGCTGCGTGGCGCAGTGACAGATGATGACACCATAGTCAGGACATGCTCCTTTTCGTATAAGTCCTAAGCGAACACGGGTATCTTACCGGGTTATCGCACACAGAACAGTTCGGAAATGTTCGAAAAAACAGCAAAAAGCACGATTTCGTTCATCTTTATGCTGTGAAAGCTAAGAGTACACTTGCACTTGACGTAATCGGCAAATACTCTTAGTGAGTAAATGTTTGCCGTGGTGGCAAGGTGTTAGAACAACAGAGAATATAATGATGCAGGATTTGCGTCTGATATTAATCATTGTTGGCGCGATCGCCATAATCGCTTTACTGGTACATGGTTTCTGGACCAGCCGTAAAGAACGATCTTCTATGTTCCGCGATCGTCCACTGAAACGCATGAAATCAAAACGCGACGACGACTCGTATGACGATGATGTCGAAGCAGACGAAGGCGTGGGTGAAGTTCGTGTTCACCGCGTGAATCATGCCCCTGGCAACCCGCAGGAGCATGAAGCTCCTCGCCAGTCGCCGCAACACCAGTACCAGCCGCCTTATGCGTCGGCACAACCGCGTCAGCCGGTTCAGCCATCGTCTGAAGTGCCGGTACAGCCGCAGCATGCCCAGCGTCCGCCGCAGCAGCCGGTACACCAGCCACAGCCTGCGCCGCAGCAATCCGCTCAGCCGCAGCCGGTGCATCAGCCTGCGCCACAGCAACCTGTGCATCAGCCGCAGCCGGTTCAACAACAGCCCGCCGCGCCGCAGATTCAGCCCGTTCAGCCGACTGCACCGCAGCCGTCGCCACAGGCTTTCCAGCCTGCAGAACCCGTGGTCGAGCCACAGCCTGAGCCCGTCGTTGAAGAAGCACCAGCCCCGGAAAAGCCTCAGCGTAAAGAAGCGGTAATCATCATGAACGTCGCCGCCCATCATGGCAGCGAGCTTAACGGTGAAGTGCTGCTCAACAGCATTCAGCAGGCCGGATTCAAGTTTGGCGACATGAATATTTTCCATCGTCATCTGAGTCCGGATGGCAGCGGCCCGGCGTTATTCAGCCTGGCGAATATGGTTAACCCGGGTACGTTTGATCCAGAAATGGTCGACTTCACCACGCCGGGCGTGACCATCTTTATGCAGGTGCCGTCTTACGGCGATGAACTGCAGAACTTCAAACTGATGCTGCAATCCGCACAGCATATTGCCGATGAAGTCGGTGGTGTGGTGCTCGACGATCAGCGTCGGATGATGACGCCGCAAAAATTGCGCGAGTATCAGGACCGTATCCGCGAAGTGAAAGACGCGAACGCCTGATACACTCAAGGCACGACAACTTCCTTTCTGAACCCCCGCCTGTCGGGGGTTTTTTATCATTGATGGTGCGATATGGAATCAATCGAACAACAACTGACCGAACTGCGAACCACGCTTCGCCATCATGAGTATCTTTACCATGTGATGGATGCGCCGGAAATCCCCGATGCAGAATATGACCGCCTGATGCGCGAGCTGCGTGAACTGGAAGCGCAACACCCGGAGCTGATTACTCCGGACTCTCCGACCCAGCGCGTGGGCGCTGCGCCGCTGGCGTCTTTCAGCCAGATTCGTCATGAAGTGCCGATGTTGTCGCTGGACAACGTCTTTGATGAGGAGAGTTTCCTGGCGTTTAACAAGCGCGTGCAGGACCGTCTTAAGAGCAGTGACAAGCTGACCTGGTGCTGTGAGCTGAAACTGGACGGTCTGGCGGTCAGCATTCTCTATGAAAACGGGGTGCTGGTGAGTGCCGCAACTCGCGGTGATGGTACGACCGGTGAGGACATTACCTCAAACGTGCGGACTATTCGCGCCATTCCGCTGAAACTCCACGGCGATAACATTCCGACGCGTCTGGAAGTGCGAGGCGAAGTTTTCCTGCCGCAGGCGGGTTTTGAAAAGATCAATGAAGATGCTCGCCGCACGGGCGGAAAGCTGTTTGCTAACCCGCGAAATGCGGCAGCGGGCTCGCTGCGCCAGCTCGATCCGCGTATCACCGCGAAGCGACCACTCACTTTCTTCTGCTATGGCGTTGGCGTGCTGGAAGGCGGCGAACTGCCTGATACTCATCTGGGGCGTCTGCTGCAATTCAAAGCATGGGGGTTGCCGGTCAGCGATCGCGTGACGCTGTGTGACTCGCCGGAAGCGGTGCTGGCGTTTTACCACAAGGTGGAAGAGGATCGTCCGACGCTGGGTTTCGACATCGATGGGGTGGTGATTAAGGTCAACTCGATGGCGCTACAGGAGCAACTGGGTTTCGTCGCACGTGCGCCGCGCTGGGCGGTGGCCTTTAAATTCCCGGCGCAGGAACAGATGACCTTTGTTCGTGACGTGGAGTTCCAGGTCGGACGCACCGGAGCAATTACTCCCGTTGCGCGTCTTGAACCGGTACAGGTCGCGGGTGTGCTGGTGAGTAACGCCACGCTGCATAATGCCGATGAAATCGAACGTCTTGGCCTGCGCATTGGCGATAAGGTGGTAATTCGCCGTGCTGGCGATGTTATTCCGCAGGTGGTCAACGTGGTGCTTTCCGAACGTCCGGACGACACGCGTCCGGTAGCATTTCCGACGCATTGCCCGGTATGCGGTTCAGACGTTGAGCGCGTGGAAGGTGAAGCGGTTGCTCGCTGTACCGGCGGTTTGATTTGCGGCGCGCAGCGTAAAGAATCGCTCAAGCATTTCGTATCTCGTCGGGCGATGGACGTGGATGGGATGGGCGACAAAATTATCGACCAACTGGTCGAGAAAGAGTATGTCCACACGCCGGCGGACCTGTTTCGGCTGACAGCCGGGAAACTGACCGGTCTTGACCGAATGGGGCCGAAGTCGGCGCAAAACGTGGTGGAGGCGCTGGAAAAATCGAAATCGACCACCTTTGCGCGCTTCCTGTATGCACTCGGTATCCGGGAAGTTGGAGAGGCTACGGCCGCCGGTCTGGCCGCTTACTTCGGTACTCTGGAAGCGCTGGAAGCGGCGTCTATTGACGAGCTGCAAAAAGTCCCCGATGTGGGCATTGTGGTCGCCACCCATGTGTTCAATTTCTTTGCTGAAGAGAGCAATCGCGAAGTCATCGGGCAACTGCTGGCGGAAGGCATTCACTGGCCTGCACCGGTGGTGATCAATGCGGAAGAGATTGACAGTCCATTTGCCGGGAAAACGGTAGTGCTGACGGGAAGCCTGAGCCAGATGTCGCGCGATGATGCTAAAGCGCGGCTGGTGGAGCTCGGTGCGAAAGTGGCGGGCAGCGTCTCGAAGAAGACCGATCTGGTTATTGCTGGCGAAGCGGCCGGGTCCAAACTGGCAAAAGCGCAGGAGCTGGGGATTGCAGTGATTGACGAAGCGGAAATGCTCCGCCTGCTGGGTGTCTGAGATGGAGAAAGAGCAGCTCGTTGAGATTGCCAACACGGTGATGCCGTTTGGTAAATATAAAGGGCGTCGGCTGATCGATGTGCCAGAAGAGTATCTGCTGTGGTTTGCCCGCAAGGATGAGTTTCCGGCGGGTAAACTGGGCGAGCTGATGCAAATTACGCTGCTAATCAAAACCGAAGGGCTGAGCCAGCTGGTTCAGCCCCTGAAGCGCCCGCTTTAAGCTTTGGCGGCGCGGCTGTCCTGCTGCTCCTGTAACTGTTCGGTCTGGCGCTTATAGCGGCGAGCCAGTACTGCACAGACCATCAACTGAATCTGGTGGAAGATCATCAGCGGCAGCACCATCATCCCAATGACGGACGTCGGGAAAAGGATGTTGGCCATGGGGACGCCGTTTGCCAGACTCTTTTTCGACCCGCAGAAAACAATCGTGATTTCGTCGGCTTTGTTGAAGCCGCATTTGCGCGCCACAACGATGTTTACAGCAATCACGATGGCGAGCAACACGATGCTGACCACGACGATAAACAGCAGCGATCCCCAGCCCACTTTGTGCCAGATCCCGTTCACGACGGCTTCACTGAAGGCGGAATAAACCACCAGCAAAATTGACGTTTGATCGGTCTTCGCAATCCATTTTTTATTTCGTGCGACCCACTTGCCGATCCACGGGCGGGAAAGGTGCCCGAGCACAAACGGCAACAGCAGTTGCAGCATGATTTTCCCGACCTGCTCCAGACTGCCTTCTGCGCCATGAATATTCATCACCAGACCAACCAACAGCGGGGAGAGGAAAATCCCCAGCAGGCTGGAGGCCGAGGCTGAGCAGACCGCCGCCGCAACGTTACCGCCCGCCAGCGAGGTAAAGGCAATCGCCGACTGTACCGTAGCGGGCAAAATGCACAGATACAGAAAGCCGGTGTACAGCATCGGATCAACGTTGACCGGCGCCCACCAGGCAAACAATACGCCGAGCACCGGGAACAGAATGAAGGTGCTACACATCACCCACAGGTGTAACCGCCAGTGACTGCCGCCCGCGATAATGGCTTCGCGCGAAAGCTTTGCTCCGTGCATAAAGAACAGGAGCGCGATGGCCGCGGTGGTGATGCCTTCAACAACAGGCACAAAATCTCCCTCAGCGGGGAAAAATGAGGCCAGCAGGACGACCGTAATCAGGGTCAGCGTAAACGGATCGAGGATACGAAAAATATTCATAAATACTCCAGGAATTCGGTGTCCTTATTTTGCGTTTTTCATTTTGAGAAATAAAATTGATTTATTGCATCTATATATGAATCGAATCGATGAATTATTCACTGCGTCAACTTCGGGTGTTTGTCACTGTAGCCCAGGAAAAAAGTTTTAGCCGTGCAGGCGAGTGCATTGGCCTGAGTCAGTCGGCAGTGAGCCACAGTATTAAAGAGCTAGAGCGCCAGACGGGCGTTAAACTGCTGGATCGCACGACGCGAGAAGTGGTGCTGACGGACGCCGGTCAACAACTGGCGGGTCGTCTGGAGCGACTGCTGGATGAACTACACATCACGCTGCGTGAAGCGGGTAGGGTGGGCACGCAACTCACCGGGACGGTCCGCGTGGCGGCAAGCCAGACGATCTCCGCCCATCTCATTCCGCAGTGCATTGCGCAAAGTAACTTGCGCTATCCGGCGATCGATTTTGTCCTGCACGATCGACCGCAGCAGTGGGTACTGGAGAGTATCCGCCAGGGAGAAGTGGATTTTGGCATTGTGATTGATCCGGGGGCGGTGAGCGATCTGCAATGTGAAGCTGTGCTCTCCGAACCTTTTCTCCTGCTTTGCCATGAGTCACACCCGCTGGCGACACGGGAATGGGTGAACTGGCAGGATCTCCGGGAGGAACGGCTGGTGTTGCAGGATTATGCATCGGGGAGTCGACCGCTCATTGACGCGGCGCTCGCGCACTTTGCGATAGAGGCCAATATTGTGCAGGAGATTGGTCATCCGGCGACGCTGTTTCCGATGGTAGAAGCGGGAATAGGTATCAGTATTCTGCCTGCGCTGGCCTTACCGTTGCCGCAGGGGAGCCACTTGCAGGTGAAGCGACTGACGCCGGTGGTGGAGCGGCAACTGATGCTGGCGCGTCGCAAGAATCGCTCGCTGTCGACAGCCGCCCAGGCGTTGTGGGAAGTGGTCCGCACCCAGGCGAATGCATTAACAAATTTACGTGCGCAGGATCCGCTTTATCAGATATAAACATCAATCTGATGGTCGTCGGAAGGATGATTAACGCCTTGCGCGTTTACCTGGGCTTGTTCCTGCTTTTGCTGAGCTTCTTCGGCCTGCTGGTGCTGTAACTGCGCCAGTTGTGCCTGCAACACTTTGATCTGTGTCTGGAGCATTTCTTGTTGTTTTTTCTTCTCTTCCGCGCTGCCAGTGCTATCCGGCACCTCTTTGAGCTTCTGCGTCAGTTGGGTGATTTTCTCCACAATCTGGGCGATCTGCGCGGCGGTACTGTTACCTGAAGCGGTTTTTGCGCTACTCCCGCCGCTTTGAACGGAAGGGGTTGAGACGTTGATGGTGGTCATCGTGGTTTCCTTTTGCCATTAAACCTACGATATCGGCATAGAAAGACAGACCTTCAGTGCATCCTCCTATTTCTGGCAGGGACAATTAGCCTTCATACGCGCTTGCCGGGCCCAGGATTGATATACATTTGCTATCGATCATCCGGGAAAACTGTATTGGTAATCGATTGCGTACTCTCGCTATAACCATTACCTCCCTCACTCAATGAATGACTAGCTGATTATAAGGACATCTCATGACCGACTCCCACTTTTCCCAGAATCCCTGGAACAGCGCTGATATTATCCGCGGCTATAAACCTGACTTCACGCCGCGCGTCGCTTTTATCCTTGGATCGGGTTTAGGCGCGCTGGCTGAGCAGATAGAAGATGCGGTGGCGATCTCTTACGAGAAGCTGCCGGGGTTCCCGGTGAGTACCGTTCACGGGCATGCCGGCGAGTTAGTGCTCGGTCATCTGGCCGGGGTTCCGGTCGCCTGTATGAAAGGACGCGGGCACTTCTACGAGGGGCGCGGCATGACCGTGATGACCGACGCTATTCGCACAATGAAGCTACTGGGTTGCGAACTGCTGTTCTGCACCAATGCGGCGGGGTCTCTGCGTCCGGAAGTGGGGCCAGGGAGTCTGGTGGCGCTGAGTGACCATATCAACACCATGCCGGGAACGCCGATGGTTGGGCCGAACGATGAACGCTTTGGTGAGCGTTTCTTCTCGCTGGCGAATGCCTATGATGCCGATTATCGTGCGATTTTACAGACCGTAGCTGCCGACGAGGGTTTTACGCTGAGTGAAGGCGTGTTTGTTTCTTATCCGGGACCTAACTTTGAGACGGCCGCGGAGATTCGCATGATGCAAATTATCGGCGGCGATGTGGTGGGGATGTCGGTGGTACCTGAAGTTATCACCGCCCGCCACTGCGGACTGAAAGTGGTTGCCGTGTCGGCGATCACCAATCTGGCGGAAGGGCTGGGGGATGTGAAACTCTCGCACGCGCAAACCCTGGCGGCGGCTGAACTTTCACGTCAGAACTTTATCGACCTGATTTGCGGATTCCTGCGTAAACTGGCCTGAAACCGATAATAATAATGACCCCGCCAGCAGGCGGGGTTCGTACTCTACGGCAAGGAAGAAAACATGGGTATTGCGTCCCGATTAAAGATCATGTCGTTTATGCAATATTTTATCTGGGGAAGCTGGCTGGTGACCCTGGGTTCATACATGATTAACACCCTTCATTTTACCGGTGCCAACGTGGGTATGGTGTACAGCTCAAAAGGGCTGGCGGCGATTATTATGCCCGGCATTATGGGGATTATTGCGGACAAATGGCTGCGGGCAGAGCGTGCTTATATGCTTTGTCATCTGCTCTGTGCGGGCGCGCTGCTCTACGCGACGACGGTGACCGATCCGGACACCATGTTCTGGGTGATGTTGATCAACGCAATGGCCTTCATGCCGACGATTTCGCTTTCCAACAGTGTCTCTTATTCCTGTCTGGCGCAATCAGGGCAGGATCCGGTGACGGCATTTCCGCCTATTCGCGTTTTTGGCACGATTGGTTTTATCGTTGCGATGTGGACCGTCAGCCTGATGGGCCTAGAGCTGAGCAATGCGCAACTGTACATTGCGTCTGGCGCATCGCTGCTACTGGCTGCCTACGCACTCACGCTGCCGAAAATTCCGGTCGCCGAGAAGAAAGCGAGCGCGTCGTTTGCCAGTAAGCTGGGGCTGGATGCGTTTGTGCTGTTTAAAAATCCGCGGATGGCGATTTTCTTTCTGTTTGCCATGATGCTGGGTGCAGTGCTGCAAATTACCAACGTTTTTGGTAACCCCTTCCTGCACGACTTTGCCCGCGATCCGCAGTTTGCCGACAGTTTTGTGGTGAAATACCCGTCCATCTTACTCTCTGTCTCGCAGATGGCGGAAGTCGGCTTTATTCTGACTATCCCGTTCTTCCTCAAACGCTTTGGCATCAAAACGGTCATGCTGATGAGCATGCTGGCGTGGACATTGCGCTTTGGCTTCTTTGCTTTTGGCGACCCGTCTCCACTCGGATTTGTTCTGCTGCTGATGTCGATGATCGTCTACGGTTGCGCATTCGATTTCTTCAACATTTCAGGCTCGGTCTTCGTTGAACAGGAAGTGGATTCGAAAATTCGTGCCAGTGCGCAGGGGCTGTTTATGACGATGGTCAATGGCGTCGGCGCGTGGGTCGGCTCCATCCTGAGCGGTATGGCGGTGGATTACTTCTCAGTGGATGGCGTGAAGGACTGGCAAACTATCTGGCTGGTCTTTGCGGCGTATGCCCTGGTGCTGGCGGTGATTTTTGCGCTGTGCTTTAAGTACAAGCATGAACCTGAAAAGCAGGCGCAGCCCTCGCTGGCCCGTTAATCCCCCTTTGCGGCGGGCATATGTTGCCCGTCGTTCCTGTTCTGCGACGCAATGTGGTAATTTGGCGCATCAGTCCTCTCCCCAGGAGCGCATTACCCATGGAACGCACGCCTCGTATCGATCTCAAGTTACTGCGTTATTTTCTTGCTGTCGCCGAAGAGTTACATTTTGGACGCGCCGCCGCTCGTCTGAATATGTCGCAGCCTCCATTGAGTATTCATATTAAAGAGCTGGAACAGGAGCTCGGCACGCTGCTGTTTATCCGCCATTCGCGCAGCGTAGCGTTGACCCATGCAGGGAAAATCCTGATGGAAGAGTCACGACGTCTGCTTTCCAGCGCCAGCCAGGTGTTAGCACGCGTCGAACAGATCGGGCGCGGTGAGGCAGGGCGGATCGAACTGGGCGTGATCGGCACGGCGATGTGGGGAAAAATGCGCCCGGTAATGCGGCGATTCCTGAAGGACAATCCTAACGTTGAGGTGCTGTTTCGTGAAAATATGCCAGCGATGCAGATGGCCATGCTGGAGCGACGTGAACTGGATGCCGGTGTCTGGCGAATGGCGGTTGAGCCAGCGCCTGGGTTTACCAGCCTGCGACTGCATGAATCCTCTTTTCTGGTGGCGATGCCGGAAGGTCATCCACTGACTGTGCGGGAGGCTGTACCATTAGAAGCCCTGCGTAACGAATATTTCGTCACCATGCCTTCCATTCACACTGACTGGGCATTCCTGCAACGCGTTTGCCAGAGTGCGGGGTTCTCTCCGATGATCATACGTGAAGTGATGGAACCGCAAACGGTACTGGCGATGATCAGTATGGGAATTGGCATTACGCTGATTGCCGACAGCTACGCGCAGATGAACTGGCCGGGTGTGGTGTTCCGTCCATTAGAAGAGCGTATTCCGGCTGATTTGTACATTGTGTATGACCAGCAACAGGCGACACCCGCACTGGAACACATGATTAATGCCTTAACGGCGTAACGGGTACATCGCGTACTTTTTTGCTTCAACGTACCCGAACCGACCCCCGTTGTGGTACCTGGACGTCTGCCAGTGGATCAATCATTGTATAGCATCACCAATTGATCCTATGCGGTTGATGGTGACGCTGGGAATATATGTTTGAACCAATTGCCGCAAGGATTATTCACAATTTCGGTAAATGAAAATGTAGCAATGTATATGCGGTAGGTGAAATTTAAATTTGTTCTTTTTTATTGAATTTTTCCGTTCGGGGCGTATGCTGAAGTAAAATAAATGGAGGTTGTAATGTGCGAAAGGATATTAAGAAACGCTTCTTTTGATCATGAAGGCACTATTCTGAGAGACTGTCAGGAACTATTCACAGAGCCAGAGTTATCTTCTGGGGCTGATCCTGTATTATTCAGATCGTTAACCTCCGGAGAGTTAAAGCTGGCGCAAACTCTATTTAAGAATATCATCAACTACGACAGAGTAAAAATATATTGTGACCACAATCATTCAAGGTGTCAATCTAAAGTAATAACCAATACCAGAAATGGTGAGATTCTTTTGAGTATAAGCAATTACAAATCTGATTTTTCAGCTGATTATACAAACCACCATGATTCTGTAAAATATCCTCATTTGTTTATATTTGCTATGTCCTTTGTCTGGCAATATTATCGGCATGACTCTTCTTTTCATGATAATACCTATGCATCAACACGCTGGGATTCATATCATCTTGATGAGCCTCATTTTATTTTTTACTCTATGGAGCAACAGGCGGCAATGATTGCTGACTACTGGTTATTAAAAAAGTATGGATTTACGGAATATGAAAAGTTAAGCAGATATAAAAAACATGAGCAATTTAATTTTAATATAAGAAAGAAGTTATTGGATAAATACGAATCTATTTTAGGGATGCATATTCAAACTGCGTAATCTTCCTGGCAATTTAATAGGCATTTTGTTGGGGTTATTACCTTTCTTGTATGCATCCTTACCAAAACGTTCGAAAAACACCCTTATAGTTTTATTACTTTCCCACGCTTGCCACCGTCATCAATAAAATACGTTCCTAAACGCAATTTATCACTATCATCCTTTCTCATTAGAGTAAACTCCTCTACTAATGAATAATGTGTATAGGTTGAGCGATAAGTAAGCACCACCACATTAGAATTAATAACATTACTGGATATTAAATCAGACTTTATGAAATCGCCTAAGATTTCTTTTTTTCTCCTCATTAACATAAAAAAATCTTCTTTGCTTGTAATTTTCTGGAAATCATTAGTTCCATTTGCATACATATTAGAGAAATCATTTTTATTATATAAACTTTGAAAGTAAACAACCTCTTGTTGAGCCTCGTTTCTTACCTCCGCATCACTCTGTATAAAAGAATGCGTTACAAGTCTCCCTATAAATGCGACAAGTACAGCAAAAAAGAACGCTACCGCAATCAATATGCATTTCTTGCTCTTCATTTAATTACCCCAACAATTCTGACTCGCATCGAGAAATTTGAGAACACGTTAACTTCCCACCAAAAATACCTAACCCAGGACCAGCGCTGAGTGCTCCTGAATAATTTCCAGCCGAATCCTCATTTTGTTCTCCGGCTCACATGAGCACATCGTATTTCGAATTCAGGAGTTCTTAATGAATTTGCACATATAGTATATTCCCAACCGCTCAACAATTAATACTGCCGACAAAAACCAAGCATAGAATGCAATATATGGCAATAATGAACCAATTATAATACTCGACCACAAATCATTTATTACAACATGAGGTGATGTTTTTATAGAAACATAAAAAAAACTTATCACTGATGAAATATAAGGAGTGATAACACAGAAAACCGCATCCATGAAAATAGTTTTCTTCAAAAAGGACACAATTCCAGAAATCAAAAACAAAACATAAAAAACCGTCAAGTAATCGTAAGTGTAATGATTTAATGTTTTAAACACATATGTCTTCACAATAAAGAAATGAATAATTATTGAGAAAATAAGTAGAGATAGGCGTGCTATTCTCATAATTAACACCGACTAATATGCTGGAGATATAAACCATGAACCCCATGGTTTATTTGGCTTAGGGTAACGGATATTTGACATAGCATCTTTCATTCCCCACGGCGTCTGAATTTTTCCCAGATTTTTAAAAGGGCCAATGCCATTTAAAACACTACTGGAACATGATGCACAAAAAAATGGTGAACATCCACCTTGTTCATCTATAGCCTCTCTAATTTTCCTGTCCTCATCTGGAGTTATTTCGAAACTATAAACGTTCACATCCGAACCATCTTCAAATTGATATTTAAAAAAATTATTCAAATTAGCGTCACTTCCCGAGAAAGTACCACCACTTCCCGATGGTATTCTTTCGGGGGGCATATAAGATCCACCAGGATCATATAATAACTCGTTATCACCACTTCCCATATGCAAACCAACATGACCTATCCCATTATTATTAACAATAACATCCAGGTTATTTAACCCATAGGGATCTATAACTAATACTGGATTCAGCGGATATTTATAAAGGTTCCACCCTCCCTGCAATCCAATCGGATCCTGCGTGATATACCTTCCCTGTGCAGGGTCGTAGTACCGGTGCCGGTTATAGTACAGCCCCGTCTCTTCATCGTATTGTTGCTCCGGCAGGCGAATAAGCTATTCCAGGTTCTGCGGGTTATCTTTTAGCAATAGGTTCCCACGCTCATCAAATTCTGCGAACGAATGATTAGCTGCACTTCCCTATAGGCGCAGTGGAGTTTTTTACTAACTTAACTCTGCCAGGCCAATTTGAACAATCAGCCTGGACTTTCTTTATTCTCATTTCTTACTTTTCGAATGTCGAAGTTTTCTTACTATTAGTGTGCATCCTCCTCCAATCCCACCTAAAGCAGCGCCAGTTGATATGCCTTCAAGAAGCAAAATATAGTCATTTGGTCCTACGCCTGAAAGTAAAAAAGTATACATAACACCTAAAGCTACGACTAATGAAGAATGAAATATACTTTTTTTTTGTATTAAATGGCCAGCAATGCAACCACACCAAAATAACATGGAGTAAGCTATTGCATTTGAAATTTTTATTAGCCAGATGTTTTGGAAAGAATCATTAAAAATATACCACATAATAATTCTAAAAGAGTTCCTCATAAATGCAATTAGATTTATACATATGATATAAGAAAGTGTCAATCCTATTCGTGATGGCAATTCAGAAATCTTGTTTATATATTTATTCATTATGATTTTACTCAGTCTCTCCGCATAATTTATTCCCTAACTCTGGGGTCGCAACTGTATCCATGAAGCATTCATAACCATTTTTTGAACCGCACGTTAATGCCCTTGAATGAGCTTTTACGAGATTCTCAATGCAATCTGCAGCGGTGTTTACAGGAGCTGATTTACTTCCAATATTTTCGCTAGGGTCAGGTATCCCTTTCCCTGCTTCAATTTCATTCAACGGAAACAAACCGGTTTGAAAAACTTTTGCAGCAACAGACTTTGTGTTATCAAATTGATCCTTACACATTGCATACACATTTATATAATTAGTCCCGAGATGATTACTTCCTTTAACCACATTCCATCCGGAAAATTCCCATTCGGATATAGGTTTTGCAATTGAACCTTCGGCTTCACCTGCTGCATGATTATAAGCCTCTTTCATACCTGGCTGGCTGAGCCAATTGCCTAATCCATCCCAGCCAGATAACCCTAAAGGATCTATTATTTGTATCGGATCCAGCGGATATTGATACAAATTCCAACCTCCCATTAATCCAATCGGATCCTGCGTGATATATCTTCCCTGCTCAGGGTCGTAATACCGGTGCCGGTTAACGATACCGCTGACATAGCGCTGAGGCGTATTGCCTTGCCAGATAGTCAGGGTGGCATTTTTCTCCAGTAGCTTTTCTGCGGTCTCTCCGAAAGAATCGCTGGCAACATCAATATCCAGCACAAACGGAAATGTGTGGCGCTGCCTTAACACAAAATTCACCACGGCGAAGGTTTTTTGCCCCAGCCCGTCCACGTCCAGCGTAAAACGCAGTCCTTTCAAAGACACAACGACCTCCCCTGATGCAGATAAAAGTATCCTGCGGGAACCGATAGTGCGGCGGAGGATAAAGCGAACCTGACGACACAATACCGAACAGAATAATAACCACTGTTATTGTATGAAACGGAATACTCTCTTTCGGGGCTGTTTTTTTTGATGGATATCAATGGAATGGACAGACGGGGAAAGTATTTTCCCGAAACGGGCTATATTTTGCGCTATTTATTTTTATTCTGAATTTATATTATTTTTAATATTTACAGCGTGCTTGATTTGGCATGAAATTCCCCAGACTCGGTACAGGCTCGAATCTGACAAACAGTACATAGCAAAAAGGCGCCTTTAGGGCGCCTTTTTACATTGGTGGGTCGTGCAGGATGACTCGGCTTCGCCTCGCCCTTCGGGCCGTCGCCGCCAGCGGCTCCGTTGTCTCACTGCGTGAGACTCGAACCTGTAGCAGGTTCTCATCCTGACGATTTTCGCATAGCAAAAAGGCGCCTTTAGGGCGCCTTTCTACATTGGTGGGTCGTGCAGGATTCGAACCTGCGACCAATTGATTAAAAGTCAACTGCTCTACCAACTGAGCTAACGACCCGAAGTGGTGGGTGATGACGGGATCGAACCGCCGACCCCCTCCTTGTAAGGGAGGTGCTCTCCCAGCTGAGCTAATCACCCACTTCGGTACTTCACAATAAGAAATTTAGCTGGCGAGAAAGTGGTGGGTGATGACGGGATCGAACCGCCGACCCCCTCCTTGTAAGGGAGGTGCTCTCCCAGCTGAGCTAATCACCCACTTCTCAATTTCTTATCTACACGGCGGAGACTACATAAAGTAGTTGGTGGGTGATGACGGGATCGAACCGCCGACCCCCTCCTTGTAAGGGAGGTGCTCTCCCAGCTGAGCTAATCACCCCCGCTGTGTGGAGTCGCATTATAGGGAGAGTTGAAAATGAGTCAACGCATTTTCTAAAGAAATTGTTTGTTCGTCGTAATTTTAAGCAAAACGATCGTGAAACGGTCTCTGGCGCATGATTTCTAAACAAAAAGGGTTCTGTACGGCGTTTACCCGGTAACAACATTGAGGATTTACTTCACAGTGATAGAATATCGGCCATTCCATTTTTCCCGGATTTGCCGGTTGTCGGCATCTTTATAAACGTAAGGCCATTTCATGAAAATCAAAACTCGCTTCGCGCCAAGCCCGACAGGCTATCTGCACGTCGGTGGTGCGCGTACTGCTCTCTATTCCTGGCTTTTTGCACGTAATCACGGCGGTGAGTTTGTGCTGCGTATTGAAGACACCGATCTCGAACGTTCCACGCCGGAAGCTATCGAAGCCATTATGGACGGTATGAACTGGCTGAGCCTGGAATGGGACGAAGGTCCGTACTTCCAGACTAAACGTTTCGATCGTTATAACGCAGTGATTGATGAGATGCTGGAAGCGGGCACGGCCTATAAATGTTACTGCTCCAAAGAACGCCTGGACGCACTGCGTGAAGAGCAGATGGCGAAGGGTGAAAAGCCGCGCTACGACGGTCGTTGCCGTCATGGTCATGAACATCACGCTGATGATGAGCCTTGCGTTGTCCGTTTTGCCAACCCGCAGGACGGCTCTGTCATTTTTGACGACCAGATCCGTGGCCCGATCGAATTCAGCAATCAGGAGCTGGACGATCTGATCATCCGCCGCACCGACGGTTCCCCAACCTATAACTTTTGTGTAGTGGTGGACGACTGGGATATGGAGATCACCCACGTCATTCGTGGTGAAGACCATATCAACAATACCCCGCGCCAGATCAACATTCTGAAAGCGCTGAACGCGCCGGTGCCGGTGTACGCCCACGTCTCTATGATCAACGGCGACGACGGTAAAAAACTGTCCAAACGTCACGGCGCGGTGAGTGTGATGCAGTATCGTGATGACGGCTATCTGCCGGAAGCGCTGCTGAACTACCTGGTGCGTTTGGGCTGGTCCAGCGGCGATCAGGAGATCTTCACCCGTGAAGAGATGATCAAGCTGTTCTCCCTTGGAGCGGTCAGCAAATCCGCCAGTGCGTTCAATACGGAAAAACTGCAGTGGCTGAACCATCACTACATTAACTCGCTGGCGCCGGAGTATGTGGCAACGCATCTGCAGTGGCACATCGAGCAGGAAAACATCGATACCCGTAACGGCCCGGAGTTGGCTGAACTGGTGAAACTGCTGGGCGAGCGTTGCAAAACACTGAAAGAGATGGCGCAGAGCTGCCGTTACTTCTACGAAGACTTTGCCGAGTTTGATGCCGATGCCGCGAAGAAACACCTGCGTCCGGTGGCGCGTCAGCCGCTGGAAGTGGTGCGTGACAAACTGGCAGCCATTACCGAGTGGACGGCTGAAAACGTGCATCACGCGATTCATGCTACTGCTGATGAGCTGGAAGTGGGGATGGGTAAAGTCGGTATGCCGTTACGTGTGGCGGTAACCGGTGCGGGTCAGTCTCCTGGCTTAGACGTAACGGTGCACGCGATTGGAAAAACTCGCAGCATTGAGCGCATCAATAAAGCTCTGGCTTTTATTGCGGAGCGTGAAGCGCAACAGTAAGCGATCGCCGCATTAATGAAACGGCAGGGGAGACTCTGCCGTTTTTCTTTGCATTACTCAGAATCGTTCAGACCCAGGCGTGTAAGGAAACCACGGATACCTTCACGTGAAAGGAATAGCGCTAACTTTTCCTGTTCCGCAGCGGACATATTTTCCACGGCATCAATAATTTGCCTATAGGCATGACTGCGTACGACGGGATTGTACTCGGCCAGCGGCTCTTCAGCCTGATAAAATGCAGAATGGTTACGAAACGCCGGGATGTTCAAAATAAACTCCCGCACGCGTGTATCGATATGAACGAGTCTTGCCCGACCACCTTTAACACCTGGAAATTTTTCCGTTTCCCATTTTTGTTCACGTATCCAACGATTCACGGTTTGCTTAGCGACACCGAGGCAATCTGCCAGTTCTTCGGTGGTCATTTTGCTGCGTAATCTTTTCATATTATTTGCTGTCGCGGATCCCTAAGCGTTGTAATAAACCGGTAATCCCTTCCCGCAGTAGCAAAGAGGTAAAGTGTTTTTGTTCGGCAGGCGTCATCTCTTTCACCAGCTTGATCAGGAGTGCTTCCAACGAGGCATCGCCAGGGGGTGAGAAGGTGTCAGACAATCCTTCCGCTGAGCGTTCTGCGCTGCGGATATATTCACGAACCTGTTCGTTAACATGCACCAGTCGCGCTTTACCGCCCTGAACGCCTGGTTTTGGTGATGTCGCCCAACCTTCTTTTCGCACCCATTTATTAATAGTCTGTCGGCTGTAACCCGTCAGATTCGCGAGTTCTTCTGGCGTCATCCGTTCCTTGAACATAACGATTCCCTGAATAGTCGTGTGGTTAATTAGTGGTTCATTTTATAGCACCATTTTAGTGGAAACCGTGACGTGTTTAACTACTGAATGCGAGTTGTTGCGCATTGTTCTTCATTTGTCTGCTTTTTCAGCGATTAGAATCGGCGCTTTCAATTTGCCGTTGACACATGCGAAGGGAATTCATATGATGCCGCCCGTCAACTCGACAAGCTTTACGTAATGGGGCTATAGCTCAGCTGGGAGAGCGCTTGCATGGCATGCAAGAGGTCAGCGGTTCGATCCCGCTTAGCTCCACCAAAAATTGAACCCAACAATTTTGGTACGTAAACGCATCGTGGGGCTATAGCTCAGCTGGGAGAGCGCTTGCATGGCATGCAAGAGGTCAGCGGTTCGATCCCGCTTAGCTCCACCAAATTCAGAACCCTCGCTGTGAAGCGGGGGTTTTTTTATCTCTGCGCGCCTTTCATTTTTGTAATACAGTTTCTATTAAGCCAGAGTCTGTGCTCACAAATTCGGTGGATTTATCTGGCGGGTATAGGTTTGCTTCGCGGTGCGAATAAACTTATCATTTATGTGACAAATAGTTCGTTCCGTGAGAGCAGTTAATTCATGCCACCCAAGCGTAACCTGATAAATAATATAAGAATATTCGCTCTTGCGATCGTACTCTCCATCGCAGCCATCCAGTTTTCACGTTTGATTTCCCCTCGCACCATAGTGGACTCCAGCGATATCTATCTTTCGTGGCTACCGCTGTGCGTGCTGCTGTCGATGCTGCTGCTGTTTGGTCGACGCGCTGTTCTGCCTATTGTGCTGGCGTTATACCTGACCAATCACTGGAATCTTCATCTGCCGTTTGCGCAAGGTATCGTGTTGCTCTTTTGTCAGATGTTTGCCGTACTAGGAACGAGCGCGCTTGTTCGCTGGCATATTGGACCGCGCTGGCGTTACGGCTTGCCCGATCGCAATATCTGGCGCAGGGTGATTTGGTTTGGCTTTGTGGCTCCTGTCGGGATGAAGATCAGCATGTATCTCGCCGGGCATTATCTCGACTTCCCGGTCGCGGTGTCGACATTCTTTGGTGCTGCGGCAGCCATCTTCACGATTGTCGATATTCTGAGTCTGATCTCGGCGGCGCTGATCTTCACCATGCTGTTTTATTATCCGCTGCGGATGATTGTGAATCCGCGGTATGCCCGAACGTTCTGGCGCAGAGACATTGCCCCGTGTTTCGATAAAGAAAAGCGCTTATTTACCGTCAGTTGGCTGGCCTGTATTTCGGCCCTTCTTGTCATTATGTGTTCTCCCCTGGAGAGCGGATACATTGCAGGGTATCTGGTGCCGGTCTTCTTCATTATTTTTACCACCGGCGTGGGTAAACTCACCTATCCGTTTATTAATCTAAGCTGGGCGATTAGCACGCTGTTCTTGTTGACCTATAACCGCAATTTCTTACAAGGCGTGGGGTCGGAGTATTCGCTGGCGTTTATCCTGTCGGTTCTTGTTTCGTTCAGTATCTGCCTGATGTATATGATGCGCATCTTTCAGCGCAGTGAATGGCTTAATCGCCGCTGGCATATGCAAGCGCTTACCGACCCCTTAACTCGTTTACCGAATCTGCGTGCGCTGGAGCAGTTCCTGAAAAAAGAGTCAGGGCAGAGCGTCTGCTGTCTGCGACTGGAGAATCTGGAGTTTCTGAGCCGTCACTACGGCATGTTAATGCGCGTGCACAGCAAACGCACGGTGCACCGTATGCTGCAACCGTTGATGCTTGAGAATGAAAAAATCTTTCAGTTGCCGGGGAGTGAATTATTACTGGTGCTTAACGGGCCGGAAATGGACGCCCGTCTGCAACATATGCTCGACCTGTTGAACAGTCGTAAAATTTACTGGAACAACACCGGGCTGGACATGGGCTACGGCGCATCCTGGGGGCAATGGGATGGGAAGCAGGAGACGCTGCAACCGCTGTTGGGTCAGTTAAGCTGGCTGGCGGAACAATCCTGCGCCAATCACCGGGTACTGGCGCTGACGCATAGCCAGGAAGTCGCGACGGGCCAGACGACCGAACGGGTGCTGCTGCTCAATAAAATTCGTAAAGCGCTCGATAACGGCGATCTCCTGCTTTATGCGCAGCCTATCCGCGACGCTCACGGCAAAGGGTACGACGAGATTCTTGCGCGGCTGAAAAGCGATGAAGGTATCATGACGCCGGATCAGTTCATCCCGCTGATCGCGCAATTTAACCTCAGCGCCCGTTTTGATTTGCAGGTGGTGGAAGCCTTGCTGAACTGGCTATCTGCGCATCCTTCTGGCGAGGCGGGACCGCTTTTCTCGGTGAATCTCATGCCGCTGACCCTGCTGCAAAAAGAGACGGCGCCGCGCATTATTCGCCTGTTCACCCGCTATGGTATCGCCCCGGAAACGGTGATCATTGAGATCACCGAAGAGCAGGCATTTTCCAATTCGGAAACCAGCATGCAGAACCTTGAACAGTTGCATAAATTCGGCTTCCGGATTGCGATTGACGATTTTGGTACCGGGTATGCCAATTACGAGCGCCTGAAGCGTTTGCAGGCTGACATCATCAAAATCGACGGCGTGTTTGTAAAAGATATTCTGACCGATTCACTGGACGCGATGATTGTGAAGTCGATAACCGATCTGGCAAAGGCGAAGTCGTTAAGCGTGGTGGCGGAATACGTGGAAACCCCTGCGCAGCGGGAGCTGCTGTTAAGCCTGGGCGTGAACTACCTGCAAGGATATCTGATTGGACGACCGAGGCCGTTAGGGGAATCACAGGTATAAAAAAACGGGGATGCGCTCCCCGTTTTTTGTGTCAGTGCTGTCTTACAGAACCAGTGCGGCGATAGAGGCAGACAAGACGCTCACCAGCGTAGAGCCGTAAACCAGTTTCAGACCGAAACGGGATACGACATTACCTTGCTCTTCGTTCAGGCCTTTAATCGCGCCTGCGATGATACCGATAGAAGAGAAGTTGGCGAAGGAGACCAGGAATACAGAAAGGATACCTTCCGCGCGCGGAGAGAGCGTGGCGGCGATTTTCTGCAGATCCATCATTGCAACGAATTCGTTGGAAACCAGTTTGGTCGCCATGATACTGCCTACCTGCAACGCTTCGCTGGACGGCACACCCATCACCCAGGCAATCGGGTAGAAAATGTAGCCCAGGATGCCCTGGAAGGAGATGCTGTAGCCGAACCAACCGGTGACGGTGGCGAACAGGGCGTTCAGCGCGGCGATCAGGGCGATAAAGCCGATCAGCATGGCGGCAACGATAATCGCAACTTTAAAGCCCGCCAGAATGTATTCACCCAGCATTTCGAAGAAGCTCTGGCCTTCGTGCAGATTGGACATCTGGATGTTTTCTTCGCTGGCATCAACGCGGTACGGGTTGATCAGCGACAGCACGATAAAGGTGCTGAACATGTTCAGAACCAGCGCCGCAACCACGTATTTAGGTTCCAGCATGGTCATGTACGCACCGACGATAGACATGGAAACGGTGGACATTGCTGTCGCGGCCATGGTGTACATACGGTTGCGGGACATTTTGCCGAGAATATCTTTATACGCGATAAAGTTCTCAGACTGACCGAGGATCAGCGAGCTGACGGCGTTGAAGGATTCCAGTTTTCCCATGCCGTTGACTTTGGATAACAGGAAACCAATGGCACGGATGATAATCGGCAACACGCGAATATGTTGCAGAATACCGATCAACGCTGAAATGAAGACGATAGGGCAGAGAACTTTCAGGAAGAAGAAGGCCAACCCTTTATCGTTCATGCTGCCAAAGACGAAGTTCGTCCCTTCATTGGCGAATCCGAGCAGTTTTTCAAACATTTCGGAGAAGCCTCTCACGAAGCCGAGGCCGACGTCAGAGTTCAGGAAGAACCACGCCAGTAACACTTCGATAACAAGCAGTTGAACGACATAACGAATGCGAATTTTTTTACGGTCACTGCTTACCAGCAATGCGAGGATCGCAACAACGGCAAGTGCCAGGACAAAATGAAGGACGCGGTCCATATTTGCTCCAAATATGAGGCAGGTTAAGTTTTCGTGCACATTCTATGAAACGTGTACAAAGAAAACGAGATCTAACACACACTATAATCAGGACCTGTGACGAGATTCAAAAATAGTGATCCGGCATACACTTCTGTTATGTCTAATGCGAAAGTAAATAGTTAAGTTATTGTGCTAATATAGTAACAATTATTAAACATGCCACGCGCATTCCTGTACCCACACTTTTATCGTTCCCGCCTATTAGAGAAATCAAGGTTACCTTTTTTACATGCACTTGATAACCATTCTCATCAGGCATACTATAAAACATAGCAAAGGCTATGTTTCCGAGGCAGAAGATGACAAACGATCGCGTTGAGAGTAGCAGTGGAAGAGCAGCGCGCAAGTTAAGGCTCACATTAATGGGACCTGCGTTTGTCGCGGCTATCGGCTATATCGACCCGGGCAATTTTGCGACCAACATTCAGGCCGGTGCCAGCTTTGGTTATAAACTGTTGTGGGTCGTGGTCTGGGCAAACCTGATGGCGATGCTGATTCAGGTCTTGTCTGCGAAACTGGGTATTGCGACGGGTAAAAATCTGGCTGAACAAATTCGCGATCACTATCCGCGGCCGGTGGTCTGGTTCTATTGGGTGCAGGCGGAGATTATCGCGATGGCGACCGATCTCGCGGAATTCATCGGGGCGGCGATAGGATTCAAACTGATCCTCGGCGTTTCGTTATTGCAGGGGGCGGTGCTGACCGGGATCGCCACCTTTCTGATCCTGATGCTCCAGCGGCGTGGACAAAAACCGCTGGAAAAAGTGATCGGCGGCCTGCTGCTGTTTGTCGCCATGGCTTATATCGTTGAACTGATCTTTTCCCAACCCAACTTTGCACAGTTGAGTAAAGGCATGATAATCCCTGACTTGCCCAACTCTGAAGCGGTATTTCTGGCCGCCGGGGTGCTGGGCGCTACCATCATGCCACATGTAATCTACCTACACTCTTCGTTAACACAGCACCTGCATGGCGGCACGCGTCAGCAGCGCTATGCGGCGACAAAATGGGATGTAGCTATCGCCATGACCATTGCGGGGTTCGTCAATCTGGCGATGATGGCGACTGCCGCCGCCGCGTTTCACTTCAGTGGTCACACCGGTGTTGCCGATCTGGATCAGGCTTATCTGACGCTGGAGCCGTTATTAAGTCACGCGGCGGCAACGGTCTTCGGACTGAGCCTGGTGGCGGCGGGGTTGTCGTCAACGGTGGTTGGTACGCTGGCGGGGCAGGTCGTGATGCAGGGGTTTGTCCGCTTTCATATCCCCTTATGGGTGCGGCGTACCATCACCATGATGCCGTCCTTTATCGTGATTCTGATTGGCCTTGATCCGACGCGGATTCTGGTGATGAGCCAGGTGCTGTTAAGCTTTGGTATTGCACTGGCGCTGGTGCCGCTGCTGATATTTACCAGCGACAGCAAACTGATGGGCGATCTGGTGAATACCCGCTGGGTTAAACAGACTGGCTGGATGATTGTGGTGCTGGTGGTGGCGTTGAACCTGTGGTTGCTGGTCGGCACGGTGCTGGGGTTGTGATCTAACCCGCCGTGACACGCAACAGGTCACGGTTTTAGTCCTGGATTTCCGTTATCCTGCATCTTGCATTATCCACTGGCGAGCGTTCATGAATCACTTTGATCTCTCTTTCCTGAAGTATTTACAGGATAACAGCCCGCTGTCGATTGACGAGGCGGTTCAGCGTTTCGGTAAGACTCTCTCCACGCTAAAACGCACCATGAAAGAGCTCAATGAACTCTTGCCGGAAGACGTCCAGCTCCATCAGGATAATCAGTTTATTACGACCCGGATTGGCTATAGCGAATACCGGCAATTTTTAGCGCGTATACGTTTTAATCGCTATATCACTACGTCGGAAGAGCGTGTGAGGGATCTCCTCGTGGCGCTCTGTTTGCATGATGTGGTGAATAAAAACGAGTACTACAAAAAGTTTTATGTCAGCGCGGGGACGGTCAAAAATGATAATCCCGTGATGTTGCGTCTGGCGCAAGAACACGCCCTGACGGTACAAAGCATCCCACGTACCGGGTCGCGGCTTGTCGGCGATGAGTTCTCGTTGCGCCTGGCGGTGTGCATGTTAATACTCAAAACCGTTGAGATTGGTAAACACCACCAGTTGATAGCCCATCAGGCGAATGAGCCCGTCAGTCGTTCGATTGCCGATCAGTTTCTGAGTGAATGTGCTTCGGAGATTACCCAGGCTGCACGTTGCTATGAAGACGTTATCCGGCCGATTAACACGCTGGGTTACAACGGTCGGAAATACCTGCTGGTGTATTTGAGCCTCGCGTTACATCGTATCCGCCGAGGGCATGTAATCAAAGAGAGTACGACGACGCCGTTTTTGACGACGTTCCCTTTTGAGGCCATGACCAATCCGCAGGAAAACCGCTGTCTGGATCTCCTGATTGCTTCGCTGACGTTTACGTATCGCCCTTTCACCTTATATGACGCCAGCCTGGTGGCGCATGTGAAACGGACCTGTGAACGTTTAGCCGCTAGCCTGAACAACACCATTCACAATCAGCATGCCTGGTTTGCCGAGGTTTATCACTTTATCTATGCCGCCATCATCCAGAATAAATTTCATCTCTGGTTTGATGATAAAAAACTGCATAACGTCCAGAATCGTTACCCTGAACTCTGGGACGACGTTCAGTCTGCGGTGAGCGAGATTGAAAAAGGCTGGCAAACGACGTTTTCCGCCATTCATCTGGCGACACTGGTGTTGATCACGAAAAAATATGAGCTTAAAAACCGGGTAGTGAGTGAGCCGAAAAAGCGGGTCATTATTGTGACGAACTCTTCGGAAAGTAAGGTCGGGTATTTCAAAGAGGTCCTGTCCTCACGTTTTCATATCGATATCCCGGTATGTATTAATATCAATGAGATTGAACAGCTCCAGTCACGTGAGTTTGATCTGCTGATCACCTTTACCAATAAGATCTCAAGCCATTTGCGGTATGCCGGACTGGATTACGTCAAAGTTAACTTCTGGCTAACGCAGGATGACTTCCAGTTGCTTCGTGAGCGGGGACTTGCCTCCGCGCGCAAAAAAATACCGGCTGAGCAGTTTGTTCAGCAGGTACAGGGTATGAGTCCCGAGGCGCTCAGGGATTTCCTCGAACGCCATTATGGTGATGTGTTTATTTAGCCAGCGGTTGTAAGACGCCGCGACACCAGACGGCTTCAAGATCTAACGCCTCATCAAGGACAAGAATATCGGCATCTTTTCCGGGCGTCAGGCTGCCCTTACGCTGTTCAACACCGGCGAGAATCGCCGGATTCAGGCAGGCAATCTGCGCTACGGAAACCCAACTATTCTCCAGACGACCAACCACATTTTTCACTGAATCCAGAAAGCTCATCTCCAGTGTGCAGACGTCCGCCCAGTCATCAGGCGAGACCGTGCGGATATTGCCGTGGCGATCGGTAATTTCCAGAAGATGATGGCGAATACGAAACGTCTCCTGACGCAGGTAATGGTGAAATTCAAACCCTTCCGGGAAATCCACATATCCCAGACAGTCGCTGACCATGACCAGACGACGATCTTTTTTCAGACGATAGAGAATATCGAACACTTCCGGGCGTAGGGTGATGCCGCTTTGTTTTGCCACTTCGGCGAAGGTGTCCTGGTGGTACATTAGCGCGCCGACAACGCCTGGCTCACGATGATGTAATCCGCGCATGGCGCTGAAGGCGTGGGTAAAGTGGCATAGCCCTGCTTCAATCGCCCGGGTGGTTTCGTCAAACGTCGCGTCGGTATGCCCTGCGGATACCGTGACGCCAGTCCGGCGCAAATGACGGATCAGCGGCAGCGCATCCGGCAACTCTGGCGCCAGCGTCATTAAGCGAATATGCCCCCGTGCAGCCTGCTGATAGCATTCAAAGCCCTCAATGCTGGGGAGCTGAATAGACTCCTTGCGCTGCATCCCGCTGTATTTGGCATTGATAAACGGTCCTTCCATGTGAATGCCGACGGCTTCAGCCCCGTCTTCTGCTTTCGCGTGCGCAATCCAGTCGGCGGCCGTGGTCAGACTCTCCAGTAAGAACGCGTCCGGCTGGGTGGCGGACGTAGCAAGCCACGCGGTGACCCCGGCATTGACCAGATCCCGGCTCATCGCCTGTAAAGAGTGACGCTCCCCCTTCCAGGCAAACGAACCTCTTCCCCAACCGTGGACGTGGATATCGACAAAACCCGGCATCAGCATCGCATGTTGGTAATCAACCACCTGGCCGCGAGGAGAATTATCCAGGCCAACAATCTGTCCCTGTTTGATATGCAGATAACCGCGTTGTATCCCGTCGGGTGTGATGATTCGGTCGCTTGCCAGAGAGAGCAGGGGGTCAGACATCCGCTTTCTCCCATACGCGCGATGCCGTTTCGGCGGCGATCTCCGCACACAAACCGAGGTAGTGGGCGGGATCGAGCAGGGCATCGATTTCTGTATCGCTAAAATGCTGGCGAATCAGGGGGTCGGCGCGCAGCACGTCGGCATAGGGCAATCCCTCGTGGGTGCTGCGCATCGCCAACTGGTACACGCGCTCGTGCGCCGCGTCTTTGCCTAACCGCTCCACCAGTTGCATCATGATTTTTTCGCTATTGATCAAGCCATGGGTTAAGTGGACGTTCTGGCGCATACGTTCAGGATTAATCACCAGCGTACGGGTCAACTCTTCCGCGCGCATCACGATCTCCGCCATCAACTCCATGCTTTCCTGAATATTTCCGTCGAAGATAAAGTAGGCTGAACTGTCTGCTTCAAATGGGCGAGGGCTGACATACAGGCAGGAAGTGAGCACGGAATACAATTTTTGCGCGTTGGCGATAATCCCTTTAGCCAGTTTGGGGTTCACTTTTTGCGGCATAGTGCTGCTGCCAACCGTTCCTTTGGTAAACGCTTCAGAGACTTCAGCGAACTCTTCGCTGGAAGTCTGATACACCTCTTCGGCGATTTTATGCAGCGTGGTGGCGAGCAGGCACAAATTGCTGATGTATTCCGTGCGATAAACGCGGGAGTTACGCGAAGGGATCGCCATGGAGTGCATTCCCAACCGTTGTGCGACGCGATCCTGCACCCGACGTCCAGTTTCGCCAGTGGCGTGAAACGCCCCCACCGCCCCCCCCATCATCACCGTGAAAACGCGTTTTTCTGCTTCCTGCATGCGCTGTTGGGCGCTCAACAGTTCGTCAATCCATACGGCAGCTTTATAGCCCCAGGTCACCGGTAAGGCATGCTTACCGTGGGTGCGACCTGGCATCAGGGTGGCCTGATGATCGGATGCCATTTTCGCCAGGTTGCGCAGAATATCGTTCACAAAGCCCTGCATGATGTCATCGAACTGCTTTGCCAGGTAAAGCTGTGCGGTTTGCTGGATATTCTGGGTGGTGACGCCATAGTGCACATACTTCCCGCTTTCGCTGTCGCAGGCTTTGACCAGTACTTTGATCACCGGGACAAAGCCGTGGCCTATCTCGCGGAGCAGGCGTTCCATTTCTGTCAGGTCGATTTTATCGACGCGACAGTTGGCGGCAATATTTTCTGCCGCACGGGTGGGAATCATCCCGTATTCAGCCTGTGACAGCGCCAGGGCAGCTTCGACATCCAGCCAGGACTGGACCCGCGCAGGTTGAGCGAGCAGCGTTTTCATTCCCCGATCGTCGATGGTTTTACTTTTTGAATCATACAATGCGCGCATTCCTGTCTCCTTAAGCTTATTTCGCGCCGACAAGGCGGTCATCTACCGCATTGCGGACAAATTCGACGTGTGGGCCAAAGACCACGTGGACATGGTTGCTGGAGGGAATAAAGGTACCCAGCGATCCCGATTCTTTCAGCACGGTCATGTCCATTTTTTTCTGATCCTTTACATCGACACGCAAACGCGACACACAGTTTTCAACATGTTTAATGTTGTCGGATCCGCCTAGCCCCTGAATAACCAGTTCAGCGACCTTGTCGTACTCTTTATTATTCAGCAAGGTACTGTCTGACGTTTCACTTTCGCGTCCCGGCGTTTTTATATCAAAGCGAGCGATCGCGAAGCGGAAAACGGCGTAGAAAACGACAAAGTTAATGGCGCCAAGAAGCAGTAAATTTACCCAGTGCGTCTGTTCATACATCAGACCAAAAATACCGAAGTCGAAGATCGTGCCGCGAATATAGCCGATGGACACGTCCAGCATTTGCAGTGGAATAGTCAGCAAACCGCAAAGTATGGCGTAAACAATAAAGAGCTGTGGAGCAATAAACAGGAAGGAAAACTCCAGCGGTTCGGTGATATTCCCCAGCATGGCGGTGAGCACCACGGTCAGAATCATCCCTTTGGCAAATTTCTTATTCTTAAAATAGGCCATGTGATACATCGCCAGCCCAATCGCTGGCACGCGGAACAGCGTGGTGAGCATTTGCGACGACGCCAGATAACTGGTGAGCGTCGGCATATATTCCTTCCAGGCAGGATGGGAAGGGCCAAGCTCAAACAGGATCTTATTAATCGCAGGCAAAATGCCGACGTACGTTTGTCCGTCAATGAGATAGGTACCCCCAGCCGCGGTAAAGCGGACGGTAGAACTCAGGACATGGTGTAAACCAAATGGAATTAACAGACGGTTGAGCGTCATGTAAATCCCGGCACCGATATTAGGAGCCATCATAATGGTTGAAATGGCGCGCATACCGGCAGTAAACAGATCCCAGATAAAAGGGATAATTAACCCCACGGGAATCGAAAAGGCGATAGCCAGAATCGCTACGGATTTCTTACCGCTGAAAAAAGCAAAGGCGAGAGGAAGTTGCAATCGGTAAAACCGGTCGGTGACTTTGGCCGCCAGTAGCCCGGCAATAATGCCGCCAAGCGCTTCGATTTTCAGCGTCTGAATACCGAGTACCATTCCTTGCCCAACGAGCGCCAGCTCATCTTTTGCCAGTGTACCCGCCAGTTTGAGGTGAACATGCATGGCGATAAGTAGCGTCAGATAGGCCACCACGGAGGCAAAAACCGCAATCCCTTTCTCTTTTTTGGACATGCCGTACGCCACACCCATCGCGAATAATAACGGGATATTGTTGAATACGACGCTACTGATTAATCCCAGTGAAGAAAGAATGGCTTTAAATATATCGTTCCCGAGAAACGGGAGTTTTTCTATCATATAGCTCTGGCCTAACGCAGAGCTAATTCCCATGACCATCCCCACGGGCGCCAGTACGGCAATCGGCAATAACAGCGATCGACCGAATGTCTGAATTTCATTCTTAAAATTAGCATTCATAAGTTAATCCTGACGTGAATTCTCATGAGGATAAGATACGTTCAGGATATTTTTGCTCAAGGGCAAATGGTGCAGGATAAAAAGCGCAAGATTTGACCATAAAAAAGAGCCCGAAGGCTCTTTTTTTTAATGATGGTGACCGTGGCCTTTTTTCCCGCGCCCGCGATGGTCGTCGCGATCGCGCCAGCCTTCCCGGTATCCGCGCTCGTAAGCATTACGCTTATCCCAGCCACGGTGATAGCCATTGTCATGTCGCCACCAGCGATTTTTACGCCATTCATAATTGCGATGCCAGTAGTCACGGTCACGCCAGTGTCCGCCGTCCCAGTAGTTACCGTAATTATCGCGATCGCCAATTTGTAATTTTATCGATGGCAACAGGGTGATTTCGCCCGCGTTTGCGGCAAGCGGTGTAAAAGCCAGTAGGGCTGCCGCCAGAATCAGTGACCTGAACATTCTTTATCTCCTTCACGATCGAAGCCGTAGTCGGCCTGTTAACGTAATATTACGGGGCCGTAAAGCCCCATTTCATCGCCTTAACTCTTAAATCATGAATGAGAGCACGAATTGCTAAAAACGCTGCTCACGCTTACTGTTCAGAATGTTGTCGATATCGACGCATTCCTGGTCAGTGAAATGACGATTGGCCAGCATGCCGACCGCATCCTCAATCTGCGAGGTTTTACTGGCACCAATCAGGACCGAGGTGATGTTATCGTCGCGCAGTACCCATGCAAGCGCCATCTGCGATAATTTTTGTCCGCGCTTTTCAGCCAGTGCATTGAGCTGGCGAACGGTTTCCAGCTTTCCGGCGGTAAGTTGATCAGCATTCAGAAAACGGCTTCCGCTTGCCGCTCTGGAATCAGCCGGGATCCCGTTCAGATAGCGATCGGTGAGCTGTCCACCCGCCAGCGGGGAAAAGGCAATGCTGCCCACCCCTTTTTCCTGCAACATCGTCAGCAGTTCCTCCTCCACCCAGCGTTCAAACATCGAATATTTAGGCTGATGGATCAGGCATGGCGTGCCCAAATCATTGAGGATATCGATAGCTTCACGAGCGCGATCGGCCGGGTAATTGGAAATCCCGACATACAGCGCTTTCCCCTGGCGTACGAGGTGATCGAGCGCTTGCATTGTCTCCCGCAGGGGCGTTTCAGGATCGGGACGGTGGTGGTAGAAAATATCTACGTACTCCAGCCCCATTCGCTTCAGGCTTTGATCAAGACTGGCAATCAGATACTTGCGGGATCCCCAGTCGCCGTAAGGGCCGTCCCACATGGTATATCCCGCTTTGGTGGAGATAATGAGCTCATCGCGCCACGGTAAAAAATCTTCCTGCAGGATGCGGCCAAAGTTGCGTTCCGCTGAACCCGGCGGGGGACCGTAGTTATTGGCGAGGTCGAAGTGGGTAATCCCCAGATCAAATGCGCGCTGAAGCAGTGCCCGGCTGTTTTCCATCAGGGTGGTATCGCCGAAGTTATGCCACAGGCCAAGCGAGATGGCGGGTAGCTTCAGGCCGCTCTGACCGCAGCGGCGAAATGCCATTCTCTGATAGCGATTTTCATCAGGCTGGTAAACCATTGTCTTCCCTCGCAGTGAATTCAGCTCCCCAGTGTATACGTTTACACTGGTGATTTTTCAATGACATTTTCACTCGGGAGACTGTAAATCCTGCTTTCCACCCTCATCGCCGCCTCTTTCTGGACAGCCCCGACGCTTCTTCAATACTCAACATGAGGTTACCGTCAGAAGGAAAGCTGTCATGCAAACCCCTTACACCGTTGCGGATTACCTGCTCGACAGAATTGCCGGGTGCGGCATCGGGCATCTGTTTGGCGTGCCGGGTGATTACAATTTGCAGTTTCTTGACCATGTGATCGACCATCCGCATGTGCGCTGGGTCGGGTGTGCCAACGAGCTTAACGCTGCCTATGCGGCGGACGGTTATGCCAGGGTCGCCGGGTCCGGAGCGCTGCTGACTACCTTTGGGGTCGGGGAACTCAGTGCGATGAATGGCCTGGCGGGCAGCTATGCGGAATATGTCCCCGTTCTGCATATTGTTGGCGCCCCATGTAGCGGCGCGCAGCGTCGGGGAGAACTGATGCACCACACGCTGGGCGACGGCGATTTCCAACACTTCTACCGGATGAGCCAGTCCCTGTGTGCGGCCAGCGCTGTGTTGGATGCGCAAAACGCCTGTCATGAGATTGACCGTGTACTGAGTACGATGTTGACTGCCCATCGCCCGGGTTACCTGATGCTGCCTGCTGATGTGGCGAAACGTCCCGCGTTGCCTCCTTCAGCGGAACTGATCCTCTCTGCACCGGAATCGCAGGGGAGCGTGGTGACGGCATTTCGCTACCATGCCCGACAAAAGCTGATCAACAGTCCCCGCGTGGCGCTGCTGGCCGATTTTCTCGCCCACCGTTTTGGTCTACAACCGGTCCTGCAACGCTGGATGGCCGAAACGCCTATGGCCCACGCCACGCTGTTGATGGGAAAAGGACTTTTCGATGAACAACAGCCGGGATTTGTCGGCACCTATAGCGCGGGGGCCAGCAGTGACGACGTCCGTCAGGCGATAGAAGAGGCGGATACGACGATTTGTGTGGGTACCCGATTCGTCGATACGCTAACGGCTGGCTTCACCCAGCAACTGGCGCTGGAACGCACAATTGAGGTGCAGCCGCAGGCATCGCGGGTGGGAGGCATCTGGTTTAGTGGACTGTCTATGGAGCAGGCGGTTACCACGTTACGTGAGCTATGCCTGGAACTCTCCATTGCGCCGCCGCCCGTTAAACCTGCGACCGTACAGCTGCACATCGAACGAGGTCCACTGACCCAGGAGAACTTCTGGCATACCGTGCAGCAGGCGCTGGCACCCGGCGATCTGATCCTGGCCGATCAGGGAACGGCGGCATTTGGGGCCGCGTCCCTGTTGTTGCCTACGGGGGCGGAACTGATTGTCCAACCGCTCTGGGGATCGATAGGCTATTCGCTGCCCGCCGCGTTTGGCGCGCAAACGGCGGCGCCTGAGCGTCGGGTTATCCTGATAACCGGCGACGGCGCGGCGCAACTGACCATCCAGGAAATCGGCTCCATGTTGCGCGACGGGCAAACGCCGGTAATTCTGGTACTCAACAACGACGGCTACACCGTCGAGCGAGCTATCCACGGGGAGAAACAACGGTACAACGATATTGCTTCCTGGAACTGGACGCAGATCCCTCGGGCATTCAGCCTTGCGGATCAGGCTGAATGCTGGCGGGTGACTCAGGCCATCCAGCTCGAGGAAGTTCTGGCCCGGCTGGCACGTCCACAACGGCTCTCGCTGATAGAGGTCGTGCTGCCAAAAGCCGATTTACCCGTGTTATTACGTAAGGTCACCCAGGCGCTGGAGTCGCGTAACAGCGGATGACTATTTGTCCTCCCGGTTGGCGACCATCATGGGTTTGCCCGCCAGCAACAGCCAGGCCGGAAGCATCACAATACACAGCAGCGGCAGCAGGGTGGTATCCGGTACCACCACAGCAGCCATAAACAGGCTAAGCCAGCCGTCACGGGTGACGACCAGCACCAGGCCAAGAATAGCGCAGGAGACGGTAATCGCGGCCGGAACGGCTTCAACGTGGGCGTGCAGCATCAAACCTAATGCCACGCCGATAAACACGGCCGGGAAGATCCGCCCGCCGCGAAAACCACTGGCCGCAGCAATGACCAGCGCAGCGAGTTTTATCACCGCGAGCATAAAAAAATCTGTGGTGCCGAGCGTCTGACTGAACGCCATTTGCTGCATTTCATCCAGACCTTTAAACAGCGTCAGTGGTCCACCCATCACGCCGAGTAACCCTAACAGGAAACCTCCAACGCCGAGGATCAGCACCGGATTCTTCAGGCGATGCAGTAAAGCGTGCAGCCGGGGTAAGCACCAGACCGCCACCATCCCCGCGGCAATAGCAATCGCCGCCACCACGGCTCCGGAGAAAATGTCCACGATGCGCATCTGGGTGTAATGGGCGATCGGGAGCGAGAAATGCGGGTGAAAAAACAGGCTGGTGGTCAACGAACCTGCTGCCGCCGCCATTAACGGCGCAAAGAGGCGATCCCACAAAGGGGTATCGTTAGAGCCACTCAGGGTTTGCGAGAAAATCAGCGCGGCGGCGACCGGCGTGCCAAACAGGGCGCCGATGGTGCCGGCCGAGGCCAGAATGGTCCAGTCGAGGGCACCAATCCGTGGGAAAAACCGACGTCCCAGCGCAACGGCTAGCGCGATGTTAACGGCCATAATCGGATGTTCGGGACCAAGGCTGACGCCACCCGCCAGACCCAGCACCAGTGCGATGATAAGGCCTGGCAATGCAACAGGAGAAATGGGTGCGCCGATCAGCGGTTCGGTGGCCGGATCAGGGCCAGCGTGCCCGGTGCTGTAACGAATCACCAGCCCCACCAGAACCCCGGTTAACGTCAGGGTGAGCATGATCCAGAGCGGGGAATCGGCGGCAATCCCCACACTTCCCGGCAGACGTTGCCAGAGTATGCTCTGTAAGATGGAAGCAAACTTCATGACCACAATCAGGACTAAACTGGATGCAACCCCCAGAATCAGCGCGGGGATCGACAATAACAACATGGTTCTGGCTCGCGGATGGAGCATGTTTTTTTCCTTAATACCGTGTCTTACGTTCAGTTTGCCGCGTCAGCCAGATGGCATCGCTGCAAATGGTGCTGAAACGATAAAGTTATTGTGTGACCTGGATCGATATTTTCAGGGGACTCGCTTTTCTGAGATTGTTGTTATGCCCCCGTATATTTACAGTGTGGCAAAGACTTATTTTGACTTTAGCGGAGCAGTAGAAGAATGACAAAGTATGCTTTAGTAGGTGATGTCGGCGGCACCAACGCTCGTCTTGCTCTGTGTGATATCGACAGTGGTGACATCTCGCAGGCTAAAACCTATTCCGGTCTGGACTATCCCAGTCTGGAAGCTGTCGTGCGTGTTTACCTCGATGAGCACAAGGTGAAAGTGGACGCGGGCTGTATCGCGATCGCCTGTCCGATTACGGGTGACTGGGTGGCTATGACCAACCATACCTGGGCGTTTTCTATTGCGGAGATGAAAAAAAATCTCGGTTTCAGTCATCTGGAAATCATTAATGATTTCACTGCGGTGTCGATGGCGATCCCGATGCTGAAAAAAGAGCATTTGATCCAGTTTGGCGGCGCGGAACCGGTTGAAGGTAAACCTATCGCAGTGTATGGCGCGGGCACCGGTCTGGGGGTATCGCATCTGGTTCATGTTGATAAACGCTGGGTTAGTCTGCCGGGCGAGGGTGGTCATGTCGACTTCGCGCCGAACAGCGAAGAAGAGGCGATCATCCTGGAGGTCCTGCGCGCTGAGATTGGTCACGTCTCTGCTGAACGCGTGCTTTCTGGTCCGGGTCTGGTAAATTTGTATCGTGCAATCGTCAAATCTGACGGACGTCTGCCAGAAAATCTGCAGCCAAAGGATATTACCGAACGTGCGCTGGCCGACAGCTGCACGGACTGTCGCCGCGCGCTGTCGCTGTTCTGTGTGATTATGGGGCGCTTTGGTGGCGATCTGGCGTTAACGCTGGGCACCTTTGGCGGCGTCTACATTGCCGGTGGTATCGTGCCGCGCTTCCTGGAGTTCTTCAAAGCCTCGGGGTTCCGTGGCGGTTTTGAAGATAAAGGTCGCTTTAAGGCCTACGTTCAGGATATTCCGGTGTATCTGATTGTTCACGATAACCCCGGTCTGCTCGGTTCCGGCGCGCATTTGCGCCAGACGTTAGGCCAGATTCTGTAAGTCTCGTTCCACAGGAAAACCGCGTGTCCCACGCGGTTTTTTGGTCTCTGCTCTCTGCGTCGCACGGGTTCACAGTTTATGACCAGGCGGCATGCGTAACCCTGTCCGAGCATAACGAGACCCGTAAACCACGTCCACCAACTGGTATCGTCGCAAAAATTGCAGGTATAATCTCAGACATCATTCCACAGGTTTATAAGCAAAGATGACGAAACTTACCTTACAAGAGCAGATGCTAAAAGCGGGTTTAGTAACCAGCAAAAAAATGGCGAAAGTCCAGAGAACGGCTAAAAAATCACGCGTGCAGGCTCGTGAGGCAAGAGAGGCAGTTGAAGAGAATAAAAAGGCGCAGCTTGAGCGTGACAAGCTGCTCAGTGAGCAGCAAAAGCAGGCGACGCTGGCGAAAGAATTTAAAGCCCAGGTAAAGCAACTGATTGAAATGAATCGTATCACTGTCGCAAAAGGCGACATTGGCTTTAACTTCACCGATAACAATCTCATCAAGAAAATCTACGTCGATAAACTGACCCAGACGCAGTTGATTAACGGACGTCTGGCGATTGCGCGTTTGTCTACCGATAACAGCGCCGAGAGCGAATACGCGATTATCCCGGCCAGCGTCGCCGATAAAATTGCGCAGCGTGACGCAACCAGCATCGTATTGCACAGCGCGTTGAGTCAGGAAGAGCAGGATGAAGACGATCCGTATGCTGATTTTAAAGTGCCTGATGATCTGATGTGGTAAGTCGTATTCAGAACGGCGCGGCGTGATGCACGTTGATGCGCTCCCCGCTGATGCGCTCCCCGCTAATGGGGTGAGTAAAGCGTAATTCGCTGGCGTGTAGCATCAGCCGTGCGGTTTGTTCTGTACCGGGCAGCAGGCGACCGCCATACAGGTCGCAACCCAGAATAGGGTGCCCCAATAGCTGGCAGTGAATACGTAGCTGATGTGTACGTCCGGTCTCCGGCGTGAGCTGGACCCGCGTCAACGGCAGTATAGTTCCGTCGTCCTGCGGTTGGTTAATTCGTGCGACGACCTGATAACGTGACCGCGCGGGTTTGCCATTGACCGGGCTAATTGACATCAGCGGGAACCGTGCCGGATCGTTGGCTATCGGCGCATCAATCACTCCTTCGTCAGCGTTCAGATGGCCGCAGAGCAATGCGCTGTAGACTTTACTGACGGTGCGCTGGCTGAACTGGTGGCAGAGGGCGGCATTGACGGCCTTATTACGCGCCACGACCATCAGTCCGGACGTGCCGAAATCCAGACGGTGGACCAGCGTGCAGCCAGGATATTGCTGAACCAGCCGATAGTGTACCGAATCGAGATTTTGTGGATTTTTCCCTGAAAGACTGAGCAGCCCGCTGGGTTTATTGATCAACAGCAGGTGATCGTCCTGATAGAGCGTCTCTATCTCGTCGTTGCACGGTGGGGCAATAAAGGTATCAATAATCGTAGACATCAGGCTGCCCGACGGGAAAGTGGGTGCGGATGATAACCCATTTTCCGCCGACCGGCGAATGACGGCGGCTTTACTTTCTCTCGCGTCGCTAAAATTAATCATCCAGACTTAAGGCAAAGACGTGGCCTGCGCAGGCAATGTGCTTTACACTGCGCGCTGCTAAAAATTGAGTGGATTAACCAGACGGTAATGGCGATGAACGGAACAATCACAACGTGGTTTAAAGATAAAGGTTTTGGATTTATCAAAGATGAGAACGGCGATAATCGCTATTTTCATGTGATTAAGGTTGCCAACCCTGAGCTTCTCAAGAAAGATGCGGCGGTAACCTTTGAGCCCACCACCAACAACAAAGGTCTTTCTGCGTATGCGGTGAAGGTCGTGCCGGACAGCAAATATATCTATATCGCGGGCGAGCGTCTTAAGCTCACCTCGATTAAGTCCTTCGTGGTATTCAGTGAAGAGATCCCGGCCGACACGCCGATTGATAAAGAAAATGCAGTGCTCTCTGTCGGGCTACTGATGAGCAACATCCGACCGAAAACTACGGCGACACCGGATGAAATGCGCACGGTAAAAAAACTGGCGATCACCACTTTCCAGGGCACGACATTAATCTTCTCGGAAGATGAGATTGATATCGAGTCCACGGTTAAAATGCTCAAAGTTTGATTTTTTTGTGCTTCCGCGCAACAGCACAGTTCAGCCGACTACAGATGCATTAACTGGCGGAATTCTTTCACCTTACTGCGGCTTACGGGAATTTCAAATTCCAGATCCTTGAGCCGCAGAATATAGGTATTGTTGAACCACGGCTCGATCTCGCGAATCTTGTTCAGGTTGACGCAGAACGAGCGGTGACAGCGGAAAAAATGCGAAGGCGGCAGTTTGTTGCAGAACTCGGTGATGTTGATGGGCATCACGTACGATTCCCGCCGCGTATAAACAAACGTCATTTTCTCATGCGCTTCGGCATAATAGATATCGTTGATCGGGGTAACGATGATCCGCTCATCTTTAATTAGATTGATGGTGTCATTTTCACGCGCCACGGGCCCAACCCCAGCAGCGCCAGACTGTTGCTGCTGCCAGGCCGCCTCCAGTTTTTGCAGCATTCCGACAATTCGCGATTCCTGATACGGCTTGAGAATATAGTCAAACGCTTCCAGTTCGAACGCTTCAACCGCATGTTCTTTCCACGCGGTAATAAACACAATAAACGGCTTATGGGCGAACTGGCTGATATTTTGCGCCAGCAGAACGCCGTCCAGAGACGGAATATTGATATCAAGAAAAATGGCGTCAACGCGCTGATGCTGCAAAAACTTCAGCACATCCAGACCGTCGTCAAACGTCCCGACAATCTCCATCTGGCTATGTTCTTTAATCAGCCAACTGAGTTCCTGTTGGGCGAGGAATTCATCTTCAACGATGATGACTTTCACAGTGTTACTCCGGCTTAAAGCAATAACGTGGCGGGCGTAGCCGTTGCCGAACGCTGGTTGGGGACATAAAAGGCGATTTCGGTGCCTGGTTCCAGGCGGCGTATATGCAGGCCTTCACCAAATAACAGCTTAACGCGATGATGGACATTAAGCAGGCCAATTTTATTGCCCGGCATTTCGTTGGACTCCACGCGCTCGATCACTTTCGGATCGATACCGTGGCCGGTGTCCCTTACCGCAATGCGCACCCGGTTGCCGCACTCGGCGACGCTAATCGTTACCACGCCTTTCCCTTTGCAGGGCTGAATGCCGTGGACGATGGCGTTCTCCACTAACGGTTGTATCAACAGGCTGGGAATGGAGCAGTTGACCTCTTCATCAATATCATAAATCACGGTCAGCTTGTCGCCAAAACGGGCCTGTTCAATGGCAATGTAATCCTTGATTTGATACAGCTCTTTTTTGATGTCGATCTGCTCGTCGTCCTTTAACTCAATGTTATAGCGCAGATAACGCGACAAATTAAAAATGAGCTGACGGGCAGTGTCCGGATTAAGTCGAATCGATGACGAAATCGCGTTCAGGGCGTTAAACAGGAAATGAGGATTAATTTTGCTTTGCAGCGCACGTAGCTCTGCCTTATTTGCCATTTCCCGCAATTGCTCGGTGCGGGAGACTTCGAGCTGGGTTGAGATAATTTGCGACAGACCCACCGCCATCTCCTGCAATGATGAGGTGATTTGATGGGCGTGACAATAGTAAATTTTTAGCGTACCGGTCACCACGCCTTTTTCCCATAATGGAATGACCAGCATGGAGTGGATCTCCGGCGTGCGGTGCGCTTCATCATTATTTTTAATAATGATTTCACCGTGATTGATCGCCTGCTGAGTGGTCGGACTGACGAAGTCATCGTGGTTGCGGTAATTTGCTTCCCCGACGCCGACGTAGGCCAGCACATGCTGGGTATTGGTAATGGCGACCGCATCGGCGTGGATATCGTGACGAATGATGTCGCAGATCTGGCGCAGCGATTCACTGTTGACCTTGCGAAACAGGGGCAGGGTTTTATTGGCGATATCCAGCGCCAGCTTGGCTTGCCGCGCGGCGCTCGCTTCTTTTTCCCCCTCAACGCTCTGAACCAGCAGCACGATAAACCCGATACAGACGCTACCGAGGATCATCGGAATACCGATTTTCGAGACAATATCCAGCCCCAGTTCAGTGGTTGGCGCCCAGAGGACCACCAGGATCATCGTCAGCGTTTCGCAAAGCATGCCGCCTAAAATCCCGGCGCGCCAGTGTTGGGCTTTGGGGATCCTGCGGTTAATCCAGCCCGCGAGGCAGCCCGCCAGAATACTGGTAATAAAGCAGGGGATTGCCGTCACGCCGCCAATGTCGATCAGGTAACGGTGCGTTCCTGCGATCACCCCCGTAATAATGCCGACCCACGGACCAAACAGGATGCCGCCGGACATTACGGCAATGATCCGTACGTTCACCAGCGATCCTTCTACCGGTACACCAGACCAGGTACTGAACAACGCGAACATCGAAAAAATCGCGGTGACAGCAAGCAATTCCTTTGGCGTATGGGCAGACTTATGCAGCAGCTCGCGAAACAGGCGGATGCGGATGAGAAAGAACAGGCAAAATAGCATCAGCGCTGCGCGGTCAAACACGGCCAGCAGCATGGTAAATATTTCGTGCACGGGGGGACTCTTGCCAAAGGATTAAAGCCCTATGATAGGTAACCTCAGGGTGGATGACCAGCCTGCTGAGATCTTGCGGCTAATGAGGAAAAACCATAATTTTAAAAGGGGATTGATGGTTGATTGGTGTATTTACAATACATCTCATAAAACGCCCGCTTTCATGGTTATCATCATGGCAACAAAATGTTACTGGAAGGTAATATTGAGCGGTGTCGAAAACCTGTTATTTCCCCTTTTAAAATTGTTATTCCTCATTTGGTGAACGAAAAAATATTTTCCTTTCCCTCTCGACAGAAGGATTTTAATCAGGCTATTTTCTAAACGTGCCACCATCGTGGCAGCGTCGCTCGGACGGTCCGGGCGCTAACGTGAATCTGAGGAAATTATGGCTGACTCTCGCCCTGAACGTCGCTTTACGCGTATTGATCGTCTTCCCCCTTACGTTTTTAACATCACCGCTGAACTGAAGATGGCTGCGCGTCGGCGCGGCGAAGATATTATCGACTTCAGCATGGGGAACCCGGACGGCGCGACGCCGCCTCATATCGTCGAAAAACTGTGTACCGTGGCGCAGCGCCCGGATACGCACGGTTATTCAACTTCTCGCGGTATTCCGCGTCTGCGTCGGGCCATCTCCCGGTGGTATCAGGAACGTTATGATGTCGATATTGACCCGGAATCCGAAGCGATTGTCACCATCGGCTCAAAAGAGGGGCTGGCGCATCTGATGCTGGCCACGCTCGATCACGGTGATACGGTGCTGGTGCCGAACCCCAGTTATCCCATTCATATTTACGGTGCGGTGATCGCCGGCGCGCAGGTCCGTTCTGTTCCGCTGGTGGAAGGTATCGATTTCTTCAACGAGCTGGAACGTGCGATTCGCGAAAGTTATCCAAAGCCGAAGATGATGATCCTCGGCTTCCCGTCTAACCCGACGGCACAATGCGTTGAGTTAGAATTTTTTGAGAAAGTGGTCGCGCTGGCGAAGCGTTACGATGTGCTGGTGGTGCACGATCTGGCTTATGCCGACATCGTTTACGACGGCTGGAAAGCGCCGTCCATCATGCAGGTGCCTGGCGCTCGCGACGTGGCGGTGGAATTTTTCACCCTGTCGAAAAGCTACAACATGGCCGGCTGGCGTATTGGCTTTATGGTCGGTAACAAAACGCTGGTCAACGCGCTGGCGCGGATTAAGAGCTATCACGATTACGGGACGTTTACCCCGTTGCAGGTTGCGGCGATTGCGGCGCTGGAAGGCGATCAGCAGTGCGTACGGGATATCGCCGAGCAGTATAAGCGTCGCCGTGACGTGCTGGTGAAAGGCCTGCATGAGGCCGGATGGATGGTCGAAATGCCGAAGGCTTCGATGTACGTATGGGCGAAGATCCCGGAACAGTATGCCGGCATGGGGTCGCTGGACTTCGCGAAGAAACTACTGAACGACGCCAAAGTATGTGTATCGCCAGGCATTGGTTTTGGTGATTACGGCGATACCCATGTCCGCTTCGCGCTGATTGAGAACCGCGATCGCATTCGTCAGGCGATCAGAGGGATTAAATCAATGTTCCGCGCCGATGGCTTGCTGCCAGCCGGGACGAAATCACCCTCTGAGACACTTGAGTAAAACCCAGTCCTTCCAAACGCAAACAGGAGCCATCGGCTCCTGTTTTTTTGCTGCATTGTTGTCTTTAGATCATCAGAGCAAACGTACCGGCCCAAACGATGACCATAAAAGAAATGCCCATAAAGAAATATTTCACTTTCATCTCTCCGCGCAATAACTGATACGCCTGAATGAATTTCATCTCATCTGATTATAGAGAGCTGATACCGGTAAAAACGAAACCCAGAATATTCCTCATTTCGTTTACGGCACCACCTCAGAATTCTGTGCGTTGATTGCTCCAGACGGCGCTAATGTACGCCTAAAAATGAGGCGAGACAAGAGGGATTTTTTTATTTACTTTTAGTAACTTACAACTGTCGTGATTCGGCGACAGTATAATTGCAGACGGTAATAAATCACATTTGAGCGACGCGATTGACGACCTGAAAAACGAGGATAAAAACCATAACATAATCAAGGTTATTGGCGAGTGACAGGCAATAAAAAAGGCCTTGCGGCCTTTTTTAAATGTAGAGTGAGGTTTCACCCATTGGACGGGTTTTAAAGCGGCGATGGATCCAGAGATACTGTTCGGGCGCGCGCATGATCTCTTTCTCGATAATCTTGTTCATATAGGCAGCAGCCTGATTTTCATCCGCCGGGTAGCCTTGCATCTCTGGTGAGATATACAGACGGTAGCCGCAATTACCGGCTTTTCTGACCATCGTTACGGTGAGCATCGCGGAACCTGACAGGCGCGACAACACATAGGTACCATTAGTGGTCGCTACGTTTTTAACGGCGAAGAACGGCGCGAAAGAACTGCCTTTCGGGCCGTAATCCTGGTCGGGGGCAAACCAGACGGCTTCCCCTTTTTTCAGGGCACCGACGATACCGCGCAGATTGTTTCTGCCGATCATCGCTTTATTCGAACGCATCCGTCCACGGGTCTGTACCCATTCCATCAGCGGATTGTTGTGGGGACGATAGGTTGCCATCATCGGCTGGCAAAGCCCCATTACCCGGCCACCCAGTTCCAGTGACATAAAGTGAACGCCAACGACCATCACGCCGCGGTTTTGCGCCTGCGCGCGCTGTAGGTTTTCCAGTCCCTCAACATCAAACCATTTACGCACGCGACGGTCAGGCCAGAACCAGGCCATACCGGTTTCCAGCAGCGCCATCCCGAGAGAACGGAAATTCTCTTCAATCATCTTTTCTCTCTGTTCCTGAGAATAAGACGGGAAGCAGAGCTCAAGATTTTTACGGGCAATTGACTCGCGACGTTTCAGTAAGGGGCGCGCCAGTGTGCCCGTCCGGGTGCCGAGAAAGCACAGAACAGGGTAGGGCAGTTGCACCAATAACCAAAGCACACCGAGGCCAAACCAGGTGAGCCAGTAACGCGGATGCAGAAACGCGCGGGAAAATTTGCATGTTGGGAACATAAACACCTTCTATAGATACCCATTTTTGTATCGCAGAAGATGAATTCTCCAACGCGGTACACTCAATGTCTTAGGCCATCATGTACGACAATGGTTCCTGCTAAGAGTGTAAAACTGCGTCAGGATAAAACCACGAGGGGCATGAATGCTGGACGTATAATGTACCATCAGGGGATTAATGTCAGCCACAAATAATTAATCAAGAAGCGTAAATATTTGCATGGCGTATAAAGGATAATGGCGTGTTTTTTAATTATTTGTTTTTAATAAGGTTAGAAAAGCGCAATGCGGAATATTCGTATAATTAGACTTGTTATAAAAAAGTTGTGAAATTTGCTGGTGGTGGCGCTTTAGTTTATGATGAAAAGTATAAGGAGAGTAAGGATTTAGGTTTGGAGTTCACGCAAAAAGGAGGTACAGCGATGATCTTTTTTTTAGCCTTTCTGCTCGCGAGTATGCTGGGGGTCAGCGGGTATATCGCGCAGGTTTTAGGTTGGATATCAGCCATTAGCGCGCTTCTTGGCATGGTCGTTCTGGCAGTGCTGATATACTACACCACGATGTGGTTGACTGCGGGTGATGAAATGGTCACAGGATTGTTTCTTTTTCTTTCACCTGCCTGCGGCCTGATCATTCGTTTTATGGTGGGTTACGGTAAGCGTTAATTTGCACGGCAATAAATCATTATTATTGATGATTGCCATTTTTATATTGGGTTGTCGCGTCCTGTGGGAAAGTGCCAGCCAACTGGCACTTCCGTTGTCAGCCCCCCCGAAACGACCCGGTTAATCCTCTGTTCTTCCGTTCGCGCCTTACTCGGCGACTGACCACTCCTGTGGATAGCGTGCGGGAACGAAACGCACTGTGAGCGCCATCAGTCCGGCGATACAGAGGGCATGGAACGTCCAGTCAAGCCAGTAATTGCCGCTCAGACTGCGCAAGAGACCAGAGAGCCAGGGAGAGAGGCCAGCAATAATAAAACCAATCCCCTGCATGAAAGCGACTAATTTACCGGAGATTACCGGATGTCGGGCATGGTCGAGCGCCAGCACCAGACATAAAGGAAACGCGCCGCCCAGGCCGATACCGCACACCACCGCCCAGAGAATCGGCAATTGCGCAGGCCAGAGGATAAAACCACAAAAGCCGAGCATCTGTAGTGCCAGCGTGAAAAGCAGCAATTTACGGCGATCCTGATGATGCGCGAGCATAGGCAATATGAGCGCTCCCGCCGTTTGACCGACGGTCATCAGCGCCAGCAGCGTGCCGCTGAACTGCGCACTTTTGCCCAGTTGAATATAGTACGGCGGCAGCCAGGCAATCAGACTGCCGTAACCGCCATTGATCACGCCAAAATAAAGCCCCAGCGTCCAGGCACGCGGGTTGAGGACGACGCGCACGGCGGCACCTTTCGGGTGAGTGATCGGCATCTCTGCGGAGCGGCGTTGTGCTAGCCAGCCAACCAGAGCAATCAGCGCGGGCAAGGCCCACCATGCCAGCGAGCGATGCCAGAGTTCGCTGTGTTGCGCGATCCACGGCGTCAGCGCCGCCCCGAGTCCCCCGCCCCCCATCAATGCGGCCGACCAGAGTCCCATCACCTGCGGCATGCGGCGATGAAAAAGACGCTTAATCACCGTGGGCATCACCACCTGAATGATCCCGATACCAATGCCGCCCAGCAGAGCGCTGCTGAGCAGCACAACGCTGTGCGGCGCCAGTTCACGAAGCAACGCGCCGGTCATCACCATCAACAAACTCAAGGCGACACTGATATGCTCGCTGATATGGCGATTGATCCACCCGCCTGCCAGCGCCAACGCGCCCATGGCGATCATCGGTAGCGCCGTGAGCAGCGACGCCACGGCAAAGCTCATGCCGCTGGCGGCGCGCAGCTGTGGCAGAAGCGGGCCGACAGAAGTCAGCAGCGGACGCATGTTCAGGCCTATCAGCACCAGAACCAGCAGCATCAGGCCAACGCGGGGAGTTTTGTTCATGACTGTTTTTCAGCCCAGCGTTGATACACCGCCAGACCGTTAGGCTGCGGAAGATGATGAACGGGCAGGGTTTGCTGCTCGAGAGGCTGCTGTAGTTGCTGATAAATGGCAGCCGTAGAAAGACGGAACGTTTCGCCGTCGCCATTGCTGTTGGCGAACCAGACCTCTTTCACCCCGGTGAGATACATCGCGCTAAGGCACATTGGGCACGGTTGTCCGCTGGCGTAAACCACGCATTCGCGGAGCGCTGCACTGCCTGAATGGGCAGCAATCGCCCGAATGGCATTGAGTTCCGCATGTCCGGTGGGATCATCATCCAGGTGCAGCGTATTGACGGCTTCGGCGATCGCGACGCCGTTGCGGACAATGACCGCGCCAAACGGGCGTCCACCCTGTTCAACGTTACGGGCCGCCAGGGCCAACGCCTGTTGCAGATAGTTATCATGTGCAGACATGCTTTACTCCTGTGAGCAAATAAAAGAAGAACGATACGCCTGCGCGTACCGTTCTGATGGATTAAAAAGGCTTCGTTGGCAAGTACTTACCATCCAGAGTAATCACGGCGCGCTCGCCACCTTCTGGATCCGCCACTTTTTTTACATCCAGCCTGAAATTTATGGCGCTGATAATGCCGTCGCCAAATTTTTCGTGGACCAGCGCTTTTAGCGTGGTGCCGTAAACCTGCAACATCTCATAGAAGCGGTACATCGTCGGGTCTGTCGGTACGCGATCGTCAATACTGCCGCGCAGGGGAATGGTCTGTAACAACAGGACTGCATCGCTGTCGAGGGCCAGCTTCTCGCCGATGAGGCGCGCAGCATCGGCCGGGAGGGCATGTTGACCGAGCAGCGCGGCGGTGACAAAGGCTTCGGATAAGCCGGTACCGTCCGCAAGCTGGGCAAATGTGAGATCCTTTTTGGCTTTGCTCAGCAGGATCTGGTCAGCCAGGACCAGGCGAATATCACGGTTAATTTGCGACTGAATCATGATGAATCCTCATTGATACGTTAAAAAATAGCTCAGGCTGCGGATGGCTGGCGGTAAGGCATCGCGCAGGTGTCTGGGTTTTTCGCCAAAGAGACGAACTGTCTGCTGGCACCGTCGTAAGCGGCAATCTCTGCACTTTCGATGTCGTATACCCAGCCGTGTAGCGCGATGCGCCCCTCTTCGAGCGCGAGGCGCACGGAGGGATGGGTCTGGATGTTGGCGAGTTGCGCGATGACGTTTTCACGCACCATTGAGGCCGTTTTCTCAGCCAAAGAGGTGTGCATTCGTGACTCGTTAACGACGCGAGCGGAGTCCGCATAACGCAACCAGTGGTTGACGGCAGGCATATGATCCAGGCAGTGACAGCCGGCAATGGCGGTCATCGCACCGCAGTCTGAGTGTCCGCAGATCACAATGTCGCTGACGCGAAGCGCAGAGACGGCGTATTCCACCGAGGCGGTTACCCCGCCGGGCTCCGGCCCGTATGACGGCACAATATTTCCGGCGTTGCGGATCACGAACAGATCGCCAGGCTCGCGCTGCGTGACCAGTTCGGGAACCAGGCGGCTGTCCGAACAGGAGATGAATAACGCCCGGGGGTTTTGCTGGGTGGCAAGGCGTCTGAACAATTCCGCGCGTTCAGGAAAGACCTTGCGCTGAAACTTCAGGAAGCCATCAATAATCTCTTTCACGAATAATCCTCTGTCTCGCTATGCGATGGACACAGGCTACGCACTTCATATCATAAGATAAAAGACTCATTTATAATTGAGGTTATTGGAAAATCTTATGGGTAAAGGCGATGCTGGATCGACACACTCACTATTTTCTTGCCGTCGCGGAACATCACGGATTCACTCGCGCAGCGGCGGCGCTGCACGTTTCGCAACCGGCGCTTTCACAGCAAATCCGGCAACTGGAGGAGGCGCTGGGCGTTCAGTTGTTCGATCGTAGCGGGCGTTTGACCCGGTTGACCGATGCGGGAGAGGTTTATCTGTGCTATGCGCGTAGCGCGCTACAGGCGCTGGAAGAGGGCAAACGTGCCATTCATGATGTGGAGGATCTGAGCCGGGGGACCCTGCGCGTCGCGGTGACGCCTACCTTTACCGCCTGGTTTATCGGCCCGTTACTGGCCAAATTCTATACCCGCTATCCTAATGTGACTTTACAGTTGCAGGAGCTCTCGCAGGACAACATCGAAGAGAGGCTGGTCAACGATAAACTGGATGTTGGCATTGCTTTTGATGAGATTCACTCTGCGGATATCGATGCACAGCCGTTGCTGACTGAAAACCTGGCCCTGGTTGTGGCGAATCATCATCCGCTGGCGGCACAGGCGTTGGTGGATTTAAGCGTGCTCAATAATGAAAAGTTGATTTTATTGAGCGCGGAGTTTGCTACCCGGGAACAGATTGATCGTTACTGTCGTCAGGCTGGACTGCAACCGCAGATCCACATGGAGGTTAATTCCATCAGCGCGGTGCTGGAACTGGTGCGGCGCACGGGATTATCCACGCTATTGCCTGCGCCTATCGCGTTGCAAAGCAACGATCTGCGGGCCATTTCACTGACGCCACAACTGCTCGAACGCACGGCCGTATTATTGCAGCGCAAAGGCGCCTGGCGAACCGCCGCCGCCAGGGCGTTTGTCGCGATGGCGCAAGAAGGCGTTAAGACTGTGAAAACGACACGCTAAGCGGCGTTTCGGCGAGGTAAGCCGCGGAGCAGATTGTGATTGCATAAGGAAAGTAGTTTGGGTATTTTTATGCAGTAAATGTGCATAAAAATAAAAGGAGAAGGGAATGTTCAGTCAGTGGATAAAAGCAGGATGTTTGATGATGGCGTTGACCGGGGCCGCTTTTGCAGCACAAGAAACCTACGTGGTCGGCGCGGGTGGCACCTATCGCCCATTTGAATTTGAAAACAGCCAGAAACAACTGGAAGGCTTTGATATCGATATTATTAAAGCCATTGCTAAAGCAGAAAATTTTGATGTCAAACTGGTCAACACGCCGTGGGAAGGTATCTTTGCGACGCTGGGTTCCGGGGATCGCGACATCATTATCTCGGGGATCACCATCACGGATAAACGTAAGCAGATGGTGGATTTTTCTCTTCCTTATTTCCCGGCGGAGCAGTCCATTGTCGTTCCGGCTGATTCAAAAGTGAGTTCTCTGGACTCGCTGAAAACGGAAAAGGTTGGCGTCGTTAACTCCAGTACCGGCGACATTGTGGTTTCTGGCGTTCTCGGGAAAAACAGCACCGCAATTAAGCGTTTCGACAACACGCCGTTAATGCTGCAGGAATTATTTGAAGATGGCGTCAGCGCGGCGGTTGGCGATGTTGGCGTGGTGAAATACTACATCAAGCAGCATCCGGAAAAACAGTTCAAGCTTGTGCCGGATGCCAAGTTTGAGCGCCAGTATTTTGGTATTGCGGTCGCCAAAGGGAATACCGAATTACAGCAAAAGATTAACGCGGGATTGAAGAAAATCATCGCTGACGGTACCTACGATAAAATTTATAAAACCTGGTTTGACAGTGAAGTCCCGACGCTTCCGTCAGAGTAATTTGCATTATTAATTTATTTTTTAGGCTGACACGCGGTCTGTGTCAGCTTTTTTGCAGGGGAAAACCATGACGGGATTTCGTTGGGAAATCATCCAGGAGTATGCGCCATTATTTATGGAAGGCGCGTGGATGACCATAAAATGCACCATCATCTGTGTCTGTCTTGGCACACTCTGGGGGCTGACGCTGGGGCTGGGCCGCATGGCGAAAGCCGAGCACGGTTTCTGGAAATACGCACTCCGCTATTTTGTTCAATATCCCGTTCGTTTCTACGTCAGCGCCTTTCGCGGAACGCCACTGTTTGTTCAGATCATGGTCGTCCATTTTGCGCTGGTACCGCTGTTCATCAATCCCCGTGACGGAATTCTGGTCACCAGCGGGCTGATGAGCGCCGATTTTGCCCGCGAATTGCGCTCGGGCTACGGGGCTTTCTTATCCTGTATTGTGGCGATCACGCTGAATGCCGGGGCTTATGTTTCTGAGATCTTCCGCGCGGGGATCCAGTCGATTGACCCTGGTCAGATGGAGGCCTCGCGAGCGCTGGGGATGCCGTGGTGGAAAACCATGCGCAAAGTCATTCTGCCTCAGGCTTTTCGCCGTATTCTTCCACCGTTGGGCAATAACGCCATTGCGATTGTCAAAGATTCCTCACTCGCCTCGGCGATCGGTCTTGCCGATTTGGCCTACGCGGCGCGTACGGTTTCAGGCGCTTACGCCACCTACTGGGAACCCTACCTGACCATTTCACTGGTGTACTGGGTACTCACCTTCCTGCTGGCGCAGCTGGTTAACCGTCTGGAAAAAAGGTTTGGTAAAAGTGATCCACATTAAAAATTTACATAAACATTTTGGTGACAACCACGTTCTGCGCGGGATTGACTGTGATATCAAACCGCAGGAAGTGGTGTGTATCATTGGCCCGTCAGGGTCCGGGAAAAGCACCTTTTTACGCTGTATGAATGCGCTTGAGACAGTCACCGAAGGCGAAGTGATGGTGAATGGTTTTGCCGTTCACGATCGCAAAACCGATCTCAATAAAATGCGCGAAAGCGTGGGGATGGTGTTCCAGCGTTTTAATCTGTTTCCGCACATGACGGTGCTGGACAACCTGATGATGGCACCGCAAATGTTGTTGGGGCTCTCGCGTCGCGATGCGACCAGCCGGGCAGAAATGTTGCTGGAAAAGGTCGGATTAAGCGATAAACGCGACGCCTGGCCTTCACGCCTGTCGGGCGGTCAACAGCAACGTGTGGCGATTGCCCGCGCGCTGGCAATGAACCCCTCGATCATGTTGTTCGATGAGCCAACCTCGGCGCTGGATCCAGAGTTAGTGGGGGATGTGCTGGAGGTTATGAAGAATCTGGCCAATGAAGGCATGACCATGGCGATTGTCACCCACGAAATGGGGTTCGCCCGTGAAGTGGCTGATCGGGTCATCTTCATCGATCACGGTATTATCCAGGAAGAGGGATCGCCTGACGTGCTTTTTACGTCGCCAGTGAATCCGCGAACGGCTGAGTTTTTAAGTAAGGTTCTTTAATATTAGAGGCCAGATCGGTATTTCCCGATCTGGCCAATTACGTCAAAATCCGATCTGCTCTTTTATCGTTTTGCAACTGCCGTTTGTTTTTACTGGCGCGATGCCCGCATCACGCGATTGCACGGAGGCATACATCTGGCTAGCGCTAATAATCTGATGATTACCTGCTTTCAATACAAAACGGAATTGATCGTTTGTACTCTTACTCAATTTAAACCAACCGGCCATCATTATCGCCTTTTTGAAAAGAGAGGAATTACCGGACCGTATTGAGCATCGTTTAGTGATAATTTATCAGGCACTATTCGAAGGGAACTGTAAAGTCTCAAACTAGTCGCGATGCAGAAGGAGAGAAATGAAACAGATCAATGTGCGTCTCGCAAAGCTCAGAAGTCGGTTTCCGCCGCCGGTCATTTTGTTAATCTTTGTGGTCGGGGATTGTTTGACCGCAAATCCGCGTTTTACCTTTGGCCTGGTCACCCAGGTGCTGAGTCTGGCGATTGCTGCAGTCAGTCTCGGCGTCATTCTGACGACCGCGTGGCACATGCATGTGAGTCGCACTACCCTCAATCCACTACAGGCGGATAAAACAACGACGCTGGTTACGCACGGATGTTATGCCTGGAGTCGAAATCCTATTTATCTTGGACTGACCGGTGTGCAATTTGCCGTTGCGCTCTGGATGGGCAGTCTGCCTGGCATGATTGCCGTGCCGCTCTTTATGCTGGTGGTGGCCCGGTTGCATATCGATTTTGAAGAGTTCGAGTTACATAAGCGCTTTGGTGCACAGTGGGAGCACTACACTAAACAGGTTCGCCGCTGGCTATAAAGGCAGGATGTCGACTATCCGCAAACCGCGTCAACAAATGCGATGGCATCAGCGACAGCATGGCGCGCCTGCCACGCAAGGTATCCGGGGCTGTCTGCGTCACAAAAGCCGTGCTGTGCATCGTACATATGACATTGCACCAGGGGCAATGTTTCCAGCTTCTGTTGTAGCGCCGTAGGGTCGAATGACGGCTCATGGCGAGCCATGATCATCAGCGCAGGGCAGTGCGGTAACTCATCGCTGTACTGGCGAATGCGAGAGCCATAATGACAAATAACCCCGTCACACAAGCCGCTTCCTGCGACCCGCCATGCGAGCGTTGCCCCGGTGCTGTAGCCGATGACAATCAATTTGCGATGTTGCGCACGCAGTGTGGTAAGCAACGTTAAGATGGGTTGTGGATCAAAACCAACGTGGTTTGAAAAATAGCGATACGCCTCGTCCTGCTGAGCATAGCTGTACGGCGCGTCATGCTGAAAAAGTGCGGGAACGTAGACGTCGAAACCACGCGCCCGCCACATTTCCCTGGTGCGATGTATATGCGCATTGATGCCGTAGATTTCATGCAGGATCACGACGGCATCTGACCGTTGGGTTGGCATCGGCGGTTTAGTCGTCTGCTTTGTGTGCCCAGGCAGGCATGGATGTCAGGTAACGGATTGCGCGCTTACGTGACTCCTCAGGGCCCACTTTTTGCCAGGAATCCAGAAATCCTGCCAGACCGGAAACGGCGTCATCCCAGGGCTTCAGATTGCCTTCGGCATCGCTGCAATAGGCACAGTATTTATCGCTCGCCCCTTTGGCATCGGGTGCGGAAAGTGGCATTCCGCAGGCATGGCAAAACTGTTCTTGCTGTGACATTTCACGCTCCTTGTATCCTGTGGTTGATGAATGAATATACGGTTATTTTTCGAGAAGAATCCGATGCCAGATCAAATAACCCTGATAGTAGTGTCACAAATATTGATTTGATTTATGTATTGAGAGGCCAGGGGTCTGTTAGTCTTGCTGGCCTATCGGTAACTCAAGGGATTGTTGTGCTGGAAATCTTTTCTTAACCCACTGAAAAATATCTTCAAATATTTTTCGCATAGCAAAATTCATGGTTCGTCCAGGACGAATCCGTTTTTGTATGGGTTAAAAAAGGGTCAACATGCACGTCACATGGACTGTCAGTCCCGTGGGATATCAGCGCATTGCGAAGCGCTGTCCTGCCTGCAATATCAAACGCGATTTCATCCCTTCCGGGGCTTTCAGAATGAATTCGCAAAAGAAGCTGCTTGATGTCTGGAGCATCTATAAGTGCCTTCATTGCGATTATACCTGGAATATCAATCTGTTCTCTCGACTCCCTGTCAGCCGTATTGACCGCGATCTTTTTGCGCGGATCGTTGGCAATGACGCAAGCGCGATCCTGCTTTTCGCTCACGATCGCCAGGTTTTGAAGCGAAATAATGCTGAGCTTTCCGGTAGCCCGGAGTTTGCTGTTCGCGAACAGTGGCGGATGACGCTTGCCCGGCATCAACAGGTGAAGGTCACTATCCGCTTAACGACCGCCTTTCAGGTCAGTCTGTTGTCGGTGATGAAAAAGCAGTTACGACTCAGTACGGGGAGGTCGCGCGACGGATTGCAGAAGGGAAGATTCGCGGCATTACGCTGCGTGAGCTAAAAAATCGCAAAATTCATGAGACGACTCATGAGTTTTGGATGAGTCCCGACGCGTTCTACGCAACCCGAAAAATATACATCGGAGTGAAACGCTAAACCAGACGACGCCCGCCAGTATAGCGGGCGTCACCGTCCAACGCGTCAATCCTGCGAGGGATATCGCGTTTCCGTGATGAGGTCTTTTTATTTTACGGACAATTTCTCCTGAAATATCAATCTTCAAGTGAGATAAATTCTTCGCAAAAAGGCGTATAGGGACGCAGATTCGCGTAATTCCGCGAGAAGCGAAGCCTGCGGTCAATATTTTTGACCAGCCTGTTTGTGGAATCTTCATTCAGGAGTTTACACACGTGCCGTGTATCCAGACGTAATATTTTGCACGCCTCCAGCGTTGGACAGAAATTCATGGAATGGAACGTGATCTGTTTTTCACTTCTCGCCACCACAGGCATTTCATCAACTGTGGTGTGAAATCGACTTACCAGCAAGCGATGGGCCGCTTCTAACAGATTGCTGTGTTCAGCACGCAGTATCGCGCTATTCTCACAGAACCAGGCCGTTCGACGCGCAATGGAATCGGCATTCAGCGCCCTAAGATCGTCATCGGTCGCCGAACGTAGTCTATTGATTTCATTTCGAACATCCGCGCGATAAAGAGTTGCGCATTCTCGCTGAAGAATACCTTTATGTACGGTAATATCCATTCCTGCTTTATCAAACGCTTCGGTACAGAGGAATAAAATCCGCCGCCGCCCCTGGGCCAGCGCATCCTGAATAGAGTATCCAAAGGCTATCTCTTTGATACCTGACCACGCAATGGCGAAGGCACACATCGGACAGGGTTCACTGGTTGAGAGAAGAAGACAACCGGATAAATCTTTGCCGATCTTTTTCCCGGCGAGTTTAATGGCATTAATTTCCGCGTGCGATGTCGGGTCTGATTCTGTTTCCTCACCATCATGCGCAGAGGCAATGATTTCCCCATCCTTGATGATGACTGCGCCAAAACCTTTATTTCCTTCACGCAGACTTTCTTCCGCTTCACGAATGGCGTGGCGCATATAGGATTCAAGTTGAATAATATCATCCATAAGTTATTTATTCCGTGGCGTATTTTTATGAATTATTACACCGCCGTTATTCCGCTGGCAAGGAACAATAACAGAATTTACTGCCACACAAAAAAGCGTTATTTACGTAAGGTTTGGTGACTCATTATTTATTTGAAAAGAGATTTCTGCATAAACGCGCCGATCCCCTGTGCGATGCCGCCGAATAAAAACATCAGTATTCCCGGAACGACTGACGCCGTGCCAAACGGCTGCGCGTTTTTTCGCAACCGTCTTTTTTTGCATAACACAATTAATGCGTTCTTATTACAAAAATAGTTTCTATTCGCATCTTATCTATTCTTGCGGTCGCTGTAATTCCATACTTTTTATCTGGTTATCTGTGAATGCTTTCACAACATCCATTCAGTCATAAGCCTAGCCTCATAAGTAGCTATTTGTACTCAGTTTGCCTTACGTAAACTTATTATTAAGGAATGGCATATGTCGCAACGAGACTACCTTGATGAACTGATTCCTGGCTTCACGCCCTTGTTGGCTATCAAAGAAGCTTCCCGCTGTTTGCTGTGTCACGACGCACCGTGCAGCCGATCCTGTCCGGCGGAAACAGACCCGGGGAAATTTATCCGCTCTGTTTATTTCCGTAACTTTAAGGGCGCGGCCGAAACCATTAGAGAAAATAACGCGCTTGGCGCCGTCTGCGCCCGGGTATGTCCCACGGAAAAACTCTGCCAGCACGGCTGTTCCCGTTCCGGAATTGATAAACCTATCGATATTGCCCGTTTGCAACGGTTTGTCACCGACTTTGAACGACAAACGCAGATGCAGATTTATCAGCCAGGTCGTAAAGATAAGGGCAACGTCGCCATCGTGGGGGCGGGCCCTGCCGGCTTGCAGGCCAGTGTCACGTTGTGCAATCTGGGCTATGACGTCACTGTGTTCGAAAAAACGGCCCAACCCGGCGGTTGGTTGCGCCACGGCATTCCTGAATTCCGTCTGCCGCAATCGGTGCTGGACGCTGAAATTGCGCGTATTACGGAAATGGGGGTGACAATCCGCTGTGGCTGCGAGATTGGCAACACTGTCACGCTGGAGGCGCTCAAAGCTGAATATCGCGCTGTCCTGCTGACGGTCGGCCTGTCAAAAGGCATGTCGCTGCCGTTGTTTAATGACGCGGGGACGGCAGAAATCGCCGTCGACTTTTTAAAACGCGCGCGTGGCAAGGCGGGTGGCATATCCGTGCCGCAAAGCGCGCTGGTGATTGGCGGCGGCGATGTCGCCATGGACGTGGCCAGTACGCTCAAAATTCTCGGCTGTGAATCGGTTACCTGCGTGGCGCGTGAAGAGCTTGCGGAGTTCCCGGCCAGTGAAAAAGAGTTCACCACCACCCAGGCGCTGGGCGTCTCTATCATTGATGGCTTTACGCCAACGGCAGTTGACGGAAATAAGGTCACCTTCAGGCACGTGCGCCTGCCTGGCGAGCTATCTCTGACCGCAGAAAAAATTATCCTCGCCGTCGGTCAGCATGCCGGGCTGGAAGCCTTCTCCGGCATTCGGGTACAACGCAATACCGTCGACACTCAACATTACCAGACTGCAGTTCCGGGACTGTTCGCCGCTGGCGATATCGTCCAGGGAGATAAAACCGTGGTGTATGCCGTTAAAACCGGGAAAGAAGCCGCTCAAGCCATTCATCACTATTTAGAGGAGGCATCATCATGCTAACCAAAGATCTCTCTATTACCTTCTGCGGCGTGAAGTTTCCCAATCCGTTCTGCCTCTCTTCTTCCCCGGTCGGCAATTGCTATGAGATGTGCGCTAAAGCCTACGATAGCGGCTGGGGCGGCATCGTTTTTAAAACCATCGGTTTCTTTATCGCCAACGAAGTTTCTCCCCGCTTCGACCATCTGATTAAAGAAGACACCGGGTTTATCGGCTTTAAAAACATGGAGCAGATTGCTGAGCACCCGCTGGCAGAAAATCTTGCGGCGATTCGTCGGCTCAAACAAGATTACCCGGATAAGGTGCTGATCGCCTCGATCATGGGGGAAAATGAGCAGCAGTGGCAGGATCTGGCGCGTCTGGTCGAAGAGGCTGGCGCGGATATGATTGAATGCAACTTCTCCTGTCCGCAGATGACCTCTCACGCCATGGGGAGCGATGTGGGGCAAAGTCCTGAACTGGTGGAGAAATATTGCCAGGCGGTGAAACGCGGATCTTCTCTGCCGATGCTCGCTAAAATGACGCCCAATATCGGCGATATGTGCGAGGTTGCGCTGGCGGCGAAACGCGGTGGCGCCGATGGTATTGCCGCCATCAACACCGTCAAGTCAATTACCAATATTGACCTCAAGCGTAAATTGGGTCTGCCAGTCGTCAACGGCAAATCCAGTATTTCGGGCTATTCAGGTAAAGCGGTGAAACCGATTGCCCTGCGCTTCATTCAGCAGCTACGCACCCATCCTGAGCTGAAAGATTTTCCGATTAGCGGTATCGGTGGAATTGAAACCTGGGAAGATGCTGCCGAGTTCTTGCTGCTGGGCGCCGCAACACTTCAGGTGACAACCGGCATCATGCAGTACGGTTATCGCATTGTTGAAGATATGATCAGCGGCTTGTCGCACTATCTTAACGATCAGGGTTTCGACTCGCTGGATGAGATGGTGGGGCTGGCAAATGCCAATATCGTTCCGGCAGAAGATCTCGACCGCAGTTATATCGTTTACCCGCATATTAATCAGGAAAAATGCGTCGGCTGCGGTCGTTGCTACATTTCTTGCTTCGACGGTGGTCATCAGGCGATGGAGTGGAACGAACAGACGCGGACCCCGCACTGCAATACCGAAAAATGCGTCGGCTGCCTGCTGTGCGGCCATGTTTGCCCGGTCGCGTGTATCAGCCTCGGAGAGGTAGTATTCAAACCCGGCGAAAAAGCGCATTCGGTCACCCTTTAACGCCCGGACGTTTTCCGGCTCGCCACGGTGGGCCGGATGGTGTCCCCTGCAGGAATCGAACCTGCAACTAGCCCTTAGGAGGGGCTCGTTATATCCATTTAACTAAGGGGACTTTGAACTAACTGATTTTTAAGTGTTCTTCTTGTGTTGAATGTTATCCTATCAGTCCGCACCCCATCAAGCATTTCATTCCTTTTATTTCGTAACCTTTCTCATGTTTCCGCTTATGAAATCACTTCGTTCACTTGCCATTGCGTACAGATTGAGTACAGAATGCTGAAGTTCAGTGTGTACAGGATACTAAGCCGTGGCCCTCAGTGATACCAAACTTCGCAGCATAAATGCCAAGCCTTACAATGGCGCACCCGAAGTCACAGATGGTGACGGTCTGAGTGTGCGTATCACCCCAACCGGAACGATTACGTTTCAGTATCGTTACCGATGGAACGGTAAGCCTGTTCGCCTTTCTGTTGGCCGATATCCTGCTATGTCTCTCAAAGAGGCTCGCGTGATAGTCGGTGAGATGCGCGAATTGTACATCAAGGGACTGAACCCTAAAAATTATTTTGCCAAAGAAGATGGCGAGCTAACGTTGAAGGAGTGTCTGGATCAGTGGTGGACCAAATACGTTGAGACACTCAAGCCCAACACTCAGACGCTGTACAAGTCTGTTGTGTACAACACCATGTACACAGAATTCCCGGATGCGCCGGTAGTCAACATTCCCGTTTCATCCTGGGTCAGGTTCTTCGATAAGCAGGAAAAGAAGAACGGCAAGAAAGCCAGGGTATTACTTCTCCAGCTTCGATCCGTGATGAACTGGTGCATTAGTCGTCAGTTGATCCCGTCATGTGACGTATTGAAACTCAGCGTTAAAACCATTGGGAAAAAGCCCGATGTTGGTAGCCGGGTTCTTACATATACCGAGCTTGCAAAAGTCTGGCTGGCGCTGGAGAACAACAAGATTGTTTCCTCCAACAAAGTTCTGCACCAGTTACTGCTGCTATGGGGTGCCCGTTTGTCTGAATTGCGCCTATCAACTGTCAGCGAGTTTAATATGGATGATCTCATCTGGACCACACCAGGAGAGCATTCCAAGATGGGAAACGTTATCCGGCGACCTGTATTCGACCAGGTGAAACCATACGTGGAAAGGTTACTCAATTCCGGCAGGGATATTCTTTTCCCCGGTCAGGAACTGGACAAGGCGATAGATCGCTCGTCAGCCAATCTATACATGAAAAAATTAAGGGATAAAATTGATATTCCGGAGTGGCGAACACACGACTTCAGGCGCTCGCTGGTGACAAACTTATCGGGGGAAGGGGTGATGCCCCACGTCCTTGAAAAGATGTTGGGGCATGAGCTGGGGGGAGTGATGGCGGTTTATAACAAACATGACTGGCTGGTGGAGCAGAAAGATGCGTATGAACTGTATGCTGATAAGATATTCTGGCATGTCAAACAGCTCGGTTGACGCCACCCTCATCTATCCATTTCATTACAGCTTTTCTGCTGTATCGGGAAGGGTAGGTAAGTACCGGGTTAGGGAATCCATGTTCTTTTCGTAAACGCCAGATTGCTGTTTTTTTCTTTTTGAGCAGGTCAAACACTTCCTGCTCTTCCATAAAATCGGTAGTAGTCATAATTTACCTCTTCTATTAATTCATTCAGCAGGAATTAATTTTTGCCAGATGGCTGATACATATTTTGCCTGGTGACGGGCATCGGCCAGTGCGTTATGCATGTCACCATCGAATGGCATGTCTTGCTTGGGATCGAATCCTATCCCGCGACCGAGGGTTACGATTGTTCGTACGTCATGATCATTACAGAATTTCCACGGACAGATGTGGCCAGCGCGCTCATACGCACCTCGTAAAATGACGTTATCGAATGTTGCACCGTTTCCCCAGACCTTCATATATTTCGGGTTGTCGGCGTGCTGAAGAATAAAATGGTTCAATTCAGAAAGTGCATCGGCGATCGGCATTACATCATCAATGCAAATTGCCGCCCGCGCTTCTGCACTTTGTTTCATCCACCAAATAATAGTATCGCCATCAGGAACTGCGCCTGACTTCATTGCACTTTCGAGGCTGACAACTGCATAGAACTCAGGACCCAATTCACGAGATTGAGGATCAAAGAAAACAGCACCAATTGAAACGATCGGGGCATTTGGTTTATTACCCATTGTTTCGAGGTCGATCATTAAATTGTTCACGTTATAAAGTCTCCTGTTTTGGTACTGCTTTAATCATCGCCGCCCAGCACAACTCAGCCCGACGCGCTGCCTTTCTGCATCCGCTCAATGCTTTGTATTCAGCCCACTCTTTTTCATCGCTGAAATGTGGATCTGGCTCAGACTCGAAGCCGTTAATAGCCATGTCCTCTGTCGGAACGATCGGTACCATCACGTAACCATCCAGCACCTTCACCTCCCGCGCCTCCAGTTCTGCTATGCGCTTCTCTGCGGCTTCCAGTTTTCGCTTCATCTCTTCGTTTTCTTCAACCAGAGAGCAGGCCGCTTCATGGTCTACTGCTGCCGTATGCTCTGCGGCTTCCAGCTCATCCAGCAGCGCCAGCACGGTTTCTGGGTTGGCGACGGCTATAAACTTTGCGTTATTTTCTGTCTGAATCTGACCGCTCCAACCGGCGTTGTTTAACTTGCACAGTACAACAAGCGCTCTGCCGCCTTTTTGTAACTCAATTGGTGCCTGTACGTTTGAATTGGCACCTGATCGCGAAAATACCCACTTCCCGCCTGTTGCAGCTATCGCTGCTTTACGCAGCGCCTGTTTGTCGATGTTGCTCATTGGGCGGCCTCCTGTTTAGATTTCCGCAGCGCCTCTTTGTAACTAGCCTTTGCCGATTTTTTGGTGTCGCACCACTCGCCTTCAACATCACGGCGCGGATATCCATACGCCGCGTCATATGAGCAGCGGTACATCCGGCATTTACCATGTCGGTTATATTCGACTTCTGGAAGCCGGTAGCCCAACAACCATTCACTGAATGACAGGCAGCTATCTGCATCCAGGTAATCTTCGTATCGTGTCTTTTTCTTTGGCTCAGGCAGCGCAGCAATCGCCAACTCTTCGCCTTTATCTGTGACGTGATAGAGAACGCCACCGCCGACGAAATCAGGTGCCAGCCGAGAAGTGGCACAACCATCAGCAACAAGCGCTTGCCACTTCGAGTTATCAGTATGACCGTCGCCAGCGAGGAAATAATTGCGGTAAGGCGTCCTGTTACGCTCGTTGATACCCAGCGCGTGCTGCATGAGTTCGATACCTGTGCTCATTTCCCGGCCTCATGAATATTTGCTGTTAACTCAATCCATGCTGAAGATAATTTCTCTTTCGCACGATCCTCACTACCAACAGGACCATTCAGCGGGACCCGGTAATGGTTGTACGGGCAACGCAGTTCTCCGCGATAAAGTCCGTGATAATCCTTTTTAAGCCCCCATTCCGGCATCAGTCCGCACTCAGGGCAGCGCGGTAAATCGGACTGCTTCACGGCGACACTCCATCAGTAGTTGGTTGAATTGAATTAGCAGTGCGTTACCACACCCATAAGGGAGGTCGTTAACGCGGTAAGTAGGGACACCGTTACACATCCCTGATTTCACAACGCGACCAGTCGTATAAAGCTGGGATATTGCGCCTGCCACAGCGGGCGTCTTCTTGTTCAGCCCTCTGGCGATGTCACCGCTGGTGGTGTTTGGATGAGCCTGGATGTATTCAAAAACCGTCATCGTGCCGCCTCCCGCTTCGCCGTCTTATTGGCTCGAAGCATTTCTTTAGAGCGACCTGAGATCACAGTCTTCATCAGGAAGAAGCCGCGACGCTCTGCAATAACCCCCGGCGTACACATCAGAACCGTATCAACGACGCGAACATGACGACGAAACTCAAAAACGGTACTGGTGATGATGATGTTTGCCGCCGCGCCCTTATCCTGGTATTCGATATTCATGAAATCACCCTCGCTATCAGTCGTGCCGTGGCGATGAAGCAATAGAACCCTGCGGTTAAACCGATTCCAGAAAGAGAAGAAAAGAGCAGGGTCCACATCGCCAGTTCAGTAACTTTTTTCATGAAGCCACCTCATCAGCCTCGTGCCGAAATTCGCGAAGAATGGAGGTTATTTCAGCCTGCATTGCTGGTGGAATTTCAATGGTCAGCACTTCGCCGGAATCCTCAGCACATGAAGAAATAAGCTCCAGGAACTTCCTGGCTTTCCCGGCATTAAACTGAGGACTGGCTATGCTTTTAGTGATTTTTTTCTTACCTGCGGCTTCAGCTTTCTTCATCAGCCGTGAAGCTTCGCGATCGGCATACACGCCATGCTCGCGGGAGATACCGATTGCGATGGCATAATTCATCGAACCATCACGCACGAGCTTTTTGATATACGGGGTACATTCGTGAAGTTGAAGGTGTTGCAGGATATCGGACTCAGAACGTTTAACTTTTGCCGCTATTTCTGAAGGACTCCATCCCTGATTTTGAAGGCGATGGTATGCCGCACCACGCTCAAGGGGAGTAAGGGCAAGCCCTTGCGAGCTGGTTACCATGAAAGCGATTTTATCCGCTTCGCTCCCGATGAAGTCTTTACACTCCAGGCGCACAATGTCGTGCCCCATTTCGATGGCAGCCAGCGCACCATAATATCGGTGATGACCATCGATCACCTTTACACCGCGCTCGGTAACTTCTACGGCCAGAGGCGGGATATATTCACCGGCAATAAATGCATCGCGGAATTCTTCAATATGCGTCTGGTTGAGTTCACGAACGTTGTAGCCTTCCTCGGCGTATATTTTATCCAGAGGGACATTGTAGGTTTTGCGGGTTGTTAACCCGGCGTCTTTGTCATTGTAGAGTTGGCCTAAGCTTGGCATGGTTACTCCTTCAGGTGGTGGGAGAGTGCTTTGCTATGCGCCCGCAGGGCAGGCGCATAAAACAACACGACGGGATTAAACAGAGCCTTCGTAGATAGGGAGGTCATTACCGAGTTGGTTTTCCATATCGGTAACGATTTCCTGGAAAGCATGCTCAATAACTTTCTTCGGTTCGATCAGCTCATACCAGAGGATCAACTGACCATCACGCAGACGGTAGCGGATGCGCGCATCAACCTGATATGGGGAACCGTTATGGAATGGTGAAATTGCCAGGCTGATTTTTTCCGGCATTTTGGTATTACCGGAGCCGGATTTTTCATCGCTGAACTGGAACTGGCATGTACCATCCTGAAGGCGTTTAACCGATTTGAATTCAGATTTGCGGGTTTCCTGGAATGCGAGAACCATTTCCAGAAGTTCAGTACCCGCTGGCCCCTGGTATGAATCACTAACCGGCGCAATGTTCTGAATGTTATTTTCCAGAAACTCAGCGAAGTTGATCTGGTCCATCTTGGTGCCATCGTTGGCAGACCAGGCTTTCCAGTCGTCAGAGAACGGGCAGTCATAAACAGCTTTATGCGCAGCCCAGCTTGGGTTACCGGCGTTTTCATGAAAGTCCAGAACGGCGACAATTTTCGTTTTTGTTTTATCAGCGAAAACCACAGTCCGTTCATCACGGAATCGCTGGATATAGGCGATCAGCGAACCGGGAGAAATCAGGGTTGCGGCCTGGCGAATACGCGACGGGGCCAGTTGAAGGGATTCAAGAGATTTAACTTCAAAACCTTCTGGCACAACGACAGACGGGATATCCGTTTCGGTCTTCAGAGTTGCAGAGACCAGATCACGGATATCGAGCACGGTAGAGCCTTCAATTTGAGACATTGAATATTTCCTTATCAGATTGGTACGGTTGGAACGGAGGGTTTACTGGGCCAGCTTGATCGGTGTGGTCTGAGCGGCAGGCTCAATAACTTTCAAGTCCATCTGAACTTGCGCAGGGTCATCACGCAGAAGATCACCGTCTGCGGTTGAGAACATAATGGTATCTGCGCGGTCGAGTTCAGGGATGGTGCGGGTTACTTTGGGCGTGACTTTCATTGTGTTCTCGTCACGGGTATTCAGCATGCTGCAATTTAGCGTCAGCGTAACAGCGCCTTTCTTACCCGTTTCGCGCACGGCTTTGATTACTTCTGCCAGTGCTTCTGTCAGTTCAGCATCCAGAGTGCCTTTGTTGATGTAAGCGAGTTGCTGGCTAAACGGTGTGACGTTTTTTGCGTCGGACATAATTCTCTCCATCTATAAACATGGATCGCCTTTCTGGGTAAGCAGCCTGTACATCCAGCTACGCCGCCAGATATTGGCGATGGTTTTAGGGTTGCGAACAGCCTGCACACCACGCGGGACGCGCATCAGGTCGCCGTACTGAAAATTAACGTTACGGAAGGTCATATAAGTCACCGAGGAATTGGGTATCCGGCAGGAGTTGAACCCGCGCTGGGGAGGGAAGCCCAGCCGACACCGGAAGCGGACACATTGAATAAAAAGGGCGGTTACCCATCAGAACATTATCTTCTTCCTCCTTTGGAATGGTGAAAGACTGGCTAACCGCCAAATATTAAATTTACTCATCAACTTCAACCAACTGGCTGACACCTGAAGGAGTATCTTTAACCCGATAGCAGTTAGTGATGCTGGTTTGTTCACTTGATGCCGATTCACATTCACGCAGACTTCCGAAGACACCGATAACAGCCTCCTGGTAGTCACCATTCGCCATGACAATGGTCAGGACTAATGCGTACAGAGTTCCCATTATTGAAATCCTCTTTCGCTGGCCTGCTGATTCTGGTAGGTAATTTCCATCTCATTCTCCTGTTTGCCTGTCTTTTCACCACATCAGGCTCGGTGGTATCTTGGTAGTTCTCACACAGCCAAGAAGGTAAATAAGATGTCAGTAATTAATGATGATTATTTCCAGTTACTTCTGATTAAAATTGCAGAATTACATGGCGTTGCAATGCAGGGGGTTATCAATCCTGAATATTACAAAGTCCAAAACAGAACCGTTCTTATATTCAGTCTTGAAGTTATTCTCGAAGAGCATCGTAAAAAATACGGACATTTAACCAACCCGCTGAAGGGAAAGTCGGCGCTTCACCATATGTTGCTCAGAAAATATAAATGGCCCCTTTCCGAAATTAGGTCTTTAAGCCTTCAGGATTCTCTTTTCCTTCTCCAGGAAGAGTTGGCATTAGAATCACTACCTGAATCAGCTCAGAAGGTTATTCAGATGTTCAGTGCGCACAGAGCTAAAGATTGTTTTGATGTGGTTCGTGAAGATGAGTGGGACCCTGAGTTTTACTTAGAAGTTCCAGCGCCGAGGAACTGGTAAGTTCATCTATTCGTAAATCAACATCGTCCAGCGCTTGCTTGAGCATCTCACGTTCAATGAGCGCTGCATCAAGTAATCTGGACGCTGTAGTTTTCTGTCTCATCCAGGCATAAATCTCTTCGGTGCTGTAGCCTTCAGCTACAATCTTTGGTTCATTCTTCTGCATGATTGTCTCCGGATAATCGTTATTTACTGCTGGTGGATTCAGCCCAACCCCCTCATACAGAAGGGGCTGGAATAAATCACATCAATTCTTTTAAAGCTGCTTACGCGTTAACCGGGCGCTAACCGGTTACTCAGTGATGCCTTTCGCCTCCTTTCCCTCACTACGCCGCCGTGGGAACCCGACCAGATTAACGCCGTCGTCACGCTGCCTTAAAAGGCATCCAAAGTGCGGTCTGTCCGCCTTACTGCTTCATTGGAATCACTCCTCTAAGTTGAATCAGCGCCAACTCACTGTCAGTGTTGCCCGTTCTCACGCCGTTCTCGCTCTCGCGCGGGGATACTCTCTCACCGACCGGATCGCGCCCGGTGATACAGCACGTTTCTCGTGTAAGGGTCTAAACAGGTCATTGACACTGTAAATCTGCAGATTGTTAAAGAGCGTTACGGCATGGTTTCTGCCGTTCAACGAAGAGCCGGTTGGGTGGTGATTGGTTTCGGTCTGTTCGCTGTTGATGAGTGAAAATCTAAATTAATTTAGTTTTTTGGTCAAGGTGGAAATCAAAATAAATTTAGATTTCCATGAGGGAGGTATGTTAGATGGGAACTAGGAGCGCATTTTGCGGCGGTGTTCGATGACGACACCAATGATTAAAATCTTCTCATTAAGAGAGTTTAAGGGAGCAAAATCAGGATTCAGTGGTATTAGTTCAAACACATCTTCGCCGTTTTCGTTGACACCCCTGGAACGATATTTTTTGAACGTTGCGTGCTCACTACCGTTCTTAGCTATAACAAAATCACCAGGTGAAGGGCACAACTCAGGATCGACGATCAGAGTATCCCCTTCTTTAAATTCTGGTTCCATGGATTTACCGCGAACCTTGAGAGCAAATGTCCCTAAAGAATGATGCCCTGTCGTTATTACGTAATCCACTGCACCTTCCAAATTGCTGGCATCACTTTCAGATGTCCATGTTCCAGCCTGAACCCAACTGATGACAGGAACTTGCATACCACCAACAGATGAGGGCGTTACATTTGATTTTTGTTCTTTGCCTGACAAAAGGAAATCTTCGGATACTCCAAAGTATCGAGCTAATTTAGTTAGTGATACGCCGCCTGGCGAATTTTGGTCTTTTTCCCAATAGCCCACAGTCACATCACTAACTCCAACTATTTTTCCAAGTTGCTTTTGAGTCAGTTTTCTATCCTTCCGTAGTGCCTGAAGCCGTGATCCAAAAGTGTTCACAGATGATCCCCTAAAAAATGAACCTAAATTATTTTAGTTTTTATTGACCAAAGAAGGTTTAGATAATAGTATCTAAAAAAATTTAGGAGGCAGCATGACTACAACCGAACTTGAAACCTATTTTGGTTCTCCAATTGAGGCTGCAAAATTTTTCGGCCTCTCCCCAGAAGCGTTTTATCAATGGCGGAAACGTCCAGGGAGTTTGATTCCAAAAGGTCGGGCAGCAGAAGCGGCTTACAGGACTAACGGAGAACTAGTTTACCGCCCTGAGCTTTACCAAAAGTCTACCCATTCGGCTGCATAACCGTAACTACCAAAGGAAATTCAATATGGTAGAGCACAGTCTCAAAGAAGTTGTGAAAGCGATGTGCAAGGCATATCCGGGAGGGCGTGAGGCGATGGCTGGAGCCCTTGGTATGACGGTAACGCAGTTCAATAACAACCTGTATGAGAAAAACGGGTGCAGGTTCTTTGAAGTCGCTGAACTTGAGGCGATGGAAGACATTTCCGGCACCGCCGAGTTGGCCGATTACTTTGCTAAGAGACGCGGTGCATTGCTGGTGGATGTCCCCAGGTTCGAGGACCTTGATCGTGTCGAACTCTTCAACAAGGCCATGAACACCGCCGCCATGCGTGGACATGTCGACATAGTCATCAACCTAGCTCTGGAAGATGGGGTTATTGATGAATCTGAAGCGGATGAAATCAGGCACTACCACAGGAAGCACCTTGCAGCCAGAGAGGAAGAAGTGAAATCCATCCTTGCCGTCTTTGGGCGACAAAAACCAAAGCGATAGTAATTCCTTACAGGCTCACCACGTAAGCAGGAGGGCCAATGTTTCAGGACGAAAACATCTACGTGACCATGCCCACGGTTTTTTCTCGTGAGGACGCCACGTGGATTAAAGAGCAGTTATCAACACTCCCGGCAGGCATGCGGGAAAAAATCGCGATGGCGTACGGGCAGGCATACCAGGAAGCGTTCGACGCTGAACCGGTTTCTTTCCGGCAGCAGAACGCAGCACGACGGAATGCAAACCGCCGATTGCGAGAGTTTTGCACGAGGTATACCCCGGCAGTCAGGGGCTATACGTCGCTCCCACCCAGGGTATGAATTTTTGAAATCGGGTTGGGGGAAAGGGGGCGGTGTTGGGTTTTAGCCCGAAGGGCTGGAACAGCTTTACCAGAAGAGATCGATCTAACAGACAGATCACTGTATGGGGTTAAAACGTCGCTTGGAAATCTGGACGTTTAGCCATCCAAAAGGAGCAAAGATGATTTATTCAGACGCAAACGAAAAATGGGCCCCGGTGCCGGTTGAGCCTTATTCCAGTGCTTACGAAGTCAGTAATCTGGGACGGGTTCGCAGCATCCCACGCCTTGCTAACTCTGAATACTTTATTCGCCATATCCACGGCGGTTTTCTGAAAGGTCGGGCGCGCAAAGACGGAACCAAAACCGTTGTGTTGTCTGTTCAGCGTCAGCGCACGAAGTTTGTGATCGATGACCTGGTTGCTATGGCTTTTGGGGAGGTGTCTGCCAATGCTTAACATCCAGCCGCGTGAGAAACAGATCGTCGCACTCAACATGTTGCGTAGTGCATGGAAAAAGAATAATTCGTTCATGCTCTATGCCCCGGTTGGTTTTGGTAAGACGGCTATTGCAGCGCTGATCACTGATGGTTTCGTCAGTCGTGAAATGCGCGTAATGTTTGTGGCCCCATACACCGTCCTGCTGGACCAGACAGCATCCCGTTTCATTGAGTACGGTCTTCCTGCCGAAGAGATCAGTTATGTATGGCGCGATCACCCGTCATACAACCCGACTGCACTCATCCAGATAGCAAGCGCTGATACGCTCATCCGCCGTGAATTCCCGGATAACATTGACCTGCTGATCGTTGATGAAGCCCACCTGAAGCGGAAAAAACTTCTGGAGGTTATCGACAACCTCACCCGCAACACTTCAACGAAGGTGATCGGTCTTTCCGGTACCCCGTTCGCTAAGTTCCTGGGCAACTACTATGAGCGCCTGATCAAACCGACAACTATGAAAGAGCTGATCTCCATTGGCGCTCTGAGTAAATATGAATTTTACGCACCTTCTCATCCTGATCTGACAGGCGTTGAAACTTCCTACGTTGCAGGCTACGGCAGTGACTACAAAGAAGGCCAACTCAGTAAGGTGATGAGTGAGGCAAAACTTGTCGGCGATATCGTGAAAAACTGGCTGGAGAACGGGCAGGACCGACCGACGATCTGTTTCTGTGTAGACGTAGCCCACGCAAACTATGTCACGGTGGAGTTTGCAAGTGCCGGGGTGACAGTCGAAGTCATGACGGCCAGCACACCGCACGACGTGCGCCAGTTAGCGATCCGCCGCTTTGAGCAGGGCATTACCAAAATCATTATCAACGTCGGCGTATTAGTTGCCGGGTTCGACAGTGATGTTCGCTGCATCATCTTTGCCCGCCCGACTAAAAGCGAAATCAGATGGATTCAGACGCTGGGGCGTGGGTTGCGCGCCGCCCCTGGCAAAGATCACTGCCTTATCTTCGATCACAGCGGCACAGTGAATAAGCTGGGCTATCCAGATGATATTGAATACGACTATCTCCCCTCATCATCTGACGGTATGGAAGAGGCCCCTCAGCGTGTAGTTAAAACTGACGAACCTGAGAAACTGCCGAAAGAATGCAGCCAGTGTCACTACGTAAAACCAGCCGGTATTTATGTCTGTCCGAAATGCGGATTTAAACCACTGGCTGGTGAGGATGTTGAAACAGACAAATCACGCGGGCTGACAAAGGTCAGTAAAGCCGAAGTCAAATACACGCCGGAACAGAAGCAATCCTGGTGGTCTCAGATTCTTTTCTATCAGCGCACCCGTGCAGCGCAGGGACGACCTGTTAGCGACGGCTGGTGCGCGCATACCTATCGACAAAAATTCGGTGTCTGGCCGCGTGGTCTTCATCACACGCCCAAAGAGATCACACCCGAAGTCAGCAATTACATCAAATCCAAACAGATCGCATTTGCGAAAAGCAAAGAGAAGCAAGGGGAAGCCGCATGAATACCAAACAAGCAGCCATAGGGCGCTGGTCTGAAATTTTCGAGCATTACGGCCTGCCAGGTATTACGGGGAAAAACCATTTTAAAGGTGAATGTCCTTTGTGCGGTCGTAAGGGGAAGTTTCGCTGTGACAACAAGGACGGAACCGGGTCATACATCTGTGTTTGTGGTTCAGGTGATGGCTGGGCGTTATTGACTGCCAGTACGGGTAAGGCGTTTAAGGTACTTGCCTCGGAAGTGGACCAGATCATAGGTAATGAATTCACCCAGGACAGAACCAGAGTTAACCCGGTGCGCACATCGCTGGCGCAACAGCGTGAACGCGTCAGCCGTAAGTTTGCAAAACTAACACCGCTTCGCGGTACCAGTGCAGACGGTTACCTGAAGGGGAGAGGGATAAACTCATTACCCGCAGACAGCGTCAGATACTGCGACAAACAGCCAGCAGACGGTAAAAACCTCCAGGCTATTTATGCACTGGCAACAGATGACCGTGGAGAGCTGTGTTACCTGCATCGCACCTTGCTGGACGGGGATAAGAAGGCCCATACAGGTGGATCATCCAAGAAGATGATGAAATTGCAGGAGGACAGCTATTTAGAATTTGCGAAATCAGTAGCGATCAGGATGTTTCCAACGTCTTCAACGCTTGGCATTGCTGAAGGTATCGAAACCGCGCTGGCCTGTCATCAGATCACTAAATGCCATACCTGGGCAACGATGAACACCGCGTTCATGAAGAAATTCCGCGTCCCTGCCGGGGTAAAGAACCTCATTATTTTTGCCGACTCTGACGCAAATGCAGCGGGGCATGCCGCCGCATTTGAATGTGCTGCTGCAAACCTGCATGCGAAGAACGATCTGGAGACTGTATCGGTCCGCTGGCCCGCCCAGGGTGATTTCAACGATCTGCTTCTTAATGGCTCTGAAGTATTCGAATGGGTGTTCCACAAGGGGATGAAACAGTGAAGAAACCGTCCAGGCCAAAAGTTAAAGAATACAAGCCGAAGAAGTGCGCCCAGTGCGGTGAGACCTTCACACCGGATCGTAACCTTCAGAAGGTATGTGGTCCGCGCTGTGCAATTGACTATAACCGCGCACTGAAGGCTAAAAAGGCTGAAACAGAGAGAAAAGTCAGCCTTAAGATTCGCAAGAAGGCGCTCCAGCCACGCGGTTACTTTCTCAGTAAAGCCCAGACGGCTTTTAACGCTTTCATCCGTGAACGCGACGAGGGGAAGCCCTGCCCATCCTGCGGCACATATCACCCTCCGATGATTTTCGGCGGTCAGTGGGATTGCGGGCATTTCCTGAGTGTTGGAGCACGCCCGGAACTCAGATTTGAAGAAAAGAACGCCTATCGCCAGTGCAAGGCCTGTAACGGTGGTGCTGGTCGGTTTACCGCTAAGAACAAAACGGTGCATGAACGCTACAGAGCGACTCTCATCGAGTGGTTTGGTCCTGGGCTGGTGGACTGGCTGGAAGGCCCACATGAGGCGAAGCACTACTCACGAGAAGAGCTTGAAGAGATTGCGGCTAAGTACCGCCGTAAAACCCGCGAACTGAAAAAGCAGAGGGCAGCATGATTTCATTACCCTTTACTACCGAAGATGAACGCACAATTTGCTCATACATCAGGATCACACATGAAGGCTATCGAGGCCCTGTATTTATCAATATTCACCGGCTGGAAGAACTTCACATGATGGCGAGCCGAATGATTGTATTAGCTGCATTGTGCAAAGCGAGCAAATCCGGAGGGGAAGCATGAAATATGACCTCATCTACTGTGATCCACCTTGGGAATACGGGAACAGAATCAGTAACGGTGCGGCCTGTAATCATTACAGCACAATGCGCATGGAGGAACTTAAACGCCTTCCGATCTGGTCATTGGCGTCTGAAAACGCTGTTCTGGCGATGTGGTACACAGGGACGCATAACCGCGAGGCCGTAGAACTGGCTGAGTCCTGGGGATTCCGGGTCAGAACGATGAAGGGCTTTACGTGGGTAAAACTGAACCAGAACGCTGCTGATCGCTTCAATAAGGCGTTAAGCACAGGTGAGCTGGTGGACTTTAACGATCTGCTTGAAATGCTGGACCGAGAAACCCGCATGAACGGTGGCAACCATACCCGCAGCAATACCGAGGATGTGCTGATTGCTACCAGGGGAACGGGCTTACAACGCGCCAGCGCAGCAGTAAAACAGGTTGTGCATACCTGCCTTGGCGAACATAGCGCAAAGCCGTGGGAAGTCAGGAACCGACTGGAACAATTATACGGCGATGTGAAAAGAATCGAAATATTCGCTCGGGAAGAGTGGAAAGGATGGGACCGATGGGGAAACGAATGCAACAACAGCATTGAAATGATTACGGGACAGATAAAAGGGGTGAACCATGCAGCGTGATATTCAACTTGTTCTTGAACGTTGGGGAACCTGGGCAACGAGTGAAGGAACTCAGGTCAACTGGTCACCGATTGCCGCAGGCTTTAAAGGTTTGCTGGTAAATACCGGAAAGTCTCGTGATTCATGCAGCGACAATGACGGGCTGATCGTTGATACGGCTGTTGGAATGCTAAGACGTGCCGGGAGAGAAGACGAGTTAGACCTGGTGATGTTGCACTACATGTACAACGTATCGAAATCGACAATCGCCCGTTGGCAAAAATGCTCTGAGGGAAAAATACGTAACAAGTTGATGATTGCAGAAACGTTTATTGATGCCTGCATCATCATGACTGGAACGCGATTAGAAATGGACGACTGGACCCATAAGTGTGAAACAGGAAAAGTTGCATAAAGGGCTATTCGTTACGAATTTTATCAATTAATGTGTTAAGAATGGTCACTTAGACACGAACTTAAGGTTTCTGTTTACGTGACCTTTCTCATAGATTGCCCCTTTTCTCCCTGCTAGTAATGGTATTCCACACAGCAAGGAGAAGGTATGAGTAAATGTGGCAGTTGCGCTAAACCTTTACGACGTTCTTTGAAAGTGATGCGCGAGGGAGTCTCCCTCAAGTCATGCCCTGAATGTTCAGGAAGGGCTGGGTATCATGTGTTTTATCGTTTAGAAGACTTTGGTGACCGGGAAATGGAGGACGGAAGAATAATCCCCCAATCCTGGTGCCCAGCGTGCAGAGCCGATGTTCCTTCATCGATCTCACCATTTATTGTCTGTAAATAATTAAGCACAACAAATTTATAAGGCTCACTTCGGTGGGCCTTTTTTCTTTCCCCTCGTTCTGAGAGGACTCACAGCAATAAGAGGGGGCTAAATGTCCGATCCTGTTTCTGGCACTACGGTAGCGGCTGGTGGGCTGATGGGGGCCAGCATGTTCGGGCTGGCAACCGGCATTGATTACGGCGTAGTGTTTGGTGCCTTTGCTGGTGCAGTATTCTACGTTGCGACGGCGGTGAATATCAGCCGCTTTAAGCTGGTGGGTTACTTCATCACTTCTTTCATCTTTGGCGTTATCGGCGCACCTCTGTTGGGCTCGTACTTCTCAAAATGGACTGGTTACAACGACAGACCGCTTGATGCACTTGGCGCGGTAATTGTTGCAGCAATTGCTATTAAGTTGCTGACATTCGTCAACAGCCAGGATTTGGGTAGCCTGTTTGGCATTCTCTCTCGTTTGCGCGGAGGAGGGACCAGCAATGGTAACAAGTGATCCTTCAGCGATGATCAATGCGTTAATCTGCGCGGTCATCGTTCTTGTTCTGATGTTCTACCAACGTGACGGGGCGAGACATCGCCCAATGATATCTATGCTGGCCTACTTCGTTGTACTGATATACGCCAGCATCCCGTTCCGGTATCTGTTTGGTCTCTATCAGGAGTCTCACTGGATGGTGGTCATCGTCAATCTGATAATCTGTGCCATCGTGCTTCGCGCACGGGGTAACCTAGCACGCTTAATTAACATTCTTCAGAAATAAAAAAAGGGAAGCGCGACATCTCCGCTTCCCTGAAAATTCGAGGCTTTGTGTTGTTTTAATGAGGTGGAGTGTCGACTTTAGTCAAACTCTGTTTCGCGGGTATTACATCACATCCTTTGATTTGAGTTTTGTCCTGCCTCAATTTAGGATTAATCACATGAAACAATCACAATTTCAGCAGGCGGCTGGTATAAGCGCCGGATTAGCTGCGCGCTGGTTTCCGCACATCGATGCAGCAATGAAAGAGTTTGGCATCACAGCAATTAATGATCAGGCCATGTTCATTGCACAAGTCGGGCATGAATCTGCTGGTTTTACCTCTCTGGTAGAGAGCTTCAACTACTCGGTAAACGGGCTGAAGAAAACATTTAGTAAGCGCCTGACTCCGTATCAGTGCGAAATGCTGGGGCGCGTTGATGGTAAGCAGGTCGCTCACCAGCCGCAAATCGCCAATCTGGTTTACGGTGACCGCATGGGTAATAACAGCCCGGGTGATGGCTGGAAATATCGCGGTCGCGGCCTGCTGCAAATCACTGGACGTGAGAACTACACCAAATGTGGTTCGGCGCTGAAGCTTGACCTTGTCAGTACCCCAGAACTTTTGACGCAAGAGCGACATTCGGCCCGTTCGGCGGCGTGGTATTTCACGTTACGCGGTTGTCTCCTGCATTCGGGGGATGTGGAACGCGTCACGCAAATTATCAACGGCGGGCAGAACGGCATTAAAGACCGTCGTGAACGTTACGCCAAAGCTAAAGCTGCACTGGTGTGAGGTCATATGGGGCTTGAAATGATTATTGGCCTGGTTGTTGTTGTCCTGGCAGCAATTGCAGGTGCTTTTGGTCTGGGTAAATCACGCGGTACTAACATCGCTGAGACAAAAGCGAACCAGCAACACACTGAAGAACGCGCAGCAGCTACTGAAGCCGTTGCAGAACGCCGGGTAGAGACAACGAAAGGAGCAAAGGATGTTCAGCAGACTGTTAATCATCTTCCTGATGACGATGTTGACCGTGAGTTGCGTGAGAGATTTACCCGCAAAACCTGAAGTAACGGACACGGCCTGTGACTGGGTAAGCATCATCTACCTCACAGAGCACGATATTGCCGTGCTCGATAAGCAGACGAAGCGGGACATTCTGGCGCACAATAAATCAGTGCAGGCTAACTGCGGGAAGGAGCCAGGTCGTGAACGTAGAGAACCTAAGTAACGCGCATTACATCTATAACGAGATGAAAGAGCTACAGCGACAGAAAAGCATTCTGGAGAGTGGTGAAGGGCTTGGGGTAACAATCCAATCTGCTTATCAGGATAATGTCTTTCTGGACGCTATACGCCCGCATGCTGTAGCTGAGCTTGACCGCCGTATAGAGGAGAAAAAAGCTGTGCTGGTTAGTTTGGGCATCTCCTTCTCTTAATGTGAGGGGCATTACAGCAGGCATTCGCTGAGTGCCTGTGACAAAGCTAAATGGTATCAAGCATGCGATGATGATTGGTTAATAATTGAGCTATGCATGGTATAATAAGCCCCATTCATTGAAAGGTTAACCACCATGTCATTTTTCGATTATGCAATGCAGCGTGTTGGGCTTGTAGCCAATATGACTGTCATGTGCCCGATATGCGGACATAAATCCACACACTCGACCACGAAAGTACGCCAGCAACAGGCGTTACTTTGCCCTAAATGTAAATCTCTGTTTGTCATTCACAGGTAATGGGTCGCGATACAAATAACCCCAGGCCTCGCAATAGCGGGGCTTTTTAACAAATGAGGAATGAGCATGACAGTAGTTCTTACAGCTAAGCAGATTGAAGACTTGGCTGTCTTCGCGAAAGAAGACGGTGCGCCTCAATACACCATCACCACTGGAACAATTCCGGAGTTTGAAGCGGATAATGGCGAGATTATTCCTTTATACACTGGGCTGATCGCGTATTCCGATTCACTTGAGCATGGTGTGTTGCAACTCGACGACTGAGTGACCATTACAAAGCTCACCTGCTGGTGGGTTTGATAATGGTTAATGGCCTTGTTATTTATCAGGTAAACCCCATGTACATTTTGTTACCTGTTATCCCGACAGGATTATAAAATGGAGTTGATATGTTAGAAGGTTACACGACTAAAACAACAGAAGACCGCGAAAGAATTTTGGCTGTACAGGCCGCGTTAGAGATAGCCAAAGCATCGGTAGGTTCTGTCGGAGCCAGCACACAATCAAGAGTAGCGGCTGACCTAAAAGCTGTTGCCAATGAAATCAGCGGATTGGCCGATGCTATACAAGCAGCTCTAGCCAAAAAGTAATCCGTAATTGCCTCTGTGTTAATCAACCCGCTTCGGCGGGTTTTTTTATGCGATCTGGGCTGATATCACATGAACAAAGAACCACGCATATACGGCAGCAAATGGGACCGTGAGCGTCTTATATTCCTTCGCGCTCATCCCTTATGCGTCATGTGTCACGAGCAAGGCAGGGTGACAGCGTCAACGGTGGTTGACCACATCATCCCGCACAAGCTGAAAGAGGCTCTGCGCTCTGGTGACAGCCAGGCAATAGCGAAGGCGCAGAAGCTTTTCTGGAGCCGTAAGAACTGGCAAGGGCTGTGTAAGCAGCACCATGACTCCACGAAGCAGAGGATGGAGAAACGTGGCACCGTCATCGGTTGTGATGAGCACGGCGTGCCGCTTGATCCTAACTCGCACTGGTTCAAATGATATCAATTCTCACCTGAGGGGGAGGGCGGGTCAAAAGTCCAGAAGGCTGACTCTAAATGACCGCCGCCCATCCTTTTTGTACACAACCGCGAAATGAAAAGTTTTTTTCCGGGAGGTTCCGATGGCAGGACGACGCCCGAAACCGTCCCACCTGAAAGTGGTGACCGGCAATCCGGGCAAGCGAAAACTTAACGATAAAGAACCCCAGCCCGCGAGAGAAATACCCAGCCCTCCGGCCCACCTTACCGACTGGGGAAAAGTCGCCTGGGGAAAACTCACTGTGCTGCTTGACGGTATGGGCGTGCTCACCGTGGCTGACGTGCTGGCGCTGGAGCGCCTTTGCGATATTTACGCTGACATACTCCAGTTGCGCCTTACGATCGCTGACGAGGGGAGGACGTATACCGTTCAGACTGAAGGCGGTTTTTTAATTAAGGCTAACCCGGCGGTTGCAATGCTGGCCGACGCGGATCGCCGCTTTAAAAGTTACCTGGTTGAATTCGGTCTTACCCCAGCTGCCAGAACGAAGGTGAAAGTTGATGGTGGAGAAAAAGAAGAAGACCCGCTCAACCAGTTCTTCGGTTGACCCCGCCACACGATACGCGATGGATGTGGCATCCGGCAGGGAAATTGCCGGACCCGATATACGCAATTCCTGCAAGCGTCACCTTAAAGATCTGGATTCTTGCCATGCGCGGGGCCTGCACTGGGACGCGTCGGCGGCACAGCGTGCTATCGACTTTTTTGCAAAAGTGCTGAAGCTCAATGGTGGTGAGCATGAAGGCCAGCCCTTTAATTTATTGCCGTGGCAATGCTTCATCGTTGGTTCGATATTTGGCTGGAAAAACTCAGACGACTATCGCAGATATCGCATGGCTTATGTCGAATCCGGGAAAGGTTCGGGGAAGTCGCCGTTGGCAGCGGGTATAGCCCTTTACTGTCTGGTCGCCGACAAAGAGCCACGCGCCGAAGTGTATGCCGCAGCAACGAAAAAGGACCAGGCTATGATCCTGTTTCGTGATGCAGTGGCGATGGTGGATCAGTCACCGGCGCTGGCGCAGCGAATCCACAAATCAGGCGGAGCCGGGAAAGAGTGGAACCTTGCATTCCTGCAAACTGGCTCATTCTTCAGGCCTATCAGTTCTGATGACGGTCAGTCAGGTCCGCGCCCGCACTGTGCGCTGATTGACGAAATTCACGAGCACAAAAACAACCAGGTGGTTGAAATGATGCGCGCCGGGACGAAAGGCCGGCGGCAGGCGCTGATTTTCATGATCACCAACAGTGGCCACGATAAAACCAGCGTCTGTTATGACTACCACGAGTACGGGCGCAAGGTCGCTGAAGGGTCTATTGAGGATGACAGCTTTTTCTCATTCATCTGCTCACTTGATGAAGGGGAAGATCCTTTTAAGGATGAATCCTGCTGGAAGAAGGCAAATCCGTCGCTGGGGCACACCTTTACCGAGCGCTATCTGCGTGAGCAGGTCACACAGGCCCGTGGCATGCCATCTAAAGAGAGCATTGTCCGGCGCCTGAATTTCTGCCAGTGGGTTGACGCTGATAACCCCTGGATGAGCAGCGATGTCTGGATGGGGTGCGAAGAGGATTTTGACCTTCAGGAACTGCTGGGGGAGGAATGCTACGGTGGACTGGACCTCTCCGGTAGTCGTGACCTTACCGCGCTGGCACTGTTCTTTCCGAGAAAGCGGAAACTGCTGGTAGAGTTCTGGACACCAAAAGACACGCTGGCGGATCGCGCTAAAACAGACCGGGTGCCGTATGACGCCTGGGAGCGGGACGGACATATCCACACCACACCAGGTAAAGCGGTTAAGTATGGATTTGTTGCTGAACGAATAGCCGACCTTTCCCAGATGTTTTTTATAAAAGCTATCGCCTTTGACCAGTACCGCATCAAATATCTTGAACCAGAGCTGGAGGAAGCCGCTGTTTCTGTGCCGCTGATCCCTCACGGCCAGGGCTACTACAAAGCGCAGGAGTCAGGGTTGTGGATGCCACACTCTATCGAGCTTTTCGAACAACGTCTGGATGACGGCGAAATCATCATTAAAACAAATCCCTGTCTTCGCTGGAACGCGGCTTCTGCTGTAACTGAAGCTGATCAGAAAGAAAACCGCATATTTGCCAAGAAGAAAAGTACCGGCCGTATTGATGGTGTGGTTGCTTCCGCTATGGCAATAGGCGCATCCGAAGGTGATGTCACTGACGATGGTGATTTAGAGGGCTTTTTTGACGATCCAATCATAGTGGGTATCTGATGGCTAAGAACAAGCAACCAGGGCGCGTAAAAAGCGCCCTTCTAAACTGGCTGGGCGTACCCATCAGTCTCACAACTGGTGAGTTCTGGCGGGAATGGTTTGGAACCAGCAGTAGTGGAAAAGTCGTTACCGCAGATAAGGTTATCCGGCTGTCTGCTGTGTGGGCATGCGTCAGACTTCTGAGTGAATCAGTTTCTACATTACCGCTGAAAATATATGAGCGGCAGCCGGATGGCTCACGTAAGTTAGCGCAGAATAATACGGCCTACCAGGTGCTGTGTCGACGACCTAACCCGGAAATGACCCCGTCGCGATTTATGCTGATGATCGTTGCCAGTATCTGTTTGCGTGGTAATGCCTTTGTCGAAAAACGTTTTATTGGCAGCAAGCTGGTATCCCTGATTCCGTTGTTGCCGCAGAACATGGTTGTGAAGCGTCTGGACACAGGGCAGTTGCAATACACGTACACAGAGAATGGTACCCAGCGGAATATCCCCCTGAACAGCATTATGCACATTCGTGGTTTTGGTCTCGATGGTGTGTGCGGCATGATGCCAACAATGGCGGGGGTTGATGTGTTCGGTGCTGCGATGTCAGTGGACGAGGCTGCTGCAAAAATCTTCGAAAACGGTCTACAGAGTACAGGGTTTCTGTCTTCAAAAACAGCGCTCTCTAAAGAACAGCGTGCCAGGCTTCGTGAGAACCTTCAGGCGTTCATCGGTTCGAAGAACGCCGGAAAGCTTATGGTGCTTGAAAACGAGCTGACCTATCAGAATGTCACGATGAACCCGGAGGCTGCACAGCTTCTTGAAAGTCGATCATTCAGTATTGAGGAAATCTGCCGCTGGTTCCGTGTCCCGCCTTTTATGGTTGGACACGTCACTAAGCAAAGCAGTTGGGCTTCAAGTCTGGAAGGGATGAATCTGCTGTTCCTGACGCATACTCTACGACCGCTGCTGATAAATATTGAGCAGGAGATTTCACGCTGTTTACTGAACGGCGATGAAGATCTCTTTGCCGAGTTTTCTGTTGAAGGTCTGTTGCGTGCTGACAGCGCCGGTCGTGCTGCATACTATACCAGCGCCCTGCAGAATGGCTGGATGTCGCGTAATGATGTTCGCCGTCTCGAAAACCTTCCACCAATTGAAGGCGGAGATATCTATACGGTTCAGCTTAACCTTACCCAACTGAAAAACCTTGAAAATGCCAACCCACAAGTTCAGGCACTGGCGCTGAGAGAACTGCATAACCATGTTTTCCCGGATATTCCTTTCGAACAGACACCGCTAAAACAGGCTGCTTAGGAGCCATTTCCCATGACAAAAAAACAACTTCCGGTTGCTCCGGCGGGTCGCCTTTGCGCGAGTGTAACCAGCGAGCCAATGCCAGCAGCGCTTGAGCGCTGGAATGGTGGCATTCGTGCGGCATCGAGCGATGACAACACCATCTCAATTTTTGATGTGATCGGGAAAGATTACTGGGATGAAGGCGTGACGGCAAAACGCATTTCTGGCGCACTTCGTTCGCTGAATGGCGCTGATGTGACTGTCAACATCAACTCTCCCGGCGGCGACATGTTCGAAGGTCTGGCGATTTACAACCTGCTGCGAGAGTACCAGGGGAAAGTCACAGTGAAGGTTCTGGGCATTGCCGCCAGTGCTGCCTCGATCATTGCTATGGCCGGGGATGATATTCAGATCGGTCGTGGTGCTTTTCTGATGATTCACAACTGCTGGGTGATTGCTGTAGGTAATCGTCATGACTTTGCCGAACTGGCTGTCTCGCTTGAACCTTTCGATAAAGCAATGGCAGATATCTACGCTGCCCGCTCCGGCCTTGAAATGGCTACGGTACAGAAACTGATGGATGCAGAAAGTTACATCGGTGGTAGCGATGCCGTTGAAAAGGGACTTGCTGACAGCCTTCTTTCTGCCGATGCCGTCAGTGACGGTGATGAATCACCCGCAGCAGCGCTGAGAAAACTGGATGCGTTGCTGGCAAAAACAAACACTCCGCGCTCTGAGCGGCGGAAACTGATTAAAGCCCTCTCCGGTGGCATGCCTGGCGCTGTTACCAATCCTGACGGTACGCCGTGCGCTGCCGACGACATTAAACCTGAAACCATCAATTCACTTGAAAACGCACTGGCTGCGTTAGTCAAATAAGGACCATTTATGTCTGAAGTAAATGAAATTCTGAAAAAAGTTACCGCCAGCATCGAAGAGGCAACCAGCAAATTTAATGCAAAGGCGGAAGACGCGCTGAAAGAAGCGCAAAAGTCCGGTCAGCTTTCAGAAGAAACGAAAGCGGCTGTCGACAAAATGGCGTCTGAGTTTAATGCTCTTCGCGAAGCAGAAAAGACGCTGAAAGCAGCCGTTGGTGACCTTGAACAACATGTCGCGCAGATGCCGCTGGCAAATGCAAAACAGGTTGTCGAGACTGTTGGCCAGCAGGTTATTTCTGCTGAAGCGCTGAAAACTTTTGCTGCCAGCATTGATGGCGGTAAGCGTATTAGTATTCCGGTTAAGGCGGCTCTTACTTCTGCCGATGTAGCAGAAGGAGTGGTTGAACCGCAGCGTTTGCCGGGTATCGATACGGCTCCGAAACAGCGTCTCTTTATCCGTGATCTGATTGCGCCAGGCCGTACTTCCTCTCCGGCCATTTTCTGGGTACAGCAAACGGGTTTTACCAATAACGCAGCCGTGGTACCGGAAAACACGCAGAAGCCGTACAGTGATATTGAGTTCACACCTAAAATCACTGGCGTCAGTACTGTCGCCCACCTGTTCAAAGCATCCAAGCAGATCCTGGATGATTTCGCGCAACTTCAGTCAACCATCGATGCCGAAATGCGCTACGGGCTGAAGTACGCTGAAGAGCAGGAAATCCTCTTTGGTGACGGAACCGGCGTTCACCTTCATGGCATCGTTCCTCAGGCGTCTGCGTTTAACCCGGCGTTCACTGTTGCTCAGCAGAGTGGGATTGACGATCTGCGACTGGCAATGTTGCAGGCTCAACTGGCGCGCTTCCCGGCATCCGGTCACGTTCTGCACTTCATTGACTGGGCGAAGATTGAACTGACTAAAGACAGTCTGGGGCGCTATATCCTGGCGAACCCGGCGGCACTGACGGGTCCGACTCTTTGGGGGCTTCCGATTGTTGCCACCGAAGCTGCTGCCTTCCAGGGTAAATTCCTGACAGGTGCCTTCAACGCTGGCGCGCAGATCTTCGACCGTGAAGATGCGAACGTGGTCATCTCCACAGAGAACGCCGACGACTTCGAGAAAAACATGATCACAATCCGCTGTGAAGAACGTCTGGCGCTGGCCGTCAAACGTCCTGAAGCGTTCGTGTATGGTTCATTTACCGTACCGGCTCCGGGTGGAGAATAATACCTTATGCGGCCTTCGGGCCGCTTTTTATAGGTGGCATTATGAAGTTAATAGCACTTAAGCCGATATATTTTGGCGGTATCGTTATTGTTGAAGGTCAACAATTAAAAACGCTCGAGCAGCATGGGCGCGAGTTAATTGCTAAAGGTTATGCGCGACTGGCGGATGATGGCAATTCTCCACCGCCGGAACCGACTGACGCTAAAGCTGATAAAAAGGCGAAAAAGTAATGATCGATCTTGATGTGGTAAAACAGCACTGCCGCATTGATACCGACTTTACCGGCGATGATGCTCTGCTGAATTTATACACCGGCGCGGCGGCGCGGTATGTCCAGACATGGACACGGCGAACGCTCTATGAAAATGAAAATAGCCCTGGCTACGCAGAAGATGAAGATTCAATTCTGCCTGGTGATGATGTGAAAGCGGCCATGCTGCTCCTTATCGGTCACTGGTACGCAAACCGGGAAGCGGTGAACATCGGAAACATTACGACAGAAATTCCTTTCGCCGTTGAGGCATTGTTGCAGCCTTACCGTATCTATGGCTTGTAGGAGGGTTTATGCAAGCTGGAAGATTGCGAGACCTGGTTACCATTCAGAACGCCACGACTATCAGAGCGCCATCAGGTCAGCCAGTAGAAACCTGGCATGATGGCAAAACCACATGGGCTGAAGTGAAGGGAATAAGCGGGCGTGAACTGGTTGCAGCTGGTGCCGAGAGCGCGCAGGCAACTATTCGTGTATGGATTCGTTTCAGGCGCGACATTACCGCAGCATCACGCCTGAAGGTTAATACAGGTCCATTTAAAGGCGCGATTTTGAATATCATCGGGCCTCCCATTCCTGATGCAAAAGGGGTGCAGATGGAGATACTGTGCAAACAGGGGGCAGAAAAGTGATCGATATTAATCTTGATTTTTCCGGGCTTGAAGATATTTCCCGCGATCTGGAATTGTTGAGCAGGGCAGAAAACAACAAAGTATTGCGAGATGCCACACGGGCTGGCGCTGAAGTGTTGAAGGATGAAGTGATTTCCCGCGCCCCTGAGCGAACTGGGAAGCTGAAGAAAAACGTGGTTGTGCTTACTCAGCGGTCCCGAAACAGAGGGGATATTTCTTCTGGCGTTCATATTCGTGGAAGAAATATGCGAACCGGCAACAGCGATAACTCGATGAAGGCCAGCGACAGACGCAATGCGTTCTACTGGCGATTTGTCGAGATGGGAACGATTAACACGCCGCCCCATCCTTTTGTTCGTCCTGCTTTTGACACGCGGGAAGAACTTGCTGCCCAGGTTGCCATGAAGCGAATGAACAAGGCCATTGATGAGGTGTTAAGAAAATGACGGAAGATGATATTTATCCGTTTCTGGCACCCCTTGCGAGCGGGAATGTATATCCCTATGTTGCACCTCTTGGTGATGATGGTCAGCCATCAATATCTCCTCCGTGGGTTATTTTTTCAATTATCTCTGATGTTTCAGCTGATGTACTTTGCGGGCAGGCCGAATCAGGAATTTCTGTTCAGGTTGATGTGTATGCACTGACGATCAGTGAAGCACGTGAAATCCGCGATATGGCATTACATGCAGTTAAGCCTCTTAATCCAACCAATGTTACAAAAACACCTGGCTATGAACCGGATAAACGCTACTACCGGTCCTCGCTTGAGTTTCAGATCACTGTCTGACGATACCCCCATTCATCAAACTGACCCGCTCCGGCGGGTTTATTTTTTTTCAGGAGACATCCATGTCTGCACTTTATGAAAAATCGCAGGGCACGAAGATCCAGATCACCTCTTCACCTGTAACACCCGATACAGTCGGTGCGGCAACATATCTGGACCTACAGTGCACAATTAAAGAAGTCCAGTTTACCGGCGGTCAGAAACAGGATATCGACGTAACTACGCTGTGCTCCACTGAGCAGGAGAATATCAACGGTCTTGGAGCTCAGTCGGAAATCTCGATGTCGGGTAACTTTTATTCAAACCCGGCGCAGGACGCCCTGCGTGAAGCTTACGATAACGATACCACTTATGGTTTCAGGATCATCTTCCCGTCCGGTATTGGCTTCCAGTTCCTTTCTGAAGTTCGTCAGCATACCTGGTCTTCAGGGACAAACAGTGTGGTGGCCGCAACGTTTTCGCTACGTCTGAAAGGTAAGCCGACGAAAATCGATAACGCGCTGCGTCTGACTACCGATTTGGCTGAAACGAAATCTGTCACTGCTGGTACTGCATTATCGCTGACGGTTGCGGCCGCTGGCGGTACCACACCTTATAGTTATGTGTGGAAAAAGGGCGGAAGCGTGGTAAGTGGACAAACTTCAGCGACGTTCAATAAGGCCAGCGCCGCAGCAGGTGATTCTGGCGATTACGTTTGTGAGGTAACTGATTCCTCAACCCCGGCAGGCAAAGTTATTTCAGAAACCTGTGCTGTAACGGTCGCGTAGTAAAAGGTATGACTAACCAGAGAGAAGCATAATGGCAAAGAGTCTTAAAGAACTTGCGCTGGCTAAAATGTCAGGCTTTCGTCATAAAATCATTACTGTTCCTGAATGGGGCGGCGTGAAGGTGGTTCTGCGTGAACCGTCTGGTGAAGGTTGGCTACGTTGGCAGGAGATTGCAAAATCCGGTACCGACGAAGAAGAAGTGACAGTATCGGAGAAAGCTCACCGTAACTTGTGTGCCGATGTGGCTCTGTTTATTGATGTGCTGTGTGATACCGACAAACAACCGGTATTCAATCAGGAGGAAGGAGAGCAGGTGCGTGAAATTTATGGCCCTGTTCATTCCCGCCTGCTGAAACAGGCACTTGATCTCATCACATCCGCGGAAGACGCAAAGGCAAAGTAGCCACCCCCGGTGTAAAGTTTCTGATGGCGCTCGCGCTCCGGATGGGGCGCACGCTCTCGGAACTCAGGCAGAGCATGACGGCCAGTGAGTTGCTTATGTGGATCGAGTTTGACAGACAGAGTCCTGTTGGTGATATTCGCGCTGATATACAGGCGGCGCAAATTGTGTCTGCAATTTATGGATCACAGGGGGGCAAGGTACCGCTGGACGATGCAATTTTGCGCTGGGGGAGTGATGAACAGAATGAAGGAAAGGACCCGTTTGCAAACCTTGAGGCTGCATTAACCGCAGCAACCCAGTGACATTATAATCATTCCACATTAATATTTATTGCCTTCTAAATATGGAATAGGGATATGAATAAATTACTTCTGGTTGTTGCTATCGCTCTATTATCTGGATGTTCTACGCAGCCCGTTTCTACAGAACAAGCAAGAAGTGTTTCTGCTGACAGAATTTGGGATAAAAAAATCGTTAAAAATTCTGCTGATACCGGAACAGTTGTCGTCAAAAGAGATTCCGGACTAATGGGTAGTGCGTGCCTTATCAGTATTTATATTGATGGCAATCCAATTGCAGATATTGATTCAAGGGAAAAAGTGACCTTCTACCCAAATCCAGGTCGGCATGTTTTAAGTGCAACACCTCATGGCTGGTGTGCTGGTGGCATGGTTGAGGTGGGGGCTGAAGTAGTTAAAGATAAGGTATTAATATACCGGGTTGGATACGGGGCTAACGGCGATTTCAGATTCTCACCTACAGCTTTTTAAGTAAACTCTCGAATTAAAGACACCCGCCTAAAAAGGCGGGTTTTTTATTGGGTGAAATATGGCGACTCTCCGCGAACTTATTATTAAAATTTCGGCTAACTCTCAGTCCTTCCAGACGGAGATCGCGCGTGCTTCACGCACCGGACAAGATTACTATCGCACCATGCAAAATGGTGGTCGTCAGGCGGCAGCCGCATCAAGAGAAACACAGAAGGCGCTGGCGGAAGTAACCAGTCAACTTAATTCAGCAAAAGCCTCTGCTATGGGGCTGGCTGGTGCTTTTGCAGGCGCATATGCCACTGGCCACCTGATTTCTCTGGCGGATGAATGGAGTTCGGTTAATGCCAGGTTAAAGCAAGCATCGCAATCGACTGATGATTTTAAAGAATCACAGCGTGCACTGATGGATATCAGCCAGCGAACCGGCACTGCATTTTCAGATAACGCCAGCCTGTTTGCTCGTTCGGCGGCTTCTATGCGTGAATATGGTTACAGTTCAGAAGAGGTTCTGAAAGTAACCGAAGCTATTTCAACAGGACTTAAGCTGTCTGGTGCCAGCACATCTGAAGCCAGTTCAGTAATCACCCAGTTCAGCCAGGCGCTGGCGCAAGGCGTCCTTCGTGGAGAAGAGTTTAACTCTGTCAATGAAAATGGCGATCGTGTAATACGCGCCCTTGCCTCTGGAATGGGAGTAGCCAGGAAAGACCTTAAAGCGATGGCTGATCAGGGACAATTAACCGCTGACAAGGCGGTGCCTGCTCTAATCAGCCAGCTTGGATCACTTCGCGAAGAATACAGTGCTATGCCGCAGACAGTGGCGGCAGCATCAACAAAAATTGAAAATGCCTTCATGGCATGGGTTGGCGGTGCTAATGAAGCGACCGGCGCGACAAGCGCACTGACCGGTGTTCTCAATACCATTTCAGATAATATTAACACTGTAGCTGCTGCCGCTGGTGCTCTGGCCGCTATTGGCGGTGCAAGGTTTCTTGGTGGTATGTTCGGCGATCTCAGTGGGCAAACAGCACAACTGATTGATGCACGTAAAAATGAGATTGCACTGGCTGCCGCCCGCGCCAGTTCAGCAACACAGTCTCAGCGAAAAGCAGCAGCTGATGCAATTGCAGCAGAACGATCTTACCAACTGGCTCAGACAGAGCTTGAGCTTGCACGTAACACCAATGCAGAGGCAACAGCAACGCAGAACGCTATTGCGAAAAGACGGGCTATGATCACGGCAAATGCCGCGCTGGTTCAGTCTAACCGTGCTGTTACTGCATCACAGCAGGCTCTTAACTCTGCGACCTCTGTGATGGGACTTGTCAAAAGTGGAGCAACAGGGCTGCTTTCACTGGTCGGTGGTCTGCCGGGATTACTGATGCTTGGCGCTGGTGCCTGGTACACCATGTACCAGAATCAGGAACAGGCCCGACAATCTGCCCGCGAATATGCAAACCAGATTGACGAGATCAAAGAGAAGACATCGAAAATGTCTCTTCCTGAGTTGGACAGCAACCGTAGTCAGACTGTCGCAGCACTGGAAGAACAAAAAAGGTTGATTACAGAGCAGGAAAAAAGTGTAGCCAGCCTGAACCGTCAGATTAATGAACTTAATGAGGCGAGAAATAAGCCGGGAATAACTCAAGAAAACGATCTCAACATTCTTAAGTCAATTTCAATACTGACTGATCAAATTTCAGTTGAGGAAGAAAAACTTGCTCAACTGAGAGAAAAATCTCGATCGGTATCGCAAGCTCTTGAGGAAAACGAAAGGCGGCGTAATGACCTGATTAAAGAGCGAGCCTGGCGTCAAAATGCTGAGTATCAGTCTCTGGTAAACATGAATGGCCAGCATACTGAATTCAACAGGCTACTGGGGCTTGGTAATGATCTTCTTCGTGCGAGACAGGGACTTGCCAACATTCCTCTACGTATACCTCAGGCCGATCTGACCAGCAAGCAGACTGATGCACTGGCGAAGAGTCGCCGCGAACTGGAGCTGTCACGGTTACAGGGAGAGGCGAAAGAGCGGGCGCGACTCGGATACGCCGCTGACGATCTCGGGCTTACAAATGATCCTCAGTATCAGACAAACAGACAGGAGTTGATAAACAACGGCCTGGCGGAATGGAGAAATAATCAGGCTAATAAGCCGAAAGCTAAAGGCGGGAAAACAGAAACTGAAAAAACGGCGGATACTTACGACAAGCTGATTAAACAGCAGAAAGAGCAAATCGCTCTGGCTGGGCAAAATACCGAACTGGCTAAACTGAAATATCAGGTAAGCCAGGGTGAGCTTGCTACGCTGACCGAAACGCAGAAACAAACGCTTTTGCAAAATGCAGCACTTATCGACCAGCAGAAGATTCGTGAACAACTGGCAGCATATGAAGCAAACCTCGCTGATGCCAACGCCAGTGCGCGATCTTCTAATCAGGCAGAGCTGACAGGGTATGGGCAGGGAAGCCGTATCCGCGAGCGAATGCAGGAAATGCTGCGCATACGAGAGGAATTTCAGCAGAAGAACGTTGATCTACAGCGGCAATATCAATCTGGAGATATTTCCGAGGACCTCTACCGTCAGGAACTGGCGCTGAATAAGCGCTATCTCGATGAACGTCTTCGCGATCAGGAAGCTTATTACACTGCCTCTGATGCCCAGCGCAGCAACTGGACCGCTGGCATGCGTGAAGGATTCGCTAACTGGGCTGATACTGCTTCGGATTACGCTTCGCAGTCTGCTGATCTGGTTAATAACTCCATGTCTGGGCTGGTCGGTAATATTTCTGATGCTCTGGCCGGTAATAAAGTCGACTGGGAAGACTGGGCCAATTCGGTGCTTCAGTCTATGCAGAAAATCATTCTGAACGCGATGCTGGTGGATTCCCTGCGGTCGGCCAGTAATAGCGGTTTTTTCAGTTCTATTGGCGGAATGTTTGGTGCGTCTGGGGCTGGTGGAAGTACACCCTCAGGCGCTTATAACTCTGCTGCGTCTGGTATTAAGTTGAATGGCAAAGGAGGTGCCTATGCTTCTGAAAGTCTCAGTGCTTACAGCAACAGCGTTGTGAGGACACCAACTTATTTTGCTTTCGCAAAGGGCGCGGGGCTGATGGGAGAAGCTGGGCCAGAAGCGATTATGCCGCTGACGCGTTCTGCCGATGGTTCTCTGGGGGTCCGTATGGTTGGGGCACAGCCCGCATCTGGTGGGAATGGGGATATAAATATTACCCAACACTTTTCCATCTCCGGTAACGGTGACGCGGCACTGAAACAGGCTATGCAGGAAGCCGCCCGTCAGGGAGCGACTGACGGTGCGAAACAGGCACGTCAGGATTTGCTTCAGGACTTTTCCAATCGGGGCCAGGCGCGTCGTTTATTAGGCGTGTGACGTCCAAATTTTTCAATATAAATTGCCGAAAGGCAGGAGATAGTTATGACTTTAGAGCAACGAGTGGAAGCGCTGGAGTTCAAGGTGGAATTTCCAGAAAAGAATGGATTAAGTTTCACTATGAACAAAGACTTAGCCATGAAATTCATACAGCGCATTGGCAGCAATGTGTCGGTAAATATCGGTTCAAAAACGCTGGCTAACATTCCATACAGTGAAGAGTTAACAACTGATTTTACACTAGAAGGGTACAATCAGCGTGCAAAAGAGCATGCTCAAAATGTTGTCGTGAAGATTATTGAAGCGGCCCAGAAACAGGCCGCTCATAAGATGAATATCACTAATGATGAAGTGAAGATAGTTGATAAATGTGGATCTATTCGGGTTTCGTTAGGGCCACTTTGGTAATCATTGCAAGCCGCGCTATATCTTTATGGCAAGGCACACCCTCATTCATTTTATAGGCATTATCAAGCGTCTCGAACAACGCGGAGGAGAACTCAGGATCTAATTTATCTATTGCTCTGGCTAGTGCTGCGTAGCCAACAATAAGTGCATCCACAGTGCGCTCATATGATGGCATATCCAAATCCATGCCTATCTCTTCGAATGTATATTTACTCATGTCATTCCTTATCCAGAGGTAATCAGCCATCCCTCTGCATATAGGTTCGCCAGCGTCCCACCACTGACGGGCTGAGTAACAACCATAACCAGGTATGTAAATCAGTAACATCCTGATAAACGATCAGTAGCCGCCTTATGCGTATTTCTCCAGGAGTGATTTATGGCTGCACTTGAATGGCCGAATGATATCTGTCCGGCGTCTTTAACTTGGCGACCTGAAAGCAACACAAAAACTTTTCGATCCCACTTCAACGGCGTATCACAGACTGTCCGTTTCCCTGGTACCCGTTGGGTATGTTCCCTGACTTTCAACAATCTTTCAGATGAGAAGTCGCGACGTATTGATGCGCTAATTGCTGAACTCGATGGTGAGTATGGCAGGGTGAAAATCCACGACTGGGGGCGGGGAGGAAGAACACCGGCAGGTGTACCGGTTGTGAATGGTGCCAGTCAGACGGGGACACAATTGCAGACGCGCGGATGGACTCCTGGCGTAATGGTTTTGAAACAAGGCGACTATATCACTGTGAACGATGAACTGAAGATGATCACCGCCGACGTGACGAGCGCCGCTAACGGGACCGCCATGATTACGTTTGCGCCAATGCTTCGTAGTCCCCCGCCAGCTAATGCTGCGATTGAGGTGGAGAAACCTTACGGTATTTTCAAACTGAAGGATAACCAGCAGGGGGCGGGGAACAGGGTGCCAGGAGTGTTTACGAGTTACACGCTGGAGCTTGAGGAGGCGTTTTAATGTTGTATTCACCATTTTCTGACGCAATGGTTGACTGGCTTTCCCGCGACCGGGTGACAGCGGTGATCGCCGCAAGCATTCAGTTTGAGTCCGGCACTGTTTACGTGCATTCCGGTACCGGGACGATAGTGCTGGGTGGCTACGTCTATTACGGCATGGGACGCATGGGCTCGATTGATGATGCCACTGAGACGAACACGACCAGCCCGACGCAGGTGAAGATGACGCTTTCCGGGCTTGACCTGTCACTGTTCGCCAAAACACTGAATGAACGTTGTGTGGGGCGTAATGCTGAAATCTACCTGGTTGCGATGGATGACAACGGCGTGGTGCAGGTTGCCGATCTTCTGTTTAAAGGGAAGGTATCGGGTACCGGGGCCACAGCCGGGGAAACCAACGCTCTTCAGTACACCATCAGTAATATTTTTGAAGACTGGCAACGACCTTTCCCGGATCGCTATACCGACGAATCACAGCAGGCTTCTTATTCTGGCGACCGCATATTCCGCTATGTGGCGCAGATGGCTGAGCGTTCCATTTTCTGGGGCAACAAAAAGGATGCGCCTGGGTTTACTTATAAGTGAGGAAGCATGAAGCACCCTGACTGGCAAAACAGATTAAATGCAGTGATGAAGGCCGCTATTGAGCGGCCTTTTTCATGGGGCAAACATGACTGTTGCTTGTTTGCGGCTGACTGCGCACAGGCCATGTGTGGCGATGACTATGCGGCAGACTGGCGTGGAACTTATGACAATGAACCGGGGGCTAAAAAGGCCATTCTTCGCGGTGGTGGTTCACTTGAAAAGGTGTTTGCACGATATCTCGACGAAGTACCGGTGAAACTGGCGCAGCGTGGTGACATCGCCATCGTCGAGAACGGTGGGGCGAAGTGCGCTGGTGTGGTGTATTCCGGTTCGGTCTGGGTGCCTGGTGAAAATGGTCTGGTGAGTTTACGGGTAAAACCGCTGAGCGTCTGGAGGGTTCGTTAATGCCTGCTGCTATTCCTGTCATTGCGACCGTTGCAGCAGGTGCTGCTGCTTCATATCAGTATTACGGGATCGCAATGGCGATCACTGTTGCCGCCCAGGTTGCAACTCAGGCACTCACCAAAAAACCATCCATCGATTCATACCGTGACACATCAGAACGTAAACAGGTTCTTCGTGCAGCGGCCAGCGCCAAAACGGTTGTGTATGGACGTACCACTGCCGCCGGTACGTTGTTCTTTTCAGAAGAGCAGCCAGGCGAACAGGCTGACGGGGAGATGCTGCATCTGGCGGTAGCCCTCGCAGGGCATTCATTATCCAGCATCGGAACGGTATGGCTCGGCGACGAACCCATCAGCAGTTATCCCGAGCATGCATCATTCCAGTTGCACACGAACCGGCAGACCGCTGATCCGTTCATGCTGTCGAACTGCCCGTCATGGAAAAATGACATGATCGGTAAGGGGATCACATGGCTTCGTGTCTCCCTGAAATTCAGCGCAGAGAAATTCCCGTCCGGTATTCCCAATATCAAGGTAGAGAAGTTTGGGCGCGTCGTATACGACCCGAGAACAGGCCTGACTGGATACAGTAACAACGCGGCGCTGGTTATCCTGGACTATTACCGTAACTACCTGAAGGTTCCTGATTCAGACATCAACTGGGATCAGTTTCAGGAAGCCGCCAACATCTGCGATGAGGATGTGATCACCGGCGGCAATACCGTCGAAAGACGCTACACGATCAACGGTGAGTTTGACCTCAGCGAAAACAAGGTGGGCATTCTGGAGGGGATGCTTGCGGCCTGTGCAGGAGACGTGACCTATATTGCCGGAAAGCATGGTTTGCTGGTTGGTGCGTACTATGGCCCGGCAACGGAAGTGATCACTGAAAGCCAGCTGGCCGGTGATATCGAAATCATGCCGGAAGTTTCCCAGTCTGAGCGTGTAAACACTATCAAGGGAACCTTCGTCGATCCGCAGCAGGGGTTTACTGAAGCTGATTTTCCATCCGTATCGGTAAGCGAGTGGGTGGCGGAGGACGGCGTCGAAATCTCGCAGGATATGAAACTGCGATTTGTGACGAGTGAGTTTCAGGCTCAGCGCCTGGCTGATGTGAAGTTAAAGCGTACCCGTATTGCCAGAACGATGAACGTTACGCTGAATCTCAGCGGCTACCGATATCGCCCCGGAATGTATGTGAAGGTCAATTTTCCGTCTATCGGCATCGTGAACGTTGAGATGCGGGTGACGGACTGGAAATTCGGTGTGCAGAATGGCGTGCAACTGACACTGAAACAGGAAACGGCTGATGTATGGGGTGATGCTGTTGGCAAGCCTATAGAGCGCCCTCCATTCACTCAGTTACCGTCCGGTGGTGTTGCCCAGCCGCAGAACATGAAGTACACCGTTGAAGAAATCGGCCAGGTGGTCCAGGGGATACTGTCCTGGGAAAATATCGGGCAGGTTGTCTATAACAAAGTCGTCATTCGTCGAAATGGCCAGATGGTGCTTTCTGCTCAGGTGCCGGGTTCTTTCACTCGTCTGACTGGGTTGCCAAGGAATACCTACACGGCGCATGTTTCAGCGGTGAATCAGATGGGGGCTGAATCTCCGGAAGCTTATCTTGAGTTCAGTGTTGAAGCGCCGCCGCCGCCCTCGCATGTTGATATTGAGCAGGGGTTCTTTGCGGTGACGATGATCCCCCGCCTCGCTGCTATCACCAACGTTTCCACCCAGTTCGACTTCTGGACATCAGGTGAGACGCAACTGTCGGGCACCTCAACTGAAATCGTTGAGGGCAACGCCAGCAGAGAGGGGATGGGCACCATGTGGACCAGCAATCAGTTGCAGGTCGGGCATACCTATTACTGGTATATCAGGACCATTAACGCATTCGGTGCTTCTGCATTTATCGAAGTCCCTGCTCTGTGCTCAATGGATACAGGAAGCCTGATCGACCTCATTGATGATTCTGTTCAGAATTCCGAAGCGTTCCAGAACGTTAAAGGCGGGGTTGATACAAACCTTGAAGGCATAATGGAAAATGCCCTCGCCAATCACGGTACAGTTCAGCGTCAGTTTGAGCAGTATGGTGAAGTCAAAGCCGAAGTTATGACGGTGAGCACTACGGTTGCAAATCTGGATGGCGCATTAGCTGAACTGGCTGATTATGTACAGGCGCAGATCGGGCCGGATGGGGAACTGATGGCGGCTGTAAATCAGAAATTAACAGCCGAAGTGAACAACGATGGTACTGCGAAAGCGTCGTACACACTGAACCTTGGGATTGTCAGAAACGGTGTGAAATATAACACCGGGTTTGGCATGTCCATCGAGCCTTCAGGCAGCACATATAAATCCACAGTGGTTTTTGCGGCTGATCAGTTCGGCATTTATTCTGGTAGCGATCCTGGAAATTACACCGCCGCTTTCTTTGTCTATAACGGACAGGTATTTATCCGCGATGCGCTTATTCAGGATGCCAGTATCACCAACGCCAAAATTGGCAGCTATATCCGCTCGAATAATTTCCTCGCCGGAACACGTGGCTGGAATATTGATAAAAGTGGCGACTGTGAATTCCATGGGAAACTGTATGCGACCAGCGGCCAGTTTGCATTTAACGGTGTGAATAATACGGTCGTTATTAACGGGAATGGAATTACTGTCAATCTGTCTGGCGGTGGGCGAGTCGTTGTTGGTAAATGGTAGGTGAATTATGCCGGAAGGTATTCTGATTGATTATAACGATGGTCGCCCGGTAATGGCGATTACAGCGGGGCTTCGTGCCCCGTCGTTTTGCACGAACTTCTCGGGGCGCGGCACAGCCGGTAATCAAATGACAATAAGCACTCCGCTAACGTCAGGGTCACAGGTGATTGTCGTACCAACGAAGCCGGCAGAAGTCCAGGAAATCATCGATAACCAGGTATTTCTTCAAATCCCAGTATCAATGGCGTCAGTTGCACGAAATGGAAATAGCGGAGTAATCATCAACGGCGGTCCCCAGTTCGGTTACAACCTCACCCCGCAGGACTGGAGCGGCACGGTTCTTGAGATATTGCCTGCTGGAACTTATAACACCGGCCTGCTTGTGGCTGACTCTACCGATTTCACCGCTATATCGAACAACGCAAAATTAATGACATGCGCATGGGTTGGGCAGTGGGTTGTGAATGGGTCCCGCGCCCTTCCTGTTAGCGGGATACCCTTCGCCCGCTGGGATAATGGCGGTGTATCAGTAGGATTCGACGGCACCAATATTATTGTGCGGGATACTAATTACACCGGGGCCGATGACGTTACAGGGAGTGTTACATTAGACCTGGTTATATTCAATAATACCGCTCCGGTTGGTGGGGACGGTATCACCATGACCAACTCAGCGGGGCAGGTGACATTTTCCACACTCAAGCGACCGTTTATTTACGAACGCCTTCTTACCGTGTCCGACAGTAACCAGACAGTCGGAACCAGCTTTACGCAATTATGTTTTGTCGGGTCAAATAGCCGCAAGATTGGTGACTACGATAATGTGCGCTTTAAGGGAATGATTCGGTCCGGGAGTAATATCCGCGCCGGGCTTAGTCGGGTTGTTGGTAATTATTACAACCAGGGCTTTAACAATAATTTTAACCAGAACATCGCAATGCCGATCCTTGTCCTTCCCCCCATGTATTGAGGAAATACTATGTCAGCAGGAACATTAACCCTGACCAATAACTCAGATTTGGTCTCCGGGGCAGGCACCTCATTTTCCACGGAACTGACCGCCGGTGATTTCGTTGTCGCTACCGTTGGGGGTGTAACTTATACGCTGCCGGTTAAGTCCGTTGAAGGTGATACTGAAATCACCCTCATCAGCAAATATCCCGGTCCTACACAGCAAGGTTCCGCGTGGAACGCAGTACCACGTGCCACGCAGAACCAGATTACGGCGGCGTTGGTGGTGCAGAGCACCGAGGCATTGCGTGGGCTGAACTACGACAAACAAAACTGGCAGGCTGTATTCAGTGTGGACGGTAATATCACCGTCATGTTACCGGATGGCTCCTCCTTTTCTGGTCCCTCGTGGTTAAGTATTGCAAACATCCTGAACACACTGGATGTTGAGTATCTCGATCAACTTGCTGCACAAATCAAACAGGATGCACAGCAGGTTGAAGCCGATAAAAACACTGTCGTTGACACTGCTCAGCAGGTATCAACGGATGCGCAGACAGCAACCACTGCTGCAACTGGTGCGCAGGACTCAGCCGCTGATGCTGCCGAGAGTGAAACGAATGCCGAAGGCTATAAAGAACTGGCTCGAAAATATGCGCTTAACCCGGAAGATAACCCGGTAACAGGTAACGAATATTCAGCGCTTCACTATTCGGAGAAAGCGAAAAAATCCGCAGTTGAAGCGGCATCTCACAATCCTGCTGAGGCGCTCGTTAAATCGCTTAACCTGTCAGACCTGGCGGATCGTGCCGCCGCCTGGCTTAATATTCGCCCTCTTGGGTCTACTCCGCTGGCAGGGGATGCAGTAAACCCATACGATGCGCCAACATTACGCCAGGTTGAGAACATGGTCGGCGGTGGTGGCGGTGTAGGACCTACGCTTAATGGGGTGCAAAACTTTGGCGTAGGGTTGTCGACTTTGTGGACCAGTCGCGCATTTATCCCTGCGTGGGCCGTGGTGGCGGACGGGCAGTTACTTAACCGTGTTGACTGGCCCGAACTATGGGCGCATGCACAGATGCACACACCGATTTCGGACGCGGATTGGTTAGCTAACCCAGGCATGCGCGGCAACTACTCCAACGGCGACGGATCGACAACTTTCCGTATTCCTGATTTTAACGGCGTGCAAGACGGGTCTATCCCTGGTTTGTTCGGACGTGGTGACCAGGGTGGGTTATTGCCGGCGGGCAATCTATACGAAAGCGCAGCACCAGACATAACGGGCGCATTCGGAAACATAGCCAGCGCGGTTAGCGTCAACTATCCTATCCCCGTAGCTGCCGCTAACGGGGCGTTCAAGCTTAGAGGTGGTAGCGGATCGTCTCGTGGGTATTCTTTAGGCTCGACTGCATCAGAGCAGAAGATCATCACCACAGACCCCGCGTCGACGTATGTAGACTTTAAAGCGTCCGACAGTAACCCTGTATATGGGCGTAGCGCTAACCAGGTATGGCCTAACTCTTTTGTCGGTGTCTGGATCATCCGCGCATCCGGCGGGTTTACGGCGGCTAACACGCTATGGACAGTTACTAACGCGGACGCCTCTTTGCCGGGTTCTGGAACATTAGTAAAAGGCGGGGAAGTAAAATCCGTCTATCGCGCCGATGAGAAAACGGTGCACGAAATGGCTATGCAGTCCGGCTATACGGTTGGAAACAACTTAGCCGAAGGCAATATTACACAATCACGGTATGACGCATCCGGAGTTCTTGTTGAGGCGGAATCATATGGATTCAGGTCTAACGGCCTGGGTGGCTCAGTGATAACGCACATACCAGGACAGACAAACAGTTTTGGCAACTGGCAGAAACTTATCTCAACGCAAAGGACATATTTCTTAACTGGCGACACCGATACCCCGACCGGTGGTGTCGTGTTCGGGTTCAGTACCGGGCATGCTATAGCGGCGGCTGGGCAGTACGGACTTCAGGTATGCGGGCGGAATAGCGGTATGTGGTTCCGTTCAGTAGAGGGTGGCAATTTCCATGGCTGGCAGAAGGTAACATCAGCAGCCGTATGTGATGCCACGCTTAAGGATGAGATCACTGATACAGACGGCACGTTATCGCTGGAAAACATCAAAGCGATGGAGTTAAAAACATTCGTCTATAAGGATGATGATAAGCGACGTGTACGGCGCGGGGTGATTGCCCAGCAGATCCGCAACATTGATCCGTGCTACGTCAAGGAAGTGCACAACGGTGACGAAGTAAACCTGGTGCTGGACAGCAACCCGTTATTGCTGGATGCCATTTCCGCCGTTAAGGTTCTGGCGCGGCAGGTGGAAGAGTTGCAGGCCGAATTAAAGACGCTGAAAGGCGAGTAAAAGAAGGGGGCCAGTAGGCCCCTTTTTTTGGGTTCAGTCTCTGAACAGTGATCTATGAGTTTAAAGATCAGCAAGATACTCAGCGTTAAATATTGATAGTTTCCGCCTGTATTAAACTGTGTCGAACCGGGCATGATAGTCCATTTCGGCATACTAAAACCTGTAATGTTTGCGTATCCGAAGGCTGGTAATCATTATAAAAATTTAGCTCAATTTAGGTAACTAGTGGATATCGTCTATCAGTCTGTAGTAAACAATATAGAAGGATTTTCTTGCGTAAAATGAGGGGAGAGGGATTTGCTTACGTTTTATGAGATTGCATCAATCAACCATAGATTACTGGATATCAGTGATACATGGGCCGATTTGTGGGTGTGCCTTCACTATTTACCAGTTGGTATCGGAAGGGTAAGAATGCTTCGCTATACTAACTTGGTTGGTAGTAATTTGACCTTTGAGCAAAGAGGAAGATTGAAGGAAATAAATATAATAGCTCCTTCGCCGGTTCGAAACATAATTTTACGCAGAAGGGAAATTTATCCTGATGATGTTTATGTTTTCCAGAGTCATTCTAATCGAGTTAAAGCAGAGGAAAAACCCGTGACAGTTGTTGCATTTAACCGGGCGCTTAAGCTCGCCTCTTCGGGGGTTACGACAAAGAATGTCACCAGTAAATGCGCCTGAAAAAAGTTGCCGTTGTTCGTCGTATGCAGGAACGGACGGCGGCTGGCGATCGTTCGATAGTGCGAGTATTGAATGATTGCCAGCCGGTGCGGATTCTACATATGCAATATGACAAAACAATGCTCTTATTCTGACACCAGCCACATATCAGATTCTTCAAACATTTCCTCAAGCATGCGGTTCAGCCGTTCTTTCTCAGTTTTGGTGCAGTCGCTGTTTAAGGCGTTAGCCTGCATTGGCTTTACCCTCACCTCAGCATCGGGAAAAATCCGGTGCACCCGCTTCGTCAATTCGGCCAGAATGATGTTACTTGCACCTGGCAACCCGGCAACGTTTCTCTTGTCATAAACCAGCTCAACAAACATTTTTACCTTCTCCCTTTACTGGTTGGATATACAGTATATATACTGTGTTTTTATCCAGTGTCAATAGTAGATAGAGGTAACTATGGGCTTCCCTTCTCCGGCAGCGGACTACATTGATCATCGCATATCGCTTGATGAGAAATTCATAGATCATCCAGCATCTACATACTTCATGAGAGCCGGGCAAACCTACTGGCGAGAAGGCATTTTGAACAGTGCCTTGTTAGTCGTTGATAGTTCACTTACGCCATGTGATGGTTCTCTTCTCGTCTGCAACATAGAGAATGAGCTAAGGATAAAGCGTTATCGTTTACACCCAAGACCGCACCTGGTGAATCTGGAGAGCGGTAAGCGCGAAGAGATACCAGACTCAACGGGTGACTACAATATGACTTCGCCAGTATTTGGGGTGATCACTTACATCATCAATGATGCACGCTCTGGTGAGTTTGATGATTGTCCGGTAATGTGAAAGCTTAAAATATTGTGTACATTTTTGGGTACATATTGCATTTATTTTTTGTTGATAAAATTATTATATTCAATAAGTTGTGAATTTTAATAACCTTATCCATTTAACTAAGGGGACGAGGCGGCACGAGTATACCGGTTTTTGTTTGCCCCGGTAAGAGAGTGACCGCCTGACTGTTCAAACCGTCGCCATTCAGGACTGTTTTTCCTCCTTTTTCTGCGCATTGTCTCTTTTTTGCGCCGCGATTCTGGCTTCTTCTTTGCGGGCGTTGCTCATATCGTTGCGGATCTGCGCGTGGCTCATCAGGGCAAAGATAAAAGTACCGCCGCAAATGTTTCCGGCAAGCGTGGGTAAGGCAAACGGCCAGAGGAAATCGCTCCAGTGCAGCGTGCCGTTAAATACCAGATAGAGAATTTCGACTGACCCGACGACGATGTGGGTGGTATCGCCCAACGCAATCAGCCACGTCATCAGGATGATCACCACAATTTTCGCTGCACCCGCCGCCGGGAACATCCAGACCATGGTGGCAATCAGCCAGCCGGAAATAATGGCATTGGCAAACATCTCCGTAGGTGAATTTTTCATCACGTCCATGCCGATCTTCACGAACGCATCGCGGGTCTCTTCGTTGAAAATGGGCATGTATTCAAAGGCCCACGCCGCGACGCCGGTGCCCAGCACGTTCCCCAGCAGTACGATACCCCACAGTCGCATCAACAGGCCCGCGTTACTGAGCGTCGGATTCTGCATGACGGGCAGCACGGCGGTGACGGTGTTTTCAGTGAACAACTGCTGGCGAGCCATGATGACGATGATAAAGCCAAAGGTATAGCCGAGATTCTCCAGCAAGAAACTGCCGGGTACCCCCTCCAGTTCAACGTGGAAGATCCCTTTTGCCAGCAGCGAAGCCCCCATCGAAAGCCCGGCGGCGATGGCAGACCACAGCAATGCCATCGCGTCCCGTTCCAGCTCTTTCTCCCCGTCCTGACGAATATGCTCATGAATCGCCATCGCCCGCGAGGGGAGGCGATCCTCATCCAGTTCTATCTTCTTCCCATCCTGTTTTTCTTCACTTTCGACGGCAAGCTCGTCGCTATGTTTATCTAATTTGTCGTTTTCATGATCGACCATTATTCGTCTCCGGTATAAGCACTGACACGTTAAAGCGTAGCGGTTTTTAGCCTCCCCCCTGTCAGGACATGTTCTGAAAACGCAAAAATGGTAACGTTTGTTTTTCTTCATCCCGCTAAAATAGAAGCGCGACGATTCTGGTGTGACCAGGCTATGATCAAATCAACAAGTTCGGTGATATAGACATCGTTTGACGTACTGTTACAATCGCTCACACCTTTACAGGCGGATACGATAGCGTTCCGTCATGGATGGCAATCAGCGATAGCCATAATTAACAGGGAGACATTTATGAAGCTTCGCCTGTCGGCGCTTGCGCTGGGAACCACACTGCTGGTGGGGTGTGCGAGTTCCGGCACAGAACAGCAGGGGCGTTCAGACCCGCTTGAAGGGTTCAACCGCACCATGTACAACTTCAACTTTAATGTGTTGGATCCGTATATCGTTCGACCGGTGGCCGTCGCATGGCGTGATTATGTTCCGCAGCCTGCCCGTAATGGTCTGAGCAACTTCACTGGCAACCTGGAAGAGCCGGCGGTGATGGTGAACTATTTCCTGCAGGGCGATCCGTATCAGGGGATGGTGCATTTCACCCGCTTCTTCCTCAACACGATCCTGGGGATGGGGGGCTTTATTGACGTCGCCGGTATGGCGAACCCGAAACTGCAGCGTGTTGAACCGCATCGCTTCGGCAGCACTTTAGGTCACTATGGCGTAGGTTACGGTCCTTACGTGCACTTACCGTTCTATGGTAGCTGGACGATCCGTGATGATGGCGGAGATATGGCGGATACGTTATATCCGGTGCTCTCCTGGCTGACCTGGCCGATGTCTATTGGTAAATGGACGATTGAAGGGATTGAAACCCGCGCGCAGTTGCTGGATTCCGATGGTCTGCTGCGTCAGTCTTCCGATCCCTATATTATGGTTCGTGAAGCTTACTTCCAGCGTCATGATTTTATCGCTAATGGCGGCAAGCTCAAGCCGCAGGAAAACCCGAACGCGCAGGCGATTCAGGATGAACTCAAAGAGATCGATTCCGAGTAAGCCAGATTGAGCAAATAAAAAGGTGAGCTAAAAAGCTCACCTTTTTTACATCTGCAAGAAATCAGAATGCGTAGTTGAAGTTGGTACCGAACAGCCAGGCTTTACCTTCAGACTCGAACTGGTACGGACCTTCGTTAATCTTAACGCTCTGACCGTGCATATAAGAGACACCAACGTCCACAGACGCATCTTTATTGAAGGCGTAGGTGGTACCGGCGCTCAGCCAGAAGCGGTCCTGATCCGGAATCGAGATAGAGCGGTTTTGTGATGGAACCGGGCTATCATCGAAGGCGATACCGGTACGGAACGTCCAGTTATCATCGTAGTAGTAGGTGGTACCCAGTGCGATGCGGTAAGCGTCTTTAAAGCCTTCATGTTTCTGGAACAGCGTATCACCACTGGTGGATTTCGCTTTCAGCTCCTGGAACTGACTCCAGCTGGTATAGGCCAGGCTGTAGTGGATAGCCCACTGCGGCGCTACGCGGTTATAACCGGACACTTCCCACATTTCTGGCAGGTTAAGCGTCAGGTAACCTGACTGAGTGGCGCCGCCGGTAGCGGTCGGGATACCCAGGTTGTAGTTGTTGATCGCCGGAGGCAGATCGCTGCTGTAATTACCTTTAAAGTCAATTTTGACTTCAGAACGGTAGGTCAACGCGTAGCGGTTGTTTTTATCCAGTTCATACAGGATCCCGGCGTTCCAGCCGAAGCCCCATTGGTTACCATTCAGATGAGCAATTTTGGTATCGCTTGGGATGCCATTTGCGGTGGCAGCCAGTTGCTGACCCTGCGGCGTTTGTCCGGCAGGAGAGTTCATCACCTGACCGGCGACCAGTTGACCCAGGTCACCGGCGAAGCGTTCGATTTTCGCACGCGCATAAACGGCGTTCAGACCAAGCCCGAAGCTCCAGGCGTCGTCTAAGCGATAGGCGCCGCTTAAGTTGAGGTTCATGGTTTCGAGGTCGGTGGTACCGCCAACAGAACCGCCTGCGTAGGTATCGTTGAACTCTGTTGCCAGACCGTAGTTAGAGGTAATTGATGCCCCCCAACCGAACTGATCGTTAATTGGCGCAACAAAGTGTGCGTTTGGCACCCATGCCGTTGGCGCGATGTTATCGGCATCAAGGCTACGACCAGACGGTGAGCGTCCGCTGATGTTGACGTCCGGATCGATATAGACCGCACCCGCAGAGAACGTCGGGCGATCGAACATTGTGATCAGCGCTGGGTTACGGCTGACGTTACCTGCATCGTCTGCGATAGCGCCTTCACCCGAATAGGCCCGGCCGAGGCCAGAGGAAGAAAATTCGTTTAACTGAAAGCCTGCAGACCAGGCCTGGGTGGAGATAATTGCCACTGCGACTGCGAGAGCAGACTTTGTTAACAGGGTTTTCTGGCTCATGACCATAACCTCAATTGATTTATTTTTATACAAACTATGTTACATGGTGTAACAGGAGCGCGAAGTGTAGGGTCTGTGGTACAACATAGAAATCAGACCAGTGGCGTGAGTATAGGTCTGACCAGCTGAAATGTTGCAAGTATGTTTATAACTTTTTTCAATTGTGATCTTAAAAACGCGATCCAGCTGGCAAAATTGACGGTTTGCGCACTCACCCTTTTAGGTGAAATTTGTTTTAGATCATTTTTAATTGTGATTTCGGTCACTTATCGCATTTCGCACAATTAACAACTGGAGAGGTGAATGTGGGGGGCGTAAAATATCCCCATCGTTTATCTGGCACCCTGGGTGCGAAATACAGAGGAAATCTACAATGAGTAAATGCAGTGCTGATGAAACCCCGGTTTGCTGCTGTATGGATGTTGGTACCATCATGGACAACTCCGATTGCACCGCATCATACAGCCGCGTGTTCGCTAACCGCGCAGAGGCTGAAGAGACGCTGGCGGCGCTGACCGAAAAAGCGCGTAGCGTGGAATCTGAACCGTGCAAAATCACCTCGACCTTCACCGAAGAGTCTGACGGCGTGCGTCTGGATATCGATTTTGTCTTCGCCTGCGAAGCCGAAACCCTGATTTTCCAGCTGGGTCTGCGTTAATCCCGCCTCGTTGTTTCTGATGCCCCGGTGAGTTTTCCCCGGGGCATTTTCGTTTCAGGCAGTGATTATTCACTGTGTCGTAGCTCTCACTTTCTTTGCGCTCCGCTTGGCTAAATGTAAAAAATTGGTTAAGACTATGATCAGGTCAGACCACTTATTTATTTTTTACAGGGGAGTGTTATGAGTCAGGCATTACCGCTGGTCACCCGTCAGGGCGATCGCATCGCCATCGTGAGCGGATTACGTACGCCTTTTGCCCGTCAGGCGACCGCATATCATGGCATTCCCGCCGTCGATCTCGGCAAAATGGTGGTTGGCGAACTGCTTGCACGCAGTGAAATCTCTGCTGATGTGATTGAACAACTGGTTTTTGGCCAGGTGGTACAGATGCCGGAAGCGCCGAACATCGCGCGTGAAATTGTGCTCGGGACCGGGATGAATGTGCATACCGATGCCTACAGCGTCAGTCGTGCCTGTGCAACCAGTTTTCAGGCAGTGGCTAACGTCGCAGAAAGCCTGATGGCCGGCACCATTCGTGCGGGTATCGCCGGTGGGGCTGATTCATCTTCGGTGCTGCCCATTGGCGTCAGCAAAAAACTGGCGCGGGTGCTGGTCGATGTCAACAAAGCCCGCACGATGGGGCAGCGTCTGAAACTCTTTTCCCGTCTGCGCTTGCGCGATCTGATGCCCGTCCCGCCTGCTGTGGCGGAATACTCAACCGGTCTGCGAATGGGCGATACCGCCGAGCAGATGGCGAAAACCTACGGGATTACCCGTGAACAACAGGATGCCCTGGCGCATCGCTCTCATCAGCGGGCTGCCCTGGCGTGGGCAGAAGGTAAGCTCGCCGATGAAGTCATGACCACTTACACACCGCCTTTTAAAGAGCCCCTGTCTGAAGATAACAATATTCGCGGCAACTCCACGCTGGCAGATTACGCCAGACTGCGTCCGGCATTTGACCGCAAGCATGGCAGCGTTACGGCGGCAAACAGCACTCCGCTGACCGATGGCGCGGCGGCAGTCATCCTGATGACGGAATCTCGAGCGAAAGAGTTGGGGCTGGTTCCGCTCGGCTATCTGCGCAGCTACGCGTTTACCGCGATCGATGTCTGGCAGGATATGCTGCTGGGTCCGGCCTGGTCTACGCCGCTGGCGCTGGAACGTGCGGGCATCACAATGGCCGATCTGACGCTTTTCGATATGCACGAAGCCTTTGCCGCGCAGACGCTTGCCAATCTCCAGTTACTTGGCAGTGAGCGTTTTGCCCGCGACGTGCTCGGTCGAAGCCATGCCACTGGCGAAGTGGATGACAGCAAATTTAACGTACTTGGCGGTTCAATTGCCTTTGGACATCCATTTGCCGCGACGGGCGCGAGGATGATCACGCAAACGCTGCACGAATTACGTCGTCGTGGTGGCGGCTTTGGCCTGGTCACCGCCTGCGCAGCGGGTGGGCTGGGTGCGGCAATGGTTCTGGAGGCGGAATAATGGAAATGACATCGGCTTTTACGCTTAACGTGCGTCTGGACAACGTCGCGGTCATCTCTGTTGATGTCCCCGGAGAAAAGATGAATACCCTTAAGGCGGAGTTTGCCTCGCAGGTACGCATCATTCTTAAACAGATTCGCGAGAACAAGGCGATTCGCGGCGTCGTCATTATTTCTGCAAAAGCGGACAATTTTATTGCCGGGGCGGATATCAATATGATTGGCCGCTGCAAAAGCGCCCAGGAAGCAGAAACGCTGGCGCGACAGGGGCAGCAACTGATGGCCGAGATTAACGCGCTGCCGATTCCGGTGGTGGCCGCCATTCACGGCGCTTGCCTGGGTGGCGGACTTGAACTGGCGCTGGCCTGTCATACTCGCGTTTGCACGGACGATGCAAAAACCGTACTCGGTTTACCGGAAGTGCAACTCGGGCTGCTGCCGGGGTCGGGCGGTACCCAACGGCTACCCCGACGGGTGGGTGTTAGTACGGCGCTGGATATGATCCTCACTGGTAAGCAACTTCGCGCGAAGCAGGCGCTGAAAGCGGGGCTGGTGGATGAGGTAGTCCCGCAGACGATCCTGCTGGATGCTGCCGTGGAATGGGCGAAAAAAGATCGTCCCGTTCACCGCGCTTTACCGGTTCGTGAACGTATTCTGGCGGGCCCGCTCGGACGGGCGTTGCTGTTCCGCATGGTTAGCAAGAAAACAGAACAGAAAACCCAGGGAAATTACCCGGCGACAGAACGTATTTTACAGGTGATTGAAACCGGACTGGCACAGGGGAGTAGCAGCGGCTATGACGCGGAGGCGCGCGCGTTTGGCGAGCTGGCGATGACGCCGCAATCGCAGGCGTTACGCAATATCTTTTTTGCCAGTACGGACGTGAAAAAGGATCTGGGCAGCGAGGTGCCGCCAGGGCCGCTTAACAGCGTCGGCGTTTTAGGTGGTGGACTGATGGGAGGCGGTATTGCGTACGTCACAGCCTGTAAAGGTGGCTTGCCAGTTCGTATCAAAGACATAAATACCAAAGGAATCAATCACGCGCTGAAATACAGCTGGGATCAGCTTGAAACGAAGGTACGTCGTCGGCATATCAAAGCCAGTGAACGTGACAAACAGCTGGCGCTAATATCGGGTTCGACCGACTATCGCGGCTTTTCCCATCGCGACCTGGTGATTGAAGCGGTATTTGAAGATCTGTCGTTAAAACAACAGATGGTGGCGGAAGTTGAGCAGAATTGCGCATCCCACACCATTTTTGCCTCCAACACGTCATCTTTACCGATTAGCGATATTGCGGCCAAAGCGGCCAGGCCTGAGCAGGTGATTGGTCTGCACTTCTTTAGCCCGGTAGAAAAAATGCCGCTGGTGGAGGTGATTCCGCATGCTATGACGTCGGGGCAAACCATCGCCACTACGGTTAAGCTGGCGAAAAAACAGGGCAAAACGCCAATTGTGGTGCGTGATAAGGCTGGGTTCTACGTAAACCGCATTCTTGCGCCGTATATCAATGAAGCGATTCGCCTGCTGACCGAAGGTGAGCGGGTCGAGCAGATCGACAGCGCACTGGTAAAGTTTGGTTTTCCGGTTGGGCCAATCCAACTTTTGGATGAGGTCGGAATCGACACAGGCACTAAAATTATACCGATACTGGAAGCCGCTTATGGCGAGCGTTTTAGCGCCCCTGCAAATGTTGTTTCATCAATTTTGAATGACGATCGCAAAGGTAGAAAAAATGGTCGGGGTTTCTATCTTTATGGGGCGAAAGGGCGTAAAAGCAAAAAACAGGTCGACCCTACAATTTATACGCTTATAAGCGCTCAGGGGCAGAGCCGGCTCTCCGCTTCGCAGATTGCGGAACGCTGCGTCATGTTAATGCTCAATGAGGCGGCGCGCTGCTTCGATGAGCAGGTGATCCGTAGCGCGCGCGACGGTGACATTGGCGCAGTGTTTGGTATTGGTTTTCCTCCGTTTCTCGGTGGCCCGTTCCGTTATATGGATTCTCTCGGGGCGGGTGAAGTGGTTGCGGTATTGCAACGTCTGGCTTCGCTGTATGGTCCGCGGTTCACGCCGTGCGATACGTTGTTACAGATGGCGGAGCGGGGTGAAAGTTTCTGGAAAGCAGATGCAACTGACCTGAAAGAACAAGGTCAAATGTAAGGTATATCCGCACTGAATGGCTGTGGGTTGGTTAAATTGTAAACACAGATTGACTATACTTACGCCATTGAGGTAAAACACAGCGTTTCATTCAGTGAACGGATAAGGCACAATGCCGGCCACTGCATTACAGCAACCCTGAGGGGTTTTGGCTGGGGTGCGTGTGATTCTGGTTAACAAAAGCGGTGCAATATGCAAGTTTTTATCATGCGTCACGGCGACGCGGCCCTCGATGCCGCCAGTGATTCGGTTCGTCCCTTAACCCCCTGCGGTTGTGACGAATCACGCCTTATGGCGAACTGGCTGAAAGGTCAAAAAGTGGATATCGAACGTGTTCTGGTGAGCCCGTTCCTGCGAGCCGAACAAACGTTGGATGTGGTAGGGGGATGCATGAACCTGCCACGCGACGTGGATGTTTTGCCGGAGTTGACTCCCTGCGGCGATGTCGGTCTGGTCAGCGCCTATTTGCAGGCTCTGGCCAATGAAGGCGTAGCCACCGCGCTGGTAATCTCCCACCTTCCGTTAGTGGGTTATCTGGTGTCCGAGCTGTGTCCAGGCGAAACGCCGCCGATGTTTACCACCTCCGCGATTGCCAGTGTGACGCTGGATGAAAGCGGAAAAGGGGTGTTCAACTGGCAGATGAGCCCGTGCAACCTCAAAATGGCGAAAGCGATTTAACCGCTGTATTATCTGTAAAGAACCGCTGATGCGGCTCTTCAGACTGCTGACAAAGAAGAAAAAACGTGGTTTTTCCTTCTTTGTGGTTATCAGCCGAAAATCAATAAATTGATTTTCCTGGTTTTTTAATGAGGTGCTCTCTGCTTGTCGGGGGGCCGGAATCAGGTTTATCACTACGCTAAAGAGCCGCTGATGCGGCTCTTGTTGTTTCTGTGCTCAGGGCAGTTCCGGCGGCGCCCACTCTTCCACTTCGATTAACACCAGCAGCGCGGCATCGCCGCCGTACTCTTTCGGTGCCTGATGGAAGGCCATGACGTGCGGATGCTGCGCCAGCCACAGCGGCGTCTGTTGTTTCAGCACATGTTTGCCGTGACCGTGCATCACGCAGGCGCAAAACACATGTTCCCGGCGGCAGGCGGCAATCAGCGCGCCCAGTTCCTGCTTTGCCTGAAGCTGCGTCAGACCGTGTAAATCGAGAAACAGCTCCGGAGAGTAATCGCCACGGCGCATTTTCTTCAGCTCGAAATGGCTCACGTCAGGACGGACATATTTGACCGGGCCTTCCGTATTCAGCAGCGGCTGAAACTCATCAGAGAAATAATGGCTGGCATCGGCCTGCTCCGAAAGCAGCCGCTTAACCGGCACCTCGGTGATCTTTTTACGCAGCGGGCGATGAACAATGGTGTCCTGTTTAATCTGACGGGTGCCGGTCATCAGCTGCCGGAACAGCGCCTGGTCCTCCTCGCTCAGCGATGTTTTCTTTTTCATTCTGCGATCTCATCTTTTTTTATTGTCCGTTAGTTTACCCGACTCGATGCGGATGCGAATGCTCAAAACGCAATTTTCACCCGCAACCCCTGCGTGATTGCTGATTTATCGCCGTCTTCATGGCAAACTAGCCGCCGAAATTAATGCGAGCATGCCCTGGAGGAACAGGTGGATAAAATTTTCGTTGATGAAGCAGTGAGTGATCTGCATACCATTCAGGACATGTTGCGCTGGGCGGTCAGCCGTTTTAGCGCGGCGAATATCTGGTACGGTCACGGTACCGATAACCCGTGGGATGAAGCCGTGCAACTGGTGTTGCCATCGCTGTATTTGCCGCTGGATATTCCAGAAGATATGCGTACCGCGCGCCTGACCTCCAGCGAACGCCATCGTATTGTTGAGCGCGTAATCCGCCGTGTGAACGAACGTATTCCGGTGGCCTATCTGACCAACAAAGCCTGGTTCTGCGGCCATGAGTTTTATGTTGATGAGCGCGTGCTGGTGCCGCGTTCTCCAATTGGTGAGTTGATCAACAACCGCTTTGCGGGGCTGGTCAGGGAGTCGCCTCAGCTTATCCTTGATATGTGTACCGGTAGCGGCTGTATTGCGATTGCCTGCGCCTATGCCTTCCCGGAAGCGGAAGTGGATGCGGTAGATATCTCGGCGGACGCGCTGGCCGTGACCGAACACAACATTGAAGAGCACGGTCTGATCCATCATGTCACGCCGATTCGTTCCGATCTGTTCCGTGACCTGCCGAAGGTTCAGTACGATCTGATCGTAACCAACCCGCCGTACGTTGATGCGGAAGATATGTCCGATCTGCCTAATGAATATCGTCATGAGCCGGAACTGGGTCTGGCGTCCGGCACTGACGGCCTGAAACTCACCCGTCGCATTCTGGGCAACGCGCCGGATTACCTGTCTGATAACGGCATTCTGATTTGTGAAGTCGGTAACAGCATGGTACATCTGATGGAACAATATCCGGATGTGCCGTTCACCTGGCTGGAATTTGACAATGGCGGCGATGGCGTCTTTATGCTGACCAAAGCCGAGTTGATTGCTGCCCGCGAGCACTTCAGCCTCTATAAAGATTAAACCACAACGACAACAACGAGACCGCAATGGCAGGAAATACAATTGGACAACTCTTTCGTGTAACCACCTTCGGCGAATCGCACGGGCTGGCGCTCGGTTGTATCGTCGACGGTGTGCCGCCAGGCATTCCGCTGACAGAAGCTGACCTGCAGCACGATCTCGACAGACGTCGCCCTGGCACGTCGCGTTACACGACGCAGCGTCGCGAACCGGATCAGGTGAAAATCCTCTCCGGCGTGTTTGAAGGCGTAACGACGGGGACCAGCATAGGTTTGCTGATTGAAAACACCGATCAGCGCTCGCAGGACTACAGCGCTATTAAGGACGTGTTTCGTCCGGGACACGCAGACTACACTTACGAACAGAAATATGGCCTGCGCGATTATCGTGGCGGCGGGCGTTCTTCCGCGCGAGAAACCGCGATGCGCGTGGCGGCAGGTGCCATTGCTAAAAAATATCTCGCTGAAAAATTTGGCGTAACCATTCAGGGCTGTTTGACCCAGATGGGCGACATTCCGCTGGCAATCAAAGACTGGTCGCAGGTCGAGCAAAACCCGTTCTTCTGTCCTGACCCTGATAAAATTGAAGCGCTGGACGAGCTGATGCGCGCGCTGAAAAAAGAGGGCGATTCCATTGGCGCGAAAGTGACCGTGGTCGCCAGCGGTGTGCCGGCAGGCCTGGGTGAACCCGTCTTTGACCGACTTGATGCCGATATCGCCCACGCGCTGATGAGCATCAACGCGGTGAAAGGTGTCGAAATTGGTGACGGCTTTGAGGTCGTGGCGCTACGCGGCAGTCAGAATCGTGATGAAATCACCAAAGACGGCTTCCAGAGCAATCACGCCGGCGGTATTCTGGGCGGGATCAGTAGCGGCCAGCAAATCGTGGCCCACATGGCGCTGAAACCGACGTCCAGTATTACCGTTCCGGGTCGCACAATTAACCGTTTTGGCGAAGAGGTGGAGATGATCACGAAAGGTCGTCACGATCCGTGCGTGGGGATCCGTGCGGTACCCATCGCGGAAGCGATGCTGGCGATCGTGCTGATGGATCACCTGTTACGTCAACGGGCGCAAAATGCGGATGTCAAAACGGATATTCCACGCTGGTAAGAGATGAAAAAAACCGCGATAGCACTGCTGGCTCTGTTTGCCAGCGCGGCCAGTCTGGCGGCGACGCCGTGGCAGAAAATTACCCAGCCCGTGCCGGGCAGCGCACAGTCAATTGGTGGTTTCTCGAACGGCTGCATTGTGGGGGCGGACACGCTTCCCGTGCAGTCGGATCACTATCAGGTGATGCGCACCGATCAGCGCCGCTATTTTGGCCATCCCGATCTGGTGATGTTTATCCAGCGACTGAGTACGCAGGTGAGCAATCTGGGGTTGGGAACGGTGCTGATTGGCGATATGGGAATGCCCGCCGGTGGTCGATTTAACGGCGGACATGCCAGCCATCAGACCGGTCTGGATGTAGACATTTTCCTGCAGTTGCCAAAAACACGCTGGACTCAGGCGCAACTGTTGCGTCCCCAGGCGCTGGATTTGGTCGCCCGTGACGGTAAACATGTTGTGCCTTCGCTCTGGAAACCGGAAATCTCCAGCCTGATTAAGCTGGCGGCGAAAGATAACGACGTCACGCGTATTTTTGTGAATCCTGCCATAAAACAACAGCTCTGCCTGGATGCCGGTACCGATCGCGACTGGTTACGTAAAGTGCGACCCTGGTTCCAGCATCGTGCGCATATGCATGTCCGATTACGTTGCCCTGCCGACAGCCTTGAGTGCGAAGATCAACCTTTGCCTCCTCCGGGCGACGGTTGCGGCGCTGAGCTACAAAGTTGGTTTGAACCGCCAAAACCTGGAACAACAAAGCCTGAGAAGAAGACACCGCCTCCGTTGCCGCCTTCCTGCCAGGCGCTTCTGGATGAGCATGTACTCTAATGGATAATTTTGCGGACCTGTTTATGGTCTCTCCGCTGCTGTTGCTGGTGCTGTTTTTTGTGGCAATGTTGGCTGGATTTATCGACTCACTGGCGGGCGGCGGCGGCCTGTTGACCATCCCCGCGCTGATGGCGGCAGGGATGTCTCCCGCGCAGGCGCTGGCAACCAATAAACTGCAGGCCTGCGGCGGTTCGATTTCATCTTCAATTTATTTTATTCGCCGTAAAGTGGTGAACCTCGCCGAGCAAAAACTCAATATCGCGATGACGTTTATTGGTTCGATGAGCGGCGCACTGCTGGTGCAGCATGTGCAGTCAGGCGTGTTGCGACAGATCCTGCCTGTTCTGGTGATCTGCATTGGTCTCTACTTTTTGCTGATGCCGAAAGTGGGCGAGGAAGACAGACAGCGTCGCCTGTACGGTCTGCCGTTTGCCCTGGTGGCCGGTGGCTGCGTAGGCTTCTACGATGGTTTTTTTGGCCCGGCGGCAGGTTCATTTTACGCGCTGTCGTTTGTCATGCTGTGCGGCTATAACCTTGCTAAATCGACGGCTCACGCCAAGGTGCTGAATGCCACCTCCAATATTGGCGGCCTGCTGCTGTTTGTCATCGGCGGGAAAGTGATTTGGGCCACCGGATTTGTCATGCTGATCGGGCAATTTCTCGGGGCGCGGATGGGCTCCCGACTGGTACTAAGCAAAGGACAAAAGCTGATTCGGCCCATGATCGTCATTGTCTCGGCGGTGATGAGCATGAAACTTCTTTATGATAACCATGGACAGGAGATTCTCCACTGGCTGGGGATGAATTAATGAACAGTACGCACCGCTACGAACAATTGATTGAGATTTTTAACGGCTGCTTTGCCGATGATTTTAATACCCGTCTGATTAAAGGCGACGACGAACCGATCTATCTTCCTGCTGATACGGAGATCCCGTATCACCGGATTGTTTTTGCGCATGGCTTTTACGCCAGCGCATTGCATGAGATTTCGCACTGGTGCATTGCCGGAAAAGCGCGCCGCGAGCTGGTGGATTTCGGCTACTGGTATTGTCCGGACGGTCGCGATGCGGTGACACAGGGGCAGTTTGAAGATGTGGAAGTGAAACCGCAGGCATTCGACTGGTTGTTTTGCGTGGCGGCGGGATATCCGTTTAACGTCAGTTGCGACAACCTGGAAGGCGATTTTGAACCGGACCGCGTGGTGTTTCAGCGTCGGGTTCATGCACAGGTGATGACGTATCTGGAGGAGGGCATTCCCGAACGTCCGGCGCGCTTCATCAAAGCATTACAGAATTATTATCACACGCCTGAACTTACGGCGGAACAATTCCCGTGGCCAGAAGCGCTCAACTGAAGCCAGTGCCACGTTACAATGAGGAAAGAAGATGATCGCGGAGTTTGAATCACGCATTCTGGCATTAATCGACGACATGGTAGAGCATGCAAGCGATGATGAGCTGTTTGCCAGTGGATATTTGCGTGGCCACCTGACGTTAGCCGTCGCAGAACTGGAAGGTACTGATGACCATTCTGCTCAGGCCGTCTATGCCAACGTCACCCGCAGCCTGGAAAACGCTATCGGTGCCGGTGAGTTGTCGCCGCGCGATCAGGCGTTAGTCAAAGAGATGTGGGACGCGCTGTATCAGAAGGTGGCGCATCAAGGCGTTTAATAATGACTCAACAGAGGGTCAATTAGACATCTAAGCGAAAGTGTCTCATTGTGGGTCCGATAGTGAATTCTTTATTGGACCCAAATTCTGGCAGGTCGCAAAAAAACAAATCTATTTAAATATATTGCATTATATTATCTCATGTGTAATTTAATTTAAATTAATCAGAAACGCCTCAAAAAAAGAAGAAAAAACGCACGATATAATTCCCACAAATTCAAATCAATCGTTTTGATGAATTGTAATCTGACAATTCAATCCCCTTCGCTATATAAATATAATCTTAAAAAAAATCATAGGGTTATATTTTAGAAATCCAAAGTTCATAATGTTTCCAGCTTGAGCCATATACGAATTCAGGCTGCAGACTGTGTATACGCGCGACTAGCTATCAGGGTTGTTAGCTACTAAATGTATCATAATAGGGACTAAGAAAATGAATGAGCTACTCATCAAAGCTTATGTTAAGGGGTTAAATGGAGCCGGACGTGTCCATAACTACTTTAAAGATGAGCGAGGCGTGACAGCTGTAGAATATGCAATTGTACTTGCTGGCGTTGCAGCCGTAGTCGCAGTGATCTTCGGTAAAGATGGTACAGTACAGACGTTGTTAGAAAGTATTTTCAAAACGGTATCGCAACAGGTTTTGGATTCTATCACTTCATAATCAGCGTTGAGATAATGCGGGCAGGGAATATTCTGCCCGTACAGTTTAATAAAATAAGTATAAATAAATGGTGTGAAAACATCATTTTTTATGTGTAAGCAAAATATGGTAATCCCTTTGTAGACTTCGCAATCAGCAAAGTCCGTGCGGTAGCTATGTCCAAAATAAATGTATATCATGCACGCATTCCCCATTATACATTTACTTCAATTATAGTACTTAACTCTTATATTCAATATTATTCATAATATGCGAACAATGATGGTATCATAAATCATAGTTTGCGCATATAAATTATGACGTCACACTCATTAGCCTGATAACGTTGAGGATATCAATGAGCAAAAAATACTCATTAATAATTAATATTGCCATGATCGTTATTGGTATCATTGGTATGCTTTTTTATTATATGGCGAGCAAGAAACCCTTGGACAAGCCCCGTCAGGTGCAGAAAGTTGTACAAACAAAAGTAATTGAAGCACCAACGGAAAGTATTACCGTCGCCGTTGCGAAGAAAAATCTGAAAAAAGGGACGCGATTAACCTCTGGGGATTTTCAACTCGAAACCCTCAAGATAAAAGAGGGGGGGAATGAAAAAAGTACACTTTCAGTGGGCGATATTGATAACTGGATGCTGAAAAGTGATATTTCAGAAGGCGCAAAAATTCCCCAGGCAATTTTAGTTAAGCCAGGTAGCGAAGAATATATAAAAATGTCAGCAAAACCTGGAAGTATAGTCTACGGATTCTCTATTAAAAAAAATGATAGCTATCTCTTCAACAATGCGCAAGCTGGCGGCGGAGTAGATATTTATCTGGCCTATAATTTGAGAGTAACAAAAGACGAATCCGGAGAGATAAAGACCGCGCCAGTAACAGATGCAACGGATCATATTAATGGTCGGCATTTTAAAATGTTAATGAAAAATAAGAAGATACTGTCCATTCAAACAGTTACATCGAAAGTTAAAGCAGTAGTAAATGAACAAAACCCCATGATAAATGAAGGATATGTTTTAGTGGAGCTTACGCCTGCAGAAGTGATAATGCTAAAAGGTTTAGAGGATGCAAAACTGTATATTTTCCCTACGAGTGAAAATATTGCTGAATTTGATCCTGCTCATTCTGTCTTAGTGGGGGATGAAGGTCAGTGGCCGATTGATAATAGAAATATTTTATCGACAGCGGTTCAAAGTGCGACAACGATTCAAAATGACAGTGAGTTTATAAGAGAGTTTCGCGGTGAGAATAGTGCTAACAGTTCGATAAATAGCAAATAGCGCTAAAAGTATTAATAATACGGATGCTTAAAAATAAGGATAGATTTATGTCGAAAACAGCAAAAGTGCTCGTTTTATTTTGTTTATGTCCATTATTACTATCGTCTGCCTTTGGAGAAGATTTAACACTGAAGGAAGGGCAAGCAAAAAATATTTCATCGCAGCAGAAAATAGAGACTGTTTTCATCTCAAACCCAGAAGTTGCAGATTACAAAGTCATTGATAATAAAAAAATTGTCCTGTTCGCCAAGCAACCAGGTGTGGCTGATCTAACGATTTACGGAGTGAAAGGTAAAGTATTAAAAAAAATCAGCGTTGCCGTTGATGAAATCGGAAGCTCCCTGGCCCAAAAGGTGAATAAAAAATACCCTGGCACCAAAATTAGCATTGAGCGCTACATGAGTAAAGATAAGGCAACTTATATTATTCAAGGTGAAGTGGCGACAGAAGAATTAAGAGATGAGATCTATAACACTGTAGGTAGTCTTGTTGGCAGCGATAAAAAAGAAGAAGACGTCACCTGGAATGAAAGCTCGCAAGGCGGCGGCACGGGCGGCACCAAAATTGACCATTTAAGTAAAAAAAGATGGGACAATATCATCGATCGCATGACTGTACTATCATCGCCGCAACAGGTTAATGTGAAGTTAACCGTTGTTGAAGTGACTAAGCAATTCACCGATGCGTTGGGCATTGAATGGAGCAGCTTAACACTTGACAGTATCATCAACGGTGGGAGTACAGCAAACAGCGCGGGAGTCTTCAGCTTAATAGGCTTTAAAGGCGGATTTGATGCAGGAAACATTAGTACTGTTATCAACGCCGTCAAAAACGACAGCATTGCGAAAGTGTTAGCACAACCGAATTTAACCGTTCTCTCAGGAGAGTATGCCAGCTTTTTGGTAGGAGGGGAGATTCCAATTGTTGTCGACAGTGGTGGCAACAGTACGGCATCTGTGGAGTATAAGGAATACGGCATACGTCTTAATATTGGCGCAAAGGTGAATCGCACTGATAAAATCCGTCTTTTCATATCTAACGAATTAAGTAATGTTACAGGGAGCTACACTTACAACTCCTATGCTATCCCGACCATTAACACCAGAAGAACACAATCCACAATAGAATTAGCCGATGGAGATAGTTTTGTCATCGGTGGATTACTGACTGAAACTGACCGAGAGTCTTTATCTAAAGTGCCGTATGCTGGCGATATCCCAATCCTTGGGGCTTTTGCCCGCAGCTCACAGACTGAAAGAGAGAAGAGTGAGCTGGTCGTATTCGCAACTGTAAAATTAGTAAAACCATTTTCAGCAGAAAATAGCTATAAAATCCCCACTCCCCAATACCATAAAACTTCAGTAGACAAACTTTTCTTCAATGTCGGCGTTGCTGATGAACATACTAATAGACTAGAAGAAGACGCAAGAAGTTTCATTTCACGCGGTGGATTTATCCGATAAGGAACGGGAGGGGAAATGCTGGATCTTACTAAAATTAACAAAAGAAATATTGAAAATAAAAATAACAATTCCACCATTGGAACTGTTGCTGTCATCTCATCACGTAGTCATGTTTCTGCTGGGGTAATGACCCAAATACGCGTGAACGGCTGCCATGACATTATCCAGGTAAATAAATTTTTCAATGATATTATCGATGATAAAGAATTAACATCGTCAGAGTATCTCATCGTTGATATTGAAGATTTTAACGATGTAGACGCTATACAGCAAAAGATAAAATATCTCTTTCCAGCTGCAACGAAAAAAATATTTATTGGCGATGTTGATTCAATTACCTTCAGCAATGAGATGAAGCGAATTGGGGCTGTATATTTGCATCTTGATTCACAAATTACATTGCTCGGTGTAACATTGAAGAATTTTGAAACTGATGTTACAAGTGTGAGCTATACACAACGCATCAGTATCCTGGGCTGCAAAGGGGGAAGTGGAACTTCTTTTGTCGCATACCAGTTTTTTAGATCAATTTGTGGATTAAGTCATTTACCTGTATTGCTGGTTCAGGGGCATACAGGCACACCCGATCTTGATCTCATATCAGATACCGCTCTACAACATGACGGTGTAATATCCTATATTGACGCAAATCGCGGAATGAAGATTGCTACTGATGAAGAGCAATGGCAGTTTGATTCGGACGAATACAAAAATTATAATATTGTTGTTTTTGACCACAACGTTACAACACAGGTGAGAGATAAACTTGCCTACATTGTCCCTGGTTCCGATTTTATCTTTATTGTTGTAACCAGAGAACTCTCATCAGTACGCAATGCCCGTCTTATCATTGATGAATTAGAAAGAACAACCACCACGTCAGACAATCAGAAGAAAAATTCAAAAAACATTATCATTCTGAATGAAAATCATCATTCAAGGCCGAATGAGTTGAATAAGGAAGATATAGAAAATTACCTGGGTAAGAAAATTGACATTGTACACCCTTACATTAAAGATGTAAAAAAGACTGATAACAAATCAGAACTTTATTTCTTTACGGCCAAAATGTTGGGTAAAAATATGAAAGGTGAGAAATCTGATGGCAATAAGAAAGGTCTATCACTATTTTCAATATTTAATAAGAAGAAAAATAATTAATGACCAGGTTATCATCGTGGCTATCCCTCGTCAAGGCACTATATTAATCATGGGCCTTATATGAATAAATCAATTTCCTTTATCTATTTCAGACAAGAAGTACTTAAAAACATAGATCTGGAACAAATTGAAAGTATCAAAGAAAACCGTGCGGAACTCATTAACGAAGTTAATACGGTTATTCGTAATGTTATTAATAACAATCGCACAGAGAATTATCTCTCTGCACCGGAGCGACAGGAGCTGTGTGAGTTAGTTGTTGATGAAATTACTGGCTATGGTCCATTGCGCGAGTTAATGGAAGATGAGTCGATTAGCGATATATTGGTCAACGGCCCGGATCGTATCTTTGTAGAACGTAAAGGTCGCCTGGAACTCTCTGATAAGCAGTTCATCAATAATGAGCAGTTAACAGATATTGCCCGACGTTTGGTGGGTAAAGTAGGAAGGCGAATTGATGACGCGCAACCGCTTGTGGATGCGCGTATGCCTGATGGTAGCCGACTCAACGTAGTTATTTCTCCAATATCTATTGATGGCACTTCAATGTCCATTCGTAAATTTGGTAAGGGAAATATAACTCTGGGAGAGCTAATCAAATATGGCAGTATGAATGAAATGATGGCTAATTTCCTGGTAATTGCAAGTCGCTGTAGAGTCAATATCATTGTCTCCGGGGGGACAGGCTCGGGTAAAACAACTCTACTAAATGCGATGTCCCAATATGTTGACGAAACTGAACGTGTCTTGACACTTGAAGATGCAGCGGAACTTCGTTTACAACAAGCACATGTATTAAGACTAGAAACGCGATTGGCAGGTTCAGAAAACCAAGGGCAAATCACGATGCGAAATTTGGTTATCAACTCACTTCGTATGCGCCCGGATCGTATTATTATTGGGGAATGCCGCGGACCTGAAGCCTTCGAAATGCTGCAGGCAATGAACACCGGACATGATGGTTCTATGTCAACGCTGCATGCAAATAACCCGCGTGATGCATTAGCTCGTCTTGAGAGCATGGTAATGATGGCCAATTCAGCATTACCCCTAGTAGCAATACGGAGAAATATTTCAACTGCTGTGAATATCATTGTTCAAGCTTCACGTCTTCCCGATGGGTCCAGAAAAGTAATAAATATATCCGAAGTCATGGGGATGGAAGGTGAGAATATTATTCTACAGGATATCTTTTCTTATGCTGCTAATCCTGAAAGAGATAATAATGGTATGATCACGGGTACGTTTACATGTAACGGTCTTTTGCAGCGGTCAGCAGTTTATCGGCAAGCTTTAATTCATGGTTATCTTGATCCGTTACGGCAACTATTTGGGAATAAAGTCTCATGATAATGGCAATGATTTTTATTGTTATCTCTATTTGTGGCGTTCTTCAAATATATTTATCGTTAAAAAAAACGAAAGAAATAAAAGGAAAAATACTCTCAACGAACATCATTGCCAGCCAGGAAGTAGCAAATAAAAAACAACCATTCAAAGATTCAATGGCAGGAGTTTTTATTTTTATTGAAAAGCTTCATGCTAATCTAATTGGAAAAAAAAACGAGCACATTTTTAAGCATGTAGCGATAATACTGGTGGCATGTGCCGCAGCATTATATGTAAACATGGAATATCTGAATTTCAGCAATGTTGTAATAACAAATATAACGTTACTTGCTACCATCTATATTTTGTATATGCGACAAGTAAAAAAGTACCGGCGAGAGTTTGAGAGGGATTTCTCCGAGGCACTCAATATAATTAATAGCGCGGTACGAGTAGGGCGCCCGGTATTGCAGGGCTTTGAAGAATGCTCGCGGGTGATAGACAGCGATTTCGGAAGAGAGTTCAAACGTATTCTCATGCGACTGGATATCGGAGATGATCCTGAGCGCATATTTATGGATTCTTACGAAAAATTTCCCTATAGTGAATATTTTTCATTCGTTATTACGGTACTTATAAATATGAAAGGCGGAGGGCAAGTTAGCGAAGTGATGTCTCGCCTGACAATGTTAATCTCAGCAAGTAAGACGTTGGACAGAAAAAAAATCGCAATGACTGCTGAGGCAAGAATGTCGGTTAAAGCACTTGTCATTATTCCTGTCTTTTTTTTCTTTTTCTTGAAATTTGTGGCACCAGATAACTTTGAAATTCTTATTGGAACAGATGCAGGGAAATATATTCTTTATTACGCATTAACAAGTATATTAATAGGGCTATTTATCGTTTGGTCTATGATGAATAAGGTTGGGTGAAATGATATATATTATTTCTTTTATTGTTTTTCTGACTGGAATGAGAAGTATATTACTCCTTATTTATCGCAAGCAGCGAGCTAATAAAGTTAAGAAGTTAATCAATTTTTCTAAAGTAGATAGTAATAAAAAGAATATATTAACATATGGAACAAATTTGATAGAGACGCAACTGGATAAAACATTCAAGAAAAATAGTAAACTTGTTTCAATTTCATCGGAGTTAGATAAGAATGTTAAAGTTAAGGCATTTTTATTTGTTGTGATAGCTTCACCAGTGCTCATAGCGAATTATATGGGATGGATGAAGCTTGATAATCAGATGCTAATGATTGTACTGTTAGCTATACTCGGAGTGATTGTTATCGTACCTTCGAGAGTGCAAACAGCTATTTCTCAGCGGCGATTTAGAAGAATATCTAATGACATTCCTTACTGTATAGATCTTTTAGCCGTATGCATCCAGTCAGGTATGACAGTCGAAGCTTCGCTTGCTTATATTTCTCATAAGATGGAAGTGATCAATAAAGATCTGTCTTCGTTGCTTATCCGCACTGTTTTGAGAGCTGATGTTAGTGGCATTAACGCTGCACTTGAACAACTTTCAGGTGAAGTGGTTAATGAAGAAGTAAGAATGATGTGTTCAGCATTATTGCAGAGCACAAAATTTGGCTCGTCGATATATGCTGTACTTATAGATTTATCTAAAGAAATTAGACAGATGCAATTACTTGCAATGGAAGAAAAAGTTGCAGCACTTTCTGCAAAGATGACATTCCCAATGATTGCTTTTATTCTCTTTCCCCTGATCGCAATTGTTGCCGGTCCGGGCCTGATTAAGATGACTTCGACATGGTAAAAAGATTATTACCCCTATTAATGCTTGCTGTGCTATCTGGCTGTACAGGTGGACCTACGAATGCATCTGATGAAGAACAAAAGGAATATATCCTAACTCAACTGAATGATTATCAAGGGCTTATTGAGATATACAGAAATAAACTCAGTGTTAAAGATAATGATGATGAACGATACTATCTATCACAGCTATATAATAAAATTGGCGACTATAACTCATCAAATATTTATCTGGCACCATTGGTAGAAAAAAAAGGAAGTAAAGAATATTTACTGCTTAAGACACAGAATCTGCTTGAGTTAGGAAAGGAAAATGAAGCCCAGGCCATTCTAAATGAAATGCTTGCACATGATGACTCAAACGGGGAATTATGGAATTTACAGGGTATTTTACTGGCTCAAACAGGAGACTATCTTAAGGCAACGTTATCTTTTGAAAAAGCAAGAGGGCTTTTTTATGATGAAGAGGTCGTCGTCAATAATCTGGCCATGATGGCTATTCTGCAAGGAGATTATATTACGGCAAGAAATTATCTTCTCCCTCTGTATTCCAGGAAAGAATATAAACCACAAACTGCGTATAACCTAGCCTATGCTCTGGTAAAATCCGATGATTACGAGAGTGCGAAAAAAATTATTATTGATGATAAACTCTCAACATCACAACCTGATGCGCTAATTGCATCTTTGGCAAAATTATCACCGCGAGAACATTTTAAAATAGAAGGACAAAAAAACGATGTTGCAGTGACTGCAAGCACAAGCGTTGGCCTTAATCAAAATAAGCCCCTGACAATACCTGTATCGGATATGCAGAATAATATAAAATCTGATGATTCCTCTCAACTGGTGAACAGTGGAATATCCCAGAATTGTACATTTGATAAAAGTATATCTGATGCTGTCCTTCCTTTTGCTGGAGAAATACCACATGCTAAATTAATAGCCAATGTGACATCTGCCAGTATTCCGGGTGGCGATAGAATTGCTCTTTATTCTGCCTACCCACTTAATTATAGTGTGATGCCCAAACGTTATGACAATATAGTCGAAATAGAGATATTTAACGCTCAGCCTATGAAACGTATTTATGATTCGCTCCTCGCAAATATACAAAAACGGCAAAATATTAAAAAAATAGAAATCATGAATAATGGCAATGGGAACTCGAAACTGCAAATAGTAACTAACAAATGTATTACAACTAAAAGTGTTTCACGTTTATCAGTTAACGGTCAATATAAAGAGAAAGTAATAGTTGATATTAACTATTAGTATATTGCTTACTTAATCTTCTCGCTTATGCTTGCGAGGCTGTAGATTGTCTGTCCTGGATATTTAAGAGTTAATAGTCATAGTGCACTCTTTTACTGTCAATATTATTGGGGTAAAGAGTGAATGGAGCGAGTATGGAACATAAAATTAATAATTTGCTTGATACCTTATCTGGGATTGATGGAGTTCTGGGCGTTGCTTTAATAGATAACACAATTAAAGAAATCGTACACAGCAAAAATATCAATGATAGGTTTGGTTTTTTGAGTACAGGTATGAGTGATATTATCAGGGCGAATATAAAATTCAGTAAACTCTCTGCGCAACAAAAGACTATGGAAGATATATTAATTACCTATAGTGATGATATATTTCTTTTAAAACAAGTTCCTGAAGCAGCAAAATATTTTATTTTTATTCGTATTGCACGTGATGCAAATATTGCATTAACTCGCCTGCGATTAAATGAAAAATTTTCTAATTTGTCTGTGCAATAATCTTTTAAAGTTATTGTTGCATACAGTCCAGGTAATTTGCTTTATCGGAAAGCAAATTGGTGTTGAAAAATTTACGATGGTTAATGACGATGGATAAAATTATGTTACCGTTTGGTATGAATGACGTTGAGTCTGACCCCTCCGAGCCAGAATTAGAAGCGCATGATCAATCCGATTCGATGGAACAGCATAGCGATACAGATGTTAATACTATATCTGATTTTTTGACCAATGAATTAAAAGCCGAGCTTGAACGCTTCTCTGAGGGAAATGCAGTATTAAAAAATTTGCTCATATCTACAGCAGATGGCTTTGAAATTGCCTCTCTTCTTACGCCAGGCTATGAACTCCATATTCGAAAAGTATCAGCATTAACCAGTTCCCTGCTGGGGATCAGCTCTGCGATGTTAACTGAAGTGGGGGGCGGTGAGCAAAATGCCGTTTTTATGGAGAGCGACCAAAACATGATTCTTTTTAATCGCATCCCGGCCGCACAGAAGATGTTATGTTTGATGGCAATAACATCAAAAGATGAGTCAATAGGTCAAATTTTCTGGCGTGTAAGGCAGCTTTCGGAAAATATAATTGAGATTTGTAATAAACATTTATAAACACGGTGAGGTAATGTAATGAATAGTTCGTTTAGCTTTGAAGCCGCAGTAGGCTTGTGCGCTTCTGATTTTATCAGCGGTTTTATTTCAGCGAAGCCTGTCATTGAATCGCGTGAGAATATTACGGTAAATCGAATTTCACAGCTTCATGAGATGGTATCACAGATCAGAAAAGACCTTTTAGATAAAATGTCTGATGAACCTGTCGAGAGAATAGATTATTGCCTAAAGAAGGCTATTTATCTTACTCGTGCTGATATTACCTGTGGTGTTATTGCAATTGAACCGATTCTTTGCGATCGTGACACGCTGATCCGTGACACAATTAGTAACTATTTCAGTATGATATGGTCTCTGTTCGAAAAACACGACATTCGACTCATTAAGAATGAAAGTATTACAGTTTGTCACCAGCAAATTTCTTCAGCAGAAGTAGCTGTTAAACATCAGGATGTGGTTATTCCTGTGTATCACAAAATGAAGAGTGCTAAGAAGAAAAAGGGTAAAAGGTGATTTCTCTTTTTTATTTTGTCTGAAAGCAAATTGTCATGGTATGAACTAATGATCTTATTGCAGAGAGGTTTGATAGTATTAATTGCCCTTCAATTGATATATTGTTGTTATACGGACATTTTTGAGAGGAAAATTAGAAATAAAGTGGTTTTTTCTATTTTGCTTCTCTCGCTTCTTCTCTCATTCGTCGTACAAGATATTAATATAAAAATTCCTCTCTCTATTATGATTATTGGATTTTTCATAAATCTTTTTGGGGTAATAGGTGCCGGGGATATAAAACTAATCGCATCTTTATCTTTTAGCATTCCAGCCAGTCAATTTATTGACTTTGCAGTTTTTGTCAGTTTACCAGGCGTATTTTGTGCGCTTTCAATCTTATTGTTCACTCGATGTGTACTACATCATAATGAAACCTCTGTCCCATTTGGTGTTGCGATTACTATTGGTTATATCATGACCATGTGGAGGTTTGTTTATTAAAATGTCAAGACTCAGAAGATTATTTGCAGAGGAAGATGGTGCTGCAGCAATCGAATTTGCATTTGTTATCGTGCCATTCATTGTTTCTATTCTTTTTATAATGGAGTTGTGCCGTGTAATTTTTATCATGGCTTCTCTGGACGCTCTCCTGGCAAATAGTGGGAATGCGTCAGCAAATATACAGGATCCCTCAAATCCGGATTTGGTACATGAGTATTTTCAAAATGCAATCAATGAAAGTGCCAACGGGTGGGCTTTATTGACTTTAGGTAAAGAGGTTGAAATAAAGACTGAAATAGCTTCATGTGGTTATGACCACAATGAAAAGGAACCATTTGTTAATTGTAGTGAACTGAGTAACACGAAAAATCCAATTTCCATATATAAAATTGAAGTTCCCTATGAACCGCTATTTTTTGTGTTCCCTGTTGATATTATGCAGGAAAAAATGACTCGCCGAATTGTCTATATACAAGAGACCAATATTGACAGAAGCTTTAAGGATGGTTATTAACGGGAGCGATGTTTGCGCTTTGTGAATCAGTGAACTATTTAGCAAATAATAAACGCTTGCATTAATAATTTTTCTGGTGCAGAAGGTGCGAAAATACTTAGAGCAAGTTTTCATACGTATCATGATAACAATAAATAAAAACAGTTTTACCTATAAATTAGACATAATCACTCTTGTTAAGTGAATCCTCTATATACAGGATGTTGCGATGAAACGTTACGGTTTATGGAAAAGATTATATTCTGAGAAAGGAACCTCAAGCATCGAGTTTGCTTTTTATTTACTGATTTTCGCGTTGATGTGCGGATTCCTGATTGATATGAGTTTTTCACTCATTAAAAAAAGCCATATGGAGCGCGTTAATTATTCATTAACAATGATTTTTCGTGAGCGAAACGGTCTGTTTGGTGGCGGTAACGCTTCCGATATTAGCAAAAGCGATCTGGATACCTTAAAAGCAACGCTGGACGAGATGTTGCGCCAAAAAGATGGTTCCGTCGAGCCCTATCAGCTCGGTATACAAATTCTACAGCCTATAGCCCAACAATGTAGTATTCAAAGTAGTATTCAAAGTAGTCGCCTAAATAATTGCCCAAGCTCGCATCCCGTTAAACCAGACGGGCCACTTTCAAGATATACATCAACCTCTTTTAATACCATGTTCATTGAGGGTTGTGATGTTACACGTAAGTATTCCCGTCGTGAGGATCTTGCGAAGCTTTCGGTCTGGGGTCATCGCCCGGATAGATCTCCTGACGCTGATCAAGATTGGTTTCCGGTTTATGAAGTGATTTTGTGTGTTCCCGGAGCAGAAAGTTATTTTAATCGAGCTTTGGGCATCTTTAATAAGGACCTCGGTAGTCTTTATATTCGAAATGTCGCGCTGCCGCGGTAAACAAAGCTATCATTTCTGCTGGTAACTCAGGTAGATATAAAATGAAATATTTAATCAAACGATTTTTGTTATTCATTATTTGCAGGGAAGGCGCTGTAACAATAAGTTATGCGCTTATGTTGCCTACGCTTATCGGTTTCTTTTCATTAGCAATTGATGGGGCTCGATTTATCACTGAGCGGTCTCGTTTATCAGATGCTATTAATCAGGGCGTCTATTCAATTGCGATGTCATATGACAGTGACGATAAAAATGCAGATGCTGAAAAAACAGTAATGTATTTATCTTATTATCTCCCTGGTGAGGAAATAGACAAAAACAAAGTCTATATAAATGTTGATAAAGAAAAGGATAAAAATGGTAAGGTGGTGTCGACAGATTTTTCCTTAGATTCTGATATCATCACCCATCCGTTACTTTCTTTATACAAAGAGGGTTATAGTGGTTTTCATTCGAACATAACTTTGCATGGCGGGCGGTCGTCGGGTCATATCCGCAAATCACTTGAAGATCTTTCCGTCCCTGCAGATTATACGTTTGTACTCGACTTTTCAGGTTCTATGAATAGTAGTTCAGCAGAGAGAGGCTACACTCGTATTGCATTATTAAAAAAAGTGTTTACCGATCTTGGTAACCGAATATTCGATAATGACAATGGTAGTACGATTGGTATTGTACCGTTCTCTACGGGAATTCCTGCCGTATTAGACAAGACAAATTACGCGAGTGCAACAAGTAAAGAGGTTGGGTGTACTTATATTGGAAAGCTTCAGGATAAGTATTCAGGGTTAGACTGGAGTTTTTGGTATAACAAACAACCACCGGAACGCACGACAGGTAATACCTTTATAAACAATACAGACGCCTATCTTAATAGTTATTATAAGGATGTAATCGCGAAAGCCAATGGTTATACGACAACCTCTGCGGAGACATGGTTAATTGATGAGGGGTATTGTAGAAAAGATAGTGGCAAGTTAACCTGTGATGCAGATCCTAATTCTGATATTCATAACCTAGATAATTATGAGGAATTTACCAATAATTTTAATAAATTTAATTTGCTAACAGCATCAGTAAGTAAATATAATTCTATCGCTAATATTGAAACAATGGATTACGAAGGTACAGTTGCAGACGATTATCTATTTACCGATGATAATGTTGTAACTTTTATTAATTATCTGAATGCTCCCTCGAATTCTGATCCTTCTGCTCATGTTATTCCTTTTGAGTCCCTTTGTGCCTACGCTACTTCGTGGACCCGTGACCATGCAAATGTTGCTAAATTTATCAGAACCATCGAAAAGCCCAATTACTATCTGGTGGAGCTTACAGATAACCGTTCCATAATAGACAATTTTAACAACATGGGACCTCCAGGTGGGGGGACGGATAGTATTAGTGGATTATTAAGAGCCGTGCCACTCATCACCAAAGGCAAAAATGACGTTAAAATGATATTTGTCATCTCTGATGGTGAGGATGATACCTATTCAAAGAAAAATAGAAAGACACTAATGGATACATATCATCTCTGTGATGTAATCAGAAACGGTCTTAAAAAATATCCTGCTGGAACGACGACGACAGATGTGGAAATATATTATATCTCTTTAATAAGTAATGGTTCTGATTTAGACTGGCAAAACTCTTGTGTCGGTCCTGGACACGCTTTTATAGCAACTAATTACGATGCGCTTTATGATGTCATTGCCGGAGCGATGGCAAGAGAAACGACCCGCTATGTAAACCCGGATGAATAGTCAAAATTCCCGTAGTGCAAATAAACGTCGCTACATTTTTCTCTATTTTCTGAAAGGGTTTGAGAATGTTTGACTTGCCCGCTATTACGGCACAATGCGGTGCGGAAGTGTACACTGAGGCTATACATCGAATTATCAGCGTTGAGTCTTCTTTTAACCCTTATGCCATAGGCGTGGTGGGGGGAAGACTGGCTCGTCAGCCTGTAAATAAGGAAGAGGCTATTGTTACTGCACGCTATCTTGCTAACGCTGGTTGGAATTTTTCAATGGGGCTAGCGCAGATAAATCGGTATAATTTGTCCAGATATGCCCTTGATTATGAAACTGTATTTGAACCGTGTTCAAATCTCCGCGCTGCGGCTTCTATTTATCAGGAATGTTACGATCGCGCGTTAAAAGTATCTGATGCGGAAACCGCCCGGCTGAAAGCGTTCTCTTGTTACTACAGTGGTAACTTTAGTCGGGGTTTCATTGCCGATGCTGGAGGAAGTTCCAGCTATGTGCAACGGATTGCAAATGTGAAGATGGATAATCAGGTAATCAATAACGTGCTGCCTATACCTGTGTTAGGGCACGGAGGTAAGGATAGCCATACTGCTTCGAGCCAACACAAAGGAACACGAGGTGAGTCGAATAAGAATACTGTTGATTCACGACGTATGCGAAGCCTTAATTCTCATCATGATGCAGCTCAGGGAATTAAACAGCTAAGAGGTGATTAATGGGTAAAGCATGGATTTCAGAACAATTTTTAATTCTTTTTTGGGAAAATCAGTAACTCTTGCCTGAATTGTATCTTACCTATTCAATCTACTCATCGTTTAAATGGAACTATATTATTATAAGCATATCTTAGTTCTATTGTTTGCCATGTTTTTTTACTCTGATGAATATTATGCACATGACCTTTTGGAAGGGCGGTTTATATTCATGTGTCGATGGTGTATTATAATGCTGGCAATTTTTTCTGGTTATTTCCTTTTTTATGCTTATAATGTATTTCATACGGTGAGCCTCTGAATGTTGCAAAAACACACTAATTTGCTATCTGGTGTTTTTATATATGAATGAATTAAAAATAGTGTTCGTGGGTCCAACAGGGGCTGGTAAAACGACAGCCATAAATGCAGTTAGTGAAATATCTGTTGTGAGCACGGAGGTTATGCGTTCCTCATTAGATACAGAGTCTTTGAATAGTCAGCTGGTTCCAAAGAAGACAGTCACTGTTGGCATTGATTATGGTGAGTTTAGCTTTAACAATGATACCCGTGTGAGACTCTATGGTGTCCCTGGTCAGATGAGGTTCGAGTTTCTCTGGGAGTTTATGAGTAAAGGATCAAGAGGCACTGTAATACTTTTTGATATTACCAGCAAGACATTTACAGATGAAATTAATTTTTTCATCAATAGGTTTCGTGATGTGTTGTTGACCAGTAAATGTATTGTAGGAATTAGTAAGTATAGTGAGTCTTATTCCGATAGAGTCATTGAAATATTAGATTTAATTAATGATTCAAATGTTCCTGTTATTGCTGTTGATATCAGGAATAAGGAGGATGTACTGAAGTTATTGGCGTTGTTGATCGAGTAGTTTTATTGGAATTAATCTATTTTTTTATAAAGGACTTATCATGAGTAATATTTCTGAATCATTAAATTCGCTGATGCAGGTTTCTGGTGCGATCGTCGCTTCTGTTGTTGACTCTAATAGCGGTATGATGCTAGGTCAGGCTGGCTCAGGCATTAACCTGGAACTGGCTTCTGCAGGTAACACCGAAGTAGTGCGTGCAAAAATGAAAACGATGGAAACCCTTAAGCTCAACGATAAAATTGATGATATTCTGATTACATTAGGTAAACAGTATCATATTATTTGCCCTATTGATAAGAATCCAGGGCTTTTTATCTATTTTGTTCTTGATAAGGCGAAAGCTAACTTAGCCTTGGCTCGTCACCATGTAAAAGAAGTTGAGTCCCAGTTAGTTGTATGATTATTGATTGAGTAAAGAGTTTTGTCATTGTCATACTATGTCAATGACTGTAGGCTCAACAAATTCATTAATACCCTACCGGCATTTTGCTTGTAGGGTATTTTATTGTTTTATGTTTATAAAAACATTCATTATGAATAATATACTTATGGGAAACAGTTGATAAATAATTTTCTATGACGTCAGCATTTCTAATGCATGAGATTTAAAAGGATGCGGTTTATTATGGGAATGGGGAATGAGAGTTGGTCTTTTTTAGCAGCATTGCTTTATTTGTCTGCTTTCTTTTTTTTCTTTAAAAGCCACAGTCGAGGTATCGCCGGCTCGATCATTGCTACCTGTTTTATCCTTATTACAATAATTTTTAGTTTATTGACAGGGTGCTATTTAGTCGCTAACTGGTTTACGGGTATAGGTTTTGATGATTCTGTTTTCTACCATCTTCGATTCGGCGTCGAAGGGGGAGATTTTAGTGATTTTTACTTTTTAATATTTTACTTCTTATTGTCGCAAGCTTTTTTTGCAGTTCTTATTATTATCTATTTTAGGTCTTTTTTAAAAAGCAAAAATACCAAATTCAAAATTGTGCCGGTGGTTGAAGGCATGATAATGGTGTTATGCGCATTCTTTTGTACTCCTGCGACCTCAAATTTAATTTCGTATTCGTTGACATCGCAATCATCAGGTGATTTTTCTGATTATTTTATAAAGCCGCAAGTCATATCATCGACTCAAAAGCCTAAGAATATCATTTATTTTTATCTGGAGAGTCTGGAAGGGAATTATATGGATGAAAGTCTTTTCCCTGGATTACTTCCTGAGTTGCATAAAATTGAAAAGGATAGCGTTACATTCACTAACATTGGTCAAACTATTGGTAGCAGTTGGACAATGGCCGGAATGGTTTCCAGTCAATGTGGTTTGCCGTTATTATCTGTGTTCACCAATGATAATTTCCAGATGAATAATTTTATGCCCAATGCCGTATGTTTAGGGGATATTTTAAAATCGAAAGGCTATCACCTGGAGTTTATGGGCGGAGCCGAAACTGAATTCGCAGGAAAAGGGCAGTTTTATAAGGATCATGGTTTTTCTGATGTGAAAGGTAGGAAAGAGTTTATTGATCAACATGTAGCCAAAGATTACATAAACAACTGGGGGCTGTATGATGATACCCTTTACGAACAATTACTGACGCGCGTTGCTTCTTTGCGACAGGCCCAGGCGCCCTGGGGACTCTTTTCAATCAATATCGGAACCCATCAGCCGGAAGGGTATCTGGCACACGAATGCGCGACTATGAAGTATGGTGATGGTCATGATCATCTGCTGAATGCGGCGCATTGTACCGATTTCCTTATTGGTAAAGTGTATCAGTCCTTGAAGAAGAAAGGTCTTCTGGATGATACGTTACTGGTTTTTGGTTCAGATCATCTCGCTCCAGTAATGGTAAAGACACTAGAGACGTTGAAGAAGAAGGAGCGCCATAATTTATTGATGATCACTGGCGCGGGTATCAAACCAACTCAAAATCCTCGTCATGGTACAACTCTTGATGTTTCTCCGACCATTCTCAATTATCTGAACTATGGTTCTCACCCTGTAGGGCTTGGCCGTGATTTAAATGGCAATATGGCGACGCTCGCGGAAGATTTCTCGGGGCAAATGTTCCTGGACAGAAAACTGCTTTCCTGGCGAACGACTATTGATATGGCATTCTGGGGTTACCCTGATATTAATGGCAGCGTTGAAATTGATTCCCACAAAAAGCAAGTTAAGGTAGGCGATAAGTCATTTAAGATCCCTTCTCTTATCCGTTACACGAAAACCGGTAAAATAGAAGATGTTGTCTTTAGCAGCGATAATATCATCTCTGTCGGGAATAACAGCTATCTTCCCGCTTTTTTCCTTGTGAATCTTATTAGCAACAATCAAATGTTTTTGTGGATAGATACTTGTCGTGAGTTATCAACACTGAATCCTGAGTTGCGTAGTTTTGGCAATCAGTATTGCTATTACAATGGTTCTCTGGCTTCCGTTCATTCGACATCAGGTCTTATTTCTAAAACACCCATGGCAGTTAAGGTCAATCTGAATGAAGATAATGCTTATTCTTCCTCACGAGCGAATGATTTACGTAATGCGCTGAAGGATAAAAATCTAATGGTCTGGACAGAGACGCTGTTAAAATCTGAAAAAACACATAGTTTTCCGCCTGTTAATATCATGTCTGCCGGACATCATTCACTTATTCAGCCTTCAATACTTGCTAACCGCTTTCTGGAAGGCGATGGTTTGTTTTTGACCCGTTTTACGTATACAAATCTCCCTTCGGTGGGGGTTACCATCTACCCGGAAGTCATTGGAAAACTGGCGGTTTGCGATAAAAAACAGGGGGGAATCTCCCTTTCCCGGATGATTAAAGATGCCTCGCCTGCAAAAGGAAAAACGAATCTGTTTTATGCCATTATGGGTAATGTTGATCCGGAGTGTTCAAAAGGGGTTGCTAACCGCATTGATCTCGATTTGCCTCAGTTCGCTGCATTGACTGCGGAGAAGCCTTATATCGCTATTCTTGATGATAATCTGAGGCCTCTTACTGAGAACGCTGGTCGTCCTGATCAGTCTATAGCCATACAGGTCAAGTTTAATGATGATGAATAACCGCACGAGTCAGCGTAATGCTTGAGCCGTTTACCGCGTAAAGCTACATGATACGCCTGCGTTGACTGCTTTAAGACGAGGCGTATTGATACCTTCTACGCGATATGGTCTGTTCTCGTTGGGTTTAGCTCATCATGCCGGAACTGATTTGATGGGCTACTCAACAGGCCGACCTTTCAGGAGTTTACGGATCCACAGTCGATTCGGGTTCAGTGCAGCCAGTGTCAATTTGTCGAGGGGAAGAGGTTCACTGCTCATTTGGGAAGCCAGAATTTCAGCTGCAAGTGGCCCAGAACAAAGTCCGCGAGCACCCAGGGCACCAATCATATACAGGTCCGGATAATATGGGGCTAAAACGGCATCTTTAGTCTGTTCATTGAGTGTTGCATAGCATGAAAGCGTCGACGCGTAGTCCGGAACGCTTCCTACCATCGGTAAATGATCGCGGGTGGCACAACGCACGCCGCAGCGAGCATCTTTGCCGCTCACATCGACTTCTTTGGCCCAGTCTACTGCCGGGAAGCAGTCAATCAGGCGCTGCCTATTTTGCTGCTGATCGTCTTCCCGATACTGCGTCTCTTCGCTGCCGCGATGGTAGCTGGCGCCGATACAGTGTTGTTGATTCGTCGGATTTTGCGGCGTCAGATAACCGTCATAGCACAGCACCTGACGGATCCCGGAAAGCGCTGGCGTCGTCGGAATATGACTGACCTGGCCGGCGACAGCGTAGACGGGTAACGGCTGCGTTTGGGCAAAATGGTTAATCTGATGACCATTGGCCAGCACTACCGCGGCATGTTCTGCGTGACTGCCGTGCGTAAAGTGCAGATCCCAGCCGGAAGCTGAACGGTGAAGAGCTGCCAGAGAGTGTTGGTAATGGCAGCGTAGCCCCTGCTTTTCCGCGAGTTTCAGCACGGCAGCGGTCAGTTGCGCCGGGCACAGCCAACCGCCTTGCGGATAGGTTATGCCACCGCACCCAGTGTCTACCCCGGTAAGTTTTTGTGCCTGGGTAATATCCACCGCACTTGCCAGCGCAGACGGCAATGCCAGCGACAGCATTTGTTGGATCTTGTGCTGGCTCTTGTCGTCATAGCCAAACTGCGTGACGCCACACCAGTCATGATCAAATTCTACGGGCAGGGCGTCATACAAGCGACGGGCAAAGGTAAATGCCGCCGGGAAGAAAAGGGTGAGCGCCGAGTCGTGCTTGCTGAGCAGGGGATAAAGTGCTCCCTGACGGTTGCCGGATGCGCCCAGGGCGGGGGCGTCATCGGCACAATAGAGTGTCACTTGCCAGCCCCGGCGTAACAACGAAAGCGAAAGCAGTGCACTGGCGATCCCGCCGCCAATGATTGCGACGTCACGTTTTTCGCTTCCCTGACGAGCAAACCACGGCGTTGAGGACGGGATTTTCAGCGTCTGTTCCATGGTTCCGCGCAGCATTTCGCGCTTGCGGCCAAAACCTTTGCATTTCTGCATAGTAAAGCCGGCATCCTGCAAACCACGACGAACAAATCCCGCAGATGTAAAGGTTGCCAGCGTACCGCCAGGACGAGCCAGACGCGCCATGGCGTTAAACAGATTTTGCGTCCACATGTCCGGATTTTTGGCCGGGGCGAAGCCGTCGAGAAACCAGGCGTCAACTTTTTGATTCAGGCTGTCGTCGAGTTGATCGGTGAGTTCATTAATATCGCCAAACCAGAGGTCGAGCGTGACGCGTCCTTCTTCCAGCAGCAGGCGGTGGCAACCCGCCAGCGGCAACGGCCACTGGGCCTGAAGTTGCCCGGCAAATTCGGCCAACTCCGGCCAGTGCTGATGCGCCGCTGTGAGATCGTCACGACTCAACGGAAATTTTTCAAAACTGATGAAATGTAATCTTTGTAGCGTAGCATCGGGCTGAGTGGCGCGAAATGCGGCGAACGCCTGCCAGAGCGTGAGAAAGTTCAGACCCGTGCCGAAGCCGCTCTCAGCCACCACAAACAACGGGCGAGGATGTTCCACAAAGCGTTCAGCGATCCGGTTGCCTCCGAGGAAGACATAGCGCGTCTCTTCCAGACCGTTGTCGTTGGAAAAGTAGACGTCGTCAAAATCTCGGGAAACAGGTGTACCCTCAGCGTTGAATTCGAGGTTGGCGGGTTGTATAGCGTATTGTTTCACGTAAGTTACTCGTCTGACAGGCAGTGTCACGATATTAGCGATGTGTGCCAGGCGGCGCAAATTTCAGTATAAATTGGCTGATCGGACTTGTTCGGCGTACAAGTGTACGCTATTGTGCCAATCGAAACTTACTATAGTGCGACTGACAGAGGTATTGAATGAAACGTGCAGTGATTACTGGCTTGGGCATTGTTTCCAGCATCGGTAATAACCAGCAGGAAGTCCTGGCATCTCTGCGTGAAGGACGTTCAGGGATCACTTTTTCTGAAGAGTTTAAAGATGCGGGAATGCGCAGCCACGTATGGGGTAACGTCAAACTGGACACCACTGGTTTGATCGACCGTAAAGTGGTGCGTTTCATGAACGATGCCTCTATTTATGCCTATCTCTCCATGCGTGAAGCTATCGCAGACGCTGGTCTGAGCGAAGAGGTTTATCAGAATAACCCGCGCGTTGGCCTGATTGCAGGTTCCGGTGGATCGTCTAAAGCGCAGGTTTTCGGTGCTGACGCCATGCGCAGCCCGCGTGGTCTGAAAGCAGTTGGCCCGTATGTGGTCACCAAAGCGATGGGCTCTGCCGTTTCGGCCTGCCTCGCTACACCGTTTAAAATCCACGGCGTAAACTATTCGATTAGCTCGGCCTGCGCGACGTCTTCTCACTGCATCGGCAATGCGGTTGAACAAATTCAACTGGGTAAACAGGACATCGTATTTGCGGGCGGCGGCGAAGAGCTGGGCTGGGAAATGGCCTGTGAGTTCGACGCGATGGGAGCACTGTCCACCAAATATAACGATCAGCCTGCTAAAGCTTCCCGTACCTATGACGCGCACCGTGATGGTTTTGTTATCGCGGGTGGCGGCGGTATGGTGGTGGTTGAAGAACTGGAACACGCCCTGGCGCGTGGCGCGCATATCTACGCGGAAATCGTGGGCTACGGCGCGACCTCTGATGGCGCGGATATGGTGGCTCCGTCCGGCGAAGGCGCAGTGCGCTGCATGCAGATGGCGATGCACGGTGTAGATACGCCGATCGACTATCTGAACTCCCACGGTACTTCAACGCCGGTGGGCGACGTGAAAGAGCTGGGCGCGATTCGCGAAGTGTTTGGCGATAAGAGTCCTGCGATCTCTGCAACCAAAGCGATGACAGGTCACTCTCTTGGCGCCGCGGGCGTACAGGAAGCAATTTACTCTCTGTTGATGCTGGAGCATGGCTTTATTGCACCGAGCATCAATATCGAAGAGATGGACGAGCAGGCTGCAGGCCTGAACATCGTGACCGAAACTGTCGATTGCGAACTAAACACCGTTATGTCTAACAGCTTCGGTTTCGGCGGTACTAACGCCACGCTGGTGATGCGTAAGCTGAAAGCGTAAGACAATTATTGACGGAAAAGGGAGCCATAAGGCTCCCTTTTTACTTTTTAAGCGGTTCGTATTCCGGCGCAATTTCTGCTGACCACGCCCTGGCACGGGCAATGGCACCGGCGCTGTAAATGGGATGTTCAAACTGGTTTCCGACATCCCTGACACGATAGATTTTCCAGTGTTTTTCTTCCCAACGCGTATAGACCTCCAGTTGAACGGGCGCTATGTTGGCGGGTCCACCCAGTTTGACATCCACTTTTTCGCCGCCGAGGAAGGGACGTGCTTGTCCAACCTGTAACAGTGGGATCCACTCAGGGGCATAATCCTGCACATACATAAAGTAGTCTGAGTCGACGATGTCTTGCTCATAATAGCTATCGATCAACGTCAGGCGATCGATAACCTCTTTAGTAACATAACGTTGCATTACCCCGCGGGTATCTTGAGGCTTATCTGGTGCATCGATAAATGCCGCCATCCACGCGAGATAGAATTGTTTAACGTCTTCTGTGCTGTCGTGCCGGGGCGTGGAACAACTGCAAAGCAGCAGGACAAGTGCTAAAAAAGAGAAGGCTCTCATCGCTATTTCCTGTAGATGATATAGGCCGGTTTTGCCGCCCGGTAACCAGGGCCTGCCCACATGTCGCGTTGTCTGAAATCTGAGTACCACTCTGAACCGTCGTAAATCGCCATATGACCGCTGGGGTTTCCACCGGAATAGGGTTGAATCACGATGACATCACCCGCCTGAGGAGACTCATAGGCACCAATCGGGACAAAACCGGCGTTTTTTAGCATTGGGCCATAATCCTTGGCGTGGTTAGTGTTGCCAAGTAAGACGCCTCCCGCCAGGATCGCTTTACGGGTAAATTCTGCGCAGCGGCTTTGTGAATGCGCGCCTGCATGAGATTTTGCATAACTCACGGCGGCTGTTTTATCCCAACTCATAATAACCTCTGTTAGTGATACGCGTAATAAATTACGAGAAGCATTAACAATATCTATTCGGTCAGGTGTAACTTTTAATGCTATTTTTATCCGTAAGGTTTTTTTTATTTATTAGTCATTCTCGCGGGTGATTAAATATATCTGAAATATACGCTCATATTATTTTTTAAGGCACTCGGCAGCAGATTCTGTCGGCAGGTTGATATAACGGGTTGGCCAAATTTTTTCTGGCGTGGTTTCCAGCGCGTTAGCGATAATTTGTTCGGCGCGAGGCCAGCTACGAGTAAAGACGTTACGCAGCGAGTCTGGTGATAAACCTGCTGCGCGTGAAAGTTCCCTGAGTGTTATTCCCTTTTTTTCGAGTGCGCTTTTAATATCTGCACGATGCCAGTCTTGGCTTTTTTCTCTCATTCTGTAATCCTACGAAGATGTGTTATCGGCGCCGATATTTTTTACGGTTTTAAATGACTGTGACAAAAGAAGGTGTTTTTCTTTTGTCGGATTATTTTCCCACAATAACCCTGAAATTTCGCGCAAAAAAGAAAATTTATTATTATTTCATTGGGGAAAGGAACGAAACGATGTCTAAAGAATGGCTCACGGTACAGGAATGTATTGGTCTGCCGGGTTTTCCCGGTAGCGTTCCCGCTGTTCGTAGTCGACTCAACATCCTGAGTACGGGTAAAGAAGGCGTTAAGCGCAAACGCAGAAAATCGAAGGCATGGGAATACCATATTTCGATTCTCCCCGTGTATGTTCGTCCTTATGTTGCAGACAGCGACCCGGAATCTGCGCGAAATGATGCCTCGGCCTGGGAAGCGGAACCGAAAGAGATTTGGGATATGATGTTCAGACTCCTGACGCCTGAACAGCAGCAGCAGGTGACTTATCTGTTTGGCACGAAAGGGATTGGAGCGGTCCTTCCTTCGCTTTTCGACAATAATCCCCCGTACTGAGCACACGGTACGGTTTGCGGTTGACAACATTAGTCACTCGCAGGCAGACTTCAGGCCCATCATTATCTTCCGGATAATGCGTAAGCGTTTGACGTTATCCAACGCACCTTAATCCTGACGGTCAGGTGGAGGGGGCGTGGCGTTTCCTCGCCTTACTCTGCATTCTGGAGTAACGCATGACAGCAGTAACCCATAAAGAAAAAACATCTGCAGCGAACACATCGCTTTTTCGTATCGCGTTTGCGGTCTTTTTGACCTACATGACGGTCGGCCTGCCGCTACCCGTCATTCCACTTTTTGTTCATCATGAACTGGGCTATGGCAATACGATGGTCGGTATCGCCGTGGGGATTCAGTTTCTCGCAACCGTCTTAACGCGCGGCTATGCCGGGCGACTTGCCGATCAGTACGGCGCTAAGCGTTCTGCGCTGCAGGGCATGTTTGCCTGCGCGCTGGCGGGCGGCGCGTGGCTACTGGCAGCACTCTTACCCGTTTCTGTACCGATCAAATTCGCGTTATTAATCGTCGGACGGCTGATCCTCGGCTTTGGGGAAAGCCAGTTACTGACCGGAACCCTGACCTGGGGACTGGGTCTGGTGGGGCCGGCACGTTCCGGTAAAGTGATGTCGTGGAACGGGATGGCAATTTACGGTGCGCTGGCGGCAGGGGCGCCGCTGGGTCTGCTGATCCACAGCCATTTTGGGTTTGCGGGTCTTGCGGGCACGACAATGGTGTTACCGCTGCTGGCATGGGCATTTAACGGAACGGTGCGTAAAGTACCGGCACATGCGGGTGAGCGTCCCTCACTGTGGAGCGTAGTAGGGCTTATCTGGAAACCGGGTCTGGGCCTCGCGCTGCAAGGCGTGGGATTTGCCGTGATTGGCACCTTTATCTCTCTCTATTTTCCAGCCACGGTTGGGCGATGGCGGGCTTTACGCTGACTGCGTTTGGCGGAGCCTTTGTGATCATGCGCGTGCTGTTTGGCTGGATGCCGGACCGCTTTGGCGGGGTCAGGGTGGCTATCGCTTCTCTGCTGATCGAGACCGTTGGGCTGGTCTTGCTCTGGCTGGCGCCGACGGCCTGGTTTGCGCTGCTCGGTGCGGCATTAACCGGAGCCGGCTGTTCGCTGATCTTCCCGGCGCTCGGCGTTGAAGTGGTGAAACGCGTACCGTCACAGGTCCGCGGGACCGCGCTGGGGGGGTATGCCGCATTTCAGGATATCTCTTACGCGGTCACTGGTCCGCTGGCGGGGTTGCTTGCCACGTCCTGTGGCTATCCATCCGTGTTTCTTGCCGGTGCGATTTCAGCGGTGCTGGGGATTGTGGTGACGCTACTGTCGTTTCGCCGGCGCTAGATGACCAGCCAGAAAATCAATAACGCGACCAGCAGGGCGATAAACAGCAGTCCTGGACGCGCGGTGAACGAGCGCAGCGTATCGATAACCGGTGTAAACGGACTATAAATCGGTTGAATGTGGCGGGGATCGTTTAATTCCCGATCGCGCTCGACGCGGCGCAGGAAGATCTGATTCAGGAGATCCTGCACTTGCGCGGTGGTCAGCACCGTCTGCGGTTGAATTTGCCAGGTCTGCTGGGCGTAATCTTTCAGGTTGAGCAGTTCATCGGCTTCCAGCGGTTGCTTGAGCGCCGCCTGTAGCGATTGCAGGGTAGGGGCGTGTTGCAGACTCAGGGTTTGACGCGCCTGCAGCCAGGTCGCCAGATGGGTGAACTGTTTTGCCGGGATCAGCTCACCGCTTTTCACGCCAGAAAGTTCCAGCATTGATTGCCAGATCAGCTTGCTGGATTCCCCCGTTGCGGCGGCCAGTTTGGTAACCAGTTGATTTAACGTATTGTGTTCGGCTGGCAGTAGCGGGCGATCGGTCGCCGGGCGCTGCTGCGGCTGCGGGATCGACAACTGTCCCTGCTGTAAAAGCGTTAGCACGTTCTTAAGCTGTTCCGGTTTGAGTTGGCTGAGCGCCGTTTGTCCGTACTGCTGACGAATAAAATCGCTGACCGCCTGGCGGTTATTTCCCTGAGTCAGTAATTCTGTCAACTGTGAAAGCACCTGGCGGTTGGCATGATTTTGTTGGGCCACACCGAGGCGCTGGTTGAGATTTTGTTCCGCCGCAGGGAAATGGCGCGACAGCAGTGGAGTATCGCTTTTTACGCCGAGATCGTGCTTCATACCTGCCCACACTTCCGCACTTTGCTGTTGCGTCAGTGAAATCAGGCGCGTTATCAGGCGTTCCAGTACGGTCCGCTGTTGCGTGGAGAGCGGTTGTTCGCCCGCCGTGGAAACCGCAGGTTGCCCTTCACCGGGAGGGCGTGCGGGAGTACCGGAAATGGGTTGCATCATCACTTATCCTTAAACCATCAATCTTAGCAAAGTATGCCTGGCGGCCAGATTATGGCACACTTGCCCGGTTAACTCTCGTTCTCAAACAGGTACGACAGACGTGAAAATTCTCGTTGATGAAAATATGCCTTATGCCCGCGAATTGTTTAGTCGTCTGGGTGAGGTCAAAGCGGTTCCCGGACGTCCCATCCCTGTCGCTGAGCTGGATGATGCCGATGCGTTAATGGTGCGTTCGGTCACCAAAGTGAACGCGTCGCTGCTGGAAGGGAAAGCCATCAAGTTTGTGGGTACCGCAACTGCGGGTACCGACCATGTGGATGAGGACTGGCTCAGGCTGGCGGGCATCGGATTTTCAGCGGCACCAGGCTGTAACGCCATTGCGGTGGTGGAATATGTGTTCTCCGCGCTACTGATGCTGGCAGAACGTGACGGATTCGCGCTGCGCGATCGTACAGTCGGGATTGTCGGTGTAGGTAACGTCGGTGGACGCCTGCAGGCGCGACTGGAAGCGCTGGGGATCCGCACGCTGTTATGCGATCCACCCCGTGCGGATCGCGGGGACGAGGGCGACTTTCGCTCGCTTGATGAACTGGTTCAGGAAGCGGATGTCCTGACATTCCACACGCCGCTGTTTAAAGAAGGGCCTTACAAAACGCTGCATCTGGCCGATGATGCGCTGATTTCTCGTCTGAAACCGGGCTCTATTCTGATTAATGCCTGTCGTGGCGCCGTGGTGGATAACGCCGCGTTGCTGGCGCGTCTTAACGCCGGACAGGATCTGAGTGTGGTTCTGGATGTCTGGGAAGGCGAGCCGGATCTGAATGTCGACCTGTTGAACACGATCGATATCGGCACCGCGCACATTGCGGGCTACACGCTGGAAGGCAAAGCGCGCGGCACCACGCAGGTCTTTGAAGCATATAGCGCATTTATCGGTCATGAGCAGCGTGTCGCGCTGGATACCTTGTTGCCGGCCCCGGAATTTGGCCGTATTACGCTGCATGGTCCGTTGGATCAGCCGACGCTGAAAAGACTGGTGCATTTGGTGTATGATGTGCGCCGCGACGATGCGCCGCTGCGCAACGTTGCCGGAATACCGGGTGAATTTGATAAACTGCGCAAAAATTACCTCGAGCGTCGTGAATGGTCCTCACTGTATGTGATGTGCGACGACGCAGATGCGGCGGCGTTACTGTGTAAACTGGGTTTTAACGCAGTTCATCACCCGACACGTTAATGTCTTCTTAATGCCCCCTGACGAATAATCGGCAGGGAGGCTTATGCTTTTCTGGAGTAAACCACCATGTCTGAAGGCTGGAATATTGCCGTCCTCGGCGCGACGGGCGCCGTTGGCGAAGCGTTGCTTGAAACCCTGGCTGAACGTCAGTTCCCGGTAGGGGAAATTTTTGCGCTGGCACGTAATGAAAGCGCAGGCGAACATCTGCGCTTTGGTGGTAAGTCAGTGATTGTGCAGGATGCGGCCGAATTTGACTGGACGCAGGCGCAACTGGCCTTTTTCGTTGCTGGCGTTGAGGCCACGGCGGCCTGGGTTGAAGAGGCGACAAACGCGGGCTGTCTGGTCATTGATTCCAGCGGTCTGTTCGCGCTTGAACCCGACGTTCCGCTGGTGGTGCCGGAAGTGAACCCGTTCGTGCTGGCGGACTATCGCAATCGCAATGTGATCGCCGTGCCGAACAGCCTGACCAGCCAACTGCTGGCCGCGCTGAAACCGCTTATCGATCAGGGTGGGCTTTCTCGCATCACCGTAACCAGTCTGCTTTCGGCATCTGCGCAGGGTAAAAAAGCGGTCGATGCGCTGGCCGGACAAAGCGCGAAACTGCTGAACGGGATCCCCATCGATGAAGATGATTTCTTTGGTCGCCAACTGGCGTTCAACATGTTGCCGTTGTTGCCGGATCGCGAAGGCAGCGTGCGTGAAGAGCGGCGGATCGTCGATGAAGTACGCAAAATCATGCAGGATGATGGGTTGTTGATCTCGGCAAACTGCGTACAGTCACCGGTGTTTTACGGTCACGCGCAGATGGTGGCATTTGAAGCGCTGCGTCCACTGGCTGCCGAAGAGGCTCGTGATGCCTTTTCCCGCGGCGAAGACATTGTACTGTCAGAAGAGAGTGAATTTCCGACCCAGGTGGGCGACGCTTCAGGCAGCGCGCATCTGTCTGTGGGCTGCGTGCGTAACGATTACGGCATGCCGGAACAGGTTCAGTTCTGGTCCGTGGCGGATAACGTCCGCTTTGGCGGCGCGCTGATGGCGGTGAAAATTGCGGAAAAACTGGTGCAGGAGTACCTGTACTGATGTCTGACCAGCTACAACCGCCGGTGTATAAAATTGCGCTGGGCATCGAGTATGACGGCAGCAAATATTATGGCTGGCAGCGTCAGAATGAAGTCCGCAGTGTGCAGGAAAAGCTGGAAAAGGCGCTTTCACTGGTCGCCAATGAGCCGATTAACGTCTTTTGCGCCGGGCGCACCGATGCCGGTGTGCACGGCACCGGACAGGTTGTGCATTTTGAAACCACCGCGCTGCGTAAAGATGCGGCCTGGACATTGGGTGTAAATGCGAATTTGCCTGGTGACATTGCGGTGCGATGGGTGAAAGCTGTACCGGAAGATTTTCACGCGCGATTCAGCGCCACGGCTCGCCGATATCGTTACATCATCTACAATCACCGGTTACGTCCGGCGGTGTTAGGCAAAGGGGTGACGCATTATTACGAGCCGCTGGACGCCGAACGCATGCATCGTGCGGCGCAGTGTCTGATTGGCGAAAATGACTTTACGTCGTTTCGCGCCGTCCAGTGCCAGTCGCGCACGCCGTGGCGCAACGTGATGCATATTAATGTGTCGCGCCATGGGGCGTATGTGGTGGTCGATATCAAAGCGAATGCTTTTGTACATCATATGGTCAGGAACATTGTTGGCAGCCTGATGGAAGTAGGCGCCCACAACCAGCCGGAGAGCTGGATAGCAGAGTTGTTAGCGGCAAAGGACAGAACGCTTGCAGCGGCAACGGCGAAGGCCGAAGGACTGTATCTGGTTGCGGTGGACTACCCTGACCGGTTTGATCTTCCTAAACCGCCCATGGGCCCGCTCTTTCTGGCGGACTAATTCGAGTCGTATAAAGGCACAACTATGGACCTGATTTACTTTCTCATCGATTTTATCCTGCATATTGATGTGCACCTGGCGGAACTGGTCGCAGAGTACGGCGTCTGGGTTTACGCAATTTTGTTCCTGATTTTGTTCTGTGAAACCGGACTGGTGGTCACGCCGTTCCTGCCGGGGGACTCCCTGCTGTTTGTGGCGGGGGCGCTGGCGTCGCTGGGCACCAACGATCTCAATGTGCACCTGATGGTGGTGTTGATGCTGATTGCCGCGATTGTCGGGGATGCGGTGAACTACACTATTGGTCGCCTGTTCGGCGAGAAGTTATTCAGTAACCCGGACTCGAAGATTTTCCGCCGTAGCTATCTGGACAAAACACACCAGTTTTACGAAAAACACGGTGGAAAAACCATCATTCTCGCCCGCTTTGTGCCGATTGTCAGAACATTTGCACCGTTTGTGGCGGGAATGGGACATATGTCGTATCGTCATTTTGCGGCGTATAACGTGATAGGGGCGCTGTTGTGGGTTCTGCTCTTTACCTATGCCGGTTACTTCTTCGGCACTATTCCGATGATTCAGAACAACCTTAAGTTGCTGATCGTCGGGATTATTGTGGTATCGATCCTGCCGGGCGTGGTGGAAATTGTTCGCCATAAACGCGCAGCGTCACGTGTAACAAAATAGAAACTAACTCAGCGGTTCGACCACTTTTTTGTCCAAAGTTTCGGGCTGTTATGTTTTAATGTGCAACATTCATGGTCTGTTGGGGGCAAAAATGGCATTATGCGCCCCCACGGCAAAACTGGAACACACCAGGTTCAGGCAGAAAGGTCATAAATGAGCTGGATTGAACGAATTAAAAGCAACATTACTCCCACCCGCAAGGCAAGCATTCCTGAAGGGGTGTGGACTAAGTGTGATAGCTGCGGTCAGGTTTTATACCGTGCTGAGCTGGAACGTAATCTTGAGGTCTGTCCGAAGTGTGACCATCACATGCGTATGTCGGCGCGTAACCGCCTGCATAGCCTGTTAGATGAAGGAACGCTGGTGGAGCTGGGTAGCGAACTCGAGCCGAAAGACGTGCTGAAGTTCCGTGACTCCAAGAAATACAAAGACCGTCTGGCGTCCGCGCAAAAGGAAACCGGCGAGAAAGATGCGCTGGTCGTGATGAAGGGTACGCTTCACGGCATGCCGGTTGTGGCAGCGGCATTTGAGTTTGCTTTCATGGGCGGCTCGATGGGTTCTGTGGTCGGCGCACGTTTTGTCCGTGCCGTTGAACAGGCGCTGGAAGATAACTGCCCGCTGGTATGCTTCTCCGCCTCCGGCGGTGCGCGTATGCAGGAAGCGCTGATGTCGCTGATGCAGATGGCGAAAACCTCTGCGGCGCTGGCAAAAATGCAGGAGCGCGGTCTGCCGTACATCTCCGTGCTGACTGACCCAACAATGGGCGGCGTCTCTGCAAGCTTCGCGATGCTCGGCGATCTCAACATTGCTGAACCGAAAGCGCTGATCGGCTTCGCGGGTCCGCGCGTTATCGAGCAAACCGTACGTGAGAAACTGCCGCCGGGATTCCAGCGCAGTGAGTTTCTGATCGAAAAAGGCGCTATCGATATGATCATCCGCCGTCCGGAGATGCGCCTGAAACTGGCGAGCATTCTGGCGAAGCTGATGAATCTGCCGGCGCCAAATCCGGATACCCCGCGTGAAGGTGTGGTGGTGCCGCCGGTGCCGGATCAGGAACCCGAGGCCTGATAACTGAAAAGGGCAGGGCCACAGGCGCTGCCCTTTTGCTTTTCTCAACGTAACGATTTCACGGGCATCATGAATAACAAACGTATTCCTAAAGCCACGTCGCCCCTGGCCTCGTGGCTTTCTTATCTGGAAAACCTCCACGCGAAAACGATCGATCTGGGCCTTGAGCGCGTAAGCCAGGTGGCTGCGCGACTGGGCGTACTGAAGCCTGCGCCGTTTGTCTTCACCGTGGCTGGCACTAATGGCAAAGGCACGACCTGCCGGACGCTGGAGTCGGTATTGACGGCGGCGGGATATAACGTCGGGGTATACAGTTCGCCGCATCTGGTGCGTTATACCGAACGTGTGCGTGTACGTGGCAATGAACTGCCCGAATCGGCTCACACCGAATCCTTTGCCGAGATCGAAGCGGCGCGTGGGGACATCTCGCTGACCTATTTCGAATACGGCACTTTGTCTGCATTGTGGCTGTTTAAGCAGGCACAACTGGATGTGGTGATCCTGGAAGTTGGGCTGGGTGGACGACTCGACGCGACAAATATCGTCGATGCCGATGTTGGCGTAGTCACCAGCATCGCGCTGGATCATACCGACTGGCTGGGGCCGGATCGTGAAAGCATTGGCCGTGAAAAGGCCGGTATTTTCCGTGCGGGAAAACCGGCGATTGTCGGCGAACCCGAAATGCCTTATACCATCGCCGATGTCGCACTGGAGAAAGGCGCGCGGTTACAGCGTCGTGGCGAGGACTGGCAGTTTACGGTAACGGAGACGGGCTGGTCCTTTAGCGATCGCCACGGTAGCCTGGTGAATTTACCGCTGCCACAGGTGCCTCAACCTAATGCGGCGACTGCGCTGGCGGCACTGCGCGCCAGCGGCCTGAACGTCAGTGAGCAGGCGATTCGCGACGGGATTGCCCGGGCGATTCTACCAGGACGTTTCCAGATTGTGAGCGAGTCGCCGCGCGTCATTCTTGATGTCGCGCATAATCCTCATGCGGCGGAATATCTCACCGGACGGCTGAAAATGTTGCCGAAAAAGGGGCGCGTTCTTGCCGTTATCGGTATGCTACAGGATAAGGATATTGCGGGAACGTTGGCCTGGTTGAAAAGCGTGGTCGACGACTGGTATTGTGCTCCGCTGGAAGGCCCCCGGGGCGCAACGGCAGAACAACTGCAGGAACATCTCGGTAAAGGCAGTGTCTATGACAGTGTCGCGCTGGCATGGCATGCGGCGCTGGCAGACGCGAGACCAGAAGATACCGTACTGGTGTGCGGTTCATTTCACACGGTTGCACATGTCATGGAAGTGATGGACGCGGGGAGAATCGGTGGCGAGTAAGTTTCAGAATCGTTTAGTCGGCACGATCGTGCTGGTCGCGCTGGGCGTCATTGTGTTGCCCGGGCTGCTCGACGGGCAGAAAAAACATTATCAGGATGAATTCGCGGCGATCCCGCTGGTCCCGAAACCGGGAGATCGCGATGAGCCGGATATGATGCCAGCGGCAACGCAGGCATTGCCGACTCAGCCGCCAGAAGGGGCGGCGGAAGAGGTACGGGCAGGCGATGCGGCGGCACCGTCGTTGGATCCGTCACGCTATGCATCAGCGAATAATCCTGAGCTTGATTCGACGCCAGCGCCGGTAGAGCAGCCCAAACCAAAACCGGTTGAAAAGCCGAAGCCGCAACCGAAGCCGCCTGTAGAGGCAACGCCTGCTCCGGTTCCCGCTCCTGCGCCAAAACCGGCGACAGAAGAGAAATCGGCGCCAACGGGTAAAGCCTACGTTGTGCAGTTAGGGGCGCTGAAAAATGCCGATAAGGTCAATGAGATCGTGGGTAAACTTCGTGCCGCAGGTTTCCGGGTATATACTTCTCCGTCAACGCCAGTACAGGGTAAAATAACCCGTATTCTCGTGGGGCCGGATGCATCACGCGACAAGCTGAAAGGCTCGCTCGGTGAACTACAGCAAATCTCCGGATTAAGCGGAGTGGTGATGGGGTACAGCCCGAACTAAGTGAGGGTTGCCTGATGACAGCGCTCGGCGTCTTATCAGGCTTCCCTCCTTGTTGTATGTCGGCCGGATAAGGCGTTTACACCGCCATCCGGCAGTGCCCGAAGAGGCATAAAACGGTATGGCGTTGAAGTTTTTTTCAGCGCCATTTTTATTTACGCGCGGGAAGGAAATCCCTACGCAAACGTTTTCTTTTTCTGTTAGAATGCGCCCCGAACAGGACGACAGGGCGTAAAATCGTGGGACACATATGGTCTGGATTGATTACGCCATTATCGCGGTGATTGGTTTTTCCTGTCTGGTTAGCCTGATCCGTGGCTTTGTTCGTGAAGCGTTATCGTTGGTGACATGGGGTTGTGCTTTCTTTGTCGCCAGCCATTACTACACTTACCTGTCTGTCTGGTTTTCGGGCTTTGAAGACGAACTGGTTCGAAACGGGATTGCCATCGCGGTGCTGTTTATCGCGACGCTGATCGTCGGCGCCATTGTGAACTACGTGGTAGGGCAACTGGTTGAGAAAACCGGTCTGTCAGGTACCGACCGGGTTCTGGGGGTCTGTTTCGGGGCTCTGCGCGGCGTGTTGATTGTGGCTGCTATTCTGTTCTTTCTCGACACCTTTACCGGCCTGTCGAAAGGTGAGGACTGGAGTAAGTCACAGCTGATCCCGGAGTTCAGTTTCATCATCAGATGGTTCTTTGACTATCTGCAAAGCTCGTCAAGTTTCTTGCCCAGAGCATAAGCGTTGGGTTGTAGCTTAACGAGGAAAAAGACGTATGTGCGGTATTGTCGGTATCGCCGGTGTTATGCCGGTTAACCAGTCGATTTATGACGCCTTAACAGTGCTTCAGCATCGTGGTCAGGATGCCGCTGGCATTATCACCATCGATGCAAATAACTGCTTCCGTTTGCGTAAGGCAAACGGTCTGGTGAGTGATGTTTTTGAAGCTCGCCACATGCAGCGTATGCAGGGCAACATGGGCATCGGTCATGTGCGTTATCCAACGGCTGGCAGCTCCAGCGCCTCTGAAGCTCAACCTTTCTACGTCAACTCCCCGTATGGCATCACGCTTGCCCACAATGGCAACCTGACCAATGCCCACGAACTGCGTAAAAAGCTGTTTGAGGAGAAGCGCCGTCACATCAATACCACCTCAGATTCTGAGATCCTGCTCAATATCTTCGCCAGTGAACTGGATAACTTCCGTCACTACCCGCTGGAAGCAGACAACATTTTTGCCGCGATTGCCGCGACCAACCGCCAGATCCGCGGCGCGTATGCCTGTGTGGCGATGATTATTGGTCACGGTATGGTTGCCTTCCGTGACCCGAACGGTATCCGTCCGCTGGTGTTGGGTAAACGTGATGTCGGCGACGGTCGCACCGAATATATGGTGGCGTCTGAAAGCGTCGCGCTGGATACCCTGGGCTTTGAATTCCTGCGTGACGTTGCGTCGGGCGAAGCGGTTTATATCACGGAGAAAGGGCAGCTATTCACCCGTCAGTGTGCCGAAAACCCGGTCAGCAATCCGTGCCTGTTCGAGTATGTTTACTTCGCGCGTCCGGATTCCTTCATCGACAAGATTTCCGTTTACAGCGCCCGTGTGAACATGGGTACCAAGCTTGGCGAAAAAATTGCTCGTGAGTGGGAGGATCTGGATATCGACGTGGTCATCCCGATTCCAGAAACCTCCTGCGATATCGCGCTGGAAATTGCGCGTATTCTCGGCAAGCCGTACCGTCAGGGGTTTGTGAAAAACCGCTACGTTGGTCGTACCTTTATCATGCCGGGACAGCAGCTGCGCCGTAAGTCCGTACGCCGCAAACTGAACGCCAACCGCGCGGAGTTCCGCGATAAAAATGTTCTGCTGGTGGATGACTCCATTGTGCGCGGCACCACCTCAGAGCAGATTATTGAGATGGCACGTGAAGCCGGGGCGAAAAAGGTCTATCTGGCCTCTGCGGCACCAGAGATTCGCTTCCCGAACGTGTACGGCATCGATATGCCTACTGCAAACGAACTTATTGCGCATGGTCGTGAAGTGGATGAGATTCGCCAGATCATCGGCGCAGACGGTCTTATCTTCCAGGACCTGGACGATCTGATCGACGCGGTCCGTACCGAGAACCCGGATATCCAGCAGTTTGAATGTTCCGTGTTTAACGGCGTATACGTTACGAAGGATGTGGATCAGCAGTATCTCGATTTTCTCGATTCCCTGCGTAATGACGATGCCAAAGCAGTTCAGTTGCAGAACGAAGTTGAAAACCTCGAGATGCACAACGAAGGGTAATCCCTGACCTGCCAGGGGGCGAATCCCGCCCCCTGACTTGCAACTCCCCATAAAATCCTGCAAAGTCAGCCCAGAAGTCAGACAGGGCGATAAATCATGAAGCGACTCATTATTGGTATTTCGGGTGCCAGTGGCGCCATTTACGGCGTGCGGCTGCTCCAGGTGTTGCGCGATGTACCGGATGTTGAAACGCATCTGATCATGAGCCAGGCCGCCCGCCAGACGCTTTCTCTCGAGACTGACTTATCGCTGCGTGATGTTCAGGCGCTCGCGAGCGTGACGCACGATGCGCGCGATATTGCCGCCAGCATCTCCTCCGGCTCTTTTCAGACCGCCGGAATGGTTATTCTGCCGTGCTCAATTAAAACGCTTTCTGGTATTGTCCATAGCTATACCGATGGCCTGTTGACCCGCGCGGCAGACGTGGTGTTAAAAGAGCGCCGCCCACTGGTGCTGTGCGTTCGGGAAACGCCGCTCCATCTGGGGCATTTGCGCTTAATGACCCAGGCGGCGGAAATTGGTGCGGTCATTATGCCACCGGTTCCGGCGTTTTATCATCGTCCACAGACGCTGGATGATGTGATAAATCAGACAGTTAATCGCGTCCTCGATCAGTTTGATATCGCCCTTCCGCAGGACCTTTTTACCCGTTGGCAGGGTGCATAATATTGCCCCGTCGGCGGGCCTTTTTGTATCAATTGCCCTGAAACAGGGCAATTTTGTAACCGCGATCATATCCTCAACATTTAATTCGCTAAATCCATCTGAAACGCTGCGGTTCATCCGTCAGACCTGCTATCTTCAACATCAGGACAATATTGCAACGTTTTATTAACATATTTAACGTCGAATATCCCGAGCGGCGCGAAAATGGCATAAGACCTGCATGAAAAAGCCTGCAAACGCACAACACAACGTAAAACATAATAAAGTCATTCCACTTGAGGGTTATGTATGAAGAAGTCAATTCTCGCTCTGTCATTGCTGATTGGTCTATCTGCTACTGCATCCAGCTATGCAGCGCTGCCGCAAACGGTGCGCATTGGCACGGATACCACCTACGCTCCGTTCTCTTCAAAAGATGCCAAAGGCGACTTCATCGGCTTTGATATCGATTTGGGCAATGAGATGTGTAAGCGTATGCAGGTCAAATGTACCTGGGTCGCCAGTGATTTCGATGCACTGATCCCGTCGCTCAAAGCGAAGAAAATTGATGCCATTATCTCTTCGCTCTCCATAACCGATAAGCGCCAGCAGGAAATTGCCTTCTCCGACAAACTGTACGCGGCGGATTCGCGTCTGATCGCGGCGAAAGGCTCCCCGATTCAGCCAACGCTTGACGCGCTTAAAGGTAAGCACGTTGGCGTGTTACAAGGCTCCACTCAGGAAGCCTATGCCAATGACACCTGGCGTAGCAAAGGCGTGGATGTGGTGGCCTACGCAAACCAGGATTTGATTTACTCTGACCTGACGGCGGGCCGTCTTGATGCGGCATTGCAGGACGAAGTTGCCGCCAGTGAAGGTTTCCTCAAACAGCCTGCGGGCAAAGACTTTGCTTTTGCCGGCCCTTCCGTGAAGGATAAAAAGTACTTCGGCGACGGTACAGGCGTCGGTTTACGTAAAGACGATACGGAACTGAAAGCTGCCTTTGATAAGGCGCTGGCCGATCTGCGTCAGGATGGCACTTACGACAAGATGGCGAAAAAGTATTTTGACTTTAACGTCTACGGCGACTGATACCTGAATACGGGGACCTGACTGCACCGTTTGGGTTAGCCATAGCGGTGCGTGACGGGTTGAATGCACCATTATGGTGCAATTATGGCGGGTGAACAGAGCGGAAGTGCATATTTAAGCGCTTTTCATGCAAAATAAACCGGAGGCAGGGCAGAATGTTTTGCCTTGTCGACCCGATTAATGGCACGATAACTGCACCTGGTCCTGTAAACATCCCCTATAAAAGACAGTCTGTTGAGGATAGTTATGAAAAAACTGGTGTTATCTCTTTCTCTGGTCCTGGCTTTCTCCAGTGCTACCGCAGCCTTTGCCGCCATTCCGCAAAAAGTTCGTATTGGTACCGATCCAACCTACGCCCCGTTTGAGTCGAAGAATGCGCAGGGTGAATTGGTGGGTTTTGATATCGATCTGGCGAAAGAGCTGTGCAAACGTATTAATACGCAATGTACCTTCGTTGAGAACCCGCTGGATGCGCTGATCCCGTCGTTAAAAGCGAAGAAAATCGACGCTATCATGTCCTCGCTTTCGATTACTGAAAAGCGTCAGCAGGAAATCGCCTTCACTGACAAACTTTATGCAGCTGACTCGCGTCTGGTCGTGGCCAAGTCATCAGACATTCAGCCGACCGTTGAGTCGCTGAAAGGCAAACGCGTCGGTGTGCTGCAGGGCACCACTCAGGAGACGTTTGGTAACGAACACTGGGCGCCAAAAGGCATTGAGATTGTGTCGTATCAGGGGCAGGACAATATTTACTCTGACCTGACTGCGGGGCGTATTGATGCTGCATTCCAGGACGAAGTTGCCGCAAGCGAAGGCTTCCTGAAACAACCCGTTGGCAAAGATTACAAATTCGGCGGCCCGTCTGTGAAAGACGAGAAACTGTTTGGTGTAGGGACCGGCATGGGTCTGCGCAAAGAGGATAACGAACTGCGTGAAGCCCTGAACAAAGCGTTTGCAGAAATGCGCGCTGACGGAACTTACGAGAAGCTGGCGAAGAAATACTTTGATTTTGATGTTTATGGCGGTTAATCCCCGCAGGTGCAGATAAAGCCCAGGACGTGATGATGAACCGGTTTTATGCCTGATGGCACTGCGCTTATCCGGCCTACAGGTGATTGCTGTAAGCCGGATAAGGCTACGCCGCCATTCGGCATAACAGGTAGCACCATCACGTCAAAAGAGGCTTCTAACTCGCCACTCACGACAGGACAGGCAGCATGTTGTACGGGTTTTCAGGTGTTATTTTACAGGGCGCAATTGTCACGCTGGAACTGGCTCTCAGTTCCGTGGTGCTGGCCGTTCTGATCGGCCTCGTCGGTGCGGGGGCTAAACTCTCGCAAAACCGGGTGACGGGGCTTATTTTCGAAGCTTATACCACCCTCATTCGCGGGGTGCCGGATCTGGTGCTGATGCTGCTGATTTTTTATGGCCTGCAGATAGCACTCAACACATTAACCGATGCGATAGGCATCAGTCAGATTGATATCGACCCGATGGTCGCTGGTATTATTACGCTCGGTTTTATCTATGGCGCGTATTTTACAGAAACCTTTCGTGGCGCTTTTATGGCGGTACCAATAGGTCATATTGAAGCTGCTACCGCTTTCGGTTTTACCTCTTCACAAATTTTCCGCCGTATTATGTTTCCGGCAATGATGCGCTACGCGCTGCCGGGGATTGGGAATAACTGGCAGGTGATCCTCAAAGCGACGGCGCTGGTCTCGCTGCTCGGTCTGGAAGATGTGGTCAAAGCCACGCAACTGGCCGGAAAGAGCACCTGGGAGCCATTCTATTTCGCCATCGTCTGCGGGCTTATCTATCTGGTATTTACTACGGTTTCCAATGGTGTGCTGCTGTTCCTTGAGCGCCGTTACTCCGTCGGTGTGAAGAGGGCTGACCTGTGATTGAGATAATTCAGGAGTACTGGAAATCCCTGTTGTGGACGGATGGCTACCGGTTTACGGGGGTGGCGATTACGCTGTGGCTGCTGATTTCCTCCGTGGTGATGGGCGGCATTCTGGCCGTTTTTCTGGCCATTGGTCGTGTTTCCAGCAACAAATTCATCCAGTTTCCCATCTGGCTGTTTACCTATATTTTTCGCGGGACGCCATTGTACGTTCAGCTACTGGTGTTCTATTCAGGGATGTACACGCTGGAGATAGTCAAAGGCACCGATTTTCTGAACGCCTTCTTCCGCAGCGGTCTGAACTGTACCGTTCTGGCGCTGACGCTGAACACGTGCGCCTATACCACAGAGATTTTCGCCGGGGCCATTCGCTCGGTTCCGCACGGTGAAATTGAAGCCGCGCGCGCGTATGGCTTCTCCTCATTCAAAATGTATCGTTGCATTATTCTGCCTTCGGCGTTGCGTATCGCGTTACCCGCGTACAGCAACGAGGTTATTTTAATGCTGCACTCCACGGCGCTGGCGTTCACGGCAACGGTTCCGGATCTGCTGAAAATCGCCCGTGATATTAACTCGGCGACCTACCAGCCCTTTACCGCTTTCGGTATTGCCGCCGTGCTGTACTTAATCATATCGTATGTCCTGATAAGCCTGTTCCGCTGTGCGGAAAGGCGCTGGTTGCAGCATGTTTCCTCTAAATAATTCGGGTAACACGATGTCTGAGAATAAATTAAACGTTATCGATTTGCACAAACGCTACGGCGAACACGAAGTGCTGAAAGGGGTTTCACTGCAGGCCAACGCCGGAGATGTGATCAGTATTATTGGCTCATCCGGCTCCGGGAAAAGTACATTTTTGCGCTGCATAAACTTCCTCGAAAAACCGAGCGAAGGGTCGATTGTGGTCAACGGCCAGAACATCAACCTGGTGCGTGACAAAGACGGTCAACTGAAGGTGGCGGATAAAAATCAGCTTCGTTTACTGCGTACCCGCCTGACGATGGTGTTTCAGCACTTTAACCTGTGGAGCCACATGACGGTGCTGGAAAACGTCATGGAAGCGCCAATTCAGGTGTTGGGTCTGAGCAAACAGGAAGCCCGTGAACGGGCGACCAAATACCTGGCGAAAGTCGGCATTGATGAGCGTGCACAGGGGAAATACCCGGTGCATCTTTCCGGTGGTCAGCAGCAGCGAGTGTCGATTGCACGCGCCCTGGCGATGGAGCCGGAAGTGTTGCTCTTTGATGAACCAACCTCGGCGCTGGATCCTGAACTGGTCGGCGAGGTGCTGCGTATCATGCAGCAACTGGCCGAAGAGGGGAAAACGATGGTGGTGGTGACGCACGAAATGGGCTTTGCCCGCCATGTCTCCAGCCACGTGATTTTCTTGCATCAGGGGAAAATCGAAGAAGAGGGCAATCCAGAGCAACTCTTCGGTAACCCCCAAAGTCCACGCCTGCAACAGTTCCTGAAAGGATCGCTGAAGTAACGGGTTCAGGCGTATCGTTAAGGTAAGCCGGGAAAGGCAACAGCCTCCCGGCTTTTTTTGCGAGTGACTTTCCGTAAGCCCTGAAAATATTGCAGACCAGCACATTTACCCTGGATTCATCACCGCAAAGCGCAACGTCTGTTGGTGTCGCAGACGATTAATGCGCGTAACGTCATGTCATCGACTCACAGGGATGATGGTATGGCCATGACAACAGCTAAGGTTACAGCGCATGATGCGGTGTTTAAAACGTTCATGTGCCACCCGGACACTGCCAGAGATTTCCTGGAATTCCATCTGCCTGCTTCATTGCGGCAACTTTGCGATCTGGACTCGCTGAAACTCGAGTCAGGTAGCTTTATTGAAGAGAATCTCCGTGCGTATTATTCCGATGTTCTTTGGTCGTTAAAGACGGCGGAAGGAGAGGGCTTTATCTATGTGGTGATTGAACATCAAAGTTCACCCGATGCTCATATGGCATTCCGACTGATGCGCTATGCCATGGGGGCAATGCAACGTCATCTCGATGCCGGACATAAAAAACTGCCATTGGTGATCCCGATGTTATTTTATCACGGCGCGGTGACGCCCTATCCCTTTTCCTTGTGTTGGCTGGATGAATTTGCCGATCCCTCTACGGCAAGACAACTCTATACCGCCGCCTTTCCTCTGGTTGATATTACGGTTGTGGCGGATGATGACATTATGCAGCATCGACGGATAGCGCTCCTGGAGTTAATGCAAAAGCATATCCGCAAGCGTGATTTAATGGGCTTGATGGAGCAATTAGTTGCCCTGTTGATTAAGGGTTACGCTAATGACAGCCAGTTGAAAACGCTGTTTAATTATATGATGCAAACCGGTGACGCCGCGCATTTTAGTGAGTTTCTTGCCGAGGTTGCCCAGCGTTCACCCCACCACAAGGAGAGACTAATGACTATCGCCGACAGATTGCGTCAGCAGGGGTTAGATCAGGGGATTCAACAGGGCAAACGCGATGAAGCCCAGCGGATTGCACGTATGATGCTGGCAGATGGGATTGATGCCCACACCGTCGCCAGGATAACCGGTCTTCCCGTTGACGAGCTTACCGCTACGCGCGCCTGAGACTTTCTTGCGTCGATGAACGGTTAACCTCACGCCATCTCCAGACGGTATCCCCAGTCGTCATAGTGGATACCGTTGATCTCAAACGCTTTCTCCAGCACCTGCGTACGCACAAATCCCAGTTTTTCCAGCAGGCGGACTGAACCCCGGTTCTCGGCAAGCACCCAGGCGTTGATGGCTTTCACGCCAGCTTCGCGGAAGGCATAGTCGCAGACGGCACGAACGGCCTCACTGGCGATACCGCGTCCCTGGACGGCGGGAATAACGCAATAACCGATGTCAGCTTCCTGCGGAAAATGATGACTGATTTGTAAGCCAATGTCGCCCAGCGGTGTGGCATCGTGATGCTGGCGGATCACGAAGGTGTGTTTTGAGGTAAGACGACGTGCAAACAGCAAACGCGTTTCGCGTTCCGGGCAGAGGTTGCCCATAAAACGCATGATGTCCGGATTTTCACGAAGCGCGAGGAAAAAGGGCCAGTCTGTGGGTTGAAACGGGGAAAGCGTCAGTCGTTCGGTTGTGAGTCGTGCCATAAAATCGCCATTCCGGGAGCCAGTGAGACTACCTTACCACCGGAACGGCGAGAGTGAACAGGGAAGACGTTAGCGAACGACATCCGCCAGCGCTTCTTCAAGGTCATACCAACGGAAGGGAAATCCGGCGGCTTCCAGTCGTTTGGGCAGGGCGCGTTGCCCACCCAGCACCAGTACCGATGATTCGCCCATCAGCAGGCGCATCACGGTGGCTGGTACGCGAAGAATGGCTGGCCGTTGCAGGGCATGTCCCAGCGCATGAGCAAACTGCTCATTGCGTACCGGATAGGGCGAGACCATGTTGAACGGCCCACGCAGGTCGTTATCCAGCAGCCAGAGAATCGCATTGACCATATCATCAATGTGGATCCAGGCCAGATACTGGCGACCGTTGCCAATGGGGCCACCGAGACCCAGACGAAACGGTGGAACCATTTTGCCTAGGATCCCGCCCTTTGGTGCCAGCACCACGCCGGTACGCAGCAGGCAAACACGCGTTTTGTCGCTTTGCGCTTCGCAGGCAATTTGCTCCCAGCGTGCGCAAAGTTTATGGGTGAATTCGTTATGCGGCGGTTCTTCCTCAGTGACGACCACTTCGCCCAGATCGCCATAATAACCTGTGGCAGAACCTGAAATCAGGACTGACGGCGGGGTTTCACTGGCATTAATGAGGTCCGCCAGTTTCTGGGTGATGCGCCAGCGGCTCTGACACAAGCGATCTTTTTGCTCCGTCGTCCAGCGCTTGTCAGCAATGGGCTCACCGGCCAGGTTAATCACCGCGTCAAAACCGTCGAGATTTTGCTTATCTCCCAGCGTGTCCCACAGTGTCACCCGGTCATTGAGCTTTTCCCGGGCAGTATCGCGGTGGCGGGTCAGTACGGTCACCTGATGACCCAGTTCCTGCAGGCGCGGGACCAGGTGTCCTCCAATAAGGCCAGTCCCTCCAGTTACCAGTATCTTCATGCAGCCTCCCGTGATGTCGGTTAGCGCTGCCAGCTCAACGTCATGGAGACGGAATCGGCATAACGCAACGCGTGTAGTTTGTCGACTTCCACTTCAGCATAAGTGACCCAGTGGTGTTCGCGTGCGATATCGAGCACATCCTGGGTTAATTTTTCTAACAATGAGAAGCGATTGTTCTCAACGTGCAGGATGATATTTTTGGTGATCGTGCGGTAATTCAACGCATCATTGATATCTTCGCTGACGCGAGCCTTGTCCGCCGGATAGTGAATCGCAACGTTGATGACAATATCCTGTCGGTTATTGATCTCTTCCTCTTTGATGCCAATGAAAGTGCGTAAGCGAAGGTTTTTTATACGAATTATAGCGTCATGATGTGACATTGCAGGTCTCCTCCATGTATGAACTCTCGCATGATACACGAGAACCCGGTCGCGTTATCCTCTTGCTCACGCAGGATCCTGATACGCCAGCATCATTGCGCGTTCTGTGGCGGGCCGACTGCGAATGCGCTCAAACCAATTCTTCACGGCGGGAAACATGTCCAGGTCGACGCGCTGACGCTGCCAGGCGTTCACCCACGGCCAGCAGGCGATATCGGCAATGCTGTAATGCTCGCCGCCCAGCCACGGCGACATCTCCAGCCGTTTATTGAGAACGTTATACAGCCGTTGTGTTTCAACCTGATAGCGCTCAATAGCGTAGGGGATGGACTGTGGAGCAAAATGGTTGAAATGGTGGTTTTGACCAAGCATTGGGCCCAGCCCGCCCACCTGCCAGAACAGCCATTGCAGCGTGCTATGGCGCTCGCGTAATTCACCGCTAAGCAACAGGCCGCTCTTTTCCGCCAGATAGAGCAAAATGGCACCGGACTCAAACAGGCTCAGCGATGTGCCGCCATCGAGCGGGTTATGATCGACGATCGCGGGAATTTTATTGTTGGGTGAAATGGCGAGGAAATCGGGGCGAAACTGATTACCCTTACTGATATCCACTTTAATTAATCGGTAGTCCAGCGCGGCTTCCTCAAGGAAGAGGGTAATCTTGTGCCCATTGGGTGTCGGGGCGTAATAGAGGTCGATCATTTCTGCTCCACAACGTGTTTATCGGATAAGCCAACCACAAGTATAGAAAGCCTGTCGTGCTGTGTGAGTTTTCATCAGGTGACAGCGAGCGAAAGACCCTCTATGTTGGGAGAAAAGCCTAATAAAGACGAGGATGCCATGAGTAAACCCACTATCACGCTGTGGTCCGATGCAAACTATTTCTCCCCCTATGTGCTCTCCGTGTATGTCGCTTTGCAGGAAAAGGGACTGCCGTTTAGTCTGAAAACCGTCGATCTTAACAACGGTGAGCATCTACAACCGGGCTGGCAGGGGTATGCACTGACGCGTCGGGTACCGTTGCTGAACATCGATGGTTTTGAGTTGAGCGAGTCCTCCGCGATTGCTGAATACCTGGAAGACCGCTTTTCGCCACCCACCTGGGAGCGAATCTATCCTCACGACCTGCAAAAACGCGCGCGTGCGCGGCAGATACAGGCATGGTTGCGCAGTGATTTACTGCCCATTCGAGAAGAACGTCCGACGGATGTCGTTTTCGGTGGGGTAAAAAAAAGACCGCTGAGCGAGGCGGGGAAAATCAGCGCAGACAAACTGTTCTCCATAGCGGGGAATCTGCTGGCACATGACATGCCAAATCTTTTCGGTGAATGGTGTCTGGCCGATACTGATTTAGCCCTGATGCTCAACCGTCTGGTTCTCAACGGCGACGACGTCCCGGAGCGACTGGCGGAATATGCAGCATTTCAGTGGCAACGCGCCTCTGTCCAGCGTTATATTGCGCTTTCCGCGAAGCGTTCAGGCTGATAAAACGTTTGTAATCCAGTATCATAATGCGGTTTTTGATGACACGGAGCATGTGATGAAACTGATGTTTGCATCCGACATTCATGGGTCCCTGCCCGCTACAGAACGCGTGCTGACCCTGTTTTCACAGAGCGGCGCGCAGTGGCTGGTGATACTGGGCGATGTCCTCAACCACGGACCGCGAAATGCGTTACCCGAAGGCTACGCGCCCGCTCAGGTCGCTGAGCGGCTCAATGAACAGGCGTCGCAGATTGTCGCGGTGCGGGGAAATTGTGATAGTGAAGTGGATCAAATGCTGCTGCAGTTTCCAATAACCGCGCCCTGGCAGCAGGTGCTACTGGAAAATCAGCGACTGTTTCTGACTCACGGTCATCTCTTTGGGCCGGATAACCTGCCGGCACTGCGGGCCGGTGATGTCCTGGTATACGGGCATACGCATCTGCCGGTGGCAGAAAAAAGAGGCGATATTTATCACTTCAACCCGGGTTCAGTAAGCATTCCGAAAGGTGGCTACCAGGCAAGTTATGGCCTGCTGGACGATAATGTTTTGAGCGTTATCGCACTCAATGATCAAAGTATCATTGCGCAGGTGGCGATTAATTCGTAATTTACCCCCACATATGTAAATGCGCCGTAAGAGCGCCAGAAAAAGAAGGTTTCCTGATGGTGGAACAGCGTCGTTTGGCAAGTACGGAATGGGTGGATATTGTGAATGAAGACAACGAAGTCATTGCACAATCCAGCCGGGAACAGATGCGAGCGCAGGGCCTGCGTCATCGTGCGACCTATATTGTTGTACACGACGGAATGGGCAAAATACTGGTGCAACGTCGTACCGAGACAAAAGACTTTTTACCCGGAATGTTAGATGCCACTGCCGGTGGCGTTGTGCAGGCTGACGAACAGTTGCTGGATTCTGCCCGCCGTGAAGCGGAAGAAGAGTTAGGCATCGCCGGTGTGCCATTCGCCGAACATGGTCAGTTCTACTTTGAAGATAAGAACTGTCGCGTCTGGGGTGCGCTGTTCAGCTGTGTGTCGCACGGCCCGTTCGCCTTGCAGGAAGAAGAGGTCAGCGAAGTTTGCTGGTTGACGCCGGAAGAAATTACCGCCCGTTGTGATGAATTCACGCCCGACTCGCTGAAAGCGCTGGCGCTGTGGATGACCCGTAACGCTAAAAATGAAGCGGCAAGGTCAGAGTCGCAACAGGAGAAGCAGGAAGAGGCGGAGTAGCGTCCTTTCTGAACTAACCGTAAAAAGGAGCCATAAGCGGCTCCTTTTGTCTTTTAGTGGTATCCCATGATTTGTGCGCCAATCACCACCACGCTGGACATAATGAATAGCAGCCCCAGCAGCGTCGCACCCACTTTCAACCAGTTACGGAAATCCACCCGACAGACGCCTAATGTCGCCATCAGTGATGCAGAGGTCGGATAGATGATGTGGCTAAAGCCATCGCCAAACTGGAACGCCAGTACGGTGACCTGACGGTTAACCCCCATCAGATCGCCGAGCGGCGCTAACAGCGGCATGGTCAGCGCCGCCTGGCCCGATCCCGACGTTACAAAGAAATTAAACACTGCCTGGAAGAGCAGCATAAACCACGCGGCAACGGCGTTGTCCAGTCCGCTGATGCCGTTGGCGATGCTGTGTAACAGCGTATTGAGCACGCTGGCGTCACCCGCTTCGCCGTTGCCTACCAACAGTAAAATGCCTTTGGCAAAACCTACCAGCAGGGCGGGGGCAATCATCATGCGTGCGCCTTCGGTGAATGAGGACGCCATAATGTTGACCGTCATGCCGTTAAGACGGAAGACAACGGCGATAATGCCAATGACCAGGCCCATGGTGAAGAACTGGCTGGCTATCTCCGGAATAAACCATGCGTTGACGATAACGCCCCAGACCACCCAAACCATCACCCCGGTCAGTACCAGCAGCACCAGCCAGTCGCCGATTGTGAAGCGGCGCTCGACAACGTCATCCTGCTGTTCGCGAAAGAAACGGTCAGATTCATGCACGCGTGACAGAAGCGGATTCTTTTTCACCCGCGAGGCATAGACCAGGGTAAACGTCAGACCGATCAGTGTCGAAATAACCCATACCACGATGCGCAGACCGGAACCGGAGAGGACCGGTACGCCGGCAATGCCCTGCGCGACCACCACGCAGAAAGGGTTCATCCATGAACTGGCAAAGCCAATTTGTGTCGCAATATAGGTCACTAACACCGTGGTGATACTGTCATACCCCAGTCGCACCATCAGCGGCGCGATGATGATCGCGAAGGCAACCGCCTCTTCTCCCATGCCGAACACCGCACCGCCCAGCGAGAAGAGAATAAACAGTACCGGGATAAACAGAACCTCGTTGCCTTTGGTATGACGGATGAGCGCAAGGATGCCGTTATCAATAGTTCCCGTGCGCATAACGATGCCAAACGCGCCGCCAATCACCAGCATAAACATGATGATACCGACGGCAGTACCGAATTTAGAGCCGGAGGTCAGCCCTTCGAACGGGAAGTTCATCAGTCCCGGGCTTTCATCGCCGGTAGTGAAGAATTTAACCGGATGATACTGCGCTTCACCGGCCTCGTTGGTCAGAATACGGAAAGAGTGGGGGTCAACCACTTTACGGGTTTTTGTCTGACCATCTACCTGGTATTGCACCTCCTGGCTGTCGAACATCCCGACGGGGACAACCCAGGTCGCAAGGCTGGTTAAAATGGCGACAAAGAAAATAATGACCAGCGTATCGGGCATGGCCCATTTTCTGGCTGGCTGTGTTTCGGTTACTGCAGACATGAAAGACTATCCCTGTTGCAAAGCAAAGAGGCTAAGTATGCAAACAGGCGAATGGTTATTCATTGATGCAGCGCAGTTAAGCAAATAAATCCGTTTTTGCATTGCCAGAAACGGCAATAAAAAAGCCGGAAATCAGGGTGATTTCCGGCTTTTGACCGGGCCCGTCCGGACCCAGCGGAGACAACTTACTGCTGTTGTGAAGACTGAATCGCGGTCAGAGCGATGGTGTAGACGATATCGTCAACCAGCGCGCCACGGGACAGGTCATTCACCGGCTTGCGCATACCCTGCAGCATCGGCCCGATGGAGATCAGGTCGGCAGAACGCTGTACCGCTTTGTAAGTGGTGTTACCGGTGTTCAGATCCGGGAAGATGAACACGGTAGCGCGACCCGCAACCGGAGAGTTCGGCGCTTTGGATTTTGCCACGTCAGCCATCACGGCGGCATCGTACTGCAGCGGACCGTCGATCATCAGGTCAGGACGTTTTTCCTGTGCAAGACGAGTTGCTTCACGCACTTTCTCAACGTCGCTACCCGCACCAGAGGTGCCGGTGGAGTAGGAGAGCATTGCGACGCGCGGTTCGATACCAAAGGCAATGGCAGAGTCAGCAGACTGGATAGCGATTTCAGCCAGCTGTTCAGCGGTCGGATCCGGGTTGATCGCGCAGTCGCCGTAAACGTAAACCTGTTCTGGCAGCAGCATGAAGAAGACGGAGGAAACCAGTGAACTGCCTGGCGCAGTTTTGATAAGCTGCAGCGGCGGACGAATGGTGTTAGCCGTGGTGTGAACAGCGCCTGATACCAGACCGTCAACTTCGTCTTGTTCCAGCATCAGCGTACCGAGAACCACGTTGTCTTCCAGCTGTTCGCGGGCAACGGTTTCGGTCATGCCTTTGCTCTTACGCAGTTCAACCAGACGCGCGACATAGCTTTCGCGAACCACTTCCGGATCCACGATTTCGATGCCAGCGCCGAGCTCAACGCCCTGAGAGGCCGCAACGCGGTTGATCTCTTCCGGGTTACCCAGCAGTACGCAGGTTGCGATACCACGTTCAGCACAGATGGCTGCCGCTTTCACGGTACGCGGTTCGTCGCCTTCTGGCAGCACAACGCGTTTACCGGCTTTACGCGCCAGTTCGGTCAACTGATAGCGGAAGGCTGGAGGAGACAGACGACGGCTACGCTCAGAGGTCGCGGTCAGGGACTCGATCCAGTCAGCGTTGATGTAGTTCGCCACGTATTCCTGAACTTTCTCGATGCGTGCGTGATCGTCAACCGGCACTTCCAGGTTGAAGCTCTGCAGGCTCAGAGAAGTTTGCCAGGTGTTGGTGTTCACCATGAATACCGGCAGGCCGGTAGCGAAAGCGCGTTCACACAGTTTAGAGATGCGCGCATCCATTTCGTAGCCACCGGTCAGCAGCAGGGCGCCGATTTCAACGCCATTCATCGCGGCCAGACACGCGGCAACCAGCACGTCCGGACGGTCAGCGGAGGTGACCAGCAGGGAACCGGCGCGGAAGTGTTCCAGCATGTGCGGAATGCTACGCGCACAGAAGGTGACAGACTTCACGCGACGCGTATTGATGTCGCCTTCGTTGACGATGGTGGCATTCAGGTGGCGCGCCATATCGATCGCACGGGTCGCGATCAGCTCAAAGCTCCACGGCACTGCGCCGAGAACCGGCAGTGGGCTGCTTGCGGTGAGCTGTGCCGGATCGACTTTTACGACCTGCGCTTTGGAAGAGTCGTCGAAAATCTCAGACAGATCCGGACGGGTACGACCTTGTTCATCAACCGGAGCGTTCAGTTTGTTCACGATAACGCCGGTGATGTTGGTGTTTTTTGCGCCGCCGAAGCTGCTGCGAGTCAGTTCAATACGCTCGTTCAACTGTTCCGGCGTATCGGTGCCCTGAGACATGACGAAGACGATTTCCGCGTTCAGCGTTTTAGCGATTTCGTAGTTCAGAGACTGCGCGAACTGGTGTTTACGGGTTGGGACCAGGCCTTCAACCAGTACCACTTCTGCGTCTTTGGTGTTCGCATGGTAGTTTGCGATGATCTCTTCCATCAGCACATCTTTCTGGTTGCTGGACAGCAGAGACTCTACGTGGCTCATCTTCAGCGGTTCAGCCGCGGTGACAGAAGAGTTTGCACGAACGATAGCGGTGGTCTGGTCTGGCGCATCGCCACCAGCGCGTGGCTGGGCGATGGGCTTAAAGACACTCAGACGAACGCCTTTGCGTTCCATAGCACGGATGACGCCGAGGCTGACGCTGGTCAGGCCGACGCTGGTTCCGGTAGGGATCAGCATAATAATACGGGACACGGTTTATCCTCTTTCGTTACCGCCCGTTGGGCGGGTTACAAAACAGCACCGCCAGCTTAGCTGGCGGTGTGATATCAGGCAGTCAGACGGCTCGCGTCTTGCGCGATAACCAGTTCTTCGTTGGTTGGGATCACCACCGCAGGACGGGTACCTTCTTTGTTGATGAAACCAGATTTGCCGAAACGGGCAGCCAGGTTACGTTCATGATCAACTTCAAAGCCCAGCACGCCCAGTTTACCCAAGGACAGCTCGCGAACCATGGCCGCGTTCTCACCGATACCGCCGGTGAAGACAACGGCGTCCAGACGACCGTCCATCAGCGCCGTGTAGGAACCGATGTACTTCGCCAGACGGTGGCAGTAAACGTCCATTGCACGTTTCGCGTCTTCTTTGGTGGTGTAGTTGTCTTCAACATAACGGCAGTCGCTGGTCACTTCGGTCAGACCCAGCAGGCCGGATTCTTTGGTCAGCATCTTGTTGATCTGATCAACGCTCATGCCCAGCGTGTCGTGCAGGTGGAAAATGATTGCCGGGTCGATGTCACCAGAGCGGGTACCCATCACCAGGCCTTCCAGCGGGGTCAGGCCCATAGAGGTATCAACACATTTACCATTGCGGATAGCAGAAACAGAACCCCCGTTGCCCAGGTGGCACGTGATGATGTTCAGCTCTTCTACCGGTTTGTTCAGCATTTTTGCCGCTTCCTGGGTAACGAAGAAGTGGCTGGTACCGTGCGCGCCATAACGACGAACGCCGTGTTCTTTGTACAGGCTGTACGGCAGGGCATAGAGGTAAGACTCTTCCGGCATGGTCTGATGGAACGCGGTGTCAAACACAGCCACGTTTTTGTCTTTCAACTGCGGGAAGGATTTCAGTGCTTCTGCAATCCCGATCAGGTGAGCCGGGTTATGCAGCGGTGCGAAAGAGGCAGAATCTTTGATGCCCTGAATAACAGAGTCATCGATAACCACGGAGCTGGTATACTTCTCGCCGCCGTGTACGATACGGTGACCGATTGCAGTCAACTGCGCAGACAGTTCTGGTTTTTGTGCCAGAATAGTATTAACGATAAAGTTCAGCGCTTCACTGTGAGCGGCGCCTGCACCCAAAGCCGCTTCTTGTTTACCGCCGTCCATTTTCCATTTGATACGTGCTTCAGGGAGATGGAAACATTCGGCTAAACCAGAAAGGTACTCTTCACCGTTAACTGCATCGATGATTGCAAATTTCAGTGAGGAGCTACCGCAGTTCAGAACCAGTACTAACTTACTCGACATGGAAGTACCTATTATTGATACGTGGCTAAAAAAACGTCAGGGAGCCATAGAGCGTAGCGCAGTGTGACGCTGACATTTATGATTAACATCATGCCAGTTGTCTTTTTTGGCATGATGGAAGAAATACCTTTGAGTCTATGCCATTTTGCGTATTTTTCAGCCAATGGCATACTATATGTAAATTTGACGACTCAATGATTTTGGACTACAGGCCTTTTACAGGCCGCTACAGGATACCCGATAGTGGGTATCAATGACAAAATGTTTTGAACGTTGTCCCGTATAGTTGTTGTTTTGCACAAATATTTGAAATTTTATATGTGAAGTTGAGGTAAGCCATGTCGACGCCGGATCATCGCTCCGTAAATTTTTTTAGCCTTTTTCGTCGGGGGCAACATTACTCAAAGACGTGGCCAATGGAAAAGCGCCTTGCACCCGTCTTTGTTGAGAACCGCGTGATTCGGATGACACGTTACGCTATTCGCTTTATGCCGCCGATCGCTATCTTTACCCTGTGCTGGCAGATAGCACTGGGCGGCCAGTTAGGGCCTGCCGTCGCCACCGCGTTGTTCGCGCTCAGCCTGCCGATGCAGGGGCTATGGTGGTTAGGGAAGCGTTCCGTCACGCCGCTGCCGCCCTCGATCCTGAACTGGTTTTATGAAGTCAGAGGCAAATTACAGGAGGCGGGGCAAGCGCTCTCCCCGGTTGAAGGGAAGCCGGATTACCAGGCGTTAGCTGACACGCTTAAGCGTGCCTTCAAACAACTGGATAAAACTTTCCTTGATGATTTGTAATTGCCCCCTGATTACGCATATAAAAGAAGGCATATTAATGCCTTCTTTTTTTTCACCGTTGTAGAGTGATACAGGAGTCCCAAATGGAAATGACCAACGCTCAACGTCTTATTTTGTCTAATCAATACAAAATGATGACTATGCTCGATCCGACTAACGCCGAGCGTTATCGTCGTCTGCAGACGATCATTGAACGCGGTTACGGTCTGCAAATGCGCGAACTGGATCGGGAATTTGGCGAGCTGAAAGAGGAAACCTGTCGTACGGTTATCGACATCATGGAGATGTATCACGCTCTGCATGTCTCCTGGGCCAACCTGAAAGATGCGCAAAGTATTGATGAACGTCGGGTAACCTTCCTGGGCTTTGATGCCGCAACGGAAGCGCGCTATCTCGGTTATGTTCGCTTTATGGTGAATGTGGAAGGACGTTACACCCATTTTGATGCCGGCACGCACGGTTTCAACGCGCAGACCCCAATGTGGGAAAAATACCAGCGGATGTTAAGCGCGTGGCATGCCTGCCCGCGTCAGTATCATTTGAGCGCCAACGAAATCAACCAAATCATCAATGCCTGAGGAGGTGAACGTGCAATGCAAGGGCTTTCTGTTTGACCTGGATGGAACGCTGGTTGACTCGTTACCTGCTGTGGAACGTGCATGGTGTAACTGGGCCGATCGTTTTGGGCTGACTCATGACGAAGTGTTAAGTTTTGTTCATGGCAAGCAGGCGATTACCTCTTTGCGCCATTTCATGGTGGGCAAACCTGAGGCGGAAATCGCTGCGGAGTTTACGCGTCTGGAGCAAATAGAAGCGACAGAAACGGCGGGCATCACCGCGCTGCCTGGTGCGGTTGCGCTGCTTAACCATCTGAACAAGGCCGGGATCCCGTGGGCGATTGTAACATCAGGGTCGATGCCGGTTGCGCGCGCACGTCATCAGGTGGCCAACCTGCCAGCCCCGGAGGTTTTCGTGACCGCTGAGCGGGTCAAACGTGGTAAGCCGGAGCCGGATGCTTATCTGCTCGGCGCGCAACTGCTTGGTTTAGCGCCGCACGAATGTGCGGTGGTGGAGGATGCCCCTGCGGGCGTGCTCTCGGGACTCGCCGCAGGCTGCCATGTTATCGCAGTAAATGCCCCGGCGGATACGCCGCGTCTGGATGAGGTCGATTTCACCCTGACCAGCCTGGAGCAGCTTTCGGTGACCAAACAACCGAATGGTGATGTGGTTGTATTAAGAAATACCTGATCATGATTTAGCCCCGGCTTGTCGGGGCTTTTTTATGGCAGAATCATTCCATCTTCTCATCTGACAAGGATAGGTTGTGAACGGTGAATTGATCTGGGTTCTCTCGCTGTTGGCGATTGCTGTGATTTTGTTTGCGACGGGCAGAGTGCGTATGGACGCGGTAGCTCTGTTTGTCATCGTAGCCTTTGTTCTCAGTGGCACACTGACCCTTACTGAGGCCTTTTCAGGATTCAGCGACCCTAATGTGGTGTTGATTGCCGCGCTGTTTATCATCGGCGACGGGCTGGTACGCACCGGCGTGGCGACCGTCATGGGCACCTGGCTGGTGAAAATGGCGGGCAGTAGCGAAATCAAAATGCTGGTCCTGCTGATGCTGACCGTTGCCGGGCTGGGCGCGTTTATGAGTTCAACCGGCGTCGTTGCTATCTTTATTCCCGTGGTACTCAGCGTCTCGATGCGTATGCAAACGTCGCCGTCGCGCCTGATGATGCCGCTCAGTTTCGCCGGGCTTATCAGCGGCATGATGACGCTGGTGGCCACCCCGCCCAACCTGGTCGTTAACAGTGAATTGTTGCGCGAAGGCTATGCCGGTTTCAGCTTCTTCAGCGTCACGCCTATCGGCCTCGTCGTGCTGGTGCTGGGCATTATCTATATGCTGCTGATGCGCTTTATGCTCAAAGGCGACAATCCACAACAGCAGCGAGATAGCTGGAAACGTCGCACCTTTCGCGATCTGATCAAAGAATATCGCCTGACAGGGCGCGCGCGTCGACTGGCGATTCGTCCGGGGTCACCGATGATCGGTCAACGCCTCGACGATCTTAAACTGCGTGAGCGCTATGGCGCCAACGTGATCGGCGTCGAACGCTGGCGGCGTTTTCGGCGGGTGATCGTAAACGTGAATGGGGTATCGGAGTTTCGCGCCCGTGACGTGTTACTGATTGACATGTCCGCCGCTGATGTCGATCTCCGTGAATTTTGTAGCGAGCAATTGCTGGAGCCAATGGTGCTGCGTGGGGAGTATTTCTCTGACCAGGCGCTGGATGTGGGAATGGCGGAAATCTCGCTGATCCCGGAATCGGAGTTGATTGGCAAGTCGGTGCGGGAAATCGGTTTTCGTACCCGCTATGGGCTGAATGTGGTTGGCCTGAAACGTGACGGCGTGGCGATCGAAGGTTCGCTTGCCGATGAGCCGCTGTTGATGGGCGATATCATCCTGGTCGTCGGTAACTGGAAACTGATCGGGATGCTGGCAAAGCAGGGGCGAGATTTTGTCGCGCTTAATCTGCCAGAAGAGGTAAGCGAGGCTTCCCCGGCGCACAGCCAGGCCCCGCACGCGATTTTCTGTCTGGTGCTGATGGTTGCGCTGATGCTGACTGACGAAATTCCTAATCCCATCGCGGCGATTATTGCCTGTCTGCTGATGGGGAAATTTCGCTGTATTGATGCCGAAAGCGCCTACAAAGCCATTCACTGGCCCAGTATCATTTTGATCGTCGGCATGATGCCTTTTGCGCTGGCGCTGCAAAAAACCGGTGGTGTGGATCTGGTCGTGAAAGGATTGATGGACGTGGGCGGCGGTTATGGCCCGTACATGATGCTGGGCTGTCTGTTTACGCTGTGCGCGACCATCGGTCTGTTTATCTCGAATACCGCGACGGCGGTATTAATGGCGCCGATTGCGTTGGCGGCGGCGAAGTCGATGGGCGTTTCTCCCTATCCCTTTGCGATGGTGATCGCGATGGCGGCCTCGGCGGCCTTTATGACGCCGGTTTCATCACCGGTCAACACGCTGGTGTTAGGACCAGGGAATTACAGCTTTAGCGATTTTATTAAGCTGGGCGTACCGTTCACCATTATCGTTATGGCGGTATGCGTGGTGATGATCCCGATGTTGTTTCCGTTTTAATGTTGTATCGCATTGCCGGATGGTGCATACGCGCATCCGGCAAATCGTTACAGCGGAGAGTCCTGGCTAATTTCATCGAGAGACAGGTGAAAACTGGGAACGAAGACTTCCATAAAGTAATCCATCTCCGGGCTGCGGCGTGACTCCAGCGTTTTTTCCAGTCGCGTCTTTGCCAGCAGAAATTCATTATTCCCTGCCGACAACTCTTCCAGACACTTCAGATACGCACACAGCGCATCGGCCTGTTTCACAATCGACTTTTCTTCTTCGCTATATGCATGCTCATCAATCAGCGGGGCAAAAATATCCCGCAGCTCATCGGGCACCATATCGACCAGTTTCTGCTGAGCGATTTTCTCAATAGCCTTATATTCCTGGGCGATTTGCGAATTGAAATATTTTACCGGCGTGGGCAGATCCCCGGTCAGCACTTCTGACGCATCGTGATACATCGCCAACAGCGCAATGCGTTCGGCATTAACCTGACCGGCAAACTTACGATTTTTGATCGCCGCCAGCGCGTGGGCCACCATCGCGACCTGGAGACTGTGCTCAGAGACGTTTTCTGTGCGCACATTGCGCATTAAAGGCCAACGGTTAATGAGTTTGAGGCGGGAGAGGTGGGCAAAAAAATGGCTCTGCTTCATAGTGACCTTTTCATGATGACAACCTGGAGGTCATTGTGCGCAGAGAAGGCCGCCGGATGCAAATGCTCGTCATACTTCACGTTGCAGGACAAAACACCCTGGGTGTTTTGTCCTGCAACGCATTTTGGATTAAAGCTGGTGATATCCCGACAGGAAACGTGCAAATTTGCTCAGCGACATCTCTATGTCGTCGATGCGGGGCAGGGTGACGATGCGCACGTGATCCGGCCACGGCCAGTTAAATGCCGTCCCCTGAACCAGCAGGACTTTTTCCTGTAACAGAAAATCGAGCACCATTTTCTGGTCGTCATGAATATTGAAGCGCTTCGCGTCAATTTTCGGGAACATATACAGCGCACCGCGCGGTTTCACGCAGGAGACGCCCGGAATATCGTTGATCAATTCCCAGGCGCGATTGCGCTGCTCATACAGACGACCGCCGGGCATGATGAATTCACTGATACTCTGGTAACCGCCCAGCGCCGTCTGAATGGCATGCTGTGCCGGCACGTTGGCGCAAAGACGCATCGATGCCAGCATTTCCAGCCCTTCGATATAACCTTTCGCATGCTTCTTCGGCCCGTTGAGAACCATCCAGCCCTGACGGAAACCGGCCACGCGATAGGTTTTGGACAGGCCGTTAAAGGTCACGGTCAGTAGATCCGGTGCCATCGCGGCGATGGAATGGTGCTCGGCGTCGTCATACAGGATCTTATCGTAGATCTCATCGGCAAAAATAATGAGATCATTCTGCCGCGCGATCTCGACGATCTCCATCAACAGCTCTTTGGAATAAACCGCGCCGGTCGGGTTGTTCGGGTTAATGATGACGATCCCACGGGTACGCGGCGTGATTTTGGCGCGGATGTCATCAAGGTCCGGGAACCAGTCGGATGATTCATCGCACAGGTAATGCACCGCATTGCCGCCGGAAAGCGCGACCGCCGCCGTCCACAGCGGATAATCCGGCGCGGGCACCAGCATTTCGTCCCCACTGTTCAGTAATGCCTGCATCGCCTGCACGATCAGTTCTGAAACGCCATTACCGATGTAGATATCTTCGACGGTGACGTCACGCATGCCACGCGCCTGATAGTGCTGCATGATGGCTTTACGCGCGGAATAGAGGCCTTTGGAATCGGAATAACCTTGTGCAGTAGGCAGATTACGGATGACATCCACCAGAATTTCATCGGGGGCGTCAAAGCCAAAAGGGGCGGGGTTACCAATGTTCAGTTTCAGAACCTTATTGCCTTCTTCTTCAAGGCGTTTCGCTTCCTTCAGAACAGGACCGCGGATGTCATAACAGACGTTATCTAATTTGCTGGATTTCTCAATGGGGGACATGAACCTTGACCTTTATGCTGTTATCACCACTTCCTGCCGTGGAAGTCAGTTTGGAACAATGTACTCCCCCAGCGGGGCGTTTTGAAGGCTTTGCAGAAGAAGATTTTGCTGAATGGTGACGTGCTATTGTGCTGTCATTAACTGATTTTTACGTAATATATAGAGATAAAAACAGGTTATTCCGATTTTTATAGCATGATATTGCGATTTTTACGTTCTCGGGTGGCCGATTCTCTTGCTTACAAAAAGGTTCAGCGCCCGTGAAATTTCGGGGAGAATTCTGACGTCATTTAATAATTCGTAAATACTGAAAGATTAATCACTGCCCGTGTTATCGGGATGTACGGGAACCCTGGCGGTGTAAATCTAATGTTAAGCAGGATTTATGAATGACCTGGAATCTCATTAATTATTATTTAATAATTAAAAAGGCTTTACGCAAGGCGCGAATAATAGCGAGTTGATTTGAGAAACATAACAAAACTTTGCATCAGATTATTCGCATTAATGCTTATAAATAAAAAGGTTTTAGGTTAAGATACGCATGATGAAATGACATGTGGCCGCATGATTTGTTAATATCCCGAATGGGTTTTTGTGGCTAACTTACTGCCATGTATGCTTATTTCTCGTTGATGTATGCCCGGTTCCATTCTTTACATTTACACTTTTTACATCCAGAAAATGGCAGAAATCTACATAGGCTTTAATAGGTCAGCCCGTTCTTAACGAAATAACCTGAGAGTTCGCGTAAGGTATTATTACGTAAGAAAGAGGGTAGCATTTCGCCAGTCACATGATATACCTATTTACTTTCACCTGCTGTCAGCGGGTGACTCTGCTAAGGAAGCGCATTACAAACGGAATTGCTTGATTTTGTATGCACAGCATTAACAAGCTCAGTATGAGCCGCCAGTAAGTGAAAAATTATGATAAATGCAAATCGTCCGATAATTAACCTCGACCTCGATCTGCTGAGAACATTTGTTGCTGTTGCCGATCTGAACACATTTGCAGCAGCAGCTGCAGCGGTATGTCGTACTCAGTCTGCGGTGAGCCAACAGATGCAGCGCCTCGAACAGCTCGTGGGAAAAGAACTCTTCGCTCGTCACGGTCGTAACAAACTGTTGACTGAACACGGCATTCAGCTTTTGGGTTACGCCAGAAAAATCCTACGTTTCAATGATGAGGCCTGCTCATCATTGATGTTCAGCAATCTTCAGGGAGTATTAACTATCGGGGCTTCGGATGAATCCGCCGATACGATACTGCCTTTCCTCCTGAATCGCATTAGCTCGGTTTATCCGAAGCTTGCGCTGGATGTCAGAGTGAAGCGAAATGCCTTCATGCTCGATATGCTGAAATCGCAAGAGGTGGATCTGATCGTCACCACTAACCGTCCCGGACCGTTTGAGAGCCTGACGCTGCGTACCTCGCCGACACACTGGTACTGTGCCGCAGAGTATGTGCTGCAAAAGGGCGAACCGGTTCCGCTGGTGTTGTTGGATGATCCCAGTCCGTTCCGTGATGTGGTTCTTGCCACCCTGAATGCGGCGAACATCCCCTGGCGACTGGCCTATGTGGCGTCGACATTGCCGGCCGTGCGCGCGGCGGTGAAAGCTGGTCTTGGCGTGACGGCGCGTCCGGTAGAAATGATGAGTCCGGATCTACGCGTGCTGGGGGCAGTTGACGGATTACCGCCGTTGCCGGACACCGAATACCTGCTGTGCCGTGACCCGGCCTCGAAGAACGATCTGGCGCAGGTTATCTATCAGGCGATGGATACCTGGCAGAATCCGTGGCAGTACAGCCCAATTACCCCAGAAGGGGGAGATGATTCCGTGCTGGTCCAGGGAGACTATGAGTAACGGGTCACAAAAAAAGCATTAAAAAGGGCAAGTGTAAAAAAGAGCCACTGGAGATTAAAAAACATCCAGTGGTTCTTTTTTTGTACTAATATCCTTAACGGGCAGGAGGAAAAAGGTAAAAATCCTCATAAATCAGCGAGTAGACGTTGCGATTAAAAAATGCGTAAAAAATAAGCGAAATTCGCAGGTCAACCCTCTCATGTTAAAAAACGAGAGAAATTGTTGCTGTTTTTTGAGGTGGATTAACAAAAGCGTGTCACAGATCAAGAAAATACTCCCTTTTAGGGGAAGGCTTTTGGATCAATTCCTGTCAAAATAGGCGCGTTTTTTTCTACTTACTTCACAACGGACACGATTCAACAACATCCCCATTTAGCCTGTGAATCGATCGACACGGTGCTAAAGCGCATTAAATGTTAAGGGTGTTGTTATCATGTAAATTAATGTGAGGAAACTTTTGTTAAAGTTGACAAAAGGTTATAGAAAGGAGTAAAAAACCCCATCAATTGGCTGTCTAAAACATTTTCTGCAGCGATTGTAAGGTTTTTTTTATTCCTCCCCATGAATCGATGTGGCGTTCATCTGCCGAAAAGAGCAGAGAATTTGGCGCTACTTTTGATGAGTAAGCAATGAGTATGTCAACATCCACTGAAGTCATCGCTCATCACTGGGCATTCGCTATCTTTCTTATTGTTGCCATTGGCCTGTGCTGCCTGATGCTTATCGGCGGTTGGTTTTTAGGCGGTCGCGCACGCGCGAGGTCAAAAAACACCCCGTTTGAATCAGGTATCGACTCGGTCGGCACCGCCCGCTTACGCCTGTCTGCCAAGTTTTATCTGGTAGCCATGTTCTTCGTTATCTTCGACGTTGAAGCGCTGTATCTGTTCGCATGGTCGACCTCTATCCGCGAAAGCGGTTGGGTAGGCTTTGTGGAAGCTGCAATTTTTATTTTTGTGTTACTGGCAGGTCTGGTTTATCTGGTGCGTATTGGCGCGCTGGACTGGACGCCCGCGCGTTCACGCCGCGAGCGTATGAACCCGGAAACGAACAGTATCGCTAATCGTCAACGCTAACCGCGAGGCATTAAGATGGATTATACGCTCACCCGCATAGATCCTAACGGTGAGAACGACCGTTACCCCCTGCAAAAACAGGAGATCGTAACCGACCCCCTGGAACAGGAAGTTAACAAGAACGTGTTCATGGGCAAACTGCATGACATGGTTAACTGGGGTCGCAAAAACTCAATCTGGCCTTATAACTTCGGCCTTTCCTGCTGCTATGTAGAGATGGTGACCTCGTTCACCGCCGTACATGACGTGGCGCGCTTTGGCGCGGAAGTCCTGCGTGCTTCACCACGTCAGGCTGACTTGATGGTGGTAGCGGGGACCTGCTTTACTAAAATGGCGCCGGTCATTCAGCGTCTTTACGATCAGATGCTGGAGCCGAAATGGGTCATTTCCATGGGCGCATGTGCCAACTCCGGCGGTATGTACGATATTTATTCGGTAGTGCAGGGCGTTGATAAGTTTATCCCTGTGGATGTTTACATCCCGGGTTGCCCGCCGCGTCCGGAAGCGTACATGCAGGCGTTAATGCTGTTGCAGGATTCCATTGGCAAAGAACGTCGTCCGCTCTCCTGGGTGGTTGGCGATCAGGGCGTTTATCGCGCCAACATGCAGTCAGAGCGCGAGCGTAAACGCGGCGAACGCATTGCAGTCACGAATCTGCGTACACCAGACGAGATTTAATTTGCGCCTGTCGGCAGCAGCATTTTACTTCGCCTATCACTACATAAATCGCGCGAAGCTCTGTCGACAGTCACCACGGACCATTTGCAATGGTGAACAATATGACCGACTTAACCGCGCAAGAAGCCGCATGGCAGACCCGGGATCACCTTGATGACCCGGTCATCGGCGAACTGCGCAACCGTTTTGGGCCGGATGCCTTTACCGTTCAGGCGACTCGCACCGGGGTACCCGTTGTTTGGGTCAAGCGTGAACAATTACTGGAAGTGGGCGATTTCTTAAAGAGATTGCCGAAACCTTACGTCATGCTGTTTGACTTACACGGCATGGACGAACGTCTGCGCACACACCGCGAAGGGTTACCCGCCGCGGATTTTTCCGTTTTCTACCACCTGATTTCCATTGAACGCAATCGCGATATCATGCTCAAGGTGGCCTTGTCTGAAAACGACCTGCGTGTACCAACCTTCACCAAACTGTTCCCGAATGCTAACTGGTATGAGCGTGAAACCTGGGACATGTTTGGTATTGAATTTGACGGACACCCGCACCTGACGCGTCTGTTGATGCCGCCAACCTGGAAAGGCCATCCGCTGCGTAAAGACTACCCGGCGCGTGCTACCGAATTCGATCCGTTTGAGCTGACCAAAGCGAAGCAGGATCTGGAAATGGAAGCGCTGACCTTCAAACCGGAAGACTGGGGCATGCAGCGTGGTACCGAAAACGAGGACTTTATGTTCCTCAACCTCGGCCCGAACCACCCGTCTTCACACGGTGCATTCCGTATTGTTCTTCAGCTTGATGGCGAAGAGATTGTCGACTGTGTGCCTGACATCGGTTACCACCACCGTGGTGCTGAAAAGATGGGCGAACGTCAGTCCTGGCATAGCTACATTCCGTATACCGACCGTATCGAATACCTCGGCGGCTGCGTCAACGAGATGCCGTACGTGCTGGCAGTGGAAAAACTGGCGGGCATTACCGTACCGGATCGCGTTAACGTTATCCGCGTGATGCTCTCCGAGCTGTTCCGCATTAACAGCCATCTGCTGTATATCTCGACGTTTATCCAGGACGTCGGCGCCATGACGCCGGTCTTCTTTGCCTTTACCGACCGTCAGAAAATCTACGACATCGTAGAAGCGGTCACCGGCTACCGTATGCACCCGGCCTGGTTCCGTATTGGCGGCGTGGCGCATGACCTGCCGCGCGGCTGGGACAAACTGCTGCGTGAGTTCCTTGACTGGATGCCGAAGCGTCTGGCGTCTTACGAGAAAGCCGCACTGCAAAACACCATTCTGAAAGGGCGTTCGCAGGGCGTGGCCGCTTACGGCAAGAAAGAAGCGCTGGACTGGGGCTGCACCGGCGCGGCGCTGCGTGCGACCGGTATTGATTTCGACGTGCGTAAAGCACGCCCTTACTCTGGCTACGAAAACTTTGACTTTGAAGTGCCGGTTGGCGGCGGGGTTTCCGACTGCTACACCCGCGTGATGCTGAAAGTGGAAGAGCTGCGCCAGAGTCTGCGCATCCTTGAGCAGTGCCTCAACAACATGCCGGAAGGCCCGTTCAAAGCGGATCACCCGTTGACGACGCCGCCGCCGAAAGAGCGCACGCTGCAACATATCGAAACCCTGATCACCCACTTCCTGCAAGTGTCGTGGGGCCCGGTTATGCCGGCGAATGAGTCCTTCCAGATGGTGGAAGCGACCAAGGGTATCAACAGTTACTACCTGACCAGCGATGGCAGCACCATGAGTTATCGCACCCGTATTCGTACCCCGAGCTACGCGCATTTGCAGCAGATCCCGGTGGCAGTACGTGGCAGCCTGGTGTCCGACCTGATCGTCCATCTGGGTAGTATCGATTTTGTTATGTCAGATGTGGACCGCTAATTATGCACGAGAATCAACAACCACAAACCGAGGCTTTTGAGCTGAGTGCGGCAGAGCGTGAAGCCATTGAGCACGAGAAGCACCACTACGAAGACCCGCGTGCGGCGTCCATTGAAGCGCTGAAAATCGTTCAGAAGCAGCGTGGCTGGGTGCCGGACGGTGCGATCCACGCGATCGCCGATGTGCTGGGGATCCCGGCAAGCGATGTCGAAGGTGTTGCGACGTTTTACAGTCAGATCTTCCGCCAGCCGGTGGGTCGCCACGTGATCCGCTATTGCGACAGCGTGGTGTGCCATATCAACGGTTACCAGGGGATTCAGGCTGCGCTGGAGAAAAAGCTCAACATCAAGCCGGGGCAGACGACCTTCGACGGTCGCTTTACGCTGCTGCCGACCTGTTGCCTTGGGAACTGCGACAAAGGGCCGAACATGATGATCGATGAGGATACTCACGCTCACCTGACCCCGGAAGGCATTCCTGAACTGCTGGAGCGGTATAAATGAAAGACATTATCCGTACTCCCGAAACGCATCCGCTGACCTGGCGTCTGCGTGATGATAAACAGCCCGTGTGGCTGGACGAATACCGTAGCAAGAACGGCTACGAAGGTGCGCGTAAGGCGCTGACTGGTCTGTCCCCGGACGAAATCGTCAATCAGGTCAAAGACGCTGGCCTGAAAGGGCGCGGCGGCGCAGGCTTTTCCACCGGTCTGAAGTGGAGCCTGATGCCAAAAGACGAATCCATGAACATCCGCTACCTGCTGTGTAACGCGGATGAAATGGAGCCGGGCACCTATAAAGACCGTTTGCTGATGGAACAGCTGCCGCATCTGCTGGTGGAAGGCATGCTGATCTCCGCGTTTGCGCTGAAAGCGTACCGGGGCTACATCTTCCTGCGCGGTGAATACATTGAAGCCGCCGTGCATCTGCGCCGTGCGATTGCGGAAGCGACCGAAGCCGGTCTGCTCGGCAAAAATATCATGGGCACCGGTTTTGATTTCGAACTGTTTGTTCACACCGGGGCAGGGCGCTACATCTGCGGTGAAGAAACGGCGCTGATCAACTCCCTTGAAGGCCGTCGCGCTAACCCGCGTTCGAAGCCGCCGTTCCCGGCGACCTCCGGCGCATGGGGTAAACCGACCTGCGTCAACAACGTGGAAACGCTGTGTAACGTTCCGGCGATCCTCGCCAACGGCGTGGAGTGGTACCAGAACATTTCGAAGAGCAAAGATGCTGGCACCAAGCTGATGGGCTTCTCGGGTCGCGTGAAGAATCCGGGACTGTGGGAATTGCCGTTCGGTACCACCGCACGTGAGATCCTCGAAGATTACGCGGGCGGCATGCGCGATGGACTGAAGTTCAAAGCCTGGCAGCCTGGCGGCGCGGGAACTGATTTCCTGACCGAAGCGCACCTCGATCTGCCAATGGAATTTGAGAGCATTGGTAAAGCCGGAAGCCGTCTGGGTACCGCGCTGGCAATGGCGGTTGACCACGAGATAGGCATGGTGCCTCTGGTGCGTAACCTGGAAGAGTTCTTTGCTCGTGAATCCTGTGGATGGTGTACGCCATGTCGTGACGGCCTGCCGTGGAGCGTCAAAATTCTGCGTGCACTGGAGCGTGGCGAAGGCCAGCCTGGGGATATCGAGACACTTGAGCAACTGTGTCGTTTCCTCGGCCCGGGTAAAACCTTCTGTGCACACGCACCGGGCGCGGTTGAGCCGCTACAGAGCGCCATTAAATATTTCCGCGAAGAATTCGAAGCTGGCATTAAGCAGTCGTTCAGCAATACCCACGCGATTGGTGGTATTCAGCCGAACCTGCTGAAAGAGCGCTGGTGATTACAGGCCTCTGAGCCTGTATCGCGATATGAATTTCGATTAACGCTTAGTCTCTGACTAAGCCAACTGGAAGCATGCTGACTATGGCTACGATTCATGTAGACGGCAAAGAATATGAGGTCAACGGAGCGGACAACCTGCTGGAAGCTTGTCTGTCTCTCGGCCTTGATATTCCGTACTTTTGCTGGCATCCGGCGCTGGGAAGCGTTGGTGCTTGCCGCCAGTGTGCGGTGAAGCAATACCAAAACGCGGAAGACACGCGTGGTCGCCTGGTGATGTCTTGTATGACACCGGCAACCGAAGGCACGTTTATTTCGATTGACGACGAAGAAGCGAAACAGTTCCGCGAAAGCGTGGTGGAGTGGTTGATGACCAACCACCCGCACGACTGTCCGGTCTGTGAAGAGGGCGGTAACTGCCACCTTCAGGATATGACCGTGATGACCGGCCACAGTTTCCGTCGCTATCGTTTCACCAAACGTACTCACCGCAACCAGGACCTGGGGCCGTTCATCTCTCATGAAATGAACCGCTGCATCGCCTGTTATCGCTGTGTGCGTTACTACAAAGATTATGCAGACGGTCAGGATCTGGGCGTGTATGGCGCACACGATAACGTCTACTTTGGACGTCCGGAAGACGGTACCCTGGAGAGTGAATTCTCCGGTAACCTGGTGGAAATCTGCCCGACCGGCGTATTCACCGATAAAACGCATTCCGAACGCTATAACCGTAAATGGGACATGCAGTTTGCGCCGAGCATCTGCCAACAATGTTCCATCGGCTGTAACATCAGCCCGGGTGAGCGTTACGGCGAACTGCGCCGTATCGAAAACCGTTATAACGGGACCGTTAACCACTACTTCCTCTGCGACCGCGGTCGTTTTGGCTATGGTTATGTGAACCTGAAAGACCGTCCGCGTCAGCCTGTACAGCGTCGTGGCGATGACCTGATCACCCTCAACGCCGAACAGGCAATGCAGGGCGCGGCAGATATTCTGCGTCAGTCGAAGAAAGTGATTGGCATCGGCTCACCGCGCGCCAGCGTTGAGAGCAACTTCGCGTTGCGTGAACTGGTCGGGGCGGAAAACTTCTATACCGGGATTGCACAATCCGAGCAGGAACGTCTGCAACTGGCACTGAAGGTGCTGCGTGAAGGCGGTGTGCATACCCCTGCGCTGCGTGATATTGAATCTTACGATGCGGTACTGGTGCTGGGCGAAGACATCACTCAGACCGGCGCTCGCGTTGCACTGGCCGTGCGTCAGGCGGTGAAAGGCAAGGCACGCGAAATGGCGGCAGCCCAGAAAGTGGCTGACTGGCAGATTGCGGCGATCCTCAACATCGGCCAACGCGCGAAGCACCCGCTGTTCGTGACCAATGTGGATAACACCCGTCTGGATGATATCGCGGCCTGGACCTACCGTGCGCCGGTTGAAGATCAGGCGCGTTTAGGCTTCGCGATTGCCCATGCGCTGGACAACAATGCGCCAGCCGTTGACGGCATCAGCAGCGACCTGCAAAACAAAATCGACGTGATCGTCCAGGCGCTGGCCGGGGCGAAAAAACCGCTGATCATTTCCGGTACTAACGCCGGTAGCGCAGAAGTGATTCAGGCGGCTGCCAACGTGGCGAAAGCGCTGAAAGGTCGCGGTGCGGACGTCGGCATCACGATGATTACCCGTTCGGTTAACAGTATGGGCCTGGGCATTATGGGCGGTGGTTCGCTCGACGATGCGCTGACCGAACTGGAAACCGGCCGTGCTGACGCGGTGGTCGTGCTGGAAAACGATCTGCATCGTCATGCGTCGGCAACGCGCGTGAATGCTGCGCTGGCAAAAGCGCCGCTGGTGATGGTGGTTGACCATCAGCGTACGGCGATCATGGAAAACGCCCATCTGGTGCTTTCCGCCGCCAGCTTTGCCGAAAGCGACGGCACGGTCATCAACAACGAAGGCCGTGCTCAGCGTTTCTTCCAGGTTTACGATCCGGCGTACTACGACAGCAATACCATCATGCTGGAAAGCTGGCGCTGGTTGCATTCACTGCACAGCACCGTACAGAACCGCGAAGTGGACTGGACGCAGCTTGACCACGTGATCGACGCGGTCGTCGCCGCGATGCCTGAACTGGCCGGTATTAAAGATGCTGCGCCGGATGCCACCTTCCGCATTCGTGGACAAAAACTGGCGCGTGAGCCGCACCGTTACAGTGGTCGTACGGCGATGCGCGCGAACATCAGCGTTCATGAACCGCGTCAGCCGCAGGACAAAGACACGATGTTTGCCTTCTCAATGGAAGGGAACAACCAGCCGTCTGCGCCGCGTTCACAGATTCCATTTGCCTGGGCGCCGGGCTGGAACTCTCCACAGGCGTGGAACAAGTTCCAGGATGAAGTGGGCGGGAAACTGCGCCATGGCGATCCGGGTGTGCGTCTGATTGAAGCCTCAGAGGGCAGTCTGGATTACTTCACGACGGTTCCTGCAAGCTTCCAGGCCCAGGACGGTCAGTGGCGTATCGCGCCGTACTACCATTTGTTTGGTAGCGATGAACTGTCTCAGCGTGCGCCGGTCTTCCAGAGCCGCATGCCGCAACCGTACATCAAACTCAACCCGGCCGATGCCGCGAAGTTGGGCGTGAATGCCGGTACCCGCGTCTCCTTTAGCTACGATGGCAATACGGTCACGCTGCCGGTTGAAATCGCCGAAGGGCTGACGGCAGGGCAGGTTGGCTTGCCGATGGGCATGCCGGGCATTGCCCCTGTTCTGGCGGGTGCGCGTCTTGAGGATCTGCAGGAGGCACAACAATGAGTTGGATTACACCGGATCTGATCGAAATCCTGCTGACCATCCTCAAAGCGGTGGTGATTCTGCTGGTGGTGGTCACCTGCGGGGCATTCATGAGCTTTGGCGAACGTCGTCTGCTGGGTCTGTTCCAGAACCGTTACGGACCGAACCGTGTAGGCTGGGGCGGTTCGCTCCAGCTGGTTGCGGACATGATCAAGATGTTCTTTAAAGAAGACTGGATCCCGAAATTCTCGGATCGCGTCATCTTTACCCTTGCGCCAATGATCGCCTTTACCTCGCTGCTGCTGGCGTTTGCCATCGTGCCGGTGAGTCCGGGTTGGGTGGTCGCGGATCTGAACATCGGGATCTTGTTCTTCCTGATGATGGCGGGTCTGGCGGTGTATGCGGTGCTGTTCGCCGGTTGGTCGAGCAACAACAAATACTCGCTGTTGGGTGCGATGCGTGCGTCTGCGCAGACGCTCAGCTACGAAGTGTTCCTCGGGCTTTCCCTGATGGGCGTGGTGGCGCAGGCCGGTTCCTTTAACATGACCGACATCGTCAACAGCCAGGCTGATATCTGGAACGTTATTCCGCAGTTCTTTGGTTTTGTCACCTTCGCTATCGCGGGCGTGGCGGTGTGTCACCGTCATCCGTTTGACCAGCCGGAAGCCGAGCAGGAACTTGCCGATGGTTACCACATTGAATACTCCGGGATGAAATTCGGTCTGTTCTTTGTGGGCGAGTACATCGGTATCGTCACCATTTCTGCGCTGATGGTTACCCTGTTCTTCGGTGGCTGGCAGGGCCCGTTCTTACCGCCATTCATCTGGTTCGCGATTAAAACCGCGTTCTTCATGATGATGTTCATTTTGATTCGTGCGTCGTTACCGCGTCCTCGTTATGACCAGGTAATGTCCTTCGGTTGGAAAATCTGCCTGCCGCTGACGCTCATCAACTTGCTGGTAACGGCGGCTGTCATTCTCTGGCAGGCGCAATAAGGGGCACAAAGACCATGACCTTAAAAGAATTGTTAGTAGGCTTCGGCACCCAGGTACGCAGTATCTGGATGATCGGCCTGCATGCGTTCGCCAAACGCGAAACGCAGATGTACCCGGAAGAGCCGGTCTATCTACCGCCCCGTTTTCGTGGTCGCATTGTTCTGACGCGCGACCCGGACGGTGAGGAGCGCTGCGTTGCCTGTAACCTGTGTGCGGTAGCGTGTCCGGTAGGCTGTATCTCTCTGCAAAAAGCAGAGACCAAAGATGGTCGCTGGTATCCGGAGTTTTTCCGCATTAACTTCTCACGCTGCATTTTCTGCGGTCTGTGCGAAGAAGCCTGTCCAACAACCGCGATTCAGCTTACGCCAGATTTCGAACTGGGTGAGTACAAGCGCCAGGATCTGGTTTACGAGAAAGAGGATCTGCTGATCTCCGGTCCGGGCAAATACCCGGAATATAACTTCTACCGGATGGCAGGTATGGCAATCGACGGCAAAGATAAGGGCGAAGCAGAGAACGAAGCCAAGCCTATCGACGTCAAGAGCCTGTTACCGTAAGGAGAGGGGCAATGGAGTTCGCTTTTTATATCTGTGGCCTGGTCGCCATTCTCGCAACCTTGCGGGTGATCACCCATACCAATCCGGTGCACGCACTGCTGTACCTGATTATTTCGCTGCTGGCGATTTCCGGGGTGTTCTTCTCGCTGGGTGCTTACTTCGCGGGTGCGCTGGAAATCATCGTTTACGCGGGCGCCATTATGGTGCTGTTCGTGTTTGTGGTGATGATGCTCAACCTGGGCGGTTCTGAAATCGAACAGGAACGTCAGTGGCTGAAGCCGCAGGTGTGGATTGGCCCGGCAATTCTGTCGGCCATCATGCTGGTGGTGATTGTTTACGCCATTCTGGGGGTTAACGATCAGGGTATCGACGGTACGCCAATCAGCGCGAAAGCGGTAGGTATTACCCTGTTCGGGCCTTACGTACTGGCGGTTGAACTGGCATCCATGCTGCTGCTGGCAGGTCTGGTTGTTGCCTTCCACGTTGGACGCGAAGAGCGTTCAGGTGAAGTGCTGAGCAACCGTAAAGACGACAGCGCGAAAAGAAAAACGGAGGAGCACGCATGATCCCCTTACAACATGGACTGATCCTCGCTGCGATTTTATTCGTTCTGGGTTTAACCGGTCTGGTTATCCGCCGCAATCTGCTGTTTATGCTGATTGGCCTGGAAATCATGATCAACGCTTCCGCGCTGGCCTTTGTGGTTGCCGGTAGCTACTGGGGCCAGACCGATGGTCAGGTGATGTATATTCTCGCCATCAGCCTTGCGGCTGCCGAAGCGAGTATAGGGCTTGCGCTGTTGCTGCAACTTCATCGCCGTCGCCAGAACCTGAACATCGATTCAGTAAGTGAGATGCGTGGATGAACATGCTTGCCTTAACCATCATTCTGCCATTGATTGGCTTTGTCCTGCTGGCGTTCTCTCGCGGACGCTGGTCAGAAAATCTCTCCGCAACCGTGGGCGTAGGCTCCATTGGTCTGGCGGCGCTGGTCACTGCCTTTGTCGGGATGGACTTCTTCGCCAACGGCAAGCAGGCGTTCAGCCAGCCGCTGTGGACGTGGATGTCTGTCGGTAACTTCAACATTGGTTTCAACCTGGTACTGGACGGCCTGTCGCTGACCATGCTGTCGGTTGTCACCGGTGTCGGTTTCCTGATCCACATGTTCGCCTCCTGGTACATGCGCGGTGAAGAGGGCTACTCCCGCTTCTTCGCTTACACGAACCTGTTTATCGCCAGCATGGTTGTTCTGGTGCTGTCCGATAACCTGCTGTTGATGTACCTCGGCTGGGAAGGCGTGGGCCTGTGCTCTTACCTGCTGATCGGTTTCTATTACACCGATCCGAAGAATGGCGCTGCGGCGATGAAAGCGTTCGTCGTGACCCGTGTGGGTGACGTGTTCCTCGCGTTCGCACTGTTCATTCTGTACAACGAGCTGGGTACCCTGAACTTCCGTGAAATGGTTGAACTGGCGCCAGCACACTTCGCCGCAGGCAACAATATGCTGACGTGGGCGACGCTAATGCTGCTGGGTGGTGCTGTGGGTAAATCAGCACAGCTGCCGTTGCAGACATGGCTGGCTGACGCGATGGCGGGCCCGACGCCTGTCTCCGCGCTGATCCACGCCGCAACGATGGTGACCGCTGGTGTTTACCTGATTGCCCGTACGCATGGCCTGTTCCTGATGACCCCGGAAATTCTGCATCTGGTCGGTATCGTGGGTGCGGTGACGCTGGTGATGGCAGGTTTTGCCGCACTGGTGCAAACCGACATCAAGCGCGTACTCGCCTATTCCACCATGAGCCAGATCGGTTACATGTTCCTGGCGCTGGGCGTTCAGGCATGGGATGCGGCGATTTTCCACCTGATGACGCACGCCTTCTTTAAAGCACTGCTGTTCCTGGCGTCCGGTTCCGTCATTCTGGCCTGCCATCACGAACAGAACATCTTCAAGATGGGTGGCCTGCGTAAGTCCATTCCGCTGGTTTATCTCTGCTTCCTGGTGGGCGGTGCGGCGCTGTCGGCGCTGCCGCTGATTACCGCAGGCTTCTTCAGTAAGGATGAGATTCTGGCAGGCGCGATGGCGAATGGTCATATCAATCTGATGGTGGCAGGACTGGTCGGTGCGTTCATGACCTCCCTGTATACCTTCCGTATGATTTTCATCGTGTTCCACGGTAAAGAACAAATTCATGCTCATGCAGGGAAGGGGATTACTCACCACCTGCCGTTGATTGTCCTGATGATCCTGTCCACCTTCGTAGGCGCGCTGATTGTGCCGCCGCTTCAGGGTGTACTGCCACAGACAACTGAACTTGAGCATGGCCGCGTGATGACCCTGGAAATTACTTCTGGCGTGGTAGCGATTGCGGGCATCCTGATTGCCGCATGGTTGTGGCTGGGTAAACGTACTCTGGTGACCTCGATTGCCAACAGTGCGCCGGGTCGTCTGCTGGGCACCTGGTGGTATAACGCCTGGGGCTTCGACTGGCTGTACGACAAAGTGTTCGTTAAGCCGTTCCTTGGCGTCGCCTGGCTGCTTAAACGCGATCCGCTCAATGCCCTGATGAACGTGCCAGCCATCCTTTCTCGCTTCGCAGGTAAAGGCCTGCTGTTCAGCGAGAACGGTTATCTGCGCTGGTATGTCGCATCAATGAGCATTGGCGCCGTGGTGGTGCTGGCACTGCTGATGGTACTGCGTTGAGTTTGCGGGCTGGATGAACGACTGCCGGATGGCGCTACGCTTATCCGGCCTACACGCTCAAAGAGAATTTTTAGAAAATTCGTTGAAAATCAGGTCCAACTGGACAGGCATTATCGGCGAAGTCAGAGTGAGCACCGCCTGTGCACCGCAACCGGAGCGTACTGAGGTATGTGAGGATTGCGAGCACTGTCGGGGTTCGCTATGACGAGTGAGATAGCCTGAACCGGACTTAAACAAGGAACAAAGATCACCATGTTATTACCTTGGTTGATATTAATCCCCTTTATCGGTGGCTTCCTGTGCTGGCAGACCGAACGCTTTGGCGTGAAGGTGCCGCGCTGGATCGCGCTGATCACCATGGGACTGACGCTCGCGCTTGGCCTGCAACTGTGGCTACAGGGCGGTTATTCGCTGACGCAGTCTGCTGGCATTCCGCAGTGGCAGTCTGAATTTGTCCTGCCGTGGATCCCGCGCTTTGGCATTTCGATTCACCTGGCAATCGACGGTTTGTCGCTGCTGATGGTGGTGCTGACCGGTCTGCTTGGCGTTCTGGCGGTGTTGTGTTCCTGGCGAGAAATCGAAAAATACCAGGGCTTCTTCCACCTGAACCTGATGTGGATCCTGGGCGGCGTGATCGGTGTGTTCCTTGCCATCGACATGTTCCTGTTCTTCTTCTTCTGGGAAATGATGCTGGTGCCGATGTACTTCCTGATCGCGCTGTGGGGCCACAAGGCGTCCGACGGTAAAACGCGTATCACGGCGGCAACCAAGTTCTTCATTTACACCCAGGCGAGCGGTCTGGTGATGCTGATTGCCATCCTGGCGCTGGTGTTCGTTCACCATAATGCGACCGGCGTGTGGACCTTCAACTATGAAGACCTGCTGAAAACGCCGATGTCGCACGGCGTCGAATATCTGCTGATGCTGGGCTTCTTCATCGCGTTTGCGGTGAAAATGCCGGTGGTTCCACTGCACGGCTGGCTGCCAGATGCGCACTCCCAGGCACCGACCGCGGGTTCTGTTGACCTCGCCGGTATTTTGCTGAAAACCGCTGCTTACGGTCTGCTGCGTTTCTCCCTGCCGCTGTTCCCGAACGCGTCAGCGGAGTTCGCGCCTATCGCGATGTGGCTGGGCGTTATCGGTATCTTCTACGGTGCATGGATGGCGTTCACGCAGTACGACATTAAACGTCTGATCGCCTACACCTCGGTTTCACACATGGGTTTCGTGCTGATTGCCATCTACACCGGCAGCCAGCTGGCGTACCAGGGGGCGGTGATTCAGATGATTGCGCACGGCCTGTCCGCTGCGGGTCTGTTCATTCTGTGTGGTCAACTGTACGAACGTCTGCACACCCGCGACATGCGTATGATGGGCGGCCTGTGGGGCAAAATGAAATGGTTACCGGCACTGTCGATGTTCTTCGCCGTGGCGACGCTGGGTATGCCTGGCACCGGTAACTTCGTTGGCGAATTCATGATCCTGTTCGGCAGCTACCAGGTGGTTCCGGTCATCACCGTGATTTCGACCTTTGGTCTGGTGTTTGCCTCTGTTTACTCGCTGGCGATGCTACATCGCGCTTACTTCGGTAAAGCGAAGAGCCAGATTGCACAACAAGAACTGCCAGGGATGTCGCTGCGTGAGCTGTTTATCATCCTGTTGCTGGTCGTGCTTCTGGTACTGCTTGGCTTCTATCCGCAGCCGATTCTGGATACCTCGCATTCTGCGATGAGCAACATCCAGCAGTGGTTTGTTAATTCCGTTACTACTACAAGGCCGTAAATCGCCATGACAATAACTCCACAACACCTGATTGCGCTGCTACCGCTGCTGATCGTCGGCTTGACGGTGGTGGTTGTGATGCTCTCCATTGCGTGGCGACGCAATCACTTCCTCAATGCCACGCTGTCGGTCATTGGGCTTAACGCCGCGCTGGTTTCGCTCTGGTTTGTTGGCCAGGCTGGCGCGATGGACGTGACCCCGCTGATGCGGGTTGACGGTTTCGCAATGCTCTACACCGGACTGGTTCTGCTGGCGAGTCTGGCGACCTGTACTTTTGCCTACCCGTGGCTGGAAGGCTATGACGATAACCGGGAAGAGTTCTACCTGCTGGTGTTGATTGCCGCGCTGGGTGGCATTCTGCTGGCGAACGCCAATCATCTGGCGGCGCTGTTCCTTGGTATCGAACTGATCTCCCTGCCGCTGTTTGGTCTGGTGGGCTATGCCTTCAGTCAGAAACGTTCGCTGGAAGCCAGTATCAAATACACCATCCTGTCTGCTGCCGCCTCGTCATTCCTGCTGTTTGGTATGGCGCTGGTGTACGCGCAGTCTGGCAACCTGTCGTTTGTCGCGCTCGGTAAGAGCCTCGGCGACGGTATGCTGAACGAGCCGCTGCTGCTGGCGGGCTTCGGGATGATGATTGTTGGTCTGGGCTTTAAACTCTCTCTGGTTCCGTTCCACTTGTGGACGCCAGACGTATACCAGGGTGCACCGGCTCCGGTTTCCACCTTCCTGGCGACGGCGAGCAAAATCGCTATCTTCGGCGTGGTGATGCGTCTGTTCCTGTACGCGCCGGTTGGCGACAGTGAAGCGGTTCGCGTGGTGCTTGGCGTGATCGCCTTTGCTTCCATCATCTTCGGTAACCTGATGGCGCTGAGCCAGACTAACATCAAGCGTCTGCTGGGTTATTCGTCTATCTCTCACCTCGGCTACCTGTTAGTGGCGCTGATTGCTCTGCAGAGCGGCGAGATGTCCATGGAAGCGGTCGGCGTTTACCTTGCCGGTTACCTGTTCAGCAGCCTCGGCGCGTTCGGCGTGGTCAGCCTGATGTCCAGTCCGTACCGTGGTCCGGATGCCGATTCTCTGTTCTCCTACCGTGGGCTGTTCTGGCATCGTCCGATCCTCGCGGCAGTGATGACGGTAATGATGCTGTCTCTGGCAGGTATCCCGATGACGCTGGGCTTTATCGGTAAATTCTACGTGCTGGCAGTCGGTGTGCAGGCGAACCTATGGTGGCTGGTTGCCGCTGTGGTGGTTGGTTCCGCGATTGGTTTGTATTACTACCTGCGTGTTGCCGTGAGTCTGTACCTGAGCGCGCCGCAGCAGCTTAACCGCGATGCGCCGTCTAACTGGCAGTACAGCGCAGGCGGTATTGTGGTACTGATCTCCGCACTGCTGGTGCTGGTGCTGGGTATCTACCCGCAGCCGCTGATCAGTATTGTGCAGTTAGCCGCACCGCTGATGTAAGCGACAAGCAAAAACGAAAAACCCGCCGAGGCGGGTTTTTTTATGGATGAAGAATCTTCAGGCAATCAACTGACGACTGACCAGCGGGCCGCTGATGTTTTGCGCCGCGCGATCCATCACTTCCTGAATAACGGATGACAGTTCGTTCACTTCAAACTTCGCCACGTAGCCATCGGCTTTCACTTTGCGGACGTGATCTTCATTGGCACTACCGGAAAGAGAAGAGTGGATCACCACCGGAATTTTCTTCAGCCGCTCGTCGGTTTTGATTTTTCGGGTCAGGGTGAAACCATCCATCTCCGGCATTTCCAGATCGGTTAACACCAGTGCGATCTTCTCGCTAATCGCTTTGCCTTCCGCTTCCGCTTCCTGCGCCAGTTGCTGAATTTTGTCCCAGGCATCTTTACCGGTGACGTGCATTTGATGGGGAATGTCCATGGCCGTCAGACCTTTCTCCAGCATCGCACGGGCTACGCGGGAGTCTTCCGCGACAATAGCCACGGCACCGGGAGTGATGTTGAACTTATTGGTTTTCAGTTCCGTTGCGCGCAGGTCGTGATTCGATGGCACGATGTCATACAGAATCTGTTCTACGTCGAGCACCAGCGCCAGGTTGTTGGTCTCTTTGTCTTCATCCAGACAGGCGATGCTGGTGATGTAGCGGCCGTTCACCGCTTTCTCTGCGGTGTGTACCTGCTTCCAGTCCAGGCGCATGATGTTTTCGACCGACTCGACGGCGAAGGCCTGCACGCTACGGGCATATTCGGTGATTAACAGAATGTTGAGTCCATTCTCCGGCTTGCAGCCGGCAACGGCGGGGAGGTCAATAACCGGAATCACCTGATCGCGAATATTGACCATTCCCAGCAATGGCGCCTTCATCCCTGCCGGACGGGTAAAGGCAGGCATAGGTACAATTTCGCGCAACTTGAACACGTTAATGCCAAACAGCTCAGATTTCTGTTCGTGCAGGGAGTTTCCCAGACGAAACAGCAGCAGTTCAAAGCGGTTGGACAGGGTCAGATTCGCCCTGTCATCGATATCTTTCTGGAAATTGTCCATGCTGTCCTCAGTGTGAATACTGCGTTTTTACTGTTATCGGCACTGAGAGCAAAAAATGGAGCACTAAACCGTGAAAATGGCGAAATCGTCGGCAAGTTCAGTGGAAGGGAAGATAGCCTGACACTCTGCCAGCAGTCGCTGGCAACCTGCGGCGTCATAGCGCGAACTGACGTGCGTTATGATGAGCTTTCCGACTGCAGCCTCCCGTGCCAGCAGTGCCGCCTGGCGGGTGGAACTGTGTCCACGGCTGTTGGCCTTTTCTTCCATTGACGTATCCAGCGTGGTTTCGTGAATCATCACGTCGACCCCTTTCGCCAGCTCAAGCGCGGATGCGCAGGGCGCAGTATCGCCAAAAATCGCGACCGTTTTACCGGGCGTCGCCGGGGCAAGAAAATCGGCCCCGCGTATCACGCTACCGTCTTCCAGGGTGACCGTTTTGCCTGCTTTCAGATCCTGGAACCAGGGACCGGCTTTCACCCCAGCGGCTTTCAGCGCTCTGGCGTTGAGCGCGCCGGGTTTATCATGCTCCTCAACGCGGTAACCGTAACATTCCAGCGGGTGTTCAAGCGGGTAAGCCGTTACTTTTCGCAGCCCGTCATCAAGAATTTCCCCGGCGGTGATTTCGACGATTTCCAGCGGATAGTCAGTCCATGAGCCGCTCAGACGCAGCGCGGTTTCAGTAAACTCACGCACCCCCTTCGGCCCGTAAAGCGTTAGCGGCTGAGCATTGCCCGCCATCGAACGACTGCACAGTAAACCCGGCAAACCGAACAGATGATCGCCGTGCAGATGGCTGATGAAAATCCGCTCAATTTTGCCGGGATGATATGCCGTGCTCAACATCTGATGTTGCGTACCTTCACCACAGTCAAACAGCCATAGCGCGGGCTGCGTCGGGTGTTGATGATGTAGCAAAATGGCTGTCACGTTGCGCGTACGCGTGGGCACGCCAGCTGAGGTACCCAGAAAGAGAAATTCCATTATTTCATTACACTTTTGAAAAATAATCTGGCTAGTATAAATCGTTTACGGAAAAGGAGCGCACGATGATTACCTGGCAAGACCTGCATCATTCGGAATTAACCGTCCCACAGCTCTATGCGCTGTTAAAACTGCGCTGTGCGGTGTTTGTTGTGGAGCAGAACTGTCCCTATCTCGACGTAGACGGTGACGATCTGGTGGGTGAGAACCGCCATATCCTGGGCTGGCATGACGGCGAGCTGGTGGCGTATGCGAGGATTCTGAAAAGCACTGAAGATCTGGAGCCCGTCGTGATTGGACGGGTGATCGTCAGTGAAGCGTTACGCGGTGAAAAGCTGGGCCAAAATTTGATGGCGCAGACGCTGGCGTCTTGTCAGCGACACTGGCCGGAGAAGGCGCTGTATCTGGGCGCACAGGCGCATTTGCAGGCATTCTATGCACGATTTGGTTTTGCTCCGGTCACCGAAGTCTATGAGGAAGATGGCATCCCACATGTGGGGATGGCGCGCGAAGCGATCCGGGCGGGATCCTGAGTCGTTGTCTATAGTTAGGGGCAGGTTTACTAACATGGAGAACGAGAATGTCTTATCAATTTGGTGATTCGCGTATTGATGACGACCTGACGTTGCTGAGTGAAACGCTGGAAGAGGTGCTGCGTTCCTCAGGGGATCCCGCCGATCAGAAATACATTGAGCTGAAAGCGCGGGCTGAAAAGGCGCTGGATGAGGTCAAAAATCGCGTAAGTCAGGCTTCAGATAGCTATTATTATCGTGCCAGACAGGCCGTTTATCGTGCAGATGATTATGTGCACGAAAAACCCTGGCAGGGGATTGGCGTTGGCGCGGCGGTCGGACTGGTGCTCGGCTTACTGTTGGCACGACGCTAATCTGCAAGCGAGATCGCATTGACTCCCTAAACTGGGGTACTGCTTTTTTTGTGCAGTACCCCGTATAATGTGAGGTTTTTAACAGGGAGAGGTCCGCGTGCATTCACTCACTACTGCGCTGGAAGGTCTGACGCGTCTTTTGTCGCAGGCAATCCCGGCGGCACCAGGCATTCGGGTTCTCGATGTTCCTTTTCCCCTTAATGACGCTTTCGATGCGTTAAGCTGGCTGGCAAGTCAGTCCATTTATCCGCAATTTTACTGGCAGCAGCGCAACGGTGATGAAGAGGCCGCCGTTCTGGGCGTCGTTGCGCCATTTTCTTCTCTCGATGAGGCGCAATGCTTTCTTCGCCAACATCCGCAGCAAACCGACCTGCGTATCTGGGGACTGAATGCGTTTGATCCAGAGCAGGGTAACCTGGTGTTACCGCGTCTTGAGTGGCGGCGCTGTGCGGGCGTGGCTGTGCTGCGTCTGCATTTGTGGAGTGATGTTTCTCTGCGCGAGGATGCTGACCGGGCGCTGACCTTTCTCGCCTCGCTGGCGAGTGTAAAACCGCTGCCGACATTACGTCTGAGCAAAACCGCTGAACAGCACTGGCCCGAAAAAGCAGGCTGGATCACCCTGATTGAGCAGGCCACGCAGACGATTGCCGAAGGTGAACTGGATAAAGTGGTGCTGGCGCGCGCCAGCGATCTGCACTTTTCTCGCCCGGTGAATGCCGCTGCTGTGATGGCTTCAAGTCGCCGTTTGAACCTGAACTGCTACCATTTTTATATGGCTTTTTCTGCGCAGAGTGCGTTCCTGGGTTCGTCTCCGGAACGTCTCTGGCGACGTCGCGATACCGCGCTCCGTACCGAGGCGCTCGCCGGGACGGTAGCGAATCACCCGGATGATTATAAGGCCTGGCAACTGGGCGAATGGCTGATGAAGGACGACAAAAATCAGCGCGAAAATATGCTGGTGGTCGAGGATATCTGTCAGCGCCTGCAGGACTACACGCATACACTGGACGTTTTGCCGCCGCAGGTGCTGCGGTTGCGAAAAGTGCAGCATTTGCGACGCTGCATCTGGACGGCGCTGAATCAGGCGGATGACACGCTCTGTTTACTGCAGTTGCAGCCCACGGCAGCCGTGGCCGGGATCCCACGCGAACGGGCACGGGCATTTATTCAGCAGCGTGAACCTTTTGCGCGGGAATGGTACGCCGGGTCGGCGGGCTATCTGTCATTACAGCAAAGCGAATTTTGTGTTTCGCTGCGGTCGGCGAAAATCAGCGGTAACGTGGTTCGGCTGTATGCCGGTGCGGGTATTGTTCGTGGGTCAGACCCTGAGCAGGAGTGGCAGGAAATCGATAATAAAGCCGCTGGTCTGCGATCTTTGTTACAGATGGATGGATAATGAGTTACATATTCCCGACTCATATCAATAATCCCTTTTTTCCGTTCTTTATACTGAGTCGCAATATTGATACCGGACAATCTCATGTCAGTAAGCGCATTTAACCGACGCTGGGCGGCGGTCATTCTGGAAGCATTAACTCGCCATGGCGTCAGGCATGTTTGCATTGCCCCTGGCTCTCGTTCCACGCCGCTCACTCTGGCGGCGGCGGAAAATTCGGCTTTTATTCACCACACGCATTTTGATGAGCGTGGTCTTGGTCATCTGGCGCTGGGACTGGCGAAGGTGAGTAAACAGCCTGTTGCCGTGATCGTGACCTCCGGTACGGCGGTCGCTAACCTCTATCCGGCGCTGATTGAAGCGGGGCTGACCGGTGAAAAACTGATCCTTCTGACGGCCGATCGTCCTCCTGAACTGATTGACTGCGGCGCGAATCAGGCGATTCGTCAGGCGGGCATGTTTGCGTCACACCCGTCACAAACGCTTTCGCTTCCGCGCCCGACGCAGGACATTCCGGCCCGTTGGCTGGTGTCGACTATCGATAATGCGCTGGCCTCGCTGCATGCCGGCGCGGTCCATATCAACTGTCCGTTTGCCGAGCCGTTATATGGCGAGATGGACGAAACCGGTCTGGCCTGGCAACAGCGTCTCGGTGACTGGTGGCAGGATGACAAACCCTGGCTGCGCGAAGCGCGTCGGCTGGAGAGCGACAAACAGCGCGACTGGTTCTTCTGGCGGCAAAAACGCGGCGTTGTTGTTGCCGGGCGAATGGGTGCAGAAGAGGGCAAGAAAGTTGCGCAATGGGCGCAGACGTTGGGCTGGCCGCTGATTGGCGATGTGCTGTCGCAAACCGGACAGCCGCTTCCCTGTGCCGACCTCTGGCTCGGCAATCCGAAGGCGGTGACGGAACTGCAGCAGGCACAGATTGTGGTGCAGCTGGGCAGCAGTCTGACCGGAAAACGTTTACTGCAATGGCAGGCGACCTGCGAGCCGGAGGAGTACTGGATTGTCGATAATATCGAAGGGCGGCTGGATCCGGCGCATCATCGCGGTCGTCGTCTGGTGGCAAAAATCGGCGACTGGCTGGAACTGCATCCTGCGGAAAAACGGCAACCGTGGTGTGTAGACATCCCGCGTCTGGCGGAGCAGGCCTGGAAGGCCGTGGCGGCGCGGCGTGATACTTTTGGCGAGGCGCAACTGGCGCATCGCATTCGCGACTATCTGCCTGAACAGGGGCAGCTTTTTGTCGGCAACAGCCTGGTGGTACGCCTGATTGACGCGCTGTCGCAGCTTCCGGCAGGTTACCCGGTTTACAGCAATCGCGGCGCAAGTGGTATTGATGGTCTGTTATCGACCGCTGCGGGCGTGCAGCGCGCCAGCGCGAAATCGACGCTGGCGATCGTGGGCGATTTATCGGCGTTATACGATCTCAATGCGTTAGCCCTGTTACGGCAGGTCTCCGCGCCGTTCGTACTGATTGTGGTGAACAATAACGGCGGGCAGATTTTCTCGCTGCTGCCCACGCCGCAGAGCGAACGTGAACGCTTTTACCTGATGCCGCAAAATGTCCATTTTGAACACGCGGCTGCAATGTTTAACCTCAAGTATCATCGCCCGGAAAGCTGGGATGAACTGGAGGCGGCGCTGGCTGGCGCGTGGCGTATGCCTGCGACCACGGTGATTGAACTGGTGGTCAACGACACCGACGGCGCGCAGACGCTACAACAGCTGCTGGCGCAGGTGAGCCATTTATGATCCTACACGCGCAGGCAAAAGCCGCGCAGTCAGACTCACCCTGGCTGGTTTTCCTGCACGGTTTTTCCGGCGATAGCCAGGAATGGCAACCGATCGGCGAGCGGCTTTCCGGCTTTTCACGCTTGTACATCGATCTGCCTGGTCACGGTGGATCGGCGGAGAGCCGCGTCAGCGGATTTACCGATGTGATCAGCTTGCTGCGTGATACCCTTCTTAGTTACAACATACTGAAATACTGGCTGGTGGGATATTCCCTCGGCGGCAGAGTGGCGATGATGGCGGCCTGTCAGGAAATGCCGGGGCTTTGCGGCCTGGTGGTTGAAGGCGGGCATCCGGGACTGCAAAGCGACGCCGAACGCGACGCGCGCCGGGATTCTGACCATCACTGGGCGGAACGTTTTCGCCATGACGCGCTGACAGAGGTGTTTACTGACTGGTATCAGCAGCCGGTTTTTGCTTCGCTGAACGCGCGGCAACGAGAAGCGCTGGTCGCGCTACGTAGCCAGAATAACGGCGAAACGCTGGCGGCAATGCTGGAAGCCACTTCGCTGGCGGTCCAGCCTGATTTACGCGCTGCGCTCACCGCGCGCGCCTTTCCGTTTTATTATTTATGTGGTGAACGTGACAGCAAATTCTGCGCCCTGGCGACGGAATTAGCGGCGACCCGCCATGTGATTCGTAACGCCGGACACAATGCGCACCGGGAAAATCCCGCAGGCGTGGTGGACTGTCTGGCTCAGATTCTGCGTCTCTGACTAAAGGACACACTATGATCTATCCTGATGAAACAATGCTTTACGCACCGGTAGAATGGCACGATTGCTCGGAAGGCTACACCGACATTCGCTATGAGAAATCGACCGACGGTATCGCAAAAATCACCATTAATCGTCCGCAGGTGCGCAACGCATTCCGTCCTCTGACCGTCAAAGAGATGATTCAGGCGATGGCGGATGCCCGTTACGACGATAACGTGGGCGTGATTATTCTGACTGGCGCAGGCGATAAAGCCTTTTGTGCCGGCGGCGACCAGAAGGTTCGCGGCGACTACGGCGGCTATCAGGATGACTCTGGTGTGCATCACCTGAACGTGCTGGATTTCCAGCGCCAGATCCGTACCTGTCCGAAGCCGGTCGTGGCGATGGTGGCGGGTTATTCCATTGGCGGTGGTCACGTGCTGCATATGATGTGCGACCTGACGATTGCGGCGGAAAATGCCATCTTCGGGCAGACCGGCCCGAAAGTCGGCTCCTTTGACGGCGGCTGGGGGGCGTCTTACATGGCGCGGATCGTGGGGCAGAAGAAAGCGCGTGAAATCTGGTTCCTGTGCCGTCAGTACGATGCCAAACAGGCGCTGGATATGGGGCTGGTGAACACCGTTGTCCCATTGGCCGAACTCGAAAAAGAGACCGTGCGCTGGTGTCGTGAAATGCTGCAAAACAGCCCGATGGCGCTGCGTTGCCTGAAAGCGGCGCTGAACGCCGACTGTGATGGTCAGGCCGGTTTGCAGGAGCTGGCGGGTAACGCCACCATGCTGTTCTACATGACGGAAGAAGGTCAGGAAGGCCGTAACGCCTTCAACCAGAAACGTCAGCCTGATTTCAGCAAATTCAAACGGAATCCGTAATGCGTAGCGCGCAGGTATACCGCTGGCAGATCCCCATGGACGCGGGGGTGGTTCTGCGCGACAGGCGGTTAAAAACGCGTGACGGGCTGTATGTTCGCCTGCACGACGGCGAGCGTCAGGGATGGGGAGAGATCTCCCCACTGCCGGGATTCAGTCAGGAAACCCAGGAAGAGGCGCAGGTTGCGCTGCTGGCCTGGGTTGACGGCTGGCTGCAGGGAGAAGATGCATTGCCTGACATACCTTCTGTGGCCTTTGGCGTCAGTTGTGCACTGGCGGAAATAGCCGGAACGCTGCCTGAAGCCGCAGACTATCGGGCGGCGCCGCTGTGTACCGGGGACCCGGACGATCTGGTGCTGCAACTGGCGGACATGCCCGGCGAAAAAGTCGCGAAGGTGAAGGTCGGACTGTACGAAGCGGTTCGCGACGGCATGGTGGTCAACCTGCTGCTGGAGGCGATCCCGGAATTGCGGCTGCGGCTGGATGCCAACCGCGCCTGGACGCCGTTGAAGGCGCAGCAGTTCGCGAAGTACGTGAACCCGGACTACCGTAACCGCATCGCTTTCCTCGAAGAACCGTGCAAAACGCGCGACGACTCGCGAGCCTTTGCCCGTGAAACCGGGATTGCTATCGCCTGGGACGAAAGCCTGCGTGAGGCGGATTTTGTCTTTGAAGCAGAAGAGGGCGTACGTGCAGTGGTGATCAAACCGACGCTGACCGGGTCGCTGGAAAAAGTGCGTGAGCAGGTACAGGCCGCGCATACACTGGGGCTGACGGCGGTGATCAGTTCATCCATCGAGTCGAGCCTGGGTCTGACCCAACTGGCGCGCATTGCCGCGTGTCTGACGCCAGACACTATTCCGGGACTGGATACGCTGAGCCTGATGCAGGCGCAGCAGATTCGTCGCTGGCCGGGCAGCATGTTGCCCTGTATTGAAGAATCTGCACTGGAACGCCTGCGATGACCTTTCCTGACTGGCCGTGGCGATACTGGCGGCAGGTTCAGGGAGACGCGCCAGCCATACGCCTGAATGATGAGGTGCTAAGCTGGCGCACGCTCTGTACGCGTATTGATGCCCTGGCGAGCGGTTTTGCCGCGCAGGGGGTTACCGAAGGCTGCGGCGTGATGCTGCGCGCCTGGAATCATCCGCAGACACTGCTGGCATGGCTGGCGCTGTTGCAGTGCGGTGCACGGATCCTGCCGGTCAATCCACAGCTTCCTCACGCCTTGCTGACGACTCTGTTACCTGAACTCACGTTGCAGTTTGCGTTGGACCTGGAGGGGGAGAACGCCTTTCCCTTTCTGCGTTCGCTCGCCATGCAGAAGGGCACTGGAGTGCATGCCGTCGACTGGCAGCCGCAGCGTCTGTGTTCCATGACGCTGACCTCCGGTTCGACCGGTCTACCGAAAGCGGCAGTTCATACCTGTCAGGCGCATATTGCCAGTGCTGACGGTGTGCTGTCGCTGATGCCGCTGGCAACAGAGGACGACTGGCTGCTCTCTCTGCCGTTGTTTCATGTCTCCGGACAGGGGATTCTGTGGCGCTGGTTAGTGGCCGGGGCGCGGATGACGGTACGGGAAAAACAGCCGCTGGAACAGATGCTGGCCGGATGCACCCATGCTTCGCTGGTGCCAACGCAACTCTGGCGACTGCTGGTGAACCAGACGCCGGTGGCGCTGAAAGCCGTTTTGCTGGGTGGCGCGGCGATTCCGGTGGCGTTAACCGAGCAGGCGCACGCGCAGGGCATTCGCTGCTGGTGCGGATACGGCCTGACGGAATTTGCTTCAACGGTATGTGCAAAAGAGGCGGACGGTCTGGCTGATGTCGGTATGCCTTTACCGGGACGAGAAGTCAGAATCGTAAATGATGAAGTCTGGCTGCGGGCGGCCAGTATGGCGGAAGGCTACTGGCGAGACGGTAAACTGGTTTCGCTGGTTAACGATGAAGGCTGGTTTGCCACACGCGATCGCGGCGTGCTGAATGACGGAAAACTGACCATCGCCGGACGTCTGGATAATCTCTTTTTTAGCGGCGGAGAGGGGATACAACCCGAAGAGGTGGAACGGGTCATTGTTACGCATCCTCACGTGCTGCAGGCGTTTATCGTGCCGATCGAGGACGCCGAATTTGGTCATCGACCGGTGGCGGTGGTGGAATGTGACGCAGACGTCGCAGAGACAGAACTTAACGAATGGGTGAAAGACAAACTGGCACGTTTCCAGCAGCCGGTACATTGGCTTTCTCTGCCTGCCGAACTGAAAAATGGGGGGATCAAGATATCCCGGCGTGCCGTCGTTGATTGGGTGAATGAAACATTAGGAAAACATTAATTTCACTTCGCAGTTTTACCAATTGATGCCCATTGCCACTTTGTTTATCTGCTACTGTGTAACGTAATGTAAAAGTTCCCGATACGTAAAGGTATGCAATGGAGTGGCAGGTGAAGAAGTCGTGCTATGACAAAAGGTCAGGGAAGCATGCATTAGTGTTAAGTGATGCCGGCGGTTCACTGAAAATGATCGCTGAAGTCCAGTCTGACATTGTGGTGAATGCCGGTGATATCCTTTCCCCGCAGAAGGATGCGCTGTATTCCGTCAACCGTGACAGCGGGCGGACGGTGAAGATTCTGGATGCCAGAAATTATACCTGCGACGAGTGGGAGCGCCTGAAGACGTTGTTGGGGAACAAATAAACGTCAGCGCGTTTTCCGCGGTGCGGGCAGAAAAATGAACATCAGTCCGGCCATGATACACAGTACGCCCAGCAGCGCTTTCAGAGAAAACGTGCCCTGCCAGCCGGGTAAGATTATCGACGCCACCCACACCAGCACATAACTCAGGCTGAGCAGCGCGTAAGCCTTGCTCAGCGCGAGGTGATGTAGCGCGTTATGCCAGCAGAAAACCGACAGCAGATAGCCCACTAAACTGGTGAATAGCACGAGCGTACCGGTATGGAGGGAGAACAGCACCGGGATAAACGTCTGCCACTGTGTCATCGGCGGCAGGTTTGCCATCGCAAAGCTCAGGCCCAGTTGCGCGACGGACGTGATGATCACGCTGCACAGTCCCCAGAGTAATCCCATTACGCCGCACTCCCCAGAATAAAAATACCGCTGATGATCAAGACGATGCCCAGCCAGTGACGAAGCGCCACCGGTTCACGCCAGATTTTCCATGCCAGCAATGTGACCCAGACAAAGTTGAGACTGAGCATCGGGTAAGCGATACCCACGGGAATGTTCTGCAATACCAACAACCACAAGATCATCGCCAGGCCAAGGCAGGCGATCGCCAGCCCCAGCCACAGGGCAACATGGCGTCTTCGCGCGCGGGTCGGCACGGGGAGCGTTGCCTGTTTCTGGCATAATTGCCCTGCAACGCTGAGCAGGCTGGCGAGTACTAATACCAGCCAGATCATTTGGGACGATACTGAATCAGCACCAGACGCCCCTGATTATCGATACTGTCAGCAGGGGGAATGGCAAGGCGGTTGATGTCTTCATCCTTCGCGATGGTGAGCACGAGCGTAATGATCCCCTCCTGGCGGTGCTGGCTGAGCCAGTCCGCAAAATCGCCGTAGCGAATGAACCGGCCTTTAGCATCGGGATAGTTAAGGCCATATTTCAACTCGCCGGTTTGCCCATACATTAAAATGTCGTCGCGCTTCAGACTCCAGGCCAGCCCGGCGGCGACGCCTACGCTGTCGGTAAGAATGTAGCGGCTTGGCGCCAGGTTTTCCCGGGTCATCTCGACAAAAAACTGTGGCTGTTTGGATTCCATGACCCGATCGGGCACAGAAAAACCAAACAACAGCGCCAGCGCCACGGGACACAGCGCGGCATAAATCCAGCTCTTTTCGGTGTTAGTCAGCGTATACCAGCCGAAAAAAGTCCACAGAGCAAACATCCCCAGCGTGCAGAAAACCTTATACACCTCAATGTGCATCCAGACCGGCGATTTCAGCGGTCCCCACGGCGAGACAACCAGCGTAGCGATAATCCCGATGACGCCGAACAGAATATTGATCCAGCCGTTGATGCGCAGCGCGGCAAAGCCCTTTTCCGCTGCGTTCAATCCGTATCTCGCCATCAGTATGGCGAGCGGGGCGAAACAGGACAGAATATAGGTCGGTAATTTGCCTTTCGCGATGCTGAAAAACACCAGCGGCATTACGATCCAACCGAGCAGATAGAATGCGCTGCGCGATTCATCTCGCGTCTGCCAGCCGGTCTTTAAGGCTCCGGGAAGCAGCGCAAGCCACGGCAGGCTTCCGGCGATCAGCACCGGCAGATAGTACCAAAACGGCGCTTTGTGCTGGGCGTCATCCATCGCGAAACGCTGGATGTGTTCGACCCAGAAAAAGTAGTGCCAGAAATCGGGTTCACGTTGGGCGATTGCCAGTCCCCACGGCAGAATGACGACGACACAACTGATGACCGCTAATCCGCCAAAGAGGAACAGATCTTTCCAGCGTTTCTGCGCGGCGACCCACGGCAGAACGCTGAGCACCGGTACCGCAAGCGCCAGAAAACCCTTGGTCATCACGCCCATCCCGCAGGTGACGCCCAGCAGCAGGAATCCTGCACTTTTCCCTTGCCAGGTGGTGGCCTGCATCGCCTGCCAGAAGCAGCACAGTCCCGCCATTAGCCAGAGCGCAATCAGCGGATCGAGCACTGCATAGGTGCCAATCCCGTAGACAATAAACAACGACAGGAAGATGATGGCCGACAGCAGGGCGGTACGCGTATCGCGCCATAGGCGCATGGCAAGCCATGCCACCAGCACGGCGGTGACCAGCGTCGCAAAAATGGCGCCCGCGCGAACGCCGAAATTGTTCGCACCAAACAACCCCTGCCCGATGCTGTTGATCCAGTACCCGGCAATGGGTTTTTCAAAGTAACGGACGCCAAGAAAATGAGGAACAAGCCAGTCGCCGGAGGCCAGCATTTCACGACTGATCTCGGCATAGCGTGTTTCATCAGGTTGCCACAACAGACGCAGGTTGATGGGGATGATGTACCAGAACGCGATTAGCGCGGCCAGTATCTGATAATAACGGGTGTTTTTCATCGTATGACACTCATTGCTTGCTGGCAGCCTAACCATCCTTCTCTTCCCGCGATGTAACCGCGAATAATCTCTCCCGGCGGCAAGGTGTTGCGATCCTCAGGCAGGAGATCGCCAAGTGGGCAGAAGGTGATGCCCGCATCGGCCGCACGCTGGAGCAGTTCCTCAAACTGGCTGTGCCAGGCACCGCCTTCGACTTCGGCATGAATGGTATACACCGGCGTACCGGTATCCCGCTGTATTCGGGAGAGGATCCAGTCGTTGAAATCCTCTGCCTGAACCTCACGCCCCACCGTTTCATCCCACGTGGGCAACGTGACCGGAATTTGTGGCGTAGCGAACGCATCAGCCCCGAGAACCGGACGGAACGGCGCCCAGCCGCGGCAGTCGCTGTTGTATCGCAGAGGAAATGCCTCTTTGGCGAGCACCACACGCTGGTCAGCGCGCCAGCCCGCGACGGCTGAACAGGTCACGGGTTGTCCGGTGATGGCCTCAAGGGCGGCTATTCCATGTGAAATATCGGCGATCAGTTGCTGTTCGCTCCACTGAGGACTCCGGGACTGCCAGGCGTGGTGATCCCAGGCGTGCAGCCCCGTTTCATGCTGGCGTGCCGCTTCACGGATAATCTCCGCGTTGGCGCGACCGATTTCTTTTCCCGGCCAGGCGGTACCGGCCAGCAAAATATCCCAGCCGTAAAGAGATGCGGCGTTTGAGCGCAGCATTTTCCACAGAAACTGCGGTTTAATCAGGCGCCAGAGATGGCGCCCCATGTTGTCAGGCCCAACGCTAAAGAAAAAACTTGCCCGAATGTGGTATCGGCTCAATGACGCTAACAGGCGCGGCACGCCTTCGCGGGTGCCGCGGAAGGTATCGACATCAATACGCAAGCCGACTTTTGTCATGATGAATGTTCCGTGAGATCTACACTGCGCAGGAAGAAATCCAGCGTCTCGTCAACCGTTTCGCGCATATCGATGGTAGGCTCCCAGTCCAGGCAACGTTTTGCATTACGGATGTTGGGCTTACGGTGCTCCACATCCTGATAGCCTTTGCCATAATAGCTGCTGCTTTCAACCACCCGTAACCCGGCAAACGGTGGAAAATGATGGCGCAGTGGATGTTTGTCGAAACTCTCCAGCAGCATTTCCGCCAGTTCCTTGATGCTGGCTTCGTTTTCTGGGTTGCCGATGTTGATGATTTCACCGTCGCAGCGACCCCCCGCATTTTCAATGATCCGGTACAGCGCTTCGATGCCGTCGCGGATATCCGTAAAGCAGCGTTTCTGTTTTCCGCCTTCGATAAGCTTAATCGGCGAGCCTTCCACCAGGTTAAGGATCAACTGTGTGATGGCGCGTGAGCTGCCAATTCGCGCAGAATTGAGGCTGTCGAGTCTCGGCCCCATCCAGTTGAAGGGGCGAAAGAGGGTAAAGCGGAGCCCGTCTTTTTCGCCATAGGCCCAAATGACACGGTCGAGAAGCTGTTTGGACACCGAGTAAATCCAGCGGGGTTTATTGACCGGCCCGACAATCAGATTCGAGCTGTCTTCATCAAACACTTTGTCGGTACACATCCCGTACACTTCAGAAGTTGATGGGAAAATGATCCGCTTACGGTATTTCACGCAGTAGCGAATGATTTTCAGGTTTTCTTCAAAATCCAGTTCAAAAACGCGCAGCGGGTTGCGGGTATATTCAATTGGCGTGGCAATGGCCACCAGCGGCAGCACCACGTCGCATTTCTTAACGTGATATTCGATCCATTCAGAATGAATGCTGATGTCGCCTTCCACAAAATGAAAACGCGGATGGTTGAGGAAGCGGCCAATCGCATCGCTGCCGATATCCAGACCATAGGTTTCGTAGTGGTCTTCGCGCAGCAGGCGTTCGGTAAGATGGTTGCCAATAAAACCATTCACGCCGAGGATCAGCACGCGGGTACGGCGCTTGCTGGTGGCCAGTGACTGACTGTTTAAACGAGACCCCGCAACCAGGCCGAGAACCTGCGCTAACTGTGCACCCTGCATGGTGATGCCGTTACCCGCCTGTCCGGTCATTACCTCCAGCGCGCCTTCGGAACAGGCGATCAGCAGGGGCGCGACGGAAATCACGGTACCCGGTTGCGCGGTCTGGGGCTGTGAGTGGACGCGGGATGACCAGATGGTGAATTTTTGCGTGCCGGAATAGCTGAACGCGCCCGGCCAGGGGGCCGCGACCGCCCGCACCATGTTGTGCAGCGTCGTTGCCGGTCGGTTCCACGTCAGGAAACTGTCTTCAGGCGTGCGACGACCAAAGTACGTTGCGTCGCTCTCGTTTTGCAAAACGTCACGCGTCTCTCTGCGTTTGATAGCGGGTAGTGCCTGTTCCAGCACCTGTCGGGCGGTCTGGCAAAGCTTATGATGTAGCGTAAGGGCCGTATCGTCAGGCGAAATAGCGACACGCTGTTGCCCGATAATGGCGCCTGCATCGGCGCGGTTGACCATGCGATGCAGCGTCACGCCGGTTTCGCTTTCGCCATTCACCAACACCCAGTTCAACGGGGCGCGACCGCGATACTTTGGCAGGAGTGAACCGTGCAGGTTGAATGCACCAGCCGGAGCCTGTTCCAGAATTGCATCGCTGAGCAGATGACGGTAATAGAAAGAGAAAATAACGTCAGGAGCGAGTTGGCTGATACGCTCAGCCCAGATTGGATGGTTCACGTCATCCGGGGCGTAGACCGGGATCCCCGCCTCAGCAGCCAGGCGAGAAACGGAGCCAAAAAACGTGTTTTCTCCTGGATTATCCGCATGTGTAAAAATGGCGGCAATGTCATAGCCGGCGTCGAGCACGGCCTGAACGCCCAGACAGCCTATATCGTGATACGCGAAGACAACGGCTTTCATTATTGATTTTCCTTTGTAGAGTGCGGGCTTTCCGGACGAATAACTTGCTGGACGAAATAGCGGGGGCGGGCGCGGACATCGTTGTAAATTCGACCGATATATTCACCGAGTAATCCCATGCCGATGAACTGCGCGCCGATAAAGGTAAACAGAACGGCAAACAGCATGAATACCCCTTCAGCCGCCCATTGTGGCCCCAGCGTCAGGCGGAGAATGACGAGGAGTATCGACAGAGTAAATCCGGTAACGGCGATGACGCTGCCGAGCAGGCTCAACATGCGCAAAGGCGTCGTCGTCAGGCAGGTCACCAGGTCGTACATCAGGTTAATCAGCCGCATAAAGCTGTATTTGGAATCACCAAATTCACGTTCCGCGTGATGAACGGGGATCTCCGTGGCGCGCCGGGCAAAAATATTCGCCAGAATCGGGATAAATGTGCTGCGCTCATGACAATGCAACATGGCATCGATAATGTGCCGGCGATAGGCGCGAAGCATGCAGCCGTAGTCGCCCATGGCTTTGCCCGTGGTGCGCTGAATCAGATGGTTGATCATCTTCGAGGCGGTTTTACGGAACAGACTGTCCTGACGATTCTGGCGTACGGTGCCAACGACGTCATACCCTTCATCGGCTTTTGCCACCAGACGCGGGATCTCTTCCGGCGGGTTTTGCAGATCGGCATCGAGCGTAATGATCAGGTCGCCAGTAACGTGACTGAATCCCGCCATGATGGCGGAATGCTGCCCGTAGTTGCGATTGAGTAAAATCGAAACGATGTGGCTGCCTTCGGCTTCTGATGCGTCGATCAACAACCGGGCAGAGTGGTCGCTGCTACCGTCATCAATCAACAGGATTTCATAGTCTTTTCCCAGACTCTCGCAGGCCGCAGTGGTTCGTCTGAACAGTTCCGGCAGGCTTTCCTGTTCGTTATAGACAGGGATCACCACCGACACTTTCGTAATCGGAAGAGCTTCAAACATGGTTATTTACCTGCAATCTGGCGAAGTGCGGTGATGACACGATCGGTATCCGCCGGGGTCATATCAGGAAACAGCGGTAGCGAGCAGATACGTGCGCTGTTCCATTCGGTATGGGGGAGCGACAGAGTGTTAAAGCGCTTGCGGTAATATTTCTGCGTGTGTGCCGCGCGAAAATGCAAACCGGTCCCGATTCCCTGGGCTTTGAGTGCCTCCATCAGCGCGTCACGACTGATGCCACAGCGCTCTTCGTCGGTACGAATAATAAACAGATGCCATGCATGGACGTGGGGCCATGACGGCAGGCTCAGCGGTTGAAACGGCAGATCGGCCAGCGCTTGTTGGTACGCGTGGGCGATAGTTGCCCGGCGACGGTTTAGTGTCTCTAGTTTGTCTAACTGAACCAGCGCCATCGCTGCGTTAATATCGGTTAGATTGTATTTGTAACCTGGTGTCAGTACCTCGGCCTGAGGCGCGCGACCCCAGGTCTGGCGATCGTAGGCATCCACGCCGAGTCCGTGGAATTTCAGGGCGCGTAACTGCCGGGCGAGTGGCTCATCATCGGTGACGATCAGTCCTCCCTCTGCGCAGGTGACATTCTTGATGGCGTGAAAGGAGAAAATCGCGGTACCTCGTGCGCCGACGTGACGACCCTGATAATAAGTCCCGACCGCGTGGGCGGCATCTTCGATAACCGCAATGCCGTGACGTTCCGCAAGGGCGTAAATGGCATCCAGATCGGCCGGTGCGCCGGCGTAATGGACGGGAATAATGGCTTTCGTGCGCGGCGTTATGGCAGCTTCAATGTGCTCAGCGGTGACCATCAGCGTGTCGCGGTCGACATCCACCAACACTGGGGTGGCGCCCAATAGCACAATCATGTTCAGGGTGGAAACCCAGGTCATTGACGGGGTGATGACTTCATCACCGGCACCGATTCCCAGCGCCATGAGGGCGATATGCATACCTGCCGTGGCGGAGCTGACAGCAATAGCGTGGTGGTTTCCCGTCAGCTGGCAGAAGGCCTCTTCCAGTTGCTGATTTTTCGGGCCGGTCGTAATCCATCCGGAATCAAGAACCGCTTTGATTGCGGCAAGTTCTTCCGTACCTATCGCCGGGCGAGAGAAAGGCAGAAAATCAGACATTATATTTCCTTTAGCCATTTGGATACTGCGATCCTCTTATTTATTAAGTCATAAACAGGAGGCTAAATGAGGATTATCCAGTTAAAGCCAAATAATAGTGGCTGAATATTAATTTAACCTTAAGAACTTAACGTTAAGAAAATATATCCTTTTTTCTCTATATTGCATTTGCATTGGCCAGGGTTTTCAGGCATTTTGCCCACTTAAATGATCATGCCTTTGATTAAGCAGTACGCCGTAAAGTGATATTTCTGTTCGCCGGTAACGGGTGGAGTTTATTGTGTTTATCGTGTCCCAGTATTTCATTAAATCCAAAAAATATACGGTTATCCTGTTATCAGCGCTGGTGATAATGGTAGGGCTGGGCAGTCATTTCGCCTGGAGTAGTAACGGATTGCCGCGAATCGATTCCCGTACCCTGGCGGTACTGGCAAAACAGCATCCGGTGGTGGTGTTGTTTCGTCATGCCGAGCGCTGCGACAGATCAGACAATCTCTGCCTGTCGGATAAAACCGGCATTACCGAGCGTGGCGCGAAGCAAGCCCGTGCGTTGGGTGCCGCGTTTGGTAAAGAGATAAAAGACTACGATTTGTATGCCAGCGATACGGTACGCACCATTCAGTCAGCGACCTGGTTTTCTGCGGAAAAAAAACTGACTGTAGATAAAGGCATGCATGCCTGTGGGCGAGGGACTTATCAGGCCATTGAGCGTTTAGCCAATAAGTCGGAAAATAAAGATGTGGTAATTTTTACCCACAATCATTGTTTGACATATCTGGCAAAAAATATGCGGGGTGTAAAATTGACCCCGGATTATCTGGACGGCCTGGTGATGCATGTCGATAAGGGAAAATTATTCCTTGATGGCAAATTGGTATCACTCTAACCCCTATTATGAATAAAAAATGACAGCCGTAATGGCTGTCATCAAATATTACAATAACCCTTTCAGTGTTAAGGTTTTCACCGTCGCAACGTTCAGATCGTATTTCGCTAAATCTTCCGGCTTGACCCAGGCAAACGCCTGAAACTCGTCATTGATATGTACCTCACGATTGGCAGCGATGCAGTCGAAAATCAGGTAAATCATATAAATCTCTTCCTGACGGCCATCGGGGTAGGTTTTGGTACGGATATCATCGCTGAAGGTCCAGGGTTTGATATCAGTCAGAACCAACTCAGTACCCAGTTCTTCGCGAATCTCACGGCGCAGGGCCTCTTCAATGCGTTCCCCTGGTTCAACGCCACCACCAGACAGTGCCCATTGGCCCGGGAAAACGCCCCGGTCGTCGGCCATCTGGCACAGGAGATAACTTCCAGCATTCTGTATTAAGGGGCAAACAATAGTCCTTTGACGCACGGTAATGTTCCTTGAAGCAGAGGGAGTGTTAGCAGGGAAAAGTTTATCCCCTGGCAACAGGGGAGAAAATGTTTATTTTCTATTCATATGAGAAATGTACTTTGATGGATTGCTATGAATAAAAAATAGTATCCTGGCGCTTTTCCGGACGGTAAAGAGGGTTAACGGGACTCTTCTTGTCTCTGAACGGTATTATTTAGTTACAAAATGCCGCACGATCGCTTTTTTAGCTCATTGATTCCTTTAGCGCTGGCAGTACAATCCTGCGGCTTTGGGGAACTTTACGTATTTGCTTGCTGGAAAGGGTAAAAATGAAAAAAAGCGTATTATTTGGCATAGCGGGAATGCTGTTCGTTTCCGCCTCTGCGAGTGCAATGAGCATCAGCGGACAGGCGGGTAAAGAATATACCAACGTTGGCGTCGGCTTTGGCACCGAGTCCACGGGACTGGCGCTGAGCGGTAACTGGATGCATAGCGATGACGACGGCGACGTCGCGGGTCTGGGGCTGGGGCTAAATCTACCGCTCGGTCCGCTGATGGCGACGGTGGGCGGCAAAGGGGTCTATACCAACCCGAACGACAGTGATGAAGGCTATGCTGCTGCGGTTGGCGGTGGATTACAGTGGCCAATAGGCGACAGTTTCCGCCTGTTCGGCGAGTACTACTACTCACCGGACTCGTTATCCAGCGGGATCCAGAGCTATGAAGAGGCGAATGCCGGCGCGCGTCTGACGATCATGCGTCCGCTCAGCATCGAAGCGGGTTATCGCTACCTCAACCTGGCGGGTAAAGACGGCAATCGTGATAACGCCATTGCGGACGGCCCGTATGTTGGGGTCAATGCCAGCTTCTAATTTTGGTGGCGCGGTCTTCTGCCGCGCCACTTTTGTTACCTTCCTGATATTTCTCTACCACGCCACTTCCCCCTTTGCGTTATAGTGTTTTCATCATAAAAGCAGGAGAACACGATGTTAAACGTGGAGATGTTATCCACCGGGGATGAAGTGTTGCACGGGCAAATCGTCGACACGAATGCAGCCTGGCTGGCCGATTTTTTCTTTAATCAGGGATTGCCCTTAACCCGTCGTAATACGGTGGGCGATAACCTCGATTGCCTGGTCGCCATTCTGCGCGAGCGGAGTCAGCATGCTGACGTACTGATCGTCAACGGTGGACTGGGGCCGACCAGTGATGATCTCAGCGCGCTTGCTGCGGCGACGGCGAAAGGAGAAGGGCTGGTTCTGCACGAAGCCTGGCTTGCCGAGATGGAACGATTCTTCCGCGAGCGCGGCAGAGTGATGGCGCCCAGCAACCGCAAACAGGCGGAACTGCCCGCCAGCGCTGAATTCATCAATAATCCTGTCGGCACCGCCTGTGGTTTCGCGGTACAGCTTAATCGCTGTCTGATGTTCTTTACGCCGGGTGTACCGTCAGAATTTAAGGTGATGGTAGAACATGAGATCCTGCCGCGTCTGCGCGAGCGCTTCTCTCTCACTGAACCGCCGCTGTGTCTGCGTCTGACCACCTTTGGTCGTTCGGAAAGCGATCTGGCGCAAAGCCTCGACTCGCTTTCATTACCAGAAGGGGTGACGCTGGGTTACCGTTCTTCGATGCCGATTATCGAACTGAAATTAACCGGACCGTATGCCCAGCGCGAAGCGATGCGCAGTCTGTGGCAGGAGGTCAAACGCGTTGCTGGCCAAAGCCTGATTTTTGAAGGTACCGAGGGACTTCCGTTGCAAATCGCCCGCGAGTTGCAGAAAAGGCAGCTCAGCCTGACGCTGAGCGAGCAGTTCACCGGCGGGTTGGTGGCACTGCAGCTCTCCCGCGTGGGCGCGCCGCTGCTGGCCAGTGAAGTGGTGCCTTCGCAGGAAGAGACGCTGGCGCAGACTGCGCACTGGACGACAGAACGGCGCGATAACCATTACGCCGGACTGGCGCTGGCGATCTCCGGGCTGGAAAACGATCACCTGAATTTTGCGCTGGCGACCCCCGACGGGACGTTTGCCCTGCGCGTGCATTTCAGCGTGACCCGTCACAGTCTGCTGGTCCGTCAGGAGGTCTGTGCGATGATGGCGCTAAACATGTTACGTCGCTGGTTCAACAAGCAGGATATTGCCAGCGAACACGGCTGGATTGAGGTGGTTGAATCCCTGACGCTGTAGTCTTTACCTCGCCCGAAGGCATTGCGCTTTTCGGGCTGATTCTTTTTTGTCCAACCCATTGTACTCCCCACGAAAAAATCCGTGCGCCACCTCACATTCCTGCACGTAATTTCTCCATTCTGCTGGAAGAAAGGCGCGACATGACGCGCTTCACAAATTTACCTGGCGCGACCGATCACACTGATTCCAGTATCTCAGACTGGAGTCCAGTATGTTGGAATCAAGCAAAGTCCCGGCGCTCACCCGCGCCATTGATATTCTCAATCTGATTGCGCGGATTGGCCCCTGTAGCGCCGCCACGATTATCGAAACGTTGGGTATTCCCAAAAGCACGGCGTACCTGCTGTTGAGTGAACTGAAGCGTCAGCGGTTTATCAGTGTCGATCACCAGGAGAACTTTTGTCTGTGGACCAAACTGGTGGAACTCTCCGGCCATGCGCTCAGCAAAATGGATCTGCGTGAACTGGCGCGACCACGCCTGACGCAACTGATGGATGAAACGGGGCTGCTCTGCCATTTGGGGATCATTGACCATGAAAGCGCGTATTACATCCTGAAGGTGGAATCGTCTTCGACCATCAGCGTGCGCTCCCATGAAGGGAAAAGCCTTTCGTTGTATCGCTCTGGTATTGGTAAGTGCCTGTTGGCCTGGCAGCCCGCCGCCGTGCGTAACGCCATTATTGAACAGCTGGTGTGGGAGCAGGCGACCCCCACCACGATCACCCAACCTCAGCAACTTAGCGATGAACTGGAACGCATCCGTCAGCGCGGCTGGAGCTTCGACAACGGAGAGGATTATCCGGATGTACGCTGTGTTGCTGCCCCTGTATTTAATGCCAATAACGAACCCGCCGCCGCCATTTCGGTGGTTGGCACTCGCTTAGAAATCAACGAAGAGAATCGTGATTATCTTGCCGGGAAAGCCATTGCCTGCGCGAAAGATATTTCACGTCTGTTGGGATGGAAAAGTCCCTTCGATTCACTCGCATCATAATAATGGAGAACATCATGACTCTACCCAAAATTAAACATGTCCGCGCCTGGTTTACCGGTGGCGCTACCGCAGAAAAAGGTGCTGGCGGCGGTGATTATCATGACCAGGGCGCGAATCACTGGATTGACGATCATATCGCCACGCCGATGAGCAAATATCGTGAATATGAACAGTCACGCCAGTCCTTTGGGATTAACGTGCTGGGTACGTTGATTGTCGAAGTTGAAGCCGAAAACGGACAAACGGGATTTGCGGTCTCTACGGCAGGGGAGATGGGGTGCTTTATTGTTGAAAAACACCTCAATCGCTTTATCGAAGGAAAATGCGTCAGCGATATCAAACTCATTCACGATCAGATGCTCGGTGCGACCATGTATTACTCAGGCTCTGGCGGTCTGGTGATGAACACCATCTCCTGCGTTGATTTGGCGCTGTGGGATCTTTTTGGCAAGGTGGTCGGCCTGCCGGTCTACAAACTGCTGGGCGGCGCGGTGCGCGATGAAATTCAGTTTTACGCCACGGGTGCTCGTCCGGATCTGGCAAAAGAGATGGGCTTCATTGGCGGCAAAATGCCGACGCACTGGGGACCACACGACGGCGATGCGGGGATCCGCAAAGATGCCGCGATGGTGGCGGAGATGCGTGAGAAGTGCGGCCCGGATTTCTGGCTGATGCTGGACTGCTGGATGAGTCAGGACGTGAATTACGCCACGAAGCTGGCTCACGCCTGCGCGCCATCTAACCTGAAGTGGATCGAAGAGTGTTTACCGCCACAGCAGTATGAAGGCTATCGCGAACTGAAACGCAATGCGCCGGCAGGCATGATGGTCACCAGCGGTGAACACCACGGCACACTGCAGTCCTTCCGTACGCTGGCGGAAACCGGTATCGATATCATGCAGCCGGATGTCGGCTGGTGCGGCGGCCTGACCACGCTGGTCGAGATTGCTGCGATTGCGAAATCGCGCGGACAACTGGTGGTACCGCACGGCTCGTCGGTCTACTCACATCATGCGGTGATTACCTTCACCAACACGCCGTTCAGTGAGTTCCTGATGACCAGCCCGGACTGCTCAACCATGCGTCCGCAGTTTGACCCGATTCTGCTTGATGAACCGGTACCGGTACAGGGCCGCATTCATAAGTCCGTGCTGGATAAACCAGGATTCGGCGTGGAGCTTAACCGCGACTGCAATCTGAAACGGCCTTATAGCCACTAATGACCTGTGCGTTGCCGCAGCGTCGGCAACGCCCTCATCTCTTTGAGGATCTTGCTATGAGTACCACTCTTCTTGACGGCGTGGTGAAGAAAAACCGCGCACGTTTAATCCCGTTTATGCTGGCACTGTATGTACTGGCGTTTCTGGACCGTTCGAACATTGGCTTTGCCAAAGAGACCTATCAGATTGATACCGGGCTGAGCAACGAAGCTTATGCGCTTGGCGCGGGGATTTTCTTTGTGGTCTACGCCTTTCTTGGCGTGCCCGCTAACCTGTTGATGCGCAAGCTGGGGGCCCGAACCTGGATTGGCACCACCACGCTGTTGTGGGGATTCCTCTCCGCCGCGATGGCGTGGGCTGATACCGAGGCGAAATTCCTGATTATCCGTACCCTGCTGGGAGCGGCGGAAGCCGGTTTCTTCCCCGGCATGATCTATCTCACCTCGCAATGGTTCCCGCAGCGTAACCGCGCCAGCATTATGGGGCTGTTTTACATGGGGGCGCCGCTGGCGTTGACGCTGGGATCGCCGCTGTCCGGCGCGCTGCTGGAGATGCACGGTTTCATGGGGCATCCTGGCTGGTTCTGGATGTTCGTTATCGAAGGTTTGCTGGCAGTTGGTGCCGGGGTCTTCACCTTCTTCTGGCTGGATGATACCCCGCAGCAGGCCCGTTTCCTCAGCGCAGAAGAGAAAGCGGCGCTCATAAGCCAACTGGCGAGTGAAGAAGAGAAGAAGACCACGTCAAAACTGACGGATGCCCTGCGTAACGGACGCGTCTGGCAACTGGCGATTATCTATCTGACGATTCAGGTGGCGGTGTACGGACTGATTTTCTTCCTGCCGACTCAGGTTGCTGCACTGCTGGGCACCAAAGTCGGCTTCACGGCGTCGGTGGTGACTGCCATTCCATGGGTTGCCGCACTGTTCGGGACCTGGCTGATCCCTCGCTACTCAGACCGTACGGGTGAACGTCGTAATGTCGCTGCGCTGACGCTGCTGGCGGCGGGGATTGGCATCGGCGTATCCGGGCTGGCGTCTCCGGTGGTGGCGATTCTGGCGCTTTGCGTAGCGGCTGTCGGTTTTATCGCCGTACAACCGGTGTTCTGGACCATGCCGACGCAATTACTTTCCGGCACCGCGCTGGCGGCGGGGATCGGCTTCGTGAACCTGTTTGGCGCGGTGGGCGGGTTTATTGCGCCAATCCTGCGTGTTAAAGCAGAAACGATGTTTGCCAGCGATGCCGCAGGACTGTTGACGCTGGCGGGCGTCGCCATCATCGGCTCATTGATTATTTTCACCCTGAGCGTAAATCGTCCCGCGTCGCAACCGGGTGCTGCGCATCAATAAGTTTATCCATGTTGTAAGGATCATTATGAACGCATTGTTAGCAAACCCTTTTAAGGACGCACTCCGCAAAGGGGAAGTACAAATCGGACTGTGGCTGAGTTCGACCACCTCTTATATGGCGGAAATTGCCGCGACGTCGGGTTATGACTGGCTGCTGATCGATGGCGAACACGCGCCGAACACGATGCAGGATCTCTATCATCAGTTGCAGGCGATAGCCCCTTACGCCAGCCAGCCGGTGATTCGTCCGGTAGAAGGCGCTAAGGCATTGATCAAGCAGGTACTGGATATCGGCGCGCAGACGCTGTTGATACCGATGGTCGATAGCGCAGAACAGGCGCGGCAGGTGGTTGCTGCGACCCGTTACCCGCCGGTGGGGGAGCGCGGCGTCGGCGCCAGCGTGGCGCGGGCAGCGCGCTGGGGACGCATTGAAAACTATATGGCGCAGGCCAATGAGTCACTCTGTCTGCTGGTGCAGGTTGAAAGTAAAGCCGCGCTGGATAATCTGGATGCGATCCTCGATGTAGACGGGATTGACGGCGTGTTTATTGGTCCCGCCGATCTTTCGGCTTCGTTGGGGTATCCGGACAACAGCGGGCACCCGGAGGTGCAGAGGATTATCAAAGAGAGCATCCAGCGCATTCGTGCGGCCGGAAAAGCGGCGGGTTTTCTCGCCGTCGATCCGCTCATGGCGCAGAAATGTCTGGAATGGGGGGCAAACTTTGTCGCCGTGGGCGTTGATACTATGTTGTATACTGACGCGCTGGATCAGCGGCTGGCAATGTTTAAGCCCGGTCAGACGATGCCGAAACTGAAAAGCAGTTACTAAATCCATAGCCCGGCGGCGCTGCACCGCCGGGCCATCTGTCAGACTTTACGGACTGTTTGCCATGATATCGTCGAGTGACAGTCCGGTTATCATCAACACCTTGTCGCGTTCGATCCCGCTCTTCAGCATCATCCGCGCGATACGTAATGCCTCCTTCCTGGTGCCTTTTTGTAATCCTTCCTGTCGTCCCTTCTGTAGCCCCGTGTCGTGGCCTTCCTGCCGAAGCCTTTCTGCAATCGTCATCAATTTCTCCTTGTGATGGGGAACTCGCTCAGCGACGTTACGGATAAAGTCACTGAAGCGGGACACATCGCCGTACTGCACCAGATAATTAAACAGTGTATGCAACTGGCTGTCATTAGCAGTACCTGTAATTAACAGCGTGACCAGTCGATCAACCAGCCCCATCAAATCACGATCGCGGATATGTTTTTGCATCAGTTCCAGCAGAGCTATGCGCTTATGCTGCATGATTTCGTCGTCAGAGATGACCGTGATATCGATCAACGGAAAGGCTTCCGTGTAGAGTTGCCGCGCCAGCTGTGGGTCGTTAAATTCGTCCAGCCAGTTCAGTGAGAAAGGGTATGGGCTTTGTTCGCCATGATAAAACAGCATCGGGATCACCAGCGGCAGGGTTTTATTTCCGCTATCAAGGTGGTGTTGCATCGCGGCAGTGGCATAGCGCATCAAACGAAAGGCCATGTGCGGCACGGCGGTACTCTGATGTTCGATAACGCAGTAAATATAACCCTCACCCTCGCGTGTTTTCAGCGACCACAAAACATCGGAATAGTAGGTTCTCAGGTCGTCTTCAATGAAGGTGGTGGATTCCAGTTTGAGCGTGGTTAACTCGCAAAGTTTACATAATGACTCAGGAAGATGAATCTTAAGAAAATCCTGCGCAATTTCAGGATGGGTCATCATCTTTTTAAACACCGCATCGTGCGGTGTTGACGTCGTTGATTTCGCCATGGTTGTCCGTCACCAAAGAATCCAGTGGCGTGACGATACGAGGTTACATTAAGGGCTGCATGCCCGAAATTCAGTCTTTGCGAAGAGGGACGGGAGATAAATACGTACGACGGTAACGTATTCAATTTTGTGGAAGGCTAAACGCAAAAACGCCCGGGGCACCGTGCCGCCGGGCGAGTCATTTAGCCTAATGCTTTCGCCAACAGGGTGATCGGATGTTCGCAGCGTTTGCTGGTGGACATCTCGATTTGCCATTTGCAGGTCTCGCAGTCGGTCACCACAATATCCGCGCCGCTGTCTTCAATCTGTTTAAACAGCGGTGCGCCGATGGCTTGCGAGGTAGGATAGTTCTCTTTTTTAAAGCCGTAGGTACCAGCTATTCCGCAGCACTGAGAATCCAGCACCGTGAGTTCCAGCCCCGGAATGCGGCGTAACAGTTCAAGGGTGTACAGCGTCCAGCCCATTTTTTCCATATGGCACGGCGTGTGGTACACCACTTTTAACGGTAACGGCTTCAGCGGCAGGGTTTTTCCTTCGTCCAGTTTTCGCCACAGCCAGCGGGTTGCCAGTTCGATATGTTCCCGCAGACCGCTGTTGTCGACGTCCAGCACTTCCGGATACTCGTCACGCAGTGCAAAGGTACAGGTCGAGGAGGTGGCAATGACCGGAATCCCCTTCACGCCAATCGCTTCACGCAGTGATTCGACGTTAGTCACCGCCTGTTTACGCGCCTTGTCGGTGAACCCGTTGGCAATCAGCGGCACGCCGCAGCACTTCTCTTTACTCAATAACTGAACGCCGGTGCCCATCGCATTCAGCACTTTGATCAAATCTTTGCCGAGCTGCGGATGGTTGTAATTCACAAAACAACCGTGGAAGAAGGCAACCTGATCGTTGTACTGCGCCTGCTGGGCCGCCACGCTGCGATACCAGCGGCGGAAGGTGCCGAAAGAGTATTTTGGCAACGTCCGGCGATGGTCGATTTTCAGCGCGTAATCGAGCAACTGGCGCACCGGTTTCAGTGATGTTGCCGTGTTGACCACCGGCGCGAACGGGGTGGAAACACTGCCCATCAGGTCGGTGTGGCTTAAGATAAAGTTACGCAGCGACGGGGTGGAGGTGTCATATTTTGCCCGCGCACGCTGAATGATATCGCCGATTTTGACGTCAGACGGGCAGGCCACTTCGCAGCGTTTGCAGTTAATGCAATATTTCAGCGCGTCGTCGTACAGCGCGCCATCTTTCAGACGCAGGCGCTCACCGTCGGGACCGGCCTGTTTGGGGCCCGGGTAACCTGGATTCACACGGCTGACCGGACAGGCGGTAGTACACACCGTGCATTTGATGCAACTTTCAAAACTCGTATCGCTCATTGCTCACCTCCTGCACGTGCTGCAATGTGATGGGCGGCATGTAACGCGGTGACTGCGCAGACGCCGCCTCCGCATCCCTGGGCAATGGGGTCGAATCCGCCGAGAACCGAGCCAATCGCATAGAGGTTGTCTACGGTTTGTCCGGCCAACGACGGGCGCAGCGCCTCATCAGTGCTGACGCCAAACTGTTGCCAGGGTTGCGCGTCAAAGAAATCGCGTTGATACCATTCGGCGCGGGTCGCCGTTTGCTGAACATCCAGTCCCAGAATCGGTTCGCGGATCCCTTCACGTTCGGCAAGCAGGCCGCTGCTAAAGAAACTCCCGCTGGCAAGCACCGCGAAACGCGGGCGTAGCGGAATGTCCGCGTGGTTGCGCGTCCAGATTTCGCTCACCACGCCATTTTTGCAGGTGACTTTCTTCACCTCATCGCCTGGCATCCAGATGCCGCCCTGACGGACGAACTGACGCTGCAACTGGTTATGCAGACGGATCCCCAGCACCGATGGCGGTAGCGTAGGTAGTATCATCAGCGAGCATGGCAGACGCTCGTTGAGCCAGCGCCACAGGCTGTCATCCGCCAGACCAAAGCAGGCGGGCATGATGATCATTTCGCAGGTTTTTGCGATCGGCAACAGCGCGTCATACAACAAGGGCCATTTATCTTCGTTATCCAGAAAACGCGCAATATTCACCGCCCGAAATTCGGTGGCGTTGTCACGCAACACGTCCAGTTCCGGCAGGTCGATTTCGGCGGTTTCAACCGTCAGATCGTGTTGACGTAAAGAGGCTGCCGCCAGGTGCGCCTGAAAATCGAGTAAGCCGCTAATGCCCACCACACAGAGGCGTTTTGCCGCCAGCGGCCAGACAGGGACTTCCGGTGAACTGAGCCAGGTCGAACGCAGTGTGCCGAGCGGGGTGACCCGCTGATGTGACTGCCGAACCTCGCCTTGCAAATGCGCGCCGGAGGCTTCCAGCAGTGCCTGTGTCTGTTCAGCGAGTGTCAGAACACGTTGCGTACCCAGCGTGGCGTAGGGATGTGTTGGGGCCTGTTCGCGCAGGGCGTCCAGACCGGCAGTGATGTCATTCACTGGTTGCCCGTCCGGTAGCGCGCTGAGCAGATCCAGCGAGCCGGAAGAGAAGTGCAGCGCGCTCTGACCGCGAGTGACCACCGCACAGCGTAATCCGCTCTTTTGCAACTGCAGTCCGCACAGCAGTCCGGCAAGACCGCCGCCCATTATGACCGTATCAAATCTCATCGCGAGGCTCCTTTTCCAGACCACATAATCCCTGGTATACCCAGCGGGTAAATTCGCTTTCGCGCAGGGCATCACCCCAGGCGATCGGTTGTACGCCTTTCCAGCGTTCGTTGAGGAAGTCTGACAACTGGGTAATGGACTGCGCAGCGGTGGTGATGTTAAAGCGTTGCAGCAACCCGGCGGCACGGCAGGCGCAGAGCTCGCCCTGACAGGTGCCCATCCCCACGCGGGTGCGACGACGGAGATCAAGCAGGCTGTTGACGTTTAAATTTTCGACGGCGTACTGCACTTCACCCGCGGTGACGGCTTCACATTCACAGACCAGACTGCGGTGCTGACGACCATGACTCAGCCATGCTGGCGTACGGTCGCCGTGGCGATACACCGCGGAGCCTCGCAGTGGGGCTGGCAGAGAGATCACGCGCTTCAGCGTGCTTTCCGTGGGTTCCTGCGAGCCCGGTAGCGGCGTGTCTGCAGTGATGCAAGGACGCGTGTTACCCAGTTTCCGGCAGACCGCGTCGGTGGCCCATTCCGCCATAAGACGATAAGTCATCAGTTTGCCGCCGGTAATCGTGATAAACCCGTCCAGACCGTCGCGTTTCGCGTGGTCGAACAGCACAATGCCGCGACTGACGTTACGACCGCTGGGATCGTCATCGCTTGCCACCAGTGGACGCACCCCGGAGTAGGCGCGCAGAATGCGCGTTTTTGCCATGATCGGCGCCAGCTTTTCACCTTCGCGCAGCAGAATATCGACCTCATCGGCCGTGACGCGGTTGCTGTCGATATCATTGTAATCAATGTGGGTTGAGGTGGTGCCAATCAGCGAAATGGTATCGCCGGGTACCAGAATATCGGCGTCGGAAGGCTTGCGGCAGCGGTTAATGACGTGTTGGTTGATGCGGTGGTCCATAATGAGCAGCGACCCTTTCGCCGGGAACATGCGGATACTCAAATCGGCATATTCCGCGATCCGCTGTCCCCAGATCCCGGCGGCGTTCACCACCACCGGCGCATGCAGCGTTTGCGTTTCGCCATTGAGATGGTTGCGCACATGGACACCGCTAACGGTCGCGCCTTCACGGATCAACCCCGTCACTTCGTGGGCGGTCAGGATAATGGCACCGTGCTCTTTCGCATCAAGCATGTTGGCTGCAGTCAGGCGGAACGGATCGACCGTTCCGTCCGGCACTTTGACCGCGCCGATCAGCTGTGGATTCACCGACGGTTCGATAATCCGCGCCTGTTGCGGATCGATCGCTTCTGCCCGAATGCCCGCTTCTTCACAGGCACGGATAAAGGTGGCCTGAAAGGAAAGCTCATCTTCGGGCAGGGTAATAAACAGACCGTCTGTCGGCTCAACGCAGTGGCGGGCGATACGTTTCAGAATTTGGTTTTCGCTGATGCATTCGCGGGCAGATTCGGCGTCAGTCACCGCATAACGTGCGCCGCTGTGCAGCAGCCCGTGGTTACGACCTGTCGCTCCGGTCGCAATATCATGACGCTCGACTAAAATAACACGGAGTCCACGCAGCGCGCAGTCGCGGGCAATCCCTGCGCCAGTGGCACCACCCCCAATGATAATCACGTCACTGGTTTGCGAGTCGCGAGTTTTCATTGTTTTCCCTCACAGTTCGTTTTTTATCATTTAGCCACATAAAAAGCATGGTTTGTTTGATTTCGCGCATATTCGCTCATAATTCGAAAATGAAACGTGATTTCGTGCGCCTTTCTGAACATTCATCATAAATCTGTAACAATATGTGCTGTAATTCACATTCACGGCATGTATCTTTGCATAACATCGCGACCAACACTGGAAGCAGCGGGGGTTGCGTGTACCACCTGCGGTGTTTACTACTTATAAAAGACGGGCCACGGAGGCTACATTATGTTGAGTATTTTTAAACCAGCGGCGCATAAAGCTCGCTTGCCTGCAGCGGAGATCGATCCGACATACCGCCGGCTTCGCTGGCAAATATTCCTGGGGATATTCTTTGGCTATGCCGCGTACTATCTGGTGCGCAAGAACTTTGCCCTTGCAATGCCTTACCTGGTCGAGCAGGGGTTTTCACGCGGTGATTTAGGTTTTGCCTTGTCGGGGATCTCTATTGCCTACGGATTTTCGAAATTCATCATGGGGTCGGTTTCGGATCGCTCGAATCCGCGCGTTTTCCTGCCAGCCGGTCTGATTCTGGCCGCGGCAGTGATGCTGTTCATGGGCTTTGTACCGTGGGCGACATCGAGCATTGCCATTATGTTCGTGCTGTTGTTCCTCTGCGGATGGTTCCAGGGAATGGGCTGGCCGCCGTGCGGACGCACCATGGTGCACTGGTGGTCGCAGAAGGAACGTGGCGGGATTGTCTCCGTCTGGAACTGTGCGCATAACGTCGGTGGCGGGATCCCTCCGCTGCTGTTCCTGCTCGGGATGGCCTGGTTTAACGACTGGAAAGCTGCCCTGTATATGCCAGCGTTCGGCGCCATTCTGGTGGCTATTTTCGCTTTCGCGCTGATGCGTGATACGCCGCAATCCTGTGGCTTGCCGCCTATCGAAGAGTACAAAAACGACTATCCGGACGACTACAACGAGAAAGCGGAAGAAGAGCTGACCGCGAAGCAGATCTTCATGCAGTACGTTCTGCCGAATAAACTGTTGTGGTACATCGCGATTGCGAACGTGTTTGTTTATCTGCTGCGTTACGGCATTCTCGACTGGTCTCCAACCTATCTGAAAGAAGTGAAGCACTTTGCGCTGGATAAATCCTCCTGGGCCTACTTCTTCTATGAATATGCAGGGATCCCTGGCACGCTGCTGTGCGGCTGGATGTCGGACAAAGTGTTCCGTGGTAACCGTGGCGCGACCGGTGTGTTCTTTATGACCCTGGTGACGATCGCTACCATCGTTTACTGGATGAACCCGGCAGGTAACCCGACCGTCGATATGGTTTGTATGATTGTGATCGGCTTCCTGATTTACGGTCCGGTGATGCTGATTGGTCTGCATGCGCTGGAACTGGCACCGAAAAAAGCCGCAGGGACGGCAGCGGGCTTTACCGGTCTGTTTGGTTACCTCGGCGGTTCCGTGGCGGCTAGCGCCATCGTCGGCTACACCGTGGACTTCTTCGGCTGGGACGGCGGTTTCATGGTGATGATCGGCGGCAGCATTCTGGCGGTGATTCTGTTGATTGTGGTGATGATCGGCGAAAAACGCCACCATGCTGAGATGCAACTGAAACGCAACGGGGGCTAAGTGAATGAAAAAAACACTGAAAAACCTGAGCCTGACGCTGATGATGGCGGGCGCGGTAATGGGAAGTCATGCCCTGGCCGCCAGCAACACGGATAAAGTTGTGATTGCCCACCGTGGCGCGAGCGGCTACCTACCGGAGCATACGCTGCCCGCGAAAGCGATGGCCTACGCGCAGGGGGCGGATTATCTGGAACAGGATCTGGTGATGACGAAAGACGACCAACTGGTCGTCCTGCATGACCACTATCTTGATCGCGTGACGGATGTCGCCGAGCGTTTTCCGGATCGTGCGCGCAAAGACGGTCGTTATTACGCCATCGACTTTACGCTGGACGAAATCAAATCTCTGAAATTTACCGAAGGGTTTGATCTGGAAAATGGCAAGAAGGTGCAAACCTATCCTGGCCGTTTCCCGATGGGTAAATCGGATTTCCGCGTGCATACCTTTGCTGAAGAGATCGAGTTTGTTCAGGGACTGAACCATTCTACCGGCAAGAACATCGGTATCTATCCGGAGATCAAAGCGCCGTGGTTCCATCATCAGGAAGGGAAGGACATTGCGACGAAGACCCTGGAAGTGCTGAAACAGTACGGTTACAGCGACAAGCAGGACAAAGTCTATCTGCAAAGTTTTGATGTAGCAGAACTCAAGCGCATCAAAAATGAGCTGGAACCTAAAATGGGGATGGATCTGAACCTGGTGCAGTTGATTGCCTATACCGACTGGAATGAAACCCAGGAGAAGCAGCCGGACGGCAGTTGGGTCAATTACAACTACGACTGGATGTTTAAACCCGGGGCGATGAAGCAGGTGGCGGAATATGCGGACGGCATCGGTCCGGATTACCACATGCTGATTGACGAGAAGTCGACGAAAGGCAATATCGTCCTGACAGATATGGTGAAAGAGGCCCACCAGAATAAGATGGCGGTTCATCCTTATACGGTGCGCGCCGATCAGTTGCCGGAGTACACGACGGATGTGAATCAGCTGTACGACATCCTCTACAACAAAGCGGGCGTGGACGGGCTGTTCACCGACTTCCCCGACAAAGCGGTGATGTTCTTACGTAAAGAGTAACAACCGCGTTATCCCTCTCCACTGCACCCCAAAGGCGGGCAACCGCTGAGTAAGGTGCAGTTTTTTTTATCTCTTTTCCTGCCGGTTTAATGCAAAAAAGCACACGTCAGATCAAGAAGTCCGTAGCCGATCATGAATTTCTTAAGATTTCCTTAAGAAGAAGATTTATATTTGTTCGATAAATAATTTATGTCGTTACTGTAACGGATGGTCACAATGGCGCAGGCAGCAGTGCAGGATGAGTTTGAGAGCTGGTGGGCAACGGAAGGCGATTGGGTCGAAGAACCGAATTATCGACGCAAAGGGATGAGCGGTGTGCAATGCATCGAACGTGACGGGAAGAAATTGTATGTGAAGCGGATGACACAACACCTGTTTCACTCGGTACGCTATCCTTTCGGACGTCCGACGATTGTGCGCGAAATCGAGGTGATCAACGAACTGGCCCGCGCGGGCGTTATCGTGCCGAAAATTGTCTATGGCAACGCGACAAAAGTTAACGGTGAATGGCGTGCGCTGCTGATCACCGAAGATATGAAAGGCTTTGTGAGCATCGAAGAGTGGTATAAACAGCATACAGTGACGCCGTATCCTGATGAGGTGCGTGATGCAATGCTAAAAGCGGTCGCGCTGGCCTTTAAAAAGATGCACAGCGTCAATCGTCAGCACGGCTGCTGCTACGTAAGACATATCTATGTGAAAACGGAAGGGACGGTAGAAGCCGGGTTTTTAGATCTGGAAAAAAGCCGTCGTCGTTTGCGCCGCCATAAAGCGGCGCACCATGACTTCTCTCAGCTTGAGAAGTACCTGAGTCCCATCCCGAAAGCGGACTGGGAACAGGTGAAAGCGTATTACTACGCGCTGTAACGCGCGCTACATCTCAATTTCGATGTCGCCTTTTGCCCTGCAACAGCAGGGCAAAATTTCGCCGGGCTGAATGAATGCTAACGGCTCGGCGATCCAGTCCACTTGACCTGCAACCAGACGGCAGCGGCAAGAGCCGCAATAGCCTTCGCGGCACTGATATTCCACTTCAACGTTGTGCGATTCAAGCGCGGCGAGCAGGGAAGGGTGTTCATCCTGGCACAGCAACTGTGTGCCAGTGATGCGCAGTGTGACGCGTCCCATCAGAGCTGGAAGTTACTCAGATCGTCGGTATCGACTTCAGAGTCGATCTGCCCGACCAGATAAGAACTCACTTCCACTTCCTGCGGGGCCACCTGAACGTTATCGGACACCAGCCAGGTGTTGATCCACGGGATCGGGTTGGAACGGGTCTGGAACGGCAGATCCAGACCGACCGCCTGCATACGAATGTTGGTGATGTATTCGACGTACTGGCACAGAATGTCTTTGTTCAGGCCGATCATTGAACCGTCGCGGAACAGATAGTCTGCCCACTCTTTTTCCTGCAGGGCGGCCTGCACAAACAGGTCATAGCACTCCTGCTTACACTCTTCGGCAATTTCCGCCATTTCCGGATCGTCAACGCCGCTGCGCAACAGGTTCAGCATGTGCTGAGTGCCAGTCAAGTGCAGCGCTTCGTCACGGGCAATCAGGCGAATGATTTTAGCGTTGCCTTCCATCAGTTCACGCTCGGCGAAAGCGAATGAGCAGGCGAAGCTGACGTAGAAGCGGATTGCTTCCAGCGCGTTGACGCTCATCAGGCACAGATACAGTTTTTTCTTCAGCGCACGCAGGTTCACGGTGACGGTTTTGCCGTTCACGGTGTGCGTCCCTTCGCCCAGCAGGTGCCAGTAGCTGGTCATCTCAATCAGCTCATCGTAATAGCTGGAAATGCCTTCCGCACGTTTCTGGATCTGCTCGTTGGTGACGATGTCATCAAACACAATAGCCGGATCGTTAACGATATTACGAATGATATGGGTGTAAGAGCGCGAGTGAATGGTCTCGGAGAAGGCCCAGGTTTCGACCCAGGTTTCCAGTTCCGGAATGGAGATCAGCGGCAGCAGTGCCACGTTCGGGCTACGCCCCTGAATAGAATCCAGCAGCGTCTGGTACTTCAGATTGCTGATAAAAATGTGTTTTTCATGCTCTGGCAGCGCCTGGTAGTCGATGCGGTCGCGTGAAACGTCAACCTCTTCAGGACGCCAGAAGAAGGAGAGTTGTTTTTCGATCAGCTTTTCGAAGATGTCATATTTTTGCTGATCGTAGCGGGCCACGTTAACCGGCTGACCAAAAAACATCGGCTCCAGCAGTTGATCGTTTTTCGTCTGTGAAAATGTGGTGTATGCCATTGAAGTGAGTCCTGTCAGCTGTGTAATGCCGGATGGCGCTTCGCTTATCCGGCCTACAACATCCGATTGATTTTGTAGGCCGGATGAGGCTTTTCGCCGCCATCCGGCAACAGATTAAATCTTACATGCGCCGCTTTCGCAGCCATCGTCCTGAATGGATGGCACCAGATCGTCCTGGGCATCTTCCGCGCCGTCGCGGGTGTTCTGATAATACAGCGTTTTGACCCCGAACTTATAGGCGGTGAGCAGGTCTTTGAGCAACTGCTGCATCGGCACTTTTCCGGACGGGAAGCGCGACGGATCGTAATTGGTGTTGGCTGAAATCGACTGATCGATAAACTTCTGCATAATCCCGACCAGTTGCAGATAACCGTCATTCCCCGGCATTTCCCACAGCAGCTCATAGGCGTTGCCCAGGTGCTCGTAGTCCGGCACGACCTGACGCAGGATGCCGTCTTTCGACGCTTTAATGCTGACGTAACCGCGCGGCGGCTCAATACCGTTAGTGGCGTTCGAGATCTGCGAAGAGGTCTCGGACGGCATCAGGGCAGAGAGCGTTGAGTTACGCAGACCGTGGGTCTTGATGGACTCACGAAGCGCTTCCCAGTCATGATGCAGCGGTTCACTGGTGATGGCATCCAGATCTTTCTTGTAAGTATCGATCGGCAGAATGCCCTGTGCGTAGGTGGTTTCGTTAAACCATGGGCAGGCGCCTTGTTCAATCGCCAGTTCGTTAGAGGCCTTCAGCAGATAGTACTGAATGGCTTCAAACGTTTTGTGCGTCAGGTTGTTGGCGCTGCCGTCGGAGTAACGTACGCCGTGCTTCGCCAGATAGTAAGCGTAGTTAATCACGCCAATACCCAGCGTACGACGCCCCATCGCACCACGTTTGGCAGCCGGGATCGGGTAGTCCTGATAATCTAACAGCGCATCAAGGGCACGAACGGCCAGTACCGCCAGCTCTTCCAGTTCCTCGAGGCTGTTGATTGCTCCCAGGTTGAACGCGGAGAGCGTACACAGGGCGATTTCACCGTTTTCGTCGTTCACATCCATCAGCGGTTTGGTTGGCAGCGCGATTTCCAGACACAGGTTGGACTGGCGCACCGGCGCGACCTGCGGATCGAACGGGCTGTGGGTGTTGCAGTGGTCAACGTTCTGAATATAGATACGCCCCGTAGAGGCGCGTTCCTGCATCATCAGCGAGAACAGTTCAACGGCTTTGACACGCTGTTTGCGGATGCTATCGTCTTTCTCATATTTCGTGTACAAACGCTCGAACTCGTCCTGATCGGCGAAGAACGCATCATACAGGCCAGGGACGTCGGACGGGCTGAACAGGGTAATGTCTTCCCCTTTCAGCAGACGGGTGTACATCAGTTTGTTGATTTGTACGCCGTAGTCCATGTGACGCACGCGGTTGCCTTCCACGCCACGGTTGTTTTTCAATACCAGCAGGCTTTCCACTTCCAGATGCCACATCGGGTAGAACAGCGTGGCCGCACCACCGCGTACACCGCCCTGAGAGCAGGATTTCACGGCGGTCTGGAAGTGCTTGTAGAACGGGATACAGCCGGTGTGGAACGCTTCGCCGCCGCGAATCGGGCTGCCCAGCGCACGGATACGACCGGCGTTGATACCGATACCAGCACGCTGGGAAACGTATTTCACAATCGCGCTGGAGGTGGCGTTGATCGAGTCCAGGCTGTCGCCGCACTCGATCAGCACGCAAGAGCTGAACTGACGCGTCGGGGTACGAACGCCGGACATGATCGGCGTCGGCAGAGAAATTTTGAACGTCGACACCGCGTCATAAAAACGTTTGACGTATTCCAGACGGGTTTCGCGCGGGTAATTCGAGAACAGGCAGGCTGCTACCAGAATATAGAGGAACTGGGCGCTTTCGTAGATCTCACCGGTGACACGGTTTTGTACCAGATATTTCCCTTCCAGCTGCTTAACGGCGGCGTAGGAGAAGGTCATATCACGGTCGTGTACGATGAACGAGTCCATCTGCTTGAACTCTTCTTCCGTGTAGTCTTCCAGCAGATGATTGTCGTATTTGCCCATTTCAACCATTTTCACCACATGGTCAAACAGTTTCGGCGGTTCAAATTCGCCGTAGGCTTTTTTACGCAGATGGAAAATCGCCAGACGCGCAGCCAGATACTGATAATCCGGCGCATCGCGGGAGATCAGGTCCGCCGCCGCTTTAATGATCGTTTCATGGATATCGGAGGTCTTGATACCGTCATAAAACTGGATGTGGGAGCGCAGTTCGACCTGAGAGATCGATACGTTATTCAGTCCTTCTGCCGCCCAATCCAGAACCCGATGGATTTTGTCGAGATTGATGCGCTCTGTACTACCATCACGCTTTGTCACCAGCAGACTCTGATTCATGTGGTTTTTTACCTGTCCGTGAAAGAAAAAATATCCCCTGCATTATCCACAATGCCACCTTGTGACTAACTCTGTGGATAAATACTATATGTAGGGGTTGAGTGTTAAAGTAAACGCTATATGGTGAGTATTCTAGTAGGGATTCTTTTCAGCACAAGAGTTGATTTTGAGGTTAAATTGAGGTTGCAAAAGGGTAAGAAAGGCTAAGTGCACGTCGCATAAGGCCTGGCGGGGATGTCAATAATTCATAAAAAAAATAGATAATTTGATCGAGTGCTGATTTCTTCAACGAAGGTGTAGAAAGTTCTCATGATCTGGCGCAATTTTTGTAAGCCGGATGGCGACAGTAATGTTGTATCCGGCCTACAGGCACATCTTTGTAGGCCTGATAAGCGAAGCGCCATCAGGCAGGGGGCTTATTCCGCTTTTGCGGTGGTATGCACCATATAGTTCACATCAACGCCAGGGCCAAGCTTGAAGGTGTTGGTGATGGGGTTGTAGTGCAACCCGGTCATATGGCGCTCCTGCAAGACCGTCTGATCCACCCAACCTAGCAGCTCCGCAGGTTTAATAAATTTCTTCACATCATGGGTCCCTTTCGGCACCATGCGTAAAATATATTCCGCACCGACAACCGCCATCAGCCAGGATTTGCCATTACGGTTGAGCGTTGAGAAGAACACCTCGCCGCCGGGTTTCACCAGCTGCGCGCAGGCGCGGACCACCGATTGCGGATCGGGCACATGTTCCAGCATCTCCATACAGGTTACCACGTCATACTGATGGGCATGTTTTGCCGCGTGTTCTTCCACGGTTTCCTGCACGTAATCCACCTGAATACCACTTTCCAGCGCATGCAGTTTTGCTACCTGCAAGGGCTCAAACCCCATGTCCAGACCGGTCACTGTGGCGCCTTCACGCGCCATGCTCTCTGCCAGAATGCCGCCGCCGCAGCCGACGTCGAGCACCTTTTTACCAAACAGGCCGCCTGAGCGTTCAGCAATATAACCCAGCCGCAGCGGGTTAATGCGATGCAACGGCTTAAATTCGCCTTCCAGATCCCACCAGCGCGACGCGACTGCTTCAAACTTGGCAATTTCTTCATGGTCAACGTTGTGGTTTACCGGTGGTTTTACGGCATTCATCGGGGCTTTTACTCCTTATAGGGCTAGTGACAGGAGTATATCAGTCCACGCGGGTGAATAAAGCTTATTGGTTTACCTCAATCTCTGCGGTTGTGTTATAATTTGCGACCTTTGAATCCGGGATACAGTAGAGGGATAGCGGTTAGATGAGCGACCTTGCGAGAGAAATTACACCGGTCAACATTGAGGAAGAGCTGAAGAACTCTTATCTGGATTATGCGATGTCGGTCATTGTTGGCCGTGCGCTGCCGGATGTCCGAGATGGCCTGAAGCCGGTACACCGTCGCGTACTTTACGCCATGAACGTATTGGGCAATGACTGGAACAAAGCCTATAAGAAATCAGCCCGTGTCGTTGGTGACGTAATCGGTAAATACCACCCGCATGGCGACTCTGCGGTATACGACACCATTGTCCGTATGGCTCAGCCGTTCTCGCTGCGATATATGCTGGTGGATGGCCAGGGGAACTTCGGTTCCATCGATGGCGATTCCGCGGCGGCGATGCGTTATACGGAAATCCGTCTGGCGAAGATTGCCCATGAGTTAATGGCCGATCTGGAAAAAGAGACGGTTGATTTTGTCGACAACTATGACGGCACGGAAAAAATCCCTGACGTTATGCCGACCAAAATCCCGAACCTGTTGGTAAACGGTTCGTCCGGTATCGCAGTAGGGATGGCGACCAACATCCCGCCACACAACCTGACGGAAGTGGTTAACGGCTGCCTGGCGTATATCGACAATGAAGACATCAGCATTGAAGGGCTGATGGAATACATCCCGGGTCCGGACTTCCCGACGGCGGCGATCATCAACGGTCGTCGCGGTATTGAAGAAGCCTATCGTACCGGTCGCGGTAAAGTGTACATCCGTGCCCGCGCGGAAGTGGAAGTAGACGCGAAAACCGGTCGTGAAACCATTATCGTGCATGAAATTCCGTATCAGGTGAACAAAGCGCGCCTGATCGAGAAAATCGCGGAACTGGTAAAAGACAAACGCGTTGAAGGCATCAGCGCGCTGCGTGACGAGTCTGACAAAGACGGTATGCGCATCGTGATTGAAGTTAAGCGCGACGCGGTCGGGGAAGTGGTACTGAACAACCTCTACTCCCAGACTCAACTGCAGGTCTCTTTCGGTATCAACATGGTGGCACTGCACCATGGTCAGCCGAAGATCATGAACCTGAAAGACATCATTTCAGCGTTTGTGCGCCACCGCCGTGAAGTGGTGACCCGCCGTACCATTTTCGAACTGCGTAAAGCCCGCGATCGTGCGCATATCCTTGAAGCACTGGCGATTGCGCTGGCGAACATCGACCCGATCATTGAACTGATTCGTCGTGCGCCGACCCCGTCGGAAGCGAAAGCCGCATTGATCGCACGTCCGTGGGATCTGGGCAACGTGGCTGCGATGCTGGAACGTGCTGGTGACGACGCTGCGCGTCCGGAATGGCTGGAGCCAGAATTCGGCGTGCGTGACGGTCAGTACTACCTGACAGAACAGCAGGCCCAGGCGATTCTGGATCTGCGTCTGCAGAAACTGACCGGCCTTGAGCATGAAAAACTGCTCGATGAATACAAAGAGCTGCTGGAACAGATCGCGGAACTGCTGCACATTCTGGGCAGCGCCGATCGCCTGATGGAAGTGATTCGCGAAGAGCTGGAGCTGATCCGCGATCAGTTTGGCGATGAGCGTCGTACCGAAATCACCGCGAATAGCGCTGATATCAATATCGAAGATCTGATCAACCAGGAAGATGTGGTTGTGACCCTGTCTCATCAGGGCTACGTGAAGTATCAGCCGCTGACCGACTACGAAGCACAACGTCGTGGTGGGAAAGGCAAATCGGCTGCACGTATTAAAGAAGAAGACTTTATTGACCGTCTGCTGGTGGCCAACACCCATGACACGATCCTCTGCTTCTCCAGCCGGGGTCGTCTGTACTGGATGAAGGTTTATCAACTGCCAGAAGCGAGCCGTGGTGCGCGTGGCCGTCCGATCGTCAACCTGCTGCCGCTGGAAGCCGACGAACGTATTACCGCTATCCTGCCGGTTCGTGAGTACGAAGAGGGTGTGAACGTCTTTATGGCGACTGCCAGCGGTACGGTGAAGAAAACCGCGCTGACCGAATTCAGCCGCCCGCGTTCTGCCGGTATCATTGCGGTGAACCTGAACGATGGCGACGAACTGATTGGTGTGGATCTGACCTCCGGTTCTGACGAAGTCATGCTGTTCTCGGCGGCGGGCAAAGTGGTGCGCTTTAAAGAGGACGCCGTCCGTGCGATGGGCCGTACTGCGACTGGCGTACGAGGCATCAAGCTGGCGGGCGAAGACAAAGTCGTCTCCCTGATTATTCCACGTGGTGAAGGCGCGATCCTGACCGTGACGCAAAATGGTTACGGTAAGCGTACGGCGGCGGAAGAGTATCCGACCAAGTCCCGTGCGACGCAGGGCGTTATCTCTATCAAAGTGACCGAGCGCAACGGTTCTGTTGTTGGCGCGGTGCAGGTTGATGATTGCGACCAGATCATGATGATCACCGATGCCGGTACGCTGGTGCGTACTCGCGTGTCGGAAATCAGCGTGGTAGGACGTAATACTCAGGGCGTGATCCTCATCCGTACGGCGGAAGATGAAAACGTGGTGGGTCTGCAGCGTGTGGCTGAGCCGGTGGATGACGAAGAACTCGACTCCATCGACGGTAGCGCGGCGGAAGGGGATGATGATATCGCCCCGGAAGCGGAAACCGACGACGATGTCGCCGATGACGCTGACGAGTAATCGGCGAGTTTAACGACTGCACAAAAGGGAGGCGCTGCCTCCCTTTTTTTCGTCCTGAATTCACCATTTCCCCTCGCCAAAAGGTCCTGTCCGGTGACTTTTTCCTTCATGTATAAAAATACAAAATAAAATGAATAATTATAACTCTGTGAAGGTGCTCACTGTTTGTGCAGCCATTTCCCGTTAACTTTCCTGTTACCAAACCGCGATATTTACGAGCCCTTACTGCCAGGAGAACTGAAAAATTATTAAATAACATCATCTGAATTCTTAAAGACAAAAGCGTTGGCTGCCTTCATCTGTCAATACACTTCTGACGGATGAATATACTTATACCTACACGTTGGGAGTTAACTATGATAGTTGAAATAGCAGAAGGCTTTATCCATCTTTTCCAGAGCGCAGGTAAGATATTCTCCGGGATGATCGTCAGTACCATTCCGATGCTGATAACCTTAATTTTGACCGTTAATTTTATTATGAAATTAATTGGCCAACAGCGAATGGAAAAAGTCGCCACCCTGATGGGGAAGTCAAAAATATTAACCTATGGAATTTTGCCGAGTTTTGCCTGGTTCTTTCTTAGCAGTCCGGGTGCGCTGACGATGGGTAAATTTCTGCCCGAACGTTGTAAACCCGCTTATCAGGATGCGCTGGGCAGCACCGTACACCCGCTGACCTCTCTGTTCCCACACATTGTGCCATCTGAACTCTTTATCTGGCTGGGCGTCGCCGCTGGCCTGACGCGACTCGATCTACCGGTTGCCGACCTGGCATTACGCTATATCGCTGCGGGTATTCTACTCGGTTTTATCCGTGGTTTTCTGACGGAATATATCTTCACCCGGCTGGAGAAACGCGAACTTAATCAGGAATAAGGGAAAACAATGAAAGTACTATTTTCGGCTGACGTCGTAAAGGCTGGAAGAAAAGTGGAAGAGGGACTGCTTAATGGCATGTTGATTACCTTTAATGACCATGCTCCGGAAGATTATCTCGATTATGTCCTGGTCATTAAGAATATTGTTTGTGATGTTACCCCATTACAAAAAACAATGGATTATGTTCTGCAGATTAATAATCAGACCTGGAATATAACCTGCTGGGGAGAGGCCGCATGGCAAAATTTATGCGAGTTAGGTCATGTGACAGTGGTATTTGACGGGGCTGAAAAGCCAATAGCCTATGGTTCATTACACGTTAACAGTCATTGTTCTCCATCCGTAAATGAATTGATTGGCCCATTGACAATAATGAGGAAAACCAATGAAAACCGTACTGATTAAAAAAGGTCATTCAGGGATTGGCGATGACATGTATTTATCTCGCGATACCCGCATGGTCATCCTGTCGCTTACCGGCAAAACCATTGATCCGGTCGCGAAAAAACTGGGTGAAATGCTGGAAATGACCGTGGTTAACGGCTTTGACGCCATGCCGGATGATAAGAAAATCCTTTGTGTGGTCATCAACTGTGGCGGTTCACTGCGCTGCGGCATTTATCCGCAGAAAAGAATCAAGACAATCAACGTACTCCCTACCGGTGCGATGGGGCCGCTGGCGAAATATATCACCGAAGATATTTACATCTCTGATGTCAGTCTTGAATCGCTTTCGCTGATTGAAACCATTAATCAACCGGTAACCGGGGAGGAAAACGTTGAGCTCAGTGATCCTCTCCCGGCAGACCATGCCTGTGCCGTGGCTCACGAACGCGTGGAGGCAAAACCACGCGGTTCCGCGACCAACACCGCGCTGGAGTTGATGACGCGTTTTGCGACGGGAATCGGTAACTTTGTCAGCCTGCTCTACTCCTCGGCGCGTGAATCGGTCGAGCTGTGTATTAAAAACGTGATCCCCTTTATGGCCTTTATCTCGGTTCTGATCGCTCTGGTTCAGGAGACCGCGATTGGTCAGTGGACCGGGAATGCGCTGTCGCCGCTTGCCGGATCGTTAACCGGTCTGTTTGTGATTGCGATTATTTGTGGTCTGCCCTTCATCTCTCCCATTCTGGCTCCTGGCGCGGCGATTGCGCAGGTCGTTGGTGTGCTGGTAGGAACGCTAATCGGTAGCGGGGTGGTTTCACCGCTGATGGCGTTGCCGGCGCTGTTCGCGATTAACGTCCAGGTCGGTGCCGATTTCATTCCCGTTGGGCTTTCCATGCAGGAGGCGAAAGAGAAGACCATTCGTCTTGGCGTGCCCTCTTTCTTGCTGTCACGGATGATTACCGCGCCTCTGGCGGTGGCCATCGGTTATCTGTTTTCGTTTGGCTTGTTTAACTGAGGAAATGTGTAATGAACAAAATCAATGCCGCGGTGGTGGGGGCCGGTATTTATGGCAAACATCATATCAATGCGTATCACTATAATCCGTGGGTGAACCTGGTGGGGTTTTGCGAGATCAATCCGGACATCCGCGCCAACGTTGCGGCGGAGTTTCAGGTGCCTGGTTATGCCTCGCTGGCAGAGTTGTTTGCCGCGACGGACGTTGATCTGGTATCAATCGCGACACCGGATCCGTTCCACTTTGATGCCACGATTGAAGCCATCAGGGCGGGCAAACATGTGCTGATAGAAAAACCGATGGCGACAACGTCAGCGGAATGTCGGGAAATCATCCGCTGTGCGCAGCAACAAGGAGTGAAGATTGGCGTTGATTACCACAAGCGTTGGGACGGGATGGCACAGCATATTCACCATGAGTTGCTGAAACCCGAAACCGGTCAGGTCCTGCGTGGCTATATGAGCATGGACGATATTATCGACGTGCCGAAAAACTGGCTGTCATGGGCGAATGAGAGTTCTCCCGTTCATTTTCTCGGAACGCATTGTTTTGATTTGATTAGATATTATATGAACGGTGCCAATGCGGTGAGCGTCTATGCGATAGGGCAGAAGAAGAAGCTGGTGGCGGAAGGCGTTGATTCCTGGGATACCATTCAGTCGTTTGTCACCTTTGATAATGGCGCGCAATGGACCGTTGAAGTGGGGTGGTGCTTACCACCTTCATTTCCCAAAGCAAACGATGGGCGTAGTTTTGTTATTACCGAGAATAACTATTATCGCGCCGATGCGCAGTTGCGGGGATATGAAATGTTCACCCCTCAGCGCAGTGCAACGCCAAATTATAATTTTATTAATTACGTTAATAATAAAGCCAGTGGCTATGGGATTCAGCCAATACATGATTTTGTTGAGCACATATTATTTGATACCCCTTATCTGGCAACCGCTGATGATGGGTTGCAGGCGACGTTAATATGTGAAGCCGTGCATCATTCGTTATCGACAGGACGTATTGTGCAGTTATAACTCATCGGTGGTTTACGCCTCATAAACCGTTTTGCTGGCTTTAATTTCTTTGATTAAGGTAGGGTTCGTTATTCCCCCTCAACCCGGTCGATGATCATTGTTTATGAGGCGCCTTTTCATTATTCATATTCAGATAGCAATATTGCAGGGCGTGGAAAAAAAGCGTGTGTAAAGACATTTTCAGTGCGGCGAAACTGAGGGGGCTGACGCTGGACTGAGGCGTATATAAGGTTACATCGGCAAGCGTCGCGCCGCTCTGATGGCAGGCGACTGCCAGTGAGGCGGCCTCATGCTCGCGAATCAAGGTAATGAGTTGATTATCCGGCTCATCTTTGAGTCCAGGAAGCAGGATCACGGAATCACAATCCGTCAGGGTGTTTGTCAGCAATGAATGGGCATTCTGGTACTCTACGGGAATGCAGACTTTACCAATATCACTATAATCCTGAATGATATTGCTGAGTAATGAACTCAGTTCTCGCGGATGACAGAAATAGAGGTTACGGCTGGAATTAATAATTTCAAAGAAAGTATTAAGGGCCGCAGGGTTATTATTATTAATAAACTCGCCAAGAATAACATTGTTTTTCGTTGCCTGGGCCGGAAGCAGTGCCTCAGGTTCGCTGCGCAGACACTTAATTAAATCATATTTAAATGAAGTAAAGCCGGTATAACCGAGAGATTGCGCAAAGCGAACAATGGAGGGTTGGCTGGTTTGCGTCTTTTTTGAAATTGCCGTCGACGTCAGTTTTTCCGCGCCCGATAATGTAGCCAGAATGTAACGGCTAATTGTTTGCTCCGCGTGCGTACCTGTTTTTACCAGTAACTGAAGTTGTTCGATAATGTTCATTGAGGTCCCTCGGTTTTGTTTATTATGACAGATACACTTTATCCTTCAAGCAGCCTCTGTGTTGGCGACGAAGCGACCCGGCTCGTCGATGAGCCTCGTCCCTTTAAGCCAGCGAAAGCGTTGTTCAAAATGCCTGCTGCCTGTTGTCCTGCGACTCGAAGGATTTAGTGTCTAACCAGGGGACCCCAGGGGTTAATTCATCCTTTCCACAATCATTGCAATACCCTGACCGCCGCCGATGCACAGCGTTGCCAGACCCAGCGTCTTATCCCTGGCGGAAAGCGCATGCAGCAATGTCACCAGGATCCGCGCGCCGCTGGCGCCGATCGGATGCCCAAGCGCAATCGCGCCACCGTTCACGTTCACCTTTTGTGGGTCGAAGCCCAGCGTCTTGCCGACGGCAAGGAACTGCGCGGCAAACGCCTCATTGGCTTCAATCAGATCGATATCGGAAAGCTGCAATCCGCATTGTTTCAGGGCTTTCTGCGTGGCGGGTACCGGCCCCATCCCCATCAGCGCTGGCGCGACGCCGCCGCTGGCATATGCCTTAATGCGTGCCAGCGGTTTCAGTCCTGCCGCCAGTGCGGCAGATTCTTCCATGACCACCAGCGCGGCCGCGCCGTCGTTGATCCCAGAGGCGTTGCCAGCGGTGACGGTGCCGGCCTTATCAAACGCCGGACGCAGTGCCGCAAGACCTTCTGCTGTTGAGTCAGCCTTGGGGAATTCGTCGCGGTCAAAGACAATGGTTTTTTTACGCGACGTGACGCTGACCGGCACAATTTCGGCCTCAAAGGCGCCAGAATGGATGGCGGCGACCGCTTTTTTCTGAGAGAGCAGTGCGAGCTCATCCTGCATGTCGCGGCTGATACCGTATTCACGGGCGACGTTTTCGGCGGTGATCCCCATGTGATAACCATGGGTGGCACAGAGCAGACCGTCACGCAGAATCACATCCGACAACTGGCCGTCGCCGAGGCGATAACCCCAGCGGGCTTTCGCATCCAGCAGATAGGGGGCTAGACTCATGTTTTCCATGCCGCCAGCAACCAGCGCCTGTGCCTGACCGGCCTGAATTGCCTGGGCGGCCAGTGCGACGCTTTTGAGCCCTGAACCGCAGACTTTGTTGACGGTAAACCCGCAGACGGTTTCGCTAAGGCCGCTTTTTAACAGTGCCTGCCGCGCCGGGTTTTGTCCCAGACCGGCCTGCAACACGTTGCCCATGATCACTTCATCCACACGTTGCGGGTCGAGTTGCGCGCGTTCCAGCGCGGCGCTAATCACAGTCGCGCCAAGTTCGATGGCGCTGGTGGTGGCCAGCGCGCCGTTGAAGCTGCCGATGGCGGTACGTACTGCGCTGACGATGACACAATTTTTCATCTTCTGTTCCTTAAAAGTGAGTCGCTGCCGTCAGAAAAAGGTCAGACCGACAACAAAAATGACACCGGAGAAAAGCAGGGCGGTGATGCAGTACCCCATGATGTCGCGAACCCCCAACCCGGCGATGGCCAGTGCGGGAAGCGCCCAGAAGGGTTGCGCCATGTTCATCCACTGCTCGCCGTAGGCAATCGCCATCACGGATTTACCCAGATCGGCCCCTAGCGCTTGCGCGGCTGGCATGACGAACGGTCCCTGAATAACCCAGTGGCCACCGCCTGACGGCACGGCAAAATTGATCAGCGCAGAGCTGAAGAAGGTCATGACCGGGAAGGTGTCTTTATTGGCGACGTTGATGAAGAACTCGGTGATGAGTCCTCCGAGACCGGAGTGCTCCATCATCAACTGGATACCGGCATAGAACGGGAACTGCACCAGGATACCGGCGGTGCTGCGCGCAGCGGCACTAATGGCGCGCATATAGGCCATCGGCGTTTTGTGCAGCAGCAGACCGGCAATCATAAACATCAGGTTGACGGTGTTGATGGTGATGTTGAACCCTTTCTCGGCGAAGTAGATCCCGAGATAAGCGATGCCTAATGCCCCAATGATCAGCGCCAGGATTCGGCTCTCTTCCAGTTTTTCGGACGGAGGCGCATCTGCTGGCAAGGTCTTCTGGAAATCAGGCTCTTCCATCAACAGTTTCGGATCGACGCTGACAACATCCGACGGTTTTGGCGTCATCATGCGGGTGATAAACGGCATGACCACAATCAGACCGAGAGTGATGAAGATGTTGAAACCGGTAAACAGGGTGTCGCTGACCGGAATCAGGCCCGCAATGTGTTCCACCGGGTTACCCGGCGTTGCCGCCAGCAGGGGCATCGAGCCGGAGAAGCCGCCGCCCCAGGTCAGAAAACCGATATAAGCGCAGGCAATCAGCAGCGGATAATCGGATCCCGGCACGCGACGGGCAACTTCACGGGCAAACATCGCTCCCACTACCAGACCGAAGCCCCAGTTGATGACGCAGGCGACGGAGCCAAAGAAGGTTACCAGCATTACGCCCTGCGCGGGCGTTTTTGCGGCAGACGCGGCAGTACGCAGCAGGTTTTTCACCGGACCGGAACTGGCCAGCGCGTGACCTGTCACGATGATCAACGCCATCTGCATCCCGAAGGCCAGCAGATTCCAGAAGCCATCCCCCCAGAAACGCACCATACTGATCGGCGTTTGCGGCGTCAGCCACAGCGCGATGCCGAACGTCAACAGCGTCAGCAGCATGGCGAAAATCAGGGGATCGGGCAGCCAGCGACTGACGAAGCGCGTCATGAAACGCGAGATACGGCCGATCATGCTTCACCTCGCTGAACGACCAGATCGGCGACAATGTCAAACTGCGCTTCTGTTTTTGCTCGCAGAGTATCGAGGTCGCACCCGTCGACGATTTCCGTCAGCCACATTTTGCCGTCGATAAAGCGGAACACGGCGAGTTCGGTAACCAGCATATGCACCGCATGCTGGGCCGTCAGTGGCATGGTGCAGTGGCGAAGGATTTTCGCCGAGCCGTCTTTCGCGCAGTGTTCCATCGCGATAATCACTTTGCGCGCTCCGGTTACCAGATCCATCGCGCCGCCCATCCCAGGGACCATTTTGCCGGGCACGACCCAGTTCGCGAGGTTAGCCTGTTCATCAACCTGCAACCCGCCCAGTACGCAGGCATCGACGTGGCCGCCACGAATCAGCGCGAATGACATCGCGCTGTCGAACATCGCCGCACCCGGCAATATTCCGCAGGGTTGACCACCGGCGTTCACCAGATCGGGATGCGCGGTCGTGACCGGTCCCAGTCCGAGAAATCCGTTCTCTGATTGCAGGGTGATATGAATGTCATCCGGCAGATAGTTGGCGACCATCGTCGGCAGGCCAATGCCTAAATTCACAACATCACCATCGCGAAGTTCTTGCGCCACACGGCGCGCAATACGTTGTTTAGCATCCATTATTTGCTCTCCTGTGGCATGACGATATGGTCGATAACGGCGCCGGGGGTGACTATCTGGTCAGGCAACAGATCGCCTGTCTCAACGAGTTCGTCAGGTTCCACCAGGGTGATATCGGCGGCGAGGGCAATAAGCGGGTTGAAGTTGCGGGCGCTGAGTTGGTAGGTCAGGTTGCCGAGTGGGTCGGCACGGTGCGCGCGGATGAGTGCCAGGTCGGCACGCAACGGTCGCTCCAGTAGCCAGGTTTTGCCGTCAAGCGTCAGGGTTTGTTTGCCATCTTCCACAATCGTGCCGACGCCGGTTGGGGTCAGGAAGCCGCCGAGTCCAGCACCGCCGCAGCGGATCTGTTCAATCAGCGTACCCTGCGGCACCAGCTGAACGTCCATCTCTTTGGCGATCATCCGACGCCCGGTTTCCGGGTTAGTGCCGATATGGGACGCAATGACTTTGTTCACCCGGCCATTGACGATCAGCGGGCCGATGCCGGTATCGACAAAGGCGGTATCGTTGGCGATCAGTGTCAGGTCTCTGACGCCGGATTCAAGTAAGGCTTCGACAAGGCGGGGCGGGGTCCCGACCCCCATAAAACCACCAACCATGATGGTCATGCCGTCACGAAAGAATCCGGCAGCGTTCTGTAAGGTAATCAGTTTTGTTTTCATTATGTTTCCCTTTTGCATACTCCATTTTGGGTACACAAAGGGAATAGCAAGCGGGATGCCAGAATGGCTAACGGACAGGGATATTAGTTAACTTGTTGAATATAATTAAATATTCATGGGGGTGTTGTGTGATCTTAGTGCGGATGCTATGCAGAATTTTGCGCACTGTGCAAAATTCTGCATAGCAGATTCTGGTTCTACAAGCCTGCCGTATCGATACCGTATTCCTGCAATTTATACATCAGGGCACGTCGACTGATGCCTAACATCAGGGCGGCGCGGGTGCGGTTTCCTTCATGCTGTTCAAGTACCTCGATAATGATCCGCTTCTCTTCGCGTTTAATCTCTTCTTTCAGATTGCGTTCACCAGGCTGTGTGGCCTTTATCTCGCTGCCACCACCCACCGGCTGGCGGAGCGGGGCAGGCAGATCTTCTGCAAAAATGACGGCGCCGGTATTCATCACCACCGCCCGCTCAATGACGTTTGAAAGTTCGCGGATGTTTCCGGGCCAGGGCCAGGTGGTAAGCATTGACATGGCTGCCGGATCGATCTCAATAATGTCGCGCTGATTTTCCGAACTGAATTTCTGCAGGAAGTGGTTAGCCAGCAGCGCAATGTCTTCCCGTCGTTCGCGCAGCGGGGGAAGTTGCAGATGAATCACATTCAGACGATAGAACAGGTCTTCACGGAAAGCGCCTTCTTTCACCATCGCATGGAGATCGCGGTTGGTGGCAGCGACGATGCGGATATCCACCTGAATCGTCTGATGCCCGCCCACGCGTTCGAATTCCCGTTCCTGCAGAATGCGCAGTAATTTAGCCTGGAGCACCAGCGGCATTTCACCAATTTCATCGAGTAGCAGCGTTCCCTGATGAGCGCGTTCGAACAGTCCCTGACGCTGAGTTTGTGCGCCGGTGAAGGCCCCTTTTTCATGACCGAACAACTCGCTTTCCAGCAGCGACTCCGGTAACGCGGCGCAGTTGATTTTGATAAACGGACCGTTTGCCCGGCGCGAATTGTAGTGAATAGCGCGCGCAATCAACTCCTTGCCGGTACCGCTTTCACCACTGATCAGAACGTTGGCCTGCGACAGGGCAATTTTCGCCGTGTCTTTGCAGATATCCATCATCCGCGGACTGTTGGTCAGGATATGTCCCCACTGCCAGCTGGTGCTCAGCGCCTGATGCAGGTTGCGGATCTCCTGTTTCATCGCCTGCAGTTGCAGGGCGCGTTGGATCAGTAAATTCAGTTCATCGAGATCGAAAGGTTTGATCACGTAATCAAACGCCCCGCTGCGTAATGCTTCGACGGCGGTTTCGACTTCGGCGTAAGCGGTCATCAGGATCACGGGGATGCGCGGCTGCTGAGTGCGCATGACTTTCAGGGCGTCGATCCCGTTCATTTCCGGCATGCGGATATCCATCAGCACCACATCCGGTGGAGCGTCGGCAAAGCGCTGCAACGCTTCCTCCCCGTTGCTGGCACAGTGCGTTTCATGCCCCTGTAGCGAAAAGGCGGTGGTGAGCATGCGACGAACGTTATCTTCGTCATCCACAATGAGGATACGGTAGCGGGTTTTCATACTGACAAGTTTCCCTGCGGGTTAATCGGTAAAATAAGGGTAAACGTCGCGCCACATCCGGGCATGCTGGCGACGTGAATATCACCCTGATGAGCATTGATAATGCGCTGGCTGAGCGCGAGTCCAAGCCCTGTTCCTGAGGCTTTGGTGGTGAAAAAGGGGTCAAAAATCTTTTTCTGTAGCGCGATATCAATCCCACCGCCGTTATCTTCAATCGCCACGGCTTGTTGCGTGGCTGAATATTGCCAGGTGCGAATGCGGATTTCACCGCGTGCGTTGATGGCCTGCACGGCATTAATCAAAAGATTGAGGATCACCTGTTTTAACAGTTCACGATCGGCAACGATGGCAGGCAGTCCCGTATCCTGTTCAAAGTTGAACGTGATCCGTGCCTGAACGCCGGAGGTTTGCACCAGAATCAGCGTCTCTTCGATCAGCGAATTGAGCAGCACTTGCTGCCACTGACTTTGTCGCGGCCGGGAGAAATCCAGCAACTGCTGAATGACTTTGTTGATGGAATCAATTTCTTTTAGTACCACGGACAGATATTCCTGATGCACAGGCAGGCTGGTTTGTTGACGGATGATCTGCACATAACCCCGGATGGCGGTGAGCGGATTACGTACCTCATGCGCCACCCCGGCCATCAGTTCACCCAAAGTGGCAAGTCTCTCGGTTTGCGCCAGGCGACGCTGCGTTTCTTTGCGGGCGGTCAGGTCGGAAAAAATCACCAGCGCACCGATCAATTCACCATTGGGGTTATGAATACGGCTGGTGGTGACACTGAGTTCAATGGTGCGGTCGCGCGCCGGAAAGCTAACTTCCTGTGCCAGATGCTCCGTCCCGTGCGCCAGGGTATCGAGAACCGGGCTGGCAAAATGCGGGTCGGAGAAGAGGGTGGCATAGGGGCGACCGACCAGTTCATTGAGCGTATAGCCGGTAATCATTTCCGCCGCAGGGTTCATGGTGGTGACATCGCCCTGTCTATCGATTGCGATCACCCCATCGGCGGCGTTTTCAATGATCAGATCGTTAAGGGTTTTCGTTTCACGCAACGTTTGCGCCAACGCGTTAACGCTGCGGCTAATTTGCCCCAGTTCGCCAGGCAGATTGGGAAGTTGTGCTGGCGTTTTTTGCGCCAGCGTCGACAGACCGTCCGTGATGATGTCGATATTGGCGCCAAGGCGTCGGGAAAACAGCACGATCAAGAGCAGGCTACAGAGCAGACCTGCCGCCAGCACCGCAATGATGCGCACGTCCATCCTCCACGCCTGACGCTGGATATCTTCCGTCAACTCATTCGCCCAGATGTAGCCCAGCACGTCGCCATCCCGGGTGATGGGGATCATGGAGTTAAGAATATCGCCGCGCACCTGGCGACCGGAAAAGACGACCGGGGCATTGCTGCGCATCACTTCGCGTCCGGGGTGATCGGCGGCAATCGTCACGCCAACGTTATTTTGGTACAGCGCGGAAGGGGCGTAGGTCACAATCGCATCCAGCGCTTTGTTATAGTAGCCCGCGCCGACGCCCGGAAATGCCTGAGTGATCCGCTCAGTGATGGGGCCGAGTTCGGTATTCAGCGCCTGAATACGTTCGTCCCGCGGCAGCGCCGTAAAATGGGTAAAGCGATCGCCCAGCGCCTGATCGAGCAGGTGTACAACGGCAGATAATTTTTTCTCTTTTTCAGATAAGACTGCTGACCGTCCTTCGGTTTCTACGATATAACCAATCGACAGCGTCGGCACGATGACCATCAGAAGCGCCATCAGGATCATCTGATTGCGTAAGCGTCGCGGGTATAACCCTCTCAAAAAGCGCATGCTGGCATCCCTGTGACCCATTTTCTGACAAACGCTAATTATCGGGGGTTGCGGCAACTGTTTCTCAGCGGTGTATCATATTCCCGCAAACGCAGGCGCGGGCATTGCGACGACGCGCATTTACCGCTACCTTAACCACACTCCATTTATCGCCTGAGGCGGAGCTTCGCCCTTTTGAAATACCTTGCATCCTTTCGCACGACCCTGAAAATCTCGCGCTATCTGTTCAGAGCGTTGGCGCTGTTGATTTGGCTGCTGATTGCCTTTGCTTCGGTGTTCTACATTGTGAACGCCTTGCATCAGCGGGAGTCAGAGATCCGCCAGGAGTTTAATCTCAGTTCCGATCAGGCCCAGCGCTACATTCAGCGCACGTCGGATGTGATGAAAGAGCTCAAGTACATCGCGGAGAATCGCCTGACGGCGGAGAACGGCGTGTTGTCTTCGCGGTCGCGTGACGATAAAACCGAGGTGCCGACCTTTCAGCCGCTGTTTGCCGATTCCGACTGCGCGGCAATGGGCAACGCCTGGCGCGGATCGCTGGAGTCGCTGGCGTGGTTCATGCGCTACTGGCGTGACAACTTTTCCGCTGCGTACGATCTGAATCGTGTATTTCTCATTGGCAGCGATAATCTCTGCATGGCGAATTTCGGCCTGCGCGATATGCCCGTCGAGCGCGATAACGCGCTGAAAACGCTGCACGAGCGGATTATGAAGTACCGCAACGCGCCGCAGGATGAATCCGGAAACAACCTCTACTGGGTGGCGCAGGGACCACGTCCAGGGATTGGCTATTTCTACGCGCTGACGCCGGTTTATCTGGCAAACCGACTGCAGGCGCTGTTGGGCATTGAACAATCCATTCGAATGGAAAACTTCTTTACGCCGGGCAGTCTGCCGATGGGCGTGACCATTCTGGATGAAAATGGGCATGCGTTGATTTCGCTGACCGGGCCGGAAAGTACCATCAAGGCGGAACCTCGCTGGATGCAGGAACGCTCCTGGTTTGGCTATACGCCGGGCTTTCGTGAGCTGGTGCTGAAGAAAAATCTGCCGCCGTCTTCGTTAAGCATCGTCTATTCCGTTCCGGTCGATCTGGTGCTGGAACGGATCCGGATGCTGATTCTGAATGCCATTCTGCTGAATGTGCTGGTAGGTGCGGCACTGTTTACCCTCGCGCGGATGTACGAACGACGGATCTTTATTCCGGCTGAAAGCGACGCCCAACGGCTGGAAGAGCATGAGCAGTTTAACCGTAAGATTGTCGCGTCCGCGCCGGTCGGGATCTGTATTCTGCGCACCGTTGACGGTATTAACATCCTCAGTAACGAGCTGGCGCATACCTACCTGAACATGCTCACCCATGAGGATCGACAGCGGCTGACGCAAATCATCTGTGGACAGCAGGTGAACTTTGTCGATGTGCTGACCAGCAATAACACCAATTTGCAGATTAGCTTCGTCCATTCCCGCTATCGCAATGAAAACGTGGCGATTTGCGTGCTAGTGGATGTTTCCGCCCGCGTCAAAATGGAGGAGTCGTTGCAGGAGATGGCGCAGGCGGCTGAACAGGCGAGTCAGTCGAAATCGATGTTCCTGGCGACCGTCAGCCACGAGCTGCGCACGCCGCTGTATGGCATTATCGGTAACCTTGATCTGCTGCAAACCAAAGAATTGCCAAAAGGGGTCGATCGCCTGGTGACGGCGATGAATAACTCTTCCAGTCTGCTGCTGAAAATCATCAGTGACATTCTCGACTTCTCGAAAATCGAATCGGAGCAGTTGAAAATTGAGCCGCGTGAATTCTCGCCACGTGAGGTGATGAGCCACATTACCGCGAACTATCTGCCGCTGGTGGTGCGCAAGCAGCTCGGGCTGTACTGCTTTATCGAACCGAATGTGCCGGTTGCGCTTAATGGCGATCCGATGCGCCTGCAACAGGTGATTTCTAATCTGTTGAGCAACGCGATTAAATTCACCGACATCGGCTGCATTGTGCTGCATGTCAGCCGCGACGATGATTATCTCAGCATTCGGGTGCGGGATACCGGCGTCGGGATCCCGGCGAAAGAAGTGGTGCGCTTGTTCGATCCGTTCTTCCAGGTCGGTACGGGCGTGCAGCGCAATTTCCAGGGAACGGGGCTGGGACTGGCGATTTGCGAAAAGCTGATCAGCATGATGGATGGTGACATTTCGGTTGATTCTGAACCAGGGATGGGGAGCCAGTTTACAGTGCGTATTCCGCTGTATGGCGCGCAGTATCCGGCGAAAAAAGGGCTTGATGGACTTGCCAGAACACGCTGCTGGTTGGCGGTGCGTAATGCGTCTTTGTGCCAGTTTGTCGAAAACAGCCTGACGCGTAACGGTGTTGAGGTGATGCGTTATGAAGGGCAGACACCAGCGAGTGATGACATGTTGATCACCGACGATGCCCTGGAACAGCCGTGGCAGGGGCGGGCAGCGGTGATTTTCTGTCGGCGCCACATTGGTATTCCACTGGAAAGGGTGCCGGGGGAATGGGTGCACAGCGTGGCGTCGCCACATGAACTGCCGGCGCTGCTGGCCCGGATCTACCGTATTGAGCTGGACGATGAGGAGCTCTCCTCCGCGTTACCGGCTCCGGAAAAAGCGGCGGCCACCAATGATGACATGATGATCCTGGTGGTTGACGATCATCCGATTAACCGCCGCCTGCTGGCCGATCAGCTGGGATCGCTCGGGTATCAGTGCAAAACCGCCAATGACGGCGTGGATGCCCTGAACGTGCTGAGCAAAAACCATATCGATATCGTGCTGAGCGACGTAAACATGCCGAATATGGATGGCTATCGACTGACACAGCGCATACGTCAGTTAGGGCTGACTTTACCGGTAGTTGGGGTGACGGCCAACGCTTTAGCCGAAGAGAAGCAACGCTGTCTGGAGTCGGGGATGGACAGTTGCCTGTCGAAGCCGGTCACGCTGGACGTTATCAGGCAGACGCTGGCGGTGTATGCGGAGCGGGTCAGGAAAACGCGAGCATAAAAAAGCCCGGTAAGCGCTGAAACTTACCGGGCTTTTTTACGTCTGCAAGAATCAGTCTTTGTCTGCCGGACTCAGGGTCACGGAAGAGAGATAGTTCAGCAGTGCGATATCGTTTTCAACGCCCAGTTTCATCATCGCTGATTTCTTCTGGCTGCTGATGGTTTTGATACTGCGGTTCAGCTTCTTGGCGATTTCAGTCACCAGGAAACCTTCGGCAAACAGACGCAGAACTTCACTCTCTTTCGGAGAGAGACGTTTGTCACCGTAGCCGCCCGCGCTGATTTTTTCCAGCAGGCGAGAGACGCTTTCCGGGGTGAACTTTTTGCCTTTCTGCAGCGCAGCCAGCGCTTTCGGCAGGTCTGTTGGCGCGCCCTGTTTCAGGACAATCCCTTCGATATCGAGATCAAGCACCGCGCTCAGGATTGCCGGGTTATTGTTCATGGTCAGAACAATGATCGACAGGCTTGGGAAATGACGCTTGATGTATTTGATCAGGGTGATCCCATCGCCGTACTTGTCGCCCGGCATAGAGAGATCGGTAATCAACACGTGTGCATCTAATTTTGGCAGGTTGTTGATCAGTGCTGTGGAGTCTTCAAATTCGCCAACAACATTCACCCACTCGATTTGCTCAAGTGATTTGCGAATACCGAACAGTACAATCGGATGGTCATCGGCAATAATTACGTTCATATTGTTCATGTAAAGGCTACCTTGCTACAGCAAGCTCTTGACGTAGGTGTCAATGTCGCTGATGTATTTTTCTATTCCTGGAGCATCTTTCTCACGAATCAGATGTTCCAGCGTTTCACATAACTGCTTGCCGGGTACCAGATTTAGCATGGCAAACACGCCTTTCAGGCGGTGAGCCGTTTGGGCTAGCGCAGCAAAATCGCTGATTGCAGCCTCAGTATACAACCTCTTAACATCATCCGGTACTGTGTCTACAAATAGTGCGTAATAACCGCTGGCATGAAGTTCGGCGTTTTCATCACCTCCCAGAGGGGATTCCGGGATCGCTTCTTGTGCCAGTTGCTCTTCAATTAGTTGTAGTACAGCTTCCTGCATAGCGTTGCTCATATTAAAGTTGACGCGAAGCTGGCCTGGGCCAATTTTCCGCACGCCTGACTCATCATCGCTTAAAAGCAAGCCGGAGGCAGTAAGATTAGACGGATTATCAGTTAAAAAGAGATCATATTCTTGACTTATGAGTCTCTCATCCGGGGTGATGCAGGTCGCTCCCCAGTTTTCCAACTGGCGAAGCACGATATTGCGCACCTCGTTAGAGGTCACGTCGATCATCACGCTGACATCATCCAGCAGACGCTCTTCGTCTTCTTTATGCTGGTCGAGCGGCGTCATTTTAACATGGACTGTATAGCGTGTACCCAGCGCATCTCGCGCTTTTATGCTCAAATGTCCGCCAAGTTTACGCGCCAGCTGATCGCATAACCAAAAGGCCAGCGGATTGGCTTTACCGTAACGGTCTTTCTGCGTCTCACTGATGAACGGGAAATGCAGGTTGTCAATTTCGCTTAACGTCACGCCTTCGCCGGTATCCAGAATGCGGAACGTCAGGCGCTCGGCCACCGATTCGTCCTGATCAACCTCGAGCGTGATTTTACCAATCTGGGTAGTTGTTACCGCGTACTGCATCAGCAGCAGTAAGATCCGTCGCAGTGCATTGCGATCGCCATGTCGTTCGTCGTTTGCCTTCAGATGGTTGTTGATAAGCAGTTGCAGTCCTTTACGCTTCATCGCGGGCAGCACTTGCGGGACGACTTCGTCAATTAACGTCTGAACCGAGAAGAGGGTAGGCTCACTCTTCCAGGCGTCGTTTTCCAGCATGTTCGCCAGTTGAATTTCATCGATCATGCGGACCAGTACATCGGCATGATTCGCCAGTTGCTGTGCATCAGACGTTTGCAATTGAGCAACTTCCGCTGCCAGCGTTTTGACCGGCTCTTTCAACGTCTCGCTGATGTTTTGCATAAAGGCGACGCGGCCCTGCTGATTTTTTTCATATAACCGCTGAGCCTGTTTGAGCTTTTTGTTCACCAGCACTTCACGATCCTGGTCGCGGATAATAAAGATCTGGGTGCGTGGAGCGACCTGGCTGCGAAACAGGCGTATCTCATACAGCTCGTTATTGACGGTCGCCTGGATCACGCCCTGATGCTGTTCCGCCATGCTGGTGATGTTTTGCAGATTCAGATGCGGCAACAGATGGTCGGCAATTTTGTTACTCATCACCGTGCGGTTCGCTTCTTGATCATGCACCAGCAGACCCAGCGGCAGTAGGGAGACAATCTCTTCGTTAATCGCGCGCAGAATCCGTAGCTCATTATTAGCTGCGGTATTGGGCGCGACTTCCGTTGTGCGTCCCGGCTGGTTGCGGAAGGTGGTATAGCCGAACAGGGCGAGCGCCAGCAGCCCGATATTCAGCAATAGCGGTAACAGGATGTTTTGCAGCGTATCGAGCAGTAGGGTGCCAAACGGCACCTGCCAGACCAGGCGCATTCCCGTCGAGTTCAGCGCCGACGAGATTTCAATTTTCGAACTGTTAAAGCTGATGCTTACGCTGTCGGGCGATTCTTTATCTGCATTGCGTGCGCTGGCTGGAGTCGTGTCAGGCTCAAGGCGGAAGCTGTCCAGTGGCATGCCGGGAGGAATTAAGTCGTTGATGGGCAGGTCAAACGCGACAACGGTCGCCAGGTGTCCCGGCTGATTAAACGTGGTTCGCAGCGTAAAATAGTGGCCGTTTTGCCATGCCAGCCGACGCAGCGATGAGAAACTTTCCCGTTCGTCAAGCGCATTGGCCTGCTGGAGCATTTCTGCCCGACGGGAATCGACAATGCTGCCGATGGTCGACTCTTTAAATCCCGAAGAGAGATCTTTTAACGGCAGCGTCGAGATGAGCGTCAGGCTGTTATCCTGCCCGTTGAGATAATACATGGACCACGGCACCGTCTCAGCGCCCCACAGCGTGTCGAGGTAGGACGAGATGCGCTGCGTCATTTCCAGCGTTGAGCTGTCATGCGAGCCAAAGATCAGCGCTTCGGTTTTTCGCCGCGGTTTTTCAAGATAGTAAACGTCCTGTTTCAGGCGCGTTTCCTGCAATCCTTCGCTGCTCGACGGATTCGTCGTCGCGGCGATGTTGTCATAGATTTGCCAGGTCGCGTAACGCCAGGTATCGATACGCTTATGAATTGCATGGGTGATATCGACGATTTGATAGCTTTTATCTTTCAACCAGGCGTTAACCGCGCTTTGCACCATCACGCCCATCGTCACCAGCAACACAATGATCAGCAATAAAAAGAAACGGGTAATGCTTCCCGGCAGGAGGGAAAATCGGGACGTAGCCGTTGTATCAGACTGACTCATTCGTGGTTATGACCTGTAAAACAACGCAGAAGGTGAAAGGGCAGTATAAAGGGTACGGTGTGAATTTCCACACTCTCTACTCATTGATGTTCTGCATTTTTTGCCAAAAAGAATTCATCAGTTAAATGGCGTAAAAGTGTACAGGCCCACCAGAGGCGTACACATATTCCCCGTCAAGTGTGAAGAAATAGCACGAAATAACAAGAAATCGGTTTCTGATATCAGTCAGTGACTGAGTGAAGGTAAATAGTTAATAGTTGTTATTATTTTTATGCGGTAGCACATAAAGAGAAAATAAGTGTAAAGAAGGGTAAAAAAAAACCGGACGCATCGCATCCGGTTGAAATAGGGGTAAACAGACATTCAGAAATGAATGACGGTAATAAATAAAGTTAATGATGATAGCGAGAGATATTTTAGAGATGCATGACGATTTTGTTTTGTCATTCAGTGCTATCAAACTTATTTGTGTAATTACTTGTTTTATATGTATTTTATATATTTCTTGAGTGATCGTGCTTATTTTTTGTCTTTTTGAAGCAAAAAAAAAGTTCCTTGGAATTTACATTTTGAAACATCTATGTGGATAAATGAAACATCTTAAAAGTTTTAGTATCATATTCGTGTTGGATTATTCTGCAATTTTGAGGAGAATGAACTTGCCGACTGGTTAATGAGGGTTAATCAGTATGCAGTGGCATAAAAAAGCAAATAAAGGCATATAACAGAGGGTTAATAACATGAAAGTTAAAGTACTGTCCCTCCTGGTACCAGCACTGCTGGTAGCAGGCGCAGCAAATGCGGCTGAAATTTACAACAAAGACGGCAACAAATTAGACCTGTTCGGTAAAGTCGACGGTCTGCATTATTTCTCCGATGATAAAAACGCTGATGGCGATCAGACCTACATGCGTATTGGCTTCAAAGGCGAAACCCAGGTTAACGATCAGATCACCGGTTACGGCCAGTGGGAGTATCAGATCCAGGGTAACGCGCCTGAATCCGAAAACAACTCCTGGACTCGTGTTGCCTTCGCCGGTCTGAAATTCGGCGATGCGGGTTCTTTCGACTACGGTCGTAACTACGGCGTTGTGTATGACGTCACGTCCTGGACCGACGTCCTGCCAGAATTCGGTGGGGATACCTACGGTTCTGATAACTTCATGCAGCAGCGTGGTAACGGCTTCGCGACTTACCGTAACGCTGATTTCTTCGGTCTGGTTGATGGCCTGAACTTTGCCCTGCAGTATCAGGGTAAAAACGGTAGCCCATCTGGTGAAGGTGCTGATGGCATCGCTTACACCGGCGTGACTAACAACGGTCGTGAAGCGCTGCGTCAGAACGGTGACGGCGTTGGCGGTTCTGTAACCTATGACATCGGCGAAGGCTTCGGTCTGGGTGCGGCAGTGAGCAGCTCCAAACGTACTGATGAGCAGAACAGAGCGATCTACCTGGGTAACGGCGATCGCGCTGAAACCTACACCGGTGGCCTGAAATACGACGCTAACAACCTGTACCTGGCGGCGCAGTACACTCAGACCTATAACGCAACGCGTGTAGGCGGCGAAGGTTGGGCAAACAAAGCGCAGAACTTCGAAGTGGTTGCTCAGTACCAGTTCGACTTCGGTCTGCGTCCGTCCGTTGCTTACCTGCAGTCCAAAGGTAAAAACCTGGGGACTCTCAACGGTCGTAACTACGACGATGAAGATCTGCTGAAATATGTTGATGTGGGCGCAACCTACTACTTCAACAAAAACATGTCCACCTACGTTGATTACAAAATCAACCTGCTGGATGACAACAACTTCACTCGTGATGCCGGTATCAGCACCGACGACGTTGTTGCACTGGGCCTGGTTTACCAGTTCTAAGTTTGCTTAATGTCGATAAAAGGCCCTGCGGGGCCTTTTTTTGTGCGGTTTTTCGGCGTACAACCGCCGGTTTTTGGTGTACTCTTGCGCCTCTTTTGCAGGAGGACAATCACGTATGGAAATGAACGTTGCTCGTGCGGCCTTACTGGCTGTGACTCTCTTTTTTACCGGGTGCGATAACGCACCGGACGCGGCGCAAACGCCTGCCGCGGCTCCGGTCGTGCTGGAAGGGAAAACAATGGGCACCTTCTGGCGCGTGAGCGTGGTCGGAGTCGATGCCAAATCAGCAGCGGCGCTACAAACGAAAATTCAGACGCAACTGGATGCCGACGACCAACTGCTCTCCACTTATAAAAATGATTCGGCGCTGATGCGCTTCAACCAGTCGAAAAGTCTTTCTCCCTGGCCCGTCAACGAGGCAATGGCGGACATTGTTACCTCAGCGCTACGTATTGGGCAAAAAACCCAGGGGGCGATGGACATCACCGTTGGGCCGTTGGTGAACTTATGGGGGTTTGGTCCCGACAAGCAACCGGTCCAGATCCCGACGCAGGCGCAAATTGATGCGGCAAAGGCCAACAGCGGGTTGCAGCACCTGTCGGTGATTAACCAGGCGAAACAGCAGTACCTGCAAAAAGATCTGCCAGATTTGTTTGTCGATCTCTCCACTGTCGGTGAAGGCTATGCCGCCGATCACCTGGCACAGTTGATGGAGCGCGAAGGTATCGCACGCTATCTGGTCTCTGTCGGGGGGGCGCTGAACAGTCGCGGGATGAACGCTGAAGGGCATCCGTGGCGGGTGGCGATCCAGAAGCCTACCGACCGTGAAAACGCGGTTCAGGCGGTGGTGGATATTAACGGGCACGGTATTAGTACCTCCGGCAGCTATCGCAACTATTATGAGCTGAACGGAAAACGCCTCACTCATGTTATCGATCCGCAGACGGGACGCCCCATTGAGCATAATCTGGTGTCAGTGACGGTGATAGCGCCAACGGCGCTGGAAGCGGATGGCTGGGATACCGGACTGATGGTGCTCGGCACGGAGAAAGCCAAAGAGGTCGTACGCCGGGAAGGGCTGGCGGTGTACATGATTATCAAAGAGGGGGAGGGATTCAAAACCTGGATGTCTCCGCAGTTTGAAAGTTTTCTCATTCGTGAACAAAATTAAAAAGCAAGATTGCGGGTTTTCGTGTGATGGGTTTCGGACACACTGCCGCTAAGCAGGCACTATGCTTAACGAAGGAGTCCAGTATGAAAAATTCTCTACGCGTAAATGACGACCAGCGCTGGCAATCGGTGCTGGAACGTGATTCTGAGGCTGACGGACAGTTTGTCTTTGCGGTGCAGACGACCGGCATCTTTTGCCGACCTTCCTGCACGGCAAAACATGCGCTGCGTAAAAATGTCCGCTTCTTTCCTGACGCGCAGGCCGCGTTGCTGGCCGGGTTTCGCCCGTGTAAACGCTGTCAGCCGGATAAAGCCAACGCCCGGCAGCATCGACTGGATAAAATTACGCTTGCCTGTCAGCTTCTGGAGCAGGAGAGCCCCATCACGCTCGATGCGCTGGCTGAACAGGTGGCGATGAGTCCGTACCATCTGCATCGCGTGTTCAAAGCCACGACCGGGATGACGCCAAAAGCGTGGCAGCAGGCGTATCGCGCCCGCCGACTGCGCGATGCCCTGAGCCACGGCGAAAGCGTGACGCAGGCGATTCTGAATGCCGGATTCCCGGACAGCAGCAGCTACTATCGTAATGCTGATGCAACGCTTGGGATGACGGCGAAGCAGTTCCGTCGCGGCGGTGACAAGCTGGCGGTGCGCTATGCGCTGGCGGATTGCTCACTCGGACGCTGTCTGGTGGCGGAAAGCGAGCGGGGGATTTGCGCCATTTTGTTAGGGGATGACGATGCGGCGCTGAAGGCTGAACTGCAGACATTGTTCCCGGCCGCTCAGGCTCAACCCGCCGATCCCGCTTTCCTGCAGCGTATTCGCCACGTTATCGCCAGTATTGACGGGCGTGATGCCGCGCTGTCGTTGCCGCTGGATATTCAGGGTACCGCGTTTCAACAACAGGTCTGGCAGGCGCTGCGGGCGATCCCTTACGGTGAGACCGTCAGCTACCAGCAACTGGCAAAAGCCATCGGTAAGCCGAACGCGGTTCGTGCCGTCGCCAGCGCCTGTGGCGCGAATAAACTGGCGATCGTGATCCCCTGTCACCGCGTTGTGCGAGGCGACGGTTCGCTTTCCGGTTATCGCTGGGGCGTGTCGCGTAAGGCACAAATCCTGCGACGTGAGTCTCCTGATGAGGGGGCATAATGCTTGATTTGTTTGCCGATTCGCAGCCCTGGCAGGAACCGCTGGCACCTGGTGCCGTCATTTTGCGCCGCTTTGCCTTCAACACAGCGTTGCAACTGGTGCAGGAGATTGAGGCGGTCGCCCGTCGGTCGCCGTTTCGCCAGATGATCACCCCCGGCGGTTACACCATGTCGGTGGCGATGACTAACTGTGGACGGCTGGGCTGGACGACCGACCGTCACGGCTACCTCTATTCGCCAATCGATCCGCTGACGGGGGACGCCTGGCCGGATTTTCCGCCGTCCTTCCTGCGGTTGTGTCAGCAGGCGGCAACGGCGGCAGGCTATACGGATTATCAGCCGGACGCCTGCCTGATCAACCGCTATGCGCCTGGCGCAAAGCTTTCGCTGCACCAGGATAAAGACGAGCCGGATCTGCGGGCGCCCATTGTTTCTGTCTCGCTGGGATTACCGGCTGTCTTTCAGTTTGGCGGCCTGAAACGTAGCGATCCGCTGACGCGCGTTCTACTGGAACATGGCGATGTAGTGGTCTGGGGCGGCGAATCGCGCTTGTTTTACCACGGAATTCAGCCGCTGAAGGCTGGGTTCCATCCGGCGACCGCCGACTGTCGTTACAATCTGACTTTTCGCCAGGCGGGTAAAAAAGAATAAAAATAAGAATTATTATTGCTGAACGCGTTGAGATGTTTAAACTGCGGGCTGTTATTCCTTGTCCGGGTTGTATGAATGGAACTACTTCTTCTTGTCTGGCGGCAGTATCGCTGGCCATTTATTTGCGTGATGGCGCTCAGCCTCGTCAGCGCGGCGCTGGGGATTGGCCTTATCGCTTTTATCAATCAGCGTCTTATTGAGACTGCGGATCCCTCTCTGCTGGTTTTACCGGAATTTCTCGGACTACTGTTACTGCTGATGGCGGTGACGCTGGGTTCACAACTGGCGCTCACCACGCTGGGACACCACTTTGTCTTCCGTCTGCGCAGTGAATTCATCAAGCGTATTCTCGATACGCACGTGGAACGTATTGAACAACTGGGCAGTGCCTCTCTGCTGGCCGGGTTGACCAGCGACGTGCGCAATATCACCATCGCTTTTGTTCGTCTGCCTGAACTGGTGCAGGGGATTATTCTGACCGTCGGTTCGGCGGCGTATCTGGCGATGCTGTCGACCAAAATGCTGTTGGTGACCGCTATCTGGATGGTCATAACCATCTGGGGCGGGTTTATGCTGGTATCGCGGGTTTACCGGCACATGGCGACGCTGCGCGAAACCGAAGATAAGCTGTATAACGATTATCAGACGGTGCTGGAAGGACGCAAAGAGCTGACGCTCAACCGCGAGCGGGCGGAACATATCTTCAACAACCTCTATATTCCGGATGCCAAAGCGTATCGCCACCACATTATTCGCGCCGATACCTTCCACCTCAGCGCCGTAAACTGGTCGAACATTATGATGCTCGGCGCGATTGGCCTGGTGTTCTGGATGGCAAACAGTCTCGGCTGGGCGGATACCAACGTTGCGGCGACCTACTCGTTAACGCTTTTATTCCTGCGCACGCCGCTGCTGTCGGCGGTGGGGGCACTCCCTACGCTGCTTACGGCGCAGGTTGCTTTCAACAAGCTGAACACATTCGCGCTGGCACCGTTTAAAGCAGAATTTCCGCGCCCGCAGGCGTTCCCGGGATGGAAAACCCTCGAACTGCGTAACGTCATGTTCCACTATCAGGACAACGCGTTCTCCGTGGGGCCGGTGAATCTGACGATCAATCGCGGTGAGTTGCTGTTCTTAATCGGCGGTAACGGCAGCGGCAAATCGACGCTGGCGATGCTGCTTACGGGGCTGTACCAGCCGCAGTCCGGGGAGATCCTGCTGGACGGTAAGCCTGTCAGCGCCGAAAAGCCGGAAGATTATCGCAAGCTCTTTTCCGCGGTGTTTACCGACGTCTGGCTGTTTGACCAGCTACTGGGACCAGAAGGCAATCCGGCCGATCCTGCTCTGGTTGAGAAGTGGCTGGGGCACCTGAAAATGGCGCACAAACTGGAACTGAGCGATGGCCGGATCCTGAATCTGAAACTGTCGAAGGGGCAGAAAAAGCGCGTGGCGCTGCTGCTGGCGCTGGCGGAAGATCGCGACATTATCCTGCTCGATGAGTGGGCGGCCGATCAGGATCCGCACTTCCGCCGCGAGTTTTACCAGGTGTTGTTGCCGCTGATGCAGGAGATGGGGAAAACCATTTTCGCCATCAGTCACGACGATCACTATTTTATTCACGCCGATCGTTTGCTGGAAATGCGTAACGGACAACTGATTGAGCTGGTGGGCGATGAGCGTGATGCTGCGTCACGCGATGCCGTCGCGCGCACGGCCTGATTCATCTGACCGTGGTCCCGATGGCGCAAGGCGTTTCGGGACAACGGTTGTTTTTTTATTCATCTGACGCCCCCGTTTATTGTTATTTACATAACCTCGCGCCATGCTTAATGGCATCTCGTATCATGGATTTATGATTAATGTTCGCAAAACACCAAAACAGCGCAAGGCTGCGCGATGAAGAGCGTGCGCGGCTGATCTGGCTGCTTACCACCGATAAAGCCATTGTTTCCACCCTGTTAGGCAAGCTCACCCTGGCTGAGCAATATGATGTCGGAACGTTAGCCGACGATATTGCTGAGGTAGGCGCGCTGGTCGACCATCTTCCACCACCTGACCTGGCGGATACCCTTGAAGCGCTCCCGTCGGAAGAACGTCACGCCCTCTGGCGGCTGATTCAGAGTGATAAGCGTGGATACGTCCTGCTTGAGGCGTCCGAAAACGTCTGGGATGACCTGATCGATGAAATGACCGATCGGGAACTGCTTGAGGCGCTGCAATATCTCGACATCGACGAACAGATTTACCTGGTTCAGCACCTGCCGCGTAACCTCACAGGCCGGTTGCTGGCGACGCTGCCGCCCGAAGAGCGGGCCCGCGTGCGCCAGGTCATGCATTACGAAAAGAATCGCGTCGGCGCGATCATGGAATTCGAGGTCATCACCGTGCGCCCGGATGTGACGCTGCAAGTAGTGCAGCGTTATCTGCGTCGTCTGGGCAAGATGCCGGAAAACACTGACAAACTGTTTGTCACCCGTCGCGACAAAACGCTGGTTGGTGAGCTAACCCTGACCTGTATTTTGCTCAATGACGTGCAGTGTAAAGTCAGCGAGGTGATGGATGACGATCCGCTGACCTTCGCCCCGGAAGATAAAACGGAAAATGCGGCGCGTACCTTCGAGCGTGACAACCTGGTCAGTGCGGCGGTAGTCGATTCTGCCGGTAAACTGATGGGACGCTTGACGATCGACGAGATCGTCGACGTGGTCTACGAAGAGACGGACACCGATCTGCGTCGAATGGGCGGATTGAGCGCCGAAGAGGATGTTTTTGCGCCCGTTCCCAAAGCGGTGAAAACGCGCTGGGCGTGGCTGGCTATCAACCTGTGTACTGCGTTCATTGCCTCGCGCGTGATTGATGGCTTTGAACACACCATTTCACAACTGGTGGCATTAGCGTCGCTGATGCCCATTGTCGCCGGGATCGGCGGGAATACCGGTAATCAGACCATCACCATGATTGTTCGGGCGCTGGCGTTACAAAACATCCAGCCTGGCAACCTGACGTTTCTTATTCTGCGCGAGATGGGGGTGGCACTGGTCAATGGCCTCGTCTGGGGGGGGATTATGGGCGGGATCACCTGGTGGCTGTACGACGACATGGCGCTCGGCGGGGTGATGACTCTGGCAATGATGCTGAACCTGTTAATGGCGGCGCTGATGGGGGTGATTATCCCGATGACGATGGTGAAGCTCGGGCGCGACCCGGCGGTCGGCTCGAGCGTGATGATCACCGCGATTACCGATACCGGCGGATTCTTTATTTTTCTTGGGCTGGCGACGCTGTTTCTGATGTAGTGCGTCGTTTACGCTTCACGACGCGAGGCAGTAATCCCATCGCCACCACCCCGGCAACCACGCCAATCGCCAGGTTGCCGGTGGAGACCGTTGCGCCAACGGTAATGACCATTACCAGCGTTTCCACCACGGGCAGTGTCGTCAGGGTGGCGGGCTGGATACTGTGCCAACTGAACGTTTTCACCGCCACAATCACCATGATCCCGGCCAGAACCGACATCGGGATTTTCGCCATCACGTCGCTCAGCGCAGTGACCAGCAGCAGTAAAACCAACCCGGCGGCGATCGTCGACACGCGGCTACGGCCTTTCCCCATCTCCACATTCACGATGGTCTGTCCGATCATCGCGCAGCCAGCAATGCCGCCGTAAAAGCCCGCCAGAATGTTGGCGAACCCCAGACCCGCGCTTTCACGATTTTTGTTCGACGGCGTGACCGTCAGGTCATCAACCAGTTTCGCCGTCAGTAGCGACTCCATCAGGCCCACAAAGGCGATACTCAGCGCGCAGGGCCAGATAATTGTCAGCGTTTGCAGATTCAGCGGCACTAACAGCTGCGTCAGTCCCGGTAGCCCGCCGCTCATTGCGCCTTCATCACCAACGGTCGGCAGCAATTGACCGGTGGTTGCGGTAAACAGCGTCAATAAAACAATGGCAATCAGCGGCGCAGGAATGCTTTTAATAACGCGCGGCATCCACAACACAATGAGTAGCGTTAAGGCAAACAGCCCCCAGATGAGCGGGCTTTTGCTCCAGAAATGGGGGACCTGGGCGAAAAAAATCAGAATACCGAGGGCGTTCACAAACCCGGTCATGACGGCGGCGGGAATAAAACGCATCAGGCGCGCCATCCCGGTAACGCCAAACAGAATCTGGATAAACCCGGCTAATACGACCGCTGGCAGAATGTACTGTACGCCATGCTGGAGCACCATCGGGCCTATCACCAGCGCAACGGAACCGGCTGCTGCCGTGACCATCGCCGGGCGACCGCCCATGAAAGACATTGCCAGACAAAGCACCACTGAGGCAATCAGGCTGACTTTCGGGTCAACGCCGGCAATCACCGAAAAGGAGATTACTTCCGGGATCAGCGCCAGCGCGGTGATCACCCCAGCCAGCGTTTCGCGTACCAGCAGACGTGGGGCGCGAAGAACGCCACTGACCGTGTGTTCCGCTGCCAGAGCAGGAGACGAAGGGGTTACAGACATATTTACTCTCAGGTCGGAAAGGGCCTGATAACAGCAGACCGACAGGCGTCCGTGCGGTGAATAACAACGCGCCGCATAGTACCTTTCTGGAGCGTCTGTTTCCAGAAAATATTGTGAATAACCCTATAAAGATTCAACGTATTTTTAACGTTTTTAAAATCTTAATATAATTTATAAACAATATTTAAATATTATTACTGAAGTGTTAACGTTGGTGCCGCTCGATTTTCACCTGCAAAAAAGCAAAAAAACGATACTAAAAGTAAGGCATTAACCATATGAAAAAAGTGACTGCCATGCTCTTCTCGATGGCCGTAGGGCTGAATGCTGTCTCGATGGCGGCAAAAGCGAAAGCGACGGAAGAGCAGGAGACGGACGTACTGTTGATCGGCGGCGGCATCATGAGCGCCACACTGGGAACTTATCTACAGGAACTGGAACCCGACTGGTCGATGACCATGGTGGAGCGCCTGGACGGTGTCGCGCAAGAGAGTTCAAACGGCTGGAACAATGCCGGAACCGGGCACTCTGCGCTGATGGAGTTGAACTACACACCAAAGAAAGCCGACGGGAGTATCAGTACCGAAAAGGCAGTCGAAATTAACGAAGCTTTCCAGATTTCCCGCCAGTTCTGGGCGCATCAGGTCAAGAGTGGCGTGATGCACGATCCGCGCACCTTCATCACCACCGTTCCGCACATGAGCTTCGTCTGGGGTGAAGAGAACGTCAACTTCCTGCGCGCCCGCTATGCGGCCCTGCAACAAAGCACGCTGTTCCGTGGTATGCGCTACTCCGAAGACCACGCGCAAATCAAAGAGTGGGCACCGCTGGTGATGGAAGGGCGCGATCCGAAACAGAAAGTCGCCGCTACGCGTACCGAAATGGGAACGGACGTGAACTACGGCGAAATTACGCGCCAATTGATTGCTTCGTTGCAGAAAAAGCCTAACTTTGCACTGGAGTTGAGCACCGAAGTCCGTGGATTTAAACGTAACGACGATAATACCTGGACGGTGACCGTCGCCGATCTGAAAAACGGCGAAACGGAACATAACATCAAAGCCAAATTCGTCTTTATCGGTGCGGGCGGCGCAGCGCTGAAACTGTTGCAGGAAACCGGTATTCCGGAAGCCAAAGAGTACGCAGGCTTCCCGGTTGGTGGGCAATTCCTGGTCGCAGAAAACCCGGACGTGGTGAACCGGCATCTGGCGAAAGTGTACGGTCAGGCTTCCGTCGGCGCGCCGCCGATGTCGGTCCCGCATATCGATACCCGTATTCTGGATGGTAAACGTGTCGTGCTGTTCGGGCCGTTCGCCACCTTCTCCACTAAATTCCTGAAAAACGGTTCGCTGTGGGATCTGCTGAGTTCAACCACGCCTTCCAACTTCATGCCGATGGTCAACGTCGGGATGGATAACTTCGATCTGGTGAAATACCTGATTAGCCAGGTGATGCTGAGCGATGATGACCGCTTCGACGCGCTGAAAGAGTACTATCCGCAGGCGAAGAAAGCGGACTGGCGTTTGTGGCAGGCGGGTCAGCGTGTCCAGATCATCAAACGTGATGAAGACAAAGGGGGCGTGCTGCGTCTGGGGACGGAAGTGGTGAGCGACAAAGAGGGGACCGTTGCCGCACTGCTGGGCGCGTCACCGGGCGCATCCACTGCGGCACCGATCATGCTCCATCTGATGGAAACCGTCTTTAAAGAGAAGGTGAGTACGCCGCAATGGCAGGCGAAGCTGAAAACGATTATTCCGTCTTACGGTACAAAACTGAACGGCAACGTTGAGGCGACGCAGCAGGAACTGCAATACACCAGTGAAGTGCTGGGGCTGCAATATGTTCAGCCGCAGACGACGGGCGCGGCACCAAAAGCGCAGCTTAAACCACAGGCTCAGCCTGCGCGTAAAGAAGTGGCAGATATCGCACTGTAACGGTATTGCCGGATGGCGCTGTGCCGCCATCCGGCATCATCAGAGACTTAACGCGTTACCGCGTTCTGCACGTTATCTTCCGCTTTCCAGATGCGGAATTTCACATCAACATTTGCCGGGGTATACACCACGATCGGCAACTTGCTGTTGTAACGCAGCATACCGTCATTACCCAGATAGGCGGTCACAAATTTCTGCTCTTTTTTGCCATCCGGACAAGCCATCATGGTCGATACCGGGGAGGTGACTTTATTAAAGACGTAGTAGTCATAACCCCAACCTTCCAGCGTTTTGCTTTCCAGCTCGCCGCCCAGGCGATGCTGATTGCAGTCGACTTCCAGCGTCTGTCCGATCATCAGTTCCACTTTAAGAGTAGATTCATCTTCCTGATGGGGTAGCTGAATAACCTGGCGCTTCATGCCTTTTTCCGCCTGCGGCCAGGGGGCGATTTTTTCCAGCGGTTGCGGATTAGCTTCCGTGGAGGCCGCCCACACAGAGGTGCTGACGAAAGCAGCGAACAAAACGGCAGGAACCATTGTCTTTATTTTTGAGTTCACAGGTTTTCCTTTTTTATCTTATGAACGATTTCACGGCAGATTAACATATAGACCAGAATCATTGATCTGTCTTTACGTATTTTTAAAGTCTATTTACTGTGGTTATGTAAATTTGTTGGTTATTTATTCTTGTTTTTGCCGTTTGTTTTGGTTAATTATCCCGGCAATCATTGCGATATATAAAATATTACATAACCATTTGATCTGTGCGGAGAAGCACATTCTGACAAGCTTCATTAACACTCTTTTGATCCAACCACTGGTTTTACCCCGATTGGGGTATGCACCTGGAACACATCCTTTACTATCTTACCGATCATAATAATGACTTAGTAGTAACGCGGTTTTTATTGTCGTTCACCCAGCCGGGGGAGCGTCGTTTATGGAAGGGCGATGCCATGGTTGATCTATCCCGTCGAGGCATACTGACTGGCAGTTGGCGTAGTGCCAATCGTGGGATTCGTCCGCCGTGGATCATGGAAGCATCTCAGTTTCTGTCCCAGTGCACCCGTTGCGACGCCTGTATTCAGGCTTGTGAACACGATGTTTTGCAGCGTGGCCCGGGTGGCTATCCGAGCGTTAATTTCCAACAAAGCGAATGCACCTTCTGCTACGCCTGTGCGCAGGCTTGCCCTGAATCTCTCTTTTCTCCGCGCCACACCAGGGCATGGGATCTGATTTTCACCATTGGGCAAGCGTGTCTGGCGTATCAGTCCGTAGAGTGCCGCCGCTGTCAGGATAGCTGTGAACCGCAGGCGATCCTGTTTCGCCCAACGTTGTCCGGCATTTATCAGCCACAACTCGATAACCAGAACTGTAACGGATGCGGCGCGTGTGTCGCCAGTTGCCCGGTGTCAGCCATTACCGCGGAGTATAACCATGCACATTAACTGGCAGGTCTGCAGCCTGATTGTTCAGGCCAAAGGCGAACAGGTACAGGATATTAGCACGCAGCTAAATGCTTTGCCGGGCTGCGAAGTGGCCGTAAGCGACGAGCAAAGCGGCCAGATGATTGCGGTGGTTGAAGCAGAACACAGCGAAACGCTGATGCAAACAATTGAGTCGGTACGCAACGTTGCGGGCGTGCTGGCGGTGTCGCTGGTTTATCACCAGCAGGAAGAACAAGGTGAGGAAACACCATGAAACTCAGTCGTCGTAGCTTTATGAAAGCTAACGCCGTTGCGGCCGCTGCGGCGGCTGCCGGGCTAAGCGTACCGGGCGTTGCCCGCGCAGTTGTCGGTCAACAGGAAGCCATTAAGTGGGATAAAGCCCCGTGCCGTTTTTGTGGTACAGGCTGTGGCGTGCTGGTCGGCACTCAGCAGGGGCGTATTGTCGCCTGTCAGGGTGATCCGGAAGCCCCGGTTAACCGTGGTCTGAACTGCATCAAGGGCTATTTCCTGCCCAAAATTATGTACGGAGAGGACCGTTTAACGCAGCCATTGCTGCGTATGAAAGATGGTAAGTACAGCAAAGACGGTGAATTTACGCCGATCAGCTGGGATCAGGCTTTCGATGTGATGGAAGAGAAGTTTAAAACCGCGCTGAAAGAGAAAGGCCCGGAGTCTGTCGGCATGTTTGGTTCCGGCCAGTGGACCATCTGGGAAGGTTACGCCGCCTCCAAACTGTTTAAAGCGGGCTTGCGCTCGAACAACCTCGATCCCAACGCGCGTCACTGCATGGCCTCAGCGGTGGTAGGCTTTATGCGTACCTTTGGCATGGACGAACCGATGGGCTGCTACGACGATATCGAGCATGCCGATGCGTTTGTCCTGTGGGGCTCGAACATGGCGGAAATGCACCCGATCCTCTGGTCGCGCATTACCAACCGTCGTCTCTCCGATCCGAATGTTAACGTCTCCGTGCTGTCTACCTTCCAGCACCGTAGCTTCGAGCTGGCGGACAACGGGATGGTGTTTACGCCGCAGTCTGACCTGGTGATCCTCAACTACATCGCTAACTACATCATTCAAAACAACGCGATTAACCAGGACTTCTTCAGCAAGCACGTCAACGTCCGCAAAGGGGCAACGGATATCGGTTACGGCCTGCGTCCGACGCATCCGCTGGAAAAAGCCGCGAAAAACCCAGGCTCTGATGCTTCTGAGCCGATGAGCTTTGAAGACTACAAAGCGTTTGTGGCTGAATACACGCTGGATAAAACCGCTGAAATGACCGGCGTGCCGAAAGATCAGCTGGAGCAACTGGCGAAGCTGTATGCCGACCCGAACAAGAAAGTCATCTCTTACTGGACGATGGGCTTCAACCAGCATACGCGCGGCGTGTGGGCCAACAACCTGATCTACAACATTCACCTGCTGACTGGCAAAATCGCGCAGCCGGGCTGTGGACCGTTCTCACTGACCGGTCAGCCTTCTGCCTGTGGTACCGCGCGTGAAGTGGGAACCTTTGCCCACCGTCTGCCGGCGGACATGGTGGTCACTAACGAAAAACACCGTGAGATCTGTGAAAAGCACTGGAATATCCCGGCTGGAACCATTCCGGCGAAAATCGGTCTCCACGCAGTTGCCCAGGACCGGGCATTGAAAGACGGCAAGCTGAACGTCTACTGGACGATGTGTACCAACAATATGCAGGCCGGTCCGAACATCAACGAAGATCGTCTGCCGGGCTGGCGCGATCCACGCAACTTTATCATTGTCTCCGATCCGTACCCGACCGTCAGCGCGCTGGCCGCGGACCTGATCCTGCCAACCGCAATGTGGGTGGAGAAAGAAGGGGCTTACGGTAACGCCGAGCGTCGTACCCAGTTCTGGCGTCAACAGATTAAAGCGCCGGGCGAATCGAAATCCGATCTGTGGCAACTGGTTCAGTTCTCGCGTCGTTTTAAAACGGAAGAGGTCTGGCCGGAAGAGCTGCTGGCACAGAAACCGGAACTGCGCGGCAAAACCCTGTACGACGTGCTGTTTGCCACCCCTGCGGTGAGCAAGTTCCCGTTGACGGAGTTGAAAGAGGATCAGCTTAACGACGAATCACGTGAGCTGGGCTTCTATCTGCAAAAAGGGCTGTTTGAAGAGTACGCCTGGTTTGGTCGTGGACACGGTCACGATCTCGCCCCGTTCGATGACTATCACAAGGCGCGCGGCCTTCGCTGGCCGGTGGTTGACGGAAAAGAGACGCAGTGGCGCTACAGCGAAGGCAACGATCCATACGTCAAAGCAGGTGAAGGCTACAAGTTCTACGGTAAGCCAGACGGTAAAGCGGTGATCTTCGCGCTGCCGTTTGAACCGGCCGCAGAAGCGCCGGATGCCGAGTACGACCTGTGGCTTTCCACGGGGCGTGTACTGGAGCACTGGCATACCGGCAGTATGACGCGCCGCGTGCCGGAACTGCACCGTGCGTTCCCGGAAGGGGTTCTGTTTATCCATCCGCTGGATGCGAAAAAACGGGATATGCGCCGTGGCGACAAGGTCAAAGTGATCTCACGTCGTGGTGAGGTGATTTCCATTGTTGAAACCCGTGGACGTAACCGTCCGCCGCAGGGGCTGGTCTACATGGCGTTCTTCGACGCCGCACAGCTGGTGAATAACCTGACGCTGGATGCGACGGATCCGCTCTCTAAAGAGACGGATTTCAAGAAGTGCGCCGTGAAACTGGCGAAGGTGTAACACGCCATGTCCAGGTCAGCGAAACCCCAAAATGGCCGCCGCCGCTTTCTGCGCGATGTTGTTCGCACAGCGGGCGGACTGGCTGCCGTTGGCGTGGCGCTGGGGTTACAGCAGCAAACCGCACGGGCTACAGGCGTGCGGTTGCGCCCGCCTGGGGCCGTGAACGAGAACGCCTTTGCCAGCGCCTGCGTGCGCTGCGGGCAGTGCGTTCAGGCATGTCCGTATGACACCTTAAAACTGGCGACGCTCGCATCAGGGTTGTCGGCGGGGACGCCGTATTTTGTTGCCCGCGAGATTCCGTGCGAGATGTGTGAAGACATTCCGTGCGCCAAAGTCTGCCCCAGCGGGGCGCTGGACCGGGAGATTGCCTCCATTGACGATTCGCGGATGGGGCTGGCGGTGCTGCTGGATCAGGAAAATTGCCTGAACTTCCAGGGATTACGCTGTGACGTCTGCTATCGCGAATGCCCAAAAATCGATGAGGCTATCACGCTGGAATTGGATCGCAACATGCGAACCGGCAAACATGCGCGATTTATCCCGACCGTTCACAGCGACGCCTGCACGGGGTGCGGGAAATGTGAAAAAGTCTGCGTGCTGGAGCAACCCGCGATAAAAGTGTTGCCGCTGTCGCTGGCGAAAGGGGAGTTGGGTCACCATTACCGCTTCGGCTGGCTGGAGGGGAACGATGGCAAATCGTAAACGTGATGCCGGGCGTGAAGCGCAGGCGAAAAAAGGCGTCTGGCGGAGTCATCGCTGGCTGATTTTCCGCCGGCTCTGTCAGTTTATGGTGCTGGGGATGTTTCTGAGCGGCCCGTGGTTTGGCGTGTGGATCCTGCACGGGAATTACTCCAGCAGCCTGCTGTTGGAGTCGATCCCGTTGACCGATCCGCTCATCACCCTGCAAAGCCTGGCGAGCGGTCATCTGCCTGTGGCGGTGGCGCTAACAGGCGCGGCGATTATTACCGTGCTTTACGCCCTGGCAGGAAAGCGATTGTTTTGCGGTTGGGTTTGCCCGCTGAACCCGATTACCGATTTTGCGGCCTGGCTACGCAGAAGGTTTGACCTGAATCAGTCCGCAACCATTCCACGTCATATACGGTACGTACTTCTGGTTGTCGTGCTGGTGGGTTCAGCACTGACCGGGACGCTACTGTGGGAATGGATTAACCCTGTTTCACTGCTGGGGCGTAGCCTGGTGATGGGATTCGGTAGCGGCGCACTGCTGATTATCGCTCTGTTTTTATTTGATTTGCTGGTCGTTGAACACGGCTGGTGCGGGCATCTTTGTCCTTTAGGCGCACTGTATGGCGTACTGGGTAGCCAGGGCGTATTAACCGTTGCGGCGAAAGACCGACAGAAATGTAACCGCTGTATGGACTGTTTTCATGTTTGCCCGGAACCGCATGTATTACGTGCCCCGGTGCTGGATGAGCAAAGCCCGGTGCAGGTCACCAGCCGCGATTGCATGGCCTGCGGTCGCTGCGTGGATGTCTGTTCTGAGGACGTATTTACAATAACTACACGATGGAGTTCGGGAGCGAAATCATGAAAAGCCATGACCTGAAGAAAGCGCTGTGTCAATGGACAGCCCTGCTGGCCCTGGTGGTGAGCGGTGCGGTTTGGGCGGCAAACGGAGTGGATCTTAGCCAGTCTCCGGAAGTGTCGGGGACACAGGAAGGGGCGATTCGCATGCACAAAGAACAAGAGCGTATGCCGCTGAATTACGTGAATCAGCCGCCGATGATTCCCCATAGCGTCGATGGTTACCAGGTGACCACTAACACCAACCGCTGCCTGCAATGCCACGGCGTTGAAAGCTATCGTACCACCGGCGCGCCGCGTATTAGTCCGACGCACTTTATGGACAGCGACGGCAAAGTGCTGGCCGAAGTGGCGCCGCGTCGTTACTTCTGTCTGCAGTGTCACGTGCCGCAGACTGACGCCCCGCCGATTGTGGGTAACACCTTTACCCCATCGAAAGGTTACGGGAAATAAGAGGTTATTATGGAAAATGCTAACCGTAAACCAGGCCGGATTAAGCGCCTCTGGCAGTGGTGGCGTCGCCCCAGTCGCCTGGCGCTGGGTACGCTGCTGTTAATCGGGTTCGTCGGCGGGATTATTTTCTGGGGTGGATTTAACACCGGGATGGAAAAGGCCAACACCGAAGAGTTCTGCATTAGCTGCCACGAAATGCGCAATACCGTGTATCAGGAATACATGGAAACCGTACACTACAACAACCGTAGCGGTGTGCGTGCGACCTGTCCTGACTGCCACGTACCACACGAGTTTGTGCCGAAAATGATCCGTAAGATCAAGGCCAGTAAAGAACTGTACGCAAAAGCATTGGGACTGATTGATACCCCGCAGAAGTTCGAAGCGCATCGTCTGACGATGGCACAGAATGAATGGCGAAGAATGAAAGATAACAATTCTCAGGAGTGTCGTAACTGTCACAACTTTGACTTCATGGACTTAACGGCCCAGAAGAGTGTCGCCGCAAAAATGCACGATCAGGCGGTGAAAGATGGGCAAACCTGTATTGACTGCCATAAGGGGATTGCGCATAAGCTCCCCGATATGCGCGACGTCAAACCGGGCTTCTGACGGGATGGTAATGAGTGGGTAGTATGCTTGAAGCCAGAAAGCTCCTCTGCGAGCGGGATGACCGGGTCCTGTTTAGCGATTTGTCGTTCCAGGTGAGCGCAGGGGAGTGGATACAGGTCACCGGCGGCAACGGCGCAGGGAAAACCACCCTGCTGCGGTTGCTGACAGGGCTCTCTCGTCCTGACGTCGGGGAGGTGTACTGGCAAGCGCAACCGCTACATCGTGTGCGGGACAGCTACCATCAAAATTTGTTGTGGATTGGCCATCAGCCGGGGATCAAAACCCGGCTGACGGCGTTGGAGAACCTGCGTTTTTTCCATCAGGACGGCGATATCGCGAAATGTCTCGCGGCGCTGGCGCAGGCCGGCCTTGCCGGTTACGAAGATATCCCTGTTAACCAGCTTTCTGCCGGACAGCAGCGCCGGGTGGCGTTAGCGCGTCTCTGGCTGACCCGCGCCACGCTCTGGATCCTCGACGAACCCTTTACCGCCATTGATGTGAACGGCGTTGAACGCCTGACGCAGCGGATGGCGCAGCATACCGATGAAGGTGGGATCGTTATCCTCACCACCCACCAGCCAATGAACGTTGCTACAGACCGCATTCGCCGGATTGCGCTGACTCACGAGAGGGCAGGGCAATGATGTGGCGTATCTTCCGTCTCGAACTGCGCGTTGCCTTTCGCCATAGCGCGGAAATTGCCAACCCGCTGTGGTTCTTCCTGATTGTTATTACGCTGTTCCCGCTGAGCATTGGGCCGGAACCACAGCTGCTGGCGCGAATTGCGCCGGGGATAATTTGGGTTGCTGCGCTGCTGGCCTCGCTGCTGGCGCTGGAGCGACTGTTTCGCGATGACCTGCAGGACGGCAGCCTTGAGCAACTGATGCTGCTGCCAATCCCATTACCGATGGTGGTGCTGGCAAAAGTGATGGCCCACTGGATGGTCACCGGTCTGCCGCTATTGATCCTCTCTCCGCTGGTGGCATTGCTGCTGGGGATGGACCTCTACGGCTGGAAAATTATGGCGCTGACTCTACTGCTGGGGACGCCGACGCTGAGCTTTCTCGGCGCACCGGGGGTGGGGTTAACGGTCGGGTTAAAGCGCGGCGGTGTATTGCTGAGCGTACTGGTACTGCCGTTGACCATTCCCTTGTTGATTTTTGCGACTGCCGCGATGGATGCGGCATCCATGCATCTTCCAGTGGATGGATACATGGCGATTTTGGGCGCGTTACTGGCAGGTAGCGCGACGTTAAGTCCTTTTGCAACGGCGGCGGCGTTACGCATTAGTTTGCAGTAATGAGTTGCCTGATGGCGCTGCGCTTTTCAGGCCGACAAGAGCCGGGTTTTTAGGTCGGATAAGGCATCAGCCGCTATCCGGCATGACGGTAACTTTATTCGTTTGAGTCTGGTGACTGAACTATGTGGAAAACACTTCATCAACTGGCTATGCCCCCACGACTGTATCAGCTTTGTGGCTATTTTGTGCCGTGGCTGGCCGTCGCCTGCGTCCTGGTTCTGGCGACGGGCTGGATCTGGGGATTCGGTTTTGCGCCGGCGGATTACCAGCAGGGGCAGAGCTACCGCATTATTTATCTGCACGTTCCGGCGGCGATCTGGTCAATGGGGATTTATGCCTCGATGGCGGTAGCCGCGTTTATCGGTCTGGTCTGGCAGATGAAGATGGCGAACCTGGCGCTGGCTGCAATGGCGCCGATTGGCGCGGTGTTTACGTTTATTGCGCTGGTCACCGGCTCGGCCTGGGGTAAACCGATGTGGGGTACCTGGTGGGTGTGGGATGCGCGGCTGACGTCGGAACTGGTGCTACTGTTTCTCTACGTCGGCGCAATTGCTCTGTGGCACGCCTTTGACGACCGTAAGATGGCGGGGCGCGCGGCGGGGATCCTGGTGCTGATTGGCGTGGTGAACCTGCCGATCATTCACTATTCGGTGGAGTGGTGGAACACGCTGCATCAGGGCTCGACCCGTATGCAACAAAGCATCGATCCGGCCATGCGCACGCCGCTGCGGCTGGCGATTGTCGGCTATCTGCTGCTGTTTATCACGCTGTCGCTGATGCGGATGCGTAACCTGATTCTGATAATGGAAAAACGTCGCCCGTGGGTGAGTGAACTGATCTTAAAAAGAGGCCGCCAATGACCACTGCATTTGCATCCTGGAGTGATTTTTTTGCGATGGGCGGCTACGCCTTTTACGTCTGGCTGGCTGTGGCGCTGAGCGTCATCCCGCTGGCAGTGCTGGTCATTCATACCGTGACGCAGCATCGCGCAATTTTGCGTGATGTCTCCCGTCAGCGGGCGCGTGAAGCCCGCCTGCGTGCAGCGCAGACACAACGGGAGGCGGCGTGAATATTCGACGTAAGAACCGTTTATGGATTGCCTGCGGCGTGCTTGTCGGGTTAGCGCTGACGATTACGCTGGTGCTGTATGCGCTGCGCGCCAACATCGACCTGTTCTACACGCCAGGCGAGATTCTCTACGGCAAGCGCGAAACGCAGCAAATGCCGGAAGTGGGCCAGCGGCTGCGAGTAGGTGGTATGGTTATGCCCGGCAGCGTCAAGCGCGACCCCAACTCGCTGAAGGTGAATTTCAGCATCTATGATGCCGAAGGCGTGGTGGATGTGACCTACGAAGGCATTCTGCCGGACCTGTTCCGTGAAGGGCAAGGCGTGGTGGTGCAGGGGGAACTTGGCGAGAAAAACCATATTCAGGCGAAAGAAGTCCTCGCCAAGCACGATGAAAACTACACGCCGCCGGAAGTTGAAAAAGCGATGCAGGATAACCACCGCCGTCCGGAGAGCGTCTATAAGGATAAAACATCATGATGCCTGAAATTGGCAATGCGCTGTTATGCCTGGCACTGGGCGTTGCGTTGTTACTCTCAGTCTATCCGCTGTGGGGCGTGGCGCGAGGCGACGCGCGGATGATGGCGTCGGCAAGACCGTTTTCCTGGCTGTTGTTTATCCTCGTGATGGGCGCCTTTCTGGTGCTGGTCAACGCCTTTGTAGTGAATGATTTCACCGTCGTTTACGTTGCCAGTAACTCCAACACGCAGCTGCCGGTCTGGTACCGCGTCGCCGCCACCTGGGGGGCGCATGAAGGCTCGCTGCTGCTGTGGGTGTTGCTGATGAGCGGCTGGACCTTTGCCGTCGCGCTGTTTTCCCAGCGGATGCCGTTGGATATCGTCGCCCGCGTACTTGCGGTGATGGGGATGGTTAGCGTCGGTTTTCTGCTGTTCATCCTGTTTACCTCCAACCCGTTCACCCGCACGCTGCCGAATTTCCCGATAGAAGGGCGCGATCTCAACCCGTTGTTGCAAGATCCTGGGCTTATCTTCCATCCGCCGCTGCTATATATGGGCTACGTCGGTTTCTCGGTCGCCTTCGCGTTCGCTATCGCGGCGTTGATGAGCGGTCGCCTGGACAGCACTTTCGCCCGTTTTTCCCGTCCATGGACGCTGGCCGCGTGGGTTTTCCTGACGCTGGGGATTGTGCTGGGTTCAGCATGGGCGTATTACGAACTGGGCTGGGGAGGCTGGTGGTTCTGGGATCCGGTGGAAAATGCCTCGTTTATGCCATGGTTAGTGGGAACCGCACTGATGCACTCGCTGGCGGTCACTGAACAGCGTGGCAGTTTCAAGGCGTGGACGCTACTGCTCTCCATCTGCGCGTTTTCGCTCTGTCTGTTGGGGACGTTCCTCGTGCGTTCGGGCGTGCTGGTGTCGGTGCATGCGTTTGCTTCCGACCCGTCTCGCGGGATGTTCATTCTGGCCTTCATGGTGCTGGTCATCGGCGGCTCGCTGCTGCTGTTTGCCACGCGAGGACATAAGGTTCGCTCCCGGGTCAATAACGCCCTCTGGTCGCGTGAATCGCTGCTGCTCGGTAATAACGTGCTGCTGATTGCCGCCATGCTGGTCGTGCTGCTCGGCACGCTGCTGCCGCTGGTGCATAAGCAACTCGGTCTGGGCAGTATCTCTATTGGCGAACCGTTTTTTAATACCATGTTTACCTGGCTGATGGCGCCGTTTGCCCTGCTGTTGGGTGTTGGCCCGCTGGTCCGCTGGGGACGCGATCGACCGCGTAAACTGCAACGACTGCTGGTTATCGCGCTGGTCAGCACCCTCGTACTCTCTCTGCTGCTGCCGTGGCTGTTTGAGAACAAGATTGTCGCCATGACCGTAGTCGGGCTGGCAATGGCCTGCTGGGTGTTTGTGCTGGCGATGGCGGAGCTTGCGCTGCGAATTTCACGTGGCGCGAAAATGACGCTGAGCTACTGGGGAATGGTGGCCGGGCACGTCGGCCTGGCGGTGACAATTGTCGGCATCGCCTTCAGCCAGAACTACAGCGTCGAGCGCGATGTTCGCATGAAAGCCGGTGACAGCGTCGATATTCATGAATATCGCTTCACCTTCCGTGAAGTGAAGGATATCACCGGACCAAACTATCGCGGTGGTGTGGCGATTATCAGCGTGACCCGTGATGGCAAGGCAGAAGCAACGTTGCATGCTGAAAAACGGTTCTATAACAGCACCAGTTCGATGATGACGGAAGCGGCGATTGATGGTGGCATCACCCGCGATCTGTACGCCGCGCTCGGTGAAGAGCTGGATAACGGCGCGTGGGCTGTTCGTCTGTACTACAAACCGTTTATTCGCTGGATCTGGGCGGGTGGGATATTGATGGCGCTGGGGGGGCTGTTATGCCTGTTTGACCCGCGTTATCGCAAACGCGTACAACCGCAGAAATCGGCGTCGGAGGCGGTATGAAGCGCAACGTACTTTTGATTCCCTTTGTGATTTTTCTCGTGATTGCCGCAGCGCTGCTGTGGCAACTGGCGCGTAACGCAGAAGGCGATACGCCGACGAATCTGGAGTCGGCGCTGATTGGTAAACCGGTACCGACTTTCCGGCTTGAGTCGCTGGAGAACCCCGGTAAGCATTATGAGGCAGACGTGCTGACTCAGGGTAAACCGGTCTTACTCAACGTCTGGGCAACGTGGTGTCCGACCTGCCGCGCTGAGCATCAGTACCTGAACCAGCTGTCGGCACAGGGGATTCGCGTAGTGGGGCTGAATTATAAAGACGATCGCCAGAAGGCCATCGTCTGGCTGAAAGAGTTGGGTAATCCTTACGCGCTGAGCCTGTTTGACGGCGACGGTATGCTGGGCCTGGATCTTGGAGTCTATGGTGCGCCGGAAACCTTCCTGATCGACGGTAAAGGCATTATTCGCTATCGCCATGCCGGGGATTTGAACGCCCGCGTCTGGGAGAGTGAAATCAAGCCGCTGTGGGAGAAATACAGTAAGGAGGCCGGGCAATGAGACTTTTGCTGAGTGTGCTGATGCTGCTGTTTTCTGCTAACGCGCTGGCCACCATTGATGTGATGCAGTTTAAGGATGAGACCCAGGAGCAACAATTCCGCCAGTTGACTGAACAGCTGCGCTGTCCAAAATGCCAGAACAACAGCATCGCGGATTCCAATTCGATGATTGCGACCGACCTGCGGCAGAAAGTCTATGAGCTGATGCAGGAAGGGAAAAGTCAGAAAGAGATCGTCGACTATATGGTGGCGCGCTACGGTAACTTCGTCACCTATGATCCGCCGCTGACACCACTGACTGTCCTGCTGTGGGTGCTTCCCGTGGCGGCAATTGGCGCAGGTGGCTGGATTATCGTTGCCCGTTCGCGTCGGCGGGTACGCCTGAAACAGGAGGTGTTCCCGGATGAGATATCGTTACCGGAGGGTAAACGAGCCGGTCTGGCGGTTTATCTGCCGGGGATAGTGATTGCCGTCATTGTGGGTGCCGTCAGTTATTACCATACCGGGAGCTATAAGCAGGTGGAAATCTGGCAACTGGCGACGGCACAAAGCCCGGCACTGCTGGAACGCGCGCTGGATCCAAAAGCGCAGCCGCTGGATGAGGAAGAAATGACGCGTCTGGCGCTGGGGCTACGTACTCGTCTGCAAAGTGATGCGACGAACGTAGAAGGCTGGATCATGCTGGGGCGGATCGGAATGGTGCTTGGCAATGCCAGTACCGCTACCGAAGCGTATGCCAACGCCTATCGACTCGATCCGAAGAACAGCGATGCTGCGCTGGGCTATGCCGAGGCGCTGACCCGTTCTTCCGATCCTGATGATAACCGTCGTGGAGGGGAGCTGCTGCGAGAACTGGTGCGTAGCGATCACGCCAATGTGCGGGTTCTGAGCATGTATGCCTTCAACGCCTTTGAGCAGGAGCGTTTTGGCGAGGCGGTTGCCGCCTGGGAGATGATGTTGAAGATGCTGCCAGCGAATGATACGCGTCGTGCGGTGATTGAGCGCAGTATCGCGCAGGCGATGCAGCACTTATCGCCAAAGAGCGAGTAACCACCCGGCCAGATGGCGAGGCACAGGCCCGATAAGCGTAGCGCCATCGGGCATTTGCTGGGCTATTGCATACCGCGGGTTTGTAAAAACAAGATGGTCGCGGCAACGCGTGAGCGTACGTTGAGCTTGCGCAGCAGGTTGCGAATATGCACTTTTACAGTTTGTTCGGAAATATTGAGGACCGAGGCAATCTGCTTGTTAGACAGCCCCTGTGCCAGCTCGTGCAACACATCCAGCTCTCGCTCGGTCAGCATGCTGAACGGATCGTCCTCTTCACCAAACATTTCGCGCTCGCGCAGATAATCGCTGACGCGTTCGCTGAAAACTTTGCCGCCATTGGCGCCTGTGCGAATGGCATCCAGCAGAACTTCCGGATCGCTGTCTTTCAGCAGGTAGCCATCTGCGCCGGCGTCAATCAGGGCGTAGATGTCGTTGGCCGAATCCGAAACGGTGAGAATGATGATCTGCGCCGTGATCCCATCGCGGCGCAGGGCGTTCAACGTATCCAGACCGCTCAGCCCTTTCATATTCAGATCAAGCAGGATTAAATCCAGATCGAGACGGTTTGCCAGATCAATCGCCGTTGCACCATCGCCCGCTTCGGCAACCACCTCAAATGTCGGATCCAGTTCCAGTAATTGACGGATACCACGACGCATAAGAGGGTGGTCATCTACCACCAGCACCTGAAAAGGCGTTGCTTCAGGCATAGTTATCTCCCGAGATTTTATTAGAATCATTATTGTTATTCGATCGCGAATCGTCCAGATTCACCGCATCGATAAGAGGGAGAAATATTACCCCAGATTACGCATGGGTAAGAAGTAAAACCTGAAAGATGAAAGGATATTCAGGAGCATAAAAAAACCAGCCCATCAGGGCTGGTTCTTAAGGAGTATTTTGGTCGGCACGAGAGGATTTGAACCTCCGACCCCCGACACCCCATGACGGTGCGCTACCAGGCTGCGCTACGTGCCGACTCGTGGGAGATAATACTACCGCTTTCCGTACCGAATGCAAGGGGACATCCAGCTAACTGATTAATAATAAATCAGTTAGCGATAAAACGCTTCTCGTCTGTCAGCACCTGTAATAACAGACTCAACTGTGGCTTCTGATCTTTAATCTTCTCGCCGCGTAAATCGTATGTCTGGTACTTGCCGTTGTTGTTCAGCACCAGCGTCATTTCCGGCGTGGTGATTGCCAGCGTACTGAGATCGGCCGCCGTTACCCAGTAGTGACGACGATTGGCATTGAACAGATCCTGCCCCTGCGAATATTCATTAGCAGGCGTGCTGACGTGGAGCAGACGCTGCATCAACGTGGTCATGACGTCTGTGTGATCGGTCAGGCTGTTGATCCGCTGTGCGGGAGTCCCCGGCCAGTGAATAATGAGCGGAACCTGCAGGTGACCGCGCGACCAGGCGAAGTTTTTCTCTTCATCGCTCAACGCGACGCCGCGACCGGCGGTGATTATCACCACCGTGTTATCCAGTTTACCGGACTCACGCAGCGCGCCGAGCACACGGTTGATCTGCTTATCAACATCTCCCGCCGCGCGAGCGTAGCGGCGAACGAAGTTAGACTGGTTGCTGTCGTCAACGTTGGTGCCGTTAAACGAAACCCACGAGAACCAGCGGTTGTCTTCCTGCGCGTAACGCCCCAGCCAGTTGATCCACTGGCTGGCGGTCTGTTCGTCAGACTGCGTCTGTACGCTTGGCATCGAGAAATCAGACAGTAACGCCTGGCGGTAGAGCGGGCTGGTAAAGCCGTCGGAAGAGAACAGTCCCAGCTGATAGCCTTGCTGATTCAGAGCCGAAATCAGCGCAGCCGGCGTTCGGGTGGACAGAATACCGTCCATATAGCTCGGCGACACGCCGTAAAACAGGCCAAAAATACCGTTATCGGTGGTGTTGCCGGAACTCATGTGGCGCGTGAAGGCAATGTTTTGCCCGGCAAATTCGGCAAGGGCAGGCATCTGCTTTTCATAGCGCGAATAGTTCAGGCCATCGACCGTGATCAGCAGGACGTTTTGCCCGGTTCCCATATCGCGATAGCGTAATTCGCTCAGTGGATACTGCACGGACACCGCTTCCGGATTCCCCTGTTCGACCAGACGGCGCTGATACTCCTGCGCATCCAGCAGGCCATGTTTTTCCAGAAACCGGCGCGCGGTCATCGGATAGGAGAGCGGCAGATTGGCGCGCTGCATGGTGATCGGACGATAGAAATTGGCATCCGCCCAGATATAGACCACATGTGAAGCAATAAATGACACAAAGAAGAAGGCGGCCAGCGGCTTGGCGAAGTGACGACGACGCGTCAGGCTGCGCAGTTTTTGCCAGCTCCAGGTCGCAAACAGCATTTCAATCAATAAGATAACCGGCACGCTGATAAACATCAGCTGCCAGTCGCGCGCCATTTCATTTTGGTCGGGGTTAATCACCAGTTCCCAGACGATGGGATTAAGATGCAGGTGGAAACGGGTAAACACTTCGCTGTCGATCAGCAGAAGCGTCATTCCGGCCGTCGCCAGAATGGCTGACAGGAAACGCATCAGCCTCTGGGACATCACAATGAACGTCAGCGGGAACAGAATCAGCAGATAGGTGGCAAACACCAAAAAGCTGAAATGGCCGACGATACTCAGATAAGAGTAAACGCGACCGGCCAGCGTTGTCGGCCAGTCGGCGACAAACAGGTAACGGCTGCCGAGCACGATAGCCAGCAGAATGTTGAACAGTGCAAACCAGTGCCCCCAACTAACCATCTGGGAGACTTTTTCACGGTAGCGCTGACGATGAGTTACCATAACGTGTCGTTCGTTTCCCCGAAATCGGCTTTTAGTGCGCTTTGTCGTCGTTAACCGAGGACTGCAATGCGCGGGCAAAAGAGTTCGCAATCGCCTGGCGCTGAGCCGGGGCAATGCTGGTATTAATAAGGTTGGTGACCATGTTTCCCAGCACCATCAGGGAAAGATCAGTCGGTGCCTTATGTTTTTCCAGTACGTTGAGCATCTCGGTGAGCAGTTGTTCAACGTGTTCGTCACTATAGCGGGAGATTTGTGGCATAAATCGACATCAGTTTATTCATGAAAGGGCAACATATTACCGTAGCAACAGTTTTTTTTCCGCTTTTTTATCCTCAATAATTCGCGTTACCGTGCGACAGGCAAAACGGCGCTGCATCTTCTGTTGCGTCGCCTCGCCGGTGGTGGTTGAATACCGCCCGGTCTTTAAGGAGAGTTTATCATGAGTCTGGATATCAACCAGATTGCCCTGCACCAGCTTATCAAGCGTGATGAGCAAAACCTTGAGCTGGTCCTGCGCGATTCATTACTGGAACCGACAAACACCGTTGTCGATATGATGGCTGAACTGCATCGGGTCTATAGCGCGAAAAACAAAGCGTATGGTCTGTTCAGCGAAGAGAGCGAACTGGCGCAAGCGCTGCGCTTACAGCGCCAGGGTGAGGAAGATTTTCTCGCCTTTAGCCGTGCGGCGACCGGACGTTTACGTGACGAGCTCGCCAAATACCCGTTTGCTGACGGCGGCATTGTGCTGTTCTGTCATTATCGCTATCTGGCGGTAGAGTATTTACTGGTGGCGGTGCTGAACAACTTAAGCAGCATGCGCGTCAATGAGAATCTGGATATCAACCCGACGCACTATCTGGATATCAACCATGCGGATATCGTCGCGCGTATCGATCTGACCGAGTGGGAAACCAATCCGGAATCCACCCGCTATCTGACCTTCCTGAAGGGGCGGGTAGGGCGAAAAGTGGCTGACTTCTTTATGGATTTCCTCGGGGCCAGCGAAGGTCTCAACGCCAAGGCGCAAAACCGTGGACTGCTGCAGGCGGTCGATGACTTCACCGCTGAAGCACAACTGGGTAAGGCCGAGCGCCAGAACGTGCGCCAGCAGGTGTACAGCTACTGCAACGAGCAGCTTCAGGCCGGTGAAGAAATTGAGCTGGAGTCGCTGTCAAAAGAACTTTCTGGCGTCAGTGAAGTGAGTTTTAGCGAGTTTACGGCAGAGAAGGGCTATGAGCTGGAAGAGAGCTTCCCGGCCGATCGCAGCACGCTGCGCCAACTGACCAAATATGCCGGCAGCGGCGGTGGGTTAACCATTAACTTTGACGCGATGCTACTGGGCGAGCGTATTTTCTGGGATCCGGCAACGGATACGTTGACCATTAAAGGCACGCCGCCGAACCTGCGCGATCAGCTTCAGCGCCGTACGTCTGGCGGTAATTAAAAGCCATAAAAAAACCCCGCCGGAGCGGGGTTTTCTTCAACTTGTTGGCGATTACGCGCGAACGAAGTCGATGTGAGTCAGCTTCGGCTTGAACGCGTGACGCTGTACAGCCTGAGCTTTAACTTTTACTTCTTTACCGTCAACAACGATGGTCAGAACGTCGCTATAGAAACCTTCTTTAGCTTGCATGTTCATGATGGAATCGTGGTCCAGTTCGATAGCAATCGGGGCTTCTTTGCCACCGTAGATGATTGCCGGGAACTTGTTAGCGGCACGCAGGCGGCGGCTCGCACCCTTACCCTGCTCTTTACGTACTTCAGCGTTGATAGTAAACATTTAAATCTCTCTTTAATAATTCCTGCTACAGGCGACCCAGCAACAGGTAAGTGATCTGCTTTGCGTATGCAAAAGCGGGCGAGATTCTATCCTCAAACGCCCGTTACATCAATCAAAAGTACGATTAACCGCGTAATTCATGTGCCCGACGGAAACGCCCCTCGTAATCGAATACCTTTTCCCGCACCTGCCAGTACAGGCCTTTCATCCGCGCCACCACAAAGTCGGGATGGCGTAACAAGGGTTGTTGCGCGAGGATATCCGCCGCGGTGATCCAGCGTAGCGGCACACCTGGCGTGCGGGTATGCGGGCGGATAAACAGTTGTTCAAATGCCGTACGTTGGGCAGGGGTTTGCAGGCGAAAGCGCTCGCTAACGTCCGCGCCATCTTCGTCATAGTAGGTGATTTTCAGCCATTCGCCTTTCTCGTCATGGCCGTGCTGCAACGTCATGCCGCTACAGCGGAGCACCAGCGCGTCTTTCAGTTTCAACGCTGCTTTCAGCATGTCGTCGGGATCGACAAGGATCGTATCGCATTCCCGACAGCGGCGAGCGGCAATGTCGTTTTCGGCGTTGCACTGCGGGCAATTTTTAAAGCGGAAGCGAAAATCGCACTGCTCGCGATGTCCTTCATCATCTTCAAACCAACCCTGACAGCGGCGGCCAAAATGTTCGAGCAGCGTACCGTCAGCGGTGGTTTTGCCCCAGAAGGTATTTGCGAAACCGCAGGCCGGGCAGAAGACCTGGACCGGCACGTTATCACTTTTGCCTTTCGGGCTCCCCACCTCCGGAGAATAGAGATCGTGCGGATTACCGGCGTAATCCAGAATCAAACAGTCCGTTTTCCCCGGTGCGAGACGCAGGCCGCGACCCACAATTTGTTGGTACAGACTGACTGACTCGGTGGGGCGCAGAATGGCAATGAGATCGACGTGCGGGGCATCGAAGCCCGTGGTTAAGACGGAGACGTTGACCAGATAACGAAAACGCTGAGCCTTAAACGCGTCTATCAGCTCATCACGTTCAGGACCCGGCGTGTCGCCGGTAATCAGCGCGGAATCCGCTTTCGGCAGCAGTCCGGCAATCTCTTTGGCATGCTCGACGGTGGCGGCAAAAATCATCACCCCTTTGCGGGTCTGGGCGAATTCAATAATCTGGCTGATGATATGCGGTGTGATACGCTGCTGCTTTTTCAGCTCACGGTTCAGGTCGGCTTCGCTAAACAGACCGTTGCTTTGCGCCTGCAGGCGGCTGAAATCGTACTGCACCACCGGCATGTCGAGGCGTTCCGGCGGCGTAAGATAGCCGTGCTTAATCATGTAGCGCAGCGGCAGTTCGTAAATGCAGTCGCGAAACAGCGCCTTGTCGTCGCCGCGCACCATACCGTGGTAGTGAAAATGATAGATCCAGCCTTTGCCCAGACGAAAAGGGGTGGCGGTCAGCCCCAGCAGGCGAATGTGGGGATTGGCGTTGCTCAGATGGGTGAGTATCTGCTGATACTGGCTCTCTTCGTCATCGCCGATACGATGGCATTCATCAACAATCAGCAGCGAAAACTCGCTCTGGAAGGCGTCCAGATTGCGAGCCACGGACTGAACGCTGCCGAACACCACTTTACCGTGGCTCTCTTTACGTTTAAGTCCGGCGGCAAAAATATCGGCTTCCAGCCCCAGTGCGCAGTATTTGGCATGGTTTTGCGCCACCAGCTCTTTCACATGCGCCAGAACCAGCACGCGGCCTCTGGCGACGCGCGCCAGTTCAGCAATCACCAGGCTTTTACCGGCGCCAGTGGGCAGAACAATCACCGCAGGCGTGCGATGGCGACGGAAATGGTTGAGCGTGGCATCCACGGCTTCTTGCTGGTAGGGGCGAAGTGTAAAAATCATGGTCTCACAATACGTAACGAACTCGGGTATAGTATGCCACGAATCGTTTTCCCTTGAGGGATGTTGTTAGCCCGCTATACTGGGCAGATAACGGCTCCACTTTTCGGGCGACGCGCCCGACTCCCGTATTTTTACAGGCAAAATCACACTCATGCGACTTGATAAATTTATCGCTCAGCAACTCGGCGTCAGCCGCGCTATTGCCGGGCGTGAAATCCGCGGTAGCCGTGTTACCGTGGATGGTGAAATCATCCGGAATACTGCGTTCAAACTGCTGCCAGAACACGACGTAGCATATGACGGCAACACGCTGGTTCAGCAAAACGGCCCACGTTACTTTATGCTTAATAAACCCCAGGGCTATGTGTGTTCGACGGATGACCCGGATCATCCGACGATCCTGTATTTCCTGGATGAGCCGGTCGCGCATAAATTACACGCTGCGGGTCGCCTGGATATCGACACCACCGGTCTGGTGCTGATGACCGACGACGGGCAGTGGTCGCACCGCATCACCTCTCCGCGTCACCACTGCGAGAAAACGTATCTGGTCACGCTGGAGTCGCCCGTCGCCGAAGATACCGCCGCGCAGTTTGCAAAAGGCGTGCAGTTACATAATGAAAAAGATCTCACCAAACCGGCTGTGCTTGAGGTTATTACCCCGACGCAGGTGCGTCTGACCATAAGCGAAGGGCGCTATCATCAGGTGAAACGGATGTTTGCCGCCGTGGGTAACCACGTGGTAGAACTGCACCGCGAGCGGATAGGCGCCATTACCCTTGATGCTGACCTTGAACCCGGTGAGTATCGCCCTTTGACCGAAGCCGAAATTGCCAGCGTCGGCATGACGTCCAGCTAAATTCAGGAGTTTTTTGTGACCACCCGGCAGCACTCGTCCTTTGCCATTGTTTTTATTCTCGGTCTGCTGGCGATGTTAATGCCGCTGTCGATCGATATGTACCTTCCGGCGCTACCGGTGATCTCCGAGCAGTTTGGCGTGCCGGCGGGCAGCGCACAGATGACGCTTAGCACCTATATTCTGGGCTTCGCAGTCGGGCAGTTATTGTATGGGCCGATGGCGGATAGCCTTGGGCGAAAACCGGTGATCCTCGGTGGCACGCTGGTGTTCGCTGCCGCCGCCGTAGCCTGTGCGCTGGCGCAGACCATCGATCAGCTGATTGTGATGCGATTCTTCCACGGTCTGGCTGCAGCCGCTGCCAGCGTGGTGATCAATGCGCTGATGCGCGATATGTATCCTAAAGAAGAGTTCTCCCGCATGATGTCGTTCGTCATGCTGGTGACCACGATTGCACCGCTGATGGCACCAATCATCGGCGGCTGGGTGCTGGTGTGGTTGAGCTGGCACTCTATCTTCTGGATCCTGGCGATCGCCGCGGTTCTGGCCTCTGTCATGATCGCAACGCTCATTAAAGAGACGTTACCGGTTGAAAAGCGCCAGCCGTTCCATATCCGCACGACAATAGGTAACTTTGCCTCGCTGTTTCGCCATAAGCGGGTGCTGAGCTATATGCTGGCAAGCGGCTTTAGCTTTGCCGGGATGTTCTCTTTTCTCAGCGCCGGGCCGTTCGTGTATATCGAAATCAACCACGTATCGCCGCAGGATTTTGGCTACTACTTCGCGCTAAACATCGTCTTTTTATTCATTATGACGATTTTTAACAGTCGCTTCGTACGCCGGATCGGTGCGCTGAACATGTTCCGTACCGGATTGTGGATCCAACTGGCGATGGCGGTGTGGATGGTGCTGAGTGCGCTGTTTGGCATCGGTTTCTGGGCGCTGGTGCTGGGGGTGGCAGTCTTTGTCGGTTGCGTGTCGATGATCTCTTCCAATGCGATGGCGGTGATCCTCGATGAGTTCCCACACATGGCGGGAACGGCCTCATCGCTGGCGGGCACTTTCCGCTTTGGCATTGGCGCGCTTGTTGGCGCGTTACTCTCTCTGGCAACGTTTAACTCAGCCTGGCCGATGATTTGGTCTATTGCCTTCTGTGCAAGCTGTTCAATTTTGTTCTATCTCTATGCGAGCCGCCCGAAAAAACGGTGATCAAATACACAATATGGAAGCCGTTCGGCTTCCTTTGTTGATGTATGTCAACGACAATCCTATCATTCCCCCGATATATGTTTATTTTATGTAAAATCAATTTATGTAAAAAGTCACATCATTGTAGTTAAAAAGGTTGAGTTAGATCGCAGAAACGGGTACATATAGCCCGCGCTCCTGTCCCGACTGGAAATCTCTATTTTAATAAAGGCCATACCCAACATACTGGCCACGCGGGAGAAGGATTGCCACGTTATGCATCCGTTTAAGGACGGATTGTCAATGATGTGTTAATATAGATGTAAATAAATTGTGAAGTGATTGTGCTTCCGGGGAAAGAAAGTGACAACATTACAGCTCTCAATCGTTCATCGCTTACCACAGAACTATCGTTGGTCTGCGGGTTTCGCAGGTTCGAAAGTTGAACCGATTCCGCAAAATGGCCAAAGCGTCGAAAACAGTCTGGTGGCACTTAAACTGCTGAGTCCGGATGGCGATAGCGCCTGGCCGGTGATGCATAAACTCAGTCAGGCGCTCAGTGATATCGAAGTGCCATGTTCCGTACTGGAATGTGAAGGCGAACCGTGCCTGTTTGTGAATCGCCAGGACGAATTTGCCGCGACCTGTCGTCTGAAAAACTTTGGCGTGGCCATTGCCGAACCGTTTTCTAACAACAATCCATTTTGAGCGTCAGCTTAGCGTGAGAAGTTGACGCGTATACGCCTGTTGCGGTGCGCTAAAGACGCGCTCGCATTGCCCCTGCTCAATAACCTCTCCCTGTTTCAGCACAATCACCTGATGGCATAGCGCACGTACCACGTGCAGATCGTGACTTATGAAGATATAGGCCAGGCGATGCTTTTGCTGTAGCGATTTCAACAGCGCGAGAATTTGCGCCTGCACGGTCCGGTCGAGAGATGATGTCGGTTCATCAAGAACAATCAATGACGGCTTCAGGATCAGCGCTCTGGCTATCGCAATCCGCTGGCGCTGACCGCCGGAAAACTCCGCCGGATAGCGGTGGCGCGTGTCGGCATCCAGTCCCACTTCCGCCATCACCGCCATGACCTGCTGCTCGCGCTGTTCGGCTGAGAGCGATGGTTGATGAACGCGCAGTCCCTCTTCAATGATTTGTAACACGCTCAGACGCGGATTCAGCGAGGAGTTGGGATCCTGGAAGACCACCTGAATACGATGACGTACGGACAACAACTGTCGGCGGTTAAGATGTTGTAACTGTTGGCCGTCAAATTCTATGCTGCCCTGAGAGGTGATAAGCCGCAGGAGCGCCAGCCCGGTGGTACTTTTCCCTGACCCTGACTCACCAACCAGCCCCAGCGTTTCACCCGGTTGCAGACTGAAACTGATGCCTTTCACCACCTCATTGTTTGCCACCACGCGCTTGAGAATCCCTTTGCGAATGGGGAAGGCGACGCGCAAATCCTCGACCTTTAGCAGAGGTGAATGTCCGGCTGGTAGCGGTACGGGGTCGCCTGTCGGCTCGCTGTTGAGCAATTTCTGCGTATAGGGATGCGTGGGCGCGTGGAGAAGGGGAGCGGCCCGGTTTTGCTCAACGCATTGCCCGTTTTGCATCACCGCTATGCTGTCGGCGAGCTTCCTGACAATACTGAGATTATGGGTGATAAACAGCATCCCCATGTTCAGCTCGCGCTGGAGTTCGCGCAACAGTTGCAGGATCTGCGCCTGTACCGAGACATCCAGCGCGGTAGTCGGCTCGTCGGCGATGAGTAATTCGGGTCGCGTTAACAGCGCCATCGCAATCATCACCCTCTGACGCTCGCCGCCGGAAAGCTGGTGCGGATAATCGCCCAGCCGGGTTGCAGCCTGCCGAATACCGACCCGATCGAGGCAGCTTATTATCTCTGCGCGTGCCGCCTCCCGGCGCATACCGCGGTGCAGGGAAAGGACTTCATAGAGCTGTTTTTCGAGGTTATGGAGCGGGTTCAGCGACACCATCGGCTCCTGAAAAATCATGGCGATCTTGTTGCCGCGCACGCCGCGTAGCGTCTGCTCGCTGGCGTGGAGTAATGACTCGCCGTGAAAACGGATATCGCCGCCAACATATACGGCGGGCGGCGTGGGCAACAGGCGCAGAATCGACAGTGCGGTAACACTCTTGCCGGAACCGGATTCTCCTACCAGCGCCAGCGTTTCGCCGGCCTCCACGCGCAACGACACCGCGTTAACTACCGTACGAACCGTTTCCTGCTTACGAAATCCCAGCGTCAGATTGTCAATGGCGAGCAAAGGTTGCGTCATGTTACACCGCCTTGTTGGGATCGAATGCGTCACGGACGGCCTCGCCAATAAAGATCAGCAGCGAGAGGAGAATGGCGACCGACAAAAACGCAGTAATACCCAGCCACGGCGCCTGCAGGTTATTTTTGCCTTGCAGGAGTAACTCGCCCAGAGAAGGAGAACCTAACGGTAAACCAAAGCCAAGAAAATCGAGCGACGTCAGAGTGGTAATGGAACTGCATAAAATGAACGGTAAGAAGGTCAGGGTGGCAACCATCGCGTTGGGCAGCATGTGACGAAAAATGATACTGCGGTCGCTGACGCCGAGCGCCTGGGCGGCCCGGATATAGTCGAAGTTTCGCGTGCGTAAGAACTCCGCACGCACCACGCCGACCAGACTCATCCAGCCAAACAGCACCGTAATCGCCAGCAGCCACCAGAAGTTAGGCTGCACGACGCTGGAGAGCAAAATAATCAGGAACAGCGTCGGCATACCCGACCAGACCTCGATAAACCGTTGGCCCCATAAATCCACTTTGCCACCGTAGTAGCCCTGTAGCGCCCCGGCCAGTACACCCATGACGCTTGAACACAAGGTCAGCATCAGGCCGAAAAGAATGGAGATCCGCGTGCCGTAAAGCACTCGCGCCAGCACGTCGCCGCCGTTGGCATCGGTACCCAGCCAGTTCTGCGCCGAAGGGGGCGAGGGGAAGGGTTTGTCAGTCGCAAAGTTGATGCTGTTCGCCCCAAAGCGCACCGGAGCCCAGAGGACCCACCCGCGGCTTTCGAGTTGTTGCTTCAGCCACGGGTCCTGGTAATCCGCCCTTGTTGCCAGCGGCCCGCCAAAATCGCTCTCACTGTAGTTCTTGACCAGCGGGAAATACCAGCTTCCGTCGTAGCGCACTAACAGCGGTTTATCGTTAGCAATCAATTCAGAACACAGACTCAGACCAAACAGGACGAGAAAAATCCACAGCGACCAGAAGCCACGACGATGATGGCGAAAACGCGCCCAGCGGGCCTGATTGACGGGGCTTAAATGGGCCATTAACGTCCCTCAAAATCAATGCGCGGATCGACCAGCGTATAGCTGATATCACTGAGAATATTCAGCAGCAGGCCGATCAAGGTGAAGATGTACAGCGTGCCAAACATCACCGGGTAGTCGCGTGACACTGTTGCCTCATAACCCAACAGACCCAGACCGTTGAGGGAAAACATCACTTCGATCAGCAGCGAACCGGTAAAAAACATGCTGATGAAGGTGGCCGGAAAACCGGCGATCACCAGCAGCATGGCGTTGCGAAAAACGTGCTTCCACAGAATATTCCCTTCACTGACTCCTTTGGCACGGGCAGTGACGACATACTGCTTACGCACTTCATCGAGAAAGGAATTTTTAGTCAGCATCGTTAATGCGGCAAACCCGCCAATGACTGTCGCCAGAACAGGTAAGGTGATGTGCCACAGATAGTCGGTTACCTTCTGATACCAGGGCAGCGTGTCGAAATTCGCCGAGACCAGACCACGCAGCGGGAAGAGGTCGTAATAGCTGCCGCCGGCAAAGAAGACAATCAGCAGTATGGCGAACAGAAACGCCGGGATAGCGTAGCCGATGATAATAAACGCGCTGCTCCAGACGTCAAACCGGCTGCCGTTATGTACGGCCTTGCGGATCCCCAACGGAATCGACACCAGATAGATGATGAGCGTACTCCACAGCCCCAGGGTGATCGACACCGGCAGGCTCTCTTTGATGAGCGTCAGTACCGAGGCGCTACGAAACAGGCTGTCGCCGAAATCGAAGCGGATATAGTTCCACAGCATGGTGAAATAGCGCTCGTGCAGTGGCTTATCGAAACCGTAGCGTTGGGTGATTTCGGCAATCACTTCCGGATCAAGGCCGCGTCCCCCGCGATAGTTGCTGTCGCTGATATTACCCACCCCGGTTCGGGCATGACTGGCGCGAACGCCTTCGCTCCCGGCGCCGGGCAGCGCGCTCGTTTGACCAAATTCGATGGCGGCAATCGCCTGATCGACCGGGCCGCCGGGGGCAATTTGCACGATAAAAAAGTTGATGGTGATGATTGCCCAGAGCGTCGGGATAACCAGCAACAAACGACGAATCAGGTACGCGCCCATTTATTCACCCTGCCGTCTGGCGGCAGGTAACTTCGCTGCCCGGTTTACGTCATACCACCAGTTATCCAGGCCAATGGTATACATTGGACGAATGCCCGGGCGGGAAAATTTATCCCACCAGGCCAGTCGATCTTCCGCCATGTACCACATCGGCAACATGTAGTAATTCCAGGTCAGCACGCGGTCCAGCGCACGCCCGAGCGGCAGCAGTTTGTTTTTATCACCCTGTGCGGCGATGATTTGGGCGATCAGTTTGTCGACCACCGGACTTTTCACACCTGGAGAATTATAACTTGAGTCGATATACTCGGACGCCCAGGAGATTTGCAGATCGGAACTGGGCCACGGCATCGCCCGCCACAGGGTCGGCATCATGTCGTAGTCCCGGCTGCGCAGGCGATTGGTGAGCTGTGAGTTATCCACCTGACGAATAGTCATCGTAATCCCCAGACGCTGGAGATTATGCTGGAAGGGCAGGACCCACTGGCTGTTACTGGCGGCGGAAATGAGCAGTTCAAAATTCAGCGGTTTGCCAGTGACCGTGTTAATCCGTTGCTGACCTTTCAGTTCCCAGCCCGCGTCTTTCAGTAATTTATCCGCTTTTAACAGGTTTTCCCGATTGTAACCGTCACCTTTGGATACGGGAGGCTGATAAATCTGGCTGAAGACTTCCGGCGGCAGATCCTTTTTCATCGGCGCAAGCAGGACCAGTTCAGCCGCATCAGGGTAGTTTCTGGCCGCATACTCGGTGTTCTGGAAATAGCTGTTTGCCCGGCTCCAGGCGTTGTAGAACAGCGCTTTATTCATCCATTCAAAATCAAACGCCAGCGTAACGGCTTCACGGACGCGTCGATCATTGAAAACGGGGCGCTGAATGTTGAACGCCAGCCAGCGCGTATCCTGCGCTGATTCATTTTTCTGCTCATCTTTGATGATGTACTGATTATCAAAGTTTTTGCCAACATAGCGCGTCGCCCAGTTTTTGGCATCGCTCTCCAGGCGCAAATCAAACGCGCCGGCCTTAAAGGCCTCAAAGGCTACGTTGTCGTCGAGATAATAGTCATAACGAATGACATCGAAGTTCCAACGGCCACGATTGACCGGCAGATTGGCCGCCCAGTAATCCTTCACGCGCGTATAGACAATATATTGCCCCATCTTCCACTGACTAATGCGATAAGGACCACCACCCAGCGGCGGTCTGGACAACGGGTCGCTGAGCTTATGATCTTTCCAGTACGCTTGTGGCATTACGGGTAATGAGAACAGACTGAGCATATCCTCTTTACCCGGCTTCGCGAGCTCTATGCGTACGGTGAGTGGGGCAATGGCTTTAACCGTTGTGCCTTTGTAGACCAGACGAAACTGTGGCACGCCTTCAGTCATAAATTTGTTGAAAGTGAAGGCGACATCTTTGGCCATGACGGGCGAGCCATCATGAAAACGAGCGCGGGGGTTGATCGTGATTTCCACCCACGAATAATCCTCTGCATAGCGTGCGCTCTCGGCGATCAGCGGATAATAGCTGCCGGGCTCGTCATCAGAGGTGGTAAACAGGGTGTCGTAAAGCTGTTCGGTCCGGGCGCCGGGGTTACCTCGCAGGGCGTAGCGGTTGAAGTTGTCGAAGGTGCCGAGCGCGGAAAGGGTAATCTGACCGCCTTTGGGGGCGGCGGGATTGGCGTAATCAAAATGATCAAAGTTGAACGCGTATTTAGGCTCTCCCAGTACCGCGAAGGCATAACTCTCTTTGATCGCCTGCGCCTGGACACTCGCGCTTATCAACATGACAAACAGCAGCAATATGCGAACGATTATCTGCAAAGGGATTCCTTGTCTTGCTTACCTGCCCGCGCAGGTCACTCTGATGCCTGAATAATAGGGCAGGTGGCGTCTGTTGTGAATCCACGCGTTGGGACTTTACCATTTCAGCGCGTGTGGCTGTGAAACCCAATCAACAAATTCGTCGAGCGGCAGCGGGCGGCTAATCCAGTAGCCCTGCAGGAAGCGAACCCCGCGTTCATGCAGCCATTTTGCCTGCTCAGGCGTTTCCACCCCTTCAGCTACCGTCATCATATCGAGGCGTTTAGCGAGCGTCAGCACTGCATCCAGCACCGGCGAAGTGACGGTTTCTGTTCCAATGGCGTTAATAAAACCGCGATCGATTTTCAGATAATCCAGGGTGTAGCGTTCCAGATAAATCAGCGCACTGTGGCCGGTACCGAAGTCGTCTATCGCAATTTCGAAGCCCGCGGCGTGCAGCCACTCAAATAACTGTGACGCTTCATGTTGCTTGAGCATGTCGCGTTCAGTAATTTCCAGCACGATCTGGAAGTGGTTGGGCGGCATCGCGGCGACTAACTGCCGAACGTCATCTTTAAAACTGCTGCTGTGCAGGTGATCAGGCGCAATATTGATACCGTACTTCGCGCCGACCGGGAGGACTTTTTGCAGCGTAGGGGCGTCCCGCGCCACCAGCTTAAACAGATGTTGGGTCAGCGGCACAATCATGTGCTGGGCCTCAGCGTAATGAATAAACGCATCAGGTGGGATTTCTCCTGCCGTTGGGTGTCTCCAGCGCAGCAACACTTCCAGCCCCGTGACCTTCAGCGACTGCGTATCCACGACGGGCTGATAGACGACGTAGAACTGATCGCGTTTGATCCCGGTGAGGATCTCTTTTCCGGGCCGCAAGCGAATGCTCATGACGTAGTAGCAGAGTAAACCCGCAATGATCCCACCCATCCCGCCGAGAAGCAGGGCATACCATAAGTCGGGCCAGGTCCAGTTGGTTGCGTATAGCCTGATCGTCACCGGAACACCGGCAATTTTTGCTTCGCGCTCCGGTGAACCGTCGAGTTCATCAACGGTGAGCAGATGGTCTGAAAAGGTCGACAACACGGTGTTGCCGACGATGATGGCAATCCCGTCAAAGTCTTCCTGGCGGGCGGTATAGAGCAAATACGGCGTAAGGTTGATATTCAGGGAGGTGAAAACGCCGCTATTCATCATCAGGGGATTACGATACCAAATCACCATCGCGGGTTTATTGGGCATCATCGGCGTTCCCGGGATAATCGCCATATCGATATCTTTACCAATATCGAGGCTGGGGACCAGTTCAGTCAGCAGCGTATCCATGCCTCCGGTTGCCGATGAGCAAAATGCTTTCTTATCCTTGACCAGCAAAAAGGCACGAACGTTCAGGCTAAAGGCGGCACGGGAAGTGAGTTCTGCGCTGACTTGTTTACAGGTCTTTAAAGTCAACGGTTGAAGAATGTCGGTAGTACTTTTGAGATCGGCAAAATAGCTAACCAGGTAATGCTGAATGTCAGAAACCAGCGTGTCGTATTTAACTTCCCGCTTATGCCACGCCATCACGAATTGTAAGCTACTGATAACAATAGCAACGACAACCCCGGTAATCAGGCAGGTAAGCACGATTTTTCGACCAGTCGTTAAGGCGTGAGTGAACATGATGCCTGGCTTTATCCTGAGATTGCGATGATGATAAATGTGATGGAATAACAAGACTATAGCCTGGATTGCTTCGGCGAGTCATGCTTTTCCACAGGGAGAAAAAGGGAATCAAAAAAAAAGCACCGCCGAAGCGATGCTTTTCGTCTGTCTCGTCAGGGTCGCCAAGGGATAGCAACCAAACGATTAACTGCGGCTCAGAACCCGACGCGCTTCGTTATAGCGCTTCTTCCAGTATGGCTCGTTCATGCTGGAGATGATGACACCGCTGCTGGTAGAGGCATGAACAAACTGGTTGTTGCCAATGTAAATACCAACATGACGGCCCGTCGAACCTGCGCGGAACAGAACCAGATCGCCAGTACGCAGATTAGTGCGCGAAACGGATTTACCGGTTTCCTGTTGCTCGTAGGTGGAGCGTGGGAGTTCTAAACCAAACTGTTCACGGAATGTACGCTGTACAAAGCTGGAACAATCAATACCTTTTTTGGAGTTGCCGCCGAGACGATAGCGCACGCCTTTCCAGTCAGCGTACTGATCCATAATCCGCGATTTAACATCGAGGTTACGTACCATACTCTCAAATTCATCCTGAGAAGCTTGCAGTGAAGAAGCTTCTTGATTCACACCAAGCGTCTCAGAATGCGTGTTCTTTGCGGTGTTTGTGGTAGTGCTACATGCAGAAAGCAGTACCGCGACTGCTATCGCGGGGATCCCGCGCAAGATATATCTCAAGATCGGTTGAGATTTGACCATTTTGTTTGTTTTCCCTTGAAGTCCTTAACGATAAATATCGTTATAAAAAATGCCAAACGTGACGAGACTAATTACCTGCGCACAATGAGACAATTCTTTAAGCGCAAAACTGTGGCAGAACGCACAAATTTATTCGCGAAGAGAATAATAACCCAGCGAGGCAAAACGAGTTCGAGGTTACCCGATCGTTTCAGGCTTGGCGAGTGATTTTATCTGAATTTTAATAAGAAAATGTGATACAGAAAGTGAATAAACGGGATTGGTCAATTTAAACGCAAAATGACGGAAAAACAGGCAACTCATTCATTATCAAAGGTAATGTCATGACAAAATAATGACGATGAGATGAATAATTTATCTTAACACATCATCAGGGCGTAAGAATAAACCCTGATGATGTTAATAATTGTGGGTTATTTGTTTAAGATTTGTGTGTTTTTGCCGGGAAGATAATTGTCGAAAAGCGCGATAAGGCGATCGCTTAACGGGGTCAGGAGACACCAGGGCAGGCCAATTAGAACCACGGTTAATGATCCTACGGCGATATCGGTGAACCAGTGGGCGCCGATCATGACACGTGGGAAAGCAAAAACCACAACAATAATAAGGCCGATAAATCCTGCGGCTTTTCCGAAATAGCGCAACATAAATGCGGCGAAAATAAGCAGCATCATCCCGTGATCGCCAGGGAAACTGTCTTTGGAGGCATCCTTCGTCGAAATATGCAGCAATTCGCTGACGCGATAAATATTAGCAAAACTGAGCGTAGGACTGGCGCGTTTTACAGGCAGCAGCGCCTGACCTGCCTGGTTCAGAACCACGGCGGTAAGCAGCATCACCAGACCGATGATGACAATACGGCGGCGGCCTGCAGGCGTCTCTTTCAGCCAGAAATTCAGCATCAGACAACCCATCGCCAGCAGGGAACAGGCGTCAAACGCCCGATTATTGGTGATGGCGACCAGCCACAGGAAGGCCTGGCTCTCTACCAGTTTCTGGTTAAAGAAGTGAAAAATGCCGGCGTCAACGGGGAACCAGAATCCATGATTCACGGGGATATACCAGCTCATGAATAACGCCAGACCGGCAACATTCAGCAAAAGTATCAGGGGTAACCGGATTTTCATATTCAAAGCATTCACTGTTCAATAAATCGCAGGCAACCTTACGCGTGTTCAGCTAAACGAAGCTTCAACAATGCGCTCTGCAACGTATTCCAGTCTGCCTCGGTACTGGAAATCAGTTCAATGCGACTGTCCGGCGGCGCGACATTTTGCGTTTCAATGTGCAGATCGTCGCCCTGACGATTAATACGCACGAGGCCTTCCGGAATACGCATGACGCCCTTCACCCGGCCAACCGGCGCCAGTCGTGCCCATTCCAGCAGTCCGATGGTGTCAAAGACCGTATCGGCATCGAAAATCCAGCCGCAGGCCTGATGCCCCTGACCGCTGTTCAGACTGCGACGCCAGCGTTGTTGAGTTGGTAGGCTCAGCGCCGCCAATCCTCGCGGTTCTGGATGGCTGTGCGAATGCGCGGCGCTGGTGGGCAATTCAGCCAGATTCAGACGCGGTAAATCGAGCAACTGTCTGTCAATCTGACCATGCGTGGCCTGCACTAACTGACGGTTGCCGCCAAACTGTTGCCACCAGGTTTGCAGCGCACGTTCACTTTCCGCAGTCGCACGATCGGTTTTATTCGCCACAATGATATCTGCTGCCGCTAACTGATCGCGGAAGTTCTCATTGGTAACGCTTTTTTCATCCAGCAATCCGCGAGGATCAAGAATGCACAACGTGGCGCGCAGGTCGATCCAGGGTTCATACACCGGTGCGGTGAGGAGGGAGAGGATCTGTTTCGGATGCCCCAGTCCAGTTGGTTCGATCAGCAGGCGGTCTGGTTTTCCCTGACGCAGCAGGGTATTCAGTCCAACCTGCATGGGCAGGCCGTTCACGCAGCACATACAGCCGCCGGGGATCTCTTTGAGCAACGCGCCGCTATCAGCAAGCAGAGCGCCGTCAATGCCGACCTCACCGAACTCATTGACCAGTACCGCCCATTTTTCGGTGGGGTCTTTGTGCGCTAACAGATGGAGGATAGAAGTGGTTTTTCCGCTGCCGAGGAAACCGGTGATGAGGTTAGTTTTGGTCACGCCTGCTCCAGAATAATGTACCGTAACGGTTTCCATTAATCCTGGCGAAAAAAAGTGAAAAAGAGAAGGGCGGGGCGAACGAAGACGGCCTTCGTTCACCTTAATGGCAGAAATTGTTAATTTTTTAACGTATCAATCACCGCCTGATGTGCACCGTGTTGCGCGATACGCTGCCAGGCCGTTTCAATCGCCTGGACAAAAACCGGATTGTGCGGGAGGTCGTTGCCGAAAATTTCCGATAAAGAGAGCAGTGCCGACACGCGCTGATCCTCATGATGGGTGGTCACTATAGCGCGGATTTTATCATTCAGCGGGTCGCGAACGTCGATGGTCACACCGGCATCATCGACGCCGCTGACGTAGCGCATCCATCCCGCCACGCCAAGCGCCAGTAATGGCCATGCGGTTTCGCGCGCCAGATGAAGGCGAATACCCGCCAGCATCCGCTGAGGCAGTTTCTGACTGCCGTCCATCGCGATTTGCCAGGTTTTATGCTTCAGTGCCGGGTTCGCAAAGCGTTCAATCAGGCTTTGCGCGTAGCCGGTCAAATCCACGTCAGTAATAGTGAGCGTCGGCGCCTGTTCGTCCATCATCAGTCGGTACGCGGCTTCGCGGAATGCGATGTCCTGCATGCATTCATTAATATGCTGAAATCCGGAAAGATAACCGAGATACGCGAGAAACGAGTGGCTGCCATTAAGCATCCGTAATTTCATCTCTTCCCAGGGACGCACATCGCTGACCATCTGCACGCCAGCCGCTTCCCATGCGGGACGACCGGCGACAAAGTGGTCTTCAACCACCCATTGAATGAACGGTTCACAGCTGATGGCGCAAGGATCGGTCACACCCAGTTCGCGGGTGATTTCTGCCAGTGAATCTTCTGTGGCGGCCGGAACAATGCGGTCAACCATCGTGGCAGGGAAGCTGACGTGCTCGCGGATCCAGTCTGCCAGCGCGGGGGATCGTTTTTCCGCCATCCCCAGCACGGCGTTCTTCACGACGTGGCCGTTATCAGGAATGTTATCGCAGGAGAGTACAGAAAAAGCTGCCAGGCCGCGTGCCTGCCGACGTGACAGTGCTTCCACCAGAATACCCGGTGCTGAATGGGGTTCATCAGGCGATTGCAGGTCGTGAACAATGCGCGGATTTGTCAGGTCCAGCGCACCGGTAGCCGGATCGATGCAATACCCTTTTTCGGTGATGGTCAGTGAGACAATCGCCACTTGAGGTTCGCAGAATTTTTCGATTATAGCGGCGAGCGAATCGAGTTTCGCATTCAGGCATTCGTTGACGGCACCGACAATAATCGCCTGATTGCCGTCTGCGCCTTTTTCCAGCACGGTGTATAAATGATCCTGCTCGCGGAGTTGACGCATCAGCGTGTCGCCGCTGAACAGGCTGATTTCACAAATTCCCCAATCTCCGCCCTGGGCGTTCAGCACCCGATCGGTCAGTAATGCCTGATGCGCACGATGAAAGGCACCAAAACCGAAATGCACCATGCGGGTTTTCAGTTGCTGGCGGTCATAGCGTGGCGTTTGTACGCCATCCGGCAATATTGCTGAGGCAATTGTAGTCATTTATTACACACCTGATTAACCATAAATTAACAACACCAGTGTAAAGTTATATGACAACAAATTAAATTGGTAAGCCTGATTTATCCGGGTAATGTGAGCTGGATCAATCAATCACGTCCCTTTTATTGATCACCTCGTAGAAGCCTGTATGGTAGTCGTCATTCAGGTAAGCTAATTTGGTATAACAACTTTGTGAGGTAAAGCAATGGAACAAACCTGGCGTTGGTACGGGCCTAACGATCCGGTATCGCTTGATGATGTGCGTCAGGCTGGTGCAACGGGTGTTGTGACAGCATTGCACCACATTCCGAACGGTGAAGTGTGGCCGGTCGATGAGATTAAAAAACGTCAGGCGATTCTGGCGGAAAAAGGGTTAACCTGGTCGGTGGTCGAAAGTATTCCGGTTCATGAAGAGATCAAGACCCGCTCCGGTCAGTATCAGACATGGATCGCAAATTATCAGCAGAGCATCCGTAATCTGGCAGCCTTCGGCATCGACACCGTCTGCTATAACTTTATGCCGATTCTGGACTGGACGCGTACCGACCTTGAGTACGAATTGCCAGACGGTTCGAAAGCGCTGCGTTTCGATCAAATAGCCTTCGCCGCTTTTGAGTTGCATATCCTCAAGCGTGCGGGTGCGGAAGCGGACTATAGCGAAGAAGAACAGCGTCAGGCGTTGGCCTATTTCAATGCCATGAGCGACGCGGATATCGAAAAACTGACCCGTAATATCATTGCCGGTCTGCCTGGTGCGGAAGAGGGTTATACGCTCGATCAGTTCCGCGCGCGTCTGGCCGAGTATGACGGCATCAGCAAAGACGATCTGCGTGACAATATGGCCGTGTTCCTGCGTGCGATTGTCCCGGTGGCTGAAGAAGTGGGCGTGCGTCTGGCAGTGCATCCTGACGATCCGCCGCGTCCGATTCTCGGGTTACCACGCATTGTCTCCACCATTGAAGATATGCAGTGGCTGAAAGAGACCGTCGACAGCATCTACAACGGTTTCACCATGTGCACAGGCTCTTACGGCGTTCGTGCGGATAACGATCTGGTGAAAATGATTGAAACCTTTGGCGATCGTATCCACTTTACCCATCTGCGCTCGACGTGCCGCGAAGCGAACCCGAAAACCTTCCATGAAGGCGCACATTTGCAGGGTGATGTGAATATGGTCGCGGTGGTGACGGCGATTCTGACCGAAGAGCAGCGCCGCAAGAAGGCGGGGGATTTGCGTCCCATTCCGATGCGCCCCGATCACGGTCATCAAATGCTGGACGATCTGCATAAGAAAACCAACCCGGGTTATTCCGCGATTGGCCGTCTGAAAGGGCTGGCGGAAGTACGCGGTGTTGAACTGGCGCTGAAAATGACCCAGTTCCGCGACCTGCTGTAAAACAGCAAACGACAAAAAAAGGACAGCTCAGGCTGTCCTTTTTTACATCCATTCAAAAATTAATCCGCACGGCCCATATAGCGGCGCTCTTCGATATGAATGCGGATTTTCTCACCGGCGCTCAGGTATTCTGGCACCTGAATAACCAGACCGGTGCTCAGCGTCGCGGGTTTGTTACGCGCACTGGCGGAAGCGCCTTTGATGCCTGGAGCGGTTTCCACGATTTCCAGATCCACCGTCTGCGGCAGTTCGAGCGCCAGCAGTTGACCGTCCCAGGTCAGCACCTGCATATCCGGCATTCCACCTTCCGGGATAAACAGCAGCTCTTCTTCGATCTGATCTTTGGTGAAGGTATAAGGCGTGTAGTCTTCTTTATCCATGAACACGTATTCGTTGCCATCGATATAGGAGAAGTCGACGCCACGGCGGCTCAGGGTCACGGTATCGACAATGTCATCGCCCTTGAAACGCTCTTCCACTTTCAGACCCGTGCGGACATCGGAGAACCGCATTTTGTACAGCGTTGCCGCGCCACGGGCTGTCGGGGACTGAATATCGATATCTTTCACAATCAGCAGTTTGCCGTTGTAATTCAGTACCATACCTTTTTTGATTTCGTTCGCTCTTGGCATCGAAAAGATCCTGTTATAGAGATTAGCTAAATTATCGCGTCAAACTACTCGCGCCGGGTCATTCAGGCAAGTGGAATTCACCTTTAGCTGGTGCAAAAAAGGTGGTACTGTGCGCGCCTGTCCGGTGGTCACAATAAAGAGAGTCAGATTATGGAATGCCGTCCGGATTGTGGGGCGTGTTGTATTGCCCCTTCTATTTCCAGCCCCATCCCCGGCATGCCGCAGGGAAAGCCCGCAAACGTCAGGTGCGTCCAGCTCTCAGATGACAACCTGTGCCGTATCTTTGGCTCCAGCCTCCGCCCCAACGTCTGTCGCAGCCTCAAACCGTCCCAGGAAATGTGCTTAACGAACCGCGACGAGGCGATGACCTGGCTTATTGATCTTGAAGCGCTGACCGCGCCCTAAACATCCTTAATGCGCGACAGGCAGGCCATGGTGGCGACAATCATCACCAGCGCAAACCAGAAAACGGCATGGTAGTTCCAGATTTCAGCGGCAATGCCCGCCAGCGATCCGGCGATAATCCAGCCGACGCGGATGGTATTGGTGTAGAGCGTGGTGGCGGACCCTGCCTGACCAGGCATCAGATCCTGAAAATAAAGCATACCGATGCCGCCGAGAATACCGATATAGATGGCGTTCAGCAGTTGTAAACCCAGCAGCACAACAGGGGAGTGCGCGACCAGCATTCCTGTGTAAAAGCAGAAACCGGCAGCGACCGCAATGCACATCAGCAGACGTTTACCCAGACGTTTTGCGAAGTAGCCAGCAATCAACATGGTTGGGATTTCCAGCCCGGCCGCTGTCCCCATCATCACACCCGCCAGTTTCTCCGGCAGATGCAGCTCATTAATAATAAACAGCGGCATATTAATGATATACAGGCTGTTGGTACCCCACATTAAGGTACAAATGGCAAACAGCAGCAGGGTATCGCGACGGTTACGACGCGGCGCTTCCAGCGTACCGATCGCCAGTGCGGTCTCTTTGCGCATGGACGGTAAGAAAAACCATACCATTGCACCGCAAACCACAAACGCCACCGCGGCACTGAGGTACATCACCGTAAAGCTGAAGCCCATTGCCAGCGCGTAAGCCAGCGGCGGGCCGATCACCCACGCGAGGGAAACCTGGGCGCGCAGTATGGAACTGAACATCACCGCTTCACGGCCTGTGCGGTCAGCATGTTCGCGGGCCAGGGCAAACATTTGCGGGTTGGCGGTCGAACCAAAACTGCTTAGAAACACCCCGACAAACAGCAAAATAAAGTAGTTACGATTCCAGGCAAATAACACGCACGCCAGCATGCCCAGCGCACAGCAGAAGACGATCAGCTTTTTGCGATCGCCTTTTTTATCTGAACGTCCCGCCAGAAACTGGCTCACCAGGATGCCGATCACCGCACTGCCGGTAAAAAAGAAGCCGACCATTGCTGGGCGCGCATGGACTTCATCAGTCAGAAAAAGGCTTAGCGTGGGGGTCTGTAGCGCACCGGCGATACCGGTGAGAAAGGCGACAATAAGGAAAGCCGTAGACGTCAGGTCAAACGTTTTTGGCGAGGCGGCAGCGGGGGTATTGTGCATGTTTGGATATCAGTAGTGTGACGAGACGCGGAGTTTACGCCGCTTAGTGAGAAATAAACAGATGACTAAATCAAAATCGCCACGAAAAATCAAAATGGCATTTCACTCTGACAATACTGTTAGCTGACGCTGCTGAAACTTAAGTGAAATGACGCTGTATTGACTTCAGCAACCTACCGCCAGTGAGGCAAAAATGTGCATTGCTTCTAAATTTTGCGATCAAAAATGCAACTTTACTTGCGTGCTGAAGCAGAAAGCGCAAGACTTCTTGAAACGTTTCAGCGCTGTCGAGTTTCAGTTGAGGGAACCGTATAGCGTCTTTTTTCTCATGTTAGCTGAATCGTTTCAATTCAGCAGGAGAGGAGAACCATGTTTCAGTTATCCGTTCAGGACATTCATCCGGGCGAGCAGGCCGGAGATAAACAGGAAGCCATCCGTCAGGTTGCCGCTGCGTTAGTGCAGGCTGGCAACGTTGCGGACGGCTACGTAGACGGCATGCTTGCTCGCGAGCAGCAGACGTCCACTTTTCTCGGCAACGGGATTGCGATTCCGCATGGCACAACCGACACCCGCGATCAGGTGCTGAAAACCGGTGTACAGGTTTTTCAGTTCCCGCAGGGCGTAACCTGGGGTGACGGTCAGGTGGCATATGTGGCGATTGGCATCGCCGCCAGCTCCGATGAGCACCTTGGTCTGCTGCGTCAGCTGACGCACGTGCTGAGCGATGACTCCGTAGCTGAACAGCTTAAGTCAGCGACCACGGCTGAAGAACTGCGTGCGTTGTTGATGGGCGAAAAGCAGAGTGAGCAGCTGAAGCTCGACAACGACACGCTGATGCTGGATGTCGTCGCGACCGATTTAGTGACGTTGCAGGCGCTGAATGCGGCACGTTTGAAAGAGGCTGGCGTCGTAGATGCGGCGTTTGTCGCGAAAGTGATTAACGAACAGCCGATGAACCTGGGTCAGGGGATCTGGCTCAGCGACAGTGCTGAAGGCAACCTGCGCAGCGCCGTGGCGGTAAGTCGTGCGGTAAATGCTTTTGACGTACAGGGCGAAAAAGCGGCGCTGCTAGTGACCGTTGCCATGGCTGACGACCAGCCCGTCGCCGTGCTGAAGCGTCTGGGCGATCTGCTGCTGGAGACGAAAGCTGACCGTCTGCTGAACGCCGACGCGGCGACTGTCCTGGCACTGCTGACCAGCGATGACGCTCTGACTGATGATGTGCTGAACGCCGAGTTTGTGGTCCGCAATGAGCACGGCCTGCATGCCCGTCCGGGGACCATGCTGGTCAATACGATTAAACAATTCAACAGTGAAATTACCGTGGCAAACCTTGATGGAACCGGCAAACCGGCAAATGGACGTAGTCTGATGAAAGTGGTGGCGCTGGGCGTGAAGAAAGGACATCGCCTGCGCTTTACGGCGCAGGGGGCTGATGCTGAACAGGCGCTGAAAGCGATTGGCGATGCCATAGCTGCCGGTCTTGGGGAGGGCGCGTAATGAGCAGACGTGTTGCGACCATCACGCTAAACCCGGCCTACGATCTGGTGGGGTTCTGTCCTGAAATTGAGCGCGGTGAAGTTAACCTGGTAAAAACGACCGGTCTGCACGCGGCGGGGAAAGGGATCAACGTCGCCAAAGTGCTGAAGGATCTCGGGATCGACGTGACGGTCGGCGGTTTCCTCGGCAAAGATAACCAGGACGGTTTTCAGCAGTTGTTCAGCGAACTGGGAATTGCTAACCGTTTTCAGGTGGTGCAGGGGCGTACCCGCATCAACGTCAAGCTGACGGAAAAAGACGGTGAAGTCACCGACTTCAACTTCTCCGGTTTTGAGGTCACGCCTGCCGACTGGGAGCGTTTTGTTAATGATTCCCTGAGCTGGTTGGGTCAGTTCGACATGGTGTGCGTCAGCGGCAGTCTGCCATCCGGCGTGAGTCCGGAAGCCTTCACCGACTGGATGACGCGTCTGCGCAGTCAGTGTCCATGCATTATCTTTGATAGTAGTCGTGAAGCCCTGGTTGCAGGACTAAAAGCCGCGCCGTGGCTGGTGAAACCGAACCGCCGTGAACTGGAAATCTGGGCCGGCCGCAAGCTGCCAGAAATGAAAGATGTGATTGAGGCGGCGCATGCATTACGTGAACAGGGTATCGCACATGTGGTGATCTCCCTGGGAGCAGAAGGCGCGCTGTGGGTGAACGCCTCGGGAGAATGGCTCGCCAAACCGCCTTCGGTTGACGTGGTCAGCACCGTAGGCGCCGGGGATTCGATGGTTGGCGGCCTGATTTACGGTCTGCTGATGCGTGAATCCAGCGAACATACGCTGCGTCTGGCGACAGCCGTTGCTGCGCTGGCAGTCAGTCAGAGCAATGTCGGTATTACCGATCGTCCTCAGTTGGCCGCAATGATGTCGCGTGTCGACTTACAACCGTTTAACTGACAGCAGGAGAGGCATAATGAAAACGCTGCTGATTATTGACGCTAACCTCGGGCAGGCTCGCGCTTACATGGCGAAAACTCTGCTCGGTGCGGCGGCGCATAAAGCAAATCTGGATATCATCGACAATCCAAATGACGCTGAACTGGCGATCGTACTGGCCGATGCCATCCCTAATGACAACGCGTTGAACGGCAAAAAAGTCTGGCTGGGTGATATTGCCCGGGCGGTGGCGCATCCTGAGCTATTTCTTAGCGAAGCTAAGGGTCACGCGAAGCCTTATAGCGCACCGGTTGCTGTAGCGCCTGTTGCCACAACCAGCGGTCCGAAACGCGTCGTGGCCGTGACGGCATGCCCAACCGGCGTAGCACATACCTTTATGGCGGCGGAAGCGATCGAAACCGAAGCGAAAAAACGCGGCTGGTGGGTGAAAGTCGAAACCCGCGGTTCTGTGGGCGCTGGCAATGCCATTACACCGGAAGAAGTGGCCCAGGCGGATCTGGTGATTGTGGCAGCAGATATTGAAGTGGATCTGGCAAAATTTGCTGGTAAACCCATGTACCGTACCTCTACCGGTCTGGCGCTGAAGAAAACCGCGCAGGAACTGGATAACGCCGTGGCGCAAGCCGTGGTATATGAGCCCGCCGGCAAAGCGCAGGCTGCGGCGAATGAAGGGAAAAAAGAGAGTGCTGGCGCGTATCGTCACCTGCTGACGGGCGTGTCCTACATGCTGCCGATGGTGGTTGCCGGCGGTCTGTGTATCGCGCTTTCCTTCGCCTTTGGTATCGAAGCGTTTAAAGTCGAAGGGACACTGGCGGCCGCGCTGATGCAAATTGGCGGCGGTTCAGCCTTTGCGCTGATGGTGCCGGTTCTGGCGGGCTACATTGCTTTCTCGATTGCTGACCGTCCGGGTCTGACGCCAGGTCTTATCGGCGGTATGCTCGCCGTCAGCACGGGTTCTGGCTTTATTGGCGGGATCATTGCGGGCTTCCTTGCAGGCTATGTGGCGAAGGCCATCAGCACGAAGTTGAAGCTGCCGCAGAGTATGGAAGCGCTGAAACCGATCCTGATTATTCCGCTGATTTCCAGCCTCGTGGTGGGTCTGGCTATGATCTACCTCATCGGTAAACCGGTCGCCGGGATCCTCGAAGGGTTAACGCACTGGCTGCAAACCATGGGGACGGCGAATGCGGTGCTGCTGGGTGCGATCCTCGGTGGGATGATGTGTACCGACATGGGGGGGCCGGTTAACAAGGCGGCATACGCGTTTGGCGTCGGTTTGCTGAGTACACAAACCTACGCGCCAATGGCGGCCATTATGGCGGCAGGCATGGTGCCACCGCTGGCGCTGGGGCTGGCAACCATTGTTGCGCGTCGTAAGTTCGACAAGGCGCAGCAGGAAGGGGGTAAAGCGGCGCTGGTACTGGGTCTGTGCTTTATCACCGAAGGAGCCATTCCTTTCGCCGCGCGCGACCCGATGCGTGTTCTGCCGTGCTGTATCGTTGGCGGCGCGCTGACGGGGGCGATCTCAATGGCGGTTGGGGCGAAACTGATGGCACCGCATGGTGGTCTGTTTGTTCTGCTGATCCCAGGGGCGATTACCCCGGTGTTGGGATACCTGATTGCCATTGTCGCCGGTACGCTGGTTGCGGGTCTGGCCTATGCCTTCCTGAAACGTCCGGAAGAAGATGCCGTCGCCAAAGCGGCATAAAGTCATCATTTCACACCAGGGCAGAGAGTTCTCTGCCCTTTTTTTATCTCCGTTTTGTGTCCTTCCTCTCAAATATTTCCTCGCTTGCAAACTGTATCTATAAAAAATTGTGATTCTGTTCATATCTGGCGGTTTTTGCTCTTGCCAGTGCGTTTACTTTCATAAAAACAAGCTTACTATAAACACATGTTTGAATATAAACATGTGCTCTAATAAGTCGTTTGAGCCGTGAATAGTCTTAACAATCTCAAAGTCATGGTATTTTCGTACCAGGAGATGTGCTATGCGCGAAAAGGAATACATCATCACGATTGGTTCCGCCAATATGGACGTTGCAGGATATTCGCATGCTTCCTTGAATTATGCGGACTCAAATCCGGGGAAAATTAAATTTACACCCGGCGGGGTTGGTCGCAATATCGCTCACAATCTTGCATTGCTCGGGAAAAATTCCTGGTTAATGACGGCGGTTGGCAATGATTTCTATGGCCAATCGTTATTGGCGCAGACGAATCAGTCAGGCGTGCATGTGGATAATTGCCTGATTGTTGCCGGTGAGAACACCTCAAGTTATTTATCGCTTCTCGATAATACCGGTGAAATGCTGGTGGCAATCAATGACATGAGCATTACCGAACATATTTCGGCGGCGTTTCTGGCGCAGCATCTCGATTTTATCCGGGGTGCCCGTGTCATTGTGGCAGATTGTAATATTAGTGAACAGACGCTGGCCTGGTTACTGGATAACGTGGGGGATGTACCGGTGTTTGTTGACCCGGTATCGGCGTGGAAATGCGTCAAGATCCGCGAGCGTCTGACCCAAATTCATACCCTCAAACCTAATCGTCTTGAGGCGGAAACTCTCAGCGGCATTGCGCTTTCAGGGCGCGAAGATGTTGCGAAAGTCGCTGCCTGGTTCCATGCGCGTGGCCTGCACCGTCTGGTACTCAGCATGGGGGGCGATGGGGTCTATTACAGTGAAAAAGACGGTGAGAGAGGCTGGTCGCTACCGATAAAAACCCATGTCGTTAACGTTACCGGAGCGGGAGATGCCATGATGGCGGGACTCGCTTCCTGCTGGGTTGAAGGCATGCCCTTCATTGATTCTATTCGATTTGCACAGGGTTGTTCCTCAATGGCGCTGGCCAGTGAATATACCAATAACCCTGAATTATCTGTTGCGAACGTTAAAACCCTTGTGGAGAACACAGAATGTCTGAATTAACGATTTCCTCTGAATTACTGCATATTTCGCCAGAAGTCCAGGACGCTATTAACAGTAAAAAACCGATTGTTGCGCTTGAATCGACAATTATTTCTCACGGTATGCCTTTTCCACAAAATGCGCAGACGGCAATTGAAGTCGAAGAAACTATTCGTAAGCACGGTGCTGTGCCGGCAACGATTGCCATTATTGGCGGAGTAATGAAAGTCGGCCTGAGTAAAGAAGAAATTGAATTATTAGGTCGCGAAGGACATAGCGTAACTAAAGTCAGTCGTCGTGATTTACCGTTTGTGGTAGCCGCTGGAAAAAATGGCGCGACCACGGTTGCTTCAACCATGATTATTGCCGCCCTTGCGGGTATTCACGTTTTTGCTACCGGGGGTATTGGCGGCGTTCATCGCGGTGCGGAACATACGTTTGATATTTCCGCCGATCTTCAGGAACTGGCTCATACCAATGTAACCGTGGTTTGTGCCGGCGCGAAATCTATTCTCGATTTAGGTTTAACCACGGAATATTTAGAAACGTTCGGTGTGCCGTTAATTGGATATCAGACCACTGCGTTACCGGCATTTTTCTGCCGTACCAGTCCGTTTGAGGTCAGCATTCGTCTCGACAGCGCGAAGGAAATTGCCCGGGCGATGGCAGTGAAATGGCAAACCGGCCTGAACGGAGGTCTGGTGGTCGCCAATCCAATCCCGGAAACCTACGCCATGGCGGAAGAGAAAATCAATGCGGCGATTGACCAGGCCGTCCGGGAAGCGGAAGAGCAGGGCGTTATCGGTAAAGAGAGCACGCCGTTCCTGCTGGCGCGCGTTGCTGAATTAACCGGAGGCGACAGCCTGAAGTCCAACATCCAACTGGTGTTTAACAACGCCGTACTGGCCTGCGAGATTGCGAAGGAATATCAACGCCTCGCCTGATCGAAACGAACGGGCAGCGTGCGGTCGCCCGAAACCACCAAAACCTGGCCTCGCGCCGGGTTTCCTGGCATGAAGGGAAATCATTATGGATATAATGAGAAGTGTTGTGGGTATGGCGGTACTGCTGGTGATCGCATACTTACTGTCAGTGAATAAAAAACACATCAGCTTACGTACCGTGGGCGCAGCGCTGGTGCTGCAAATTGCGATTGGCGGGATCATGCTCTATTTCCCGCCGGGCAAATGGCTGGTTGAACAGGCGGCGCTGGGCGTGCATAAAGTTATGTCTTACAGTGACGCGGGCAGTGCCTTTATTTTTGGCTCTCTGGTTGGGCCAAAAATGGATGTGCTGTTTGATGGCGCCGGTTTTATCTTCGCCTTCCGCGTGCTCCCGGCGATCATTTTTGTCACCGCGCTTATCAGCCTGTTGTACTACATTGGCGTGATGGGACTGCTGATTCGCATCCTGGGCGGGATTTTCCAGAAGGCCCTGAATATCAGTAAGATTGAATCGTTCGTTGCGGTCACGACGATTTTCCTCGGGCAAAACGAGATCCCGGCGATTGTGAAGCCGTTTATTGACCGCCTGAATCGCAATGAACTGTTTACCGCGATCTGTAGCGGGATGGCCTCGATTGCGGGCTCGATGATGATTGGCTACGCCGGTATGGGCGTGCCGATTGATTATCTGCTGGCGGCCTCGCTGATGGCGATTCCTGGCGGGATCCTGTTTGCGCGTATTCTGAGTCCGGCAACGGAAGAGTCAAAAGTCACTTTCGAAAACCTCTCTTTCACCGAGACGCCACCAAAAAGCATTATCGAAGCCGCGGCAAGCGGTGCGATGACCGGGCTGAAAATTGCCGCAGGCGTGGCAACGGTGGTCATGGCGTTTGTCGCGATTATCGCACTGCTTAACGGCATTATCGGCGGAATTGGCGGCTGGTTCGGCTATGGTCATGCGACGCTTGAAGGGATCTTCGGCTGGGTGTTAGCCCCGCTGGCGTGGATCATGGGCGTTGACTGGAGCGATGCCACCCTGGCAGGGAGCCTGATTGGGCAGAAGCTGGCAATCAACGAATTTGTCGCTTACCTCAACCTGTCGCCTTATTTGCAGGATGGCGGCACCCTGGATGTGAAAACCATCGCCATCATCTCTTTTGCGCTGTGTGGGTTTGCCAACTTTGGTTCCATTGGCGTAGTGGTCGGGGCGTTCTCGGCTATTTCGCCTCAGCGCGCGCCGGAAATCGCCCAGTTGGGTATGCGGGCGCTGGCGGCAGCCACGCTCTCTAACCTGATGAGTGCGACCATTGCCGGGTTCTTTATTGGACTGGCGTAGCGTGGCTGATAGCTTATCCGGTCAGGGGACCGACCCTGGGCCGGATAAGCCGTTTTCACTGGCTTGTTTTTAACAGATACAGCGCGTTATCAGCGGAAAGGGTGGGGTTGTTGATACTGACGCTGGCGCGTGACAGGGCCGCACAGGCCATTGCGAAATTCGCGCTTTCGCGAAAATCGCTCCCTTCCAGAAAGCAATAGATCAGTCCGGCCATAAAACCGTCATCGGCACCGAAGCTGTCGACCACCGTATGCGCGGGCGGCGTGAGCAAGAATTGCTCACCATCTTTCTCGCTACAAAAGACTGACTCATCTTCCAGACAGACAAAAATCTGTTGAATGCCCTGTTGATGAAGGGCATTCACCGCGCTGAGTCGATCGGCATCGCTGTTGATGGGGTGACCCCATAAGATCTCCAGCTCTTTTTGTGTCGGTTTCAGCGTATGGATGCGCGTAAACCAGGTTTTCACCTTCGTCGCTTTGAACTCGGAAACGGTATCAATAAATACCGGAATGTCATCAGCAACCGTAAAGACCCATTCGATGGCTTCCGGCGTCAGGTTGCAGTCCGCCAGCACCACTCCGGCGTGACGGATTAAATCCCGCGAGCTGTTCAGCAACTGCGGCGTCAGCTGTTGCAGGATATGGGTATCATTAATTGCCAGCACCGTCTCTTCTTGCTGATTGGCGATGGAGAGATAAGTTGAGGTGTTATGCCCGTGCAGGCGAATGCAACTGGAGATATTGACGCCTGCCTGGCGTGTTTGTTCCAGCAACGTCTCGCCGTAAAAATCACTGCCGACAGCGGAAATCAGATGCACATCGCGACCCAGCAGGGCGAGGTTATGGGCAATGTTGCGCCCGACGCCACCCGCAGAACAGTGGATACTGCCTGGGTTAGAGGCGGCCTGCGGGTAGTGGATATCCGCCATCCCACGAATATCCATGTTAATCGCCCCTACCACCACGCAATAGGCCTGTTCGGTAAGGATGTAACCTTTTCCTTTGATTGCCCCTTTACGCATCAGGTCCATGATGTGCGCGGCGACGCGTGAACGGCTGATCTGCAAAATATCAGCGATTTCGTTTTGCTGAATCAGCGGGTTGCGGCGCAGAATTTTGAGTATCTGTTTTTCCCTGTCGTTCATGATTACGCAACCGCCTTTTCAGTTTGCTGCGCTTTCAGCCACGCGATCTCTTCTGCCCAGATGTCGGGATTGATGGTTTCCAGCACCAGCGGAATGCCGTCGAAACGGGCGTCCTGCATGATCCAGCGGAACGCGTCATGACCAATGTTGCCTTCGCCCAGACTGTGGTGACGGTCGACCCGGCTGCCAAAGGCACTCTTGGCATCGTTCAGGTGCATACCGCGCAGATACTGGAAACCGACGATGCGCTCGAATTCGGCAAAGGTTTTTTCGCATTCGGCGGCGGAACGCAAGTCGTAACCCGCGGCGAAAGCGTGGCAGGTGTCAATGCAAACGCCGACGCGTGATTTGTCTTCTACGCCATCGATGATGGCGGCAAGGTGCTCGAATTTGAATCCGAGGTTGCTGCCCTGACCGGCAGTATTTTCAATCACCGCAGTCACCCCTTCGGTCTGGGCGAGTGTGATGTTGATCGACTCAGCAATCTTTGCCAGACACTCGTCTTCCGAAATTTGCATCAGGTGGCTGCCTGGATGGAAGTTAAGCAGAGATAAGCCGAGTTGTTCACAACGCTGCATTTCATCAAGAAAAGCCGCACGGGATTTTTCCAGCGCCTCGCCGACCGGGTGGCCCAGGTTGATCAGATAGCTATCGTGCGGCAGGATTTGAGCGGATGTGAAGTGGTATTGCTCACAGGCGGCTTTAAAGTCATCGATGATTTGCGCGGTAAGAGGGGCGGCGCGCCATTGACGCTGATTTTTAGTAAAGAGTGCAAACGCGGTTGCCTCGATTTCAGCGGCGCGAATTGCGGCATTTGCCAGCCCGCCAGCTGCGCTGACGTGTGCTCCGATGTATTTCATTAAAGACTCCTGTTAACCCACCAGATGTGGCCTGGCGGATTTGTGTATCCGGAAATTGAATCTTGCCAATCATAGCGGGTTAACAGGGTCAGGATGTAGTGAATTATGCAATAACGTGCTGGACCAGGACGTTAATCACGCCACCGCCGACAATCAGCCAGATGAACAGCACCAGTGCCATCAACAGCGGTTTCGCCCCGGCTTTCTTCAGCGCGCTGACATGCGTCGTCAGCCCCAGTGCCGCCATTGCCATAGCCAGCAGGACCGTATCCAGTGTGACCAGCATGTTCACCACCGCCTGCGGTAGCAGATGGAACGAGTTGAAAATGGCGACCACAATGAACAGGATGGCAAACCACGGAATGGTGATTTTGCTTTTTTCCCCACCGTTGGCCGGTGACAGTTGCTTAACGCGAGCGGCCATAAAGATGAGGAACGGAGCCAGCATCATGACGCGAAGCATTTTGGCAATCACCGCTGCGTTTTCGGCGTCCGGGCTAATTGCGTGTCCTGCCGCCACAACCTGAGCAACTTCATGCATGGTGGAGCCAATGAAGATGCCGTAGGTTTCCGGACTAAACCAGTGCGCCAGCAGCGGATACATCGCCGGGTAGAGGAAAATCGCCATCGTCCCGAAGATCACGACCGTTGCGACGGCAACCGTGACTTTGCTGGCTTCGGCTTTCACAACCGGTTCCGTCGCCAGTACCGCCGCCGCGCCGCAAATGCTGCTACCCGCGCCGATCAGCCAACTGGTCTGGCGATCCAGCCCAAAGACTTTTTGCCCCAGAAAGCACGCCAGCATAAAGGTGCTGGACAGCGTCAGGATGTCGATCAGAATGCCGCTGACACCTACGTCAGCAATTTGCGCGAAGGTGAGGCGAAAGCCGTAGAGAATGATCCCCAGGCGCAATAAATGTTGTTTGGCAAACAGAACGCCGCCGTCACAGCTTTTCCAGATCTGGGGATAGACGGTGTTACCGATCACCATCCCCAATAAAATCGCTAAGGTGAGGGCGCTGAATCCGGCACCCGCCACGGCGGGAATGGACCCGCCCCATAAGGCGACTCCGGTAATCACTGCACTCAGGGCAAGCCCCGGAATAAAATGCCACATTGTTCGACGATGATTCGTTAAGGTGAGTTCTGTCATTGCCTTCTCCTCTTTTATGGGCAAAAGGTTACGGCGAACTGGCTTAAAAATAAAATTGATTATATATTTATAATTAATCTTTATAAGTGGTAAGCGACCATGCACATCACCCTGCGGCAACTCGAAGTCTTCACCGAAGTTTTGAAAAGCGGCTCAACAACGCAGGCATCGGTGATGCTGGCGCTATCGCAATCGGCAGTCAGCGCGGCGCTGACCGATCTGGAAGGTCAACTGGGCGTTCAGCTTTTCGACCGCGTAGGCAAACGGCTGGTGGTGAATGAGCACGGGCGCTTGCTTTACCCGCGGGCGCTGGCGTTGCTGGAGCAGGCGGTGGAGATCGAGCAGTTGTTCCGCGAAGACAACGGCGCGATACGCGTGTATGCCAGCAGCACCATCGGCAACTATATCCTTCCGGGGGTGATTGCCCGTTATCGGCGAGATTTCCCCGCGCTGCCGCTGGAACTTAGCGTCGGCAACAGTCAGGATGTGATTACAGCGGTGCTCGATTTTCGGGTCGACATTGGGCTTATCGAAGGGCCGTGTCACAATACGGAGATCATCTCGGAGCCGTGGCTGGAAGATGAACTGGTGGTCTTCGCCGCACCATCTTCACCCCTGGCGCAGGGACCGGTGACGCTTGAACAGCTCGCAGCCGCCCCCTGGATCCTGCGCGAACGCGGTTCCGGGACGCGCGAAATTGTCGATTATCTGCTGCTGTCGCACCTGCCCAAATTTGAAATGGCGATGGAGCTGGGAAACTCCGAAGCCATCAAGCATGCCGTTCGTCATGGGCTGGGCATTAGCTGTCTGTCACGACGCGTGATTGATGAACAACTCCAGGCGGGAACGCTGAGCGAAGTGGCAGTGCCGCTTCCGCGTCTGGTGCGTACGCTCTGGCGGATCCATCATCGCCAGAAACACCTCTCTAATGCGCTCCAGCGCTTCCTCAGTTATTGCGAATAATGCCTGCCGGGGACCGATCGCCTGACGGTGATACGTCCTGGGGGCAGTAAGTTCCCCATTCTCTGCTATTACTTATAATCCGCGGCCAGTCATGAAGGTCTCTTATAACAGCGCATTTGTGCCGGAAGACGAGCGTTTCGTCTGCTACAATCGCGCCTCATTTTTTGGATGGATAGCATTTTCACATGGTTTCCGAAACTAAAACCACAGAAGCGCCCGCGTTACGTCGCGAACTGAAGGCGCGTCACCTGACGATGATCGCGATTGGCGGTTCTATCGGTACAGGTCTTTTCGTGGCATCTGGTGCCACCATTTCCGCAGCGGGTCCAGGCGGTGCGCTGTTTTCCTATATTCTGATTGGCCTGATGGTGTACTTCCTGATGACCAGTCTGGGCGAACTGGCGGCGTATATGCCGGTGTCCGGTTCGTTTGCGACCTATGGTCAGAACTATGTTGAAGAGGGCTTCGGCTTCGCGCTGGGCTGGAACTACTGGTACAACTGGGCGGTGACCATCGCTGTTGACCTTGTGGCGGCACAGCTGGTGATGAGCTGGTGGTTCCCTGATACCCCAGGCTGGATCTGGAGTGCGCTGTTCCTCGGCGTCATCTTCCTGCTGAACTACATCTCGGTCAGAGGTTTTGGTGAAGCGGAATACTGGTTCTCACTGATCAAAGTGGCCACTGTGATTATCTTCATCATTGTTGGCGTTATGATGATCGTCGGTATTTTCAAAGGCACTCAGCCGGTGGGCTGGAGCAACTGGACGACGGGCGATGCGCCGTTTGCCGGTGGCTTTGCGGCGATGATTGGCGTGGCGATGATTGTCGGTTTCTCCTTCCAGGGGACGGAACTGATTGGTATTGCCGCCGGTGAATCTGAAGATCCGGAGAAGAACATTCCGCGTGCGGTGCGTCAGGTGTTCTGGCGAATCCTGCTGTTCTATGTCTTCGCGATTCTGATTATCAGCCTGATCATTCCGTACACCGATCCGAGCCTGCTGCGTAACGATGTGAAAGACATCAGCGTCAGCCCGTTCACGCTGGTCTTCCAGCATGCCGGTCTGCTCTCTGCGGCGGCAGTGATGAATGCGGTGATCCTGACGGCGGTGCTGTCGGCGGGTAACTCCGGGATGTACGCCTCAACCCGTATGCTATACACCCTGGCCTGCGATGGTAAAGCGCCGCGTATTTTTGCGAAACTGTCTCGCGGCGGTGTTCCGCGTAATGCGCTGTATGCCACGACGGTGATTGCCGGTCTGTGCTTCCTGACCTCAATGTTCGGTAACCAGACGGTGTACCTGTGGCTGCTGAATACTTCCGGGATGACGGGCTTTATCGCCTGGCTGGGGATTGCCATCAGCCACTATCGTTTCCGTCGTGGGTATGTTCTGCAAGGGCATGACGTGAAGGATCTGCCGTATCGTTCCGGCTTCTTCCCGCTGGGGCCGATCTTCGCGTTTGTTCTGTGTCTTATCATCACGCTGGGCCAGAACTATGAAGCGTTCCTGAAAGACACCATTGACTGGGGCGGCGTGGCGGCAACCTATATTGGTATCCCGCTGTTCCTGATTATCTGGTTCGGCTATAAGCTGACCCGCGGGACTCACTTCGTACGTTACAATGAAATGCACTTCCCGGAACGCGTGAAGAAATAGTCGTCACCGCATGAATAAAGCGATAAAAAAGCCTCCGTTGCGGAGGCTTTTTTTTGGGAGGGACTCAGAAGTTGTACGTCAGACCTACCGTATAACGACGACCATCGAGAATGGTGTCATAGGTATCGTAATCAATCTGTTTATCCAGCGCGTTATACACCCCGGCTGTCACCAGCAGGTTTTTGTTCGCGTTGTAACGCAGACCGACATCAACCTGCGTATAGGACGGTGTGCCCTGCGACATTGAGGTGCGGCTCAGGTATTCAGACGTTTTACCGCGGAAGTTCAGACGGCTCCAGAAGCCGACGGTCTCCGTTGCCTGCCAGTCCAGCGTGGTGTTAAACATATGCTTTGGCATTTTGTTTAATGGCTTGCCTTCAAACTGGCCGCTCTTCTGTTCTGACTCGGTATAGGTGTAGTTAGCCGTCCAGTTGAGGTCGCGGGTCATCTTCCAACCGAATGTGGATTCCACGCCGCGCATGTTGGCTTTATCGACGTTCACGCGATCGCTGACGAAATCATAGCTTTCGCTGCCAATCGTACAGGCCGGATCGGCGCTGCTGTTGCAGCGACGAACTTCGGTGATCTTGTCTTTGAAATCAGTATTGAACAGGGTGATGCCGGCATTAAGGTTATCGCCGTTATCCCACAGCAGTCCCAGCTCTTCGCTCAGGCTCTTTTCTGGTTTCAGATCCGGGTTGCCGACAATAATGCCATTCAAACGACCGCCACCGGTGACCTGACCCCAGTTTGCGGAGGACTGACGCAGATCGGGGGCGCGGTAGCCTGCGGAGACGCCACCTTTTAAGGTCCATTGATCGCTCAGATGCCAGACGCCATAACCGCGCGGCGTCCAGTTGTCGCCGTAGTTTTCGTCCTTATCCATACGGATCCCGCCGGTCAGGGTAAAACTATCGGTCATCGCCCATTCGTCTTCTGCAAACAGCGCCCAGCTCCAGCGGGTCAGTTTATTCAGACCGTCAGCCGCTTCCAGTTGGTTACCGTTATCGCGCAGTTTTTCATAACGGTACTGACCGCCCAGCGTCATCGTATGGGCGCCGAGGAAAATCTGGTTCTGGTTATTGAAGATCGTGTTGTATGACTTCATCTCACGACCCGGATTGTGGGTCTCTTCCTGCTGGATATAGCTGGTGCTGTTGAAATCATCGTAATAGCCGCTGTGCGTCAGTGAATACGTGGTGTGCTCATAGCGGTTTTCACTTTTCGTGTTTGGCTTACAGGTGCCTTTCCGGCAGGTTTCCTCGGCCATCGATTTGCCTGGTGTACTGTCGCGATCCTGCAATTCACGAGCGATATCAAAATCGATGTCGTTCTTATCATCCGGTGTAAAGTTAAGGGTCAGACCGCCGTTACGCAGGCGCTGCTCATTGTAACCGTTGACAATCTGATCTTCCGCGCGGCGGGACAGCAGTCCGGTGACTTTCGCGCCCAGCAAGCCGTCGATCAGCGGACCAGAAGCATAGGCATTGGTCTGGAACAGATCGCCGGAGTCGCTGTTTTCCTGGAAAGTAGCGTCACCGTGCAGAGAACCGGTCCAGCCTTTAGTGTTAGAGACTTTTTTGGTGATCACGTTAATCACGCCGCCCATCGCATCGGATCCGTACAGCGAGGACATCGGGCCACGGATGACTTCGATACGCTCGATGGACTCCAGCGGCGGCAGCCAGCCCTGCTCGATCCCAGAATTATCGCTGTTCGGACGCGTACCGCGAGTGCTGATGCGTTTACCGTTCACCAGGAACAGCGTGTATTGCGACGCCATCCCTCGGATGCTGATATCACTGCTACTGCCCCCGCCAGTGACGACTACGCCAGGGACATCTTTCAGTGCATCGGTAACGTCACGGTAAGCTTTGTCTTCAATTTGCTGTTTTGAAATAACCGAAATTGACGCTGGGGCGTTCTGGATTTTCTGCTCAAATCCCGTCGCGGTAACCACAACGGTATCCTGATCGGCAGCATGAACGAGCGATGGGAGGCATGCCGCGCTGACGACGATGGCAATAGCCTTAACGTGAGGTATAGTCATTTTGTCATTCCATTAAACGAATAAAAACCGCGTGCCATGTAAAAGGCCATGACAACTGTATGTGTTTGTCTTTTAAGAACTCTTAGCGGTAAAGAAGCGGGGGAAATTGTACAAAAGAATGAATATTTGTAAACACAAATGATAATTGAAATCATTTGCGTTTGTTTGATTTGTAAGGAAAAACCTTTTAAGTCAATAAGATAGCGGAACGTAAATGTGAGGAAAAAATGAAGAAATCATGGAGATGTGGAGAAGAAGAAGGAGGGCGCATTGCCCTCCTGCGGTTATTTCATCAAATGTTCGGCATGGAAGCGCAGATGATCCTCAATGAATGAGGCAATAAAGTAATAGCTATGATCGTAACCAGGCTGAATACGCAGCGTCATCGGCCATGCGGTCTGGCGTGCGGCTTCAGCCAGAACCGCGGGTTGGAGCTGATCGGCCAGAAACTGATCGCTGTCGCCCTGGTCAATCAGCGTCGGGATGGCGTCTTCCGGCTGGCTGGCGTACATCAACTCACAGCTATCCCATTGCGTCCATGCGGCGCGATCCTCGCCGAGATAGGCGAGAAACGCTTTTTCTCCCCACGGGACGCGGCACGGGTTAACGATGGGGGCGAATGCAGAAACGCTGGTGTATTTGCCTGGATTTTTCAACGCCATGATCAGCGCACCGTGACCGCCCATGGAATGTCCACTGATCGCGCAGCGATCGCTGACGTTAAAATGCGCCTGAATCAGCGACGGGAGTTCGTCCCGCACGTAATCATACATGCGGAAATGAGCAGCCCAGGGTTGCTGCGTCGCATTGAGATAAAAACCGGCCCCCTGACCAAGATCATACCCCTCATCGTTGGCGACCTGTTCACCGCGCGGGCTGGTATCCGGCATGACTAAAACGATGCCTAATTCAGCCGCGATACGCTGCGCACCGGCCTTAGTGGTAAAGTTTTCATCATTACAGGTTAACCCGGACAGCCAGTACAGAACCGGCGGAGGGATAGTATCACGAGGGGGAGGGAGAAAAATGCTGAACGTCATTGCACAGTTCAGCGTGGTGGAGTCGTGACGCCAGCGTTGCTGCCAGCCTTCAAAACAGCGGTGCTCTTCGAGCATTTCCATGCGTGGCTCCTTGTTATGTTGAACCTGAATGTGTTCGCAAACTCCCCATAATACAGATAATTCATGGCACTGTGAGTAACTTTCACTTCCGCATCGCGCAGACTTGCTTCATCATCGAGCACACGTCGATGTAACCCTTCCCGTCCCCTTTTACGAAACGTGGTTTGAAAGGCAACGGCGATTTCAATAATTATCGTTGTGAATACTGGATTATGTGCGCGGCCTCACGCACAATAATCAGGCTGTCAACAGCCTACAAACTTTGCCCCACGCAGGGCAGAGGCGCCACACCTGCAGGAGAAGAATAAATGTCATCACTCAGTAAAGAAGCGGCCCTGGTTCATGAAGCGCTGGTAGCGCGAGGGCTGGAAACGCCGCTGCGCCCGCCCGTGCATGAGATGGATAACGAAACGCGCAAACGTCTTATCTCAGGCCATATGACCGAGATCATGCAGTTGCTGAACCTCGACCTGAGCGATGACAGCCTGATGGAAACCCCGCATCGCATCGCCAAAATGTATGTCGATGAGATTTTCTCAGGCCTGGATTACGCCAATTTCCCGAAAATCACCGTCATTGAAAACAAAATGAAAGTCGATGAGATGGTCACCGTACGCGACATCACTCTCACCAGCACGTGTGAACACCATTTTGTGACCATTGATGGTAAAGCCACCGTGGCCTATATCCCAAAAGAGTCGGTGATTGGTTTGTCGAAGATCAACCGCATCGTCCAGTTCTTTGCCCAACGTCCGCAGGTACAGGAGCGTCTGACGCAACAGATCCTGACCGCGCTGCAAACTCTGCTGGGAACCAATAACGTGGCCGTATCGATTGATGCGGTGCATTACTGCGTGAAAGCACGCGGTATTCGTGATGCCACCAGTGCAACCACCACCACCTCGCTTGGCGGTCTGTTTAAATCGAGCCAGAATACGCGTCAGGAATTTTTGCGCGCGGTCCGTCATCACAACTGATAAAGGCAGGAGCTATGGAGCGTAATGTCACGCTGGATTTTGTCCGTGGCGTCGCCATCCTTGGCATCCTGCTGTTAAATATCAGCGCCTTTGGTTTGCCAAAGGCGGCTTACCTCAATCCCGCCTGGTACGGAAATATCACGGCTTCAGATGCCTGGACATGGGCCATTCTGGATCTGTTCGCGCAGGTAAAATTTCTCACTTTGTTTGCACTGCTGTTTGGCGCGGGCCTGCAAATGCTGCTGCCGCGCGGTAAGCGCTGGATCCAGTCCCGCCTGACTCTGCTGGTGCTCCTTGGTTTTATTCATGCCTTGCTGTTTTGGGACGGCGATATTCTGTTGGCCTATGGGCTGGTGGGGCTGATCTGCTGGCGACTGGTGCGCGATGCACCATCGGTGAAAAGCCTGTTTAACACCGGCGTGATGCTCTATCTGGTCGGCATTGCCGTTCTGCTGCTGCTTGGCGCGATCTCCGGCAGTGAAACAAACCGCGCCTGGACGCCGGATGCGTCTGCGTTGCTGTATGAACAATACTGGAAGGTGAATGGCGGCGTGGAAGCCATCAGTAATCGGGTCGATGCCTTATCGAATAGCCTGCTGGCGTTGGGCGCGCAGTACGGCTGGCAACTGGCGGGTATGATGTTGCTCGGGGCGGCACTGATGCGCAGTGGCTGGCTGAAAGGGCAGTTTCGTCTTTCGCATTACCGACGCAGCGGTTTTTTACTGATCGCCGTGGGTCTACTTATTAACCTGCCTGCCGTGGTCGTACAGTGGCAACTGGACTGGAGCTATCGCTGGTGCGCGTTCTTGTTACAGGCTCCGCGTGAGCTTAGCGCACCATTTCAGACGCTCGGCTATACCGCGCTGATGTTTGGTTACTGGCCGCAATTAAGCCGCAGCAAAATCGCTCATGCGATTGCCTGTGTCGGGCGAATGGCGCTGACAAATTATCTGCTGCAAACCGTGATTTGCACCACGCTGTTTTATCAATTCGGCTTATTTATGAAATTTGACCGACTGGAACTGCTGCTGTTTGTCATCCCGGTGTGGCTGGCAAACCTGCTTTTCTCCGTGATCTGGTTACGGTTCCTGCCTCAGGGTCCGATGGAGTGGCTCTGGCGGCAATTAACCCTGCGAGCGTCAGGGACGTCATTGTCCCATACATCCAGATAACGATCTGGATCACAATCATTAACAAAATGGATGTAAGCGCTTTCATCGCTGTGACCGCACTCACGTAGTCCTTTTCCCTCCGCTGACAAAATAGCCGCCAGTTATGCAGCGAGTGGCTGCAATTCCAGACAGGGTAGTGAATATGATCACCATTCGTGATGTGGCGCGTCAGGCAGGCGTATCGGTAGCGACGGTTTCCCGCGTGTTAAATAACAGCGCGCTGGTCAGTCCTGATACGCGCGAGGCGGTAATGAAGGCGGTGACGCTGCTGGGCTATCGGCCAAACGCCAATGCCCAGGCGCTGGCCACGCAGGTCAGTGAAACCATCGGCGTGGTGGTGATGGACGTGTCCGATGCGTTTTTTGGCGCGCTGGTGAAAGCGGTGGATTTGGTCGCTCAACAGCATCAAAAATATGTGCTGATCGGCAACAGCTATCATGAAGCCGAAAAAGAGCGTCATGCCATTGAGGTGTTGATCCGCCAGCGCTGTAACGCGCTGATCGTTCACTCAAAAGCGTTAAGCGATCGGGAACTGGGCGAGTTTATGGATCAGATCCCCGGTATGGTGCTGATCAACCGCATTGTCCCTGGCTACGCCCACCGCTGCGTGTGCCTGGACAATATCAGCGGTGCGAAAATGGCGACCCGTATGTTATTGAATTATGGTCATCAGCGGATTGGCTATCTGGCTTCCAGCCACCGCATTGAAGATGACGTCATGCGCCGGGAAGGGTGGAGCAGTGCGCTTAAGGAGCAGGGCATTGTGGCGCCTGAAAGCTGGATTGGCATCGGAGCGCCGGATATGCAGGGCGGTGAGGCGGCAATGGTTGAGCTGCTGGGGCGCAACCTGCAGCTAAGCGCCGTGTTTGCCTATAACGACAATATGGCCGCGGGCGCGCTGACGGCGCTAAAGGACAACGGCATTTCCATTCCCTTACACCTTTCAATCATTGGTTTCGACGATATTCCCATCGCCCGTTACACCGATCCCCAGTTGACAACGGTGCGCTATCCCATTGCTTCTATGGCAAAACTGGCGACAGAACTCGCATTACAGGGCGCTGCGGGAACGCTGGATTTATCCGCGACCCACTGCTTTATGCCGACCCTCGTGCGGCGTCATTCGGTTGCTGTACGACAGAATGCGGCGGCGATCACTAACTTATGATTTCGCCAGATGTAACCGCTTTCAATATGTGAGTAAATTCACAGTATCTTAACATTGTGATAGCTATGATGGCACCGCTTGTCGCACTGTAACTACGATGTAACTGTGAGTAATCACTTTTACCGAGGTAAAAGCGCTTTAAGCGAAATTAAAGCCTATTTCTGGAGCGTTACCGGGCAAGGAAGAGAGATTTTTTTAAAATGAGCTTCGGCGTTTACATAACACTTCATTAACGTTTTGTCCCGCCGGGCATTTATCTTACGTACTACCCTGCATAATAAAACCGGAGTTACCATGAATAAGAAGGTGTTGACCCTTTCTGCCGTTATGGCAAGCATGTTATTCGGCGCGGCTGCGCACGCTGCGGATACTCGCATCGGTGTGACAATCTACAAATATGACGATAACTTTATGTCCGTGGTGCGTAAGGCTATCGAAGCAGATGCGAAAACGGCGCCAGATGTGCAACTGCTGATGAACGACTCGCAGAACGACCAGTCCAAACAAAACGATCAGATCGACGTGCTGCTGGCAAAAGGCGTTAAAGCGCTGGCCATCAACCTGGTTGACCCGGCGGCTGCGGGCACCGTTATCGAAAAAGCGCGCGGTCAGAATGTGCCTGTGGTCTTCTTCAACAAAGAACCTTCCCGTAAAGCGCTGGACAGCTATGACAAGGCTTACTACGTCGGTACTGACTCCAAAGAATCCGGTATTATCCAGGGCGATCTGATTGCCAAACACTGGGCGGCAAACCAGGGCTGGGATCTGAACAAAGACGGTCAGATTCAGTTCGTGCTGCTGAAAGGCGAGCCGGGTCATCCGGATGCTGAAGCGCGTACCACTTACGTTATCAAAGAGCTGAACGACAAAGGCATCAAAACCGAACAGCTGCAGTTAGATACCGCCATGTGGGACACCGCAATGGCGAAGGACAAAATGGATGCGTGGCTTTCCGGTCCGAACGCCAACAAAATTGAAGTGGTTATTGCCAACAACGATGCGATGGCAATGGGCGCCGTTGAAGCGCTGAAAGCACACAACAAAACCAGCGTACCGGTATTTGGCGTCGATGCGCTGCCAGAAGCGCTGGCACTGGTGAAATCCGGCGCACTGGCCGGTACTGTGCTGAACGATGCGAACAACCAGGCAAAAGCGACCTTTGACCTGGCGAAAAACCTTGCCGATGGCAAGGGGGCGGCTGACGGCACTGAGTGGAAAATCGAAAATAAAATCGTCCGCGTTCCTTACGTAGGCGTTGATAAAGATAACCTGGCCGAGTTCACTAAGAAGTAAGTTTGTGGGGCGCGATGTTATCGCGCCCTTTCATCACGCACTCTGCGAGGCCAACAAGGTATAATTATGGTCAGCACAACTACTCAGCCGTCAGGCGAATTCTTGTTGGAAATGAGCGGCATCAACAAGTCTTTTCCCGGCGTTAAGGCACTTGATAATGTTAATTTAAAAGTCCGCCCACATTCGATTCATGCATTAATGGGAGAGAATGGCGCAGGAAAGTCGACACTATTAAAATGTCTTTTTGGGATCTATCAAAAAGATTCTGGCAGCATATTATTTCAGGGTAAAGAAATCGATTTTCATTCAGCCAAAGAAGCGCTGGAGAATGGTATTTCAATGGTACATCAGGAATTAAACCTGGTATTACAACGTTCTGTTATGGACAACATGTGGCTGGGGCGTTATCCCACCAAAGGCATGTTTGTCGATCAGGATAAAATGTACCGCGATACCAAAGCGATTTTTGACGAGCTGGATATTGATATCGATCCGCGTGCGCGCGTCGGAACATTGTCCGTCTCGCAAATGCAGATGATTGAAATTGCCAAAGCGTTTTCGTATAACGCCAAAATTGTGATTATGGATGAACCGACCTCTTCATTAACCGAAAAAGAGGTCAACCATCTGTTCACCATTATTCGCAAGCTGAAAGAACGCGGTTGCGGTATTGTCTACATCTCCCACAAAATGGAAGAAATTTTCCAGTTGTGTGATGAAATTACCGTGTTGCGCGACGGACAGTGGATTGCGACGCAACCGCTGGAAGGGCTGGATATGGACAAGATCATCGCCATGATGGTCGGCCGTTCCTTGAACCAGCGATTCCCGGATAAATCCAACAATCCGGGGGAAGTGATTCTTGAAGTGCGCAACCTGACCTCGCTGCGTCAGCCGTCTATTCGGGATGTTTCCTTTGATTTGCATAAAGGCGAGATCCTCGGTATCGCAGGACTGGTCGGCGCTAAGCGTACTGACATCGTTGAAACGCTGTTTGGTATCCGTGAGAAATCATCGGGCACCATTACGCTGCACGGCAAAAAGATTAATAACCACAGTGCGAATGAAGCCATTAACCACGGTTTCGCGCTGGTCACCGAAGAGCGTCGTTCTACCGGGATTTATGCTTATCTGGACATTGGTTTTAACTCCTTAATTTCCAATATTCAGAATTACAAAAATAAAGTGGGTCTGTTAGATAACTCACGAATGAAAAGTGATACCCAATGGGTTATTGACTCTATGCGGGTAAAAACGCCAGGTCACAAGACGCAAATTGGTTCGCTTTCGGGCGGTAACCAGCAGAAAGTGGTTATTGGTCGCTGGCTGCTGACGCAACCGGAAATTTTAATGCTCGACGAACCCACCCGTGGGATCGACGTCGGTGCGAAGTTTGAAATTTATCAGTTAATTGCGGAACTGGCGAAAAAAGGTAAGGGGATCATTATTATCTCCTCCGAAATGCCGGAATTGTTAGGGATAACGGATCGTATTCTGGTCATGAGCAACGGCCTCGTTTCTGGAATTGTTGATACAAAAACGACAACGCAAAACGAAATTCTGCGTCTTGCGTCTTTGCACCTTTAAGATCAGGGGCTCCTCATGAGTGCGTTAAATAAGAAAAGTTTTCTTACTTATCTGAAAGAGGGCGGTATTTACGTCGTTCTTTTAGTCTTGCTGGCCATTATTATTTTCCAGGATCCCACGTTCTTAAGTCTGCTTAACTTAAGTAATATTCTGACCCAGTCTTCCGTGCGTATTATCATTGCACTGGGCGTCGCCGGTCTGATTGTCACCCAGGGGACAGACCTGTCAGCGGGTCGTCAGGTGGGTCTGGCGGCGGTGGTGGCGGCAACGTTGCTACAGTCGATGGAGAACGCCAATAAAGTGTTCCCCGAAATGGCGACCATGCCGATTGCGCTGGTTATCCTGATCGTCTGTGCTATTGGCGCGGTCATCGGTCTGGTGAACGGGATTATCATTGCTTACCTGAACGTAACACCGTTTATTACGACGCTCGGCACGATGATTATCGTCTACGGGATCAACTCCCTGTATTACGACTTCGTGGGGGCTTCACCGATTTCGGGCTTTGATAGCGGCTTCTCGACCTTTGCGCAGGGCTTTATCGCACTGGGCAGCTTCCGGCTGTCGTATATCACGTTCTATGCGCTAATCGCCGTGGCGTTTGTCTGGGTGCTGTGGAATAAAACCCGCTTCGGTAAAAACATTTTCGCCATCGGCGGTAACCCGGAAGCGGCTAAGGTATCAGGCGTGAACGTGGCGCTGAACCTGCTGATGATCTATGCGCTGTCCGGTGTGTTCTATGCCTTCGGCGGTCTGCTGGAAGCGGGGCGTATCGGCTCGGCAACCAACAACCTGGGCTTTATGTACGAACTGGATGCGATCGCGGCGTGCGTGGTCGGCGGCGTGTCGTTTAGCGGTGGGGTGGGAACGGTGTTCGGCGTGGTGACCGGTGTGATCATCTTTACCGTCATCAACTACGGTCTGACCTACATCGGCGTTAACCCGTACTGGCAGTACATCATCAAGGGCGGCATCATTATCTTTGCGGTCGCACTGGATTCACTGAAATACGCGCGTAAGAAGTAATCCCTTCAGGGCAGAATCAAACCGGTGCAGACGTGCTCTGCGCCGGTTTTTTTATTTGATAAAAACTAACCAGATGCCGACAAGCAGCGCGCCGACCGAAAGGCCAAAGTAGACGCCAATATAGCTCCAGTAAGCGCCAGGTTCCTCTGCGCGCTGAATTAAGCGCGGCGTTTGCGAACCTTTGACCGTTTTCTCAACGACGCCAGAGCGTAACCCTTTAATACCTTCCCGCAGGGTCCAGGCGACGATCATCAGTACGCCAATCACGATAAAAAGCGTTTTGTCTTCCATGCTTATTTTCCTTGTCTCTTTTGCAGTTCAAGCAATTGTTCCGGTGTTACGGCCGGATAGCCCTGGGCATCGTCGGGAACCTGATGCAGGGAGGGAATTGGCACTAACGGGCCGAGGAAACGGGGTTCACGTTTAAACAGATACAGATCGGCCAGCGCGCCAAAACGTGCGCCAAACTCGCGTACCCGAACCGTCAGCATATCTTTTGGCGACGGCACGGCGTAGCACTGTGCCTGAATCCCCATATGCAACGCGATAAACAGCGCGCGTTCGCAGTGGAAACGCTGGGTAATGATGATGAAGTCATTGGTGTCAAAGACTTTACGGGTGCGGACAATCGAATCGAGCGTGCGGAATCCGGCGTAATCTAACACAATATCGGCAGGATCGACGCCAGCGGCAATCAGGTCTTTGCGCATCGTCATCGGTTCGTTATAGCTTTGCAGGGCGTTGTCGCCGCTGAGCAGCAGATAGTTAACTTTGCCGCTGTTATAGGCGTTCAGCGCACCCTGAATACGGTAGCGATAATACTGGTTGATCACCCCGGTACGATAATATTTGGCCGTGCCGAGCACCACGCCAACCTGGCGGTAGGGCAGGTCCTGAAGCTCGTCGTAAATATAGGGGGCAGTTTTCCAGCTCATCCAGCGATCAAGGCCCAGCACGATCAACAGCAGCAAGCCGATCAGGACCAACAGGCTGTAGAGGGCGCGCTTTAGCATGAAGAAAACTCTGTCACTGGATGAAATTTCAATCAGGCTACTGTACCCGCTGGCGAAGCGCAAGAAACAGCAGTCTGATTGGGGGGATTTTCAGCAATACGTGAAACAAGCGTAGGCCTGATAAACGTTGCGCCATCAGGTGGTTAGACCGGATAGCGATAAAAACGCCTTATCTGGCCTGTGCGCGGACGCCATCAGACAATTAGCCCAAAAGTACGCGATCGATGTTGCTGCAGCCCAGCGCTTTCAGCGTGGCGGCGGTGGCATCCCACTGGATCAGCGGCGCGTCGGCTTTTTCCGCCAGCACCGCACGCTGAATATCGGCATAACCATAGCCGTTCAGATTCAACATAATCAGCGCGCCCTGTAGCGGTGGGATGGTCGGGTTAAATGCGGCGTTTTCGCCATAGCTTCCGCTAAAGATACGTCCATCTTTGCACTCCAGCGCTACACCGCTCGGTGACTGGCTGTACGGCATATGACTGCGGCTCGCGGCGGCAATGGCCGCTTGCGTCAGCGCATCTCCCTGAGGGGCGAAACCGTGATCTTGTTCGTCCATCAGTAGCGTTTTGATGTCGAGATCTTTCGGCCCAAACGCATCCGGCAAATAGTCGCGCAGCGTATGCGGTTCCCGACCGGGCAGGTGAATGCGCAGATCCAGCCCGCTGTTCAGTTCGTTCATAAACTGGCGGCAGTGGCCGCACGGGGTGTAGTTAACGGTGATTGCGGCGAGACCTTTCTCGCCGCGCAACCAGGCGTGGCTGATGGCGCTTTGTTCAGCGTGAACCGTTTGTTGCATCGTCGCGCCGAGGAATTCCATATTGGCGCCGAAATACCACGTTCCGCTCACGCCGCGCGCAATTGCGCCAACGTTAAAGTTCGACAACGGCGTACAGGCGCAGGCCGCCGCCAGCGGCAGCAGCGCGAATGCCAGTGCGTCTTCGTCCAGTCCCGTTGCGCTTTTAAGCATTGATACCTGCTCAGCCGTCAGCGACGCGGGGAAATGCGTATCTGCGAGAATGGGCGCCAGCGCGGATTGCAGGTTGTCCGCAAGTTGGCTAAACGCAGTGTGAAAACGTGGGTGCATGGCGTTGCCTCATAACAATGTATTGGGATCGTAGTGTACGGGCCTGTTATGGCTATATGTGTGATCTAATTCTCATTGTGTATGCAACTTATGAAACATAAATTAAAAATGCGCGACGTATCGCAAATTTTAGCCCACAACCGCGAGAATAACCGGAAACAGGAACGGGGCGATCAGCGAGGTAATAATCCCGCAAATCACCAGCGCCAGCGAACTGAATGCGCCTTCCTGATAATCCAGCTCCGCACAGCGGGCGGTGCCGAGGGCGTGGGACGCGGTGCCCATCGCCAGTCCGCGTGCGGCTTTGGTTTTAATGCGCATGGCGTTTAACAGGGTATGACCAAAGACGGCGCCGAGTATACCGACGAAAATCACGCACACGGCGCTGACCGCCGGAATGCCGCCGATGCTGCCGCCCACGGCCATCGCAATCGGCGTAGTGACGGATTTCGGTAAGACGGAGGCGGCGATTTCAGGCGTGGCGCCCATCAACAGCGCTACTGTGGTGCCGGTCACCATCGCCACAACGCTGCCAACAAAACAGATAGTAATGATTGACTTCCAGCGGGCGCGAATCTGATGCAGCTGTTCATACAGTGGATAGGCCAGCGCCACGACCGCCGGTTGCAGCAGGTCATTCAGCACTTCGCTACCTTTAAAATAGCTGTCGTAGGAGATGCCGGTCAGCAGGAGGAACGGGATAATCACCACCATCGCCACCAGCAGCGGATTCAGTAAGGGAAATTTAAACCGTGTCGCCAGTTTGCGCGCACCGAAAAAAACCGCCAGCGTCAGCGGTAAAGACCACCAGATTGACGACATCATTCTTTAGATCCTTCCTGACCCACCACTTTCCGTTCACCGTGAACAAGATGTGAACTCCAGCTCACGACCAGAAACACCACCAGCGTACTGATCGCACACGACACCACCACCGGGCCAAACTGCGCGCGCAGCAGATCGAAGTACTGCATCACGCCGACGCCAATCGGCACAAATAACAGCGCCATATAGCGAATCAGCACATAGCAGCCAGGATTCACCCATTTCGCCGGGATAATTTGCAGCGCCAGCAGCACAAACAGGATCAGCATCCCGATGATGCTGCCAGAAATGGCGACAGGCAGCAGGGACGCAATAAAAATGCCTGCATACAGACAGGCATAAATCAGCACGAAAGCGCGTAAGTATTGCCAGATGATATTCAGTGTCTTGCTCATGTTGAAATTCCTCGAAGCGACGGATTCATCATACAATTAAACTTTAAAACGTGCTATCGATCACATCATGAATTCTTAGCATACTGAACATAGACAGCGGGAACATTGGGCAATATCCCCAATACGTGATGCTAAACTTGTGCCAGCAGTTGCAGAAAACGACTCAGCGCGCTGGACGGCGTCTCATTATTGCGCCAGAACACGCCCACGCTGCCTTTTTGTTCAATCTTCGGTAGGTTGAGGATCACCAGCTGTCCCTGGCTGGCATAGCGCTGCGCCAGCCGTAAAGAAAGGATAGAGATCATATCGCTGCTTTGCAGCAGGTTAGTACTGACGTTCATCGATGCCGACTCGATGGTGTTCTCCGGCAACATCACTCCGTTATCGACCAGCGCGTTATCAATACTCAGGCGGATAGGCGTTCCCGTCGGCCAGACGATCCAGCGCCAGTGCGCTAGATCGGCCCAGCTCAGGGTGTCAAACTTCGCTAATGGATGGTGGGGACGGGCGACAAAGCAAACGGGTTCGGTATACAGCACCTGATAATTGAGCGGAAGCTGCAGTGCCCGCCCACCGACGCGGCCGACCACGACATCCACGGAACCGGCAAGCAGGTCGTGCAGCAGCGGCGTCATGACCTTTTCTTCAATGTTAAGGTGCAGCGTCGGCATCTCCACGAGCAGATTAAGGATCGCCTGCGACACACAGTCGGTCGCCACTGGCGAGCAGCCAATCTTCAGGCTCCCTACCAGCCCGCCTTCTTTAAAGCGTGCCATTTCATACTGTGAACGCTCCATGTCATTGATTAAGCGCTGGGCGTGTTGCAGCAGCAACTTGCCGCCTTCCGATGGGCGCAGGCCTTTACTGTGACGTTCAAAGAGCGTGATCCCCATCTCATCTTCGAGCTGTGACAGCCATTTCGACAGCGCGGGCTGGGTGATATTCATCATTCGTGCAACGTGCGTGAGATTCCCTTGTTCGCCCAGCGCCACCAGCATTTGCAGATGGTGCAGCTTCAGTTTTTGCGCCCAGTTTGCCATCAGCGATAACCTCCAGGTTATGTCTCTGCATGAAATGCCATTGTACATTTTATCGCCCAGTCTACAAACTCGTAACATACCAAAAACAAAACAACATCTGTCCCTACCTGCACCGAGGCATTCACTATGACTCAACGACGTGAACTACAAGCCCTGATCGATGCTGCTCCTGTCAGCAAGACACAGTGGCGGGTGATCATCTGCTGCTTTCTGGTGGTCATGCTTGATGGTTTTGATACCGCAGCCATTGGCTTTATTGCACCCGATATTCGTACCCACTGGCAGTTAACTGCCGGAGACCTCGCTCCGCTGTTTGGCGCAGGTCTGTTAGGACTTACCGCCGGCGCCTTACTTTGCGGACCGCTGTCTGACCGTTTCGGTCGCAAACGGGTGATTGAGCTCTGCGTGGCGTTGTTTGGTGCGCTGAGCCTGATCTCCGCCTTTTCGCCGGATTTGCAAACGCTGGTTATCCTGCGCTTTCTGACCGGTCTGGGCCTCGGCGGTGCCATGCCCAACACCATCACCATGACCTCTGAATACTTGCCCGCCCGCCGCCGCGGTGCGCTGGTCACCCTGATGTTCTGTGGCTTTACGCTCGGTTCAGCGATGGGCGGAATTGTCAGCGCGCAGCTGGTGCCGGTTATTGGTTGGCACGGGATCCTGGTCCTCGGCGGCGTGTTACCGCTGATGCTGTTCTTCGTCCTGCTCGCGGTCCTGCCGGAATCTCCACGCTGGCAGGTCCGTCGCCAGTTGCCGCAGGCAACCATCGCCAGAACGGTCAGCGCGATCACCGGCGAACGTTACGACAATACCCAGTTTTACCTCCAGGAGGCGGCGGCGATAGCCAAAGGCAGCATTCGTCAGCTGTTTGTTGGCCGCCAGTTGCCCATTACCCTGATGTTATGGGTGGTGTTCTTCATGAGTCTGTTAATCATCTATCTGCTGTCGAGCTGGATGCCGACGCTGTTGAACCATCGTGGGATTGACCTGCAGCAGGCTTCCTGGGTGACGGCGGCGTTCCAGATTGGCGGTACGCTCGGCGCGCTGGCATTGGGCGTGCTGATGGATAAACACAATCCCTTCCGGGTGCTGGCTACGAGCTACGCGCTGGGAGCGGTATGCATTGTCATGATTGGCCTGAGCGAAAACGGTTTATGGCTGATGGCGCTGGCGATTTTCGGTACCGGGGTAGGTATCAGCGGATCGCAGGTGGGCCTCAATGCCTTAACCGCCACGCTCTATCCCACCCAGAGTCGGGCGACGGGCGTGAGCTGGTCCAACGCGGTGGGGCGCTGCGGAGCGATTGTCGGTTCGCTTTCCGGCGGCGTGATGATGGCGATGAATTTCTCTTTCGACACCTTGTTTTTCATTATCGCTGTTCCGGCGGCCATTAGCGCGGTGATGTTAGCCGTACTTACGGTAGTTGTCCGCCAGTCAGCCTCTGTCCCTGATGCTATGCCGCACGCAAGCGTCGTGAACGAATAAGGAGAATCCCTATGTCAGACCATAATCAGGATGTTAAAAACAGCCGTCAGCAGTTTTACCAGCATATTTCGGGGCAGAACCTGACCCCGCTGTGGGAATCGCTGCATCATCTGGTTCCACAAACGCCGAATCCGACCTGTGCGCCAGCATACTGGAACTACCAGGAAATTCGTCCGCTGCTGCTGGAAAGCGGCAACCTGATTGGCGCGAAAGAGGCGATTCGTCGCGTGCTGGTACTGGAAAACCCGATGCTGCGCGGTCAGTCCTCTATTACGTCAACGCTCTATGCGGGACTGCAGCTCATCATGCCGGGCGAAGTCGCTCCCAGCCATCGTCATAACCAGTCGGCGTTACGCTTTATTGTGGAAGGGAAAGGGGCATTTACCGCCGTGGACGGTGAACGCACCCAGATGCACACCGGCGATTTTATTCTGACCCCGCAGTGGCAATGGCACGATCACGGTAACCCTGGCGATGAGCCGGTTGTCTGGCTGGACGGTCTGGATCTGCCGCTGGTGAACATTCTGGGCTGTGGCTTTGCCGAGGATTACCCGGAAGATCAGCAGCCGGTTTCACGCAAAGAGGGCGACTATCTGCCGCGCTATGCCGCCAATATGTTGCCGCTGCGCCATCAGAAAGGCAATTCATCGCCAATTTTCAACTATCGCTATGACCGCAGCCGCGACGCGCTGCACGACCTGACCCGTCTGGGCGATGCCGACGAGTGGGATGGCTACAAAATGCGCTATGTCAACCCGGTAACCGGCGGCTACCCGATGCCATCGATGGGGACGTTCCTGCAACTGTTACCAAAAGGCTTTACCTCGCGGGTGGCGCGTACCACTGACAGCACCATTTATCACGTGGTTGAAGGGGCGGGTGATGTCACCGTCGGCAACGAGACGTTCCATTTCTCAGCCAAAGATATTTTTGTGGTTCCGACCTGGCACGGCGTGTCATTCAAAACCACTGATGAGACCGTTTTATTCAGTTTTTCGGACCGACCGGTACAGGAAGCCCTCGGGTTGTTCCGCGAAGCCCGCTATTAATTTGGGAGAGAACCATGACTCAGTATGTATTTACACCACAGGCCCCCGTTACTGTCCCGGTTGTCGGCAGCGATGCGCAGTTCCCCGTCCGTCGCGTGTACTGCGTGGGGCGTAACTACGCCGCCCATGCCCGCGAAATGGGGTTTGATCCGGACCGTGAGCCGCCGTTCTTTTTCTGTAAGCCTGCCGATGCGATTGTGCCGGTTGCCGCAGGCGAAACGTTAGCGCTGCCATACCCGGCGCAAACGGATAACTATCACTATGAAATTGAGCTGGTGGTCGCCATCGGCAAAAAGGGCAGCGATATCCCGTTAGAAAACGCTCATGAGTATATCTGGGGCTATGCCACCGGACTGGACATGACCCGCCGCGATCGCCAGATGGAGATGCGTCAGATGGGACGTCCGTGGGAAATCGGCAAAGCGTTCGATCTCTCTGCGCCCATCGCGCCGCTGCATAAAGCGGATGAAATTGCGGATATCACCTCTGCGCCCATCTGGTTACAGGTGAATGGCGACGATCATCAGCGCAGCGACATTCGCCATCTGATCTGGTCGGTAAATGAAACGATCAGCTATCTGTCCGGCTTCTTCGAACTGCAACCGGGCGACCTGATCTTCACCGGCACGCCGGAAGGCGTGGGTGCCGTAGTGAAAGGGGATGTGATCACCGGAGGCGTGGACGGACTGACGCCTATCGCTGTGAAGATTGTCTGAGGTGATGTATGAAGCTGTACAGTTTTTTTAACAGTTCGGCGTCGTACCGCGTGCGTATCGCGCTGGCATTAAAGGGCATCGACTACCACACGGTGGGCGTCAATATCCGTATTGGGCAGCAAAATGAACTGGCCTACCGGCGGATGAATCCGGTGGGGCTGGTACCAACGCTGGTAACCGATGATGGCGAAGCGCTGGGCCAGTCGCTGGCGATTATCGACTGGCTGGACCGGCATTTTCCGCAATCACGCTTGCTGCCCGTCAGCGATCCGGCGCGCACGCAGGTGCTGGAGATTGTCTATGCCATCGCTTGCGATATTCATCCGGTTAATAACCTGCGGGTGCTGCGCTATCTGAGCGAGGAACTGAAGGTCAGTGAAGAAGAGAAAAAACGCTGGTACGCGCACTGGATCCAGCAGGGGTTAAGCGCCGTTGAGCAGCTACTGCGTCAGAGTCAGTCGCAGAACTTCTGCGTGGGTAATGCACCGACGCTTGCCGACTGCTGTCTGGTCCCGCAATGGGCGAATGCGTTAAGAATGGGGTGCGATCTGAGCGGCTATCCGCGCTGCAAAGCCGTGTATGACGCCTGCACACAGCTCCCGGCGTTCATCGCCGCCGCCCCGGAAAATCAACAAGATAAAATCTCAGCCTGAGAAGGAGAATGACAATGGCTAAAGTGACGAGCGCAATTATTGTCGGCGGCGGAATTGGCGGGGCAGCCACCGCGCTTTCGCTGGCGCGTCAGGGTATCAAAGTGATGCTGCTGGAAAAAGCCCATGAAATTGGTGAGATCGGCGCGGGCATTCAGCTCGGTCCCAACGCCTTCTCTGCGCTGGACAGCCTCGGCGTCGGCGACGTCGCGCGTCAGCGTGCGGTGTTTACCGACCACATTACCATGATGGATGCCGTGAACGCGGAAGAAGTGGTGCACATCGAGACCGGGCAGGCCTTTCGCGACCACTTCGGCGGTCCGTATGCGGTCATCCACCGGGTCGATATTCACGCTTCCGTCTGGGAATCCGTACTGACTCATCCAAACGTTGAGTACCGGACCTCGACCAATGTGGTCGACATTCGCCAGACGGCGGACGACGTAACGGTGTTCGACGAGCAGGGGAATAGCTGGACCGCTGATATTCTGGTCGGTTGTGATGGCGTGAAGTCGGTGGTGCGTCAGAGTTTGCTGGGCGATTCGCCGCGCGTGACCGGACACGTCGTTTACCGTGCGGTGATTGACTGTGCGGACATGCCGGAAGACCTGCGCATTAACGCGCCAGTGCTCTGGGCCGGGCCGCATTGCCACCTCGTGCACTACCCGCTGCGCGGTGGCAAGCAGTACAACCTGGTCGTCACCTTCCACAGCCGCCAGCAGGAGGAGTGGGGCGTGAAAGACGGCAGTAAGGAAGAGGTGCTGTCGTATTTCGCCGGGATCCATCCGCGCCCGCGGCAGATGCTGGATAAACCCACGACCTGGCGTCGCTGGTCAACCGCCGATCGCGAACCGGTAGAGAAATGGGGCACTGAGCGCATCACGCTGGTGGGCGATGCCGCGCACCCGGTGGCGCAGTACATGGCGCAGGGTGCCTGTATGGCGCTGGAAGATGCTGTGACGCTGGGTAAAGCGCTGGAGCAGTGCGATGGCGATGCGGCGAAAGCCTTTGCGCTGTATGAGTCGGTACGCATTCCACGCACGGCGCGCATCGTCTGGTCGACGCGCGAAATGGGGCGCGTGTATCACGCAGCAGGCGTGGAGCGTCAGGTGCGAAACCTGTTGTGGAAAGGTAAATCGCAGGCGGAGTTTTATCGCGGCATGGAATGGCTGTACGGCTGGAAAGAAGATAACTGTCTTCTGCCACGCTGAGAAAACAGGCGCTTTGCGCCGTCATCCGGCAAAAGGTTTTGCTCATCGCACAGAGGCGCTATGATAGCGCCTCTTTTTTTGCGGATAACGATATGCGTGTTTTACTGGCGCCGATGGAAGGCGTACTTGATTCACTGGTGCGTGAACTTCTGACGGAAGTGAATGACTACGATCTTTGCATCACCGAATTTGTGCGCGTGGTGGATCAACTCTTGCCAGTAAAAGTCTTTCATCGACTCTGTCCCGAACTGCTCAACGGCAGCCGGACTCCATCCGGCACCTTAGTGCGCGTGCAACTGTTAGGGCAGTATCCCCAGTGGCTGGCGGAAAATGCCGCCCGCGCCGTGGAACTCGGTTCTTACGGTGTTGATCTTAACTGCGGGTGTCCGTCAAAAATGGTCAACGGCAGCGGCGGCGGTGCGACGCTGCTGAAGGACCCGGAACTCATCTATCAGGGCGCGAAAGCGATGCGTGAAGCGGTGCCGGCGCATCTGCCGGTGACGGTGAAAGTGCGTCTGGGCTGGGACAGCGGCGACAAAAAGTTTGAGATTGCAGATGCCGTCCAGCAAGCCGGGGCGAGTGAACTGGTTGTACACGGGCGCACCAAAGAGCAGGGCTATAAGGCGGAACATATCAACTGGCAGGCGATTGGCGAAATTCGCGAGCGACTGTCTATTCCGGTGGTTGCCAATGGTGAAATCTGGGACTGGCAAAGCGCCCAGGAATGCCTGGCCGTCAGTGGCTGTGACGCGGTGATGATTGGCCGCGGGGCACTGAACATTCCCAACCTCAGCCGGGTGGTGAAGTATAACGAGCCGCGAATGCCATGGCCGCAGGTTGTCGAACTGCTGAAAAAGTATACCCGTCTGGAAAAACAGGGCGACACCGGTTTATATCATGTCGCGCGTATTAAACAATGGCTGGGCTATTTGCGAAAAGAATATGAAGAAGCCACGGACGTCTTCCAGTCTATCCGCGCGTTAAATAATTCACCGGATATTGCCCGCGCGATCCAGTCGATAGAAATTTAATATTATTGAGCTGCATATATTCTGCTTGGATATATTTTGCCAGGTGTGACTTTTCATTGCTGAAGATGTTATGCCACGCGTAACTAAAAAAGCGCGCACAACAACGGGTAAGCTCCGCGCACCTTTTCTTATCAGAATATTTTAATGACTCGTTACTCTTTTCACGCGCTGAAAGCGGGCTTTCCGCTGGTTATTCTGCTCGCGGGATGTGCTCCCATGCATGACACTCAACAGACGCTGACTCAACAACTTCCCGCTTCTCACGTAGATTCGGCGCTGCCGTCAGCGTTGAAGAACGGGTGGCCCGGAAGCCAGTGGTGGCACGATTATCATGACGCACAGTTGAACGAGTTAGTGAAGAACGCACTTTCCCGTTCTCCGGATATGCAGGTGGCGGAACAGCAAATCAGACTGGCCGAAGCGCAGGCTAAAGCCGTTGAAGCCCAGGACGGGCCGCAGGTCGATTTCTCCGCCAATGCCGAACGGCAGAAAATGTCCGCGGAAGGCATCATGGGGCCGTTTGCCCTGAACGATCCGGCCGCAGGCACGACGGGGCCGTGGTACACCAACGGTACGTTTGGCCTGACGGCCGGTTGGGATCTCGATTTATGGGGCAAGAACCGCGCGGAAGTGACCGCGCGCATCGGGGCGGTGAAAGTGCGGGAAGCCGAGCGTGAGCAAACCCGTCAACTGTTAGCCAGCGGCGTGACGCGGCTTTACTGGGAGTGGCAGACCGAGGCGGCGCTGAGCAAACTGCTGACCCAAATTGAACGGGAACAGCGTAACATCATTGCTAGCGATCGCCAGTTGTACAATAACGGCATCACCTCTTCGGTAGAAGGCGTGGAAACGGATATCGATGACAGTAAAACCCAGCAGCAGTTGAATGAGGTTGCCGGGAAGATGAAGGTGATTGAGGCGCGTCTGAGCGCGCTGACCAACACGCAGTCGGCGGCGCTGAAGCTGCATCCGGTGAGCCTGCCAAAAGTGGAAAGCCAGTTACCGACGCAGCTGGGCTACTCCTTACTGGCGCGCAGAGCGGATTTACAGGCGGCGCACTGGGTGATCGAATCGTCAATGAGCAGCGTGGAGGCGGCGAAGGCGGCGTTCTACCCCGACGTCAATCTGATGGCCTTTTTGCAACAGGATGCGCTGCATCTGAGCGATCTGTTCCGCAGTTCCGCCCAGCAGATGGGCGTGACCGCAGGCCTGACGCTGCCGATCTTCGACAGTGGCAGACTAAATGCCAACCTTGATATCGCTCAGGCGCAGAACAATTTGTCGATCGCCCGTTATAACAAAGCCGTCGTTGATGCGGTAAATGACGTGGCGCGCACGGCCAGTCAGGTGGCGACGCTGATGCAGAAAAATCAGCATCAGCAGCAGATTGAACATGACGCCGATCGAGTGGTCAGCCTGGCGCAGGCGCGCTATAACGCCGGGATTATCGCAGGCTCTCTCGTTAGCAAGGCCAGAATTCCCGCGCTGCGCGAGCAGAGTAACGGCCTGATTTTGCAGGGGCAGTGGCTGGATGCCTCCATCCAGCTTACCAGCGCGCTCGGCGGCGGTTACCATCATTCCTGATTATTTCGGTTGCTTCGAAGAGAGTTTCTATACTTAAGGCTCAGTTCTGTTGCAACCGGAGGATGATATGGCAAAAGCAGCAATCGTGACGGCTTCCGATTCAGGTATTGGCAAGGCGTGCGCCCTTCAGTTAGCGAAAGCGGGATTTGATATCGGCATCACCTGGCATTCAGACGAGCAGGGAGCGCGTGATACCGCCCGTGAGGTGGAAAGTCATGGCGTCCGGGCGGAGACCCTTCAACTGGACCTGAGCCAGCTGCCGCAAGGTGCACAGGTGCTGGAACATCTGATTGCGCGCTTTGGCCGGATCGACGTGCTGGTCAATAACGCGGGAACGATGAGCAAATCCGCATTCCTGGAGACCTCCTTTGACGACTGGCGGCAGATATTTACGGTCGATGTCGATGGGGCGTTTCTCTGCTCACAGCTGGCGGCCCGCAAGATGGTGAAGCAGGGACAGGGGGGGCGCATTATCAATATTACCTCGGTGCACGAACATACCCCGTTACCTGAGGCCAGTGCCTACACGGCGGCGAAACATGCTCTCGGCGGACTCACCAAAGCCATGGCGCTTGAGCTGGTCCGCCATAACATTCTGGTTAACGCTGTGGCGCCTGGGGCGATAGCCACGCCGATGAATGATATGGATGACAGTGACGTTAAGCCGGGAACCGAGCCGTCAATCCCGCTGGGAAGACCTGGGTCGACGCGGGAAATCGCCAGTCTGGTCGCCTGGCTGTGCTCGGAAGAGGCGGGTTATACCACCGGGCAATCGTTTATTGTGGATGGGGGATTTATGCTGGCCAATCCCCAGTTCAGGCCGGAATAACCCGCTTACCCCACCTGTTTACGGCTGCGGCGCTTCAACCACCAGCGAACGCTGATCACCAGCACCACCGCCAGAATCAGCCAGATCCAATGTTTGAGATGCTGATCGAGATGATGCAACCATGGCGCGACCACTTCACCTCCTGCATAACCCAGGGTGGTGAAGATCAGCGCCCAGACCAGCGCGCCGAGGATATTCAGCGGTAAAAAAATCTTTGGCGGCAGATGGCTGGCGCCAATCAACAGCGGGCCAATCACGCGAAACCCGTACATAAAGCGGGTGCCGATCACGAACAGATACGGGCGACGCTGGATCATCTTCTGCGCCTGACGAATTTTGTCACGATGACGTGCAAAGCGGCGCAGGATCCTGCCACCAAAGCGGCGTCCCAGCAGATACAGTAACTGATCGCCTATCATGCCGCCTAAGGCCACGGCCACGACCACGAGGGGGAACTTGAGTAATCCCTGATGCGCCGCTACGCCCCCCAGCAGAGTAATGGTTTCGCCTTCCGCCAGACTTCCAACCACCAGCGCGGCATAACCGTATTGCGCAATAAGACTGTTTATATCCATACGTATGTATGACCTCCACAATGGTAAGCATACACCCTCTGAATTCGTGATGCTCAAAAAGGGCCATCAGGCGCGGCGGCATTTCTTTATCTGTACAATAAATAATCGCAAAGCTGAATTATACTTGAAGTGTTAGGTTCACAGCTGACAACAAGGGGGCGGTATGAACCATGTCTGGGGGCTGTTTTCTCATCCCAATCGTGAAATGCAGGTGATCAACAGCGAGAACGAAACGGTTTCGCATCACTACACCCACCATGTGCTTTTGATGGCGGCCATCCCGGTCATTTGTGCCTTCATTGGTACGACGCAAATCGGCTGGAATTTTGGCGACGGCACTGTCCTGAAGCTTTCTCTGTTTACGGGCCTGGTGCTGGCTGTTCTGTTCTATGCCGTGATGCTGGCGGGCGTGGCGATCATGGGGCGCGTGATCTGGTGGATGGCGCGGAGTTATCCGCAGCGTCCGTCTTTGACGCACTGTATGGTGTTTGCCGGTTATGTGGCGACGCCGCTGTTTCTTAGCGGTCTGGTGGCGCTGTATCCGCTGGTGTGGCTTTGCGCATTTGTCGGGACGGTAGCGTTGTTCTATACCGGCTATCTGCTCTATGTAGGCATTCCGACATTCCTGAATATCAATAAGGACGAAGGGCTGAGCTTCTCCAGTTCAACCCTGGCTATCGGCGTACTGGTACTGGAAGTGCTGCTGGCGCTGACCGTCATCCTCTGGGGATACGGCTATCGCTTGTTCTGATTATCGTGCTGCGTTGCTGGTGTAAAAGCCAGCAACGCAGCATTTCCTGACGATTCTCTTCTGGCGGCAAGGTCATTAGCTCGCTATGATTCCACTGCTAGCCTGAGCCATCCTGACTTCGGCGGTGCGTGTCATCACGCGTGAATCATTTTCTGAAATCTCATCATGCTGAAATTCCGAGTTTCCATACTGAGCCTGGCGCTGATGCTGGCTGTGCCTTATGCGCCGCAAGCGCTGGCAAAAACGGCGGCGGCTGCCGCGGCGTCTCAACCTGAGATTGCCTCCGGTAGCGCGATGATCGTGGATCTGAACACCAATAAGGTGATCTATTCGAACCATCCGGACCTGGTGCGTCCGATTGCGTCGATAACCAAATTAATGACGGCGATGGTGGTGCTTGATGCACGGCTGCCGCTGAACGAAAAACTGAAAGTGGATATCAGCCAGACGCCAGAGATGAAAGGGATCTACTCTCGCGTGCGGCTAAACAGTGAAATCAGCCGTAAAGATATGTTACTGCTGGCGCTGATGTCCTCGGAAAACCGGGCCGCAGCAAGCCTGGCGCACCATTATCCGGGCGGCTATAACGCCTTTATTAAGGCGATGAACGCGAAGGCAAAAGCGCTGGGCATGACCCAGACGCGTTTTGTGGAACCAACCGGTTTGTCGATTCACAACGTGTCGACCGCGCGCGATCTCACCAAACTGCTGATCGCCAGCAAGCAGTATCCGCTGATTGGACAACTGAGCACCACGCGTGAAGATATGGCGACCTTCGCCAACCCGGCGTATACACTGCCGTTTCGCAATACCAACCATCTGGTGTATCGCGACAACTGGAATATTCAGCTCACTAAAACTGGTTTCACCAACGCCGCAGGGCATTGCCTGGTGATGCGCACGGTAATCAACAATAAACCGGTGGCGCTGGTGGTGATGGATGCATTCGGCAAGTACACCCATTTTGCCGATGCCAGTCGTTTACGCACGTGGATCGAAACCGGGAAAGTGATGCCGGTTCCGGCGGCGGCATTGAGCTATAAAAAGCAAAAAGCCGCACAGATGGCTGCAACGGGCGGCAATGCGGGTGAGCAGACCGCGCAAAACGATTAATTACTCCGGCAGCGTCCAGTCACCTTCGTTGAGTGGGCGCTGCATAATCAACGTATCCCGCCAGTCTCCTTTCTTATACCCGACGCTACGCAATTGTCCGGCAATCTCGAAACCGTGTTTTTTATGCAACCGCAGCGACCCGGGATTGTTATGCCCGTCGCCAATCACCGCCACCATCTGCCGCCATGGCCCTTCCTCGCAGCGGGTGATTAACGTCTGCATCAGCAGGCTGCCAATGCCGCGTCCGGTCATGCTGGCATCGACATAAATCGACTCTTCCAGGGTATAGCGATAGGCCGGGCGCGGGCGATATTGTGTGGCGTAGCAATAACCGACAACCACGCCGCGATAGAGCGCCACCAGCCACGGCAGACCATACTGCGCGACCGTACGCATACGTCGGCGCATCTCATCGATCGTCGGAGGCGTTTCTTCAAAAGAGGCGCGGCCATTCAACACATGCCACGCATATAACGAGGAGATCGCCTCTACGTCGTCGGGCAGCGCGTCGCGCACCGCAATATCGTTATCAGAAAGCGTATCGGCAACAGACATGGTTCTCACCTTTGCGAAGAAAACCGGAGTCCTCACGACTCCGGTACATCTGCTTACTTTTGCACGATATTTCGTGCAAATCCAGCCTGCGCCATTAAGCAGTTTACTGGAGTTAATCAGAAGAGGGGACTTTCCAGAATTTCTGCTTACTGGTCTTGCCTATTCCGGGATTCATACTATTGGTCGGGTCATTTTCGCGATAAAAACGGGTCAGCGCGGGCGGTGCTTCATACAGATGCCCGACGTTATGCTCTGCCGGATATTGCGCACCGCGCTGTTGCAGCAGTTCCAGCATTTGCTCTTTCAACGCGTGAGCATCCACGCCTTTCTTCACGATGTAATCCTGGTGGAAGACATAGCACATAAAGTGACCGTAATAGAGTTTATGTACCAGTTGGCTGTCGATTTCCGCCGGCAAATGTTCATACCATTCGGTGTCATTGCGGCGCAGGGCGATATCCAGCGCCAGAATATCCTCCACCTCATCGGCATGAACCGCCTGGTAGCGAATCGCTGCGCCAGCGGCTGCAAAGCGGTGCAGGAAGGCCTTGCTGCCTTCTTCCGGCGTGCAGGCAAAGAAGTCGCCTTCTGCGGTTTTAAAAAATTCCGTGAGCCAGTTTTGCGCTTCAGCGACGCCATCGCCCGCCATTTTTAACAGCAGATGATGTTCATATTTATCGCGCCAGCTTTTCATGCGCGGCGGCAGATGACTCGGGAACAGGTGACCAAACTTTTGCATCGCGCGGTCGGTAAAGTGCGGACGGAAGAATTTCACCTTTTCCAGCATCGCATCGGTGCGGCCCTTCAGCGTGAAGAAGAACGGCATTTTGTCGGTGCCGAGCTTGTCAATCATCAGGAAGGTGTCTTTGCCGTACTGTTCAGCAATGTCGTAGATATCGCGGTGCATGTATTCACCCGCGACCGGCAGATTGTCGAACGTCGACAGAATATGGCGACGGAGCGCTGTCAGCACCTCGGGTTGGTTGGTGCCAATGTAAAATACCTGCTGGTTTTTTTCCGCTTCAAAGGTGTCGAGACGCACGGCGAAGACCGCCAGTTTCCCGGCGCAGCCGGAGGACTCGAACAGGCGCTCCGGGTCAGCGTTATAGCGCGCGGGGGTGTCGGCATCAATGTCTCTGACGCGGGTGACGTAGTCGTGGTCATGCGCATGACGCCCGTCGTGGCGGACATTTTCCTCTTTGATCCGCTCATCGTCCAATTGACTCAGGATCTGCTCCGGCGTTTGCCCCAGATCGATCCCCAAATGGTTAACCAGTTGCAGCTTGCCGTTTTCATCAATGCGGGCAAACAGGGACATTTCGGTATACGCTGGGCCTCTTTGCACCAGCGAGCCACCGGAGTTATTACAGATCCCACCAATGACCGACGCGCCGATACATGATGAGCCAATCACCGAGTGCGGTTCACGCCCCAGGGGTTTCAGCGCTTTTTCCAGTGAGTACAGCGTGGTACCTGGATACGCCAATACCTGCTCGCCTTTGCCCAACACGTGCAGTTTGTCGAGGCGCAGGGTGCTGATAATCACAATCTCGCGGTCATAGTCATTGCCGTTCGGCGTGGAACCTTCGGTCAGGCCGGTATTGGCGGCCTGCATCAGGATAATTTTATCGGCGTTGACGCAGGCGTTCAGCACGCGCCAGAGTTCCAGCAGCGATCCGGGAAAGACCACCGCCAGGGCGTCGCCCTGACCGGAACGGAAGCCCTTGCGATAGCGGGCGGTTTTAGCCGGTTCGGTAAGCAGGTGTGAATGTCCCACCAGACGGGCGAGCTCATTCAGGAAGGTTTTATTATCAGTTGTTGTAATGGAAGACATTTTCCACTCCTTGTGGTGGGACAAAATATCAGGTTCAAGCATAGCGCTTTGTATGACAATACGCTTTCTCATTCACGCTGTCTTTGAATTGGCGGCGTTGAAAATTAAGAGAATAACCTTAGCTTTCTGCCGCGCTGCCGTTTAGGCTTATGGCAAAATGTGGTTTTTGCTATATTTTCGCTGCCACGTCGGGCTTTAGAGGAAGAGAGAATCAACATGAAATGGCTATGTTCTGTAGGTGTCGCAGTTAGTCTGGCATTGCAACCCGCGCTGGCGGAGGAGCTGTTCGGAAACCATCCGCTGACGCCGGAAGCGCGGGACGCGTTTGTCACCCAGTTGCTGACGAAAATGACTGTCGATGAAAAGATTGGTCAGTTGCGTTTAATCAGCGTCGGTCCGGATAACCCGAAAGAAGCGATCCGCGAGATGATCAAAGACGGCCAGGTGGGGGCAATTTTTAACACCATTACCCGTCAGGATATCCGCAAAATGCAGGATCAGGTGATGGAACTGAGCCGCCTGAAAATCCCTCTCTTTTTTGCCTACGACGTACTGCACGGCCAGCGTACCGTCTTCCCGATTAGCCTCGGACTGGCGTCCTCTTTTAACCTCGACGCGGTGAAAACCGTCGGACGCATCTCGGCGTATGAAGCCGCCGACGACGGCCTGAACATGACCTGGGCGCCGATGGTCGATGTCTCCCGCGATCCGCGCTGGGGACGCGCCTCGGAAGGCTTTGGCGAAGATACGTATCTGACCTCCATCATGGGAAAAACGATGGTGGAAGCGATGCAGGGCAAAAGCCCGGCGGATCGCTATTCGGTGATGACCAGCGTTAAGCACTTCGCCGCCTACGGCGCCGTGGAGGGCGGTAAAGAGTACAACACCGTCGACATGAGCCCGCAGCGCCTGTTTAACGACTACATGCCGCCGTACAAAGCCGGTCTGGATGCAGGCAGCGGCGCGGTGATGGTGGCGCTGAACTCATTGAACGGCACGCCAGCGACCTCTGATGCCTGGCTGCTGAAAGACATTCTGCGCGACAAGTGGGGCTTCAAAGGCATTACCGTTTCTGACCATGGTGCTATCAAAGAGCTGATTAAACACGGCACCGCCTCCGACCCGGAAGATGCCGTCCGCGTGGCGCTCAAGTCCGGCATTAACATGAGTATGAGCGACGAGTATTACAGCAAATATCTGCCTGGGCTGATCAAATCCGGCAAAGTGACGATGGCGGAGCTGGATGACGCGACGCGGCATGTACTCAACGTGAAATATGACATGGGGCTGTTTAACGATCCGTACAGCCATCTGGGAGCAAAAGAGTCTGATCCGGTGGATACCAACGCCGAAAGCCGTCTGCACCGGAAAGAGGCGCGTGAAGTGGCGCGTGAAAGTCTGGTGCTGTTGAAAAACCGCCTCGACACGCTACCGCTGAAAAAATCGGGGACGATTGCGGTTGTCGGCCCGCTGGCGGACAGCAAACGCGACGTGATGGGCAGTTGGTCCGCCGCAGGCGTTGCCGATCAGTCCATCACGGTGCTGACCGGCATTAAAAATGCTCTCGGTACAAAGGGTAAAGTGGTGTACGCCCATGGGGCCAACGTCACTAACGATAAAGACATTGTCACCTTCCTCAATCAGTACGAAGAGGCGGTGAAGGTGGATCCACGTTCACCTCAGGAGATGATTGATGAAGCCGTCAATGCGGCGAAGCAGTCTGACGTAGTTGTCGCCGTAGTGGGTGAGGCGCAGGGCATGGCACATGAAGCGTCAAGCCGTACGGATATCACGCTGCCACAGAGCCAGCGCGATCTGATTGCGGCCCTGAAAGCGACCGGCAAACCGCTGGTGCTGGTGCTAATGAACGGTCGTCCGCTGGCGTTGGTGAAAGAAGATCAACAGGCCGATGCGATTCTGGAAACCTGGTTTGCCGGTACAGAAGGCGGCAACGCGATCGCCGACGTCCTGTTTGGCGACTACAACCCGTCGGGCAAACTGCCCATGTCTTTCCCGCGTTCGGTAGGGCAGATCCCGACCTATTACAGCCACCTCAACACCGGTCGTCCATATAACGCCGACAAGCCGAACAAATACACCTCTCGCTACTTTGACGAAGCGAACGGTCCGCTCTATCCATTTGGTTATGGTCTGAGTTACACCACGTTTGACGTTTCTGACGTGACGCTCTCTGCGCCAACCCTGAAACGCGACGGCAGCGTGACGGCAAGTGTGAAGGTGACCAACACCGGTAAGCGTGAAGGTGAGACGGTGATCCAGCTGTACGTACAGGACGTCACGGCTTCCCTGAGCCGCCCGGTGAAAGAGCTGAAAGGCTTTAAGAAAGTGAACCTGAAACCTGGCGAAACGCAAACCGTTAGTTTCCCGATTGATATCAATGCGCTGAAGTTCTGGAATCAGCAGATGACGTTCGATGCCGAACCCGGAAAATTCAACGTCTTTATCGGCGTCGATTCTGCCCGCGTGAAGCAGGGATCGTTTGAATTGCTGTAACGGTTACAGGGGGAACTGACCAATGGGTTCCCCCTTGTTGGTCCCGTGAAAAAACGGAAATGTCGGGTTAACCGAATACTTTTCGACTATGCTTTCCCCTCAAGTCGCTGAAAAAGTCGGCAAAAAGATGAGGAAAGCTTCATGACAATCTCAAAGATTTGGGCCGGTTCGCTGGCGCTGTTAGCGGCAGTGAGCTTACCCTTGCAGGCGGCGTCGCCGGTAAAGGTCGGTTCGAAAATTGACACCGAAGGCGCGCTGCTCGGCAACATCATTTTGCAGGTGCTGGAAAGCCACGGCGTCAAAACGGTCAATAAAGTCCAGTTGGGCACCACGCCGGTCGTGCGCGGCGCGATCACCTCAGGCGAACTGGATATCTACCCTGAATATACCGGTAACGGCGCGTTCTTTTTCAAAGATGAAAACGATCCGGCGTGGAAAAACGCACAAGCTGGCTTTGAGAAAGTCAAAAAACTCGATGCTGAGCAAAACAAGCTGGTCTGGTTAACGCCGGCGCCAGCCAATAATACCTGGACTATCGCGGTGCGCAGCGATGTCGCCGAAAAAAATAAACTCACCTCACTGGCCGATCTTGGGCGTTATCTGAAAGAGGGCGGTACTTTCAAACTGGCCGCCTCCGCTGAATTTATCGAGCGTGCAGACGCGCTGCCCGCTTTCGAAAAAGCCTACGATTTCAAACTCAGTCAGAATCAGTTGCTGTCGCTGGCAGGGGGTGACACCGCCGTGACCATCAAAGCGGCCGCGCAGCAAACGTCCGGCGTCAATGCCGCGATGGCCTACGGTACGGATGGTCCGGTCGCCGCGCTGGGGCTACAGACCTTAAGCGATCCTAAAGGCGTTCAGCCCATTTATGCGCCAGCGCCTGTGGTGCGTGAGGCGGTACTGAAGGAATACCCGCAGATGGCGGAATGGCTGCAACCGGTGTTTGCCAGCCTCGATGAAAAAACGTTGCAACAACTTAATGCCAGCATTGCCGTTGAAGGGTTGGACGCCAAAAAAGTGGCGGCGGACTATCTGAAACAAAAGGGATGGGTGAAGTAAACGGACTGAAAAAGGTTGGGTGACGTGTCAAAAGTCAGTATTCAGCGCGTACTGTTGCTGCTGGTTATTCTTTCAGCCGCTGCTGTCGCGCTGCCGTTTGTGAACTATGCGCCGAATCGCCTGGTATCGGGCGAGGGACGCCAGCTCTGGACGCTCTGGCCAGGTTCGGTGTCGATGCTCACCGGCGCGGGTTGCGCCATGTTGACCTTGTGCTTTGTGCCGGGAAGAAAGGGGGCCGTGTGCACGCTGGTGGTGGCGCAACTGCTGGTGATCCTGATGTTGTGGAGCGTCGGCAAGGCGGCGACGTATCTGGCTGAAACCGGGACACCGCTGGCGCGAACCAGTGTGGGAAGCGGTCTGTGGCTGGGGCTTGCACTCGGATTGCTGGCCTGCAGCGATGCCATCCGACGGATCACCGCGCAACCTCTCTGGCGCTGGGTGTTACATACGCAGATAGCGATTGTTCCCCTCCTACTCCTGTTGACGGGAACGTTCGACGATCTCTCGTTACTCAAAGAGTACGCTAACCGCCAGGATGTCTTTGATGATGCACTGGCTCAACATTTGACGCTGTTGTCAGGTACCGTATTGCCCGCGCTGGTGATTGGCATTCCCCTCGGTATCGGATGTTATTTTTTCCCGTCCCGCCAGGGACCGGTGTTTACCGTCCTCAATGTGATCCAGACCGTTCCTTCTGTTGCCCTGTTTGGCTTGTTGATTGCGCCGCTTGCCGGACTGGTAAAAGCGTTCCCCTGGCTTGCCACGGTGGGCGTGTCGGGAACCGGTTTGACCCCGGCGTTGATCGCGCTGGTGCTGTATGCGCTTCTGCCGCTGGTTCGTGGCGTGGTGGCCGGGCTGAATCAGGTTCCCCGTGATGTTCTGGAAAGCGCACGTGCGATGGGCATGAGCACCGCTCAGCGTTTCCTTCACGTGCAGTTGCCGCTGGCGTTGCCGGTCTTTTTACGTAGCCTGCGGGTGGTGATGGTACAGACCGTCGGGATGGCCGTCATCGCGGCGCTGATTGGCGCTGGCGGTTTTGGCGCGCTGGTGTTTCAGGGACTGCTCAGCAGTGCCGTCGATCTGGTGCTGCTGGGGGTGATCCCGGTTATCGCGCTGGCGGTACTGATTGATGCGCTGTTTGATTTAGGGATCGCTCTGCTGAAGGTAACCCACCATGATTGAATTTAGCCACGTAAATAAAGCCTTTGGTGAGCACAACGCGGTTAGCAACCTGAACCTGCACATTCAGGAAGGCAGTTTCTCAGTACTGATTGGTACCTCAGGCTCGGGGAAATCCACGACCCTGAAAATGATTAACCGACTGGTGGAGCATGACAGCGGCAGGATCCGCTTTGCAGGCGAAGAAATCCGCAGTCTGCCGGTGCTGGAACTGCGCCGACGGATGGGCTACGCGATTCAGTCGATTGGCCTGTTTCCGCACTGGACGGTGGCGCAGAACATCGCCACCGTGCCACAACTGCTGAAGTGGCCGCGCAAAAAAATTGATGAGCGGGTGGCAGAATTAATGGCGTTGCTCGGGCTGGAAGAGGGATTGCGCGAGCGCTATCCGCACCAGCTTTCCGGTGGGCAGCAGCAGCGCGTGGGCGTGGCGCGGGCGCTGGCCGCCGATCCGCAGGTACTGCTGATGGATGAACCGTTTGGCGCGCTGGATCCCGTCACGCGTGGGGCGTTGCAGCAAGAGATGACCCGTATCCACCGTTTGCTGGGGCGAACCATTGTGCTGGTGACGCACGATATTGATGAAGCGCTGCGACTGGCGGAGCATCTGGTGCTGATGGACGGCGGCGAGATAGTCCAGCAAGGGACACCGTTGGCGATGCTGACGGCCCCGACGAATGATTTTGTGCAACAGTTTTTCGGTCGCAGTGAACTGGGGGTGCGACTGCTGTCACTGCGCACCGTGGCGGGCTATGTTCGCCGGGATGAGCGCATTGACGGAGAGGCGCTGACGGAAGCGATGACGCTGCGCGATGCGCTTTCAGCGTTTGTCGCGCACGGCCGTGATGTGTTACCGGTGGTCAACCGGCAGGGCATGGTTTGCGGGACGCTGCATTTTCGCGATCTGCTATCGGAGACGCTGACGCATGAAACGACTGCGTGATCCGCTGTGCTGGCTGATTGTTTTCTTCCTGCTGATGCTGGTGGGGTTACCGCACAGTCAGGCGATTTTCGCCAGCCTGTTTCCCGAACTTCCACGTCCGGTCTATCAGCAGGAGAGCTTTCTCGCGCTGGCGCTGGCCCATTTCTGGCTGGTGGCCGTGTCGAGCCTGTTTGCGGTGGTGATTGGTGTCGGCGCCGGGATTGTGGTGACCCGACCATGGGGAAGAGAGTTTCGTCCGCTGGTGGAGACCATTGCCGCCGTTGGACAAACCTTCCCGCCCGTCGCGGTATTGGCGATTGCGGTGCCGGTGATGGGGTTTGGTCAGCAACCGGCCATTATTGCGTTGATTCTGTACGGCGTGTTACCCATCCTCCAGGCGACGCTGGCGGGGATAGGATCGATCCCGGAAAGTGTGCGCAGCATTGCCAGTGGCATGGGGATGAGTCCGGGACAACAGTTACGCAAGGTTGAGCTGCCGCTGGCGGCACCGGTGATTCTGGCAGGTGTGCGAACGTCGGTGATTATCAATATTGGCACTGCGACTATCGCGTCGACGGTAGGTGCCAGCACGCTCGGTACACCGATTATCATTGGTCTGAGCGGGTTCAATACGGCGTATGTCATTCAGGGGGCGCTGCTGGTTGCGCTGGCGGCGATCATCGTAGACCGCCTGTTCGAACGGTTAGTGCAGCACCTTAGCCGGCACGCAAAATGAAGGTATAGCCTGCAAGCATCACGCCGCCAATACCGCCAATGGCCATGAGTAAAAAGAGGGTGATGACACCGATTTTCGCTACGCTCATGATGTTCTCCTTATGTTAACCCAGAGATTATACAGAGAAGCGTAGCTGTTAATGAATCATTAAATGCCAAGCGGGTAAATATCGTGCCCTTCCGCACGCCAGGCATTCAGTTGCTGTTGCTGCGCCGATGTTTGATTTTCACCGCACCACACCAGTAAGGTGCGCCCTTCGAACAGGTCCGGGCGAAACTGGCTCAGCGAATGGGCCAGAACGTCAACCCGCCATCCCTGCTGACTGGCGACCCAGCCTTCCAGCCACAAACGCGTGGTATCGTGAATATTCCAGCCCACCACCAGCGCATCTTTCCCCTGTTTTTTTCTGGCTGAGGCGAGGCAAATGGCGACGTAATTGATCAGTACGCCATCAAGGATCCCCAGTAGCGCCAGTAGCGTCGGCTGTTGGCACTGCAATCGTCGACGTAGCGGAAGAAAAAGATGGGTGGTCAGCGTTTGCGCGGGGAAATCCTGGCCACGCTCTTTCAGCCAGACCCGCAGGTTGTGCAGATTGTTGTTTTGCAGATAGTGCAACAGGATTTCCTGTTGTTCACGCCAGCCGTTTTGCAGGTCTACGTTCTCATTGCTCAACAGCATTTTGACTTTGCTGACCTGCACCCCGTTATCTATCCAGTGCTTGATTTCGCGGATCCTGTCGATATCCGAATCATTGAACAGGCGATGCCCCCCGTCGGTACGCTGGGGTTTCAATAATCCATAACGCCGTTGCCACGCGCGAAGCGTAACGGGGTTAATATCACAAAGCAAAGCCACTTCACCTATGGTGTAAAGCGCCATTATTTTATCCTTGCTCGCGAGGTCCCAGTCTAACTTTAGTCGCTCTTTTTCGAACCAGGTAGTTTTGTCTGTTTTTTGTTCAGGTGAGGGGTGGTTTTATCAGTACACCGGTACTTTTTGTGTGATATCCCTTACTAATTTCTCATTTTATGCAACAGTTCAAAGACAGATCCCGCGAGTCGATGTATGTTACGCGGTTTTAATTGATGTGTGGTCTGCAGGTATGTACGAGTTTAATCTGGTGTTGCTGCTGCTTCAGCAGATGTGCGTGTTCTTGGTTATCGCATGGCTGATGAGTAAAACTCGTTTATTCATACCATTGATGCAGGTAACCGTTCGTTTGCCGCACAAACTGCTGTGCTACGTAACCTTCTCCATTTTCTGTATCCTCGGCACCTATTTCGGTCTGCATATTGACGACTCTATCGCCAACACACGGGCAATTGGCGCGGTGATGGGCGGTCTGCTTGGCGGGCCGGTCGTGGGTGGACTGGTGGGGCTGACCGGGGGTCTGCACCGCTACTCAATGGGCGGCATGACGGCGCTCAGTTGTATGATCTCCACCATCGTGGAAGGGTTGCTGGGTGGCCTGGTGCACAGCGTACTGACGCGGCGAGGACGCACGGATAAAGTCTTTAATCCGCTGACGGCCGGGGCGATCACATTTGTCGCCGAAATGGTACAGATGCTGATCATTTTGCTGATAGCCCGGCCGTTTGACGATGCTTACCGACTGGTCAGCAATATCGCCGCTCCCATGATGGTCACCAACACCGTCGGTGCGGCGCTGTTTATGCGTATTTTGCTCGACAAGCGGGCGATGTTTGAAAAATATACCTCTGCGTTTTCCGCTACTGCGCTGAAAGTGGCGGCCTCCACCGAGGGGATCTTGCGCCAGGGATTCAACGAAGTGAACAGCATGAAGGTGGCGCAGGTGCTGTACAAAGAACTCGATATCGGCGCGGTGGCAATCACTGACCGCGAGCGGCTGTTAGCCTTTACCGGGATTGGCGACGACCATCACCTGCCGGGCAGGCCGATCTCCTCCGGTTACACGCTGCGGGCCATCGAGACGGGCGAGGTGGTTTACGCTGACGGCAACGAAGTGCCGTATCGCTGTTCGCTGCATCCACAGTGCAAGCTCGGTTCTACGCTGGTCATTCCCTTACGCGGAGAAAACCAACGGGTGATGGGCACCATCAAACTCTATGAAGCGAAAAACCGGTTGTTCAGTTCCATTAACCGAACGCTGGGTGAGGGGATTGCGCAGCTACTTTCCGCGCAGATCCTTGCTGGACAATATGAACGTCAGAAAGCGATGTTGACGCAGTCAGAAATTAAGCTGCTGCATGCGCAGGTCAATCCGCATTTTCTGTTTAATGCGCTCAACACCATCAAAGCGGTGGTGCGTCGCGACAGTGAACAGGCGAGCCAACTGGTACAGGATCTCTCTACCTTTTTCCGTAAGAACTTAAAGCGCCCGTCGGAGATCGTCACACTGGCCGACGAAATTGAGCACGTGAATGCCTATCTGCAAATTGAGAAAGCGCGATTCCAGTCGCGGTTGCAGGTGAGTTTAAACGTGCCGGATGCGCTGGCGCATCAACAGTTGCCAGCCTTCACCCTGCAACCCATAGTCGAAAACGCCATTAAGCATGGGACATCGCAACTACTGGGCACGGGGGAGGTGTCCATCACCGCCCGTCAGGAAGGGCAGTATTTGATGCTGGATATTGAAGATAACGCCGGGTTGTATCAGCCCTCCGCGAACGTCAGCGGTCTGGGCATGAATCTGGTGGATAAACGCCTGCGTGAACGGTTTGGCGATGATTATGGTATTAGCGTCGTCTGCGAACCGGATTGCTTTACCCGAATAACCCTACGACTGCCCCTGGAGGAGACGCATGATTAAAGTGCTGATTGTGGATGATGAACCGTTAGCGCGGGAAAATCTGCGGATCCTGTTACAGGAACAAAGTGATATCGAGATCGTTGGCGAGTGCGCCAACGCCGTGGAAGCGATTGGCGCGGTGCATCGACTGCATCCGGACGTGCTGTTTCTGGATATTCAAATGCCGCGTATCAGCGGGCTGGAAATGGTGGGTATGCTCGACCCGGAGCATCGGCCGTATATTGTTTTTCTGACCGCTTTTGACGAATACGCAATTAAAGCCTTTGAAGAACACGCTTTTGATTATCTGCTTAAACCGATAGAAGAGGCGCGGCTGGAGAAAACCCTTAGCCGCCTGCGCCAGGAGCGGAGCAAACAGGACGTATCGGTATTGCCGGAAAACCAACAGTCGCTGAAGTTTATCCCCTGTAGCGGCCATAGCCGGATCTATCTGCTGCAAATGGATGATGTCGCTTTCGTCAGCAGTCGCATGAGCGGTGTTTATGTCACCAGCAGCGACGGCAAAGAAGGCTTTACTGAACTGACGCTCAGAACGCTGGAAAGCCGCACGCCATTGCTGCGCTGTCATCGACAATATCTGGTTAACATGGCGCAGTTACAGGAAATTCGTCTGGAAGATAACGGTCAGGCGGAACTGATACTGCGTAATGGGTTAACTGTTCCGGTCAGTCGCCGCTATCTGAAAAGTTTGAAAGAGGCGATTGGCCTGTAAAACTGATACACTGCGCGCCATTGCATTATCGACAGTTGAAGGCTCTATGCTAAGTAACGATATTCTTCGTAGCCTGCGCTACGCCCTGAAAGCCAATAATAACGACATGGTGCGCATTCTTGCGCTGGCCGACATGGAATCCACCTCTGCGGGTTTCGACACCTGGATGACCAGGGAAGATGAAGAGGGGTTTGTCCGCTGCCCGGATATTATCCTCTCCGGATTCCTGAACGGCCTGATTTACGAGAAGCGTGGCAAAGATGAGTCAGCGCCTGAACTGGCGCTTGAGCGTCGGGTGAACAACAATACGGTGCTGAAAAAGCTGCGTATCGCTTTTTCACTGAAAACGGATGATATTCAGGCGATTATGACCCAGCAGAACGTTCGCGTTTCAATGCCGGAAATCACCGCCATGATGCGTTCTCCGGATCATAAAAACTACCGCGAGTGTGGTGATCAGTTTATGCGTTATTTCCTGCGCGGATTGACGGCGCGTCTGCACGGCAATAAAGGCTGATAGAAAGCGACGACCCGGCTGGATGCCAGGTCGTCGTCGTTTGATTATTTCACTTCTTTAAAGCCAGCGGTTTCCAGCATTTTCTGGCTCTGTTTCATGCTAATGCCGTTGCTTGGGTCACCCGAGAATTGCGTACCCATCACGCCCTGCAGCTTTTTAAAGTCAACTTTTTCCATGTCAACAGAAACGGTTTCTTCCGCGTAGCCATCCTTATAGGTCAGCTTCTCTTCCACGCCAGGAATGTTTTGATATTTTTCGCTGATCGGATCGAGGATTTTCGCCGCATCTTCTTTGGTTTTTACCCCGATAGAGGCGTAGTTGATTTTGTTCTCTGAGGTCTGCTTAATGACTTTGTCACCCTTGTAGGTATAGGTCATTACGATCTCAGTGCCATTGACGTCCGCTTTGAATGTTTTGCTTTCTTCCTTGTCGCCACATCCTGCCAGAGAGAAAACGAGAACTGACGCAAAAACAACCGAAAAAAACGTATTTAATGCTTTCATGTAAAACTCCATTTTATTAAACGTCTGCTGCTCAAAAATAAACCTTGCAGGGTATGTATACCAGAAATGAGGCAGGAGAGGGGAAAATGGCTAGTGAATATGTCTGATAATGATCATTGAAAAATCTGAAATCATGCGAGTTATTGCCTGGATTAATATGACGCAAAAGAAAAAGCGCCGTGAGAGCGGCGCTTTAGAAAGGCTTATTTAACCTGGTGTCCAGGCTTTGCGCCTTCATCCGGGGTCAGCAGGAAGATGTCTGTCCCGCCAGGACCTGCGGCCATCACCATCCCTTCTGAGATGCCAAAGCGCATTTTACGCGGCGCCAGGTTTGCCACCATGACCGTATGACGACCAATCAGCACCTGCGGGTCCGGATAAGCAGAGCGAATGCCGGAGAAGACGTTACGCTTCTCGCCACCCAAATCCAGCGTCAGGCGCAGCAGTTTATCGGAGCCATCAACGAATTCAGCGTTTTCAATCAACGCTACGCGCAGATCGACTTTCGCGAAATCGTCAAAGGTAATGGTTTCCTGAATCGGGAAGTCCGCCAGTGGGCCGGTTACCGGAGCTGCCATAGCTTTCACCTCTTCTTTAGAGGCTTCCACCAGCGCTTCCACCTGCTTCATATCGATACGGTTATACAGAGCTTTGAAAGTATTGACCTTATGGCCCAGAAGCGGTTGCGCAATAGCATCCCAACGCAGTTCGGTGTGCAGGAATGCTTCAACGCGCTCGCTCAGCGTCGGCAGCACCGGCTTCAGGTACGTCATCAGCACGCGGAACAGGTTGATGCCCATCGAGCAGATCGCCTGCAGATCGGCGTCGCGACCTTCCTGTTTCGCCACCACCCACGGCGCCTGTTCATCAACATAGCGGTTCGCGACATCCGCCAGCGCCATGATTTCACGGATCGCTTTGCCGAACTCACGGCTTTCCCACGCCTCGCCAATCACAGCCGCTGCATCGGTAAAGGTTTTATACAGCGCAGGGTCAGCCAGTTCAGCCGCCAGTACACCATCGAAACGTTTGTTGATAAAGCCAGCGTTACGGGAGGCGAGGTTAACCACCTTGTTGACGATATCGGCGTTTACGCGCTGGACGAAGTCTTCCAGATTCAGGTCGATATCATCAATGCGCGAAGAGAGCTTCGCAGTGTAGTAGTAACGCAGGCTGTCTGCATCAAAATGGTTCAGCCAGGTGCTGGCCTTAATAAACGTGCCGCGGGATTTGGACATCTTCGCGCCGTTGACCGTGACATAACCATGCACGAACAGGTTCGTCGGTTTACGGAAGTTGCTGCCTTCCAGCATGGCAGGCCAGAACAGGCTATGGAAATAGACGATATCTTTGCCGATGAAGTGATACAGTTCGGCAGTAGAATCTTTCTTCCAGTATTCGTCGAAGCTGACGGTATCGCCGCGCTTATCGCACAGATTTTTGAAAGAGCCCATGTAGCCGATTGGCGCATCCAGCCAGACATAGAAATATTTGCCCGGCGCATTCGGGATTTCAAAACCAAAGTAAGGGGCATCGCGGGAGATATCCCATTGCTGCAGGCCGGATTCAAACCATTCCTGCATTTTGTTCGCCACCTGCTCCTGCAGCGCGCCGCTACGGGTCCACGCCTGTAGCATTTCGCTGAAAGAGGGCAGGTCAAAGAAGAAGTGTTCGGAGTCACGCATCACCGGCGTCGCGCCAGAGACCACAGACTTCGGCTCGATCAGCTCCGTCGGGCTATAGGTCGCGCCGCACACTTCGCAGTTGTCGCCATACTGATCCGGTGATTTACATTTCGGGCAGGTACCTTTCACAAAACGATCCGGCAGGAACATACCTTTTTCCGGATCGTAGAGCTGAGAAATGGTGCGGTTCTTAATAAAACCGTTCTCTTTCAGACGGGTATAGATGAGCTCAGACAACTCCCGGTTCTCGTCGCTGTGCGTGGAGTGGTAGTTGTCATAGCTGATGTTGAACCCGGCGAAATCCGTCTGGTGCTCCTGACTCATTTCACCAATCATCTGCTCCGGGGTGATGCCAAGCTGCTGTGCTTTCAGCATGATCGGCGTGCCGTGGGCGTCGTCGGCGCAGATGAAGTTGACCTCGTGGCCGCGCATTCGTTGGTAACGGACCCAGACATCAGCCTGGATGTGCTCCAGCATATGGCCGAGGTGGATTGAGCCGTTGGCGTACGGCAGCGCGCACGTTACCAGAATTTTCTTCGCGACTTGAGTCATAGTAGATGTTACTTCTTCTCTGTTGAAAGGGGGTTCTGATGTTACCTGAAAGGGAATAACTACGCCAAGAATTAAGGGCATCAAACCACAAATGAATAATTGTTACCGCTGGAGTACACTACCTCACTACAATTGACCTTTTCAGAACAACAAAAAGGAGTCGGGATGAACGCACAATCCCAGGCCAAATCACCAGAAACCCTGCGCGCCATGGTCGCCGGGACGCTGGCGAATTTTCAGCACCCCACCCTGAAGCATAACCTGACGACACTTAAAGCGTTACACCACGTCGCCTGGATGGATGACACGCTGCACGTTGAACTGGTCATGCCGTTCGTCTGGCACAGTGCCTTTGAGGTGTTAAAAGAGCAATGTAGCGCTGATCTGCTGCGAATTACCGGGGCGAAGGCGATCGACTGGAAGCTTTCTCACAACATCGCCACCCTGAAGCGCGTGAAAAATCAGCCGGGCGTGAACGGCGTGAAGAACATTATCGCCGTCAGCTCCGGCAAAGGCGGCGTCGGTAAATCGTCGACTGCGGTAAACCTGGCGCTGGCATTAGCGGCAGAAGGGGCGAAAGTAGGGATTCTGGACGCCGACATTTATGGTCCGTCGATCCCAACTATGCTGGGGGCGGAAAACCAGCGCCCAACCTCGCCGGATGGTACCCATATGGCACCGATCATGTCTCACGGGCTGGCGACGAACTCCATCGGTTATCTGGTCACTGATGATAACGCGATGGTGTGGCGTGGGCCGATGGCCAGTAAAGCGCTGATGCAGATGCTACAAGAGACGCTGTGGCCGGATCTGGATTACCTCGTGCTGGACATGCCGCCGGGTACTGGTGATATCCAGCTGACGCTGGCACAAAACATCCCGGTCACGGGGGCCGTTGTGGTGACCACGCCGCAGGATATTGCGTTGATTGACGCTAAAAAAGGCATTGTCATGTTCGAAAAAGTCGAGGTGCCGGTGCTGGGCATTGTCGAAAACATGAGCATGCATATCTGCAGCAACTGCGGTCATCATGAGCCGATCTTTGGTACCGGTGGCGCGCAAAAACTGGCTGAGCAGTATCACACGCAACTGTTGGGACAAATGCCGTTGCATATTAGTCTGCGTGAAGATCTCGATCGCGGGACGCCAACCGTGGTCAGCCGTCCGGACAGTGATTTCACCGTAATGTATCGCGAACTGGCGGGACGTGTTGCCGCACAGCTTTACTGGCAGGGTGAAGTCATCCCCGGCGAAATTGCCTTTCGCGCCGTCTGATTTCGGCTAATCGGTTTTATTCTTTCTATTCACCGCATTGATTTTATATCGGTGTGGTGAATATCTAATTTGAATAACGCTATCTGAGTTATGCAGAGCCACTGAATAACGTGGGCGTTCTTCTTAAATCTGACCGTCTGTGCGGGGTTATCCTGATGACCTTAACGATAAAATAAGCGTTGGATTCCCCCTCAGCCCGAGGGGGGCGAACCTCAACGATGATAGAAAATCTCGCCGTCGTAAGCTTTAATAATTTTACCGTCAGCGTCATTGATCAGCACATAGGCACCGCCCATGTAGGTCCAGTGTGTCCCGGCATCTGGCGCAGGTAAATTACGCAGATTCCACTGTTTGATGGTGTACTCGTCAGTGCGATACATCTCTGGCACCGTATCGCCAGGCTTGAAGTGGGTGAAGTCGGCGATGAAACCACTGAGTTCATATTGATCAATCCCCTTCGCGGGGACGGCTGTAGCTGGTGCGGCCCAGACCGCGCTGGATGCGAGCAGCAGCGCGCCTACCACCAATTTATTCTTCATACTTCTACGCTCTCCACTGTTAGGACCCTCAAAATCAGTCGTGTATCTTTCCCGGCCTTCATGATAACTGACAAGCGCGGGTTTGTTAGATTCCCGAAAAATTCGTAAAAAATGTAAAATTTATTAGTCTGACATGCACTATAGAAGAAAATCGCCAAATACGGGGAGAGGGGCGATGCATTTCGGAACACAGGCTAACAGTGGCTTAGCCCCATATGCAAAAATGCAGACGTTCAGCGTACATCACGCCTGCAATAAAACCCGCACTGATGATAAGGGTGTGCAGGAAAAAATGAAAAATAATTAACTTCACTATCCGGAGGCTCATTTTTAAATACGTATTACAGACGATGTTGTTGAGAATTGTCTAGCTATAGCAATTAATTAATGTCAACATATAAACAGATTGAAATAAAACTATGGATTATTCCTGAATTTTCAATATTGATAAAGATCATAGAAAACACGTTGAATAGTTATTAAGAATCATCGTTTTGATGACATTAGTCTTTTGTATTTGTTACGTTAATTAATTGCAAATTTGAAGACGGCGAATAACTATTTTCTTCGGATTTATCCTTGTGTCATGCATCCTCTAAGTTATTTGATCTTAATTTCCCTAAATTATATTGACAGATGAAAGCGGCCTAAATATTCTGTGCACTAAATAGTGATATAAAAACACGCTGCTTTTGCAGGGTGATATTATTTTGTTAATTAATGATGGTGATGGCAGTGATGAAACAGTTAACTATAAAAAAGGCGGTATTTTCGCTTTTGGTTGTCAGTATTCTGTCCGGCTGCGTGTCGGAAGAGCAGCGCCTGGCGCGCTGTGAAGCCAAAGGCGTCAGTCGTGATGTCTGCTATCAGGTAGAACAGTCTAATCAACAGATGATTATCAATAACGCGGAGCAAAACGCGTATGTGAATGCACGTGAAGCGATAAAGCAACACGCTCAGGCGGCAAAGAAAAAAAACATATATCACTTTGAAGGCATGGAAATTAAAAAGGTGAGCACCGGGCTTGATATTGATGGAGCTCATGCTGCGGTTATCGAGAAAGAGGAAAAAGCGACGGTCTATCAACAAGGGTTGCACTATTTTGTCGTGTACACCAACGGGCGGTTAGCCGTGCTGAACGAGCAGAGACAGTTTTTGGGGTGGGCGAAATGAGAGATTATCTGTTAGCGCTTATTCCGCTAACGTCCTTTTCCGCAGATGCTTCTGATATTGCGCAGGCACAACAAGCCGTTGCTCATGCCCAACTAATGGTTGACGCGGTATAAGAGGATGTTGCCGCCGTGCGGGTGGCGGCTTTCACTATTGATGTTCAGGCTGAACAGGTAAATGCAGAGTAGCGAAAGGGTTACAAATCGGGGCAGTGAGGGTATCATCACGCGAGTGACCTGACCGTCACGCAGAAAAATTTCGTTAATGACTCGGGGTGCCCCTTTTCACGAAGGGCTGAGAAATACCCGTACCACCTGATCTGGATAATGCCAGCGTAGTCCTGGTGATTATCCTCATATAAATCAAAAGATTATTGCTCCTTTTCGTCCCGTATTGTTCAGCCGTAACACATTGAGGCTCTCCAAATGGGACACAAAACCATACGCCACACCATTAAACGTAACGGAGTCTATTACGTTCGTTTTCGCCTGCCTGATAATAAGTTTTTCCGTAAGTCGTTAGAGACTGACAGCCACACCCAGGCGCAGTTGCTCATGTCTTTTGCTTCTCCTGTAATTCCTCTGGTTCAACGTGGGGCCATCCAACCGGATCACTTCGGTAAGCGTCTTTCTGAGTATGGCAATAGTCTGAAGCAGCAGAATGAACAATGGCTGGCGCACCAATTTCTGAATGATGCGCGGCGCAATATTCAGCCGATAGTTGTTCATGAAGACCGCGAGGTTGTCTCTCCTGCGGTAGATGAGGAAGAACAAACTGAAGCACAACCAGAACACGTGTTAACACTGGCTGGCGCGTGGAATATGTATAAAGAGGAGAAAGCCCAAAACTGGACGAAGGCTATCTCTCAAGCCAATGAGCGCTTTATGGAAGTGATGTTGATTGTCTTGGGTTCATCAACTGATGTAACCACGATTACCAAGCAAGACATTAAACAGGTAATGGAGGTTGTAGAAAACTTGCCTAAGCGTGTTGTGCAGCCTTATCGATCAATGACGGTTCAGCAACTGATCGAGTGTGATGATGTTCCGCCAGAAGATTTGGTTGGCGCTGAGTCTATCCACAAGCATTTGAAGATTTACAAATCGCTGTTTAAAACCTTCCTGACAGACAATAAAGATATTCTTGAGAAGTCTCCGACTGATGGGATCGTCGCCGCACCGTCGAAAACGAGATTTGGAGCATACAGTGCAGCAGAAATGAGAAAGTTTGTGGGGTGGGCGCTCAGGCAGCCTGACGGTTGGCAGAAGTGGATCACTCTTTTGTTGGCGTACACGGGAGCCAGAAGAGGCGAGATCGCCAAGCTGGAGAAATCACAGATCAAATTTGATGAAGATAGCCAGCGGCACTATCTCCTTATCGCTGAAGGAGGACAGGGTAAAACCGAAAACGCTACAAGGCAGGTGGCGATCCATCCCAAACTAATCGAGTGGGGTTTCCTCGATTTCGTTAATCGTCAGTGGAAAGATAAAATCTTCTCGCCAGTGTCGGGTAAAAACATGCCGAAAATCGGCAAGGTCTTGGCTGATGTCCGTGATCAGCTTGGTATTCCGTACCTTGATGATTATGGGCAGCGGCGTCTAGTTCACAGTTTCCGGCATACCATGATTTCAACCTGTTTAGCTGGCTGGGTTGGTAACTTAGCGCATTTGCAGCAGGTTGTAGGGCATGAGAAAAGCGGGTCGGGGATCACTAGAAGATACTTACATACCTTCCCTCTGAAAACTGTGTGCTACGTCATTGATGGGTTGTGTTGGAATAGCTAATTATTTGGCTAATGTCATAGTTTTACTGAATTTTCAGTGATATAAGTTATGTAAAAATAAGGTGTTCTATGTAAGGTATATTTTTCTATACACAGCCAGCATAAAGGATTAATAATGTTTATTAAAAAACTGAAGATAGAAAATTTTAAAGGGTATCATGGGGAAAATAATGAGTTGGAATTCAATATCCCTGATGGAGAAACGGAAGGTAGTGGGCTTAATATCTTTGTGGGTGAAAACAACGCCGGAAAATCTACTGTATTTGAAATTATAGATTTTATAAAGGATGGAACCAAAAAGAATATTGAGGATCTTATATGTAAATCAGTCCCGGATAACATAGCTGAGAAGCTTTCAGCCGAGTTAACCTTTACTGGGAATTTATCAGAAGTAATTGCCGCTCACGTACAAGCTAATAAAGTGGCTGCATTCACCTCGCATGTTTTTGAGGATGAGGGAGTTAATTTTTTTAGAGTGAAGAGGTGCAGCGAGGCTGGGGAGAAAAAGATATTATTTTGGAACGGAAATGAATTTGTTAACCCAAGTGGTATAGATGCTCCATTCAAGAAATTTTATGACAATAATTTCATTTGGGCTGATACAAATCCAAGTAATGAAGCAAAGTTTGGCTCTACAACTATATGTGGTTCGCTTCTAAAAGAAATAGCTTTAGGCCATATAGCAACGGATGAGTATAGAGCGTTTTCTGAGCAATACCATCGCGTATTCAATCACCCTGAATCAGAGTTGAGACAGAAAATATCATTAGTCGAAAATCAAGTTAGAGAAGTTTTCTCATCTCAATTTGGTATGGCAGATATTTCTTTCATTTTTGAAGAGTTGCAGGTAGAGAATTTCTTCAAAACTATTTCCATCATGATTGATGATGGGGTGAATGTCCCAATGGGAGAAAAGGGGCATGGTATGCAAAGGGCACTAGCCCTATCATTACTTCAGGTGTACGCTGAGATAACGTGTAATGCGCATGGTGCGGGGATTAGTAAACCATTTTATCTTTTCATTGACGAACCTGAAATATGTCTTCATCCTTCAGGGCAGCAAAAGCTTTTAGAAGCTTTAATGATTATCTCCAAAAGTAGACAGGTTTTTGTTACAACGCACTCTCCTTTCCTTTTGTCCTCCCCTTACCTTAAAAATATCGGTCTGTTTGTTTTCAAAAAAGAGAATAATAAAAATGTTGTGGAAAGGGCTGATACTTCTCCATGGTTCCCTTGGTCTCCATCGTGGGGCGAGATTAATTTCAAAGCATACAATTTAGCAACCGTTGAATTGCATAATGAATTATATGGTTATTTGCAGGAGAAAAACTCCTGTCCAAGCGAAAAAACAATGGAGCAATGGCTAAATTCAAAGGGAATTGCGTTTGATAAAGTATGGGTTAAAGAATTTAAAGGTGCGGCACAACCGCCAGCGGATACTACATTACAAACATTCATCCGTAATCATATACACCACCCAGAGAATGTTACAATGCAATCTCATCGCTATACACAACAAGAATTACTAACTTCAATCCAACAAATGGTTGGGCTTCTATAAAGAAAAAGGCGAGCCGTTTGGCTCGCCTTTTAATATTAATTTAATAACTTGCGCTTTTTAGATAATAGCACGCTTAAAGCATATTCAAACCCGTGTTGCGCCTCTAGACGGCATAGGGTGATATTACAGATCCCCAACTCCTTACACAGCGCCTTTCGATTAATTACTTCCGCCGCGCCTGATACATAGACTTGACCAGCGCCGGGGATATTGATTGAAACTTTCATGTGTTACCTCAGTGTAAAAGTAAAAATGAATATAACCGGAAGGGATAACCCCCAGCGGGAGCCGGGGGCATTCTGCATTACTTCAGCTTGACGTTCAGCGTGTAGTTCGGGCGCAGGTTCAGAGGGATGAAGCTCGCCTCCTGGTGAATGGTCACCATGCCGTAACGGTCAGTCATTACTTTTTGGTAGTAAGGGCTGATCACGCCTTTCGCCGCGATATCCTGATTCCTGGATGCAGGTCCACGCACTAATTTGAATGGGCATCTTTCAGCGGCGGAGAACTTCGGAACGAACAGGCCGGAACCTTCCGCGATTTCGTAGCGGTCATCGTCCGCCAGAATGAAAGTAATGTTGCCAATGCTGAAGGAGTCATAACCCGCAGTGTTAACCGGGATCAGAGCGCCTTTTGCAGCCTCCGCCACTTTGTTGGTGATCAGGCTGGTTACTTCCGGGTGGCTCGCCAGAACGTCATACAGATCCGGGGATGCGAAGCAGAAGAATCGCTCCAGATAGGAGCGGCTCGCGCCGTACTCTTTAACCAACATCCTGCGAATCTTCGAAAGCTGGGAATACACGTTGGAACCCGCTGATCCGTCCAGTTCAAAGTCCAGCGGGGCAGTACCAAACACAGCGTTAAAATCTACGTCGCCGTCATCGGTTTTAGCCGCTTTCGCTTCCTGTTTGAACAGGGCGCGGGCCAGCGTACTTTCAACCGTTTCCAGGTGATGGTTACGCATACGGATAGCTTTAGACGCGATCACTTCAGAAATAGCCGCAACCTGATCCGGGTTAGCCGGGCTGATCAGACCTTGCCAATCAGCGGTTTTTACGTCCGCTTCGGTGGCGTAGTGTGGGATCTCCTGGTCACGCAACAGAGGCTTATCCATTTTGATGGAGTTAACTTCGGTGCCGTAGCGGGCTACCTGTTCCAGTTCAGAGACTTGAGTCTCCACGATGTCCAGAACTTGAGCGTTTGGAGTGGTGGAGTTAACACCGGAGAAGATACCCAGATCAGAGATCAGGTAATTACCCGCTGGCACTTGTTTAAGTGCCGCTACAGTGTCCAGCTTTTCAAACTGTTTAAAATCAATAGCCATTGTGTGTGATTTCCTTATGCTTTGAAGTAATCGGCGTTGATAGCCAGGCGAATATCACCGGAGGCTGTCAGCGCTTCCAGTGCGGCTTTTTTGCTCGCGGCATCTTTAGCACGTAGGGCAAAATCGGTAATCACGAGGTGTCTGTCACAAATGACTAGGGTTTTGGGCTTGCCATCGGCGGACATATTGGAAAGGTTAATGATCGGCTTGCCAGCATCAGCGTCGGCGGAGTCGAACAGGGCAAAGGTTTTGCCGTCCAGAATGTCACCGCAAAAAACGTCAGCAGGCAGTGACGGGGCGGTGACTTCGGTACGGTCAAACAGGCTGGAGGCGTAATTCACGATTACGTCACCTTGCGTTACCGGGTAGCGCTCGGAAGTTTTCATAAAGGTTTTCCTTATGGAGGGTTTTAGACGTGGGAGAGACCACAGGTGATCCGGCGTTGCACCGGATATCAGGACAGCCAGAACGGCGGGCCGGAATGGGTTGGAAGATGGGAGGCCGTGGGGTGGATAAAAGAAAAGGCGGCTATCCTGCCGCCTCTCTTCGTTCCTGACTCTCTCTCACCCTCTAGGGTAGGGGGAGGTATAACCTCTTTTTTGTGGTCACTCATCCGCCAGCGTCACGGGAGCAACCGCCAGCCATTGGACAAATAACCACTAAAAAGAACCCGGAAGGAGAAACCGGGATGAAGGTAATGTTAACTCACTGTCTTATCACTTGTTTTCCTGTGCAGCCTCAGAGCCTTACATGATTTGCTTTCATGGTTCAGCAAAGAAGCCACAGAGGAAAACGGGCACCCTGAACGCGCCCGGAAACCATCGACACAAATCAATAGTTTATCGTTGCAACTGGGGAACCACCCCCGGCCCAACTGTGTACCCCGTGGAGGGTCGATACAATCGAAGGAGATCCGCTTGTATTCTGAAGAGCCGCAGTTAGCGACGCTTTAGAATAGGGCCTGTGGCGCAAGCCCTATGATTTTAGAGGTGTTTTGGATCGTAGGAGAAACTACAATCGGCGGAACTTGAGGAGAGGACCGCACACAAAGCATTCTGGCAAGTGGAGTTGAAAGAACACTTTGGGTGAGGGCCGGGCGGGGAGAAGCCGCCCGGCTCTCTACAGACCCCAACAGGTTGGCTAAAACCTACGTTCTGTAATGGTGCGGGTGACAAGCTGCAAAACGGTAATTTCGATATGCTCACCACATCCCACACCATGTATAATATTTTAACACGAATGATTATCATTTTCAATAAAAATTAATTGCATTGTGTTAAGTCTTATGATATGTGCGCCCTCCACATATGACGGGCCATACCTGCATTAATTTTTATTAATGGGTGGGTGGAATTGAAGGGGGGGTATGTAGCCCTGAAAGGCACACTAAACAATAATAGATATATAAGACCTCGCTACGCTCGCCCTCCGGGTCCGTCTTATTGATCTTATATAACAACTTCATTCAATAACTAATTGTTTACACAATTAATTATTTCATTTTTTATTATATGATCTTAAAACCTTCTCGCCCTTCGGGCTTACCAGGTTTTAGGCCGGGGGCCTGTTTCCCACAATGTGGAGTCTCGCCTGTGTGGCTCACTCCTGGGGAGGAAGAATCTTCCGGGCGGAAATATTTTCCGGACTATCCCGAAAGAGAAGCAGGGCGGAAATATTTTCCTACCTGATCGCCTCTTGGGCGGAAATATTTTCCGGGCGGGGCGGAAAAATCTTCCGACAATAAGACTATAGATAAACCTACCCACACCCGATAAGACTAGAACCCCCAGGGCCAGGTCAAGACCTTAAAGAGAGTGTGAGTAATTATTGATTGAACAATCAAGAGATCAGACTCTTTAGGAAAGAGCCTTACAGGCTCGCCTCCCTTTTGGGGCAATCGCAGGAACAGAAACCGCAACGCGGTTTTCTTTTCCTGCTCTTTGGGAAACACCGTAGCGATGCGAAGGTGACACGATGGCGGCGGGGTGGGGTCCCCGGCCCGGTACACAGTGCCGTATACAGTACAGAACCACAACCCCACAGGAACCCACCTAAACGCGCCGCTATGGCGCTTTCTCATACGTAGACAGGGAAACACCCTATAAACGCCCTGTGCCTCACTGAGAGCGTTACAGAGGCTTTCTGTGCCTCTAGCACAATAAACAACTGAGCGCAAGATAAATCAAGAAATTTGTTGCGAATCATTGTCAAATAGTGTAAAATAGATATTGTGATGAGGGAGTTAATCGGGTATGCAATTTCCCATCATACTATAACTAACCTGAAAGGAGATTGCAATGAGTATTTACCTCGATGTTGAAAAAATGGTTGAACGTGTCGATCAGCGTGACCTGACCCGTAAGACCCTGACAGAAACCCGTAGCCGGATGAAAGCCGCCGGACGTATGAGAGAAGTAGAAGCGATTACGCAGGCCCTTGAATTGACCAAATCCAGCGCCTCCGGCGTTATGCGCCAGTCTCAACGTATCGCTGCAAAGGTCACCGAGATGGACGCAGAAAAAGCGCTTGAAATGAAAGCAACCGTTGCGCTGTTCGCTTCCAAGCCTACGGATCTGCAAGCGTCCATTGTGCTGGCGTTCCAATCCCTCTTTGAGGCAAAAGGCGTCCCGATGGAATATGACGAGGTAATGGCCTACATCATGTTAAATGCGGCGGATCATTTTGAGCGTATCACCGGGGAATTGCCTGTAATTGTTCACTAATTAATCAACAATGGGGAGGGGAAATATGTTGCACCAGTTTACGGATCTTTCGGAAAGTCGCCTTGTGAATGGGTACGCCTCACAGATCATTAACTCGATCCGGGATGACGACAGCGCCCCCGGATTGTATGACGACATTTACAGCATGTTACAGCAGGTTGAGCCGTCCAGAAGGGTGACGCTGGGAAATCCGGCGATCACGGCCCCGGCGAAATGGTGGGGTGAATTTTTCGGCCTGAGTCTGTCAGCCGATGACATCGACGAACTGAAGGAGATTAACCTTTGAAAATTGATTTTCCGAAAGAACAAGCCGATCAGCTTTATGCACTGGTAAGGGCGGGCGGTGGTGCCCCTCATACCATCGTAAAGGAGGCGTTAGCCGCCTACCTGAAAAACCATCCTCTTTTAGTCGCTTCCGCAGAAGGAAAACAGAATGCCAGCAACAGCAAGTAAGCCATTTACCGCCGTTTGTCACGAACTGGCAGACATTGAGAAGATCAACGGCAAGGTATTCACCATGAACATGGTTTACACCTATGCACTGATCGAGGGTTACCAGACCAATGGGCAAACCGCCTATTTCTCACAGGAGCTTTTATCCCGCCGTTTGGGCCTGACTGACCGATCAGTTAGGAATTTGCTTCGGGAAATGGTGGAGATGGGCCTGATCAACAAGACCGGGCAGATCGGCGGCAAGACGTGCCATTATACTGTAAACCCGATCACCCCGGAAATGGTGGGTACAGTGGAAGCGGAAGCACCGCAGGAACAGCCGCAGAAGGCCACAGCGGAGCGGGAAGAAATGCAGGAACCCAACCACACGGCGGAGCCTGTAGAAGCGCCTGAAGCGCCGGAGATTGTGCCAGCAACGCCAGGACCTACCACGCCGATCACATTGATGACGGTTTACAGTGAGAAGGTGGAAACGGTGGGAGAGGGGCTTGTACAAGCTGATCCCCAACCGGGGGAAACGGCCTCTGTGGCGCCAGCGGTGACGCCATACCCAAGAGGGGAAATCAAGGAGCCATCCAGGTATTGGGATTTAGACCCAGCTTTTTGATTTTGTTAAATTTCAAATAAAAATCCCCATTATCCGCATTTTGTCAAATCCCCCGTGTGAAGTCAACCCCTCTGATAGGAGATTCTCTTGAGCATTATCACAACTGAAGTGAAAGCATTAACCCCGGAAGAGGAAGAGAAGATCGCCGCCCTCTCTCTGAAGCTGGCAACCAGCAAGCCGCGCCCCCTGATGGATGAAAAGAAGCTGACAACGGATCAAATCGTCCAAATCAAGCGGGCCTGTGTGATGGGTCATAGTGCTAAGGCGATCTGTTCAGCTTTCAATGTGTCGTTAGCGTATGCCCTGAAGATGAAACGGGAATACAACCCTGTGAAGTATCAAAAGGCCGTGCTGACCCTTCCCGAGAAAGCCGTGATGATTCAGCAGATGAAAGCGGACAATCTCCCGGATCAGATGATTGGTGAGATGTTGGGGATCAACGTCAAGACGGTGCAGACGCTCACCCGTGTGGCCCCGGCCCGCTATCTTGTGGATCAGATGCTTCCATACGATCAAGTTTTGGCTAACCTCCGAGCGCCTCGCTATGTAGCCAACCCGGTTTACAAGTTGGGAACCAGCATGACACGAGTACGCAAGATTATTAGCGCCGGGCGGAAGGAACTCCGCACAGTGATCATCTCCTCCAAACGAGCCGCATAACCACCCCCCGGCCCGCCGGGCCTAACTCCATTGAAACTTTTATTTCTCCTTTTCGGGCGTTGGTCCCTGTGGACGCTCTACGCCCTAATAAATCTCTATTTTCTCTTTTGCCCTCTCGCTAAGTAAGGATCACCTCATGGAAGCATACAAAACACTTTTGGCCCAACTGGAACAGGCCAAAGCGTTGGAACGTCAGAAAGCCACACAGGCCGAAGTGACTAAATCAGCCGCCGCTCTGTCAGAACTGGAAGCATTGATCGACCAGTACAAAGAAACCCTCTCAGAGGGTCCAGAATCAGGCCCGGCCCGGAATGTAAAAAGCCGTGGAATTGCATTGTGTCACAAGGATCAGGGGTTCAGCGCTAACGGGCGCTCTGTATCACTGCTAACTAAATCTGTGGAAGGTCTCCGCCGTGTGAACATTAACAAGGCAAGCCGTCCGCTTATGGCTACCAAACTGGAAGGGGCTGAATAATGGCAAGTGGAAACGTGATCATCACGAAAACCGTAAACCGTACAATTTTTACTGTAGATTCAAGTAGCTACAAAAAGACGGTAGACAAGATCCGCAGTGTGGGGAAAGAGTGGGACAAAGTAGCGTCCAAGATGAAGCCCCTACGCCTCAAGTTTGAGGAAAACGGCTATACCAAAGCCCGCCGCAAACAGCAGGATGAAGCCGCAAAAGCGGCAATGGCAGAGGCCAAAGCTAAAGCCGCAACGGAAGCCAAAGCGGCAAAAGCCCAACTGGTAGCGGAGCGTAAACTCCAGACAATCCGCGCTAAAGCTATCCGCTTCAGCACTTCAGCCGCTAACGCCAATGTTACCCCGGCCCAACGTGCTGGACACCTCCAGGAGTTTGGACAGCTTACCCGCCAGTATCACGCCGGGTCTATGGCATTGCAGGAATATAACGCCAGAGTGTCACGCCTTCAGCAAACCATGCGCCAGCAAGGCCGGGTAGGCATGAGGGGAGCCACAATTCCAGTAACCGCCAAAGTTAACAAACTGGACACCTCCATGATCGAGGGTGCAGGCGGGGCGATCACCATTGCCGCAACTGTGGCGCTCTCCGGCAAGATCATGAACACCGGGCAGGATTTTGAATCCGCGCTTTCTGGTCTGACAGCGATCACCGGTTCCACAGATAAGGCCGCTAAAGAGTTTGATTATCTCCGTGATCAGTCCAACCGTTTGGGCCTGGATTTACTCAAGACCAGTAAAGACTATACCCAGTTTGCCGCCGCTGTTGGTGACAAGCTCCCTAAAGACCAGATGCGATCCATCTTTGAGGGTGCAAGTGAATGGGGCCTTGTTACTGGTGCAGACTCCGAATCCCAATCACGCGCCTTGCGTAGTTTGAATCAGATGATGTCTAAAGGCACGGTAATGAGTGAAGAACTCAAAGGCCAATTGTCTGAAGCTCTTCCGGGCGCTGTGGGGCTGTTCGTTAAGGCTCTTAACCAGATGAAAGGCCGTACAGACCTGACAGAAAAGGATCTGTTTGACCTGATGCAACAAGGGAAGCTGTTCTCTAAGGACATCCTCCCGGAAGTGGCGAAACAGATGAAAGCCGCAGCTCGTAACGGTGGCGCTCTGGATAAGGCTATGAAGTCCAACCGGGCAAGCTGGCAGCGCCTGCAAACCAGTATGCAGAACGCTATGAACGTGTTTTTTACTTCTGGCTTTGGTAACTCACTAACCAGCGCTTTCGACGCTATCAGCGCCGCTGTTAACGGCTCTGGTGGGGCCTTTGAGATGTTCGGGCATATCGCCGGGAAAATTGTTGAGGGTGCCACAGATGCGTTTACAGAGTTGCATGACACTGTGATCCTGACCTTCCGCATTATTGAGTATTACGCCAGCAAGATGGGGATCACTGGTGAGCAGCTTAAATCCTGGGGCGAAATGGCAGTATACGCCGCCGGGGTGGCTCTGTTCGCCGGGTCTATCTGGAAATTGGGCGGGGCCTTTAAATGGTTGTTGACCATGCTTAACCCACTAACCAAATTACTGGGGGTCATGAAAGGGATCGCCGCTATTGGTGGCATTGAAGCCGCTACAACTGGCGGATCTGGTGGGGAAGGTAAAGAGAAGCCAAACAAACCGGGCCGGGGTCCGAAAGTTGGTAAGGCCGGGGGCCTTGCGGCTCTCTCTGGCGGTCCTGTTGGCTGGGGCATTGCGATCGGTTCGGTAGGTGGGGATTATGCCTGGGATAAAGTCATGGACGCTAACGACGCCATGTATGGACAGGACACCACCGCCGGGGGCAATCTGAAGAAAGATAGCCCGCTGGGTAAACTGTGGGATTTCATCCACAGCCCAGATCTTCCGACCAATCCAAACTTTGCCAAACCAGAAGAGAAAACAGGGTGGGTAAGCTCTTACTCCAATCCGGGTTATGTTCCTCCTGCGCCGACGATTACAGCGCCACAGCTTAAAGTTGATATGGCAGGTAATCCACTGATGACGCCGCCAGCGTGGCTAAACCAGCCGCTTAACGTGAACGTCAATGTGAAAGTGCAGGATGGGCAGGTTAGGGATCTGGTCCGCTCTGAAGTTGAGACCAACAACCAGCAGGCTTTCAACATGCTGATGCAGGGCGGGCCGAACTAACCGCCCATACAAAAAAGGCTCCCCTAGTGGGAGCCTTTTCTCTTTTATACTTTCTAATATCCTGGCTTTTCATAACAGATCCTCTATTGAATATTTATCACTAAAATCATCTACTTTGCGTTGTGTGGCCCCAATGTAATGGAGCGTACTGGATAACGATTTGTGCCCCAATGCCTTACTGATTACGGCTATATCCTCCCCATTGTCATATCCGATAGTTGGTTTACTCTTCCTCATGCTGTGGGTCGAAAGATTCAGCCCCAGCTTTTCCCCGGCGTAGCTAATTTCCTCATGCAATTTAGAGCGGCTCACAGGCTTTCCCTTGCTCCTGTGGCTGTCCAACTGTAAGAGGTACACATGATCAGGGTTCGCCTCTCTCCGGGCCGCTATGATGCGTTTAGCGGTATCGGTGAGCCTCACTCGGACAGATTCACCTGTTTTCTGTTGGGACAGGACAAGGTGATCGCCTTTGATGTCGTCATAACGGATAGAGCGCAGATCCGACACCCTCAGCATTAATTCATAACCCAGCAACCAGGCGTCACGGTAAAGCGTCAGCCCCTTGCCCTGTTTGAGTAACTCTGTCGCTACCGCTTTCACTTCCTGAACTGATTTACAGCCCTCTACGAAATTCATTCTGTACCCTCCAGAACCTAACTGTGATCAATTCTTGATCAAAAACAGTCACTTGTAAACTACAAAAATGATTAATTTTAAGATATGTCTTTTTAGTGAATTAAACCGGGTTTAATCGCCTTTAATGGCAGAGTAATGACCCAGCAGGGGAGGTAATGGGCTGTTTATGTGGGTAAAAGATGGTTACTTAATGAACTATCACCACAAGGCGGGTAAGGTGATTTGACTCCCCCAGCCCTTTAAGTTACTGTATTTGTGGGAAATTAATTATTATTTCGTAATGGTGTTGCCTGGCAAATTTTCAATTGACCCTCAAGAAAAAATTCCCAGCTTTTTTATCCACATATGAGAATCAATATCATTTGTAAACGATAGTTATTCTCAATACCAACCGGGGCGAAAGCCTTCGCCCCTCAGAGGGCCTCTGTAGACCCGCTTTCTGTATGCGCCTGTGGCGCTACCACTCTTAACCCTGTGGGTTTGTATTGCTTGCCACAAAATAACGCGCCACAGGCGCACAGGGGAGGCGGACGCCTCCAGGGTGGCCCGGCGGGGCCACTGGTCCACAGGGTAAAAGGACAGAATGGTATTGTGTTGTTATTAAGTAATTGAGAATAAAGGGATATATGAGCGAGCGCACTGTAAGAGCGGAAGGTTGGACAATGTTTGACCAGAATGCAGGCCATCCGGTAGGGAGTGCCCCCAGATATTTGGCGAAAATACTCTCATCACCCGGGGCCTCAGATCGAGGGGCCTAGCAACAATATCCAAACTCCCGGATATTTTCCCACCCAACTGGAAGGAATCCGTCCCTATTTTCTGTTCGTGTATAAGTTAGGCTGAGGGAGGCTTGCCAATGTACACCCCCTGGATTTGGTGATCTGTTAAGTTATTGATTTTGATCGATTTTAGATCAATCATCCGTTGCCGGGATTACCCCCACCCAGACGGATGGCACACAATGAATAACGATAAAGCAAACCACCCTAAACACTTCCAATACTTGGGCCGCATGGTCACTGTTTACCCTACATACATCATTATTGACGGTATCAAGATCAGCCGTTCCCGTCTTTCCTTTGCATTCCAATTGGAATTGGCAAAAGCACTTCGACTGCATGAAGAAAGCGTATGCAGAAAATAGATTTCATTTAAATCTTCACGACTGAATAATTTACTTAAGCCGCCTTATGGGCGGTTTTTTTGTGCCTGCCATTTATCTGTGGGTCACAACGTGAGACACAAACTGGGACACAGAGGATTTTTTAGGGTTGAGTCTTTGGCTTCCCGCTGGCATGATCCAGAACAGGGATTAACGGGACGTTAATCGCAAGCTTTTGATTTTGTTTTATTTGACTCGGGGTGCCCTTCTTTGTGAAGGCTGAGAAATACCCGTATTACCTGATCTGGATAATGCCAGCGTAGGGAAGTCAGACACTGCTCGTGTCCCTTCTTCGCGCGGGCAGGAGCGTAACCATGCAGCCTGACCTGCACAGCCGCGAACATGCGGTTCGTACCTTACAAGATTTTCGTACCCTTTCTCCGTTAACACATTGTATGACCAATGACGTCGTGCAGAGTTTTACCGCCAATACGCTACTGGCGCTGGGGGCTTCTCCGGCGATGGTGATTGAGCCCGAAGAAGCTCGCCAGTTTGCAGCCCTTGCCAGCGCGTTGCTCATCAACGTCGGCACGTTGACACAACCGCGTGCACATGCAATGCGGGCGGCGGTTGAGCAGGCAAACAGCGCCAAAACTCCATGGACACTGGACCCGGTTGCCGTAGGCGCGCTTGAATACCGTCGCCGTTTCTGCCTGGAACTCCTTGCCTTAACACCGGCTGCCATTCGCGGTAACGCCTCTGAGATCCTGGCGTTAGCCGGTGAAAGCGCTGGGGGGCGTGGAGTGGATGCTACCGACCCGGTTGCAACGGCTCTGCCGGCGGCGCAGATTCTGGCACGCCACACCGGCGCTGTTGTGGTAGTCACCGGCGAAGTGGATTACATCACCGACGGCGAGCGCACTCTGAGCGTCACCGGCGGCGATCCGCTGATGACGAAAGTCGTGGGCACTGGCTGTGCGCTTTCTGCCGTGGTCGCCGCCAGCTGCGCGCTACCCGGAAACCGGATCGAAAACATCGCGTCCGCCTGCGGATGGATGAAACTGGCAGGACAGCACGCCAGCAAAATCTGTCACGGACCCGGCAGTTTTCTTCCGGCCTTTCTCGATGCGCTCTACACCCTGGATGCGGAGGTCGCAGCATGAAGCGGATTAACGCACTGACCATTGCCGGTACCGATCCCAGCGGCGGCGCCGGTATTCAGGCCGATCTGAAAACCTTCTCGGCGCTCGGCGCTTACGGCTGTGCGGTAATTACCGCGCTGGTGGCGCAGAATACACGCGGCGTGCAGTCGGTGTATCGCATTGAACCGGATTTTGTCGCCGCCCAGCTCGATTCGGTGTTCAGCGATGTGCGCATCGATACCACCAAAATCGGTATGCTGGCGGAAACCGATATCGTTGAGGCGGTGGCGGAGCGACTGGAACGCCATCAGGTGCAGAATGTCGTACTCGACACAGTCATGCTGGCGAAAAGTGGCGATCCGTTATTGTCGACTTCCGCCGTTGAGACATTGCGCAGGCGACTGTTGCCACAGGTTTCACTCATTACGCCCAATCTGCCCGAAGCGGCAGCGCTGCTGGATTGCCCGCACGCACGAACAGAACAAGAGATGCTGGAACAGGGGCGGGCGTTGCTGGCGATGGGCTGTGACGCAGTGTTGATGAAAGGCGGTCATCTGGACGATGAACAAAGTCCTGACTGGCTCTTTACAGCGACCGGTGAGCAGCGCTTTACCGCACCGCGGGTGATGACCAAAAATACGCACGGCACCGGATGTACGCTCTCTGCGGCGCTGGCCGCGCTGCGTCCACGACATGCTGACTGGGCCGGGACAGTGCAGGAGGCGAAAGTCTGGCTGTCGGCGGCGCTCGCGCAGGCTGACACGCTGGAGGTTGGACACGGCATCGGGCCGGTTCATCATTTCCACGCGTATTGGTAGCGTATATACTGGCAGCAGACTGGCTGTCAGGAAAAAGACTCATGGAACAAGCGCATACTCAACTTATCGCGCAACTGAACGAACGTATTTCAGCGGTGGATAATACCCCGCTGTATATCAAGTTTGCCGAAACGGTGAAAAATGCCGTGCGCAGTGGTGTGATTGCGCATGGCAACATTTTGCCTGGCGAACGCGATCTCAGTCAGTTAACGGGCGTTTCGCGCATCACGGTGCGCAAAGCGATGCAGGCGCTGGAAGAAGAAGGCGTGGTGACGCGTGCTCGCGGCTACGGCACGCAGATCAACAACATCTTTGAATATTCGCTGAAAGAGGCGCGTGGGTTTTCTCAACAGGTGGTGCTGCGCGGGAAAAAACCGGACACCTTATGGGTCAACAAACGGGTGGTTAAGTGTCCGGAAGAGGTGGCGCAACAGCTGGCGATTGCCGCCGGCAGCGATGTGTTTCTGCTTAAGCGCATCCGCTACGTTGATGAGGACGCGGTTTCTATCGAGGAGTCGTGGGTGCCCGCGCATCTTATTCATGATGCCGATGAAATTGGCATATCGCTGTACGACTATTTCCGCAGCCAGCATATCCATCCCCAGCGCACGCGCTCACGGGTGAGTGCAAAGATGCCGGATGCTGAGTTCCAGTCGCATATCCAGATGGACAGCAAAGTGCCGGTGCTGGTGATCAAACAGGTAGCGCTTGACCAACAGCAGCGGCCCATCGAGTACAGCATCAGCTACTGCCGAAGCGATTTATACGTCTTTGTGTGCGAGGAGTAACGCCTCGCGAAACGGCGCACAGTCACCGCCGCGATGTCCAACCACCCACGATGCCACGGCGTTGCCGAGCAGCACGGCATCCGCCAGCAACCAGCCCGACGCCAGCCCGGCCAGCATGCCGCCCGCGTGGCTGTCACCGGCGCCAATCGTGTCAACGACCGTTGTCGGGAAGGCGGGTACGCATCCGGAGGATTGCGCGCTGAAGTACCAGGCGCCTTCTTTGTCATGGCGCACGATTAACGGCGCAGAAAATTGCTTCACCCATTGCGCACCTAAGTCTTCCACATCCTGACAGAGACCAAACCGCTCCGCCGCGATTTCGGCTTCCTGACGATTGAGCGACACCAGAGGGCGACAAGCCAGAATGCGTGACATCAGTGCATCAGGAATATCGCCAATGCGCGGGCCAAAATCGATAAACGGCATAACGCGATCCAGCCCTTCCAGCCACTGCACCAACAGCTCGCCGCAGGGTGAGGAGAGTTGATAGCCCGAAAGATAAATCAGGCTGTCAGGTGGGATGGTGAGCTGGGCCAGCCAGTCGGTATTCCACTGGTTCTCCACGCCGCTGAATGACATAAACGTGCGCTCGCCATCCGGTTCGACCAGCGCAAGGCACCAGCCGTTGTCACCTTGTGTGGTCTCGATGAGGCTGTGTAACCCTTCTTTCGCCATCCGGTTACGAATGATCTCGGCCCATACGCCCTGGCCCAGCGGCAGGGCGTTACCGGCATCAATACCCAGCCGTTTCAGCGCCACGGCGATGTTCAGCGCGCAGCCGCCGACGTTAACGCCTTGCTGTTTCAGTTCAATGTCACACCCGCGCCAGGGCAGGGCATAGGCATCAGCGATGACATCGATGACCGCCGCGCCGATAACCGTGACCGGATGGCGGGTCGTTAACCCCGGCAACAGTTCGGCTAAACGTGAAGTGTTCATGACGCCTCCCGACGTTGGCGCAGACGAGCAAGCGCCGTCGCATAGCGGTTGAAATCGAGCTGATTGACCGTATCCAGCTCTTGTTTCCATACCGGGTTGATGGCACCTATACCCTGCAACGCGCCGCAAATGGCCGTTGCCATTGCTCCAATGGTATCGGTATCGCCGCCGAGGTTGGCACACAAAATGGCGCAGCGATTGGGATCCGTTTGCGCCAGTTCGACCATCGCGATGGCGCAGGCCACCGATTCGATCGTGCTGGTTCCGGCGCCAATCACCTGATACAACTGTTCGCTGGCCGCTTCGGCTCCGTCAGCATTACGCACAATTTTCAGCGCCATCTCCAGACGCGCACAAAGCGATGCGCTGAACGTAGTAATGCGCTTTTGCTGGGCGTGCAGGGCGATGGCGGGAAGCGAGTCAACAATTGCGGCCCAGGAATCACCCTCAATCGCCCGTGAAATCGCCCATGCCACCACCACCGCACCGGCGATAGCCAGATCGGATTTGTGCGTCGGGCTGGAGGCCAGCGCGATATCCTCAATAAACGCATCCAGATCGCGGGCGGGCAGCAGGCATCCCAATGGCGATACGCGCATGGCCGCGCCGTTGGTGACGCCGTTATTCTCCAGTTCTGCTACCGATTTCCCGTCGCGAATCGCGTTCAGGGCGATTTTCGACGTCGGCCCGAGAACGTTTTTATTGAAGGCGTCAAAGCGCAACGCCCAGTCGAGAATGTTCCGTCCAATCAGGTCCGGGTCGATCTCGCCGTCGCGTTCCAGCAGAGCATCCGCCAGACAGAGCGCCATTGAGGTATCGTCGGTAAATTCTGCGCGGCCAAAATAACAGGCCGCATTATTTTCTTTTGGGCCCGGCAGAAAGCGGTCAATCCAGCCAAAGTGTGCTTTGACGCGGGTTCTTGGCCACAGTTCTGACGGCATACCCATCGCATCCCCTAACGCCTGCCCGTAAAGAGCACCGAGAATACGTTCTGCTTTCATTTTACTTCCCCTTGTGTCAACGCAGTCTCGCGAACTTCAATAGCGGTAATTTCTTTGTCCGATTCGCGAAAGAAAATCATGAATAGTACGGCTATCACGGCGATCATCACCGCCCCGAATGTCCACATGCCCGCCCAGTTGAAGGTCAGGCCATTGACCGGCTCCGGATAAGCAAACATTTTTTCCATCATCACGCCGCCGAGACGGTAGCCCAGCAGGCTGCCGAAGCCCTGACAGCAGAGCGTAATCAACCCCTGTGCGGCGGTACGCATATGCACTGGCGCTTTTTTATCGACGTAGATGTACGCCGTCACGTAATAGAAGTCATAGCTCACGCCGTGCAGCAAAATACCGAGGAACAGGAGGGCATAGGTGAAATATTCGTCTGCGCTGCCGTAGATGAAAAAGCCGTAGCGGATCGCCGCGGTGATAAGACCAAGTAGCAATACCTTCTTAATACCAAAGCGTTTCGTAAAGAAAGGCAGCGCCAGCATAAAGAAGATTTCGGAGAACTGACCGAGGGTCATCCAGCCGGTGGCGTTTTTCATCCCCACTTCGGTCAGATACCCATTGGCGAAGATGTAATAGAACGCCAGTGGCATCGCGAAAAGGAACGAGCAGAAGAAAAAGACGAGGAAGTTTTTATCACGCAGCAGGATCAGCGCATCCAGGCCCAGCATGACTTTGACGTCCATCTTGCCGGTGCTTTTCGGCGGGGTATCCGGCAGAAAGAAGGCAAACACACCCAGCAGCGCAGAGCTGGCCGCCGTCACCAGCAGCGGGATGTTGGTTGGCGAGATGTCATTATAGCCCAGCATCTGTGGCAGGAATCCACAGGCGAGACCAGAGGCAATCCAGCCGATGGTGCCCATTACGCGGATGCGCGGGAAGTCACGCTCCACGTCCGGCACGTTAGCAAACGCGATGCTGTTGGTCAGCGCAATGGTTGGCATATAGGTGAGCGAATAGGCCAGCAGCAGCGGGAAGAATCCACCGAACGTCGTCTGCTGAGCGGCAAAATACATCAGTACCGCACCGGCGAACATCAGAACTGCCAGCACTTTTTGCGCCGAGAAGAAACGGTCGGTCAGCGAGCCCACGAGGATCGGCGACAGAATTGCGGCGATCGCCGTACAGGCATAAGACCAGCCAATCTCACCGGCGGTAAAACCACTTTTACTCAACCAGAGCCAGAGCGGAACAAACCAGGCTCCCCAGATAAACCATTCAACGAACATCATGAACGACAGTTTCACTGTAGTTTTCATCTTTAAATCCTTCATGACAGGTAAGGTACGTCATGACAGTACCATTTAATAATACCTTTTAAATACCTTTGGGGTGAAACCTTGACCGTCTTAACACTTTATCGTCAGTGAATCGTGCCAGCAGATAGCGCTGAAAAATCCCCGAAAGATGGAAAAAATGGTCGGTCGGTACCAGACTTATGGCTGCCCGCAAAACGCGGGTCAGGACAATCCACATTCCGACGCATTCGGAACTTACGGGAGCATAACTATGACTGATATTGCGCAGTTGCTTGGCAAAGACGCCGACAGCCTCTTACAGCATCGTTGCATGACCATACCCTCAGACCAACTCTATCTGCCCGGACATGATTACGTCGACCGCGTGATGGTGGACAACAACCGTTCGCCTGCGGTACTGCGTAACATGCAGACGTTGTATAACACCGGGCGTCTGGGGGGAACGGGTTACCTGTCCATTTTACCGGTCGATCAGGGAGTGGAACACTCGGCAGGGGCGTCGTTTGCCGCCAACCCGCTCTATTTCGACCCGAAAAACATCGTTGAACTGGCGATCGAAGCCGGATGTAACTGTGTGGCCTCAACCTATGGCGTACTGGCTTCCGTCTCGCGTCGTTACGCGCATCGCATTCCGTTTCTGGTGAAACTCAACCATAACGAAACCCTCAGCTATCCGAATACCTACGACCAGACGCTGTATGCCAGCGTAGAGCAAGCGTTCAATCTGGGGGCGGTGGCCGTAGGCGCAACCATCTACTTTGGTTCAGAAGAGTCACGTCGGCAGATTGAAGAGATTTCCGCCGCCTTTGAACGGGCGCATGAGCTGGGTATGGTCACCGTACTGTGGGCCTATCTGCGAAATGCCGCGTTCAAAAAAGAGGGCGTCGATTACCACGTCTCCGCCGACTTAACCGGGCAGGCGAACCATCTGGCAGCAACGATTGGTGCGGATATCGTCAAACAGAAAATGGCGGAAAATAACGGCGGATACAAAGCCGTGAATTATGGCTACACCGACGATCGCGTCTACAGCAAACTGACCACAGAGAACCCGATCGATCTGGTGCGCTATCAACTGGCAAACTGCTATATGGGGCGTGCCGGGTTGATTAACTCCGGCGGCGCGGCAGGCGGCGAAACTGACCTGAGCGACGCGGTACGTACGGCGGTAATCAACAAACGTGCAGGCGGGATGGGGTTGATTCTGGGTCGTAAAGCTTTCAAAAAATCGATGGCTGACGGCGTGAAATTGATCAACGCCGTGCAGGATGTCTATCTCGATAACAAAGTGACGATTGCTTAACGCAGTAGCGGGCAATCCGGCGGCAGTCGACACCGCAACGCGGCGGGCAGGATTTCGATATGAAATTCCTGTCCGCTCAGCGGTTCGCCATCAAGGTTAAAGGTAATGTCATGCGGTGCCCGGATATCAAACCAGGCAGAAGCGCCGTCGATGATATTGGGGTTTTCCTCCTGTGGTTTCAGGGTGGAAAATAGCGCGGGCAGGATCTCTTCCCCGGTGAAAATCCGCAGTTGCAGCAAACCGTCGTTGATCAACGCATTCGGACACAACTGCTGACCGCCGCCAGCCTGACGCCCATTACCAATCCCAATCACCAGCGCATCACCCTGCCAGTGGAAGTTCTCACCACGGATTTCGCAACGGTCCGGTTTTAGCGTATCCATGCGCATCAGGCCGTGAATGATGTATGACACGCCGCCCAGCGCCGCTTTCAGTTTTTCCGGCGTCTCGGTGGTGATGCGCGTACCAAAACCACCGGTTGCCATATTGATAAAACAGGTTTTATCGTTGACTTGCGCCATGTCAATCTCAATGGCGTTACCGACAATCGCCAGCTTCAGCGCCTTATCTAACTCCTCGGGGATCCCGACGCTGGTGGCAAAGTCATTGGCGGTGCCCAGTGGCAGAATGCCCAGTGCGGGAATATCGGCCCCCTCACACTGGATCAGCGCCGTCGATACTTCGTTAATCGTGCCGTCACCGCCGCCGGCGATCACCGTTTCAACGCCCAGACGACGAGCCTCTTCGACATAGCGCTGCGCATCGCCTTTTTCCCAGGTAACGCGAACGTGAATCTCTACTCCTTCGTCACGGAGCAGCCCAATGGCGTCCCGCAGTACGGGGTTATCAGCACTTTTACCATTCAGAATCAATACGCTGGAGGGAAAATGATCCATTCCTTTTTTGCCTGTTTGTTTTTGGAATCTATGAAGAAAGTGTATAGCAGAAACGAAAAGTGGAGGTCAGAACAGGCTTAAAATACGCACACAATATACGATTCAGGCCGCAAAAAAATAAGCCTGCGTAAGGGAGATTACGCAGGCTAAGGAGGTGGTTCCTGGTACAGCTAGCATTTATGGGTTATGTTTTTCAGCGAAACGGATAATACCCTTAATGAACGAAGCGGTATGTGATCGGTTTCTAAGATTCCTCCTGGCGTGAAAAAATAACCCTGATTAACTATTTAGCGTGCGGATTTCGCGTCGATTCGCCGGAAAAATTGCGCATTAACAGTGCATAATCCAGCATCAGATCCTGTGGAACAGGGATCCATACGGTATAACCGTCCCCCGGCGCCACTGGCATTGGCTCGCCTTTGGCGTTTTCCATCTGCGCTAACGTGAAGTTCACGTTGCCCTGTGGGGTCATCAGTTCCAGGCTGTCGCCGACGGAGAATTTATTTTTCACTGCCACGGCCGCGAGGTCGCCATTGCGCTCACCGGTAAACTCACCCACGAACTGCTGACGCTCGGATACCGAGTAACCGTATTCGTAGTTCTGATAATCGTCATGGGTGTGGCGACGCAGAAAACCTTCGGTGTAACCACGGTGCGCCAGACCTTCCAGCGTTTCCAACAACTGCGGATCAAACGGCTTACCGGCAGCGGCGTCGTCAATCGCTTTACGATAAACCTGTGCGGTACGCGCGCAGTAGTAGAAAGATTTGGTACGGCCTTCAATTTTCAGCGAGTGCACGCCCATCTGCGTCAGGCGCTCAACGTGGGCGATGGCACGCAGATCTTTCGAGTTCATGATGTAAGTGCCGTGCTCGTCTTCGAACGCGGTCATGTATTCGCCCGGGCGCTGGGCCTCTTCAATCATAAACACTTTATCGGTTGGCGCGCCGATACCCAGCGTCGGCTCCACGTTTTGTACCGGGATCGGCTCGTATTTGTGGACGATATTACCGACCACATCTTCTTTGCCTTCCTGTACGTTATATTCCCAGCGGCAGGCGTTGGTACAGGTGCCCTGGTTCGGGTCGCGCTTATTGATGTAACCGGAAAGCAGGCAGCGACCAGAATAGGCCATGCACAGTGCGCCGTGAACGAAGATCTCAATCTCCATCTCCGGTACCTGGTTGCGGATCTCTTCAATCTCTTCCAGCGACAGTTCGCGGGACAGAATCACACGGGTCAGCCCCATCGATTGCCAGAATTTTACCGTTGCCCAGTTCACGGCGTTGGCCTGGACCGAGAGGTGAATCGGCATTTCCGGGAAATTCTCACGTACCAGCATGATAAGACCCGGATCGGACATGATCAGGGCATCCGGACCCATTTCCACCACCGGCTTCAAATCGCGGATAAAGGTTTTCAGCTTTGCATTGTGCGGGGCGATGTTGACCACCACATAGAATTTTTTCCCCAACTCATGGGCTTCATTAATGCCGCGCTGCAGATTCTCGTGGTTGAATTCGTTATTGCGCACGCGCAGCGAGTAGCGCGGCTGGCCCGCATAGACGGCATCTGCGCCATAGGCGAAAGCGTAACGCATATTTTTCAGCGTTCCCGCCGGGGAAAGGAGTTCCGGTTTAAACATAATGTTCTCGTTCTGATGACAGGTCAGATCCGCTTCACCTGATGAAGCGGCTAGAGGAGAGTCCTCACGTTAAGGGCGGGCATTGTAGCGCTGCGGGCAAATGAGGTAAAGGAAAACGCCGGGCCGATAACGCGGCGTTATCGGGCCACTATTTGCGCTACCGTGTCAGACAATCCGGCAGGCATCCGCTTCCCAGCGATAGCCGACGCCATACACTGCACGGATAAACGACTGCTCTTCGTCAAGCGCTTCCAGCTTGCGACGCAGGTTTTTGATATGACTGTCGATGGTGCGGTCGGTCACCACGCGATAATCATCATAGAGATGATTCAGCAACTGCTCACGGGAAAACACTTTCCCCGGTTCGTGAGACAGCGTTTTCAGCAGGCGGAACTCCGCAGGCGTCAGGTCGAGCATTTTATTACGCCAGGAGGCCTGAAAACGGCTTTCATCGACGATCAGCGGGCTTTCGGCGTCCAGTTGCTGTAATTCACGCTGCGGCTTACAGCGGCGCAGAATGGTCTTCACGCGGGCGACCACTTCGCGCGGACTGTAGGGTTTGCAGATGTAATCATCCGCACCAATTTCCAGCCCCAGCAAGCGGTCGATCTCCTCAATTTTGGCGGTGACCATCACGATTGGCACCTCGGAGAAACGACGGATTTCGCGACACAGGGTCAGGCCATCGGTACCCGGTAGCATCAGATCCAGCAGGATTAAATCCGGCGGCGTCTGGCGCACATAAGATAGTACCTGATCGCCATGGCTAATCAGCGTCGGGGCATAGCTCGCGGCGCGCAGATAGTCGATAAGTAACTGTCCCAGCTTGGGTTCATCTTCCACAATCAGAATGCGTGGCGTGTTTTCATCAATGGGTAACTCAGTCATACGTCTCTCTGTAAATCGCGTTCCAGCGGTAATTCTACTGTAATGCTTACCCCGCCAAAAGGCGAATGGGCAGCGTGGATGCGGCCATTATGGGCCTCAACGATGTTGACGCAGATCGCCAGTCCCAGTCCGGACCCTCCGCTGGCGCGGTTGCGCGATCCTTCGGCGCGGTAGAATCGCTCGAACAGTTTTTGTAGCTGATCGTCACTGACGCCCGGCGCGGAGTCGGCGAAGGTGATCAGCACGCGTTTGTCGCGCAGCTCTGCGCTGATACGTAAGCTGCCGCCGCTATCGGTGTAACGAAGGCTGTTTTCTAACAGGTTGTTGAATAACTGCATCAGGCGATCGCGATCGCCGAACACGGTAACGCTATCGGGCAGGGAAAACTGTAGCGTCAGACCCCGGCTGGCAAAACGTTCGCGGAATGCGCCGCCCGCCACTTCCAGCAGCGGGATCACGTCGACGGTAGTTTTTTGGTAGGCCAGCGCGCCTTCGTCAGACATCGAAAGCTGGTGCAGATCGTCGACCAGTTTGGTCAGTGTCCCCACTTCCGCCTGTAACGAGGCCACCGATTCCGGCGTGAATTTTCGTACACCGTCCTGAATCGCTTCCAGTTCACCGCGCAGGACTGCCAGCGGTGTACGCAGCTCATGCGAGATATCGGCCATAAAATCGCGACGCATCTGCTGATTCTTTTCCAGGGTACTGGCGAGCTGATTAAAGTCCTGCGCCAGTTTGCCCAGCTCATCGGCGCTGGTGGCGGCAACACGGGTGGTGAAATCCCCCGCAGCCAGTTTGTGCGTGCCTTCGACCAGCCGTTTGACCGGGGCCAGCAGTCCGCGCGCGAGTGGAAAGGTCGCCAGCGCCGCCAGCAGGGTTGAGAGCGCCACAATCAGCCAACTGGTGCGCCGCTGCTGTTTATCGAAATTAATGTCGGTGTTACGCGTCAGACGTTCAACAGGGGAGGCAATGACGGCGCCGACCTCCTGACCGTTAACCAGAATGGGCCGCCGCGTGCCGTCTGCGGGAACCGGACCGCGCGGGCCAACCATGACATGCGCATCCTGGTCCACCACCCAGAACTGCGTGCGCCAGCCGTGCGGCGGCATACCTGGGCCTTGTTTATCATCGTCTTTGTCATGTTCAAAGGAGCGGAGGATCTGAAACACAAAGCGGTCATTATTGCGCAAAAAGCGCCAGCTGCCGTGCTGTTGGTACTGTTCACCTAACGCATCGCTGAGCATGGTCAGACGCTGCTCGTTGCCGTTTTTGATGTAGTCAATGAACCCTCGCTCGAAGCTGATGCGTACCGCCCAATGCATACTGATCAACAACACGATGCAGGTGGCGAAAATCGCCAGAAACAGTTTGCCGGTAATGCCGGGTCGCCAGAGCTTCATCAGGTTCTCCTTTTGCGTCGCGCAATGACGACATTTTTATGGGTATCGTTTGGGACGCGGGCAAAGATCACGGCGGGCAACGCGATGATAAAAGCCATGCACAGCCAGGTGTACATAAAGACGGTATGCGACGTTCCGCTATCCACCGTAAACTGTTGTTGTCCGAACATCCCTAGCAGCAGACCGGCAACGGTGACGCCGATACTCATTGAAAGTTGCATAATCATCGACAGCAGGCTGTTCCCGCTGCTGGCCAACTCATCCGGCAGATCTTTCAGGGTCAGGGTGTTCATGGAGGAGAAACGCGTCGAGTTGACCATGCCCTGAACAAACAGCACCAGCGGCAGCACGTAATACCAGCCCAGCAGCGCAGTGGACATAAACAGCAGGGTTACCACCGACAACCCAAGCGTCGTGGCGACCAGCACCCGACGGTAACCAAAGCGGTTAACCACCTGTACAACAATGCGTTTCATGCCCATGCTACCCAGCACCATCGGGATCATCATCAGCCCGGCGTGAAACGGGGAAAAGCCGAGACCAATCTGCAAAAAGACCGGCGTCATGAAAGGCAACATGCCGCTGCCGATGCGTCCGGCAAAGCTGCCGAACAGCCCCAGCGAGAAGGTTGGCGTGCGGAACAGGTGGAGGCTGAACAGCGCTCGCGGGTTAGCTTTGGCGTGTTTCAGGTAGAGCAAAATGGCCGCCACACCGCCCACTACCAGCGCGCCGAGCGCGAACGACGACATCCCCATCCCTTTGCTGCCGTCCAGCGCGATGGTCAGAACCGCCATCCCCGTCGCCAGTAGCAGAAAACCCGAGAGATCAAAGCGTCGGGTTTGCATGGTGTAGTTGGGCATCAGCAGCAGCGTGGCGATCGCGCCGACAATACCGACCGGCAAATTAATCAGGAAAATCCAGTGCCAGGAGGCATATTCCACGAGGATCCCGCCCAGCGCAGGGCCCAGCAACGGGCCTATCTGACCTGGCAGCGTGACAAACGTCATCGCCGCCATGTACTGTTCGCGCGGGACAATCTTCATCACCGTCAGCCGGCCGACCGGTACCATCATGGCACCGCCAACGCCCTGTAACACCCGCGCCATGACCAGTTCATTGAGCGTGCCGGAACCGGCACAAAACAGCGAGCCCAGGGTAAACAGCACAATGGCGGTAAAGAAAATATTCCGCACACCGATTTTGTCTGCCAGCCACCCGCTGGCAGGCAGCATGACCGCCACGGTCAGCACATACGAAACCACGACCATGTGCATATGCAGCGGGCTTTCCCCGAGGCTTTTTGCCATCGAGGGAAGCGCGGTATTGACGATGGTGGTATCCAGCGACTGCATAAAGAAGCCGAATGCCACAATCCACAGTTGCCAGCGGGTGCTGTTGGGAAGTTCTGTCATGTCTCTGTTATCGGTTTACGGTGTTTACGCGAAAAACGCAGCCGCAGACGGTCGAAGAAGAGGTACACCACCGGAGTGGTATAGAGCGTTAACAACTGGCTCATCACCAGACCGCCGACAATGGTAATCCCCAACGGCTGACGCAGTTCAGAACCGTCACCGCCGGAAAGCACCAGCGGCAGCGCGCCAAACAGCGCGGCCAACGTGGTCATCATAATCGGGCGAAAACGCAGCAGACAAGCCTGGAAAATCGCCTGTTCTGGCGTGAGGTTGCCATGCCTTTGCGCCTCCAGCGCAAAATCGACCATCATGATGGCGTTTTTCTTCACGATGCCAATTAAGAGCATGATCCCTATCAGGGCGATGAGGCTGAACGGGGCATCGAAAATCTCCAGCGCTAAGAGCGCGCCCACCCCCGCGGAGGGAAGCGTGGAGAGGATGATTAGCGGGTGGACATAACTTTCATACAGTATGCCAAGCACAATATAGACCGTGGCGATCGCGGCAATAATCAGGATCACCTGGGAATTCATGGTTTCCTGGAAGACCTGCGCGGTCCCGGCAAAACTGCCGCGCACGGTAGACGGCACGCCCAGTTGGGTCATCGCCCGATTAATGGCGTCACTGGCTTCTGACAACGAGGAACCCGTAGGCAGGTTGAAAGAGACGGTGGACGCTGCCGACAGCCCCTGATGATTCACCGACAATGGCGCGTTCGCCGGTTGCCATTTGGCAAACCAGGAGAGCGGAATCGCCTTACCGTCACTGTTAATGACGTACATTTTCTCCAGCGCGCTGATGTCCTGGGTGTAGCGCGGATCGACTTCCATCACCACTTTATATTGGTTCATCGGCTGATAGATGGTGGAGATCTGCCGCTGACCAAAAGCGTTGTTTAACAGGCTGTTTGCCGCCTGCACGTCAATACCCAGGCGCGCCATGGTTTCACGATCGTAGGTAAGATTCATCTCCGCGCCGTTATCCTGTTGATCCGAGTTGACGTCCGCCAGTTGGGGCAGGGCGGCTAAGGCTTTACGAATCTTCGGTTCCCATTCGCGCAGCGCCGCCAGATCGTCTGACAGCAAGGTGTACTGATAGCTGGCATTGGACTGGCGTCCGCCGACACGAATATCCTGCACTGCCATCAGGAACAGATTGGCACCGGGCTCTTTTGCCAGTTTCACCCGCAGACGGTCGATCACCTGCTGCGCGGTCTCCCGGCGTTCATCACGGGACTTAAGGGTGATAAACATCATCCCGCTGTTGACTCGCGAGCCGCCGGTAAATCCGGTGACATTATCCACTGCCGGATCATCGCGAATAATCTTCATAAAGTCCTGAAGCTTACCGCGCATCGCCTGAAACGAGATGCTCTGGTCAGCCTGAATCCCGCCCATCAGTACGCCGGTGTCCTGTTCCGGGAAGAAGGTTTTCGGAATCGAAATGTAGAGCCAGATATTCAGCGCAATAGTGCCGAGCAGCACCACGCCGACCAGTCGCGTATGGTTGAGCACCCATTTCAGCGACTTACCGTAGCCCTGTTGCAGCGCGACCAGCATGCGGCCAAATCCGCGCAGCCGCTTCTGCTCCCGTGGCTGGCTGGATTTTAGCATCCAGCCGCACATCATCGGGGTGAGCGTGAGCGACACCAGCAGCGAGATACCAATCGCCACCGACAGCGTGACGGCAAATTCACGCAGTAATCGTCCCGGCAGCCCGCCCATCAGCAGCAGCGGCAGGAACACGGCGACCAGTGACAGGCTCATGGACAGCACGGTAAAGCCCACTTCACGCGTGCCCTGAAGCGCGGCCTGCAAAGGTTTCATTCCGGCTTCCAGGTGGCGCGAGATATTTTCCAGCACCACGATGGCGTCATCGACCACAAAGCCGGTGGCGATGGTCAGCGCCATCAGCGACAGGTTATTGAGACTGAATCCGCACAGATACATCGCGGCAAAGGTGCCAATTAACGAAACCGGAACCGCCACGGCGGGGATCAGCGTGGCGCGTCCGGATCGCAGGAACAGAAAGACCACCAGAATGACCAGCGCCACGGAAATGACCAGCGTCTGCTCAACTTCCTCCAGCGAGGCGCGGATGGTTGGCGAGCGATCCTGCGCGATTTGCATATCAATCGATGCCGGGATGGTGGACTGCAACTCCGGGAGTCTGGCCCGAATGCTGTCGACCGTCTGGATAATGTTGGCTTCCGGCAGTTTGCGGATCATCAGCAAAATCGCCGGCTTGGCGTTGGTCATCCCGGCGTTGCGGACATCCTGTACCGAGTCCGTCACCGTGGCGACATCACCCAACCGTACGGCGCCGCCATTATTGTAGTGAATCACCAGTGGTTGATATTCCGCTGCCGTTTTGAGTTCGTCATTGGTCTGGATCTGCCAGCGATGCGTGGAATCTTCCAGCGCCCCTTGCGGTTTGCGCACGTTGGCGTTGCTGATGGCGGTGCGTACCTCATCCAGCGAGACGCCCTGATTAAACAGCGCCTGCGGATTCAACCCGACGCGCACGGCGGGCAGCGAGCTGCCGCCTACGTCGACGTCGCCGACACCGTCGATTTGCGCGATGGTCTGCGCCAGTTGGGTTGAGGCGAAGTCGTAGAGCTCACCTTGTGAGTATGTCTCCGAGGTTAGCGTCAGAATCATGATCGGCGCGTCGGACGGATTGGCTTTGCGGTAAGTTGGGCGGCTCGGCATACCACTTGGCAGCAGACTTTGCGCCGCATTTATCGCGGCCTGCACATCTCGCGCCGCGCCGTTGATATCGCGATCGAAGTTAAATTGTAAAATGATGCGCGTGCTGCCGAGGGAACTGCTTGAAGTCATCTCACTGACGCCGGCAATGCGCCCCAGTGAGCGCTCCAGCGGCGTTGCGACGGATGACGCCATGGTCTCCGGCGAGGCTCCGGGCAGCGAGGCACTGACCATAATCACCGGAAAATCAACCTGCGGCAGCGGGGCGACAGGCAACAGTCGAAATCCCAGCACGCCGCAGAGCGTGATGGCGAGAGAAATTAAAATCGTCGCCACCGGGCGGTAAATGAAGAGAGCGAAAAACTTCATTTACGCCTCCTCTTCCCGATGAGAGAAGCGGTTTTTCATATACAGTGACAGGCGGTCAAACAGCAGATAGATAACCGGGGTGGTGAACAGCGTCAGCACCTGGCTGACCAGTAAGCCGCCCACCATACCGATCCCCAGCGGACGGCGCAGTTCTGCCCCCACGCCGGTGCTCAGCATCAGCGGTAGTGCGCCCAGCAGCGCCGCAAGCGTGGTCATCAGGATCGGACGAAAACGCAGCAGACAGGCCTGGAAAATCGCCTCTCGCGGCGCCATCCCCTGTTCGCGCTCAGCGGCAAGGGCAAAGTCGATCATCATGATGGCATTCTTCTTCACAATGCCGATCAGCAAAATAATGCCGATAATGGCGATCACGCCGAGTTCACTACCGGCAATCATCAGCGCCAGCAGCGCGCCGACTCCAGCCGTGGGCAGCGTAGAGAGAATGGTGATTGGGTGAATAAAGCTTTCGTACAGCACGCCGAGCACGATATACATCGCCACCACCGCCGCGACAATCAGCCAGATGGTACTGCTCAGCGCCGCCTGGAAGGCGAGGGTGCTACCCTGGAACTGAGTGGTGATATCCACTGGCAGATTCAGCGTTTTTTCGCTGTCCAGAATCGACTGGACCGCATCGCCCAGCGAATAACCGTCCGCAATGTTAAACGAGATAGTGGTGACCGGGAACTGATCCAGATGGTTAATCGAGAGCGGCGCGAAGCGCTGCTCAATTTTGGCAATGGCGCTGAGCGGCACCATGCCGCCGTCGCTACTGGTCAGACGGATTGAATCCAGCGCTGCCAGTCCAGGCGTCGTTTCCGTATTGTGTTCCAGCACCACGCGATACTGATTCGCCTGAGTGTAGATCGTGGAAATCAGGCGCTGACCGAAAGCGTTATACAGTGCGTTATCGACATCCGCCATGCTGATCCCTAGCCGACTGGCGCTGTCGCGATCGACATTCACATACGCCACCAGCCCCTGATCCTGCCAGTCGCTGCTGACGTCAGAAAGCTGCGGCAACGCCTGTAGTTTTTCCATCAGTTGCGGCACCCAGGTGCTGAGGGCATCCAGCGAGGTGGCCTGCAGCGTGAACTGATACTGCGTGCGGCTGACCTGTGTATCGATCGTCAGATCCTGCGTCGGTTGCAGATACAAGTCGACGCCCGGCACTCTCGCCACGGCGTCCTGCAAACGGGCGATCACTTTCTGGACGCGGTCATCAAGTTCGTCGAGCGGCTTCAGGTTGATTTGCAGACGCGCGCTGTTCAGTGACGGGTTGGTGCCATCGACGCCAACGAAGGAGGTCAGGCTCTCAACCGCCGGATCTTTCAGTATCACGTCCGATACCTGCCGCTGGCGCTGGGCCATACTGGTAAAGGAACTGGACTGCGGTGCCTGCAACGTGCCCTGAATGATGCCGTTATCCTGGATCGGGAAGAAGCCCTTCGGAATAAACACCCACAGCATGATGCTTAACAGCAGGGTGCCGAGCGCCACGCTCAACGTCAGCCACGGATGGTTCAGCACCTTCGCCAGCCAGTGTCCGTAACCGGCAATCACCCGGTCAAACATTTTCTCCGACGCGCGGGAGAAGCGGTTTTGCTTACGCAGTGACTCCTGGCTCAGCATTCTGGCGCACATCATCGGCGTCAGGGTTAACGACACCACGGCAGAGATTAAAATCGCCACTGCCAGCGTCACAGCAAATTCGCGGAACAGACGTCCGACGATATCACCCATGAACAGCAACGGGATCAGGACCGCAATCAGCGAGAAGGTCAAGGAGATGATGGTAAAGCCGATTTCTCCGGCCCCTTTCAGCGCGGCTGTCAGCGGCTTTTCCCCTTTTTCGATATAGCGCGAAATGTTTTCGATCACCACAATCGCATCATCCACCACAAAGCCGGTGGCAATGGTCAGCGCCATAAGCGTCAGGTTGTTGATGGAGAAATCGAGAAACACCATTACCGCAAACGTGCCGATCAGCGACAGCGGGACGGCGACGCCCGGAATAATGGTGGCGGGAATATTGCGCAGGAACAGATAGATAATCATCACAACCAGCGCAATAGCCAGCATGAGCTCAAACTGCGTGTCGCTGACCGAGGCGCGGATGTTAGTCGTGCGGTCAGACAGTACCGTCACGTTTACCGATTTTGGCAGGCTCTCTTTAAGCTGTGGCAACATCTGATGAATGCTGTCCGCCGTTGAGATGATGTTCGCGCCAGGCTGGCGCTGGACGTTCATCACAATAGCCTGTTCTTTATTTGCCCATGCGCCGAGCCAGCTGTTTTCCGCCCCTTGTTCTACGGTCGCGACATCGCCCAGACGAACCGGCGCGCCGTTCTGGTAAGCAATAATGAGCTGACGGTATTCGTCGGCAGACTGCATCTGATCGTTCGCCGAGAGCGTCACCGCGCGGGTGGGGCCATCAAGGCTACCTTTGGCGGAGTTGACGTTTGCGCCGGTAATCGCCGTGCGGACGGTTTCACTGGTCAGGCCCAGCGCGGCAATGGCCTGGGCATTGAGCTTCACGCGGACCGCCGGACGTTGACCGCCGGAGAGCGTCACTAACCCGACGCCGGAGACCTGGGAGATTTTCTGCGCCACGCGGGTTTCGACCATGTCTTCGACCTGGGTCATCGGCATGGCGGTAGAGGTCACCGCCAGCGTCATGATCGGCGGATCGGCAGGGTTGACCTTGCTGTAGACCGGCGGGTTCGGCAGGTCGCTCGGCAGCAGGTTGGTGGCGGCGTTAATGGCCGCCTGAACTTCCTGTTCGGCCACATCCAGCGGCAGGGTCAACTGGAACTGGAGCGTCACCACCGACGCGCCGCCGGAGCTTTGCGACGACATCTGTTTCAGCCCGGACATCTGGCCGAACTGCCGTTCCAGCGGCGCGGTGACCGCAGAGGTCATCACATCCGGGCTGGCGCCAGGATACAACGTCACCACCTGAATGGTGGGATAGTCCACCTCCGGCAGCGCGGAGACGGGCAGAAAACGATAGCCGATGATCCCGGCGAGGAGAATCGCCACCATCAGCAGCGTGGTGGCGACAGGACGCATAATAAACAGACGCGACGGGCCGCCTGTGCTGCTCGGAGGTAACACCTGCATCAGGAGCGCGCTCCTTTCTGACCGTATTCACGGCTGGTGGCTTTTGTATCGGTGGTGGCGGCGGCTTGCGCTTCCACCACTTCCACTTTCGCCCCTTCCGTCAGGCGGTCAATCCCGTCGGTGACGACGCGGTCACCGGCCGAAATCCCGGCGCTGATCACCACCTTCTGACTGTCCTGAATGCCCGTTTTGACCAGATGCTTACTGACTTTGTTTTCATCGTTCAGCACCCAGACGAAGTGTCCTTCATTGCCCATTTGTAGAGCGGCTGTCGGGATCACCACGGCGTTTTGTTCCGTGTCGACCAGCATGCGGGCATTCACAAACTGATTCGGGAACAGCGCGTCATCCTGGTTATCAAAGCGAGCTTTTACTTTGATCGTCCCGGTCGTGACGTCGATCTGGTTGTCCAGACTCAGCAATACGCCCGCGCTGAGCTTTTTCGAATTGGTGCGATCCCAGGCTTCAACAACCAGCGGTTGTCCGCTTTTTTGCGCCTGCACGACGGTGGCGATATCGCTTTCCGGTAGGGTGAAAATCAGGTCGATGGGATGCGTCTGGGTGATCACCACAATACCGTTGGTATCACCACTGGAAATCTGATTGCCGACATCTACCTGTTTCAGACCAACCCGACCATCAACCGGTGCGGTGATGCGGCTCCAGTCAAGTTGTAGCTGCGCGCTGGCGACGCTGGCCTCATCGGCCTTAATCGTACCTTCGGATTCGCTCACCAGCGCCTGCTGGGCGTCCAGCTCCTGGCGGGAGACTAAGTTGCTTTTGACCAGTTGCTGGTAACGAGCCAGATCGCGACGCGCGTTAGCGAGGGTGGCTTTGTCTTTCGCAAGGACGCCCTGTGCCTGTGCCAGTGCCACTTTAAACTGGCTGGGATCGATCTCCGCCAGCAGGTCACCGGCTTTAACCTGTTGACCCTCCTGGAAATGAAGCGCCAGCAGTTGTCCATCCACGCGGCTACGTACGGTGACGGTGTTAGCGGCGGTCATCGTGCCCAGACCGGTGAGATAACGCGGAACGGCCTGCTCTGTGGCGGTCGCGGCCTGTACCGGCGCGAGTGGACCTGAGCGCATACCACGACGACCTGCGCCAGCCGTGGGTTTCGCTTGTCCGGTTGCGCCGGGCGCGCTGCTCTGCGGTTCGCTCCGGTTCTGCCAGAAACCGTATGCGGCGATGGCGGCGATGACCACCACGATGGTGATTACCCAGCGGGATTTGTGACTGCCTTTCATCGTTATGAGTTTCTCATCCTGAAACGTTTCGCGGAATGATACTAGTTTAGCCAGCCATCAAGGGAGAAAAATGGAGGAATTATGAAACCCTGTACGGATTCATCCGAATGGCGGCGCGCTTTGCGAGGCGTTACGCAACAATCATCGCTGAAAAAGGCGCATGAAAAATTGTGCGCTACAGTGGCGGCACGGCAAAAAGGAGGTAAGCCACGGATTTCAGCAGGACGCTGAAACGGGAAAGCCCCTCCCGAGGAAGGGGCCAAAATAAGGAAAGGGTTATGATGAAGGTAGTCATCATACTGGTGATACTCTTAGTCATTAGCTTACCGGCTTACTAAGACACCAGGGGGAGGTGAAACCCTCCCTTACCCTCACTCCTGAAACTAAGCCACATGAACCTTAATGTCAATCCATCCGCGTTCAGCTTGCGAGGCGTTTAGCGGAATACCACCTCAGCCCAGCGGGCCAGACCGGCGGTGACGGAGCCGAAGTCATCGCCACCGGCAATGGGAATACCCGGCAGTTTGGCGGCCAGCGCTTTTTTGATCAGCGGCGAGCGTGCGCTGCCACCGGTCAGATAGATGACGTCTGGCTTTTCCTGGGCGTTATCCAGCGCCAGTTGCACCTGTTCCAGTATCCGGGAAAGCGGCTGATCCAGCGCGCGCTCCAGCCCCTGTTGGCTGATGACGGCGGCCAGATCGTCGCGGATAAACGGGAGCGCTGCATTAACTTCGGGTTGTGCAGACAGCGTAATTTTGCTCTCTTCGGCGCTGCGGACCAGCCGATAACCGAGACGCTGACGCCAGACTTTCAGCAGCAGCGCCACCTGCTCCGGTTCGCGGGCATCGCGTACCAGGTCGTTCAGCAGACGCCCCGTGGCGCTGCTGTAGAAATCGCTTTGTGCCGGAACGTCGTTGATCGCCACCGCGTTCCACCACGGCAGCACCGGTAGGGCGATCCCTTTCTCGGTTTCGCCCCCCATCCCCAGCAGCGGCATCAGGTGTTTAAACGCCAGCGCGATATCTAGATCGTTCCCGCCAACGCGACAGCCGCTGTGACCCAGCAGGCTGGATTCGCGGTCAGCGCGGTGATGCCATTGTGGCCCCATCAGCAGTAACGAACAGTCAGTGGTCCCCCCACCGATATCCACCACCAGGACGCGTTTCTCTTCCTGTAATGTCGCTTCGTAATCCAGTCCCGCCGCCACCGGCTCATACTGGAAAACGACATCCTGAAAGCCAGCTCGTTTTGCCGCTCGTTCCAGAATACCCTGCGCCTGGCTGTTCGCCTCATCGCCGCCTAATCCCTGGAAGTTAATGGGACGTCCGATCACGGCCTGGATGATGGCTTCGGGGAGCTGGTTTTGTGCCTGTTGACGAATGTGCAGCATCATTGCGCAGACTAAATCTTCGAACAGCGCGACCTGTTGCGGTTTTAGTCCGCTGGCGCCGAGGAAGGATTTCGGCGACTTAACGAAGTACACCTCTTCCGGGTCGTCAATATAGTGTCCAAGCGATGACAGGCCAAACTGTACGCTGCTGGCGTGAACGTCAATGTCCTCGTCGCGATTGAAGCGAATGGCCCGACGCAACAGCGCCTGCGTTTCATCGTCTGGTGTCGGAACATCATGATGGCGGTAGAGCCATTCGCTCACCGATTCACGCGTCGGCGCGCAAAGCATGGAAGGCAGCAGCGTACTGCCATTTTCCATTTTCAGCAGTTGCGGCTTGCCGTCGCGCATGATGGCGACAGAACAGTTAGCGGTACCGTAATCAAATCCAATAAACACCTTGAAAATCCCCATGCCAGTGAAGAAGGGGCGTGACTTTAGCGAAATGTCGTCGTCGCGACAACTGGAATATGAAAGCAAAGCACAACGCCTGAATAGCGATTATGCTGAAGGTTTGCAGAAAAAGGAGAGGATGATGTTTACCCTGAACTGGCAACCGCCTTATGACTGGTCATGGATTCTGGGTTTCCTTGCCGCCCGTGCGGTCGACGGGGTGGAAACCGTCGAGGCGTTACGCTACACGCGAAGCCTGGCGATAGGACAACATAAGGGAATCATCGCCGCCGTTCCCGACACCGCGACGAACACGCTTCAGGTGACGCTGAGTGAAGGGCTATTGCCGGTCGCGGATATCTGCCTTGAAAAAATGGAGCGACTGTTTGATTTGCGCTGTAAACCACAGCAGATCAGCCATGCGTTAGGTGAACTGGGCGCAGCGCGTCCGGGACTGCGCCTGCCCGGTTCGGTGGACGCCTTTGAGCAGGGCGTCCGGGCGATTCTGGGCCAACTGGTGAGCGTGGCGATGGCGGCAAAGCTGACGTCGAAGGTTGTGCGATGGTATGGCGACGTGTTAGCGGACAGCCCGGAGTACGTCTGTTTCCCTACGCCTGAACAGCTAGCCGCAGCCGATCCGCTGGAACTGAAAGCGTTGGGCATGCCGCTGATGCGCGCCAACGCGCTTATCCATCTGGCGCAGGCCGCCCGGGATGGAATACTGGTAACCCAGCCGCCGGAAGATATTGAACAGGGAATCAAAATGCTACAGGGATTTCCGGGGATTGGTCGCTGGACGGCAAACTATTTTGCCCTGCGCGGCTGGCAGGCGAAGGACGTGTTTTTGCCTGACGACTATCTGATCAAACAACGTTTCCCGGGGATGACTCCCGCGCAGATCCGTCGCTATGCGGAGCGCTGGAAACCCTGGCGCTCCTACGCGTTATTGCACATCTGGTATACCGAGGGATGGCAGCCGTCAGTTGATCGCGAAATAACTGGTGTTGAGTAGCAGATCCAGCGGTTGCGCTTCGGCGATGATATCGCCATAAATCTGGTCGATACCAATACCTGACAGCGTATCCATGACGATCGGCGTTTGCACCGGCCCGGCAATGGTTTTCATCCCCAGGCGCTGGGCGTGGCCCTGGATGATCGACACCAGCATTTCATCCATCATGTTGCCGTGAATGCTGGCGCTCAACTCACTGTCGAGCAGCAGGTAATCCGCCAAACTTTTGGTCATCAGATTGAAGATCTGCAGATCGCGGCCAATCTGGCTCACAATGATGTGACACCCTGCCTGGCGTAATGTCTGAATTGCTTTGGTGCTCTCCTGTGGGTTCAGTAACAGCGCTTCCGCAGGCACAATCAGATGTAGCAGGCGTCCCGGCAGAGTGCTCTGCTCCAGTTGAGCCAGAAGTTCGTCAATCAGCGTTGTGCTGATTAATCCCGCCACCGAAAGCGGCAGGGCGACGCTGAGTCCTTTGCTGGCAACCGCCGGCGCTGCATGATGGAAAAATTCATGGAGCACGCGGCGATCCAGCGCATGGCTGAGCGCCGGATCGGCTAAGCTTGCCCGAAAGGCCTGCTCTTCCATGACTTCTCCTTCACTGGTCCACAGTCGCAGCGAGATCAGCCAGAAATTACGTGCTTCGGGAATGCGTGGTGACGCAACGCCGCGGGCGACCATCAGCAAGTGGTTATCTTTAATCATCCGCCATTGCTCATCCAGCGACATCATCGCGCGCTCGTGATGCGCCTGCTCTTGTTGTGGTTCATACACGGTCACCTGGCCGCGCCCGCCATTTTTAGAGGCATAGCAGGCGATATCTGCCTGCGACATCACCTCAACCGCCTGGCAATTGTTCTCGTCGATGAGCGTGATCCCGGCGCTGGCACCAATGCGATGCAGGCGGCCTTCCCACATAAAGTGGTAATCATTGACGGCGTTAACGATCCGCGTGGCGATAAAGCGCGCGCTTTCAATATTACACTCCGGCAACAGCAGGCCGAACTCATCACCGCCCAGACGCGCCAGCACGTCGCTGGAACGCAACATGCTGAGCATCAGTTGCGCCAGTTCGCGCAGCAGCGCATCGCCCGCCGCGTGACCGGCGCTGTCATTTACCGCTTTAAAACGATCAAGATCGATAAAGACCAGCGCGTGGCGCTGATGCGCACTGCGGACGGTTTGCAGCAGCAGTTTCAGCTTGTTTTCAAAACTAGCCCGATTGGTCAGGTGGGTGAGGGCGTCGTGGGTGGCGCTGTAGCTTAGCTGGCGCAACATCTTACGTGACTCGGTGACATCCTGAATTACCAGCACTGAACCGATATTTCCACCGTCCAGGGTGCTAAGCGGGGTTATGCTGTAGTGAATGTCGTAACTGCCGCCGTTGCGACAATGGAGAACCACCTCCTGTTCGATGGCGGAGCGGGACATATCAGCACTGTAGATGTTCTCCATCAGCGGACCGTTATCGCCAAAGGTGATGCGCAGTACCGTCAACAGCGGTACGCCAATGGCATTCTCCTGCTGCCAACCGCTCATCTTCTCGGCGACCGGGTTCATAAAGGTAACTTTCAGATCAACGTCAATACACACCACCGCTTCCCCGATGGAGTCGAGGGTAATGTGCAAACGCTCTTTTTCCTGAAACAGCGCTTCATTCAACTGCTTCACTTCGGTCATGTCCATATTGATACCGAGCAGTCGTTCGACTTCGCCATCTTTATTTAACACCCGATTCGCCAGCGAGCGGATATGGCGGACGCCGTCTTTCACCGCAATGCGGAATTCCATCTTAAAAGGCAGGCGCGCGGCTAAGGAGTCACGAACCACCTTTTCTGCATACTCGCGGTCTTCCGGGATAACGCAGTCGTACCAGAGCGACCAGGTGGGCTTAACATGAGCGGGAACCTCATACAGTTCGAACATACGCTTATCCCAACTGATGACGTCGGGTTGCAGTTCCCATTCCCAGATCCCAATGCCGCCAGCTTCGTTTGCCAGCGTGATGCGTTCCATCAGCCGTTTGTTAACCCATTCGGTATGTTTGAGATCGTTGATATCTTCAATTTGGGCAATAAAGTAAAGCGGCGTGCCGTCAGAATGGCGGACCAGCGAGACGGTCAGCAGCGCCCAGACGATCTCGCCCGTACGGGTGTAATAGCGTTTCTCCATCGAATAGCTATTAATGTCGCCGCTCACCAGCATGGTGAGTTGCTCCAGATCTTTATGCAGGTCTTCCGGCCAGGTGAGCTGCTGAAAGGTCAGCGCGCGTAACTCATCCTGGTTATAGCCGAGAAACTGGCATAACGCTTTGTTGGCCTGCAGCCATTGCCCTTCTGTACCGACCAGCGCCATACCGATCGCTGAATACTCCATCGCGTTGCGAAAACGTTCTTCGCTTTCCGTAATGTGCTTACGTTCGGCGCGAAAGGCGTACATCACCATGGTCATGATGTTCGCGGGTAAGAGAATCATTAAGAACGGCAGCCACGGCAGGTTGTTCATGACATGCACTTTGGGGGTGACCAACAGTGACGGGTCGGCCGCCATCATCAGCGATACCATCATGACGGTAGCGAGGAAGATGAGAAAGGCTTCCATCCGTGGCAACCGCACGGCGCTCCACATCAGCAGTACGATCACTAACGTAAAGGGCCATGGAACATACTTCATGGCGAACCAGCTCAGAACCAGGGTGACGACTAGCGTCAGCAATGTTTCCAGGAGCAGACGCGGGTTGCGGTGGCGCAACAGGTAGTGTGGTTTGAACAATAATCCCAACGGTACCAGCGCCAGCGCGCCGATGGATTCCGACAGCACCCAAATCAGAAACGCTTTCAACGGCGTTTCATTCGGCGACATAATCCACACCAGAATACCGCCCAACAGCGGCGGGATAACCGCACTGCCGAAGGCAAGACGTAGCCAGTCATTGAGATTCTGTAACGGGTTGTACCAGGGTAACAGCTTACGTAACAGCATAGCGCCGACGACGGCTTCAATGATGTTGATCGCGGTGTAGGTAAAATTCAGCGCGCTGGGCGGGAACAAGACCAGCGATGCGCCAATGCTCCCTAACGAACAGGCGAGCGCAATTCCGGGCCACATCCGTCCGGCGTGACGGTAAAAGGCCACCATCATGATCGACGTCGGGAACCAGAGCGGGGCGAGTTGGGTGCCAAACTGGGATAATTCCAGTGAGAAAAGGGTAAAAATAAAAGCCGTCAGCCCTAAACTGACGAAGCGCAGCAGAGGATGCGGCAAGGTAACTAAAACATGTTGGGATGGTTTACTCATTACCCTGTATCCGAGTGGCCGGAACGTCGCGGAACGCCCGGACGCATCGTGATATTCTCTGTTTATGCTAGTACAAACAATTTACAATTTATATCCCGGTTGCTCATTATTTGACATTATATGGCGATTAATTACTGCGAAACCGGGTTAATTCCGCGGGGTGCTCTAAATCTGAACAAATAAATTTGCGACAGGGAAACGTTGGGCGCGAAATACACTCCCTGCTATCTCGACTGGTATCGCACGCCCGAAATCCCTATAATTGCCGCGTTTGACGCCCATGCGGCGTCGTCCTTCCTAACCAGGTTATTCAGGTCGCTAAATTTATGACTGATCAGTCCCATCAGTGCGTCATTATCGGTATTGCTGGCGCATCGGCTTCCGGCAAGAGTCTTATTGCCAGTACCCTTTATCGCGAGTTGCGTGAACAAGTCGGTGACGAACATATCGGCGTTATTCCCGAAGACAGCTATTACAAAGATCAAAGCCATCTGTCGATGGAAGAACGCGTTAAAACTAACTACGACCATCCGAATGCGATGGATCACAGCCTCCTGTTTCAGCACCTGCAGGCCCTCAAACGGGGTTCGGCGATCGAACTACCGGTATACAGCTACGTCGAACACACCCGCATGAAAGAGACGGTTCGTGTTGAGCCAAAGAAAGTCATCATTCTTGAAGGGATTTTGCTGCTGACCGACGCGCGTTTACGCGAAGAGATGAACTTCTCTATTTTTGTCGATACCCCGCTGGATATCTGCCTGATGCGCCGTATCAAGCGTGATGTTAACGAACGTGGTCGTTCAATGGATTCCGTCATGGCGCAGTATCAGAAGACCGTGCGTCCGATGTTCCTGCAATTTATTGAACCGTCTAAACAATACGCCGATATTATCGTGCCGCGCGGTGGGAAAAATCGCATCGCCATTGATATTCTGAAAGCGAAAATCAGTCAGTTCTTTGAATAAGCCCGGCGAATTGTGTACCGTTCAGTGATAACCTGGTTTGCCCTTAATGCACAATGCGTTAAGCGCCCGATGCACGAAAGGAGAAAGTGCCATGCGTCTGTGTGACCGAGATATTGAAGCCTGGCTTGATGAAGGCCGTTTGTCGATCAACCCGCGTCCGCCCGTTGAGCGCATTAATGGCGCAACCGTGGATGTGCGCCTGGGCAATAAATTTCGTACATTTAGTGGACATACCGCTGCCTTTATCGATTTAAGTGGACCGAAGGCAGAAGTGAGCGCTGCGCTGGATCGCGTTATGAGCGATGAGATCGTCCTGGCGGAAGGGGATGCATTTTACCTGCATCCTGGCGAACTGGCGCTGGCAGTGACCTATGAGTCGGTGACCCTGCCAGCGGACCTGGTGGGGTGGCTGGACGGTCGCTCTTCACTGGCGCGCCTGGGTCTGATGGTTCATGTGACCGCGCACCGTATCGATCCGGGCTGGTCTGGCTGTATCGTGCTGGAATTCTATAATTCCGGTAAATTGCCGCTGGCTCTGCGCCCAGGGATGCTGATCGGCGCGTTGAGCTTCGAGCCGCTATCGGGACCTGCGCTTAGACCTTACAACCGTCGTGAAGATGCGAAGTATCGCGATCAGCAGGGCGCTGTCGCCAGCCGGATTGATAAAGACTGAGTCTACTCCATTGAGGATAGCATGAGACGATTTCTGACGACGCTGATGATTTTGCTGGTCGTGTTGGTGGCCGGCTTCTCCGCGTTAGTATTGTTAGTCAATCCGAATGATTTCCGCGCCTATATGGTGCAACAGGTGGCTGCGCGAAGCGGTTATCAACTGCAACTGGACGGCCCACTGCGCTGGCACGTCTGGCCGCAACTCAGCATCCTCTCCGGGCGTATGGTGTTAACGGCAGAAGGGGCCGCTGAACCCCTGGTTCGTGCGGATAATATGCGTCTGGATGTCGCACTGTGGCCGCTGCTGAGCCATCAGCTCAGTGTCAAACAGGTGATGCTCAAAGGCGCAGTGATTCAGCTAACGCCGCAAACGGAAGCGGTACGCCGTGAAAACGCCCCGGTGGCCCCGAAAGACAACACCTTGCCAGATGTTGCTGAAGATCGCGGTTGGTCGTTTGATGTCGCCAGCCTGCGTGTAGCGGACAGCGTACTGGTCTTTCAGCATGAAGATGATGAACAGGTAACCGTTCGCGATATTCGTTTGCAAATGGAGCAGGATGCACAGCATCGCGGCACCTTCGAATTTTCAGGCCGGGTGAATCGCGACCAGCGCGACCTTACCCTTGCTTTCAACGGTACCGTTGACGCTTCCGACTATCCGCATAACTTCACCGCGGGTATTCAACAGTTAAGCTGGCAGTTACAGGGCGCCGATCTGCCGAAACAGGGCATCCAGGGGCAGGGACAACTGCAGGCGCAGTGGCAGGAAGAGAAGAAAACGCTCACCTTCAGCCAACTCAATGTGACGGCGAACGACAGCGCCCTGACCGGAAACGTGCAGGTGACGCTGAAGGAACAACCGGCATGGCTCGTCAACCTGCAATTTGCCCGCCTGAATCTGGATAACCTGTTAGCGCCGCCCGAAAATGCCAGCAGCGCCAACGGCGCGGTGGCGCAGGGGGGAAGTCAGCCGCCGCTGGCGCGTCCGGTGATTTCAAGTCGTGTGGATGAACCCGCCTATCAGGGGCTGAAAGGCTTTAGTGCCGATATCGCGCTGAAAGCGGATAACGTGACCTGGCGTGGGATGAATTTTACCGACGTCAGTAGCCGTATGACGAATCAGTCCGATGTGCTGACGATCGCCGAACTGCAAGGCAAACTCGATGGCGGGATGATATCGTTGCCGGGGACGCTGGATACGCGTGCGCAAACGCCACAAGTGGTATTCCAGCCGCGTCTGGACAACGTCGAAATCGGTACGATCCTCAAGGCATTCAACTATCCGATTGCCCTGACCGGCAAGATGTCGCTGGCGGGAGATTTTTCCGGTGTGGATATCGATGCCCAGTCATTCCGTCACAGCTGGCAGGGGAAAGCCCATGTTGACATGCGCGACACGCGGATGGAGGGCATGAACTTCCAGCAGTTGATTCAGCAGGCCGTGGAACGCAGCGGCGGCGATGTACAGTCGATGCAAAGCGTTGATAACGCGACGCGTCTGGCCCGCTTTGTCACGGACCTGACTCTGGATCACGGTAAACTGACGCTGGATAACATGGCAGGCGAGTCCGCAATGTTGTCCCTGACGGGGCAGGGGACGCTCGACCTGGTCGGGCAAACCTGTGACACGCAGTTTAACGTGCGGGTGCTGGATGGCTGGAAGGGCGAAAGCAAGCTGATCGATTTCCTGAAGGCGACTCCGGTTCCGCTGCGGGTTTACGGTAACTGGCAGGCGCTGAATTACAATCTGCAGGTGGATCAGTTACTGCGTAAGCATATGCAGGATGAAGCGAAGCGTCGTCTGAACGACTGGGCGGAGCGAAATAAAGATTCCCGCAACGGCAAAGATGTGAAGAAGCTGCTGGATAAACTCTGATTCGGTAGGGCGTATGTGCCGGATGGCGACGCTTCGCGTCTTAATTCGGCCTGGAAACGGATAATGGCCATATGCCGGGCGGCACATTCGTCACCCGGCATTGTTTCATATTAAACCTCGTAATCCATCTCATCCTCATTGCGTAAAGGCATAATTTGAACCTTCTGTACGCGATGGCTTTCCACCTGCAACGTTTTGAGCAGGAAATCGCCCACCTGGACTTCTTCTCCCGGCTTCGGCACGCGCTGCAATTCTTCCATCAGCAGACCCGCAATGGTGTGATATTCCCGTTTTTCATCAAGCGGCAGCGGGACATATTGCACCAGATCTTCCAGCGGCATGTGGCCGTTGACGGTCCATGAGCCGTCCGGGTTTTTCTGGATGTCATGGCGGGCATCTATCTCTTCTGCCTCGTTCGGTAGATTACCGGCAATGGTTTCCGTGACGTCACTGAGCGTCACGATCCCTTCCACTGAGCCGAATTCATCGACGACAAAAGCAAAGTGCGTTCGCGCATTGCGGAACTGTTCCAGCGCCGGAAGCAGAGGTAGCGTTTCCGGGAACACCAGCGGCTGACGAATCAATACCCGCAGGTTCAACGGTTCACCGCGCAGCGACTGTTGTAGCAGGTCAATCACGTGCACCACGCCCAGCAGATCTTCCTCATCGTGACCACCGGTCACCACCAGGCGCGTATGCTGGTTTTTTTCCAGCAGCGAGCGAATCTCTTCTTCCGGCGCGGTGAGGTCGATATGCTCGATGTCATGGCGCGAGGTCATAATACTGCTGACCGTGCGCTGATTGAGGTTGAGTACGCGCTCAATCATTCGACGCTCTTGCGGGTTGAAAATCTGGCTGTCGTCATGGTCAACCAGCAGCGAGGCGGTTTCCGCATCCAGTTCGGCTTCTTCTTTCTGGCCGCTCAACAGACGCATTACCGCCTCGGTCGTCCGTTGGCGCAGGGTGTGATTGGCCGACAGGAAACGACGACGGTTAAAGATAGCCAACTGGTTCAACGCTTCGATCATCACCGAGAAGCCAATGGCGGCGTACAGATACCCTTTCGGGATCCGGAAGCCGAAGCCTTCCGCCACCAGACTGAAGCCGATCATCAGCAGGAAGCTGAGACAGAGGATGACAATGGTCGGGTGGCTGTTCACAAAGCGGGTGAGCGACTTACTCGCCAGTAGCATCAGGCTGATGGCAATAATCACCGCCGCCATCATCACCGCCAGGTGATCCACCATACCGACGGCGGTGATCACGGAGTCGAGCGAGAAGATGGCATCCAGCACCACAATTTGCGCCACCACGCCCCAGAATTTCGCCCCTTTGCGCTGAGTGGGGTTGTTGCTGTCTTTCCCTTCGAGCCGTTCGTTCAGCTCCATTGTGGCTTTAAACAGCAGGAAGAAGCCCCCAAACAACATGATCAAATCGCGGGCGCTAAAGCTCAGACCGTGCACGCTAAACAGCGGTTTGGTCAGCGTGACCAGCCACGAGATTGATGCCAGCAGCAGCAGACGCATCAGCATTGCCAGGATAAGCCCGGTCACGCGCGCACGGTCGCGCTGCGCAGGCGGCAGTTTCTCTGCGAGGATGGCAATAAAGACTAAGTTATCAATGCCGAGGACTAATTCGATCACGACCAGCGTGACCAGTCCGGCCCAGATTGACGGATCGGCGATCCATTCCATAGTAAATGTAATACCTTTCGTTATATGACAATTGTCACAATTCGATCATGGATAAAGCGGACGGAAAATGCAATGGCGAGAGGGGATTTCTCATGTATTCACCTTGCTGATTGCGCTGAAAATAACCATAAAGTTTCTGTCGGGAATAATTAAATATGGCAAAAAGCTATTTAGGAAATATCGCAGGGTGAATAGAGGAAATAGATTCTGTCAACATCAAGTAATTCCTAAAATCTGGCCAATATATCGCTTAATATTAATCTTAAAAACAGAGAATAGCAGGCGTGTTACCTTGCCTGCAATTACGTTAGCTGTAACAATTCTTCCAGCGTTAATGATGGACGAGTAAATATATTACGTGGGGTTCCGGTTCATTAATGGCTGACATTCAGAATGCCTTAACATTTTCTCTGTTACGACAAACAGTGAAATAACAAGGCTTATAAAAACATAACCTAATCAGTGTATTGGTAGCTAAAAAGCCAGGGGCGGTAGCGTGCCTGAACGCCTGATGACGAGTCTGCATTATTCTGTCAATAGCTTACGGATGAATTCAATTTTTTTAGGACTGATGCCAGTTAAATTTCTTTTCAATTAACTGCAATGTAAATGTGTACGGCGAAGTCGCTATTTAAATTGCACAGGATAATTACTCTGCCAAAGTGATAAATAATCAATGATGAAATCCAAAATGAAATTGATGCCATTATTGGTGTCGGTAACCTTGATAAGCGGTTGCACAGTACTTCCGGGCAGCAATATGTCTACGATGGGCAAAGACGTGATTAAACAGCAAGACGCTGACTTTGATCTCGACCGGATGGTGAACGTGTATCCACTCACGCCACGACTGGTAGAACAATTACGCCCGCGCCCGAATGTCGCCCAGCCGAATATGTCGCTGGACCAGGAGCTCGCCAGCTATGAGTACCGTGTCGGGGCAGGGGATGTGCTGAGTGTGACCGTCTGGGATCACCCGGAACTCACTACGCCTGCGGGCCAATACCGTAGCTCCAGCGATACCGGTAACTGGGTTCAGCCCGATGGCACCATGTTTTACCCGTACATCGGCAAGGTCAGCGTGGTCGGAAAAACCCTGGCAGAAATCCGTAGTGATATTACCGGGCGCTTAGCGAAGTACATTGCTGACCCGCAGGTGGACGTTAATATCGCCGCTTTCCGTTCGCAAAAAGCCTACATCTCCGGGCAGGTGAATAAATCCGGGCAGCAGGCGATCACCAACGTGCCGTTGACCGTGCTGGACGCCATTAACGCCGCCGGCGGCCTGACGGAAGTGGCTGACTGGCGCAATGTGGTGCTGACGCACAAAGGCAAAGAACAACGCATTTCACTGCAGGCGCTGATGCAAAACGGCGATCTCAGCCAGAACCGTCTGCTTTATCCCGGCGATATTCTCTATGTGCCGCGCAATGACGACCTGAAAGTGTTCGTGATGGGTGAAGTGAAAAAACAGAGCACCCTCAAAATGGACTTCAGCGGCATGACGCTGACCGAAGCGCTGGGTAACGCCGAAGGCATCGATCTGACCACCTCCAACGCCAGCGGCATCTTCGTGATCCGTCCGCTGAAAGGCAAAGGCCCTGGCGGCAAGATTGCCAACATCTATCAGCTCGATATGTCTGATGCGACCTCTCTGGTCATGGCGACGGAATTCCGTCTGCAGCCGTATGACGTGGTGTATGTCACCACCGCACCGGTCGCGCGCTGGAACCGTCTGATCAATCAGTTGCTGCCGACCATCAGCGGTGTCCGTTACATGACGGATACGGCCAGCGACCTTCATAACTGGTAATCGTCATGTTTAACAAAATATTAGTGGTTTGCGTGGGGAACATTTGCCGTTCCCCGACGGCAGAGCGTTTGCTTAAACAATATCACCCGCAGATAACGGTGGAATCCGCCGGTCTGGGCGCGCTGGTGGGAAAAGGCGCTGACGCTTCAGCGGTGAGCGTGGCGGCAAGTCATGATCTTTCTCTGGAAGGACACTGCGCGCGTCAGGTCACCGGGCGGCTGTGCCGGGACTATGACCTGATCCTGGCGATGGAAAAAAGACATATCGCCTCTCTGCACGAACTGGCGCCCGAGATGCGTGGCAAGGTCATGCTTTTCGGGCACTGGGACGATGAACGCGAAATTCCCGACCCGTATCGTAAAAGCCGTGAGGCGTTTGAAGCGGTGTACGCCTTACTTGAACGGTCTGCTCGCCAGTGGGCGCAGGCATTGAACGCAGAGCAGGTAAAATAATGACAGAAAAAGTAAAACAGTCTGCCGCACCGGTAACGGGCAATGATGAGATCGATATCGGTCGCCTGGTGGGTACCGTTATTGAAGCGCGTTGGTGGGTGCTGGGCATTACGGCGGTCTTTGCGCTATGCGCGGTGATTTACACACTCTTCGCCACGCCGATCTACAGTGCGGATGCGCTGGTACAGATTGAACAAAACACCGGCAACTCGCTGGTGCAGGATATCGGCTCTGCGTTATCCAACAAGCCGCCGGCTTCGGAAGCGGAAATTCAGCTCATCCAGTCGCGTCTGGTATTAGGCAAAACGGTGGACGATCTGGATCTGGATATTTCGGTCACCAAAAACACCTTCCCGCTGTTTGGCGCGGGCTGGGAACGGCTGATGGGGCGACAGAATGAATCGGCAAAAGTCACCACCTTTACCCTGCCGAAAGGGATGAACGAGCAGACCTTCACCCTGACGGTGCTGAGTGACAAAGACTACCAACTGACCAGCGACGGCGGCTTCAGCGCGCGCGGACAGGTCGGGCAGACGCTGAGCAAAGACGGCGTCACGATAGTAGTCAGTGAAATTCATGCTCGACCGGACACGGAATTTACTGTCACCAAATTCTCCACGCTGGGGATGATCAATAACCTGCAAAACAACCTGACGGTAGTCGAAAACGGCAAAGATACCGGCGTGCTCAGCCTGAGCTTTACTGGCGAAGACCGCGATCAGATCCGCGACATTCTCAACAGCATTACCCGAAATTATCTGGAACAGAACGTTGAGCGCAAATCTGCCGAGGCGGCGAAAAGCCTGGCCTTCCTGGCGAAACAGCTGCCGGAAGTGCGCCAGCATCTGGACGTGGCAGAGAATAAACTCAATGCGTTTCGTCAGGATAAAGACTCCGTCGATTTGCCGCTGGAAGCGAAAGCCGTGCTGGACTCAATGGTTAACATTGATGCGCAGCTTAACGAACTGACCTTTAAAGAAGCGGAAATCTCGAAACTCTTCACCAAAGCGCACCCGGCGTACCGCACGCTGCTGGAAAAACGTCAGGCGCTGGAAGATGAAAAAGCCAAACTGAACGGGCGCGTGACGGCGATGCCGAAAACGCAGCAGGAGATTGTGCGCCTGACGCGTGACGTTGAGTCGGGTCAGCAGGTCTATATGCAATTGCTGAACAAACAGCAGGAGCTGAAGATCACCGAGGCCAGCACCGTGGGTGACGTGCGGATCGTTGACCCGGCCATTGCCCAGCCTGGCGTGCTGAAGCCGAAGAAAGCGCTGATCATTCTCGGCAGCATCATTCTGGGCCTGATGCTCTCTATCGTTGGTGTGCTGCTGCGTTCACTGCTCAACCGCGGTATCGAAAGCCCGCAGGTGCTGGAAGAGAATGGCATCAGCGTATACGCCAGCATTCCGCTGTCGGAATGGCAGAAAGCGCGGGATAGCGTCAAGACCATTAAGGGTGTTAAGCGTTACAAGCAGAGCCAACTGCTGGCAGTGGGTAACCCGACCGATCTGGCGATTGAAGCTGTGCGCAGCCTGCGCACCAGCCTCCACTTCGCCATGATGCAGGCACAAAACAATGTCCTGATGCTCACCGGGGTTAGCCCGTCTATCGGAAAGACCTTTGTCTGCGCCAACCTTGCGGCGGTGATCAGCCAGACCAACAAGCGTGTACTGCTGATCGACTGCGATATGCGTAAAGGCTATACCCACGAACTGCTCGGCACCAATAACGTCAACGGTCTGTCCGAGATTCTGGTCGGCAAAGGGGATATCGCCTCCTGCGCGAAACCGACGTCCATTCCTAATTTTGACCTTGTACCGCGCGGTCAGGTACCGCCAAACCCGTCTGAGCTGCTGATGAGCGAACGCTTTGCTGAACTGCTGCGTTGGGCGAGTAGCCACTATGACCTGGTGCTGATCGATACGCCGCCAATCCTGGCCGTCACCGACGCCGCGATTGTCGGACGTCACGCAGGCACGACGTTGATGGTCGCTCGCTATGCCGTCAATACCCTGAAAGAGGTGGAAACCAGCCTGAGCCGTTTTGAGCAAAACGGCATTCAGGTGAAAGGGGTGATCCTCAACTCCATCTTCCGGCGCGCCACCGGGTATCAGGATTACGGGTACTACGAGTACGAATACAAGTCCGACACAAAATAAAAAATCGTGAGTGGCCTACACGTTGGGCCCTCCGGCATCACTTCCTGGGAAAAGAGCATGAATACAGAAAATCCGCTGATCTCCATTTATATGCCAACCTGGAACCGGCAGCAGCTCGCCATTCGGGCAATTAAATCGGTGCTGCGTCAGGACTATCCCCACTGGGAGATGATCATTGTTGATGATTGCTCTTCCTCTTATGAACAGCTACAGCAGTTTGTTGAGGGATTAAACGACCCGCGCGTACGTTACACCCATAATGAGATCAACTCTGGCGCCTGCGCGGTGCGTAATCAGGCCATCGTCCAGGCGCAAGGGCATTACATCACCGGTATTGATGATGATGATGAGTGGACGCCAAACCGTTTGAGCGTGTTCCTTGCCCATAAACATCAACTGGTGACTCACGCTTTTTTGTACGCCAACGATTATGTCTGCGAAGGCGAAGTTTACTCGCAGCCGGCGAGCCTGCCGCTGTATCCGAAATCCCCTTACTCGCGCCACCTGTTCTATAAACGCAACATCATTGGCAATCAGGTCTTTACCTGGGCGTGGCGGTTTAAAGAGTGCCTGTTCGATACCGAACTGAAAGCCGCGCAGGATTACGACATCTTTCTGCGGATGGTGGTGGAGTATGGCGAACCGTGGAAGGTGGAGGAGGCGACGCAGATCCTGCACGTTAATCATGGCGAAATGCAGATCACCTCGTCGCCGAAGAAATTCTCTGGCTACTTCCATTTTTACCGCAAGCATAAAGATAAATTTGACCGCGCCAGTAAGAAATATCAGCTGTTTACGCTCTACCAGATCCGCAATAAGCGCATGACCTGGCGCACGTTGCTGACGCTGTTTTCACTGCGCAACGGCAAGCGTCTGGCTGACGGGCTGCGAGGACGTTAAGCATGCTGGAAGATATCCGTGCGAACAGCTGGAGCCTGCGCCCGTGCTGCATGGTGCTGGCCTACCGGGTTGCTCATTTCTGCTCCGTCTGGCGCAAAAAAAACGTGCTGAACAATCTGTGGGCCGCGCCGGTGCTGGTGCTGTATCGGCTGATAACCGAATGCCTGTTCGGCTATGAAATCCAGGCGGCGGCCACCATCGGACGACGCTTCACCATTCATCATGGTTACGCCGTGGTGATTAACAAAAACGTGGTGGCCGGTGACGATTTCACGGTTCGTCATGGCGTCACTATCGGCAATCGTGGTGCTGACAGCCTGGCCTGTCCGGTGATAGGCAACGGCGTCGAACTGGGTGCCAACGTGATCGTGCTGGGTGACATCCGCATCGGAAATAACGTGACGATTGGCGCAGGCAGCGTGGTGCTCGACAGCATCCCGGACAATGCGCTGGTGGTGGGCGAGAAGGCCCGGGTGAAGGTAATTAAATGAATATTGTGCAATTTAATGTGCGACTGGCGGAAGGTGGTGCGGCTGGAGTGGCATTAGATCTGCATCAGCGCGCACTGCAAAAAGGGCTGACTTCGCAATTTATTTACGGCTACGGCAAGGGCGGGAAAAAGAGCGTCAGCCATAGCCACTATCCTCATGTCATCAAACAGACGCCGCGTCTGACATCAGTGGCTAATATCGCCCTGTTTCGCCTGTTCAATCGCGATCTGTTTGGCAATCTGAACAATCTCTACCGTACCGTGACCCGCACGGCAGGCCCACTGGTGCTGCATTTTCACGTTCTGCACAGCTACTGGTTGAATCTGGCTGACGTGGTAGCGTTCTGCGAAAAGGTGAAAAACCACAAGCCGGACGTCACGCTGGTCTGGACACTGCACGATCACTGGAGTGTGACCGGGCGCTGCGCCTTTACCGACGGCTGCGAGGGGTGGAAAACCGGCTGCCAGAAATGCCCGACGCTGAGTAATTATCCGCCGGTGAACGTTGACCGCGCGCATAACCTGGTCGATGGAAAACGCCAACTGTTCCGCCAGATGCTGGCGCTGGGTTGCCAGTTTATCTCTCCAAGCCAACACGTTGCCGATGCGTTTAACAGCCTGTACGGCGCGGGGCGCTGCCGCATTATCAATAATGGGATCGATGTGGCGACCGAAGCGATTCTGGCAGAATTGTCTCCGGTCAATGAGACCCCGGGGAAACCGAAAATTGCGATTGTGGCTCATGACCTGCGCTATGACGGAAAAACCAATCAGCGTCTGGTGCGCGACATGATAGCGCTGGGCGATAAGGTTGAACTGCATACCTTTGGCAAATTCTCGCCGTTTGACGGGGCAAACGTGGTGAATCACGGCTTCGAAACCGACAAACGCAAACTGATGAGCGCGCTCAACCAGATGGACGCGCTGGTGTTCAGCTCCCGCGTGGACAACTATCCGCTGATTTTATGTGAAGCGTTGTCAATCGGCGTGCCGGTGATCGCCACCCACAGCGACGCGGCGCAGGAAGTGCTGCGCAAGGCGGGCGGAAAAACGTTTGCCGCTGAAGAGGTGCTGTCACTGGTGCAGATGAACAAAACTGACATCGCGCAGACGGTTTTTGGTACCTCGCTCAGCGCCTTCCGCGAGCGCAGTCGTGCGGCGTACAGTGGTCAACAGATGCTGGAGGAATATGTCTCGTTCTATCAGAATCTGTAGCTATCTGCTGCTGCCGCTGATCTACCTGCTGGTCAACGTCAAAATTGCCCAACTGGGCGAAAGTTTCCCCATCACTATTGTCACTTTTTTACCCGTTTTATTGCTGCTGTACGTTGAACGAATCAGCATTAAGAAGCTGATGATTGCATTAGGGATTGGTGCAGGGCTGACGGCGTTTAACTATCTGTTCGGTCAGTCACTGGACGCCAGCAAATACGTCACCTCGACGATGCTGTTTGTCTATATCGTGATCATTATCGGTATGGTCTGGAGCATTCGCTTCAAAACCATCTCGCCGCATAACTACCGTAAGATCCTGCGCTTTTTCTATCTGGTAGTGGCGTTGGTGGTGGTGCTGGCGGCGGCGGAAATGGCGCAAATTATCCTGACCGGCGGCAGTACCCTGATGGAAAGCATTTCGAAGTACCTTATTTACAGCAATAGCTATGTGTTGAATTTTATTAAATTTGGCGGCAAGCGAACCACCGCGCTCTATTTCGAACCGGCATTTTTTGCTCTGGCCTTAATCTCAATTTGGCTCAGCATCAAACAGTTTGGTATCAAAACGCCTAAAACCGATGCTATGATTCTGGCAGGGATAATATTATCAGGATCGTTTTCAGGGGTAATGACATTTATCCTGTTTTACCTGCTAGAATGGGCGTTCCAGTATCTGAATAAGGATGCGATAAAGAAAAAACTGCCGCTGGCGATAATCTCATTAGCCGTATTTTTAGTAGGGGTGATATTTGCATTTCCTTATATCTCCACACGTCTTGGAGATTTAGGAACGGAAGGGTCGTCTTCTTATTATCGTATTGTCGGTCCGTTAGTGATGGTCGGTTATTCTTTAACCCATATTGATGGCGTCGTCAGATTTGGCTCACTTTACGAATATGTCGCATCATTCGGAATCTTTAACGGTGCAGATGTCGGGAAAACAATAGACAATGGTTTGTATCTGCTGATTATTTATTTTTCCTGGTTCGCGGTGTTAATGACGCTGTGGTACATGTGGAAAATCTTAAAAATGACGTTAAATGCATTTGGCGATAATCGGAATTTTCGGGTGCAACTTTATCTTTTTACACCGGTGTCACTGTTTTTTACCGGTTCGATATTTAGCCCGGAATATGCATTTTTAATCGTTTGTCCGTTTATTTTGCGCAAGGCGCTGAATATGACAAAAGTATGATGAGGTTAATTCTATGCTGCTCAGTATTATCACCGTCGCGTTTCGCAATCTGGACGGCATCGTCAAAACCCATGCGTCGCTGGCGCATCTGGCGAAGGCGACCGACATCCGCTTTGAGTGGATCGTGGTGGACGGCGGTTCAAATGACGGTACGCAAGAATTTCTGGAAAACCTCTGCGGTAACTACCACTTACGTTTTGTCAGCGAACCGGATAACGGCATCTATGATGCGATGAACAAGGGCATTGAAATGGCGCGTGGCAAGTTCGCGCTGTTCCTTAACTCCGGCGATATCTTTCATCCGGATGTCGCCCACGTTGTACGTCAGTTACAGACACAAAAAGATGACGTGATGATTACCGGTGATGCGCTGCTCGATTTTGGCGATGGTCATAAAACGAAGCGTAGCGCGAAACCCGGTTGGTATATCTATCACAGCCTGCCGGCCAGCCATCAGGCAATCTTTTTCCCGCTGGCGGGACTAAAAGTCTGGCACTACGACCTGCAATATAAAGTGTCATCGGATTATGCGCTGGCCGCCAGATTGTATAAAGAAGGTTATGACTTTAAAAAACTGGACGGTCTGGTCTCTGAATTTTCAATGGGCGGTGTGTCAACGACGAATAATCTGGAATTATGCGAAGATGCCAAAAAAGTGCAGCGTCAGATATTACGCGTGCCGGGTTTTTGGGCTGAATTATCGAAGCTATTACGCTTACGTACGACAGGTAAAACGAAAGCCTTATATAACAAAGCCTGAAATATAAGGATTAATGATGCAGGATTTACGTGGTTTCTCCGTACCGAAAGGATTTCGCGGCGGAAATGTAATTAAAGTGCAATTGTGGTGGGCCGTACAGGCAACATTATTTTCCTGGTCACCGCAGGTGTTATATCGCTGGCGCGCTTTTTTGCTCCGTCTGTTTGGCGCGAAAATAGGAAAAAACGTAGTCATTCGACCGTCGGTGAAAATTACCTATCCGTGGAAATTAACCATTGGTGATTATGCCTGGGTAGGGGATGACGTCAATTTATATACGCTCGGCGATATTACGATTGGTGCCCATGCGGTGGTTTCGCAGAAAAGCTATTTGTGTACCGGCAGTCACGATCATACCAGCGCGCATTTTGATATTAACGCCACCCCGATTGTGATTGGCAATAAATGCTGGCTGGCAACGGATGTGTTTGTGGCGCCAGGCGTAACGATAGGCGATGGCACTGTCGTTGGTGCGCGCAGCAGTGTTTTTAAATCGCTACCGGCAAATATGATTTGCCGTGGCAATCCCGCAGTTGTGATACGCGAACGCGTTGAAAAGTAATCAGTTTCCCCGTCATGTTTCGGGCTGTAGCAGTGTTGGCTTTCCTTGATTATCCGGTCACTTACTTCTGTAAGCTCCTGGATAAGCGGCGTCACCGCCTTGCTATAACCCGAACGATTTAGGGGATAATTAAGAGGTAATAAAATGTCTAAAGTCGCTCTCATTACCGGCGTTACCGGGCAGGATGGTTCTTACCTGGCAGAACTTCTGCTGGAAAAAGGTTATGAGGTTCACGGTATTAAGCGTCGTGCGTCTTCATTTAACACCGAGCGCGTGGATCACATCTATCAGGATCCCCATGCGAGCAACCCGAAATTCCATCTGCACTACGGTGACCTGACGGACTCCTCCAACCTGACGCGTATTCTGCAGGAAGTGCAGCCGGATGAAGTCTACAACCTGGGTGCGATGAGCCACGTTGCGGTTTCCTTCGAATCGCCGGAATACACCGCCGATGTGGATGCGATGGGAACGCTGCGTCTGCTGGAAGCCATCCGCTTCCTCGGTCTGGAAAAGAAAACCCGTTTCTATCAGGCATCGACCTCTGAGCTGTACGGTCTGGTGCAGGAAATCCCGCAAAAAGAGTCCACGCCATTCTACCCGCGCTCGCCGTATGCGGTCGCCAAACTTTACGCCTACTGGATCACCGTCAACTACCGTGAATCCTATGGTATCTACGCCTGTAACGGCATCCTGTTTAACCATGAATCGCCGCGTCGTGGCGAAACCTTCGTCACCCGTAAAATCACCCGCGCGATTGCTAACATCGCTCAGGGGCTGGAGTCCTGCCTGTATCTCGGCAACATGGATTCCCTGCGTGACTGGGGCCATGCGAAAGACTACGTCAAAATGCAGTGGATGATGCTGCAACAGGAACAGCCGGAAGACTTCGTGATCGCGACCGGCGTGCAGTACTCCGTGCGTCAGTTCGTCGAAATGGCGGCGGCCCAGCTGGGGATCAAACTGCGCTTTGAAGGCGAAGGCGTGGAAGAGAAAGGGATTGTGGTTTCTGTCACCGGTCATGACGCGCCAGGCGTGAAACCCGGTGATGTGATTGTGGCCGTTGATCCGCGCTACTTCCGTCCGGCAGAAGTGGAAACCCTGCTGGGTGACCCGAGCAAAGCGCATGAGAAGCTGGGCTGGAAACCGGAAATTACGTTGCAGGAAATGGTCTCCGAGATGGTCGCTAAAGATCTGGAAGCGGCGAAGAAACACTCCCTGCTGAAATCTCATGGCTACGAGGTTGCCATCGCGCTGGAGTCCTGAGAATGAGCAAACAACGTATTTTTATTGCTGGTCATCGCGGAATGGTGGGTTCCGCGATTGCCCGCCAGCTTGCGCAGCGTGGTGATGTGGAGCTGGTGCTGCGCACCCGCGATGAGCTGAACCTGCTGGACAGCAAGGCAGTGCTGGATGTCTTTGCCACTGAGCGTATCGATCAGGTTTATCTGGCGGCGGCGAAGGTGGGCGGTATTGTTGCCAATAACACGTATCCGGCCGATTTCATCTTTGAAAATATGATGATGGAAAGCAACATCATTCACGCCGCGCATCTGCATAACGTGAATAAGCTGCTGTTCCTCGGTTCGTCCTGTATCTATCCCAAACTGGCAAAACAGCCGATGGCGGAGAGTGAACTGTTGCAGGGCACGCTGGAACCAACCAACGAGCCGTATGCCATTGCCAAGATTGCCGGTATCAAACTGTGCGAGTCATACAACCGCCAGTACGGGCGCGACTATCGTTCCGTGATGCCGACCAACCTGTATGGTCCACATGACAACTTCCATCCGAGCAATTCGCACGTGATCCCGGCGTTGCTGCGTCGTTTCCACGAAGCGACCATGCAGAATGCGGCGGACGTGGTGGTGTGGGGCAGCGGGACGCCGATGCGTGAGTTTCTGCACGTCGATGATATGGCCGCCGCCAGCATCCATGTGATGGAACTGGACAGCGAAGTCTGGCAGGAGAACACCCAGCCGATGCTGTCGCACATTAACGTCGGTACGGGCGTGGATTGCACCATTCGCGAACTGGCGCAGACCATCGCTCAGGTTGTGGGCTACAAGGGCCGCGTGGTGTTTGACGCGACGAAGCCGGACGGTACGCCACGAAAACTGCTGGATGTGACCCGTTTGCATCAGCTGGGCTGGTATCACGAGATCTCACTGGAAGCGGGCCTTGCCAGCACATATCAGTGGTTCCTTGAGAATCAGCATCGGTTCCGGGGGTAAACATGTTTTTACGTCAGGAAGATTTTGCCACCGTCGTGCGTTCCACGCCGCTTGTCTCCCTCGATTTGATCGTGGAAAACGCGCAGGGGGAATTTCTGCTGGGTAAACGACTGAACCGACCGGCGCAGGGCTTCTGGTTCGTGCCCGGTGGCCGGGTGCAAAAAGATGAGCCGCTGAGTGCGGCCTTCGAACGCCTGACCGAAGCCGAACTGGGGCTACGTTTGCCGCTGTCTGCCGGGGAGTTTTATGGCGTCTGGCAGCATTTCTATGACGATAACTTTTCCGGTGAAGACTTCTCAACGCATTACATCGTGCTCGGTTTCCGTCTGCGGGTGCAGGCGCATGATTTGCCTCTGCCTGACGCGCAGCACGGCGCTTACTGCTGGATGACGCCCGCGGCGTTGCTGGCTAGCGACAACGTCCATGACAACAGTCGGGCGTATTTTTTGCCGGAATGTCAGGCTAAGGCGCTGGGATTATGAGGATCCTTGTGTATGGCATCAACTATTCACCGGAGTTAACCGGCATCGGTAAATACACCGGTGAAATGGTGGAGTGGATGGCGCGCGAAGGCCATGATGTGCGGGTTATCACCGCGCCGCCATATTACCCGCAGTGGAAAGTGGGCGAGCGCTATTCAGCCTGGCGCTATCGCCGGGAAGAGGGGGATGCCACTGTCTGGCGCTGCCCACTGTATGTGCCAAAGCAGCCGTCAACACTGAAACGATTACTGCATCTGGGCAGCTTCGCCCTCAGCAGCTTTTTCCCGCTGATGGCGCAGCGTCGCTGGAAGCCGGATCGCATTATTGGCGTGGTGCCCACGCTGTTTTGTACGCCGGGAATGCGGCTGCTGGCGAAACTCTCAGGCGCCCGCACGCTGCTGCACATTCAGGATTATGAAGTCGATGCGATGCTGGGGCTCGGTCTGGCAGGCAACGGTAAAACCGGCAAAGTGGCACAGCTGGCGACCGCTTTCGAGCGTAGCGGTCTGCATAACGTCGACAATGTCTCCACCATCTCCCGCTCAATGATGCATAAAGCCCAGGCGAAAGGGGTGGCGGCAGAGAAAGTGATCTTCTTCCCTAACTGGTCAGAAGTCGCCCGTTTTCAGAATGTTAACGATGACGAGGTTATCAGCCTCCGCCAACAGCTTGGTTTGCCGGATGACAAAAAAATCATTCTTTACTCCGGCAATATCGGCGAGAAGCAAGGGCTGGAAAACGTGATTGCGGCGGCGGAACAACTGCGTGAGCAGCCGCTGGTTTTCGCTATCGTCGGGCAGGGCGGCGGCAAAGCGCGTCTGGAGAAAATGGCCCGCGAGCGCGGTCTGCACAACGTTCTGTTTTTCCCGTTGCAGCCTTACGAGGCGCTGCCTGCGCTATTGAAGATGGGCGATTGCCACCTGGTGGTGCAAAAACGCGGGGCGGCGGATGCCGTTCTGCCCTCCAAACTGACCAATATTCTGGCGGTGGGCGGCAATGCGGTGATTACCGCAGAACCGGAGACGGAACTCGGTCAGCTTTGCGACCGCTATGCAGGCATTGCGGTGTGCGTTGAGCCGGAATCGGTCGATGCGCTGGTGGCAGGGATAACGATGGCGCTCACCATGCCAAAAAACAACACGGTGGCACGTGAATATGCCGAACGCACGCTCGATAAAGAGAATGTGCTACGTCAATTTATGAATGATATTCGGGATTAAATTATGAGTCAGACAACACTCTATCCGGTTGTGATGGCCGGTGGCTCCGGTAGCCGCTTATGGCCGCTTTCCCGTGTACTTTATCCTAAGCAGTTCCTGTGCCTGAAAGGCGATCTCACCATGCTGCAAACGACCATTTGTCGTCTTAACGGCGTGGAGTGCGAAAGTCCGGTGGTGATCTGCAATGAGCAGCACCGTTTTATCGTCGCGGAGCAATTGCGTCAGCTTAATAAACTGACGGAGAACATTATTCTTGAACCGGCGGGGCGTAATACCGCGCCGGCCATTGCATTAGCGGCGCTGGCGGCAAAACGTCACAGTCCGGACTGCGACCCGCTGATGCTGGTGTTGGCGGCAGATCACGTGATTGCCAACGAAGAGGCCTTTCGCGACGCGGTGCGCAACGCAATGCCGTACGCCGAAGCCGGAAAGCTGGTCACGTTTGGTATCGTTCCGGATCTGCCGGAAACGGGCTACGGCTATATCCGTCGTGGCGATGTCACCCCCGGCGTTAACGATGCCGTGGCGTTTGACGTTGCGCAGTTTGTGGAAAAACCGAGTCTGGAAACAGCGCAGGCCTATGTCGCCAGCGGTGATTATTACTGGAACAGCGGGATGTTTCTGTTCCGCGCCGGACGCTATCTGGAAGAGCTGAAAAAATACCGTCCCGATATCCTGGAAGCCTGCGAAAACGCGATGAGCGTGGTCGATCCGGATCTCGATTTCATTCGCGTGGATGAAGCATCGTTCCTGGCGTGTCCGGAAGAATCTGTCGATTACGCAGTAATGGAACGCACGGCGGATGCGGTGGTGATGCCGATGGATGCGGGCTGGAGCGATGTCGGCTCCTGGTCCTCGCTGTGGGAAATCAGCGCCCATACCGCCGAGGGAAACGTCCATCACGGCGACGTCATCAGCCATAAAACGGAAAACAGCTACGTCTATGCCGAATCGGGACTGGTGACCACCGTCGGCGTGAAAGACCTGGTGGTGGTGCAGACCAAAGACGCGGTGCTGATTGCCGACCGTAACGCGGTGCAGGACGTCAAAAAAGTGGTTGAACAAATCAAAGCCGATGGCCGCCACGAGCACCATATTCACCGCGAAGTGTACCGTCCGTGGGGGAAATATGATTCCATCGACGCCGGTGACCGCTATCAGGTCAAACGCATCACCGTGAAACCAGGGGAAGGGCTGTCGGTACAGATGCACCACCACCGCGCCGAACACTGGGTGGTGGTGGCGGGTACCGCTAAAGTAACCATTGACGGTGAGATCAAACTGCTCGGTGAAAACGAGTCTGTCTACATTCCGCTGGGAGCCACCCACTGTCTGGAAAACCCAGGGAAAATTCCACTCGATCTGATTGAAGTGCGCTCGGGTTCTTACCTCGAAGAGGATGATGTGGTGCGGTTTGAGGATCGCTACGGCCGGGTGTGACGCCCTAACCATCATCTTTCGCGCCGCAGATGCGTTGGCTTCCTTTACGCACCCCGGTCACTTCGTTGACTAAGCTCCCGGGGATACGCGCAGTCGCCGCCTTCCTGCAACGCGAAATCTAATGGTTATGTACTTTACAAAAAATATCTCCAGTCCGGAGAGGGACAACTGTTGCCTGAATAAGGGTAAAAACATGACAAAATTAACCTGTTTCAAAGCCTACGATATTCGCGGCAGGCTGGGCGAAGAGCTGAATGAAGAGATTGCGTGGCGGATTGGTCGCGCTTACGGCGAATTTCTGAAGCCGAAAACCATTGTGCTGGGCGGCGACGTGCGTCTGACCAGTGAGGCGCTGAAGCTGGCGCTGGCAAAAGGGTTGCAGGATGCCGGCGTTGACGTGCTGGATATCGGCCTGTCGGGCACCGAAGAGATCTACTTCGCGACTTTCCACCTTGGCGTGGACGGCGGGATTGAAGTCACCGCCAGCCACAACCCGATGGACTACAACGGCATGAAGCTGGTGCGCGAAGGCGCGCGTCCCATCAGTGGCGATACCGGTCTGCGTGACGTGCAGCGTCTGGCCGAGGCCAACGACTTCCCGCCGGTGAACCCCGCGCAGCGCGGAAGCTATAAGCAAATCTCCCTGCGTGATGCCTATATCGACCATCTGTTCGGCTACATCAATGTTAAAAACCTCACCCCGCTGAAGCTGGTGATCAACTCCGGTAACGGCGCGGCAGGCCCGGTGGTGGACGCCATCGACGCGCGCTTTCAGGCGCTGGGCGTGCCGGTAGAATTGATCAAAGTGCATAACACCCCGGACGGCAACTTCCCGAACGGCATTCCTAATCCGCTGTTGCCGGAGTGTCGCGCCGATACCCGCAATGCGGTGATTGAACATGGCGCGGATATGGGGATTGCCTTTGACGGTGATTTCGACCGCTGCTTCCTGTTCGACGAGAAAGGCCAGTTCATCGAGGGTTACTACATTGTCGGCCTGCTGGCGGAAGCGTTCCTCGAAAAACAACCGGGCGCCAAAATCATTCACGACCCGCGTCTGTCCTGGAACACGGTGGATGTGGTGAAAGCGGCGGGCGGCACGCCGGTGATGTCGAAAACCGGTCACGCTTTCATTAAAGAGCGGATGCGCCACGAAGACGCCATCTACGGCGGCGAGATGAGCGCCCACCACTATTTCCGTGATTTTGCTTACTGCGACAGCGGAATGATCCCATGGTTGCTGGTGGCGGAATTGGTGTGTCTGAAGGGACAGTCGCTGGGTGAACTGGTACGAGACCGGATGGCGGCATTCCCGGCGAGCGGCGAAATCAACAGCAAGCTGGAGGAACCGGCGGCAGCGATTTCTCGGGTGGAACAACACTTTGCCAGCGAGGCGCTGGCGGTGGACAGAACCGACGGCATCAGCATGTCGTTCGTCGACTGGCGTTTCAACCTGCGCTCCTCCAACACCGAACCGGTGGTACGCCTGAACGTGGAGTCACGCGGCGATATTCCGCTGATGGAAGCGCGAACGCGCACTCTGCTGGCGTTACTGAATCAGTAAGGTCAGATCTTCCCTTACCCGCTGGCGGGTAAGGGGCTAATAACAGGAACAACGATGACAAATCTAAAAAAGCGCGAACGGGCCAAAACCAATGCATCGTTAATCTCTATGGTGCAACGCTTTTCAGATATCACCATCATGTTTGGCGGGCTGTGGGTCGTCTGCGAAGTCAGTGGACTGCCTTTCCTGTATATGCACCTGTTGGTGGCGCTGATCACGTTGGTTGTTTTCCAGATGCTGGGTGGCATAACCGATTTCTATCGTTCATGGCGCGGCGTCAAAATTTCCACTGAACTGACTCTCCTGCTGCAAAACTGGACGCTGAGCCTCGTCTTTAGCGCCGGTCTGGTGGCATTCAATCAGGATTTCGATAACCGCCTCGCGGTCTGGCTGGCGTGGTATCTGCTGACCAGCGTCGGACTGGTCTTCTGCCGATCGTTTATTCGCATCGGTGCAGGATGGCTACGCAACCGTGGCTACAACACGCGTCGGGTGGCCGTCGCGGGCGATCTGCCTGCCGGACGGGCGCTGCTCGATAGCTTCCGCAACGAACCGTGGTTAGGTTTTGAGGTAGTTGGCGTTTATCACGATCCGAAACCGGGCGGCGTTACCTCTGACTGGGCAGGTAACCTCGAACAACTGGTTGAAGACGCGAAAGCGTCACGCATCCATAACGTCTACATTGCGATGGCGATGTGCGACGGCGCGCGGGTGAAAAAACTGGTGCGCGAACTGGCGGATACTACCTGTTCGGTGATCCTCATTCCGGACGTGTTTACCTTTAACATTCTGCATTCCCGCATCGAAGAAGTGAGTGGCGTGCCGGTGGTGCCGCTGTATGACACGCCGCTGTCGGGTATCAACCGTCTGCTTAAGCGTGCGGAAGATATTGTGCTGGCGTCGCTGATCCTGCTGCTGATCTCCCCGGTGTTGTGCTGCATTGCGCTGGCGGTGAAGCTGAGTTCGCCGGGGCCGATCATCTTCCGTCAGACCCGTTATGGCATGGACGGTAAACCGATCAACGTGTGGAAATTCCGCTCAATGAAGGTGATGGAAAACGACAAGGTCGTCACACAGGCGACGCAGAACGATCCGCGCGTCACCCGAGTGGGGAATTTCCTGCGTCGTACCTCGCTGGATGAACTACCGCAGTTTATTAATGTGCTGACCGGTGGCATGTCTATCGTCGGGCCGCGTCCGCATGCGGTGGCGCATAACGAACAGTATCGTCAACTGATTGAAGGCTACATGCTGCGCCACAAGGTGAAGCCGGGGATCACCGGTTGGGCGCAAATCAACGGCTGGCGCGGTGAAACTGACACGCTGGAGAAAATGGAAAAACGCGTGGAGTACGATCTGGAGTACATCCGCGAGTGGAGCGTGTGGTTCGACATCAAGATCGTTTTTCTGACGGTGTTTAAGGGCTTTGTTAACAAAGCGGCGTACTGAGGAACGGTCATGAGCTTACGTGAAAAAACCATCAGCGGCGCGAAGTGGTCGGCGATTGCCACGGTGATCATTATCAGCCTTGGGCTTATCCAGATGACGGTACTGGCGCGGATCGTCGATAACCACCAGTTCGGCCTGCTGACCGTGTCGCTGGTGATCATTGCGCTGGCCGATACGCTGTCTGACTTCGGTATTGCCAACTCCATTATTCAGCGCAAGGCGATAAGCCATCTTGAGCTGACCACGCTGTACTGGCTGAATGTCGGGTTGGGAATCATCGTCTGTGTGGCGGTCTTCCTGCTTAGCGATGTGATTAGCAATGTGCTGCATAACCCGGATCTGGCACCGCTGATTAAAACGCTGTCGCTGGCGTTTGTGGTGATCCCTCACGGGCAGCAGTTCCGCGCGCTGATGCAGAAAGAGCTGGAGTTCAACAAGATTGGGATGATTGAAACCAGCGCTGTACTGGCAGGTTTTACATTTACCGTTGTCAGCGCGCATTTCTGGCCGCTGGCGATGACGGCCATACTCGGTTACCTGGTAAATAGCGCGGTGCGCACGCTGTTGTTTGGCTATTTTGGCCGCAAGATCTACCGTCCAGGTCTGCACTTTTCGCTGGCGTCCGTTTCGTCGAATTTGCGCTTTGGTGCGTGGCTGACGGCGGACAGCATCATCAACTACGTCAACACCAACCTTTCCACGCTGGTGCTGGCGCGTATTCTCGGTGCCGGCGTCGCAGGGGGCTATAACCTGGCGTATAACGTGGCAGTGGTGCCGCCGATGAAGCTCAACCCTATCATCACCCGCGTGCTGTTTCCGGCATTTGCCAAAATTCAGGACGACACCCAGAAGCTGCGCGTGAACTTCTACAAACTGCTTTCCGTGGTGGGCATTATCAACTTCCCGGCTTTGCTGGGCCTGATGGTGGTTGCTAATAATTTTGTGCCGCTGGTCTTTGGCGAGAAGTGGAACAGCATCATTCCTGTGCTGCAACTGCTGTGCGTGGTGGGGTTGCTGCGCTCGGTTGGTAATCCGATTGGTTCGCTGTTGATGGCGAAAGCGCGGGTAGACATCAGCTTTAAATTCAATGTGTTTAAAACGTTCCTGTTCATCCCGGCGATTATTGTCGGCGGGCAGATGGCGGGCGCAATTGGCGTGACGCTGGGCTTCCTGCTGGTGCAAATTATCAACACCATTCTGAGCTATTTCGTGATGATCAAACCGGTGCTGGGTTCCAGCTACCGCCAGTACATTCTGAGCCTGTGGCTGCCGTTCTATCTCTCATTGCCGACGCTGGCGGTGAGCTACGGTCTGGGTATCGCGTTACAGGGACATCTGTCGCTCGGTGTGCTGCTGGCGACGCAGATTGCCGCCGGTGCGCTGGCGTTCGCGGTGATGATCGTGCTCTCACGCCATCCGCTGGTGGTGGAGATGAAGCGCCAGTTTTGTCGCAGCGAAAAAATGAAAACCTTGCTTCGTGCAGGATAAGTTTTGCCGGATGGCAACGATTTTAAGAGGGTGAAATGAAATTATTGATTCTGGGCAACCATACCTGCGGCAACCGTGGCGACAGTGCGATTTTACGTGGTCTGCTGGACGCCATTCACCGCCTCGAGCCTGACGCGGAAGTGGATGTGATGAGCCGCTACCCGGTAAGTTCGTCCTGGCTTTTGAACCGTCCGGTGATGGGCGATCCGCTCTTTTTACAGATGAAACAGCACAACAGCGCGGCTGGCGTAGTGGGGCGGGTGAAAAAAATCCTCCGTCGTCGCTATCAGCATCAGGTGCTGCTTTCCCGCGTTACCGATACCGGCAAGCTGCGTAATATCGCGATTGCTCAGGGTTTTACCGATTTCGTGCGTTTGCTTGCGGGTTATGACGCTATCGTTCAGGTGGGTGGTTCGTTCTTCGTCGACTTGTACGGTGTTCCGCAGTTTGAACACGCGCTGTGTACCTTTATGGCGAAAAAACCACTGTACATGGTCGGTCACAGCGTCGGTCCGTTCCAGGATCCGCAATTTAATCAACTGGCCAACTATGTTTTCGGCCACTGTGATGCACTGATCCTGCGGGAGTCGGTCAGCCTGGAACTGATGAAACGCAGTGAAATCACCACCGAAAAAGTGGAGCACGGCGTGGATACCGCCTGGCTGGTGGATCATCATGATGAAGATTTTACGCCGGGCTATGCCGTTCAACACTGGCTGAGCGTAGCGGCGCAGCAGAAAACGGTGGCAATTACTCTGCGAGAACTGGCGCCGTTTGATAAACGCCTGGGCACCACGCAGGAGGCTTATGAGAAGGCCTTCGCCGGTGTGGTCAACCGCATTCTGGATGAGGGCTATCAGGTTATCGCACTGTCTACCTGTACCGGCATTGACAGCTATAACAAAGATGACCGCATGGTGGCGCTGAATCTGCGCCAGTACGTCAGCGACCCGGCGCGTTACCACGTGGTGATGGATGAGCTCAATGATCTGGAGATGGGCAAGATCCTCGGCGCATGCGACCTGACGGTTGGCACACGCCTGCATTCCGCCATTATCTCGATGAACTTCGCGACGCCTGCTATTGCGATTAATTACGAGCACAAATCGGCGGGCATCATGCAGCAACTGGGGATGCCGGAGATGGCGATAGATATCCGTCATCTGCTGGATGGCAGTCTGCAAGCGATGGTGGCGGATACGCTCGGACAGTTGCCGCAGATCAATGAGCGTCTTGCGCAGGCGGTGCGTCGCGAGCGTGAACAGGGATACCGTATGGTGGAGTCGGTGTTAACGCGCATCGGGGAGGGGAAATGAAGGTCAGCTTTTTTTTACTGAAATTTCCGCTGTCGTCGGAAACCTTCGTCCTCAACCAGATTACCGCGTTTATCGACATGGGTTTTGACGTTGAGATTGTCGCCCTGCAAAAAGGTGACACGCAAAATACGCATGCCGCCTGGGAAAAATATGGCCTGGCGGCCAGAACGCACTGGCTACAGGACGAGCCGCCGGGACGTCTGGCAAAGCTGCGCACTCGGGCAGTGAAAACGCTGTCAGGACTGCACCGGGCGACGACGTGGAAATCGCTCAACTTCTCTCGCTACGGCGATGAATCACGTAACCTGATCCTCTCTTCAATCTGTGCGCAGATAAGTCAACCCCTGCGTGCGGATGTCTTTATCGCCCACTTTGGTCCGGCGGGCGTAACGGCGGCGAAGCTGCGTGAGCTGGGCGTTATTCAGGGCAAGATTGCGACGATTTTTCACGGTATTGATATTTCCAGTCGGGAAGTTCTTAACCATTACACGCCGGAGTACCAGCAACTGTTCCGTCGTGGCGATCTGATGTTGCCGATTAGCGATCTCTGGGCTGGAAGGCTGAAAAGCATGGGCTGTCCGCCGGAGAAGATTGCCGTTTCACGGATGGGCGTGGATATGACGCGCTTTACGCACCGGCCAGTGAAAGCCCCCGGTACGCCGCTGGAGATTATCTCTGTTGCGCGACTGACTGAGAAAAAAGGACTGCATGTGGCGATAGAGGCCTGCCGCCAGTTGAAGGCGCAGGGTGTGGCGTTTCGTTATCGCATTCTGGGTATGGGTCCCTGGGAGCGGCGATTGCGCACGTTGATTGAGCAGTATCAGCTTGATGACGTGATTGAGATGCCGGGATTTAAGCCCAGCCATGAAGTGAAAACGATGCTGGATAACGCGGATGTCTTTCTGTTGCCGTCGATTACCGGCACGGATGGCGACATGGAAGGCATTCCCGTTGCGTTGATGGAAGCGATGGCGGTGGGGATCCCGGTGGTCTCTACCGTTCACAGTGGGATCCCGGAGCTGGTGGATGCCGGGGAGTCCGGCTGGCTGGTACCGGAAAACGACGCCCATGCGCTGGCGCAACAGCTCGCGTTGTTCAGCCAACTTGACCACCAGACGCTGGAACCCATCATCCAGCGCGCGCGTGAAAAAGTTGAACATGATTTTAATCAGCAGGTAATCAATCGTCAGTTGGCCAGCCTGCTGCAAACGATGTAAACCGAGGTTGTATGCCAGAGAAAACGCTCTCCCGACGTACCTTCCTGACGGCAAGCTCCGCGCTTGCCGTACTTCCTGTCCTCCATTCACCTTTTGCCCGCGCTGTTGCGTCCCGCAAAACCGTCAATATTCAGGATTACAATGCGAAAGACTGGATTGCCTCCTTTCGACAGGCCTTCAGCGACGCAGAGACCGTGGTGGTGCCAGCGGGACTGGTGTGCGAGAACATCAATACCGGCATTTTTATCCCCCCGGGAAAAACGCTGCATGTGCTGGGCCGCCTGAGCGGTAATGGGCGTGGTCGCTTTGTGCTCCAGGACGGATGCCAGGTTGTGGGCGAGAAGGGCGGCAGCCTGCACAATATCACGCTGGATGTGCGCGGTTCCGACTGTGTGATTAACGGCCTTGCGATGAGCGGTTTTGGGCCGGTGACACAGATTTATATCGGTGGAAAAAAGCCGCGTGTGATGCGTAATCTGGTCATCGATAATCTCACGGTGACCCAGGCCAACTATGCGATTCTGCGCCAGGGATTTCACAATCAGGTTGATGGCGCACGTATTACCCATTGTCGTTTCAGCGATTTGCAGGGGGATGCCATCGAATGGAATGTCGCTATTAACGATAGCAATATCCTGATTTCTGACCACGTCATTGAACGGATCAACTGTACCAACGGCAAGATTAACTGGGGGATTGGCATTGGGCTTGCGGGGAGCACCTACGACAACACCTATCCGGAGCAGCAGACGGTTAAAAATTTTGTGGTCGCCAACATTACCGGATCAGATTGTCGGCAACTGGTGCATGTCGAGAACGGCAAACATTTTGTGATTCGCAATGTGAAGGCGAAGAACATCACCCCGGATTTCAGCAAGAAGGCCGGCATCGACAATGCGACGGTTGCCATTTACGGTTGCGATAATTTTGTGATTGATAATGTCGATATGGTTAACAGTGCCGGGATGCTCATTGGCTATGGCGTGGTCAAAGGGAAATATCTCTCCATCCCGCAAAATTTCAAACTCAACCATATCTCCCTTGATAACACGCAGCTTGAATACAAATTGCGCGGCATTCAAATTTCCTCCGGTAATGCCACCTCTTTTGTCGCGTTAACCAACATCGAGATGAAGCGGGCGACGCTGGAGTTGCATAATCAGCCGCAGCATCTCTTTCTGCGCAACATCAGAGTGATGCAGGCGTCAGCAATCGGTCCGGCGCTGAAGATGCACTTTGATCTGCGCAAAGACGTGCGCGGTAAGTTTATGGCGAAAGAGGACACGCTGCTGTCGTTGGCAAACGTACATGCGGTGAATGAGAAGGGGCAAAGCTCAGTGGATATAGACCGCATAAACCATCATGTGGTGAACGTTGATGCGATCAACTTCCGCTTACCGGTGGGGAGGGGGTGAATTTGCGACCATTCCTGGCGAAATCGGTCCATACTTAAGATTATGGCTACTGCAATTTATCAGTGACCGGCGTAGCATCAGTGACAAAGCAGCGATGATTTCCTCTAACTAATTCATGCTGGCTAAAACGAGTCAAAAGGCTATAATTCAGCAACCATTTTACAGGTGGATGAAATAATGAGTAATTTGAAAGCAGTTATACCGGTAGCGGGTCTGGGTATGCACATGTTGCCTGCCACCAAGGCAATTCCCAAAGAGATGCTACCGATCGTCGACAAACCCATGATTCAGTATATCGTTGACGAAATCGTAGCTGCAGGGATCAAAGAAATCCTCCTGGTCACACACGCGTCTAAAAACGCCGTTGAGAACCATTTCGACACCTCTTATGAACTTGAGTCACTCCTTGAGCAACGCGTGAAGCGTCAGTTGCTGGCGGAAGTGCAGTCCATTTGTCCTCCGGGCGTGACCATTATGAACGTGCGCCAGGCGCAGCCGCTGGGGCTGGGTCACTCCATTCTTTGCGCGCGTCCGGCGATTGGCGATAATCCTTTTGTGGTGGTATTGCCTGATATCGTTATTGATACCGCCAGTGCTGATCCGCTGCGCTATAACCTTGCGGCAATGGTTGCGCGTTTTGAAGAAACTGGCCGTAGTCAGGTTCTGGCGAAACGTATGCCGGGTGATCTTTCCGAGTACTCTGTCATCCAGACGAAAGATCCGCTGGATAATGAAGGGAAGGTGAGTCGCATTGTTGAATTTATCGAGAAACCGGATCAGCCGCAAACGCTGGATTCCGATCTGATGGCGGTAGGGCGTTATGTCCTCTCAGCGGATATCTGGGCCGAACTCGAAAGAACCGAACCGGGCGCCTGGGGCCGTATCCAGTTGACCGATGCAATTGCAGCACTGGCGAAAAAACAATCCGTTGACGCCATGCTAATGACCGGCGACAGCTACGACTGCGGTAAAAAATTGGGCTACATGCAGGCGTTTGTGAAGTACGGACTGCGCAATCTGAAAGAAGGACCGAAGTTCCGTAAAGGTATTGAGAAGTTGCTTAGCGAGTAAATTGAAAAATCGACGGTCCGGCAGGTCGTAAAAACACATAACGGTAGTTAACATTCGACGCGGTGATGCAGATATGCCCGGAATGTTGCTACCGTTTTTTCATCTTCGAAAAATATTTATGATTTCATTGGGTTAACTACAAAATTTAGCACCGCTTTTTATAAGATTTCTTCTTGTTTCTGACATCAATTGGTAAGACAATTAGGGTTTGAGTTTTGGGGCTTTGCGCGAGAGAAAGCAGAGCTCAACACGTCTGTGAGAGTACGCAGTGCACTGGTAGCTGTAAAGCCAGGGGCGGTAGCGTGTGTAAATAAATACATCGGTAATACTGTATATCACACCATTGTTGGCTATTTAAGCCCTGTATGTTAAGCGAAAGAGTCAGCAATTAAATCTATTAAAGTTACATCTCAGGAATAGCAAAATGAGTTTTAATCTTGAAAATTATAAAATAGGAATTATTGGGCTGGGCTATGTTGGCTTACCTTTAGCTGTTGAATTTGGCAAAAATATTAAGACGCTTGGTTTTGATATCAACGAGAAACGCATTAAAGAATTATCTGCAGGTAACGACTTTACGTTGGAATGTAGTTCTAAAGAACTGGCGGAAGCTTACTATCTTCAATATTCATGTGATTATAAAGAATTAGCGGCGTGCAATGTATTTATCGTAACTGTACCAACTCCAATTGATGAATATAAACAACCTGATTTAACGCCTCTCATTAAAGCCTCGGAAACGCTAGGAAAAATAATAAAAAAAGATGATATTATCGTCTACGAATCAACTGTATATCCAGGTGCAACAGAAGAAGTATGTATCCCAGTAATTGAGAAGATCTCTGGTCTGAAATTTAATACGGACTTTTTTGCAGGTTACAGTCCAGAACGAATCAACCCTGGTGACAAAGAACACCGTGTGACAAACATCAAAAAAGTGACGTCTGGTTCAACACCTGAAATCGCTGAGATTGTCGATAAGTTATATGGAACTATTATCACTGCTGGTACACATAAAGCATCTTCGATACGTGTTGCTGAAGCTGCAAAAGTGATTGAAAATACTCAGCGTGATTTAAATATTGCGTTAATTAATGAACTTGCGATGATTTTTAACAAGTTGGGTATTGATACAGAAGAAGTATTAAAAGCCGCAGGTACCAAATGGAATTTCCTCCCATTCCGGCCTGGCTTAGTTGGTGGACACTGCATCGGTGTAGATCCTTATTATTTAACTCATAAAGCACAAGCGATAGGTTACCATCCTGAAGTCATCCTGGCCGGCCGTAGAATTAATGATGGGATGAGTCGGTATGTGGCATCACAACTTATTAAAGCAATGCTCAAGAAAAAATTACAGATTGAAGGTGCTAATGTTTTAATCATGGGGCTTACTTTTAAAGAAAACTGCCCAGACCTTCGTAACACAAAAGTTGTAGATATCTTCGCCGAATTGAAAGAATACAATGTGGCAGTTGATATTTATGATCCTTGGGTTAATGTTGAAGAAGCCTACCATGAGTATGGGATAAATGTATTAAACACATTGTCTAATAAGAAATATGACGGCGTGATCTTCGCTGTTGCTCACTCTCAATTTAAAGACATGAGTAAAGACGACGTTAAAGGACTGATTAGAGATGATGGTGTTGTTTATGATTTGAAATACATCATCGATCCTAACATAGTCGATATTCGTCTATAATAAAAATTGATGCTACATATCAGTGAGGATATTCTGTGAAATATAAACAAGTTGAAGGCGCTTTGTCTTCTAAACCTGAAACCTGGCTAATTACAGGTGTTGCAGGATTTATTGGTTCAAACTTATTAGAAACTTTATTAAAACTCAATCAAAAAGTAATTGGCTTAGATAATTTTGCAACGGGACATCAAGCAAACCTTGATGAGGTCAAAGAGTCTGTTTCAACTGAACAATGGTCTGCTTTTACCTTTGTGAAAGGGGACATACGTGATCCAGAAACGTGTGTGGAGGTTGTTAAAGGAGTAGATAATGTCCTTCATCAGGCGGCATTAGGTTCTGTACCTCGTTCAATTAAAGATCCAATCACTACAAATAATACCAATATATCGGGTTTCATTAATATGTTGGTTGCTGCTAAAGATGCCAATGTCAAAAGCTTCACTTATGCTGCAAGTAGTTCAACATATGGTGATCATCCTGCATTACCTAAAATTGAAGAAAATATAGGCAATCCGTTATCTCCATACGCAGTGACAAAGTATGTAAATGAATTATATGCGCAAGTATTTGCCAGAACCTACGGTTTCAAATCAATTGGATTAAGATACTTTAATGTATTTGGAAAACGTCAGGATCCTAATGGTGCATATGCTGCTGTGATACCTAAGTGGACTGCTGCGATGATCAATGATGAACCGCTATTTATCAATGGTGATGGCGAAACAAGCCGAGACTTTTGTTTTATTGAGAATGTTGTGCAAATGAATATTCTTGCTGCGCAGTCTGATGTGTCTGCAAGAGATCAGGTTTATAACGTTGCAGTTGGCGACCGTACGACGCTCAATCAATTATTCACTGCGTTAAAAAATGCACTTAATGAAAATGGTGTTTCGTACAACAAAGAGCCAGTATATAAAGATTTTCGTGCTGGTGATGTTCGCCATTCTCAAGCTGATATTACTAAAGCCAAAACCAGGCTTGGATACGAGCCTCAGTTCAACATATCGGAAGGTATTCTTAAGGCGATGCCGTGGTATGTAAACTCCTTGGGCAGTAAAAAATAGCCATGAAAATTCTTATTACAGGTGGAGCTGGTTTTATTGGATCTGCTGTTATTCGATACATCATTAATCATACCAATGATAGTGTCGTAAATGTCGATAAATTGACTTACGCAGGAAACCTTCAATCACTCGAAGATGTAGAAAAAAATTCACGTTATAAATTTGAATTGGCAGATATTTGTGATAACGCAAGGATGCAAGAGATATTTTACACTCATCAACCAGATGCTGTTATGCATTTGGCTGCTGAGAGTCATGTCGATAGGTCAATTAATGGTCCGACTGAGTTTATACAGACCAATATCATAGGTACTTTTAACTTACTTGAAGTAGCTAAGTCTTACTGGCTACAGTTTCCTGAAAGCAAAAAAGAACAATTTATTTTTCATCATGTTTCTACGGATGAGGTCTATGGTGATCTACCTCATCCGGATGAACTAGATAAAGTTTCACCTTTGCCTTTATTTACAGAAAAAAAAGGTTATGCGCCAAGCAGTCCTTATTCAGCCTCAAAGGCATCTAGCGACCATTTAGTTCGTGCATGGTATAGGACCTGGGGGTTACCTGTAGTAGTAACTAATTGTTCCAATAATTATGGTCCTTATCATTTCCCCGAAAAATTAATTCCATTGACGATCCTTAACGCGTTGCAGGGTCAGTCGTTGCCAGTTTATGGTAAAGGAGACCAAATTCGTGACTGGTTATATGTAGAGGACCATGCCAGGGCACTTCATCTCGTTATCACCAGTAAACGCGTCGGAGAGACGTATAATATAGGTGGCTATAATGAAATGAGAAATATTGATGTTGTCCTGAATGTATGCGAAATATTAGATGATATCCAACCACGAAGAGAAGGATCTTACAAAAATTTAATCAATTTTGTAAAAGACAGACCTGGTCATGACCGTCGTTATGCGATTGATGCTACGAAAATTACACAAGATTTAGGTTGGCAGCCTACTGAGTCATTTGAGTCTGGTATTAGAAAAACAGTTCTATGGTATCTACAAAATACAGCATGGGTTGAGTCAGTAAAAAATGGTAATTATAAAAAATGGCTCACGCAGCAGTATGGAGAATTGAAATGAAAGGAATAATCCTCGCTGGTGGCTCTGGAACAAGACTTTATCCCATCACGAAGGGGATATCAAAACAGTTGATGCCTGTTTATGATAAACCTATGATTTATTATCCGCTTTCTGTATTAATGCTAGCGGGTATCAAGGATATATTGATTATAACAACACCTGAAGATCTCAATAATTTTCAGCGATTACTAGGTAATGGCAATTGTTTTGGCATTAATCTTTCATATCAAGTGCAACTAAAACCTGAGGGGTTGGCGCAGGCATTCATCATTGGGGAAAAATTTATAGGTAATGATGCGGTCTGCCTGGCACTCGGGGATAATATTTTTTATGGACAAAACTTTAGTCCAAAGCTCAAAGAAGCTGCACAATTAATCGATGGTGCAACTGTATTTGGATATCAAGTCAAAGATCCTGAACGGTTTGGTGTTGTTGAGTTTGACTCTAATAAAAAAGCGCTTTCAATAGAAGAAAAACCGGTAAAACCAAAGTCTAATTATGCTGTTACAGGTCTTTATTTTTATGATAACAATGTTGTTAACATAGCTAAAACAATTAAACCCTCAGAGCGTGGCGAATTAGAAATTACTAGTATCAATGAAGTATATCTTCGCAATGGAAAATTGAATGTTGAGTTATTGGGACGTGGTTTTACCTGGCTTGATACGGGAACTCACCAAAGTCTACTTGAAGCTTCTCATTTTGTGGAAACTATCGAACAACACCAAGGCTTCAAAATTGCATGCCTTGAAGAAATCGCTTTGTATAATGGATGGCTAACCAAAGATGATGTATTCAAAATAGGCAATGAGTACCTGAAAAATGGTTATGGTCAATATCTTCTCTCTTTGGTCAAGGACAAATAATGGAAAAGCCAATCTTTGTAACGCAGCCCAATTTACCTCCGTTGGAAGAGTTTATACCATATCTGGAAGCCATTTGGCAAAACAAGCAATTTACAAATAATGGTCCAATGCATCAAGAATTAGAAAAAAAATTGTGTGATTTTCTTGGTGTGGAATATATCAGTCTTTTCAATAATGGAACGATTGCGCTTATAACTGCAGTACAGGCTCTGGATATTAAAGAAGAAGTAATTACGACACCATATTCATTTGTAGCAACTGCACACTCTTTAGTATTAAATGGACTTAAACCTGTATTTGTCGATATTGATCCAAAAACCTTAAATATTGATCCGGCAAAAATTGAAGAGGCCATTACATCTAAAACACAGGCAATAATGCCGGTGCATTGTTATGGGAATCCTTGCGATACACAGGCTATTGCCGATATTGCACGGAAATATAATTTAAAAGTTATTTATGATGCTGCGCATGCCTTTGGCGTTGAAGATGATGATGGAAGCGTTCTTCGCCATGGAGATTTAAGTGTTCTAAGTTTCCATGCAACAAAAGTATTTAGTACTTTTGAAGGCGGCGCTATTGTATGTAATAGCCGAGAAATGAAAGAAAAAATTGATAGATTAAAAAACTTTGGCTATATCGATGAAACAAATATCAATACTATTGGCTCTAATGGAAAAATGAGCGAAGTTAATGCTGCTTTTGGCCTGTTACAATTAAAACATATGGATACTTTCCTGCGTGGCCGAATGAACGCGGATTTATTTTATCGCGAGGAACTTAAAGATATCACTGGTATCAGTATAGTAATGCCCTGTGGCCAAAAAATATCAAATTTTTCATATTTCCCTGTATTAATTGAGCCTGAATTCCCATTATCACGAGATGAATTATTCACTTACTTGAAGAAGTATAATATTTTTGCAAGACGCTATTTTTATCCTATCATTTCAGATTTTCAAGCTTATTTAAATATAGGTGAAGTCTGTGATGTGAGTAATGCCCGTGAGATGGCGTCTAAAGTACTTTGCCTACCGATGCATGCTGATTTGAACTCTGAAACTTTAAAATATATAGTAAGTACGATTAAGGATATAAAATGATTGCCATAATGCAGCCTTATTTATTTCCTTATCTAGGGTATTTTCAACTGATCATGGCATCAGATACATTTGTACTCTTTGATGATGTTAATTATATTAAAAAAGGGTATATTAACAGAAATAACATATTATTAAATGGTGCTGCATATAGATTTACTGTTCCTGTGCAGAATGTATCGCAAAATAAAAAAATAAATGAACATTATTTTTCTAATGATACAGATGCCATATTAAAAACCTTTAGCATGGCATATCTGAAGGCTCCATATTTTGCGGATGTATTTCCTATAGTAGAGAGAGCCTTAAAGAGTAGCGAGAGAAAGGTTAGTTCTGTTTGTTTCGATTCAATTAACGATATATTGAATTATCTTGGAATAGAGAAAAAAATAGTCTTTTCAAGCGATATTGCTTATGACAGATGTGCTAGTGCTACTGATAAACTAATTGAGATAACAAAGGTATTAGGAAGCAATTACTACATTAATGCAATTGGTGGACGTAATCTTTACGAATATGATTATTTTAAAAGCAAAGATATTACGCTCGCGTTTATTCAGATGGACGATATTGAGTATTCACAGGAAGGAAAGAATATCGAATTTGTTCCTAATTTGTCAATATTAGATGCATTAATGTGGTCTTCCCCAAAAGATGTTTTGGAAATGCTGAGTAAATATACTCTGATAACAAAGGAGTATAATAATGGTGAATGACACGATAAGATTTTTATGTGAAGTCATCGAAGGTGATTTAAATCTGAAATGCTCAATTCTTAATAACTATCACAAAATTGATGATTATATTAACAAGTTAGTTGAGCACGCCACTATAATTTCAATCAGAGAGAACGACCAAATTGTTGGTGCTATCTGTTTCTATTGCAACAATCAAAAAGATTTGATTGCGTATGTCAGCATGATTGCAGTTCATACTGATTATAGAGGGAAAGGGATTGGCGATGAGCTTTTAAGTTTTGCAATGGCTAATTGCAGAAGAAAGGGGTTTGCGCATTGTAAGTTGGAAGTAAATAAAAAAAATGTGAAAGCATTAGCCCTTTACAATAAAAATGGTTTTTCAATATTATCAGAATCTGAAAATATATATTTGATGCAGAAAAATATAAACAGGATTTGAATATTGTGTCATTTAAAAAAAATATTATCATTAGTTATGCTGCACAAATATATGTAAGCGCTGTAGGGATCTTAATACTCCCTCTCTATATTAAGTATATGGGGGCAGAGGCATATGGATTAATTGGCTTTTTTACAATGCTTCAGGCTCTGTTTAATCTCTTAGACATGGGATTAACGCCAACAATTGGTCGCGAAACAGCCCGCTATCATGGAGGATCTATTAATTCTCTTGATTATCGTAGACTGCTTCGTGCACTAAATATTATATTTATTATTATAGCTATTTTTGGCGGTGTACTTATTATTTCACTATCGGATGTTATTGCTGCTAGATGGTTGCATGTTAAGACTCTTTCTATTAGTGAAGTAAAACAATGTATTGAAATTATGTCTATATGTGTTGCCCTCAGATGGATGGGAGGACTTTATCGTGGAATACTAATAGGGTCGGAAAAACTTGATCGATTAGGTATTTTTAATATTATCATAACAACTTTAAGATTTATTGGCGTTTTTATTGCCATGAAAATATATGGCTTTACCCCAGATGTCTTCTTCTATTATCAAGGGGGAGTAGCAATCATAGAGTTTAGTTTTTTATATATACTAGGTTCAAATTTGATACCACCATCTAAGAATATAGGGTGGTCGTTCAAACCAGTTAAGCCACTATTAAAGTTTTCTCTTATGATTGCATTTACATCATCTGTCTGGGTTTGTATAACACAGAGTGATAAATTAATTTTATCTGGTCTATTGAGTTTAAGTGATTATGGACATTATACACTAGCTGTTCTGGTTGCAAGTGGTATTGTACTATTGAATGGACCAGTGAGTTCCGCCTTGCTACCTAGGTTGGCAAGATTATATGCCGAAGGTGGAATTAATAAACTCATTTTTCTCTATGATAAAACAACGATGTTAGTTAGTACTGTTGCAGGTTCTGCTAGTGTCGTTATAGCTTTCTGGGCAAAGGAGTTAGTTTATATTTGGACTGGTGATTTAACTTTGTCTGCTCAAGTTGCTCCTATTTTGACTTTATATTCTATTGGCAATGGATTGCTTGTTGTTTCCGCTTTTCCATACTATCTCCAATATGCTATAGGAAACTTAAAATTACATTTTATTGGTAATTGCATAATGCTTATTATATTATTACCTTCTGTTGTTTATTTATCAATAAAATTTGGTGGAATTGGTGCTGGAATAGCATGGGTTACTTCAAATGCTTTTTATCTTTTTGTATGGTGTGCTTACAGTCATAGAAAAATAATACCAGGAAAACATATTCGCTGGTTGTTTTTTAATGTTGCTATCGTTTATCTTTTGGCTGTGATGATTAATTTAATTATCTCAATATTAAACTTATCAAAGTTAACACGAATCGAAATGACAGGCGCGCTTTTTGCTATTAGCATGTTAACTTTAATCGTCGCAAGCATTCCCATCTTAATTTATAGTAAAAAAAACAATGAATATGAACATAAAGCAATATAACAGTCAGCCTGTAAAAGTATCAGTGTGTGTAATAACTTACAATCACGTGAATTATATCGGGCAATGTCTCGAAAGCATTTTAAATCAAAAAACAAATTTTACATTTGAAATTATCGTGGCGGATGATGCTTCGACAGATGGTACTATTGATATTATTAGAAAATATGCTACAAAGCATCCTGATATCGTCAAGCCGGTATTTCATGATAAAAACGTTGGTGTATATCAGAACTACAAAGATGCACATTCTAAAGCTACTGGCACATATGTAGCGCATTGCGATGGTGATGATTATTGGTATGAAAATAAGCTTGAAAAACAAATTTTAATTATGGACTCCGATAATTCAATAGTGCAAAGTTGGACGGGAGCAAATATAGTTGATGATTCTGGATGTATTACGGGATTATTTCCATCGAGATGGGCACGAAAAGTCTATCCAGACGAAGTTTTTGCCTCTGACATAGCATTAAGCTATGCGTTGGTAGGACAGCATTCTACTCAAATCTATAGAAGAGAATCGCAACCTAAAATTGATAAAACTGAGTTTCTAGATTATTGGGTTGCGTTTAACCTTGCATTAAAAGGGAAATCCCGCTATTTAATAAATGAGAACTTGAGCGCATATAGATGTACATCATCACCATCCTTAACGCGACATAGTGGCTCAAAAAAAGTAGCTGTTGATTTGTTAAGCGAGCATCTTTTTTGTATTTCAAAAAATTATCCTGAGTACTCTCGCGAAGCGAAATCGAATTTATTAACACGTTATTTTTTCTCTAAGCTTAAAAGACATGATACTCGCTGCCTTCAGTTTTATTTGAAGAAGATGAAGCTTTCGGAAATATCTCTAAAATATCTGGCGTCATCCTTTTTTTACTTTTTAATGCAGAAAATAAGATGAAGTATATATATTTGACACCTCGAATTTTTATCATTTTGATAGCATCATTTTATTTGATAATAAATACGATACTTTATATCATGAGAACCATTTCTTCTGACTGGTGGGTTGGTGATTATGCCGTTTATGCGGATGCTTCAGAATCTGTGAATACATTTGCTTTTTTAACATTCTTGGTTTATTTCTTTGTTTTTTTTATGTTGTGTTTTATTTTATATAAAAAAAATAGAACTAAAATAATTAGACAAAATACAGGGCTTATATTTTACTTTGCAATAATTCTCTTTATATTTCAGATTTTTTCAGCCGTATATTTTGATGCTGGAAAGGCCTCTTCGACAGGTGTGACATCTAATTTTATATTATATCTGTTATTCATATTTTCATTTGATGCTTTTTATTACGTTTATGCTGTAGTTGAAAGAAATAAAATTAAATTACTTGTGGTGACCACTTTATTTATAGTATCTAATGTTGTGAGAGGTTGGGCAGGTTTTGTTATACCACTATTTTTAATCTATTTAATAAGAAAAAGCCGTTTTAAGATTTCAAGTCTTCTGATCATGTCGTTTGCAGCAGTGCTTCTCGTTCCTGCATTATTAACTTTAAGAGCTTATTATCGTGGTGGCACAGGTCTTGATATGTCTAATATATCAGGGGATGGCAATTTTAACATTGCAGAATATATTATATTTTCTTTCAAGTTATTAATAAGTAGATTTGATCTTTATTCTCATTATATAGGTGTATCATGGATTAGAGATTCAAAGTCACTAGCATCTTTGTGTATGCCCTTTCAGGAATCAATTTTCTATAAACCAATACAAAGTATTTTTTATGACAACAAGTGCATATCATTAGGTAGTTATTTGCCTTCTTTTTTGTACGATTTTTTTATTGGTAAGGGAACATCTTTTTCAATCGGAAGTTCTTTTTTTGCATTACCCTTCGATTTTATGATTATATACAGTCTCTCATATTTGTTTACAGTTCTCCTGACTTTTTGGGTATCCAGGTGGTTTATCAGGAGCGATGAGATGACAATCATTCTACTTTTTTTAGTATCGTTCTTATTATTTCAAGGTTGGATGTATCAGTTTGTCTATAATTTTCTTGGTTTCTTAATTTGTGGTTTCTGTTTCATGATAACAATTAAATATCCTAAGCGTTTAATCTAGCCATTATTTAAAAGAGATTAATTCATATGTGCGGTATAGCTGGTTTTATGTGTTCGTCTGATATAAACAGGATCTATGAGACGCCTGATATTGTTGTATCGATGTTAGATACACTGAAACGAAGAGGTCCAGATGGTTCCGGCTATTATATTAATGACGAGCCTAAAGTCATTCTCTGCCATACTCGACTGGCAATTGTTGATCTATCAGAAGCCGGTCAACAACCGATGCATTCTCAATGCGGTCGCTATGTCATAGCATTTAATGGTGAAATATACAATCATCTCGAATTGAGACAGCGATTAACAAATAATAGAGAAATTTTCTGGCGTGGTCACTCGGATACTGAAACGCTTTTGGCGTGTTTTAGCGAATGGGGAATTGATAAGACATTGCAGCTATGCGTTGGGATGTTTGCAATTGCATTATGGGATAAAAAAGAGAACAGACTAACATTAGCGCGTGATAGAGTTGGTGAAAAGCCATTATATTGGGGATGGCAAAATGATGTCCTTCTTTTTGGATCAGAACTAAAAGCGTTGAAAGCACATCCATCATTTAATGCTGAGATAAGTAGAGATGCCCTCTGCTTGCTATTAAGGCATAACTATATCCCTGCACCACATACAATATATCGGGGTATCCACAAGCTACAACCTGGCCACTATTTGAGTGTTGAGTTATCTGGTAATGAGAGAAAAGAAACGCTTCATCAGTATTGGTCATATGAGAAGGTAGTACAAAATGGTCTGGCTAATCCTTTCTCTGGTTCCCCAGATCAAGCTGTTACACATCTTGAGTCATTAATCGCGCAAAGCATAAATGGACAATTAATCTCTGATGTTCCTCTTGGTGCTTTTCTCAGTGGTGGAATTGATAGTAGTCTTATTGTATCCATCATGCAGTCTTTATCATCAACGCCAGTGAAAACATTTTCTATAGGATTTGATGATAAAAAGTATGATGAAGCTATCTTTGCTTCTGAAGTTGCCAGTCATTTAGGTACAGAGCATACAGAAATGTACGTTAGTGACAAAGATATACTGGATGTTATTCCTCTTTTGCCTGAAGTTTATTGTGAACCTTTTGCTGACAGTTCCCAGTTGCCAACATATTTGGTCAGCAAAATGGCCCGACAACATGTTACCGTAGCGTTGAGTGGTGACGCAGGAGATGAGTTATTTGGAGGGTATACACCTTATCGCTTTACGCCAAAGTATTGGAACTATGCGCGTAACATACCCTTGCCGATTAGGACATTAGCCTCCAGGTATGTTGATATGCTGCCGGTTAACCCAAAGGTAAAAAAATTGATTGAGTGTATGGCAGCACAGAATCCACAACTTTTTTACAGGAATATCATTAGCCATTGGCTTAATCCTGAAGAGGCGGTTAAAGGTTCGAATGAACCATCAACAGCATTTAATCATTCAACTTCGTTTCCTGATAATGGTGGATATGTTGACTGGATGATGTCAGTAGATGCACAGGTCTATATGGCAGATGATATTTTAGTCAAAGTTGACAGGGCTGCTATGTACAATAGCCTTGAAACACGAGTACCATTATTGGATCACCGGGTTATCGAATTTGCATGGCAACTACCAACTACATTAAAAATCAGGGATGGTGTTGGTAAATGGCCGCTACGAGAAATACTCTATAAGCGAGTACCGAAATCTATGATTGAACGGCCTAAGAAAGGATTTTCTGTTCCGTTAGCCTCATGGTTGCGCGGACCATTGCGTGATTGGGCCGAGCATCTGATTTCGTATCATCGTCTCGAAGATGAAGGATACTTTAATGCTGCTGCAGTGAGAAGTTGCTGGAGTCAGCATATTCAAGGAAAGGCTGATTATTCAAGAAAGCTATGGAGCATACTTATGTTCCAATCATGGTTAGAAAAACAAAAATGAAAGTCGTTCATGTTATCATTGATTTGAATGTTGGTGGAGCGGAACTCATGCTTCAGCGTCTTATCAAGCATACTGCTGATAGTTGTGTTGAACATATTGTCATTTCACTTACTGATATTGGCACGCTCGGGGAGGCAATCCTCAAAAGTGGGGTGGAGGTAAAGTGTTTAAACATTAATTCCCCAATTAAATATATCAATGGTTTATGGAGGCTCTATAAACTATTTAATAAAATTAAGCCAGACGTTGTTCATACCTGGATGTACCATAGTGATCTTATCGGTGGTATTTCTGCAAAAATTGCGGGTGTTAAAAAAATAATTTGGTGTGTTAGAAGTACTGATATCAGTAAAGGAGGAAGTAAGCTCACACTTCTGATCAGATGGTTATGTGCTAAAATTTCATCGTTTATTCCTGATACCATTATTTATGCAGCTAACGCTTCGAGAGAAGTTCATGAACAGTGTGGTTATGATAAACATAAATCATTGGTCATCTCCAATGGATTTGATTTAACTAAGCTGTCGCCAGATAGATTTTCCAGAAGTAATTTAAGAAAAGAGATCGGCTTAGCAGAAGATGACCTTGTGATAAGTTCAGTTGGTCGCTTCAGTCCAGTAAAAGATCATTCGACATTTATATCAGCCGCTCTTCTACTTGCAGAAGAGTTCAGTAATATTCGTTTTTTATTAGTAGGTCGTGATTTAACCTCACAGAATAAAATGATAATGTCACAGGTTAGTACGAGCAGCCACTTTGATAAATTTCTCCTCCTTGGAGAACGTAGTGATGTTCCTGCCTGCTTGTACGCTTCTGATATTTTTTGTCTCCATTCAGTGACTGAGGGCTTCCCTAATGTATTAGGAGAAGCAATGGCAATGGGGATTCCAGCCGTGACTACCAATGTTGGTGACGCTGCTTTTTTACTTGACAGAGAAAATTTTGTTGTTCCTGCTGGAAACTCATATTTATTAGCACAGAAACTGCGAGAAATTATTCTGTTAACACGTGAAGAACGCATTAAATTAGGACATATGCTACGGCTGCGAGTTGAAAGTAATTTTTCTATGGATACTGTAGCCAATAAATATTTATCTGTTTATGAAAATTAAATGAAAAAGATTGCTTTTATAATTAATAATGTTGATTTTTTAATATCTCATCGATTTCCAATCTTACTCGAAGCTTTGAAAGATGGGTTTCAAGTTCATGTGATTGCTCCTGGTTCTGGCAATAATGAGGTTTTAAAAAGACATAATATTATAGGTCATGATCTCTTTCTTTCCAGAGGCGGCAATAATCCATTTTATGACTTATTTACTTTGCTTCAGCTCATAAAACTTCTCAAATTTCTTAAACCTGACCTTGTCCATCTTGTCACGATTAAGCCAACACTTTACGGCGGAATTGCTGCCAGGATTGCAAAGGTACCTCATGTCGTTGCAGCCGTCTCTGGGTTGGGAACCGTTTTCCTGAGCAGAGGGATTATCAGTGGCTTACGTCGTTTACTTGTTACAAATTTATACCGTTCTGCTCTGAAGCATAAGAAGATAAGAGTTATTTTTCAGAACCCTGACGACCGAAATTTACTTGTGAGTGCTGGCATATTAAAAGTGTCTGATTCCTGTTTGATTAGAGGTTCAGGTGTTGATTTACGTGAGTATCCTTATCTACCAGAAAATGTTTTCGGTAAGACCGTAGTAATGGCGTCCAGATTACTAAGAGATAAAGGTGTTTATGAATTTATTGAAGCTGCGCGTTTGCTCAAACAAAGGAACGTTGAAGCTGATATAAGAATTATAGGTTCGCCAGATATTTGTAATCCAACAAGTATCACTGAGGCTGAAATAGAAAAATGGACATCAGAAAATATTGTCGAATTCTGCGGTTTCCGAAGCGATATTGCTGAGCAGTATTCTAGGGCTAATGTAGTCTGTTTACCTTCATATCGCGAAGGATTACCTAAATGTCTGGTCGAAGCAGCAGCGTGCGGAAGGGCTGTTGTTACCACGGATGTCCCTGGTTGCAGAGATGCGATAGAGGCGAATGTTACTGGGATGCTGGTTGCGGTTCGCGACCCAGTATCACTAGCTGACGCGATTGAGTATTTATTAAAAAATCCAGATGAAAGAATAAGAATGGGGAAAGCGGGGAGATTGTTAGCTGAAAATGAGTACTCTATCGAACATATAGTGAATCAGCATTTATCCATCTACAATGAATTAATTCAGTCCTGACGTTTAATGCTGGTGCCATGTGCGATTATCTTTTTTGCATCCTATCTGGCACTTGATGCTACCCATCTCGCCCTAAGCTAAGTTAACATCTGTAATACATTCAAGCCGCGCATGCGTCGCGCGGTGAACACACCTGACAGGAGTATGTAATGTCCAAGCAACAGATCGGCGTCGTCGGCATGGCAGTGATGGGGCGCAACCTGGCGCTCAACATCGAGAGCCGTGGTTATACCGTCTCCGTGTTCAACCGCTCCCGTGAAAAGACCGAAGAAGTGATTGCCGAGAACCCGGGCAAGAAACTTGTGCCTTACTACACGGTGAAAGAGTTTGTTGAATCCCTCGAAACGCCTCGTCGTATCCTGTTAATGGTGAAAGCAGGCGCGGGTACCGATGCAGCCATTGATTCTCTGAAACCGTATCTGGATAAAGGCGATATCATCATTGATGGTGGTAATACTTTCTTCCAGGACACCATTCGTCGTAACCGTGAACTTTCTGCTGAAGGTTTCAACTTCATCGGCACCGGTGTTTCCGGTGGTGAGGAAGGTGCGCTGAAAGGGCCGTCTATCATGCCGGGTGGGCAGAAAGAAGCCTACGAACTGGTGGCTCCGATTCTGACGAAGATCGCTGCAGTCGCTGAAGATGGCGAGCCTTGCGTGACCTATATCGGTGCTGATGGCGCAGGCCATTACGTGAAAATGGTTCACAACGGTATCGAATATGGCGATATGCAGCTCATCGCTGAAGCCTATTCTCTGCTGAAAGGCGGCCTGAATCTCTCTAATGAAGAGCTGGCCAGCACCTTTACGGAATGGAACAACGGCGAGCTTAGTAGCTATCTGATTGACATCACTAAAGACATCTTCACCAAAAAAGATGAAGAGGGTAAATACCTCGTTGATGTCATTCTGGACGAAGCGGCAAACAAAGGTACCGGTAAGTGGACAAGCCAAAGTTCTCTGGATCTCGGCGAACCGCTATCTTTGATCACTGAATCCGTTTTTGCGCGTTACATCTCCTCGCTGAAAGACCAGCGTGTTGCGGCTTCTAAGGTCCTGACCGGTCCGAAAGCGCAGCCTGCGGCTGATAAAGTTGAGTTTATTGAGAAAGTTCGTCGTGCGCTGTATCTCGGCAAAATCGTTTCCTATGCGCAGGGCTTCTCTCAGCTGCGTGCGGCGTCCGATGAGTACAACTGGGATCTGAATTACGGTGAAATCGCGAAGATTTTCCGTGCAGGCTGCATTATTCGTGCGCAGTTCCTGCAGAAGATCACGGATGCCTACGCGAAGAATGCAGGCATTGCCAATCTGCTGTTAGATCCGTACTTCAAGAACATCGCTGATGAATATCAGCAGGCGCTGCGTGATGTTGTTGCCTACGCTGTTCAGAATGGCATCCCGGTACCGACCTTTTCTGCGGCCGTTGCCTACTATGACAGCTATCGTGCTGAAGTACTGCCAGCTAACCTGATCCAGGCACAACGTGATTACTTCGGTGCGCATACCTATAAGCGTACTGATAAAGAAGGTGTTTTCCATACCGAATGGATGGATTAATTACATTGTTTGTCAGAAGCCCGGTCTAAAGACCGGGCTTTTTTTTATCCTGATTCTTATTGCATAATCTTCATCGCTTAATATTAACTTAATATTGTTCCATTAGGATGATAAAGATAATCCTAATTGTATTAGGCTTCGTTGACACATTATTCGCCCAAGCGCTAAAACAATAATAACGTGTCAGGATGTGAATACATCATGATGTCTAATTAAGTTAATTCTGAGAGCATGCAATGAAAATCACCATCTCCGGTACCGGATATGTCGGGCTGTCCAACGGTCTGCTAATCGCACAGCATCATGATGTGGTTGCGTTAGACATCATCCCCTCTCGTGTTGAAATGTTGAATGATCGGATATCTCCGATTGTCGATAAAGAAATTCAGCAGTTCTTAACGTCGGAGAATATTAATTTCAAAGCCACACTGGATAAGCATGACGCCTATCGAAACGCAGATTATGTTATTATTGCGACGCCGACCGATTATGATCCGAAGACCAATTACTTCAATACTTCAAGCGTCGAGTCTGTCATTCAGGATGTGATAGCGATTAATCCAAATGCGGTAATGATAATTAAGTCTACCGTCCCGGTTGGGTTTACCGCTGCGATGGGTAAGAAATTTAAAACGCAAAATATTATTTTTTCCCCTGAATTTTTGCGTGAAGGTAAGGCGCTCTATGACAACTTATATCCGTCGCGTATTGTCATCGGCGAGCGCTCTGAACGGGCAGAGCGGTTCGCCGCTTTGCTTCAGGAAGGGGCGGTGAAGCAAGATATTCCTACGCTGTTTACGGATTCTACTGAAGCAGAAGCGATCAAGCTTTTTGCTAACACCTATCTGGCGATGCGCGTGGCCTATTTTAACGAACTCGATAGCTACGCTGAAAGTTTAGGTTTAAATACCCGCCAGATCATCGAGGGGGTTTGTCTGGATCCGCGTATTGGCAATCACTACAACAATCCCTCATTTGGTTACGGCGGTTATTGCCTGCCAAAGGATACCAAGCAGCTTCTGGCTAATTATCAGTCAGTCCCGAATAACATTATTTCAGCGATCGTTGATGCCAACCGCACTCGTAAAGACTTTATCGCTGATGCCATTCTCGCCAGAAAACCAAAGATTGTAGGGATATATCGTCTGATCATGAAAAGCGGCTCGGATAACTTCCGCGCATCGTCCATTCAGGGGATCATGAAGCGTATTAAAGCCAAAGGTGTGGAAGTGGTGATTTATGAACCTGTGATGCAGGAAGAGATGTTTTTCAATTCGCGTATTGAGCGTGATTTGACACAGTTTAAACAACAGGCTGACGTCATTATCTCGAACCGGATGGCTGAAGAACTCAAAGACGTATTCGAGAAAGTCTATACCCGAGACCTTTTCGGTAGTGATTGATAAGTCAACTGAGGGGAAGGGAGTCCCTGATAATGGGTTAAAGACCTACCAGAATTTTCGCAATCTTGTCAAATTTCCTATGGCATAAATTACGTTTCCCGATAAACTGTGGCGAGTTTAGAGCTTTCTTGTTTAAGGCAATGATGACAGTGGAAAATAACAACCTATCCGGGCGCAGCAACGAACCGGAACAGATTGATTTGATTGACTTAGTGATTCAGATTTGGCGCGGTAAAGTGACAATAATCATCTGCGTTATTGTGGCTATCGCTCTGGCCGTGGGTTACCTGGCGGTAGCGAAAGAAAAATGGACCTCAACGGCGATTATTACTCAACCTGACGCTGGCCAGTTGGCAACGTATACCAATGCCATGAGTATCCTTTACGGTCAGGATGCGCCAAAAGTGAACGATGTTCAGTCGGGTGTGATTGGACGTTTTAACTCGGCATTTTCCGCGCTTTCTGAAACGCTTGATAATCAGCAACAGTCAGAGAAGCTGACCATCGACCCGTCTGTAAAAGGCCAGCCTCTTCCGTTGAAAGTTTCCTATCAGGCAACCTCGGCTGAATCTGCGCAAAAAACGCTGGCGCAGTACATTCAACAGGTTGATGAAGCGGTCTCCAAAGAAATTAATACTGACCTCGTGATGAGCATTAAAACACGTGCTTCTGACTTAGAGCATTCACTCGTAGCGCAGGAAAAGGTCGCTCAGGAACAAAAAGCACTGCGCATTGCCCAGATCACCCAGGCGCTTTCCGTTGCGAAACAGGCCAACATCAAGCTGCCGCAGGTCCAGCAGGCCGATCAGGTCTCCCAGGACACTATGTTTATGCTGGGGAGCGATGCGCTTTCATCGATGGTGAATAACGAAGCGACCCGCCCGCTAACGTTTTCGGATGACTACTACCTGACCCGTCAGAATCTCTTAGCGGTTAAGGCGCTGAAAGTGCAGCCTGACAGTATTCATGCTTATCGCTATGTGATGAAGCCGACGTTGCCGATTCGTCGCGATAGCCCGAAAAAAACGATCACTCTGATACTGGCGACACTGCTCGGTGGAATGATTGGTGCCGGCGTGGTGCTGGGGCGTAACGCGCTGCGTAACTACAAGCCAAAAGCGCAGTAACTTAATTGATGTAATAAAAAACCGGGCCAGTTGAACTGACCCGGTTTTTTTACGCCTTACGATCACTGATGGCGCTTGCGCAGGTTCTCAATGACCGTCGTCAGGTCGAGATCCTGATCCTGCAGCAGGACCAACAGGTGATACATCAAATCCGATGCTTCGTTGGTCAGTTCGAATTTGTCATGTACCGTGGCTGCCAGCGCGGTTTCGACACCTTCTTCACCCACTTTTTGTGCGATGCGCTTGGTGCCGCTGGCATACAGTTTCGCGGTATAGGAACTTGCCGGGTCGGCTGTTTTGCGTTCAGCGAGTAGCTGTTCAAGTTGATACAAGAACAACCACTGATGACTGGTCTCGCCGAAGCAGCTACTGGTGCCTTTATGGCAGGTGGGTCCGACAGGATTTACCAGTACCAGCAAAGTATCGTTATCACAGTCTAGCGCAATGCTGACCACGTTCAGAAAGTTGCCCGACGTCTCGCCTTTGGTCCACAGGCGCTGTTTGCTGCGTGAGAAAAAGGTGACTTTGCCGGTTGCAAGGGTTTTATCCAGCGCGTCCGGGTTCATATAGCCCAGCATCAACACTTCACCCGATACCGCGTGTTGTACGATGGCGGGCATCAGTCCGTCGGTCTTTTCCCAGTCCAGTTGGCTGCGTTGTTGCTCTGTTAACATATCCTGATCTCCACGCCCTGCGTTGCCAGGTACGCTTTTAATTCACCAATATTGATTATCTGTTTGTGGAAGACGGAGGCGGCAAGCGCGCCATCGACATCGGCATCGCGGAAAGCCTCGAGGAAGTGTTCCATGGTTCCCGCACCGCCGGACGCAATCAGCGGTACGCGGCAAACGTCACGTACCTTTTTCAACTGTTCGAGGTCGTAACCGTTACGCACGCCGTCCTGGTTCATCATGTTGAGGACGATTTCTCCGGCACCGCGCTTTTGCACTTCCTGTACCCAGTCGAGAGTTTCCCAGGTGGTAACGCGGGTTCGGCTTTCGTCGCCGGTATACTGATTGACATGGTATTTACCGGTTTCAGCGTCGTACCAGGTATCAATACCCACCACAATACACTGTACGCCAAAGCGATCTGCCAGACGGGTAATCAGCGTCGGGTCAGCCAGCGCTGGCGAATTGATGGAGATTTTGTCTGCACCAAACGAGAGAATTTTGGCCGCGTCGTCAACCGACTTGATCCCGCCCGCCACGCAGAAAGGAATGTCGATCACTTCCGCGACGCGCGAAACCCAGCTTTTATCGACCACACGACCATCGCTGGACGCGGTAATATCGTAAAACACCAGTTCATCGGCACCTTCATCGGCGTAGCGTTTCGCCAGCGGGACGATGTCGCCGATGATTTCGTGATTACGGAACTGCACGCCTTTCACGACCTGACCATCGCGAACGTCGAGGCAAGGGATTATACGTTTTGCCAGCATTGGATCGCCTCCTTAACGGTGAATTTGCCTTCCAGCAGCGCACGCCCGACGATCACGCCGCGCACGCCGGTTCTGCGCAGGGCCGCAACGTCATTGATGTCGCCAATGCCACCGGAGGATTGAAAGGCAATTTGCGGGTATTTTGCACAGACTTCTTCATACAAGGAGACATTCGAGCCCGCCAGCGTTCCATCGCGAGAAATATCCGTACAGAGCACATGTTTCAGGCCCACTGGCAGATAGGTTTCGACCAGTTCTTCGAGCGAAACGCCGGAGTTTTCCTGCCAGCCGCTCACCGCCACCTGTTTGTTTCCTTGCTCATCTATGCGTACATCGAGCGCCAACACCAGGGCATCAGCGCCAAAACGCGCGAACCAGCCTTTCACCATGTCTGGCGACTTTACCGCCGTGGAGCCAACCACCACACGAGCGACACCCGCTGCCAGCAGGGCCGCAACGTCGTCTTCAGTACGTACGCCGCCGCCGACCTGGACTGGTACGTTCACGCCAGCTACCAGGGTTTTTATCAGCGGGATCTGTCGTTTCGCCGGATCTTTCGCGCCGGTTAAGTCAACCAGGTGTAACACCTCGGCACCCTGCGCTGCGTAATCCTGTAAACGCGGTAGTGGGTCGGTGCCATAATCGCGCTGCTGTGCATAATCGCCCTGATGGAGACGCACGACGGTGCCGTCGATCAAATCTAAAGCCGGAATAATCATCACATCTCCAAAAAGTTTTTCAGCAACTGTGCGCCAGCGGCACCCGAACGCTCCGGGTGGAACTGCACGCCAAAGAAGTTATCTTTTTGTACGGCGGCGGTGAACGGTTCGCCGTAGTGGCATTGGGCGATGGCCCACGGATTGACCGGCATGGCATAGCTGTGCACAAAATAGAAATACGCGCCGTCTTCAATACCCTGGAATAACCGGTTGCCTGCCTGCGGGTAGACGCGGTTCCAGCCCATATGCGGCAGTGGTAAACCGAAATCGGTCATCTTCGGTACGTCCTGATCGACGATGCCCAGCAGGTCGACGCCGTTCGTCTCCTCACTTCGCCGCCCCAGAATTTGCATTCCGAGGCAAATGCCCAGCACTGGCTGCGTGCAAGCTTTTATCAGCTCGATCAGTTCGCGCTCGCGTAACTGGTCCATTGCAGCCTGTGCCGTACCGACGCCGGGGAGAAAAAGTTTATCGGCCATTAACACCACGTCCGGGTCGCGGCTGACCACCGGATCATAACCGTGACGCGCGACTGCGGATTTCACCGAGTTCAGGTTGGCGCAGCCGGTGTCGAGGATCACCACGTTCATCACAGCACTCCTTTGGAGGAGGGAAGGGTATCACCCTCAACGCGAATGGCCTGGCGCAGGGTACGGCCGAAAGCTTTGAACAGACTCTCCACGCGATGATGGTCGTTTTTACCTTTGGTCTTCAGATGCAGCGTCACGCCCATGGTGTAGGAGAGTGAACGGAAGAAGTGTTCGATCATCTCGGTACTCAGATCGCCGACGCGCTGATAGGTGAACTCGGCACGGTATTCGAGGTGCGGACGCCCGGAGATATCCAGCGCACAGCGCGCCAGGCATTCGTCCATCGGCAGCACAAAGCCAAAACGGTTGATACCGCGCTTATCACCGAGCGCCAGTTTTAACGCTTCGCCCAGCGCCAGACCGGTGTCTTCCACGGTGTGGTGATCGTCAATGTAAAGATCGCCTTTGACGGTAATCTCCATGCGGAACCCGCCGTGTGTCGCAATTTGATCGAGCATATGGTCGAAGAAGCCGACGCCGGTGTTAATTTTGCTGCCGCCTTCACGGTCCAGCCACACTTTGACGTCAATCTGCGTCTCTTTGGTGACGCGCTCAACGTGGGCGTAGCGATCGCGTTTCGTCAGTTGCTCGCCGATTGCCGTCCAGTTCAGCGTCTCGCGATGGTAACGGAGCCCGGTAATCCCCATGTTTTCAGCCAACTGGATATCGGTAGCGCGATCGCCAATCACGTAGCTGTTGGCGCTGTCCATCGCCTGCTCAGCGAGATAGCGTTCGACCAGCTTCACTTTCGGCTTACGGCAGTCGCACTCATCTGCAGGCAAGTGTGGGCAGATCAGCACTTCATCAAACTGCACGCCCTGAGAGGTCAGGATTTGCATCATCAGATTATGCGGGCCGTCGAAATCGGCTTGCGGGAAGCTTTGCGTTCCCAGACCGTCCTGATTAGTGATCATCACCAGCTTAAAGCCCGCGTTTTGCAGCTTCAGCAGCACCGGCACTACGTCGGGCTCGAAGGCGAGTTTGTCAAAGCGATCCACCTGGAAATCGCTCGGCGGTTCGGAAATCAGGGTTCCATCACGATCAATAAAGAGATACTTCTGGCTCATACTTGCTCCGCACGTAAAGCGTCAATGACGCGCTGGCTTTCTTCACGGGTACCAACAGTAATACGCAGACAGCCGCTTAAAGAAGGTTGCTTGTTCTGGTCTCGTAAGATAATGCCCTGATCCCACAAAGATTTAAATACGCTACTGGAGGCGGTAAAGCGCGCCAGAATGTAGTTGGTTTCGGAGTCAAAAACCTGTTCAACACAGGCAATCTCTTTAAGCGCTTTCACCAGGTACTGACGCTCAAGCAGGATCTGCGCCACGCGTTCGCGCATAGCATTGACGCCTTGCGGGCTCAGCGCTTGTTCGGCAATGTCGGCAACAGGGGTAGAAAGCGGGTAGGGCGCGATCACTTTCAACAACAGGTTAATCACCTCCTCATTCGCCAGCGTAAAGCCGCAGCGCAGACCAGCGAGGGCAAACGCCTTGGACAGCGTGCGCAGAATGACGAGGTTAGGATACTCAGAAAGCCAACCCGCCAGCGTTGCCTGCGGGCAAAACTCGATATAGGCCTCGTCGGCGACCACAATGGCTTTGCCACGTGTCAGTTCCAGCAGCGTGCGCAGATCCTGCGGGTTAATCAGTTGTCCGGTGGGGTTATTGGGACTGCACACGTAAACCACCTTCACGCCATTCAGATTGTCAGAAATGGCCTGCATATCCAGTTGCCAGTCGGCGAGCGCCGGTACGGTACGGCATTCGACGCCAATGGTTTCGGCGCTGACGCTATACATCCCATAGGTGGGCGGGCAGAAGAGAATCGCGTCTTTCCCCGGTTCGCAGAAGGCGCGAATAAGCAGCTCAATGCCTTCATCTGCTCCACGACTGACCAGTACCTGCTCCGGTTTAACTCCGGCGTACTGCGCATAATTTTCAATCACCGCTTTCGGCTGGCATTCCGGGTAACGATTCAACGTTTGCCGGGTGAGTTGATATTCAACCGCTGTCGGGAATTCGTTGGCATTGAGCCAGACGTCGCCGTTGCCGCCCAGACGACGAGCAGATTGATACGGCGTCAGATTGCGGACGTTTTCACGGGCTAAGTCGGTGATGCTGAACGTGTTTTCAGTGCTCATGCTTGCTCCTTCAGGGCGTTAACGCGCAGGGTGACGGCATTTTTGTGAGCGGTCAGGCGTTCCGCCGCCGCCAGTGTCTCGATGGTTGAAGCCAGCGCGGAGAATCCCGCTTTCGACAGTTCCTGAACCGTCATGCGCTTCTGAAAATCCGCAAGCCCGAGGCTGGAACAGGTGGCGGTATAGCCGTAGGTCGGCAGCACGTGGTTAGTCCCGGAGGCGTAATCACCCGCTGACTCCGGCGACCAGTCGCCGAGGAACACCGAACCGGCACTGGTGATGTCATCAACCAGCTCGCGGGCATGACGGGTTTGAATAATCAGGTGCTCAGGTCCATAGAGGTTAGAGATGGCAATACACTGCGCCAAATCTTTCGTCACGATTAATCGACTGGCGCTGAGCGCCTGACGCGCCGTTTCTGCGCGCGGGAGTTCAGCCAGTTGACGTTCAACGGCTTCGGCAACGCGACGGGCGATGTCGGCATCCGGGGTCAGCAGAATGACCTGGGAATCTGGACCGTGCTCCGCTTGCGAAAGCAGATCGGAGGCGACGAAATCCGGCGTGGCGCCGCTGTCGGCAATCACCAGTACTTCGGACGGCCCGGCTGGCATATCAATCGCCGCGCCGTCAAGACGCTGGCTCACCTGACGCTTCGCTTCGGTCACAAATGCGTTTCCAGGGCCAAAAATTTTGTCTACTTTCGGCACGGATTCGCTGCCAAACGCCAGCGCGGCAATGGCCTGTGCACCGCCAACATTAAAGACTTCCTGCACACCGCACAGCTGCGCCGCGTAGAGAATTTCATCGGCAATCGGCGGCGGGGAACACAGCACCACCTTCTTACAGCCCGCAATGCGCGCCGGGGTGGCGAGCATCAGCACGGTAGAAAAGAGCGGGGCGGATCCGCCGGGAATATACAAACCGACGGACGCCACTGCACGCGTCACCTGCTGGCAGCGGACGCCTGGCTGGGTTTCCACATCAACGATCGGTAATTGTTGCGCGTTGTGGAAGGTTTCAATGTTTTGCACCGCGACAGCCATCGCCTGTTTGAGATCGTCGCTTAGTCGTGCGCTGGCGGCGGCTATCTCTGCTGGGGTCACCTTCAGCGCCGCAACCTCGGTTTTATCAAACTTCGCGCTGTACTCGCGCAGGGCGTCATCACCACGGGTTTTGACGTTATCCAGAATCTCGCTCACGGTGCGGGTGATGCTGTCAGACGCGGAAATCGCCGGGCGCGTCAGTAATTCACGCTGCTGCTCAGGGGAACAGGCGTTCCAGTTAATGATTGTGCTAAAGCTCATGGCCATCACTCCATCATCTTCTCAATTGGCAGCACCAGAATCGAGCTGGCGCCGAGCGCTTTCAGTTTTTCCATCGTCTCCCAGAACAGGGTTTCGCTGCTGACCATGTGCATCGCCACGCGTTGCTGATCGCCAGCCAGCGGCAGAATAGTTGGGCGTTCGGCGCCTGGCAGCAGCGCGATGACCTCTTCCAGACGCTCGCTTGGCGCGTGCATCATGATGTATTTCGATTCGCGAGCCTGGATAACGCCCTGAATACGGGTCAGCAGCTTATCGACCAGTTGCTGCTTGGCGTCGGTCATCTCACCGTCACGCTGGATCAGACAGGCTTTAGAACGGTAAATCACTTCGACTTCGCGCAGCCCGTTGGCTTCCAGGGTCGCGCCGGTCGAGACCAGATCGCAGATGGCATCGGCGAGGCCCGCGCGCGGAGCCACTTCCACAGAACCGTTCAGCAAGCAGGATTTAAAAGAGACGCCTTTCTGGTCGAGATAACGTTTGAGCAGGTGCGGATAAGAGGTGGCGATGCGCTTGCCATCCAACGCGGCGGGGCCATCCCAGGCTTCATCCACTGGCGTTGCCAGGGAAAGGCGGCAACCGCCAAAGTCGAGACGACGTAGCGTAAAGTAGCGAGGATCTTCACCCTGGGCGCGGCGGTTCAGCAGTTCTTCTTCCAGAACGTTCTCACCGATGATGCCCAGGTCAACCACGCCGTCCATCACCAGACCGGGGATATCGTCGTCACGCACACGCAGAATATCAATTGGCATATTCTCTGCCATCGCAATCAGGCGCTGAGTGTGTAAATTAATTTTAATCCCACAGCGGGCGAGTAATTCGCGTGAGTCATCGCTCAAACGACCTGATTTCTGAATAGCTATGCGTAAACGGCTGTTGTCTAACATTCTCTTTTCCTCTTTATCCTGTCTGAACCTGTCTGAATTTCGCGCCAAAAAAAAAAGCCCCCGGAAGATGATCTTCCGGGGGCTTTCTCATGCGTTCATGCACCACTGGAAGATCTGAATGTCTCCCAGCACACATCGCCTGAAAGACTAGTCAGGATGATGGTGATGATGGTGATGTTTAAATTGAACGCGTGTCATAAAATTCTCGATGAATGCTTATTCATGTGATGCCTTTTAACCTAAACCACTTTAACGTCTTAAAGCAAGCGCTTTTTTTAATTCCTATTTATAGTATGAATTGTCAGTCTTAAAGCGCTGGCGTAGCCTTATAGACATAGTGCTGGAGTCAGGAGAAAACGGATGAAAAAGGTCGCAGTTGTCGGTTTAGGATGGTTAGGCATGCCGCTGGCGATGTCGCTCGCTGCCAGAGGCTGGCAGGTGACGGGGAGCAAAACCACCCAGGATGGCGTGGAAGCGGCCAGAATGAGCGGGATCGAAGGATATCCGCTACGGCTCGAGCCTGAATTGGTGTGTGAAACAGACGATCTGGATGCGCTGATGGATGTCGATGCGCTGGTGATTACCTTACCGGCTCGACGCAGCGGTCCGGGAGAGGACTTCTATTTGCAGGCGATGCAGGAGCTGGTGGACAGCGCGCTGGCGTATCGTATTCCGCGCATTATCTTTACCAGTTCGACCTCCGTCTATGGTGATGTCCAGGGGACGGTAAAAGAGGGAACCCCGCGCAATCCGGTCACCGCCAGCGGCCGTGTGTTAAAAGAGCTGGAAGACTGGCTGCATAATTTACCGGGTACCTCGGTTGATATCTTGCGACTGGCCGGGTTGGTAGGGCCGGGGCGTCATCCAGGTCGCTTCTTCGCGGGCAAAACCGCGCCTGACGGCGAACACGGCGTCAATCTGGTGCATCTGGAAGATGTGATTGCCGCCATTACGCTGCTGTTACAGGCACCGAAAGGGGGACACATCTATAATATATGTGCGCCTTCGCATCCTGCACGCAATGTGTTTTATCCGCAGATGGCGCGTCTGTTGGGAATGGAGCCGCCGCAGTTCCGCGATTCAGCGGATAACGGTAAAGGTAAAATTATCGATGGCAGCCGGATTTGTAATGAGCTTGGGTTTGAATACCAGTATCCCGATCCGCTGGTGATGCCGTTGGAGTAATGCATACCGCCAGCAGTTAGTCGCCATACAACGCAAGGGGGCGTGTATGAAACCACTGCTGGACGTGCTCATCATCCTTGATGCCCTTGAGAAAGAGGGCAGCTTCGCGGCGGCGTCCGCCAAACTGTATAAGACGCCGTCAGCTCTCAGCTATACCGTCCACCGTCTGGAAAGCGACCTCAACATTCAGATCCTCGATCGCAGTGGCCATCGCGCCCGGTTCACGCGCACGGGGCAAATGCTGTTAGAGAAAGGGCGAGAAGTTCTGCATACCGTGCGGGAACTGGAAAAGCAGGCGATAAAACTCCACGAAGGCTGGGAAAATGAACTGGTGATCGGCGTGGACGATACCTTTCCTTTTTCCCTGCTCGCCCCCCTGATTGAATCCTTTTATCAGCACCACAGCGTCACGCGCCTGAAATTCATTAACGGCGTGTTGGGGGGATCGTGGGATGCGCTGATCCAGGGCAGGGCGGATATTATTGTTGGCGCGATGCATGAACCTCCTTCATCCAGCGACTTTAGCGTTGCGCGCCTGGGTGAGCTGGAGCAGATTTTTGCCGTTGCGCCACACCATCCGCTGGCTGAAGAAGCCGAGCCGCTGAGCCGCAGTACCATCAAACGCTATCGCGCGATTGTGGTCGGCGACAGTTCGCCTCTCGCTGCTGCAGCGGCGACGCAACTGCTTGACGATCAAGAGGCAATCACCGTCTTCGATTTTAAAACCAAACTGGAACTGCAAATCAGCGGTCTGGGATGCGGTTATCTTCCGCGTTATCTGGCGCAGCGCTTCCTGGAAAGTGGGGCGCTGATCGAGAAAAAAGTGGCGGCGCAAATTCTCTTTGAACCAGTATGGATGGGGTGGAATGAGCAGACGGCGGGGCTCGCCAGCGCCTGGTGGCGGGATGCGATTTTAGCAAATAGTGCTATTGCGGGGATCTATAAAAAAGACGATAGCGAAAAATCAAACATTTAAGAAAAAATAGTTCGCGACAAGCTACTCATTCTCTTGTCTTTTCGCCTCATTTTAGTGCACAATGCGCCGCTTGCAAAAAATGACATTAACCGACGTTTTAATACGCGTCGGTTATTTTTTTGCATCAAACCAATCATTCATACAAAGAGGCCGGGCTTCGTACCGGATAGATATTTACTAAAAACCGACAGTTGTTGTCGCTGAGGAATCCAGAAGATGGGGCAATTTTTTGCTTACGCGACGGCATTCGCCGTAAAGGGGAATGACCATGTCGCATAACGCTACTCCAAAAACCTCTCGCGTGGAATTGCGTAAAACGCTTACGCTGATTCCGGTTGTCATGATGGGCCTTGCCTATATGCAGCCAATGACGCTGTTCGATACGTTTGGTATCGTTTCAGGCCTCACTGACGGTCACGTTGCAACGGCGTATGCCTTTGCGCTGGTCGCTATTCTTTTTACTGCGTTGAGCTACGGTAAACTGGTTCGCCGTTTCCCGTCCGCTGGCTCGGCGTATACCTATGCCCAGAAATCCATTAGTCCGACCGTCGGCTTTATGGTTGGTTGGTCATCTCTGCTGGACTACCTGTTCATGCCGATGATCAACATCCTGTTGGCAAAAATTTATTTTGAAGCGCTGGTGCCGTCTGTACCGTCGTGGATCTTTGTTGTCGCGCTGGTGGCCTTTATGACCATCTCCAACCTGCGCAGCATCAAGACCGTGGCAAACTTCAATACCCTGATTGTGATCCTGCAGATGGGCATTGTGGCGGTGATTGTTGGCCTGATCATCTACGGCGTTTCGAACGGTGAAGGTGCGGGTACGCTGACCAGCACGCGTCCGTTCTGGTCGGAAGGTGCGCACGTCGTGCCAATGATTACCGGAGCAACGATTCTGTGCTTCTCGTTCCTGGGCTTTGACGGTATCTCTTCGCTGTCTGAAGAGACCAAAGATGCAGAGCGCGTGATCCCGAAGGCTATCTTCCTGACGGCGCTGATTGGCGGCCTGGTATTCATCGGTGCCTCTTACTTCCTGCAACTGTACTTCCCGGATATCTCTCGCTTTAAGGATCCGGATGCCTCTCAGCCTGAAATCATGCTGTATGTGGCGGGTAAAACCTTCCAGTGGGGCGTGCTGATTTTCTCCAGCGTGACCGTTCTGGCGTCCGGTATGGCGGCACACGCAGGCGTCTCTCGTCTGATGTACGTGATGGGCCGTGACGGCGTATTCCCGACGCGCTTCTTTGGTTACATTCATCCGAAGTGGCGTACCCCGGCATGGAACGTGCTGCTGGTGGGGGCAATTGCGCTGATGGCGATTAAATTTGACCTGGTGACGGCGACGGCGCTGATCAACTTCGGTGCGCTGGTGGCGTTTACCTTCGTGAACCTGTCTGTGATTTCACAGTTCTGGATCCGCGAAAAACGCAACAAGACGCTGAAAGACCACTTCAATTATCTGGTGCTGCCGGTATGTGGCGCGCTGACTGTTGGGGCGCTGTGGATCAACCTGGAAGAGAGCTCTATGGTTCTGGGGCTGATCTGGGCCGGTATTGGTCTGGTGTATCTGGCCTGCGTGACCAAAAGTTTCCGCAACCCGGTTCCGCAGTACGAAGATATCGCCCAGTAATTCATAAGGTTTGTAGACCCGGTAAGCGAAGCGACACCGGGCAGGAAGCCGGAGTTAACCACTCCGGCTTTTTTTATGTCGCTGGTTTATTTCCCGTCATTATTCATAACCATTCGTTCTAAATTAGAGAATTTCGTTATTGGTTCCCGGCCGCATGCTCAGGAATAATTTCCTGATTGATATTCTTCAGGCTAATGAATTTATGTTTTCAATGATTTTAAGCGGGGTTATCTGCGGCGCGCTGTTGGGCTTTGTAATGCAACGTGGTCGATTCTGCCTGACCGGCGGTTTCCGCGACATGTATATTGCTAAAAGCAACCGTATGTTTTATGCGCTGCTGATTGCGATTTCCGTGCAGAGCGTCGGTGCCTTTGCGCTGATTCAGGCGGGAGTGATTCGTTACGATGCGGGCGCGTTCCCGTGGCTCGGTACCATTGTTGGCGGTTATATCTTCGGGATTGGAATTGTCTATGCGGGCGGATGTGCCACCGGAACCTGGTATCGTGCGGGTGAGGGGCTGATCGGCAGCTGGATAGCACTGGCGACCTACATGGTGATGAGCGCGGTAATGCGTTCGCCCCATGCCAGCGGTTTAAACCAGACGTTAAAAACGTACAGCACGGAGCACAACTCCATTGCTGACACGCTGAACCTCTCCGTCTGGCCGCTGATCGCCGTTCTGCTGGTGGTGACGCTCTGGGTAGTCAGTAAAGAGCTGAAAAAGCCAAAGCTGAAAGTCGCCTCTTTGCCGCCGCGTCGTACCGGGCTTGCACATATTTTGTTTGAAAAACGCTGGCATCCGTTCGTGACGGCGGTACTGATTGGTCTTATCGCGCTGCTGGCCTGGCCGCTGAGTGAAGCTACCGGGCGTATGTTTGGACTCGGGATCACCTCGCCGACGGCTAACATTCTGCAGTTCCTGGTGGCGGGAGACAGCAAATTCCTTAACTGGGGCGTTTTCCTGGTGCTGGGGATTTTCCTTGGTTCGTTCATCGCGGCGAAAGCCAGTCGTGAATTCCGCGTGCGGGCTGCCGATGCGGCAACCACGCTGCGCAGCGGCTTCGGCGGGATCCTGATGGGATTTGGCGCCAGTATTGCCGGTGGCTGCTCTATCGGTAACGGTCTGGTGATGACGGCGATGATGACCTGGCAGGGCTGGATTGGCCTGGTATTTATGATCCTTGGCGTCTGGACCGCGTCATGGATTGTGTTTGTTCGACCGCAGCGTAAAGCCCGTCTGGCAACCGCTGCGGCAAATTAAGCGTAAGGATTAATGATGGCGATTAAAAAACTGGACGTGGTCACACAGGTTTGCCCGTTCCCACTGATTGAAGCAAAAGCCGCGCTGGCTGAAATGGCGAGCGGTGACGAACTGGTAATTGAGTTTGACTGCACACAGGCGACAGAAGCGATCCCACAGTGGGCTGCTGAAGAAGGGCATGCGATTACAGATTATCAGCAGGTTGGCGATGCCGCCTGGAGCATCACCGTCCAGAAAGCGTGATAACAGGCCCTCCGCCGTGGCGCGGAGGGCGATTCTCAGACGATCTCTTCAGCGTACTGCCACAGCGCCTTCAGCAGTACCTGCTTCTCTTTATCATCCGCATATTCCTGATACAACATCTGCAACTCGTCGGCGTAGCGCTGCAAATATTCCGGCGTAAAGACCTGACGACGGTGCTCCAGCCAGCGCTGTTGCTCCGCTTCATCCAGCGTGCCGGGGAAATTACGCGCCCGATAGTTGAACAGCAGTTTCTCAATACGTGGATCGACAAAGGTGATGTCCAGTGCCGGCAGGTTTTGCGGGTCGGTTTCCAGCACAATTTTCATTGCCGCACGGTCAGCATCGCTAAAGAAACCATTATAAAGCTGGGCATCGACGTTGTCAGACGGCGTGAACGGCTCGGCTTCGGCAAAGATGGCGACCACTTTGTCACGCACCTGCGGATTTTCACGCAGGACTTTCAGATTATCGAGACAGTGCTGGCGATTAATCCCCAGACGGTCGGCATCTTCCGGGCGCAGCGTGTTCGCCTGCGCCAGCACCGGGCATTTGTTGATGTGCACCAGCTTCAGCGGCACGGCGGCGGTATCGCCCAGATCGGCTTTGGCGGTGTACAGACGTTCGCGCAGGGTGTCGCTGTCCAGTTCCAGCAACGGCGAAATATCACCGGCCAGGTCGACCATGATCACCGCATTACGGTTATCCGGATGCCAGGCTAGCGGTGCAACCCAACTGGTGTTGCCGCGCCATGCGCCAAACATGCCGGAAACATGCACCAGCGGTTTCATTTGCGGCACGTCAATCAGCGCGGCCAGCTTGTGCTTATTGCGGTGCGTATAGAGATACTCAAACAGACGTGGCTGCCGTGACTTCACCAGTTGCGCCATCGCAATGGTGGCATAGACATCCGCCATCGCATCGTGCGCGTTGCTGTGCTCAATACCGTTTGCTTTCGTCAGATGCTCCAGGCGAAAGCTGGGGAGGCCGTCGTCATTTTCCGGCCAGTTGATGCCTTCCGGGCGCAGGGCGTAGCAAGCGCGCATCACGTCCAGCAGATCCCAGCGCGAATTATCATGCTGCCAGCTCCAGGCGTAGGGATCGTAGAAGTTACGGTACAGCACGTTGCGCGTAACCTCGTCGTCGAAGCGCACGTTGTTGTAGCCAATAATGCAGGTTTTCGGCACCGTAAACAGGGCGTGGATCCGCGCGGCAAACGCAGCTTCATTATCACCTTTCTCTCGTGCTTCCTGCGGGGTGATTCCGGTGACCATCACCGCGCCCGGCTGGGGCAAATAGTCATCCGCCGGTTTGCAGTAAAAAACCTCAGGTTCACCGATGATGTTGAATTCGCTATCGGTACGCAGAGCGGCAAATTGCGCAGGTCTGTCGAGCGCCGGATGAATGCCAAAGGTTTCGTAATCGTGGAAGAGAAAGGTGGGTTGTTGCTTGCCGTCATTCATAAATAAGTGGGTTCCGTGACTTCTGGTTGCGCGCTGCCTGGACTGCACAGAGTACCAAAATTCGGCGTGGTAATCAGCCTGACTCACAGAGAAGAAAGACAGAAAGCGGCTGGAGATAGGTGCAACGGATCAATCAAACAGGGATCAATGTGCGATAAGTCACATTTTCTTGCAATTATTCCCTGTTCGTTTATCAGAATTTCCGTAAAAAGGACGGCTCTTTTGAAACGTCTGAGGACATGCTGTTGAAACCCCGTCTGTTTATTACCGCTTCTTTACTCGCGATGCATCTCTCTTCTGCACTTGCTGCCGGTACGGCTGACTTTGCGCCACCGCCACCTGGCATTGAAGCCGATTCATGGGTGCTTATGGATTACACCACGGGGCAAATTCTCACGGCGGGTAATGAACATCAACAGCGCAATCCTGCCAGCCTGACCAAGCTGATGACCGGTTACGTGGTTGACCGCGCCATTGACAGCCAGCGCATTACCCCGGACGACATCGTCACCGTGGGACGCGACGCGTGGGCGAAGGACAACCCGGTGTTCGCCGGATCCTCATTGATGTTCCTCAAAGAAGGGGACCGGGTGTCCGTGCGCGATTTAAGCCGTGGGTTGATTGTTGATTCCGGTAACGACGCCTGCGTAGCGCTGGCAGATTACATCGCTGGTGGGCAACCGCAGTTTGTCGCGATGATGAACAATTACGTCAAGAAGCTCAATTTGCGGGACACCCATTTTGAGACGGTGCACGGACTGGATGCCCCTGGTCAGCACAGTTCAGCTTACGATATGGCGGTGTTGTCCCGGGCAATCATTCATGGTGAGCCGGCGTTTTATCACATGTACAGTGAGAAAAGCCTCACCTGGAACGGTATTACCCAGCAAAACCGTAACGGACTGCTGTGGGATAAAACCATGAACGTTGATGGCCTGAAAACCGGGCACACCTCAGGCGCGGGGTTCAATTTGATTGCTTCTGCGGTGGACGGTCAGCGCCGACTGATTGCCGTGGTGATGGGCGCGAATAGCCCAAAAGGGCGTGAGGAGCAGGCACGTAAACTGCTGCACTGGGGACAACAAAATTTCGACACGGTGCAAATCCTGCGCAGCGGTAAGCAGGTCGGAACAGAGCGTATCTGGTACGGTGATAAAGAGAAAATCGCGTTAGGTACCGAACACGATTTCTGGATGGCGCTGCCAAAGGCGGAAATGCCGCACATCAAAGCGAAGTACATCCTGGATAAGAAGGAACTGGAAGCGCCGCTTGCCGCCCATCAACGGGTCGGGGAAATCGAACTCTACGACCGCGACAAACTGGTCGCTCACTGGCCTCTGGTCACGCTGGAAGCCGTCGGTAAGGGAGGCGTCTTCTCCCGTCTGAGTGATTATTTCCATCACAAAGTCTGAATCGTACTGACAGAGACTGGCAGGAGTTCGGTTCCGCTCACATAATAACCACAAAGTGCTTGTGACGGCGGTTTAGTCTTCGTTATGCTGTATATAAATACAGTGTAACGATGGAGGCAACATGAATTACGAGATCAGAAACGCTGATAAGCGCACCGTTGCAGGTTTCCACCTGGTGGGACCGTGGGAGCAAACGGTGAAACAAGGCTTTGACCAGTTGATGATGTGGGTCGATGGCAAGCAGGTTGTGGCGCAGGAGTGGATCGCCGTTTACTTCGACAATCCGGATGAAGTGCCCGCCGAAAAACTGCGCTGTAGTACAGTCGTTTCCGTGCCTGCTGATTTTGTCATCCCGGAAAACAGCGAAGGCGTGACGCTCAGCGAAATCGACGGCGGTCAATATGCGACGGCAGTTGCACGCGTCGATAATAATGATTTTGCCACGCCGTGGTATCAGTTCTTCAATAGCCTGATGCAGGACAAGACATATGAAATGGCATGCAAACCCTGCTTTGAAGTCTATCTGAATAACGGTTGCGAAGACGGTTACTGGGATATCGAGATGTATATCGCGGTACAACCAGCCACGAAGTAAGTCTAAAACCAGGCGGACCGGCGCGGAGCGACTACGCTTAGCGAGATGTCCTGTCCGCCACAGTGAACTTCTGCGCGTAAAAACAGGTACAATCATTTTTTGCTTTTTCCTGATGGAGTGCATGAGTGCGTGCCGACAAGTCACTGAGTCCATTTGAAATCCGTCTGTATCGCCATTACCGCATTGTGCATGGTATTCGCATTGCACTGGCCTTCATCCTGACTTTTTTGCTTGTTCGTTTATTTAACATTCCGGAAGGGACATGGCCCTTGATTACGCTGGTGGTGATTATGGGGCCGATCTCGTTCTGGGGAAACGTGGTTCCCCGTGCCTGGGAGCGGATTGGTGGTACGATCCTCGGATCGGTGCTGGGTCTGGTGGCGCTGCGTCTTGAGCTATTCTCATTGCCACTGATGCTGCTCTGGTGTGCGGCAGCTATGTTCCTGTGTGGATGGCTCGCGTTAGGAAAAAAACCGTATCAGGCGCTCTTGATTGGCATCACGCTTGCTGTCGTCGTGGGTGCGCCCGCTGGCGATATGGAGACCGCACTCTGGCGCGGCGGCGATGTCATTCTGGGGGCGCTCCTCGCCATGCTGTTCACCGGAATCTGGCCGCAGCGCGCCTTCATTCACTGGCGCATCCAACTGGCGCACTGCGTGACGGCCTATAACCGGGTGTATCAGGCCGCGCTGTCGCCTAATCTGTTAGAACGTCCCCGTCTGGATAAACATCTGCAACAGCTATTAGGTGACGTGGTAAAAATGCGCGGACTTATTACGCCGGCGAGCAAAGAGACGCGTATCCAGAAATCTATTTTTGAAGCCATTCAGACCGTCAATCGTAATTTGGTTTGCATGCTCGAATTGCAGATCAATGCCCTGTGGGCGACCCGTGAAAGCCATTTCGTCATGCTCAATGCCCATACGCTGCGGGAAACGCAGCAAATGACCCAGCAGGCGCTGTTGACGATTGCCCATGCCTTGTTCGAAGGTAATCCGCAGCCGATTCTCGCCAACAGCGAAAAACTGAACGAGATCGTTAACGAATTGCGCACGCTGATCCGTCAGCACGATGAACATCATGTGGCTGAAACGCCGATTCATGGCTATGTCTGGCTAAGCCTGGAAACCGCCCGTCAACTGGAGCTGCTGTCGCATCTTATCTGTCGCGCACTGCGCAAATAAAAAGCAGGTAAGGGGAATGCTGCCCTGGCTGCTTCGATTCAGCAAGGAATAAGGGTATGATGGAAACCAGAATGAAGCCATTGTCATTTGCGGCTGCGAAAAGTAATGTTAGCCCTATCGTTTAAACGAATCCGACTCTCACATTATCAGGGGTGTAAAAATGGAAACTACCAAGCCATCTTTCCAGGACGTGCTGGAATTTGTCCGTCTGTTCCGTCGTAAAAACAAACTGCAGCGTGAAATCCAGGACGTTGAGAAAAAGATCCGTGACAACCAGAAACGTGTTCTGCTGCTGGACAACCTGAGCGATTACATCAAGCCGGGGATGAGTGTTGAAGCTATTCAGGGCATCATCGCCAGCATGAAAAGCGACTATGAAGATCGCGTTGATGACTACATCATCAAAAATGCAGAGATATCCAAAGAACGTCGCGACATCTCCAAAAAGCTGAAGGCGATGGGTGAAATGAAAAACGGCGACGCGAAAGCGGAGTAACGTTTTGCCAGCAGTGAGGATCCGTCAGGCGATCCTCACTGTCGTTTTACGCCACCGCTGACCATTCGCAATAAATGCTGTTCCGGCCAGTGCTCAGTCAGTCTGTTCCTTGCCAGTAACCACTTAACGTAATCAACATCGTGTCGCTGTCTGTCGAGCATCAGTCCGACGACGCTGCCGCTGTGCGCCACGTTCACGCCGTATAAACCACACTCTTCAACCAGCGACAATAGCGCGTCGAAATCCGGTTTTGGCAACAGCATCTGGCTGGCAATAGCGCTCAGCGTCGCCGCTTCTCCCATACGATAAGGATTTTGCTCCGCACAGGCTTCCTGTACTTTTTCCCATGCCCGCTTCAGCGCCGGTGCGCCCGCATGTAAACCTGCCTGCCGGGGAATGCGATGATAATCCGCGGTGCGTAAAGTTTGCGGACTCTCCAGTACGAGAAGATCCAGCGCCGGTTGAGCATCGCAGGGGATTTGCGTTGATGCGTCGTTGTGGTCAAACAGCGTCAGTTGCTGAAAAACGGTGCTGTCCGTCGGTTCCAGCGAGACGCATAGTTGCGCGAGGGTGGACTCATCCAGCTGATGGCCCAGATGCTGCGCGGTGGCGACAGCGGTTGCGGCAATATCCGCCGTACTGCTGGCCATGCCTTTGGCAATCGGGATAGTTGAATGGATCGAAACACGGATATCCTGACTCAGGTAGGCAGGGTAGTCCCAGTGTTCAAGAAGTCGGTTGACCATCGCCCGCGAAAGAGGGCGCTCATCCGCCAGAGGGGAACCGGTGCTGACCTCGACGGTGCTGTACCAGTCAACCGGGCAGGAGACCAGTTTCTCGCTGCCCATTATCCAGCCCTGAATAAGTTCACCGCACGACGCGGGGCACTGCGCAACAGCCACGTTATCACCTTTCTGATCTGCAATCCTCGGCGCATAGTGTCATGGCGATTGCGCTATTACCATGATTTGCCGCAATTTGCGCGGCGCGAACTCAGGCCGACACGGCGATACTTTCTGATTCTGCGAGAGCAATCCGCATCACATCCTGGGCTATCATCAGCTCTTCGTTGGTGTTGATGACCGCCACTTTAACCATGGCGTTTTCCGCCTGAATAAAGGTCGCATTCCGCTGATTCTTCTCTTCGTCTACGATCAGACCCAGGAAGTGCAGATTCTGGCAGATTGCCGCTCTGGCGCGCGCTGAGTTTTCCCCGATACCTCCGGTAAACACCAGCGCATCCAGACCACCCATTTGCATGATATAGCTGCCAATCGTGGCGCGAATACGCTCTGCAAACAGTGACAGGGCGAGCGCGGCGCGGGGATTTCCGCCGTCAGCAGCCTGCTCAACGTCACGATAATCATGCGAGACGCCTGAAACGCCAAGCAGCCCGGATTCATTGTTCAACAGGTGGTTAAGTTGCTGTGGCGTTTTGCCTTCACGTTGCGCAACCCATGGCAAGATGGACGGGTCGATATCCCCGCTGCGGGTACCCATCATCACGCCGGACTGTGGGGTGAAGCCCATCGAAGTATTAACCGACTTACCGCCTTTAATCGCGCAAATACTGCTGCCATTGCCCAGATGGCAACACACGACGCGCAGCGCGCTAAGCGGGACGCCAAGTTTTTCGGCGAGCGTCGCGCTGACGTACTTATGGCTGGTCCCATGAAAACCGTAGCGACGGATACCAAACTCTGCGTAATACCGCCACGGAAGCGGATAGATATAGGCTGGCTCTTCCAGCGTTTGATGAAACGCGGTATCAAACACGGCAACCGAAGGCACGTCGGGCAGCAACTGGCGAAACACGTTGATGCCGAGCAGGTTAACCGGGTTGTGCAAGGGCGCCAGTTCGGCAAGGCGTTCAATTTCCGCCAGTGATTCATCGGTCACGCGCGCAGAATCTTTAAACGATTCCCCGCCATGCGCTACACGATGGCCGACCCCCTCGATGTCCTGCAGGCTGGTAATAATGCCGTGGCTAATCAGCATTTCGAGAAGCAGGGTCACCGCCTCGCGATGATCGGCAACCGGGGTGGTTTGCTGCCATTTTTGATCCTGCGCTTTCAGGGTGATCCGGGCATCCGGCAGGCCGATACGTTCAATCAGCCCCTGACACAGCAAATCACCCTGCGGCATGTCCAGTAACTGAAATTTAAGGGACGAGCTGCCCGCGTTGATCGCCATTATTTTGTGAGACATGAAGATTCCTTTTGGTTCAGAAAGGCAAACAGTTCATCGAGTCCGGAATGGTTGACGGCGCTGGTCACGAACACACGTTCTGCGCCAGCCTGTTCCAGCCAACCTGTGACCTGCGCAATTTTCTGCGGGTCCGCTAAATCTGATTTGGTCACAACGCCGAACGCCGGTCTGTTCATTGGTGCCGTAAAACCGGGGGAAAAAGGTGACCACTGTGCATCGCTGTTGAGCACGAGCGCAATGACATCCGCCTCGCAGGCACTCGCCAGCAGCGCGCTGTAAAGACAGCGGTTTTCCAGATATTCGCCAGGCGTGTCGATGGTTTCGGCAGACCAGACAATCGCCTGCGTTTTCTGATATGCGAGAGCCTCGCCGCGCAGACACTGCGTCAGCGAGGTCTTACCGCACTGGCTGGGGCCAATTAACATCATGCGCTGCATCACGCTATGTCCGCGTGATGGAACAGGTTGTAAAGCGCATCATTTCGCCGAGCGTGCGCGTAACCTGTTTGAGGGCGTATTCCACCGCCGAGACGTCGCCGGTTAACACCACCGCACCCGTGAAGCGGTCAAGAAAGCCGATCTCGACTGCGCCGGATTTCGTCGCGATATCGCAGGCAATAATGGATGCTTCACTTGGCGTGATGGTGAGAATGCCAATCGCCGAGACGCTGTCCTGCAACCCCAGCTTCTTGAACAGGTCTTTGCCGGGATTCGCAATCAGATGCGCCAGCGTGACCTGTTTGCCTGGTACGTACTCCTGGATCATGCGATCCGTGGTCGGTTGCCTTTCCATCATCCCTCCACCATCTGACGCCACATCGCTTCGTGCGGGCGAGGGATCACTGAACGATAAACCAGCAGGCCTTTTTCACCCGCGCTCTCACTGGCAACCGCGACCGCGTTGTTGACATCGGAGACATCACCCGCGACCACCATGTAGCATTTACCTCCGATACCGAACGCCATATGAACGCGCACGAGCGTAACGTTGGACGCCTTCACCGCCCGGTCAGCCGCGCTGATACAGGCTGCTACGCTCCAGGTTTCAACAATCCCCACCGCCTGACGTTTGTCCACGCTGTTCAGTCCGCTAATCGCGGGAAGCACGCTGGCATGAATATTGGGTAACACCAGACTGTCGACCAACATCTCGCCAGCGAGCGCATTTCCGGTCTCGATCGCCTGTTGTACTGCGCCGACGTCGCCGCCCAGCATGAGCAAAAACTTACCCGGACAAATGGTTTTGCTGACCAGCAGATCCACATTGGCGCTTTTCAGCATGGCATCGCCTGCTTCCATCCCTTTGGCAATGCTGGTGAGTTCTAAAATACCTATGGCCTGAGACATGGTTAACCTCTTACAACGATGATGGCCTGATCTGTTACCTCACAGACAATGCCGTCAATACTGGCGTGAACAGGCGCGCCGAGCGCACCTTGCGGAATTTCAGCGACGCACTGACCACGCGCGACACGCTCGCCTTTCTGAACGCAGGGCACCGCGCTGGCGCCGATGTGCTGGCGCAACAGCAGCGTCGTTCTCTCAACAACGGGCTCGCTGTCGATTAATGGCGCTTCCCGATACCACGGTGTCAGCCCCAGTTTGGCGATGAGTCGTTTTACCGGCACCAGACGGTATTTCGCCATCTCATCGGCCGGGTTGAGCGGCCCCTCGTAGCGCTGATTCTGTGCACGTAGCTCGCGCTTCAGCATCCGGTTAATCCGCATAGGTGAAATACCTACCGGGCAGGCCACACTTTCACAGACGTTACATTCAGAACAGGTGAGGGCGCTGAGCAACAGCTGTGGCGTGGCGGCCTGATGGAAATTAACTGCGCGCACCAGCAGATGCGGAGAGAGCTCGTGACCGATGAGATGCCTCGGGCAGAGATCGGTACACAGGCGACACTGTTCACAGACTGTTCTCGCCACCGACAGTACGGTGCGCTCATCCTGCATACGTCGCTGAATCAGTGGATGTGTTTTCGGCAAAACCAGCAGTCCGCCGGTGGTTTTCGTGACCGGCGCGTCCAGTGACGTCACCAGGCTTCCCATCATCGGTCCGCCGTTGATAAACCCGGGATCGTCGATGGTCGCGCCGCCAGCCATCTCCAGCACGTCGCGTAAGGACATACCGATGGGGACGGTCACGGTCTGTGGACGAGCAACAGCGCCGTTGATAGTGAGCGTGCGGCGCGTCACCGGATAGTGCTGTTCGACCGCGCGGGCGATATTCAGTACGGTTTGTACGTTATTGACCACCACGCCCACGCTGACCGGCAGCGCAGCGGGGGGAACGCGGCGACCCGTCGCCATCCAGATGGTCAGTACTTCATCGCCTGCCGGATAAACATCAGGCAGAATGTGCAGTCTGATCGCCGGAGGTAAAAGCGGCGTCAGGGCGGTAATCGCTGGCTGGTACTTCTCTTTCAGGGCGATGATCCCTTCGCAGGCGCCGGTGGCCTTCATTGCATACTGTACGCCGCGAATCAGACGCGCTGCCTGCTGCGCCATGAGTTGCTGATCGACTTTCAGCATCGGCTCGCATTCGGCTGCATTGACGAGGAAAATTTCCACCTGAGCCTGGAGTTTGACATACGTCGGAAAACCGGCACCACCAGCCCCCACAATGCCTGCCGCACGAACGCGTTCAACGAGCGTCGGCGCATCCAGGACGTCTGGTTTATCATTCAGGGCGGTATTCATAACAATTCCTCAAGCAGTTCCTGAATGGCCCCGACATCCGCCGCTCTGGGGTTGGTTTTCAGCGTCACGTCTGCCAGCGCGGCTTGAACCATTGCCGGAATGCGCGTTGACCAGTTCTGTTTTTGTTCTTTAAGCGCCACGGCAAGGGTTGGGATAGCACACGCTTTTTTCAGTTGCTCGATGTGCTGCACCAGCGCGTTCACGCTCGCCGTTTCATTGGCGCTGTCAGCACATAAATGACAGGCCTTCGCGAACCGGGCGTAACGTTTAGCCGCTCGCGGATCGTGCGTGTTGAAGCGGATCACCGACGCCAGCAGCAGGGCATTCGCCAGACCGTGTGGCAAATGGAACTGACCGCCTAACTGGTGGGCGATGGCGTGGTTCAGTCCCAGTCCTGCCTGGCTGAAGGCCATCCCTGCCAGCGTAGAGGCGTTGTGCATTTTGCCGCGTGTAGCGAGGCAGTCGCCTTTACGAACCGCGACAGGCAGATACTGAAAGACTATCTGAGCGGCTTTTTCCGCGAGTGCGTCGGTAAAGTCACTGGCGCGCGTGGACACATAGGCTTCCAGCGCGTGCGTCAACACATCCATTCCGGTATTGGCGGTAATGGTGGGTGGGACGCTGACGACCAGCATCGGATCAAGGATCGCCATGTCCGGGTAGAGCGCGTTATTGAACAGCGGATATTTAATGCCTTTCTCCGGATCGCTTATCACGCAGGCGCTGGTCACTTCCGATCCGGTTCCGCTGGTGGTTGGGATCGCCACACAGGTTTCAATATCAATATCAAATTGACGACTGAACCAGACAATGGCTTTCGCAGCATCCAGCGCGGAGCCGCCGCCGAAACCAATCACCACGTCGGGGCGCAGGGACTGCATTTGTGCAATCCCCTGAACGACGGTTCCGATAGTGGGGTCGGGCGTAATCTCACTGAAGACGCTGATCCGGTTATCTGCCGGTATCGCCTCGCGAAGCGTATCAATCAGCGGCGAACGGGCGAGAAAACCATCGCAGATAATCCAGATGTGCTTGTTCGTAAAGCGGCCAAGCACTTTCAGGCTTCCAGGGCCGCTGTACAAACGGGTTTGTAGTGAAAAAGTATTCATCACAACCTCATTAGCGGATTGAGAAACCGTTAGTCAGCACACAGCGACGGGAGCGGGCAAACGTGCGTGCCGATGTTGTCCCTTCACCCGTCGGCGTGGCGATGGTGAAGGTGGTAAACCCTTCGCCGCCGACGCCAATCCCCGCATAGGAGGGGCCGTTTTTAACGAAAATGGAGGTCTGCAGCGTTCGCGCCGCAAGGTTCAGGCGAGAGACATTCTGCGAATGCATAATGGCGGTGTGGTGTAATCCTTCTTCCACTTTCAGCGCCAGCGACAACGCGGCGTCAAAATCTTTCACCTTCACCACGGGCAGCATCGGCATTAACTGCTCGCTGGTTACCCAACTGTCGTCGGCGCTGACGACGCCAATCAGCAGGCGCGGCGCTTTTGCCGGGAGCGGAATACCGGCGGCTTCAAGCATAGCGCAAGGGCTTTTACCCACCAGTTTTTTATTGGCTACCCCCTCTGGCAGACAGGTTGCACGCAGCTTCTCTGTCTCGGCTGGACTCAACAACAGCGCGCCGAAACTTTGCATCTGCTGAATCAGTTGTTCAGCGACGGATTCCACCACTATCAGGCTTTTTTCCGCGATGCACGGCAGGTTGTAGTCAAACGACGCGCCGTTGATAATATCTTCCGCCGCTTTCACCAGATCGGCCGTCTCATCGACGATGCAAGGAGGATTCCCCGCGCCTGCACCAATCACTTTTTTTCCGCTCTTCATACCCATTGCCACAATGCCCGGACCGCCGGTAATCGCCAGCACGGCAATTTTCGGGTGCGCCATCATCTGCTGGGTGGCTTCAAACGTCGGTTCGGCAACGGTCACCACCAGATTGCGAATGCCGCAGCGACGAAACGCAATATCTTCAATCATGGCGATAAGTTTCAGTGACACGGCCTTCGCACCCGGATGCGGGCTGAAATAGACGCTGTTGCCCGCCGCCAGCATGCTGATGCTGTTGTTAATAATGGTTTCTGTCGGGTTAGTGCTGGGCGCAACGGAACCAATCACGCCGAACGGCGAATACTCAAACAGCACCATGCCGCCGTCGCCGGTGAGTGCCGTGGTGGTCAAATCTTCAATACCCGGCGTATTGTCCAGCGCCGCTTTGTTTTTGAGTAATTTGTCCTCTTTGTTACCCATTCCGGTTTCTGCAGCGCTCTCTGCCGCCAGCGTAGCCAGTTGTGGCGCCAGCTCTTCCCGGATAGCGCTAATAATGGCGCTGCGCGTTTTTAATGGTGATTGCTGATAACGCAAGAACGCCTGGTGGGCAGCATCGACAGCTTCACCAACAGACTGAAAGATGCCGTTCCCTTTGATTTCAGTTTTTGCGGGAGCCAGTTGCTCGCTCAAAATAGTGCGGATGAGGGTTTCCAGTTCGGTCGTATTCATTGATGTGTTCTCACGTTTATTGCCGCAATGGCAGCCTGTGCAATGTCCATGTCCTGTTCAACGCTTCCACCGCTGATACCAAGACCCCCAATAAGCAATCCATCACGCCATAGCGCGTAGCCGCCACCAAAAGTGACGACTTTTCCCTGCATATGACTTTCCAGCCCGTATAGCGGCGCGCCGGGCTGAACTACTGACGCAAGTTCGTGCGTCGCGGTTTTCATCGCCACCGCAGTCCAGGCTTTTTTCGGCGCCAGTTCACTGCTGACCAGCAGGGCATCCGGCATCCGCCAGGTGACGGCTTCGGTGCCGTTAGCATCAACAATGCTGATGACCACCGGGACGTTTAAGACTTGCGCCCGCTCGACGGCGGCGCGTGTTAACTGGTGAAGATCGCCAAAGGAAAGCGACATCGTAGATTCCTTTTTGACAGGGGCGTGACCCGCTGCCAGATAGCGCTTCGTCACTTCCCGGATAATGGTGTCCTGATGGGCGTCGTGATCTTCCGCGCGCGCCAGTGCATACAAGCAGTCTGACAGGCGGTTGATATAGCGCATCAGCACATGCCTGACGGTGACCTCGGCCGCGAGTTCCACCAGACGGCGTTCGGCCCGGCGCGCCAGAGTGCGGGCAAAATGCAGGCGGCTTGCGGCTTCGCAACGGCCAGGCAAAATGAAACTGTGCAAGGGGGCAACGCGTCCCATCGCGGTGTCGATAGCCGCTTCCAGTGCGGCAATTTCCTCAGAGCTGATATAGCGCTGATCCGCAGACGGCTGCTCGCTTTCGCTGGCAAGTTCAGCGCTGAACCAGAAAATTTGTAGCTGAATGGCCTCCAGCAGCGCGCGATGCTGCGCGCTATGGGTGGCGCAGACGCACAGGCTCAGCGCGGCGTTAAGCTCATCGAGCGTGCCATACGCTTCCACGCGGGGGTGCGTTTTACTGACGCGCTGTCCGGTAAAGAGCGCGGTTGTGCCTGCATCACCTGTGCGGGTATAAATCGCCATAACTCCCCCTTACCGAGAAAGCGTGTCGACAATGCCGACAACGGCCAGATCGATGGCCTCATTCGGCCCGGAAAAAACATGTCTGGCGCTGGAGCCACTACTCAGGAGCACCAGTTCGCCAACGCCAGCGCCGACGGAGTCAACGGCGACTTCATCACCTGCCGTTGGGGTCGCCGGCAATTCACCGTCGGCACTCACGCGGCGTACCAGCAGAAGTTTTTTTCCGACCAACGAGGGCGATTTTTGCGTGGATACCACCGCGCCTGTAACACGTGCCAGATGCATGGTTCACTCCTGCTTCATCAATTGGATGTGGCGCGAGCTCGCGGTCTCGCGAGCCAGCGCGGTAACAACACATTTGCGATGCAGCACCAGCAACCCTGCAGGTAACGGGGCAACATCGGCATAACTTAACAGTCGGGTGGGGTGCAGCATGATAGGCTGCCCCTGTTCGTCACAGAGAATCAGCGGCAGTCGGGCCAGTTTTTTTACCGGCACGGCGGGCAGTAACCGACGTTGCACTGAGAGTTGCACCCGCAGGCCCAATGCCAGCGCCTCATGGATCATGACGGCAGCGGCATGTGACGAATCGTTGTTGGCGATCTGCTCCAGCAGGGGCAGATCGACCTGTAAAATATGCACAGAGGCATACTGAGAAAACAGGGCGCGGGACGGTGTTTCCCGCAGTTGCGCGACGCTCAGCGTGACGGTGCTTTGCGCACGACGTTGCAGGCGGGAGACCACCTCCTCGACGATTCGCTGCAACAGATCGCCGTTCATCGCTCAGTCACCAGTGTGACGAAAGCATTGGGATCATCTGCCCCGGCGGCATTGGCCTCGTCCGTATCAATATGCATCTCCAGACGCATGTCGGGGGAAACGCGTACCGCAACGTTATCGAAGATCAGCCGACGATCGGTGCCCTCAATGGCGACACTGACGCTATCGCCGTGAGCAACGCGCAGGATCAGCGCATCCAGCGGCGACATATGAATGTGGCGCTGGGCGACGATCACCCCGGAGGTGAGTTCGAGTTCGCCAAAGGGACTCACGAGGCGAATACCCGGCGTACCTTTGAGATTTCCGGACATCCGCAACGGCGCGGCGATGCCCAGCGTTCTGGCATCCGTGCGCGAAATCTCCACCTGGCTGGTGCTACGCAGCGGCCCCAGCAGGCGGACATTTTTCAGTTGACCTTTTGGTCCCACTAACGTGACGGTTTGCTCAGCCGCATACTGTCCCGGTTGCAGAAGCCCTTTTTTCTCACTAATAGGATGTCCCGGAAATAGACGGGCATAATCCTCAGCGTTAAGGTGGATATGACGGTTGGAAACGCCCAGTGGAATGGGGCGATCCCGTAATTCATTCAGCACTTTGCTGACCGTCGTTTCCAGAAGTTGCTTATCCATTACGCTTAACCTCGTTTACCTGAATGCAGGCAGAGCGACCGGGGTTCGCCTTTCTGGCGCTTACAGGCCGGGTCCAGACACAAATTGCAGCTGATGATCCCGTCTTCAGGCGCCGCTTCCGGTGCTGACTCTTCTACAACGACTTCAGTTTCAGGTTCTTCGATGGGGGCTGGCACGGATTCCGGTGCAGACACCGTTGCGGGTGCAGGCACAGGTGCCGGAGTGGCAGCCATCGCGCGAGAAAGAATGCCCTCGCCAGGTCTGGCGATCACTTTATGCGCGACCAGGCCATCTTGCTGTTCAGCGAGATGAGCACCGGTGATAATGGCAGACTGTACTGATGCCACATCACCGGTGATCTTGATCACCGTCCAGCCTGAACCGTTGGTTTTTTCAAGGCCAACCAGCGTGATGGAAGCCGCTTTCGCCATGGCATCTGCGCAACAGATGGCTAATGCCAGACCACTAACTTCGAGTAATCCCAGTGATTGCTTCACGCTGTGCTCCTTTTCGATAATGCTCAGGCCGATTTCGGTAAAATAGCCTCAACGTCGCTGTGCGGACGCGGGATAACGTGGCTGGATTTCACCTCACCCACGACGCTTGCTGCCGCGCAGCCTGCATCAACGGCGGCTTTAACGGCGCCGACGTCACCGCGAACCATGACGGTCACCAGGCCGGAGCCGATTTTTTCGTAACCGACCAGTTGCACGTTGGCGGATTTCACCATGGCATCTGCGGCTTCAATCGCGCCGACCAACCCTTTTGTTTCAACCAGACCCAGTGCGTTATTCATACTGCAATTCTCCTGTGGATTAAGCATTGAGATCCCGGAAGGGGATCCCTTTGACTAACCTTGCCGCGTTGTTTCCAGTACTTCGCCGGTCAAGGCTGTTTTGGCGATACGTCAGCGTAAAAAGCGGCGCTGAAGTGGGTAAATTCTTGTAGTGCACGACCAGGGTTTCTTCATTGCAGGCGATGCCGACCAGCAGCGGAGACTGGCGGGCCGCCTGCCATGCGCTCTGAACGACTTCTCCCGCCGCCTGGTTTTGGATCACAAACGGAATGCCTTCTTCTTCAATGCCGAGCAGCACCTCTTTCCAGACTGAAAGGCAGTCGCCGATGGTCGAAATCACAATGGCAGGCGTGGTGACGCTACTGTCCATGGGCAAACTCCTTATGCCAGGAGAGGATGAGCCCCGTCGCAACCGCGTTTCGCGGGCCTTCGGTGCCGCGAATGTTTCCGCGTCCGGCCACCAGGCGATAATGCGCCAGGGCGTCCGTCACCAGTTGCGGCACTTCAAAGTCCAGCGAGGAGCCACCGACCAGAACGACAAACGGAATATCGCGGATATTGCCCGTCGGGCTAACCTGTCGCAGTGCGCGCAGGGCGTTGGTGACAAACACGCGCTCTTTGGCGCTGCGGCGAATGGCGCGAACTTTCTCCAGCGCGAGATCGCCGGGCAGGGGCACCAGTTCATCCGGCTTGACCACACAGACGCGGGCAAACACCGCAGGGGGAAGTGGCGTCGGGAAGAATTGAACGCTACCGTCTTCGTGGCGCAGATGGAAAAGGCTTTCGACTTTGGCTAACGGATACTTTTTGATCTCTTCCGCCAGATAGCGGTCATCAAGTCCCAGCTCCCGGGCGATGATCATGGTAACCATGTCGCCAGCCCCGGCGAGGTGGGTGGCGATAATTTCGCCTTTGGGATTGATAATGGAGGCGTCGGTCGAGCCCGCGCCTAAGTCCAGAATCGCCAGCGGACGCGTGGTACCTGGCGTGGTGAGCGCGCCCAGAATTGCCGCTTCGGCTTCTGCACCGCCAACCTGTACATCCACGTTCAGCTTTTCTTTGATTTCGCTGGCGATCATTGCCATCTGCAGACGGTCTGATTTCACCATCGAGGCGATACCGACAGCCTGCTCAAGAGAAAACTCACCGGCCAGTCCACCGGTGACACTGACCGGAACGGAGGTATCTACGGCCAGTAAATCCTGGATAAAAATTTCGTTGCTTGGCTTATTGGTCAGTTCAGCCATTGTCTGGCGAACGTGTTCCAGCATACCGCCAATATTGGTGCCCGCTTCACCGGTAACGTTGTCCAGTTTCGGGCATTCGCCAACTGCTTTCATAATGGCATCGGCGCCTGCCGCGACATCAACGCGTAGCGTGCGCCCTTGGGACTGCAGTTCAATGTTTCCGGCAGGAATGGCACGTGCTTTAACATCGCCTGACGGGGTTTTCACCACCACGGCGGAACGGTTGCCAATCAGCGCTCGCGCCATCGGGACAATGTTTTTGGTCTCGTCCGCATTGAGATTAAACACCGTCGCGATGCCATAAGGATTTGACAGCGTTTCGATGACTTTACCGGGCACGGCGACCTCAATGGCGGCCAGCATTCCGAGCGGGATACGGTCGATGTACAGCACTTCGTCAACGATGGGCAGGGGTTTTTCCAGTCGGTTACTGACCAGAACGCCATCGTCCTGTTGCAAAATGACACCGGTTAACTGGTAACCGGCACGGACAGAGGCGTTAATCATGGTGGCGACATCAGCGAAATCGAAAGCAGATGACACCACCAGAATTAACGGGGTATCCGCCGGTCGGGTGAGTAACTCTTCCGGCGTGATAGTGATCCCCACCCCCAGACCGACGCCGCCCGGTGTTTTCGGGTTATGACCGATCATGGTGGATTCGGTGATGATGGTTTCCGTGATGGTTTCCATCGCGACATCACCAATCACCGGGGTGGCTTCGTTGATACGGATAAGCGAGATATCGCTGACATTGATGCCTGCACGGTTAGCCGCAAGCGTAAGCGCCTCCTGAATCCCAAACACATTACGCAATGTGCCTTTTATCCCGGTGGTTTCTGCCAGCGCGCTACCGGTAATGGTGAGCGCGCCAGTGTCATCCAACGTCGCCAGCGCGACTTCTGTGGATGAGTTGCCGATATCAATGCCAGCTATATATCTCATGACCTTTCCTTAGTCGTCGCCTTTCAGCTTCTTACGCTCGACGTACAACACCGCCGCTTCACGAACAAACGCGGCGCAGATTTTGGCCTGATAGCGGTTTTCAAGATCGTCCGCGATCGCGAGCAGTTCTTCTTTCGTTGAACGATAAGGACGCAGGGCGTTATAGATCTCGAGAATGCGATCGTCCGGCACCGCCGTCAGTTCTGCGGCGCGCTCAAAGTTCATCGCCAGGCGGTCACGTCCGGCATCTTTGGCAATAGCCGCCTGAATGCGCAGCGTTTCCGGTGTGATACGCATATCCTGTGCGGTCACTTTGTTGCTCAGAACGTTTTCGAGGGTGAACTCATCCAGCGTTTTGTTGGTGGCCGTTTTAACCCACTCAGGGTGCTTACTGGCGAGCGGATAGTCAGTCACTTTGGCGGTCTGGGTCGTAGTGCCCGAAGCTGCTGCCGGGGCAGATGTGTCGCCCTGCAGGCTGTTCATGCGGCTCAACACATCCCGAACCATCGATTCAATTGCATCGGTATTCATAAAGGGATCCTTATTAAAGCGCCACGCGCAGTTCCTGCGGGTTTTTGCCCGTCACGACGTACTTCGTCTCTTTAATGTGCAAGATGGCGGATTTAGCCTGATATTTCGGGCGCGCCATCTGGTCGTTCAGCGTCGGGACCGGCTGCGGTGATTCACGCTTGGCATAACGCGCGGCGTTTTTACCAATCTGGCGATAGGTTTCCAGCGTCAGCAGCGGAGCCTGCGGGAACAGCTCCAGGTTGGACAGCGGCGGCAGTCCCTGTTGATGGATGACCGTCGTGCCTTTTGACTGGATGCCGATAGAGATGCCGGAACCACTCAGACGGTTACCCTCAACGGCAACGAAGGCCACGTCGGATGATTTAAAGCAGCGAATCACACGCGCTTTAATACCTTCCTCTTCAATCCCGGCAATCACTTCGCGCAGAATGTTTTTATGCGGTAGACCGACGATGTTAACGGTCTGAGAGAGACCAAACGCCGGGCCGACCGCAATAATCACTTCGTCCTGTTGCGTGCCCTGTTTCGCCTCGCCAATTTCCGTCAGGAAACTGTCACCGGCCGGTGCAGCAGGCGCGGTTGACGTTCCCGGTGCACGAAATGAGACGGGCTTATCGCTGGTCTGCATTTCGGACAGCACGTCTTCGATAATCTGGCGCAGCAATTTTTCATTAATTTCCATTGTTCACCCCTTAGCCAAGCTCGTTGGGATCAAGTGCGCCAGGGATGTTTTTAATTTCTTCCCAGCGTTCGCCTTGCAGGCGATAACCTGTTGCCGGACCGGCATAATCGTTGACGTCATTGACGGCAGAGAGCACTTGTCCATCGCCGACGATGATGGCGGAGGTATGCAGATAGTCCCCGGTTAACTTGGCCTTCTGGATGTTGAGCATGTCCTGCGCGACATCGGTAAAGCCGCCCTGAGCCAGTGCTTTCACCACTTCCAGACCGTTGCGGTTCTTATTGATGATTTCCTGCGCAAACTTGATGTCCTCAACGATGTTACGTTCAGGCATATCTTTCGAACCGTGGGCGTAGGTTGCGGCTTCAACTTCTTCATCCGTAATGGGCGGCAGCCCCATGCCAGCGAAAACCGCCTGCAGAGCGCGCGCTGCTTTGTTACGAATGGCGATAACGTCTTCTTCACGTACCGGACGCAGACCACCGTCCACTTTCAGGTCGCGCTGGATAACGTTGTAGTCATCAAAGTCTTCCGCATCTTCGTTGGAGCCCGCGAACATGTTGTCGTAGTTCGGCACGGCGGAATAACCGGAAGAGATAAAGTCTGTCCCCGGCAGGAACTGCATCAGCAGACGCGCGGTACGACGCATATCGGAGTGGGTAAAGGTCTGGTCGTTACTGGAGGCGCATTCCAGATCCAGCGAGGAACAGATCAGGTTTTCTGCCAGTACCGCACGAATTCCTGATGGCACTGCGGACGGAACGCCGATGCAGCTTACGGAGCCGTTTTGCAGACCCTGTACGCCTGCCGCTTTGGTGATGTAAATGCAGCGCGCTTCGAGATAAAGCATGGATTTGCCCTCGGCATAACCCATCTGTACTTCAGAACCTGAACCGGAAGTGAAGCGCATTTTCAACCCGCGCGAAGCGTAAGAAGAGGCGAGGAAACCTTTTGACCACGGCGTGTCGTCGCCGTCAGTAAAGACCGGTTCGGTACCGTAGACGGAAATGGTTTCGGCGTAGCAGGTGTGTCCCAGCATACCGAGCTTCAGTTCGGTTGCCTCTTCCAGTGAACACTGGGTTAACACGCCGGGGCGGCCCACCTGGGAACCGACGAGCAGCGCAATGGCGTTGAACGGAGCATAACGCGCCACGGCTACTGTGGTCTCTTGCTCGTCAAATCCGCGCCATGCGCCTTCTGCGGCGTCGGCCGCAATCTGTACCGGGTTATCTTTGACGTTGGTGACGTGCGCCTGTTGGGATGGCGTGCGACGCGCGCGCATCTTTTGCATCGCCATCATCATCTCAACCACGTTCATGTGCGAAACCACTTCGACAATTTTTGCCGGGGTCATCGCCGTGGTCAGTGGCACAATGTCGCGACGTTTTACGTTAGGATCGCACAGCATGTTAGCGAGTTTAACGGAGTCCATCGCCATCACTTCTTCTGCGCGCGCCAGGTTGATGCCGTAACGGGCAATGAAGTGGTCAATCAGGTCAAACTGGCTGACCGATTTGCCATCGAGTTCGGTGACGGCGCCGTTAACGATTTTAATCGACGGCTTGGGATCGTTCGGGCTTTCCATCGCAATGAAGCCTTCTTCGATCCACTCCTTAACGAATCCGTCCTGATTGACAGGGCGTTTCGCCAGTGCTTCAAATCTTTTCGATCTCATGAATGAGCCTCACGGAGTTCAGATATAGGACGGGCGATCGTTTTTCGGTTCAGCACCGAGGGTCGCAAGAACGGTTTTACCTATTTCTCGCGCTGAGATAACCGCCTGACGCACTGCGCCAGAATCGCCGGAGATCACCAGGATCGCTTCGTTACTGAAGCTGGTGCCATGTGCCGGAGAGCTGTAGGCCACAACTTCAACGTTCGCGGCTTTCAGGGCGGTATCTGCCATTAACACGCCGACGGAAGCCGGAGCACCCACAATCACGCCGCAGGCACGGCCAACCGGCGCACCAAACGCTTTTTCCAGCGCGTAACTGGCGCGAGCGGTGTACTGCAGTTCGATGTGTCCGGCTTCGTTGCCATACACATCACCAAAGGTGCGATCGAGTTCTTTCAGCGCCACTTCAATTCCGCGCTTAACGTCGGAAACGTCGTTACCGCCGATAATGATGAGAGAACCGTGACCCGCGCCGCCTTTGGTATCGCGAGGGAGTTCAATGCTTACCACTTCGGTATTGGTGGCTTTGACCGCTTCGTCTGCCGCCATAATGTGCGGACCCGCGCCGGTACGCGCGCCCAGGATGCCAATGGAGCGATAGCGCTTCTCAAGCTTCATTGCTTCCAACAGGGCACTGTCTACGTTTGCAATCACCAGACCTACGGTGTCGCCAATCGCGGTGCCAACAAATTCCGTTAAACTGCAGCTCTTCTCTGCCATAGCCGTCTCTCGTTTTGGATGGGTTTTATCAGGGATACCCGCTTGATCAGGCGTTGCCACACGGGCAATGACCTGCGCCATGATCTGTTCAACCAGTTCATTGCTGCTCATGGGTTAATTCCCTTCGGTAAGATTTTTTCAACATCGGTATGAGGGCGTGGAATCACGTGTACGGCTTTCACTTCTCCCACGTTGCGCGCAGCAGCAGCGCCAGCATCGGTCGCCGCTTTTACGGCACCGACATCACCGCGGACGATGACGGTTACCAGCCCTGAGCCAATTTTTTCGTAGCCGACCAACATGACATTGGCTGACTTCACCATTGCATCTGCGGCCTCTATGGCTGCAGTTAAGCCTTTGGTTTCTACCATTCCTAATGCTTCTTGTTGCATAAAGACCTCGCCTGGGTTGTCCCGATATTCATGACTATAAAAAGAAGCGAGGAAAAAGAATGGCTGACTTGAAAGTCTGGGTGAAAAATTAGTGGGCTGTGAATGTGACAAACTTGCTATGTTTTATTTTATCTATTTGTTTTTATTGTTTTTGTTATTTTTTATTAATGTGATATTTTAGCTTTTTATATTCCATATTTACATTTTAGAGGGTGACAAGGTTAATTTAATTTGCTATGCGGAAAATCCAATTTGTGACGTTGATTGGAAAAGGAAAATCTTCAAATAACCAATTTTTGCTATCACGAATCGTCCTGGTTAATTACATTCAGGCACTCTACACGCTGCCTTTGAATAAATAGATGGCAAGAAATTGCTATAACAACACGATTTTTCCAGGTCTGAGAATGCGCAGTTTGCCAACAATTTTCAGCGGCCTCTTCCTATAGTAGTGCCGTTGTACTCTACGACCAGCAAGGGTCCGCTGGTAAGGACACGAACGCTTCTAAGAAGGTGTCACAATGAATGATTCACTGAAAGCGCAATGCATTGCCGAGTTTTTGGGTACCGGATTGTTTTTGTTTTTTGGTATCGGCTGCCTTAGCGCACTGAAAGTCGCAGGCGCCAGTCTGGGTCTCTGGGAAATTTGTATTATTTGGGGTCTGGGTATTTCGCTTGCGGTTTATCTGACGGCGGGAATTTCCGGAGCGCATCTGAACCCGGCCATCACAGTCGCACTCTGGCTGTTTGCCTGCTTCCCGGGACGCAAAGTTCTGCCTTACATCATCGCGCAGGTCGCGGGAGCGTTTGGCGGTGCGGTGCTGGCTTATCTGCTTTACGGCAATTTATTCACCGAGTATGAAACTGCCCACAACATGGTTCGCGGCAGTGTCGATAGCCTCTATCTGGCCAGTATTTTCAGTACCTATCCGGCGGCTGCGCTAAGCGTGTGGCAGGCGGCAGGGGTCGAAATCGTCATCACCTCAATCCTGATGGGGCTGATTATGGCGCTGACCGACGATGGTAACGGTGTGCCTAAAGGGGCACTGGCGCCACTGCTGATCGGTATTCTGGTGGCGGTAATTGGTGCATCCACAGGCCCATTAACCGGCTTTGCCATGAACCCGGCGCGTGATTTTGGTCCTAAGCTGTTCGCCTGGATGGCAGGTTGGGGAGATATTGCGATGACTGGTGGACGCGATATTCCGTACTTTATTGTGCCGATTATTGCGCCATTGATTGGTGCGTGTGCGGGCGCGGCTATCTATAAGTACCTTATCGGTAAAAATTTGCCCTGTAATACGTGTAAAATCGAAGAGACGGACGCGTAATTTTGGCTGGCGTGGCTAATATCACGTCTTTAATTTCTTTTTCGTGATCTGCTTTCACGAACTGACTAAAAAGTCTCCCCACCCAGGGAGACTTTTGTTATTGTCCCTTGTACTTTCTGTCATTTACATACAAGGATGGGGATGATAAGAAGTAAATGTAAAATTTATGTTTTCATTATAACAATGGATTAACTGAGGGATTTTATCATGATTTCTGCGAGCACCCTGAACTCAGAACTCATTAATAAAATCGCACAGGATTTTGCGCAAGCGACCAGCCTGGCTGTTGTGGTTGTCAATATTCACGGTGATGAGATTTCTGAGCTGTTTAATTTCACACCTTTTTGCCAACTGATGCGTCAGCATCCGCAACACAGTACCCGGTGTCGTATGAGCGATCGCTGTGGGGGACTGGAAGCGTCAAAATCGGATCAACCCTGTATCTATCGCTGCCATGCCGGGCTTACCGATTTCTCTATTCCTCTCGTGATCGCAGGCCATCTTGTTGGATTCGTTCTGTGCGGCCAGGTGCGTTTACGTAACGATGATGGTGCCGATCTGCTCGATATCATGAAGGTTGACGATCGCTGGCAGGCCGATCCTGAACTGCTCAATGAGTTCAGTAATGTCCCGGAAATGGACTATTCTCGCGTGATGGCCTCGGCGGATCTGCTCAAACTCATTGTTGAAAACTGCCTCAAGAAGCAACTCAATTTCGTGGTGATCAAAGACAGCACGCAACCTGCTGAGCCTTCACGCCCGACCCGCGCCGCCAGCCCTCATGACAGCAAAATGAAAAAAGCGTTACGCTATATTGATGCCCACTTGTCAGACGATCTTCGCCTTGAAGATGTGGCCTCGCATGTTTACCTGAGCCCGTACTACTTCAGCAAACTGTTCAAAAAATATCAGGGTATTGGTTTTAACGCGTGGGTCAATCAACAGCGCATGGCCAGTGCCAGAGAGCTGCTTTGTCACAGTGACTGGAGCATTGCCAGTATTGCCCGCAATTTAGGTTTTTCGCAAACCAGCTATTTTTGCAAAGTGTTCCGTCAGACTTATCAGGTTACGCCGCAGGCCTATCGGCAAAAAATAAATGAAAACTTGCCTGCTGAATCGGCATAAATAGCAATATTTTGCTATTGCCGATTTTTGATATTCCCGCGTAATCCGGTCATTTATAATGGTTAAGTGTTTTTAGTACAGCAATAAATTGTCATAGCGCAATAAAATATCGCTCTTTACGGAATAAACTTCACCAGTTTTTATTTCTGTGATGAGATACAGTGTCATTGTTAAGAGGTTTCATTATTCTCTTGCACGACATTTCATTCAGAATCGTTTTATTGCGGCGTTTTTTGTTGATAAAAAATGCGTAACGAATAAGTAACGAAAAGTATTGTTGTGATGAGGAGAATTCATTCTGTTCATCATTTAAGCCGACAGGTTTGACACATTTGTGTCTGGGAAGGGGGTGAAAATCCCCCGCAGCCCCCGCTGCTGTGATGCTGACAACCCCGTGAAGACCACTGATCGCAAGATTGGGAAGGACGGGCGAGGACGACGCTAAGCCAGAAGACCAGCCTGTCGGATACTACCAACAACTTCGGTGGGAAGTGGGTTGCTCAGATGCGTACAGTCGGAAGACTGGGTGTCAGTACATCCCTACCACCCTGAACAGGATCAGGGTCATGGCGGCAAAGCAGTACGCGTTTGTTCTGGCAGGTACCGGTAGCGGCTGTGGTAAAACCACAGTGACGCTGGGCTTGCTGAACGTGATGAAACAACGTGGTTTACGCGTCCAGCCCTGCAAAGTCGGCCCTGATTACCTTGACACCGCCTGGCATACGGCCATCAGCGGTACCGCCTCCCGTAATCTCGACAGTTTCATGCTCCCCGAGCCGGTGCTTAATGCGCTGTTCCGCGAACAGATGCAGGATGCAGATATTGCAGTGATCGAAGGGGTGATGGGGCTGTACGACGGTTACGGTACAGATCCTGATTATTGCAGTACCGCCGCGATGGCAAAACAGTTGGGCTGTCCGGTCATTCTGCTGGTTGACGGGAAAGCCGTTTCTACTTCCATTGCCGCCACGGTGATGGGCTTCCAGCATTTCGACCCGACGCTGAACATTGCCGGCGTCATCGTTAACCGCGTCAACAGTGAGTCCCATTTCCAGTTGCTGAAAACCGCTATCGAGCACTACTGCGCTGTGCCGGTGCTGGGTTACGTCCCGCGCGTTGACGGCGTCGCGCTACCCGAACGGCATCTGGGACTGGTGACCGCGCGTGAGTCCGTCGTCAATCAACAATCGTGGCAGGATTTCGCCGCCCGGCTGGAAAGCACGCTGGATATCGATCGGTTGCTGGCGTTAAGCCACCTTCAGGCATTGCCGCCAGGCGAATGGCCTGAACGTCCTGCGCCCAACGCCGGAGAAGGGCTGACGCTGGCGATGGCTGATGATGAGGCCTTTAATTTTTATTATCCCGATAACGTGGCGCTGCTGGCGCGTACCGGCGTCAACATTGTGCGCTTCAGCCCGCTCCACGATTGCAAATTACCCGATTGTCAAATGGTCTGGCTGGGCGGCGGTTATCCGGAACTGCACGCGTCCGCGCTGGCGGCCAATACTACTATGCTGACAAGCCTGCACGAGGCGCATCAGCGCGGTGTCGCCATTTATGCCGAATGCGGCGGATTGATGTACCTCGGCAGCCTGCTGGAAGATGCCGACGGGGTTGAGCATCGCATGGCCGATATCCTTCCCGGTCGCAGCAAAATGGGTAAACGGCTAACCCGCTTTGGCTATTGTGAAGCGCAGGCTTTGCAGCCCACGTTGCTGGCCGCGGAAGGCGATGTGCTGCGCGGTCATGAATTCCATTACTCCGATTTTTCCCCTGAAACCCCCGCTGTGCTGGCTTGCCGTAAAGTCCGTGACGGTCAGACGGTACAGGCGTGGTCCGGTGGCTGGCGAACGGGCAACACCTTCGCCAGCTACCTGCACGTTCACTTTGCTCAGCGTCCATTAATGCTTAATCACTGGCTGAATGCCGCGCGGGAGGCGTTATGACGCTACTGGCATGGTGTGTGGCCTGGCTTCTCGATGTCGTGATTGGCGACCCACCAGACTGGCCGCATCCGGTGCGCTGGATAGGCAATCTGATCACTACCGTGCAGCGGATTATCCGCCGCTACTGCCACAGCGACCGGGCGTTACGCATTGGTGGTGGGGTGATGTGGCTGGTGGTTGTCGGCTTGACGTGGGCGGTTGCCTGGGGCGTGTTACACCTGGCGGCGTGGATTCATCCATGGCTCGGTTGGGGCGTTGAAGTCTGGATGATTTTCACCGTGCTGGCGGGGCGCTGTCTGGCAACGGCGGCGCAAGAGGTTGAGCGCCCGCTGCGCGAAGGTAACCTTGCACAAAGCCGCGAAAAGCTCTCGTGGATTGTGGGGCGCGACACATCGCAACTTCAGCCAGAACAGATCAACCGGGCGGTCGTGGAAACCGTGGCGGAGAATACGGTTGACGGCATTATCGCGCCGCTGTTCTTCCTCTTAATTGGCGGCACGCCGATGGCGATGGCCTACAAAGCGGTGAACACCCTGGATTCCATGGTGGGTTATAAACACGAAAAATACCGGGCGATTGGCATGGTCAGTGCTCGCCTGGACGACGTCGCGAACTACATTCCTGCACGGCTGAGCTGGCTGCTGCTGAGCGCGGCAGCGGTGTTGTGCCGTCGTGACGGCGCCCGGGCGCTCTGTGTGGGCTGGCGGGATCGCTATAACCACAGCAGCCCGAACTGTGCCTGGGCGGAGGCTTCCGTTGCCGGTGCGTTGGGCATTCGACTGGGCGGCCCGAATGATTACTTTGGCGAGCGCGTTGAAAAACCGTGGATCGGCGACGCGCAGCGCACTATTTCCATAGATGACATTTCCCAAACGATTCGACTGATGTGGGTTGCCTCAACGCTGGCTCTGGTGCTGTTCCTTGTGACGCGCTGGCTGGTAGTGGGTGTGGCCTGAGGATAAATGACAATGCAATACATCCAGCAACCCCAGGCGATTGAAGCCAAAAGTTTTGACATCATTGGCGAGATCATTCATGAAACGCGCCCGGAGTACCAGTTTGCCAGTCCGCTACATGAAGCCATCATCAAACGGGTGATTCATACCACCGCTGACTTCGACTGGCTGGATATTCTCTGGTTTTCGGATGATGCGCTGGAACAACTTTGTGCAGCGCTAAGTCGCCCATCGGTTATCTATACCGACACCACCATGGCGCTGTCGGGGATCAATAAAACCCTGCTGGCGAAGACGGGGGGCGAGTGTCGCTGCTATATCAGCGATCCGCGCGTGGTAGCGCAAGCGAAAGCGCAGGGTATCACTCGTTCAATGGCGGCTGTCGACATTGCCGTGACGGAAGAAGGCGAAAAAGTGTTTGTCTTTGGCAACGCGCCCACTGCGCTGTTTCGCCTGTTGGAAAAAGATGTAGCGGTAAGCGGCGTCGTCGGCGTGCCGGTGGGATTTGTCGGCGCGGCGGAATCCAAAGAGGCGCTGACGCACAGCCAGTTGCCCGCCATTGCCGCCCTCGGACGCAAAGGCGGCAGTAACGTTGCGGCGGCGATCGTGAACGCCATGCTGTATTACATGCAGGGGGCGCGATGAGCGATCAGTCTTTCGACGCGCCCGTCTGGCATAACGGCAAAGCGCTGCGCAAAGGTTATACCACTGGATCGTGCGCCACGGCGGCGGCAAAAGTCGCCGCGCTGATGGTGTTGCGTCAGCATCTGATCCATCAGGTATCGATTGTCACACCTTCCGGCGTCACTCTGTGTCTGAACGTGGAATCTCCACACATTGAAGGACAGCAGGCCATTGCCGCGATCCGTAAAGATGGTGGCGATGATGTCGACGCCACCCACGGGATGTTGATTTTCGCCCGCGTCACGCTGAATGACAGCGGTGAAATTGTCCTGTCCGGGGGCGAAGGCGTCGGCACCGTCACCCGCAAGGGGATTGGTCTGCCTGTCGGCAGCGCGGCAATTAATCGCACCCCGCGTCACACCATTGAGTCCGCCGTGCGTGAGGCGATAGGCCCGGTACGCGGGGCGGAAATCGAAATATTTGCCCCGGAAGGCGAAGAACGAGCGCAAAAAACCTACAACTCGCGTCTCGGTATTCTTGGCGGAATTTCCATTATTGGCACCACCGGTATTGTGACCCCCATGTCCGAAGAGAGCTGGAAGCGGTCGTTATCGCTGGAGCTGGAAATCAAACGTGCCGCCGGACTGGAGCGGGTAGTTCTGGTGCCGGGTAATCATGGTGAGCGTTTCGTCCGCGAACAGATGGGAATCGATACCAACGTGGTGGTCACCATGAGCAACTTTGTCGGCTACATGATTGAAGAGGCGGTGCGGCTGGGATTTCGCCAGGTCGTGCTCGTCGGTCATCCTGGGAAATTGATCAAAATTGCTGCCGGGATCTTCCATACCCACAGCCACATAGCCGATGCGCGAATGGAAACGCTGGTGGCGCATCTGGCGCTGCTCGGCGCGCCGCGGGAGTTGCTGACGCTGGTAAGCGATTGCGACACCACTGAAGCGGCAATGGAGCACATCGACGCGTTCGGCTTTCAGCACCTCTACAACCATCTTGCTGAACGCATCTGTCAGCGCGTGATGCAGATGCTGCGCTTTACCAAAACCCCGCCGACCTGCGACGCGATCATGTTTTCGTTTGATAACCAGGTTCTGGGTAGCAACCGCCCCGTCGACGCTATCGCCCGGGAGATGCAATGCTGACGGTCGTGGGGATGGGGCCAGCCGGTCTGCACCTGATGACGCCGGCGGCGCGCGCGGCGGTTGATGAGGCCGATGTGCTGGTCGGCGGTAAGCGCCATTTGCAGCAGTTCCCGGACTTTCGCGGCGAGCAGTTTGCGCTGGGCGCCAACATTCCCGAAATGCTGGCATGGATTGCGGCGCATCAGGATAAGCGGGTGGTGGTTCTGGCTTCCGGCGATCCGCTGTTTTACGGCATCGGTACGCGGATGGTGGCGCATTTTGGCGTTGCGCAGGTACGCATCATTCCAGGTATCAGCGCGGTGCAGTATCTGTGCGCGCAGTCGGGAATCGACATGAATGACATGTGGCTCACCAGTAGCCACGGGCGCAGCGTCTGTTTCGATACGCTGGCGCAGCATAACAAGGTGGCAATGGTCACCGACGGTCAGTGCGGGCCGCGTGACATTGCTGCACAACTGGTTGCACGAGGAAAGGGCGATCGCTGGATGGTGATTGGTGAAAACCTGGCGATGGAAAACGAACGGATCCACTGGCTGCGCGTCAGCGAGGTCCATGCCGAATATGAGATGAATGCAGTGGTGATCCTTGATGAAAGATGAGCTTTTCCTGCGCGGTGAGAAGGTGCCGATGACCAAAGAAGCGGTACGTGCGCTCGCTCTCGCAAAACTTGAACTGCACCGGGCCAGTCACCTGATTGATATCGGGGCCGGAACCGGCAGTGTGTCCATCGAAGCCGCGCTACAGTTTCCGTCGCTACACATTACGGCTATCGAGCGCAATCCGGCGGCGCTGCGTTTACTCGACGAAAACCGTCAGCATTTCGCCTGCGCGAATATCGATATTCTGCCGGGTGAAGCGCCAATGATGATGACCGAGAAAGCCGATGCCGTCTTTATGGGTGGCAGTGGGGGACATCTAACGGAACTGATCGACTGGTCTATGCGCCAGTTGCACGTTGGTGGACGCCTGGTGATGACCTTCATCCTACAGGAAAACCTCAACACCGCGCTGGCACATTTGCAACAGCGCGGTGTGCAGGACGTGGACTGCCTGCAAATGCAGATTTCGTCGTTGACCACGCTGGGTGCGGGTCACTATTTCAAACCGAACAACCCCGTTTTTGTCATCGCCTGCCAGAAGGAAGAACGCCATGTCTGAGACATTTGATCCCCGTTGTGTGTGGTTTGTCGGCGCAGGTCCGGGTGACCGGGAGCTGATTACGCTTAAGGGTTACCGGCTGTTGCAACAGGCGCAGGTGGTGATTTATGCCGGATCGCTGATTAACACTGAGTTGCTGGAGTATTGTCCGGCGGACGCAGAGTGCCACGACAGTGCGGAACTGCATCTTGAGCAAATCCTCACCCTGATGGAAGAGGGGGTGAAGGCCGGAAAAACGGTAGTGCGCCTGCAAACCGGCGACGTGTCGCTGTATGGCTCGGTGCGCGAACAGGGGGAAGAGCTGACCAAACGTGGTATCCCCTGGCAGGTGGTGCCGGGGGTCAGCGCTTTCCTCGGCGCGGCGGCGGAACTGGGGGTTGAGTACACCGTGCCGGAAGTCTCGCAAAGCCTGATTATTACGCGACTCGAAGGTCGCACGCCGGTGCCAGAACGTGAACAACTGGAATCGTTCGCCAGCCACCAGACCTCAATGGCAATTTATCTCTCCGTCCAGCGTATCAACCGGGTTGCGGAACGGTTGATTGAGGGCGGTTACCCGGCGACCACACCGGTGGCCGTGATCTACAAAGCGACCTGGCCGGAAAGTCAAACCGTGCGTGGCACGCTGGCGGATATCGCCGATAAAGTGCGCGACGCCGGGATCCGCAAAACGGCGCTCATCCTGGTCGGGAATTTCCTCGGAGATGAGTATCACTACTCCAGACTCTATGCCGCGGACTTTAGCCATGAATACCGTAAAGCCTGAATCAATCGCGCTGTTTTGCCTGACGCCCGGCGGTGTAATGCTGGCTAAACGGCTGGCAGCGATGTTACCGCTGACCTGTTTTACCAGTGAAAAATTGCTGGAGGACGGTTTCTTACCGTTCGACGGCGGGTTCGCCCACGCCGCGCGCGACGCGTTTTCGAACTATTCCGCGCTGATTTTTATCGGGGCGACCGGCATCGCGGTGCGCGTGCTGGCCCCGCTGGTGAATGACAAGTTCAGCGATCCGGCGGTGGTGGTGATCGACGAGCGCGGCCAGCATGTGATCAGCCTGCTTTCCGGCCATGCGGGCGGCGCGAACGCGCTGACCCGTTATCTCGCCGGCATGCTGGGCGCCGATCCGGTGATTACCACTGCCACCGATGTCAATGAGATGGCGGCACTGGACACCCTCGCGTTTCAGCTCAACGCCCGTATGACCGACTTTCGCACCGCAGTAAAAGCGGTGAATCAGATGCTGGTGAGCAACCAGCGCGTGGGACTGTGGTGGGATGAAGAACTGGATGAAGACGTCCGCCACTGCGATCGCCGTGGGTTCATTACCGTTACCGATCTCCAGCAGTTGCCTGAACTGGATGCGCTGGTGTGCGTCACGTTACGTAACGAATTGCCGGATATTCCGGTTCAACACTGGAAACTGGTGCCACAACGGGTGGTCGCTGGCATTGGCTGTCGTCGCGATACGCCGTTCCCACTACTGGCTGCGCTGCTGGCGCGTCAGCTTGAAGCGCAGCGCTTTGATCCGCTGGCGCTGAAAGCCATCGGCAGCGTGTCGCTCAAGAAAGACGAAGAGGGGCTGATCCAACTTGCCTCCTGCTGGCGTGTGCCGTTTGAAACCTTTACCGCTGACGCGCTGCGTGAGCATGAACATCACTTTCCGGCTTCGCCGTTTGTTCGCCAGACGGTCGGCGTCGGAAGCGTCTCGGGTCCGGCAGCATGGCTGCTGAGTCATGGGCAATTGACCGGCGAAACCTTGCGTGAGCAGGGCGTCACTATCACTTTGGGAGTTTCACACTGATGTTAACCGTAATCGGAATCGGCCCCGGCTCACAGGCCATGATGACCATGGAAGCCGTTGAGGCCCTGCAGGCGGCAGAAATTATTGTGGGTTACAAAACCTACACTCACCTCGTCAAAGCGTTTACCGGTGACAAGCAGGTGATCAAAACCGGCATGTGCAAAGAGATCGAGCGCTGCCATGCGGCGATTGAACTGGCGCAGGCCGGACACAACGTGGCGCTGATCAGCAGCGGTGACGCCGGTATTTACGGCATGGCGGGGCTGGTGCTGGAGCTGGTCAGCAAACAGAAACTGGACGTTGAAGTGCGCCTGATCCCGGGGATGACTGCCAGTATCGCGGCGGCGTCGCTGCTCGGCGCACCGCTGATGCACGATTTTTGTCACATCAGTTTAAGCGATTTACTTACGCCGTGGCCGGTTATCGAAAAACGTATTATCGCCGCCGGAGAAGCGGACTTCGTCATCTGCTTCTACAACCCGCGCAGCCGGGGCCGTGAGGGACATCTGGCGCGCGCATTTGAACTGCTTTCCGCCAGTAAGAGCGGGCAAACGCCGGTGGGAGTGGTGAAATCTGCCGGGCGTAAAAAGCAGGAAAAATGGCTGACTACGCTGGGCGAGATGGATTTTGAACCGGTGGATATGACCAGTCTGGTGATCGTCGGTAACAAAGCGACTTATGTGCAGGACGGTCTGATGATCACGCCACGAGGTTATGTGCTGTGAGTTTTGGTGAGGTTCTGGTCATGGGCGGCACCAGCGATGCCCGTGCGCTGTGCCAGCAACTGGATGCCGCCAATGTGGCTTACACCCTGTCGGTGGCGACGCCGACCGGGAAACAACTGGCTGGCGATATCAAGGGGCAGGTGCGCTGTGGTCGGCTCGAGCAGGATGAAATGGTGAACTGGCTGAAGGAGAACGGAACGCGATGGGTGATCGATGCTTCGCACCCGTATGCCGAAGTGGTGAGCCGCAATATTCTGTGCGCCTGCGAGCGGGCTGGCGTGCTGCTGAGCCGCTACCAGCGCCCGGAACAGCTTAGTGAACTGACGCATCCGCTGCTCTTCACTGTACAGAGCATTGCCGAGGCGTGTGACGTTGCACGACGTTTTGGCGAGCGCGTACTGCTGACCACCGGAAGTAAAGATCTGGCGCTGTGGCGCGCGGGGTTGCCGGAAAAAACGCTGCTCGCCCGCGTGTTGCCCGTCCCCGAGGTGATTCAACAGTGCGCCGATCTGGGCTTTGGCGTAGGCGAGACGTTCGCGCTGTGCGGGCCGTTCAGCGCTGAATTTAACGCTGCGTTTTATCGTCAGTGTCAGGCTGACGTCGTGATAACCAAGGCTTCTGGCGCAGAGGGCGGTTATCAGGAAAAGGTTCAACCCTGTCTGGATGCAGGCATTCCCTGCATCGTGATTACCCGCCCGGCGCCGCTGGTGACGGGAGATGAGTTACTGGAAAGTCAGGCCGCATTTGCGCAACGTTTGGCGCGCTGGCTGGCCGCTGCTTAAGGAATCAGAAAATGAAAAAAGCGCTTCTGGTGGTTAGCTTTGGCACCAGCTATCACGATACCTGCGAGAAGAACATTGTGGCCTGCGAGCGCGATCTGGCCGCCAGCTGTCCTGACCGCACCCTGTTCCGTGCCTTTACCTCTGGAATGATTATTCGCAAGCTCAAACAGCGTGATGGTATTGAGATAGATACCCCGCTGCAGGCGCTGCAAAAGCTTGCTGATCAGGGATATCAGGATGTGGCGATTCAGTCGCTGCACATCATTAACGGCGACGAATATGAAAAAATTGTCCGTGAAGTGCAGACTCTGCGTCCGCTGTTTGCCCGCCTGACGCTGGGCGTTCCGCTGTTGAGCAGCCATGACGATTACGCGCAGTTAATGCTCGCCCTGAAACAGCAGATGCCTGTCCCCGCCGCCAATGAGAAGGTGGTATTCATGGGGCACGGCGCCAGCCATCACGCGTTTGCCGCTTATGCCTGCCTCGACCACATGATGATGGCGCAGGGCTTCCCGGCGCGCGTCGGCGCGGTGGAGAGCTATCCGGAAGTCGATATTCTGATTGAGAGCCTGAGCAAAGAGGGGGTCAAAGCCGTCCATCTGATGCCGCTGATGCTGGTGGCAGGGGATCACGCCATCAATGATATGGCTTCGGACGACGATGATTCGTGGAAAACGCTGTTTACGGCGGCGGGGATCACGGCAACGCCGTGGCTGAACGGTCTTGGCGAAAATCCGGCGGTGCGGGCGATGTTCGTCGCGCATTTGCAACAAGCGCTGAGCGTGGCGATGGAGGAAGCGGCATGAGCGGCAAACTGTACGCCCTGAGCACTGGCCCGGGAGCAGCCGATCTGATTACCGTTCGCGCCTCACGTATTCTGGGTTCACTGGATATTCTCTATGCCCCGGCGGGACGTAAGGGTGGCGACAGCCTCGCGCTTTCCATCGTGCGGGAGTACATTGGCACGAACACAGATATTCGTTGCTGCCATTTCCCCATGAGCGCAGACAGCGCGGAAAAAGAGGCGGTCTGGGATGAAGTGGCCGCGGCGTTGGTTAAGGAAGTGGAGGCAGGCAAACAGGTGGGATTTATCACCCTGGGTGACGCCATGTTGTTCAGCACCTGGGTCTTTTTACTACAGCGCATCGGGTGTCCTGACTGGCTGGAGATCGTGCCTGGCGTGACGTCGTTTGCCGCCATTGCCGCCCGATCCAAAACGCCGCTGGCGATGGAACAGCAGTCGCTGGCGGTGATCTCCTGTACCGCACCGGAAGCGGAGATCGCCCAGGCGCTACGTCAACACGACAGTCTGGTACTGATGAAGGTCTATGGTCGCTTTGCGCGGATTAAAGCGCTGCTGGATCAGGCCGGATTACTGGATTGTGCACTGATGATGTCCGAGGCCACGCTCCCTGGAGAGCAGTGCTGGCGGCATCTCAACGAGGTCAGCGACGATCAGCCGTTGCCTTATTTCTCGACCATCCTGGTCAACAAACAGTGGGAGTATGCAGAATGAAACTCGAACAACAGCTGAAACAGCTGTCATTCAGTGGTCTGGCTGCGGCGCTATTGCTGATGATTGTGCCGGAGCAGGCGTTCGCCATGCACATCATGGAGGGATTTTTACCGCCGATGTGGGCGCTGGCCTGGTGGTTGCTGTTTTTACCGTGCCTGTGGTACGGACTGGTGCGCCTGCGACATATCGTGATGGATGACAGCCATCAGAAAGTGCTACTGGCGCTGTGCGGGGCGTTTATTTTTGTGCTGTCGGCACTGAAGATCCCGTCGGTTACCGGTAGCTGCTCACATCCGACAGGCGTCGGGCTGGCGGTGATCCTGTTTGGTCCGGGCGTGGTGGCTGTTCTCGGCGCTATCGTACTGCTGTTCCAGGCGCTGCTGCTGGCGCACGGTGGCTTGACCACCCTGGGCGCTAACGGCATGTCGATGGCGGTGATTGGCCCGGTTGTCGGCTATATGGTGTGGAAGATGGCCTGTCGCGCCGGGATCCGTCGTGATGTTGGCGTCTTCCTCTGCGCCATGCTGGCGGATCTGGTGACTTACTTTGTGACATCTGTACAGCTTGGCGTGGCCTTCCCGGATCCCGAAGCGGGTGCGACAGGGTCTGTCGTCAAGTTTATGGGGATTTTCTGCCTGACGCAGATCCCGATTGCTATCGCCGAAGGCTTGCTGACCGTGATGATCTACGACCAGCTGACGAAACGGCAACTGATAACCGCGCAAGGACATTAACATGAAAAAGACGCTGATATTGTTAGCCATGGTGATTGCTTTGGTCGTGTTGCCGTTCTTTATCAATCACGGTGGTGAATACGGTGGCTCGGACGGTGAAGCGGAAAGCCAGATTCAGGTGGTTGCTCCGCATTATGAGCCGTGGTTCCAGCCGCTGTATGAACCGGCGAGCGGGGAAATTGAAAGCCTGTTGTTTACGTTGCAAGGCTCGCTCGGCGCGGCGGTGATTTTCTATATTCTGGGCTACACCAAAGGCAGACAACGCCGTGATGACCGGGCTTGATCGACTGAGCTATCAGAGCCGCTGGTTTCACGTCGCACCAGAGCGTAAGTTCCTGTTCTGGCTGCTGCTGATGACTCTGGCGTTTACCCTGCCCGCCTGGGGGCAGGGTATCGAGCTGGCGCTGATTGCCGGGCTGACCTGCTGGCTGCTGCGCATCTCCCTGCGCCGTTGGTGTCGCTGGATGGCGCTGCCGTTTGGTTTTCTGGTGGTGGGGGTGGTGACGATTCTGTTCAGCGTCAGCCGCGACCCACAAACGCTGTTGGTCAGTTTTCCGCTTGGCAGTTACTGGCTGGGGGTCACGGCGTCTGGGCTGCACACCGCGAACGAGACGTTCTGGCGGAGTCTGGCCGCGCTGGCCGCCACATTCTGGCTGGTGCTTAACCTGCCGTTTCCGCAGCTGATTTTACTGCTCAAACGTGCGCGGATACCGCGTCTGCTGACGGAACAGATCCTGCTGACCTGGCGCTTTATTTTTATTCTGTTAGATGAAGCGATGGCGATTCATCGCGCGCAGACGCTGCGTTTTGGCTATCGTAGTTTGCCGATTGGCTATCGCTCGCTGGCGATGCTGGTGGGCGTTTTGTTTACCCGGGTGCTGATTCGCTATCAGCAAATGGCGGCGACGTTAGATATCAAATTGTATCAGGGCGATTTTCACCTGTAAGGAAAAGCATGCTTGCCACCACCGAACTCTGGTTTCGTTATCAGGATGCGCAGGTACTTAAAGGGCTGACGCTGGATTTTTCACAGCATGCCGTCACCGGACTGGTGGGAGCCAACGGCTGTGGGAAATCCACCCTATTTATGAATCTGAGCGGATTACTGCGACCGCAACAGGGCGCGGTATTGTGGCAGGGAAAACCGCTGGACTACAGTAAGCGTGGCCTGCTGGCGCTGCGTCAGCAGGTCGCGACGGTGTTTCAGGATCCCGATCAGCAAATTTTCTACACCGATATCGACAGCGATATCGCCTTCAGCCTGCGCAATCTTGGCGTGGAGGAGGGAGAAATTGCCCGACGAGTCGACGAGGCGTTGACGCTGGTAGATGCGCAACATTTTCGCCAGCAGCCGATTCAGTGCTTAAGCCACGGACAAAAGAAGCGGGTGGCCATCGCCGGTGCGCTGGTGCTACGGGCAAAATACCTGTTACTGGATGAACCCACGGCGGGGCTTGATCCTTCAGGACGTAGCCAGATGATCGACATCATCAAACGGATTGTGGCGCAGGGAAATCACGTGGTGATCTCCAGCCATGATATTGATCTGATTTATGAAGTCAGCAATGCCGTCTACGTTTTACGTCATGGCGAAGTGCTGGCGCACGGTGAGCCGGGTGAGGTTTTTGCCCGTACAGAACTGATTGAAGAGGCCGGGTTAACGCAACCCTGGCTGGTGAAACTGCACGCAGAGCTAGGTATGCCGCTGTGCAAAACCGAAGATGAATTTTTCCGTTGTATGCGACAACGCGCAATCAAGGAGGCGTCATGACGCAGGCCATTATGTTGCAGGGAACGGCGTCTGACGTCGGCAAGAGTGTTCTGGTGGCGGGACTGTGCCGCATTTTTTATCAGGATGGTCGGCGGACCGCACCGTTTAAGTCGCAGAATATGGCGCTTAACTCCGGCATCACGCCGGAGGGGAAAGAGATGGGCCGCGCGCAGATTTTCCAGGCAGAAGCGGCGGGCATTGTGCCAGATGTCCGCATGAATCCGGTGCTGTTGAAACCGACCAGCGATCGCAAGGCGCAGGTGGTGCTGATGGGACAGGTGGCGACCGATATGGATGCGGTCAGCTATCACGAATACAAGCCGCGTCTACGCGAGCAGATCCTTTCCGTTTACACCAGTCTGGCGCAGGAGTTTGATGTACTGGTGCTGGAAGGGGCGGGTAGTCCGGCGGAGATCAACCTGCGTGACCGCGACATCGTCAATATGGGGATGGCCGAGATGGCGCAATGCCCGGTGATCCTGGTCGCCGATATCGATCGCGGCGGGGTGTTTGCCTCAATCTACGGTACGCTGGCGCTGCTGCATGAACACGAGCGTGCGCGGGTGAAAGGGGTGATCATCAATAAGTTTCGTGGTGATGTGGCGTTGCTTAATCCCGGTATTGAGCAGATTGAAAGCCTGACCGGCGTTCCCGTGCTGGGCGTGATGCCGTGGCTGGATGTCGATCTCGAAGATGAAGATGGCGTGGCGCTGCAAAAAGGGAAATACCTGCGCACGGAAAAACGCGACATTAACATTGCCGTGGTGCAGATCCCGCATATCTCCAATTTCACCGATTTTAACGCGCTGGCCGCGCAGCCCGATGTGCGCGTGCGCTATGTGCGTCATCCGCAAGAACTGGCGGACGTTGACCTGGTGATCCTGCCGGGCAGTAAAAATACGCTCGGCGATTTGGTGTGGCTACGTGAAAGCGGCATGGCCCACGCGGTGTTGCAGGCGCACCAACAAAACATCCCCATTGTCGGGATCTGTGGTGGCTACCAGATGTTGGGCGAGACCATTATCGATGAGGTCGAGTCAGGGCTGGGAACGCTACCGGGTCTGGGGCTGCTCGATACGGTAACGCATTTTGCCCAGCGGAAAACCACAACCCAGGTAACGGCGACGATGTCGTCGACACTGCCGGACTGGTTGTCTGCGGCGTCCGGGTTGCCAGTGCGCGGCTATGAAATTCACATGGGCGAAACGACGCTGAACGGCGATTGCCAGTCGGTGATGCAACTGCAGAAGCACGGCGAAAACGTCGCGGATGGTGCCGTCACCGCCGACGGACGAGCGTTTGGGACTTATCTGCATGGCTTGTTCGACAGTGATGATTTTACGCGAGCGCTGGTCAATGGCCTGCGCGTGCGTAAGGGGCTGACTCCCCTGGATCCCACCTTCCAATACGCGCAATATAAATCGCAGCAGTTTGATCTGCTGGCGGATGCGATGCGGCAACACATCGATATTGAGAAAATTTATACCATCATGCAGCAACATCGGGAGTCAGTATGATGATTCTGGTCACTGGCGGCGCACGCAGCGGTAAGAGTCGTCATGCCGAAGCCCTGATCGCTGATTTCCCGCAGGTGCTGTACATCGCGACATCGCAGATTTTTGATGACGAAATGGCAGCGCGCATTCAGCATCATCGTGATGGACGTCCAGCGCACTGGCGTACCGCCGAGCGCTGGCAGCATCTTGATGCGCTGATCACTGCGGATAACGCGCCGGATGAAGCCATTCTACTGGAGTGCATCACCACCATGGTCACTAACCTGCTGTTTGCTTTGGGCGGCGACAGTGACCCCGATAGCTGGGATTACGCCGCGCTGGAAACGGCGATTGAGGCGGAGATCCAGACGCTGATCGCGGCCTGTCAGCGATGTCCGGCCAGGGTGGTGCTAGTGACCAACGAAGTCGGGATGGGGATCGTGCCGGAAAACCGTCTGGCGCGGCACTTTCGGGATATCGCCGGGCGTGTGAATCAGCGTCTGGCGGCAGCGGCGGATGAGGTCTGGCTGGTGGTATCTGGTATTGGAGTCAAAATTAAATGAGTAAGTTGTTCTGGGCAATGCTCTCTTTTATTACGCGTTTGCCCGTTCCGGGTCGCTGGTCGCAGGGACTGGAATTCGATCAGTATTCTCGCGGTATTGTGACTTTCCCGCTCATCGGTCTGCTACTCGGCGCGTTGAGTGGGCTGGTGTTTATGCTCTTTCAGCCCTGGTGCGGCGCACCACTGGCGGCGCTCTTTACCGTGTTAGCGCTGGCGCTGATGACCGGGGGCTTTCACCTCGACGGTCTGGCTGATACCTGCGATGGCGTTTTCTCCGCCCGCAGCCGCGAACGTATGCTGGAGATTATGCGCGACAGCCGACTGGGAACGCACGGCGGTCTGGCGCTCATTTTTGTCTTGCTGGCGAAAGTGCTGGTGATCAGTGAACTGTCGCTACGCGGCACTCCTGTGCTGGCCGCGCTGGCAGCCGCCTGTGCCGTTGGGCGTGGGACAGCCGTGTTGTTGATGTATCGCCACCGCTACGCCCGTGAAGAGGGATTAGGCAACGTGTTTATCGGTCATGTCACCGGGACGCAAACCTGTTTTACCCTTGGTCTGGCCGCGATTCTGGCGGCGGTTCTGTTGCCTGGAATGCAGGGGGTGGCGGCACTGGTCGTGACGATGGTGTCTGTCTTCCTGCTGGGACAACTGTTAAAACGGACGTTGGGTGGGCAAACCGGCGATACGCTGGGTGCGGCAATAGAACTTGGCGAGTTGATATTCCTGCTGGCTCTGCTGTGAGTCAGCCAACACAATGAGAACGCATATGCAAACGTTAACCTCTTTACTCCGCGAAATTCCGCCGCCAGACCGTGGCGCGATGACACGCGCGCAACAGCATATTGATGGCCTGCTTAAACCGCCCGGTAGCCTGGGTCGGCTGGAGGCGCTGGCGGTACAGCTGGCCGGTATGCCAGGTCTACACGGTGTACCGCGTGTCGGTGAAAAAGCGATACTGGTGATGTGCGCCGATCACGGTGTCTGGGATGAAGGGGTTGCCGTTTCGCCTAAAGTGGTGACCGCAATTCAGGCGGCAAATATGACGCGCGGCACGACGGGCGTTTGTGTGCTTGCTGCTCATGCCGGTGCAAAGGTTCATGTGATCGACGTGGGGATTGATGCTGAACTCATTCCCGGCGTAGTGAACATGCGCGTCGCACGAGGGTGTGGAAACATCGCCACTGGCCCAGCGATGAGCCGTACGCAGGCGGAAGAGCTACTGCTGGAAGTCATTCGCTACACACGCGAACAGGCGCAGCGCGGCGTGACGCTGTTTGGCGTTGGCGAGTTGGGGATGGCGAATACCACGCCTGCTGCGGCGATTGTTAGCGTCCTGACAGGCAGTGAGGCTGAAGCGGTGGTGGGAATTGGCGCTAACCTGCCGCTTTCCCGTGTAGGCAATAAAGTGGAGGTGGTTCGCCGGGCGATTGCCGTCAACCAGCCCAATCCGCATGATGGGGTGGATGTGCTGGCGAAAGTCGGTGGATTTGACCTGGTGGGCATGGCGGGAGTTATCCTGGGCGCCGCGTCCTGCGGTTTACCGGTGTTGCTGGATGGCTTCCTGTCCTATTCCGCTGCGCTGGCCGCCTGTCAGATTGCGCCGGAGATCAAACCGTATCTGATCCCATCACATTTCTCCGCCGAAAAGGGCGCACGGATTGCGCTGGAGCACCTGGAGCTTGAGCCTTATCTCAACATGGGAATGCGCCTGGGGGAGGGGAGCGGTGCTGCACTGGCGATGCCGATTGTGGAAGCGGCCTGCGCGATGTACAGCAACATGGGAGAACTGGCGGCCAGCAATATCGTGCTGCCGGATGGCAAAGAAGCGTAATAAAGTGACCTTGCCTGGCCGGTAAACCGCGCAGTTTGCTGGTCAGCGTGAGAGAAGAGGTTAATCGCCTTTAAAAACGCTATAATTTGCCCACATCTGCCGCGACTGAGGAAAGGGAAATGTTGCCTCGTGTAAAATTGTTTTGTTCATTATTTATGCTGCTTGCAAGCCAGAGCGCGCTGGCTGTCAGCTATCCACTGCCACCTGAAGGAAGTCGTCTGGTTGGAAATCCGCTGACGATTACCGTTCCCGACAAGAATACGCAACCGCTTGAAGCATTTGCCGCTCAGTATGGGCAGGGGCTGAGTAATATGCTGGAAGCGAATCCGGATGTGGATGTGTTCCTTCCGAAGTCGGGTTCAACGCTGATTGTGCCGCAGCAAATCATTCTGCCTGCTACCGTTCGTCAGGGCATTGTTGTGAACGTGGCGGAGATGCGTCTTTACTACTATCCAAACGGCAGCAACACGGTTGAGATTTTCCCGATTGGTATTGGCCAGGCAGGACGAGAAACGCCGCGTAACTGGGTGACGAGAGTCGAGCGTAAGCAAGAGGCGCCGAGCTGGACGCCGACGGCGAATACCCGCCGTGAATACGCAAGCAGAGGAGAAAGCCTGCCCGCCTTCGTTCCTGCGGGGCCGGATAACCCGATGGGGCTGTACGCCATCTATATCGGCAAGCTGTACGCTATTCATGGCACCAACGCAAATTTCGGCATTGGTCTGCGCGTGAGCCAGGGCTGCATTCGTTTACGCAATGATGATATCGAACATCTTTTCCAGAACGTGCCCGTCGGCACCCGCGTGCAGATTATCGATCAGCCGGTGAAAACCACGACGGAACCTGACGGTAGTCGCTGGATAGAAGTGCATGAACCACTGTCCCGCAACCGCGCGGAATATGAATCTGACAGAAAAGTCCCGCTGCCGATCACACCTGTGATGCGTAGCTTTATGAGCGCTGAGGGTGTGGATACGAACCGTGTCAGCGAAGCGCTCGAACGCCGTTCGGGGATGCCCGTCAACATCAGCCACGGACAAACCCGCATTTAATGACGCCGGAATGGTGTTCTGAAAAGCAAAAAGCCCGCTAAAAAGCGGGCTTCTTAAATCTGGCTCCTCTGACTGGACTCGAACCAGTGACATACGGATTAACAGTCCGCCGTTCTACCGACTGAACTACAGAGGAATCGTGTGAACGGGGCGCATATTAGCGACGCCCACTGCCGTTGTCAAAGCCTGAATGCACCATCGCGATCGTTTGTCGAAATATTCCTCATTTCGTTGTTTATTCAGACGCAACGGGTGATTTTGTCAGCTTTTGATGTTCCGGGCGCGGGTATTTCCATAGCCAACGTCCGCTAACCATGCGCCAGTAAAACAGCGCTGCACGTACCGCCCAGTCGAAGAACATTCCCATCCAGACCCCGACAACACCCCAGCCAAGTACAATCCCCAGCGTATAACCAGCAACCACTCGACAGCCCCACATTCCCAGCATCGATACCCACATGGCAAAACGTGCATCGCGCGCGCCTTTAAACCCTGAAGGTAAAACCCAGGAAGCAGCCCAGATCGGCATAAACGCCGCGTTGAGCCAAATCAGGATGACAACCACGTCTTTTACCTCCTGATCGCGGGTGTAAAACGAGGCCATCAGCCCGGCAAACGGCGCGCTCAGCCAGGCAATCGCGGTCAGGCCAATCGTGGAAAGCCAGAACACGTGGCGCAATTGAATCTCCGCCTGGGCAATCTGTCCGTTTCCAAGACGTCTTCCGGTAATAATGGTGGATGCCGACCCCAGCGCGTTTCCTGGTAGGTTAATTAGCGCGGCAATGGAGAATGCGATGAAATTACCGGCAATGACGCTGGTGCCCATCCCGGCGACAAACATCTGCGTTAATAACTTGCCGCCGTTGAACAGTACCGATTCAATGCTGGCCGGGATACCAATCCCCATCACTTCCCAGATAATGGCGAAGTTCAGCGGTTTAAAATAACTTTTCAGCGGAATGCGCAGCGCCGGGTTAAAGCCAATCATCAGCACCCAGATAATGGCAACCGCGCCGATATAGCGCGAAATAGTCAGGCCCAGTCCTGCGCCGACAAAGCCGAGCCCTTGCCAGGAAAAAACACCGTAAATCAGGATGCTACTGATAATGATATTAAGGATATTCATCCCACCATTTATCAGCAGCGGAATTTTCGTATTGCCCGCGCCGCGCAACGCGCCGCTACCAATCAGAGCAATCGCGGCGGCAGGATAACTAAGGACCGTTAATTCCAGGTAAGTCAGCGCCAGCGCCTTCACTTCCGCTGTCGCTTCGCCTGCCACTACATTGATAATCTGCGCGCCAAAGTAATGAATCACCGCCGCCAGGATCACGGCAAACAGCGTCATAATCACCAGAGATTGTCGGGCCGCAGCACGGGCGCGTCGGCGGTCACGTTTACCGAGGCTAAAGGCCACCACCACCGTCGTCCCCAGATCGATAGCGGCAAAAAAGGCCATAATTACCATGTTGAAGCTGTCAGCGAGACCGACGCCCGCCATCGCTTCTTTACCCAACCAACTGACCAGGAACGTACTGAGTACGCCCATCAGCAAAACGCAGGTATTCTCCAGAAAAATAGGCACAGCAAGTGGGGTAATTTCGCGCCAGAAAAGTACCTTATAGCTCTTGCGTTTGGCATACCAGGGCGTGCGGGTGACGGCCTGACGTAGGGCAGCGGAGACGTTCAAAATGGACCTTAGAGAAGAAAGTTGAAACCTCATTTCAAATGATGAGGGAGAAACGGAAAAGCTGCAAAGTTTTTTGCCGATTAAATCTCCGCAATTGCAACAAATTGTTGAGAGAAGCGCCAATTAACCGTGCATGTCTGAAATGGGGTTTGACAAAAGATTTTTCGCCGCTAAGATAAGCCTCCACAACGATTCCTCTGTAGTTCAGTCGGTAGAACGGCGGACTGTTAATCCGTATGTCACTGGTTCGAGTCCAGTCAGAGGAGCCAAATTTAAAAAGCCCGCTTTTTAGCGGGCTTTTTGCTTTCTGCCTCTGGTTCTTCTTAACGGAATGGTGGCTCGTTGAAGGTGCGCAGTTTGCGGGAGTGCAGACGGTCGCCTTCAGCACGCAGCAGGTCAATGGCGCGAATACCAATCTGCAGGTGTTCGGAAATGGCCCCCTCGTAGAAACGGTTTGCCTGACCGGGCAGTTTGATCTCACCGTGCAGCGGTTTATCCGAAACGCACAACAAGGTGCCATAGGGCACTCGGAATCGGTAACCCTGTGCGGCGATGGTGGCGCTTTCCATATCAATTGCCACGGCGCGACTCAGGTTAAAACGTAGCGCAGAGGCGGAGTAACGCAATTCCCAGTTGCGATCGGAGGTGGTCACCACCGTTCCGGTACGCAGACGCTGTTTGACTTCTTCACCGGGCATGCCGCTGACCATCTTCGTTGCGTCATACAGGGCGCGCTGTACCTCTGCAATGCTAGGAATCGGGATATCCGGCGGCAGTACCGCATCCAGCACCTGATCATCTCGCAGATAGGCATGGGCAAGCACATAATCGCCAATCGCCTGGCTTTCACGCAGGCCGCCGCAGTGACCAATCATCAACCAGACATCAGGGCGCAGAACCGCCAGATGGTCGCAAATTGTTTTGGCGTTAGACGGGCCTACGCCAATATTTACCAGCGTGATCCCCTGACCGTCGGCAGTGATCAGATGCCAGGCGGGCATCTGGTGTTTCTTCCAGGCCAGATCGGAAATGGCTTCTTCGGGCGCTTCCGTTTCAGCGGTGATCCAGATGCCTCCGGCGCAGGAAAGCGCAATATATGGGCTGTCCGGATCGAGAATTTGACTGCATCCCCAGCGCACAAACTCATCCACATAGCGGGTGTAGTTGGTGAACAACACGAACGGCTGAAAATGTTCCACCGGCGTGCCGGTATAGTGACGTAACCGGGCGAGTGAGAAATCGACCCGTCGTGCGTCAAAGTGCGACAGGGGAGAATACTCGACGGGATGATAGATGCCATCTGCGGTTTCATCACCAATTTGCGCCAGTTCGGTGGTTGGGAAATGGCGGGTTAGCCCAGCGCTCATTGAGCGGTCAAGTGTGAGCTCAGAACCGTCAATCACGTACGGATAGGGGATCTCATGCTGTGATGGCTCGACGGTGATCTGCGCGTCGTAGTCCTGATACAACAGCGTGAGCTGTTCTTCCAGATAGGGGCGGAACAGTCCCGGACGAGTGATGGTCGTGGTATAGCAACCTGCATGAGTAAAACGCCCATAAGCACGGGTTTTCGGGGGATTGGTGGCATTGCCATCCCAGGTAACAGAAAGCGATGGATAAACAAAAAGACCTTTACTCCGGGCGGTGAGATCGGGAAGTTCCCCCGTTTCAATGTACTTGCCAATGGCACTGCGTAGCGCCTGAACCGACTGCTCGTAGAGTGCATCAAGTTTTTCCAGCGCTTGTGCAGGCGTCAGGCTGGAGCCCTTACTCTTCATCTGTGTCTCCTTGTTCTACAGGTGTACTGCTCACCCGATAGTATGTCACCGGAATGTGAAACAAAAGTCAGAGTTTTAGAGAAGAGGCGAGAGCCGAATGGCCCTCGCAGAGAACTCAGGCGTGTTGCTTATCTTTCATCAGCAATGCGGTGGCGGCCGAAATCAGGCAGCCTGCCAGCAGGTATATAGCCACGCTGTGCCAGTCGCCACCGGAGAAGGTAACCAGCGCCGCGGCGATGAAGGGGGTGAATCCGCCGCCCACCACGCTGGCAACCTGATAACCCACGCCAGCCCCACTGTAGCGATATCCTGCACCGAACATGCCGGTGAACATCGGTTGCTGCACACAGACCACCATGTCATGAGCAATGTTAGCAAGCATGATCGAGAAGAACACAATCCAGAAAATCGACTGTGATTCGAGAGCCATAAAGAACGGAAATGCGCTTAGCGTGCCAATCAACGCACCGGTAATATAGACGCGCCGACGGCCAAAGCGGTCTGCCAGCCAGGCAAAGCAGGGGATGGTCAGGCAGCTTAACCCACCGACCAACAGGCCGATATTCAGAAAGAGCTCACGCGGCAGGCCGAGGTTTTGCGTCGAGTAATTCAGGGCGAATGCGGTAACGATGTACATAGTCAACAGTTCGCACAGACGGAGCGCAATAATCTTTAAAAAGGCACCCGGATGGCGTACGAGCGCTTCCATCACCGGCAGGCGCTTTTTCTCTTCAGGTGCCTGCTGTTTCTGCTGTTCAAATTCTGCTGACTCTTCCATCCCGTTTCGCACCCATAACGCACCAAGCACCAGGACGATGCTGAACAGGAACGGAATACGCCAGCCCCAGCTCAGGAACTGCTCGTCGGTCGTCAGATAACTGATCAATGACACAAGACCTGTGGAAAGCAGCAGACCGACGCCGTAGCCCACTTGTACACCACTGCTATAGAACGCTTTTTTGTTTTCTGGCGCGCTTTCTACGGAGAGTAATGCGGCACCGCCCCATTCACCGCCGACCGCAAATCCCTGAATCGCGCGCAGCAGTACTAACAGTACCGGCGCCCACCAACCAATAGCGGCGAATGAAGGAAGAATGCCAATCAATGCTGTGGCAATACCCATCATCCAGACGGTGAGCATCAGCATCCGCTTACGGCCTAAGCGATCGCCGAAGTGGCCGAAGATCACGCCGCCCAGCGGACGGAACAGGAAACCGACACCAAAGGTGGCAAATGCGGCAAGCGTACCCATTGCCGGGCTGACCTGCGGGAAAAACTCACGGTTAAAGACCAGTGCGGCGGTAATGCCATAAAGCAGAAAATCGTACCAGTCGACGACGGCACCGGCAAAGCTGCCCAGCGCGGCACGTCTGGCGCGATTAAGCGATGGGGTTTCCTCTACGGAGGGGGTGGAGATGAGGGTGGAATCCATAGTAATCCTGTCTGTACTGATTTTATTATTAGTATGGGAATAAGAGTCACACACATTGCGGCCAACCTATAAGTGGTTGTTATGAGACTACCGCGACAGACAGGAAGAGAAAACGATTTTTAATCCACAAAGGGCAGAACAGGAAAATGAAGCGGATATGGCGTCCGAAAAAGCAAAAAGCCCGCTAAAAAGCGGGCTCTTCAAAATTTGGCTCCTCTGACTGGACTCGAACCAGTGACATACGGATTAACAGTCCGCCGTTCTACCGACTGAACTACAGAGGAATCGTGTGAACGAGGCGCATATTAGCGACGACGATTGGGGTTGTCAAAGGGGGAAATGCGATTATGCGTCTGTTTGCTGACAAAACCAGCAAAGCGGTGAACTTTCGGTCTCCGGTGGGCTTTGCCCCATTCTGGTGCGTGTCTACCCCGGATGGGGCAGATCGGAAACCGCTGACGAGAATCGATATTACCGATAACAATCATAAATGCTTATTTTACGGCGATTTAACACCAATTCCTCCTCTTATCCGAAACTGGCAAGCATCTTGCAATTCTCTCCTGACATCACTGCCAGCATGGGTTCTGGCATTCCGGACAGGAGGCAAAATGAACTTCAGACGATTGAAATATTTCGTGAAAATTGTCGATATTGGTAGCCTGACACAGGCCGCTGAAGTATTGCATATCGCACAGCCCGCGCTGAGTCAGCAGGTTGCCACTCTTGAAGGCGAGCTCAATCAGCAATTGCTCATTCGCACTAAACGAGGGGTGACGCCGACTGAAGCGGGAAAAATCCTCTACACCCATGCGCGGACGATCCTTCGTCAGTGTGAACAGGCGCAGTTAGCTGTCTGTAATGTTGGGCAAACCTTAACGGGACAGGTGTCGATCGGTCTTGCACCGGGCACTGCTGCGTCGTCGGTCACCATGCCGCTGCTACAGGCGGTGCGCGCAGAACTGCCCGAGGTACTGGTGTATCTGCATGAAAACAGTGGGGCCGTACTGAACGATAAATTATTGAGTGGTCACCTGGATATGGCGGTGCTCTACGAGCGTTCTCCGCAGGCAGGCATTACCAGCCAACCTCTGCTCAAAGAAGACCTCTTCCTTGTTGGTACCCGCGATTGCCCGGGGCAGAGCATAGACCTTACCGCTGTTGCACAGATGAATCTTTTTCTCCCTCGTGACTACAGCGCAGTCCGGTTGCGGGTTGATGAAGCCTTCTCACTGCGGCGTTTAACGGCGAAAGTCATCGGCGAGATTGAGTCGATAGCCACGCTGACCGCCGCGATTGCCAGCGGCATGGGCGTGACGGTGCTACCGGAATCCGCCGCGCGTTCTCTGTGTGGTGCGGCAAATGGCTGGATGGCGCGCATTACTTCGCCGTCGATGAGCCTGTCGCTGTCGCTGAATATGTCAGCAAGAGGGAGTTTGTCACCGCAGGCACAGGCGGTGAAAGAGATCCTGATGTCGCTGGTGAGCAGTCCAGCACTGGATAACCGCGAGTTGCAGTTGGTCAGTTAAACGTTATTCCATGACGGAATAAGATGCAGGTTTTTATTATTTGTTATGCCGGACATCTGACTTTAACAATAGCGGCATGTCTGATGTATCCGGAGCAACAAGTGAATTTCCAGCAGCTAAAAATTATCCGTGAGGCAGCCCGTCAGGATTACAACCTGACGGAGGTCGCCAATATGCTCTTTACCTCTCAGTCAGGGGTGAGTCGGCATATTCGCGAATTAGAAGATGAGCTTGGGATCGAGATATTTATCCGTAGGGGCAAGCGTCTGCTTGGCATGACCGAGCCAGGTAAGGCGTTATTGGTTATCGCCGAGCGCATTTTAAATGAAGCCAGTAACGTACGCCGACTGGCGGATTTGTTCACTAATGACACCTCGGGCGTGTTAACTATCGCAACGACTCATACGCAAGCGCGATACAGTCTGCCGGGGGTGATCAAAGCCTTCCGCGAATTATTCCCGGAAGTTCGTCTGGAATTAATTCAGGGAACGCCGCAGGAAATAGAGACGTTATTACAAAATGGCGGGGCGGATATTGGTATTGCCAGCGAACGGCTGAGCAACGATCCTCTTTTGGTTGCTTTCCCCTGGTTCCGCTGGTATCACAGCCTGTTAGTGCCGAATAATCATCCGTTGACCCTGGTTTCGCCGCTCACGCTGGAGTCGATCGCCCACTGGCCGCTGATCACTTATCGGCAAGGGATCACCGGGCGTTCCCGCATTGATGAAGCTTTTGCCCGTAAAGGTCTGCTGCCGGATATTGTTCTCAGCGCGCAGGATTCCGATGTGATTAAAACCTATGTCGCGTTAGGACTGGGGATTGGTCTGGTGGCGGAACAGTCCAGCGGTGAACAGGAAGAGGGGGCGCTGACGCGACTGGATACCCGGCATCTATTTGACGCCAATACTGTCTGGCTAGGACTGAAGCGCGGGCAACTCCAGCGCAACTACGTCTGGCGATTTATCGAACTGTGTAATGCGGGATTGTCCGTGGAGGATATCAAGCGGCAGGTGATGGAGCCTGATGACGTGGCGATTGATTATCAGATATAAAGCAAAAAGCCCGCTAAAAAGCGGGCTTTTTAAATTTGGCTCCTCTGACTGGACTCGAACCAGTGACATACGGATTAACAGTCCGCCGTTCTACCGACTGAACTACAGAGGAATCGTGTGAACGAGGCGCATAATACTGACCTCGCTACGGCGTGTCAACAGTAAAATTAGCACGCTTTTTCAAGTGGTTAATTAATCCCCAAAATGGAGGATCAGTGAACCTGCGCAGGGTCAAATGGGTCATCGTCTTCGTTATCACGAAGGCGTTGCAGAGGGTCCTGCTGATAGAACTGGCAGAAACGTTGCCACAGCGCGGGGAACCGTGGCGCAAAGAGTTCCGGGGCGCTGAAGAAATATTCTGACAGGACCGCAAAACATTCCGCCGGATCGCTCGCCGCATAGGCATCAATGCTCGATGCCGTTTCACCCACCAGATCAATTTCATCCTGAATATTGTTCATTGCGGCGTGCAGGTCGTGCTCCCAACTGGCGACTTCCCGCAGAGGAATCAGCGGGATGCCGCTGGCGCGATCGCCATTACGCATGTCCAGCTTATGGGCAACTTCATGAATAATCAGGTTAAACCCGGAGGCGTCGAAGGAGTCCTGAATATCCAGCCAGTTCAGGATGATTGGTCCTTGCTGCCAGCTTTGTCCGGACTGAACAACGCGCTGGTTGTGGACCAGACCAATATCATCTTCCCATTCGTCATCGACGACAAAGGGCGCAGGGTAGATCAGCACTTCATGGAAGCCATCCAGCCATTCGATACCCAGTTCCAGAACCGGCAGACAGAAAAGCAGGGCGATGCGCGCGCTTTTCAGCGAGTCGAGTTCGAAACCCTGAAGGGCGACCAGCCTTTTTTGTTGCAGGAATCGCTCTGCCAGCGCAATGAGTCTGGCTTGTTCTTGCGCGGTCAGGGTCACAAGCAGGGGGATTGCAAGGGCTTCCTCCCACTGAGCAGACTCATTTTGTGCGGTGTCTTGTGCTTTCCAGGGCCACTTAATCATCGATTTGCTCGCAAACTCGTCACTTGAACAAAATTGAAGGGACAGGGTCTGTTAAAATGCCAAATTACCTGGCATGATGGCAACCATCAAAACGGAGAGATGCCGGAGCGGCTGAACGGACCGGTCTCGAAAACCGGAGTAGGGGCAACTCTACCGGGGGTTCAAATCCCCCTCTCTCCGCCACTATTCAAACACTTACCCTTCCTGTTGTCAGTGACACACGTCCCGTTGAGAAAAACGAACAGAGATATAACGCCGAAGTTCCCTTCAGCGCCATTATGTTCGTCACATTTTCAATGACTATCACGAACAGCCAGGAAGCCTGGAATCACAGATTGCCGGTTCCACCATCTACCAGTAGTTCCGTACCTACGGTATAACCCGACTCATCAGATGCCAGATAGAGCGCGGCCTTCGCCAGTTCCGTTGGCGTACCCATGCGTCCCAGAGGCACCAGGCTGGCAATGTCACTTTGCAGCGTGCGCTGCGCTTCTTCACTAAGTCCCAGCTTATTAAGCGCGGGTGTGGCAACTGGGCCTGGACTTAAGCCATTAACGCGTATTCCTCGGGGTAAGAGTTCTGCCGATAGTGTGCGTGCGAGCGATAATAATCCGGCCTTACTGGCGGCATAAACGCTGCTGGTTGGCAGACCAATATGCGCGCTGACCGAGCCGCAAAGGATCACGGAAGAGGGATTACTCAGAAGTGGCAGCAGTGCCTGCAGCAAAAAGAAAGGCCCCTTTAGATTGATTTGCATCAGGCGGTCCCACTTTGCCTCATCCCACTCTTCGATCAGTCCGTGCGTGACGTCACCCGCATTGACGAAAACGGCATCCAGCCCCGGCCAACGCGAAGCGAGGGTTTCTGCCAGCCCTTTTTGTGCCTGAATATCCCCGGCATCGGTGGCAATCACCCATGCGCTGTCACCCAGAATGCGTTGGGCCTGAGCGAGCGTGCCGGGATTGCGTCCTGTGACAGCGACATGCGCGCCTTCGGCAATAAACTCCTGCGCAGTTGCCAGACCAATACCACTGGTCCCGCCTGTAATGAGCGTATATTTACCTGTTAAGCGACCCATTTTACTTCTCCTGAATTGTCTCTGGAGAATGCACTATAGAAACGTTAGTATCTAAAGGAAACCAGGTACCAAATGGATACTAAAGAGGCAAGAGGTGTGCTATGGCGGAATCAGCCGACGGTGTAACGGAGAAAAATGTTCAGCATCAACCCTGTCCGATGACTCGCTTCGTCAGTCTGGTCTCCGGAAAGTGGGCAATACCGATTTTGTACCGTCTGATCGTACTGAATGCCCCGGTGCGTTTCGGCGAGTTATTGCGGGCTGCAGCCCCCATTACGCAAAAAGAGCTGACAAAACAGCTGCGTTTATTTGAGTTACGCGGACTGGTGTCACGTACAGTTTATCCGGAAATTCCACCGCGCGTTGAGTATCAGATAACGCCATTGGGATTGACCATGCATGGTGCACTGGCGCCTCTGGCTGACTGGATGCGGGAAAATGGCGACAAGCTCAATACTGAGTGACATTTCAGGCACAAAAAAGCCCGCCGGAAGCGGGCCTGGAATTATTCTGGCGATTAGAACTGATACACTAAGCCCACAGCAACGATATCATCGGTCGCGATGCCATTGTCTGCATAGAAATGGTCATCGTTATCCAGCAGGTTGATTTTGTAATCAACGTAGGTGGACATGTTTTTGTTGAAGTAGTAAGTCATACCTACATCAACATATTTCACCAGATCTTTGTCGGTGTAGCGTGGGTTACCATCACCATCATGATCCTGACCACCCAGTTCCTTCCCTTTAGATACCAGGTAGGCGATAGAAGGGCGCAGACCGAAATCGAACTGGTACTGTGCAACCGCTTCAAAGTTTTTGGTCTGGTTGGCAATACCGCCATTGGTTTCACCTTTACCGCCGCCGTAATAGGTCATGTTGCGAGTTTCGGCATACATCGTGGCCAGATAGATATTGTTCGCGTCATATTTCGCGCCAATGGTCCAGGCTTCAGCTGTTTCACCACCGGCGTAGTTGTTGGCACGAGAACGATCGCCATATCCGCGAGAAACCTGATCATCCGTGCGGTCAGATGAAGAATAGGCAGCACCCAGGCTTAAACCGAAGTCAAAGTCATAAGAGGTGGACATACCGAAACCGTCGCCGTTTTCCTGGGCCAGTTTACGATTTGTGCTATTGCCCGAGCCTTCCTGGCCAAAACTTGCGCCTTCATTGTTGCCCTGATACTGCAGCGCGAAGTTCAGGCCATCAACCTGACCAAAAAAGCCTTTGTTACGGTAGGTGGCTACGCCGTTAGTACGACCCAGCATATAGACGTCGGTCTGGGTGTAGGAGTCACCACCAAATTCCGGCAGCATATCGGTCCACGCTTCGACGTCATAAACCACGCCGTAGTTACGACCATAGTCGAAGGTACCATTCTGACCGAAACCTAAACCCGCGAAGCCCAGACGCGTTGCGGAATCGCCTTTGTCACCTTCGGTACCGCTTGCGTTAATGTTATATTCCCACTGACCGTAACCAGTCAGTTGATCCATGATCTGGGTTTCACCCTTGAAGCCCAGACGCACATAGGACATGTCGCCATCACTGTCAGTGTTGTCTGAGAAGTAGTGCAGTCCATCCACTTTCCCATAGAGGTCCAGTTTATTGCCGTCTTTATTATAGACTTCAGCAGAATGGGCTGCGCCAGCAATCAATAATGCTGGAACGAGCATTGCCAATACTTTTCTTTTCATTATGTATTCCCTTATGATAATAATCTTCATGAATAAGTGCTGCTTTCCAGAAGAGCACGTCTGGATACTATTCCAGGAGTTCATTTTATTTTAAAAATAACATGTAACAATTGTATTTTAAATATTTCTAAATGTTTCAATGTGGGTATTTATAATTCATATTGTATGATAAATATAAAACAAATTCATGATCTTTATGGTTTAATATCAAGTATTTATGCTTTTTTGTTTTGATATTGATGACTTGGATGTTTTCCAGATGACAATCGTACCCATTTGCCGAATGTGATAATTAAAAAAAACCGGCATAAATGCCGGTTATAAAAAAATGATTAAATGATAAAAAGGCTAATAACACGTTTATAGTGCCATGATTAATATAAAACAAAAACCAGATTGATGGGTTGGCGTTTTATTTGTTTATGATATGAGTAAATAAACAGGAGTCTGGATATTTTTGAAAATAAACGGAAATAACAGAGTGTTTTGTGACATAACTAAAATTGCCCTGGATCAATACATCTGCAAAATCAATGATTCGTGGCTATATTGTGACGCACAGAACAGAAAAATGTGACTATAATCACAAAAAAGAGCAAAAAAAATCTTTCGAGTTACGTCACAAAAATGGAGTTTCCTTTGAGCAGTATGGAAGAAAAAGCAACGCGGAGTCTGGGCGGTAAACTGGCATTGTGGGTGTTTTACGCTTTCTGCGTCTATTTTGTCTGGGCCATGCTTCGTTATGCCTGGGTGATCAGCCACATCCAGTCAATTCCGGTTGCCGGATTTGAAAGTTCGCTTGGCTCAACCAGCGGAAAATGGATGGGGGCTTTGCTGGGGTTTCTGGTACTTGGGCTGGTGGGGCTGATTCTTGGCGGCATCGCCTGGTATACGCGCCCGCGTCGTCAGCCAACGTGAAGCTGCCGGAGAAACTTGCTACTGTAGCCTTTCTTAACGTACGGGAGGCACTGTGGATCTTCAGCACTGGCAATCACAATTTGAAGCATGGCTATGCCATCATCACACCCGGCAGGACGCCGCGCATGATATTTTTCACTTCCGCCGCGTCTGGGCGACATCCCGACAGTTGATGGAGGGACAGACGGTCGATGAGCTGGTCGTGCTGACCGCGTGTTATTTTCATGACATTGTCAGCCTTGCCAAAAATCATCCGGATCGTTATCGCTCGTCGGTCCTGGCGGCGGCAGAAACCCGCCGTATCCTCATCCGTGATTTTCCCGCTTTCCCCGAGTCGCAACTGGCCTCGGTTTGCCATGCGATTGAAGCCCACAGTTTTAGCGCAAATATTGCCCCCCTCACTCTGGAAGCGAAAATTGTTCAGGATGCCGACAGGCTTGAAGCGCTGGGCGCGATTGGGCTGGCGCGTGTTTTTGCAGTTTCCGGCGCGTTAGGCGTGGCGCTTTTTGATGGCGAAGACCCCTTCGCCGAGCGGCGAGCGCTCAACGATAAACAGTTTGCCCTTGATCACTTCCAGACCAAATTACTGGCGTTGCCCGACACCATGCAAACCGAGCGTGGCCGGGAACTGGCCCGGCATAATGCCGGCTTCCTGGTGAACTACATGGCAAAACTGAGCGCGGAGCTAAAAGGGGAGTACGAATCTGTCGATCCGGCGGTGATCCGCACGTTTAGTCCCAGCCACTCGTGAGGCCAATTTTATGTTAACCTGACGCCACTCTTTTTTGGTCGGTTAACGATATGCAGCAAAATCTTTCAGTAACAGGTTCGCTGGTTCCCGCAACAGACAGCAATGCAGACGTTGCGCAGGCGTTATTGGCGAAATTGTTGGAAATTTATGATGTTAAAACGCTGGTGGCTCATCTGAATGGAATCGGCGAGAACCACTGGAGTCCGGCCATTTTAAAGCGCGTGGTGGCGAATGCCTCCGCCTGGCACCGATTAAGCGAACGAGAGTCGGGGTTTTTGCGTACCCTGTTGCCCACGCCGCCAGCGCACCATCCGCACTATGCCTTCCGCTTTATCGATCTCTTTGCCGGTATTGGCGGTATTCGTCGCGGATTTGAGGCGATAGGCGGCCAGTGCGTGTTTACCAGCGAGTGGAACAAACATGCGGTGCGTACCTATAAAGCTAACTATTACTGCGACCCGGCCAGCCACCACTTTAATGAAGACATTCGCGACATCACGCTCAGCCATCGCGAAGGTGTCAGCGACAGTCAGGCGGCGGATCATATTCGTCAGCATGTGCCGCAACATGATGTCCTGCTGGCAGGCTTTCCGTGCCAGCCGTTTTCCCTTGCCGGGGTGTCGAAGAAAAATGCGCTGGGACGCGCCCACGGTTTTGCCTGCGATACTCAGGGAACACTGTTCTTTGACGTTGTGCGAATCATCGATGCCCGCCGTCCACCGATTTTTGTTCTGGAAAACGTGAAAAACCTGAAGAGCCACGATCAGGGCAAAACGTTCCGCATTATTATGCAGACGCTGGACGCTCTGGGTTACGACGTTGCCGATGCAGAGGATAATGGCCCGGACGATCCGAAAATCATCGACGGCAAACATTTTTTGCCACAGCACCGGGAACGCATCGTGCTGGTCGGGTTTCGTCGCGATCTGAACCTGAAGCGCGATTTTACCCTGCGTAACATCAGCACGCGTTACCCGCCGCGGCGGACGACGCTGGCGGAATTACTGGAACCAGTGGTTGAAGCCAAATATGTGTTGACGCCTGTACTGTGGAAATATCTCTACCGCTACGCGAAAAAACATCAGGCGAAAGGTAACGGTTTTGGCTACGGCATGGTCGATCCCGCGAATCCGAATAGCGTGACGCGAACGCTTTCCGCGCGCTATTACAAAGATGGTGCTGAAATTCTGATCGACCGCGGTTGGGATTTCGCCACCGGGGAAGTGAATTTCGACGATCCGCAAAATCAACAGCATCGTCCACGTCGCCTGACGCCGAGAGAGTGCGCACGACTAATGGGCTTCGAGTCGCCGCAGGGATACCAGTTCCGTATCCCTGTTTCTGACACCCAGGCCTATCGCCAGTTTGGAAACTCGGTGGTCGTGCCCGCGTTCGCCGCCGTGGCGAAATTGCTGGAAGAGAACATTAATGCGGCGGTCGCGTTACGGCAGCAAGAGAGCGCTCATGGCGGACGTTCACGATAAGGCAACGCGCAGTAAAAACATGCGGGCCATTGCAACCCGCGATACGGCTATCGAAAAACGACTGGCGGGGCTGCTGACGGAGCAGGGGCTCGACTATCGCGTTCAGGATGCTTCACTACCCGGTCGTCCTGATTTTGTGGTGGATGAGTATCGCTGTGTCATTTTTACCCACGGCTGTTTCTGGCACCACCATCACTGTTATCTGTTCAAAGTGCCCGCGACGCGCACCGATTTCTGGCTGGATAAGATTGGTAAAAACGTGGCGCGCGATCGCCGCGATATCCAGCATTTACAGGAACTGGGCTGGCGGGTGCTGATCGTCTGGGAATGTGCGCTACGCGGACGGGAAAAGCTTAGCGACGCTGCGCTGTCAGAACGTCTTGAAGAGTGGATCTGCGGCGGCGGCGCGCCCGCGCAGATCGACACTCAGGGGATGCATTTACTGTAACGTTTTTTTGTTTTCCACCGCGTCAGGCATCGGTTTGGCCGGGAAAAGGTATTTCCCCAACGTGACCAGAACGACCGCAAAGACAATGACCCCCAGCGCCAGCCATTCAATCGGCGCCAGACGTTCACCTCCCAGTCCCGTCCCCAGTAACACCGCAACGACCGGATTCACATAGGCATAACTGGTTGCCAGCGCGGGGCTGACGTTACGGATCAAATACATATAGGCATTGATGGCAATGATGGAACCAAACAACGCCAGGTAGCCGACCGCCAGCAAGCCTGACAGCGACGGCAGCGCGGTCAGTTTTTCACCGCTGAGCAGTGAGGCACACATCAGTACGATCCCGGCGGCGAGCATCTCTATTGCGCCGGCCATCATCCCCACCGGTAGCGTAATACGCGAACCGTAGACGGAGCCAAACGCCCAACTGATCGAACCGATCAGAATTAATATCGCCCCCCACGGATTGCCGCTCAGATTACCACCGCTGTTGAGCATCACGATCCCCGCCAGCCCAATCGCAATCCCCAGCCATTCGAGCCTGCGGGTTTTAATGCCAAAGAAATGGCTAAAGCACAGAGTGAATAGCGGCACCGTCGCCACCACGACCGCCGCGATCCCGGAAGGGACGTTTTGATGCTCCGCCAGGGTAACCAGACCGTTGCCGACGGCCAGCAGTAAAATACCAATCAGCGCCGCGTTAAGCAGAGGACGAAGCGGCGGCAGTTTATGGCCGCGCAGTAGTAAAAAGGCGGTTAACAGTCCCCCGGCGGCGAGAAAGCGCACGCCAGCCATCATCAGCGGCGGCCAACTTTCCACACCGATACGGATGACGAAATAGGTGGAACCCCAGATGATATACAGCGCGAACAGCGCGCTGAAAAGCGGTAACAACTGCCTGAAACGCATAATCCCTCACGTGAAAAACGCTAACAAGCGACATAGTAAACGCGAAAACTATCAGGCTGGCGAGCGATATAATTCATGCGTCTTGTTAAAAAAATGTTGACGAATAACACCAGTTTCGGCCTCGCGTGTTTTACTCCATACTTAACGCTTCAAGAATAAAAAAATGAGGGAATAATTTTGGCAGGAAGTAGCTTACTGACCTTACTCGATGATATCGCCACGCTGTTGGATGACATCTCGATGATGGGCAAACTGGCCGCGAAGAAAACCGCTGGTGTACTGGGGGATGACCTGTCGCTTAACGCGCAGCAGGTGACGGGGGTAAGAGCAAACCGCGAGTTGCCGGTGGTCTGGAGCGTTGCGAAAGGCTCGCTGGTTAACAAAGTGATCCTGGTGCCGCTGGCGCTGCTCATCAGCGCCTTTATTCCCTGGGCGATTACGCCGTTGTTGATGATTGGCGGTGCCTTCCTCTGTTTTGAGGGCGTGGAGAAAGTCCTGCACACCTTCGAATCGCGAAAACACAAAGAAGATCCGGCTGAGCGACAGCGGCGGCTGGAAGCGCTGGCGGCGCAGGATCCGCTGTCGTTTGAGAAAGATAAAATCAAAGGCGCAGTGCGAACCGACTTTATTCTTTCAGCAGAGATCGTGGCGATTACGCTCGGGATTGTGGCCGAGGCGCCGTTGCTCAACCAGGTGCTGGTTTTGTCAGGCATCGCGCTGGTGGTGACCATTGGCGTTTATGGCCTGGTTGGTCTCATCGTTAAGCTGGATGATATGGGGTACTGGCTGGCAGAAAAAACCAGCGTGCTGGCGCAGACATTAGGGAAAGGGCTGCTGGTTGTCGCGCCGTGGCTGATGAAATCACTGTCGGTGGTGGGTACGCTGGCCATGTTCCTGGTGGGCGGGGGAATTGTGGTACACGGTATTGCGCCGTTGCATCATGCCATTGAACAGTTTGCCCAGCAGCAAAATGCTGTGGTGGCGTTGATTTTACCGACGCTGCTGAATCTGGTATTGGGGTTTATCATCGGTGCCATCGTTGTGCTGCTGGTGAAAGCCGTTGCCAGAATGCGCGGGGTTGCGCACTAAAAGTCTTCCTCAGAATGAGGCAAAACCGGACATCCTCGTCTAAGGTGAAAACGTTCACTGGATACAGGAGGTAACATGGTTTTTTTGGTCAGTGAGGAAGTGACTGTGAAAGAGGGCGGTCCGCGTATGATTGTCACCGGCTATTCCAGCGGTATGGTGGAGTGTCGGTGGTATGATGGGTTTGGCGTCAAGCGAGAGGCATTCCATGAGTATGAACTCGTCGCTGGCGCTACCTGTAGACGGTGTGATGAAGCCTGATGACAAAACGCCCGGCGGATGTCGGGCGTTTTCTTAAAAAATGCGTGACGGCAACAATACGTAACGTACTGCGTTATGCCAGGATTAGGAAAGCAACAGCGAGTAGGGAGTGGGCAGAGTGCCGCACGAAGCAACGATGGAAAACGGGGGCTGGCTGAAAACGTTGGCGCGGCGACTCGGCCCTGGCCACGTCGTGAATCTCTGCTTTCTGATTGTCATGTTTTTTTCGACTCTTCTGACCTGGCGGGAAGTGGTCGTCCTGGAAGACGCCTATATCTCCAGCCAGCGTAATCATCTGGAAAATGTCGCCAACTCGCTCGACAAGCAGTTGCAATTCAATGTGGATAAACTGCTGTTTCTGCGTGACGGGATGCATGAGGCGCTGATCACCCCGCTGGGGTTTTCGGTCTTAAGAGATGCGGTTACCCATTTTGAGCAGTTGCGTCATTCACGCGTCTGGCAGCTTGAGCTGGATAAGCGACGGACGCTGCCGCTGAATGGCGTTTCTGATGCGTTTGTAAGTCAAACTCAGTTGCTCTCGCGTGACGATCAATCGCTGAATAACGAGCTGACCGCCGCGCTGGAAGTCGGCTATTTGTTGCGTTTAGCGATCATCCGTACATCGATGTCGCAACAGGCGATGTATGTCTCGCGCGCGGGCTTTTACGTCTCCACGTTACCGACATCGCTGTCCAGCGATATTACTACCCGATATTACCACTACGTGATCCAACCCTGGTTTACCGAGCAGTCGCAGCGAAAAAACCGCATGCGCGGCGTACGCTGGTTCACCACGCCGTCACCCGATCTCTCTTACGAGCAGCAGCGCGTGACCGTTAGCGTACCGCTGGATTATCACTTTTACTGGCTTGGCGTGCTGGCGATGACCATCCCCGTGTCGGCAGTCGAACGGTTTATGGATGAAGCCATCGATAAGGACGTGGAGGGGGTGTATCAACTCTATGACAGCAAACTGAAGCTGCTGGCCGGTTCCTCGGCGGAATTGAGAAACGCGAACACCTTTGATGAGCGCGAACTGGCGATGCTCGCGCACGATATCGAACAGGATACCGTAGGCGGTTTGCGCATGGGGAGCCGCTACATCAGTTGGCAACGTCTGGATCATTTCGATGGCGTACTGGTGCGGGTACATACCTTAAGCGAAGGGGTACACGGCGATTTCGGCAGCATCAGTATTGCGCTGGCGTTACTGTGGGCGCTGTTCACCGCGATGCTGATCATCTCCTGGGTGGTCATCCGTCAAATGGTCAGCAATATGTTTGTGCTGCAAAGTTCACTCCAGTGGCAGGCCTGGCACGATACGCTGACCCGCTTGTATAACCGCGGCGCGCTCTTTGAAAAAGCTAAGCACTTGACTCAGCGTTGCCGAACGCAAAAACAACCGCTGTCGGTTATTCAGATCGATCTGGACCACTTCAAAAGTATTAATGATCGCTTTGGTCATCAGGCCGGGGATCGGGTGTTAACGCATGCCGCAGGCTTAATCAGCGGGACGTTGCGTACTTATGATGTTGCAGGGCGAGTCGGCGGGGAGGAGTTCTGTGTGGTCCTGCCGGAAACGTCTCTGGCGCAGGCGGAGCAGATAGCTGAGCGCATCCGCCTGCGGCTGAATGAGAAAGAGATTCTGGTGGCGAAAAGTGCCACGTTGTGGATTAGCGCCTCACTCGGGGTGAGCAGTACCCAGGAGACCGGAGACTATGATTTTGAGCAGCTCCAGTCACTGGCGGACCGTAGACTCTACCTGGCAAAACAGGCAGGCCGTAACCGGGTCTGTGTCTCGGATAAAGGCTAAGGCGTGGCGAAAAAATGGGTCATGCCTTCGTCCCAGCCTTCCGGTCCCTCTCGCTGCGTGCGGTAAACCTGCGCGGTGCTGTCGGGGCGTAAAATTACCCCTTCGCGACTTAAGCCTTTCACGATGACGGCGTAATCCATCGCCTCCAGCAGTGGCGCGTCATTCGGGCCATCACCCAGTCCGACCGTGACCGGACGTCGCTTCCACTGGCGCTGATAGAGATCAATCAGCCCGTTTGCAGCCTGATCTTTTCCAGCGCTGGCATCCAGGACATGCCAGAATCGCGCGCCCTGAACAAACTGTAATCCCAGGTCGTTTAGCTGTCGGGTGAAGTCGGCCATTCGATCATCGCTGTCGCGCCAGATCAGCGTGACTGAGGCTTCATGCAGGCGCGTTAAGCTGGCCTGGGCATGTGTCAGGCCAGTCCACTCGGCGATGGTGGATTCATCGACATCATCAAACGTCGTAAATTTAAACGAGGATCGGGTACGAAGTTTGTTAATCACGGCGCTAATTTCAGCATGTGAAGCACCGGCTATCTGTCGCGGGAAGTCAGGATGCGTCTGCCAACGGCTGTCCAGTTCAACCACGGCTCCATTCTCAGCAATCAGCGGCAATCCCTGTAAGCCGAGTAACTTCTGGATGTGCAGCATTTCCGCCGCCGTTTTGCTGCTGCACAGGATCAGCGGAATATTTTTCTCACGCAGTCGGGCGAGCCAGGCGGCGGCAGGCTGCCAGTCATAAGTGTGACTGTCCAGCAGCGTGCCATCCAGATCGGTAAAAATCAGCAATGGAGCGTCGAGTGAAAGCATTTTTATTCCTGTCACGTGGGTTGCCGTATTCTGGATAAATCCTAAAAACAGGGTGTTTGGCCTGAAGGGAAAATGGGATCGATCCCGTCATCAGGCGCGCTGGCAGCCGGTCCGTTCCAACCATTAGAAGGATTAATCATTTGTCTGAAAAATATTTGCTTGTCATGCAAAAAAATTGCAGATAAGGTTTAGCGTACATCAGATTTCCTGGTGTAACGAATTTTCAAGTGCTTCTTGCATAAGCAAGTTTCATCCCGACCCGTCAGGGTCGGGATTTTTTTCGCTGCAGCTCATCGATTAATTTCTGTCACGCTAAAATCATGGATGTCGAGCTCAAACGCCTCGGCCAATTCATGCCATGTATGATACTCACGGCCATCCACACTGACTCTGTCCGGGTCGTTTCCGCTACGATGGATCTCACTCTCGCTGATTTCATTAATCGCCGCCAGCAACGCGTCAACATCGACGCTGACTTCACGTTTTGCGGTATCGCTGTACTCTTTCGCGGTCTTCATTTCAACCTCGTCATTCACCGTGCCACAGACTAAGTATAGACCGTTGAGAAAACCCGCAATCGAACCGCTCAGACGCTGTCAGTCAGCGGTTTTTGTTCTACACTGGCACAAAGCCACAGGAGGATAATGATGAAGGTGAATGATCGGGTCACAGTCAAAACGGACGGCGGTTCTCGTCGTCCTGGCGTGGTACTGGCAGTGGAAGAGTTTAGTGAAGGCACAATGTACCTGGTTTCGCTGGAAGACTACCCGCTCGGCATCTGGTTCTTTAATGAGTCAGGGCATCAGGATGGTATCTTTGTGGAGAAGGCGGAGTAGGATTGCGACAGCCGATGTAAACCCGGCTGGTGGGACATCCACCAGTCGGGACGTCTCATCGCATGTTAACAAAGATACCGTTGGTCACGTTATCGGTTAGTCTGACGACATGATAGATAACCTGTTTGTTATGCGTCTTTATCTTTCGTTTTATATTCCCCTTATGGGATGACACCGTTTTTGCCTTGATATTCATTTGATCCGAAATTTGAATTGTTCCCTGGCCTTCCATCCACATGCGCAGCATGCTGGACTCAGTACGACTTAATGATAACGTCGGTAAATTTATTACACTGGCGGAATCCGTCTCTTTTTTCAGAATATCGCCAAGGAGATCGTCCAGGGATTCTGGCTTTATTGACTTTGAACTGATCAATAAGTTTTTTCTGACTAACAGATATTCATCAAAATGCACATTGGCAATTGCCATAAAAACAATAAATAACGTATTGGGATGCTGATTAATGATTTGCTTTATATGCTGACTGTTGGCTGGGTCATGGATAAAACAGTCTTCATTAATAAACACCACAGAAGGTTGGTGTGTATCACAAGCGATGTCGAGTTCGTCAACGGTCTCGATGTCGTTGATTTCCCTTTTTTTCACCCCTCTGCTTACCAGATACCCGGTCAAACCTAGCCGGGTGTAACTGCATAGATCCATAATAATCGTTGACATGGCTTACCCTCACTCAATGCGTAACGATAATTCCCCTTACCCGAATATCTCACACAACTTAACGGAACCGAATGCTTCGCCTAATGAGACGCGTTTGCGGTTTTCAGGCGGACTTACTATCCCGTAAAGTTACGTATAATTTGCCTGGAATTGTCTTAAAGTAAAGTAAATGTTGCGTTATGTGAGTGAGATAAAAACAAATAAAGCGCGTGAGAGTTATCCTGGTAGATGTTTTTACTGAATGACTTTAGGATAATCCTTAGAATAACAAGATAAACATTATGGACTATTATTAACGGGCAATTCACTAACAATATCAGCTAATAAATTGAAAATTTCGCTAAATAGGTGTTCACAAAACGGCGCAATCAACGGCATTAATGCCGCGATTAACGCGATGCCCACGGTCAGGGTAAGCGGAAAACCAATCACAAATACGGATAATTGCGGTGCCATACGATTTAGTAATCCCAGTGCCAGGTTCAGCGTTAGCAGCATGGTGATGACCGGCAGCGCCAGCATCAACCCGTTGAGGAAGATGAGGCTGCCCGCTCTGGCCAGCGCCAGAAACGCGTTGCTGTTCACCGGATTACCGCCAATGGGCAGGGTGTGGAACGTGTCGACCAACAGCGAAATCAGCCACAGATGACCGTCAAAGGTCAGGAACAGCAGCATCGCCAGCATATCAATGATTCTGGCAAGCACCGGCATATTCAGATGGCTTGCCGGATCGACAAAGGTGGCAAAGGAAAGCCCCATCTGCAGACCGATAATCTCACCCGCTGTACGCACCGCCGCAAAGGCAAACTGCATGGTAAAGCCGAGCGCGATGCCGATCAGAATTTGCTGCATCGCCAGCCATAGCGCATTAAACGAAAAAATCGGCACGTCGTTAGGCGGCAACGAAGGGGCAATGACGAGGGTAATGATGATCCCCAACCCCAGTTTCACCCGTTTGGGGACGGCACGTTCACTGAGGATCGGAGCGGTAGTAATCAGCGCCAGTACGCGCAGCAGCGGCCAGAAATAGAGGCTCAGCCACTGCAGCCATTGATCGCTGGTTACCTGCAACATCCGTCGTCTTACCCGATGATGTATGGCAGGTTGGTGAACAGCGTGCGCACGTAATCCAGCAGCAAATTCAGCATCCACGGACCGGCCACGATAATCGCCGTAAACACCGCCACGATTTTCGGGATAAACGACAGCGTCATTTCGTTAATCTGTGTGGCGGCCTGTAAAATACTGATGATAAGCCCCGTCACCAGTGCGACCAGCAGCAGGGGGGCGGCAAGCGCGAGGGCAACTTTCATGGCCTCGGTGCCAATCATCATGACCGATTCGGGTGTCATTTTTCGCCTCTAACTGTAGAAACTTTGTGCAAGCGAACCCACCAGCAGTTGCCAGCCATCAACCAGCACGAACAACATCAGTTTGAACGGGAGGGCAATGGTTGCCGGGGGAACCATCATCATCCCCAGCGCCATCAGCACGCTGGCGATCACCAGGTCGATAATCAGGAAAGGAATGAAAATCGTAAAGCCGATCTGGAACGCGGTTTTCAGCTCGCTGGTCACATAGGCGGGAAGCAAAATGCGCATCGGTACCGCTTCTGGCCCCTGAAGCGGACCGCTGTTTGCCAGACGGGCGAACAGGGCCAGATCGGCTTCGCGGGTCTGGCGCAGCATAAATTCACGTAGCGGCTGTGCGCCTTTGTCCAGCGCTTCCTGCATCGAGATTTTCTCTTCGCTGAACGGTTGATAGGCCTCAACATAAATCTTGTCGATGACCGGCGACATGATGAAAAAGGTCAGGAACAGCGCCAGTCCCAGCAGCACCTGGTTTGGCGGTGCGGACGGTGTACCGAGCGCATTACGCAACAGACCGAAGACGATGATGATGCGGGTGAAGCTGGTCATCATCAGCAAAATAGCCGGAATAAAGGTCAGCGAGGTGATGAAGACCAGCGTCTGTACGGGGAGCGACCAGCTTTGTCCACCGCCGGGCAGCGGTTGGCTCACCAGTCCAGGAAGTTGCGCCAGTGCGGCGGGGCTGATTAGCCATAGACCGGTCAGCGTAAGGGATAACAAACGGCGCATCAGGATCTCCCGGAACGCTTAAGCAAACTCTTCATCATGGCCTGAAAATCGGCAGGAGCAGACGGCGTCTCTTCTGGCACGACAGGGGCTGGGGGGAGGGTATGCAGCACATTGATGGTTGACGCCGTGACGCCAAGCACCAGCCGTGCATCCTCAACATCCACAATCACCACCCGCTCGCGCGGACCCAATGAGGTACTGGCGGAGACTTTCAGGCCGCGCGTACTGCCGCCTTTCGGCGCAAAACCCAGGCGCTTGATTACCCAGGCGGCTACCAGGATCAACAGGATGATCCCCAACAGCGCGCCGCTTACCTGCATCAAAGGCGAGCCCGGTACGGCAGAAGGCTGTTGAACGGTGGCCTGGGTTTTCATGATTAACGACTCAGACGACGCATACGCTCGGACGGGGTGATGATGTCGGTAATGCGTACACCGTATTTATCGGCCACGACCACCACTTCACCCTGGGCGATCAGATAGCCGTTGATCAGGATATCCAGCGGTTCACCCGCCAGGCCGTCCAGCGCCACCACGGAACCCTGCGTCAGGCGCAGCAGCTCTTTAATGGTCATCCGCGTGCGGCCCAATTCGACGGTCAGTTTGACCGGAATATCCATGATCAGATCGATATCCTGTAGCGTGCCGCTGACATCGCCACCGCCAAGCTGCTGGAAAACGGCGTCGGCCGCACTTTTGCTGGTCGTGGTTTTTTGCTCGTTCAACGCGTCAGCCCACAGATCGTCCAATGCGCCAGTGTTCTCATCAGACGGATTATTCATGTCACTCATTTGGGCTGTTCCTCATTCAGCGAATTCAAAATCGGGTTAATCAAATGTTCCACGCGTAACGCATACTGGCCGTTAACCGTGCCGTATTGGCTGGTCAGTACAGGTACACCGTCCACATGAGCAATAATGCGGTCTGGTTTTTCTATTGGCAGCACATCGCCGGGTTGCAGTTTTAATATCTGAGAAAGGCGCAGCGGAATATCGGCAAAGTTCGCCACCAGCTCTAGCTCGGAGTGTTGAACCTGACGCACCAGATTGTCGCGCCAGTTCTGATCTTCATTGCGGGAGTTTTCCAGCGGCGGGTTCACCAGCAGTTCGCGCAGCGGTTCAATCATGCTGAACGGCAAACAGATGTTGAACTCACCGGTCAGGTTGCCAATCTCGACATGGAAAGGGGTATTGACCACGATATCGTTCGGTGACGTGGTGATGTTGGTAAACTTCACCTGCATTTCAGAACGCACGTATTCCACTTCCAGCGGATTGATCGCCTTCCAGGCGTCGCTATAACCTTCCAGCGCCAGTTTCAGCATGCGGTTGATGACGCGCTGTTCGGTGTGGGTAAACTCGCGGCCTTCCACTTTCGTCGGGAAGCGGCCATCACCGCCAAACAGGTTGTCGACGGCGATAAACACCAGGCTCGGCGAGAACACTACCAGACCCGTACCGCGCAGCGGCTTCAGGTGGATCAGGTTCAGGTTGGTCGGTACCGGCAGGTTACGAGCAAACTCGTGATACGGCTGAATGCGGATCGCGCCGACGGTGATATCCGGACTACGACGCAACAGGTTAAACAACCCCATCCGGAACTGACGGGCAAAACGTTCGTTGATGATCTCCAGCGCCTGCAGACGCTCGCGCACTACGCGACGCTGGGTATTGGGATCGTACGGGCGAATTTCGCTTTCGCCCGCGATACCCGGAGTCGGCTCGTCTTTCGTGTCGCTGTCGCCATTCAACAGTGCATCGATTTCAGCCTGAGAAAGAATACTGTCGCCCATGTCTTTACCGCAGAATGAAAGCTGTATACAGCACGTCGGTGACGTCCTGTTTGGGTTGTCCGGCAACGAGCGGAGGAGAAAGCGTCTCTTTAATCGCCGCGATCAATTTTTGCTTACCTTCTTCGGTAGACAGTGCATTGGCGTCCTGACGAGAGAACAGCAACAGCAGACGGCTACGGACTTCTGGCAAATATTCGTTCAGGCGCGTGCGCGTGGCTTCATCCTTCAGACGCAGCGTCACGCCGATATACAGAACGCGATCCGCATCGCCCAGATTGACGGTAAACGTATCCAGGGCGAAGAACACCGGTGCAGGCGGCGGCGGTGGTTCATTGGCCGCCGGAGTGGGATGCTGCTGCATACGCCAGTAGCTATAGCCTGCGGTGGCGCAGGCGGCAAGGGTAATGATTACCAGCAGCGGGATCCAAATTGAGCGTTTGCTCTTTTTGCTAATCGCGGAATCAGTCATCTGATACGGGCTTCCTGTTTCGGTACAGCTTATCGGCTGATTATCCCGTGTCCTGACCACGGCAAAGCGTGGAAAAGACGCGGATAATCGTGCTACCTCTGGCGTTAGGCGAAGATATCGACGGCGCCATTACCGCGTGCGGCGGACTGGAGCGAAGCGGGAACCGCCAGCTCGCTCTCGTCATCAACCATGAGCCGATCCTGTCCCTGCGTGCGAGCCGTCTGCTGCTGTTGGGATGAGGCGTGCTGCTGGTCGGCGAAACTCTCGCTGCTAATGCTGCTTTGTCCCAGTTGAATGCCACTTTCCGCCAGTTGCGTGCGCAGCGTCGGCAGGGCGGCTTCCAGCGCCGCGCGAACGTGACTATGGGCTGAGACCATCTGCAATTGTGCCTGGTTATCATCAAGTTTAAGCGAGATTTGTACCTGACCCAGATCTTCCGGATGCAGACGCAGTTCCGCGCTCTGCTGACCCTGACGGGTAAACAGCGTGATGTGTTGACTCAGGGATTGCTGCCACTCATGGCTACCCAACGGTGCGCTCAGAACCGGTGCGGCGCTGGTGGGCAGCGGTTGTGAGGCGGAATGCGGGGTTGTGGTCATCGCGATGCCTGGCGTCACGGGTGAAGGCGTACTGTCGATCTCCGCGTTGACGGCAGCGGCAGCCACCACAGGCGTAGTGACCGGCTGACCTTTAGCGCTTTCCGCAGCGATCACCGGCGTGGCATTGTCCATTTTGCTTTTTTTCGCATCGTCATGGGTCAACGGACTGGTCGCGGCCTGCGCGAGCGAACGGGGATCGGTGCTCAACGTGGTGCTCAGCACACGCCCTTTTTCACCGGTAGTTACCGGCGGTGTCGTCATTCCCGGTTGACCCGGCAGCATGGCGAAAAGGGCGCTGAGGTTGGCGAGATCTTCATCGCTGAGAGCCGTGGCACCTTCATCTTTCTGCGCGGACTGGTGCAGGGCCGCGAGCGCACTGCTCTTTTGTGTGGGCGTCAGGGCGGACAGCAGGGCCTGCGCATCGCTCAGTCCTTTTTGCAACTCTTCAGACTGTCCTTCTTTGGCCGCTAACAGGTCGGCCAGTTTCACGGTCTGCGAAGCGTCACCGTCCTGTGCCAGCAGGCCTTTTTGCAGTTTGCCGCTGGCGGCCTGTATATCGGCTAACGTCAGCGGCGCGTCTTTACTCTGTGCGTCGCCTGCGCCTAATGCGCCTGCCAGCAGGGTCAGAAAATCCTGGGCGGAATCCGTCGCCTTACCGGACGACAAGCCGGTAATAAGGTCAGTGTCCGTGGTGACCCGTTGGGGTAAAGTGATCATTCTGGTTTCCTCATTGCTGCACGCTGCGCAAATTCATCCATTTTTTTCTGATCCAGGCGGTTTTCAGCCAGTAAGGCCGCCGCGTTCTGTCTGTCTTGTAAGGTTTGCCAGGCCTGAAGCCGTTGTTTTTTTTCACGCCAGCTGTTCAGCGCCATATCTACTTTTTGCGTCCACTGCGTTAACTGCTGGCGGTGTTGTTCCACCGCTTTTTCCAGGGTCTGAATAAATTGCTGGTAGTTAATCCAGCGATTACTGGCAATCCCCTGACTCATATCGTTGTTGAGGTTGCTGCGATATTCATTCTGGTAGTCAAGCAGCATCGTGAGCTGTTCTTCCGCCTGCTGAAAACCGCGGCGCATTTCACCTAACAGCAGCGCCGCGTCATCCACCTCTTTTTCGGCGAGATCTTTGAGTGTTGCCAGTGCACCATGTTCAGCCATGACCATTACCCTCTTGCTTCATCACACCGTCGGGAAAATCAGATCGAGCGCCGACAGAGAATCCTCCCAGTCAGCGCGTTCGAAAATACCTTGCTGCAAAAACGCCTCCAGTTGTGGCCACAGCGCGATGGCTTTATCGAGCATCGGATCGCTGCCTTTGGCATAGGCGCCGACGCTGACGAGATCGCGGTTGCGCTGGAAGCTCGATAGCAACTGCTTGAAGTGACGCACTTTGGCGTAGTGTTGTTCCGTTATCAGCGCCGTCATCGCACGGCTGATCGACGCTTCAATGTCGATAGCGGGGTAGTGTCCGGCCTCCGCCAGACGTCGCGACAGCACAATGTGACCATCAAGGATGGCTCGCGCCGAGTCGGCAATCGGGTCCTGCTGATCGTCGCCTTCGGTCAGTACCGTATAAAAGGCGGTGATGGAACCGCCGCCGTGGATCCCGTTACCTGCGCGTTCAACCAGCGCCGGAAGTTTGGCGAAGACCGACGGCGGATAGCCTTTGGTGGCCGGTGGTTCACCGATCGCCAGCGCGATTTCACGCTGGGCCATGGCATAACGGGTCAGGGAATCCATGATCAGCAGCACGTGCTGACCGCGATCGCGGAAATCCTCGGCGATACGGGTGGCATAAGCGGCACCCTGCATGCGCAGTAAGGGCGACACGTCCGCCGGCGCGGCGATCACGACCGAACGCGCGCGTCCGTCGGCACCGAGAATGTTTTCGATGAAATCCTTCACTTCGCGGCCACGTTCGCCAATCAGTCCAACGACGATGACGTCGGCGCGGGTATAGCGCGCCATCATGCCAAGCAGCACGCTTTTCCCGACGCCGGAACCGGCGAACAGCCCCATACGCTGGCCGCGACCGACGGTTAACAGGGCGTTGATCGGGCGCACGCCGGTATCCAGCACATGCTCAATCGGCGTACGCTGCAACGGGTTAAACGGCTGGGTAATCAGTGCTCCGGTTTCCGTAGTGTCAGGGGAGGGCAGACCGTCAAGCGGTTTGCCGCTGCCGTCGAGCACGCGACCTAACAGCGCCGGACCCAGCGGCAACTGTTTACCGCTTTGCAACCCTTCACCGGCGATGTTTTTGGCATAGACACGCGCGCCGGGCAGAATGCCTTCGACCTCTTCGAGCGGCATCAGAAACAGACGCTGACCGTTAAAGCCCACCACTTCACTTTCCACTTCGCGGGTTTCCGTTCCGTCCTGGCGTTCAATCACGCAGGTCGCGCCGAGCGGCAACTGCAATCCGGTGGCCTCCAGAACCAGGCCGGTGGCGCGGGTCAGTCGTCCGTAACGACGAACGGCCGGAAGCTGCGCCATTTTGGCTTCGAAATTATCCAGCGTCGTCAACCAGCGAGTCAGGCGTGAGGTCATCAGATCACTCCCGGCGCGGCCAGACGACACAGTTCTTGCCAGCGGGTCGCCACGCTGGCGTCGAGATCGCCTTCATCCGCAGAAACTTTGCAGCCGCCATGGTGCAGGGTCGGATCGCCACGCAAACGCCAGCCGTGCAGGCTGAGGGTGGCACCGAGCATCTCTTCAACGCGCTGTAAATCATCCGGATGGACGCGCAGCTGCGGTTTGCCGCTGAACAGGGGCTCCTGTTGTAAGAGCTGTTGGATCTGCTTGATTAAGGCGGAATTATCCACCGCGGGCGTCTGACCAATGACCTGACGCGCGGCTTCCAGCGCCATCTGCATCAGACGCGAAGCGATCACGCTGTCCAGCGCGTCCAGTGTGTGCTGGAATTCGCTGACCAGTTGTTGCATCCGCGCATGAAGCGGGGCCTGCTGGGTGCGCGCCTGCACCTGGCCCTGTTCAAGCCCTTGTGCCAACCCTTCCTGATAGCCTTGTTCATGACCGGACTTACGTCCTTCCGCCAGTCCCGCGTTGTAACCTTGCTCGTGGGCCTGAATTTTCAGCTGGGCTAACTGTTGCTCAAGCTGTTGTTCCGCACTGATCTCGGGTTCGTCCTCTTCAGACACGGGGTCATCGTCGTGCTCCATGGGCACAAATTCAGCCAGCGGCGGCGCGAGATCGTCCGGGGTCCAGATTTTCCACGGCAGCTCGTTAGACATAAGTATCCTCGCCGCTGCCAATCATCATCTCGCCGGTCTCGGCCAGACGACGCACAATCAACAGAATGGCCTTCTGCTCGTTTTCCACTTGCGACAAACGCACCGGGCCACGGTTGGCGAGGTCGTCTCGCAGGATATCTGCCGCACGTTGCGACATATTGCGCAGGAACTTCTCGCGCAGCGGCTGTTCCGCGCCTTTCAGGGCGATCAGCAGCGACTCGGAATCCACTTCCTGTAGTAAACGCTGGATGCTGCGGTCGTCCACATCGACCAGGTTTTCGAACAGGAACATCTCGTCGATAATTTTTTGTGCCAGCTCGCCGTCGAATTCGCGCACAGCGGTAATAACCGCTTCTTCTTGCTGCGTTTTCATCAGGTTGATAATTTCTGCCGCCGTTCTCACGCCGCCCATTTTGCTGCGCTTGAGGTTCTGACCGTCGAGCAGGCCGTTGAGCACTTCGGTCAGTTCCGCCAGTGCGGCAGGCTGTACGCCGCCGAAGGTGGCGATACGCAGCATGACATCGTGACGCAGACGTTCGTCGAACAGCGCCAGGATATCCGCCGCCTGACCGCGTTTGAGGTGCACGAGGATGGTGGCGATAATCTGCGGGTGTTCGTCGCGGATAAGGTCGGCTGCGCTTTGCGGCTCCATAAAGTTGAGCGTTTCAATGCCGCTGGCGGTATCACGGGTTTCAAGAATATCTTCCAGCAGGCTGGAGGCTCGCTCTTCGCCCAGCGCCTTCACCAGTACCGAACGCAGATATTCGTTGGCATTGATGTTCAGGGCGGCGAACTGCTCGGCTTCCTGCTCAAACTCCGCCAGCACGTCGGTCAGCTGTTTGTTGGAGATCTGGCGGACGTTCGCCATGGCGGCGCTCAGGGTTTGCACTTCGCGCTGGGAGAGGTGTTTGAACACTTCCGCCGCGCGATCTTCGCCAATGGTCATCAACAGGATGACGCTTTTATCGGTACCGGAAAGAGCATTACTCATGATCGTTATTCATCCACTGGCGAATGACCAGCGCCACGACGCGCGGATCGTTATCTGACATTTCGCGAATGCGCTGGCTCATCACTTCGGCGCCCAGGCGCTGATTTGCCCGACGCTGCTGAGTCTGCTCATCTTTACTGAGGCGAACCTCAACGGCTTCTTCGGTCTCCTGACGGAGTTGCTCGCGTTCCTGCGCGGCTTTCGCCTCTTCAGCGCGACGGGTCAACTGCGGACGAATCGCTTTGCGCCACAGGATCCATGCCACCAACAGCACCAGCAACCAACGTCCGGCCGAGATCAACTGTTCGATAAACAACGGCTGTTTCCAGAACGGCAGTTCGCCAGCGTTGTCATCGGTAGCGCTGAACGGTGAGTTGACCACGTTCAGGGTATCGCCGCGCTTGTCCGAGAAGCCCATTGCTTCACGGGTCAAATCTTCAATCTGCTTCATTTGATCGGCAGTGAGCGGTAGCGGTTTGCCATCCGGCAACGTTTTGTAGTTCACGACCACGGCGACGGAGAGTCGCTGTATATCGCCGACGTTCATTTTTGTGTGGCGAATGGTGCGGTCAACTTCATAGTTGCTGGTTTCGTTGCGTTGAGTATTACGTGGACCAGCACTGGCGCTGGTGGCCGTCTGCTGCTGCGCGTTCTGTCCATTTTGTGCATTCTGCGCATTTTGCTGATTCGCGGGCGGCGTGGTGATCGGCGCCGTATTGGCTGGGGCAGGCTGGTTGGACAGCGCACCCGGTACGCCACCGGGCAGACCGGAGCCAATTTGCTCGCTTTCATTCAGTTGACGCGAACGCAGTACGGCCTGAGAGGCATCGCCGTTTGGCCGATACTGTTCTTCTGTCTGCTCTTTATTGGCGAAATCCAGCTGCGCGGTGACCTGCGCGTGGACATTCCCGTTACCGACAATCGGTGACAGGATCGATTCGATACGGCGCTGGACACGGCCTTCCACGTCGCTGGCGTATTTCAGCTGTGCGTCGTTCAGATCGCGACTGCTGGTATTCGACTGCGTGAGCAGATGACCGGCCTGATCGACCAGCGTCACGTTGCCCGGCGGCAGACCGGCTACCGCGCTGGAAACCAGATGCACGACCGCAGTGATTTGACCTTCATCCAGCGCACGCCCCGGTTCCAGATTGACGGTCACCGAGGCTGAAGGGGATTTCTGTTCACGCACGAACAGAGACGGCTTGGGCATTGCCAGATGCACGCGGGCGCGCTTAACCGGGCCAAGGGTTTCGATGGTGCGTGCCAGTTCGCCTTCCAGCGCACGCTGGTAGTTCACCTGCTCGCTAAACTGGCTGATGCCGAACTTTTCCTGATCCAACAGCTCAAAGCCCACCGCACCCCCTTTCGGCAGTCCTTGCTGGGCAAGACGCAGGCGCAGTTCATGGACTTTGTCGGCTGGAACTTCAATCGCGCCACTGCCTTCCGAGAAGCGGTACGGGATGTTCATCTGGGTCAACTGGGTGACGATCGCGCCGCCATCCTGATCGGATAAATTGCTGAATAACGTACGATAATCAGGCGCTTTAGCCCACAACACCATCGCCACAATAATGGCGACGGCCGCAGAGCCTGCAACAATCAGAGGAATTTTGGGATTCGCACGCAGGCGATTAAGCCACTCGAGAGGTTTAGATTGGGTTGCAGCCGATGCAGTCGCGTTCATCTCGCACCTCGTGACTGCTCGTGGACGGCTTTATTTGCAAAGTGGAACAAGACTCACTCCCGGGTCAGCAAAATCGAAAAATTGACGGTCTCATTATTTGCGGTTTCGTTTTTTTCTATGCGGCAAAAACCGGGGTTTTTTATCGTTATTTAGCGCCTTTATCTTATTGACAAACTGGTAATCTCTGCTGCGTAGAAAACCATCCAGAGGATTATCATGTCAGCGATTCAGGGGATTGAAGGGGTTATCAGCCAGCTCCAGGCGACGGCGATGAGCGCCAGGGCGCAGGAGACACTGCCGCAACCGACCGTGAGTTTTGCCGGTCAATTACACGCGGCGCTGGACCGCATCAGCGATACGCAAACTGCTGCCCGCGTACAGGCGGAAAAATTCACGCTGGGTGAGCCGGGGATTGCGCTCAACGATGTGATGACCGATATGCAAAAAGCCTCAGTTTCCATGCAGATGGGAATTCAGGTGCGCAACAAACTGGTGTCGGCCTATCAGGAAGTGATGTCCATGCAGGTGTAGGTTTGAGTGCCGGATGGCGCTGGCGCTTATCCGGCCTGTGATTCCCTGTAGACCGGATAAGGGGCCGTTGCCTTCCGGCAAACAGTTACTTCTGAATCAAATAACGAATTGTCGGCCCATCTTGCTGAATATCGAGCACGTTGTAGCCATGGTTGCGCGCGTCCAGCGGAATGTTATTGATGGATTGCGGACAGTCGCTGACCACTTCCAGAATTTCCCCTTTCTTCAACTGCGGCATCGCTTCCAGCGTCGCGACGGCAGGGTAAGGGCAGGGCTCGCCGACCATATCAAGGCGATAATCAGGAACAATGTTTTTCATGCGGATTCCTTAGCAGGGGTCAGCCCGGCACGACGGAAGAAATGTTTTTCCCAGCCGATGATTAACATCAGGGCGGCAAACAGCAGCAGATAGGTCACCAGCAGGCCGCCGAGCGGACCGAAGGTGTTGAGTAGATTAATTTTATCCCAGTTGGTGGCCAGCGCAGGGGCGAAGTCATCCCAGTAGTAGGCCAGAATCGTTGAGCCGATGACGTTACCGAGACCCACCCACCAGTAGTGTACCTGGCCTTCCACCGCGCGGTACATCCAGCCGGTTTCACACCCGCCCGCCAGCACGATACCAAAACCAAACAACAGCCCGCCGATTACTGCATTCGGGCCCGCCCACATGATTTTGGCTTCCACGCCCAGTTGTACGTAGCTGAAAATACCGATTGCGCTGACGCCCATCCCGAAGATGATCGCCTTTGCCATATGGGTGCGTCCGGTGATCCACAGATCCCGGAAGGCGGAGGTGAAGCAGATTTGCGCGCGCTCGATCAGCAGACCAAAACCCACGCCGAACAGCATCGCCAGACCCAGCTTCGGCTGGTTCATGGCGGTCAGCAGCGCCCAGCCAATCATGCCGATAAACACCAGCATGCCGAGGCGGAAACGACGGCGCGCCTGATCCGGTTTCTGCGTCAACGGCGACGCAGCGGAGACTTTCTGCATGTTGACCGGAATGCGGAATATTGGCAGCAGGGTGAATCGCGCGCCAAACCAGGAACCGATGGCGGTTGCCAGGGCAAAGAACCAGGCGTGCAGAGAGAATTGAGGAATACCGGTAAAGAATGCCGCCAGGTTGCAGCCCATCGCCATACGCGCGCCGAACCCGGCGATGATCCCGCCCAGCACCGCCTGCATGATGCGGATGCGACTGCGCGGCATGCGTAGTTTGACGTTGTTGGCCCACAACGCTGCCGCGAAGCAACCGCCGAACATACCGAGGATCATCATCCCGTCGATGCGAGTGAGCGGGGTGCCTTCCAGGTGGATCAGCTTGTAGTAGCCCCATTCTTCCGCATGGACGCCAGACAGTTGCAGGATTTGTCCGCCCCAGCGGGTAAATTCACCCGTAACGGCCCAGAAGGTGCCGGTGATGCCAAAATAATACGTAGAGAGAATACCCGCTGCGATGACCGCAGGGATGGGCGCCCAGAATTTAACTAACCAGGCTTGTTTGAATTGTTGCCATGACATGTGTTTTGCCTCTGAACTCAGAAGGTGTGAAACAAGAAAGCGGATAGTACACCACGGCGGCAATTTTGCCTGGTATTATTAAGCGGTAATCCCAAATGGATCAAAGTTCTGCTGGCACCGCGAAAGGCTGGCGACCGCAGGCCTTTAATGCCACAATCCTCTTTTCTTCGCATGCAGGATGAATGATGAAAAAATGTGCAATCGTTGGGGCGTTACTGATGTTAGCGGGATGCGCCGAGGTGGAAAACTACAATGATGTGGTCAAAACGCCTGCGCCCGCCGGGCTGGAAGGGTACTGGCAGACTAACGGGCCGCAGCGCAAACTGGTGAGCCCGGAAGCTATTGCCAGTCTGGTGGTGACCAAAGAGGGCGATACGCTCGATTGTCGCCAGTGGCAGAGGGTTATTGCGCTGCCGGGTAAGCTAACGATGTTGTCCGGTGACTTAACCAACGTGACGGTCAAACGTGAACTTTATGAGATCGAGCGGGAAGGGAACACCCTGGAATATGACGGGATGACCCTGCAACGCGTGGACCGTCCAACGGTGGAGTGTGCCGCCGCGCTGGAGAAATCCCCGCTGCCAACGCCATTACCGTAATCAATTGTCCCCGACAGTTTTCCCTGTCGGGGCGCTTCATCAGATCACCTCTTCAATGACCCATACGCTGACGCTGCCGCCATTGCAGTAAAACGTAGCCTCGCCATTTTCGTCAGTGATGACGATCTCCTCGCGGTTTCCCAGATAGTCGCGCCAGGTTTTATTGCCGTAGTTTTCACCCAGCATAAGCGTTTTTTCACCGTCGTCGCCATTGGATAACACCACCACGCATCCGGGATCGTCGTCCGTTCCGCTACGGCTGAAAGCAATGCAGTTGGGGTGATCAAACCAGAGCGTCTGAATGCCGTGGGCGAAACGCTGGCGGGCAAGAATGAGTTCGGCGAGTTGCTCGATGACAGGCATGTCGATGGTATAGGTTTCCCCGTCGCCTCCGGTATCTTCATAGTGCGCGCCATAGAGATCGGGATAGAAAATCGACGGTACGCCATTTTCCCGCAGCAGGATGAGCGCGTAGGCCAGCGGTTTGAACCATGCTTCAACGGGGGCTTCCAGCGCTTGCAACGGCTGGGTGTCATGGTTGGCGACCAGCGTCACGGCGTGAAACGGATCGGCTTCTACCAGCGTGCCGCTAAAGATCTGGCTCATGTCGTAATCACGTCCCTGACGCGACGCTTCATGAAAATTGAGCTGTAACGGGGCGTCGAACAGCATCGTTTTGCCTTCCACCTGGTCGATATAGGTTTGCAGCTTATCCACTTCGTGCGACCAGTATTCGGCAACGATAAACAGCGGCTTCGGTGCCACCTCCTGAACGTGTTCAATCCACTCTTTATAGAACCAGGCCGGAATATGCTTTACCGCATCGAGACGAAAGCCATCACACTGCGTTTGTTCCATCACCCAGCGCGCCCAGTATTTAATCTCTTCGGTGACGGCGTGATTACGAAAGTCGATGTTTTCGCCCATCAGGTAATCGAAATTGCCCATTTCATCGTCGACCTGGTCGTTCCAGCCCTCGCCGGTATAGTCGTTGACGATTTTAAAAATGCCGTCTTCGTCAGGGTTTTCGATGTGGTCGATGCCGCTGAAGCATTTGAAATCCCAGATGAACTGCGAGTACTGACCGCCTCGCGCCGGGAAGGTGTAACGCGTCCAGGCTTCGCATTCGATGATCTCATCGGCAATCTGCGTGCGATCGTCTTCGTTGACCCGCTGTACGCGCAGGGGCTCTTTTTCGTCCGCCCCCATTTTGTGATTCACCACCACGTCGAGTAGCACCGCGATGTCGTTTTTCTTCAGCGCGTCGATAGCCGTAAGAAGCTGCGCCTTATCACCATATTTGGTGGCAAGGGAACCTTTTTGGTCAAACTCGCCGAGATCAAACAGATCGTAAGAGTCATAGCCGACGGAATAGCCGCCTGACGCGCCTTTATAGGCGGGCGGTAACCAGACCATGTTGATACCGATATCATTGAGGCTGTCTGCGCGCTCTGTCACCTCTTGCCAGAGTTTGCCACCTTCAGGGTAATACCAGTGGAAGAACTGCAGTAACGTGGGGTTTTTCATCTTCCGAGCTCCAGAAGTCTTGTAGACGACCTCTGGAGTATGGAAGATTTTTGCTAACGTAGCGGGAATTATTGTGGAGCAGGGGGAGCGTCGGGTACCAGCAGCATGCCAGAAAGCCGACCATAAGCATTGTTGAGCGACTGCTGACGCGTTGACTGGCCTATCAGACCACTAAGCTCATCGAGCCGTTGGCGCAGTAAACCTTTCAGGCATTCTTCGTTATCCAGCGTCTGTTTGATATAACTGGCCACGATATCCTGAATGCTGCGTGTCATGCCCGGTGGAGTTTGCGTTTCAACGACCGCTTCAATACTTTGCAGATAGGTGACTTCCTGTTCCAGTAAAAGGTCCCATTCACCCCGCTGCGCAAGTTCGAGCAGCGACTGACTGAGCAGCGCAATGCGCTGCCAACGGTTGATAAACTCCACGGCTGAGGTCATTAACGAGACTCCTGGGAAGATGCTTTCGGTGAGATCTGTTTCCAGGCTTCCGCAATGTTGCCGAGTAACCCTTCCACTTCTTCAATGGCTTGACTGTCATTGCGTAAATTAGCAAGTAATAAACGACGGATCATATAGTCATACAGCGAAGAGAGATGGTCGGCGAGTTCGCCGCCATTCTCCTGATCCAGTCCCGCTTTCAGACCATTATCAATGATATTGATAGCCTTACTCAGCGCTTCCCCTTTGGCGGTAATATCACCTTGCTCTAAAAACAGGCGAGCGCGCACCAGGGCGCTGTTTGCGCCATCAAACAACATTTCGATCAACTGGTGCGGACTCGCACTCATCACGCCGCTTTCCACGCTGATTTGCGCATAAGCTTTGGTACCGCTCGCGGTATACATGTTTACCTCTGGTTATCAGGAACTGGTCATCGCAGTAAATTGCTGGTTCAGGTAGCTACTGGTGTTATTCAACTTGCTCATCATCGTATCCAGTTGCGTAAATTGAGCCTTATACCGCGCAATGGTATCGTCGATACTGGCACTGACGGAAAGATACTGTTTAGTCAGTTTTTTCAGCGTGGCATTGATGCTGTCCTGGGCGCTGTCGATGATGCCATCATCGGCCAGGTAACCTTTCACCAGCGAAGCCACTTTGGTCGTAATTCCGGTCTCTTTGCCATCACCGACTAACAGCTGTTGAACATCCACGCTATTATCGGTTAGCGCTTTTTTCAGTTTTTCATCATCAATTTTCAGCTTACCGGTGGTGCCATCCTGGGTAATGCCCATTTGCGATAACGTTTGGAATTTCCCGTCATTGGCGCTGGAGGAGAATTGACCACGGATACCGGTCTGGATGGTGCGAACGGTGCTGTCACCGAGGAGTGCGCCGTTGCTGGCGTCCTGCTCTTCTGCGCCTGCATCAACCGACGTGTATTTCGTCAAGGAGCCAATGGTATCAACTAAAGAGTTATACGCATCCACCCAGGCTTTGATCGCGGTGGTGGATTTGTCATTACTGTTCGACACGGTAACGGTGACATCTTTGACTTCCTTCGTCAGGTTCAGTGTCAGGCCCTGTGGCGCATCCGTTACAGTATTGCTGCTACGAACAATATTGATCCCGTTAACGGTAAGCTCCGCGTCTTTCGCTTCAACAATTTGTTCAACATTACTATTCGGGCTGTTGGGATTGTTGAAGCTGATAAATTGATTGAGTTTCTCATCGCCTGAGACGGAAACACTCATCTGATTGGCCAGTCCCGTGTTAGAGGAGGTCAGAACCAGTTGGTAATCGTTATCTTTAACCTTAACAATGCTGGCCGTCACCCCACCGTTGGCATTGTTAATCGCATCACGCATTCCTTCCAGCGAAGTTTGATCTTTGGTCAGTTTTATTTCTAATGGTTTCTCTTTGCCGTCCTGCTTAATAATCAGCGTCCGCTGGGCATTGTCGTTACCTTGCGCCGCTTTACTGTCCGTTACCGTAGAGGTGGTACGAATAGATTGGGCCTGGGCTAATTGGGTCACGTTAATTTTGTAGATCCCGGCAGCCGCTCCTGCTGTTGTGCTCACCGTGAGATCCGTTGAGTTGCTTACCGCCGTGGTGCTTTTAAAAAGAGTCGCATCATTGAGTGCCGTGTTGGCGGTCTGGAATTTTTCCAGTGAGCTTTTTAACGTTCCAAACGCCGTCAGTCTTGCTGTAAAACTGCTCTGCTGCTGGGTGATAGGTTTCAGGCGTCCCTTCTCAGCCGTGGTCAGGTTCGTCAGTAACGTATCCAGCGGCAGGTTTGAACCCACGCCTAATGAAGTAAAAGAAGCCATGCGTAATCCCTTTTAATTGCAAACAGTGGTTAGCCACCTTATCGGCAATCTGGCGGCAAAGTTTAATAATAAATTTGGAGAAATAATGGCCGGAATAGTGTGCAAGAAGACGGGTTATTCAAAGGCTAAGAAAAAATGGGGGGAAACTAAAAATTCTCTAAAGTTCGAAATTCAGGTGCCGATACAAGGGTTACGGTGAGAAACCGTGGGCAACAGCCCAATAACATCAAGTTGTAATTGATAAGGAAAAGATCATGGCACAAGTCATTAATACAAACAGCCTGTCGCTGTTGACCCAAAACAACCTGAACAAATCTCAGTCTTCCCTGAGCTCTGCGATTGAGCGCCTGTCTTCCGGTCTGCGTATCAACAGCGCGAAAGACGATGCTGCGGGCCAGGCGATTGCTAACCGCTTTACGTCAAACATTAAAGGCCTGACTCAGGCTTCTCGTAACGCCAACGACGGTATCTCTGTTGCTCAGACGACGGAAGGCGCACTGTCTGAAATCAACAACAACCTGCAGCGTATCCGTGAATTGTCTGTACAGGCAACTAACGGCACTAACTCTGATTCTGACCTGAACTCCATCCAGGACGAAATCACCCAGCGTCTGAACGAAATTGACCGCGTTTCTGGTCAGACTCAGTTTAACGGCGTGAAAGTGCTGGCTTCTGACCAGACCATGAAAATCCAGGTGGGTGCGAACGATGGCGAAACCATCGAAATCGCGCTGGATAAAATCGATGCGAAAACCTTAGGTCTGGATAGCTTCAGCGTGGCGCCGGGTAAAGTTCCGACCTCTGCTTCTGTGAGCCTGAAAAGTCAAGCAGCACCGGCATTGACCAACGTTGTTGCTGATACCGGCGCAGTTAACGGGGCTGCAGGTGCCGCGTTTGGTGCTGACTTCCGCGATGGTACCAACGGTGCTATCACGGCCTATTTTGGTGCCTCAGCTGTTGATACCGGTGATACTACCGATGCTTTGGGTGCTGCTGCTAAAGTATACAAAATTGAGGTGGATGGCCAGACGCACTTTGTCGCTCAGGCCGGCGATGCTGCGACTGCTTCCTATACTCTGCTCCAACAGGATGGCACGGGCTATAAGAAAGTTCAGACACAGGTTAGCGATGGTGCTGGCAGTACTCAAGCTGCTGATGTTCAGTTGGCTAAGTTTGGTGGTCGCGTTACTGCTTTTGCAGAAGAAGCTTCCGGTAATGCCGTAGCTGTGGATGTGTCTAACAACAAAGCAGGTAAAGCCCTGGCATTCAACGATTCTCCGATGTCTGTTTACTCTGACGGCAAAAACCTTGATGTTCGTCAGGTTCTTGACAAAGATGGCAACGCAGTTGCGAATACTTATGCAGCAAAAACTGCTGACGGCAAATACCTGGCTGTAAACGTTGATACAGCGACTGGCAATACTTCTGTCATCAAAGATGCAGATGGTAAGGCTGTTGAGTTCGCTTTAGGTTCAGATGGTAGCGCGAGAGCGATTGTTCGTGATGGCGAAAAAACCTACGGTGTAACGCTGGGTGCTCTGGGTAGTAACGCGCCGACGGCAACTGTTGATAAAACGAAAGAACTGACTGCCAGCGACCTGAAATCCATTAGTACCAACAATCCACTTGAAAAACTGGATGCTGCGCTGGCTAAAGTTGACAAACTGCGTAGCTCCCTGGGTGCGGTACAGAACCGTTTCGATTCTGCTATCACCAACCTGGGCAACACCGTTAACAACCTGTCTTCTGCTCGTAGCCGTATCGAAGACGCTGACTACGCGACTGAAGTGTCTAACATGTCTCGTGCGCAGATCCTGCAACAAGCAGGTACTTCTGTACTGGCACAGGCTAACCAGACGACTCAGAACGTTCTGTCTCTGCTGCGTTAATTTACGCTTCTTGCGCAAACCCCGCTCCGGCGGGGTTTTTTCGTTCTGGCTTTACCGGTAACCCCTAAATAACCCCTCATTTCACCCACTATTCACCCGATTAAAACCCCTGCAGAAACGGATAATCATGCCGATAACTCATTTAACGCAGGGCTGTTTATCGTGAATTCACTGTATACCGCTGAAGGTGTAATGGATAAACACTCGCTGTGGCAGCGTTATGTACCGCTGGTGCGTCACGAAGCGTTGCGCCTGCAGGTGCGTTTGCCCGCGAGCGTAGAACTGGACGATCTGCTACAGGCGGGCGGTATCGGGTTATTGAATGCAGTTGACCGATATGACGCTCTGCAAGGAACGGCATTTACCACTTACGCAGTGCAGCGTATTCGTGGGGCGATGCTGGATGAACTACGCAGCCGCGACTGGGTGCCGCGTAGCGTTCGGCGCAATGCCCGCGAAGTGGCACAGGCGATGGGGCAACTGGAACAGGAATTAGGGCGCAACGCGACGGAAACTGAGGTGGCGGAGCGGCTGGCGATTCCTGTAGAAGAATATCGTCAGATGTTGCTTGATACCAACAACAGCCAACTCTTCTCCTATGACGAGTGGCGGGAAGAGCATGGCGATAGTATCGAGCTGGTGACAGAAGAACACCAGCAGGAAAACCCGTTACAACAGCTCCTTGAGAGCAATTTGCGCCAGCGCGTGATGGATGCCATTGAAGCCCTTCCGGAACGCGAACAACTGGTGCTCACGCTCTATTACCAGGAAGAACTCAATCTCAAAGAGATTGGCGCGGTTCTGGAAGTCGGAGAGTCACGGGTCAGCCAGTTGCACAGTCAGGCCATAAAACGGTTACGCACGAAGCTGGGTAAGTTATAGCGAACGACGTTGTCGGCGCTGAAAAATGCCGCACAACGTATTGACTACCAGGAGTTCTCATGACGGTGCAGCAATCAAAAAGACGGCCTCTAAGCCGCTACCTCAAAGACTTTAAACACAGCCAGACGCATTGCGCCCATTGCCACAAGTTACTGGATCGCATCACGCTGGTGCGCAAAGGGCAGATCGTCAATAAAATCGCCATTTCCCGCCTCGATACGCTCATGGATGAAGCCGCCTGGCAGCAGGAGCAGAAAGAGTGGGTGGCGCTATGCCGTTTCTGCGGCGATCTGCACTGCAAAACGCAGAGCGATTTCTTCGACATCATTGGTTTTAAACAATTCCTGTTTGAACAGACCGAAATGAGCCACGGAACCGTACGCGAGTATGTTGTCCGTTTGCGCCGTCTCGGTAATCATCTCAGCGAGCAGAAAATTTCTCACGATCTGCTCCAGGACGGTTACCTTGATGAAAACCTGGCGCCGTGGCTGCCGGAGACCAGCACCAACAACTATCGCATCGCGCTGCGTAAGTACGCACAATATAAAGCGCATGCTCGCCCCGAGCAGCAACAGAATTCCTCCCTCCGGATGACTTCTGATATATATTAAAAATGAATAAGATGTAGCAGAGTGATTTATGTCGTTACCCATAAACGCTCTACACTACGGGCATTCATAACAACATTCGGGGTAAATATGAAATTAGCACTTCTGGGGCGCCAGGCGCTGATGGGCGTGATGGCTGTGGCGCTTGTAGCGGGAATGAGCGCAAAAACGTTTGCAGATGAAGGTCTGTTGAAGAAGGTTAAAGATCGCGGCACGCTGCTGGTGGGGCTGGAAGGCACCTATCCGCCGTTCAGTTTCCAGGGCGATGACGGTAAATTGACCGGCTTTGAAGTGGAATTTGCCGAAGCGCTCGCGAAGCATCTGGGCGTGAAAGCCACGCTGAAACCGACCAAATGGGACGGGATGCTGGCCTCTCTGGATTCTAAACGCATCGATGTGGTGATCAATCAGGTCACCATCTCCGACGAGCGGAAGAAGAAATATGATTTCTCTACCCCTTATACCGTCTCCGGTATCCAGGCGCTGGTGAAAAAAGGCAATGAAGGCGCGATTAAAACCGCAGCCGATCTGAAAGATAAGAAAGTGGGCGTGGGCCTGGGGACTAACTATGAAGAGTGGTTACGTCAGAACGTCCAGGGCGTTGATATCCGGACTTATGATGATGACCCGACGAAATATCAGGATCTGCGCGTAGGCCGTATCGACGCCATTCTGGTGGATCGTCTGGCGGCGTTAGATCTGGTTAAAAAGACCAAAGATACGCTGGCGGTCACCGGTGAAGCCTTCTCCCGTCAGGAGTCAGGCGTTGCGCTGCGTAAAGGCAATGAAGATCTGCTGAAGGCGGTGGACGCAGCGATTGCTGAAATGCAGAAAGACGGCTCGCTGAAGGCGCTTTCTGAGAAGTGGTTTGGCGCGGATATCACCAAATAGTCCGAACGATATGAAAAAAAAGGCGCTTTAATCAGCGCCTTTTTTATTTCATGCGTTTGAACGTGCATAATAAAAAGAACATCACAACAACGAATAATCGGAGGCTTTATGCCACTGCACAACCTGACACGCTTTCCGCGCCTGGAATTTATCGGTGCGCCGACGCCGCTGGAATACCTGCCGCGCTTTTCTGACTACCTGGGACGGGATATCTTCATCAAACGCGATGACGTCACACCGATGGCGATGGGCGGAAATAAGCTGCGCAAGCTTGAGTTCCTGGCCGCAGATGCGCTGCGTGAAGGCGCTGATACGCTGATCACGGCAGGCGCGATTCAGTCTAACCACGTGCGTCAGACGGCGGCGGTCGCCGCGAAGCTGGGACTGCACTGCGTGGCGCTGCTGGAAAACCCCATTGGCACCACGGCGGAAAACTATCTCACCAATGGCAACCGACTGCTGCTGGATCTGTTCAACGTACAGGTTGAGATGTGCGATGCGCTACATGCACCGGATGCCCAATTGCAAGAACTGGCCACCCGAATCGAAGCGCAGGGCTTTCGTCCCTACATTATACCGGTCGGTGGTTCAAACGCGTTGGGGGCATTAGGCTATGTTGAAAGCGCGCTGGAAATCGCTCAGCAGTGTGAAGGCGCGGTGCAGCTCTCTTCGGTGGTGGTAGCATCTGGCAGTGCAGGAACGCACGCCGGGCTGGCGGTTGGGCTGGAACAACTGATGCCGGATGTGGATCTGATTGGCGTAACCGTTTCACGCAGCGTAGCCGATCAAAAACCGAAAGTGGTGGCGCTGCAACAGGCTGTTGCCAGAGAACTGGAACTGACAGCGGCGGCGGAGATTTTGTTGTGGGATGACTACTATGCCCCAGGCTATGGCACGCCAAATGAAGAGGGGATGGAAGCCGTGAAGTTGTTGGCGCGTCTGGAAGGGATCCTTCTCGACCCCGTCTATACCGGAAAAGCGATGGCCGGACTGATTGACGGAATCAGCCAGAAACGCTTTAAAGACGAAGGCCCGATTCTCTTTATCCATACTGGTGGGGCGCCTGCGCTGTTTGCCTACCATCCACACGTGTAATTTCGGATAAGCTCATGCAAGAAAGTATCCAACTGGTTATTGATTCCCTGCCGTATCTGCTCAAAGGGGCGGTGTTTACGCTGCAACTCAGTATTGGCGGGATGTTCTTCGGCCTGCTGCTGGGATTTATCCTCGCGCTGATGCGCCTGTCGCCGCTGCTGCCACTGCGCTGGCTGGCGCGTTTCTATATCTCTATTTTTCGCGGTACGCCGCTTATCGCACAACTGTTTATGATCTACTACGGTCTGCCGCAGTTTGGTATTGAGCTGGATCCGGTGCCGTCCGCAATGATTGGCCTGTCGCTCAATACGGCGGCCTATGCCGCGGAAACGCTGCGCGCGGCGATTTCATCGATTGACAAAGGACAGTGGGAAGCGGCTGCCAGTATCGGGATGACGCCGTGGCAGACAATGCGTCGCGCCATTTTACCGCAGGCTGCCAGGGTAGCGCTGCCGCCGCTGAGCAACAGTTTTATCAGTCTGGTGAAAGACACGTCGCTGGCGGCCACCATCCAGGTGCCAGAACTGTTCCGTCAGGCGCAGCTGATCACCTCGCGCACGCTGGAGGTATTCACCATGTATCTGGCGGCATCGCTGATCTATTGGATCATGGCAACCGTGCTGTCTTCATTGCAGAACTACTTTGAAAATCAACTGAACCGCCAGGAGAGAGAGCCGAAATGAGTGCGATCGACGTAAAAAACCTGGTCAAGAAATTTCATGGGCAGACGGTGCTGCACGGCATCGATCTGCAAGTGCAGGCGGGAGAGGTGGTCGCGATCATCGGTCCCAGCGGGTCGGGAAAAACGACGCTTCTGCGCAGTATTAACCTGCTGGAACAACCGGAAGCGGGTACGATCACCGTGGGTGATATCACCATTGATACGGCGCGATCGCTCGGTCAGCAACGAACGCTGATTCGCCAGTTGCGCCAGCATGTTGGCTTCGTGTTCCAGAGCTTCAATCTCTTTCCCCATCGCACGGTACTGGAGAATATCATTGAAGGTCCGGTTATCGTGAAAGGCGAGGGCAAAGAAGAGGCGATGGCGCGGGCGCGGGAACTGCTGGCGAAAGTGGGGTTGGCCGGGAAAGAGACCAGCTACCCGCGGCGCTTATCCGGCGGGCAGCAGCAGCGAGTGGCGATTGCCCGTGCGCTGGCCATGCGTCCGGAAGTGATTCTGTTTGATGAACCGACGTCTGCGCTCGATCCTGAGCTGGTGGGCGAGGTGTTGAGCACTATCCGTCAACTGGCGCAGGAAAAACGCACCATGGTGATTGTGACCCATGAAATGAGCTTTGCCCGCGATGTTGCGGACCGGGCGATATTTATGGATCAGGGGCGCATTGTGGAACAGGGGCCAGCCAAAGCGCTATTTGCCAATCCACAGCAACCGAGAACCCGTCAGTTTCTTGAGAAGTTTCTGCTGCAATGATTGGTTTTCTCCACTCGTCCGGGATTATCCCATTTCGGCCGAGTGGAGATGCATAAATAGTAATACCAGACGCATGATGATGAACGTATTTCCCTGGACAAAATACGCGAACTGAAACAACGCTCAAGTAATCTGCTCCCTGACCGATATTTTATACATCTACCGTATGTTTATGTGATAGGTTATTTCTCACATTTAAAATGATTATCACTCTCAAGGGTGCGAATACTGAGTATGCAGGATTTAGATTTCTTTACCTGGCGACGGACGATGCTGTTACGCTTTCACGAAATGACTTGCGCAGAAGACGTCTACAGCGAATTACAGCAGCAGACACTATTGCTGGAATTTGATTATTACGCGCTGTGTGTCAGGCATCCGGTTCCGTTCACGCGTCCTAAAATTTCCCTTCATACCACTTATCCCGATGCGTGGGTTTCGCAATATCAGGCGGAAAACTATTTCGCGATTGATCCTGTGCTGAAGCCGGAAAACTTCATCCAGGGACATCTGCCCTGGAATGACGCATTATTCAGTGACGCGCAGACGATGTGGGATGCTGCTCGTTCACACGGATTACGCAAAGGCGTCACGCAATGTCTCATGCTGCCAAATCGCGCATTAGGCTTTCTCTCGGTCTCACGGTCAAGCCTGCGTAATACGCCGTTTGCGGGCGATGAAGTCGAATTGAAACTGCAGTTGCTGGTGCGCGAAAGCTTAACGGCACTTTCCCGACTCGAAGATGAAATGGTGATGGCGCCGGAAATGCGCTTTAGCAAACGAGAAAAAGAGATTCTGAAATGGACGGCGGAAGGGAAGACTTCAGCTGAAATTGCGATGATTCTGTCGATATCAGAAAATACCGTTAACTTTCACCAGAAGAATATGCAGAAGAAGTTTAACGCGCCGAATAAGACGCAGATTGCGTGCTATGCCGCGGCGACCGGGCTTATCTGAAACAATAAACGTTCTGCGTGGCAGACGATAAACCGGCTGAAAGCACTGCTCTCAGCCGGTTTTTCTTTACTGACGGTAAGCTTGTTTAATTTGCTTAACAGTGCTGGAAAATACTGCAGCCTGCGCGTCGTCTTCGACCAGCGCGATCTGTTTTTCCATTTTAAGAATCACGCGGCCCGCATCGGCCTGGCCCATGGCTTGCAGCATCAGCGTTAACAGCGCCTTCAGGCAGGTGACTTCATTAGCCAGTTCTTGATTATTCTCGGCAGTGGAAAAATCAGGCGTACTCATTTATTTTCCTCGTAATGTTTCAGTAAAAATTTGCGATGATAAATGTTAAGGCCGCGGAGTATACCATAAGCTGAGGGAAAAATAGCAGTGGTTGTTTTTCGATCGGAAATCACACCAGCGGAGTTAAATTAAACAACAACATAAGAAGTCTATATTTTCCTCATTTATTGTTTATTCCGAGTATTTTACTCGTTAATTATTGTTACAAACTTACCTGTCTATTTAGCATTTAGGCGAGAGAAAGCGAGTTTTTGTCACTATTGTGAAACCTCGTTCCCGAAAATAGTGCGTGTAACTGGCTGTTCTTAGCCTAAGTTTCCACAAAGCGTACAGACTAATTTCCGAAAACGAGAGCAAAATCGGTTACCGGACGTTTTTTACGTTTTAAAGTTGAGATAAAACCCGCTAATATAGTGGCGATCCACTATCAGTAGCGTTATCCCTATTCTGGAGATATTCCTTTGATCAACGTTCTTCTTGTTGATGACCACGAACTGGTGCGCGCAGGGATACGACGCATTCTTGAAGATATAAAGGGTATAAAAGTTGTCGGTGAAGCAGGTTGCGGTGAGGATGCCGTTAAATGGTGTCGCGCCAACACCGTCGACGTCGTGTTGATGGACATGAACATGCCCGGTATTGGTGGCCTTGAAGCCACGCGCAAAATTGCGCGTTCAACTGCCGATATTAAAGTGATTATGTTGACCGTTCACACGGAAAACCCGTTGCCGGCAAAAGTGATGCAGGCCGGAGCCGCAGGTTACCTGAGTAAGGGCGCTGCGCCTCAGGAAGTGGTAAGTGCCATCCGCTCGGTTTATTCCGGGCAGCGCTACATTGCTTCTGACATCGCCCAGCAAATGGCATTAAGCCAGATTGAACCCGAAAAAACGGAAACCCCGTTTGCCAGTTTGTCTGAGCGCGAATTGCAGATTATGCTGATGATCACTAAAGGTCAGAAGGTGAATGAGATTTCCGAGCAGTTGAATCTCAGCCCTAAAACGGTGAACAGCTATCGCTATCGTATGTTCAGTAAACTAAACATTCATGGTGATGTAGAGCTGACTCACCTGGCAATTCGCCATGGCCTGTGTAATGCGGAGACGTTAACAAGCCAGTGAGCGATCAGTTTGACGCGAAAGCGTTCCTAAAAACCGTAACCAGTCAACCCGGCGTTTATCGTATGTATGATGCCGGTGGTACGGTTATCTATGTGGGTAAAGCGAAAGACCTGAAAAAACGGCTTTCCAGCTATTTCCGCAGCAACCTGGCTTCGCGTAAGACCGAAGCGCTGGTTGCGCTCATTCAGCAAATCGATGTGACGGTGACGCACACCGAAACGGAAGCGTTGCTGCTCGAGCACAACTATATCAAGCTGTATCAGCCGCGTTACAACGTGCTGTTACGTGATGACAAATCCTATCCCTTTATTTTTCTCAGCGCGGATACGCATCCCCGGCTGGCTATGCACCGTGGCGCGAAACATACCCGAGGCGAATACTTTGGCCCGTTTCCCAACGGCTATGCCGTCCGTGAAACGCTGGCGCTGTTACAGAAAATTTTCCCGATCCGTCAGTGTGAAAACAGCGTTTATCGCAATCGCTCGCGCCCTTGTCTGCAATACCAGATCGGCCGTTGCCTGGGGCCCTGCGTCGAAGGCCTGGTGAGTGAAGAAGAGTATGCGCAGCAGGTTGACTATGTTCGGTTGTTTTTATCCGGTAAAGATGACCAGGTCTTAACTCAACTGATCGCGCGGATGGAGAAAGCCAGTCAAAATCTGGCGTTCGAAGAGGCTGCGCGTATACGCGATCAGATCCAGGCCGTGCGCCGGGTGACGGAGAAACAGTTCGTTTCCAACGCGGGGGACGATCTGGACGTGATCGGCGTTGCGTTTGATGCCGGGATGGCCTGTGTCCATGTGCTCTTTATCCGCCAGGGGAAAGTGCTGGGCAGCCGCAGTTATTTCCCGAAAGTGCCGGGAGGGACTGAACTGGGCGAAGTGGTAGAAACCTTCGTCGGGCAATTCTACCTCCAGGGCAGCCAGATGCGCACGTTGCCTGGCGAGATCCTGCTGGATTTCAATCTGCACGACAAAACGCTGCTGGCCGATTCGCTTTCTGAACTGGCGGGGCGTCGTATTAATGTGCAGACCAAACCCCGCGGCGATCGCGCGCGTTATTTGAAACTGGCGCGGACCAATGCCGCCACGGCGCTGACCACGAAACTCTCTCAGCAGTCGACCATTACCCAACGGTTGACGGCGCTGGCAACCGTGCTGAAGCTGCCAGCTGTAAAACGGATGGAATGTTTTGACATCAGCCACACGATGGGCGAACAGACGGTGGCGTCGTGCGTGGTCTTTGATGCGAACGGGCCGCTGCGTGCGGAATACCGTCGCTACAATATCACCGGTATCACGCCGGGCGATGACTATGCGGCAATGAATCAGGTACTGCGTCGCCGTTATGGTAAAGCCATCGAAGAAAGTAAGATTCCGGATGTGATCCTGATCGACGGCGGAAAAGGGCAACTGGGGCAGGCGAAGGCCGTTTTCGCCGAGCTGGATGTCCCCTGGGATAAAAACCACCCTCTGCTGTTAGGTGTTGCAAAAGGCGCTGACCGTAAAGCCGGTCTGGAAACGCTGTTCTTTGAACCGGAAGGTGAGGGATTTAGCTTGCCGCCGGATTCGCCGGCATTGCATGTGATTCAGCATATCCGCGATGAGTCCCACGATCATGCCATTGGCGGCCACCGTAAAAAACGGGCGAAAGTGAAAAACACCAGTACGCTGGAGACCATCGAAGGCGTTGGACCGAAGCGTCGCCAAATGTTGTTGAAATATATGGGTGGTTTGCAAGGATTACGTAACGCCAGCGTTGAAGAAATTGCAAAAGTGCCGGGTATTTCGCAAGGACTGGCAGAAAAGATCTTCTGGTCGTTGAAACATTGAGTCCGCTGTAGCAACATAGGGGTAAATTCTCTGACAACAGATAGTTACCCGTCACTATGCAATTTAATATTCCAACGTTGCTTACGCTGTTTCGCGTCATACTTATCCCATTCTTTGTCGTGGTGTTTTATCTGCCATTCACCTGGGCGCCGTTCGTTGCTGCGCTGATCTTCTGTATCGCTGCGGTGACCGACTGGTTTGACGGTTTTCTGGCGCGTCGCTGGAACCAGAGTACGCGTTTTGGTGCGTTTCTCGACCCGGTTGCGGATAAAGTGCTGGTGGCAATTGCGATGGTACTGGTGACCGAGCACTATCACAGTTGGTGGGTGACGCTGCCCGCGGCCACGATGATTGCACGTGAAATCATCATTTCCGCGCTGCGTGAATGGATGGCGGAACTGGGTAAGCGCAGCAGCGTGGCGGTCTCCTGGATCGGCAAAGTCAAAACCACCTCGCAAATGGCAGCGCTGGCCTGGCTGCTGTGGCGTCCGAATATCTGGGTGGAGTACGCGGGGATTGCACTGTTCTTCGTCGCTGCGGTCCTGACGCTGTGGTCAATGTTCCAGTATTTGAACGCCGCGCGTGGGGATTTGCTTGATCAGTGATCGTTTCGCCGTAAATTTCAGCAAACGAGCGTAAGTGGCGAAAAATATCGTTGACTCATTGCGTCAGGTAAGTAGAATGCAACGCATCGAACGGCAGCGCAGATTGCCAGACGATAGTAAAATCAAGTGATTAACGATTTACTTGATGATGCGGGAATAGCTCAGTTGGTAGAGCACGACCTTGCCAAGGTCGGGGTCGCGAGTTCGAGTCTCGTTTCCCGCTCCAGATTAAGACATCGGCAGTTGCGGGTGTCAGTCGCAAGACAAAGATTTAAGGCGCGTTAGCAAAGCGGTTATGTAGCGGATTGCAAATCCGTCTAGTCCGGTTCGACTCCGGAACGCGCCTCCACTTTCTTCCCGAGCCCGGATGGTGGAATCGGTAGACACAAGGGATTTAAAATCCCTCGGCGTTCGCGCTGTGCGGGTTCAAGTCCCGCTCCGGGTACCATGGGAAAAGCAGAATAATCAAAGCAATAAGCAGTGTCGTGAAACCACCTACGGGTGGTTTTTTTGTGTCTGAAATTTGCCTCCAGATTGTCTGGTAACCGTCTGTGGGCGTCATTTCATGGACGAGAGTTTATGGTGTATTGTGCTGAAACCGAACGCGTTTTCTGTATACTGATCTCCAGTCTGGCGATTCGCAGTGAGGCGACATCATGTTAAGCATTGAAGCTAAGCGCAAAAGAGACGCACTTTTCAGGAATTACGCAAGCAATGTAGATTTCGTGCTTAACACGCCTCTTCATGAGCAAAGAAGAGTATGGGAAGAAGGGGCAAAGAATGTTCCGTTACCCGAAAATGTCAGCACAGAAGAAATTGATGAAGAGGGTATTTCAGCGGAGTGGGTGCGACATTCGCAGGCCGAAAAGCGGAAAGTTATTCTGTACCTTCATGGCGGAGGTAACAGTCAGGGATCAAGCATCACACACCGGAAACTGGTTGGACATATTGTCCATTATGCAAACGTGAATGCCCTCACGCTCAACTATTCATTAGCTCCTGAAAATCCCTTTCCCGCCGGTTTGATGGATGCCAAATATGCGTGGCAGTGGCTATTAGCGCAGGGGTATCGGCCTGATGAGATCATTCTCGGCGGTGACTCAAGCGGTGGAGGGCTGGTTTTATCTCTGCTCCTGCTACTCAAAAGTGAAAATTTTCCGTTGCCGCATTCCGGTTTCTTATTATCTCCGATGCTTGATTACACCTTATCGGGCGACAGCATCTCTTCCTGTGCAGATAAGGACCCGCTGATCGTTATTGAGGATTTGCGGCAAACCGTCGCATACTATTGTTCTGATGCCGAAACCTCAAATCCGCTGGTTTCTCCTCTTTTTGGCGATCTGACCGGACTTCCCCCTCTCCTGGTACAGACAGGAAGCGATGAATTACTTCTCGATGACGCGATCCGCCTTGCGAAACAGGCGACAGAGGCGGGTGTTAACGTTCAAATTGAAGTGTGGAAAGGTATGTGGCACGTCTTCCAGTCATCCGCTGGCAAGATACCGGAGGCCAGTCGCGCAATACGCCGAATCGCATCCTTTATTCATTCTTAGCCACCTGAAACATTGTAAATAGGGCGTCAAACAAAGCGCGTCAATATAATACGCAACAGAGATATATTCTGGGCTGTAAAACCAGGAATAATCCCGCCTCTATTTAACAAGTCAATGATAAAAATAAAATGATATTTTCACAAATAAATAGCCCTATACATTTGGCATTTTTCTGGCTATATTTAATACGGGTGATTTCTATTCTTCATCTTTCAGTAGATGAAATCATCTGATGTTACGAGAGTATTTTATCATTTAACATGAAGGCCATTATTCTGAAACGTACAGTTTTGGTGGCTTTCTGTGCATCTAATTTTATATTCTACCGGCTTTTATATGATGCCTGAAAAGTAATATTTCTTTTAAAAACAAAGAGAATTCTTATCAGGAGTATTGGTTTTTAATAAATCGGAATAATGGGAATTGGATGCTAATTATCTTAATTAGCAAGGTTATACGCTGTTATTAAGAACCTGGTATTGATGAAATATATCGTAGTGAGGAGATAGTGTTATTGTTTTATTTAAAATCATTAGCCGGGAAATTTTCTTTCTGGGGAAAAACGTTATCGCAGCGACACTGGCAATGAAAATGCTTATCAGGAGGACAGACAAATGATTCAAGGGATATTGAAAAAGATATTATTAGCAGCTTCAGGTTGTACCGTTATAGTTGCTTTTCCTGTCTACACGGAAGAATTAGTCAGCCGGAATTACACCACCGGCATAAACCAGATTGCTTCGGGTGATCATACCGTAACGGCGGGTGATGTGTTGCTGGATGCCAGCGGATATACCGGAATGTTTTATTACCAGCGTTCAATACTTAATACGACTAATGGCAGGATGAATATTGACATTGCTCAGGGCAAGACATTGAGCATTATAGGGTTTAATAATAATCCCGTTGATAACAGTTCTGCGGTTTATGCCTGGAAAAGAGGGACACTTAGCGGAACGATGACCTTTACCGGAGGCAATGTTGTTGTCAGCAATGTTGTTAAAGACAGCTATTCCGATATCTATGGCCTCTTCGCCGGGCCTGGAGGGGTACTAAATTTTGAGAGCGATGGTGAAAATAAAATCAATCTCTCAGTGCTCGTGCCTCTGGCCGATGAGGTTTCTACGCACCGCCATGGTATTGGTCTTTATGGGGGAGAGTTGAATTTTAACGGAGGGCTGTTTTACATCAATGTTGATGGCGATCCGGGGAGTTACTCGATTGACAGACGCATCGGGATATTAATAGCCGGGGGCAGTTCAGTGAACGTCAGGGCGGATAACATTCTGATTGATACAAATGAATCTGCAATCATGGCCGGGAGAGATGCAGGATCGGCTAATTACCCGATGGCCAATAATGTCGTCAACAGCGTGAATCTGGAAGCAAATTTCATCCATCTGAAAAGCAGCCAGGGTATTTTATCCAGAGTGAGTAGCGATTACCTCACCCGCTCGCGTTTCACCTTCACCGGCACTACGCTCATTGAAGCCATTGTCCATGGAGATATAGACAATCTTTTTGGTGACAATGTTGGGGGGGACATTCTTTCTGCTAACTCGACAGATTTTGTCTTTAACAGCGACACGACCCTGATTGGTGAAAACCTGACGCCACTCGGTACGCGTGGTGAATATGAACACGAATATCTTGGATGGTTAGATGGGCACTGGCTTAGAGGCGTCGCGCTGATGGATACCTCATCATTAATCGCCAATGCGGATTTCAAACTCCAGAGCAACGGGGGATATTACAACACGGGACTCTACCTGTGGGAAAGTCAGGCCCTCTTCAAAGGGAGAACGTCTATTTCCGTATTAAACGGCGTGGATACAACTCGGGGTGTCTATCTTTATGGCAGTCCCGAAGAAACGACTTATGCTGAATTTCAGGATGACCTGACGGTTTCCACTTCAGGTTCTCAGGCGGAGTATATTTCCGGGATTGAAGTTCTTGCCGGAGGCAAAGCGGATATTCAGAAAGGGTTATTTATCAATGATAATCCTGCGATAACCTGGTCGCTGTTCTCATCAGGCGATGGAAGCCTGATTGATGTGAACACATCAGAAACCGGAACCGTTCAGATTGACGGCGATATTGGGGCGACAAACGGCGGTACGCTGAATATGACCCTCAATAATGCCAACTCCTGGTTAACCGCGGCCAGTTATACCGCAACAACAACGTCGACCAGCCAGGGTGTCGTAGACATGAATATCACTAACGGCGCGGTATGGAACATGACTGGCAATTCGCATGTCACTAACCTGTCGCTGTCGGGCGGGCGAGTGAATATGCTGGCGCCGGGCAATACTGGCGCGTTTAAGTCTTTGACTGTGGAAGGCGATTATACCGGCGGTGGCACCCTGATGATGAACACGGTACTCGGAGGGGATAACTCCGCAACGGACAAACTCATCGTAGAGGGAAATACCTCCGGCCACACGTTGGTGGCAATCAATAATATTGGTGGCATGGGCGCGCAGACGGTCGAAGGGATTGAAATTGTCAATGTTGCAGGAAACTCCAGTGGGACTTTCGAGAAAGAGAGTCGCATTGTTGCCGGTGCGTATGATTACAATGTGATCCGGCGCGGCAGCAACTGGTATTTAAGCAGCACTGGGGGGCTGAGTGACCCCGTTGACCCGGGCGTGCCAGCTTCGCCAGAAATCCCGCAGGCACCGGTTCACCCTGGTGGTCCTTCACAGATTCGCCCGGAATTTGGCAGTTATCTGGCTAATAACCTGGCTGCCAATACCCTGTTCATTTCGCGGCTTCACGATCGTCTTGGCGAAACGCAGTATACCGATGCGCTAACTGGTGAGAGTAAAACTACCAGCATGTGGATACGCAACGTGGGAAGTCATACGCGCTTTAACGACGATAGCGAACAGTTAAAAACCCAGAGCAATAGTTATGTGCTGCAACTTGGCGGCGATCTGGCGCAGTGGAGTTCAGATGGTCTGGACCGCTGGCATCTTGGGCTAATGGCGGGTTATGCCAACAGCCGTAGCCGCACCACATCAGCGTTAAATAACCATCATTCCCGTGGTTCGGTCGACGGTTACAGTGTGGGTCTGTATGGTACCTGGTATGCCAACGAACCTGATCAATCCGGAAGCTATGTGGACACCTGGATGCTCTATAACTGGTTTGATAACACCGTCAATGGTCAGTATCAGGCAAGTGAAACGTATAAATCCAAAGGCATCACGGCTGCGGTTGAGGCGGGTTACAGCCTGAAGGTTGCAGAAAGTCAGCAATTGACCTACTGGATCCAGCCCAAAGCTCAGATCGTCTGGATGGATGTGCAGGCGGACGATCATCGGGAACGTAATGGCACGCCGGTGAAGGCGGATAGCACCGGTAATCTGATGACCAGTCTGGGTGTCAGAGCATACGTCAATCGTAAACCCACCGTCGAAGAGGACAAGATGGCAGGCATCCAGCCATTTGTTGAAGCGAACTGGATCCACAACTCACACAGCCCGCGAGTGACCATGGGTGAGATGCCAAATGACGTCCAGGGAGTAAAAGATTTGGCAGAACTGAAAATTGGTGTGGAAGGACAACTCTCCTCTCGCTTGACGGTCTGGGGAAATATCTCCGGGCAAGTGGGGAGCGACCACTACAGCAATGCCCAGGGCATGGTGGGTGTGAAATACAACTGGTAAGCATGGGACTGGATATTCCATGAGAAGGGTGAGGGGCAGGGTAAAATCTGCTCCTTTTTTATTCGGGCCTGAGTCGAGTCTGTTCCAGCTAATTACAAAAGATGGGTCGTCTGTCTTCGTTTCAGAGGGTATCTTGAGAGAATCGATGTTTATCTCCCTCCATGACCATGAGAAAACGACCATGAAAAAAGACGTTCATCAGGTGAAGCAGTACCGTCGTGTGATACCTGATGTTGAAATACTGTCGTTATATTCAGCGCGCGCGTTCCCTCGTCACTCTCATGATCAATTCGGCATTGGGGTTTTCATCCAGGGAAGCCATCGCTCATGGAGTAATATCGGCAATGTAAATGCGGTAACAGGGGATATCATCATGGTCAATCCCGGCGAAATTCACGACGGGATCCCCGCTACGGGTCCGCGGGGCTGGCACATGTTGTACATCAATCCTGACGTCTTTATAAAAGAATGGAATACCGACATACCCACAGGTGATTTAACCCTGAAGCCTGTGGCTAACGATCCTACTCTTGGTCTGATGATTAGGCAGTTTCTTCATCAGCTCGCTGCCGATGATCCTGATGCTATGGCGATTGAAGAGATGATCATGCGTTGCCTTATGCAGGCTGGACGGCACCACACCCTTTCTGCCGCACCGCGTATTCTGCCTTCTCCGACAGTACGACGGGTAAAAGAGTTCATTGATGATGCCCCGGAGGAGAACATGACATTGACAGGATTAGCCAGTCTGTGTGACATCTCCCGATTCCAGCTCATTCGCCGTTTTTCCAGGGAGGTGGGGATGACGCCGCATGCTTATCTTTTACAGTCCAGAGTTCGGCTGGCAAAAAAACTCTTGGCACAGGGCAAGAGAACGGTTGATGTTGCATTAATGGCTGGTTTTTCCGATCAAAGCCATCTGACTCATGCATTTCAGAAACAGACAGGCATCACGCCGGGGCAATATCGTTCCGCGATGGTGGATTAACCATCTGCAATTTTCTACAAGATCTGCAGGGGTATCCTGATAAACACTGCCTCTCCTGTTTTGTGTTTACCAGAGATAACGTCATGCTAATCAGTATCGAATTCTTATTAACCTCTTTGATTGTGATTATTTCGCCGGGAACCGGTGCTATCTACACCATCGCGATGGGGCTGTCGCGGGGGACAGCGATGAGTTTGCTGGCTGCCGTGGGATGTACAATGGGGATTGTTCCGCATATGTTGGCCGCCATCACGGGATTAGCCGCCATTTTCTACTCCAGTGAAATGGCGTTTAGCGTCATCAAATATGCCGGGGTCGTGTGGCTGTTATATATGGCGTGGAATATCATAAAAGAGAAATCAACATTACAACCGGATGATTGCGACATTTCTCAGTCAAGGGTAAAAGTGATCCTGCACGCGATATTTATCAATCTGTTAAATCCCAAGTTGTCACTGTTCTTTTTGGCCTTCCTTCCTCAATTCATTCAAACCACATCAACCGCACCGGCAACCGATATGTTAATACTGAGTCTGATCTTCATGTTAATGACGCTGCTCGTGTTCATGTTGTATGGTGTTTTTTCATCCTTTATGCGCACGAAGGTATTAAACCACCCGATGATTTTGTCGGGACTACGGATCCTGTTTTCATGTGGTTTTGTGAGTCTGGCGGTGAATTTATTGTTAACCCAGCGTGGGTAGCGCGAGTCAGGTCTATGGCATACTATTTCTGTGGGAAGGTTATTCCTGAGAATTGCTCTTGCGGTGAGTTTATTCATTACGCCGCAAGAACGCTCTGTAATAGGATGGGATATTATCGGCAAGCAATGGCGTCAAGTTGAAACAACATTCCTGATGTGCCTCCGCGATGAGCAAATTCAGTCTGAATGGATTTTCTGGCCGGAAATTGGCCATGAAAGCGCTGCTTCATGACGTTCTCCATCACCGGAATATCCCACACGTCGCGGAACAGCGCATCAATTTTCACGACTGACTGCAGCGTCAGGCCGATAGTGCTTAGCCTTTCACTCAGATTATCAAACGCGCCATTGATTTGTGCCTCAATGGGTTGTCCGATATTTCCAACACAGTAACTCACAAAGATAAAACCGCCAGCCTCAACCATTCCGGCAAGCGCCCAGTCTTCATTTATTTCATGCCTTGTAATCGTCGTCATAATGTAAGTCATTATCCTTTGGTTTTACATGGGGTCGTTTCTGTCACCATACTAGCCTCAGACATTCTCATGATAAAGGGATATTTCAAAGATGAGAAATAAAAAAGGTCAAATGTCCTTAAAGATTTTTTTATCATTTTTTATAAATACTCCGACGTGGTTAATGCGTTTCTCCAGAGGGGAGGCTTCTCGATCCAGGTAAGAAAATAACATTATTTTTAGTAAGTAACATTCGGTGTAAAGAATGAGTAACGTATTTAAACTTCTTATGGTCAGTGAGAAACTCAGGCTGCTTATCCCGGCGTCATTGCATGAGACGGGTGATCTCAGGACTGCATCACTCATCAATATTCCTTTAATATGATTTTATTGTGCACTGATGGCTTGATATCTTTGTTGTATCTTCTTATAAATCATTCGGTTACAAGCCTGATTTTTACTTGAGATGAAAGATATGTTTCATTTAAGGTCGTTTAAGGCTATTTAAAATGACAGTTTAAGATATTTACAGCAATAATCAATATCACAAAGAGGGTAGCTGTCTTTATTGTGTTTTTGTTTGATTTTTTCAATTAATTTTCAGGAATGTATCGCCAGGCGAAAGGAATCGACTCTGTGGAAACGGTAAAAATATAATGTTGTAATAGATGAATTTAGCATGCAATTTCAAATCCTGGAAATATCGCTGTTACAAGTGGAGTTAACGAATAATGCATATATTTTCACATGATCAGTACTTTATTGCTGGTCTGCAGCAAATACTGTTCTTTACTGGTCTTGATAAATCACCTGAGATTGTTGTTTTTGATCCAGGAGGTGGTACTGTTTATATTACAAACAGTATTGAATGTCTGCGTGCGGATACAATGGATACGTTAACGCATTTTACACAACTACGATGCTATTCATTGACCCGAAATGCGCCTTTAACGGAGTACTTTTACGTACTGGATCAGCTAAAGCAGAATAAGCGGATCCCTCTGCATACCCGATCATTGTCGAACAGGGAACGGATAATCATTGAATATTATCTGGCGGGACTCGGAAAGCGCGCCATTGCACGAAACATGCTGCTCAGCGAGGGAGCTATCAGCAATAGTCAGTTAAGAGCGTTGCGGAAAATGAATATGAAGAATATTGCATTGTTTCTTCAGGTTATGCGCAACTGGTGCGTCTTCAGAGCCAAATATTCCTGTGAACGCAGTATCACATTTTTGCCATAGGCTTTAAGAATTATCGATTATTCCATTGGGCAACATGTCCAGGGGACGACACGGTGATGAAGAACCATTTTAGGGGGATAACGGGAATTATCCAAAGGACATCGCGATGATATTGTACTTAATTAATGGAACAGTAGAGTTCAATCCGCAGACCAGAAGCCTGAAAAATCAATCAACTGGAGAGGTTGTTTATTTACAGCAACCCGCCACGGCATGTTTCCTTTATCTTATTTTGAATCAGGGTAGGGTCATCGCGCAAAAAGAACTGGTAAACGAAGGCTGGAAAGCGCGTGATGTTGTGACCCTGCCCAATACGTTTTATCAGACTATTTTAACATTACGTAAGACACTGGAAGAGATAGGATTACCAAGACATATGGTAAAAACTATTTCCCGTCAAGGACTAACATTATCATCAGATATTGTGATTGAACCGTTTCCTCTTCAGAATCTTGCTATTTCTGAAAATTCAGCAATCAAAACGCTAACCAGTGAAAAAGAATGCACCGCAAGCATTCTACCGAACAAATCCCGCGGGCTACGCATTGGAATATCCTTTTTCTTTATTGTGACGATAATAAACTGCATGTTTATGTATCAGAATCGATTGAAAATGCCATTTCAGAATTTTGTGGCCCTGCACATGGATAAGAAAAATGATAATCGCTGCCATGTCTATTATGAAGTGACGCAGTCGGTCACTGATAATTACGCTGCGCTGATAAAAAAATATCCGAACTTTTGCCAGGACAACAATTATATCTTTCTCTCTGACTACGCCAAAACCGGACGTGCTGTGGCTTTTGTGTGCAACAAAGATGTTCGATCTGACACTGAGGCATTTTGTTCATCTCATTTTTTCTGGAATTTACTCCAATGAGTAAAAATACGGTTGTATTACTCCTGATTTGGTTGTTCAGCACATCGGTGATTTCCGGTGTTTACCTGTTATATCTGCTATTCAAACCGTCATACCTGGATTGTATTGGTGATGCTGACTGGAATGTTGGTGATGCCCGTTTCGTTGGCGTGGTTTCCTATCAGATGCACAAGCGAGAAGGGCTGGCCGTCATTACGGGTAAAGTGGATGGCGAGACAAAGATTAATGTCAATCGGCTGGTCTATTTTAACTATACCCAGCAGTTCAGAACGCGGATTTTACATACAGTACGCATTGTCAAAACCTTTTCCGATACCGTGACGGATGAAAAACTCGAAAAGATATTATCTCCATTCTTTTTGAAGAAAGGTGGTGAATTGACCCTGACCGTGGATGAGTATCAATCTGCGTATGTCTTTTCAAACGCCAATGTGCCGTATCTGTTTTGCAGAAAGAAATGATGAGGAGAATGGGTACCCTATGTGAGGTGTCCCACGCGGCAATCAGTATCCGTTTCCTCGTTCGCCATGTAAGATAGCCGCTGGCGAGAGTGTTTACCGAGGACAAGTATGATGAAAACGGGACCGTTGAACGAAAGTGAACTGGAGTGGCTGGATGATGTGCTGACCAAGTACAACACCGAACATGCCATTCTTGACGTGGCAGAACTGGATGGACTGCTGACGGCTGTACTCAGTTCACCACGTGAAATTGAGCCAGAGCAGTGGCTGGTTGCCGTATGGGGTGGGGCGCAATATGTGCCGCGCTGGTCCTCTGAAAAAGAGATGACGCGTTTTATGAATCTCGCTTTCCAGCATATGGCGGACACCGCTGACCGGTTGAATGATTTCCCGGAACAGTTTGAACCGCTGTTTGGTTTGCGCGAAATTGAAGGGCGTGAGATTACCATCGTGGAAGAGTGGTGCTTCGGCTACATGCGCGGCGTTGCGCTTTCCGACTGGTCCGCGCTACCGGATACACTGAAACCCGCTCTTGACGCCATTGCGTTGCACGGTACAGAAGAGAATTTCGAGGTGGTTGAGAAACTCACCCCGGAAGCGTTTGAAGAAAGCGTTGAGGCGATCCGCCTGGCAGCGTTGGATCTCCATGCATACTGGATGGCGCACCCGCAGGAAACGCCAGTGCAGGTGCCAGTGAAAGCGGAAGTGAAAGTCGGCCGCAACGATCCATGCCCGTGTGGAAGCGGTAAAAAATACAAGCAGTGCTGTCTGCACTGAAAAGAAAGGGGCTGACGCCCCTTTTCTTTATCCCACTTCGGGCAGCAGTCCGGCGGCAATCAGAAATTGTACGCCGATCACCACAATGCCACAGGTAAACACCAGTGCCAGCGCGGGGCGTCCGCCCAGTACGCGATAGCCCGCCTGCGGATTCTGTTTACGACTCTGCCATGCCAGCAGTGAAGGGATGATCAGCGCCAGCACTGCCAGCGCGACGCCGGCGTAGCCTAGCGCCATCACAAAACCACGTGGATAGAAGAGGGCGAAAGCCAGCGGTGGCAGAAAGGTGATTGCACCCGTTTGCAACCGGCCAGCGGCTGTATTGCGGCCCTGAAACAGATCGGCCAGATAATCGAACAGCCCCAGTGCGACGCCGAGGAAAGAGGTTGCCAGCGCTAAGTCAGCAAAAAGGTGCACCGCCAGCTCAACGTGCGGCGAGGCAACGACCTCCCGTAACGCCTGCAACAAACCATTCAACCCCGCATGATTTGCCAGCAGTCCCATAAACGTTGTGGAGTTGATGCTACCGAGCGTCGCCAGTTGCCAGAAAATATAGGCCACTAACGGAATCGCGCTGCCGATAATAAATACCCACCGCAGTTTGCGGATGTTGCCTTCCATGTAACTCACGATGCTGGGGACGCTGCCGTGAAAGCCGAAAGAGGTGAAAATGACCGGGATAGCCGAAAGCGCCAGCCCCTGCTCAAGCGGCAGGGTCAGAAGATTGACTTTATGAATGTGCGGCATCAGCAGCGCCAGCATCACGACCAGGAAAATAATCTTGGCGCTAAAGAGAAAGCGGTTAAACAAATCGACCAGCGAGGTGCCCACGCAGACGACGCCACCGGCAACAAAGGTGAACAGTAATACGCCAGCGGTGGGGGACATTTCGCTTCCGGTCCAGTCGCTGATACTGGAGGCGAGTAACTCACCCGCGCCGCAGATATAGGCAGCGGTCAGCGCATACATCAGGAACATCATACTGAAGCCGGTTATCCACTGACCATAGCGTCCCAGATAGCGCTTAGCCAGCGTCCCTAAACCGGTGTCAGCCGGGACGTGCTGATACACTTCAAGCAGCAACAGCGCGGTGTAGCACATCAATGCCCACAACCCAATCAATAACGCTAAAGTGACACCAAAACCGACCCCGGCGGCCGCCAAAGGCATCGCCAGCATCCCTGCGCCAATCGTGGTGCCTGCCACGATGAAAACACTTCCCAGAGTTCTATTCTTCACGCTTTACACTGTCCCAGAGAAAAACAACGGTTAGATCTGCGGCGCAGGGTAAGGCAAAACGCTATTTTCGTCAAATGACCGTTACATCGACTGTATAAGAATATTTACACCCTAAATGAGCGCAACCTGCGTTGGCGCAAAGCAGAGGATGCCGTTTCGCCGTAGGCTACGCACTTTATTGAGGAGGAATGATGGATTCTGTTCACGGTCACGAAGTGTTGAATATGATGATTGAGTCAGGCGAGAACTATTCTACGGCTAGCCTCGAAGCTGCGATTAAGGCGCGGTTTGGCGAAGCGGCGCGTTTTCATACTTGCTCAGCGTCGGGCATGACGGCGGGAGAACTGGTGGCGTTTCTGGCGGCGAAAGGGAAATTTATCGCTCAGGATGACGGTTTCTCTACGCACGAAAGCAAGATATGCCGTCATTAAGAAAACGGTGAGGAATTTCCTCACCGTTTTATGATTAATTTGCGGTATCGAGCGTCGACAGCTCTTTATCGATAAAATACAAACCTTCGCCGCTTTTTCCTGCCAGCGTTAATTTATCAATCACCGATTTAAACAATTTCTCTTCTTCATGCTGTTCGGCAACATACCATTGCAGGAAATTAAAGGTCGGATAATCCTGACTGGTCATTGCGGCATGCGCCAGTTCGTTAATTTTCTGGGTGATCAACTGTTCGTGTTCGTAAGTCACACGGAATAACTCATCCAGCGATGCATATTCAGCAAAAGGCGATGAGACGGTATTAATGCGCGGCAGGCTGCCGGTATCGGTCAGATAGTCAAACAGACGCTGCATGTGCGTCATCTCTTCCTGCGCGTGGCGACGCAGGAACGCGGCGGCACCTTCAAAGCTGTGGTAGCTACACCAGGCGCTCATCTGCTGATAGAGCAGGGAGGAATATAATTCCAGGTTCATTTGCTCATTCAGTTTGTCGATCATTTCTGTTTTCAGCATGACTTCGCTCCACAAAATTCATAAATATGTTGATGTGGCGTCACTATAATTTGTTATTTAAATATTTGCAAAAGGTAAAATAATAAATTTAATTATTAAAAATACGAATGGGAATAAAACGCATTTGCGCTATAAAATAATTAGCGCGGGATAAATCAGGCCAGTTAATACTGGCCCGTAAATTAATAATAATGAGGTGCTGCTTGCGAAATGGCGATGCCCTGACATTGCCAGGAGAGTGTAATTTTCGTGTTCATACACAGGGAGCCAGCATAAACACTGCAGGTGCTGACGGGTTGACCGAATGGCTGGGCGCTGGCATAGCCTAGTTGCTGACACGCGCGTGTGGCGGTGCCCTGGGCGATATAGTCGTCGGTATAGGCGTTTTGCAGCATCGCCTGATCGTAACTCAATCGCACAACGCCGGTTGTCGCGCTGGCATCACTCACCTGTGCCTGTCTGTTGATCGCGCATCCCGTCAGGAGTATCAGTGAGAGGGCAATAAAAAGAGTCTTCATGGTATCGCTCTGAATGTTCGGTGATACGCTATCCTAATTCACACATCAGCGTTTCAATGGCCTGAATAACTTATAGATCAGCAACGACTAATTCACACGACGACGGTCATTTTGCGGTCACCTGAAGAAAATGTGAAATTATCCCTCATTTTTAAAACCATCTTTCATAAAATTTGAAAGTATGTTTGCTAAGTAGTACTGTGCGGTATCGTGATGACTCAAGGCGGGACTTCCCGCATCGCATTCAGGAGAAGACAGAATGAAAATTGCACTGATGATGGAAAACAGCCAGGCGGGTAAAAACGCCATCATTCACCGCGAGCTCAAAGCGGTGGCGGATGAAAAGGGTTTTCCGGTATTCAACGTCGGGATGAGCGACGAGAATGACCACCACCTGACCTATATCCACCTTGGCATCATGGCGAGCATTCTGCTGAATTCAAAAGCGGTTGATTTTGTGGTGACCGGCTGTGGTACAGGCCAGGGCGCGTTGATGTCACTGAATATTCATCCGGGCGTGGTGTGTGGCTACTGCATTGATCCGGCGGATGCCTTCCTGTTCGCGCAGATTAACAACGGTAATGCGCTGTCTCTGCCGTTTGCGAAAGGGTTTGGCTGGGGGGCAGAACTGAACGTGCGCTTTATCTTCGAGAAAGCCTTTACGGGGCGCAATGGCGAAGGTTACCCGCCAGAGCGTAAAGAACCGCAGGTGCGTAACGCCGGGATCCTTAACCAGGTCAAAGCGGCGGTCGTTAAAGACAACTATCTTGATACGCTGCGTGCCATCGATCCGGAACTGGTGAAGACGGCAGTTTCCGGTCAGCGTTTCCAGCAATGCTTCTTTGAAAATGGCCAGAGCAAAGAGATTGAAGCGTTCGTTCGCGAAATCCTCGGCTAATTTTTGCTGACAAGCCGGAGGGCGTAATGCGCATCCGGCTTTCCACTTTACTTCCTGGCAGACACCGCGCTGCCCGCCTCTTTCACCAGTCGTAACGTCTCCACCATGCCAGTCAGGCAGATAAGCGCGATGACCACAAAAACCAGACGAAAGCTGATGCCGCTAAACTGAATCCCGAGGTACAGCACCAGCAAAATAAGCCAGACAGGCGTGCTGAAGGTGATCTGGGTGGCAGAAGAGATACCTCGTTTGCTTTCTGTGGTTCGAGCTTCTTGCATCGTGCACTTGCCATTCAAAAAAAACGATAAAAATTCACCAGAACTGATATTGCTGTAGGTAATTGATTTATCGGTGAAAGAGTCGCAAATGCAAAGAATATGTTAAGTATAAAACGTGATGCAAATCACGAAGTAGTTGATTTTTGTGATGACGGTCATACTATATGCGCATAGACGATAACACCTGCATAACAAAATAGTTGGAGTCATGGCATGAAACTGCGCAAAATCCTGAAAAGCATGTTTGAAAATTATTGCAAAACGTTTAAAGACGTACCGCCGGGCGATATGTTCCGCTGATAAAAAACCTGCTTCGGCAGGTTTTTTTATACCCGTCGTCCGCGGCGTCAGGTGTGGCTATCGTTTCGGCCTCTGAATCGGTACTATGACGGTCTTTCATCACTAACAGGAACGCCTGCTATGTCCCAACCGCTGAATGCCGATCAGGAACTGGTCTCTGACGTTGTCGCCTGCCAGCTCGTCATCAAACAAATTCTCGATGTTCTCGACGTGATTGCTCCCGTTGAAGTTCGCGAAAAAATGACCAGCCAGCTGAAAAACATTGATTTTTCAACGCATCCCGCAGCTGCCGATCCCGTCACGCGGCGCGCTATCCAGAAAGCGATCGCACTGATTGAACTGAAATTCACGCCGCAGGGCGAAGCGCACTAAAATATGCCGTTGTTTTATATTATAGAAATACTTTTTGCAATGCCTCCCAAAGTGGAGGCATCAGGCTGAAAAGGCTTTGCGAATTGGCCTGCCGGGGAGTGAAATGCAGGCCAATAGCGTGGTCAATTAATGCTGTTGATAATTGACGACGTTGAGCACGTGCTGATCGGTCTGCTCCGGGCACAGTCCCGCGCGTTTGGCGCTACGCACTTCCTCAAGAATTGTTTGTAACAACAGCCCATCTTGCTGCTGTTCTTTTTCCAGAGCGTGGAGAAAATTCAGGGTAGGCGCATCGTTCAGGGCTTCCGCTTCGTTGGTGAGCTGCGAAAGCGTGCTGGCGCGTTGCTCATAATCTTCCATTGTTTTCTGAAACAGTTCTTCCAGCGAATGTAAGTCTTCGCCTGGTACATCAATGGCCTTAACGACCGGATTCGCCCCGGCATTTTTCATGAAGTTAAAGACGCGCATCATTTGGGTGACGTTACTCTGGGCTTGAGTACGTAAGAAAGTCGCAGTACCCATCAGACGGTGTTCAGAACACCACTCACTCAGATGGAGGTAGAGATTGGAAGCATAAAACTCAAGATTCATTTGATTATTGAGTTTGTTTACCATTCCAACTGCAGCCATATCAATATCCTTATTTCCTGATAGAAGGGATGTGCAGCGCTAATCTGCACAACTTACTGTTAGCAGAATACGTCCATTCTGCCAGTCCATTATGTGATCGAAGAGTCAATTCCATCGCGAATCGAAAATAAGCATACCTGCATCAATGGAATAAGAAAATCCTTAAGTGGCATTGTTTATGATTTTTTACACATTACTGAAGTTAATACATCACCCCGTATTTGGTAAACATAATGTGAAATTATATATCTGATTGATTTTGTTGAAGCTTGAATGGTTTTACAATTTTGAAATGATGTTTTAAGTCACAAAAGTGGATAGTTTAGCGTGGTAATATCAGAATATTGATAATCTTTACCGTCCCTGCCGCGATAATAATCCTGTGAAACCGTTCTGGCAGAAATAATGCCAGTTTGTCTCTTACTAAAAATCAGGGCAGCGACATCTTGTTCAATTATAACCGAATGATTAATTCGTCATTTTCGGTGTTATCAGCCTGTAATAAATGAGGAAAGGTGAATGAAAAGAGTGGCCGTCTTGCTGGCATCGGGTTTCGAGGAAGCGGAAGCGATCGTTACTATTGATATCTTGCGTCGTCTGAATATTGACGTCGATACCCTGGCCTGCGCGGAATCTCGCGCCGTCGTGAGCTACCACAATGTCCCAATGGTCACCGATTACACGCTGGCGGGGCAGCAGGAGCGCCTGTATGACGCGGTGGTGCTGCCGGGCGGCCCACAAGGGAGCGTAAACCTGGCGGCGAATCCACAGGTTATTGAGTTTGTCTCGCGCCATGATGCCGCCGGAAAATTAATTTGTCCCATTTGTTCAGCGGCCGCTCGTGTATTAGGCGGCAACGGCTTACTGAAGGGGCGTCGTTATGTCTGCTCAGGCGATCTCTATAAAACGGTGACTGATGGCGTTTATGTTGATGCGCCGGTTGTGGAGGATGGGCATCTCCTGAGTGGTAAAGGGTTAGGCCATATTTTTGATTTTGCCCTGACGCTGTCAGCCCGTTTGTTAGGCAATGAACAACCCGTTCGTGAACATGCTGAACATATCTATTATCCGTGGTAATTCGTTCGTACCCGAATACAGGGGGATTCGGGTACAAGGATTTGTGAGCTGACCTTATGGATTAATGTGCTACGCCACTTTTTATTTGTCTGACAATTACCCCATTTCTTATGTCATTTTCCGCTGAATTTATGTACGCAATTACTGTAATTCTGCGGTGTGATGCCGCTCTCCTATGGAGAATCAATTTCCCGCTACAACTATTCCAGCACTGGCACTTATCTTGAGTTCTTTTGGTAATGCCTTGTTTTTCGTCTGAATTACATAAAGTCGTTGAATATTACCCTACATAAAATGACGCTAAAGCTGGAGTTAACCATGCACAAATTCACTAAAGCGCTGGCAGCCATCGGTCTGGCTGCCGTTATGTCACAATCCGCTATGGCAGAATCGATGAAACTGGGTTTTCTGGTGAAACAACCGGAAGAACCCTGGTTCCAGACGGAGTGGAAATTTGCCGATAAAGCCGGGAAAGATTTGGGCTTTGAAGTGATTAAAATTGCGGTGCCGGACGGCGAGAAGACGCTGAATGCGATCGACAGCCTGGCGGCGAGCGGGGCGAAGGGGTTTGTTATTTGTACCCCGGATCCAAAACTGGGTTCCGCTATTGTCGCGAAGGCGCGCGGCTACGACATGAAAGTGATCGCCGTGGACGATCAGTTCGTCAATGCCAAAGGCAAACCGATGGATACCGTCCCGTTGGTGATGATGGCGGCAACCAAAATCGGCGAGCGTCAGGGCCAGGAACTGTATAAAGAGATGCAGAAACGGGGTTGGGACGTCAAAGACACCGCGGTTATGGCGATTACGGCCAACGAACTGGATACCGCACGTCGTCGTACCGGCGGTTCGATGGAAGCGCTGAAAGCCGCCGGTTTCCCGGAAAAACAGATTTACCAGGTTCCTACCAAATCTAACGATATCCCCGGCGCATTTGATGCTGCCAACTCCATGCTGGTTCAGCACCCTGAAGTTAAACACTGGTTGATTGTCGGCATGAACGATAACACGGTACTCGGCGGCGTGCGCGCCACTGAAGGCCAGGGCTTTAAGGCGGCGGACGTGATCGGCATTGGTATTAATGGCGTTGACGCAGTGAGCGAACTGTCGAAAGGGCAGGCGACCGGCTTCTACGGCTCACTGCTGCCAAGCCCGGACGTTCACGGTTATAAATCCAGCGAAATGCTCTACAACTGGGTGACTAAAGGCGCAGAACCACCGGCATTCACCGAAGTGACTGACGTGGTGCTGATCACCCGTGACAACTTCAAAGAAGAGCTGGCGAAAAAAGGGTTAGGCGGTAAGTAAGAAGACAGCAAGTGAAAAGCCGGATGGCATCGCTCATGTCGCCATCCGGCAACCGGTTAGAACGATACTGACTCACGGAGACGTTATGCAACAGTCTACCCCGTATCTCTCATTTCGCGGCATTGGTAAAACCTTCCCCGGCGTTAAAGCGCTTACGGATATCAGTTTTGACTGTTACGCCGGTCAGGTGCATGCGCTGATGGGTGAAAATGGCGCCGGGAAATCAACGCTTTTAAAAATTCTCAGCGGTAACTATGCGCCAACCACGGGCTCTTTGGCGATTCGCGAGCAGGAAATGAGCTTCGCGGATACCACCGCCGCGCTGAATGCCGGCGTTGCCATTATTTACCAGGAATTACATCTCGTGCCGGAGATGACCGTTGCCGAGAATATCTATCTCGGGCAACTGCCACACAAAGGCGGCATTGTGAACCGCACTCTGCTTAATTATGAAGCGGGTTTACAACTTAAACATCTGGGGATGGATATCGATCCTGCGACCCCTCTGAAATATCTCTCCATCGGCCAGTGGCAGATGGTGGAAATTGCCAAAGCACTGGCGCGCAACGCCAAGATTATTGCCTTCGATGAACCGACCAGTTCGCTCTCTGCAAGGGAGATCGAAAACCTGTTCCGGGTGATCCGCGAACTGCGTAAAGAAGGGCGCGTCATTCTGTATGTTTCGCACCGCATGGAAGAGATTTTCGCGCTCAGTGATGCGATTACCGTGTTTAAAGATGGCCGTTACGTGAAAACCTTTACCGACATGCAGCAGGTCAACCACGATGCGCTGGTGCAGGCGATGGTTGGGCGCGATCTGGGCGATATTTACGGCTGGCAGCCACGTCCCTATGGCGCAGAACGCCTGCGCTTGCATGCCGTAAAAGCGCAGGGCGTACGCACACCCATCAGCCTTACGGTACGCAGCGGCGAAATCGTTGGGCTGTTTGGGCTGGTAGGCGCGGGCCGCAGTGAGTTAATGAAAGGCTTATTTGGCGGCACCCGTATCAGCGAAGGGCAGGTGTACATCGACGAAAAACCGATTGATATCCGCAAGCCGGCGAATGCTATCGCGGCAGGCATGATGCTGTGCCCGGAAGACCGGAAAGCGGAGGGGATCATCCCGGTGCATTCGGTACGTGACAACATCAACATCAGCGCCCGGCGTAAGCATGTGCTGGGGGGATGTGTGATCAACAACGGATGGGAAGAAACCAATGCTGACCAACACATTCGCTCGCTGAATATCAAAACCCCCAGTGCCGAACAGTTAATTATGAATCTCTCCGGTGGTAACCAGCAAAAGGCGATTCTCGGTCGCTGGCTATCGGAAGAGATGAAAGTGATTTTGCTCGACGAACCGACACGCGGCATTGATGTTGGCGCGAAGCACGAAATTTATAACGTTATTTATGCCCTGGCCGCACGCGGCGTTGCCGTGCTGTTCGCCTCCAGTGACCTGCCGGAAGTCCTCGGCGTGGCTGACCGCATTGTGGTGATGCGGGAAGGAGAGATCGCCGGGGAATTACTTCACGAACAGGCGGATGAGCGCCAGGCGCTAAGCCTTGCGATGCCTAAAGTTAGCCAGGCTGTCGCCTGAGAAAGGAGAGAATGATGTCTTCCGTAACAACTTCCGGATCGGGCGCACCAAAGTCGCCATCACCCTTTAGCCTGGGACGTATCTGGGACCAGTATGGCATGCTGGTGGTCTTCGCCGTCCTGTTCCTCGCCTGCGCTATTTTTGTGCCGAACTTCGCAACATTCATCAACATGAAAGGGCTGGGGCTGGCGATCTCCATGTCGGGCATGGTGGCCTGCGGCATGTTGTTCTGCCTGGCATCAGGAGATTTTGACCTGTCCGTGGCGTCGGTGATTGCCTGTGCCGGGGTGACCACGGCGGTGGTCATCAACATGACCGAAAGCCTGTGGATTGGCGTGGGGGCGGGTCTGTTGCTGGGGGTGCTGTGCGGGCTGGTTAACGGCTTCGTGATTGCACAACTCAAGATCAACGCGCTGATCACCACGCTGGCAACGATGCAAATCGTCCGTGGTCTGGCATACATCATTTCCGACGGTAAAGCGGTGGGGATTGAAGACGAGCGCTTCTTTACCCTCGGCTACGCCAACTGGTTCGGCTTACCGGCGCCGATCTGGCTCACGGTAGGCTGCCTGATTATCTTTGGCTTGTTGTTGAACAAAACCACTTTCGGGCGCAACACGCTAGCGATTGGGGGCAACGAAGAGGCAGCGCGTCTGGCCGGGGTGCCGGTGGTGCGTACCAAAATCATTATTTTCGTGCTCTCCGGTCTGGTCTCTGCGGCGGCCGGGATTATCCTCGCCTCGCGTATGACAAGTGGACAGCCGATGACCTCCATTGGCTATGAACTGATCGTCATCTCCGCCTGCGTGTTAGGCGGCGTTTCCCTGAAGGGCGGCATCGGAAAAATCTCATATGTGGTGGCGGGTGTCCTGATCCTGGGGACCGTGGAGAATGCGATGAACCTGCTGAACATTTCGCCCTTCGCCCAGTACGTCGTACGCGGCTTGATCCTGCTGGCAGCAGTGATCTTCGACCGTTACAAACAAAAAGCCAAGCGTACGGTCTGATAAAAAAGTCTAACTTTTTAGTCTAGTTCCTCTCCTTTGCCAGCCGCTACACCCGGCTGGCAATTGTCTTTGCAAATGGCGAGCATCGTCACACTGTCTATACTTACGGTTGCTTATGAGGCGCGATTCGCGCGGCTCAGATATAACAATAAGGAGGAGTACCGGGTGGCAGAACCGTTAACCGTAACCCCTGAACAGTCCGTGCACTATGCTTATTTTTTTGATCTCGATGGAACCCTTGCGGAGTTAAAGCCGCATCCAGACCAGGTGGTGATTCCTCCCACGATCCTTCAGATGCTCCACCACCTTGCAGAACGCAACGCAGGGGCTTTGGCATTGATTTCAGGGCGCTCAATGGTTGAACTTGACGCGTTGGCTCACCCCTGGCGCTTTCCGCTGGCAGGGGTGCATGGGGCTGAACGCCGTGACATCAATGGGAAAATGCATATTGTGCATCTCCCTTCGGCAATAGAACGCGATATTAGCGTGCAGTTACATACGGCGCTGGCGAAACTGCCGGGGACGGAGATGGAAACCAAAGGGATGGCGTTTGCGCTGCACTATCGACAGGCGCCAGAACATGAAGCTGCGCTGCAGGCGCTGGCACTGCGTATTACGCAAACCTGGCCGCAGCTTGCGCTCCAGCAAGGGAAGTGCGTTGTCGAAATTAAGCCGAAAGGCACCAATAAAGGTGAAGCGATAGCCGCGTTTATGCGTGAAGCGCCGTTTGCCGGGCGGGTCCCTGTTTTTCTGGGTGACGATCTGACCGATGAGACCGGGTTTCGCGTGGTGAACGAGGCGGGTGGCATTTCAGTGAAGGTGGGAGAGGGGGAGACGCAGGCGCAATGGCGATTAGCCGGGGTGCCAGACGTCTGGCGCTGGCTGGAGTCTGTTTACACTGCACAACAAGAAACAACCATGAATGACAGGAGAGATGGCCATGAGTCGTTTAGTCGTAGTATCTAATCGAATTGCGCCCCCCGATAACAAAACCAGTGCAGGCGGCCTGGCCGTTGGTGTGCTGGGCGCGCTGAAAGCGGCGGGGGGACTGTGGTTCGGTTGGAGTGGCGAGCTGGGTAACGAGGATCAGCCATTAAAAAAGGTCACCCGGGGCAATATCACCTGGGCGTCGTTTAACCTGAGCGAAAAAGACCACGAGGAGTATTACAACCAGTTCTCTAATGCCGTGTTGTGGCCCGCCTTTCACTACCGTTTAGATCTGGTGAATTTTCAGCGCACCGCCTGGGAAGGCTATCTGCGGGTGAACGCGCTGCTGGCAGATAAGCTGCTGCCGTTACTGAAAAAAGATGACATCCTCTGGATTCATGATTATCACCTTTTGCCGTTCGCCAGCGAACTGCGTAAACGTGGCGTGAATAATCGTATTGGTTTCTTCTTACACATTCCTTTCCCAACGCCGGAAATCTTTAACGCGTTGCCGTCATCGGAAGAGTTGCTTGAGCAGTTATGCGATTTTGACCTGCTGGGATTCCAGACGGAAAACGACAGGCTGGCCTTCCTTGACTGTCTCTCCAGCCTGACGAGAGTCACGACTCACGATACGCGCAGCCACACGGCCTGGGGAAAATCGTTCAGCACCGAGGTGTATCCCATCGGAATCGAGCCGCAGGAGATTGCCCAGCAGGCTTCTGGTCCACTGCCGCCAAAACTGGCGCAGCTGAAAGCGGAGCTGAAGAATCTAAAGAATATCTTTTCCGTTGAGCGACTGGATTACTCAAAAGGGTTGCCAGAGCGTTTTCAGGCCTACGAGGCGTTGCTGGAGAAATACCCTCAGCATCACGGAAAAATCCGTTATACGCAGATTGCGCCCACTTCACGTGGCGATGTGCAGGCATATCAGGATATCCGTCACCAGCTTGAGACAGAAGCCGGGCGCATTAACGGTAAATACGGGCAACTGGGCTGGACGCCACTGTTCTATCTCAACCAACATTTCGACCGCAAATTACTGATGAAAGTGTTTCGCTATTCAGATGTAGGGCTGGTCACGCCGCTGCGAGATGGTATGAATCTGGTGGCGAAGGAATTCGTTGCTGCCCAGGATCCCGCCAATCCAGGCGTTCTGGTGTTGTCTCAGTTCGCCGGTGCGGCAAATGAGCTGACCTCAGCGCTGATCGTTAATCCTTACGATCGCGATGAAGTCGCGGCGGCGCTGGATCGTGCACTCACAATGCCGCTTTCCGAGCGTATTTCGCGGCATGCTGAGATGCTGGAAGTGATTGTCAAAAACGACATCAACCACTGGCAGGAGCAGTTTATCTGCGATCTAAAGACGATCACCCCGCGCAGCGCTGAAACTCTTCAGCAACGGAAAGTCGCGACGTTTCCAAAGCTTGCCTGAGCGAGGTTTTCGGGGATCAATCTCCTTCAAGCGGGACCAGCAGGACGTCCACCAGGCTTGAACTCACCACACTTTTCGCCGAGCAGGAGGCTCGCGAAAAGAAGCTATGGTTGTGGTTGCCACAGATGACCAGATCCACGTCGTGTTTGCGGCACACATCCAGAATATGCTCGCTTAACTCGCCGTAGGTAATGAACGTCTGCGCGATCGGATAGCCCGCCTCTTTCCCCAGTTTTTCAAGAAAATCAGTGGTCTCCTCATGCATTACCGCGCGTAAATCCTCCAGCATGGGGGCGGCAAATTGATTGTATAACTCGGGGTCGGAGGCGAGGGTGATGAGGCTGATTCGTGCGTTGACGGGACGGGCAATGGAGACGGCTTTCGCCAGGAGTTGTTGGCTTTCCGGGGTGACTGCCACGGCGACAAGAATGTGGGTGTAGCTCATAACTCGCTCCTTATTGCAAGAATATGAGGTGGTTCTTCAGCATTACTCCGATTTGCTGACAACTGCAATGCCTCTATATGACAATAATGTGAACGCTATCATAATTATTCATTAATATTCCTTATAGGTGTAACTCAGGAATAACTAAAAAAGTTAACCAAATCGATTGACTTAAATTAAATCATCGAGTCAATCAAAATTTGGTTTAACAAATTCATGTTCGTGATTAATCGCAATCTAATCATAAGCTCTGCGTATTCATAAAAAATAAGTAACAATTAACATATTGTTTCACAAGCATAAAAATAATTTTGCTTGCGGAAGCAGATAAATGCATTTCAATTATTTTACTTGCGTGATATTAACGCTGGTTGCGTAAAATCTTTCGCCGCCCCTGACGCTTGATTTAATACCCGTGAGAATAAAATGGCGTTTTGCTGATTAATTTCCCAGCAAAATAAAAGCCCAACTGATGGATTTATGTTAACGATTAAGTTAATTTATGTGACGTGCATCACATATTTTCCAAATTCGCAGCGTGGGTTTGTTGTATGTCTCGGGTGTGACGAGTACAGTTGCGTCGAATTAGGAAAAATCTTAGGCATTTGTAAGAATTCATGTGCTCGCGTTACAACCAGGCAAGATGCCAGCGTGACGCGCGCATTGATGTTTTAAGCGCCTGAGTCGAAGGTATGTGTTTGACATATTTGATTTTTTTACCGGGAATTCCCGGCGACATCACGGGGTGCGGTTTTTCCGCATAAAAATAAAAGTTGGTTATTCTGGATGGGAATAATGCATACATCCGAGTTGCTGAAACACATTTATGACATCAATTTGTCATATTTACTCCTTGCACAGCGTCTAATCGTTCAGGACAAAGCGTCCGCCATGTTTCGTCTCGGAATCAATGAGGAAATGGCGACCTCTCTGGGGGCGCTGACCCTTCCGCAAATGGTAAAACTGGCAGAAACGAATCAGCTTGTGTGTCATTTCCGTTTCGACAGTCATCAAACCATTACGCGTCTGACTCAGGATTCCAGAGTAGACGATCTCCAGCAAATTCACACCGGTATCATGCTGTCCACGCGTCTGTTAAGTGATGTCAATCAGGCTGATGAAACCGCGCGTAAGAAAAGGGCCTGATGATGAGTGAAAAAAGCATTGTTCAGGAAGCTCGTGATATCCAGTTAGCGATGGAATTGATCACACTGGGTGCCCGTTTGCAAATGCTGGAAAGCGAAACGCAGTTAAGCCGCGGTCGCCTCATCAAGCTGTACAAAGAACTTCGCGGCAGTCCCCCGCCAAAAGGCATGCTGCCGTTTTCCACTGACTGGTTTATGACCTGGGAGCAAAATATACATGCTTCCATGTTCTGTAATGCCTGGCAGTTCTTACTTAAAACGGGCCTGTGTAGCGGTGTTGATGCCGTCATTAAGGCGTATCGACTGTACCTGGAACAGTGTCCGCAGGGTGAAGATGGGCCGCTGTTGGCGTTGACTCGCGCGTGGACGCTGGTGCGTTTTGTCGAAAGCGGCTTGCTTCAGTTATCAAGCTGTAACTGCTGTGGTGGTAATTTCATTACCCACGCTCACCAACCTGCGGGCAGTTTTGCCTGCAGTTTATGCCAGCCGCCTTCCCGTGCGGTAAAAAGACGTAAACTTTCCCAGGATGCTGCCGATATTATTCCACAACTGCTGGATGAACAGATCGAACAGGCTGTTTAACCGATACGGTGTGGACGAAACACTCCAGCAGCGGTAAGTCATTACCGCTGCTTTTTTTTGCCTCGCCAACGCGTTAACGCCCCGACTGCGCATCCTGTCATAGTCAACAGCAGAAGGATGATGTCGTGCTTATCTTATTAGGTTACCTGGTGGTTATTGGTACAGTTTTCGGCGGTTACATGATGACTGGTGGAAACCTGGGGGCACTCTATCAACCGGCTGAATTTGTCATCATCGGTGGCGCGGGAATAGGGGCATTTATCGTGGGTAACAACGGTAAAGCCATCAAGGGGACACTGAAAGCGCTGCCGTTACTGTTTCGTCGTTCGAAATACACCAAAGCGATGTATATGGATCTGCTGGCACTGCTCTATCGCCTGATGGCTAAGTCTCGCCAGCAGGGGATGTTCTCGCTTGAACGAGACATTGAGAACCCGAAAGAGAGCGAAATTTTTGCCAGCTATCCCCGTATTCTGGCCGACTCGGTGATGCTGGAATTCATCGTCGATTACCTGCGCCTGATCATCAGCGGCAACATGAATACCTTCGAGATCGAAGCGCTGATGGACGAAGAGATTGAAACGCACGAAAGTGAATCGGAAGTCCCGGCCAACAGCCTGGCACTGATGGGGGATTCACTGCCGGCGTTTGGTATCGTTGCGGCGGTGATGGGGGTCGTACACGCCCTCGCGTCAGCGGATCGACCGGCTGCAGAACTGGGCTCACTGATTGCCCATGCGATGGTCGGTACATTCCTCGGTATTCTGCTGGCCTACGGTTTTATTTCACCGCTTGCCAGCGTCCTGCGTCAGAAGAGCGCGGAAACCAGCAAAATGATGCAGTGCGTGAAAATCACGTTGCTGTCAAATCTGAACGGTTACGCCCCGCCGATCGCCGTCGAGTTTGGGCGTAAAACGTTGTATTCCAGCGAGCGCCCGTCATTCATTGAACTGGAAGAACATGTTCGCGCCGTGAAAAACCCGAACCAACAGCAGCAGACGACGACTGAGGGCGCATGAAGAATCGGTCTCATCCTATCGTCGTGGTTAAACGGCGCAAACATAAGGGGCATGGCGGCGGCGCACACGGATCGTGGAAGATTGCTTACGCTGACTTTATGACCGCCATGATGGCCTTTTTTCTGGTGATGTGGCTCATTTCCATCTCCAGCCCTAAAGAACTGATTCAGATTGCCGAATACTTCCGTACCCCGCTGGCGACGGCGGTGACGGGAGGGAATCGCATTTCCAATAGCCAGAGCGCGATTCCTGGCGGTGGTGATGACTTTACCCAGCAACAGGGTGAAGTGAATAAGCAGCCGAACCTCGATGAACTGAAAAAACGTATGGAACAAAATCGCCTGAGCAAACTGCGTGGCGACCTCGATCAGCTTATCGAATCGGATCCCAAACTGCGGGCGCTGCGTCCGCATCTGAAGATTGACCTGGTGCAGGAAGGGCTGCGTATTCAGATTATCGACAGCCAGAATCGCCCGATGTTTAAAACCGGTAGCGCCGAGGTTGAGCCTTATATGCGTGACATCCTGCGGGCAATCGCCCCGGTGCTGAACGGTATTCCCAACCGTATCAGCCTGTCCGGGCATACGGATGATTTCCCTTACGCGAACGGTGAAAAAGGCTATAGCAACTGGGAGCTCTCTGCCGATCGCGCCAATGCTTCGCGGCGTGAACTGGTACAGGGCGGTCTGGATGACGGAAAAGTATTACGGGTGGTCGGCATGGCCGCCACGATGCGTATGAGCGATCGCGGTCCGGATGACGCCATCAACCGCCGAATCAGTCTGTTGGTGCTGAACAAACAGTCCGAACAGGCCATTTTGCATGAAAACGCTGAAAGCCAGAACGAGCCGGTAAGTGTATTACAACAGCCTGAGGCCAGTCCGCAGGTAAGCGTTCCCACATCGCCACCAGCCAATCCGAGGTGATAGCGTGAGCATGGATATAAGCGATTTTTATCAGACTTTTTTTGATGAAGCTGACGAGTTGTTGGCTGACATGGAGCAACATCTGCTCGATCTGGCGCCCGAAGCGCCGGATGCCGAGCAACTGAATGCCATATTTCGTGCAGCGCACTCCATCAAAGGGGGCGCCGGCACGTTCGGCTTTACCGTTTTGCAGGAAACCACGCATCTGATGGAGAACCTGCTGGATGATGCGCGTCGCGGTGAGATGCAGCTCAATACCGCCATTATCAACCTGTTTTTGGAAACGAAAGATATTATGCAGGAACAGCTCGATGCCTATAAAAGTTCGCAGGAGCCGGATGCCGCCAGTTTCGAATACATCTGCACGGCATTACGCCAGTTAGCGCTGGAAGCAAAAGGTGAAACCGCGCCAGCGGTGGTGGCGAATGCCCGACTGAGCGTGGTCGACAACACGACACCTGACGACGTGGTCGTGGCAGAAGAAGCGAAATTACGCATCTTTCTCTCGCGCCTGAAGGCCAGTGAAGTGGCCCTGCTGGAAGAAGAGCTGGGCAATCTGTCCACCCTGTCTGATGTCGTCAAGGGCGAAGACAGCCTGGCGGCCACGCTTGATGGCGACATTGCAGAGGATGACGTCATTGCCGTGCTGTGCTTTGTGATTGAAGCCGACCAGATTGCCTTTGAGAAAGTGGTGACAGCGACGGCACCCGCGGTCCAGCCGGAAGTGGCTGAAGTGGTTGCGGTCGAACAGCCTGTCGTCGCCGTCCCAGCGGTGAAAGCGGTTGGCAGAGAAGCGCAAACCGGACGCGTAGAGCGGGAAAAACCGGCACGCGCCAGTGAATCCACCAGCATTCGCGTGGCGGTGGAGAAGGTAGATCAGCTGATCAACCTGGTCGGTGAGCTGGTGATTACCCAGTCAATGCTGGCCCAGCGTTCGAACGAACTCGACCCGGTCAATCATGGCGATCTCATCACCAGCATGGGGCAGTTACAACGTAACGCCCGCGATCTGCAGGAATCGGTGATGTCGATTCGTATGATGCCCATGGAATACGTGTTCAGCCGCTTCCCGCGTCTGGTGCGCGACCTGGCGGGCAAGCTTGGTAAACAGGTTGAACTGACGCTGGTCGGCAGCTCGACGGAACTCGACAAGAGCCTGATTGAACGCATTATCGACCCGCTAACGCACCTGGTGCGTAACAGCCTTGACCACGGTATCGAACTGCCGGAAAAACGCATGGAATCCGGTAAGAATGTGGTGGGCAATCTGATTTTGTCGGCGGAACATCAGGGCGGCAACATCTGCATCGAAGTGACCGATGACGGGGCTGGACTGAACCGCGAGCGCATTCTGGCGAAGGCGATCTCCCAGGGGATGGCGGTCAATGAAAACATGACCGATGACGAAGTGGGGATGCTGATTTTTGCCCCAGGCTTCTCGACGGCCGAGCAGGTGACCGACGTTTCCGGACGCGGCGTGGGTATGGATGTGGTGAAACGGAATATCCAGGAGATGGGTGGCCACGTTGAAATCCAGTCGAAGCAAGGGGCCGGCACCACCATTCGTATTTTGCTGCCGCTGACGCTGGCGATCCTCGACGGCATGTCCGTGCGCGTCGCCGACGAAGTCTTCATTCTGCCGCTGAATGCGGTGATGGAATCCCTGCAACCACGTGACGATGATCTGCATCCGCTGGCCGGGGGCGAGCGTGTGCTGGAAGTACGCGGCGAATATCTGCCGCTGGTTGAGTTGTGGAAAGTCTTTGAAGTGGAAGGGGCGAAAACCGAAGCCACCCAGGGCATCGTGGTGATCCTGCAAAGCGGCGGTCGCCGTTACGCGCTGTTGGTCGATCAGTTGATCGGTCAGCACCAGGTGGTGGTTAAAAACCTGGAGAGTAATTATCGCAAAGTGCCGGGTATTTCAGCCGCCACTATTCTTGGCGATGGCAGCGTCGCGCTGATTGTGGATGTCTCCGCCCTGCAGGGTTTAAATCGCGAACAACGTATGGCGATCACCGCCGCCTGATTGAGTAAGAAAGGGTAAAATATGACCGGTATGACTAATGTAAGCAAACTGGCCGGCGAGCCGTCAGGTCAGGAATTCCTGGTGTTTACGCTGGGAGATGAAGAGTACGGTATCGACATCCTGAAAGTGCAGGAGATCCGTGGTTACGATCAGGTCACGCGCATTGCCAACACGCCTGCCTTCATCAAAGGGGTGACCAACCTGCGCGGCGTGATTGTGCCGATTGTCGATCTGCGCGTGAAGTTCTGCCAGGGTGATGTTGATTACAACGATAACACCGTGGTGATTGTGCTGAATCTGGGACAGCGCGTGGTGGGGATCGTTGTCGATGGCGTGTCTGATGTGCTGTCGCTGACCGCAGAGCAAATCCGTCCTGCACCGGAATTTGCCGTAACGCTGTCAACGGAATACCTGACCGGACTCGGTGCGCTGGGCGACCGGATGTTGATTCTGGTGAACATTGAGAAACTGCTGAACAGTGACGAAATGGCGCTGTTAGATATGGCCGCCTCTCACGTCGCCTAATCGCATGATCAGATGACGGCGTAAACGCCTTATCCGGCCTACCACCTCAACGTAGGCCGGATAAGCGAAGCGCTATCTGACAGTCAACCGTTATGCTCCGACCTGCTGCGACACCGCCTCCTCCTCACTCTCTTCCAGTAAACCTTCGTTTTGTGCCAGCATCGCCGTCGCAATACCGTTACCTAACACGTTAATGGCGGAACGGCCCATGTCGAGAAAATGGTCGATACCCATCAGAAGCAAAATGCCGGCGACCGGAATGTTAAAGCTCGGAATCGTTGCCGCCAGCACCACTAACGCGGAACGCGGAACGCCGGCAATACCTTTTGACGCCAGCATCAGCGTGAGCATCAGGACGCTAATCTCAGCAAACGACAGATGAATGTTGTAGGCCTGCGCGATAAACATCGACGCAAAAGAGCAGTAAACCATTGAACCGACCAGGTTGAACGAGTAACCAATGGGCAGCACGAAAGAGACGATGTTGCGCGAGCAGCCAAATGTCGTCAGTTGCTCCAGCGTTTTCGGATAGGCCGCTTCAGAACTGCTGGTGGTAAAGGCCACCAGAACCGGATCCTTGAGCATACCAAGCAGGCGAAACACCTCTTTTTTCAGTACCAGATATCCCACTGCCAGCAACACCAGACAGGTCATCAGAATTGCCACGTAATAACCGCCAATGAACGAGGCGTAGTTGAGCAAAATGCCCAATCCTTCGGTGGCGATCACCGAGGAGATGGCGGCAAAAATGGCCAGCGGGGCGACGTACATCACGTAGCCGGTCACTTTCAACATAATGTGGGAAACCACGTCCAGCGCCGCCACCAGCGGGGTATTGAATTTTTCGCCCAACGACGCGCCGCCGATCCCGAAGAACATTGAGAACACCACAATCTGCAAAATTTCGTTATTGGCCATCGCACCGGCAATGCTGGTAGGAATGGTATGTGACAGGAAACCTTTCAGGCTCATCCCGCCGACGGCGAGACCGGTATCCACGGCTTCTTTCGGGATAGCCAGATTGAGTCCGCTGCCGGGTTGTTCCAGGGTGACAATAAAAAGGCCCACCAGAATGGAAAGAATAGAAGAGCTGATGAACCAGATCATCGCTTTGCCGCCCACACGTCCGATGGTGGACGTCTCGCCAAGACGCATAATGCCCACAGTCAGAGTGCTGAACACCAGGGGGGCGATAACCATCTTAATCAAACGTAAGAAGATGTCGGTGAGGAGGGTGATGTTATCCGACCAGGCGGCAATGACGCTTTCGGATGTATACGAGTGAATAACCGCACCTGACACAATACCTGCCAGCATGAAAATCACGATGAATATCGTGAGTTTATTTGCATTTGCCACTAAAAATCCCTCAGGCTGAATTTAACAATTTTTTATCAGCGATACATATGTTTTATGTATTTAATTACGCCAAATCATTTCCTACCTAACCTGGAGTAATTCGTCGTGGGTTACAACTTTTTTTTATTATTTGCTTATTTTGTTGTATTCATGACCGCGTACTTTTTAGCACGGGATAGCATAAACGTCTGTGACTGCCAGCCACGCGTCTGCCATCTCAGTGACAGGGTGGAGTGGATATCGCCTTCTGACCTGGATTTCCCTTTCGCAAACGTAAAGTTCTTATCAAGGGTGCCGATAACGTTGTTAACTCGTTTTCAGGAAGGTGCCTTATGTTTAACCGTATCCGCGTTGTCACAATGCTGATGATGGTGCTGGGGGTTTTCGCACTGCTACAGCTTGTCTCTGGTGGTTTGCTGTTTTCGTCTTTACAGCAGAATCAAAAAAGTTTTGTTATTTCCAACGATCTACGCCAACAGCAGAGTGAACTGACCTCGACATGGGATCTGATGCTGCAAACACGTATCAACCTCAGCCGTTCCTCTGCACGCATGATGATGGACGCCAACAATCAGCAGAGTAGCGCAAAAAACGATCTGCTGAAGAGCGCGAAAAATTCCCTCGCTCAGGCGGCAGAGCACTACGCCAGATTTAAAGCTATCGATCCGCTGCCAGAGATGGTGGAGGTCAGCAACAATGTGGACGAAAAATACCAGAACTATTTTGCCGGTTTAACCGAACTGGTGCAGTTCCTGGAAAGCGGCAACATGGATGCCTTTTTCGCGCAACCGACGCAGGGAATGCAAAACGGACTCGGCGACGCGAAGAGCAAGTACGCCAGCGTCAGCGAAAAACTCTATCGCCAGGCGTTTGATGAAAGCGCGCGCGACTACCAGTTTGCGCAGTGGCAACTCGCCATTCTGGCGGTGGTGCTGGTGCTGATCCTGGTGGTGGTGTGGTACGGCATTCGTCACACCCTGCTCAACCCGCTTGCCAGCGTCATCGCTCATATTCGTGAAATCGCCGGCGGCAACCTGACCAACACGCTGACCGTTGCCGGACGGAATGAAATTGGCGAACTGGCTGGTAGCGTCGATCACATGCAGCGCTCGCTGGTAGACACCGTCACCCAGGTGCGCGAAGGCTCCGATGCCATCTACGCCGGTACCACGGAAATCGCCACCGGCAACACCGATCTTTCATCGCGGACCGAACAACAGGCGTCGGCGCTGGAAGAGACGGCGGCCAGCATGGAAGAGTTAACCGCGACGGTGAAACAGAACGCCGACAATGCCCGACAAGCGTCGCAACTGGCGCAGAGCGCCTCGGAAACCGCGCAGCACGGCGGCAAAGTGGTGGATAACGTCGTTAAAACGATGCATGAAATTGCCGGTAGCTCGAAGAAAATTGCCGACATTATCAGCGTTATCGACGGTATTGCCTTCCAGACCAATATCCTGGCACTGAACGCCGCGGTGGAAGCCGCGCGAGCAGGTGAGCAGGGGCGTGGCTTTGCGGTGGTCGCCGGTGAGGTACGTAATCTGGCCAGTCGCAGTGCGCAGGCGGCAAAAGAGATCAAAGCGCTGATTGAAGATTCCGTTTCGCGCGTGGATACCGGCTCCGTGCTGGTCGAAAGCGCGGGTGAGACCATGAACGATATCGTCAATGCGGTGACCCGCGTGACCGACATTATGGGCGAAATTGCCTCGGCTTCTGATGAACAAAGCCGTGGCATCGATCAGGTGGCGCTGGCGGTTTCTGAAATGGACCGCGTGACGCAGCAAAACGCCTCGCTGGTCCAGGAATCCGCAGCCGCCGCGGCCGCGCTGGAAGAACAGGCCAGCCGACTGACGATGGCGGTCTCCGCATTTCGTCTTGCCGCGCGTCCTTATGCGGTAAAAACCAAAGAAGAACGGACTTCTGCAGACGCGCCCCGCAGCGCGCAGAAGCCCTCGTTAAGCATGGAGCACGATACTAACTGGGAAACATTTTGACCGAAATTTAACACTGCGGCCGTTGCCGCCTGATGGGAGCGTTGATGTTTAATCGTATTCGAATCTCGACCACGCTGTTTTTGATTTTGATCCTCTGCGGTGTATTGCAGATTGGCAGTAATGGCTTGTCTTTCTGGGCATTTCGGGACGGTTTTCAGAGCCTGAATCAGGTCGAGCAGAGTAATCAGCAACGCGCGGCGCTGGCACAAACGCGCGCCGTTTTATTACAGGCGAGTACCGCCCTCAACAAGGCCGGGACATTAACGGCGCTGAGCTATCCGCCCGATGACATCAAAAGCCTGATGGTTATCGCGCGCGAAAGCCTGGCGCAGTCCGCCACGTTGTTCAATGGCTTCAAGGCTATCGAGGCGAATACGGAATCGGGCAAAGCGCTGCAGGACGCAACAGAGAAAAGCTTCACCCAGTGGCGCAGCGATCTGGAGCATCAGGCCACCTGGCTTGAAAACAACCAGTTGTCAGACTTTCTGACCGCGCCAGTGCAGGCGTCACAGGATGCCTTTGATGTGAACTTTAACGCCTGGCAGCAGAACATTAACCATGTGCTGGTGGTGGCTGGGCAACAGAGCAAAAACAACTATCACATGTCGGCAGCGATCTTTATCAGCATGGTCATTATTGCCGCGCTGTTAACCACCGGAGCGCTGTACTGGTCGCGCAAAATGATCGTCCAGCCGCTGGCGATTATCGGCAGTCATTTTGACAGCATTGCCGAGGGCAACCTGGCGCGGCCGATTGCGGTTTACGGGCGTAATGAGATTTCGGCGATCTTTGCCAGCCTGAAGGCGATGCAACAGGCGCTGCGGGAAACCGTCAGCGACGTGCGTCAGGGCAGTCTGGCGATGCACACCGGGATTTCTGAAATCGCGATGGGTAATAACGATCTCTCCTCACGCACCGAGCAGCAGGCGGCGTCATTGGCGCAGACGGCGGCCAGCATGGAGCAGTTAACGGCTACCGTCGGTCAAAACGCCGACAATGCGCGCCAGGCTTCCGGGCTGGCAAAAAGCGCCGCCGAAACGGCGAAAACCGGCGGCGAACAGACCACCAAAGTCGCCAGTACGATGCAGGCGATTGCCGCCAGTTCGCAAAAGATTGGCGACATTATCGGGGTGATCGACGGTATCGCCTTCCAGACCAATATTCTGGCGCTCAACGCGGCGGTCGAAGCGGCGCGTGCTGGTGAGCAGGGGCGTGGATTTGCTGTGGTTGCCGGAGAAGTACGCAACCTGGCGAGCCGCAGCGCCCAGGCAGCAAAAGAGATTAAAGGGTTAATTGAAGAGTCGGTGAACCGCGTCCACCAGGGATCGCAACTCGTCGATACGGCTGCCCGTACCATGACGGAAATCGTCAGCTCGGTCACCCGGGTCAACGACATCATGGGCGAGATTGCCTCGGCGTCAGACGAACAACGCAGAGGAATAGAGCAGGTGGCACAGGCCGTCACCCAGATGGATCAGGTGACACAACAGAACGCCGCGCTGGTGGAAGAAGCCGCCGCCGCGACCGGGCAACTCGCGCATCAGGCCGACACGCTGTCAGCCCGTGTAGCAGTATTCAAACTTGAAGAGCATGTGGTAACACACCAAGAATCGGCACCGCCGCAGGCTGTGCCCGTTGTATCCTGAATGTGATTGAGAAGGCGCTATGACATCATCTCTGCCCAACGGGCAAACGTCATTATTGTTACAGATGACCCAGCGCCTTGCGCTGTCCGACGCGCACTTTCGTCGGATATGTCAATTAATCTACCAGCGTGCGGGGATCGTGCTGGCGGACCACAAGCGGGACATGGTTTACAACCGCCTGGTCCGTCGTCTGCGTACGCTGGGAATGGATGATTTTGGTCACTATCTCAGCGTGCTGGAAGCGAATCAAAGCAGCGCAGAGTGGCAGGCTTTTATCAACTCGTTGACCACTAACCTGACCGCTTTTTTCCGCGAAGGGCACCATTTCCCGGTATTGGCGGAAAGCGCGCGTCGTCACAGCGGCGAATACCGGGTCTGGAGCGCCGCGGCATCGACCGGTGAAGAGCCGTACAGTATCGCCATTACGTTGGCCGATACGCTGGGCATGGCGCCAGGGCGCTGGAAGGTGTTCGCCAGCGATATTGATACTGAAGTGCTGGAAAAGGCCCGTAGCGGGATCTATCGCCTGGACGAACTGAAGACCCTGTCGCCGCAGCAGCTCCAGCGTTATTTCATGCGCGGAACCGGTCCTCATGATGGGCTGGTGCGTGTACGTCAGGAACTGGCAAGCCACGTCGAGTTTTCCGTGATTAACCTGCTCGATAAGCAGTACAACGTGCCGGGACCGTTCGACGCCATTTTCTGCCGCAATGTGATGATCTATTTCGATAAAACGACGCAGCAGGACATTCTGCGCCGTTTTGTCCCTCTTCTTAAGCCTGATGGTCTGCTGTTTGCCGGGCATTCAGAGAACTTTAGTAACCTCGTGCGCGACTTTAGCCTGCGCGGGCAAACGGTTTATGCGCTAAGTAAGGGTAAAGCATGAGTAAAATCAGGGTGTTGTCGGTCGATGATTCTGCATTGATGCGCCAAATCATGACCGAAATTATTAACAGCTATAGCGACATGGAGATGGTGGCAACCGCACCCGATCCGCTCGTCGCCCGGGATTTAATCAAGAAATATAACCCTGACGTGCTGACGCTGGACGTCGAAATGCCGCGGATGGACGGCCTCGATTTTCTTGAAAAGCTGATGCGACTGCGTCCGATGCCGGTGGTGATGGTGTCGTCGCTGACGGGGAAAGGCTCGGAAGTGACGCTGCGGGCGCTGGAACTGGGGGCGATCGATTTTGTCACCAAGCCGCAGTTGGGGATCCGCGAAGGGATGCTGGCCTACAGCGAGATGATTGCGGAGAAAGTGCGCACGGCGTCACGCGCACGTCTGACAGCCCATAAACCGCTTGCGGCGCCGGTCACCTTAAAGGCGGGGCCGCTGCTCAGTTCGGAAAAACTGATTGCGATTGGCGCCTCGACGGGGGGCACCGAGGCAATTCGCCATGTGCTGCAACCGCTGCCGCTCTCCAGTCCGGCGGTCATTATTACGCAGCATATGCCTCCCGGTTTTACCCGCTCGTTTGCTGAACGTCTGAACAAGCTGTGTCAGATAACCGTGAAAGAGGCGGAGGACGGCGAGCGTGTTCTGCCGGGTCATGCCTACATTGCGCCGGGCGATAAACACATGGAACTGGCACGCAGCGGGGCAAACTATCAAATCAAAATTCATGACGGTCCACCGGTTAACCGGCACCGGCCGTCGGTGGATGTGCTGTTTCATTCGGTAGCGATTCATGCGGGGCGCAACGCCGTCGGGGTGATCCTGACGGGAATGGGCAACGACGGCGCCGCCGGAATGTTAGCGATGCACCAGGCGGGCGCCTGGACGATTGCGCAAAATGAAGCAAGTTGTGTGGTGTTCGGCATGCCGCGCGAAGCTATCAATATGGGTGGCGTCAGCGAAGTGGTCGATCTTAGTCAGGTTAGCCAGCAGATGCTGGCGAAAATCAGTGCCGGACAGGCAATACGTATTTGAATCAGGAGTAATTTTTTATGGCGGATAAAGAGCTTAAGTTTTTGGTTGTGGATGACTTTTCCACCATGCGTCGCATCGTGCGTAACCTGCTTAAGGAGTTGGGATTTAACAACGTGGAAGAAGCCGAAGATGGCGCGGATGCGTTGAATAAACTGCAGGCAGGTGGGTTTGGTTTTGTCATTTCCGACTGGAACATGCCGAACATCGACGGTCTCGAGTTGCTGAAAACCATTCGCGCGGACAGCGGAATGTCCTCACTGCCGGTGCTGATGGTCACGGCAGAAGCGAAGAAAGAGAACATCATTGCCGCGGCGCAGGCCGGGGCCAGCGGCTACGTAGTGAAACCGTTCACGGCGGCGACGCTGGAAGAAAAACTCAATAAAATCTTTGAGAAACTGGGCATGTAAGGGGCTGACCATGATGCAACCACAGATTAAACCCGTAGATGAACATTCTGCCGGGGATATCATTGCCCGCATTGGTAGCCTGACCCGTATGCTGCGTGACAGTCTGCGCGAACTGGGACTGGACCAGGCGATTGCCGAAGCGGCAGAAGCCATTCCTGATGCCCGTGACCGTCTGGACTATGTAGTACAGATGACCGCGCAGGCGGCTGAGCGCGCCCTGAACAGCGTTGAGGCTTCTCAGCCGCATCAGGACGAGATGGAGAAAGGGGCGAAGGCGCTGAGCAAGCGTTGGGACGAGTGGTTTGAAAACCCGATTGAGCTGTCTGACGCCCGCGAGCTGGTGACAGACACTCGAAAATACCTCGGCGATGTGCCCGGGCATACCAGTTTCACCAACGCACAGTTGCTTGACATCATGATGGCGCAGGACTTCCAGGATCTGACCGGTCAGGTGATTAAACGCATGATGGATGTGATTCAGGAGATTGAACGTCAGCTGCTGATGGTACTACTGGAAAATATTCCGGAGCAGAGTTCTCGACCCAAACGCGAAAGTGAAAGCCTGCTGAATGGTCCGCAGGTCGATGCGACCAAAGCGGGCGTTGTCGCCAGCCAGGACCAGGTGGACGACCTGCTGGATAGTTTAGGCTTTTGAGAACAATGGCCCTCAAGGGCCATTGAGAGTGATGACAAATCTCCTGTTGATACTGGGCGAGCAGATATCGCCCAGTAAAAAATAAGGAAAATCAATTCATTGATTTTCATCTGCTTACTACAAAGAAGGAGAAAACACGCTTTTTCCTTCTTTGTCAGCAGTCTGAATGGCCCGTCGGGGCCATTGTTCACTTTGCAGTTAACGGATATCCATTTTTACCGTGACGTTGCCTTCAAAATGGCCAGCATCGGGTTTATTACTGGTTGTGGCAACCGGTGCGGCGGTCATCTGGATATGACCATCGCCGTTGCCATCTAACACAATGGGGAAGTCCGCACTACCATCCAGCGGTATGCCATTATCATTGCTGTCATACATTCTTACGCCAATGTCGTCTCGTCCTATCATTTTAGCAATGAGTCCTGTGCCTGTATCGTTAACGCCCTGATCGGCGGATAGGGTCAGCTTTATTTTGTCGCTATTACTAACAGCGGTACTGTCGCAGTGGAATTTGATATCTACATCACGCAGCGTGAATCCTGAAGGAACGGCTCCAGGTGCAGTAAAATTAGAACTGGCCAGGGTTTCAAAATCGACATTGATCGTACTCCCTGCGTTTATCGTACAACTGAGCGGTGCGTTAATAGCGCCAGAGATGTACATTTCCGACGCGACACTGGCTTTGCTGAAGTTACACGACCCCGAGCCGTAAAAGATGCATACGCTGGTGGACATCAGTAGCTGATTCGGAATGGTTTCTATGCCGAATATCGGGTTAACGATATACAACGAGAGACTTATCTTGTTCCAGTTGAATAAACGCTTAGGATTGCCGGCTACAGGACTGTTTGCGCAAAGTGACTGCGTCGCTTCGCTATTATCGCCTTCGAACAGACTGGTTGTGGGCGACTGATTGGGATAGGTTTCGAGGAGATAAGCGGTACCTCCTCCCGAGACGGTATCGGAGAAGGCTGATATCTGGATATCTAAGTTGTTAGTGAGCTTGCCATATTTAGCCGTTCGGCCGGTAGGTAGTGGCGTGGTACGGTAACTGTAGATCTTCTCGGTGGTTGTACCTGTCACCCCAGGGCACGAACTGCACTGCGCTGCATGCGGATCCGAGGGAAATACAAAGCTTATTGTTGGCTGGATTCTATTCCCGGCGTAGTTATCCTCCGCGCTTAGGTCGTAATTGAGCGGGACATCGACTCTGCCCTTGGTGGGGAAGCAACCACTCAGATAGGTGGTTGCACCGAATGCCTGCAATACGGGAAGTAGCCCGCTCAACAAAATCAGTACGTGCAGACGATGTGGGGTGAAAAGCCAGGCCCATCGAAATTGCTTCATTTATCCTCCTTGCTTGCAAGCCGCCGTCATGCGCTTGATGTCGGCGGCATCCGTATTCTGGGGAATCTCTTCACTGGTTGTAATCGTTGCGATACACCTTTGCCGCTCCTGATTTCCCCATTTTGCCTTGAGCGTGACGGTACCGCTGAGTCCGGCGAGATAGACCACGCCCTGATCATCGGCAATGCCATTGAGCAGACCATCTTCTGAGGTCACCATCGTACCAAAGGGCAGCGGTTGTCCTGATGATTGCACCAGCGTAACCAGCGCGCGATAACCCCGACGAGCACTGAAATGCGCCACGACGGCGGCGTTTCGCGAAGGGACCACTGTTGATGAGGTATTACTGCTGTCGACATCATCTGGCAGCGTAGTGGTATCAATGTTGATGTGATTTTCTTGATAAGCCGAAATGGAAGGAATGATGGCATTGCCAAACATATCAGTATGGATCCCACGTTGATTCTGAAAACTGACTCCGGCTGCGCCGTCGGCATCGACTATCGCGAACTGGCTACCGAGGGGTTGCGATAGCGTAATGCCACGAGGATGCGCGACCAGTGCGCCATTCGCACCGTAGCTGAGCTGGCGCGAGCCATCTGACGCCGTGTAATAACCGGCATTGAGCCTGCCGTATTGGGCATACCAGGTGCCATATACGCTGCTGCTGTCCTGAGGATTCTGATTACTGTGGCTTTGCTGAAGCGAATAGCTCAGGCGGTTATCGGCCAGTAGCGAACCGTTCAGCCCTACGTTTTGCGTGGTTGCACCGTGCTGATTATTGTTAAGGCTGTAGGTTGCCCAGCTATCAGGTAGCCAGTGGCTTAGGGGAATCGTTAACCCTAAATAAAGCGAACGATCGTCCTCGCTATTGCTGGTCGTGTTCCAGGTGAGAGAGACGTTGTAGCTGATGCCCATCAGGCTGTAACTTGCACCTGCAGAAAGGGAGCTATCACGACGGCTATTATTCCAATAATTTTGCTGATAGCCGTTGATATAAATATTTCCGGCGCCCACGGGTTGGCTGATATTGAGTTGCAGCCGATTACGTTTATGATCCCGCGTTTCATCTGATGAATCTTTCGTCTGGTGTTGATTGGCTTCCGCAAAACTGTAATAACCTTCACTTGAGTATCGGTAGCCTGAAAGGGAAAAGTGCGTATTGGTTGGGTTGAAATCCCCTGTGTACAGGACTCGCCATGACTGCCCGCTGCTGATGTTACCTGAATCCAGAACGCTTCGTGCAGCTGTGACATCCGCGGAGATCGCCCCCCAGTTGCCGAGGCTAACGCCCATTCCCGCGTTGACAGCGTTATAGTCTTGTGCGGTAGTTAAACCGCCGATCGCCGTGAATGTATTATTGATTCCATAAATGACACTGCCCTGAGCAAATTCGGGTTCTTTGTCGTTGCTGCCATTGTCTGCCCGATAGCGGCCTGCAGTGGCTTCAAAACGCAGGCGAGAAGGGCGCTGCATTAGCGCAATGCTGGAAAAAGGCTGGATGGTGGTACGCACCGAGCCATCCGCTTCCTGTACGCTAAGTTCCAGATCGCCACTGTTGGTGGAGGCTGCCAGATCGTTGATTTCGAAAGCTCCAGGGGCGACGTTTTGTTGATAAATGGTGTAGCCATTTTGTTTGACGGTCACCACGGCATTGGAATAGGCCGTTCCGCGGAGCGTCGGTGCATAGCCTCTTTCGCTGTTTGGCAGCATCTCGTCATCAGAGGCGATGTTAATACCATTGAACTGCAGGCTATCGAAGACTTCTCCACGCGTGCTGCTCTGACCGGCGATAAACTGCGCTTTTAACGTTTGCACATCGTGTTGTATCCACGTGGCAATATTCTGCCAGCCCTGATTATCCGCGGCATTTGACCAGGTGCCATAGTTGCGCAGACGCCATTCCCCCAGATTCGCGCCGCTGCGAAGATTCAAATATTGATTACTGTGCTGTCCCTGAGTGTGTGCGAGATTATCCTGACCGCTAAACGCGTAATCAGCAAACAGCACCGGAACGCCCGCATCCCAGCGTGAGGGATCGACAGCGTTCGCATTCACTTTCTGAACCGCAATCTGGGGGATGCTGAGATGCAGATTCTGTAATTTAAAATCAAAAACAGCACTTGCAGCAGGAATATAAGTTCCCAGATCGTGTTTCAGGGGCTTATCGGCAGGCTCGGATGCCAGTATGGGGTAGTCGTCCACCTTGATTCCCCATTCGCGCAGCATTTTCGGGGTAAGCAGGGGAACCAGGCTTCCGTCTTCGGCGTTGACATAAGCCAGCGTTTTTTCCTGGATTTTTCTGTCGTTGAGCAGAATGTGTGAAGGATAGCTACCTGCGAGCTGAGCCTTCGGGTTGTCGAAAATCGCCAGATTGGTCGTCTGTGGTGTGTTTTCGCCACCTTCAAGGGAGTTGGGTTGAAAATAAAAATCGCGGGCATAGAGAACAGAACTACTCAAGAACAATAAACCACTCAGCCCGTGCAATAAGGGGGCAAAAGCGCGGCTGGAGGAATGGCTTAGTGGCTGAGCGCGGTTATTCATGGTTTCAACGACGTGGTAAATTTATCGGTCGTTCCGCCATAGTCGTTGATGCAGCGCCATGAAACACTCTGCGCTGCCGTTTTGGCATCGAATGTCAGTGAGACACTGCTTTTAGGGGCAACCATATCTGCTGTCCTTAGCTGTGTGTTTCCTACCAGTACAGAATCAAAAACGCTGTAAAACGCACTACTATTCTCGATTCGTAGTTGATTGCCTGATTGGCTATACCGAAGGTTTTGACACGCCTCTTCTGGCGTCCCGCTCAGACCCGAAGGACGGTAGAACAACTTAATTTGCGTCCTGTAGATAAGGTGGAGAGCGTTAGACTGTTCATCCTTACGGTCACGGGCAGGAATCATTCTGACAATCAGATAGTAAAGTGATTCTCTATCTGTTGTGGTAATCATTTCACTGCGCATGACTCGCAGGCTTTGTCCGGACTTCGGGTCTAAACGAAACAGTGGTGGTGTGATAATAAAAGGTGCCCGTGTTTTATTATCTGCATTCATAACCCATGACTGAACAAGCCAGGGCAATTCTTTTTCCGTATTGATAAGTGGGAGGGCTGCCTCTTTTTTATTGGCGTCATATACCACGCGTGTACGGCCCAGTTGAATGCCTTCTGCACTACTTCCCAGGGAAAAGAGGGAACTGGATGTCGTTAATAGAATAAGTAACAACGGTGCCTTCATTTTATTTTCTCAACGCATAGCGAAGATAACCTGCCACGGGGCAGGCTATCATCTGATAATTAAAGAGGCGACTTATCGATACAAAATATTGACTGTCATATCTGCATACGCATTTCCGGGTGTGATGGGCGTCGCATCATAGGATTCATAGCGGGCGACGAAATTTTGGGATATATCGGCTGATGTTGCTTGCAGTGGAATATACACCTGGCCATCCGCGCCGGTCAGGTTGAGGTTTGTTGTTGGTGCTGCTTCAGTGCTAACAGAGATGCCGACGCCAGTGGCACCGCCGGCCGTAAGTGCCAGAAGGTCATCGTGTCCGACGATGGTGATGCCTTTAAATGTTAACTGAATACGATCTAATCCTGTGGTTGCCACTGGGCAGCCAGCCAACGTAATGGTAAATGCGGCATCGTCGGATTTACCACCGTTACCGGTAAAAAAGCTGGGCGCGAAAGAACCAAGATATACGGTACTGTCTTTTCCGCTATCGCCCGTTATAGTACAACTTGGATCAACAATTTCACCGGTGAAGTGGATAGTACCTGCATTGTTCTCATCTGCCCTACTCCCCATAGAGGCGAGTGATAATAGCGAAGCTGCTATTAATAGTGGTGTTAAACGCATCGCAATCTCCATATGTTAACGTTCATATCCCGTCACTTTGTTATTAAGCAACACAGTGGGCTTGTTTGTTGACTCTGCCATCGTTTAATGGTTTTAGGTTACTTAAAATAATCCTTTTGATTGCGCGATGAAATGTGTTTTTTATATTTATAATGTCTATATATAAAGTGGGTTAAGTAAGATGGGGTTATAAAATAAAAACACTGAATTTAATGTGTTGATGTATTTTTTATTTGTAGAAATGAATGTGTTAACCTGTGTTTTTTATTTGTTTTGTATTGTTAGTGTCATGTGTCTTTTTGAGTTTTTATTTTTCTCTTTGAGGGTTTGTCAATCATTATGTTGTCCTCAGCGTCAAAAGATAGATTCCAGATTAAGACTAAATAAATTCTGAAAATACTCTGCTGAGAGGGGTAACAGTCAAAAAAGCGGGGAATCACCCCTTTGTTCTCCGCATTGCTTCGCGCGGGGAAGGGCACAATGAGCCCTATTGTAAATCATCACAGATGCGGGCCGTGGCAGACGAAAACGACAACGACGACAAAACAGAAGCCCCCACACCCCACCGACTTGAGAAAGCGCGGGAAGAGGGGCAGATCCCCCGTTCCAGAGAACTGACCTCACTGCTGATTTTGCTGGTGGGCGTCTGCATTATCTGGATTGGCGGTGAGTCGTTGGCCAGACGGTTATCGGGCATGTTGTCGGCAGGACTGCGTTTTGACCACAGCATGGTCAATGATCCTAATCTGATCCTCGGGCAAATTATTCTGCTGATTAAAGAAGCGATGATCGCGCTGCTGCCGCTGATTACAGGCGTGGTGCTGGTGGCGCTGATCTCGCCGGTCCTGCTCGGCGGTCTTGTTTTTAGCGGTAAATCGCTGCAACCCAAATTTTCCAAGCTCAATCCGTTGCCCGGCATCAAACGCATGTTTTCCGCGCAGACCGGGGCGGAACTGCTGAAGGCGATTCTGAAGTCCACGCTGGTGGGCAGCGTGACGGCACTCTACCTGTGGCATAACTGGCCGGAGATGATGCGCCTGATGGCGGAGTCACCGCGCGCGGCGATGGGCAATGCGCTGGATCTCGTTGGGCTGTGTGCGCTGCTGGTGGTGCTGGGGGTGATCCCGATGGTCGGATTCGACGTGATTTTCCAGATCATGAGCCATTTGAAAAAATTACGCATGTCACGCCAGGATATCCGTGACGAATTTAAACAGAATGAAGGCGACCCTCATGTGAAGGGGCGTATCCGGCAGATGCAGCGCCAGGCGGCGAGTCGACGCATGATGAGTGATGTCCCTAATGCCGATGTCATCGTCACCAACCCGACTCACTATTCGGTGGCGCTGCAATACGACGAAAATAAGATGAGCGCGCCGAAAGTCGTGGCGAAAGGGGCCGGACTTGTGGCCCTGCGCATTCGCGAGATCGGTGCCGAGAACAAAATTCCCACCCTTGAAGCGCCGCCGCTGGCGCGTGCGCTTTATCGCCATGCTGAGATTGGTCAGCAGATCCCCGGACAACTGTACGCCGCCGTCGCGGAAGTGCTGGCCTGGGTGTGGCAGCTTAAACGCTGGCGGCTCGCCGGTGGGGAACGTCCACCACAACCTGCAAATCTTCCAGTGCCTGAAGCCCTGGATTTTATGAACGAGAAGACTACCGATGGCTAATCTGGTTGCGATGCTGCGCCTGCCCAACAACATGAAAACCACGCAGTGGCAGATCCTTGCCGGGCCAATCCTCATTCTGCTGATCCTGTCGATGATGGTCCTGCCGTTGCCGGCGTTCATCCTTGACCTGCTGTTTACCTTTAACATCGCACTGTCGATTATGGTGCTGCTGGTGGCGATGTTCACCCAGCGCACGTTGGAGTTTGCCGCGTTTCCGACCATTCTGCTGTTCACTACGCTGCTGCGTCTGGCGCTGAACGTGGCTTCCACTCGTATTATTTTGATGGAAGGGCACACTGGCGCGGCGGCGGCGGGCAAGGTCGTTGAAGCGTTTGGTCACTTCCTGGTCGGCGGTAACTTTGCTATCGGCATCGTGGTGTTTGTTATTCTCGTCATCATCAACTTTATGGTTATCACCAAAGGTGCCGGGCGTATCGCTGAAGTGGGTGCGCGCTTCGTTCTTGACGGGATGCCGGGTAAACAGATGGCGATTGACGCCGACCTTAATGCCGGCCTTATCGGTGAAGATGAGGCGAAAAAGCGTCGTTCTGAAGTGACTCAGGAAGCCGACTTCTATGGCTCAATGGACGGTGCGAGTAAGTTCGTTCGTGGCGACGCCATCGCCGGTATTCTGATTATGGTGATTAACGTTGTGGGCGGTCTGCTGGTGGGGGTGCTGCAACATGGGATGAGCATGGGGCATGCTGCGGAAAGCTATACCCTGTTGACCATCGGTGATGGTCTGGTGGCGCAGATCCCCGCGCTGGTGATTTCAACCGCGGCGGGCGTCATCGTCACCCGCGTCAGTACCGATCAGGACGTCGGCGAGCAGATGGTCGGGCAACTGTTCAGTAATCCGAGCGTGATGTTGCTGAGCGCCGCGGTTCTGGGTCTGCTGGGCCTGGTGCCGGGCATGCCAAACCTGGTGTTCCTGATGTTTACCGCCGCGCTGCTGGGACTGGCCTGGTGGATCCGGGGACGTGAGCAGAAGGCGCCTGTCGAGCCACAACCGACTAAAGTTGCGGAAAACAACTCAGTGGTGGAAGCCACCTGGAACGATGTGCAACTGGAAGACTCACTCGGCATGGAAGTGGGCTATCGCCTGATCCCGATGGTCGATTTTCAGCAGGACGGTGAACTGCTGGGGCGTATCCGCAGTATCCGTAAAAAGTTTGCCCAGGACATGGGCTTTCTGCCGCCGGTGGTGCACATCCGCGACAACATGGATCTGCAACCTGCGCATTACCGCATCCTGATGAAAGGGGTGGAGATTGGCAGCGGCGACGCCTATCCGGGACGCTGGCTGGCGATAAACCCAGGCACGGCGGCTGGGACATTACCCGGCGAACAGACAGTGGATCCGGCCTTTGGTCTGGACGCTATCTGGATTGAAAGTGCCTTAAAAGAGCAGGCGCAGATTCAGGGCTTTACCGTGGTGGAGGCCAGTACCGTCGTCGCAACCCATCTGAACCATCTGATTGGTCAGTATGCGGCTGAACTGTTCGGTCGCCAGGAGGCGCAGCAGTTGCTGGATCGCGTGTCGCAGGAGATGCCGAAGCTGACCGAAGATTTAGTGCCGGGTGTGGTGACCCTGACCACGCTGCATAAAGTGTTGCAGAATCTGCTGGATGAAAAAGTGCCGATTCGCGATATGCGCACCATTCTGGAAACGCTGGCGGAACATGCGCCATTGCAGAGCGATCCGCATGAACTCACGGCGGTGGTTCGCGTGGCGCTGGGGCGCGCGATCACCCAGCAGTGGTTCCCGGGTAATCATGAAGTTAACGTGATTGGTCTCGACACCGCGCTCGAACGTCTGCTATTGCAGGCACTCCAGGGCGGTGGGGGACTGGAGCCGGGCCTCGCCGATCGACTATTGGCGCAAACTCAGGAGGCGCTGTCCCGCCAGGAAATGCTGGGTGCGCCGCCGGTGCTGCTGGTTAACCATGCGTTGCGTCCTCTGCTGTCGCGCTTCCTGCGCCGCAGCCTGCCGCAACTGGTGGTGCTGTCGAACATGGAGCTGTCCGATAACCGTAACATCCGCATGACGGCAACCATTGGAGGTAAATAATGCGCAAACTGCTTTGGCTGTTACTTTTCCCGCTGGTGGTACAGGCTGCCGGGGAAGGGGCGTGGCAGGCCAGTAGTATCGGCATAACCCTGAATCATCGCGGCGTGGCGGCCTCGTCGTCGCCGCTTTCATCCAGCCAGCCCGTCTCCGGTCTGATGACGCTGGTCGCCTGGCGATATGAACTGAATGGCCCGACGCCTGCCGGTTTACGCGTGCGCTTATGTTCACAATCACGCTGTGTAGAGATAGAAGGGCAGAGCGGCACCACGCAGGCATTTAACAACGTGCCTGCCGTTGAACCCCTGCGTTTCATCTGGGAAGTCCCCGGCGGTGGTCGCTTAATTCCCGCATTAAAAGTTCAGAGCAATCAGGTGATTGTGAACTATCGTTAACGGTTATTCTCCTCATCAGGCAGTACGCTAAACTGCTGCCTGACTCGCATTTTTGACCTTGCCTTTTGATTGAAAAGAAACGCTGTTTTATAAATCGGTGACGCGCGTTGCCGGTCTCTTTGCGTTTTTGCCATTTCACTCTCACCGGTGGCAAAAACGAAAAGGTATCCCACTTTGTAAGCTCTTACTGTAGCCGTGTAAGAACTCCTTTGGCGCAGCCAAACGGCCGGGAGTCCCCCAACCATTTGCAGGGTTAACGGCAATGAAAACACGTAAAATTGGATTGGTGAATTATTTCGCCTATGGTTCAGGCGATTTTCTGGGAGCAGGCACCACGGCGCTCACGGCAGCCTGGCTGCTCTATTTCTATACGACGTTCTGCGGGCTTTCTCCTATCGAAGCGACCTTCATCTTTGCGGCTGCAAGGGTGCTTGATGCTGTCGTCAGTCCGCTGATGGGCTTTTTGACCGATAACTTCGGTTCCACCTGGCTCGGTAAACGCTTTGGTCGGCGTAAGTTCTTTATCTTGCTGGGGATCCCATGTGTATTCAGCTATTCACTGATGTGGGTAGGGGACATGGGATTCTGGTATTACCTGCTGACCTATCTGCTGTTTGATATCGTCTATACCATGATTCTGGTGCCTTACGAAACGCTGGTGCCGGAGATGACCGATGATTTCAAACAGAAAACCAAGTTTTCCGGTGCGCGTATCGGAATGGCGCAAATGTCCGCCATTCTGGCCTCTTTCCTGCCCGGCATTTTGTTAACCGCCTTCGGCAAGGACAACCCCATCTCCTTCTTTTATGCAAGCCTGGTGTTCTCAGTGCTGTGCGCACTGATGCTGACTTTTGTCTGGTTCTTTACCTGGGAACGCCCGCGTGAAGAGTGGACGGAAGCGGCGCTGCGGGCGGAAGAAGAGAAAAAGAGCCTGACGTTCAGCCAGAGCATGAACCGCCTGTTCGTAGAGTTGAGTTCCACACTGCGGATTAAGATTTTCCGTCAACATCTGGGGATGTATCTCGGCGGTTACATCGCGCAGGACGTGTTCAACGCCGTCTTTACCTACTATGTGGTGTTTGTCCTGATGCAGGAAGCGTCAATGGCGTCGAATTTGCTCGGTACGATGGCGATTTTCCAGTTCATTGCGGTTATTGCCATGATCCCGTTGTGCATCCGTTTTGGGCCCGCGCCGTCCTATCGAATGGTCGTGGTGTTGTTCGGTCTGAGCTCGCTCTCTTACGCGGTGCTTTACTACGCGGGATTGAGCGACATCTACTCTCTGTTGCTGCTGGTTTCTGCGGTGGCGGGGCTGGGCCGCGGCGGTATCAACTACGTTCCGTGGAACACCTACACCTACATTGCGGATGTCGATGAAGTCATTACCGGTCAGCGCCGCGAAGGGATCTTCGCCGGGATCATGACCCTGACGCGTAAAGCGTCGCAGGCAGGGGCGGTGATGCTGGTTGGGATTGTCATGCAAATGTCGGGCTTTGTTTCAGGGCAGAGCACGCAGCCTGAAGCGGTCAGCCATACCATTCTGTTGATTCTCAGTTGCGGTACGCTGCTGGCGCTGGCCTGCGGCTTCCTGGTCTCCCTGCGCTTTAAACTGAATTTGCAGACCCACAGCACGCTGCGTGAAGAGACGGTGAAAATGCGCGAATCCGGTCGCACAATGCCGGAAAGTATTACCCCACAGGCACGCGCCACCGTCGAGATGCTTGCCGGGCTGCCGTATGAATCACTTTGGGGTAACAACAATATTGGTTACCTGAATCGTAATAAACCCGCGGCTCCTTCACTGAAGCAGGCTGCGATATGGAATTCGACTTATCACAGAGGGTAAAGATATGAAGGTTTGGCCTGTCAAACATAGCTCGTTACTGCGTCAGCCGGAACGGTTTATCTCACGGGAAGCGCTGAAAGCGTTAATTCAGACGGTGACGACCAATCTGGTGAACATTAAGGACGAGACGGGTCAATTTCTGCTGCGCCTTGACGACGGACGTGTGATAGACACCAAAGGCTGGGCAGGATGGGAATGGACGCACGGCGTTGGGCTGTACGGGATGTATCAGTACTACCAGCAGACCGGCGACGAAACGATACGCGACATCATCGACAACTGGTTTGCTGACCGTTTTGCTGAAGGGACCACCACCAAAAACGTCAACACGATGGCACCATTTTTGACTCTGGCGTATCGCTACGAGGAGACGCGTAATCCCGCTTATCTGCCGTGGCTTGACGCGTGGGCGGAATGGGCGATGTATGAGATGCCGCGCACCGATCACGGCGGTATGCAGCACATCACGCTGGCGGAAGAGAACCATCAGCAAATGTGGGATGACACCCTGATGATGACGGTGCTGCCACTGGCGAAAATCGGTAAGTTGCTTAAGCGTCCTGAATATGTGGAAGAGGCGACCTATCAGTTTTTGCTGCACGTACAGAATCTGATGGACCGGGAGACTGGTCTGTGGTTCCACGGCTGGAATTACGACGGGCATCATAACTTTGCCAGTGCCCGTTGGGCACGCGGCAATAGCTGGCTGACCATTGTGATCCCGGACTTCCTCGAACTGGTGGACCTGCCAGAAAATAACGCCGTGCGCCGCTATCTGGTACAGGTGCTGAATGCGCAGATTGCTGCGCTGGCGAACTGTCAGGATGAAAGCGGGTTGTGGCACACGCTGCTTGACGATCCGCACTCCTACCTGGAAGCCTCCGCTACCGCAGGATTTGCCTACGGAATTTTAAAAGCGGTGCGCAAGCGTTATGTCAGTGCGGACTATGCCGAGGTGGCGGAAAAAGCGATTCGTGGAATTGTGCGGAACATTTCACCGCAAGGGGAGTTGCTGCAAACGTCTTTCGGTACGGGCATGGGCCACGATCTCGACTTCTACCGGGCGATTCCGCGGACTTCCATGCCCTATGGCCAGGCGATGGCGATGCTGTGTCTGACGGAGTATTTGCGGAAGTATTTCTGATAGCCTGAAAAAACAGAACCCGGCATTTGCCGGGTTCTGTTTATCGCTTACATGCGTTCTACGGTTTCGATACCCAGAGTATCCAGACCGAGCTTCAACGTTTTCGCCGTCAGCAGCGCCAGTTTCAGGCGGCTGTTACGAACTTCTTCGTTTTCTGCGCTCAGGATTGGGCAGTGTTCGTAGAAGCCTGAGAACAGACCGGCGACGTCATACAGGTAGGCACACATTACGTGCGGCGTCCCTTCACGCGCAACAACGGTTAGCGTTTCTTCAAACTGCAGCAGACGGGCAGCCAGCTGCGCTTCGCGATCTTCGCTGAGCTGTACCTTCGCGTTCGCCAGATCATTTTCATCCAGACCGGATTTACGGAATACCGACAGCACACGAGTGTAGGCATACTGCATGTAAGGCGCGGTATTGCCTTCGAAGGCCAGCATGTTATCCCAGTCGAATATGTAGTCGGTGGTGCGGTTTTTGGACAAATCGGCGTATTTCACCGCGCCAATCCCGACGGCGTTGGCCAGTTTTTCCAGTTCGTCTGCCGGCATGTCCGGGTTCTTCTCGCTCACCAGACGACGGGCGCGTTCCAGCGCTTCGTCCAGCAGGTCTGCCAGTTTCACCGTACCGCCTGCGCGCGTTTTGAACGGCTTACCGTCTTTGCCCAGCATCATGCCGAACATGTGATGTTCCAGCGGCACGGCGTCAGGCACGTAACCGGCTTTACGCACGATGGTCCACGCTTGCATCAGGTGCTGGTGCTGACGGGAGTCGATGTAATAGAGCACGCGATCGGCATGCAATGTTTCATAACGGTACTTGGCGCAGGCAATATCGGTGGTAGTGTACAAATAGCCGCCATCTTTCTTCTGAATGATGACCCCCATCGGTTCGCCTTCCTTGTTTTTATACTCATCAAGGAATACGACGGTGGCGCCTTCGCTTTCGACGGCCAGACCCTTGGCTTTCAGATCGGCCACGATCCCCGGCAGCATCGGGTTGTACAGGCTTTCGCCCATCACATCGTCGCGGGTCAGGGTTACATTCAAACGGTCATAGGTGATCTGATTCTGGGACATGGTGATGTCGACCAGTTTGCGCCACATCTGCAGGAAGTATTCGTCGCCACCCTGCAGTTTTACCACGTAGCTACGGGCGCGCTCGGCGAAGGCTTCATCTTCGTCGTAATGTTTTTTGGCTTCACGATAGAAACCTTCGAGATCCGCCAGCGCCATTTCACCGGCGTTTTCCTGCTGCTGTTTTTCCAGATACGCGATCAGCATGCCGAACTGAGTGCCCCAGTCGCCGACGTGGTTGGCGCGAATAACGTGGTGGCCGAGGAACTCAAGGGTACGCACGGCGGCGTCACCGATAATGGTGGAGCGCAGGTGGCCGACGTGCATCTCTTTCGCCACGTTTGGCGCGGAGTAATCGACAACCACCGTCTGCTTCGCCGGTTTAGTCACGCCGAGACGATCGGAGGTCAACGCCTGTTCCACATGTTCCGCCAGGAATGCCGGGTCGAGGAAGATATTGATAAAGCCAGGGCCCGCGATTTCAACTTTGCTGGCGATACCGTTCAGATCCAGATGAGTCAGCACCTGCTCAGCCAGTTGTCGTGGAGCCATACCCAGTTTTTTAGCAACTGCCATCATGCCATTGGCCTGATAGTCGCCGAACTGTACTTTTGCTGACTGACGAACCTGCGGTTCGCAATCTGCAGGCGCGCCTGCAGCAATCATGGCCTGACTGACTTTTTCTGAGAGAAGAGCCTGAATATTCACCGGAATACCTTACGTTGATGAAGCGGGTTGATGTTTACCGCACCAGTTTAAGAATTAAGGGCGGGAGTATACTGCAAATGCCCCCCTGCGTCAGCACTGCGCAGCCGTAAGCGCGTACAGAAAATAAGCGTTAAAGGAGTGCATAAGCATGCATACCGCAAATCCTGCAATCTACGGTTGGTTGCGAGAGGTCAACGGAGTAAATTAGCGGCTTTGAACACCGATAAGAGCTCTTATTATGGCGAACTGGCAGACCATTGACGAACTGCATGATATTTCCGCAGATTTACCGCGATTCACTCAGGCGTTCACAGAACTTTCCACTCGCCTCGGTCTGGATGTTGCACCGCTTGAGGCCGATCACATTTCTCTGCGTTGTCATCAGAACGCCACTGCTGAACGCTGGCGTCGAGGATTTGAACAATGCGGCGAGCTGCTGTCGGAAAATACCATCAACGGGCGACCAATTTGTCTGTTCAAACTGCATGAGCCGGTGTGCGTCGCGCACTGGCGCTTGAGCATTGTGGAACTGCCGTGGCCCGGGGAAAAGCGGTATCCTCATGAAGGATGGGAACACATTGAGATTGTCCTGCCTGGCGCTCCTGAAACCCTGAATGCCCGCGCATTAGCGCTGCTTTCGGATGACGGACTGAGCCAGCCGGGCATTTTTGTGAAAACCAGTTCACCGAAAGGGGAACACGAACGTCTGCCGAACCCGACGCTGGCGGTCACTGACGGGAAGGTCACCGTCAAATTCCACCCGTGGTCGATTGAGGCAATCGTCGCTAGCGAACAGCAACAGGAGTGAATATGACATTGCTGGAAATCTGTTGTTACAGCATGGAGTGCGCGCTTACGGCGCAGCAAAACGGTGCGGACCGCATTGAACTGTGCGCCGCGCCAAAAGAAGGGGGCTTAACGCCATCACTGGGCGTGCTGCGCTCGGTTCGTCAGGCGGTGACGATTCCGGTACATCCGATCATTCGGCCGCGCGGTGGAGATTTTTGTTATACCGACGGTGAGTTCGCGGCGATGCTGGACGATGTACGGACCGTGCGTGAACTGGGGTTTCCCGGACTGGTGACAGGCATTCTTGATCCTGACGGTCATGTCGACATGCCACGTATGCGGCAGATTATGGACGCGGCAGGTCCTCTGGCTGTGACCTTTCACCGCGCGTTCGATATGTGTGCTAATCCGTTAAATGCACTACATAATCTTGCGGAACTGGGTGTCGCCAGAGTGCTGACGTCGGGGCAGAAATCCGATGCAGTGCAAGGTTTAGCAAATATTATTGAACTTATTGCTCACCCCGGTGCTCCAATCATTATGGCCGGAGCGGGGGTTCGCGCAGAAAATCTGCCGCGTTTCCTGGATGCCGGAGTACGGGAAGTACACAGCTCCGCCGGAACCTTGCTGGTTTCACCTATGCGCTATCGCAATCAGGGTCTGTCAATGTCGACAGATAAGCAAGCGGATGAATATTCCCGCTATGCGGTAGACGGCAAGTCGGTTGCTGAAATGAAAGGAATCATTGTTCGCCATCAGGCCAAATGATTTTACCGTTGCATCATGTCGCCCAATATGATGCTTGCTCGTACCAGGCCCCTGCCCATTCAACAGGGGCCTTTTTTTACGCTAAATTTCGCTGATGAATGAAACCATAGGCCGGAGGCGCTTCGCTTATCCGGCTTACGACCCATGACATCACGGCTTACGCGCAATTAATACGGCACGTAATGGGGCGGGGTAGCCTTCGACCGTTTTGCTGTGATCGTTCGGATCGAGGAAATCGGCCAGCGATTCGGTGACCATCCATTCGGTACGGCGCTGCTCTTCGGTCGTCGTCACGCAGACATCCGCGATGCGAACATCAACGAAGCCACATTTTTCCAGCCAGTTTTTCAGCGCCAGCGCGGAAGGGATGAAATAGACGTTGCGCATCTGCGCGTAGCGATCGCCCGGCACCAGCACAGTATTTTCATCGCCTTCCACCACCAGCGTTTCCAGCACCAGTTCGCCGTCTTTCAGCAGTTGATCTTTCAACTGCCAGAGATGCTCCAGCGGGGAGCGGCGATGGTAAAGCACGCCCATCGAAAAGACGGTATCAAACGCATTCAGCGCCGGAAGTTGTTCTATACCCAGCGGCAGCAGATGCGCACGCTGATCGTTTCCCAGCAGCTTTCGCACCGCTTCAAACTGGCACAGGAACAGTTGCGTCGGGTCAATACCAACAGCCAGATGCGCACCCGCGCCAATCATGCGCCACATATGGTAGCCGCTGCCGCAACCCACATCCAGAATCGTGCGACCGGTCAGATCCGACAGATGCGGCAGTACGCGATCCCATTTCCAGTCAGAACGCCATTCAGTATCAATGTTCACGCCATACAGCGAGTATGGCCCTTTACGCCATGGCATCAGATTTCGCATCAGGGTGTCGATACGCTTGATCTGCCCCGGGCTCAGCGGCGCTTCACTTTCCGCCGTCACGCTGTGTAATAAATCCAGACGGTACGGCGTCAGTTCCGGCAGAAATTCCACCGCGTTTGACCACTGCTTAAACAGACCGTGCTGATCGCGCTGCCAGGCGGCAATCTGCGCGGGCAGCGTTTCCAGCCAGTGGGCAAGATGATTTTTGGCAATCAGCTGATAGAAGTTACCAAAGTCGATCATGCGCTTGCCTCAGCTTTCAATGCCACCAGTGAGCCAAAGTTAAAGCACTGGAACCACAGTTCGCTGTGCTCAAAACCGGCCTGACGCAGGCGGGCTTTATGGGTTTCAACTGAATCGGTCAGCATCACGTTTTCCAGCATGCTGCGCTTCTGGCTGATTTCCAGTTCGCTGTAGCCGTTGGCTCGCTTGAAGTCGTGGTGCATGTTGAACAGCAGTTCGCCCACTTTCGCATCTTCGAAGCTGAATTTTTCCGACAGCACCAGCGCGCCGCCCGGATTCAGCCCCTGATAAATCTTATCCAACAACGCCTGGCGCTCCGGCGGCTCAAGGAATTGCAGGGTAAAATTCAGTACCACCATTGAGGCGTTCTCAATGGTGATGGCGCGGATGTCGCCTTCCACAACCTCAACTGGCGTGGGTGCCTTGTAAGCATCGATATGACGGCGGCAGCGTTCGATCATCGCCGGGGAGTTATCAACGGCGATAATTTTGCAGTTTTCATGATGGATATTGCGACGCACCGAGAGCGTCGCCGCACCCAGCGAACAACCCAGATCGTAGACCTGCGTATCCGGCTGCACAAAGCGCTCGGCAAGCATGCCAATCATCGAAATAATATTGGAATAGCCGGGAACAGAACGCTGGATCATATCCGGGAAGACTTCGGCTACCCGTTCATCGAAGGTCCAGTCGCCCAGGCTGGCGATGGGCGCAGAAAAAAGCGTGTCGCGGTGAGACATAACGTAAAAATCCGGGAAAAATAAAGTGGCGTATTGTGCGCTAATGCAGGGAGAAAACCAACTCCCACGGCATATACCAAAGGTTCGCCAGCACCATCAGTAACAATGCACACCAGGTGGCGCTCATGCCGGAGCGACGCCAGCGGAACAGACGGTGATGGAAACCGTAATAATGCATCAGCCGACCCACGAGCAGAATAATGCCGCAAATATGCACCATCCAGGTTTCTGCGCCGTTCATTTCCATAAACAGCAGCAGCACTAACGCGACGGGAATATATTCCACCGCATTACCATGAATGCGGATGGCTGTCTGGAGTTCACTGAAGCCGCCGTCACCATAGGCAACGCGGTATTGCATCCGCAGGCGGACAACGTCAAAAGAAAACTTCATCAACAACAACGCACCCAAAACGGCATACAGCGCGCTTACCATACAAACTCCCTTTAAAATGGCTGATGGCACTGTCTATGATAGGTGGCAATTTCAGAAAAGAGAAGATTGCTGTGGAATGGACGGAGCAGTTCCGATATCCGGTAAAACATCTCGCAAGTCCTGCCACAGGGTATCGACCAGTTCCGGAGCCTGCGCGATATCCGGGGTATGCAAAAAGAGATACGGTGTGGTGGCCTGTTCCCAGAGCGGTAATTTTTTTAGCCAGTCGGCAAAGAACGCCCGGTTTTGTCGCATATCATCGCTGCCGATAAAGCGCACCAGCGGATGGTTCGCGGTCACTACTGCATGTACCGGCAGTTTCGGCTTCTTGCGCTGGGCGTCGCGGATGGCTTCATTATGCGCATGGGCCGCGTGTACCGGACGACTGTCGAGGATAACCCGATTCACTCCGCGCTGATGCAATCCGCTATTAAGCTGCTGTTCAGCGTCACCTTTAGCGAAAAATTCAGGATGACGGACTTCGACGCCGTAGGTAAACGTCCGTGGCAGGGCATCGAGAAAATGCCAGAGCGCCGGGAGATCGCGGGGGCCAAAGGTGGCGGGCAATTGCAGCCAGTACTGACCGATGCGGCTTTCCAGCGGCGACATTCGGGTCAGGAATTCGTGCTGCAGATCATCGCAATTGCGCAGGGCCGCCTGATGGGAAATGGTCGCAGGGAATTTAAAACAGAAACGAAATGCATCCGTCGTTTGTGCGTGCCAGCGTGCCACAATCTCCGCTTTTGGCAGCGCATACAGCGTGGTGTTGCCTTCCACACAGTTAAAGTGGCGGGCATACTCTTCAAGACCGGTGATGCCAAGACGCACCCATTTTGGGTGCGACCATTGCGGCAGACCAATGTAGATCATAAGGCGTTGACGATCTCTTCTGTGCTGCGCACCCGCGCAATACGAGGGAAGATGTGCGTCAGGCTGTTCTGATGCTGGTCGGCGCTGGCGGCGCTACAGGCATCTTCGGCAATCACCAGGCTAAAACCCAGCTCCCAGGCGTTACGCGCGGTGGACTCGACGCCGATATTGGTCGAAATCCCGCACAGTACGATGGTGTCGATACCGCGGCGGCGTAACTGAAGCTCGAGATCCGTGCCATAGAATGCACCCCACTGGCGCTTGGTCACTTCCAGATCGCTGTCGTCTTTGCCCAGCGCAGGCGGATAGGTCCACCAGTTTTCCGGCAGCGCATGGGCCGGTGCCTGTGCATCTACGGGTTGTTTGAGCGCTTCGGCGTAATCATCAGACCAGCCCACGCGGACCATTACCACCGGGGAGCCGTTAGCACGAAACGTCTGTGCCAGTCGGGCAGCGCGCGCCACCACGTCATTGGCAGAATGAGGGCCGCCGGCGAAGGGCAGGATCCCTTCCTGCAGGTCGATAATGACCAGGGCGGTCGTTTTTGCGTTCAGTTGTAACATGATAACTCCCGTCAAGAATCGAAATTCCGTTACACCTTAATCGCGATTGGGTGTGTAACGAGCGACAATTTTTGTTATTTTTTGTGAGAATACGCAATGCCCGTCCAGGAAACAGGCGTACAGTCAGTACCGGGCTTATCGTGCGGCGGAATTTCCAGTATAATAGCCGCCTTTTTTCATTCAGTTGTGACATACAGTTAAAGCTGCGACATCGTGGCCTGCAAGACAGGCGACAATCCGCCTGCGGCTAATTAAGGGATATCTCATGCGTACAGAATATTGCGGACAGTTGCGTCTGTCCCACGTGGGGCAGCAGGTGACTCTGTGTGGTTGGGTCAACCGTCGTCGTGATCTTGGTAGTCTGATCTTCATCGACATGCGCGATCGCGAAGGTATCGTGCAGGTGTTTTTCGATCCGGATCGTGCGGACGCGTTAAAGCTGGCCTCTGAACTGCGTAATGAGTTCTGCATCCAGGTGACGGGCACCGTGCGTGCGCGTGACGAGAAAAACGTCAACGGTGAGATGGCAACCGGCGAAATTGAAGTGCTGGCCTCTTCGCTGACGATCATCAACCGTGCAGAATCACTGCCGCTTGACTCTAACCACGTGAACACCGAAGAAGCGCGTCTGAAATACCGTTATCTGGATCTGCGTCGCCCGGAAATGGCGCAACGCCTGAAAACCCGCGCGAAGATCACAAGCCTGGTACGTCGCTTTATGGACGACCACGGTTTCCTCGATATCGAAACCCCAATGCTGACCAAAGCCACGCCGGAAGGCGCGCGTGACTATCTGGTTCCTTCGCGTGTACACAAAGGCAAATTTTACGCGCTGCCGCAGTCACCTCAGCTGTTTAAACAACTGCTGATGATGTCCGGCTTTGACCGTTACTACCAGATCGTCAAATGCTTCCGCGACGAAGACCTGCGTGCTGACCGTCAGCCTGAATTTACCCAGATCGATGTGGAAACCTCCTTCATGACCGCCGAACAGGTACGTGAAGTGATGGAAGCGCTGGTGCGTAACCTGTGGAATGAGGTGAAAGGTGTGGAACTGGGTGACTTCCCGGTCATGACTTTTGCTGAAGCCGAGCGTCGTTACGGTTCTGACAAACCGGACCTGCGTAACCCGATGGAACTGGTGGACGTTGCCGACCTGCTGAAGGCCGTTGAGTTTGCCGTGTTCTCTGGTCCGGCGAACGATCCGAAAGGTCGCGTTGCTGCGCTGCGTGTACCAGGCGGGGCGAGCTTAAGTCGTAAGCAGATCGACGACTATGGTAACTTCATTAAGATCTACGGCGCGAAAGGTCTGGCTTATATCAAAGTCATCGAGCGAGCGAAAGGTCTGGAAGGTATCAACAGCCCGGTGGCGAAATTCCTCAATGCGGAAATCGTGGAAGCCATCCTTGAGCGCACAGGCGCGCAGGATGGCGATATGATTTTCTTCGGTGCGGACAACAAGAAAGTGGTGGCTGACGCGCTGGGCGCGCTGCGTCTGAAACTGGGTAAAGACCTGGGTCTGACTGACGAAACGAAATGGGCGCCGCTGTGGGTCATCGACTTCCCGATGTTTGAAGACGACGGCGAAGGCGGCCTGACCGCGATGCACCACCCGTTCACCTCACCGAAAGACATGACGGCTGCAGAACTGAAAGCGGCGCCGGAAGACGCGGTGGCGAATGCCTACGATATGGTGATCAACGGCTACGAAGTCGGTGGTGGTTCCGTGCGTATTCACAGCGGTGAAATGCAGCAGACCGTGTTTGGCATTCTGGGCATCAATGAACAGGAACAGCGTGAGAAGTTTGGCTTCCTGCTCGACGCACTGAAATACGGTACGCCGCCGCACGCGGGTCTGGCATTCGGTCTTGACCGTTTGACCATGCTGCTGACCGGCACCGATAATATTCGTGACGTAATCGCCTTCCCGAAAACCACCGCTGCGGCGTGTCTGATGACCGAAGCGCCGAGCATCGCGAACCCGGCAGCACTGGCTGAACTGGGTATCGACGTGGTGAAGAAGGAAGAGAAAAACTGATATGGCTGATATACACGAAATCATTCGCGCTACCTCGCGGCGGCAACGGAGTGAGTTCCCATGATCATAGCTAACACTATGAATGGGATGAGCGAAGGCAGCCAACAACGAGATAGCGTGAAGGATAAAGTGTATAAGCGTCCCGTTTCGGTTCTGGTCGTTATCTACGCGCAGGACTCGAAACGGGTGTTGATGTTACAGCGACGCGACGATCCTGAATTCTGGCAGTCGGTTACCGGCAGTGTGGAAGAGGGAGAGACCGCGTCGCAGGCCGCCATGCGCGAAGTAAAGGAAGAGGTCGCCATTGACGTTGCGGTTGAGCAACTGACCTTAATTGACTGTCAGCGCACGGTGGAGTTTGAGATTTTTTCTCATTTACGTCATCGCTATGCACCGGGTGTGTTGCGCAATACAGAATCCTGGTTCTGCCTTGCACTACCGCACGAGCGTCAGATCGTTTTTAGCGAACATCTGGCCTACCAGTGGCTTGATGCGCCAGCTGCGGCGGCGCTCACCAAGTCATGGAGCAACCGGCAGGCGATTGAAGAATTTGTGATTAACATCGCCTGAGAGGGCGTGCTTTTTTGAGGAAATATTTATGGCAGGTCATAGTAAATGGGCCAACACCAGACACCGTAAAGCGGCGCAGGATGCGAAGCGCGGCAAAATCTTCACCAAGATTATTCGTGAGCTGGTGACAGCAGCCAAACTGGGCGGCGGCGATCCGGATGCGAACCCGCGTCTGCGTGCGGCTATCGACAAAGCGCTGGCTAACAACATGACCCGTGACACGCTGAACCGTGCAATCGCCCGCGGCGTGGGTGGTGATGATGATGCGAACATGGAAACCATCATCTATGAAGGTTATGGTCCTGGCGGCACTGCCGTGATGATTGAATGTCTGTCTGACAACCGTAACCGTACCGTTGCCGAAGTACGTCACGCCTTCAGCAAAACCGGGGGTAACCTGGGCACGGATGGTTCTGTTTCCTACCTGTTCAGCAAAAAAGGCGTCATCTCATTCGAGAAAGGGGATGAAGACGCCATTATGGAAGCGGCACTGGAAGCGGGTGCGGAAGACGTGGTGACCTTCGATGATGGCGCGATTGATGTCTACACGGCATGGGATGAGATGGGTAAAGTGCGTGACGCACTGGAAGCCGCCGGTCTGAAAGCCGACAGTTCTGAAGTCTCTATGATCCCGTCGACCAAAGCGGAAATGGATGCGGAAACCGCACCGAAACTGATGCGTCTGATCGACATGCTGGAAGATTGTGACGACGTGCAGGAAGTTTATCACAACGGTGAAATCTCTGATGAGGTTGCCGCTACATTAGAATGATGGGGCTTAATCCCGTTAGAACCGGAGGCGCGTGATGTCCATCATTCTCGGTATTGATCCGGGCTCCCGCATCACCGGTTACGGCGTGATACGTCAGGTCGGTAGACAACTGACGTATCTCGGCAGCGGCTGTATTCGTACCAAAGTCGACGATCTTCCGTCACGCCTGAAGCTGATTTATGCCGGCGTGACGGAAATCATCACCCAGTTTCAGCCCGACTACTTTGCCATCGAGCAGGTGTTTATGGCGAAGAACGCCGATTCTGCGCTCAAACTGGGGCAGGCGCGCGGGGTAGCGATTGTGGCGGCGGTCAACCAGGAACTGCCGGTATTTGAATACGCGGCACGTCAGGTCAAGCAGACGGTGGTTGGCATTGGTAGCGCAGAGAAAAGTCAGGTGCAGCACATGGTGCGAACCTTGCTGAAACTGCCCGCGAATCCGCAGGCGGATGCGGCAGATGCGTTGGCCATCGCCATTACGCACTGCCATGTTAGTCAGAATGCGATGCAAATGAGCGAATCACGCCTCAATCTTGCCCGAGGTCGCTTGCGATAATGACAAATGAGGCTGGATATCTATCCAGCCTTTTTTTATGATACAGCTTTACTTTCGGCCCAACGCAGGAGCGTAACGTGATAGGCAGACTCAGAGGCATCATTCTGGAAAAACAACCCCCGCTGGTGTTACTCGAAGTGGGCGGCGTCGGCTATGAAGTGCATATGCCCATGACCTGTTTTTATGAGCTCCCGGAATCCGGAAAAGAAGCCGTTGTCTTTACCCACTTCGTGGTTCGCGAAGACGCGCAGCTGCTGTACGGTTTTAATAATAAGCAAGAGCGTACGTTGTTTAAAGAACTCATCAAAACCAACGGCGTCGGGCCTAAACTGGCGCTGGCGATCCTCTCCGGGATGTCCGCACAGCAGTTCGTCAATGCTGTCGAACGCGAAGAACTGGGCGCGCTGGTCAAGCTGCCTGGTATTGGCAAAAAAACGGCTGAACGACTGATTGTCGAAATGAAGGACCGTTTCAAGGGTCTGCATGGCGATCTCTTTACGCCAGCCGCCGATCTGGTGCTGACCTCGCCAGCGAGCCCGGCGACGGACGATGCCGAACAGGAAGCGGTTGCGGCGCTGGTGGCGCTGGGCTATAAACCACAGGAAGCCAGCCGCATGGTGAGCAAAATCGCTCGCCCGGATGCCAGCAGTGAAACACTGATCCGCGAAGCCCTGCGCGCCGCGTTATGAGGTAAAGGATGATAGAAGCAGATCGCCTGATTTCGGCAGGTGCCGCACTCACAGAAGATGTCGCCGATCGCGCCATTCGCCCGAAATTACTCGAAGAGTATATCGGTCAACCTCAGGTGCGTTCGCAGATGGAGATTTTCATCCAGGCGGCAAAACTGCGGGGTGATGCGCTCGACCACCTGCTGATTTTTGGTCCTCCCGGACTGGGGAAAACCACGCTTGCCAATATCGTTGCCAATGAAATGGGCGTCAATCTGCGTACCACTTCCGGCCCGGTGCTGGAAAAAGCGGGCGATCTGGCCGCGATGCTGACCAACCTTGAGCCGCACGACGTACTGTTTATCGATGAGATCCATCGACTGTCGCCGGTGGTGGAAGAGGTGCTCTATCCGGCGATGGAAGATTATCAACTGGATATTATGATCGGCGAAGGGCCGGCGGCGCGTTCAATTAAAATCGATTTGCCGCCGTTTACCCTGATTGGCGCAACGACCCGCGCGGGTTCACTGACCTCTCCTCTGCGCGATCGCTTTGGCATTGTGCAGCGTCTGGAATTTTATCAGGTGCCGGATCTCCAGCATATCGTTGGGCGCAGCGCGCGCTTTATGGGGCTGGAGATGAGCGAGGAAGGGGCGCTGGAAGTGGCGCGTCGCGCACGCGGTACGCCGCGTATCGCCAACCGGCTACTGCGGCGCGTACGGGATTTTGCCGAAGTGAAGCATGATGGCACCATTTCCGCCGATATAGCTGCTAAGGCGCTGGATATGTTGAACGTGGATGCGGAAGGGTTTGATTACATGGACCGCAAGCTGCTGCTGGCGGTGATCGACAAATTCTTTGGTGGGCCGGTCGGGCTGGATAACCTGGCGGCAGCCATCGGTGAAGAGCGTGAAACCATTGAAGATGTGCTGGAGCCGTATCTGATTCAGCAAGGTTTTTTGCAGCGCACGCCGCGCGGAAGAATGGCGACAGTACGCGCCTGGAACCACTTTGGCATTACGCCACCGGAAATGCCTTAATGCCTGATGGTGCTGCGCTTATCCGGCCTACAAAATCACGTAGGCCGGATAAGACGCGTTAGCGTTGCCATCCGGCAACATACCCGTCAGCTTGCCTGCTTCTTCATCATGCTGAAGATAAACAGCAGTGCGGCGCACAGCACCACTGATGGGCCCGCAGGGGTATCGTAGAAGGCCGAGAAGGTCAGCCCACCTGTAACCGCTATCATTCCAGTTCCTACTGCAACGCCAGCCATCTGTTCCGGCGTCCGCGCAAAACGACGCGCCGTAGCTGCCGGGATAATCAGCAACGAGGTGATGATCAGCGCCCCGACGAACTTCATCGCCACGCCAATGGTTAATGCTGTCACCAGCATCAGTAAAAGCTTCACGCGCTGCAGTTTCACCCCGTCAACAAATGCCAGATCGGGGCTGATGGTCATTGACAGCAGATTGCGCCATTGCCAGAAGAGGATCGCCAGCACGATCACCACTCCCATGGCGATAGAGATCAAATCGTCCGGCGTAACCGCCAGCAGATCGCCAAACAGGTAAGCCATCAGATCCACGCGAATATTCGACATCAGGCTGACCACGACCAGGCCCAGCGACAGCGCACTGTGCGCCATAATGCCAAGCAGCGTATCGATGGCAAGGTGAGGGCGCTTCTCCAGCCAGACCAGGCCTGTCGCCAGCATTAGCGTCACAGCAATGACCGCATAGAAAGGGTTCACATCCAACAACAGGCCAAAAGCGACGCCGAGCAGCGACGCATGTGCCAGCGTATCACCAAAATAAGACATCCGACGCCAGACGACGAATGAACCCAGTGGACCCGCCGCACAGGCCAGCATGATCCCGGCTAACCAGCCAGGCAGTAATAATTCAATCATGATTGACCATTTCCCCGGCGCAACACAATACGACCCTGCAGGTCGTGGCGGTGATTATGATGATGACGGTAAATTCCCAGTTGCTCCGCGCCGCGAGGGCCGAACATCGAGATAAATTCCGGGTGCATGGAAACGATTTCAGGAGTACCTGAACAGCAAATGTGATGATTCAGACACAACACTTCGTCGGTTTTTGCCATCACCAGATGCAGGTCATGGGACACCATCAGCACGGCGCAATCCAGCTCACGACGTAACTGATCGATAAGGTCGTACAGCGCGACCTGGCCGTTGACATCTACGCCCTGAGTGGGTTCGTCAAGCACCAGAAGCTGTGGCTGATTGAGGAGCGCGCGCGCTAACAGGACGCGCTGCGTCTCGCCGCCGGAGAGCTTTTGCATCGGCGCGTCAATCAGATGCCCGGCCTGTACACGTTTCAGGGCCGGCAGGATGTCATCTTTCTTCGTACCGGGGCGCAGGCGTAAGAAACGACTGACGGTAAGCGGCAGGGTGGTATCGAGATACAATTTCTGCGGAACGTAGCCAATTCGCAGCTTACCATTACGCGTGATCACCCCTTCATCCGGGGCGACCAGTCCGAGAACGACGCGAACCAGCGTTGACTTCCCGGCGCCATTTGGGCCGAGTAGCGTTAAAATTTTTCCGGGTCTCAGTTCAAGCGAAACGTCAGAAAGGACGCGGCGCTGGCCGAAAGAGACCGAGACATTTTCCAGTGAAACCAAAGTCGTCATGTCAATTTTAGTCTTGCAGAAGTTATAGAATGTTATAATATCACATTTCTCACATTCATTACGATGATTGGTCGCATTATGTTACATAAAAATACGCTTCTTTTCGCTGCATTATCCGCCGCTCTTTGGGGCAGTGCAACACAGGCGGCAAATGCCGCCGTTGTCGCTTCTCTCAAGCCATTAGGGTTCATTGCTTCTGCCATTGCTGATGGCGTCACGGAGACCCAAGTCTTACTTCCGGATGGGGCATCCGAGCATGATTATTCACTACGTCCATCTGACGTAAAACGCTTACAGGGCGCGGACTTAGTTGTCTGGATTGGGCCGGAAATGGAAGCGTTCATGGAAAAGTCCGTCAGCAACATTCCCGCCGCTAAACAGGTAACGATTGCGCAACTCAAAGACGTGAAACCGTTGCTCATGAAAGGGGCTGACGATGATGATGATGAGCACGACCACGATCATGACCACGGCGAAAAAGGTGACGCACATCACCATCATGGTGATTACAACATGCATCTTTGGCTCTCCCCAGAGATAGCGCGGGCCTCAGCGGTTGCAATCCATGAAAAATTAGTGGAACTTATGCCGCAAAGTCGAGCCAAACTTGACGCCAACCTGAAGGATTTTGAGGCACAATTAGCCGCAACCGATAAGCAGGTCGGTAACGAGCTCGCACCGCTCAAGGGCAAAGGGTATTTCGTTTTTCATGACGCCTATGGCTATTACGAAAAACACTACGGACTCACTCCATTGGGTCACTTCACCGTCAACCCTGAGATACAACCTGGTGCGCAGCGTTTACATGAAATAAGAACACAGTTGGTTGAGCAAAAAGCAACCTGCGTTTTTGCTGAGCCACAGTTCAGGCCAGCGGTCGTTGAAGCCGTTGCGAGAGGGACATCCGTTCGAATGGGAACGTTGGATCCCCTCGGGACAAACATCAAACTGGGTAAAACGAGCTATTCAGCGTTCTTGAACCAACTAGCGAACCAGTATGCGAGCTGCCTGAAAGGAGATTAATGAGGAAGTGAATACGTGCAACAGATAGCCCGCTCTGTCGCCCTGGCATTTAATAATCTGCCCAGACCCCATCGCGTTATGCTGGGGTCGCTTACTGTTCTGACACTGGCCGTTGCTGTCTGGCGGCCTTACGTTTATCACCCGGAATCTGCCCCCATTGTTAAAACGATCGAACTGGAGAAGAGCGAAATTCGTTCACTGCTCCCGGAGGCCAGCGAGCCTATCGATCAGGCGGCACAGGAAGATGAAGCCATTCCTCAGGATGAGCTGGACGACAAAACCTCGGGAGAAGCGGGCGTTCATGAATATGTCGTTTCGACGGGCGATACCCTCAGCAGCATTCTGAATCAGTACGGCATTGATATGGGTGATATCAGCCAGCTTGCCGCGTCCGATAAAGAGCTGCGTAATCTGAAGATTGGTCAACAGCTCTCCTGGACGCTGACCGCGGACGGCGATTTACAGCGTCTGACGTGGGAAATGTCACGTCGCGAAACCCGTACCTATGACCGTACTGCGGCGAACGGCTTTAAAATGAGCGCGGAAACGCAGCAGGGCGATTGGGTAAACAGCCTGATGAAAGGCACCGTTGGCAACAGCTTTGTCGCCAGTGCGAAAGCTGCCGGGCTGACCAGCGCTGAAATTAGCGCGGTGATCAAAGCGATGCAGTGGCAGATGGACTTCCGCAAACTGAAAAAAGGCGATGAGTTCTCTGTGCTGATGTCTCGTGAAATGCTGGACGGCAAGCGTGAGCAGAGCCAGTTGTTGGGCGTGCGTTTGCGTTCAGAAGGTAAAGATTATTACGCTATCCGTGCCGAAGACGGAAAGTTCTACGACCGCAATGGTACCGGGCTGGCGAAAGGCTTCCTGCGTTTCCCGACGGCGAAACAGTTCCGCATTTCGTCTAACTTCAACCCGCGTCGAACCAACCCGGTTACCGGACGTGTCGCGCCACACAGAGGCGTGGACTTCGCGATGCCGCAGGGGACGCCGGTGCTGTCCGTTGGTGACGGTGAAGTCGTCGTGGCGAAACGCAGCGGTGCGGCTGGCTATTATGTGGCGGTGCGTCACGGTCGTACCTATACCACGCGCTATATGCACCTGCGTAAACTGCTGGTGAAACCGGGACAAAAGGTTAAACGTGGCGATCGTATCGCACTCTCCGGTAACACCGGACGTTCTACTGGCCCGCATCTTCACTATGAAGTCTGGATTAACCAGCAGGCGGTTAACCCGCTGACGGCGAAACTGCCGCGTACCGAAGGACTGACCGGTAAAGATCGTACCGATTACCTGGCGCAGGTCAAAGAGGTTCTGCCGCAGTTACGCTTCGATTAATCACTCATGACCTCAAAGCCGGTACGCAGCGCGTGTGCCGGCTTTTTTATTTTGTGCGCGGCAGGGTGCGCCGCTACACTATCATCAGATTTACTTTTCGCGTCATCAGGCACTGGATAAGCATGGAAACAAAAAAAAATAATAGTGAGTACATCCCTGAGTTTGAGAAATCTTTTCGCCATCCGCGTTACTGGGGCGCATGGCTGGGCGTCGCGGCGATGGCGGGTATCGCCTTAACGCCTGCATCCTTTCGCGACCCGCTGCTGGCAAAACTGGGCCGTTTCGCCGGGCGTCTGGGTAAAAGCTCGCGTCGCCGGGCGTTGATTAACCTGTCATTGTGCTTTCCGGAACGTAGCGAAGCTGAGCGCGAGGCTATCGTCGATGAGATGTTTTCAACTGCGCCGCAGGCCATGGCGATGATGGCGGAACTGGCGATTCGCGGTCCGGAAAAAATTCAGTCGCGCGTTGACTGGGAAGGGCTTGAGATCATCGAGGAGATGCACCGCAACAACGAAAAGGTGATCTTCCTGGTGCCGCATGGCTGGGGTGTGGATATTCCGGCAATGTTAATGGCGTCTCAGGGCCAGAAGATGGCGGCAATGTTCCATAATCAGGGAAACCCGGTGTTTGATTACGTCTGGAACACGGTGCGCCGCCGCTTTGGTGGTCGCCTGCATGCGCGTAATGACGGCATCAAGCCGTTCATTCAGTCTGTTCGTCAGGGGTACTGGGGATATTATCTGCCCGATCAGGATCATGGTCCTGAACACAGTGAGTTTGTCGATTTCTTTGCCACCTATAAAGCGACGTTGCCGGCCATTGGTCGACTGATGAAAGTGTGTCGGGCGCGCGTCATTCCGCTGTTCCCGGTATACAACGGCGATACCCACCGGTTGACGATTCAGGTGCGCCCGCCCATGGACGATCTTCTGACCGCTGATGACAACACTATTGCCCGTCGAATGAATGAAGAGGTGGAAATTTTTGTTGGCCCGCATCCCGAGCAATATACCTGGATCCTGAAACTGCTGAAGACCCGCAAACCGGGCGAGATCCAGCCGTATAAGCGCAAAGATCTCTACCCCCTCAAATAAAAAAAGGCCTCTCACATGAGAGGCCTCTTTGTATCAGCCGTCGATTACTCGACGGTCAGAATACGCGTGGTATTGGTTGAGCCAATGGTGCTCATCACGTCGCCCTGCGTCACGATCACCAGATCGCCGGACACCAGGTAGCCTTTGTCACGCAGCAGATTCACCGCTTCGCTTGCTGCGACAACGCCTTCCGCCGCACTGTCGAAATGCACCGGCGTGACGCCACGGTACAGCGACGTCAGGTTCAGCGTACGCTCATGACGGGACATGGCGAAAATCGGCAGGCCGGAGCTGATGCGAGAAGTCATCAGCGCAGTACGACCGGATTCCGTCATGGTAATGATCGCGGTCACCCCTTTCAGGTGGTTTGCCGCGTACATGGCGGACATCGCAATCGCTTCTTCAACATTGTCGAACTGTACGTCCAGACGATGTTTGGAGACATTGATGCTGGGGATTTTTTCTGCACCCAGGCAGACGCGCGCCATCGCCGCGACGGTTTCCGCCGGGTACTGGCCTGCCGCCGTTTCGGCTGACAGCATGACCGCATCGGTACCATCCAGCACGGCGTTCGCGACGTCCATCACTTCCGCACGGGTTGGCATTGGGTTGGTGATCATCGACTCCATCATCTGGGTCGCGGTAATCACCGCGCGGTTCAACTTACGTGCGCGACGAATCAACGTCTTCTGGATGCCGACCAGTTCCGGATCGCCAATCTCAACGCCGAGGTCGCCACGAGCGACCATCACCACGTCAGAAGCCAGAATGATGTCATCCATCGCATTCTGGTCGCAGACCGCTTCCGCACGCTCAACTTTGGCCACAATCTTGGCATCGCAGCCCGCATCACGCGCCAGGCGGCGAGCGTAGTTCAGATCTTCGCCGCAACGCGGGAAGGAGACAGCCAGATAGTCAACGCCAATCTGAGCGGCGGTCACGATATCGGCTTTGTCTTTTTCGGTCAGGGCTTCTGCGGAGAGACCGCCGCCCAGCTTGTTGATGCCTTTGTTGTTGGAGAGCGGGCCACCCACGGTCACTTCCGTGAACACTTTCATACCCTGAACTTCCAGCACTTTTAACTGCACGCGGCCATCGTCGAGCAGCAGAATGTCGCCAGGTACCACGTCTGCCGGCAGACCTTTGTAGTCAATGCCGACTTTTTCCTTGTCGCCTTCACCTTTACCCAGGTTGGCATCCAGGAGAAATTTGTCACCGATGTTGAGGAATACTTTGCCTTCTTTAAAGGTAGAGACGCGAATTTTTGGCCCCTGGAGATCACCCAGAATGCCTACGTGGCGTCCCAATCTGGCAGCGATCTCACGAACTTTATCCGCGCGCATTTTATGATCTTCTGGCGAACCGTGAGAGAAATTCATCCGCACGACGTTAGCACCAGCAGCGATAATCTTTTCAAGATTGTTATCGCGGTCGGTAGCCGGGCCTAATGTCGTAACGATTTTGGTTCTGCGAAGCCTTCTGGACATGTAATACTCCGTTGACTGAAACAACTAGGTGTTGCGTGAAAATTGATCCGGCAGTTCTGAAAAACCTTACCCCCGTCATACTTCTGGTTGCCTGTGCGTTGGCCTCCTTGCTCACCCCAGTCACTGATTTCAGTAAGCTCCTGAAGATTCGCTGCGTTGCCGCCTTTCCACAACTCGAATTACGTAGGGTCTACATAGCATAGCGAACAAAACCGGATGACGAATTTAAGTCGTACTTATTATTGCTATTAGCGGTCATTACTCTTGATGAGCAGTTCTTTATCAAAACGCGATTCCTTGAGCGCTTCTTTGACACGCTTCAAGTTATCTCTGAATTTTGCCCCACGGCGCAAAGTAAATCCCGTAGCCAGCACATCTATCACGGTCAACTGCGCAAGTCGAGAGACCATGGGCATATAAATGTCAGTATCTTCCGGCACATCGAGCGTAATTGCCAGCGTGGCTTCACGCGCCAGCGGCGTATCAGCGGAGGTTAACGCGATCACCATGGCATCGTTTTCGCGCGCAAGCTGCGCCAGTTCGACCAGACTCTTGGTGCGACCGGTATGCGAAATCAGCACGACCACGTCATCGTCACTACAATTCATACAGCTCATCCGTTGCAAAACGACGTCGTCGGAGTAGATAACGGGAACGTTGAAACGGAAAAACTTGTTCATGGCATCATGGGCGACGGCGGCGGACGACCCCAGGCCAAAGAAAGCGATTTTCTTGGCCTGCGTCAGTAAATCCACCGCGCGGTTGATCGCCGATTTGTCCAGCGACTGGCGAACGTGGTCAAGACTGGCCATCGCGGATTCGAAAATCTTGCCCGTATAGGATTCGACACTGTCATCTTCATCCACATTACGATTAACATAAGGGGTACCATTTGCCAGACTTTGTGCCAGATGCAGTTTAAAATCGGGGAAGCCCCGGGTTTCCATGCTGCGACAAAAACGGTTCACCGTCGGTTCACTGACGTTGGCTTCCTGCGCAAGCGTGGCAATACTGCAATGGATGGTCCGCTCGGGTGAGGCGATGATGACATCGGCGACTTTGCGTTCAGATTTGCTCAAATGTTCCAGTTGAGACTGGATCTTTTCCAGCATATTCATGATGTAGACTCAAGGAAATAACGATTTCAGTGATACAAGAAATCGAGAGGCAATTTTGGTAGATAGTACCCCTGCTAATCAGAGAAGGGGGCAAAATGGTCAGCAGAGTTGTTGTTTTTTTTCATAACATGATCAACATCGTGTTTTGACTCACCGTTATGCGTCGCAAACCAACGACAATTTTGACCAATTTGCGCCGTTAAGCGCCAACCGCACAGTGGGTTAAGCGTTTACGGTTTCCGGAATCACGTAAAAGCAGTACAGTGCACTGTAATAAAATTACAAGTAATGCCTGGCAAAGTACCAGGATAGCTAACTAAGGAGAATGACATGGCGGTAACGCAAACAGCCCAGGCATGTGACCTGGTCATTTTCGGCGCGAAAGGCGACCTTGCGCGTCGTAAATTGCTGCCTTCCCTGTATCAACTTGAAAAAGCCGGTCAGCTCAACCCTGAAACCCGCATTATCGGGGTAGGCCGTGCCGACTGGGATAAAGATGCCTACACGAAGGTGGTGCGCGAAGCGCTCGAAACCTTCATGAAAGAAAAGATTGATGAAGGATTGTGGGACACCCTGAGCGCTCGCCTGGATTTCTGCAATCTGGATGTGAATGATACCGCGGCGTTTACTCGTCTTGGGGCGATGCTCGATCAGAAAAACCGCACCACGATCAACTACTTCGCCATGCCGCCAAGCACGTTTGGCGCAATCTGTAAGGGACTGGGCGAAGCGAAACTGAATGCCAAACCGGCACGCGTGGTGATGGAAAAACCGTTGGGTACCTCACTGGCGACATCTCGCGAGATCAACGATCAGGTTGGCGAATATTTTGAAGAGTGCCAGGTTTACCGCATTGACCACTATCTGGGAAAAGAGACTGTTCTGAACCTGCTGGCGCTGCGTTTTGCCAACTCCCTGTTTGTGAATAACTGGGATAACCGGACGATCGATCATGTGGAAATCACCGTGGCAGAAGAGGTGGGCATTGAAGGGCGTTGGGGTTATTTCGACCAGGCCGGGCAGATGCGCGACATGATCCAGAACCACCTGCTGCAAATTCTGTGCATGATTGCGATGTCGCCGCCGTCGGATCTGAGCGCTGACGCCATTCGTGATGAAAAAGTGAAGGTGCTGAAGTCGCTGCGTCGTATCGATCGTTCAAATGTGCGTGAAAAAACCGTTCGCGGTCAGTACACCACCGGCTTTGCTCAGGGCAAAAAAGTCCCTGGCTATCTGGAAGAAGAGGGCGCGAACAAGAGCAGTAACACCGAAACGTTTGTGGCGATCCGCGTCGACATTGATAACTGGCGCTGGGCGGGCGTGCCGTTCTACCTGCGTACCGGTAAACGTCTGCCGACGAAATGTTCTGAAGTTGTGGTTTACTTCAAAACGCCTGAATTGAACCTGTTTAAAGAGTCCTGGCAGGATCTGCCGCAGAACAAGCTAACCATTCGTCTGCAGCCGGATGAAGGCGTGGATATCCAGGTTCTGAACAAAGTTCCGGGTCTTGACCACAAGCATAACCTGCAAATCACCAAGCTGGATCTGAGCTACTCCGAAACATTCAATCAAACGCATCTGGCGGATGCTTACGAGCGTCTGCTGCTGGAAACTATGCGCGGCATTCAGGCGCTGTTTGTGCGTCGTGATGAAGTCGAAGAGGCGTGGAAGTGGGTCGACTCCATTACCGAAGCGTGGGCGATGGACAACGATGCGCCGAAACCGTACCAGGCCGGGACTTGGGGGCCGGTTGCTTCGGTGGCGATGATCACCCGTGACGGTCGTTCCTGGAATGAATTCGAGTAAAAGTGTCTACCACTCCTGTGTTATTTTACCGGTAACATGATCTAACACAGATTGTTGAACAATTTTTGCACTTTTAAGCCTCGTGTGGATTCACCCGCGAGGCTTTTTTTATTACACTGCCTGAAACGATTTTGCCCCTGAGCTCCGGTGAACAAGCGTTTCCTGTATTTATACACGCAGTAAATGAACTTGCCAAACCTGTAGCTCTGACAGATAAATTTCAGGAGCCTCTATGAATCCGAATTTGTTACGCGTAACACAACGTATTGTTGAACGTTCCCGTGAGACCCGTTCTGCCTACCTCGCTCGTATAGAACAGGCTAAATCCTCGACCGTTCACCGCTCACAACTGGCATGCGGGAATCTGGCGCACGGATTCGCGGCTTGTCAGCCAGACGATAAAGCCTCTCTGAAAAGCATGTTGCGTAACAATATCGCGATCATCACTTCCTACAACGACATGCTCTCCGCACATCAACCCTACGAACATTATCCGGACATCATTCGCAAAGCGCTGCATCAAGCCAATGCGGTCGGGCAGGTCGCGGGCGGCGTTCCGGCAATGTGTGACGGCGTCACGCAGGGGCAGGACGGTATGGAGCTTTCGCTGCTGAGCCGCGAAGTGATTGCGATGTCCGCCGCGGTGGGACTCTCTCACAACATGTTCGACGGCGCGCTGTTCCTCGGCGTCTGTGACAAAATCGTCCCGGGTCTGGCGATGGCGGCGCTGTCATTCGGTCATCTGCCTTCCATCTTCGTGCCGTCAGGTCCAATGGCGAGCGGCCTGGCGAATAAAGAGAAAGTCCGCATTCGTCAGCTTTATGCTGAAGGTAAAGTTGATCGTATGGCGCTTCTGGAGTCTGAAGCCGCCTCCTATCATGCGCCGGGCACCTGCACGTTCTACGGTACCGCGAACACCAACCAGATGGTGGTGGAGTTCATGGGGATGCAACTGCCGGGGTCCTCGTTTGTTCACCCGGATGCTCCGCTGCGTGAAGCGCTGACGGCAGCAGCAGCGCGCCAGGTGACGCGCCTGACCGGTAACGGTAACGAATGGATGCCGATCGGCAAAATGATTGATGAAAAAGTGGTGGTGAACGGGATTGTCGCGCTGTTGGCGACCGGCGGTTCAACGAACCATACCATGCACCTGGTGGCGATGGCCCGCGCTGCGGGTATCCAGATTAACTGGGATGACTTCTCTGACCTCTCCGACATCGTGCCGCTGATGGCGCGTCTCTATCCTAACGGCCCGGCGGATATTAACCACTTCCAGGCCGCGGGCGGTGTCCCGGTCCTGATGCGTGAACTGCTGAACGCGGGTCTGCTGCATGAAGACGTCAACACCGTGGCCGGTTACGGCCTGAAGCGCTACACCCTGGAACCGTGGCTGAACAATGGCGAACTCGACTGGCGTGAAGGCGCGGCCAAATCGCTGGACAGCAATGTCATTGCTTCCTTTGACCAGCCGTTCTCTCATCATGGTGGCACTAAAGTGCTGAGTGGTAACCTCGGTCGTGCGGTTATGAAAACGTCCGCCGTACCGGCCGAGAATCAGGTGATTGAAGCGCCGGCCGTTGTTTTTGAAAGTCAGCATGATGTCCTGCCGGCCTTTGAAGCGGGTCTGCTGGACCGTGACTGCGTGGTAGTTGTGCGTCATCAGGGACCAAAAGCGAACGGAATGCCAGAATTACATAAACTCATGCCGCCACTTGGTGTATTATTGGACCGTCGTTTCAAAATTGCGTTGGTTACTGATGGTCGACTTTCCGGTGCGTCCGGTAAAGTGCCTTCAGCCATCCATGTAACCCCGGAGGCCTATGATGGCGGACTGCTGGCAAAAGTACGCGATGGCGACATTATTCGGGTGAACGGACAGACAGGTGAATTGACGCTGTTGGTTGATGAGGCGGAGCTTGCCGCTCGCCAGCCGCATATACCGGATCTGAGCGCATCGCGCATCGGTACGGGGCGTGAAATGTTCGGCGCGCTGCGTGAACAGTTGTCCGGCGCAGAACAGGGCGCAACCTGTATTCATTTTTAAGGCATATTTTGTAATCAGGCGAGAGAAAAACTCTGATGAAAAACTGGAAAACAAGTGCAGAAGCAATCCTGACCACCGGCCCGGTTGTCCCGGTGATCGTAGTGAATAAACTGGAACACGCTGTGCCGATGGCAAAAGCGCTGGTTGCGGGTGGGGTGCGCGTACTGGAAGTGACGTTACGTACCGCCTGCGCGATGGATGCTATCCGCGCTATCGCCAAAGAGGTTCCGGAAGCCATTGTGGGTGCGGGTACGGTGCTGAATCCGCAGCAGCTGGCTGAGGTTACTGCAGCCGGTGCGCAGTTCGCTATCAGCCCAGGTCTGACCGAGCCGCTGCTGAAAGCGGCAACCGAAGGCACGATCCCGTTGATTCCTGGCATCAGCACCGTTTCTGAACTGATGCTGGGTATGGACTACGGCCTGAAAGAGTTCAAATTCTTCCCGGCAGAAGCCAATGGCGGCACTAAAGCGCTGCAGGCCATTGCCGGTCCGTTCTCTCAGGTGCGTTTCTGCCCGACTGGCGGCATCTCTCCCGCTAATTACCGCGATTACCTGGCACTGAAAAGCGTGCTGTGCATCGGCGGCTCCTGGCTGGTGCCGAATGACGCGCTGGAAGCCGGTGACTACGATCGTATCACCAGACTGGCTCGCGAAGCGGTTGAAGGCGCGAAGCAGTAAGCTACCCATGTATAAGCCGTAGGCCCGATGAGACGCGTTAGCGCCGCCATCGGGTTTTGCCGGATGGTGGCATGACTGCCTTATCCGGCCTACGGCTGCTGTTGTTTACCCAGTCACTTTCACCTGCGCGGCGGCGTTCTTCGCGCGTTCAATAGCGTCATCAACGTTGTCTGCCGTTGCCAGCGCCACACCCAGGCGACGCGATCCTTCAATTTCCGGCTTACCGAAGAAACGGACCTGCACACCGGCACCGACGGCGGCCTGAACATTGCCAAACGTCACGTCCTGACTGGTCAGTTGCGGTAAAATCACCGCAGAAGCTGCCGGACCATACTGACGAATGGCCCCCACGGGCAGTCCGAGGAAAGCGCGTACATGCAGGGCAAACTCCGACAGATCCTGAGAGATCAGCGTCACCATGCCGGTATCATGCGGGCGAGGGGAGACCTCGCTGAAGATGACCTCATCCCCGCAAACAAACAGCTCCACGCCAAACAGACCGTGACCACCCAGGGCTAATACCACTTTACGGGCAATGTCCTGAGCGCGTTCCAGCGCCAGTGCGCTCATCTGTTGCGGCTGCCAGGATTCACGATAATCGCCATCTTCCTGGCGATGACCCACCGGTGCACAGAAATGGACGCCATCGACCGCGCTGACGGTGAGCAGGGTGATTTCAAAATCAAACTTCACAACCCCTTCGACGATGACCCGACCGGCACCCGCGCGACCGCCCTGTTGGGCATAGTCCCAGGCTTGCGCCAGCTGCGCTTCGGAACGAATAAAACTCTGCCCTTTGCCGGATGAACTCATCACCGGTTTGACAATGCAGGGATAACCAATTTCAGCCACGGCGTCGCGGAAGGTGGCTTCACTGTCGGCAAAACGGAAGGTTGATGTGGGCAGTGCCAGTTCTTCTGCCGCCAGGCGGCGAATACCTTCACGGTTCATCGTGAGTTTTGTCGCGCGCGCGCAGGGCACGACGTTCAACCCTTCCTGTTCAAGCACCACCAGCATATCCGTGGCAATGGCTTCAATCTCTGGTACGATATAGTGCGGTTTTTCCAGCTCCACTACGCGACGAAGCGCGTCGCCATCCAGCATATTAATGACGTGAGAACGATGTGCGACATGCATGGCCGGTGCGTCGGCATACCGGTCCACCGCGATCACTTCCACGCCGAGACGCTGGCACTCGATGGCCACTTCTTTACCCAGTTCACCAGAACCCAATAACATCACCCGAGTTGCTGCCGGACGCAGCGCTGTGCCTAATATCGTCATGAAAATATCCCCCAACAAATTTGGCCGCAGTATATACGAAAACGTTTGCGTATGTCTTTATTGCCAGGTTGATTTCAGCGGTGAAATAGAATATACTGTACATAAATACAGTAATATTGAGAGGCTGCAACATGGCGGTTGAAGTTAAATACGTAGTCATTCGGGAAGGTGAGGAAAAAATGTCATTTACCAGCAAAAAGGAAGCCGATGCGTATGACAAGATGCTGGATACGGCGGATCTACTCGACACCTGGCTTGAACAGTCCCCGCTAACGCTGGAAGACGAACAGCGTGAAGCGCTGTCGCTGTGGCTGGCCGAACAAAAAGAGGTGCTGAGCACCATCCTCAAAACCGGCAAGTTGCCTTCTCCGCAGGTGGTTGATAATGACGCCGCTGCCGGGGACGATACGCAGGCGGCCTGAATCTGACTTGCGCTCCTGACGTTTTGTACCATGCTTTTCCCTGTATCACTGTGCTATGGAGAAAGGGAAAAGTATGAAAAGAACGGGCGTGTTAGCCTGCTTGCTGTTGTTATGCACCAGTGTATCGGTGTCTGCGGCAGGTACGGACAGTAAGACGGTTAAGTTCCTTAACTGTGAAGGTCTGGATACCGAGGGTATTGCGGCGAGCGTTAAGCGCGATTATCAGCAGAATCGCATTGCGCGTTGGGCCGACGATCAAAAACATGTGGGTCAGGCCGACCCGGTAGCATGGGTTAATCCAAAAGAGATCACCGGTGGAGAGGGTAAGTGGGTAGTACCGCTGACCGTGCGTGGGAAAAGTGCGGATATTCATTATCTGGTGAAGGTCGACTGCAAGGCCGGCACGGCGGAATATCGTTCGCAATAGCACGAACATTTGCGCATCTTTAGCGCTGACAGACATTTCCTGACATCCCCTCGGGTACGCTTTGACAATTCATTGTCAGTACTTGAGGGGCAAAATGGCTAACTGGCTTAATCAATTACACTCTCTTCTCGGGCAAAACGGATCGTCCTCCTCTTCTTCAGGTGAACAGGGATTAAGTAAGCTGCTGGTACCCGGCGCGCTGGGTGGTCTGGCGGGGTTACTGGTCGCTAACAAATCCTCACGCAAACTGCTCAGCAAATATGGCACCAGCGCGCTGCTGGTCGGCGGCGGTGCGGTAGCGGGGACGGTCTTGTGGAACAAGTACAAGGATAAAATCCGTGCGGCGCATCAGGGTGAACCACAGTTCGGCGCGCAAAGTACGCCGCTGGATGTGCGCACCGAACGGCTGATCCTGGCGCTGGTCTTCGCCGCGAAAAGTGATGGCCATATCGATGCCAACGAGCGGGCGGCAATCGAACAGCAACTGCGTGAAGCCGGCGTAGAAGAGCAGGGGCGCGTTTTCATTGAACAGGCGATTGAGCAGCCGCTCGATCCTCAGCGCCTTGCGCAGGGGATCCGCAACGAAGAAGAGGCGCTGGAGATCTATTTCCTCAGCTGTGCGGCGATTGATATCGACCACTTTATGGAGCGCAGCTACCTGAACGCGCTGGGTGATGCGCTGAAGATCCCACAGGATGTCCGTGATGGTATTGAGCAGGATTTGAAACAGCAAAAACAGGCATTACCTGGCTAACGAAATACCGCGCGCAGCATGTTTCGCTTGCATCATTCGTGACTTTTGCCACCCTTAGAGGATGTATAAAGACGAAAGAAACAGACACATGCTGCCAAAAGCAAATCGTATCCCTTACGCCATGACGGTCCATGGCGACACGCGCATTGATAACTACTACTGGCTGCGGGACGACACGCGCTCGCAGCCCGAGGTGCTTGACTATCTGCAACAGGAAAACTGCTACGGACATCAGGTTATGTCTACGCAGCAAGCCTTGCAGGATCGCGTGCTAAAAGAAATTATCGATCGCATTCCTCCCCGCGACACCTCTGCGCCATACGTGAAGAACGGTTATCGCTATCGCCATCTCTATGAACCCGGGTGTGAGTACGCCATTTATCAACGCCAGTCTGCACTGAGTGAGGAATGGGATGACTGGGAAACGCTGCTTGATGGCAACAAACGGGCGGCACACAGTGAGTTCTACACTCTGGGGCGACTGGCGATAACGCCGGATAACACCATTATGGCGCTGGCGGAAGATTATCTTTCGCGCCGCCAGTACGGGATCCGTTTTCGCAATCTGGAAAACGGTAACTGGTATCCGGAGATGCTGGATAATGTGGCTCCCGAATTTGTCTGGGCAAATGATTCCCTGACCTTTTACTACGTCCGTAAACATGCCACGACGCTCTTACCTTATCAGGTCTGGCGTCATACCGTCGGCACGCCCTCAGCCGATGACGAGCTGATTTACGAAGAAAAAGACGACACTTTCTACGTCAGCCTGCACAAAACGACGTCGCAGCATTACCTCGTCATTCATCTGGCGAGCGCGACGACCAGCGAGGTTTTACTGCTGGATGCTGAACTGGCTGATGCTGAACCTTTCATCTTTCTGCCGCGCCGCAAGGACCACGAATACAGCCTCGATCACTATCAACATAAGTTTTATCTGCGTTCGAACCGCGAGGGTAAAAATTTTGGTCTTTATCGCACCCGTGTGCGCGATGAGAAACAGTGGGAAACGCTGATCCCGGCCCGTGAAGCGATCATGCTGGAAGGGTTTACGCTTTTTACCGACTGGCTGGTAGTGGAAGAGCGCCAGCGTGGCTTAACCAGCCTGCGGCAGATCAATCGTAAAACTCGCGAGGTGGTGGGGATTGCCTTCGACGATCCGGCTTATGTCACCTGGCTTGCGTACAATCCGGAACCGGAAACCTCACGCCTGCGCTATGGCTACTCCTCGATGACCACGCCGGACACGCTATTTGAACTGGACATGGATACCGGTGAACGACGGGTAATTAAACAGACAGAGGTACCGGGATTTGACGCCGCCAACTATCGAAGTGAACACCTGTGGATCACCGCCCGTGATGGTGTCGAGGTTCCGGTATCACTGGTCTATCATCAGAAATACTTCCGTAAGGGGCAAAATCCGTTACTGGTTTACGGCTATGGTTCCTACGGTGCCAGCATGGATGCCGATTTCAGCAGCAGCCGGTTAAGTCTGCTGGATCGTGGATTTGTCTATGCCATCGTTCACGTGCGAGGCGGAAGCGAACTGGGGCAGCAGTGGTATGAAGACGGTAAATTCCTGAAAAAGCGCAATACCTTCAATGACTATCTCGATGCCTGCGATGCGTTGATTGCCCAGGGCTACGGCTCGCCCTCTCTCTGTTATGGCATGGGCGGTAGCGCGGGAGGAATGCTAATGGGCGTGGCGATCAACGAGCGTCCCGAACGCTTTCATGGTGTGGTTGCCCAGGTGCCGTTTGTGGATGTGGTGACGACGATGCTGGATGAGTCGATACCCCTGACGACCGGTGAGTTTGAGGAGTGGGGGAATCCGAAAGATCCGCAGTATTACGCTTACATGAAAAGCTACAGTCCGTACGATAACGTCAGGGCGCAGGCTTACCCGCATCTGTTGGTCACCACCGGACTGCATGATTCGCAGGTCCAGTACTGGGAACCGGCAAAATGGGTGGCGAAACTGCGCGAGCTGAAAACTGATGACCATCTGCTGTTACTGTGCACCGATATGGATTCCGGACACGGCGGTAAGTCAGGTCGTTATAAATCCTGGGAAGGCGTGGCGCTGGAATTTGCATTCCTGATTGGTCTGGCACAGGGAACATTGCCTGGTAACGACGCTGTTCAGGCGTTATCCAGATAGTGTTTGAGGGTTAAACGCAGCTCCGGGCTCATGCTGTCGAGGTTGTTAAACAACCAGCGCAAATAGCCCGGATCGCGCTCTGCGACATCGGAAACGGCTTTGCCGCGATACTTACCAAAGGTGAAGGTGGTCAGTAACCCCGGCCGCCCGGTAATGTCGACCATCTGTTCCGCCGTCCAGCCGGAAGTATTCATAATATCGATGAGCAGCGCGGCGGTAATATAGCAGTCATAGAGTGCGCGGTGGTGATGCAGGCCCGCAGGCGTTTGTACGTTCAGTTTACGTGACTTATAGAGCGCCATATTACTGTACTTAATCCCTGGCCAGAGGCGGCGGGAAAGTTTCATGGTGCAGATCCACTCGCCAGGCATGTCTGGCAGCACACGACGGTCAAAGCTGGCGTTGTGCGCCACATACCATTCGCTGCCGTAATAGTGGGGGATAACCTCTTCAATCCACGGCTTATCTGCCACCATCGCTTCGGTAATGCGATGAATGGCCATCGCCTGCGGCGAGATTGGCCGGTCAGGGCGCACCAGGTGGCTCATAGGATTCACAATCTTACCGTCAACCACGTCAACAGAGGCGATCTCTACAATCCCGCCCTGCAGGCCACAGGTCTCAGTATCGATGATGCGCAGCATGTAAAACTCCTGACCGAAAACGATTAGCGTAATGGAATGATATCACCTTGCCAACCCTGCGTTGTGCGCTGCCCCGTTAATAACAGCGAACCACGGTCGGCGCGGACAATTAATTGCCCGCTTTCATCCCATAATGCGCTACTTCCTCGCGCATTGGCCATCAGTACGGCAATCGAGAATTGATGTGAGAAATGTTGTAACTGCGACGTGGAGGTCAGCAATTCCGGCTCACTGACGCTTTGGCTGGTGGTAAACAGAGAAAACGCCGGATCCATATCGACACCTTCCGGTTGCTCATCCACCACGCTGATCGTTTTCAGGCCCTTACCAAGACACGCGCCGTGGCTTTGAGGAAACAAACGCAGTGAGGTTATCCATGGTGCGAAGACGGCAATCCCTTTGACAAAACGGTTGTTATGCTCGACCGGAAGACCGGCAATGATCGTCATGCGGTGCGCGTGGGCGGCCTGAGAGAGCGGTTGTAGCAGACTGATATCGATATCCGGCGGCGCAGGCAGGCACTGCGATTCGTCCATGCAACCGAGTAAGGAGAGGGCGGGAAACACCAACAGTTCGCACTGTTGCCGGGCTGCTGCGTCGATGAAATTCAGGTGATGAGCGATATGTCCACGAACAGATGTTTTTAGCGGTTCATACTGTGCAGCGGCGATTTTCCAGCGTGACATAATGACTTCCTTTTCATAGTGTCTACAATCATCCTTAAATCATAGAATAAGAATGCACTTATACTGTAGCAGGCAATATGTAAGGATATGTAACTTCACGCCGAAAAATTATTTAGGTTTCGGCTCATACGGTAAACGGGACAACGAAACGGACGCCAGACGATGGGCGATCAGACGCTCGCGAAACCAGTCGCGCAGATGTGCAGGTTGCTCACGTTCTACCACTTCAGCGACAACGGGCATGTTGTAGCGCTCTTTAAACGCGACGCCGGCAGCGGCCAGATCTACGTTTACTTTGTCCATTTCAGCTTGTTCAAGCTGAGCCAGATTTTTGTGCATGGGCTTCTCCTTCGATCTTGCGCGCAGAAGTTACTAAGAGTCGACCACAATGGCAAGCCGCAATTGATGATTGTCGACGCGAACATTATAGAAGGTTATCCTCTCAGGATAAGTCATTACAAAAGGGAATAGTCGATATGGTCTCTCCTGCACGTACTTTCCGCTATACGCTCCTTTTTCTGGCAGCCGCTCTGGCAACCCCCACCGTGTGGGCGCATGCGCATCTGACACACCAGTATCCCGCGGCGGATGCCGAGGTGACCGCCGCGCCGCAGGCGCTGACGCTTAATTTCTCTGAAGGTATTGAGCCCGGATTCAGCGGGGCGACAATTACCGGTCCAAAACAAGAGGGAATCAGAATCCGTCCCGTAAAGCGTAACGAACAGGATAAAAAACAGCTCATCGTCCCGCTTGATGAAACGCTGAAGCCGGGCGAATACACGGTGAACTGGCACGTGGTGTCTGTCGATGGGCACAAAACCAAAGGGCAGTACACCTTTAGTGTGAAATAAACATGCTGACGCTGACGTGGGTTGTTCTCCGCTTCATCCATTTTACCGCCCTGATGCTGGTGTTTGGCTCTGCGCTCTACAGCGCATGGCTTGCGCCGGCATCGATCCGCCGTCTGATGAGCAGACGCTTCCTGCGCCTGCAACAACATGCTGCGTTATGGGGTTTTGTGAGTGCATTACTGATGCTGGCAGTCCAGGGTGGGCTTATGGGCTCTGGCTGGCAGGATGTTATCTCCGTGTCTGTCTGGGGCGCGGTATTGCAAACTCAGTTTGGCGGTGTGTGGCTCTGGCAAATCGTTCTGGCGCTGGTTACGTTGGTTGTCGCGTTGATTGTGCCGCGTGATTTAGCGCGACTATTACTGCTCTTAACTCTCGCACAGTTTGCCCTGCTGACGGGGGTTGGGCATGCCACACTGCACTCGGGGGTTATTGGTGCGCTCCAGCAGACAAACCATGCAATGCATCTGATTTGCGCTGCAACCTGGTTTGGAGGACTGCTACCGGTGATTTATTGCATGCACATGGCAAAAGGACGCTGGCAGCAGCAGGCGGTTTACACCATGATGCGTTTTTCCCGCTATGGGCATCTTGCCGTGGCGGGAGTATTACTCACCGGTATCACCAATCTGCTGTTTATTCAGGGTTTTTCCCTGCCATGGCAGACCGCCTGGGGGCAACTGCTTTTGCTAAAATGTGCACTTGTCCTGCTAATGGTGGCAATCGCACTGGCGAATCGGTATCTTCTCGTACCACGAATGCGGCAGGATAGTCGACGCATCAATCGGTGTTTTATTTGGATGACGAAGATCGAATGGGGAGTTGGCGCCGTCGTGCTGGCAATCGTCAGTGTGTTTGCGACGCTGGAACCGTTCTGAAGGACAGGCAAAATTCATGAAAAAAGTGATTCTCTCTTTGCTGCTTCTGACTAGCTCAGGGGTTGCGCTGGCGGCACCGCAGGTCATCACCGTAAGCCGTTTTGAAATCGGTAAAGATAAATGGGCGTTCAATCGTGAAGAGGTGATGCTGACCTGTCGGCCAGGAAACGCGCTGTATGTGATTAACCCCAGCACGCTTGTTCAGTATCCGTTAAACGATGTTGCACAAGAGCAGGTGGCGAGCGGTAAAATAAATGCGCAGCCCCTGTCGGTGATTCAGATTGACGATCCGGCAAAACCGGGTGAAAAAATGAGTCTGGCACCGTTTATCGAACGAGCGGAAAAGCTCTGTTAGTTACCAAAAGTATCTTTCTGATTTCCAATAAAAAACCGCAAGCCTTTTGTAAAGCGTCTTGCGGTTTTTACATTTCAGCCAGTGATCAGCGCCGTTTTTTTCCAGCCGTGCAAGCCGCAGACTGGAAAACCTGGCGTCGTCATCTATTCTTAAAAGGCAAGGCGACTTAGCCTGCATTAATGCCAACTTTTAGCGCACGGCTCTCTCCCAAGAGCCATTTCCCTGGACCGAATACAGGAATCGTATTCGGTCTCTTTTTATCTATAGAACGGGTGCTTTTCCTGAGCCTAATGGCATTTCGCACTTATCATTCTGAGTAAACCATACCCACACCCGGGCATAAACGTCCAGCGTTTTTTGCTGCTATTGTTAAATTTGTGTTAGGGCGTGACTGAGGACAAAACTCTCATGAAACAGCCTGAAAAAATCTACCAAATGATCGAAGGGGCACAGTGGCGACACATCTGGGTGGTCGGGGATATCCACGGCTGTTTTGCGCTGCTGATGGCAAAGCTGCGGGCCTGTCGCTTTGATCCCTGGCAAGATTTACTGGTCTCTGTGGGCGATCTCATCGATCGCGGTCCTGACAGTTTGCGCTGCCTGCAGTTGCTGCATAAGCGCTGGATGGTGGCAGTCAGAGGGAACCATGAACAGATGGCGATAGATGCATTGCGTACGTCACAGTGGTCGTTGTGGACGATGAATGGTGGCGGCTGGTTTACGGCGTTGCCTGAGCAGAAACGGCATCATGCAACGCTGGCACTGGAATACTGCCAGCATCTGCCGTGGATCCTGGAATTGCATTGCCGCGAGGCGACCCATGTGGTCGCCCACGCCGATTACCCGGAAGATATTTATCAGTGGCAAAAGCCGGTTAACCTTACGGAGGTGTTGTGGCGACGCGCGCGACTGAGTGCGCATCTGGCAGGAGAAGGGACAGCTATCGCCGGCGCTGACCATTTCTGGTTTGGCCATACGCCGTTGCGTCAACGTGTAGACAGCGACAATCTGCACTACATCGATACGGGAGCGGTATTCGGCGGCGAGTTAACGCTGGTACAACTACAGTGATTAAAAGTCGCTGTATTGCTGGGCGGGCGCCCAGAATCCATCGATAAAATCCTCAACCGGAAAGCAGCCGCCCTGACGAATCCGTTGATCGTCCATATAATACAGGCACTGCCGCTCTGTATCGTAAACATCCACTACGATATCTTCGCAACCACCATCCAGATAACAGACAAACAGAACCAGTGCGAACATCCTATCCTCATTTTGTACAGCCATAACAAAAGTGTAGGAGGAATTAACGCAAGCGGGAAGGGGGAAATAAATAACCCGCCGGCAGACGGGTTCTTTTTGAATCAGGCAAGACGCATGATCCAGGCATCAGACTTACGATCGTAGTGTTTACGGAAAAGAACCGAATGTTCGCCATTCAGTAGGGCCGGAACGCTGGTTTCGTCGTCCCAGGCATCCAGTTGCATGCATAAATCCGGATCAGATTTACACGGAATGGTTAACGTTCGGTCTCCCGGCGACTCGCCGTGTAACTCGGCATCGTCAATTTCAAAGGCGCCAATGCGCACACTGGTTTTCATCATCGTGCTCTCCGTTAATTCGCTGATTGTGGTACGACCAGTTAGGCCGTCCATTTTTCAGCGTAGTCAACGCAGGCAAAAGCGCCAGTCAAAAAATGCGCAAATTTTCTGATTTCAGACATTACCGGTAAACAATTTGCCATCACGAACCAGTTCACGCGGGTAACTGTTTTTCAGGCGCGAGCCGATCCGTTTGGCAAGGCCAATCGGCTGATGCTGGAAGGTCACCAGCACATCGTCAGTGGTGGGGACGGTCTGCGGGTAGACATCGCGACCGCGATACCACTCTTCGGCTTCCGGCTGAGACAGTTCAAACGCACAGCGATGATTGACATCAGCCAGCGCGATGACCGCTTCGTGCTGCCAGCGATAACCTTTATTATGCGTTTCAGCCAGCCTAATGCCGAGCCGGGAGAAACGGACTTTGCCGATCAGCGGTTCTATCTCCGCCGGGAAAAGCCAGACCTCTTTATCACGCTGCCAGAGGCGCAGGTTTTCGCCCCAGTGCAGACTGAGGGCATTAGCTGCCTGGGTCAGATTCGCGGCTTCGCGACCTTTGACGGGGGTGAAGGGGAAGTTGCCCACTTTGTACTTCGGTGCTGGCAGTGCGGGAATGGAGGCCGTTTTACGCAGGCGGGCGACGAAGAATCCTTCGCAGTCATAAATCTGCGGGAACACATGCAGGAAACCTTCTGCCGTCAGCGCCTGATTCGCCTCAGGAAAAAGATCGCCCAACGGTAAAAATTCCACCGCCTCCGGCCAGGTCTCTTTCAGCCAGGCCAGCACCGACTCGTTTTCTTCACGATTCAACGTACAGGTTGAATAGACCAGCGTACCGCCAGGGCGCAGGGCGTGAAACGCACTTTCGATCAGTTCGCGCTGGGTTGCGGCAATCTCAAGATTGCTCTCAACGGACCAGTTTTTTAGCGCATCCGGATCCTTACGCACGACACCTTCACCCGAGCAAGGTGCATCAAGCAAAATCGCATCGAACATTTCCGGCAGCGCTGCACCAAATACGCGGCCGTCAAAATGGGTCAGTGCCACGTTACTGATCCCACAGCGACTGATATTGGCATGCAGCACTTTCACCCGACTGGCTGAGTATTCGTTCGCGAGGATCGCGCCCTGATTACCCATGCGCGCAGCGATTTGCGTGGTTTTTGAGCCAGGCGCGGCAGCAACGTCCATCACGCGTTTGGGGGAATTATCGTCGGCAAACAGGGCGGCAACCGGCAACATGGAACTGGCTTCCTGAATATAAAACAGACCGCTCAGATGCTCGGCGGTACTGCCGAGCGGCAGCGCATCTTCATCCTCACGCTCAATCCAGAAACCTTCTTCGCACCAGGGAACGGGCGTCAACGACCAGCCATACGGGGCGGTTAAGGTGAGAAAATCGGCCACTGAAATCTTAAGCGTATTCACGCGGATGCTGCGGCGTAACGGACGCTGACAAGCGGCGAGAAAATCGTCAAAAGAGAGGTGCGCAGGCATTGCCTCGCGCATTTGCGTTAAAAAGGCGTCAGGAAAATAAACAGCGTGTTGAGTCACGGGGGAGTACCACCGGCAGAAAAACAAGCGCGCAGTGTAGCATAAAGGCTCCGGCGCGAGCACGCCGGAGCCGGATATTAACGTGGCAGCGCGGTGCCCCATTCACGCCACTCTTTCGGTTCACTTTCCAGCAGCAGGAAGTGTTTACCCGCCTGCGCTTTCGGCGCCAGCGGAGTGCCAGGCGGCGTGGCGAAGGCAATGCCGCCGCGAATGAACTGATTAAAGGTACCGGTCTTCACTACACCGCCCGTCAGGCCGAAGTCCAGACTGTAACCGGACGCCAGCCAGAAGACAGAGTTGTTGCGGACCAGGTGCTGGTAGCGTTGACTGATGCGCAAGGCGATCATCACGCGGTCAGACAGAGTACCGAGCGTCATGCCGGTGACAGTACCAACTTCAATCCCGCGGAACAGTACCGGCGTACCGATCGCCAGCGAGCCAGCTTCGGGAACTTCGAGCACAATACTCAGCCCGTCAAGGTAGCGTGAGTCGGTAATGGTCGCTTCTTGCAGTTCAAAGTCACGGCGCGGATTACCCCGACCCGGCTCGACGTTGATGTAGGGTTGCAGGATCGTGTCGAGATGTTCCACGCCAGCGGCCGAGATTTGCGGCGTAATCACAGAGAAGCGCGTCCCGCCACGGGCGAAGGTCTGCACATATTCCGGATACAATACCGCCTTCGCCTGTACCTCGTTGCGCGAAGTGAGCAGTTCAAGCGTCTGGATCTGTCCGATATCAATACCGAGGTAGCGAATGGGCATTCCTGCCGCCAGTTTCCCGGCATCAAAGGCGTGAAGGGTAATCTGCCCGCCAACCGCACGTGCGGCGGTTTCGGAAGCATACAAAATGCGCTTGTCGCCTTTGCGCTGGCTGGCGCTGGCGCCGCTGAGGTTATCAAAGCTGATCGCCCCCTTCAGCGCACGCGACAGGGGAGAGGCCTGCACGGTCAAACCGCTGCCGTTGAGCTGCACTTTAGCGCCACCTTCGGCCCAGAAGACGCTATTGCTGGTCAGCAGGTTGCGGTACTCCGGTTTGATGTGCAGATCGATGTCAAAGGCGTCGGAGCGCGGGCGTACGGTAATCACTTCACCCACTTCAAATTTACGATACAGCACCACGGAGCCGGCCTGCACGTCCGGCAATGTTTCCGCACGCAGGCTCAGGGTAGTGGTCGGCAGATCGCTCAGGCTATTCTCTACCGCTTTTTCCAGGTTGGCATACAGCGGATAGCTTGATTTCATTTCCCCTTTGCTGCCGGGCAATATGCGAATACCGCCACTGATCCATTCGCTGGCGCTGGCACCGAGGAACTCCACGCCATCCAGACCTACTTTGACATCCACGCGGCTGTTGACCACGAATTTGCTGTCACCCTGGACCAGGCCACGATGTTGCGGATCGACCGCCACAATAAACTCGACCCCTTTGCTGGTCAGCTTACGTTCGATCACCTGGCCCACCTGGACGCCGTGAAGGATCAGCGGTTGACCTGCATCGATACCGTAGCTTTCGGGCGCGGTCAGGGTAAAGGTCAGGACGTCCGGTTCGTGGAGCAGTGCTTTTTCACCGGGGACGACCACGAACTCGCTGCGCGGTTCACCGGTGCCGGGCACCAGTTCAAAGGTTTTACCCGTCAGTAACGAACTGATATTAGCGTCACTGAGCGAAAGTTTGGGACTGCGCAATTCAATGCGCGTGCCGTCACGTAACAGCGCTACGACGCTGGGGTCAACGGTCATTTCACCGGTGACTTTGCCACCGGATTGTAAATCCAGTTTTGTGAGCTGGCCGACTTCGAGCCCCTGATACATCAGGGGCGTAGAATCAGCCTTCAGTCCTTCGCCGCTCGGCAGTTCAAGTTTAATAATGACGCCGCGCTGACTGTGGGCCAGATCTTTATACAGGCCGAAGGTATCATCTTGCTCTGCCGTTTTTGAATCATCGGGTGAGTCAAAGGCGATTGCACCATTTACCAGGGCCGCCAGACTTTCCAGTTTAACCTTCGCACCACTCAGGCTGACGTCAGCATCCACGCCGGAAACGTTCCAGAAGCGACTGCCTTTTTTCACCAGATTGGTAAAGCGGCGTTCAACCAGCACGTCGATGGTGACGCCCTGTTTGTTCGGGTTAATGCTGTAGTCGTAGACTTTACCGACCGGGATTTTGCGGAAATAAACCAGCGAGCCGCTGTTCAACGATCCGAGGTCTGGTGCGTTGAGATGAATCATCAGATCGCCGTTATCCAGCCGATATTTCGGCTGGGTGTCGAGGGCGACGAAATGATCTTGCTCTTTACCTTTACCGGGCATCATGCCGATATAATTGCCGCCGACCAGCGCATCGAGGCCAGAGACGCCCGCGAGCGACGCTTTAGGCGTCACCAGCCAGAACTGCGTCTCTTCGCGTAGCGCGTCTTTCATGTCGGACTTGATGCTGACCCGCACCTCAATTTTGCGTAAATCCTTGCTGAGGCTGATGTCCTGAACCGTACCCACCTCAACGCCCTGATAGCGAACAGGCGTACGGCCCGGGACAATGCCATCCGCAGACATGAAGTCGATGGTCACAGTGTTACCGCGATCTTCATAGCTGTTCCATATCAGCCATCCCGCAATCATTAATGCGATCAGCGGGAGTAGCCAGAATGGTGAGATACGGCGTTTCGTTTTAATCTGCGCTTCAGTCTGCGAAGCGGGCGTTTCCTGACTCATGTGCATCCCAAAGTAAGCGGCTGTCCAGCCATTCCACTGCAAGAATAGTCAAAATGACCGCTGAGCCGAAATAAAACGCAGCCGGTCCCATAGTAAAAGCAAGAATCTGGTCGCGGTTAATCAGCGACATGGTTAAAGCGATAACAAAAAGATCCAGCATCGACCAGCGACCGATCCACGTGACCAGACGCAAGAGTTGCATTCGCGTGCGTAAACCCTGTTCGCATTTGAACTGAATGCTGAGTAGCAGCGTAAACATGACGATCACTTTAGTGAATGGCACCAGAATACTGGCGATAAAGACCACGGCGGCCACGGCGACATTGCTGTTCGCCAGCGACAGGATACCGGACATGATTGTATCTTCCTGTCGTCCACCGTTCACGTAGATAACCGAGATAGGCAGAAGGTTAGCAGGCAGCAGCAAAACAATCGATGCCAACAATGCCGCCCAGCATTTTTGGATGCTCTGGTTTCGGCGCTCGCGTAAAGGAATATGGCAGCGCGGGCAGCGGCCACGCGGGTCCGGATAGCCGGTAAAATGGCAGCCGAGACAAACGCGCAACTGCTCATCCGGACGCTTTGCCGGTCTCTGCGGATAAAAACGTTCCCACAGCTGTTCGATGTTCAGGTGCGACAGCGTCAGGATGCTCAGGACCACCAGCGCAATAAAGGCATAAAGTCCTACGCCCGGCTGCAAAAAAGCGTAATCCTGAACTTTGATCGATGCCACACCAATGCCCACCAGATAGATGTCCAGCATCACCCACTCTTTAAGCCTTTCCAGCATTAGCAGCACCGGGCGCAAATTCATACCGAGAATATTGCCGAACCACAGATACGCAATTGCGGTGACGAGGATCAGCGGCGCGCCCGCGACACAAAACAGCACCATCGCCGCGGTAATGGGATCGCCTTGCTTTGTCATCTGCCAGATCCCCTGCATCACATTGGCATCAATACGGATGCCCAGCAGATAGATGTGCAGCAGCGGCTCGCCCCAGGCGAAGGGCATCAGCAACAGCATGGTGACCGCCATCGCGCCCAGCCGCGTCAGCGACCAGTCGCGGCCATCACGAATTTTCGCCTGGCAGCGGGGACAGTATGCGCTCTGGTGAGAACGCATCTTCGGCAGACTAAACAGCAAATCGCACTGAGGGCAACGCTGATAGTGCGCACGAGGCAGTGCTTCGCTGATGGATCGGATCGCTATTTTTTTTGTCGGCGTGATCTGGGGTGTCTTGAGAGCCATGTATCGCGAATCAAAGTGTTAGATTTATGTAATCTTAACTCATGACGGGAATGATCTTGAGCATTAACGCATTTAATGCTTATTTTAATAGGCTGGCAGTATCAGAGTAAGACAACTAAGTGATTATATAATGAACAAGACAGAGCTATACGCGGAACTGAACCGCGATTTCCAGGCATTAATGGCAGGAGAGACCAGTTTTCTGGCCACGCTGGCGAACACCAGCGCACTGTTATACGAACGTCTTTCGCAAGTGAACTGGGCGGGGTTTTACCTGCTTGAGGGCGATACGCTGGTATTAGGTCCGTTTCAGGGCAAAATTGCCTGTGTACGAATCCCGGTGGGTCGCGGTGTGTGCGGCGCAGCCGTTGCCCACAACCAGGTGCAGCGGGTTGACGACGTTCACGCCTTTGATGGTCACATCGCCTGCGATGCGGCCAGTAATGCGGAAATTGTCCTGCCATTAACCGTCAATGGTCATATTATTGGCGTGCTGGACATCGACAGTACGGCGTTTGGGCGCTTCACCGCTGAGGATGAAGAGGGGCTTCGCCGGCTCGTTGCGCAGCTTGAAACCGTGCTTGCAATGACGGATTACAAAAAATTCTTTGCGAGCGTCGCAGGATAATCAACGGATAACGTAGCAATTACTGATGGCGTCATTATAATGACGCCTGTTCATGCCTGCTGCTTGTTGGCTACGTCCGTTGTAATCAGGAAATTTCATGGAAAATCAACCTAAGTTGAATAGCAGTAAAGAAGTCATCGCGTTTTTGGCCGAGCGTTTTCCGCAGTGTTTTAGTGCGGAAGGCGAAGCGCGCCCACTGAAAATTGGCATTTTTCAGGATCTGGTAGAGCGTATTGAGGGCGAAATGAACCTCAGCAAAACGCAACTTCGTTCCGCTTTACGTCTTTATACTTCAAGCTGGCGTTATCTGTACGGCGTTAAGCCGGGCGCAACGCGTGTCGATCTCGACGGCAACCCGTGCGGTGAGCTGGATGAGCAGCACGTTGAACATGCGCGTAAGCAGCTTGAAGAAGCGAAAGCTCGCGTTCAGGCGCAGCGTGCGGAACAGCAAGCGAAAAAACGTGAAGCTGCCGCTGCTGCAGGGGAAACTGAAGACGCCCCGCGTCGTGAACGTAAGCCGCGTCCTGCACCACGCCGCAAAGAAGCGACTGAGCGTAAACCGCGTGCTGAAAAACCTGCCGCGAAAGCGCCTCGCGCACCTCGTGAAGAGAAATTGACTCCGGTTTCGGATATTTCAGCGCTGAGCGTTGGACAGTCTCTGAAGGTGAAAGCGGGTAACGATGCGATGGATGCCACCGTATTAGAAATCACCAAAGATGGCGTCCGTGTACAGCTGAATTCGGGTATGTCTTTGATTGTACGCGCAGAACACCTGGTGTTCTGAAACGGAGGCCAGGCCTGGCATGAACACATTTTTTAGGCTTACCGCGTTAGCTGGCCTGCTTGCAATAGCAGGCCAGACCTTCGCAGTGGACGACATTACGCGTGCCGATCAGATTCCTGTTCTTAAGGAAGAAACCCAGCACGCGACGGTGAGTGAACGCGTCACGTCGCGTTTTACGCGTTCTCACTACCGTCAGTTCGATCTCGATTCGGCCTTTTCCGCCAAAATTTTCGACCGCTATCTGAATTTACTCGATTACAGCCACAACGTGCTGTTGGCGGGGGATGTCGAACAGTTTGCGAAGAAGAAAGGGCAACTGGGTGACGAATTGCGTTCGGGTAAGCTCGACGTTTTTTACGATCTCTATAATCTGGCGCAAAAACGCCGCTTCGAGCGTTTTCAGTACGCACTGAAAGTGCTGGAACGTCCGATGGACTTCACCGGGACTGACACCTTCAATCTCGATCGCAGCAAAGCACCCTGGCCAAAAGATGAGGCTGAGCTGAATGCGCTGTGGGACGGCAAGGTGAAGTTCGATGAGTTAAGTCTGAAACTGACCGGCAAAGACGATAAAGAAATTCGTGAGACGCTGACGCGTCGTTATAAATCCGCGATCCGTCGTCTGACGCAAACTAACAGTGAAGATGTCTTCTCACTGGCTATGACCGCGTTTGCGCGGGAAATCGATCCGCATACCAACTATCTCTCGCCACGGAATACCGAGCAGTTTAATACCGAGATGAGCCTGTCCCTTGAAGGGATTGGTGCCGTGCTGCAAATGGACGATGACTATACGGTCATTAACTCCATGGTGGCTGGCGGTCCGGCGGCGAAGAGCAAGGCAATTAGCGTCGGCGATCGCATTGTCGGTGTGGGTCAGACCGGTAAGAGCATGGTCGATGTGATCGGCTGGCGCCTGGATGATGTGGTTGCGCTTATCAAAGGGCCAAAAGGCAGCAAGGTTCGTCTTGAAGTTCTGCCTGCCGGCAAAGGCACAAAAACCCGTATTGTCACACTGACGCGTGAGCGTATCCGTCTGGAAGACCGTGCCGTTAAAATGTCTGTGAAGACGGTAGGTAAAGAGAACGTCGGCGTACTGGATATCCCGGGCTTCTACGTTGGCCTGACTGACGATGTCAAAGTTCAGTTGCAGAAACTGGAAAAACAGAACGTCAGCAGCATCGTCATCGATCTGCGGACCAACGGCGGCGGGGCGCTGACGGAGGCTGTTTCGCTGTCCGGTCTGTTTATTCCTTCCGGTCCGGTGGTTCAGGTTCGTGACAACAACGGTAAAGTCCGTGAGGACAGCGATACCGATGGCGTTGTGTATTACAAAGGCCCGCTGGTGGTTCTGGTCGATCGCTTCAGCGCGTCGGCATCGGAAATTTTCGCTGCGGCCATGCAGGATTACGGCCGTGCGCTGATTGTTGGTGAGCCGACTTTCGGTAAAGGTACCGTGCAGCAGTATCGTTCGCTGAATCGTATTTACGATCAGATGCTGCGTCCAGAATGGCCCGCACTGGGCTCCGTTCAGTACACGATCCAGAAGTTCTATCGTGTGAATGGCGGCAGTACTCAGCGTAAAGGCGTCACGCCGGATATCATCATGCCGACGGGGAATGAAGAGACCGAAACCGGTGAGAAATTTGAAGATAATGCGTTGCCGTGGGATAGCATCGATGCCGCAACGTATGTGAAATCAGACGATCTGACGCCGTTCGGCCCTGAATTACTCAAAGATCATAACGCGCGTATCGCGCAGGATCCTGAGTTCCAGTACATCATGAAGGATATCGCCCGTTTCAATGCGATGAAGGATAAACGCAACATCGTATCTCTGAATTACGCACAGCGTGAAAAAGAGAATAACGAAGATGATGCGCTGCGCCTGGCGCGAATCAATGACCGGTTTAAACGAGAAGGAAAACCGGTTCTGAAGAAACTGGACGACCTGCCAAAAGATTACCAGGAACCGGATCCGTATCTTGATGAAACGGTGAAGATTGCGCTGGATCTGGCGACGCTCGAGAAAGCGAAGCCCGCGGTACAACCGACCGCAACGAAATAACCTCATACAGGCACAAGAAATTGTGCCTGTTTTTTTAACAAGCGCATGAAGTCGTCAGCCTGATGCAGAAAAATGTAAAGTTGTGTCTTTCTGGTGACTTACCGGGCATTGATGCTTGAAAATAGCCGTACGACCCATACGATGTGGGTAATCGCATAGTGCGTTTTGTTAAGTTGAGGTTAAAAGAAAATTATGATGCGAATCGCGCTTTTCCTGTTGACGAACCTGGCCGTCATGGTCGTTTTCGGGCTGGTGCTGAGCCTGACAGGGATTCAGTCGAGCAGCGTTCAGGGCCTGATGATTATGGCGCTGCTGTTCGGTTTCGGTGGTTCCTTCGTTTCACTGCTGATGTCAAAGTGGATGGCCTTACGCTCCGTCGGTGGGGAAGTGATCGAGCAACCGCGTAACGAAAGAGAGCGTTGGTTGATGAATACGGTCGCCACGCAGGCGCGTCAGGCCGGTATCGCCATGCCGCAGGTCGCTATCTACCATGCGCCGGACATTAACGCGTTTGCCACCGGGGCGCGCCGTGATGCCTCTCTGGTTGCGGTCAGTACCGGTCTGCTGCAAAACATGAGCCCGGATGAAGCTGAAGCCGTTATTGCTCACGAAATTAGCCATATCGCGAACGGTGACATGGTTACCATGACGCTGATCCAGGGGGTTGTGAACACCTTTGTTATCTTCATCTCGCGCATTCTGGCGCAGATCGCCGCTGGTTTTCTCGGTGGTAACCGTGATGAAGGCGAAGGCAGCAATGGCAACCCGATGATCTACTTTGCGGTCGCAATGGTACTGGAACTGGTGTTCGGTATTCTGGCGAGCATCATTACCATGTGGTTCTCTCGTCACCGTGAATTCCACGCTGATGCGGGGTCCGCCAAACTGGTCGGCCGTGAAAAGATGATTGCTGCGCTGCAGCGTCTGAAAACCAGCTACGAACCGCAGGAAGCATCCAGCATGATGGCCTTCTGTATCAATGGTAAAGGTAAATCGCTGAGCGAACTGTTTATGACTCACCCGCCGCTGGATAAACGTATCGAAGCGCTGCGCAGTGGGGAATACCTGAAGTAAGCCTGTCGGTAAGAAGAGAAAGCGCGTCCATGGACGCGCTTTTTTTACGCCTGTGCCCGGGGCTGTGTGATGCGTAGACCGCTCACCACCGCTGCCACGGTCGCCAGAATCCCTGCCATCAGCAAAGAAACATGCGTGCCGTTATCTCCGAACTGGTTCAACAACAGCGCAACCAACGCCGCACCTGAGCTTTGTCCTAACAGACGGGCGGTGCCCAGCATGCCGCTGGCGCCGCCGCTGCGTTCACGTGGCGCAGAGGTGATGATCGTGTGGTTATTGGGGGATTGAAATAAACCAAACCCGGCACCGCAGAGAATCATCGGCCAGATGATATTCAGATCGGACGGCACGGCAGGAAGTAATACCAGGGCAAACAGTCCACTTGCCATCACCAGCAGGCCCAGCGCGCCCAGTAAACCGGCATGGACGCGTTCAATCAGATACCCGGCCAGCGGCGCCATGACCATCGTTGCCAGCGGCCAGGGGGTGAGCAACAAACCGGTTTCTACTTCACTCCGCCCCAGTACCGTTTGCAGATAGAAGGGCAGGGAGACCATCGCCAGCATCTGCGCGCAGAAAGAGCAGATTGAGGTGCCAATCGACAGTGAAAAAAGAGGAATACGCAGCAGGTCGACCGGCAATAATGGTACCGGTAATGAAAGCTGACGACGGATAAAGAAATAGCCCACCACCATCATTGCCGCCACTTCGGCCCCGATCAGCGTCATGGGTTGTCCCTGTGCAAAACCACTCAGTGCGGTGATCAACAGACCAAACGTCAGCGCATTCATCACGGCGCTGGGGATGTCAAAACGCGGTTTATTGCTGCGTGAGCCATTAGGCGGCAGAAAGCGCATTGCCAGAATCAACGCAATAATCCCTAACGGCACATTGATCAGAAACAGCCATTTCCACGAGGCAATTGAGAGGATAGCGGCCGCGATGGTTGGGCCTGCGGCCGCAGAGACGGCAACGATAAAGGAGTTGATACCCATCCCGCGACCCAGATGGCGCTGAGGATAAATCAGACGAATCAACGCCGTGTTGACGCTCATCAGCGCAGCGCCGCCGAAACCCTGAACGACGCGCGCCATCGTCAACATTTGTAGCGAGTCCGCGAGAGCGCAAAACAGTGAGGCCAGCAGAAAAACCACTAGTCCGCATTTGTAGATGCGTCGATAGCCAAACATATCGCCGAGAAACGACAGCGACAGTAACGAGACGACAATGGCGATCTGATAGGCGTTGACGACCCATATTGAGCTGGCGGCTGAAGCGTGTAAGTCAGTGGCTATCGTGGGGAGCGCCACGTTGGCAATGGCGCCGTCCAGTACGGCCATCGAAATACCAATAACGATGGTTAAAATAGCACCATATCGCTGTGGAAGCGGCAGGCCGTCGGCCTGGGATTTATTCATGTGATTGATAGTTTTTGCGAAGAATATGATCAGGGTAGTGATTTTAGCATTGATATTCAGGCTTTATATCGCAGATTTGTAACGAAGTAAGCAAAGATGGATTGCGGGGGCCTGGCCATGAAATTATAATAAAAAATCGTTCTGATTTTTATAAAACACTCGTAATGAGGTGATAGATGGCTAACGCAGATCTGGATAAACAGCCTGATTCTGTATCTTCCGTGCTGAAGGTTTTTGGCATTCTGCAGGCGCTGGGTGAAGAGCGCGAAATAGGGATTACCGAGTTATCACAACGCGTCATGATGTCAAAAAGCACCGTTTATCGCTTTTTACAGACCATGAAAACACTGGGATATGTGTCACAGGAAGGTGAATCCGAGAAGTATTCTCTGACGCTGAAACTGTTTGAACTGGGCGCTCGCGCGCTACAGAATGTTGACCTTATCCGCAGTGCGGACATCCAGATGCGTGAACTCTCTCGTCTGACGAAAGAGACGGTGCACCTCGGCGCGCTGGACGAAGACAGCATCGTCTACATTCATAAGATTGATTCGATGTACAACCTGCGCATGTATTCGCGTGTGGGTCGCCGCAACCCGCTTTACAGCACCGCGATTGGTAAAGTGCTGCTGGCCTGGCGCGATCGTGACGAAGTGAAGCAGATTCTGGACGGCGTTGAGTACAAGCGCAGTACCGGGCGCACTATCACCACCACGGAAGCATTGCTGCCGGTGCTGGATAAAGTCCGCGAACAGGGTTATGGCGAAGATAACGAAGAACAAGAAGAAGGTTTACGCTGCATTGGCGTACCGGTATTCGATCGTTTCGGCGTCGTGATTGCGGGGCTGAGTATCTCCTTCCCCACGCTGCGTTTTTCTGAAGAAAAACTGCATGACTACGTTTCGATGCTGCATACCGCGGCGCGTAAAATCTCTGAGCAGATGGGTTACAACGATTATCCGTTCTGACGATGTCATGCTGTCGATAGTAAAGAAACGGCCGGCATTTTCGCCGGCCGCTTTAATCCTGTGACATTCTGCTTAAGCAATACGCCAGGCGCGACTCACGACGACGGGATATTAACCGTTATCGACGACCACGGTACTCTTGCGCAATATCGGACAATCCGTTAATCCGATGATACCGCTATCGGTATGAACATATTGCGCGGTGGCGGTTCCTCGCGCGGTGAGATACTTGCATTGCAACCCCAGCCCGGCAGCATTCTCCTGACTGCCTATCAGCACACCATACCCACTGAGTAATAATCCAATCCATACAAGCGCAAACAACACGATAGCGCGAATAATCAAACGCATTATGACCTCTTTTCTTCTATAAGTTAGATTGAGCTTAGCGCTTACGCTCATTGATACAAGTAAATGATTCTTAAAAAATCGCGAATGTCTGCTGTAGTTAGTCCTGGTTTAAGATACACATGATAATTTGGTGGCATAAGATGTAGATGCGGAGAGTGGAGTGAAAAAGTTTCGATGGATAATTCTGGTGGTGGTAGTGCTTGTGTGTCTGCTGCTGTGGGCCCAGGTGTTCAACATCATGTGTGACCAGGATGTACAATTTTTCAGCGGAATTTGCGCCATCAATAAATTTATCCCCTGGTGAGATCATTTTTTCATCCGTTGATTTCCTTCCTGTGGCGCGGTGGTAAAATGGCGCGTCTACATTGAGGTGGTGAAATGAACGAAGTCCTGAATTCCGGCGTGCTTAATTTTGCGTCGTTGATTGTATCGGTGGGGGTTCTGGTTGTTGGGCTGGTGCTGTGGTTCTTTATCAACCGTGCGAGCTCGCGAACCAATGAGCAGATTGAGCTGCTTGAAGCGTTGTTAGACCAGCAGAAGCGACAAAATGCACTATTGCGTCGTCTCTGTGAAGCGAACGAGCCGGAAAAAGTGGCAGAGGCATCGCCTAAGGCTAATGACCCGCAAGAGGATGAGGATATCATCCGTCTGGTCGCAGAACGTTAATCCTCGTGTAACAGGAAGCGAAGGGGCTGGCGTCTCGCCAGTCTTTCCTTCCTGGTTTGTTATCCTGCACCCTATTAGTGCAGTCGCATGCCGCTTCGCTATATCCGTTCCTTCTTGTGTCATTGTGCGAGTTATTGCCAGCACACACGTAATTATATTTTTCCATACGTTAATAATGTGATCTTCCCCGTTTTGTGAGAATGATCGGCTTTATAATAAGCGAAACGTTTCTTTCACTATTTTTGTGCATTGTCATCATTCTTTCATTAAATGAGTGCATAAGAACAGTAGATATCAAGATGGAGCGAAATGTGGCGTTATTATGATATCGGGCCATTTTGCGTTGAAACAAATTATGCATAACAAAGCAGAATTTGTGATAACCGCAGATTGCTACGTTTTGACATCGCAACGATCTGGAAGTCGCGAAATTATTGAGCTATGGTTGAAAAGATCCCGCCGCGCTGCGGGTCTGGTAAGGGCTCAGCGAGCGCGCGGGAATATATCGGCTTGAGGATTGACGCATAACTGTGCAGATACTCTGTATCGACTGGCGAGATTTGTGCGACCGATCGAGACACGTTTAAAAATGGCTTGCCATAATTAACGTTGTATGTGATAACACGTTTTGGGTTAAACGAGGTACAGTTCTGTTTATGTGTGGCATTTTCAGTAAAGAAGTCCTGAGTAAACACGTTGTCGTTGAATACCGCTTCTCTGCCGAGCCTTATATTAGTGCCTCAAGCAGTAATGTCTCAGTTTTATCTATGTTATGCCTGCGGGCGAAGAAAACACTCTAAGGAATTTTGCAAATGGCAAAGATTAAAGGTCAAGTTAAGTGGTTCAACGAGTCTAAAGGTTTTGGCTTTATTACTCCGGCTGATGGCAGCAAAGACGTGTTCGTACACTTCTCCGCTATCCAGGGTAATGGCTTCAAAACTCTGGCTGAAGGCCAGAACGTTGAGTTCGAAATTCAGGACGGCCAGAAAGGTCCGGCTGCTGTTAACGTAACAGCTATCTGATCGACACCACTGATTTGAAGCGCATCTGCGCATCAACCTCAGATTTAAAGCCTCGCTGATGCGGGGCTTTTTCATTCATCTTCCTTCAAAGTATGTCTGAATGCCTCCTCCGTTAGCGCTTTGTTGCAAAGCCGTGATGTTATTAGCATAGTTTTCACCGCTTTTCCGCCGTTATTCCCGTTAAATCAGTCACCTGAATATCATGTTTGCCGGAGAACAGGTGAAAAAGAAAAATGATGGTACGGTGCGAAGTTTCACACCGCTGCGTTTTGCGCTGCTTTGTATCGCCATATTGCTGAGCCTGGGACTGTTGCTAGGGCGCGTTGCCTGGTTGCAGATTGTTGAACCCGACCGTCTGGTCAAACAAGAAGATATGCGCTCATTGCGTGAAGTCACCACGGCATCGCCGCGTGGAATGATCACCGATCGGCAGGGGCGACCATTGGCGGTCAGCGTACCGGTGAATGCGGTGTGGGCTGACCCCCACACGTTATTGAGCAAAGGAGGCGTAGGCGACAACGAACGCTGGCAGGCGCTGGCCAACACGCTACATCTTTCACTCACGAACCTGGCGGCGCGCGTTAACCACGATCCGTCGGCAAGGTTTATCTATCTTGCGCGTCAGGTCTCTCCTCAACAGGCGCAGTGGATCGATAAGCTGAACCTGCCCGGCATCAATTTGCGCGAAGAGTCCCGGCGCTTTTATCCGGCAGGACATGTCGCGGCGAATCTGATTGGTTTCACCAATATCGACGGGCAGGGCATTGAAGGGGTTGAGAAAAGTTTTAACGCACAGTTAATCGGAAAGCCGGGCTGCCGCCTGGTCCGCAAAGATAAATTCGGTCACGTGATTGAAAACATCACGGAAGTTAATCCTGTGCCGGCGCATGAACTACAACTCAGCATTGATGAGCGGCTGCAGACCGTCACCGAGGATGCGCTGGACAATGCGGTTAGCTGGAACAAAGCGGAATCCGGCGCCGCCGTGCTGGTGAACATTGCCACCGGTGAGATCCTGGCGATGGCCAGCTTCCCCGATTTTAACCCCAACAATCGTGATGGTGCGGTGCTTGATGATTTTCGCAATCGTGCGATTAGCGATACTTTCGAGCCGGGCTCGACGGTGAAACCGCTGGTTATCATGACGGCGCTTGAGCAAGGGATTGTCCAGCCTGATAGCGTGATCGACACGCATCCGTTTTACCTCGACGGGCATCGGATTCGCGATGTGGGCTTTTATCCGGAACTGACGCTGACCGGCATTTTGCAAAAATCGAGTGACACCGGGGTTTCGCATCTTTCATTAGCAATGCCCGTCCAGCGTGTCGTCGATACCTATCGCCGCTTTGGCTTTGGTCAACCCACGGGGCTGGGACTCACCGGTGAGAGCCAGGGGGTGATGCCGCAACGTCGTTACTGGAGCGATCTGGATCGCGCGACCTTTGCCTTTGGCTACGGCCTGATGGTGACGCCGCTGCAACTGGCGCACGTCTATGCCACGATTGGCAGTTTTGGCCTGTACCGACCACTCTCTATCACGCGCATCGACCCGCCCGTTATCGGCAAGCGTGTCATGTCGGAAGCGCTGGTCAGACAGGTGGCGCACATGATGGAAAGCGTCGCCCTGCCGGGGGGCGGTGGGACGAAGGCGGCGGTCCGGGATTATCGCGTGGCGGTTAAAACCGGGACGGCGAAGAAGATCGGCGCTGACGGTAAATACATTGATAAATATGTGGCTTACACCGCAGGGGTGGCACCGGCAAGCAACCCGAAGTTTGCGCTGGTGGTAGTGATCAACGATCCGCAGAACGGGGCCTATTACGGTGGCGCGGTGTCGGCACCGGTTTTCAGCCAGATAATGGGCGATGTGCTGCGACTGGAAAACGTCAAACCGGATGGGATGCCCGCCGACTCCAGCCATTTGCTGGTGATGCAGAGCAATTCGCCGACACACTCCACGCGCTAAGTGATTCTCCCGGGGCGTAAATCGCGTTACACTTGCGCCCTGAATTTACCTGCCGGAGTTGTTATGTCGTTTTCCTGTCCACTTTGTCACCAGCCCCTTGCGCACGTTAATAACAGTTTTATCTGCCCGCAGCGGCATCAGTTTGATGTGGCAAAAGAGGGATACGTTAACCTGTTGCCGGTACAGCATAAGCGTTCACGCGATCCGGGCGACAGCGCGGAGATGATGCAGGCACGGCGTGCGTTTCTGGATGCCGGACATTATCAACCCTTGCGTGATGCTATTGTTGAGCAGCTTTCCGCGCGTCTCGACGCGTCGGCAACCTCGATTCTTGATATCGGCTGTGGGGAAGGGTATTACACTCATGCCTTTGCCGGTGCGTTGCCGACGGCGACCACCTATGGACTGGACGTGGCGAAAGTGGCTATTAAAGCGGCGGCCAGACGCTATCCGCAGGTAACATTCTGCGTCGCCTCAAGCCATCGTTTGCCGTTTGCAGATGCAAGCCAGGACGCCATTGTGCGGATTTACGCGCCGTGTAAAGCGCAAGAGCTGGCGCGCGTGGTCAAACCGCAGGGGTGGGTGATGACGGCAACGCCGGGACCGCGCCATTTAATGGAGCTGAAAGGGTTGATTTACGATGAGGTCCGACTCCATGCGCCGCATGCTGAGCAACTGGAAGGGTTCACCCTGCTGGAGGATATCGCACTGGCGTATCCGATGCGCCTGAACGGAAAGGAAGCGGTAGCGTTATTGCAGATGACGCCTTTTGCCTGGCGGGCAAAGCCGGAGGTCTGGGAACGTCTGGCGAGTACAGAAGTGTTTAACTGCCAGACAGATTTTCGTCTTCACCTCTGGCAGCGTGCGGATTAACCGTGAAAGTGCGTCCAGAGGATCTGGACGCCGATACCGATCAGTACCACCCCGCCCAGAATTTCAGCCCGTTTGCCAAGCAGCGGGCCAATGAAGCGACCAATCATCATCCCCAGTGTGGACATGATAAGCGTGGCACAGCCAATAGCCAGTGCCGTCGCGATAATATTGACCTGTAAGAACGCCAGACCCACGCCGACCGCCATAGCGTCGAGGCTAGTGGCGATAGCGGTGGTGACCAGTAACCAGAAACCGTGACGGCGCAGTGGTTCATCATCTTCATTATCCGCGCCGCGAAATCCCTCAATAATCATTCGTCCGCCCAGAAAGACCAGCAGGATGAAAGCAATCCAGTGATTCCATTCCAGCACGAATTTGCTGGCTAACATACCGAGCGCCCAGCCGATTAGCGGCGTTAATGTTTCAACTGCGCCAAAGATTAAACCGGTACGCAGGGCTTCAGAGAATTTGGGTTTATGCAGGGTAGCGCCTTTGCCAATTGATGCGGCAAAAGCATCCATCGACATGCCAAAAGCGAGAATAATAGTGGCGGTGATATTCATGACAGCGTCCTGACCGGGGTTTCCATAAAACACACCACTGCCCCCAGTAAACATGCACACCTGAACCCGGGGTTCATACAGTATGCATAGCAGTTGATGTGCCTATGGTCTCGCCTGACTGAAAGAGATTTCAGTCCGTACGTGCCACGTTTTGCAACGAGTATGTTGACACGTACATTTCCGGAGTCTGGAAATCGGCTACTCCCCAAATGACGGCGCAACCTTAACATATTTTGAGAATATAAAACAACAACGGAGAAATATTATTTGATCTCTAATTGAAAACGATTTTCATTTGGGTTTATTGGTAGATAGAACGTTAAAATAAATAACATTTGCGCTGTCGTATTATAGCCTTAGCTATGTTTTTAACTGCAAGTAAATTGCGAAAAATAAAGCTCAGGCTATACCTCTAACTTACTGATAGGAAACGAGAAGTTTATATATCTTTTCCAGATCGTCGATATTCCTCACACGAATAAGCAGACGCCGTTGTTCTAATTGCATCACCAGAACACCATCTTCCGATAAATTCATCGCTTTAATGCGGTTATATTCTATCCAGACGTTGGCGAAGAAAAATCCATCCTGTTTGAAGAGGATCTTAGGGACCCGGATCCAGAAAATATAAAACCCCATTAAGGCCAGAGCACATAATAACCAGGTGGTGATGATTGCCCCATGGCTGGTGACATTGTTGTAGATAAGAATTGCGATGAGGCCAATGAAGATGATGCTGTCGACGCGGCTTCGGCGCAGCAGGGGAATAGCAAGCAAAGTCGGGCCATTGCGGCGTGGCATGATGAACTGATCGTAAATGGCGTAAGCCAGTAACGCGGCAATAAAGAAAACCAGCACCAGGTCCGTGATAGTCATTGATCCTTGTTCCTCCAGATAAAAAAAGGGGCCTTATAGGCCCCGGTAGTGTACTACAGTCTTACAGACCCAACAGGCCGAGCGCATAACCCGCGATACCGATGACAAAGAAGCCAACGATAATCCACAGTGGGTTGACTTTCTTACGCAGCAGCCACATACAGGCGAAGGTCAGCAGCAGCGGAACCAGACCCGGCATCAACTGGTCGAGAATGGTCTGTACGGTGGTAACACGTGTCTGCCCATCCTGACCGGTGATAGTTGAAACCACCAGCGGGATGTTTACATGCGTCCACTTGTTCACCAACGCCCCCATGACAAACAGGCCGAGGATTGACGCCCCCTCAGTCAGTTTTTGCAGGAAGCCGCCGCCCATATCTTTAACGATATCGACACCTTTGCGATAACCGTAGGCGACACCGTAGTAACGGGTCAGCAGACGGACTGCGTTGAACAGAATGAAGAACAGCAAGGGACCGAGCAGGCTGCCGCTCATCGCGATACCCGCACCTAACGCGGCGAATACCGGACGCACAGTACCCCAGAAAATCGGGTCGCCCACGCCTGCCAACGGGCCCATCAGACCGACTTTGATACCGTTAATGGCACCATCGTCAATTTCTGCGCCGTTAGCACGCTGTTCTTCCATCGCCAGCGTTACGCCGAGCACCGGCGCGGCTACATACGGATGGGTGTTAAAGAATTCCAGGTGACGCTTGATGGCTTGCTTACGCGCATCGTTGTTCTCTGGATACAGGCGACGGATAGCCGGTACCATGGAGAAGCAGAAACCCAGCGCCTGCATACGTTCGAAGTTCCATGAACCCTGAAACAGGTTAGAACGAATGAACACGCCACGAATGTCACTCTGTGTGAGTTTTTTCTCAGTGGTAGTTTTAGTCATATCAACCATTTCGCTCACCTGCTAGTCCAGTTCGTTATCGAGGGAGTTGTCACCCGCAGCCTGTGCTGGTGCACCCGCCACGCGGTTATATTTCGGGCTCAGTTGGATGTAGAGGATGGCCATGACCGCACCAATCACACCCAGAGCAACCAGGTTGAAGTTAGTAAATGCCGCAGTCACGAAGCCGAGGTAGAAGAACGGCATCAGGTAGCCTGCACGCATCATGTTGATAACCATCGCGTAACCGACCACAACGATCATGCCACCGGCGATGTTCAGACCGCCAGTCACCACTTCCGGAATCGCATTCAGCATGCCCTGAACTTCGCTGGTGCCTACGGAAATCGCAACGATAACCGCCGGGATAGCGATACGCATCGCCTGCAGGAACAGGGAAGAGACATGCAGCCAGGAGAGCGCTGTCAGGTTACCGTTTTCCGCCGCTTTATCCGCCGCGTGCTGGAATGCCACGGTGATAGTACGAACGATGATCGTCAGAACCTGGCCTGCTGCAGCCAGCGGAATCGCCAGCGCGATACCGGCACCGATGCTTTGGTGGCCCGCAATAACCAGAACGGTAGAGATAATGGACGCCAGTGCGGCATCAGGTGCAACGGCAGCACCGATGTTCATCCAGCCAAGGGCGATCATTTCCAGGGTACCACCGATGATAATACCGGTTTTCATATCCCCGAGAACGGCACCAATCAGCGTACAGGCCACCAGTGGGCGGTGGAACTGAAATTCATCGAGTACCGACTCCATACCCGCGATACATGCGACGATGAACACCAGCACAATCTGAAGAGTGGTAATCTCCATTGTACTTCTCCTATTGCTATAACAGCCTTAAGTGTGAAAGCTCATTCAATGCCAGGGGTTACTTGCCCACTTTGGCAATCAAATCCATCATTTTCAGTTTCTGATCGGTTGACACTTTACGCGCCTCAAGCTCAATACCGCGGGCATTAAGTTTGTTAAAGGCTTCGATGTCTTTCTCATCGACAGAGATGGCGTTGTTGACCTGCGTTTTACCCTGACGGAAAGCCATGCCGCCAATGTTTACGGAGGTGATTTTTACGCCGCCTTCGACAATGCGTTCAACATCGGTCGGATTGGTGAACAGCAGCATTACACGTTCGCCCGCGTATTTCGGGTTGTTGTAAACGCGAATCATCTTGGCAACATCCACCACGTGAGCGGTCACGCCAGGAGGCGCCACCTGCGTCAACAGCGTTTTACGCACGGTGTCTGCCGCCACTTCATCGCTGACTACGATAATGCGGGTCACGTTGGTTTCTTTGGTCCAGCGGGTAGCCACCTGACCATGGATCAAACGGTCATCAATACGGGCAAGACCGATTTGCATATAATCGTTCGGTCCCATTGGTTTTGCCGGAGCCGCGGCTTTGGGGGCCGTTGCGACGGGGGCAGGGGCGGCTTTTTCCACCGGTTTCGCTTTCAGCGCTTTCACGCCTTCGCGACCGGTTTCAACTGCCAGCGCGACCAGTTCATCGAAGCTTGGGTTGTCGTCACGCGCCATCAGCGTTTCGACCAGCATAGGGATGTTCACCCCGGCAATCACTTCATACTGTTCTTTGTCGACGACAATGCGGCTGGCAGCGTTGAACGGACTGCCTCCCCATGTATCGACGAGAAACAGCACGCCGTTACTGGTATCGAGTTTTGCCAACTGAGCGTTGTACTTTTCAATCAGCGTTTCGGCATTTTCGCCGGGCACGAAATCGATCCAGCCGACGTTTTCCTGCTCGCCTAACAGCATTTCTGCTGTCTTGAGTAACTGCTCTGCAGCCCAACCATGTGTGCCTATAACAATAGCAATGGTCACTTGCTACCTCCTTTATTATCGTTAACACATCAACGTGAGAGATGTATTTGAATCGCCGTCCGCAACAGAATCGATTCAGATAAGGGTTACAATGAAAAACATATGATGTCCGTGAATTATTTTAGATATCGAAAAAAATATTTTATGTGATGAAGATCCGTAATTTAGTTTTCGGCAATGAGAAATTTCGTAGAGTAAAATATCCCTGTTACAACACTTTGCAAAGGAAGGTAAATCTTTGCCAAAAACAGGTTGCCTCTGTTATGTTTACGTTCTGTTTAACTCACCAGGAGTATAGGGCACTAGCCCGCTGTATGGATCGTCACCGACGTCATTTCACTTTCAGGCCGCATCGCGCCTGCCAGTCTGGCATGTCTTGCCACACGTTTTATCTGCACTGTGTTTTATCGCCTGTTAACCATTCCTTAAGCAGGAGCTTGTCATGGAATTCTTAATGGACCCCTCGATTTGGGCGGGTTTGCTCACGCTTGTCGTCCTGGAAATTGTCCTGGGTATCGATAACCTGGTTTTTATTGCGATTCTTGCGGATAAGCTGCCGCCGAAGCAGCGTGACAAAGCGCGTCTGATTGGTTTATCCCTGGCGCTCGTGATGCGTCTGGCCTTGCTGTCTATTATTTCGTGGATGGTCACCCTGACCCAACCGCTGTTCACCGTCATGGACTTCACCTTCTCCGGTCGCGATCTGATCATGCTGCTGGGGGGGATCTTCCTGTTGTTTAAAGCCACGACGGAACTTCATGAACGGCTGGAAAACCGCGAACACGACTCCGGGCATGGTAAAGGTTATGCCAGTTTCTGGGTGGTCGTGACGCAGATCGTTATCCTGGATGCGGTATTCTCGCTGGATGCGGTGATTACTGCCGTTGGTATGGTGAACCATCTGCCTGTGATGATGGCAGCGGTTGTGATCGCGATGGCGGTGATGCTGCTGGCATCCAAGCCGCTGACGCGTTTCGTCAACCAACATCCGACGGTGGTGGTGCTCTGTCTGAGCTTCCTGCTGATGATTGGTCTGAGCCTGGTCGCCGAAGGTTTTGGTTTCCATATTCCGAAAGGCTACCTGTACGCCGCGATTGGCTTCTCGATCATTATCGAAGTGTTTAATCAGATTGCGCGTCGCAACTTTATTCGCCATCAGTCAACACTGCCGCTGCGTGCGCGCACGGCTGACGCGATCCTGCGTCTGATGGGGGGTAAACGTCAGGCGGCGGTAGCGCATGAATCCGACAGCCAGGCCGCCGTTCCGATCCCGGAAGGGGCATTTGCGGAAGAAGAACGCTATATGATTAACGGCGTGCTGACGCTGGCACAGCGCTCGCTGCGCGGCATCATGACTCCGCGCGGTGAAATCAGCTGGGTGGATGCTAATCTGAGCGTTGATGAGATCCGCGAGCAGTTGCTCTCCTCGCCGCACAGCCTGTTCCCGGTGTGTCGTGGCGAACTGGATGAGATCATCGGTATCGTGCGGGCGAAAGAGCTGCTGGTGGCGCTGGAAGAGGGCGTTGACGTCGCGGCTATTGCGTCGGCTACACCGGCTATCGTGGTGCCGGAAACGCTGGACCCTATCAACCTGTTGGGTGTCCTGCGTCGTGCACGCGGTAGCTTTGTTATCGTCACCAACGAATTTGGCGTGGTGCAGGGGCTGGTTACGCCGCTGGATGTCCTTGAAGCCATTGCCGGTGAGTTCCCGGATGCTGATGAAACGCCGGAAATTACCGTTGACGGCGAAGGCTGGTTAGTCAAAGGCGGCACCGATCTGCATGCCCTGCAACAGGCGCTGGCGGTGGATAACCTGGTTGATGAAGACGAAGACATCGCCACGGTCGCGGGACTGGTGATTGCGGCTAAGGGTCACATTCCCCGTACGGGCGATGTGTTCGAGGTTCCTCCGCTGAGCATTACCATTGTCGACGCTAATGACTACCGCGTGGATCTGGTGCGAATTGTTAAAGAACAACCTGCGCAAGAAGAAGAGGAATAATCCTCTCTAACGCAGGGGCATAACGGGCGCGATGCGTCCGTTATGCCTGGGCGGCGGCGGGTTACTGCCCGCCAGCCACTGCGGAAAATCGCGCAGCGGCATCGGCTTCGCAAATAAAAATCCCTGCAGTAAATCCACACCGTGGCGACGCAGATGCTGCGCCTGCTCCTGCGTTTCAACCCCCTCCGCGACCAGTTCGATATTCAGTCGTTGCCCAAGGGCGATGATGATGTCGGTCACCGTTGAATTGACCGCATCAGTACCAATCGCATGGGTAAAGGACTTATCAATTTTCAGAATGTCAGGGCGCAACTTTTCCAGCCATGACAACGAACTGTTGCCGGTTCCAAAATCATCGATCGCCAGCTTGATGTTTTGCCGTTGCAACGCGTGAACGATTCGGTAATCAACATCCTGCAGCGCATCCCGCTCGGTCAGTTCTATCACCAGTTGCTGAATGGGCTGCTGACTGAACCAGTACTGATCGAGATCTTTTAGCAATTCACCCTGCTGAAAATGGCTGGCAGCGACATTAATACCAATATGAAACTGGCTGCTCATGGGGAAAAAATGACGTTGCCGAATGGTTTCCGCTAGCACATAACGCGTCAGTGGTGCGATCTGGTGATGCTCTTCGGCAATCGGGATAAAGACGTCCGGTGAAATCCACCCCTGACGTGGATTATTCCAGCGCAGCAGGATCTCCACCCCCATGCACTGTCCGGTCCGCCCGTTCAGTAGCGGCTGGCAAAAAAGCTCAAATTCGCGCTGTGCCAGCGCGAGGTTAATCTCCCAGGAAAAACTCATTCGACTGGCGGTGGCCAGCCACGCCAGATAGCCCACCAGCAGACTGAGCAATAATGCCAGCGGCAGCTGCGCGGGCAGGGCTTTGATCGCCAGAGCCTCTGCCGCTGGCCCGGTCACGCTAATAGTAAAGGGATAGTGCTGTGAGGTGAGTTGATAGCGTTGCTCATCGTTGAGCGCAGGCAGGCGCTGTACTACGCCGCTCCCGTAAATTAAATGTCGGTTGCCGACTGTCAGGCTGGCAGCGGTAATCTGCGGCTTACGCGGTTCCAGCAGCAGCCTGGTAAGCAGGTCGATATTGATAATCTCCAGTATTCCGTCCTTTCCGTCGGGAGAGGCCGGGTACCACTGGACGAGAATCGGGCTGCCTTTAATCAGCAGTGGATCGGTGGACAACAGCAGTTGCGCGTTTGCGGTAGGGAGGTCGGGCTGAAGCTGATGAACCGGGATATTGCGATAGCCAAAGACGCTGGAACAGTACAGTATGCCGCGCTGGACCAGGGCAATTGCGCGTACCGTTTGCAGTCTGGCAGCCTGTTTGCGCAGCGGGAGATGCGTAGCGGAGCAGGGAAGGCCAATCAGTGGTAACAGGATATCGCGACCATTCTGCAACGGACGCAGTACTTCATCGAGCGTGGCGACCGCCCTGGAGGCAAAGGTAACGGTGTGGTGGTGATTTAAATTGCGCTGTGAAATAAATCGGACGCCCAGGGTCAGGATGAGCGTAATGAGCGCGCAAAGTATGCACAGGATAAAACGTTTGCGACGATATTTTTTTATGATCCGTTGTGCTGTCTGCATGCGGGCCGCCTGATAACCGTCAGCCACAAAAGCCAACCGTAACAGAGCAAGTGTAGTGGGGAATTGGCGAGCAGACGAGAAAGGGGGCAAAATTTCGCCCATCCGTTGCAGATGGGCGAGGAAAAAGTATTAGCGTCGCTTGCTGAAGTATTTAGTCACACTGAACTTTAATCGCCAGACCACCGCGTGAGGTTTCGCGGTATTTGGCGTTCATATCCTTACCGGTTTCGTACATCGTTTCGATGACTTTATCCAGTGAGACGCGCGGTGCGCTGGTACGACGCATCGCCATCCGTGCGGCATTGATCGCTTTTACAGAGGCAATTGCATTACGTTCAATGCACGGTACCTGCACCTGACCGGCAACCGGGTCGCAGGTCAGCCCCAGGTTATGCTCCATGCCAATTTCAGCGGCGACACACACCTGCTCCGGGCTCGCGCCCAGCAGTTCCGCAAGACCGGCCGCCGCCATTGAGCAAGCCACGCCTACTTCGCCCTGACAGCCGACTTCCGCTCCCGAAATCGAGGCATTCATCTTATACAACGCGCCGATGGCGCCTGCCGCCAGGAAGTAGCGGGTATAAATATCGGGACTGACGGACTCAATAAAGTGATCGTAGTAGGCCAGAACGGCTGGCACGATACCGCACGCGCCATTGGTTGGCGCGGTGACCACCCGACCGCCTGCCGCGTTCTCTTCGTTGACCGCGAGGGCGAACATGTTCACCCAGTCGATCACATTCATCGGGTCGTTAGAGAGCTTATCGCTGGAAACCAACATCCGACGCAGCGCAGAGGCGCGACGCGGAACGCGCAGTGGACCCGGCAACACGCCTTCGGTATTCATACCGCGATCGATACAGGCCTGCATGGTCTGCCAGACGTGACCGAAGTATTCTTCAATCTCTTTTTTGTCGTGCAAGGCCAGTTCGTTCTGCATCGCCAGTCCGGAAAGGGACAGGCCAGTGTTGTTGCAATACTCCAGCAACTCGGTTGCGGATTTGAACGGATAAGGAACGCTTACCTCATTTGCCGCATCCTGACCAAAGTGCTCTTCATCGACGATAAAACCGCCGCCGATGGAGTAGTAGGTTTTGCTGTAAACGACGGCATCGCCGTTATAGGCATGGATCTGCATGCCGTTTTCGTGCAGCGGCAGGTTGCCGTTATGAAAACGCATGCCGTCGTTTTGGGGGAAATCCACTTCGTGCTGACCGTGCGCCAGCAGCAGGCGACCGCGCGCCTCTACGTCGCGGATGAAACCTGGGATACTATCAATATCCACGGTGGCTGGCTCATTGCCTGCCAGACCCATAATAATGGCGATATCGGTGTGGTGACCTTTACCCGTGAGCGACAGTGAACCATACACGTCGACGGCAACACGAGTAACGCTATCCAGTAATCCTTTTTCGACCAGGTCATCGACGAACTGTTTACCCGCCTTCATAGGCCCTACAGTATGGGAAGATGAGGGACCAATCCCCACCTTAAACATGTCGAATAGACTAATCACGATAATACTCCTGACAGGGTGACTGGAAACTTCCAGAAACGATGTAATAACTGCGCATAGTGTAAGAGGGAACGCGGGGATCGGCTTAACTATTCACATGAATTAAACTAATGGGTAACCGCGTTTTTACTAATGTTGTGACGGGAGTTTCAGGTTGTGTCTTCTGCGCGTAAAGATAAGTATAGTCAGGGCTTCACACCAATTTGTAGCGCCAGTTCACGAATAATTCCGGCGGTCATTCCCCAGACGAAATAATGCTCATACCAGGAAAGCCACACGCGATGCGAATCCCCGCGACGCCAGACATCCAGCGGGTGATAGCGGCCTAAATGCAGCGCCTGCGCCAGCGGCATTTCAAAGACGGCGGAAACCTCGTCTTCGCTGGCGCGGTAAGGCAGATTAGGCGGAATAATGCCCACTACCGGCGTGACCTGGAAGCCGGTCACGCTGTCCACCGGCGGCAGCACGCCGATCACATCAACGGCTTCTGGCGGGATTGCCACTTCTTCTTCGGCTTCACGCAGCGCGGCGGCGATGAGAGAGGCGTCGGTGCTGTCAACCGCGCCGCCGGGGAAGGCCACCTGCCCGGCGTGTTTGCGTAAATGCACCGAACGCTGGGTCAACAGCAGCCCTGGCTGGGGGCGGCGAACCACGGGAATGAGCACGGCGGCCTGGCGCAGGTTCAGCGACTCGCGATTAATCTGCGGGCGCAAAAGTTGGAAGCGCGATAGAAAATCATCCAGCGTCAGGCTCTTGTTTTCCACGTTTCAGTTCTCCAGTTGTTGCAGGATACGATTCACTTTATCAAAGGTTTCCTGATATTCCGCCTGTTCCTCGCTATCGGCAACAATACCGCCGCCAGCGGAACAGTACAGTTGACCGTTCACGGCGGTCAGGGTGCGGATGGTAATGCTGGTATCCATATTGCCGCAGACGCTCAGATAACCGATGCTGCCGCACCAGGCGTTACGACGGTGGGGTTCCAGCTCATCAATAATTTCCATGGCGCGCACTTTCGGTGCCCCGGTAATCGAGCCGCCCGGAAACGCGGCGCGGAGCAGGTCACTGGCATGCCGCGTGGGGGGTAACCGCGCGATCACGGTGCTGACCAGATGATGCACCGCCGGGAAGGGTTCAACCACGAACAGTTCCGGCACCTTCACCGAGCCCGGTACCGCCACGCGACCAATGTCGTTGCGCATCAGATCGACAATCATTACGTTTTCCGCCCGATCCTTTGCTGAGTTCGCCAGTTTCTGCGCCTGTTTCCGGTCTGCCTCTTCCTGCGGCAATCGCGGCAGGGTGCCCTTAATGGGGCGGGTCTGAATGTCGCCATCAGCCAGAAGAATAAACCGTTCAGGCGACAGGCTCAGAATGGCGCCGTCATCCAGGCGTAAAAACGCGCTGAACGGGGCGCGGTTCGCCTGATTGAGCCGCGCGAAGGCCAGCCACTCATCGCCCTGATAAGACGCCTGAAAACGCTGGGCCAGATTGACCTGATAGCAGTCGCCACTGTGCAGATACGCCTGCACCTGGCGGAATTTTTCGCCGTATTGCTCACGCGTCATGTTCGATTGCCAGTCGGTGGTTAACCTGAACGGCACACGCGCAGGAGGTTGCTGGCTTTCCAGCCAGGCGAGTCTGGCGTGGGCGTCCGTGTGGCTGAGTAAGCTCACGGTCTGGCGCTGATGATCGACAATCAGCGCCCAGTCGTAGAGGCCTATCGCCATGTCCGCCAGCGCGATATCCTGCCGGGCATAGCTGGGCAAAGATTCGAAGCGGCGTCCCAGATCGTAGCCAAATAACCCCAGCGCGCCACCCTGGAACGGTAAATCGGCGTTCACTGGCGGCTGAAGATTCAGCTCGGTCAGTGCGCTTTGCAGTACAGCCAGCGGATCGTCATGAGTAAGACGACAGCCTTGCGCATCGCGAATCTGCGTGGTTTCGCCGTGCGTTTTCACGGTGCAAAGCGGATCGGCTACCACAATGTCAAAACGGCTATGTGGGTGATCCGCGTGACCGGAATGCAGCAGCATTGCCCACGGCAGATGGCTTATTGGCGCGAAATACTGTTCGGCGGCGTCCTGACACCAGGGGAGCGTGATAATAGCGGGAGATAACGTCTTCATTGATCCTGACTGTACTGGCTATGTTCCGGGTTGCATGAAATAATTAGCGCAGACAATTTAGCAGGAGTTAACGATGTTTGCAGGTTTACCTTCACTCAGTCACGAACAGCAACAGAAAGCGGTTGAGCGTATTCAGGAACTGATGTCACAGGGTATGAGCAGCGGTCAGGCGATTGCGCTGGTGGCCGAAGAGCTGCGCGCCACCCATACCGGTGAGCGGATTGTGGCGCGTTTTGAAGACGAAGACGAGTAGCCCCGGCTTACACCGCGGCGACGATTTTAATCTCAACTTTATATTTCGGGTTCATTAATCCAGCCTGAACCGTACAGCGTACCGGCGCATGACCGGCCACAACCCAGGCGTCCCAGGCTTTGTTCATCGCTGCGAAATCATGCTTATCGGCAAGGAAAATGGTGGCATCAAGAATGCGTGACTTGTTGCTGCCTTGCTGTTCCAGCGCGGCGTCAATCTGTGCCAGCGTGTTGGCGGTCTGCTCGAAGGCATCGGCATCAAGGTTTGCTGGTACGCCAGTGTAGTAGAGCGTGTTGTTGTGGATCACCACGTCAGACCAACGATCTTCGGCATCAATACGGATGATAGTCATAAAGCCTTCCTCTTTTACGTTCTGCATAAAATGGCAAGACTGCCATATTGTCAGGGCGGCGTCACCTCTTCAACTGGCGTAAGCCGCTGCGGCCTGACATAATCCCTGTTCAAATCAACAGGGGGTAGTGTGACGGACGATTTTGCACCAGAAGGTCAACTGGCTAAAGCGATACCGGGTTTCAAACCGCGCGAACCACAGCGGCAGATGGCGATGGCCGTCGCTCAGTCCATCCAAAAATCACAGCCTCTGGTGGTAGAGGCCGGAACGGGGACAGGGAAAACCTACGCCTATCTGGCACCGGCGCTGCGCGCAAAAAAGAAAGTGATTATCTCGACCGGTTCGAAGGCGTTGCAGGATCAGCTATACAGCCGCGATCTGCCAACGGTGGCTAAAGCGCTGAAGTACACCGGAAGGCTGGCCCTGTTGAAAGGACGTTCAAACTATTTATGCCTGGAGCGCCTTGAACAGCAGGCGCTGGCGGGCGGCGATCTGCCTGTTCAGACCTTAAGCGATGTGATCCTGCTGCGCTCGTGGTCGAATCAGACCGAAGATGGCGACATTAGTACCTGTGTCAGCGTAGCCGAGGATTCTCAGGCCTGGCCGCTGGTCACTAGCACCAACGACAACTGCCTCGGCAGCGACTGCCCGTTGTATAAAGACTGTTTTGTGGTGAAAGCACGTAAAAAGGCGATGGACGCGGACGTGGTAGTGGTGAACCATCACCTGTTTCTGGCCGATATGGTGGTCAAAGAGAGCGGTTTCGGTGAGCTGATCCCGGAGGCGGAGGTGATGATTTTCGATGAAGCTCATCAGCTACCGGACATCGCCAGCCAGTATTTTGGCCAGTCGCTCTCCAGTCGTCAGCTAATGGATTTGGCGAAGGACATCACCATTGCCTATCGTACCGAGCTGAAAGACACCCAGCAGTTACAGAAATGCGCCGACCGTCTGGCGCAAAGCGCGCAGGATTTCCGCTTGCAACTGGGTGAGCCGGGATATCGCGGCAACCTGCGTGAACTGCTGGCCGATCAGCGGGTGCAGCGCGCGTTTTTACTGCTCGATGATACGCTGGAGCTGTGTTACGACGTGGCGAAATTATCCCTTGGACGTTCGGCGTTGCTTGATGCCGCGTTTGAGCGCGCTACGTTGTATCGCGCACGTCTCAAACGGTTGAAAGAGATCAACCAGCCCGGTTATAGCTACTGGTACGAATGTACCTCGCGCAATTTTACCCTCGCGCTGACCCCGCTGACGGTGGCGGACAAGTTCAAAGAGGTGATGGCGCAGAAGCCAGGAAGCTGGATTTTCACCTCGGCAACGCTGTCGGTGAATGATGACCTGCATCACTTTACGGCGCGTCTGGGGATTGAAGAAGCGGAATCAATGCTGTTGCCGAGTCCGTTTGATTACACCCGCCAAGCCCTGCTCTGTGTGCCGCGTAATCTGCCACAAACCAATCAACCGGGCGCGGCGCGACAGCTGGCGGCAATGTTAAGACCGATCATCGAAGCGAACAACGGACGCTGCTTTATGCTCTGTACCTCGCATGCGATGATGCGCGATCTGGCGGAGCAGTTCCGCGCTACCATGACGCTTCCGGTGCTGTTGCAGGGTGAAACCAGCAAAGGCCAACTGCTGCAACAGTTCGTCAGCGCGGGTAACGCATTGCTGGTGGCGACCAGCAGCTTCTGGGAAGGGGTGGACGTGCGCGGCGATACGCTGTCGCTGGTGATCATCGACAAACTGCCGTTTACATCGCCAGACGATCCGCTACTGAAGGCACGGATGGAAGACTGTCGTTTACGTGGCGGCGATCCGTTTGATGAGGTGCAACTGCCCGACGCGGTGATTACGCTGAAGCAGGGCGTCGGTCGTTTGATCCGTGATGCCGATGACCGTGGCGTGTTGGTGATTTGTGACAATCGACTGGTGATGCGACCTTATGGCGCGACGTTTCTTGCCAGCCTGCCGCCGGCGCCGCGCACCCGGGATATCGCCCGTGCTGTGCGATTCCTCGCAATACCATCCTCCGAGTAATTTGTTACGGAGTATGGTAAGATGCGGGCCATTTTATTGATCTAAGCACGAAGACTCATGCGAATTCTGGCTATCGATACCGCCACAGAAGCCTGTTCTGTGGCGCTGTGGAACGACGGTACTCACTCTGCTCATTTTGAGCTTTGCCCACGAGAACATACTCAACGCATCCTGCCGATGGTGCAGGATATCCTTGCCGCTAACGGCACCTCTCTGACTGAACTCAATGCGCTGGCCTACGGGCGCGGGCCGGGCAGTTTTACTGGCGTGCGCATCGGAATTGGCATCGCCCAGGGGCTGGCGTTAGGTGCTGGCCTGCCGATGATCGGCGTCTCCACGCTGGCGACAATGGCGCAGGGCGCATGGCGTAAAACCGGCGCGACTCGCGTTCTGGCGGCCATTGATGCGCGAATGGGCGAGGTCTACTGGGCCGAGTATCAGCGTGATGAAAAGGGCGTCTGGCACGGTGAAGAAACCGAGGCCGTGTTGAAGCCTGAGCAGGTCACCGAGCGCTTACAACAGCTTTCCGGCGAATGGGTGACTGTCGGGACGGGCTGGCCTGCCTGGCCTGAACTTGGCAAAGAGAGCGGACTGGCGCTGCGCGACGGTGACGTCCTGCTGCCCGCCGCGGAAGATATGTTGCCGATCGCCTGCCAGATGTTGGCTGACGGTAAAACCGTGGCGGTCGAACACGCGGAACCGGTTTATTTACGTAACAACGTGGCCTGGAAGAAACTTCCCGGAAAAGAGTGAATCTCAGTAGTATGACCCGTAAAACATCGGGTTAGACGTTTGAGAAAAGGAGTCGCAGTATGGCGGTTCAAAAACAAGTTGTGAAAGGCCTGCTCGCGGGCGCCATCGCCCTCATGTTAAGCGGGTGCGTCACGGTTCCGGAGGCGATTAAGGGCTCCAGCCCCACGCCGCAGGACGATCTGGTGCGGGTGATGAATGCCCCGCAGCTGTATGTCGGACAGGAAGCGCGCTTTGGCGGTAAAGTGGTGGAGATTCAAAACCAGCAGGGAAAAACCCGTCTGGAAATTGCCACTGTTCCGCTCGATAGCGGGGCGCGGCCGATTCTGGGCGAACCGTCGCGTGGTCGTATATACGCCAATGTGAATGGCTTCCTCGACCCGGTTGATTTCCGGGGGCAACTGGTGACCGTCGTTGGGCCAATTACGGGTACCGTTGAAGGTAAAGTGGGTAGCACGCCGTACAAATTCATGACTATGGACGTGACGGGCTACAAACGCTGGCGGCTTGCCCAGCAGGTGGTGATGCCACCACAACCGATCGACCCGTGGTTCTACGGCGGGAGAGGCTGGCCGTATGGCTATGGCGGTTGGGGATGGTACAACCCAGGTCCTGCACAGGTTCAAACGATCGTCACAGAGTAACACGTTGTATTATCAGTAAAAGAAACAGCGGCTGGTCCGCTGTTTCTGTTTTATTAACGTCATAACAAAAATAAATAGTGACGCGCTTCGCAACCTTTCAGTTGAGTAATTAATAAACTGGTACGCTGAGTTAATATTATGTTAACGACTTGTTTATTATCTGGGGTTGAGATGACGACGAACACTCATTTTAGAGGTGATGCAGTGAAGAAGGTTTGGTTAAACCGTTACCCCGCAGATGTGCCTGCGGAGATCAATCCTGACCGTTATCAATCCCTGGTGGAACTGTTTGAACATGCTGTCGCGCGTTATGCCGATCAGCCCGCGTTTATGAACATGGGGGAGGTAATGACCTTCCGCAAGCTGGAGGAGCGTAGCCGCGCCTTCTCAGCTTACCTGCAACAGGGGCTGGGGCTGAAAAAGGGCGATCGCGTCGCGCTGATGATGCCAAACCTGCTGCAATATCCGGTGGCGCTGTTTGGCATTTTGCGTGCCGGGATGATTGTGGTGAACGTCAACCCGCTTTATACCCCGCGTGAACTGGAGCATCAGTTAAACGACAGCGGCGCGGCGGCGATTGTGATTGTCTCCAACTTCGCCCATACCCTGGAAAAAGTGGTTGATAAAACCAGCGTTAAGCACGTCATTCTGACCCGTATGGGCGACCAGCTTTCCACGGCTAAAGGCACGCTGGTGAACTTCGTAGTGAAGTACATCAAACGACTGGTGCCGAAATATCATCTGCCGGATGCGATCTCTTTTCGCAGTGCGCTGCACGCCGGGTACCGTATGCAGTATGTTAAACCGGAAGTGGTTTCTGAGGACCTGGCGTTTTTACAGTACACCGGCGGAACGACCGGAGTGGCGAAAGGGGCGATGCTGACGCACCGCAATATGCTGGCTAACCTGGAGCAGGTGAAAGCCACTTACGGACCGCTTTTGCATCCGGGTAAAGAACTGGTGGTGACCGCGTTGCCGCTGTACCACATTTTTGCCCTGACCATGAACTGCCTGCTGTTTATCGAGCTGGGAGGGCAGAACCTGCTGATCACCAACCCGCGCGACATTCCGGGGCTGGTTAAAGAGCTGGCGAAGTATCCGTTTACCGCGATGACCGGCGTGAACACTTTGTTTAACGCCTTGCTGAACAATAAAGAGTTCCAGCAACTGGATTTCTCTTCGTTGCATCTTTCTGCGGGCGGCGGCATGCCAGTGCAACAGGCGGTGGCAGAACGCTGGGTAAAACTGACAGGACAGTATCTGCTTGAAGGGTATGGCCTGACCGAATGCGCGCCGCTGGTCAGCGTTAACCCGCACGATATTGATTATCACAGCGGCAGCATCGGCCTGCCAGTGCCATCGACCGAAGCCAAACTGGTGGACGATGACGACAACGAAGTGTCGCCGGATCAGCCGGGTGAACTGTGCGTGAAAGGGCCGCAGGTGATGCTGGGCTACTGGCAGCGTCCTGATGCGACCGATGAAATCATCAAAGACGGCTGGCTACACACCGGTGATATCGCAGTCATGGACGATGAAGGCTTCCTGCGCATTGTCGATCGTAAGAAAGATATGATTCTGGTCTCCGGATTTAACGTTTATCCGAACGAGATCGAAGATGTGGTGATGCAGCATCCGGGCGTGCTGGAAGTGGCTGCCGTCGGTGTTCCGTCCGGCAGCAGCGGCGAAGCGGTGAAGATTTTTGTGGTGAAAAAAGAGGCTTCACTCACCGAAGAGGCGCTGGTCACTTTCTGCCGCCGTCAGCTCACGGGCTATAAAGTCCCGAAACTGGTTGAATTCCGCGATGAACTGCCGAAATCAAACGTCGGCAAAATTTTACGTCGAGAATTGCGTGACGAAGCCCGTGCCAAAGTGGACAATAAGGGCTGAGCGTTAAGCAACACGTCAAACGCCGGGTGAATCCGGCGTGAGAGTGATCGCAAACCTTATGCCGATACCGGACAAGCCGAGATCACCTTATTAAAAACCAGGAAAATCAATTTATTGATTTTCGGCTGATAACCACAAAGAAGGAAAAACCACGCTTTTTTCTTCTTTGTCAGCAATCTGACGCCGGGTGAATCCGGCGTTTTTTTTGGCGTAAACCGAAGAGAATGCAATTTGAATTACCAAATGATCACCACTGACGACGCGCTGGCGACCCTGTGCGAAGCGGTCCGTGCGTTTCCTGCGATTGCCCTGGATACCGAATTTGTTCGTACCCGCACCTATTATCCGCAACTGGGCCTGATTCAGCTGTTTGACGGCGAACATGTCGCGCTGATTGATCCGCATGGCATTAGCGACTGGTCGCCGCTGAAAGCGATTCTGCGCGATACCGCCATCACCAAGTTTTTGCACGCGGGCAGTGAAGATCTGGAAGTCTTTCTGAATGCGTTTGGCGAACTGCCGCAGCCGCTGATCGATACCCAAATCCTGGCGGCATTTTGTGGTCGTCCCCTGTCGTGGGGTTTTGCATCAATGGTGGAAGAGTTCACCGGCGTGGCGCTGGATAAGAGCGAGTCACGTACCGACTGGCTGGCGCGTCCACTGACTGAGCGCCAGTGCGAATACGCGGCAGCCGACGTCTGGTATCTGTTACCGATTGCCGGGAAACTGATGGCGGAAACCGAGGCGGCGGGCTGGTTGCCTGCGGCGCTGGATGAGTGTCGTCTGATGCAAACCCGTCGTCAGGAGATCCTGGCACCGGAAGATGCCTGGCGCGAGATCACCAACGCCTGGCAGCTACGCACGCGTCAACTGGCCTGCCTGCAACTGCTTGCCGACTGGCGTCTGCGTAAAGCGCGTGAGCGCGATCTGGCTGTTAACTTCGTGGTTCGCGAAGAGCACCTGTGGTCCGTGGCGCGCTATATGCCCGGCAGCATGGGCGAACTCGACAGCCTGGGGCTTTCTGGCAGTGAAATTCGCTTCCACGGCAAAACGCTGCTCTCGCTGGTTGCCAAAGCGCAGGCGTTGCCGGAAGAGGCGCTGCCGGAACCGCTGCTGAATCTGATGGATATGCCGGGTTATCGCAAAGCGTTTAAGGCGATCAAGGCGCTGGTGACGGAAGTGAGTACGGAACATCACGTCAGCGCAGAGCTGCTGGCGTCACGTCGTCAGATCAACCAGCTGCTCAACTGGCACTGGAAGTTAAAGCCGCAGACAACGGAACCTGAACTCATTTCCGGCTGGCGTGCGGCGTTAATGGCGACGAAGCTCAATACGCTATTACAGGAATACCCGCAATAAGCGGCTGTTGCCGGATGTCATTAGCGGCATCCGGCACGATGGTTTTACGACTCTAACACCTTACAAATGGCATCACCGACCTGCTGCGTCGATGCGCTGCCTTTCAGATCCGGCGTTTTAGGGCCAGTGGCAATGACGTGCTCAATCGCTGCCAGAATTCCGTCATGCGCGGCGGTGTACTTCGCTTCTCCTGCACCGAGGAAATCCAGCATCATCGCCCCCGCCCAGATGGTCGCAATCGGATTGGCGAGGTTTTTGCCATAAATATCCGGTGCAGAACCATGTACCGGTTCGAACAACGAGGGGAAGTTACGCTCAGGGTTCAGGTTAGCCGAGGGGGCAATGCCAATGGTGCCGGTACAGGCCGGACCGAGATCGGAAAGAATGTCGCCAAACAGATTCGAGGCGACCACCACATCGAAGCGCTCCGGCTGCATCACAAAACGGGCGCAAAGAATATCAATGTGCTGCTTGTCCCAGCGGATATCGGGGTAGTGCTGCGCCATGGCTTCTACGCGTGTATCCCAGAACGGCATACTGATTGCCAGACCATTGGATTTGGTCGCCGACGTCAGCGTCTTACGCGGACGGCTTTGGGCTAATTCAAACGCATAGCGCAGAATACGATCCACGCCCCGACGGGTGAAAACGGACTCCTGGATGACCACTTCATGCTCAGTGCCTGGGTTGATATGTCCGCCCAGTGAAGAGTATTCCCCTTCAGTGTTTTCACGCACGACGTAGAAATCAATATCGCCAGGCTTCTTGCCGGCCAGCGGGCAGGGCACGCCGGGGAAGAGGCGAACCGGGCGCAGGTTCACATACTGATCGAATTCCCGACGGAATTTCAGCAGCGACCCCCACAGGGAAATATGGTCCGGAACCGTCTCCGGCCAGCCGACGGCGCCAAAGTAAATGGCGTCAAAGGAGGATAACTGTTCGCGCCAGTCATCCGGCATCATTTTCCCGTGCTCAAGGTAATAATCGCAACTGGCCCATTCGAACGTCTCAACGCTGAGCGACAGATCCCAACGTCTGGCGGCGGCCTGCAAAACGCGAATGCCTTCTGGCAGCACTTCCTTACCGATGCCATCACCAGCAATGGCGGCAATACGACAGGTTTTTTTCATACCAGTTCTCACTTGTAGGGTAGCAAAATTGACTTCCTCCTTATCCTATAATTGACTGATCCACAGTTAATCTCCCTAACTGGTGAAACATAAAACACAGATCATGAATAATCCTCCTCTGCTGACTGATTTACGCGTCTTTATGCTGGTCGCCCGTCGGGCGGGATTCGCTGCCGTCGCCCAGGAACTGGGGGTCTCACCCGCCTATGTCAGTAAACGCATTGCGCTGCTTGAACAGAACCTGAATGTGGTTCTGCTGCACCGCACCACGCGTCGCGTCACCATTACGGAAGAGGGTGAGCGCATCTATGAATGGGCGCAGCGTATTCTGCATGATGTCGATCAGATGATGGATGAACTCTCTGATGTCCGGCAGGTTCCGCAAGGGATGCTGCGCATCATCAGTAGTTTTGGTTTTGGTCGACAGGTGGTGGCTCCTGCGCTGTCCGCCCTGGCAAGACAGTATCCGCAACTGGAGTTGCGCTTTGATGTGGAAGACCGGCTGGTGGATTTAGCCAATGAAGGTGTCGATCTCGATATCCGTATTGGCGACGACATTGCGCCAAATTTGATCGCCCGCAAGCTGGGAACGAACTACCGAATCCTTTGTGCATCGCCGTCGTTCCTGGCACAGCACGGTACGCCAAAACAGCTTGCCGATCTTGCTACCTGTTCCTGCTTAGTGATCAAAGAGCGTGACCATCCCTTTGGGATCTGGCAATTGCAGAATAAAGAGGGGGAGCACGCCATTAAGGTGACCGGGCCGCTGTCATCGAATCATGGTGAGATTGTGCATCAGTGGTGTCTGGACGGACAGGGGATTGCGCTGCGCTCCTGGTGGGATGTCTGCGATAACATTGCCAGCGGTCATCTGGTGCATGTCCTGCCGGAGTACTACCAACCGGCCAATATCTGGGCGGTGTATGTTTCACGACTGGCGACGTCAGCCAAAGTGCGTATTACGGTGGAATTCTTACGCCACTATTTTGCCGAGCGCTATCCGGCATTCTCACTGAAATAAAGCGGGGGATAAGCGCTTCCCTTGGACTGGTGCATCCGTTAGCATATTGTTTCGCAGTTAAGCGAAAAAGTGGTTTCAGGAAGAAGAGGTTAACGTGTTTGCAGAGTATGGTGTACTGAATTATTGGACTTATCTGGTCGGGGCTATTTTTATTGTCCTGGTTCCGGGACCGAACACGATATTTGTGCTGAAAAACAGCGTCGGACGTGGAATGAAGGGCGGTTACCTTGCGGCAAGCGGGGTATTTATTGGTGACGCGGTGCTCATGTTTCTGGCGTATGCCGGGGTGGCGACGCTGATTAAAACGACGCCAGTGCTGTTTAATATCGTCCGCTATCTCGGTGCCTTTTACCTGCTTTATCTGGGCGCAAAAATCCTCTATGCCACGCTTAAAGCAAAAAGCGGTGAGACAACTGAAGACGCGGTTCCCTTTGGCGCCATTTTTAAACGTGCGCTGGTATTGAGCCTGACGAACCCAAAAGCCATTCTGTTCTACGTCTCCTTTTTTGTGCAGTTTATTGATGTGAATGCGCCGCACGCGGGACTGTCATTCTTTATTTTGGCGATCACGCTTGAAGTGGTGAGCTTCTGCTACCTGAGCTTCCTGATTATCTCGGGCGCCTTTGTCACACAGTATATTCGTACTAAAAAGAAACTGGCGAAGATCGGAAACTCGCTGATTGGCCTGATTTTTGTCGGTTTCGCCGCACGGCTGGCGACCCTGCAGTCGTAAGCCATGGAGCCCGCCATCGGCGGGTTTTTTATTGAGGTAAACGACAACAAAACAGCGTGTCATTGGCGGTTCACTTTTGAATAATCTCATGTAAAATCCGCAGTTTATATTTCGTTCGCAGGATAATCGATGAAGTATCGTTCTGATATTGACGGCATAAGGGCGATTGCCGTATTGCTGGTGGTGTTATTTCACGCCGGATTTTCGCTATTTGCATCCGGTTTCATCGGGGTCGATATTTTCTTCGTCATTTCAGGCTTTCTCATCGCATCGATAATAAAAGACCGAATGGATGCGGGGCATTTCAGCTTTAGCGATTTTTATTTGCGTAGAATATGGCGATTGCAGCCAGCAATGCTGACAATGATGCTGCTCTGCGTTGTCATTGCGTCGCTATTCTGGTTGCCTGAAGATTATGCCTCTTTTCTCAAAAGCATAAAGCAGACGCTGCTGATTGTCTCAAACCGCTATTTTGGCGATGAAACAACCGCCTATGCAGCGCCTGATTCAAACGCCATGCTGTTGCTTCACACCTGGTCCTTATCCATCGAGTGGCAATGGTATGTCTTTTTCCCGGTAATCTATTACGTCATCCGTAAAAAAACGCACGAACGGGCGCTTAACTATTTGGCACCATTGCTGACGATTGCAGGCATCTATATCGCCTGGCACTACTCAGGTGCGCATCCGACGAAAACGTATTATTTCTTCGCCTCCCGACTCTTTGAGTTCATGCTCGGTGTCTGTGCCTGTATTTATCTCCCGATGGCACAAAAAATAAACAAGATCGCGCTTAATAGCCTTTCGTTCGTTGCGGTGGCGGCAATATTGTTTGTTAGCGTCAGAAGTGATGTCATTCTGGGTTATCCCAATGCTTACACCCTGATCGTTTGTGTCAGTACCGCGGTGTTAATTTTCACCGGTAGCCAGCAAAATATTCTGACCTGTAAATTGCTGTCATTCCCGCCGTTGGTCTGGCTTGGCACGATCTCCTATTCGCTTTATCTCTTTCATTGGCCGATTTTCGCGACACTGCACTACATCGGTATTACCAGTGTCTATGCCAGAATGGCTGGTCTGGGTCTGGCTGTGTTGCTGGCGATGGGATCATATTATTTCATCGAGAAACCCTACCGGAAGCCTCGTCAGTCGTTGAAAAAAACGCTGATTCTGCTGGTGGTTATCCCACTGATTGCCATTATTACCCTGATGTCGGTCAGTAAGCGTTTTGACGGATTTAGCTATCTACGATTCGGCGAGTCGTTAAGTCATATCAACCATGTGCTCAAAGAGACGAAGATAAAGCAGCGTCAGGATTGTATGAACGAAAACGTCACAGGAACCGATATGGCTTGTGTGGTGGGGGATAAAACCGCTTCTGAGAAAGCGCTCCTGATGGGCGATTCGCACTCTAATCAGTACTGGAATTTCTTCGATATTATGGGGAAAAATGCGCATGTTGCTGTTGATATGAAAGCGACTTCACTGTGCCTGGCGATTCCCCGTGTGTATCACGACGATCTCTATACTTATAAAGGCGATTATTACCGGGCCTGTCATGAGAATGTCAAAAAATACTATGAAGCGATCCGAAACCATAAGTATAAATATGTGATCATTTCTCAGGTCTGGGAAAACTATGCGGCATTCAGGGTCAGATCGCAGATTGAGGATTCCCCATCGCCTGCGGAATCTATCAATATTCTCACCCGAGCCACGGAACAGGCAATACAGGACATTATTGATGCCGGGGCGCAGCCGGTACTGGTGAAAACGATGTTCCCGATGCCGAAGAACTTCCTGACCTGTTTTTATGAACATTTTAAGACGCGGGGAGAGTATGAGCCTCAGGCATGCAACCCGAATCCACAGATTAATAAAAGTGTCTGGACGGAACCGTTTTTTGCCACGTTACAGGCCCGCTTCCCATCGTTGATTATTGTCGATCCCAAAAATGTGCAATGTCCTGACGGGCTGTGCAGGACGGAAATTGAGGGCATACCGCTGTATCGTGACGTCGGTCATTTAAATGATTACGCCACGAAAGCGTTGGGGGAGGTGTATCTGGAGCAATTTGGCAATCCATTAAAAACACCTGGTCGATAATATAGCAGGAGGAGAGCCTGGAGGCAGGCTTTCCTCTGTCAGACAAAACCAGTGATGAATGTCACTTGCCCCTTTTGGTGTATTTAAAATGCCAGTTATGAGGCGTAACCTTTCTGGAACAGCGGTTTACTCACAATCGCATCCTACCGACTGGAAGAGGGAAGGACATGCTTCAGATTCCACAAAATCATATTCACACACGTGCCACGCCGTTCTGGAACAAAGAAACGGCACCTGCCGGAATTTTCGAACGCCACCTTGATAAAGGAACCCGACCGGGCGTTTATCCCCGTTTGTCGGTGATGCAGGGGGCGGTCAAATATCTCGGATATGCGGATGAACACAGTCCAGAAGCCGAAACAGTGATGATCATTGAAGCGGGCCAGTTTGGTGTGTTCCCACCGGAAAAGTGGCACAACATCGAAGTGATGAGCGATGACACCTATTTCAATATCGACTTTTTCGTCGCGCCAGAGGTACTGATGGAAAGCGCGAATCAACGAAAAGTCATTCATACCGGGAAGAAATAATCATGGGTAAAGCAACCTATACCGTCACTGTGACGAATAACAGCAATGGCGTCTCTGTCGATTACGAAACCGAAGCGCCAATGACTTTACTGGTGCCTGACGTCGCCGCTGAAGTGGTGAAAGATCTCGTCAATACCGTGCGTTCCTACGATACGGAAAATGAGCACAACGTCTGCGGCTGGTAAGTCACGCTATGCAGAGAGGAAACCGGCTGTCATCGCCGGTTTTTTTTCGCTTTCCGGAAATGCTCCCCCACACCTGTCCTGAAACGGCGGACGTCGTCACTCAGCGCAAAAATTTACAAACCGTATATTTGTAGGATCAATAAATGGTTACGCACAATGTGGCGACGCTTTGCGCAGCGGCGTGTTGCCAATGACTTGATCCCTGTCGGAGTTGAAATTACTGTATATAAAAACAGTATTAAAGGTGTGCATTATGACGTTGTACAGACCTGCGGAATGGCATGAAGTCATTACCTTTCCACTTTTCAGCGATCGGGTTCCGTGCGGATTCCCCAGTCCGGCGGCCGATTACGTTGAGCAGAGTATCGATCTCAACAAATTACTTGTTCAGCATCCCAGTTCGACTTATTTCGTCAGGGCTGCTGGCGACTCGATGATCGATGCGGGGATCGGCGACGGCGATCTGCTGGTGGTGGACAGTTCACGTACTGCCAGCCACGGAGATATCGTGATTGCGGCGGTGGAGAGGGAATTCACGGTGAAGCGGTTGCAGTTGCGACCTACCGTTCAGCTTAACCCTATGAACAGCGCCTATTCTCCCATCATCATCGGCAGTGAGGACGCCCTGGCGATTTTTGGCGTCGTGACATTTATTGTAAAGGCAGTGAGTTAACTATTGCTGCGTATTGTTCGTCCCCCTGACGTTGCAAACCGTACACGGCTGGTTTCCTTGTGATTCCCCGGTGGTCTTAAGTGGTATCCCAATGGCAGGCAGGTTAATTACTCATTAACCTGCCTGTTTTGTGAGCAGACATACCCACTTCGGTTTACGTTGTTACGGAGAGGAACGGAGATATCCGACTGACGTAGGGATACGGCATGCGAACAAACTTGATTAACAACGTCATGTCACTCACCCACAGGGTTATGCACCGTTTCTGTGGATAACCGACCACTTTTTCAGGCAGAACAATCCACTAAAAAAAGCGCCAGAATTTTGCTTGCAAGTTAAAAAATATCTTAAATAATACTGTATATAAATACAGTTTCTATGGGGTGTGACGTGTTTGCGTTATGCGATGTGAATTCATTTTATGCGTCCTGTGAGACGGTATTTCGGCCCGATCTGAAAGGCAAACCGGTTGTTGTGCTGTCAAATAACGATGGTTGCGTGATTTCCCGTAGTCCCGAAGCGAAACCGTGGGTGGTCATGGGAGCGCCCTATTTCAAGCAAAAAGAGGCGTTCCGGCGTCATGGGGTGGTGTGTTTCAGTTCGAATTATGAACTCTACGGTGACATGAGCAATCGGGTCATGTCGACGCTCGAAGCGCTATCACCACGCGTTGAAATTTACAGTATCGATGAGGCCTTTTGCGATTTGACGGGAGTCCGAAACTGTCGGGATCTCACGGATTTTGGCAAAGAGATCCGCGACACGGTCTTAAAGCGGACACATCTGACGCTCGGCGTGGGGATTGCACAGACAAAAACGCTGGCCAAGCTGGCCAACCACGCGGCGAAGAAGTGGCCGCAGCAGACGGGTGGCGTTGTGGATCTGTCGAATCTCGAACGGCAGCGAAAACTGATGGCGGCTCTGCCAGTTGATGAGGTATGGGGCGTTGGTCGTCGTATCAGTAAAAAGCTGACCGCGATGGGCATAAAAACGGTACTCGATCTGGCGGATACGCACATCGCGGTGATACGCAAGCACTTCAATGTCGTACTGGAAAGAACCGTGCGGGAGTTACGCGGTGAGCCTTGCCTGGCGCTTGAGGAGTTTGCGCCCGCGAAGCAGGAGATCGTTTTTAGTCGCTCATTCGGCGAGCGCATTACGGAATACGAACAGATGCGCCAGGCAATTTGTGCTTATGCGACGCGCGCGGCGGAGAAGCTCCGGAGTGAGCATCAGTATTGCCGGTTCATTTCGACATTTGTGAAAACGTCGCCGTTTGCGCCGAATGAAACCTGGTACGGCAATAGCGCGTCCGTAAAACTGCTGACACCGACACAGGACAGCCGGGACATCATCAGCGCAGCCACGCGATGCCTGGACGCTATCTGGAAAGAGGGGCATCGTTATCAGAAGGCTGGAGTCATGCTCGGTGATTTTTTCAGTCAGGGCGTGGCGCAACTCAATCTGTTCGATGATAACGCACCGCGTCCCGGCAGCGAGAAGTTGATGGAAGTTCTGGATACGCTCAATGCCAAACAGGGAAGAGGAACGCTGTACTTTGTCGGGCAGGGGATTCAGCCACCATGGCAGTTAAGACGGCAGATGCTTTCTCCGCGCTACACCACGCGTTTTTCCGATCTGCTGGTGGTCAGGTGATCGTCGCTGCAGGTATGAATCATCGGGAGACAGAAAACACGGTCTCCCTTCACATAATCTGCTCCTACATGGGGAAAGTCAGCGTGAGTCCCACGCCCGTTTCTTTGAGATCCACATAACGGGACAGATGGATTTTTGCGGCAAGATCGGTGCAATGGCTGGGATAAAGCGTAGTAGCCGACAATGCGCTAAGATATTTCCCGGTTTCCGAGAGTAAGGATTCATCAGCATTAAGGAGATGAAAGCCGCCTATAACGGAAGCAATTTTCGATTCTCCAGTGACTGATTTTGCGTGCTCAATAATATTACAAATCCCGGCGTGGGAACATCCGGTGACAATCACCAGTCCATCCTTTGTCTTAATTGCCATTGCACTATCATCAATCACGTAATCAGCCGTTAACTCACCATCATGATTATGTGTGTGGCCTACCGGATTTTGCGCTTCAAAATGGTTAAGGCGGGGGATTTGCCCTAAAAAAGTGATGTCTTCGGATAATTTCAGGGGTTGTGTGGAACTGACGATATTAAAGAAGTAATCAAAACAAAGGGCATTATGGTTCATCCCAATGGGTTTCGACTCATAAAATTTAGGCGTAAATGCGGCGGGGTGGGCGATGATATCGACTTTCTTTGCTGGAGATGATGGAAGTCTGTCGTAATGCTGGAATAAATGGTTTAACCCCCAGGTGTGATCGTTATGTCCATGTGATAATACAATTTTATCAATGTGCGTAAGATCGATATCCAGGATCTGTGCATTTTTTAAAAAAATATCAGAATAGCCAACGTCAAAAAGAAGTTTTAAGCCTGAGCATTCAATGTAATAGCAAACGCCAGGTTCTCCGGTCAAATACCTGTCAATGTAAGTATTGTTATCTACCAGTATGGTTAATTTCATCACTCTGCATCCCATTCGGATTCACTATATCGATTGAGGCCATTATCGAACCTTTTGATTTTCTGACGCAAATCATAACCGCGATCTCTGTCACATAAGCGAGGAGCGGAAACGGCGGACGTCAAAACAAGGGGTAGTCGCACAGCGCAATGTGGTGTATAAAAGACTTATACAAAAAGTATAAATTAATACATTATGTATTAGTTATGGAACGCAGGAGAGATGCACATGCACCCGGATATCACATTGAACACAACGTCCCATGGGCTTCCTCCCGCTGGACACTACTCGGCGAGCGTGACAGCAGGGGGATTTGTTTTTATCTCAGGGCAACTGCCAATCACCCCGCATGGTGAGAAAAAGGCGGGGGCGTCTTTTGAGGAACAGACCAGACAAGTTCTGGAAAATGTCGATGCCTGTCTGAAGGGGGCCGGTGTATCCCGTCAGCATCTGGTTTCCGTACGTGTCTATGTGACAGATATCAACCAATGGCCGACGTTTAACGACATTTACGCCGAATGGATTGGCGATTTCCGTCCATCTCGTGTCGTTGCTGGGGTGGCAGAACTGCATTATGGTTCAGCCTTAGAAGTAGAAGCACTCGCGCTGGCGCAATAAGCCCGACGCTTAACGCTATACAGGTGAAAAAATGGTTGAGATTACACTCCCGGAATATGCTGATGTTGCCGCCGCCGCAGGGCGTATTGAAGGATATGCAAACAAGACGCCGGTGATGACCTCCCGGACCGTCAATGCGGAATTTGGCGCTGACGTTTTCTTTAAATGTGAAAACCTACAGCGTATGGGTGCCTTTAAGTTTCGTGGGGCGATGAATGCATTACGCCAGTTTACGCCGGAACAACGTGCTGCTGGCGTGGTGACATTTTCTTCCGGAAACCATGCTCAGGCGATAGCGCTGTCAGCTAAATTGCTGGGTGTTCCGGCGACAATCATCATGCCTCATGATGCGCCAGCCGCGAAAGTAGCGGCAACCAAAGGGTATGGTGGCAATGTTGTTATGTACGATCGCTATACGGAAGATCGTGAACAGATTGGCCGTGAACTGGCTGAGAAACAGGGACTGACGCTCATCCCTCCCTACGATCATCCGCATGTTATCGCCGGTCAGGGCACGGCCACCAAAGAGTTAATTGAAGAGGTTGGTCCGCTGGATGTTCTTTTTGTCTGTCTGGGGGGCGGTGGTTTACTTTCAGGTTCAGCACTGGCCGCCCGGCAACTTTCGCCAGATTGCATAATTTATGGCGTGGAGCCTGAAGCCGGTAACGACGGACAGCAGTCTTTTCGAAGCGGAAAAATCGTTCACATCGATACGCCAAAAACGATTGCTGATGGTGCACAGACGCAACATCTGGGGCACTATACGTTCCCTCTGATTCAAAAATACGTCAATGATATTCTGACCGTTTCAGACGATGAATTAATTGCTTCGATGAGGTTTATGGCCGAGCGTATGAAAATCGTCGCAGAACCCACGGGCTGTCTTGGCTTTGCAGCGGCAAGGGCGAGAAAAGCAGAACTCAGCGGGAAAAAAGTCGGCATTATCATCAGCGGCGGCAATGTGGATATCGCGCGCTACGGTGAGTTTCTGGCCGGGAAATCCGTTTCGTGAGGCTGTAAACGGATAGCAATAATGACAACGGGCATCACTGTGGGAGACCGGCATGCCAAAAAACGACGAGAATTCGCTTCTCAGCCAACTTGACACTATCGCGAAGGGATTAAGCGAAACGTTTTCTCCTTTTTGCGAAGTGGTTGTTCATGACCTCAAGGATCCTGAGCATGCGATTATGTCGATACATAATAATTTATCCGGTCGTGAGGCGGGACAACCGGCGACGGAACTCGGGCTGGCAAGGATTGCCTCTCCGGATTTTCCTGAAATTATTGCGAACTACGGCAATCAGTTTGCTGATGGCCGTCCGGTAAAGAGTACGTCTATTGGCATTAAGGATGAAAAGGGTAATTACGTCGCCGCATTATGCCTTAATGTCGATATGACGCTTTTCCGGGGGATGCAAAGCGCGCTGGCGCGTTTTACCGAAACAGAGAGTTCACCGGTGCGTGAACATCTTGACCCCGGGAGCACTGAAGTCATTCGCCAGCGCATTGATGACTTTGCCGCGAAACGCGCCACCACGGCGCGCGCGCTTAAAACGGAAGACAGAAAGGTTCTGATCCAACAGTTACGCAAAGAGGGATTGCTGAATGTGCGTAAATCCATGGATACGGTGGCACAGCATTTAGGGGTGTCACGGGCGACAGCCTACCTCTATGCGCGCCAGTCCGGGTGAATTCGCCGGTGTGCGATATATCATCTCTTATATATTGCCCAGCATGAATAATGAGCAAACGAACGGTAATAATAAGGGAAAGTCATCCACACCTATTGCAGGGGTAATTTGAGTTATGTATTATCTCGCCCGGTTCTGATAATGAGTAGATTCTCAATCGGAAATAAAAACCGGCAGACCGCCATTAGCTCATCTGGAAGAGCGAACGACTTTTGTTGTAGGGAACGGGGTTCGAGGCCTCGATGGCGGCCCAAATTTGAAGGCCCAGACATCTGTCTGGGCCTTTTTGCTTTCTTCGCTTACCCGCCGGGCTCAAAGCCCTTCCGTCACAATCTTTGCAGCGGCGGCCAGAATATCTTTACGCCCTTTGGCGTCCTGCTGTGGCTGTGTAAAGTAGGTGACGAGGATCAGCGGCGCACGATCTTCGGGCCAGATCACCGCGATATCATTGGTTGTACCGTAATCACCGCCTCCAGTTTTATCGCCAACCACCCAGCCTTCAGGGAGTCCGGCACGAATGCTCTGACCGCCGGTCGTATTGCCTTTCAACCATTCGACAAGCTGTGCACGCTGTGCGCCAGCCAGCGCATCGCCCAGCGTCAGTTTGTGCAGGCTTTTCGCCATCGCCAGCGGCGAGGTCGTGTCGCGCTCATCGCCAGGGATGGCGGTGTTCAGCTCGGGTTCTTTCCGGTCCAGACGAAACGTCGTGTCGCCAATTGAGCGGGCAAAAGCCGTGACGTTACTGGTACCGCCCAGGTGCTCAAGTAATTTATTCATTGCCGTATTATCGCTGTATTGCAGCGTGGCAGCGCTTAGCTCCGCTAATGTCATCTCTTTATCGACATATTTTTCCGTCACCGGATTCCAGTTCGTCAGATCGGCTTTTTTGATGACCATTTTCTGCTGCAAAATATCGTGCTGAGTTTCACTCTGTTTTAATACCGCGGCAGCGACCATCGTCTTACTGGTGCTGCACATGGCAAAGCGCTCATCACCGCGATAAAGAATTTGCGAACGATCGGCGGTATTAATCAGCGCAACGCCCAGTCGACCACCCGATTGTTTTTCTAATGCTGCCAGCTTTTCTTGGACCTGTGCGGGATCCCCCTGCGTGCGAGCCAAAAGCGGTGAACTGGCAGTAAAGAAAGCGAGCACGGCGGCAATAAGTACCGTCTGATGACCTCGTTTTTTAAACATAAATAACATCCTTGATAATCAGTAAATTGATCAATGCACGCACTTTATTTTTCCGCTCAAACAGACAAAAGAAGAAAGAGAATTAAAGGCGCATGATGTGTTTGCGATGCCAGAACTATCCGCTCTCTGCGCTTGCTTAACAAGCGAGAAGAATTTACCCTGGGATAAAGAAAATCTTATGAGTCTTTATTATGCGCTCTAATCTTCCGCTTAATGCCCTACGGGCCTTTGAGGCTTCGGCTCGCCATTTGAGTTTTACTCGTGCGGCACTGGAACTTTGTGTCACGCAGGCCGCCGTCAGCCAGCAGGTACGTATCCTGGAAGATCGCCTGAACAGAGTGCTGTTTAAACGTCTGCCCAGAGGGCTTGAGATGACGGATGAGGCGCAGGCACTGTTTGCCGTCCTGAGCGACGCCTTTGGTCAAATCGACACCATTTTTCGTCAGTTTGAGGGTGGGGAATATCGTGAAGTGCTCACGGTTGCTGCGGTTGGTACCTTTGCCGTTGGCTGGTTACTGCCGCGCATTGATCAATTCCGGCAGGCGCATCCGTTCGTTGAGCTACGCCTGCGTACAAATAATAACGTTGTGAATCTGGCGGCTGAGGGACTGGATTTTGCCATCCGCTTTGGCAATGGCTTGTGGCCCACCACCCATAACGAAATGCTGTTTGAGGCTCCGCTGACTGTCCTGTGCACGCCAGAAACGGCCCAACGGCTCAGGCGGCCAGCCGATCTCTTGCAAGAGAATCTTCTGCGTTCATATCGGGTAGATGAGTGGGATAACTGGTTTGCTGCAGCAGGCGTGACGGCAGAGCGGATCAATGGTGCCGTTTTTGACTCCTCACGTCTGATGGTTGAAACGGTTATCCATACCGGCGGTGCGGCACTGGTTCCGGCAGTGATGTTTGCCAGAGAACTGGCGGCCGGACAACTCGTTCGCCCCTTTGACATTGAGATCCAAATGGGCGGTTACTGGCTCACCCATCTGAAGTCGAAACCGATGACGCCCGCGATGGAAATCTTCCGCGACTGGATCGTTAAAATGGCATAAACGGGAGCCCGCAGACTCCCGTTTGCGGCTCAGCGAACGACCAGCACCGGACAGTGCGCGTGACGCACAACGGCGGCGGCGGTAGAACCTAACAGATATGTTGAAATACCGGGCTGGTGTGACGCGATGATCACCAGGTCAGCACTGACGGTATCCGCCAGCTTCAGGATCTGATCCTTCGGGGGGCCGTATACCACATGCGTCTGTACCCGTCCTTCAGGGATATCGAATTGCTTCACAATCTCGTTGAGTTTTTGTAACGCCTTCGTCTGCAGTCCATTTTTATCCGGGAGTTCGCCAGAGTAGGCGAGCCCCAGGGATGCATAAAAGGGGACTGAGGGAATGACTGACAGAAAATGGACTTTTGCCGTTTTGGCGTGGATTTTGACCTGAGGAATAAGCTGCCGGGTGAGATCGGCTTCTGAGATATCAATGGGCACCAGAACAGAACGATACATAGTCATTACCTCCTGTTTTTTGTCTCCGGTTTCAGTATATCGAATCTGGTTTTTGCATAAAAAGTGACCAGATCAAGTTTCCTTCATTTACGCGCAACAGTGTTGAATAAATTTTATTGTTATAATATAACATTTCATCTTGTTCATTTGACTGAGGGTACGACGTTGGCTATTCATTGGAAAAAATTATCTGTTTCTCTGGGAATGTTGTGGTTCAGCAGTTATGCCTTCGCCCATGGCGATCACGCGCATGGTGTGCCGTTGACGGAGATGGAACAGAAAGCAGCGGAAGGCGAATTTGCGGATAGCAATGTTAAGGACAGGGCGCTTACCGACTGGGATGGCATGTGGCAATCCGTTTATCCTTATCTGGTCAGCGGTGAGCTGGATCCGGTTTTCAAACAGAAGGCGGCAAAGGATAAGGGGAAAACGGCGGAAGAGGTGAAAGCCTATTACCGGAAAGGCTATGCGACGGAAGTCGACACCATTGGTATCGAAAATGGCGTGATGGAGTTTCATACCGGTAAGCAGGTGGCTTCCTGTCAGTATGACTATGCCGGGTACAAGATCCTGACCTACACCTCAGGTAAAAAAGGGGTGCGTTATCTGTTTGAATGCAAAGACGCAAACAGTAAAGCGCCGAAGTTTGTGCAGTTCAGCGATCATATTATTGCGCCGCGGGCGTCGAACCACTTCCATATTTTTATGGGCAATACCTCACAGCAGGCGCTACTGGAAGAGATGGATAACTGGCCAACCTACTATCCTTATCAACTCAAGGCGCAGGCCGTGGTAGACGAAATGCTGCACCACTAAATTCAGGCTCAGCCCGTTGCTTGTCAGCGGGCTTCCTGTCGCGCTAAGGTGGCACCTGACATGATGACGGTGAGGCGATGACATTGAAGATTCCGGATACCCTTCGGAAACAACTGGAAAAGGCGACGGCCATCATTGAACGGATCTTTGAAGAGGATCTGTTGGCCATTCACCTGTACGGATCTGCCGTTGAAGGTGGGTTAAAACCTCACAGCGACATTGATTTGCTGGTCACCACGCGTGTGCCGCTGACGACGGCACAGCGAGAAGCGCTGATGCAGGAACTCCTGTCGGTGTCAGCCTGGCCTGGTACGTCGACGCTCTGGCGGGCGCTTGAGGTGACGGTTGTGGTGCATACCGATGTGGTGCCCTGGCGTTTTCCTCCCCGACGGGAAATGCAGTTTGGCGAGTGGTTGCGCGAGGATATTCTCGCCGGGAAGTATGAACCCGCACAGCAGGATAGCGATCTGGCGATTTTATTGACTCAGGCGCGTAGTGCCAGCATGGCTTTAACCGGCGAGCGTGCGGATTTGCTTTTTGAGCCGGTCCCGGAAAACGACATTCGGGAGACATTCCGTCAGACGCTGACGCTCTGGCAGGACAATGGTGATTTACAGGGCGACGAGCGCAATATCGTGTTGACCCTGGCGCGCATCTGGTACAGCGTGGCGACAGGCGGTTTTACCGCGAAAGACAGCGCGGCAGACTGGTTAATGCCTTATCTCCCGGACGAGCACGCTTCTCTACTTGCAGCCGCGCGGCTCGACTATCTGGGACAGGTAAGTGTTGACTGGGCAGAGATAATGCCCGCTGTTTCGCGCTTTGTCTGCTATGCAAAAGCAAAAATAGCCGAACAGTTATCGCTCGTGGATAAGTGATGCCATATTTCAGGCATCGTGATTGCCGCAACAGAAAAATGGCTGATAATAAAAAAGGCAGATTGCTCTGCCTTTTTTTATCAGGAATTATCTGAGAAGAGCGTTTATTTCAACTCTTCAGCTTCCGGCAATGTAACGTTAAGTTCGAGAATGGAAATATCGCCGTCCTTTTGTTCAAGCTGAACGGTGACCATTTCCGGATCAATTTGTACATACTTACAAATGACCTCAAGAATATCTTTACGCAACTGCGGTAAATAATGCGGCTCAGCGTCACTACGACGACGCTCAGCAACGATAATCTGCAATCGCTCTTTCGCGATGTTCGCTGTACTCTTTTTCCGCGAGAGAAAAAAATCCAGTAATGCCATAACTTATCCTCCGAACAGGCGTTTGAGGAAACCTTTCTTCTCTTCGTCAATGAAGCGGAAAGGACGTTCTTCTCCCAACAGACGATCTACTGTATCGGCATACGCTTTACCTGCGTCTGCATTGATGTCCAGAATGACCGGTTCGCCCTGGTTAGAGGCGCGCAGAACAGACTGATCTTCCGGGATAACTCCGACGAGTTTAATGCGCAGGATCTCCAGCACATCTTCCATACTGAGCATGTCGCCACGGTTAACACGGCCAGGGTTGTAGCGCGTCAACAGCAGATGTTCTTTAATCGGATCTTCACCGTTTTCGGCACGGCGCGATTTAGACGCCAGGATTCCCAGGATACGGTCAGAGTCGCGTACCGAGGAGACTTCCGGGTTGGTGGTGATAATCGCTTCGTCGGCGAAATAGAGCGCCATCAGCGCGCCAGTTTCAATCCCCGCAGGGGAGTCGCAAACGATAAACTCGAAATCCATTGCTTTCAGATCGTCGAGAACCTTTGCCACGCCCTCACGCGTTAATGCGTCTTTATCGCGCGTCTGAGAGGCCGGAAGAATAAAGAGATTCTCAGTGCGCTTGTCCTTGATGAGCGCCTGATTGAGTGAAGCATCACCCTGAATGACGTTGACGAAATCATAAACAACCCGACGCTCACACCCCATGATCAGATCGAGGTTACGCAGGCCGATATCAAAATCAATAACGACAGTTTTCTTTCCCTTCTGGGCCAAACCAGTAGCGATGGCCGCGCTGGAGGTTGTCTTGCCAACGCCCCCTTTACCCGAAGTAACTACAATAATGCGTGCCATAGAAATTCCTTGTTAAAAAGGGATCAATTCAACGGTTGAACTGTCAAAGCGTTATCTGCTAACTGCAGACGTGCCGCTTTGCCATAAAATTCTGCTGGGATTTTATCACTCAGCCAGTAAACACCTGCGATAGACACCAGTTCTGCCGTCAGATGGGTACAAAAAATTTGCGCATCCCGGTCACCACTTGCCCCTGCCAGCGCGCGGCCTCTCATCATGCCATAGACATGAATATTGCCATCGGCGATCAGCTCAGCGCCAGCACTGACGTGACTTGTAACAATCAGATCACATTGTGGTGCATAAATGCGTTGACCGGAACGAACGGGTATATCAATAAATCGCGTTTTTGTGACGGGAGTAGCGTTTTGCACTACAGCGGCGGGAGCAACGGGTTCAGCCGGAGCGGAACGCGCCATTTTCTCTTTACCTTCAGTGAGTAAAGGAAGGCCCATTTTGTCGATTTCAGCTTTGAGCCGGGCATCTTTACAACCGCTGACGCCAACAATACGCAATCCCGTCGACGCCACCACCTTCTGCAACTGCGGCCAGTTTACCGGCGCATCAAGGCTACTGACATTCACTACCACAGGAGCATGTTTTAAAAAAGCAGGAGCCTGAGCGATTTTGTCTTCTAACGCCTGACGAATAACCTCGGGTTCTGCTTCATGTAAATGAACCACTGATAAGGTGAAGCTACTGCCTTTAAGTTCGATGGGCGTGTTTGACATCCTGGCCTTACTCAATTTGCTATTTATCATCCCCGATGTGGAGTGATATTCCGAAGTCCAGAAGGCATGTTATAGTCACTATTATATTGAGGCAAGTCGCCATCCGTTTAATTCAGAGTAAAATGTATGTTTTGTGTGATCTACAGAAGTGCTAAGCGTGACCAGACCTATTTGTATGTCGAAAAAAAAGACGATTTCTCACGTGTGCCTGAAGAACTGATGAAAGGATTTGGTCAACCACAGCTGGCAATGATATTGCCGTTAGATGGTAGCAAAAAGTTAGTCAACGCCTCGCTGGATAAAGTAAAACAAGCCTTAACGGAGCAGGGATATTATTTACAACTGCCTCCGCCGCCCGAAGATTTATTGAAGCAACATCGTTTCAACGCCTCACAAAACAATCCAGAAACCGATAAATAAACGGTACCCGGCGTCATACCTGTCGGTGCCATTCCTGAAGTCAACGATGACAAATTAGGGGAAAATGAATGTATCAACATCATAACTGGCAGGGTGCGCTGCTTGATTACCCGGTAAGCAAAGTGGTGTGCGTGGGGAGCAACTACGCCAACCACATCAAGGAAATGGGCAGCGTCACGCCGGATGAGCCGGTGCTGTTTATCAAGCCGGAAACCGCCCTGTGCGATTTGCGCCAGCCGCTGGTCATTCCGACGGATATGGGCTCGGTGCACCATGAAGTCGAACTGGCGGTATTGATCGGCGCGACGCTGCGTCAGGCGACCGAAGAGCATGTTCGTAAGGCTATCGCTGGATATGGCGTGGCGCTCGATCTGACGCTGCGTGATATCCAGGGCAAAATGAAGAAAGCCGGGCAGCCCTGGGAGAAGGCAAAAGGATTCGATAATTCATGCCCGTTATCCGGATTCATTCCGGTCGCAGAATTTAACGGCGATCCGCAGGCGACGCCGCTGGGTCTGACGGTCAATGGCGAGGTTCGCCAGCAGGGTACAACGGCGGATATGATCCATAAAATCGTCCCCTTAATCGCCTATATGAGCAAATTCTTTACCCTCAAAGCGGGTGATGTCGTGCTGACCGGCACCCCGGAAGGCGTCGGACCGCTCGCCAGCGGCGACGAGTTGGTGGTCAATTTTAACGGTCACACCCTGACAACCCGCGTCCTGTAACGCCTGCTTGCCGCCTTTTTAGGCGGCAAAACTTGCATCAACGTGCCAGACTGGTTATAAGGTGCAGCTTTATAGCAATGGCGGATACCCTGATGAGCGATTTACCTTTCTGGCAACGTAAAACCCTGGATGAAATGACCGATGCCGAATGGGAGTCGTTATGTGATGGCTGCGGTCAGTGCTGCCTGCATAAGCTGATGGACGAGGATACCGACGAGATTTATTTCACCAACGTCGCCTGCCGCCAGCTCAACATCAAAACCTGCCAGTGTCGCAATTACGAACGTCGGTTCGAGTACGAACCTGACTGTATCAAGCTAACGCGTGATAACCTGCCCACCTTTGAATGGTTGCCGATGACCTGCGCCTATCGTCTGCTGGCGGAAGGGAAAGGACTGCCTGAATGGCACCCGCTGCTGACGGGGTCGAAAGCGGCAATGCACGGCGAGCGAATTTCGGTGCGTCACATTGCGGTAAGAGAGTCAGAAGTCCATGACTGGCAGGACCATATTCTCAACAAACCGTCATGGGCGGACTAAACCGCCCGGTCTGATTTCAGGCTAACGGCAAAAAAAACGCTCCCGGTTGGGAGCGTCAGACTGCTGACAAAGAAGGAAAAGACGTGGTTTTTCCTTCTTTGTGGTTATCAGCCGAAAATCGATGAATTGATTTTCCGGGTTTTTAATGAGGTGATCTTTGCTTGTCCGGTATCGGGATGAAGTTAGTCATCGCTCTCACGCTCCCGGCTGGGAGCGTCTGAGATTAACGACCGAACAGATCGCGTCTTTTCGGTTTAAGTGGCTGAGCAATCAGCACCAGAACCGCGACGACCAGATAGGCAACGAAAATGCCTAATAGCCATTGCGGCATTTCCAGAGATAAAAATTCCCACTGACGCTCGGCGCAATCACCAGAGGCGACAAACACCTGTGGTAACCATTTGTCCAGTGGCAACCAGGCAGGGAAGCGAGCCATGAAATCACAGGTCATGAACGGGGAAGGGTGTAACTGGATCATGGTATGTTCCCATGTCAGTTGAACCCCACGCCAGGCACTGTAGATCCAGATAATCAACGCCACATAGCGCAACGGTGTTTTAGGCGCAATAGCCCCAACCAGACCGGCCCCCATGACGCCAAACAGCGCACAGCGTTCGTAGATGCACAGTACGCACGGCTTAAGCAGCATAACGTGCTGAAACCACAGCGCGACCAGTTCAAGCGCTAAGGCAGTAAAAGCCATCAATAACCACGCGCCCCGACCCCGTGAGCACTGGTTCAAATATCGCAACATAATAATTTCCCTGCAACATGCGTAGACACGGCAGTGTAAACCAATTCGATTACCGCGCCACCAGGAGAAACTCAAATATTGTGTAATTGGAGAAATATCACGCAAAAAGGCAAACCGGGCAGTGAAATGCCCGGTTAGTTGTTATGAAAGTGTAGCTAACCAACCGGTTTGCATCATCCACTCGGTCATTGGCGTCAGGGTAAACTCGACGCACAGCAGGCCGACCAGCGTCAGCACGATGGTATAGGGCAGCGCCATCCAGACCATCCGACCATAGGAGAGGCGAATCAGCGGTGCCAGTGCGGAGGTGAGCAGGAACAGGAATGCCGCCTGACCGTTCGGCGTCGCCACGGACGGCAGGTTTGTCCCGGTGTTGATCGCAACGGCTAACAGCTCGTATTGCTGCAGGGAGATCGCACCACTTTCCATGGCCGCTTTGGCCTCGTTAATGTAGATAGTACCGACGAAAACATTATCCGAGATCGACGAGAGCAGGCCGTTGAAGAGATAGAACAGCGTCAGTTGCGCGTGCTCTGAGGCTTGCAATACGTACTGAATAATCGGCGAAAAGAGATGCTGGTCGATAATCACCGCGACAATGGAGAAAAAGACCGTCAGCAGCGCGGTGAATGGCAGAGATTCGGTGAACGCCTTGCCAATGGCATGTTCATCCGTCACGCCGGTCAGCGACGTTGCGAGGATAATCACGGAGAGGCCAATCAGTCCCACTTCCGCCAGATGCAGCGCCAGGGCAATCACCAGCCAGACGCCGATAATCGCCTGCACAATCAGTTTTACTCTGTCCTGACGTGAACGCTGATGGCGGCTCTGATCGTCAAACTGCTGCAAGACGTCACGCACTTTTTCCGGCAGTGTTTCGCCATAGCCAAACCAGCGCAGTTTCTCAACCAGTACACAGGTGAGCAGGCCGCAAATCAGTACCGGAACGGTAACAGGCGACATCCGCAGGAAGAAGTCGCCAAAGTGCCAGCCAGCGGCTTTGGCGATGATCAGGTTCTGCGGCTCGCCCACCATCGTCATCACGCCGCCCAGAGCGGTACCCACCCCGGCATGCATCATCAGACTGCGCAAAAAGCCGCGGAATTGCTCAAGCACTGTTTTGTAGTGTTGATCAATGTGACTGTCATCCAGGATGTCGCTATCATCACCGCGGGAAGAGGCCACGCGGTGATAAATGCCGTAGAACCCGACGGCGACGCTGATCACTACCGCTACCACGGTCAGTGCGTCAAGGAAGGCGGAAAGGAAGGCCGCCGCCACACAAAACGCCAGCGACAGCAGCATTTTAGAACGAATGCTCAGCAGCAGCCGGGTAAAAATAAACAGCAACAGCTGCTTCATAAAATAGATGCCCGCGACCATGAACATCAGCAGCAGTAAAACTTCCAGATTGTTTGCCACCTCTTCGCGAACATGCGCGGCGCTGGTCATCCCGATGATAACTGCTTCAATGGCTAACAAACCGCCCGGTAGCAGTGGATAACACTTCAGCGCCATCGCCAGCGTGAAGATGAATTCCGCCACCAGCAACCAGCCCGCAACAAACGGGTTGATGATGAAAATCAGTGGATTAACTATCAGGAAGATCAGTAGCGCAAGCTTGTACCAGTCTGGCGACTGGCCTAAAAAGTTGCGCCAGAGCGCGCGGCCCCATGAGAGTTCCATTATGGTTTCCCTTACCTTATTTATTGAAATGATGTTTTTATGGTTAGCGACAAAGAGTAACGGTCAGTCTGAATACAGGCAAGCCTTTCACCCCAGACAGCCAGCGTTATCAAGAAAATGAAGCCTTGATCCACTTTTTCTTCGTTGTGTCTCCTATCGGGCATGTAACCCGTCTGGTATGATGAGTGTAACTATGTTTTGCTGTGTAATGGAAATCTCACTATGGTCATTAAGGCGCAGAGCCCGGCGGGTTTCGCGGAAGAGTACATCATTGAAAGTATCTGGAATAACCGCTTCCCTCCTGGCACTATCTTGCCTGCAGAACGAGAACTCTCCGAACTGATTGGGGTGACACGTACCACTTTACGTGAAGTGCTGCAGCGCCTGGCGCGAGACGGTTGGTTGACCATTCAGCATGGCAAACCGACGAAGGTGAATAATTTCTGGGAAACCTCCGGACTGAATATTCTTGAAACGCTGGCGCGTCTCGATCACGAAAGCGTCCCGCAGTTGATCGACAATCTGCTGTCGGTGCGGACCAACATCTCCACCATCTTCATTCGTACCGCGTTTCGTCAGCATCCTGACAAAGCGCAGGAAGTGCTGGCGACCGCGCAGGAAGTGGCCGATCACGCCGATGCGTTTGCCGATCTCGATTACAACATTTTCCGTGGTCTGGCATTTGCCTCCGGCAACCCGATTTATGGTCTGATCCTGAACGGCATGAAAGGGTTGTATACCCGCATTGGTCGTCACTATTTTGCCAATCCGGAAGCGCGCAGCCTGGCGCTGGGTTTCTACCATAAGCTGTCGCAACTGTGCCTGCAGGGCGCGCACGATCAGGTGTACGAAACGGTGCGTCGTTACGGTCACGACAGCGGCGAGATTTGGCACCGGATGCAGAAAAACCTGCCTGGCGATTTAGCCATTCAGGGCCGCTAAAAACGAACCCCCTCACGATGAGGGGGTTTTTGTTTACAGGCTGTTCATTCTGGGGGGGCAGCGCTCCAGCAGTTCCACGCTTCCGTCCTCGTTTTGCTGTTCCAGCAACACATCAAATCCCCACAGCCGATGCACATGCTTGAGCACCTCTTTGCGGCCTTTATCCAGCGGCGCGCGATTATGCGGAATATAGCGCAGGGTGAGGGAACGATCGCCCCGCAGATCCACGTTCCAGACCTGAATATTCGGCTCTACGTTGCTCAGATTATATTGCGACGAGAGGCGGTTGCGGATTTCGCGGTAGCCTTCTTCGTTATGAATGGCAGAGATTTCCAGATAGTTATGCCGATCGTCATCCAGCACCGTAAAGAGGCGAAAATCGCGCATCACCTTCGGCGACAGGAACTGGCTGATGAAGCTCTCATCTTTGAAGTCGCGCATGGCAAAATGCAGCGTTTCCAGCCAGTCGGAACCGGCGATATCCGGGAACCAGTACTTATCTTCTTCCGTCGGCGACTGGCAGATGCGCTTGATGTCCTGGAACATAGCGAAACCCAGTGCGTAAGGGTTTATGCCGCTGTACCACGGGCTGTTATAAGGCGGCTGGAATACCACATTGGTATGGCTGTGTAAAAACTCCAGCATAAAACGTTCGGTGACTTTCCCCTCGTCATACAGGTGGTTCAGGATGGTGTAATGCCAGAACGTGGCCCAGCCCTCGTTCATCACCTGCGTCTGTTTTTGCGGATAAAAATACTGACTGACTTTGCGCACGATGCGCAGGATCTCGCGCTGCCATGACTCCAGCAGTGGGGCATTTTTTTCCATAAAGTAAAGCAGATTTTCCTGCGGTTCTGAGGGATAGCGCCGCGCTTCGGCAATCGTCTTCTCTTCCTCTTTTTTCGGCAGGGTACGCCACAGCATGTTCACCTGGCTTTGCAGATACTCTTCACGACTCTGTTGGCGGGCCTTCTCCTCCTGGAGGGAGATTTTCTGCGGGCGTTTATAGCGATCAACGCCGTAGTTCATCAGCGCGTGGCAGGAGTCGAGCAATCGCTCAACCTCGTCCACGCCGTATCGCTCTTCGCACTGAGTGATGTAATTACGCGCGAAGATCAGGTAATCAACAATGGAGCTGGCATCAGTCCAGCTGCGGAACAGATAGTTATTTTTGAAGAACGAGTTATGTCCGTAACAGGCGTGCGCCATCACCAGCGCCTGCATGGTAATGGTGTTCTCCTCCATCAGGTATGCAATACACGGGTTGGAGTTGATCACAATCTCATAGGCCAGCCCTTGCTGACCGTGCTTGTACAGTCGTTCGGTCTCGATGAATTTTTTACCAAACGACCAGTGAGGATAGTTAATCGGCATTCCGACGCTGGAATATGCATCCATCATCTGCTCGGAGGTGATGACCTCAATCTGGTGCGGGTAGGTATCCAGTCTGTAGAGTTTCGCCACCCGGTCTATTTCCGCCAGATAGACATCCAGCAGATCAAACGTCCAGTCGGGTCCATCGCTCAAGCGTGTGGTGTCCTTGTTCATGGAATCAATCGTAGCCATTCGCGCACCCTCATTGTTGGCGGCACTCTCTGTGTGGAGCACCTCATTTCAAGCATAGAACACCCGGTTAAAAACCGTGTCAGTGAAGAAATATTTTCTTTGCGATTTCCGCTGGTCGACTCGCCAGATTACGGGGTGGTCACGATATTTTCTGCTGGATAAAAATAACCCACAGCATGAGATGCCAAAGCAGGGAGTTCATTGCTCTGCCTGCTATATGTGAGATGTGTCACCATAAAAAAGCCATATGTTGAATAATATTTTCATCTGGGTTATCAAGATGTAATTAGATGATTGTTCTTTTACTGTTACTGTTAACGGAGTGGCTATGCGAGTTGTCATACTGGGAAGTGGCGTCGTTGGCGTGACCAGCGCCTGGTATCTGAGTCAGGCTGGACATGATGTTACCGTCATCGATCGTGAACCCGGCCCGGCGCTGGAGACCAGCGCGGCGAATGCGGGGCAGATCTCTCCGGGCTATGCCGCGCCCTGGGCTGCGCCGGGTGTACCGCTGAAAGCGATTAAATGGATGTTCCAGCGCCATGCGCCGCTGGCCGTTCGTCTTGACGGGACACAGTTCCAGTTAAAGTGGATGTGGCAGATGCTGCGCAACTGCGACACCAGCCACTACATGGAAAACAAAGGGCGGATGGTACGTCTGGCGGAATACAGCCGTGATTGCCTGAAAGCGCTACGTGCGTCGACCGGTATCCAGTATGAAGGGCGGCAGGGCGGGACGCTGCAACTGTTCCGTACCGCGCAGCAGTATGAGAACGCCACGCGCGACATCGCTGTGCTGGAAGACGCCGGTGTGCCGTATCAGTTGCTGGAAGCCAGTCGACTGGCGGAAGTCGAGCCGGCGCTGGCGGAAGTGGCGCACAAACTGACCGGTGGCTTGCGTCTGCCGAATGACGAAACCGGCGACTGCCAGCTCTTTACCCAGCGTCTGGCGCAGATGGCCGAACAGGCGGGCGTCAAATTCCGCTTCAACACACCGGTGGATAAACTGCTCTGCGAAGGCGAACAGATTTACGGCGTGAAATGTGGTGATGAGATCGTTAAAGCTGATGCGTACGTCATGGCGATGGGGTCTTACTCCACGGCGATGCTGAAAGGGATTGTCGATATTCCGGTCTATCCGCTGAAAGGCTATTCGCTGACGATTCCGGTGGCGGAAGAGGACGGCGCGCCGGTTTCGACTATTCTTGATGAAACTTACAAAATCGCCATTACCCGTTTTGACCAGCGCATCCGCGTGGGGGGGATGGCGGAAATTGTCGGTTTCAATACCGAACTGCTCCAGCCGCGTCGGGAAACGCTTGAGATGGTGGTGCGCGATCTCTACCCGCGCGGGGGGCATGTTGAGCAGGCGACATTCTGGACCGGTTTGCGGCCAATGACGCCGGACGGTACGCCCGTTGTGGGACGTACCCGCTTCAAAAATCTGTTGTTAAATACCGGACACGGTACGCTGGGATGGACGATGGCCTGTGGTTCAGGGCAGTTGCTGAGCGATATATTGTCAGGTCGCACGCCCGCCATTCCGTATGACGATTTGAGCGTGGCGCGCTACCACGCAGGCTTTACGCCTTCACGTCCCCAACATCTGCACGGCGCACATAACTAAGAAGGACGAGAGATGACCCGCCCTATACTGGCCAGCCTTGACCTGCAGGCGATGAAACAAAACCTGAGCATTGTGCGTCAGGCCGCACCGGACGCCCGCGTTTGGTCAGTGGTGAAAGCCAATGCTTATGGACACGGCATAGAACGTATCTGGAGTGCGCTGGGCAACACCGACGGTTTTGCCCTGTTGAATCTGGAAGAGGCGGTCACCCTGCGTGAGCGCGGCTGGAAAGGGCCGATCCTGATGCTGGAAGGTTTTTTCCACGCTGAAGATCTGGAACGGTATGACACCTGGCGTCTGACCACCTGCGTGCACAGCAACTGGCAGCTCAAAGCGATCCAGAATGCGAAGCTTAAGGCGCCGCTGGATGTCTATGTGAAGGTTAACAGCGGCATGAACCGCCTGGGATTCCAGCCGGAACGGCTGCAAACCGTCTGGCAGCAACTGCGCGCGATGCCGAACGTCGGTGAAATGACGCTGATGTCGCATTTTTCCGACGCTGAGCACCCTGACGGGATCCACAATGCAATGGCGCGCATCGAGCAGGCTGCGGAAGGGCTGGATTGCCGGCGTTCGCTGTCAAACTCCGCGGCCACGCTGTGGCATCCTGATGCACATTTTGACTGGGTACGCCCGGGCATTATTCTCTATGGCGCTTCGCCGTCAGGCCAGTGGCGCGATATCGCCAATACCGGACTGAAGCCAGTGATGACGCTGAGCAGCGAAATCATTGGTGTACAGACACTAAAAGCGGGAGACCGCGTCGGCTATGGCGGACGTTATACCGCCAGAGGCGAGCAACGCATTGGCATCGTGGCGGCTGGCTATGCGGATGGCTATCCGCGCCATGCGCCTAGCGGCACGCCGGTGCTGGTGGACGGTGTCCGGACCACGACGGTGGGGACAGTGTCAATGGATATGTTGGCGGTGGATTTGACGCCATGCCCGCAGGCGGGCATCGGAACGCCGGTGGAGCTGTGGGGCAAAGAGATCAAAATTGACGACGTGGCGCAATCAGCTGGAACGGTGGGTTATGAGCTGATGTGTTCGCTGGCGTTGCGCGTTCCTGTTGTGACGGTGTAACTTTTATGGTATTGCCGGATGCCGGCGCGATGCGCCTGATCCGGCCTACAGCACACGCTACGCGGCGTCTCAGTAGGCCAGATAAGCGCAGCGCCTTCCGGCAGAGTCACTATTCTTCGTCTTCATCCCCGGCAACGCGGACACCGACTTTGCGCACCTGATTATCCTCTTTTTCGGCAACCGTCCAGATCATCCCGGCAAATTCGACCTGGTCGCCGACGACCGGGGCGGCACCCAGCAGTTGCTGAACAATTTCACCCAGCGTTTGCTGCTTATCGCGGTACTCCGTTCCGTCATCCAGACCATAAATCAGCGCCACATCGGCATACTTAGCGTTGGCTTCGAGAATAAAGTCGCCGAAGAAGCGCTGATCCAGCGCCACCGGCGGCGACTGGCTGAACAGTTTGCCCAGCGCCGGAAGATCGCGTTCACGCCCGATGACGCACAGCACATCGCCTTCACGCAGACGGGTGCTGCCGGTGGGATGAAACAGCACATTGTCACGAAACAGCGCCGCAATGCGCGTTTCCTGAGGCATATGCAGATCGCGCAGCGCCGCGCCGACACACCATTTATCGGCACTGAGCTGATAGACAAACTGCTCCCACGGATTGTCCGGATGAATATCCAGACCCACGCGTGAGACCGGCCAACCGACCGGTGGTACCACCACCTTCGCCTTTTTCGCCGCCCAGGAGAGCGACGTCCCCTGCAAAACCAGTGACACCAGCACTACGAAGAAAGCGACGTTAAAGAACAGACGGGCATTTTCCAGACCCGCCATCATCGGAAAGACGGCAAGAATGATCGGTACCGCACCGCGCAGACCCACCCAGCTAATAAAGACGCGTTCACGCAGATTAAAACCGCGGAACGGCAGCAGTCCGATAAATACAGAGAGTGGACGGGCAATGAAAATCATCCCGGCGGAAAGAATCAGCGCCGGAATAGCAATCGGCAACAGGTCAGAAGGATTCACCAGCAGTCCGAGCACAAGGAACATGCCGATCTGTGCCAGCCAGGCCAGTCCGTCGAAGTTTTGCAAAATGCCGTAGCGGTTGCGGATAGGGCGATTGCCCAGTAAAAAACCGCACAGATAGACCGCCAGGATCCCGCTGCCTTCCAGCGCCGTGGTCAGGGCAAACACCAGAATCCCGCCGCTCAGGGCTAATAGCGGGTAGAGTCCGGCGGGCAGAGAGATACGATTAATCATCTGCTGTAACAGATAGCCGCCGCCCAGCCCAAGCAGGATGCCCAGACCAAACTGCTGAATAATGTGGACAGCGAACATCCAGCTTAAGCCGGTTTCGTGTTGCTGAATCATCTCGATCAGCGTAATGGTCAGAAATACTGCCATCGGGTCATTACTGCCGGATTCAATTTCCAGCGTCGCGCCGACACGCTCGTTCAGCCCTTTGCCGCCAAGCAGGGAAAAAACCGCCGCCGCATCCGTTGAACCGACAATGGCGCCAATCAACAGACCCTGAATCAGATCGAGATTAAACAGCCAGGCGGCAATCATACCGGTTAACCCGGAGGTGATCAGGACGCCAACGGTCGCCAGAGAAAGCGCCGGGCCCAGCGCGACACGAAACGAACTGGCCTGCGTGCGCATCCCGCCATCGAGCAGAATAATCGCCAGCGCAAGGTTACTGACCATATAGGCGAAGGGATAATTATCGAACGGGATGCCGCCGACGCCATCGACGCCCGCCAGCATGCCAATGGCCAGGAAGATAACCAGAATCGGAATGCCAAGGCGTGATGAAAATGAACTGAGTAAGATACTGCTGGTAACGAGGACGGACCCCAAAATGAAAAGACTGATTATTGCCGCGGCGTCCAACGTTCGATTACTCCTCAATCAGGAATTTTTTGGTGCATTGACATTATCATATTAACGGCTACATCCGGGCGTTACTTAGTCCTGCAGCCGTTTTTTTTTATGATTTCAGAAAGGGATGACCCGAGATCGTCAGTTGTGTACCGTTTTGACTGTTTTGCAATACGGCATGCGCGCCCAACGCCAGCGTAACGGTTCGCGGCTCATGACCAAAATCGAGTCCAGTTATCAGGGGAATAGAGAGGCGTTCACGTAAAAACGCATACACGGTGTTAAGATCGTAACCGGCATCATACTCATTCGGGGTGCTACCGCTGAAACTGCCCAGCACAATGGCGCTCTGCCGGTTCAATATACCGGCGTCAACCAACTGCAATAACATGCGCTCAACGCGAAAAGGGTGCTCGTTAATGTCTTCCAGTACCAGAATGCCGTTTTCTATTTTGGGCATCCACGGGGTACCGATGAGCGAAATCAGCATCGCCAGATTACCGCCCCACAGCGTTCCTTGCGTGTGGCAGGCCGGACCGTCGCCTTGCCATTCCACCGTGTACTGCGCGTGACGCAATGCCTGCCAGAAATGGGTTTGCGTAAAGGTATTCAGCTCCGGCGCGCCAACGTTCGCCGCCAGCATTGGACCACTGAAAGTGATGACATTGCCCAGCGCCAGCAGACCGCACTGGATCGCCGTAAAATCACTGTGTCCGCAAATAAGCAGCGGATCCCGCTGTTGTCGGGCGGCAAGGCCCTGCCAGTCGATGTGTTGCAGTAGACGGCTCGCTCCATAGCCACCGCGCACCGGCATGACGATGGTGTCCGGCGCGGTGAGATGCACAAGGTCGTTCACATCCGCCAGACGCTCCGAATCCGTACCCGCAAAGCGTTGATGGCGACGACTGACCACCGCCGTATTATCGACCTGATGACCGGCCTCTTTAAGGCGCTGGATACCAAGTAAAGCCGCGTGCTGATTGATGCAGTAGCCCGAGGGGGCAATTAAGTGAAACCGGGACATGGCAATTCCTTGCTACAACAGAAACCAAATGTATATCATGCCGCTTATAGTAGAACGTTTTGCCGGAGGGTGCTTTGCTTATCCGGTTTATAACGGTGGTTTTAGTAACAAAGCGTTCCGGCGATAAGGACAGAAGACGTGAAATTGAGATGGTTTGCTTTTTTAATTGTGCTGCTTGCAGGCTGTAGTTCAAAACAAGATTATAAAAATCCCCCGTGGAACGCGGAAGTGCCGGTAAAACGTGCCATGCAATGGATGCCGATCAGCGAAAAAGCCGGTGCGGCGTGGGGCGTTAGCCCACAATTGATTACGGCGATTATCGCCATTGAGTCAGGCGGGAATCCCAATGCGGTTAGCAAATCGAATGCGATAGGGTTGATGCAATTAAAAGCGTCAACTTCAGGACGCGATGTCTATCGTCGGATGGGCTGGAGCGGCGAGCCTACGACCAGTGAACTGAAAAACCCGGAACGGAATATCTCAATGGGCGCTGCCTACCTGAGTATTCTGGAGACCGGCCCGCTCGCCGGCATTGAGAATCCGCAGGTGATGCAGTACGCGCTGGTCGTCTCCTACGCTAACGGCGCAGGCGCACTGCTACGCACGTTCTCTTCCGACCGGAAAAAGGCAATTAACAAAATCAACGATCTCAGCGCTGATGAGTTCGTTGAACACGTCGCGGATAATCATCCTGCGCCTCAGGCGCCGCGCTACATCTATAAATTGCAGCGCGCGCTGGATGCGATGTAATTAGTCGCGCACTTTATTTGATTTTTCGCGCGCTTCGCGCTCAAGGGAAAAGATAATCCGCTGAAGTTCCCGCTCCACCGCCGGGCCGACGTTGAGAAAACGAAAGCTCAGGCGGGGAGTGGAAATGGTCTCGTTTTTGCCGTCAATCACTTTGCGTTCGGTGACGGAAATCAGCTGTGCGTCAAAGTGAAACATTCCCCATTCCCCCATATCCAATGCCACCTGCGAAAAACGCATCCCTTCGGTGAGACCTGACGGTTTCGGGCCTTCCAGCAGAGCACCCATTCCGCCGAGGGAAAGATCGTATAGACGAAAACGTAGGGTGCTGTTATCCGGCATCTGTGCCGTACAACCGTAGGGAGGATGGAGCGGCGCGCAGATGCGGAAGTATTCCCGTCGTTGCACAAACCACAGCGCCGGAGGGAGCGGGGTGATAAAGGCGGGAAGCTGCTGATACTCACCGCTCTGCAACTGCTCAAGAGTAAACTCGACCTTCGCGCCCAGGGTTTCGGCGGTAAAGGTAATATTGCGCGCTTTTTGCACGGCGAGATTTTCTTTTTGCTGACTGCCAAAATCCATCACCAGCCTTTCGGCCGAGACGTCAAGGATCTTGCTGATGAATTGTCCGCCGGACCAGGAGACGCGCAAAGGCACCTGGTTGCTGTTTAAGTCGCGAAGAACCCCCAACACCGCCAACGGATTTTGCTTCAGGAACTGCTCATTGTAATGACTCACGCGGAATGCCTCCTGGCTGCCTGACAGTCTATCGAACGGTTATCGGCAAGACGCAGGAGAACTTAATACAAACGCGTGATTTTTTTTACCAAAGACAAATAATTCAGCCTCGCAGAAACAACGGGGATCAAGGGGTTGCCTATACTTAACGGACAAGCGCAAGAAACGGTTGCGTGTGGTTTCCCTGAAAAGAGGGTCTGAACATGGGAATTATTGCCTGGATTGTATTTGGTTTGATTGCCGGTGTTATCGCCAAATTGATCATGCCGGGACGTGACGGCGGCGGATTCATCCTGACCTGTATACTCGGCATCGTCGGTGCTGTAGTGGGCGGATGGCTGGCGACCATGTTTGGTATTGGCGGCACGATCAGTGGTTTTAACCTTCACAGTTTCCTGGTCGCTGTGGTGGGCGCCATTGTGGTGCTGGTGGTATACCGGCTCGTACGCCGCGATTAATAACAATACGGCTCCTGCGGGAGCCGTGTTTTTAATGGTATTCCCCTTCAATTCCTCTCTTGATTTACCCATTGAAATGAGAATAATTGGCATTCCAATTCAAACTGATAATTATTCTCACTATGACAACTTCTTGTTTTCGACTTTGCGCGCTTTCTGGCTGTATCTCACTGGCTCTGACCACATTGTCATATGCGGCGGACACCAACGAATCGACTATTGTCGTTTCAGCGACAGGTCAGGAGAGCCTGCTGCCTGCCTGGACTAACAGCGCCACCAAATCTGCTGTCCCGGAAAGTAAAACGCCGCAGGTGATTAATACCATCGATAATCATGAGATCGCGTTACGTCATGCGAATTCCGTCAACGAGATCCTGCGCTATGCGCCGGGGGTGTCGACAGAAATGCGCGGCAATACCTCCTACCTGAGCGAGTACAAGATTCGCGGTTTCTCTGTCGATCAGGAGTACTACAACGGCCTGCAGTTGCCGTACAACGTCACTGGCAACACCAAAGCACGTATCGACCCGCTGCTGGTGGAAAGCGTCGATATTCTGAAAGGGCCCGCCTCTGTGCTGTATGGCAGCGGTTCGCCAGGAGGACTGGTGAATATTCAGGGCAAAAAACCGCAGGCTGAACAAAAAACGGAGATCGGCTTTAATACCGGTACACGAAATCTGAAAGAAGGCTATCTGGATTCCACCGGCAAAATCAGCGACAGCGACTGGAATTACCGTCTGCTGGGCAAGGCGACGGAGGGCGACGATCAACCGCGCACCACCCGTTATGAAGACTATCTGTTGGCGCCCTCCGTCACCTGGCAACCAGACAGCAAAACGCGCCTGACGCTGGATGCGCTGGTGCAAAATACACCGTCGTTGTCGCCGTCAAACCCGTTACCGATTGCCTATTTGCGCTCGGGGTATGCCGATCGCCGTGATTAGCCGGTGATGAGTGGAGTGGCTTTAAGCAGCGTCAGTGGATGGTGGGTTATCATTTCGAACATGAATTTGACAGCGGTTGGGGATTCAGTCAGCAGGCGCGCTATTTTGATGTTGATACGCACCAGCGCAGCGTCTATTCAACCGGCAATGGCACAAACCCGGTCTGGATGCTGAACCGCTTTGCCTATACCACCGATGAAGATCTGAAAAGTTTCAACATTGACAACCAGGTAACGAAAACGGTCACGCTGGGCGACTGGCAGCACCATATTCTGGCCGGTTTTGATTATCAGAAACTCGACAGCCATTACTTCTACCGTTACGCCAGCGCCACGCCGGGAATCGACATGCGCGACCCGGATTTCCATCAGGTGCATACTGCCGATCTGGGGTTGTACACCGCACAGAAAAACCGCCTTTCTTATCAGCAAAATGGCTACTACTTGCAGGATCAGGTGGCGTTTGGCGGCTTAAATCTGTTGGCCAGTCTGCGTTACGACGACTATCGGTCAACGACGACCGACGCGCTGCAAAATGATGAGAAAACCTGGATCGCCCAGGACCGGGTGACCAAACGTTTTGGCGCGCTTTATGCCTTTGAAAACGGTATTTCACCGTTTATCAGTTATTCCGAAGGCTTCAAACCGATTTCACCGCAGGGCACGCTGACGTCAAAAGAGGTGAAGCCGACAACCAGCAAACAACTGGAAGGCGGGGTGAAATACCTGCTGGCTGATTACGCGACCACGCTGACGGCATCCGTGTTTAACATCCGTCAGAAGAATGTTCTTTCCGCCACGCCAACCTGGGATTATCGGCAGACCGGGGAGATCGAATCAAAAGGCGCGGAACTGTCGGTGATTAGCCGGCCAGGTGACAACGTCACGTTGGTTGCCAACTACGCCTATACTCATGCGATCAATACTGAAGACGAAACATACGAAGGCAAACGCCCGACACAGGTGCCGGAGAATGCGTTTAATCTGTGGGGCGATTACACCTTCGATGCGACCATACTGCGCGGGCTAACAATGGGCGCAGGGGCGCGCTATACCGGGCCGATGGAAATTGCGCCGGATAACAAGAGCGGTAAGCTCGGAGGCACAACGCAGTACGATCTCGCCGTGTCATATCAGTTGGGCGAGGCGCTGCCTTCATTGCGCGGCGTGACGTTAAAAGCCAGCGCGCAGAATATCACCAACAAAGAAACCTTCAGTTGCTACGACAGCACCAATTGCTGGATTGGTCGTGATCGTACCGTTCAGGTCGGGGCAAGCTACCGTTTCTGATCGCGTGAAGCGAAAACCGGCCTGGTATTTCCAGGCCGGTCAGGCGTTGGCTATTACGGCGTTGCCTGTTTTTGTGTCGGTTCGGTGGAGGTCTGGCGAGTCACAGGACGTTTTTCCGGCACGTTGTCGCATGGATTTTCCTTCGGACAGATCAGGTCGAGCATCTTCAGCGTGACGCCGTTGCTCCAGCCAAAACCATCCTGTAACGGATATTCACCGCCGCCACCGCCGGTTCCGGTGCTGCTGACGTCATATTTTTCCACCAGCTTTTGCTCGCGATTGTAGGTGTGCTGCACGTTGGTCAGAAAACGCCAGCTTACCTCCATTGCCACCTCACTCTGTCCATAGTTCTGTAAGCCCTCGGTGGCGACCCACTGCAACGGCGCCCAGCCGTTTGGCGCATCCCATTGCTGTCCGCTTTTCACCGAGGTGGTGGCAAGCCCGCCCGGCTGCAACAGATGTGCGCGAGTGGCCACGGCCATTTTGCTGGCGCGATCTTTCGAGGCCGCGTTGACATACAGTGGGAACAGGGCAGCAGCGGTCAGTTGATTACGCACCTGCTTGCTCTTCAGATCGTAATCCGCATACCAGCCTTCTTTGTCATTCCACAGGTAGTGCTCAATCGCTTTCTGTCTGGCGTTCGCCAGCGAATCGTACTGGCTGGCTTTTGCTTCATCCCCCGCGGCTTTGCTGGCGCGCGCGAGGATTTTTTCCATCTTGTACAGCAGCGCGTTAAGATCGACCGGAACGATGCTGGTGGTCCGCAGCGTGCCGAGCTGCTGTGGGTTATCCATCCAGCGCGAACTGAAATCCCAGCCGGATGCCGCCGCAGCGCGCAGATCGCGATAAATGTCGGTGGCCGGACGGTTTGGATTGCTTTTTGCCGTGGCGATATCCTCAACCCAGGATTCCGGTCGTGGCGTATCCCGCTCATCCCAGTAGCGGTTCAAAATGGTGCCATCATCCAGTTTCACCACCCGTTTGTTCTGTTGACCTGCCTGCAGCGTTTCGACGCCTTCCATCCAGTAGAGATACTCTTTTTGCAGTTGCGGCAGGTATTTTTTCAGCGCATCGTCGCCGTCATGCTGCGCCAGCAGTTCCACCATCAGGGAGAAGAAGGGGGGCTGGGAACGGCTCAGATAGTAGGTGCGGTTGCCGTTGGGGATATGACCGAAAGCATCAATCTCCCAGGCAAAGTTCGCCACCATATCGGCAATTTTGTCCCAGTGATCGCTTTCGGCAAGTCCCAACATGGTGAAGTAGCTGTCCCAGTAATAGACTTCCCGGAAGCGCCCGCCGGGTACCACGTAAGGTTCAGGCAGCGGCAGCAACGAATCCCATTTTCCCGCGCTTTCGGTAGAGCGTGTTAATACTGGCCACAGCCCGTCGATATGTTCGCGCAGCGATTGTCCTTCCGGCGGAACATATTTTTCTCCCTCTTTTGGCAACGTGAAGTTGACGCTCACAAAGTGGCGTAAATCGAAACTGGATTGATTTTTTTGCATCCGGTAATCCGCAAGGATCATCAGCGGATCGCTGTTTGGCACGGCATCAGCAAAGGTCTTTTGATCGGGGAACAGTCTGGCATTCTGCACATCGTTAAACAGCGGGCCGAGCAAAATATCCGGCGGTTGCGGCGGGGTAACCGGCATCTCTTCTGCGTGCACAGACAGTGAAGAGAAGGACAGAAGGGTGCCGGAAACCGCTAATTTTATGACCCACGACAGCGAACCAGACGTGCAAAAAGCAGGGGTATGCATTGATTCATCTCCTTAGTGTGTACCGAAAAACGGTATCTACCATGAGAAAATCGTAGTCCAGGATCGCCCCCGGCGCGTTGTTACCCTCCTTTTTTTGCGACGTTACAGGGTTTTCCTTTCCCTGACGACGCGATTTTGTGCCACATCAAGGGTCAACCGCTCACCCGTCAGCACATCGTCAAGTGCGTCGCCCTGCTGGCATATCCAGGCGATGCCCATCTCGCGGGCGATCAAGGCGCCATGCGCGAGCGGACTGCCTTCACGCAGGCAAATGCCTTTCACCACCTTCGGGTCGAATTCCGGCACCGTTGAGGGAAACAGATTGTCGGCGACCAGGATGGCAGGCGCGGTGAAATCAGGCAACGTCAGCGGGCTTTGCAGCAAATGACGTAGCGTGCGATGCAGGAGATCGTCGATATCGATGTAGCGCGCCTGCAGATAGGCATCATCCAGTTGCCGATACTGCATGCTGAGGCTGCTCAGCACCTGCTGCCAGGCATATTCCGCCGTACAGTGTTCGCTACGCAGGATCCCGCAGGCGGTATCAAACAACTCTGGATCGTCCAGCAACATATGGTGACCAGAGAAAATGGCCGCCAGGTCACCAGGCCAGTGTTCTTCCATGCGGGTGAGCAGCGTCATCAGATCGAGCAGGGTGAGATCCAGCGCGTTACGCAGTCGCGCCTGTTCTGCAACGGGACTGAGATCCGAGGCTTGTCGAACCGGCGGCAGCGTTGGGGTGTAACAGAACGCGCTGCCCGTAATCTTCTCCGTCGACGATGCGGTAATTGCGACATCGTCCAGCGATTCACCGAAGTTCTCCGCAGCCAGTTGGCTAAATGCGGCCAGCGCGTCATCCGCCTGCGCTCCGCTTGCCAGCAGACGGATCGTGTCATTACAGCGAACCTGCAACAGCGATATCTGATTAAGGCTATCCGGCGTGACGCACTTGCCATTTTTTTCCAGCAGCAGATCCGCGTCAAAGGCTGACAGCGTTGCCACAAGCCGGGACGACGGACGAATGTGCAAACCGTTAGGGTTTTTGATCACCACGGACACTGATTTTGCCGCTGCGTCCGGTGCGCTAAAAACCGGAGTCATGCGGCGCTCATCAGCAGAAGAGGGTAAACCCAGTTGCTCGCGCTTAGCTTCAAGGGCGTTCGTCGCATCGGCGATGACCTTTTCGATATCCGCGCCCGCGGCGGCGCTCACCGTTGCCGCCAGCGTCCCTTCAACCAGTGGCGCGGCGCAAAGCCGCACTTTCCCGGCAATGCTCGGGTCGAGAAGATCCAGCGCCGTTTCCGCACTGAGCAGGGCACTGCCGATGTCCATCATCACCAGCACGTGGTCGGTATCAGCAACAGACTCGATCGCCTCCATCACCTTGATAGGGTCGGTACCGATGGGGTTTTGCGGATCGTCGATACCGGCGGCAACGGCGATTTTACAGTCGCCGCCCATTAACATCTGTTGCGCCAGTTCGCCCACCCCCTCACCGAGGCGGGCGCTGTGAGAGACTATCACCAGGTTTACCATCTTACTGTCCTTACTCTTTTGCTGCGGCTGCCAGCATCTGGATCATAAACATCACCGAGGTTGCGCCCGGATCCTGATGCCCGATGCTGCGCTCGCCCAGATAGCTGGCGCGACCTTTGCGGGCTTGCATCGTAATTGTGCTTTGCGCGGCGGCTTCAGCCTGAACGGCGGCGGCGTCCAGCGCAGCGGTGACGGAGAGGTTCTGTGCGCTCGACTGGCGCAGTGACTCCGCCACCGGCACCCAGACATCGCACATCGTTTTATCACCCGGCTCGGCTTTACCCCGGCTGATCACGCCATCGGCGCCTTCACGCATCATTTGATAGAGTTCATTTAGCGACAAACTCTGGTGCGCCTGAGTGACCTGCGCGGCGCGGATAAAAAAGGTGCCGAACAGCGGGCCGCTGGCTCCCCCGACGTTTGACAGCAGCGTCATCCCGGTATTTTTTAAAATGAACCCAATATCTTTATCCGCAATGGACGGTAATTTTTCGACCACTTTGCTAAAGCCGCGATGCATATTCAAACCGTGGTCGGCATCGCCAATCTCGCGATCCAGCCCGGTGAGATAATCACTCTCTTTGCTGAAAATCTCCCCGCAGCGATAAAGCCAACTCACAATTTGTTCTCTGTTCAGTGACATGACGCTCTCCTTAGTTGCCCCAGTTCAGGCCTGGGGTATGAACCGGTGCGTCCCAGAGTGCCAGCGTCTCGTCATCCACTTTTAACAGGGTGATGGAAAAGCCGGTCATATCCAGTGACGTACAGTACGAACCAATCAAATTACGTTCGATAACGATACCCGCCTGCTGGCAGCGTTCGTCAAGGCGGTTATAGACGCCATACAGTTCAGAAAGCGGCGTGGCGCCGAGGTTATTGACCAGCGCGATGACGCGATCGCCACGCTGCAAAGGCTGTTTGCCTTGCTTATCCTCCTGCCAGACGCCCTGAGCGGGATCCCAGTGGCGCAGCGTGCGGCTATAGGTGCCGTTTTCCAGCAGGGTATCGAACATCTCGTCAACGGTCTGATCGAGGGAGACGAAAGCGCGACGGTCGATGCCGGGCTCGCCGTGGATCCCGACACCGAACTCCATTTCATTGTCGGCAAGGGTGAAAGAGGGCTGACCGGCGGCCGGAACCGTACAGGCAGCGAGGGCGATACCGATCGAATGGCCGTGATTATTAAGTTTACGGCCAAGTTCCGCACACGCTTCCAGGGAATCGCCGCGCTCTGCCGCCGCCCCGACCAGTTTTTCAATCAGCACGGTGTTGGCGACGCCGCGTCGTCCGGCGGTATAGAGACTGTCTTTGACGGCCACGTCGTCATCCACCACCACAGTGGTGACTTTCACGCCACTTTCGTGCAGCAGTTCAGTGGCGGTTTCGAAGTTAAGAATATCGCCGGTGTAGTTTTTCACGATCAGCAGCACGCCTTCGCCGCCGTCAATCTGCATGGCGCATTCAAACATTTTGTCGGGCGTTGGGGAGGTAAAAATTTCGCCGGGGCAGGCGCCAGACAGCATGCCCTGACCAATATAGCCGCAGTGCATGGGTTCATGCCCGCTGCCACCGCCGGAAAGCAGCGCGACTTTGCCCTGAACGGGGGCATCTGCACGGGTCACATACACCGGATCCTGATGCAGGGTCAGCGACGGGTGCGCTTTTGCGAGGCCAGCCAGTTGTTCACTCAGTACGTCTTCCACACGGTTAATCAGCTTTTTCATTCTCTTGCTCCGGGTCTTAGGCTCCAGGGGATCGATGGTGTACAACGCCACGGCGACCGCTCGCTGCCGATAACGTAATTGTGCCCCAGCGCGCGAAAAAGAAAATTCATCGATGTTATGTTCCAAAAGAGAACATTTATTTTGATGAATGTTCCATAACGGAACGTAAAAGCGCGAGATACCGCAGAATTGCGAGCGACCGCACCCTGAAATGAGGGAAAACAGACAGTGAATAACAGCGTGAACATAAGCGATGAATCGAATATCCCTGAATTTATTCGCGACTCGTGGCTACGCTGCGGCAAAATAATGCAGCGTGATTTCTGGGCGCAACCGCACCGGGCACAGGGACTGACGTTTGATTCGATTTGTCGGCGTAAGACGGCGATGCTCACGCTTGGACAGGCGGCGCTGGAGGACGCATGGGAATACATGGCGCCGCGAAAGTGTGCGCTGTTCATTCTGGATGAGAGTGCGTGTGTGCTGAGCCGCTGTGGCGATCCAAAAACGCTCGGGCTACTGGCGGAACTCGGTTTTGTCGACGGCACCTATTGTGCCGAAAGCATCATTGGCAGTTGCGCGCTGTCGCTGGCCTCTGTCGTAGGGCAACCGGTAAAAACGCTGCCCGATCACCATTTTAAACATGCGCTCGGTGCGTGGTGTTTTTGCTCAACGCCTGTTTTCGACAACCATGGACGCCTCTTAGGATCCATTGCGCTGGGCTGTCCGGCAGATCACGCATCGCCTGCCGATCTGCCATTAACCCTGGCGATTGCGCGTGAAGTGGGAAACTCGCTGCTCACCGACAGCCTGCTTGCCGAATCAAACCGTCATCTCAATCAACTGTACGGTTTGCTGGAGAGCATGGATGACGGCGTGATGACCTGGAACGCGCAGGGCAGTCTGCAATTCATCAATGCTCAGGCGGCACGGCTACTGCATCTTGATGTGACGGCTGCCCATGGCAAAAACCTCAATGAACTCCTGACGCTGCCCAGCCTGCTGGTGCGTGCGATCCGCCATCAGCGCCCGCTGCATCATGTTGAGGCGACATTTGAAAGCCAGCATCAGTTCGTTGATACCGTGATTACCCTCAAACCGATTGTCGAAACGCAGGGCACCAGTTTTATTCTGCTGCTGCATCCGGTGGAGAAGATGCGCCAGTTGATGACCAGTCAATTGGGTAAAGTAAGCCATACCTTCGCGCAGATGGCGCAGGACGATCCGCAGACCCAGCGTATCGTTCATTTTGGTCGTCAGGCGGCGCGGGGCAGTTTTCCGGTGTTGTTATGCGGCGAAGAGGGCGTGGGTAAAGAGTTGCTGAGTCAGGCTATTCATAATGCCAGCGAACGGGCAGAAGGCCCGTATATTGCGGTGAACTGTCAGCTGTATGCCGATCAGGTACGGGATTTTATCGCCAGTACGGCGGATGACGACAGCGAAGGGCGGTTGAGCCGCCTGGAACTGGCGCACGGCGGTACGCTGTACCTGGAAAAAATTGAGTATCTGGCGCCAGAACTGCAGTCGGCGTTGTTACAGGTGATTAAACAAGGGGTGATCACTCGCCTGGACGCGCGGCGGGTGGTGCCAGTTGACGTGAAAGTGATTGCCGCCACAACGGTGGATTTGGCGCGGCTGGTGGAACAAAACCGCTTTAGCCGCCAGCTCTATTACGCGTTGCACGCCTTTGAAATAATGATTCCACCGCTGCGACAGCGGCGTAACAGCATTCCTTCGCTGGTGAATCACCGCCTGCGTCGCCTGGAAAAACGCTTTTCGACCCGCCTGTTTATGGATGACGATGTGCTGACTCCGCTGATTGCCTGCGACTGGCCGGGGAATGACTTCGAGCTCAACAGTGTCATTGAAAATACGGCGCTGAGAAGTGACAACGGGCGTATTCACCTGAACCATCTGCCGGAATATCTCTTTAACGAGCACCGAGCCTCAGAACCTGCGACCGATCGTTTCTCTGCCAGCGTCGCTTTCAGTGATATTGAGAAAGACGCCATTATTCACGCGGCAAGGGTGACCGGTGGGCGGATTCAGGAGATGGCCAGCCTGCTGAAAATTGGCCGCACCACGTTATGGCGAAAAATGAAATTGTACCATATCAACGCGGCTCATTTTAAGTTGAGCTCCTGATACGCGGGATTGTTGCCAGGAATTTTAAGCGATTCCCGTCAGGCGTCGGTTAAAACCAGACAATGACAAAACTGCCATTTTCGCGGCGTCGAATCGAAGCCGTTTTGCCTTTACGCGTCAGTTCAGCGATACGCTGTCTGGCGATGTCACTATCCTCTTCATGCAGTTGGCTGAGCAGAATTTCAGGCGTATCCATGAGCTTTCGCATTTGCACAGGATTCAAGCGTTTCTGCATCTGAAGACGTCCGAACTGAAATTGGTCAATGTGCTTTTGTATTTCCACACTGACTTCATCGTAGCTGTTTTTAATCATGGAGGCGGTTGGTAGCCTGATGTCGTGCCGGTATTTTTTATCACGGTTATTACGTAATACGGCGGTTTCTATTTTCTCGGCGACTTTCTCCGCCAGGATCTCCAGCCTCTGGCCAGTGCGCCTTTTCCAGCGGTACCAGGAGAGTTCGCACGATTTTTCCTGGTGCCATTCAAGATAAGCTTCTTGCAGAAGCGCCAGCCCATAAACATATTTAATTCCCTGGGCCAGGTTATCAATTTTTATCAGGCGTGCACTCTGGAGCAGTCGAAGGTCCGCAAAGTCGGGCTCGTTAAGTTTTGATGCCGATGAGATCCGCATAAATGTGCTCTGGTCACAGGCTAACTGTTTTTCAGCTTCGAGATTCGCGTTATGTCCCCGGCTTAACTGATAGCGGACATGTTCCACGATTTCATCGACATGCGCTTGTGTCATGTCCGGATTAAGACGTATAGAAAAATTAAGTTCGTTTTTAATTTCAACATGACGTTGGGGTGAATAATTGTCCTGGAATTGCATCATCATGACCTCTTCCATTTCCGCTTTTGAGATATCAGGCGAAAAGGGGACGGCATGGCGGTAATAAGCATTTTCAGGGATGTCAACTTGCTCAGTCGCGTAATGAAAAGAGATGGGCAAATAGCTGTCATAAGAGCGGATATGGTCGGTAACGGATACGGGAGATGTGATTTGAGTAATATACCCGCCGTCAAAAAAATCGTCCCATACTCTGTCAAAACCACTCTTTTCCTCCCATCGTTGTAGCTCACGATAGAGGGAAATATAGTCATGCCAGTGGATCAGTAACGCGGGGGGATAGCGATAGGGGATGCTGGACTGAAAGGTTTTATAGTTATTAAAGATGCCGTTAACCCCTTTCTTTAGCTGAGTGCTCAATTTATCGTCTGGCTCTTCTATTGAACGCTTAAGGTAGTCTACGCCGTTTTGCATACGGGTTTTGAGTGCAGCCATCGGTGGGCGGACGACCACACAGTTAAAAATTTCTTCTTTGAACCGATTGAGGGTCTCGCTATCTGTGTAATCACTAAGAAACTGGAATGTACGCGAGATGTCCGCGTAAATCTCGATGATACGTGTGAACTCCTCCGGGAACTGTTTGATCACCGCCAGCTTATAGACCTCCTTTGCCAGAAGATCCCGGATGGCAGAGAGCGCATTCTTTCTGTTGTTTTCCAGTATTTTTCCCATTTGATACTCACTCTGTTCTCGCTGCCCTAAACCGCAAAATGTAGCGTAAGTAATTATGCAATAACAGGCGCTATTATATCGGTTAAATGAGGATTTATTGCGAAAAATGGATGGGTATATTTTCCTCCGGGAAGCGCAGAATGCCCTGGCCCGAGGTCTTACAGCATCGCTGCGTTTTAAACGTGAACGAGTAAAAAGAGGTAGTAATCAATGAGTAACAATACGAACATCCATGTCTTTACCGATGAGACGCTGGCCGAGCATGACTTTGAAATTGCGGTAAAAGTGAATCAGGCAACCACAAAGCATGTTGCGAGACAAATGGTGCGGATGACCGCGCCGCAGCAGGTACGTGCTCAGTCGCATCGGGGCATCGAGGAGTTGATGTTTGATGAACAAACGCTGGACACGATTCTGGCGCATATTCCTCGCTGACTTGCGGAAAGCTCGGTTTGCGATGTGCTGCAATTATCCGTAGAGCCATGTCATCCAGAATGATGTTGAAAGTTGCTACAAAGGGTACCCATGACGGGTGCCCTTTGTGCGATCTGCAGTCTGGTACCAGGGAGACGGGTCTGTTCTGAACGGTGAGTCCAACGGGTCGATGGACACTATCCCTGATACCCGGCTAAATATGCTTCGTTATAACAACGTGATAAGGTTAAAAACCTGCCATAATGGCAGATTCCTTTCATTCTTAATTAGAGATTTGCAACGTTATGATAGACTTTTTGAACATCATCGTCATCTTCAAGGGCATTAACAAGACCTTCAAAGATTTCTAAATCTTCTGGTGAAAGTTCAACTTCAGATTGAGCAATCATTTCTAATTCTGTTGTTGAGAATTCAGTAATACCTGCTGCTTTTAGCGCTGCAATTCCTTTGTGAAGGTCCGTAGGTTCAGTATAAATAACGATGTTTCCTTCTTCTTCGGTTACATCGCGAACATCAACTTCAGCTTCAAGCAAAATTTCAAAAATATGGTCAGGGTCTGTTCCTTTAAATACAATCACGCCAGTATTGTCAAACATATAGCTTACAGAACCTGCCGCGCCGATATTGCCGCCTTTTTTATTGAAAATTGTGCGGACATTAGCAATCGTACGGTTAACATTCGACGTTAACGTTTCAGCGATAACCATTGCACCATTGGGGCCAAAGCCTTCATAACGCCCTGGCACGAACGTTTCATCTCCACCACCTTTGGCTTTATCAATGGCTTTATCAATAACGTGTTTTGGGACCTGTGCTTGTTTTGCACGTTCAATAACGAACTTTAAAGATGTGTTTAATTCAGGGTCTGGTTCACCTTGTTTAGCCGCGGCATAGATTTCTACACCGAACTTTGCATATACGTTAGATGTTGCACCGTCTTTAGCCGTTTTTTTAGCAACAATATTGGCCCATTTACGTCCCACTGGAATAGTCCCCTCGAAAATTTAATCACAAAGCATACAGGTTAATAACCTGCGTGCTTTTCCTCGTACATTATATCATGATATGTAAATTCTCGTCTATGAGAAACAAAAATATCCCATTTCATGGAGTGTTGTTTTAATACTATCAATTGTTAATATTATGGATAAACTATATTCGAAATGTTTCTGATTCTTTTTCTATTCTTAATTGTTGAACCGCAGCAATAATACATACGACAAGAGAAACAAAAGTGATTAACCTGGCAAAATACCTTTTTAAAGGCTTTCGATAACGCATTAACTAAACAGCTATCAAAATGCTGGGTCTGGCATTATGCAGGCCACAGGAGAGATCGGATTATGAAGGTTGTCATTTCAAATGGCATTCATGCAAGTACCGCCTTCGCCTTATATAACACGTTCACGTCTGCTGTTGGCTCGCAGAGGATAGACTGGCTGGTCCTCAGGTCTGCTATGAACGATAAACGAAGGTCAGAAGCGCCTGAAAACTCGCTATCAGAAGAAATACTCTTTATTAACTACTCCATGAAATACCTTTTGGTGATAGGGTTATATTTCTCAATAACAGGAGATAAAACTAATGATTGTAAGAACCTGGCACGGCTGCGTTCCACTTGAACATGCGGATGGCTTTGCTATGCATCTGGAGAAAACAGGAGTAGAGCATTCAAAGAGCATCCCAGGAAACATAGGCGCGTTTGTTCGCAGAGAAACGCAGGGTGGTTGGGAACATTTTTTTCTTGCTACCTACTGGCAGGATCTCCAGTCGGTGAAGGCGTTTGCTGGAGAAAACTATCACGTGGCGGTCACCTACCCGGATGACGAAGAATTTGAACTACTTTCTGATCCTTACGTTTTCCAGCATGTTGTTGAGTCCGTCTCACCCCTTTAATCCCATGTCGGGGCAACCTGTCTGTAACCCGGAAGTTTAATAACACCCGTACTAATTACTATCAGCAACGTTCGCTCATGGCACATAGCCGACGTGATATTGATTTCCCCTGGCGACGAGTTTTGCCCAACATTTCAAAGAAAATGTGGGCAGCATGTCGATGGACTACCCTATGCGTTAGCGCATGTTGTTGGCCTGCGATCGTCTGAAAAATACCGAAACATCGTCGTACTGATTGCCAACGCGTTGGATTACGAGTCTGACAGTGCGTTTGGTAAAGTCTTTAAACGTCTGATGGGCTGTTCACCCAGATTGCACCGCCAGGTAAGCGGCAGCAATTAAAAATCCACGCCAGGCGTGGATTTTTAAGGGGGCGATAGCAGGGGATTAGTGTTCACGCCTTGCCATCAACAGTGCCAGGTCGACGAGGCGGTTGGAGAATCCCCATTCATTGTCATACCACGCCAGAATTTTGACCATATTTCCGCCAATCACCAGCGTCGACAGGCCGTCGATAATGGAAGAACGCGGGTCGCCCTGGTAGTCGCTTGAGACGAGTGGTTCATCGCTGTAACCGAGGATCCCTTTCAGTGGTCCCGCTGCGGCGGCTTCACGAAACGCATTATTGACCTCTTCCGTCGTCACATCCCGCTCAAGTGTTACGGTTAGATCGACAATGGAAACCACCGGAACCGGTACGCGCAGCGAGTAACCGGTCAAACGACCATCCAGCTCAGGAATGACTTTGCCAAGCGCCTTCGCGGCACCGCTGGAGTAAGGCACAATCGACAATGCGGCAGCGCGAGCGCCACGAAGGTCTTTTTCCGGCTGGTCATGCAGCGCCTGACTGTTGGTATAGGCGTGGGTGGTGTTCATCAGACCATGCTTAATACCGAAATGCTGGTGCAGAACCTGCGCGGCAGGTGCCAGACCGTTAGTGGTGCAACTACCGTTGCTGACCACGACGTGTTTATCCGGGGAGTAGAGGCCATCGTTAACGCCCATCACGATGGTTAAATCTTCGTTTTTACCGGGGGCGGAGATAATCACGCGCTTTGCGCCACCGCTGTGGATATGCACCGCTGCTTTGTCACGGTCAGTGAAGAAGCCGGTTGCTTCAATAACAATATCAACTTCGCTTTGACGCCATGGGATGTTGGCGGGGTCGCGTTCGCTGAACACGGTAATGGGTTTACCGTCAACGACAAGCTGCCCTTCACCGGCGGTGACGTCGGCATCGAGTTTTCCGAGCAGCGAATCGTATTTCAGCAGATGCGCCAGTGTCTTACTGTCTGTCAGATCGTTGATTGCCACAATCTGAATATCCGGGTTACCCAGCGCTGCACGCAGTACGTTGCGTCCGATACGGCCAAAACCGTTAATACCGACCTTTACCATGATCAACTCCTTATCTGTTGTCTCTGAAGGTAATGTAGGTCGGTCATCAGTTGGCGTAAATGACAAAAAAGGATCACTTTACGCCATTTTACGACAGTGAAAGCGCTGACGATATTCTCCCGGCGTGAGCTGGAGCTGTTTCTCAAACAGTCGCCGTAGGTTAATGCTGCTGCCAAATCCCGTTTGTTCAGCGATACGATCCAGCGTCTCGTTGGTCTGCTCCAGACGCTGTCGTGCAGCAGCCAGACGGGCTTCGGCGACGTAACGGGCCGGCGAAGCGCCGGTTTCCCGGGTAAACACGCGGGTGAAATTACGCGGGCTCATGGCGACTTTTGCCGCCAGTTTATCCACACTGAGGTCGGCGGTGAGGTTTTCGAGCAGCCAGGCCTGTAGATCGCTAATGGGGCCCTGGGTACTGCTCTGCTGAAGGTTGTAGCGGCTAAACTGCAACTGGCCTCCGGGTCGGCGCAGGTACATGACGAAGTCCTGAGCGATGTCGCGTGCCAGACTGAAGCCGTAGTCCTCTTCAACCAGGGCAAGCGTCAGGTCAAAGCCGGAACTGACTCCGCCTGACGTCCAGATGTGTTCGTCCTGAATGTAGAGCGGACCGCCTTCGACGCGCACCTGAGGGAATTCTGCCTGCATGGTTTCCAGTAGCTTCCAGTGGGTGGTGGCTCGTCTGCCGTCCAGCAGTCCGGTTTGCGCCAGCAGCATCGCGCCGCCGCAAATGGATGCAATGCGGCGGGCATGGGGAGCGGCAAGGCGCAGCCAGTCAACCACTGCAATCCCTTCCTGCGGATTTTGACCTCTGCCGGTGATAATGATGGTATCCAGAGGCTCACGAGGGTCAATTTCATGCAGACGATGATCTGCCAGTAAATTTAAACCAGACTGACCATGGATCACCTGATGCGGTTGAGTTGTTGCTAGCTGCACCTGGTAACAGATGTCCGTAGCACCTTCCGGATGCAGGCGATTGGCCTGCATCAGAATGTCGGCAATACCAGCGGATTCAAACAGCATACCGCCATCGGGGACAATGATGAGTATCTTCTTCATGTCCTGAAAAGTAATCTTTTTACAGAATAAGTCAACAGCACAGACGCAGATGGAAGCGGTCTTATCCCTGCCGCAGAGACTGTCCCGCCTCTGACCGCCAGTAAACGGGCGGTGAGTCGTGACAATAAGCGGCGAAGAGAGGGTCAATCAATTCATCAGGCTGGCGTAGAGGCATTCGCGGTGGTCCTGACCCCCGACAGAGGCATTACTGACATTGGCGTTTACTCAACGGGCAACCGGCATTGCGGCGCCATGCGCCGGGAGCCTGACCATACTGACGCTTGAAGCTGCGGTTGAATGACTGCTGAGAGTCAAAGCCCAACGCGATCGCCACGTTCAAAATCGGTTCGTCGCTGTGGGTTAAGCGTTCAACCGATTTTCGCAGCTTTTGCGCGCGAATATACCCGGCGATGGGATAACCCGTATGTTCTTTGAAAATGCGTTGAAGGTGCCATTTCGAATAACCGGCTCGTCTGGAAACGGTGTCGATGTCCAGGCGGTTATCAAGGTTGTTATTAATCCAGTCGAGTAAATCGTGAATAAATGCGCCAGTGTTCATCTCACTTCCCCCGGGCTGCGTATCAAAAAGCATCTTTATCTGTTGCATTTAAAGGTGGCTCCTTTTGAAAATAATTGCAAGTTTTATTGTTACATTTAAATCCCTACCTGAAACAAGTCTTTTCACATCCGCTCAAATAGCACATAAAGTGCAACAATTATTCTTGCACTTAATTAAGCGCCTTCCTACAATCGCCGAGATAGTGTATTTGCAACTGTTACAGTTTTGTGGTGATGAACGACACAAATGGCCTTAAGTCAGCTACCGGACAAAGGAGGTGGCGCGGCGTCTCCCGCAGCGTCTTGCCCGGCGGCTACCAATACCGGAATAAAAATAATGAGCCTGCAAAAAACCTGGGGTAATGTTTATCCGAGCGCGCTGGGGGCGATGTTGCTCTCTATGTTGCTTGTCGGATGTGATAACAGCGTCGCGCAAAACGCCGCGCCGCCTGCGCCCGCCGTCAGTGCTGCTGACGTGGTCGTAAAATCCATTAGCCAGTGGGATAGCTTTAACGGTCGGATTGAAGCGGTGGAGAGCGTCCAGCTACGCCCCCGCGTCTCTGGTTACATTGATAAAGTGAATTACACCGACGGTCAGGAAGTGAAAAAGGGCGAGGTGCTGTTCACGATTGATGACCGAACCTATCGCGCGGCGCTGGAACAGGCGCAGGCGAACCTGGCAAGAGCTAAAACGCAGGCAAGCCTGGCGCGAAGTGAGGCGAACCGCACCGATAAACTGGTCAACACGAATGTGGTATCCCGCGAAGAGTGGGAGCAGCGCCGTTCGGCTGCCACCCAGGCGCAAGCCGATATTCGCGCTGCCCAAGCGGCGGTTGACGCCGCGCAGCTGAATCTGGACTTCACCAAAGTCACCGCGCCTATTGACGGTCGCGCCAGCCGGGCGCTGATCACCAGCGGGAACCTGGTGACTGCGGGCGACAGCGCCAGCGTCCTCACCACGGTGGTCTCGCAGAAGACGGTTTACGTCTATTTTGACGTGGACGAGTCAACCTATCTCCACTATCAAAATCTGGCCCGCAGCGGGCAGGGGGCGTCCAGCCATCACACGGCGCTGCCGGTTGAGATTGGCCTGACGGGCGAGGAGGGCTATCCCCATCAGGGCAAAGTGGACTTCCTGGATAACCAGCTGACGCCGAGTACCGGCACCATCCGTATGCGCGCGCTGCTGGATAACGCGCAGCGTCAGTTCACACCGGGACTTTTTGCCCGCGTACGCCTGCCGGGTAGCGCGGAATTCAAAGCCACGCTGATTGACGACAAAGCGGTGCTGACCGATCAGGATCGTAAGTACGTGTATATCGTGGATAAAGAGGGTAAAGCACAGCGTCGTGATATTACGCCGGGGCGTCTCGCCGCCGGCTTACGCATCGTGCAGCAGGGACTGAACCCTGGCGACAGAGTCATCGTCGAGGGCTTACAAAAAGTGTTTATGCCGGGTATGCCGGTTAACGCCAAAACCGTTGCCATGACCGCCAGCAGCGCCCTCAACTGATCCCTTGACCTGAGAATCCAACCCATGGACTTTTCCCGCTTTTTCATCGACAGGCCGATTTTTGCCGCGGTGCTGTCGATTCTGATTTTTATCACCGGGTTAATCGCCATCCCGCTGCTGCCGGTGAGCGAATATCCTGACGTCGTGCCGCCAAGCGTGCAGGTGCGCGCGGAATACCCCGGCGCCAACCCGAAAGTGATTGCCGAGACCGTGGCGACGCCGCTGGAAGAGGCGATTAACGGCGTTGAGAACATGATGTACATGAAGTCCGTCGCGGGTTCCGACGGCGTGCTGGTGACCACCGTCACCTTCCGTCCGGGAACCGACCCGGATCAGGCGCAGGTTCAGGTGCAAAACCGCGTTGCGCAGGCCGAAGCGCGTCTGCCGGAAGACGTGCGGCGTTTGGGCATTACCACCCAGAAACAGTCCCCGACGCTGACGCTGGTGGTGCATCTGTTTTCGCCCAACGGTAAGTACGACTCCCTGTATATGCGTAACTACGCCACGCTGAAGGTGAAGGACGAGCTGGCGCGCCTGCCGGGCGTCGGCCAGATCCAGATTTTCGGCTCGGGTGAATACGCGATGCGCATCTGGCTGGATCCCAACAAGGTGGCGGCGCGCGGGCTGACCGCGTCGGATGTGGTGACAGCGATGCAGGAGCAAAACATACAGGTGTCCGCCGGGCAGCTTGGTGCCGAGCCGCTGCCGAAAGAGAGCGATTTTCTGATCTCCATTAACGCCCAGGGCCGTCTGCATACAGAAGAAGAGTTTGGCAATATTGTCCTGAAAACGACGCAGGACGGTACGGTCGTCCGCCTGCGCGACGTGGCGCGTATCGAAATGGGGTCCGGCAGCTATGCGCTGCGTTCCCAGTTGAACAATAAAGACGCGGTCGGGATTGGTATCTTCCAGTCGCCGGGGGCGAACGCCATTGATTTGTCTAACGCGGTACGCGCGAAAATGGACGAACTGTCCACGCGCTTCCCGGCAGATATGAAGTGGGCGGCACCTTACGATCCGACGGTCTTTGTACGTGATTCGATTCGTGCGGTGGTGCAAACGCTACTGGAAGCGGTGGTGCTGGTGGTGCTGGTGGTGATCCTGTTCCTGCAAACCTGGCGCGCGTCGATTATTCCGCTGATCGCGGTGCCGGTTTCGGTGGTGGGTACTTTCAGCATTCTCTACCTGCTGGGCTTCTCGCTGAATACCCTGAGTTTGTTCGGGTTGGTATTAGCCATCGGTATCGTGGTGGACGACGCCATCGTGGTGGTGGAAAACGTCGAGCGAAACATTGAAGAGGGGCTTGCGCCGCTTGCGGCAGCGCATCAGGCGATGCGAGAAGTGTCCGGGCCGATTATTGCGATTGCGCTGGTGCTGTGTGCGGTGTTTGTGCCGATGGCGTTTCTCTCGGGCGTCACCGGGCAGTTCTACAAGCAGTTTGCGGTGACGATCGCGATTTCCACGGTCATCTCTGCCATTAACTCGCTGACGCTCTCTCCGGCACTGGCGGCACTGCTGTTAAAACCGCACGGCGCGCCGAAAGATTTCCCGACCCGGCTAATCGATCGTCTGTTCGGCTGGATTTTCCGTCCGTTTAACCGCTTTTTCCACCGCAGCTCGAACGGCTATCAGGGGCTGGTGGGTAAAACGCTGGGACGACGCGGCGCGGTATTTGCGGTGTATCTGCTGCTGCTTTGTGCCGCAGGCGTCATGTTTAAAGCGGTGCCCGGCGGGTTTATCCCGACGCAGGATAAGCTGTATCTGATTGGCGGCGTGAAAATGCCGGAAGGTTCGTCGCTGGCGCGCACCGACGCGGTGATCCGCAAAATGAGCGAAATCGGGATGAATGCCGAAGGCGTGGACTATGCGGTTGCGTTCCCGGGGCTGAACGCGCTGCAGTTCACCAACACGCCGAATACCGGGACCGTCTTTTTTGGCCTGAAGCCGTTCGATCAGCGTAAACATTCCGCGGCGGAAATTAACGCGGAGATCAACGCGAAAATTGCGCAAATTCAGGAAGGTTTTGGCTTCTCCATTCTGCCGCCGCCGATATTAGGGTTGGGGCAGGGCTCCGGGTATTCGCTGTATATCCAGGATCGCGCAGGTCTGGGTTATGGCGCGCTGCAAAACGCGGTGAATACCATGTCCGGGGCGATTATGCAGACGCCGGGAATGCATTTTCCGATCTCAACTTATCAGGCTAACGTTCCGCAGCTGGATGTACAGGTCGATCGTGATAAGGCGAAAGCGCAGGGCGTGTTGCTGACCGACCTTTTCGGTACGCTGCAAACCTATCTGGGCTCGTCGTACGTGAATGACTTCAACCAGTTTGGCCGTACCTGGCGCGTGATGGCGCAGGCTGACGGGCAGTTCCGCGACAGCGTGGAAGACATAGCCAATTTACGCACCCGTAATAGCCAGGGCGAAATGGTGCCAATTGGCAGTATGGTGAAAATCACGACCACCTACGGGCCGGATCCGGTAATCCGCTACAACGGCTACCCGGCGGCGGATCTGATTGGCGATGCCGACCCGCGCGTGCTCTCGTCTGCGCAGGCGATGACGCAGCTGGACGCGATGTCTAAGCAGATCCTGCCGAACGGGATGAACATTGAATGGACGGATCTAAGCTTCCAGCAGGCCACCCAAGGCAACACGGCGCTGATCGTCTTCCCGGTCGCGGTGCTGCTGGCGTTCCTGGTCCTGGCGGCGCTGTATGAAAGCTGGACGCTGCCGCTGGCGGTGATCCTTATCGTCCCGATGACCATGCTCTCCGCGCTGTTTGGCGTCTGGCTGACCGGTGGCGATAACAACGTGTTCGTGCAGGTGGGGCTGGTGGTGCTGATGGGGCTGGCCTGTAAAAACGCGATTCTTATCGTGGAGTTTGCCCGCGAGCTGGAAATTCAGGGCAAAGGCATTATGGAAGCCGCGCTGGAGGCGTGCCGCCTGCGTTTACGTCCGATTGTGATGACCTCCATCGCCTTTATTGCCGGGACTATTCCGCTGATCCTCGGCCACGGCGCGGGCGCAGAAGTGCGCGGCGTCACCGGGATCACGGTCTTCTCCGGGATGCTGGGCGTGACGCTGTTTGGTCTGTTCCTGACGCCGGTGTTTTACGTGACGCTGCGTAAATTCGTTACGCGCGGTAAACCGATAAGGGATATTTTGCCGGTTTCTTAAGGAATTGCACATAACAAAAAACCGCCTTCACCGTTAAGGCGGTTTTTTTGCAGTTAAGGAAATAATTAATGCGCTTTTTTAGACTGGGTATCAATCTCAGGGACCGGATCGCACCCGCTGGTATCGGCTTTTTTGACCTTCTCCAGCGCGCTTGCCACGGTATGGCGAGCTAATACCTCTAACGAAGCTTGCTCCGCTTCATCGGCGATAGATTTGAAGTACCAGCAAGCGTTGGCGCTGACCACGCAGCGAGCCGGTACGTCAGGACGCGATGCCCATAGCTTTTTATCTTCGATAACAGAAAGGTAGATATCACGCAGGGTGATCTCTTCCGCCGGGCGACCAAGATGAATAGAACCGTTGCGGCCAAGCGTTGAGACGATGATACCGTCACGCGTGAGCGGAACCATTAATTTGCGAATAAAGCTCGGATTTGCTTCCAGACCATAGGCCAGAATTGCACTTGTCGAACGTTCACCCGACTGCTCCGCCATCGCTACGCTGAGAACCATCTGCAAAGCTGTCGGGAAGCGGTAATCTAACATTTTATTGTCCTGGGTTGCGGTGAATCTTGTTCTTTTTGGCACCGCGGAGGTGGATAATCAGTAAGCATCAATATAACAAAAACGGTAATTTTTTTGAAGCAGTCAACATTTGACCTGACATGCCAGACGAACAGCCTGGGATCTCAGTCCAGAGAATCAGACACTGAAACGATGTTATCGAACCAAAGGATTGAAACCCTGTTTTACACATTGTTATAAACCCAGGTGACGTCAAATAATTCTGTGCTGAACGTGGTTTGTATTCGTTATAGCCATACTCATATTCAGTGGTGAGTTTCTTTGCCTGAACAATATCGCCGAATCTGCGTTCACTTATAACACCAAATGTACGCTATACGTAGGGGGGCAAAATATCATCAATTCAGGTCTGTGGAGTAAAAATATCAGTCTATCCTTTCTGAAACTTTCAATGGATTAAAGCCTGTCGTTTAAGAATAGTGGTGTTTTCTTTTTATCGGAATACGTTAGTATCAATGTTAACTATTTTCGATGCAATTAATGGAAGTGGGTTGAGGGGGTATCATTAGATTAATATGGAATCGGTTGTTGTTTTTTTATTCTTTTGTTTCCGGTATGAAATTATGCGATAAAAATTGAGTTGTCTTTTTCAATTAAAAAACAACATGATACGGTTTGTTTTACACGCGATTTCCTGTCTCGTTTCACAATGTCAATGTTTTTCTAAGAGAATGGTCACGTTAAAGTCCTCTCCCTTTCTGCCGATAGATACGCTGGCACATGTTTAAAACATGATCAATTTCAATATGTTAGCTTGACTCCGCCCTTAAGTCGAACGCTCCCGGCATTGTTCTGGTTTTTTCAACGGGTGGCAGGGAAAAGGTGACTTTTTTTGTATGAGATAGCAAATGAAAATAAATGATTTTGGTGTTGGTACCCGAATGGGAGTTGGCTTCAGTATTGTTCTCACCCTTGTCGTTATTATGGCTGTAACGGGGATCGTTAAATTAAATGGCATATTGAAAGAAACCCATGCTATTACGGACAGGTTGCTGGTGCTGGAGCGACTCACGGGGGCGTGGGGGGCGGCAATTGACTATAATGGTGCGATGGGGCTATCTGTACTGACTTCCTCTGATGATGGAATTAAAAAATTTGCCCAGTCAAAGATGAAGGTAATGTCAGAGCGGGTGAGTGCCATTCAGAAGGAACTGGCAGAATTAATTGTCTCTGATACGGGTAAGTCACTCCTGGCGACCGTGGGAGATAAAAGAAAGCTGTACATCGATATCCGCAATGAGGCGATTCGCATCAGTGAACAAGGGAATGGTGATGCCACCAATGCATTTATTCGCCAGAAACTCATTCCCGCCATGGAGGTCTATTCCGGCAGCGTAAAAGCACTGGAAAATTACGATAAAGCGCAAATTGATGAAGCCAGTGAGTCCATTCAGGAGAATGGCTCAGCGGCAATTCAGGCTCTGATTGTTCTTGGCGTCATCGCTATTGTCGTCGGCAGTCTGTTAGCGTGGTTTATCACACGCGGGATAACTCACCCATTGCTGTCAGCCGTTAATGTGGCTCGGGAAGTGGCGTCCGGTAATCTGGGTATCGACGTCAAAGTGGAATCCCGAGACCAGCCTGGACAACTGATGCTCTCCCTGAAGGAAATGACGGAGAGTCTGCGTAATACGGTACGCAAGGTTCGTGAAGGGGCCAACAGCATTGCGTTAGCCGCGGCTGAAATTAATAGTGGTAACACCGATCTGGCCTCTCGCACGGAAGAGCAAGCGGCAGGGGTAGAAGAGACTGCCTCGACGCTGGAAGAGCTGACGGCAACTATTAACAATACTGCAGCAAACACGGCGCAGGCGCATCGTTACGTGAGTGAGACAGCCTCTGTCGTGAAACAGAATGGCGCCGTTATGAGTGAAGTGTCTTCCCGGATGCAGGAAATTTACGATTCCTCATCAAAAATGGCGGACATCATCCAGGTTATTGATGGTATAGCCTTCCAGACCAATATTCTGGCGCTGAATGCAGCAGTGGAAGCTGCGCGAGCGGGTGAATCCGGACGTGGTTTTGCTGTGGTGGCTGGAGAAGTCCGAACACTGGCACAACGCAGTGCGTCAGCTGCCCGTGAAATTAAGGAATTGATCGATGATTCTGTCTCCCGTATTGCCTCTGGCCGCAATCTGGTTGAAAAAGCAGATGCTGGCATGATGGGAATTGTTTCCAACGTCCAGAACATGACTCAACTGATTGAGGAAATCGCACAAGCGAGTCGGGAGCAAAGTGATGGGATTGCCCAAATCAACAGTGCGATGGGACAGATTGATACCACCACACAGCAAAATGCCGCGCTCGTTGAAGAGTCAGCTGCAGCTGCCTCTTCAATGCAGGAGCAGTCTCGTGTACTCCAGGATATGGTCAGCGTGTTCAGTCTGAATGAGGAAGGAATACAACCAGTAAACATGACCTCAGAAAAACGTGTTAGTCGCCAGAGGGAGAGGAATAATGGCGAAAAATACGTGGTGTCCAAAAAGATAGCTTCAGAAACAGACAACTGGGAAACGTTCTGAGCACCCTAATACGAAAAATCCACGCAATTGCGTGGATTTTATAGTTTTTTGTGATTCTCATGAGATTCAGCGAAATCTCATGAGACAACAGAAACGAATTAGACGTTGAACAGGAAGTTCATCACATCGCCATCTTTAACGATGTAATCTTTCCCTTCAGCACGCATTTTACCGGCTTCTTTCGCGCCTTGTTCACCTTTGTAGGTGATGAAGTCGTCAAACGCGATCGTCTGTGCGCGGATAAAGCCTTTCTCAAAATCGGTATGGATTTTACCTGCCGCCTGCGGTGCGGTGGCGCCGACAGGAATGGTCCATGCACGCACTTCCTTCACACCAGCGGTGAAGTAGGTCTGCAGGTTCAGCAGCTTGTAGCCAGCACGGATCACGCGGTTCAGGCCCGGTTCTTCCAGCCCCAGTTCCTGCATGAACTCGTCGCGCTCGTCATCGTCGAGTTCAGCGATGTCCGCTTCAACGGCGGCGCACACCGGAACCACGACGGAACCTTCCTTCGCGGCAATTTCACGTACCTGATCGAGATACGGGTTGTTTTCGAAACCGTCTTCGTTCACGTTGGCGATATACATGGTCGGTTTCAGCGTCAGGAAGCTCAGGTAGCGGATCGCCGCTTTATCTTCATCAGTCAGATCCAGAGAACGCAGCATGCCAGCTTCAGAGAGTTGCGGCAGGCATTTTTCCAGCGCGGCCAGCTCGGCTTTTGCGTCTTTATCGCCGCCTTTGGCTTTCTTCTGTACGCGGTGAATAGCGCGTTCGCAGGTATCGAGATCCGCCAGCGCCAGCTCGGTGTTGATCACGTCGATATCTTCCGCCGGGTTCACTTTGCCCGAAACGTGAATAATGTTGTCGTTTTCAAAGCAGCGCACCACGTGGCCAATCGCTTCGGTTTCACGAATGTTGGTCAGGAACTGGTTACCCAGACCTTCACCTTTGGACGCGCCTTTTACCAGACCGGCAATATCAACAAATTCCATTGTGGTCGGCAGGATACGCTGCGGTTTAACGATCTCAGCCAGCTGCTCCAGACGCGGGTCGGGCATCGGCACGACGCCGGTATTCGGCTCAATCGTACAGAATGGGAAGTTTGCCGCTTCAATACCGGCTTTGGTCAGCGCGTTGAACAGGGTAGATTTCCCGACGTTGGGCAAACCGACGATACCGCATTTGAATCCCATGATTTAAATCACCTTAATATCTTAATAATCAACCTGTTGTAGAAAACAGATTGTAGAAATGGAAATAACTTTGCCTATTATACACAGCGTACGGCAAAAATGCCGCACATCACTGCTTATTGCGCTTTAAAGGCGTGCAATCGATTCGTTGCTTTGGTCAAACCGTCTTTGAACCATACCTCAGTGCAACGCGCCGCTTCGTCAATCGCGTCGTCAATTAACTTCTGTTCTGAAACAGGCGGTTTGCCTAATACAAAGCCGACAACTTTATTTTTATCGCCCGGATGACCGATTCCGACACGTAAGCGATGAAAGTTAGGGTTATTGCCGAGCTTGCTGATAATGTCTTTCAGCCCGTTGTGTCCGCCATGACCTCCGCCGAGTTTAAATTTTGCCACGCCAGGGGGAAGATCCAGTTCATCGTGGGCCACTAAAATTTCGTCGGGATTGATGCGATAAAAACTCGCCATTGCGCCGACCGCTTTGCCGCTCAGATTCATAAACGTGGTGGGAACTAATAAACGGACATCTTCACCTTCCAGACTGACTCTGGAGGTGTAGCCAAAGAATTTCGGCTCTTCGCGCAGAGGAGCACGCAACCGCTCTGCCAGTAAATCGACGTACCATGCGCCCGCATTATGTCGGGTGGCTGCATATTCAGCGCCGGGGTTCGCCAGGCCGACAATCAGTTTAATCGTCACGTTTTTATCCTGAGTGTTTCAATAACTGGCGCGTAGTTTACTGTCTGTCGCCCCGCTTGACAAAGCACCGTGTCACTTTACCCGGAAACTGAATAATTGCCTGTATTGATTATTGGAAAGTCAAGGTGTTCAGAGGCTTATTTGTAAAGATTTGTTGAATAATGGGGTGTAATTGTGATCGCAGGCGCACTACCAAAGTGGTGCGTTGTCTATACTTTACACATATGGATTAGGGGTATTCCCTGAAGCAACCCAAAAGTTCCGGAGGTGACACATGAAACGCAAAAACGCTTCGTTACTCGGTAATGTGCTCATGGGTTTGGGGTTAGTGGTTATGGTGGTTGGTGTGGGTTACTCCATTTTAAACCAGTTGCCGCAATTTAACCTGCCACAATTTTTCGCACATGGTGCAGTGCTCAGTATCTTCGTCGGCGCCATTTTGTGGCTGGCGGGTGCCCGCGTAGGGGGGCATGAACAAGTCAGCGACCGCTACTGGTGGGTGCGCCATTACGACAAACGTTGCCGCCGTAACGATAATCGTCGTCACAGTTAACGTTCCCTGCAAGATAATGACCAGCCAGCATCAGGCTGACTGGTCACGGTTTGCGATTTCTTTATCACGTTATTGTTGTGCGCGTCTTTTCATCCGCAGCATCATCCATAATAACGCCAGCATGATGGCGAGATACCCCATGACGTACATTCCCTGATGTTTTCTCGCCGTCAGGTCGGGATCGGCCGCCCAGGTCAGAAAGGCGGTGACATCCCGTGCGTATTGTTCTTCAGTTTGCGCGACATGCGATTCTGACTGCCATTCGATTTCGCCGTCCGCCAGCGGTTTTGGCATGTTAATCACCCCACCAGGATAATAACGATTCGCCTTCAGTTCCGGGTCATCAGGCAGATAACCGGTTAAGAGCGCGAAGAGGTAATCCGCGCCTTGCTCAGTGTAGGGAATAAACGCGTCCAGCAGAAATTGCGGAAAGCCGCGATCGTAGGTTCGGGCGCGAACGATATAACTTAAATCCACGGGCAGGGCGCCGTTATTCAGGTGTCTCGCTTCCTGATCGTTGAGATAAGGCGAAATAAAGCTGTCGTTCAGGGTGCCGTCCCGCTCACCGGGTTGACCGTCATCCTGAATAATCGGAAAGACATAGCCGCTGGCGAGATTTTTCGCGTCTTCTGTCGTTAGTTCCGGGCCGCCGGGTTTGGTCAGCGTGCGAAACGTCAGGTATTTCATGCCGTGACAGGCCCGACACTTCTCTTCATAGACCTGCAAACCGCGTCGCAATTGCGCCTTATCATATTCTCCGGAGAGACCGCTGAAGCTCCACTCCTGGCGCGTGGGAACAGGCTCTTGCGCGAATGTGGGGCTCATCGCGCAGAGTACCACCCACAGCATGCTGCATCTGAGTAATTGTCTCATCATCTTCAGTCCTGCTTTTCCAGAAAACGACGACAGGGCAGCACCAGTAAAAACCAGGCGAAATAGCCGATTGTCGACAGTTGCGAGACCGCGCGGATCCATCCCTCTTCATTACGAATGCCCTCCGTCAGATCGGGGCCAACCAGGGCTTTTGATCCCAGCCACCCAAGAAAACAGACGTTCAGCACCCACAGCCAGAAACCCCATTTCACCCATTTGCTGTAGTGACGAAAACGTGCGCGGGAGGTATCCAGCCACGGCAGAAAATAGAAGATCAGCACCGCGCCGCACATCGCCACCAGCCCGACGAGTTCGTTCGGGAAGCAGCGCAGAATGGAAAAGAAGGGGAGAAAGTACCACTCCGGGGCAACAATCGCCGGAGTCACCGTGGGATCCGCCGGGATGAAGTTATCCGCGCTGCTCAGATAGTGCGGCGCGAAGAACAAAAACCAGGTGAACAGCATCAGGAATAACGTGATTTTAATAGCATCTGCATCCGTGATTCGGTAATCGAAGAGCAGACGACGAGACGCTTTCTCGCTGAAGGCCCGTTTCATCGCGTGAGCAAAGGCCGACTGTACCGTACGGATGTGGAAAATCGTCATCACCACGACCACAACGGGAAGAATAAAGTGCAGGACGTAAAAGCGCCCAAGCGTAGGGGTGCCAGGCGCATAGCCGCCTACCAGCAAGGTATACAACCCGTCGCCCACTACCGGAATAGCGCGGGCGAAACTGGTGATCACCGTCGCTGCCCAGTAGCTCTTTTGCCCCCAAATCAGGCTGTAGCCAAGAAACGCGGTGATCATCAGCAGCACGTACAACGTGACGCTAACCATCCACATCGTCACATACGGTCTGCGGTAGACGCTGTAATACATGCCACGGAAAATATGCAAATAGCAGGCAAAGAAAAACAGCGATGCGCCGATGGCGTGCATATTGCGCAGCAACTCTCCGTGACTGACCGCGCGCATGATGTGGATGATGGAATCAAACGCCAGCGATGTCGTCGGGACGTAAAACATCGCCAGCACGATACCGGTCAGGATCTGTATTCCCAGCATCACCAGCAGGATCGCACCAACGGCAAACAGCCATACACCGGCGATGGAGCGCGGGAAAGGAATGCGCCAGCAGATCATCTCACACGTCCTTAGCGCCTATACGCACGGTCAGACCATCAGGATGAAAGGCAAACTCAGGAACGGCCAGATTAGTGGTTGCGGGGCCGCGGGTGACCCGTCCGGACGTATCAAACTCCGAACCGTGACACGGGCAAATCCAGCCCTGTCCACCGGGTCTGGTATTGGGAACACAGCCGGCATGCGGACAATACCCCTGAACAACCAGCCACTGCGGATAGTCAGACGCGACCCGTTCGCTGTCCGATTGCGGATCGACAAGCGTGCTGTGGTCACCCGTGTGGGCCGCGACGATCTCTTCCGGCGTGCGATGATGGATGAGGATCAGCTTCCCTTGCCAGATGCGTCTGAGGGTTTGTCCTGCGGCGATCCCCGCCAGCGAGACGTCTATCGGCTCATTTTCTCCGCGCGTTGTTTCGTCCGGCCCTAATGCGGAAATTAACGGCCAGACGGCGGCGGTCACTCCCGCTGCGCCAACAAATTTTGTCAATTTGCACAGGCAGTTGCGTCGTTGCTGCTGAATGTCTTTATCCGGCTGTTTGTTCTCCACCACCACAGCGCTCTCCCTTACTGTTTATCAATACGCGAATAGATATCCTGGAAGCGCTTATTAGCGATCCCGGGGGCCGTAAACGCGCGATAGCTGTCCGGCAGGGTGGCGTTGCCGACTTTAATCAGCATGACCATCCCTTGCGCATAATGCGGGGTGCATTTAATGCCGTAGAAGCCCGCGTTGTCATACTTCACTGCGATCTCCTCATCGATTTTGCCGATAAATCCCGGGTAGCCCGCAGGTGACAGTTCAGCAATCGAGGCTGCGTTGTGACTCTTATGTTTGCGGATAAATTTCACCGTATCACCAGGCTGAATCTCCAGGTAGTCTGGCTCATAGACCATGGGGCCTGCTGAACCGCGATTCTTCATCAGTACTTCGTGGGTTTGCGCGAAGGCAGAAGCGGTAAGGACCAGCAAACACAATACGTTCAGGCTCTTTTTCAGAGAGTTCATGGGGGGCTTCCTTAGGTTTCTTCAGGTCTTTGATAACGAATAAAACAGTTCGCACCATGGCGATCGCGCTCGACGATGGCGTCAATGCCAAACCAGGCGCGGAGATTCTCGCGGGTGAAAATGGTGCAGGGACGGCCCTGCATTTCCAGACGACCGGCGTTCATCACGATGATGCGATCGCAGAACATGGCCGCATGATTGAGATCGTGGAGAGCGGCGACAACCGTCAGTTTTTCGCGTTTCACCAGACTGAGAAGGCCAATCTGATGTTGAATGTCGAGGTGATTAGTGGGCTCGTCCATCAGTAGCAGTTGTGGCTGCTGAGCGAGCGCGCGGGCAATATGCAGGCGTTGTTTTTCGCCGCCGGAAAAGGTGTGCCAGCAGCGATGGCGAAGATGCTGAAGATCGACTTTCTCCAGCATGGTCTGGACGATATCGTCATCGTTGTCCGACCACGGATTCAGTAGGCTCAGCCACGGGGTTCGCCCCAGCGAGACGGCCTGTATCGCGGTCAGGCGCTCACTGGTTTCTGCCTGCTGCTCAACCAGCGCGACCTGCTGCGCCAGTTGACGACGTGAATAGCGATGCAGCGCTTTTTGCTGCAACAGGATGTGACCGGCGGTGGGCTTCAGCAGACCGGCCAGCAATGAAATCAGCGACGTTTTCCCGGAACCATTGGGGCCGATAATGCCGACAAACTCACCCGGCGCCACGCTGAGTGAGACGTCATTGACGATCACTTTGCCTTTCACCTGCCAGTGCAGACTTTTCGCCTGAATTATCGCGTCGCGGATGGCAACCGGAGTCGGTACAGGATTGACGGTCATTTGGTCGGGTTTCCTCTGATCAGGATGATGGAGAACGCGGGCGCACCGACCAGGGCCGTAATAACGCCGATAGGCAGAACTTGTCCGGGGAGAAGCGTGCGGGAGATAACATCGGCGACGATCAGGAAAATGGCGCCGATCAGCGCGCTGACAGGCAGCAAACGATGGTGCTGATTGCCTACCAGCAGACGGGCGGCGTGAGGGATCACCAGTCCCACAAAGCCAATAGCGCCGACGATGGAGACCATAATGGCCGTCATACCCGTTACGGCGGCAATCAGCACGCCACGTGTGCGTTTTACCGGAATCCCCAGTGAGGCGGCGGACTCCGCGCCAAAAGAGAAGGCATCCAGATGGCGGGCATAACAGAAGCATATCGCAACGCCAACTAACGCTGTGGGGATCGCCAGCACCACATCCGGCCAGCGGACGCCGCTCAGATTCCCGAGTAACCAGAACATAATGCCGCGTGCCTGTTCCGCGTTAGCTGAACGGGTGATGATCAGCGAGGTCAGCGCATTGAATAACTGGGAACTGGCAATCCCGGCGAGAATGATTTGCGTCGTCACCCCACCGCCTTGTCTGCCGCCTGCCGCTACCGCCAGAAGGGCCACAAACAAAAAGGCAGTCAGGGCACCGACAAATGCGCCGAACGACATGCTGATCATCCCGGCGCCCAGTCCGGTCAGCGCAACCAGCACCGCACCGGTTGATGCGCCTGCGGAAATGCCCAGCAGATACGGCTCGGCAAGCGCATTGCGCAGTAACGACTGTAAAACCACGCCGGACACGGCCAGGCAGGCGCCACAATTGGCGGAGACCAGCGCACGGGTCAGGCGATAGTTCCAGACGATCCCGGCATCCAGCGCATCAACCGGATAATCGGTATCAAACAGATGGTTTGCCAGCGTGTTGAATACGTGCTGCCAGGGAATAAACGTCTCGCCAATGGCGATCCCTGCCAGCAGGACGCCACACATCAGCACGCTAACCCAGAGGGCGTGGCCGCAAACATTGACTGCCAGCCGACTAACGGCGTGACGTGGCCTGCGTAAATCGCTCATAGTCACCTGCGTTTCGGAGTGCGCAACACGCGCCAGCCCCGTCAGGAACTGGCGCGAAACGAGGGTTAATGCGCGGCTTGAGGATGCGCTAAACCATACTCAACCAGGGCGTCAGCCAGTTTTTCAACACCGTCAATCGTTCTGATTCCGGCATTCATGGTCTGTACATCAATCACGGGTAAATGATCGGCTTTTACGGCGGGGATCAGCTGGGTGACCGGGTCGGATTTCAAATAATCCATTTTCACCTGCCAGTCATCGGCCGGGAAACGTCGACGACTCATTTCCCCCAGCACAATCACTGTCGGTTGGGCTTTGGCGATGGTTTCCCAACCGACCGTTGGCCATTCCTCTGCGGAATCAATGACGTTTTTGATACCCAGGGTCTGCGCAATCCAGGCAGCAGGCCCTAATTTCCCGGCGACATACGGATCCAATTGCAGGTCGGCGCTGGAGAACCAGAAAACGGCAGAGACACTGTTGTCCATCCCGGCGATTTTGTTCTTCGCTGCCGTTTCACGTGCTTTGAGGCTGGCAATCAGTTCTTCGCCCTTATCCTGAACGTCGAAGATCCTCGCTAAGTCGGCCACTTCCTGATAGACCATTGCGATATCAAACATGCCTTTGCGCACGCCGTCACCGCCATCTTCGTTATCTTTCGCGCAGTCTGCCGGTGCGGTATAGACCGGCACTTTCAGTTCGCTGAACTGTTCATAAGACGCCACCGTGCCCGCAGGGCCGATCTGCCATTCGAACTGGCTGGCGACCAGATCCGGTTTTTTGGCAATGATGCCTTCGAAGCTGGGGATGTTCTGCGCAATAACCGCAATCTTGTCATTTGCCGCCTTATACGCGTCGGGAACGGGCCCGAACCACAGCGATGTGCCTACCACGCGATCGGCCAGGCCCAGCGCATACAGGATCTCAGTGCTGTTTTGTCCTACGGTGGCAACACGTTTTGGCGCTGCGTGAAATGTCATATCCCGACCACAGTTTTTTATCGTCAATGGATATTCCGTTTTGGCTGCATGAGAAAGACCTGAGGTGAGAAACAGTGCGGCACCAGCAACAACCAGAAGCATTTTTTTATAAGGTAAAGAGGTAACATTAGCGTGCATTATTATCATCCCGTTCATGCCAGAATCTGAACGTCTGGTCATGGATTATATCGTTCCATATATCGGGAGAGTTCATGACGATAGATGACAGGACATCGTGAAATTTATGCATGACGTTATGCAAATAAAGAAAGTCAGCGGTTCAGTCAAGGATCTGATTCACTCTTTCACGGTGCCTAATATCAAATAATTCATCACATGGACCATCCCGTCCACTCAATGGGGTATAAATTTGACAGCAGGTCTCCTGACTCACGGTAATCAGAATATCGGCCTTCCCATAAAGATTCGCTTTACAGTGACCTGCAACAAAATATGCTGCACGAGGATATTCTGTATCCGCCTACAGTTGCGGGGGCAGTCATGGAATGGGATTGCAATAATCCGCACCATGTTCCTATTCATTACAATGTTGGTGCAATGAAATACTGTCGAAAAAGACTGTATCGGCATTTGTTAACAAGATCAATCGCAAGGGGAAAGACGAATTTTATTGAGTGGGATAAATTTTAGTTGTTGTGTATCAATGTGTTATGTTTTTTTTGAGGATGAAATTGCGGATGTCGAAATGTAATAATGAAAAGCTAAATGAGAATTGATTGACATTGATCAAGTAATATTCTTATTCATGCGTGATTTACGTGATCTCTCCATATGCACTAATTGCCAGTCATCGTGCATATCCATCACAACCTGAAAATGATTACGTCGCCAGAATGAATAACCTCCCGGTAAAAAATGATGGGTATGTAAGTATAATAAGTTGTACCGCTGCTGCTCGCAGAATGTTTCAGCAAAAGCGAGTAACTGACGTCCAATACCTTTTCTGCGGTAACGTTTGTCCACATAGCAGCGACAAATTTCTGCCGTTTCTGTCAAAATATAGCGTCCGCGAAGTTCGGCTATACGGTCGTCATATTGGCAGACGGCCAGGGTCGCAATGAGTTCCTGCTTTTCGCTCCAGGCGCACAGCAATACATTGCGCTGCTGTTGAATATACTGCTGTTGCAGGTTAAAAACATCCTGTCCGGGAGTAGGGGCAGGTCTGTCAGCCGCAAAAAATTCATTCAGATGTTGAATCAGAAATAACTGAACCGCCGGAATATCTTCTCCGGTCATTTCACGTAGCGTAAATGAAATCACGAGTTGTCACTCTTATTTGCAGAAACTGAAAGCTAATAATAACAACACGGGAGGGGAAAAACAGGGGACAGAGCGGAAAATGTTACCGGCCTGTACAGGAACAGACCGGTAAGCGCAAAAAGATTATAAATCAGCCAGCGCCGCGTCGCGGTTCGGGAAAAAGGCCAGACGACCCGGAATCGGCTTAATGCCAGCGCGCGCCATCGTGCGCAGCGGCTGGAACTCAAGGTTACTTACGCGCAGTTCGCAGCCTTCTGGCAATCTTTTCACAAAGCGCTGGAAGGCATCCAGACCACCTGCGTCCAGCACCGGTACCGCGTCCCATTTCAGTACGACAATGCGTTTTCCTTCGATGCGTGACTCCAGATCGGTAAACAATCCTTCAGCGGCTGCAAAGAACAGTGGGCCGATCACGCGCAGCACCAGTACATCATCGGGGACCTCGACGTTAACCGCTGCCAGTCGCGTCATGCGTGCAATACGGCGCATAAACAGTAACGAGGCCAGCACAATCCCGACGCTGATGGCAATGACCATGTCAAACAGCACTGTCAGTGACATACACATCATCATCACAATGATGTCGTCTTTGGGTGCATGACGCAGCAAATCCACAACTTTGTGCGCTTCACTCATGTTCCAGGCCACCATCAGCAGCAGGGCCGCCATCGCCGACAGCGGCAGCCATGAGAGCAGCGGTGCCAGCGCCAGCAGCGCCATGATCACCAGCAGCGCGTGGATCACGGCGGAAATAGGGGATGTTGCGCCAGCGCGGACGTTTGCCGCCGAACGGGCAATCGCCGCCGTTGCGGTAATCCCACCAAAGAAGGGGGCGACAATATTACCCAGGCCCTGACCAATCAGCTCGCTGTTGGCTTTGTGTTTCGTGCCGGTCATTCCGTCGAGTACCACGGCGCAGAGCAGGGACTCGATTGCCCCCAGCATGGCCATTGAGAAGGCCGCCGGAAGCAGGGCGCGCAGGGAATCCCAACTCAACGTGAAATCAGAATCCGGCAGGTTCCACGGCAGCACCAGTTGCGGCAGCAGTTGCGGTATCCCGTTGCCCTGTGAGCCGTCGGCCAGAATATAGTGGAACTGAGAACCAATGGTGGCAACGTGGCCGCCCAGCAGGTTGACGATCCCCATGACAGCACAGCCGGCGAGTAGGGCGGGCAGGTGGCCCGGCAGGCGAATGCCCAAACGCGGCCACATCATCAGCGTGCCCAGCGTGACCACCCCGATGGCGGCATCGCCCAGGTTAATGCTCGGCAGAGCCATAAATAGCGCGCCGACTTTTTGCAGATAGTGTTCCGGAACGTGGGCCATCTGCAAACCGAGGAAATCTTTGATTTGCATGGTACCAATGGTGATACCAATCCCTGAGGTAAAACCTAAGGTAACTGAGACCGGGATGTACTCTATCAGGCGGCCAAAGCGGGCCAGGCCAAAGAGGATCAGGAAGACCCCGGACATCAGCGTCGCGACAAGCAGGCCTGCCAGCCCAAACTGTTGTGAAACGGGGTAGAGGATCACCACAAACGCGGCGGTCGGGCCTGAGACGCTAAAACGCGAGCCCCCGGTTAAGGCAATAACAATCCCGGCCACAGCGGAGGTATAAAGTCCGTACTGCGGCGCGACACCACTCCCGATAGCCAGTGCCATCGCCAGCGGGATAGCAATAATCCCGACGGTGATCCCGGCAATCACATCACGGGTAAACCGTGAGGCGGTATATTTTTCTTTCCAACAAGCGTCGATGAGGGCGCGGAAAGGCATCACATGTGAGGAAAAAATTCTGTTCACAATAATGTTTCATCCATGAGCGCATCATCTGTCAACTCAATGAAATGGCGGGTTGGCAGGTGAAGGAGGCATAAGTCATACAAATAAAGGTTACAGACAAAAAAACCCGCCGCAGCGGGTCTTTGAGCCGGGTTCGATTAATGCTCGAACATAGCAGAAATCGATTCTTCGTTGCTGATACGACGAATCGCTTCGGCCAGCATACCCGACAGGGTCAACGTACGCACGTTCGGCAGTGCTTTGATTTCGTCGGTCAGCGGAATGGTATCGCAGACAACGACTTCATCAATCACAGAGTTACGCAGGTTGTTTGCCGCATTGCCTGAGAAGATCGGGTGAGTGGCATAAGCAAATACGCGTTTTGCACCACGTTCTTTCAGCGCTTCAGCTGCTTTACACAGCGTACCACCGGTGTCGATCATATCGTCAACCAGCACGCAGTCACGACCCGCTACGTCACCGATGATGTGCATCACCTGAGAGACGTTTGCACGCGGACGGCGTTTGTCGATGATCGCCATATCGGTGTCATTAAGCAGCTTAGCGATAGCGCGGGCACGCACGACGCCACCGATGTCCGGAGAAACCACAATCGGGTTATCCAGATTCAGCTGCAGCATATCTTCTAACAGAATGGGGCTACCAAATACGTTATCAACCGGTACGTCGAAGAAGCCCTGGATCTGTTCAGCATGCAGGTCAACGGTCAGAACGCGGTCAACGCCGACGCTGGACAGGAAGTCAGCGACAACTTTTGCCGTAATCGGCACACGAGCGGAACGTACACGACGATCCTGGCGCGCATAGCCAAAGTAAGGGATAACGGCGGTGATACGGCCTGCGGAAGCACGGCGCAGGGCATCAACCATAACGACCAATTCCATCAGGTTGTCGTTCGTTGGAGCACAAGTGGACTGGATGATGAAAATATCACCACCGCGTACATTTTCGTTAATTTGTACGCTGACTTCGCCGTCGCTAAAGCGACCTACAGCGGCGTCGCCGAGAGAAGTGTACAGGCGGTTGGCAATACGTTGTGCTAGTTCCGGGGTGGCGTTACCAGCAAAAAGCTTCATATCAGGCACGAGAAGAACCTCAGGCATGCGTCCATTGGTGGAAAGAGTTTGCCAAAAACTGTGCGGGCCAGGCAGGACTCTCTCCATGCGGTGTATTAACGAGCGCGATGCAACGTCTGGAACAGGGTGACGTTGTCACCGAAACTCAGCTTGCCCGGCTTACCCGTCATCATTTATGTTTTATGCGCGCTGGGTTCAAGGCCTCACACCAGTCACATACTGATGTATGCGGCTGGCAATTCGTCATCTCGCCAACGTACTGAAACTTCAATGAGTTAGAGTAACGCTCTATGCAGTGGAGAGAGGTTGACACCCTTCGCCACAAAGGCATTGAGCCATTCCGGGGCTTGCTCAAGCACCTGCCGGGCACGAGACTCTGTATCGAATTCAGCAAAGACACAGGCTCCTGTACCAGTCAGGCGCGACGGCGCGTATTCTAACAGCCAGGAAAGCGCCGCATCAACCTCGCGAAAACGTTTTCTTGCGATAACCTCGCAATCATTGCTGAATTCACATTTTAATAACGTTTCTATTGACCTTTTTGGCGTATTACGGGGGAGGTCGGGATCGTTAAAAATCATCGGCGTTGGAATACTGACGCCAGGATGAGCCACCAGGTACCATTTTTCGGCCGGTTTCACCGGGGTCAGGATCTCTCCGACGCCTTCGGCAAAGGCGGCGTGTCCGCGGACAAACACCGGCACGTCAGCCCCGAGCGTTAAACCGAGCTCGGCCAGTTCGTCCAGCGACAGACCACACTGCCAGAGATGGTTTAGCGCGACCAGCACGGTTGCCGCGTTCGACGATCCGCCGCCCAGGCCTCCGCCCATCGGCAGACGCTTTTCGATACGGATATCTGCACCGCTACCGGCTGGCAGCCGACCGCGCTCTGCGGCTGTTTTCATCAGCAGTCGCGCGGCACGAACGATCAGGTTGTCTTCATGTGCCACGCCGTCAACCGGCGTCAGGAGATGAATTTCGCCGTCGCGACGCGGTTCCAGGCTGAGGGTGTCGCCATAATCGAGGAACTGAAACAGTGTTTGCAGCGTGTGATAACCGTCCGCACGTCGTCCGGTGATGTATAAAAACAGATTCAGTTTTGCCGGAGAGGGCCACTGGGTCATCATTTTACAATCCAGTTATCCATTTTCAGCTTGATACGCTGAGCACCGTCGGAGAGTTCCATATTGGCCGGCATTGCCGGGGAGGTTTTGCTGTCGTACGCGCTATAGACCACTTTCCAGTTTTTTCCGTCCTGGCTGTAGTTCACTTCGCTCAGGCGGTACTGGTCGTCGAGTTTATAGTCGGTCGCGTCGCCCGGCAGGCCAAGGATCCACTGACGCAGGCTGTTTAGCGGGATAGGCATACCGGTCAGCTTGCCGATCATCTCTTCGGCATCGTCAGCGGTATAGCGCTGGCCTTTATTGTCCATCAATTGCACGTTACCCGGCTGCGCGTTCAGTTCAAGCTCGGTGCTGCCAAGCGGGTTGGTCAGCAACAGGCGATAGCGATCCTGGCCGGTCTGCTGCCAGAAAAAGCGCGCATAGACCTTCTGCTCGTCGGAAATATAGGCAAACGCGCCGCGCGTTTGATACTGATTTAACTGGCGAACCTCCTGCTGATGTTGCCGCCATTGAGGAGAGTCCGGACTTTTCCCCGGGCCTTTCGGCGCGTTGAGCGTACAGGCGGTCAGAACCAGGGTTGCCAGCGGAAGCAGGCGGATCAGGCGAAAATCAGGCAGGGTCATAATGATGACGAATCCTTGTGATACGTTGCAATAATAACCCTTAATGCTAGCGCCGCGCGGGTATATCGTCTACGTTCACGTTATCTTAATTTAAGCAATAAGCGATTACTCCAAAAGGGGGCACTCTCTTTTATTGATTCCGCGCATCCTGTATGATGCGAGCAGACTAACCATATCAACGCTGGTACTACTCCCGCAGACATGACCCTTTTAGCGCTCGGCATTAACCATAAGACGGCACCTGTATCGCTGCGAGAACGCGTAACGTTTTCGCCAGATACGCTCGATCAGGCGCTGGAAAGCCTGCTTGCGCAGCCAATGGTGCAGGGCGGCGTGGTCTTGTCGACGTGTAATCGCACGGAGCTGTATCTGAGCGTGGAAGAGCAGGATAACCTGCAGGAAGCGCTGATTCGTTGGTTATGTGATTTCCACAATCTTGATGAAGACGATCTGCGCAGCAGTCTCTACTGGCACCAGGATAACGATGCGGTCAGCCATCTGATGCGTGTCGCCAGCGGTCTGGATTCGCTGGTACTCGGTGAACCACAGATCCTTGGCCAGGTGAAAAAAGCGTTTGCGGATTCACAAAAAGGCCACCTGAACGCCAGCGCGCTGGAACGTATGTTCCAGAAATCGTTCTCCGTTGCCAAACGGGTTCGTACCGAAACCGATATCGGTGCCAGCGCCGTGTCCGTTGCGTTTGCCGCCTGTACGCTGGCGCGCCAAATCTTTGAATCACTTTCCACGGTCACCGTGCTGTTGGTCGGCGCGGGCGAAACCATCGAACTGGTGGCACGCCATCTGCGCGAACACAAAGTGCAGAAGATGATTATCGCCAACCGCACCCGCGAGCGGGCGCAGGTTCTGGCCGATGAAGTGGGTGCTGAAGTGATCGCACTCAGCGACATCGACGAACGTCTGCGGGAAGCTGACATTATCATCAGTTCAACCGCCAGCCCGCTGCCTATCATTGGTAAAGGGATGGTGGAGCGTGCGCTGAAAAGCCGCCGCAATCAGCCGATGCTGCTGGTGGATATCGCCGTTCCGCGCGATGTCGAACCGGAAGTCGGTAAACTGGCGAACGCTTATCTCTATAGCGTTGACGATCTGCAAAGCATCATTTCGCACAACCTGGCGCAGCGCAAAGCTGCGGCAGTGGAAGCCGAAACGATTGTCGCGCAGGAAACCAGCGAGTTTATGGCCTGGCTGCGTGCTCAGGGCGCCAGTGAAACCATTCGTGAATACCGGAGTCAGTCTGAGCATGTACGGGATGAACTGACTGCAAAAGCGCTTGCTGCTCTGGAACAGGGCGGTGACGCGCAGGCCATTATGCAGGATCTGGCATGGAAACTGACCAACCGCCTGATCCATGCACCAACCAAATCTCTTCAGCAGGCCGCCCGTGACGGGGATGACGAACGCCTGAATATCTTGCGCGACAGCCTCGGGCTGGAGTAGCAACACACCCTTCTTTTACAAGGTGCATTTACGCCTATGAAGCCTTCTATCGTTGCCAAACTGGAAGCCCTGCATGAACGCCATGAAGAAGTTCAGGCGCTGCTGGGTGATGCGGGAACCATCGCAGACCAGGAACGTTTTCGCGCACTGTCGCGCGAGTATGCACAGCTAAGCGATGTTTCTCGCTGTTTTACGGACTGGCAACAGATTCAGGACGATATCGAAACAGCACAAATGATGCTCGACGATCCTGAAATGCGTGAAATGGCGCAGGAAGAACTGCGCGAAGCGAAAGACAAGAGTGAACAACTGGAACAGCAGCTACAGGTATTGTTACTGCCGAAAGATCCGGACGATGAACGCAATGCGTTTCTGGAAGTTCGCGCCGGGACTGGCGGTGATGAAGCGGCCTTATTTGCCGGTGATCTGTTTCGCATGTACAGCCGCTATGCCGAAACACGCCGCTGGCGCGTGGAGATCATGAGCGCCAGCGAAGGCGAGCACGGCGGCTATAAAGAGATTATCGCCAAGATCAGCGGCGACGGCGTCTATGGTCGACTGAAGTTTGAGTCCGGCGGGCATCGTGTGCAGCGCGTACCGGCAACGGAATCGCAGGGCCGAATCCACACCTCTGCCTGTACCGTGGCGGTGATGCCGGAGCTGCCGGAAGCCGAACTGCCGGATATCAACCCGGCCGATCTCCGCATTGATACTTTCCGTTCCTCCGGGGCGGGTGGTCAGCACGTTAACACCACCGACTCCGCGATCCGTATTACTCACCTGCCGACCGGCATTGTGGTGGAGTGTCAGGACGAACGTTCGCAGCACAAGAACAAAGCCAAAGCGCTCTCGGTGCTCGGCGCGCGTATTCGCGCGGCAGAAGTGGCGAAGCGTCAGCAGGCCGAAGCGTCAACGCGTCGTAACCTGCTGGGCAGCGGCGACCGCAGCGACCGCAACCGGACCTACAACTTTCCGCAGGGGCGTGTGACCGATCACCGCATCAACCTGACGCTCTACCGTCTGGATGAAGCAATGGAAGGCAAACTGGATATGCTGATTGAGCCGATCGTGCAGGAATACCAGGCCGATCAGCTGGCGGCGCTGTCCGAGCAGGAATAATGGATTTTCAGCACTGGTTACGTGAGGCGATAAGCCAGCTACAGGAGAGTGAAAGCCCGCGTCGCGATGCCGAGATCTTACTCGAATTCGTGACCGGAAAAGGGCGCACCTGGATACTGGCGTTTGGCGAAACGACGTTGACCGACGCCCAGCAGGCGCAACTGGCGACGCTGCTGGCTCGCCGTCAACGGGGGGAACCGATCGCACATTTAACTGGCGTGCGGGAATTCTGGTCGTTGCCGCTGTTTGTTTCACCGGCCACGTTGATCCCGCGTCCGGATACCGAATGTCTGGTGGAGCAGGCGCTGGCGCGACTGCCAACAACCCCGTGCCGCATTCTCGATCTGGGTACTGGCACTGGTGCGATTGCGCTGGCGCTGGCGTCTGAGCGCCCTGACTGCGAGGTCACGGCGGTTGACAGAATGCCGGATGCCGTTGCGCTGGCGCAGCGTAATGCGGCTCATCTGGCTATCAACAATGTCCATATTCTGCAAAGCGACTGGTTTAGCGCCTTGCCGGGGCAGCAGTTTGCGATGATTGTCAGCAATCCGCCGTACATTGACGAGCAGGATCCGCATCTGGCGCAGGGCGATGTCCGCTTCGAACCGCTGAGCGCCCTGGTCGCCGGTGACTGCGGAATGGCCGACATTGTGCACATCATCGAGCAATCTCGCACGCAGCTGGAAGCGGGCGGTTTTCTGTTGATCGAGCATGGCTGGCAGCAGGGCGCCGTGGTGCGTGACGCCTTTAATCGCGCGGGCTACCAGGCGGTAGAAACCTGTCGCGATTATGGCGACAACGAGCGTCTTACGCTCGGATGCAAGCCCGTATGAACAGCGTTACGCTCCTGTTAGGGGTTCACCTCGCTAGCATTGCGCTTTCCGTTAGTCTGTTTGTGCTGCGTTATGGGTGGCGTGAATGTCATTCTGCGCGGGCTCACGCGCGCTGGACGCGCGTCGTACCGCCGATTGTTGACACCGTTTTGTTGCTCACTGGTGTGGGGTTGATCGCTAAAACGCACATCCTGCCATTCACGGAGCAGGGGACATGGCTGACTGAGAAGCTGTTTGGAGTTATCATTTACATCGTTTTGGGTTTTATTGCGCTCGATTACCGTCGGGCGCGCAGTCGGCAGGCGCGATTAATCGCGTTCCCGCTGGCGCTGGTGGTGCTGTACATCATCATTAAACTCGCCACCACAAAAATACCGTTACTGGGGTAAGTCATGAGGTCGTTAGCTGATTTCGAATTTAACAAAGCGCCATTGTGCGACGGGATGATCCTGGCATCGGAATCGATCCGCCTGGATTTCCCTTCGCAAACTGTCTATGACGAGCTGGAACGTCTGGTCAGCCTGGCGCAAGAAGAAATTAGCCAGCTTTTGTCTCAGGATGAGCAACTGGAAAAATTGCTGGCACTTTTCTACGGCGAGTGGGGCTTTACTGACACCCGCGGCGTTTACCGCTTGTCCGACGCGCTATGGCTTGACCAGGTACTGAAGAACCGCCAGGGCAGTGCGGTGTCACTGGGGGCAATTTTACTGTGGATTGCCAACCGATTGTCATTACCGCTGGTGCCGGTGATATTCCCGACGCAGCTTATTTTGCGTATCGAGTCGCTGGAAGGCGAGATGTGGCTCATCAACCCGTTTAACGGGGAAACGTTGAATGAGCATACGCTGGAAGTGTGGCTGAAGGGGAATATCAGTCCGGTCGCTGAGTTATTTAACGAGGACCTGGATGAAGCGGATAACGCGGAAGTGATTCGCAAGCTGCTGGACACGCTGAAATCTTCCTTAATGGAAGAACAACAGATGGAGCTGGCGCTGCGAGCGAGCGAAGCGTTACTGCAATTTAACCCGGAAGATCCGTATGAAATACGTGACCGGGGCTTAATTTATGCGCAACTGGAATGTGAACATGTCGCGCTGACCGATTTAAGCTATTTCGTTGAGCAGTGTCCGGAAGACCCGATCAGCGAAATGATTCGTGCGCAGATTAATAACATCTCGCATAAGCAAATTGTCCTGCATTAATTTATCGACATTCTTACTCATCATTAAGGCGATCCTATGAAACAAAAAGTGGTTAGCATTGGCGACATCAAGGTAGCAAACGATCTGCCGTTCGTGCTGTTTGGCGGGATGAACGTGCTGGAATCGCGCGATCTGGCGATGCGCATTTGTGAGCACTACGTGACCGTTACCCAGAAACTGGGTATCCCTTACGTGTTCAAGGCCTCTTTTGATAAAGCCAACCGTTCCTCTATCCACTCCTACCGTGGACCGGGCCTGGAAGAAGGGATGAAAATCTTCCAGGAACTGAAGCAGACCTTTGGCGTAAAAGTGATCACCGACGTTCATGAAGCCAGCCAGGCGCAGCCTGTTGCTGACGTTGTAGATGTGATTCAGTTACCGGCGTTCCTCGCGCGTCAGACCGACCTGGTGGAAGCGATGGCGAAAACCGGCGCGGTCATCAACGTGAAGAAACCGCAGTTCGTGAGCCCGGGTCAGATGGGCAATATCGTGGATAAATTCCATGAAGGCGGTAACGACAAGGTGATCCTGTGCGACCGTGGGGCAAACTTCGGTTATGACAACCTCGTTGTCGATATGCTGGGCTTCAGCGTGATGAAGAAAGTTTCTGGCAACAGCCCGGTGATTTTCGACGTGACCCACGCGCTGCAGTGCCGTGACCCGTTTGGCGCAGCGTCTGGTGGCCGTCGTGGTCAGGTGACTGAGCTGGCGCGTGCCGGTATGGCGGTCGGTCTGGCCGGTCTGTTCATTGAAGCGCATCCGGATCCGGACAACGCGAAATGCGACGGCCCATCCGCGCTACCGCTGGCGAAGCTGGAACAGTTCCTGGTGCAGATGAAAGCGGTTGACGATCTGGTGAAAAGCTTCGACGAGCTCGACACTGAGAACTAAGTCACGCAGAAACAGAAAACCCCGCCGCAGCGGGGTTTTTTTCGTCTGAGGGATCAGGCAAAGATCGTCATCAGATAGGCGGCAAACAGCGCCAGATGCGCCGCACCGTTCAGTACGTTAGTGCGCCCCGTTGAGAACGAGATATGGCACAGCACCAGTGACGCCACCATCACTACCATTTCTGGTGCGTCTAAGCCGAACACCAGGTCATTCCCCGTCGCCCACGCAATCAGCGTTACCACCGGTACCGTCAGGGAGATAGTGGCCAGCACTGAACCGAAGAACAGATTCATGGCGCGCTGCACCTGGTTATTCAGCACTGCTTTCAGCGCCCCAAGCCCTTCCGGAGAGAGGATCAGCAGCGCGACCAGGAAGCCGGTAAAGGCGACCGGGGCGTTCAGTTCGGTCAGCAGTGTCTCCAGCGGGTTTGCGTTCATCTTGGTGACGGCAATGACCGCAATCAGATGAATCACCAGCCAGACGGCATGCCACACATTACTGTGCGCAGAGGGCTTACCGTGATGCGGGTCGTCGTCGTCGCTGTCATCTTCGTGCTCATAAACAAACAGACTCTGGTGCGTTTTGGTCTGAATGAGCAGGAATACGCCGTACATCGCGGCAGAAATTAAGGCCACCAACAGCGCCTGGCCGGTGGTGAAATTCGCACCGGGCAGCGCCATCGGAAACACCAGCACGATAATTGCCAGCGGAAACAAGGCAATCAGATACTGTTTGATACCGAACAGATTCATATACTGAGTGGCGAACTTACGCCCGCCCAGTAATAACGAAAAGCCCACCAGACCACCAGTGACAATCATGATGATGGAATAGAGCGTGTCGCGCATCAGCGTAGGTGCCGCATCACCGGTCGCCATCAGCGCTGAGATCAGGCTGACTTCAAGAATGACCACTGACAGGCTCAGAATGAGTGAGCCGTAGGGTTCGCCGAGGCGATGAGCCAGTACGTCGGCGTGACGAACAACGCTAAAGGCGCTGCTTAAAATACCAATCAGGGCAAGAAGGTTAATGCCGATTACCGCTGGTAGTGAATGGCTGCCCCCCCACAGGAACAGCACTACCAGCGCCACAACCGGGAAAATAAGCGATGTCTCCTTATGGCGGGTTTTCACCGCCTCATGTGCATATGTCATGAATGCTCTCCATCTCTGCAGGTCGATTTTAGTTATAAATGTAATAAAGCGTGTAAAAAATAACAGAAAACGCAGGCTTTACGGTGATATTTTACGAAATTTTACGGCATTTCGGCCTTTCACCTTTAAAACGACAGAAAGAGAAACTCTTGTTTATAGAGTGTTTAAATAACAGAAACTTATGCAGGCTGCAGAATGAATAAACCTTATTGTAGTGGCAGAGGCGCTCAGGGTTGACCACACTTAAGGTTTAGCCAAAAAGTGGAGTCAATGATGCCCTATCAAGCAAAAAAAGATCTGCCAGACAGCGTACAACACGTCTTACCCGCCCATGCCCAGGAGATCTACAAAGAGGCGTTCAATAGTGCCTGGGAGCAGTACAAGGACAAAGCCGATCGCCGCGATGATGCCAGTCGGGAAGAGACCGCACATAAGGTGGCGTGGTCAGCAGTGAAAAAAGAGTATGCCAAAGGTGAAGATGAGAAGTGGCATAAGAAATCCTAACCACTTCAATTATAAGGTCTAACGCTATAGCTCCCGTGAACGCGTAGGCGAATCGTGCTACCCGCCCCCGTTGCTGCCTTGCAAGCGGCCCATGAATTGCATATTGTCGTGATATTGGTTTCAAAATGAGCAGTTAAAATGCCCGGAAGGCGTCAAAAAGTTGTCGCAGGGAAGTATGCAGTGGCGGAGGTGTAAGGTGTTAACGCGTGATTTCTTGATGAATGCCGATTGTAAAACGGCATTTGGTGCTATTGAAGAATCACTCTTATGGTCAGCAGAGCAACGTGCAGCGTCCCTTGCGGCGACGCTGGCATGCCGACCAGATGATGGACCGGTGTGGATCTTCGGTTATGGATCGTTGATGTGGAACCCGGCGTTAGAATTTGAGGAGTCATGTACCGGTACGCTGGTGGGATGGCATCGGGCCTTTTGCCTGCGTCTCACGGCAGGGCGCGGAACCGCGTGTCAGCCGGGACGAATGCTTGCACTAAAAGAGGGCGGACGCACCACCGGTGTGGCCTATCGTCTTCCGGATGCCTCGCTTGAACAGGAATTAACGCTGTTGTGGAAGCGCGAAATGATCACCGGCTGCTACCTGCCGACGTGGTGTCAACTGGCGTTGGACGACGGACGAACGGTCAATGCACTGGTATTTATTATGGATCCGCGCCATCCGCTGTATGAGTCGGACACGCGAGCGCAAATTATCGCCCCGTTGATTGCTGCTGCCAGTGGGCCGCTTGGCACGAACGCGCAGTACCTGTTTTCGCTTGAACAGGAGTTGCAGAAACTGGGGATGCAGGATGAGTGTCTTAACGATCTGGTGACTAACGTGCGCGGTTTGTTAGGGGAGTCGCTGCCTGAAGGTGTTATGCGGCCGGGTTTCGCGTGAGGCTTATGTCGGCCCGGCTGCGTAAGCGCGACCGGGCCATTTGCGTATCAGGCGGCGATATAACTGATGGAATGTTCAAGCGACTGGCTATGACTGTCGATCAGGACATTCCAGACGCCGGTATACGGTACGGTCAACCATGCGTTATCACGGTTCTGCACGCTTAATATGTCGGTCTGCGTGTCTTTAACGTGATTTTTTTCGCTCATCAGATGGATATGGCAACGCTCCGAACAGCGTACGACCACGGTATCCCCACCAAATAACTTCAAACTTGCCTTTACTAATGCCATTTCTCACCCCGTATTGAAAACAACGTACTTCCTTTCGGAAGTGCTGCGTGATGTTGTTCACATTTTACCCATGAGGCATAACACCAAAGAGTTAGGCTGTGGATGCTGATTTTGATCAAAAAATGGCATAACGATTAAACAATAGTGACAAAATCCCGGAGAAAAGCGTGATCGGGCGCACTTACTTTTGGTAAAGATACGCCCCAATAAGATTAAATTCGGAAATAACCGGCTGTTTCAGCAAGCTTGCCTGAAAAGGGGGATTAAAAGGTGAGCACTTTGTCGGCGGCCAGCGTCCATTGCGCCAGTTCCACCAGCGTTCCGACTTCCACGCCGTCGATCAGCGGCAGTGTCGTGATCCCGCGCCCGTCCGTGCAGGTCTTGCACAGTTTTACCGGGACGTTCTGGGCAGTAAGGATCTCCAGCATCTGCTGGATGTTGTAGCCTTCTGTGGGCTTCTGACCGCGCAAACCCGCCGTAACGGCATCCGACATCAGAAACAGACGAAGGTCGAGGTCGCTCGCCTGTTCACGTAACGCGATCGCCAGCCGCAGGCTGTTAAATAACGATTCGCTACCGTATGCCGCACCGTTGGCAATGATCACTATCTTTTGCATGTTGACTCCTGTTAGCGGGGAAGTTTGAATTGTCAGTCACTTATGTTACCGCGCAAGCGGGGTGATACCAACGAAAGTCTGAGGAAAAGGAGAGCCTGGCAAGAGTAAGGATATTCCTGAAAGTGTGAGAAAACCTGCAAAACGACGAGGAGTCAGGTAAGCTTTTAAAGGTTAAGTTAACTGAATTCCGTAAGAAGCTATCGTCAATTTGAGTCGTTTTGTATCGCATTCCCTCCCTCTCTGGTTACTCTTGCTGTTAGCAGGCGGTCACGCCAGTGCACAATCCGCCTTTATGCAACAGGCCGAAAATCCCTTTGATAATAACCAGGACGGGTTGCCCGATCTGGGCATGGCTCCCGAAGCGCATGAAGGCGCAAAACATTTCGCCGAGATGGTAAAAGCCTTTGGCGAGGCGAGCATGATCGACAACGGTCTGGACACCGGCGAGCAGGCAAAACAATTTGCCTTTGGCCAGGTGCGCGATGCGGTGAGTGAGCAGGTGAATCAACAACTGGAATCCTGGCTGTCGCCATGGGGGAAGGCCAGCGTCAACGTGCAGGTCGATAACGAAGGCAATTTCAACGGTAGTCGCGGAAGCTGGTTTGTCCCCTGGCAGGATAACTCGCGCTACCTCACCTGGAGTCAACTGGGTCTTACTCAGCAGGATGACGGGCTGGTGAGTAATGTGGGTATCGGCCAGCGCTGGGTGCGTGACGGCTGGCTGCTCGGCTATAACACTTTCTACGATAATCTGCTCGATGAAAACCTCCAGCGCGGCGGGCTGGGCGCTGAAGCGTGGGGGGAATACCTGCGGCTGTCGGCCAATTATTACCAGCCGTTTGCCTCATGGCGCGCCCATACGCCGACGCTGGAGCAACGAATGGCGCGCGGTTACGACGTAACGGCGCAAATGCGACTGCCGTTCTACGAATATCTCAATACCAGCGTTAGCGTGGAACAATATTTTGGTGACAGCGTCGATCTGTTCGATTCCGGAACGGGCTATCACAATCCGGTGGCGGTGAAACTGGGGCTGAATTACACCCCGGTCCCGCTGGTCACGGTCACCGCCCAGCACAAGCAGGGGGAGAGCGGTCTCAGCCAGAACAACCTCGGGCTGAACCTGAACTACCGCTTCGGCGTACCGCTGAAAAAACAACTGGCTGCCAGCGAGGTGGCGGAGAGCCAGTCGCTGCGCGGAAGCCGCTACGATCATCCGCAGCGCAACAACCTGCCGACGATGGAGTATCGTCAGCGCAAAACCCTGAGCGTATTTCTGGCAACCCCACCGTGGGATCTGCATCCGGGCGAAACGGTGCCGCTAAAATTGCAGGTACGTAGTCGACATGGCGTTCGTCATCTCACCTGGCAGGGGGATGCGCAGGCGCTGAGCCTGACGGCGGGGGCAAACGCGGAAAGCGTTGAGGGCTGGACGGTGATTATGCCGGCCTGGGACAGCAGCGAAGGCGCGAGTAACCGCTGGCAATTGTCGGTAGTGGTGGAAGATGAGAAGGGGCAGCGTGTCTCTTCCAATGAGATCACGCTCACGCTGACGGAACCCTTTATGGCAATGCCAGGGGACGATCCGCGCTGGAGGTTGCTCCCGGAGGAGTAATCAGAAGATACGTTCCTGATGCACCCACACTGCCGCTTCAACACGTGATTTAAGCTTCATCTTCTTCAGCATATGCTTCACGTGGACTTTCACCGTGCTCTCGGTGATATCCAGGCGGCGGGCAATCATTTTGTTCGGTAGACCCTGGGCGATAAGCTTCAGAATGTCACGCTCACGCGGGGTGAGTTGGGTGACATCGCGATCGGAGGTGGCACGGTTGGCGCGCAGGCTGGCAGCCAGCACCGGCGTTAACGCTTCACTTAAGACCATTTCTCCGGCGGCAGCCTGCTGTAACGACTTAAGCAGATCTTCCGGTTCCATATCCTTCAGCAGATAACCATCAGCCCCGCGCTTGAGCGCCGTCACGACATCTTCCTCATGATTCGACACGCTAAAGACGACGATCCGTCCGGACAGCGCTTTCTCACGTAATTTGTCTAAGGTTTCCAGCCCGTTCATCCCTGGCATGTTCAGGTCGAGCAGGATCAGATCCGGGTCAAGCGATTCGGCCAGTTCGATACCCTGTTCGCCGTTGCTGGCTTCACCGACCACGGTGATATCGGGCGCCATGCTGACAAGCTGTTTGACGCCGGTCCGCAACATCGGATGATCGTCGATGAGCAGGATAGTTGCCGGTTCCTGATTATTCATGGGTATCTCCTTGAACTTCTGTGAAGTATTTTTCGGGAATAAACGTGACAGCGACTTCAGTGCCTCCCGTCTCGCGACGGCGTACCTGGCAATCTCCGCGCAGGCTCTGTGCCCGGTCGCGCATAATGATCATGCCATAGTGGTTACTGCGTTCGGCGTTCTCAGGAACGCCGCAGCCGTTGTCCTGTACAGTCAATTTTACCTGCTTGCCTTTCAGCGCCACGGTGACCACCACATCATCAGCGTGAGAATGCTTAAGCGCATTGCTTAAGGCTTCGCGGGCAATTTGCAGCAGGTGAATCGCCTGATGCGAAGGCACCAGGCGCGGTGGTAACTGGTAATCCAGTTTCACCGTAAAACCAAAACGGGCGCTGTATTCCTGGCAGCTGGCTTCCAGCGCGGGGCGCAGACCGGGTTCCGTCAGCCGTAAGCGAAACGTCGTCAACAGTTCACGCAGTTGCGCCCATGACGCATTCAGCTCGTTGCGGATCTGGCCGAGCAGGTCGCGGCTGCTGTCCGGCAATGTCTCTCCCTGCATTTGCAGGCAACTGACCTGCATCTTCATACAGGACAGTGATTGTGCAATAGAATCATGCAGTTCGCGCGCAATGGTTGCACGCTCCTCCATGACAATCAACTGCTGCTGGCGTTCCTGATTGCGATCCAACGCCAGCGTCGCGGTGAGCTGTTCCACGACGGTATCCACCAGTTGCTGCTGATCGTGACTCAGGTGATGCCCCTGCGGCAGGGTCGCCAGCAAAATGCCGTACTGGGTATGGGTGTCCGTTAAGCGCCATTTCAGCGTCATTCCCCCTTCAATTGGCGGCAGCGACTCGCGGGGACAGAGATGGCACCCTTTATCATCACAGCTGATATCGGACTGGCAGGTAAATTCCTGATGGTTCTCTTCATCTTCCTGGTCATAAACCCGCAGTTCGATGTCATGCATTTGGGTCAGGTTTTGCAGACCGTTCAGCACCGGGGAGAGTCGTTCGCAAAGCGGCACCGGCGAATGCAGACGGCGGTTGGCCTGCCAGAGAAAAGAGAGGATCTGGTTTTTCTGCTCCAGCCCGGCCGTTTTTTCTCTGACGCGTTGTTCGAGCACTGAATAGCTTTCTGCCAGTTCGTCGGACATGTTATTAAGCGCGTCGCCGAGCATCGCCATCTCATTACGCCCGCCGATTTGCGCGCGTTGGGTAAAGTCGCGCTGACTGACGGCGCGGGCCATCGACAACAGTTGCTTCCACGGCTGAAGCAGTCGCGCCCGCAGCCAGATAATGGTAAAGACCAGCAGCAGCGCCATAAAAATCGCCATCACCCGGTGCACCATCACCACGCGTTCGATGCGCATTTCGGTGGTGTGGTCAAACGCGGAGACGAGCCGATCAAGGCCAGCGACAAACTGGTTGACGTCGGCCGCGACGGCGTCTCTGCTACTGGCTTGCCGCAGGCCGGGGGAGAGTTCGCGATGCCAGTAATCCTGGAGGGCGCGCAGTTGTTCCTGCTGACCGTCGCGTTCTGCTGCGCGGGTCAGTTCCGGGCTGAACGCGGTCTGCTCCATCTCATCAAGCAATTTCTGGTCGTCAGCGCTCAGTGGTACCGCGGCGAGCAGTCGATAGCTTTGCATCCGCAGCGATCCGGTTTTATTAATGGCGTGCGCGCTACCCTGGACGCCCTGAACCAGCCAGCCAGAGACAGCCATACCCGCCACGCCGATCGCGGTTGAGAGCATCACAATAAGCGCCACCTGGTTAACCAGCGTGAGCGGAGAGAGACAACGTTTTAGCATAAAACCTTCTTCCTTCAGGTCTCCGGACAGCGAATGGGGAAACCTCAATGAATGACGAGAGTGCCGGGCAGAATCGGCAGTGGCGTTATTCTCGACCATCCCCTGGAGTATACCCATACCTAAAGCGAGTTACCTCTTAATTGCCGTATCCGCAGGGGATTTGAGGAAGGGGGTACCTGCGGCAGGCAGCACTGTGAAAAACCACGTATTTTTTGGTGAATTATCCTACTCACTTAGGGTGATCATGATTTTTCTGTTGAGATATCGACAACTTTTCCTTTGATTTATATCAACTTACCTCGCGCTGTAAACCCTACTGTTGCAGGCATCGAATCGAGTATCAGAGGTGTCTATGAGTCACTCATCCGTCCCCGAAAGGGCATCTGGAGCTGTAATCACAGAATGGCGGCCGGAAGATCCGGCATTCTGGGCACAGCGAGGTCATCGTATCGCCAGTCGCAACCTGTGGATTTCTGTCCCCTGTCTGCTGCTGGCGTTTTGCGTCTGGATGTTATTCAGTGCTGTTGCGGTGAATCTGCCGAAAGTCGGTTTCACGTTTACCACTGAACAGTTGTTTATGCTGACGGCGTTACCGTCGGTCTCTGGCGCGTTATTACGTGTGCCTTACTCCTTTATGGTACCGGTCTTCGGCGGTCGTCGCTGGACCGCGTTCAGTACCGGGATCCTGATTATCCCGTGCGTCTGGTTAGGGTTCGCGGTGCAGGATACGTCCACACCGTTCAGTACCTTTATCGTGATTTCATTGCTGTGCGGCTTTGCCGGCGCAAACTTTGCCTCCAGTATGGCGAACATCAGCTTCTTCTTTCCAAAGCAGAAGCAGGGCGGTGCGCTGGGGCTGAACGGCGGTCTGGGAAATATGGGCGTCAGCGTAATGCAGCTTGTTGCGCCGCTGGTGGTCTCGCTGTCGATCTTCGCTGTCTTTGGCAGCCACGGCGTTGAGCAACCGGATGGTTCGCAACTGTATCTGGCGAATGCCGCATGGATCTGGGTGCCGTTCCTCGCTTTCTTCACGCTGGCGGCCTGGTTTGGTATGAATGAACTGGCGACCTCAAAAGCATCGTTGAAGGAGCAATTGCCGGTTCTCAAGCGTGGTCATCTGTGGATCATGAGCCTGCTTTATCTGGCGACGTTCGGCTCATTCATAGGGTTTTCCGCAGGTTTTGCGATGCTGTCAAAGACCCAGTTTCCGGAGATTCAGATCCTGCATTATGCATTTTTTGGTCCCCTGGTTGGCGCGCTGGCGCGTTCTGCGGGCGGGGCGATCTCTGACCGATTAGGCGGGACTCGTGTCACGCTGGTGAACTTCGTGCTGATGGCGATTTTCAGCGGTCTGCTGTTCCTGACCTTACCAACCAACGGATCGGGCGGCAGTTTCATCGCCTTCTTCGCGGTCTTCCTTGCCTTGTTTATGACGGCCGGGCTGGGTAGCGGCTCCACCTTCCAGATGATCTCCGTTATCTTCCGTAAGCTGACGATGGATCGCGTGAAGGCTGAAGGCGGCTCTGAAGAGAAAGCGATGCGCGAAGCGGCGACCGATACAGCAGCAGCGTTAGGCTTTATCTCTGCGATTGGCGCGATTGGCGGCTTCTTTATCCCGAAAGCGTTTGGTACCTCGCTGGCCTTAACCGGCTCACCGGTTGACGCGATGAAAGTCTTCCTGATCTTCTATATCGCCTGTGTGATTATCACCTGGTTGGTATACGGACGACATTCGAAAAAATAAAAACAGCAGTCATGTATTCCCCATTGCGCGGCGTTAGACCGCGCTTTTTTTTGCCTCTGATTAGTTACAACATACTGATGGTTATTGTCACGTCGCTCTATCAGTTCGTTGCGAAAAGAGGTCAACCAAGAGGGCATACCTCTTAATACCCACTCGTTAAGAATTTAACATTTACGGAAAATACGATTGAAAAAATAAGCTTTAAAAACAGATGGATATTGTTAAATGCCCAATCCTCCGAAAGGGGTATTTCAAAAATTACCCTCCATTTTCATCCCTGTATGCCTTGATCGTTATCAATTCTCACGACCTTTCAGAGCGTTACCTTCGCTCTCAATCAAGCAATGTCGATTTATCAGAGAGCCGTCAGGCTCCACAGGAGAGAACCGATGAGTAAATTCCTGGACCGGTTTCGCTACTTCAAGCAGAAGGGTGAAACCTTTGCCAATGGGCACGGCCAGCTTCTCGAAACCAACCGGGACTGGGAGGATGGATATCGCCAGCGTTGGCAGCACGATAAAGTTGTGCGCTCAACCCACGGGGTTAACTGCACCGGCTCATGTAGCTGGAAAATCTACGTTAAAAACGGTCTGGTGACCTGGGAAACCCAGCAAACCGACTACCCACGTACCCGTCCGGACATGCCAAACCACGAGCCTCGTGGCTGTCCGCGTGGTGCGAGTTATTCCTGGTATCTCTACAGTGCTAACCGACTGAAATACCCGCTGATGCGCAAACGTCTGATGAAGATGTGGCGTGAGGCGAAAGTGCAGCACAGCGATCCGGTTGACGCCTGGGCGTCCATCATCGAAGACGCCGATAAAGCAAAAAGCTTTAAACAAGCGCGTGGTCGCGGTGGTTTCGTCCGTTCTTCCTGGCAGGAAGTAAATGAGCTGATTGCCGCTTCTAACGTCTATACCGTGAAAACGTACGGCCCGGACCGCGTGGCGGGCTTCTCGCCGATCCCGGCGATGTCGATGGTTTCTTATGCGTCCGGCGCGCGTTATCTCTCCCTGATTGGCGGCACCTGCCTGAGCTTCTACGACTGGTACTGCGACCTGCCACCGGCGTCTCCGCAGACCTGGGGTGAGCAGACCGACGTGCCGGAATCCGCTGACTGGTACAACTCCAGCTACATCATCGCCTGGGGATCTAACGTTCCGCAGACCCGTACGCCGGATGCTCACTTCTTTACCGAAGTCCGTTATAAAGGCACTAAAACCGTTGCGGTAACGCCGGACTACGCTGAAATCGCCAAGCTGTGCGACCTCTGGCTGGCGCCGAAGCAGGGCACCGATGCGGCGATGGCGCTGGCAATGGGTCACGTCATGCTGCGTGAATTCCATCTCGACAATCCGAGCCAGTACTTTACCGACTACGTACGTCGCTACACCGACATGCCGATGCTGGTGATGCTGGAAGCGCGTGACGGTTACTATGCCGCGGGCCGTATGCTGCGCGCTGCTGACCTTGTGGATTCACTGGGCCAGGAAAATAATCCGCAATGGAAAACCGTTGCCATTAACAACAATGGTGACATGGTTGCGCCGAACGGCTCGATCGGTTTCCGCTGGGGTGAAAAAGGCAAATGGAACCTCGAGCAGCGCGATGGTACGACCGGTGCCGAGACAGAACTGCAATTGAGTCTGCTGGGTAGCCAGGACGAGATCGCCGAGGTGGGCTTCCCGTACTTTGGTGGTGAAGGCACCGAGCACTTCAATAAAGTCGAACTGGAAAACGTGCTGCTGCACAAACTGCCGGCTAAACGTCTGCAACTGGCAGACGGCACAACGGCGCTGGTTACCACCGTGTATGACCTGACGATGGCTAACTACGGTCTGGAACGCGGTCTGAACGATGCCAACTGCGCCACCAGTTATGACGACATCAAAGCGTATACCCCGGCGTGGGCAGAACAGATTACCGGCGTGCCGCGTGCACAGATCACCCGCATCGCGCGTGAGTTTGCCGACAACGCCGATAAGACGCATGGCCGTTCGATGATCATCGTCGGTGCCGGTCTGAACCACTGGTATCACCTCGATATGAACTATCGTGGTCTGATCAACATGCTGGTGTTCTGTGGCTGTATCGGCCAGAGCGGCGGTGGCTGGGCGCACTATGTCGGCCAGGAAAAACTGCGTCCGCAGACCGGCTGGCAGCCGCTGGCGTTTGCCCTTGACTGGCAGCGTCCGGCACGTCACATGAACAGTACGTCGTACTTCTACAACCACTCCAGCCAGTGGCGCTATGAGACCGTTACCGCGCAGGAACTGCTGTCACCACTGGCGGACAAATCGCGCTACAGCGGTCATCTGATTGATTTCAACGTGCGTGCTGAGCGCATGGGCTGGCTGCCGTCCGCACCGCAGCTTGGTACCAACCCGTTGACTATCGCCGAAGACGCGAAGAAAGCCGGGATGACGCCGGTGGATTACACCGTCAAATCACTGAAAGAAGGTTCGATCCGTTTCGCGGCCGAGCAGCCGGAGAACGGGAAAAACCATCCGCGCAACCTGTTCATCTGGCGCTCCAACCTGCTGGGCTCATCCGGTAAGGGGCATGAATACATGCTGAAATACCTGCTGGGAACCGAACACGGGATCCAGGGGAAAGATCTGGGTCAGCAGGGAGGCGTGAAGCCGGAAGAAGTGGAATGGCAGGACAACGGTCTCGACGGCAAGCTGGACCTGGTCGTGACGCTGGACTTCCGTCTGTCGAGTACCTGTTTGTACTCCGACATCGTGCTGCCAACGGCGACCTGGTATGAAAAAGACGACATGAATACCTCTGATATGCATCCGTTTATTCATCCGCTGTCTGCGGCCGTTGACCCGGCCTGGGAATCGAAAAGCGACTGGGAAATCTACAAGGCTATCGCGAAGAAATTCTCAGAAGTCTGCGTGGGGCATCTCGGGAAAGAGACAGATGTCGTCACGCTGCCGATTCAACACGATTCTGCCGCCGAACTGGCGCAGCCGCTGGACGTGAAGGACTGGAAAAAAGGCGAATGCGATCTGATTCCGGGCGTCACCGCGCCGCACATTATGACCGTTGAACGCGATTACCCGGCGACTTATGAACGGTTCACCTCGATCGGCCCGCTGATGGAGAAAATCGGTAACGGCGGTAAAGGGATCGCCTGGAATACTCAGAGCGAAATGGACCTGCTGCGTAAGCTTAACTACACCAAGGCAGACGGCCCGGCAAAAGGCCAACCAATGCTCAACACCGCCATTGACGCGGCAGAGATGATCCTGACCCTGGCGCCGGAAACGAATGGCCACGTGGCGGTAAAAGCCTGGGCCGCGCTCAGCGAGTTTACCGGACGCGACCATACGCATCTGGCGACCAATAAAGAAGAGGAAAAAATCCGCTTCCGCGATATCCAGGCGCAGCCGCGTAAGATCATCTCCAGCCCGACGTGGTCCGGTCTGGAAGACGAACACGTCTCTTACAACGCCGGTTACACCAACGTACACGAGCTGATTCCGTGGCGTACGCTGACCGGTCGTCAGTCGCTGTATCAGGATCACCAGTGGATGCGTGATTTCGGCGAAAGCCTGCTGGTTTACCGTCCGCCTATCGACACCCGTTCGGTGAAATCAGTGATGGGCGAGAAATCCAACGGTAACCCGGAAAAAGCACTCAACTTCCTGACGCCACACCAGAAATGGGGCATCCACTCTACCTACAGCGACAACCTGCTGATGCTGACCTTGTCACGCGGCGGCCCGATTGTGTGGATGAGTGAAACCGACGCCAAAGATTTGGGCATTGAAGATAACGACTGGATCGAAGTGTTCAACAGTAACGGTGCCCTGACGGCGCGTGCGGTGGTAAGCCAGCGTGTTCCGGCCGGGATGACCATGATGTACCACGCCCAGGAACGTATCGTGAACCTGCCAGGGTCTGAAATTACCCAGCAGCGCGGCGGGATCCACAACTCAGTGACCCGTATTACGCCAAAACCCACTCACATGATTGGTGGCTATGCGCAACTGGCCTACGGCTTTAACTACTACGGTACCGTCGGTTCAAACCGTGATGAATTTGTTGTGGTACGTAAGATGAAGAACATTAACTGGTTGGATGGCGAAGGCAATGACCAGGTACAGGAGAGCGTAAAATGAAAATTCGTTCACAAGTCGGCATGGTGCTGAATCTCGATAAGTGCATCGGCTGCCACACCTGTTCTGTGACCTGTAAAAATGTCTGGACCAGCCGCGAAGGAATGGAATACGCCTGGTTCAACAACGTGGAAAGCAAGCCTGGCGTTGGTTTCCCGAATGACTGGGAAAACCAGGAGAAATGGAAGGGCGGCTGGATCCGTAAAATCAACGGCAAACTGCAGCCGCGTATGGGGAACCGTGCGATGCTGCTCGGTAAAATTTTCGCCAACCCGCATCTGCCGGGAATTGACGACTATTACGAGCCGTTTGACTACGACTACCAGAACCTGCACAACGCGCCGGAAAGTAAGCACCAGCCGATTGCCCGTCCACGCTCGCTGATTACCGGCAAGCGGATGGACAAAATCACCAGTGGTCCGAACTGGGAAGAAATTCTGGGTGGCGAATTTGAAAAACGCGCCAAAGACCAGAACTTCGAAAACATGCAGAAGGCGATGTACGGTCAGTTTGAAAACACCTTCATGATGTATCTGCCGCGCCTGTGCGAGCACTGCCTCAACCCGGCGTGCGTGGCGACCTGCCCGAGCGGCGCTATCTACAAGCGTGAAGAAGACGGCATCGTGCTGATCGACCAGGATAAGTGCCGCGGCTGGCGGATGTGCATCACCGGCTGTCCGTACAAAAAGATCTACTTCAACTGGAAGAGTGGGAAGTCCGAGAAGTGCATCTTCTGTTATCCGCGTATTGAAGCTGGCCAGCCAACCGTCTGTTCCGAAACCTGCGTGGGCCGTATTCGTTATCTCGGCGTACTGCTGTATGACGCAGATGCGATTGAAAGCGCGGCGAGCACCGAGCACGAAAAAGATCTGTATCAGCGCCAACTGGATGTCTTCCTCGATCCGAACGACCCGGCGGTCATCGAACAGGCGCTGAAAGACGGTATTCCATTGAGCGTGATTGATGCCGCACAGCAGTCGCCGGTTTATAAAATGGCGATGGACTGGAAGCTGGCACTGCCGCTGCATCCGGAATATCGCACGCTACCGATGGTATGGTATGTGCCGCCGCTGTCCCCGATTCAGTCGGCGGCGGATGCGGGTGAGCTTGGCAGCAACGGCATTCTGCCGGACGTCGACAGCCTGCGTATTCCGGTTCAGTACCTTGCTAACTTGCTCACCGCAGGCGATACCCAACCGGTGCTGCTGGCGCTGAAACGGATGCTGGCGATGCGTCACTATAAACGTGCGGAAACCGTTGACGGTAAAGTGGATACCCGCGCGCTGGAAGAGGTGGGCTTAAGCGAAGCACAGGCGCAGGAGATGTACCGCTATCTGGCGATTGCCAACTACGAAGATCGTTTTGTCGTACCGAGTAGCCATCGTGAACTGGCGCGTGATGCGTTCCCGGAGAAAAGCGGTTGTGGCTTTACCTTCGGCGACGGTTGCCACGGTTCTGACACCAAATTCAACCTGTTCAACAGCCGCCGCATTGACGCCATCGATGTGACCAGCAAAACGGAGCCGCACCAATGATTGAACTCGTCATTGTTTCGCGTCTGCTCGAGTACCCGGATGCTGCCATGTGGCAGCATCAGCAGGAACTGTACGATGCACTCGCGTCATCTGAAAATCTTGATAAAGAGGATGCGCATACGCTCAGCGTTTTCCTGCGCGATTTAACCGCGCAGGAGATGCTGGATGTGCAGGCCAACTACAGCGAACTGTTTGACCGCGGTCGGGCAACCTCGCTATTGCTGTTCGAACATGTCCACGGTGAGTCACGCGACCGCGGTCAGGCGATGGTTGATCTGATGGCGCAGTACGAGCAGCACGGTTTACAGCTCGACAGTCGTGAATTGCCGGATCATCTGCCGCTGTATCTGGAATACCTGGCACAGTTGCCGAAGCGCGAGGCGCTGGGCGGGTTGCAGGACATCGCCCCGATTCTGGCGCTACTGAGTGCGCGTCTGCAACAGCGTGAAAGCCGCTATGCGGTGCTGTTCGACCTGCTGCTGAAGCTGGCGAATGCGACGATCGACAGTGACAAAGTTGCCGAAAAAATTGCCGATGAAGTTCGCGACGATACGCCGCAAGCGCTCGATGCGGTCTGGGAAGAAGAGCAGGTGAAATTCTTTGCCGATCAGGGCTGCGGCGAGTCTGAAATCTCCGCTCACCAGCGTCGTTTTGCCGGAGCCGTTGCGCCGCAATATCTGAATATCACCACCGGAGGACAGCAATAATGCACTTCCTGAATATGTTCTTCTTTGACATCTATCCGTATATCGCCGGGTCTGTGTTTCTGATTGGTAGCTGGCTGCGTTATGACTACGGTCAGTATACCTGGCGCGCCGCGTCCAGCCAGATGCTGGATCGCAAGGGGATGAACATGGCCTCAAACCTGTTCCACTTCGGGATTCTGGGGATCTTCGCCGGTCACTTCCTCGGTATGCTGACGCCGCACTGGATGTATGAAGCGTGGCTGCCTATTGAAGTGAAACAGAAGATGGCAATGATTGGCGGCGGCGCGGCGGGCCTGATGTGTCTCGTGGGCGGCGTGTTGTTGCTCAAACGTCGTCTGTTTAGCCCACGCGTGCGGGCGACCACCACCGGCGCTGACATCCTGATCCTCTCGCTGCTGGTGATCCAGTGTGCGCTGGGACTGTCGACCATTCCGTTCTCCGCCCAGCATATGGACGGCAGCGAAATGATGAAACTGGTGGGATGGGCGCAGTCTGTGGTGACGTTCCACGGGGGGGCATCGGCGCATCTGGAGGGGGTGGCGTTTATCTTCCGTCTGCACCTGGTACTGGGGATGACGCTGTTCCTGCTGTTCCCGTTCTCCCGTCTGGTACACATCTGGAGCGCGCCAGTCGAATATCTGACGCGCAAATACCAGATTGTTCGCGCCCGTCACTGATGGGTGGCTTTATCAGAAACCTCGCATTCGCGGGGTTTTTTTTCGCCCCAGCCGAGGTTATTTCCTGCCGCCGCAAACAGAATTAACGCGCCGCCTGTCAGTTGTGTGGCGTTAAGTGAATGACCAAACACCACGTTATCGACGACGATCGCCACCACCGGATAAATAAAGGATAAAGAACCGGTAACAGGCGTGGGCAATTTCTGAATGGCGCTGTACAGCAACTGGTACATGATGCCGGTATGAACAATCCCCAGCGTCAGTAAGATACCCCACGGGTATGCGTGGATGAGCGCCGGGAACTGGGCCAGCGGCAAGAGCATGACCACCCCCGTCAGCACCTGAATAAAGGCAATATGCTGTGGCGCGATGCTTCTCAGTCTGCGGGTAATGATTGCCGTCAGGGCGTAAAAGAACGCTGCACCAAGTGCGAGGGCCACACCGGTTAACCAGGCTGTAGGATGGCCTCCGGTCAGTTCACCCGATAATAAAATGACCACGCCACCAAAGGCGAGGAACAGCCAGCCCCATTTTACTGCACTGACTCGCTCGCCCATCAGCATTCCCATCATCACCAGCATAAAGGGCTGGGTGTTGTACACCACGGTCGACAGACCGATTGAGATGCGCTCGTAGGCGGCAAACAGCAGCAACCAGTTTACGACCAGCGCGATGCCGCCCAGGATTGCCAGCCCCAACGTGACGCTGGTCAGCGGGCTAAACGGTTGTTTGCTGAGACGGATAAAGAGAAATAGCGCGATAGCCCCAATCAGGCAGCGCCAGAACACCACGTCAGTAACCGGCAGGCCGGAAAGTAACACAAACGCGCCGATTGAACCGGAAATCACCATTGCCAGGCTCATTTGCCAGACGCCTTGCTGAAGATCACGCATCACACACCTCCTGATTGAAGGCTCTATTTTCGAAAATGGCTGTTCGCTTTTACAGCGTTGATATAAGGTGAAATGCGTGAATAACTTTTTATTATCAGGAAAAATTCATGAATGACCTTATTGATGTAATCGACCGACGGATAGTAGCGTGTCTGGTAGAAGATGCGCGGATGTCATTAAAGGTATTGAGTGGTCGGGTAGGATTGACTTCACCGAGTACCGCTGAGCGTGTGAAACGCCTGGAAGAGCGCGGCGTCATTCAGGGATATGGCGCGCAGGTAAACCTGACTGCGCTGGGATATACCTTGCAGGCGCTGGTACGGGTTCGGCCTTTACCGGGCCTGCTTCATAAAGTGGATAAATATATTCAGGCGATGCCCGAATGTATTGAAAGCGACAAAGTGACCGGCGAGGATTGTTTCGTTATCCGGCTGGTGGTGCGCACCATCGATCAACTCGATACCTTGCTTGATGGACTTTCCGAGCATGCGCAGTGTAATACATCGATAGTGAAAAGCTCGCCGGTGAAGCGCAGATTGCCACCGATGTAGCGTTTTGCTGGGTGCCGTTCGAATCGAAAATTCCCCGCATGGGCAGAATACAGGGCAACGTCGATTGATTTGGCAAAGGGATAACAGGGAAGTGATGGTGGTGGGGGAAGGATTACTCGGCGCGTTGCGCTTCGCCCTTCGGGTCGTTGCCTGCGGCAACGCTTTCTCGCTACGCTCGAATCGAACCTTAATCGAAGCTTCTCATCCTTCCCCGCATGGGCAGAATATAGGGAAACATCAATTGATTTGGCAAAGGGATAACAGGGAAGTGATGGTGGTGGGGGAAGGATTACTCGGCGCGTTGCGCTTCGCCCTTCGGGTCGTTGCCTGCGGCAACGCTTTCTCGCTACGCTCGAATCGAACCTTAATCGAAGCTTCTCATCCTTCCCCGCATGGGCAGAATATAGGGAAACATCAATTGATTTGGCAAAGGGATAACAGGGAAGTGATGGTGGTGGGGGAAGGATTCGAACCTTCGAAGTCGATGACGGCAGATTTACAGTCTGCTCCCTTTGGCCGCTCGGGAACCCCACCAGGGGTAAATATATTGTCAGAACTTACAGCGTGAATGGTGGTGGGGGAAGGATTCGAACCTTCGAAGTCGATGACGGCAGATTTACAGTCTGCTCCCTTTGGCCGCTCGGGAACCCCACCACGGGGTAATGCGTTTTACTGGCCTGCTTCCATTTCGGGAAGCGGGGCGCATCATATCAAATGATGCGCCCCTGTAAAGCATTCCGGCGAGAAAAATAAACTGGTTGCCTGATTTTTACCCGTAAAGGCGTAAAAGCTAACCAATTCATTTCTCAGTCGATTAAAGAATAATCGTCCGGTTGCCGTACACAAACACGCGCTGGGCAAGTACCTGATACAACGCGCGGCTCAGAACGTTCTTTTCGACGTCGCGCCCGGCGCGCATCATGTCTTCGGCCGTGTAGGTGTGATCCACATGGATGACGTCCTGCATGATGATCGGACCTTCGTCCAGATTGTCATTCACGTAGTGCGCCGTCGCGCCGATGATCTTCACCCCGCGCTCATAAGCCTGGTGGTAAGGGCGTGCGCCGATGAACGCCGGCAGGAACGAGTGGTGAATATTAATAATCTGGTTCGGGAAGCGCGCCACAAACTCCGGTGTCAGCACGCGCATATATTTCGCCAGCACCACGTAATCCGGTTGGTGCGCGTCAATCGCGTCCGCCATCTTCTGATCGTGCTCTTCACGGGTTAATCCTTCGTGACTGACCAGCTCGAAAGGAATTTCAAAACGCTCGACCAGCGAACGCAGCGTTTCGTGATTACCAATCACGGCGGCGATATCCACATCCAGACCGCCATAGTTGGCTTTCATTAACAGATCGCCCAGACAATGCGCTTCTTTGGTGACCAGAATCACCACGCGACGGCGCCCGGCAGGATTCAACTCGCGAATGGAGCCTTCCGGTAAGGCGCTATCCAGATCGGCCAGCAGCGTGGCGTCGTTAAAAATGCCTTCCAGTTCGGTGCGCATGAAAAAACGACCGGTGCGGTGGTCTACAAACTCATTGTTCTGCACGATATTCAGTTCATGTTTGTAGCAAATATTCGTAATACGCGCGATAAGCCCCTTCTGGTCAGGGCAGATGGTACGAAGCACTTTTCGTTGTAAAGAATGCATTGCAGCGGTAATCCTGTTGATGATGTTTGCTGAGTGAATACTGTCGGGCAATTGACTAGCCGCAGCATTTTTTAAATTTTTTACCTGAGCCACAAGGGCAGGGGTCGTTGCGTCCAAATTGCGGGCGTGTACCATCGATATAGTACCACTGACCGTTTTCTTTTAAAAAACGAGAACGTTCAATGATCGCCCCTGGTTTTTCGTGTTCGCGAAAACGGGCGACAAAACTGACGTAACCGGTGTTGTCCGCCTCAGACACGGTGTGTTCGAAAACGGTCAGCCCCAGCCATTCAGTTGTGGCAAATCCGGCACCGATCTCATCCCGGAAACGGGCCGCGTGACAGGCCGAATGCCAGGTCCTGATCAAATAATCTGCGTCTTTCATCACAAAAGCGCAGTAGCGCGAACGCATGAGGTGCAATGGATCGGGTGCGACTTGCTCGCCAGACAGATATCGGTGGCAACATAGGCTATACTCGACTGCGCTACCACAGGGACAAAGCTGAGACACAAAAAACTCCCTGATAAAAAAACGGCGTATAAAAAAGCCTGGGTAGCACTATGTTAACTGAGCGTTGGAGATGTTGCTACGCCCGTAAGCCAGGGGAAGTTTGTTGGTCAAATGAGAAAAATGAAAATAGGTCTGGCGCTGGGCTCAGGTGCTGCGCGAGGCTGGTCCCATATTGGTGTCATCAAAGCCCTCAAACACATGGGCATTGATGTTGATATCGTCGCTGGGTGCTCCATCGGTTCGCTGGTTGGTGCCGCCTACGCCTGTAACAAATTGCCCGCGCTTGAAGAGTGGGTCTGCTCGTTCAGCTATTGGGATGTCCTGCGTCTGATGGATCTCTCCTGGCGTCGAGGCGGACTGTTGCGCGGCGAGCGCGTCTTTAATCAATATCGCAACGTCATGCCCGTGGCTGAAATTGAACAGTGCAGCCGTCGGTTTGCGACGGTGGCGACCAATCTCAGCACGGGGCGTGAATTATGGTTTACGGAGGGCGATCTCCATCTTGCCGTTCGCGCCTCCTGTAGTATTCCCGGCCTGATGTCGCCCGTCGCTCACAATGGCTACTGGCTGGTGGACGGCGGCGTCGTTAATCCGGTTCCCATCTCACTGACCCGCGCACTGGGCGCGGATATTGTGATTGCCGTCGATCTGCAACATGACGCGCATTTGATGCAGCAGGATCTGTTGTCATTGAATGTCAGCGATGACAGCCCGGAGGGAGATAATGACGGACTTTCCTGGCATGCGCGCCTGAAAGAACGGCTGGGCAATATTACCGCCCGCCGTGTGGTGACAGCGCCAACCGCGATGGAAATCATGACCACCTCGATTCAGGTGCTGGAAAATCGTCTCAAGCGTAATCGCATGGCGGGCGACCCGCCGGATATCTTAATTCAACCGTTCTGTCCACAAATCTCCACCCTGGATTTTCATCGCGCCAGCTCTGCCATAGAAGCAGGGCGATTAGCGGTAGAGAAAAAGATGGACGAGCTTTTACCTCTGGTGCGTGCCGGCGTTTGACGCACCATTTTTAACTACACTTAAGCATATTCTGACAGGCGTGTGTGGCAATAGCATGCCACTATTGAGTAAAGCCAGTCAGGGGAGAGAACATGACGCAGCCATTGGTCGGAAAACAGATTCTAATCGTTGAGGACGAGCCGGTTTTCCGCTCGCTTCTGGATTCGTGGTTTTCCTCTTTGGGAGCGACAACAGCTCTGGCGGCCGATGGCATAGAAGCACTGGACCGTTTAGCTGATTTCACACCCGATCTCATGATTTGCGATCTTGCAATGCCAAGAATGAACGGCCTCAGTCTGGTGGAGCATTTGCGTAATCGCGGTGACCAGACGCCGATTCTGGTGATCTCGGCGACAGAAAATATGGCGGATATTGCCAAAGCTTTACGTCTTGGCGTAGATGACGTCCTGCTGAAGCCGGTGAAAGACCTGACCCGACTGCGGGAAACGGTGTTTGCCTGCCTGTATCCGAATATGTTTAATTCCCGGGTTGAAGAAGAAGAGCGCCTGTTTCGCGACTGGGATGCGATGGTGGATAATCCTGCCGCCGCGGCAAAATTACTTCAGGAACTTCAACCTCCGGTGCAGCAGATTATTTCGCATTGCCGGGTCAATTACCGACAACTGGTTTCGGCGGATAAGCCTGGACTGGTGCTGGATATCGCGCCACTTTCGGATAACGATCTCGCATTTTATTGTCTGGACGTTACCCGGGCTGGCGACAACGGTGTGCTGGCGGCGTTACTCCTGCGGGCGTTATTTAATGGTCTGTTACAGGATCAACTTGCACATCAGAATCAGCGTCTGCCGGAACTGGGAGCATTATTGAAACAGGTCAACCATCTGCTTCGCCAGGCCAATTTACCCGGACAGTTTCCGCTATTAGTTGGCTATTATCACAGTGAGCTTAAAAATCTGATTCTGGTTTCTGCCGGACTCAATGCGACATTAAATACCGGATTGCATAATGTGCAGATCAGTAACGGCGTTCCACTGGGAACGTTGGGTAATACTTACCTTAACCAAATTAGCCAACGCTGCGACGCCTGGCAGTGTCAAATTTGGGGGGCAGGAGGTCGGCTACGTCTTATGTTGTCTGCGGAATGAACAATCGAGAGGGCGGATGCAAATTGCCGTATCTGCCTTTCTCTGCGGGTGTTACTATCTGCGCCAGTCTTATACGTATTTATCTTAATTATACGAACACGCATCCTTTTCGGACCTGAGGCTTGTGTCAGTCCTGATATACTCGATGCGATACAGATTGATGAACACGTTCAATACATGAACAGTCCAGGAGAATTTAAATGGCTGCCATTAACACGAAAGTCAAAAAAGCCGTTATCCCGGTAGCGGGATTAGGAACCAGGATGTTACCGGCGACGAAAGCGATCCCGAAAGAGATGTTGCCGCTGGTTGATAAGCCATTAATTCAGTATGTCGTAAACGAGTGTATTGCTGCGGGCATCACTGAAATTGTACTGGTGACGCACTCCTCGAAAAATTCGATCGAAAACCACTTCGATACCAGTTTCGAACTGGAAGCGATGCTGGAAAAACGCGTTAAGCGCCAGCTACTCGAAGAAGTTCAGTCTATTTGTCCGCCACACGTCACGATAATGCAGGTTCGTCAGGGGCTGGCAAAAGGCCTGGGCCATGCGGTATTGTGCGCCCATCCCGTGGTTGGTAATGAACCTGTCGCGGTTATTTTGCCTGACGTTATTCTTGATGAGTTTGAGTCCGATTTATCCCAGGATAATCTGGCTGAAATGATCCGTCGATTTGATGAAACCGGAAATAGCCAGATTATGGTTGAACCGGTCGCGGATGTGACCGCATACGGTGTGGTTGACTGTAAAGGCGTACCGCTGGCACCAGGTGAGAGCGTGCCAATGGTGGGCGTTGTGGAGAAACCGAAAGCCGATGTCGCCCCGTCAAACCTGGCGATTGTTGGCCGCTACGTGTTGAGCGCGGACATCTGGCCTCTGCTGGCGAAAACCCCTCCAGGCGCGGGTGACGAAATTCAGTTGACTGACGCGATTGACATGCTGATCGAAAAAGAGACTGTTGAAGCCTACCATATGAAAGGAAAGAGCCACGACTGCGGCAATAAATTAGGTTATATGCAGGCGTTTGTGGAATATGGCATTCGACATAATTCGCTTGGTAGCGAATTTAAGGCCTGGCTCGAAGAAGAGATGGGTATTAAAAAGTAACCAGACGTTATAATTAACGAACTGAGACGGCGCTGACATCCAGCGCCGTTTTTTTATACCAACGCTTGATGAGAAATCGTCAGATTGCAGGCATAAAAAATCCCGCAGAGCGCGGGATTTTAAGCAAGGAGATTACAGATTATTCCTTAATCAGGAAATCGTCCAGTTGTTTACCTTGCTCTTCCATTGCTTTCTTGATCACTGCCGGAGTACGACCCTGACCAGTCCAGGTTTTAGTTTCACCGTTTTCGTCAACGTAGCTATATTTAGCCGGACGCGCTGCACGTTTAGCTTTGGTACCGGATTTAACCGCCGCCATGCTATTCAGCAGTTCATTCGGATCAATACCGTCAGCAATCAGCATTTCACGATATTGTTGCAGTTTACGAGTGCGCTCTTCAACTTCAGCGGCTGCCGCGCTTTCTTCTTCACGACGTTCGTTAACAACAACTTCTAATTTTTCCAGCATTTCTTCCAGCGTCTCAAGGGTACATTCTCTTGCCTGCGCACGAAGAGTACGGATGTTGTTCAGAATTTTAAGTGCTTCGCTCATTGTAGTAATCTCAAACTTATATTGGGGGTGGTTTGTTGAGCTAATAATAGAGCGTTAAATTCAGATGTGCAATAGCCAGGAATGTAAGGAATTCAAAATTGCCCTTTATTTTTTGCCTGCAATAAATATCCGAACTTAAATTTTTCTTGAAGGAACGCACAAAAAAAGGCTTATTGGCTGAGCGGTTACTCCTTTTTTCAGGCGAGAACATCCGGATTCAGGTCACATTTTCACATGATGAAATAGACATTCATTGTAGTGATTTCAACCTTTTGTATTAGTTTTGTTGATGGGCACAGTCTATTACTTCGCAACAGTTATGTAGAACAGTAACAATAAGTTCAGGGTTTCCATTAGGTCAGTGTTGATAAGCAGCGTTGATGAATATCAAACGCACATTACGACAAGAATGGGAGCCACCGCGCATTGTTTGTTCAATTGTTAATTCGTATTTTCCGTACATTCGGCCCTACAGATTTTTCTCGCGCCGGGAGGGGGAGGCGGAAGATATAGCCAACGAGAACAGAACCTGGCACCGATAACGATTGAAATTATGCTACACTGCGCCCCGTCTTTATTTCACTTTGGTGAGGGTCTGTGGCCGATGGCACAGCTATATTTCTACTATTCAGCAATGAATGCAGGTAAGTCGACAGCCTTACTGCAATCTTCATACAATTACCAGGAACGCGGGATGCGTACTGTCGTATATACCGCGGAAATAGACGATCGTTATGGTGCGGGGAAAGTGAGTTCGCGTATCGGGTTGTCTTCTCCCGCCAAATTGTTTAACCAGAATTCATCGTTGTATGAAGAGATTGCAGCCGATAATGCGCGTCAACCTATTCATTGCGTGCTGGTGGATGAATGTCAGTTTTTAACCCGGCAGCAGGTTTATGAATTATCGGAAGTTGTTGATCAACTGGATATTCCGGTGTTGTGCTACGGATTACGCACTGATTTTCGCGGTGAACTGTTTGTGGGTAGCCAATACCTGTTGGCGTGGTCAGATAAGCTGGTGGAATTAAAAACGATCTGCTTCTGCGGGCGTAAAGCAAGTATGGTGTTGCGTCTTGATCAGGCAGGCAGACCCTACAATGAAGGCGAGCAGGTAGTTATTGGCGGCAACGAGCGGTATGTCTCGGTCTGTCGTAAGCATTATAAGGAAGCGCTGGCGGAGGGCTCTCTGACGGCGATACAGGAACGCCATAGCCACGACTAATTTTATCTACTGATAAACGCTTAGCGACGCGCTGAACCGTTTACAGACCCGACCGTGGGGCAACAACAGAGACGGATTTCGGAGATAAAAAAAGCGGCCTCATCAGAGGCCGCTTTTACGTTGTAACAGTTCAGCGAGAATTACGCAGATTTCTTCGCTTTTTTCTCTGCTTTCGGAGCAGCGGCAACTTCTTTCGCCGCTGGGGTGCCTTCAGAGAACTCACGACCGTAGAAGGTATCCAGCAGGATCTGTTTCAGTTCGGAGATCAGCGGGTAGCGCGGGTTAGCGCCGGTGCACTGGTCATCGAATGCATCTTCAGACAGCTTGTCAACGTGAGCCAGGAAGTCAGCTTCCTGAACGCCTGCTTCACGGATTGACTTCGGAATACCCAGTTCAGCTTTCAGGCTTTCCAGCCATGCCAGCAGTTTCTCAATCTTCGCAGCAGTACGGTCGCCCGGTGCGCTCAGACCCAGATGGTCTGCGATTTCAGCATAACGACGGCGTGCCTGCGGACGGTCATACTGGCTGAAGGCAGTCTGTTTGGTCGGGTTGTCGTTCGCGTTGTAGCGAATAACGTTGCTGATCAACAGGGCGTTCGCCAGACCATGCGGAATGTGGAACTGTGAGCCCAGTTTGTGCGCCATGGAGTGACACACGCCGAGGAAGGCGTTCGCAAACGCGATACCGGCGATAGTGGCTGCACTGTGAACACGTTCACGGGCGACCGGGTTTTTAGACCCTTCGTTGTAAGACGCCGGCAGGTTTTCTTTCAGCAGTTTCAGCGCTTGCAGTGCCTGACCATCAGAGAACTCAGAAGCCAGTACGGAAACGTAAGCTTCCAGGGCGTGAGTGACGGCATCCAGACCACCGAAGGCACACAGGGACTTCGGCATGTCCATGACCAGGTTAGCATCGACAATTGCCATATCCGGGGTCAGGGCGTAGTCAGCCAGCGGGTATTTCTGACCGGTCGCATCGTCAGTAACAACCGCAAACGGAGTTACTTCAGAACCGGTACCAGAAGTGGTGGTGACCGCAATCATTTTCGCTTTGACACCCATTTTCGGGAACTTGTAGATACGTTTACGGATGTCCATAAAGCGCAACGCCAGTTCTTCGAAGTGAGTTTCCGGATGTTCGTACATCACCCACATGATTTTCGCGGCGTCCATCGGGGAACCGCCACCCAGCGCAATGATCACGTCAGGTTTGAAGGAGTTTGCCAGCTCTGCACCTTTACGGACAACAGAGAGCGTCGGGTCCGCTTCCACTTCAAAGAACACTTCAGTTTCAACGCCAGCCGCTTTCAGCACAGAGGTGATCTGGTCTGCATAACCGTTGTTGAACAGGAAGCGGTCAGTCACGATGAGCGCACGTTTGTGGCCATCAGTAATCACTTCATCCAGCGCGATTGGCAGTGAGCCACGGCGGAAGTAGATAGATTTCGGAAGTTTGTGCCACAACATGTTTTCAGCTCGCTTAGCAACGGTTTTCTTGTTGATCAGGTGTTTCGGACCAACGTTTTCAGAGATGGAGTTACCACCCCAGGAACCACAACCCAGAGTCAGGGAAGGTGCGAGTTTGAAGTTATACAGGTCACCGATACCACCCTGAGATGCCGGGGTGTTGATCAGGATACGTGCGGTTTTCATCATCTGACCGAAGTAAGCCACGCGCTCCGGCTGGTTGTCCTGGTCGGTGTACAGGCAAGAGGTATGACCGATACCGCCCATCGCCACCAGTTTCTCCGCTTTAATGACCGCGTCTTCAAAATCTTTCGCACGGTACATCGCCAGCGTCGGGGACAGTTTTTCGTGAGCGAACGGTTCGCTCTCATCAACCACTTTCACTTCACCGATCAGGATCTTAGTGGTTTCTGGCACAGTGAAACCTGCCAGTTCAGCGATTTTGTACGCAGGCTGACCTACGATAGCGGCGTTCAGCGCGCCATTTTTCAGGATCACGTCCTGAACCGCTTTCAGTTCTTTGCCTTGCAGCATGTAGCCGCCGTGGCTGGCAAAACGTTCGCGAACGGCATCGTAAACGGAATCAACCACAACAACAGACTGTTCAGAAGCACAGATAACGCCGTTGTCGAAGGTTTTGGACATCAGTACAGAGGCGACTGCACGTTTGATATCAGCGGTTTCATCAATAACCACTGGCGTGTTACCTGCACCCACACCGATAGCGGGTTTACCGGAGCTGTATGCGGCTTTAACCATGCCAGGACCACCAGTCGCCAGAATCAGGTTGATATCCGGGTGGTGCATCAGTGCGTTAGACAGTTCAACGGAAGGTTGATCGATCCAGCCAATCAGATCTTTCGGCGCACCGGCAGCGATAGCAGCCTGCAGTACGATATCGGCCGCTTTGTTGGTAGCATCTTTTGCACGCGGATGCGGAGAAAAGATGATCGCGTTACGGGTTTTCAGGCTAATCAGAGACTTAAAGATTGCCGTAGAGGTTGGGTTAGTGGTTGGTACGATACCGCAGATGATACCAATTGGTTCAGCAATGGTGATGGTCCCGAAGGTGTCGTCTTCAGACAGCACGCCGCAGGTTTTTTCATCTTTGTAAGCGTTATAGATGTATTCAGAAGCAAAGTGGTTTTTAATCACTTTATCTTCGACGATACCCATACCGGATTCGGCAACGGCCATCTTCGCGAGAGGAATTCGAGCATCTGCAGCAGCCAGAGCGGCGGCGCGGAAGATTTTATCAACTTGTTCTTGAGTGAAACTGGCATATTCACGCTGGGCTTTTTTGACGCGCTCGACGAGTGCGTTAAGTTCAGCGACATTAGTAACAGCCATAATGCTCTCCTGATAATGTTAAACTTTTTTAGTAAATCATCTGCTCGATACGTGAGTATAGACAGCGGGCGTTAGTTTGTATAACAGCCAGAAAATCAATTGGTTACTTAACGTTCAGTTTGCTCTGATTTACTAAAAGAGCTTATGCGTCAGCGTCATCTAACTCTAACGCGTTACTTCCAGGTGGCGTAAGCAAGGTTACTCACTTCTGAGTAGCGATTACGTGATCTGGATCAAGATTTAGCAAAGCTGACACCTTTCAGCAGGCCGTTTTAGCCCTAAACGCTAAGTGTTGTGTAATTGTAGTGGTGAATGGGTCTCAAATTATCATAATTAAAACATATTAGTAACACTCAGGAATGGTAGCAATTTTACGTTTGCCCTGGTGAAATGTGCTGTGAAAAGGCGTATCTTCAGCACGGTTTTTACCCGGTTATTTTAACTTACTTTATACGGCTAACGCTTCGGAGCTAACCGTGATCCAAACGCTGTTTGATTTTCCTGTTTATTTTAAATTTTTCATCGGGTTGTTCGCGTTAGTGAACCCGGTTGGGATTATTCCTGTCTTCATCAGTATGACCAGCTACCAGACAGCGGCGGCGCGCAACAAAACGAACCTCACTGCTAACCTGTCCGTTGCGATCATTCTGTGGACCTCGCTATTCCTCGGCGACGGCATTCTGCAACTGTTCGGTATCTCAATTGATTCGTTTCGTATCGCCGGCGGGATCCTTGTGGTCACCATTGCGATGTCGATGATTAGCGGCAAACTGGGTGAGGATAAGCAGAACAAGCAGGAAAAATCAGAAACGGCGATCCGTGAAAGTGTAGGTGTGGTTCCCCTGGCGCTGCCGCTGATGGCAGGCCCCGGCGCGATCAGTTCAACCATTGTGTGGGGAACGCGTTATCACAGTGTGATGTACCTGCTTGGCTTCTTTGTGGCGATTGCGCTTTTTGCCCTGTGCTGTTGGGGACTCTTCCGCATGGCACCGTGGTTGGTGCGTGTTCTGGGCCAAACGGGTATTAACGTGATTACCCGAATTATGGGGCTACTCTTAATGGCGCTGGGCATCGAGTTTATTGTCACCGGTATTAAGGCCATATTTCCAGGACTTTTAAGCTAATTCGCTTTCAGATGAAATATCCCACGGAGCTGTTCACGGCTCCGTCTTTTTTATCATCCCGTCTCGTCACCTTTCTTACTTTCAGTCCCGCCTACCGGGAATCACTGATGCCTCTGTCGGTATTAAGTCCCTTGATTTAACAGTCTTTTTAATCCCTTTGCGAGGCTCTGCATTGTTATTTTGCTCACATCACAATCCGGGGCTTGCTGAAGGATAATTGAGATGATATTAGTTAATTCAATGAACTCGCAGATGAATGTGCTAAAAAATAACCAATTGTTAAATTTTTGTATATTTATACGCCTTTTGCAGAGATCAAGGGTCTCAGACGAATGGGGTATCAATAATTGATTGATTGCTAAGCGATTGTTGTTATTTTGCTTGTTTCGGAACGTTCCGCCGGAACGCAATTTTTACTCTAAAAGAGAATTGCTTAACAAATCTGTAAATTGTATTGGCGGTTAATAAATGCTTTTGTTACTTTCCGACAGTTCATATTGCAGCGGATTGCTTGTTGATGAGAATAAATATCAACTAAGCAGTCTGGCCACTATTCATGCGCCCCCTGACAGGGGAGGTGCATAACGAATCGACGTAAGGTGATCAAACGAATCGCCAGAATAAATAAAGTCGGTGATAGCAGGCAGTAAACGACCTGGCAGCTGAAAGTCTCCGAAGCTGATCAGAGATCCCTGACGGGATTAACAGGCTGGTGATAAAACCAGTAATTATAATGAGGGAGTACAAACACAATGACCAACACGAAGAAAAGTTTAGTGGCGGCAGGAATTTTAACTGCGCTCATCGCCGGAAATATCGCGACAGCTGCCGTCGTCCCCGCAGGTGTGCAACTGGCGGAAAAGCAGACGCTGGTGCGAAATAATGGTTCGGAAGTTCAGTCTCTCGATCCGCATAAAATCGAAGGGGTGCCGGAATCCAATATCAGCCGCGATCTGTTTGAAGGCTTAATCATCAGTGACGTCGACGGTAAACCGTCTCCGGGCGTGGCTGAGAAATGGGAAAATAAAGATTTTAAAGTCTGGACATTCCATCTGCGCAAAGATGCAAAATGGTCTGATGGCTCACCGGTGACGGCCCACGATTTTGTTTACAGCTGGCAACGTCTGGCGAATCCGAATACCGCATCCCCGTACGCCAGTTATCTGCAGTATGGTCATATTGTCAATATTGATGACATCGTTGCCGGCAAGAAACCGCCAACCGATCTTGGCGTTAAAGCCATTGATGATAATACCTTTGAAGTGACCCTCAGCGAGCCTGTACCTTATTTCTACAAACTGCTGGTGCACTCATCCGTTTCCCCGGTTCCTAAAGCCGCCGTTGAAAAATACGGTGAGAAGTGGACTCAGCCAGCCAATATCATCACCAACGGTGCGTATAAGCTGAAAGACTGGGTGGTTAACGAGCATATCGTGCTCGAGCGCAATCCTAATTACTGGGACAACGCCAAAACGGTCATTAATCAGGTGACGTACCTGCCGATCGCATCAGAGGTGACAGACGTTAACCGTTACCGCAGCGGTGAAATCGACATGACCTATAACAACATGCCGATTGAACTGTTCCAGAAACTGAAAAAAGAGATCCCGAACGAAGTTCACGTTGACCCGTATCTGTGCACCTACTATTACGAAATCAATAACCAGAAAGCACCGTTTACGGATGTCCGCGTGCGTACCGCGCTTAAGCTGGCGCTGGACCGCGATATTATCGTTAATAAAGTGAAAAACCAGGGCGACCTGCCGGCATACAGCTTCACGCCTCCGTATACTGACGGCGCAAAACTGGCTGAACCAGAATGGTTTGGCTGGACGCAGGAAAAACGTAACGAAGAAGCGAAAAAATTACTGGCCGAAGCCGGATATACCGCTGATAAACCGTTGACCTTCAACCTGCTGTATAACACGTCCGATCTGCACAAGAAACTGGCTATCGCCGCGGCGTCCATCTGGAAGAAAAACTTAGGTGTGAACGTCAAGCTGGAAAACCAGGAATGGAAAACCTTCCTCGATACGCGTCATCAGGGCAACTATGATGTTTCTCGTGCGGCCTGGTGTGCGGATTACAACGAACCGACCTCCTTCCTGAACATGGTGTTGTCTGACAGCTCAAACAACACGACGCATTATAAGAGCCCGGCGTTTGACAAGATCCTTGCCGATGCGCTGAAAGCAACGAATGAAGAGCAGCGTACTGAGCTTTACGGCAAAGCCGAGCAGCAGCTTGATAAAGATTCTGCGATTGTGCCGGTGTTCTACTACGTCAACGCCCGTCTGGTGAAACCGTGGGTGGGTGGTTATACCGGTAAAGACCCGATGGATAATATCCACGTCAAAGATTTGTATATTATCAAGCATTAATGGCAAAGGGTGGGGCAGCAGACGTTGCCCCACAGTGTCTTTTTTCGTCGACTCTCAACACCTCTCATTAGCGGTTCTGCGTAAAGAGGTGTAAAGGCACACGCCAGAAGGTACGGGCAATGTTGAAATTTATTCTACGCCGCTGTCTGGAAGCAATTCCGACGCTGTTTATTCTTATTACCATTTCGTTCTTTATGATGCGTCTTGCGCCGGGAAGTCCCTTCACCGGCGAACGCGCGCTGCCGGCAGAAGTTCTGGCAAACATTGAAGCGAAATACCATCTTAACGACCCTATCATGACCCAGTATTTCAGCTATCTGAAGCAACTGGCGCACGGTGATTTCGGTCCTTCTTTTAAATACAAAGATTATACGGTTAACGACCTGGTCGCTTCGAGTTTTCCGGTATCGGCGAAACTGGGCCTTGCCGCCTTTTTTCTGGCCGTGATCCTCGGGGTGAGCGCTGGCGTAATTGCCGCGTTGAAGCAAAACACGCGATGGGACTATGCGGTCATGGGGGTGGCGATGACCGGGGTGGTCATACCGAGCTTTGTGGTCGCGCCTCTGCTGGTCATGATATTTGCGATCACCCTCAAATGGTTGCCGGGTGGCGGCTGGAACGGTGGGGCGCTGAAATTTATGATCCTGCCGATGGTGGCGTTATCACTGGCCTATATTGCCAGTATTGCGCGTATCACCCGTGGCTCAATGATTGAAGTGCTGCACTCAAACTTCATTCGCACCGCGCGAGCGAAAGGGCTGCCGATGCGCCGTATTATTTTCCGCCATGCGTTGAAACCGGCGTTACTCCCGGTGCTCTCCTATATGGGACCGGCATTTGTCGGGATTATCACAGGTTCAATGGTCATTGAGACAATCTATGGTTTGCCGGGGATTGGTCAGCTGTTTGTTAACGGCGCGCTGAACCGCGATTACTCGCTGGTTCTCAGCCTGACGATCCTCGTGGGGACATTGACCATTGTCTTTAATGCGATTGTTGACGTGCTCTATGCCGTCATCGACCCGAAAATTCGTTACTGATACTGGAGCTCGCGATGATGTTAGGTAAGAAAAACAGCGAAGCGCTGGAGAATTTCAGTGAGAAGCTGGAGGTCGAGGGGCGCAGCCTGTGGCAGGATGCTCGCCGTCGTTTTATGCATAACCGCGCTGCGGTTGCCAGTCTGATTGTGTTGGTGGTGATTGCGCTGTTCGTGACGCTTGCACCGATGCTGTCGCAGTTCACCTACTTCGATACCGACTGGGGCATGATGTCCAGCGCGCCGGATAGCGAGTCTGGTCACTATTTTGGTACCGACTCCTCTGGACGCGACCTGCTGGTGCGCGTGGCGATTGGCGGGCGGATCTCGCTGATGGTCGGCATCGCGGCCGCGCTCGTTGCGGTGGTCGTGGGGACGCTGTACGGCTCGCTTTCAGGCTATCTGGGCGGCAAAATCGACTCGGTGATGATGCGCCTGCTGGAAATCCTCAACTCCTTCCCGTTTATGTTCTTCGTTATCCTGCTGGTCACCTTCTTCGGGCAAAATATTCTGCTGATTTTTGTGGCGATCGGGATGGTTTCCTGGCTGGATATGGCGCGTATTGTGCGCGGGCAAACCCTGAGCCTGAAGCGGAAAGAATTTATTGAAGCCGCGCAGGTGGGCGGCGTGTCGACCGGTAACATCGTCCTGCGTCATATTGTGCCTAACGTGCTGGGCGTGGTGGTGGTGTACGCCTCCTTGCTGGTGCCAAGCATGATCCTGTTCGAATCGTTCCTCAGCTTCCTGGGGCTGGGGACGCAGGAGCCGCTGAGCAGTTGGGGCGCGTTGCTGAGCGATGGCGCCAACTCGATGGAAGTGTCGCCGTGGCTACTGCTGTTCCCGGCCGCTTTTCTGGTGGTGACGTTGTTCTGTTTTAACTTTATTGGCGATGGCTTGCGTGATGCCCTCGACCCGAAAGACCGTTAAGGAGTGCAGCCATGAGCGTAATTGAAACTGCAGGCGTGCCGTTCGCGCAGCAAAGGGCTAACGCACTGCTGGACGTAAAAGATCTTCGTGTGACGTTCAGTACCCCGGACGGTGATGTCACCGCGGTGAATGATTTGAACTTTACGCTGCGCGCCGGAGAAACCCTCGGCATCGTCGGTGAGTCTGGTTCAGGTAAATCACAGACCGCGTTTGCGTTGATGGGGCTGCTGGCCGCGAATGGCCGGATAGGCGGTTCGGCGACGTTTAGCGGCCGCGAGATCCTCAATCTGCCGGAGTACGAACTGAATAAGCTGCGCGCCGAGCAAATCTCGATGATTTTTCAGGACCCGATGACCTCGCTGAATCCCTACATGCGTGTCGGGGAGCAACTGATGGAAGTGCTGATGCTGCATAAAAGCATGAGCAAAGCGGAGGCGTTTGAAGAGTCGGTCAGAATGCTGGATGCGGTCAAAATGCCGGAAGCGCGTAAGCGGATGAAAATGTTCCCGCATGAATTTTCCGGCGGTATGCGTCAGCGCGTGATGATCGCAATGGCGCTGCTGTGCCGGCCGAAGTTACTGATTGCCGACGAACCGACGACCGCCCTGGATGTTACCGTGCAGGCGCAAATCATGACGCTTCTCAATGAACTGAAGCGTGAATTCAACACCGCCATCATCATGATTACCCACGATCTTGGGGTGGTGGCCGGGATTTGCGACAAAGTGCTGGTGATGTATGCCGGTCGGACGATGGAATACGGTAATGCCCGCGATGTCTTTTATCAGCCCGTTCATCCTTATTCGATTGGTCTTCTCAATGCGGTGCCGCGCCTGGATGGCGAAGGTGACGAGATGCTGACGATTCCGGGGAACCCGCCCAACTTACTGCGTCTGCCGAAAGGCTGTCCGTTCCAGCCGCGCTGTCCGCATGCGATGGAGATTTGTAGCACCACTCCGCCGCTGGAGGAGTTCAGTCCAGGTCGCCTGCGCGCCTGCTTTAAACCGGTGGAGGATCTGGCATGAACGCTGTAGATGAAAAACGTAAAGTCCTCCTGGAAATCGCCGATCTGAAGGTGCATTTCGATATTAAAGATGGCAAGCAGTGGTTCTGGCAGCCCTCAAAAACGCTGAAGGCGGTCGATGGCGTGACGCTGCGGCTGTATGAAGGAGAGACGCTGGGGGTCGTTGGCGAATCCGGCTGCGGGAAGTCGACCTTTGCCCGGGCCATTATCGGGCTGGTAAAAGCGACCGATGGTCGGGTGGCATGGTTGGGTAAAGACCTGCTGGGGATGAACCCCGATGAATGGCGGGACGTTCGCAGTGATATTCAGATGATTTTCCAGGATCCGCTGGCGTCGCTGAACCCTCGCATGACCATTGGTGAAATCATCGCTGAACCGCTGCGAACCTATCATCCGAAATTACCGCGTCAGGAAGTGCGCGATCGGGTGAAAGCGATGATGATGAAGGTGGGCTTACTGCCAAACCTGATTAACCGCTATCCGCATGAGTTTTCGGGCGGTCAGTGCCAGCGTATCGGGATTGCCCGGGCGTTGATTCTGGAGCCGAAGCTGATCATCTGCGATGAGCCGGTCTCCGCGTTGGACGTGTCAATTCAGGCGCAGGTCGTCAACCTCTTGCAGCAGCTTCAGCGGGAAATGGGGCTGTCGCTGATCTTCATCGCCCATGACCTGGCGGTCGTAAAACATATCTCTGATCGCGTGCTGGTGATGTATCTGGGTCATGCCGTGGAACTGGGGACCTATGACGAGGTCTATCACAACCCACTGCATCCCTACACTAAAGCGCTGATGTCGGCGGTACCGATTCCCGATCCCGATCTGGAAAAGAACAAGACGATTCAGCTACTGGAAGGGGAATTGCCGTCACCGATTAACCCGCCGTCAGGCTGTGTATTCCGTACCCGTTGTCCGATAGCCGGCCCGGAGTGTGCGAAAACGCGTCCGGTACTGGAAGGCAGTTTCCGGCATGCGGTTTCCTGCCTTAAAGTAGACCCGCTATAATCGCAAGGGCTGACAAACTGTCAGCCCTTCTTTTCGCAGAGGTTATCGTGTCGTTTTCCTTGTCATCGCTTCGCAGGCAGATTTATCACCGCTTGTTCGATCTGAACACCCGCTCAGGGCGACGGGGCGAGGGGTTATGTGCTCTGTTCGCGCTGTTGAGCGTGCTGGTTATTTTTATTGAATCGGGCCTTGGCACGCAATATCACCTGACGCTTGATGAGTGGCATATTTTTGTCTGGCTTGAACTCATCATCACGCTGGTCTTTACGCTGGAATATTTGCTGCGTTTAGTGAGCTGGCCGAATCCGGCGAAATATGTCTTCAGCTTCTGGGGCTTAATTGATTTAGCGACTATTCTGCCGTTGTATGTGATGTGGCTGTGGCCGGAAATCAGCCTCAATTACGTTTTTGCCTGGCGGGCTATGCGGGCCATTCGTATCCTGCGGATCCTTAAGCTGTTGCGTTTTATGCCTTCATTACGGGTATTCTGGCGGGCGATTATGAGTGCCCGGCATCAACTGATTCTGTTTTATTCGTTTATCGGCATTTTGATGATTATTTTCGGCACGCTGATGTATCTCATCGAAGGACCGGAATATGGATTCACCACGCTGAATGCGTCGGTCTACTGGGCGATTGTGACCGTCACGACGGTTGGGTATGGCGATATTTCGCCACATACGCCATTGGGGCGGATTGTGGCATCAGTCCTGATTTTGATTGGCTATTCAGTGATTGCCATTCCTACTGGGTTGATTACCACGCATATGAGCATGGCGTTTCAAAGGCGGAATCAACAGCGCCAGTGCCCACAGTGCCAGCAGAGCCAGCATGAGCATAGCGCGAAATTTTGTAACCACTGCGGCAGTAAATTGCCGGACTAAGTAAAAAGAGCCGCGATTGCGGCTCTTGTCTTTGATTATTCGCGCCAGAGAATATGGCAGAGCTTGTGATTTTTTTCGCGACACAGCAACACGCGGGCAAAAATATCGTTGATCTCGCCGTCTTCACTGTCTGCCAGACCAATCACCACTTCGGCAAAGAAGTCCGGGTTCAGGTCATAATCCACGTGATCCTGCCAGTCTTCTGACGGATCAAATAACTCTGCGCCGCCGCGCTCCTCAAACTGCAGGTTGAACAGAATAATGTCCGCCGGGTCGAGGTTATCGGCCGCCAGTTCGAGAAAAATATCGTAAGCCTGCTCAAGCGTTTCGTCTTCAGTCAGGCGATTGTTCAGATCCATATCCATAGTGACTACCTGTTTACCGTCTCTTGGGCACGTTTTACAGCAACGGACTGAAGAAGTAAAACAGTCGCTCGGTGATCCGCTGCCAGAGCGGGCGTTTTAGCCACAAATTCGCGTCCAGCAGGCGAGAACGGGAGATATAATCGTCCTGCACAGCCGCCAGATCGCCGCCGAATCCGACGTCATCAATCACCAGCGTGATCTCAAAATTCAGCCACAGACTGCGCATATCCAGATTCACGGTCCCGACCAGACTGAGTTCTCCATCGACCAGTACGCTCTTGGTATGCAACAGACCGCCTTCGAACTGATAAATTTTCACCCCGGCCGCTAACAGCTCGGTAAAGAAGGCGCGGCTGGCCCAGCCAACCAGGAGTGAATCGTTCTTGCGTGGCAGAATAATACTGACGTCCACACCGCGCTGCGCCGCTGTACAGATGGCATGCAGCAAATCGTCGCTCGGCACGAAGTAGGGGGTAGTCATAATTAAATATTCACGCGCCGAATAAGCCGCCGTCAGCAGCGCCTGGTGTATCAGATCTTCCGGAAAGCCTGGGCCGGAAGCGATGGTATGAATTGTGTGTCCGCTGGCCTCTTCGAACGGCATTATGTTGACGTCCGGCGGCGGAGGCAGAATGCGTTTGCCGGTTTCAATCTCCCAGTCGCAGGAATAGACGATGCCCATTGCGGTTGCGACCGGACCTTCCATCCGCGCCATCAGATCCACCCACTGACCGACGCCCGCATCCTGTTTGAAAAAGCGCGGATCCACCATATTCATACTACCGGTATAAGCAATATAGTTATCAATCATCACCATTTTGCGGTGCTGACGCAGGTCCATGCGACGCAGGAACACACGGAACAGGTTAACCTTCAGCGCTTCGACCACTTCGATACCGGCGTTGCGCATCATCGCCGCCCAGGGGCTGCGGAAGAAAGCGACGCTACCGGCAGAGTCCAGCATGAGTCGGCAATGGATCCCGCGTCGTGCGGCAGCCATCAGGGATTCCGCCACCTGATCCGCCATACCGCCAGGTTGCCAGATATAGAACACCATTTCGATGTTATGTCGTGCCAACTGAATATCGCGGATCAGCGCCTGCATCACATCGTCAGAATCGGTGAGCAACTGGAGTTGGTTGCCTTTAACCCCCGCGATGCCCTGGCGACGCTCACAGAGTTTGAACAGCGAAGCGGCGACGCTGCTGTTCTCTTCGGCAAAGATATGTTTGCAGGCTTTAAGATCGTTCAGCCACTTTGCGGTGGATGGCCACATTGCGCGAGCGCGTTCTGCCCGACGCTTGCCCAGATGCAGTTCCCCGAAGGATAAATAAGCAATAATTCCGACCAACGGCAGAATATAAATGATCAGCAGCCAGGCCATCGCAGAAGGAACCGCGCGACGTTTCATTAAAATACGTAATGTTACACCGGCAATGAGCACCCAGTAGCCCAGAATGACCAGCCAACTCACCACCGTGTAGAAGGTTGTCATAGATTAAAAATCCTTTTGAAAGCGTATTGTTATGAGTTTACGCGTCATGATAAATCTGGCAAATAAAAACACGGCAAAAGCGCTAGCCTGCCTGTCTGTGGGGGGTATAATGCCCATTCTTGCACTGTAAGAGTAGGTATCATGAAGCGGAGTAGAACGGAAGTGGGACGCTGGCGGATGCTGCGTCAGGCCAGTCGCCGTAAAGCGCGTTGGCTTGAAGGACAGTCGCGTCGGAATATGCGGATCCACTCAATCAGAAAATGTGTCCTGAATCAGCAACGTAATTCGCTGCTGTTTGCGATCCATAGCCTCTGAGTGAACAGGGCACCGCATGCGGTGCCCAATGAACACGTCTTTCAGAACGTCTTCTTAAAGGGTTTCACTGAAACCTGCGCGTAAACCCCGGCGGCAACATACGGGTCAGCCTCGGCCCAGGATTGCGCCTCTTCCAGTGAGTCAAATTCAGCAATCACCGTGGAGCCGGTAAAACCTGCCGCACCGGGATCGTTACTATCTACCGCTGGCATGGGGCCTGCAGTCAGGAGACGTCCTTCGTCGTGAAGCAACTGTAGTCGTGCCAGATGCGCGGGGCGGACGGAAAGACGCTTTTCAAGTGAATTCGGGTTATCTTGCGCGTAGATGACATAAAGCACGGATAGGGCTCCTTGTTCGGTAAAAGTGCTAAATACGTTATTTGAAAGGCCTCTTTACTGCAACGCAAAGATGACAGCCTTGTTAAGGCCGTACAATTGTCAGGGAATTTTTAGGAGAAAAATGGCGCTTATGGCGATGGCTTATTGAATATGATTGCTATTTGCATTTAAAATTGGGGCCTGGTTTTTCAACTGAAACGATTATGACTTCAATGACCCTTGATTTACCTCGTCGCTTTCCCTGGCCGACGCTACTTTCTGTCGGCATTCATGGCGCTTTAGTGGCGGGACTCTTGTATACCTCGGTACATCAGGTTATTGAATTGCCTGCCCCTGCGCAGCCCATCTCCGTAACGATGGTTTCGCCAGCCGACCTGGAACCGCCGCAGGCTGTCCAGCCGCCGCCGGAACCGGTTGTCGAGCCTGAACCTGAGCCGGAACCGATTCCCGAACCGCCCAAAGAGGCGCCGGTTGTTATCGAGAAACCGAAGCTTAAACCTAAGCCCAAACCGAAACCGGTGAAAAAGGTACAGGAGCAGCCGAAGCGTGATGTCAAACCTGCCGAGCCGCGTCCGGCGTCGCCGTTTGAGAATACCGCGCCTTCGCGTCCGGCCACCAGCAGCGCGCCGGCAACCAGCAAGCCGACAGTGAGCGTTCCGGCAGGTCCACGTGCGTTAACGCGTAACCAGCCGCAGTATCCTGCGCGCGCTCAGGCATTACGCATTGAGGGGCGGGTAAAAGTGAAGTTTGATGTTACGTCCGATGGCCGGGTGGACAACGTACAAATCGTGTCAGCGCAACCGGCTAACATGTTTGAACGTGAAGTGAAGAATGCGATGCGCAGATGGCGCTATGAAGCCGGTAAACCGGGTTCAGGGCTGGTCGTGAATATCGTCTTCCGTCTGAACGGCACCACGCAAATCGAATGATCATCTGGTGATAACGTAAAAGCCTCCGTAATGGAGGCTTTTTTGTATTTATTCTACCGGTAGCGGGCGGGGTTTACCGTCTGGATCTACCGCGACGTAGATAAACAGTGCCTCTGTCGCTTTGTAGCGCTGGCCAATTGGCTCTGACGCCACTTTCTTGACCCAGACTTCAATATTGATGCTGACGGAAGTGGTTCCGCGCTTCACACAACGGGCGTAGCAACATACCACATCGCCGACGGCAACCGGACGCAGAAAGCTCATTCCTTCCACGCGGACGGTCACCACGCGACCATGGGCAATCTCTTTGGCCTGAATAGCACCGCCAATATCCATCTGCGACATCAGCCAGCCGCCAAAAATATCACCGTTGGCATTGGTATCGGCAGGCATAGCCAGTGTGCGTAAAACCAGTTCGCCCTGCGGGGCGTGAGTTGTTGTTGTCATTGTAAAACCGACTGTAGAAAAAAATTTCAGGCGCGATGCTACTATGATTTTAGCATGGAGAACAGAGGGGAAACGCCCGCGAGACGGGCGTTTGGGTGATTAGAATGACATCGTTACGCCCGCATAGTAAGCGCGTCCGGGTTCGTTGTAGGTTGAGGCGCCATCGTTTTCACGATAGATCCGCTTGTCGAAGAGGTTACTGATCCCGGCATTCAGGCGCAGGTTTTTCGTCATCTGGTAATTAGCGCCGAGTCCGACAACCGCGTAGGCACCCATCTCCTTATCCGACATGGCACCCTTTTCGTTGCGCGTTTCAGCATACTCGCGCGGTTTTTGTCGACCGTACTGCGTCCACTGTAGCTGCGTGGAAAGCTTGTCGTTCACCTGCCAGTCGAGCAGGGTATTAATGGTGTATTTCGGGATCACGGAGAGCGGGTTACCGGTGTCCTTGTTCTCTGATTTGATCATATACGTCGCGTTTGTGCGCCAGCTTAACGTTTCCGGCACCAGCGGAATCACCACGTTACCTTCCAGACCTTCGACAATCGCTTTGCCACCATTTTCCCATTGCAGGATGTTATTTCCGTTGGAGGCGTAACCGATAATATCGGTCCCGGCGACGATTTTATTCTTATAGTCATTACGGAACCAGGTGATTCCCGCATCCCACCCAGCGTAATTAAATTCCAGGCCGATCTCTTTGTTAATACTGATTTCCGGGTCCAGATCCGGATTACCCAGCAGATAACAACTGCCGGTGGCGATAGTATTCGGACACCCGTTGCCGCGTGTGGAGAGCAAATATCCCTCGCTGGACTGATACAGGTTTGGCGCTTTAAAGACGCGCGCAATCCCGGCTTTCAGCTTAAACAGATCGCCCAGTTCCTGCGACATATTCAGACTGGGGCTCCAGTTGCTGCCAAATTCGTCGTGATAGTCAAAACGGATCCCCGGAATAATATCCGTGCCAGGCCGCGCTTCGATATTATCTTCCAGATATATACCGGTGAGCGTGGCGCTATTTTTGGAACTGCGACTGGAGGCGTCACCGGAGACATTGCCAATTTGCACGCCGGATGCGCTGGTGGCCTGCATAGACGCCGGATCGTTGAGTTCGTCACGGTTCCACTCCGCACCCACCGTCAGGGTTTGATCAACCAGCCAGAAGACAGGGATGTTGAGTTCTCCGGAAGAACGATAAGATTCCAGGCGGCTGGTGGCGTATTCGGTGTTATTGATCATCCCTTCCACTTTACCGGTAGAGCCTTCCTGCATTCGGGTGTTATTGGTTTTTTCGTAGTAGACGCCGAATGTAGACTGCCCCCAGTCCCAGATGCCGTTATGCGTCAGCCCCCACGACTGACGATACATCCGGTTAGTTTCATCGCCGTAAAGGGTACTGACCAGCCCGTCAGGACTGACGTTAGCGTTGCTATACTGGGTATCCCCGGCATAGATATTGCCCTGACGACTGTAGCTGTAGTCAAAATCGACAATTTGCTGTGACGTCAGTTTCCAGGAGAGCAGGGCGTTGATGTCTTTATTGCGCACCCCTTCGTGCCCTGCGGCATAGGATCCATTTTGCCGGGTATTGATATCCGCCGCATCGGCGTCAGTTTTGTTGATGTTGCCATACAAACGCATGGTGAGAACATCGTCAATGAGCGGGCCGCTCAGATTGACGTTCGCTCGCCTGGTGGCACCTTCTTTGCTGTTCTCGGGCTGGTTGGTATAAAGAGACAGCGAGCCATGCCAGTCGTTCGTTGGCCGTTTAGTGATGATATTTACGACGCCACCCGCCGCGCCGGAACCGTAACGTGCCGCTGCCGGGCCGCGCAGCACCTCAATACGCTCGACCATCTCTGCCGGTACCCAGTTTGTGTCACCACGGGTATCACGCTCCCCGCGCCAGCTATAGCGCACCGAGTTTCGCGAGGTGACCGGTACGCCGTCAATCAGGATCAGCGTGTTTTCCGGACCCATGCCGCGAATATCAATCTGACGGTTATTTCCCCGACTGCCGCTGGCGCTGTTGCCCGTCAGGTTCACACCGGGCATGGTGCGAATAATATCGGAGAGGTCGTTGACCGGTGGGGATTTTTCAATGTCTTTGGCGGTGATAATAGAAACACCGGGTTGTTGCTTGAGAGCTTCTTCGGCGGTGGCCTGGACGACCATCGTTTCACCGTCGTTCAGAACGTCGTCTGCGGCGAATGCATTTCCGCTTAATGCTGTGGCAATCAAAAGCGCCAGAGGGCGTGGAGAAATTTTTGTTATCGTATTCATCAACTGACATCCCAATTGTAAAAATTCGATACGGAATATCAATGATAATTATTCTCATTTCAATGTTGTGAAGGCAATCTCCATAATATCTTCACGATTCAGGCAATTTAGGGCGAGTACGGCAGGGATTGTGCAGAAAGCAAAACCAGGCCCATGGGCCTGGTTGGATGAGCATTTACGATTTGTCTTCTTGCGGGAGATGGCGATAGATATAAACACCACTCAACAGGGTAAAGATCAGCGTCAAGGCGGTGAGGCCGAATACCTTAAAGTTCACCCAGATGTTTTGCGGCAGCCAGAAGGCGATGTAAATATTGGCAAGCCCACATAGAATAAAGAAGATGGCCCACGCGAGATTGAGCTTCGACCAGACCGGTTGTGGCAGCGTCAGTTCTTTACCCAGCATGCGCTGGATCAGCGGCTTTTTCATGATCCACTGGCTTACCAGAAGCGCACCGGCAAACAGGCCGTAAATCACAGTCACCTTCCATTTAATAAATTCATCGTTATGGAAGAAGAGGGTTAGCCCGCCGAACACGGCCACCAGAACAAAGGTGATCAGCGCCATTTTTTCAACTTTGCGATAGCGAACCCAGCTGTAGATGAGCACGATTGCCGTTGCGACAATGAGCGCCGAGGTGGCCGCATAGATGTCGTACACTTTGTAAAAAACAAAGAAGACAACCAGCGGTAAAAAATCAAGAAACTGCTTCATTCTTCGATTCCGTAATCAAACGCGTCGGGCATTACTGCCGGCGACGCAGACAGGGTTATTGGCGAATCAACATATACAGACGGAACAGGTAGATGAGCAATATGGCGGAGATCAGATTGCTCAACGTATTCGCGATAACGGCGCCAACGTTAGGGTCAAGCGCAGCAAAGCTGGAGGCAAACAGCAACAGTAGCGTTTTTGCCAGCAGCCAGCCCATCACCGCCGGGGCGACCAGTCGCATATTAGACCACGCCAGACGCATACTGTTGCGCATTGCGGCGAATACACCCATTTTATCCTGAACCAGCATAATCGGCGCAAGCGCCAGCAGGATAGCCAACAGGATGCCTGGTACCACGACCAGCATAATCCCGAGCTGTACCAGCAGGGTCGTCAGTAAAATCAGGATGAACAGACGCGGCAGGATCGGCGCACTGGCACCGATCGCGCGCAGGGCGCTGACGCGATGACCGGCTGAAATTAACTGAATCATCAGCAGAACGCCACCGGCCAGGACGGCATTACCAATCAGTCCTGAAAAGGTAGACGCTGCCGAGGCGCGCAACAGGATCTGCTGCTGCTCCGGCGTCATGTTTTGCACCAGTTCGAACAAGCCTACGCTTCCTTCAAGATGATCCCCTTCACTCAGTTGCGCAATCTGCGCATCGCTGGGTGAGAAGGCATGCCCTAATACCACCGTGATGAACGCACACAGCAGCGAGATCAGCAGGATGGTTAAAAATTGATTACGGAAAAAATTCCCGGTGTCACGGTATACAGATTTCGCCGTGATAGACATGCACTCTCCTTGAGTTCTGCAGGTGTTGTTAAGCATGCAATTGTACCCTGGATAACTGCGCAGTGGCAGCATCAAGGGGTGTATGGAAAAGCATATCTTTGTAAAGCCAGAGTAATTTGCTCAACAAATCTACGGGGAGTCAGTTTTAACAAACGCAAAAAACGCAAGAAATGTATTCATCATGGAAATATTAAAAATTGATCTGATTCCAATAATTGTATTTTCAATACCACTTCTACTTTAATCTGGATCAACAAACATTGAATTTGATAGTCGAATGTGACCCTGGAGAGATCACTTATTACTCCAATGTAGGTATATTTGTAACGTATTTATAACCATAACGATGGAGCGGATATGAAAAAATTAACAGTGGCGGCGTTGGCAGTATGTACACTTCTCTCTGGCAGCGTTTACGCGCATGAAGCTGGCGAGTTCTTTATTCGTGCCGGTTCGGCGACGGTAAGACCGACGGAAGGTGCGGATGGAACGTTAGGCCATTTAGGCGGCTTTAATGTCAGTAACAACACGCAGTTAGGTTTGACATTCACTTATATGGCGACCGATAACATCGGTGTTGAACTGCTGGCGGCAACGCCATTCCGCCATAAAGTAGGCACGCAGGCGACCGGTGATATCGCCACCGTTCATCACCTGCCGCCAACCCTGATGGCGCAGTGGTATTTCGGTGATTCCAGCAGCAAACTGCGTCCTTATGTTGGGGTTGGTCTTAATTACACGACCTTCTTTAATACTGATGTTAATAAGAATGGCGAAGAGACCGGCGTTTCCGATTTGAGTCTTAAAGACTCCTGGGGGGCAGCAGGTCAGGTCGGTATGGACTATCTGATCAACCGTGACTGGCTGATTAACATGTCAGTCTGGTACATGGATATCGATACCACCGCAGACTACAAACTCGGCGGCGTTAAGCAGCACGACGATATCCGCCTCGACCCGTGGGTATTTATGTTCTCTGCCGGTTACCGTTTCTGATTGGCCTAAAAAAAGACCCCGTATTTACGGGGTCAACAGGGACATGACACACACGGTTTTATCGCTATATCTGCTTATGCTTTGTCCTTTGGTTCGCCATCACCCAGCTCAGCGCCGGTTAATGGGTCTGCGTTCGGATCGGACTGGGTCCTTTTCGCCATGGCTTTGACCATCGCCTGTTGCTCTTTGGTCAGTTTGACGGTCGCCAGGCCATCTCCGCCATCCACGGCAGGCTGCGGATCGGCAACATAATCGAAATAGTCATCGCTGTTCCAGCTTCCACGCGGATCGTCGCCTTGCGACATGTTGTAATACACATTCGAGTATTGCTCGACCGGCGGCAATTTGCCCGGCGGAAAATTATTACGAATAGAGTAGAGCGCCTTTTCAAAGGAGAGCTGGTGTGCCGCTTCGCGCGTCATCAAAAATGCCAGTGCATCCTTAACACCGGGATCGTCCGTTACGTTGATCAGGCGTTCGTAGATGATTTTAGCGCGTGCTTCAGCCGCGATATTGGAGCGTAAATCGGCTGTCACTTCGCCAATCGTATCGATATACGCCGCAGTCCAGGGCACACCGGCGGAGTTAGTGAGGGCCGGACCGCCGCCATACAGCAGCGAGGTGATATGGCTGTCATTCCCATTTGCCGTTAAGGATCGGTACAGTTCTGCTTCATTTTCCGTCCCCTCAGCCAATGCGCCTTTGGCCCCTTTATTCAGCATCCCGACAAGGGAGCCGATGATTTCAAGGTGACTCAGTTCTTCGGTCGCAATGTCCATCAGCATCTCTTTGCGTCCAGCATCATCATCACCCAGGCCCTGAGTGAAGTAACGACATGCCGCAGCCAGTTCGCCCTGTGGGCCGCCAAATTGCTCCAGCAAAAGATTCGCTAAACCAGGGTTAGGCTCGCTGACTCGCACCGTATATTGAAGTTGCTTAACGTGTCGAAACATTATGCCTCCTGATGTATTTGTTATTTTTTGGCTTCTACGCCGTCAGTTTCCGAGCGCAGTAAAAATTGTTCCGTCGTTTGCGGAATATGCTTAATCAGCCAGTCAGCCATTTGTTTCTCTTCATTGAGAATAGATTCAATAGCCGGAATTGAGGCGGTATCGCCTGCTTTTTGCGCCGCAGCAAGCAGGGAGGTATAGCAGGCAATTTCGAATTGTTCAAAAACATAACCGCTGATCGAACCTTTTACGATTTCATCAGATGGAAAAATACCACCAATGGATTGTCCCAGCGCCGCCATTTTACTCATCGAATCTTTAATGACAGAACGTGAGATATTATTGCGGTCGAGGATCTCTTCCAGAATCGTAATTTGATGTTTGGTTTCGCTAATATGTTGCTCAATTCTCGAGCGTAGATCAGGATAGTTATCGATACGACCCGCCATTGATTCCAGCATCGATTCGGCTTGTTTTTCCATAGCATGGGCGTCACGAAGCCAGTCATGATAATGTTCGATAGCATTCATTTGTAATGTCCTCTGGGAATGAATTAATTAAAAGCGGATATTTAATAACCAGGATAAAAATAATTCAGGATTTATTTTGCGCTTTCTGATTCACGTTGCCGATGGCTAAATCGGTCAGTTTAATATCGGTTGCTTTCTCTTCTTCCAGGGTTTCATTCAGCAGTTTCACTGCTTTACGATAGCCCAGTTGTTCTGCGAGAGTGGCAAGGGTGCCGTAGCTGGCAATCTCATAGTGCTCAACTTTCTGTGCGGCGGCAATAAGCGCAGCGTCACGCACGTCGTTTTTCTCGGTGCTCTCAATGACCTCGTTGGCCTCTTCGATCAGACCTTCCATCGCCACACACTTCATGCGTTTTACTTTAATACCCGCTTCGGATTCAACGATCTGATCAATACGTTCAATTTGCCCTTGGGTCTCTTCAAGGTGGGACTGAAATGCCTGACTTAATTTTTCACTGGAGGCAGCTCTGGCTAATTTCGATAGCGCCCGAGTCAATTGTTTTTCTGCGCTGTAGGTGTCTGAAAGCAGGTGGATAAAAACATCTTCAACAGTTTTAATATTCATCTCTATTCTCCTGGGATGATACTGCGAGTCGAAAGACTCGCAGCGTTCGTAAACGATAAATCTTAAAAATTAAAAAAAAAGGATGTCTACGATTTGTCGGATTTATTTCCGCCACGGCTGTTTTGGCCGCCTTTTTTACCTGCTTCAGAAGCACGTTGCGGATCATTTTTAAAATTACCGCCGCTATGTTGGCCACCTTTACGGCCCGCTTCTGATGCTTTTTCACGATTCTCGGCGAAATTTCCAGAACCACCACGATGTTCGGCCATGTTATTTCTCCTGTTTCGTTGGTAAACATAATTGTTAATTTGTGACCAGTGTCGGTACCTTTCTAAAATTAGTCGCTATCCCGGGATAGTCAAATTGTTACGAATTTGTCACGTGGGGGAAATATAATGTGGTACAGCCATCAGAAAATAATAATGCTGCCCTTTAGAAATGAGCGACTTAACGTCTTATAATTCACTTTTCTATTAATAACGCAGGGTATCATAATGTGTGGTTATATTAATACCGTTAATGTAATTGACGTAAATTTACATTTATGTGGATGGGTTGACATTGTAAATAATCATAAGACTGTCTCTTTAAGAATATTCCTGGTCGCAGATCTGTGCTACAACCCAGAGGACGCAGGCATCAAAACCGCTCTTTCAGCCTGATGACAGGCTAACACTGAGTGTTTGCGCACCACGTAAAGCGGCGCAGGTAGACTAAAATTATTTGTAGCGGTGCGGTTCTACTCACAAGTCGTCTGACAGAAGGGCGAGATTCTCCCGTGAGACCTGTACTGCCTTCTTAAAATCGAATAACGTAGTGTTAACAGCGTGTTGATGCTCAGGGTGCCTTAGTGAAAATCGTGCAGGACAGTTTAAGAAACAGACAGGCACTTATTATTTCAGCGCTAACCACGCTGCTATTTACATCACTTTTCTTGTTTATTATTTATGAGCAGCGACTGGCAGCAGTCAATGAAGGAATGAACCGCCTGCAAACGCGGATGCTTGATATCTTCAATGATAATGAAATGATTGCGGATGCGACCGGCGTGCGCTACCGGCAGATCAAAGCCGCCGATCAGTGTGGTGCCATGTCACTATTTCTCCCTCGTGGAAGGGTCTGGGGAATTAACGCCGACAGGAAACGCATTCACTCCGCATCGGGCGCGATGGTGGCGCGTGAACCGACGTTGAACGCACTGTGCATGTATACCGCCGCTGAGTTTATTCGCGGTAGGGTGAATGCGCTTAACCCCGGAAATTTCGATGCTCATCGCTACGTTATTGCCGAGGATGCGAGCTATTTTTACTGATTTACGCCGACTGACACCAAAGCGTTTAATTATCGTACGTCGCAAATGGCGCAGAATATCTCCGACTTCTTTTTACCTCCCGTCGATTTTTATACCCGCCTGTTGGAAAAGAGTGTCAAAACGAAGGCCTTAAGCTCCACGGATTTTTATAACGATAAAATCACGGATGAGAAAGCCTTTAGCGTCGTGAGTTATATTTATGACCTCTCGCGTACTGAGATTTCCGACCATATCCTTGGCTATCTGGTTTACGATCATGCGAAGCCGGAACTTCAGGAGGCATTACGCGACGCCTTTGATGGACAGGTGCCGCATGGGCTGAACGTTTCGCTGGTGAATACTTTGAATCAGCAGTCGCTTTGTCTGTGGGGGGAATGTAAAAAGCGTCCGGAAATTGCCTTCAAAGTGCTCTCTGAGAAATATGTCATTCACTACGCTATCTCGCTCAGTGGGTTGGCGATGCATGACACCCAGGCGGGGTTGCTGATCCTGATGGCACCGTTCTTCTTTGTACTGATCATGATGGGGTTAAAATCCTGGCTAAATGAGAGCGATTTGAAAGTCTACATCGACTCGTTGACGGGCTGTTTCAACCGTAAAATTCTCGACATCATCAAGCGGCGGGATCTCTCTGACAGTTCGGTGGTGTTGGTTGATTGCAATAAATTCAAAGCAATTAACGACACCTGGGGACACGTTGCCGGGGACAGAGCGCTACAGATTATTGCCAACCGGATGTTGTCCAATACCCGCACCAGTGACGATCTGGTGATTCGCACCGGGGGAGATGAGTTCGTGATTGTGCTGTATAAGGCGAAAACGAGCGATGCGGTCGCCATCGCGGAACGTATCACCCAGCAAATCAATGAGTATCAGTTTCTCGTGAAGGAGACGCAGGTGCCGCTTTCCATCTCATGGGGCGTAGCCGAAGTGACTGAGGGCATTGATGATGCCATTCAGTATGCAGATGGCGAGATGTACAAAATGAAGCAGGCTAAATAATGGGACCGCCAGCGCGAGACTGGCGGTCTTTGGGTATTACTGACGGGTAGCGGCTTTTAATCTGCTGACGAATGATTTGAGTTCTGCGAGCATCTGATCAGGCTGCTCGACATTTTTCTCAATGATTTTGACGATCGCGGAACCGGAGATCGCGCCAGCGGCGCCTGCGTCAATGGCGGCAGACACCTGCTCCGGTGCGGAAATACCAAAGCCCTGTAAAGCAGGCGCGGCGTTGTACTCTTTCAGTTTCTCTACCAGATGATGCAAAGGCAGCGCAGCGCGGTTTTCTGCGCCTGTCACCCCTGCGCGAGACAGCAGATAAGTATAACCCCGGCCATAAGAGGCGATCTGGCGCAGCAGGTCATCATCGGCATTGGGCGGGCAGATGAAAATCGGCGCAATGTTGTGGCGCAGCGCCGCCTGACGGAATGGCGCAGACTCTTCCACCGGCACGTCGGCGACCAGAACCGAATCCACGCCGACCTCGGCACATTTGGCATAAAACGCGTCAATACCTTTGCTGAATACCAGATTCGCGTACATCAACAGACCAATGGGAATGGTCGGATGTTTTTCACGGATGGCGGCCAGCATCTCAAAACAGCGGGTCGGTGTGACGCCAGCGGCAAACGCGCGCAGCGTGGCGCTCTGAATAGTCGGGCCATCAGCGAGCGGATCGGAGAAAGGGATCCCTAACTCCAGCGCATCTGCACCTGCCTCAATCAGGGCATCGATAATCTTCAGCGACTGTTCAACGCCAGGGTCGCCGAGGGTCACGAAGGGAACAAAGGCACCTTCCTTGCGATTGTTTAGTTGTGCAAACAAACTTTCATAGCGTTCCATCAGATTTCCCCTCGCGCTTTCAGAATATCGTGTACGGTGAAAATATCTTTGTCCCCACGACCGGAAAGGTTAACCACCAGCAGTTGCGCTTTCTCCGGATTCTCACGCATCATTTTCAGCGCGTGGGCCAGGGCGTGTGACGACTCGAGTGCCGGGATAATGCCCTCGTGCAGACAGAGCGTTTTAAAGGCGTCCAGCGCTTCATCATCGGTGATCGACACGTAGTCGGCACGACCAATGCTGTTCAGGTACGCATGCTGTGGGCCGACGGACGGGAAATCCAGACCTGCAGAGACGGAGTAGGACTCCTCGATCTGTCCCTCATCGGTCTGCATCATTGGCGCTTTCATACCAAAATAGATCCCGACGCGACCGTGCTTCAACGGCGCACCGTGTTCACCGGTTTCAATCCCGTGACCACCCGGTTCTACACCAATCAGCCCAACGTTTGGCTCATTAATAAAATCGGCAAACATCCCGATGGCGTTGGAACCGCCGCCCACGCAGGCGATCACCGCGTCCGGCAGGCGACCCTCTTTTTCGAGGATCTGCGCTTTGGTTTCTTCACCGATCATGCGCTGGAATTCACGCACGATGGTCGGGAACGGGTGCGGGCCAGCAGCGGTGCCGAGCATGTAGTGCGCGGTTTCGTAGCTACCAGACCAGTCACGCAGCGCCTCGTTACAGGCGTCTTTCAGCGTGGCTGAACCGCTGTGAACCGGAATCACCTCCGCACCCATCAGACGCATACGGAAGACGTTTGGTGACTGGCGCTCAACGTCTTTTGCCCCCATGTAGATACGGCATTTCAGGCCGAGCAGGGCGCTGGCGAGCGCCGAAGCTACCCCGTGCTGGCCCGCGCCCGTTTCCGCAATAATCTCGGTTTTACCCATGCGTTTTGCCAGCAATGCCTGACCTAACACCTGGTTGGTTTTATGCGCGCCGCCGTGCAGCAGATCTTCACGTTTCAGGTACAGCGTGGTATTGGTCCCGGCGGTGATGTTCTGACATTTGGTCAACGCGGTGGGACGCCCTGCGTAGTTTTTCAACAGGTCGCTAAACTGGGCCTGAAACTCGGGATCTTTTTGCGCACTGACAAACGCGTCTTCCAGTTGACGCAGAGCAGGCATCAGAATCTGCGGCACATACATGCCACCGAATTCACCAAAATAGGGATTGAGTAATGTTGTCATGTCCTTTTCCTTAATATGCGCGCAGTGTCTGAAATACCGAGGCCAGAAGGCGTGCATCTTTGATGCCCGGCTGTGACTCTACACCTGAATTAAAATCGAGACCGGCACAGCCAGTCTTAGCAGCCTCAACGCAGTTATCCGCGCCAAGACCGCCTGCCAGCAATACGTTATCCAGCGATTGTCCTTGCAGTAACGACCAGTCAAAACGCTGACCGCTGCCGCCCTGGCCGTTATCCAGCACGTATTTGTCGACATGCTGATAATCGCGGGCCGGGAGAGTGTCACCGACGCTCAGCGCTTTCCAGATCTGTACGTTTTCAGGCAGCGAGGCGCGTAGCGCATCAACATACGCCTGATCTTCGCGGCCATGCAGCTGTACGGCTGTCAGTGAAAGCTGTACAGCTTTTTCACAGACGTCGGCGATGTCGTGATTGCGGAATACGCCAACATACTGTAGCGGGGCGGCGGACTGCACTTCGCGGGCCTGTTCAATATTGACAAAACGGGGTGATGAAGGAACAAAAATCAGTCCACCATAGATCGCGCCAGACTCGCAGGCGGCTTTGGCATCTTCCGGACGCGTCAGGCCACAGACCTTATTCTCACCCAGCAGAACACGGCGTACGGCGGCGTTAAGATCGTCATGCGCCATGAGTGCGGAACCAATCAGGAAACCATTGGCAAAATGGCTCAACTCGCGAACCTGAGCGTAGGTGTTGATCCCCGATTCGCTAATCACCGTCACACCCTGGCCCAGTTTCGGCGCCAGTTGGCGCGTACGATTTAAGTCAATCGACAGGTCGCGCAGGTCGCGGTTGTTAATCCCGACCACTTTCGCGCCAAGCGCAATGGCGCGCTCCAGTTCGTCTTCATTACTGACTTCTGTCAGCACGCCCATTTTGAGACTGTGTGCCACGGCAGAAAGCTGGCGATACTGCTCGTCGTCGAGGACCGAAAGCATCAGCAGGCAGGCGTCGGCCTGATAGTGGCGCGCAAGGTAAATCTGGTAAGGGTCGATAATAAAGTCCTTACACAAAATCGGCTGCGGCGCGATGCGGCTCACGATCGGCAGGAAATCAAAACTGCCCTGGAAGTACTTCTCATCCGTCAGAACGGAAATGGCGGAGGCGTAATGTTTATACACCCCGGCAATCCGCGCCGGGTCGAAATCATCGCGGATCACGCCTTTAGACGGGGAGGCTTTCTTACACTCCAGAATAAAAGCCGTACGCGCGCCCTGTAAGGCGTCATAAAAGTGACGCGAGCTGGGCTGGACATCGTTTTGAAAACTGGCCAACGGTTGTTGCTGTTTGCGGGCTTCCACCCAAATCGCCTTGTCTGCGACGATTTTCGCTAAAACGGTTTGCATCATTTACCCTCTTGCCGCCAGAGCGGTGACTCGGTCATAAGCGGAACCACTGTGCAAGACCTCGAGAACGGTTTGCGCATTAGCCTTGAGATCTTCTTCACCATGCAGTCGCATTAACATTGCGACGTTTGCGGCAACGGCTGCCTCATGGGCGGCGTCACCTTTACCTTGTAGTAAGCGTGTCAGAATGTCACGGTTTTCTTCCGGCGTACCGCCTGCCAGTTGTTCCTGGTGGTAAGGGGTCAGGCCAAAGTCATCTGCCGTCAGCTGATAGCTTTTGATCTCGCCGTCATGTAGCTCCGCCACAATGGTCGGCGCATGCAGAGAGACTTCATCCATTCCGCCGCTGTGTACGACCGCGGCACGCTGGTAACCCAGCACGCGCAGGGTTTCGGCAATCGGCAAAACCAGTTCAGGGCTGTACACGCCAATCAGCGCCAGCGGCGGATGCGCCGGGTTAATCAGCGGCCCCAGTACGTTGAACAGCGTACGGGTCTTCAACTGCTGGCGTACCGGCATCGCATGACGGAAACCGGTGTGATATTTCGGGGCAAACAGGAAGCAAACGCCCAGTTCGTCCAGCGCCTGACGCGATCGGTCGGCATTCATATCGAGATTGATACCGAAGGCGGCCAGCAGGTCTGATGAGCCGGATTTACTGGAAACGCTGCGGTTGCCGTGTTTTGCCACCTTCAGGCCGCATGCCGCCGCGACAAATGCACTGGCGGTAGAAATATTAATGCTGTTACTGCCGTCGCCGCCGGTGCCAACGATATCGGCGAACAGATAATCAGGGCGGGGGAACGGCGCAGCGTTTTCCAGTAAGGCGGTTGCCGCACCGGCAATCTCATTCGGATGCTCGCCGCGAATCTTCATGCTGACCAGCGCGGCAGCCAGCTGTTCCGGTTTCAGTTCACCGCGTACCACGGCGGAGAACAACTGGTGGCTTTCCTGCTGGCTCAGGGTCTGTGCCTGATACAGTCTTTCGAGGATCGGCTGCAAGGTATTGGTCGGCTCCAGCTTCTGCTGCGCCCAGGCCAGCGTCTGCTCAAGCAGACGTGCACCCTGGGTGGTCAGAATGGATTCCGGGTGGAACTGTAAGCCGCACACGCGATCGGCATCATGACGAACCGCCATCACCATGCCGTTAAAATGGGCGTTGATGGTCAGGCCGGCGGGGATATTGCTACCGATCAGAGAGTGATAGCGGGCAACCGGCAGCGGATTCGTCAGACCGGCAAACATAGCCTGTCCATCGTGTTCAATGCTGGACGCCTTACCGTGCAGGATCTCGCCGGCCTGTCCGACGTAGCCGCCGTAGGCTTCGACAATCGCCTGATGGCCCAGGCAGATGCCGATAATTGGCAGCTTGCCGCGCAGACGGGTCAGCAGTTCCGGCATGCAACCTGCTTCACTGGGTACGCCAGGGCCTGGAGACAGCACCAGTACCGGGTTCTTCATGGTGGCCAGACGCTCAATCAGGGTCTGAGCCGGAATATGGTTACGGTAAATCACCACGTTATGACCGTTGGTACGCAGCTGATCTGCCAGGTTATAGGTGAATGAGTCGATGTTGTCGAGCAGCAGAATGTCAGCCATCAGAAAGTCTCCTGTGCGTGGTGCGCGGTGGCAATGGCACGCAGGACCGCGCGCGCTTTGTTACGGGTTTCGTCGGCTTCTGACTGGGGAACAGAATCGAGCACAATACCGGCACCCGCCTGGACGGTGGCGATACCGTCTTCCACCAGCGCGGAGCGAATCACAATGCAGGTATCCAGATCGCCGTGCGCGGTGAAGTAACCGACTGCACCGCCGTAGCTGCCGCGTCGACGGCCCTCGGCTTCGGCAATCAACTGCATTGCCCGCACTTTCGGTGCGCCGCTCAGCGTGCCCATGTTCATGCAGGCGCGGTAGGCGTGCAGGACATCGAGATCGTGGCGTAATTCGCCGACGACGCGAGAGACCAGGTGCATAACGTGAGAATAACGGTCAACCTTCGTCAGGTCTGCCACGTACCGACTGCCTGGCGTACAGATTCGGGCGAGATCGTTACGCGCCAGGTCAACCAGCATCAGATGCTCGGAAAGCTCTTTATGGTCGGTGCGCATCTCCAGTTCAATGCGGCTGTCGAGGTCGCGATCTAACGTTCCGTCGGCGTGACGACCACGAGGACGCGTACCGGCAATCGGGTAAATTTCAATCTGGCGGCTGGTGGCATCGTATTTCAGTGAACTTTCCGGCGACGCACCAAACAAGGTGAAATCGTTGTCCTGCATAAAGAACATGTACGGGCTGGGGTTGCTCTTCTTCAGCACGTAATAGGCCGCTAGCGGCGACGGGCAGGGCAGTGAGAAGCGGCGGGACGGGACCACCTGAAAAATTTCCCCGGCGCGGATCGCTTTCTGCATTGAGCGAACCACCGCGCCAAATTCTTCATCGCTCTGATTACATTCACAGCGCATTTGTGGCACGGAAACGACCGGCAACGGCGGCGCAGGTTCCGTCAGTTGCTGGCTCAGACGCGCCAGACGTGCGGTGAGACGCTGTTTTTCCGCGTCATTGTCGCTGAACAGGCTGGCCTGAATGCGGGAGCTTTGTTTCTGGTGGTCGATCACCACAAGCGTTTCCGCCAGATAGAAACAGTAATCCGGGCAGCGGTTGCCAGCCTCAAGCTGTGGTAAATCTTCAAAACCGGCAACCAGATCGTACGCAAACAGACCGCCAAAGAACATCGCTTCGCGCTCTTGCGCCGGGACGTTCACCAGTCCCTGCAGCAGGCGGAAGGCGTCAAAGACCGAGAGTGCGCACAGGCGTGCATCTTCGTCTAATAATGGGCTGACTGGCGGGAAACGCAGCACGCGACCTGCGTCCTGGCGTTCATTTTCAACGCCTGTGGGCAGGGCGGCATCGAGCAATGTCAACAGTGCGGCGCCATTGTCAGTTAAGGACTGAATAGTGACAGTGTCACCGGTAGCGGTGATGCGTAGCGCGCTATCCACCAGTAACAGGCTTTTAAGGTCGTCTTTGCTGTCGATATCCGCAGATTCCAGCAGCAGCGTTGCCGGACGATTGCCGCAAACCTGGTGGAACAATTCCGTCGGGTTTTTGCGATAGGCGGCATCGCAGGTAATGAGTTCAAGTGTCGGTTTTGATGTCTGCATGGTTATTCTCATTAATTTTGTTCAAAAAAAAGCCCGCGCTGTTGGCGGGCCGGGTATCTGGTGGCGATCTACACGCGAAATACACTGCCCGAAATCAGGAAGTGCGCCACCCACCGTGCAGAACAAACGTTGCTTTCATTTCGATACCCTTTTGCTTGTGAACTTTCGTACTAGTTAACTAGTTCGATGGGTTATTGTCAACACCTGATTTCAGTAAATTTGCCGGAACCGTTATGATGCGCAGGAAAGACTATTTTTGAGAGACGGGAGTTCGCCTTGAGCGACACGAATTATGCAGTGATTTATGACCTGCACAGTCACACCACGGCATCCGATGGACGGCTGACGCCAGAAGCGCTAGTCCACCGCGCCGTCGAGATGCGTGTAGGCACGCTGGCGATTACCGACCATGACACCACAGCCGCGATCCCCGCGGCAAGCGAAGAAATTTCACGTTCTGGCCTTGCGCTAAATTTGATCCCTGGCGTTGAGATCTCCACGGTCTGGGAAAACCACGAAATCCATATTGTGGGTCTGAACATTGATATTGAAAATCCGGCGATGTGCGCGTTTCTGGCGCAACAGACGGAACGCCGACAGCAGCGGGCGCGGCTCATCGCTGACCGCCTGGAAAAAGCGCACATCACCGGCGCATGGGAAGGGGCATTGCGCCTGGCCGATGGCGGCGCGGTGACCCGTGGCCATTTCGCCCGTTATCTGGTGGAGTGTGGTAAAGCGACCACCATGGCGGATGTGTTTAAAAAGTATCTCGCGCGCGGGAAAACAGGATACGTTCCGCCACAGTGGTGTACAATAGAACAAGCTATTGATGTCATTCATCATTCTGGCGGTAAGGCGGTACTGGCTCATCCTGGGCGGTATGATCTTAGCGCTAAGTGGCTGAAAAGGCTGGTGGCGTATTTTGCGCAACATCGTGGTGATGCGATGGAAGTCGCGCAGTGCCAACAGTCCCCGAATGAGCGCACGCAACTGGCTACGCTCGCCCGCCAGCATCAGCTATGGGCATCGCAAGGATCTGATTTTCATCAACCTTGCCCGTGGATCGAGTTGGGTCGCAAGCTCTGGCTGCCGGCAGGCGTTGAAGGCGTCTGGCAGACGTGGGAGCAGCCACAGAACACCACAGTGAGGGAAGTATGAGCCAGTTTTTTTATATTCATCCTGATAACCCACAGCAGCGCCTGATCAACCAGGCGGTTGAGATTGTGCGTAAGGGCGGGGTGATTGTGTATCCAACCGACTCCGGCTACGCGCTCGGTTGTAAAATTGAAGACAAAGGCGCGATGGAACGGATTTGCCGTATTCGCCAGTTGCCGGATGGACATAACTTCACCCTGATGTGTCGCGATCTGTCCGAACTGTCGACCTATTCGTTTGTCGACAACGTGGCTTTTCGCCTGATCAAGAACAATACGCCGGGTAACTACACCTTCATCCTGAAGGGGACGAAAGAGGTGCCGCGTCGGTTGTTGCAGGAAAAACGTAAAACCATCGGTCTGCGCGTGCCGTCGAACCCGATCGCGCTCGAACTATTGCAGACGCTGGGCGAGCCGATGCTCTCTACCTCGCTGATGCTGCCAGGCAGTGATTTTACCGAGTCCGATCCGGAAGAAATTAAAGATCGACTGGAAAAGCAGGTGGACCTTATTATTCATGGCGGTTATCTGGGCCAGCAACCCACAACGGTGATTGATTTAACCGATGATTCTCCGGTTGTCTTGCGTGAAGGCGTCGGAGACGTTAAACCTTTCTTATAAGGACGCAACTCTGTATACTACGCGGCCTTAAAATGGCGCTGAAAAGCGCCGTTGATTCTCCTGTTCGACGCCTGTGAAGGCGACAGCTAAAGGAAGCTCTATGAGCGAAAAGTTACAGAAAGTGCTGGCGCGCGCTGGCCACGGCTCCCGCCGTGAAATTGAATCCATCATTGCAGCAGGTCGCGTCAGTGTAGACGGCAAAATTGCCACGCTGGGCGATCGCGTTGAAGTGACTCCCGGCCTGAAAATTCGTATCGACGGTCACCTGATTTCGGTGAAGGAGTCGGCGGAACAAATTTGTCGCGTTCTGGCCTATTACAAGCCGGAAGGTGAACTGTGCACGCGTAACGACCCGGAAGGTCGTCCTACGGTGTTTGATCGCTTACCGAAACTGCGCGGTGCTCGCTGGATTGCGGTAGGGCGTCTGGACGTTAATACCTGCGGTCTGCTGCTGTTCACTACCGATGGTGAACTGGCAAACCGCCTGATGCATCCGAGCCGTGAAGTTGAACGTGAATACGCGGTGCGCGTCTTTGGCCAGGTTGACGATGCTAAACTGCGCGATCTGAGCCGTGGTGTGCAGCTGGAAGACGGTCCGGCAGCGTTCAAGACCATCAAGTTCAGCGGTGGTGAAGGGATCAACCAGTGGTACAACGTCACCCTGACCGAAGGGCGCAACCGTGAAGTGCGTCGCCTGTGGGAAGCCGTTGGCGTGCAGGTAAGCCGTCTGATTCGCGTACGCTACGGTGATATTCCGTTGCCGAAAGGTCTGCCGCGCGGCGGCTGGACGGAACTGGATCTCGCCCAGACCAACTATCTGCGTGAGCTGGTGGAACTGGAACCGGAAACCACCTCGAAAGTGGCGGTAGAGAAAGATCGTCGCCGCATGAAGGCAAATCAGATTCGCCGTGCCGTGAAGCGTCACAGCCAGGTGAGCGGCGGTCGCCGTGCAGGCGGTCGTAATAACAACGGTTAATTCGCTATCCCGTAATTGCTAAAAGGCCCCGAGGGGCCTTTTTTAATAATCAATCCCCATCTGGGCTTTGACCCCTGCCTCAAAGGCATGTTTAACCGGACGCAGTTCACTGACGGTATCGGCCAGTTCGAGAATATCCCGATGGCAGCCGCGACCGGTGATGATCACCGTCTGGTGAGACGGGCGCGCATTCAGCGCGTTAATCACCTCTTCAAGCGGCAGATAGTCGTATGCCACCATATAAGTCAGTTCGTCCAGCACCACCATATCCAGTTGCGGATCGGCAAGCATGCGTTTGCCGTGATCCCATACAGCCAGACAGGCTGCGGTGTCAGCTTCGCGGTTTTGCGTCTCCCAGGTAAACCCGGTCGCCATCACCTGAAATTCAACGCCGTGCGGCTCCAGCAGGTTACGCTCGCCGTTGGGCCAGGTCCCCTTGATAAACTGCACCACGCCGACCTTTTTACCGTGTCCCACTGCGCGAGTGGCGGTGCCGAAGGCGGCGGTGGTTTTTCCTTTCCCGTTGCCGGTGAAGACAATCACGATGCCGCGTTCGTCCTGGGCCTGGGCTACCCGGGCGTCAACCCGGTCCTTCACGCGCTGCTGGCGCTGTTGATAGCGTTCTTCACTCATTGGGCGATTCCTGGTTTGCGGCCCGGTTGGGCGTCGAAGGTCATGCCGGTCTTGCGGCGGCTGTCGTCGCCCATTAGCCACAGGTACAACGGCATAATATCGGCGGGTGTTTTGAGTTTTTGCGGATCTTCCGTTGGAAAGGCGTTGGCGCGCATCCCGGTACGGGTGCCGCCCGGATTGATGCAATTCACGCGTAGCGGACGGTTTTGGTACTCATCTGCCAGCACCTGCATCATGCCTTCGGTAGCAAATTTAGAGGCCGCGTAGGCGCCCCAGTTAGCACGACCCTGCTGGCCCACGCTGGAGGAGGTGAAGACTAACGATCCGGAATCTGACTTAAGTAATAAAGGAAGCAATGCCTGGGTCAGCATAAACGTTGCATTGACGTTGACCTGCATAACCTGTTGCCAGACCTGCGGGTCCTGCTCGATCATCGGACAGACGTCACCCAGTAAACCGGCATTGTGTAAGACGCCGTCCAGTCGCGGATACTGTCCGCCGATGCGCTGCGCCAGTTGATGACAGTCATCAGCGGTGCAGGTTAACAGATCGAGTGTAAACCACTGCGGCTGGCGGTCCGTTTGCTGGGTAATGCTGTCGGCGACGTGGCGCAATTTCTCATCATTACGGCCGAGCAAAATGACGTTGGCGCCATAGCGAGCGTAGGTCAGGGCCGCTTCACGGCCAATGCCGTCGCTGGCGCCGGTCACCAGAATAATGCGATCCTGCAGAAGGTCTTGTTTCGGTTGATAATGCATGGGGACTCCTCGGCGACATGCCTGGTCGCTCTGCTTCTCGTTGGTGTGTCGGGTTTATGCCTGAAACAGGACTCAATTTCAATCAGCCAACGGCGATAACGCCCTAAAATGAACACTTTGTCATACTTTTATCCATCCGCATATCCCGCGAGACGACGCATTACACCTGATGTACACTGAGCCGACGCTAAGTTGTTTAACCAAGGTGGGACGTGTGGAATTGTTGTCTGAATATGGCTTGTTTTTAGCAAAAATCGTGACCGTTGTGCTGGCTATCGCGGCGATTGCCACCATTATCGTGAATGTTGCCCAACGTAAGCGCCAGCGTGGCGAACTGCGGGTTACCAACCTCAGCGAACAATATAAAGAAATGAAGGATGAACTGGCGATGGCGCTGCTCGATAGCCATCAACAGAAACTCTGGCATAAAGCGCAAAAGAAAAAGCATAAGCAGGAAGTGAAAGCCGCCAAAGTAAAAGCCAAACGGGGCGACAGCGACACGTCGGATAAACCGCGCGTCTGGGTGCTGGATTTCAAAGGCAGTATGGATGCCCACGAGGTCAGTTCACTGCGTGAAGAGGTGACGGCCGTACTGGCGGTGGTGAAACCGCAGGACCAGGTGGTGGTGCGTCTGGAAAGCCCTGGTGGCGTTGTGCACGGCTACGGCCTTGCCGCATCACAACTGCAACGCTTACGCGATAAAAAGATCCCGTTGACCGTGACCGTGGATAAAGTCGCGGCGAGTGGCGGTTACATGATGGCCTGTGTGGCGGACAAAATTGTCTCCGCACCCTTCGCGATTGTCGGTTCGATTGGCGTGGTTGCGCAGATCCCCAACTTCAACCGTTTCCTGAAAGGCAAGGATATCGATATCGAGTTGCATACCGCCGGACAGTACAAACGGACGCTGACGCTGCTGGGTGAGAACACCGAAGAAGGGCGGCAGAAGTTTCGTGAGGATTTAAACGAAACCCATCACCTGTTTAAAGATTTTGTCCATCGTATGCGTCCGACTCTGGACATTGAACAGGTTGCGACGGGTGAACACTGGTACGGACAGCAGGCGCTAGAGAAAGGGCTTATTGATGAGATAAATACCAGCGACGAGGTGATCCTTGGGCTGATGGAAGGACGAGAGGTACTGAACGTTCGCTATCTGCAACGGAAGAAACTGGTCGATCGGGTGACAGGCAGTGCCGCGGAAAGTGCCGATCGGCTGCTCCTGCGCTGGTGGCAGCGCGGACAAAAACCGTTGATGTAAGAGACGGTATTAATGAAAAACGCGAGGCTCCAAGGCCCCGCGTTTTTGCTTTAATCAATCAGGTGATACTTTTCAGAAAGTACATGCGCCAGATGTTTAAACATATTGAACACGGCAGTGCTCTTTGGCGTGGGTAAACCTTGCTCGTCTAAAAAGTAATCCCCACTGAAGACCAACACCCCATTTCGCTGGGTCACACCGGTGGCAACAATGCCCGCCAGCGTATCTTCATGCTCACGAATGATTTTGTTGGCTTCAATCAACAGCGTTTCGCGATCGATAGGTTGTGTCTCTTTGCGCATTTTTTACTCCTTAAACAAGGGCATTAGTCTACGCCGACCAACTCTTTTGGGCAAATATTCCCTCAGTGTGTACAAGGGGTTGTCAACCTTTGCTGACTGGCAGGATTTAGTTTTGCATGCTAATAAAGTTGCGTAACGAATTTTATCAGGTACAGTGTGACGCTTTCGTCAACCAGGCAACAGATTTGCTTGACATTCGACCGAAATTCCGTCGTGCTATAGCGCCTCTGTGCGAAAAAACCTGTCAACTCAGTCACCTGGCTATTTAGTGTACAGAGTCAGTACAAGGGGTTGATATCCGCAGACGCAGGGACCATATCCGTGGCTCGTCGCCAGTGGATGGTGTATCAACGTGCGACGCATTCCTGGAAGAATCAATTTAGGTAAAGGTGAATATGGGTAAAGCTCTTGTCATCGTTGAGTCCCCGGCAAAAGCCAAAACGATCAACAAGTATCTGGGTAATGACTACGTGGTTAAGTCCAGCGTCGGTCATATCCGTGACTTGCCGACCAGTGGCTCAGCAGCTAAAAAGAGCGCCGACTCTACCTCCACCAAAACGGCTAAAAAGCCCAAAAAGGATGAACGTGGCGCGCTCGTCAACCGTATGGGCGTTGACCCGTGGCACAACTGGGATGCGCACTATGAAGTGCTGCCCGGTAAAGAGAAGGTCGTCTCTGAACTGAAACAACTGGCTGAAAAGGCCGACCACATCTATCTCGCAACCGACCTTGACCGCGAAGGGGAAGCCATTGCATGGCACCTGCGGGAAGTGATCGGGGGTGATGACACGCGTTACAGTCGCGTGGTGTTTAACGAAATTACCAAGAATGCGATTCGTCAGGCGTTTGAAAAGCCGGGCGAACTGAACATTGACCGGGTTAACGCTCAGCAGGCACGTCGCTTTATGGATCGCGTGGTGGGCTATATGGTCTCGCCGCTGTTGTGGAAAAAGATTGCTCGCGGTCTGTCAGCCGGTCGCGTTCAGTCCGTGGCGGTGCGTCTGGTCGTTGAGCGTGAGCGCGAGATTAAAGCGTTTGTACCGGAAGAGTTCTGGGAAATTGATGCCAATACCACCACGCCTTCCGGCGATGCGCTGCCTTTGCAGGTGACCCATCAGAACGACAAGCCGTTTCGTCCGGAAAACCGTGAGCAGACGCTTGCGGCGGTAAGCCTGCTGGAGAAAGCGCGCTACAGCGTTCTGGAACGTGAAGACAAGCCGACCAGCAGCAAGCCGGGCGCGCCGTTTATCACCTCCACGCTGCAACAGGCGGCCAGCACGCGTCTCGGTTTTGGCGTGAAAAAGACCATGATGATGGCGCAGCGTTTGTACGAAGCGGGCTACATCACCTATATGCGTACCGACTCGACCAACCTGAGTCAGGATGCCGTGAATATGGTGCGCGGTTACATCGGCGACAATTTCGGCAAGAAATATCTGCCGGAAAGTCCGAATCAGTACGCCAGCAAAGAAAATTCGCAGGAAGCCCACGAAGCGATTCGTCCTTCCGACGTCTCCGTACTGGCGGAAACGCTGAAGGATATGGAAGCCGACGCGCAAAAACTGTATCAGCTGATCTGGCGTCAGTTTGTCGCCTGTCAGATGACCCCGGCGCAGTACGATTCCACCACCCTAACCGTGGGTGCGGGTGATTTTCGTCTGAAGGCGCGCGGTCGTATTCTGCGCTTCGACGGCTGGACGAAAGTGATGCCCGCGTTGCGTAAAGGTGATGAAGACCGGACGCTGCCGGCGGTGAATAAAGGTGATGCGCTGTCTCTGGTTGAACTGATCCCGGCTCAACACTTCACCAAGCCACCGGCGCGCTTCAGCGAAGCCTCGCTGGTGAAAGAGCTGGAAAAACGCGGAATTGGCCGTCCGTCGACCTATGCGTCGATCATTTCGACCATTCAGGATCGTGGCTACGTGCGGGTGGAAAACCGTCGCTTCTATGCGGAAAAAATGGGTGAGATTGTCACCGATCGTCTGGAAGAGAATTTCCGCGAGCTGATGAACTACGATTTCACCGCGCAGATGGAAAACAGCCTCGACCAGGTCGCGAATCACGAAATCGAATGGAAAGGCGTGCTCGACAACTTCTTCAGTGATTTTACTCAGCAACTCGACAAAGCGGAGAAAGATCCGGAAGAGGGCGGGATGCGTCCGAACCAGATGGTGTTGACCAGCATCGACTGCCCCACCTGCGGACGCAAAATGGGAATTCGCACCGCCAGTACTGGCGTGTTCCTTGGCTGCTCGGGTTATGCGTTGTCGCCGAAAGAGCGCTGCAAAACCACCATTAACCTGGTGCCGGAAAACGAAGTTCTGAACGTGCTGGAAGGTGATGACGCGGAAACCAACGCCCTGCGCGCCAAACGTCGTTGTCAGAAGTGCGGTACGGCGATGGACAGCTACCTGATCGATCCGAAGCGCAAGCTGCATGTTTGTGGTAATAACCCGACCTGCGACGGCTACGAGATCGAAGAAGGCGAATTCCGTATCAAAGGGTATGACGGTCCGATCGTCGAGTGCGAAAAATGTGGCTCTGAGATGCACCTGAAGATGGGGCGTTTCGGTAAGTACATGGCATGCACTAACGACGAGTGTAAAAACACCCGTAAGATCCTGCGTAACGGTGAAGTTGCACCGCCGAAAGAAGATCCGGTTCCGCTGCCCGAGTTGCCGTGTGAAAAATCGGATGCGTATTTCGTGCTGCGTGATGGCGCTGCCGGGGTCTTCCTGGCCGCCAATACTTTCCCGAAATCCCGTGAGACGCGCGCACCGCTGGTGGAAGAGTTATACCGCTTCCGCGATCGTCTGCCAGAAAAACTGCGTTATCTGGCCGATGCGCCGCAACAGGATCCGGAAGGCAATAAAACGCTGGTGCGTTTTAGCCGTAAGACCAAACAGCAGTATGTTGCCGCTGAAAAAGACGGGAAAGCGACCGGCTGGTCTGCCTTCTTTGTTGATGGCAAATGGGTCGAAGGCAAGAAGTAACCGCCCACGGTGCAGTTGTGCTGAAGAGGGTCGCGTAAGCGGCCCTTTTTTTGTTTTTATAGCGGACTTATTATTTTTTACTCACCGCTATACAGCCTGTTTATTAATGATATAGTGGTTATAGTTAACGGCTTTTTTATTATTAAATCGTATTAGCAGCGCATCACTGCCTGCTCTGAAACGATGACCTGATGGCGCTAATCTGGATGGTTTAACATGAAATTACAGCAGCTTCGCTACATTGTTGAGGTGGTGAATCACAACCTTAACGTCTCCTCCACCGCGGAAGGCCTTTATACCTCGCAACCGGGTATCAGTAAGCAGGTTCGCATGCTGGAAGACGAACTTGGCATCCAGATCTTTGCCCGTAGCGGTAAGCATCTGACTCAGGTGACGCCGGCTGGTCAGGAGATTATCCGCATTGCGCGCGAAGTGCTCTCCAAAGTGGATGCGATAAAGTCCGTTGCCGGTGAGCATACCTGGCCGGATAAAGGCTCTCTCTATATTGCGACGACGCATACCCAGGCGCGTTATGCGCTACCGAATGTGATTAAAGGTTTTATTGAGCGCTATCCTCGTGTGTCGCTGCATATGCACCAGGGATCGCCGACACAGATCGCTGAAGCGGTTTCAAAAGGAAATGCCGATTTTGCCATCGCTACCGAGGCGCTGCATCTGTATGACGATCTGGTCATGTTGCCATGCTATCACTGGAATCGTTCGATTGTGGTGACGCCTGAGCATCCGCTGGCCAATAAAGAGTCGGTGACCATTGAAGAACTGGCACAGTATCCACTGGTGACGTACACCTTTGGCTTTACGGGGCGCTCTGAACTGGATACCGCGTTTAACCGCGCAGGTTTGACGCCACGTATCGTCTTTACGGCGACTGACGCCGATGTGATCAAAACTTACGTGCGTTTAGGCTTAGGAGTGGGAGTGATTGCCAGCATGGCCGTCGATCCGCTGTCCGACCCGGATCTGGTTCGCGTGGACGCCCACGACGTCTTCAGCCACAGCACGACAAAGATCGGTTTTCGTCGCAGCACGTTCCTGCGCAGTTACATGTATGATTTCATTCAACGTTTCGCCCCGCATTTGACGCGTGACGTGGTGGATACCGCCGTGGCGTTGCGCTCGAACGAAGAAATAGAAGAGATGTTTAAAGATATCAAATTACCTGAAAAGTAATCGTCACAGAAAACGATCGGTATCTTTTGTTAGCAGGAGATACCGAAAGTTTTAATTAAATCGCCATTGGTTTTATTAAGGCTGGCGTAATAATAATGTCCACATGATGATTATGGATAATCGACCGTAAAGTAGTGTCTTATTCCCCGCCTCGCAAATTTCCCTTTTCAAATATTTATTTTCGATCAAAAGATTGATTTATTCACTGGAAACGATTCGTAAATTCACTGGATTTTTGACTAAAGTTTCATTAGGATTTGTCTCATCTGATGATTAATTGTACCGATTGTTGGTGCTTAAATGATAAGTGATGCCGATTGTATGAGGTTAGCAATGCCGTCTGAAAACCAGGAGCCACGTCGGGACCCTGAGATGAAACGCAAAGCCTGGCTTGCGGTTTTCCTGGGCTCAGCGCTGTTTTGGGTCGTGATCGCACTGTTGATCTGGAATGCCTGGGGGTAAAAATGGAGGTTCACGACCCACAACAGACGTCGTTACCTACATGTCACTCTGGTGACACTGTACGAGAAACGAAAAAAGGCGCGTGCGTGAAAACTGTTCCCAAATCCTGGAAGCTGACTCAGCAACAGCAAAAGTTTATTGAGTTATTCGACGAAGACGATCAACAGAAACAATAATCGTCACCATTCTTATTACCGTTTCTTTTGTACCGATAAATTATCACGGTGCGCTTTTACCTATACACCGCAGCAATAAAGCGTTGAGAAAGTCTCAACACAATGTATTAAACAAAACGGGTATAGCCGATGATGTCTGCAAATATGAAATACTGGTCCTGGATGGGCGCATTTTCCGTCTCGCTGCTCTTTTGGGCTGAACTGCTCTGGATCGTGATGAATTAATCTCAACCCTTCCGCCTGATGGCGCTACGCTTAGCAGGCTCATATGTGGCCTGAGCAACACATTGATATCGAAAAGTCTCTAGAACGGTAAGCCTTAGCCGCCACCCGGTATAAACACAAATCTACAGGTTGCCAGCAATCTGAAACCTCGCTACGGCGAGGTTTTCTTCCCCCTCATACACGCGCTCGTCCTCACTTGTATCTTCGCCGTTCGGTTTTTCCTCTTTTATCAATTTGGGTTGTTATCAAAACGTTACATTCTGTTTGTGTTATCTTTAATATTCACCCTGAGGAGAATCAGGGCATCGCAACCCTGTCATTAAGGAGGAGCTATGTCGTCAACCCTACGAGAAGCCAGTAAGGACACACTGCAGGCCAAAGACAAAACCTACCACTATTACAGTCTGCCGCTGGCTGCGAAATCTTTGGGCGATCTCACCCGTCTGCCCAAATCACTGAAAGTCTTACTGGAAAACCTGCTGCGCTGGCAGGACGGCGATTCGGTTACCCAGGACGATATCCAGGCGCTGGCAGGGTGGCTAAAAAATGCCCATGCCGATCGCGAAATTGCCTACCGTCCAGCACGCGTACTGATGCAGGACTTTACCGGCGTCCCGGCGGTGGTGGACCTCGCCGCAATGCGCGAAGCGGTAAAACGCCTGGGCGGCGATACGGCGAAAGTGAATCCTCTCTCGCCAGTGGATCTGGTGATCGACCACTCCGTCACCGTTGACCATTTTGGCGATGACGATGCATTCGAAGAGAACGTGCGCCTTGAAATGGAACGTAACCATGAGCGCTATGTGTTTCTGAAATGGGGCCAACAGGCCTTCAGTCGCTTCAGCGTCGTGCCGCCGGGAACCGGTATTTGCCACCAGGTTAACCTGGAATATCTTGGCAAAGCGGTGTGGAGCGAATTGCAGGACGGTGAATGGGTGGCTTATCCGGACACGCTGGTCGGCACAGATTCACACACCACCATGATTAACGGTCTGGGTGTTCTGGGCTGGGGCGTGGGTGGTATCGAGGCTGAAGCGGCAATGTTGGGGCAACCTGTTTCAATGTTGATCCCGGATGTGGTGGGTTTCAAACTGACCGGAAAACTGCGTGAGGGGATCACTGCAACGGATCTCGTGTTAACCGTCACCCAGATGCTGCGTAAGCACGGTGTAGTCGGCAAATTTGTCGAATTTTATGGCGACGGGCTGGATTCCTTACCGCTGGCTGACCGGGCCACCATTGCCAATATGTCGCCGGAATATGGTGCGACCTGTGGTTTCTTTCCGATCGACGGCGTGACGCTGGACTATATGCGGTTGAGCGGACGCAGTGAAGACCAAATCGAACTGGTGGAGAAATACGCGAAGGCGCAGGGGATGTGGCGCAACACCGGTGATGAACCGATCTTCACCAGTACCCTGGCACTGGATATGAATGATGTCGAGGCAAGCCTCGCCGGACCGAAACGTCCGCAGGATCGCGTTGCACTCGGCGATGTGCCGAAAGCCTTTGCTGCCAGCAGCGAACTGGAACTGAACACTGCACAGAAAGACCGTCGGCCAGTAGAGTATGTGCTAAACGGACAGTCATATCAGCTTCCTGACGGTGCGGTGGTCATCTCGGCCATTACCTCCTGTACCAACACCTCTAACCCCAGCGTGCTAATGGCGGCGGGTTTGCTGGCGAAAAAAGCCGTTACGCTGGGACTGAAGCGTCAGCCGTGGGTGAAAGCGTCGCTGGCGCCAGGGTCGAAAGTGGTGTCAGATTATCTGGCAAAGGCGAAACTGACACCGTATCTCGATGAACTGGGCTTTAATCTGGTGGGATATGGCTGTACGACCTGTATTGGTAACTCTGGACCGCTGCCGGAGCCTATCGAAACCGCGATTAAGAAGGGCGATCTGACCGTAGGCGCGGTGCTGTCAGGCAACCGTAACTTTGAAGGTCGTATTCACCCGCTGGTGAAAACCAACTGGCTGGCGTCACCGCCGCTTGTCGTTGCCTACGCGCTCGCGGGCAATATGAACATCAACCTGGAGAAAGATCCGCTTGGCCACGATCGCAAAGGCGATCCGGTCTATCTGAAAGATATCTGGCCGTCGGCGCAGGAAATTGCCCGCGCCGTCGATCTGGTCTCTTCAGAAATGTTCCGCAAAGAATATGCGGAAGTGTTCGAAGGGACGCCTGAGTGGAAAGCGATCAATGTTGACCGTTCAGACACTTACGACTGGCAAAACGACTCGACCTACATTCGCCTGTCGCCGTTCTTTGACGAGATGTTGGCGCAGCCAGCGCCGGTGACCGATATTCACGGCGCGCGCATTCTGGCGATGTTGGGGGATTCGGTGACCACTGACCACATTTCTCCGGCCGGGAGTATTAAAGCTGATAGTCCTGCAGGGCGCTATCTGCAAAACCACGGCGTGGAGCGCAAAGGCTTCAACTCCTACGGTTCTCGACGCGGTAACCACGAAGTGATGATGCGCGGGACCTTCGCTAACATCCGTATTCGCAACGAAATGGTGCCGGGTGTGGAAGGCGGAATGACGCGACATCTGCCTGGCACCGAGGTGTTGTCTATCTATGATGCGGCTATGCAGTATCAGCAGGAGAACATCCCGCTGGCGGTGATTGCTGGTAAAGAATATGGGTCGGGTTCCAGTCGTGACTGGGCGGCGAAAGGGCCGCGATTGCTGGGAATTCGCGTCGTCATTGCGGAGTCGTTCGAACGTATCCACCGCTCCAACCTGATTGGGATGGGGATCCTGCCTCTGGAGTTCCCACAGGGTGTTACGCGCAAAACGCTGGGGCTAACCGGGGAAGAGACTATCGATATTGCCGATCTGCAACAACTGAAACCTGGCGCGACGGTGCCGGTGACGTTAACCCGGACCGACGGGAACAAAGAGGTGGTGCAGTGCCGTTGCCGCATCGATACCGCGACCGAGTTAACTTACTACCAGAACGATGGCATTTTACATTACGTGATTCGTAACATGCTGAAGTAAGTCGTAAAAAAGCCTGCATGACACGATGCAGGCTTTTTTTAACGCATGGCTTACTTACTCAACAAGTGACCCATCTTGGCCGCTTTGGTATCCAGATAATGTTCATTATTGGGATTACGGCCTACAATCAGCGGGACCCGCTCCACGATATTGATCCCTGCTTCAGTGAGAATCTCAACTTTCTTCGGGTTATTGGTGAGCAGACGTACTTCGTCAACGCCCAGCAGCTTGAACATATCTGCGCAGAGGGTGAAATCGCGCTCATCCGCGGCAAACCCTAACTGGTGATTGGCCTCTACGGTGTCGTAGCCCTGGTCCTGCAACGCGTAGGCGCGAATCTTATTGAGCAGGCCGATGTTACGTCCTTCCTGACGATGATAAAGCAGAATACCGCGTCCTTCTTCCGCAATATGCGTCAGGGCGGCTTCCAGTTGAAAACCACAGTCGCAGCGCAGGCTGAACAAGGCATCGCCCGTCAGACATTCTGAATGGACACGGGCCAGAACCGGCGTCTGACCTGAAATATCACCATATACTAACGCGACGTGATCGTGTCCGGTTGCCAGTTCTTCAAATCCCACCATCAGGAAATCGCCCCATGGGGTTGGCAGTTTGGCTTCTGCCACTCGTTTAAGCTGCATGTGTTTCTCCAGATAATGCCGGCACGCGATGTTGTGCCGTTGCCTGTTGGCTTATCTTCTTATTTTGCCATAAGGCGACGGACTTCACCTAATCGCCGCCGCGCAATCATCCTGCGAATGGCACAAATCTGTCAATTTCCCCGAACAGGGGATTTTTCGGTTATGATTGTGACACTTATCCGTTAAAGAGGTGTTCATGCTGTCGATTGCAAAGCGTACTGCGGCTGGCGCGGGATTGTTGTTGATTATGCCCGTTACCGTGTGGGTGTCCGGCTGGAGCTGGCAACCGGGGCAGGATACCGGATGGCTAAAAGCGATGTACTGGATAACCGAAACGGTCACTCAGCCGTGGGGTATCATCACACATGTTATTCTCTGTGGCTGGTTCTTCTGGTGTTTGCGCTTTCGTCTTAAAGCAGCGGTAATGCTTTTTACTATTCTGGCGGGGGCGATCCTGCTAGGTCAGGGCGTCAAGTCGTGGGTGAAAGAGCGGGTACAGGAACCGCGTCCTTTCGTGATATGGCTGGAAAAAACGCATCATATCCCGGTTGATGAGTTCTACACTTTAAAACGTAAGGATCGCAGCGACCTGGTGAAGGAGCAACTTGCCACCCAGCAGGCTATTCCCCACTTTTTACGCCAACACTGGCAAAAAGAGACCGGGTTTGCGTTTCCGTCAGGTCACACGATGTTTGCGGCAAGCTGGGCGCTGCTCGCTGTCGGCTTATTGTGGCCGCGACGCCGGACGGTGACGATTGCCATTTTACTGGTGTGGGCGACGGGCGTGATGGGCAGTCGTTTGCTGCTCGGCATGCACTGGCCGCGCGATCTGGTGGTCGCGACGCTGATTTCATGGGCGCTGGTGACGCTGGCGACCTGGCTTGCACAGCGGTTCTGCGGGCCTTTGACGCCGCCGCCAGAAGAAAGGCAGGAGATTGCTGAACGTGAGCAAAACCGCTGACCAGGGTTGATTTTGACTGGTTTACCCTTAAATCATCCAATAGCTGACTGCTTTCCCATTTCGCACACGCCGTGAAAATGGTAATTTAAAAGGCTAAATGCGGTAAGTTGAACACGATTTATTCGCTTAAACCACATAACGGGAAGTAATGTGAAATATTTACTCATTTTCTTACTGGTGTTGGCGATATTTGTTATCTCGGTAACATTGGGTGCACAGAACGATCAACAGGTGACCTTTAATTACCTGTTGGCTCAGGGCGAGTATCGTATCTCAACCTTGTTGGCCGTTTTGTTCGCAGCGGGTTTCGCCATTGGTTGGTTGATCTGCGGTCTTTTCTGGCTGCGGGTTCGTGTTTCTCTGGTGCGTGCTGAACGTAAAATTAAACGACTGGAAAACCAACTCTCGCCTCCGACAGACGTTGTGGTGACGTCTGGTACGTCGGTCGCGAAGGAATAATCGTTTATGCTGGAGTTGTTGTTTCTGCTTTTACCTGTTGCTGCCGCCTATGGCTGGTATATGGGTCGCAGAAGTGCGCAACAAACAAAACAGGATGAAGCTAACCGCCTGTCCCGCGATTACGTCGCGGGGGTTAACTTCCTCCTGAGCAACCAACAAGATAAAGCGGTGGATCTGTTCCTCGATATGTTGAAAGAGGATACCGGCACCGTTGAGGCTCATCTCACCCTCGGAAACCTGTTCCGCTCTCGCGGCGAAGTCGACCGCGCCATCCGTATTCACCAGACTCTCATGGAAAGCGCCTCGCTGACCTATGAACAGCGGCTGCTGGCGGTTCAGCAGTTAGGCCGTGATTACATGGCCGCCGGGCTGTATGACCGGGCGGAGGATATGTTTAATCAGCTTACTGATGAAACGGAATTTCGCGTAGGTGCGTTGCAGCAACTGTTGCAGATCTATCAGGCGACCAGTGACTGGCAGAAGGCCATTGAGGTTGCCGAGCGACTGGTCAAACTGGGTAAAGATAAACAGCGTATCGAAATCGCCCATTTTTACTGCGAACTGGCGTTGCAACAGATGGGCAGCGACGATATGGATCGCGCCATGGCGCTGCTGAAAAAAGGGGCAGCGGCGGATAAAAATAGCGCCAGGGTTTCTATCATGATGGGTCGCGTCTGGATGGCGAAGGGCGATTACGCGAAGGCCGTTGAATGTCTCCAGCGGGTGATTTCCCAGGATAAAGAACTGGTCAGCGAAACGCTGGAAATGCTCCAGACCTGCTATCAACAGCTAGGTAAAAATGATGAATGGGCGGAATTCTTGCGCCGTGCGGTAGAAGAAAATACCGGCGCGGCCGCAGAACTGATGCTGGCCGATATTCTCGAAGCGCGCGAAGGGACGGAGACCGCGCAGGTGTATATTACCCGTCAGCTCCAGCGTCATCCGACGATGCGCGTATTCCATAAGCTGATGGATTATCACCTTAACGAAGCCGAAGAGGGTCGTGCAAAAGAGAGCCTGATGGTGCTGCGTGATATGGTGGGCGAGCAGGTGCGTAGCAAGCCGCGCTACCGCTGCTCTAAATGCGGTTTTACCGCGTATACCCTGTACTGGCACTGTCCATCCTGCCGTGCCTGGTCAACGATTAAGCCAATTCGCGGACTTGATGGATTGTAATTTTAAAAAAAATCCCGCTTTAGTTACAACATACTAATGGTTTTGTCCACTTCCTCACGTTGGCATCAGCGCCACATCGCCTGGCAGTGGTGTAATCGCGTCTGTTAATTTTTGCGCCTGACAGGTAGAATGCACGCCGTTTACCCATTTGCCCCCTTAGCAAGAAGGCCTGGTTATGACGTTAACTGCTTCATCTTCTCCCCGCGCTGCTACCGATTCTCCCGTCGTCGTTGCTCTCGATTATAATAACCGTGATAGCGCCCTGGCGTTTGTCGATCGAATCGACCCGCGCGACTGTCGTCTGAAAGTTGGCAAAGAGATGTTCACGCTGTTCGGACCTCAACTGGTACGCGATCTCCAGCAGCGTGGCTTTGATATCTTTCTGGATCTGAAATTCCATGATATCCCAAATACCGCCGCTCATGCGGTGGCTGCTGCAGCGGATCTTGGCGTCTGGATGGTCAACGTCCATGCGTCGGGTGGGGCGAGAATGATGACCGCCGCCCGTGAAGCGCTGGTGCCGTTTGGTAAAGATGCGCCGCTGTTAATCGCGGTCACCGTGTTGACCAGTATGGAAGCCAGCGATCTGGCGGATATCGGCGTGACACTGTCACCGGCTGAGCACGCCGAGCGCCTGGCGGCATTGACGCAAAAATGTGGTCTGGATGGCGTGGTCTGTTCAGCTCAGGAAGCGGTGCGCTTTAAGCAGGCATTTGGCCGCGATTTCAAACTGGTTACCCCGGGTATCCGACCGCAGGGCAGCGCCGCTGGAGATCAGCGGCGGATTATGACCCCTGAACAGGCACTGGCGGCGGGTGTTGATTATATGGTTATTGGTCGTCCGGTGACGCAGTCTGACGATCCGGCGCAGACGCTGAAGGCCATCAATGCGTCATTGAAGCGGGAGGCGTAATGAGCGATTCCAACAGCCGTCTGGTTTATTCGACGGAGAGTGGGCGGATTGATGAACCTAAAGCCGCGCCCGAACGTCCGAAGGGCGACGGTATTGTCCGTATCCAGCGCCAGACCAGCGGGCGCAAGGGGAAAGGCGTGTGCCTGATTACTGGTATTGATCTGGATGACGGCGAACTCAGCAAACTGGCTGCGGAACTGAAGAAAAAATGTGGCTGCGGTGGAGCAGTCAAAGATGGCGTAATTGAAATTCAGGGTGATAAGCGCGATTTAATTAAGTCGCTACTGGAAGCTCGCGGCCTGAAAGTGAAACTGGCAGGTGGTTAACGAAAAAGCCACGATATAAATATCGTGGCTTTTATTGTTACTGCTAAATAAACTGTGTAGTGCAGACCAGAAAAAAATAATCGTATTATTATATCGAGCCGGACAACCGTAGATTATTTACGATTATTTACCTACCTGGTGGCCGATAATACCACCGACAGCGGCACCACCCAGCGTACCCAGTGTGCTACCATCCGTTAAGACAGCGCCACCTAATGCACCCGCACCTGCACCAATAGCGGTGTTACGATCACGTTTAGACCAGTTAGAACAGGCGCTCAGGGACATTGCCAGGGCAATCGCCAGCACGGCGGCGGTCATTTTTTTGCTCGTTACAAACATAATACTTTCTCCTGAATTAACGATTCACGGAAGTAAGCTCTCTTTAACTATAGTTAAAATATCGATCATTAAAGAGGGCATCCGTGAAACCTTAGTGCGCAGGGTAATATCACGCAGGTGATAGTCACTTCCTGTTATATCGCTAATAGTAATTTTACGACTTTCGCCTGTGAACAACAGGTAAATAGTCTTAATTCGGGAGTCAGAATAGTCTCAGAGCGCAAATGATCTGCGATGAGCAAATCATTTGCGGATATTTTACTCAGCGTCGACGATATTAACGGTCAGACCACGCTGTTCCATCAGCGCCCGGTCACTGGCGCTAATTCTGGCATCGGTGATCACACGGCTAAACCGCTCGATAGGGCCAAGGGTGTAGGGATGGACCGCGCCGAATTTTGAACTGTCGGTCAGGACAATGGCTTCCGAACCTTTCTCCAGCACGGCATTGACCACATCAGCACGCATCATGTCGCGCCCCGTGAATCCCGTTTCGGTCTGCCAGCCATCAATGCCGATAAACGCCTTACTGAAATGGACCTGCTGAATAAACTGGCGAGTCAGCGGTCCCACCATGCTTTCGCTTTTTTTCTGATAAATACCGCCAAGCAGGATCACTTCGCAGGGCGTCTCTTTTAGCAGGTGCGCAATGTAACTGCTGACCGTGATGATGGTGACGTCCTTTTGTTCCGCCAGCGTTCTTGCCAGCAGGGCATTGCTACTGCCATTTTCAATGAATACCGACTCGCCAGGGCTGACCAGCGACGCCGCAAACTCGGCAAGCTGACGCTTCAGGGTGTAGTTGGTCATCATCCTGGTTTCCACATCTTCGCTATCCAGCGAAACGGCGAAACCGTGCGCGCGGCGCAGAAAGCTCTGCTTCTCGAGGGTATTTAGATCCTGTCGAATGGTAACTTCAGAAACGCCAGTGATTTTGGCCAGTTCAGAGACGCTCATCTGGCCTTTATCAATGACCATTTGCAAAATTTTTTGTTGTCGGGAGTTCATAGCGTTAGTTTTTATAGCGGTAATGATACCGCGAGATTAAACACATGCGGCGGTGTGGCATCCAGGCGACACAAGCCGCGCGCGAAAAATTTAGATCTCCCACGGTGCCCGGGGCTTGTTCGCCGCTGATATGGCGTCATCCTGCACCTTACTCAACAATTCCGCCTTCAGAATTTCGAGATTATGGATGGCGGAGTGGACATCACCGGCCACCAGGATATCAAGCACGGTATCAATACGCTCGGCAACCCGTTTAGCATCGATATCAGACATGGGGGGATCCTTGGTCAAAGTATGAAAGGATTTAATGATGCAAAAAATGGCGGCAAAAGAGAAGGGAAAATTCCGCCAGGCCTGTACCTTTGGGGAATATTATATATTCCGCGATTACAGACAGATATGAATAGGGCGAAAAGCGATACTTCCCGTTTCGCCCGGATGATCATATTGCTGGCTTAGCGCTTTTTCTTGTTGAGGTAACGTTTGTACCAGCGCTCAAACGCAACGGCAGGCATCGGTTTGGCAAATAAAAAACCTTGTCGCTCATTGACGCCGTTTTTCGTCAGAAAAGCATCCTCTTTGGCGCTCTCCACACCTTCGGCAATCACCTGGAGATTCAAAGCCTGTGCCACGGCGACGATCGCGCGCACCATCGATTGTGACACCGACTTTTTGTGAATGTCGCGGACAAAAATCTGATCCAGCTTAATGGCATCAATTGGGAAACGCGTCAGTTGCGAAAGCGAGGAATAACCGGTACCAAAGTCATCCAGGTGCACCTGAGCGCCAAGCTGGCTAAACTGCTGAATGACGGATAGCGCAAGTTCTTCGTTCTCAATCAGGCAACGCTCCGTCAGCTCGACATCAATAGGGCAATATTCGAAATTGAGCTCGCGCAATACGCGCTTCAGATCGGTGAAAATCGTTTGATCAGCCAGTTGCCGGGCAGAGATGTTAACCGCCACGCGCAGGTTTATGCCTTTATCCCGCCATTTCGCGACCTGGCGTATAACATCGAGGATCACCCAGCGGCCGAGCGGCACAATCAGCCCGGACTCTTCAGCGTATGAGATGAACTCCAGCGGAGGGATAAGCCCACGTTCAGGGGACTGCCAACGCACCAGCGCCTCAAGGCCGCGGACTTCACCTCGCCAGGTCACTTTCGGCTGATAGTGAATCAGTAACTGATCGTTTTCCAGCGCTTTGCGCAGGTTGGTGTCCAGCCACAGGTATTCGAATACCCGCTCGTTCATTTCTGGCGAGAAAACGCAGAACTGGCCACGTCCGCCTTCTTTGGCGGTGTACATTGCGGTATCCGCATTGCGGATCAGGTTGCTGCTGTCCTCGCCGTGCTGAGGCGCCATCGCGATACCAACAGAACAGCCGGTATAGACTTCTATGAGGCCGATACGAAAGGGCTGGCGCAATCGGGTGAGGATCCGCGAGGCGACCGCCTCAAGCGAGCTCTGAGACGTCTGGCTGGCCAGCACAATAAACTCGTCACCGCCGAGACGTGCCAGCAGTTGATTCTCTTCCAGACAGCTCAGGAGGGCTAACGATACTGCCTGCAAAAGCTGATCGCCAAACATATGACCATAGGCATCGTTCACCTTCTTGAAGTTATCCAGGTCGAGATAAACAATACCCACCTGACTGTCGCCAGCCTGTTCGATGGCCTCGTTGATCAGTTCATGGATAGCGTTGCGGTTTGGCAACCCGGTAATCGTGTCGGTATTCGCCAGCACGCGCAACCGTTCCTGCGTACGTCGTTCTTCCGTGATGTCCGTACCGGAACAGATCAAGTAGATTTCGTTTTTACCGCTGCCGCTGTGGACAAATTTATTGCGGAACAGGAACAGACGCTGTCCCTTGCGGGTCTTTACCCAGCGTTCCACTTCATACGAGTTGCCGTTGCGAAAGAAGCCGCTGATGTTGCGACGCGAAGCGGCGGCTTCCCGGCGGCTCATGAAGAGTTTAAAGACGCTCTGTCCAATCACTTCCTGCTCTTTCAACCCGGTGTACTCTTCACACAGGCGATTGAAGCGCTGAATGTTACCCCGACTGTCGAGGATCACAATCGCCGAGTTGGCTTCTGTCACTACCTGTTCAGCAAATGAGAGTCCCTTGACCAGGTCACGCGCAACAGAAGGGGTGTCGTGCCAGGCCGACGCACTGCCAGCCCATTCATGTTTGTTAATTTTGCGGCCCACCAGGTGCACCGGGACATCGTTGTCTTCAAAGGGGAGTGTCATCATGAGACCGGAGGTGATGACGGTCATTTCACGGATCCGTTCGGCTTGCTCGGGCGCAAGCTCAACGCTCTCCACTCGGTCGGTCGCTTCGGTGACGGACAAATGCAGGGTGTTGGAATCTTCTGACAAACGCCAGTAAGGCGCGTGAGTACCCAAAAAGCTATACAACGTTGTGGACTCCAGACTGTCTTTCATCATGAACACCCTCCCGCTTAAAGCACAAACAACCCTGAATGGAAGGGATTAGCCAGCGTTAATTAAAAATTACGGTAGCTGAACATCTTGTTTTGTTTATGTATTTATTTGTAATTCAGAACCGGGAAAAAGCATAGGCGCTGTAGAAAATATATCCGGCTGACAGTCAGAGTGTAGTGAGAGAATGGCGATTTGGGGGAAAGAAAACGGCCTTTCCTGAAAAGAAAGGCCGTTACTGGGCAGGTCGTCAGGCGGCAGGACGGGCGATGATGCTGCGGGTTTCCATCCGCACTTCGGCGATGGTGACATCAATCACATCCGTCACTTTATAGACGGTTTCACCTTTGATCTGGATGGTGCCGCTCTCCTGGCTGCAAACCAGTTCATCGCGCACCGCATGCAGGAATGGCGCAGGGATAAAGGCTACCGCGCCGTTATCCACCAGACGTACACGCATCCCGCCACGGCTGACATCAATGATTTCCGCCGCGAAGCGGGTATCCGTGCCCGCTTTATCACTCAGGAAGCGGGCATATAACCAGTCGCCAACATCGCGTTCCGCCATGCGGTTCAGGCGACGACGCTCAGCCATCTGTACGGTGATCTCTTCCTGCGGACGGTTAATGGTTTCACCTTTGATGACGGCTTTCAGCAGGCGATGGTTGATCATATCGCCATACTTACGAATCGGTGACGTCCAGGTGGCGTAAGCCTCCAGACCCAGCCCATAGTGCGGACCCGGCTCAATGCTGATTTCCGCAAAAGACTGGAAGCGACGAATACGGCTGTCGAGGAAACCCGACGGTTGCGCATCCAGTTCACGACGCAGCTTGCAGAAGCCTTCCAGAGTTAATACTTCTTCGGCGTTCACATGCATTCCGTGAGATTGCAGCAGCGCGGCCAGCGCATCGGCATTGGCCGGGTCAAAGCCCAGGTGAACGTTGTAAATGCCAAAGCCGAGTTTGTCGCGCAGCACGCGTGCAGCGCAGATGTTGGCCGCAATCATGGATTCCTCGACAATCCGGTTCGCGATGCGACGCGGTTCTGCGACGATATCGAGCACTTCACCTTTTTCGCCGAGAATGAAGCGGTAGTCTGGGCGATCTTTAAACACCAGCGCATGCTGATGACGCCACTCACCACGGCTCAGGCAAATACGCTGTAGCAGACGAATCTGCTGGGCGATGTCTTCACTTTCAGGCTGCCAGCGACCGCGGTTTTCCAGCCAGTCAGAGACGTTGTCATAAGCCAGTTTTGCTTTTGACTCAATGGTGGCAGCGAAGAACGTGATGTCATCTTCAATGGTGCCATCTGCGGCAATGGTCATGCGACAGGCGAGTACCGGGCGCACTTCATTGGCGCGCAGTGAGCAGAGGTCGTCAGACAGTTCGCGTGGCAACATTGGAATGTTGAAGCCCGGCAGATAGTTAGTGAACGCCCGGATTTTCGCGGCGTTATCCAGTTTGCTGCCTTCGGCGATCCAGGCGGTAGGGTCGGCAATCGCCACGGTCAGTTGCAATTTGCCGTCAGCCAGTTCTTCGGCATACAGCGCATCGTCCATATCTTCCGTGCTGGCGCTATCGATAGTAACGAAATTCAGCGCTGTCAGATCCTGACGTTCCAGCCCTTCATCCAGCATTTCCGTCGCTACGCCATCCGGCGCTTCTTTTTCAAGATTATGCCGCGCCAGGGTGACCCACCAGGGGACGAAGTGGTCGTCGGCAAACGTGATGAACTGGGTTAATTCGGCGAAGAAGGTGCGATCGCCTTTGAGCGGATGACGGCGCATTTCAGCAACGGCCCAGTCACCCTCTTTAAATTCATGCTCCACACCGCGAGCGGCGCGGCAGGGAATGGCGTCTTTCAACAGCGGGTGATCCGGCACGATGGACAGGCGATCGTTCTTACCCTGTACTTTACCGACAAAGCGGGTCAGGAACGGCTCAACCAGCTCTTCCGGCTCCGCAGATTCGCGATCTTTTTCAGTGTGGATGACGGCGATGATACGGTCGCCATGCATCACTTTTTTCATCTGCGGCGGTGGAATGAAATAACTTTTTTGCGCATCGACTTCCAGGAAGCCAAAGCCTTTTTCCGTGGCTTTTACCACCCCTTCAGCACGTGGCGTCTGGGAATGCAGTTGCTGTTTAAGCTGCGCTAGCAGCGGGTTGTCCTGAAACATATTTGTCTATTTTCGTGGCCATAAGAGCGGCTGACAGTTTTACGCGAAAGTACCTGATGCGGCAAGCGCTCTTTATGGCAATGAAAGGGTTAATGTGTCTCGCCCAGCGCGATTTTCAGACGATTCAGCCATCCGCATAACCCCGACCAGGCCAGCAGGTTGATTGCCTGTTCAACGGAGGTACAGGACTCGCTGAACGGGTTGAACTGCGCGGCACTAAAACGATCGGGGGCACGCGTCAACAATTGTATCGCCTGGAACAGCGGACGCTCAACCGGCTGCTGTTGTTCCCGGCGTTCTATTTCGTGTTCGCTCTGGCGCAGTAAGTCGGCGAATTCCACTGACGTCGCCTGCTGGTTAAAGCAGCTTGCACTGCCGTTAATTCGCGATGTCAGTAGTGTGGTGAAATTGTGCGCGGGGGACTCAATGGACAATGTGCTTTTAAGCAGGGTACCGAGCAGCGTAAGCAGCGTCGGTTGATGAACCAGATTAGGAGCGATGGGCTGAAGGGCGGCGATTGGCTGATAACACGACAGACACTCCAACTGTTCCGCCGTTGCGAAGCGCAGTTCGACCTGCTCGTGCGCCGAATGCCAGGTGGCATCGGGTTGCTGAAACAGGGATACGTCGGCGAATGATTGTGTGTCCAGACCTGGCACCCAGCGTACCGGTTGCCCCAGCCATGCCTGAAACGTAGCGACGACACGCGCCTGAAAACCGACATAGCCGATGATTTGGTTCATCAATGCAATATCCCACGCAGAAAGGCCAACATCGCATAAATGCTGGCGCGCGCGGTTATCAATCACTGAGGGTGAACTGGCGAGCTGGCGCGCGTACTGAGTAATCTGCGCCAGCCGGTGATTACTTTCACGTGACGAATCCGGGCCGGGAAGCGGCGTCAAACGGGCGGCATAGTGGTTGCAAAGCCGCTGAACACCATACACCTGGGCGACCGTCAACGCGGTACTCATGCGTTCATAGGCGCTGAAGGTATGTAGGCGGTTCAACAAAACGGTGTCAGGGAACAGTTCATGAGCAAGCTGGCGGGCCGGTTGCAGCCAGGACTGAAAGGGTAAAAGCGCATCTTCAGGGATCACCAAATCCAACAGAAAGCGGTCTTCAACGTGTGCGGCTTCGGGCACCAGCGGCAACACGTCCTGCGGACCGGTGCTGGACTGGGTTTCATGATACCAGTGGCTTTTGCCGTTGAATCGGCGTTGTTCCATGGGCGTTCCTTGGTCTGTATGTGGCGACCCGGACACGTCGTCGTCGAATCACGCCGGATCGTTCTCGCTGCTTTATCCTGGCGTAAGCGGGGGAAGGGATGAAAGATTGTTGCGTGATAACAAAGATCAAAAAGCTATATTGCTGGGAAGAGTTAAGAGCATGGGCGGCAGGGCGCCGCCCACGGGGGAAGTCGGCACGATTATTTCAGTTCCAGTTCGTTCATTGCAGCGATACTGAATCCGCCGTCAACGTGAACCACTTCACCAGAGATACCGCCGGACAGATCGGAGCACAGGAAGGCTGCAGAGTTGCCCACATCTTCGATAGTCACGGTACGACGAATCGGGGTTACCGCTTCGCAATGCGCCAGCATTTTACGGAAATCTTTGATGCCGGAGGCGGCCAGAGTCCGGATCGGACCAGCAGAGATGGCGTTAACACGTACACCTTCCGGGCCCATCGCGTTCGCCATATACCGAACGTTCGCTTCCAGAGACGCTTTTGCCAGCCCCATTACGTTGTAGTTCGGGATCGCGCGCTCAGCGCCCAGGTAGGAGAGCGTCAGCAGGGCAGAACCCGGATTCAGCATAGAACGGCAGGCTTTCGCCATTGCCACAAAGCTGTAGGAGCTGATGTCGTGAGCGATTTTAAAGCCTTCGCGGGTGACCGCGTTCACGTAGTCGCCGTCCAGCTGATCGCCAGGGGCAAAACCGATCGAGTGAACGAAACCGTCAAATTTCGGCCAGGCTTTGGCCAGCTCTGCGAACAGGGTGTCGATGCTTTCATCTTCTGCGACATCGCATTGCAGAACGATGTCTGAACCCAGTTGAGCAGCAAATTCTTCCACACGGCCTTTCAGTTTGTCGTTCTGGTAGGTGAATGCCAGTTCCGCACCTTCGCGGTGCATCGCCTGAGCGATACCCCAGGCGATGGACAGTTTGCTGGCAAGACCAGTCACCAGAATACGCTTACCGGAAAGAAAACCCATAGCTTAAATCCTTATGTGAATGTTGTGGCGACCGGCCTCGGTTAGGGGGCCAGATGCCGTTAAAGCGCGGTCATTCTAACATGTGACATCGGGCGATCGAGTCCGACCACAACAGGAGAGCGGTTAACGGTCTTTTCGCCAGGCATCGGCCGTCAGCGCTTCGCCAAAATGACCGGCGATTAATCGTTTTGTCAGTTCATGCAGCGGAGAGGCCAGTACATCGGCGGTACTGCCGCGTTCGACGACTTCCCCCTGATGCATCACCAGAACCTGATCGCTAATGTGTTTCATCATGCCAAGATGCTGGGTGACGTAGATATAAGAGATACCCTGTTTCTCCTGCAATTCCAGCATCAGGTTGATTAACTGCGAGCGCATCGACATATCGAGCGACGCCAGCGCTTCATCGGCAATAATGACTTTCGGGCGCAGGATCATCGCGCGGGCGAGTCCCAGACGCTGTTTTTGTCCTGGCGCCAGCATATGCGGATAATAGCTGACATGATCGGGCAGCAGTCCTACCATCCGCATGGTCTCAATAATCTGCTTGCGTCGCTGTTCCGGCTCAAGGTCGGTATTCAGGCGCAACGGAAAATCGAGGATTTGCGAAATACGCTGACGCGGGTTCAACGAGGTCGACGGATCCTGGAAAATCATGCGAATGCGCTGACTGCGAAACGAATAATCACCAAATTCGAGCGGATGATCGTCAATCAGTAACTCGCCGCTGGTTGGTTCAACCATTCCTGCCAGCATTTTGGCCAGCGTGGATTTGCCGGAACCGTTCTCGCCGATGATGGCCAGTGTCTGTCGCTCACGGAGGGTAAAGCTCAGCGGTTTCACGGCTTCTACGGTCTGACGGCGAAACCAGCCTGTCCGGTAGCGGAAGGTTTTACTCAGATTGCGAACTTCAAGTAAGGTCTCAACCATCTCACTCTCTCTCCATGTTGAGGGGGAAATGACAGGCGTAGAGATGATTTTTCGCCCCGGTCAGACGCGGCGTTTCTATACATTCGCGCTGTGCGTAGGGACAGCGTGGCCCAAGACGGCAACCGATGGGCAATTGTTCCAGCAAAGGGATGGCTCCGGGCATGGTGTTCAGACGACTTTTGTGCGGCATGGCGCTACCAAAGTCAGGAATAGCGCGGATCAGTGCCTGGGTGTATGGGTGATGGGGCGTCGTCACCAGCTCTTTACTCGGCGCGGTTTCCACCGTCTGACCACAGTACAGCACGTTAATCTTATCCGCCCACTGGCTGAGCATCTGCAGGTCATGGCTGATCAGCAAAATGGTAGTATTGCTGTTCTGATTCAGGCGCGTCAGCAGGCGGAAGATCTGCGCCTGAGTGGTCGGCTCCATCGCGTTGGTCGGCTCATCCGCAATCAACAGTCGCGGTTGATTCGCCAGCGCAATGGCAATCATGACTTTCTGACATTCACCGTCGGTCAGTTCATACGGGAAGCTGCGCATGGCGTCTTTATGATCTTTAATCCCGACGCGGTGCAGCAGTTCAATGGCGCGACGTTTCCGCCAGCCAATACGTTGCCACCAGCGGCCTTTGTACGTCCATGCCGGAATGTTTTGCATCAACTGGCGACCCACGCGCTCGGACGGATCCAGACACGACTGCGGCTCCTGGAAAATCATCGAAACGTTATGTCCCACCAGTTTACGTCGCTCACGCGGCGAAAGGCGCAGCAGGTCGATATCGTCAAAACGCATCCGGTCGGCGGTGACGCGCCAGTTATCTTTGGCGACGCCGCAGATGGCTTTGGCAATCAGGCTCTTACCGGAGCCGGATTCACCCACCAACCCACGAATTTCCCCTTCGCTTAAGGTCATGCTGACGCGGTCGACGGCTTTGACCCACTCTTCACCGGCCTTAAATTCAATGGTCAGGTTGCGGATATCCAGTAATGGCATTATTCCACCCCCGCAATGATAGCGCGGCGAACGCCGTCACCCAGCAGGTTGACCAGCAGGACGCTGATCATGATGGCTGCACCGGGCAGCATCACCGTCCACGGCGCAACGTAAATCAGCTCCAGCGCATCGCCCAGCATCGCACCCCATTCGGGAGAGGGGAGCTGCGCGCCAAGATCGAGAAAACCGAGCGCGGCAATATCCAGTATCGCCATCGACAGCGCGCGGGTGATTTCGGTGATCAGTCCTGCGGTAATGTTGGGCAATATGGCGAACCAGAGGATGTTCAGCGTCGAGGCGCCATCAAGACGCGCCGCGATGACGTACTCTTTTTCCAGTTCGTCATGCACCATGCTGTAGACCGAACGGACCATGCGTGGCAACAGCGCCAGCCAGACGGCAAACATGGCATGGGTTAAATGCGGCCCGGCGAAGGCGACAACGATAATCGCCAGCAGCAGAGACGGAATCGACAGCAGCGTATCGAGAATATGATTCAGCACGGCAGAACGCAGACCGTGCGTTGCTCCGGCGACCACGCCGAGAAACAGCCCGCACAGCGTTGCGGCGAGCGTAACGACAAACGCGCCGCCCACGGTGGGGGCTGCGCCGCTGAGCAGTCGGCTCAGGACGTCGCGTCCCAGATCGTCAGTACCGAGGAAGAAAGAGACTTCGCCATAGCGTGACCAGGAGGGCGGCAACAACTGATAGCCGAGGAACTGCTGATCGATGCCATACGGCGCAAACCAGTTGCCGAACAGGCACAGTACCACCAGCCCTGCACAGCCGTACAAGCCAACCATTGCCGTAGTATCGCCATAAAATTTGCGCCATGCGGTTCGTAGCGTACCTGGCGGGCGCTTTTCGCTATAAACGCTATCGTAAGGCATACCATTCCTTATGTTTCAGAGGGTTAGCCATAGCACCCAAAATATCGGAAATCACGTTGACGATGATGACCAGCGAACCAATGACCATCACGCCTGCGGATATCGCTGCGTAGTCCTGCTGACGGATGGCGTTAATCAACCAACGACCGAGACCCGGCCAGCTAAAGACCATCTCGGTGATCATTGCCAGCGTCAGCATCGTTGAGAATTGCAGGCCCAGGCGGGGGATCACCGGCGGTAAGGCGTTATGCAGTACATGGCGCCGCAGGATCGTAAATCGTGACAAACCGCGCGTGGCCGCAGCCTTCACGTAGTTCTGATCAAACACCTCAATGGTACTGATACGCATCAGGCGAATCACTTCGGTGGTCGGCGCAACCGCCAGCGTCAGCACCGGCAACACCATATGGCGCACTGCGCTCATCACCATCTCATCCCGCCAGGGAGAGTCAGAGATCCACGCATCGACAATAGCCAGACCGGTGACCGGTTTCACTTCGTAAAGCAGATCGAATCGGCCCGACACCGGCAGCCAGCCGAGAGTCAGGGAAAAGAAAAGGGTCAGCAGCAGTGCCAGCCAGAACACGGGGATTGAAAAGCCGAGCAGGGCGAGGGCGCTGATCAAGCGGTCCTGCCACTTGTTGCGGGTAATGCCCGCCAGCATACCCACCGGAATCCCCACCATTAGCGCAAAGCCGAACGCCAGCGTGCATAGCTCCATCGTGGCCGGGAACACCTCTTTGAGCTGTTCAGTGATAAGCTGTCCGTTGATGCTGGAGACGCCAAAGTCCCAGTGGATGAGGCCATTGAACCAGAACACCCAGGCATTCCACAACGATGCGCCTTGTAGCGGCGCATGTGGCGTAAAATAGCTCAGACTGAAGCCGATAAAGGTCAGAAAAAACAGTGTGACCATCAGCAACAGCAAACGACGCAAGGTGAAGATAATCATGGTTTTTTCACCTCATCGTTTTTTTCGCGCGACACGCCGGCGAAAGAGGCATTACCAAATGGGCTCAACACCAGGCCTTTAATGTCATACCGATAGGCCTGCAGACGCAGTGACGAGGCGAGCGGCAGGATGGGCAACTCTTTAGCGAGAATGTTCTGCGCTTCATCATACGCATCAATACGCGCAGAAAGCTGCTGAAAAGAGAGCGCTTTGCGCAGCACGTTGTCGAACTCCGGGTTGCACCAGTGGGCGAAGTTAGTCTGTGAATTGATGGCCGCGCAGCTGAGCAACGGGCGGAAGAAACTGTCCGGATCGTTACTGTCGGTTGCCCAGCCGGACAACGTCAGATCATGGTTCATGTCCATCAACCGCGCCTCCTGGAAACGACCTTCAACCGGTACAATCACCACGTTCACCCCAACCTGCGCCATATCCGCCTGGATAAGTTCAGCGGTTTTCAGCGGGCTCGGGTTCCACGCCTGTGAACTGGTCGGCACCCACAGTCGCAGCGTCAGGTTCTCTAGCCCCAGCGCTTTTAACTGTTCGCGGGATTTAGCCGGATTGTATTCTGTTATTTTAGCCTCGTTGTCATAGGCCCACGAGGCGCGAGGTAAAATAGAGGCCGCCGTTTCCGCCGTACCGTAATAGATAGACTGCATCAGACGCTGGTTATTGATGGACAGCGCCAGCGCGTGGCGAACCGCCGGATTATTCAGCGGAGGCTTGTCGGTATTAAACGCCAGGTAGGCGATGTTCATCCCCGGACGCAAGGTCAGGCGCAGGCGTGGGTCGTCGCGCAGGATCGTCAACTGGCTGGCGGCGGGCCAGGCCAGCACGTCACATTCGCCGGTAAGCAGTTTCGATAAACGTCCGGTTCCGCCGGATCCGAGATCCACTACCACCTGCGGCATCAGCGGCTTGCCCCGCCAGAATTTGTCATGACGTTGCAGGCGGATGTATTGTCCAGCGCGATACTCGGAAAGCTGGAACGGGCCGGTGCCAACCGGCTGGCGGTCAAGCTGTTCCTGGCGATCCTGTTTTGTCAGTTGATCAGCATACTCCGCCGACATCACGGACGCATAGTGGGTTGCGAGGTGCCATAAGAAAGAGGCGTCCGGCTTCGTCAGGCGAAATTCCACGGTGTGACTGTCGAGCTTACGCACGCTCTGCACGTTATCGGCGAACTGCAGACTGTCGAAATAGGGGAAATTGCCGCCGTTGACGTTATGCCACGGATGGTTGCGATCAAAGATGCGCTGAAAGGTAAAAACCACGTCGTCGGCATTCAGTTTACGCGTAGGCGTAAACCAGTCCGTTTTCTGAAACGCCACGTCGCGGCGCAGATGGAAGCGGTAAGTGGCGCCGTTATCCAGCACTTCCCAGCTTTCCGCCAGTTCCGGGACCAGACGATAAGTATAGGGATCGACATCCAGCAACCGATCATAGAGCTGGGCGGCGAGCGTGTCGACAATCAACCCGCTGCTCACTTTTTGCGGATTGAAGGTATTGACCTGTCCATTCACGCAATAGACAAAGCCGCTGTCACGAATATCTTCACGTGGGGCGGTTTCAGGCGCAGCAGTAGCCTGACCACTCAGAAGTCCAGCCATCACGATCAGAGACGATAAAACCAGGCGCATAATTTTTAAGGTTTTTAGGTACGATTTGCAAAGTGTATCGCACTATCGCCCGCGAGGTACAAATGTCTGCGGGCAACTGGCGTAAATATGCGCAATCAGGGGGTGAGACGCGCTAAATCTGATGTTTTTTGAGCAATGCGCGCAACTGGTGATAGGTCAGCCCGAGTAATTCCGCCGCCCGTTTCTGATTAAATTTTGCCTGTTCCAGACTGGTTTGCAGCAGCTCTTTCTCCTGTTGCTGCTGAAACGCACGTAAATCGAGGGGCAGCGAAGGACCCGTTGCTGCGGTTTCAGCGGCAGGGGGCGTTGGCGCGTGGCGTTTAAATGGGTCGATCACAATCTCATCCAGCGGCGTTTCGCTGGTGCCATGCCGGTATACCGAACGTTCGACCACGTTTTTTAATTCGCGGATATTTCCCGGCCAGGCGTAGTTAAGCAGCGTCTCTCTGGCATACGCTGTAAATCCGGGGAACAGCGGCAGACGAATTTCCCGGCACATCTGAATAGCAAAGTGTTCTGCCATGAGCATGATATCCGCCTGACGTTCGCGCAGCGGCGGCAGTTGCACCACGTCGAACGCCAGTCGGTCAAGCAAATCTGCCCGGAAGGATCCTTCGTTAACCATCGACGGAAGATCCGCATTGGTCGCACAAACCAGACGGACGTTTACCTGTAATGGCTGACTGCCGCCGACGCGCTCGAGCTCGCCGTACTCAATCACTCTGAGCAGCTTTTCCTGTACCAGCATTGGGGCCGTGGCGAGTTCATCCAGGAACAGCGTGCCGCCGTCGGCCCGTTCAAAACGTCCGGGATGGCGCTTTTGCGCACCGGTAAACGCCCCGGCTTCATGACCGAACAGTTCACTGTCGAGTAAATTTTCATTCAGCGCCGCGCAGTTAAGCGAAATAAACGGCCCCTGCCAACGAGAGGAGAGATAATGCAGACGGTTGGCAATCAGTTCCTTACCGGTACCGCGCTCGCCGATAATCAGTACCGGTTTGTCCAGCGGCGCGAGGCGGGAAACCTGCTCCAGTACCTCCAGAAAGCTGTTGGCTTCCCCTAACAAATTATCTTTGTATTCTGCCATGATGAATTTCGCCACATGTTAGTGTATTTCACCACTTTACCCTGTTTTCTCGTCGAGGTAAAACCGTACATCTCAATATAAATCAATAAATTAAAAAGTTGGCACGCGGATTGTATTAGAGAATCAGCAGGGCATCGCCCGACATCAGAAAAATGTGAGGATAGAATTATGGGTATTTTTTCTCGTTTCGCCGACATCGTGAATGCCAACATCAACGCACTGCTCGAGAAAGCGGAAGATCCGCAGAAGCTGGTTCGTCTGATGATTCAGGAAATGGAAGATACGCTGGTTGAAGTGCGTTCCAACTCGGCACGTGCGCTGGCGGAAAAGAAACAGTTATCACGCCGCATCGAACAGGCGACGGCTCAGCAGGCAGAGTGGCAGGAGAAAGCGGAGCTTGCGCTGCGTAAAGAGAAGGACGATCTGGCCCGCGCCGCGCTGATCGAAAAACAGAAGTTGACCGATCTGATTGGCAATCTGGAGCATGAAGTGACGCTGGTGGACGATACGCTCACGCGCATGAAAAAAGAGATTGGCGAGCTGGAGAACAAACTCAGCGAAACCCGTGCCCGTCAGCAGGCGCTGACGTTGCGCCATCAGGCCGCCAGCTCATCCCGTGACGTGCGTCGTCAACTGGACAGCGGTAAGCTGGATGAAGCGATGGCGCGCTTTGAATCTTTCGAGCGTCGCATCGACCACATGGAAGCGGAAGCTGAAAGCCACAACTTTGGCAAACAGAAAACGTTGGATCAGCAGTTTGCCGACCTGAAAGCGGATGATGAAATCAGCGAACAACTGGCGCAACTGAAAGCCAAAATGCAGCAAGACAAGCAATAATAATACCTGGCGGCGCTCGAACGCGCCGCCGCTCATCACCTGTAAGGAGACCTCATGAGCGCGCTATTTCTGGCCATTCCGTTAACCATCTTCGTGCTGTTTGTGTTACCGATTTGGCTATGGCTGCATTACAGCAACCGTTCCAGTCGCGGAGAATTATCGCAAAGCGAACAGCAACGTTTAGTTCAGTTGACCGATGACGCGCAGCGCATGCGTGAACGTATTCAGGCGCTGGAAGATATTCTCGATGCGGAACATCCGAACTGGAGGGATCGCTAATGGGCGGCATTGATCTGAACAAAAAATTATGGCGTATTCCGCAGCAGGGCATGCTGCGAGGCGTGTGCGCAGGGATCGCGCAGTATCTGGATGTGCCGGTAAAACTGGTGCGTATTTTAGTGGTGTTGTCGATCTTCTTCGGGCTGGCCTTTTTTACCCTGGTCGTCTACATCATTCTGGCATTTGTGCTTGATCCGATGCCGGATAACCTTGCCGCAGGCGAGCAGCAACCGTCCAGCGGTGAGCTATTGGATATCGTCGATAAAGAACTGGCGGCGGGGGAGAAACGCTTACGTGAAATGGAGCGTTATGTCACCTCGGACACGTTTACTTTGCGTAGCCGTTTCCGTCAATTGTAAGTCATTAAGAGAGCTGAGATGAATAATCGCTGGCAACGCGCCGGGCAAAAGGTAAAACCCGGTATGAAAATAGCAGGTAAGCTGGTGCTTCTGACTGCGCTACGCTACGGCCCCGCGGGTGTCGCAGGGTGGGCAGTAAAATCCGTCGCCCGTCGTCCGCTAAAAATGTTGCTGGCGCTGGCTCTGGAACCGTTTTTAAGCCGTATGGCGGCGAAAATTTCAAAACATTATTCTGGAAGTTAATTTCCATTGCCTTCTTTTTAACAATTAAATCACATCCTGGTTATTAATTTGCGGCAGCTCACAAATCGATTGTTGAGCTGCTAAAATTCTATTAATTCCTGCTTTTAACCTCTTTCACTGCATTGACAGTTAATTTCCTCGAGAGTAGTCTTTTTTGTCATGGGACCGCTACCACGGAAAAACAAAGTGAACCGAAAAATTAAGGAATGCCTCAGCGCCGTCTATGGCGATACATGGACAGGGCTTCACGATGGATCATTAAAACTGCGCATGGAAAGGGCGCGTAAGATTATTAATAAAAAGCGTAAACCTCATTGGGATGAAAGTGATGTGGTGCTCATTACGTATGCCGATCAATTTCATAGCGAGAAAGAAAAACCGCTGCCAACCTTTAATCAGTTCTGGATGCGCTGGTTTTCCTCGGTATTCTCACATGTTCACCTTTTGCCATTTTACCCCTGGTCATCAGATGATGGTTTTTCGGTTATTGATTACTATCAGGTGTCTCCCGAAGCCGGCGAGTGGAATGATATTCGTGAGTTAAACCGCTCCTGTTGTTTGATGTTTGATTTTGTTTGCAATCATATGTCAGCAAAAAGTGACTGGTTTGAACGTTATTTGCGGCAAGCTCCTGGATACGAAAACTTTTTTATTGAGATGGACCCAGAGACTGAATTACATGCCGTAACGCGTCCACGGGCATTGCCGTTATTAACACCGTTTACCATGCAGGATAAATCCGTTCGTTATTTATGGACGACATTTAGCGAAGACCAGGTTGATCTCAACTACAGTAACCCGGACGTGCTACTTGCCATGATTGACGTACTGCTGACCTACCTGGAACACGGAGCCGATTATGTACGTCTGGACGCCGTTGGCTACATGTGGAAAACGCCGGGTACGACCTGCATTCATCTGGAAAAAACGCATCAACTGATCAAGTTATTTCGCGCGATAGCAGATGAGGTCGCCCCCGGCACGGTCATCATTACTGAGACCAATGTCCCGCACAAAGACAATGTTTCCTATCTGGGTAACGGGCATGACGAAGCACATATGGTTTATCAGTTCTCTTTGCCGCCACTTGTCCTGCACTCCCTGCATCGCCAGGATTGCCGGGTGCTGTGCCAATGGGCGCAGTCGTTATCATTGCCTTCGACAGAGACCACCTGGTTCAACTTTCTGGCTTCGCATGATGGCATTGGATTGAATCCACTGCGCGGGCTGTTAGCGGAAGACGATATTCTGACACTGGTGACGGATCTGCAGAAAGAAGGGGCCTTAGTGAACTGGAAAAATAATCCAGATGGCACCCGGAGTCCGTATGAATTAAATGTGACCTGGATGGATGCGTTAGGCCATCAGGATGACAGCGATGAAGAACGCCTTGCCAAATTTATTCTCACCCATGTTCTGCTATTAACCTTCCCTGGCGTTCCTGCGATTTATATTCAGAGCATTCTGGGGTCGCGCAATGACTACGAAGGCGTCGAAAAACACGGTTATAACCGGGCTATTAACCGAAAAAAATATGAGCAAAAATCAATTGAACAGGAATTGATGACTGAAGGTTCTCTTCGTCATGAGATTTATCAGGCGTTGTCCCGATTAATTGTTATTCGCAGGGGTAATAAGGCGTTTCATCCCGAGACCATGTTTGATATTCGCTGTCTGACACCTTCTGTTCTGCGGATTATTCGCTCGGCCGATGAACATGAAAAAATCAATGCACTTTTTAATTTTAGCGATCGCCAACAAATCATTGATGCCAGTATTTATACAGGCGTTGATTTAATTAGCGGAGTGAGTGTTTCCGGAGAGACATTAACACTGCAACCCTGGCAGGTTATGTGGATTAAAAAATAAAAAGGAATATCTGATGATCAAAACTAAAATGGTGCTGTTATCAGCACTGGTTTCCTGCGCCCTGATTTCTGGTTGTAAGGATGATAAACCCGCCCATGTTTCAATTGAGTTTATGCACTCTTCTGTGGAACAGGAGCGCCAGGCCGTTATTACCACGCTGATTAAACGCTTTGAAAAAGCGAACCCGGATATCAGTGTTAAGCAGGTTCCGGTTGAAGAAGATGCCTATAACACCAAAGTTATTACGCTGGCGAGAAGCGGGTCGCTACCGGAAGTGATCGAAACCAGTCATGACTATGCCAAGGTCATGGATAAAGAGCAGTTAATCGATCGGGATGCGGTGGCGAACGTCATTCAGAAGGTCGGGGAAGATATCTTCTACGATGGCGTATTGCGCATCGTTCGTACCGAAGATGGCAGCGCGTGGACAGGGGTTCCGGTGAGCGCCTGGATCGGCGGTATCTGGTATCGCAAAGACATCCTTGCTCAGGCGGGACTGGATGAACCGAAAAACTGGGAAACGCTGCTTGCCGCTGCGCAAAAACTCTATGATCCGGCGCATAAAAAATATGGCATTGCCCTGCCGACCGCAGAAAGCGTGCTGACGGAGCAATCCTTCTCGCAGTTTGCCTTATCCAATAATGCCAACGTCTTTGATGCCCAGGGCCACATCACGTTCAACACGCCTGAAATGAATCAGGCGTTGGGATATTACCGCGATCTGGCCGCCACCACGATGCCGGGCTCTAACGACATCATGGAGGTGAAAGATGCCTTTATGAATGGTACTGCGCCGATGGCGATTTATTCCACCTACATTCTCCCCGCGATAATTAAAGAAGGGGATCCCCAGAACGTGGGCTTTGTGGTTCCGACCGAAAAGACAGCGGCCGTTTATGGCATGTTGACCTCACTGACGATCACGAATGGGCAAAAAGAAGAGGAGACGGCGGCAGCCGAGAAGTTTGTCGCGTTTATGGAACAGGCAGACAACATCGCTGACTGGGTGATGATGTCGCCGGGCGCTGCGTTGCCGGTCAATAAGGAGGTCGTAAAAACCCAAACCTGGCAAAACAACAGCGTGATTAAAGCGTTAGGTGAGCTTCCGGCACAACTCATTGCTGAGCTACCGAATATTCAGGTTTTTGGCGCGGTAGGGGATAAGAACTTCACCCGTATGGGGGACGTCACCGGTTCCGGCGTGATAAGCACGACGGTACATAACGTGACGGTAGGCAAAGCCGATCTCCCGACAACGCTTCAGAAAAGCCAGCAAAAACTGGATGCCCTGGTAGGGCAGCGTTGATGGGTAAGAGGAACGTCGTTATGGCCCGATTATTCTCCGGTCGCTCCGATATGCCCTTTGCGATGCTATTGCTGGCACCCAGTTTGATTCTGTTGGGTGGCCTCGTGGCATGGCCGATGCTATCGAATATTGAAATCAGCTTTCTGCGCCTGCCGCTGAATCCGCGTATCAACGCCACATTTGTTGGGGTCGCGAATTACGTTCGCATCCTTTCCGATCCGGATTTCTGGCATTCGTTGTGGATGACGGTCTGGTATACCGCGCTGGTGGTGACGGGCAGTACCGTGCTCGGACTCGGGGTGGCGATGTTCTTTAATCGCGAGTTCCGGTTACGCAAGACGGCGCGCTCACTGGTGATTCTCTCTTATGTCACGCCGTCTATCTCGCTGGTCTTTGCCTGGAAGTACATGTTCAACAGCGGATACGGCATCGTGAACTATCTGGGAGTCGATCTGCTGCATTTGTACAATCAGGCCCCCTTGTGGTTCGACAATCCCGGTAGCAGTTTCGTGCTGGTGGTGTTGTTTGCCATCTGGCGCTATTTCCCGTACGCCTTTATTTCGTTTCTGGCAATTTTGCAGACCATCGATAAATCGCTCTATGAAGCAGCCGAAATGGATGGCGCGAATGCCTGGCAGCGTTTTCGTATCGTCACGCTCCCCGCCATTATGCCGGTCCTGGCGACGGTGGTTACCCTGCGTACCATCTGGATGTTTTATATGTTTGCCGATGTGTACCTGCTGACGACAAAGGTCGACATTCTCGGGGTGTATCTCTACAAAACAGCGTTTGCTTTTAATGATTTAGGTAAAGCTGCAGCCATTTCCGTCGTGCTTTTTATCATTATTTTCGCCGTCATTTTACTGACCAGAAATAGGGTGAACCTCAATGGCAACAAATAAACGCAGACTCGGACGCGTGGGCTTTTATTGTGGCCTGATTGTGTTTTTGATCATCACATTGTTTCCCTTTTTTGTGATGTTAATGACGTCGTTCAAAAGCGCGAAAGAAGCGATTTCATTGCACCCGACATTGCTGCCGCAAGAGTGGACGCTTGAGCATTACATCGACATTTTTAATCCACTGATTTTTCCGTTTATTGATTACTTTCGTAACAGCCTGCTGGTATCCGTTGCGTCATCGGTGGTGGCGGTATTCCTGGGCACGCTCGGTGCCTACGCGCTGTCCCGACTGCGTTTTAAAGGGCGGATGACCATCAATGCCAGTTTTTACACCGTCTACATGTTCTCCGGCATTTTGCTGGTGGTCCCGCTGTTCAAAATCATTACCGCGCTGGGCATTTACGACACAGAAATGGCGTTGATTGTCACCATGGTCACCCAGACGTTGCCGACCGCGGTATTCATGCTGAAAAGTTATTTCGACACGATTCCGGATGAGATTGAAGAAGCAGCGATGATGGATGGGCTGAATCGCCTGCAAATCATCTTTCGCATTACCGTGCCGCTGGCGATGTCCGGACTGGTATCGGTTTTTGTCTACTGCTTTATGGTGGCCTGGAACGATTATCTGTTCGCCTCGATCTTTCTTTCCAGCGCCAGCAATTTCACGTTGCCGGTGGGCCTGAACACCCTGTTCAGTACACCGGATTATATCTGGGGGCGGATGATGGCGGCGTCGCTGGTGACGGCATTACCGGTTGTCATTATGTATGCGCTTTCGGAACGGTTTATTAAGAGTGGTTTGACCGCGGGTGGCGTGAAGGGCTAAAGCGGCCAGTTTAAACAAGGAGTGCTAAATGAAGAAGTTAGTCGCAACAGAACCGCGCGTCGCGGCGCTGGTAGAGTATGACGATCGCGCTGTCATGGCGAATGAGGTGAAAATTCGCGTGCGGTTTGGCGCACCGAAACACGGTACGGAAGTGGTGGATTTTCGCGCCGCCAGTCCGTTTATTGATGAAGATTTTAATAGCGAATGGCAAATGTTTACGCCACGTGCGAAAGACGCGCCGCGCGGTATTGAGTTTGGTAAGTTCCAGCTCGGCAATATGGTCGTTGGCGACATTATCGAGTGCGGGAGCGACGTCACTGACTATGCCATTGGTGATAGCGTCTGTGGTTACGCCCCTTTAGCCGAAACGGTCATTATTAACGGCGTCAATAACTACAAACTCCGCAAGATGCCGCAGGGGGCGAGCTGGAAAAACGCGGTGTGCTACGACCCGGCTCAGTTTGCGATGAGCGGCGTGCGTGATGCCAACGTGCGGGTAGGTGATTTCGTCGTCATCGTTGGTCTTGGCGCGATTGGGCAGATAGCCGTCCAGTTGGCAAAGAAAGCTGGCGCGTCGGTAGTCATCGGCATCGATCCGATCTCCCATCGTTGTGATATCGCTCGCCGCCACGGCGCGGATTTCTGCCTGAATCCGATAGGTACTGATGTCGGTAAAGAGATCAAAATGCTGACCGGTAAGCAGGGGGCGGATGTCATCATCGAAACCAGCGGCTATGCCGACGCGTTGCAGTCCGCGCTACGTGGGCTGGCTTATGGCGGCACTATCTCTTATGTCGCGTTTGCCAAACCCTTTGCCGAAGGTTTCAATCTCGGGCGCGAAGCCCATTTCAATAACGCCAGAATTGTCTTCTCGCGCGCGTGCAGCGAGCCGAACCCGGACTATCCGCGCTGGAGTCGCAAACGTATTGAGGAGACCTGCTGGGAACTGCTGATGAATGGTTATCTTAACTGTGAGGATCTTATCGACCCGGTGGTGACCTTTGCGGCTAGCCCGGAAAGCTATATGCAGTATGTCGACAGACATCCGGAACAGAGCATCAAAATGGGCGTCACATTTTAAGCGTAAAGGAAGACGAGCAATGAAAATCGGCACACAGAATCAGGCATTTTTCCCGGAAAATATTCTGGAGAAGTTTCGCTGTATCAAAGAGATGGGCTTTGATGGCTTTGAGATCGACGGCAAATTGCTGGTTAATCACCTTGATGAAGTCAAGGCTGCCATTAAAGAAACGGGCCTGCCAGTCACGACCGCCTGTGGTGGTTATGATGGCTGGATCGGCGATTTCATCGAAGAGCGTCGTCTGAACGGATTACAGCAGATCGAACGCATTCTTGAAGCGCTGGCGGAAGTGGGTGGGCAGGGCATCATTGTGCCTGCGGCATGGGGAATGTTTACCTTCCGTCTACCGCCAATGACCTCGCCGCGCAGTCTGGCTGGCGATCGCAAAGCAGTCAGCGACTCGCTACGTTACCTTGACAGTGTGGCAGCACGTACCGGTACCACCGTCTATCTCGAGCCGCTTAACCGTTATCAGGATCATATGATCAACACGCTGGCGGATGCGCGTCGGTACATTGTGGAAAACAATCTAAAGCACGTACAGATCATCGGCGATTTCTACCACATGAATATCGAAGAAGATGATATGGCGAAGGCGCTGCACGATAACCGCGATCTGCTGGGACATGTGCATATCGCGGATAATCATCGCTATCAACCGGGCAGCGGCAGCCTGAACTTCAGCATGCTGTTTGATCAGTTGCGCGAAGATAACTATCAGGGCTACGTGGTGTATGAAGGGCGGGTGCGGGCAGAAAATCTGCCGGAAGCCTACCGTCAGTCATTGGCCTGGTTGCGTACCTGCTAAGAGGTTGCCGTGAAAAGTGCAATGACTCGTTCTCCGCTTCGCGTTGCCATCATTGGCGCCGGACAGGTAGCGGATAAAGTTCATGCTTCGTACTACTGCACCCGCGAGGATCTGGAACTGGTGGCTGTCTGTGACAGCCGCCGTTCTCAGGCGCAAACGCTGGCAGATCAATACGGCAATGCGCAGGTCTGGGACGATCCGCAGGCGATGCTTCAGAAGGTAAAGCCCGATATCGTCAGCATCTGTTCACCGAATCGTTTTCATTACCAGCATACTTTGCTGGCACTGGAGGCCGGTTGTCACGTGATGTGTGAGAAACCGCCAGCGATGACCCCGGATCAGGCGCTGGAGATGCGTAATACCGCGCGTCGTATGGGTAAAGTACTGGCCTATGATTTCCACCATCGGTTCGCGCTGGATACGCAGTTACTGCGTGAGCAGGTCATGTCGGGCGTTCTCGGTGAAATCTACGTGACCAACGCCAGAGCGCTGCGTCGCTGCGGCGTTCCCGGATGGGGGGTTTTTACCAATAAAGCGCTGCAGGGCGGCGGGCCGCTGATCGATCTTGGTATTCACATGCTGGATGCCGCGATGTATGTACTGGGGTTCCCAATGGTGAAACGGGTCTGGGCCCACAGTTTTCAGAAAATTGGCACACAGAAAAATTGTGGCCAGTTCGGTGAGTGGGATCCGACGACCTATACCGTAGAGGATTCTCTGTTTGGCACCGTCGAGTTCCACAACGGCAGCATTCTGCGTCTTGAAACCTCCTTTGCGTTGAATATCCCCGAACAATCCATCATGAATGTGAATTTTTGTGGTGACAAAGCGGGGGCAACGCTGTTCCCGGCGCAGGTCTATACCGATAAGGGCGGCGAACTGGAGACGCTATTTGCCCGTGAATGTGCAGACGATCAGCGTCATTTTCGCAGTATGGAAGCTTTCGTGAATCATGTTCGCGGTGAGCCGGTCACTATCGCGGACGCCGAACAGGGATGGCTGATCCAGCAACTGGTGGCGGCGCTGTATCAGTCTGCAGAAACAGGGATGTGTGTTGAATTATGAGCAAGCCAGTCACGTTATCCGAATCGGGTTTTTGTCCGCACAGCCTGAATAAATATGCCTCACTACTGGCGACAGGCAATGGTTACCTGGGGTGTCGCGCCAGCCACGAAGAAGCTTATACCCATCAAACGCGTGGGATGTATCTGGCCGGGTTGTATCACCGGTCCGGGAAGGGGGAAATCAATGAACGGGTGAACCTTCCGGACGTTATTGGCGTCGACATCTTCCTGAATGGTGAGCTTTTCTCGTTGCTCAGCGGAACACTCGAAAGCTGGCAGCGACAGATCGACTTCGCTACCGGCGAGTTAACGCGTTCGCTGATCTGGCGTGCGCCTGACGGGGCGCGTTTCGCCATTGAGAGTCGACGCTTTGTCTCAGCAGAGCAATTGCCACTCCTGGCGACGACGTTGTCGATTACCCCGCTCGACAGCGATGCCTTAATTGCGTTATCGACCGGCATTGACGCGACAATCACCAACCATGGTCGCCAGCATCTGGATGAAACGCAGTTGCGGGTGTTCGGACAACATCTCCTGCAAGGGATTTACACCACTCAGGATGGTCGAAGTCATGTCGCTGTTTCCACACATTGCCGCGTCAACGGTGATGCGCAGTCCTGCTTTACAGCGAAAGAACGGCGGCTGATGCAGCACACCAGCTCGTTGATGAAAGCAGGGGAATGCCTGACGCTGGAAAAACTCACATGGGTGGACTGGACCACAGAGTGCGATGTCTCACTGGAAAGCTGGGGGCAAAAGGGGATTCTGCACCTGAATGCCTGCGTGGGGCTGGGTTATGACGCGTTACTGGCGCAATCCGCCGCCAACTGGCAGCGCTGGTGGCAGCATTGTCGAGTAGAAGTGAATAGCGTAAACGCAGACGATCAGCGTGCGCTGGACTTCGCCCTGTATCATTTACGGATTATGACACCTGCCCATGATGAGCGTTGTAGCATCGGCGCGAAGGGGATGACCGGTGAAGGTTATAAAGGACACGTTTTCTGGGATACCGAAGTCTTTCTGCTTCCTTTTCATCTGCTCACTTACCCTGACGTCGCGCGGAATTTGTTGCGCTACCGTTGGCATAATCTGGCCGGGGCGCGGGAAAAAGCGCGAATAAACGGCTGGCAGGGGGCGCTGTTTCCATGGGAAAGCGCGCGCAGCGGTGATGAAGAGACGCCGGAGTTCGCGGCGATCAACATTCGAACCGGATTACGTCAGAAGGTGGCTTCTGCGCAGGCGGAACATCATCTGGTGGCCGATATTGCCTGGGCCGTTGTGGCGTACTGGCAGGTCACAGGCGATGAGCAATTTATGTCCCATGAAGGACTAACGCTTCTACTGGAAACGGCACGGTTCTGGCTGAGTCGTACAACGGAAGTGAAGGGGCGACTTGAGATCCATGATGTCATTGGCCCGGATGAATACACCGAACACGTGAATAATAACGCCTTCACTAACTATATGGCGTATTACAACGTCGAGCAGGCACTGCATTTTGCCCGTCGCTATGGTTGCACGGACGACGCGTTTATTCATCGTGCCGAGCATTTTCTCCAGTTCTTATGGCGACCAGAGGTTCTGGCAGATGGCATTTTACCGCAGGATGATACGTTTCTCAGCAAACCGGCTATTGATCTGAGCGCGTACAAGACAACGGCGGGCAAGCAGACGATCCTGTTGGATTACTCGCGGGCGGAAGTCAATGAACTGCAAATTCTGAAGCAAGCGGATGTGGTCATGCTGACCTATATGCTCCCGGAGTTGTTCACAGCGGAAGTTTGCCTCAACAATCTCCATTTCTACGAAGCGCGCACCATACATGACTCCTCTTTAAGTAAAGCGATTCACGGGATCGTAGCGGCACGCTGTGGCAACCCAGAACAGGGTTATCAGTTCTGGCATGAAGGCGCGCAGATCGATCTTGGCGACGATCCGCACAGTTGCGACGACGGCATCCACGCGGCGGCAACGGGGGCCATCTGGCTGGGGGCGATTCAGGGATTTGCGGGGCTGAGCGTACGTAACGGTGCACTGCACCTCGACCCGGCGCTGCCAGAGGGATGGAAAAAACTGACGTTCCCTCTGTACTGGCAGGGAAGCGAGATGATGATTTCGCTCAGCAAAAGTCACGTGACGATAAGCAGTTCACGACCGGTTACGCTGTGGCTTAATGCAAAACCAATCGTTATTGATGGTGAATATAAACTCGCATTTCCTGACATGATTTTGCCTGTTTTTGGGACCGCTACCACGGAAAGGGGAAAAGAATGAAACCACAGGCAATAGTGTTTGATCTTGATGGGGTCATTACCGATACGGCACATCTGCATTTTCTTGCCTGGCGACAGGTGGCTGCTGAATTGGGAATCGTGATTGATGAGGTGTTCAACGATCGCCTGAAAGGCATCAGTCGTGGTGAGTCGCTGCTGCGTATTTTGCGTCACGGTGGAAAAGAAGGGGTATTCACCCAGGCGGAACGGGAGCAGATCGCCGCGCGTAAAAATGCGCTTTATGTTGACTCGCTGCGCTCACTGACGCCGGAGGCGGTACTGCCGGGAATTAAGGAACTGCTGACTACGCTGCGTACGGAACAGATAAAAACCGGACTGGCGTCAGTGTCACTGAATGCGCCCGCGATCATACAGGCGTTGCAAATGACATCGTTATTCGATTTTTGCGCCAATGCCGCGCTGATCCGCCGTTCTAAACCGGATCCGGAGATTTTTCTCGCGGCGTGCAACGGTCTGCACGTTAATCCACGGGCATGTATTGGAATAGAGGATGCGCAGGCGGGGATTGAGGCGATTAACGCCAGCGGAATGCGTTCGGTGGGTATTGGATCCACCTTAACCGGCGCAGATTTGCTACTTCCGACAACGGAATTTTTGACGTGGCCGCGCTTATCGGCTTTCTGGCAACTCGACAAGTAAAGGAATCAACATGGCACAGCTTTCGTTGCAGCATATACAAAAAATTTATGACAACCAGGTGCATGTGGTTAAAGACTTCAATCTGGAAATTGAAGACAAAGAGTTCATCGTTTTTGTCGGCCCGTCGGGATGCGGAAAATCAACCACGCTACGAATGATTGCGGGGCTTGAGGAGATCAGCGCCGGCGAACTGTTGATCGACGGCAAGCGGATGAATGATGTGCCCGCAAAGGCGCGCAATATTGCAATGGTCTTCCAGAACTACGCGCTGTATCCGCACATGAGTGTCTATGACAACATGGCGTTCGGTCTGAAGATGCAAAAGATTGATCCCGGCGTTATTGACGAACGCGTCAACTGGGCAGCGCAGATCCTCGGTTTACGGGAGTACCTCAAGCGCAAACCTGGCGCATTGTCGGGCGGGCAACGCCAGCGTGTTGCGCTGGGCCGGGCCATTGTGCGTGAAGCGGGCGTGTTTCTGATGGATGAGCCGCTCTCTAATCTCGACGCCAAACTCCGTGTCCAGATGCGCGCAGAGATCAGCAAACTACACCAGAAGCTGAATACCACCATGATTTACGTCACGCACGACCAGACAGAAGCCATGACCATGGCGACGCGGATTGTGATCATGAAAGATGGGATCGTCCAGCAGGTTGGAGCGCCCAAAATGGTTTATAACCATCCCGCAAATATGTTTGTTGCAGGTTTTATCGGTTCTCCGGCAATGAATTTTATCCGTGGCGCGATTGACGGAAATAAATTTGTTACGGAAACCCTTAAATTAACCCTTCCGGAAGAAAAATTACGGGTATTAAAAGCGAAGGGTTATGAACATAAAGCTGTCGTGCTGGGGATCCGCCCGGAGGATATTCACCCTGGAATACAAGAAGAGAATAGCGTGACAGCAAAAATAAGCGTGGCGGAACTGACCGGCGCAGAATTTATGTTGTACAGCACGATTGGGGGGCACGAGCTGGTGGTCCGTGCCGGGTCTGTTAATGACTATTATGCAGGAGACAATATCACCATCCATTTTGATATGGCGAAATGCCATTTCTTTGACGTAGAGACGGAATTCGCTATTTAACAATAAATATCTCCAGGGGCGTGGCCTCTGGCTTTCGCGATATTTTATTTATCTGTACTTTAACAAGGAATAAAAATGAAAACCTTACTGTCCTCTTCAGCGCTGCTGATATGCGCTGGGATGGCCTGTGCGCAGGCTGCCGATAATAAAGACTGGCATTTTAATATTGGTGCCATGTACGAAATTGAAAACGTTGAAGGTTACGGCGAAGATATGGACGGACTTGCTGAACCGTCTGTCTATTTTAATGCCTCGAACGGTCCGTGGAGAATATCCCTTGCCTATTATCAGGAAGGCCCGGTTGACTATAGTGCTGGCAAACGCGGTACCTGGTTTGATCGCCCGGAACTGGAAGTTCACTATCAGATCCTGGAAAGTGATGATTTCAGTTTTGGTTTGACGGGTGGCTTTCGTAACTACGGCTATCACTATGTGAATGAAGCGGGCAAAGACACCGCAAATATGCAGCGCTGGAAAGTGGCGCCGGACTGGAATGTGAAGCTCACGGATGATTTGCGCTTTAGCGGATGGCTGGCGATGTATCAATTCGTCAACGATCTGACGACCACCGGCTATTCAGACAGTCGTGTCGAAAGCGAAACGGGCCTGAATTATACCTTTAATGAAACGGTGGGACTGACGGTAAATTACTATCTGGAGCGCGGTTTCAACCTTGCTGAACATCGTAATAATGGCGAGTTTTCTACTCAGGAAATTCGCGCCTATTTACCGATTTCGCTGGGCAATACCACGCTGACACCCTATACCCGTATTGGTCTGGATCGGTGGTCAAACTGGGACTGGCGAGACGATCCGGAGCATGAAGGTCATGACTTCAACCGTCTCGGATTACAGTATGCCTATGATTTCCAGAATGGTCTGTCGATGACGCTTGAATACGCCTATGAGTGGGAAGATCACGATGAAGGTGACAGTGACCGGTTCCATTATGCGGGCATAGGCGTTAACTACGCCTTCTGATAGCCCTGGTTGCCCGTCAATTACGGGCAGCCATTCGCTCAGGCCAGAGATGCGGTCAGAGAGATACGGGTTTCGACGGTGATGGAGCGAGCGTCGGTTTTTCCGGCAATATGCTTAAACAACAGATCGCAGCTTTGCTCGCCGAGTTCACGTGTCGGGACGTCAATGCCGCCGGGCGGAGGGGTGAGAATAAAAGAGAGCATTTCGTTGCTGTAACCGACAACCGCCAACTGCTGCGGAATGGCAATTTTTCTCTCCGACGCTGCGCGATATAAACTGAGGATCTTAATGCTGTCGGTGGCAAAAACAGCATCCGGTAAGGGGTGCTGGTTTAATAATGCTCTCGCCGCTTCCAGCGCACTTTCATGCGTATAGCCACCATCAATAATCCAGCGTTTATTCTCTGCCAGTTGATGCGTCGCCAGACTGCGCTTATAGCCATTTACGCGATCAACAGAAACATGGTATTCCAGCGGCGCATGCAAACAGGCAATATTCTGATGGCCGCTGTCAATCAGGGCATCAGTCAGTGCAATACTGTCACGATAATTATCGGTATCGACCGAGTAAACGTGAGTGTATTGACCTTCTACCTTACCGATGACCACCACTGGAATATCATATTTATCCAGACGCTCGAAAAAAGTCTCATCTGCGGGCGAACTAAGCATGATAATGCCTTTGATCATCTTCTGCTTAATCTTGCTCTCGCACTTTTGCAGATCGTCTTCAGTACTACGTGACGTTTGTAGGATCACGTCGAAACCTTCCTCCTCTGCTTTTGCGGTAATGGCGTGCAAAACTTCAGAGAAGAAGGGGTTACCGGCAGTTGTTTTGGTCGAGCGTGTTGAAATCACCATGATGGCGTCAAACCCGGATGAGGTCAGGGCGCGGGCCAGTTTATTCGGCTGATAATGCAGTTCATCAATAGCGCGCTGCACTTTTTCCAGCGCTTCCGGTGAGATATTGGTTTGCTTGTTTAATACGCGCGAGACCGTCGACTTCGACACACCCGCCACGCGAGCGATATCATAAATAGTGGGGGTCATACTCCTGCAACTCCATCGGAGAGTTAATACCATACATCTTAGGGAGTTAGTCTGCGGTTGACAACACAGCGCGGTGGATTGTGCCGTGTAGCAATGAACTTCATGAATCAGCATTTCTGTGGCAGCCCGAACCTGGCGCGGCAGATTGATTGCAGACCATTGCATGAAGTTATCGGGTTTGATAAAACCTGATATCCCATCCTTTAATAATGCGACGCTCATGATGCAAAGCCACTCTTTCCTGGTCCCTTTTCAGGGCGAAACGCTTTACGCTGAAAGTACGTTTGGCCGCAATGGACATGTCCTGATGCTACACGGCGGCGGGAAAGACAGAACCATTTTCCACAAGTATCGCGTTATGTTGGATGAGTCAGGTTTTGGAACGACGATATTCGATTTTTTAGGTCATGGAGAAACCGGCGGCGACATTCGCGATTCCTCGTTGTTGAGCCGCACCCAACAGGCAACGGCGGTGATGGATTTTCAGGGGCAGATTTTTACCGGTTGTGTGGGCGTCAGCATGGGGGCGTACAATGCGCTTCAACTCAGTAAAATGGTTCCGCTGCGCTCGCTGATTCTGATGGTGCCGGGTGTCTATGCAACGCCCGCGTATCCGGTTAAATTTGGCCCCGATTTTTCGGCCATCATACGCCAGGATCGCAGTTGGGACGCGACGGATGCGTGGGCCATCGCCGCTGAATTTACCGGTGATTTGTTGGTTATCGCTGCCGAAAATGACACCATCATCCCTGCCGATATACCGAAAAAACTGGTCTCGTCGGCAGCGCAGGCCTGCCAAAAGACACTACTCACGATCGATGGGGCGGGTCATAACTCGATCTGGGAGCAGTTGATGCGTTCAAGAGCATGCTATGAAAGCGTTCGCTCGGCTTTTGAACGCTGCTTAGCTCATTAGCATACTTTTATTTCAGCCTGTCCTGTTTTCCCTTAACGGGGTCAGTCGGGTGAATATCCCACTCAACACAACCCGATTGAAAATCAACGACCTGTCCCCATATTAGAGGGATGCGTTATACTTTTTTCTGGTCTTCAGGCATAACGGGATGGCGATGAAGAGACTCACCAATGAACTCAATGCGCTGGTTAATCGCGGTGTTGACAGACACCTGCGCCTCGCGGTCACCGGGCTGAGCCGGAGCGGAAAAACCGCATTTATCACCGCGATGGTTAATCAGTTGCTCAATATCCATGCCGGTGCGCGGCTGCCGCTGCTTAGCGCAGTACGCGAGGAGCGTCTGCTCGGGGTGAAACGCGTTCCGCAGCGAGATTTTGGCATACCTCGCTTTACCTACGATGAAGGGCTGGCCCAGCTGTATGGCGATCCGCCGACGTGGCCGACGCCCACCCGTGGGGTCAGCGAAATTCGCCTGGCGCTGCGCTATAAATCCAATGACTCTCTGCTACGTCACTTCAAAGAGACGTCGACGCTGTACCTGGAAATTGTCGATTATCCCGGCGAATGGCTGCTCGATCTACCGATGCTGGCGCAGGATTACCTGAGCTGGTCACGGCAAATGACCGGTCTGCTTACCGGGCAGCGAGCGGAATGGTCGGCGAAATGGCGACAGCTGACGCAAGGGCTGGATCCGCTGGCACCCGCCGATGAGAACCGCCTGGCCGACATTGCGGCAGCGTGGACGGACTATTTGCATCAATGTAAACAGCAGGGACTGCATTTCATCCAGCCGGGACGGTTCGTCCTGCCTGGTGATATGGCCGGCGCGCCAGCGTTGCAGTTTTTCCCCTGGCCGGATGTGGACGCGTGGGGTGAATCAAAACTGGCTCAGGCAGACAAGCAGACTAACGCCGGGATGCTGCGTGAACGCTTTAACTATTACTGCGAAAAGGTGGTGAAGGGGTTCTATAAGAACCATTTTCTGCGTTTCGACCGCCAGATTGTGCTGGTGGATTGCCTGCAACCGCTCAACAGCGGGCCGCAGGCGTTCAACGACATGCGTCTTGCCTTAACTCAACTGATGCAAAGTTTCCATTACGGTCAGCGTACGCTGTTCCGTCGGCTGTTTTCACCGGTGATCGACAAACTGCTGTTTGCTGCCACCAAAGCGGATCATGTGACGATCGATCAGCACGCCAATATGGTGTCGCTGCTGCAACAGTTGATTCAGGATGCCTGGCAGAACGCCGCGTTTGAAGGGATCAGCATGGATTGTCTGGGGTTGGCCTCCGTTCAGGCTACCACCAGCGGGCTGATTGACGTGAACGGTGAGAAGATCCCGGCGCTACGCGGGAATCGCTTAAGCGATGGCTCTCCGCTGACGGTCTACCCCGGTGAAGTGCCGGCACGTCTGCCGGGACAGGCGTTCTGGGACCGCCAGGGATTTCAGTTTGAAGCGTTTCGACCGCAAAAAATGGACGTCGATAAGCCGCTGCCGCACATTCGCCTGGATGCCGCGCTGGAGTTTTTAATAGGAGATAAATTGCGATGAGCGAACCGATAAAACCGCGGATTGATTTCGCTGGTCCGCTTGACGTCGAGCAGAGCCCGGCTTTTAAAGCGCAACAAACGTTTAGCGAGACGCAAGCTCAGTCCTTTGCCCCGACCACCGTTGATGAACCGCTGGAAGAAGAGGGACAAGCCGAAGCGGTGATTGACGCGGCGCTACGCCCTAAGCGCAGTCTGTGGCGCAAGATGGTGATGGGCGGACTGGCGCTGTTCGGCGTAAGCGTGGTGGGACAAGGTGTTCAGTGGACAATGAACGCCTGGCAAACCCAGGACTGGGTGGCGCTCGGCGGTTGCGCGGCCGGGGCGCTGATTATTGGGGCGGGAGTCGGATCGGTGGCAACCGAATGGCGACGTCTGTGGCGTTTGCGTCAGCGTGCTCACGAGCGCGATGAAGCGCGTGACCTGCTGCACAGCCACGGTGCCGGCAAAGGACGGGCCTTCTGCGAGAAACTGGCCCAGCAGGCCGGAATCGACCAGTCGCATCCGGCGTTGCAGCGCTGGTATGCCTCGATCCACGAAACGCAGAACGATCGCGAAGTGGTCAGCCTTTACGCCCATCTGGTTCAGCCGGTGCTGGATGCTCAGGCGCGGCGAGAAATCAGCCGTTCGGCGGCGGAGTCGACGCTGATGATCGCAGTCAGTCCGCTGGCGCTGGTGGATATGGCATTTATTGCCTGGCGCAATTTGCGACTGATTAACCGCATCGCCACGCTGTACGGGATAGAGCTGGGCTATTACAGCCGTTTGCGTCTGTTCCGACTGGTGTTGCTCAACATCGCTTTTGCCGGAGCCAGCGAACTGGTACGGGAAGTGGGGATGGACTGGATGTCGCAGGATCTCGCGGCGCGCCTGTCGACCCGAGCCGCGCAAGGGATCGGCGCGGGGTTGTTAACCGCACGACTGGGGATCAAAGCGATGGAGCTTTGCCGCCCGTTGCCGTGGCTGGACGATGACAAACCGCGCCTGGGTGATTTCCGGCGCCAATTGATCGGGCAGCTCAAAGAGACGTTGCAGAAAAACGGCTCCCCGCGAGAAAAGTAATCTAATCACAGGCGTTGACCGCGTAACTTTACGCCGAAACGCCTGTTTTTCCGCCATGCTGTCAATATTTGTTGACAGAATCCTTCCTGGTTCCCCATTCCTGGCTTATCATCATATCTATAGCTCATTATTCAGTTGAAGGTTCCCCCATGCGTCTGGAAGTCTTTTGTGAAGACCGACTTGGTCTGACTCGCGAATTACTTGATTTACTGGTGCTACGCAGCATCGATTTGCGCGGTATCGAGATTGACCCCATCGGGCGAATCTACCTTAACTTTGCTGAACTGGAGTTCACTAACTTCAGCAGTTTAATGGCGGAAATTCGCCGCATTGCAGGCGTCACCGATGTACGCACTGTGCCATGGATGCCATCAGAGCGGGAGCACCTCGCGCTTAGCGCGCTGCTTGAGGCACTGCCTGAACCTGTTCTGTCGCTGGATCTGAAAAGCAAGATTGAGATAGCGAACCCGGCAAGCTGCCAGCTGTTTGCGCTTAACCCGGAGCGGATGCGCAACCATACCGCTGCACAACTGATCAACGGTTTTAACTTCCAGCGCTGGCTGGAAGGCAATCCGCAGACGTCCCATAACGAACATGTGGTGATCAACGGGCAGAATTTCCTGATGGAAATCACGCCGGTTTATCTGCAAGGGGAAACTGACGAAACCATGCTCACCGGTGCGGTGGTCATGTTGCGTTCAACACTCCGGATGGGACGTCAGTTGCAGAATCTGGCAACCCAGGATGTCAGCGCTTTTAGCCAAATCATCGCCGTCAGCGGAAAAATGAAGCATGTTGTCGAACAGGCGCGCAAACTGGCGATGCTGAGTGCGCCGCTGTTGATTACCGGCGATACCGGCACCGGTAAAGATCTGTTTGCGTATGCCTGTCACCAGGCCAGCCCGCGCGCGGGCAAACCGTATCTGGCGCTCAACTGCGCGTCGATCCCTGAAGATGCGGTGGAAAGCGAACTGTTTGGTCATGCGCCAGAAGGCAAAAAAGGCTTCTTCGAGCAGGCAAACGGCGGTTCGGTGCTGCTTGATGAGATTGGTGAAATGTCGCCACGCATGCAGACCAAGCTACTGCGGTTCCTCAATGACGGTACGTTTCGTCGGGTGGGGGAAGATCATGAGGTACATGTCGATGTGCGCGTGATCTGTGCGACGCAAAAGAATCTCGTTGAACTGGTGCAGAAAGGGCTGTTTCGCGAAGATCTCTATTATCGCCTTAACGTGCTGACGCTGAATCTGCCGCCGCTGCGCGATTGTCCACAGGACATCATGCCGCTGACTGAACTGTTTGTGGCGCGTTTCGCCGATGAGCAGGGCGTGCCGCGTCCTAAACTGGCTGCCGATCTCAGTACGGTATTGACCCGTTACGGCTGGCCCGGCAATGTGCGTCAACTGAAAAACGCCATCTACCGGGCGCTGACGCAGCTTGAAGGTTACGAACTGCGACCGCAGGATATTTTGCTGCCTGACTACGATGCGACGACGGTTGCGGTAGGTGAAGATGCGATGGAGGGGTCGCTGGATGATATCACCAGCCGTTTTGAGCGCTCAGTGTTAACCCAGCTTTACCGCAGTTATCCCAGTACCCGCAAGCTGGCGAAACGCCTGGGGGTATCCCATACCGCGATTGCGAATAAGCTGCGTGAATATGGCCTGAATCAGAAGAAGGGCGAAGAGTAAAAAAATGCCTCCGAAATGGAGGCATTTTTGTATGACGGGGACCTTACGCTTTCAGGACTTCCAGCGCAGCGGCATAGTCAGGTTCGTTGGTAATTTCATTCACCAGTTGACTGAAGATGACGTTGTCATTTTCATCCAGAACGACGACCGCACGCGCAGCCAGACCTTTCAGCGGGCCTTCGGTGATTTTAACGCCGTAGTTTTTCAGGAATTCAGCGTTACGCAGCGTGGACAGCGTGATAACGTTGCTCAGACCTTCAGCGCCGCAGAAGCGGGACTGGGCAAACGGCAGATCGGCAGAAACACACAGCACCACGGTATTGTCGATTTCAGTGGCCAGTTGGTTAAACTTACGTACCGATGCCGCGCAAACGCCGGTATCGATGCTCGGGAAAATGTTCAGGACTTTGCGTTTGCCAGCAAACTGGCTCAGTGCGACGTCAGACAGATCTTTTGCCACGAGGGTAAAAGGCTGCGCTTTGCTACCCGCTTGAGGAATGGAGTTGGCGACTGCAACCGGGTTGCCCTGGAAATGAACGGTTTGTGACATGGTTATCTTCCTGTTTACATATAGTTAACGTCACAGCTAGTTTATGCCAACAGCCGATAACACGGCAAACGCTATTTCGGTGAAGCGCACAAACCACCACGTCATTGCTTAAGGAGAAAAAATGCGTTCTGTGAAGGTATACGAGGAAGCCTGGCCGTTACATACCCCTTTTGTGATTGCCCGTGGCAGCCGCAGTGAGGCGCGTGTCGTGGTGGTTGAACTGGAAGAAGAGGGTGTGAAAGGGATTGGTGAGTGCACGCCCTATCCGCGTTACGGGGAAAGCGATGCCTCCGTAATGGCACAGATCATGAGCATTGTCCCGCAACTGGAAAAGGGGTTGACCCGGGAAGCGCTGCAAAAACTGCTCCCGGCAGGTGCGGCACGCAACGCGGTTGACTGTGCGCTGTGGGATCTCCAGGCACGCCAGCAGCAACAAACGCTGACGGAAACCCTTAACGTGGCGCTGCCGACGACAATTGCCACCGCACAGACCGTCGTGATTGGTACCCCGGAACAAATGGCGGCCAGCGCAGCGGCGCTGTGGGAAGCCGGAGCCCGGCTGCTGAAGGTGAAACTGGACGATCGGATGATCAGCGAACGTATGGTGGCGATTCGGTCGGCAGTACCGGAGGCGACCTTAATTGTCGATGCCAATGAGTCCTGGCGGGCGGAAGGGCTGGCGGCGCGCTGCCAGCTGTTAGCCGATTTGGGTGTCGCGATGCTGGAACAACCGCTTCCGGCGCAGGATGATGCTGCGCTGGAAAATTTTATCCATCCGCTGCCGATCTGCGCCGATGAGAGCTGTCATACCCGTAGCAGCCTGAAAGCGCTGCATGGGCGTTATGAAATGGTCAATATCAAGCTGGACAAAACCGGCGGACTGACCGAGGCGCTGGCGCTGGCTACCGATGCCCGCGAACAAGGATTTGCCCTGATGCTGGGCTGCATGCTTTGCACGTCACGGGCCATTTCTGCCGCATTACCGCTGACGCCGCAGGTCAGCTTTGCCGATCTTGATGGTCCTACCTGGCTTGCGGTCGATGTGGAGCCCGCATTGCACTTTACGACCGGACAACTGCATCTTTAGGATGCCAGCGCAGAAGCGTCGACATCGCCTGGAGATATTTCTCGCTGGCCTCATCTGATGAGATCGGTGGGAATTCCGCTGTGATGCAGTGTAAATTCAGATCCGCACACCAACTGCCGAAAGAGCCGGGCGTTTCGTAACCAACGCTTGTCACCAGCGGTAGTTCGAACGCTTGCGCCAGCCATTCACCGAGCTCGCTGCTTTTGGGATCTTCAATACAGGCCAGTGGGTCATGGAAAGAAACCACCCACGCGGGGTGAATGCGGTGAATGAGCTGACATAACGCCTGAGTTTCCGGTTCCGAACCCGGATGATCCCCTGTTAACAGCACCACGTCACGCGTTTCCGCAGCGCTGTTCCAGCGATAAACCGTCTCGCCGGCTTTCCAGTTTGCTGACGGAAAATTGCGATTAAGGTCGACGCCGTTAGCGTTCGCACGCAAACCGAGCTGACAGCCGTCCGGGTTCACTGCGAGGATCACATGGTGGCGGCGCAGTGAAGGCGTCAGCGTGCGCAGTGCGCAGGAGAGCGTGACCACCGATGCATTTTCGTCACCATGCGTTCCCGCGATAATCAAGCCACTGTCACGACTGGCGACGGCTGCCGGAAACCAGATCAGCGGTGCGCCCAACAGTGAACGACCATAATGTTCAGTTCCTGGCGGGAAGGCGCCGCGTTCGGCGCGAGGGCGGGTAACGGTCATAAGCGTCTCTGAATTCAGGGATTATTACTCGCAGTGTTGTGCAAATTGGGTCGATAATCAAATCGTTTTCGCATGGACGGATTTTTAGTCGTAATATCAATTTTCTGCAGGAAGATGTTTGCATTTCCTTCAGGCGAAACAAATAATTACGCCATCGTGAATAAGCCGGATTGAGGGGACTCTATGAAGCACGCTGTTTCAGTAACCTGTTGTGCGCTGTTGGTTAGCAGCATTTCTCTGTCATATGCTGCGGATGTTCCCAGCGGAACGGTACTGGCAGAGAAGCAGGAGCTGGTTCGCCATATAAAAGATGAACCGGCGACGCTTGATCCGGCAAAAGCGGTTGGCCTGCCGGAAATTCAGGTTATTCGCGATCTGTTTGAAGGACTGGTGAACCAGAACGAGAAGGGTGAAATCGTACCTGGCGTCGCCACGCAATGGAAAAGCAACGACAATCGCATCTGGACGTTTACGCTGCGGGATAATGCGCGTTGGTCAGATGGTACGCCGGTGACCGCCCAGGATTTTGTCTATAGCTGGCAACGCCTGGTGGATCCGAAAACGCTGTCGCCCTTTGCCTGGTTTGCCGCGCTGGCAGGGGTCAATAACGCCCAGGCGATCATTGATGGCAAAGTGACGCCCGATAAGCTCGGTGTGACCGCCATTGATGCCCGCACCCTGAGAGTGCAACTGGATAAGCCGCTGCCGTGGTTCGCCAACCTCACCGCCAGTTTTGCGTTCTATCCGGTGCAAAAAGCCAACGTGGCAAGCGGTAAAGACTGGACCAAACCGGGCAACCTGGTGGGGAATGGCGCCTACGTGTTGCAGGATCGCGTGGTGAATGAAAAGCTGGTGGTGGTGCCGAATACGCAGTACTGGGATAACGGAAAAACGGTGCTGCAAAAAGTGACTTTCCTGCCGATTAATCAAGAGTCATCGGCCACTAAACGTTACCTGGCGGGTGATATTGATATCACCGAATCATTCCCGAAAAATATGTACCAGAAGCTGTTAAAGGACATTCCAGGGCAGGTTTATACGCCACCGCAGTTGGGAACCTATTACTACGCCTTTAACACGCAAAAAGGGCCAACGGCGGATTCCCGCGTGCGTCTGGCGCTGAGCATGACCATTGACCGTCGCATTATGGCGGAGAAAGTGTTGGGTACCGGGGAAAAACCGGCCTGGCACTTTACGCCGGACGTCACTGCCGGTTTTACGCCTGAACCGTCTCCGTTCGAACAGATGAGCCAGGAAGAGCTGAATGCCCAGGCGAAAACGCTGTTGCGTGCGGCGGGATACGGTCCGCAGAAACCGCTTAACCTGACGCTGTTATACAACACCTCTGAGAACCACCAGAAAATCGCCATCGCGGTGGCCTCGATGTGGAAGAAAAACTTAGGTGTGGATGTGAAGCTGCAAAACCAGGAGTGGAAAACTTACATCGACAGCCGTAATACCGGGAATTTCGATGTGATTCGTGCTTCCTGGGTGGGGGATTACAACGAGCCTTCGACCTTCCTGTCGCTGCTGACGTCGACGCACTCAGGCAATATTTCGCGTTTTAACAACCCGGCGTATGACAAAATCATCACTCAGGCGACGATGGAAAACACGGATAAAGCGCGTAATGCGGACTACAATGCGGCGGAAAAAATCCTCATGGAGCAGGCACCCATTGCGCCAATTTATCAGTACACCAACGGGCGCTTAATCAAACCGTGGCTGAAAGGGTACCCGATCATGAACCCGGAAGATGTGGCCTACAGCCGGACCATGTATATCATCAAGCACTAACCCTCCGTCAGCAGGCGCGGAAACGCGCCTGCCGTTCACACCGTATAAATGCGGATATCATGTTCGCGAAACGCCTCGCAATACGCCTTGCTGATATTCGCTTCAACTACCATGACATCGATCTCACTGCTCTGGGCGACGACATAGCGAGCCACCGCCGGGATCTTGTCCGCCGTCAGCGCGACAATGGTCTCATTACACTGTCGGATCACTGCGCGTTTGAATTCACAATCGGCGTAATCAAACCCGGTCAGACCGGATTCCGGCGCCATCGCACAGCCGCCGATAAACCCCTGGTCGAATAACATCCCCTGAACCTGCGCAATCGCCGAAGCGCCGACGCAACCACCAGAAGAGCGCTGCAGCTGACCGCCGAGCATGATGACGTCATACAGGGGCTTTTTTAACAGTACGGCAGCGATTTCCGGCGAGTTGGTCACCACGGTCAGAGACAGTTCTGCCGGAAGCGCCTCCGCCATCGCCAGGTTGGTCGTACCGGTGTCGATAAAAATACAGCTACCGGATTTGACCAGTCGTGCACATTTTTGCGCGATGCTGCTCTTTTGGTCGGGCTTCTTCGTTTTGCGAATGGAATAGTCACCCGCTTCCGGCAGCATCATGACCGCGCCGCCATACACCTTCTTGCAGATGCCTTCCTTGCTGAGTTCATGGAGATCGCGGCGAATCGTGTGCTCCGAGACGTTCAGCCGGGAGGCGAGGTCACTGCATACCACGCGCCCATTCTCCTGCAGGATCTGCTGAATCAGGGCTTGTCGTTGTTCCGGGAAAGCTGCATAATCGAGCATGATAAATCCTGAAAACCATATCATCGAGCAATATAGCGCATGATCGGGCAAAACGGTCAGTGCTGTCAACATTCTGACGGGTTGAAACGAGGTGAAACATGAAAATCGCACATATGGCGTTATGGACCACAGAACTGGAAGCGCAGGCGCGCTTCTGGACCGGTTTTTTTGGCGGGACGCTTAATGAGAAATACATCAGCAAGAACAACCCCGGATTTGAGTCTTATTTTGTGCGCATCGGTGATGATATTGCGATTGAACTGATGACGAAACCCGCCCTGCGAGCCCTGCGCCCGGATAACCAGACGACCGGGTGGGTGCATCTGGCAATCGCGGTTGGCAGTGCTAAAAAAGTGGATGCGCTGGCAAAAAAAGCACGGGCGCTGGGGATCCTGGTTTCACCACCGCGCACGACCGGGGACGGTTATTATGAAGCGGTCATCAAAGACCCGGACGGGAATTTCATCGAAATTGTTGAATGAACAGAGAATAACACATTGTCTGAGTAAGGAGCCTCAGGTAAATATGTCCTGAGGCTATCACGAGTCGGGCAGGGGCGTTTTACATTAACCCTGACTGCTATTATTGAGATAGAGTGTCTGGCTCGGGAAGGCGAAATCAGCGCCATGGCTCTGCACGATATCAATAATGTTAAGATAAACCTGTTGTTGAACCGCTAACCACTCTTCCCAGACCGTTGTTCGGGTAAAACAATACACCATAATATTTAATGAAGAGTCACCAAAGCCGTTAAAATAGACCAGTATCGTTTGTTGCTGATCGATATCGGCATGGGTTTGTAGCATTTGTCGAATAGCATTGACGATCGCGCCCACTTTGCTGGCATCTTCGTAACGTAACCCGACAACCGTGTTGATTCGACGGTTACTCATCCGACCGGGATTCTCTACGCTAATCGAGGAAAACACAGAGTTTGGAACGTATAACGGACGGTGATCAAAGGTGGTGATTTTGGTCATCCGCCAGCCAATTTCCGCCACGGTGCCTTCGATATTGCGATCCGGGGAACGTACCCAGTCGCCGATACTGAAGGGGCGATCGAAATAAAGCATAATGCCGGAAAAGAAGTTACTCAGGATATCTTTCCCTGCCATGCCCACGGCGATGCCGCCGATGCCGCCAAAGGTGAGTAACCCCGACAGGCTCATGCCGAAGTGTTCACCATAAAGCAAAATAATGACGACAATGAGGGTGATTTTGATAATCCGCGATAAAATTCGCGCGCTGGTGACGTCTCGCCCTTTTTTAATTTGCGATTTTTCAAACTGATTAATCACCAGAAACAATTTAATAGTCAGAATCAGGGCGATCAACGACGTACAGACAAAGTCTATAATACTGGATGAAACCGCGCTGATGTTATAATGGCTAATAACGGTGTTAGCGATTCGCCCTAATGTACCGATAATCAGCGCATAAATAAGAAACTGAGCCGTATGGAAGACAAACCCTTTCTTGCGTTTATGTGCATGACGAAAGAAAACATTCATCAGAATTAAGCTAAAGACGCTACTCAAAATAACCGTCAGATTGAAGACGTTTTTTACGAACAGCTCTGCAAACATATTTATCCCCGGCTTTCCGCTGCCACTGACATAACAAAAAATAAACTGCAACTCATTAATGGTACTCAGGATAAACATTCAAGTCATCAATAAAAAGGGGGAATAAATAGCGCTTTTAGCGTTTTTACGCAAAGGCGCTTTCAATGTGACGGATTTGTCAGGGGAACTGATGCAGACTTTTTCATATTGTCATGGTATTGTTGCGCTAAGGTAACAAAAGTTTGGTGACAGAAGGACACTATGATGATAATGGAAAAGCTGAAGACGGCGAAGGGCAAAAAGTTTCTGCTCTGTCTGCTGGGTGTGTTTATTATTGCCGCATCGGTTGTCACGCGCGCCACGATCGGTGGGGTGATTGAACAGTATGATATTCCGCTTTCTGACTGGACGACGTCGATGTATGTCATTCAGTCATCAATGATTTTCGTCTATAGCCTGGTTTTCACCGTGCTGCTGGCCATCCCGTTAGGAATTTATTTCCTCGGCGGTGAGGACAAGCATTAAAAGAAAAGGCCCAAATCATTGGGCCTTTCGTTTTTTACACAACGCGTTAGTCGTCTTCCTCGTCGTCAAGCTCAACGGGCGTCTGGTACTGGTCGGGTTTGATGACCAGCAGGTCACAACGCAGATGATCGATGACCTGTTCTGCTGTATTCCCCAGGAAGGCAGCGGAAATGCCCGTGCGGCCCACTGTACCCAGAACCACAATCCCCGCCTGCAGATGTTCCGCTAAATCGGGGATTACCTCTTCCGGTAATCCTTTCTCAACGTGTGTAACTTTCTCGTCGATACTGAATTTTTGCCGCAGCGCTTTCATTGCCAGCAGGTGCTGACCGCGAATCGCATCGTTGTAGACGCTGGGATCAAATTCCGGCAGTTCAATCGCGATGTTGATCGGCGTGACAGGGTAGGCCCCGACCAGATGCACCTCAGTATGGTTGACCTGTTCGGCGAGTTGCAGCGTCTCTTTTACCAGCTTCTCATTCAGCGCATTATGGTAGGGTTCTTCACTGGCCAGGTTTACCGCCACCAGCGCTTTACCGCCTTCCGGCCAGGGTTGATCTTTCACCATCCACACCGGACTTGGGCATTTACGCAGCAGATGCCAGTCGGTAGGAGTGAAGATCACTGCTTCCAGTCGGTCATGCTGGTGCGCCATTTTCAGCACCAGATCGTGTCCGCCGCTGATCACTTCCTGAATAATGGCTTCAAAAGGACGGTTGTGCCAGACCACTTTAATTTCAACAGGAACGCCTGCTTCAATGTAGTATTTTGCTTGTTCGCGTATCCACGCCGTCCGCTGACTAATGACGCCCTGACGCATTGCCGTACGCTCATCAGGCGACAGCAGGGTGGTCATCTCGTAGGAAAAGTCATAGATCGGCAAAAAGGCTTTAATTTTGCCACCAATCCGTTGATGCAAATAAACCGCACGCCGTAACGCAGGTTGATCGTCCTGATTCGGATCGATAACCACCAGCATGTTTTGATACATAGCCATACAGGGTCTCCTTACAACTGTCATCGCAGTTTGTAACTAAAAGAGTAACCCAAGAATGTGAATTGAAACAGGGAAGAACCTTCTGTCAGATCAATAAATCAGGAAAATTTAACGATTCGACAGAAGGGTTTCAGAAGGGTTGCGGAAAGATTAAGCAACGTTGCGGGTGTGTCCGGCGAGAACCGCCAGCGCATCACTGTTTTCGATAGTGATGTATTTCCCTTTCACCGCCAGCATTCCGCTTTTCTGGAAACGACCCAACAAACGGCTGATTGTTTCAACAGTCAGGCCCAGGTAGTTACCGATATCGCCACGGGTCATGGTCAGACGGAATTCACGTGGAGAGAAGCCACGCTGCGCAAAGCGACGAGACAGGTTATAGATAAATGCCGCCAGACGCTCTTCCGCGTTTTTCTTCGACAGCAACAGGATCATATCCTGGTCACCTTTGATCTCACCACTCATCAGACGCATCATCTGCTGACGCAGATTAGGCATTTTGCCGGACAGATCATCAAGAGTCTCAAACGGGATTTCACAGACCATTGAGGTTTCCAGTGCCTGCGCAAAACTCGGATGATGGCCGCTACCAATCGCGTCGAAACCGACCAGGTCGCCCGCGAGATGGAAGCCGGTGATTTGCTCATCGCCTTGTTCAGTAATGGTATAGCTCTTGATCGTACCGGAACGAATGGCATAGAGCGATTTCAGCTCATCACCCGCTTTAAACAGCGTCTGGCCTTTCTGGATCGGCTTTTTACGCTCGATAATATTATCAAGCTGATCAAGCTCATGCTCGTTAAGTGTGAACGGGATGCAAAGCTGGCTGATACTGCAATCCTGGCAATGGATAGCACAACCGCCAGACTGAATGCGCCGTATAATTCGCTTTTCCGGGATCATAGGTCTGCTCAAGCCGTAATTGATATTTGTCAATTTTAACATCTTTTTGGTGAGCACGTAAGTCTGAGGTCACCCCAATAGCGGATAATTCCGACATGTGTGAATAAAATATTTCTATCCCTTTGAAAAACCTTACTTTCCCTGTGGCGTCTTTACGTAAAAGTGTGAGCAAGAAGGCACGAATTGCCTGGATACTACAGCAACAGGTAACCTTCATGGCGCAACAACCACTCTTTCCGCTGCACGCCACCGGCGTAACCGGTCATGGTGCCGTTACGTCCGATCACGCGGTGGCAGGGCACCACGATGCTGATCGGATTTGAACCGTTCGCCGCGCCAACCGCTCGCGCCGCACCAGGGCGTCCCAGTTGCTCAGCCAACTGACCGTAGTGCATCACCTGACCACAAGGAATAGTGCGTAAGGTTTGCCAGACTTCCCGCTGAAAAGGGGTGCCGCCGGTGGCGGTTGGCAGCGTATCGATCGCGCTGAGGTTACCGGCAAAATAGTCGGCAAGTTTGTCGCACAGACCGCCCGGATTGGTCGCACTAATACGGGTATAACCTTGTGCGCGGTAATGAATATCCAGCAGTTGCACCATGCGCTCACTGTACTGTTCCCACTCGATAGCGCGAAGTCTGAACTGCTCGTCGCAAATGACCCAAAGTGGGCCCAGCGGGGTCATCATTTTCTCTTCCAGTAGTGTCAGCATCGGTTGCCTCGTTGGCATGCAGTCGGTGGGGCATCAACGTATCATGGTCACTGCCAGCAGTGCTATACCCCTGATTTGGGATAAAAAAATAGAGCCTGTCGACATCCGCCAGACTCTACAGTACACACAGCAGTTTATCCTTCATCTATGCCCGTTATTTTTCCTGGTGGCGGGTAATGTCTTATAGCAAGAACCGTTTAACTATGCCAGCAAACTGGAGTGATTGATTTCACGAAAATCTAAGGTAAATCAACCAGATTAAACGGCACTGCTGCACTGTTTTACTCTGAGTAAAACCAGCGTTAATTAGTAAAGCAAAGGTATGTGACACGTGGATGTTTACTGGAAGCATCTGTAAACCGTTGTCGCCCTCCAGGGGGACGGCTATGATAGTAGCTGCCTTTAAAAAGCGGGAGGACACAGCATGAATCTTGACGACAAATCGTTATTTCTTGACGCCATGGAGGATGTTCAGCCGCTGAAACGTTGCGCCGACGTACACTGGCAGCCCGTGCGCAATGTGCGGACCCCGCAACGTATTGATACACTCCAGCTTGATAATTTTCTCACCACCGGTTTTCTGGAGATCGTCCCGCTGGCGCAACCTTTAGAGTTTCGCCGTGAGGGGCTGCAACAGGGCGTACTCGATAAGCTGCGTACGGGGAAATACAGCCAGCAGGCGAGCCTCAATCTGTTGCGTCAGCCGGTGGAAGCCTGTCGTCAACAGCTGTATAGCTTTCTGCTCCAGTCGTTACGCGATGGACTGCGCAATGTGCTGATCATTCACGGTAAAGGGCGAGACGATAACTCACATGCCAACATCGTGCGCAGCTATCTGGCACGCTGGTTGACCGAATTCGACGAGGTTCAGGCCTACTGCACGGCGCTGCCACATCACGGCGGCAGCGGAGCGTGCTATGTGGCGTTGCGTAAATCCGCACAGGCGAAGCAGGAAAACTGGGAACGTCACGCCAAGCGCAGCCGTTAATGCAGTAAAAGCGACAACTCCTGCGCGGCTTTTTGCAGCTCGGGCAGTACGCGGCTGCGCAGCTCGTCCGCCGTCACCTGTCCGGCATGTACACCCACATTCAGCGCCGCCTGGACCTGACCCTGGCTGTTCATCAGCGGCACAGCAATGGACCGCAGCCCCATTTCCAGTTCCTGATCGTTGAGCGCATAGCCCTGCTGCCGGACTCTCTTCAGTTCGGCGCGCAGGGCGGGGACGGAATCCACAGTCTGCGAGGTGTAGCGGATCATGGTGATGCGCCCGAGCATGTCGTTCAGCTTGTCCTCAGAAAGATGGCTAAGCAAAACGCGTCCCATTGAGGTGGACCACGCGGGCAGCCGACTGCCGATGTCCAGATCGATGGTCATAATGCGTGAGCTGGAGGCGCGGGCGATATACAAAATATCGTCACCGTCGAGGGTGGCGATGGAACAGGATTCATTGAGCATTTCGCTCAGATGTTTCAGAACCGGTTGAGTGGCGCGAGCCAGCGGAGTGGAGGCCAGATAGGCATGTCCCAGTGCCAGGATCCGCGGACGCAGTTCGAAATTTTTCCCATCTTCGGCATAAACGAAACCCAGTTTTCCCAGCGTATACAGACAGCGTCTGACTGCCGCGCGCGGGATCCCGGTTTTCTGGCTAATCTGCGATATCGACATAACCCGTCGCTGCGGCGTGAACGCCTGAATCACCTCCAGCCCGCGTGCCAGTGATGCCATATAGTTTGGATCGCCCTTAAACGGATCGGTCTCGTTGTTCAGTCGGTCATCAGGATGTTTTTCCACTGTTTTCCTCTCGTTGTTCGCCACGGATCACATTCTTCGTACAAACATAAACGATGTTCGATTATCGCACCATATTTCGATTATCGCCCTTGCCTGACTTCGTTAAGTGGGTCACATTTTGTGCGAACAACGCAAAAATGTGCGAAATCCGCACCACAAGGAGCGAGCTGATGATTGATAAAAGTGTGCCTTCGCTGGAGGAGGCCATCGCCGGGATCCCGGACGGTGCGACCATCATGATTGGTGGTTTTGGTACGGCCGGACAACCCACCACATTGATTGATGCGCTCATCGCGCAGGGGGCTCGCGACCTTACCATCATCAATAACAATGCGGGTAACGGTGAAGTCGGTCTGGCGGCACTGTTGAAGGCCAGACGCGTACGCAAAATGATCTGCTCTTTTCCGCGTCAGGTGGATTCACAGATTTTCGATGACCTGTATCGCCGTGGCGAGGTTGAACTGGAGCTGGTACCTCAGGGGAATCTGGCGGCGCGCATTCAGGCTGCCGGTGCTGGCCTGGGGGCTATCTATACGCCAACAGGCTACGGTACGCCGCTGGCTGAAGGCAAAGAAACCCGCCACATCGAAGGGAAAAACTATGTGCTCGAATACCCGATTAACGCCGATTTTGCCCTGATAAAGGCGCATCAGGCCGATCGCTGGGGGAATCTGGTGTACCGCAAAGCGGCACGAAACTTTGGTCCGATCATGGCGACCGCCGCGCAAACCACGGTGGTGGAGGTGAATCAGATTGTCCCTCTCGGCGAGCTTGATCCCGAGCACGTCATCACGCCGGGGATTTTTGTCCAGCGCGTATTTTCTCTGGAAAACCTCACCCACGCCGCGCTGCGGGCCTAAGGAGTAAACGATGAAGAAATTATCCCGTGACGAAATGGCCAGACGCGTAGCGCAGGATATCCCGGAAGGGGCATACGTCAATCTGGGGATTGGTTTACCAACCCGTATCGCCAACTACCTGCCTGCGGAAAAAGAGATTTTCCTGCACAGTGAAAATGGCCTGCTCGGGATGGGGCCAAAACCGGCGGAAGGGGAAGAAGATCCGGAGCTGATTAATGCCGGGAAAGAGTACGTCACGCTGTTGCAGGGCGGTTGCTATTTCCACCATGGTGACTCCTTCGCCATGATGCGCGGCGGGCACCTGGATATCTGCGTGCTGGGGGCGTATCAGGTCTCAGCCTCCGGGGATCTCGCCAACTGGAGCACCGGCGCGCCGGACGCCATTCCCGCTGTGGGCGGCGCGATGGATCTGGCGATCGGCGCGCGTCAGGTATTTGTGATGATGGACCATCTGACCCGCGACGGCGAGTGCAAACTGGTTGAACACTGTACCTATCCCTTAACCGGCATGGGCTGCGTCAGCCGCATTTATACCGACCTGGCGGTGATCGACATTACCGATTCGGGACCGGTTGTCCGGGAAATTTTTAATGGTCTGTCTTTTGAGGAACTGCAACGTCTGACGCCGGTGACTCTGAGCTGTGAACCGCTGGCGCAAAGCGCATAAGGAACTATGATGAATCAGGCATTTATCTGCGATGCAGTGCGCACACCGTTTGGTCGATTCGGCGGAACGCTGGCGAACATCAGGGCCGACGATCTGGCCGCTATTCCACTGAAAGCACTGCTTGAACGCAACCCAGGCCTTGATCCTGCGGCGATCGATGACGTGATTTACGGCTGTGCGAATCAGGCGGGAGAAGATAACCGCAACGTGGCGCGGATGGCGCTGCTGCTGGCCGGGTTGCCGGAAAGCGTCCCGGGCAGTACGGTAAACCGTCTGTGTGGTTCCAGCCTCGATGCCATTGGTATTGCCGCGAGAGCGATTAAAAGCGGCGAAACACAGCTGATGATCGCCGGTGGCGTGGAGAGCATGTCACGTGCGCCGTTTGTGATGGGCAAAGCGGAAAATGCGTTCAGCCGCAACATGAAAATCGAAGACACTACGATTGGCTGGCGCTTTATCAACGCGCAAATGAAAGCCCGCTATGGCGTGGATTCTATGCCGGAAACGGCAGAAAACGTGGCGCAGGAGTTTGGCATAACGCGCGCCGATCAGGATGCGTTTGCGCTGCGCAGCCAGTTGAGAACCGCTGCCGCTCAGGAGCAGGGGCTATTTGCACAAGAGTTAATTTCAGTGACAGTGTCACAAAAAAGAGGCGAGCCGCTGCTTTTTGGCAAAGATGAACATCCGCGTGCGACATCGCTGGAGGCGCTCGCCAGGCTGAAAGGGGTCGTCCGTCCTGACGGTACCGTGTCGGCGGGCAATGCGTCTGGCGTTAACGACGGTGCCTGTGCGCTCCTCATCGCCAGCGAGCAGGCGATGGCGCAGCAAAGTCTGCACCCACTGGCGCGGATTGTCGGCGTGGCAACTGCCGGCGTCGCCCCGCGAATTATGGGGTTTGGCCCGGCGCCAGCGGTCCGTAAAGTACTGGCGCAGACGGGCTTAACGCTTGGCCAGATGGATGTTATCGAGCTTAACGAGGCGTTTGCCGCGCAGGCACTGGCGGTGATGCGTGATTTGGGGTTACCCGATGATGCCGCGCAGGTGAATCCTAACGGCGGTGCGATTGCCCTCGGTCACCCGTTGGGGGCATCAGGTGGGCGTCTGGCGATGACCGCCGCTTACCAGTTGCAGCGTACCGGCGGACGCTATGCACTCTGTACCATGTGCATTGGCGTCGGCCAGGGGATCGCATTGATTATTGAACGTGTGTAAGGAGCAGGAATGACCTTGCTAACCCCGTTGATGCGCGGAACGGCGCTCACGGCAGAATTTTCAGACATCCAGCTTCTTCAGGGGATGCTCGATTTTGAGGCCGCGCTTGCCCGTGCGCAGGCGGCCTGCGGCGTGATACCGGCAACGGCTGTCGGGCCTATCACCCAGGCTTGTCATGCGCAGGAGTTTGATCGACAAGCACTGGCAGAATCGGCGCGGGCGGCGGGCAATCTGGCCATTCCGTTGGTGCAACACTTAACCGCGCGGGTGAAGCGTGAGGATCCTGACGCCGCACGTTACGTACACTGGGGGGCAACCAGCCAGGATGTGATCGATACCGGACTGGTCCTGCAATTGCGAGTGGCGCTCAATCACACGCAATGTGCGCTGAGTCAATTGACGGCGGTCTTTGCTCAGCAGGCGCATCGCTATCAGCATACCGTCATGCCGGGTCGCACCTGGATGCAGCAGGCGCTGCCGGTGACCTGGGGGCTAAAACTGGCCGGTACGCTTGATGCGCTGCTGCGCTGGCAGGAACGCCTGCAATCGCTGTTGCCGCGTGTACTGGTGCTGCAGTTTGGCGGTGCGGCGGGAACGCTGGCGTCACTTGGGCAGAACGCGCTACCGGTGGCAGAGCGACTCGCGCAGGAACTGGCGTTGACGTTGCCAGATACGCCCTGGCATACCCAGCGCGATCGGCTGCTGGAAGTGGGGGCATGGTACGCCGGTGTCGGCGGTACTCTCGGTAAGTTTGCTCAGGACTTCGCGCTGCTGATGCAGACCGAAGTGGCGGAAGTGAGCGAACCCGCCGTCGCGGGTCGGGGCGGATCGTCGGCGATGCCGCACAAGCGAAATCCGGTGAGCTGCGCGGCGATCCTCACTGCCATGCAGAAAACGCCGGGACTGATGGCCACACTCTACAACAGTCAGTTACAGCAGCATGAACGTGCGCTCGGCGGCTGGCAGGCAGAATGGGAAGTTCTGCCGGAGATCGTCATGCTGGTCGGGCACGCAATTGAGGAAACCCAATCGCTCGCCCTGAATATGCAGGTCTTCCCGCAAAAGATGCGTGACAATCTGGATATCACTCAGGGCCTGATGATGGCGGAATCGGTCACGCTGGCATTGGCGGCGTTTATCGGCAAGCAGGATGCCCATCATCTGATTGAAAGGCTGTGCCATCGCGCGGTGACAAGCGGTCATTCCCTGCATTCGGTACTCGTTGAGGAGCCGCAGGTGATGGCCCATCTTAATGAATCTCAACTGGTGGCGTTACTGGACCCAGGCACGGCAACGGGCTGCGCGGCGCAGTTTGTGCAACGCGTGCTTGCACGTTATGAGGAACAACAGCATGGAACTGAATTACCAGATTGATGGCCCGGACGACGCGCCGGTGGTAGTGCTATCCAATTCTCTCGGTACGACGCTTGCGATGTGGGCGCCACAGCTTGCGGCGCTGAGCGCGCAATATCGAGTGCTGCGTTATGACACCCACGGACATGGCGCGACGAACAATATGGGGCCAACCGATCTCGCCCGGCTGGGGCAGGATGTGATTGCGTTACTCGATCACCTGGATATCCCGGCAGCGCATTTTTGCGGGATCTCAATGGGAGGACTCACCGGGCTGTGGCTGGCCTGTCATCAGCCGCAACGAGTGCTGAGCGTAACAGTGATTAACAGCGCTGCACGTATAGGCGACGAGGCGAGTTGGCGCGCCCGCGCGCAAAGCGTTCGTCAGAATGGACTGCGCGAGATTGCCGCCAGCGCCCCGGAACGCTGGTTCAGCCCTGCTTTTCGTCAGTCGGCACCGCAAACGGTCGCCGCATTGTGTGAGCAACTCGCCGCGTCGTCAGCCGAAGGGTACGCCGCCTGCTGTGAAGCGCTGGCAACGGCCGATTTGCGTGAGCAAATTGCCGGGATCACACGGCCAGTGCTGCTGATTGCCGGTGAAAATGACCCCGTCACCACGGTGGACGACGCTCAGTTTATGCACCAGCGTATTGCCGGTTCTGTACTGGCCGTGGTGAAGGCGTCCCATTTATCCACTATTGAAGCGCCGGGTGCGGTGAACGCGGCGTTGTTATCGTTTCTGGGAGGACAATATGCAGGATGAAGAACGCTATCAGCAGGGAATGGCCGTACGCAGGGCGGTTCTGGGCGATGCGCATGTTGACAGGACGGTGCAAAACCTGACGCCGCTGAATGAAGAATTTCAACACTTTATTACCCGTTATGCCTGGGGCGATATCTGGAGCCGCCCCGGACTGGATCGGCATATGCGCAGTATGATAACCATTGCGATGCTGATTGCGTTAAACCGCGAAGCGGAGCTAAAAATGCATCTCAATGCCGCGTTCAACAACGGCGTGACGCGTGAGGAGTTGAAAGAGCTGATCATGCATTCGGCACTTTATTGCGGTCTGCCCGCCGCCAATGCGACATTGCATCTGGCACAGCAAGTTTTTGACCAGCGCGACGCCGACGGGAAGTAAATCAGGCCCCCGGCGGCGGTGCGTGTCGTCGGGGACGCTGTTTCTCAGGCGGCCAGTACCCGGTTTCTGCCATCATTTTTGGCCCGGTAAAGCGCAGCATCCATCCGCTTAAACAGTTCATCGATACTTTCGTTCGGTTCGCGGTGGGCCACGCCAATGCTCACGGTAAAGCGCGGTAGGCCGGGAAGCCCGATTTTCGCGACCGACGCGCGGATGGATTCGGCTAACTGCAACGCGGTCTCCAGCGGCGTGCGCGGTAACAACAGGACAAACTCCTCGCCGCCCCAGCGAAACACTAAATCCCCTTTGCGTGCGCAGGACTCCAGGTTTCGCGCCAGCTCGCAGAGAACCTCATCGCCTTTCAGGTGACCATACAGGTCATTAATGCTTTTAAACCGATCGGTATCAATGAGCAGCAGGCTGTAGTCCTGGGCCAGGGTGAGATGCTGCATCTGCCCCTGTTCGGTCAGTTGATAGAACTGGCGGCGATTGAGCAATCCAGTAAGTGCGTCATGCAGGGCGGCGCGCTCCAGTTCCTGTTCAAGACGTTTCTGCTCGGTAATATCGTGAATGATGCACAACATCAGTCTGTCGCCGTAGATTTCAATCGGCCCGGCATAGGTTTGCACATGGCGGGTGGTGCCATCGGCAATTTTATGGACAAAATTCAGCGGCTTATGCCCACCCGGCAGTCGCGCAATTTCATGCATAACAGGCAGAACCTGGCGACCCAACATATTGATTTCCCATGTGTGTTTTTGGCACATCGCCTCCAGGCTGTAGCCGTAGAAATTGAGCGCCGCCAGGTTGGCGTCGACAATCAGACCATCTCTTGACGGATCGATCAGCAGCATCGGGGCGGAGTTCGTGAGAAAAAATCGGGCATAAAATCCCTGCTTTTTACGCTGATAGGTGGCAGACCGGCTGGCTTTCAACCCCTGTACCGCCGGGATATCAATGCCTTCGAACAGAATGACTTCACCGGTTCCTGGCAGATCGTTAATCGATAACCGACAGGTGAGTGCGGCCTGATGATTTTCACGGGGCACCGTCAGAATCTCGACAATATCCCGCTGGCGGCGAAGATCGGTAATATAGTTCGGCAACGTATTCTGCGCATGGGTGGAATACACCCCTTTACGCAACTGGCTGAAGGTGTACCCTTGCATCACCTCTCTGGCGATACGATTGGCAAAAACTAATTCTTCGGTACAGGGGGAGACGATCCAGACCGGCTGTGTTAATAAATCCAGTGCATTCAGGTTGTGCGCAATCATCAGTAATCCTGTTCTTTTTATTAATTATTGTGCGACCATGCCGATGAAATGCCTTGACCAGATCCCCATACCAAGCGTAATACCGCCCGATAAGCGCCAGAATGCCGATCCTCGCCGCACAGAAATAGCCACTTTACACGCGCACGCTGTCGAGGGAGACAAATGCAGCGATGAACGCAACAAGAAACGAGATGCTGATTCAAACGGGCGCCCATGATACGTGCAACATCTGGCTTTCCATCGAATGTCTGTCGTGCAGTTAAATTTAGCAGGGATTCATCCATTCGCATGAGAAATGAAAGGTCAGCTACTGGAATTTTTGCCCACCTCATTAACGTCCAGAGGCGAAAAGCGGCAAGAGCACGAGTGCGCTTATTAACACGTTATGAAATCTAATCATTTAAGCCAGATTAAACGTTCATCAATGATGAGTGTCGTATCACTTAATTGTTAAGCAGTAGAATTGCTTGGGAGAGGAGGGGAAAGCGGCCTCACCTCATGATGAACAATAAGAATAAGGTAAACTTAATCGGCAATATCCTTCTTTAAGGTAAATTTTATGGATCTCTGCGTGAAGTTTGGACAGAGAGCGGAACGAGAAGAATATATGCTTTTCTGATGCTATATAAATATGACCTGCCATATTAACCTCTAACAGGTTTAAAATGTTAAAACACATTAGCGTCAGAACATTTATTATCGTATTTCTGCTATTTACCTTTGGCCTGATTAACACTGTGCAAATAATGTACTCGGTCAGGCTGTCGGTTATTATTTCAATGAACGTGATTTTTTTGTTGGCGCTATTCGCCTTATGGTGCTACATGACAATATATCTTGTCACACCCATTAATACCGTAAAGAAAAGTATTGAACAGGTGACAGCGGGAAATCTCGCCGTTTATATTCCCGAATTTGGTAATAACTGTGCCGGGAGACTGATTCCGGGTATCAACAGCTTATCCGGCAGTATCGCGACGCTGGTACGTGAGATCCGACTTTCCTCGAAGACGGCGCTGTTGTTGTCAGAGCAACTGGCCGCCCGTAGCGCTGAATTATCCGTAAAAACGGAGCAGCAGTCTGCCTCTTTAATCCAGACGGCGGCCAGCATGGAACAGATGGCCGCCAGCACGCGTAACAACGCTGACCACACGCGACTCGCTAACCAGCAGGCCAATAGCGCGATGCAATGTGCATACAAAGGCAGCGAATTAATGGTTCAGGTTGCCAGCAACATGCATTCGATTACGACTTGTACCCAGCAAATGACAGAAATAATTACCCTGATTGATGATATTGCGTTTCAGACCAATATTCTGGCCCTGAATGCCGCAGTCGAAGCGGCGCGCGCCGGTGAGCAGGGAAAAGGATTTTCCGTGGTGGCGACGGAGGTGCGAAATCTGGCGCACAGAAGTGCCGAAGCCGCAAAAAATATTCGGGGGCTTATCGACGTCACCCATCAAAATGTGCAGCAAGGCGCAACGGTTGTGGGCGAGACAGAAAAGAATATGCAGGAAATCGTCCAGGGCGCTGGGCAGTTAAGTCAGTTGATGCATGAAATATCAACCACCACGGCGGAACAGGAAAAAGGAATAAATCAGATAACCCAGGCAATGAATGAACTGGAAAAAGTTACTCAAAGTAACGCATTGATGGTGGATGAATTATCCGGATCGTCGGATGTACTGAAATCACAGGTTGTCGATCTCCAGTCGAAAACCCATCAGTTCCGTTTAAGTGATGCAACAGAAGTGATTTCTCCCTCAGCGCACAAGCGCTACGCTCGCGGGTTTTCATAAGTCCTGATAACACATTGGGAGAATGAGTGGTTGCTTAACATGCGTCGACAGCTAGACTAACCAGAAAAGCGCGAAGTATGGGAGGCAAAATGGAAGCCATTAAAGGGTCTCAAGTTAGTGTGCCGGATGCAGTATTTGCCTGGTTGCTGGATGGCAAGGGCGGTGTGAAACCGCTGGAAGATGATGATGTGATCAGCCGTGAGCATCCGTGCTGGCTGCATCTGAACTACACGCATCCGGACAGCGCGCAATGGCTGGCGACGACGCCGCTACTGCCGAATAATGTCAGGGATGCGCTGGCGGGGGAAAGCCTTCGTCCACGCGTCAGTCGTCTGGGTGAAGGGACGCTTATTACGCTGCGCTGCATCAATGGCAGCACGGATGAGCGCCCGGACCAACTGGTGGCGATGCGTCTGTATATGGATGAACGGCTGATTGTCTCCACGCGTCAGCGGAAGGTGCTGGCGCTCGACGATGTCGTCAGCGATCTCCAGGAAGGCACCGGGCCAGTTGACTGCGGCGGTTGGCTGGTGGACGTATGCGATGCGCTGACCGATCACGCCAGTGAATTTATCGAACAGTTACACGATAAAATCATCGATCTTGAAGACAATCTGCTCGATCAGCAAATCCCGCCGCGCGGCTTCCTCGCGTTATTACGAAAACAATTGATTGTGATGCGCCGCTATATGGCGCCGCAACGTGATGTCTATTCGCGACTGGCCAGCGAGCGACTGGCGTGGATGACGGACGATCAGCGACGCCGGATGCAAGATATTGCCGACCGACTGGGCAGGGGGCTGGATGAAATTGATGCCTGTATCGCCCGCACGGGCGTTATGGCGGATGAAATTGCCCAGGTAATGCAGGAGTCGCTGGCAAGACGTACCTATACCATGTCATTGATGGCGATGGTTTTCCTTCCCAGCACGTTTCTGACCGGACTGTTCGGCGTCAATCTCGGCGGCATACCCGGTGGAGGGTGGCAATTTGGCTTTTCACTCTTTTGTATTCTGTTAGTGGTTCTGATTGGTGGTGTTACTTTATGGTTGCATCGTAGTAAATGGTTGTAAAAACGGGTGTTTTAAGAGATTTCTCTGCCTAAAAACGGCTTTAAGATTGAGCGAAGTCAATAAATAGCATGCCTGTTCGGGGCAATATCACTCTTGCAGGTGAATGCAACGTCAAGCGATGGGCGTTGCGCTCCATATTGTCTTACTTCCTTTTTTGAATTACTGCATAGCACAATTGATTCGTACGACGCCGACTTAAATAAGTCGGCTTTTTTTTGCCTGTACGTTTTCAGCGACTACCCTGAAAGGGAGCCAATGAAATCCCGGAGGCAAAAATGTTCCATCTGTTAACTCACCGCCAACAAGACATTCATTTCTCGGATCCCGTTCCCACCGATCCCGTTCCTGTGCCCGATCCGATCCCTCGTCCACAGCCGATGCCCGACCCGCCCCCCGACGAAGTACCGATTAAGTTGTCGCATCACAGCCGCAGATCTGCGAGGATACGCGCCTGCCGACTGTGAGTCGTTTACCGTGAGATTAAATTGTGACTGCTTTTGCTACTCTGAATGTATTACCCGCCGCCCAGCTCGAGAATCTGAACGAGTTGGGGTATCTGTCCATGACCCCTGTCCAGGCGGCGGCGCTGCCAGCGATCCTTGCCGGGCAGGATGTGCGGGTGCAGGCAAAAACCGGCAGCGGAAAGACGGCAGCATTTGGTCTCGGTTTGTTACAGCATATTGATGCCACTCTGTTTCAGACGCAGTCGCTGGTTCTGTGCCCGACGCGCGAACTGGCGGATCAGGTGGCCGGTGAACTACGTCGTCTGGCGCGTTTCTTACCGAATACCAAAATCCTGACGCTTTGCGGTGGACAACCCTTCGGAGCACAGCGCGATTCTCTTCAGCACGCGCCGCATATTATCGTCGCCACGCCTGGTCGTTTGCTCGACCATTTGCAAAAGGGTACCGTTTCGCTGGACGCGTTGACCACGCTGGTGATGGATGAAGCAGACCGGATGCTGGATATGGGATTCAGTGAGGCAATCGACGAGGTGATCCGTTTCGCGCCCGCGTCGCGTCAGACGCTATTGTTTTCTGCCACCTGGCCGGAAGCGATTGCCGCAATCAGCGGTCGCGTGCAGCGAAATCCGCTCGCTATCGAAATTGACACGGTGGATGCGCTCCCCGCCGTCGAACAGCAATTCTTTGAAACCTCTGTGCACGGTAAGATACCGCTGTTGCAAACGTTGCTCAGTCAGCATCAGCCGGCTTCCTGCGTGGTGTTCTGTAATACTAAAAAGGATTGTCAGGCGGTGTGCGATGCGCTCAATGAGGCCGGGCAAAGCGCACTGGCGCTTCATGGCGATCTGGAACAGCGAGACCGCGATCAGACGCTGGTGCGTTTTGCCAACGGCAGCGCGCGGGTGCTGGTGGCGACGGATGTTGCGGCCCGCGGGCTTGATATCAAATCGCTGGAGCTGGTGGTGAATTTCGAACTGGCGTGGGATCCGGAGGTGCACGTCCACCGGATTGGCCGTACCGCGCGCGCCGGGAACAGCGGTCTGGCTATCAGTTTTTGTGCTCCGGAAGAGGCGCAGCGGGCGAATATTCTCTCTGAAATGCTGCAGATCCGCCTTAACTGGGTCCCTGCGCCAACGCAACGCCGCGTTGCACCGCTGGTCGCTGAAATGGCGACATTGTGTATCGATGGCGGCAAGAAAGCCAAAATGCGTCCAGGCGACGTGCTGGGGGCGTTAACCGGAGATATGGGTCTGGATGGCGCGGACATTGGCAAAATTACCGTGCATCCGGCGCATGTCTATGTGGCGGTCCGTCAGTCGGTCGCGCATAAGGCATGGAAACAACTGCAGAATGGGAAGATTAAAGGTAAAACCTGTCGGGTGCGTTTACTGAAATAAACCCGAGTTGGGCCGGAGATGAAAACGATCCGGCCCATGGCTATTACTTCACTTCGACAACGTTCAGGCGAAGTTCATCAAGCTGATTATCGTCTTCTTCCGGTTGCCAGCCTGCAGGCTGGAGCGGGATCTCTTCACGATCAAATGCCAGATCGCCGCCATCAACAACGTCAGAACCGTGCTTAATCCCTTTGAAGTCGAACAGGTTAATGTCACTCAGGTGTGAAGGCACCACGTTCTGCATGGCGCTGAACATGGTTTCAATACGGCCTGGATAACGCTTATCCCAGTCACGCAGCATATCGGCAATCACCTGACGTTGCAGGTTTGGTTGCGAACCGCACAGGTTGCAAGGGATGATCGGGAAGCCTTTGGCTTCAGCAAAGCGTTCGATATCCTTCTCACGGCAGTAAGCCAGTGGGCGGATCACGATATGTTTACCATCATCGCTCATCAGTTTCGGCGGCATCCCTTTCATTTTCCCGCCGTAGAACATATTCAGGAACAGGGTTTGCAGAATGTCGTCGCGATGGTGACCCAGCGCAATTTTAGTCGCACCCAGCTCCGTCGCCGTGCGATACAGAATACCGCGACGCAGGCGTGAACAAAGAGAGCAGGTGGTTTTGCCTTCCGGGATCTTATCTTTCACGATCCCATACGTGTTCTCTTCAACTATTTTGTACTCAACGCCCAGTTGCTCAAGATACTCAGGCAGAATGTGTTCAGGGAAACCGGGTTGTTTCTGATCCAGGTTAACGGCAACCAGCGAAAAGCTAATCGGGGCGCTTTGCTGTAGATTGCGCAAAATTTCCAGCATGGTGTAGCTGTCTTTACCACCGGACAGGCAGACCATGATCCGGTCGCCATCTTCAATCATATTGAAATCGGCAATCGCTTCGCCGACGTTACGGCGCAGACGTTTCTGCAATTTATTCAGGTTGTACTGTTCTTTCTTCGTCGCTTGTTGATTTTCTAACATTATTTACTGTCTCGAACACCGGAAAGGGGCATGTCACGACACGCGTATCACCGTGTCAGTTTTGCGTTTCGCCTGGCAGTCTGCTCGTCGTCAATACGTCGATTCAGGCTACGTCAATTTCATATACCACCTGCGTGCGTTTCATGCCCCATCGGGTTTGCAATAAAAGACGTGAACGCTTCGGTTGAGCGAAGTCTACAGGCAAAAGTATGTCGCGTATGGTACGGATTACGGCGACGAATACCAGCACCTTTTACACGTCCGACGGTAAACGGCTTAAACTTACTTCTGAATTCTGGTCAGGCAATGATTTTCTGTCACTGGTGCGACGCTGACGATGATTAGCCTGGTCACGGTGCGACAGAATCAGGGCATTACGGATCCTGCAAAAAGTCAATACGCCATTCTGGAGCGTAATGATCATATTTCCGTTATTCCTGATGAAAGCTAAGGAGAAGAAGGATGAATGAAGCAGCCTATAACGAAGCGAAAACCACCGGCGAACTCACGAAACAGCTAGCCAATGTGTTCATTGACCGAGGATTATCGTTAACCACCGCTGAGTCCTGCACCGGCGGTAATCTGGCGACGGCACTCTGTGCGGAATCCGATACTGCCGCCTTTTATGATATTGGTGTTATTACCTTCAGTGACAGGGCGAAGCAGACACTGCTCGGCGTACAGGCCAGTACGCTGGAAAAATATACCGCAGTGAGTGAACAGACGGTCAAAGAGATGTCCACGGGCATACGCGAGCGTGCCGGGACCGATATCAGCATTGCCATCAGTGGGTACGCCGGTCCGGACGGTGGGGAAGACGGAACGCCCGCCGGAACGGTCTGGTTTGCGTGGAATCTCCGCGGCGAGATTGTCACAAAGCGCGAGCTTTTTTCTGGTGAGTGTCAGGATGTTATCGAAAAAGCAGTCCGTTTCAGCCTTGCAGTGCTCCTGGAAGAGATCTCTGCCTGGGAGGGGCGTTGACCCCAGTGATCAATCACGCTCTGGGATCTGACGCTCAATGATAGCCTTCACCCCCGGAAACCTTGCCGCGGAAGACAAAGTAGCTCCAGGCGGTGTACATCAAAATGACCGGGATAATCAGCAGGGTTCCCACCAGCATAAACCGTTGGCTGGCAGGCGGTGCTGCCGCCTCCCACAGCGTGATATGCGGTGGGATAATATGCGGCCATAAGCTGATGCCCAGCCCGCTGAAGCCGAGGAAAATCAAACCCAGCGTCAGAATAAAGGGTCGCGCATGGCTGTTCATCTCTGCGCTCAGTCGCCAAATCCACAGGCTCAATACCAGTACAAGAATGGGCACCGGGACAAACCAGAAGAAATTGGGCAGGGTAAACCACCGTTCGGCGATAGCGGGCCAGCCGAGCGGCGTCCAGACGCTCACCACCGCAATAACCCCCAACAGGGCGAGGAGGACTTTACGGGTCAGGACGCGCATTCGCGCTTGCAGCGAACCCTCGCTTTTCATAATCAGCCAACTGGTGCCGAGCAGTAGATAGGCGACGATCAGGCCGACGCCGCAAAAGAGGTTGAAGGGGGTGAGCCAGTCCAGTGCTGAACCCGCAAAACGGCGTTCTGTCACCGCAAAGCCGTTAATCACCGCGCCCACCACAATGCCCTGGCTGAATGTCGCGAGCAGCGAACCGCCGGCAAAGGCGTAATCCCAGAATGGTCGGTGGGAAGGTGTCGCCTTAAAACGAAACTCAAAGGCCACACCACGAAAAATCAGGCCGATGAGCATCATTGTCAGCGGAATCGCCAGTGCGTCGGTGATCACCGCATAGGCCAGCGGGAACGCGCCAAAAAGGCCCGCGCCGCCGAGCACCAGCCAGGTCTCATTGCCATCCCAGACGGGCGCCACGCTGTTTACCATTACGTCACGCTCACCAGCGTCGTGAACCACGCTGAACAACATCCCAATGCCCAGATCGAAACCATCCATCACGATGTACATCAGCGTGGCAAAGATAATGATGACAAACCACATTACGGTGATATCGATACCCATTACGCCTTCTCCTCTTCATCCGTCACCGGTTCTGCCGCCGAGAGGGGGCGAGCCGGGGTGCCATCCGTTTGTGACGTCAGTTCACTGACAGGTTGCGGACCTTTGCGAATGAGCCTGAAAATGTAGTAATAGCCCACGCCAAAAACAGCACAGTAGACGATGATAAAGACCAGCAAGCTGATGACCATTTGCATCGTGCTGTGTAATGACACCGCATCGCGGGTGCGTAAGAATCCGTAGATCACCCACGGTTGACGTCCTGCTTCCGTCGTGACCCAACCCGACAACAGCGCCAGTAGTCCGGCAGGGCCCATTCCCAGCGCAAACCACAGGAACGGGCGAGACTGATACAGGCGCTGGCGCCAGCGCAGCCAGACGCTACAGAGACCCAGCGCAATCATGAGTAAACCTATGCCTACCATGATACGAAACGACCAGAAGACAACAGGGGAGTTAGGGCGATCTTCTTTGGGATAATCCTTCAGCGCAGGAACCTGTTTATCCAGACTGTGGGTCAGGATTAAACTACCCAGCGCCGGGATCTCCAGACCGTATTTTGTGCGCTCCTCCTCCATGTCCGGCATCCCAAACAGCAAGAGCGGCGTAGCCTCGCCGGGCGCGTTTGCCCAGTGGCCTTCGATAGCGGCGATTTTTACCGGCTGATGCTCAAGGGTATTTAGACCGTGCATATCGCCGACCACCGCCTGAATCGGCGCGACGATTAACGCCATCCACATCGCCATGGAAAACATTTTGCGGATGGCCGGCGTGTCGTTGCCGCGAAGTAAATGCCAGGCGGCAGAGGCTCCCACAAACATCGCGCTACTCAGGAAGGCGGCGATCGACATATGGAACAGACGATACGGAAAGGAGGGGTTGAAAATGATCGCCATCCAGTCCTGCGGGATCACGTGACCGTTTTCAATGCTGAAACCTTGCGGCGTCTGCATCCAGCTGTTTGACGCGAGGATCCAGAAAGTGGACATCAGCGTTCCCAGTGCCACCATGCAGGTGGTGAAAAAATGCAGCGCTGGAGAAACTCTGTTCCAGCCAAACAGCATCACGCCCAGAAAACCCGCCTCCAGGAAGAAGGCGGTGAGCACTTCGTAAAGCAGCAGTGGGCCGGTAATACTGCCGGCAAACTGGGAAAATCCGCTCCAGTTTGTGCCGAACTGGTAGGCCATCACCAGACCGGAAACGACGCCCATGCCAAAATTGACGGCAAAGATTTTTAGCCAGAAGTTGTAAAGCGAACGCCAGAGGTTGTTGTGCGTGCGCAGCCACATTCCTTCCAGTACCACCAGATAGCTGGCCAGCCCGATGGTAATCGCCGGGAAAAGAATGTGAAAAGAGACAGTGAAGGCGAACTGAAAACGGGCCAGATGAAAAGCATCAAGTTCAGGCACGGTATGCTACCCCATGACAAAGCGCTGCCATAAGCAGAGCGCAACAAAACTGTTTTTTCTTACCAACCAATAACCTCGGCGCGGTTATCGTTTCTCCGCACTTTTATTGATATTACCGACCGCCAGGTCAGTTAATTTCAAATCGGTTTCTTTTTCTTCTTCAAGCGTTTGCGCCAGAAGTTTTACCGCGGCGGGATAGCCCAACTGTTCGGCGAGGGTTGCCAGCGTGCCGTAACTGGCAATTTCATAGTGCTCAACTTTTTGGGCGGCCGCAATTAATGCAGCATCGCGAACTTCATTTTTTTCTGTACTTTCGATGACCTCATTGGCTTCTTCAATTAAGCCTTCCATCGCTACGCATTTCATGCGTTTAATCTTAATCTTCGGTTCCTGTTCGATTATCTGGTCTATACGCGCAATTTGCCCTTGAGTTTCTTCCAGGTGCGCATTAAACGCGGCGCTGAGTTTTTCGTCAGAGGCCGCGCGGGCCAGTTTCGCCAGACCACGGGTTAATTGTTTTTCCGCGCTATAGGTGTCTGAAAGTAAATGGATGAAAACATCCTCGAGCGTTTTCATATTCATAACATCCTCTCCCGGTTCAGAAAAAATAACTGCGAGTCTACAGACAGACCCGCAGGACACTTTATTTATTAAAGGCTAAAGCAGTCTTACAATCAGGAGTTATCAGACTTACGTCCGCCACTATGGCTGTTCTGACCGCCTTTTTTTCCTGCTTCGGATGCACGCTGCGGATCGTTTTTGAAGTTCCCGCCGCTGTGCTGACCGCCTTTTTTACCCGCTTCAGATGCTTTATCACGGTCTTCTGCGAAATTACCGGAACCACCACGATGCTCTGCCATATCTCACCTCTTGTATATCGGTTATGTCAGTCAGATACAAAAATGTAATTTGTATCCGTCGTTGTTCAGGGCTTAAAGTTAGCGGCTATCCGCGAGGAGTCAAATTTCCACAAAAAATCAGAAAAAATTGACGGGTTACTTTTCAATATATTATCGAAAACACCCGCCTCGCTTATTTTATGGGGGTTTTGTAAATGTTGGTATGTAACTGTCTGAGCGCAGGGCGATTAAAAAAATAGTCTTCAGAATAAAACAGTATTCATTAAGAGGCGGCGTTTGAATGACCGAAAATTAATCACTCAGACGGCTTTGAGAACCTTCTCGCCAATTTTGTTCTACGCTTAAAAGTCCGTAGGAAAAATAACGAGAGGTAAACGCATGGCTGACCAGAATAATCAAAAGCAGATCACCAATAAAACGCATTCTGAGCATTTTCCGGCTCCGCCATTTCCGCACCAAAAACAACCTTTTCCAGGACTTGCCAGTAAAATGCAGCCCCGTCCCGATCATGGCGAAGAGAGCTATCAAGGGAGCGGCAGGCTTAACGGCAAGAAAGTCTTAATCACCGGGGGCGATTCCGGTATTGGTCGCGCGGTGGCGATTGCTTATGCGCGGGAAGGTGCCGATGTGGCAATTAATTATTTACCTGATGAAGAAGAAGATGCCCGTGAAGTGGTTGAACTGATTAAAAAAGCAGGCAGGAACGTGGCCGCGATTCCGGGTGATATCCGCGATGAAACCTTCTGCCAGACGCTGGTTAACCAGGCGGTAGATGCGTTAGGCGGGCTGGATATCCTGGTGAATAACGCGGGGCGCCAGCAATTCTGTGAGTCAATTGACGATCTCACTACCGAAGCGTTTGATGCCACGTTCAAGACCAATGTTTACGCGACATTCTGGATTACGAAGGCTGCACTTCGTCATCTCTCATCGGGCAGTGTGATCATTAACACCACCTCAGTCCAGGCGTACGAACCGAGCGATATCCTGTTGGATTATGCGCAGACCAAAGCGGCGATCGCCGTCTTCACCAAATCGCTGGCGAAACAACTGGCACCGAAGGGGATTCGGGTTAACGCCGTCGCGCCGGGTCCCTACTGGACGGTGTTGCAGTGCTGCGGAGGTCAGCCACAGGAAAAAATCGAGAAATTTGGCGCGCAGTCCCCGCTTGGTCGACCCGGTCAACCGGCGGAGATCGCACCGCTGTATGTCACGCTGGCGGCACCAGAGAACAGCTACACGTCCGGTCAGGTCTGGTGTTCAGACGGTGGCACCGGGACCTTATAACGCGCGGTTTGCCAGCCAATGACGACAGGAGAAATGTGAATGAAAGCACTCACTTATCATGGCCCGCATCACGTTAGCGTTGATTCTGTGCCCGATCCGGGCCTTGAGGCGCCGGACGATATTATTCTTCGCGTGACCGCCACCGCCATTTGCGGATCGGATTTGCATCTTTACCGCGGCAAAATCCCTGGTACGCATCATGGCGATATTTTTGGTCATGAGTTTATGGGCGAAGTGGTGGAGACCGGTCCGGAGGTGACGGCAGTCAGTAAAGGCGATCGGGTGGTGATACCTTTTGTCATCGCCTGTGGTGAGTGCTTTTTCTGTCATCTGCATCAATATGCCGCCTGCGAAAATACCAACAGCGGTAAAGGTGCAGCCCTGAACCGTAAAAACATCACGCCGCCCGCCGCGCTGTTTGGCTACAGCGATCTCTACGGCGGGATCCCTGGCGGGCAGGCAGAATTTGTCCGCGTCCCGAAGGCGAATGCCGGCCCCTTCAAAGTGCCGGATACATTGCCGGATGAAAAGGTGCTTTTTCTGTCAGATATTTTGCCAACAGCGTGGCAAGCGGTGAAGAATGCCGACATCAGGCAGGGTTCAAGCGTGGCTATCTTTGGCGCGGGCCCGGTGGGTTTACTCTGCGCCGCCTGTGCCCGGCTGAACGGTGCGGAGCATATTTTTATCATTGATCATAACGACTACCGGCTCGAGTTTGCGCATCAGCGTTACGGCGCGATCCCGATTAATTTTGATAAAAACGACGATCCGGCAGAATGGATCATTGATAACACGCCCGGACATCGCGGTGTGGATGCGGTGATTGATGCTGTCGGTTTTGAGGCGAAGGGCAGTCTGACAGAAACCGTGCTGAGCACGTTGAAAATTGAAGGCAGCAGCGGTAAAGCGCTCCGGCAATGTATCGCCGCTGTGCGCCGTGGTGGGATCGTCAGCGTCCCTGGCGTGTATGCCGGTTTTATTCATGGATTCATGTTTGGTGATGCCTTTGACAAAGGACTGACCTTCAAAATGGGTCAGACCCACGTGCATGCTTATCTGCCGGATCTGCTTAGTCTCATTGAACAGGGGCTACTGACACCGGAAGAAATCGTGACTCACCATATGCCACTCGAAGAGGCCGCGCGGGGTTACGAAATATTTGAAAAGCGTGAAGAGGCGTGTCGAAAAGTGATTCTGGTGCCTGGTCTGACGCAAGAAAAGGCCACCGTCTGAGGCGTGGATTGATCAGCAACACCGGTTATGGCACAACGAAAAGCCCGCAGCGATGTGCGGGCTGAAAATGTTAGCGTACGACCAGAACGGAACACTCTGCATGGCGTACCACGGCAGCGGCGTTCGACCCTAACAGATAGGTGGTAATGTCCGGACGGTGGGATGCGATAATCACCATATCCGCAGGCAGTGTTTTCGCCATTTCCAGAATCTTATCTTTTGGCGAGCCTTCAACGACATGGATCTGCACTCTGTCCGACGGGATAGTGAACTTCTTGATAATCTCTTCCAGTTGAGATTTCGCTTCGGCTTTCAGATCGTCCATGGCAGGCAACTCCGCAGAGTAGGCCAGGCCCAGTGCAGAATAGTAAGGCAGAGACGGAATGACGGTCAGGAAATGAACCTGAGCATCGTCAATTTTCGCCTCGGCTTCGACATGATTAATCACACGTTGAGTTAATTCTGAGTCTGAAATATCGATAGGTACAAGAATTGTTCTGTTCATTAAACCTCCTGTTTGAGTATCCCTATAAAGTGTAACGTCTTATCACCGATTCAGTACAATGACAAAGATCACAATTCAACATTATTTGCTTTTGATTTCCGGGTACTTTCCCTTAATAACCCCGTCATAAAATCGGCCTTTTGAGACCACAGAAAGAAAATTTCGGTATATATGTGCAGGAACACCGCGATATTGCAGAACACCGGTCTGGTAGAAACGGATTTCCAGCGTCGAGGATTTCTCGTCATAGCCGACGGAGGCAATTCGTGATGATTTTACAGGCTGATGGTTCATGGCGGCATCCTCGACGGCAGGTCATACCATGAATATATCATTTAACCCACGGGGATTTTAGTCTTCGTGATATCGCATTTTGTTATAGGCAAAACGAATGGGTTATGACGGTGAGGGAAAGGGCAGAAGCCCGCCGATACCAGCGGGCAGAAGGGCTTAGAACTGATAGACCATCCCGAGTGCGACGACGTCATCGGTATTAATATTGTTACGAGAATAGAAGTTGTCGTCGTTATCCAGCAGGTTGATTTTATAATCAACATAGGTGGACATGTTTTTGTTGAAGTAGTAAGTCGCGCCAACATCCGCGTATTTCACCAGATCTTTGCTGTCGTCATTGCCCTGACCGGTCAGATCTTTACCTTTTGACATCAGGAAGGACACCGCCGGACGCAGACCGAAGTCGAACTGGTATTGCGCCGTCACTTCAAAGTTCTGGGTTTTGTTTGCTACGCCGTCATCACCGTACGGGGTCATGTTACGGGTTTCAGAGTACATGGTAGCCAGATAAATGTTGTTGGCGTCATATTTCAGACCCGCTGTCCAGGCATCTGCCTTATCGCCACCCGCGACGCGGCCACCCGCATTGACTTGCTCGTTGGTACGGTCGGAGGTGGTGTAGGCTGCACCGAAGCTAACGCCCATTCCGAAGTCATAGGTCGACGAGATACCGAAACCGTCGCCGTTGGAGTTCTGGACAGTACGATCGCCGCCGTTGCCAGTACCTTCCTGCTCATTGGTGATTTGATCTTCGTTGGCACCCTGATACTGCAGTGCGAAGTTCAGACCGTTTACCAGACCGAAGAAGTCCGTGTTACGGTAAGTGGCAACACCGTTGGTGCGACCTACCATAAAGTTATCGGAATAGGTGTAGGAGTCGCCGCCGAATTCAGGCAGCATATCGGTCCAGCCTTCCACGTCATACATCACGCCGTAGTTACGACCGTAGTCGAATGAACCGTATTCACCAAATTTCAGGCCAGCAAAAGCAAGACGCGTGAAGCTGTTGCCGTGGTCGCCTTCGGTGGTGTTGGCGTTAACCTGATATTCCCACTGACCGTAACCGGTCAGTTGATCATTAATTTGTGTTTCACCTTTAAAGCCCATACGAACATAAGTTTGATCGCCATCACTGTTGGCATTATCAGAGAAATAATGCAGACCATCAACTTTGCCATAAAGATCTAATTTGTTGCCGTCTTTATTATAAACTTCAGCAGCATGTGCTGCGCCTGCTGCTAACAGGGCAGGGATGACAAGGGCCAGTACTTTTCTTTTCATCGCAGTAATCCTTTAGTTTTATATTTAGCTTTCACTCCCACTGTTGGGGAGTAAAAACATGCTAAAGGAGAAGTTCCGTAAAGAGATAAGTATCAATTGTTACGTCTTAAGTGAAACCTTAAATAAATAATTCCATCGAAATGAAAATAATTGGTGTGAATATAATTGCATAAAGCATATAAAATAAAAATTATACAAAATAAATCCAGTGCGATATTCTTCGTTCGTTATATGCCTTTATTGTCACATACTGCTTTTTTGTTGGTCCAATGCAACGCGTACTGATTTGCCGACAAAGAAATTGACAAGCCCGAACGGATGTTCGGGCTTTTTTTTGGCCGACGTGAACCCTCCGATCAGTCAGTACTGGTCTTCTCCGCTTTACCGGCCAGTTGCGCCAGGAAGTCATAGCGTTTTTGCAGATCGGCCGCGGCGTCCTTCCATAACTGCTCTGCCACTTCCGGTTGCTGCGCATTCAGGCGACGGAAACGCTGCTCGTTGAGTAATGTCTCTGCCAGCGCATCTGACGGCGGGCGAGAGTCCAGCGCCAGCGGCAATTTGCCTTCATCCGCACGACGTGGGTCAAAGCGGTAGAGTGGCCAGAAGCCGGTCGCCGTCAACTGACGCATCTGATCGTGACTCAGTGCGAGGTCATAGCCGTGTTCTTCACATGGGCTGTAGGCGATGATCAGCGACGGACCAGGATACGCTTCCGCTTCCTGAATCGCCTTCACGGTCTGGTTGAGTTGCGCCCCGAGCGAAATCTGTGCGACATAGACATGACCGTACATCATCATGCTGACGCCCAGATCTTTACGCGCCTTCCGTTTGCCGTGCTCACCAAATTTCGTTACCGCGCCAAGCGGTGTGGCTTTCGAGGCCTGACCGCCCGTGTTGGAGTAGCACTGCGTATCCAACACCAGAATATTGACGTTTTCAGTCAGGCTCATTACATGATCCAGCCCGCCGAAGCCAATATCGTAGGCCCAGCCATCGCCGCCGATCAGCCAGATGGATTTTTCAACCAGCGCATCGGCGTCGGTGAGCAATTCACGTGCACCATCGACATCCTTCAGATGCTGACGCAGCGCGGCAACTTGCTCACGACGCACGTCAGGGGTCGCATTGGTATGTAAAGCGTCGTTCAGTTCAGCCGGGATTTGGTCGGCAAACTGTTCGAGCAGACGCAGCACGCGTACGCGATGCTGATCGACCGTCAGACGAAAGCCCAGACCGAACTCTGCGTTATCCTCAAACAGCGAGTTTGCCCATGCGGGACCGCGCCCATTGGCATCGGTTGTGTACGGTGTGGAAGGCAGGTTCCCACCGTAAATTGACGAACACCCCGTGGCGTTGGCAATCAGCATTCTGTCGCCATAGAGTTGGGTCAGTAACTTGATATACGGCGTTTCGCCACAGCCGGAACAGGCACCGGAATATTCAAACAGTGGCGTAATCAACTGAGAGGTACGAATATCAATGCGTTCGAGTTTATTGCGGTCAATTTCCGGCAGACTGAGGAAAAAGTCATAATTCACTTTCTCTTCTTCGACGTGCTCAAGGCGCGACAGCATATTGATGGCCTTGATTTCCGGATTCTGACGGTCTTTCGCCGGGCACACTTCCACACACAGATTACAGCCGGTGCAGTCTTCCGGCGCGACCTGCAGAACGTATTTCTGTCCGCGCATATCGCGTGATTTCACATCCAGCGAATGCAGGCTGGCGGGAGCATTCTCCATTGCTTCCGGCGAAACCACTTTGGCACGAATAGCCGAGTGCGGGCAGGCCGCAACGCAGTGGTTACACTGAGTGCAAAGCTCCTCTTTCCAGATGGGGATCGCTTCGGCGATGTTGCGTTTCTCCCAGCGAGTGGTACCCATAGGCCAGGTGCCGTCGGGCGGCAGCGCAGAGACGGGAAGGGCATCGCCGAGCCCCGCGAGCATTGCCGCGGTCACCGTCTTCACAAAATCAGGCGCGGCGTCAGACACCACCGGAGGACGGTGGGCGCTGTGCGGATCAACCGCCTGCAGCGGCACCTCAGCAACAGACTCGCGCGCCAGCGCCAGTGCCTGCCAGTTGCGTTCCACCAGATCCTGACCTTTGCTGCTGTAACTTTTAGCGATTGCCCCCTGAAGTTCAGCCAGCGCGCTATCGCCCGGCAGAATTTGAGTCAGATGAAAAAACGCCATCTGCATGACGGTGTTAATCCGCGCCGCCAGGCCACATTCACGGGCGATTTTCGCCGCATTAATGACGTAGAAACGCGCTTTCTTCTGGTTCAGTACCGCCTGCACTTCCTGTGGCAAGCGTGACCAGACCTCATCTGCGGGATACGGCGTATTCAGCAGGAAAATACCACCAGGCTTCAGTCGTTCAGCCATCTGGTATTTATCGATAAACTGCAGCTGGTGACAGCCGACAAAATCGGCCTGTGAGATCAGGTAAGCAGAGCGGATCGGCTGTTCACTCACGCGCAGGTGAGACACCGTCAGACCGCCTGCCTTTTTGGAGTCATACACGAAGTAGCCCTGGGCATACCACGGCGTTGAATTACCGATGATCTTGATGTTGTTCTTGGTCGCCGAAACGCTGCCGTCACTGCCGAGACCGTAAAATAGTGCTTCCAGCTTCGCCGTCGTCGGCAAGGTGTTATCAGGCAGTGGCAACGACAGGTTGGTGACATCATCGTAGATACCAACGGTGAAGCGCGGTTTGGGTTTTGCCTGGCACAGTTCATTAAAGACCGCGAGCACGCAGTCCGGGCCAAATTCTTTTGACGAGAGACCATAACGGCCGCCAATCATGCGCGGCAACGTTTCACGCTCACCGCCGTTGAATGCTTCCGCCAGCGCGGTCATCACATCGAGATACAGGGGTTCGGCCTGGGCACCCGGTTCTTTGGTGCGATCGAGCACGGCAACCGCGCGGACGGATTCAGGCAAGGCCCGCAGCAGATGTTTAGCTGAGAAGGGGCGGAACAGGCGGACTTTCAGCACCCCGACTTTCTCGCCGCGCGTCAGCAGTTCGTCAACCACTTCTTCGCTGGTGCCGATAGCAGAACCCATCAGAATGATGACCCGTTCGGCCTGCGGATGACCGTAATATTCGAACGGCTGATACTGACGACCGGTTGCGGCAGCGAAATCATTCATCGCCTGTTCGACATGATCGTATACGGCGTCATACCACGGGTTGGTCGCCTCGCGGGACTGGAAATACGTATCGGGATTCGCTGAGGTGCCGCGGATCACCGGGTGCTCTGGGTTGAGCGCCCGGGCGCGATGTGCATCAATTTCAGCCTGCGGCATCAGGCCGCGAATCGTGTCATCTGCCAGCGGGATGATTTTGTTGATTTCATGCGAAGTGCGGAAACCATCAAAGAAGTGAATAAAGGGAACCCGGCTTTTCAGGGTCGCGATTTGCGAGATCAGCGCGAAGTCCTGCGCCTCCTGTACGCTTGCGGCGCACAGCATGGCGCAGCCGGTCTGGCGGACCGCCATGACGTCTGAATGATCGCCAAAAATCGACAACGCGTGGGTTGCCACGGTACGGGCGGCGACATGCAGTACAAAGGGGGTTAATTGTCCCGCCAGTTTGTACAGCGTGGGGATCATCAGCAGTAACCCCTGTGAAGAGGTAAAGGAGGTGGCAAGCGCGCCGGTTTGCAGCGCACCGTGAACGGTCGCTATTGCACCGCCTTCCGACTGCATTTCGACGACGCGCGGCGTATCTCCCCAGATGTTTTTCAGCCCGTTGCCTGCCCAGGCGTCAGCCTGTTCAGCCATCGTTGAACTGGGCGTAATGGGGTAGATGGCGATAACTTCACTGGTACGAAACGCCACCGAAGCGACTGCACCATTACCGTCAATAGTAATCATATGACACCCTTACATTGCGCAAAAAAGAGGGACGCAGGAAACCACTTAGCGTCCTGATAGTTATTTCTCTAGTATAGGACTTTCCTGTATTCCCTAGAAGTTGTGCCACTTTCGAGTGCACAAATTGACACAAAGCTCGCAAAAACAATGTCAATTTTATTGCCCGGTAGGTAACACCGGGTTGTATATTTAATTGTGCTTTTTTGTTATGAGTTGGTTATTGCCTGCGAGGCAGGCGATATTAAAAACATATTGTCCAAAAGTGGAGTGAGATTTTCTTTAAGGATTTCCTTAATGAATTTATTATCCTCGCCATTATCGTCATGATGTGAATTTCTTAATAAGACTTTTTAAGTTCGGTGTCAGGCCGCCCGCGCCTATACTGAGCGCAATTCAGGACGGGAAGGGCCTGTAAACCTTTGCGTTATTGAAGGTCGATACTCTTGTTATCGTGAATAGACGTTAAAACAAAAATAACTCTTTTATTTATCATTATTGATAACTTTTTTCGTGCGCCAAAAGTATGGATGTGTTCAGGTATTTAATTGTTTTGATTAGGTTATGTTACGAATTTTATTACTTACTTTACTTATTTCCGCCTCATCGTCGTCATTTGCCTTTGTGAAAATTCAGACCAAAAACTGGGGAGCCAATACCTTTTCGCCACTCTCTTATTCTGAAGGGCACTTTTCACAAGCGCCTGTTCAGAATAAGAAAGCGCAGCTTAAGCATCGCATTATGAGTGAATTTGCGCAGTGGAGAGGAACCGATTACCGCTGGGGAGGTGACAGTCGCAATGGTATTGATTGTTCGGCGTTCACGCGCAGAATTATTGCCTCGGTTATCCATAGACGCTTGCCGCGTACCGCGCAGGAGCAAAGTCGTATGGGGCAGAGAGTCAGTCAGCGTGAGCTAAAAGTCGGCGATCTGGTGTTTTTTAAGACGGAGCCGAACGTGCATCACGTTGGCGTTTATATCGGCAATGACTCCTTTATACATGCCTCCAGCTCGCAAGGCGTGACAATGTCACATTTGTCGAATCAGTACTGGCAGGCGCACTATTTGACCGCTCGCCGGGTGAGCGCATAACGACAGAACAGGCCTATGGGATCCCAATCCAGGGGAAAAAGCGCAATAAAATGCGGCGAGGCCGCATAATTGCGCGTTTTGACTCTCGACGCGACGGATTCGGATGCCTATTATTAGTGCGGCTTGTTTACGTTTACAGAATATGAGGGGAGTCAAATGCGCGCAGCGTTTTGGGTAGGATGTGCCGCGTTATTGTTGTCGGCTTGCAGCAGTGACAATGAACCTGTTCAGCAGGCGACAGCAGCGCATGTCGCACCGGGTTTAAAAGCATCGATGACCAGTTCCGGTGAGGCAAATTGCGCCATGATAGGCGGTTCACTTTCCGTTGCCCGTCAGTTAGACGGTTCGGCAATTGGTATGTGCGCGCTTCCCAACGGCAAACGTTGCAGTGAACAATCCCTCGCCGCGGGAAGCTGTGGTAGCTATTAAGCACCCATTACTACATTAAATCGGCAAGCTTATAGCTTAACGTATGTTCCGCTGTGGCCAGGGTGAGCTGGTTGGCGGTCAGGTCTACTTGTGCGCCCTGTTTCAGCATGGTGCTGAGGGTATTGTCCAGCTCGTTGAGCTGGGGATCGGCGCACATCATTCGGGTCATCGCCATCTCTTTTACTTTCAATGCACCGTCAGAAAGTGATGCCTGACCGTTGAAGCGATTACACATATTGCCCGAAATCATCATCTTTTCGCCAAAACTCAGTTCAAGCGGATGACCCGTTGCATTGACCGGTTTACCGTCTACGCTCTCCAGCACAAAGCGGTGATGCTGTAATTGCTCACGGCTGACCGATACTTTTCCGTTGCTTACACAACCTGCAACCAGCAGGCTCAGCGCAACCAGCGCTATGACCTTCTTCATGTTAACTCTCTGCATTTAAACGTAATCGCCACCGACAGCATACCGATCTCATCGCCAGTGGCTTTGGGGAAATTCTGAAATGCCCTCCTGCGAACAGGAAGGCGGCGGATCAGAACAGGGCGTTAGGGCAGGTTTCTCCGTTCGCTAACTGTTGTAAATTTTGCAGCGTAGTCTCAGAAATACTGGTCAACGCTTCAGCGGTGAGGAAAGCCTGATGCCCGGTAAACAGGACGTTATGACAGGCCGACAGGCGACGGAAAACATCATCCTGGATAACGTCGTTCGACTTATCTTCGAAGAACAGATCGCGCTCGTTTTCGTAAACGTCCATCCCCAGTGAACCTATTTTCTGATTTTTCAGCGCTTCAATCGCCGCCTGAGAATCGATCAGGGCGCCACGACTGGTGTTGATGACCATCACGCCATTTTTCATCTGATCAAACGCGGCATGGTTCAGCAGGTGATAGTTTTCCGGCGTTAACGGGCAGTGCAGTGAAATCACATCGGATTCGGCGAACAGCGTCGGCAAATCAACATACTCCACGCCGAGTTCGAGCGCAGCTGCGCTGGGGTACGGATCAAACGCCAGCAGACGCATTCCAAAGCCTTTCAGAATACGCAGGGCCGCGATGCCGATCTTCCCGGTACCAATCACCCCCGCCGTTTTTCCGTGCATCGTGAAGCCGGTTAATCCTTCCAGTGAGAAGTTGGCATCACGGGTACGCTGATAAGCGCGGTGAATACGGCGGTTCAGCGTCATCATCATGCCCACCGCATGTTCCGCGACGGCTTCCGGAGAATAGGCCGGGACACGAACGACCTGCAGACCTAACTCTTTTGCCGCATCCAGATCGACGTTATTGAACCCCGCGCAACGCAAAGCAATGTACTTAACGCCATGATTTTTCAGTTCTTCGAGCACCGGGCGACTACCATCATCGTTCACGAAAATACACACCGCCTCGCAGCCATGAGCGGTTTTAGCCGTTTTCTCCGTCAACAGAAAATCAAAGAATTCAAGTTCAAAACCAAAGGCTTCGTTAACCTGCTGCAGATACTTTTTGTCGTACTGTTTTGTACTGTAGACGGCGAGTTTCATAAGTCTTTCTCCAGTGATATCGAATCACAATTATCGAATTCAAATTATTTTACAAAACATAAAATATTATTGAAAGTGATACCTATAATGAATAATTCTAGAGCATCAATAGATTGTTCGTTCAGTGTATCGATTGCAGATTTCAGCAGGTGACAGTGCTGCTCCACACCTCTGTTTCGGTGACACAAACAGCCCGCTGTTCGTCAGGATACGACTGATATGGCGTCAACATCGATTACTATCAATATGTTCCTGTGTAACAGTCTGCATTTCACCCGAACGATTTACTCACTTCCTACGGCTGTTGACTTTCACATTATCCGGGCCAGATTGCAGAATAGAGGGCAATAGTTTGTCGGCTATTGCCCGCTATTAATCTTTAGATTTATCTGATAAGTCTCTGTAATTTATCTGACTTTCTGATCTTAACGATGGTGAAAAGTTTGTGTGTCACCCTGGAGCATCTATTCTTAATCTGGGCATGGTTAACTAAACATGACACAATAACGGCCTAATTCGGCTTAATTTTTCGCTAAATCAGGATATTAACTGCCCATGAAGGGTAAATATAAAGCCGTTCTGGCGCTTCTCTTACTCGTGATCCTCGTGCCGTTGACTCTGGTGATGACGCTGGGGTGGTGGGTTCCGACGCTGGCGGGCATCTGGCTGCCAGTTGGAACGCGCATTGCACTGGATGATAGTCCCCGATTCACGCGCCACGGTTTACATATTCCTGAACTTCGCTATCTGGTTGATGATTGCCAGTTGGCCAGGGTCAGTCAGGCCTGGTTGTCGCATCCCAGCCGTTGGCAACTGGATATTGGCACACTGGAACTCGATTCTGCCTGTCTGGCAAAACTGCCGCAAACGGAACAATCTCCCGCGGCGCCGCGCACTCTCGCGGAATGGCAGTCCATGCTGCCCAATACCTGGATCACCATCGACAACGTTATTCTTTCACCCTGGCAGGTGTGGCAGGGCAAACTGAACGTTTCGCTGACCCCTTCGCTCCAGCAACTGCGTTATCAGGGCGATAAAGTGAAGTTTCAGGGGCAGTTGCGCGGTCAGACGCTGACGGTGAGTGAGCTTGATGTCATGGCGTTTGAAGGCCAACCGCCGGTCAAACTGGTTGGTGAGTTCACGATGCCGCTGGTGCCGGATGGACTGCCGGTGAGCGGACACACCGTTGCCACGCTCAGTCTGCCGCAGGAGCCATCGTTGGTCGATGCGGAACTGGAGTGGCGTGAGAATGCCGGGCAGCTCATCGTAATGGCACGGGATAATGCCGATCCGCTGCTTGACCTGCCGTGGGAACTCACGCGTCAGCAGTTAACCATCAGCGACGGACGCTGGTCGTGGCCTTATCAGGGGTTTCCCCTCAGCGGGCGTCTGGGCGTGAAGGTGCAGAACTGGCAGGAAGGCACCGAGAACGCGGTGATCAGCGGACGGTTTAATGTGCTGACCCAGGGGGAGGCGGGGAAAGGGAACGCCGTGCTTTCGTTTGGGCCGGGAAAACTGAGCATGGACAACAGCGCGATGCCGCTGCAACTGACTGGCGAAGCCAAGCAGGATGATCTGATTTTCTATGCCAGATTACCTGCCCGGTTGACCGGCAGCCTGACCGATCCGGAGCTGGCGTTTGAACCTGGCGCGCTGCTGCGCTCGCGCGGACGGGTCATCGACTCACTGGATATTGACGAAATTCGCTGGCCGCTGGCGGGCGTGAAGGTCACGCAGCGTGGCGTGGACGGACGATTGCAGGCGATTCTGCGCGCCCATGAGAATCAGATGGGGGATTTTGTTCTGCATCTGGACGGGCTGGCGAATGATTTTCTGCCCGATGCGGGGCGCTGGCAGTGGCGCTACTGGGGCGAGGGCAGTTTCACCCCGATGCACGCGAAATGGGATGTGGTAGGCAAAGGTGAATGGCATGACAACACCATCACGCTGACCGATTTGTCTACGGGATTTGACCAGCTTCAGTACGGCACCATGAAGGTTGAAACACCCCGTTTAATCATGGATAAACCGGTCGAATGGGTGCGTGATGCGGCACATCCCCGGTTCAGTGGGGCGCTCTCGTTCGATGCCGGAGAAACCCATTTCTCCGGCGGCAGCGTTTTGCCGCCCTCAACGCTCAAGTTCAGCGTGGAGGGGCGCGATCCAACTTTTTTCCAGTTCAAAGGCGATTTGCATGCCGGGGCGATCGGCCCCGTGCGGTTAAACGGTCGTTGGGATGGCTTACGTTTACGTGGTCAGGCCTGGTGGCCAAAACAGTCACTGGAGGTGTTCCAGCCGCTGGTGCCGCCAGAGTGGAAAATGAAATTACGTGAGGGCGAACTGTATGCCCAGGTGGCGTTTTCGGCAGCGGCAGAACAAGGATTCGAGGCCGGTGGTCACGGCGTCTTGAAAGGCGGCAGCGCCTGGATGCCGGATAACCAGATCAACGGCGTCGATTTTGTATTGCCGTTCCGCTTTAGTGAGGGCGCGTGGCAACTGGGCACGCGCGGACCGGTGTCGCTACGCATTGCCGAAGTCGTCAACCAGGTGACTGCTACCAATATCACCGCCGATCTGGAAGGCGCTTATCCGTGGAGTGAAGCCGATCCGCTGCTACTGACTGACGTGAATGTGGATGTGTTGGGCGGTAAGGTTTCCATGCAACAACTGCGAATGCCGCAGCACGATCCGGCGCTGGTGCGGGTGCAAAATATCTCCTCAAGCGAACTTATCAGCGCAGTAAATCCGAAACAGTTTGCCATATCCGGGCCGGTGAGCGGTGCGCTCCCTCTGTGGCTGAACGATGAGAAATGGATTATCAAAGATGGCTGGTTAACCAATCCGGGTCCGATGACGCTGCGCATCGATAAAGACACCGCCGATGCGGTGGTAAAAGACAACATGGCAGCAGGGGCGGCCATCAACTGGTTGCGGTATATGGAGATTGCCCATTCATGGACCAAAATCAATCTGGACAATCTGGGCGTATTGACGATGCAGGCGCAAATTCGTGGCAACAGCCATGTGGATGGCAAGGTCGGTACGGTGAATCTCAACTATACCCACGAAGAGAATGTCTTTACGCTGTGGCGCAGTCTGCGCTTTGGCGACAATCTCCAGGCATGGCTTGAACAAAACGCGGCGCTGCCGGAAAAAACCTGTCAACAAGGCAAGGAATGTGAGGAACCCCAATGAAAACAATGATAGCCGTGCTGGCGCTTCTCCCGCTGTGGTTCGTAACGGGCTGCACGCCGCGCATTGAAGTCGCGGCGCCAAAAGAGCCCATCACCATTAATATGAACGTCAAAATTGAGCATGAGATTCATATCAAAGTGGATAAGGACGTTGAAAGCCTGCTCAAATCCCGCAGCGACTTGTTCTGAGGTGATGATGAAAAGAACCTTTATTCTGGCGGCGCTCATTCTGAGTTTGCTGAGTGGCAGTGCCTTTGCGCTGACGTTAAATGAGGCCAGAACCCAGGGCCGGGTCGGTGAAACGTTCAATGGTTATCTGGTGGCGCTGAAACAGGATGCGCAGACGCTGGCGTTGGTCAATGAAATCAACAAAGCACGCAGCGCCAGCTACCAACAGTTGGCCGAGAGTCATAACATCCCGGTCGATGAAGTGGCGAAAATGGCCGGACAGAAACTGGTCGAGCGGGCGAAACCAGGAGAATATGTCCAGGGCATTAACGGGAAGTGGTTGCGGAAATAATCATTCCACATTGCCGTCTGCGGTTTTTCCTTTTTGTTGGGTGACGCGTAATAATTTGCAGGGTAAGTTTCTATACTCTGTTTTCTTACGCGCTATTCAGCAGAAGGGGCAGTTATGGCAAGTCACGGCATCACAGAAACGTTTACTCTCGGTTCCCGGCAGGTCAAACGCATAGGGTATGGGGCGATGCAACTGGCGGGGCCTGGGGTTTTTGGTCCACCGCGCGATCGTCATGTTGCCTTGACGGTGCTTCGGGAAGCGATCGCGCTGGGCGTCAATCATATTGATACCAGCGATTTTTACGGTCCGCACGTTACCAATCAAATCATTCGCGAAGCGTTGCATCCTTATCCGGACGATCTGGTGATTGTCACGAAAATCGGTGCCCGCCGTGGAGACGATGCCTCCTGGCTACCGGCATTCTCGCCAGCGGAACTCAGGCAGGCGGTTCACGATAATCTGCGCAATCTGGGTCTGGATGTACTGGATGTCGTTAACTTACGCATTATGCTGGGCGAGGGGCACGGCCCGCATGAAGGTTCCATTGAAGAGAGTTTCAGCGTGCTGGCTGAGCTTCAGCAGCAGGGGCTGGTCAGACACATCGGTCTGAGCAATGTGACTGCCAGCCAGGTGGCGCAAGCGCGCAGTATCGCAGAGGTGGTCTGTGTGCAAAATGAGTACAATATCGCCCATCGTCAGGATGATGCGCTGATCGACGCGCTGGCGGAAGACGGCATTGCTTACGTTCCCTTTTTTCCGCTGGGCGGGTTTACGCCGCTACAGTCTTCAACGCTCTCCGACGTGGCCGCAAGCCTGAATGCAACGCCAATGCAGGTTGCGCTGGCATGGTTGCTCCATCGCTCACCGAATATTTTGCTGATACCGGGTACCTCTTCAGTGACGCATCTGCATGAAAACATGGCGGCAGGGGATCTGACACTTTCAGCGGAAGTGCTGGCGACCCTGGACAGTATTGCGCAAAAGGCATAAGGTGGAGGTTGACCATGACTGAAAAACGAAATGCACAATGTCACTGCGGGGCTGTCAAATTTACCGTTCAACTTAGCGATGGGTTTAATACCATCCGGCGTTGTAACTGTTCATTTTGTCGGATGCGCGGTGCGGTGGTTGTTTCTGCGCCGTTGATGGGGATAACGGTTCTCTCAGGGCAGGATAAACTGACGGAGTATCGTTTCAATACCGGCACAGCAAGGCACTTTTTCTGTTCAGTGTGTGGGATTTACACTTTCCACCAGCGACGTTCCAGTCCGGATCAGTATGGCGTGAACGTGGCATGCATTGAGAATGTGTCGCCGTTTGATTTTGCCTGCGTGGAAGTCACTGACGGGGTGAATCATCCGAGTGATGGTGCGAGTAATGGCGTGGTGGGATATTTGCGTTATCAGGCGAAGTGATAAAAAAACCTCCCGCCGGAGCGGGAGGGGGAGAACTTACGCTGCAACCACGCTATCGATGGCGGCTTTGGCGTCAGACTGCGCTTTAGACGCTACTTCCGGGCCGTAGGCAATCCCTTCTGCGAACACGAAGTTCACATCGGTGATGCCGATAAAGCCGAGGAAGACTTTCAGGTACGGCGCAATCAGGTCAGTTGGGGTGTCTTTGTGGATACCGCCACGGCTGGAAAGGATCACTGCACGTTTACCGGTCACCAGACCTTCCGGCCCTTTCTCGGTGTAGCGGAACGTCACGCCAGCACGTGCAATCAGATCGAAATAGTTTTTCAGCTGCGTCGGGATGTTAAAGTTGTACATCGGCGCCGCGATAACGATCACATCGTGTGCTTTCAGTTCAGCGATCAGTTCATCAGAGAGCGCCAGTGCGTCCTGTTGACGAGGCGTCAACGGCGCGTCGCTCGGGCGCAGGGCACCCACCAGTTCGCCATCCAGTACCGGGATCGGATTAGCAGCCAGGTCACGAACGGTGATTTCGTCAGCAGAGTGCTTTTCACGCCACTGTTCAACAAAATAATCAGACAACTGACCAGACTGAGAGTACCCTGCCAGAATACTGGATTTGAGAACTAATACCTTGCTCATGGGTGTTTCCTTATAGGTGTTTGAATGGGCTGTGCCCCGTTGCTTGTTGACACTTTATTCACAATCCTGTCGCAGAGAAAGCGCAATATATCGAATCCTATGTTCGAATTTATTGAACAACACACAAAATGTGCTGATGTGGTACTCTATACCTATCATTTAGAAGAGATTTAACCAGGCAGTGCTCTGCCTTTTAACGCTATGACAGAACAAGAAAAATTATCCTTTCATGCCTTACAGCAGCAGTTAGATTCATTAATGCTGCGCGATCGGCAGCGCTTTTCGCGCCGCCTGCACGGTGTGAAGAAGGTTAAAAATCCTGATGCACAACAAGCCATTTACCAGGAGATGGCGAAAGAGATTGAACAGGCAGCAGGTAAAGTTGTGCTACGTGAAGCGGCGCGACCAGAGATTACTTACCCGGAAAACCTGCCCGTCAGTCAGAAAAAACAGGCGATCCTCGACGCCGTTCGCGACCATCAGGTGGTGATCGTGGCCGGGGAAACCGGCTCGGGGAAAACCACTCAGCTCCCGAAAATCTGTATGGAACTGGGGCGTGGGGTGAAAGGGCTGATTGGCCACACCCAGCCGCGTCGTCTGGCGGCGCGAACGGTGGCGAACCGTATCGCGGAAGAGCTGCAGACAGAGCCGGGCGGGTGCATTGGTTATAAGGTGCGCTTTAACGATCACGTCAGCGATAACACGATGGTGAAGCTGATGACCGACGGTATCCTGCTGGCGGAAATTCAGCAGGACCGTCTGCTGATGCAGTATGACACCATCATTATCGATGAAGCGCACGAACGCAGCCTGAATATCGATTTTCTGCTCGGCTATCTGAAAGAACTGCTGCCGCGCCGTCCGGATCTGAAAATTATCATCACCTCCGCGACCATCGATCCGGAGCGTTTTTCGAAGCATTTCAACAATGCGCCGATTATTGAAGTGTCTGGGCGCACCTTTCCGGTGGAAGTCCGCTATCGACCGATCGTCGAAGAGGCCGATGACACCGAACGCGACCAGTTGCAGGCCATTTTCGATGCGGTAGATGAGCTGGGGCGTGAAAGCCCCGGCGACATCCTGATCTTCATGAGCGGTGAGCGCGAGATCCGCGATACCGCCGACGCACTGAATAAACTCAACCTGCGCCATACGGAAGTGTTGCCTCTGTATGCGCGACTGTCGAATAGCGAACAGAACCGTGTCTTCCAGTCGCACAGCGGGCGGCGCATTGTGCTGGCGACCAACGTGGCGGAAACCTCGCTGACGGTACCGGGGATCAAGTATGTGATCGACCCTGGTACGGCGCGTATCAGCCGCTACAGCTACCGCACCAAAGTACAGCGTTTGCCGATCGAGCCCGTATCGCAGGCCTCCGCCAACCAGCGTAAAGGGCGCTGCGGTCGTGTATCCGAAGGCATCTGCATTCGTCTTTATTCTGAAGATGATTTCCTGTCGCGTCCGGAGTTTACCGACCCGGAGATTCTGCGCACCAACCTGGCGTCGGTCATTTTGCAGATGACGGCGCTGGGGCTGGGCGATATCGCCGCGTTCCCGTTTGTCGAAGCGCCGGATAAGCGCAACATTCAGGACGGCGTGCGTTTGCTGGAAGAGTTGGGTGCGATTACCACTGATGAACAGGCGACGGCCTATAAACTGACGCCGTTGGGGCGCCAGTTGAGCCAGTTGCCGGTGGATCCGCGCCTGGCGCGCATGGTGCTGGAAGCGCAAAAACATGGCTGCGTGCGCGAGGCGATGATCATTACCTCGGCGCTGTCGATTCAGGATCCGCGCGAACGCCCGATGGACAAACAGCAGGCGTCTGATGAAAAACACCGTCGCTTCCACGATAAAGAGTCCGATTTCCTTGCCTTTGTGAATCTGTGGAATTACCTCGGCGAACAGCAAAAAGCGCTGTCGTCCAACGCGTTTCGTCGCCTGTGCCGGACCGACTATCTGAACTATCTGCGCGTGCGTGAGTGGCAGGATATCTACACCCAACTGCGTCAGGTGGTAAAAGAGCTGGGTATTCCGGTGAACAGCGAACCGGCGGAATACCGCGAGATCCATATTGCGCTACTGACCGGGCTGTTGTCGCATATTGGCATGAAAGATGCCGATAAGCAGGAATATACCGGCGCGCGTAATGCCCGTTTTTCGATTTTCCCCGGTTCCGGCTTGTTCAAGAAGCCGCCGAAGTGGGCAATGGTCGCGGAGCTGGTGGAAACCAGCCGTCTGTGGGGGCGCATTGCAGCACGCATCGATCCCGAGTGGGTGGAACCGGTCGCTCAGCATCTGATTAAACGCTCGTACAGTGAACCGCACTGGGAGCGGGCGCAGGGCGCGGTGATGGCGACGGAAAAGGTGACCGTCTACGGTCTGCCGATCGTCGCAGCGCGTAAGGTGAACTACAGCCAGATTGATCCTGCGCTGTGCCGTGAACTGTTTATCCGCCATGCGCTGGTGGAGGGCGACTGGCAGACGCGTCATGCTTTCTTCCGCGAAAACCTCAAACTGCGTGCCGAAGTGGAAGAACTGGAGCATAAATCGCGTCGCCGTGACATTCTGGTGGACGACGAGACGCTGTTCGAGTTCTACGACCAGCGCATCAGCCATGATGTCATTTCTGCCCGTCACTTTGATAACTGGTGGAAGAAGACCAGTCGCGAGACGCCGGACCTGCTCAATTTTGAAAAGAGCATGTTGATCAAAGAGGGCGCGGACAACATCAGCAAGCTGGATTACCCGAACTTCTGGCATCAGGGCTCGCTGAAACTGCGGTTGAGCTATCAGTTTGAACCGGGGGCGGATGCGGACGGGGTGACGGTACATATTCCGCTGCCGTTGTTGAATCAGGTCGACGAAAATGGTTTTGAATGGCAGATCCCGGGCTTACGTCGCGAACTGGTGATTGCGCTGATTAAATCGCTGCCGAAGCCGGTGCGGCGTAACTTTGTTCCGGCCCCAAACTATGCCGAGGCGTTTTTAGGCCGCGTGACGCCACTGGAGCTGCCGCTACTGGACGCGCTGGAGCGTGAGCTGCGTCGGATGACAGGCGTGACGGTTGACCGCGAGGACTGGCACTGGGATCAGGTGCCCGATCATCTGAAAATCACCTTCCGGGTGGTGGATGATAAAAACAAGAAGCTGGAGGAAGGGCGCTCGCTACAGGAGCTAAAAGACCGGCTGAAAGGAAAAGTGCAGGAGACGCTCTCGGCGGTGGCCGATGATGGCATTGAACAGAGCGGGTTGCACATCTGGAGTTTTGGGCAACTGCCGGAAAGCTACGAGCAAAAACGTGGCAATTACAAAGTCAAAGCGTGGCCTGCGCTGGTGGATGAGCGCGACAGCGTGGCGATCAAACTGTTTGATAATCCGCTGGAGCAACAGCAGGCGATGTGGTCTGGCTTACGCCGTTTGTTGCTGTTGAACATCCCGTCGCCGATCAAATATCTGCACGAGAAGCTGCCGAATAAAGCCAAGCTGGGTCTGTACTTCAACCCGTACGGCAAAGTGCTGGAGCTGATTGACGACTGCATTTCCTGCGGCGTGGATAAGCTGATTGATGCTAACGGTGGTCCGGTCTGGACGGAAGAGGGTTTTGCCGCGCTGCATGAGAAGGTTCGTGCCGAGCTGAATGAGACGGTTGTGGAGATTGCGAAGCAGGTCGAACAGATCCTGACCGCCGTCTTTAATATCAATAAACGCCTGAAGGGGCGCGTGGACATGACGATGGCGTTGGGGCTTTCCGACATCAAAGCGCAGATGGGCGGACTGGTGTATCGCGGATTTGTCACCGGCAACGGCTTCCGTCGTCTTGGCGATACGCTGCGTTACTTGCAGGCGATTGAAAAACGTCTTGAGAAACTGGCGATTGATCCCCATCGCGATCGCGCGCAAATGCTGAAAGTCGAAAGCGTACAGCAGGCCTGGCAGCAGTGGTTCAACAAGCTGCCGCCGGCGCGACGCGAAGACGAGGAGGTGAAAGCGATCCGCTGGATGATTGAGGAGCTACGGGTTAGCTATTTTGCTCAACAGCTGGGAACGCCGTATCCCATTTCGGATAAACGTATCCTGCAGGCGATGGAGCAGATTAGCGGGTAATTCAGTACCGGATGGCAATATATTGTCCGTAGGCCCGACAAGCGCAGCGCCATCGGACGCAGGTGAGACGTTCGAGTCTGTACCGTATTGTTACAGAAGCGGCCAGAGGATCTGGCCGCGAAGAGATTACAATTCGTTAGGCTGAGCGTTGATCGCCGGGCTACGTTTCACCCGACTGGCAAAGAAAATGGCAACCAGGGATATCGCCACGGTGGTAAGCAGATACCACGCCACGGGCACCCAGTCGCCGTCATATTTCGCCAGCAACCCGGTAGCGATGAGGGGAGCGGTACCGCCCGCCAGCGCTGCGCCAATCTGGTAACCGAGGGTGATGCCGGTGTAGCGAACGTTAGCGCTGAAAATTTCCGAGCACAGCGTCCCCAGCACGGCGGTGACCGGTGCCCACAGCACGCCGAACATCACGATGGTCGCCAGCATAATGCCCCAGGTGGTGCCGGTATTCAGCAGCAGGAACCATGGCACGATAAACAGGCCAAGCAGGGCGACGCTGATGGCATACATCCGTTTGCGGCCAATTTTGTCCGACAGCAGCCCCATCAGCGGGATCATCACCGTAGCAATCAGTGCACCCACGGTGACGGCTTCCAGCACCTGGGACTTCTGATAACTCAGTGTGCTGGTGGCATAGCTGACCACAAAGGTCGAGAAAATATAGAACGGCGCGGTTTCCACCACCTTCAAACCTGCGGCAATCAGCACTTCACGCCAGTGATGAGTCAGCGTATCGCGCAGCGGTGCTTTGGCAACCTGACCCGTCGCTTTGACCTTTTTGAAGTCTGGCGTTTCATCGATATCCCGACGGATCCACAGTCCTAACAGCACCAGCACGGAGCTCAGCAGGAAGGGAATACGCCAGCCCCAGGAGAGGAAATCTTCCTCGCTAAACAGGGTCATCAGCGAGACGATAAACGTCGCCATCAGCATGCCAATAGTCACGCCCGCCTGCGGAATACTGCCGAAGAAGCCTTTGCGTTTTTCCGGCGCGTATTCATAGGCCAGCAGGAGTGCGCCACCCCATTCGCCACCAATGCCCATCCCCTGAATGATGCGCATCAGGATAAGCAGAATGGGGGCCCAGATACCGATCATCTCATAGGTGGGCAGTAGACCAATCATCACCGTCGCGCCGCCCATCAGGGAAAGCGTCAGCACCAGCGTTTTCTTACGCCCGATGCGATCGCCGATGTGGGCGAAAATTACCCCGCCAATCGGGCGAATAAAAAAGGTCAACGAGAAGGAGAGGTACGAGAGGATCAGACCGATTACCGGGTCAACCATTGGGAAGAAAATCTTGTTAAACACCAGCGCTGCCGCGGTGCCATACAGAAAGTAATCGAACCACTCAATCGCACTGCCGGTCAGACTGGCGACAAGTACCTTCTTATTTTTCTTCAGAATAACCGTACTGCTTTCATGGGTCGTCATTAACTGTAAACCTCCGCCAGAGAACAAAAAAGGTGTCACCTGGCAGTGCGGCAGGTGCAACCTGTTACGTTAAAAGGTTGTGAAATTGTTAATCAAACTAGGTGTGTTAGTAACATTTAACAAGAGGAGGCACGCCGTAATGGGCTAAAAAGAGAGCATTTTGCCAGAATGATTTTCTGTAATTGCAGAATAAATGACGTTAATCGTTCATATTCTGATAATTAAACAGGATAATGTGCAGGTGCAACCGCCCGATTTTTAGACGTTTTGTGTTATTTCACTGAGATGACAAAAAAAGCGTCGAAATATCAATCATCAGCCTTTCAGAGAGATCTACTGTTTATTCAGCGTGGGTGCGGTACTCTGCTGAAATAAGAGGAGGAGCTTAATGATGCAACCGTTCCCGAGACTTTCCGCCACCACCCTTGAGGCGATCAATACGGTGGGGCAGTGGCTGGCGCAGGATGATTTCTGCGGCGGGCCTGCTTACCCGGCAGACTGTGTGGTACTGGCGGGCAATGCCGTCATCCCGACAATTGACGCGGCCTGCCAGATAGCCCAACAGCAAGAGGTTCCGCTGCTGATCGCTGGTGGGATTGGTCACTCCACGACCTTCCTGTATGCCGCCGTTGCCCAACATCCCCGTTACAACACGATCCAGACGACCGGACGCGCCGAAGCCGCCATCCTGGCGGATATTGCCCGGCAGTTCTGGCACATTCCCGCAGACAAAATCTGGCTGGAAGATCAGTCAACTAACTGCGGAGAGAACGCCCGTTTTAGCGCGCAAATGATCGCGCAGGCCGCAACACCGATTAACACGGCCATTGTGGTACAGGATCCTACGATGCAACGGCGTACCGTAGCGACCTTTCGCCGGGTAACCCGTGACGATCCGGACGCACCGCGCTGGTTGAGCCATCCGGGATTTACGCCTGTTTTGTGTCAGCAGGAGGACGATATTGTATTTGCTAATGACCCTGGCGGCCTGTGGAGCATCGATCGCTATTTAGCGCTGGTGGTGGGCGAAATCCCGCGCTTGCGCAATGATGACACCGGCTATGGACCTCGGGGGCGTGACTTCATTGTGCATGTGGATTTTCCGCCGGAGGTCGAGGCCGCGTGGCAGATCCTGCAACAGGATGCGGCGCTGAATGAGGCGATGAACCACCGTTCGTTACGCTAACACCTGCCCGTTTGGGAGTGTTTTCTCTCAAACGGGCAAAACAAAAATGCCTGCGTTTTCGTTCTCCCCAGCCTGACCCCTCTCTTTTATGAAGCAGTTCACAGAATCACGACACCAGCCGGGATCGCTGAGGCATGATTGATGTTTATTAACAATAGTTTCACTTGTTAAAAACAATTCAATCACAGGAGTAGCGCATGTCAGTACCCGTACAACATCCTATGTATATCGATGGACAGTTTGTGACCTGGCACGAGGATGCCTGGATTGATGTCATCAACCCGGCGACGGAAGAGGTGATTTCGCGTATTCCTGATGGTCGTGCAGAAGACGCGCGCAAAGCCATTGCAGCGGCGGACCGTGCGCAGGCTGAGTGGGAAGCGCTGCCAGCGATCGTTCGTGCCGGTTGGCTGCGCAAAATTGCCGCCGGGATCCGTGAACGTGCTGGCGAAATCAGTGCCTTAATTGTGGCTGAAGGAGGAAAAATTCAGCAACTGGCCGAGGTGGAAGTCTCTTTTACTGCCGACTATCTTGACTATATGGCGGAGTGGGCTCGTCGTTATGAAGGCGAAATACTGCAAAGCGATCGTCCTGGCGAGAATATCTTGCTGTTTAAGCGCGCGCTGGGGGTTACCACCGGGATCCTGCCGTGGAATTTCCCGTTCTTCCTGATCGCCCGTAAGCTGGCTCCGGCCCTGTTGACCGGGAACACCATCGTGATTAAACCCAGCGAATTCACGCCCAATAACGCGATTGCGTTTGCCAAAATTGTTGATGAGATTGGTCTGCCGCGTGGTGTGTTTAACCTGGTGCTGGGGCGTGGTGAAACCGTCGGCCAGGAACTGGCCGGTAACCCGAAAGTGGCGATGGTCAGCATGACCGGCAGCGTGGCAGCAGGTGAAAAGATTATGGCGACTGCGGCGAAAAATATCACCAAAGTGTGCCTGGAGTTGGGTGGCAAGGCGCCAGCGATTGTGATGGATGATGCCGATCTTGAACTGGCGGTCAAAGCGATTGTGGATTCCCGGGTCATCAATACCGGACAGGTTTGTAACTGCGCGGAGCGTGTCTACGTACAAAAAGGGATTTATGACCTGTTCGTGAACCGCCTGGGCGAAGCCCTGAAAGCGGTACAGTTCGGGAATCCAGGCGAGCGTAACGATATCGCCATTGGGCCGCTTATCAATGCCGCGGCCCTGCAACGTGTGGAGCAGAAAGTGGCGAGGGCGGTACAGGAGGGGGCGCGGGTGGCGCTCGGCGGCAAAGCCGTTGAGGGCAAAGGTTACTTCTATCCGCCAACATTGCTGTTGGATGTTCGCCAGGAGATGGCCATCATGCACGAAGAGACCTTTGGCCCTGTGCTGCCTGTGGTGGTCTTCAACACGCTGGAGGAGGCTATCGCGATGGCTAATGACAGTGATTACGGCCTGACATCGTCTATTTATACGCAGAATCTCAACGTCGCGATGAAAGCCATTAAAGGGCTGAAGTTTGGTGAGACTTATATTAATCGCGAGAACTTTGAAGCAATGCAGGGCTTCCACGCGGGATGGCGTAAGTCGGGGATTGGCGGCGCAGACGGCAAGCACGGGCTGAACGAGTATCTGCAAACCCAGGTGGTTTATTTGCAGTCCTGATCGGCAAAGCAGGGCGGAGGTTTCACTCCGCCTTTACGCTTAAAGTTTGACGAACTTATCAAGGGTACGGATCAGTTGCGTCACGAATCCGTATTCGTTGTCGTACCAGGCTACTGTTTTTACCAGTTGCAGATCACCCACCTCGGTAATTTCGGTCTGGGTGGCATCAAACACAGAACCAAAGTGCGAACCGATAACGTCTGAGGAGACAATTTCTTCATCGGTATAGCCAAAAGATTCATTGTTGTGCGTGGCTTTCTTCAGCGCGTTGTTAACCTCTTCCGCCGTCACTTTCTTAGCCAGAATCGACACCAGTTCAGTGACAGAACCGGTTTTCACCGGCACGCGCTGAGCATGACCTTTCAGCTTGCCGCTGAGATCCGGAATAACGAGACCAATTGCTTTTGCCGCGCCCGTGGTATGCGGAATGATGTTTTCAGCGGCCGCACGCGATGCGCGCAGATCTTTGCCACGCGGACCGTCCACCAGCGACTGCGTGCCGGTGTAGGCGTGAATGGTGGTCATGGTGCCCACTTTAATACCAAAATTGTCGTGCAGCGCTTTCGCCATCGGTGCCAGGCAGTTGGTGGTGCAGGAAGCCACCGAAACAATCACATCACTGGCATTCAGCGTGTCATCGTTAACGTTGTAGACAATGGTCTTCATATCGCCAGCCGGCGCAGAGATCAGCACTTTTTTCGCGCCAGCATCGATATGCGCCTGAGACTTTTCAGTTGAGGTATAAAAGCCGGTGCATTCAATAATGACTTCCGCTCCTTTCGCTTTCCACGGGATATTCTTGGCGTCTTTTTCTGCATAAACCGCGATCGTTTTCCCGTCAACAATCAGCGCGTCTTCGGTAAAGTCCACGCTCCAGGGGAACGGACCATAGTTAGAGTCATGCTTTAGCAGATAGGCAAGGATTTTAGGGGAGGTGAGGTCGTTGATCGCGACCACATCAACATCGCTTTTGACTTCGAGTAACCGACGCAACACCAGGCGACCAATACGACCAAAACCGTTAATGCCAATTTTACTCATGATTAACTCCTGTGAGGATGTAGCGGACATTCTTTTTTCCCTACCAGGCATAGTCCAGGATGCCGGGGTGAGCAATCGCACATCTTGCCGTTAACCCTAACTGTCTGAAATGCGGCGTAGAAAAGTTAATGAATTTTTAAGGAAAGATCGCTATGTTGTCGCTTTATTGTTTTTTACTCAGGAAGTGTTATGGGCAATAAGTACTCAAGCCTGCAAATTGGCATCCACTGGCTGGTCTTTTTACTGGTGATTGTCGCTTACTGTGCGATGGAGTTTCGGGGCTTTTTTCCTCGCAGCGATCGTCCCCTCATTAATATGATTCACGTTTCTAGTGGGATAGCGATTCTGGTGCTGATGGTGGCGCGTCTGCTGATCAGGCTGAAATATCCGGCTCCTCCCATCGTGCCCAAACCGAAGCCAATGATGACCGGACTGGCGCATCTTGGGCACCTGGTGATTTATCTGCTGTTCATCGCGCTGCCATTGATCGGCATGGTGATGATGTACAACCGTGGTAATCCGTGGATGGCCTTTGGTCTGGTGATGCCGCACGCGGCAGAAGGGAACTTTGACCTGGTGGATACGCTGAAATCCTGGCACATCACGCTGGCCAATCTGGGCTATTTTGTGATTGCGTTGCATGCCGCCGCCGCGCTACTGCACCACTATTTCTGGAAGGACAACACGCTGCTGCGCATGATGCCGCGTAAACGCTAGCGTGACTATACAGGCGCGGGGAGCGCTTCCCGCGCCTCTATTCTGCGCGCGACTTTGCAAAGTTTAGCGGTAATAGGCAATGACCTGTATCACGGTACTGACCGGCCCAGGAATTTCGTCACCGGAGGTACGAATAGCGCGCGCCGCCATTTCGATGTTGTTACCAGACTCCCTGCTTTTATTCTTGTCAGCCTGCCAATATCGTCTCATTTATTCATTAATAGAGGTATAATGAATTAATTTTTAACGATGTCATTACAATATTAAACATGAGGATAATCTATATTAAAATCCCCCCGCATTAACAATATTTACGAAATTATTTTTAGTTGGATACTTTACTGTGTCACTTTTGCAACCATCTTTTTACCGCGATAGACTTTCTCTGCTATCCTTGTGGCATGTGTACGTAGGTTGGTAAAAATAAAAAATGAAGAGCACATTCAATCCAGTAGAGATGGCGGGGCCCATAAGCACGCGCGTTGAATCGCCCTATTTGACGATATTGTTGGATACACTTGATTCGCACCTGCGCTATCAGCAGTGTCCTGTTGGTAAGCGCATTACCATCAGCGCCGCTCACCAGCCTGATTGTTATATTATTCGTAAAGGGGCGCTCTCACTTTACCGGCAGCCCGATGATATTCTTATCGAACTTATCGAAGCCCCGACACTACGTGGGATCATCCCGGTACATGAGTACTCCCGATCAATACATATCCTTCGCGTTATTGAACCGGCTGAAATCGCCACGTTGAATAAAGAGGATTTATACGCGCTGCTGACAGAACACAACCTGTGGGAACCCTATGCCAGACATCTGCAACTGATCGCCAGCATGGCCGCAGAGGTACTGTTTAAGCTCGTCTCACCCACCGTATTTGAGCAGGTTCGCTATCAGCTTTTTGAGCTCATGAGCAAACCGCAAACACTGAGAGAGTCGATTACCGCCGAGAATTATATCCGCGGAAAAACCAGGCTTTCTCGTTCCGCAGTGATGAACGTGCTCTCGGCATTAAAAGCCGGAGGCTACATTACAATACTGAATGGGCATCTGAAGGAAATAAAACATATTCCAGCGCAGTTTTAGATATCTGCAAAATTGATATTTCTGGCATGAGATAAATCTACATAACCTAAATTAAAACAGGGCTAAAGTATGGTTTTCGCCGGTGATAAACGAAAGGCACATAGGTAAACCCGCCTTTAAAGGCTGAAACAGTGAAATTTAACGCTCACTAAATAGAAAACGCTTTTTTTTCCTCCTGCGATTAAAACTCTGATAGTATACCCCCCTATAGTATTAAGGAGGCCTATGCCGCATTCACCTGAAGATAAAAAACGTATTCTGACTCGCGTCCGACGCATTCGGGGGCAGGTGGATGCCCTGGAGCGTGCGCTGGAATCTGGCGAACCTTGCCTGGCTATCCTGCAACAAATCGCTGCGGTCCGCGGTGCGTCCAACGGTTTAATGGGCGAAATGGTTGAGATCCACCTGAAAGATGAGCTGGTGAGTGGTGAAACTACTCCTGACCAGCGCGCCGTGCGTATGGCTGAAATCGGCCACCTTCTTCGCGCTTATCTAAAATAAACCTATCACCTCGCAATAAAGGGAAGAGACAGATGAAATCACGTGCAGCAGTCGCGTTTGGCCCCGGTCAGCCGCTCAAAATTGTTGAGATTGACGTCGCAGCGCCGAAAAAAGGCGAAGTTCTGGTTAAAATTACCCACACCGGCGTTTGCCACACTGACGCGTTTACGCTGTCTGGTGACGATCCAGAAGGTGTGTTCCCGGCGGTACTGGGACATGAAGGCGGCGGTGTAGTGGTCGATGTCGGCGAAGGCGTGACCAGTCTGAAGCCGGGCGACCATGTTATCCCGCTGTATACCGCCGAATGCGGAGAGTGCAAATTCTGTAAATCCGGGAAGACCAACCTCTGTCAGGCCGTGCGCGCCACTCAGGGAAAAGGTCTGATGCCGGATGGCACCACTCGTTTTTCTTACAATGGCGAACCAATCTATCACTACATGGGTACCAGTACCTTCAGCGAATACACCGTATGTGCGGAAATCTCACTGGCGAAAGTCAACCCGCAAGCCCCGCTGGATAAGGTTTGTCTGCTGGGGTGTGGCGTCACTACGGGCATAGGTGCCGTGCATAACACCGCGAAAGTCAAAGAGGGCGATACCGTTGTCGTGTTTGGCCTTGGCGGGATCGGCCTGGCGGTGATTCAGGGCGCTGTACAGGCGAAAGCGGGGCGTATTATTGCTGTCGATACCAACCCGGAAAAATTCAAACTGGCGGCTGAAATGGGCGCAACCGACTTCATTAATCCGAAAGATTATGACAAACCGATCCAGGAGGTGATTGTTGAGCTCACCGACGGTGGTGTCGACTTTAGCTTCGAATGTATCGGTAACGTCGACGTGATGCGTGCGGCGCTGGAATGCTGCCATAAAGGATGGGGCGAGAGCATCATCATTGGTGTTGCCGGGGCGGGCCAGGAAATTAAAACTCGCCCGTTCCAGCTGGTGACAGGCCGGGTCTGGCGTGGTTCCGCGTTTGGCGGCGTCAAAGGGCGCACCCAGTTACCGGGCATGGTGGAAGAGGCAATGGCCGGGAAAATCCAGTTGGATCCGTTCATTACCCATCGTTTGCCGCTGGAGCAAATCAACGACGCGTTTGACCTGATGCACGAAGGTAAATCCATCCGTACCGTTATCCATTTTGGCGATAACTGATTCATCCGCCAGCGGAAATCACCGCTGGCGCTTTCCATTTTTTAACATAAATGTTGTCAAACTGTGACGAAAACGGCGCTTTTCCCGGTAAGTAAAATTCGCGGAATGCCGATGACTATCTTACGGGCGCGTATTACGCATTAATCCTACAAGAGAGTCGACGGTCATGGACAACACATCATCGATGCAAGCACCACATAAGCTGGGCTTTCTGCATCACATCAGGCTGGTTCCGCTGTTTTCCTCCATTCTCGGTGGCATCCTTTTACTGTTCGCGCTGAGCTCCGGTCTGGCGGGCTACTTTCTCATGCAGGCTGACCGCGATCAGCGGGATGTGACGGATGAGATCCAGGTCCGCATGGGATTATCGAACAGTTCGAACCACCTGCGTACCGCGCGAATCAACATGATTCATGCCGGCGCGGCGAGCCGAATTGCTGAAATGGATGACATGAAAGCCAACATTGCGGCGGCGGAAAAGCGTATTAAGCAGTCTGAAGAAGGGTTTACTATTTACATGGCGCGCAAGGTGAAAACCCCTGCGGATGAAGCGTTGGATGGCGAACTGGAGAGCAGTTTCAAAGCCTATATTGCGGGAATGCAACCGATGCTCAAGTACGCCAGAAACGGTATGTTTGAAGCGATCATCAACCACGAAAGCGAACACGCAAGACAACTGGATGCCAGTTACAATAAGGTCCTGTTGAAGGCGATTGAACTGCGCATGGCGCGGGCTAACCAGTTAAGCGAACAGGCTCATCAGCGCACCCAACTGGGCATGATATTCATGATTGGCGCTTTTGGTCTGGCACTGGTGCTGACGCTGATGACGTTTATTGTTCTGCGTCGTACCGTCATTCAGCCGTTGCAGCATGCCGCGCAGCGTATTGAGCAAATTGCCGCCGGTGATCTCACCATGCAGGATGAACCTACCGGGCGTAGCGAGATTGGGCGACTGAGCCGCCACCTGCAACAAATGCAGCGTTCGCTGGTGCAAACGGTCGGTTCGGTGCGTCAGGGGGCAGAAGAGATTTATCGCGGTACCAGCGAAATCTCGGCGGGCAATACCGATTTGTCGTCACGCACCGAAGAACAGGCGGCGGCGATCGAACAGACGGCGGCCAGCATGGAAGAGTTGACCGCGACGGTGAAGCAAAACGCCGATAACGCACACCACGCCAGCAAACTGGCGGAAGACGCGTCCGGCAAAGCCAGCCGTGGCGGGCAGATGGTTTCCGGCGTGGTCCAGACGATGGGCAATATTTCGACCAGTTCGAAGAAAATCTCTGAGATCACAGCGGTTATCAACAGCATCGCTTTCCAGACCAATATTCTGGCGCTGAACGCTGCGGTTGAAGCCGCGCGTGCCGGCGAGCAAGGACGTGGATTCGCCGTGGTCGCCAGTGAGGTCCGCACGCTGGCCAGCCGCAGTGCCCAGGCAGCGAAAGAGATTGAGGGGCTTATCAGCGAATCCGTCCGTCTCATCGATCAAGGTTCTGGTGAAGTGGTCGCGGCGGGGAACACGATGACCGACATCGTGGAGGCGGTAAAACGCGTCACCGATATCATGCTGGAAATCGCCGCGGCGTCGGACGAGCAGAGCCGCGGGATCGTGCAGGTCAGCCAGGCCATCTCTGAGATGGACAAAGTGACTCAGCAGAACGCTTCGCTGGTGGAAGAGGCCTCTGCGGCAGCGGCGTCGCTGGAAGAGCAGGCGGCACGACTGACTGAGGCGGTGGGGACGTTTCGCTTACAGGGTGGACCCACGAGCAAGCGCGTACCGACAACAAACACCCCCGTTCAGCCTCTGACACAGCCGGTTACCGATCACGGGGATAACTGGGAAACCTTCTAAGCGCCATTACCGGATGAGGCGAAAAGGCGTCTCATCCGGCCTGTTATAACGGCATCGATTTACGGATAGCGGCAATTAAGCGTTGCGCGCCGGAAGAGAGCGGTGAATCCACACGGGTGAGAATACCGATCGGCTCGCCTGCGCCCTGTGTGGGCACGGGTAGCGAAACCAGCGTCGCCTGGCGCAAATCCTCTTTCACCGCGCCAGAGGGCACAAACCAGACGTAGTTATAATCAACCGTTAACTGGCGCGACAGCGAGGCGGAGAGCGTCTCAATGCAGCCGGTTGGCATCTTACAACCCTGGCTTTGCAACAGCGTCTCGGCATTTTGCCGTGGTACTGTGCCTTTGGGCGAAACAACCACGGGCCACTCCATCACGCGACTCAGCGTCACGTTTTCCTGCAATAGTGGGTGATTCGGACGCACGACCAGCTTTAATGACTCGAGAAACAGCAGCTCATAATTAAGGCCGCTCATCAATTCCGGATCGGACATCCGGCCAATGCCGATGTCGAGCTCGCCGGATTTCAGGCCCGCCAGCAGCATGGTATTGTTCATCGTTGCCACCTGCAGCGTGGTCTCTTTTTGCTGCTGATGAAACTGACCGATGACCGACGGAAGAATACCCAGCGCGGCGGTCGGTAGCGCGCCTATTCTTACCACATCATTGTTAAGACCTTCTTTACGGTTCAGCGCCTGCCCGGCGGTGTTGAGCGCATCTAGCACTTTCACCGCATGGGTTAAGAACTGCTCGCCAGGTAACGTCAGTTGCGCCCCGAGCCGTCCGCGCTCAAAGAGGCGGGTGCCGGTCAGTTGCTCCAGTTCGTTAAGCGTTTTGGAAAGCGCAGGCTGGCTGAGGTTAAGGGTTTCGGCTGCGCGCCCCAGGGTTCCTTGTTGAGCGACAGCGACAAATGTATGAAGATGGCGCAATCGGATGCGCTGACTGAACAGACTATTTTTTTCCATAAGCGATGTTAAGAACAGAGCGATGCCGGTGACAAGTAAAGTTGTTTGTTTTTGATAACTTGATTGCAAAATATTATTAACATTTAACTTATTTAAGTAACAGCACTTTCTCTTCGGAGGCGAAAATGATCCATGTCGTAGGCCACCTGAATCCGGACAGTGACGCCATTTGCACCGCTTTTATGGCTGCCCGCTGGTTGAACATGCGCGGACGTCAGGCCTCGGCCTGGCGCCTGGGTGAACCCAATCGCGAAACCCAATTTCTGTTTGAGCGTGCGGGGCTGGACATGCCGCCGTTACTGACGATGCCGCTGACAGACCTCGACGTCTGGCTGGTGGATTTCACCGAGCCAGCGCAGGGACCGGAAACCCTTATGGCGAGCAATATCGTGGGTATTATCGATCATCACCGTCTGGGTGGACTGGTGACCCGTTTGCCGCCAGAAGTGTGGATAAAGCCGGTGGGCAGCAGCGCCACGCTGCTATGGCAACTGATGAGTCCGGAGGACAGGGCGCAGATAACGTCTGCGCAGGCGCTATTACTATTGGGTGCAATATTGAGTGACACTGTCACGCTTCGCTCGCCAACCACCACGGCGGATGACCGTCAGGCCGTTGAAGCACTGACAACGCGTGCCGGGGTTGAGCTGGCGGCGTTCAGCGCTGACCTGCTGAGTGCTAAAACCAGCGTCGAAGGATTAAGTGCCAGTGAACTGCTGCAAAAAGATATCAAGCGTTTCACCATCAAGGGTCAGCAGGTGAGCGTTGCGCAGATCGAACTGTATGCATTGAGCCAGGTCGCTGACGTGATGGATGCCCTGCGTCAAGAGATGGCCGATTATGCGACCCGCAGCGGGGCGGATTTGGTGGTGCTGATGTTGACGGATATCAACGCTGGCAATTCGCAACTCTGGTTTGCCGGCCCGCGTCAACTGGAACTGGCACAACCGGTGACGGTTGAGGGAATGTTGAGCCGCAAGAAACAGATGCTGCCGTGGCTCGAAAGCCATGTTGCGAAAATAGACCAGGCCTGACAAAACGGGCTGAGAGATTCAGCCCGTTCTCTTCATCAGACGTCGAAAAAGACGGTTTCGTTTTCTCCCTGCAGGTGAATATCGAAGATATAGACGATCTCGCTACCACGCTGTTCGCGGCGGGCAATCAGGGTCTGACGGCGAACTTCCCATTCGATCAGATTGAGCACCGGATCGCGCTGATTGGCTTCTTGCTCATCCGCAAAATAGAGACGGGTGTTCAGGCCAATGTTGATGCCGCGCGCGACGATCCACAGATTAACGTGGGGGGCCATCAGACGGCCATCGCGTCCCACAACACAGCCCGGCTTAATGGTATCGAACCGCCACACGCCGCTGTCGAAGTCTGAACAGGTTCGTCCCCAGCCGCGAAAGTCCGCGTCGAGCGGCTTATCTTCCTGACGGTCAGCCGGATGGTTGTAGCGTCCATGGGCGTTGGCCTGCCAGATCTCCAGCAGCACATCGCGCACCGGCGTACCGGAACCATCAATTACCCGCCCCTCGATCACAATACGTTCGCCTTCGGTATGGCTATTGGTCAGCGTGGAGCTGAAGTTTTTCTCAAAGATGTGAAATCCAGCGGCGTCAGGCGCAAGCCCAATGTGCACATACGGTCCCGCCGTCTGCGAGGCGGTTTCCTGCAAATACTCTTTCATTGCGCGCCTCCCTGAGTGCGGTTTTCAAACAACGTAGCGCGCTGTCCGCGAAGTACGAGGTCAAAACGATATGCCAGGCAGTCGAGCGGTACGGCGGCGTGGGTATCCAGTTCGGCAATCAATGTGCGGATCGCATCATCGTTATTGATAGTTTTCACAATTGGGCACTGTTTGATCAACGGGTCGCCTTCAAAATACATTTGCGTAATCAACCGTTGGGCAAAGGCCTCGCCGGAGAGTGAAAAGTGAATATGCGAGGGACGCCAGTCACTGACCTGATTGCGCCACGGGTAAGGGCCGGGTTTGATGGTACGGAAAAAGTAATAGCCGTTCTCATCGGTTAATACCCGTCCGCAGCCGCCAAAATTAGGATCAATCGGCGCGAGATACTGGTCTTTTTTATGACGATAGCGACCACCGGCATTGGCCTGCCAGACTTCGACCAGCGTATTTCTCATTGGGCGGCCAAAACCGTCGCGCACGTAACCGTGGACGATAATCCGTTCGCCAATCGGCAGGCCGTCTTTGGCGTAATTCATAATCAGGTCGTTATCCAGCGGGCCAAGATCGTTGTCGCTGAATACCGGCCCGGTGATTTCAGACAATGAATTCTGCAAAGAGATCAGCGCGTTGCGCGGCGAGCGCAGAACGCTGGTCTTATAGCCGGGGGCGAAGGCGGGCGGATGGCTGTTATAGTCGCGATGGATCACCTCGCGAGAGGACACTTTTTCACGCATAGCGGACTCCGGTACAGGGAAGAGATTTATTGTTTTATGATGACCTGAGGCAGTGTGTGTAAATGCGTTGTTAATTAAAAGTGAATTTATGTCGATTATTTCATAACCAGTGGCTATACCATGGCGCAAGGACTGATGCAGAGCGAATTCAGGTGAGATCACACTTTGTAAATTCTTCTCCCCAGAGTGAATGGTGTTTCCTACACTCCAGGTAACATTCACTGGAGGCATGACATTATGGCGAACACCATCACGGCAGATGAGATTCGGGAACATTTTTCGCAGGCAATGTCAGCAATGTACCAGCAGGAAGTTCCGCAATACGGCACGTTACTGGAACTTGTGGCTGACGTGAATCTGGCAGTTCTCGAAAATAACCCCACGCTGCATGAAAAACTGGCCAATGCAGATGAACTGGCGCGCCTCAACGTGGAGCGTCATGGCGCAATTCGTGTCGGAACGGCAGACGAACTGTCCACGCTGCGACGCATGTTTGCGATCATGGGGATGTTTCCGGTCAGCTATTACGATCTCTCTCAGGCCGGGGTGCCGGTACATTCAACGGCATTTCGTCCCATTGACGATGCATCGCTGTCGCGAAATCCGTTTCGCGTCTTTACCTCCTTACTGCGACTTGAACTGATTGAAAACGCGTCGCTCCGCCAGCGTGCGGCGGAGATCCTCGCGCAGCGCGATATCTTTACGCCACGCTGTCGCGAACTGCTCGACGTCTGGGAGAGTCAGAAGGGGTTTAACGCGACGCAGGCTCGCGAGTTCGTGAAAGAAGCGCTGGAAACGTTTCGCTGGCATCGCCACGCCACCGTGGATGAAAAAACCTATCATGCGCTGCATAACGAACATCGCCTGATCGCCGATGTGGTCTGTTTCCCGGGCTGTCACATTAATCATCTGACACCCAGAACGCTGGATATCGACCGGGTGCAGTCGATGATGCCGGAATGCGGCATTGAACCGAAAGTCCTTATCGAAGGCCCGCCGCGCCGTGAGGTGCCGATTCTGCTGCGCCAGACCAGCTTCAAAGCGCTGGAAGAACCTGTGCTGTTTGCGGGCGAAATGCAGGGGACACACACGGCCCGCTTCGGCGAGATTGAACAACGCGGCGTGGCGCTGACGATAAAAGGGCGTCAGCTATACGATGAATTACTGCGCCATGCCGGTACCGGGAAAGACAACCTGACGCATCAACTGCATTTGCAGGAGGTGTTTAACGCGTTTCCGGACAGCGAATTCCTGCTGCGCCAACAGGGACTGGCCTGGTTCCGCTATCGTCTGACGCCGTCAGGCGAAGCGCACCGCAATGCGATTCATCCTGGCGACGATCCGCAACCGCACATTGAACGTGGCTGGGTGCAGGCGCAGCCCATCACCTATGAAGATTTCCTGCCAGTCAGCGCGGCGGGGATTTTTCAGTCGAATCTCGGTAACGAAACGCAGGCGCGCAGTCATGGCAATGCCAGCCGCGAGGCCTTTGAACAGGCGCTGGGGTGTCCGGTGTTTGACGAGTTTGTGTTGTATCAGGAAGCGGAAGAACGCAGCAAACGGCGTTGCGGCCTGCTTTAATCCAGGTATCCTGTAGGGATCTGCGATTAACGGGTAAATATGGACATGATCAAACCTGGTATTCCACTGATTCAAACTGTACAGGGACAGCTAATGGGTGTCGTCCAGGACGACATCCACCTTTGGCGCGGTATTCCTTACGCCGCGCCACCAACGGGGAAATGGCGTTGGCGCGCGCCGCAGCCGGTTACTCCCTGGTCCGGGATTCGTGACGCCAATACCTTCTCCAGCGCCAGCTGGCAGGACATTGAGTACTGCAAAGAGTTGGGCGGCGGCGATCCCGGCGCATTTTCTGAAGACTGTCTCTATCTCAACGTCTGGTCTCCGGCGGAACGTCATCAGCCGCTTCCGGTGATGGTCTGGCTGCACGGCGGCGGCTACACCATTGGCGCGGGTAGTCTGCCGCCTTATGACGGCGTTGCGCTGGCAAAGCGCAACGTGGTTGTCGTGACCGTCAACTATCGTCTCGGTCACCTCGGCTTTTTTGCTCATCCGGCACTGGAAGGCGAAGAGGGCGAGGCTCTCAATAACTTTGCTTTGCTCGACCAGATAGCGGCGCTGCGCTGGGTACAGGAAAACATCGCTGCGTTCGGCGGCGATCCGCAAAACGTGACGCTGTTTGGTGAGTCGGCCGGGGCGCGCAGCGTACTCTCGCTGCTGGCTTCGCCGCGCGGAAAAGGGTTGTTTCATAAAGCGATTGTGCAGAGCGGCTACACGTTGCCGGACACGCCTCGTGAAATCGCGCTGGAAAACGGCGTTGCGCTGGCTGAACACTTTGGTTTGCAGAATGCAACGGCGGAACAGCTACGCGCGATTCCGGCCGAAGCCTTCTGGCCGTTGGGCGCACCGTACAAAATTGCGCCAACACCTGTCTCTGGCGATGCGGTACTTCCGGAGCCGATGCTGGACGTCTTTTTCGCCGCCAGACAGCACCCGATGCCGGTGATGATTGGTTCTAACAGCGATGAAGCCAGCGTGATGGCGGTTTTCGGCGTCGATCTTGCCGAACAAATTCAGAAACTGCGTCGTGAACGCAGGCTGGGACTCGGCCTGATTAAGCTACTGTATCCGGGCGTGAAGGGCGATGAAGAACTGGGACGGCAGGTGTGTCGGGATATGGCGTTTACGGCATTAGGCTACGTGGTGATGCAGGCGCAACAGCGGGTCGGCGAGCCTTGCTGGCGGTACTGGTTTGATTACGTTGCGGAATCGGAGCATCACACCTATGCCAACGGCGCCTGGCATGGCAACGAAGTGCCTTACGTGTTTAATACTCTAACGCTCGCTGAACCTTCACGAAATTATGTGAACGAAAACGATCTCGCCTTTGCTGTCCACGTTGCGGATTACTGGGTCAATTTTGCCCGTCATGCCAGTCGGAGTTGCGATGTTCTACACGGACCGGTCCGTTGGCCGGCCTGTATTCAGGGCCGCGATCGGTTGTTACGTATTGGGCTGAATAAGTTTGCTGGTTTTAAGGTGGAGAACTGGTTTATGCGGGCGCGACTTGCGCTCTTTAAACGGGTGATGACCCAGCACGTCAGTCTCGATTAGCTTTGCAAAAGTTGAAAGTTTGCGCGGGGAACTTTACGTGGGAATCAGGCTGTTCCCATCGACACAAAATATTTTCCATTTTGTTCAGATAATCTGCGGCCAACAATTGGATTATTAATCAATTTTGTCTAGAGTGAGCGGTCAGAATTATGCATCTTCTTGCCGCTGTCGAGCGCCAGCGCGGGACCCTTCACATGACCAGAAGGATTTACTTTCAGGTATGAATCGCAGACGATTTATTAAAGGTTCAATGGCAATGGCCGCCGTGTGCGGTACCAGTGGTATTGCATCACTTTTCACCCGTGCCGCGTATGCGGCGGAATCCGACATTGCGGACGGACAAACCGTCCGCTTTGATTTTTCCGTGCTGCAGTCCATGGCGCACGATCTTGCGCAGAAACCGTGGGGCGGTGCGCCGCGCGCATTGCCCAATACGCTGGCGAATCTGACGCCGCAGGCTTACAACAGCATTCAGTACGATGCCGCGCAATCGCTGTGGAACAATGTCGAAGATCGCCAACTGGATGCGCAGTTCTTCCACGTTGGGATGGGCTTCCGTCGTCGCGTGCGCATGTTCTCCGTCGATTCCAGCACCCATCTGGCGCGGGAGATTCACTTCCGCCCGGAACTGTTTAAATACAATGATGCCGGCGTTGATACCAGACAACTGGAAGGGCAAACCGATCTCGGCTTTGCCGGTTTTCGCGTCTTCAAAGCGCCTGAGTTGGCACGACGCGACGTGGTTTCTTTCCTCGGTGCGAGCTATTTCCGCGCCGTCGATGATACCTATCAGTACGGGCTTTCCGCGCGTGGTCTGGCGATAGACACCTACACCGACACCAAAGAAGAGTTCCCGGATTTTACCGCCTTCTGGTTCGATACGGTGAAACCCGGCGCCACCACCTTTACCGTGTACGCGCTGCTGGACAGTCCGAGCATCACCGGCGCCTATAAGTTTGTGATTCACTGTGAGAAGAGCCAGGTGATCATGGACGTTGAAAACCGTTTGTATGCTCGCAAAGACATCAAACAGTTGGGCATCGCGCCGATGACCAGCATGTTCAGTTGCGGCAATAACGAACGCCGCATGTGCGATACCATTCATCCGCAAATCCATGACTCCGATCGTCTGGCAATGTGGCGGGGCAACGGCGAGTGGATTTGCCGCCCACTGAATAACCCGCAAAAGCTGCAATTCAACGCCTATACCGATAACAACCCGAAAGGGTTCGGCCTGCTGCAACTGGATCGTGATTTCTCCCACTATCAGGACATCATGGGCTGGTACAACAAGCGCCCAAGCCTGTGGGTGGAACCTCGTAACAAGTGGGGCAAAGGCACCATCGGGCTGATGGAGATCCCGACAACCGGCGAAACGCTGGATAACGTGGTCTGCTTCTGGCAGCCGGAAAAGGCCATCGAAGCGGGTGATGAGCTGGAATATAAATACCGTCTGTACTGGAGCGCACAGCCGCCGGTCCGTTCGCCACTGGCGCGCGTGATGGCCACCCGCACCGGTATGGGCGGATTCCCGGAGGGCTGGGCGCCGGGCGAGCACTATCCAGAGAAATGGGCGCGACGTTTTGCAGTCGATTTCGTCGGTGGCGATCTGAAAGCGGCCGCGCCGAAAGGCATTGAGCCGGTGATTACGCTGTCCAGCGGCGAAGCGAAGCAGATTGAAATTCTCTACGTTGAGCCGTTTGACGGTTACCGCATCCAGTTTGACTGGTATCCCACGTCAGACTCGACCGAACCGGTGGACATGCGTATGTTCCTGCGCTGCCAGGGAGACGCGATCAGTGAAACCTGGCTGTACCAGTATTTCCCGCCAGCACCGGATAAACGGACCTACGTCGACGATCGCGTGATGCGTTAATCTGCGCCAACGCCCTTCGAAATGCGAAGGGCGTCAACAGCCAGGCATGCGAAATATCTGTTCAGGAATTAAACACGATCCTGTTCGCATTTTTCCCTAAGTCAAATGGGTAAGCTGATGGAGTGTATTTCTTATACACATGGTTTATCACTAACAGGGAGAGCGTATGTTTCCAGAATACAGAGATCTGATTTCCCGACTGAAATCCGAGAATCCTCGCTTTTTGTCGCTTTTTGAAAAGCATAACAACCTTGATCATGAAATTGCCAGGCTGGAAGGTTCCGATGGTCGGGGATACAATCTCGAAGTCGTTCGGCTGAAAAAACAGAAGCTTCAACTGAAGGACGATATGCTCAAAATACTGCAGAAAGAAAGTGTTGACGCGGGATAATCCGCATTTATGAGCCGCCAGCCCTGGCGGCTTGAGAGAGATGACAAACCTTATCCTGATACCGGATAAGAAGAGATCACCTCATTAAAAATCAGGAAAATCAATTTATTGATTTTCGGCTGATAATTACAGAGAAGGAAAAACCACGCTTTTTCCTTCTCTGTCAGCAATCTAAGCCGCCAGCCCTGGCGGCTTTTTTGTGCCTGAAACTCAGCGATGTGGTAAAACCAGGTGGCATCCCGCGTGGGTATAACGCTGAACAATATCATCCGCTAACGCGCTGTCGCTGATAATCGTTTTAATGCAAGAGAGCGTGGCGACGGCATGGGGTTCCACTGCATCAAACTTTGAATGATCGGCCATCAGTATCACTTCTCGTGAACGCTGAATAATCCGCGTTTTCACGCCGACTTCAAACAGGGTGGCGTTAGTGATCCCCGTGGCCAGCGACAGCGCATCGCAGGAGATAAAGGCCCGTTCCACTGAAAACGCATTGAGCATCTCCAGCGCCAGGCTTTCACCTACCGAAAAGTAACCCGGACGAATAAGCCCGCCGATAATGTAACTTTCGACGTGCGGAAAACAGCCCAGTTCATTGGCGATTTTGATGTCGTTGCAGATGACCTTCACACGTGCATCGGCCAGACATTTCGCCAGTTCGAGACAGGTCGAGCCGGAATCGAGAAAGAAACAGTCACCGTCTTTGATCATCGTGCGGGCAAGGGCGGCAATCTCTTTTTTTGCCTCGGATTGCAGTGTCCGCTTAACCTCAAAGACATACTCTTTGTCGTCCATACTGTCGTCGAAATCCAGACAGCCATGACCGCGAGTCATACCGGGATACTGGCTGGCGATATACTGGAAATCGCGACGGACGGTCGCCTCCGCATAACCAAACAGTTCCATGGCCTGTTGGGTGGAGAGATGACGATGTTGCCACAGATAGTGCAGCATCTGTTTGATACGGTCAGGGCGCTGTTGGCTCATCGAAGCAATCTCCTCTTACAGTCCTGCAAACCGGGATAACGTGGTGTGATAATTCTCTGATGAGAACAGTGCACGCCCCACGACAAGATGTTGTGCGCCCGCCGTCGCCAGGTGTTGTGCCGCAGAAAGCGTAATGCCGCCATCGGCCCAGCACACGGCTTGTGGAAAATACTCACGCACCTGGCGGACTTTGGCGCACAGGGTGGGAATAAACTGTTGTCCGACCCCGTCTGGTTCGCTGGTCATCACCATTAGCGCATCCAGTTGCGGGGCCAGATAGCGATACCCGTCAATTGGCGTGGCGGGATTCACAGCCAGCCCGGCTTTTGCGCCGATTTCGCGAATTTCTGCCAGCGTCTCAGAAGGGTATGCCAGCGCTTCGGCATGAACAAAAATCCATGCCGGTTTGATCTCCGCCAGGATGGGAAACCAACTCTGCGGGCGGGCAATCATGAAATGAAACGAAAGGGGATGCGTCGTCTGTTGGGCGACAGCCTGTACGGTTTTGAGGCCAAAGGTGATGTTGTTAATAAAGCTGCTGTCTTCGATATCCAGATGCAGTGAGCCGATATCGGCATCGGCCAGCGCGCTCAACGTCGCCCCGTAGTGCAGTGGATCTGCCGATGCGAGAGAAGGGTGCAGAATCATTATCGCCTCCGTTAACCGGTAATCTGCGCGAACAGCGCGGCGTCGGTTTGCGCGTGTCGGACTGCCGCGAGTCGTTCAGGCGAATCGATAAACTGGCTGATGCGCTGGATGGTGAGGATATGCGCATTGGCATCCGTCGCGCTGACGCACAGCAGCAGCCAGACCGGATCACACTCTTCATGCCCAAAAGCAACGGGCGTTTTTAACGTCGTGATGCTGACCTGATTATGGTTAGCGCCTTGTTCGGGCCGCGCATGAGGCAAGGCGATGCCGGGGGCAATGACATAGTACGGCCCCCAGTTCAGGGTGTTGTCGATAATACCGTCCACATAGTCTGGTTGCGCCGCGCCAAAGGTAATCAGTGGGCGAGCAGCGATTTCGACGGCCTGACGCCAGTCCCTGGCCTCTCGCTGTGCCTGTACCCACTTAACATCGTTAATCATCAGTCGTTGACTCCTTGCCGGTTAGGGTTACTCTGATAGCGATCCCCGTCGAGACTTTTGACGAAGGCGGCAGGGATCGCTGTTCTACCGGGGGTAAGCGCGCTGCTTATCCCCTTTTTATTGCCGTATGTGATGCACTTTTTCCATAAAGCGACTGACCCGCGCCTGATCGACAAAGTTGGCGAATACGCCGTCCTTTTTAAAGGTGGTGGCGGTTACGCAACCGTCGGCGATGCTCAGTTGTTCCTCGACGTTTTCCAGACACACCCCGGTATTCGCCAGCACCACGGTATCCGGTACCGTTTCTTTGACCCGCTTCAGCAGGGCGCTGTCGGTGCGTGCGCCCGCCGTCAGACCAGAGACGCAAAGGGCGTCAGGATGGTTGTTAAAGACCGTGGATTTGGCAATGGAACAAATATCGCGATTACCCAGATACACCGCCGCTTCAGGCACAATGTTGAACAGCGTTTTGACCTCACCTGCGCCGATGCGGTGCTGATGACGAATGGTCTCGCCGACGTTCGTGTCCCAGACCCCGAAGTCGCTGGCGTAGGCACCGGTAAAAATCTCGCGAATGAATTTTGCGCCCGTCGCCATTGCCAGATCGAATGATGCGACCGGATCCCACAACACATTGACGCCAAACGGAATGCGGATTTCGCTCATCAACTGCCCAATCACCCTCGCCATTGCTGCCGTGGTTTCCGGGCGAACCTTCGTGAGATAGGGAAGACTAAACTCGTTGGAAAACATGACGGCATCCACGCCGCCATTCTGTAGCGCCAGCAGATCGTCCCGGGCGCGGTCGATAACCCAGTTCATCCCTTTCTGTGCATCAAAGCTCGGGTCGCCGGGCAATGCACGCAAATGGCACATGGCAATGACGGCTTTTTCCGTTCCAATAACCTCTTTCAGCCAACTCATGAAGGTACTCCTTATTCCGATAGTTCACGTTTACGTAAGAACAGCACGACGCTGGCGACGATACCCACCGCCACGACGACGCCAATAATGCCAAGCGACATCAGCTCCGAGATTGACCAGCCAAACATGTTGCCCACGGACAGCGCGGAGATTTGCGCGTTTTCACCGGCAAAACTAAAGCCGCCCTTAAGCGCCATGTCGGTGAAATACGGGGCAAACTGCGTGGCAATCAACAGGACGGTGACCATGACAATCACGCCGCTGATCAAGGTACGAATCAGGTCGCCGCGATGGATCACCGTCGCCATACAGATAAAGAACGGTGCGACGGGCAGATCGGCAAGCGGCAGCACTTTGTTGCCGGGTAAGATGCTGGCCAGAATCAGCATGATGGGGATCAGCAGCAGACCAACGGCAATCGTGGTGGGATGGCCCAGCGTGACGGCGGTATCCAGACCGATATACACCTCGCGCCCCTTGAAATATTTCTGGAAAAATTTCCGTGCGCCGTCGGAGATGGGGAGCAACCCTTCAACAATCAGGCGGATCATGCGCGGGAACAGCACCATAATCGCCGCGACGGTAATCATCAGGCTGGCGCATCCTTTAAAACCTTCACCTGCAGCGAGGCCAAAGATCAGGCCGAGCACGACGCCGATAATGACCGGATCGCCCACCATCCCGTAGCGTTTCTGGATCTCCTGGGCATCGATGTTGCGTCCCTTCATGAACGGGATTTTTTCGTAGATAGCATCCAGCAGAACGAACAGCGGCACGGAACTCGAACCATAACCTTGCGGGATCGAGATCCCCTCCAGACCGACAATGCTTTGCACGCGTTTTGCCGTCCAGTCGGCCATTTTTAGCGACAGCGCCGCGTGGCAAATGGCCCCCAGCACGCCATAAATCAGGCTACCGGTCATTAACTGGACCACGGTGCCGGTAATGGCGTAGTGCCAGTAGTTATAGATATCGACGTTCATGGTTTTGGTCAGACGAGTGACCAGCATCGCGACGTTGAGCAGAAAAATGATCGGGATAATCATTGCGCCAATGGCGGTGGCGTACCCGACGCCGGAAGCCGGCCCTGCGCCGACGTCAAACACATGCAGGGTCAGGCCGAAGCGTTCAATCATCACTTTGATGGGCGGGCTGAGGCTGTCGATCGCCATCACGATCACCAGTCCCATCCCAACAAAACCAATCCCTACCGTCACCCCGGCCTTGATCGCCTGCAGCCAGGGAATACGGAAGATCAACCCAATCACAATCATGATGATGGGGACAAAAACAGTACCGCCGAGAGACAGGATGTAGTCAAACATAGTGCCTCCTTGTTATTGCGTTAACAGTGCCTTGATTTCTTGTTTTAAGGCGTCGTCGTTAATTCCCGTTAGCAGGGCCGCGCCGTTTAACGTGGGAACACCGTAATCGTTGTTGGTGCGCATGGAGGTCACAATCAGGTCCATGCCGTTACAGTTCAGCGGGATCTCATTAAGACAGCACTGGGCGGTGCTTGCCGCAATGCCTTGCTCGGCAAGGAACTCCTGCAACTTGTGTGCAATCATGGTTGACGTCGACATGCCGGTACCGCATGCCACAAGGATCTTTTTCATAATGGATTTGCCTCTTGTGTAGTGCCTGAATCAGGCTCAACGGGAAAGTGCTCGGCTGGCAGGCCAGCCAGGGCGGTCAATAAGCGAATGCAGTCAGTCAAATCACGCAGACTGGCGACTTCCGCCGGAGAATGGGTATAACGACAAGGGATGGAAAGGCTGGCGCAGGGAATGCCGTCCTGCTCAACCTGGATATAACCGGTTTCGGTGATGACGCCAGGCGCCACTTCGCGCTGCACGGGAATATGGTGCGCAAGAGCCGTTTGCTCGAGCATCTGGATCAGCCGTGGTGGTGTAATTAAGCCCGCCAGCGTGCCACGACCGTGGTAGTTCAGACAGGTGATACCAACGCCCTGATTGACGCGAACCTCTGAGTAGTCCTGCAGATCCGGCGTATCGCAGGACGGTGTGATATCAATACCGATAGCAAGATCTGGTTTAACGCGACGTAATACCGGGACAATGCCGCGGATGTTGAACTCTTCCTGCACCGAGGCCACCAGATACACCGCGATATCCAGCGACGCCGCACCGATGGCATCCGCGACGCCCAGTAGCGCGGTACATCCCAGACGATCGTCCAGCGCTTTGCTACACACCAGGTCGTTCGCCAGCAGTTGCGGCGGGTTATACAGCGTAACCGGTGTGCCAACCTGAATGCCCATCCGCTGGGCGTCGGCTTTATCTTTCGCGCCAATATCAATCCACAGTTTATCGACGGAAGGCGACTGCGTGCGCTCATCCCCCTTTGCGAAGTGGTACGCCTTAATGCCGATGCATCCCATCACCGGGCCGTTATCCCCGGCGAGCGTAACCATCGAGCCGGACATGGTGACCTGCGCCGGGCCGCCCACGCGTTCGAAGCCCAAAAAACCCGACGGCTCAATTTTGCGCACCATAAAGCCGACTTCATCCATATGGGCAAACATCATCAGGCGCAAGGCGTTTGGGTTATCACTGCCGTAGCGGGCGACGACATTTCCTAAGCGATCGCGCCAGACCTCTTTTGCCTGACGTGTAAATTCGCGTAGCATGACCTCAGCGACGCTGCTTTCATGCCCAGAAACCGCATTGAGATGCAAAAGCGAGAACAGTGTTTCCTGCACAGAAAATGACATAAGGATCTCCGTAGACGATAAAACAATCACTCGTTGAGCGTTTTATAGGCGCTGGCTGGGCGAATAATTGTGAGCTGCTTCACGTGGAAATAGCGAAAGCTGAGGAAATAAAAAATAATGTGAGGTGAGTGGAATAAAAACGCTCAATGCTGATGAAAGTCTGAACGTGGGAGGAAGGAACGGGTGAGTGAAATTATTGAGATCGATGACACGCTGCAGCTACGGGCGGTTGAAGAATGTCACGTTGCCGGGTTGTATCAACTGGTATGTAAAAACAAGGCCTGGCTAATGCAGTTCTTTGACTGGCCGCAGTACGTCAATACGGAAGAGGATACGCGCAAAACGGTGCAGGGTAATATGATGCTGCATCAGCGGGACTACGCCAAAATGTTCCTCATTTTTGCCGGCGAGGAGATGCTGGGCGTGCTGTCGTTCAATCAGATTGAGCCGCTGAACAAAGCGGCCTATATCGGTTACTGGATAGACGAAACGCAGCAGGGGAAAGGGATCCTGTCGCGGGCGTTGCAGGCATTTATTCACCACTATGCCGGGCGCGGCGAAATCCGTCGCTTTGTGATCAAATGCCGGGTAAAGAACCAGGCAAGCAATCAGGTTGCGCAGCGTAATGGCTTTGAACTGGAAGGCTGCCTGAAACAGGCGGAGTTTCTGAACGGACACTATGACGATGTTAACCTGTATGCTCGCATCATTGATTCGACGCTACAGTGAGCCAATCAGCGGCGTGCGGGTGATATGCTGATCGCCGTTGAACACTTTCGGCCCGCGCAGGTGAATGGCGTCGTCTGTGGCGGCTTCCACGGTGGTATGTCCCCGGATATCAACGTGATTTTCAATCAGCACCTCACCAAGAATGCGCGCATCGCCTTCAATCAGGATATGATCGTCGAGTAAAATGGGACCGCCGCACAACACGGCGTTTCCGCCCACCAGAACGTGATGTTTAAGGACACAGTTACCTTCAATCCGCGCTTGTTCCGCCACCTGTGAACTGTAGCGTAGCGTGGGGATCGCATCGTCTCCCGTTCCGGCGATCACCTGCGCCCGTCCGTACACTTTCGCGCAATCGCAAATCCAGACGTCGTTTTCATCATTTCCTTTAATCAGCGCCTCATCAAAGACCTCTGCCCGATGCTCAATAAAGGCGTAACTGACGATGGCATCGCCATAGATTTGTGGCTGGTGGACAATGCGTGAATGGCTGACCGTGGCGCGGTCATAGATTTGCAGGATCTGATCGCGCTCGATGGTCAGGCCGCGTGCCGCGATGATTTCCGATTGCTGCAAAATTCGCGCATCGCCAAAGAGGTGGCAATGGCCACGGACCGTGGATGACTGAATAGTGACGTTGTCACTTATTCTGGCACCGTGACTGAGTTCAGCGCGGTCAATCCAGACATTATCGCTAATGTGAACGTTGTCGCGCAGAAGACAGGGTTGTGTGATACGCGAATTGCCCGAAATCGTACAGCCGGAAAAGGCCAGCGTATTTTCGTCGTAAATCCAGCAGTGTCCGGCGTGGTCCAGCACGCTTTCATCATCAATCCAGCCGCCGGCGTCACCGGCTTTCACATCATTAAAGTCAATGAGTGCAATAATCTGGCGTAGTAAAACGCTCATTTTATTGCCATTATCCTGGTAGCTGAACGCGCGCGGTTCGTCGCTGAGTCGGTATTTACGCATGAAGGCATTCCGTTTAGTGGCTTACTCTAACCGTAGCAAATTCTGCGGCACTGGCTAAAACGGATGAAATTCCATAAAATGCATTTCAAATATACTTTATAAAATAAACAAAATGAGTAACAGCAAGCATAGCGATCGTGTTCTGAACCTTCCCGCCGGCTACTTTGGCATGGTGCTGGGAACGATTGGAATGGGGTTTGCCTGGCGTTATGCCAGCCAAATCTGGCCTGTCAGCCACTGGTTTGGTGATGGTCTGGTGATTCTGGCGATGATGATATGGGGGCTGCTGACGCTGGCGTTTATCACGCGTCTGATTCGTTTCCCGCACAGCGTGATTGCTGAGATTCGCCATCCGGTGATGAGCAGTTTTGTCAGCCTGTTTCCGGCCACCACAATGCTGGTGGCGATGGGTTTTGTACCGTGGTGTCGTCCGCTGGCGATGGGGTTGTTCAGCGTCGGGGTGGTTATTCAACTGGTTTACGCCGCGTGGCAGACCGCCGGGCTGTGGCGCGGCTCGCATCCGCAAGAGGCGACGACGCCCGGACTGTATTTACCGACGGTCGCCAACAACTTTATCAGTGCGATGGCCTGCGGCGCGTTAGGCTATACCGATGCCGGACTGGTCTTTTTAGGCGCCGGCGTCTTTTCCTGGCTGAGCCTGGAACCGGTTATTCTGCAACGTCTGCGCAGTGCCGGGGAATTACCCACTGCCATGCGGACTTCGCTGGGGATCCAGCTTGCGCCTGCGCTGGTGGCCTGTAGCGCCTGGCTGAGCGTCAACGGCGGCGAGAGCGACACGCTGGCGAAAATGCTGTTTGGCTACGGCCTGCTGCAACTGCTGTTTATGCTCCGCCTGATGCCTTGGTATTTGTCGCAGCCGTTTAACGCCTCATTCTGGAGTTTCTCGTTCGGCGTGTCGGCGCTGGCGACCACCGGATTACATCTTGGTCACGCCAGCCCGTCGGGCTTTTTTCACACGCTGGCGCTGCCGCTATTCATCTTTACCAATGTTATCATTGCATTATTGCTGGTACGCACGTTCGCGCTGCTGATGCAGGGAAAACTGCTCATTCGCACAGGGCGCGCGGCATTACTGAAATCTGAGGATAAAAAATGACCCTTCGTGACGAAAATTACTTCACTGAAAAATACGACTTAACCCGCACCCACTCGGAAGTGCTGGAGGCGATGAAGGTCGTTAAACCGGGAAAAACGCTGGATTTGGGCTGTGGCAATGGGCGTAACAGTCTCTATCTGGCGGCGAAGGGCTTTGACGTGACCGCGTGGGATAAAAATCCGATGAGCATTGCCAACGTCGAGCGAATTAAGGCGGCAGAAGGGCTGGACAATCTCCAGGCCAACGTGGTGGATCTCAACGCGCTAACGTTTGAGGGCGAATATGATTTTATTCTCTCCACCGTGGTGATGATGTTCCTCGAAGCCAAAACGATTCCGGGTTTAATCGAGAATATGCAGCGCTGCACTAAACCTGGCGGTTATAACCTGATTGTTGCCGCCATGGATACCGCTGATTTTCCGTGCACCGTGGGTTTTCCCTTTGCGTTTAAAGAAGGAGAACTTCGTCGTTATTACGAAGGCTGGGATTTACTGAAATATAATGAAGATGTTGGTGAATTGCATCGTACTGACGCCAACGGTAACCGAATTAAACTGCGCTTTGCCACGCTGCTGGCACGTAAAACAGCCTAAGTCGATGTTCCGCTAACCCCCTCTGCGCCCAGCATTTTTCTTAAAAATGGGCGCTCTGAAAAAATTGTGCTTTGGTTACCATTTTTAATCCAACGCAGATGATTTCCCTTTGCTACTATTTCAACTGCATATCTGCATATTCTAAGGGATCGTTTCATGCGTACTCATACTTTATTTAAAGTTGCAGTGCTTACTGGTTTACTGGCGTTATCTGGCTGTGCCTCAAAAGTGACGCAGCCTGATAAATACTCGGGTTTTTTAAAAGACTACTCAGGTCTTAAGGAAACAAAATCTGCTACGGGGCATCCGGTATTGCGTTGGGTTGATCCCAACTTTAGTGATACCAAATATGACAACATCGTCTGGAACCCAATAACCTATTATCCGGTCCCGAAACCTTCCACACAGGTTGGACAGAATGTGCTGGATCAGTTGTTAAACTACACCAACACAAAGATGAAGACCTCTATTGGTCAACGTAAACCGCTGGTGACCACGCCGGGACCGCGTAGCCTGATCTTCCGCGGGGCGATCACCGGGGTGGATACCAGCAAAGAAGGGCTGCAGTTCTATGAAGTGGTGCCTGTGGCGTTGGTGGTTGCCGGTACCCAAATGGCAACCGGTCACCGCACGATGGACACCCATCTCTACTTTGAAGGCGAGTTAATTGATGCGGCGACCAATAAGCCGGTGATTAAAGTCGTGCGTCAGGGTGAAGGCAAAGATCTGAATAACCAGAATACGCCGATGGCATTTGAGACGCTGAAACAAGTGGTTGATGACATGGCGACCGATGCCACCATGTTTGATGTAAACCAGAAATAATCGTGACGCGCCATCGTTTGATGGCGCGTTTCTTTATGCTGTCCGGCGGCGCAACAGCGCCGGTGGACGGGCAAACATCACCAGGTTTCCCACCAGAATCAGAATCAGTCCCGCTACCGCATTCACCTGCCAGCTATAACCTTCATAAACCGTAGAAAATGACAGCGCAACCAGCGGAAAGAGCAATGTGCTGTACGCGGCATTACTCGCGCCAATTCTTCCTACCAGCGTAAAGTAGGCACCGAAGGCGATGACCGATCCGAATACTGCCAGATACAGCAGGGCGCCGATGTAGCTGAAGGTCCATTGCGGAGTGAAGTTATCCCCGCGCAGAAGGGCAATCGTTGCAATCAGCAGCGTGCCATACAGCATGGCCCAACTGTTAGTAGTCATCACTTCCAGACCTTTTTTCTGATGGCGCAAGCTGATCATATTTCCCAGAGAGAAACCAAATGTCCCCAGCGCGCTCAGACCAATCCCCAGCAGCAGCGATCCGCTAAATCCGCTGTTCATCAGATCCTGCCAGAAGAGGGTGACGATACCCGTCAGTCCCAGCGCGGCGGCGCAGTAAAACCGCAGCGGAGGTTTTTGCCCAAAGAAGAAGAAGCTATTCACCGTGTTAAACAGCACCGCCATGGAAAAGATAACTGATTCCAGTCCGGTATTGATCCAGGCGGCCGCCGTGTAAAAACACCAGAAGTTAAAGCAAAAAACGCAACTGCCTTGCAGCAGACAAAACAGATGGTCACGTAACGACAGCGTTCGTAACTTTCCACGAATCTGCATAATCAACATCATCAACGCCGTCGCCACCGCAAAACGCCAGAAAATCGAGACGGGTGCGGCAACCGGACCTTGCTGTAAATAAATGGCGATCCACGTGGTACCCCAGATCACCACGACCAGACAATATAATAGCGCGTTCATTATTTTCTCCCTTCATACCTAATAATTCACTGTCGCAGATTGCACGGGCGACGCGCTTTCATCGGCTTGCGGGATACTTGCAAAATCTTGCGCTTTTTTCCGTCGAACGGGTGGTAACCGCAATGACCTGCGATAGACTGAATGCCTGAATAACAGTGTTTATGTGGTGGTATGACCCGGTCCTACGATGCCTTTGAAAAGTTGAGTCAGCACAATGCCGTGTTACACGAGTCGGTCGAGCTGCGCTCGGGCGTTCAGTTAGCTGCATGGTCGAATAAGCGCGATACCATCACGCAGTATTGCGATCATCACACGCTCAGTCTGTATGTGGCAGATGGCTACGAGAGCTATCAAAAAACGGCCTCAGGCTGGAAAAATGGGGGCGGACCGGATCGGTTTTGCCTGTTGCCAAAAGAGAGTGAATCTACCTGGGATATCCGCGACGACCTCTCGTTCGTGCATCTTTACTGCACTGACGCGCATTTGCGTGAAGTCGGGGAAAAAGTCTGGGATAAAAGCCCTTACCGTTTTACGCTGGATGAACGGACGTTTGGCAACGATCCAGGGATTACAGCGGTTTACCGCCAGTTTTTACTGGGCAACGACTGGCACCAGCCCGCGAATCACCTGACGCTCAGCGCCGCGTCGTCATTGCTGATGACCCATCTTATTCAGCACTACAGCAACGTGCAGTGGCGATTGCCGACGGTAACGGGTGGACTCGCGCCGGTGACGCTGCGTAATGTGCTGGCTTATATCGACGCCCATTTGGCGGAGCCGCTGACGCTAGCCGATCTGGCGCATGAAGCTGCGCTGAGCGAATTTCATTTCGCCAGAATGTTCCGCCAGTCGATGAAAATGGCACCGCATCAGTACGTGATGCAGCGCCGGATGGCAGTGGCAAAGCAACTGGTCTGTCACTCACAGCGTCCGTTAACGGAGATTGCGCTGGCCTGCGGATTCAGTTCGCCAAGTCACTTCAGTAACCGTTTCAAGCAGGTGACCGGGAAGACGCCATCGCAGCTACGCGCGTCGCGCCAGCCTTAAGACGGTGTAACAGATCCCGCCCGCGATCAGCCCCCAGAACGCCGAACCAATTCCGTACAGCGTCAGCCCGCTGGCGGTGACCAGAAACGTCACCACGGCGGCATCACGTTCGTTTTCATGACTCAACGCCTGATACAGGCTACCCGAAATCGTCCCCAGCAGTGCCAGTCCTGCCAGCATCTGAATACCGCTCGTCGGCAGCGCCGCCAACATCCCGGTAATGGAACTGCCGAAAACGCCGGCTAACAGGTAGAACACGCCAGCAGCAGCGGCGGCCAGCCAGCGTTTTGCTGCATCCGGATGGGCCTCCGGACTCTGGCAAATCGCCGCCGTGATAGCGGCAATGCAGATGGAATAAACGCCGAAAGGAGATAACAGCAGCGCCAGTAATCCGGTGACAATAATCAGGGGCGAGACGGGGACATCGTAACCTGCAGCTTTCATGGTCGCCACACCGGGCGCATTCTGCGACGCCATCGTCACCAGAAAGAGCGGTACGGCAATCCCCAGACTGTGGGCCAGCGAAAACTGAGGGGCAATAAACGTGGGTAACACCGGGGTCATCGCTAACGAAGAGGTGGCAATGTCACCTTCAAATAACGCAATGACCGCACCTGCAATCAGCGCCGCAATCACCGCATAGCGCGGTGCAATACGCTTCAGAATCAACCACGCCAACAACATGCCGCCACAAAGCAGAAACTGATCATTGAGACTGGCAAATGCCTGCAGGCCAAAGCGGAGCAAAATCCCGGCCAGCATGGCTGTCGCCAGCGAATGGGGGATGACCTGCATCAGGCGTGCGAATAATCCGGTCACGCCGCACAACACGATCAGCGCGTTGGCGATGATGAACACGCCAATCGCCTCCGGCAGCGTCAGTCCCTGGAGTCCAGTCACCAACAGCGCCGCACCGGGTGTTGACCATGCCGTCAATACAGGCGCACGATACCAGAGCGTCAGGATCAACGTACTGATCCCCATCGCGAGGCCCAGAGCGCTCATCCAGCCGGCAATTTGCGCGGTACTGGCACCCGCCGCCACGGCGGCCTGCCAGATGATGGCCGCTGAACTGGCATAGCCGACCAGTACGGCGACAAAGCCAGAAAGCAGCGTGGGTAAGAGGAGGGAAAATGAACGCATAGGCATTCCTTGTGCGTTATAACGGTCATTTAATCTAGCATCTGGGCGTTATAACGTACAAGTGGTAAGCTGATGTTTTGGGAGGATATCAATGGACAACCTGACACACTATCTGGCGAACACCTTAAAAACATTGCGCAAACAGCGTGAGTGGAGTTTATCGCGCCTGGCCGAGGCCACCGGTGTGTCAAAAGCGATGCTCGGGCAAATTGAGCGTAACGAGTCCAGTCCCACGGTGGCGACGTTATGGAAGATTGCCACCGGGCTGAATGTCCCGTTCTCTACCTTTATTTCGCCGCCGGAATCTGAGCCACTGCCGACGTTTGATCCGCAAGAGCAGGCGATGGTCGTGACGCCGTTGTTCCCGTGGGATCCGGTGCTGTGTTTTGATCACTTTTCAATTTTGTTGGCACCCGGTGCGCTCAGCGAATCCACGCCGCACGAAGCGGGCGTGATTGAACATGTGGTGGTAATCGCAGGCGATCTGGAGATGTGCATTGACCAGCAATGGCGCGTCATCAGGGCCGGAGAAGGCATTCGTTTTGCCGGCGATAGCGCCCATGCTTATCGCAACAGTAGCGAACAGACCGTACACTTTCATTCGCTCATCCATTACCCGCGCAGTTAAGCGGGAAAACTATTTCGCAAAGCGGCGCTTCTGACTACAATAGCCGCCATTTTGCTGCTACTGGATAAAAACAACGCTATGCGCCCGTCTCCACATCGCCTTGAATTGTTAAGCCCGGCACGTGATACCGCCATCGCCCGCGAAGCCATTTTACATGGTGCGGACGCCGTCTATATCGGTGGTCCCGGTTTTGGGGCGCGTCATAATGCCAGCAATAGCCTGCAAGATATCGCGGAGCTGGTGCCGTTCGCCCATCGCTATGGCGCAAAAATCTTTGTCACGCTGAACACGATCCTTCACGACGATGAACTGGAACCCGCACAGCGACTGATTACCGATCTCTACCAGACCGGCGTGGATGCGTTGATTGTGCAGGACATGGGGATTCTGGAACTCGACATTCCGCCGATCGAACTGCATGCCAGTACCCAATGCGATATTCGCAGCGTGGAGAAAGCCAAATTTCTCGCTGACGTGGGGTTCACGCAGATCGTGCTGGCGCGTGAACTGAGTCTTGAGCAGATTCAGGCCATTCATCAGGCGACCGATGCCACCATCGAATTTTTTGTCCACGGGGCGCTGTGCGTGGCGTATTCCGGGCAATGTTATATCTCGCATGCGCAAACGGGGCGCAGCGCCAACCGTGGCGACTGCTCGCAGGCGTGCCGTCTGCCATATACCCTGAAGGACGATCAGGGGCGGGTGGTGTCGTATGAAAAACACCTGCTGTCGATGAAAGATAACGATCAGACCGCTAACCTTGGCGCGCTGATCGACGCCGGTGTGCGTTCCTTCAAGATTGAAGGGCGTTACAAAGACATGAGCTACGTGAAGAACATTACCGCGCACTATCGGCAGATGCTGGATGCCATCATTGAGGATCGCGGTGACCTGGCGCGGGCTTCAGCCGGACGCACGGAACATTTCTTTACCCCATCAACGGACAAAACCTTTCATCGCGGCAGCACCGACTACTTTGTGAATGCGCGCAAAGGGGATATCGGCGCCTTTGATTCGCCAAAGTTTATCGGCCTGCCGGTCGGTGAAGTGCTCAACGTGGCGAAAGATCACCTCGACGTTGAGGTCAGCGAGCCGCTGGCGAACGGCGATGGCCTTAATGTCCTGATCAAACGCGATGTTGTCGGCTTTCGTGCCAATACGGTGGAAAAAACCGGACAAAATCGCTATCGCGTCTGGCCGAACGAAATGCCTGCCGAACTGCATAAATTGCGTCCACACCATCCGCTGAACCGCAATCTTGACCATAACTGGCAGCAGGCGTTAACCAAAACCTCGAGCGAGCGTCGGGTGGCGGTGGATATTGAGTTGGGCGGTTGGCGGGAACAACTGATCCTGACGCTGACCAGCGAAGAGGGCGTCAGTATCACCCATACGCTGGATGGACAGTTTGATGAGGCCAACAACGCGGAAAAAGCGCTGAACGGACTGAAGGACGGACTGGCAAAACTGGGGCAGACAATCTATTACGCCCGCGATATCGCAGTGAATTTGCCCGGCGCGCTGTTTGTGCCGAACAGCCTGCTTAATGCGTTCCGCCGGGAAGCGGTAGAGATGCTGGATGCCGCGCGCCTTGCGAGCTACCAGCGCGGCGTTCGCAAGCCGGTGTCCGAGCCTGCGCCGGTTTATCCGCAATCACACCTGAGTTTTCTGGCCAACGTTTACAACCATAAGGCGCGGGCGTTTTACCATCGTTATGGCGTGCAGTTGATTGATGCGGCCTATGAAGCGCATGAAGAAAAGGGCGAGGTGCCGGTGATGATCACCAAACACTGCCTGCGCTTTGCCTTTAATCTGTGTCCGAAGCAGGCGAAAGGCAATATCAAAAGCTGGAAGGCGACGCCGATGCAACTGGTGAACGGCGATGAGGTGCTAACGCTTAAATTTGACTGCCGTCCGTGCGAAATGCATGTGATTGGTAAAATCAAAAATCACATTCTGAAGATGCCGCTGCCTGGCAGCGTGGTGGCTTCCGTCAGCCCGGAAGAGCTGATGAAAACGCTGCCGAAGCGTAAAGGCTAACAAAGCTGCCGGATACGCATAGCGCTATCCGGCGCCCCATTAATGTGATTTAAATCCTGCCGCCGTCATGATCAGGCGAAAGAACATCCCTACGGCGGCCAGCGCCAGCACGCTGCCGCCCCACAAAATGACCAGCCACATCAGGCGTTTCCAGACAGAGTGTTGCATCAGTGATACCCCTCGCCATGTTGAACTTTGCCGCGAAACACGTAATAACTCCAGAAGGTGTAAACCAGAATAACAGGGATGATCAGTAACGCACCGACCAGCATGAAACCCTGACTCTGCGCGGGTGCGGCTGCCTGCCAGAGCGTAATGGATGGCGGAATGATATGCGGCCAGATGCTGATCCCGAGTCCGCTAAAGCCGAGGAAAATCAGCCCGAGAGTCAACACAAAGGGCAGCGCGTGGCGGTGCGGTTGATGAAGCGTTCGCCATAGCCAGATGCTAATCACCGCAACCAGTAGCGGAACCGGCAGCAGGAACCACAGATTCGGCAGGCCAAACCAGCGTTCCGCTATCACCGGGTGTGCCATCGGCGTCCACAGGCTGATCATCGCAATCACCAGCAGCATCAACAGCAGTAACTTTTTCGCCACGGCTCGCATTTTATCCTGCAACGGATTGTCACTTTTCATTACCAGCCAGGTGGCGCCCAACAGGGCGTAAGTGACCACCAGTCCCGCGCCGCAGAACAGGGTGAAAGGGGTGAGCCAGTCAAACGGCCCGCCGCTGAAACGACGCCCGGTGACGGCAAAACCATTGATCACCGCACCCACCACCACGCCCTGAGTGAACGTCGCGAGAATCGAACCGCAGAGAAAAGCTTTATCCCAGAACGGGCGATGCGCTGGCGTGGCTTTGAAGCGAAATTCAAAGGCGACACCGCGAAAAATCAGCCCGATAAGCATCAGCGTCAGCGGGATCGTCAGGGCGTCAATAATCACCGCATAGGCCAGCGGAAACGCGCCAAATAATCCCGCTCCGCCGAGGACCAGCCAGGTTTCATTACCGTCCCAGACCGGAGCGACGCTGTTAACCATCACATCGCGATCGTCAGCGTCGCGAATGGCAGGAAACAAAATGCCAATACCCAAATCGAATCCATCCATCACGATGTACATCAGCGTGGCGAAAACGATGATAACGAACCAGATTACCGATAAATCAATACCCATTAGCGGTGTACCTCATGTTGAGAATCGAGGACGGCAGCAGACAGCGGTCTGGCAGGCGTGCCGGTAGGCGGCGTCGGGGAAATCGTGTCCAGCGGTCCTTTGCGGATGAGGCGGATCATGTAGCTGTAGCCCACGCCGAAGACGGCGCTATAGACGACAAAGAACGCCAGCAGAGAAATACTCATGTGCAGGTCGCCGTGAGCGGAGACCGCATCCGCCGTGCGTTGTAACCCGTAGACGACCCACGGCTGGCGGCCCACCTCCGTCGTGACCCAGCCGGCCAGAATGGCTATCAATCCTGACGGTCCCATCCATAAGGCGAAGCGCAGAAACGGTCGCGACGTATAAAGACGCTGCCGGTAGCGTAACCACAGAGCGCAAACACCTAGCAGGATCATGAGCATACCCAGCCCCGCCATAATACGAAACGACCAGAAGACCATCGTCGAATTGGGGCGATCCTCTTTCGCAAACTCTTTAAGCGCCGGGACCTGTTTATCCAGGCTGTGAGTCAGGATCAGGCTACCCAGCGCCGGGATCGCCAGACCATAGCGGGTTCGTTCCTGTTCCATATCCGGCCAGCCGAACAGCAGCAGCGGCGTCGGTTCTCCTGGCGGATTTTCCCAGTGGCCTTCAATGGCGGCAATTTTGGCTGGCTGGTGGTTGAGGGTATTCAGACCGTGCATGTCGCCAATGAGCGCCTGTAACGGTGCGACAATCAGCGTCATCCACAGCGCCATCGAAAACATGGCGCGAATAGCGGGCGTCGCGTTGCCACGCAGTAAATGCCAGGCCGCAGAGGCCCCAATAAATAACGCGCTACTGAGAAACGCCGCCACCGACATATGCAATAAGCGATAAGGGAACGACGGGTTGAAAATGACGGCGAACCAATCCACCGGCACGACCTGGCCGTTGACGATCTCATAGCCCTGCGGCGTCTGCATCCAGCTGTTGGAGGCGAGGATCCAGAAGGTGGAAATAATCGTGCCCAACGCGACCATACAGGTGGAGAAAAAGTGTAATCCGGGGCCAACCTTGTTCCAGCCAAACAGCATCACACCGAGGAACCCGGCTTCGAGGAAGAAGGCGGTGAGCACCTCATAGGTCAGTAATGGCCCAGTGATACTGCCAGCGAACTCGGAAAACCCGCTCCAGTTGGTGCCAAACTGATAGGCCATCACCAGGCCAGACACCACGCCCATGCCAAAGTTAACTGCGAAAATTTTTGACCAGAACTGATATAGCGAGCGCCAGACAGGATTTTTGCTTTTCAGCCAAAGACCTTCCAGCACCGCAAGATAGCTGGCAAGACCAATGGTGATCGCCGGAAAGATAATGTGGAAGGAAACCGTAAAGGCGAACTGGATCCTTGCCAGATGAAACGCATCAAGACCAGACATGCATTGCTCCGCACTAAAAATTGATTCAGCGCAATTCTAGGGCGGTAAGGGTTTCAGTGGCAGAAACAGAACGGTTCTATTTAACCATAACAGTTGCGTGAATGTTACAAATTGCATCTGTTGATATAAATTCTGGAATCTGCCTTCCCGAATTGATACGAGCGGCTCTATACGACGGGCATTCTTCTGTATTTTCCTTTTATCAGGCGAGAAAAGTAAGCATAAATGTTTACTTTCCCGTTCGTCTCGTTCCTGCGCCAGAAGGTGGCTATGTGGTTTCGTTTCCGGATATTCCGGAAGCGCTCACCCAGGGTGAGACCCGTCAGCAATCCCTTGATACCGCTCTGGAAGCGTTAGTCACCGCTTTTGAATTCTATTTCGAAGATAGTCAGTCTGTCCCGTTACCTTCGCCGGTGAAGGAAGGTGACGACTTTGTTGAGGTCCCGCTCAGCGTCGCGTCAAAAGTCCTTTTGCTCAACGCTTTCCTGGCGTCAAAAATCAGCCAGCAAGAGCTGGCGAAACGCATTGGCAGACCGAAACAGGAAATTACCCGCCTGTTCGACTTACGACACGCAACAAAAATTGATGCGGTGCAGACGGCGGCGCGCGCGCTCGGCAAAGAACTGTCGCTTACGCTGTCGTAAACCATAACAGTTCTTAGGATGTTGAGTATTTAATTCACTGATATACACTGCAAGGATCACCTGCCACGGATCCACGAGTGAATAACAATGAAAAAGTACCAGCGTCTGGCTGAACAACTCTGCGAACAGATTGCCTCTGGGGTCTGGCAACCTGGCGATCGCCTGCCGTCGCTGCGTGAGCAGGTGGTCAGCAGCGGGATGAGCTTTATGACCGTCGGGCATGCCTATCAACTGCTGGAAAGTCAGGGGCGGATCATTGCGCGCCCGCAGTCTGGCTATTATGTCGCGCCGCGCCCGGTTCACCAGCCAACGGTGCAACCGGCCCAGGTGATGCGCGACGAAGCGGTGGATATCAACACTTATATTTTCGAGATGCTACAGGCCAGCCGGGATGCGTCGGTGATGCCGTTTGCTTCTGCATTTCCCGATCCGCGTTTATTTCCCCTCCAGCAACTGAACCGTTCTCTGGCACAGGTGAGCAGAACCGCAACCGCGATGAGCGTAATTGAGAATCTGCCGCCGGGTAACGCGGAACTACGCCACGCCATTGCCCGTCGCTACGCCTTACAGGGCATTACCGTCTCGCCGGATGAAATCGTCATCACCGCCGGGGCGCTGGAGGCGCTCAACCTGAGCCTGCAAGCGGTGACTAAACCCGGTGACTGGGTGATTGTCGAAAACCCCTGTTTTTATGGCGCGTTACAGGCGCTGGAACGACTGCGTCTTAAAGCGCTGTCGGTTGCCACTGACGTGAAGGAGGGGATCGATCTCGCGGCGCTGGAGCAGGCGTTGCAGGCGTATCCGGTTAAAGCATGCTGGCTGATGACCAACAGCCAGAACCCGCTTGGCTTTACTCTCAGTCCGGAGAAAAAAGCGCGTCTGGTTGAGATACTCGATCGTCATAATGTGATGTTGATTGAAGATGACGTTTACAGCGAACTCTATTTTGGCCGGGAGAAACCGCTACCGGCCAAAGCGTGGGATCGGGCCGACAAGGTGCTGCATTGTTCGTCATTCTCCAAGTGTCTGGTACCGGGTTTTCGCATCGGTTGGGTCGCCGCAGGCAAACACGCCCGCCAAATCCAGCGTTTACAACTGATGAGCACACTTTCCACCAGTTCGCCGATGCAACTGGCGCTGGTCGATTATCTCTCAACGCGCCGTTATGACGCCCATTTGCGCCGCCTGCGTCGTCAACTGGCAGAACGTAAACAGCAGGCCTGGCAAACGCTGCTGCGCCATCTCCCTGCCGAAGTGAAAATACATCACAACAACAGCGGCTATTTTCTCTGGCTGGAACTGCCGGAATCACAGGATGCGGGCGAACTGACCGCACAGGCGTTGGCCCACCACATCAGCATCGCGCCGGGAAAAATGTTCTCGACCTCAGACACCTGGAAACGCTTTTTCCGCTTCAATACCGCATGGGGTTGGGGGGAACGTGAAGAAGCCGCGGTAAAACAACTGGGGCAACTCATTCGCGCGCAGATGAAATAAAACGTGCGCGCGATTCAATATAAAAGAATGGCGCGTTCTTATTTAGAAAATATCAGCAAAAACCGTACGACGTTATTTCCCGTAGACCATCATAGGAAATATCAATAGCTTTTGTTTTTCCTCCTCGTCAGCTAACCCCTTGTCTATACTCCAGAAGATAGCCACACAACGCCGCAGTCCGGGGCGTAATGCGCGTTATGTCACAACCTGATTAAATTTCCTCATGCCGGGAGGTGCGCTGACGGCGCGCCGACTATTTTTAGGAAAGGACATATATTTACGGCAAGGCTGCCGCTCAATATTTTGCGACAGGAGTAAGATCTTATGAGCAAGAAATTTGCCCGCAGCAGCCTGTGCGCGCTCAGTATGACGCTGATGACCGCGCACGCCGCCGAACCCCCCACCACGTTAGGTCAGACTGAAGGCCGCCTGGATATTATCGCCTGGCCGGGTTACATCGAACGCGGTCAGACCGATAAACAGTACGACTGGGTAACACAATTCGAAAAAGAGACCGGCTGTGCGGTTAACGTCAAAACGGCGGCGACATCGGATGAGATGGTCAGCCTGATGGCGAAAGGGGGCTACGATCTGGTCACGGCCTCAGGAGATGCCTCGCTGCGTCTGATCATGGGGAAACGCGTGCAGCCAATCAATACGGCGCTCATCCCGAACTGGAAAAACGTCGATCCTCGCGTGGTCAAAGGCGACTGGTTTAACGTGGCGGGCAAAGTCTACGGTACGCCGTATCAGTGGGGGCCGAACCTGCTGATGTACAACACGCAAACTTTCCCGACGCCACCAGATAGCTGGAGTGTGGTATTCGTCGAACAAAACCTTCCGGACGGAAAAACCAACAAAGGCCGCGTTCAGGCCTATGACGGACCGATTTACATTGCCGATGCGGCGCTGTTCGTGAAAGCCACCCAGCCACAACTGGGGATCTCGGACCCGTATCAACTCACCGAAGAACAGTACCAGGCGGTGCTGAAAGTGCTGCGCGCACAGCAACCGTTGATTCACCGCTACTGGCACGACACCACGGTGCAAATGAGCGATTTCAAAAATGAGGGCGTCGTGGCCTCGAGCGCCTGGCCGTATCAGGCGAACGCGCTGAAAGGTGAAGGACAACACATTGGCACAGTGTTCCCGAAAGAGGGCGTCACCGGTTGGGCTGATACCACCATGTTGCACAGTGAAGCCAAACACCCGGTTTGCGCCTATAAGTGGATGAACTGGTCGCTGACGCCAAAAGTTCAGGGTGATGTAGCCGCCTGGTTTGGATCGCTGCCGGTGGTCACCGAAGGCTGTAAAGCCAGTACGCTGCTGGGCGATAAAGGCTGCGAAACCAATGGTTACCGCTATTTTGACAAAATCGCCTTCTGGAAAACGCCTGTTGCTGAAGGCGGTAAATTCGTGCCGTACAGTCGCTGGACGCAGGATTACATCGCCATCATGGGCGGTCGTTAACGTCACTGGGGTGATTTATGACGTACGCAGTGGAGTTTGACAACGTCACGCGCCTGTATGGTGACGTGCGGGCGGTCGATGGCGTCAGTATTGCGATTAAAGACGGGGAATTTTTCTCTATGCTGGGGCCATCTGGCTCCGGCAAAACCACCTGCCTGCGCCTGATTGCCGGTTTTGAGCAGCTTTCGGGCGGATCGATTACTATCTTTGGCAAGCCTGCCAGCGATTTGCCGCCCTGGGAGCGGGATGTGAACACCGTGTTCCAGGACTATGCGTTGTTTCCGCACATGTCGATTCTCGACAATGTCGCCTATGGGCTGATGGTCAAAGGCATTGATAAAAAACAGCGTCATGCCCAGGCTCGCGAGGCGCTGGAGAAGGTGGCGCTGGGGTTTGTCTTTGAGCGCAAGCCGTCACAGCTTTCCGGCGGTCAGCGTCAACGGGTGGCGATCGCCCGGGCGTTGGTCAACGAACCGCGTGTGCTGTTGCTGGATGAACCGCTCGGTGCGCTGGATCTGAAACTGCGCGAGCAGATGCAACTGGAGCTGAAAAAACTCCAGCAGTCGCTGGGGATCACGTTTATCTTCGTCACGCACGATCAGGGCGAAGCGCTGTCGATGTCCGATCGTGTGGCGGTATTTAACAACGGACGCATTGAACAGGTGGATTCACCGCGTGAGTTATACATGCGACCACGCACGCCGTTTGTTGCGGGCTTCGTCGGGACAGCGAACGTTTTTGATCCGGCGATGGCCTCGAAGGTATGCGGGATGACGGGCAGCTTCTCGCTGCGCCCGGAGCATATCCGGCTCAATGTTCCTGGCGAGATCCAGGCGCAGGGGGTGATTCAGGCGGTGCAGTATCAGGGCGCCGCCACCCGTTTTGAGCTAAAGCTTACCGGCGGTGAAAAGCTGCTGGTCAGTCAGGCTAATCAGTCGGGAGAACCTTTTGCGACCCCGCTTGCGCCCGGTCAGCCGGTGATGGTCTCCTGGCCGCGCGAGGTCATGGTACCGCTGGTCGAGGAGAGGTGAATGGCAATGAACGTGCTCTCCACGCCTTCACGGCCCGGCGGCTTGAGTAAACTCACCGGTTTTTTCTGGCGTTATCCCGGGTTGGGACTGTTTTTGCTGTTGCTTGGTCCGCTGATGTGGTTTGGTATTGTCTACTTCGGCTCGCTACTGACGCTGCTGTGGCAGGGGTTTTACACCTTTGACGACTTCACCATGTCGGTAACGCCGGACCTGACGCTTGCCAATCTTCGTGCGCTGTTTAATCCCGCCAATTACGACATCATTTTACGCACGCTGACGATGGCGATCGCGGTGACGATAGCCAGTGCGATTCTGGCGTTTCCGATGGCGTGGTACATGGCGCGCTACACCCGCGGCAAGATGAAAGCGTTTTTCTATATTGCGGTCATGCTGCCAATGTGGGCGAGTTATATCGTCAAAGCCTATGCATGGACCCTGCTGCTGGCAAAAGATGGCGTGGCGCAATGGTTTCTGAACCATCTTGGTTTAGAACCTTTACTGACCAGTCTGCTGACGCTGCCAGCCGTGGGAGGAAACACCCTCTCAACGTCGGGATTAGGGCGCTTTATGGTGTTCGTCTACATCTGGCTGCCGTTCATGATCCTGCCGGTTCAGGCCGCGCTGGAGCGGTTGCCGCCGTCGCTGTTACAGGCGTCTGCCGATTTGGGCGCGCGTCCACGACAGACCTTCCGTTATGTGGTTCTGCCGCTGGCGATCCCCGGAATTGCCGCCGGTTCGATCTTCACCTTTTCCCTGACGCTGGGCGATTTCATCGTGCCGCAGTTGGTGGGACCGCCGGGGTATTTCATCGGCAACATGGTCTATTCGCAGCAGGGGGCGATTGGCAACATGCCAATGGCGGCGGCGTTTACGCTGGTACCGATCGTGCTGATAGCCCTTTATCTGGCGTTCGTGAAACGTCTGGGAGCGTTTGATGCACTCTGAGCGCGCACCGTTTTTCCTCAAACTGGCGGCCTGGGGCGGGGTTGTTTTCCTGCACTTTCCCATTCTGATCATCGCCGCCTATGCGTTTAATAGCGAGGACGCGGCCTTTAGCTTTCCCCCGCAGGGACTGACGCTGCGCTGGTTTAGCGTTGCGGCACAGCGGAGCGATATTCTGGATTCCGTGACGTTGTCACTAAAAATCGCCGCGTTATCGACGGCGATTGCGTTGGTGCTTGGCACACTGGCAGCGGCGGCGCTCTGGCGGCGTGATTTCTTCGGCAAAAACGCCATCTCGCTGTTGCTGCTGTTACCGATCGCCTTACCGGGGATTGTCACCGGTCTGGCGCTATTGACCGCGTTTAAGACGGTCAATCTCGATCCGGGTTTTTTCACCATTGTGGTCGGTCACGCGACATTCTGCGTGGTGGTGGTGTTTAACAACGTGATAGCCCGCTTTCGCCGTACTTCATGGAGTCTGGTGGAGGCTTCTATGGATCTTGGCGCGAATGGCTGGCAAACCTTCCGCTATGTCGTGCTGCCGAATCTGGGTTCGGCGTTGCTGGCGGGAGGAATGCTGGCGTTCGCGCTGTCATTCGATGAAATCATCGTCACGACCTTTACTGCCGGTCATGAACGGACGCTGCCGCTGTGGTTGCTCAATCAGTTAGGGCGACCGCGTGACGTACCGGTGACAAACGTCGTGGCACTGCTGGTTATGCTGGTCACAACCATTCCGATTCTGGGGGCGTGGTGGCTCACGCGCGAAGGCGACAGCGTCGCCGGAAATGGTCAATAAACAACGATATGGGAAAATGCTATGCAACATCAATTACTGATTAACGGCGAGCTGGTCAAGGGTGAAGGTGAAAAGCAGCCCGTCTATAACCCTGCCACCGGCGAGGTGCTGCTGGAAATTGCAGAAGCGTCTCCCGCTCAGGTAGATGCGGCCGTCCTCGCCGCCGATCGTGCGTTTAGCGAATGGGGACAGACAACCCCGAAAGTGCGCAGTGAACTGCTGCTGAAGCTGGCGGATGTTATTGAGCAGAATGCGCATGAGTTTGCTGAACTGGAATCGCGCAACTGTGGTAAACCGCTGCATTGTGCGCTCAATGATGAGATCCCGGCGATTGTCGATGTGTTTCGCTTTTTCGCCGGTGCTGCCCGCTGTCTGAACGGTCTGGCGGCGGGGGAATATCTGGAGGGCCATACCTCGATGATTCGCCGCGACCCGGTTGGCGTGGTGGCCTCCATTGCGCCGTGGAACTATCCGCTGATGATGGCGGCATGGAAACTGGCCCCCGCGCTGGCTGCCGGTAATTGCGTGGTGATCAAACCTTCGGAAATCACACCGCTGACCGCGCTGAAGCTGGCGGAATATGCCAAAGATATCTTCCCGCCGGGTGTGCTCAATGTGCTGTTTGGCAGAGGCAAAACGGTTGGCGATCCGCTGACCGGGCACAAGAAGGTGCGTATGGTCTCGTTAACCGGCTCCATCGCGACCGGTGAGCACATCATCAGCCATACTGCGCCGTCGATTAAGCGCACGCATATGGAACTGGGCGGTAAAGCGCCGGTGATTGTGTTTGATGATGCCGATGTGGATGCGGTGGTGGAAGGTGTGCGCACCTTCGGCTTTTACAATGCCGGTCAGGACTGTACCGCCGCCTGTCGCCTCTACGCGCAGAAGGGTATTTACGACGCGCTGGTGGAGAAACTGGGGGCCGCCGTAGCCAGCCTGAAAACCGGCGCACCGGAGGAGGAATCGACCGAACTGGGGCCGCTGAGTTCACTGGCGCATCTGGAGCGCGTCACTAAAGCCGTTGAAGAGGCCAAAGCGCTGGGACATATCAACGTGGTCACCGGTGGAAAAAAAGTAGAGGGGCCGGGCTATTACTTTGCCCCGACGCTTCTGGCAGGGGCTAAACAGGAAGATGCAATTGTCCAGCGAGAAGTGTTTGGTCCGGTGGTCAGTGTGACCGTCTTCGAGGATGAAGAGCAGGTGCTGGAGTGGGCCAATGATTCGCAATATGGCCTCGCGTCGTCGGTCTGGACGCGCGACGTCGGACGCGCTCACCGGGTCAGCGCGCGTCTGCAGTACGGTTGTACGTGGGTTAACACCCATTTCATGCTGGTGAGCGAAATGCCGCACGGCGGGCAGAAACTGTCCGGTTATGGCAAAGATATGTCACTTTATGGGCTGGAGGATTACACCGTGATCCGCCACGTAATGGTTAAACATTAAGGGTAATTTACGCCCGAAAGGTGGCGTGGGAAGATGATCACTCGAAGGCAGAGAGAAATATTCTCTCTGCCTGTCTGCGCCGCAAGCTCTCAAAAATTACATAAACCAGCCAAATCTCAATGAGATAAGAGCAAAAAGACCCACAGCAGCAAAGAGATTTATTAACACTACGGTTCTACTGGATACATTCATATTTGCCACCTTGCGTTAGTGCCCCTTTGTGTATAGTCCGGCATCCTGTGATCCGCAATAGTACGAACCAGGGACTTAACGTAAGCGGTCATAAAAAATGGCAAATGGTTTGACCGAAGGGGATAAAACTTGATGTATGTCAAAAAATGGAGCATATTGCGCGCGATTTATTCTTCTGGCCGGATGCCCGTAAATGTCTTTGTACCAAAAAATGTTGATGTTCTATGCGGTGATGGCCGCGATTGCCTTTCTGATCACCTGGTTTCTCTCGCACGATAAAAAACGCATCCGCTTTCTGAGCGCCTTTCTGGTCGGGGCCACCTGGCCCATGAGTTTCCCGGTGGCACTGTTGTTTTCATTGTTTTGAGCAGACATCGCCGGCATCCATTCCGGCGGAACGCTCAAACCGTTGCCAGCAGCGCGTTTAGTGCCTTTCGGTCGGCTTCAGTCACTTCCTGCGGATGCTGATATCCCTTGTTTTCCATTGCCCGGGTATACAGCGCAACCAGCCAGTCATAAACATAGCGGCTGGCGGCGTGCACCGGCTGTTCTTCCAGATGCGTCAGACGCGCCATCGGCTGGCGTTTGACCGCGCTGAAAATTGCCGTTCCTTTAGCGATTCGGCTGGCGGGTCGCTCTGTTTCTGCCACTTCGGCATAGCCAATCCAGGCAATAAAGTTGGCGATGCAGGCGTGCAACTGAGCGCCGCAAACCTCTTCACGCTGCAATATTTGTTGCAGTTGCTGCGGCAGTTGCAGGCGATAGCTGGTGATCGCCAGGATGTCGACGACCTGACGCAGCGTAGCGGGCGTCAACCCTAAACGCTGCGCCTGACTGTCATCGCGACTCCACTGGCGAATATGGTTGAGCCACAGGCGGTGCGCCTGATAGCCCGTCTCCTTGTTCTCTGACGGCTGCGGCGTATCACGGACTTCGGCGAAAAGGTCAATGGTCTCATTGAATAAACCGCTGACCTGCTCTTCACGCGGTTGCTGAATGCGGAGCAGGGTTTCAAACTGTTGAACCGCTGGTAACAAACCATCAAGCAGATCGCCGTGATGTGCCGCCTGTTGCTGTAGCTGGCGAACCACCGCTTCCGCACTGAGCGCTTCAGCAGGTTGCGCAAACATCAGTTCACGAACGCGCTGCTGATGCTGTTCGCTCAGCGCCTCCAGGCGTGCCTGACGTTGCGGGGCTGAAGTGGCTTGCGACAGCCACTCGATCAGGCGTAGCAGACTGTGTTTGTCCAGCGCCTGCAGGGTGCCCCAGTGTTGGCCTGGTTTTCCCATCAGATGCTGCACCGCTTCATCAAGATTCTGTTGTGTTGTAAAGCGCGCATCTTGCGGCGTAATGGCCCATACCACGCCGGGCAACGCGGTCTCGCGCGTCGGCTGTGTATCGTGCACCCAGTTGAGCAGTATTCTGGCCGTAGACGGTGTTTGTGTGCGGGTGGCGGTGGCGTTACAGATGACCAACACATCGGGCTGTAACTGCTGGCGGTAATGCTCCAACAACCAGCCGAGTTTGGCCTGCCAGAGCGGCTGCGGGTGACTGAGCGGCGCAAGCGGAATATCCAGCAGATCGACGTTATCGAGTACGCACTCTTCGACGCTCAGTACCATCTCGCGGGTCAGCAGAGCCAGCGATGCCTGAGCCAGGCTGACGGCATTAAGTAATTTCTCATCCACTATCGGATGGACAACCACATCGCTTTGCGCCTCCTGCGAGGCCAGAAATTCCTGGGTGATAAAATTTTCAGACGGTAAGCCAAACTGATCGACCAACAGGCTCAGCGGCGCGGCGACTTCGCCGGCATGACCCGTCTGCTGGAGGACCTGCGCCAGTTGCAGCCACTGCTGCGTCAGTTCTGGCTGTTCACCCCACAGCAACGACCAGGCGCTGGCACGGGTTGAGAGATCGACCGTCGGCAGCAGCAGGGCAAACTGGTGCCACAGCGCGTCATCAATTTGCTGTTGTGAGGCGGGGATACAGCGCTGCCAGAAGCGGGCAATGGTCGCGACTTCCTGCGCCGTCACGCCCTGAACCGGGTGCAACTGACGCAGCGACTGCCACTTTTCAATACGCGATTCGATAATCGCTTTTTCCACCTGCCGGTACGCTGGCTGCGCGCAGGCCTGGGTGATGAAGATCTGCACCAGTTCTGCTTCCGTAACCAGCCGCAAGCGTAACGGCCACTCGTCATCCGGCAGATTTTTTTGCCGTGTAAAGCGCAGCGTCATATTAGTTGGCGCGTGTCCGGGGTTGAGATGACTGAAATAGTCAAAGCTGCGGTCCGGGGTTATGACATTGACCTTACCGTTGCCGCTGCTGCACAGCGCGGCAAGGAGATGTGCTTTCGCCGCCTGCGAGTAGCCGTAAAGTCCAATGCTGGCGCGATCGTGTCGGGCGGCATTGAGCGCGGATTCGGTGGCGGCTGCGCGGTTGAGTTGGGCCAGTAGCGCATCCGCTTCGTCATCCAGCGTGACGGCATGCTGTCGGGTACGGTTAACCCACGCGATCGCGGCCTGAGTGGTATTCAACATCTTGCTCATTTCAGGTACACGCTCCCGCTGTCAATCCAGTAATGGCTGCCGCTGTGTCGGCGGTCAGCCAGGGTATTCAGTTTTAAAGTCAGGGCATTCGCCGCCACCGGCGTGCCGTCCTGTAACCACGCATCGCTCAGCACAAACGACTCGGGGCCGGTCTCTTTGTTGCCGCCGCGCAGTTGCAAACGCACATTTAACACGCCGTCACCGGCGATATTCTTTGCCAGATCGGCGGCGTTAATGCTCAGCGTATACAGCGGCGTCGCGGGCCAACGACTGTTCGCCAGTTGACGAAAACCGAGCGTAACGTTACCGCGGAGCGGGAAGTGCACGCGGGTGTCGAGCTTCGCCCCGGGTTTATCAAGATCGATATCCTGATACCAGACGTTTTCCTCACGCAACGTATTCACCGTATTGTCGAGGACGCCGAGGTAACGCACGGTCGAGTAGGCGCCAATATCAGCGGCTTTAAAGTTAAAGCGCGGCAGGCGCAGATCCAGCGCCAGGCTGCACAGCATCGCGCCGACTGCGGCGGTGGATTTCGGATTGCCGATGCGTCCCTGTTGGCTGAACGGATACCATTCATGGACGCGGTAGTTATCCATCCACACCATGCGGTTGACCGGAACCGGCTGCAGATGGCGGATCAGCGCCTGAACAGCCGGGATACAGGTCGGTCTGCCGGTGACCAGCAGAACATCACAACAGTAATGTGAAATGGCTTCGCAGACCGCATGCAGTGGGGACGTCAGGGTAAACTGACCTGCCAGCATCGCCTCCTGTAACTGGCTGAACTGCACCTGTAACGGGACGCTAAAGAGATCAAACGTCGGCGAGCCCGACGGTAGAGCGTGATCAATCGCCTGCTGAATGTAATTGAGCACGTTGCGGGTCGGACGATGGTTCAGCAGATCGCCAAAGGTAGCGTGCAGTCCGGCCAGCGGATCGTTAATGTCGCTCTTCTCCCACGCAGAAAGGACCGCGTGACCGAGCGGCATAAAGAGCTGAAGCGCCGTTTGTTGTCGCAAAACGGCCTGGGTGTCGATGCGTCCGGAATCGCCAAACAGCGTGGCGAGCAGGGCGGCGGCATCCGTCACTCCCGCCTGCTGCAGCCGGGTTTGCAAGGCCGGTAAAATGCATTTCTGGATCACATCCAGCAGCATGTCGTCGCCCGCGACCTTAAAACCTTCGCGGAACAGCAGATGCGGCGTGATTTTCACATTGGCGCCGACGCCGTCGTCCAGTTGATAGTGAACAATCGCCATATCGGTGGTGCCGCCGCCGATATCAATCGAGGCCACGCGCAGCGCCCGGCCTTTCGTTTCGCCAGGTTCAGGCAGGCGATCCGGGCGGGCAAGGGTGTTGAAGAATGCTTCGCTGCGTCCGGCGTAATGGGAAATGGCTTCGTTATACAGCCAGACCAGTTGACCACAGCTGGCCTCGTCCCACTCCATCTGAATTTCTGGCACCGGAACCACGCTTTTTTCCTGCTGCTTGCGGGTGCTGAAATCTTCATCCTGCGGGTGCCAGCCCATCGCTTTCCAGACAATCGCTATCGCTTCAAACATGCGCAGACGGAAGATCTCACGCTCCTGTTTCGGCATCGCCGAAGGGAGTGTGAGGATCAATGAGCGTAACTGACGTGGGGACGCCGGGAAACCCAGACGCAGTCGGGTTGCGACACTGTTAATTTGTCCCAGCGCCTGGGCGAGGATCTCACACAGCATGTGGGTCATCAGCGTACTGCGGCTGTACTGAGGCGAAAACACCGGCAGACGGTCATCCTGCGGCAGCGAGTAGAGCGGCTGTCCATCGTCGTTCATCAGGTTCATCAGCGGAAAGGCGGTGGCAAGCGGTTCGCGCTGGGTTTTGCTGTTCATCTGGCTGAAGCGCCAGTCATGCAGTACCGGCGTTTCATCCCACAGATAGCGGCGCGGACTGGAAATGCCGCTGTTACCGTCCGTCCCCGTACGCTGCATCGCCAGCTTGCGCGCTTCGTCACCGACCCGCACAATCGACGGCCAGATGAACGCATCCTCACGGCCGCTTTCGACCGAGAAATGCTGTTTACCAAAGCGGGCTTCTGAAAATTCAAGACGACTGGTGAACAGCGGATCGTTGAGATACTGCGGTTCGCTGAGCGAACGGACCTGCAGTTCCGCCGTCTGGCGCAGCCCGTCATTGGCGTCGCCGTGATCTTCAATCAAGACGCCGCAGGTATGGGTGTTACCGACATCCAGAATCAAATCAACCGGGATCGCCGGAGTACTGAGAGTGTGGGTCACCAGTTTGACTTCCGGTACGGCGAGCTGTTCACCCAGTAGCGTCAGCAGGTTCAGCCAGTGCGCCTGATACTCAAAGTTACGCAGCGCCAGGCTGATGGCCTGCTCAGTCCGGTTTTCCTGCTGGCTGACGTGGTTGAGGAACGACTCGCGTAGCCAGCCGTCAATCCAGGTCTGATCGAGAAAATCGGCGATCTCATCATCGCGCCAGGCGAGGGCAAAACGGGTGCCGTTCAGCAGATCGTTTTCGCCGGGCGCAAGCGAGGCGGGGGCATTCTCGCTCAACTGGCTATCGAGCGCGAGCGTCACACGATGGGTGTTGCCCGCGCTGTCGGGTTCGGCAAGCTTACGTACCTGAACGCGCGCCCAGTTGTCTGGCCCTTCAACGAAGGTGCGCGGCGGATTAAAACGCAGCAACGGCAGCGGCAGCCAGATGCCGTCGAGAACCTCCAGGGAATAATGCAGCGTTTGCGTACTTTCCGGTTTTACCACTTCCGGCTGCGAGCCCGGTCGCGCAGGCAGGGTATAGCGACCATTCGCCAGGTCGTAATCCAGACGCAGCAGGGGACCGTTGGCCGTTTTACGCACGAAGCGACCATGATGCGCGGATTCCTGCGGCGTCAGCCCGAAATCGAGAAACTGCACGCCGCTGTTTGCGATGAGCGTGACGCTCTGTTTGTAATCACACAAATTCACCAGCATAAAATCAGGCCCCTGTCTTCTTGAACGTCAACGGGATCGCGGCTTTCGCATCGAAGCGGGCGGTACAAACGGCGACATCATGAGTCCCGGCTTTGCAGGTGATTTCCGGCATTGGATAGCGTGAACCGTCGGTGCAGCGCGCATTGCCGCGACTCTTAATCATTAATTCCCCGCTCTGATGCAGCCCTGAGAAGAGGTCCGCGCGGCAGACGATGTTATCGCCGTGAACCACGCGCGCCGTGCCTTTATTGTTCTGGATCTGGTAACGCAGAGACGGCGCTTTACCGGTGACGGGATCTTTCACGTCCACCATGACGCGCCAGTTACCGTTGAGAAAGCGCGTAGTACCAGCCTTCATCTGATTCGCATCCATCACCAGCGCGTCTTTCGGGATCGCGGCAATCACCACCGGCTCATCGGCAGGTTTCTCTTTTTTCACTGGTGCAATGACCTCTGCCTGATGCAGCGGCAGCGCGACGGTGAGCGTTGGCAGAGGCGCCATTTCCGGCTGCGGCGCATTGACCACTTCCGTCGCAATGGCGGGTGTCTGCGCTTTCCACAGCAGCGGGGCGGCAATGGCGGCAACGATCACTGCGGCGACGGGCAGACTCCAGAGCGGCAGGCGACGTGACGGTTTAACCGCAACAGGCATCACCTTTTCTTCCGCGAGCGCGGGAACCGGCTGCGGTGCAATCACGGGGTCAGGCTCGCTGACCGGTACGATCGGCGTAGAGAGCAGCGGTTCATCCGCTTGGGCAAATGTCACTTCAGGCGCGGGCTCTTCGACAGGTTCTGGTTCAATGTGAATTTCCGGTTCGGGTTCTTCCTGGATACGCAGGCATTCCAGTACCTCCTCACGGATGTTCTCATTGAGATTGATAAATCCCCAAAAGGTGATGACCGGCTTGCCATCTACCAGAAAAACGTGATTCTCACCAGGAAATTGGACGGCCTTTTCCAGCAGCGAACCAAACAGTTGCAGTGACGTCTTCCCGGACTGCAGGCTTTTGCGGCTCAGCGATGCAGCGCTTTCCAGCGTCGCGGAAAGGTAGCGCAGGGCGCGAAGGCGAGCCTCTTCATCGGCGGCTTTCCACGCGACGGCTACGCCTTCAAGGGGGGAATACCAGTCAACCCGATCGCCGCTGTCGTTGACTTGTGGAATGGCGAGACAATCTACCATCGCCTGCTGTTTACGCAGACGGAGCGTTTCACGAATTTGTAGTGCTGAATCAAAGACGGCCTGGCCGCCACCGCCGACGGCCTGATAATCATCCAGATTGCCGCTGCGCAAGAGTGTTTTTGCCACGATAAGGTCCCTAAGACTTTTTCACGCATCTACTTTACGGATTCGTGGCTCAGGCAAACGGTGGAAGAGAGGCAAAAAGGGGTGAATTTTCTGGGCATAGAGGCGTTGACGTTTTCGAAAAGCCTTAACGGAAATTCTGTGGCGAAAGATCCAACAAAAATGCGCGGATTCGCATAACCTGAGACGGATTTGTTATTTTTCAGTTTTCTTAATCTATGCTCCTATAACCCCCTCAATAATAACGATGAAGGTTCATATCATGTCCACAGGGAAAACGCTGCTCGCACTGGCGCTCAGTGCAGTGCTACCGACCGGAGCCGCGTTTGCGGCAAATAACGACACGATTGTTTATTGCTCGGAAGCCTCGCCAGAATCCTTTAATCCGCAAATTGCCAGCTCTGGCCCGTCGTTTGTCGCCAGTTCGCAGGTGCTCTACAACCGGCTGATCAATTTTGACCCGGTAAAAAACACGCCGGTACCGTCGCTGGCCACGGACTGGACCATTTCTGAGGATGGCAAAACTTACACCTTTACGCTGCGTCAGGGCGTGAAGTTCAACAGCAACAAGTTCTTCAAGCCGACCCGCGACTTCAACGCCGATGACGTCATTTTCTCAGTATTACGCCAGAAAGAGGCCACGCATCCGTACCACAATGTGTCGCAGGGCAGCTATGAGTATTTCAACGACGTCGGTTTCGATAAGCTGATTAAAGAGGTGAAAAAGGTCGATGATTACCATGTACAGTTTGTGCTGAACGAGCCAAATGCGGCGTTTCTTGCCGACTGGGGAATGGATTTTGCCTCGATCCTCTCGGCGGAATACGCCGACGCGATGCTGAAAAAAGGGACACCGGAAAACGTCGATAACTGGCCGATTGGTACCGGGCCGTACGTGCTCCAGCAGTACAAGCAGGATTCGCAAATTCGCTATCTGGCAAATCCAAATTACTGGGACGGCGAGGTGCCGACAAAGCATCTGATCTTCTCCATCACGCCAAACGTGCAGACGCGAATGGCGAAACTGCAAACCAACGAATGTCAGATTATCCCGGCGCCATCGCCAGTACAGTTCGACGAAATCAAAAATAATAAAGACCTGACGCTGCATGCCGTTGAGGCGCTCAACGTCGGTTATCTGGCCTTCAACACCGAGAAAAAGCCGTTTGATAACGTGCTGGTGCGTCAGGCGCTGAACTACGCCACCGATAAACAGGCGATTGTGAAGGCCGTTTTCCTCGATTCGGCGAAAGTGGCAAAATCCCCGATCCCGCCGAACATGATGGGTTTTAACCCGGAACTGAAGGATTACGCATACGACCCGGAAAAAGCGAAAGAACTGCTGAAACAGGCCGGGCAGGAAAATGGGTTTGAAGTCACCCTCTGGTCGATGCCGGTGCAGCGACCGTATAACCCAAACTCGCGACGCATTGCCGAGATGATTCAAAGCGACTGGGCAAAAGTGGGCGTGAAGGCGAAGATTGTCTCTTACGAGTGGGGCGAATACCTTTCCGGTATGCGTAAAGGCGAACATGACAGCGCGCTGTTTGGCTGGATGTCGGATAACGGCGACCCGGACAACTTTGCCGATGTGTTGCTGGGTTGCAACAGCATCAAAACCGGATCGAATGCCGCACGTTGGTGTGATAAGGAGTATGATTCACTGGTCCTGAAAGCGAAGCGGGTCAGCAAGCCGGAAGAGCGTGTGAAACTCTACCAGCAGGCGCAAGAGATCTATTATCAGCAGGTGCCGTGGATTGCGCTGGCAAACGGCAAAACGTTCTACGCCACGCGCAGCAACGTGACCGGTTATAGCGTCAGCCTGATGGGCAGTGATTTTTCGAAAGCAAAACTGAATTAAGGAGTTTTTATGTCGCACCTGGATGAGATCAGCGCCCGTGTCGATGCCGCGATTGATGAGGGCGTCATTACCCATATGAATGAACTGCTGATAGCCCTGAGCGATGATGCGCAGTTAAGCCGTGACGATCGCTACACGCAGCAGCAGCGGCTAAGAACCGCAATTGCGCATCACGGTCGTCAGCATAAGGAAGATATGGAAGCGCGTCGCGAACAACTCACGAAAGGCGGCACGATCCTTTGATTTAGTCTCTGTAGTGCCGGATGACGCTGCGCTGACTTGGCCTATGGCGATGGATATGTGTAGGCCTGATAAGCGTAGCGCCATCAGGCATTAAAACTGGCGTCTCGCCACCAGCCAGGCGCCGACCACCAGCATCACTGCGCCGCAGACCGGGCCGATCAAGGCTCTTAGCGGGACGCCGTGACTGCGCAAAATATCCAGTACGAGACCGCCAATGAGCTGGCTGGCGACCAGCACCGCAATCGTGGTCGCAGCCCCCACATGCTGATAGCCGCTAATGCTGGCGAAAACGAAAAACGAGCCCAGCAGACCCGGAATCAGCGTCCACCAGCGCACGCTGGCGGCCAGTTCACCAAATCCCGCCATTCCCTGTTTGAACCACAGAATGCTGACAAACAGCACAATTCCGACCAGCGAGTTCAGCAACATAGCGATCAGGATGGTCGATGAGGTCTGCGTAATCCGCACCATCAGAGTGTTTTGCACCACCAGGCCGATGCCAGCGGCGATCAGAAAGGTGAGGGTGAGCGACTGGTTCATCCGTGCGCGTCCGGTTCGTGGCGATCGTCAAGCTGCAACTGCATAAAGGTCAGATCCAGCCAGCGACCAAATTTGGTGCCTACCTGCGGCATCTGCGCTGTGGTGTTAAACCCGAGCGTTTCATGTAAATGCAATGAGGCGTGGTTTTGCGATTCGATACCGGCAACCATCACATGCTTACCACAGCGGCGAGCTTCTTCGATTAACCGGCTCAGTAACTGGCGTCCCAGCCCTTTTCCCTGATGATCCGGATGGACATAAACCGAATGTTCGACGGTATGGCGGAAGCCATCAAAGTTACGCCAGTCCCCAAAGGAGGCATATCCCGTGACAACGTCACCTTCCACGCTCACCAGTACCGGATAACCCAGCGCCTGTCGTGCCTCATACCATGCGATGCGGTTATCGGTATCGACCGTCTGGTCGTTCCAGATGGCCGCCGTGTGCAGCACCGCATGGTTATAGATCTCTGCGATGGCGGCGCAGTCCTCTTTGCTGGCGAATCGAATAGACATGTTGAACCTCAGGGGTTGTACACTATAGTATTACGATATGAATACTATTGAAGACAGCATAAATCAACGGATCAGCGCAAGAATTCGCCTTGAACGTGAATCCCGCAGCTGGTCGCTCACCGATCTGGCTGAACGGGCGGGTGTGTCGCGCGCGATGATCCACAAAATTGAACGCGGTGAAAGCAGTCCAACGGCGACGCTGCTTGGCAGGCTCTCCGGGGCGTTTGGCATCAGTATGTCCACGCTGATTGCCCGTGCTGAAATGCAGGAGGGCAAACTGTCCCGTTTCGCCGATCAGCCCGTCTGGCACGACCCGCAAAGCCACTATCTGCGCCGCCATGTGTCGCCGCGCAGCGATTTGCCGATCGATCTGGTGCAAATTGAATTGCCGGCGGGCAGCGATATCCCGATGCCTGCCTCATCGTATGTTCAGGCCCGGCAACTGATCTGGCTGCAGCAGGGCGAACTGGTGTTTATGGAAGGTGACACGCGCCACGAGATGAAGGCGGGTGACTGCCTGGAACTGGGGCCGCCGAATGACTGTCGTTTTATCAATGAGACGACGCAACCCTGTGTTTACCTCGTTGTGCGCTTAAACCAGGCCGGGAGTTAATGACCGCCGCGGCCTGCTACTATTGATGGATTCATGCTAAAAGCAGAGGAGAACATCATGGCTCAACAAACACACCGTAATCGTCGCTGGGTATTAGCATCCCGACCCCATGGCGCACCGGTGGCAGAGAATTTCCGTCTGGAAGAGGACGATGTCGCCACCCCTGGTGAAGGCCAGGTTTTACTGCGCACCATTTATCTGTCGCTCGATCCGTATATGCGTGGGCGCATGAGCGATGAGCCGTCATACTCACCGCCGGTGGAGATTGGCGGAGTGATGGTGGGCGGCACCGTCAGTCGTGTGGTGGCGTCAAATCACCCCGATTATAAACCGGGTGAATGGGTGCTGAGTTACAGCGGCTGGCAGGATTACGATATTTCCGACGGCACGGGGCTGGTGAAGCTTGGAGACAATCCTGAAAATCCGTCGTGGGCGCTCGGCGTGCTGGGGATGCCTGGATTCACCGCCTATATGGGATTACTGGACATCGGCCAGCCAAAAGCGGGCGAGACGCTGGTCGTAGCGGCCGCCACGGGGCCTGTCGGCGCCACGGTTGGACAAATCGGTAAGCTGAAGGGTTGTCGTGTGGTGGGCGTGGCTGGCGGAGCGGAAAAATGCCGTCATGCTACCGAGGTGCTGGGCTTCGATCTCTGTCTGGATCATCATGCCAGCGATTTTGCTGAACAACTGGCGAAAGCCTGCCCGCAAGGCATTGATGTCTACTACGAAAACGTGGGCGGGAAAGTGTTTGATGCCGTGCTGCCGTTACTGAACACCTCGGCGCGAATTCCTCTTTGTGGTCTGGTCAGCGGTTATAACGCGACAAACTTACCGGCTGGGCCTGACAGACTGCCGCTGCTGATGGCGACCCTGCTGAAAAAACGGATCCGTATGCAGGGCTTTATCATCGGTCAGGATTACGGACATCGTCTTCACGAATTCCAGCAGGAGATGGGACGCTGGGTGAAAGAGGGGAAAATCCATTATCGTGAGCAGGTTACCGACGGACTGGAGAACGCGCCGCAAACTTTTATCGGCCTGTTGACCGGTAAAAACTTTGGTAAAGTGGTGATACGCCTCGCCGACGACGCGTAAACCATACCTGGCGGCGAGAGCCGCCATAAAAAAATGGGCAAATTTTTAAATTCCAGCTTTAATTATTTAGGGTATATATCACCGCGTAACCGACGAATAATCTGTCGGCGCTGTTAATAAAACGCGGGTAAAGTACTATTCATTACGTTTCACATTTTTTAAACCAGGCGATATTTATATCAATTAGGCGATTTAGCTTAATTGCGATTGGCTATGTTATGAGGTGAAGAAACAGAATGCCTGGTATGGAAAAAACGCAACATATAAGTTTGACCACGCAAGTTGAAAGAGGGCTAAAAGACAAATTAAGCATTGGCGCATTACGTCCTGGCACCAGGCTAATCACTAAAAATATCGCGCAGGAGCTGGGGATCAGTATCACCCCGGTTCGGGAAGCGCTATTACGCCTGGTCTCCGCAAACGCATTGGCTATCGCGCCTGCACAAGCCTTTATGGTTCCGGATATTACAATGACGCGGTTTAGCGAAATCATACACATCCGCTGCGAGCTTGAAGGCATGGCGGTAATGACGGCGACGGACGAGGTGACGGCGGAGCGGATGGAGATTCTGCAAGCGCTTCTGGCGGACTATCAGCTGGCCCACGAGAGCGGTACGGTCGAGGATCGCCTGCTGGCAAACCGGGCGCTGCGCTTCAAAATCTATCAGTTTGCGAATATGCCTACCCTGGTCGAAATGATCGAACAGCTTTGGGTACGCATGGGGCCGAGTCTGCATTTTCTCTATGACAGGGCGAAGCATGACGCTTATCAACACAACGTCGGGCATTATCAGGAATTGCTGAATGCGATGGCGGCGGGAAATAAAGACGCCAGCCGTCATTGTTTAATTGACCTTATCAATAAAAATGTAGCGATAATTAAACAACAGTACCATCATTAAGCCTGGCTTAAATATAGCGGAGAATATCCCCGCTAGTACGTTATGAATAATCGATTTTACTCAAAACGCCAGGCCAGATTGATACCTACACCATAGTTTCGTCCTGGCGCCGGTTCGTAGTAGCGGCCATTCGATTCATTCACGATAACTGAGCCGACATACTCTTTGTCGAACAGATTATCGACACGACCGAACACGTCCACCGTCAGGCTGCTGACGGTGAATTTATAGCCGGTATTCAGGCCGACAACAGTATAAGACGGGGCTTTGGCGGTGTTCTCATCGTCAGCCATGATATCGCCCATATAGCGCGCTTCGGCTCCTGCGTACCAACCTTCATCAGGCACGTAGCCCAGCGAAGCAAACCCCATGTTCCGCGCGATGCCGGGCATTCGGTTGCCATTGCAGTTCTGGTCGCGACACACGTTACTGCGATAAGTGGCATCCAGCCAGGTCCAGGAAGCGTTGAACCGCCAGTTTCCGGCAAAGCGTTGATCCCAGGCGAGCTCCGCCCCCTGGCGGCGCGTCTTCCCGGCATTCTTATAGGTCGTGCGTCCGCCGCTACTGGAATCAACCACCACTTCATCGTCGGTATCGGTCTGGAAAAGCGCCGCCGTCAGCAATCCATCGCCGATCCGGGTTTTGCTGCCGATTTCCACCGTATCGTTGGTTGAAGGTTTGAGACCAAAATTCATCCCGCTTTGCCCGTCTGCACGGTAAGAAAGCTCGTTGATGGTCGGCGTTTCGAAGCCCCGGCCCGCAGCGAGATAGACGTTCCAGGCGTCGGTTAAGGCGTATTTCAGCGAACCGGCAGGTAACCACTGATGGTAACTGGCGTCACCGCTGTCATCGCCATTGCCTGGCGTGACGTAATGATCGTTGGAATCGAACCACACCGAACTGTAGCGCACGCCAGCATCCAGCGAGAGTTTGTCGGTCAGTTGCCACTGGGTTTGCAGATAGGGATCCACGTTCCACATCAGGTTACGTTCATCGCGGCGCAGATCGCCTTTCTGACCGTACTCCGGTACGCCATTGTTCAGTCGATAGTTGTTATAGCCTTTGCGGTTTTCGCTCATGTTTTCGTAGTTCAAACCGGTGGTGAAGGTTACGGGGACGCCCAGTTCACCGCGATGCGTCCAGCGACTGTCGATACCCTGGTAATGGCGCTGCAAAGCGATCACGCCGCCCGCATGAGAGGGGCGACGCTGTGGCGCCATAGGTATCGACTGATACTGCGTGGTTTCGCGCTCTCCGGCGTACATCATGATGCTCATGTCATCCTGCGCGCTGAGCTGGCGTTCATAACGCAATCCGGCCTGGGTCTGCTTGATGGTTTTGCGCGTGTTGTATTGTTCAGCGCGGGGGGATTGTTGAGGGTCCGCCCGCCATTCCGCTTCAGTCAGACCACCCGGATCGTCGGCTTTAATATCGACGCTATTGAAAATCAGACTCAGCTTGCTGGCGTCATCGATACGTACGCCCAGTTTTGCGTTGGCCAGATTTTTTTGCGCGCCGCTGCGATCGCGATAGCCGTGGGTGGTGAAACGGGTAGTGGAGACCGTGTAATCCACGTCGCCCGTCTGAGTACCATCACCCATCGCGCCCGTGGCTTTCAGCCCATAACGCCAGCTCCCGAAACTACCGTAATAGCTGCTCGCTTCTATCGTCGGCGGCTGTTGACCGGTTTGGGTCGTGACATTCATCACGCCGCCGGAAGCATTACCGTATAGCGCAGAGAAGGGACCGCGCAGCACTTCAACGTTCTGTACGCTGCTGAGATCAATGTTCGATGTCTGCCCCTGACCGTCCGGCATCGTCGCCGGAATGCCGTCCACATACAGACGAATGCCGCGGATCCCATAGGTGGATCGGGAGCCGAACCCACGCATCGAGATCTGCAAATCCTGCGCATAGTTTTGCCGGTTTTGCACCTGAAGTCCCGGCACGCGGGTCAGTGATTCCGACAGGTTGATGCGCGGCGCGGCCAGACGCATATCTTCACCGTCAACGACGCTGACGGCTGCAGGGGTATCCAGTTCTGATATCGCCTGGGGTGAAGCGCTGACGATCATTGTCTGGTCATCGCCAGCCTCATCTGCCATAACCGACGATGAGAACACAAGCGGGAGAAAAAGTGCGGGTACTGCGATATGTCGTGTGGAAATAATATTCATGAAAAAGGCCAGTTAAATTGAACGTACCCAGAGGTATGTAAGTTCTATGTTAATGGATTTGTAAATATTTGAAAATTTTAACGGCACGATGCGTTAAAAATTAATGAGGAAATTAAGAAGATTGTAGCCAGAATGCGAATAAATGCTCCACATTCACATGAATAATGATTACCATTCCCATCTATAAACAAGAGCAATACCAGGATGTTGCTCGTTGAAGCGATGTGAAGCAGCAAAATAGCTATTTATCAAAGGGAGTCGTCATGCATTTTCGTCATCTGTTCTCGCCGCGTCTGCGGGGTTCATTGCTGTTAGGTTCACTGCTGGTTGCTTCTACATTCAGCGCTCAGGCTGCAGAAGACCTGCTGCGTAAAGGTGTGGGCAAAGGCGCCTACGAAATGGCCTTCAGCCAGCAGGAAAACGCCCTGTGGCTGGCGACCTCGCAAAGCCGCAAACTGGACAAGGGCGGTATCGTCTATCGTCTTGATCCGGTGACGCTGGACGTCACGCAGGTTATCCACAACGATCTCAAACCGTTTGGTGCCACCATCAATAATGCGACCCAGACGCTGTGGTTTGGCAACACGGTCAACAGTGCGGTGACGGCCATTGATGCGAAAACGAGTGAAGTGAAAGGGCGACTGGTTCTCGACGCCCGTAAGCGCTCAGAAGAGGTACGTCCGCTGCAGCCGCGTGAGCTGGTTGTCGATGAAGCGACCAATACGGTCTATATCAGCGGTCTCGGTAAAGAGAGCGTGATTTGGGTGGTGGATGGCGAAAAAATTGCGCTGAAAGAGACGATCCAGAATACCGGTAAAATGGGCGCGGGCCTGGCGATCGACAGCCAGGCGAAACGTCTGTACACCACCAATGCCGATGGCGAATTCATTACTATCGATACTGCCACCAACAAGATCCTCAGCCGTAAAAAACTGTTGGAGGATGGCAAAGAGCACTTCTTCATCAACCTGAGCCTTGATACAGCAGGTCATCGCGCATTTGTGACCGACTCAAAAGCGGCTGAAGTGGTGGTTGTCGATACCCGCAACGGCAACGTGCTGGCGAAAGTCGCGGCGCCGGAGTCGCTGGCCGTTCTGTTCAACCCAACGCGTAACGAAGTGTACGTCACGCACCGTCAGGCGGGTAAAGTGAGCGTGATTGACGCGAAGAGTTACAACGTGGTGAAAACGTTTGATACGCCAACCTTCCCGAACAGCCTGGCGCTGTCCGCCGATGGCAAAACGCTGTACGTAAGCGTGAAGCAGAAATCTACGCGTGAGAAAGAAGCCACTGAACCGGATGATGTGATTCGCATCGCCCTGTAAAGTAAAAGGCCTGCACCGTGTGCAGGCCTTGTTGTTTATGGCGCGTTGCGGTGTATTTCCGCCACTCGCTTACGCACGCCGTACCAACCGGCGACCAGCAGGATGGCAATCAGCGGCAGGGAAGCAATGGTCCATGTCCCGTTCGGATAATCGAAGGCCATCAGGACCAGCACGCTCAACAGGAACAGCAGCGTTAACCACGAGGTAAACGGCGCGCCAGGCAGTTTGAAGCTGACATCGGCGGCTTTTCCTTCTTTGATTGCCTGACGCAGACGCAGCTGGCAGACCACAATAAAGCCCCATGAAGCGATGATCCCCAGTGACGCAAAGTTCAGCACGATTTCGAAGACCTGCGATGGCACCAGATAGTTGAGAAAAACTCCAACAACGTACACCGCCAGCGTCGCCAGAATTCCCGCGTAGGGCACATGCTGACGACTCATCTTACTCATGAATTTTGGCGCAGATCCGCCCATCGCCATCGAACGCAAAATGCGCCCGGTGCAATAGAGGCCGGAGTTCAGGCTGGAGAGGGCGGCAGTCAGCACGACGATGTTCATAATGCTGCCAATGTAAGGCACGCCGAGCTTCGAGAAGAAAGTCACAAACGGGCTTTGTCCCGCCTGATAGGCGTTCCATGGCAACAGCAGCACCAGCAGTACTACAGAACCGACGTAGAACAGGCCGATACGCCAGATCACGCTGTTGATGGCTTTAGGCACCATCGTCTGCGGATCTTTACATTCACCGGCGGCGGTTCCCACCAGTTCGATAGACGCAAAGGCAAAGACCACCCCTTGTACCAGCACCAGCGCCGGCAGCAGGCCGTGGGGGAAGAATCCGCCGTTATCGGTAATCAGATGAAAACCGGTGGCGTTACCGTCCAGCGGTTTACCCGAGCCGAGGAAAATCGTCCCGACCACCAGAAAGAGCACAATGGCCAGCACTTTGACCAGTGCAAACCAGAACTCCATCTCCGCAAACCACTTCACGCCAATCATGTTCATGGTGCCGACGATCGCCAGCGCGCCAAGGGCGAAAACCCACTGCGGAACATCACCAAACGCCCCCCAGTAATGCATATACAGCGCGACGGCGGTGATATCGACGATACCCGTCATTGCCCAGTTGATGAAGTACATCCATCCCGCGACGTAGGCGGCTTTCTCACCGAGAAATTCACGGGCATACGACACGAAGCTACCGCTGGAAGGGCGGTGTAAAACCAGTTCGCCCAATGCGCGCAAAATAAAGAATGAAAAGATCCCGCAGACCAGATAGACCAGCGCCAGCGCGGGGCCTGCCATTTGCAGGCGCGCACCGGCGCCCAAAAATAATCCGGTCCCAATGGCGCCGCCGATGGCGATCATCTGGACCTGGCGGTTGCCCATTGCTTTGTGATACCCCTCTTCATGGGCATTCAACCAGCGTCGTTTCGCCGCGTGCTGCTCCGACACCGTTGTTTCTTGTGTATTCATTACGTTACCTGTTTACCTGTCTGATAAATCGAACCTTTTGCCGCAACTCCCCGGCGCGACGCGGGTGATGCTTCCCGTCATTCTGGGTAGGGATAACACCACCGGCGGAGCATCCTACCTGCAAATAATAAACGGTGCAAAATAGTCCATTTAAAATGGTCAGATTGCGTAATAATCAACCAGAACTGAAGTGAGATCCCGCTCTGAACAGGCAGAGCGGGAGGGGGATCAGACGGAGGTGCCGAAGACGCTCACCGCCTGTTGCAGGCGTGAGGAGCGCCTGGAAAGACTGCCAGCGGCATCCCTGACGCTTTCCACCATTGCGGCGTTGTTATCGGTCATGGTGCCGATGCGGGAGATCGAATCGTTAATCAGTTCCAGCGCCTGGGTTTGTTCACGCGTCGCAAGGCCAATTTCTCTGATCATGGTCGACATCTGGAACACGTCCTCGATCATCCCGGTCAGATGGGTTTCCGTCTGCTCAACCATGCTCACGCCGGCATTAACGTTGGCGACGTTCTTCTCAATCAGCGAGGTAATCTCTTTGGCTGCCGACGCGGAGTGTTGCGCCAGATTCCGCACCTCGGCGGCAACGACCGCAAACCCACGTCCGGACTCACCGGCGCGCGCGGCTTCGACCGCTGCGTTAAGCGCGAGGATATTGGTCTGGAAAGCAATACTGTCGATCACGCCGATGATGTCAACGATCTGCCCGTTATCACGGGAAATCGACTGCATCATGCCGATCGTCTGCTTCATAAAATCGCCCCCTTCGCTGGCGTTAGCGCTGGTTCTGTCCGCCATCGTCATGGTTTGTGCGGCGGTATCCGCCGTTTGCTGTACTGCGCTGCCAATCTCTTCAATGGCTGCCGCAGTTTGTTGTAGATTGGCCGAGGTCTCTTCGGAACGCTTATGCAACGCCGTGCCTTCCTGACTGACGCGCTTGCTGATTTCCTGAATCCCGGCAATTTGCGTACTTACATCATCCACCAGTGAATTCAGATTTAATCCGGCCTGATTAACCAGACGCATCATCATCCCCAGTTCATCGACACGATTTAAATGAATGCTGTCGGGTTTGCGCCCGGCGACCACTTTCTGCATCTGGGCCAGGATCTGTTTAACCGGATGACAAATTTGATACTTAAGGTAAATAGCCAGCAGCAAAAATAAGAGGGTAAATGCACCTGCCTGAATAAGCGGATTAATGGCTAAGAAAATAATACCCAAGGCGAGAAACAGACTGATACCGATAGCATAATTGACACGTTGACGGATGGACAACCATTTAAATGCCGACAAACAGGCCAGTACGCCACGACGGATAATAATTCCCTTAAATAAACGATGCCCCTTGAAATTGTTATTATTTATCTTGTGATAAAGCTGCTCGCTTTGCTCAATTTCCTGTCGCGCGGGAACGGTGCGTACCGAGATGTATCCGGTTAATTGTTCGTTATGCCAGACGGGGGTGACGTTGGCGCGAACCCAGTAATGATCGCCGTTATGACGGCGGTTCTTGACCATGCCGGTCCAGCTGTCGCCCTGTTGCAGGGTAAACCACATATCGGCAAATGCAGCAGGCGGCATATCCGGGTGACGGATGATATTGTGCGGCTCGCCCATCAGTTGATTTTCGCCAAATCCGCTGGCGTCGATAAACGCTGAATTCGCATAGGTAATATGGCTTTGCGTATTCGTTGTCGATAACAGCGTCGTTTTCTCGTTAAGTAAATACTCTTTCTGTGTAACAGGGATGTTACTTCTCATGAAAGACTCCTGGTGATGCTGTGCGGAATAAACACAAAAGTCCGTCAGCCTGGGCTGACGGATAATAAAGATTGATGTATTTAGAATGCTGCATTCTCTACTAAACATAAGAATGGCGAAAGTATTTAAAATGAAATTTACAGGCTTTAATTAAACTGTGATGTCATTAAAATGAAAAATAAATACATCTGCGTAACCTGTGAAGGTAGGCGTGCTCCCTTAAGTAAAACCTGACCGATAAAAAAATGACAAAAAGACAATATGATTGTGCAATTACGGTTAACATCATAAGTTTTACAGACCTATTAATTTTCGTAGGGGGCAGACGGGAAGAACGGTGAGAAAGCCATGCCAGAAATGCAGGTTACTCTACACTTAGAGTTTTAACCTGCAGGAGGCAGTATGATAAAGGTTTATGGCGCGCCTGGGTGGGGTTCAGCGATCAGCGAATTAATGCTTACGCTGGCGGACATTCCGTATCGTTTTGTCGATGTCAGTGGCTTTGACAGCGAAGGGCCACAGCGAGATCTGTTGCAAAAAATCAATCCGCTGTGTCAGGTACCGACGCTGACGCTTGAAAATGGTGAGGTAATGACTGAAACAGCCGCCATCGCGCTGATGGTCCTCGATCGTCGCCCAGATCTGGCACCGCCCATCGGACGCAGCGAGCGTCAGCAGTTTCAGCGTCTGTTGATCTGGCTGGTGGCCAATATCTATCCGACATTTACGTATGCCGACTACCCGGAACGCTGGGCGCCTGATGTGCCCGCACAGTTGAAAAAGAACTGTATTGAATACCGTAAATCACTCTATCTCTGGCTCAACGATCGGCTCAGTGCGGAACCGTATGCCTTCGGCGAACAGTTAACGCTGCTCGACTGTTATCTGTGCGTGATGCGCACCTGGGGGCCGGGGCATGACTGGTTTCAGGATAATACGCCGAATATCAGCGCAATAGCGGACGCCGTGTGTCAGCGGGCAGAATTACGTCAGGTGTTGAAAAACAATGGGATCCTCTGAAAGCAACGGGAGTGGCGGGTAAACGCACACTAAACTCTTCAGCGAAGGGGAATCGAAGGGGAATTTGACGTGATTGCCTGCAGTTCCGATACCCTGGCGGAGGGGGCAATGATGGAAGCGGAAAGCCGTGGATGACGTATTCCGCAGGATTTGGCCGTCATCGGTTTTGGCGACCTCGATTTTGCCGCCAGCAATCGCCCGTCGATCACCACCGACAGCGTCGACCGCCGCGCCATTGGTCAGCGCGCCGCCACGCTGCTGGCGAATTGCATTGAACAAGCGGCAGTGGAAGAGACCATTATTGATATCGGTTTTCACCTGATCGAGCGTGAATCCGCATAAACCGACACATGCATGTTGTCGAGTGTGCTAGCGTTAACGTCACACTGACAATAAGGAACCTGCTATGCCACACGTTGATATTAAATGTTTTCCGCGCGACCTGAATGATGAACAAAAAGCGGCGCTGGCCGATGATATAACTGAGGTGATCATCCGTCATCTGAAAAGCAAGGAGCGCTCAGTGAGCGTGGCGCTGACTGAAGTTTCGGAGGATCAGTGGCAGGGCGTCTGGGAGCGCGAGATTGAACCGCAAATGGACGTGCTGATTAAAAAGCCAGGCTACAGCATGTAATACAAAAGCCCGGTCACGAAGGTTGACCGGGCCGCATCGGGTTATCGCGTGACGACATTGAACCAGAACTCAAATTTATCCCTTTCTCCAGGCGGCTCGCTCCTTTTTACCTGTTGTCTACCTTTCATCCGTTCTGTGGAATGTCATTGACTGAGGTATAAATTGTCAGTCCATGCTGGCGGGCGACCTCGATATCCATGTCGGCACCTTTAGATGCCCCTGCAATCCGGTAAATCGCGTCACAGCGGGTAATGAGTCGGTGGGCGACCGGGTAGAGCATCGCTTCGCTGATCTCATCATCTAACGACATGGAACCTGCCGCCTTTGCCAGCGGCAACGCGAGCCATTCGCCAATCAGCGGAATGTGTCCGCGTTGGTATACCTCCAGTGCAGCGGCTTCGAGACGATGAAGGTTGGCGTCGATCAGTGCCTGGTTTCCGTCGGTACCGCTGCGATAAGGGCCGGCGATTAAAATGAGTTGTGCTGTCATGATATCCTCACTCTTTGTTGTCGTAGGCAGAAATGCACATTTCTGCACGTTTTAGTTGCCTGAAGGCCGTTGTATTTGTAGAGTACGTATCATAAACAGCAAATTCGTGCACAATCAAGGTTAATCGTGCACATTCAGGAATAACCCTATGCTTACCAATCAGCGAAAGAAATTGATCCTTGAACTGCTGGCCGCCGAAGGTCAGGTGTTATCGAAGGCGCTCAGTAACCGGTTCGCGGTTTCCGAAGACACGATCCGCCGCGATTTACGTGAACTTGCCGCGGAAGGATTTCTGCAGCGTGTACACGGCGGGGCGCTGCCATCGTCTGGTGCGACGGCGCCTTTTCTTGAACGAAAGTCATTGAAAACCGACGCCAAAAAGCGCGTGGCGCAAAAAGGGGCTACGCTGATTTCCCCCGGTCAGGTGGTAATCATTGATGGTGGGACGACAACAACAGAACTGATCGCCTGTCTGCCGGAAGATTTAAACATTACCGTGGTGACCCACAGTCCGGGCATCGCATTAGGGCTGGTCAATCATCCGCTTATCGAGATCATCCTCATCGGTGGCCGCGTGTATAAGCACTCCATTGTCACGGTAGGCGCGGCGACGGTTGAAGGAATGCGTAACATTCAGGCCGATCTCTTTTTCATGGGCGTGACGGGGATTCACCCGGAAGCGGGGTTAACCACGGGAGATTACGAAGAAGCGTGCATCAAACGTGCATTTTCCGCCAGAGCCGCAGAAACTATCGTCCTGGCGTCACCGGAGAAGATCAGCACCGCGTCTCCCTTTGCCATTGGCGACGTATCGCTGATTAATACGGTCGTCGTGGAAGAGAATACCGACGAAAGCTGGATCCGCGCGATGAACGCGAAGGGGATCACGGTGGTGAGGGCGTAGTTAGCCCGCCGTCACGCGTTTGCCGCTGGTGACAAATGTACCGGCGCCAAGATGATGCAGGGTGTTGAGTTTGTCGTCATCGAACTGCCAGCGGCCTTCGACAAACACCCGTTCATCGGCGGCGGCAGAAACCACTTCACCGAATAAGGTATCGTATTTCTCCTGCGCAGCGGTGGCGGGGAGGAGGCGGCATTCCATCCATGCCAGACATTTTTCTTCGACGACCGGCAGTCCCAGTACGGGGCCTTTGACCACCGGAATGCCGTAACAGTTGAATTTGTCTTCATCGCGCCCGGAAACGCTGCCAACGGCGTATGTCCAGTTAGTGGCGGCAACACCGGGAATGACAATACCGAACAGGCCGCTGCGCTCAATTAATTCCCGCGACCAGGCCGTTTTATCGACCACAATGGCGAGACGAGGCGGATCAAACTCAACGGGCATCGACCATGCGGCGGCCATGATATTGCGCCGGTTGCTGACCTCATCGCGGCTGGTGATAAGTATCGTGGGACCATGATTGAGCAGACGACTGGCGTGGCGTAATTCGACAGGACGAAATCGACTCATAGAATTGTCTCGCAAAGGGTTTTTCTCAGTATTATTGAAAACTGACGTTGCGCCAAGCGCCGAATAACACCCGCCTCACTCTTTGGCACATCGTTTATACTCGGATAACGATTTAAGGCCCACAACAGGAAATCTGATGACGCCTATCCTGAATGCTTATTTTGCTCGTCTGAACTGGTCAGGGCGTGCCGAAGTCAATATTGAGACGCTTCGGGCGCTACATTTGCAGCATAACTGTACTATCCCGTTTGAAAATCTCGACGTGCTGTTACCGCGAGAAATGCATCTTGATGACAGGTCGCTGGAAGAGAAACTGATTACCGCACGTCGCGGCGGCTATTGCTTTGAGCAAAATGGCGTATTTGAGCGCGTACTGCGCGAACTGGGGTTTACCGTGCGTAGTTTGCTGGGACGCGTGGTGCTGGCTAATCCGCCGAGCCTGCCACCGCGAACTCACCGTCTGCTGCTGGTTGAACTGGATGGCGAATCGTGGATCGCCGATGTGGGATTTGGTGGTCAGACGCTTACTGCCCCCATTCGTCTGCAAGCGGACATTATCCAGAAGACGCCACATGGAGAATACCGTTTGCAGCAGGAGGGGGACGACTGGATCCTGCAGTTTTGTCATCACGATCGCTGGCAATCGATGTACCGTTTTGATCGGGTGGTGCAGCAGCAAAGTGATTATGTGATGGGCAACTTTTGGTCTGCGCACTGGCCGCAATCACATTTTCGTCATCATCTGCTGATGTGCCGTCATTTGCCGGACGGGGGAAAATTGACCCTCACTAACTTCCATTTCACGCATTACGAAGGTGACAGAGTGGCAGAACAGCGCAATTTACCGGATGTCGCCTCATTGTACGCGCTACTACAGGAACGTTTTGGTCTGGGAGTGACAGACGCGAAGCATGGTTTTACGGAAACTGAGCTTGCCAGGGTGATGGCGGCGTTTGATACGCATCCCGAAGCGGGAAAATAATGAAAACCCGGTAGGCGCAGGCGCTTACCGGGCATAATTTTAAAAATCTATCGCCCATTCAGCGTGAAACAGAATCACCGCGTTACCCGTGATGGTGACTTTTTCCGGCTGGTTATTCTGAATCGTCACGTTAATTTCAACGGTGCCATCGCGACCCAATGCCCGTCCCTGATGTCCTTTTACCTGCAGCGATTTCCCGTCGTGTTCCAGTAAACCGTGATGCACCAGCCAGGCACCCATCGGGCCATTGGCATTGCCGGTCACCGGATCTTCAACAATACCAATTGCCGGTGAGAACATGCGCCCGTCAGTCTCATTTTTGCCCGGACGGATCTGGAATGGGAAAAAGCCATTGCAGCCAATTTGCTGACTGATGGTACAAAGCGCAGAAAGATCGGGCGCGAGGGCATCGATATCGACTTCAGGCTTAAGCGGAATCATCACTTTAGAATGGCCTGTCGACGCCACCTGAATCGGCAAGCCCGGCAGCATATCGCTTTCATTCAGGTGCAGCGCACGAAGAATAGCCGCGCGGATGTCACCTTCAATCGGCGCTTCAAAGGTTGGCGTGCCTTGTTCCAGCGAAATACGGTAATCACCGTCATCATGACGGATCGCCACCCGGTGTCGACCCGCCAGCGAGGTTTGCCAGACTGTGGTGTTGCCCAGTCCCAGCACCGTGGCGCGGACATAATGCGCCGCAACGGTGGCGTGCCCGCAAATCGGCACTTCTACGGTTGGCGTAAAGTAGCGAATGCGGACATCGCTGTCATCGCTTCGCAGCAGGAATGCGGTTTCGGAGTGGCGTAGTTCGCGGGCAATCAGTTGCATCTGTGTTTCGCTGAGGCCATCAGCATTCAGGACGACACCTGCGGAATTGCCGCGAAAGGGGGTTCTGGTGAAAGCATAAACGTGGTAAACCTGTGGTTTCATTAGCGTTCTCCCTGAGTGAGGGAAGCATCATAACGTGGAAAAGGCCGGATAGCGATGCATCTGTCAATCCGGCGTGTGAAAGAATAAAACCCGGCAGGCATTTACATGAGCCGGGTGTTTTATTATCAGAAGGAGGCTTTAATCCCCACCATTGCAGAGGTATCGCTGTAGCCGTTGTTACCAACTTGCTGTGCGACGTTGCCCCACAGGGCGACATTCTTCGTCAACTGACCTTCAACACCGGCTTTCAGTTCGCCAATATTGCGGGCGCCTTTCAGATTCACCTTTTCACCGTTCATTGCGACGCCAAAGTCTTTGCTGTTGTGGATCCAGTTGGCTTCGACAAACGGCTGGAAGGTGTGGTCTTTGCCGTCGTCCAGTGTGTTGTGGCCCTTGCCGAACAGACGGACGCCGACGCGGGTCTGGAGGTTGCCATCGCCGTTACCTTCAACGCGGGTACCGTTAACTTCTTTGTGCTCATCTGCCTTCACGCCCATCCAGGTGACCTGGGCTTTTGGCTGGATATACAGCGTGTTACGCTCGCTGAGTTCGGCCAGTTTCCAGGTGTAGCCTGTTTCGACAGAGGCGGTGAAGCCCTTAGAATCATACTCTTCAGATTCGACATCACGACCAGAAACGGTGTTATCAAACCAGCTGTACTGCGCCCAGCTATCGACATACGCGCCTTCGTGCGTCGCGTTGTCCTGCAGCCAGGTGCCGTACAAACCAACGCTGTAACCACTGATGCGGCTGTCGGCCCGGTTACCGTTACGCTGGTTTTCGGCGCGCGCTTTCTGGTTCGCATAACCGGCCATCAGACCCAGATGGTAGCGGTCAGTGTTGTCCGAAGACCACTGCGCAATGTCGCCGCCCAGTTGCATGACATAACGGTTGGCCTGCATATCCAGTTGACTACTGCTGTCTTTCTGACGGGTATGACCGCCCACGTTACGCAGCCACATACTGGTGACGGCTTCTTCGCCGGTCAGCGCGTCCACGTAATGCGTTTCGCCCAGACGATCCTGCAAACGGGTATTGAACAGCGTGTTCGCCGCCTGCAGGTTCATGCCATACAGACCGGCTTCCGGACGCACCGCGTGTTCGCGCGGCGTCGGAGTTGGCGGCTGCGGATCGGTAGGATTCAGAGGATCCAGCGGAGTAACCGGAGACAGGGCGCTGCTCAGATACCAGTTTTTATTATTCTCGCCTTCACCGCGATGCAGGGTGTAGTCATACGCACCGGCCACGATACGGCCATTTTGTGTAAACACACCGTCAGAATTGCCGCCAACGCTAATCAGTTCGATGCCCGACGTCGTCAGACCGCCCGCGCCCCCGGCGTTCAGTACTTTAACGTTCGTGGTGCCGGAGGTGTTGCCCGCAACGATCATCCGGTCAGTCGGTGAGCTGTCATCGCCCAGTTGGGTGTTCATCACGAGATTACCGTTAGTGCCTGTGTAATCACCGTCCACTGTCAGGGTTTTGAAGCTCGCGGTATCACGCGTCAGCATACGACGCTTTGTGGCGGCTGGAATAAAGGTCAGCGTGGAGTCATTCAGCGTCAGGTTGGTGAGCTGAGAACTTTTGGTCATGTTCCAGGCCGAGCCATCGGCCAGCGACAGGTTATTCACTGCATTACCGCGGGTGACCATCCCGCCGACGAAACGCGACTGGTTAATCGCATCCACATCAACCACGGCGGAATCCAGGGCTTCAATCGTCCCGACAACGTCGATTTTCTGCGGGTTAATCGTCACACGGGAGTCGGCGTTTTCCGCCAGAATGGCAGTGGCATCCGGGTCGTTGTAGTTAACCCCCAGTTGCACTTCACCGTTTAGCGTGATCTCGCCGCCTTTATTCGCCTGAACGTATTTCCAGCTCCCACTGCGGGTGGTATCGATAACATCAATGTTCAGACGACCATTAATGTCGATTTTACCCGCCGTGAGCGCATCTTCTTTACTGGCCATAATACCGGAACCGGTCGTCTGTTGATGCCCTTGAGTATCCAGGGTAATGGTCAGGTTACTACCGGTATATTGCGAGGAGCCCATTGAATCGACGCCTTCAAGAACCGTCTGATCCGCGCCTGATTTTAACAATACTGACGTCGTTCCATGAGTGGTGATGTACGAATCCAAATCGATGTCATCAATACCATCAGATAGCCAGATACCTGTAGCAACCGCCCCAACGCGATTGGCAGTGATATCGACCGCGGTATCCCCAAAGGCTTCAATATAACCCGCGTTAGCATTAATGCCGTCTGCAAACTCATCAGCAACGGATTTCACGGTGGCATTCTGATAACGAATAAGCGAGCGGTGAGTGGAATTTGTCGATTCTGAAACGATCCCCACGGAGTATTCCGTACTCTTGTTATTAACAATCAGGTTTTCAGCGTTGATGAGGGTTCCTTCTTTCGCATAAATGCCAAAAATGTGTCCCTTCGCTCCGGTGATGGTTGCATTCACCGTGGTGTCACCGGTCAGGGTAATCACGCCGTTATTCTTATCAGCGTAAATACCCATGATGTCCTTATTATCACGTTTGTGGCTGATGTTTATGGTTAAATCATCAGCAATAATCGCGCCTTTTTTCGCAAGATAGGCATCGCTTGATCCGCCGACATTGAGAATGCCAACCGCGAACATCGTGTGATAATCATTGTCCAGCGCCAGGTCAGGGCGTCCTTCAACCGTACCCGGAATGTAATCCCCGACAAGCTGATTAATGGTAGAACCTGACCCCAAATTGATTGTGCCGCTATTGGCAACAAAGACAGCGCCAGAGGCAAGTGAAAAATCGCCATCTTCAAACTCGCCCATGCCGCTAACAATCGGTGTTCCAGCCGGAGCCGTTACCGTAATCGCGCCATTGTTTTCCACGAAGAGGGTATTGTCTTCCCCTGCGACGCTGATAATTTTATAGCTGCCACCTGCAACCAGGGCACCACTGCCGGTGATAATGCCATCATCTTCATCATAAATTTTTGCATTTACGTTATTTGTCATTAACAGGCTGCCGATCAACAGCGCCATAGTGGTTAATTTAAATTCTTTCATATCCCTATTCGCTTTTTTTAATAGACAAATACAGCACGGAATAAATTATATTTCTCAACGCTGCGTTTTGGTTTCCAGACAGAGCGAAAGCAATTTGAGTCAGACGATATCTGCCGAATTCCTTCCAGTAATTCATTCGTGCAACAGTGATTTATTTTTCATGTTGCTGAATGGATCACAAATGAATTGATCTTACGTAACTAAAGAAATCAGTTAAGTGTGAAGTGAAATAATGGATTACAGATGAAATGACGTTAATTTCGCAACAGGTATTGCATATAATAAAAGAGAGGGGTTGATGTCATCTTTATGATTTTTAAAGAGATAACATGTCTTAAATCCGACTTAAGATTTATTAAGATGTTTCATGGCGTAATTTAAACTCATCAGTATCATGACAGACAAATAAACCGCACGGGTAGGAATATTTCCTACCCGTGAATTTTTAAAAATCTATTACCCGCTGTGCGTGAAACAAGTTCGCCGCATTGACGAATATAGTCACTTTAAGCAGTTGGTTACCTTGAATGACTACTTCAATATCGACAATACCCTCGCGGACTAATACTCGCTCCTGATGTCTTTTCACCAGCAGCATTCTCCCTGAGGTGAAGAAGCGTCATAACGTGCAGCGTGTCGGATGGCATTACCATCCGACACCGAAATGCCTAACGACGGGAACGAACGATCTGGTAGCGTCGGGTAAAGTACTCAAACGGTGCGCTCCAGACATGAACCAGACGGGTGAACGGGAAGAGCAGGAAGATAGTCATTCCCAGCACCAGATGCACGCGGAAGATAAACGCCACGCCGTCGAGGTGGGCAGAAGCTCCGCCACGGAAGGTGACAACCGACTGCGCCCATTCCACCAGTTTCAGCATTTCACTGCCGTCCGGGTACTGGGCGGAGAACGGTATTGTGCTTAAGCCCAGAATGCACTGAATCAGCAGAATGCAGAGGATCAGGATATCTGCCGTGGACGAGGTGGCCCGGACGCGAGAGTTGGTCAGACGACGCACCAGCAAGCCCGCGCCGCCAACCAGCGTCAGTACGCCGCAGATCCCGCCGGCAATCATCGCCATCTGTTGTTTCACCGCAACAGGCAGGAACCAGGCGTACATCCAGTGTGGGGTTAACATGCCGAACAGGTGACCAAAGAAGATCCCCAGAATACCGATGTGGAACAGATTCGACCACAGGACCATCCCGCGCTTGTCCAGCATCTGACTGGAAGACGCCCGCCAGGTGTACTGGCCGTAGTCATAGCGCAGCCAACTGCCAAGGATAAACACCGTCCCGCAGAGATAGGGGTAGATGTCGTAAAAAAAGACGTTCAGGAACTGTATCATTTCGGGCCTCCCGCGCTGACGTCGACGTACTGTGGCGCCACGTCCTGGCTAAAGCGTCGTTGATATTGCTGTAACGGCGAACTGTCACAGGCCGTGGCGTTATCTTCGATAAATTTCACCTGTTCCTCTTCCCAGACGGCATCCAGCGCCTGGCGGGTATCATCACGGTCCTCGGCGTTCACCTGTTTCGTGACACTGTCACTTGATAGCGGGCTGCCCGCCAGAAAAAGCAGGGCATCGAACAGTTGATACCACGGCGTGTCGCGCTGCTTTAAGCGCCCGCCCAGCAGGGCCAGAATTGGTGCGACGTTCTGCAAACCTTCTCGTGCTTCCGCTTCCGGCAGTACGCTCAGGTATTCCAGATACAGTGGCAGATGGTCCGGCAGCTCGCGACAATCAAGCTGTAGCCCGACTTTCTCGTACTGCGCCAGCAAATCGACCATCGCCTGACCGCGATCGCGCGATTCCGCATGCACATGCTCGAACAACAGCAGCGAGGTGGCGCGCCCTCGATCAAACACTTCGCACCATTCGGCCTGTTTATCAAGCAGCGGCGCGCTGAGCAGGGTTTCGGTGAAGTCGGTGAGCATCGGCGCATCGTGTCGCACCAGCGCCAGCGCATCGTCCTTACACTCCCACAGTTGCTCATCCGGATACTCCATCAGCAGGCCAATCACCTTGAGGATTTGCATCATTCCCCCTCCGCTTTGTCACGTACTTCGGTGATGTTGATCGCGTCAATACGGCTACTGTTGAACAGATTAAATTTGGTATCGGAGCCGTGGCATCCATCACCGAAAGAGAAGCCGCAACCGTTGCGCTCAGGGAAGGCATCACGCGCCATTTCACGGTGGCTGGTCGGGATGACAAAACGGTCTTCGTAATTGGCAATCGCCAGGTAGCGATACATCTCTTCAATCTGTTCCACGGTCAACCCGACTTCGTCAATCGCACGGGTATCGGTGACGCCTTCCACGGTCTGCGAGCGCATATAATGACGCATCGCCATCATGCGCTTCAGCGCCCGCAGCACCGGGCCGGTGTCGCCAGCGCTCAGCATATTGGCGAGGTACTGCACCGGAATACGCAGGCTTTCGATCGCCGGTAGTACGCCGTCGCTTTTCGGCAGTCCACCCGCATCGGCGTAAGACTGAATCGGCGACAGCGGCGGCACATACCAGACCATCGGCAGAGTGCGGTATTCCGGATGCAGCGGCAGCGCCAGCTTCCAGTCCATCGCCATTTTGTAAACTGGCGAACGCTGCGCCGCGTCGATCACGTTCTGTGGAATGCCCTGTTTAAGCGCTTCTTCTATCACCGCCGGGTCGTGCGGATTCAGAAACACGTCGCACTGACGCTCATAGAGATCGGTTTCATGCTCGGTGCTGGCCGCTTCTTCAATGCGGTCCGCATCGTAGAGCAGCACACCAAGATAACGGATGCGCCCGACGCAGGTTTCGGAACAGACCGTCGGCTGGCCCGATTCAATGCGCGGATAACAGAAAATGCATTTTTCGGATTTGCCGCTTTTCCAGTTGAAGTAGATTTTTTTGTATGGGCAGCCGCTGATACACAGACGCCAGCCGCGGCATTTATCCTGATCGATCAGCACAATGCCGTCTTCTTCACGCTTGTAGATAGCGCCGCTCGGACAAGTGGCGACACAGCTTGGGTTCAGGCAGTGTTCACACAGACGCGGCAGATACATCATGAAGGTGTTTTCGAACTGGCCGTACATCTCCTTTTGGATCTTGTCGAAGTTACGGTCTCGCGCGCGCTTTTCGAATTCGCCGCCGAGCAGCTCTTCCCAGTTCGGCCCCCAGATGATTTTGTCCATCCGCTTACCGTCAATCAACGAGCGGGGACGGGCGGTAGGTTGATGTTTGCCTTCCGGCGCGCTGTGCAAATGCTGATAGTCGTAGGTGAAGGGCTCGTAGTAATCATCGATTTGTGGAATGACCGGGTTGGCGAAGATTTTGGTGATGACGCCCATTTTGCCACCCAGACGTGGTCGGATTTTACCGTTCACGTCGCGAACCCAGCCGCCTTGCCACTCTTCCTGGTCTTCCCAGTTTTTCGGGTAGCCGATGCCGGGTTTCGTCTCAACGTTGTTAAACCACGCGTACTCCATTCCTTCACGTCCGGTCCAGACGTTTTTACAGGTGACGGAGCAGGTGTGGCAGCCAATGCATTTATCGAGGTTCAGTACCATGCCAACCTGTGAGCGTATCTTCATTTTTTCGCCTCCTGTACCTGATCCCGACCTTCATCATCCAGCCAGTCAATGTTTTTCATTTTTCTAATCATGATGAACTCGTCGCGGTTGGAGCCGACGGTACCGTAATAGTTAAAGCCGTAAGCAAGCTGCGCATAGCCACCAATCATGTGCGTCGGTTTCGGGCACACGCGGGTGACGGAGTTGTGGATCCCGCCGCGCATCCCGGTGACTTCCGAACCGGGGATATTCAGGATGCGTTCCTGGGCGTGGTACATCATCGTCATGCCGGGCGGCACGCGCTGGCTCACCACCGCACGGGCGGTGAGGGCGCCGTTGGCGTTGAAGGCTTCGATCCAGTCGTTATCCTCAATGCCGAGCTCTTTCGCATCCGTTTCACTGATCCAGACAATCGGCCCGCCGCGCGACAGCGTCAGCATTAGCAGGTTTTCGCTGTAGGTGGAGTGAATGCCCCATTTCTGATGCGGTGTCAGGAAGTTAAGCGCTTTCTCCGGGAAGCCGTTCGGTGGGATCTCCCGCATTTCGCTGACGCTGCGGGTGTCAATCGGCGGACGATAAGCCACGAGGCTTTCGCCGAATGCCCGCATCCATTGATGGTCCTGATACAGCTGTTGACGACCGGAGAGGGTACGCCACGGGATCAGTTCATGGACATTGGTATAGCCCGCGTTATAGGAGACATGCTCGCTTTCCAGTCCGGACCAGGTCGGGCTGGAGATGATTTTGCGTGGCTGTGCCTGAATATCACGAAAGCGAATCTTCTCGTCTTCTTTGTTGAGCGCCAGATGCGTATGTTCGCGACCAGTCATCGCGCCGAGCGCTTCCCATGCTTTCACGGCGACCTGACCGTTGGTTTCCGGGGCCAGAGCGAGGATCACTTCCGACGCGTCCAGCGCGGTTTCAATCAGCGGACGACCTTTCGCCGGGCCATCACGCTTGGTGTAGTTGAGCTTGCCGAGGAAATCGACCTCCGTCTGGGTGTTCCACGAAATGCCCTTGCCGCCGTTACCCAACTTGTCCATCAAGGGGCCGAGCGAGGTGAAACGCTCGTACGTCGCGGGGTAATCGCGCTCCACCACGGCAATGTTCGGCGCGGTTTTACCGGGGATTAACTCGCATTCCCCTTTACGCCAGTCCTGAATGTCGAACGGCTGCGAAAGTTCTGCCGGTGAATCGTGCTGCAACGGCTGCAACACCACGTCGGTTTCATGTCCCAGATGGCCGACACAGACCTCAGAAAAGACGCTGGCGATGCCTTTGTAGATTTCCCAGTCGCTTTTTGATTCCCACGCCGGATCCACCGCCGCAGACAGCGGATGAATAAACGGATGCATGTCCGAGGTATTCATGTCGTCTTTTTCATACCAGGTGGCAGTGGGAAGAACAATATCGGAGAACAGGCAGGTGCTGGACATGCGGAAGTCGAGCGTCACCAGCAGATCGAGCTTGCCTTCAATGGCGGGGGATTCCCATTCAACCTCTTCAGGTTTAATGCCTTCGCGGGAACCCAGCGCTTCCCCCTGAATGCCGCTCTCTGTTCCCAGTAAATATTTGAGCATGTACTCGTGGCCTTTACCGGAAGAACCAAGGAGGTTAGATCGCCAGACAAACAGGTTACGCGGATGGTTCTTGCCGCTGTCGGGTTGTTCGCAGGCAAAACGAATATCGCCGGATTTCAACGCCTGAACGGTGTATTCCACGGGAGACAAGCCGGCTTTTTCGGCGCTGGCCTTCACCGTCAGCGGGTTGAGGTTGAGCTGCGGCGCAGAAGGCAACCAGCCCATGCGCTCGGCACGCACGTTGAAATCGATCAGATGACCGGTGAATTTCGAGGCATCCGCCAGCGGTGAGAGCAGTTCCTGGGCGGTGAGTTTTTCATAGCGCCACTGACTGGCGTGATTATAGAAAAACGAAGTGCTGTTCATCTGGCGCGGCGGACGGTTCCAGTCCAGCGCAAAAGCCAGCGGTAGCCAGCCGGTTTGCGGACGCAGTTTTTCCTGGCCGACATAGTGCGCCCAGCCGCCGCCGCTCTGTCCGACACAGCCGCAGAACACGAGGATGTTGATCATTCCCCGGTAGTTCATGTCCATGTGATACCAGTGGTTGACACCGGCACCAAGGATAATCATCGAGCGTCCGTGAGTTTTATGCGCGGTATCGGCAAACTCACGGGCGATGGTTTCAATCTGGAAACGCGGCACGCCGGTGATCTGCTCCGCCCACGCCGGGGTATAGGCCTTCACCTCGGCATAATCCTTCGCACCGTACATGTCATCCAGACCGCGATCGAGGCCGTAGTTGGCCAGCACCAGATCGTAAACGCTGACCACCGGACAACGGCGGCCATCGGCAAGCGTCAGTTGCTTCACTGGCAACTGGCGCACCAGTACCGGTTCCTGCTTCACGCTGCGAAAATGCGGGTTTTCGTTGCCGCCAAAATAGGGGAATGCGACGCCCAATACCTCATCATGCTGACCAAGCAATGACAGCGACAGCTCGGTTTCCGTACCCGCCGCCAGCGACTCAAGGTTCCATTTACCTTTTTCGCCCCAGCGGAAACCAATCGAGCCGTTAGGCACTACCAGTTCACCGGTGGTGTTGCAGGCGACCGTTTTCCACTCCGGGTTATTACTTTCGCCCAGACCGTCGACCAGATCCGAGGCGCGCATCATTCGTCCTGGCACGTAGCTGCCGTCTTCACGGGCGTCCAGTAATACCAGCATCGGCATATCGGTATAGCGACGGCAGTAGTTAAGGAAGTAGTCGCTGGGATTGTCGAGGTGGAACTCTTTTAAGATCACGTGGCCCATTGCCATCGCCAGCGCGCTGTCGGTACCTTGTTTTGGTGCCAGCCACTGATCGCTGAGTTTGGCGACTTCGGAGAAGTCAGGGGTAATGGCGACCGTTTTCGTCCCTTTGTAACGGACTTCGGTAAAGAAGTGTGCATCCGGAGTACGCGTTTGCGGTACGTTGGAGCCCCAGGCGATGATATAGCTGGAGTTGTACCAGTCGGCCGATTCCGGCACGTCAGTCTGCTCGCCCCAGGTCATCGGTGACGCGGGCGGTAAGTCGCAGTACCAGTCGTAAAAACTCAGGCAGGTACCGCCGAGCAGGGAAAGGTAACGGGTCCCGGCGGCGTAGGAGACCATCGACATTGCCGGGATCGGCGAGAAACCGGCGACGCGGTCCGGTCCATAGGTTTTCACCGTCCAGACGTTGGCGGCGGCAATCAACTGGTTAAGCTCTTTCCAGCTAGAGCGGATGAATCCACCGCGTCCGCGTACCTGCTTGTAGCTCTGGCTCTTTAGCGGGTCGTTCATGATTGACTCCCACGCCAGCACCGGATCGGCATGGGTGGACAGCGCGTCACGCCACAGTTCGATCAGACGCTTACGCACCAGCGGGTATTTCAGGCGGTTGGCGCTGTACAGATACCAGGAGTAGCTGGCACCACGCGGGCAGCCGCGCGGTTCATGGTTAGGCAGATCCGGACGCGTCCGGGGATAGTCGGTCTGCTGGGTTTCCCAGGTCACCAGACCATTTTTGACGTAGATTTTCCAGCTACAGGAGCCGGTACAGTTCACCCCGTGGGTGGAACGGACAATCTTGTCAAACTGCCAGCGCTGACGATAGCTGTCTTCCCAGTCCCGGTTGGTATGCATCACCTGGCCGTGACCGTCAGCAAAGGTGTCACCCTTTTGTTTAAAGTAACGGAAGCGATCCAACAGTTTACTCATGACATTTCTCCTGCTCCATAGGGTCTTGTAGGCCGGATAAGTCCTGGAGACCTGATAAGACGCCGCGGCGTCGCTATCAGGCGTAAAATTCTTGCCGGATAGGCGCAAGCGCCTTATCCGACCTACAAAACATCGGTGAATATGTTGTTATTTTTGCTTCGGTTTACGGCGGCCATAGACCAGCCAGGTCACCAGCACGCAGACGATGTAAAACACCAGAAAGATTTTCATGGCACCGACGGGAGAACCGGTCATCGCCAGCGAACTGCCGAAGGCCTTAGGAATGAAGAAGCCGCCGACGGCGCCAATCGCGGAAATAAAGCCCAGCGCGGCGGCGGTGTCGGTCACCGCTTCACGCTGTGCCTGTTCGTCACTGCCACCACGCAGTTTCACCCTGTAGATGGTGAGCTGGCGGAAGATGACGGCGATCATCTGGAAGGTAGAGCCGCTGCCCAGACCGGCGGTCAGGAACAGCCCCATAAAGACCAGATAGAAGGCAATAAAGCTGCCGGAACCGGAGCCGGGAAGCGTCAGGAAGAGCAGGGCCGAGAACAGCGCCATAAAGATGAAGTTAATCAGCGTCACCCGGACGCCGCCGAACTTATCAGAGATGACACCACCTGCAGAACGCGCCAGCGCGCCGATAAACGGGCCAAAAAACGCCAGATTGAGGATGTTCACGTCAGGGAACTGCGTCTTCGCCAGCATGGCAAAACCCGCGGAAAAGCCGATGAACGATCCGAATGTGGCCAGATAGAGCAGGCTCAACAGCCAGAGGTGAAAGCGCTTGAGCACCGGTAACTGAGAAGCAATAGAGGCTTTGGAACTGGCAATATCATTGGTGCCAACCCAGGCGGCAATCGTGGCAATCGCCAGCAGCGGTACCCAGATCCAGGCCGCGTTTGCCAGCGACAACAGTGACCCATCGGCCTGGGGGACGCCCTGAACGCCGAGGAAGGTGAAGATCGGCAGAAAGATCACCAGCGGCGCGACGAGTTGCATCACGCTGACGCCGAGATTACCCAGTCCACCGTTCACTCCCAGCGCGCTGCCTTGTTTCGATTTTGGGAAAAAGAAGCTGATGTTGCCCATGCTGGAAGCAAAATTTGCGCCAGCAAAACCGCATAGCAGCGCGATAATGATAAATACCTCGAAAGGGGTGGTGGTATTTTGCACCGCAAAGCCGAGCCAGACGCAAGGAATAATCAGGATTGCGGTACTAAACACCGTCCAACGGCGTCCGCCAAACATAGGCACCATAAAGGAGTAGGGAACACGTAATATTGCACCAGAAAGAGAAGGTAATGCGGTCAATAAAAAGAGTTGATCGGTGGTGAAATTAAAACCAATTTTATTAAGATTGACGGCAACGGCACTAAATAACATCCAGACGCAGAAGGCGAGTAAAAGGCAAGCAACTGAGATACAAAGGTTTCTTCGCGCTATGTGCTTTCCTTTATTTTCCCAAAATGCAGGATTTTCCGGCTTCCAGTCACTCAAAAGATAACGATTATTTTTCTCATTTTGTCGTGCCATATTACCCCTCACATGCACAGATCGTTCATAAAAAAATAAGAAATAGTCTGCGTAAAAGGGCGCTATACGCCCTTTTTAGAATTTATTAATGCTTTTAGGAATATTGATGAAAGGATAGATAAAAATGCGCAACCACGCGGAGCGAAGGGGGAATAACAGGTTGCTTAAGTGTTACCAAATGTAAATAAAAAGTATAAGTGATTAACATTCATTCGTTCAGGAAAAAAGCTCCAGCTCAATCATGCGATCAAGATGGCGATCAAACGCCGGATCGGCCATCTCCTGAATGCCGAGAACGTACATGCCATCAAGGCCACAGACCAGCGCAATCAGGCGCCAGGCGATGTCGGCAGGGGCGGAGGCGAGGGTGAACTCTCCGGCGGCGAGTCCGCTTTCGATAATTGCGACCGTTTCCTCGTGCCACATGCGCATGGTGAGGAGATAAGCGCTTTTGATTTCCGGGTCTTTATCCGCAAGGATCTGCGCTTCGCGCCAGAGCTTAATGTAGGGCTCGAATCCGCGATCATCACTGCCCAGCGCGGCGTGCAGACGCGTGCGCCAGGTGGCATCTTCCGCGACCAGTTCCGCATCCAGCAAGGTGCGAATCAGACGAACAAAAGCCTGTGATTTCAGTTCGCCAGCGGAGGTGAAATGGTGGTGGACTTGCCCGGTGGCCACTTTTGCTTCTGTGGCTATCCGTCGGACGGTCATGGCCGAAAAACCGTCTTCGAGCGCCACGCGCATGGCGGCCTGCAATATCACTTCGCGACGCTCATCTTTGTTCAGATAGCTCATATCCCCTCCATTCTTTGCGGAGAGGCAGTGTATCAACAAGCTGGACAACCGTTCAATTGTTACACGCTACAACTGAAGCGAGAGTTCCATCGCGGAACGACGCAGGGGGGCCAGCGCTTTTTCCTTCAACGCGACGGCGCTCATTGATGACGCCGGCACCCCGACATTGAGGGCCGCCACCACGTTGCCACTGCGGGAAAGCAGCGGAACGGCCAGGGAACAGAGTCCAACTTCGATCTGTCGGTCAGCCAACGCGTAGCCCTGGATACGTACCCGGGCGATCTCTTCCCGCAGCGCCGTCAGGTCGCAAATCGTATGCGGGGTATAGCGGAGGAGCTGAGCGCGTGACAATGTCACCTCTAACTGTTCTTCGGGAAGCGCGCTAAGCAGCACGCGACCCATCGACGTGGCCCATGCGGGCAGACGGCTACCGCGTCCAATGTCGACGCTGAGCAGGTTATTCACCGCCGCGCGGGCGATATACAGTACGTTATCGCCATCAAGCGTGGCAGCAGAACAGGATTCGCCGAGTGATTTACCCAGATTATCCAGCGCGGCCTGCGCCACTTTTGCCAGCGGCGTACCGGCGAGATAGGCGTGACCCACGGCCAGTACGCGTGGCAGCAGTTCATAACTGCGGCCGTCGGGACTGTGCACCATGCCCAGTGCCGCCAGGGTATAGAGACAGCGACGCACAGCCGCACGGGAAATCTGCGTTTTCTGGCTGAGTTGTGAAATCGTCAGGCGCTGACGTTGAGGAGTAAACGCATTCAGGACTTCCAGACCCCGCGCCAGGGACAGCATAAAATTAGGGTCAGACTTAGCCGGCGGGCTATTGATAACTATCTGATTTTTATCGCTCATTGAGTCCTTCTCCTGTGCAACGCAAATCTTAAACCGCATCAACTATACCGCGCGAATGAACGCGAGCCCGGGAATATCCCCATTTTCCCACCGGGATCACACTATTAACCTCAACGTAACAATCACGCCGATAATCGCACAACATTTCGATTATCGCCGTTGACCACCTCCATAGCACACACCTATTGTCAAAAGCATCGTCACCGTGGGTTATCACCGGTGGCACGAAAAGTAATGATATTTATGCTCAGGAAGAAACAATGACTGCGACCGTTGAACATATTGAAAGCTGGGTGGTTGATGTCCCGACGATTCGGCCTCACAAACTTTCTATGACCACGATGGGGTGCCAGACGCTGGTGATTGTCCGGATCACACGTTCAGACGGGATCTGCGGCATTGGCGAAGCCACTACTATTGGTGGTCTGAGCTATGGGGTGGAAAGTCCGGAGGCGATTCAGTCCGCGATTACGCACTATTTCACACCTCTGTTGAAAGGCCAGCCTGCCGGGAATCTGAATGCGCTGACGTCGCGTATTCGCAGTGCAATCAAAGGCAACACCTTTGCCAAATCGGCTATTGAAACCGCGCTGCTGGATGCCCAGGGAAAAGCGTTAGGACTGCCGGTTTCCGCACTGCTGGGCGGCGCGCTGAATACCGTCCTGCCGGTCTTATGGACGCTCGCCAGCGGCAACACGGACAACGATATTGCCGAGGGACAGCGGCTGCTGGATGCCGGGCGGCATCGGGCATTTAAGCTGAAGATCGGCGCCCGGGAGCTGGAAACCGACCTGCGTCATACCCGTGCCATTGTGGAAGCGCTGGGGGATCGCGCCAGCATCCGTGTTGACGTCAACCAGGCGTGGGATGCCACTTCAGCGGCAAAAGGATGTCGGGAACTGGCGGCCATGGGCGTTGACCTGATTGAGCAACCGGTGAGCGCCGAAGACAACAATGCGCTGGTTCGCCTGAGTCATCGCAGTGACGCGGCAATCCTGGCGGATGAATCCGTTGCCAGCCATTTCGACGGTTATCGTCTGGCGCAGCAGGGGTTCAGCGGCGCCTATGCGCTGAAGATTGCCAAAGCCGGTGGACCGGCCAGCGTGCTGAAACTGGCGCACGTTGCACAGGCGGCAGGAATCGGACTGTACGGCGGCACGATGCTCGAAGGTACCGTGGGTACGGTGGCATCACTGCATGCATGGTCAACTCTGCCGTTGCAGTGGGGCACAGAGATGTTTGGCCCGCTGCTGTTAAAAGATGACATCGTCAGCTTTCCGCTCTCCTTCGCCGATGGTTGTGTCACGCTGCCGCAAGCACCGGGACTGGGAGTCGAACTGGATGAGGAAAAACTGCAGTTTTATGCCCGCAAGCGTCGGGAATAACAGGAGAGACAAATGTTATTTAAAGTGGATATGACCGTGAAGATTCCTTACGGAATGCCGGCGAATGAAATTGAAGAGATTAAATCACGGGAAAAAGCCTATTCCCAACAGTTACAACGAGACGGTAAATGGCGACATATCTGGCGCGTTGCAGGGCAGTACGCCAATGTCAGTATCTTTGATGTCGATGATCCCGAAGAATTACACCGGATATTAATGGCACTGCCGTTATATCCATTTATGGATATTCGCATCGAAGCGCTGTGCCGCCATCCATCGTCTATTCAGAATAACGACCGATAATATCAGTACCGCATGCCGGAAATGATCCGGCATAACCCTACAGACAATAATAAGCGAGACGCATTATGAGCCATTCTTTTATCCAACAAGATGACGTACAGAAATTATTGCGTGAAGGTGCCGGATTAAATGGGCCGGAAGGGAATGAACGTTTTAAATCGATTATTCATCGCCTGCTCGGTGATATTTGTACCCTTATTGATGATTATAATGTCACGCAGGAAGAATTCTGGCATGCGGTGAATTATCTGCATGAACTGGGCGGACGTCAGGAAGCGGCCCTGCTTGCTGCCGGTCTGGGTCTGGAACACTTCCTCGATCTGCGCCAGGAAGCGATCGAATCCCGCCAGTCATCAGAGACCGGTACCCCGCGTACCATCGAAGGGCCATTGTATGTGGCTAACGCACCGCTGGCTGATGGCTATGCCCGGATGGATGACGGCAAAGATGCTGGCGAAGTGATGTGGTTGCACGGTCAGGTCAAGGACGTACACGGACAACCGGTGGCCGGGACGATTGTCGATATCTGGCATGCCAACACGCTGGGCAATTACTCTTTCTTCGATCAGAGCCAGAGCGACTACAACCTGCGCCGTCGCATTCGTACCGACGCTGAAGGGCGCTACAGCGTGCGCAGTATTCTGCCTTCGGGTTACGGTTGTCCGCCGGACGGCCCGACGCAGAAATTGCTCAATCAACTGGGCCGCCACGGCAACCGCCCGGCGCACATCCACTTCTTTGTCTCTGCGCCGGGCTTTAAGCACCTGACCAGTCAGATCAACCTGAACGGTGACCAGTATCTGTGGGATGATTTCGCCTTCGCTACCCGTGATGGTCTGATTGCCGACCCGGTGAAAATCAGCGATCCGGCGTTGATTCAGCAACGCGACCTTGCCGGTGAACATACAGAAGTCTGTTTCGACTTTACGCTGTGCGCGGCGCAACGTGCTGAAGAAGAACAACGAGTTACCCGACTGCGCGCTCAGGAATAATACGCGACGCCTGTCTGACCCATACCGTTTTATACCCTACATAATTTGAGCGCAGCCAACGCAACTGCCACTTAAAGTATGACGGGTATATACATCCTGAATTATGCAGGAGGGATACACTCATGCAAAAAACGCTCTCGGCATTAAAAGATAAAATCACGCAGGCTCTGATTGTGGATCGTGATAATCATATTTATCGCTGCCATCGTTCGATATTTACCGATGAGCAGTTATTTAATCTGGAACTCAAACATATCTTCGAAGGGAACTGGGTATTTCTGGCGCATGAAAGTCAGATCCCGGAACCCGGTGATTATTTTACGCTGACCCTGGGACGTCAACCGGTCATTATTACCCGCGATAAAAAGAACGAACTGCATGCGCTTATTAATAGCTGTGCGCATCGTGGCGCGATGTTATGTCGACGAAAGACGGGAAATAAAAACTCTTTTACCTGTCCGTTTCACGGCTGGACCTTCAGTAATAACGGCAAACTGTTGAAGGCGAAAGATGAAAGTACCGGTGGTTATCCGGAGACATTCAGGCATGACGGGTCGCACGATCTGAAATCGCTTCCGCGCTTTGCCTCGTATCGCGGATTTCTGTTCGGTAGTCTGAGTGAAGATGTGCTGCCGCTGGAAACCTACCTCGGCGAGACCAGCAAAATTATCGATCTGATGGTCGATCAGGCTCCCGAGGGGCTGGAAGTCCTGAAAGGGTCGTCCAGTTATATCTATGAAGGCAACTGGAAACTGGGGGCGGAAAACGGGGCTGACGGCTATCACGTCAGCGTGGTGCACTGGAATTATGCCTCAACCATGTCGCGCCGTAATTACGAAGCGGAAGGCACGCGGGCGGTGGATGCCAACGGCTGGTCTAAGAGTCTCGGCGGTGGGTACGGGTTTGAACACGGTCATATGCTGCTGTGGACGCGGGCGATGAACCCTGAAGTCCGCCCGGTTTACGATCATCGTGAGCGGTTAAAGGCGGAATTTGGTGAAAATCGCGCCGACCAGATGGTCAATGAGACACGGAATTTGTGTCTCTATCCCAACGTGTACCTGATGGATCAGTTTTCCACGCAGATCCGCGTGATTCGCCCCATCGCGGTCGATAAAACCGAAGTGACGATCTGGTGCTTTGCGCCTAAAGGCGAATCTGACCAGGCTCGCGCGCTACGCATTCGCCAGTATGAGGATTTCTTTAACGTCAGCGGGATGGGAACCCCCGACGATCTGGAAGAGTTCAGCGCCTGCCAGCGCGGCTATCTGGGAGAAAATCTGGCGTGGAGCGATCTCAGTCGCGGCGCGCTGCACTGGGTGCATGGCCCCGATGAACATGCACAACAGGCAGGATTCAGACCGCTGTTGAGTGGTGTGAAGTCCGAAGATGAGGCGCTCTACATCGCTCATCATCATCACTGGCAAAACGTGATGCTCGCGGCGGTGGAAAAAGAACAGCAGCAATATGAACAGTCGATTACGCAACGCGTGGAGGTGGGCGGATGTTAACGCTTGAACAGGTTCGCCAGTTTCTCTACTACGAAGCGCGGTTGCTGGACGATCGCCAGTGGGACGCGTGGCTCAACTGCTATAGCCCGAAGGTAGTCTTCTGGATGCCCGCCTGGGGCGATGATGATAAAACCACCCGCGACCCACAGCGGGAGATTTCGCTTATCTATTATCCCAATCGGGACGGACTGGAAGACAGGGTGTACCGCATCAAAACCGAACGTTCCGGCGCCAGCACCCCGGAGCCGCGTACCACGCATATGATCAGCAACATCGAACTGTTGGGCGAGAAAGAAGGCGGCATCGAGGTGCGCTACAACTGGGTCACTTACAGCCACCGTTATCAGCATACCGATGCCTACTTCGGCACCACACACTGCACGCTGGTTGAACAGGACGGCCAGCCGCAAATCACGCGGAAAACTGTGCGACTCAATAACGACTATATCCGTCAGGTGATTGACGTTTACCATATTTAAGAGGTGCTTATGAGTTTTACAATTGCCCTCAATTTTGAGGACGGCATCACCCGTTTTATTCAATGCAACGCCGGTGAAAAGGTACTGGATGCCGCTTACCGGCAGAAGGTGAACCTGCCGATGGATTGCTCCGACGGCGTTTGCGGCACCTGTAAATGCCACTGCGCCAGCGGCGATTACGCGCTGGGAGAGGACTTTCTGGAAGAGGCGCTGAGCGAGGATGAAGCCACTGCACGACAGGTGCTGACCTGCCAGATGATCCCCGCCAGCGACTGTGTCATTGACGTGCCGGTCGCTGCGGCACAGTGTAAAACCAGTATCACGACGACGCATGCAGATGTACTGGCGATCAATGCGCTCTCTGACACGGCGATTGAACTGGTCGTACGCCCGGATACCGCGCTCCATTTTCTCTCCGGGCAGTACATCAACATTCAGGTTCCGGGGACGACGCAGCAGCGTGCCTACTCATTCAGTTCGCTGCCGGGCAGTAACGAAGGACGCTTTCTGATCCGTAATGTGCCCGGTGGGTTGATGAGTCAGTGGCTGACCCGGCGCGGACAACCCGGTGATACCGTTACGCTTAGCGGTCCGATGGGCAGTTTTTATCTGCGCCACGGCGAACGCCCGGTGCTGATGCTGGCTGGCGGTACCGGACTGGCCCCGATGCTGTCCATGCTGGAAACGCTCGCTGCGCAGGGGAGCCAGCGTCAGATCTCGTTACTGTATGGCGTGACCTATGATGTCGACCTGGTCAAAACCGACGAGCTGGACGCCTTTCAGCAGAAACTGGCTGACTTCCGCTGGTTACCGGTTGTCGCTGACGCGCAAAGTGGTTGTCCACAGCGCGGGTTTGTCACCGATCATCTTAGCGAGGCGATGCTCAATCAGGGCGATGTGGATATTTATCTTTGTGGTCCGCCGCCGATGGTCAATGCCATCACCACGGCGTTACGCGAGCGGGGCATTACGCCAGCCGGATTCTGGTACGAAAAATTTATCGCCAGCCAGAGTGCGGCGGCGTAAGGAGCCTCTATGCGATTTAACGATAAAGTTGTGGCCATTACCGGCGCGGCGCAGGGAATTGGTCGCCAGACCGCTATTCAGGCCGCGCAAGAAGGGGCGCGGCTGTTGCTTATCGATCGTTCCCGCCACGTCCATGAACTGGCGGCAACGCTGGCGTCGGGTGGGTGTCAGGTGCTGGCGCTGGAAGCGGACCTGGAACAATGGGAAAGCACCGAACAGGTTTTTGCCGCAGGCGTCGCGCATTTTGGACAACTGGACGTGCTGGTCAATAACGTCGGCGGGACTATCTGGGCCCGACCGTTTGCCGAATACCAGCCGGATCAGATTGAGAAAGAGATCCGTCGTTCGCTGTTTCCGACACTGTGGGGCTGCCGCGCAGCGCTCCCGTGGATGCTGAAACAGGGGCGCGGCAGTATTGTGAATATCTCTTCTGTTGCCACAGGCGGGGTAAACCGCGTGCCATATTCAGCCGCGAAGGGCGGCGTCAACGCGCTAACACGATCGATTGCAATGGAATACAGCGGCTGCGGTATTCGCATCAATGCGGTGGCACCCGGAGGGACCGACGCCCCGGCGCGTCTCGTTCCGCGTAATGACGAAACGCCGTCCGCCCAGGAGCAGGCGTGGTATCAGCAGGTGATTGATCAGACCATCGACAGCAGTCTGATGCACCGCTATGGCACGCTGGCGGAGCAGGCGAATGCGATCCTGTTCCTCGCCAGCGATGACGCCAGCTATATTACCGGCGTCATCTTACCGGTTGCCGGAGGCGATCTCGGCTGATGTTGTTCTGCCCGTAAGCCGACACGGGAGGTCGGCTTGCTGTTTTATTCCGCTGGATTGCCATCATTCACCGACGTCAAAATCATTCACAGATTCAATAACCCTCATCTTCGATAATCACGTAGCTGAACAAAAAGTTGGACATATGTTCAATTTTCCGTAGGATCGTGGAAGCTGGACATGTGTCCAGTTTGTATTTACAGGGAGCTTTATGTTTCGTCAGTGGTTAACGTTAGTGATTATTGTGCTGGTCTACATTCCTGTTGCGATTGATGCAACGGTGCTGCATGTTGCCGCACCCACGCTGAGTATGACGCTGGTTGCCAGTGGCAACGAGCTGTTGTGGATCATTGATATTTACTCGCTGGTGATGGCAGGGATGGTACTGCCGATGGGCGCGCTCGGCGATCGCATCGGCTTTAAGCGCCTGCTGATCCTCGGCGGGACGCTCTTCGGTCTCGCGTCACTGGCTGCCGCCTTTGCCCACACCGCCAGCTGGCTGATCGCCACTCGGGCCATTCTGGCAATTGGCGCGGCGATGATCGTACCGGCGACGCTGGCCGGGATCCGCGCCACCTTCTCGCAAGCACGCCATCGCAACATGGCGCTTGGCGTCTGGGCGGCAGTGGGGTCTGGCGGGGCGGCATTCGGCCCGCTGGTGGGCGGCATGCTGCTTGAGCACTTCTATTGGGGCTCAGTGTTCTTAATCAATGTGCCGATTGTACTTGTCGTGGTGGCGCTCACTGCGCGCTATGTTCCGCGTCAGGCCGGACGTCGCGATCAGTCGCTCAATCTGGGACATGCCATTATGCTGATTGTCGCGATTCTGCTGCTGGTTTATAGCGCGAAAACGGCGCTGAAAGGGCACATAGCTACCGGCGTTATCGCGCTGGCGCTGGTGAGCGGCGCACTGTTGCTGGCGCAGTTTGTCCGCATTCAGCTGGCGGCGAGTCGTCCCATGATTGATATGCGCCTGTTCACCCATCGTATTATCTTAAGCGGCGTGGTGATGGCGATGACAGCGATGATTACACTGGTCGGTTTTGAGCTGTTAATGGCGCAGGAATTGCAGTTTGTTCATGGCTTAACGCCGTATCAGGCTGGATTGTTTATGCTGCCAGTGATGCTGGCCAGTGGGTTTAGCGGCCCGATTGCCGGGATGCTGGTATCACGACTGGGGCTGCGGAAAGTGGCAACCGGTGGAATGGCGCTAAGCGCATTGAGTTTCTATGGCCTGGCGGCAACGGATTTCAGTACCCAGCAAATTCAGGCCTGGATGTTAATGGCGCTACTGGGATTCAGTGCCGCCAGCGCGCTGTTGGCCTCAACGGCGGCGATCATGGCGGCGGCGCCGGCCGAGAAAGCGGCAGCGGCCGGGGCGATCGAAACGATGGCCTATGAGCTGGGGGCGGGGCTGGGAATTGCTGTCTTTGGTCTGTTGCTCAGCCGCAGTTTCTCTGCGTCGATTGTGCTGCCTGATGGTCTGAACGCCGGAGAAATGGAACGTGCCTCGTCTTCAATGGGTGAAGCGGTACAACTGGCGCAGTCGCTTCCCTCGGCATTGGCGGATCCTGTTCTGCTGGCCGCGAAGCAGGCTTTTACCTGGTCGCATAGCGTGGCATTAAGCAGCGCCGGGAGCATGCTGATTTTGCTGGCAGTCGGCATGTGGTTCAGTCTGGCGAAGGCCGCACGCGAGTAACTCAGTAGGTGAACTGGCAGCGGTTGTCCAGTTCTTCCACTTCCTTGCCGCTCAGACGAGCGTACTGACCTGTAAGCCGCCAGAATGCGGGTTGCGTTTCGGTATAAATCTCAGCGGCGAGGATCAGACGACGACGATCGACCTCGTTAAATTCGAGCAACGTCCAGGGAATGAAGTAGCGCTCAGTGTCGGTCAACTTGATCCACAACGGACATCCACAGCCGGAACAAAAATACCGTTCCCCGCGTGGCGACGATGCAAAATGCGCCGGGTCGGATGCATCGGCATCCATCATCGGCTGCCCACAGGCTTCCAGATACATCGCGATCCCACCGGACCATTTCTGGCAAATCGTACAGTGACAGGCGTAGACATCGAGGGATTCGAGGTCGACGGTGAAATGGCTTTGTCCGCAGAGACAACGTCCTGTATAGGTTTGCACGGCATTCTCCTTATGACCGATTCGATTTCGGGGGAAAAAAAACCAGCCCATCGTGGGCTGGCTTTTGTACAGCTCAATTCTAAAAAATTAGAACTGATAGGTCAGGCCAACGGCAACGATGTCGTCAGTGCCTACACCAGCAGCACGAGTAAAGTTGCTTTCGTCGATCAGGTTGATTTTGTAATCAACATAAGTAGACATGTTTTTGTTGAAGTAGTAGGTTGCGCCAACATCAACGTATTCAACCAGATCCTGGTCGCCCCATGCACCCAGGTCTTTACCTTTGGATTTCAGGTAAGCCAGGGACGGACGCAGACCGAAGTCGAACTGATACTGAGCAACAACTTCAAAGTTCTGAGTTTTGTTCGCGATGTGATCATCACCGAACGGCGTCATGTTACGAGTTTCAGAGTAGGTAGTTGCCAGGTAGATGTTGTTTGCATCATATTTCAGGCCAGCAGCCCACACTTCAGCGTTGTCGCCGGAAGCATTCAGGCTGTTGTTACCGTAAGCAACCTGGTCATCAGTACGGTCAGATTTCGCATAAGCGGCGCTTGCTGCAAAACCTTCGTACTCATAGCTGGTGGACAGACCGAAGCCGTCACCGTTCGCTTTAACTTCGTCGCCACGATCGTTTTTACCCTGATACTGCAGGGCAAAGTTCCAGCCTTCAACCAGACCGAAGAAGTCGGTGTTACGGTAGGTTGCAACGCCAGTGGTACGGGCAGTCATGAAGTTGTCAGTCTGGGTCCAGGTGTCACCACCGAACTCAGGCAGAACGTCGGTCCATGCGCCAACGTCGTAAGCAACGCCATAGTTACGGCCGTAATCGAAAGAACCGAACTCAGCAAATTTCAGACCAGCAAACGCCAGACGAGTTTTGTTGCCTTTGTTGCCATTCGCTTCGTCGTTGTTGCCTTTGAATTCATATTCCCACTGGCCGAAACCGGTCAGCTGATCGTTAATCTGCGTTTCACCTTTGAAACCCAGACGTGCATAAGTTTTGTCGCCATCATCGCCGTCATTGTCGGAGAAGTAGTGCAGAGCGGTCACTTTACCGTACAGATCCAGTTTGTTGCCGTCTTTGTTATACACTTCTGCCGCATTCACGACGCCTGCTGCCAACAGGCTAGTCACTGCCACTGCAACTAATTTAAGTTTCATTGTTAACAATCCTTATAATTTTCTTGGTGTGATTCCTGAACCATTGTCGATCGAATCATTTAATCAATGGCAAGCTATTTTTAAATTACGCAGCAGTATCAATTCAATAATAAGTTTCATGTAATTGCAGATTATTTCCATTTGTGTGATCCAGATCGCCTTAAGTCAAATCTGAGTCGCAGATATTCTTAGAAATCACCTTTCATGCAATATTTTCACAGGGGACTATATACGCGGAATTGGTTATTAATTGAGTTAGTTAACAATGTGTACTATATACGGGTTAATAATTGTCAAACAATGTAACCCACTGATTTATTAGCGTCTTGTTAGCATAAATTTAACATAAAGTTAAAGAGTTAACGCTCTTACTAAAGATGAAATAAATAAATCCGATTCCATTGATTAATACAGTTATGGTTGAGTGGTCAGAAAAATCAAATAAGAATTTTCTAACAAAAGATGAATATCCTAAAAATAAACGAGTGACAATTTGTCGTGCGAAGGTGAAGTCCGGGCCAGAAAGCGTACCAACCCGGTAGAGTGTTATGCGCGGCGTGTGGCCCACCAGCAGAGCAGAGAACCGATGCAGACCATAATGGCTCCCTGCCAGAAAGAGAACGATAGCGGGGCGCTCAGCAGCACGGCTGCCAGCGCAGATGACAGCACCGGTGTGAAATACGAACCAACCGCCATGATGGTGACATTCCCGTGCAAAATTCCCACGTTCCAGGCCGCATAGGCAAAGCCCAACGTCAGGGCGGCAGAGACCAGTTTTATCACCACCGGTGTACTGAACACCATTTCAGGTTGCGGCGTCAGAAAATAGTGGACCCACAAACTGAGTGCGGTCAGTAAAACAAAAACCGTGATGCCATTAAATCCACGCGCATATTTATTGGTTACGGTACAGTAGGTCGCCCAGATAAATGCCCCAAGAAAGGCGAGAAAATAGCTCAATGGACTGCTGGTGATATTGCTGATAATTTCCCCTGGATTCAGACCATTTTCGCCCCCCAGCACCCAACAAATACCGGTTATCGCGAGCAGTAATCCAGGAACGATTATCCAGCTGGTTTTTTGACCATTAAACAAAATCGCGAATAAAATAGTCAGACTTGGCCATAAATAATTAACCATACCGACCTCAATCGCCTGATGACGTGTGGCGGCATAGCCCAACGATAACGCCAGACATATTTCATAACTGACAAACAGCACGCTACCGGCGATTAAATAACCAACAGGAAAACGACGGATAGTGGGAAATCCCACGGTAAATATCAGTAACAGTCCACTTAATGAATAAATTGCCGCCGCACCGCCGACTGGCCCAAGTCCTTCACTGACGCCGCGAATCAGACCTACCATGGTGCTCCACAGCACAATGGCTATAAGTCCAATCAGCGTTGCTTTTTGTTTCGTCATTCCGTTTGCCGTTTCCCATGCCTTATCTAAAAGAAGTCGAAATATATAGCACTTTTTTAGCGAAATTATCCAGGTGAATCCGAAGAGGGGTTACCACCTTAGTGGTATATAAAACCGACAATTGGGGCTATTTAGTAGCGGAACCGTTTCGTTATTGATTTGACTCAAAAAAAATATGGGTATTGCTGTTAGTTTCCTCGGCGACATGACAACTCTGGAAAAAGAGGGAAAGCAATGAACGTCAGCCGCAGAAAGTTTTTTAAAATCTGCGCGGGCGGTATGGCTGGAACAACGGTTGCTGCGCTGGGATTTACGCCCAAAATGGCACTGGCTCAATCGCGAAATTATAAACTGTTGCGCGCGAAAGAGATCCGAAACACCTGCACATACTGTTCCGTAGGTTGCGGGCTATTAATGTATAGCTTGGGAGATGGAGCAAAAAACGCCAAAGAAGCGCTTTATCATATTGAAGGTGATCCGGATCATCCGGTCAGCCGTGGCGCATTGTGTCCGAAGGGCGCCGGTCTGCTGGATTACATTCATAGCGAAAACCGTCTGCGCTACCCGGAATACCGTGCACCCGGCTCCGACAAATGGCAACGCATTAGCTGGGATGAAGCACTGACCCGCATTGCAAAACTGATGAAAGCCGACCGCGACGCCAACTTTATCGAGAAAAATGAACAGGGCGTAACGGTAAACCGCTGGCTTTCCACGGGGATGCTCTGCGCCTCCGCCGCCAGTAATGAAACCGGCATGCTGACGCAAAAATTTGTGCGCTCACTTGGCATGCTGGCAGTAGACAACCAGGCGCGCGTCTGACACGGACCAACGGTAGCAAGTCTTGCTCCAACATTTGGTCGCGGTGCGATGACCAACCACTGGGTTGATATCAAAAACGCCAACGTCGTGATGGTGATGGGCGGTAACGCCGCTGAAGCCCATCCAGTGGGTTTCCGCTGGGCGATGGAAGCGAAGAACAACAATGACGCCACGCTGATTGTTGTCGATCCCCGTTTTACCCGTACCGCCTCGGTTGCGGATATTTATGCGCCGATTCGCTCCGGCACGGACATTACGTTCCTGTCCGGTGTGCTGCGGTATCTGATTGAAAATAACAAAATTAACGCCGAATACGTCAGGCATTACACCAACGCCAGCCTGCTGGTACGGGATGATTTTACCTTTGATGACGGTTTATTCAGCGGTTATGACGCGAAAAAACGGCAGTACGATAAGTCGTCTTGGAACTACCAGTTCGATGAAAACGGCTATGCCAAACGCGATGACACTCTGTCGCATCCGCGCTGTGTATGGAATTTGCTGAAACAGCACGTTTCCCGCTATACGCCGGACGTCGTCGAGAACATCTGCGGGACGCCGAAGGCTGACTTCCTGAAAGTGTGTGACGTGCTGGCCTCCACCAGTGCGGCGGATCGTACAACCACGTTCCTGTATGCGCTGGGCTGGACCCAACATACGGTCGGGGCGCAGAACATCCGCACGATGGCGATGATCCAACTGTTGCTCGGCAACATGGGGATGGCCGGCGGCGGCGTGAACGCCCTGCGTGGTCACTCGAATATTCAGGGGCTGACTGACCTCGGACTGCTTTCCACCAGTTTGCCTGGCTATCTGACGCTGCCGTCGGAAAAGCAGAGCGACTGGCAGACCTGGCTGAACGCCAACACGCCGAAAGCCACGCTGGCGGATCAGGTGAACTACTGGAGCAACTATCCGAAGTTTGCCGTCAGCCTGATGAAAGCGTTCTACGGCGATGATGCGCAGAAAGAGAATGACTGGGGCTTTGACTGGTTGCCGAAATGGGATCAGGCCTACGACGTCATTAAATACTTCAACATGATGGATAGCGGGAAAGTCACCGGCTACATCTGTCAGGGCTTCAACCCGGTTGCGTCCTTCCCGGACAAAAACAAAGTGGTTCGCAGCCTGAGCAAGCTGAAGTACATGGTGGTGATCGATCCGCTGGTGACTGAAACCTCAACCTTCTGGCAGAACCACGGCGAGTCGAACGATGTCGATCCGGCGTCCATTCAGACGGAAGTGTTCCGCCTGCCATCCACCTGTTTTGCTGAAGAAGATGGCTCCATTGCCAACTCCGGGCGTTGGCTACAGTGGCACTGGAAAGGTCAGGATGCACCGGGTGAAGCGCGTAACGACGGTGAAATTCTGGCCGGGCTTTTCCATCGTCTGCGCGAAATGTATCGCACAGAAGGCGGTAAAGGTGTGGAACCGCTGCTGAAAATGCGCTGGGACTACAAACAGCCGGATCACCCAGAGTCAGAAGAAGTGGCGAAAGAGAACAACGGCTACGCGTTAGCCGATCTCTATGACGCCAACGGCGTGCTGATTGCGAAGAAAGGGCAACTGCTCACCAGCTTCGCGCAACTGCGTGATGATGGTACGACCTCGTCTTCCTGCTGGATCTACACCGGTAGCTGGACGGAGAAGGGCAACCAGATGGCCAACCGCGATAATGCCGACCCATCAGGGCTGGGCAACACGTTGGGTTGGGCATGGGCATGGCCGCTGAACCGTCGCGTGCTGTATAACCGCGCTTCAGCGGATATCAACGGTAAGCCGTGGGATGCGAAACGCATGCTGATCCAGTGGGACGGGGCGAAATGGACGGGTAACGATATCCCGGACTTCAACACCGCGCCTCCGGGCAGCGCAACCGGCCCGTTTATCATGCAGCCCGAAGGACTGGGGCGCTTGTTTGCCCTTGATAAACTGGCGGAAGGCCCGTTCCCTGAACACTACGAACCAATGGAAACGCCGCTGGGTACTAACCCGCTGCATCCGAACGTGGTGTCCAGTCCGGTCGTGCGCATCTATGAAGATGACGTCTTGCGCTTAGGGAAGAAGGACGCGTTCCCGTATGTCGGAACGACCTATCGTCTGACCGAACACTTCCACACCTGGACCAAGCACGCGCTGTTGAACGCTATCGCGCAGCCGGAACAGTTTGTGGAGATCAGCGAAACGCTGGCCGCCGCCAAAGGCATTGGCAACGGTGACTACGTGAAGGTAAGCAGCAAGCGCGGATTCATTCGTGCGGTTGCGGTGGTGACACGTCGTCTGCGTACGCTGCACGTCAACGGTCAGGAGGTTGAAACCGTCGGGATCCCGCTGCACTGGGGCTTTGAAGGGGTGGCGCGTAAAGGCTATATCGCCAACACCCTGACGCCAAACGTCGGTGACTCAAACTCGCAAACGCCGGAGTACAAAGCGTTTTTAGTTAACATCGAGAAGGCGTAAGGGGGGCGAGCATATGTCTTTGGAAACGCAGGACATCATCAAACGGTCCGCAACAAACACGATTACGCCGCCACCGCAGGCGCGTGATTACAAAGCCGAGGTCGCCAAGCTCATTGACGTCTCCTCCTGTGTGGGCTGCAAAGCCTGCCAGGTGGCCTGCTCTGAGTGGAACGATATCCGTGACGAGGTAGGACATTGTGTCGGGGTGTACGACAACCCCGCCGATCTCAGCGCCAAGTCCTGGACGGTGATGCGTTTTAGCGAAACCGAACAGAACGGCAAACTGGAATGGCTGATTCGTAAAGACGGCTGCATGCACTGTGAAGATCCGGGCTGCCTGAAGGCCTGCCCGTCTGCAGGTGCAATCATCCAGTATGCCAACGGGATTGTCGATTTTCAGTCCGAGCACTGCATTGGCTGCGGCTACTGCATCGCCGGGTGTCCGTTTAATATTCCGCGCCTTAATAAAGAGGACAACCGCGTCTATAAATGTACACTCTGCGTCGATCGCGTCAGCGTGGGTCAGGAACCGGCCTGTGTCAAAACCTGTCCGACCGGGGCGATTCATTTCGGCACCAAACAAGAGATGCTGGAAATGGGCGAGCAGCGCGTCGCGAAGCTAAAAGCGCGCGGCTACGAACATGCTGGTGTCTATAACCCTCAGGGCGTTGGCGGTACGCATGTGATGTATGTCCTGCATCACGCGGATCAGCCGGAGCTCTACCACGGTTTACCGAACGAGCCGAAAGTCGACACCTCTATCAATCTGTGGAAAGGGGCGCTGAAGCCACTGGCGGCCGCCGGATTTATCGCCACCTTTGCCGGGCTGATCTATCACTACATCGGTATAGGTCCGAACAAAGAAGTGGACGATGACGAGGAGGACCATCATGAGTAAATCGAAAATGATTGTGCGCACGAAGTTCATCGATCGCGCCTGTCACTGGACGGTGGTGATTTGCTTCTTCCTGGTCGCGCTGTCGGGGATTTCATTTTTCTTCCCGACGCTGCAATGGCTGACGCAAACCTTCGGTACGCCGCAGATGGGACGCATTTTGCACCCGTTCTTTGGCGTGGCGATCTTTATCGCGCTGATGTTCATGTTTGTCCGCTTCGTTCACCACAACATCCCGGACAAGAAAGACATACCGTGGCTGAAAAACATTGTCGAAGTGCTGAAAGGCAACGAACACAAAGTGGCGGATGTCGGCAAATATAACGCCGGACAGAAGATGATGTTCTGGTCGATCATGAGCATGATTTTTGTGCTGCTGGTGACCGGCGTGATTATCTGGCGTCCGTATTTCGCGCAGTATTTCCCGATGCAGGTGGTGCGTTACAGCCTGCTGATCCACGCAGCGGCAGGGATCATTTTGATCCACGCCATCCTCATTCATATGTACATGGCATTCTGGGTGAAAGGATCGATTAAAGGGATGGTTGAAGGGAAGGTGAGTCGCCGCTGGGCGAAGAAGCACCACCCGCGCTGGTACCGTGATATCGAGAAAGCAGAAGCGAAAAAAGAGAGTGAAGAAGGGCTAAACTAATTCCTTTTTCAGCAGATGAAGGCGCTACGCAGGTAGCGCCTTTTTTTTGCCATAAAAACGTCATGATCCTGTCATTAGCTAAACGTAACGTGTTGTCTTCACAAATAACCGAAGAGTTAACCAACAATGCATCTGGTCAAAAAATTGCTCGCTGTGAGCGTACTTTTTTCCGCGTCAGTTCAGGCGCAGAACATTCTCGAATTCCCACAGCCGGAGAACAATCCGGAAGAATTTTACGCCGTGACGGAAATCCCGGCAGGCGGGATCATTAAATATGAAACCGACGCCAACACCGGCTTTATCGTTGCAGACCGCTTTCAGTCGATGCCGGTGGCCTATCCGGCAAACTACGGTTCGCTGACCCAGTCGCTGGCAGGTGATGGCGATCCACTGGATGTGATTTTCTATACCCGCGCGCCGATGGCTCCGGGTACGCTGATCAAACTGCGTGCGATTGGCGTACTGAAAATGATTGATGGCGGCGAGAAGGATGACAAAATTGTGGCGGTTCCCGCCAGCAAAATTGATCCTACGTATGACAATATCAAGGAACTGGCCGACCTGCCGAAAATCGAAGTTCAGCGCCTGGAATCGTTCTTCCGCGTCTACAAAGAATTACCGGAAGGACGCAAGAAAGTGGAGCTGAACGGCTTTAACGACGCGGCGACCGCAAAGCAGGAAATCAAACAGGCATGGGACGCCTGGAAAGCGAAAAAACCACAGCAATAAGCGATTTTGCCGGACGGGGTTTACCCGTCCGGCGGTCAACGCGATTACTGCACCGCCAGACGGCGCAGGCGGGACACGTCCACGCTTTTTTGCGCTTGTGCCAGACTCCAGGTATTTTGCAGATTTAGCCACATTTCCGGGGAGCTGCCGATCACCACCGAGAGTTTGATCGCCATTTCCGGGGTGAGTGCCGCTTTGCCCGTGAGTAAACGGCTGGCGGTTGAGGGCGCAATCTCCATTGCTCTGGCAAATTCACGCAAACTGACGTTCAGTTCGTCCAGCGCTTCCTGAATGATATCCCCTGGGCGGGGATGATTCGCCATTTTCATCAGTGATAATCCTCGTAATCCAGAATATACGCATCGCCATTGACAAATTCGAACGTCATACGCCAGTTGTCTGAAACCGATATTGACCAGACGCCATCACGATCGCCGCTCAGAGGATGCAGCCGATAACCGGGCATGTTGATATCGTTCACGCAGCCTGCGGCGTCAATCACGGCGAGGCGGTGTCGCAAACGTTTGACGTGCTTTGCCAGCACGCCTGACGTTTTACCGTGAAGAAACAGGTCGCGTAATCCCTTGTGCCTGAAATTCATGATCATCCTTTTCACCTCGTTCCTTCATGAGGAACATTAGCATTGTGTTCCGTTCGGCGCAACAATTTTCGCCATCGCGTGTGCGATTGTGTGGCGAAATGAACAAAGAGAAAAGGAGAGGGGATGAATACTGGAAAGCGCCACGCAAATTGCCCGGCAAACCTCACGTTGCCGGGCATTGAGGGTTAAAGACGCGCGGTGATGTCGTCTATCTCTTTACGCCACTGAGCCTGCAACTGCGGTTTCTGGTGTCTCGGTTTTCGCGCCAGATCCTCAGCCAGACGCTGTTCGAGTACGAGCAGTTTTTCCAGCAGTTGCTCCTCATCAACCAGCTCCGCGACCAGTGAAGCATTATCCTCCAACACCGCTGGTAAGTGTTCTGTTGCGGACTGTCGGATACGGGCATTGATGGCGTCGACATCGTGCCATTCGCTGAGCTCGCCGTCGTCAACAAACCAAAACCGATTACAGCTCTGGCTGATGAGTTGCCGATCGTGACTGACCAGCAGCACGCCGCCTTCAAAGGTTTGCAGGGTCTGTGCCAGCGCCTCTTTACCTTCCATATCCAGATGGTTGGTCGGTTCATCCAGCATCAGCAGGCTATAGCGCGCCAGCGACAGACCGACAAACAGCAGACGAGAGCGCTCGCCACCGCTTAATGTACTGACCGATTGCGCGTGGCGTATCCACGGGAATCCCGCGCTAATTAGCGCCATTTTACGGATATCCGGCTGCGGGGCGAACGGTTCCAGGGCGTCAAACAGCGACGCGTCATCCGGTAATTGATGCAGCGTTTGATCGTAGTAGCCCAGCGTCACGCGAGGGTGGAGGCGCAGCGAATCTGATTCCTGTTCGGTCTGATAATGTTGCCAGATCAGTTTTAACAGCGACGATTTACCGCAACCGTTGCGCCCGACAATCGCCACCCGATCGCCGCTCTTCAAACGGATGCCCGCAATGGTAAACAGCGTCGGCGCCTCCGGGGCAGGCGTGACCGACAACTGAGACAGTTCCAGCAGACGGTCTGCCCGCAGCGCGTCTCCGCGCAATGTTAGTGACCACTGACTTCCTGCCGTCAGATCCGTTTGCACCTCCTTCAGACGTAATACCTGCTTTTCCATTTGCTTCGCTTTGCGCGACAGATCTTCGTTATCATACACCCGGCCCCAGGTGGCCAGTCGTTTCGCACTGGCGGTGATGCGATCGATCTCTTTTTGTTCCGCCTTATGGCGCAACACGTCGATGGCGTCGCGTTCAAGCAGTGCCTGGCGTGCCGCGCTACAGGGCAATGCAAAGGCGTGTAGGGTACGATCGCGCAAGATCCACGTGCCGTTTGTGATCGCGTCGAGCAGTTGCGGATCGTGAGACACGACCACAAAACTGCCGGACCAGTTCTGTAGAAACTGCTCCAGCCACAGTAACGTCGGTAAATCCAGGTGGTTTCCCGGTTCGTCAAGCAGCAGCAGATCAGGCTGGCGCATCAGCGCGCGGGACAGCAGTAAACGTGTATGCTGACCGCCACTCAAGGTTTGTGCCGTTAATTGCCGATCCTGGACACTGAAGCCCATTTGCGCGAGTAACGCCTCGACCTGCCAGAGCTGGCTGGCCCGTTCATGTTCAGGAAGTTGTGCCAGAACGGCTTCCTGTAACGTCAGCGGCAGGATCTCGTCGGGCAGGTGCTGTTCGACACGCGCAAGATGACAGTGGTTCGCCAGCGCCAGGCTGCCGCCAGTCGGGACAATCGAACCGTCGAGAACTTTCAGCAGCGTGCTTTTGCCGCAGCCGTTGTAGCCGATAAGCCCAATGCGATCGCCTTTTTTCAGGGTAAACGTCAGATCGTCGAAAAGCGTGCCGAACGCGGTATCAACGTGCAGGGATTGTGCGGTTAGTAATGTGCTCATTGTTGCTTACTCAAGAGTTACAGGCGTCAAAACGCCTCGTCAAACATCGCTGACGATAACCCGGTAAGCCCGAGAGAAGGGGAATTCAGAAGTTAGCTTCGCTCAAGCAGAAGTTATCGCAGCACGATACCGATAACGCTTGAGCACTGGCGATCGCCAAAAGCATGTGAAGCGATGAAGCGTTCACAGTACAGCATAAGTATCCTCCTTTTATTTATCCGAATGTTAATCGATGGCGAAAGTGTAATCGCAAGTGATGAGACAGCGCAAGCCTGAAGGCCCGGCAGCGCGTGCTACCGGGCAGTTCGTCAGATAGACGTACGACGATAGTCGCGATATTCCGCCTGCCAGAAGTTCTCTTCGATAGCCTGCAACAGCGCTTCAGCGGAGGTTTTCACCGCCACACCCTGTTGCTGCGCCATCTTCCCGACGGCAAACGCAATGGCGCGCGAGACGGTCTGAATGTCTTTCAGTTCAGGCAACACCAGACCTTCACCGTTAAGCACCAGCGGCGAGTACTGGGCCAGCGTTTCACTGGCGGACATCAGCATCTCATCGGTAATGCGGGAGGCGCCGGAAGCAATCACACCCAGCCCAATCCCCGGGAAAATATAGGCATTGTTACACTGGGCGATGGGATAGACTTTGTCTTTCCAGACCACCGGCATAAACGGGCTACCGGTAGCGACCAGCGCGTTGCCTTCGGTCCAGGCGATGATGTCCTGCGGCGTCGCTTCCACACGCGAGGTGGGGTTAGACAGCGGCATCACGATCGGACGCGGGCAATGCTTGTGCATTTCGCGGATGATTTCTTCGGTGAACAGACCGGTTTGCCCGGAAACCCCAATCAGAATATCAGGCTTAACGTTACGGACCACATCAAGCAGCGACAGCACTTCGTTGTCGCTGTCCCACGCCTGCAGATTTTCACGCTTCTGCACCAGTTTGGTCTGGAAGGAGAGCAGATTCGGCATCTGGTCAGTCAGCAGGCCAAAGCGATCCACCATGAAGACTCTCTCACGCGCGGCTTCTTCACTTAATCCTTCCCGCTGGATCTGGGCAATGATCTGTTCGGCGATACCGCAACCAGCGGAACCCGCGCCAAGGAAAACAATTTTCTGTTCGCTAAGCTGGCTGCCTGCCGCCCGGCTGGCGGCGATCAGCGTACCGACGGTCACCGCGGCGGTGCCCTGAATGTCGTCGTTGAACGAACAGATTTCGTCGCGATAGCGGTTAAGCAGCGGCATGGCGTTTTTCTGCGCGAAGTCTTCAAACTGCAGCAGAACGTCCGGCCAGCGATGCTTAACGGCCTGAATGAATTCATCGACAAACGCATAGTATTCGTCGTCGGTGATGCGCGGATTGCGCCAGCCCATGTATAACGGATCGTTGAGCAGTTGCGGGTTGTTGGTTCCCACATCCAGCACGACGGGCAGGGTGTAGGCCGGGCTGATGCCGCCACAGGCGGTATACAGCGAAAGCTTACCGATGGGAATACCCATCCCGCCGATCCCCTGATCGCCAAGACCAAGAATTCGCTCACCGTCGGTGACCACAATCACTTTGATGTTGTGGTTGGGGACGTTTTGCAGGATGTCATCCATGTTGTGGCGGTTCTGGTAGGAGATGAACACGCCGCGCGCGCGACGATAAATCTCGGAGAAACGTTCACAGGCCGCACCTACCGTTGGGGTATAGATCACCGGCATCATCTCATCGAGATGGTTGTTAACCAGTCGGTAGAACAGGGTTTCGTTGGTATCCTGGATATTGCGCAGGTAGATATGCTTGTCGATTTCCGTTTTGAATCCCTGATACTGGATCCAGGCACGTTCTGCCTGTTCTTCAATCGACTCGACCACTTCCGGCAGTAACCCCAGCAGGTTGAAGTTACGGCGCTCTTCCATGCTGAATGCACTGCCTTTATTCAGTAAGGGGAATTCCAGCAATACAGGGCCAGCGTAAGGAATATAAAGGGAACGCAGTTTTTTACTTTTGGTTTCCATGTCACTCACTCTTTTTTTGAATATCCGTCCCTGGCACTTTTTATAATATGTTGCCATTCCGCCAGGGCATCGGGCACAGAGTATAAAGCATCGTGCATGAATTAAGGCTTTTGTAAGCAAAAACACCATCGCGTTTGCGATGGTGTTTATCGTCATATTCGGACTGTGCGGTTACTTTTTGCTGTCTGCGTGGCGTTTTCTGCCGGTAGGGTTGTTCACCACGCTGGATTTATCACCTTCAGTCACCACTTTGCGCTGATTGGAGATTTTATGGTCCAGTCCAAGAATATGACGGGCCTGACGGTTCGATTTCATTCTAACTCCTTTATCCTGTTACTGGTTTCAAGGATGAGTCCATATGACTGCGGACGAAATATAACCCTTAAGGTCGACGGTACCGATGGATACCGACCTGATTGATAGTCGGACATTTAATCGGAAAGGTCAATGTGTAAGCAGGGAATTAAGAAGTCTCTGCTAACGGCCACGAAATCGGATGAGCGTCCTATACTTGTTATCCCGACGACAATAAGGAGCGAACGATGACAATCCATAAGAAAGGTCAGGCACACTGGGAAGGCGACATCAAACGCGGAAAAGGCACCGTTTCGACGGAAAGCGGCGTGCTGAACCAGCAGCCTTATGGTTTCAATACCCGTTTTGAAGGGGCGAAAGGCACCAATCCGGAAGAGTTGATCGGCGCAGCGCATGCTGCCTGTTTCTCTATGGCGCTTTCATTGATGCTTGGTGAGGCGGGCTTTACGCCGGAGGCTATCGACACCACGGCTGACGTGTCGCTGGACAAAGTTGATGCCGGTTTTGCGATTACCAAAATCGCGCTGCACAGCGAAGTGAACGTGCCGGGAATCGATGCCGCCACCTTCGACGGTATTATTCAGAAAGCGAAAGCCGGCTGCCCGGTGTCGCAGGTGTTGAAAGCTGAAATCACCCTCGATTATCAACTGAAGTCGTAACGGCAGTATTGCCCGGTCGCGCGATGCTGGCCGGGCATAAATACGTTGAATTCGGCCTACGATTCCCGGGCATTATCAGGCACGCCAACAACGTACGTCAGTTCCCGCATCAAGCCTGCGCAGCGCCTGTCGAGTTTCGCAGCCGTGGGTCGCCAACGGGCACCGGTCGCGAAAAAAACAGCCCGTCGGCAGTACCCGGTTGCCAGGTAATTCCGTTTTGCGAATTACCCGTTCTTCAGCCAACGGCACGCCGGTTTTTGGCACGGAATCCAGCAGCAGACGGGTATAAGGATGTGCCGGGGTGGAGAGCACCTGCGCGGTATCGCCGAGTTCGACGATTTGCCCGAGGTACATCACTGCCACCCGGTCGCTCATATGGCGTACCACCGAGACGTTATGTGAGATCAGAATGTAGGTCAGATTGCGACTGGCCTGCAACGCAACCAGCAGATTCAGGATCTGCGCCTGGACGGAAATATCCAGCGCGGAGGTCGGCTCATCCAGCACGATCACATCCGGTTCTGACGACAGTGCCCGGGCAATCGCGATACGCTGGCGCTGTCCGCCGGAGAAAGCATGCGGCAGACGATCGAGATATTCCGGACGTATCCCGACCTGGCTGGCTAAGGTTGCCGCCAGCGCCCGTCGCTCCCGTTCACTGCTGCGTGTTTGAATCCACACCGGTTCGGTGATAATTCGCCACACCGGCAGACGTGGATCCAGTGAGGAGAGCGGGTCCTGAAATACCATCTGCATTTCGGTCGACGATGAATCCTGTTGATACTGCCCCTGGCTGGGCTTTAGCATTCCCATAAGCAACTGCGCCAGTGTGCTTTTCCCACAGCCGGATTCACCGACAATCCCCAGCGTTTCGCCCCGGCGGATCTGTAAATCCATGCCGTTGAGCGCATGCACGCGTTCGGTGACCCGTCCCAGCCAGTTTTTCTTCGCCGGGAAATTGACGTGCACATCGTGTAAAGCCAGTAACGTTTCAGACATGAGGATTCTCCAGATGAGGATACCAGCAGGCCGAGTGCTGGTCGCCAGCGCCATGTGGGCTCATAGCGGGTACCGTTTCACAAAGCGGGCCCGCGGCAAAGCAGCGATCCCGGAACGCGCAGCCGCGCGGCAGACGGGTGAGATCCGGTACGGTGCCAGGGATCGCCGGCAGCGGCTGGCGTGCTTCTCCCTGCTCCGGCGCGCATTTCAGCAGGCCAATCGAATAGGGATGGGTAGGATGGTGGATCACGGCATCGGTCTGACCACTTTCAATCACGCTGCCGGCATACATCACGTACAGCCGATCGCACAGTTGCGATACCACCGCCATGTCATGACTGATAAACAGCACGGCCGTACCGCTGGCGCGGGCCTTGTGTTTCAGCAGGCGCAGCACCTGCAACTGTACGGTGACATCCAGCGCAGTGGTAGGTTCATCAGCGATGATCAGCGCCGGTTCGCAGGAGAAGGCAAGGGCGATCATTACCCGCTGACGCATGCCGCCTGAAAGCTCAAACGGAAAGCGGGTCATCACGCCGGCGGCGTCGGGGATCTGCATCTCCTCCAGCAGGGTAATCGCCTTTTCCCTGGCCTGCGCACGGCTCACCGTCTGATGATGGCGAATCACTTCCACCATCTGCTGGCCGATACGTCGCGTCGGGTTGAGGGCCGTCATCGGCTCCTGGAAGATCATCGCCACGCGCGCACCGCGCCATTGACGCATTTGTTTCTCGCTGGCGTTCAGCACATCTTCGCCCAGTAGCGAGACGCGCCCCTGATGAATGCGGTAGCTGCCTTCCGGCAGCAGGCGCATGGTGAGCATTGCGGTGACTGACTTCCCTGAACCCGATTCACCCACCACGCCAACAATCTCGCCGCGTTGAATGCGCAGCGACACATGGCTCAGGGCGTGAACGTCGGCCTTGTATCCCGGAAAACTCAAGTGTAAATCATCTATTTCCAGCACCGGTTGAGTCATTACTGTTTTCCTCCTGCTTTCGGATCTAACAAATCACGGATCCCATCACCGAACAGGTTAAAACCGACGGCCGTGATCAGGATGGCGGCGCCAGGGAAAGCGCAATACCACCACTGATCGAGAACGTAATTACGGCCAATCGCGACCATCGCGCCCCATTCGGCGCTCGGTTGCTGAGCGCCAAGCCCGATAAAGCCCAGCGTGGCCGCCATCAGAATGGCGCTGCCAATATCCAGCGATGCCTGCACAATCAGCGGCGGCAACGAGTTACGCAGGATGTGCCAGCTAATCAAATGCCAGCGGGAAGCGCCATACGTGCGGGCGGCCTGAACATAGGTAAACTGGCGCACGACCAGCGTTTGTCCCCGCGCCAGACGCACGTAAAAGGGAATACGTACAATGGCAATCGCCAGCATCGCGTTAAACAGGCTCGGCCCGAGCGCTGCGGCCATCGCCATCGTCAGCACCAGCGAGGGGATCGAGAGCATAATATCCATCATCCGCATGATGATGGCGTCAGCGCGACCGCCCATGACGCCGGACAGGCAGCCGAGCAGTGAGCCAATACCGCCCGCAATCCCGACCACCACCAGCCCGGCGACAATCGACTGCTGGCTGCCCACCAGCACGCGGCTGAACAGGTCGCGTCCAACCTCATCGGTTCCGAACCAGTGCGCCGCCGTTGGCGGCAACAGCCGCGCACTTAAATCGATTGCATTCGGATCGTAAGGCGTAATCCACGGCGACAGCACCATCAGCAACAGCATCAGGACAATAATCACACCGCCAATCATCGTCAGCGGACTGCTTTTCATCAGCCAGAGCAGTCTGGCCCAGTCAATGCGCCGACGCGTCACGCGTACCGGCGTCTCTTCGGTTAACATCATTCAGCACCTCCACGCCCAATGCGCGGGTCCACCCACAGATAGAGCAGATCCACCACCAGATTGACCAGTACATAGGCAAAAGAGACCACCACGGCGAAGCCCATCACAGCCGGGAAATCGAGCGCCTGAATAGAGGTCACCACCCAGGCGCCCATTCCGGGCCAGGCAAAGACGGTTTCGGTCAGTACCGCGCCATACAACAGATCGCCCAACGCCAGTCCAAGCACGGTAATTGACGGGATCAACGCGTTGGGCAGCGCATAACACAGCACGATGTACCAGCCGGGAAGACCGCTGGCTTTCGCCGTGCGGATATAATCTTCGCTGAGCTGTTCCAGCATCGCGGAGCGGATTTGCCGCGCCACAATTCCCAGGTGAACAAACGCCAGCGTCAACGACGGTAAAATCAGATGCTGTAAGGCATTAAAAAAGACCTCACCGTTGCCTTCCAGCAGGGCATCGATCAGATAAAACCCGGTTACATGCGTTGGCGGATCCAGCCAGTCATCCAGTCGTCCGCCACCCGGCAAAATTTGCAGATGGCCGTAAAACAGCACGATGACGCCCAGCCCCAGCCAGAAGGCTGGCGTCGAAATACCGGTGATTGCCATCAGACGTACCAGGTGATCCAGCCAGCGGTTACGCCAGACGGCGGAAAGAATGCCCAACGGAATACCGATGACCAGCGCCAGCAGCAGTGAACAAAAGGCCAGTTCCAGCGTTGCCGGGAAAAAGACGCGAAGTTCTTCCATCACCGGACGCCCGGTGCGAATGGAAATGCCTAAGTCCCCGTGGAAGACATCGCTCACGTAACGCGCGAACTGCACATATAGCGGTTGATTCAGCCCAAGCTGTTGGCGAATGTTTTCGACAATTTCGTCGCTTGCCCGGTCGCCCGCCAGCAGGCGCGCCGGATCGCCGGGGATCAGGTGCGAAATAATAAAGGTGATGACGCAAACGCCGGCCACCACAAGGACAAGTCCCCAGCAGCGCTGGCGCAAAATGCTCCAGAAAGTCATTGGCTTCCCCTTGCGGAGCCTGTACGGCTCCGCATTAACGTGGCTTATTTGCTCATGGTGCCGATATTAAAGACCTGTTCGAGCATCGGGTTGAACACGAAGCCTTTGACCTCTTTGTTCATCGCTAACTGGTAGTTCTTCTGGAACAGGTAGACGTAGGCCGCTTCATCAATGACGATTTTCTGCGCCTGCTGGTAGTCCTTGGTTCTGGCGGTCTGGTCGGTGGTGCTTAGCGCACTGCGCAACAGCTTGTCGACATCGGCGTTTTCATAGAACGAGCGGTTACCGGGTAGTCCTTTCTTGTCAGACTCAAACCAGTAGTTCATGAACATATAGGGGTCAGCGAAATCCGGGCTCCAGTTGCCGATGGCGATGTCGTAATCACCTTTGCCTACACGGTCACGCATAGTGGCGTTCGCCAGTTTCTCCAGCTTGACGGTAATTCCCAGTTTGCTGAGGCTGGCCTGAGTGGCAAGGGCGATCGGCTCCCAGTTCGGATCGTTGTCGGAATAGAGGAAGCTCAGGCTGGTGGGTTTGCTGGCAACTTTTTCCCATTCCGCTTTCGCTTTGGCTTCATCAAAGTTGTATTGCAACGCAGAGGCGTCGTAACCCCACATGCCTTCCGGGATCGGCCCGCGCATCTGTTTGCCGTTGCCGCTGAGGATCCCTTTCACCATTCCCTGATAGTCGGTGGACCAGGAAATCGCCCGGCGCAGATCCGCCTGATTCAGCGGTGCTTTGCTGTTGTTCAGATAGAGATAGGTCACGCGCAGTGACGGATAGTCAGCTACGGCGACGTTGCCTTCCTGTTTTAACGCGTTAAGCTGATCCACCGGCAGGGCATCCGCGATGTCGATATCGCCGCGCGACAGTTGCAGACGACGCGACGCGCTCTCGCCGATAATTTTCACCGATACGCGTTTAAAGTACGGTTTTGGACCGGCATAATGCGGGTTCGGGACCAGCACCAGCTGTTGGCCTTTCTGCCAGCTTTTCAGCATAAACGGCCCGGAACCTGCGGTGTTTTGCGCCAGAAAACCACGGGCGTCATCTGCGGCATGCGTTTTCAGCACCGCCGGGTTGATGATGGACGCGCCGTCATTGGCCAGCGTGTAAAGGAACGGGGCGAACGGTTGACTGAGGGTAAATTTCACCGTGTGCGCATCGACCGCGTCTACCTTGAGATCTTTAGGAAACGCTTCTGCCGGCCCCTGGCTGATTTTCAGCAGGCGTTCGAAGGACTGTTTCACCGCCTCAGCGGTGACGGGGGAACCATCGGCAAATTTGGCCTGATCGTTAAGCGTAAAAGTCCACTCTTTCTGGTCATCAGAGGCTTTCCAGCCGCTTGCCAGGTCACCCTCCACCTCGGTTGAGCCTTTATCGCCTTCGGTTTTGTACTTCACCAGACGCTGATAGGACGGGTAGGTCACCGTCCAGTCGTTATTATCGATAGTCACCGCCGGATCAAGGGTTTGCGGATCAGCGGCTTTACCGATCACCAGCATGTCTTTCGGGACGGCAGCCTGGACCGCAGGCAGGGCCATCGCCAGGGAAACGGCAATCAACGCGGGACGAAACAACGAAGTTACTTTCATGACGACGCTCCGGAATCAAAAAGAGGTGTGTGTTGTTGTGGTTGTAACGGGAAAACAGGCAATACAGTCTTCCAGCAGCGGATAGCGACTCGCGGCGGGTAACTCAAAATGCCACCACTCGCTGCTGATGCCGACAAAGCCACCGCCAAACATAATGGCGTTGAGTAACAACCGGTTACGCTGTGCAGCGGCAGGAACAGAAGGGTGATATGCATGTGAACGGTCGTGCATTTCATCAAAACCCGCGCCCATATCGAGGATCTTGCCATTGGCGTCTTTCAGCGTGACGTCGATGGCCGTTCCGCGACTGTGGTTCGAGCCGATGGCTACATCGACCACGTACTGCGGATCGGGGCAGGCATCCCACAGGATTGACTGTGCCTGTTGCGGACGATAGGCGTCATACACCACCAGAGAAAGGCCCGCCAGTTGCGCAATGCTGATGCTTTTCGCCAGCGCGGTGACCGCATCCTGGTGCAGCAGGCAGCGCGATTCGCGATAAATCGGCGCGCCGGTCAGGTTATCGGCGGTCGCATATTTGAGGTCGATATCCAGCGTCGGAAAAATCACCGACAGATCGACCAGTTGCGGAGTTTCAGACATAGCACGTTTCCTGTTTATTGTTCGAATTGACCAAATTCTTGTTGTAACTGGCGGTTGGTCTGTAGCCGCCCGGTAAGTGAATCGCCCAGTTGTTCCGCCACGCCGGAAAGCAGCAGGTTGAACAGGCAGCTCACCGGCGCCAGCGAATCCCAGAAATGTCCGGTGTCCGTTTTCACCTGCAGTAAATCAATGGGGTAATCCCGCGCCCAGGGACACCAGACATCGGTGATCAGCGCCAGCGGAATGTGCCGCTCGCTGGCGACGCGACAGTACTGCCGGGCGATGGCGGAGTAAGCGCGGGTATCGGTCAGCACCACATACGGTTTCTCAAATCCGGAGTTGAGGGATTCCACCCAACTGCCGGAGAGCCCTTCGGAGTAGTTCACCCGAGGACGCAGATATTCGAGATGACTGAAGAAGGCATTGGCGATCCCCCGCGTCGACTGGATCCCCAGAACATACACCGCTTCCGCCTGCGCCAGTTGTCGGGTAATACGCTGGAAAGCGTCCCCTTGCGCCAGTTGATAAACATGGGCGATCGCGTCAATCTCCAGCGATAGCGACTGCCGCGCGCGGTCCGGCAACTGTTGCTGTTGTTGCCAGGAGTCCAGACGCTCGTTCATCCCCCAGGGCTGATAGGGGACAGAAGGCAGTTCACGCAGGCTGGCTTTAGCATCTTCCAGATTGCGATAGCCGATTTTGCGCAGATAGCGCCCAACGGTAATCCCGCTGGTGCCCGTCGCTTTGCCAATGCTGTCGGCGGTTTCAAACGGGATTTGCGCCACGTGGGTCAACAGCCAACTGGCAACCCGCTTTTCACTCGGCGTATGCAGGCTGAAGGTCTGTTCAATTCGGTTCAGTAACTCAGGTTTTGCTGTCATCACCGTCTCGCTGTTACCAGGCTGTCAAATGTCCACTGACTGTTAGTTCATTAACAATGCAGGACGCGTGCCATGTTCAAAAACGCCGCCGCGACGGGCGTTAATTGTTAAATTAATGCCGTATTAGTTAACTTATGATCAACATTTGTGCAGCGTAGTGCAGTTTTGGTGCAACAGTAAGGTGAAAGGGCGGTTATCTGCCGGATACGCAGGCGCGATCACACTCTCGCGACGAAATAAACGGCAAACATCAGGATCGGTACCGGGAAATATCAATAACAGCCATAACCAGTGTGGGTGTATTTATTTCTGTGAGGGGAAGGGTATTATTCTTTTCGTTCTACATTAACGGTTTAAAGCGCTCATGTAGAGGTTATTTATATCATTAACGGAGCCATCATAATGAACAAATTTTCCCTTTCTACAGCAGGTATTTTAGTGGCAGCGCTGTTAACCAGTGTCAGCGTCAATGCAGCAACCACTGACGCGAAAACCGACGTCACTCCTAAAAACATGAGCTGCCAGGAGTTCATTGACCTGAACCCGCAGACAATGGCGCCGGTTGCCTTCTGGGTATTAAACGAAGATGAAGACTTTAAAGGCGGCGACTACGTTACTTTCGATGAAACAGTAACAACGGCGGTTCCTCTGACCGTTGAAATCTGTAAAAAACATCCGCAGAGCGAACTGACTAAAATTAAAGACGAAATCAAAAAAGAATTAAGTAAATAAGATTAAGCATGTATTTAAACCCAGCCAGAGTGCTGGGTTTTGCTATTTGTGACAACGTCACATTATTAATTTAAGTCAATACGGAATTCTGTATAAAGCTCTAAAAATACGTGCCGATACTGAATATAAATTACCCTGAAAATAAAAGGATGTTTATATGGTCTGGTATCCGTCACGTATTTCGACTCGTTTGACACTCGGGGGGATCGCGTTACTTGCCGTAACGACGTTAGTGATTGTTGTCATTATGCTTTGGCGCGGGCAACCCCGCGTCGTTGAAGTCAATACGGCACTGATCGAGGAGACCGGGCATGGCCTGACGCGTCAACTCAGCAGCGTCCTGTCACGTATTGAGGGAGAAACCGTCAGTTTGTCGCGACTGGCTGAAGTCCTGCCAAATGATGAAGCGCTGTACCGCGCTGTCGTGCCGCATATTCTCGGCGAACAAAATAATTCGATCATCACCGGGGGCGGGATCTGGCCTGAGCCGGACGCGTTTACGCCTGGTGTTGCGCGGCGCAGCTTTTTCTGGGCGCGCGCTGCCGACGATAAGCTGGTGTATTCTGACGAATACAACGCAGCAGGTGGCAATGGCTACCACAACGAAAGCTGGTATCAGGGCGCGAAGGGCCATTCGCAAGAAAACTGTGTCTGGTCTGATGTTTATCAGGATGCCATTTCCGGAATCAACATGGTGACCTGCAGCATTCCCTATCAACTGGCGGGTAAATTCGCCGGTGTGGCAACCACCGATATTCGACTCGATAACGTCGCCAGCTTTATGCAGCAGCAGGGTGGACGCACCGGAGGATACGCCTTTGTGGTCGACAAACAGGGGCAAATTCTCTATTTCCCACAAAACGATCGGGATCACTACAAGACCGTCGGCGATCTGGTGAAGGCATCAGGCTGGCTGAGTCCTGTCGCTCAACGTTTGCAGAAACTGCGCACTGAAACCACCGATGTCAGCTCCCTGGCGCTGGAAAATGATGGCATTCTGAACGCACCATCACGCGTGATGTTGTTCCCGATGGCCGATACCGGTTGGGTTGTGGGACTGGTAACACCGCAAGAACGCATCGTTGGGCTGGCAAAAGTCATGATGCGCGATGTTCTTGAAGTACTGATCCCGGTCATGACGTTGCTGCTGGTGGGCTCCTGGCTGGTGGTTCGCCGGTTGATTGCCCGTCTGGACGACACGCGGCAGGCACTGGACGATATCGCGCAGGGAGACGGCGATCTGACCCGGCGCTTAGAAGTGAAGGGCAAGGACGAAATTTCAGCGATTGCGGAGGCGTTTAACCTCTTCGTGGACAAAATTGCCGCCATTTTGCTTACGGTGCGTAGCAGCAGTGAAGTGGTGGCGAATAACGCCGTTAGCCTTGCCGACAGTAATACTGAGCTGTCAACACGCGTTACCCAGCAGGCAGCTGCGCTGGAAGAGAGTGCGGCTGCGATGGAACAGCTTAATGCGACCGTTCATCAGAATGCGGGTAATACTCAACTGGCGGATGAACTGTCAGAAAGTACAGCGCAAACGGCCAACCGCTGCGGTGATGTTATGCATGGGGTGATTTCAACCATGGATAACGTCAGCGCCTCTTCGGGCCGCATGGTTGAGATTGTCTCGGTAATTGACAGCATTGCCTTCCAGACCAACATCCTGGCGCTCAATGCTGCTGTGGAAGCGGCTCGCGCCGGGGATGCCGGACGTGGATTTGCGGTGGTGGCGTCTGAAGTGAGAACGCTGGCGCAGCGTAGCGCGACCGCTGCTCAGGAAATCAAAGCGCTCATCGATGAGTCGGTGTCGCACGTCAATGACAGTAGCGAGCAAATTCATCATGCCGGCGATCGTCTACAGGAACTGGTGGGGCATGTTCGTCAGGTGCGTCAGTTAATGGGCGAAATTCGCGTCGCAGGGGAAGAACAGCGTAAAGGCGTAGCCGAAGTGACGCTCGCGGTTACGGAAATGGACAGCACGGTCCAGCAGAACGCGTCGTTGATTGATGATGCCGCGGCGCGGACGCAGATCTTAAAGGCGGAAGCAGAAGAGCTGGCCTTACAGGTGTCATCGTTTAAATTGCCGTAACGCCAGGAAGCCCGGTAAGCGCCAACGCCCCGGGCATTCCGTCACAATGAATCAGATTTTCAATGGCAACGCCGTCTGCATCCAGGCGGCGATCTCATCAGCTGGTATGGGGCGAGAAAAATAATATCCCTGAATCACCGGGCAATTCATCGAGCGCAACAACTCAAATTGTTCTTTCGTTTCAACCCCTTCCGCAATGACAATCAGGTTCAGACTCTGCCCAATAGTGATAATCGCTTCCAGCAAGGACTGAATACGTTTCTCGGTCTGGCAGCGATCGACAAACGTTTTATCGATTTTCAATTCCGTCACGGGCAGGCTGACCAGGCGGGAGAGACCGGAAAAACCGGTGCCGAAGTCATCGATCGACAGTCCCACGCCCATGTTGCGTAAGATCTCAATGCGTCTGAAGATCTCTTCATCCTGCTCCATCATCATGCTTTCGGTGATTTCGACCGTCAGTTGATCGCCCGGAATAGCAAATTCCACCATGGCTTCCGACACCTGGTCCGGCAGTTGGTTGCTGCGAAAGTGCAGGGCAGAAAGGTTCACCGACAGGGTCGGAATGGTCAGCGACAGCTGGCGCCACTCCGACAACTGGCGACACGCTTCTCTGACCACCCAGCGACCAATATTCTCAATTTCACCCGTCTCTTCAGCGAGCGGAATAAAACGGTTCGGGGGAACGTGACCATGCACCGGATCGCTCCAGCGCGCAAGCGCTTCGAAACCATACAGTTCGCCGGTCTGAGCAAAGATCTGCGGCTGGTACACCAGTCGTAGCCGGTTATTGGCAATGGCGTTTTTCAATGCAGCGCCCAGTTGCAGACGTTCTTTCACCGCGAGATTCATTTCCGGGTTGAAGAACTGCCAGCCATTGCCGCCCGCTTTACGAATAAAATCCATCGCGTTGTGAGCAGTGGACAGCAGATAGTCACGATTTTTTCCTGCTTCATAGCTAATTCCAATGCTGAGGGTCAGCGGGAAGGGTTTGTCGTCAAACAGGGTGGCTTCACTGCCGATATTGATCAGTTCATCGGCAAACTGGGTAATATTACTCATTTCATTGTCGTCACTGACCAGCACGAACTGCGTGCCTTCAATACGGCTTAAATACTGATCGGGTCTGAGCCGCTCGCGGATTTTATTGATGACCTGTTGCAAGACCTGATCGGCCACGGCATAGCCGAGACTGTCGATAACATCCTGGAAGTGATCGACGCTGATGAGAAACACCACTGGTGAAATCCCTTTCGCGCCGTGAATGAGATCATCGAGATAGGAGTGCAGATGATTGCGGTTGGGCAAACCGGTGAGCGGATCAAATTGCAGGAGATGCTCAATATGCTGTCGGCTTTTTTCCTGTTCGAGCGCCAGGGCCGCCATATGCTGACTGATGTCTGCCACGCGTTCAATAAAGGCGCTGGTCTCTTTTCCTTTCGCCGTTTTAATTAACAGCGTCCCGGCTGGCTCACCATCCCGTTGACGGATGGTGAGCGTCCAGACGTTCACCTCTTTTGCGTCAATCTCTTTCGATGACGACGCCCAGAACTGGCGGACGTTATCTTTTAAGGCATACAGTGAAACATGCGTATCCCGCAGCACCGCCTCAATATTGCGGCAAATAATATCGCCCATTTCGTGAAACGGCGGGCTACTGCACATCGCCGCCAGAATGTTGCCTTCGAGCTGACGAATCTGCCGCTCTTCGGTGATATCGGAAAACGTCATAACCAGATTTTGCAGTGCGTTTCGCCGATCATAAACCTGACTGATAGACACTTTAATCCAGATCTTTTCACCCGCACGGGTGATCACCAGAAACTCATCCTGATCGCGGGTCGTTTTCCAGAGTAACTGTGTGAGTCGCAGGCCATTGTCCGACGGCTCTTCGGGGAGGTTGAGCAGGTTGTCCGGCTGTTGACCCTTTGCATCGGTAATGTCGTAACCAAACATCTCGCTAAAAGCGCGGTTGCACTGCACAATACGCCGCTCAGGGTCGAGTACGATTACCGGGCGGTCCAGGTGGTCTACCGCCAATACCAGGAGGCGTTTCTGTTCCTTTTGCTCCATCTCTACGCTAGCGTCACGCACAAAGGCAAGATAGAAAATTTTGCCTTCAACGTTGACCTTGGAAAGGGCGAAACGGGTCCAGACTTTGGTCCCGTCTTTTCTTTCCAGCAGCAATTCCCGGCTCATGCCTTCAACGCGGGGCTGACCCCCTTCACGGTTATGACGGATAAAATCGGGGTGCGCTGCGCGTAAATCATGCGGGATCAACATCGAAATCCCCTGACCAATCACCTCTTCACGACGGTATCCCCACAGTTTTTCCGCAGCAGAATTGAAAAATAAAACCTCGTCATTGTCATTGATTAGCACGGCACCCATCATGTTCTGCTCAAGAGCAGGAATGAAGATGCTGTCTCCGGTGCTTTTAACGTCGGATAGCTTCATTTATTACCTCTGCTTCCGTATACCCATTAAGAAGCGGGTTTCCACAGTTCAACACAATTTCTGCCCCGTCTTTTTGCGGTATATAACGCTTCGTCTGCTATCCATTCGTCTTTCATTCTTTTAAGATACATCTCCATGGTGAAGATCCTTACAGTGGTTAGCGAACAACATTTTGCCTGGCTCAAATGCGCAATCTGGATAGTAAGATGAATCTAAAACATAAAACACCTGAAAGCGTGCAGGGTGACATTAATGAAATAGTGTAATGCCTTAAGCCATATTTTCATTCATTCCGGTGAAGTAAGCCTGAAACAATTATGGATATAGCCAAAAGTAGCAAGAAAAATCCTTTTTAAGCGACTTTTTAAACGCATCAACGTCTGAAAAGTATAGTCCATCCGTTTGATCGTTGAGAGGAATCATGTCCCCCTGTAAGGTAGCTCACACTCTCTTTTAATGTCAGCATTTTTTCAATTCATAAAATGATATGAGAGTTTTTTGAGCGATATGGTCATCATTACGTAATAAATCCCGTTTTGACTGCGGGTAATAATAATCACGTATCAGTGGAGGCTTGAATAATCTTTTTCTCTTAGATATCCCATTTAATCATTACACTATCCTGAAGCGTATCACTGGCATAAATAATGCTATCCCGCCTGTTGAGGCGTTAAATGATGACAATGGGCAATGACGGAGCGAGCGCGGGGACTGGAAACGGAACCTAAATGGCGACGTAAAGAGAGATCGATGTCTCTCTTTACGTTACGGTGTCACTTAGACCAGCGATTTCTCAGGTAACTGACAGCCTGCTGGGCCTGCGGTTGGTTGAGATTGTTTTCTCTGAACAAAATCGTGCCGCTGATTTGTGGCATTGATTCATTTAAATCGAGCTGTTTCTTCAGTTCCGGAACGCCGCCGTTGACCGTCCAGTCCGGTTCATTGCGAGAGGGCTCGCCGACCTTATACAACGCAACGCCAATATAGAGCCGTGTTTTTGTCGGTTTCACGACGTCCGCCCACCATTTTGCCAGCACATCATAACGTGCCGCATCACGAGAGAAGGGCCAGTAAATTTGCGGTGCGATATAGTCCAGCAGGCCTTGTTGAACCCAAAGCCGCGTGTCAGCATACGACTCATCATAAGCGGCAGCGCCACGGGTATCCGATCCGGCCGGATCGTGCGAACGGTTCCGCCAGACACCGGCTGGACTGACGCCAAACTCCACGTCCGGATTGATCTGTCTGATCGTCCGCGAAACCTGTTCAATTAATAGTTGAGTGTTATGCCGACGCCAGTCCGCCTTTGAGCTAAAGCCCTGGCCGTAGCGCCGGAAGGTCAGGTTGTCGTTCAGCGCGGAACCGGGGGATTCAGCGTAGAAATAGTCGTCAAACTGGACGCCATCCACCGGATACCGTTTCACCACTTCAGCCACGATACTGGTTATCCAGTCACGGGCCTCCGGGATCCCCGGGTCGAGAACATAGCGGTCACCGGCGGTACGGATCCAGTCGCGATGGAGGACAAACACGCTGGCTGGCTGAAGCGACACGGTACGATTCAGTTCATTCACCGTTGACGGTTTCACATTGGTGGAGACGCGATAAGGGTTAAACCAAGCGTGAACGCGCATACCACGTTTGTGCGCTTCATCGAGCATGAACTGGAGCGGATCGTAGCCCGGATTTTCACCAATCTTCCCGGTGAGCATGTCCGACCACGGTAAAATGGATGACGGCCAAAGGGCAGTGCCGTCAGGTTTAACCTGGAAGAAGACCGTATTTATACCCAGTGACTGTAAATTATCGAGTTTGTCTGTTAGGGCTTTCTTTTGCATGGCGATCCGCGTGGTGGCGCTACTGACATTCACGGATGCAACCGGCGGCCAGTCAAGCCGGGAAACCGTCGCCAGCCACACGCCGCGAACAGGCACATTCAGTTTTTGCGTCTTATACGGCGATGTCGGCGTCGATTTTGGCGGCGTCACCAGTGAAACAGGCGGCTTTGATGAACAACTCGCCAGTAAGATCGTTGCGACAACCAACGTACTGATTTTTTTAACGCGAGACAGAGAGCAAACGGCACGAGAACAGATATCCATATAGGCCAGTCATCCGGTTAACACAAAAGAGAAATTATTTTGTTCCTAATCGACGTTAAGTCAAGCCGGAGAAGGGGCGAGGCGTACAATAAACAGGCTAGCGGAGAGGAATGATTTGTTCAACGGCTTAAAAATGTGTTTACGAATCACCAGAACGCATCTCGCTGAGTATGAGTGAAAACCAGAGCGGTCCTGAAGACCAAAACAGCAGGGAATGACTCAGACACCGGTACAGTGCGGTTGGTAATATTGTATTTAACATAATATACATTATGCGCACCAATAAAGATTAAGACAGAATCTGCCATTTCACGGTCGTCATTTCATTGTCCTGCTGATTACAAGCGTTCTCGCCAGTTCCTGATGCCTACAAACAGAATTCGCTGCAGCCTCTCCAATGAATTACATTCACCAGGCCTCTGGCTCTCTTAGCATATGGACAATGTTGCACGGATTCATGATCCAGCCGCCCTTGAAACCGTTGGGTAACGGTTCAACTGCGTCACAACGGACTACGCCACATTGTTCAACGTATTGTTCGGCAGCGCTGAAATTAGGCGTGAATAATTCCAGCCAGAGTTCAGCCTGACTGAGTCCCGGCGCTTCATCAATCCAGAGCCTGTTCGATCCGAATTCGAATCCGACTGCTGGCGGCTTATCGATAATTTCCGGTAATCCAATAACATTGCGATAAAAATCAATCGTCTGTTGATACTGATGTGATGGGACCTTCATCGCAATATCGATACCACCTTTGATATCTGGTTTATTCATAAGGAATTTCCTTCCCAGTCGCTGCCAATACTAAACTAGTATAGTTCATACCTTATGCACACTTAGTTGAACCATTGACAGGAGAATTACTGATGTCCGACTGGAATCCGGCGCTGTATATGCAGTATGGCGCAGAACGTTCAAGACCCGCCGCTGAACTGCTGGCCAGAATTCAACTTGAGCATGTCTCTTCCGTGGTTGATTTGGGATGCGGCCCCGGTAACAGTACGGCGTTACTCCAAAGCCGCTGGCCTGGAGCGAGTATTACCGGTGTAGATACCTCTCCCGCGATGCTGGACGAGGCTCGAACGGCTTTGCCAAATTGTCACTTTGTTGAAGCGGATATTCGTCAGTTTCAACCCGTCACACCGCCCGATGTCATTTATGCCAATGCCTCGCTACAGTGGATCCCCGATCACTATGATCTGTTTCCCCGCCTGGTCACCCTGCTGAATGATAACGGCATTCTGGCCGTGCAAATGCCGGATAACTGGCTGGAACCTACGCACGTGCTGATGCGTGAAGTGGCTTATGAACAGGATTATCCGAATCGCGGTCGTGACGCCCTGCCCGGTGTTCACGCTTACTACGATATTCTGAGCGAAGCGGGATGCGAAGTGGATATCTGGCGCACAACCTATTCGACTTTGTAGATTACCCTTACCTTTATCCCGCACCCATGTGCCGTTATCTTCACGGTGATCGTCGGCAGAGACGTCCATCCAGATAAGCTGCGCTTGCGGTTGCAACCAGTAACTCAGACGCGGTTGTTCAGCCAGTTTAACGGTGTGTCCCATCTCAAGAGATGCGGTCATTCCTTTCGAACGATAGCGTTCTTCCGCCAGAGATTCTCCGCGTACCGTGTTTTCAAACCAGTTGTAGAGCACCCATGCGTCTATCCAGGTCCCCTGCTTCGCGGCATTATCGGCATACCAGGTCGCGTACAAGCCTGCGCTGTAACCTGAAACCGTGCTGTCCGCACGATAATGGGATAATGATGACCGGGTATTGCTCTGACTGTTGGCATAACCCGTCATGACACCAAGATGCCAGCGATCCTCCAGACCGGAACTCCATTGAGCCAGATCGCCACCAATCTGCACCACATAACGATTACTTTGGCTGCTTAGCTGGCCGGAACGGTCCTGAAAACGAGTATGCCCGCCAACATTGCGTAACCACAGACTGGTGACACGCGTTTCCCCTGTGATCGGGTCGATATACTGCGTTTCACCTAACCGGTCGTGCAAACGGGTAACAAACAGGGTGTTAGCCGCCCTGCGGTTTGCCAGGTATGCCCCCATTTCCGGGCGCATCACCGCCGCGGATGAGCGCTCAACGCCTGGGGATGGCGTAGGCAAGGGAATCGGGTCATCCTCTTTCGGTTCAATAATCGGGTCATCTATAGGATCGATATCGTCGACGGGCGCCCAGGTATTGACCAGATACCAGTGGTTGGAATCCATGATCCCGTCGTCATTTTCACTTTCAACTCCGCGCAAAAGCGCGTAATCATACCCCCCGGCAACCAGACGGCTTTGGGCAACAAATTCACCCGCAGAATCCCCTGCAACCTGGACAACTCGCGCACCGTTCAGATCACCAACCGCGACATTGCCTAATTCCTTCAACACGACCCGGGTTGTTCCTGCGGTGTTTCCCAAGACATTAAGCTGGTTGACCACCGGTTTTTGTTGCACTTGATCCTGTGTGCTGTTCAGGCTCAGTAAGCCATTGTCACTGTTGTAATCGCCCCTGACCGTCAGAACACTGCCTGACAGCGCCAGAGCATCGCGGTTGCCCTGCGGATCGCCAAAGCTCAGCCTCCCACCAAGTTGAAGTGACTGAATGGTCTGACTGTAGCCGTTCAGATCGAGCGTGGCGCCCTCCCCGACAGTAAAATCAGAATTCGGGCTAAAACTTGTGACACTTCCGGCGCTGAGCGTTCCGCGACTGATGTGAGTATTTCCGGTATAACGATTATCGCCGCTCAGTTGCGTCGTACCCGGTCCGCTATGGTTGACATTACCGTAGCCTTTTATCGCTGCATTAAGAGAATAATCTTCGCTGGTGTGGTTAAAGTTCAGTGTTGCAGTACTATTTTTATGGTTTGTGTCACTCAGTATAATGAGCGGCGTCTCGATAGATCCTGCTTCTTGTGCAGTTTCACCGGGTTTGCCACCTATATTCAGTGTGGCGGTACTTCCTGTCCCTATGCCAAGCCAGATTCCCTCTCCTGTCTTAACTTTGCCGCCATTACTGATATTAAGTTCACCTTTGGCATCATTTGGCGTGGTTCTAAAGCCCCCTAAAATGAGTAATGTACCAACCTCTAAAAGAGAATTTTCGCCGTCGACATTCACGACGCCGTTTCCTTTAAGCGTTGAGTTTAACGTCTTTCCGACATAGCCAATATTCATATGTCTACTAACTGAAAGTTGACCACCGTTCAAAATATCCAGTCGGCCCTCTGCCTGATCGCCCACAACAGCCCAACCGGAACGGATCGACGAATTCTCACCTTCTACCGTGGTCAGTCCTTTTGCATCAGCATAAAATTCACCGATGCGCAGTTCGTTAATATTGGAGATCTGACTTCCCTCTTTAACGGTTAATGTTCCGTCGCCGTTATTTTTGCCGACAAACAGATTCTCGCCACTGAGATCCCATTGCGCACCTTCGGTTAACGTAACAATTCCGACAGCACCATTACCAATCGCGCTTGCAGAGGATTTAATGGTGCGTCCTCTTATTGTGAGTTCACCTTTTGTGCCCTGACCGACGGTCAGGGAGCCAAACTCACGCCAACCAGGCTCGTTATTCACTTCCGCAGATAAAATGACCTGGGCATTTTCGTTAATAAGAACACTACTGTTCGCCGTCGTGGGCGTCCAGGATGCTGTTAATGTCTTTGTCGCTTTGAGTTTTTTCTCAATACACTCTGCGGCCGTTTCACTTTCGCAGCGTATTTCCTCTGCCAACAGACCTGTCGGGGCAAAAAGACCGGTGGTGGCAAGCAGCAGTCCTGGAATAACCGGCAACGGAGAGAGAGACTTTATTGATACCAGTGATGGCGTCGACGCCTTTGCATCGACACGCGGGGTGTCATTCATTCCTGATTGATTTGCGTTCATAGATAATCCTCCTGATCATCGTTTAACATCCTGATATGCACTGATGGCATGCCGATGTTTTAAGAACGCCTTACGACCCTTATCAAGAGTTATTTTTAATCGCGCAGAAAATATGCGGACATTATCTGAAATTCAATCATCGGTGATAAGTTAATCCTGAAAACCGATGTTAGCGCATTGACACACCCAGCCTGTCGTTCATTTACTGGAATGTTCCCTTCTTTTACGTCAACTGGTAGTGCTTATCCGGCATCAGTTTCGCTGGAATGGTCGATTCATCATTCATCTCCAGCAGGTCAATTTCGATGGCATTACAGATAGCATCCAGGGGCAAATCGTTATTCTCTGTTCCAAACGGATCCTCCAGTTCTTCCGCCAGTGCATCCAGAGAGATGAAGGTATAGGAGATGAGGACCGAAATAAAAGGCGTCATGTAATGCAGATCGACCACCAGGGCGAAAGGCAGCATGATGCAAAACAGATAAACGGTGCGATGGAGGATCAGCGTATAGGCAAACGGGACCGGCGTATTGGCGATTCTTTCGCAACCGGCAAGAACGGCGGACATGTCATTTAAGCGATTGTTTAAACTATGAAACAGGATATCCGAGAGTTGCCCGTCTCGACGACGTGTCGCCAGCCATTCACCCATTATCAGTAAAATGCGGTTTGCCGGAGAGTGAGAGGCAAATACACGTTGCAGATCTGCCGTGCCAAGATACTTCGCCAGCGGCTCAGCCTGCGGTTTACGCCGCAGCGTCATGCGCAGACAGTGAGCGAAGGCGATTTGCAGCCGGACAAACTGCCCTAACTCGCGGTCATCCGGTAAGACCGTTTTGACTTCCCGCAGCAGTGAACGAGAAGCGATCATCAGTTGTCCCCAGAGTTGACGCGCCTCAACATAACGGGAATAACAGGCGTTATTACGAAAACCCAAAAAGATAGCGATTGCCACACCGAGGATGCTGAACGGTGCAAGGGTAAATTTGATACCCAGCATCGTATACCACGGCAGCAGGACGATCACGACAATAGACAGCAGAAAATTAAGCAGCAAGCGGGAAGAGATTTTTGCCAGTACAGAGCCGTGCCAGACGAATATCAGGCGTAACCAGTGCTGTTGCGGACGAACGATCATGACGGTTTTCTGGAAAGAAACGAATCCTGCTATTAAACGTGATCTGGATCAAACATTCAAGCATGTCCAACGTGACGTTGTCACCTGCCTTATGCTAAGAGACCTGTTCATGCACAAGGCTAACAGAGGGGAATAGTTATTAAATACATTGTATGTTGTAACTATAGTGCTTGTATAAGAAACCCGGCCTTAGCCGGGTCACTGCTTTAGCAAAGCGGTTTCACCGCTTCTCGCATTCCTTTTGACAGAATGGCATCGAGATCGGCAGCCACCTGCTCAACCAGCCCCGCCACTTTCGTCAGGTCTTGCTCCCAGTGTTCTTCTACCGCCAGCACGTCACTTACCAGTTGCTGAGTCGTCATCTGGCGATCGCCATGCTGGCTCCAGAGTTGCTGAAAACGGGTGATCCAGTGCGCATCGTCCTGAACCGGGTAAGCTTCCCCATTACGCTCACCGCGATAGAACGCAATCAGGGCGGCTAACGCGAAGGTCAGACGAGCCGGGAGTTGACCGTTCGCCTTCTGGCCTGCCAACAACTGGGGAAGAATGCGGGTGCGGAATTTAGTCATCCCGTTCAACGCAATCGACAGCAACTGGTGCTTAATATAGGGGTTACGGAAACGTCCGGTAACCGCACTGGCAAATGACTCCAGTTCATCACGCGGCAGATCGAGAACCGGGATGATCTCCTCATAAATCGCTTTTTCCACAAAGGCGCAGATTTCGGTGTCATTCATCGCCTCGCCGACCGTATCCAGTCCTGCCTGGAATGCCACCGGTACCAGCGCCGTGTGCGCACCGTTAAGGATGGCCACTTTACGCTCTTTGTACGGCTTAATATCCTCAACAATCAGAACGTTAAGCGGATATTTATCGAGACGCAGTTCTGCTGCCAGTGATTTCGGTCCCTGGATCACAAACAGATAAAAGTGTTCGGCTGTATCGAGGAAACCATCGTGATAGCCCAGTTCGCTCTCCAGTTGCGCCGCTTCATCGCGCGGATAACCCGTGACAATACGGTCCACCAGCGTGGAACAGAAGACGTTTGCCTGATCCAGCCAGGTGATAAATGCCGCTGGCAGTGACCACTCCTGCGCATAGCGCAGCACCAGCTCACGTAAGGCATCACCATTATAATCAATCAGTTCGCAAGGGATGATGATCCAGCCTTTATCCGACGCGCCGTTGAAATGGCTGTAGCGTTCAAACAGCAGACGCGTCAGCTTCGCCGGATAACTTACCGCTGGCGCATCATCAAATTTATCACCTGCGTGATAACTGATACCTGCTTCCGTGGTGTTAGAGAACACAAAACGCATCTCAGGATTGTGCGCCAGTTTCAGGAACGCATCGTAATCACCGTAAACGCTGATTTCACGATTCACCGAACGAATCAGACGAGCATCGCTGACGGCTTCTCCCTGTTCATTCAGACCGCGAATGATTGTCGTGTAAAGACCATCCTGGGTACTGAGTGAAGGTGGGAATGTACTTTCAATAGGTCGAACAATGACCACACCAGAATTCAGATCGGTATGTTCATTCAGCAGATCAACTTGCCAGTCAATAAAGGCGCGAAGGAAGTTACCTTCACCAAACTGAATGATGCGTTCAGGATAGTGAGCACCGGGAAAATCGCGACGGTTAAGTGTTTTCACAATGGGTTCCCTTTCGATTAGTCATACAACCTGATTAAATTGGTAGAACAGGTTAGCAAAACTTCACGAGAGTAAAACCCTGTTTTGATCAATTCATGACAACTATTTATAGAGATTTATAAAAAAGCGTGGTGCCGGTCAGCTTTCCATCTGGCATCAGCGCATAATCAGGGATCTCACCGACTTTGCGCCAGCCGCAAGAGTGGTAGAACAACTCAGCATCGCTTCCTGTAGCGGTATCCAGCACCAGCTGCGTTTTTTGCTGCTGTATTGCGCACGTTTCCAGTGCCGTCATCAACTGACGAGCGAATCCCTGACGACGTGCGCTGGAGTGAACTAAAAGTTTCGCCACGTCCGCGCGATGAGGTTGATTTTCCGGCTGCTTGAGAATGAGTTGCACGGTACCGACAATCACGCCTGAGGGGTTGTCGAGCGCAAGAACGACGCGCTCTCCTCTGCCCGCGCTTTGCGCGACGTCATGCCAGAATGCACGTGCTTTTGAACAGGTAAACGGTAATACAAAACTGACTGATGCGCCGCGCGTCACACAGTCGGTCAGGACGTCACAGAGCTCATCAATTCTCGCCTCGATAGCTCCCGCATCCAACACATAACAGGATTTTGCCAGGGTCATGTTGCCTCCGTAATAGAGACAACACCATGCACTTAACATTGTGATAACACAACGGGGAGTTCCATAGGATATTGTTATGCCAGATCGCTTCCAGCAAAGACGGTCTTATCCGTCCGGCGATCGCTGGTCCGATTACGCCCTTCGTTCTTCGAGCGGTACAAACACTCGTCCGCTTCAACCATCAAGGTGTTGAAAACGTCCGTCAGCAAATGGGTGCCGATACTGCCATTCCCAAGGCCAATGCTGACTGTCAGATAGATATTCTGCTGGTTCCAGGTGAAGGGTTGCTGTGCGACCGCCGTACGAATATTTTCCGCCAGCAGCATTCCCTCATCAGGGTGCACTGAGGGAACCACCACGACAAATTCTTCCCCTCCCATACGCGCCACCAGCCCCCGGTCACCGATAATCTCGCGAATACGTTGTGCAAACACGCGGAGTACTACATCGCCGCATTCATGACCGAAGTTGTCATTAATGCTCTTGAAATAGTCGATATCCAACAGCATGACGGTGATATGCTGCGAGCGCGGATACTCCTGACGCTTCAGCGCTTCATAAAGTCCGGAACGAGAATAAACGTGGGTAAGAAAATCGAAATCAGCGCGCAGGGAAACCTGCTTCATCAGGGAATTAATCGCCGCCACGCTGACTGAAACCATAATGGGGCAAATTGCCATCGTGGCAATTCCCAGTCGGGCAGAGAACATCTGCGGCGTAGACAACGGTGACGCCACCGCGATATTGATTATCGAATTTGCCACCAGCACAATTTCAACGGCGCCGGTAAGAAAAGTCAGCAGACAAGTGACCTGCGGGGTGTAGCGCACCGCACACCAGATCAGCGCCGGCAGCGGAAAGGCCAGGCTTCCGGCGCCGCCAATAATGACCGATGCCAGCACCGAGATAATTAACGCCGCCACCGGCATCAGTTGTTCGGGTTTAAAGCGTTTTACCGCGCCAGGAATACCCAGCGTCAGCATACAGGGCACAATCAGCACCCCGGTTGAGAATTGTTCGCTGAACCAGTCAGCCACCAGTGGCCAGAATGACAGTCGGTCGATACCCACAGATCCCATCGCGCCAATTATGGCGCAGAGCAGTGCCGCAATCAGACAGTAATTAAATAAGCGTAACGCACTGATAGGCTCATATTTATTTTTCCCCAGTCGCTTATCGCGGATCACCAGTTGGGCGACAACCACGATAAACACCATGTTGGAGAGATTAATAATCAGCGATACCCATCCCCACTCGGTGGTGATCGCATCATAACCCAGCATGGCGACGTAGCTAACAGCATAATAATGCAGCTTGTTTAACCAGACATAACGGGCAAAAATCCCGGCGATCACGCCGTTGAGCGGCCAGAACAGCGAAAGTTCATGCACCAGGCGCAGCTCGGCGCCAATAAAGTAGAATAGTGTGGTTAAAGCAAAAATAACGCTGGCGTTACGCAGTGAATGGCCTTCCTGAAACAGCCGGAAAGACGGAATGTGGAGTACGTGCATTAAATATCTATCCATATAATTGCCGTCGGCAATTATCTCTGCGTAATGGTTATAATATTTAAGAGAATAGCATGAATTATTCTCAAAGGTAGTCGTACTCCAGCTGCGTTAACATTTTTATTTGTTAAATCCGCCAGCAATAAACCATGCTTATTTTATGGGATTAACGTAACCATTTAATTATTACGGTGTATTCATTTGAAGCACTAACCAGTGATGGATAACAGCGACCACATACTGCTGTTGCTCATCGCTCAACGGCTGTCCCTGGGCGATATTATGCCATTTAGCAAGACAGCCGCGACAGCAGGTCGCCGTGGCATGTTGGGCGATAAATACCGGATGACCGCGCATCGGCGTTTGTTTGCCGTCATTGACCGGTGCGGCTGGCGCAAGTCGCTTCGCCACAAAATCCGCAGCATGTTGATCGATAACCTCTGCTCCTTTATCCCAGCAATACTGTCTCTCTTTCGTGCCCAGACGAAAACGGGAGCGAAACGGCGAGCGCGACAGACGGGCAAAAAGCGGATCAAACGTGTTCATCAGTAAACTGAACGTCCTAAGCGTTGAGTCAGTTGTTCCAGCGCAGCGATACCCGCGAGCGAATTCCCGGTCGGATCCAGTTCAGGACTCCACACGGCGATCGCCATCTCATGCGGCACTATCGCCACAATCCCCCCGCCTACACCTGATTTCGCGGGCAAGCCAACACGCCACGCAAATTCCCCGGCGTTCTGATACATTCCGCTGGTCGCCATCAGCGCATTGATCTGTCGTGCCTGCATCGGCGTCACCACGGGCTCATCAAGATGAAACGCTTTCCCCTGGTTCGCCAGAAAGACAAACGTCTTCGCCAGTTCCACACAGCTCATTTTCAGCGCACAGTAATGAAAATAGTTTTGCAGGACCGTCGTCACGTCATGATGAAAATTACCGAAGGATTTCATCAGCCAGGCAATGGCGGCATTACGGGCGGAGTGTTCGAACTCTGAACGGGCCACCAGCGCATCATAAGCGATATCCGGCACACCACTCAGCGCACGAACCACTTCCAGCATACGCTGACGCGGTGCGCTGAGTCGCCCCTGTAACATGTCACAGACAACCAGCGCCCCGGCATTAATAAACGGATTACGCGGAATGCCGTACTCCATTTCTAACTGCACCAGCGAATTAAACGGCGAACCGGACGGATCTTTCCCCACCCGTTGCCAGATCTCATCCTCTGAATAGTGACGCATTGCCACCACCAGACTGAGTACCTTTGAAATTGACTGAATGGAAAAGCGTTCAGTCGCATCCCCGGCCTGCCAGAGCTGACCTTCCACGGTGCAAATCGCAATACCCAGTCGGGACCCGTCAACCGAGGCCAGCGCGGGAATATAGTCCGCAACCTTGCCCTGACCTATCAGCGGGCGAACCTCCGCCAGAATGGCCTCTAAAATTGAATTGTCCAGAGTGATTGCCACACCACGCTCCTTGCCTGCCGGTCTGAAAAGGGCTGCGAGTATAACAGAGCGGAATACCCCACGTCAGGCCGGAAGTCGGAATCTCGCCACGGCGTGAATCAACTGGTGCGATTCATTATGCAACTGCTGCGAGGAAGCCGATGCCGTATCCACCAGTTCGCGGGTATCACGCGCGACCAGGTTCAGCGCTTGCAGCTGACGCGTCATTTGATGGATTCGGGCTCCCTGATGCAGCGTCGCCGCGGAGATATCATTCAGCGAGGCGCCCAGATTTTCCACCAGCGCGATCACCTGCTGTAAGTTCTCTTCCAGATGCGTCACTGCGCTTGACCCTTCTTCTATTCCTTGCAGAGAGTGATAGATCAGCGCCTGAATATCCTGCGTGGACTGACTGCTCTTGCGCGCCAGCAATCCCACTTCTCTTGCCACCACCGCAAAGCCGCGTCCCTGCTCACCGGCATGGGCGGCTTCGATAGCCGCGTTCAGCGCCAGAATATTAGTCTGGAAGGCGACGTTATCAATCAGCGCAATAATCCCGCGCATTTCCGCCGAGCGCGTCACAATCGCCTGCATTGAACGATTCACGGTATCCATCATTCGGTCACCGCCTGCCGCAATGGCGCGCGCTTCTTCCGCACGCTGATTCGCCAGTTGGGCATATCCGCTGTTATCTTCAACGTGCGTTTCCAGCACAGAAATATGCGAGGTGACGTTATGCAGTTCTTCACTCTGTTTCGCCGACTGCTGATACAAGCGCGTATTGTTCTGCGCCAGCCTTTCGATATTGTCAGCCATCGCCGTCGTTGCCTCACTGACCTGCTGGACCAGCTCACGTAGCCCCTGCTGCATCGCACCAATTCTTACGTGGAGCTGCGACACTTCCCGGTTAGACCCAGGTACGGCAGGAAGCGGCTGTGAGAGATCGCCTGCCGCCAGAATATCAATATGTGCGATCAGCCGACGCAGCGGAGAAATCACCCAGCGCGACATCCCCCACCAGACCGCGATCGCAATGGCCAGCAGCATTATCGGCAGGAGTAAGAACAGATGCTGAAGATTGAGTAGACGATCCAGCAGTTGTTGTCGTCCACTCTCCCGCTCCTGGGCAGTGACTTTTTGCACTCTGGCATAGTTATCATTGAAGTCAGCCTGAAACGCCTGAATGGGCACCGCAAAGAACGCGTCAATCGACTGCGTCTTACTTAGCCCTGTCACCTGTTCCTGGATACCGCCGCTAAAACGCTGATAGCTGTCGACCAGCCCGTCGTCCGCCTGCGGGTTCATTTCGCGCCATGCCTTCCACGCGGTTGTCGACTGAGTTAACGCCTGCCGGGCTTCGTCAATCAACAGCTGCCAGCTGCCTTCAGAACCCGTGGCGGCATCCTGCATAAAGTAAACACCCGCCCGATTGAGCAGATCGCTGGCGGTCAGAAGCGCAATCCGTGCCTCTTCAACTTTTGTCTGTTGACGCAACGCCTGTTGGTTACGCTGCTCGTTTTCCCGGGCCTGACTGACAGAAAACGACAGCATCAATGACGACGTCATTTGCAGCACGGAAAACAGCGCAATGATGCAAAAAATCCCGGTTAACAGGCCAAACTGCTGCGGTAGAAAACGGCGCGCAACGCGACGTAAAATTTGAGTTAAGTTCATAATATTCTTCAGTATCAACACGTTAAGCGCGAGTCTACGAAGCGTAAATGACAAAACTATGGCAGAAATGTGACAAGGCGCCCCGCAGAGCGCCCGAAAGATTAGCGTCGGTTCTTCCAGACGGTCTGCACATTACAGAATTCACGCAGACCAAAGTGCGAGAGTTCGCGACCAAAGCCGCTCTTCTTCACGCCGCCAAACGCCACCCGGGCATCGCTGGCGCTAAAGCCGTTGATAAAGACACCGCCGCATTCCAGACGTGCGGCCATCTCCAGTGCCCGGGCTTCATCGGCAGTAAAAAGGGTCGCCGACAGACCAAAGTCACTGTCGTTTGCGAGTTCCAGCGCATGCTCAGCACTCTTCGCTATGGCGATCGCCGCAACCGGCCCGAACAGTTCTTCGCGAAACGCCGTCATCTCAGGGGTTACGTTAGTCAGCACCGTGGCCGGATAAAAATTACCGGCTCCGGACAGCATCTCACCGCCAAGTCGTAACTCAGCGCCTTCGGCAATCGTCGCCTGCACCTGCTGATGCAACTCGTCACGCAGATCGGCACGCGCCATCGGTCCGAGTTCGCTCTCCTCCGCCAGCGGATCGCCCTGCTTCAGCGCGGCGGCAGCCGCCACAAAGCGCCCGATAAAACACTCTGCGATCCCCTCTTCGAGAATAAAGCGTTTCGCCGCCGCACAAACCTGCCCACTATTTTGGTAGCGTCCGGCCACCGCCGCCTGCACTGCCAGATCCAGATCGGCATCGTTAAGCACAATAAACGGATCGGAACCTCCCAGTTCCAGCACACATTTTTTCAACGCGGCTCCGGCCTGAGCGCCAATGGCTGCCCCTGCACGCACGCTACCGGTCACCGTCACGGCCGCAATCCGCGCATCGTTTATCAATGTGCTGACGCCCTGATTATCCGCATTCAGCCAGCCGTAGACGCCGACGGGTATCGCTGCATCAGCAAAAACCTGGCGGATGATTTGCGCGCAGCCAATAACGTTCGGCGCAGGCTTAAGCAGATAGCCATTACCGGCCAGCAAAATCGGCACCGCTCCGCGCAGCACCTGCCACAGCGGAAAGTTCCACGGCATGACCGCCAGAATGGTACCTAACGGACGATACTCAATGACCGCCTGTTGGTTTTCCACCTGCGTGGGTTCAGCGTCCAGCATCGCCGGGCCGTGTTCTGCATACCAGTCACACAGTGCCGCCGATTTTGCCACTTCTGCACGCGCCTGTTTAATCGGTTTGCCCATCTCACGGGTAATGCACTGTGCCATCTCTTCGCCACGCACGCGTAAGGCCTGGCCGATGTCACGTAATTTCTGCGCCCGATACGCCACCGTAGTCTGTTTCCAGTCGCGAAATCCCACGGCCGCAAGCTGTAGCGCCTGTTCAATGTCCTGGGCCGTAGACCACGGCAGTGCTGAAAGGCGTTCGCCATTGTACGGGTTGGTGGAAATGGCGTGGGTTGCCGGTGAAATCGTCATACAGTCTCTCCATCGTTCTTGATGCGATCATCATGGACGCATTTACTCTTTCCGAAAAATGAATAATATTAACCAAAATATTCACAATGAGAGAACATCATGGATCTGACCCAACTGGAGATGTTTAACGCAGTTGCCGAAACGGGCAGCATCACCCAGGCAGCGGCGAAGGTGCACCGTGTCCCCTCCAATCTCACCACCCGCATTCGCCAACTGGAGGCCGATCTCGGCGTCGATCTGTTTATTCGCGAGAATCAGCGCCTGCGCCTTTCCCCCGCCGGGCACAACTTTCTGCGCTACAGTCAGCAGATCCTCGCGCTGGTTGACGAGGCGCGAATGGTTGTCGCGGGTGATGAACCTCAGGGGCTGTTCTCACTGGGCGCGCTGGAAAGCACCGCCGCGGTACGCATACCGGCTACGCTTGCTCGCTACAATCAGCGCTACCCCAAAATCCAGTTCTCCCTGGCGACCGGGCCTTCTGGCAACATGCTGGACGGCGTGCTTCAGGGTCATCTCAATGCCGCCTTTGTGGACGGACCGATTACCCACCCCGGTCTTGAAGGGATGCCGGTGTATCAGGAAGAGATGATGGTGGTTACGCCGCACGGTCACCCGCCAGTGACACGCGCCAGCGAGGTCAACGGCAGTCACATTTACGCCTTTCGCGCCAATTGTTCCTATCGCCGCCATTTCGAAAGCTGGTTTCATGCCGATCGGGCAATGCCAGGCACGATCCACGAAATGGAGTCCTATCACGGCATGCTGGCCTGTGTGATCGCCGGTGCCGGTATCGCGTTAATCCCCCGTTCGATGCTGGAAAGTATGCCCGGACATCAACAGGTTGAGGCCTGGCCGCTGTCCGGTAACTGGCGCTGGCTGACGACCTGGCTGGTCTGGCGGCGCGGGGCGAAGATGCGCCAACTGGAAGCGTTCATTGAGCTGCTGACGGAACAATGCTGAAAACGAGATCTGAATCACAAAACGGTTGTCTTTTCATCAGCAAACGTTTTAAGATCGCATCCTCTCCTTTTCGCAACGAACCGATTCATTCATATGACAACTCCAACGGTTTCCCGCAAAGTCGCGTGGTTACGGGTCGTTACGCTGGCTATTGCTGCGTTTATTTTCAATACCACAGAATTTGTCCCCGTGGGTCTGCTTTCCGACATCGCACAGAGTTTTAGTATGCAGACCGCACAGGTCGGGATCATGCTGACGATCTACGCCTGGGTTGTCGCGCTGTTGTCCCTGCCGTTCATGTTGCTGACCAGTCAGGTTGAGCGGCGTAAGCTGCTGATATGCTTGTTTGTGCTGTTTATTGCCAGCCATGTGCTCTCGTTCCTGGCGTGGAACTTCACCGTGCTGGTGATTAGCCGCATCGGGATTGCCTTTGCGCACGCGATCTTCTGGTCGATTACCGCCTCACTGGCGATCCGCCTTGCTCCCGCGGGCAAACGCGCTCAGGCATTAAGTTTACTCGCCACCGGAACGGCGCTGGCGATGGTGCTGGGCTTACCGCTTGGTCGTATTGTTGGTCAGTATTTTGGCTGGCGAACCACCTTCTTCGCCATCGGGATGGGGGCATTCATCACCCTGATTTGCCTGATCAAGCTGCTGCCGAAATTACCAAGTGAACATTCCGGCTCGCTGAAAAGTCTGCCACTGCTGTTCCGCCGTCCGGCGCTGATGTGCCTCTATCTGTTGACGGTGGTGGTGGTGACGGCGCACTACACCGCGTACAGCTATATCGAACCGTTTGTGCAGACTGTTGCCGGGTTGAGCGCGAATTTCGCCACCGTACTGTTACTGGTGCTGGGCGGTGCAGGCATTATCGGCAGCATCATCTTTGGCAAGCTCGGCAATCACCATGCCTCGGCGCTCATCAGCATCGCCATCGCGCTGCTGCTGCTCTGCCTGGTATTGCTGTTACCTGCCGCTGACAGTGAATCTCTTCTGGCTGTTCTGAGCGTTTTCTGGGGGATTGCCATCATGGTGATTGGCCTCGGGATGCAGGTGAAGGTGCTGGCGCTGGCTCCGGATGCCACGGATGTAGCGATGGCGCTGTTTTCCGGCATTTTCAATATTGGTATTGGCGCGGGCGCGCTGGTGGGAAATCAGGTGAGTCTGCACTGGTCGATGTCAACCATTGGCTACGTGGGGGCCGTTCCGGCACTTGCCGCGCTGATCTGGTCGGTGATTATCTTCCGTAAATGGCCGGTCTCATTAGAAGAACAACCACAGCATTCCTGACAGACAGCCCGATCATCGCGACCGGGCTTTTTGATCAGTAGGTTTTAATAATTTCCAGCACGCCGTTAATAATAAACTGCACGCCCATACAGACCAGCAGAAAGCCCATCAGCCGGGAAATGGCTTCAATACCGCCCTTGCCCACCAGACGCATAATCGCCCCGGAACTGCGTAAGCATCCCCACAGGATCACCCCCACCAGGGCAAAGATGAGCGGCGGCGCGACGGTAATCACCCAGTCAGGAAAATCCGTGCCGTGACGCACCGTTGAGGCAGAGCTGATAATCATCGCAATGGTCCCCGGCCCCGCCGTGCTTGGCATTGCCAGCGGCACAAACGCGATATTGGCGGTCGGCTCATCTTCCAGCTCTTCCGACTTGCTCCGCGCCTCCGGCGATTCATGCGCTTTTTGCTGCGGAAACAGCATGCGGAAACCGATGAACGCCACAATTAACCCCCCGGCGATACGCAGGCCCGGAATGGAGATACCGAAAGTATTCATCACCAGTTGGCCCGCATAGTAGGCCACCATCATGATGGCAAACACGTAAACCGATGCCATTAACGACTGGTGATTCCGTTCTGCGCTGTTCATGTTCCCGGCAAGGCCGAGAAACAGCGCGACGGTCGTCAACGGATTCGCCAGAGGGAGAATCACTACCAGCCCCAGCCCTATTGCTTTAAACAAATCCATCATATTGGCCGTCATTCCTGTTTCACCCATGTATTAGCGGCAAGTATAAGTGGAAAACCATGAAGTTAGCCATTCTGGTGCTGTAAGCATTCGTTAGCGACCTGAGAGATAACCGCTAATTATCATTAACTAAATAAAATGTGACACAGCGCGTGTCTTTTCGCTTTTAGCAAAACGTGTGATCGGTAAATCCATTCGTTTGACTTATAGTTGCCTGGGCAATATTATCTGCCGTAACTAAATACTTGCCAGGGCAACCATTGTGAAAAGCACCAGTGACTTATTCAATGAAATCATCCCACTGGGGCGCTTGATCCACATGGTCAATCAGAAGAAAGATCGTCTGTTGAACGACTATCTCTCGCCGCTGGATATCACGGCAGCACAGTTTAAGGTGCTCTGCTCTATCCGCTGTGCGGGCTGCATTACCCCGGTTGAACTGAAAAAAGTGTTGTCTGTCGATCTCGGCGCCTTAACGCGCATGCTCGAGCGTCTGGTCTGCAAAGGCTGGATTGACAGACTGCCTAACCCACATGACAAACGCGGTGTGCTGGTGAAACTCACCGAACACGGCGCGGCAATTTGTGAGCAATGTCATCAATTAGTAGGACAAGACCTGCACCAGGAATTAACAAAAAACTTAACGGCGGACGAAGTGGCAACACTTGAGCATTTGCTTAAGAAAGTACTGCCGTAAAACAAGAAGAGGTATGACGATGTCCAGACGCAATACTGACGCTATCACCATTCATAGCATTTTGGACTGGATCGAAGATAACCTGGAATCGCCGCTCTCACTGGAAAAAGTGTCTGAGCGTTCAGGTTACTCCAAATGGCACCTGCAGCGGATGTTCAAAAAAGAGACCGGCCATTCATTAGGCCAGTACATCCGCAGCCGTAAAATGACCGAAATAGCGCAGAAATTAAAAGAGAGTAACGAGCCGATTTTATATCTGGCAGAACGTTACGGTTTCGAGTCGCAGCAGACGCTGACCCGGACATTCAAAAACTATTTCGACGTTCCGCCGCATAAATACCGTATTACCAATATGCGCGGCGAATCGCGGTATTTGCTACCGCTGAACCATTGTAACTAACCATCGCCTGTAAACGACGTAATCGAGGAAATCATGAAACTGTTGTCTTCTGCAATGCTGGTCCTGCTGCTTGTTGTCTCAGGTCAGAGCGTTGCGGAGCAATCCGCGCAGCCCACCACGACAAACAGTCGTGACACGATGATTGTCCCCACTTCACAGGAACAGTCGCCGTTTGATTTTAATCACATGGGCGCGGGAAGTGACAAGTCCGACGAACTGGGCGTGCCCTATTACAACCGGCACAGCCTGTGATTCGTTTTCGCCCTGCTGAAAAGCGGGGCTTTTTTTATCCCCCTGATCGTTATATTCTTAAAATTTCCCGCAGCGCCGTTTTCGCTCTTCTTTTACGTATTCATTTTATTCAATAGGCAAATTATGCTGCTTCAAGAAAGTTAGCTTATCCCAGTAGCCTCTTTGAAATAAAATTTTATTATTTACTATTTGGAAAAAACCGCAACCTCTCAGACCTAATGGGTCACGCCACTCTAAAATTGCCCATTGTCCATCTTCGAAAATGTTTTCAACGATACAAACCATATCCGTGTAAGAAAAATCTTGCTCAAACATTTTCTTTATCGCCTCTTTACCAATAACTGGCTCATTGGCAACCTGATGATTTATTGCATTCTCATCATATAATTCTGAAATAGTTTCTATATCAGCATTATTAAATGCGTCAACCCATTGGCAAAGTATCTCTTTTGGCGTCATATAATTTACCTCCAACCTGTGAACATTCCCTCGTCGTAACATATCATCAAAAAATTATCAAGTTCAACATTTATTTAAAATATAGCCATTACTTAAAAATAGAGCAGCCTGTACATGGCTGCTCTATTAAAATATCTGTTACTATTTTTAAATTCACTTCTAAGTATTAAATGACAATTGATGATTGTGATAATATTAACGTCAGTTTTTACCTGCCAGGCCTGATCAGCGCAGCGACATCAGGCAATCCCTGCGCTATTTGCTTTTTCCGACCTACGATCCCCTCACCTGCGCCGTTCTGCGCCAGCGAAAACCAAACACATTGATGTACAGACCGGCCATGATCAGCACCGCGCCAAACAGCTGCAATGCGCTCAGCGTTTCGTCGAGCAGCAGCGCCGCGCTGGCCAGTCCCACCACCGGCACCAGCAGGGAGAGCGGCGCAACACGCCAGGTTTCATAACGCCCGAGCAGCGTCCCCCAGATCCCGTAGCCGACTATCGTGGCAACAAAGGCCAGATAGACCAGCGATAAGATCGTGGTCAGATCGATGGCAATCAGGCTTTCAACGATTTGCGTCGCGCCGTCGAGCAACAGCGACGCTGCAAAGAACGGCAGTATCGGAATCAGTGCGCTCCAGACCACCAGCGACATTACCGGCGGGCGCGAGGCATGCCCCATTATTTTTTTATTGAAGATATTGCCGCAGGCCCAGCTAAATGCCGCCGCCAGCGTCAGCATAAAGCCGAGCATCCCGACATGCTGTCCGTTGAGGCTGCCTTCAATCAGCACCAGCACACCAAAAATTGCGAGCGCAATTCCGGCAATTTGTTTGCCCTGCAAACGTTCGCCAAAGGCAAATGCGCCCAGCACGATGGTGAAAAAGGCCTGAGCCTGCAATACCAGCGACGCCAGTCCAGCTGGCATGCCAAACTTGATCGCGCAAAACAGAAAGGCAAACTGACCGAAGCTGATTGTCAGGCCGTAACCGAGCAGCAGCGACAGCGGAATATGCGGACGCGCAACAAAAAATATCGCCGGAAACGCCACCAGCAAAAAGCGCAACCCCGCCAGCATCAGCGGTGGCATTGCATGCAGCCCCACCTTAATGACAACAAAGTTCAGCCCCCAAACCACCACCACCAGTAATGCCAACAGCCCGTCTTTGCGCGTCATACCACCGCTCCGCGAAGTTTAAATTTTTGTAAACAAGTTAAAGTAACGGAAATGAGTAGCCCGCAACAGATCATTAATTCTGGTAGGGATAGCAGTGCACAATAGAACAATTTATCCGCTATACATCACACTTTTGCCGTGTTATTTCTTTACATATCTAAAACAAATATAACGAAACGCACTGTCGGGCAGAGAAATGAACAAAACGCTGAGACGATCCACCCTTGCTTTACTCGCCTCCTCACTGTTACTGACGATCGGTCGTGGCGCAACGCTGCCCTTCATGACCATTTATCTGAGTCGCCAGTACGACCTGAGCGTGGATCTGATCGGCTATGCCATGACCATTGCGTTGACCATCGGCGTGGTCTTTAGCCTTGGCTTTGGCATTCTGGCGGACAAATTCGACAAGAAGCGCTACATGCTTCTGGCGATTTCCGCCTTTGCCTTTGGCTTTATCGCCATTCCGTTGGTTGATAGCGTGATGCTGGTGGTGCTGCTTTTTGCCCTGATCAACTGCGCTTATTCGGTGTTTGCCACCGTGCTGAAAGCCTGGTTTGCCGACCATCTTTCGCCCGGCGCGAAGGCAAAAATCTTTTCGCTCAACTATACGGTACTGAATATCGGCTGGACCGTTGGCCCGCCGCTCGGCACGCTGCTGGTGATGCAGAGCATCAACTTACCCTTCTGGCTCGCCGCCTTCTGCTCCGCCTTTCCGCTGGTGTTTATCCAGCTTCTGGTCAAGCGTTCTGCCGCCGCCGTTAATAGCGAAAACAGCGTCGCCTGGTCGCCTGCGGTACTGCTGCACGATAAAGCGCTGTTCTGGTTTACGCTGTCGGCGTTTCTGGCCTCGTTTGTTTCCGGTGCGTTTGCGTCCTGTCTCTCTCAGTACGTGATGGTCGTCGCCGATGGCAATTTCGCTGAGAAAGTCGTGGCGGTGGTGTTGCCCGTCAACGCCGCGGTGGTCGTCAGCTTGCAGTATGCCGTGGGGCGCAGACTGACGCCGGCTAACATTCGTCCGCTGATGGGCTTTGGCACTGTCTGTTTTGTCATTGGTCTCGGCGGATTCATGATCTCCGGCAACAGCCTGCTACTCTGGGGCGTATCCGCCGCGATCTTTACGCTTGGTGAAGTGATCTACGCACCAGGTGAATACATGTTGATCGATAACATCGCCCCACCGGGTATGAAGGCCAGTTATTTCTCCGCGCAGTCGCTGGGTTGGTTGGGTGCGGCGTTTAACCCGTTGGCCAGCGGCGTCATTCTGACCTCTTTCCCCGCCTGGACGCTGTTTATCGTCCTGATAGTGGCGATTATTGTCGCGTGGGCGCTGATGCTTAAAGGCATGCGGGTCAGACCCTGGGGCCAACCGGCGTTGTGTTGAGCTGATGTCGTGCAGGTCCAAGGCCTGCACGTCTGTCAGATAGCCACTAAACCGCGTACCCCTTCCGATTCCATATTTTCGCCGCGTCCGCGTTGAATAATGCTACCGCGCGACATCAGCAAATAGTTATCCGCCAGTTCCGCTGCAAAGTCGTAGAACTGCTCAACCAGCAGAATCGCCATATCGCCACGCCGGGCGAGCTGAGCGATCACCTGTCCTATCTCTTTGATAACCGACGGCTGAATCCCCTCCGTCGGTTCATCGAGAATTAATAACTGCGGACGACTCGCCAGCGCACGGCCAATCGCCAGTTGCTGCTGCTGACCTCCGGAGAGATCGCCGCCGCGCCGCTGTTTCATCTCTTTCAGTACCGGGAATAGTGTGTAGATCTCTTCCGGAACCGCTTTCGCTTCGCGTGACGAAAAGCGCGACAGCCCCAGCAACAGGTTTTCTTCCACCGTCAGTCGCGGGAAAATTTCGCGGCCCTGCGGCACATACGCGATGCCCGCTTGTACCCGCTGATGCGGCTTGCGATGGGTGATGTTCTTTTCCTGCCAGGTCACCGTTCCGCTACGCGCCGGTATCAGCCCCATCAGACATTTCAGCAAGGTAGTTTTACCGACGCCGTTGCGACCCAGCAGACAGGTCACTTCACCAGGGCTGGCGTCAAAGGTGACGCCGCGCAGAATATGGCTGCCACCATAATATTGATTCAGTTCATTTACCTGTAGCATCTGTACTCCTTAGCGCCCAAGATAGACGTCAATCACCTGCTCGTTGGCCTGCACCTCACGCAGACTGCCTTCCGCCAGTACGCTTCCCTGATGGAGCACCGTGACGTGGTCGGCGATGGTTTCTACAAAGCCCATATCATGCTCCACTACCATCAGCGAATGTTTGCCCGCCAGCGTACGAAACAGTTCTGCAGTATATTCCGTCTCTGCATCGGTCATGCCAGCGGCGGGTTCATCCAGCAATAGCAGGTGCGGCTCCTGCACCAACAGCATACCGATCTCGAGAAACTGCTTCTGGCCGTGTGACAGCATCCCGGCATGGCGCCCTCTTTCGGTCCGCAGGCGCAGCAAGCCAAGCATCTCATCGATGCGGTCGCGCTGTTCGCTGTTTAACCTTGCGCGCAGTGACGCCCACACCGATTTATCGTTTTTCATCGCCAGCTCAAGGTTTTCTGCCACCGTCAGCGCTTCGAACACCGTCGGCTTTTGAAACTTACGACCAATACCCTGACGGGCAATGGCGATCGGATCCAACGCGGTCAGATCGGTTGACTGGTCATACAGCGCCTTTCCGCTTTGCGGACGCGTCTTCCCGGTAATCACATCCATCAGCGTGGTTTTCCCCGCGCCGTTAGGACCAATGACGCAACGCAGTTCGCCCACGCCAATATTCAGCGTGAGATTGGTTAATGCCTGAAAACCGTCAAAGCTGACGTTGATGTTTTCCAGTTGCAGCACCGGGTCCGTCTGCTGGCGATAGCGATCGCCGGGAACCTGGCGGGTAAAAAGGCCTTCATCCGGCTGCATTATTTGTCTCCTTTACGAAACAGGCCAATCACGCCACGGGGTAAAAACAGCGTGACGCCGATGAAGATCAGCCCCAGAAACAGCTGCCAGTATTCCGGCATGATGACGGTGAAGAGGCTTTTGGCACCGTTTACCATCACCGCACCAATGACCGGGCCGATCAGCGAGCCACGCCCGCCGAGCGCCACCCAGATGGCGGCTTCGATAGAGTTAGTGGGCGACATTTCGCTGGGGTTAATGATCCCGACCTGCGGCACATACAGTGCGCCTGCCAACCCGCACAACACGGCAGAGAGCGTCCAGACCAGCAATTTGAAACCTTTCGGGTCATAGCCGCAAAACATCAGCCGGTTTTCCGCGTCGCGCACGGCGGTGAGGATCCGGCCAAACTTACTGCGCGCCAGCGCAAACCCCAGCCACAATGCCAGTACCAGCAACCCTAGCGTCGCCAGAAACAGTCCGATACGGGTGGTGGTGGCAGTGACCGACAGCCCCAGAAGCGTGGTAAAACCGGTAAACCCGTTGTTGCCGCCAAAACCGGTCTCATTACGAAAGAACAGCAACATACCGGCGAAGGTCAGCGCCTGCGTCATGATCGAAAAGTAGACGCCTTTAATCTTCGAGCGGAAAGCGAAGTAGCCAAAGATCAGCGCCAGTCCGCCGGGCACCAGTACCACCAGCGCCATTGCCCACGCAAAATGCTGGGTTCCCCACCAGAACCACGGCAACTCGCTCCAGGAGAGAAAGGACATAAACGCGGGCAGCCCTTCACCGGAGGCCTGGCGCATCAGATACATCCCCATCGCGTAACCGCCAAGCGCAAAGAAAAGCCCGTGTCCCAGCGACAGCATCCCGGCATACCCCCAGACCAGATCCAGGGCGACCGCCACCACCGCATAGCAAAGAATTTTCCCGGCAAGCGTCAATGTCCACACGGAAATCGCCAGCGGATGATCGGCGGGTAGCAAGGCAAGAAACGGCAGCACCATCAGCGCCAGCAGGATAATCCCCGCCAGCACCCGACTGATACGCGGCGCTTTACGCGCCAGTGTTAAGGTCATTGGCATGGTCATTATTCGGTGACTCTCCCTTTCAGAGCAAACAGTCCCTGGGGTCGCTTCTGGATAAACAGAATGATCAACACCAGAATGACAATCTTCCCGAGTACCGCACCCATCTGCGGTTCGAGGATTTTGTTGAATACGCCGAGACCGAACGCCGCCGCCACGCTACCGGCAAGTTGGCCGACGCCGCCCAGCACCACCACCAGAAAGGAGTCGATGATATAGCCCTGGCCCAGTTCCGGACCGACGTTACCCAGTTGCGACAGGGCGACGCCGCCAAGTCCGGCAATACCTGAACCCAGACCAAAGGCCAGCATATCCACACGCCCCGTCGGAACACCGCAGCAGGCCGCCATACTGCGGTTCTGGGTCACAGCGCGTACCCGCATGCCCAGCCGCGTTTTGTTCAGCAGCAGCCAGGTGAAGAACAGCACCAGCAGCGCGAACCCCAGTACCACAATGCGGTTCCACGGTAGCACCAGACTGGCGTAAACCTGTACACCACCCGACAGCCACGCCGGATTCGCCACCTCCAGGTTTTGTGCCCCGAAGGTCATCCGCACAAGCTGGATCAGCATCAGGCTGATACCCCACGTCGCCAGCAGCGTTTCCAGTGGACGTCCGTAAAGATGGCGGATCACCCCGCGTTCCAGAATCATTCCCGCGCCTGCGGTAAACATAAAGGCAACCGGCAAGGCAACCAGCGGATAAAAGGCCAGCCACTGCGGGACAAACTGCGCCATCGCCTGTTGCACCATCCACGTACAGTAAGCCCCGAGCATCAGCATTTCGCCGTGCGCCATGTTGATCACTCCCAACAGGCCGTAGGTGATCGCCAGACCGAGCGCCGCCAGCAGCAGCACCGATCCAAGCGACAGCCCCATAAACGCCTGTCCAAGCAGATCGCCAATCGCCATTCGCTGTTGGATACGCGCCAGGCTGTCACTGGCCACCGCGCGCACGCTGGCATCCGGTTCATGCGCTTTGTCAGTAAACGGTTGCAGGCGTGCCTGCATTTCCGGATCGCTGGAGTCGCCCAACAGTATGATCGCCTGACGGCGAATCTCCGCCGATGGACTGGCCAGTTGCAGGTTAGCCAGAACGCGGGTCAGGCGTGATTTCACCTCCGCATCAGTTTCCTGTGCCAGGCGCTGTTGGATAAAAGGCAGCATGGACGGCTGTGCGTCGCGCTGTAGCGTACGGGTAGCCGCCAGCCTTTGTGTGACGCTGTCACTAATGAGTTGATGCGTCGCCAGCGCACCGGCAACAAGAATGCGCAGTCGGTTGGTCAGGCGTAGGGGTTTTACCGTTCCCGTTGGGCTACTGGCCGTTCCCAGAGGCACAACCTGCGTTCCCTCGCGGGTGAAAGCCTGTTTTGTGCTGTCGGTGAGCAGCGCCTCCCGGCTCAGCGCCGTCAGCAGCGGCAAACGCTGAGGGTCAGGTGTTGCCGCCCACTGTTCGAGCAGTTGCGCCTGGATGGTACGGCTGGCGGCGACAAACGCGTCGGCATCGCTGGCCTGAACGAACCCTGGCAGAAGCCCGAACGCCAGCAACAAACCGCGAATAAAGCCCATGGCTTTCATGTCAAGATCTCCAGAAGTCACCCTCTGCGGGAGGGATAAGCACGTTGACAAACCTTGCGACGCTTTCGCCTTATCCGGCCTACATCTGCTTAACCCTGCTCGGTGTAGGCCCGATAAGCTTGCGCCATCGGGCATGTCGCCGTCTGCCCCCGCCGAAGCGGTTGATTTTAGTTGCTGGCGGTTTTCACTGGTTGTTCTGATTTCTTGTCATTACCGGCAATGAACGGGCTCCACGGCTGGGCGCGAACCGGTTCTTCAGTCTGCCAGACGACGTTGAACTGACCATTGCCTTCAATCTCGCCAATCATCACCGGTTTATGCAGATGGTGGTTGGTGGCATCCATCGTCAGCGTAAAGCCCGACGGTGCCGGGAAGGACTGTCCGGCCATTGCCGCCCGAACTTTATCGACATCTGTCGTCCCGGCTTTTTCGACGGCCTGCGCCCACATATGCAGACCCACGTACGTGGCTTCCATCGGATCGTTTGTCACCACGGTGTCAGCATTTGGCAGCTTATGGGCTTTGGCGTATGCACGATAATCGGCAACAAATTTCTGGTTGGTGGCGTTATCGACCGATTCGAAGTAGTTCCAGGCGGCAAGGTTGCCAACCAGCGGTTTGGTATCAATCCCGCGCAGTTCTTCTTCACCCACCGAGAACGCGACCACCGGAACATCGGTGGCTTTCAGGCCCTGGTTTGCCAGCTCTTTATAAAACGGGACGTTGGAATCGCCGTTGATGGTTGAAACGACAGCCGTTTTGCCACCTGCGGAGAATTTTTTGATATTGGCGACAATGGTCTGGTAATCACTGTGACCAAACGGGGTGTAGACCTCTTCGATGTCTTTATCCGCAACCCCTTTCGAATGCAGGAACGCACGCAGGATCTTGTTGGTGGTGCGCGGATAAACATAGTCGGTGCCCAGCAGGAAGAAGCGTTTGGCGCTCCCGCCATCCTCACTCAGCAGGTATTCAACCGCCGGGATCGCCTGCTGGTTGGGTGCCGCGCCAGTGTAGAAGACGTTCGGCGACATCTCTTCCCCTTCGTACTGTACAGGGTAGAACAGCAGGCCGTTCAGCTCCTCAAAAACCGGCAATACTGACTTACGCGACACGGAGGTCCAGCAGCCAAACACTACCGCCACCTTATCCTGGCTCAACAGCTGTCGGGCTTTCTCGGCGAACAGCGGCCAGTTCGAAGCCGGGTCAACCACCACCGGTTCCAGCTTTTTGCCTAATACGCCCCCTTTGGCGTTGATCTCATCAATCGTCATCAGAGCCACATCTTTCAGCGGTGTTTCGGAGATCGCCATCGTGCCGGACAGTGAGTGCATAATGCCCACTTTAATGGTATCGGCGGCCTGAACGCTAAAACTGAGTCCCATCGCAGCCACCGAGGCCGAGAGGGCAAACGCTTTGAGTAAGGTACGACGCTGCATAATTTCACTCCTGAAAATAAAAATGCTGTGAGTTCTGGTGCTACCGACAAACAACACGGCGCAAAAAAGAGTTCAGGAGGAATAAGGCAAAAAGGATGCCAGGACGAAGGCAGAAAGGAAAAAGCGTTGGCGTGCGCGGCCTGCAAGGCTTCGCGCGGGGGATGCTCCACAATATACCCGCGTTGCATTATTTATGTGCAACGCGGTGTGCATTATTGAGGCAACTTACCAGACCTGTTGAGCTATTTCGGTGATAAGTTTGATTTTGTTCCACTGCTGGGCTTCCGTGAGCGAATTCCCCTCTTCCGTTGAGGCAAAGCCGCACTGCGGGCTGAGACAAATTTGCGCGTGGTCGACATATTGTGCCGCTTCCTGCAGGCGTGCTTTTACGCCATCCGGGTTTTCCAGTTCACCATTTTTCGTCGTCACCAGTCCCAGAACCACCTGCTGATGGCCAGGACGGATAAAACGCAGCGGCGCAAAATCGCCAGAGCGATCGTTGTCGTACTCCAGGAAGAAAGCATCGACATTGACGCTGCCGAACAGGATCTCCGCAACCGGTTCATAGCCGCCTTCAGAGATCCAGGTTGAACGGAAGTTGCCGCGACATACGTGCAGTCCCACCGTCATGTCGGCGGGTTTTTCCGCCAGCGCCCGGTTGATCACATCGGCGTAAATTCGCGCCAGCGCATCAGGGTCGTCACCACGTTCGCGAATTTGCTGGCGCTGAGCATCGGAACAGAGGTAAGCCCACACAGTGTCATCCAGTTGCAAATAGCGACAACCTGCAGCATAGAAAGCGTGGATCGCATCGCGCCAGGTGGTCGCCAGATCGTCAAAATAGTCCTTTAGATCCGGATAGACCGTGGCATCGATATCTTTACGTCCGCCGCGAAAGTGCAACACGCTGGGGCTGGGAATCGTCATCTTCGGCTGGGCGTTACCGCTAATGCTCTTCAGATAGCGAAAATCTTCCAGCATCGGATGATCGCCGAACGCCAGTTTACCCGTGACCCGAACGCCATGTGCTTTGGTCTGTACGCCGTTAAACTGAATTCCCTGCTGTGAGTCATAACGTTCGACCCCTTGCAAACCATCGAAGAAATCAAAATGCCACCAGGCGCGACGGAACTCGCCGTCCGTCACTACATGCAGACCACAGGCGCACTGCTGTTCGACCACCCGACGAATGGCGTCGTCTTCAATGGCGCGCAGCTGCGGTGCGCTTAACTCGCCGTGTGAAAACTGCTGACGAGCCACTTTGATATCGTCGGGACGTAAAAAGCTGCCTACGACTTCTGCGCGAAATGGGGCCTGTTGTCTTTGCATGTGATCTCCTTCGTCGTCAGGCAAAGGTTGCCTGACGTGATAGTTTCTTATTTGAACATTTAGACTTCTGGATGTCTATGCGTCCAAATTGACATACCCTTGTCGGACAGGCAAACGAGATAAATTCATGGCTAATGAAAAAAATTCATCTTCACTCCGCAAGACAGGAAAACGCGAACCCTTCATCTTCCCATCCGGTGATGCCGCCAATCATGACCTTTACCGGTATGCCCAGTCTGGCGAGCGTTAATGCCGCGCGGTCGGCACCGTTACAGTGAGGTCCGGCGCAGTAAACAACGAACAGCGTATCCGCAGGCCACTGCGCCATCCGTTCGGCGGTCATCATGGCGTGCGGCAGATGAATCGCCCCGGGAAGATGACGACGTGCAAACGCCTCCGGTTTTCCCACCACGTGAAGTAAGACGAAATCGGGTTCCCCCTTGCGCATACTCTCATGGACGTCGGCACAATCGGTTTCCAGACTCAGACGCGACAGGAAATGGTTGACCGCAACGGTGGATGCGGCGGCGGGAAACTCATTGACATGACTCATTCTACTTTCTCCTCAGTGACGATTATGTTTACAATAATTTAACCATCTCTGAGCTGACGTACCGCCTTCGACCATGCCAAAAAACACCAGGATTCTGCCAAAATCGCCGCGCCCGCTTGTGGTCGTACTCGCCTATGACGGACTGTGCACCTTCGAGTTTGGCGTAGCGGTCGAAGTCTTTGGTCTGCCGCGCCCGGAACTGGGCGCGGACTGGTATCGTTTTGCCGTCGCGTCGGTCGATGCTGGTCCACTCCGCGCGACCGGCGGCGTGCGGTTGATGGTGGATGGGGGACTGGAACTGTTGGCTGAGGCCGATATCGTTGTGGTTCCCGGCTGGCGAGGCAGCGACGCGCCGGTACCCGAAGCCTTGTGTACCGCGCTGCGTGCCGCGTGGGCGCGAGGTTGCCGTCTGTTGTCGATCTGTTCTGGCGTGTTTGTGCTGGCAGCGACAGGGTTGCTGGACGGGCGCAAGGCCACCACTCACTGGCGCTACACGGACACGCTCCGGCAGCGTTTTCCGGCTATCGAGGTGCTTGATGACGTTCTCTACCATGATGCCGGACTGTTGCTGACCTCGGCGGGCAGCGCAGCGGGGATCGATCTGTGTCTTTATCTGATCCGCGAGGACTATGGTCTTGAGGTTGCCAACAGCGTTGCCCGACGGCTGGTGGTGCAGCCCCATCGCGATGGCGCACAGCCACAGCAGCTTCTGCGCCCCGTTGCCCGGCAGCGTGAAAGTCAGACGCTGGGCCAGTTGTTTGATTTTCTGCATCAGAATCTGACGGTGAATCACGATACCGCCTCGCTGGCCAAACGCGCCGGGATGAGTCCGCGGACGTTTTTGCGTCGTTTTACCGATTGTACCGGCACCACGCCTGCACGCTGGATCCTCAACGAACGCTTATTACGGGCGCGCGATTACCTGGAAAACTCACCGCTCAGCGTGGAATTGATCGCGGAACAAACTGGTTTTGGCAGCGCCGCGTTATTTCGCCACCATTTTCGCCACATGTATTGTCTGTCTCCTTCACAATATCGAAAGAAATTTACGCTTATCGCTAAATAATCACCTAATTCAGCTTTTGTTTAGGTTAAAGCTGTTATTATCTCTTTCACCAACCAAATTAAGGTAAGCGAGGAAACACACTACTCATTAAATGGAGGCAAACATGCTGGGTAATATGAACGTTTTTATGGCCGTTCTGGGGATTATTTTATTTTCTGGATTTCTGGCCGCGTATTTCAGCCACAAATGGGATGACTAATGAACGGAGAAAGTCCTGAACCGATAAGGCCCCTTGTCGCATCACTGCACAAGGGGCCATTTTTTATGGCTGACGGGCAAAAAAAACCGCCGGATAACCGACGGTGAATGCTTGCATGGATAGATTTGTATTTTACTTTTTCCACCGTCCCGCCACTCCCGGCAGCGACAATGGATCACTTACACCTTACCACGCCGATTCTCAATGAATGTTAAACGGCAGGCGCTAAGATTGAGGCGTTTCTCGTTTCCACTCTTTTTTACTCTGGCAAGATGCAGTACGGGAAGACCACGGCTCAACAGAGCGTGTATTCTGTAAGTCCTGCGTTTCGGGACGGGAATTCCAGCGTTTTCTCTGTAATTTCTTGCCCATGAACAGCTGCATATTACCTCCGGTTGTCACTGCTTTAATCCATTAATCAATTTGTTGAAGGGAATGTAGCATATCGAGTGCAGGTTAATGTCAATAAACCGCCTGTTTTGTAAAGGCGGCAACCCACCACGAATTATTGGCAGCGAAAACGTCAACTAGGGGTTTAATTTACCGCGGCGCTAACTGACTGAGAATGGTGTGCCCCAGATAATTACTCCAGTTAAAACTATTTTGCAGAACCACCACCGCATTCTGGTTCTTTTTATCAAAGCCAATATAACTGGAATAACCGCCAATATATCCGACCTGATATGTGATCTGACGATCGGCTAACGTATCGGTTACCCATGCAATATTTGCGGCTTCTTTCTGACGATAAAACTGGGTTCTGGCGACGTCCGCAAATGCACGGGCAAGCCCGGCATTGTCTTGCGAGGCAAAATGCGCTCGCGCATAGCCCGCCAGATCGCGCGCACTGCTGTATAAACTCGCCGCCCCGACCATATTGTGGTTAAACGTCCAGTCAGGCGTCAGTTCACCGCGTCGAATAAGCTTGGGCTGATCTCCCGCGTGACCTAATGCGCGATACGGATAGGCGTTGAGCGTCATGGGCTCAAAACTGCTGTTGTTCATCTGTAATGGCTGGAAGATCAGACGATTCGCCAGCGACGGGATCGACTCGCCGGTACGATGCTGCACGATGAAACCGAGCAGCGCGTAACCGATATTGGAATAGTGCGGCACGCGTGCCTCGGGCGCGGTGAAGTCGGCAAGAGAAGTCAGCACCGTATCGTTATCCAGTTGGGTATAGAAATTCTCCCCCGAACTGAAATAGCGCAGGAGATTTTCCAGAGTCAGCAGATCCATCGGCTGTCTGGGCAGGCCGGAGGTATGCGTCGCCAGTTGCAGCAGGGTAATCTTTCTGGCGTCATCGCTCAGCGGCGTATCCGCTGGCAGTAGCTGCGCCAGCGTGTCGTTCCAGTGCAGCACACCCTGATTCACCAGCACGGTAGTGATTTCGGCCGTTACCCCTTTACTCAGCGACCCCAGCGCAAACAGCGTGTCTGGGGTGATCGGATATTGATGTCGGCTGTCGGTCACACCGTAACTGTGGAACTCAGCGGGTCCGTTATGTTGAATGACCGCAACCACCATTCCGCTCACCTGCTTTTCCTGCATATACTGGTGGATCATCGGATCGATACCGCGAGCATAGTACCCCACCACCGCCTGCGCACTCTGTTCGGCAGGCATATTCAACTGCGATAAGGTGCTGTTGCTACAACCAGTCAGCAGCAGAGCAGAAGAAAGAAGGAGTGGCGCGGACGCTTTCATGAGCAGAAAGTCGCCTGAAGGATATCAGCGCAGAAAGGCAGGAAAACAGACATGTACAATACGGACTCCGGAAAAAGGAGCCCGCATTGTACATCAAGTTGCTAATAATGAAGTGTCGATTGTGTTATCCCGCCAGGCCACGATGTTTGAGCATGTGCTCGATCTGTGGCTCACTACCCCGCCATGCCGGGTAAAGGCGTTCTAAATCTTCACTGTTGCCCCGTGATAAAATCGCGTCACGGAACCGCTGGCCGTTCTCACGCGTCAGTCCGCCCTGCTCCACAAACCACTGATAGCCGTCATCCGCCAGCATTTGCGTCCACAGATAGGCATAGTAGCCTGCCGCGTAACCGCCCCCAAAGATATGGGCAAAATAGCTGCTGCGATAGCGCGGCGGCACCGCCGGAAGATCGAGTTGCTCCGCCGCCAGCCGTTGTTTTTCAAATGTTTCAACGTCCTGAGGGGGTTCGTCAACAGACAGACGGTGCCAGCCCATATCCAGCAGCGCGGCGCTAAGCAGTTCGCTCATGTCATACCCCTTATTGAACAGGCTGGCCTTACGCATTTTGTCCTGTAACGCCTCTGGCATTTTTTCGCCGGTGACCGCATGGCGGGCATAGCGGTCAAACACCGTCGGATGGCTCGCCCAGTGTTCATTGATTTGCGATGGAAACTCGACGAAATCACGCGGCGTATTGGTTCCCGACAGCGACGCATAGCGCTGTGATGCAAACAGTCCGTGCAGGGTATGGCCGAACTCATGGAACAACGTGATGACATCATCCCAGAGTAACAGCGCGGGCTGTCCTGAGGCGGGCTTCTGATAATTACAGACGTTGTAAATAACCGGCTGGGTTTCGTTGAGCGTCGACTGCTCGACGAAATTGCCCATCCAGGCACCGCCGCTTTTCGAATCCCGGGCAAAGAAATCGCCGTAAAAAAGCGCCAGCCCAACACCGTTATGATCGAAGATTTCCCAGACGCGCACATCCGGATGGTAGACCGGAATATCAAAGCGCTCGATGAATTTGATGCCGAACAGCTGGTTGGCGGTCCAGAACACCCCTTCGTGCAGAACGGTATTCAGTTCGAAATACGGTTTGAGCTGTGATTCATCTAACGCGTATTTCGCACGCCGCACCTGCCCGGCATAAAAAGACCAGTCCCAGGCCTGCGCGGTAAACCCACCCTGTTCATCGTCAATTACCTGTTGGATATCGGTCAGTTCACTCAGCGCCCGTTGGCGCGCAGCAGGGACAATCGCGCGCATAAAGGCCAGCGCGGCCTCCGGCGTTTTTGCCATCTGATCGGCGATTTTCCACGATGCATAATCGGCAAACCCCAGCAGTTGCGCCTGGCGGGCGCGCAGGGCTACCAGCCGCTGAATCAGCGCACGCGTGTCATTGTCATCGCCTTTTTCGGCACGACGCCACCCGGCGTTAAACAGATTCTCCCGGGTCTGGCGATCGCGCAGTGCACTTAATGCCGGCTGTTGCGTGGTATTCAGCAGTGGTATCAGCCATCCCTCGGCGAGCCCTTTTTCGCTCGCCGCCTGTCGCGCGCTGGCGATCTCTTCCGCGCTGAGCCCCTCCAGTTGATGGGCGTAATCGACTACCAGTCCGCCAGATTTATTCGCCGCCAGCAGGCGCTGGTTAAACTGGCTGGTGAGCGTCGCGGCTTCGGTATTGAGCGCCCGGAGTTGCGCTTTATCGGCATCGCTCAGTTGGGCCCCGGCGAGAACAAAGCGCTGGTGTGTCACCTCGATCAGACGCACGGATTCATCGTCGAGCCCCAGCGCATCACGTTGTTGCCAGACGCAATCAACGCGGGAAAACAACGCGCGGTTCAACCAGATATCATTTGCCAGTTCCGCGAGCTCGGCAGAAAACGACTCATCGAGACGCTGAAGTTCATCATGCGTATGTGCCGCGGTCATGGCGAAGAAGACGCTGGTGACGCGGGTTAACAGCTCACCACTTTTCTCCAGGGCGAGAACCGTATTGGCAAAATCCGGGGCCGCGCTATTAGCAATTATGGCGGCGATGTCCGCGCGCTTTTGCTTGATCCCTTCGTCAAAGGCGGGACGATAGTGTTCCGTTTTAATCAAATCAAAACGGGGCGCCTGATACGGTAACAGGCTGTGGCTAAAGAACGGATTCGTTAACGACATCTTTCACTCCTGAAAACGATTTGTTCAATAGAGTAGGCTTCAGGGTAAAAGACCGCAATCCTGTAAAACCAGGGTTACCCGTGAGAGCGGATCACATGCTATGGTAGTCAAACGTAAAAAGCGTTGAGGAACAGTGAGATGATCGTTTTAGTAACCGGAGCAACCGCAGGTTTTGGTGAATGCATTACACGTCGTTTTGTTGAGAACGGGCATAAAGTCATTGCCACTGGCCGTCGCCAGGAACGCCTGCAAGAGTTAAAAGAGTCGCTGGGTGATAACGTGCTGATCGCGCAACTGGATGTGCGTAACCGCGCAGCCATTGAAGAGATGCTGGCATCGTTACCTGCCGAGTGGCGTGACATCGACCTGCTGGTCAACAACGCCGGGCTGGCGCTGGGTCTGGAGCCTGCGCATAAAGCCAGCGTGGAAGACTGGGAAACCATGATCGATACCAACAACAAAGGGCTGATTTACATGACCCGCGCCGTCCTGCCGGGCATGGTCGAGCGTAACCGTGGGCATATCATCAACATCGGCTCTACCGCAGGCAGTTGGCCTTATGCTGGCGGCAACGTGTATGGCGCGACCAAGGCGTTTGTACGTCAGTTCAGTTTGAACCTGCGTACCGACCTGCACGGCACGGCCGTTCGCGTCACGGATATCGAGCCGGGTCTGGTGGGCGGCACCGAGTTTTCTAACGTGCGCTTTAAAGGCGATGACAATAAAGCGGGAAAAACCTATGAGAACACTACGGCGCTGACGCCGGAAGATGTGACCGAAGCGGTCTGGTGGGTCGCCACCCTGCCTGCCCATGTGAACATCAATACGGTAGAAATGATGCCAGTGACGCAATCTTTTGCCGGACTGAGCGTTCATCGCGGTTAATTTGCCTCCCGGCCCGCGGGCCGGGTATAGCTCGCGACAAAAAAGTGGTAGAATTTGTGGGTTAATTTTCTAAAAAGTAAGAGCGAATGACCGTCGAAACGCAACTCAATCCTACACAGCCCGTAAATCAGCAGATTTATCGCATTCTTCGCCGTGACATCGTGCACTGCCTCATTGCGCCAGGCACGCCGCTGTCCGAAAAAGAGGTGTCTGTTCGCTTCGATGTGTCTCGCCAACCGGTGCGTGAAGCGTTTATTAAGCTCGCGGAAAACGGCTTGATTCAGATCCGTCCGCAGCGCGGCAGCTACGTCAACAAGATCTCCCTCTCGCAGGTGCGAAACGGCTGTTTTGTCCGTCAGGCTATCGAATGCGCGGTGGCGCGGCGGGCCGCAGCCCAAATCACCGACAGTCAGTGCTATCAGCTTGAACAGAATCTTAATCAGCAGCGGATTGCGATTGAGCGCAAACAGCTGAATGATTTCTTCGAGCTGGATGACAATTTTCACCAGAAGCTGGCAACCATTGCGGACTGCCAGCTGGCCTGGGACACCATCGAAAATATCAAGGCTACCATCGACCGTGTGCGTTATATGAGTCTTGATCACGTCTCTCCACCAGAAATGTTGCTTCGCCAGCATCTCGATATTTTTTCAGCCCTGGAAAAACATGACGCCGATGCTGTCGAGAAAGCCATGACTCAACATCTGCAAGAAATCGGCGAGTCGGTCCTGCTGATCCGCCAGGAAAACAGCGACTGGTTCAGCGAAGAGTAATTCCCCTGCCTCATCTCTCGTGAGATGAGGTCTCTCCGTCCCCCCTGCATGTCCACATCAAAAAAGATGTGAGATTGATCAAAAACAAAAAAAATCCTGACTGATAAGCGTATTTATATAGCGCCCGTTACGTGGGACCTGAGCCCACGGGCTTTGACGGTAAGTTAGAAAGGAGAAAATACCATGATGACATACGATCGTAACCGTAACGCAATCACCACAGGCAGCCGTGTGATGATCAGTGGCACCGGCCATACCGGTCGCATTAAAGCGATTGAGACCGAAGGCCTGGATGCGGCGCAAATTCGTCGTGAAAAAACAGTCGAAGTGGAAGGCTGTGAAGGCAAATTTGCCCCGGTAGAACTGATTCGTCTCGGCATGAACTAATGGTGTGAGTGCCGGATAATGCCTTGATTATCCGGCAGTCCTGAGGCATTTACTTCACGTTTGCTGCATACTTTGCCACGGTGGCTTTCGCCCCTTCCGCCAGCAGCGTCTGATACGCGTCTTTCACGGCCTGCGTGAATAACGCGACCTGCGGCAGTTCGTTACCAAAGATTGCCTCAATAGCCAGCAGCGCTTCAACACGGCTTGCGCCTTCCGCACTGTTTTGTACCGCCTGTTGGATCACTGGCAGAAGCGGATCGTTGACTTCAATGGCATTTCCCTGTTCATCCACGCCGCCGACATAGCGCATCCAGCCCGCCACGCCCAGCGCCAGCAAATCAAAACGACTGTTATGTGCCAGATGCCAGCGTACTGAATCGAGCATTCGCTGAGGTAATTTCTGGCTACCGTCCATCGCAATCTGCCAGGTACGGTGACGCAGCGCCGGGTTGCTGTAGCGTTCAATAAGCAGGTCTGCATAGCGGGTGAGATCCACCCCCTTCACTTTCAGCGTGGGCGCCTGCTCGTTGAGCATCAGTGCGCGGGCAGCCACCCGATAATTTTCATCACCCATGCAGTCGTTGATATGCTGATACCCGGCGAGATAGCCCAGATACGCGAGGAATGAGTGGCTGCCGTTGAGCATCCGCAGTTTCATCTCTTCAAACGGGATCACGTCAGAGACCAGTTCTGCCCCGGCTTTTTCCCACTGCGGACGGCCGGCAACAAAGTTATCTTCAATCACCCACTGACTGAATGGCTCGCAGGCCACACCGGCCGGATCGCGCACGCCGGTCAGGTTTTCAATTTTATCCAGCGTGTCAGCGGTGACGGCCGGAACAATGCGGTCAACCATCGTCGACGGGAACGTGACGTGTTGTTCGATCCATGCGGCCAGTTCGGCGTCCACGGCACGCGCGTAAGCGGTGACCACGTTACGCATCACGTGACCGTTTTCCGGCATGTTGTCGCAGGACATCACGGTGAAGGCGGCTAAGCCCGCCGCTTTACGGCGCGCCAGCGCTTCAACCACCACACCCGGCGCAGATTTCGGCTGATGTGGGTTTTGCAGATCGGCTGCGATCATCGGGTGATCCAGCATCAGTTGTCCTGTCGCCGGGGAATGGCAATACCCTTTCTCAGTAATCGTCAGTGAAACAATCGCAACCTGTGGTTCACACATCGCCGCCAGCACGCTCTCCAGCCCGTCAACCTGAGCATGCAGCGCCTTTTTCACCACCCCCACGACTCTCGCGGTCCAGGCATCGGCAGACATTTCCGCCACGGTATAGAGATTATCCTGCTGTTTGAGATCGGCGATCTGCTGTTCCCCGCCGATCAGGTTCACTTCGCAATATCCCCAGTCGCTGTTGTGCTCCGCCGCCAGGATATCGGTATAGACGCCCTGGTGCGCACGGTGGAAAGCACCAAAACCAAGATGAACAATACGCGGGATCAGTCGGTTGCGATCGTAGTCAGGAAGCGTCGCTTTTGCCGTTAAGAGCTTGTTTTGCATTGTATGACCTACTTTGAATGAAATCAGGACGGTTCCAGAGTAACGCCTGTATGGTTGTATGTTTTGATTTGAATTAATCTTTTGCCAATTGGTATAACATCATTTGAAAGTTATGTGACAGGATGCAATTCCTGATGCTGAGCCTGACGCCCAGGGCAGGCTCCCTGGGCTGAGTACTGGCTGCATCCCTGCAGCCATTAGGGGACAATCCTCTTAATCGTGCTTGCGCCACTCCTGGTATTCACGCTTGAGTCGCTGTGGCGCCGTTTCAGGCATCATGAGCAAGCCGATAATAGAAATGATGCCGAGAACAATCACATAGCTTGCTAACCCGTAGTAATGCCCACCGGTCATCTGCAAAATCTTCACTGCCACCAGCCCCAGTACCCCGCTGCCAATCAGTGAACCCAATTGCCAGATTAAAGCGATGCCGCTGCAGCGAATATGCGTCGGGAACAGCTCCGGGAAGAACGATGCCTGCGGTGCGTAGCACATGCTATGGCCAAAGCTAATGACGATAATCATCACCAGCTGCGTCAGCCAGAAATTGTCCTGATTAATGGCCAGGAAGAACGGAATAATCATTATGACCTGAATCAGCGCGCCCATGATATACACCGGCTTACGACCAATTTTGTCACAGAGCGCCCCCATCATGGGTATGGCAAGCACTTCGATCACCACCGCGATGATCATGGTTTCCATTAAGATATTGGCATCCAGATTATTGGCTTTGCCGTACGCCAGGACGATTACCGTGAACATGGCAAACGTACAGGCTTCAATCAGTTTTGCGCAGACGCCTTTTACCACAATGCCAGGAAAATCGCGGATGACTTCAATGAGTGGACGGGACTCTTCTGCTTTCGTCTCACGAATCTGCGCAAAGACAGGAGACTCATCGATTCTTAGGCGAATAAACAGGCCAACGATCACCAGCAGCAGACTAAGCAGGAACGGAATACGCCAGCCGTAATCCATCATTGCTTCAGGAGATAAGGTGGCATTGAGCAGTGCAAACAGTGCCATCGGTAACAAAAAGCCGACCGGCGCACCAATTTGTACCCAACTGGCAAAGAATCCACGCCGTTTAGGTTCGGCATATTCTGCCGTCATCAAGACCGCCCCGGCCTGTTCACCCCCGACACCAAACCCCTGGAGTACGCGAATGAAGATCAACAGAACGGGTGCCCAGACACCGATTTTTTCGTACGTTGGCAATAAGCCAATGCAGAATGTCCCGAGCCCGACAATCAGTATCGTGATAACCAGCGCTTTTTTACGCCCCACTTTATCGCCGATATGTCCAAAGACAATGCCGCCCAAAGGTCTTGCCAGGAAGCCCACCGCATAAGTGGCAAATGCGGCCAGCGTACTGATTAACGGATCGTCACTGGGGAAAAACAGGTGACCAAAGAACAGCACTGCCGCAGTGCCATAGGCAAAAAAGTCATAGTATTCAGCAGCTGTACCAATCGCTGAAGCAGAAGCGACGCGACGAACTACGGGTTTGCTATCAACATCATTTTTAATATCAACGGAACTAACCATAAATAATTACCTTCGTTGGTTCAGAGGTGAACAACATCCGTGTCGTATAAATGTTAACTTACCAGTTCCACAAGGTGCCATCTTCAAGCCGGGCAACCGGCAGATAGGCGGGGTCATAGGGATATTTCGCCGCCAGTTTTTCATCGAACTCGATACCCAGTCCCGGCTTCTCGCCCGGATGCATATAGCCGTTGTCAAAGGTCCAGTTGTGCGGGAAGACTTCCAGCATCTGTTCGGAATAGCCCATGTATTCCTGCACGCCAAAGTTCGGTACCCACAGGTCAAAATGCAGCGCAGCGGCCATACAAACCGGAGAAAGATCGGACGGGCCGTGTGAACCGGTACGCACCTGGTAGAGCGAAGCGAAGTCGGCGATGCGACGCATGCCGGTGATCCCGCCCGCATGGGTGATCGTGGTGCGGATATAATCGATGAGCTGTTCTTCAATAAGCTGCTTGCAGTCCCAGATGCTGTTGAAGACTTCACCGACGGCAATCGGGGTCACCGTGTGCTGACGGATCAATCGGAAGCACTCCTGGTTCTCAGCAGGCGTCGGATCTTCCATCCAGAAAAGGCGATAATCTTCAATGCTTTTACCAAAGCGCGCCGCTTCTATGGGTGTCAGGCGGTGGTGCATGTCGTGAAGGAGATGCTCGTTAAAGCCGAACGTATTGCGCACCGCCTCGAACAGTTTCGGCGTGAAATCAAGATACTTTTCCGTCGACCACAGTTGCTCTTCCGGCCACTGTCCTTTCGTGGCGGGTTCATAGGCCTGCCCTTTTCCCTTTGCCATGCCGTAGGTGGTTTTCATACCTGGCACGCCGCACTGAACGCGAATGGCTTTGAAGCCCATCTCTTTATGGCGTGCATAGTCTTCCAGCACATCATCCACGGTGTGACCGGTGGTGTGGCAGTAAACCATCACCCCTTCGCGTGATGCGCCGCCAAGCAGTTGATACAGCGGCATGTTGGCGGCTTTCGCTTTGATATCCCACAGCGCCATGTCGACGGCGGAGATAGCAGACATGGTCACCGGGCCACGACGCCAGTACGCGCCTTTATAAAAGAACTGCCAGATATCTTCGATGCGGTGAGCATCCCGACCGATCAACTGTGGGCAAAGATGATCTTTCAGGTAAGACGCGACGGATAACTCACGTCCATTCAGCGTGGCGTCTCCAAGACCGGTGATACCGTCCTCGGTCGTAATCTTCAGTGTGACAAAGTTACGTCCCGGACAGGTGACAAAAACCTCAGCCCCTACAATCTTCATTTTTTCTTCCTGGTTCTGTGTGGTGATGGTGAGAATCTACGCAATGCACATACTACCATACAAGTATAAGTGATTTATTTTTCAATCTTGATCACAAAAAATCACAGGCTATAAAAGGAGGCTTTTCAGGGGAAAACGTCTGGCGGATGCCTGCACAGAGCAGCAGCAGACACCTTAATCCATTGAATTTAAATAAGAATAAAGAGGGATTTACGAGAAATGACACATGTCATACGCCAAGAGCATGACACATCTTGCGCAGGTAACGCTTAGCCGCGCCCCCATCCCGCTACAATAATCAGCATTCCGCACAGTGCGATGAGCGCCCCGCTCCAGTCATACAGGCTGAGTTTGACGCCATCGACCACGCGCAGCCAGATCAGTGCGGTACAGACATAAACGCCACCGTATGCGGCATACACCCGACCGCTGGCGGCAGGATGCAGCGTCAGCAGCCAGACGAACAGTGCCAGCGCAACGCCTGCGGGTAACAACAACCAGACGGTGGCTCCCCGCTTCAGCCAGAGCCAGGGCAGAAAGCAGCCGATAATTTCGCAAAGCGCAGTGGCAAAAAAAAGCAGCGTGGTTTTAAGCATCTGAATCGTTCATTGACCTGAGGTTCAGGCATGATACGCCATAATCCCCCGATCTTATCCATAACCTTGCGGCGGGTATGCCCTGCGCAAGGAATGGTGTAGAATTTGCCTGCAAATGATGCTTTTTGCGTCGCTCATAAAAGGAACTTGCCATGAACATTACGCTTCGCAAACGCCTGTGCCTGACGGCAATGCTGCTGCTGGGTGCTGTCGTCTACACCGCGACCGCGCAGGCTGAGACCAGCCGACTGGTGATTGAATCAGGCGATAGCGCCCTGAGCCGTCAACAGGCGGCCATGCAAAAAGAACAGTGGGATGACACGCGCAGTCTGCGTCAGAAAGTGAACAAACGCGCGGAAAAAGAGTGGGATAAAGCGGATGCCGCCTTTGATAACCGCGACAACTGCGAACAGAGTGCCAACCTGAATGCGTACTGGGAACCAAACACCCTGCGCTGTCTGGATCGTCGCACCGGTCGCGTGATTGCCCCTTGATATAACGCGTTAAAAAGACATTAAGGATTAGGTATGACAAGCGCCCTCAGTGTTAAGCTGCGCCCGCTGGAGCGTGAAGATTTACGTTTTGTCCATCAACTCGACAACAACGCCAGCGTGATGCGCTACTGGTTTGAAGAGCCTTACGAAGCGTTCGTCGAGTTGTCCGATCTCTACGATAAGCACATTCACGATCAAAGTGAACGCCGTTTCGTCGTGGAATGTGATGGCGAAAAAGCGGGCCTGGTCGAACTGGTTGAAATTAACCATGTCCACCGTCGGGCTGAATTTCAGATCATTATTTCCCCGGAATACCAGGGAAAAGGTCTCGCCTCACGGGCCGCTAAACTGGCGATGGACTACGGATTTACCGTACTTAACCTCTATAAGCTGTACCTCATCGTTGATAAAGAGAACGAGAAGGCGATCCACATCTACCGTAAGCTGGGCTTTATGGTCGAAGGCGAGCTGATTCATGAATTCTTTATCAACGGGGAATACCGCAATACGATCCGGATGTGTATCTTCCAGCATCAGTACCTGGCAGAGCATCGCTCGCCGGGATCGACGATGCTAAAACCTACCGCGCAGTAACCGCTGCGCGGTCCTCTCAATAGTAATCGATGGTATTTTTGATCGTGTAGTTGTGCTCGACCGCGGGTTTGACGCTTTCATCAACGATCACCAGCGTACAGTCGGTGGGATTGGCATGACGGTCATAGTCGCAGGTCTGTTTAACGTTCCCCAAAGGGTGATCGTTAAGCAGACTCACCGCCGTGTAATCCAGCTTCTTGCGCGGATCGGTCGAGGGTTTCGCGCTGACGGATAACGTCTGGTCCTTGCTGATCGTGGTCTTGCCGAGCGGATACCCTTCCGCATCATAGCGGTACTGGACTTTCATCTCTTTTCCCGTTGCCGCAACCACAAAACCATTATCATCGGTATCCCAGACGACGCCCGCTGACGGCAGTTCCGCCAACTGACATTTCCCCTGCAAACGCACCTTTTTCTCCAGCGTTTCGGCATCGCGATAATAGTTCGCGTCCAGCACCAGCGCTACAGCGGTATTGTTTTCGAGATCGTGCAACTCAAGCGAGTCAAAACAACCTTCTTCAGACAACGTACCGTTGACGCGCTTCGTCACTTCTCCCTTCTCATTAAGCAACGTCTGGCTGAAATCTTTTACCGGCCCGCGTAAGGGATCAAAGTCAAATTCATTAGAAAAGCTGGCCATTTCCGGCGTAAAGGAGAGCGGCGTTGCGCTGTTGTCACATCCCACCAGCGCAACACCAAGCGACAAAAGAAATATCTGTTTTTTCACAGGTTCCCCAAGAGAAAAAGATGATCTTCAGTCATAGTAGCAAAGACTGTCGTTTACTGTATACCTGCGCGAAAGTGGCATAAACAAGGGTAAATCGTGAGCAGAATTCACGGTTTCCTCTCACGTTAATTGATCAAGATCAAACTAATGTGTATCTGTTTTTACAGTATTCCTAAAAAATACGCCTCGTGGCATTTAAGTAATGATTGCCCGTCAAATGACTAGCCGATGAGTCATTCCTTTGACAATGAAAATGACTCATCCTGCCTATCCATTATCTCATTGTATAAGGATAATTATTTGTACAATTCCTATTATTTTAAATAGCCTTAATAAGATATATTACTTGCAAAAAAAACATATAAGATCTTATATAAGAAAATAAACATTATATTAAATAGATAAAACCTATTAAAGGTTCCAATAATTCAAAGATAAAACCATTTCGTTATTTTCAATGATGCAAATAAAATATGTCTTAGATAAACAATATTTATTTACACATATTATATCGCGTTCAACATAAAAGCATTAAGAGATTGTTTTAAAGACGAAATGTTATTTTCAACACCAGGCACTCTCTTATGGAAGAGACAATTATGAAAATTAAATACTTGCACCACCCAAAATCAATGCTCGCAATCGCTGTGGCACTGGCTGTACAAACTGCCGCCGCAGCGAATGTGGATAATATCAATCTGTTAGCTGTTACCCCTCCGACCGGAGGCAACAGTATTGTCCTTGTTAATAATAATGACACACTCACCCTTTCTAACACAGAAAATACTGAGAGTTACTGGAATAACTTCAGTACATTACGTGTTGGAGACGCTAGCGCCGGATCAATGATCATTGACGGGCGGGATATTCTGACAACAACAGGGGCGGAAATTGGCCGTGCGGCAACAGGCTCTGTGACATTAACCAATGGCGCAACCTGGGAACTGAATAATTCGTTAATTCAAATTGGTCTGGAGGGCGGTACCGGCATACTGAATGTACATAACGGTAGCAAAATCACCGGTATTGCTGGATTACGCGTTGGTGAATTTTACGAAACGGGAGAGGGTCTACTTTCCATCGACGGTGCTAATTCATCCGTTGCGACCAACCATATTATCGTTGGGGATCAGAATCACGGTAAATTATTGATTACCAATGGAGGTAAACTCTCAACGACGGAGCACATGAACATTGGCTACGTCGGCAATACGAGTAACACCAGTCGTAATGGCTACGGTGTCGCCCTCGTGGACGGTGAAAACTCACTGCTGGATGTGACGGAAGGTATTTACCTCGGGGGGTTCGCAACAACGCCCAATGACGCCACCGGGATCCTCACCGTCAGCAACGGAGCAACGGTCCGCTCGGATAACTTAATCTGGCTGGCAGTGGGAGAAGGCAGTACCGGCATCCTGAATATTGGCGGCGCAAAGGGCGAAGCACAACAGGCTGCGGGAACACTGGACCTGCCGTGGATCTACCTTGGCAACACCAGCGGTATGAGCACGGCAGAGCTCAACTTTAATCACAACAGCGACGACTTCGTGCTGGCGTCACGAATCTACGGTAATGGTGAAGTCAATCATGTTGGGTCCGGTATCACCACGCTCACAGGAGCCAATACCTATAGCGGCAACACGCTTGTCTCCAGAGGGACGCTGCGCGCAGGTGCAGAGAATACGTTTAGCGCCGCGTCAGATTACACCGTCAGCGAAGGCGCCAGTCTGGATCTCAATGGTTATTCGCAAACCCTGAACTCGCTGGATCTGGCAGGTACAGTAACGCTCTCCTCCCCATCACAAGCCAGAGCGGCCTTTACGCCGACCACGTTAACCATCGCGGGCAACTACGCGGGTAACAACGGTCTGCTGGCCTTGCGTACCGTACTGGGTGATGACCTTTCCGCGACTGATAAAATGATTGTCCGTGGTGACACCAGTGGCACTACACGTGTCAGCGTCACCAACGCTGGCGGCGGCGGTTCGCAGACGGTAGAAGGCATCCCCATTGTGGAAGTGGAAGGTGCCTCTAACGGGACCTTCGTCAAAGAAGGTCGTATCGTCGCGGGTGCTTACGATTACAACATCATTAAAAAGAACAACCAGAACTGGCATCTGACCAGCGAGGCGATTCCGGATCCGTTACCGCCAGATGAACCCGCGCCAGCCTCACCGGAAACGCCAGAGCAGCCTATTCCCCAGCCTGGTGAACATCAGTATCGCCCGGAAACCGGCAGCTATCTGGCGAACACCCTTGCGGCCAACACGCTGTTCACCACCCGGCTTCACGATCGTCTGGGCGAAACCCAGTACACTGACGTCTTTACCGGCGAGCAGAAGGTTACCAGCCTGTGGATGCGCCACATCGGCGGACATAACCGCTTCAAGGACGGTTCCGGACAGATCAGCACCCAGAGCAACCGCTACGTGATGCAACTGGGCGGTGATATCGCACAATGGAGCACCGACGGTCTGGATCGCTGGCATCTGGGTCTGATGGCCGGTTACGCCAACAGTAAGAGCCGCAGCCACTCCAGCCTGACCGGATACACCTCTCGCGGGGAAATCAGCGGCTACAGCGCCGGTCTGTACGGCACCTGGTATGCCAACGACGCCGATAAAACCGGTGCGTATGTCGATGGCTGGCTGCTCTATAACTGGTTTGATAACACCGTGTCCGGACAGGGTCTGGCGTCTGAAAAGTATGACTCGGACGGCATCACCGCCTCTGTCGAAACAGGCTACACCTGGAAACTGGCCGAATTCAGCGAGCGTAATGCGCTGTACATCCAGCCTAAAGCGCAAATCACCTGGATGGACGTGCAGGCTGATACGCACGTTGAGAAAAACGGCACCCGGGTGGTGGATAAAACCGACGGCAACCTGCAAACGCGTCTTGGCGTCAAAGCCTATCTGCAAGGCCATAACGCCATGGATGACGGCAAAGACCGCACCTTCCAGCCGTTCGTCGAAGTCAACTGGATCCACAACACGCAGAATTACAGCGTACAGATGGACGACATCAACAGCGACGTAAAAGGCAGCCGCAATATTGGCGAGCTGAAGGCGGGTGTTGAAGGCCAACTGACGAAGAACGTCACCCTGTGGGGTAACGTTGCCCAACAGATTGGCGATAACGGTTATAAAGATACGCAAGGTATGCTGGGGCTGAAATACAGCTTCTAATCCCTTCCCCCATGGCGACATGGAGATTTATCACAAACCCTGACCTTGTCAGGGTTTGTGTTTTTAGGGAGTAAAGCGATCTTTCAGATTCATCAACAGGTTGGCGGCCATGACAAATGCTTACACTCGCAATGCTATGCTTATTATGAGCATCTCAACAATGGAGCTGATGATGAAATTATCCCGAGGACTACTGACAGGCATTCTGCTGACCGCCTCCCCGCTGGTTTTTGCCGCCCCTGACTCCTGCGAACGCGTCAAGAGTGATATTGAGCAGCGCATCATCAATAACGGCGTGCCGGAGGCCAACTTCACCCTGAGCATTGTGCCAAACGATCAGGCTGACCAACCGGATTCACAGGTCGTCGGACATTGCGCCAACGACACCCATAAAATTCTCTACACCCGAACCAGCAGTGGTAATGCCCCTGCCAGCACCACGCCTTCTCAGGAAGGTGCCAACGCCGAACCCCAATAATTCCGCCTGTTTTTTCCCCTCCGGCAACGGAGGGTTCCCCTCACTTTGATATGGATTAATAACCCCTACCCATTAAGGGGTAAAATTCATTTCTGTTTAGCATGTCTCTGATATCGATATAGAAAATATTATACAGCGATCTGTTTTGAAGGTGCGGCGTCTGCACAACGCCCTCCACACCGCGTTGATTAAAACAGAAAAAATGCGAATGGCTGTTCCCCGGACAAGGAAGCAACCAGGCCAGTTTTTGACATTAGCAAAGTGAGCAACCATGAAAATCACCACGCCTGAGGCCCTCATGAAGGCCAATATCAGCCGCCGTAGTCTGGTGAAATCATCCGCTATTGGCAGCCTTGCGCTTGCCAGTAGTGCTTTCACCCTTCCTTTCACCCGTATCGCCCGCGCCGCCGACGGCATGACGCCAGCGCCGGTCGAAGAAAAAGCGGTCTGGAGTTCCTGTACCGTCAACTGCGGAAGTCGCTGCCTGCTGCGTCTGCATGTTAAAGATGACACCGTTTACTGGGTTGAATCTGACACTACCGGCAACGATGAGTACGGAAACCACCAGGTTCGCGCCTGTCTGCGCGGTCGCTCAATACGTCGCCGCATGAACCATCCGGACCGTTTGAAATATCCAATGAAACGTGTTGGTAAACGCGGCGAAGGGAAATTTGAGCGTATCTCCTGGGATGAAGCGCTGGATACCATCGGCGACAACCTGAAGCGGATCCTGAAAGCGTATGGCAATGAGGCGGTTCACGTACTGTACGGCACCGGCGTCGACGGCGGCAACATTACCAACTCCAACGTCCCTTACCGTCTGATGAACTCCTGTGGTGGCTATCTTAGCCGTTATGGCAGTTACAGTACCGCGCAAATCAGCGCCGCCATGAGCTACATGTTTGGCAGTAACGATGGCAACAGCCCGGATGACATTGCCAACACGAAACTGGTGGTGATGTTTGGCAACAACCCAGCGGAAACCCGCATGAGTGGCGGCGGCGTCACTTATTATGTTGAACAGGCTCGCGAACGTTCAAATGCGCGAATGATAGTGATCGATCCACGCTATAACGACACCGCCGCCGGACGTGAAGACGAATGGCTGCCCATCCGCCCCGGTACGGATGGCGCACTGGCGGCTGCGATTGCCTGGGTGCTGATTACGGAAGATCTGGTCGATAAACCGTTCCTCGACAAATATTGCGTCGGCTACGATGAAACCACCCTGCCTGCCGACGCGCCGCGTAACGCGCATTACAAGGCCTATATCCTCGGTGAAGGCCCGGACGGCATTGCCAAAACACCGGAGTGGGCTTCTCATATCACCAGTATTCCGGCGGATAAAATCATTCAACTGGCGCGTGAAATTGGTTCGGCGAAGCCGGCCTATATTTGCCAGGGCTGGGGACCTCAGCGTCACTCCAACGGCGAGCAAACCGCGCGGGCGATCGCCATGCTGTCGGTGCTCACCGGTAACGTCGGTATCAACGGCGGCAACTCAGGCGTCCGTGAAGGCACCTGGGATCTCGGTGTGGAATGGTTTTCGATGCTTGATAACCCGGTGAAAACGCAAATCTCCGTCTTCACCTGGACCGACGCTATCGATCACGGCACCGAAATGACCGCCACACGCGACGGCGTACGAGGTAAAGATAAGCTGGATGTTCCCATCAAATTCATGTGGTGTTACGCCAGTAATACGCTGATTAACCAGCATGGCAATATCGCCCACACTCATGACGTGCTACAGGACGACAGCAAGTGCGAAATGATTGTCGGCATCGAACATTTCATGACGGCATCGGCGAAGTACTGCGACATTCTGCTGCCGGATTTAATGCCGACCGAGCAGGAAGACCTGATTTCTCACGAATCCGCCGGCAACATGGGCTATGTGATCCTCGGTCAGCCCGCGACTTCAGCGAAGTTTGAAAGAAAACCGATCTACTGGATGCTCAGTGAAATCGCCCGCCGACTCGGCCCGGACGTCTACCAGACATTCACCGAAGGACGCTCGCAGCATGAATGGGTGAAATACCTGCATGCGAAGACCAAAGAACGCAATCCAGAAATGCCGGATTACGAAGAGATGAAGCAAACCGGTATCTTCAAGAAAAAATGCCCGGAAGAACATTACGTCGCCTTCCGCGCCTTCCGTGAAGACCCCACTGCTAACCCGCTGAAAACGCCGTCAGGGAAAATTGAAATTTACTCTGCGCGACTGGCCACTATCGCCAATACCTGGGAACTGAAGCAGGATGAGATAATCCATCCTTTGCCCGCCTATGCACCCGGTTTTGACGGCTGGGACGATCCGATCCGCAAAACGTACCCGCTGCAGCTCACCGGATTCCATTACAAGGCGCGCACTCACTCCAGTTACGGCAACATTGATGTCCTGCAACAAGCTTGCCCACAGGAGATCTGGATTAACCCGATCGATGCCAGTGCGCGTGGGATTCAACACGGCGACACCGTCCGGGTGTTTAACAATAACGGTCAGATGCTGATCCCTGCCAAAGTGACCCCACGCATTCTGCCCGGCGTCACGGCCATCGGTCAGGGTGCGTGGCTCAAAGCCGACATGTTTGGTGATCAAATAGACCACGGCGGCTCCATTAACATCCTGACGTCGCACCGCCCTTCGCCGCTGGCCAAAGGCAATCCTTCGCACAGTAATCTTGTTCAGGTTGAAAAGGTCTAAGGAGTAACCGATGACAACTCAGTATGGATTTTTTATTGATTCCAGCCGTTGCACCGGGTGCAAAACCTGCGAACTGGCCTGCAAGGACTACAAAGATTTAACCCCGGACGTCAGCTTCCGCCGCATTTATGAATATGCGGGCGGAGACTGGCAGGAAGACAACGGCGTCTGGCACCAGAACGTGTTTGCCTATTATCTCTCTATTGCCTGTAACCACTGTGAAGATCCGGCCTGTACCAAGGTCTGTCCGAGCGGGGCGATGCACAAACGGGAAGACGGCTTTGTGGTGGTGGATGAAGATGTCTGCATCGGCTGTCGTTATTGCCATATGGCCTGTCCGTACGGCGCGCCGCAGTACAATGCCGCCAAAGGCCACATGACCAAATGCGACGGCTGTCATGACCGGGTGGCGGAAGGCAAGAAACCGATCTGTGTCGAGTCTTGTCCGCTGCGTGCGCTGGATTTCGGTCCTGTCGACGAACTGCGTCAGAAACACGGCGATCTGGCGGCGGTTGCTCCGCTGCCTGGCGCGCACTTTACGAAGCCAAGTATTGTGATCAAACCGAATGCCAACAGCCGCCCGACCGGGGATACCACCGGTTATCTGGCGAATCCGAAGGAGGTGTAAAATGGGAAATGGATGGCATGAATGGCCGCTGGTGCTGTTTACCGTACTCGGCCAGTGCGTCGTAGGCGCGCTGATTGTTAGTGGACTTGGCTGGTTGGCAATGAAAGACGATGCCGCCGCCCGGCAACGTCTGGTTCGCAGCATGTTTTTCCTCTGGCTGGTGATGGGGCTGGGATTCCTGGCGTCAATCATGCACCTGGGGTCGCCGATGCGGGCATTCAACTCCCTCAATCGCATTGGCGCATCCGGGTTGAGCAATGAAATTGCCGCTGGCTCCGTCTTTTTCGCCGTGGGTGGAATCTGGTGGCTGGTCGCCGTTCTGGGTAAAATGCCGCTCGCGCTGGGGAAATTCTGGCTGTTGGTCAGCATGGTACTGGGGATCGTCTTCGTCTGGGCGATGACCCGCGTTTACCTGATTGATACCGTGCCGACCTGGTATACTGGCTATACGACGCTGGCGTTCTTCTTGACGGCGTTGCTCAGCGGCCCGCTATTCGCAGCATTGCTGCTGCGGGCGTCCCGCGTCACCTTTAATGGTACCCTGTTTGCCAGTATCAGCGTGCTGGCCTTGCTGGTCAGCGTGGCGGTCATCGTCCTGCAGGGCATGTCGCTGGCAACCATTCACAGTTCGGTTCAGCAGGCTTCCGCGCTGGTGCCGGATTACGCCTCTCTGCAGGTATGGCGCATGGTGCTGGTCGCTGCCGGACTGGGCTGCTGGATCTGCCCGCTGGTACGCCGTAAAGAGCCGCATGTCGCCGGGTTGCTGTTGGGGCTGATCCTCGTGCTTGGCGGCGAAATCATTGGCCGCGGCCTGTTTTATGGCCTGCATATGACCGTCGGTATGGCGGTGGCAGGTTAACAAATCCGTGCGGGGAAACCCGCACTTTTCAGGATGTTTCAGATGACTGATTTTACTCAACGTGATGATTTTGCGATGACGGCACGCGTGCTGGGGGCGCTGTTTTACTACGCCCCCGACAGCGCCGAAGCCGCGCCTCTGGTGTCTGCGTTAACCGCTGATGACTGGCAGACACAATGGCCGCTGGCAGCGGAAACCCTGTCCCCGCTGGCAACGGACTTTATACGCGTCAGCGATGAGTCACTTCCCGAGGCATTCCAGCGCCTGTTCGTGGGACCCTACGCGTTACCGTCGCCGCCCTGGGGATCGGTCTGGCTAGATCGTGAAAATGTCCTGTTTGGCGAATCGACGCTGGCCCTGCGTCAGTGGATGCGCGACAACGGTATTCACGTCGAGACAGAGCAGAACGAACCCGAAGATCATTTCGGCTCGTTGTTACTGATGGCGGCGTGGCTGGCGGAAAGTGGCCGACACAGCGAATGCGAACAACTGCTGGCGTGGCATCTGTTCCCCTGGTCATTCCGCTTTCTCGACGTGTTCATTGAGAACGCCGGACATCCTTTTTATCAGGCGCTTGGTGAACTGGCCCGCCATACTCTGGCACAGTGGCAGTCTCAGTTATTGATGCCGATCGCGGAAAAAACGCTGTTCCGCTAACGTTTATAAGGCAGGTTTTTCCTGCCTTTTCTGATACCTGCATTATTTTTAATTGTTACAGCGTCACTTTTCATCAGCGTTTTTAAGACAATTCTTTACATACCCTGCTTATCCTTTACGGCATAAGGCCAAATCGCGTTTGGCGATTAATCGTCTGCGTATCTAATTCACCTTCCCGCTGGAATCCTTCCCACCCTGTTGCTATAGCTCAAAACACCCTGCCAAACCATGGCATAACAACATGCGACGATTTTTCGCCGCCATAACGCATGCAAACAGGGAGACACACTGCAATGCACACATCCACGTTAACCCGCGTGCTGGGCTTTAGTATTGCCATCATTCTGCTACTGGCGCTGCTGGTATGGGGAATTGGCATCGATACCCTCAAATCGCGTCAGGTTGATTTGCTTTATCTCGGTCAACAGCACCTGATTTTAGTCCTTACCTCGATGTTTTTTGCCCTGCTGGTCGGTATTCCAAGCGGTATTTTGCTTAGTCGCCCCGCCGCCCGCGGTATTGCCGAATATGTCATGCAGATTTTCAATATTGGCAATACTCTGCCCCCGCTGGCCGTTCTCGCGCTGGCGATGGTGATTATCGGCATTGGTGACATGCCTGCCATCGTTGCGCTGTTTCTGGCGTCGTTGCTGCCGATTGTGCGTAACACCTGGGCAGGATTGAGTTCTGTACCGTCGTCGCTGATTGAAGCGGCAAACGGCATCGGTATGACGAAATGGCAACGGTTGCGTCAGGTAGAAATCCCCAACGCCTGGCCGGTAATACTTTCCGGGATCCGCATTGCCACGGCGATCAACGTCGGTACTGCCCCGCTGGCGTTTCTGATTGGCGCCAGCAGCTACGGCGAACTGATTTTCCCTGGCATCTATCTTAACGACTTCCCGACATTGATTCTGGGAGCCACCGCCACCGCGCTATTCGCCCTGATCCTCGACAGTCTGCTCGCCTGGCTTGGGCGCGTCCTGAGCCCACATACGGCCTGATGGCAATGATAAGAACAAGGAGCGCTAAATGAATCTCAAGAAAAAATGGCTGGGATGGTTCGCCGCCGCGCTGTTCATCAGCACCCAGGCTCAGGCGGCCCCGATTATTCTCGCCACCAAAAGTTTTACCGAGCAGCACATTCTCTCGGCAATGACCGTTCAGTATCTGCAAAAAAAGGGATTTCAGGTTCAGCCGCAGACCAATATCGCCACAGTGATTTCGCGTAATGCAATGATCAATAAACAGATTGATATGACATGGGAATACACCGGCACTTCACTGATTATTTTCAACCACATCAATAAGCGAATGAGCCCGCAGGAGTCATACGACACGGTAAAACGCCTTGATGCCAAACTGGGACTGGTATGGCTGAAACCGGCAGATATGAACAACACCTACGCCTTCGCCATGCAGCGCAAACGTGCCGAAGCGGAGAACATCAACACCATGTCGGAGATGGTGGCGAAAATTGAACACATTCGCCAGACCGATCCCGATAGCAACTGGCTGCTGGGTCTCGACCTGGAATTTGCCGGACGTAGCGACGGAATGAAGCCGTTGCAGCAGGCTTACCAGATGGATCTCGACCGGCCGCAAATCCGCCAGATGGACCCCGGACTGGTTTACAACGCCATTCGTGATGGCTTTGTTGACGCCGGTCTCATCTACACCACTGACGGCCGTGTGAAAGGGTTTGATCTCAAAGTACTGGAGGATGATAAGGGCTTCTTCCCAAGTTACGCTGTCACGCCGGTGGTGCGTAAAGAGACGCTGGAAGCCCATCCGGGACTTGCTGAGGCGCTCAATACCCTCTCGGCCCAGTTGAACAATGACGTGATCAGTTCGCTGAATGCGAAGGTCGATATCGATCACCAGTCACCTCAGCAGGTTGCTCGTGAATTCCTGCAACAAAAGAACCTGCTGTAAGGAGCGCATATGGATACGATTCACTACATGATGGATAACGCGGGTTATCTGGCGATGCTCACCTATCAGCATCTGTGGCTAGTGGCGCTGGCGGTTGGGTTGGCGATTGTGATTGGCGTGCCGCTGGGGATCCTGATTGTCCGCCACAAATGGCTGGCAACGCCGGTGTTAAGCGTCGCGACGCTGCTGCTGACAATTCCCTCTATCGCCCTGTTCGGGTTGATGATCCCCCTGTTTTCGCTGATCGGTCACGGAATTGGCGCACTGCCCGCCATCACCGCCGTGTTTCTTTACTCGCTGCTGCCTATCGTGCGTAACACCCATACCGCGCTGGACAACCTCCCGCCGGGCTTACGCGAAGCGGGTCGCGGTATCGGCATGACCTTCTGGCAGCGCCTGCGTTGGGTGGAGATCCCGATGGCATTACCGGTGATTTTCGGCGGTATCCGCACCGCCGTGGTCATGAATATCGGCGTCATGGCAATTGCCGCGGTGATCGGCGCAGGCGGCCTGGGATTACTGTTACTGAACGGCATCGGCGGCAGCGACATTCGCATGCTGATTGCCGGCGCATTGATGATTTGTTTTTTAGCGATTGTGCTCGACTGGCTGTTACACCGCCTGCAAGTCGTTCTGACACCTAAGGGGATACGATAATGATAAAACTGGAAAACCTCACCAAACAATTTTCACAGAAAAAGGGTCAGCCGCTGAAGGCCGTCGATAACGTTAATCTGAACGTGCCGGAGGGAGAAATGTGTGTTCTGCTGGGGCCGTCGGGCTGCGGTAAGACCACCACCCTGAAGATGATTAACCGTCTGATTACCCCGAGCAGTGGCAACATCCTGATAAACGGTGAAAATACCAATGAGATGGATACCGTGACCCTGCGCCGTAATATTGGCTATGTGATCCAACAGATTGGCCTGTTTCCCAATATGACGATTGAAGAGAACATCACGGTCGTCCCCCGCATGCTGGGCTGGGACAAAGCCCGCTGTAAAAGCCGCGCCGAAGAATTAATGGAGATGGTGGCGATGGATGCCAAAAAGTTTCTGCATCGCTATCCGAAAGAAATGTCCGGCGGTCAGCAACAGCGTATTGGCGTGATTCGCGCCCTGGCGGCGGATCCGCCGGTCCTGCTGATGGACGAGCCGTTTGGCGCCGTCGACCCCATCAACCGCGAAGTGATCCAGAATCAGTTCCTTGAGATGCAACGTGCGCTAAAAAAAACCGTGATGCTGGTGAGTCATGATATCGATGAGGCGCTGAAACTTGGCGATCGCATTGCTGTGTTCCGTCAGGGACGGATTGTCCAGTGCGCCAGCCCCGATGAACTGCTGGCCAAACCGGCCAACGATTTTGTCGGTTCATTCGTCGGTCAGGACCGCACGCTTAAGCGTCTGCTGCTGGTTTCGGCGGGCGATGTGACCGATCAACAACCGACGCTGACTGCTCAGCCGTCCACATCGCTGAAGGAAGCCTTTGGCATTATGGATGACAACGATATTCGCGCCATTACGGTGGTGGATGGCGAAGGAAAACCACTGGGCTTTGTGAAACGTCGCGAGGCGCGCCAGGCCAGCGGCACCTGCGCAGATATCCTTCATCCCTTCCGCATTACCGGTAAAGCCGAAGATAACCTGCGGATTGTGCTCTCCAAACTGTATGAAAGTAATACCAGTTGGATGCCGATCGTTGACGAGGAAGGACGCTACAACGGTGAGATCTCACAGGATTACATCGCCGATTATCTCAGTTCCGGACGTACCCGCCGGGCGTTGAACATTCACGAAGAGTGAGGGTTTGTGAAATGACCGGGGAGTATCGTCTGCTCCCCGGTTTATTGAAGGCCTTGGTGTTTGCGTCTGTCCTGTCTGGGACGTTACGCCATGATTCTGTCGACCGACAGGACGCTACCCAGCATTGACAGGCGAATGTACTGTCCGAGTTCACGCTGCTCGGCACGCGGTAAATAAGGCAGTTCGCCAATCAGCGGTGCTGGCAGTTTTTTGCTCAGTACATCGATAATCTCTGCGTAATGTGCCAGACCCGGATTAATACGGTTAGCGACCCAACCGATCAGCGGTAAACCGTCATTGGCGATCGCCTGAGCCGTCAGCAGCGCATGGTTAATACAGCCTTCCTGAATACCGACCACCATCAACACCGGTAACTGCTCCTGCACCACCCATTCGGACAGTGGACGCAGATCGTTCATCAGGCTGCGCCAGCCACCCGTGCCTTCAACCACGACATGATCAACCTTTTCGCTCAGGCTAGCCAGCCCGTTAGAAAGCAAGGTGTAATTGATTGGGCCACTGTGGGCCACGCTACTTTCATCTTCGCTCAGGGCGATGGGGTTAACCGCCTCATAGGGTAATTCCAACGTCGACACGCTTTGCAGCACCAGCGCATCCCGGTTGCGCAACCCTTCGGGCGTCTCTTTGCTGCTTTTCGCAACCGGTTTATATCCTGCAACGCTTTTCCCCCCCGACGCTAACGCTTGTAGCAATGCGCGGGAAACAACCGTCTTCCCAACAGAAGTGTCTGTACCTGTAATAAAGAAACGCTTCAGCATCACCAACTCCACCGTTATGCTTCGAAAATATAAGCCAGGAAAATAATACAGTGGAGAAAGTCTAAGGTATGCCCGGTGGAATCAGCTTGAGTTAGCGCAATTTTTGGTAGAACAGTTAAAAAATGTTAACCCTGTAATAGACGAATCAACAAAGAACCATTATACATCGCGTCTTTTACCAGCGCGGCTCCCGCCATTGTTCCCTGATTAGAGAACTGTGTGCTCTCAACGACCATATTTTTGCTGTAGGCCGGTAGCGCCTGCTGGCGGATGCTGTCCGCAATCGCCGGAAACAACACGTCTGCAGCTTTACTGAGCGGCGATCCAATCAGGATTTTTTGCGGATTGAACAGATTGACCATAATGGCAAGGATACGGCCAACGTGGGTCCCCACGCCGCTGATAATGTCTTTTGCCAGCAAATCGCCCTGCAACGCCGCCTGACACAGCGAATCGACCGTCAACGGCTGGCCGTGAAGCGAAGAGCTCATGGATTGCGCCAGTCGCAGTTGCGCCAGCTCCAGCACACTCTCCACGCTGGCGATGGTTTCCAGACAGCCGTGGTTGCCGCAGTAGCAGCGTTTTCCGTAAGGATCGACCTGGGTGTGGCCAATCTCCACCAGGCTGCTGCTACCCGCATGCAGTAAATGACCGTCGGTAATCACCCCGGCGCCAACGTTATGATCGATGACCACCTGAATGACATCGCGCGCACCGCGGGACGCGCCAAACAGCGCCTCTGCCATCGTCCAGGCGCTGATATCATGCTGAATGTAGACCGACACGCCGGTGTGCTGTGCCAGCGTATCACCGAGCGGCATCTCTTTCACATCGGCATAAAACGGCATACGATGCACGATCCCATTCTCGGTATCGATAATGCCGGGTAAGGTAATGGCAATGGAAGTCAGACGTTCGAGCTTCTGCTGATGACGAATAAAAAACTGATCGACCAGCGTGACAATACGCGCCAGCAACGGCGTTTCATCGTTGAGCGGCAGTTCAAGACAGTCTTCTACGACCAGCTTGCTGCTGAGATCGCGCAGGGCGAGAAAGATTTCTCCACGACTGATGCGAAGGGACAGATAGTGCCAGGCTTCGGTTTCCACCACCAGCCCCACTGCCGGGCGTCCGCGACTCCCCGCTTCTTTAATTTCCAGTTCCTGGACCAGATGCGCTTCCAGCATTTCACGCACAATCTTCGTGATACTGGCGGGTGCCAGTTGCGCAAGACGCGAAAGATCAATACGCGATACCGGTCCCAGCTGATCAATCAGCCGATAAACGGCGCCCGCATTGGTCTGCTTTATTTGATCGATGTGCCCAGGCTGACTATCAGCAACCACCTCTGACTCCCTTTATTTTCGCGCTCCGAAATAATCTGTAGGCTATGGTGAAGCACTTCAATACACAACGTCAACTTTTTACTTAGCCGTGTGATTAACTGCACATTTTCAGCCGTTATTAAATTAATTTAAGCGTTCCTGACGGCCTGAATTAATTGCTGACGAAAGCGTAGCGCCGCCTGGCTTGGTTCATGATGCGCCGACCAGACCAGCCACATTTCCGAAACCGCATCGTCTTCCGCAATCGGTACCCAACACATCTCATTGAGCTGCACTTTTTTAAACGAGGCCGGAAGGATCGACACCCCTAATCCGGCAGCGACCAGCCCAATGATCGTCATTGCCTCACCGACCTCCTGGGTAATCACCGGCGTCAACTGGTAACGGCGCATCATGCCGAGAATATCGTCATAAAGACCCGTTCCGACGTGCGGGTCAAAGAAGACAAACGGCTCTTTCGCCAGTTCGGCCAGCGTCACCACCGGCTTTTGCGAAAGCGGGAAAACCCTGGGGATCATCGCCATCAGCGGTTCATGCAAAATCACCTCATGATGCAAGCTCTCTGGCAACGGGGTATTGCGCATCAGGCCCAGATCCAGCGCCCCTTCGCTCAACGGCGCCAGCTGTTCGCGGGTGTTCATCTCGCGGGTCTGCAAATGCATATCCGGGTATTTCTGGCGGAAAAGCGACAGGGTATCCGACACCGCGCGGATAAACGGTGCCGACGACGTAAAACCGATGCGCAACTCTCCGGCTTCCCCCTGATGCAGACGCTCCGCACGGGCGGCGGCATCATTGACCAAACCAAGGATCTGCCGACTGTCGGCGAGAAATTGCTTGCCAGCGGCGGTCAGGGCGACACTACGGTTAGTTCTCGCTAGCAGGCGAGCCCCGACCTGCTGCTCAAGCATCTGTATTTGCTGGCTCAGCGGTGGCTGCGAAATGTTCAGTCGGGTTGCGGCGCGCCCAAAATGCAGTTCTTCCGCCACGGCAACAAAGTAACGAAGGTGACGCAGTTCAATATTCATATTTTAAACGTATTATTTGAGACTATTAATATATTAGACAGAATAATGAGATTTTCCTACTCTACTCAACAAGGTTATGCCCGTCCCCTCAAAACACGGGTTTGTTGCGCAAGGATTTCCAGTGAGTCGTACTACTACTGTCAATGACGCGACGGCGAGCGATATTGACGACCAACGCATTTCTCAGCCGGTTCAGTTTATTCAACGCGGTACTTCTGCCTTTATGCGCGTCACGCTGGCGCTCTTTTCTGCCGGACTGGCGACTTTCGCCCTGCTGTACTGCGTCCAGCCTATTCTGCCGGTGTTGTCCCATGAGTTTGGCGTATCTCCCGCCAGCAGCAGTATTTCACTGTCGATCTCCACCGGAATGTTAGCCGTTGGTCTGCTGTTTACCGGTCCGCTTTCGGATGCCATCGGGCGCAAGCCGGTGATGGTGACCGCGTTGCTGCTCGCCTCCTGCTGTACGTTGCTCTCGACAATGATGACCAGCTGGCATGGCATTCTGGTGATGCGCGCGCTGATCGGCCTTTCACTCAGCGGCGTGGCGGCGGTCGGGATGACCTATCTGAGTGAGGAGATTCACCCCAGTTTTGTCGCATTTTCAATGGGGTTGTACATCAGCGGCAACTCGATTGGCGGGATGAGCGGACGTCTGATTAGCGGCGTGTTTACCGATTTCTTTAGCTGGCGTATTGCGCTGGCTGCTATTGGCTGCTTTGCGCTGGCATCAGCCCTGATGTTCTGGAAAATACTGCCAGAATCACGCCACTTCCGGCCCACGTCGCTGCGCCCCAAAACGCTGTTTATTAATTTCCGGATCCACTGGCGCGACCAGGGACTGCCGCTGCTGTTTGCCGAAGGTTTTCTGTTGATGGGGTCGTTCGTCACCCTGTTTAACTACATCGGCTATCGTCTGATGCTTTCACCGTGGGAACTCAGTCAGGCTGTGGTCGGTTTGCTTTCCGTCGCCTATCTGACCGGAACCTGGAGTTCACCGAAGGCTGGTTCGATGACGGTACGTTACGGGCGCGGTCCGGTGATGCTCTTTTCCACCGTCGTGATGCTGTTCGGTTTGTTAATGACGTTGTTCAGTTCGCTGTGGCTGATTTTCGCCGGAATGCTGCTCTTTTCAGCCGGATTCTTTGGCGCGCATTCGGTGGCCAGTAGCTGGATTGGGCCGCGTGCGCGTCGCGCCAAAGGCCAGGCCTCTTCGCTGTATCTGTTCAGCTATTATCTGGGGTCCAGTATCGCCGGTACGCTCGGCGGTGTGTTCTGGCATAACTATGGCTGGAACGGCGTTGGGGGATTTATCGCGATTATGCTGGTACTGGCTATTCTGGTCGGCACACGACTGCATCACCGTCTTCACGTCTAGTCTGAAAGAGAAGCCCGGGCTCACCGGGCTTCTCGCCTCTCAACCAACAGTGGTTACCACATTCCTAAGATTGATGAAAAGCCCATCAATTCTCTGACGGCATCCAGTGCCAGAAGAGCAAAGACAACCCAGTGGAGTGGATTCATTTTGCTGTGTGTGTTTATTGTTATTGAACGGGTACGATGTTCCCGTTGGCTACTATAAAAAAGGCTATCGATAAACATAACTACCCATTATGGTGGGGGAACTCACCCCGCCTGTTACGTCGAAGAGGTTACATGGACAACAAAAACTATCAACAACTTACCCGCACCTTCCTGCGTCTCTCTCGCTTCTCGCACCTCTCTGCCATCGCCAGTTGGGATATGTTCGCCATGATGCCACCCGGCGGCAGTGCGGCGCGGGGTGAAGCGCTGGCGGAACTGAGCGTTCTGGAACATCAAATCCTGACCGAACCGAAAGTGGCGCAATGGCTTGCCGCTGCCGCCCAGGAGGATCTCAATGATGTGGAGCAGGCCAATCTGCGGGAAATGACGCGTCTGCATACCCAGGCCGCGTTGTTACCGGAGTCGTTGGTGGAGGCCAAATCTCTCGCCGGCAGTCGCTGTGAACACGCCTGGCGCAGTCAGCGCCCCGCCAACGACTGGCAGGGATTCTCTGCGAATTTAAAAGAAGTCGTGAAACTGAGCCGCGAAGAGGCCAGACTGCGCGCCGACGTGAAAGGTTGTTCTCCCTATGACGCACTGCTGGACATTTACGAGCCGGACATGACCAGCGCACAGCTGGACGGCCTGTTTGCCGATCTCAAATCGTGGCTGCCGGATCTGCTCAACCGCGTGGTTGCCCGCCAGTCACAGCAGTCGCTGATTGCCCCTGTTGGCCCCTTCCCGACTGCCGTTCAGCGCGAACTGGGACTGGAGACAATGTCTGTACTCGGTTTCGATTTTAACGCCGGTCGCCTCGACATCAGCGCACATCCCTTCTGCGGCGGCGTGCCGGAAGATGTGCGCATCACGACGCGCTATGACGAAAACGAATTACTCAGCGCCCTGTTTGGCGTGATCCACGAAACCGGCCACGCCCGCTATGAGCAAAACCTGCCGCGTAACTGGCTGGGTCAGCCCGTCGCCCTTGCCCGCTCCACCGCGATCCACGAATCCCAGAGTCTGTTTTTTGAAATGCAGGTAGGACGCAGCAATGCATTTTTAAGGCGGCTGCTACCTGCCGTGAAGCGTCATTTTGGCGATCAGGCTGCCTTTGAAGAGCAAAATTTCATTGCCTGGAACCAGCGAGTGAAACCCGGTTTTATCCGCGTGGATGCGGATGAAGTCAGCTACCCGGCGCACGTCATCCTGCGCTATGAGATTGAGCGCGCATTGATCAATGGCGATATTGAGGTGGACGACATTCCGGCGCTGTGGGACGAAAAAATGCAGACCTGGCTGGGCCTGTCAACAAAAGGGAACTATCGCGACGGCTGCATGCAGGACATTCACTGGACGGACGGCGGGTTTGGTTACTTCCCTTCTTACACGCTGGGCGCGATGTATGCCGCACAGTTGTTCAGCGCCGCGAATCGCGCATTGCCGGATCTTAGTCAGCAGATTGCAGGCGGCGATTTCAGCGCCTTGTTTGACTGGCTGCAACAGAACATCTGGCAGCACGGCAGTCGCTTTACCACGGCGCAGTTGATTACTCAGGCTACCGGAGAAGCATTGAGCAGCCGTCATTTCCGCGCCCATCTTGAATCTCGCTATCTGTAAATCCCCTCGCCGGGCCGCTGCGCCCGGCGTTGTACATATCGTTACACGCCGAAACCAATGACTCACGGAAGCGCACAGCATCCAGCGATATAGTGATTTCAACGGCCCCGCAGTGGGGTTGAATGAAAAACCAAATCGAGGGTATGAGAATGAAAAAAGTATTAGCTCTGGTTGTTGCCGCTGCTATGGGTCTGTCTTCTGCGGCGTTTGCGGCTGACACTACATCAACTGCACCGGCTGCAGCGCCTGCTGCAAAAGCGGCGCCGGCCAAAACCACACATCATAAAAAACATCACAAAGCGACTACCGAGAAAGCGCCAGAACAAAAAGCGCAGGCCGCGAAAAAACACGTGAAAAAAGCCAAAGCCACGACTGAGCAAAAGGCCCCTGAACAGAAAGCTCAAGCCGCTAAAAAGCACACCAAAAAACACAGCCAGAAACCGGCCGCTAAACCTGCCGCTCAACCGGCTGCTTAAATCCTGACTGTGTAAACTGGCGCGAACCCTTGCGCCATTCTTCAACGGCGCTGAACGCTTTCCCGGTTTAGCGCCGTCCTTTTCGGAGGGTAACATGGTGCGCCGTTATCGCTTTGAGTTCATCCTTATCACGCTTATTTTATGTGCGCTCATAGCCGCCCGCTTTTATCTTTCCTGATCGTAGTACTCTGATTTTTCTCTCACTTTTACGCCGTTACGTCTATAGTAATTACTGAGGGTTCTCTTTTAATAATCATAATTACCCACACAGAGTGTGATATGCGTAAAACCGTTACTGTATTACTGGGTTCGTTGTGCTTTTCATCGGGTATTGCGCATGCGGATAAGCCTGACGCGGATACCGGGACCAGTGAAATCAAAACGTTATTTTTTGGTCAGGACGATCGCGCGCCGGTAAGCGATCCGACTCAATCGCCGTGGGATGCCATCGGACAACTGGAAACCGCCAGCGGTAACCTCTGCACCGCAACGCTCATCTCCCCACATCTGGCGCTCACTGCCGGACATTGCTTGTTAACGCCGCCAAAAGGGAAACCGGATAAAGCCGTCGTCCTGCGTTTTGTCTCGAAAAAAGGTCTCTGGCGTTATGAAATTCACGGTATTGAAGGCCGGGTGGATCCCGGTCTGGGAAAACGTCTGAAGCCCGATGGCGACGGCTGGATTGTGCCACCGGCAGCCGCGTCTTGGGACTTTGGCCTGATCGTTCTGCGCTATCCCCCTTCCGGCATCACGCCGTTACCGTTGTTTGAGGGCGATAAAGCGGCACTAACCGCCGCACTCAAAGAGGCCGGACGCAAGGTCACGCAGTCGGGGTATCCGGAAGATCATCTGGATACACTCTATTCTCATCAGGATTGTATCGTCACCGGCTGGGCGCAAAGTTCGGTGTTATCTCACCAGTGCGACACGCTGCCGGGCGACAGCGGTTCACCGCTGATGCTGAAAACCGAGGCGGGCTGGCAGTTAATCGGCGTTCAGAGTTCCGCCCCGGCGGCGAAAGATCGCTGGCGCGCAGATAACCGGGCGATCTCGGTGACGGGATTTCGGGAAAAACTGGATGCGCTGGCCGGGGAACAATAAGGCGCATTGTACTGCCCGCGAATCGCGGGCAGCGATACATCAGGCCAGTTTAATCATCACCATGCCAGCCAGCAGCAACACAACGCCGATCCAGCCTTTATGATTCAGACGTTGCCCGAACAGTATCCATCCGGCAGCCAGCGTCGCGGCGATACCAAATCCCCCCCACAGCGCGTAGGCAACGGACAGGTCAATGCCCTTTACCGCCTGTGAAAGCGCACTGAAGGCGGCGAGTACCGCGACCAGCGAGAGAATACCGTACAATTTCCGACGAAAGCCGTCAGAGAATTTTAAAAAGACGTTGGCGATAATTTCCAGCACGATCGCCATCCCTAACCAGGCGGCGTGAACCCATTCAAACTGTTGCATGGGTCACCTCTTTCGTTGACTGACGCGCCTTGCGGGTACCGGATTTGATCAACACGATCCCCACTACCAGCGTCGCCAGACCGGCAATTTTCATGACCGACAGCGGCTCATCAAATAACAACACGCTAAACAGCGTAATAAATAAAATACCGATCCCTTCCCACAATGCGTAAGCCACACCGAGGGCGATTTTTTTAACGGCAAAAGAGAGGAAAATATACGAGGCGGCGATCATCACCAGCATTAAAATAAACCAGCTGTTGTCATCGCTTACGCTTGCCCATTTCATCGACAATGTGCCGGTAATTTCAGCGGCAATCGCCAGACCTAATAAAATCCAGTAAAACATGGTGCTTCTCCTGCTTGAGAATATAATCCTGTGGGCTTGCACAACGCTGCAAACCAGAAAATAAAATCAGTTAGCCAGACGCGTAGCGTCAGCTCGAACAGAAGAAGGGACTAAAGCGCGTTGCGCCAGTGCTGCTCACCTGCAAGCAGGAAAGAGGAGGAAGTGCGAAGAAGAATTTGTGTAGAAAAAAACGTCCTGAACATATTGTCCATAATATTACAATTATCCGCAGTGTTGCTTCTCGTCATCGCGGATGATAATTGTCCTCGGTAGTTGAACACGCCTGATTTGTATCATAGGCCAGGAATTAACTCAAAACCTTTTCACTTCTTTACCCGAATCGTTTGATTTTTCTCAGGACGATTCGACCACAATCACATTATTATACGCGGCAAGCAGAAAAATACAGGACGCTCCATGGCAAAACCAATCATCACGCTGAACGGTCTTAAGATCGTCATTATGCTGGGAATGCTGGTGATCATTCTTACCGGTATCCGCTTTGCGGCGGATATTATTGTGCCATTTATTCTGGCGTTATTTATTGCCGTCGTCCTCAGCCCGCTGGTACAGCGGATGGTGAAACTGCGCGTTCCGCGCGTGCTGGCGATATCCTTGCTGGTGATCATCATCGTCATGGCGATGGTGTTACTGCTGGCTTACCTCGGAACGTCCCTCAACGAACTGGCGCGCACCCTGCCCCAGTATCGTTCCTCACTGGTCATTCCGCTGAAAAACCTCGAGCCCTGGCTGGTCCGCTTAGGCATCGGCGTCTCAGTGGATGAGATGGTGAAGTATATTGACCCCAACGCGGCGATGACCCTGATCACCAATTTGCTGGCGCAATTAACCAATGCCATGTCATCGATATTTTTACTCCTGCTGACAGTGGTCTTTATGCTGCTGGAAGTGCCGCAACTCCCCACTAAATTCCAGCAGATTATGGTCCGTCCGGTCGAGGGGATGGCCGCCATTCAGCGCGCCATTGATAGCGTATCGCACTATCTGGTGCTGAAAACGGCAATCAGTCTGGTCACCGGGCTGGTGGTCTGGGGCATGCTGTCGGCACTGGACGTTCGATTCGCCTTTATCTGGGGGCTGTTGGCCTTTGCACTCAACTACATCCCAAACATTGGTTCAGTGCTGGCGGCGATCCCGCCCATCATTCAGGTGTTGGCGTTTGGCGGCCTGTACGATGCGCTGGTGGTGCTGGCAGGCTATCTGATCATCAACCTGGTGTTCGGCAATATCCTTGAACCACGCATCATGGGACGCGGTCTGGGGCTCTCTACGCTGGTGGTGTTTCTGTCGTTGATCTTCTGGGGTTGGCTGCTGGGTCCCGTGGGGATGCTGCTTTCGGTACCGCTGACCATTATCGTCAAGATTGCGCTGGAACAATCCGTTGGTGGGCAAAGTATTGCCATTCTGTTAGGCGATGCAAATAAAAAGTGACCGACGTAAAAACGGCCTCCGCAGAGGCCGTTTCAACAGAACAACGGATTACAGCGCTTTCAGAATCGCATCCACGCTGGCTTTGGCATCGCCAAACAGCATATGGGTGTTCTCTTTGAAGAACAGCGGGTTCTGCACACCGGCGTAGCCGGTATTCATCGAACGTTTGAAGACAATTACGTTCTGCGCTTTCCACACTTCCAGCACCGGCATCCCAGCGATAGGACTGTTTGGATCGTCCTGCGCCGCCGGGTTCACGGTATCATTCGCGCCAATAACCAACACGGTGTCGGTATCGGCGAAATCATCGTTGATCTCGTCCATTTCCAGCACGATGTCGTAAGGCACTTTCGCTTCCGCCAACAGTACGTTCATGTGACCAGGCAGACGACCTGCCACCGGGTGGATGCCGAAACGTACCTTGATACCGCGCGCGCGCAGCTTCTCGGTAATTTCCGCGACCGGATACTGTGCCTGCGCCACCGCCATGCCGTAGCCCGGGGTGATGATCACCGTATGCGAGTTTTTCAGCATATCCGCAGTCTCCTCTGCGCTGATCTCACGGTGTTCGCCCACTTCTTCATCACCACTGGACGCCGTACCATCGGTACCAAAGCCCCCTGCAATCACGCTGATGAACGAGCGGTTCATCGCCTTACACATGATGTAAGACAGAATCGCACCGGAAGAACCCACCAGCGCACCGGTCACGATCAGCAGGTCGTTGCTCAGCATGAAGCCCGCCGCCGCTGCCGCCCAACCCGAATAGGAGTTCAGCATGGAGACCACGACCGGCATATCCGCCCCGCCAATGGACGCCACCAGGTGCCAGCCAAACGCCAGCGCAATAATGGTCATCACCAGCAGTGCCAGGACCTGCAAGCCAACGCTTTCGGTACGGACAAAAACCACCAGCAGCAGGAAAGAGACCACCAGCGCCGCGAGGTTCATTTTGTGACGGTTCGGCAGCATCAGCGGTTTAGAAGAGATCTTGCCGCGCAGCTTACCAAATGCCACCACTGAACCGGTAAAGGTCACCGCACCGATAAAGATGCCAAGGAACACTTCGGTCAGGTGAATATTAACCAGAATCGGCTCAAGGCCCGCTTCGTGATACAGATAGCTGTTGAAGCCGACCAGTACCGCAGCCAGGCCGACGAAGCTGTGCAGAATCGCCACCAGTTCCGGCATTTCGGTCATTTCAACTTTCTTCGCCAGACGAATACCAATCGCGCCGCCGATGATCATTGCCACCAGGATCCAGGCAACGTTGCCGGTGTCCGGGCCAAAAATCGTGGCAATCAGCGCAATCGCCATCCCGGCGATACCGAAGTTGTTACCCTGCTGAGACGTTTCATGTTTTGAAAGTCCCGCCAGACTGAAAATAAACAGGATCGCGGCAACAATGTATGCAGCTGTAACTAATCCTCCAGACATGTGTTACCCCTTAGTTTTTCCGGAACATTTTCAGCATGCGCTGAGTCACGGTGAAGCCACCGAAAATATTGATGCTGGCAATCAGGACCGCGATGAAGCTCAGGAAGCTAACCCAGCCCCCCTGGCCAATCTGCAATAGCGCGCCAACCACGATGATTCCCGAAATGGCGTTGGTCACGGACATCAGCGGCGTATGCAGAGCATGAGAAACGTTCCAGACCACGTAGTAGCCCACCACGCAAGACAGTGCGAACACCGTAAAGTGACCGAGGAACTCTTTCGGCGCGACGTCTGCCAGCCAGCCGAACAGAATGATCACCAGCGCCATCAGCGCGTATTTACGCCACGGCGATGCCGGTTTTTCCGGCTCTTTTGCAACCGGTGCGGCTTTCGCAGCGGCCTGCGGTTGAGCAGATACCTGAATCGGCGGTGCCGGCCAGGTAATTTCGCCGTCACGCACGACCGTGACGCCACGCACGACGACGTCGTCGAAATCAACGGTGATATTGCCGTCTTTCTCTTTGCACAGCAGTTTAAGCAGGTTAACAAGGTTGGTGCCGTACAGCTGTGAAGACTGTGTAGGCAGACGCCCTGGCAAGTCGGTATAACCGATCACCTTAACGCCGTTGGCCGTGGTTGTGACTTGATTGGCGACGGTGTATTCGCAGTTCCCGCCGTTTTGCGCCGCCAGATCGACAATCACGCTGCCCGCTTTCATGGAATCAACCATTTCGCGGGTGATCAGTTTCGGTGCTGGTTTACCCGGAATCAGCGCGGTGGTGACAATAATGTCGACCTCTTTTGCCTGCGCAGCAAACAGCGCCATTTCCGCTTTGATAAACGCTTCAGACATCACTTTGGCGTAACCGTCACCGCTTCCCGCTTCCTCTTTGAAATCCAGTTCGAGGAATTCAGCGCCCATACTCTGGACCTGTTCTTTCACTTCCGGACGGGTGTCAAAGGCACGCACAATCGCGCCCAGGCTGTTCGCAGCGCCTATGGCGGCCAGACCAGCAACACCGGCCCCGATCACCATCACTTTGGCTGGAGGGACTTTACCCGCAGCGGTGATCTGCCCGGTAAAGAAGCGGCCAAACTCGTGCGCGGCTTCCACAATCGCCCGATAACCGGCAATGTTTGCCATCGAGCTTAATGCATCCAGCGACTGCGCACGTGAAATACGCGGTACAGAATCCATTGCCATCACCGTCACATTACGCTCGGCGAGCTTTTGCATTAACTCTGGATTCTGCGCAGGCCAGATAAAGCTGACCAGCGTGGTGCCCGGATTGAGTAACGGAATTTCTGCATCTTCCGGTGCGTTAACCTTCAGAATGATCTCTGATTGCCAGACAGCGCTGCTATCGACAATTTCCGCGCCCGCTTCTACAAAAGCTTTATCGTCAAAACTCGCCAGTCCACCCGCGCCGCTCTCAACCGCGACGGTGAAACCCAACTTCAGCAGTTGCTCAACCGTTTTCGGCGTCGCTGCTACGCGGGTTTCATTGGTAAACCGTTCTTTTGGTATGCCAATTCGCATAATGTTCCCTTCCATCGGTATTTTTGATGATGGTTTGTCAGTTAACGTGGAATTGCGCAGGCAATTTCACGCAGGAGGTATAGGTTACCCCGGAAAAATAAAACAGTAACAAACTCTCTATAACGTACTGAAAATAGCGCTTGTGATCTAGCGCCAAAAAACAGTATTTGTCGGGTTATCAGCAAAACAGGAACGATTCAGCCTTCTGACCGGGATAATGACCTTCAATTCGTGGTGAAAGGCCCATAAATCGCTCATACGATGCGGCAAAACATGATTAAGCGCCACGGCAGATCAACTAATTAACATTAAATTAACTTATAAAATTCAGTACGTTCATCAGTTTTTACTGTGAAATGACCATTTTTTCGACATATCATAATTTGTTATCGACCTTGTGACCTCATCTGTTGTGTCGATTGAAAAATCACGCAGACAGTCACCGGGTTTAAATGCAATAATCAGCCACGTTTCTAGTCAATAACAATACCAGTACCTGGTTTGCGCAAGGCGAAGGATTATTTTTATGAAGCTTAAGAACACACTCCTGGCGTCCGCACTTCTTTCTGCGACGGCTTTTTCCGTAAACGCAGCAACAGAATTGACGCCGGAGCAAGCGGCAGCACTGAAACCTTACGACCGTGTCACGGTCACAGGCCGTTTTAATGCGATTGGCGATGCGGTGAAGGCCGTTAACCGCCGCGCAGATAAAGAAGGCGCCGCCTCATTTTATGTTGTCGATACATCTGATTTTGGTAACAGCGGTAACTGGCGTGTTGTTGCAGACTTCTACAAAGCCGACGCCGAGAAAGCGGAAGCCAGCAAGAACCGCGTGATCAATGGCGTGGTTGAATTGCCAAAATCAGAAGCCGTCATGCTGGAACCGTATGATACCGTTACGGTACAGGGTTTCTACCGCAGCCAGCCGGAAGTGAATGATGCCATCACCAAAGCGGCAAAAGAAAAAGACGCTTACGCCTTCTACATCGTGCGTCAGATCGATGCGAACCAGGGCGGTAACCAGCGCATTACAGCTTTTATCTATAAAAAAGATGCGAAGAAACGCGTGGTGCAGAGCCCTGACGCGATCCCGGCGGATTCCGATGCCGGTCGCGCAGCGTTAGCTGCCGGTGGCGAAGCGGCGAAAAACGTCGAAATTCCTGGCGTTGCAACTACCGCGTCGCCGAGTTCTGAAGTTGGACGTTTCTTCGAAACGCAATCCACGAAAGGTGGGCGTTACACTGTCACTCTTCCGGATGGCACCAAAGTTGAAGAGCTGAACAAAGCCACGGCGGCCATGATGGTGCCGTTCGACAGCATCAAGTTCACCGGCAACTACAGCAGCATGACTGAAGTCTCTTACCAGGTTGCCAAGCGTGCAGCGAAGCAAGGGGCTAAGTATTACCACATTACCCGCCAGTGGCAGGAACGTGGTAACAACATGACCATCAGCGCCGATCTGTATAAATAAGGCTCTCCGGTCATAAAATAAGGCGGCTTTATGCCGCCTTTCGCTTTATCAGGCACAAATTTTCCTCTGATCATTGCATGCAGTCTCTTCTCTCCGTAAAATCCCGCGCCTTAGTGGCTTTCACCATTTTTATGCGCTTTGCCACAATAATTATTCTCCATAGATCGTTTGTACCACGGGATAACCATGGAAAAGAAACTGGGACTGAGCGCTCTCACCGCGCTGGTTTTAAGCTCAATGCTTGGCGCAGGTGTTTTCAGTCTGCCGCAGAATATGGCCGCTGTCGCCAGCCCGTCGGCGTTACTTATTGGCTGGGCGATTACCGGGGCCGGGATATTGCTGCTGGCGTTTGCCATGCTAATCCTGACCCGTATCCGTCCCGAACTGGATGGCGGCATCTTCACCTATGCCCGCGAAGGTTTCGGTGAGCTGATCGGGTTCTGCTCGGCCTGGGGCTACTGGCTGTGCGCGGTGATTGCCAACGTCTCCTATCTGGTCATTGTCTTCTCTGCTCTCAGTTTCTTCACCGATACGCCGGAGTGGCGTCTGTTTGGCGACGGCAATACCTGGCAGGCGATCGTCGGTGCGTCGATTCTGCTGTGGGTGGTGCATTTTCTGGTGCTGCGCGGCGTACAAACGGCGGCCAGCATCAACCTGGTGGCAACGCTGGCGAAATTGCTGCCGCTCGGTCTGTTTATCCTGCTGGCCTTTATGGCGTTTAAGCTTGAGGTTTTCAGCCTCGACTTTACCGGCCTCGCGCTGGGTGTCCCGGTCTGGGAACAGGTTAAGAACACGATGCTCATCACGCTGTGGGTATTCATCGGTGTGGAAGGCGCGGTCGTCGTTTCGGCGCGGGCGCGTAACAAACATGATGTCGGTCGCGCCACGCTGTTAGCGGTGCTCTCTGCGCTTGCCGTTTATCTGCTGGTCACTCTGCTCTCGCTTGGCGTAGTTGCCCGCCCGGAACTGGCGGAGATCCGTAACCCGTCAATGGCAGGTCTGATGGTCAAAATGATGGGGCCGTGGGGTGAGATTATCATTGCGGCGGGTCTGATTGTCTCCGTTTGTGGAGCCTATCTGAGCTGGACGATTATGGCGGCGGAAGTCCCGTTCCTTGCCTCAACGCATAAAGCCTTCCCGCGGATTTTCGCCCGTCAAAATGCGCAAGGCGCGCCATCGGCTTCACTGTGGCTCACCAACCTCTGCGTTCAGGTCTGTCTGGTGCTGATCTGGCTAACCGGTTCGGATTACAACACGCTGCTGACCATCGCCTCAGAGATGATTCTGGTCCCCTATTTCCTCGTCGGCGCCTTCCTGCTGAAAATCGCCACCCGTCCGCTTCATCAGGCGGTAGGTGTCGGTGCATGCATTTATGGCTTATGGTTATTGTATGCTTCCGGGCCGATGCACCTGCTGCTCTCCGTGGTGCTTTATGCTCCGGGTCTGCTGGTGTTCCTGTATGCTCGTAAGACGCATACGCATGATAACGTTTTGAACCGACAGGAAATGGTTCTGATTGGTCTGTTGCTGGTTGCCGCCGTACCTGCGACCTGGCTGCTGGTGGGGTAAACGCATCCCATCGTTTGACGCTAATAGCCTGATTCGCAGGCGCATAAGGAGTTTTTCGATGGGAACCCAACACCCTCTGCCCATTTTAGTGACCGGTGGTGGCCGCCGTATCGGCCTCGCCATTGCCTGGCACTTTATCAACCAGAAACAGCCGGTGATCGTCAGTTACCGGACGCATTATCCGGCGATTGACGGGCTGACCAAAGCGGGCGCCCTGTGCATTCAGGCTGATTTCTCCACCAATGAAGGCATTCTTACCTTCGCCGATACGGTAAAAGAACGCGCCAGCGGTCTGCGCGCCATCGTCCACAATGCCAGCGCATGGATGGCAGAGAAGCCGGGAACACCGCTCTCTGATGTCCTGGCCTGTATGATGCAAATCCACGTCAATGCCCCCTATCTGCTTAACCATGCGCTCGAAGGCATGCTACGCGGGCATGGTCACGCCGCCGCTGACATCATTCATTTTACCGACTACGTTGTGGAGAAAGGCAGTGACAAGCATATCGCTTATGCCGCCAGTAAAGCGGCGCTGGATAATATGACCCGTTCATTTGCCCGCAAGCTCGCGCCAGAGGTGAAGGTCAACGCCATTGCCCCTTCGCTGATCCTGTTTAACGAGGGTGATGACGCCGAGTACCGCCAGCAGGCGCTAAACAAATCGCTGATGAAAACGGCTCCGGGGGAAAAGGAGGTGATCGATTTAATCGATTATCTGCTAACCAGTTGTTTTGTGACGGGTCGTAGCTTCGCCGTAGACGGTGGCCGTCATCTGCGTTAGTGCAGTTTGACCCAGCAAAAGATCAGCAGCCAGGCGCTCAGGCACCAGCAGATCACTGCCCCGCCCAGCGCCACTGGCAGCTTCAGAAAACCAGTGAAATACCACAGCGAAACGAGATAGACAAAATAGGGAATAATCGACCACATGCTGAAGACAATGGTCGTTCTTAGCGCGTCAATGCCCCGCTCGCTGGCCACGATATAATGGGCAATCAGCGCGAATGTCGGGAACAGCGGGATGAGTCCTGCGATGTAGTAATTCTTCGTTTTTGCCAGCAACCCAATCAACACCACAACCAGCGCACCCAGCACGGCTTTAATCACGAGTCCCATTACCTTGCCTTTACACATCAATAACATCAGCAACCAGCATAACGGAAGCATCACCGTTTAGGAAAGATTAATGGAAGGTAACGCCCCGGCGGTGTATGTTGACGTTTTTGATCGGCAATCAAGACGATGAACACGATTGTATTTGTTGAAGACGATCCTGAGGTCGGCGCGCTCATTGCGGCCTATCTGGCTAAACACGATTTCGATGTGATTGTCGAGCCGCGTGGCGATCTGGCTGAAGCGCGGATCCTCCAGGTTCAGCCGGACCTGGTATTGCTGGATATTATGCTCCCCGGTAAAGACGGCATGACCCTCTGTCGTGACCTGCAAGGGCAATGGCAGGGCCCGATCGTCCTCCTCACTTCGCTGGACAGCGACATGAACCACATCCTGGCGCTGGAAATGGGCGCCTGCGATTACATCCTGAAGACCACGCCGCCAGCGGTCTTGCTGGCCCGTCTGCGGCTGCATCTGCGACAGAGCGATCAGTCAGGCCATAGCAAAGGGATTCAGCCTGCCGCCGTCACGCCGCATAAAACGCTGCGCTTTGGTTCCCTGACTATCGACCCCATCAACCGTGTCGTTTTGCTCAGTGGTGAACAGGTTATACTTTCCACCGCGGATTTCGAACTGCTATGGGAACTCGCCACGCACGCCGGTCAGATTATGGACCGCGATGCGCTGCTGAAAAATCTGCGCGGTGTAAGCTACGACGGCATGGATCGCAGCGTCGATGTCGCCATTTCGCGTCTGCGTAAGAAACTGCTCGATAATGCGGCTGAACCCTATCGTATTAAAACGGTACGCAATAAAGGCTATCTGTTTGCCCCGCACGCCTGGGATGATGTGCCATCACGGCATTCGGGGATGTAAATGAAGAAACTGTTCGTGCAGTTTTATCTCCTGCTGTTTGTCTGCTTTCTGGTGATGACCCTGCTGGTCGGGCTGGTGTATAAATTCACCGCAGAGCGGGCTGGCAGGCAGTCGCTCGATGACCTGATGAAAAGCTCGCTGTATCTGATGCGCAGCGAGTTACGCGAGATCCCGCCGCGCGACTGGGGTAAAACGCTCAAAGAGATGGACCTCAATCTCTCTTTTGACCTGCGCGTTGAGCCACTGACAAAATTCACGCTGGATGATCAGAGTATGCAGCGTCTGCGTGAAGGCGACATCATTGCACTCGACGATCAGTACACCTTCATTCAGCGCATTCCGCGCAGTCATTACGTGCTGGCCGTGGGTCCCGTACCCTATCTCTATTTTCTCCATCAGATGCGCCTGCTGGATATCGCGCTGATGGCGTTTATCGCCATCTCACTGGCTTTTCCGGTATTTATCTGGATGCGTCCTCACTGGCAGGAAATGCTGCGACTGGAGGCCGCTGCCCAGCGGTTCGGTAAAGGTCATCTCAGTGAACGGCTGCATTTTGACAGCGGCTCCAGTTTTGAACGGCTGGGCATTGCTTTTAATCAGATGGCGGACAATATCAATGCGTTGATTGCCAGTAAAAAACAGCTGATCGACGGAATTGCCCATGAATTGCGCACCCCGCTGGTTCGCCTGCGCTACCGACTGGAGATGAGTGAAAATCTCACGGAACAAGAATCTCTGGCGCTCAATCGCGATATCGGACAGCTCGAAGCCTTAATTGAGGAGCTGTTAACCTACGCCCGCCTCGACAGGCCGCAGAATGAACTGCATCTTAGCGAGCCGGATCTCCCGGCCTGGCTCACAGCGCATATTGATGATGTGCAAAGCGTGAATCCTGATCGTACATTGCAGGTTCCGCATCTCGCCCGAGGCAACTACGGTGCGCTGGATATGCGACTGATGGAGCGCGTGCTGGATAATCTGCTGAACAACGCGCTGCGCTACTGCCAGTCCACGGTGCAGATAAGCCTGCAGCTCAGCGATCGTTTCGCCACGCTGACTGTCGACGATGACGGACCGGGCATTGCCCCGGAAGCCAGGGAGACTGTTTTTGAGCCTTTTGTCCGTCTGGATCCGAGTCGGGACCGCGCCACCGGCGGGTGCGGTCTGGGTCTGGCGATTGTCTATTCCATCGCCCAGGCGATGGGTGGCACGGTGAGCTGCGGGGAAAGTGAACTGGGTGGCGCTCGCTTCAGCTTTTGTTGGCCGATCTGGCACACAATTCCTGAATTAACCGCTGGCTGACGCTATTCGCACGGTAGTCGCAGGCGAGATAACGTGCTATACATTGAGTATGTTGTAACTAATGAGGTGCGCAATGGCCCGTTACGATCTTGTCGACAGACTGAACACCACATTTCGCCAGATGGAGCAGACGCTGGCTGAACTAACGCAAGCGCTCGGAGAACATCATCTGATGATTGCCCGTGTCTTTTCGCTGCCGGAGGTAACCAAAGAGGCCGAGCACGCCCCGCTGGATACCATTGCGGTGAAGCAGCATCTGGGTAAAGAGGCCGAAGCGTTGGCGCTGGCGCACTATCGCCACCTGTTTATTCAGCAGCAGTCCGAAACACGTAGCAGTAAAGCGGCGGTGCGTCTGCCGGGCGTGCTGTGCTATCAGGTGGGCAGTGCCAGCCAGGCGGCGCTGGAAAATCTGGTACAGCGCATCAATCAGTTGAAAACCACTTTTGAGCATATTGTCACCGTGGAGTCCGGTTTGCCGTCTGCGGCGCGCTTTGAATGGGTCCATCGCCATCTGCCGGGGCTGATTACGCTCAATGCCTATCGGACGCTGACGGTGATAAACGATCCGGCGACGTTGCGTTTTGGCTGGGCGAATAAACATATCATCAAGAATTTGCAACGCGATGAGGTACTGGCGCAACTGGAAAAGAGTCTGAATACGCCGCGCAGCGTACATCCCTGGACCCGCGAGGAGTGGCAGGCAAAACTGGAGCGTGAATATCAGGATATCGCCGCCCTGCCACAACAGGCAAAACTCAAAATTAAGCGTCCGGTCAAAGTCCAGCCCATTGCCCGGGTCTGGTACAAAGGCGAGCAAAAGCAGGTACAGCATGCCTGCCCTACGCCGCTTATCGCGTTGATCAATACGGAAAACGGCGCAGGTATGCCGGATATTGGCGAGCTACTGAACTACGATGCCGAAAACATACAGCATCGCTTTAAACCGCAGGCACAGCCGCTGCGTCTGATAATTCCGCGGCTGCACCTCTATGTGGCGGATTAACGACCTGGTTTCATACTGCCGACCATCTGCTCTGGCCGCACCCAGTTGTCAAACTCCACTTCGGTGAGATAGCCCAGCGCCAGAGCCGCAGCTTTCAGCGTCAGCCCCTCTTTATGTGCTTTCTTGGCGATTTCCGCCGCTTTGTCGTAGCCGATATGGGTATTCAACGCGGTGACAAGCATCAGTGATTCATTGAGCAACTGATTAATCCGCTCACGATTGGGTTCGATACCGACCGCACAATGCTCGTTGAAACTTTCCATACCGTCCGCCAGCAGACGCACCGATTGCAGGAAGTTGTGGATCACCATCGGACGGAAGACGTTCAGTTCGAAGTTACCTGATGCGCCGCCGATGTTGATCGCCACATCGTTCCCCATCACCTGACAACACAGCATCGTCAGCGCCTCACACTGGGTTGGGTTAACCTTGCCCGGCATGATCGAGCTGCCCGGTTCATTTTCCGGGATGGCGATTTCGCCAATGCCACAGCGTGGCCCCGACGCCAGCCAGCGCACATCGTTGGCGATTTTCATTAGCGACGCCGCCAGCCCTTTCAGCGCGCCGTGAGCATGAACCAGCGCATCACAGGTCGCCAGCGCTTCGAACTTGTTCGGCGCGGTGACAAAGGGAGCCTGGGTGATGGCCGCCAGTTCATCGGCGACGCGACGGGCATATTCCGGATGCGTATTCAGCCCGGTGCCGACCGCTGTTCCGCCCAACGCCAGTTCCGCCACGTGCGGCAGACTGTTTTCAATGTGCCGCAGGTTATGTTCTAACATCGCTACCCAGCCAGAAATCTCCTGTCCCAGCGTCAGCGGCGTGGCGTCCTGGAGATGAGTACGGCCAATTTTGACAATATCGGCGAAAGCGTCTGATTTCTCGTTCAGCGTCTTCATCAACACCTGCAACTGCGGAATCAATTGATTACGCAACGCCAGCAGCGCAGCCACATGCATTGCCGTCGGGAAGACGTCGTTCGAACTCTGGCTCTTGTTGACGTCATCATTTGGATGGACTTTGCGCTCCATGCCGCGAACGCCGCCCAACAACTCACTGGCCCGGTTTGCCAGCACTTCGTTCATATTCATGTTGCTTTGCGTACCCGACCCGGTCTGCCAGATAGCCAGAGGGAATTCTTCCGCGTGTTTATCTGCCAGCACCTCATCCGCGGCCTGCATAATGGCGGCAGCTTTGTCGGCGGCCAGCAACCCTAAATCGTCGTTAACCTTTGCCGCTGCGCGCTTGGTGAGCGCCAGCGCGTGGATCAGCGAGACGGGCATTTTCTCGGTGGAGATCCGAAAATGCTCAAGTGAACGTTGGGTTTGTGCCCCCCACAGTTTATCTGCCGGGACATCAATCGCGCCCATCGAATCTTTCTCGCTGCGTACCGTTACCATGACCTGCTCCTTAGATAATGAATTGATTAGGTTATGTTCGACATTGCCCACATGCTTGCGGTCTTATGAGTATCAACGATGACAGCACCACCGTTTGGTGGTTTGTGCGATAAAAAAAACCGCCCCGAAGGGCGGCTGACGTTACTTAACGCAGCGTGCGCACTGCGACGTCTGAATCTGCTGGAAGAAGTCGTTTCCTTTATCGTCAACGAGAATAAAGGCCGGGAAATCTTCGACTTCGATTTTCCAGATCGCTTCCATTCCCAGTTCCGGATACTCCACGCACTCCAGGCTCTTGATGCTGCCCTGCGCCAGTACGGCCGCCGGACCACCAATGCTGCCGAGGTAGAATCCGCCGTGTTTTTGACAGGCGTCAGTCACCTGCTGACTGCGGTTACCCTTCGCCAGCATGATCATACTCCCGCCCTGCGACTGAAGCTGATCAACATACGAATCCATACGCCCGGCGGTGGTCGGACCGAGTGAACCGGAGGCATAGCCTTCTGGCGTCTTCGCCGGACCGGCGTAGTAAATCGGGTGATCTTTTACATACTGCGGCAGCCCTTCGCCATTATCCATCCGCTCTTTTAATTTAGCGTGCGCGATATCACGAGCAACAATGATCGTGCCGTTCAGGGAAAGACGGGTCGACACCGGGTATTGCGACAGCTGTTCGAGGATCGCTTTCATTGGACGATTCAGGTCAACACGAACCGCTTCCCCTTCGCCCGCTTTACGCAGTTCTTCAGGAATGTATTTACCCGGATTGTGCTCCAGCTTCTCGATCCAGATGCCTTTACGGTTGATCTTCGCTTTGATGTTGCGATCTGCTGAGCAGGAGACGCCCATCCCGACCGGACAGGATGCGCCGTGGCGCGGCAGACGGATCACGCGAATATCGTGGGCAAAGTATTTGCCGCCAAACTGCGCGCCTAAACCAAGGTTTTGCGCCTCCGTCAGCAGTTCATTTTCCAGCTCGACGTCACGGAACGCCTGACCATGTTCATTCCCTTCGGTCGGCAGTTCGTCATAGTATTTCGCCGACGCCAGCTTCACGGTTTTCAGGTTCGCCTCTGCCGACGTCCCACCGATCACAAAGGCGATGTGGTATGGCGGACATGCTGCGGTTCCCAGCGTCCGCATCTTCTCAACCAGGTAGTTTTTCAGTTTGCCCGGTGTGAGCAGCGCTTTGGTTTCCTGATAGAGATAAGTCTTGTTTGCGGAGCCGCCGCCCTTCGCGATGCAAAGGAATTTGTATTCATCGCCATCGACGCTGTAGAGGTCAATCTGCGCCGGCAGGTTGGTGCCGGTGTTCACCTCTTTATACATATCCAGCGCGGCGTTTTGCGAGTAGCGCAGGTTATCTTCGATGTAGGTGTTGTATACCCCACGCGCCAGCGCCGCCTCATCACCACCACCGGTCCAGACGCGCTGGCCTTTTTTGCCGACAATAATCGCCGTGCCGGTATCCTGGCAGGTTGGCAAAATACCCTTCGCCGCGATGTCAGAGTTGCGCAGGAACTGCAGCGCCACATATTTGTCGTTTTCGCTGGCGTCCGGGTCGCGCAGAATATCAGCAACCTGTTGTTGGTGTGCGGGGCGCAGCATAAATGAGGCGTCATGGAAGGCCTGGCGCGCGAGCAGTGTTAACGCTTCCGGATCGACTTTAAGGATCTCTTGTCCTTCAAATTCGGCGACGGAGACGTATTCACTGGTCAGCAGGGTGTATTCGGTATCATCCTTTTTAAGGGGAAAAGGATCCTGATAATGAAAGGGTTTGTTTGACATTGTTCTCTCACTTACTGCTCGGTCTGATTTTCTTAGGCTTCAGGGCAGATGTTCCATTGCCCTCGTTAAAAGCGAGTTACACTATCCTACACAATTTTTTAACAAAAACTGAGACAAGTACGACTTTTTGCGCCCACAGGTTACTTCCCACAGGTTTCTTGCTTTAATAGTCGAATTAAGTTCCCACTGATTTCCAACTTGCAACAGGGCATTGAACATGCAAAAACTCATCAACTCCGTGCAGAACTACGCCTGGGGAAGTAAAACGGCGCTGACGGAACTCTATGGTCTGGCGAATCCGCAGCAGTTACCTATGGCAGAGCTGTGGATGGGCGCCCACCCGAAAAGCAGTTCAAAAATTGAAGATGCCAGCGGTCAGGTCGTCTCGCTGCGTGATGTGATTGACGGCAATCAATCCGCGCTGCTGGGTGATGCCGTGGCAGAGCGCTTCGGCGAATTGCCGTTCCTGTTCAAAGTGCTGTGCGCCGCGCAGCCGCTGTCCATCCAGGTGCATCCGAACAAGCGCAATTCTGAAATTGGCTTCGCTAAAGAGAACGCCGCCGGTATCCCGATGGATGCCGCAGAGCGCAACTACAAAGATCCCAATCACAAGCCGGAGCTGGTCTTCGCGCTGACCCCGTTCCTTGCCATGAACGCGTTTCGCGAGTTCTCTGAAATCGTTTCGCTGCTGCAACCGGTGGCTGGCGCACACACTGCCATCGCTCATTTTCTCGAACAGCCCAACGCCGAGCGGCTGAGCCAGTTGTTTGCCGCTCTGTTAAGTATGCAGGGTGAGGAGAAATCCCGTGCGCTGGCAATTCTGAAAGCGGCGCTGGAAACCCAGCAAGGCGAGCCGTGGCAGACCATCCGTCTTATCGCGGAGTTTTACCCGGACGACAGCGGCCTCTTCTCACCTCTGCTACTGAACGTGGTGAAGCTCAATCCAGGTGAAGCGATGTTCCTGTTCGCCGAAACGCCGCATGCCTATCTGCAAGGTGTGGCGCTGGAAGTGATGGCCAACTCCGATAACGTGCTGCGCGCGGGTCTGACGCCGAAATACATCGACATTCCGGAACTGGCTGCCAATGTGAAGTTTGAAGCAAAACCGGCGAACCAGTTGTTGACCACGCCGGTGAAACATGGCGCGGAACTTGATTTCCCGATCCCGGTTAATGATTTCGCGTTCTCCCTGCACGACCTGTCTGCGCAAGAAACCGCGATTGACCAGCAAAGCGCCGCGATACTCTTCTGCGTTGAGGGCGAAGCTATCCTACGCAAAGGCGAGCAGCGCCTGGTGCTGAAACCGGGAGAATCGGCATTTATCAGCGCCGAAGAGTCGCCGGTGAGCGTCAGCGGCGTGGGCCGTGTGGCGCGGGTTTACAACAAACTCTAGCAACTTACTGAATTTTGTAGTTACTCTTGCTAAGCTTGTAATCGGCTTATGACTTTGCCAGGCGGTCTCTACCGCCTGGTTTCATTTTATGGATAAACAATATGAAAAAATCGCTGGTAGCTGCAGGTGTGATTGTCGCACTCGGCGTCGTCTGGACGGGCGGTGCGTGGTACACAGGTAAAAAGCTGGAAACCCATCTTGCTGAGATGGTCGACCAGGCCAATGCGCAGATTAAACTCACCGCGCCGGAAGCAAACGTGGAACTCGCTTATCAGAACTATCAGCGTGGCATCTTCAGCAGCCAGTTACAGTTGGTGCTCAAGCCGGTGGCCGGAAAAGAAAATCCCTGGCTGAAAGCAGGCCAAAGCGTGGTGCTTGACGAATCCGTCGATCACGGCCCCTTCCCGTTCGCGCAACTGAAAACCTTTAATCTTCTGCCGTCGATGGCCTCGGTGAAGACGACCCTGGTCAACAATGACGTCAGCAAACCGCTCTTTGAGATGGCGAAAGGTGAAACGCCTTTTGAGATCAATTCGCGAATCAGCTACAGCGGCGATACCCGTTCCGCAATGTCGCTGAAACCGCTGAACTACGAAAAAGGGGCGGAGAAAGTCGCCTTCAGCGGCGGCGAATTTATTTTCAATGCCGATAAAGAAGGCAACGTGGTTTCCCTTTCCGGTGAAGCGAAGAGCGGTCTGGTCGATGCGGTGAACGAATACGATCAAAAGGTCCAGCTCTCCTTTAACGACCTGAAAACAGAAGGTTCCAGCACGCTTGCCAGCTTTGGTGAGCGCGTCGGCGATCAGAAAGTCACGATTGGGAAAATGGCCCTCGCCGTTGAAGGCAAAGAGATGGCGCTGCTGGAAGGCATGGAGATCAGTGGGAAGACCGATCTCGTGGATGACGGTAAAACCATCAACAGCCAACTGGATTACACCCTGAACAGCCTCAAGGTTCAGAATCAGGATCTGGGAAGCGGCAAGCTGACGCTGAAAGTCGGTCAGATTGACGGCGCGGCATGGCATCAGTTTAGCCAGCAGTATAATGCCCAGACCCAGGCGCTGTTATCGCAGCCGGACGTGGCGGACAACCCGGAACTGTATCAGCAGAAAGTGACCGAAGCTTTCTTTGGTGCCCTGCCGCTGTTGATGAAAGGCGAACCGGTCATTACCATTGCGCCGTTGAGCTGGAAAAATGCCAAAGGCGAAACGGCGCTGAATTTGTCCCTGTTCCTGAAGGATCCGGCCACCGCGCAAGGTGAACCGCAAACGCTGGCCGACGAAGTCGACCGCTCGGTGAAATCGCTCGACGGTAAGCTGTCGATTCCGGTGGATATGGCCGTTGAGTTTATGACTCAGGTCGCCCGTCTGGAAGGTTATCAGCAGGATGAAGCCGCTAAACTTGCCAACCAGCAGGTGAAAGGCCTGGCCGCGATGGGACAGATGTTCCGCATTACCACCCTTGAAGACAACACCATTGGCACCAGCCTGCAGTACGCGAATGGTCAGGTGACCTTAAACGGGAAGAAGATGCCGCTGGAGGAGTTTGTCGGAATGTTCGGCATGGTGCTGCCCCAGCCGTAATCACCAGAACCCCTCTGCGGAGGGGTTTATTCTTGCACCACCAGTCGCGCAGATAGCGTCTGACTGCGGGTGTGACTTTCCTCACGCGCAATGCGTTGCAGGATGCGTTCCGCCAGACTGTAGCCCATTTCCCGCGCCGGCATTGTCGCCCAGACAATTGGCAGATCGTCCAGCGCGTTTTCCGCCACATCGGCAAAGGCGCCTAATGAAACCTGCTGCTCAAAGTAGCGATCAACCCCCACTTCACCGCTCTGCCGTCCCGCCCGCATCAGGCCAAACCATGCGCCCATCGCAATCGTTTCGTTGTAGCACACCACGGCGCTGATGGTCGGATTGCGTCGTAGTAACGCGCCGATGGCCTCGGCGGCCTGCTTCTGGCTGGATGCGCATTCCATGACCCAGTCGCTGTGAAACGGTAAACCGTATTTCAGCAGTGTCGCACAGTAGCCGCCGACGCGTTCCGCACGCGTTAATGATGAACTCTGCCCACCCAACCATGCGATGCGCTGATGACCGTGACGAATCAGATGCTCCGTCAACAGTTGCGCGGCCTGCATATTGTCCGGACGCACGGTATCTACGTCGTCCAGATAACTGGCTCGCGAGGCGAAAACCACCGGAATGCCCTTTTCTTCCGCCATCAGGCGCAGGTCATCGCTGCTGCCCGCCGCCCCGGCGATCACCACGCCGTCAACGCCCTGATTCAAGAGCATGGCAAAACGCTGCGCCAGTTGTTCACCATCCTGACCACCATGCAACAAAAACGCCATCCGGCCCTGTGCTTCCAGTGCTTCCGTTAATCCCGCCGTCAGTTCAGCATAAAACGGAGCCGACAGATCGCGGACAATCAATCCAATCACTCCGCTCTGGCCCCCCCGTAACACCGAAGCCTGACGGTTACGCACAAAACCGAGTTGTTCTATCGCCGCATTCACCCGTTCGCCGGTGGCGGTTGAAATACGACCTTTGCCGCTGAGTACCAGTGAAACCGTGCTGACGGAGACGCCCGCCGCCAGTGCAACATCGTGGATAGTGATTTTTTTGGCTATGGCCATAAAAACGCCAGACTCCCTGATAATGTGACAGATAAAACGTTTTATCTATTACTTCTATTTATACGCGTTAATATCGTCTGATAATGTGATTTTCACCGCACTAAAAAGTGATAAAACGTTTTATCTTCTTGATCAAATTTTCTCATTACCGATGGATTTGCACAAGGAGTCGTTAGATGACGGCGAAAACAACACCAAAAATTACGCTGTGGGAATTTTTCCAGCAGTTAGGGAAAACGTTTATGCTGCCCGTGGCGCTGCTTTCGTTTTGCGGGATTATGCTGGGGATTGGCAGTTCGCTAAGCAGCCACGATGTGATCACCCTGCTTCCGGCACTGGGTAATCCGGTGCTACAGGCCATCTTTACCTGGATGAGCAAAGTTGGCTCCTTTGCCTTCAGTTTCCTGCCGGTGATGTTCTGTATTGCGATTCCGCTCGGGCTGGCGCGCGAAAACAAAGGCGTGGCGGCGTTTGCCGGTTTTGTCGGTTACGCGGTAATGAACCTCGCCGTTAACTTCTGGCTGACAGCAAAGGGTATTCTGCCGACCACCGATGCGGCGGTCCTGAAAGCCAACAACATCCAGAATATCCTCGGTATTCAGTCAATTGACACCGGGATCCTCGGTGCGGTAATCGCCGGTATTATCGTGTGGATGCTGCACGAGCGTTTTCATAACATTCGTTTGCCGGATGCGCTGGCCTTCTTCGGCGGCACCCGCTTTGTCCCAATCGTCTCCTCAGTGGTGATGGGACTGGTTGGTCTGGTGATCCCGTTGGTGTGGCCGGTTTTCGCGATGGGGATCAGCGGTCTGGGTCATATGATTAACAGTGCGGGCGACTTTGGTCCGATGCTGTTTGGTACGGGCGAACGCCTGCTGTTGCCGTTTGGTTTGCATCACATTCTGGTGGCGTTAATTCGTTTTACCGACGCCGGGGGCACCCAGGAAGTGTGCGGTCATACGGTGAGCGGCGCGCTGACCATTTTCCAGGCGCAACTGAGTTGCCCGACCACGCAGGGCTTCTCAGAAAGCGCCACCCGCTTCCTGTCACAGGGTAAAATGCCGGCATTTCTCGGCGGCTTGCCAGGTGCGGCGTTAGCGATGTACCACTGCGCGCGTCCTGAGAATCGTCACAAGATCAAAGGGCTGCTGATCTCGGGTCTGATTGCCTGCGTCGTTGGCGGCACCACGGAACCACTGGAATTCCTGTTCCTGTTTGTCGCTCCGGTGCTGTATGTCATTCACGCATTGCTGACCGGTCTGGGCTTTACCATGATGTCGGTTCTGGGTGTGACTATCGGTAATACTGACGGCAATATCATTGACTTTGTGGTGTTTGGGATCCTCCACGGACTGTCCACCAAATGGTATCTGGTACCGGTCGTCGCGGCAGTCTGGTTCGTGGTGTACTATGCTATCTTCCGCTTCGCTATCACTCGCTTTAACCTCAAAACACCGGGTCGTGACAGTGAGATTGCCAGCTCGATCGAAAAAGCCGTTGCCGGTACGCCGGGAAAATCAGGTTATAACGTACCTGCTATTCTGGCTGCGCTGGGCGGTGCGGATAACATCGTTAGTCTGGATAACTGCATTACCCGACTGCGTCTTTCTGTTAAGGATATGTCGCAGGTTGATGTGCAGGCGCTGAAGGACAATCGTGCCATCGGTGTCGTGCAGTTGAATCAACATAACCTGCAGGTGGTGATTGGCCCGCAGGTCCAGTCGGTTAAAGATGAAATGGCCGGTCTGATGAACACCGTTCAGGCATAAGGACACGCACATGTTTGATTTTTCACAGGTTGTTGACCGTCACGGTACATGGTGCACGCAATGGGATTACGTAGCCGATCGCTTCGGCACTGCCGACCTGCTGCCGTTTACTATCTCTGATATGGATTTCGCGACGGCTCCCTGCATCCTGGAGGCGCTGAATCAGCGCCTCGCTCACGGTGTGCTGGGCTACAGTCGCTGGCAGAATGAGGCGTTTCTCGGCGCGGTTGCCCACTGGTTTGCCCGGCGCCACAATACGCGTATCGATACCGGATCGCTGGTGTATGGCCCTTCCGTGATCTATATGGTGTCACAGCTCATCCGCCAGTGGTCTTCTGTCGGTGACGGCGTGGTGCTCCATACCCCTGCCTATGACGCGTTCTATAAGGCTATCGAAGGCAATCAGCGCCATGTTGTTCCGGTGGCACTGGAACAGCGCAATGGCCACTGGCATTGCGATATAGAGAAACTGGATGCGGCGCTGGCGCGCCCGGAAAGTAAAATTTTGCTGCTGTGCAGTCCGCATAACCCAACCGGTAAAGTCTGGACGCGCGAGGAACTGGAAGCGATGGCGGAACGCTGCCAGCGTCACGGCGTGCGGGTCATATCTGATGAAATTCATATGGATATGGTCTGGGGCGAACAGCCGCACATCCCCTGGAGCAATGTGGCGCGTGACAATTGGGCGCTGTTTACCTCTGGCTCCAAAAGCTTCAATATTCCGGCGTTGACCGGCGCTTACGGGATGATTGAAGACGCTGACAGTCGTGATACGTATCTCAACGCGTTGAAAGGTCGCGACGGTCTGTCCTCTCCCGCCGTGCTGGCACTGACTGCTCATATCGCGGCCTATGAACAGGGTGAGCCGTGGCTGGACGCGCTACGGGCGTATCTCCGGGACAATCTACACTACATTGCAGATACGCTGAACGACGCTTTTCCTGAACTTAACTGGCCGGTGCCGCAGTCGACCTATCTCGCGTGGATCGATCTGCGGGCATTAAACGTTGATGATAATGCATTGCAGAATGCGCTGATTCAGCAGGAAAAAATCGCCATCATGCCCGGCTTTACTTACGGTGATGAAGGACGCGGTTTTGTACGACTGAATGCCGGTTGTCCACGTTCAAAACTCGAAAAAGGCGTGAACGGATTAATTAACGCGATCCGATCAGTACGCTGACCCCGGTTGCGCAATGGAATTAATCATTGCGCAACATAGCTTTTCTCCTGCTTTTGTTTTTATAATAGCGCGCACTTTTATATACGAATAATGAGTGCGACCATGATTGATAATTCCCTGCCGTTAACTGACATTCATCGCCACCTTGATGGTAACATCCGGGCACAAACCATTCTGGATCTTGGCCGCCAGTTCAATTTGCCCCTCCCCGCGCAAACCCTTGAAACGCTGATCCCTCATGTACAGGTCACGGCCACTGAACCGGATCTGGTTAGCTTTCTGTCGAAACTGGACTGGGGCGTGAAAGTCTTAGCGTCCCTCGACGCCTGTCGCCGCGTCGCGTTTGAAAATATCGAAGACGCCGCCCGCAATGGCCTGCACTATGTAGAACTGCGTTTTTCTCCGGGCTACATGGCAATGACACATCAGCTGCCGGTTGCTGGCGTGGTGGAAGCGGTCATCGCTGGCGTACATGAAGGCTGTAAAACCTTTGGCGTGCAGGCGCAACTGATAGGCATCATGAGCCGGACCTTCGGCGAGGCCGCGTGTCTACAGGAGCTGGAAGCACTGCTGGCGCACCGCGATCGGATCACCGCGCTTGACCTTGCCGGTGATGAACTGGGCTTCCCCGGCAGCCTGTTCCTGTCCCATTTCAACCGCGCGCGTGACGCAGGCTGGCACATTACGGTGCACGCCGGAGAAGCTGCCGGTCCGGAAAGCATCTGGCAGGCCATTCGCGAACTGGGTGCGGAACGCATCGGCCACGGCGTGAAAGCGGTTGAGGATCCGGCGCTGATGGATTTCCTCGCGGAACAACGGATTGGCATCGAATCCTGTCTGACGTCGAATATTCAGACCAGCACCGTGGCATCATTGTCCGCGCATCCGCTGAAAACGTTCCTCGAGCATGGCGTCCTCGCCAGCCTGAATACTGACGATCCGGCGGTTCAGGGAGTGGATATCATTCACGAATATACCGTTGCGGCACCGGCAGCAGGACTGAGCCGTGAGCAGATTCGTCAGGCACAGATTAACGGACTGGAAATCGCCTTCCTGAACGCGGCGGAAAAACAGGCGCTGCGAGAAAAAGTGGCGGCGGCATAGCGAAAAGAGGCCCGTCGTGATTCATCGGGCCTTTCAGACATCAGGCAAGGCATAACGTCGAACGATGTTTCGCCGACTCAATTCCCAGTTCAATCAGTTCCATAATCTGGATAGCCTGGCTCGCCGGTACCGGGTTCTCTCCGTGACCATTCAACGCATCGCGGATCCCGGCATAGTACGCCGGATAATTCCCCGGCACGGTCAGCCAGGTCTCTTCCACCCGTGTTTCGCCTTCAACGCGTGTGACGATGCCATCACGCATATCGTAGCCCCAGTCTTCTTGCGGCAGGCGCTCGCCATTTTTCAGACGCTCTTCCTGCGGATCCAGACCGTACTTCACATAGCTGCCGCGCGAACCATGCACGATGTAACGCGCCGATTCCGCTGCCGCCAGCATCGTACCGTGTAAGATCACCCGACGCTGCGGGTAGGAAAGCGTGGCATGGAAGTAGTCGGTTGACTGTGCCCCCGGGCGCAACTGGGCCAAATCTACCGTCATGCTGACAGGCAGACCGAACAGATTGATCGCCTGATCAAGCAGATGCGGTGCCAGATCGTACCAGATACCGCTTCCCGGTCCCCCTTGCTCACGCCAGCGATCCCGTACCTGCGGACGAAAGCGGTCGAAATGCGATTCAAAATAGGCGACCTCACCCAAAACGCCTTCCGCCAGCATCGCTTTCAGGGTCAAAAAGTCACTGTCCCAACGACGGTTGTGGAAAACAGAGAGCACCCGTCCCAGACTGCGTGCCAGCGCATCCAGTTCGCGCGCTTGTGACAGTGTCACGGTGAAAGGTTTATCAACCACCACATGTTTACCCGCTTCCAGCGCCGCTTTGGCCAGCGGGAAATGGGTATCGTTTGGTGTGGGTATGACGATCAGATCAATATTAGGGTCGTTAAACAGATGCTTCGGCTCAGAGACAACGGCCACGGAAGGCCAGTCCGCCTTCACTTTCGCTGCATCGCTACTGGAAACGACGGCCAGTTCCAGTCCCGGCGTGCCATCAATCAGGGGGGCATGGAACGTTTTACTGGCGTATCCGTAGCCAATCAGTCCTACACGGATGTTGTCACTCATATATATGCCTCTCGTTTCAGTCTGTGACTATTTCACACTATCCATGAACCACTCACAATAGTTTAATAACCCTGAGGCTATAAAGGTCGTTATTTAACTTAAGTCAAATAAATGTCACTTTCGGGCAGTTTGTCGGTATAAAGTCGCTGAAATCGTTCCCGAAACACTTGCCGGGATAATTATTGCTAAGTAACATCTGCTGCCGGTATTTAAGGATAAATCAAGCAAATGTCGTCAGTCATCAATCGTCTTATTGAATTAACAGGTTGGGTGGTTCTTGCGGTGTCCGTGGTCCTCCTTGGCGTTGCCAATCATATCGATAATTATCAGCCTCCCGAACCGACTGCCGCTGTTCAGCAGAAATAGCGCACCAGGCGGCGTATGTCGCCTGGAAAGTCGGTTTTCCCGAATTATTTGCAGAAAAAGCCGAAAAATTATCTGAAAAAGCGAATTGTGCGGCCTCCCATGCCGGCGCTTGTTGCCAGTGATGGCGAAGCGCGTTACCCTTCGCTCTGGTGTCGTCTGGCACTGCAAACATCATTTAAGAAAATACTTTTTCGGCCTTTACCTGCCGGTTCCTTTCACCGGGACAGGTTTATTTTACCTTCACCACTCGTGGCTTTATTTTTATATATAGGGATCCCTGTTTATGACTGTTCAGGATTATTTATTAAAATTTCGCAAAATTAGCTCGCTCGAAAGCCTGGAAAAGCTGTTTGACCACCTGCACTACACCCTGACCGACGATCATGACATTATCAATATGTATCGCGCGGCCGATCATCGCCGCGCAGAACTGGTCTCCGGCGGTCGCCTTTTTGATGTTGGTCAGGTACCGAAATCCGTCTGGCACTACGTGCAATAAGAAAGTAGCGCTTGCCGGTAAAAGCTTTATAATAATTGCCCCAAAAACAACGGTACGTCTGGCAATTCCGGAGATTTTATGACCACAACACCGGCACAGCGCATTGGCGGTTGGTTACTGGGCCCGCTGGCCTGGCTTTTAGTCGCCTTGCTGAGTGCGTCGCTGGCCTTGTTCCTGTATGCTACGGCGCTCGCCTCGCCCAAAACGTTAGCGATGCTGGCAGAGCAAAGTACCGGCAACCTGCTGTTGTGGGGCGTCTCTTTTCTCACCGCGATTGCCATGTGGTATTACACCCTGTGGTTGACGATTGCGTTCTTTAAGCGCAGACGCAGTGTGCCGAAGCACTATATTATCTGGCTGCTGGTCTCCGTCTTACTGGCGGTCAAGGCTTTTGCCTTTTCACCGGTGCCCGACGCCTTAGCTGTGCGTCAGTTACTCTTCCCGTTGCTGGCGGCAGCACTGTTAGTGCCCTATTTCAAGCGTTCCTCGCGTGTGAAAACGACCTTTGTGAACCCGTAATAACCTTACAGTTAACCTGTTGTCGCCTGCTGTAGATTGTCAGATAATAGGCGGCTTTTTTATTTCAGGCCGAAAAATGACTGATTACCTGCTGCTGTTTGTCGGAACTGTACTGGTCAATAACTTTGTACTGGTTAAGTTTCTGGGGCTTTGTCCTTTTATGGGCGTTTCCAAAAAGCTGGAAACCGCGATGGGGATGGGGCTTGCGACCACGTTTGTGATGACGCTGGCCTCAATCTGCGCCTGGCTGATTGACACCTGGATCCTGATCCCGCTCAATCTCATTTATCTGCGCACGCTGGCCTTTATTCTGGTTATCGCGGTCGTGGTGCAATTTACTGAAATGGTGGTGCGCAAAACCAGCCCGGCGCTCTATCGCCTGCTGGGGATTTTCTTACCGCTGATCACCACCAACTGCGCGGTTCTCGGTGTCGCGCTGCTGAATATCAATCTCGGCCATAACTTTTTACAGTCGGCGCTGTACGGTTTTTCCGCCGCCGTCGGCTTCTCGCTGGTGATGGTGCTGTTTGCGGCGATTCGCGAGCGTCTCGCCGTTGCAGATGTACCGGCACCGTTTCGCGGTAACGCCATTGCGCTGATTACCGCCGGGTTAATGTCTCTGGCCTTTATGGGCTTTAGTGGTTTGGTGAAGTTGTAATGAATGCTATCTGGATTGCCGTTGCCGCCGTGAGCCTGCTGGGCCTGGTGTTCGGCGCTATCCTGGGTTACGCCTCCCGTCGTTACGCGGTGGAGGATGATCCTGTCGTGGAAAAAATCGATGAGATTCTGCCGCAGAGCCAGTGTGGGCAATGCGGCTATCCCGGCTGTCGCCCCTATGCGGAAGCGATTGGCAGTCAGGGTGAAAAAATTAACCGCTGTGCGCCTGGCGGCGAAGCGGTGATGTTAAAAATCGCTGAACTGCTGAACGTGGATCCCCAGCCGATTGATGGCGATGAACAGGATGTGGCGCCGGTCCGCATGCTGGCGATGATTGATGAAGCCAACTGTATCGGCTGCACCAAGTGTATTCAGGCCTGCCCGGTGGATGCCATTATTGGCGCAACGCGTGCCATGCACACGGTGATGAGTGATTTGTGCACGGGCTGCAATCTGTGCGTGGATCCCTGCCCGACTCACTGCATTGAACTGCGTCCGGTCGCCGAAACACCTGACAGCTGGAAGTGGGATTTGAACACGATCCCCGTGCGTAATATCCCCGTGGAACAACATGCTTAAGTTATTCTCTGCTTTCAGAAAAGATAAGATCTGGGATTTCAACGGCGGTATCCATCCGCCGGAAATGAAAACCCAGTCAAACGGCACGCCGCTGCGTCAGGTTCCCCTCGCGCAGCGCTTTGTTATGCCGCTCAAACAACATATCGGTGCCGAAGGTGAACTGTGCGTCGCCGAAGGGCAACACGTATTGCGCGGACAAGCGCTGACCCGTGGATGGGGAAGAATGCTCCCGGTTCATGCGCCCACTTCCGGGACGGTGGTCGCCATTGCGCCCCACTCAACGGCGCATCCTTCGGCATTAGCTGAACTTAGCGTGATCATCGACGCCGACGGCGAAGACCGCTGGATTGAACGCGAAGGTTGGCAGGATTACCGTTCGCAGAGCCGCGAAGCCCTAATCGAACGTATTCACCAGTTCGGCGTCGCTGGACTGGGCGGTGCCGGCTTTCCAACCGGCTATAAATTAAAGGGTGGCGGCGACAAAATTGAAACGCTGATCATCAACGCGGCGGAATGTGAACCCTATATCACTGCCGACGATCGGCTGATGCAGGATTGTGCGGCGCAGGTTGTCGAGGGTATCCGTATCCTGGCGCATATTCTGCAACCGAGTGAAGTCCTCATCGGTATCGAAGATAACAAACCGCAGGCCATCTCAATGCTGCGTGCGGTGCTGGCCGACGCGCGGGATATCTCACTGCGTGTCATCCCGACGAAATATCCGTCGGGCGGCGCAAAACAGCTGACCCAAATCCTGACCGGGAAGCAGGTTCCGCACGGCGGTCGTTCTTCCGACATCGGCGTACTGATGCAAAACGTCGGTACGGCGTATGCGGTAAAACGCGCGATCGTCGATGGAGAACCGATTACTGAACGGGTTGTGACCCTCACCGGTGAAGCGGTCAGTCGTCCAGGCAACGTCTGGGCGAGGCTGGGTACACCAGTGAAACATCTGTTAAATGATGCCGGTTTCTGCCCTTCTGCCGATCAGATGGTGATTATGGGCGGCCCGCTGATGGGCTTCACCCTACCGTGGCTCGATGTGCCGGTCGTAAAGATCACCAACTGTTTGCTGGCACCGTCAGCGACAGAGATGGGTGAACCACAGGAAGAGAAAGGCTGCATTCGCTGTAGCGCCTGCGCCGACGCCTGCCCGGCAGATCTTCTGCCCCAGCAGCTTTACTGGTTCAGTAAAGGGCAACAGCATGACAAAGCCACGGCGCATAACATTGCCGACTGCATTGAATGCGGTGCCTGTGCCTGGGTTTGCCCGAGCAATATTCCGTTGGTGCAATATTTCCGTCAGGAGAAAGCCGAGCTTTACGCAATAAGCCAGGAAGAGAAACGCGCGGCAGAGGCTAAAGCGCGCTTTGAAGCGCGTCAGGCTCGCCTGGAGCGAGAGAAAGCGGCGCGTCTGGAACGTCACAAGAAAGCCGCCGTGCAGCCTGCGGCAAAAGATCAGGATGCCATTGCCGCCGCCCTGGCTCGCGTCAAAGAGAAACAGGCGCAAGCGACTCAACCGGTCATGATCAAAGCCGGTGAAAAACCGGACAATAGTGCGGTGATAGCCGCTCGCGAAGCGCGCAAAGCGCTGGCACGAGCAAAACAGGCCGGGAACGTCACCGCAGTGGATGCCGATCCGCGTAAAGCCGCCGTCGAGGCCGCTATCGCCCGTGCGAAGGCGCGCAAACAGGAACAGCAGGCCAGCGACGAACCAGTTGCCCCTTCCCTGGAACCGGTCGACCCACGCAAGGCGGCCATCGCCGCTGCAATAGCGCGCGCAAAAGCTAAAAAAGACGCTCAGCAGCAGGTTGTTAACGAGGAATAAATGGTATTCAGAATCGCAAGTTCTCCCTACACGCATAATCAGCGTCAAACCTCGCGCATTATGCTGCTGGTCTTACTGGCTGCGGTGCCAGGCATCGCCGTGCAATGGTGGTTTTTCGGCTGGGGGACGCTGTTCCAGATCGTACTCGCCTGCGCCAGTGCGCTGCTGGCGGAGGCCGCCGTACTCAGATTGCGTAAACAGCCGGTAGTGGCGATTTTAAAAGATAACTCCGCGCTGCTGACCGGTCTGCTGCTGGCCGTCAGTATTCCTCCCCTCGCCCCCTGGTGGATGGTGATCCTCGGTACGGTATTCGCGGTGATCATTGCCAAGCAATTGTATGGTGGTCTGGGACAAAACCCGTTCAACCCGGCGATGATTGGTTATGTGGTGCTGCTAATCTCCTTCCCGGTGCAGATGACCAGTTGGTTGCCCCCACAGGATATTGCCGCCAGCGCGCCGGGACTGGTCGATGCGCTGCAGGTCATCTTTACCGGGCATACCGCCAGCGGCGGTGATATGAATACGTTGCGTATGGGGATTGACGGGGTAAGCCAGGCCACGCCGCTGGATACGTTCAAAACCTCTCTGCATGCAGGTCATTCTGTTGAGCAGATCATGCAGTGCCCCATTTACAACGGTATGTTTGCCGGTGCGGGCTGGCAGTGGGTCAACCTGGCCTGGCTGGCTGGCGGTGTTTTTCTGCTACAGCAAAAAGCTATTCGCTGGCATATTCCGGTAAGCTTCCTGCTCTCATTGGGCGTCTGTGCGACGCTGGGCTGGCTGTTTGTCCCCGAGTCGCTGGCTTCCCCGCAAATTCATCTGCTCAGTGGGGCAACGATGCTTGGCGCATTCTTCATTCTGACGGATCCGGTGACGGCCTCGACGACCAATCGCGGTCGTCTGGTGTTTGGCGCACTGGCGGGCCTGCTGGTGTGGTTAATCCGTAGCTTCGGCGGCTATCCGGATGGCGTGGCCTTTGCCGTACTGTTAGCCAATATTACGGTGCCGCTGATTGACTACTACACGCGCCCGCGCGTGTACGGACACCGCAAAGGATAATCCATGCTGAAAACGATTCGTAAACATGGCATCACCCTGGCGCTGTTTGCCGCTGGCTCGACCGGACTCACCGCCGCCATCAACCAGTTGACCAAAACCACCATTGATGAACAGGCAGCCATTCAGCAAAAGGCGCTGTTTGATCAGGTCTTGCCTGCCGATCGCTATAATAACCGTTTGCAGGATCGCTGCGTCGTGGTCAGCGCCCCTGAGCTGGGCAAAGGCGAGCATCGCGTTTATATCGCTGAGCAGGACGGGACTCCCGTGGCGGCGGTACTTGAGGCGACGGCACCGGATGGTTATTCCGGTGCCATCCAGTTGTTGGTCGGCGCCGATTTCAGCGGTACGATTTTAGGCACTCGCGTGACGGAACACCATGAAACGCCGGGTCTGGGCGATAAAATAGAACGGCGTCTGTCTGACTGGATCACCGGTTTCAGCGGAAAAAAAATCCAGAGTGATAACGACAGCCACTGGGCCGTGAAAAAAGACGGCGGGGATTTTGACCAGTTTACCGGGGCGACGATTACGCCACGTGCGGTGGTCAATGCCGTCAAGCGTGCCGGACTGTATGCCCGGACGCTGCCGGCACAACTTCCTCAACTTCCGGCCTGCGGAGAATAAATCATGAGCGAAATTAAAGACGTCATCGTTCAGGGATTGTGGAAAAACAACTCGGCGCTGGTACAACTGTTGGGACTGTGCCCTCTGCTGGCGGTAACCTCTACGGCGACCAATGCGTTGGGACTGGGTCTTGCCACCACGCTGGTATTGACCCTGACTAATCTGGCGGTCTCGACATTACGTCGCTGGACGCCGGCAGAAATTCGTATCCCAATTTATGTGATGATTATCGCGTCGGTCGTCAGTGTGGTACAGATGCTGATCAACGCCTATGCCTTTGGCCTCTACCAGTCGCTGGGGATTTTTATCCCGCTGATCGTGACCAACTGTATTGTGGTGGGACGTGCTGAAGCCTTCGCCGCCAAAAAGGGTCCGGCGCTCTCTGCGCTCGACGGGTTTTCCATCGGGATGGGCGCAACCGGCGCTATGTTTGTGCTGGGCTCTCTGCGTGAGATTATCGGCAACGGAACCTTGTTTGACGGTGCGGATGGGCTGCTCGGTAGCTGGGCAAAGGTACTGCGCGTGGAAATTTTCCACACCGACTCTCCTTTCCTGCTGGCAATGCTGCCCCCCGGCGCCTTTATTGGCCTGGGACTCATGCTGGCGGTGAAATATCTCATTGATGAGAAGATGAAAAAACGTCGCGCCAGTGCGTCTGTCGCAACGGAGTTGCCTTCCGGTGAACCAGGGAATGTCTCATGAATAAAGCAAAGCGGTTAGAAATTTTAACCCGATTACGCGCGAATAATCCGCATCCGACGACCGAACTGAATTTCAGCTCGCCCTTTGAACTGTTGATCGCCGTGCTGTTATCGGCCCAGGCGACAGATGTCAGCGTGAACAAGGCCACGGCGAAACTCTACCCGGTTGCCAATACCCCCGCCGCCATGCTGGAACTCGGCGTTGAAGGCGTGAAGTCCTATATCAAAACGATCGGCCTGTTTAACAGCAAAGCCGAAAACGTGATTAAGACCTGCCGCATCCTGCTTGAGCAACATCATGGCGAGGTGCCTGAGGATCGTGCGGCGCTTGAAGCCCTGCCGGGCGTGGGTCGCAAGACGGCAAACGTCGTGCTGAACACCGCCTTCGGCTGGCCCACCATCGCCGTCGACACGCATATCTTTCGCGTCTGTAACCGTACCCACTTTGCGCCCGGCAAGAACGTTGAGCAGGTGGAAGAGAAATTGCTGAAAGTGGTTCCCGCAGAGTTTAAGGTCGACTGCCACCACTGGCTGATCCTGCACGGTCGTTACACCTGTATTGCCCGCAAGCCGCGCTGTGGCTCCTGCATCATCGAAGATCTTTGTGAATACAAAGAGAAGGTCGATATCTGACTCGTCGGGGCAACCCCATCCGCCCCGCCATAACTTTTTGTTATCCTCTACTTCTTCCTCTTCATTCCGTCAATGATTCCACGTCATCAGGTTTAGACAAATGAATAATCCTGGTGATTAGTGCTTATTCAGGTTAATCCTTTTTTTAATAACGAAAATTTCTATCCAACTGTGATCCCGATCATAGTGATAACCCTATGTAAATTATTTTGTTGAATTTGGTTAATTCTACAATCAGATGACAAGGAGTCAGTTTTTATACACAAAACATTACACTGGCTATTTTTTAGATACTGGCCTTTATCACTAGGTTAAACGGCATATAGCAGAACATATCGCCATATAGCGATTTTCAGGGCCCGTTGACAGCGTAAAAAACTGCCATTACGCAATTAAAAAAATTTAACGCTAGATAACATTTATCTACCCCGATGAATTCACCAGATGAGATATATGTAACAGGTTATTACAAAAGACTTGTCTGAAAGTGCAAGATAGTGAACATTACTTGCCGTTTCCCCTCCCACTATAACAATTTCACGGCTACCCAGTGGTATCACGTGACAGAACACCCCCGTTAATATGGGATGTAAAAAAAGAGGCTAAAGTGTCTACTGCAAACAAGAAACCAACGGAAAGCGTCAGTCTTAACGCTTTCAAACAACCGAAGGCGTTCTATCTCATCTTCTCGATTGAGCTCTGGGAGCGTTTCGGTTATTACGGCTTACAAGGAATTATGGCCGTTTACCTGGTTAAACAACTGGGTATGTCTGAAGCGGATTCAATCACTCTTTTCTCGTCTTTTAGCGCCCTGGTTTACGGTCTGGTCGCCATTGGTGGCTGGTTAGGCGATAAAATTCTGGGTACCAAGCGCGTCATTATGCTTGGTGCGGTAGTCCTGGCTATTGGTTATGCCCTGGTGGCATGGTCCGGACACGACGCTGGCATCGTTTATATGGGGATGGCCGCCATTGCCGTGGGTAATGGTCTGTTTAAAGCTAACCCGTCCTCGCTGCTCTCAACCTGCTATGCAAAAGATGACCCGCGTCTTGATGGTGCATTTACGATGTACTACATGTCCGTCAATATCGGTTCATTCTTCTCAATGCTGGCAACGCCGTGGCTTGCCGCGCATTACGGCTGGAGCACCGCGTTCGCGTTGAGCGTTGTCGGTATGCTGATCACCGTGGTGAACTTCGCGTTCTGCCAGCGTTGGGTGAAGAACTACGGTTCTAAACCTGACTTTGAGCCGATTAACTTCCGCAACCTGCTGCTGACCATCGTCGGTGTTATCGCGCTCATCGCGATCGCCACCTGGCTGCTGCATAACCAGCAAATCGCCCGCATGGTTCTGGGTGTGATCGCGCTTGGTATCGTGATTATCTTCGGTAAAGAAGCCTTCTCTATGCAGGGTGCGGCTCGTCGTAAAATGATCGTGGCGTTCATTCTGATGCTGGAAGCGATCATCTTCTTCGTGCTGTACAGCCAGATGCCGACATCGCTGAACTTCTTCGCTATCCGTAACGTTGAGCACTCCATTCTTGGCATCGCGTTCGAACCTGAACAGTATCAGGCGCTGAACCCGTTCTGGATCATCATTGGTAGTCCTATCCTCGCGGCTATCTATAACAAGATGGGCGACACTCTGCCGATGCCGACGAAGTTTGCCATTGGTATGGTGCTGTGTTCAGGCGCGTTCCTGATCCTGCCGCTGGGTGCCAAATTCGCCTCTGATGCGGGCATCGTTTCCGTTAACTGGCTGATCATCTGCTACGGCCTGCAAAGTATCGGTGAGCTGATGATTTCCGGTCTGGGCCTGGCCATGGTGGCACAGCTGGTTCCACAGCGTCTGATGGGCTTCATCATGGGTAGCTGGTTCCTCACCACTGCAGGCGCCAACATCATTGGCGGTTATGTCGCCAGCATGATGGCGGTTCCGGAAAACGTAACGGACCCGCTGATGTCTCTGGAAGTGTATGGTCGCGTGTTCCTGCAGATTGGCGTGGCGACCGCAGTGATCGCTGTTCTGATGTTGCTGACGGCGCCGAAACTGAACCGCATGACTCAGGACGACGAACCTCGCGAGAAAGCGTCTAAAACCGCTACCGCGTAAATTTCTGGGAAACGCATAATGAAGCTGCTAACGTTGCGTTAGCGGCTTTTTTTTTGCCTGAACCCGAACCAGGATACGTTAAACCTCAGTTGAAAGGAGTTATCGATGAAACTGTTCTACAAGCCAGGCGCCTGCTCTCTTGCCTCCCATATTACCCTTCGCGAGAGTGGGAAAGATTTCACGCTGGATGGCGTGGATTTGATGAAAAAGCGTCTGGAAAACGGCGATGATTTTTTCGCGGTCAACCCGAAAGGACAGGTTCCCGCTTTGCTGCTCGATGATGGTACGCTGCTGACCGAAGGCGTGGCGATTATGCAATATCTCGCCGACAGCGTTCCTGATCGCCAGTTGCTGGCTCCCGTGAGCAGCATTTCACGCTACAAGACGCTGGAATGGCTTAACTACATTGCGACTGAACTGCATAAAGGCTTCACGCCGCTGTTTCGCCCTGACACTCCAGAAGAGTATAAACCGACCGTTCGCGCGCTTCTTGAAAAGAAAATGCAGTACGTTGATGCCGCTCTCAAAGAGGGACAATGGATTTGTGGCTCGCGTTTCACTATCGCGGATGCCTACCTTTTCACCGTACTGCGCTGGGCGTATGCGGTAAAACTCAATATGGACGGGTTAGAGAATATTGCGGCATATATGAAACGAGTGGCTGAGCGTCCGGGCGTTGCGGCAGCGCTGAAGGCGGAAGGAATACAGTAAGCGAATCAGGCCGGATGGCGGCGGTCAACGCCGCATCCGGCAGGCAAGTCAAAGCTGTGTGGCGCTAAAGTAGTGGTCTGGTTGAGCGATACGATCCTGCGCCGCCACCACCTGCAGTTCATATTCCTGCATTGCTTTGGTAGCAATCATAATCTCATACACCGCCGCCGTCACATGTTCCAGCGCCTGCTGGATTGTCGCCCCCTGCAGCAATTTCACTAACAGTAAACCACTGGTCACATCGCCCACGCCGACCGGCTGACGGACACCGAAATCCACCAGCGGACGACTGATGTGCCAGGCGTCATCGGCAGTAACCAGCAGCATTTCAAAACGATCCTGACTGTAACCCGCTCGCGCCAGGTGTTTGACCAGCACAATCTCCGGCCCCTGTGCAATGAGCTCGCGGGCGGCGGTAACCGCTTCATCCACGGTGTTCACCGCGTGTTCACAGAGAATTTCCAGCTCAATCAGATTCGGGGCGATGATGTCGCTGGCAGGTAACGCGTGGCGAACATGAAATTCGGCGACGCCAGGCGCGACAATGCACCCCTTTTCCGGATGTCCCATCACCGGGTCACAAAAATATTTCGCCGCCGGATTCGCCGCTTTCACCTGACGCACAATCCCCAGAATATGCTCGCCCTGCTCGGCAGAACCCAGATAACCGCTCAGCACCGCATCACAGCGCTTCAGCTGATCGATATCGGCAATGCCCTGCACAATCTCCGTCAGATGAGAGGGCGGCATGACGCAGCCAGTCCATTTGCCGTATTGCGTGTGATTAGAGAATTGAACCGTATTGAGGGGCCAGACGTTGGCACCGAGGCGGCGCATCGGAAACTCCGCGGCGCTATTGCCAGCATGTCCAAAAACAACGTGGGACTGAATGGCGAGGATATTCTTCATTTTTTGCTTACCACAACCCTGAAAAAATAAAGGGGCGTGGTTTCCCACGCCCCTGCTAACTTTCGATTACTTCCAGCACACCAGACAGTAATTCTTCTTACCGCGACGCAGCAGCGTGTAGCGGCCGTACAGACGATCGCCTTCGGTGAAGGTGTACTCCGGATCCGACTGCTTCTCGCCGTTAATGGTGATCGCGTTTGACGCAATGGTCTTACGCGCCTGACCACGAGACGGCTGCAGTTCGGAATCCACCAGCGCCTGCATCAGATCTGCGCCTTTTTCCATCTCGACCATTGGCACACCGTCCTGCGCCAGTTGTTCGAAGTCCGCTTCGCTCAAATCGCTCAGCGTACCGTTGAACAGGCTCTCGGTGATGCGTTTCGCCGCGATAAGGCCCTCTTCGCCATGCACCAGACGCGTGACCTGCTCGGCCAGCACGTACTGCGCACGCGGCGCTTTCCCGCTGTTCTTGTCTTCTTCTTCCAGCGCATTGATCTCTTCAATGTCCATGAAGGTGAAGAACTTCAGGAAGCGATACACGTCGGCGTCCGCCGTGTTGATCCAGAACTGATAGAATTTGTACGGACTGGTTTTCTTCGGATCCAGCCATACTGCGCCGCCTTCGGTTTTGCCGAACTTGGTACCGTCCGCTTTGGTGATCAGCGGAACGGTCAGACCGAAGACCTGATTCTGATGCAGACGACGCGTCAGGTCGATCCCGGAGGTGATGTTACCCCACTGATCGGAACCACCGATTTGCAGCGCCACGCCATGCAGTTTATTCAGACAGGCAAAGTCATAACCCTGTAACAGGTTATAGGAGAACTCAGTGAAGGAGATCCCTTGATCGTCACGGTTCAGACGCTGCTTCACCGCTTCTTTGTTGATCATCTGGTTGACAGAGAAATGCTTACCGATATCGCGCAGGAAGGTCAGCACGTTCATGTTGCCGAACCAGTCATAGTTATTCGCCGCGATAGCGGAGTTGTCGCCGCAGTCGAAATCCAGGAACGGAGCAACCTGTTTACGGATTTTGTCTACCCACTCCTGAACGGTGTCTTCGGTGTTCAGTTTACGCTCGGCGGCTTTAAAGCTCGGGTCGCCAATCAGACCGGTCGCGCCACCGACCAGCGCCACAGGTTTATGGCCTGCCTGCTGGAAGCGTTTCAGGCATAACAAGGGAACCAGATGCCCCAAATGCAAGCTGTCAGCGGTAGGATCGAAGCCGCAATAGAGCGCGATCGGGCCTTGCGCCAGTCGCTCTGCTAACGCTTCCTCGTCCGTCACCTGGGCAACCAGCCCCCGCTCTTGCAATTGTTTAATCAAGTTACTGCTTGCCATCAAAATCTCCATGTATAAAACGACTGCACCTTTGCCGGTACACGACTTTTCGCCAGACGCGAAAGCTCTATAGAATAAAGCGCTGGCGCACACAGCGCTAGCGCTTAACGCAACAATTTTCCGGGTTTATGGTGCGAGACGGTCAATTTTCCATGCATCATTTTCACGCTGGTATAAAAAGCGGTCATGCAGTCGGTGCTCACCGCCCTGCCAGAACTCCATCTGTTCTATGCTGACGCGGAATCCGCCCCAGAAACTGGGCAGCGGCACTTCGCCTTGCTGGAATTTCTGTTTTAATTCGAGGAATTTACTTTCGAGGATCCCGCGCGCGGAAATGCGGCTGGACTGTTTCGAGACCCAGGCGCCAATCTGGCTGTCACGCGGACGGCTGTGGAAATACTTCACCACTTCCAGGGTCGATAAGCGTTCGGCTTTACCCGTCACCATCACCTGACGTTCCAGCATATGCCAGGGAAACAGCAGGCTGATGCGGGGATTTTTTTCGATTTGATGCGCTTTACGGCTGCCGAGGTTGGTATAGAACACCAGCCCTCTTTCATCGTAGTGTTTCAGCAACACAATACGCTGATACGGTTGGCCATTTTCGTCAACGGTCGCTACAACCATGGCGGTGGGATCCGCCAGTCTGGCGTCACATGCCTGAGCCAGCCAGCGTTCGAAAAGCGTTAATGGCTCAGCGGGAAGATCGCGGCGACGCAGACCGCCTTTGGTGTATTCACGGCGCAGATGCGCGATTTGCTGCAATTCGTCGTTATCAGACATGGGGTTCGCTACGGATTGTCAGTGGGTGGCGCTATTGTGCGCCGCCCTGCTGGAAATCTCAACGCTTCGGGTTTTGTAACTGGCAGTTATTCAGCACGATACGGTCACGTTTGTAGACGGTCGCGCCGTCGCCTTTCGACCAGAACACATAGATTCCGTCGGTATAGCGCGCGCCTGACGCCGAAATACCCTGCTTCAGATTAAGCAGTTTGTTGTCATAAACAAAATTCACCTCCTGACGGGTATTATTCAATTTTACCGTCAGCGGTTTTTCATCACACTGGTATTCCAGCGTATCCGTTTGCATACGTTCAACAAACTGGTTGTAGACGCTACAACCAGAGAGCATAAGCGGAAAACAGATGAGTAGCAGTTTTTTCATAGACGTATCCTGTAGACTTTCCTGGTCCAGGAGGGTGAATTCACCCTCCTAATCCCCACAGTGTAACGGCAGAAGACGAAAGAAAAATTCAGTTAACTCTGAGTTCGTGGGGTGGCGGGAAACACCGCGCCCAGAATGCTTGCTTCAGAGGCACCGGTCACCGAGGGCAAATTGCCCGGAAGACCTGCCAGCGTGCGCCACGCCAGCCAGGCAAATGCCAACGCTTCCATATCATCGCCGCTGATCCCGGCCTCATCGGTGGTCGTCACTTCCGTTCCCGGCAGCAGTCCCGCCAGTCGGGTCATTAACAAAGGATTACGACTACCGCCGCCGCAGACCATCAGACGTTCACAGCCCCCACTCAGCAACACCTGTTCAGAGATGGTGACCGCCGTCAGCTCCGTCAACGTCGCCTGAACATCGCGCGGCGCAATCCCCGGGAACGCCGTCAGTTGCCGTTCAATCCAGCCGTAGTTGAAGTATTCACGCCCGGTGCTTTTCGGTGCCGGTAGCGAGAACCAGGGATCGCTGAGCATCGTTTGTAGCAACGGAATAATCACCGTCCCACCGCAGGCCCATTGCGCATCTTTATCATAGGGTTTGCCGCACTGCCGCCAGATCCAGGCATCCATCAGCATATTGCCGGGTCCGGTGTCGTATCCACGCACGGGCTGCCCTGGAATCAGCAGCGACAGATTCGCAATGCCGCCAATATTGAGCACCATTCTTCGCTCGGTCGGATGCGCGAGCAGCGCCTGATGAAATGCAGGTACCAGTGGCGCGCCCTGTCCGCCCAGCGCGATATCACGACGACGGAAATCGCCGACTACCGTGATTCCGGTATGCGCCACAATTTGATTGTTATCGCCGATCTGCAGCGTATGCGGCGCCGCGCCGGTGGGTTCATGCCACACCGTTTGCCCGTGGCAACCGATAGCGATAATGTCTTGCGGACGCAGTTTTTCCTGCGCCAGTAGCGCGTTGACCGCCTCGGCAAACAGTTTGCCCAACCGAACATCCAACTGCCCCAACTGGGAAAGCGTCAGAGATTGCCCCTGGCAAATATCGAGAATCGCCTGTTTAAGGGAAACAGGCATCGGCCAGGTGAGACTCCCCTGTTGGGCCACCATCGTGTCATCTATCGTCGCCAGTACGACATCAACACCATCAAGGCTGGTGCCTGACATCACGCCAATGTAACGGCCCGATTTCATACATGTTCCTTTTTAAGCATGACTTTTTGCCAACACTCCATCATAAACGCGCAGTCAATGCTACGCTTCATTCACGTTTTTCCCGAAAGCACCCTCGCCGCGTTGATTTAATAAATTCACTGAATAGTTCGTTTAAAGTTGGTTAAGCTGCCTGTTATTATGATTTCTGCATCATTCAGACAGAACATGTGACCTTAAACGCGCAAATGCCATATAATTTGACCATGAGGGATGCTTGGGTAGCGTTTCATGGTGAACAGGAGATTTTTAAATGATTAAACGTGTACTGATCGTTTCACTGGCTGGCTTATCTTTAGTGGGTTGTGCCAACACGGATAGCCTTTCAGGCGATGTCTATACCGCTTCTGAAGCGAAGCAGGTTCAGAACGTTACCTACGGGACGATTGTAAACGTGCGTCCGGTAAAAATTCAGGCTGGTGATAATGATAACGTGATCGGCGCCATTGGTGGTGCTGTGCTCGGTGGCTTCCTGGGTAACACTGTGGGTGGTGGTACGGGCCGTTCTCTGGCAACGGCGGCGGGTGCTGTCGCCGGTGGTGTCGCCGGACAAGGCGTGCAGGGTGCGATGAACAAAACGCAGGGTGTTGAACTGGAAATCCGTAAGGATGATGGCAACACCATCATGGTTGTTCAGAAACAAGGTGATACGCGTTTCTCTGCCGGACAGCGTGTCGTACTGGCCAGCAACGGTCGTCAGGTTACCGTTTCTCCGCGCTAAGTGAATTAACGTGTGGTCAGGTCCTGACCACACGTTTCATGACATTAATCGTGCGACTGTAGCTCAATAATATTGTGTTCAAGTCGGGTGATCAGTTTAATCAGCAGGTCAATTTCCTGCGCAGAAATCCCTTCCAGAATTTCACCACGCGTTTTGTTGATAACCGCTTCCATATCAGCAATCAGCGGCTCTGCCTTTTCTGTCAGTTTAATCCGTTTGGCCCGGCGATCGCTGACACAGGTTTGACGCGAAATAAGCCCTTTCTCTTCGAGCTGATCCAGCGTACGTACCAGTGACGGCTGTTCGATGCCAATCGCTTTTGCCAGTTGTATCTGTGATTGATCCGGTGGCAGTTGATGAATATTATGCAGCGTAACCCAGTGCGTCTGCGTCAATTCCAGAGGCTTAAGACGGTGGTCTATCAAAGCACGCCAAATGCGCACCAACCGTGCCAGATCAGAACCTAGTGGCGATTCCAATTTCATCTCCTTATAATTAGCTTGCTAAGATATTATACTGATTTTAGAATAGTGTGCAGCAATTGTATTGCTAAAACAAATGTATTGCTGCATTTGGTTACCGACAGACATATTTTTCAGACATTACGCGAAAAAAGCACGCTTCGTACCAGTTTTTGCTAAACCTGGATAAACGTAGCCTGACGCAAAGGACTATTGCTTGTGACCTCCGCACACAATACAACAGGGATGCCCTTACAGGATTTAGTGATTGGCGCATCTGTTTACTTCCCGCCGCTGTTCAAGGCCTTTGCGCTGGGATTTCTCCTCTGGCTTTTCATCCATCGCCTGCTGCGCGACCGGATTTACTCGGGTGAAATCTGGCATCCTTTATTGATGGATCTGTCAATTTTTGCCCTCTGCGTCTGTTTGGGTCTTCTTTTATTGGTTGCATGGTAATTATGACGCTGAAAACACTGAAATATTTCTCCACCATTGTGGTTGCTACCCTCGCCGTTCTGGCGGGATGGTTTATGTGGAATTATTACATGCAATCCCCGTGGACGCGTGACGGAAAGGTGCGAGCCGAACAGGTCAGCGTTACGCCGCAGGTGTCCGGCGCCATCGTCGATCTCCCGATAAAAGATAACCAGTTCGTCAACGCCGGCGATCTGCTTTTTCGTATCGATAAGACCCCTTTTCATATCGCCGAGCTCAACGCGCAGGCGCAACTGGCTAAAGCACAATCGGAACTGGCGAAAGCCAATAACGAAGCCACTCGCCGTCGTCACTTATCGCAGAATTTTATCTCCGCTGAAGAGCTGGACACCGCCAATCTGAACGTCAAAGCGATGCAGGCAAGCGTAGACGTCGCTCAGGCGACGCTCAGACAGGCGCAGTGGCAACTGGCGCAGACGGATGTCCACGCCCCGGTCTCCGGGTGGATAACCAATCTGTCGACGCGTACCGGTGACTTCGCCACCTCCGGTCAACCGTTGTTTGCCCTGGTGGACAGCCACTCCTTCTATGTGATGGGTTATTTTGAAGAAACCAAGCTGCGTCATATCCGCGAAGGCGCACCTGCCCAGATTACACTTTACAGCGGCAATATTAAGTTACAGGGTCACGTATCCAGCATTGGCCGCGCGATTTACGACCAAAGCGTGGAGAGCGATTCCGGTCTGGTGCCGGATATTAAACCCAACGTGCCCTGGGTGCGTCTGGCGCAGCGCGTTCCGGTGCGTATCGAATTTGACCAGCTTCCACGTGACGTAACGCTCGTTTCCGGCACGACCTGTAGCGTAGCGATCGCCAACTAAATGAAGCGACTGCGCGTGTCTCTGGGCAATACGCCGTGGCTGAAAGCGACGGCCGGGCAGTGGCGCTATGCCCTGCGTAATACCCTCGCGATGTGCCTGGCGCTGACGTTTGCCTACTACCTCAATCTGGATGAACCCTATTGGGCGATGACCTCCGCCGCCGTGGTCAGTTTTCCCACCGTCGGCGGCGTAATCAGTAAAAGTCTCGGGCGCATTGCCGGCAGTCTGCTGGGGGCGACCGCAGCGTTAATTCTTGCCGGGCATACGCTCAACGAACCGTGGCTGTTTTTGTTGAGCATGTCCGCCTGGATTGGTTTCTGTACGTGGGCCTGCGCGCAGTTTACCAACAATGTGGCTTATGCCTTCCAGCTCGCGGGATACACCGCCGCCATTATTGCCTTCCCGATGGTGAACATTGTCGACATCACTCAACTCTGGGATATCGCCCAGGCGCGTGTTTGCGAAGTGATTGTCGGGATCCTCTGCGGCGGCACGATGATGATGATTTTGCCCAGCACCTCCGATGGCACCGCGCTACTGACCGCGCTGAAGAACATGCACGCGCGCCTGTTGGAACACGCCAGCCTGCTGTGGCAACCTGAGTCTACTGACGCCATCCGCTCGGCCCACGAAGGGGTGATCGGGCAGATTTTGACAATGAATTTACTGCGTATTCAGGCATTCTGGAGCCATTACCGCTTCCGGCGTCAGAATGCGCTGCTGAACGTCCTGCTGCACCATCAACTGCGCCTGACCAGTGTCATCTCGAGCCTGCGCAGAATGTTACTGAACTGGCCGACGCCTCCGGCCCACACACGTGATGTTATTGACCAACTGTTGACAGCACTGGCCCGTTCACAAACTGACAGTTATGCCGTCGCGCGGATTATTGCGCCACTCGCCCCCACCGACGTAAGCGACTATCGTCACGTCGCCTTCTGGCAGCGGTTACGTTATTTCTGCCGTCTCTATCTGCGTACCAGCCGTCAGCTACGCGTGATTGAAAATGGCGGGCCGCTTACTACCGTTAACATTCCGCGCGCGCCGGCGCTGGCACGGCATACCGACCACGCAGAAGCCCTCTGGAGCGGCCTGCGCACCTTCGTCACGCTAATGCTGATTGGCACATGGAGCATTGTTTCACAGTGGGAATCGGGATCGGCGGCGCTGACCCTGGCGGCCATCAGCAGCGTGCTTTACTCCGTCGTCGCCACACCGTTTAAATCACTCTCACTGCTGATGCGCACGCTGGTATTGCTCTCGCTGTTCAGTTTCGTGGTCAAGTTCGGGCTGATGGTGCAGATTAGTGACCTGTGGGAGTTCCTGCTGTTTTTGTTCCCCTTGCTGACCACCATGCAATTATTGAAATTGCAGATGCCAAAACTGGCGGGGCTTTGGGGGCAACTGATTGTCTTTATGGGTTCGTTTATCGCCGTGACCAACCCGCCGGTCTATGACTTTGCCGATTTTCTGAATGACAATACGGCGAAGATTGTCGGCGTGGCGTTGTCATGGCTGGCGTTCGCGATTTTGCGTCCCGGTTCGGATGCACGCAAAAGCCGGCGTCATATTCGGGCGCTGCGCCGGAGCTTTGTCGATCAGTTGAGCCGTTATCCGACGTACAGTGAAAATGAGTACGAGTCGCTGACCTATCACCATATCAGTCAGTTAAGCAACAGTCAGGATGCGCTGGCACGGCGTTGGCTGCTACGCTGGGGCGTGGTGTTGCTCAACTGTTCGCACGTCGTCTGGCAACTGCGCAGCTGGGAATCGCGTTCTGACCCGCTGTCGCAGGTCAGGGACATCTGTATTGCTTTACTGCATGATGTGATGAGCGAACGCGGCGTCCAGCAACGACCGCTTGCCGCGACGCTGGCTGAACTCCTGCGGATTTGCCAGACGCTGTCTCACCATCATCAACCCGCCGCGCAAGAACTGGCGGCGATCGTCTGGCGACTGTATTGTTCGCTTTCCCAACTGGAACAAGCGCCGCCAGAAGGGTCGCTGACGTCCTAATTATTTGATCACGCCACAAGCGAAACGCGCCCCACCACCGCCCAGGGGTTTGGGCTGATCGGACATATTATCGCCACCGACGTGGATCATCAGCGCTTTGTCTTTGATGTCGTTAAGAGATTTCAGGCGCGTTGCCGTGACAGGAACAATGGCTTTACCTTCGTCATTCACCACCAGCACGGGCAAATCGCCCAGGTGCCCTTCGCCATCCGGTCCGGCGTGTTTACCGGTTTTGTGCGGGTCAAAATGTCCCCCCGCAGACTCAGCAGCAGACGCTTTACCGTCTTTAATGGCAGGCTGACAGCTGCCGTTGGCATGGATATGAAAACCATGTTCTCCCGGCGGCAACGCTTTCAGATCCGGTGTAAACTCCAGTCCGTTCTCGGTTTCCGCAATGGTGACTTCCCCGATGGACTGCCCGACACCTTGCGGGGTAACCAGATTCATCTCCACTGTTTCACTGGCGGCTTGCGCCCCCGCACAGGCTAACAGGGTTAACACAGCCAGACTCAATCGCTTCATGGGACCTCCGTTCTGTATGTATGTCGGTTAAGTGTAAACCAGTGACGCGATTTTGAACGGAGATCCGCGATTTTACGTTTACGGGACGTCGTAACCCAGTGCAGCTTTACGGATACGGAACCACTGCTGACGACTCATTTTCAGAGACTCGGCTTTCACTGCCGCACGTACACGCTCGATTTTTCCGGAGCCTATGATCGGCAGCGGCTGCGACGGCAGACGCAGTATCCAGGCGTAAACCACCTGCTCAATAGAAGAGGCATTCAGTTCTTGCGCAATGACCGCCAGTTCGTTACGCAGCGGCTGGAACGCATCGTCATTAAAGAGACGTCCGCCACCAAGGCAGGACCAGGCCATTGGGCGAATACGCAGTTGCTGAAGCTGATCGAGGGTGCCGTCTAACAGCAGCGGTTGGTGAACCGGAGAGATCTCCACCTGGTTGGTCGCCAGCGTGAACGGAAGGCGCGATTGCAGCAGCGTAAACTGCGCCGGGGTGAAGTTGGAGACGCCGAAGTGACGCACTTTTCCACTCTGATGCAGATGTTTGAAGGCTTCGGCGACCTCATCGGCATCCATCAGCGGGTCCGGGCGGTGGATCAGCAGCAGATCCAGATGGTCGGTCGCCAGATTGATCAACGACTGTTCCGCACTTTTCACAATATGATCGCGGTCGGTGATGTAGTGGCCGAGCGCGTTTTCCGCACGGGCGGTGGTGGCGATCCCGCATTTGGTGACGATCTGCATCCGCTCACGCAGATGAGGAGCCAGTTTCAGCGCTTCGCCAAAGGCGGCCTCGCACAGATAACCCCCGTAAATATCCGCATGGTCCACGGTCGTGACACCTAAATCCAGGTGCTCTTCAATAAAGCTCACCAGCTCCCGGGGGGACATATTCCAGTCCATCAGTCGCCAGTATCCCATGACAAAGCGGGAGAATTCCGGGCCTTGTGGCGCAAGAGTAATACGCTGAACCATAACTGCTTCCTCGTGAAGTAAATTACAGCGAGTATATACAATTAGTGGCTTAAAAGAGTGAAGGCTGTTGAGGTTCTTCTGGCGCGGCGGGTTTATTTGCGCGTAATTTACGCAGCAGACGCTGGCGGCATAACCGCAGCACATCTTGTTTTTGTGCGTCGCTCATTTTTTGCCAGTTGAACCGCTCATCCCGACTGCGCAGGCACCCCCGGCAAAAACCGCGTTCATCTGACTGGCAAATTCCCCGACATGGGCTCTGAACGGGGAAAAACTCTAACTGCTCTGCCACGCCCTTTCCTCTTCATTAGGTCTTCACTCTATTGAAGACGTAAACACGATTTCTGGCAACCTGTCTTGCATTAGACCGACTGGTCTATTACACTCCCTGCCATGAACAAGCAAACTGAGTACGATACCCGCGAACACTTACTGGCTACCGGTGAGCATCTTTGCATGCAGCGAGGCTTTACCGGTATGGGACTGAGCGAGTTGCTCAAAACCGCCGGGGTGCCGAAAGGATCGTTTTATCACTACTTTCGCTCTAAAGAAGCCTTTGGCGTCGCCATGCTGGAACGGCATTTTGCCGGTTATCATCAGCGGCTGACGGTGCATTTTGACACGGGTCCAGGCAATTACCGCGATCGCATTCTGGCTTATTATCAGGAAACCCTGAATCAGTTTTGCCAGCAAGGAATCATCAGCGGCTGCCTGACGGTTAAACTCTCCGCCGAAGTGTGCGACCTGTCGGAAGATATGCGCACCGCAATGGACCAGGGGGCCGGGAAAATTATGGTCATCCTGGCGCTGGCGCTGGAAAAAGGACGTGATAGTCATTGTTTGACGTTTGCAGGAGAACCACTGCAGCAGGCGCAAATCCTTTATGCGCTGTGGCTGGGAGCGAATCTGCAGGCCAAAATTTCTCGCAGTGCCACCCCGCTGGAAAACGCGTTGGCGCACGTGAAAAATATTATCGCAACGCCTGGTGCTTAACAGGCGTTTTATTTAACTGCTTACTAGACGACCGGTCTATTCATAACGGAAAACATTATGTCATCAGATAAACTGTTTACCCCACTGAAAGTGGGCGCGATCACCGCACCAAACCGTATTTTCATGGCCCCGCTGACGCGTCTGCGCAGCATTGAGCCTGGCGACATCCCGACTCCGTTAATGGCCGAGTATTATCGCCAACGCGCCAGCGCGGGTCTGATCATCAGCGAAGCGACGCAGATTTCCGCACAGGCGAAGGGTTATGCCGGCGCGCCGGGCCTGCACAGTGATGAGCAGATCGCCGCATGGAAGAAAATCACCGCCGGTGTTCATGCTGAAAACGGCCACATCGCCGTTCAGTTATGGCACACAGGCCGTATTTCTCACGCCAGCCTGCAACCGGGTGGACAGCCGCCGGTATCCGCTTCCGCTATCAGCGCCGGGACCCGTACTTCCCTGCGTGATGAAAATGGTCAGGCTATCCGAGTGGATACCTCTATGCCACGCGCGCTGGAAACCGATGAAATGCCGGGAATCGTCAATGATTTCCGCCAGGCTATCGCCAATGCGCGTGAAGCCGGTTTCGATCTGGTTGAACTGCACTCCGCTCACGGTTATCTGCTGCATCAGTTCCTTTCCCCTTCTTCTAACCATCGTACCGATCAGTACGGCGGTAGCGTGGAGAATCGCGCGCGCCTGGTGCTGGAAGTGGTCGATGCCGGTATTAAGGAATGGGGTGCGGACCGTATCGGGATTCGCGTTTCGCCTGTTGGCACCTTCCAGAATGTCGACAATGGTCCGAACGAAGAAGCCGATGCGCTGTATCTGATTGAAGAACTGGGTAAACGCGGCATCGCCTATCTGCACATGTCTGAACCAGACTGGGCTGGCGGCAAGCCGTATACCGACGCGTTCCGCGAAAAAGTACGCGCTCGTTTCCACGGTCCGATTATCGGTGCCGGCGCCTATACGCGTGAAAAAGCAGAGACCTTAATTGAGAAGGGTCTGATCGATGCCGTCGCGTTTGGTCGTGATTACATCGCTAACCCGGATCTGGTGGCGCGTCTGCAACGTAAAGCTGAACTCAACCCGCAACGCAGTGAAAGTTTCTACGGCGGCGGTGCGGAAGGCTACACCGATTACCCGACGCTCTAATTCCCTCCATCACATTCCTTCATTGATAGCGGCGTAAAAACGCCGCTATACTAAAACAACATTTTGAATGTATTGACCATTTTTTAAGGGGACATAACATGCGTTTACTTCATACGATGCTGCGCGTTGGCGATCTGCAACGTTCTATTGATTTTTACACTAAAGTGCTCGGCATGAAGCTGCTGCGCACCAGTGAAAACACTGAATACAAATACTCACTGGCATTTGTCGGTTACGGCGAAGAAAGTGACGAAGCGGTGATTGAACTGACCTATAACTGGGGCGTTGACAAATACGAGCTGGGTACGGCTTATGGTCATATCGCCCTGAGCGTCGATAACGCGGCTGAAGCCTGTGAGCGCATTCGTCAGAATGGCGGTAACGTCACTCGTGAAGCCGGTCCGGTTAAAGGCGGCACGACCGTGATCGCTTTTGTTGAAGATCCGGACGGTTACAAAATCGAGCTGATCGAAGAGAAGGACGCCGGGAAAGGTCTCGGTAACTGATTCCTGCCGGGCGCAGTGGCTTTCTGCGCCCGTTGTTTTACTGCATCACTCCGCTTTTTTTGGCATAATGCGCGCTGCAATTTTTTCCGTACTAAGAGACCCTGATGTCCGATAACGCTCAACTTACCGGTCTGTGCGACCGTTTTCGTGGTTTCTATCCTGTCGTCATTGATGTTGAAACGGCCGGATTTAACGCCAGAACCGATGCGCTGCTTGAAATAGCTGCCATCACGCTGAAAATGGATGAACAAGGCTGGCTGATGCCGGACAGCACGCTGCAATTCCACGTAGAACCGTTTGAAGGCGCAAATTTGCAGCCTGAAGCACTGGCGTTTAACGGTATCGATCCATCCAACCCGCTGCGTGGCGCGGTGAGTGAATATGACGCCCTGCACGCCATTTTCAAAATGGTCCGCAAAGGCATTAAAGACAGCGGTTGCAGCCGCGCCATTATGGTCGCCCATAATGCAACGTTCGATCATAGCTTTATGATGGCTGCCGCTGAGCGTGCGTCGCTCAAACGCAACCCGTTCCATCCGTTCGTGACGTTTGATACTGCCGCCCTGAGCGGACTGGCTCTGGGACAAACGGTGCTCTCCAAAGCGTGTCTGGCGGCTGGCATGGAGTTTGACGGTACCCAGGCGCACTCAGCGCTGTACGATACCGAGCGCACCGCCGTGCTGTTTTGTGAAATTGTTAACCGCTGGAAGCGTCTCGGCGGCTGGCCGTTACCTCTGCCCGAAGAAGCCTGATTTGGTGACCTGATAACGTCGGTTATCAGGTCGCTCCCCCTTTCACTCATACTGTATATTTGACCAGTATCAATACACCCTGCGCATTTCCCGCTATTCTGTAAAAAGGTCTTGATTCGCCAACATCGCAAAAGGGACAGGGAACATGTCAGCAAAAAATGCGCCGCCTCCGCTGCCGGATATTTTCTCACCGGCAACCCGCGACTGGTTTACCTCGGCATTTCAGCATCCTACGCCGGTGCAGGCGCAAACGTGGGCCGTGACCGCCGCGAATCAGCACGCGCTAGTGATCGCCCCGACCGGTTCGGGGAAAACCCTTGCCGCGTTTCTCTATGCCCTGGATAGCCTGTTTCGTGAAGGCGAGGCAGCGCACGCCACCTCCTCCTCCGACAAAGAAAAGAAAGTCACCCGAATCCTCTATATTTCCCCGATAAAAGCCCTGGGTACGGATGTCCAGCGCAACCTGCAAATTCCCCTGCTGGGGATTAGCGAAGAACGGAAGAAATCCGGCGCGCCAGAGGTGGCTATTCGGGTTGGGATCCGCACCGGCGATACGTCGCCTCAGGAGCGTGCGAAGCTGAGTCGTCATCCGCCCGATATTCTGATCACCACGCCGGAGTCGCTTTATCTGATGCTCACCTCCCGCGCCAGAGAGACGCTGCGCGGCGTTGAAACGGTGATCGTCGATGAAGTACATGCGGTAGCTGGCACAAAACGCGGCGCGCATCTTGCGCTGAGTCTCGAACGTCTGGATACGCTTCTGGCAACGTCGGCGCAGCGCATTGGTTTGTCGGCGACCGTGCGTTCGGTTACAGCCGTTGCCGCTTTTCTGGGCGGCGATCGTCCGGTTACCGTTATCAATCCGCCTTCTACCCGTCACCCGGATATCCACATCGTCGCTCCAGCCGCCAATCTTGATGACGTCTTAGCGGACAATAGCGACAGCGGCGAGGCCATTCACAACGGGCGAGAAGGTTCCATCTGGCCGCGCATTGAAGCCGGTATTCTCGATCAAATCCTTAGCCATCGTTCCACCATTGTTTTCACCAACTCGCGTGGGCTGGCGGAAAAGCTGACGGCCCGCCTGAATGAACTGTATCTTTCGCGACAACAAGCGTTGCCCCAACCGCAGGCAAAGCCGGTGCACTTTGACTCGCTAACCGGGTCCACCAGTAACCGGGCGCAGGACGCCGCAGAATACATTGCCCGTTCGCATCATGGTTCGGTGTCCAAAGAACAGCGTGCCGTCACCGAACATGCGCTGAAATCCGGCGAACTTCGCTGCGTGGTGGCGACCTCCAGTCTGGAACTGGGGATCGACATGGGGGCGGTTGATCTGGTGATTCAGGTGGCGACGCCCCTTTCTGTCGCCAGCGGCCTGCAGCGCATCGGGCGCGCCAGTCACCAGGTCGGCGGGGTATCAAAGGGGCTGTTCTACCCCAGAACCCGTCGGGATCTGATTGACTCTGCCGTCATCGTCGAGTGTATGTACGCCGGACAACTGGAAACGCTGACGCCGCCACGCAACCCGCTGGATATTCTGGCGCAGCAAACCGTTGCTGCCGTATCAATGGATCCACTCAATGTTGATGACTGGTATGCCCTCGTCCGCCGGGCTTCACCGTGGCAGGATTTGCCGAGAAGCGCATTTGACGCCACGCTGGATATGCTGGCAGGGCGCTATCCCTCCGGCGATTTTGCCGTCTTCCGACCGCGCATAATCTGGAACCGCGAAACCGGGTTATTAACGGCCCGTCCTGGCGCGCAGCTTCTGGCGGTAACCAGCGGCGGTACCATTCCGGACCGCGGCATGTTCAGCGTGCTGCTTCCCGAAGGGGATGAACAAGCCGGATCGCGTCGCGTAGGCGAACTGGATGAAGAAATGGTGTACGAGTCACGCGTCAACGACATCATTACGCTGGGTGCAACCTCGTGGCGTATTCAACAAATCACCCGCGATCAGGTTATCGTTGTCCCCGCGCCCGGACGCTCGGCCAGACTGCCGTTCTGGCGCGGCGAAGGCGTCGGGCGCCCGGCGGAACTGGGAGAACGCATTGGTGATTTTATCCATACGATGTCCGATGACAACGCAGAACGCCGGCTCTCACCCCGACTGCGCGATGACAATGTTCTGTCGAATATCAAAGGGTTAATTGACGATCAAAAAAATGCTACGGGCGTGCTCCCCTGGAGTCGTCATCTGGTGCTTGAGCGCTGTCGCGATGAAATGGGTGACTGGCGGGTTATTCTGCATTCCCCTTATGGTCGTCGGGTACACGCGCCCTGGGCGCTGGCGATTGCCGGACGCCTCCATGCGCAGTGGGGAGCTGACGCGTCGATTGTTGCCAGTGATGATGGGATTGTCGCGCGCATACCGGACAGCGATGGGAAACTGCCCGATGCCGCTATTTTCCTGTTTGAACCGGAAAAACTGCTGCGCATTGTCCGGGAGGCCGTCAGCAGTACGGCGCTGTTTGCTGCCCGCTTCAGAGAATGCGCCGCCCGCGCCCTGCTGATGCCGGGCCGCACGCCAGGGCGTCGTTCGCCGCTCTGGCAGCAACGCCTGCGCGCCAGTCAGCTTCTGGAAATTGCGGCGGGCTATCCTGATTTCCCCATTATTCTGGAAACGGCTCGTGAGTGCCTGCAGGACGTTTACGATCTCGACGCACTTGAGCAGGTCATACGCCGGTTGAACACCTGCGAGATCCAGATGTCTGAAGTGACCACGCCAACCCCCTCACCCTTCGCCACCGATCTACTCTTCGGCTACGTCGCGGAATTTATGTACGCCACCGACGCGCCGCTGGCGGAACGTCGGGCTTCGGTACTGGCGCTGGACAGCGAGCTGCTGGGCAACCTGTTAGGCCAGGGCGATCCACTGGAGTTGCTTGACCCGGAAATTATCCGCCAGGTTGAAGATGAACTTCAGCGGCGGGCGGCGGGCAGGAAAGCCCAGGGGATGGAAGGCGTTTACGATTTACTGCGCGAACTGGGACCAATGAGCGTCGACGAAATTGCCGCCAGACACGAAGGAACGCTCGCTGACATCAGGACATGGCTTGATGAGCTGTCCGCTGAAAAACGTATTTTCCCGGTCGTTATCGCGGACACGGCGCAGATGGCCTGCACGGACGATGCAGCCAGACTTCGTGACGCGCTGGGTATTCGCCTGCCTGCGACGATTTCACCGGCGTGGCTGCATCCGGTGAACGCGCCGCTGCGCGATCTTTTCCTGCGCTTCAGCCGTACCCACACGTTGTTTACTCGCACCCAGATTGCGCAGACGTTCGGGTTGGGGGTAGCCGTCGCCGGCGATCAACTGCGTCAATTGCGCGATGAGGGTGTCCTCATTCCGTTGCGTGCCAGTACTTCTGCCACGCCTGACGAAGCGTCAACGTGGGTGAATGAGGACGTATTTCATCGTCTTCGCATCCGCTCGCTGCATGCGGCAAGAGAGGCAACCCGTCCGGTTCCGGCAACGAGCTACACCCGACTGTTGCTGGAGCGTCAGGGACTTATTTCATCCGCCGACGGCAGCCCTGCGCGCCTTCCGTCCTCCTCCACGGGTACGCTGGAAGGAAGTGACGGCGTCACGCGTGTTATTGAACAACTGGCCGGAGTCGGCCTGCCTGCCTCGTTGTGGGAAAGCCAGATTTTCCCTGCTCGTGTCCGTGATTATTCACCGGATATGCTCGATGAGTTGCTGGCGACGGGTGAAGTCATCTGGTCAGGACAAAAGAAACTGGGCGACGATGATGGACGGGTGGTACTGCATTTACGGGATTACCTGGCAGAAACGCTTTCCCCGCCATCCGGTGACAGCGAGGCGATTTCAGACTTACAGCGCGCAATTTTGGACGTTCTTTCTGGTGGTGGCGCATGGTTTGCGCAGCAACTTAGCGCGTTGATTCAGACGCGTGCGGCAGACGCTGGCGGTGACGAGTGGTTAACGCCAGCCACGCTGCATGAGGCACTTTGGGGTCTGGTCTGGCAAGGGTATATCACGACCGATATCTGGGCTCCGCTGCGTGGCCTGACGCGTACTGTCGCCGCATCGCGCCAGCCGTCACGACGTTCGCCGCGTATGCGTCGTGGACGCCCGGCTTATGCCGCGCCGCGCCTCTCGTCCATCGCTGTACCGGTTTCTTACACCACGCCTGCGCTGGCCGGTCGCTGGTCGCTGCTGCCGCGAGAGACGTTGAATGATACTGAACGGATGCTGGCCTGTGCCGAGAATATGCTCGATCGCTACGGCGTAATTGGTCGCCAGGCCGTGATTGCCGAGAATGTGCCTGGCGGCTTTCCCGCCATGCAGACGCTGTGCCGAAGCATGGAAGATTCTGGGCGAATTCTGCGTGGGCGGTTCGTGGAGGGAATGGGCGGCGCGCAGTTTGCCGAGCGGGACACTGTCGATCGTCTTCGCGATCTGACGTCGTCGACGTCTGAACAACAGGCGTTTACGGCGGTGGCGCTATCTGCGAATGATCCCGCTAATCCCTGGGGAACGCTACTACCGTGGCCGACACATCCGTCATCTCTGGTCCCCGGGCGGCGTAACGGCGCGTTTGTCGTGATTTCCGCTGGACAGTTGCGGCTGTACCTTGCTCAGGGAGGAAAAAAGATGATGATCTGGACAGAAAATGAGGAAATGCCTTCGCCGGAGATTTTCAGGGCGCTGGCGAGCGCCTTACGCCGTGAACCGCGACTGCGTTTCACACTGTCGGAAGTTAACGATAAACCGGTACGGCAAACCCCTATCTTTACCCTGCTACGGGAAGTCGGGTTTTCCAGTTCGCCGCAGGGGCTGGACTGGGGATAGGAAGCGCAGAAATGAAAAGGAGCTTAACCTGAGTCAGGAAAAGCTCCCCTTTAACCGTCTACTGATTACTCAGCGTCTGATTCTTCAGATTTGTATTTTGCAGCGGTCTCTTTGATCAACTGCTGCAGTTCGCCGCGCTGGTACATTTCGATCAAAATGTCGCAGCCGCCAACCAGTTCACCATCAACCCACAGCTGTGGGAAGGTCGGCCAGTTTGCATATTTTGGCAGTTCTGCGCGAATATCCGGGTTTTGCAGAATATCCACATAGGCAAAACGCTCACCACAGGCGGAAAGTGCCTGCACAGCCTGGGCGGAGAAGCCGCAGCTTGGCAGTTTTGGAGAACCTTTCATATACAGGAGAATCGGGTTTTCAGCGATCTGGCGCTGGATTTTTTCGATAGTGGTGCTCATTGTCTTGCTTCCTTAACTTCTTTTACGGCAGTCGACTGACATTGTAGCGTTTCAGAGCGACATCGGAAAATAACATTTTCATTACGCTTTACTATTTTATCGTCTGAACGCATAAGTTGCATTCCCAATAATAGTTTCCTCAGTGCCTGTGTCGAAAGTGTGCGCTAAATAAGCAGATTTAGCTTTGGCTGCTGTTTTTTTTTGCACTCAATAGCGAAACCGTATTTTTAACAATAAAAGCTATTAACTTTATTCGTTTCTATAGATTAGAATCATCAGGTTTTGTAAATCACACGCAGGTATGATTGCGACCTGCCTTAACAGAGGAATGCTCAGTGGCGCGGATAAACCGACTTTCCCTCACGCTCTGTGCTTTGCTATTTACAACGATTCCCTTTATGCCGATGGCACATGCGTCCAAGCAAGCCAGGGATACGGCTGGTCTTACGGATAGTAAGAAAACCAGCAACAAAAAGAAAAGTACGGCAACAGCAAAAAAAACGAATAAAACCAATCAAAAAACCGCCAGGAAAACGACCAGCAAAACCAGCACGAAAACCGCCTCTTCTTCTAAGAAAAAAATCACCGCCTCTGCCAAAACCAGCAAAACAGCCAGTCGCAAAAGTAAAACCGTCGCTGCGAAAAAGACAGCCGCTGTCAGCTGGAGTGAAAAGTGCACCCCGCGTAAAGGACACAAGCCGACGTGTGTGAAAGTGAAGAACACGGCGTCAGGAAAGATTGCGGATGCCCATAAAGTGAAAGTGCAAAAAGCGACCAGCACGGCGATGAACAAATTAATGAGTCAGATTGGCAAGCCGTACCGCTGGGGTGGTACGTCTCCGCGCACCGGTTTCGATTGCAGCGGTCTGGTTTATTACGCTTATAAAGATCTGGTTAAATTCCGTATTCCGCGCACAGCAAATGAAATGTATCACCTGCGTGATGCCGCACCGATTGATCGTGGGGAATTGAAAAATGGCGATCTGGTGTTCTTCCGCACTCAGGGACGTGGTACTGCCGATCACGTCGGCGTTTATGTCGGCAACGGCAAATTTATTCAGTCACCGCGCAGCGGTCAGGAAATCCAGATCACATCGCTCAGCGAAGATTACTGGCAACGCCACTATGTCGGCGCTCGCCGGGTCATGACGCCCAAAACTATTCGTTAAAACTTTACCCTGTTGTTAACGCAACAGGGTAAGTTCATCTTTTGTCTCACCTTTCAATTTGCTACCCTATCCTTACGCACAATAAGGTTATTGCGCGAAATACTATTAATAATAAGGAGAGAAGCAATGTCGTTCGAATTACCTGCACTACCGTATGCCAAAGATGCGCTTGCGCCGCACATTTCCGCCGAGACGCTGGAATATCACTATGGCAAACACCATCAGACCTATGTCACCAACCTGAACAACCTGATCAAAGGCACCGCCTTTGAAGGGAAATCTCTGGAAGAGATCGTACGCAGTTCGGAAGGCGGCGTGTTCAATAACGCTGCTCAGGTCTGGAACCACACGTTCTACTGGAACTGCCTGGCACCGAATGCTGGTGGCGAGCCAACCGGCGAACTGGCTGACGCGATTACCGCCTCTTTCGGCAGCTTTGCCGAGTTTAAAGCGCAATTTACCGACGCGGCGATCAAAAACTTCGGCTCTGGCTGGACCTGGCTGGTTAAAGGAAAAGAGGGCAAGCTGGCTATCGTTTCCACCTCCAACGCTGGCACGCCGTTGACCACCGACGCCACGCCGTTGATGACCGTCGACGTATGGGAACATGCGTACTACATTGACTACCGCAATGCGCGTCCTGGCTACCTTGAACACTTCTGGGCGCTGGTAAACTGGGAGTTTGTAGCGAAGAACTTCGCCGCGTAAAAAAGATAACGCAGAAGGGAATCCCTTCTGCGTTTTTGTCCTGCCGTTAACTGGCGACGCACACCTGTTCAGGTTGTTTTCTCGCCGAGACAAACACCAGCAACAGCGCCATACCCGCCACAATCGCCCCCATCACAGGAACAAAACTGTAGCCTAATCCGCCTGAAATGACGGCCCCGCCAGCCGCAGCGCCCAGCGCATTTCCAAGGTTAAACGCGCCAATGTTCACGGAAGATGAGAGACCCGGCGCTTCATGAGCCACACGCATGACGCGCATTTGTAACGGAGGGACGACCGCAAAGGTTGCCGCCCCCCAGACCACCATGCTGACCGCCGCGCCCAGTTCATTCTGCGCCAGGAAAGGGATCGCCAGCATAATTACCATCAGCAGCAGCAAAAAGCCCTTCAGCGTGCCGTTAACCGAGCGATCGGCCAGTTTCCCTCCGAGGTAGTTGCCAATGGAGAAGCCCACACCGATCAGAACCAGCATCCCGGTCACAAAGGCCGGTGTCGCATGGGTGATGCTTTGCAGAACAGGCGAAATATAGGTATAGAGCGTGAACATGGCGCCCGCTCCCAGTACGGTAGTCAGTAGCGCGGAGAGCACCTGAGGACGCATCAGCACCGCCAGCTCTTTTTTCACTTCCGGGCGCGCCCCGGCACCGCCTTTTGGCAATGATAAGAAGAGACTCAACATCGAGATAACGCCCAGCCCCGCTGTCGCCATAAACGACATCCGCCAGCCGATGGTTTCACCCAGCCAGGTCGCCGCCGGCACACCGCCGATATTGGCGATGGTCAGCCCCATAAACATGGTCGCAACGGCGCTCGCCTGTTTGTGCTTCGGCACCACGCTTGCCGCCACCACCGAGCCCAGGCCGAAGAATGCGCCGTGGTTAAGGCTGGTTAAAATACGTGACAACATCAGCGTGGTGTAATCTGGCGAAATCGCCGAGAGCACGTTACCGAGCGTAAAGATAGCCATCAGAAAAATGAGCGCATTACGGCGTCCGCGATGTGACAGCAACAGCGTCATCAACGGCGCGCCGACCATCACGCCAACCGCATAGGCACTAATCAGCATACCTGCCGCGGGAATAGACACATCAACGCCACGCGCGATGACGGGCAGCAGACCCATTGGCGAGAATTCGGTGGTGCCGATGCCAAACGCACCAATGGCCAGCGCCAGTAACGGATAATTAATTTTCATGCAGTGATGACTCCGGCTCTTCGCGACAGGGCGCGATGCTTAACAAAGAGTCAAAAGCATGACATCAATCACAAAAAAAGAGAAGTTAACAAAAATACAAAAGACTTTTGCAGATTCAATAACAATATGGCGGGAGGTTCGAGGGAGCAGGAACTCCCCCGAGAGGATCAGTGCAGTGCCGCCGTCAGGCCGCCCGCAACGATTAAAGCCAGAACAATAAACGTGGTCACTAATGAAAATTTCAGATCGGTGCTCATCAACTTTTCTCCTTTTTATACCCACACAAAAAGTGATATAGCGCATTTTTACACACTTGAGTGTAAAAATCTCCCACGATTTAGAGTGATATGTGCTTTTAATACTTCCCCTTTTCGTAAAGATCAGACAAAATTCGACGCTTACTTGATTAGCGTACCGGCCATTGACCCCTTCCTGACGTTCCGTGTCGTTTCCCGGCGTGCCGCAGCCCTGACGTTGGGCACAGGATGAGTAAAGGCAAACGTTTACTTGGCGTAATTTAATGTTCAGGTTGGGTCTGGAGTGAGATTTAATGGCAACAATTAAAGATGTAGCGAAGCGCGCAAACGTTTCCACTACAACCGTGTCACACGTAATTAACAAAACGCGTTTCGTCGCTGAAGAAACACGCAATGCAGTGTGGGCGGCAATCAAAGAATTGCACTATTCCCCCAGCGCGGTTGCCCGTAGCCTGAAAGTTAACCATACCAAATCTATCGGTTTGCTGGCGACGAGCAGCGAAGCCCCCTATTTTGCTGAAATTATTGAAGCGGTTGAGAAGAACTGCTTCCAGAAGGGCTATACCCTGATCCTCGGCAACGTCTGGAACAACCTGGAAAAGCAGCGTGCCTATCTGTCGATGATGGCGCAAAAACGCGTTGATGGCCTGTTGGTAATGTGTTCCGAATACCCCGATCCCCTGCTCTCGATGCTGGAAGAATATCGTCATATCCCAATGGTGGTGATGGACTGGGGCGAAGCCAAAGCCGACTTCACTGATACGGTGATTGATAACGCCTTCGAGGGCGGCTACATGGCAGGCCGTTACCTCGTCGAGCGTGGACATCGCGAAATTGGCGTGATCCCAGGACTGATGGAGCGTAACACCGGCGCAGGCCGTTTGGCCGGATTTATGAAAGCGATGGATGAAGCGCTGATTAAAGTGCCTGAAAACTGGATTGTTCAAGGCGACTTCGAGCCGGAATCCGGCTACCGCGCCATGCAGCAAATTCTGTCGCAGGCGCATCGCCCAACGGCGGTCTTCTGTGGCGGCGATGTCATGGCGATGGGCGCCCTTTGCGCCGCTGATGAGATGGGTCTGCGCGTCCCGCAGGACGTGTCGCTGATAGGCTACGACAACGTGCGCAACGCCCGCTTCTTTACACCAGCGTTGACCACCATCCACCAGCCGAAAGATTCACTGGGTGAGACGGCCTTTAATATGTTACTGGACCGTATCGTCAATAAACGCGAAGAGTCGCAGTCTATTGAAGTCCACCCGCGCCTGGTGGAGCGCCGCTCCGTGGCGGATGGCCCGTTCCGCGACTACCGTCGTTAAGCCTCTTCTGCGGGAGTCTCATCGGGCTCCCGCAGCCACTCTTTGTTCAGCGTTTCACTGTCTCCCAGATAATCCAGCAGCCAGATCAGCGCAGGTGACATATCATTCTGCTGCCAGGTCAGGCAACAGGCCGCATCCGGGAAAGGATTCTCCAGATTTAACGCGACCCACTGCCCCTTGTTGAGATACGGCTTGGCGAAATGTGTCGGGACCATGCCGACACAGAGTCCGGCGCTGATACAGGTCGCGGAAGAATCCCAGTCCGGCACCACCACCCGCTTCTGATTGTCCAGCAGCCAGGTCACGCGTTTCGGCAGCGTGCGGGAGGTATCTTCCAGCACCAGCGACGGCCAGTTGCGCAACGTGTCATCGCTTAACGGCCCGCTCATGGCGGCCAGCGGATGCGTACTGGCAACGACACAACACCAGCTCAGCTTACCCATATCGCGGAAAGTGTATCGTCCGCCAACCGGGATCGCCTGGGTTGCCCCGATGGCGAGTTCGACCCGACCATCTGACAGCGCGTCCCACACGCCATTAAACACCTCCTGGAAGACCAGTAGTTCCACGTCATCAAAGTGGCGGTAGAAATCGACGATCAATTGCCGCGTGCGTTCCGGGCGCACGATATTGTCCACCGCAATGGGGAGTTGCCCACGCCAGCCGTTAGCGATCTGCTGACACTGTTGACGCGTGATCTGCATTTTTTTGATGACAGAGCGGCCTTCTTTCAAAAACCAGGCGCCCGCCGGGGTTAACACCACATCACGATGGCGACGTTCAAAAAGCGGGACGGCCAGCCACTCTTCCAGTTGGCGAACCGTATAGCTGACCGCTGAAGGCACCCGGTGCAACTCCTGAGCCGCGGAACTGAAGCTCCCGTTGCGTGCCACGGCATCGACCACTTCCAGCGCATATTCTGACCACATAATCTGCCTACAAAATTTTTGAATGCAATAAACAAATATTACCGTTTCACAAGCCCAAATTCACTCCCTACACTCTGCGCCAGTGTGATTAATCAAAATTAGAGAACAACTATGCAACCAGGAAAAGGGTTTTTAGTCTGGCTGGCAGGGCTCAGCGTGTTGGGTTTTCTGGCAACCGACATGTATTTGCCCGCTTTTGCCGCCATTCAATCTGACCTGCAAACACCGGCCTCTGCCGTCAGCGCCAGCCTGAGTCTGTTTTTAGCAGGCTTTGCCGTCGCCCAACTGCTGTGGGGACCCCTCTCTGACCGTTATGGCCGTAAACCGATCCTGTTGCTGGGTCTGTCTGTCTTCGCCCTCGGTAGCCTGGGTATGCTGTGGGTGGAGAGCGCAACGGGCCTGTTAGTACTGCGTTTTATTCAGGCCGTGGGAGTCTGCGCGGCGACCGTCATCTGGCAGGCGCTGGTTACCGATTACTATCCTTCGCATAAAATTAACCGCATTTTCGCGACCATCATGCCGCTGGTCGGGCTGTCTCCTGCACTGGCGCCGTTATTAGGCAGTTGGATTCTGACCCATCTTTCCTGGCAGGCGATCTTTGCCACGCTGTTTTTCATCACGCTGCTGCTGATGCTGCCCGCCCTGTTTTTAAAGCCCACCACCCGGGCTCGCGATGACAGCAAGGACAAACTGACGTTCACCACCCTGCTGCGTGCGAAAGCGTACCGCGGCAACGTCCTGATTTACGCCGCCTGTTCTGCCAGCTTCTTTGCGTGGTTGACCGGTTCCCCGTTTATTTTGAGTGAAATGGGCTACAGCCCGGCGGTGATTGGGCTGAGCTACGTACCGCAGACCATTGCTTTTCTGATTGGCGGCTATGGCTGTCGCGCCGCGTTGCAAAAATGGCAGGGACAACAGCTCCTGCCCTGGCTGCTGGTTATCTATGCGCTGAGCGTGGTGGCAACCTGGGCGGCAAGTTTTATCCATCACATCACGCTTGCAGAGATCCTGATCCCCTTCTGCATAATGGCGATTGCCAACGGGGCTATTTACCCGATTGTGGTTGCCCAAGCGCTGCGTCCATTCCCGCAGGCGACGGGTCGTGCCGCAGCCCTGCAAAATACCCTGCAGTTGGGTCTGTGCTTCCTGGCAAGCCTGGTCGTTTCCTGGCTTATCAGCACACCGCTGTTGACCACGACCAGCGTGATGTTGTCTACGGTGGTACTGGCTGGACTGGGCTATAAGATGCAACTGCATCCTTCTAACGACTGTGCGCAGCATGATAATTGCGGGATTGCCCACAGCGAATCCCATTGATATCACTCATAATCACCGTTAATTAGTCGGCTAACAATTTTTGGTTGTATCATCGTTTTTTGAGGCCTATACTAAATTTCGGTTGTTAAAAATTACGATAATTATTATGTGTTAACGGGAACCGGAGCGTTCCCGGTTCCCCATGGATGGCCTTTTCGGCAAGGGGTCCTCCCTTCCTCTGTTCTACGTCGGATAATAGACTCGCGGAATGTTTCCGTGAGATTTCTCACAAAGCCCAAAAAGCGTCTACGCTGTTTTAAGGTTCTGATCACCGACCAGTGATGGAGAAACTATGAGTTCATCGTGTATAGAAGAAGTCAGCGTACCGGATGACGACTGGTACCGTATCACTAACGAATTATTAAGCCGCGCAGGCATTGCCATCAACGGCTCTTCACCAGCAGATATACGCGTTAAAAACCCCGATTTTTTCAAACGCGTTTTACAAGAGGGGTCGCTCGGTCTGGGTGAGAGTTACATGGATGGCTGGTGGGAATGCGATCGGCTGGACCAGTTTTTTAGCAAAGTTCTGCGAGCAGGACTGGAAAACCAACTTCCCCATCATTTCAAAGATACCCTCCGCATCGCGGCCGCTCGCCTGTTCAATCTGCAAAGTAAAAAACGAGCGTGGATCGTCGGTAAAGAACATTACGATCTCGGCAACGATCTGTTCAGCCGTATGCTCGACCCTTTTATGCAGTATTCCTGCGCGTACTGGAAAGACGCGGATACTCTGGAGGCGGCGCAGCAGGCCAAACTGCGGTTAATCTGCGAGAAATTGCAACTGCAACCCGGTATGCGTGTGCTGGATATTGGCTGCGGCTGGGGTGGTTTATCGCACTATATGGCGACGCATTACGGCGTCAGTGTGGTTGGCGTGACGATTTCAGCCGAGCAGCAGAAAATGGCTCAGGCCCGCTGTGCCGGGCTGGATGTGTCGATTCTGTTGCAGGATTATCGTGATTTGCACGATCAGTTTGACCGCATTGTCTCGGTAGGCATGTTTGAGCACGTCGGCCCTAAAAATTACGCGACCTATTTTGACGTGGTTGATCGCAATCTGAAACCTGAAGGGCTGTTCTTATTACATACCATCGGTTCGAAGAAAACCGACAATAATGTCGACCCGTGGATCAACAAGTATATCTTCCCGAATGGTTGCCTCCCGTCAGTACGTCAGATAGCCAACGCCAGTGAATCGCACTTTGTGATGGAAGACTGGCATAACTTCGGCGCGGATTACGACAAGACGCTGATGGCATGGTACGAGCGTTTTCTCGCTGCCTGGCCTGAAATTGCCGAGAACTATTCCGAGCGTTTTAAACGGATGTTCAGCTACTACCTCAACGCCTGCGCCGGCGCGTTTCGCGCCCGCGATATTCAGCTCTGGCAGGTGGTATTCTCGCGCGGCGTCGAAGACGGCCTGCGCGTAGCCCGCTAAACTTTCTTATGCCCCCGCCGTCTCGCGGGGGCTGGAGGGTTTTACGCTTCGCTGGCGGTTTTCGTTACCGCCGCTTCACGCGCAGCCAACACGCGTTCTACCGTATCCACCACCGCCTGCGTTTGCGGATCGATTTCGATATTGACGCGCGCGCCCAGTTTTTTCTTACCCAGCGTCGTGCGTTCCAGGGTTTCCGGAATGAGATGCACGCAAAAACGCGTCGTGGTGACTTCTCCGACGGTCAGGCTGATCCCATCAATCCCGATAAAACCTTTGTACAAGATGTATTTCATTAGCGTCGGATCCTGGACTTTGAACCAGATCTGACGGTTGTTTTCGGAGGTTAAAATCTTTGACACTTCCGCGGTGGTCATGATGTGACCGGACATCAGATGCCCGCCAATCTCATCGCTGAATTTTGCCGCACGCTCGACGTTAAGCAGGTCGCCCACCTTCAGATCGCCCAGATTGGTGATCCGCAGCGTTTCTTTCATCAAATCAAAACTAATGCGATTGCCGTTAATTTCTGTGACGGTCAGGCAGCAGCCGTTATGCGCCACCGACGCGCCCGTTTCTAGCGCGTCCAGCATGTATTCAGGTAATTCCACTACATGGGTGCGAAAATTGGGTTTTTCATCGATCGACACCAGTTTTGCGGTGCCCTGCACAATACCTGTAAACATACCTACAACTCCTGAATTCAGTTAAGCCATTTCTGCCTGCCACAATAGCAGTTGGAAAATCAGGTTGCCAGTGAAGTGCCCCTTGGCCTGTTTTTTTCACTGGTGAAATTAGCATTCATCGCTACAATAGACTGAAATTTCCCCTTACATCTTCTTCTTGCTGCCACCCGTGGCGGCTTTTTTAGTCTCTCAAATAAAAACAAAATGATAGGTGTACACGTGCAGAAGTATATCAGTGAAGCGCGTCAGTTATTGGCTCTGGCAATACCGGTGATTCTTGCGCAAATCGCCCAAACCGCAATGGGGTTCGTCGATACCGTGATGGCGGGTGGTTACAGCGCCACCGACATGGCGGCCGTCGCCATTGGCACCTCCATCTGGCTGCCCGCCATTCTGTTCGGCCACGGGTTGCTGCTGGCGCTGACTCCGGTGATTGCTCAGCTCAATGGTTCCGGACGCCGCGATCGCATTGCGCATCAGGTGCGTCAGGGCTTCTGGCTAGCGGGTTTCGTCTCACTGCTGATTATGATTGTGCTGTGGAACGCCGGTTATATCATCCGCTCTATGCATAACATCGATCCGGCCCTGGCGGATAAAGCCGTAGGTTACCTTCGTGCATTGTTATGGGGCGCACCGGGCTATCTGTTCTTCCAGGTTGCGCGTAACCAATGCGAAGGTCTGGCGAAAACCAAACCCGGCATGGTGATGGGTTTTCTTGGCCTGCTGGTCAACATCCCGGTGAACTATATCTTTATCTATGGTCACTTCGGCATGCCGGAACTCGGCGGTGTCGGCTGCGGTGTGGCGACTGCGGCGGTCTATTGGGTGATGTTTAGCGCCATGCTCTGGTACGTGAAACATGCGCGTTCAATGCGCGATATCCGCAATGAACAGCGTTTCAGCAAGCCGGATAACGTAGTGATGAAGCGTCTGGTGCAACTGGGTCTGCCGATTGCGCTGGCACTGTTCTTTGAAGTCACATTGTTCGCCGTGGTGGCGCTCCTGGTTTCTCCGCTGGGCATTGTCGATGTCGCTGGTCACCAGATCGCCCTGAACTTCAGTTCGCTGATGTTTGTTTTGCCGATGTCACTGGCGGCGGCGGTCACTATTCGCGTGGGCTATCGTCTCGGACAAGGTTTAACGCTGGATGCGCAAACCGCCGCGCGTACTGGTTTAGGCGTTGGCGTCTGCATGGCGTGTCTGACGGCTATCTTTACCGTGACGCTGCGTGAGCACATCGCCCTGCTCTATAACGACAATCCTGAAGTGGTGACGCTGGCGGCGCAACTGATGCTGCTGGCGGCGGTTTATCAGATTTCGGACTCCATCCAGGTCATCGGCAGCGGGATCCTGCGTGGTTACAAAGATACGCGTTCGATTTTCTTTATCACCTTTACCGCCTACTGGGTGTTGGGATTACCGAGCGGTTATATTCTCGCCCTGACCGACCTGGTGGTGGACAGGATGGGGCCGGCTGGATTCTGGATGGGCTTTATCATCGGCCTGACGTCGGCGGCGGTTATGATGATGCTGCGAATGCGCTTCCTGCAACGTCTGCCTTCTACGGTGATTCTGCAGCGCGCTGCGCGATAAAACGACGATAGCCGCCAGCTGGCGGCTATTCTCTCGACATTTTGCGCACTTCCTCCGCAATCGAGTGAAATCCGGAAGAAAATTACCATTTCCCTCTTGCCACCTCCCGGCTCTGCCGCTAATATTCGTCCCCGTTGTCACACACAACGTTGCGTTCATAGCTCAGTTGGTTAGAGCACCACCTTGACATGGTGGGGGTCGTTGGTTCGAGTCCAATTGAACGCACCATTTTGCGTCCGTAGCTCAGTTGGTTAGAGCACCACCTTGACATGGTGGGGGTCGGTGGTTCGAGTCCACTCGGACGCACCATTTCACCGCCTGGTGATAGGGTGCCTGTTCTTTTTCCCTGCTCTCTTATTTTTCTCTGGTATTATTTCTCATCACTCAGTTTCGCGTAATAAAAATCAATAAATTACCCATTCATTGATTCATATTCCTGACTTGCGGGTGTGGGGGAAGTCTTCGCTTACCTTCCCATTAACCGTGTTGTATTGATGCAGCTTATTAACTACTTTCACTCCTCGCTTGCCATGACCTCCACTGCAGCATGAATGGGGTTTGCGCGCCCTGATTCTGGTACACTCCCCGACATAGTGTCAGGGAGAAGAGTTCAGTTCATTGTCACTGTGAATGATCATTACGTCGTTGAATGGAGAATGGATATGCCGAAATTGTTACAACTTCACTTCGCTTTTACTGGCCCATTTGGCGCAGAAATGGCTGAGCAACTGCGTGGTCTGGCGGAGTCGATTAACCAGGAGCCGGGATTTATCTGGAAGGTGTGGACGGAGAGTGAGCAAAACAAGGAAGCGGGAGGGATCTATCTTTTCGAAAGCGAGGAGACCGCGCTGGCTTATCTGGATAAACATACCGCGCGTTTAAAAAACCTTGGCGTTGACGAAGTCATCGCGAAAGTGTTTGACGTGAATATTCCGTTGAGCGAAATCAACAACGCCAGAGTGGGTTAATAATGCCGCAGGGGGGGATTTTCCCCCTCTGCGGATTTAACGTGACGCCAGGCTGGAGAGATATTTTTCCCCCGAGCGTTGCACGATTTGACTGGCATTGTGGGTAATATTCTGCCCTTCAAATGCCCCGTACAGACTGGAAAACGTCACCGTGTTTAACCGCTGGATGATCCCACCGACGGTTTTCGATGACAGCGGCAACATGTTCGGATAGCTCCACATAAACGACACCGCGTCAGCACCGGGAGTGACCTGCAAGATATCTCCGGCGAGGATCGTCCCTTCCCCCTCCTCCAGATACAGAACCGTTCCCCCCGCAAAATGGCCGCCCAAACGCAATAAACTGACGCCAGGAAGCACGTTGTGTTCTTCCCCTTCCCATAGCCGAATCCAGGGGCTGTCGCGCATGATCCAGGCCCTGTCAGCCGCGTGGAGCCAGACGGGAGCGTCAAACGCCTCCGCCCAGTCCTGCATGGTGGTGTAGTAATGAGGATGCGAAATCGCGATGGCGCTCAATCCCCCCATAGCGCGGATGAGCGTTCGGGTTGCCGGATCCAGATTCGCAACGCAGTCCCAAAGGATATTTCCCACCGGCGTCCTGAGCAGAAACGCCCGCTGGTTTATGGCAAAGGAAGGAACCGTTTTCAGACTGAAAAGTTGCGGCGTATGCTGCTGCCACTTATTGGTATGGCTGGCGATGAGCTCATCAAAGTCCATCCAGGCCTGCCCGGATACAGGGATATATTGCCGCTCATCGTCGCAGATTTTACAACGTTTAACGTTGCCGTGGTGGTTATCGTATGAGGTGCCACAGGCTTTACATAGCGTTATCATCGTCACTCCTTTCCTCACAATAAACACCGTTAAGTATGGCAGAGGACACCGCTCGTCAGGCACGTAAGCGATTCCAGACCGAAACATCCGGGCCTTCCTCAACTACACTGACATGATGTAACCGCAATCCCAGCGGCAAAATAAAAATAACAGGACGGACAGGAGTATGAAAAAAATCGCGATTATCGGAGCTGGCCCCACAGGCGTCTATACCTTTTTCTCATTACTAAAAGAGGAGCAGCCACTGGAGATCGTCGTTTTTGAACGCGGAAACCGGGCAGGAATTGGTATGCCTTACACCCATTCTGATAATAGTCCAATGATGTTGGCAAATATTGCCAGTATTGAGGTCCCACCTCTTTTTGACACCTGGCTTGAGTGGTTGCAAACCCAGGAAGCGCAGTACCTTGCACAGTTTGCCGTTAAGAAAGAAACGCTGCACCAGCGTCAGTTTCTGCCACGCATTCTGCTCGGCGACTATTTTCGCGCGCAGTTTTTGCAAGCCGTCCACCACGCAGAAAATCGAGGATTTAAGGTGAGGTTGTACGAATCCTGTGAAGTCACGGATGTCTCAGCTGTGTCCACTGGCGTACAACTCTGGACCGATCAACACACGGAGCCGCTGCATGTCGACTTAGCAGTGATTGCCACGGGACACGTCTGGCCGGACGATGACGAATCCACGCACGCATTTTATCCCAGCCCCTGGTCCGGCTTGATGGACGCGGACGTGCCCGCCGCCAAAGTGGGCATTCTTGGAACCTCATTGAGCGCTCTGGATGCCGCAATGGCGGTTGCGGTACAGCATGGAACCTTTCACGAAACAGAGGAACATCAGGTCAATTTCACACTGAATAAAGGCAGTGAAGCGCTGGAGATTACGCTGATGTCCCGTTCCGGCATTTTGCCGGAAGCCGACTTCTATTGTCCTATACCCTATGAACCGCTGGAGTACGTTACCGATGAGGCTATTCAGCGCGAAATCGCTGCCGGTTCAACAGAACTCCTCGATCGCGTTTTTAGACTGATGCAGCAAGAACTCGCCTTAGCCGATCCCAAATGGGTCAGGCAAATGTCGCTCTCCTCACTGGATGCGGATAGCTTTCCCGTCGCGGTGTTTGCCGACAGAGCGCGCAGCGATCCGTTCGAATGGGCGGCTGCAAATCTGAAAGAGGTTGACGAGAATAAGCGTAACAAACACACCGTTGCCTGGCGCTATACCTTGCTGCGTTTACATGAAAAGGTTCAGGAGATCGTTACGCACCTGAATGAACAGGATAGTGAACGATTTAACGTCGGTCTCGCTCGCGTATTTATTGATAATTATGCGGCGATCCCCTCAGAGTCAGTTCGCCGAATGCTGGCGTTGCACGCAGCCGGTATTCTGCGCATTCTCACGCTGGGACAGGATTACAGGAAGGAGATAAAAGCGGATCGTACTGAGATTACGACGCACAACGATCGCCTGTCCTTTGACGTATTCATCGATGCACGTGGCCAAAAACCCCTGAAGACCAAAGACTTACCGTTCCCGCGATTACGCCAGCAATTACTGTCGTGTGGAGATGCAATTCCGGACGTTGGCGATGATTACACGCTTCAGGCACCAGAGAACGTTCGCGGACGAATTGCCTTTGGTGCCTTGCCCTATTTAATGCACGATCGGCCCTTTATCCAGGGACTCGTCGCCTGCCAGGAAATTGGCAACGCGATGGCCAGGGCAGTATCAAAACCGGCTTCCCGCCTGCGCAGACGTTTATCGATTTACGATCGCTAACGCCGCACGCATTGTGGATGCATCCAGATTCCTATTTGCTCTATACTTGTCGGAAGTCAAAAACGAGCGAAGAAAGGTGAATAATGGAAATTGATCTCGATAATCTGGTCTTTAACGGACTGGAAGAGGCGCAGGAACGTAACGCTGAACGTCTGGACGATGCGGACAAAAAAGCAGAATCGGTGATTGCCGATGATGACTGCGGCGACGCCTGCAAAATCTGATTTGTTTCAGCCTACCGCGCAGTTCTGCGCGGTAGTTCCTTCAACGTCTTTTATTTCCTTTGCATCTCCGTGGTGAGTGCAGATTTCATTCCAGTACACCTCGCGCATCCGACGGTGTTCAGCGTGTTGTTTGATCACGAAACCACTCCGGGTCAATGTTAGCAATGTCCACGCCGTACAGGCTGGCGACAGGAAGAATGGACTCCACAACGCGCTGCAGATTGACCTCTGCACCGGGCTGTCGGGTCCGCTTTAGCGTGATGGCAACTCGCATCCAACGACGCGCCATCTGCATGTTTACCTTCTCCATCTCCGGCTCCTCTGTTTTGTCAGGTGCTTTTCATTGCAGCGCAAATCGCACAAAAAATGAAATGCGAATTCTGCGCACCGTTATCTGTTTTTGTTCGTTAGTAACCCTTCGTTAACACACTGTTCACTAATAACTTTTTGCATATAAATAAGACTTTTTTCTTCTTTTGCTGCGGGTTCGGGTTGTGGGAGCGTAAAAGGACAAACCAATAATTTCAGGGATATCAAAGAAAATGATGGCAACGAAAACACAACGTACGAAAAAAACGATTCTCGCCCTCGGCGTCATGCTCGCCACGAGTTTTTTGAGCATTCAGGCGCAGGCCGATCAACTCGCTGATATCAAGGCCGCAGGCGTGGTCAAGGTTGCGACGTTTGACGCTAACCCGCCGTTTGGCTCCGTCGATGCGAAAACCCATCAGATCGTGGGTTACGATGTTGATTTCGCTCAGGCGCTGGCAGCATCGCTGGGTGTGAAACTGGAACTGGTCGCCACCAATCCCGCTAACCGTATTCCGCTGCTGCAATCGGGGAAAGCCGATCTGATCGTTGCTGATATTACGATCACCCCCGAGCGCGCCCAGGTCATCGACTTCTCTGTGCCCTACTTTGTCACCGGTCAGCAATTCCTGGTGCCTGCCTCGTCACCCGATAAGCTGGATGAGTACAGCCGCGCACGCATTGGCGCAGTGAAAGGAACCACCGGTGAGCAGGCGCTACATCAGCGGTTCCCGCAATCCCGTGTGCTGGCCTATGATGATATCCCGCTGGCGTTAACCGCCCTGCGCAACGGCAACGTGCAGGCTATCACTCAGGACTCCACTATCCTGGCGGGTTTGCTCAGTGGCGCACCGGACAAAGCGCAGTTTAAAATCCTGCCGGATTTACTCAGCAAAGAGGAAATCGGCGTGGGCGTGAAGAAAGGCGAACCGGCGTTGTTGAAAGCGGTTAACGATGAATTATTGCGACTCGAATCCAGTGGGCAGGCAGGCAAAATTTATGATGTCTGGTTTGGCCCGGAAACGAAAAATCCGCAGCCGCGCGCCTTTAAAATTGAGGCCAGATAAGATGCTGGCTGGTTTATTCACCCCGTCCGCAGCCGGAGCTGCGGATTTCCACACATTGAGCCAGGCGCGAGTTGAGTTACGCGACGTGGTGAAAGCGTACGGCGATCACCGGGTACTCAACGGCGTCAGTCTCACCGTCGAACCCGGTGAAGTTGTGACTATTCTTGGCCCCTCGGGATCGGGGAAATCGACCCTGATCCGCCTGATTAACCAACTGGAATCATTGAGTGGCGGCGATATCTTTATTGATGACAAACCGGTCGGTCAACTTAAGGGGGCCGCGCTGCGACAGCTGCGTAGCCGCATTGGTTTTGTATTCCAGCAGTTCAATCTGTATGCCCATCTGACGGCGCAGCAGAATATCACCCTCGCGCTGGAGTACGTCCACGGCTGGAATAAAACCGACGCCACACAACGCGCTTATGCCCTGCTGGAACAGGTTGGGCTGGAAGAGAAGGCTGGCGCTTATCCGGCACAGCTTTCCGGCGGTCAACAGCAGCGGGTGGCGATTGCCCGCGCGCTGGCCTCTTCGCCGCAAATTCTCCTGTTTGATGAGCCCACCTCTGCACTCGATCCGGAAATGATCGGTGAGGTGTTACAGGTCATGAAACGTCTGGCGCACAGCGGTATTACAATGATTGTGGTCACCCACGAGATGCATTTTGCCCGTGAAATCGCCGACCGGGTGGTGTTTATCGACGGCGGCGATATTCTCGAAATCGCCTCCCCGGAGGCCTTTTTTACCCGGCCGCAGCACCCTCGCACCCAGCGTTTTCTGCAAAAAGTGCTGGATCCGTTGCATCAGGAGTTATCACGATAATGCCGTCAATGGACTGGCAGGGAGTGCTCACCGGCCTGCCCCTGCAATGGATCCTCTCCGGATTTCTCACCACGCTGTGGGTCAGCGCCGCAGGCATTTTCCTCGCCACGCTGTTGGCCATCTTGCTGTTAGCCCTTCGTCTTTCCGGCCATCGCATGGGCCGTCGCCTGGTGGCTGGTTGGGTATCGCTGTTTCGTAACACCCCGCTGCTGGTCCAGTTGCTGTTCTGGTACTTCGCCGGCTGGAACCTGCTGCCGCGCAGTTTTATTGCTTTTGTCAACGCAGAGCATGGCTGGTCAATCCTGCCCGGCAACGTCTGGTGGCTGACCCCCGAGTTTCTTTGCTCAGCATGGGGACTCGGCGTCTTTACCTCGGCATTCCTGGTCGAAGAAGTCGCCTCCGGATTGCAGGCGGTCTCCGCCGGACAACGCGAAGCCGCGATTTCACAGGGATTTTCCTCATGGCAGACCTTCCGCCATATCCTGCTGCCGCAGGGACTAACCAATGCCTGGCAACCGGTGGTGGGGCAATATCTCAACCTGATGAAACTATCGTCATTAGCCAGCGGGATTGGCTTTGCGGAACTGACCTACCAGGTTCGCCAGATTGAAAGCTACAACGCCCATGCGCTGGAGGCCTTTGCCGTGGGCACTGCGCTTTATCTGTTCACCGGCGTGGCGTTCGGTCTGCTGTTGACCCATCTGGGGCCCGCCCCCCGACTGGAAAAAAAGTCGCAACTCCGCCGGTTCCGGTTCAGGAGTCCCCAGCATGATCGCTAATATTGCGGTGATAACCGACAATCTGGATTATCTTCTGTGGGGACGACTGGCCGACGGTCAACCTGGCGGTGTATTGTTGACCCTGATGATGGCGCTGGGTGCGGCGGTGCTGGCCTTACCTGCCGGTATTGCCCTTGCCGCTCTCGCCTGGCGTTTTCCGGGCGTCATCCGTAAGGGATTGTTCATCTGGGCAGAGCTCATACGCGGGATACCACTGATCTTCGTTATTTTCTGGATGTGGTATCTGCTCCCTATGCTTACCGGCAGCGATCTGCCCGGTGCGGCAACGGTGACGCTGGCGCTGGCCTGGTTTACCGCTGCGTCGGTGATGCATTCTGTGTACGCGGGACTCAACGCACTACCCGCCGGACAATATGATGCGGCAATGGCGCAGGGTTTTAGCCCTGTTCAGGCATTAAGAAGGGTTCTGCTACCGCAGGTGTTACGCCATATCCTGCCCTCCCTGACCGGGATATGCATTGGTCTGCTGAAGGACACATCGCTGGCGTTTATCGTCAACGTGCCGGAACTGACGACGGTGGCGGGACAGGTTAACAGCCGGGAACAGATTTACCCGGCGGCTATCTTCATCTTTACGGGCCTGGTCTACTATCTGCTTTGCTACGGGCTGGAGAAAGCGACCCGGCGACGGTTTGCGCTTCGTTGAACGATCAGCACTCAACAAACTGGTGCGCGTCGTCGAGTCGGTATTTCACACCGGCGCGGATCCCGGCTTCACCTTCAACCGCGACGGCGAAACGCATGCGTTTGCCGTCATGATACGCCAGCGCCGCGCAGCCGCCCGGTCCCAGCACGACGGAATCCACTACCCCGCTACTGGCAACGATCGCGTTATCGCCGTTACAGATGATATGCACATTATCGCCGCTGTTAGCGATTTTCGTATTGGCGCCAAAGCTCACTATCTGGCTCAGGTCACCGTTACTGGCGACATGATTTCTTTCACCGAGCGAACTCACCCGCACACGCATCCCGCTGCTGGCGATCCGCGTTCCGTTACCGGCGCTGCTGATTCGCGTCGAATTTCCTGCGGCGGCCAGCCGCGCGCGATCCCCGGAACTGCTGATATGGCTGTTGTAGCCAACGCTGCCAATGCGCACGCAGTATCCCGCACTGGCAATTTGTGACGCATAGCCTGCGCTGGCGATCTTCATGTTATCACCCGCACAGCCCAGATTCGCGTTATCACCCGCGTTCGCCACCTGCTGATCGCCCATTGAGGCGTCTGGCCGCGCCAGTCGCGACATGGCGGAGATATCCTGGCGGGCAAAATTTTCTTCATCCAGCCAGCGCGACCAGGCGTATTCCACCAGGCTGTTCGCCCAGTCGAGATAACCTTCGCGACTCAACGCCCGATGCACATCAGCGTAGTTGCCGCCTTCAGGAAAACGGCGCAGAAACCAGCGGTACATCACCGCGCCAACCCGCCAGTTGCGTATATCTTCCCGCGTGATCAGCATACGTTAATGCCGGTGATAGCCATCGACCATGCAGCGGAACGTTTCGCCAGGCGTGCGGCCCGTAGTGCACAGGTAGAGGTGACCAAAAATAAAGAACAGGCTGATGATTGCCAGCGCGAAATGCGCCTGCAACAACCAGTAGCGTACGCCGGGGAACAGGTCGCCCACGACCTGCGGATAGAGCGCCAACAATCCGCTCAGCAGCAACAATGGCAACAATCCGTACATCACCCCGACATAGGCCGCCTGCTGTAACGGATTAAACTTCGAACGCGGTGTTGCCGGGAACGGATGCGCTTCCCCCTGCATAATGCCAAACAGATAGAAACGGGTCTGTTTCATCGCTCGCGCCACCCAACCCTGGGGACGGATAATGTAATGATGACCGTTCCCGCCCAACGCATTGATCAGCACGAAACCGACCCAGCACGCCAGCAGCAAAAATCCGCAGACTTCGTGCACCGTCAGCAAGCTTTTCATTACCGCCGCGCTGACCAGAGAGAAATGGTTGATTAGCCCGCTACCGAGCAGGAGTAAAAACAGCAAGGCATTCGACCAGTGCCACAAGCGTACCGCGCGAGAATACAGGTAAACCTTCTCACCATGCCCGGCGGCTGCCTTGTTGGCCGCGCGAAAGCGAAGCCAGGCGTGTAACCCCAGCACCAGCCACATCGCCACCAGCAGAAGTCCGGCGATCACCAGCCAGACGGGCCAATACTCGGGAGAAAATACCGGCACATAATTTGCCAGTTGGGCCTGGAACTGTTCAGCATTCTGCGACGCGTTCATACATTATCCTTTTTAATCAAATGTTGACCGAACCGACGATACAGATGGGGCTTGCCCGCGCCCGGAAGTTGATACTGGTAATAGTTATTTTCCTGTAGCCAACGCTGGATGTCCGGGCTGTCTTCGCGTCCAAACAGCAGCGCATGTTCCGGGCAGGCGGTCACGCAAATGGGCGGAAAACCTTTTGCCAGTCGTGACTCGGCGCAAAAATCGCATTTGTCCGCCACTTTGGTTTGCGGATTCAGGTAACGCACCTGATAGGGGCACGCGCCGATGCAGTAACTACAGCCAATGCAGCGCGAACTGTCGACACGAACGATCCCGTTCTCATCGCGCCACGACGCACCGGTCGGGCAAACCTCAATGCAGGGGGCATCATCGCAGTGCTGGCAGGACTGACGGAAGTAGTGATACAGCGTCTCGTTGTCATTATCTGAAACGGGAATATGCGCAATCGACAGGCGACTTCCCTGCGCGGGAACATGATTCGTTTTGCGACAGGCGCGGGTACAGATGTTACAGCCATTACATCGCGATTCATCATGGATCATGACGTAACGAACGGGGCCGCTGGCTGTTGTCTTCGCCAGCAGCGTCTGGCCGGGTCCGCTGAAGAAAATGACCGTTCCCATGCCAAGCACAAATTTTCGTCGAGTGAAGGACATCTTGTTATCCTCTAATGCTGTGGTCGCGCTCGTCCACGCTTTCCATGAATTCAGGGATTCTGAAACTGCTCAACTTCCAGCCATTCGCATAAGCCGTATGCTTTGCCGTAACTCATAAAGCGTTCGCTGAATAAATACGGCACGTCGTTCGACGACGAGACCGGGCGAATATCGGCATAGTCGGGGTGCGTTTCAATCGCGGCCAGCGCGGCTTCTATCTGCTCAGGCGCGAAACCGTAAGGTGATTGTTCCAGCATGGCGATTTTGTACGGACGCGGATAGGTCTGACAGTCAAAGCGCACCGCCAGTGCGATTGCCCGACAGATATCCTTTTCCACCACCTGAACACACATGCCGGCATAGTTGGCGGTCATGGTCTGGGTTGAGTAGTAATATTCATCCTGAGAGCCCTGCACACAGGCGATATCCTCGCCGGCGAGCCCCTCTTTGAGCGTGTCCAGTAGCGGTGTGAGCGCCGCCTCTTCTACGGAGTACGGCGGCTGCAAGAACAGCTCGCGCGCGACAAGCTGGCCGTTCGCCGAATGCTGGCGGATAAAATCCGCCATAATCTCAGCAGGGCTTTCTGCTACCGCCTGTTCATCCGCGCAGGCTATCGGCTCATGTCGCCCCTGCAACCACTGCCGCTTTTCGAGATCGACATCCGGCGCGATAAGTTGGCTCACTTCCTCTGGTTGGCTCATGTTTTTTCCTTACGCCGGCAACAGATTCTGCGCGGCCAGGTCATCGGCGACATCTTCCAGGCCGAGTCGATTCAACGTCTCACGCGTCGGGCAGCCCAATTCAGGGTGCCAGCCCATCTCTTTATAAAACAGCGTCAGGGATTCACGCATATCGTCGCGGTCCATCTTGTCGGTGCCTTCGCTAAAGACCGGAATCTTCGGATCCTTATCAAACACCCACGAGCAGATCAGATCGTGCGCATTGCGCATATCGTTGGTCTGCATCAGTTTCACCGTGTAGGCGCGATGTAGAGTGAAGATACGTTCTGCGGCTAAATCGAGACTGGCCTGAGTGGTTTCATCACCGGTTACGGCCTGAAAGAATTTGGCTTCCAGATCGAGATCCCCGCGATAGTTGCGACTTTTCAGCGGCGACACGGTCATCGGCCAGACCCAGTTACACAGCGTGACGGCGTTATGCAGGCACACTTTCAGCAACGTCCATTTGGCATATTTAATTTTTGCCGCGTTGATGGGCGTGTAATTTTTCGTTTCATCGTAGGCGTCTGGTGAACCAAACAGTTCCGCGGCGACTTCCCGCTGGAGTGTTAAAGGCAAACCCGAGCCGATGAAATTGATGTGGGTGTGGGTCATACAATCGCGGTTGAACATGCAGTTGGTGATGGCCCCCACCTGCGCCGAGGCTTCGTTGGCGTGGTGAACCGGAAAACCAAACGGTGACCACAGTTTATTTTTTTCATACGCCCAGTATTCATCACCCAGTTGCCAGCGCTCGGCAATGGCATACGACCCATCCGCCAGATGGCTAAGTTCACCCACGCGATGCGCCAGACGATAATAGAAATCCTTGATGAAATTCGGATCGCCCGCTTCCAGTTGATCCCAGCGGATCTGGGCATATTCTTCCGCCGGCAGGACGCGTTTAAACACCCCTTTGCTGTAGCAATACGTAAAGTCGCGGTGCAACTGGCCGTAGTTACACCAGATACCGTAGTCATCAAACAGATTCAGACCCACCAGGTTGCCGATGACCCGGCCATCGCCTTTGTCTTCAAAGTCCTTCGGACCGTTCGGGAAAATGGTGGTATGGACGAAGTTCGCCACGCAGGTATTCCCGCCGGTGCTCGGCACGCCAAAGTCCTTCACGCGAGGAATGTTCATCTGCGTCATGCAGCGAATCGGACAAGAATGGCAGCCGCTCATTTTCACCGTGTACTTTTCCGCTGCCGGACCTAAATCGAAGACCGATTTGTAGGTCCTGAAGCCGACGGTGTTCTGATTACCCGGCGGGATCTCGCCGGTCTCGATCGGCCCACCTTCCGCCGCGCCCCAGAACAACCCTTTGCGTGCAGTCCAGCGTGACGCGGGCGAGGAATATTCCGCCCATGCCTGCGGTGTGCTGGGCACAACATGGTTATTATTCGCGCCAATCAGCTCCGTCATCATGTAATCATTCAACCGCTTCATCTCTTTGCGATCGGCAATGTTGACACCTTTGGTCCCTTCCACGGCGATGGCTTTCAGATTTTTCGACCCCATCACCGCGCCGGTCCCTGCGCCACCGCTGTGGTTGCGGCTATTGAGCATACAGGAGAGCGGCACGAGGTTTTCACCCGCCTGACCAATCGCCGCCACGCAGGTTTCTGGTGACGTCATCCGGCAAATTTCTTCCGTGGTTGCACGGGTGCCTTTCCCCCACAGAAAATCGGCTTTTTCAATCGTGACCTTGTCGTCTTTAATATTGAGCCAGACGGGGGATGCCGCCTTGCCTTCAATGATGATGGCGTCATAGCCGGCAAATTTCATTTGTGCGGCAAAAAAACCGCCCATATGTGCATCGACAACCAGATTGCCTTTTGTGAATGTAGAGAGCGACGTGATATTAACGCGAGAACTGCATGGAGCGCCGGATCCGGTAAGCGGTCCCGTCGCAAAAACTAATTTATTGCCTTCATCAAAGGGTTTAGTGCCAGCGGGAACTTCGTCGTACATAATTTTGTAGCCGAACCCCATACCGCCGACAAATTTTTTAAATTTACTGGAATCTTCAAGGGTAATATCGCCTGTTGTAAGATTGACCCGTAAAATATTACCTGTCCAACCGTTAGCCATAATGTTTTCCTTTGCAAGATTCAAACAGTAATATCTTTCCACTCGATGATTTTTAATGCCCCGGTCGGGCAGGCACTGGCGCACTCACCGCATAACACACATTTTGATGATTTCTTCGTTTCGGTATTGACGGTGGCCATCATCCAGGGACACGCGGTAGTACAGGCGCTGCAACCGATACAACGTCGGTGGTCAACGGCAATGCAACCGTCTTCCTGGCTCCAGGTAATCGCCCCAATGGGGCACACCTTCATGCACTGCGGATCTTTGCACTGACGACAGGTGTCCGGGGTGTAGTTCAGATCGCCATACAGGCCGCCGCCGGAGCCTGGTCCCTTGTCGCCAAAGAAATAATGACGGTGAATTTTAATGCGGGAAAAGAAGGTGCCGACGGCACCATCATTGTAATTGGTACAAGAAATTTCACACCGATGGCAACCGGTACAGCGGGCGCGTTGGGTTACCAGCACCCCTTTCGGCGTGGAGATCAACCCCACGGTGCCGCTATCGATATCTTCTTGCTTACAGCCAAAAAGTGACAGTAACGCGGGCGCGATGGTTAACCCTGCCAGGCCTTTTCCTGATATACGCAGGAATTCCAGCCGCGTTAAGCCAGTATCTAATAATGGACGATCAACCTGGTTCATTTATTTTGCATCCTCTTCGCAAACGCAGTGCCGACAACACGTCCCAGGCTGATGCTAATTATGCTGAAACAGAGCCTCTGATGTTGCCTCCCACAGCTGAAGTTCTGCCATAACCGGATTGCATAAATAACGCAACTTAACGCAAATAAACTAATCCTTTAGGGTTAGGCGAAATAAATAATGGGAGTTATTGGTAGGTATGACTTTGATCATTATCAATTAAAAATGGGAAGGGAAATATTAAATGCGTAGTGATATTTATTATCATAAAGACAGTGAAACACTGTTCCACCAGATTACAAATAAATGTGAAATTGTTCCCAACTATAAATTAAAAAGCGGCCGTGATATATTAAAAAATATAGCGAATTAGCCAATAACGGTAATATTGCCCCTGAATAATTCGCGTTTCAGGAAATAAGGGATGCGTTCATCCCCTAATGCGGTTAGCTGGCCAGCGCTTTGATTACCGTTTCCATTGCCTGTTTTTCGAGGTCGCTACGCTGAATACGCTGGTTCGCCAGTGCGGTTCTCAGTACCCCGGCAATCACGATATGTTTGGGTTCCTGTCCCAGATCGCGCATTTCCAGCACCACTTTGCCAACCACTCTGCACATCTCACGGTACAGTTCATCGTCTTTTGTCAGGTTTCCCATTATTGTCTCTCATTGCTGGTCCAGTTAAACAGCATATATCAGACTGCAGGGGATGACAAAAAACAAAGAAAATCAAATAAATAACTCACGGTACTATTCAACGATATGCGTTTCTTTCAATTGTTGCCATTTGTTGACCAGTGCCGCCAGATTTGCCGCCTGCATTTTTTCCATCACCCTGGCGCGATGTACTTCTACCGTGCGTACCGCGATGTTCATCATCTGCGCAATCTCGCGGTTCATCAGTCCATTAACGACGAAACCTGCTAACTCACGTTCTTTTGCCGTAAGTGCGCGATAACAGGTGATGATCTGTTGTCGGGCTACGGCCTGTTCCGATACCACCAGCGCACGCTCCAGCGCCGTTTGCAGTGGTCTGGCGCTGACCGGTTTTTGCAAAAAGTCTACCGCCCCCTGCTTCATCTGCTCGACGGCCATCGGCACGTCGCCATGTCCGGTCAGAAACACCACTGCCAGCGTACTTTCGCGCTGGCGCAACACCGCATGGACATGCTTACCATCCATGACCGGCATCCGCATATCCAGCAGCAGTACGCCGGTCTGATACAAATCGGCCTGCGCAAGAAAAACAGCCCCTTCTTCCCAGCACGTGACCGGATAGCCCAGGCTCTCCAGAAGAAAGGCGCAGGCATCGGTGACCGCCACATCATCATCCAGTAAATGAATTATCGTCATTGCCGCTCCTGTCCTCCCGTTGAGTAAAATCCAGTACAACCGCCACGCCAGGCAGCCCGTCAGGCGCGGTCTGATTTCGCAGGTTAATCTCTCCCTGACCGTAACGTACCAGCCGCTGACAAATCACCAGCCCCAGTCCCATCCCCTCTTTCCGACTGGTTTTGAAGGGCTGAAAGGCTTGCTGCAATAATGCATCGTTGATACCGCCGCCATTATCCTGCAACGTCATGTGCACGCCCTGTGTCGACGCTGAGGCGTCAATCCACAACGCGGTGGCACCCGCCTGCGCCGCGTTGAGGATCAGATTAGCCAGCACCTGCTCCAGCAAAACCGGCGGCAGCAACATCGTCAACGCGCGATCGATATTGCTGTGTAAAATTAACATCGGAAACTGTTGTGCCATGCGTAACAGTTGCCAGACATGTTGAACCGCCTCGCGGATGCTGATGTTCTCCCACTCTTCCGTGCGGATCGGGCTTCCCTGAGCCTGACTCACCCAGCGTCGCAAATTTCGCAGCGTCTCGGCCCCGCGCTGCGCCTGCCGATCGATATGCTCGAGCGCAGGCAGTAACGCGTGCGCCGGATCCTGAGACTGCAGGCGAATCAGGCTGCCCTGCGCGTAATGGCGAATAGCCGACAGCGGTTGATTCAGTTCGTGCGCGAATCCGGAGGTCATTTCGCCGAGAACGCTCATCTGCCTGGCCGTTTCCAGCGCCTGCTCCTGCTGGCGCAACTGGACGCTGTTGCGTTCAAGTTGTTTACCACGGCGACGAACCAGCAGCATCACCCAGATGTAGTTCAGGGTCAGCAAAAGCAGGATCAGCGCAGTCCCGCCCATCAGCCACTGATGTTGTATCAGCCAGCTTTTCACATCCAGCCATAAGCGTCGCTGCTGTGGATGCTGCTGTACGTCGCGCAGTAACGCCTCCACCTGGCTGGTCGACGCCGGCGCTCCCCAATGGAACGCGGAGGTGTCAGGTGCAGCCAGCAGCGCGCGGGTGACGCGATCGGCCAGCGCATCACTGACCGCAGGCAACGCGGCAAACGACCAGTCAGGATAGAGCGGCGTACTGGCCAAACATGCAATATTTCCGGGACGGTTGAGCACCGCGACAAAATCGGTTTTATCAACCAGTCCCTCTTCGTCCATTTTTTCCAGCAGGCAGACCGGAACAATCACCGCCTGCACCGCGTTTTCACGGAGTAAATAAAGAAGCGCATCGGCTGGAAAACCAGTAAATCGCAGGTTGAGGTCGCGCTCCGGGCGCAGGCCGGCGTCGCTCAACGCTTTGTATCCCAGCAGGTAGCCGCCGAACGCCTGAGGATCAATGGCCCCCACTGTTTTACCGATCAGATCGTGCACGCTGGTGATACCGCTGTCGCGCCGGGCAAGGATCGCACTGCCAATGACGTTCCCCGTGCCGCGCGCAGAACGCAGAGACGCCAACCAGCGCAGCGGTGAATGGCTGTTCAGTTGCACAAACTGTGCCGGGTTGGTCACCACAAATTGTACGCTTGCGTTGTTGACCGCCGCCTGCATCTGGTGCAGATCCAGCGGCAGAATGTGGAACCGTTCTCCGGGAATCTGCTGATTAAGCTGCGTTTCCAGCGCCTGCCAGTGATTACGGGTGGAGACCTCACCCCGCATCGCCAGAATCCCGATATTCCATGCGCCCGCCAGCGAAGCGCCGCTGAACATTAAGGCCGACGCCAGCAGCGTCAGCCTCATCACCTTTTTACCTCTCACACCCTTATCCCCGTTGATTATGTTGTTTTAGATCAACAACCCGCCGGGTATGTGGTTAACCACAATAGAGCTGCCCCCGCCACGATTTTTACACTGTAAATCATCGACATTCTTTATTCATCACACGCAACCCAACGGCGTGACAAATGTTTCGTTGTTGCCTTGAGACGGGAGAAAAAATGGACAGCAGTAAACGGCAGTTTCTCCAGCAACTGGGCGTCCTGACCGCAGGCGCGTCGCTGGTTCCACTGGCGCAGGCGAAATTTTCTTTTTCACCTGAACGCCACGGCGGTTCCACACAGCAGCGTTACGCGATGCTTGTCGATCTGCGCCGCTGCATCGGCTGTCAGGCCTGCACCGTCAGTTGTGCGATTGAAAACCAGACGCCGCAGGGCGAGTTCCGTACCCATGTGAATCAGTATCAGGTCCAGGTGGCGGATGAGGTGACCAATGTGCTGTTACCGCGTCTGTGCAACCACTGCGACAATCCGCCCTGCGTACCGGTTTGTCCGGTGCAGGCCACCTTTCAACGCGAAGACGGCATCGTCGTGGTCGATAACACCCGCTGCGTCGGTTGTGCCTACTGTGTGCAGGCGTGTCCTTATGACGCCCGTTTTATCAATCATGAAACGCAGACCGCCGATAAATGCACGTTTTGCGTCCATCGTTTAGAGGCCGGACTTCTCCCCGCCTGCGTGGAGTCCTGTGTTGGCGGCGCGCGCATCATCGGCAATATCCGCGATCCGCAAAGCCGTATTTCGCAATTAATCCGCACCCATCATGACACCATCAAGGTGTTGAAACCGGAAAACAACACCGTGCCCCATGTCTTCTATCTGGGACTGGATGAGGCGTTTGTCTCCCCGTTGATGGGCCGCGCACAACCCGCACTCTGGCAGGAGGTCTGATAATGTCACCCTTAATCATTGAAGAGGTGCTGACCCGTCCACAGGCGGTGAGTTGGCTTCCCTGGGCAGTACAGTATTTCTTTTTCATCGGTATTGCCGCCTGCGGGGCGCTGTCTGGTGCCGTCCTGCACTGGCGGAAAAAGGATAATCCCGCCCTGGAAAACCTGACGCTGCTGATTACGCTAACCTGCGCAATCACCGCACCGCTGGCGCTAACCGCCGATCTCCACCAGACAGCCCGTGTCTGGCATTTCTATGCGTACCTTACGCCGTGGTCATGGATGCCGTGGGGTGCCCTGTTTTTGCCGCTGTTTACCGCGTTCCTCGGACTCTGGTTTCTGGCGCAGGTTTACAGGCAACTCACTGGTAAAAGTTACGTTGTCACAAAATGGTTCGCGTGTGCCAGCGCGCTGACCGCGATAGGGTTGTTGCTCTATACCGGGCGGGAAGTCTCTGTGGTGCAGGCTCGCCCCGTCTGGTTCAGTTATGCCTTTGTGCTGGTGATGTTCCTGAGTGCGCTACAAACCTTTTTAGCGTTGTTAATCGTCGGGCTGCGCGATGATTTTCCAACGCAAAAGCGCCTCGCGCTCGGACAACTGCTGACACTGCTCGCCCTTGCAGCCGTCATTATTTTCTGGGTCTGCGGCGATACGCTTTCCGGTATGGCCATCCGCCAGTGGCTGGCAATCTCCGCATCGGCACGCCATTACGCCTCAGGCTGGCTGGCATTCTGGCTGATCTCATTGCTGTTTAGCGTTATCGCCCTGCGTCGTCCGCTGTCATTGCCTCTGCGTAGCCTGCTGGCGTTGAGCGCGATGGCGCTATGCTGGCTCATGCGCTGGACGCTGCTGATTCAGGGGCAGACGCTGCCGAAATTCAACGCCCAGTTCAACCCATACGCCCTGCCCGCCGGAACCGACGGTTGGCTTGCCATCCTCGGCACCTTCGGCCTGTGGATAGCGCTGCTTATTATTATTCGCGAAAGCGTGAACGGACTCGCAAGGAGACTGCAACATGGCTAATTTAACCCGTCGTCAGTGGCTCAAAGTCGGCCTGGCCGTCGGCGGTATGGCGACATTCGCCCTCAGCTATCGTGACGTCGCGAAGCGTGCCATTGACGGCTTGATCAACGGCACCTCGGGTAAAATCACCCGCGACCACATCACCGGTAACGTGCTGATCCCGGAAGCCAACGCGCACCCGCGCTGGCAGCAGAATACGCAGCAAACCATCGCCATGACCCAATGTTTCGGTTGCTGGACACAGTGCGGCGTCAGGGTACGCGTTGATCAACAAACCAACCGGGTGCTACGTATTGCCGGCAACCCGTATCATCCGCTTTCTCATGAGCATCATATTGACGCGTCAGTGCCATTCAGCACGGCGATGGCGCAACTGGCAGGCGAGAACGGTCTTGATGCTCGCTCGACGGCCTGCGCCAGGGGCGCGACGCAACTGGAAGGCCTGTACAGCCCGTTGCGTATTCTTGAGCCGATGAAACGCGTCGGTAAACGCGGCGAAGGTAAATGGCAGCGCATCAGCTTTGAACAATTGATCAATGAAGTGGTGGAAGGCGGCGACCTGTTTGGCGAGGGTCACGTTGACGGCCTGCGCGCCATTTATGCCCCGTCGACCCCCATTGATCCGCAACATCCGGGGTTTGGTCCTAAATCCAACCAGCTTCTGGTCACCAATACCAGCGACGATGGGCGAGATACATTTTTACGCCGCTTTGCTCTCAACAGTTTCGGTAGCAAGAACTTTGGCGCGCATGGCTCCTATTGTGGACTGGCCTATCGCGCAGGTTCCGGCGCGCTGATGGGCGATCTCGATAAAAACACCCACGTAAAGCCCGACTGGGATAACGTCGAGTTCGCGCTGTTTATGGGCACCTCGCCCGCACAGTCGGGCAACCCGTTTAAACGCCAGGCCAGACAGCTTTCCAGCGCACGCCTGCGCGATGATTTCAGCTATGTGGTCGTCGCCCCGGCGCTGCCGTTAACCACCGTGTTAGCTGACGATCACGGTCACTGGTTACCCGTGATCCCCGGCAGCGACTCTGCGCTGGCGATGGCAATGATCCGCTGGATTATCGAAAACCAACGCTACAACGCCGATTATCTGGCGCTGCCCGGCGCAAAGGCCATGCAACACGCTGACGAGAAGAGCTGGACCAACGCCACGCATCTGGTGATCGCCGACGATCTTCCCGGACTGGCGGGACAGCACTTAACGCGTCGCCATCTGGACCCTTCCGCGGCCAATGATCCACTGGTTGTTAATGAACACAACGAGCTGGTCCCCGCCAGTGATTGTCTGCACGCCACGCTGTTTGCCACGCGCCAGGTCACGCTCGCCGACGGACGTAGCGTGACGGTGAAAAGCAGCTTCCAGTGTCTGAAAGAATCGGCGGAAAAAATGACGCTCACGCAGTACAGCCAACAGTGCGGTGTGGCTGAGGACAACATCATCGCGCTGGCGGATGCCTTTACCCGTCACGGACGTAAAGCGGCGGTCGTCACCCACGGCGGCATGATGGCAGGAAATGGTTTCTATAATGCGTGGGCGGTGATGATGCTGAACGCGCTGATCGGCAACCTCAGTCTGGAAGGCGGCGTCTTTGTCGGCGGCGGAAAATTCAACGGCGCAACGGACGGCCCACGCTACAACATGGCGAGTTTTCAAGGAAAGGTGAAGCCTAAAGGGCTGAGCATCGCGCGAAGCAAAACGGCGTATGAATCTTCTGAAGAGTACCGTGACAAGGTCGCCGCCGGGCGTTCCCCCTTCCCGGCTAAAGCACCGTGGTATCCGTTTGTCGCCGGTCAACTGACTGAGTTGCTGAGTTCCGCGCTGGAGGGGTATCCGTACCCGCTGAAAGCGTGGATCTCCAACATGACCAATCCCTTGTATGGCATACCCGGTTTGCGCGCGGTGGCTGAAGAAAAGCTGAAAGATCCGGCACGGTTGCCGCTGTTTATTGCCATCGACGCGTATATGAACGAAACAACAGCCCTTGCGGATTACATCGTACCGGACACGCATAATTTCGAAAGCTGGGGATTCAGCGCGCCGTGGGCTGGCGTCGCCAGTAAAGCCACCACCGCTCGCTGGCCGATTGTTACCGCTGCCACCGCCACAACCGCCGACGGTCAGCCGGTTTCGATGGAGGCATTCTGCATCGCGGTGGCAAAGCAACTGCATCTGCCGGGGTTTGGCGACAATGCGATATCCGACAGCGCAGGGAACCATTATCCGCTCAATCGTGCCGAAGACTACTATCTGCGCGTTGCCGCCAATATCGCGTTTATGGGGAAGGCCCCGGTCGCCGAAGCGGTAACGGAAGATATTGAACTCACAGGCGTCCGCCGCATTATGCCCGTCATTGAGCAGACGCTAAAGACAGAAGAAGTGCGTCGGGTGGCGTTTATCTACTCACGCGGCGGGCGTTTCGCACCGGACAAGAGCGGACGGGCAGAAAACCGGGTCGGCAACGCGTGGGAAAAACCGCTGCAAATCTGGAACGCTGAGGTTGCTGCTCATCGTCATGCTATCACTGGCGAGCGCTACAGCGGCTGTCCGGCGTGGTATCCGGCAAGACTCTCTGACGGACGTTCGGTGGACGACCTGTTCCCGCTGGCACAGTGGCCGCTCAAACTTATCTCGTTTAAGTCCAATACCATGGCCAGTGCGTCTGCGGTAATCCCACGTTTGCACCACGTTAAGCCGGTCAATCTGGTGGCGTTGAACCCGCAGGACGGTCAGCGTTTCGGGCTTTCCCATGGCGACACGGTGCGGATCACCACACCGGGTGGACAGGTTGAGGCGCAAATTAGTTTGCTGCACGGCGTAATGCCTGGAGTCATCGCGATCGAGCACGGCTATGGGCATCGGGAGATGGGCGGTGCGCAACACACGCTGGACGGTGAACCGCTGCCGTTTGATGCGAAAGTGAAATCGGGGATTAACCTGAATGACCTGGGATTTGCCGATCCGACGCGAAAAATCAGTAACACCTGGCTGGACTGGGTGTCCGGCGCCGCGGTCCGTCAGGGGCTGCCAGCAAGAATTGAGCGGGTCTGACACTTGCACGGATGGCAATGCTCGCGCGTTTTACCCGGCCTACAGGACAACGTAGGCCGGGTAAGGCGAAGCCGTCTCCCGGCAAAAACGGATCAGTTATTCACCGGAATGACCGCGCCTTTGTATTTGGCGCGGATCCACTCCTGAATCTCTTTTGAGTGCAGGACGTCAACCAGTGCGACGATATCCTTTTTCTTCTCGTCGCCACGATGCACAGTAATGATGTTGGCATACGGGTTGTTCTCACCGCTTTCCACCGCGATCGGGTCGTGGACCGGATCCAGACCAGCGTCGATAGCGTAGTTGGCGTTAATCACCACCGCATCACCTTCATCGTTGTTGTACATTTGCGGCAACAGCGCGGCTTCCACGTTAGGCAGGAACTTCAGCTTCTTCGGGTTATCCACGATGTCGCTGATGCGTGCGGTCACTTTGTCCACGCCCGGCTTCAGTTTGATTACGCCTTCTTTCTCGAAGATAGACAGAATACGCCCCTCTTCCGACACCGCATCACGCATGATGATTTTGCCGCCTTCCGGCAGATCCTTCAGTGATTTAACTTTTTTCGAATAGATGCCGATAGGCTCAATGTGGATGGCGCCCGCACTGACAAAATCGTAGGTCTTATCCCCGGCATGGTCTTTCAGCACGCTGTTCAGATAGGGAATATGCTGGAAGTAGTTGGCATCAATCTCACGGCCCGCCAGCGCGGTGTTCGGCAGGATGTAGTCCTGGAACGGTTTAATCTCCAGATCGATCCCCTGTTTCGCCAGGATCGGTTTGGCCTGTTCGAGGATTTCGGCATGCGGTACGTTAGACGCGCCCACGGTCAACGTGTCCGCCCAGGAGGCGAAGCTCAGGGCACTTAAGGTGGCTGCGGCGAGAAGTGTCAGTGATTTTTTCATGATAATGGTTTCCGTATTTTATTAGCGTTTATCTAACAGAGAAGTGATCACATCGCCGCAGAACTGGATAATGAAGACGATAACCAGAATGGTCACTGTCGCCACCAGCGTGACGTCGTTGTGGTTGCGCTGGAATCCTTCCAGATAAGCCAGATTCCCTAAACCACCTGCCCCGATCACCCCAGCCATCGCGCTGTAACTGACCAGCGCAATCAGCGTCACGGTGATACCGGACACCAGAGCGGGTGACGATTCAGGTAACAAAACCCGAAAAATTAAGGTGCCAAGACGAGCGCCCATTGAACGTGTGGCTTCAATGACGCCCTTATCCACTTCGCGCAGGGCGATCTCAACCAGGCGCGCGTAGAATGGCGCGGCACCGACAATCAGCGCCGGTAAGGCGGCATTCGCGCCAAGAATGGTGCCGACAATCGCTTTGGTAAACGGGATCAGTAAGACGATCAAAATAATGAACGGGATCGAGCGGAAAATATTCACCACCAGCGAAATGCCGCTGTACAGCGCACGGTTCTGGAACAGCCCGCCGCGTGCGGTAAGAAACAGCGCCAGTCCGAGGACGATACCGAGAACAAAGGTCGCAATCCCGGAGAGCGCGGTCATGTACAGCGTCTCCTGAGTAGCGGCAAACAATTGATCCCATTTCAGATGGGGAAACAGACTCTCAGCCATGTTGAATCACCTCACCGTCAATGCCGCTTTTTTGCAGGTCGTCCAGAATGTTATTGAGTTGCTCTTCCGACGCCACCACGTGCAGCCACAGCTGGCCGAACACGCCATGCGCCGTCTGGGTCATTTTGCCGTGCAGGATATTGAATGGCAGACCGTAGCGCAGGGTCAGTTCGCCAACGATCGGCTGATGCGTGCTGTGCCCGGTAAAGGTTAATTTAATTACCGTGCCGCCCAGTTCGCTCGCCAGTTGCGGGTTAAAGGCTTCTTCATCAGCATACTGTCCCACCTGGCGGACAAACTGCCGGGTAATCGGCTGTTGCGGATGCGTGAAGACGCTCAAGACGTCGCCCTCTTCCACCACCTGACCGTTCTCCATCACTGCCACACGATCGCAGATTTTGCGCACCACGTGCATTTCATGGGTGATCAACACAATCGTCAGTTGGAAGCGGCGGTTGATATCAAGTAGCAGATCAAGAATTTGATCGGTTGTTTGCGGGTCCAGCGCCGACGTGGCTTCATCGCACAGCAATACATCCGGGCTGTTGGCCAGCGCGCGTGCAATCCCCACGCGCTGCTTTTGCCCGCCGCTCAGCTGTGACGGAAAGGCATTTTCGCGCCCCGTCAATCCTACCAGTTCAATCAGTTCCGCCACGCGAGCCTGAATTTTTGCTTTTGGCGCACCGGCGATTTGCATTGAAAAGGCGATGTTGTCGCGCACGGTGCGCGACCACAGCAGATTAAAATGCTGGAAGACCATGCTGATTTTCAGGCGCGCCTGGCGCAGCGATTCGCCGCGAGCGGCAGTAATATCATGACCGTTGATGGTCACGCTGCCCGTGGTTGGTTTTTCCAGCCCGTTGAGCAGACGAATCAGGGTGCTTTTGCCGGCACCGCTGTAGCCAATAATTCCGTAAATCTGTCCCTGCTCCACGGTCAAATTGACATTATCAACTGCAGTAATGGATAGCCGGCCTGGCGTGAACACTTTCGAAATATTTTTCAGGACAATCATGTCGTTTGGGTATCCGCGGCTGCTTATTGTTATCCTGCCAGCGCTTTCAGCTATTTAGCAGTATGGATGTCCAAACGAGTGTAATCAGGGTAATTTAGATTTGAAATGATTTAAAAGTCATTTGTTATAACTTGAAGGAATAAGCTGGGTTGCGCAACACAGCCTGGTTTTTGCGTTTGCGCAATTGGCAGACACGACTTGTTTAATAACAATTTGTTGTGTAACTGCCTGGATGTATTCTGAAACACCGTTTCCATTTTCCTTTTGTGTCTGTTTCAGCGTATAATACGTGACAATTGTCACTTGAATGGTTTCAGCACATTGACCTGTCATACTCAGAGACTACAAAACGTCCCTTTTTGTCGGGCTGAACGACGAGCACACATTCCTCTGCACGCTCTATCGATGTCACCTATCCTTAGTGCGAGGCATCACAACTTTCGTAATACAGGTTTAGCTTCCAGTCAGTGCGTTCCGGAAGCCGGCTTTCCATATCCTTCTCAACTTAAAGACTAAGACTGTCATGAAAAAGACGAAAATTGTTTGCACCATCGGTCCAAAAACCGAATCTGAAGAGATGTTAACCAAAATGCTGGACGCGGGCATGAACGTCATGCGTCTGAACTTCTCTCACGGTGACTATGCAGAACACGGTCAGCGTATCCAGAACCTGCGCAACGTGATGAGCAAAACCGGCAAGAAAGCGGCCATCCTGCTCGACACGAAAGGTCCGGAAATCCGTACCATCAAGCTGGAAGGCGGTAACGACGTTTCCCTGAAAGCGGGCCAGACCTTTACCTTCACCACCGATAAATCCGTGGTGGGGAATAACGAAATCGTTGCCGTGACCTACGAAGGTTTCACCTCCGATCTGTCCGTGGGTAATACCGTACTGGTCGACGATGGTCTGATCGGTATGGAAGTCACCGCGATCGAAGGCAACAAAGTCATCTGTAAAGTGCTGAACAACGGCGACCTCGGCGAAAACAAAGGCGTTAACCTGCCAGGCGTTTCTATCGCCCTGCCGGCGCTGGCAGAAAAAGACAAACAGGACCTGATCTTTGGTTGCGAACAAGGCGTTGACTTTGTTGCGGCCTCTTTTATCCGTAAGCGTTCTGACGTGGTTGAAATCCGTGAGCACCTGAAAGCGCACGGCGGCGAGAAGATCCAGATCATCTCCAAAATTGAAAACCAGGAAGGCCTGAACAACTTCGACGAAATCCTCGAAGCGTCTGACGGTATCATGGTTGCCCGTGGCGACCTGGGCGTTGAAATCCCGGTTGAAGAAGTGATCTTCGCGCAGAAGATGATGATCGAAAAATGTATCCGTGCGCGTAAAGTGGTTATCACTGCGACCCAGATGCTGGATTCCATGATCAAAAACCCGCGTCCGACTCGCGCTGAAGCGGGCGACGTGGCGAACGCCATCCTCGACGGCACCGATGCGGTGATGCTGTCAGGCGAATCCGCAAAAGGTAAATACCCGCTGGAAGCGGTCACCATCATGGCGACTATCTGTGAGCGTACCGACCGTGTGATGACCAGCCGTCTGGACTTCAACAATGACAGCCGCAAATTGCGCATCACTGAAGCCGTCTGCCGTGGCGCGGTGGAAACCGCGGAAAAACTGGAAGCACCGCTGATCGTGGTGGCCACTCAGGGCGGTAAATCCGCTCGCGCAGTGCGTAAATACTTCCCGGACGCCACCATTCTGGCGCTGACCACCAACGAAGTCACAGCCCGTCAGCTGGTGCTGAGCAAAGGCGTTGTGGCGCATCTGGTGAAAGAAATCGCGTCTACTGATGATTTCTACCGTCTGGGTAAAGAGGTTGCTCAGCAGAGCGGTCTGGCTCAGAAAGGTGACGTAGTGGTGATGGTTTCTGGTGCTCTGGTACCGAGCGGCACGACTAACACAGCATCTGTTCACGTACTGTAATAATTCTCGAGTGAATTAATTCGATTAAAAAGCGCCCTCGCGGCGCTTTTTTTATTTTTCCAATAGCCACTATTAATAAAAAAGCAAATCGGATTGAGCTATCTAATTACAGATTATCTAAGACGAATCCGATGGAAGCAGCCTGTTTTCACACGGTTTTTTAGCCGTTTTTGCGCATTTCGATGCTTCTTTGAGCGAACGATCAAAAATAAGCGTCTTCTCATCAAAAAAATATTCTCAACATAAAAAAGTTTGTGTAATACTTGTAACGCTACATGGAGATTAACTCAATCTAGAGGGTATTAATAATGAATCGTACTAAACTGGTACTGGGCGCGGTAATCCTGGGTTCTACTCTGCTGGCTGGTTGCTCCAGCAACGCTAAAATCGATCAGCTGTCTTCTGACGTTCAGACTCTGAACGCTAAAGTTGACCAGCTGAGCAACGACGTGAACGCAATGCGTTCCGACGTTCAGGCTGCTAAAGACGACGCAGCTCGCGCTAACCAGCGTCTGGACAACCAGGCTACTAAATACCGTAAGTAATAGTACCTGTGTAATAGAAATGGCGCACATTGTGCGCCATTTTTTTGTCTCGCGTTCTTCCTTCCCGCTACTCTCACTACTGCGTCTGCGTCTCTTCCTGTACTGATCCATTTTGCGCTGACTGAACAGCAGGTGTAGCTTCAACCGTTGGCGTTTGCCCGGCAGAGACCGCCACCGGATAACCCGCGCGACGATACAACGCTTTATCCACCAGAGCGTCATCCACCTCTTTCGTCGCCTTAAACTGGCTGAACCCGGCAGGCAGCACATACGGCATCGTCTGTACGTTTTGTTCTTCTTCCGGCGACAGTGGTCGGTGGACCTCAACGTAGCGCAGTCCGCTCGGCTCCACAGAATATTTCACCGGTTCATTAATCACTCTCACCGGCGTTCCCGTGCGAACCTGGGAGAACAGCGCTTTGATGTCCGGGGCATTCATCCGGATACAGCCGGAACTGACGCGCAGACCCACGCTGTCTGGTTGACTGGTGCCATGAATGAGATACTCTCCATTACCGTGCGCCAGACGAAGTGCAAAGAGCCCCAGCGGGTTATTCGGCCCGGCGGGGACCACCGGCGGCAACGTAATGCCTCGCTCCAGAGAGCGCTTACGGATGCCTGCCGTTGGCGTCCAGGTCGGATTCGGGATTTTCTGCCCAACGCGGGTTTCCATCACCGGCGTTTCCAGTCCCTGTAAACCAATACCGATCGGATAGACCTGGACGATATTTTCGCCCGGCGGATAGTAGTACAGCCGCAGTTCAGCCAGATTAACGATGATGCCTTCTCGGGGCGCATCGGGCAGCAATAGTTGTGACGGGATCGTTACCAGGGTGCCCGGCTTTGGCACAGGCGCAATGGTATTATTTGCCTCCAGAATAAGCATCGCGGCAGTATCAAAACGACGGGCAATCGCCTGCAGGTTTTTATCGCCTTCCTGCACCGTATACGTTTGATTCTGTCCAACAAGGCGACTGCCTGCTGGCGGTAAGGGGTAATCCACCGCCCAGGCAGCCTGTATGGCGCTGTAAGCGCCGATAAGCATTAGAGTAATAAGAGACGCGCGTTTCATACCCAACCTCCTGTATTCACTGGCATGGCCAGAATGCTGATAATCCTGTAAGACAGCCGGCTGCCTTACCTGACAGGATGAAAGCTGTCTATTGAGTTTAGCTAAGCGTTGCTGCTTTGGTACGGATCGCGCGAATCATCGCTTCCAGACCCTGCGACCGAGACGGTGTGAGATGCTGCGCGAGCGCCATCTGTTCAAACCACGGCCGCACATCAAAATTCACGATATCCTGAGCCGTCATCTGGTGATACAGAATGAAGACGACCGCAATCAGCCCTTTCACAATGGCAGCATCACTGTCGCCCTGCAGTTCAATAACGCCTTGCGCATTCTGGCGCATCACTATCCAGACCTGACTCTGACATCCCTGAATCGTATTTTCAGGACAACGGTCCGCTGCGGATATTTCCGGCAATCGCTGTCCCAGGTCAATGATGTACAGATACTTCTCTTCCCAATTAGCGCAACGCTGAAAATTACGCAACAATTTTTCTCTATCCGGCAGCGCAGCCATAGTGCCTCCCTGTTACCCCAGTAAGCGATGAATTCGTTGCAAGCCTGTCACCAGGCGATCCACTTCTTCATGGGTGTTATACATTGCCAGCGACGCCCGGCACATCGCCGGCACCTGATAAAAAGCCATCAGCGGCATCGCGCAATGGTGTCCGGTCCGCACGGCGATCCCGTAATTGTCGAGAAAACTGCCGACGTCATAGGCGTGATGTTTGCCGAGATTAAAGGCAATCACGCCCAGACGGTCAGTGGGGCCGTACAGCGTGAGATCCGGCACCGCCTTCAGTTGCTCCAGTGCATAGTGCATCAGGTTCTGTTCGTATTCGTTAATCGCCTCCAGTCCCAGCGCTGAAACATACTCCAGCGCGGCGCCAAAGCCGATAATCCCGCCGGTATTCGGCGTCCCCGCTTCGAAGCGCCACGGCGCTTTCGTCCAGGTCGTCCCCTGCGTCAGGCTGACGGTGGCGATCATCGACCCGCCCCCTTCCCAGGGCGGCATCTGTTGCAACAGCGCCTCTTTGACATAGAGCACACCAATACCGGTCGGGCCATACAGCTTGTGACCCGAGAAGACGTAAAAATCGCAGTCCAGCGCCTGAACGTCTACCGGGTGGTGCATCACCGCCTGCGCACCGTCCACCAGCACCTTCGCGCCATGCTGATGCGCCAGCGCGATCATTTCGGCGACAGGATTTTCCGTACCCAGCACATTAGAGACGTGCGTTATCGCCAGCAGCCGGGTTTTCTCATCAAACAGGGTGGGTAGGATCTCCTGTTGCAGTGTACCGTCGGCGTTCAGCGGGATCACCCGCAGCTCAGCGCCCACCCGCGCGCACAGCATCTGCCACGGCACAATGTTGGCATGGTGCTCCATCTCACTGATGATGATGTTATCGCCCGCGTGGACGTTCTCTGGCCCCCAACTGTTGGCGACCAGGTTAATGCCTTCCGTTGTACCGCGCACAAACACCAACTCTTCCGCAGAGCGTGCGTTAATAAACAGCGATGCCAGCTTGCGCACGTTCTCCATTTTTTCGGTGGCCTGAGCGCTGAGGGTGTGGATCCCCCGGTGCACCGCCGCATAACCGTGACGATAAAACCCAGCTTCCGCGTCAATCACCTGCGCCGGTTTTTGCGCGCTGGCGGCGCTGTCGAGATACGCCAGCGGCAGACCATTCACTCCGCGCGTGAGGACTGGAAAATCCGCACGTACTGTGTCGATGGGAAATGTCATGCTACGCCTCCCGGCAGACGTTGGCCGATCCGCGCCAGCACCTGTTGTTTCAATGCCTCGTCGCTCAGCGCTTCCGTCAGTTCTGCGGCAAAGGCATAAAGAATCATCTGTTGCGCATCCCGTTTAGCAATCCCGCGCGAGCGCAGGTAGAACATCTGCTCATCGTCAATACGCCCTACCGTCGCCCCGTGACTACACTTCACGTCATCGGCGTAAATTTCCAGCTGCGGTTTGGTATCCACTTCTGCAAGCTTGCCGAGCAGCAGATTATTGTTCGTCATCTGCCCGTCCGTTTTGATCGCGTGTTGGGCAACGTTAATCAGCCCGTTAAATACCGCCCGCCCCTTATCGCTGACGATGGTTTTATGCAACTGACGACTGTTGCAATAGCCTTTGTTGTGCTCAAGCCATGTGCGGGTATCGCAGACCTCATTTTTCACCGGCATCGCCAGGCTGTTGATCCTGAGGGTCGTATTCTCGCCGTTCAGTTGTGTGCTGGTGTTGTGACGCAACACCGCATCGCCGAGCAGAAAGCTGTGGCTGTGCGCCGACGCGTCTGCCGCCAGCAAGATGTCGTTATGGGCGAAGTGATGGCTGAGCGGGTTTTCAAATACCAGCTTTATGTGATGCAGGTGCGCGTTTGCCGCCACGTTCATGGTCAGGCGCGCGCCGGTGAAATGTCGGGCATCATTCAGACTGACGTAATGCTCGATAATCGTCGCCTCCGCCCCTTCCGCCAGCTCAAGATGGTGACGATAGTGCGCCGTGTTCACCTCTTCTGCGGATACGCCCTGGGTGATGTGCATCAACAGCAGCGGTTTTGCCGGGCGCTGGTTACGCTTAACGCGAATATGGGTCACGCTACGCGCCAGGCTTTCGGTGAGATGCAAAAACACTTCCGGTTGTACCGCGACCGGCAGGGTCTGGCGCTCGTCGTTGATCGCCACCTCAAAACCGCTGTTCTCCCAACTGTCGCTGAGCGTCGGGTTGAACTGCCCGTCGACAAACACCAGTCGCAATGCCTCCACGTTAAGCGCTAACGCATCGCGCTGCGCCGGGGAAACATCGGCATAACGACTGACGAACAAGCTGTTGCTGAGTCCTTCCAGCGGTGTGTATTTCCAGTTCTCATGTTTGCGCGTTGGCAGCCCCAGACGCAGAACCTGCTGGAGATGCTGTTGTGCCTGTTCAGAACGCGTCTCACCCTGAGCTTCAAACAGGTGATGCCATTGTTGCAGCGCATTACTGCTGTTCGGTAAGCCAGCCATATCCCTGCTCCTCCAGTTGTTTGACCAGCGTGAAATCGCCAGACTTCACAATCCGTCCCTGATACAGGACGTGGACAAAATCCGGCTTGATATAGTCAAGGATGCGCTGATAGTGGGTGACAATAATGAACGAGCGCTTACCGTCACGCAGTGAGTTGACCCCATCGGCAACCACTTTCAGGGCATCAATATCCAGCCCGGAGTCCGATTCATCGAGAATGCACAGTTCCGGCTCAAGCACCGCCATTTGCAGAATGTCATTCCGCTTCTTCTCGCCGCCGGAAAAACCGACGTTTACCGAGCGAGTTAGCAGATCTTCCGGCATCTTCAGCAGCGCGATTTTCTCTTCCATCAGATCCTGAAAATCGAAGCGATCAAGCGATTCCTGGCCGCGATACGTACGCACCGCATTGAGCGCTGTTTGCAGGAAAAACTGATTGCTGACGCCGGGGATTTCCACCGGATACTGGAAGGCCATAAAGATACCTTCGCCTGCTCTTTCTTCCGGCGCCAGGTCGAGCAGGTCTTTGCCTTTAAACATCACCGACCCGCCGGTGACCTCGTAATCTTCACGCCCTGCCAGCGTCGCAGAAAGCGTACTTTTCCCGGAGCCGTTCGGTCCCATAATGGCATGCACTTCCCCCGGACGAACCTCAAGGTTCAACCCACGCAGGATGGCTTTTTCTTCCACACTGACCTGTAAATCTTTAATCGTTAACATGTTTCTTCCTTAACCGACGCTGTGTTCAAGGCTAATGGCTAAAAGTTTTTGTGCTTCGACGGCAAACTCCAGCGGCAACTCGGAGAACACGTCTTTACAGAACCCGTTGACGATCATTGAGATCGCATCTTCTTCGCTGATACCGCGCTGCAGACAATAGAACAGCTGATCTTCACCAATCCGTGAGGTGGTCGCTTCGTGCTCCAACTGCGCGCTGTTGTTGCGGCATTCAACATACGGGAAGGTATGCGCTCCGCAGTCGGCGCCAATCAGCATCGAGTCGCACTGGGTAAAGTTACGGGCATTGGTGGCGGTCGGCATAATTTTGACCAGTCCGCGGTAGCTGTTCTGGCTGTGTCCGGCGGAAATCCCCTTCGAAATAATGGTCGAGCGGGTGTTCTTGCCGATGTGGATCATCTTGGTACCGGTGTCCGCCTGCTGATGACCGCTGGTTAACGCCACCGAATAAAATTCGCCGATCGAGTTGTCGCCGCGCAGAATACAGCTGGGGTATTTCCAGGTGATGGCTGACCCCGTTTCCGACTGGGTCCAGGACATTTTGCTGTTCTCGCCCTCACACAACGCGCGTTTGGTGACGAAGTTCAGAATGCCGCCGGTGTTGTTATCGCCAGGGAACCAGTTCTGGACGGTGGAGTATTTCACCTCGGCGTCTTTGTGGATGATGACCTCCACGACCGCCGCGTGCAGCTGATAGCTGTCGCGCACTGGTGCGGAACAGCCTTCGATATAGCTTACATAGCTGCCTTCATCCGCTACCAGGATCGTGCGTTCAAACTGCCCGGTCTTTTCGGCGTTAATGCGAAAATAGGTTGAAAGCTCCATCGGGCAGCGCACGCCTTTCGGCACATAGATAAAAGTGCCATCAGAGGCGACTGCGGCATTCAACGCGGCGAAGAAGTTATCGTTGCCGGGCACGACGGTGCCAAGATACTGTTTCACCAGTTCGGGATGATCGTGTATCGCCTCACCAAAGGAGCAGAAAATGATCCCCTGCTCCGCCAGTTTTTCACGATAAGTGGTGGCAACGGAGACGGAGTCAAAAATGGCATCCACCGCGACTTCACGGCCTTCGCGTACCGGTACGCCAAGTTGTTCAAACGCAGCCTCAACTTCTTTGCTGAGAAAGGCGTTTGCCCCGGTTTGCTGGACCGCCCCCGGCTCAGAGGCGCAGGTCTCATCGCAATTCCCGCACGACGGCGCGGAATAGTAGCTGTAATCCTGATAATTCAGTTTCTCGTAGTGCGCCTTCAGCCAGTGCGGCTCCGGCATGTCGACCCACGCTCTGTACGCATTCAGGCGAAACTCCAGCATCCACTCCGGTTCATTACGTTTGGCCGAAATGGCGCGCACCACCTCTTCGTTGATCCCTTTCGCCAGCTCGTCTGTTTGCAGTTGGGTAAAGAAACCCTCTTTATAATTCAGGGGGCCGCCGGTCCAGGTTTTGACATCGTCAGTTGCTTCAGTATTACGAGACATAGTACCGCCTATACCCCAAAGCTTTCGCCACAGCCGCATTCGTTCTGGGCTTTCGGGTTATGAAATTTGAATAACTGGTTTAATCCTTCACGGACGTAATCCACTTCCGTGCCGTCGATAAACGGCATCGCCTGTAACGGGACATAGAGCTTCGCGCCTTCAACCTCAAACAGCAGATCGTCTTTTTCCGGATCGCTGACGGTATCCAGCACATAGCCAAAACCCGCGCATCCCGTCTGTTTAACGCCCAGGCGCACGCCCAGCATGCCCGGCTGCTTTGCGACCAGTTCGCGAATATGGGCCGCTGCCGCCGGGGTTAGCGTCAATCCGCGCCAGGCAAAATCGTCCGGATTAAATGTTCCTGAATGCAATTCCATAGGGTTACCTCGCATAGTGAGCCATCAGGCTATAACACCATGTTAGTGATAACGATTCTCACTTCAACCCCTCAACAGCAAGGGCATTACGGTGTTTCACCTGTTTTGACCGCTTTTATTAAGCATAGACCCTGCCACGTGGGTTAAAAGGAATGGATGAATTTGTTCAATGTACTGATTAATAATGACTTTATCGTCTGTCATCGACCGGACTGGTCAAAACAGTAAAGATGTATAGAAAATGACTATTTCAGGAATAGGAATGACGTGAGAAGCGTGAAAGCACAGAAAAACAAAACCCTTAAGGTTGTCAGTAACAGCCCTAAGGGTTCCGGCCCCATCCGGCGCTTATCTCCGGCACTCATGATGGCTTAGCTCTTGAAGGGGCGATAAGAATAGTCTCATATCGGCAAAGGTCATTTTTAACACAAATTGCTATCTGCTGTTTTATACGTCAGATCAATTCATGGATTTTACGGCATGGCGGTCTGGATCGCCTCCAGAAACAACCGAAGCCCGGCGGGCTGATGTTCACGGGAAAGATACAGGCCGTACACGGCAAGGCGTCGGGGTTGCAAGGTTGGTAGCAGGCGAACCAGTCGTCCCTGAGCCAGTCCGTCACGCGCTTCCTTTTCCGGCACCAGCGCTATCCCCATGCCTGCCAGCGCGGATTCACAAAGTAAAGACGAGATCCCGGCACTCAAATTCCCCTTGATCGCCACCGAGACCGCCTCGCCCTGCTCGTTGAGAAAGTGCCACGTTTTTCCTGCAAACCCACTGTAATACAGACAGTTATGCTGAGTGAGATCCTCCAGCGTCTGTGGGGTGCCGTGCTGACGCAAATACGCCTCTGATGCGCAGAGAACCGATTCGCAATCGCCAAGCCGGCGGGCAATCGCGCCAGGCTCCGGGTTATCGGTAATGCGAATTGCGACATCAATACGTTCACCGACCAGACTGACTGGCTGATTGTTTATCTCAACTTCAATGCGCAGTTCGGGATAACGCGCTAAAAATCCCGGCAGCATCGGGGCGAGAATATGCATTGCCGTAAAGTGCGCGCAGGCGACGCGTAGCGTTCCGCTGGGAATATCTGCCGCCGACGCCGCGCTAATCGCTTGTGAGAGCTGTGCCAGCGTTCGCGTCTTCACCAGCGCCTCCTCCCCGGCGGGGGTAATTGTCAGCCTGCGCGAGGTGCGATGAATCAGCCGCGCCCCGGCCCATTTCTCCATCTCATCAAGATAGCGGCTCACCATCGGCCGGGAGAGACCCAGTGCCCGCGCCGCCGCACTCAGACTGCCTAAATCGCAGATATGATTGAATACCGTCGCCGCCATCACTCTGTCCATCGCCACCCATCCGATCGTTTTATGAAACTCAGCATGTTCTGATACGGGAATTCTAACAGATCTCAATTCCCTTAAAATACAGGCCACACACAAGACCATTTCATCTGCATAAGGCTATTCCTCATGAAAAGTAAACTGCTGGCCCTGCTGTTGCCTGCTGTCGCCTCCCCCCTGTTTGCCGCGCCGCTGCAACTTGACGTCTATAACCCGCAGGAGAACGCCATTTTCCCTGTCTCCTCAACGTTAGTATCCGGTCCGACGGAAGCGATATTGTTTGATGCGCAGTTCAGCACTAAAGACGGTGAAAAGCTGGTGGAGATGATTAAATCCCGTGGCAAGACGCTGAAAACCATCGTGATTACCTCCGGCGATCCGGATTTCTATTTCGGCCTGCAGCCGATTGTGAAAGCCTTTCCTGACGCGAAGGTACTGGCCACGCCACAGGTTGTTGAGCATATTCGCGCCACCAAAGAGGCTAAGTTGCAGTACTGGGGACCTCAGATGAAAGAGGGTGCGCCAACGGCGCTGACCGTCCCGCAGGCAACCACAGAAACGCGTTTTCGCATCGATGGTGAAACGCTGGAACTGCGTCATCCCAGTGATTACGCGGCCTATGTTTGGGTGCCAGCGAACCGGACCATTCTCGGCGGCACGGGCGTGGCGTCAGGCATTCACGTCTGGACCGCTGACACCCAGACACCAGCGCAACGCGCATCATGGCGTCATGTTCTGACTGAAATGGATAGTCTAAAGCCTGCACAGGTTATTCCGGGTCATTACCTTGGTGAGCGCCCTGAAGGCGATCGGGCCATCCGCTTCACGCAGGATTATCTGCAATCGTTCGAACAGGCGCTGGCGGCGAAGCAAGGTTCGCCCTGGGTCATTAAAACGATGAAAGCGGCGTGGCCGGGACTGGCAGAGGAAAGTTCGCTGGAATTGAGCGCGAAAGTGAATTCTGGCGAGATGGCGTGGTAATACCGCCAGTGAGGAACAAAAAAACCCGACGCGCATGTCGGGTTCTTTTTACGTTAACGATCGCTGAATCAATGAACGCCAAGGCGCCAGGCAAAGTAGATCTCTTCTTTTAATTCAGTGGAAGAGAGCGTCAGTAAATCGGCAAATTCCAGCTCAAGTTGTTTCAGTCTTTTGAGATACTGGGCTGGAGAAAGCTCTGTTTTATCACGACGTAAAAACTCAATTGCCAGTTGGGCCGGGTCTAGTTGGCTAGTCATATCATCCTCGCTTATGGTCAAAACCTGCACAGTATATCACCTTTCGCTGTGCAGATTATGACCAAAAGCAATACTGATCACACTTTTTTTGTGACAACGTCACACAACTGCCGTGGTCAGCCGCGAAGTACAGCACAGTCGCTGCTGCTCATCATAGATGTCAATCTGCCAGACCTGATGACGGGCGCCGGTATGAATCGCCTTACAGATCCCCTTCACGCGCCCTTCCCGCGCTGAGCGAACATGGTTAGCGTTAACTTCCAGCCCCACCACTTTCTGCTCGCCCTGGGTGCACAGATAACCGGCAACCGAGCCGATGCTTTCTGCCAGCACGACAGAAGCGCCGCCGTGCAGCAGACCGAACGGCTGCTTCGTGCGTCCGTCGACGGGCATTGACGCTTCAAGCGTATCGTCGCCGATATGCTCAAAGCGAATATCCAGCAGGCCGACCATATTGCCTTCACCCATCGCATTGAGGGCGTCGAGGGTCACTTCACGTTTCCAGATCATCCAATAATCTCCAGTAATGCCTGTACAGGATGACGCACGCCCGTGCCTTCAACCCGTTTCACCTGGCTGCGACAGGAATATCCCGTTGCAAGGCAACGGCTACGCGGTAGCCGTTCCATCGCCTGATGCCATGACAGTTCATAAATGCCCAGCGAACTCGCATGGTTCTTCGCCTCATGACCGTAAGTACCAGCCATGCCGCAACAGCCCACGCTCACGTTTTCCAGCTTCGCGCCAACGCGGGCAAAGATCGACGCCCATTGCGCGGGCGCGCCGGGCAGCGCGGTCACTTCGGTACAATGGCCAAAGAAATACCAGGATTCGCCGCTAACCTCGCGCGGTTCCTGCGAAGCCAGCGCGGTTGCCAGCCACTCATTGGCGAGCTGGACGTGGAAATCACCGCGCGCGTCACCTAACGCCAGCTTGTACTCATCGCGATAACAGAGCACCAGCGCCGGATCAACACCGACCATCGGCATCCCCAGTTTTGCCACGCGGTTCAAAAACTCAGAGGTTTTTTTGGCGGTCTTCGCAAAGCGGGTCAGGAATCCTTTAATGTGCTGCGCTTTACCGTTTGGCGAGAACGGCAACAGAACCGGCTGCATCCCCAGCTTCTCAATCAAACGGACGAAATCAGCCACCACCTGCGCATCGTAATAGCTGGTGAACGGGTCCTGCACCACCAGCACCGTATTGGCTTTCTGCGCAGCCGACAGCGCTTCAAGCTGTTCCAGCGTCATATTCGCCGATCGATGCCCGACCATCTGTTGTTGCAGCGACGGCGTCGAGAGCAATGGCAGATCGACCATGCCGATATGCTTTGCGGACAGCTTGCGCACCAGCGGCTGATTAATAAAGAAGTTAAAGGTTTTCGGCGCCCGGGCCATCAACGGCGCATAGGTTTCAACCGTCGCCACCAGATAGTCACGCAGCGGACGCAGGTAGCGGGTATGGTAAAGTTGCAGGAAACGCGAACGGAATTCCGGCACATCGATTTTGATCGGACACTGCGTCGAGCACGCCTTACAGGCCAGACAGCCGGACATCGCCTCTTTTACTTCATGCGAGAAATCATACTCGCCCTTGTTGGCGTGCCAGGTGTTACGAGTACGCGCGATCAGAGAACGCAGGCTGGGTCGTTTACTTGCCAGCGCATTTTCCAGTCGCACCGGATCGACACCGCGATCCGCCAACAAACGTAACCATTCGCGCACCAGCGTCGCACGCCCTTTGGGTGAGTGGATACGATTGAGGCTGATTTTCATCGATGGGCACATCGGGCTCTTCGCATCGAAATTAAAGCACAAACCGTTGCCGTTACATTCCAGCGCGCCGCGCCAGGTCTGGCGCACGGCCAGCGGAATTTGCCGGTCCCAGGTGCCGCGTTTAACCGCGTCGACTTTCATCATCGGTGCGTCGATGCCTTCAGGCGGACATATTTTCCCCGGATTCAGCCGGTTTTGCGGATCGAACGCCGCTTTAATCTTCCGCAGTTCCGCGAAAAGTTCATCACCGAAAAACGCCGGGCTGTACTCAGCGCGGAAACCTTTGCCGTGTTCCCCCCACAGCAGACCGCCATATTTTGCCGTCAGCGCCACCACTTCATCGGAGATTTGCTTCATCAGCACCTCCTGCTGTGGATCGCACATATCCAGCGCAGGACGCACATGCAGCACCCCGGCGTCAACGTGACCGAACATGCCGTAGCTCAGACCGTGACCATCAAGCAGTGCGCGGAACTCCGCGATGTAATCAGCAAGATGTTCCGGCGGTACGCAGGTGTCCTCGGCAAAGGGAATCGGTTTTGCCGCCCCTTTCGCATTACCCAGCAGGCCCACCGCTTTTTTACGCATGGCATAGATACGCTCAACGCCCGCCAGTTCAGTGCATAGCTGCCAGCCAATCACGCCAGCCTCTTCACGGGCAATCAGTTCATCAAGCCGCTCGCACAGGGAAGCCACCTGCGCGTCGATAACCGTTTCATCATCCCCGGCGAATTCGACAATGTTCAGGCCGAGCATTTCTTTGTCCGGGACATCGGTAATCAATTCGCTCACTGAATGCCAGACGATGTCTTCACGCGCCAGGTTCAGCACTTTTGAATCAACCGTCTCCACCGACAGCGCGCGCGCGTCCACCATAAACGGCGCATTGCGCAGCGCGGAGTCAAAAGAGTCGTATTTCACGTTCACCAGTCGACGCACTTTCGGCAGCGGCGTAATGTCCAGTCGCGCTTCCGTAATGAACGCCAGCGTCCCTTCCGAGCCGGTGAGAATTCGGGTCAGATCGAATTCGCTCATGTCATCGTTAAACACGTGACGCAAATCGTAGCCCGTCAGGAAGCGGTTCAGTTTGGGAAATTTATCAATAATTAACTGACGGTTATCGCGGCAGCGTTCAAACACAGTGCGATAGATACGGCCAATCGTGGTGTTGCTCTGACCGAGCGTTTGCGCCAGTGCGATCGGCAGCGGCTGAGTGTCGAGAATATCGCCGCCCAGCAGCACGGCCCGCACCCCCAGCACGTGATCGGATGTCTTCCCGTAGACCAGAGAACCCTGTCCGGAGGCGTCGGTATTAATCATCCCACCCAGCGTTGCCCGGTTACTGGTGGACAATTCCGGGGCGAAAAAATAGCCGTATGGCTTCAGAAACTGGTTCAGTTGATCCTTGATCACCCCCGCTTCCACCCGCACCCAGCCCTCTTCCGGGTTGATTTCGATGATGCGGCTCATATAGCGGGACATATCGACAATGATGCCCTGATTGAGCGCCTGTCCGTTCGTGCCGGTACCGCCGCCGCGCGGTGTGAAAATCAGCGAGGCAAAGCGTGGCAGCGCCGCCAGGCGGGCAATGAGCGCCACATCAGCCGTTGAACGAGGGAAAACCACGGCATCGGGGAGAAGTTGATAGATACTATTATCTGTCGACATTGTCAGACGATCGGCATAACTGGTTGCCGTATCGCCGGTAAATCCTTGTTGCTCCAGCTCTTGCAAAAAATTGAGCACCAGCTGAACGACGCCGGGTGCCTGAGAAATTTGTGGAATCATTATCGTGACCCTTTCCTGCGGTCTGTGTGTTGTGGGAGTTAATCGTTTGCTTATTGTTGTATCACATTTTTTTCTAATACACCCAACAGAAATACTGGCAGAATCCGCCTGTCAAAAACCGCTGAAATTGCTCATCATTATGAGACGTGTTTCGAGCGGTCGCGTCGCGTCAACGATCTGACGCACTACATAGGTGAAAAGAGTTTATGGTCAATATTCGTCAGCCCAGGGATATCGCACAAGTGCTGCTGTCGGTGCTGTTTTTAGCCATCATGATTGTGGCGTGTCTCTGGATTGTTCAACCTTTTATTCTGGGCTTTGCCTGGGCCGGGACGATCGTCATTGCGACCTGGCCCGTTCTACTGCGCCTGCAAAAATTACTCTGGGGCCGCCGTTCGCTGGCGGTTCTGGTGATGACACTTTTATTAGTACTGCTGTTTGTGATCCCGATTGCCCTGCTGGTCAACAGTATCGTTGACGGCAGCGGACCGCTGATCCACGCCGTCACGAGCGGGGATATGACGTTGCCGGACCTGGCCTGGTTGAACAGCATTCCGCTGGTTGGCGCCAAACTGTATGCCGGCTGGCATAACCTGCTGGATATGGGCGGTACGGCGATTATGGCGAAGGTTCGCCCGTACATCGGTACCACAACAACCTGGTTTGTCGGTCAGGCCGCTCACATCGGTCGTTTTATGATGCACTGCAGCCTGATGCTGTTATTCAGCGCCCTGCTGTACTGGCGTGGAGAGACGGTGGCGTTGGGTATTCGTCATTTTGCCTACCGTCTGGCGGCAAAACGCGGAGACGCAGCGATGCTGCTGGCCGCCCAGGCGATCCGCGCGGTGGCGCTGGGCGTGGTTGTCACTGCCCTGGTGCAGGCGGTGCTGGGCGGCATCGGTCTGGCCGTGTCCGGCGTACCCTATGCCACACTGCTCTCCGTGGTGATGATCCTCTCCTGTCTGGTTCAACTGGGGCCGTTACCGGTATTGATTCCGGCCATTATCTGGCTTTACTGGAGCGGCGATACGACCTGGGGCAGCGTGCTGCTGGCCTGGAGTTGCGTGGTGGGCACACTGGATAACGTCATTCGCCCGATGCTGATTCGTATGGGCGCGGACTTGCCGCTGATCCTGATCCTCTCCGGCGTCATTGGCGGCCTGATTGCGTTTGGCATGATTGGGCTGTTTATCGGTCCGGTACTGCTGGCCGTTTCATGGCGACTGTTCTCGGCCTGGGTTAACGAAGCGCCTGTGCCGACCAGCGAACCTGAAGAGATCCTCGAAGAACTGGGTGAAATCGAAAACCTTAAAAAATAGCACGATAGCAGGCGACTGCGGTCGCCTGAATGTTTAGCACAGCTAATCAATAGTGTAGCGCGATGCCTCTGTCTTTCCTGTTCCCGCTTCGTTGTCCCTGATTTGTATCGCAAATTCTTTACAGTCTTTAAACTATTGAGACGAATCTGATCGACGCTAAAACACCCCATACCCTATTATTAGCTCACGGTTATAGATCAAGACATTGATTTATAAGTATGGAAATCCCCTGAGTGAAACAACGAATTGCTGTGTGTAGTCTTTGCCCATCTCCCACGATGGGCTTTTTTTTATCCTGACATGGCGGCTGTCTCACCGCAAAATAATCCTTCCCTCTGCCTTTATCCCTCTTTTTTTCAGGGGAATTCCCCTTTTCACATGCCGATAACAAATAATATTGCACAAGATACTGCGACTCTCTTCACGCCGAAATCAACCTGATAATGTTATTTATGCTTTACTGTTTTTTAATATGAGGTCATTCAATGATGAACGCTTATGAGCTACAGGCATTACGTCATGTTTTTGCAATGACCATTGATGAGTGCGTATCGTGGATTGCGCCAGATTATAATGCCGCCGACTGGCAGCGGTGGGAAAATGGCGAATGTGAACTCCCTCCCGCCATTGTTGAAACGCTGCTGGAAATGCGTAGAAAAAGAAAATTACGTATTAATGCTATTATAGAGAAGATAAACAATCGCATTGGTAATAATACCATGCGTTTCTTTTCTGATTTAACCGATTTTCAGTCGGTCTATCGTGATGGCAGTTTTCTTGACTGGAAGATTTATCAATCCGTTGCTGCCGAACTCTATGCCCACGACCTGGAACGATTGTGTTAGACCACATATTTCCTGCCACTGGCGATTCATACTAAGAAACTTCAAATATAGAGACTCATTGTACTTTTAAGGCACGGGTATTTACCCCGTACCAGGGAAAATCATTAGCCATTTCGCTGAGCAGGCATCATGAAAAATCACTATTTCCCCACTGCGATGGGGCTATATCTCAATTACCTGGTGCACGGTATGGGAGTCATCCTGATGAGTCTCAACATGGCATCGCTCGAACAACAGTGGCAGACCAATGCCGCTGGGGTGTCAGTCGTGATCTCCTCATTAGGCATCGGGCGCTTAAGCGTGCTGTTTTGCGCCGGATTATTATCCGATCGGTTTGGCCGCCGCCCCTTCATCATTCTGGGGATGCTTTGTTATGTGACGTTCTTTTTCGGTATTCTGACGACCCATAATATCATCATCGCTTATGCGTTCGGCGTCCTCGCGGGCATGGCGAACAGTTTCCTGGACGCCGGGACCTATCCCAGCCTGATGGAGGCCTTTCCCTCTTCGCCGAGCACCGCCAACATTCTGATTAAGGCGTTTGTCTCCGGCGGACAGTTTTTACTGCCCATCATCATCAGTCTGCTCGTCTGGGCAGAACTGTGGTTTGGCTGGTCATTTATCGTTGCCGCCGCCATCATGCTGGTTAACGGTCTGTTTTTACTGCGCTGCGCCTTTCCACCGCATCCTGGACGCCGCCTCGCGCCGGTCACACCGACACACGAACCGCACCAGCGCCCGGCTGAAAGACATCGCTGCGCATTTATCGACCTTGCCAGCTATACCCTGTACGGCTACATCTCAATGGCGACGTTTTATCTCATCAGCCAGTGGCTGGCGCAGTATGGTCAGTTTGTCGCCGGGATGTCGTATACCCTGTCGATCAAACTGCTGAGTATCTACACCTGCGGTTCGCTGCTTTGCGTTTTGATTACCGCCCCGCTGGTGCGCAAAACGGTGCGTTCAACCACCTTGCTGATGCTGTACACTTTTGTTTCGTTTGTCGCGCTATTGACGGTGTGCCTGCATCCCACGATGTATGTCGTGATCGTCTTTGCCTTTGTGATCGGCTTTTCATCAGCCGGGGGCGTAGTGCAAATCGGTCTGACCCTGATGGCCGCCCGCTTTCCGCATGCCAAAGGGAAAGCCACCGGCATTTATTACAGTGCGGGCAGCATTGCTACCTTTACGATCCCGCTGGTCACGGCCCATCTCTCACAAAGGAGCATCGCCGATATTATGTGGTTCGATACCGGTATTGCCGCCGTGGGGTTCTTGTTGGCGCTATTTATTGGCTATCGCAGCCGTCTCGAAACGAAACGTCAATTGATGATGTCACCGGTGGCGCAATAAGGCTGAATCCGCCGAATGCAATATTCTTATCACTGACTGCAATATAGTTTGTATAACACCGTTATTAACAATAAAACGTCGCAGGATACGTGGGTTTTCACACTTTCGTCTGCAATATACCTGGTAACGAAAACGTCATGTTATGTAGTTCATGTCGTTTCACCATCGTATATTAATAAAAAATCGCCGGATATAAAAACGCTGGCGAAAGCAGAATTAAATTAACCGGCAAGGAGCTTTGAAAAAATGTCACAGAATCAGGCTTTCAGCACGCCATTTTTCCTGGCGGTCATCTGTATTTATCTCAGCTATTTTCTCCACGGTATTAGCGTCATTACGCTGGCGCAAAATATGACCTCACTCGCCGCGAAGTTTTCTACCGACAGCGCAGGGATCGCCTATTTAATTTCCGGCATCGGACTTGGTCGTCTGGTGAGTATTCTGTTTTTTGGCGTCCTGTCGGATAAATTCGGTCGTCGGGCGATCATTTTGTTGGGTGCCGCGTTATATATTCTCTTTTTCTTCGGCATCCCTGCCAGTCCTAACCTGATGGTGGCCTTTGTCCTCGCCGTCTGCGTTGGCGTGGCCAACTCTGCGCTTGATACCGGAGGCTACCCGGCACTGATGGAATGTTTCCCGAAAGCGTCAGGTTCCGCGGTGATCCTCGTCAAAGCAATGGTCTCCTTCGGACAGATGCTCTATCCGATGCTGGTCGGCTATATGCTGCTCAACAACATCTGGTACGGCTATGGCGTGATCATTCCTGGCATTCTGTTTGTACTGATCACCCTGATGTTACTGCGCAGTCAATTCCCCGGCCAGTTGGTGGATGCCAGCGTCGCTAAAGAGTTACCGCAGATGAACAGCAAACCGCTGGTCTGGCTGGAAGGAGTGGCTTCCGTCATGTTTGGCGTGGCGGCGTTTTCCACCTTTTACGTTATCGTGGTCTGGATGCCGAAATACGCCATGGCCTTCGCCGGAATGGAAGAAGCGGATGCGCTGAAAACCATCACGTATTACAGCCTGGGTTCGCTGGTCTGCGTCTTTATCTTTGCCGCACTGCTGAAAAAAATGGTTCGCCCCATCTGGGCTAACGTCTTTAATGCCGGACTGGCCACCGTTACCGCAGCTGTCATTTATCTCTGGCCGTCACCGCTGGTGTGTAACGCGGGCGCGTTTGTGATTGGCTTCTCTGCCGCGGGCGGGATTTTACAACTGGGCGTGTCGGTGATGTCGGAATTCTTTCCGAAGAGCAAAGCCAAAGTCACCAGCGTTTATATGATGATGGGCGGCCTCGCGAATTTTGTTATTCCGCTGATTACCGGTTACCTCTCCACCATCGGCCTGCAATACATCATTTTACTGGATTTCGCTTTTGCCCTGCTGGCCTTTATCACCGGCATTATCGTTTTTGTTCGCTATTACCGGGTCTTTAATATTCCACAAAACGATATCCGTCTGGGCGAACGTTATTTTTCAACAAAAAGTTAAGCGACAATTTAAGGAGTCATGTTATGGATGTAACCGCGAAATATGAACTGATCGGCTTAATGGCTTATCCAATCAGACACAGTTTGTCGCCTGAAATGCAAAATAAGGCGCTGGAGAAAGCCGGATTGCCGTTTACCTATATGGCCTTTGAGGTCGACAACAGCACCTTCGCTGGCGCTATCGAGGGGCTGAAAGCGTTAAAAATGCGCGGGACCGGCGTATCGATGCCCAATAAACAGCTGGCCTGTGAATTTGTTGATGAACTGACCCCGGCGGCGAAGCTGGTTGGCGCGATTAATACCATCGTCAATGATGACGGCTACCTGCGTGGTTACAATACCGACGGCACCGGTCACATTCGCGCAATCAAAGAGAGTGGTTTCGATATCAAGGATAAAACCATGGTATTACTGGGTGCGGGTGGCGCCTCCACGGCCATTGGTGCGCAGGCAGCCATTGAGGGGATCAAAGCGATTAAACTCTTTAACCGCAATGATGAATTTTTCCAGAAAGCAGTGGACTTCGCTAAGCGGGTGAATGAAAACACCGACTGCGTGGTGACGGTGACAGACCTTGCTGACCAGCAGGCCTTCGCTGACGCGCTGGCGACAGCGGATATCCTGACCAATGGCACTAAAGTCGGCATGAAGCCGCTGGAAAATGAATCGATTGTCAGTGACGTGAGCCTGCTACGTCCGGAACTGCTGGTTACCGAATGCGTTTACAACCCGCATATGACGAAGTTATTGCAACAAGCGCAACAGGCCGGTTGCAAAACAATCGATGGTTACGGCATGTTGTTGTGGCAAGGCGCTGAACAGTTCAAACTGTGGACCGGCAAAGATTTTCCGCTGGAATACGTAAAACAGGTGATGGGGTTTGCGGCCTGACGGCCAGGAACTAAGACTGATAAAAGGTATTAAATGAAAACCGTAACCGTAAAAAACCTCGTGATTGGCGAAGGGGCTCCAAAAATAATCGTCTCGCTGATGGGCAAAGATATCGCCAGCGTCCGCGCAGAAGCGCAGGCCTATCGCGACGCGGATTTCGACATTCTGGAATGGCGCGTTGACCATTTCGCCGATGTCGCCTCTGCTGATGCCGTCCTGGAGGCTGTCCGCGCGATCCGCACTGAACTGCCCCAGACTCCCCTGCTGTTTACGTTCCGTAGTGCGAAGGAAGGGGGTGAACAGGCCATTTCAACCGACGCCTATCTCGCGCTGAATCGCGCGGCGGTCGATAGCGGCCTGGTGGATATGATCGATCTCGAACTGTTTACCGGTGATGAATTGGTCAAGGCGACAGTAGACTACGCGCACAGCAAAAACGTCAGCGTGATCATGTCCAACCATGATTTCCACAAGACGCCAGCAGAAGAAGAGATCGTTGCACGGCTGCGCAAAATGCAGGAACTGGGTGCCGATATTCCGAAGATCGCCCTGATGCCGCAGAATCACAGCGATGTTCTGACGCTGCTTTCCGCTACGCTGAAAATGCAGGAACAGTACGCTGACCGTCCGGTGATCACCATGTCGATGTCCAAAACCGGTGTGATTTCACGGCTGGCCGGTGAAGTCTTCGGCTCCGCGGCGACCTTTGGCGCGGTTAAAAAGGCTTCGGCACCGGGACAAATATCCGTTAGCGATCTGCGTACGGTATTAACGATATTACATCAGGCGTAATTAACGAAATAAAGGCGGGACAGATTCTCTCCCGCCATTAAATATATATTTTATTCCACAGTGAATATTCCACATGAATATTCAGCGGAGGCCTGCGCCTGAACACAGCGGCGTAGGGCTTCTGCCGGGTATCCAGGAGTTTATATGAAACCTGAAAGACCACCACGCGTTAATGGTCGCGTGCCTGTGCTCTCGGCCCAGGACGCAGTAAATTATATTAAAGATGAAGATGTACTGTGTATATTAGGCGCAGGCGGCGGTATTCTGGAAGCCACCACCTTAATTACCGCTTTAGCCGATAAGTATAAGCAAACGCAAACGCCACGGAATTTATCGATTATCAGTCCGACGGGTCTGGGCGATCGCGCCGATCGCGGAATCAGCCCGCTGGCTCAGGAAGGCCTGGTGAAATGGGCTCTGTGCGGGCACTGGGGGCAGTCGCCGCGTATTTCGGATTTAGCGGAACAAAATAAGATTGTCGCCTATAACTATCCACAAGGGGTGCTGACTCAGGCTCTGCGTGCGTCTGCCGCCCACCAGCCGGGGATCCTCAGCGATATCGGGATTGGCACCTTCGTCGACCCGCGCCAACAGGGGGGCAAGCTCAATGAGGTCACCAAAGAAGACCTTATCAAGCTGGTGGAGATTGATAACAAAGAATATCTCTACTACAAAGCGATTGCGCCTAACGTCGCGTTTATCCGCGCCACCACCTGCGACAGCGAAGGCTATGCCTCGTTTGAAGATGAGGTGATGTACCTCGACGCGCTGGTGCTGGCTCAGGCGGTGCACAACCACGGTGGCATCGTGATGATGCAGGTGCAGAAAATGGTCAAGAAGGCCACGCTGCATCCTAAATCCGTACGTATCCCCGGCTATCTGGTGGATATCGTGGTGGTCGACCCAGACCAGACGCAACTGTACGGCGGCGCGCCGGTGAACCGATTTATCTCGGGCGATTTCACCCTCGACGACAGCACCCAGCTCTCCCTGCCCCTCAACCAACGCAAACTGGTTGCCCGTCGCGCCTTGTTTGAAATGCGTAAAGGTGCGGTCGGTAACGTTGGCGTCGGCATCGCGGATGGCATTGGACTGGTGGCCCGTGAGGAAGGCTGTGCAGATGACTTTGTACTGACCGTTGAAACCGGCCCCGTGGGTGGGATCACCTCCCAGGGTGTCGCTTTTGGCGCAAACGTCAACACTCGCGCCATTCTTGATATGACCTCACAGTTTGACTTCTACCATGGCGGTGGGCTGGACGTCTGCTATCTGAGCTTTGCGGAAGTTGACCGCCACGGCAACGTCGGGGTGCACAAATTTAACGGCAAAATCATGGGAACTGGCGGCTTTATCGATATCAGCGCGACCTCAAAGAAAATTGTTTTCTGCGGCACGCTAACCGCTGGCAGTCTGAAAACAGAAGTGGCCGACGGTAAATTAACCATCGTCCAGGAAGGCCGGGTGAATAAATTCATCAGCGAACTGCCGGAAATCACCTTTAGCGGAAAAATCGCCCTCGAGCGCGGTCTGGACGTGCGCTACATCACCGAACGCGCGGTATTTACGCTAAAAGAGGACGGTCTGCATCTTATTGAAATTGCCCCTGGAGTGGATCTGGAGCGCGATATTCTGGCGAAAATGGATTTCGCACCGGTTATTTCACCAGACCTGAAACTGATGGATGAAAGATTATTTATCGACGCCACCATGGGTTTTGAACTGCCGGAAGCGGCGAATTAAAAGGAGTATGATGATGGACTTTTCTTTAACCGAAGAGCAAGAGCTGCTGCTTGCCAGTATCCGGGAACTGATCACCAGCAATTTTCCGGAAGAGTATTTCCGCACCTGCGACCAGACGGCGACCTACCCCAGAGAGTTTATGCGTGCGCTGGCGGATAACGGGATTTCCATGCTGGGCGTACCGGAAGAGTTCGGCGGTATTCCGGCAGACTATGTCACCCAAATGCTGGCCCTGATGGAAGTGTCAAAATGCGGCGCCCCGGCCTTTCTGATCACCAACGGGCAGTGTATTCACAGCATGCGCCGTTTCGGCTCGCCAGAACAACTGCGGAAAACGGCGGAAAGCACGCTGGAGACCGGCGATCCGGCCTATGCCCTGGCGTTAACCGAGCCAGGTGCGGGTTCTGACAACAACAGCGCCACCACCAGCTACACGCGCAAAGACGGCAAGGTGTACCTGAACGGCCAGAAAACGTTTATTACCGGCGCCAAAGAGTACCCATACATGCTGGTGCTGGCGCGCGATCCCGAGCCAAAAGATCCGAAGAAAGCCTTTACCCTCTGGTGGGTGGAGTCCAACAAGCCTGGGATCAAAATCAATCCGCTGCACAAAATCGGCTGGCATATGCTCAGCACCTGCGAAGTCTATCTCGACAACGTTGAGGTGGATGAAAGCGACATGGTGGGCGAAGAAGGCATGGGCTTTCTCAACGTGATGTATAACTTTGAGATGGAACGTCTGATCAACGCTGCGCGCAGTACCGGCTTCGCCGAATGCGCCTTTGAGGATGCCGCACGTTATGCCAACCAGCGCATTGCGTTTGGCAAACCGATTGGACACAACCAGATGATCCAGGAAAAGCTGGCGCTGATGGCAATCAAAGTCGACAACATGCGCAATATGGTGCTGAAGGTGGCATGGCAGGCCGATCAGGAGCAGTCACTGCGTACCAGCGCCGCGCTGGCGAAACTGTATTGTGCCCGCACCGCGATGGAAGTGATTGACGATGCAATTCAGATTATGGGCGGGCTGGGTTATACCGACGAAGCGCGTGTCTCCCGATTCTGGCGCGATGTCCGTTGTGAACGGATTGGCGGCGGGACGGATGAGATCATGATTTATGTCGCAGGTCGGCAGATCCTGAAGGATTATCAGAACAAGTAAGCGACAGGCCGGATACGGTACTTGCATCGTATCCGGCCATTCAAACGCTTACCGATGATGACACATATACTCAGACGTCGGACAACAGGCAGGCCTGCTCTGTCAGGCTGTTTTTAAACTGTTTACGATAATCGCCTGGCGAACAGCCGACGTGGCGCAAAAAAAGCTTCGCGAAGTGGTCGACATTTTCATACCCGACGCGCCAGGAAATTTCGGCCTGTGAATAATCAGTATTGGTTAAGGCAAATTTCGCTTCGGTCATCCGCCGCTGAATCACATAATTAATCGGTGAAATATGGTACTCGCGGGTGAATTCGTGACAAATATAGCTGACGCTGGCACGAAATTTTTTTGATAACTGCTCAAGCGTAATTTTCTCCCGATAATTATTATTGAGATAGACCAGAATATCTTTAATCAGAACATCTTTTTTAATATGTCCTTGTTCCGAACGATATGCATTTTTAAAGTTCTCAAAGAAGAGCACCGTCAACGCATAGGCAAAAGCATCGCAGACGGACGACGTCAGGCCATTTTTACTTTGCGGCAGCATCACCCCGAGCTCATTAAAAATACTTTTGATCACTTCTTTTCCCTGGCCGACGGCAACCACCGGACAGGAATGCGATTGTAGCAGTTGGTTTTCCTCCCAGCCCTGAAAGCGAAAGCCATACAGCGCACAGGTGTAGGTGGTGGCTGGCGCGTTCACATCCGATGTCACGGCGTGTAACCGCCCCCGCTCCACCACGACAATATCATCTTCGTGAGCCACATAAAGGGAAGAGTCGATCGTTAATCTGACGATGCCTTTTTTGACATAAATCAGCTCGGTCTCATTGTCATGAACATGATGACCGGACTCCCAACGGGGATCATCACTAATGACAAATCGGGAAAATCGCGGGGTTTTGCCCTGGTCAAAAAGGCTTTCCATGGCATTATCAAAGCAGCGTTGATACATGACAACCTCCACAAGCAGAAATTTATCCTGAACAATATAATGAGGATAAAATAAAGCGAGTATGGCGGTTATACAACTGTATTTAGTAAGGGCAAAACAAGATTATTTCCCTCACCTGCAAGATAATACGTTTAATTTTCTCAAATGATTTTCTACTCATTTCTTTTGTACGAGCGATCCCACTTTTTTTGCAAGATACCTGGTAACGAAAACAGATTGCTCCGTCGATAAAAAGCCGCCGTCTGTCGCACACTATTTCCAGTCAATTTTCACTTTCCGCCGGGGTGGCCTGATTGTCACTGTCGGTATGCGACTCACAGGAGATGCCATGAAAATAATAACCTGCTTTAAGCTGGTGCCTGAAGAACAGGACATTGTTGTTACGCCCGAGCAAGCGCTGAGCTTTGACAATGCGGACGCCAAAATCAGTCAGTTCGATCTCAACGCCATTGAGGCCGCAACGCAGTTGGCCACCGAGGCAGAGGATGAGATCGTGGCACTGACGGTGGGCGGCTTATTATTGCAAAACTCTAAAGTGCGTAAGGATGTGCTCTCCCGCGGGCCACATGCACTGTATCTGATGCAGGATGCACAGCTGGAACACGCGCTGCCAAAAGACACGGCGCAGGCCATTGCCGCCACGGTGGAAAAAATCGGATTCGATCTGCTCCTGTTTGGTGAAGGGTCTGGGGACCTTTATGCACAACAGGTTGGTCTACTGGTCGGTGAGATCCTGCAACTGCCAACCCTTAACGCCGTCAGCAGCCTCCAGCGTCAGGGCGATAAGCTGCTTGTAGAACGTACGCTGGAAGAGGACGTTGAGGTGATAGAACTGACACTTCCGGCCGTTATCTGCGTGACATCGGATATTAACGTGCCACGCATCCCCTCAATGAAAGCCATTCTTGGCGCCGGGAAAAAGCCCGTACACACATGGCAGGCAAGCGACATCGGCTGGAGTCAGGGCGAGCTGCGAGCAGAACTGGTTGCCATTACTGTACCACCACAAACGGCGCGTAAGCACATCATTCTGGATAACGATTCGCCGGAAGCCATCGCCGAACTGGCTGAACACCTGAAAAAAGCCCTGAACTGAGCCCAACGGAGAACACAATCATGAGTCAATTAACCCACGTCTGGGTATTTAGCGATAACGTTGAACGCTACGCAGAGCTGATGGCTGGCGCACGTCAGTGGGGTCAACAGGTCTATGCCATTGTTCAGGGTTCTGAGCAGGCGGCGCAGGTTAAGCCGCTCGGTGCCGACGGCATCATCGTACTGGATAAACCCTCCGACCTGCAGCGAATCGAAAATTACGCCGAAACGCTGGCCGCGCAAATCCGGGAAAAAGGCGACGGTCTGCTGCTGATGGCTGCAACCAAGCGCGGCAAAGCGCTGGGCGCGCGTCTGAGTATTCAGCTGGATGCGGCCATGGTTAACGATGCGACGGCAGTGAGCGTTGAAGAGAACGCGCTGTTTGCCGAGCATCGTATGTATGGCGGCCTGGCGTTTGGCAAAGAAAAACTGAACAGCCCGCTGGCCATTATCACTCTCGCCCCTGGTGTACTGGAGCCGATTGAGGCGGATCACATGCATGACTGCCCGGTGGTTACCGCCGAGTGGGTGGCCCCGCGCCAGGAGATCTTGTGTCAGGAACGTCGCGCCAAATCGCTCAGCAGCGTTGATTTAAGCAAAGCAAAACGCGTGGTAGGCGTCGGTCGCGGCCTGGCGGCACAAGACGACCTGAACATGGTGCGCGAACTGGCCGCCGTACTCGGCGCGGAAGTGGGCTGTTCACGCCCTATCGCCGAAGGGGAAAACTGGATGGAGCGCGAGCGTTACATCGGCGTTTCCGGCGTACTGCTGAAGTCCGAACTGTATCTGACGCTGGGTATTTCCGGACAGATCCAGCATATGGTGGGCGGCAATGGCGCGAAAGTGATTGTCGCCGTGAACAAAGATAAAAACGCGCCAATCTTTAACTATGCCGATTACGGACTGGTGGGCGATATCTACAAAGTGGTCCCTGCCCTGATCGCGCAGTTGCGCTAATTCTCTCCTTGACCCACATCTCCCGCTGTGCAAACGGCGGGAAGGGAGCTTTAAGCATGTCGGATGAAAAATTTGATGCCATCGTCGTCGGTGCTGGCGTAGCGGGCACGGTGGCGGCGTACATCATGGCAAAAGCCGGACTCGATGTTCTGGTCATCGAGCGCGGTAACAGCGCGGGCAGTAAAAATATGACCGGGGGGCGTCTCTACGCCCATGTGATTGAGCGGATTATGCCCGGATTTGGCGAGAAGGCGCCCGTTGAACGCAAAGTCACCCGCGAGAAAATCTCGTTTATGACGGAAGAAAGCGCGATCACGCTGGATTACCATCGCGAACAGCCGGATGTACCGACTCAGGCATCGTACAGCGTGTTGCGCAACCGTCTCGACCCGTGGCTGATGGAGCAAGCCGAAGCGGCTGGCGCACAATTTATCCCTGGCGTGCGCGTGGATGCGCTGATTCGTGAAGGCAACCAGGTCACAGGCGTACAGGCTGGCGACGATATTCTCGAAGCCAACGTGGTGATCCTCGCTGATGGCGTCAATTCAATGTTGGGCCGTTCGCTGGGCATGGTACCTGCCTCATCGGCGCACCATTACGCTGTCGGTGTGAAAGAGTTGATTGGCCTCTCCCCGGAGCAAATCAACGACCGTTTTAATCTGTCCGGAAATGAAGGCGCGGCGTGGTTATTCGCAGGATCACCGTCAAACGGCCTGATGGGCGGCGGGTTCCTTTATACCAATCGCGATTCCGTCTCCCTCGGTCTGGTATGCGGGCTGGGCGACATGGCCCATGCGCAGAAAAGCGTACCGCAGATGCTGGAAGATTTTAAACAGCACCCTGCCGTTCGTCCGTTGATTCAGGGCGGCAAATTGCTGGAGTACTCGGCACATATGGTGCCAGAAGGCGGACTGGCGATGGTGCCGGAGCTGGTAGGCGACGGTGTGATGATTGTCGGTGACGCTGCGGGCTTTTGTCTGAACCTCGGTTTTACGGTACGCGGAATGGATTTAGCCATCGCCTCTGCCGAAGCGGCGGCACACGCCGCAATTGGGGCCAAAGAGCGCAAGGACTTCTCTGATCGCACGCTTGCGCAATACAAACACGAGCTGGAGAAAGGGTGCGTTATGCGTGATATGCAGCATTTCCGTAAGATCCCGGCGCTGATGGAGAATCCGCGCCTGTTCACCCAGTACCCGCGAATGGTGGCGGACATCATGAATGACATATTCACCATTGATGGCAGCCCGAATCAGCCGATGCGCAAAATGATCCTGTCACATGCAAAACAGATCGGGCTGATGAATCTGCTCAAAGATGGCATTAAGGGAGTCACGGCGCTATGAGCCAGGAAAATCGCGTTAACGTCGACGTCAAACTGGGCGTCAATAAATTCCATGTTGATGAGGGCCATCCGCACATCATTCTGGCGGCGAACCCGGACAGCAAAGAGTTTCAAAAATTGCTGAATGCCTGCCCTGCCGGACTCTATAAGCAGGATGAGGCAGGTACGATTCACTTTGATTCCGCGGGCTGTCTGGAGTGCGGAACCTGCCGGGTGCTGTGTGGTGAGACGATCCTCGAAAAATGGGAGTACCCCGCAGGCACGTTTGGCGTGGATTTCCGCTACGGCTGAAACGACGGATGGGCACAAATGCCGGAGAGTGACGCCAGGCGTCTTATCCGGCCTGCAATCCCCTACTACCCCCTTGATAGACCGGGAACCTCCGATGAGTGTCACATTAACGTTTGACGCCGGGCGGCGGGACGCATACCGCAAGCTTGGCTTTTGGGGCGATGCCTCGCTGGGAGACTACTGGCAACATACCGCACGCAGCGTGCCAGACAAAATCGCCGTCGTGGATAACCACGGTACGGAATTCACTTACGCCGCCCTCGACCACGCGGCAAGCTGTCTGGCGAGCTGGATGTTGGCGAACGGCATTCAGCCCGGCGACCGCGTCGCTTTTCAGCTTCCCGGCTGGTGCGAATTTACCGTTATCTATCTCGCCTGTCTGAAAACCGGCGCCGTATCCGTTCCCCTGCTGCCCGCCTGGCGCGAAGCCGAGCTGGTGTGGGTGCTGAACAAGTGCCAGGCAAAACTGTTTTTCGCCCCAACCGTGTTTAAACAGACGCGCCCGGTCGATTTGATCTTGCCCCTGCAAAACCAGTTGCCACATCTGCAACACGTTATCGGCGTCGATAAACTGGCACCGGCGACAACCTCGCTCGCCCTCAGCCAGATCGTTGCGGACAACGCGCCACTTGCCCGTCATATTCAGGTTCACGGCGACGAGCTGGCCGCCGTGCTGTTTACCTCTGGCACCGAGGGACTGCCAAAAGGCGTCATGCTCAGCCACAACAATATTCTCACCAGCGAGCGGGCCTACTGCGCGCGTCTGAATCTGACCTGGCTGGACGTCTTTCTGATGCCAGCGCCGCTGGGACACGCCACCGGTTTTTTACACGGCGTGACGGCACCGTTTCTGATCGGCGCGCGCAGCGTGCTACTGGATATTTTTACCCCAACGGCCTGCCTTGCGCTTCTGGAGCAACAGCGCTGTACCTGCGTCTTAGGGGCGACGCCGTTTGTGTACGACCTGCTCTGTACCGTGGAACAGCAGCCTGCCGACCTCTCTTCGCTGCGTTTCTTTTTGTGCGGAGGAACGACCATTCCGCAGCGCATTGCTCGCGACTGCCAGCAGCGCGGCATTAAACTGCTCAGCGTTTATGGTTCGACGGAAAGCTCGCCGCATGCGGTAGTGAATCTCGACGATCCCCCTTCCCGTATGATGAATACCGATGGCTACGCGGCGGCAGGCGTGGAGATCAGAATTGTTGATGAGGCGCGTAATCCCGTGCCTCCGGGCGTTGAAGGGGAAGAGGCATCGCGCGGACCGAACGTCTTTATGGGCTATCTTGACGAGCCTGAGTTAACCGCCCGGGCGCTGGATAGCGAGGGCTGGTACTACAGTGGCGATCTCTGTCGGATGGACGAGGCGGGCTACATTCAGATAACCGGGCGCAAGAAAGATATTATCGTTCGGGGCGGAGAAAACATCAGCAGTCGCGAAGTGGAAGATATTCTGTTGCAGCACCCCCGCATTCACGATGCCTGTGTGGTTGCTATGCCGGACGAACGTTTAGGCGAGCGTTCCTGTGCCTACATCGTGCTGAAAGCGCCGCATCATTCACTGTCGCTGGAAGAAGTGGTTGCCTTCTTTAGCCGTAAACGGGTAGCGAAATATAAGTATCCAGAGCACATTGTGGTGGTCGAAAAGTTACCCAGAACGGCATCCGGGAAGATCCAAAAGTTCCTGTTACGCCAGGATATTATTCAACGATTAGCGTCGGAATGCCGTGAGGCATAAATTGCCGGATGGCGGCGCATCGCCATCCGGCAGTACCTTACTTCTTCAATTCCGCCAGGCTCAGCCAGGTCTGGACAACGGTATCCGGGTTCAGCGACAGGCTGTCGATCCCCTCTTCCATCAGCCAGGCGGCAAAGTCTTCATGGTCAGACGGACCCTGACCGCAAATCCCGACGTATTTACCCTGTTTCTTCGCGGCGCGAATCGCCATCGACAGCAGCGCTTTCACCGCGTCGTTACGCTCATCAAACAGCTCTGATACCACACCAGAGTCACGATCCAGACCCAGCGCCAACTGTGTCATGTCGTTAGAACCGATCGAGAAGCCGTCAAAGTATTGCAGGAACTGTTCAGCCAGCAGGGCGTTGGACGGGATCTCACACATCATGATGATCTTCAGACCATTTTCGCCGCGTTTCAGCCCCTGACGCGCCAGCTCTTCCACGACCGCTTTTGCCTGCTCAACGGTACGGACGAACGGGATCATGATTTCGACGTTAGTCAGTCCCATCTCATTACGCACGCGTTTCACCGCGTCGCATTCCAGCGCAAAGCAATCACGGAAGCTGTCCGACACATAGCGACCCGCGCCACGGAAGCCCAGCATCGGGTTCTCTTCCTCTGGCTCGTAGCGTTCACCACCCACCAGGTTTGCGTACTCGTTCGACTTAAAGTCGGACAAACGCACAATCACGCGTTTCGGCCAGAACGCCGCGCCGAGGGTGGCGATCCCTTCCGTCAGGCGACCTACGTAAAATTCACGCGGAGAATCAAAGCCTTTCATCATCTCGCGGATTTCGTTTTGCAGTTTGGCATCTTGATCGTCAAACTCCAGCAGCGCACGCGGGTGGACGCCAATCATACGGTTGATGATAAATTCCAGACGCGCCAGGCCAACGCCTTCGTTTGGCAGACAGGCGAAGTCAAACGCCCGATCCGGGTTACCGACATTCATCATCACCTTCAGCGGCAGATCCGGCATCGTATCGACGCTGGAGCTCTTAACGCTGAAGTCGAGCATGTCGGCGTACACGTAGCCTGTATCGCCTTCTGCGCAGGAAACGGTGACCTTCTCGTCATCCTTCATGCGCTCAGTGGCATCGCCGCAGCCTACCACCGCCGGGATCCCCAGTTCACGCGCGATAATGGCCGCGTGACAGGTACGACCGCCACGGTTAGTGACAATCGCCGCCGCTTTTTTCATGATCGGTTCCCAGTCCGGGTCGGTCATGTCGGTGACCAGTACGTCGCCAGGCTCAATGCGGTTCATCTCGCTGATATCATGAATGACTTTTACCGGGCCTGCCCCGATGCGGTGACCGATAGCACGGCCTTCCGCAATGATTTTGCCCTGCGTGTGCAGCGTGTAACGCTCCATCACCTGGCCGCGAGAACGCACGGTTTCCGGACGAGCCTGGACGATGAACAGTTTGCCGGTATGACCATCTTTCGCCCACTCGATGTCCATCGGACGACCGTAGTGTTTTTCAATCTGTACCGCCTGCTTCGCCAGTTCCTGCACTTCGTCGTTGGTGAGGGAGAAAATATCACGGCTTTCCTGCGGCACATCTTCAATGGTGACCTGTTTGCCGTGTTCCTGGGTCGGCGCATAGACCATGCGGATTTTTTTCGAGCCCATCGTGCGGCGCACAATAGACGGGCGATTGGCCGCCAGCGTCGGTTTGTGGACATAGAACTCATCCGGGTTTACCGCGCCCTGCACCACCATCTCGCCTAGCCCCCACGCGGAGGTGATAAACACCACCTGGTCAAAGCCAGATTCAGTATCGATGGAGAACATCACGCCGGACGACGCCAGATCGGAACGCACCATCCGCTGGACACCCGCAGAGAGCGCCACACCACGGTGGTCATAGCCCTGGTGAACGCGATAGGAGATTGCGCGGTCGTTAAACAACGAGGCAAACACGTGCTTCACGGCGACCAGTACTGCGTCAAAGCCCTGGACGTTGAGGAAGGTTTCCTGCTGCCCGGCAAAAGAGGCATCCGGCATATCTTCCGCAGTGGCAGATGAACGCACGGCGAAAGAAGCATGTTGATCGTCCGCGGAGAGTTGCGCGTAGGCATCACGGATAGCATTTTCCAGCTCAGGCTGGAAAGGAGTGTCGATAATCCACTGGCGGATCTGCGCGCCGGCCTTCGCTAACGCGTTAACATCGTCAATATCCGTTTGATCCAGCAGTTCATAGATGCGCTGGTTTACACCGCTTTGGTCCAAAAACTGGTTAAACGCATCGGCGGTTGTGGCAAAACCATTCGGTACCGATACACCCATACCGGAAAGGTTAGTAATCATTTCACCCAGGGAGGCATTTTTGCCCCCAACTCTGTCTACATCATTCATGCCGAGTTGGTTATACCAAAGCACCAGCGGTGACGAGCCATTGTTGGACATCGAACAATCCTTTTGTGATAAATGAACGAGTTTAGGAAACGCTTAATTACGTATTTATCTTTGCATATTTAACCCGCTTAAAAAAACGGTGAATCGTTCAAGCAAATATATTTTTTATTTTTTCGGACAGTTTACCCATTTGCGCAAACCCGCGAATGGCGGGCGATCCCCACAAAATGTGTCGGTATAAACATCTGTTCCATAAAATGAAATGCACTTTTCATAAAATATAAAAATACCATTTCATTTTCAAAATAAGCGTTATTTTCTACGCTTCAGAGTAATTTTAATTTATGCTTTCAGAGAATTATGACTGACTTTCAGGGTGTGAAAATGGATAATGCTGTAGATCGTCACGTGTTTTATATTTCCGATGGAACGGCAATTACCGCTGAAGTGTTGGGCCATGCGGTGATGTCACAGTTCCCCGTCACTATCAGCAGTATTACGCTGCCGTTTGTTGAAAATGAGAACCGCGCCCGCGCCGTTAAAGACCAAATCGACGCCATTTATCAACAAACCGGCGTGCGCCCTTTGGTGTTCTATTCGATTGTATTACCGGAGATCCGTTCCATCATTCTGCAAAGCGAAGGCTTCTGTCAGGATATCGTGCAGGCGCTGATCACCCCGCTACAGCACGAGATGAAACTCTACCCCACGCCGATTGCTCACCGGACGCACGGGCTGAATCCGGGTAACCTGAACAAGTACGATGCGCGAATCGCCGCCATTGATTATACCCTTGCCCACGATGACGGCATTTCGTTGCGCAACCTGGACCAGGCGCAGGTGATTTTGTTAGGCGTCTCGCGCTGCGGCAAAACGCCCACCAGCCTCTACCTGGCAATGCAGTTTGGCATCCGCGCGGCAAACTATCCTTTTATTGCCGACGACATGGACAATCTGGTTCTGCCTGCATCGTTAAAACCCCTGCAACATAAGCTGTTTGGTCTGACGATTGACCCTGAACGACTGGCCGCCATCCGCGAAGAACGCCGGGAAAACAGTCGCTATGCCTCCCTGCGTCAGTGCCGTATGGAAGTGGCCGAAGTCGAGGCGCTCTACCGTAAGAACCAGATCCCGTGGTTGAACAGTACTAACTATTCAGTTGAAGAGATTGCCACCAAAATCCTCGATATCATGGGATTAAGTCGACGCATGTACTAATAAACTAGTTCACGAGTTCTGTTTTTTTGTTATCATACCGTTCTGCCGCGAGGTGTGACGCACCTCGCACTTGAAATCAGCAGGGATTGGTTTAAGGTTGTGCCCATCACTTCCCGGTACCTCTGCCGTAGAAGCCACAAATTTCTGAGAATTATCATGAACAGAACCGATGAACTGCGTACCGCGCGTATAGACAGTCTGGTCACGCCCGCTGAACTTGCGCAACGGCATCCTGTGTCGCCCGCCGTCGCCAGCCACGTCACCGACTCCCGACGCCGGATAGAAAGAATATTGAATGGTGAAGACCGCCGCTTGCTGGTTATTGTAGGTCCGTGCTCCATTCACGATCTCGATGCCGCACTGGAGTATGCCACGCGTTTACAGGCGCTGCGCACGCAGCATCAGGCGCGCCTGGAAATCGTCATGCGCACCTATTTTGAAAAACCACGTACCGTTGTCGGCTGGAAGGGACTCATTTCCGACCCGGATCTCAACGGCAGCTATCGCGTGAATCACGGCATTGAACTGGCGCGTAAACTGCTGTTGCAGGTCAATGAACTGGGCATCCCAACCGCGACGGAATTTCTCGATATGGTGACCGGTCAATTTATTGCCGACTTGATCAGTTGGGGCGCCATTGGCGCGCGGACCACCGAAAGCCAGATCCACCGCGAAATGGCCTCGGCGCTCTCCTGCCCGGTCGGCTTTAAAAACGGGACCGACGGAAATACCCGTATCGCCGTTGACGCGATCCGCGCTTCCCGCGCCAGCCATATGTTCCTCTCACCCGATAAAACCGGTCAGATGACCATTTATCAGACCAGCGGCAACCCTTATGGCCATATCATTATGCGCGGTGGCAAAAAGCCGAACTACCATGCTGAAGATATTGCTGCAGCCTGCGATACGCTGCATGAATTTGATTTACCAGAACATCTGGTCGTCGATTTCAGCCACGGCAACTGCCAGAAGCAGCATCGCCGTCAACTGGATGTCTGTGATGATATTTGCCAGCAAATCCGTAACGGATCGACAGCCATCGCCGGCATTATGGCGGAAAGCTTCCTGCGTGAAGGTACGCAGAAAATTATCAGCGGGCAGCCACTGGTTTATGGTCAGTCGATAACCGATCCTTGCCTTAACTGGGAAGACACTGAACTGCTGCTGAGCAAACTGGCCTCGGCGGTGGACAGCCGCTTCTGATCGTCCGCCCATCCGTACAGGGTGGGCATATTCTCCCCCCCTTTTCGCAAACTACCACATTTAATACTTGTTGTTATCGTGCACTTTATTGATAATAAAAATCATTGTTACATTAATTATTATTAATAAATCGTGATACCCGTATGGATAACATTGAGTCCCCCCGCCTTAAGGAACGAGAAAACGCGGCTCTCCCACCTGCGCCCATCCGCAAGATCAGCAGTCAGAAACTGTTAGGTGATGACGGTAAAGTGATTATCGATCACAACGGTCAGGAATACCTGCTGCGTCAAACGCAGGCAGGTAAACTCTTGCTGACCAAATAGCGCTTCAGCTTGAACAGCTGACTTCCAGGCGTTTGCCCCAGTCCGGCGGACGCTGGCTGTAGTCATCATCGCGATCGCGGAAAGGCTCGCGCAATATGGCATGTAAGCGATGCAGTTCACTCATATCGCCTTTCTCCGCCGCCGCAATCGCCCGCTGCGCCAGCCAGTTACGCAGCACCACCGCAGGATTGGCGCTCAGCATTAGCGACTGACGCGCAGCATCATCGACTGCATCGCGCTGCAAACGCGTTCTGTAACGTGTGAACCAGTCATCAAAGGCGTCGCGATCGATAAATTCGTCGCGCAGTGGAGAGGAGGCATTCTGCTGCTCTGTCATGCTTAGCATGCGGAAAGTACGGGTATAGTCACTGTGCTCGCGGGCCATCAGGCTGAACAATTCGTTCAACAGATCGTTGTCATCTTTTTGTTCGGTCATGAACCCCAGTTTCTGCCGCATCCGCTGACCGTAGCGCGTCAGTAGCGCCACCTGGTACCCGTCGAGGGCATCATTGAGCGCCTCAACGGTGATGAAGGGCGACAGACTTTGCGCAAGGCGCTGAAGATTCCACAAACCTACCGCCGGTTGATTGTCAAAGCTGTAGCGCCCCTGGTGGTCAGAATGGTTGCAAATGAAGCCCGGTTCATAGTCGTCCAGGAACCCAAACGGACCGTAGTCCATCGTCAGCCCGATGATCGACATGTTATCGGTGTTCATCACCCCGTGCGCGAAACCCACGGTTTGCCAGTCGGCGATCAGTGACGCGGTCCGCGCGACCACGTCGCGAAACCAGAGAATGTACTTATCGGCGTCTTGCTGGAGATGCGGCCAGTAATGACGAATGGCGAAATCCGCCAGTTGCTGAACTTTTTCCGGCTCGCGACGGTAATAGAAATGCTCAAAATGACCGAAGCGCAAGTGGCTTTGCGCCAGTCGCATCAGCATCGCCCCCGCCTCCACCGTTTCGCGGTAAACTGGTGTTTCACTGGTGACAATCGTCAGCGCCCGGGTCGTTGGTATCCCCAGGTAGTGCATCGCTTCACTGGCAAGGCTTTCTCGGATCGTGGAGCGCAATACCGCACGACCATCACCCATGCGCGAATACGGCGTCAAACCCGCGCCTTTCAGGTGCCAGTCCATTGTGCTGCCATCGGCAAGCAACTGCTCACCGAGCAGAATACCGCGCCCGTCACCCAGTTGACCCGCCCAGACGCCGAACTGATGACCGCTATAGACCTGCGCCAGCGGAGACATCCCCGGCAACAGCGCCTCGCCGCCCCAGACACCCGCCGGGCTGTCAGGATGAAAAAGGGAATCGGGGATGCCCAGTTGTTCGGCAAGCGCATCGTTGTGCCAAATCAGTCGCGAGTGATTCAGCGGTGTTGGCGACAGTGCGGTAAATGTTGCTGGCAGTTCATCGCGCCAGCGGGCTGTGAAAGACAGGGTCATAGGGCCTCCTGCCTGTAGTGTAGACGGTTAATTCCGTCATAAACACCAGCAAACAGAAAGGTTATCCGTGGAGTAATTGGGTGACCTGACTGGCCGAGACGACAGGCCACAGCCCGCCCTGCATACCGCTAAAACCGAATGGCGTCACGCGGGTCAACATCGCTTCGCTGTCGATACCGGCGATCATCAGCGATTCGCAATAAGGCGACACTTGTGTAAGGATGGCGCGCATGAACGGTTCGAAGGAAAGACGAGTGGCCCGACGATGGACAAAATTCCGGTCCAGGATAATTCGTTTAAATAATCCATCGAATATGGCTTTGTTGGCACTTTCCCCTGCACCGAAATTGGCCAGTACCAGAGGAAAACGTTCAGCCAGCGCATTCAACGTTTTATTCTCTTTGCCTTCAGACAGTTCGGGAAAATTCTCATTAATCATGAGTTCGAGAAACGAAAACCGTTTAACGGCAGAAACGCACTCACTATTGGTTAATAATAACGGTACAACTGCCGGGGTTATATAAATCCAGGCGACAAGTTTATGTTGAATAAAAAAATGTTGGCACGTTTCGATCAGCGCCAGCTTTTCGATAAATAACTGGCACTGTTCTTCGTGAGAAAGTCGCGGAAGCACCAGTTCAGTTGGGATACGAACGTCACCGTCTTCACTGACAAAGTTCGCGATAACGCTTAAACCGATAAGTTTTCGTTGTACATTCCTGGCGGGCTGAAAATAGAGTTCAGAATGATACACATTATCCAGTGAAACATTCATCACGGCAGTCCCACATACAGGGAGTGATTCGGCAACCTATTACACAGGATGTCGTCATCCATCTTTTTTAATGCCAGAAGGAAAATGTTCATGTTGTCCTTTTCACCCGGAGCCCCGGTTCCTTAGTATTCAGCTTATCCTGATTATAAACGCTTATCCAGCATTGTTCTTTTTCGGCAATAAAAGCGAGGGACATCCTCAATCGAAATAACGCCCTACGACTAAATGCGTCTCGCCTGCCAAAAGTTTTTCCGCCAGTAGACATTATCCAGCGACGAACGCATCACACCACGACTGGTTGATGCATGAATAAACTGACCGTTAGTATCATAAATACCCACATGTAAACCGCTCTCTCCCGACCCGGTTTTGAAAAACACCAGATCGCCAGGCAACAAGTCGTCTTTATCGATTTCCGTCCCCAGTTTTGCCTGTTGACGGGTTTCGCGTGGCAGCTGCAAAGAGAACTGATCGCGCATGGTCATCAGCACAAAACCGGAACAATCCACACCACCGCGACTCATGCCGCCGTAACGATAGGGCGTCCCGCGCCAGGTCTGGAGTTGATCATTTAACCCGGCAATTACGGTAATGGAATCAGAGAGCCGGGCATTGGGCGGCGGCGCTCGGTGGCTACTACATCCGGCCAACAACAGTGCTGTGCAAAAAAGAAACCAGAAACGCATTCAGGCGAATCCTCTGTATTTTTATTCTTCACCCCTTATAGCGGGTATTTACGCGGGTTTTCAAGAAACCATTTCGTTTAAGTGGTTGATATAATCATTCTGTGACCTTCGATGTCAAGACGCCGGAAGTGCAGACCATACGCCTGCGCTAAATGCGCTGGCGTCAGCACTTCATCACGTGGACCGCTGGCGAGCAGTTTCCCCTGTTTGAGCAACCACGCCCGGTGCGCGTGGCGCAAGGTATGATTCAGGTCGTGACTGCTCATCACGATGGCAATCCCCTGCTGGCACAGGCGGTGCAGAATGCGATCCAGCGCATTTTGCTGCGCGACATCAAGGCTGTTCATGGGCTCATCGAGGAGCAATAGCTGCCCCTGTGGGTTGGTCTCTGGCGCGATTTGCAGGATCACCGCGGCAAGACGGACGCGCTGCCATTCCCCACCTGAGAGCTCCTTCGCATTGCGTTCAAGTTTGTCCGCCAGCCCCAGCGACTCGGCCACCGCCATCAACTGGTCTGTGCGCGTTTTGTCTGGCTGATGTAGCGTCAGGAAGTGCCATACCGGCATCGCGAAGGGCGGATTTTGCTGCTGCGCCAGATAAGCACGATGGCGGGCAAGTTTAGCGGCGGGCCACAATGCCAGCTCAGTCCCCGCCAGAGCGATCGTTCCCGCCCCACTGGTTAACCCTGCCATCCGCGCCAGCAGCGTGCTCTTTCCGGCGCCGTTCGGCCCCACAAGATGCAGGATCTCCCCTGCCCGAATCTCGCCGGACAGAGGCCCTAACCGGGTCGATTCCGCCACATCCTGTAACTGCATCACTGAAGACATTATTTAGCCAACGCGAGTTTGATGCTTTCCATCACAATCGGATCTTCCGGCGTCATATCCGGAGAGAAACGCTGTATCACTTTGCCATCACGGCCTACAAGGAACTTCTCAAAGTTCCACAGGATATCGTCAGGATAGAGCGGCGCACGCCCTTTGCTGGCCATTCGCTCATAGAAACCACTCTCTTCAGGGGCTACAGCCGTCGGTGCCGCCTCAATCAGTTTCTGGTACAGCGGATGACGCCCCTCCCCGTTTACCTCAATCTTGCTGAACATCGGGAAGGTCACGCCCCAGGTCGTCGCGCACCAGGTTTTGATCTCGTCATCACTGCCAGGTTCCTGCCCAAGGAACTGATTGCAGGGAAAGCCCAGCACAATAAAGCCACGGTCGGCCCACGCTTTCTGAATATTTTCCAGTTGCTCATACTGTGGGGTAAGTCCGCATTTTGAAGCTACGTTAACAATCAGCAGAACATTACCTGTGTATTTCTCAAGCGTGGTCACTTCGCCATCAATCGTTGTCACTACCGTGTTCAGAATCGAGTCTTGCATAGCCTCTCCAGGATCGTGAGTGATTCAAATACCAGCTTCTAATCATAGACTGTCTTGTCGTACCTAACGTCCGGCTTTGAGTAACAGCCAGATAAAAACCGGTGCGCCGAGCGTCGCGGTGACCACGCCAATCGGCAATTCGGCGGAGGCCAGCGCCAGGCGAGCGACCACATCGGCCAGCAGCAGCGCAATGGCCCCCGCCAGCGCACAGGCAGGTAACAGCACGCGATGGTCCGTTAAGCCGCACAGGCGTAAAATATGGGGGATGACCAGGCCAATAAAACCAATGGCCCCGGCCAGCGCCACGCTGACACCGACCATCCATCCGGTGGCAACCACCAACAGATTTCGCCAGAACCACAAGGGGAGTCCCAGTTGTCGGGCAGAGGTTTCCCCCAACGCCAGCATGTTCATCGCCTGCGACTGGCAGCAGATCCACACCAGCACCGGAATCAGGGCCAGCATCAGCCAGGACTGCTCCCAGTTAACGCCACCGAATCCCCCCATCATCCAGTACATCAACTGACGCAGATCGAATGAGGTAGAAAAATAGATGGCCCAGGTCATCAGCGCACTACAGATAATCCCCAGCGCCACGCCGGCAAGCAGCAGGCGGCTGGTCGAAAGATGACGACGGGCAAAACGCAGGAGGATCAACGTGATGACCAGCGCACCGGCAATCGCGCACAGTCCAAGCGCCCAGTGCGGCAGTATACCCTTCCCCAGCAGCACGGCGGCGATCAGCCCCACGCCCGCACCGTTGGAGACGCCGAGCAACCCCGGCTCCGCGAGCGGGTTTTCAAACAGCGCCTGCATCACTGCGCCGGACAAAGCCAGCGCCGCGCCCACCAGCAGAACCGCCAGCGCGCGCGGAAGGCGAATTTGCCAGACAAAGAGTTCGCCACGGGGCGTCAGCCAGTCAGCGGGCGATATCCACTGCTCTCCGGCGCACAGGCTCAACCACAGTGTCAGTAACATCAGTACCGACAGACTCAGGATCCAGCGCACATGTTGTCGCTGTTGTTGACGGGCAAAAGTCAGCATGATTTCCGTTCAACTGAAAAGGATGTCATTGATTCTACGGTGCGATACCCCCGCAGAAAAGAAAAAAGGCCGCAAAAGCGGCCTTTTTGGTTAGATCTGATTACTCATCTTTGGGCGAAGCGTTTTCGACTCGGCTCTTTAACTTCTGTCCGGGTCTGAAGGTCACCACGCGCCGTGCTGTAATGGGAATATCTTCGCCCGTTTTCGGGTTACGTCCCGGACGTTGATTCTTATCACGCAGATCGAAGTTACCAAAACCAGAGAGTTTTACCTGCTCACCGTTTTCCAGAGCACGACGGATCTCTTCGAAAAACAGTTCGACCAGTTCTTTGGCATCCCGCTTGCTAAGCCCAAGCTTATCAAACAGATATTCTGACATTTCAGCTTTTGTAAGCGCCATAGGTTCAATCCCTCAATGATGCCTGGAATCGCTCTTTTAATGCCTCTACACATTTGGCGACGGTAGCGGCAATCTCCTCTTCTTCGAGTGTACGGCTGGTATCCTGAAGGATCAGGCTAATGGCGAGGCTCTTATACCCCTCCGCAACACCCTTACCACGGTACACGTCAAATAAGTTTACGCCAACTACCTGATTTACGCCAACTTTCTTACACTCGGATAAAATATCAGCAGCGGGAACGTTTTCGGCGACGACCACAGCGATGTCGCGACGGTTCGCCGGGAAGCGTGAAATCTCGCGCGCCTGAGGCACCACGCGGTCTGCGAGCTTGTTCCACTCCAGTTCGAACACCAGAGTACGGCCATTGAGATCCAGCTTACGTTCCAGCTCAGGATGAACAACACCAATGAAACCAATGCGTTCACCTTTCAGATAAATCGCGGCTGACTGTCCCGGATGCAGTGCCGGATTGGCTTCTGCTCTGAACTGAATGTCACCGAGTTTACCGGTCAGATCCAACACCGCTTCCAGATCGCCCTTCAAATCATAGAAATCAACGGTCTCTTTTGCCAGATCCCAGTGCTCATCATAGCGGTTACCGCAAATAACCCCCGCCAGCATCAGATCCTGACGAATGCCCAGATTGGCCTGGGTATCCGGTACAAAACGCAGCCCACTTTCAAAAATACGTACGCGGTTCTGTTGACGATTCTGGTTATAGACCACCGTTGCCAGTAACCCCGTCCACAACGACAGACGCATTGCCGACATTTCACTGGAGATCGGGCTTGGCAGCAGCAGCGCCTCTTCACCCGGATGGAGCAACTGCTGCACTTTCGGGTCAACAAAGCTGTAAGTAATGACTTCCTGGTAGCCTTTGTCATTCAATAGCGTTTTCACACGCTTCAGCGACAAATTCGCTTCACGGTGCGTCCCCATAATCAGACCCGCCTGGATCGGTTCATCAGGGATGTTGTCGTAGCCATACACGCGGGCGACTTCTTCAACCAGGTCTTCTTCAATTTCCATGTCGAAGCGCCAACTTGGCGCAACGGCTTGCCACTCGCCTTGACCTTCGGTCACTTCACAGCCCAAACGGCGCAGGATATCGCTGACCTGTGCATCGGCAATGTGATGGCCAATCAGACGATCCAGCTTGCTGCGACGCAGCGTAATGGTCGCGCGCTTCGGCAGCGTGGTTTCATCCGTCACATCAATGATCGGACCAGCTTCGCCGCCGCAGATGTCAATCAGCAAACGGGTAGCACGTTCCATCGCTTTGTACTGCAGAGCCGGATCCACACCGCGCTCATAACGGTGAGACGCATCGGTATGCAGACCATGACGACGTGCGCGACCGGTAATTGACAGTGGGCTGAAGAAAGCGCATTCCAGCAGCACATTTTGCGTTTCATCATTCACGCCAGAATGCTCACCACCGAAGATACCGCCCATCGCCAGCGCTTTATGATGATCGGCAATCACCAACGTATCAGCGTTAAGCTTTGCTTCTGTGCCATCAAGCAGTACCAGCGTTTCGCCCTCTTTCGCCATGCGCACGACAATCCCGCCTTCAATGCGGTCTTTATCAAAGGCGTGCATCGGCTGACCCAGCTCAAGCAATACATAGTTGGTCACGTCAACCACGGCATCAATGGAGCGGATACCGCAACGGCGCAGTTTTTCTTTCATCCACAGCGGGGTTGGCGCTTTCACATTGATGCCTTTGACGACGCGACCCAGATAGCGCGGGCAGGCGTCGGTGGCGTCTACGGTAATCGGCAGAACATCAGTGATGGTTGCTGCTACCGGCGTGATTTCCGGCTCAACCAGCGGCGCTTTGTTCAGCACAGCCACGTCACGGGCGACACCGATGATGCCTAAGCAGTCAGCACGGTTAGGGGTCACGCTGATCTCAATGGTGTTGTCATCAAGCTTCAGGTATTCGCGGATGTCGGTACCGATCGGCGCATCGGCCGGCAGTTCAATAATGCCGCTGTGATCGTCGGAAATCCCCAGCTCGGAGAAGGAGCACAGCATGCCTTCAGACGGCTCGCCACGCAGCTTAGCGGCTTTAATTTTGAAATCGCCCGGCAGAACGGCACCGATGGTGGCAACCGCCACTTTCAGCCCCTGACGGCAGTTTGGCGCGCCGCAGACGATGTCCAGCAGACGCTCACCACCGACATTCACTTTCGTCACGCGCAGTTTGTCCGCATTCGGATGCTGGCCGCATTCAACCACTTCACCCACGACGACGCCATTAAATGCACCGGCAACCGCTTCAACACCGTCAACTTCCAGGCCTGCCATGGTGATTTGATTCGACAGCGCGTCGCTATCGATAGCCGGGTTAACCCACTCGCGTAACCACAGTTCACTGAATTTCATTGTTTTATCCTGCCTTTATTTAAACTGTTTGAGGAAACGCAGATCGTTTTCGAAGAACGCTCGCAGGTCAGTCACACCGTAACGCAACATGGTTAGACGCTCCATCCCCATCCCAAATGCGAAACCTGAGTAGATTTCCGGGTCGATACCAACGTTACGCAGAACGTTCGGATGCACCATGCCGCAGCCCAGCACTTCCAGCCATTTACCGTTTTTACCCATCACGTCCACTTCGGCAGACGGCTCAGTAAACGGGAAATAGGAAGGACGGAAACGAATCTGCAAATCTTCTTCAAAGAAGTTACGCAGGAAGTCATGCAGCGTCCCTTTCAGATTGGTAAAGCTGATGTTGGTATCCACAATCAGGCCTTCCATCTGATGGAACATCGGGGTGTGCGTCTGATCGTAGTCGTTACGATACACGCGACCCGGCGCGATAATGCGAATCGGCGGCTGCTGATCTTTCATGGTACGGATCTGTACGCCGGATGTCTGGGTACGCAGCAGACGCGTTGCATCAAACCAGAAGGTGTCGTGATCGGCGCGAGCCGGGTGGTGACCAGGAATATTCAGCGCATCGAAGTTGTGGTAGTCATCTTCGATTTCCGGGCCGGTCGCCACGGTAAAGCCAAGCTCGCCAAAGAAGCTTTCAATGCGATCGATGGTACGGGTGACCGGATGCAGACCGCCATTTTCAATGCGACGCCCCGGCAAAGAAACGTCGATGGTTTCCGCTGCCAGACGCGCATTCAGCGCGGCGTTTTCCAGATCTGCCTTACGCGCGTTGAGTGCCTGCTGTACCTGCTCTTTCGCTTCGTTAATCACCGCACCGGCGGCAGGACGTTCTTCAGCTGGCAGCTCGCGCAGCGTCGTCATCTGAAGGGTCAGGTGCCCTTTTTTGCCCAAATATTCGACGCGCACATTGTCTAACGCGGCAACATCTGACGCCTGGTTAATGGCCGCCTTCGCACTGGCTACCAGTTCTGCGAGATGTGACATGGTTTTCCTCATTGTGTCGGTGAAGACACCGGTTCGTTGAACGTAATCTCTCGATTTCGGGCACAAAAAAAGCCTCCATCAGGAGGCTTTTTTGCGCTGTTTTTCGTTTCTTCTTTCACGCGCTAGCCTCCTGAAGTCAGGTGCTAAAGTAAAAAAAGAAGCGGAAAATAGCAGCATTCATGCTTGCGTTACCTTGTGTGGTAAAAACCGGAGAACCTTTATTGAAAAGGGTTACGGATCAATTGTCAACTTATTGACGGAACAACAAATAAAAGAGAGGGAGCCAGGCTCCCTCTTTTCACTGGCTTATGCCAGAGCTGCTTTCGCTTTTTCGACCAGAGCGGTGAACGCTACTTTGTCGAATACGGCGATGTCAGCCAGGATCTTACGGTCGATTTCAACAGAGGCTTTTTTCAGGCCGTTGATGAATTTGCTGTAAGAAATACCGTTCTGACGTGCTGCTGCGTTGATACGCGCAATCCACAGTTGACGGAACTGACGCTTACGTTGACGACGGTCACGGTAAGCATACTGACCTGCTTTGATGACGGCCTGGAAGGCAACGCGGTATACGCGAGAACGCGCACCGTAGTAACCTTTGGCTTGTTTCAAAATTTTCTTGTGACGTGCGCGTGCAATTACACCACGTTTTACGCGAGCCATAGTGCTCTCCTGTATCTATTCTGATTTGCCCCCCTTTCACCACAGTGAAATCGGTTGGGCATTAAAAATTTAAAAAAACGTTAACGGCTTATGCGTACGGCAGGCACGCGATAACCAGACCCAGATCGCCTTTAGAAACAAGGCCTTTTGGACGCAGGTGACGTTTACGCTTAGTTGATTTTTTGGTCAGAATATGACGCAGGTTTGCGTGCTTACGCTTAAATCCACCACCACCGGTTTTTTTGAAGCGCTTAGCAGCACCGCGTACGGTCTTAATTTTTGGCATTTTAATAACTTCCACTTCGCATTGTTAATAAATGAAACCCAGGCGAGCAAAACCTGTGAAGCCCAAAGGCTCCACAGGAAATACTACTTGAAGGCCTACTGTTTCTTCTTGGGAGCGAGCACCATGATCATCTGGCGGCCTTCGATCTTCGTTGGGAAGGATTCGACTACTGCCAGTTCACTCAGATCGTCACGAACGCGCGTCAGCACTTCCATACCAATCTGTTGGTGGGCCATCTCACGACCGCGGAAACGCAGTGTGATCTTGGCCTTATCGCCATCTTCCAGAAAGCGAATCAGGCTGCGGAGTTTTACCTGATAATCGCCATCGTCGGTACCAGGACGGAATTTAATTTCCTTAACCTGGATAACTTTTTGCTTTTTCTTCTGTTCCTTAGAAGACTTACTCTTTTCATAAAGGAACTTGCCGTAGTCCATGATACGACAAACTGGCGGTTCGGCGTTAGGGCTGATTTCAACTAAATCTACTCCAGCCTCTTCAGCTTTTTCGATTGCTTCTCTCAGACTCACAATACCCAGCTGCTCGCCTTCCAGACCTGTTAAGCGAACTTCCTGGGCGCGAATCTCGCCATTGATACGATTCGGACGTGCCGTTTGAACTCGTTTTCCGCCTTTAATACCTTATTCCTCCAGTTGTTGAAGACTGCGGCTGCGAATCTCTTGTTGCAGCTTCTCAATCACTTCACTTACGTCAAGGCTGCCCAGGTCTTTCCCGCGGCGAGTGCGAACGGCAACTTTGCCTGCTTCCACTTCTTTATCACCACAGACCAACATATAAGGGACACGACGTAAAGTGTGCTCGCGGATTTTAAAGCCTATCTTCTCATTTCTCAAGTCTGCTTTTACACGAATGCCCGCATTTTGAAGTTTCTGCGTCAATTCGTTAACGTATTCAGACTGTGAATCAGTAATGTTCATCACCACTACCTGAACCGGCGCAAGCCAGGTCGGGAAGAAGCCAGCGAACTCTTCAGTCAGGATACCGATAAAACGTTCCATAGACCCAAGAATTGCGCGGTGAATCATTACCGGTACCTGACGCTCATTGTTTTCGCCCACATAGGAGGCGCTCAGACGAGACGGCAGGGAGAAGTCCAGCTGTACTGTACCGCACTGCCATGCGCGATCGAGGCAGTCATACAGGGTAAATTCAATTTTCGGACCGTAGAAGGCGCCTTCACCCAATTGATATTCAAATGGGATATTGTTTTCTTCCAGCGCAACGGCCAGGTCCGCCTCAGCACGATCCCACATTTCGTCGCTACCGATACGTTTTTCGGGACGAGTGGAGAGTTTGACAACGATTTTCTCGAAGCCAAATGTGCTGTACATATCGTAGACCATACGGATGCAGGCGTTAACTTCATCGCGGATTTGCTCTTCAGTACAGAAGATATGCGCATCATCCTGGGTGAAGCCGCGTACACGCATCAGACCATGCAACGCGCCTGACGGCTCGTTACGGTGGCAGCTACCAAACTCTGCCATACGCAGCGGCAGGTCGCGGTAGGATTTCAGGCCCTGATTAAAGATCTGTACGTGACCCGGACAGTTCATCGGCTTGATGCAGTATTCACGGTTCTCTGAAGAGGTGGTGAACATCGCATCTTTGTAGTTGTCCCAGTGCCCGGTTTTTTCCCACAGCACGCGGTCCATCATGAACGGCCCTTTCACTTCCTGATACTGATACTCTTTGAGCTTGGAACGCACAAAGACTTCCAGTTCGCGGAAAATAGTCCAGCCGTCGTTATGCCAGAACACCATACCCGGCGCTTCTTCCTGCATGTGATACAGGTCAAGCTGCTTACCAATTTTACGGTGGTCACGTTTTGCCGCTTCTTCCAGACGTTGCAGATAAGCGCTGAGGGCCTTTTTATCTGCCCAGGCCGTTCCGTAGATACGCTGCAACATCTTATTGTCGCTGTCGCCGCGCCAGTACGCGCCTGCGGTTTTCATCAGTTTAAAGTGATGGCAGAAGCGCATATTCGGCACGTGCGGACCGCGGCACATGTCGACATATTCTTCATGATGATACAAACCAGGTTTGTCATCATGGGCAATGTTTTCATCAAGAATGGAGACTTTATAGATCTCGCCACGCTTCACGAAGGTTTCACGCGCTTCGTGCCAGCTGACTTTCTTCTTAATGACGTCGTAATTTTTCTCAGCGAGCTCGTGCATCCGCTTCTCGAGCGCATCGATATCTTCCTGGGTCAACGTACGGTCAAGGTCTACGTCATAGTAGAAGCCGTTGTCGACAACCGGACCGATAGCCATTTTGGTATTCGGCCAAAGTTGTTTGATCGCATGACCTAACAGGTGCGCGCAGGAGTGACGAATAATCTCCAGCCCTTCTTCATCTTTTGCGGTGATGATAGAGAGCGTCGCATCATTTTCGATCAGGTCAGAAGCATCAACCAGCTCGCCATTAACACGGCCAGCAAGGGTGGCTTTCGCCAGACCTGGACCAATGTCCAGCGCAACATCCATAGGGCTTACAGCGTGGTCGTAATGGCGTTGACTGCCATCAGGAAGAGTAATAACAGGCATGTTATGTCCTTATTTGCAGTGGTGACCCATACGCAAGATCACATACAAAGAGAAAATTTATTTGTTTACAGTTAGTTGTGCAGCCATCTAACCAACAATTGCTAAATTGGCGCACAATCTGGTACACATCCGCTTTCGCTACGCAAGCGCGGCAATGTGGTCGACCGATGGTAACACTAAAAAAAGGGAGAATGCACCCTTCTGTTTTATATTGGGCCGGATCATGACGTCAGCAAGCGTTTTTCGCCACCTCCTCTCACCTGCCCTGAAGGATTGTCCTGGAGACAGAATGAATATCCATTCACTGACTGGCTGACAGTTTTGTTACACTAGGATTAACCGTCTGAAATCGACAGGATATAAATGATGCCATCAAATCGCTTCGCCAAAAAACACTGGAAAATGGTGGTCGTCCTGATCGTCATCTGTGGCGCAATGTTATTGCTACGCTGGGCGGCAATGATTTGGGGATAGCCGCGAAACGCTGCGCCGTCGTGATTCAGGCAGCGTGGACATTCTGGACAAAAGCGCTGACGGGTAAATCGACGTCAGACACCGTAATAAAAAAGCCAGACTGGCGAACAGTCTGGCCTCAGTTTACATCCGGTAGCCCAGAGAGACGGTAGTACGTCTGTCCGTATGCTCCGGTGCCGTTTCCGGCGGTTCGGAGTTCCACGTCACGTTGTACGCCACCTTCAAACCAAAGTGCTCATTGATTGCCACATTCAGCGCCGTCTCGGAGTTCAGCGTCGTATCTTCAGCACCGAACACCGACACGCCTTGCGTAAATTTGGTGTTGTCTGAAATCTGCCAGGCATACGCGCCAGAGGCATAGCCCAGCGGCTGCGTTTCCGTCGTGCCATCCGTATGTTCGTCGTACCGTACGCCCGGACCGAATTCAAAACGGAAACTGTGTACGGGACCGTTAAGGAACTGGCGACCATAACCGGCAGTGAACACGTCGCGCTCACGGTAGCCGTTATAACGGTCCGTCAGCCAACTCGCCTGGCCAAAAAGATAGTCATAATCGGTCACGTTGTAACGACTACGACCGCCAACCGCATATTTCTCTGAAGAGCGTTCATCATTGGAAGAGGTGTTGCTCGCGTTCCCCCACAGTGACCAGGCCGTTGTTTGGCCGTACCAGGTCATGGTCGTGTCCGCGGTCAAAGAAGAACTTTTCGTGTTGCCTGACTGCGCAAGATAACCGGCATTGAGATTGCCTTCGAAGGGTTTCTTCGCACTTGAGGGGTCATCCATGACAGTAAAAACGGAATCATCGGCAGTTGCATACATCGACGCAAACATGCCCCCCGCCAGCAGAACGGCAGCGGGAACTGTCTTTAAAAGCTTCATTTATAAAGAGTCCGTACAACAAAAAAAGAGACCATTACGGTCCCGGAAACTTTCAGAGGGATCAATGACAAACGCCCCAGGAAAGGTAACAAATTATAAAAAGGCTCGAATAACATAGCAATGAATTCTTATTTCATTTTTTGAATAAGAGAGCTCTCAAAACAATTAAATATTTATATATCCTTACGGTAAATTAAATAAATAAACTTTAATTAATCATATTGTTAATGACTTCACTTTAGGGCTATTCGGTGCCAGACTGAACATAGCCTAACAGGAGGTAACGATGGTACGTATCTATACGTTGACGCTTGCGCCCTCTCTCGATAGCGCAACGATCACTCCGCAAATCTATCCCGAAGGGAAACTCCGCTGTACTGCCCCGGTATTTGAGCCTGGCGGCGGTGGCATAAATGTCGCTCGCGCCATCGCCCATCTGGGCGGAACGGCAACCGCTATTTTCCCCGTCGGGGGGGCAACCGGTGAACACCTGGTGACCCTGCTCGCTGACGAAAACGTTCCGGTCGCAACCATTGATGCAAAAGACTGGACGCGTCAGAACCTGCACGTTCATGTCGAATCCAGCGGAGAACAGTATCGCTTTGTGATGCCCGGCGCGGCTCTGAATGACGATGAGTTTCGCCAGATAGAAGAGCAGGTTCTGGAGATCGAGTCCGGTGCCATTCTGGTGATCAGCGGTAGTCTGCCGCCAGGCGTTAACGTTGAAAAACTCAGCCAGTTAATTACCGCCGCGCAGAAACAGGGGATCCGTTGCATCATTGACAGCTCCGGCGAGGCGCTGACGGCCGCGTTAGCGATTGGCAATATCGAACTGGTTAAACCCAATCAGAAAGAACTCAGTGCCCTGGTTAATCGCGAACTGACGCAACCTGATGACGTGCGCAACGCGGCGCAGGAAATTGTCCGCAGCGGCAAGGCACAGCGCGTCGTCGTCTCGCTCGGTCCTCAGGGTGCACTGGGCGTGGACAGTAAAACCTGCGTACAGGTTGTGCCGCCGCCGGTTAAAAGCCAGAGCACCGTGGGCGCGGGCGACAGTATGGTGGGAGCAATGACCCTCAAACTGGCTGAAGGCGCCTCGCTTGACGATATGGTGCGCTTCGGCGTGGCGGCCGGTAGCGCCGCCACCCTCAACCAGGGAACACGCCTGTGCTCCCATGACGATACACATAAAATCTACGCTTACCTTAGCCAGCCATAATAAATCCCCCTCTCTTCGAGGGGGGAATTTTGCGTAAACCTGTCGGCTTACGCGTTCACCGTCTATGCTACAAACTCATGAGATTACAAAGGGGTGTCAAATGGCCAGTGGGGAAATCACCCGATATGTTGTTACTATCACGTTCCACGAGGACTCCTTAACGGAAATAAATGAACTGAATAATCATCTTACCCGTGCCGGTTTTCTACTCACCCTTACGGATGATGACGGAAATGTGCATGAACTGGGAACCAATACCTTTGGGTTGATTAGCGCCCAGAGTCCGGACGAGGTCAAAGCTCTGGCCGCGGGACTGGCTGAAAGTGCGTTAGATAAAGTGCCGGAGGTCAGCGTGGTGACCTGGGACGAGTGGGATCTCAGCGGACAATAAATGCCATTACCACGAAAACACGTCCACGGTGTGCGTTAGTTCGTGTTTTTTAACCGCATCTTTGCGCTAACCTTATGATCTGGCAGACAACATGGGGAGAGACATCATGTGGCAGGCTATCAGTCGTCTTTTAAGCGAGCAACTCGGTGAAGGCGAAATCGAACTGCGTAACGAACTGCCTGGCGGAGAAATTCATGCCGCGTGGCATTTACGCTATGCGGGACGCGATTTCTTCGTTAAATGTGATGAGCGAGAACTGCTTCCAGGCTTCACGGCAGAAGCCGACCAATTAGAACTGTTATCACGCAGCCATACGGTGACGGTCCCCAAAGTGTGGGCGGTGGGTGCGGATCGTGATTACAGCTTTCTGGTGATGGATTATCTCCCTCCCCGCCCCCTGGATGCGCACAGTGCGTTTATTCTGGGGCAGCAGCTTGCCCACCTGCATGAATGGAGCGATCAACCGCAGTTTGGGCTGGACTTCGATAACGCGCTCTCGACCACGCCGCAACCCAATGCCTGGCAGCGCCGCTGGTCTACCTTCTTCGCCGAACAGCGCATTGGCTGGCAACTCGAACTGGCGGCGGAAAAAGGGATTGCCTTTGGTAATATCGACGCCATCGTCGAGCACGTGCAACAGCGTCTCGCCTCCCACCAGCCACAACCTTCTTTATTACACGGCGATCTGTGGTCCGGGAACTGCGCGCTCGGGCCAGACGGTCCGTATCTGTTTGACCCAGCCTGTTACTGGGGAGACAGAGAGTGTGACCTGGCGATGTTGCCGCTGCATACTGAACAGCCGCCGCAAATTTATGATGGTTATCAGTCAGTGTCGCCGCTGCCGTTAGATTTTCTCGACCGGCAACCGGTATATCAACTGTATACCTTGCTCAACCGGGCAAGACTGTTTGGCGGCCAGCACCTGGTGATTGCGCAGAAGGCAATGGACAGACTACTCGCGGCGTAATCATGGTTAACATCAATTGGCCGCCGGATGGCGGCCTTTCAGACCGCTAATAAAGAAGGAAAAAACGTGGTTTTTCCTTTTTTGTGGTTATCAGCCGAAAATCAATGAATTGATTTTCCTCGTTTATAATCAGGCGCTCTCGGCTTGTCCGGTAACGGAACGAGGTTTGTCATCACTCTCAAAGACCGCCGGATGGCGGCCTTTTTGTTCAGACAAATCCCAGCAGGGAAAAAAACACATAGCCGGCAATGATGATAATCACCGGCAGGATGTAGAGCGGGAAAAACTGCAGAAAAATCGTGTGATGCGGCACCACGATCCGTGACTCGATCTGCTCGCGTGACAACCCTTCGCTGCCCTTGGCTTTCTCCAGAATCAACTGGTCTTCAACGCCTTCACGTAAAAACCGCGCCTGGCGGCTCATGCGCGCGCCGGAATCCTGCATCGCCAGCCCGATAAAAATCAGCGCAAAAATCAGCCAGAACAGAATGTTCAGGCTATTCTGGAAATCCGGCGTCGGCGAGTTGTACCAGAAGAGGTTCAGAAACGGGGTATTCACTCGCATCATGTCGATCATGACGTGGGCAAAATCGAGCATCACCGCGTTAATCCCTTCCTGCTTTTCGCTGTGCGCGTACATAAATTTCAGGGCTGAAATCAGCGTGGAGAGAAGCGCCGGGATAAATATCACCCATCCTAAGATCCTTTTTAACACTGCAATGCGTCCAGCTTGTTGATACGTCATGAGTTCCCCTTGATGAAGACGCGTCGTTTTGGCTTAAGTCTACCTGCTGATAACCCTTTTCGCCCGATCTTTAAAAACGTTATGATAGCGGCTAACGCTGAATACCCTACATTTAATGCTCAACAGGAGAGGTTGTAATGTCAACCCCGCGTCAAATTCTTGCGGCCATATTCGATATGGATGGATTGCTGATTGATTCCGAGCCGCTGTGGGATCGGGCTGAACTGGACGTGCTGTCCAGCATCGGCGTCGATATCACTCGTCGTCACGAACTCCCGGATACGCTGGGACTGCGCATCGATATGGTTGTCGATCTCTGGTTTGCTCAGCAGCCGTGGAACGGGCCGAGCCGCCAGGAGGTCACCGATCGCGTCATTACCCGTGCCATCACGCTGGTTGAAGAGACGCGTCCGCTATTACCGGGCGTCAAAGAAGCGGTCGCGTTGTGTAAAGCGCAAGGTTTGAAAGTCGGACTGGCGTCAGCATCCCCTCTGCATATGCTGGAAAAAGTACTGGCGATGTTCGACCTGCGGGAGAGCTTTGATGCTATCGCTTCCGCGGAGAAACTACCCTACAGCAAGCCACATCCCCAGGTTTACATCGACTGCGCGGCGAAACTGGGCGTTGACCCGTTATGTTGTGTGGCGCTGGAAGATTCCGTCAACGGTATGGTGGCATCGAAAGCCGCGCGGATGCGCTCCATCGTCGTACCGGACAAAGAGGTGCGACACGATCCGCGCTATATCCTCGCCGACGTCAGGCTTAACACACTCACGGAACTGACCATCGCCGATTTACTTGGCTAACCGGGATCGGGCAATGGCCACATTGCCCGTCTTGCCAACAGTCAAAATTAAAACGACGTTTCATTTTTATTGTATTCTTTCGGTTCCTCTCCTATCCTTCTTTCAGGCACATAACAGATAAAAACGGATAGCCGAGGTCATTATGATTCTGGATGCATTTCGTCTCACAGGTAAAGTCGCCATTGTCACCGGTTGTGATACCGGGCTCGGGCAAGGGATGACGGTTGCGCTGGCGCAAGCCGGTTGCGATATCATCGGCGTGAACCGCAAAGTCCCTCATGACACCGCCGCCAAAGTTGAAGCGCTGGGTCGCCGCTTTTTCGCCATACAGGCCGATCTAAGCCAACAGGAAGTCATCGCGGACGTTATCGCCCAGGCGGTAGAGAAATTCGGTCGCATCGACATTCTGGTGAATAACGCCGGGACCATTCGTCGCGAAGACGCACTCAGTTTTACTGAAAAGGACTGGGACGACGTGATGAACCTGAATCTCAAGTCGCTCTTCTTTCTCTCCCAGGCCGTTGCACGCCAGTTCATCGCCCAGGGCAGGGCGGAAAAATCATCAACATCGCGTCAATGCTGTCGTTTCAGGGCGGTATTCGCGTCCCGTCCTATACGGCCTCAAAGAGCGGTGTTCTGGGCATTACCCGACTGTTAGCGAATGAGTGGGCGCAGCATCAGATTAACGTCAACGCTATCGCCCCCGGTTACATGGCAACCAACAACACCCAACAACTGCGGGAAGATGCTGAACGCAATAAAGAGATTGTCGATCGTATCCCGGCGGGCCGCTGGGGAACGCCAGACGATCTGCAGGGTCCGGTCGTTTTCCTCGCCTCGAAGGCAGCAGATTACATCAACGGTTATACGCTGGCCGTCGATGGCGGTTGGTTAGCGCGTTAAACGCGCATTATTGACAAAGAGTTACAACGTCACCACTTCCGCCCACTGTATAAAAATCCTATACTGTACGAATTCACAGTTTATCAGGTTTTATCATGACGGCGGAAGGTCACCTCCTCTTTTCCATTGCCTGCGCGGTGTTTGCTAAAAACGCGGAACTCACGCCCGTGCTCGCACAGGGTGACTGGTGGCATATTGTTCCTTCCGCTATTCTGACCTGTCTGTTACCGGACATTGATCACCCAAAGTCATTTCTCGGTCAGCGACTAAAATGGATTTCGAAACCGATCGCCCGTGCGTTCGGCCATCGCGGATTCACTCACAGTCTGCTGGCCGTCTTTGCGCTACTGGCGACCTTCTACCTGAAAGTGCCGGAGAGCTGGGTTATCCCCGCCGATGCCTTGCAGGGTATGGTGATAGGCTATCTGAGCCATATCGCCGCCGATATGCTAACCCCAGCGGGCGTCCCCCTGCTCTGGCCCTGTCGCTGGCGCTTTCGCCTGCCGATTCTGGTCCCGCAGAAAGGTAATCAACTGGAGCGATTTCTCTGCATGGCGCTGTTTGCCTGGGCGGTATGGATGCCCCAGACCTTGCCCCAGAACAGTGCAGTTCGCTGGTCATCCGATATGATTAATACACTGCAATGGCAGTTCAATCGCTTTATAAAGCATCAAATCGACCAGTAAAGCAGCGAAATTATCATTTTTGGCATAAACAATTCCATTTGAATATAAGAGCCAGGTCACAGTTCTGCTAACCTTGCGGCAACAGGATCGCTGTGACACAGCGGGACGAATAATAAAATCAGGAGAACGGGGATGAATTTTCCATTAATCGCGAACATTGTGGTGTTCGTCATTCTGCTGTTTGTGCTGGCGCAAGCCCGTCATAAACAGTGGAGTCTGGCAAAGAAAGTGCTGGTCGGTCTGGTCATGGGTGTGGTCTTTGGCCTTGCGCTGCACACCATCTATGGCTCTGACAGCCAGGTGCTGAAAGATTCCGTCCAGTGGTTCAACATTGTTGGTAACGGCTATGTGCAACTGCTGCAAATGATCGTCATGCCGCTGGTATTTGCCTCGATTCTGAGCGCGGTCGCCCGTCTGCATAACGCCTCACAGTTGGGGAAAATCAGCTTCCTGACCATCGGGACCCTGCTGTTTACCACATTGATTGCCGCACTGGTCGGTGTGCTGGTGACCAATCTGTTTGGCCTGACCGCTGAAGGTCTGGTTCAGGGCGGTGCCGAAACGGCGCGACTGAATGCCATTGAAACCAACTATGTCGGTAAAGTGGCCGATCTCAGTGTCCCGCAGTTGGTGCTCTCCTTTGTACCGAAAAACCCGTTTGCCGATCTGACCGGCGCGAACCCGACGTCCATTATTAGCGTGGTCATTTTTGCCGCCTTCCTCGGCGTCGCCGCGCTGAAACTGCTCAAAGATGACGCGCCGAAAGGTGAACGTGTGCTGACCGCAATCGACACCCTGCAAAGCTGGGTGATGAAACTGGTCCGCCTGGTCATGCAGTTAACGCCTTACGGCGTTCTGGCGCTGATGACTAAAGTGGTAGCGGGTTCTAACCTGCAGGACATCATTAAGCTGGGTAGCTTCGTCATTGCCTCGTATCTCGGTCTCGGCATTATGTTCGTTGTCCACGGCGTACTGCTGGGTGTTAACGGCGTGAGCCCGCTCAAGTACTTCCGCAAAGTGTGGCCGGTTCTGACCTTCGCGTTTACCAGCCGTTCCAGCGCCGCCTCTATCCCGCTGAACGTGGAAGCGCAAACCCGTCGTCTGGGCGTGCCGGAATCTATCGCGAGCTTCGCCGCCTCCTTTGGTGCGACGATTGGCCAGAATGGCTGTGCTGGTTTGTATCCGGCCATGCTGGCCGTTATGGTGGCGCCGACGGTCGGTATTAACCCGCTGGATCCTCTCTGGATTGCGACGCTGGTCGGCATTGTGACCGTCAGCTCTGCCGGGGTAGCCGGTGTCGGTGGCGGTGCCACGTTCGCCGCGCTGATCGTACTGCCTGCGATGGGGCTGCCTGTCACGCTGGTGGCGCTGCTCATCTCCGTTGAGCCGCTGATTGACATGGGCCGTACCGCGCTGAACGTCAGCGGGTCAATGACCGCCGGTACGCTGACCAGCCAGTGGCTGAAGCAAACCGATAAAACCATTCTGGACAGTGAAGACGACGCCGAACTGGCGCATCACTAAACGTCCCCAAAACAGAAAACCGCCCTTCGAGGCGGTTTTTTTATGCCGGAATTAATCCGCTATTTCGTTTTCCTGACGAATCTGATTTGCCCAGCGCTGGGCAGATTCCGCCTCGCTGAACGCCGGCGATCGCTGGAACGACTCCCCCATTAAGACAAACGCGACATACTTCCCGCGCAAGATCCACACGTCACGAAACGCGTCCATTTTTATTGCATGTTCGGGCGGTGCAGGTTCAACACGCGGAACATAACTAATAACCGGGCGATTTTGTTGGCGAAGAGGTTTCATCATTAATTGCTTCACTAAGACAAATTCAAAAATCAGAAAAGAACTATCTTAGCCGATTTTACCCCCGCCCGTCCTGCTCCTGGCGTGCGCTTTCCCCTGTCAACCAACGCTGGCATCCGCGTTCTGCCCGGCGGGATCACACGAGTGGACTATAGTTAGAGGGTTTTTGACAAAAAAACATCGACCCTTTCAGCAATGAAAAATGGAGACGAGTTCAATGTCGCATAATGAGAAAAATCCCCATCCACATCAATCACCGGTGCACGATCCGCGCGAAGCAAAACCGGGTCTGGACTCTCTGGCTCCTGATAATGAGTCGTATCGCCCTGTTCCTGAACCGACGCCTCCAGGCGCGCAACCTACCGCGCCCGGCAGTCTGAAAGCCCCGGATACCGGCAATAAAAAGCTGAGCGATCTGGAAACGGTACGCAAGGGCAGCGAGAATTTTGCCCTCACTACTAACCAGGGCGTACGCATTGCTGATGACCAGAATTCATTGCGTGCAGGCAGTCGTGGACCTACGCTACTTGAAGATTTCATCCTGCGCGAAAAAATCACCCATTTTGACCACGAGCGCATTCCCGAGAGGATCGTCCATGCACGCGGCTCGGCAGCTCACGGCTATTTCCAGCCCTACAAAAATCTGAGCGACATCACCAAAGCCGACTTTCTCTCTGACCCGGATAAAATCACCCCGGTCTTCGTACGTTTTTCCACTGTTCAGGGCGGCGCAGGCTCGGCGGATACGGTGCGTGATATCCGTGGTTTTGCCACCAAGTTTTATACCGAAGAAGGCATTTTTGATCTGGTTGGCAATAATACCCCTGTCTTTTTTATTCAGGACGCGCATAAATTTCCTGACTTTGTCCATGCGGTAAAACCGGAGCCGCACTGGGCGATACCGCAGGGACAAAGTGCGCATGACACCTTCTGGGATTACGTGTCGTTACAGCCAGAAACCCTGCATAACGTCATGTGGGCGATGTCCGATCGCGGCATTCCGCGCAGTTATCGCACCATGGAAGGCTTTGGCATTCACACTTTTCGGCTGATCAACGCCGAGGGTAAGGCCACCTTCGTTCGTTTCCACTGGAAACCTCTGGCAGGTAAAGCCTCACTGGTATGGGATGAAGCGCAGAAGCTGACCGGTCGCGACCCGGACTTCCATCGCCGGGAACTGTGGGAAGCCATTGAAGCCGGTGATTTCCCGGAATATGAACTGGGACTGCAATTGATCCCGGAAGAGGACGAGTTGAAATTCGACTTTGACTTACTGGATCCGACCAAACTGATCCCCGAAGCGCTGGTTCCGGTGCAGCGCGTCGGTAAAATGGTACTCAACCGCAACCCCGATAATTTCTTCGCCGAAAACGAACAGGTCGCCTTTCATCCCGGCCATATCGTTCCCGGCATTGATTTCACGAACGATCCGCTGTTGCAGGGGCGTTTGTTCTCCTATACCGATACGCAGATTAGCCGTCTTGGCGGACCTAACTTCCACGAAATCCCAATCAACCGCCCGACCTGCCCGTATCACAACTTCCAGCGTGACGGCATGCACCGCCAGGATATTGATACCAACCCGGCCAACTATGAACCCAACTCCATCAATGACAACTGGCCGCGTGAAACGCCGCCGGGACCGAAACGCGGCGGCTTTGAGTCATATCAGGAACGCATCGAAGGTAACAAAATCCGTGAACGTAGCCCCTCGTTTGGCGAATATTACGCCCATCCGCGTCTGTTCTGGTCAAGCCAGACGCCCGTGGAACAGTTGCATATCATCGATGCCTTCAGCTTTGAACTGAGTAAGGTTGTTCGTAGCTGGATCCGTGAACGGGTGGTCGACCAACTGGCGCACATCGACATTAACCTCGCGCAGGCGGTCGGGAAGAATCTGGGGATCGCGTTAAGCGATGAACAGACACAAATTGCACCGCCGCCAGAGGTGAACGGACTGAAGAAAGATCCTTCACTCAGTCTGTATGCCGTGCCGGACGGCGATATCAAAGGCCGCGTCGTCGGGATTTTGCTCAACGGAAAAGTGAAATCCGCCGATCTGCTTTCAATACTCCAGGCGCTTAAGGCGAAAGGCGTCCACGCGAAACTGCTTTACTCCCGCATGGGCGAGGTGGTCGCAGATGATGGTTCAACGCTGACCATCGCCGCCACTTTTGCCGGAGCACCGTCTCTCACCGTGGATGCAGTCATTGTGCCGTGCGGTGACATCGCCGATATTGAGGACAACGGCGACGCGCAGTACTACCTGCTGGAAGCCTATAAGCATCTCAAACCTATTGCACTCGCCGGTGAAGCACGACGCTTTAAAGCGCGACTGCATATCGACAGTCAGGGAGAGGAAGGCGTTGTTGAAGGCGCTGATGCGGATAGCCGTTTTATGGATGAGCTGTTTACATTGATGGCAGCTCACCGTGTCTGGTCGCGCACGGCTAAAATCCCGGCCGTACCAGCCTGAGGCAAATCGCGGGCAAAAAAAGCGGCGCACCACGCGCCGCAAACTCAGGAGTCAGACATCAAGAAAACTGCCCAGACGGTAGCCACGTTCTGCAATCGCATACTTGAGCGAGGCCGACGTCAGCACGTCCAGTTCAGTCAAGCGGGGGTAACAATAGGCGCTCTGACGGATGATATTGTCGATAAACGCCGGGTGACACATCACTTCCAGTGAGGATTCTCCACGTTTTGCTGAAGCATCGAGAGCCTGCAGAAACAACGCTTCCGAAATCGCTTCCCCGTAAAACTCACTGCTGAACCCTTGCGAGCTACGCAGCGTCGCCGGAAGATCGCCTGCCTGGAACACCGGCTGACGATCAATGCGCAGCGCAAGATTACGCTCTGCGGCAAATCGCGCGACAAGGGGGAAGATCTGCGGGAACATATGCACATGGTGATGGCTATCCAGGTGCGTCGGCTCCCGTCCGAACAGGTCGATGAAACGCTGGTACTGACTGGCAAGCTCACGGGCGATTGCATCCAACGGCAGCGTATCTTCCTCTGCCATCTGCCAGATCCATTTTCCCAGACACCCTTCACGGGTTAATCCCGGCATCTCGGTCAGCGGTTTTCCCAGCGTCAGAACAAAGTGCATCCCTAACGCCAGCGTCGGCAGATCGCGGCTTAAGGCGACCGCATGCTCAATGGCATCACCGTTCACCAACGCCGTGGTCGAGGTCACCACGCCGTGGCGACAGGCCTCCACGATGCCGTAGTTTTGCCCTTTGCTCAGACCAAAATCATCCGCGTTTACAATCAATAAGCGTTCCATAGCCGACCTCTTTAGTGTTGTGCGTCTTTAAGCTTCGCAATGCACCCGGCAAAGTTTGGCAGCCACTTTTCGTGCGCCAGAATCAGTTCACGCGCCAGCCCTTCTGCGTCGTGGTCTGAGTGCACCAGCGGGCTCAGGTTCAGCGCCAGCAACACATCGTTAAACTCACCACTCAGCGCCGCGTTACTGGCAGCGACTTCAAAACCTTTGATGGTATAGATCAATCCCAACACTTTCTCGTCAAAATGGGTGATACGCGGCGTCGGCGTTGCCCCATTGCGACCCAGCGTACAGGTCATCTCTACCGCCCAGTCGGCCGGAATGTTATCGACGTGGCCGTGATGCGGAATGTTGACGTAATGCTCGGTTTGCTTGTCATTAAAAATGGCATTGATGACTTCACAGGCGGCGTCAGAGTAGTACGCGCCACCGCGCTGCTCCAGCTCCTTCGGCTTGACGTTCAGCTCCGGGTTCTTATACAGATCGAACAGCTGTTTCTCGACCTTCTGTACCACCTGAGCCCGCGCGCCCCCCTTGTAGTACTCGCCTATCTCGATCGCCAGCATCTCTTTTTGCTTGAAGTAGTACAGCAAATACGAGCATGGCAGCAGATTCAGAGAGCGAATCAGCCCTTCGCTGAACGGCAGATCGAAAATGTTTTTCACCGTGGAGGCTTTAAGTTGGCCCGAGGCTACGCCATCCAGCAGTTCGGCAAAGCGTGACTGCCCGTTGACGATCACGTCTTTAATGAACACCATGTGGTTGAGACCAAACAGGTCGATCGACAGGTCATCACTCTCTTTCAGTGCCAGCACATCGTGGATGAACATCTTCATCCCGACCGGAATGTTGCACACGCCAATAAAGCGTTTGAAGTTCGTATGACGATAGACCGCTTCGGTCACCATGCCTGCCGGGTTAGTAAAGTTGATCACCCAGGCATTCGGGCACAGTTCTTCCACATCGTTAATAATGTCGAAAATCACCGGGATCGTGCGCAGCCCTTTGAACAGACCACCGGCACCGTTGGTTTCCTGACCCAGGTAGCCGTGGCTCAGCGGAATACGCTCATCCAGTTCACGCGCTTTCAACTGTCCTACGCGCAGCTGCGTGGTCACGAAATCGGCATCTTTCAGCGCTTCACGGCGATCCAGGGTTTTAAACACCTTCATCGGCACGCCTGCTTTTTCGATCATACGCTGGCAAAGTTGATAAATAATATCCAGTTTCTCTTCACCGCCTTCGACGTCAACCAGCCACAATTCGGAAACCGGCAGCTCGTGGTAGCGTTTAATAAATCCTTCCAGCAATTCCGGGGTATAGCTGCTGCCACCACCAATGGTGACGACTTTTAATTTCTGGCTCATCGTTTCTCCCTTCAGTGCTTAACACTGGCGTGAATGATGCTCTGCCCTTCTGTCAGATATGACGCAGACGTCCCGCGTCACTAATGGGCAAGCGTAAACCTGGTTGTTGAGTAAAATAATTACTGATTATATTGCGTGAGTTTTTTTCTGTAGCTATTAGGCGTAAATGACGTCATTTTTTTAAACGTCTTAATAAACAGACTTGGACTACTGTATCCCGCTTCATACGCAATATCTGTTACGGAGTAGTTAGTCATCTCCAGCTGTTTCTTGGCAAAGTTAATGCGAATTTCATTAATCAATTGCATCGGCGTTTTGCTGTAATAACGCTGGGTCGCTCGCGTCAGGTATTCCTGAGATTTTGCCGACAGGGAAACCATATTTTCCAGCGCGTTTTCACCAAAATGCGCTTTATCATGCATGGTTTCCACGGTGGCTTTCAGCCACTGCGGAATATCATCCAGAACCTGTTCTTCACGATAATGGCGCAGGCGGTTGATAATGTAGAAGGTGACCACTTCGACAAACTCTTCCAGCCCGGTATCACGAAAGTTGAGCGAGGCAATAACCGTTTCGACATAGGTTAAAAATGCGCTGTTGGTGCGATAGACCTGCGATGCCACGAAACAGAACGGCATGAGCGGGCTGTAGTGCTGTTCAAAAAAACGTTTACTGATGCCAACGTTGAGAATGCGCGTCGAGCCGAACTCGTAGAAGCTCTGATGGTGCGAACCGAGCGGGACAAACACAAAGTCACCCCGTTCCAGCAGCACGCGTTTACCGTTGATCTCCTGGTAATAGCGCCCCGTGAGCACCAGCGTAAACTCATAGTAATCGTGCTGATGCAGACCACAGGCGCTCTCTGTCTTGTTGTAGATAAAGACATGGAAATTTTTACCGTTAAACAACTGTTGTTCACGGGCAATGGTGATTTCCGGTGCGGTCGCCTGATGTTGCATCATCAACTCCTTACTATTTCAGCTTCTCGTGAAGCTCAATCAACTCTGCCACCAGTTCGCGTGCCAGCATTGACGTCATCAGGTGATCCTGTGCGTGAACCAGAACCAGACTGACTTTCATTTTACCTTCGCCCTGATCGCCTTCAATCAGTTTCGTCTGCACCAGATGGGCTTCGTTCAACGCCATGCGCGACTGCTCCATCATCGTTTTCGCGGCGTCGAAGTCGCCCTGCTTCGCCTGTTTTAAGGCCGCGTAGGCCAGGCTGCGCGCCTGTCCGGAGTTGATGATAAGCCCCATCACCACTTCTTCGAGCTCTTCGGCTTCGGTTTGGGTATCAGTAATATTCTCGAGATCCATCATAAATCATTCCTCTTTGACGGCCCGGCATGCGTTGCCACATGCCGGGTTAAACTTAGAATTTCAGTGCGTTAGCGATATCTTCTTCGCTCTCTTCTTTGTCGATTGCGTTTTGCGCTTTGTTCGCAACCACCACGAACGGCAGGTAAATCAGCGTCGCAATCCCTAAGTTGAACAAGGCGACCAGCAGAGCCGCAACGCTCCCGTTGGTGTTAAAGAACGCCCCCAGCCCGGTTGGCATGGTCCACGGTGCGATGTTCGTAATTGGTGGGATGATCCCCAGGTAATACGCTATCAGCGTGATCGCGGCCAGAATCGGCTGAACCAGAATGAACGGGATGAACATCACCGGGTTCATGATGATCGGCAGACCAAACAGAATCGGTTCGTTAATCTGGAAGATACCTGATGGCAGAGCCAGTTTCGCCACCTGACGGTAATCCGCGCGGCGAGAGGCGATAAAGATAGCCAGGATCAGACCCAGCGTTGCACCACTACCGCCGAGGAAGATAAAGGAGTCGAGCATCGGCTTCGCCCAGACGTGGAACGTCTTACCGGCAGCCAGCGCGGCATCCACTGAACCGTACTGCTGATAGATAGCGATGTTTTCCAGCGCCCATGGGGTCATGATACCGCTGTCGAGCGCCGTCAGCGCCAGGGAACCGTGGATACCGAAGAACCACAGCAGCGGAACAAAGAGTACATACGCCCAGCCTACCACACTGCCCAGCGAAGCCAGCGGTGTCGAGATGGTGTCCATAATGATCTGGTGGAAGTTAGTTCCCCAGGTCGTCAGCGCCCAGGCGATGATCCCCATAATAGAGAGGATAATAAAGCCTGGAATCAATGCTGAGAATGAACGAGAGACAGATGCCGGTACGCTATCGGGTAATTTAATGACCCAGTTGCGATGGACAATAAAGGTAAACATTTCGGCGACCACCAGACCGATAATAATACCGGAAATGATATTCGCGCCGCCCAGCCAGTTCGCCCCAACCGCATAGGCTTCACCCACGCTATAAGGCGTGACGGTCATAAAGGCCGCGACCGATAACAGGCCGGCCGCCAGGGCGTCGACTTTGCGCTCTTCCGCCAGCGCCATACCGATAAAGAATGGCGCCATCAGTGACATAATACCCAGCGTACCGTTATAGACGTTTCCGCCGATGCCCTTCAGACTATTGAGATTTTCAATGGTTGACGCATCCAGCCGAATACCGAGGGAATAAAAAAACGACCCCTCCCCAAAGCTCAGGAAAACGTTATTGATTAATACAAACATAGCCCCCGCGAGGGTTAATGGCATTAAACGAATAAAACCGTTTTTGATTGCATTAACGTGTGGCTGCTTTCCTATTTTGACAGCAAAAGGAAGGAGTACCTTTTCAAGTGAAGCAATGACGTTACTCATAGAAAAATACCCTTAAAAACCGCAATTAATTATTGCGGTATATGTAAATGAAATAACTCTTTGACGGGAAAATTTAAAATATTAATTTGCAGCGGCTTTTTTAATTGCTGCAACTGCAGCCTTAAGCACGCCTAAACCATCGACTTTGCCATACAGCAGCGAGTCAATCACTTCTACAGGTTTGTTCGGTAACAAACGCTGAATTTCGGGCAACATATAACCAATTTGTGGACCTAATAATACAACGTCAGCATTGGGTCCTTTTTCTCCGGCAAGGGTTTCCGGGAATGCTTCAATAATAACCGGGACTTCATACTTTTCCGCCTGCGCGCGCATCTTTGACACTAACAAAGAGGTAGACATACCCGCAGAGCAAAACAGATAAATGTGTTTCTTTTCCATTCAGACCTTCCTCATGTGCGATTATCTGTCAACCAGCCACGCCGCAAGTCTCTACCTGCTTCTATGCTCTGGATAACCTGCGTAACCGAAAACTTATTTCTGTGTCTGAAATGAGTATACGGCATCGCACCTGCTGATGGTATTTCCTTGACCAACTAAATTGTCTCTCATTGACCTGGCGTTATGACCCCCTTCACACTTCGGGTAAATAATTCGCATCAATAAATAAGATCATCTTCGTTACAAAAAAACCGGCCAGGGGCCGGTTCGTTGACTTGTACAGGCAGTAGACAGTTATTGTGACTTCGCTGCCTGCGGGTCGGTATCGTATTCAGCGCAGCTCTGGTATCCTGAGTTGATCACATGACCGGTATCATCCAGCGCCACGAAATAGGTCTCTGCTTTACCATCACGTTGACCCAGGATGTAGGTCTGGCAGGTACCACGAGCATGGATCATGCTCACCTCAGACGACGGTTTTCCGGCAATCTGTGCAACCTGCGCGCGGCTCATGCCTTTTTTCACATCTTTGACCACAGGCTGGACAAATTGGTCTTTGGTACGGTCGTACGCCGTACACCCTGCCAGCATCGTTAATACAGCTGCTGCACTGAAAATTCCTGCAATAGTCCTGTTCATTTTCCGTCCTCTTGTTTATCAGCGTGTTATATAAGCCTGGAATACATTTTGACATTTTTCAAGCTAACGCTTAGCACGCGAATATTTTGCCAGATTCCGTTCAGACGGCAGGATGTCGTTTTAAGCGCCACTCAGCCTGCGTTCACTTGTCGTTTTCACAGCAAAGGGTTAGCTTTAACACAGTCTGATTTTATTCTTTATACATTGGGGAGGGGGTAAATGACTCTGCAACACGAGATCATCAAAGCGCTTGGTGCAAAACCGCACATTAATCCAGAAGAGGAAATTCGCCGCAGCGTGGATTTCCTGAAGGCATATCTGCAACGTTATCCCTTCCTGAAAAGTCTGGTGCTGGGTATCAGCGGAGGACAAGACTCGACGCTGGCAGGCAAACTTTGCCAGACCGCCATTAGCGAGTTGCGTGCTGAGACCGGTAACGACGCACTGCAGTTTATCGCCGTTCGCCTGCCTTATGGCGTTCAGGCTGATGAGCAGGATTGTCAGGACGCCATCGACTTTATCCAGCCGGACCGCGTGCTGACCGTCAATATCAAAGGTGCGGTACTGGCGAGCGAACAGGCTTTGCGTGAAGCCGGTATTGAACTGAGCGATTTCGTTCGTGGCAATGAAAAAGCCCGTGAGCGCATGAAAGCACAGTACAGTATCGCGGGCATGACCAGCGGCGTGGTGGTGGGTACCGATCATGCGGCGGAAGCCATTACCGGTTTCTTCACCAAATACGGAGACGGCGGTACGGATATTAACCCGCTGTTTCGCCTCAACAAGCGCCAGGGGAAACAACTACTGGCGGCATTAGGTTGCCCGGAGCACCTTTATAAGAAAACACCCACCGCGGATCTCGAAGACGATCGCCCTTCTCTGCCGGATGAAGCCGCGCTGGGCGTGACCTATGAGAATATTGATGACTATCTGGAAGGAAAAGCGGTGGATGCCGCTATCGCGAAAATCATTGAAGGCTGGTATCTGAAGACAGAGCATAAACGCCGTCCGCCGATTACCGTGTTTGATGACTTCTGGAAACAGTAAGCATGAACCGGCCGGATGGCAACGCCATCCGGCAGTCGCGCCGCAGTCGCCCACGCCCTCTCTTTTTTAATCGTAATACCACTGTTATACTGGATGCATAACCAGCATCCGGAGTTTACCGTGGCACGGCGTCAATCAGTTCCTCGTCTTGAGTTTGAAGCAGCAGCAGTTTACGAATATCCTGAACATCTGCGCCCTTTCCTGGAGTCGCTCCCGAGCGTGCCTGGTGTTTACCTGTTTCACAGTGAAAGCGACACCCTGCCACTTTACATTGGTAAAAGTGTCAATATCCGCAGTCGGGTACTGTCGCATTTACGCACACCGGAAGAAGCCGCCATGTTGCGCCAGTCCAGGCGTATCTCCTGGATCGGTACCGCCGGTGAAATCGGCGCGCTATTACTCGAGGCACGGCTGATTAAAGAGCAACAGCCGCTGTTTAATAAACGCCTGCGCCGCAACCGCCAACTCTGCGCATTAACGCTCCGGGATGGAAAAGTGGATGTCGTCTATTCGCGTGACGTTGATTTCTCCCACGCTCCGGATCTGTTCGGTCTTTTTGCCAACCGCCGCGCAGCGCTTGCCGCCTTACAGTCACTCGCTGACGAACAAAGATTGTGTTACGGGCGACTGGGTCTTGAACCCCTGAGCCGTGGCCGAGCCTGCTTTCGCGCCGCGCTAAAACGCTGCGCTGGCGTCTGCTGTAATAAAGAATCGCCACAGGAGCACGACGCCCGTTTACAGGCATCGCTGGAAAAACTGCGCGTTATCTGCTGGCCGTGGAAAAACGCCATTGCGCTCAGAGAGAGTCGTGCGCAAATGACGCAGTATCACGTCATTAATAACTGGCTATGGCTGGGGGCGGTCGATACGCTGGAGGATGCGGCGACGCTGGTCCAGACGCCAGCCGGTTTTGATCATGACGGTTACAAGATTCTCTGTAAGCCGCTCGTTGCCGGAACCTGTGAAATCATTGAACTGAATCCGGGGAATACCCCTGCAACCAGGTGATCTCGCTGAATAACAGTTTCCCTTCTGCTTTCAACAACCGTAGCGTATGTTTTCCGTCGTGCCAGCAGGCGCCCTGATCGGCAGTCAGGAGCTTATCGCCCAGTTGCCAGGCTCCGCTAATAACAAACACCACGCCGCCGCGTGAGCCAAACGTGGTAAAGGTACGATCGGCCACCCGCACTTTCGCCTGGCAGGAGTCACGCCGGGTCATGATATTAAAATCCATCGACATCTGCCCTTCCGTCAGTCTGGCCTTCACCACACGCTCGCCGGCAAAGGTAAACGGCTGGTGCTGCTTAAGGGTATGGCTGAAGGCGCCCTGACTTTCCAGCGTCACTTCGCTGCCTTCCAGCAGGGTAATCACCCGCTCGATACCAGGAAAGAGCGAAAACTCGCCATTACCGGCGATAGAAGCAATGCTGGCACGCCAGTGAAAATCGCGGGTCGCCGGAGGAAAACAGCAAATTTCACGCGTTTCACCAGCACCGTTGCGCCAGAGACTGACCGGCATCTTGCGGATATCAAAGTATTCCATCATCGCTCCTGATAAACATTATGCGGCATAATAAAGCACAACGTCGTTATCGGCAGCCATGATGATTTTCCATAGGGGTATGAAAAAGAAAAAACCGCCGATCCTGTCCATCGCCTCAGTGGAGAGGATGGACAAGACCGGCGGTCTTCGAATAAGTCTGCTCAGCGATTACTCAGCAGGTACAGGCATTTTACCGTCACGCGCCGGACGTTCTGTCAGACGCTTCTCAAAATTGGCATTAAACTGTTTTTTCTGTTCCGGGGTCAGAATGTTGTAGATCTTATTCTGCGTTTCCATGTGTGCCAGCATGTTCGCTTTGCGCTGTTCTTCCATCTTCGTAATCTGCGCTTCTGCTTTCGCTTTATCGAAGGTATCGCTGGCAATGATGTCGTGGATTGCGCGGCGTTCTTCAACCGGCGGACGCTTCATCTGGTCACGCTTATTCTTCATGATGTCGCGAATCTGTTGTTTCTGAGCATCGGTCAGATTCAGATCTTTAAACATCATGTCATGATGTGGGCCGAATTTACCTTTATGCTGCATCATCGGTTTGGCGTCTGCCGGTGCCGCGGTGGTGGTATCCGCTGCGTGAGCCAGGTTCGCAGCGCCCAGTGCCAGAGTTGAAGCCACAAACAGTGCAGTTAATTTACGCATAATCTTTATCCTTCCTTTCAGTTATTTTACGGCTTTCTTGTCACTTATGAAGAAGTACAGTGCCGTGTTGACGAGATTAACTTTAACGGCTTAATCGTCAATTAGTCAGAGCATCAGTAAAACAATGAAAGTGTAAAAAACATTTTTTCGCCAATTGTGGAGAAAAAAAGAAATTATTGCGAAGAGTTGAAAGAAAAAATGACAACAGCATGATTTTGCAGGGAATATGAAGAACTATACCTGAGCACTGATGATAAATAAAGCAGCTCTCCAGGAATAGTCCGGATTAATTTCCTGGCGCACGATAAATTAAAACCCACAGGCCCTCGCCTGCGGGTAACAGGTTAGCGCAATTTCTCCAGCATCAGGCCCGCACGTAATCCCGGCGCCACGCCAGGGTTGGGAAAAAGAACGTATTCCACGTCATGAGTGACGACAAAACGCTCGTCACCCTCTTCCGCCAGCAGCGTTCCGGCGGTAAAGGGAGTGAAGTTGAGCGTCTGGCTGTCCATGTGCAGTACAAATGCGTCGCTGCGTCGGGTGATCTGCGACGCCACCCGATAGCGGACTGGCGGAGTGCCGACTGCATGGTCAATTTGCCCCGACAGTAAACAGGTCAGCGCGGCAGACGTCGGCGCAAACTGGCGGAGATCGTTGTGACCGAATGGCAAGGCTTTGCCAAGCTCCAGGGTACAGGCGAGCGCACCGAAGTGTTGAGCACTAAAGTGCGTAAACGTGCCTCCCGGCGTTTGATGAAACACCAGCGCTTCCAGTCCTGCGGCACCCAGCCAGCCAAGAAACGTCTCATCCCAGGGGATGGGACGCTGTGGCAACACGCCGAAGCGCAAATGGTAAGAACCACGGATGGCGGTATGTAAATCGAGATGCCAGCGCACCGACTCCGTGCCCGTCGCATAAAAATTTTCCAGACACTGTTCCAGTTGACGTGCGCGCTGCGTCTCACCGCTTTCGGCAAACTGTTGCCAGCGCCCGCCAAACATCCGGTTCATATCGCTGTGGCAGTAGCGCTTCCCGGCAGCCAACGCCTGTGGGTTGCCGAGGATCACCAACAGCCGCCAGCGTAGCGTTATCTCCCCCTTAGACAACGCCAACAGCAGCGTATTGAGCATCTCCACCGGCGCGGTTTCGTTGCCATGAATACCGGCGGAGATCACCAGCGTACGGTCGGTCACCGTGACGGGGGTGAGTTCGAGAATACCGGCGTCAACCCAATGCCAGCGAAATCCCGCGCCTTCGCCTTCCCGAACCTCCGGCATCGTTCCCGCCAGCGTGGCGGCGAGGAAATCATCCATGCCCGCCTCCCGATTGCTGGAACGGATAGACAGAACCAAGCTGCAACAGTTGAGTCAGTGAATCCAGCGCTTCGCGCCCTTCACGCAGCAGTTGCGGGTCGGCGAGATCCGCGGCGGTCAGGCGGTCGCGATAGTAGCGATCCACCCAGTCGTTGAGCGTCGTAAACAGAACGTCATTCATTATTACCGCCGGATTGACCGCCTGGTATTCTTCTGCGGTCAACACCACCCGCAGCCGCAGGCAGGCTGGCCCACCGCCGTTTGACATGCTCTCGCGCAGGTCAAACACCCGCATGTCGCGGATCGGGTTATCGGCTTCCAGCAGGTTCGTCAGATAGCGCCATACGCCCGCGTGTTCGCGGCACTCCTGTGGCAGGACCAGCATCATCGAACCGTCATCGCGGCTCAACAATTGACTGTTAAACAGATACGTCGCGACCGCATCCGGCACCGACACGTCAGCTGCTGGCACCACAACAGGGGTAAAGCCGGGCACCCGGGCGCGCAGTTGATTCATAACCTCATGTTGTCTCGCAAAGGACTGTTCATGACAGAACAGCACCTCCCGGTTCGCGACCGCAATTACATCGTTATGAAACACACCAAGGTCGATGACATCCGGATGCTGCTGAGCAAAAATACACTGCTGTGGATTCACCTGATTCAGGCGAGCTACCGCCTCGCTGGCTTCACGGGTTTGACGCGCCGGATAGCGGGAAGGTCGCGTATTGCTCCCCTCTTCACGCCCGTAGACAAACAGCTGCATCCCCGGCTCGCCATACTCCCCGCCGAGGCGATTATGGTTAGCCGCCCCTTCATCGCCGAGCATCGCCACCTGCGGCAGCGCGGAATGCACGGCGAAATAACGTTCATCGCGGAAGATCGCCCGCAGCAACGCCTCCGTGGTGGGCGCCTCGAGTGAACGGTGGAATTTATTATTGAGGTTCGCGACCGTCAGGTGCACTTTGCCATCCAGCGTATCCGCTGACGGCGCCACCGTCGCCGCGTTGGCTACCCACATCGGCGACGCGGAGCTGACGCTGGAGAGCCAGTGCGGCGCCTGACGCGCCACTTTCTCAATCACCTGCTCATCGCTACCGCTAAATCCCAACTGGCGTAATGCAGGAATAAAAGGCCGCTCGTGCGGCGGAATCACCGCCTGCGGATATCCCGCATCCGCCAGCGCCTTCATTTTAAGCAGTCCCTGTTTCGCCGCCAGACGGGGATTTGAAACCTGATGACGATGCCGGGTGGACGCCTCGTTGCCGAACGACAGCCCGGCATAATGATGCGTCAGCCCTACCAGCCCATCGAAATTGACCTCACGTGCTTTCATACGGACTCCTCACGCGAAAAATCGAGGCCGGGGCTCAGCGTGGCTGGCAACGTCAGCGCCGGGGATTCCAGACTGGCCATCGGCCAGGCGCAATAATCGGCGGCATACCACGCGCTGGCGCGATGGTTTCCGGAAGCGCCTACGCCACCAAACGGCGCGGTGCTGGCAGCGCCGGTGAGCGGCTTGTTCCAGTTGACGATCCCCGCGCGCGCTTCCAACAGTAACTGGTCGAACTGCGCACGATCGGGCGAAACCAGTCCACAGGACAAACCAAAGCGGGTGTTATTGGCCATCGCGATCGCCTCGTCAAAGCGCTCATAGCGCCAGACGCCAAGCAGCGGACCGAAAACCTCTTCATCAGGCAGATTTGCCACGCCCGTCAGCTCAATAATGCCAGGTGACAGCAGTGAGGTACCGGCCTGTAACAAACGCGGCGCCAGCAGCGTCTGTCCGCCGAGAGATTCAAGCTGTTGCCAGGTATCAAACACATGACGCGCCGCCTGTTCGGTGATCAGACCGCCGATAAACGGCTGTGGCTCATCGTCCCAGCGACCTGGCTGGATACGCTGGCTGACGGCCACCAGCCGGGCGAGAAATGCGTCACCCTGCGCGCCTTTTTTTACCAGCAGGCGACGTGCGCAGGTACAGCGCTGTCCCGCCGTCACAAACGCGGACTGAATAGTCAGGTGCACCGCCGCATCGATATCCTCTGGATCCTCAATAATCAGCGGGTTGTTGCCGCCCATTTCGAGAGCAAGGATTTTTTCCGGTTGTCCGGCAAGCTGGCGATGCAGTTGATAGCCCGTATTCGCACTGCCGGTAAACAGCAGTCCGTCGAGAGCATCCAGCGCGCTCAGCGCCTGTCCTGTTTCCCGACCGCCCTGCAACAGATTCAGCACGCCATTCGGTAGACCGGCCTGTTCCCAGAGCCGCATCACCGCTTCTCCGGTCCACGGCGTCAGTTCGCTGGGCTTAAAGAGGATGGTGTTACCCGCCAGCAGTGCCGGCACAATGTGTCCGTTCGGCAGATGTCCCGGAAAGTTATAAGGGCCAAATACCGCCAGCACGCCATGCGGGCGGTGACGAAGCGTCGCCGCGCCGTCGGGCAACTCACTCTGATGCTCGCCGGTGCGGGCGTGATAGGCCTTGATGGAAATCGAGATTTTGTTGATCATCGCCGTCACTTCCGTCGCCGCTTCCCAGCGTGGCTTGCCGGTTTCACGGGCGATAATGGCGGTCAGATCCGCTTTATTGCTCTCCAGCAGCCCGGCGAATTTTTCCGCAATCGCCTGCCGCTCGCTGAAGGGGCGTCTGGCCCAGGCCGGAAACGCGGTGCGGGCAGCACGAGCCGCCTGCATCACCTGCGCGGCATCGGCATCGTGACCTTCCCAGAGGACGTTGCCCTGCACAGGATCCTTCTTCACCCGACGTTCACCCTGACCGGTCACCCAGTCACCGTTAATCCATAAAGTCATACCGTTTTCTCCTCTGCGCAGAGACGGACAAAACGAACCCGATCGCCTGCGTGACATTTCAGGGCATCCAACTGCGCGGCGGTCAGTACCAGCCTCTCTGTATGAGGATCGGCGCGCACCAACATGACGCGGAAGTGGTGGTAGTTTTCATTCGCCACCAGGCAGGCCGGGAAATCACCGGTTGCGGGCTGCCCTTCGACGACTTCTATCAGCCGACTTTTGCGGATCGCCCGCACCCGGTCGATATCACACTCCAGCGTCGGGCCGCCGTCGAAAATGTCGATGTAGTTACGATAGCGAAACCCTTCTTTCTCCAGCACCGCGCGCGCCGGAGCGGTTTGCGGGTGCACTTCGCCAATGACTGCCTGCGCCTCGTCAGAGAGGAAGTGGGTATAAATCGGATGCTTGGGCATCAGTTCGGCGATAAACGCTTTCTGCCCGGTACCGCAGAGAAAATCAGCTCGCGTAAACTCCATCGAGAAAAAGCGTTTCCCCAGGCTTTGCCAGAACGGAGAATAGCCGTGCTCGTCGATCACGCCGCGCATTTCCGCGACCACTTTTTCATTAAAACGGTCGCGAAACGCGGCCATAAACATGAAGCGCGATTTCGACAGCAAATAGCCGTTGCCCTCTTTGCGCCAGTCGGGATCGAGGAACAGCGTGCACAGCTCACTGCTGCCGGTGTGATCGTTACTGAGAAACAGCGTCGGCAGCGCGTTATAAACGTTCAGCTCTTTTGAAGCATGCACCAGCGTCCCTACGCGATAGTTATACCAAGGGTCGTTAAGCCCCACGGCGACTTCAATCGCGCAAATCCCCGCCACAGTGCCGGTTTCCAGATCCTCCAGCACAAAGACATAGCCTTGTTCACTTTTCGGCAATTCGCCCCGCCAGGTTTTCAGGGAACGATCAATACGCGCCGCCAACGTGGCTTCATTCGCGGGTAATGAGGTCAGCCCACCGCCGGTTTTACTGGCCAGTTGCATCAGCGCGCTAATATCAGCATGCTCAATGGGACGGATCACCATCATGATGAACCTCCGGCTTTAATCTGTTCGCAGGCCAGCGCAAAACGGTCGAGCCCGCTGGCGACCTCTTCCTGCGTGACGTTCAACGCCGGTGCAAAACGCACCACGTTGCCCCCGGCAATCAGCACCATTACGCCCGCGTTCGCCGCTTCCTGGGAAATCTGTTTGGCTTTTCCGGCGAACGTATCATTCAGCACGCAGCCAATCAGCAGTCCCAAACCGCGGATTTCACTGAACAGTCCGGTGTGCAGGTTAATGGCGTTCAGACGCTCCACAAACCAGTCATGGCGCTGTTTCACCCCGTTCAGCATCGCAGGCGTATTGATGATATCGAGTAATTTCCCGGCAACGGCAGTCGCCAGCGGATTACCGCCATAGGTTGTGCCGTGTGTCCCGACGGTCATCACGCTGGCACATTTTTCACTGGCCAACAGCGCGCCAATCGGGAACCCGCCGCCCAGCGCTTTGGCGGTAGTCAACAGATCCGGCGTCACGCCATAGTGCATGTAAGCGTACAGTTCGCCGGTGCGCCCCACGCCAGTCTGTACTTCATCAAAAATCAGCAACGCATTATGTCGATCGCACAGCTCGCGAAGCCCTTGCAGGAAGGCCTGGGTTGCAGGTACAACGCCCCCTTCCCCCTGCACCGGTTCGACGATGACCGCACAGGTGGTATCGTCAATCAGCGTGCTGGCAGAGTTAATGTCGTTGTAGACGGCGTGGCGGATATCCGGCGGCAGCGGCGCGAAATCCTGCGAATAGGCCGGTTGTCCTCCGGCGCTGACCGTGAACAGCGTACGACCGTGGAAGGCGTTCTTGAACGCGACAATGCCGCTCTTATTGCTGCCGTAGTGGTCGTGCGCATATTTGCGCGCCAGTTTCAGCGCCGCCTCGTTGGCCTCAGCCCCGGAGTTGCAAAAGAAGATGCGATCGGCAAAGGTGGCGTCGATTAGCTTTTTCGCCAGTCGTAACGCTGGCTCGTTGGTGTAGCCGTTGCCGGTGTGCCAGAATTTGCTCGCCTGCAAATTCAGCGCTTCACGCAGTTCCGGATGCGCGTGTCCCAGGGCATTGACCGCAATGCCTCCCGCGAAGTCGATATACTCTTTACCCTGCTGATCCCACAAGCGTGAACCTTCGCCACGGACCGGAATAAAAGGCGCCGGTGCATAAACGGGCATCATCCATTCATCAAAATTTTCACGCGTAATTGACTGAGACATAGCGACCTCATCGGTAAATAAATAGTTATTTATATGTTAATAAAAAGTAGTGTTTGCGCTGTAAATGTAGATTGCAGTCTTCGTGCCAGCCAGTGGAAAAAATGCATAAACGGGTGTGTGGAACGGAAAATCAACGAGTTATAGCCCAGCGATATTCACTATATGTGCATAGAAAGTGAATATGTTTGCGTGAAAGAGGAATAAATAGAGGAAAAACCGCAATATTATGCACAGTCCAGATATAATTCTGGAAATGTGATCATCTACGAAATTTACAGGAAATTACTGCGCCATTTTGACGCAATCCGCCCTAAAACAGGGCAAGCATTGCCCCATTGTTAACACCATTCACACCCATTGCCGGAATCTCACCATTATGGGCAGTCAGTTTGCGGAAATTCTGCTACCATCCATGCACTATTCATCCTGTAAAATGGCAGCGACTATGAAATTTGTCTCTTTTAATATCAACGGCCTGCGCGCCAGACCACATCAACTGACAGCCATTGTCGAAAAACACCAACCCGATGTCATTGGCCTGCAGGAGACAAAAGTTCACGACGACATGTTCCCGCTCGAAGATGTCGCAAAACTCGGCTACAACGTTTTCTACCACGGGCAAAAAGGTCACTATGGCGTGGCGCTGCTGACCAAAGAGACCCCCATCGCCGTGCGCCGGGGTTTTCCCGATGATGGCGAAGAGGCGCAGCGCCGCATCATCATGGCGGAAATCCCCTCTCCGCTGGGCAACCTGACGGTAATCAACGGCTACTTCCCGCAGGGTGAAAGCCGCGACCATCCGATTAAATTCCCGGCCAAAGCGCAGTTTTATCAGAACTTACAAAACTATCTCGACAACCAACTGAAGCGCGACAATCCGGTGCTGATCATGGGGGATATGAATATCAGTCCGTCCGATCGGGATATCGGCATTGGCGAAGAGAACCGCAAGCGCTGGCTGCGAACCGGCAAATGTTCGTTCCTGCCGGAAGAGCGTGAATGGATGGACCGCCTGCTGAACTGGGGCCTGGTTGACACCTTCCGCCACGCGCACCCGGAAACCACCGACAAATTCTCGTGGTTTGATTACCGTTCGAAAGGGTTTGATGATAACCGCGGTCTGCGTATCGATTTGCTGCTGGCAAGCCAGCCGCTGGCGGACCGTTGTCTGGAAACCGGTATCGACTATGAAATTCGCAGCATGGAAAAACCGTCTGATCATGCGCCGGTATGGGCGAAATTTAAGGTCTGATGCTCAACCGTGAACGCCAGAAAAATAGGGCTTGCGGGCGCACTGATCCTCTGTCTTGCCGGGGTGCTCTGGGTGTTGCCCCCCGGCCTGCTCACGCTGGAGACGCTTAAGCGCGAACATTCACTGTTGGCGGACTGGCAACGCCTGTCCCCTTTTCTCAGTGCAAGCCTCTATTTTCTGCTCTATACCGTCGTCGCGGCGCTGTCGATTCCTGGCGCGGCGCTGCTGACGCTGCTTGGCGGCGCGCTGTTTGGCCTCTGGCAAGGCACGTTGCTGGTCTCTTTTGCCTCAACGCTGGGCGCCACGCTCGCCATGCTCACCAGTCGTTACCTGCTGCGTGACTGGGTAGCGCGGCGGTTTTCCCGGCATATGGCCACGGTGAATCACGGGATGGCGCGGGACGGCGTCTTTTATCTTTTTGCGCTACGCCTGATACCCTTGTTTCCATTTGTTGTCGTCAACCTGCTTGCAGGTCTCACCACCGTTGGCGTGCGCCGCTACTGGTGGGTCAGCCAGTTGGGGATGCTGCCTGCCACCGTGGTTTATCTGAATGCCGGACGCCAGTTAAGCCAGTTAACATCAATACGTGACATTATTTCTCCCGCTATGCTGACCGCTTTTGCTCTGTTAGGGCTATTACCACTGGCCTCCCGTTGGCTGGTCACACATTTTTTTCAGGAGTAATTATGCGCTGGGGATTACTACTCGCGAGTCTGTTGCTGGCCGCTCCGGGACACGCCGAACAACGCTGGCAGCAGATCCAGAATGAGGCCAGAGGCCAGACTGTCTGGTTCAACGCCTGGGGCGGTGACAGCGCCGTTAACCAGTATCTTGACTGGGTCAGTGGCGAGATGAAAACCCACTATGCGGTCAATCTTAAAATCGTGCGTCTCGCCGATGCCGCTGATGCCGTGAAGCGCATCCAGACGGAAGCCGCCGCCGGGCGAAAGACCGGTGGTTCTGTCGACCTGTTGTGGGTTAACGGCGAAAATTTTCGCACATTGAAAGAGGCTGGATTGCTGCAAACCCAGTGGGCGGAAACGCTGCCCAACTGGCGCTATGTTGATACGCAAAAACCGGTACGTGAAGATTTTTCAATTCCCACTGACGGGGCTGAGTCTCCGTGGGGGGGCGCGCAGTTGACGTTTATTGCAGATCGCGACGTGACGCCGCAGCCGCCTCAAAGTCCGCAGGCGCTGTTGGCATTTGCCCGGGCACATCCAGGCACCGTCAGTTACCCGCGACCGCCGGACTTTACCGGCACGGCGTTTCTGGAACAGTTATTAATCTCGCTGACTGACAATCCGCACGCGCTCACCGTCGCGCCAGACGCCGCCACCTTTGCCGATGTAACCGCGCCGCTGTGGCGCTATCTCGACGCGCTGCATCCGAGTCTGTGGCGAGAAGGGAAAGATTTCCCGCCATCTCCGGCGCGGATGGACGCGCTACTTAAGAGCGGGACATTGCGCCTGTCGTTGACCTTTAACCCGGCGCACGCTCAGCAAAAGATCACCCGCGGTGAATTGCCAAAACACAGCTACAGCTTTGGTTTTACCGCGGGGATGATTGGCAACGTGCACTTTGTCGCCATTCCGGTTAACGCCCGCGCCAGCGCCGGAGCGAAACTGGTCGCCAACTTCCTGCTCTCTCCTGACGCACAGCTGCGTAAGGCCGATCCAACAGTCTGGGGCGATCCGTCGGTGCTGGATGCGAAAAAACTGCCCGCCGCACAACAGGCCGCACTGGAAGCGCGCATTCCGGACGGGCTGCCCGCCGTGCTGCCTGAACCTCATGCGGCCTGGGTTAACGCACTGGAGCAAGAATGGCTGCGCCGCTACGGATCGCGCTAATGTTTCTCGCCTGGCTGGGCATGGCGGCGATTTATGCGCCAATACTGCCTGCCGGTATGTTGCTGATCGCGCCCGCGCTGTCACTGGCAAACTGGCAGGCTCTTTTTACCGATCCGCAGTTACCGCAGGCGTTGCTGGCGACCGTGGTGTCGGTATTCATCGCCGCCGCTGGCGCGCTGTTTATTGCGTTAACAATCGTGGTGGCGCTCTGGCCCGGCTTACGCTGGCGACGGTTGAGTACCCGCCTGCCGTGGTTGCTGGCGATTCCCCATGTCGCGTTTGCCAGCGCCGCGCTACTGCTTTTCGCTGAAGGCGGACTGCTCTGGCACGCCCTGCCGTTTCTCTCGCCTGCGATTGATCGCTACGGCATCGGGCTGGGCGTGACGCTGGCCGTGAAAGAGAGCGCTTTCGTGCTGTGGATTTTATCCATTTTACTGAGTGAGAAACGCCTCGCTCAGCAGATCATCGTCCTGGATTCGCTGGGCTACAACCGCCGACAGACGCTCTGCTGGTTGATCTTACCCACTATCGCCCCCGCACTAGGAGCCGTAATGCTGGCCGTGGTGGCGTGGACGATTTCGGCGGTGGATGTTGCCATTATCCTCGGCCCCGGCAATCCGCCGACGCTGGCGGTCCTCTCCTGGCAATGGCTTAGTCAGGGAGACAGCGAACAGCAGATCAAAGGCGCACTGGCAAGCCTGCTCTTGCTGGCGCTGCTCGCCCTTTTTGCCCTCGCGGGTTATCAGCTCTGGCGTAGCTGGCGACGCACGCTTCCTGACGTCAGTGGCGTACGTCAACACCGCGTTTCGCCCCTAACGGGGAAAACGCTGTCATTGTCGCTGCCCGCGACGGGAGTGCTCTGCACGGTATTACTGGCCTTTCTGGCGCAGCAATCTACGCTCAATCTCGATGCGTTAACCCACAGCGTAACAATCGGAGTGGCCGCCAGCGCGCTGGGACTGGTCATTTTGCTGCTATGGCTGGAATGGGGACCGCAACGCGGACATCGTTGGGTCTGGCTGCCAATCCTTCTTCCGGCGCTGCCGCTGGTGATGGGCCAATACGCGCTGGCGTTGCATCTTGAACTGGACGGTCAGTTTGCCTCGCTCATCTGGGGACATCTGCTGTGGGTGGTGCCGTGGATGTTGTTTGTCCTGAAACCGGCCTGGCAACGCATCGACCCTCGTCTGCTGCTGATTGCCCAGACGCTGGGCTGGTCACCGATGAAAATCTTTTGCTGCGTAAAATGTCCGCAGATTTTGCGTCCTGTACTGGTGACGCTGGCCGTCGGTTTCTCCGTCAGCATCGCGCAGTATATGCCGACCCTGTGGCTGGGCGCAGGCCGTTTCCCGACGCTGACGACGGAAGCGGTGGCCCTCAGCAGCGGCGGCAGTACCGGTATTCTGGCCGCGCAGGCGCTCTGGCAATTGCTGTTACCGCTGGTCGCGTTTACGCTAATGGCCGGACTCTCGTTATGGGTCGGCCACCGCCGACAAGGATTGCGCTAATGCTCACCGTTCGCCATCTTTCCCTGTTTCTCCATCAGACCCCGCTGTTTGGCCCGTTAACCTTCGAAGTGGCAAAAGGTGACATTGTCACATTAATGGGTCCCTCCGGCTGCGGCAAGTCTTCGCTGCTGGCCTGGATGGTGGGTGCGCTGACGCCACCGCTGCATGTCCGCGGTGAACTGTGGCTGGGTGAGCAGCGTCTGGATACGCTCCCCACCGCCCGTCGGCAGATCGGTATTTTATTTCAGGATGCCCTGCTGTTTGATCACTTTACGGTGGGACAAAACCTGCTATTAGCGCTTCCTGCCAGTCTGAAAGGCACAGCGCGGCAGGATGCGGTTCAGCACGCGCTTGACCGTGCGGGCATGGCGGGATTGTCTTCTCGCGATCCCGCCACGCTATCCGGTGGTCAGCGCGCACGGGTTGCGCTGCTTCGCGCCCTGCTGGCGCAGCCTAAAGCGTTGCTGCTGGATGAGCCGTTCAGCCGTCTTGATGCTGATCGTCGGGCAGACTTTCGTCAGTGGGTCTTTGATGAAGTGCGTCGGCTGGACATTCCCGTTGTTCAGGTCACCCATGACGCGCAGGATATTCCGCCGGGCGGTCACGTTTTGCCGTTATCTTCCGCCTTGTGAAACTGCTTACATACTGCGTTAACGCAAAGTTTTTCCGCTACCGCGAGCACAGAATGGCGCCTCCTTATCTCAACGTCGGGCAATTCGATGAAACGTGTTTCTCAAATGACCGCGCTGGCTCTGGCTTTAGGGCTCGCTTGCGCTTCCACCTGGGCTGCTGATATGGCGCAGGTACTTAACTTCCAACAACTGGCGCAAAAACAGGGTACGGCTATCGATACCCGTCCCTCCGCGTTTTATAATGGCTGGCCACAGTCACTAAACGGTCCGTCCGGACACGAACCTTCCGCCCTCAACCTCTCTGCCCGCTGGCTTGATACCATGAGCGACGAACAGCTCGCGACCTGGATCCAACAGCATCAACTGAAGGCCGACGCCCCTGTCGCGCTGTACGGCAACGACAGCGACGTGCAGGCGGTGAAAAACCGGCTGAAAAAGGCTGGACTGCAACAGGTTGCCACGCTGAGCGACGCGTTGCAGGATCCGGCGCGTCTGCAACGACTGCCGCATTTCGAGCAACTGGTTTATCCGCAGTGGCTGCATGACCTGCAACAGGGTAAAGCGGTTACCGCGAAACCGGCCGGCGACTGGAAAGTGATAGAAGCCGCCTGGGGCGCGCCGAAGTTTTATCTGCTCAGCCATATTCCAGGCGCGGATTACATCGACACCAACGAGGTGGAAAGTGAACCGCTGTGGAACAAAGTGCCTGATGACAGTCTGAAAGCGATGCTGGCGAAACACGGTATCCGTCATGACACGACGGTGATCCTGTACGGACGCGATGTTTACGCGGCCGCGCGGGTGGCGCAGATCATGCTGTATGCCGGAGTGAAAGACGTGCGTCTGCTCGATGGCGGCTGGCAGACCTGGTCCGACGCCGGGCTGCCGGTCGAGCGCGGCACGCCTGCGAAAGTTAAACCGGAGCCCGATTTTGGCGTGACCATTCCGGCGCAACCCCAGCTGATGCTTAATATGGAACAGGCGCGCGGACTGTTGCACCGTCAGGATGCGTCGCTGGTCAGTATTCGCTCCTGGCCAGAATTTATCGGCACCACCAGCGGCTACAGCTATATCAAGCCAAAAGGTGAAATTGCCGGGGCGCGCTGGGGACATGCCGGTAGCGACTCGACGCATATGGAAGATTTCCATAACCCGGACGGCACCATGCGCAGCGCAGATGACATCGCCAGCATGTGGAAGCAGTGGCACATTCTGCCGGATCAGCACGTCGCCTTTTACTGTGGCACCGGCTGGCGCGCGTCAGAGACGTTTATGTACGCCCGGGCGATGGGCTGGAAAAACGTCTCGGTTTATGACGGCGGATGGTACGAATGGAGCAAAGACCCGAAAAACCCGGTCTCCGCAGGTGAGCGCGGCCCGGACAGCAGTCTGTAATGGATTGCCGGATGGCGGCGCTTGCGCGCCATCCGGCGTTCACTGTTGTAACCCCTTCAGCGTCAGATAACCATTCCAGACGCGGGTCAACGTCGTCATCCAGCACAGTGTGCCGAAGATCCACGCCAGCACGGCAAACTTCTCCGGGAAAAGACACGCCAGTACAAACACCAGGATCGTTTCCGTTCCCTCGGTCAATCCCCCCAGATAATAAAACGATTTATGCGCATAGCCGGGGTTGTCGATATTGTGCTTCGCGGCCAGCGCGGCAAAGGCGAGAAAACTGCTGCCGGTGCCGATAAACGCAAACAACAGCCAGCTCCCTGCCAGCGCATTCTGCTGTGGGTCGGCCAGAATGAAGCCGAACGGCACCAGCGCGTAAAACAGAAAATCGAGAGAGATATCAAGAAAACCGCCCGCATCGGTCAATCCTCTGCGTCGCGCCAGCGCGCCGTCAAGCCCGTCCAGCAGACGATTCAGGACAATCGCCACCAGCGCCGCCAGATACCAGCCCAGCGCCAGAAACGGCAACGCCAGTACGCCGAGGCCAAACCCAACCAGCGTCAGACCGTCCGGGGAAACCCCTGGCCTGTCGAGCACGCCTGCGCAACGGTGAAGCAGCGGTTTAAGCCGTGGATGCAGATGCCGGTCAAGCACGCGGCGCTCCTTTGAGACTGTCGCACAGTCCCTGCGAAGGAATATCCAGCGCGGCATTGAAACGCGCCGAGAGGTTCTGAAAAGCCAACAGCGCGGTCATCTCGCTAATAACGTCATCGCTGAAATGCTGCTTCATTTGTGCTTTCAGGGCATCATCTACCCGCGGTGGCGTGGCGGTCACCGCGTCAGCATAAGCCAGCGCAACGCGCTCTTCTGGTGTAAAAAGCGACGATGCCTGCCAGTCCGCCACGGCCAGCACTTTGTCCATCGCGCCGCTACGCTCTGCCAGTCGCAGGCTGTTGGCATCCACGCAGAATGCGCAGTGGCAGACCTGCGACACGCGCGTCATCAATAATGCCCGCATCACCGGCGTCAGACGCGCACGTTTACGCTCAAGAAACCCGACAAACAGCGCCACCAGCCAGAACAAAAACGGCATCCGCCCCCACCAGCGCGTCGGATGTAATACCTCTCCGTAGTGTTTTCTTTGCGTCATCACGAGAGGATTGAGACTGGCGGGGAGACGGGTCAACGGCGTTACCCACGGTTGCGGATCGTTCAAGGCAGACTCCTGGGACTTCAGGTCAATCAAAGATGACGATAGTATGTCACTTTCTGCTGTTGAACATTGACGAATATGATGAAAACCCTCGACGTTGTTGCCGCGATTATTGAACGTGATGGCAAAATTTTGCTCGCCCAGCGCCCGCCGCAGGCGGATCAGGCAGGTTTATGGGAATTTGCCGGTGGCAAAGTGGAAGCGGGCGAAACGCAGCCGCAGGCGCTGGTCCGCGAACTGCGCGAAGAGTTAGGCATTGAGGCCACGGTGGGGCGCTATATTGCCAGCCACCAGCGTGAAGTCTCCGGGCGGTTGATTCATCTGCATGCCTGGCATGTCCCGGCGTTCAGCGGAGAAATGATGGCGCATGAGCACCAGCAACTGGTGTGGTGCGAGCCGCACGTCGCGCTGGACTATTCGCTCGCCCCCGCTGATATTCCGCTACTTAACGCCTTTATGGTTTTACGCGACGCCAGACCAGCGGATTCGTACTGAGCGTTTTCTCGTCGCGCTGGCACTGCAACAGCACGCCATCGGCTTTAATTACCGCCCCTTCTGAATAATTCTGATCCTGATAAATGCAGCACTGATTACAGGGCTGCGCGCGCTGTCCACCGGAACTGAAGACCTCCGGCGGCACGTTCACCTGCACATCCGGGCGAAGGTTTTGGTTCGCCAGGCTGGATAAAGAGAGTGTCATCAACGCTGCCGCTATCGCGATAAAACGCATAGGGTTTCCTTACTATTTCGGGTCTGTTCTTAGTATAACGGTAACCCGCGCGGGAAACTTTACTCTCTTCTGTCATCGCTTTTCGTTATGACAGCCGTCTGGTTATTAATTTGTCTGGCACCGGCATTTTTTTCTTGCTATCCGTCACATTCCTGATGGTATAGTCAAAAACTGCAAACACATATCCACAAAAAACACAATTACAACCACATTTAAATATAAGAGGTTTTTATATCTATGGATCAGACATGCTCTCTGGAATCATTCCTCAACCATGTACAAAAGCGCGACCCGAATCAAACCGAGTTCGCGCAAGCCGTCCGTGAAGTTATGACCACCCTGTGGCCATTCATTGAGCAAAACCCGCGCTATCGTGAAATGTCGTTGCTGGAACGGTTGGTTGAGCCAGAGCGTGTGATTCAGTTCCGTGTCGTGTGGCTGGACGATCGTAATCAGGTCCAGGTTAACCGCGCCTGGCGCGTGCAGTTCAACTCGGCGATTGGCCCGTACAAAGGCGGGATGCGCTTCCACCCTTCCGTTAACCTGTCGATCCTGAAGTTTCTCGGCTTTGAGCAAACCTTTAAAAACGCACTGACCACCCTGCCGATGGGCGGTGGTAAAGGCGGTAGCGATTTTGATCCGAAAGGCAAAAGTGAAGGCGAAGTGATGCGTTTCTGTCAGGCGCTGATGACGGAACTGTACCGTCATTTGGGTCCGGATACTGACGTTCCTGCCGGTGATATCGGCGTGGGTGGCCGTGAAGTGGGCTTTATGGCCGGGATGATGCGTAAGCTCTCCAACAACAGCGCCTGCGTGTTTACCGGCAAAGGGCTCTCCTTCGGCGGCAGTCTGATCCGTCCGGAAGCAACCGGTTACGGTCTGGTCTACTTCACCGAAGCGATGCTCAAGCGTCATGGTCTGGGCTTTGAAGGGATGCGCGTAGCGGTTTCCGGTTCCGGTAACGTGGCGCAGTTCGCCATTGAAAAAGCGATGGAATTTGGCGCTCGCGTGGTGACGGCCTCCGACTCCAGCGGCACCGTCGTGGATGAAAGCGGCTTTACGAAAGAGAAACTGGCGCGTCTGTGCGAAATTAAAGCCAGCCGTGACGGCCGCGTGGCGGACTACGCCCGTGAGTTTGGCCTGACCTATATGGAAGGCAAACAGCCGTGGTCAGTGCCGGTCGATATCGCACTGCCGTGTGCCACACAGAACGAGCTCGACGTCGAAGCGGCTCGCGTGCTGATTGCTAACGGCGTGAAAGCGGTGGCGGAAGGGGCAAACATGCCAACCACCATCGAAGCGACCGATCTGTTCCTCGAAGCCGGCGTGCTGTTTGCACCGGGCAAAGCGGCGAACGCCGGTGGCGTTGCCACCTCCGGCCTGGAAATGGCACAGAACGCGGCGCGTCTGAGCTGGAAGGCGGAGAAAGTGGATGCCCGTCTGCACCACATCATGCTGGATATTCACCATGCCTGCGTCGAGTACGGCGGTGAAAGCAAACAGACCAACTATGTCCGTGGGGCGAACATCTCTGCCTTCGTGAAGATTGCCGACGCCATGTTTGGTCAGGGTGTGATTTAAGTCCCCCCAAACCGAATTACAGGCCCGCCTCTGCTGATGGCGGGCTTTTTTTCGCCGCACGTTTACGAGGCGCGCTCTTCTTCTTCTCTCCACCATCACCACCAGGCGCAACAATGCCACGGAAGCGACGCACCGGCGTACTGCGCGCCTGATCGATCAATTGATACAGCGTGCCCACCAGCGGCTGCATGAAATCCTGATAGCGGCACTGCTTTTCGCTGATTTGCGTCAGAATTGACTCCCAGTGGGCAGTCATGTCCGGACGGGTCGCCATCTCCGGCAGCGAGTGGAACAGCGCTTTCCCGGCATCGGTTGAGTGGATATAGCGCCCTTTTTTGACCAGAAAACCGCGCTTAAACAGCAGTTCGATGATCCCGGCGCGGGTGGCCTCGGTGCCCAGCCCGTCCGTTGCACGGAGGATCTTTTTCAGATCTTTATCCTGCACGAAGCGCGCAATCCCGGTCATCGCCGACAGCAGCGTGGCATCGGTAAAATGGCGTGGCGGCTGGGTCTGACGTTCAACCACTTCGCCCTTTTCACACAGCAGTTCATCGTCTTTCGCCACCACCGGCAGCGGCGTGCCGTCGTTCTCTTCATCCCGCTCTTTACTGCCCAGCAGCGTTCGCCAGCCCGCTTCGGCAAGGAATCGGGCCTTAGCGACGAATTTACCCTTCGCGATATCCAGTTCAATCACGCATTTACGGAATACCGCATCCGGGCAAAATTGCATCAGGTATTGACGGGCTACCAGGTTATACACCTTCGCTTCATTGTCCGTCAGAGTGATACTGTTGCTGCGTGCAGTAGGAATAATGGCGTGGTGAGCATCAACCTTTTTATCATCCCAGCAGCGATTACGGGTATCGGGATTTACCGCCGGTTGCGGCAGCAGATCCGGCGCATGCACGCCGATGGCGTTCATTACCGCATGCCGTCCAGCGAAGTGCTCTTCCGGCAGATAGCGACAGTCAGAACGCGGATAGGTAATCAGCTTGTGGGTTTCATACAGCTTCTGGCAGATGTCGAGCACGTTCTGCGCGCTCAGGCCAAAGCGTTTCGCCGCTTCAATCTGTAAAGCTGACAGCGAGAACGGCAACGGCGCAGATTCTGATTCCCGTTTATCGTTATAGCTGGTGACTATCGCCGGTTGGCCGTTGATGCGGTTGACCACATGCTCCGCCAGCGGACGGTGTAACAATCGTCCCTCTTCGTCCTGATACGGTTCGCACGCTTCGCTCGGCTGCCAGATCGCGGTGAAGCGTTCCTCTGCAGGGGTCACGATATGTGCTTTCACTTCAAAAAAATCTTTGGCAACGAAGTTTTCGATCTCTTCATCGCGTCGGACAACCAGCCCGAGTACCGGCGTTTGTACGCGCCCGACGGAGAGCACCCCCTGATAACCGGCGTTACGCCCGAGAATGGTATACGCACGGGTCATGTTGATGCCGTACAGCCAGTCCGCGCGGGCACGGGCCAGCGCCGACACGCATAACGGCACAAATTCGCTGTTTGAGCGCAGACGTTCAATCGCACGTTCAACGGCCTGTGGGTTGAGATCGTTAATCAGACAGCGCTGCACCTGCTGACGCTTTTCCGGCGCCAGTTGCAGGTAATCCAGCACCTCGTCCACCAGCAGTTGCCCCTCGCGATCCGGGTCTCCCGCATGGATAACCTCACTGGCCTCATGCAGAAAACGCTTAATCACGTTGAGCTGTTTGGTCACGGAAGGACGCGGCTGCAATTGCCACTTTTCCGGCACGATCGGCAGATCGGCCAGGTTCCAGCGCGCATAACGACTGTCATAGACATCAGGCTGCGCCTGTTCAAGCAGGTGACCAATACACCAGGTCACCACCTGGCCGTTACCACATTCAATAAAGCCATCGCCCTTACGGTGCGGTTTAGGCAACACATCAGCAATGGCGCGCGCCAGACTCGGCTTTTCGGCAATAAACAACCGCATTGGGTTAACGGATCTCAACCATGGCGCGACCGCCACGGGCTTCAACCAGCTCACCAATCGCCGTCAGGTCAATGCCAAACTCGGCGGCGGTGGCTTTCACTTCTTCTTCGGCCTCTGGCGTTACCGCCAGCAGCAGACCGCCGGACGTTTGCGGATCGCACAGCAGGGAGCGCACTGCCTGCGGCATTTCCCCCATCAGGTGGCCGTAGCTGGCAAAGTTACGCTCGGTGCCACCCGGCACAGCCCCCAGGCGGATGTACTCTTCGACGCCCGGCAGTTTAGGGATGTCCTGATAGCGGATCTGCGCCTGGACGCCTGCACCCTGGCACATCTCGCTGAGGTGGCCCAGCAGACCAAAGCCGGTGACATCGGTCATCGCTTTCACGCCGTCAATGTTGGCAAATGACGCTCCGGCAATGTTCATGCGACACATGACTTCCGTCGCCAGCCCCTGATGTTCAGGTTTTAGCAGCGACTTTTTCTCTGCAGTAGTCAACACGCCAATGCCTAGCGGTTTGGTCAGGAACAGTTTGCAACCGGCCTCGGCGGTGCTGTTTTTCTTCACCCGCTCAGTGGGAACAATGCCGGTGACGGCCAGACCGAAGATCGGCTCCGGCGCGTCAATCGAGTGGCCGCCCGCCAGCGCAATGCCCGCCTGACGACATGCAAAGCGTCCGCCTTCAGTCACCTCACGGGCGATTTCCGGCGACAGCTTGCTGATAGGCCAGCCCAGGATCGCGATCGCCATAATCGGTTTGCCGCCCATCGCGAAAATATCGCTGATGGCGTTGGTCGCCGCAATGCGGCCAAAATCAAACGGATTATCGACAATCGGCATAAAGAAGTCGGTGGTACTGATGACGCTGGTACCATTGCCCAGATCGTACACCGCCGCGTCGTCACGGGTTTCATTTCCCACAAGCAGGTTCGGGTCGACAAACTTCGCCTGCTCGCTGTGCAGGATGGTTTCCAGCACTTTCGGGGAAATTTTACAACCGCAACCCGCTCCGTGGCTGTACTGTGTTAAACGAATAGCATGCTCGCTCATGGACATCTCCTGTCATTGCAATCGGGCTATGGTAGCGCTCATTCCATGACGTGATAAGAGAGAGTGTCCGAATTCCGGCGTCTTTGCTCAGAATCCAGACAGTTTTGCCTGATTAACTAAAATTTCGTCACGAAAGGTGCGGTATCCGGCACGCTAATGGTGGTGGAGGCTTTCAGTTGCGGTGTGCCGAGATAAAGAAATCCGACAATTTTATCCTGTGGGCGACAGTCAAACGCGTCGCGCACCACCGGACTGTCGGTTAAGGCTCCGCTACGCCAGATCCCGCCGAAGCCCTGTGCGATAGCCGCCATTTGCATCGCCATCACTGCACAGCCTGCAGACATTTCCTGCTCCCAGACCGGGACCTTATGATTTTCATCGCATTTTGCGACCACGGTGATGATAAGAGGCGCGCGAAACGGAGCGCTACGCGCTTTTTCGATCCCTTTTTCATCACTTCCGGCGGCAATCGCCCCCTTTTCCAGCACCGCGCTGAAGCGTTCGCGCCCCTCGCCTTCGATAACGAAGAAGTGCCACGGTTGCAGGGTCTTATGATCCGGCGCGCGCATGCCCGCACGGAGAATATTTTGCAGTTGCTCACCGGCAGGTGCAGGCTCGGCCAGGCGAGAAGCGCTACGGCGGTTAACAAGTAATTCAAGTGCATCCATTTGGTTAACTCCTGTCAGGGTGAATATTCACAAAATTAACACGAGAGCAGATTTTGTTACAGCGCCGACAGTGATTCCTGCTGACAAGAGACGGCAGGGTCATTAGGATAGCCACATCTCATACACCTGACTCAGGTGTAGTATTGGTAACGGTAGGGAGAATACATGCGAACCCTGTGGCGATTCATTGCCGGTTTTTTTAAATGGACGTGGCGACTGCTTAATTTTGTCCGCGAGATGGTGCTTAACCTGTTCTTTATCTTCCTTGTCCTGGTGGGTGTCGGGATCTGGATGCAGGTCAGCAGCAATAACACCAGCGATAAAGTCGGTCGCGGTGCCCTGATGTTAGATATTTCCGGGGTGATCGTCGATAAGCCGTCCAGTACCAGTCGTCTTGGCGCTCTTAGCCGTCAACTGCTCGGTGCCAGTTCCGACCGCTTACAGGAAAACTCCCTGTTCGATATCGTCAATACCATTCGTCAGGCCAAAGACGATCGCAATATCACCGGTATTGTGATGGACCTGAAAAACTTCGCCGGTGCCGATCAGCCGTCAATGCAGTATATCGGTAAAGCGCTGCGTGAATTCCGCGACAGCGGTAAGCCAGTCTATGCCGTTGGCGATAATTTTAGTCAGGGTCAGTATTACCTTGCCAGCTTCGCCAATAAAATCTGGCTTTCGCCGCAGGGTTCCGTTGATATCCACGGTTTTGCCACTAACGGACTGTATTACAAATCCCTGCTGGATAAGCTGAAAGTGTCGACGCATGTGTTCCGCGTGGGCACTTATAAATCTGCCGTCGAGCCGTTTATTCGTGACGACATGTCGCCTGCGGCGCGGGAAGCAGACAGCCGCTGGATTGGCGAGCTGTGGCAGAACTACCTGAATACCATTGCCGCCAACCGTCAAATCCCGGCAGAGCAGGTCTTCCCTGGCGCTCAGGGCGTGCTTGATGCGCTGACGAAAGCCGATGGCGATACGGCGAAGTATGCGCTCGACAGCAAACTGGTCGACGCCCTGCTTTCCAGTGCCGAAGTGGAAAAAGCGCTGACGAAAGAGTTTGGCTGGAGTAAGGCAGAGAATAACTATCGCGCGATCAGCTACTACGATTACACGCTTAATCCGCCTGCGGATACGGGCAGCGCCATCGGCGTGGTCTTTGCCAACGGAGCCATCATGGATGGTGAAGAAACACCGGGGAATGTCGGCGGAGATACCACCGCTGCACAAATTCGTGATGCGCGCCTGGATCCGAAAGTGAAAGCCATCGTTCTGCGCGTCAACAGCCCTGGCGGTAGCGTGACGGCGTCGGAAGTGATTCGTTCGGAACTGGCCGCTGCACGTGCTGCCGGTAAACCGGTGGTCGTATCGATGGGCGGAATGGCCGCCTCTGGCGGCTACTGGATCTCTACGCCTGCCAGTTACATTGTGGCCAACCCGAGCACGCTGACCGGTTCGATTGGTATCTTCGGCGTGATTAATACCGTTGAGAACAGCCTTGACTCAATCGGCGTACACACCGACGGCGTTGCCACGTCACCGCTGGCCGATATTTCGCTGACTAAAGCCCTGCCGCCTGAAGCGCAGCAGATGATGCAGTTGAGCATTGAGAATGGCTATAAGCGCTTTATCACCCTGGTGGCGCAGGCACGTAAATCCACACCTGAGCAGATTGATAAAATCGCACAGGGCCACGTCTGGACGGGTCAGGACGCCAAAGCGAACGGCCTGGTCGACAGCCTGGGTGACTTCGATGATGCGGTGGCTAAAGCGGCTGAACTGGCGAAACTCAAAGAGTGGCATATCGACTATTATCAGGATGAGCCAACCTTCTTTGATATGATCATGGACGGTATGTCAGGTTCTGTCCGCGCCATGCTGCCACAAGCGATTCAGGCGATGCTCCCCGCGCCGCTGGCCTCAGCGGCCAGTACGGTCAAAGCGGAAGGTGATAAGCTCGCCGCGTTCAACGATCCGCAAAACCGTTATGCGTTCTGTCTGACCTGCGCGAACGTGCGTTAATCCTCACGCCCTCTTCCTGCGAAGAGGGCTTTTCTCTGAGCGACAAGATACTAGCATGCAGAAGAAATCGATTTACGTTGCCTATACCGGCGGGACCATTGGTATGCAGCGCTCCGAACAGGGTTACATTCCGGTCTCCGGACACCTTCAGCGCCAGCTGGCGCTGATGCCTGAATTCCATCGTCCTGAAATGCCCGACTTCACCATTCATGAATATGCCCCGCTGATGGATTCGTCAGATATGACGCCGGAAGACTGGCAGCATATCGCCGATGACATCAAAACCCATTACGATGAGTACGATGGTTTTGTGATCCTACATGGTACCGACACCATGGCGTTTACCGCCTCTGCGCTCTCGTTCATGCTGGAGAATTTGGGTAAACCGGTGATTGTGACAGGGTCACAAATCCCGCTGGCGGAGCTGCGTTCTGACGGACAAATCAATCTTCTCAACGCACTTTACGTCGCGGCAAATTATCCGATCAACGAAGTCACGCTGTTTTTTAACAACCGTCTGTTTCGCGGCAACCGCACGACAAAAGCGCATGCCGACGGTTTTGACGCTTTCGCCTCCCCTAACCTCCAGCCGCTGCTGGAAGCGGGTATCCACATCCGCCGTCTGGGGACGCCGCTGGCTCCCCGTAGTGAAGGCGAGCTGATTGTTCACCCGATCACGCCACAACCCATTGGGGTCGTCACCATTTATCCGGGGATCTCCGCCGATGTGGTGCGCAACTTCCTGCGCCAGCCGGTAAAAGCGCTAATTCTGCGTTCCTACGGCGTCGGCAATGCGCCGCAAAATAAAGAGTTCCTGAAAGAACTTAGCGAAGCCAGCGAGCGCGGCATCGTGGTTGTGAACCTCACGCAGTGCATGTCGGGGAAAGTGAACATGGGCGGTTATGCCACTGGCAATGCTCTGGCGCATGCTGGCGTCGTTGGCGGTGCTGATATGACCGTAGAAGCAACACTGACCAAACTGCATTATCTGCTCAGCAAAGGGCTGGATACGGATGCGATTCGCGAGGCGATGACGCAAAACCTGCGTGGCGAACTCACGCCGGACGACTAAGGAGGATCGAATGACACACCGTGCGCTGTTACTGGTCGATTTACAAAACGATTTCTGCGCCGGCGGCGCGCTGGCGGTCCCGGAGGGCGACAGCACCGTTGATATCGCAAACCAGCTGATTGCAGGGTGCCAGACCCGCGGTGATGCGGTCCTCGCAAGCCAGGACTGGCACCCTGCGAACCACGGGAGCTTCGCCAGTCAGCATCGGGCAGAACCTTACAGCCAGGGTCAACTCGACGGCTTGCCGCAAACCTTCTGGCCCGATCACTGCGTGCAGAATACGGACGGCGCGGCGTTTCATCCGTTGCTGAACCGCAAGGCAATAGAGGCCGTTTTTCATAAGGGCGAGAATCCGCTGGTCGACAGCTACAGCGCTTTTTTTGATAACGGACGTCGGCAGACAACCGGACTCGACGCGTGGCTTCGCCAGCATGACGTGCATGAACTGATCGTCATGGGGCTGGCCACCGACTATTGTGTCAGGTTTACGGTGCTGGATGCTCTGCAACTGGGCTATACGGTGAATGTCATTACCGATGGCTGTCGCGGCGTGAACATTCAGCCACAGGACAGTGCCCATGCCTTTATGGAGATGGCAGCAGCAGGCGCTACGTTGTATACCCTCGCTGACTGGGAAGAAACTCAGCGTTAACAGTCTGTTTTGCTGGCCACTGAGTATTACGTTACCCGAGTGGCCATTTTCCCATAAGAAAATCGAAGTAAATTTCACCCCCCCTTAGCAAAAAGCAGGAAGGCAAAAAAACGCCATAAATGAAAGTTTTTATATTGAATCGCAGTATTAGCGATAGCAACCAGACAGACTGGAATATAAATCAGAAATAGAAACTCGATAATTAGCCGAATCCAGTTTTCCGTAGGCAAACTGATTTGTTTTTCAAAATAAAATGTATGAGCTGATAAATGTATCTGGAGTAACAGCATATAAGGTATAACACCAGTTACCCAGCATACGAACCACAATGGACTATTGCCAGTAATCCAACGATAAAGTGCCTGCCTGCTTCTTTTTCTCATACAGTAGTAAACTCTATAACAGTCTGGAGACAGAAAGAAATGTAACTTAAGATACCTTTAATTACTGCCAGCATGGCCAGAATTCGCCAGGCCATTGGCCCCTTATAATTTTTTATACTCATAGCCGTCGCCCATAACGTCAAAGGGGCTAAAGCAATTCCCAGACTTACAAAGATGTTCAAAATGAGCATACCGGTGAGGATATTCTCCCATCAGCCACTTTAAGGAAATATTATAACTTCGTTTGATGATATTCACCTTGCTGATTTATATATTACCTGAGTCTGTTATAAGAATGACATATTAAAATGAGGAAGATTCATTTCAACTTCTGATTTCGGACTTGCAGACATCGAATATTTATTAAACGTCAACCAGCATATTAAAGATATCAGTGAGTAACGCGATGAGACGTTTGATCTTGTTGGCAGAATGCCTCTTGCACTGCGTATCTGTCGTATCCGCATTTCTGGGTTGTCTGGGCACATACGGAAACGCGCTCCGTCCAATGCGAATAATGCCCTGCATGTCCGCATGGGGCATTTTTTTCGTAAGCGGTGGGATGGGGTGTGTCACACGAAACGGGATCGGTTATGATGGCCCTAACCCGTTGCGTCAGCGTTTGACGCATCGTTTCATTTTCAACTGGAGGCATGGGATTGTATGGCTTTTATCCCTAAAAATTACGCCCGTCTGGAAGTAGGTTACCGGGAAAAGGCGCTGAAACTTTTCCCGTGGGTCTGCGGCCGCTGCTCCCGCGAGTTTGTTTACTCAAACCTTCGCGAACTGACGGTGCACCATATCGATCACGATCATTCCAATAACCCGGAAGATGGCAGCAACTGGGAAATGTTGTGCCTGTACTGCCACGATCATGAGCATTCCAAATATACGGAAGCCGACCAGTATGGTTCCACGGTTGTAGCGGGCGAGGATGCGCAAAAGAGCGTCGGCGAAGCCACGTACAACCCTTTCGCCGACCTGAAAGCCATGCTGAATAAAAAATAATCCGCCGCGTTAGCCCGGCAGTGCGACCAAATGCCGGGCTTCCACTGCGCGCTATCAGGATTTGAACGTCGCAATCGGTTCTGGCGTGATGCCGAAATCCACTTTCAGCTGCTGTTTGCTCTTCATCACCATCTGCCCATTGGTGTCGATCGTCATATGTTGCGCATCCGTATTGTGGCGCGCCTGCCAGAGCATCACCAGTTGCAGACTATTATCTTTTTGCTCCGGGGTCAGCGCGACGCCGTCCGGCCATTTTCCCAGTTCAACGGCGGTGGATAAACGCTGATACACTTCCGGCGTCATGCTGTTAATTATCTCATCAAGATTCATGATAAGTCCGCTCCTATGGAATAATTTGCTGAATCGTTTTTTCAACCTTTCGTCTGGGCACCGTTTTCGTCGTCGATGAAGCTCAGAGAAGCTGAATTGACACAGTAACGTTCGCCGGTGGGTTGCGGACCATCGGGGAAGACATGCCCCAGGTGCGCATCGCAGTTTCCACAGCGAATTTCAATGCGTTGCATACCGTGTGAAAAGTCCTTGATGTAACGAATCGACTCTTCACTTACCGGCTCGTAGAAGCTCGGCCAGCCGCAGCCGGAATCGTATTTGGACTGGGAGGTAAACAGCGGCGCATCGCAGATCAAACAATGATAGACGCCGTCACGTTTGTTATGCAGTAACTGACCGGTAAACGGCGGTTCTGTACCGTGATTCTGCGTCACGTAGAACTGCATTTCAGACAGGTTTTTTTTCAGATCTTCTGCAGAAGGTTTGTTCGCCATTTTGCTCACATCTCACTTTTCATGACGCTGACATTGCGCGACAGATTCTAACAAAACATTAACACCTGAGTGCAGACTTTTGTTCTAAACTTGATCCTTGCGAAATGGCAGCTTGTGAATCGTGATGCGAATCACATTTTTATCTCGGTTGCCCTTTAAAATTCGGGGCGCCGCCCCCATGTGGTTTCAAGCCCAATGGAAGAGTGAGGCGAGTCAGCCGTGCAAAGCTTGTACAGAGGATTGATTTGTCGCAATGATTGACACGATTCCGCTTGACGCTGCGTAAGGTTTTTGTAATTTTACAGGCAACCTTTTATTCACTAACAAATAGCTGGTGGAATATATGACTATCAAAGTAGGTATCAACGGTTTTGGCCGTATCGGTCGCATTGTTTTCCGTGCTGCTCAGAAACGTTCTGACATCGAGATCGTTGCAATCAACGACCTGTTAGACGCTGATTACATGGCTTACATGCTGAAATATGACTCCACTCACGGCCGTTTCGACGGTACCGTTGAAGTGAAAGACGGTCATCTGATCGTTAACGGTAAAAAAATCCGTGTTACCGCTGAACGCGATCCGGCTAACCTGAAATGGGACGAAGTTGGTGTTGACGTAGTAGCTGAAGCGACCGGTATCTTCCTGACCGACGAGACTGCTCGTAAGCACATCACTGCTGGCGCGAAAAAAGTCGTACTGACTGGTCCGTCCAAAGATAACACCCCGATGTTTGTTAAAGGCGCTAACTTTGACAAATATGCTGGCCAGGACATCGTTTCCAACGCATCCTGCACCACCAACTGCCTGGCTCCGCTGGCTAAAGTCATCAACGACAACTTCGGCATCATCGAAGGTCTGATGACCACTGTTCACGCAACCACCGCTACTCAGAAAACTGTTGATGGCCCGTCTCACAAAGACTGGCGTGGCGGCCGTGGCGCGGCTCAGAACATCATCCCGTCCTCTACCGGTGCAGCTAAAGCTGTAGGTAAAGTACTGCCAGAACTGAATGGCAAACTGACTGGTATGGCGTTCCGTGTTCCGACTCCGAACGTATCCGTTGTTGACCTGACCGTTCGTCTGGAAAAAGCGGCTTCTTACGAAGACATTAAGAAAGCCATCAAAGCAGCTTCCGAAGGCCCGATGAAAGGCGTTCTGGGTTACACCGAAGACGACGTTGTATCTACCGATTTCAACGGCGAAGTTTGCACTTCCGTGTTCGATGCTAAAGCAGGTATCGCTCTGAACGACAACTTCGTGAAACTGGTTTCCTGGTACGACAACGAAACTGGTTACTCAAACAAAGTTCTGGACCTGATCGCTCACATCTCCAAATAAGTTGAGATGAGAATCTGATCTAAAAAGGCGACTTCGGTCGCCTTTTTTTATGGCTTTTCGCTACGGTTGAATCAAGGATTGCATCATGATTAATAAAATTTTTGCACTTCCAGTCATTGAACATATTACCCCTGTCCTCTCCCGCCGTCAGCTTGACGAGCTGGACCTGATCGTCGTCGACCACCCGCAGGTAAAAGCGTCTTTTGCGTTACAGGGCGCGCACCTACTCTCCTGGAAACCAGCCGGAGAAGAAGAGGTTCTGTGGCTGAGCAACAACACTCCGTTTAAAAATGGCATCGCGCTGCGCGGCGGCGTGCCGATTTGCTGGCCGTGGTTTGGTCCGGCGGCACAGCAAGGACTGCCTTCTCACGGCTTTGCCCGTAACCTGCCGTGGACGCTGAAAGCACATAATGAAGACGACAACGGCGCAGTGCTGACGTTTGAACTGCAAAGCACTGAAGAGACACTGAAACTGTGGCCACATGATTTCACCCTGCTGGCGCGCTTTAAAGTAGGCAAAACCTGTGAGATTGAGCTTGAAGCGCACGGTGAATTTGAAACGACCTCTGCACTGCATACCTATTTCAACGTTGGCGATATCGCGACGGTGAAAGTCAGCGGCCTGGGCGATCGTTTCATCGATAAAGTGAATGATGCGAAAGAAGACGTCCTGACTGATGGCGTACAGGCGTTTCCGGATCGTACTGACCGTGTCTATCTGAACCCGGAAGCCTGCAGCGTGATTCACGATGCCGCACTGAACCGTAACATCGACGTTGTACATCATCACCACCTCAACGTGGTCGGCTGGAACCCTGGCCCGGCGCTGTCTGTGAGCATGGGCGATATGCCGGATGATGGCTATAAAACCTTTGTGTGCGTAGAAACGGCGTATGCCACCGCCGCACAGAAGGCCACCGAAGAAAAACCTTCTCGCCTGGCGCAAACCATTCGCGTTGCGAAGCGCTAAGCATGATTGTGGTTGAGATGTCACAGGCCTGACAGGTCGTCATCTGGCATTGTTTGCCGGATGGCGATGCCAGCGCATCTTATCCGGCCAACGAGTCAAAACCTCATCAGACCATATCCAGCGCCGTTTTGCCTCTCGGCGCGGGATACGCCTTATCCAGTGCGGCGAGTTCCTGAGCGGAAAGCGTGATGCTCAGCGCCGCCGCATTTTGCTGTACATGCTCCACACTTGCCGCTTTTGGAATCGCCATCACTCCGTGATGACTGATGACCCACGCCAGCAGGATCTGCGCAACTGATGCATTGTGCGCATGCGCAATCTCATTGACCACCGGATGATTCAATAAACCGCTGCGTAAACGTCCGGCCTGCGCCAACGGGCTGTAAGCCATTACGGGAAGCTGATGTTGCTGACACCACGGTAATAAATCGTATTCAATGCCGCGTGAAGCCAGATGATACAGCACCTGATTGGTCGCACACTGCCTGCCGCCCGGAATCTGCCACAGCGCCTGCATATCGTCGACGTCAAGATTGGACACTCCCCAGCGACGAATTTTACCCTGAGCCATCAGGGTTTCCATCGACTTGACCGTCTCGGCGAAGGAGAAGTTGCCTGACCAGTGCAATAAATAGAGATCCAGATAGTCGGTTTTCAGACGACGCAGACTGGCCTCACAGGCGGCAATCGCTTTTTGCCCACCCGCGTTCCATGGGTAAACCTTCGACACCAGGAACACGTGTTCACGCAGTCCGTTGAGCGCCTCACCGACCACCTCTTCCGCTCCGCCATCGGCATACATTTCAGCGGTATCGATGAGCGTTAGCCCCAGATCCACGCCCGCGCGAAGTGCAGACACTTCCGCCCGGCGGTGACCGGCATTTTCACCCATGTACCATGTCCCCTGCCCGATCGCAGGTAGAACAACTCCACCAGCGAAGACAACCTGTTTATCTGTCATCACGTTCTCCTTAGTTGTGCACCACCGTAATGCAAAACAGGGCGCAAGTGCCCTGTTTTGATGCACAGATTGCACTCTCAGGGCTCAGTTAAAACTTAGGCATATTCACACTTCCAGGGAAGCGCAATTTATGTTGGACAATATTTTTCAGGAGCATCCCCATAATACCACCCGGCACAAAATGACTAACCCTGCTAATTAATAAAGGTGTCTATTGGTTATTCCACATGTTTACTATGGATAATACTTTATGGGATGGAATACCAGGAATGCTGGAAACTAGGCAAAAAACCACGCCGAACCGGGTCCAACCAATAACTGCGCAACATACGTGCGTAGAGCAATTCAGGCGGGCGGAGTTATTGTGACCAATACACATAATGCTAAAGATGACGGCTCGATACTGGAGGCGGCTGGCTTTAGAAAAATTGCACCGACACACGACGCTGGCGTTATCCAGCCATAAAAAGGCGGACATGCCGCTGGCCACATGGCGATATTCGATGGTCAGGACTGGTACTCTGACTTCAAACAAAGGGACTTCTGGGGAGGACCTGGCTATCGCTCATCGAAACCGCCTTATCAAATGTACAGGAAAAAGTAATGCGCCTCTTTTTTGTCGTATCCATGGTGTATTTACTCGCGTCCTGCGTTTCAGGAGGCGATGATGCCGAAAAACGCGTAGCTAATTTTTATCGCTACTATTTACCTGTTTTTGCCAATAGCCCCGGCAAAATAAAGCCAGATCCTGAGAAAATGCATGATTACGTCTCCCGCGAAACGTTAATTCAACTTGATGTTATTTCACATATTTATGAACAAGAAATCATCGACACTGACTATTATACGTACGCGCAGGACTATTCGGTCGACTGGATCCCTTTATTGAAGGTGGGCAAAGCACAAGACGTTGACGGTAGTAAATACGTTACGGTTTGGCTTGGATGCGAAAACGACAGAACCTATCAGATAGGCGTCTATCTGAAGAAAGAAGACAGGAGATGGAAAATCTACAGAGTCAAAAACATCACCGATGGCTATGAGCACTTTATATTTGACAGGCAGGCTATTGAAAAAGCAAAGCGACATGCCAAAGAGGTCGAATGACTCAGTGACAAAAAAGCCCGCACTGCGGGCTTTGTGGCTTTTATCGATCGCACTATGATAATGCACAATCAGAACTTATAGGTGATCCCGGTTGAAATCAGGCCAGTCCAGGATTTATCCACCATCGGGCTGTCGGTAATTTCATCAGACAGACGGGTGTAGCGTGCGGTACCGTAAACGCTCCAGTCACCGAGGAAGTTGTAGTTCGCGCTCAGTTCCAGGTACGGATTCCAGCTATCGTCCGGGTTGTAACCCCGCATACCACTGCGTGAGGATTCTTTACGTGACACGCCGTAGTAGTAGTCGTTCTGATTTTCACTGTTCCACTCCACACCGATACCCGGCGTCAGGGTCAGGCCGCCGTTGGTATAGCGATACAGCCAGGCCAGATCCCAGGCGATGCCGTTACTGTTGTCCAGCGTATCCCCGGCGAGCGTGGTGCGCAGGAAACCATATTCGGTATGGTGAGAGTATGATAAGCCCGCCATCATGGTGCTTTTACGCTTATCAAGACGACGCATCTGACGATCGTCGCTGTCACCCGGTTTGAAATACATCGGGGACCAGTAAGCGGTGATCGACAATTTGTCGGCGGCGTCGTTCCACAGGTAGTACCCACCACCCAGACCACGGAACCAGAAGTTATCGCCTTCGTAATTAATCACCGGAACCGGATAAACATCCGCGTCGTAATCTTTATATGGGTGTTCAACCACACCAACGCCAGCGCCAAGCGTCAGGTTGCTTTCAGCATGCACCACGGTAGCAGACGATGCGATTAACACGCCAAGTGCCAGAAGTTTGAGTTTGGTCACAATCCATCTTTCCTTTTTCAAATGTTCAGCGGCAAAAGTGTAACCGCCAATACGTTACAACCCAACCATTTTACAAATTAATGAAAGAATGTAACCGTCTAATTTTGCAGGCTGAGATGACACTTGGCTTACAGTGCGGTGAAAACGGTGTGATCTTCCACTGCATTATTTACATTTGCTATGCACTTTTTGCGGATGAGTTATTGATATGCCATTGAAAATCATTTGCGGGTGCATGCAAGTTTTGCAAATGCCATCTACGCTTTAGTTTAGAAGTTGTATCGCCGGGCACGTTGGTCTCACGCGGTGAAAGCTGGCATGAGAGTTGCTGTTTTTTTGATACGAGACAGTAAATGACGTCGTTCAGTCTACCTCTTCCGGGAGCCTCTACTATTCATATGAACGGCTCTTAACCTGTGCTAAAAAACGAAAGGACGGCATATCATGAATATATTCGATCACTATCGCCAGCGTTATGAAGCTGCCAAGGACGAAGAGTTCACACTGCAGGAGTTTCTTACCACTTGTCGGCAAGATCGCAGTGCTTATGCCAACGCGGCAGAACGGCTATTGATGGCTATTGGTGAACCCGTCATGGTCGACACTGCCCAGGAACCCCGGCTTTCTCGCCTCTTCTCGAACCGGGTCATTGCACGTTACCCGGCATTTGAAGAGTTTTACGGCATGGAAGACGCGATCGAACAGATTGTCTCTTATCTGAAACACGCGGCTCAGGGGCTGGAAGAGAAGAAACAGATCCTGTATCTGTTGGGGCCTGTAGGGGGCGGGAAGTCATCGCTTGCCGAACGACTGAAATCGTTGATGCAGCGTGTCCCGATTTATGTGCTGAGCGCCAACGGTGAACGCAGCCCGGTGAACGATCATCCGTTGTGCCTGTTTAATCCGCAGGAAGATACCCAGATTCTGGAAAAAGAATACGGTATTCCGCGCCGTTATCTCGGCACCATTATGTCACCGTGGGCGGCCAAACGCCTGCATGAGTTTGGTGGGGATATCACCAAATTCCGCGTGGTGAAAGTGTGGCCGTCGATTCTTGCGCAAATCGCGATTGCCAAAACGGAACCGGGCGATGAGAACAACCAGGACATTTCCGCGCTGGTCGGGAAAGTGGATATTCGTAAACTCGAACACCACGCTCAGAACGATCCGGACGCGTATGGCTATTCCGGCGCATTGTGCCGGGCCAACCAGGGGATCATGGAATTCGTCGAGATGTTCAAAGCACCGATTAAAGTGCTGCATCCACTGCTGACCGCCACTCAGGAAGGTAACTACAACGGCACTGAGGGGATCTCCGCCCTGCCGTTTAACGGCATCATTCTCGCCCACTCGAACGAATCGGAATGGGTGACGTTCCGTAACAACAAAAACAACGAAGCCTTCCTCGACCGTGTTTACATCGTGAAGGTACCGTACTGCTTACGCATTTCCGAAGAGATCAAAATCTACGAGAAATTGCTAAACCACAGCGAATTGACGCATGCGCCGTGCGCGCCGGGAACGCTGGAAACGCTGGCACGTTTCTCGATTCTCTCCCGCCTGAAAGATCCGGAAAACTCGAGTATCTATTCGAAAATGCGCGTCTATGATGGTGAGAGTCTGAAAGATACCGATCCGAAAGCGAAGTCGTATCAGGAATACCGCGACTACTCCGGCGTCGATGAAGGGATGAACGGTCTGTCGACCCGTTTCGCGTTTAAAATTCTCTCGCGCGTCTTTAACTTTGACCATGTCGAAGTCGCTGCGAACCCGGTTCATCTGTTCTATGTACTGGAACAGCAGATCGAGCGCGAACAGTTCCCGCAGGAGCAAGCTGAGCGTTATCTCGAGTTCCTGAAAGGCTATCTGATCCCGAAATACGCCGAGTTTATTGGTAAAGAGATCCAGACCGCCTATCTCGAGTCCTACTCGGAATACGGACAGAATATTTTCGACCGTTATGTCACGTATGCCGACTTCTGGATTCAGGATCAGGAATACCGCGATCCGGATACCGGTCAGCTGTTTGACCGTGAATCGCTGAACGCGGAGCTGGAGAAAATTGAGAAACCGGCGGGGATCAGCAACCCGAAAGATTTCCGTAATGAAATCGTCAACTTTGTGCTGCGTGCGAGAGCGAACAACAGCGGACGAAATCCGAACTGGACCAGCTATGAAAAACTGCGCACGGTCATTGAGAAAAAAATGTTCTCCAATACCGAAGAGCTGCTGCCGGTCATTTCGTTCAATGCCAAAACCTCGACCGATGAGCAGAAGAAACACGACGACTTTGTCGACCGGATGATGGAGAAAGGCTACACCCGTAAACAGGTGCGTTTACTGTGCGAATGGTATCTGCGCGTACGTAAATCGTCTTAACAGCATAAATGACCCGGAAGATTTTCTCCGTTTACCGGGCAAATAGTTCGTTTGTACGCGAAATCATTCAAGGTGTATCAAGGCGGCAAATGAGTGAATCCCCAGTCACGTACATAAGTACGTGACTGGGGTGAGCGAATGCAGCCACGCCGAGATAACGTGAAGGATGAAGCGTAAAGTTGGCAAATGCAGTACGGGGGGCATATGACCTGGTTCATTGACCGACGACTTAACGGCAAAAATAAGAGCACGGTTAACCGCCAGCGCTTTTTACGCCGTTATAAAGCACAAATTAAACAGTCGATCTCCGAGGCCATTAACAAGCGTTCGGTGACCGATGTAGACAGCGGTGAATCTGTCTCCATTCCGACGGAAGATATCAGCGAACCGATGTTTCATCAGGGGCGCGGCGGCCTGCGCCATCGCGTTCACCCAGGTAACGACCATTTCGTACAAAATGACCGTATCGAGCGTCCGCAGGGCGGAGGCGGCGGTTCAGGTAGCGGACAGGGCCAGGCCAGTCAGGACGGTGAAGGCCAGGATGAATTCGTCTTTCAGATCTCTAAAGACGAATACCTGGATCTGCTTTTCGAAGATTTAGCGCTGCCTAACCTGAAACAAAACCAGCAGCGCCAGCTTACGGAGTATAAAACGCACCGGGCGGGTTATACCGCCAACGGCGTTCCGGCCAATATCAGCGTCGTGCGTTCGCTGCAAAATTCTCTCGCCCGGCGCACGGCCATGACGGCCGGCAAACGACGCGAGTTACACGCGCTGGAACAGGATCTCGACACCATCAGCAAAAGCGAACCGGCGCAACTGCTGGAGGAGGAACGATTACGTAAAGAGATTGCTGAGCTGCGGGCCAAAATAGAACGCGTGCCGTTTATCGACACCTTCGACTTGCGCTACAAAAATTACGAGAAGCGTCCCGATCCGTCCAGCCAGGCGGTGATGTTCTGCCTGATGGACGTCTCCGGCTCCATGGATCAGTCGACAAAAGACATGGCCAAACGCTTTTATATTCTGCTCTACCTGTTTTTGAGCCGAACCTATAAGAATGTGGAAGTGGTCTATATTCGTCACCACACCCAGGCAAAAGAGGTCGATGAGCATGAGTTCTTCTACTCTCAGGAAACCGGGGGAACCATTGTTTCCAGCGCCCTGAAGTTGATGGATGACGTTGTGAAAGAACGTTACGATCCTGCGCAGTGGAACATCTACGCCGCACAGGCATCGGATGGGGATAACTGGGCAGATGACTCTCCGCTGTGCCATGAGATTCTGGCGAAGAAACTGCTGCCGGTGGTTCGTTACTACAGTTATATCGAAATTACCCGCCGCGCGCATCAAACCCTGTGGCGCGAATATGAACATCTGCAAGCCACGTTTGATAATTTTGCAATGCAACATATTCGCGATCAGGATGATATTTACCCGGTGTTCCGCGAACTTTTTCATAAACAAGGTGCCACCAGCACCAATTAAACGACAGCCAGCCAGGAAAATAATCTCCTGGCTGGTTCATTTCATGCCTTTTGCACTCCATATCCCCGCTGGCCGGTAGGTTGCACCTGTGACGTATGATAAAATAGATTATCTGACCTGGAGAGTTGTTGTTTATCATGAAATTGCCCCATAAAGCGCTCAGGCTCTTTATTTCCGCAAGCGTTGTCGTTTTGACATCTTCCTTTTTGATCTATGAACTTATTGCCAGCTATAAGTCAATGAATGGCTATATGCGCTATATCATCGAAAAAGCAGACTCCTCATTTCTGTATGATAAATACCAGAATCAGAGCATTGCCGCCCATCTGATGCGCACACTAGCAACACCCGAGAAAACGCTCCCGGCGGATACCCGCCATACCCTTTGCCAGTCGTTTGAAAGTGTTAACTCGGTGTATGGTTTGAATCTGACGCAGCATAATTATCCCGCGCTCCACGGTACGTTACAAACCTCCATTGATGACTGTGCGCGTATCGCGGACGATGTGCTGTTGCTTCCTGCTTTTGATCAGGCCGTGAAGGTTAACCGGGAACAGGTTGATTATGGAAAAGGCCTCGCCACGTCAGAAGAGAAATTTCATTATTATCTGGATTTACAAAATCAATATATTTATTTCTATGATCCGATCAATACGCGGCAGTTTGCCATGCATCACTGGACTTTTTTACAGAAAGGCTCATTAGGTATTCATCAGGCCGATATTGATGAATTGTTTTCTGGACGTACTGTGCTGTCGAGTATCTATCAGGATGATCGTACCGAACTTAACGTGATGAGTTTTTTAACACCGGTCTATCTGCACGGTAAGTTAAAAGGCATCGTGATGGTGGATATTAATAAACACAACTTGCAAAATATTGTTTTTACTCACGACCGCCCACTGGTCTGGCGTTATCTCAATGCCAGCGTCACCGATACCGACTCGGATAAGACGATTATTATTCATCAAAGCGAGAATAATCTTTTCCCGTACGTCAATTACATCAGCGATCTTCCTGGTGGTCTGCACGTCGAACTGTCACTCGATATCTTGTATTTCATTGTCTCGTCCTGGAAGCTGTTTCTGTTTTACCTTCTGGCAACTGCCCTGCTCCTCAATATGGTCCGGCTGCATTTTCGCCTTTACCATAATGTTACCCGTGAAAATATCAGCGATGCGATGACAGGCCTGTATAACCGTAAAATTTTAACCCCGACGCTTGAGCAGCGATTACAGCGTTTTGTCAGCACCGGAACGCCAGTGACCTTTATCGCTATCGATCTCGATAAGCTGAAGATGATTAACGATACGCAGGGACACCACGAGGGGGATCGGGCGATCACCTTACTGGCAAATGCGATTGAGGCGTCGGTGCGCAAAAGCGATTACGCCATCCGTCTGGGCGGCGATGAATTTTGCATCATTCTGGTGGACGCAGAGCCAGATATGGCGGCTCGTCTGCCGGAACGGATAGCCAACCACCTGCGGACCGTGGCACCTGAGAAGGATATTCGTTTTTCATCAGGCAGCTACAGCATGCAGCCGAACGATTCGCTGCATGATGCCTACACCGCTTCTGACGAGCAACTCTACCTCAACAAGCACCAAAATCGTCAGCGTTCATGATAATCTTTACCGTGTTTTTTCGCGCAAACAGGAGTAAAAAATGAGCGAAATGGAGAAAGGCAGCGAAACTCATCAGCGTTTACTCGATTTATTGTCTCTGGAGGGCGCCCGTTATCGCGTCGTCAGCCATGAGGCTGTTGGGAAATGCGAGGCCGTATCAGAAATTCGGGGCACCGCACTGGGTCAGGGAGCAAAGGCGCTGGTCTGCAAAGTTAAAGGGAATGGGGTAAATAAGCATGTACTGGCTATTTTACCTGCCGACCAACAGGCCGATCTTGGTCAACTGGCGACGTATCTTGGCGGTCTGCGTGCGTCCCTTGCCAGCCCGGCAGAAGTGGACGAGCTCACCGGTTGCGTATTTGGCGCGATCCCGCCTTTCAGTTTTCATTCACAGTTAATGCTGGTCGCCGATCCGCTGCTGTTCGAACGTTATCGTGAAATCGCCTTTAACGCCGGCGTGCTCACGAAATCGATTATTCTCAATACTGACGATTATCTGCGTATTGCCCGGCCAGAGTTGGTGGCTTTTCACCGCATATCGTAAGCGTTCAGCTACCACGTTCGAGAATTAAAACAGAAATCACGATAACGGCGGCGATGGCGAAAAAGGATGAACTAATAATGAGCGTTTCAATAAACATCTGATCGTTCATGGCTACACCTCAAAATGAGCGAGACCGGTTCATCTGCTATTGATAGTCCGCAATAATGGCAATTTGATGACAAAATAAAAAATTGCCTGTTTTTCGCCGTCAGGCATTTGCCCGAAATAGCCAGCAGATTCTAAAAAAGTCTGTTCTGCGTGGCGTTTGGGCGTAAAGTAAACAGGCTTAACTTTTTTTGGCAAGGAAACCACGATGTTTGATGTCACTCTGCTGATCCTGCTCGGACTGGCAGCTCTGGGCTTTGTCAGCCATAACACCACTGTCGCCGTTTCAATTCTGGTGCTGATTATTGTCCGCGTTACCCCGCTCAATACCTTTTTCCCGTGGATTGAAAAACAGGGGCTGACCATCGGGATTATTATCCTGACAATCGGCGTCATGGCGCCTATCGCCAGCGGGACACTGCCACCTTCCACCTTGATCCACTCTTTCCTTAACTGGAAATCGCTGGTGGCGATTGTGGTTGGCGTGGTGGTCTCCTGGCTCGGCGGCCGCGGCGTGACGCTGATGGGCAGCCAGCCACAGCTGGTCGCCGGTTTGCTGGTCGGCACCGTGCTTGGCGTGGCCCTGTTTCGCGGTGTACCTGTTGGTCCGCTTATCGCGGCCGGTCTGGTCTCGCTTATTGTGGGAAGGCAGTAGTCAATCCCGCCAGATAACGGCCTGGCGTCTGTCCCAGGCCTTTTTTGAACATGGTGATAAACGCCGTGGTCGAATCATACCCCAACAGTTGCGCCACCTGCTGCACGTTCTGCCCGCCGACCAGGGCCTGTAGGGCCAGAATGAGCTGTAGCTGATGTCGCCAGCAACGAAAGCTGAGCCCTGTCTCTTTCACCACCAGTCGGGCAAGGTTACGCTCGCTCATCGCAAATACGCTGGCCCACTGCCCCAGCGTTTGCCATTGCGCCGGTTCGCGCGCCATGGTGTCAACCATCCGGCGGATCTTCGGGTGCGCAGAAACCGGCAGCTGCATCTGCTCCTGCGGTTGTTGCGGAAGTTCATCAAATAAGACCTGCGTCAGGCGCTGCGTTTGCGGCTCTGCCCGCTGAGCGTCACTACGCCTCGCCAGCGAGAGGATCAGCTCCCGACAAAGCGGAGAAATTTTTAACGTACAGCAACGTCCCGGTAGTGTGACGGCCTCCGGTTCGATAAAGAGAAAGCAGAGCTCCGCGCCTGCCGTTACGTGATTACTGTGGGGAACGCCGCCGGGGATCCAGACCGCGTACTGCGGCGGCACCATCCACATAGCGCACTCAACATCACAGGTGATAGCCCCATGCAGTGCCATAATCAGTTGCCCTTTACGATGCTGGTGCTGCGCGCTAAACAGCTCATCAGGGCGAGCGCGGATACGAAACGCCACGGCGGCATCGTGGTGCAGATCGGGGTCATATCCGTCGAGTCGCAGGCTGTACATCATTTTGTCCGAATTTAGCGATAAACTGTCATTTTAGCTTGATTCACAACACAAATAAACGCGGTAAGGTACGGCCTCACCTGTTGATATGAGAGAACAATGACTTCTTCACCACCACGCGGCAACCACGGTGCCCTGCTGATTGCCGGTATCCTGATGATTGCCACCACGCTGCGCGTGACGTTTACCGGCGCCGCCCCTTTGCTGGAAGCGATTCGCACGGACTATGGTCTTACGACTGCCCAGACGGGATTATTAACCACCCTGCCGCTGTTGGCGTTTGCGCTGGTTTCTCCGCTTGCCGCTGGCATTGCCCGCCGTATTGGCATGGAACGCAGTCTCTTCGCGGCAATGCTGCTGATTTGCGCCGGGGTTGCCGTGCGCTCACTGCCGGACGCCTCTTTACTGTTTCTTGGCACTGCCATCATCGGCTGCGGTATCGCCCTCGGCAACGTGCTGCTGCCAGGGCTTATCAAACGCGATTTCTCGCAGCACGTCGCCAGACTGACCGGTGCTTATTCCCTGACGATGGGTGCTGCCGCCGCGTTGGGCTCCGCGCTGGTGGTTCCGCTGGCGCTAAGTGGGTTTGGCTGGCGCGGGGCGTTGCTGCTGTTGATGGTGTTTCCGCTACTGGCGTTGCTGATCTGGCTGCCGCAGTGGCGTCATGCCGCCCACGCGAACGTAACCACCTCGCGCACCCTGCACGCACGCGGCATCTGGCGTTCACCGCTGGCCTGGCAGGTGACGTTATTTCTTGGAATTAACTCGCTTATCTATTACGTGATTATCGGCTGGCTGCCAGCAATCTTAATCAGCCACGGCTACAGCGAGGCGCAGGCCGGTTCGCTGCATGGTTTGCTCCAGTTAGCAACCGCCTCTCCCGGTTTACTCATTCCGCTGGTGCTGCACCGTTTTCACGATCAGCGCTGCATCGCCGCACTGGTGTCGTTGATGTGCGCTGTGGGTGCCGCTGGCTTCTGGTTTATGCCGGATCAGGCGGTGCTATGGACGCTGCTGTTTGGATTCGGCTCCGGTGCAACGATGATTCTGGGGCTGACCTTTATCGGCCTGCGCGCCAGTTCTGCGCATCAGGCAGCAGCGCTTTCCGGCATGGCGCAATCCGTCGGTTATCTGTTAGCCGCTTGCGGGCCGCCGCTGATGGGCAGGATCCATGACGCCCAGGGAGACTGGCAGATCCCGCTGCTGACCGTTGCGGCGCTGGCGATAGCGATGGCGATATTCGGTTTCTATGCGGGACGAAATAAAGAGATTACCGCCTGATAAGCTCAGGGCAGACGTGATGTCTGCCCTACTGATTAGCCTCGCGCAGCGCGCAGCATCGCTTGCGCCAGGGGAACCGGTTTCCCCGCAAGAGCGCCACGTTCAGGCTGGAAAAGCGTGGCGACAAAGAACGGATGCGTCACCAATTCCACCGCCCGAATATCCCCGTTATCATCCCAGCCGGTCACCCGCAGATCACCGCTATCCAGTTCAGCCGCAAACGCCTCAGCAATGCCGTAGTTACACTGATAGCCCTCCGAAATCACCGGCTGACCATAGGCTTTAGCAATCAGCGTATTGGGCCGCAGTTCAACATCGTCGGTTTTTTCCACCAGCGAACAGGCAAGTGGCGCAATAACCATCCGGCCCGTTGTGTCAGTTTCCGCATGGGCAGCATCTGACCAGCCCAGCACATTACGCGCATATTCAAGGATGGCGTGTTGAAAACCGCCACAGGTTCCCAGGAAAGGAATGCTGTTTTCGCGGGCATAACGGATGGCCGTCAACGCGCCTTCGGTATTTTTATAGGGGCTGCCAGGCACCACCCAGATGGCGTCATAGCCCACCAGATCTTCTGCACTGGTGATTTCAGTGCTGGACAGCCAGTCGTAATCCGCCAGCAGTTCCAGAACCGCAGCAGCGTCGTCGATGGCCAGAGGAATCGCCTGATGCGCCGTGATGCCAGCGTTGTAATCACCCACCAGCGCAATACGCAGCGTATCTTTTACAGGGGATATTTCCATGGAGAATTCCTTACGTCAGAACAATTGGGGACAACATAAGGAACCTCAGCCTACCGATCTTTTACTGCCATCACAATCCCTTAATTTAGGGATGAACGCGTGCGAAGTGATATAGTGATCGAGAGCAGTTTTTCTGCCGGACGAGGCAAATGCGATGAAAAGTAAGGTTTTAGTGAGCGCTTGCCTGATGGGGCTGAAGGTGCGTTATAACGGCAGCGAGAAAGCGCATCCCGCTGCGATACTGGCGCGTTTGCAGGCAGAACAGCGTCTGGTCATCCATTGCCCTGAACTGGCCGCAGGCTTGCCGACACCACGCCCACCGGCGGAAATTGTTCGGGCCGATGGCAACGATGTGATGCACGAGCGCGCATCCATTGTGGAAAAGAACGGTCAAGATGTCACCGGGCACTATCAGCTTGCCGCCTGGCTGGCGCTGCGCACGGCACAGGAGACCGGCTGTGACGTTGCGCTACTCACCGACGGCAGCCCGACATGCGGCAGTCAGTTTATCTACGACGGCAGCTTCAGCGGACAACGTCATCCCGGTATGGGAGTGGCCACCGCGCTGCTACGCCAGCACGGAATCACGGTTTTTTCCGACCAACAGCTCGATGAGTTTTGCGCCTGGATTGAGGAGAATGACAAACATGAATATTCAGTGTAAACGCGTCTACGACCCGGCAGAAGACAGCGACGGCTACCGGGTGCTGGTTGACCGACTGTGGCCACGCGGGATCAAAAAAGCGGATCTCGTGCTCAATGAGTGGGTCAAAGCGCTCACTCCCTCGACAGAGCTGCGCAAAGCTTTTCACGCAGAAACGAGCGATTTTCAGCATTTTACTGAGCAGTACCGCGCTGAACTTGTCACGCAGAAGAAGGAAGGCGAGCGGCTGGCGCAGATTGCCCGCCAGCAGACACTGACGCTGCTGTACGCCGCCAAAAACAGCGAACAAAATCACGCCCTTGTGCTGGCAGACTGGCTACGCGAGTTGTGATTCGCGGGTAACCGTCGATTCAGGCTGAATATCCGGCAACAGAGGCATCAAGTGTTCCGCTCTGACCCAGGCAAAACCCTGCTGCCCGTTTGCCGACACCACCTCCCCCGTCACCAGCCAGAGCGCACGTGGCGTCTCTTTCGGCAGCATGGTGGTAAATCCATTTATGGGATTAATAAATACCTCACCCGGCTGGCAGAGATGGAACAATTCCACCGTCTTGCCGATATTGCCGCGTCCGGCCGATGTTTTCGCACCAATAATCAGCGCCAGGGTGCCCGGCTTTAGCTGGAACATACTTCTCTCGTTGCGCGCTTGCGACTGTATTTAAGATAATTCTGAGAAATAATAGCCTGCCGAAAGCGTACTTGTCACGTCCTGGCGACTCGCAGAATAAGCGAAAAGCGTGAGGACAAAACCCCTTTTGTCACCCATTAACCCCTGTTATCCTTGCAGCTCTTTGCATAATTCAGACAGGTGATCGCATGAGACTGGGCATACTGTTTCCCGTCGTCATTTTTATTACGGCCGTGGTTTTTTTGGCCTGGTTTTTTATCGGTGGCTATGCCGCACCGGTGGCGTAAATCATGAAAAAAACGACGCTGATTATGATTGTCGTCGCGATAGTCGTGGTGCAGGGTACCGAACTGGGTTGGTGGTAACGCCAGGCCTGAAATGACAAAGGCCACCCTCAGGTCGCCTTTTGTCAGTCAGTTATTGCGCCTTAGCTTTTGATTTTTCTGTAAATAAGCAGGACGACGATAGCACCAATAACCGCCACCACAAAGCTGCCGAAATTAAAACCATCGACTTTCCCAAAACCAAGCAGCGTACTGATCCAGCCGCCCACTACGGCACCGACGATCCCCAGAATGATCGTCATAAAGAATCCACCACCATCCTTACCAGGCATAATCCACTTCGCCAGAATACCTGCAATCAAACCAAAAATAATCCATGAAATAATGCCCATTTTTTCCTCACTTATCGATTTTACAGTAGCGGTTTATTCGCCGTTAAAAAGGATAGCACATCGTCAGGAAATTGAAGTTTGTGATGAACATCACTTAATTGAACGTGCTGATTTCTCCCATGAAAGATGGGGTTGCAAACTTAGATGATAAAGATTATCTTTCTCATCACTGAATAGTTGAGTAAATAACTCGGGTATTCAGTACGACATTGCTCACATTGCTTCCAGTATGTCTTGCCCGCCTCTGTGCGGGCTTTTTTTTGACGTCCGTTCGTCATTTATGTCGAATCCGCTGTCATTTTTCCTGCAGCTTGTGCCTCGTTCCGCGTCAGCCCAGGCTTTGCCACTCTGGCACGTATTGTGCTTATCCCCTGCGTCATGACGACAACCCGAAGCTTCAGCGGCTCCGCTCAGGCTTCGTCACAATTCGCGCTATTTCAGCTTTTAACAGGTCTGTTATTGATGAAAAAAATCACCAGTGTCTGTCCCTACTGTGGGGCCGGGTGCAAGCTCAAGCTTGTTGTTGAAAATAACAAAATCATCCGTGCTGAAGCGGCTGAGGGGGTGACTAACCAGAACCAACTTTGTCTGAAAGGGTACTATGGTTGGGATTTCCTTAACGATACCCGCCTTTTGACTCCCCGCCTCACCCGCCCATTGATCCGCTACCAGAAAGGCGACAAATTTACCCCGGTCACCTGGGATGAAGCGATTCGCTATACCGCCCGACGTTTACTGGAAATCCGCGACAACGCGGGCCCTCGTGCCATTATGACAACCGGTTCTTCTCGCGGTACCGGCAATGAAACCAACTATGTGATGCAGAAATTCGCCCGCGCGGTTCTCAACACCAACAACGTGGACTGCTGCGCCCGCGTGTGTCACGGGCCTTCGGTCGCTGGCCTCCAGGAAACGCTGGGCAATGGTGCAATGAGTAATTCCATCAGCGACATCGAAAACTCAAAATGTCTGCTGATCTTCGGTTATAACTGCGCAGACTCTCACCCAATTGTGGCGCGCCGGGTGATCAAAGCGCGGCAGAATGGCGCGAAGATCATCGTCTGCGATCCCCGCCGTATTGAAACCGCTCGCATTGCTGACCAGCATCTGCAACTGAATAACGGTTGCAACATGGCGCTGGTGAATGCGTTTGGTTACGTCCTCATTGACGAACTGCTTTACGACAAGGAGTACGTGAATAAGCACACGCAGGGGCTGGATGCTTACTGGCAAACGGTTAAAGACTATGCGCCGGAAGCAGTCGAGCATTTAACCGGCGTTCCGGCGTCGCAGGTTCGTCAGGCGATGCGGACCTTTGCCGCCGCCCCTTCCGCGACAGTGATGTGGGGAATGGGCGTGACGCAGTTCGGTCAGGCCGTGGACGTGGTGCGTGGATTATCGAGCCTTGCCCTGCTGACCGGTAACCTGGGTCGTCCACACGTCGGCGTCGGCCCGGTTCGCGGGCAGAACAACGTCCAGGGTGCCTGCGACATGGGCGTATTACCGAATCTTTTTCCGGGATATCAGGATGTCACCGATGCGGCCGTCAGAGAGAAGTTCGCCAGAGCCTGGGGCATTGACGCCAGCCGGATGGATGACAAGGTCGGCACACGCATTACCGAAGTCCCGCATCTGGCGCTGGAAGGGAAAATTAAAGCCTACTACATCATGGGGGAAGATCCGCTGCAAACGGAAGCCGATCTGGGGCTGGTGCGTGACGGTTTCGCGGCGCTGGATTTTGTCGTGGTGCAGGATATCTTTATGACCAAAACCGCCGAGATGGCGGACGTCATTTTACCCGCCACCTCCTGGGGCGAGCACGGCGGCGTATTCACCTGCGCCGATCGCGGCTTCCAGCGTTTCGAAAAGGCCGTTGACCCCACTGGCGACGTGAAGCGAGACTGGGAAATTATCAGCCTGCTCGCCAGTGAAATGGGCTATCCCATGCACTATCAAAACAATCAACAGATCTGGGATGAGATGCGTGAACTGTGTCCGCTGTTCTACGGCGTCACCTGGGAAAAGATGGGCGACATGGGGCATATCCAGTGGCCCTGCCCCGACCTCGACCATCCCGGCACACCCTATCTGTATGAAAACAGCCGCTTCGACACGCCAGACGGTAAAGGCAAGCTGTTTGCTGCACCCTGGCGCGCACCCGCGGAAGTGCCTGACGAGGCCTATCCGCTGGTTCTGTGTACGGTGCGCGAAGTCGGTCACTACTCCTGTCGTTCCATGACCGGCAACTGTGCCGCCCTGCAGGCGCTTGCCGATGAGCCAGGCTATGTGCAGATCAGCACGCAGGATGCGCAAAAGGCAGGAATTCGCCATCGCGACCTGGTGTGGGTCAGTTCACGTCGGGGAAAAGTGATCAGTCGGGCGGATGTCTCCGGGCGCATCAATCAGGGAGCGGTATACATGACCTATCAATGGTGGATTGGCGCGTGTAATGAACTCACGCAGGATAATCTCGACCCTATCTCAAAGACGCCGGAAACCAAGTATTGTGCGGTTAATGTCGAGAAGATCGACGATCAGTCGTGGGCTGAACGCTATGCCGCGCAGGCCTATAGTGACATGAAGACGCGCCTTTGCGAGGCGATAGGATAGCGGAACGGACGTAATAACGGGAGCCTGATGGCTCCCGTTCACATACAGCCCAGAATCTGGATTACATGTTTTTGATGATCGCATCTGCGGCTTCGAACTACTGCATGTGACGCATCAATTTTAGCAAAGCAAGAGACCTTGCAGGCATTGAATGGGGAGAAGGAACGCCGGCAATTTTCCATGAACAGAGATTATTATCTGAACGGCTGCACAAAGAACAGGGCTTAGATATACAAAAACTACCTGGCCATAAAACGCATCAACAAACCGAACGTTATCACGATGACTGCGGCAAAGGATGGAGCAAAGTAGCGTTGTGAAAATTTAAGCATCCCAACGCCACCTTGATTAAGGATAGCGTTGCATCGACCCATTGAACTCACAGCGAAAAACAGACATAGACTTATCCAGACTCCAAAGGGATTCAAATGTAGCCGATGTAGCTTTCTGGGATAATTACACATTAGCGACTGAATCGCCTCGAGTTTTAATCTTCGCACCACCTGAACATTCTGCACGTTTGTTCCAAACGTCACTTCCGTCATGAGAATAATTTTGCTGCCACCTCGATCGCAGTTATATTTCAGGACGTCAATGTATTGGTTCTCGGTTAAAAACACGTATCGTATTGCAGTATTCCCAAAGGAGATGTGTTCTAAAATGCTTTCCATTCCCCACCTGAGATAATTATTGGACAACCAGAGGTCGGCAATAATCGACTGACCCAACGCTGAGCATTTAAATAGAGCAGAAAATTGACTCCCCCCCGTTAAATACATCAAATATCGTCTATAGTATGTCCGACAACTATTTCCAGGGTTTTTCTTATCACATCTGCATGTACGATGTCATCCGTGACTTCCAGCGTTTGTATCAGAGATAAAATGATATTTTTGTTATTAATATGCTCACCCTTTATAAGAATATGGCGTATAGCTGCGCCCAAAACCATTGCTTCTTCAGCAAGGGCGTCGCCGGCATGACGAAAATAATCTGAAAGGACGTGATCAGGCAAAGCACTATAAATATCAGGTTGTTGTGTGATTGCTGTGTTCATCATTTCCACCATCATTAAAAGTTAAGCGTTTAGTGAATTTTTCCTTTTCCTGGCTTCAGGGTTGTCCCTGAAAGTGAGCGGACGGTGTCCATTTGACCGCTATGTCTGGATGTCGGTGTTGACGTTGCTTTATCAGCTATCACCGCTTCAATGTAAGAAATAATTAGCGGAAATACCTCTCGACGACGGGCGTCCATTTCAGTTTCCTGCATAACGCGGAGTTGAGTGACCAGGGCCATTGAATTCACCGCCGCTTTACGTTTCAGCAGCGTCAACACTGCCTGGCCGATAAGTTCGTCTGTGAGTTGTTCAATGTCACTTCTGTTCATCATCATTCTCTCTTCTGCCATGTTGCCAAGGACAGGAACACAGCATCATGTTGATTCACGATTTTAATACAAGGGCTCAGCGCTCAAAAAGCAAACCAATCAGCGCGTTATAATGACCCTCCTCTTCTACACAGGTCGCTTTTTCCAGACGACCAAGTAATTTTGTACACAGTGTCTTGCGATTCAGATTGCGCCCGTCCATTAGAATTTCCACCACAATCTGCCCCAATGTTTCCTGCTGAGTCGGCAAATTGGCCTTACTGAAATACTGCGCAATGGCGTTAGCTGTATCTGAAATGTAACCATTTTGCTGCATGAGTCTCTCCTGTGCGAATCAGTAAAAGGTTAATGCTGCGTTATTCAAAGTTAGAAAAATTGTACACAAAACCTGTACAAATGCATGATTTCATTTTTGGCAAAAAGTGCTAATGATTTATTTTCAATTAGTTATAACTTATACACATGTATTGTTCTGATAGTTATCTGTACACTTCTTTGAGGCTCATTTTTTGGTGATGCCATCGTTATCCTCCACTTCCAACCCCACCCGCCACTCTTAAGTAAAACTTTCGTTAATTTAATGTGTTATATCTCCTCCGTTCTGTTAGGGTTAAACATCATTCCTCAATGCCGGAAAATCATGCTCACTACCATTATCTACCGCAGTCATCTCTGTGATGACGTCCCGGTGAAGGCGCTCGAAAGTATGGTCGCCGCCGCTAACCTTACAAATGGGCGTGCTGACGTGACAGGCATTTTGCTGTTTAACGGCACACATTTTTTTCAGCTGCTTGAAGGCCCTGATGAAAACGTAAGGGCTATTTATCAGGCGATTTGTGAAGACAAGCGCCACTATAATGTTGTCGAACTGCTGTGCGATCACGGTCCCTCCCGCCGCTTTGGGAAAGTGGGAATGGAGCTATTTGATTTACGGGAACATGATCGGGAGGAGGTATTACAGACCATTCTCGATAAGGGCACATCCCGATACCAACTTACCTACAACGACCGTGCGCTGCAGTTCTTCCGCACCTTCGTGGAAGCCACTGAAAAAGAGAACTATTTTGAGATCCCTCCCTCTGACACGTGGGATTTTATTGCGACCGAATCCGCTCGCACGATTCCCCTGACGTCAGTCAGTGAGGAGGCCAATTGCAGCTTTGCTTTTCAGCCCATCATCGATCCTTTTGCTCAGGAAATTGTCTCTCTGGAAGCGCTGCTGCGAACCCGTTCGGGTGATTCGCCACAGCGCTATTTTGACAATATTAAGGGCGACGATATTTATCTGGCCGACCTGGAAAGTAAGAAAGTCGCTTTTACACTGGCGACCTCACTGGGTCTGCGCGATCAGGTTTTGTCCGTGAATCTGTTGCCCATGACGTTGGTGAAGGTGCCGGATGCAGCCAGCTATTTGCTCAATGCCATTGCTGACAGTGGTCTTGTTCCGGAACAGATCATCGTTGAGTTCACTGAACGCGAGGTTATCTCCGAGTTTGAAGCCTTTACGGAGACGGTGAGAACCCTGAAATCCTCTGGGATCAGTATCGCCCTCGATCACTTTGGTGCCGGTTTTGGCGGTCTGCGGCTGCTGGCGCAGTTCCAACCCGATCGCATCAAAATTAATCGCGACCTCATTTGCGATGTTCATAAAAGCGGCCCACGACAGGCCATCATCCAGGCCATGATTAAGTGCTGTGCGTCTCTGGAAATTGCGATATCAGCCGTCGGGGTTGAAAAGCCCGAAGAATGGATGTGGCTGGAATCGGCGGGTATTTCTCAGTTCCAGGGGCATCTTTTTGCCGCGCCTTGCTTCTGTGGAATTCCACCGGTTGCATGGCCTGAGAAAAAAACACCGCTGTAATCCTCTTATTTCGCCTGCTGTATTCATGGCGGCAGGTGAACCTCGCTACACCATCAGGGGATGCTGTACACGTTTCCTGTCTCATCAGTCTTGTTTACCTGACGTTCATTATTTTTAGCTAGGCTTACTACGAGGCTGTTGTACAATAAATAATAAATTGTACAAACACGGCTGATTCGTTAGTTTGTAAGGAACGATTCGGTCCACGTATGAGGGACACTATGGGATTTTACAGCATAGGCGATGTCGCTGAACGATGCGGTATCAACCCCGTTACCCTGCGCGCCTGGCAACGGCGCTATGGATTGTTAAAGCCCCGGCGCAGCGAAGGCGGCCATCGTCAGTTTGATGAAGACGATATCCAGCGCATTGAAGAGATCAAGCGATGGATTAAAAGCGGTGTGCCGGTAAGCAAGGTCAAAGTGTTGCTGGAACAAAGCACTGTGGCAACCCATAATGACTGGACCACTTTGCAGGAAGAAATGATGGGCGTGCTGCGTTTTGCTCATCCGGACAGGTTACGGGCCAAAATCGGTGCTCTTGCCCGTGAGCATACTTCAGACGATCTTATCGATCACATTTTCGTTCCCGTACGCCAACGCCTTAGCCTCGACCATAATACAGCCCGCATCATGTGCAGCTTGCTTGATGGCGTGCTGATTGAATTTGTGACCGCCTGTATGTCCGAAGCCCGCAAAAAAGCAGGCAAAGATGCGTTGTTGATTGGCTGGGATACCGAAGACCGCGCACGTCTGTGGCTGGAAGCCTGGCGTTTGTCTCAGCAAGGCTGGCACATCGCCGTACTGGCTGAACCGCTGGATTCTCCACGTCCGGAACTCTTTCCTGGACAACAGTTGTTTGTCTGGACCGGCATCGAACCGACCCGCCGCCAGCAGGAATTGCTTCAGCATTGGCACGAGCAGGGTTATTCGCTGGTCTTTCACCATCCCTGATGCCATCACCGTTCGTCCATGATCTCACCCTGAGTGGCGCTGTTCATACTCCAATCTCCTTAATGTGGGAGAGATGAGCAGGATTGTTCCTTATGAGCGAAAAACGGCCTAAAGTTGTTGTTTCAAACATGCGAAGATGACCGATCTCCTGCCTGGTTTCAAAAGGACGACAGACTGCCAGTCCTGCGGGGAAATGACTTCAGCTCCAGCGTCCTTGTATATGGGCAATAACGCGTTGATGAGCGTTTGCCGCCGTAGCTTCAGTGATTTGTTTCGCCATTTCAGGAACAGCCCCACCACATACGGAGTACCAGACCTCACAACCGGCATTTAATCCCAGCCCCGCATACGTATCGCCACTGATAGCGATGGTTACGCCAGCGCGCAGATGTTGACGTAACGCATTCACCCGCTCAGTCGCTGCAGCAGGGCTATCCGGGACGCCAGGGATCTTGACCGCGCGAACACCTCAAATGATGAGAGACGACCGTGTAGTTCGCCCGTAAAGGTAAAATGTGTAGTGCCATCTCTTTTTACCGTAAGGTTGGGTTTACCGAGGTGGGTGAACATATCTTCCAGGTTGGGGCTAATCCGCAAAGAGATATCATTATGAAACGCTCAACTTGTGTTAGCTGAACAAACATTAAGACGCCCGCTCCTGGCCCAGAACGGACCTAACTATTAACGAGCATCCACCACCAAAACTGAGAAATGCCTAATGGGAACCGGGCAGTGGAGCTGCCATCTGATCGACCAACCTGCCCCAAACTACCTGGGGGTTTTGATAACTAGTTTTGATAAAATTTTGATAACCGTTAGCAGCCTAACAAAAAACAACGGGAGCGTTACGCTCCCGTTAATAGATTTAACAATTATCGCTATTACATATTCGCGATGATCGCGTCACCAAACTCTGAACATTTCAGCAGCTTAGCGCCTTCCATCAGACGTTCGAAGTCATAGGTCACGGTCTTCGCGGCAATCGCGCCTTCCATCCCTTTAACAATCAGGTCTGCGGCTTCGAACCACTGCATGTGGCGTAACATCATCTCAGCGGACAGGATGATAGAGCCCGGGTTCACTTTGTCCTGGCCGGCGTATTTCGGCGCCGTACCGTGCGTTGCTTCAAACAGCGCACACTCGTCACCGATGTTAGCGCCAGGGGCGATACCAATACCACCTACCTGTGCTGCCAGGGCGTCAGAAATGTAGTCACCGTTCAGGTTCATACAGGCAATCACATCGTATTCCGCCGGGCGCAGCAGGATCTGTTGCAGGAACGCATCAGCGATCACATCTTTGACCACGATCTCTTTGCCGGTATTTGGATTCTTGATTTTCATCCACGGGCCGCCATCGATCAGTTCAGCGCCGAATTCGTCACGCGCTAACTGGTAACCCCAGTCTTTGAACGCGCCTTCGGTGAACTTCATGATGTTGCCTTTATGCACCAGGGTCAGAGAGTCACGGTCGTTAGTGATTGCATATTCGATCGCCGCGCGAACCAGACGCTTGGTCCCTTCTTCGGAGCATGGTTTGATACCGATACCGCAGTGTTCAGGGAAGCGAATTTTCTTCACGCCCATCTCTTCACGCAGGAATTTGATCACTTTTTCCGCATCTGCAGAATCCGCTTTCCACTCAATACCGGCGTAAATGTCTTCTGAGTTTTCACGGAAGATAACCATGTCGGTCAGTTCCGGATGTTTAACCGGGCTTGGAGTGCCCTGATAGTAACGAACAGGACGCAGGCAGACGTACAGGTCAAGTTCCTGACGCAGCGCAACGTTCAGAGAGCGAATACCGCCACCGACTGGGGTAGTCAGCGGGCCTTTAATCGCCACGCGGTAGTCACGAATCAGATCCAGGGTTTCAGCTGGCAGCCAGACGTCCTGGCCGTATACCTGGGTAGATTTCTCACCGGTGTAAATTTCCATCCAGGAGATTTTACGCTCGCCTTTATAGGCTTTCTCGACAGCGGCATCGACCACTTTCAGCATGGCAGGGGTTACGTCAACACCGATACCGTCGCCTTCGATAAACGGGATAATCGGATTCTCAGGAACGTTGAGTTTGCCGTTTTGCAGGGTGATCTTCTTACCTTCCGCCGGAACAACTACTTTGCTTTCCATTCACCTCTCCTTCGAGCGCTTCTGGTTTGCTCGTCTGTCATCGCGCTGCATGTGCCTTTGCGTCCTGCTGCACGACTGCGTTAGAGCAATTTTTTGTTAATGTTTTGTAATGAGCATGTCAATACTACCCTAATGTTCGCTGCCATGAAAGACACTCGTTATTAGGCTATAATGCGGCAATTGATAAGATCTGAAAATACCATGCAAAAAACTTCTTTTAGAAATCACCGGGTTGAGCGATTCAGCCAACGACAAGTCACTAAGCCCCGGAAAGAAAACCAGCCAAAACGCGTGGTTTTGTTCAATAAACCTTACGATGTTTTGCCACAATTTACCGACGAGGCCGGACGCCGCACGTTAAAAGATTTTATTCCTGTGCAGGGCGTATATGCCGCAGGTCGTCTCGACAGAGACAGCGAAGGGTTGCTGGTGCTCACCAATGACGGCGCATTGCAGGCGCGTCTGACACAACCCGGCAAGCGCACCGGGAAAATTTACTATGTACAGGTGGAAGGCGAACCGACAGCGGAAGCGCTGGAAGCGTTGCGCAATGGCGTGACGCTGAACGATGGTCCTACCCTGCCCGCAGGAGTTGAGATCGTCGAGGAACCTGAGTGGCTGTGGCCGCGCAATCCGCCGATTCGCGAACGTAAAAGCATCCCCACCGCCTGGCTGAAAGTGACCTTATATGAAGGGCGTAACCGCCAGGTGCGGAGAATGACCGCGCATGTTGGCTTCCCCACGCTGCGCCTGATCCGCTATGCGATGGGTGATTACACCCTGGGAAACCTGAGCAACGGTGAATGGCGGGATGTCACGGATCAAAAGAAAGGATAAATCATGTTCAAACCGCACGTCACGGTCGCCTGCATCGTCCATGCAGAGGATAAGTTTTTAATCGTTGAAGAGACCATCAACGGTAAAGCGCTGTGGAACCAGCCCGCCGGACATCTGGAAGCCGACGAAACGTTAGTCCAGGCCGCCACGCGTGAACTGTGGGAAGAGACCGGCATCCAGGCGCAGCCTCAGCACTTCATTCGCATGCATCAGTGGATTGCGCCGGACAATACGCCGTTTTTGCGTTTCCTGTTTTCGATTGAACTTGCCAATATGTGCGACACCGAACCCCATGACAGCGATATCGACTGCTGCCGGTGGGTGAGCGCCGACACCATCCTTACCGCCCCAAACCTGCGTTCTCCGCTGGTTGCCGAAAGTGTTCGTTGCTATCAAAACGGCGTGCGTTACCCACTGGAGACGATCGGCGCATTTAACTGGCCGTTTACAGAGGGTGTCAACTAAAAGGGGTGCGTGATAGAATACGCCGCCTTGAAGTTCAATGTCGTGAGTATTCCAATGTCAGAAAGCCCAAAAAAAGTGATCGTCGGCATGTCCGGCGGTGTCGATTCCTCCGTTTCCGCCTGGCTGTTGCAACAACAGGGTTATCAGGTAGAAGGCCTGTTCATGAAGAACTGGGAAGAGGACGACGGTGAGGAATATTGCACTGCGGCCGCCGATCTGGCTGACGCTCAGGCCGTTTGCGACAAGCTCGGCATTGAACTGCATACCGTAAACTTTGCCGCAGAATACTGGGATAACGTCTTTGAGCTCTTCCTTGAAGAGTACAAAGCTGGCCGTACGCCGAATCCGGATATTCTGTGCAATAAAGAGATCAAATTTAAAGCCTTCCTGGAGTTCGCTGCAGAAGATCTGGGCGCTGATTATATCGCTACCGGGCATTATGTCCGCCGGGCAGATGTCGACGGCAAAAGTCGCCTGCTTCGCGGCTTAGATAGCAATAAAGATCAGAGCTACTTCCTCTACACGCTGGGCCATGAGCAGATCGCACAAAGTCTGTTCCCGGTCGGCGAACTGGAAAAACCGCAGGTGCGCAAAATTGCCGAAGACCTGGGACTGGTTACCGCGAAGAAAAAAGATTCTACCGGCATTTGCTTTATCGGCGAACGTAAGTTCCGCGAATTTCTGGGCCGTTATCTGCCAGCGCAGCCGGGTAAAATCATTACCGTGGACGGCGAAGAGATTGGTCAGCATCAGGGGCTGATGTACCACACGCTAGGTCAGCGTAAAGGTCTGGGCATCGGTGGCACCAAAGAAGGCACGGAAGATCCGTGGTATGTGGTGGATAAAGACGTTGAGAACAACATTCTGGTGGTCGCTCAGGGTCATGAGCATCCGCGTCTGATGTCCGTCGGCCTGATTGCGCAGCAACTACACTGGGTTGATCGCCTGCCGTTCACCGGCACAATGCGTTGCACAGTGAAAACCCGCTACCGCCAGACTGATATTCCGTGCACCGTCAAAGCGCTGGACGCCGAACGCGTAGAAGTGATGTTTGACGAGCCGGTTGCCGCCGTCACGCCGGGCCAGTCAGCGGTCTTCTATAACGGCGAAGTGTGCCTCGGCGGCGGTATTATCGAGCAGCGACTGCCCCTGCCGGTATAATTATTCTTAACAGACTGATACAAGGAAGCAGTGACCGTGGCAAAGAATTATTATGACATCACCCTCGCACTGGCTGGGATCTGCCAGTCTGCACGCCTGGTGCAACAACTGGCGCACCAGGGACATTGTGATGCCGATGCGCTCCACGTCTCACTGAACAGCGTTATCGATATGAACCCCAGCTCAACGCTGGGCGTGTTCGGCGGCAGCGAGGCGAATCTGCGTCTCGGCCTGGAAACCCTGCTCGGCGTACTGAATGCCAGCAGCCGTCAGGGGCTGAACGCGGAACTGACCCGCTACACGCTGAGTCTGATGGTACTCGAGCGTAAACTCACTGCCGCCAAAGGTGCTCTGGATACACTGGGCGAGCGGATCAACGGCCTGCAACGCCAGCTCGATCACTTTGATCTGCAATCCGAAACGCTGATGAGCGCGATGGCCGGAATTTATGTCGATGTCATCAGCCCGCTCGGTCCGCGCATTCAGGTGACCGGTTCCCCTGCTGTATTGCAGAGCCCGCAGGTACAGGCCAAGGTTCGCGCCTCGCTTCTGGCCGGCATTCGCGCTGCCGTGCTCTGGCACCAGGTTGGCGGTGGACGTCTGCAGCTCATGTTTTCTCGTAATCGCCTGACCACTCAGGCAAAACAAATTCTTGCTCATTTAACCCCGGAGTTGTGATCTATGGAATTATCCTCACTGACCGCCGTTTCCCCTGTCGATGGACGCTACGGCGATAAAGTCAGCGCGCTGCGCGGGATTTTCAGCGAATACGGTTTGCTGAAATACCGCGTACAGGTAGAAGTACGCTGGCTGCAAAAACTGGCCGCGCACGCAGCGATCAAGGAAGTTCCTGCTTTTGCTGCCGACGCAATCGGTTTCCTCGACGCTATCGTCGCGAACTTCAATGAAGAAGATGCCGCGCGTATTAAAACTATCGAGCGCACCACCAACCACGACGTCAAGGCGGTTGAGTATTTCCTGAAAGAAAAAGTGGCGAATGTGCCGGAACTGCATGCAGTATCCGAATTCATTCACTTTGCATGCACCTCGGAAGACATCAATAACCTGTCTCATGCGCTGATGCTGAAAACCGCCCGCGATGAAGTGGTGCTGCCTTACTGGCGTCAACTGATCGACGCGGTCAAAGATCTGTCCGTACAATATCGCGACATTCCCCTGCTCTCCCGTACCCACGGCCAACCGGCTACGCCGTCAACGCTGGGTAAAGAGATGGCCAACGTCGCTTATCGTATGGAGCGTCAGTTCCGCCAGCTTAATCAGGTGGAAATTCTCGGTAAAATCAACGGTGCCGTCGGCAACTATAACGCCCACATCGCCGCTTACCCGGAAGTAGACTGGCATCAGTTCAGCGAAGAGTTCGTCACCTCGCTGGGTATCCAGTGGAACCCGTACACCACACAGATCGAGCCGCACGACTACATTGCCGAACTGTTTGACTGCATCGCCCGCTTTAACACCATTTTGATCGATTTCGATCGTGACGTCTGGGGCTACATCGCGCTGAACCACTTCAAACAGAAAACCATTGCCGGTGAGATTGGTTCTTCCACCATGCCGCACAAAGTGAACCCAATCGACTTCGAAAACTCCGAGGGCAACCTGGGTCTGTCTAATGCGGTATTGCAACATCTGGCGAGCAAACTGCCGGTTTCCCGCTGGCAGCGCGATCTGACGGACTCCACCGTTCTACGTAACCTGGGTGTGGGTATCGGCTATGCGCTGATCGCCTACCAGTCCACGTTGAAAGGGGTGAGCAAGCTGGAAGTGAACCGCGACCATCTGCTGGACGAACTGGATCATAACTGGGAAGTACTGGCAGAACCGATCCAGACTGTGATGCGTCGTTACGGTATTGAAAAGCCGTACGAAAAGCTGAAAGAGTTAACCCGTGGAAAACGTGTCGACGCGGAAGGCATGAAGCAATTCATCGACAGCCTGCCGCTGCCGGATGACGAGAAAACCCGCCTGAAAGCCATGACTCCGGCCAATTATATTGGTCGAGCCATCACCATGGTGGATGAGCTGAAATAATCACTTGCCCGGTGACACGACGTCACCGGGCCGACTTTCGCGCATGGCTCGCGCCGCCCCCGGCACGTCCCTTCCCCGGTTTACGAAATATTGATCCCCACAACACCATCATCAGCACAAACTACGCAGACATAAAACAGTATCAAAACAAAACATTATATTAATACCGAGACATTAGAGAAGGATTTGCTCCCAAATCCTGCCCCAAAATGCGCACCTGAAATTCCCAAAACTTCGCTTTTAAACGTTCACCTGTTTGCCACTACCGTTCTTAATCTCCCTATTCTCTACGAATTATATTTAACGGGTTACATCAGCCATCACTGCACATTGTGGAATACGTGCTGTCTGCACAATGTCAATAAAATGCTTTAATGGACACATACCCTCAGGATTTTTATCCTGACAAGAGGGCAACGTAAGCACAATCTTGTTTGGGAGAGACGAAGATGAAAAAGGTTTAAACTTACGCATTTGTTGAAGAGTCTGATAAACAAACGAAATTTGAATCCAGTCAGTGTTATCACTCACTCGCGTCCATCTTTCGAAAACCAGCTCCCCGCCAGGAGGTGTATTATCTGGCTGCCCAGGTAGAGACCAGTTAAGATCAAATACCCCACTGAGATTTGCAAGATTGGTATCATGACCAGCAATAAACAATAATGAGACGGGTAATTTAATTCCGTAATGATTTTCTGTTGACCCATTACTCACTAATGCTTCGCTGATCAAATCGAGTAATGGTGTTGCTCTGCTGCGGGCAACTTCGGGAGTTCTTTGCAAAAGGTCAAACTGAGCATTATGCAGACTTAATAACGCTGTCCATTCTTTCTCCCCATGAATTCGCCCCCACGCAACCTCTGGCATTCCCTGCGCCTCTTGCAATAGAAATATTTCCGTCAGCATGGAAGAAAGACTCCACGCGCCAGATAAGGAAACGGTATCCGCAGAAACCCTGAGTTCTGAAGGTAAGGTTCCTGGTAGCGTACAACCAGACTGGCTGGTTGATCGGCATGCTGCTGACCGAGAGAAATTGAGAACCTGTTCCAGAGTACGGAATGCAGAGTCATAACGCTGAGTGTACCGTTCAATGTTTCCTTCGGCACGTGTCAGAATCGCTTCCTGAGTTTTTTGTACATTAAAAGCGCACACCCCCATTTTTACTGGATTAAAAAGAGGATCTTTTTTATCGTGATCTTTTTGATAATGAACCTTATTTTTACATCCCGGCGCAAATCCAGCCAGAAATGCCTCACCGGTTTTACGAGTGCGCTGATCGGTATCGGCAATAACTGCCACCTGTTCTGGTGACGGACATACGTTACTTTCCAGAACGCCGTTATCGATTAATACTTTTTGTTGATATCGTCCCATTTCGGTGACGAGCTCACCACCCCGAGCCGTCAACCAGCCCAGGGGAACATCCCATTGCGGCCAATGGTAAGGTGTGATTTCCTGCATCAATGGGGTGAACTTTGTTGGTGCTCTTACACCGTGGCGACTTACTATCACAACTCGTTCAAGCTTCATGTCACCTGGCACTTCCGCCTGTAATGGGAAAGAACCAAACATGAATATAAACATTATTAATCGAAAAAGTAGCGTATTCATTGCCAGCCAACCTTATAGTTAATGAACCATAAATAGTTAACATAGGGATTACTGTATAATCATCTTATCACATAAACATTCATCCCACGCCACTATTCCAATGAACCTCATCGCATAAGAAAGAGAGACCACTACCAGGCCGACGCCGTTATTTTTCACTACGCGAAAGCCTTCTTCCATTAGCGCCCACGAGAGACATAACCACGACTTAACGTGATAACTGGCCTCCCAGGTGCAACATGATTTGTACTAGTCATAAGAATCGACCTTCAACATACAGGCTGTATCACCATCGCTAAAGAAAAGGATAAGGCTGTCACTATGCACAATGACAAATAGGGGTATCACAGATTAAATAATTCCCTCTCACCCTGAAAAAATCTATGTTTATAATTTGACCACTAATTTTATAAAGACTTATATAAAAGAAATACAAATATTAAAAAAGTGAAACAAAAAGATTCAACAAAAGATCGTTATAATAATAAAATCAATAACTCACGAACAAAAACACAATCAAAAAAATGATCATTTTTCAATGAGTTATCAAAAAACAACTACACTTTTCATCTATGAAAAAATTGTCATTAGTAATGTTAAGGTCTCTAATATGGAATGGTTAGTTGTTGACACTATTGTCTGTTCTTCGAGTGGAATTTCATTTTCAATCCTCTGGTGTAAAATAAAGCTTATTATTTGGTATGAATCTGATGTTTTCCTTCCTCCAGGTTCCAGTGTCTCGCAGACTGACTCAGGGATTTACATTGACGGGAAATTTTTTCCATTAACAATTTATAACGTCACTCCCTTTAACAAGACCTTCTGGAAAATAATCGAGTGCAGCAATGAATGTCCTGGAAGGAAAAGCATTAAAGGAGCCCAATGTACAAGTGCTCTACACTGCAGAATAGCCATTTGTCCGTACGGATTGATAAAATAGTGTGTTCTCATATCCATGTTACACTCTATCATCACGCAAAAAAGAAACAAAATGATAATAATATGAAAAGATCAGCATAATTAGCCTATGACACATTGAATAAACCTTCGTTATTTATTACAGTGTTCTTGCGAAATTCAGATGTGTTTAATATTCTTCCCAATGGTTTACCGCATAGCAATATGCGGTTTTTTTTGCATAAAAAAGCATAACCAAAATGAACATATTCATTGCAGTAGAGTCGATGACATGCATCATATCCCGCGCTTCAGGACAGGAATAACACTCATTTATCTTTCTGCTTTACAGAAAAAAGAAAGCAATACACTACCCGTAAAAACGCACAACTCCATCAAGAACATCCCATATATGCAATAAATACGGAAGAGTTTTTCAAAAGTGCATGACTGTTCATATCCATCCCTCCTGAAAAAACTTTTACCACACATAAGCCATATAAAGCGATAAAAAAATAACACATTAACCACATTTTATTGCAGAAAGGAAGGTGTTTATTTTATGTTAATTTATGAAAGAAGTAATACCTGGCCGATTAAAAAAGGGAAATTCTCAGGAGGCTGCTTATGAATAAGTCATTAACCCGCATTGCGTTATTCACAATGTTTTTCATGACACCTGTTGTTCAGGCTGATAGCATCGTATTATCATTGTCAAATGATGACGCAGGTATCTTTCAGCCTGCGCTTAACAAAATTTATAGTCATAAAGATGAAGCTCGCGATGATTATACACAAGGTCTCTTCCTGGGTTATAGCCATGATGTTACAGACTCAAGCCAGTTATCGTTTCATATCGCACAAGATATTTACTCACCATCAGGAGACAACAAGCGGTTACCAACAGCAATAACCGGAGACAGAGCTTTTAGTGCCTTTCTGTACACGGGTGTTGAATGGAATTCTGTAGCAAATAGCTGGTTTCGCTATCGCCTGGGGACAGACGTCGGCGTGATTGGACCAGATGCTGGCGGTCAACAAGTCCAGAATAAAGCTCATCAAATGATTAATGCTGAAAAATATCAAGCATGGGATGATCAAATCGAAAATCGCTATGGGTATACGGTTAAAGGAATGCTATCGCTGACTCCTGATGTGGATATCCTGGGAACGAATGTTGGTATTTATCCAGAAATATCCGCGGTAAGCGGAAATCTTTTTGAATATGTAGGATACGGTGCAACGCTTGCCATAGGCAATGACAAAACCCTGAACTCAGATAACGGGTATGGTCTGCTTGCGACTCGTGGGTTAATGCATACATCAAAAAATGATGGTTTAATATACAAGATATTTGCCGGGATGGAACGTCGGGAAGTTGACCGTAACTATACATTACAAGGAAAAACGCTTCAGACCCGAAATGAAACCGTCTCCCTTAATCATACCGTTGATGAATATCGCATCGGAGCCACTTTAGGTTATTCTCCGGTCGCTTTTACCTTATCTTTTAATCGTGTATCACCGGAGTTTAAAACTGGAAAAGATTATTCATTTGTCAACGGTTCTGTGACCTTCCTCTTTTAATCATCCGCCAAAACATAACGATAAGTATCTGCGGGGCTGTCGCTGATAAGTGGCAGTCCGCACACTTTTATATGCTTTTCACCCTCACCGCGACCTATAATCCCTGGAGATACAGACGAGGTTTCCCGATAAGTTTCACTCCCTCAGTTATCTGTGAGAAAGATTAAGTGACCGCGAATACTATAACCTGACCGTACATTTCCCCGGACAGTCCTGCCCATCATGCCTGTCCGTCTGCATGGCAATATAGGGTAACCCTGCAATGCCAGAATTCATCAAAAAAGGTCGCTCCCCTTCAACAGTAAATAAACAAATGGCAGTTTTATCGTAAATGCTGAAGCTTGCGAACAGAAGTCAGTTTATATTACATGCACCTTATGAGGGGGTATCGAGGCTCCAGCTCGTTAAAGCAGATCCCGATCCACTTTTACTTCATGAGTATCAGGCGCTGATCTTGGCACTTCCCCACAAACTTGCCTTCATCATTATAGTGGCAACACACACGGGGATAAGACCAGGGGAAATATGTGCGCTGGCCTGGGAGGATGTAGACCTGAAAAAGGTGAGATCCATGTATCCAGAGACCAGACGAATAAACATTTGTGTGTTCCGCCCATAACGGTTGCTGGCATAAGAACGTCGCGTTGTCTTTATCCCCGGGGCGGGTTCATATACTAAAGAAGGTTTCTTTCCCAAATACTCGATTTCCTGTGGCGGGAAACGTGGTACTAAACTTTCAGGTATCAGGCAGAGAAATGCCTGTCAGTCACGGCTTACTTATGCTGGCTGGATGCAGATAGCCGTAGCGAATCCTTCATTCATTGCCCGCTCGATGGGGCATGAAGATGCTCGTATGGTGTGTGAGGTTTATTCTACGTGGATTGGTGACATGACCCAGGACCAGGTCAGCCTGCGGAATAATCAAATGCCAACAGCATTGCTCCAGGGATTATCCCAAGGGCGGGGCCTGATAAAAAAGTCATTTAATTTCATTGTGCTGGTTTCAACTTACATAATCAGCGTTAAACTATTCATACCGTAAATAGAGTGAGAAAAGATGATGCGTGTACTGGTTGTTGAGGATAATGCGTTATTACGTCATCACCTGAAAGTTCAGCTTCAGGATGCCGGACATCAGGTTGACGACGCCGAAGATGCCAAAGAGGCCGATTATTACCTTAACGAACACCTGCCTGACATCGCTATCGTCGATTTGGGTCTTCCGGATGAAGATGGACTTTCACTGATCCGCCGCTGGCGGAGCAATGACGTTTCTCTCCCGGTTCTCGTCCTGACCGCCCGTGAAAGCTGGCAGGACAAAGTGGAAGTGCTGAGCGCAGGTGCAGATGATTACGTCACCAAGCCGTTTCATATTGAGGAAGTCGCCGCGCGGATGCAGGCGCTGATGCGCCGTAACAGCGGCCACGCTTCGCAGATTATCTCTATTCCGCCTTTTCAGGTTGATCTCTCGCGCCGCGAACTCTCGGTCAATGATGAAGTGATCAAACTGACCGCGTTTGAGTACACCATCATGGAAACGCTGATCCGCAATAATGGCAAAGTGGTCAGCAAAGACTCGCTGATGTTGCAGCTGTATCCGGACGCCGAACTACGTGAAAGCCACACTATCGACGTGCTGATGGGCCGTCTGCGTAAAAAAATACAGGCGCAGTATCCGGATGAAGTCATTACCACTGTGCGGGGTCAAGGATATCTTTTTGAATTGCGCTGATGAATAAACTGTTGCGTCATCTTTTTCCGTTGTCACTGCGCCTGCGTTTTCTGCTGGCCACCGCAGGCGTAGTGCTGGTGCTTTCTCTGGCCTATGGCATGGTTGCGCTGATCGGCTACAGCGTGAGTTTCGATAAGACCACGTTTCGTCTGCTGCGCGGCGAAAGTAATCTCTTTTATACGCTTGCAAAATGGGAAGGTAATAAGATCCACGTCGAACTTCCCGAGCACCTCGACATGCAGAGTCCCACGATGTCGTTGATCTATGATGAGAACGGCAAGCTGCTGTGGGCCCAGCGTAACGTCCCCTGGCTGGTCAGACTGATTCAGCCCGACTGGCTGAAAAGCAATGGTTTTCATGAAATAGAAGCCGACATCAGCGCCAGCAGCTCGCTGCTCAATGACGATCACTCCGTTCAGGAACGATTGAAAGAGGTTCGGGAAGATGACGACGACGCCGAAATGACCCACTCGGTGGCGGTTAACGTCTACCCGGCTACCGCGCGCATGCCGCAACTGACGATTGTGGTGGTAGACACCATTCCGATTGAGCTTAAACGCTCGTATATGGTCTGGAGCTGGTTTATTTATGTGCTGGCTGCCAACCTGTTGCTGGTCATTCCCCTGCTCTGGGTGGCGGCCTGGTGGAGTTTGCGCCCCATTGAAGCACTGGCTCGTGAGGTGCGCGAACTGGAAGAACACCACCGCGAACAGCTTAACCCTGCAACGACGCGGGAATTGACCAGCCTAGTGCGTAACCTGAACCGCCTGTTGAAAAGCGAGCGCGAACGTTATGACAAATACCGCACCACGCTGACCGATCTCACCCACAGCCTGAAGACGCCGCTCGCCGTGCTGCAAAGTACGTTGCGTTCGATGCGTAGCGATAAGATGAGCGTCAGCGAGGCAGAACCGGTAATGCTCGAACAGATCAGCCGGATTTCACAGCAAATCGGCTACTATCTGCATCGCGCCAGTATGCGCGGCGGGGGCGTCCTGCTGAGCCGCGAACTGCATCCGGTCGCACCGCTACTGGATAATCTCACCTCGGCGCTGAACAAAGTGTATCAGCGTAAAGGCGTGAACATTAGCCTCGATATCTCACCGGAAATCAGCTTTGTCGGCGAGCAGAACGATTTTGTCGAGGTGATGGGCAACGTGCTGGATAACGCCTGCAAGTACTGTCTCGAGTTTGTTGAGATTTCTGCCCGCCAGACCGACGATCATCTGTACATCGTGGTGGAAGATGACGGTCCAGGGATCCCACTCAGCAAGCGCGATCTGGTCTTTGACCGCGGTCAACGCGTGGATACGATGCGTCCGGGGCAAGGGGTCGGGTTGGCCGTGGCGCGAGAAATTACCGAGCAATACGATGGCAAAATCGTTGCCAGCGACAGCCTGCTCGGCGGTGCACGTATGGAAGTCATTTTTGGACATCAACAACCGGGGCCGAAAGACGACTAAACCAAAATGTAATAAATATGAGCCAACTGCACGCATCTGGTTAAGCATCCGTTATAATCGGTGACAGATACCCGCCCCAGCCTGTGGAAGCTCAATATGGAATACCAATTAACACTCAACTGGCCCGAATTTCTTGAACGTCACTGGCAAAAGCGCCCAGTGGTGTTAAAACGCGGCTTTAATAACTTCATCGATCCCCTCTCCCCTGACGAACTGGCAGGGCTGGCGATGGAAAGTGAAGTCGATAGCCGCCTGGTAAGCCATCAGGATGGCAAATGGCAGGTAAGCCATGGTCCGTTCGAAAGCTATGACCATCTCGGCGAGAATAACTGGTCGTTACTGGTGCAGGCGGTGAACCACTGGCATGAGCCAACCGCCGCGCTGATGCGCCCCTTCCGCGCCCTGCCTGACTGGCGTATCGACGATCTGATGATCTCATTCTCGGTCCCTGGCGGCGGCGTAGGTCCCCATCTCGATCAGTATGATGTGTTTATCATTCAGGGAACCGGTCGTCGTCGCTGGCGCGTGGGTGAGAAGTTGCAGATGAAGCAGCACTGCCCGCATCCGGACCTGCTGCAGGTCGATCCTTTTGAAGCCATCATCGATGAAGAACTGGAGCCGGGCGATATTCTCTACATTCCGCCAGGATTCCCGCATGAAGGCTATGCGCTGGAAAACGCGATGAACTATTCCGTCGGTTTCCGCGCGCCAAACACCCGTGAACTGATCAGCGGGTTTGCCGACTACGTCCTGCAACGTGAGCTGGGCAGTACTTATTACAGCGACCCGGACATGCCGTCGCGTGAGCATCCTGCTGACGTCCTGCCGCAGGAGATGGACAAACTGCGCACTATGATGCTGGATCTGATTAATCAGCAGGAGCATTTTAAACAGTGGTTTGGCGAGTTTATCTCCCAGTCGCGTCATGAACTGGATATTGCGCCGCCGGAGCCGCCGTATCAACCTGATGAAATCTACGATGCCCTGAAACAAGGCGATGTGCTGGTGCGTCTGGGGGGGTTACGGGTACTGCGTGTGGGTGATGACGTTTATGCCAACGGCGAGAGAATTGATTCTCCGCACCGTCCGGCGCTGGAAGCCCTTGCCAGCCATATCGTGCTGACTGCAGAGAACTTTGGTGACGCGCTGGAAGATCCATCGTTCCTCGCGATGCTGGCAGCCCTGGTCAACAGCGGGTACTGGTTCTTCGAAGGGTAACATTGAAACGATGCCGGATGGCGGCGCTAACGCGTCTTATCCGGCCTACGGTTCACATGTCCTGTAGGCCAGATAAGCGTCGCGTCAACTGGCATCAACCACGCTACGACCGCTTCGCCGTTAATTCGGCAATCCGCACAATCACCTGCACCGCTTTTTCCATCCCTTCCAGCGTCACAAACTCATGCTTGCCATGATAGTTGTAGCCGCCGGTGAACAGATTCGGGCACGGTAATCCCATGAAAGAGAGCTGTGCGCCGTCGGTACCGCCGCGAATCGGCTTCATATCTGGTTGAATATCGCAGTCACGCATCGCCTGCTGTGCGATATCCAGAACATGCGGATGCTCAACCACTTTTTTGCGCATATTGTAATAACTGTCTTCAATCACCAGTTCAATATAGCAGTCCGGATGCAGCCCCTTCCCGACCTTCCTGGCAATCTCCATCATCTTACGTTTGCGCGCTTCGAACTGTTTGCGGTCGAAGTCGCGAATGATGTAGTGCATATCGGCGCGATCCACGGTGCCTTTCATGCTCGCCAGATGGTAGAAGCCCTCATATCCTTCGGTCATTTCCGGGCTTTCATCCGCAGGAACCTCGGCGTGAATACGCGCCGCCAGCGATAATGCGTTGACCATCACGCCTTTTGCCGTCCCCGGATGCACGTTATTGCCGACGATTTTGATATTCACCGAAGCGGCATTGAAGTTCTCAAACTCAAGTTCACCCACGCCGCCGCCGTCGACGGTATAGGCCCATTTGGCGTCAAAGGCTGCTACATCAAAGTGTTTCGCCCCTTTGCCCACCTCTTCGTCCGGTGTAAAAGCGACGCGAATATCGCCATGCGGAATATTTTTATGCTTCAGTACCGCCAGCGCGGTCATGATTTCCGCCACACCCGCTTTGTCGTCCGCCCCCAGCAGCGTTTTGCCGTCGGTGGTGATCAGCGTTTGACCAAGCAACTGATGCAGCACCGGGAACATCACCGGCGACAACACTTCATCACCAATGCCCAGCGCGATATCACCGCCGCGATAGTTCTCCACGATCTGCGGATTTACGTGCTTACCGCTGAAATCCGGTGAGGTATCCACATGGGAAATGAAGCCAATAGCAGGGATATCGCCAGGGACATTCGCCGGCAACGTTGCCATCAGCGTCCCTTTGTCACTTAACGTCACATTGACCAGCTCCATCTCTTCGAGCTGCTGTTTGAGCAAATTTAATAACTTCCACTGTCCCTCGGTACTGGGAACCTGTCTCACACCCGCTTTCGATTGGGTATCCAATGAAACGTAGTGTAAAAAACGCTCAAGTAGTTTATCCATGCAGTCACCCTCACTATTTGTGACAACATTATCAGTAAGCCACAAAAGACAAATATTGCGTCAGGTCACTTTTATCCCCGCAAACGAGAATATTTCGCTTCCGGGCCCCTTTATTCAGGAAATATATACACAAAAGCGTACAGGATGCATCGCGGCGGCAAGCGATTGAATCCCCCAGGCGCGAACAAACCGTACGTGACTGGGGTATGTGAGTGCAGCCTACAAACAGGCAGTCTGAAGGATGAAGTGTAGAGTAATTAGCAACAAACATTGGCGATGACAACGGTTTGCCGTAGAATTACGGCCCTTATTAAGAGTCACCAAGGTGGTCAACCACAAACCCCGCATCGGTCAGCCATCCGTTGCGTCTACATGGGACAGAGTAAAAAATTGAATAAACAACCGCGTTCGCTTTCACCGCTGGTTCTTTTGTCAGGTATCAGCAAAAGCTTCGATGGAAAAGAGGTCATTTCTGAACTGGATTTGACAATCAATAATGGCGAGTTCCTCACGCTGCTTGGCCCTTCTGGCTGCGGTAAAACAACCGTTTTGCGCCTGATTGCCGGTCTGGAAACCGTAGATTCCGGGCACATCATGCTCGATAACGAGGATATCACTCACGTACCGGCAGAAAACCGTTATGTGAATACCGTCTTTCAAAGCTATGCGCTATTCCCCCACATGACTGTTTTTGAAAATGTGGCCTTCGGTTTGCGCATGCAGAAAACCCCTGCAGCCGACATCACGCCACGCGTACTGGAAGCCCTGCGGATGGTGCAACTGGAAGAGTTTGCACAGCGTAAACCACATCAACTTTCCGGCGGCCAACAGCAGCGCGTAGCGATTGCCCGTGCTGTGGTCAATAAACCCCGCCTGTTGCTGCTGGATGAATCCCTCTCCGCGCTGGACTATAAGCTGCGAAAGCAGATGCAGAACGAACTGAAAGCCTTGCAGCGTAAGCTCGGCATCACGTTCGTGTTCGTGACGCACGATCAGGAAGAAGCCCTGACCATGTCCGATCGCATCGTCGTGATGCGCGATGGGCGCATCGAACAGGACGGCACGCCGCGTGAAATTTACGAAGAGCCGAAAAACCTGTTCGTCGCCGGATTCATTGGCGAAATCAATATGTTTAACGCCACGGTGATCGAGCGTCTGGACGAACAGCGCGTTCGTGCTAACGTCGAAGGCCGTGAATGCAATATCTACGTCAACTTCGCCGTTGAGCCAGGACAGAAACTGCACGTTCTGTTACGCCCGGAAGATTTGCGCGTGGATGAAATCAACGATGACAACCACATTGACGGCCTGATCGGCTATGTCCGTGAACGTAACTATAAAGGTATGACGCTGGAGTCGGTGGTTGAACTGGAAAATGGCAAGATGGTGATGGTCAGCGAATTCTTCAACGAAGATGACCCGGACTTTGACCACTCTCTCGACCAGAAAATGGCCATTAACTGGGTAGAAAGCTGGGAGGTCGTACTGGCTGATGAAGAACACAAGTAAATTCCAGAATGTGGTGATTGTCACTATCGTCGGTTGGCTTGTGTTGTTTGTCTTTCTGCCCAACCTGATGATCATTGGCACCAGCTTTTTGACCCGTGACGATGCCAGCTTCGTCAAAATGGTCTTTACGCTGGACAACTACGCGCGCCTGCTCGATCCGCTCTATTTTGAAGTGCTGTTGCACTCGTTGAATATGGCGCTGATCGCCACCCTCGCCTGCCTCGTGCTCGGCTATCCATTTGCCTGGTTTCTGGCGCGACTGCCAGAGAAAGTCCGCCCACTGCTGCTATTTCTGCTGATTGTTCCCTTCTGGACCAACTCGCTGATCCGCATCTACGGGCTGAAAATTTTCCTTAGCACCAAGGGCTATCTGAACGAGTTTCTGCTTTGGCTCGGGGTGATCGATACGCCGATGCGCATTATGTTTACCCCGAGCGCAGTCATTATTGGTCTTGTGTATATCCTGCTGCCGTTTATGGTGATGCCACTGTATTCCAGTATTGAGAAACTCGACAGACCGTTGCTGGAAGCGGCAAAAGATCTGGGTGCCAGTAAATTGCAGACCTTTATTCGGATCATCATTCCGCTGACCATGCCAGGGATTATTGCGGGCTGCCTGCTGGTAATGCTGCCCGCGATGGGACTGTTCTACGTCTCCGATCTGATGGGCGGCGCGAAAAACCTGCTGATCGGTAACGTGATTAAAGTTCAGTTCCTCAATATCCGCGACTGGCCGTTTGGTGCCGCAACCAGCATTACCCTGACGATTGTGATGGGCCTGATGCTGCTGGTTTACTGGCGCGCCTCCCGATTGCTGAACAAAAAGGGAGAACTCGAATGATCGGTCGTCTGCTTCGCGGCGGTTTTATGACCGCTATCTACGCGTACCTGTATATTCCGATCATTATTTTGATTGTGAACTCCTTTAACAGCTCGCGCTTTGGCATTAACTGGCAGGGCTTTACCACCAAATGGTATAGCCTGCTGATGAACAACGATAGCCTGCTGCAGGCGGCGCAACATTCGCTGACGATGGCGATTTTTTCCGCAACGTTCGCCACCGCTATCGGGTCGTTAACGGCCGTGGCGCTGTATCGCTACCGTTTTCGCGGCAAGCCGTTCGTCAGCGGGATGCTGTTTGTGGTCATGATGTCGCCGGATATCGTGATGGCGATTTCACTGCTGGTGCTGTTTATGCTGCTGGGCATTCAGTTGGGCTTCTGGTCACTACTGTTCTCACATATCACCTTCTGCCTGCCTTTCGTGGTTGTGACGGTCTATTCGCGGCTGAAGGGGTTTGACGTGCGGATGCTGGAAGCAGCAAAAGATCTGGGTGCCAGCGAAATGACTATCCTGCGTAAAATCATTCTGCCATTAGCGATGCCAGCAGTCGCCGCTGGCTGGTTGTTGAGCTTTACCCTGTCGATGGACGATGTGGTGGTTTCGTCGTTCGTCACCGGGCCGGGTTATGAAATTCTACCGTTGAAGATCTACTCAATGGTGAAAGTCGGCGTTTCACCGGAGGTGAATGCGCTGGCGACCATTCTGTTGGTGTTATCGCTGGTTCTGGTGATCGCCAGCCAACTTATTGCTCGTGATAAAACTAAAGTTCAGGGGACGTTAAAATGAAAAAATGGTCACGCCACCTGCTCGCGGCAAGCGCTCTCGTCATGGGAATCAGCGCTGCGCACGCGGACGACAGTAAAACACTCTATTTCTACAACTGGACCGAGTATGTTCCGCCAGGATTGCTGGAACAGTTCACTAAAGAGACCGGCATCAAGGTTATTTACTCGACCTACGAGTCGAATGAAACCATGTACGCCAAGCTCAAAACGTACAAAGACGGCGCATATGACCTGGTCGTGCCATCGACTTACTATGTCGATAAAATGCGTAAAGAAGGCATGATTCAGAAGATTGATAAGTCGAAGTTATCCAACTTCAACAATCTCGATCCGGAGATGCTGAACAAGCCGTTCGATCCCAACAACGACTACTCCATTCCGTACATCTGGGGCGCGACGGCCATTGGCGTGAACAGCGACAGCATCGACCCGAAAACCGTCACCCGTTGGGCTGACCTGTGGAAACCGGAATACAAAGGCAGTCTGCTGCTGACCGACGATGCGCGCGAAGTGTTCCAGATGGCGCTGCGTAAACTGGGCTATTCCGGCAACACCACCGATCCTAAAGAGATTGAAGCAGCCTATAACGAGCTGAAAAAGCTGATGCCTAACGTTGCCGCGTTTAACTCCGACAACCCGGCGAATCCGTATATGGAAGGCGAAGTGAATCTGGGGATGGTGTGGAACGGCTCTGCCTTCGTCGCCCGTCAGGCCGGTACGCCGCTGGAAGTAGTCTGGCCGAAAGACGGCGGGATCTTCTGGATGGACAGCCTTTCAATTCCGGCAAACGCCAAAAACAAAGAAGGCGCGCTGAAGTTGATCAACTTCCTGTTGCGCCCGGATGTGGCGAAAGAAGTGGCGGAAACCATCGGCTATCCGACGCCAAACCTGGCGGCACGTAAGCTGTTAAGCCCGGAAATCGCCAACGATAAATCACTCTATCCGGATGCAGAAACCATCAGCAAAGGCGAATGGCAGAACGATGTAGGCTCCGCCAGCACGATCTACGAAGAGTATTATCAGAAGCTAAAAGCAGGACGCTAATCCAGCAAAAAGGCCCGGAAAATCCGGGCCTTTTTATTACAAACCTTTCAATAACTTCTCTACAAACTCAGGTACAACCTGGCTTGCCGGACCGTAATATTTCTCTTCAAACTCACTGCCGACCTGGCTTGGTTCCAGATTCAGCTCAACCGTATGCGCGCCATGCAGCTTCGCTTCGTGGACAAAACCAGCCGCCGGATAAACGTGTCCGGAGGTGCCGATGGCGATAAAAACATCCGCCATGGCCAGCGCCATATAGATTTCATCCATCCCGAGCGGCATCTCACCAAACCACACCACGTGCGGACGCAGCGGCGCAGGAAACTGGCAACAGTGACATTTATCTTCCGGCGTCACATCGCCCGTCCACTCCAGAATTTGTCCGCTCTGCGAGCAGTGCACTTTCAACAGCTCGCCATGCATATGGATGATGTTCTGGTTACCCGCCCGCTCATGCAAGTTATCGATATTCTGTGTCACCAGCAAAAAGCGGTCGCCCAATGCCTCTTCCAGCTTTGCCAGCGCGATGTGCGCCGGATTAGGCTGGATTTCAGGCTGCTGCAATTGCCGACGGCGGGCATTATAGAATGACTGCACCAGCGCGGGATTACGGGCAAAGCCTTCCGGCGTCGCCACATCTTCAACCCGGTGTTCTTCCCACAGTCCATCAGCGGCGCGGAAGGTACGAATACCAGACTCCGCGGAGATCCCTGCCCCTGTAAGCACCAAAACTCTTGGTTTTTCCATCACTTCCGGTACCACTCTGTCTCTGAAAAAGATCCGTTGACGAAGGCGTTCGCGCAGATGGCGTTTGTTTTTCCGAAATCGACTTAACCGATGACCCCGACGCGACAGCATAGCAACCTCTTTTGATTAATCGGTAAGATGTAAGAAGGCAGCACCACGCATCCCACCGGCATCACCATGTCGTGCTCGCTCAATGCGGGGCACTCGTGCCACGGGAAGCAGATGACGCGGTAGTCTGTCCGCCAGATCGGTGGTAATGGCGGTAAAATTCGACAATCCGCCGCCGATGACGACCAAATCCGGATCGACAATAGTCAGGATATTTCCCAGACACACCGCCAGCAAATCCAGATAACGCTCAACATGCGCCCGCGCCTGTTCATCGCCTTGCTCCCACAGTGAAATGATTTCAGGCGCCTGTAACGGTTGATGATAATAATGCTGATACAACCAGGCAAATCCTCGCCCGGACAGATAATTTTCAATACAGCCGAGTTGACCGCAGCCACAGCGGCGCAACGGGAAATCGAGACCCATCAGGGTGAGCGCATCGACCGGCAGACGCATATGACCAAACTCGCCGGTAATGTAACTGCGCCCGGTAATCGGTTTTCCGTTGAGGATTAAACCGCCGCCCACCCCGGTGCCCAGAATCAAGCCCATCACCAGCGGATAGCGGGTGAATTCATCATCCCAGGCTTCAGACAGGGCAAAACAGTTTGCATCGTTGTCGAGACGAACGTCGCGATCAAGGCGCGCGCTAAGATCAGCGCGCAGGGGTTTGCCACTGGCAGCAGGGACATTCGCGGCGTACAGCGTGCCATCTTCGGTTTCCGGCATTCCGGGGATGCCAATGCCCACCGAACCTTTCACGCCAAAACGCTGATCGGCTTCCGCCACCAGCCCGCAAACAGCCTCTAAAAAAGCGTCATAGCTGTCGCGCGGCGTGGGAACACGCTTTTCCCACCGTAATTTCCGCTCGTTGTCAAAGACGCCTAGCGCAATTTTTGTCCCACCAATATCAAACCCGTAATACATTGCCGCTCCTTGTTTTATACACTTCATCCTTCAGGCGGCCGCTGTTCTGGTCACAGGGAGGTTGTTGTGTATCTCTCACGCAATTATGGTTACTGGCCGCTAAGTACTCTTGCAGGATCGATGTTACTGGCGCGCCGCGCCGGATACCAACTCGCCAACAAACTCAGCAACAGTGCGGTGACCAGCACATAAATCACATCCAGCCAGTGCAATTCGGATGGCAGGAAGTCGATAAAATAGATATCCCCGGAAAGGAACTGATGGCCGATCAGCGTTTCGATGCCGTTAATGATTGGCGTCAGCTGTAGCGAAACCACCACACCAATGACCACGCCGATCAGGCTGCCGAACAGTCCTGCCAGCAAACCGTACCAGACAAAAATGGCGCGGATCAGGCCATCTTTCGCCCCCAGCGTTCTTAATACCGCAATATCGCCACTCTTGTCTTTTACCGCCATCACTAATGTTGAGACAATGTTAAAACAGGCGACACCGATCACCAGCACCATCGCCAGATACATAATGGCGCGAATCATCTGGATATCGCGGTACATATAGCCATAGGTGCCAATCCAGCTCTTGATGTAAACATAGCTGTTGGTCACTTCACCAGCATCACGCACCAGTTTGTTGGCGTTGAAAACGTCGTTGACCTTCAGCGCGATGCCGGAAACCGTGTTGTTCATCTCCAGATACTGCTGGGCATCGGCCATCGGGATCATCGCGAAGCTGTGATCCAGTTGACCGCTTAACTGCAAAATGCCAGCAACGTGCAGCCGCACGCGTTTCGGCTGCATCAGCTTATGATCGGCATTTGAATTGGGGATCATGATGGAGACCCAATCTCCCTGCTTCACCTTCAGCGCGTCTGCGACGCCCTTACCGATAATGATTTGTTGTTCACCAGCTTTAAAATCAGCCCAGGCGTTATTCTGCACAAACGAGGGCAACGCGCTCAAACGCTGTTCCTGCTGCGGATCCACGCCTTTTACCTGAATAGCGCGCAAATTCGCCCCGCTCTCCACCAGTCCGGTAAAGTTGATGTACGGCGCTGCGGCGGTAATACCCGGCACTTTTTGAACCTTCTCCAGCGCGTCGCGCCAGTTGGTCCACGGTTGATTAACCGCTTCAATCTCGCCGTGCGGCACCACGGCCAGAATGCGGTTGTTCAGCTCACGCTCAAAGCCGTTCATCGCGCTCAGGCCGACGATCAGAACCGCCACCCCCAGCGCGATACCGATAGTCGAGATCACCGAAATCAGCGATACCATACCGCTGCGCCGCCGTCCCCGGCTAAAGCGCAGACCGATTAATAACGATAAAGGCGAGGCCATTACTCCGCCCCCATCAGGCTCAGTTCTGCCGTCAGGCGTCCGTCACGCATTTCCAGTTGGCGACTCATGCGCTTCGCCAGCTGCAGATCGTGAGTGACGACCAGAAACGCGGTGCCCTGCGAGCGGTTCAATTCGCCCAGAAGCTGGAAGATGCTGTCGGCGTTGCGCGCATCCAGATTACCGGTTGGTTCATCCGCCAGCACCAGTCGCGGGTTGTTGACCAGCGCGCGGGCAATCGCCACGCGCTGACGCTCACCGCCGGAGAGTTCAGACGGACGATGGCTGGCACGATGATCCAGCCCTACCGCTTTCAGCATTTCACGCGCCCGTGCGTTTATTTCAGCCGGTTTGTGTTTGCCAATCAGCAGCGGCATCGCCACGTTTTCCAGCGCGGTGAAATCCGGCAGCAGGTGGTGGAACTGATAAATAAAGCCGAGCTTCTGATTACGCAGCTCCGCTTTCGCCGCCGACGACAGTTTACTCATCGGCTGACCGCTAAAAATGACATCGCCGGAGGTCGGGGTATCCAGCCCGCCCAGCAGGTGCAACAACGTACTTTTGCCGGAGCCGGAGCTGCCGACAATCGCCATCATTTCGCCTTCGCCCACGCTGAAGCTGACATCGTGCAACACGTCGGTTTGCACGGAACCTTCCTGATAGCGTTTGCACAATTTGTCGCATTGCAACAGGATCTTATTCATAACGTAAAGCCTCAGCGGGTTGAGTAGCGGCAGCGCGCCAGGAAGGATAAAGCGTGGAAAGCAACGCGATGGCCATTGCCACCAACGCAATGATGATGACCTGCAGCGGCTCGATCGCCACCGGCAGCGCCGCACCATCCAGCAGGATACCGATCACCGGCATCAGGGTATTGAGCTGACTGGCCAACAGCGCACCCAGCGCGGCACCCAGCAGCGCGCCAATAATCCCGGCGCTGGCCCCCTGTACCATAAAGACCATCATGATCTGTCGCGGCGTCAGCCCCTGCGTTTGCAAAATAGCCACTTCTCCCTGCTTCTCCATCACCATCAGACCCAACGAGGTAATAATATTGAACGCGGCAACCGCTACGATCAGGCTCAACAGCAGCCCCATCATGTTCTTTTCCATCCGCACGGCCTGGAACAGCTCGCCTTTACGCTCGCGCCAGTCCTGCCATTTCGTCCCTTCCGGCAACGTCTGCTGACTGAGCGAGTCCACCTTCAGCGGCTCATTCAGCCACAAACGCCAACCGGTGATATTCCCGGCCGGGTAGCGCATGATGCGCGAGGCGTCCTGAATATTGGTCAACATCTGGTAACCATCGACTTCACTGTTCGCTGCAAAGGTGCCGATCACGGTAAACAGACGCTGGCTTGGCAGACGGCCCATCGGCGTGAACTGACTGGCAGACGGCACCATCACGCGGATCTGATCGCCACGATTAACCCCCAACTGGCCTGCGAGCTGCTCACCGAGGATGACATTATACTTACCTGGCTGCAGATCGGTTTGCTTCACATTGACCAGATACGGCGTAAGCGGATCTTTTTGTGCCGGGTCGATACCCAACATCACCCCGACCGCCACGCTGCGCGCGCTTTGCAGCACGACATCGCCGGTTGTCAGCGGCGCAATACGATTGACACCGTTCAGTTTTACAGCGCTTTCCGGCAGTTGCTGTGGATTCAGAGAGCCTTGTTCCGCAGAAAGGATGGCCTGGGGCATCAACCCCAGGATGTTATTTTGCAGTTCACGTTCAAAACCGTTCATCACTGACAAAACCGTGACCAGCGCCATCACCCCAAGGGTAATGCCGATGGTGGAAAGCCAGGAGACAAAGCGACCGAAGCGATCTGCTGCACGCCCGCGCATGTAACGCAGGCCGATGAATAGAGCGACAGGTTGGTACATGAAATCCGTCTGGTTGCTGTTAGCAAAGTCACGAGTATATAAGCGAAAGCCGCATGGGTAAACGCCTGAACCGTAAGTGTTCGTCAGTACACAGTTGAAAGGGATCCACCGCGCGACAGGCGCAGGATACCGTCCTCGCTGACCCTGATCCTTTTCTTAAAAAAAACAAAAAACAGAATGTTACGCATTACAGCACCAGAGTCACCCCGCAGGATCACAGGCTATGTTGAATAACGCGAGCGTGCTGTCCTGATGAAAAAGAAAGAACTATGGATTAATCAAATCAAAGGGTTATGTATCTGTCTGGTCGTCATCTATCACTCAGTCATCACCTTTTACCCGCATCTGACCCACTTCCAGTTGCCCCTTTCACAGCTGCTGTCGAAATGCTGGGTTTACTTTAATCTCTATCTCGCCCCGTTTCGCATGCCGGTATTTTTCTTTATCTCGGGCTTTTTGATTCGCCGCTATATCGACAGCGTGAGCTGGAAAGAAAGCGTTAATAAGCGAATCTGGAGTATTTTCTGGGTGCTGGCGCTGTGGGGTGTGGTCCAGTGGCTGGCGCTCAACGCCCTGAACAACTGGCTGGCGCCGTCACGCGATCTGCTTCATGCGTCCAACGCCGCTTACGCCAGTTCCGTTAGCCAGTTCCTTCACGGCATGCTGACTGCCAGCACCAGCCTGTGGTATCTGTATGCGCTCATTGTCTATTTCATAGTCTGTAAAGTGTTCAGCCGCTGGGCCGTGCCGCTGTTCGCCCTGTTTGTTGTACTGAGCGTGACGGTCAACTTTGCTGCCACCCCGTGGTGGGGAATGAACAGTGTGATCCGCAACCTGCCGTATTACAGCCTCGGTGCCTGGTTTGGCGTCCCGCTGATGGCAGGGATTAAAGAAGTGCCGTTGCGCCGATATGCGCTGCCCTGCGCAGCTGCCTTCGTGCTGGCTATCGCCGCATGGCTGTTTAACGTCTCATTGCTGCTGTCGTTGGTCTCTATTGTGCTGATCATGAAGCTGTTTTATCAGTATGAGCAGCGCTTCGGTATGCGTGAATCCAGTCTGCTTAATGTGATCGGTTCGAATACTATCGCGATTTATACCACGCATCGCATTCTGGTCGAGGCGTTCAGCCTGCTGCTGATCCCGCAAATCAATGCCGCCGTCTGGTCCCCCGAACTGGAACTGGCCCTGTTGTTGGTCTATCCGTTTGCCAGTCTGTTGGTGTGCACGCTGTTGGGTCTTGCCATGCGTAAAGTGTCGCAGGACCTGTTCGGCGATATCCTCTTCTCTCCCCCTTCTCGCCCGCAAACCGTTAGCTATTCCCGCTAAACTTTTCGCCCTCCGGTGAGGGCGATTCAATTTGCTAATGAGGAGCGATCACGGATAATAAAGGGCATTGCTTATCAGACGACTACCTAAAAGAGATTCTGACAACCGAATGCCTGAACAACAACGTTACACGCTGCCCGTGAAAGCGGGCGATCAGCGCCTGTTAGGTGAACTGACCGGGGCTGCCTGCGCCACACTGGTGGCGGAAATTGCCGAACGTCATGATGGTCCCGTCGTGCTCGTGGCGCCCGATATGCAAAACGCGCTGCGCCTGCATGATGAAATCCGTCAGTTTACCGATCAGATGGTCATGAGCCTCGCGGACTGGGAAACCCTGCCCTACGACAGTTTCTCCCCGCATCAGGAAATTATCTCCTCACGTCTCTCCACGCTGTATCAGTTGCCGTCGATGCAGCGCGGCGTGCTGATCGTCCCGGTCAATACCCTGATGCAGCGCGTCTGCCCGCACAGCTATCTGCACGGTCATGCGCTGGTGATGAAAAAAGGCCAGCGTTTATCGCGCGATGCCCTGCGTTTACAGCTCGACAGCGCTGGTTACCGGCACGTTGATCAGGTCATGGAACATGGCGAATACGCTACCCGCGGCGCGCTGCTGGATTTGTACCCTATGGGCAGCGAACAGCCCTATCGTCTGGATTTCTTCGACGATGAAATTGACAGTCTGCGCCTGTTTGACGCGGACACCCAGCGCACGCTGGAAGAAGTCGACGCCATCAATCTGCTGCCCGCCCACGAGTTCCCAACCGACAAAACGGCGATCGAACTGTTTCGCAGCCAGTGGCGCGATACCTTCGAGGTGAAGCGCGACGCAGAGCATATTTATCAACAGGTCAGCAAAGGCACTTTGCCGGCGGGGATCGAATACTGGCAGCCGCTGTTTTTCAGCGAGCCGCTGCCGCCGCTGTTTAGCTATTTCCCGGCCAATACGCTGGTGGTCAATACTGGCGATTTAGAAAACAGCGCCGAGCGTTTCCAGGCCGATACGCTGGCGCGTTTCGAAAACCGTGGCGTGGATCCGATGCGTCCGCTGCTGCCACCGGAGTCCCTCTGGTTGCGTGTCGATGAGCTCTTTTCTGAACTCAAACGCTGGCCGCGCGTGCAGCTCAAAACCGACCACCTTCCCGCCAAGGCGGCTAATACCAACTTAGGCTTCCAGTCGCTGCCGGATCTCGCGGTTCAGGCGCAGCAAAAATCACCACTGGATGCGCTGCGCAAATTCCTCGAGACCTTCAACGGGCCGGTGATTTTCTCGGTTGAGAGTGAAGGCCGCCGTGAATCTCTGGGTGAACTGCTCGCCAGAATCAAAGTCGCGCCGAAGCGCATTATGCGTCTGGATGAAGCGACGGAGGCTGGACGCTACCTGATGATTGGCGCCGCCGAGCACGGGTTTATCGATACGACGCGCCATCTGGCACTCATTTGTGAAAGCGACCTGCTGGGCGAGCGCGTGGCGCGCCGTCGTCAGGATTCGCGCCGCACGATTAACCCGGATACGCTGATCCGCAACCTGGCAGAGTTGCATCCGGGTCAACCCGTGGTGCATCTGGAGCACGGCGTTGGACGCTATGCCGGGATGACCACGCTGGAAGCGGGCGGGATCAAAGGTGAATATCTGATGCTCACCTACGCTAATGACGCCAAACTGTACGTCCCGGTCTCCTCTTTGCATCTGATCAGCCGTTACGCCGGAGGCGCAGAAGAGAACGCACCGCTGCATAAACTCGGCGGCGACGCCTGGTCACGCGCGCGACAAAAAGCGGCAGAGAAAGTGCGCGACGTGGCAGCCGAGTTGTTGGACATCTACGCCCAGCGCGCGGCAAAAGAGGGCTTCGCCTTCAAACACGATCGCGAGCAGTATCAACTGTTCTGCGACGGTTTCCCCTTTGAAACCACCCCCGACCAGGCACAGGCGATTAACGCTGTACTTAGCGACATGTGTCAGCCGCTGGCGATGGACCGCCTGGTGTGTGGTGACGTTGGATTTGGTAAAACCGAAGTGGCGATGCGCGCCGCGTTTCTCGCGGTCGAAAACCACAAGCAGGTGGCGGTGCTGGTGCCAACCACTCTGCTCGCCCAGCAACACTTTGATAATTTCCGCGACCGTTTTGCCAACTGGCCGGTGCGCATCGAAATGCTTTCCCGCTTCCGTAGCGCCAAAGAACAGGCGCAGATCCTGGAACAGGTTGCCGAAGGGAAAATTGATATTCTGATCGGTACGCATAAACTGCTGCAAAGCGATGTGAAACTGAAAGATCTGGGGCTACTGATCGTCGATGAAGAGCACCGCTTCGGCGTGCGGCATAAAGAGCGGATCAAAGCGATGCGCGCCGATGTGGACATTCTGACGCTGACCGCCACGCCAATCCCGCGTACGCTGAACATGGCCATGAGCGGCATGCGCGATCTGTCGATTATCGCCACGCCGCCAGCGCGGCGTCTGGCGGTGAAAACGTTTGTTCGCGAGTACGATGCACTGGTGGTCCGTGAGGCAATTCTGCGTGAAGTGCTGCGCGGCGGGCAGGTCTACTATCTTTATAATGATGTCGAGAACATCCAGAAAGCCGCCGACAGGCTGGCGGAGCTGGTGCCGGAGGCGCGAATTGCCATTGGTCATGGGCAGATGCGCGAACGCGAACTGGAACGCGTGATGAACGACTTCCACCATCAGCGTTTTAACGTGCTGGTCTGTACCACCATTATCGAAACCGGGATTGATATCCCGACCGCCAACACGATTATTATCGAGCGTGCGGATCACTTCGGTCTGGCACAGTTACACCAGTTGCGCGGCCGCGTAGGACGTTCACACCATCAGGCGTATGCCTGGCTGCTGACGCCGCATCCCAAAGCGATGACCACCGACGCGCAAAAACGCCTGGAAGCGATTGCCTCGCTGGAAGACCTGGGGGCGGGCTTTGCGCTGGCGACTCACGATCTGGAGATCCGCGGCGCAGGTGAACTGCTCGGGGAAGAACAGAGCGGTTCGATGGAAACCATCGGCTTTTCGCTGTATATGGAGCTGCTGGAAAACGCCGTCGATGCCCTGAAGGCCGGACGCGAGCCATCGCTGGAAGATCTCACCAGCCAGCAAACTGAGGTCGAACTGCGTATGCCGTCGCTGCTGCCGGACGATTACATCCCGGACGTGAATACCCGCCTGTCGTTCTACAAGCGTATCGCCAGCGCGAAGAGCGAGAATGAACTGGAAGAGATCAAAGTGGAGCTGATCGACCGCTTCGGTCTGCTGCCCAATCCGGCGCGTACCCTGCTGGATATCGCCCGCTTGCGTCAACAGGCGCAGAAGCTGGGTATCCGCAAACTGGAAGGCAATGAGAAAGGCGGCACTATCGAATTCGCCGAGAAGAACCATGTTAACCCAGGCTGGCTGATTGGACTGCTGCAAAAACAGCCGCAGCACTTCCGTCTTGACGGGCCGACCCGACTGAAGTTCATCCAGGATCTGACCGAGCGGAAAACGCGGATGGACTGGGTGCGTCAGTTTATGCAGCAACTGGAAGAAAACGCCGTAGCGTGATTGAGTGGTGCCGGATGGCGGTTGCGCCTTATCCGGCCTACACATCGATTCCTGGCCGTAGGCCTGATAAGCGCCGCGCTATCAGGCAAGGTTCCGCGATCTTTACAACTCTTTGCACTTCCCTTGCATTTTAAGACACGCCGCCCCGCCATAATTATTATTGGATTCTTCTGGCATAATAACCCTTTGATTTGTGATGATAATGAACAAGATGCGACTTTCCCGCTGGCTGGCCTTTTTTGCGCTCGCCGCCAGCATTACGCTTGCGCTTCCCGCACAGGCGAATACCTGGCCTCTTCCTCCGCCTGGCAGCAAACTGGTTGGGGAAAATAAGTACCACGTTGTTGAAAATAACGGAGGTTCGCTGGAAGCCATCGCGAAAAAATATAACGTCGGTTTTCTCGCGCTGTTGCAGGCGAATCCCGGCGTGGATCCCTACGTTCCCCGCGCGGGCAGCGTGCTGACCATCCCCTTGCAGACGCTGCTACCGGATGCTCCGCGTGAAGGCATTGTTATCAACCTGGCTGAACTGCGTCTCTACTACTACCATCCGGGGAAAAATTCGGTCACCGTCTACCCTATCGGCATTGGCCAGTTGGGCGGTGATACCCTGACTCCAACGATGGTCACGACCGTCTCCGACAAGCGCGCCAACCCAACCTGGACGCCGACGGCGAATATCCGTGCCCGCTATAAAGCGCAAGGAATTATCCTTCCGGCGGTGGTGCCTGCCGGACCGGATAACCCGATGGGACACCATGCCATTCGCTTAGCGGCGTATGGTGGCGTCTATCTGCTGCATGGCACCAACGCCGATTTCGGTATCGGCATGCGCGTCAGTTCTGGCTGTATCCGCCTGCGTGATGGCGATATTGAGACCCTGTTCAGACAGGTTACACCGGGCACCAAAGTGAATATCATCAATACCCCGATCAAAGCCTCGGTTGAGCCGGACGGGACGCGGCTGGTCGAAGTCCACCAGCCGCTGTCGAAAAATATTGATGATGACCCGCAGGTTCTGCCTATCGTATTGAACAGCACTCTGCAATCGTTTAAAGATTCCGCACAGACGGACGCGGCGGTGATGCAGCATGTGATGGACGTTCGCTCCGGGATGCCGGTCGATGTCCGACGCCATCGCGAGGTGGATCAGCAGTCGATGTAACGATTCCGGACATGAAAAAGCCCCGCTGAAATACTGGACTGCCCCCCAAAAGTTGGACACTCAACTGAGTAAGGTGCAGTTTTTTATGGCAAAGCCAAAATATTCCCCTGAAACAAAACTGGCTGTGGTTAATCATTATTTGTCCGGAAAAGACGGAGAAGAGCGTACAGCCGACCGTTTTGGTGTTGAAAGAACTTCCGTCCGTCGCTGGGTCAGGGCGTGGCAACTCCACGGTATGGAAGGGCTGTCAGGGAAAAATAAACATCATTCAGCTGAATTTAAACTCGTCGTCGTCCGGGCGGTTATCCGTGACCACCTGACGATGCGTGAAGCAGCTGCCCGGTTTAATCTCTCTGCAGAAACGCTTGTCCGACACTGGGTCTGCGTGTACAACGATGCCGGAGCGGAAGGACTGCTAAACATTCAACGCGGACGGCCTGGAAAAATGACAAAACAAAAAATCCCCCCATCCCCTACAGATAAAGAACTGGAAAAACTCTCCCCCGAAGAACTCCGGGCTGAACTCCGTTACCTGCGGGCAGAGAATGCCTATCTAAAAAAGTTGAAGGCCTTGGTTCAGAGCGAAAAAAACGGCAGCAAGCCCTGATAATCAGTGAACTGAGGCATAAGCACGCTCTGCGAGACCTCCTGCGCGCGGCAGGCATGTCCCGCAGTACATGGTATTACAATATGAATGCCCTGAAGCAGGTGGACAGGCATGCCGGGCTGAAAGATAAAATCCGTGAGATATACGCCTGGCACAAAGGCCGTTATGGCTACCGCAGGATCACGCTTTCGCTGAGAAAGCAGGGTCTGCTGGTGAACCATAAAACCGTGCAGCGGCTGATGACAGAGCTGTCGCTCCGGTCTCTGATAAGGGCGAAGAAATACCGCTCATGGAAGGGGGAAACAGGCAAGGCAGCCCCCAATATCCTGAGCAGGAACTTCAGTGCATCAAAAGCCAATGAAAAATGGGTTACGGATGTTACAGAGTTCTCGCTGCAGGGTAAAAAGCTGTACCTGTCGCCGGTACTCGATCTTTTTAACCGGGAAATAATCTCCTACAGCCTGTCGGAAAGGCCGGTGATGGAGATGGTTAATACCATGCTGCGGGATGCGTTCTTAAAGCTCGGACCAGACGACGCCCCCTTGCTGCACACAGATCAGGGCTGGCAATATCGGATGGCAGGCTATCAGGCAAAGTTAAAGGCGCAGGGCATGACGCAAAGTATGTCCCGAAAAGGAAACTGTCTGGATAATGCCGTGATGGAAAACTTCTTCGGGACGCTGAAATCGGAGTGTTTTTACCTGAGTCAGTTCAGCAATATCAGCGAACTGAGGAAGGCGATAGAGGATTATATCCGTTACTACAACAACGAGCGGATAAGCCTGAAACTAAAAGGCCTGAGTCCGGTAGAGTACCGGGCCCAGGCTCTGAAGGCCGCTTAATATAAACTGTCCAGATTTATGGGGTCAGTCCATACAATCAGCGGGGCTTTTTTTATCACGTTATTTTGCAGCAGCAGGCATCAATGAGGGTTAATGCTTATTTATAAATTACCGCGGTACCGTGCAGGTTGTTTGGACCCGTTACAGAAGTAATGCGGAATGATTTCGCCCCCATGGCATCCGCTTTCTGCGCCAGTTCGTCCTGCAATGAACTCAGGTTAGTTCCTGCATTTGCAGAGATGGTGCCGACTTTTTGCTGACCGGCAGGCGTGGACTGAACTTCTACAGCCGCGAAGCTTGCGAATGACAGTGAACTCAGAACAGCAGCAGCGATGAGGGTTTTTACGTTTTTCATAATAGTGACCTTTTGCAGATGATTGGGCGTCGTAAGCATTTACTTAACGATCGATAGATAAATGATAGATGTGATCCAGGTCACACGTCAACCCATTTTTTATAACGATCGTTATATAAAAACAAAAGCACTTATCTTTCATACAACTAAGCTGAAAAACTTTTTCTCACGAATGCGCTGGAGCCTGTGCGGGTTTATTTTTATAATGGTTGCTCACTAAGCCCATTAAGGTACAACGGCATCATGACAACTGAATCGACAGGTTGTGTTAAAAAAAGCCGTGGCCGACCAAAAGTGTTCGACAGGGAAGCCGCGCTTGATAAGGCCATGACACTCTTCTGGCAGCACGGTTATGAAGCAACATCGCTTTCTGACCTTGTTGAAGCGACGGGTGCGAAAGCGCCAACGCTGTATGCGGAATTCACCAATAAAGAGGGTCTGTTCCGCGCGGTGCTGGACAGATACATCGCCCGCTTCGCGGCAAAACATGAAGCGCAGTTATTCTGCGAAGAGAAAAGCGTTGAAGCGGCACTGGAGGATTACTTCACCGCAGTGGCAACCTGTTTCACCAGCAAAGACACCCCCGCTGGCTGCTTTATGATTAATACCTCCGCGACGCTTGCCGCCGCGTCACGCGATATTGCGCATACGGTGAAATCACGTCACGCCATGCAGGAACAAACCCTGACGCAATTTCTTCGTCAACGGCAGGAACGCGGCGAGATCCCGGCGCACTGCAATGTGCAACATCTTGCCGAGTATCTGAGCTGCATTTTGCAGGGGATGTCCATCAGCGCCCGGGAAGGCGCCAGTTTCGACAAGCTGCAGCAAATCACCCACACTACCCTACGCCTGTGGCCTGAACTGCTGAAGACCTGATCGCTTTGTTGACCGGGAAACGTCATTTCCCGGTCCTTCCACACCATGATTCCCGCATAATAACTAATGTTATCACTGAGTTAGGTTCACTTTTTTGTAAAAAAACATTGATAATAACAATTATTATCAGCAATATTCGCATTTGATTTTGTATCTGTTTCACAATGTAACAGCCGGCTACGACCGGTGAAAACCTTCACCTGCACAGATATTTTCAGAAAGGAATGCGAATGAATAAGCGTCTTTGGGTTCTCAACCCTGTCCTGTTAGCCCTGACTCTGCCCGCTGCGGCGGCGCAAACAGAAGAAGAAAACCTCATCGTCAGCGCTAACCGTAGCCAGAAAACTGTCGCCGAGATGGCACAGACCACCTGGGTCATTGAAGGCCAGGAGATTGAGCAACAGGTTCAGGGCGGCAAAGAGTTCAAAGACGTGCTGGCGCAACTGATTCCGGGCATCGATGTCAGCAGCCAGGGACGTACCAACTACGGAATGAACATGCGTGGTCGTGCGATTGTCGTGCTGATCGACGGCGTACGCCTGAATTCTTCACGTACCGACAGTCGTCAGCTGGATTCTATCGATCCCTTTAACATCGCCCACATTGAGGTCATTTCAGGCGCAACCTCGCTATATGGCGGCGGCAGTACCGGCGGCTTAATCAACGTTGTGACCAAAAAAGGCCAGCCGGACCGCCAGGTTGACCTTGAACTGGGCAGCAAATCGGGTTTTAACAACAGCAACGATCACGACGAGCGCGTTGCCGCCGCGGTCAGCGGTGGAACGGATCGCGCGTCTGGTCGACTGTCCGTAGCCTATCAGCGCTTTGGCGGCTGGTACGACGGTAACGGTGATGCCCTGATGCTTGACAACACGCAAACCGGCCTGCAGCACTCCGATCGTCTGGACGTAATGGGGACCGGCACCCTCGATATCGATGACAATCGCCAGATACAGTTGGTCACCCAGTACTACAAGAGTCAGGGCGATGAAGATTACGGGTTATACCTGGGCGAAAACATGTCCGCCGTTACCGGTAGCGGCACCGCCAGCACACGCAGCGGACTGAGTTCAGACCGTATTCCGGGGACGGAGCGCCATCTGATCAGCCTGCAATACTCTGACGCGGACTTTTTCGGCCAGAATCTGGTCAGCCAAATCTATTACCGCGACGAGTCGCTAAAGTTCTACCCCTTCCCGACGCTCAGCAAAGGTCAGGTGACCAGCTTCTCGGCGTCGCAGCAGGATACCGACCAGTTCGGCGCCAAAATCACTCTCAACAGCCAGTTGATGGACAACTGGGAGCTGACGTGGGGTGTCGATGCGGATCATGAAACCTTCGACTCCAACCAGAAGTTCTTCGATCTGGCCTGGTCTGTGCCGTCAGGCGGGATGGACAATCGCACGGCCTACACGACCGGACGTTATCCCGGATACAGCATCACCAACTTCGCTCCGTTCCTGCAAAGCAGTTACGACATTAACGACATCTTCACTCTGAGCGGTGGTGTGCGCTATCAATGGACAGAAAACCGCGTTGATGATTTCGTGGGTTACGCGCAGCAACAGGGGATTGACAACGGTTTAGCAAGTTCTGCCGATGTCATCCCTGGCGGCAAAACCGATTACGACAACTTCTTGTTCAATGCCGGGCTGTTGGCGCATCTCACCGAACGCCAGCAGACTTGGTTTAACTTCTCCCAGGGCGTTGAGCTACCGGATCCCGGGAAATACTACGGCAACGGCACTTACCAGTTGGTGGGCGATCATTACCAGCTCCAGCGCAGCGTGAACGTGGCGGATTCGCGTCTCGAAGGGATCAAGGTCAATTCGTATGAGCTGGGCTGGCGTTATACCGGCGATAATCTGCGTACCCAGCTGGCGGCGTACTATTCGACGTCCGATAAGTCGATTGTGATTAACCGTAGCGATATGACGATCCGCGTGGAACCTGACGATCGCCGGATTTACGGCGTGGAAGGCGCGGCGGATTACTTCATCCCTGACACTGACTGGAGTCTCGGTGCGAACTTTAACGTCCTGAAATCTGAAGTGAAAAAGAACGGGAAATGGGAAAAATGGGACGTAACGCTCGCGTCGCCGTCCAAAGCCACCGCCTGGGTCGGCTGGGCGCCCGAGCCGTGGTCGCTGCGGGTTCAGACCCAACAGTCGTTTGATCTCACCGATGCCAGCGGCAACAAGCTGGATGGCTATAACACCGTGGACTTTATTGGCAGCTATCAACTCCCGCTGGGCAAACTGACCTTCAGCATTGAAAACCTGCTGGATGAAGATTACACCACCCTGTGGGGACAGCGCGCGCCATTGCTGTACAGCCCAACCTATGGCAGTCCATCGCTGTACGAATATAAGGGCCGGGGTCGCACCTTTGGTCTGAACTACGCCTTAACTTTCTGATAAAAAAAGCCCCTCAGCCTGAGCGAATGAGGGGCTAACTTACAGAGTACCGCTTTTTTACGCGTTGTTATTCAGAATCAGCTGGCCGTTATTATCCAGCGGGATCTGTGTGCCGGGATCTTTATCCATGCGAATCTTGCCCTGCTGGTCGCCAATCTTATAGGTGACATCGTAACCGAGCATTTTTTCCGACTTGTCATAGACGGTTTTGCAGCGCTGCTGCGTGGACGTATAGGTGTCGTTTTCCTGCATCGAGCCCTGGATCTGGTTACCGGCGTAACCGCCCCCCAACGCCCCGACCACCGTTGCCACATCCTTACCTCGTCCGCCGCCGAACTGATGACCAATCACGCCACCGGCAACCGCGCCCAGCACTGAACCGGTAATGCGGTTCTCATCCTGGACAGGCTTGCGATGCGTCACCGTCACGTTGCGACACTCCTGCCGCGGCGTCTTAATCGTCTCTTTGATAGGTGTTGCAGAAACCACCTGAGCATACTGTGGGCCACGATCAAACACGTTAAGACTGGCAACCGCCGCCACACCCAGCGCAGCAGCTACGCCAATCCCTATACCCGCCAACATCGATTTATTCACGGGAGATCCTCCTTCTTTGCTATTGGTTACAATTTTGCAACCAATGCAATAAGAAGCCCATCAGACTGCGGATGAAAATATCGTTGGTCGTCGTTAAAACAGGATGATTCAGAGAACTCTGAAGGAAGAGGCAGAACGGAGAAGGCACTCAGCACCGCCAACGGGCGATGCTGAGTCAGGCGGGATTAATGCAGTTTCAGACGCGGGCGGATCACACGGTTAATGCTGCCCACCAGCATCATCAGACCGGTTTTAAAATAGCCGTGCAATGCGATCTGGTGCATACGGTACAGTGAGATGTAGACGAAACGAGCAATACGCCCTTCCACCATCATCGACCCTTTGGTCAGATTGCCCATCAGACTGCCGACGGTCGAGAAGTTGGAGAGCGACACCAGCGAGCCGTGGTCTTTGTACTGATATGCTTTCAGCGGCTTACCGTTCATCTGCGCCAGAATATTGTTCATCGCACAGGTCGCCATCTGATGCGCAGCCTGAGCACGTGGCGGCACAAAGCCCCCTTCCGGACGCGCACAGGAAGCACAGTCGCCAATCGCGTAAACATCAGGATCGCGGGTGGTTTGCAGCGTCGGTTCGACCACCAGTTGGTTAATCCGGTTGGTCTCCAGACCACCAATCTCTTTCATAAAGTCCGGCGCTTTGATGCCCGCCGCCCAGACCATCAGATCGGCCTCAATATATTCACCGTCTTTAGTGTGCAGGCCGCCCGCATCCGCGCTGGTCACCATCGTCTGGGTCAGTACGCGAACGCCGAGTTTCGTTAATTCGTTATGCGCCGCCGAAGAAATACGCGGTGGCAGTGCAGGCAGAATACGTTCACCGGCTTCCACCAGCGTCACGTTCAGCGCGTCGTTGGTCAGTCCTTTGTAGCCGTAGCTGTGCAGCTGTTTCACTGCGTTATGCAGTTCCGCCGACAGTTCTACGCCCGTCGCGCCGCCACCGACAATCGCAATATTCACCTTACCGTTCGCGCCCAGATTGGCGGAATACTTCAGGAACAGGTTCAGCATTTCCTGGTGGAAACGACGCGCCTGATGCGGGTTATCAAGGAAGATACAGTGTTCTTTCACGCCCGGCGTGTTGAAGTCGTTGGAGGTGCTACCCAGCGCCATCACCAGCGTGTCATAGGCAATTTTGCGTTCAGGCACCAGCAGCTCACCTTTCTCATCGCGCAGTTCTGCGATAGTGATGGTTTTCGCTTCGCGATCGATGTTCATCACCGAGCCCAACTGGAACTGGAAGCCATGGTTACGGGCATGCGCCAGATAGCTCAGCGCGTCCACGCCTTCATCCAGCGAACCGGTTGCCACTTCGTGCAGCAAGGGTTTCCACAGGTGGCTGTGGTTTCTGTCAACCAGCGTAATTTTCGCTTTTTTCTTGCGACCCAGCTTGTGTCCCAACTGCGTCGCCATTTCCAGCCCGCCAGCTCCCCCGCCGACAATCACGATCTTTTTCAATGGTGTAGTCAACGTGACCCCCCTTAAAATTATTAACCAATTGTTAATTAAACGTTATAAACATAGCCTTTAATTAACAACAAGTTACGACAATGAAAATGTCCTTCGAGAGTGAGAATAACACATGCGGTGCATTGGTCATACCAAAATTGATGTGTATCAAGTTTTGCTGCTGAAAAGATAGACAACGCCAGAAAAACAGGCAAAAAAAACCAGCCCGAAGGCTGGCTTGATTCGACAATTCTGACAGACAAGGGGTCAACCCAGGGTCTTAAACGCTTTGATGCGCTGCAAGTGCGGCGAAATATTCTTAAACTTATGTGTCTGCTCTTCATCCCACACGATCTCATAGAAATGGTGGAGCTCTTCTGATGACCGTTGGCTGTTCAGGGCTTCGTCATGACGCGAGAGAATAACCAGGCAACGATCGCGATTCTTCTCGCGGAAGTTGGTCACGCACTTAGTGGCGATATCGGCATACTCTTCCGGACGATCGATCTTGCCTTCCATGTTCTCATACGGGAACAGGTTCGGATTAAACACCACCTGGCGAACATCGCAGAGAAAACCAATGCGTTCTGCCCAGTAGCCGCCGAGGCCAACGCCGCAAATCAACGGTCGCTCATCAACATTAAGCTGCAACATTTTGTCCACTTCTTTCAGCAGATGCTGCATGTCATGTTTCGGATGACGCGTGCTGTAGCTTATCAGTCTGACGTCCGGGTCGATAAACTGCAGCTGCAAGACTTTTTCGTGGTTTCCCGGACTGTTAGAGTCGAAACCGTGTAAATAGATAATCATCGCATCCTCACCAAACGTGCGTTAATGACCTGCTTTCTCTTCCTGCCAGCGTTCATGTAACTGGTTGAGCTGCGCGCTGACGGTTTTCCAGCGTGCCGAGTCCATCAGTTCCTGACGCGAAAATGAACCTTTATGATACAAACGTGTAACACGCTCTGCATTGATCGGCGACAGATTATCTAACACACTGACCGCCCCTTTACGATTATTGCAGACCAGAATCATATCACAACCCGCATCCAGCGATGCCTGCCCACGCTCAGCATAGCTGCCCATGATCGCGGCCCCTTCCATCGACAGATCATCAGAGAAAATGACGCCGTCAAAACCTAACTCCTGACGCAGAACTGTTTTCAGCCAGTGCGGAGAGCCGCTCGCCGGACGCGGATCAACGTCGCTGTAAATGACGTGCGCCGGCATGATAGCGTCCAGCTTGTTTTCGGTAATCAGCGTGCGGAACACGGACATATCTTTCGCCCGAATTTCCGCTTCCGGACGCGGATCGGTCGGCGTCTCTTTATGCGAATCGGCGGTTACCGCGCCGTGTCCAGGGAAATGTTTGCCGGTGGTTTTCATTCCTGCCGCGTGCATACCGTCAATAAAACGGGTCGCCATCGCCAGCGCTTTGATCGGGTCAGCATGATAGGAACGTTCGCCAATCGCGGCGCTGATATGCCCGACATCCAGTACCGGCGCAAAGCTGATATCAATATCCATCGCGATCATTTCACTGGCCATCAGCCATCCGGCCTCTTCCGCCAGTTTACCGCCTGTTTCCAGCCCGTGCAGCGCCGCAAAAGACTGTGCGGCGGGCAGTCGGGTGAATCCTTCCCGGAAACGCTGTACGCGCCCGCCTTCTTGATCGACGGCCACTACCAGATGGTTGCGCGACGCCGCACGGATCTGGCGCACCAGTTCACGTAACTGTTCCGGGTCGTGGTAATTGCGCGTAAACAGAATCAAACCGCCCACCAGCGGATGGGCCAGAATCTCACGCTCTTCCGCATCCAGCTCAAACCCTTCGACATTCAACATTACTGGACCCACACTGCTCTCCTTAATCCTTCGTTGCCAGCTGCCGCCAGGTTGCATCGGCCAGACTGATAAATTGTCGTTCGCCGGTCTGTTGCCAGCGGTATTCAAACCAACCGGCCTTCAGCATCAGTATCCACGGATACCAGCGTCTGACCTGTTGCCATAATTTGTGCCCGTCTATGCGTGCGCTAACGGCATACGCATCGACCAGTTGCCGGTGTTGCTCAACATCGTCCACCCACACCGCTGCCAGTTCAAGAGCGATATCACCGTCTCCGGCATATTCCCAGTCGATCAGCTGTAGCCCTGCCGGGCCATGAACGATGTTGGCGGCGTGGACATCCATATGCAGCGGCGCGAGGCGTAGCGGACGAGGCTCCCCTCGCTTGCGCAGACGTTTTAACTCTCTTAACCAGCGTGGTGTTCGCCGTGCCGGATCGCTTCCCTGCCAGTATTGTTCCAGCAGCGGTAGCAAACAGATACGCCAGCCAAAGCAGGGCTGCTGATGAAGATAATACAGTAAGCTCGCCAGTTCGTCGGCTCCCGGCAGTCCGGATTTTATCTCACCCGGAACATAGTCCACCGCCATCCAGCCGTTCAGGTAAAAACGCGGCTTCGGCGCAAGGCTTTCAGGAAGCCGCGATAAAGCATGATACTGGCGTAAAAAATGCGCTTGCGGCGCATCGGGATCGTGATGGCGGCGAAGAACCAGCCGCTGGGTTGGACTTTCAATAATCACACTCCCACCGCTAAGACCGCTCTGGCCTTCAGCGACGGGACGATAGTGCGGAAAGTAGCGCGACAACACCGCGTCGCGCTCTGGGATATTATTGCTGCTGAACGGCACCTTTACCTGACCAGATTATCTCGCCAGTTTGTACCAGCATTAGTTGCATTTGCAGTGATGGCGCGTTGACGTTACCCGAGGCGCTGGAATAAAGCACATAGTGCGCGCCAACGTTACGGGCAATACCAATCGCTTTGCTACGCGTTCCCAGACTGTCCTGCGGCGACAGCCCTAACTGCTGTTTTGCCATCGACAACTGTTGCGCAGAGACCAGGGTAAATTTGCCATTGTTCGCCAACGCATTGCGCAGCGTTTCAGTGGCTTCACCCGCGTTCAGCGAACCGTTAGTACGGTTATTCACGCTATCGACCAGCAGTACGCTCCCCGCCGTCACGCCATCGGCCTGCAACATTTTGCCCACCATCGGCTGCATCGCGCTATTCCAGTCGTAATGACGTATGCGCGGCGCCGGTGCCGCAGTCTGATCTTCATGTTCAATAGGCCCCGGCTGCCCCGGGATCGTGGGCACCGAAGGCACCCCTGGAGCAGGTTCTTGCGGCTGTGCGGGCTGTTCCGGCGTGGGTTTCACCTCTTCAACCGGAGCAGGTTCACGTTGCACCACACAACCGGACAGGAACATCGCCAGCGCGGCTATCAATGCGTAGCGACTCATTTTTGTCTTCAAGATTCACCCCTTACAAATAAAGATAGAGTCTGACTTTGTGCGCCCCCAGATAATTGGCGCTGCCATACAGCGTGACCGACGAATGCGCCGGAATCGTCACGCTGCGCGGCGCTTCCAGAGGATGCATTTCTAACCCCCTGGCGTCATACCAGTAAAAGCGATAATGAACGGTAACGGGTTTTTGCCTTTCGTTATACAGCGTTGAGGATGCAGAGGGCTGAATATCAGACGTGGTCAATGTCGGCGCTTGCGCGGTGATCCCCGCCGCCAGCAGCGTCGACTCCATCACCAGCGACTGTTCATCGCTTACCGGGATCTCAGGATGAGAACGGCACCCGGCAAGTAAGAGCAGACCCAGTGACAGCGCAATGCATCCTCTGGTCATCATGACAGGCCTTTGTGCGCGAGCATAGGACCGAGCGCGCGACCGCCCAGCAGATGCATATGGATGTGATACACCTCCTGACCGCCATGACGATTGGTATTCATGATCAGGCGGTAGCCATCTTCGGCAATGCCTTCCTGCTCGGCAATTTTTGCCGCCACGGTAATCATCCGTCCCAGCGCCTGCTCATGCTCTGCGCTGACGTCATTGACCGTCGGGATCAGAACGTTGGGAATGATCAGGATGTGTGTAGGCGCCTGAGGTGAAATATCCCGGAATGCCGTCACCAGGTCATCCTGGTAAACGATATCGGAAGGGATTTCACGACGAATAATCTTGCTGAATATAGTCTCTTCTGCCACGACGTTTTCCTTTTCTAAAAATTGCCATGCGTGATGTCATGCTACGCTGAGCCACATTGCGAGTATAGAGTATGATCGACTTAAACCTGCTCTTTCAACCTTAACCCACGATTTCTTAAGCAAAAAACCATCACAATGGCGCTCTTATAACCATTTATCCCCTCTCCTGTGCCAAAAAGTAATGAAACAAGATTTCAGAAAGTAAGTTACATCTGTTTACAGAGTAAATATGAATGCGTATATTTCGCATTTGCATTTTCATGCGTATTAAATGGTTAGAAAAATAAAAAGGGGCTCATCGCCACCTTACACGGCCTGAGCCAGAGTTCGTTCACTATTAAGGGCTTTCTGATGTCTTTCACAACACACAACAAGGATGAACAATGCCAGGCTGGCGCAACACCCTCGTTGCTGGCAGCCTGCATCGCGATGGCATTGATACCATCCATGAGTTTCGCGGCGACCACACCGGAAGAGACCGTCATTGTTGACGGTTCTGCACCAGCAACCTTTGCGGACAACGACGAACAGGATTACAGCGTCAAATCCACCACCGCCGGAACCAAAATGATGATGACCCAACGCGATATTCCGCAGTCGGTCAGCATCGTCAGCGAACAACGTATGGAAGACCAGCAGTTGCAAACGCTGGGCGACGTGATGGACAGCACGCTGGGGATCAGCAAAAGCCAGGCGGATTCTGACCGCGTCAGTTACTTCTCCCGTGGTTTCCAGATTGATAACTATATGGTTGATGGTATTCCGACCTGGTTCGAATCCCGCTGGAACCTGGGTGACGCCCTCACCGATATGGCGCTCTACGAGCGCGTGGAAGTGGTACGCGGTGCAAACGGTCTGATGACCGGCACCGGCAACCCGTCAGCCTCCATCAATATGATCCGCAAACACGCCACCAGCCGCGAGTTCAAAGGTAACGTCTCGGCGGAATATGGCAGCTGGAATAAACAGCGCTACGTGATGGATCTGCAAAGCCCGCTCACCGATGACGGTAATGTACGCGGCCGCATAGTGGCGGGTTATCAGGACAACGACTCCTGGCTCGATCGCTATCACAACGAGAAAAACTTCTTCTCTGGCATCATTGATGCTGACCTGGGTGAAACCACCAGCCTGGCCGCCGGGTATGAGTACCAAAAAATCAGAGTGGATAGCCCAACCTGGGGTGGCCTGCCGCGCTGGAACACCGATGGCAGCAAAAACAGCTATGACCGCGCCCGTAGCACCGCGCCAGACTGGGCGTATAACGATAAAGAGATCAATAAAGTCTTTGTCACGTTCAAACAGCGTTTTGCCGACACCTGGCAGGCGACGATGAATGCCACTCACTCGGAAATCAAGTTCGACAGTAAAACGATGTATGTCGATGCGTATGTGAATAAGGCAGATGGCATGCTGGTCGGTCCTTACAGCAACTATGGACCGGGGTTCGATTACGTGGGCGGTACGGGCTGGAACAGCGGCAAACGTAAAGTCGATGCGCTGGATCTTTTTGCTGACGGCAGCTATGACCTGTTTGGTCGTCAGCATAACCTGATGTTCGGCGGCAGCTACAGCAAACAGAACAACCGCTATTACAGCTCCTGGGCTAACGTCTTCCCGGATGAGATCGGCAGTTTCAATAACTTCAATGAAAATTTCCCGGAAACCGACTGGGCACCGCAATCACTGGCCCAGGACGACACCACGCACATGAAGTCGTTGTACGCCGCAACGCGCGTTTCACTGGCTGATCCGCTGCACTTGATCCTCGGCGCACGCTATACCAACTGGCGTATTGATACCCTAAGCTACAGCATGGAAAAAAACCACACTACGCCCTATGCCGGTCTGGTTTATGACATCAATGATAACTGGTCTACTTACGCCAGTTATACCTCCATCTTCCAGCCTCAGAATAAACGCGATAGCGGCGGGAAATACCTTACGCCCATCACCGGTAACAACTATGAGGTTGGCCTCAAGTCTGACTGGATGAACAGCCGACTGACCACCACCCTCGCCGTGTTCCGCATTGAGCAGGATAACGTTGCCCAGTCGACCGGTTCACCGATTCCGGGTAGCAATGGCGAAATCGCCTATAGAACAGCGAACGGGACCGTCAGTAAAGGGGTTGAGTTCGAAGTTAACGGCGCGATTACCGATAACTGGCAGATGACCTTTGGCGCGACGCGTTACGTCGCAGAAGACAATGAAGGCAACGCCGTTAATCCGAATCTGCCACGTACCAGCGTCAAGCTTTTCACCCGCTACCGTCTGCCGGTGATACCTGATTTGACCGTCGGCGGTGGTGTGAACTGGCAGAACCGCGTCTACACCGATACCGCGACGCCGTACGGTACCTTCCGTGCTGAGCAAGGCAGTTACGCGCTGGTGGATTTGTTCACCCGCTATCAGGTAACCAAAAACTTCTCCGTGCAGGGTAACGTCAATAACCTGTTCGATAAAACCTACGATACCAACGTTGAAGGGTCGATTGTTTATGGTGAGCCACGCAATGTGAGCATCACCGCAAACTATCAGTTCTGATTGTAGCCCGTAAAAAAGGCAGCCATTCGGCTGCCTTAGTTCTCCCCAACTTCTTAGGTCTTAGCTGTTACGGATGTATTCATCCATCTCAGTTTTCAGGTTATCGGATTTCGTACCGAAAATTGCCTGAACACCGGAACCTGCGACCACCACACCTGCGGCACCCAGTTTCTTCAGGCCAGCCTGATCCACTTTCGCCACGTCAGCCACGCTGACACGCAGACGGGTAATGCACGCATCCAGGTTAGTGATGTTTTCTTTACCACCAAATGCCGCAATCAGCGCAGGAGCCATTTCACTGGTCGCGCCCGCTTTCGCGTCATCGGTATTATCTTCACGACCCGGAGTCTTCAGATCCAGCGCTTTGATCAGCACGCGGAAGATGGTGTAGTAAACAATCGCGTAGCCCGCACCGACAATCGGGAACAGCCACAGCTTGCTGCTGTTACCGGACAGCACGATAAAGTCGATCAGACCGTGTGAGAACGACGTACCGTCACGCATACCCAGCAGGATACAGATTGGGAACGCCAGACCCGCCAGAATCGCGTGGATAACGTACAGGATCGGCGCAACGAACATGAAGGAGAATTCGATCGGTTCGGTGATACCGGTCAGGAACGAAGTCAGCGCCGCGGAGATCATGATGCCGCCCACTTTGGCGCGGTTTTCAGGTTTCGCAGAGTGCCAGATAGCGATCGCAGCCGCCGGCAGACCATACATTTTGAACAGGAAGCCGCCAGACAACATGCCCGCCGTCGGATCACCCGCCATGTAGCGAGGGATATCGCCGTGGAAAACCTGACCTGCCGCGTTGGTGTATTCGCCGATCTGCATCTGGAAAGGAACGTTCCAGATATGGTGCAGACCAAACGGTACCAGGCAGCGTTCAATGAAGCCGTAGATACCGAACGCCACAACCGGGTTCTGATACGCAGCCCACTGAGAGAATGTCTGGATTGCCGTACCGATTGGCGGCCAAATGAAGGACAGAACCACACCGGTAAAGATCGCCGCCAGACCAGAGATGATCGGCACGAAACGCTTACCAGCAAAGAAGCCCAGATACTCAGGCAGCTTGATACGGTAGAAGCGGTTAAACATGTATGCTGCAATCGCACCGGAGATAATCCCCCCGAGTACACCCGTATCCGCAAGGTGTTTTGCTGCGATTTCTTCAGCAGGTAAATGCAGAACCAGCGGCGCGACCACGGCCATGGTTTTTACCATGATGCCATAGGCGACAACCGAAGCCAGAGCCGAAACGCCATCGTTGTTGGTAAAGCCAAGCGCGACACCGATAGCGAAAATCAGCGGCATGTTTGCAAAAACAGAACCGCCGGCTTCTGCCATCACGTGCGATACAACGGCTGGCAGCCAGCTGAAGTTTGCGGACCCGACGCCCAGCAGGATACCTGCGATAGGCAATACGGATACCGGCAGCATCAGCGATTTACCGACCTTTTGCAGGTTAGCAAATGCATTCTTAAACATAATTGAGAGTGCTCCTGAGTATTTGTGCTTTCTACGTTCACACGCATTGGCGAGGGGGGAGAACCCCGCCGTGGACAGGGCATCTAAGTGCCCTTTATTTATTACACAGAGTAAAATAAATCGGCGAAATATAGTTTGACGGCTATCACGTTTCAACTCTGGACAGCGCGTTAAGTTGCACATTTTGACAAAAAAGGTATCAGAATGTGTCAGTTCGCTCATTCACCGCCCACTTTGTGGCGGTGAACTTTACTCGCTTTAGTTATTAATTACGAGCTTTAAAAAAACTCAACTACGAGGCTGAATGCAGGCGGGAAGCGTTGATATGGAACAGGCGGGCAAAGTTATCGGTGGTGATCTGCGCCAATTCTTCAACCGCCACACCTTTCAATACGGCCATGTATTCCGCCACATCGCGGACCATCGCAGGCTGATTCTCCTTACCCCGATGCGGTACCGGCGCGAGATACGGAGAGTCCGTCTCCACCAGCAGTCGATCCAACGGCACATATCGCGCAGCGTCACGTAATTGTTCAGCATTACGGAAGGTCACAATGCCGGAAAAGGAGATATAAAAACCCAAATCCAGGAGTTTACCCGCCGTTTCTCTGTCTTCTGTAAAACAGTGTAGTACGCCGCCACAATCCGTCACGTTTTCATGACGAAGAATCGCCAGCGTATCGGCGCGGGCATCGCGCGTGTGGACGATCACCGGTTTGTTCAGTTCACGGCCGATCTGGATATGATGAATGAACGACGCCTGCTGGCGCACTTTTGTTTCGGGAGTATAAAAGTAGTCCAGTCCCGTCTCTCCCATCGCCACCACGTCGTCATCAGCCGCCAGATGACGCAGTTCTTCCACATCATACGGTTCGTCCTGATTGAGTGGATGTACGCCGCACGAGAAAACGACGTTATCGCGCTGGCCGACCAGTTCCCGCATACCGCGGTACCCTGGCAGCGTTGTCGCCACCGCCAGACAGAATTTCACATCGCGCGCAGCGGCTTTCGCCAGCACGTCATCCACATCCTTATGCAGAGATTGATAATCCAGGCCATCGAGATGGCAGTGCGAGTCGACTAAAAACATAATGTCTCTCTTACAGGTGGGGAACAGGCAACACAGTGCCTGGTTGCAGGTAATGCTCGATTTGCAAAAGAAGATCGGTTAACACCAGTTCACGGTTTATTCCGGTCACGTTAAGCAGTTGTTCGCGGCAGTGGCAGATGGCATTGAGGATTGCCTGAATACGCGTCTGAGAAAGCTGACCGGCAATCGTGGCGATCAGTTGCCCGGCATCCGCGTTGGTCATCACACTGGCCCCATGCTGACGTTTAAGCGCATCCATCATTAACGTCGCCAGCCAGTGCAGTCTGGCAGGCGCCTGTTCATGGTTAAGCACCGTCAATAATGAGTACCAGTCACCAGCAGGAATGCTGCTCGCCAGCGCCTGACACAACGCGTCACGTTGGGACCAGCTTTCGGACCCCAGGAGCGTCAGCGCCCCCCCCGGAGAACCGGCACTCAGGCGCAGCGCAGTCAATGACGCAACTTGCGACACTGTCACTTCTCGTGCAAGCCACGATACCGCGTATGATTCACTCGGCGGCGCGAGATGATGTAAACGACACCGGCTGCGCAGCGTTGCCAGTAACCTCGCGGGTTCACGGCTGGCGAGAAAGAACCAGGTTTGCGCGGGCGGTTCTTCCAGCGTTTTGAGCAGCGCATTGGCGGCGGCATCAGTCATCAGCGCCGCATCCGGGATCCAGACCACTTTGGCTCCGCCCAGTCGCGCACGCTCATACAGTTTTTCACTCACTTCACGCACAGCATCAATGCCCAGCGTGCTTTTCCCTTTTTCCGGGAACAGTGAATAGTAGTCCGGATGCGTTCCTGCCTGCATCAACTGGCAACCACGGCAGTGGCCACAGCTTTTATGTCCATCCGGTTGTTGACAAAGCAAGTAGCGGCTCAACGCATAGATCAAAGCATCGTCGCCCATCCCCGGTAGGGCCTGAATCAGTAACGCATGGTGACCCCTTCCCGCCTGATAGCTCGCTACCAGCTTCTCGAAGTCAGGTCGTAACCATGGATACCATTTCATTCTCCCTGCTCCTTCACCCACTCGGTGATGGTGGTACGGATATCGCTCATCACCGTATCCAGCGGCTGCGTCGCATCAATCGTGCGGATACTGGCATCCTGAGCGGCAAGCTCGAGGTAACGAGCGCGAGTACGATTAAAGAAATCAAACGATTCCTGTTCGATGCGGTCCAGTTCGCCACGGGCGCGAGCGCGCTTCAGACCCACCTCTGGCGTGACGTCGAGGTACAGGGTTAAATCCGGGCGGAAATCCCCCAGTACCGCATCACGAAGCGTCGCCAGCATCTGCTGATCGACCCCGCGACCACCACCCTGATACGCCTGCGTGGACAGATCATGACGGTCGCCAATTACCCATTTACCTTCTGCGAGCGCAGGTTTAATGACCGTCTCAACCAACTGCACTCGCGCGGCATAGAACATCAGCACTTCGGCTTTTACGGTAATGGTTTCGTCACCGACCGAACGAATGTCCAGTACCAGGCTACGCAGTTTTTCTGCCAGCTGCGTACCGCCCGGCTCGCGGGTAAAAACCATCTCGCGAATACCGAGTTGTTCAAGCGTCTCAACCACAACATTCTTTGCAGTCGTTTTTCCGGCGCCTTCCAGCCCCTCGATGACGATATACTTACTGCGCATTTTTTTCCTTAAGCACTTTCAGATAGTCCTGCACTGACCGGTTATGGCTGGCAAGATTAGTATTAAAAGTATGACCGCCTTTACCATCGGCCACAAAATAGAGATACGGCGTTTTGGCCGGATGTGCCGCCGCTTTTAGCGAGGCTTCACCCGGCATCGCAATCGGTCCTGGCGGGAGTCCTGTTATCGTGTAGGTATTATAGGCCGTTGGCGTTTCCAGGTCCGCGCGCGAGATCTTGCCATTATAACGCTCCCCCATTCCGTAAATCACCGTTGGATCGGTCTGGAGACGCATCCCGATCCGCAGGCGGTTAATAAAGACAGAGGCGACCTGATCGCGCTCGCTGGCAATGGCCGTCTCTTTTTCAATAATCGAGGCCATCGTCACCAGTTGGTTTTGATCTTTATACGGCAGTCCTTCCGCACGCCCTTCCCAGACGCGCTCAACCGCCTTCACCATTTTCTGATGTGCGCGCTTAAGCAAGGCAACATCCGTGGTATTGGCGGTATACATCCAGGTATCGGGCCAGAACCAACCCTCCAGCCCATCCGTACTTTCAAGGCCCAGCGCTTTTGCAACGGTTTCGTAGCGATCGTCGCTCAGGGTATGCTTGATATACGGCGCATCACGCAGCTGTTTGAGATAGTCGCTTAAGCGCATACCTTCTACCAGCCGCAGTGGGAATTGCGCCTCTTTGCCACTTTCCAGCAGTTGCAGCATCTCGCGGACGCTCATACCCGGCGTTAAACGGTAGGTTCCGGCCTTAAAGTGGGAGAGTTCTGGTTCGACGCGCAGCAACCATTGAAACACGCGCGGGCGGTTAATTACCCGATCCGCATACAGCTGATCGCCCAGGGCCAGACGCCCGGTACCCGGCTTAAGGGTAAAAATGGTCTCTTCTTTGATCAGGATTTTACTGTCCGCCAGATGGCGAACCTTCCACATTCCCGCCCCTGCGGCAATGCCCAATACAACAACCAGTAAAAGGACAACACGAAACATTTTTTTCATGACTAATTCGGATGCTCACACAGTGGGGCCAGAAACTGAAATAATACACGTGAAGACAACGTGTTAGCGCCATAAGCCCGCACAGGTACAATCGGCATCAGCGCATTGCAGACCACCATTTCATCGGCATGTTGCAGCGCTGCTTCGCGGGCATGGGTTTCGACAACCTGAAAAGACGATTGTGCCAGTTTCCGGATACAGAATTGTCGCATAATACCGTTCACTCCCGCCTGATCGAGGCGCGGCGTATAGACCACATTGTCTTTTCGCCAGAATAAATTAGCCGCACAGCATTCCGTAACCCAACCCTCACTGTCAAGAACCAACGCCTCTTCGGCGTCCGACTGCTCAAGATGAGAACGGATCAGCACTTGTTCGAGCCGGTTCAGGTGCTTGATGCCCGCGAGCAAAGGGTTACGCCCCAGACGAACCGGGCTTAAGGCAAGCGTGATCCCCTGTTCGCGCCAGCGGTCATAATGCTGCGGATAGGCAGACACAGAGAGAATGCGGGTGCTGTCACGACACTGCGCGCCGCTGTATCCTCGTCCCCCACTTCCACGGCTGATAATCACCTTCAGTACCGCACGTGGATGGCCCGCGGCCAGCACGGTCATTTCGCGCTCAAGCACATCCCAGTCATCAAAGGCAATCAGCAACGTTGCGCAGGCCGCCTGCAAGCGCCGCAAATGCGCCGCCAGCAGCGATACGGTGCCGTCGAGAATGCACGCAGTGGTAAAGCAGCCATCGCCAAACTGGATGGCGCGATCGCTTGCGGGAAGAGATTCCTGTTCACGGCCATTGATCAAGAACATGGTGGCTCCTTATGCATGGCCCGTTAGTGTCGCAGGATGGTTAGCGCAGGACAAGGGAAGAAAACGCAATAAAAAAGGCCCGACAAGCGGACCTTTTAACCAGGAAGGCAGAACGGCGGTCAGACCTTTTTAAAGATCAATGAACCGTTAGTCCCACCGAAACCGAAGGAGTTACACAGCGTGTACTCCATTCCGCTGACCTGACGCGCTTCGTGAGGAACGAAGTCCAGATCGCAACCTTCATCCGGGTTATCCAGGTTGATGGTTGGCGGAACAGCCTGATCGCGCAGCGCCAGGATAGAGTAAATCGACTCTACCGCGCCCGCTGCACCCAACAGGTGGCCGGTCATGGACTTGGTGGAACTCACCATCACACGGCTTGCCGCATCGCCAAAGACAGATTTAACAGCCTGCGCTTCAGCTTTATCGCCTGCCGGCGTGGACGTCCCATGGGCGTTAACGTAGCCAATCTGGCCAGGTTCAATCGCCGCATCACGCAATGCATTGACCATCGCCAGGGCAGCACCAGCGCCGTTTTCCGGCGGCGACGTCATGTGGTAAGCGTCACTGCTCATCCCGAAGCCAACGACTTCAGCATAAATTTTTGCGCCGCGCGCTTTAGCATGCTCGTACTCTTCCAGTACCACCATGCCTGCACCGTCGCCCAGAACAAAGCCATCTCGCTCTTTGTCCCACGGGCGGCTTGCCGCTTGCGGGTTATCGTTACGGGTAGACAACGCACGTGCTGCGCCAAAGCCGCCTACGCCCAGTGGCGTACTGGCTTTTTCAGCACCGCCCGCGACCATCGCGTCCGCATCGCCGTATGCAATGATACGCGCGGCATGACCGATGTTATGTACGCCTGAGGTGCAGGCGGTCGCGATAGAGATGCTTGGCCCACGCAGGCCATACATGATGGTCAGGTGACCCGCCACCATGTTAACAATCGTCGACGGAACGAAGAATGGGCTGATTTTACGCGGTCCACCGTTCACCAGAGAACTGTGGTTTTCTTCAATCAGTCCGAGACCGCCGATACCGGAGCCAATAGCGGCGCCAATACGGGATGCGTTCTCTTCCGTTACTTCAAGGCCAGAATCCTGCATGGCCTGAACGCCAGCGACAATTCCATATTGAATGAAGGCATCCATCTTGCGCTGTTCTTTGCGCGAGATAATGTCATCACAGTTAAAATCCTTTACTAAGCCAGCAAATTTCGTTGCATAGGCGCTAGTATCGAAATGGTCGATCAGGCTGATGCCACTCTGACCGGCAAGGAGAGCTTTCCAGGTAGACTCTACGGTATTGCCGACAGGAGACAACATGCCCAGTCCGGTCACAACTACACGACGCTTAGACACGGTTGTCCTCCAGGGAGGGATAATTGATTCAAGTGGGACAAAAAGATAAAACTCAGGCGGTCGAATGACCGCCTGGAGATGTTCACTTACGCCTGGTGGCCGTTGATGTAATCAATGGCAGCCTGAACGGTGGTGATTTTCTCAGCTTCTTCGTCCGGAATCTCAGTATCAAACTCTTCTTCCAGAGCCATTACCAGCTCAACGGTGTCAAGAGAATCTGCGCCCAGGTCTTCAACGAAAGAAGCATTGTTGGTAACTTCTTCCTGCTTAACGCCCAGCTGTTCGCCGATAATTTTCTTAACGCGTTCTTCGATAGTGCTCATACTCTTAAATTTCCTATCAAAACTCGCTTTCGCGATGGTTTTCGTAGTGTATAAAATGTTGAAAAATTTGCAACTAAATCCCGGCAGGTCTTACCACGATTTTACGTTATTTTGAGGCCAAGACCTATAATAACGCAAATATTTTTCTACGCTTTATCCTTCAAATTGTCTCTGTGTTGGCTGCATCCTCAAACTCTGGTCACATAGTCATCTATGCTCGCCGGCTTTTCGGTCTTGCCGCCTTGATACAATTTGGATGATTTTGCGTATCTCGTGGTTAAACCATATACATCCCGCCGTTGACGTGCAAAGTCTCACCCGTGATGTAACCTGCTTCGTCAGAGGCTAAAAATGCAACCGCACTGGCGATCTCTTTCGGATCGCCAAGACGACCTGCAGGAACTGCCGCCAACGTACCCGCACGCTGCTCATCAGTCAGCGCACGCGTCATGTCCGTTTCAATAAAGCCCGGAGCAACAACGTTCACTGTAATACCGCGGGACGCAACTTCGCGTGCCAGCGATTTACTGAAGCCGATCAGACCCGCTTTCGCCGCAGCGTAGTTTGTCTGACCCGCATTTCCCATGGTACCAACCACAGAACCGACAGTGATAATACGTCCATGACGCTTTTTCATCATAGCGCGCATTACCGCTTTTGACAGGCGGAAAACAGATGAAAGATTGGTTTCGAGAATATCGTTCCACTCATCATCTTTCATTCGCATCAGCAGGTTATCACGTGTGATACCGGCATTATTGACCAGGATATCCACTTCACCAAATTCTGCGCGAATTTTTTCCAGAACAGATTCGATAGATGCTGGATCAGTCACATTCAACATCAGACCTTTACCTTTAGCACCTAAGTAATCGCTGATGGCCTGAGCGCCACTTTCGCTGGTCGCGGTACCGATAACGGTCGCGCCACGGGCAACAAGCGTCTCTGCAATTGCGCGGCCAATGCCACGACTTGCACCAGTAACCAGCGCGATTTTTCCTTCAAAACTCATGGTGTTCCTCTTTTATTGCGCAAGTGCCGCCGACATTGCCGCCGGTTCGTTCAGAGCCGAGGCAGTCAGGGTATCAACAATACGTTTCGTCAGGCCCGTAAGCACTTTACCTGGTCCCACTTCATACAGGTGCTCGACACCCTGAGACGCCATTAATTCAACGCTCTTCGTCCACTGTACCGGACTGTACAACTGGCGCACCAACGCATCGCGAATGGCGTCAGCGTCAGTTTCACATTTCACGTCCACGTTGTTGATAACCGGTACAGATGGCGCGTTAAAGGTAATTTTCGCTAATTCCGCTGCCAGTTTTTCCGCTGCTGGCTTCATCAGCGCACAGTGAGACGGTACGCTCACCGGTAACGGCAGCGCACGTTTTGCACCGGCGGCTTTACAGGCGGCACCAGCACGCTCAACGGCTTCTTTATGCCCGGCGATAACGACCTGTCCCGGTGAGTTATAGTTCACCGGCGAGACCACCTGGCCTTCTGCGGCTTCTTCGCACGCTTTTGCAATGGACGCATCATCGAGACCGATGATAGCAGACATACCGCCTGTGCCTTCCGGAACGGCTTCCTGCATGAATTTACCACGCAGCTCAACCAGACGCACTGCGTCAGCAAAATTAATGACACCGGCGCAAACCAGCGCAGAGTATTCACCAAGGCTATGACCCGCCATCAGCACAGGCGCTTTACCGCCCTGCTGTTGCCAGACGCGATACAGCGCAACGGACGCGGCTAACAGCGCAGGCTGCGTCTGCCAGGTCTTGTTCAGTTCTTCAGCCGGCCCCTGTTGAGTCAGCGCCCACAGGTCATAGCCCAGCGCCGCAGAAGCGTCGGCAAACGTCTCTTCGACGATGGGATAGCTTGCCGCCATATCGGCTAACATCCCAACGGTCTGGGAACCCTGTCCAGGGAACACAAATGCGAATTGCGTCATGTTTAAATCCTTATACTAGAAACGAACCAGCGCGGAGCCCCAGGTGAATCCACCGCCAAAGGCTTCAAGCAACACAAGCTGACCTTCTTTGATACGTCCGTCACGCACGGCTTCATCCAGCGCGCAAGGAACGGAGGCCGCAGACGTGTTGCCGTGTCTGTCCAGTGTCACCACCACATTGTCCATCGACATGCCCAGTTTTTTGGCCGTCGCGCTGATGATACGCAGGTTAGCCTGGTGCGGAACCAGCCAGTCGAGTTCTGAACGATCCAGGTTATTGGCCGCCAGCGTCTCGTCGACGATGTGTGCAAGTTCGGTAACGGCCACTTTGAACACTTCGTTGCCTGCCATCGTCAAATGAATCGAATTTTCCGGATTCACGCGATCGGCATTCGGCAGCGTCAGCAGTTCGCCATAGCGGCCATCCGCATGCAGATGGGTAGAGATGATGCCCGGCTTGTCGGAGGCGCTCAGCACCACGGCACCAGCACCATCGCCAAAAATAATGATTGTGCCACGATCGGTTGGATCGCAGGTACGGGCCAGAACATCGGAACCGACCACCAGCGCGTATTTGACCGCACCCGTTTTAACGTACATGTCGGCGACGCTTAATGCGTAAGTAAAGCCGGCACAGGCTGCGGCGACGTCAAACGCCGGGCAGCCTTTGATGCCCAGCATATTCTGAATCTGGCATGCTGCGCTGGGGAATGCATGTGTCGCTGAGGTGGTCGCTACCACAATCAAGCCAATCTGTTCTTTATCAATGCCCGCCATTTCCAGCGCGCGTTGAGCCGCCGTAAAACCCATCGTTGAGACGGTTTCATTCGGCGCAGCAATATGGCGTTCACGAATCCCTGTACGGGTGACAATCCACTCGTCAGACGTATCGACCATTTTTTCCAGATCGGCGTTAGTCCGCACCTGTTCAGGCAGATAGCTGCCAGTACCAATAATCTTTGTATACATGTACGCTCAGTCACTTTTTGGTTATATACCGCGCATCACAACGGCTAAGAAGCTGGGCTCTCACGCCACACCGTAATCAGTGTGGCTGCGATGTGTCGCCATTACCAGCATCCAGCATTGTAAATCCAGCTGGGTATACAGATTCCAGGCGAGCGGCAATTCGCTGAGGAACTTGTCGCTGCACCGCCTGCACTGCCTGTTCAATCGCGACGGTAAACGCTCGCTGATTGGCCGCACCATGACTTTTTATCACCGTGCCGCGCAATCCTAACAGACAGGCGCCATTATACTGGTCGGGGTTGAGGTGACTGAATCGCCTCGCCAGGCTTTTTTGTAACCAACGTTTTAATATCAGCAGCCACCACGACCGTTTTTTACCCTCACCCTGAGATTTCAGCAGTGAAAGGAACATTCTGACAACACCTTCCATCGTCTTTAATGTGACATTGCCTGTAAAACCGTCACATACCAGCACATCCGTTTTCCCCGTCAATAACTCATTGGCTTCAAGATAGCCGATGTAATTGATGGAAGGGATCGTTTTTAGCACCACAGAGGCATCCCGAATGCTGTCGAGCCCCTTGGTTTCTTCTTCACCAATGTTGAGCAAGGCCACACGAGGGTTGTTAATACCGACCACTTCTTCCGCAAGCACCGAGCCCATAATGGCAAATTGCACCAGCATCTTGCTGTCGCAATCGACGTTCGCCCCCAGATCGAGGACCACCGTCTTCCCTTTCTGCTGATGCGGCAAAACCGTCACCAACGCAGGACGCTCAATACCGTCGAGCGGTTTGAGCAATAATTTTGCAAGTCCCATCAGCGCACCGGTATTTCCTGCGCTGATGCAGGCTTGTGCTCGCCCTTCCTTCACGAGTTCCAGCGCCACACGCATAGAGCTCCCGCGACTGGCGCGGATTGCCTGCGAAGGCCGGGCATCACTGGCGATAACTGACTGTGCAGGGATAATCTGCAGACGCGAACGTTGTTCAAAGTCAGCTTTAGCAAGTAATGGCGTGATAGTATCGGGATCCCCGACTAAAAGAAGTGTGAGTTGTGGATTAGAATTCAGTGCCTGCAATGCTGCAGGCACTGTCACGGAAGGGCCAAAATCACCCCCCATGACATCTAACGCCAGGGTTAGACGTGTCAAAGTCGTTTCGCCGCCTGGTTTGGTATTTCCCCGCAGCAACGGGGAATTTCCTCACTAAGCTTCATCACACGGTTTCTCTTCGTTTCTTACGCGAAAGAGGCATTAACAGCCTGCCTGTTACGTAAAATTCGTTGAGTAACGCGTGATTACTTAGCGATTACCTTGCGGCCACGGTAGTAACCGTCGGCGGTGATGTGGTGACGCAGGTGTTTTTCACCAGAAGTTTTGTCTACAGACAGGCTGGTGACTGCGGTCAGAGCGTCATGAGAACGACGCATGCCACGTTTGGAACGGGTTGGTTTATTCTGTTGTACGGCCATGGACCTTACTCCTCAATTACTTACGCTTTAAGCTGGCTAATACGGCAAATGGGTTTGGTTTTTGCGCTTCATCAGGCAGTTCACCAAAGACCATGTCCGCCTCGGACACTTCACAGTGTTCAGAATCATGCACCGGAACTACCGGCAAGGAGAGGATAATTTCATCTTCCACCATTGCAAGCAGATCGATTTCACCGAATTCGTTAACCTCAATCGGCTCATACGCTTCCGGGAGTGCTTCAGCCTGTTCGTCGGAACGAACCGGACTGAAACAATACGTTGTGTGGACATGATGAGGAAACGGCTTCCCGCAACGCTGACATGCGAGCGTTACCGAAACCTTCGCATCACCGGTAATCACAGCAAGACGTTGGTTATCGATAGCAAACGACATGGCGCATTCCACATCACTGTCCACACTGACTACAGAATCGGCGACGCGCTCTACCAGATCAGAAGTATAGATACCTTCATAATCGAGGCGTTTTTGAGCCGTACGAACCGGATCAAGAGTCAGGGGTAATTTTACCTTTTGCATAGGGCGCGCATATTAACTTTGTAACGTCATATAGTCAAAGAAAAAGGCAGCCTGCGGTTGCCTTTTGCCAATAATTCGCACACATTGCGGTTTACAGACTTATTTTCGCTCAGGAGACGCCACAACGGCACGCCTGAAGGACGAAGAGCATAGTTTAAAATGGCTCTCATCAATACGCTATATCTGGTGGAAAAAATATGCCTAATCTCATTCTTGCCTCCACATCTCCCTGGCGCCGCGCCCTGCTGGAAAAACTGGCGATGCCCTTTGAATGCGCGGCCCCTGAGGTTGACGAAACGCCGATGCCCGGAGAGAGTCCTCGCCACTTAGTCAACCGACTGGCGCAAGAGAAAGCGCAATCGCTGGCTCACCGCTTTCCGTCTCATCTTATTATTGGTTCCGATCAGGTATGCGTACTGGATGGCGAAATCGCCGGTAAGCCCTTAACAGAAGAGAAAGCCTGCCAACAGTTAGCCAAAGCCAGCGGCAATATCATTACGTTCTATACCGGTCTGGCGCTGTATAACTCCGCGACGGGACATTTACAGACCGAGGTGGAACCCTTTGACGTTCACTTCCGCCATCTCAGTGAAGCGGAAATTGAAGACTACGTGCGTAAAGAACGCCCGCTGCACTGCGCAGGGAGTTTTAAAAGCGAAGGTCTGGGGATTGCGCTCTTTGAGCGCTTAGAGGGGCGAGACCCAAACACGCTGATTGGTTTACCGCTGATCGCACTGTGCCAGATGTTACGTCGGGAAGAGATGAACCCGCTGAAAACCTGATTAATGGCACTATCCAGTAGGCGGGAGAATACAACGCCTTCAGGCGTAAACCTGCCGGATGGCGACGTAGTCGTCTTATCCGGCAGGTTTAGCGCGATAAATGCGCATCAGGCCGGCTTACGTAACACCTGTAAACAGCGCTTCAGTTGGTCGTCCATCGGCGCTTCAATGCGCAGCACCTCACCCGTACCCGGGTGGGTAAATTTCAGTGCTGCTGCATGCAGGAACAGACGCGACAATCCGGTTCCTGCCAGTTGCTTATCGAAGTCGCGATCGCCGTAGCGATCGTCAAAAGCAATCGGATGGCCCGCGTACTGGGTATGCACGCGAATCTGGTGTGTGCGGCCCGTCACCGGGCTACAGCGAACCAGCGTGGCGAACGCGTAACGTTCTTCCACCTTAAAACGCGTTTCCGACGGTTTGCCTTCCTGATTCACCCGCACAATACGCTCGCCGCTTTGCAGAATGTTCTTCAATAACGGTGCCTGTACCGTTTTGACATGCGACTGCCATTGCCCGCGCACCAGGGCGAGATAATCTTTTTGCATCCCCTTCTCGCGCAGTTGCTCATGTAGCGAACGCAGTGCTGAACGTTTCTTCGCGACCAACAGCACGCCCGACGTATCGCGGTCAAGACGGTGTACCAGCTCAAGAAAACGCGCCTCAGGACGCAGCGCTCGTAACCCTTCAATCACGCCAAAGCTTAACCCGCTGCCGCCATGCACCGCGGTTCCCGACGGCTTGTTCAGCACCAGAATATGGTCGTCTTCATAAAGGATAACGTCCGCCAGCGCCGCCACTTTTTGCAGATGCGGCGAGACGGCCTCTTCTTCACGCTCCGCCACGCGAACCGGCGGAATGCGCACTTCATCACCCGCTTCCAGTTTGTATTCGGGTTTGATGCGTTTTTTATTCACCCGCACTTCGCCTTTACGCAAAATGCGATAAATCATACTTTTCGGCACACCTTTGAGCTGTGTGCGCAAAAAATTATCAATGCGTTGCCCCGCTTCGTCAGCAGTAATAGCAACAATTCTTACGGATGGAGTCTCTGTTTTCATGGGGGCCGATTCTAAATAGCCACAAGGATTAGCGCCACTCATTTTTCTATGCTTATATTTATCTTTATCCTTCGTCACTCACATGTTTCATGACTGATTTGGTGGTTATTAAACCAATCACCGCGCATAAGTGAAAAAACTGTGAGTAAGCGGGTGATAAATGGTAAAAGTCATCTTGCTATAACAAGGTTAGCAGTGGAATAATGTCACCGCTTCCGTGCTGAATCTTGTTAAAACAAGGAATTTTACGGAAAAACCCAATTTTGTCCGGACGATCATCCACGCAGCAATGGCGTAAGACGTATTGATCTTTCAGACAGTTAGCGGGCTGCGGGTTGCAGTCCTTACCGGTAGATCGGATCTTCTCTGGAGAGTAATACCCAGGCGGTTCCCCTGATAATTGCGCTGCGTTTCCGTATGAAATGCAGGCAACCGACACTCTGCGCCTCTTTGAGCTGACGATAACCGTGAGGTTGGCGACGCGAATAGACACGAGGCCATCGGTTCACACCCGGAAAGGCAATACTCTGCCCGCAGCTTAGTCGTCAATGTAAGAATAATGAGTAAGTTACGATGAAAAGAATGTTAATCAACGCAACTCAGCAGGAAGAGTTGCGTGTTGCCCTTGTAGATGGGCAGCGTCTGTACGACCTGGATATTGAAAGTCCTGGACATGAACAGAAAAAAGCGAACATCTATAAAGGCAAAATTACCCGTATTGAACCGAGTCTGGAAGCGGCTTTTGTTGATTACGGCGCTGAACGTCACGGTTTCCTCCCGTTAAAAGAAATTGCCCGCGAATATTTCCCCGCTAATTACAACGCTCATGGTCGTCCAAACATCAAAGATGTGCTGCGCGAAGGCCAGGAAGTTATTGTTCAGATTGATAAAGAAGAACGTGGCAACAAAGGCGCTGCCCTGACCACTTTTATCAGCCTGGCGGGCAGCTATCTGGTTCTGATGCCAAACAACCCGCGTGCGGGGGGTATCTCTCGTCGCATCGAAGGCGACGACCGTACCGAGCTGAAAGAAGCGCTGGCAAGCCTTGAACTGCCTGATGGCATGGGCCTTATTGTACGTACTGCGGGCGTAGGCAAATCTGCCGAAGCGCTACAGTGGGACTTAAGCTTCCGTCTGAAACACTGGGAAGCCATTCAGAAAGCCGCGGAAAGCCGCCCTGCTCCGTTCCTGATCCATCAGGAGAGCAACGTGATTGTTCGCGCCTTCCGCGACTATCTGCGTCAGGATATCGGTGAAATCCTTATCGATAACCCGAAAGTGCTCGAACTGGCGCGCCAGCATATTGCGGCGTTAGGTCGTCCGGATTTCAGCAGCAAAATCAAACTTTACACCGGTGAAATCCCGCTGTTCAGCCACTATCAGATCGAGTCGCAGATTGAATCCGCGTTCCAGCGTGAAGTGCGTCTGCCTTCCGGCGGCTCTATCGTTATCGACAGCACCGAAGCGTTAACCGCCATCGACATTAACTCCGCTCGCGCAACCCGCGGCGGCGATATTGAAGAAACGGCGTTCAACACTAACCTGGAAGCGGCCGATGAGATCGCCCGTCAGTTGCGCCTGCGTGACCTCGGCGGCCTGATCGTTATCGACTTCATTGATATGACCCCGGTACGCCATCAGCGTGCGGTGGAAAACCGTCTGCGTGAAGCGGTCCGCCAGGATCGTGCGCGTATCCAGATCAGCCATATTTCACGCTTCGGCCTGCTGGAAATGTCCCGTCAGCGCCTGAGCCCGTCGCTGGGCGAGTCCAGCCATCACGTCTGCCCACGCTGTAGCGGTACCGGCACCGTGCGTGATAACGAGTCGCTGTCCCTGTCTATTCTGCGTCTGATTGAAGAAGAAGCGCTGAAAGAGAATACTCAGGAAGTCCACGCGATTGTCCCAGTGCCAATTGCCTCCTATCTGCTCAACGAAAAACGTACTGCCGTTAATGCGATTGAAACCCGACAGGATGGCGTGCGTTGCGTGATCGTACCTAACGATCAAATGGAGACGCCGCACTACTCCGTACTGCGCGTGCGTAAAGGTGAAGAGACGCCGACTCTGAGCTACATGCTGCCGAAGCTACATGAAGAAGCGATGGCGTTACCGTCTGAAGAAGAGTTCGCCGAGCGTAAACGTCCTGAGCAGCCCGCTCTTGCCACCTTCGCGATGCCAGAAGTTCCGCCTGCGCCAACGCCTGCCGAACCGCCAGTGAAAGCCGCTGCGCCGAAGGCCGCCGTTGCGCCAGCCGCTCCGGCAGAGCCGGGGCTGCTGAGCCGTTTCTTTGGCGCACTGAAATCGCTGTTCAGCGGTAGTGAAGAAGTGAAACCTGCCGAGCAGCCTGCGCCGAAAGCCGCGGAGAAGCCGGAGCGTCAGCAGGATCGCCGTAAACGCCAGAACAACCGTCGTGACCGTAACGATCGCAACGAACGTCGTGACAACCGCGATAACCGTGGCGAACGTTCAGAAAATGGCGAGAACCGCGACGAGAATCGCCGTAACCGCCGTAATGCGCAGCAGAATGCCGAAAACCGTGATAACCGTCAGCAAGCGACCGACGTAGCGGATAAAGCAAAGTCTGGTGATGAGCAGCAGCAGCCACGTCGCGAACGTAACCGCCGTCGCAGTGATGATAAACGTCAGGCTCAGCAGGAAGTAAAAGCGCTGAATCTTGATGAGCAGCAGACTCCAGAGACCGAACAGGAAGAGCGCGTTCGTCAGGCTCAGCCGCGCCGTAAACAGCGTCAGCTGAACCAGAAAGTTCGTTACCACGACCAGGCCTCAGAAGTGGCAGAGGTAGAAACCGCCACCACGGAAGAGAGCATTGTCGCACCGGTTGCAGCACAGACTGCGCCAGCGCAAAGCACTGAACTGGTGAAAGTGCCGCTGCCTGTCGTGACAGAAGCAGCCCCAGAGCAGGATGACAATGGTGAAGCACGTGATAACGCTGGTATGCCGCGTCGTTCGCGTCGTTCCCCACGTCATCTGCGTGTGAGCGGCCAGCGTCGTCGTCGTTATCGTGACGAACGTTACCCACTGCAGTCGCCGATGCCGCTGACTGTCGCCTGCGCCTCGCCAGAAATGGCGTCCGGCAAAGTGTGGATCCGCTACCCGGTAGCCCGTCCTCAGGATGCGCAGCCAGAAGCACAGGAAGTCGAACAGGTACAGGCCCAGCCTGTTGTGACCGAACCGCAAGCCGTGGCAGCCGCCGTTGAAGCTGTTGCCGCAGTCGAACCCGCCGTTGAAACTGTCGTTGAAACGGTAACAGAAGCACCGGTTCAGGCTGAAGCCGTGGTTGAAACGACGCATCCGGAAGTCATTGCCGCCCCGGTGGTTGAACAGCCGCAGGTGATTGCCGACGCCGATGTGCCGGTCGCCGAAGAGGTTGCCGCTCAGGCAGAGCCTGTCGCTGAAACGCAGGAAACCGCTCCGGTCGTTGAAGAGACACCAGACGTGGTTACGGTCGAGCCTGAAACAATGACTGTCGTGCCTGACGTGGTTGCGGCTGAATCTGTCGCCGTTGAACCTGAAGTGGTTGCAGAGCCTGAAGTCATTGCAGAACCGGTTGCAGCGCCTGTGATCGTTGAAGCACCCACAGCGCCTGCGCCAGTATCCGAACCCGTTGTCGTTGCACCGATCGCAGAAGCCGCAGCGCCAGTCGTGGCAGAACCTGTTGCTGAGCACAGCCACGCAACCGCACCGATGACCCGTGCGCCAGCGCCGGAATATGTGCCTGAAGCGCCACGCCACAGTGACTGGCAGCGCCCTGCTTTCGCCTTTGATGGTAAAGGCGCCGCAGGTGGTCACACTGCCTCGCACAGTGCCTCTGCTGGACCGACTCGTCCTCAGCCTGTCGAGTAAAATCGATAGCGTAAAAAGCCGACCTCAGGGTCGGCTTTTTTATTCCCCTTCAGGTCGGCGCATTCCCGCCAGTTCCGGCATCACCTTTTTCATCAATTCCAGAAACTTACGCAGGCGAGTGGGATAATAACGCGCCCAAGGATAGACCAGGTGTACTGGCAAAGGTGCGGCCTGCCAGTCAGGAACCAGCTCGACGAGTCGTCCTTGCGCGATATCCTCGGTCACCGTCCAGCTTGACACCACCACCACGCCTAACCCCGCCAGCGCTGCATTGCGCGCTACGTAGATACTGTCGGTACTCAGTCGCGGCGTGATCGGAAAGGTCACCGGTTCCCGACTGTGCTGATGGCTAAGTGAGACGTTGTGTTGATAGAAGGTGTTGACGGCAATCCAGGGCAGCGACGATAGCTGTTCTGGCACCGCGATCGTTGCAAATTGCGCCAGCAGCGCCGGTGAAGCGACCACGCTACGCGGCACTTCCGCTAGCAGCACCGAAACCGTTGCCGGATCGACCTCCGCGCCCACGCGGATCGCGCAGTCGATATTGTCGCTGAGAAAATCGACCGTTTTATCGTTGAGCATCCACTCCACCGACAGATTGGGGTAGCGCGCTAAAAAGTGCAGTAACGGCGTGAGGAGCTGCTGCTGACCAAAAGCATGCGGAGCCCGCACCCGCAATGTCCCGACGGGCTCATCTTCCGTGACGTTGAGTCCGTCCTCCAGTGCCAGCCAGGCGTCAATGATATGTTTGGCGTGCTGGTATCCGCGCTCGCCGTCGTCCGTTAGCTTCATGGCGTGCGTGGTACGTAAGACCAGTTTTACCCCCAGCATCGCCTCCAGCGACTGCAACCGCCGACTGATTGTCGCCTGGGTCGTGTTCAACTGACGAGCGGCAGCTGACAACGATCCGGCCTCCACGATGCGCACAAACGTTCGCATCAGTTCCACCCTGTCTATACGCTCATTCTTTTTCATTCATTCGATGCTCATACGCTTTACGTATAATCGTTTTACCACATCGCTGACTACCAGACCACCGCCATTCAGAGAAAAATAGCCTCACACCTGTGATTGAGGATTTTGAAATGCACACACCGTCTCGTTGGCTGATCTTTGTTCTGGCGCTGGGCGCAGGCTTCAGCGTTGCCGCCATCTACTATGCACAACCGTTGTTACCGCTAATGGGGGCCGATTTGGCGCTCAGCATCACCGGCATGGGACTGGTGCCCACGTTAACGCAGGCCGGTTATGCGTTGGGGATCCTGTTCTTATTGCCGCTCGGCGACCGTTACGATCGGCGCTGGCTCATTCTGATGAAAAGCGCCGCGCTCGCCCTGTTGCTGCTGGCCTGTAGCGTCACAGGCCAGGTGCATTCTCTGCTGACTGTAAGCCTGTTGCTGGGGATGGCCGCGACGATGGCGCAGGATATCGTCCCGGCGGCGGCGATTCTCGCCCCAGAGGGCAAACAGGGAAAAACGGTCGGGACAGTGATGACCGGCCTGCTGCTGGGCATTTTATTGTCACGCACCGTGAGTGGTCTGGTCGGAGAAGCCTTTGGCTGGCGGGAAATGTATCAACTCGCCGCGCTCAGTATTGCCCTTGTCGGCGTATTGCTGTGGAAAGTCCTGCCCGCATTTACAGCCCATTCCACGCTGAGTTATCCCGCACTGATGGTGAGCCTGGCGCAGTTATGGCGTCGCTACCCGGCACTACGTCGTGCCGCCCTGGCGCAAGGTTTTCTGTCCGTCGCGTTCAGTGCGTTCTGGTCAACGCTGGCCGTGATGCTGGCAGAAAACTATCAGATGGGCAGCGCCGCCGCGGGGGCATTTGGTATCGCCGGGGCTGCCGGAGCGCTGGCTGCGCCGTTGGCCGGTCATCTGGCAGATAAGATAGGCGCAGAAAAAGTGACGCAACTGGGGGCATTGCTGGTGACCGTTTCTTTTGCGCTGATGTTCCTGTTACCCGCGTTGCCCGTGCACGCACAGTGGTTGCTGATTGCGCTCTCCGCCGTCGGCTTTGACCTGGGACTGCAATCGAGCCTGGTGGCGCACCAGAATCTGGTCTATAGCCTCGAACCGCAGGCCAGGGGGCGTCTGAATGCACTACTGTTCAGCGTCATATTCATTGGCATGGCGCTGGGCTCGGTGCTCGGCAGTCAGGTGTATGCGCTGGCAAACTGGCAAGGCGTCGTCACGCTGGCCACCCTCAGTGGCACCCTTGCGCTGATCATCAGACTGGCGGGAAAGCGTTCCTCTGCCCCTCTGAGGGTTAGCGTGTAACCGACAAAAAAATGCCCGCTCCGGGGTGAGAGGGAGCGGGCAGATAAAACATACCCAGTTTCATGATATGTTTCAAATCGGTATTAGCGGTTGAGCTGGAATAGCGACATCCCCTGCATATCGGTAAAGGCTTTATAAGAGGCCTGGAGCGCCGCCTGCTGCATGACGTACGATGAAATGGCCGCGTTCCAGTCCACATCCACCAGATTACTCATCTGCTGCGTTTGTCCTAGTGCGCGATCGGTGCCCAGCGAGTCCAGACTCTCCAGTTCCTTCAGTTGCGTCCCCAGTTCCGCACGCACGCTCAGTACATTATTAAGCGAGTTTTTCAGACCACGGTTGGTTTTATCAATCACCACTTTTGCCTGTTCTTTCAGCGTCGCATCGTCACCCACAGGGGAATTCAATGAGGCAATCGCCGAATCCAGCATTTTGAACAGGTTGGTTTCGGACGTGCCGTTGTTCGGTTCCGGAACCGCATTACTGGTGATCTTGTCGAAAATTTTGTTGCCGGTGTGGCCGATGGTCATCGAACGGGAGGCATCCACCTGCTGAGTGATGTTCTCCGTACCGCCGTTGTAGGTACCGTCAGCCTGAGCAAACGGAGCCGTTTCCGTTTTATAACCGGCAAAAATATAGCGACCGTTACCGTCGGTACTGTTTGCCAGGTTCATCAACTGATCGCGGATACCCTGTAAGTCCGTCGCCAGCGAGGCGCGGTCATCATCACTCAGCGTTCCGTTACCGGCGCTGACGATTTTTTCCTGTGCGCTTTGTATCGCCGTCGTCACCTGGTTTAACACGTTCTCTTCCAGCGAAACCTTCTGCGTGGCGAAAGTCCTCGCCAGGGCGAACTGGCTGTTCTCCGACTGCGCCTGTGACAACACCACGGCCTGGGATGCGGCGATAGGATCGTCAGACGGATTGATTACCCGCTTCCCTGTCGACATCTGCTCACCGTATTTCATCCACTCCGCCTGGGAATTGGTGATACCGCGCATGTTCTGCTGGTACATCATTTGGGTACTGATACGCATCGTTTCCTGCTCCCTTAGCGAATACTCAGCAGTGCATCAAACAGAGAGTTGGCGGTTTGCAACACCTGGGCATTGGCCAGGTAATACTGCTGGAAGCGTTGCAGGTTGCCGTACTCTTCGTCAAGGTTAACGCCGGAAATGGACTGTTGCTGATTGCTCAACTGCGTCACCACGTTGCCCTGGGTGGTGCTGCTGGTTTTCAGCGTTGCGGTTTTGCTGCCCACGTTGCTGACCAGCGTAGCGTAGGCGTCGTTAAACGATTTTGAACCACCTACCGTTGTGCTGTCCTTTTGCAAATCCAGCAATGCCTGACCATTACGGTTGTCGCTTTCACCGGCCGTTGCGTCCTTCGCCATCGCAATTTGCGATTCGTTGGTCACCAGAACGCCCATATTGATGATGGCGTCGCTGACCGGCTTGACGATGAAGCTGTCATTTTTAGCAGGGCCAACATCGATGTTAATCTCCAGGCCATCAAAGGTCAGTTTGCCCGCGTTTTCGGTCGCTTCAAAAGAGGTGTTATCCGCAAGACGCGTCACCTGCCATTTCGCTCCGTCATAAACCACTTTATAGTCAGTCGCCTGAACCTCTGAGGCGGTTTTAACGGTCGCGCTGATGCTGCCGGTATTCTTGCTATTTCCATACACAGCCGGGTCGCCGATGCTAAAGAAATCGACATTATTTTTGCCGTTCGCATCATACCCTTCGCGGTGCTGCTGGTTAAACGCATCGGCGAACGCCAGCGCCAGTTGTCCCAGCGTGTTGCGCGTCTGATCCAGATCCTGGGAACGGAAGGTCAGCAGACCACCGAGCGAACCGGTCGTGATCAGTTTTTCCGGAATTTCGATGTTTCCCGCGATGGAATCGACATAGGCAACGGTGATTCGTGAAGGGTCGGACTGCGACTGTACCGCCGCTAGCTGACGGGCATTACTTCCCTGCACCAGTGAATAGCCGTTCGCCATCGTGATGTTATAGGTGCCGCCGTCCTGAACGCTGACTTCCACGCCGACAATTTTGTTCAGCTCACTGACCAACTGGTCGCGCTGATCAAGCAGGTTATTCGGCGATGCCCCGGCACCTACACCGGTCAGACGCGAGATCTGGTCGTTCAGGCTGGCAATCTGCTTACTGTAGTTGTTGATCTGATCGACGCTGGAACCAATCGCGATATTGACCTGCTTGTCCTGATCGCGCAGATACTGGTCGGTCGTTTTGAACTGGTTAACCAGCCCATTGGCTTTGCCTATCAGCGTCTGGCGCGCCGCCGGGTCTTCGGCGTTACTCACCAGCGTTTGCAGGCTGGTGAAAAAATCCTGCATGGACGAGGAGACAGAGCTGGTTTTGCTGGCCAGCAGGTTGTCGATTTTGGACATCTGCTCATAACGGGTCGTCAACCCGCTACTCTGGTTCTGCGCCGCGCGCAGTTGATTGGTGATGAACGAATCATATTCGCGCTGTACACCGGAAACATAAACACCATTGCCCACCCAACCGCCGGCACCCAGCGTGCTATTGGCTTGCGCCATAATGGTCGTCTGACGGGTATAGCCCGCAACGTTATAGCTGGAAATGTTGTTACTGGCAGTATTCAGCGCCGCCTGAGCCGCGCTCAGCCCGCTCATAGCGTTATTAATCAAGCTGGACATGGAAGTTCCTTTTAATCCTTCAGTTACAGATTATTATCGGCAGCAGGTCACAGGACTTGAGCCATTTAGAAGAGATTGTCGAGATTCGTGTTGTAGGCGTTGCTCACCTTCTCGCTCATCGACTTCAGCTGTTGGATCATACTGGTCAATTTACGCGCATAGTTCGGGTCGGTGGCATAACCGGCGCTTTGCAGTGCCTGCGCGCCCTGTTCCGCGGTAACCGCCGTGGTCACCGCCGCATAGCGTGGATTGCGGGTCAGCAGACCGACGTAATCTGACAACGCTTCAAGGTACGAGCTGTACACGCGGAATTTGGCCTTCACCTTTTTCGCTTCGCCGTTTTCATATTCGGTCGTGGTGATTTCCGTCACCGGCCCCTTCCAGTTACCCGAGGCCTTCACGCCAAACAGGTTGAAACTCGGCTCGCCGTTTTCCCGGCGAATTTGCCGCTGCCCCCAGCCTGACTCCAGCGCCGCCTGCGCCAGAATCAGGTGATGTGGCACGCCGCTCTGCTCACTGGCCAGACGGGCCGGCAGCGACAGTTGTGCCAGGAAGTCTTTGCTGTCGCCGGAGAGCGGTTCGTCATTGCTCTGCGGTGTTTTCGGCATCGCTTTACGCACCAGTTGCGTCAGCGCCTGGTTCTGGTAACTGGTCACCGTTTCCAGCGGGAACTTCATCGGCACCTGCGGCGTTTCTTCCGTAGGCTGCGCCTGCCCCTGCGTCATCTGTTTGACCATCATTTCCGCCAGCCCCAGACCTTTTCCGGCGGTCATCTGCTGCGCAATCTGCTGGTCATACATGCTGGTATACAGACGCGTTTGATCGCTGCTGAAGACGCCATCTTTTGGCAGCGCTTCTCGCATGCTTTTCAGCATCATCTGGACGAACATGCCTTCCACCTGGCGGGCCACCGGGCGGATATTCGCCGCCGGATCCTGACCGGCTTTCGCCTTCAATTCATTCAGCGATTGCGCATCCCAGGCGGCGCTGGCCATCAGTTTGCTGTCGCTAATCATCAGATGATTTCCAGTTTCGCGCGTAAGCAACCGGCGCTCTGCATCGACTGCAGAATTGACATCAGATCCATCGGCGTCGCCCCCAGCGCATTCAGCGCACGGACCACGTTGTTCAGATTGGCGCTGGAACGAACGCTTTGCAGCGAACCGCCGCTCTGACGCAGATCGATTTGCGTTTGCGGTGTCACTACCGTCTGCCCCCCGCCAAACGGCGTATCCGGTTGACTGACATTAGCCTGACGGTTAACGGTCACGGAGAGATTCCCCTGCGCTACAGCACAGCTATCCAGCGTCACTTCGCGGTTCATCACCACCGAACCGGTACGTGAGTTGATCACCACTTTTGCATCCTGTGGCGTCACGTTCACTTCCATGTTCTGAATATCCGCCAGGAAGCGCACCTGAGAGCTGTTGCCGCTCGGTACGCGGACCTGAATCGTGCGCGCATCCAGTGCGGTGGCGCTGCCAAAGCCGCGTGACCGGTTGATGGTGTCAGCAATCTGCTGCGCCATGGTGAAGTCTTCATTATTCAGTTGCAGGTTTAGCGTATTACCCGCGCCGAACTGGCTGGGCAACTCGCGCTCGATTGTCGCCCCGTTGGTGATCCGTCCGCCGTTAAGCTGGTTCACCTGCACGCTGCTGCCACCCGCAGACGCCCCGGCGCCACCAACTAAAATGTTGCCCTGCGCCAGCGCATACACCTGGCTGTCGACCCCTTTCAACGGCGTCATCAGCAGCGTCCCCCCGCGCAGACTTTTCGCGTTCCCCAGCGAAGACACCACTACGTCAATGGTTTGTCCCTGACGACCAAAGGCCGGAAAGGAGGCGGTTACCATGACCGCCGCGACGTTTTTCAACTGCATGTTCGTCCCGGTCGGTACGGTAATACCCAACTGCGAGAGCATGTTGTTCAGGGTCTGGGTGGTAAATGGCGTCTGGGTGGTCTGGTCACCGGTCCCGTCCAGCCCCACCACCAGGCCGTAGCCAATGAGCGAGTTTTCGCGCACGCCCTGCACGCTGGTCAGATCGCGGATACGATCGGCATGCGCCAGCGTGGCGACGAGGACCAGAACCAGTCCAACTACAGATTTCAACATGGGAGACCTCGCTTACATCGGCGACAGGTTAAGGAAGAAACGCTGGAGCCAGCCCATATTTTGCGCTTCGTTGATGTAGCCGTTTCCGACATATTCAATACGTGCATCCGCCACCTGAGTTGACGGAACGGAGTTGCTGCCGCTGATGGTGCGCGGATTGACAACCCCGGAGAAGCGGATGAACTCAGTGCCCTGGTTGATGGCGATCTGTTTCTCACCCACGACATGTAAATTGCCGTTAACCAGCACCTGATCCACGGTCACGGTCAGCGTGCCGCTAAAGGTATTGCTGGCGTTGGCCCCGCCCTTACCGTTAAAGGTGTTACCGCCGGACGCCTCGACGTCCGCTCGCGCATTGCCGAATAATCCTTGCAGATAGCGTGGTACGGTATCAAAGCCAAAGTTGGTTTTGCCGTCACGGCTGGCGTTGGCAGAAGAGCTTTTACTGGCGCTGACGTTTTCCTGCAGCACAATGGTCAGCGTATCGCCGATGTTGCGCGGACGACGGTCTTCAAACAGTGGCTGATAGCCATAGTTGATTGGCTGCGCGGACTGAAAAATCGAACCATTTGCCACCGGCGTCGGGCCAGGAACAGGCTGTGCCGTGGTCGCGCCCTGGACGAGCGGAGTGGAAGGAATCCAGGCACATCCTGACAGTGAAACCACCAGCAGGGCCATGATCGGGTAAGCGTGCGCAGCGTTTTTTTGCATTGCCTTTATCTTCTGAATCAGGGTGCCGGTGAGACAGAAGCCTCACCGGACAACACCTTAGAGTTGCGTCAGTTTTTGCAGCATCTGATCGGTCGTTGAGACCGCTTTGCTGTTGATTTCGTAAGCGCGTTGAACCTGAATCATATTGACCAGCTCTTCCGCGACGTTGACGTTTGAGGTCTCGACATAGCCCTGGTACAACAGGCCCGCCCCGTTCAGACCCGGCGTGCTTTCATTCGGCGCGCCGGAAGATTGGGTCTCGGTATACAGGTTTTCACCAATGCTCTCCAGATCGGTATCGTTCATGAACGTGGTCAGATTAAGCTGCCCCACCTGCACGGGTGTTGCCTGTCCCTGTTGGGTCACGCTCACCACGCCGTCACGCCCGATGGTGATGCTCAGGGCGTTAGCCGGAATGGTAATCGCTGGCTGAACCTGGAAGCCGCCAGCCGTCACCAGTTGACCATTTTGATCGACCTGGAATGATCCATCGCGGGTATATGCAGAAGTACCATCCGGCAGCAGAACCTGAAAGAACCCCTGACCTTTGATGGCGACATCTTTACTGTTGTTGGTTTGCGACAGGTTGCCCTGGCTGTGCAGACGCTCGGTCGCCACCGGACGCACACCGGTACCGATTTGCAGACCGGACGGCAGCGTGGTCTGCTCAGAAGACTGAGCGCCAGGCTGACGAATGGTCTGATAAAGCAGATCTTCAAACACCGCGCGCTGACGCTTAAAACCATTGGTGCTGACGTTTGCCAGGTTGTTGGCAATCACATCCATGTTGGTTTGCTGCGCGTCCAGGCCGGTTTTGGCGATCCATAATGAACTGATCATAAAGTGTCCTGTATTAAGTCATCGACAGCAGTTGGTTAGCGCGACCAGCGTTGTCATCCACGCTGCTGATAACCTTCATCTGCATTTCAAAACGGCGGGCGCTGGCAATCATGTCGCTCATCGCTGACACCGCATTGACGTTGCTCCCCTCCAGTACTCCCGACATCACGCGAATGGTCGGATCGGCCTGCAGCACCGGGCCACGGGTTGCCTGTGCGGCAGCGGTCAGACGGAACATCCCGTCGTCGCCACGCTGTACTTCATTCCCCTCAGCCTTCACCAGTTTCAGACGTCCCACCGGCGCGATGGTGTTCGCCGGATCGCCGGGATTCAGCGCTGAGATGGTGCCGTCCGCCGCGATGGTGATTTCCGACCCTTCCGGCACCGCAATCGGCCCGGCTTCACCAATCACCGGGTGACCCTGAATGGTCAACTGTCCGGTCGGATCCACCTGAATGCTGCCGTTACGGGTATAGCCTTCGCTGCCGTTCGCGGTCTGTACCGCCAGCCAGCCATCCTGCTGTAACGCCACGTCCAGCGGACGCGAGGTGTAATCCATCTGGCCAGGCGTCATATCAGCCCCCGGCGTGGACGCCGTGACCAGCGTACGCGTCGGCAATGACAGTCCTTCGACGGGGACGGCGCGCAGCGCATTGAGCTGTGCACGAAATCCCGGCGTCGAGGCGTTGGCCAGGTTGCTGGCCGTCACCGCCTGTTGGTTCAGCGTCTGACTGGCCGCCCCCATCGCGGTATAGATTGCGTGATCCATTACGTTATCCCGTCAGGCGCTTAGCGCAGGTTAACCAGCGTGTTGAGGATCTGGTCCTGGGTCTTGATGGTCTGCGCGTTCGACTGATAGTTACGCTGGGCGACGATCATGTTCACCAGTTCTTTACTCAGATCCACGTTCGAAGACTCCAGCGCACCGTTGGTCAGCTTACCGAAGTTACCCGTTCCCGCCGTTCCCAGCAGTTCCACACCGGACGCCTGCGTGGCGGCCCAGACGTTATCGCCCTGAGAGGCCAGACCTTCGTTATTGGCAAAGTTCGCCAGCACGATCTGCCCCAGCACCTGCTTCTGTTCGTTGGAGTAGTTTCCGACGACGGTGCCATCGTCGTTAATCTGATAGCTAACCAAATCGCCCGGCTTGTAGCCGTTCTGCGTGGTGGCGATAACGGCGTTAGTCCCGGTGTTCTGCTGCATGGAGTTTTGCAGGCTGAGGGTGAAGGTCGCAGGAACCGCGCCATTGACTGTACCGGTAGTAATGGAGAATGACGGTGTGGCATTTGCCGCGCCAAGCGTCCAGGTTGGTTCAGTGGCAGGTGGAACAGGCGCAACTTCAGTATATTCTTTTACGTTATCCAGACCGCCGTTCTTGTCGAATGTCATCTGCGCGGACTTCACCAACGGCGAGTTGGCGACGCTGGAATCCTGCGTCCAGATATCCCATGTGTTATCACCCGTTTTAACGTAAAACAGGTTGATGTCATGTTGATTACCCTGGCTGTCGAACACCGTCACGGGTGCACGTTTGTTGTAGCTGTCAGCATCGGTTGGTTTGAAAGGCGTGTTCGCCGGAATCTTGTCCGTCGAGTTCAGGTTGATCTGCATTGCCGCCGTGTCGGTGCTTTTCGCCCCCATCAGGGTATTCGGGATGGTGATCGGACCCGGGTTTGCCCCTTGCTGAATGGTCGGCGGCGTACCCGTTGCCGGATAGCCGGTCAGTTGCATGCCCTGCATGTTGACCAGGTTACGGTTTTCATCCAGTTTGAACTGGCCGTTACGGCTGTAGAAAACTGAGCCATTGCTGTCGACCAGACGGAAAAAACCGTTCTGGCTGATAGCGACATCCAGACCGCGACCGGTGTTGGTGGTCGTACCATCAGTAAAGTCCTGAGTAATGCCAGCGACTTTTACGCCCAGACCGACTTTAGAACCGGCAAACATATCCGCAAAAGACGCCGCGCCGGATTTAAAACCATAGGTCGCGGAGTTGGCGATGTTGTTACCAATGACATCGAGGTTGGTGGCTGCGGCATTCAGGCCGCTAACCGCTTGTGAAAAAGCCATGATGACTCCTGATTAGTGTAAAGGCTTAGATTATCTGCCGTACTTCGTCGAGGGTGGTGGTTCCGTAAGTGCCCAGATCCAGGGTGTTACCGCCATTGCTGCGAATCACCCCTTGTACCAGCGCAAACTGCAAGGGTTGCGCCACCAGTTGCGTCGAGCCGTTGCTGGCGTGAATCGCCACGTTATACGAGCCGTTCACCGCCGTGGTGCCATCCGTCAGAGTGCCGTCCCAGGTAAAGGTATGGACACCCGCCTTCAGCGCGCCAATCTCAATCGTGCGCACCACTTTGCCGTCTTTGTCGGTAATGGTGGCGGTGACTTTGTCAGCCGGCTGTTGCAGCTCAACGCCAAACGGCGTGGTGGTGGTGGTGGCTCCCTCTTCGGTGCCTTTGCCCGCCAGAACGGTGGTACCCGGGATCATCACGCCATGACCAATCAGCGTGCTGGCCTGTAGTGACTGGTTGTTGTCGATCTGTCCGGAGATCGACCCCAGGGTCGTATTCAGTTTCTCAATACCGCTGACGGTACTGATCTGCGCGAGCTGTGTGGTCAGCTCGTTGTTCTGCATCGGGTTGGTCGGGTCCTGGTTTTTCAGTTGCGCCACCAGCAGCGTCAGAAAGCTGCTTTGCAGATCGGCGGCATTGCTGCCCGACAGGGAACTCCCGTTGCTGCTGCTTTTCACACCGGTGTTTGTCGGATCGTTAACGTTTACCGCAATTGACATGGCTGCCTCCTTTTACTGGCCCAGTGTCAGCGTCTTAAGCATCATGCTTTTAACGGTGTTGAGGACTTCGACGTTCGCCTGATAGCTGCGGGAAGCTGACATGGTATTAACCATCTCACCGACCACATCGACGTTAGGCATCTTCACGTAGCCATTGGCATCGGCCAGCGGGTTACCGGGTTCATAGACCAGTTTGTCCGGCGCCTGGCTCTCAATGACGTCCGACACTTTCACGCCCCCCGTTACTGCACCGGGAGCGGCATCCACCTGGAAGACAACCTGCTTTGCGCGATACGGTTGACCATCCGGTCCCGTGACGCTGTCGGCGTTGGCCAGATTACTGGCGGCCACGTTAAGGCGCTTGGACTGCGCCGTTAATGCCGAACCGGCAATATCAAAAATATTCAGCAGCGCCACGGATTAGTTCCCCCCCTGTAGCACGTTCATCATGCCTTTAATCTGCCCACTCAAGGCAGTCAGGCTCATCTGGTACTTCAGGCTGTTATCCGCAAACTGCGTGCGCTCCCGGTCCATATCGACGGTATTGCCGTCGAGTGAAGGCTGGTCGGGAATGCGGTAGAGCAAATCCGTAGACGGTGCGGTGATGGCCTGGGCGGGAATATGCTGTGCGGAGGTTAATGCCAGCGACACACCGCTGGTTTCTTGCCGTCCGCGCACCATGACTTTTTTTAACTCACTGGCAAAATCCATGTCGCGCGCCTGATACCCCGGCGTATCGGCGTTCGCAATGTTAGCGGCCAACACCTCTTGCCGTTGGGCGCGCAGATTCAGCGCTTCCTGTTGAAAACGTAAGGCGGCGTCGAGCTTATCGAGCATATCTCCTCCGCAGATGACAAAATTCAGCCGACAGCTTAAATCCCATTACGCGCGCGTTATCGCTGGAATAAACGCAAAATGGGTCGCTATTTATTGCGTTGATGGTTGCGTCACACGGGTAGAATCCTGTCATTGCGAAAACGGCGGGAGGTGACGATGCAAACGTTAAAACGTGGATTAGCCATGCTGGCGCTGCTGTTCAGTCCCCTGACGCTGGCCCAGGATTTGAATGCGCAGTTGAACGACTGGTTCGGACAGCGTCTGGCCGGATTCAGCGATGATGTGGTCGTGACCGTGCGAACGCCCCCCAACCTGTTGCCGCATTGCGACACACCGGCGTTCAGCATGACCGGGGCAAAACTGTGGGGAAACGTGAATGTGCTGGCACGTTGCGCCAATGAAAAACGTTATCTGCAGGTCAACGTGCAGGCGACGGGAAACTACGTAGTCGCAGCCGCGTCCGTTGCGCGTGGCGGCACGCTTGGCCCGGCCAGCGTCACACTAAAACGCGGACGCCTTGATCAGCTCCCCCCCCGTACCGTGCTGGATATCAGCCAGGTTCAGGATGCGGTGAGCCTGCGCGATCTCGCGCCGGGACAGGCCATCCAGCTCAATATGTTGCGCCAGGCGTGGCGCATTAAAGCCGGACAGCGCGTGCAGGTCGTTGCCAATGGCGATGGATTTAGCGTCAATGCGGAAGGTAAAGCGCTGAACAATGCGGCGGTCGCGCAGAACGCACGAGTGAGAATGTTATCGGGTCAGATTGTCAGTGGCATTGTCGATCCTGATGGGAATATTCTTATTAACCTATAATGAGTTAAAGATTTTGTTGCGGCTGCCGATAGTGATTACACATTCGATGATAGCTGGCCGCTACAGTATAACCCCTCGATGAGGATGATAAAAATGAGCATTGACCGTACCTCACCTTTGAAACCCGTTAGCACCGTTCAGGCGCGTGAAAATACGGATACACCGGTCCTCAAAGCGCGTCAGGAAAAAACCTCGACGGCAACCAGCACCAGCGTGACGTTAAGCGATGCTCAGGCAAAACTGATGCAGCCCGGCGTGAACGATATCAATATGGAACGTGTTGAAGCACTGAAAACCGCTATTCGTAACGGTGAGCTGAAGATGGACACGGGGAAAATCGCCGACTCGCTGATCCGCGAGACGCAGAGCTATCTCCAGAGTGAGTAACTGACCGTATGACGCGCTTGTCAGAAATACTCGATCAGATGACGGCTGTCCTGAATGACCTGAAAACGGTAATGGATGCCGAACAGCAACAACTTTCCGTTGGCCACATTAACGGTAGCCAGCTGCAGCGTATTACAGAAGAAAAGAGTTCTCTGCTGGCGACCCTGGATTATCTGGAACAGCAGCGACGGCTGGAACAAGACCCACAGCATAGCGCGAATAATGACGTCGCCGAGCGCTGGAAAGCGATTACCGATAAAACGCAGCACTTACGCGATCTGAACCAACACAACGGCTGGCTGCTGGAAGATCAGATTCAGCGCAATCAACAGGCGCTTGAGGTTTTAAAGCCCTATCAGGAACCGTCGCTGTACGGCGCGAACGGTCAACCCTCTTCTGCCTCTCGCGGCGGGAAAAAATTTTCTATTTGATGATTACCAGATGGCGGCGTTTCGCCTTATTCAGCCTACAGCGTTCTGTAGGCCGAATAAGCAAAGCGCCATCAGGCATCGTGATTACACCGTCCGGCGCGCAAACTCTTTCACTTTAAAGCCCATCACCGCCAGTGCGGCAAAGTAGGCGGCAATGCCGGCCGCAACCACCGCCATCAGGCGAAGCAGACGCCACGGCATAGTCCCCAGCGACCACTCCGGCATAATATGCAACATGCCAACCAGCACGGCTGACATCACCAGTACGGCGATAACGAGGCGAATCAGAAACCCCATCCAACCCGGTTGCGGAGTGAAAATGTTCTGCTTACGCAGTTGCCAGTACAGCAGTCCCGCGTTCAGACAGGCGGCAAGACCAATCGACAGCGACAGCCCGGCGTGCTTCAACGGTCCAATAAACGCAAGGTTCATCAACTGGGTCATGATAAGCGTCACAATGGCGATCTTAACCGGCGTTTTGATGTTCTGCCGTGAATAAAAGCCCGGTGCCAGCACTTTCACCACAATCAGCCCCATCAGCCCTACGGAATAAGCAATCAACGCACGCTGCGTCATCAGCGCATCGAAGGCCGTGAATTTACCGTACTGGAATAATGACGTAATCAAGGGGCCAGACAGGATCCCAATCGCCACCGCACTCGGCAGCGCCAGCAAAAAGCACAGACGCAATCCCCAGTCCATCAGGCGGCAATATTCGTCATGGTCGCCTTTTGCAAAGCTCTTCGACAGTGAAGGCAGCAGAATGGTCCCCAGCGCCACGCCCAGTACCCCCGACGGAAACTCCATCAGGCGGTCCGCATAGTACATCCACGAAACGGAACCAGACGCGAGAAAAGAGGCGAAAATGGTGTTAATGATCAGTGAGATCTGGCTGACGGAGACGCCGAGTATCGCCGGGCCCATTTGCTTCACAACCCGCATCGCCCCCGCATCGCGGAAGTTAATCCGCGGCAGCACCAGCATGCCGATTTTCTTCAGATGCGGAAGCTGATACACCAGTTGCAGCACGCCGCCAACGGTTACCGCCCATGCCAGCGCCAGCACCGGTGGATTAAAATACGGCGCGGCGAACAGCGCGAAACCGATCATGCTGATGTTCAAAAACGTGGGGGCAAACGCCGGAATGGAGAAGCGGTTCCAGGTATTGAGGATCGCTCCGACCAGCGACGCCAGCGAGATCAGTAAGATGTACGGAAAGGTGATTTGCAGCAGTTTGGTGGTTAACGCGAATTTATCGGCGGTGTCGGCAAACCCCGGCGCCGTCACCATAATCACCCATGGGGCGGCCAGCATCCCGGCAACGGTGACCACAGCAAGCGCCAGCGTCAGCAGTCCCGACACGTAAGAGACAAACACGCGAGTGGCGTCTTCGCCCTGCTTGCTTTTATATTCCGCCAGAATAGGGACAAAGGCCTGAGAAAAAGCGCCCTCCGCAAATATGCGGCGTAGCAGGTTAGGTAATTTGAATGCCACAAAAAAGGCATCGGTTGCCATCCCGGCACCAAAGATTCTGGCGACAATAGCATCACGTGCAAAACCCAGCACACGTGAAAACATCGTCATTGAGCTGACGGCGGCCAGCGATTTTAATAGGTTCATTGCTTTTTTATTCCAGACCCTACGGCAAAACGCCTGCAGTGCAGGCGTTGGAAGAGGCGCTTAGTCTACCTGGATTATGGTGAATTACTACCGCCAGATGTTACAGGTGATTATTCGCTCATCGCCTCGCGCCACAGCTTTTCCACCACGCGCTGGGCAAGAATCGCCTGTTCGCCCGCGGTTTCCGGAACCGTCTGATTTTGTACACATTCCACAAAATGGCGTGCGCACCCCACGAATCCACGCTGTTCAAGCGTGGTTTGCCAGCCAGGAACCGGTTTGTGCAAGACACCCTGCCCGCGCTCTTCACGCCACTCGCGCATATCCGTCACGTCAATCAGCCCGCCATCGGTCACCGCCTGTACGCTCTCTCGCTGACTGCCCGCCCGGCGATGCATACTGGTGGTGATTTGCAACTGACTGGTCGCGAAATGGTGCTCTGCATACAGCATCTCGCCCGCGTCGTTGGTTTGTAGCGTCCCGCTGCTGAGCTGGGCGTTGCCGCCCGCCAGCCACAGTGCGGTGTCAACGACATGCAAATAATCATCCAGCAGCGTGAACCGCAGAGCGTGAGGCCCCACGCTGTCGCTACGGTGTTTATCCATCCGCAGAGACGCCGCCGTCCCCAGTTCCGTCTTCAGCTCTCGGTACCGTGGCGCAAAGCGACGATTGAAACCGACCATCAGCGTCAGATTTTTCTTCGCCGCTAACGCCACTAGCCGCTCAGCATCACGTAAATTTTCCGCCAGCGGCTTATCAACGCAGACATGAACGCCGGCATTGAGTAATTCACTGACGACGGCGTAATGGGTTGCCGTGCTGGAGTGGACAAACACCGCGTCGCAGCCCGCGGCAAGATCGGTCAGCGAACCGGCATACGGAATGCGCCAGGCTGCGCAGATTTTCTCCGCTTTTTCACGCGACGGCGACCAGGCGGCCTGTAGCGTCCAGTCGCTGGCGGCGCCAAGCACGGGTAACCAGGCCTTCTGGGCGATGCCCCCAAGCCCCACCACCCCGATACGTAATGTTGTCACGTTATTCTCCCAGATGTTCCAGTAGCGACTCGAGGCGCTGTTTCAGCGCGGCGACTTCGCTTTCCAGCACCTCGACGCGGGCCTGTAGATCTCCCGTCGCCGCCTGTGGCTCATCGGCCAGGGCAACCGGCTCCTGCACGGCGCCACAGAACAGATGCATATAACGGCTTTCACGCTTACCCGGTTCGCGCGCCAGACGGACGACATAAGGGCCGTCTTCCCGCGTTGCCAGGCGTTCCAGCGTTGCCTCGACTTCCGCCATATCGCTGAACTCATACATTCGCGAGGCGCGACTGCGCAATTCGCCCGGCGTCTGCGCACCGCGTAGCAGCAGTGTCGTAACCAGCGCCACCTCCGCGGAGCTCAATTTCAGGTTGCCAAACTCCGAGTTACAGAAACGCTGCTCATACTTGGTGACGCGGCTACCAAAGCCGCTGACCGTGCGCAGAAAATGGCGCTTCACCAGATTGTCGAGGTGCTCCTGCACCTCGTGCTCCGCCATATTCATCACCGGTTCACGGTTGGTTTTCTGATTGCAGGCGGTGACCACGCCATTTACAGAGAGCGGATATTGCTCAGGCGTCGTGACCTGTTTTTCGAGCAGACAGCCAATCACACGGGCTTCAGCGGCAGTTAATTCATATTTCATAGGGTGTCCTCACCGACCTGCGGTCCATTCTGATGTCGTTAACGCCGTCAGCACGTGGTCGCGCCATTGCCCGTCAATCAACAGATAATCTTTTGCGTAGCCTTCTTTTTCAAAGCCAAGTCGCGCCAGTAAATCACCGCTGCGTTTATTGTGCGGCATGTAATTCGCCATAATGCGATGAATATGTTGCGTGCGTTGCATATAACGAATCGCGGCGGTCAGCGCTTCAAACATCAGCCCCTGCCCCTGCCATTTCTGCGCAATGGAATACCCCAGATAGCAGGCATGGAAAGACCCCCGCACCACGTTAGAAAAATTCGCTACCCCAATGACCTCTTTTTCATCCGGGTCCAGCAGCGCAAAGTAATAGGCGGAACCTTGCTTATGAAATTCGGCAATCATGCTCAGTCGCGCCTGCCAGCCGGAGGGATAGCAGTGGCTTTCATCACGAATCGGTTCCCAGGGTTTTAAGAAATGACGATTTTCCGCGTAATAATCTGCCAGACGCCAGGCATCACGCTCATGCACTAAACGCACGACCAGGCGGTCGGTGGTTAAGCGCACTTTTGGCACGTTACTGCGATAGCCAAACATATTTATTCCTACTCCTTCCCGAATCGCCGTTACACCCTGATTGACTTACTATACCTGTGCAAAACCACCCTGTGAAAAGTGCAATTTGCCATTTTTTGAATTATTCCGCCATTTTGATGAAAACTCTCTATCAAGATGGACTTTTGATAAAAAAATATTGTCCCGGCGAGGGTGGGCAAAAAGGCAGCAAAGCCGCAGAATAGGAGATACTTCGCTTTATCTACTCTCAATCATTCGAATGCCGCAAATTCCGCGCAACTCGAAGAATGACGAGTGTTTCCCGGGAGGGGAAATGTCGCGTGTCTCGCAGGCCAGGAACCTGGGTAAAACTTTCCTGCTCATCGATAATATGCTGGTCGTGTTGGGCTTTTTCGTCGTGTTCCCGCTGATCTCAATTCGCTTCGTCGACCAAATGGGCTGGGCCGCCGTTATGGTCGGCATTGCGCTGGGTCTGCGTCAGTTTATTCAACAGGGACTGGGCATTTTTGGCGGCGCGATTGCCGACCGTTTTGGCGCGAAACCGATGATCGTCACCGGCATGCTGATGCGCGCCGCCGGGTTTGCCACCATGGGGATCGCCCATGAACCCTGGCTTTTGTGGTTCTCCTGTTTCCTGTCCGGTCTCGGCGGCACGCTGTTCGATCCGCCGCGCTCGGCATTGGTGGTGAAGCTGATTCGCCCGCATCAGCGGGGTCGCTTCTTCTCAATATTGATGATGCAGGACAGCGCAGGGGCGGTTATCGGCGCGCTGTTAGGCAGTTGGTTGTTGCAGTATGACTTCCGTCTGGTTTGCGCAACCGGGGCAATATTGTTCGTGCTCTGCGCCGCCTTTAACGCCTGGCTGCTGCCCGCGTGGAAACTCTCTACTGTGCGTATTCCGGTACGGGAAGGAATGAGTCGGGTGCTCAGTGATAAACGCTTCGTCACCTATGTGCTGACGCTGGCGGGCTATTACATGCTGGCGGTGCAGGTCATGCTGATGCTACCCATTATGGTCAATGACATCGCCGGTTCACCTTCCGCGGTGAAATGGATGTATGCCATTGAAGCCTGCCTTTCGCTGACGCTGCTCTACCCCATTGCGCGCTGGAGTGAGAAACGGTTTCGTCTTGAGCATCGCCTGATGGCGGGCCTGCTGCTGATGTCACTGAGCATGTTACCCGTGGGGTTGGTGAGTGACTTGCAGCAGTTGTTCACGCTGATTTGCACTTTCTATATCGGTTCGATTATTGCTGAACCCGCCCGTGAAACGCTCAGCGCCTCGCTGTCGGATGCCCGTGCGCGCGGTAGCTATATGGGCTTTAGCCGTCTGGGGTTAGCCATAGGTGGTGCCATCGGGTATATCGGCGGCGGCTGGCTGTTTGATATGGGGAAACTGCTCCAGCAACCCGAGTTACCCTGGATGATGCTGGGGATCATTGGCTTCATCACTTTCCTGGCGCTGGGCTGGCAGTTTAGCCATAAACGCACGCCGCGCGGCATGCTGGAACCCGGCGCCTGATTTGATACCTGTGCGTGTCTCCTCCATACTGAAAGGGAACTGACAGTCAAATGGAGGAGAAACGTGAAGCTTTATATTTACGATCACTGCCCTTTCTGCATCAAAGCTCGCATGATTTTTGGCCTCAAAAACATCCCCGTCGAACTGATTGTCCTGGCCAACGACGATGACGAAACCCCAACCCGAATGATTGGCCAGAAAATGGTGCCCATTCTGCAAAAAGACGACAGCCGCTATCTACCGGAAAGCATGGACATCGTCCATTACGTCGATCAACTGGATGGCAAACCGCTGCTCACCGGCAAGATAAATCCTGCTATTGACGAGTGGCTGCGCAAAGTGAACAGCTACGCCAATCACCTGCTGCTGCCGCGTTTTGCAAAATCTGCTTTTGATGAGTTTTCCACCCCTTCGGCACGCAAATACTTTACTGAGAAAAAAGAGGCGATGATTGGCAGTTTTGCCGACCATCTTGCCCATTCCGCTGGCCTGACCAAAAAAATCAGTGAGGATTTGCGCACACTGGATAAGCGCATTGTGCAACCCAATGGTGTAAACGGTGAGCTTTCCGAAGACGACATCCAGTTATTTCCCCTGTTGCGTAATCTGACACTGGTGGCCGGTATCAACTGGCCGACACGGGTTGCTGACTATCGCGACAATATGGCGAAACAGACGCAGATCAATCTGTTATCATCAATGGCGATTTAACGTTTACCGGCGGTGGCTGAATCATACAGGCTGCCGCTTTTTTCAGTTTTTTCTACTGGCGAAGTTCGCGCTGGTGACACATGCTGCGTTATGTCAGGATTAAGACGATCGCATCGTGTAGAGGAACCCCATGAAGAAGATTTTTTTTGCTGCCGCGTTGATAGTTGGCGGCCTGTTGACCGGCTGTAATCAGCTCACACAGTACACCGTAAGCGAACAAGAAATTAATCAGGCGCTCGAAAAACGCAACAACTTTGCCAAAGATATCGGGCTTCCGGGCGTTGCCGATGCGCATATCGTCCTCAATAACCTCTCCAGCCAGATCGGTCGTGAAGAGCCGAACAAAGTGACGCTGACCGGCGATGCAAAGCTGGATATGAATTCGCTGTTTGGCAGTCAGAAAGCAACCATTAAGCTAAAACTGAAAGCGCTGCCAGTCTTTAATAAAGAAAAAGGGGCCATCTTCCTGCAGGAAATGGAAGTGGTAGATGCCACCGTGACGCCGGAAAAAATGCAGTCAGTGCTGCAAACCCTGATGCCTTATCTCAATCAGTCACTGCGTAATTACTTTAACCAGCAGCCAGCGTATGTCCTGCGCGAAGACAGCAGCAAAGGCGAAGCGCTGGCGAAAAAGTACGCCAAAGGGATTGAGGTGAAGCCGGGCGAAATCATCATCCCGTTCACCGATTAAACGACAAAGGCGCTGCGGCGCCTTTTTTTACGTGCAAACGAAAACGTTTCCCCTTATCCTTTGTTTCCGGCAAAAATGACATCCCCCAGCCGGAGCATATTGATGACAGCACCCTCCCAGGTTTTAAAGATCCGCCGCCCAGATGACTGGCACCTTCACCTTCGCGACGGCGAAATGTTAAAAACGGTCGTGCCGTATACCAGCGATGTTTATGCACGTGCGATTGTGATGCCAAACCTGGCGCCGCCGATCACCACGGTAGATGCGGCAATTGCCTACCGCCAGCGCATCCTTGATGCGGTCCCTGCCGGACATTCCTTCACGCCGCTGATGACCTGCTATTTAACGGACACGTTGGATCCCGCTGAACTGGAACGCGGCTTTCGCGAAGGCGTGTTCACCGCAGCCAAACTCTATCCGGCAAACGCCACCACCAACTCCAGTCACGGGGTCACCTCCATCGATGCGATCATGCCAGTACTTGAACGCATGGAAAAACTCGGGATGCCGCTGCTGGTGCATGGCGAAGTCACCCACGCCGATATCGATATTTTTGACCGTGAAGCGCGCTTTATTGAGACGGTGATGGAGCCTCTGCGCCAGCGCCTGCCTGGGCTGAAAGTGGTCTTTGAGCACATCACTACCAAAGATGCGGCGGAGTATGTCCGTGACGGTAACGAATTATTGGCTGCGACGATTACACCGCAGCACCTGATGTTTAACCGTAACCACATGCTGGTTGGCGGTATTCGCCCACACCTCTACTGCCTGCCAATTCTGAAACGCAATGTCCACCAGCACGCTCTGCGTGAGCTGGTTGCCAGTGGCTTTGAGCGTGCCTTCCTCGGCACCGATTCAGCCCCACATGCCCGTCATCGTAAGGAATCGAGCTGTGGCTGCGCGGGATGTTTTAACGCGCCAACGGCACTGGCGAGTTACGCGAGCGTGTTTGAAGAGATGAATGCCCTGGCGCACTTTGAAGCGTTTTGTTCACTGAACGGTCCGCGATTCTACGGCCTGCCGGTCAATGACACTTTCGTTGAACTGGTACGTGAAGAGCAGCAGGTACCGGAGAGCATCGCGCTGACCGACGATACGCTGGTGCCGTTCCTCGGGGGCGAAACGGTACGCTGGACGATTAAAAAGTAAAAAAAATCGATGCCGCCTGTTGTAACCTGGCCAGGATAACTGTATAAATAACCAGTATATTCAACAGGGGGCCATTATGCGTATTGAAGTCACCATTGCTAAAACTTCACCTTTACCTGCCGGTGCTATTGACGCCCTGGCAGGTGAACTCTCCCGCCGTATTACTCACCACTTTCCCGATAACGACGGTAACGTGACCGTTCGTTATGCCGCTGCGAATAATTTGTCCGTGATTGGCGCGACGAAAGAAGATAAAGAACGGATCAGCGAAATTCTTCAGGAAACCTGGGAAAGCGCTGACGACTGGTTCATTAAAGAATAAAAATGCTATGCCGTAGTCTCTTTGCCGGGTCGCCCCGGCTTTTTTCTCTCATCTTTAAAGCAATCTTTTTTGCGGCATCATTTAGTATTCTCCGTTGCCTTCGGAATTGATTATATTTTCACCAGTCACTCAAAATTATTGCACAACATACTTAAAAAGAATGAACAAGATGGTGATTAATTACTCACAAATTCTTAATTTGCAGAAATTTATGCTCCCCCCTCTTTAAAATCTCAGTGAATACCCTTATTTATTGATATACTGAAGTTGCTTCAGATAAAAACGCATTGAACCTCGAAAACCGTTGTCTTGTAACACGAATTAGGGGGCATGATGGAAAAGAATAATGAAGTCATTCAGACTCATCCGCTTGTGGGATGGGACATCAGCACCGTAGATAGCTATGACGCGCTGATGCTGCGTTTGCACTACCAGACTCCAAATCGTCCCGAAACCGATGGTACAGAGGTCGGTCAAACGCTCTGGTTAACCACCGATGTTGCCAGACAATTTATTTCGATATTAGAAGCCGGCATAGCCAAAATCGAATCCGGCGATTACCAGGCCAACGAATACCGTCGGCATTAACGAGACGGACATTCTCACTTAAAAAGGCACCTTCGGGGTGCCTTTGCTATTTCTGGGTTGTATTACGCATTTCACTTATTTACTCTGCATCAAACGCGACAGCAGAGAGAAACTGATGAAATACGACTTAATCATTATAGGCAGCGGGTCCGTTGGGGCAGCCGCAGGTTATTATGCCACTCGCGCCGGGTTAAACGTTCTGATGACCGACGCGCATATGCCACCGCATCAACAGGGTAGTCATCACGGCGACACCCGGTTGATCCGCCACGCCTATGGCGAAGGTGAAAAATACGTTCCGCTGGTGCTGCATGCGCAGGCGCTCTGGGACGAACTCTCCACGCAAAATGAAGAGCCGATTTTCGTCCGCTCCGGCGTTATCAATCTTGGCCCCGCCGGTTCGCCCTTCCTGGCAAACGTCGCGCACAGCGCAAAACAGTGGCAACTGAACGTTGAGCAACTGGATGCCGCCGCCATCATGGCGCGCTGGCCGGAAATCCGCGTACCTGCAGACTACACCGGCCTGTTCGAAGCTGATTCCGGTTTTTTACGCAGTGAACTGGCGATCAAAACCTGGATTCGTCTGGCAGAAGAAGCAGGATGCGCTCAGCTCTTCAACTGCCCGGTCACAGCCATTCACCATGATGATGACGGCGGGGTCACTGTGGAAACCGCTGACGGCGAGTACAGCGCGAAGAAAGCGCTGGTGAGCGCCGGTACCTGGGTTCAGGCTTTGCTCCCCGAGCTTCCCATCCAGCCGGTACGAAAAGTGTTTGCCTGGTACCAGGCCGATGGCCGCTATAGCATCAAGAATAAGTTTCCTGCCTTCACCGGTGAGCTGCCCAACGGCGATCAATACTACGGCTTCCCGGCGGAGAACGACGAACTGAAAATCGGTAAGCACAACGGCGGGCAACTTATCCACGCCGAAGCTGAACGCAAACCGTTTGCCAGCGTCGCCAGCGATGGATCTGAAGCATTCCCGTTCCTGCGCAATATCCTTCCGGGAGTGGGTTGCTGTCTGCACGGTGCGGCCTGCACCTACGACAACTCGCCGGATGAAGACTTTATCATCGACACGCTGCCCGGCCATGACAACACGCTGATCGTGACCGGGCTGAGTGGTCACGGCTTTAAATTTGCCTCCGTATTGGGTGAAATTGCCGCTGACTTTGCCCAGGAAAAGCCATCCGCTTTTGACCTGACGCCGTTCAGACTCTCCCGATTTACGGCATAATCGTTAAATGGCCTCGTAATGAGGCCTTTTTAATGGTGATTACAATATGCGTCGTCTGTTTCTTTATCTGGTCAACAATATTCGCGAGCATTTTATGCTCTACGTTATTTTATGGTCGCTGCTGGCGATTCTTGATGTTATTTATATCCTGTGTTACTGAGCCATCGGCATTGACAAATACTGACAAAAACTGAAAGTTATCTAATTTTTGTTTTGTTTTTTTGAATGACAAAACCCATCCCCTACCCCCCCACAAACCGTCATAAATCGGTCATTTCTGACGAATCCGTTGAATCAAAATCTACACTTAATACAAAATTATTGAATCAACGTTAAATCTCTCTCCCGGTGTTATTTTTTAGTTGCATTTATGTCTCTGTCAGGCCATTTTCATTCAATCCTGAAATATGAAATGGAATTTTTATGCAATTTTCAAATACGCCTCAACGGTATGGTTTTATTTCCGCCATGCTTCACTGGCTAACCGCGTTGGTGGTCTACGGGATGTTTGCACTCGGTCTCTGGATGGTGACGTTGAGCTATTACGACGGCTGGTATCACCAGGGACCGGAATTGCACAAAAGCATCGGGATCCTGCTGATGATGGGCCTGGTCGTTCGGGTCATCTGGCGTCTGATCTCGCCACCGCCGAAAGCGCTGAAAAGCTATTCGGCCCTGACCCGTGCTGGCGCAGCGTTGGGCCACCTCGCGCTATATCTGCTGCTGTTTAGCATTGTCATCAGCGGTTATCTGATCTCGACGGCGGACGGTAAACCGATCAGCGTTTTCGGCTGGTTTGATGTCCCGGCCACCTTCGCGGATGCTGGCGTTCAGGCCGATCTCGCCGGAAGCGTACACCTGTGGCTGGCCTGGACCGTCGTTATTCTTTCCGTTCTGCATGGCCTGATGGCCTTTAAACACCACTTTATCGATAAAGACGACACCCTGAATCGCATGTTGGGTAAGTCGTCATCTGACTATGGAGCTCAAAAATGAAAAAAAGCCTGCTGGGTTTAACTCTCGCCTCTCTGCTGTTCACCACCGGTTCTGCCATCGCGGCGGATTATAAAATTGACAAAGAAGGACAACATGCCTTTGTTAATTTCCGTATTCAGCACCTGGGATACAGCTGGTTGTACGGCACGTTCAAAGACTTCGACGGAACCTTTACCTTTGATGAAAAGGATCCCGCCGCCGATAAAGTGAATGTGACGATCAACACCAACAGCGTGGATACCAATCACGCCGAGCGTGATAAACACCTTCGCAGCGCTGATTTCCTCAATGTCGCGAAATTCCCGCAGGCGACCTTCACCTCCACCAGCGTGAAAAAAGACGGTGACGAACTGGATATCACCGGGAATCTGACGCTAAACGGCGTAACAAAGCCGGTGACGCTGGAAGCGAAGATGATCGGTCAGGGTGACGATCCGTGGGGGGGTAAACGCGCAGGCTTCGAAGCCGAAGGTAAAATCAAGCTGAAGGATTTCAACATCACCACCGATCTGGGTCCTGCCTCGCAGGAAGTGGAGTTGATTATCTCAGTTGAAGGCGTACAGCAGAAGTAAACGAGGAATGATGCCGGATGGCGATGTTGTCGCCGCCATCCGGCCACACCATTACTCGGCAGGATCCGGAATACCCAGTTTCGTATTCAGTCGTCCACGCGACTTGTTGAAGATTTTATTGCCATTCTCGCGTCCTGCGCGCAGGCGACGTTGCTCTTCTTCCGGTAATGCGCTCTCTTCGCAACAGATCTCGCTACAGCAGCCGTTGTACTTTTGCGCACATGCCGGGCACTGAATAAACAGCAGATGGCAGCCGTCATTTTTACAGTTGGTGTGGCTGTCGCACGGCGCGCCGCATTGATGACAATGCGCAATCACCTCATCTGAAATACGCTCACCCATGCGCTCATCAAACACAAAGTTTTTGCCGATGAAACGTACCGGTAACCCCTGCTCGCGGGCCTTGCGTGCATATTCAATGATACCGCCTTCAATGTGCCACACTTTACTGAAGCCATTGTGCTTCATCCAGGCGCTGGCTTTTTCGCAGCGAATACCGCCGGTACAGTACATCACAATCTTTTTATCTTTGTGTTCCTGCATCATTTCGACCGCTTTGGGTAACTGCTCGCGGAACGTGTCGGCCGGGATTTCCAGCGCGTTCTCAAAATGGCCCACTTCGTATTCGTAGTGGTTACGCATATCAATGAACAGCGCATCCGGGTCGTCGAGCATCGCGTTCACTTCCGCGGCCTTGAGATAGTCGCCGACATCGCTGGCATCAAAACTCGGGTCCTCAATGCCATCTGCCACAATCCGCTCACGCACTTTCATCCGCAGCACCCAGAAGGATTTCCCGTCATCTTCCAGCGCAATGTTCAGACGCACGCCGTCAAGTGCCGGATCAAAGGCGTACAGCTGCTGGCGGAACGTCTCCACCTGACTTTGCGGTACGCTGATTTGGGCGTTAATCCCTTCATGCGCCAGATAGATGCGACCGAAAACATTCAGCGCGGTTAACTTTTGATACAACGCATCGCGTGTGGCCTGCGGGTCTGCGATGGTAAAATATTTGTAGAACGAAATGGTCGTGCGCGGCTCAGTTTCAGCCAACATCCGGGCTTTGAGGGCATCATTGGAAATACGGTTATGTAACACTGGCATGGTGTACGGGTCCTGCGGCAGGTGAAATCAGAATCGGCGGCATCATATAGCAATCCGCGCCAATTTACATCCATACATTTTGCGCTACATTTCTTTCTTCAAAATAAAAAATTAACAACATTTGCTGCATTTATCGCCATTCCGGAGCCACAAATTTTTTCTGACGGCGAAAAAATGCAACAATACAGATAATTGCCCGTTTTAAGGTATACAACAGGAAAGACATGACGAATTTACCTAAGTTCTCCGCAGCACTACTGCATCCACGGTATTGGTTAACCTGGCTCGGTATTGGCGCACTTTGGTTGGTCGTGCAGTTGCCCTATCCGATACTCTATCGCCTTGGTCATATGATCGGTCACCTGGCGTATCGTCTGATGAAGCGGCGGACGAAAATTGCATATCGTAACCTCGAGCTCTGTTTCCCTGAAATGAGTGAGCGTGACCGCCATGCGATGGTGGTTAAAAATTTTGAATCCGTCGGTATGGGCCTGCTGGAAACCGGGATGGCCTGGTTCTGGTCCGATCGTCGCATTGCCCGCTGGACCGAAGTGATCGGCATGGAGCATATTCGTGACGTTCAGGCTCAGCAGCGCGGTATTTTGCTGGTGGGGCTGCACTTTTTAACCCTGGAACTCGGTGCGCGTCAGTTCGGTTTGCAGGAACCCGGCATCGGCGTTTATCGCCCGAATGATAATCCCTTGATCGACTGGCTCCAGACCTGGGGTCGTATGCGCTCAAACAAATCCATGCTCGATCGCAAGGATCTGAAAGGGATGATTAAGGCGCTGAAGAAAGGCGAAGTGGTCTGGTATGCGCCGGACCACGATTATGGCCCGCGCGCCAGCGTGTTCGTCCCGCTTTTTGCCGTTGAACAAGCAGCCACCACCTCCGGCACCTGGATGTTGGCGCGAATGTCTAATGCCTGCCTGGTGCCGTTTGTACCGCGTCGCAAGCCCGATGGCAAAGGCTACCAGCTGATTATGTTACCGCCAGAATGCTCACCGCCGCTGGATGACGCAGAGACCACCGCCGCCTGGATGAACAAGATTGTTGAGAAGTGCATCATGATGGCGCCAGAACAGTACATGTGGCTACATCGCCGCTTCAAAACACGTCCTGCTGGCGTACCTTCCCGTTATTAAATCCTGCATAGCAGCCCCTTTTGGGCTGCTTTCTCACCGTTTTTAGCGATAAAAGCTCCCCACATTGCGACCCTCTGCATCCAGGCGCATAATGAATATGCTTAATTTATATTCGTTTTTTGCCCGATCGCGCCAACAGCGCATCACACGCGGATCGCTATGTCACCCTCTGATACTCCCATAAACTGGAAACGTAATCTCACTGTCACCTGGCTCGGCTGTTTCTTAACCGGCGCCGCATTTAGCCTGGTGATGCCATTTTTACCACTTTATGTCGAACAACTCGGCGTAACGGGCCACAGTGCGCTCAACATGTGGTCCGGACTGGTCTTTAGTATTACGTTTCTTTTCTCTGCGATCGCCTCTCCCTTCTGGGGCGGGCTTGCCGACCGTAAAGGCAGAAAGATTATGCTGCTGCGCTCCGCGCTGGGGATGGCAATAGTGATGCTGCTAATGGGCCTTGCGCAGAATATCTGGCAGTTTCTGGTGCTGCGCGCGCTGCTCGGGTTGCTGGGCGGATTCATTCCCAACGCCAACGCCCTCATCGCCACCCAGGTCCCACGCAATAAAAGCGGCTGGGCGCTGGGAACGCTCTCTACCGGCGGCGTCAGCGGTGCATTACTCGGCCCGTTAGCGGGCGGCCTGCTCGCCGACCAGTACGGCCTGCGCCCGGTTTTCTTCATCACCGCGACGGTACTGCTGATCTGTTTCTTACTGACGCTGTTTTTTATTCGCGAAAACTTCAAACCCATCAGCAAGAAAGAGATGCTGCGCGTCCGGGAAGTGGTTGCTACGCTTAAAAACCCGAAACTGGTGCTGAGCCTGTTCGTCACCACGTTGATTATTCAGGTCGCGACCGGTTCCATTGCACCGATTTTGACCCTCTATGTGCGGGAGCTGGCGGGTAACGTCAGCAATATTGCGTTTATTAGCGGGATGATTGCCTCCGTACCTGGCGTCGCCGCATTGCTCAGTGCGCCAAGATTAGGCAAGCTGGGCGACCGTATCGGACCGGAGAAAATCCTCATTGCGGCGCTAATCTTCTCCGTTCTGCTGCTGATCCCGATGTCTTTTGTGCAGACCCCGTGGCAACTGGCGGTACTGCGCTTTTTACTGGGCGCTGCCGACGGCGCGCTGCTGCCGGCGGTACAAACGCTGCTGGTCTATAACTCCACAAACCAAATCGCTGGGCGCATCTTTAGTTATAACCAGTCGTTCCGCGATATCGGCAACGTCACCGGCCCGCTCATGGGAGCAGCGATTTCCGCTAGTTACGGCTTCCGTGCCGTCTTCCTGGTCACTGCCGGGGTGGTATTGTTTAACGCCATTTATTCCTGGAACAGCCTGCGCCGTCGTGCTCTCACACGAACAGCGGGATGATTTTTCAGCATTCATACTTGCATAACCGGAGAATCAGCTATTCTTTCCCTGATTACCTCATCAAATCAAAGGGAGACTCAGATGACCATGTATGCAACGCTGGAAGAAGCCATTGACTCAGCCCGTGAAGAATTTATGGCGGACCATCCTGAGCTTGAACAGGACGAAGCCAATGTACAGCAGTTCAACGTGCAGAAGTACGTGCTACAGGATGGCGACATCATGTGGCAGGTCGAGTTTTTTGCCGATGAAGGCGAAGAAGGCGAGTGCCTGCCGATGCTCAGTGGCGAGGCCGCGCAAAGTGTCTTTGACGGCGACTATGATGAGATAGAGATCCGCCAGGAGTGGCTGGAAGAGAATACACTGCATGAATGGGATGAAGGCGAATTTCAGCTTGAGCCCCCGCTGGATACCGAAGAGGGTCAAACCGCAGCAGATGAATGGGATGAACGGTAATTACTCGTAAGGGCCGTGATGCATGTCCAGCGGCAACAGCAGCGTGTCAAACACCAGCGAGAACGGCAGATCGAGGATAGTGACATAACGCCATGCTGAATCCCGGACATCCCACTGCACTCCCGGATAGTACTGGTTGCCATGCCCCTGTCCGGGGATTGTCCGGCTGATAATGCTGCCGCACCCGCTTAACAGCATCACCATGATGCCCACCGCTACGATTCGCACGTGATACCTCATTAATCGTTTTCTTCAGTATAAAAAAATACCGGCGCAAGCCGGTATTTTTCAGATGATTTCGCCGGGTGGCGCTTACGGCGTCTTCAGCGTCTGTGGGTTCAGGGTGATACCCTGATAATAGCTCACCCACGATGAATACTTCTCTGGCGAATTCCAGACACGATAGTGCAAACGCGCCATCGTCACCGGATCGCTTAGCAGTACCAGACGACGGTCGCGATTCAGTTTTTCCGGGGTCTCGTTCAGCGCCTGCTCAACGTGACGATCGCGGGCAATCTCCAGTACCTGGCTTGCACGGTGACGTGCCGTCGCCATCGCAGTGGCCAGCGCGTTAAACGATGGGTTAAACACCGCGTGCATGAAGCCATCGTCAAGCGAGCGGTTGCGGTTCATCACCAGATACTTGTCGGTATCCACCAGCACCTGCGGCGGCGAATATTCTTCCGGGATCAGGAACAGCTTCCAGCGTTTGGTACGCAAACCGACCGTTGAACGGCTGGAGATCACCGAAACAAACGGTGACAGGATCAGCGAGAAGACAATCGGTGCCAGCCAGAACAGGAAACGCAGATCCAGCCACGCCATACCGACCGCCCATACCAGACCCAGCAGCAGTTGCGAACCATGACGCATAAACGCTTCGCCCCACGGCGTAGAGTCATCGTCACGCTGCGGCGAGTTCCACACCACTTCCCAGCCCAGGAAGGCGCTCACCACGAAGACGGTGTGGAACAACATACGCACCGGCGCCAGCAAGACGGAGAACAACACTTCCAGCAGCAGTGACAGCGTTACGCGAATAAAACCACCGTACTCTTTGGTGCCTTTACACCAGATAAGCAGAATACTCAGCAACTTCGGCAGGAACAGCAGCACCATTGTCGAGGCAAACAGGGCTATCGCCAGTTCAGGACGCCACTGCGGCCAGACCGGAAACAGCTGGCGCGGTTGCAGGAAGTATTGCGGCTCGGTAAGCGCATGGACTACCTGCAGCGCGGTCGACAGCGCGAGGAACATAAACCACAGCGGCGCGGAGAGATAAGACATCACCCCGGTCAGGAACACGGCGCGGTGGACCGGGTGCATCCCTTTTACAAGGAACAGACGGAAGTTCATCAGGTTGCCATGACACCAGCGACGGTCACGCTTCAGCTCATCCAGCAGGTTCGGCGGCAGTTCTTCATAGGAACCGGGCAGATCGTAAGCAATCCACACGCCCCACCCGGCTCGACGCATCAACGCCGCTTCCACGAAGTCGTGCGACAGGATGGAACCGGCGAAAGAGCCTTCACCCGGCAGCGGCGCCAGCGCACAGTGCTCAATGAACGGCTTCACGCGGATGATGGCGTTGTGCCCCCAGTAATGGGACTCACCCAACTGCCAGAAGTGTAAACCGGCGGTGAACAGCGGCCCGTATACGCGCGTCGCAAACTGCTGACAGCGCGCATACAAGGTGTCCATGCCGGACGCCTTCGGCGATGACTGAATGATCCCGGCGTTCGGGTTCGCTTCCATCAGACGCACCAGACCACTCAGACACTCACCGGTCATCACCGAGTCAGCATCCAGCACCACCATGTAACTGTACTGGCTGCCCCAGCGACGGCAGAAGTCATCAATGTTACCGCTTTTACGCTTCACACGACGGCGACGACGGCGATAGAAAATCTGTCCTTCGCCCTGCACTTCTGCAATCAGCTCCATCCACGCCTTTTGTTCAGCAACGCAGATATCGGGGTTGTAGCTGTCGCTAAGAATATAGACATCGAAATGTTCGCCGTTGCCGGTCGCTTTTACTGATTCCCATGTCGCGCGCAGGCCAGCAAAAACACGATCAACGTCTTCATTACAGATAGGCATAATCAGCGCGGTACGGTGCTGCGGATTCAGCGGTTCGTCACCGGCCGTTGACGCCGAAATACTGTACTTATCGCGACCAATCAGCAGTTGCAGGAAGCCCATTAACGCGGTCCAGAACCCGGCGGAAACCCAGCAGAACAGCACCGCAAAGAGGATCAAAATACCGGTTTGCAACATGTACGGCAGCAACTGCATGAAGGAGACCCACAGGTCCTGCCCAACCATATCCGCCGGATTGATCAGCGCCCAGCCCTGATACGGCAGAATCGTCTTCATGTACCAGGTCGCGACGACCGTCTGCGCCAGCGTCAGCAGCAGCAGCGTATAGCGACGAAGGGTGCCAACGGTACGCCACTTCTGCTCGCTTTCCTGTTCTTCTTTCGTCAGACGCGCGAGATAGCGCGGCGTAACGTCACGTCCACGCAGACGATCCCAGAAACGCCCAACCGGGTTGGTGCGCCAGGGATCGGGAAACATCGAAGAACGTTTGGCTTTAGGCATTGCCTGAAGCTGATCGCGCCCTTCGTCATCTTTGATCAACTGCCCTTCGCCCAGCGAGTCTGGCCAGGCTTGTTGCAGACGCGCTTTGACAGAACCCTGCGGTGAATCGTCTTCTCGCGAGTAACGGCGATGCTCGGCATCCAGCGCTTCATGCACCGCGCGGATGTCAGTTGTCGGCAATGCCGCTTTCTCGATCTCCGAGAGCGGCATGGCGTCAATGTACTCAGTTGTCTTATTCATTGGCAGGTAACTGGTAGCTCCAGGTTTCACTCAACGTCTGATCGGCATTGACTAATGCCGCACGCATTTCAGTGGTTTTCTTCACATCTTTCACTTTCACGCGCATCGTCATACGCCAACCTTTGGTGATCGGGTTGTAACGGACTGTTGTTTCCACGATCTCGCCGTTGTCGCCAATGCTGGTTTGCGCGGTGACCGGGGTATCCTGCGGCAGTTTTTTCATGTCCGTGCCGGTGAAGTCCACCACGAAGGCGATCGTGCCGTCAGGCTGGCGAATGAGATTAGACTGTTTGACATCGCCGGTTGAACGACGCGTCTGCTGCACCCAGGCGTTATCTGGCGCATGAAGTTTGTCTTCATCGCGGCTGAACGTCAGGGTGTATTTAAAGTTCATCTCTTTGCCAGGCTCAGGCAGTTGATCCGGCGTCCAGTAAGCGACGATGTTATCGTTGGTTTCGTCATTGGTCGGGATTTCAACCAGTTCAATCTTACCCTTGCCCCACTCGCCTTTCGGTGTAATCCAGACGCTTGGGCGCAGATCGTAACGGTCGTCGAGATCTTCAAAGCGAGAGAACTGACGGCCGCGCTGGAGCAGACCAAACCCTTGCGGGTTTTCCATCGCAAAACTGCTCACCGCGAGGTGTTTCGGGTTATTCAGCGGACGCCAGATCCATTCACCGTTGCCGGCATGAATCGACAAACCGTTGGAGTCATGCAGTTCCGGACGATAGTTCGTCGCCGGTGAAGGCTGATTTGGCCCATACAGGAACATACTGGTTAACGGCGCCACGCCCAGTTTACCCACCTTATCACGCAGGTAGACTTTCGACTGCACGTCGACAACGGTGTCACGCCCAGGAATTATCACAAAACGATAGGCCCCGGTCGCACGCGGAGAGTCCAGTAAGGCATAAATCGTCAGGCGCTTGTCAGTTGGTTTTGGACGTTCGATCCAGAACTCACGGAAGCGGGGAAATTCTTCACCTGAAGGCAGCGCGGTATCAATAGCCAGACCGCGCGCAGAAAGGCCATACACCTGACCGGCCCCCAGGACGCGGAAGTAGCTTGCGCCAAGCATGCTGACGATTTCATCGTTTTTGTCTTTGCTGTTGATCGGGTACAACACTTTGAAACCCGCAAAGCCGAGATCTTTTACCGTGTCTTTATCATGCTGAACGTCGCCGAAATTGAAGTAGTCCGGGCTGTATTTGATTCTTTTAACCGTAGTTGCCGTGACTTCATTGATTTTGACCGGCGTGTCGAAGTACATACCCTGGTGGTAGAACTCGAGCTTGAATGGGGTCTTAAGATTGCTCCAGTATGCTTTGTCGCGATTAAACTGGATCTGCTGATAGTCCGCATATTTCATGTCGCGGAAAACGGAGGGCAAGTTACTTTTTGGCGCCTCATAGCCTTTACCGGCTAAGGATTGAGCTTGCTTTGCAACATCATCGATGGAGAAGGCCCAGGCCGACGACGTGTACAGCGTTAACATAACTGCCGCACCCAACCAACGCATTTTCATCATTTGTGGTTTATGTTTCATAATTAGTAAGCACTTCCCCCTTTGTGTGCTTATATCGATCCGATCTATTTTAATGGATAATCAGGCATTAGGACAACTGAATCCCTGCATTGTTCAGCACGCTGGCTCATGGTTTAGACGCCTCGCCGGGCCCTTTTTCACTTTGCGTGCTTATCCTGGAGACAGGTCGTTGTACTTGGTGTAGGGTTGCCACCGACTGTAACGAGTAAACGCCTTACCGATAAGACGATTAGTCTGAGAATCTGAGAATACGAAAACCTTTATGAATCCCGTACCCGCACAGCGTGAATATTTTCTTGACTCCATCCGCGCCTGGCTGATGTTGTTGGGTATTCCCTTCCATATCTCATTGATCTATTCCGGCCATACCTGGCATGTGAACAGCGCCGAGCCCTCATGGTGGCTGACTCTGTTTAACGATTTTATCCATTCATTCCGGATGCAGGTCTTTTTCGTTATTTCCGGTTATTTTTCGTACATGTTATTCCTGCGTTATCCATTGAAACGCTGGTGGAAAGTACGCGTTGAGCGCGTAGGCATTCCGATGCTTACGGCTATTCCCCTGCTGACATTGCCGCAATTTATTATGCTGCAATACGTCAAAGGAAAAGCCGACAGTTGGCAGACGCTCTCACTGTATGAAAAATACAACACGTTGGCCTGGGAATTAATTTCTCATCTCTGGTTTTTACTGGTTCTGGTGGTATTAACAACCGTCAGTCTGTGGATATTTACCCGGATGCGAAAAAACCTGGAGAAAGCGGAAAAAAAACGGCTGGCCGCCGTGTCGATGGGCAAACTGACGCTCATCTTTTTCTTACTGGGTATAGGTTATGCGGTGATACGGCGGACGCTGTTCATTGTTTACCCACCCATTCTTAGCGACGGCTTGTTTAATTTCGTGGTGATGCAAACGCTCTTTTATGTGCCTTTCTTTATGTTGGGTGCGCTGGCCTTTATCTCACCTGAGCTTAAAGCGCTTTTCACCACCCCTTCCCGGGGATGTACGCTGGCGGCGGCTTTCGCTTTCATCGCCTATTTGCTGAATCAGCGCTACGGCAGTGGCGATGCATGGATGTACGAAACGGAATATGTCATCACCATGGTGCTAGGATTATGGATGGTCAATGTGGTGTTTTCTCTCGGCCACCGTTTACTCAATTTCCAGTCAGCCCGCGTCACCTATTTTGTGAATGCGTCACTGTTTATTTATCTGGTACACCATCCGTTAACACTGTTTTTCGGCGCCTATATTACGCCACATATTACCTCGAATCTGTTGGGCTTTATCTGCGGGCTGATCTTTGTGGTTGGCATCGCACTGGTATTGTATGAGATTCATTTGCGCATTCCGCTGCTTAAATTCCTGTTCTCCGGCAAACCGCCGGTCAGACAGGAACAAAGCAAAAAAGTGACCGGCTAATGCCTGCGACCACGTTAAAGCAGCCACTCGACAGGCAATAGCGTCGCCAGTCGCACCAGAACCCGCTTCCAGAATCCTGTGGCGGGTTCTTTTTTTAACACCAGTTCTTCGTCCTGCTGCCGATCCACCCAGTTAATTCGCCCCCAGCGATCGAGGCGTAATTGCCAGGCCGCATCGCGTTGACTCTCAATGAACCGGTTATGGATAAGCGTCGCCAGCGTCTCGCTTTCAATCACAAATCCCATTTCCGTGTTCAGCAACGTGGAACGGGGATCAAAATTCAGTGAACCAATAAACACCTTACGCCCGTCAATACTGAACGTTTTGGCATGCAGGCTGGAACCGGAGTTCCCCGTAAGCCCCCTGTCGTGCAGTACCACCTGACGTTCACGCGTCGGCTTTAGTTCATAGAGCTCGACACCATAACGCAGTAGTTTCTTCCGCCAGCGCGCATAACCGGCATGTACCACCGCGACATCATTGGCGGCTAATGAATTGGTGAGAATCGCAATTTTGACGCCTTTACGCACCAGTTTCAGCAACTGCGCGACGCCTGCACGGGTCGGGACAAAATAGGCAGAAATAATGTCAATCCGCTCCGTCGGCGACCCCATCACGTCAAACAGTCGTTGTGGCAGTAAAGAGTGGCGCTGCGCTTTCCCCTGGCCTTTTAAGGGATCGTCACTTAACAGCCGGGTCTTCGCCCAGATAAGCGGTAGCGTTCCGCGATCGAGATGGGTCATAAACGGGCTGGTTTTCAGTTTATGCTGATATCGACGGGTGATGGGATCGTTGTACCAGGCGTCGGGTAGCTCAATACGTTCGGTGATCTCTTGCTCGGAGAGTGCCAGTACCGATTTCAACGTCGAAACCGACGCGCAATGCCAGTAGCGTTCGAAATCCTCAGCAACCTCCCCGACGACGGGTCCGATGGCCATCACGTCCAGATCGGAGAACAGCGGCTCCTCGCCCGCGCCAAAATAGGCATCGCCAATGTTTCGCCCGCCCACCAGGGTGACAACACCGTCTACGGTATAGCTTTTGTTATGCATCCGTCGGTTTAGCCTGGCGAAATCGGTCAGATAACCCAGCATCCGTAGCATGCGAAAAGAGAAAGGATTAAACAGGCGAACTTCAATGTTGGGATGGGCATCGAGCAGTTGCAGAGTGTCATCCAGCCCTGGCGTGTTGTTGTCATCAAGCAACAGGCGCACATGGACACCACGTTTCGCCGCCACCAGAAGAACAGCGAACAGCAGTCGCCCGGACATGTCGTCTTCCCAGATATAGTACTGAACATCCAGCGTGCGCTCCGCCATTTCCGCCAGCCGGTAACGGGCGGCAAAGGCGTCCAGACTGTTATCGAGCGCAAGAATGCCGCACTCTCCGGGGTGATTGTCGCACAGAGGACGCGTGGCGCGGGCGAGGCGAGTCAGCTCATTCATCGCCTTGTTGGGTAAGTAGACGCTGGTAGAGTCGGGTTGTTTCGTCATCATAACAGACAAAGTATATCTGCTCAGGCAAAGCGCGGCGGGTAATAAATTCCGAAACGGTTTTTAGCGCAATTTCAGCGGCGGCGGCTCGCGGATAGCCGTAAACTCCGGTACTGATTGCCGGAAAGGCAATGGACGTGTAGCCATTGGCCAGCGCCAGATTCAGGCTATTAACGTACGCATCCTGTAGCAGTTGCGCTTCGTTATGCTCGCCGCCACGCCAGACCGGGCCGACGGTATGAATGACCGCTTTAGCGGGGAGGTTTCCGGCAAGCGTGATCACCGCATGGCCCGTCGGGCACTCGCCCTGCTGCTGTCTGACTTTCATGCAGGCTTCCAGTAAGGCGGGGCCCGCAGCGCGATGGATTGCCCCATCAACACCTCCGCCCCCCATCAGCGAGGCGTTAGCGGCATTGACGATGACATCAACCGCGACCGTGGTGATATCCCCCTGGATAACATGAATACGCGATTCCATAGAACCTCCTTGCGTCACTCTATTCTGTAAGTGTACAGCAGGGGATACCCTGAAATCGCTTTTTTCGTCTGTTTGTCTGAATGACCTGTTTAGCGGTAGCTGATGTCCATCACCGCCAGTTTTTTCTTCTCATCCAGATAGTGCAAGTTAACTGCGGCGATCTGCTTGAAGTGTTGTGGTGCTTTTAGCAGTTCCTGGGGTGAGTAATAGCGGGTTTGCGTGCGCCCTGTGTTATAGCACGACATTGCAAGGCGCTGTTGCTCCAGACTCACATTGCAGGGCGGTTCTACAATTTGACCGGTGAAATGAATCACCCCGCCCTGTCCTCCCGCATCCGCCATTACGGTAAAAGAAAACAGGGCAAGAAGCGCGAGCAGCGGAAGGCTTGTTTTACGCGTGACAGGTAACAGCATGATGCTTTCCTCAATGAGTATTCATCCTTGAGGGGTGATGTATTCCCTGACGGCGACAGGCCCGGGAGTCACGCATTCCGCGTCACTCTATTCATAGTTCAGCCACCTCGCTTCTGCCAGCATCGACGCATTAATTGTCAGTCAGTTATGACGATTTCACAGAGGGCGGCCACTGTTGCGATAAATGCAGAGACTGGCCGTCAGAAACCGTAACCACGATTTTGACGGTGTCTTGTGCAGAGATATTTAAACTGAGTCTGGTCAAATCAATGGCCTGATTAGCGGGTAGAGACAGGGTCTTTTTCTGTCGTGACTGACTTTGCCCCGCCACACCGTCACGAAGGGCTAAAATCTGCACCTGGCACACACAGGGTTGTGTCAGGGTGACCTGCGGCGTAATTGTGTAAATGTCGCCTTGCTGGGTGGTTGCAAACGTTATCTGATTAGAGAGCGCCGCAAGGAGTAATAAGGTGTTCATGATGTCCTCCCGAAAAAAAACAGGGCTTTCGCCCTGTTTATCGTCAGCACATAAACTGAATTAGTACTGATTAGCGGTGGCGTTGTTGCCAAAACCAACCTGATGCACCAGAACGCTGGAATCGGACGCAGTCTGGTTCACCAGCGCGGCGTTATGTCCACCATACTGGCTCACAGTAATGTCCGAATTTTTGCCGTTCCACTGATCGATGGTGGCGTTGTTTTTGAAGCCGTTTTGAGTCAGATCGATGGTGCTGTTATCTGAGCCCTGGCCCACGTCGGCGCCGTTACCAAAGCCATTCTGATGAATGGTCGTATCAGATTTACGAGCGTCGCTTTGCAGCGCAAGCGCGGCGTTGTTGACCCCTGACTGATAAATGCTCAGGGTCGATTCCGGGCCGGAACTGCTCCCGCCACCGCCGCCACCGCCGCCGCCCCATTGCGGAACAGAACCAGCCAGAGCACTGCCAGAAACCACGATTGCTGCAAATGCTGCCACTTGTAAAAGTTTCATGGTAAACCCCCATCGGATTGATTTAAGCGTCGTCAATGGATTAGCGTTGAATAACGCGAATTGCCATTTGCGACTGTCTCTGCACTACAACTGCTGTTTTTTGCGTACCATACTGAGTAATATTTGCTTTATTTCCAGAACCTTTCTGGATAATCATCGCACTATTACCGTAATTACTTTGCGATATACTGGCATCATTGGAATGACCCGACTGAGCAACATACGCAAAATTATAAGCTCCTGATTGGTCAACTTTGGCCCGGTTACTTCCACCTTCTTGTGAAACTACCGACAAAAGTTTAGAGCCCTCCTGGCGTATCTTTGCACTATTATTCGTGCCCACTTGACCAATAATGGCTGCCTGATTAAATGAAGACTTACTTAATTCATTTACCGCAAAGTTATATTCGGAATGCGCTAAATCATAACTTGTTGCGGAAGCAATTCCAGGCGCACCCAGTACTGTTAACATCATAAATAACAATTTGTTTTTCATGTTGTCACCCTGGACCTGGTCGCACATCGAGAAAATAACGTTCTCATCAATTTACCTGTTAACGCCAAACGTAATTTGTTAACGTCGCGTTACGATGAAGAGTATGTCTGCGGAAACATTTTAAATAACTCACCCGCCAGTGGTATTTTTATATTCTCGCTCACACCAAAGTACTAAACAGGGCAGGAATAGCCTGTTATTTGCGCTTATTTTATTTTCTTCACAATTATCGGTCGTGCTTTTTCTCGCCGTCAGTCAGCAGGCTGTAAAGTGGACTTTCCAGGCTATGTTGTACGTTCAAAGAAGAGAGAGATGAGCAAGTCGTGACAAGCCTCGTTTTTTTCGTCATCAAAATGCGCGACGCCGGCGAATGTCATCACTGAGCAATTCCCACACCGATGAAGTACCAGAGCGAATTGTGTTTATTACTTTAAATTCAATTAATTAATATAATTTGTATGATTTTTTAAATCTGTGCAATAACGGCTGGATGTACAACTTTACTATCAAATCTAAACTTAAAAAAAGCCTTAAGATAACAAATTAATATATATTTTTACATTCTGTTACATGTTTAACACTTGCTTTAAGATTTGTAATGGCTAGATTGAAATCAGTTGTAGTTCATTTGTATTAATATTTGCCCCGTTCGGGCTGATTCTTATTTTACTACACACAGCAGTGCAACATCTGTCAGTACTTCTGGTGCCTCATTTCTGCAGGCAACTGTCAGATGTGCGACTAAAAAAGTGGGGTTTCATCATGTTTAATGAATTCCATAGTATTCATGGTCATACATTATTGTTGATCACCAAACCATCCCTGCAAGCTACAGCATTATTGCAGCATTTAAAACAATCTCTGGCCCTCACCGGAAAACTGCATAATATTCAGCGTTCTCTGGATGATATCTCCTCCAGCTGCATTGTTTTAGTCGATATGATGGAAGCGGATAAAAAGCTCATCCATTACTGGCAGGATAACTTAAGTCGGAAAAACAATAATTTAAAGACGTTATTGTTGAACACGCCCGATGATTATCCCTACCGGGATATTGAAAACTGGCCGCATATCAATGGCGTTTTTTACGTAGCGGATGACGAAGAGCGTGTCGTAAACGGTTTGCAAGGGATCCTGCGGGGAGAATGTTACTTCTCACAGAAACTGGCCAGTTATCTGATCACTCACTCAGGTAATTATCGCTACAACAGCAGTGAGTCAGCCCTCCTGACTCATCGCGAAAAAGAGATCCTGAATAAGCTGCGTATCGGCGCCTCTAATATCGAAATCGCACGTTCACTGTTTATCAGTGAAAACACGGTCAAAACGCATCTTTATAATCTTTTCAAAAAGATAGCTGTCAAAAACCGTACCCAGGCGGTTTCGTGGGCAAATGATAACCTCAGGCGATAACGCCATGAAACGCTATTTAACCTGGCTTGCAGCGGCGCAGTTGCTGTTCGCTGCCAGCACGACGCAGGCTGTAGAAGTTGAAGTTCCTGGGCTCTTAACTGACCACACGGTTTCGTCTATTGGCCACGATTTTTATCGTGCGTTTAGCGACAAATGGGAAAGTGATTATCCAGGCAATTTGACCATCAATGAGCGACCCAGTGCACGTTGGGGAAGTTGGATCACAATAACGGTTAATCAGGACGTTATATTCCAGACTTTTTTATTTCCAACGAAAAGAGACTTCGAAAAAACTGTTGTCTTCGCGCTGGCACAAACTGAGGATGCCTTAAACCGACGGCAAATAGATAAAACACTATTGAGCACCGGCGATTTAACGCATGACGAATTCTAAAAAGTGATTTTTGTCCGGAGGCTGTAATGCGTGTCAAACATGCAGTAGTAGTACTCATGCTTATTTCGCCATTAAGTTGGGCCGGAAATATGACCTTCCAGTTCCGTAACCCTAACTTTGGTGGAAATCCCAATAACGGTTCTTTTTTACTGAATAGCGCCCAGGCGCAAAACTCTTATAAAGATCCTAGTTATAACGACGATTACGGAATTGAAACTCCCTCCGCGTTGGATAACTTCACTCAGGCCATTCAGTCACAAATATTAGGTGGGCTGTTGACCAATATTAACACGGGGAAACCCGGCAGGATGGTGACCAATGATTTCATTGTGGACATTGCTAACCGGGATGGTCAGTTGCAGCTAAACGTCACGGACAGGAAAACGGGCAAAACATCGACGATCGAAGTGTCGGGTTTACAGTCGCAATCTACCGATTTCTAAGTACCGCCACGTAAGGACAATCATCATGCAGCGCTTACTTGTATTCGTCGCCGTCATTTTACTGAGCGGATGCTTAACCGCCCCGCCAAAAGAAGCCGCTAAACCGACCTTAATGCCCCGTGCGCAAAGTTATAAGGATTTAACGCATTTACCGATTCCAACGGGCAAAATTTTTGTCTCGGTGTATAACATTCAGGATGAAACCGGGCAGTTTAAACCCTACCCGGCCAGTAACTTCTCAACAGCCGTCCCACAAAGCGCCACTGCGATGCTGGTCACCGCGCTGAAAGATTCCCGCTGGTTTGTTCCACTGGAGCGCCAGGGACTGCAAAACTTGCTGAATGAACGTAAGATCATTCGTGCCGCTCAGGAAAACGGGACTGTCGCCATCAACAACCGAATCCCGCTACAGTCGCTGACGGCGGCAAACATCATGGTTGAAGGGTCGATTATCGGCTACGAAAGTAACGTGAAATCCGGCGGCGTCGGTGCGCGTTACTTCGGTATCGGCGCAGACACGCAGTACCAGCTTGACCAGATTGCGGTGAACCTGCGCGTAGTCAACGTCAGCACCGGCGAGATCCTCTCCTCGGTCAACACCAGTAAAACCATTCTGTCTTATGAAGTGCAGGCTGGGGTGTTCCGCTTTATCGATTATCAGAGACTGTTGGAAGGTGAAATTGGCTACACTTCCAACGAACCGGTGATGTTGTGCCTGATGTCCGCCATTGAGACGGGCGTCATCTTCCTCATCAACGATGGTATCGATCGTGGGTTGTGGGATTTGCAGAATAAAGCCGATCGCCAGAACGACATTCTGGTGAAATATCGTCATATGTCGGTACCGCCGGAATCCTGATGATCAGGATAAAAAAAAGCGTGAGGATTTCCTCACGCTTTTTTATTTTCCGCAACGGTTCGCGTACTGTGTCTTTCTCGCCGGGCCGCCAGCCACAGTCCACTATTTTTCATGGCATAGCCAAAGAGCAAACCGACCGCCAGTGAAGGCAAGACCAGCTTCCAGTCCCCCTGCCCGGCAAACGTGGCGCATGCACCGATAAATGTGCCTGGCACAAATGACAGTAAAACTTGCTTTGCCTGGATACACATCAGGAAGGCCACCACGCCGGTAATCACATAACCCACCAGTTCGAGATGCGGCGTCAACGCGCTACCGTAAATAATGACCAACGCCCACACCACGCCGCTCAACAGCGTGGAGGCCGAAATGGCCAACCCCTTTAACCCACCCTGCGGACAGGCGAAATAGGCGGTACAGCCTAAAAAGCCAGCCCAACTGAGTAAGCCAAGAGACACGGCCACCCATCCCCAGATACCGGAGAGAATGCCCGTTGTGATTGCAATGGAAAGAAGTATGTTCATGCCGCGCATGATAGCAGAAAACGACAATATGAATGAGATCACGCACACAATTTATGCAATGATTGAATCAAGTTGCATACAAAAGTGATGCGTATCACAATTATTCATCAGTCTCTTCTTCCAGTTCATCCCACATCGCGCCAATGGCATCGCGTGTTAACGGCGCCATCGTTCGCCAGAAAGGGGTTGCGGCGTGCGCTTCCACTTTACCGAGGAAGGTATCACACCACGGAATGATGTAGTCCGCGAACAGAGTTTCCTGCGCCTCGCTTTCATCCTCCGCAGACTGATCTTCCAGCCAGGAGGCGGCCAGCAGCAACGTACCAATATGATCGGCTGGCGTTTCGCCAAGCGGCATACCCCGTGCAGAAAGGAAGGAGCGCACTTCTGATTCTGTCGCCCCTTCCACCCACGCGCTGCGATACGGTGGCACCGCGCACTCCGCACCGACAAACAGCGCGTTGTAATCCGCCGCCAACGGGGTCATATCACAGCTTTTCTGCAGACGCGCTAACAGTTCATCTTGCTCAAGCGGCCAGCTCGCCTGGAGTTTACCCTCGCGAATCAGGGTAAAAAGCGGAACCAGCAAAGGATCCTGCGGTTGACGGTAATACAGCGATCCCAGTACGCGGCACAGGATTGAAAACTCGTTCATCAAAATATTCCAGCTCGTGGTAGTTAAAGTTCAGCAAATTCAGGAATCGGCGCCATTCCGCGTGATTCCAGGAAATTGAGTAATCGCTTCGGGGTCACGTTCAAAATACGATCTTCCGGGAAATTCACCTCTTCGATAATTTTCAGACACTCACCGAAATCGCCCATTGTAAAGGCGGTATGAGAATCTGAACCCAACGCCACCCAGCCACCAGCATCACGTACCGCTGCCGCTACCGCGCGACAGTTTGCTTCACTGCCTTTGCGTGAATGAAGGAAGGAAGAGTTGTTAATCTCCAGTGCAACATTGTATTTTGCCGCAGCCTCGGCAATTGCCGTGATATCAACGGGATACTTCGGATTCCCGGGGTGGCTAATGATATGCACAACGCCGCTCGCCATGGTGGCGATCATCGCCTGCGTATTGGTGGCTTCATCGTGGGGGGCGAAAACCGGCTCATGGAAGCCCGCGATGATCAGATCCAGTGAGGTGAGCATCGGCCCGGTACAATCGATTTCACCTTCGATATTTTTGATATTTGCCTCAATGCCTCGCAGGATCCCGACCCCATCCACCACGCGCGGCCAGATACGCATATTGATGAAATGCCAGTGGTGTGGAGCATCCGCCATGTCCGGACCGTGATCGGTAATTGCGAACAGTTTCAGTCCCTGACGCTTCGCCTGGGCGATGTAATCGCTCAGAGTACTATAAGCATGGGTGCTGGCGACGGTATGCATATGCAGGTCAACGGGATACATGTCTCTCTCCTGTGGTCATTTTTCGACAAGGATAGCAGGAATCGCCTGCGTTTATTAGTCGAAACCCGGCAGATGCCGGGTTTCCCTTAGTAACCGCGCTGACGGTCGACCTGCCCGGTCACCGCTTCGCCGTTTTCCAGATGCGAAATCGTGCGGGAAATATAGGCGACGGCTTCAGCAGGACGCGTGACTGCCGCAATGTGCGGCGTCATCGCCACACGCGGATGTTTCCACAGCGGACTATCCACAGGCAGCGGTTCACGGCTGAAGACATCCAGCATCGCCCCTTTGAGTTTATTACTGTTCAGTGCGGCGAGCAGATCATCTTCATTAACGTGCACGCCACGCGCGAGATTCAGCAGATACGCCCCATCCTGCAGTTGGTCAAGCAGTTTGCCATTGATAATGCCGACCGTTTCCGCCGTATTGGGCAGCAGATTTATCAACACGCGAGTCTGGCTAAGGAATGCGCCTAACTCTTCAGTGCCAGCGAAACTCTCAACGCCAGGCCAGGTTTTACGACTGCGACTCCAGCAGCGCAGCGGGAAACCCCAGGCCTGCAAACTTTCAGCCACTTTCGCGCCCAGTACGCCAGCGCCCATGATTCCCACGGTAAACGTCTCGCGCGTATATTCCGGCAGCGGTCGCCATTGGCTCTCGTTTTTCAGCGCCTGGTAATCATCAAAACGGCGGAACCAGTGCAGCACCTGACTGACCGCGTATTCCTGCATCTGCAAGCCCATACCAGTATCTTCGAGACGAAAGAGAGGAATGGCGGGATCCAGCATCGTGGGATGGGCTTTCAGTTTGCTCAGGATCGAATCTACACCCGCCCCAAGTGCGAACACCGCCTTAAGTTTACGCCCTTCCAACATTTCTACCGGTGGATGCCAGACCAGCGCATAATCTGCCGGATCGGTATCGCCCTGCTTCCACTCCCGGACTCTGGCACCCGGAATAGCCTTTTCCAGGGCAGCGATCCACCAGGGGGTATCAAACGTAGGGTGATAGAAAATGATATCCATATTGACTCCTGCGGGTTGTTGTGCGGAATTTTTCGCACTTATTATCATCGTTTTCAAAGGGATCATCAGCATAGCAAATTCGCTGGCGCTGGCAAAAAAAGCAGTTTTCGCCTAATTAACCTACAGGTTGCTTGAAGTTTGTATAAACGCACGATTTTTTGGAAAAGTTGATTGACGCAGGCGGTGTATTTCCCTAAATTAGCGCCCGTTCCAGTCGTTGAGGAACAACAATATGGTGAGGTGTCCGAGTGGCTGAAGGAGCACGCCTGGAAAGTGTGTATACGGCAACGTATCGGGGGTTCGAATCCCCCCCTCACCGCCATATTTCAGATAAGAGCCGGTATTTATGTATCGGCTCTTTTCTTTTATATTCCCAATGGGGGGGATGAGAATCCCCGACCGGGGGTCGACAACGGGCGCAGCCCGTTGGACGGAATGGCCGCAGGCCATGACGCCCGCAGGGCGAGCGAAGCGAGTCAATCCCCCCCTCACCGCCATATTTCAGATGAGAGCCGGTACTTATGTATCGGCTCTTTTCTTTTATATTCCTCAATGGGGGGGATGAGAATCCCCGACCGGGGGTCGACAACGGGCGCAGCCCGTTGGACGGAATGGCCGCAGGCCATGACGCCCGCAGGGCGAGCGAAGCGAGTCAATCCCCCCCTCACCGCCATATTTCAGATGAGAGCCGGTACTTATGTATCGGCTCTTTTCTTTTATATTCCCCAATGGGGGGATGAGAATCCCCGACCAGGGGTCGACAACGAGCGAAGCCAGTCAATCCCCCTCACCACCCTATGTGACATTCGCCTAAAAAACAAAGCCCGGTTTTCCCGGGCTCTGAGCGCAAAGATTGCTAACTTAACTGTACGCATTCAGCGTTCGTTGGCAGAGCGCCGAGCGAACGCAATCATCTTTATTGAAGCGAACAATCCCTATCATTTCATCTTCTTTAAAGCGGGCCAGCGCGTCACTGAGCCCTGACTGAACATGAGGGGGTAAATCGCACTGGGTAATGTCCCCGTTGACGATAACCGTCACATTCTCCCCGAGGCGCGTTAAGAACATCTTCATTTGCGCAGCAGTGACGTTCTGAGCCTCGTCAAGAATGACCACTGCATTTTCAAATGTACGTCCGCGCATGTAGGCGAACGGCGCGATTTCCACCTTACCGATTTCAGGTCGCAGGCAATACTGCATAAAAGATGCCCCGAGTCGTTTAACCAGCACGTCATAAACCGGCCGGAAATAGGGAGCAAACTTCTCCGATACATCTCCAGGTAAGAAGCCGAGATCTTCATCAGCCTGCAGAACTGGACGGGTGACAATGATCCTGTCTACATCTTTATGTATCAGGGCCTCTGCTGCTTTTGCCGCACTGATCCAGGTTTTACCACACCCGGCTTCGCCCGTAGCGAAAATCAGTTGTTTACTCTCGATAGCATTCAGGTAGTGCGATTGAGCCTCATTGCGCGCCATGATTGGCGTGGCGTCGCGACTGTCGCGCGCCATGCCAATCGCTTCTACGCCACTCATCTGCACAAGCGAGGTGACCGATTCTTCTTCACGCTGTTTATGACTGCGTGAGTCCCGTCTCAGCACACGTTTTGCTTCACGACGAGCTTTGATCACTGCTTTTTGTCTTCCCATGGATAGCACCTTGAGTTGTTGGTATTCATCACACGCGCCGTTGGCAGCGCGATTATGCGCACGAACATCTGCGGGTTGGCTTCCTTGTAAGCCATTGCTTGCCTTTCGAATAGACGCCACACACGGCTACGCGCACCGAATATGGCGTCAGTAACACGAAGAAGAGGGGAAAATGAGAGAAATTTAGCGGTGACGAGATGGCTACCGGAGGAGAGACTTCCGCGTAATAGGCTGCAAAAACTGTCAGAAACGTGTCCACGAGAGGACTTTACCATTCGCGATCTCCATAGTGAATAACCATCACTGCCGGGAACTACCGCTATTACGTATAATTACATCAGAACTTAGCAATAACGCAACAATATTTTTACCTGACGTTAACTAAATTCTCATTTCTGTTGGCAACAGTCTCTTACGGAGATATTACAAAATTATTTCAAAAAACGGATCATATAAAAAAAGAATATTTTCAGCCGCGTGAGACGCAACATACCCCGCCCACAGACGGGGTATCACTTTCAGGCTTCAAGCAGAGACTGGCCCAGATAGCGATCGGCCTGCTTGATTCCCGGTAGCGCGAAGAAATAGCCGCCGCCAATCGGCTTAACGTACTCTTCCAGCGCTTCGCCGTTTAGCCGCTTCTGCACGGTCAGGAACCCTTTTTCCAGGTCGTGTTGATAGCAGACAAACAGCAATCCCATATCAAGCTGTCCGGATGGCGTCACGCCAAGGGAGTAGCTGTATCCACGACGCATCATCAGGCTCGACTGCGTCTGCGCCGTGCGTGGATTCGCCAGACGAATGTGGCTGTCCAGCGCAATGACGTTGCCGTCCGGGTCGCTGGCGTAATCCGGCACATCATGTTCGTGCTGCATCCCCAACGGAGCGCCGGTGTGCTTATCGCGGCCAAAAATGGTTTGCTGCTCTTTGAGCGGCGTGCGATCCCAGAATTCGACGCGAAACTGAATCAGACGAACAGCCTGATAAGATCCGCCAATGGCCCACGCCGGTTCCCCCTGCTCCGCCGTCACCCACACCACGTCCTGCATCAGCTTTACATCGCTGCTGTCCGGATTCGCCGTACCGTCTTTAAAGCCCAGTAAATTGACCGGAGTCTCTTTACCCTTACTGCGCGCCGCATGGTCGGATATAAACCCTTCTCGCTTCCAGCGAACGCTCAGCAAATCCGGCGTATGTTTGATGATATCGCGCAGGGCATGGATCACCGTGTCCTGGGTGTTAGCGCAAATCTGTAGCAACACATCGCCATGGCATAACGCCGCATCCAGAGAGTCATTCGGGAAACGGGTCATTTTCTGCAACGTCTTTGGCATCTGCGCCTGTAGGCCAAAGCGCGTATCGAACAGCGAATGCCCCACCGACAGCGTCATGGTCAGGTTATCCGGCGCGATGAAGGCGCCGAGGATCCCGGAATCCATTGGTGGCATACGCGGGTTCGGCGTTTCCGGTGCCGGGCCGCCAGTGGTCAGGAAAGCAATACGTTTCGTCAGCAGGCGAAACAATCGTTCGAGCTCACCTTTATCCGATGCCAGAACGTCAAATGCCACCAGCATCATTGAAGCCTGCTGCGGCGTCAAAATACCCGCCTGATGGGGACCGTAAAAAGGCTGAGTCTCGCTACGAGCATCCGGCGACAAGGTTCCCGGCGCGCTTTGCGGCTTTTGCGCATGGGCGACCGGACAACCGCCGGCCAACGCCAGCGCGCCGCCGAGCGCGCCCATTCCTTTCAACAAACGTCTGCGTGACGGTTCGCTCACGCCGTTTTTATTATCATGCTGCATGGTGCTTAATCCAGACCCAGTACACCGCGTAATTGCGCGAGATCTTCCGCCAGCGTCGTAATCGGGCCTTTCAGCGCGTTGCGATCTGCATCGGTCAGTTTATCGTAAGTCTCAAAACCGTCTTTGGTGCGATATTTCGCGAGGATGGTATCCACTTTTTTGAAGTTCGCATCCACTTTTGCTAACAGCTCGCTGTTCTCTTTTTGCAGTTGCGGACGCAGCAGGTTTACGATCTTCTGCGCTCCGTCAACGTTCGCCTGGAAATCCCACAGATCGGTATGGCTGTAGCGATCTTCCTCGCCGCTGATTTTACTGGCCGCCACTTCTTCAATCAGTCCTGCTGCACCGCCAACCACTTTTGACGGTGGGAATGCCAGTTCACTGATGCGTTTTTGCAGATCCAGAACGTCGGTATTTAACTGATCGGCGTAGTTCTCCATCCCTTTGACCGAGTTATCGCCAAACAGCGCTTTTTCCAGACGGTGGAAGCCGGTAAATTTCGGGTCGGCGGCTTTTTGTTCGTAATCGTCTTCACGGGCATCGATGCTGCCGTCAAGATCGGAGAATAGCTCAGCAATCGGCTCGATACGTTCGTAATGCTGACGGGTTGGCGCATACAGTGACTTCGCTTTCTCCAGATCGCCCGCCTTAATGGCATCGGTGAAGGCTTTAGTTCCCGCCACCAGCTGCGCGGTCTCTTCGGTCACATAGGCTTTATAGTTGGTGATAGCGCCACCCAGACTCAGCAAAGCGTCACTCTGCGCGGCATCGGCCGTCGCGCTGCCCTTAACAATCAACTTCCCTTTCGGGTTCGTCAGCAGGCCACAGGTCATGTCATATTCGCCCGGTTGCAGATTGGCAGTCATCTTCTGGCTGAATCCCGGCGCGATGTTTTCGCGTTCTTCAACCACCATCACCCCCTTCAGGATCTCCCATTCCAGCGCTTTCTGACTGTGGTTTTGAATGATGAACTGGGTTTTGCCGGCATTAACCGTAATGCTCATCGGCTCACATTGTTTATCCGTTACCGTGACGTTAACCTGCGGAATATCCGCAGCATGGGCAGTAAAAGCAGAAGCAAACAGTGCAGCCATGCCAAGCTGCAGCGCACTACGGCGAAAGTGATTCGTCATGACCATCCCTTTAAATAAGTATGTTGTAACTACATAAGTGTTTGCGTCGCGAAGCGTCAAGGCGCTGCGCGGGACGCGGTTGTGCCTGTGCGCGGCGGCAATGCAAACACCACCAGCGCCGGTATCAGATAGATAAACCAGACCGCAACTTCACTGACGCTCGGAGCTTCCTGGTAGCCAAAAATGCCTTCCATCAAAGTGCCAAACAGCGAGTGTGTCGAAAGAATAGCGCTCATATCAAATGCCACGTCCTGGAAGTGATTCCACAATCCCGCTTCGTGGAAGGCGCGAATCGCGCCTGCAGCAAGACCGGCTGCCACCAGCAAAATGAACAGGCTGGTCCACTTAAAGAAAGCGCCCAGGTTCAGACGGATACCGCCCCAGTAGAGTAAGAAACCGAGAACAATCGCAGTCGCCAGCCCCATCATGGCCCCCACCGGCGGCCAGATCCCGACATCCTGTTGAAAGGCCGCCAGCAGGAAAAAAACGGATTCCAGCCCTTCACGCGCCACGGCGAAAAAGACCATCATGATCAGTGCCCAGCCGTGGTGATTACCGCGCTGTAATGCGCTGTCGACCGCCTGCTCCAGTTGGACTTTGACGTTGCGCGAAACCTTACGCATCCAGAACACCATCCAGGTGAGGATCACCACAGCAATCACCGCGACGATACCCTCAAACAGTTCCTGCTCCTTCTGCGGAAACTCACCGGTGGTCTCGTTGATGAAGATCCCAAGGCCCAGACACAGCGCCGCCGCCAGAAATACACCAATCCACATCACGCCAATCCAACGGCCTCGTTGGGTACGCTTCAGATAACTGGCTATCAGGCTGACTATCAGCGCGGCTTCCAGCCCTTCACGCAACATAATTAGAAACGGAACAAACATGCCAGACACCCTTAAACGTTATTCTTAGTCAACTGATGCAAAGAAAGGTAAATTGCAGTGATAGTGATTATCATTACGGCAAGAGAAAACTCAAGCAGAATGTAATGATAATGATGTCAGAATGTAAACACTTAGCGGGTTAATGATTGTGGCAGGAAGCGATAGCTGAAAAAGACAAAAAAGCCCGCACGAAGCGGGCCTGATTAGTCAGTGAACTGAGACGTTAGCCTTCCTGCAAACGCGATGGCGGTGCGGAATGATAGTGCGCGTCAGCCTCAGCAAAGCGTTTGAGCATCGCCGATGATGGCGCTTTACCCAACAGACTGAAGACGACGATACCGACGCTGCCGAAGATAAAGCCCGGAATGATTTCGTACAGATCCAGCCAACCGAAATGTTTCCAGACGATCACCGTCACGGCACCGATAATCATCCCGGCCAGTGCGCCGTTGCGAGTCATACGCGACCACATCACCGAGAACAGTACCACCGGACCAAACGCGGCGCCGAAACCAGCCCAGGCGTAGCTCACCAGACCCAGCACCCGGTTATCCGGGTTCGCCGCCAGTGCGATCGCCACCAGCGCGACCACCAGCACCATAATGCGCCCTACCCAAACCAGCTCCTGTTGGCTGGCACCTTTGCGCAGGAACGCTTTGTACAGATCTTCGGTAATGGCGCTGGAGCATACCAGCAACTGACAGCTCAGCGTTGACATTACCGCCGCGAGAATCGCAGACAGCAGGATACCGGCAATCCACGGGTTAAACAGGATTTGCGCCAGTTCGATGAACACGCGCTCCGCGTTCTGATTCACCGAACCCGCCAGCGCCGGATTGTTGTTGAAGTAAGCGATGCCGAAGAAACCGACCGCGACCGCACCTGCCAGACAGAGGATCATCCAGGCCATGCTGATACGGCGGGCATGAACGATGCTGTGGTGGGAATCCGCCGCCATAAAACGTGCCAGAATGTGTGGCTGACCAAAGTAGCCCAGGCCCCAGCCCATCAGGGAAATGATGGCGACGAAATTCAGCCCTTTGAGCATATCAACGTTCTCAATGCTCTTCTGTTTAATGACTTCCAGCGAATCGCCAAAGCCCCCAACGCTGATGATGACAATCACCGGCGTCAGGATCAGTGCAAAAATCATCAGACTGGCTTGTACGGTATCCGTCCAGCTTACCGCGAGGAATCCGCCAATAAAGGTATAGAGGATGGTGGCCGCCGCGCCTGCCCACAGTGCGGTTTCGTAGCTCATGCCAAAGGTGCTTTCAAACAGACGCGCCCCTGCCACGATGCCGGATGCACAATAAATAGTGAAGAACAGCAGAATTACCAGCGCGGAGATAATGCGCAGAACCCGGCTCTTGTCTTCAAAGCGCCCGGTGAAGTAGTCCGGCAGCGTCAGGGCGTTATTATTATGTTCGGTGTGCACGCGAAGGCGCCCGGCCACCAGCTTCCAGTTGATCCACGCCCCTAACGTCAGGCCGATGGCAATCCAGCTTTCTGAAATCCCGGAAATGAAAATCGCGCCCGGTAAGCCCATCAGCAGCCAGCCGCTCATATCCGACGCGCCCGCAGATAATGCGGTGACAAATGGCCCGAGACTGCGGCCCCCCAAAATATAATCATCAAAGTTCTTGGTTGAACGCCAGGCGATAAAACCAATCAGTATCATGCCAAAAATATAGACACAGAACGTCACCAGCATCGGTGTGCTAATTGCCATAAAATCTCCAGACTCTTCTGTTTTATTGCTCTGCCGGAACGTGGCAAAGCCTGTTGTATTTCCCGGGCGACCGTATCCTGCCGGAAGCGCGGTTTATTCACAATCGATTTAACACATCATTTACATCAAATTTAAATGCAGATGAACACTATTTTCTGGCAGGTTGCACTCTCTCACATTTTTCGCGGTTGCACCTTTTAAAAGTGTTAACTGCCGCAGAGAAAAAGATAGCGTTATTATTTTTCCCAACGTCATACATCTTTCTTTTATTAACATTTCATTCATTTTTAAGCTTGTTATACAGGTCACATTTAACGTGGTTGCACAAAGTTGCAACATAGTAGATATTTCTCGATAACGATAAGCAGTACCTCACCGAACAACAGGAGCAGATGGCATGGGAACCACCACGATGGGGGTTAAACTGGATGACGCAACGCGCGAGCGCATTAAGTCAGCGGCAACGCGAATTGATCGCACCCCGCACTGGTTGATTAAGCAGGCAATCTTTAATTACCTGGAAAAACTGGAAAACGATGACACGCTGCCAGAAATTCCTGCGCTATTGGCCGGAGCCGCCAACGAAGGCGATGAATCCACGGCACCGCAGGAAGAGATCCATCAACCTTTCCTGGAATTTGCCGAGCAGATCCTCCCACAGTCGGTCTCGCGTTCCGCCATTACCGCCGCGTATCGTCGCTCTGAAACTGACGCGGTCTCGATGCTGATGGAACAGGCGCGTCTGCCGCAGCCGGTAGCCGAACAGGCCCATAAGCTGGCTTACCAACTGGCGGATAAACTGCGTAATCAGAAAACAGCCAGCGGCCGTGCCGGTATGGTGCAAGGCTTGCTGCAGGAGTTTTCTCTCTCTTCGCAGGAAGGGGTGGCGCTGATGTGTCTGGCGGAAGCGCTGCTGCGTATTCCGGATAAAGCCACGCGCGATGCCTTAATCCGCGACAAAATCAGCAACGGTAACTGGCAGTCGCACATTGGTCGTAGTCCGTCGTTGTTCGTCAACGCGGCGACCTGGGGTCTGCTGTTCACCGGTCGTCTGGTCTCCACCCATAACGAAGCCAGCCTTTCTCGCTCTCTGAACCGCATTATCGGTAAGAGCGGTGAGCCGCTGATCCGTAAAGGCGTCGATATGGCGATGCGTCTGATGGGCGAACAGTTCGTGACCGGAGAAACCATTGCCGAAGCGCTGGCGAATGCCCGTAAGCTGGAAGAAAAAGGCTTCCGCTACTCTTACGATATGCTGGGTGAAGCCGCGCTGACCGCAGCCGATGCGCAGGCCTATATGGTCTCCTATCAGCAGGCAATTCATGCAATTGGTAAAGCGTCGAACGGACGCGGGATTTATGAAGGTCCGGGGATCTCTATCAAGCTCTCCGCCCTGCATCCGCGTTATAGTCGTGCCCAGTACGATCGTGTGATGGAAGAGCTCTATCCGCGCCTGAAGTCGTTGACGCTGCTGGCGCGCCAGTATGATATCGGCATCAATATCGATGCCGAAGAGGCCGACCGTCTGGAGATCTCCCTCGATCTGCTGGAAAAACTGTGTTTTGAACCTGAACTGGCTGGCTGGAACGGTATTGGTTTCGTCATTCAGGCGTACCAGAAACGTTGCCCGTTCGTCATCGATTACCTGATCGATCTGGCCACCCGCAGCCGTCGCCGTCTGATGATCCGCCTGGTCAAAGGCGCCTACTGGGATAGCGAGATCAAACGCGCCCAGATGGACGGTCTGGAAGGCTACCCGGTTTACACGCGCAAGGTCTACACCGATGTCTCTTATCTCGCCTGCGCGAAAAAGCTGCTCGCCGTACCGAATTTGATCTACCCGCAATTTGCAACCCACAACGCCCATACGCTGGCAGCCATTTACCAGTTGGCCGGACAGAACTACTATCCAGGTCAGTATGAGTTCCAGTGCCTGCACGGAATGGGTGAGCCGCTGTACGAACAGGTCACCGGTAAAGTGACGGATGGCAAACTTAACCGTCCGTGCCGCATTTATGCACCGGTTGGCACCCATGAAACACTGCTGGCGTACCTGGTGCGTCGTCTCTTGGAAAACGGGGCGAACACCTCCTTTGTTAACCGTATCGCGGATACCACGCTGCCGCTGGACGAACTGGTGGCCGATCCGGTCGAGGCCGTTGAAAAACTGGCGCAGCAGGAAGGTCAGACCGGTCTGCCGCATCCGAAAATTCCGCTGCCGCGCGATTTGTACGGCAAAGGGCGCGAAAACTCTGCCGGTCTGGATCTTTCCAACGAACATCGTCTGGCCTCACTCTCCTCTGCCCTGCTCAACAGCGCGCTGCAAAAATGGCGAGCGTTGCCGATGCTCGAGACACCGGTTGCAGAGGGCGAAATGAGCCCGGTGGTCAACCCGGCAGAACCGAAAGACATCGTCGGTTATGTCCGTGAAGCCAGTGAAACTGAAGTCGAACAGGCGCTGCAAAGCGCGGTGAACAATGCTCCTATCTGGTTTGCGACGCCGCCGCATGAACGTGCCGCCATCCTCCATCGCGCTGCCGTGTTGATGGAAGGCCAGATGCAACAGCTGATCGGCATTCTGGTGCGTGAAGCCGGTAAGAGCTTCGCCAACGCCATTGCCGAAGTGCGTGAAGCAGTAGACTTCCTGCATTATTACGCCGGTCAGGTGCGTGACGATTTTGATAATGAGACCCACCGCCCGCTCGGTCCGGTTGTTTGCATCAGCCCGTGGAACTTCCCGCTGGCCATTTTCAGCGGACAAATCGCCGCCGCGCTGGCTGCAGGCAACAGCGTACTGGCAAAACCCGCGGAACAGACGCCGCTTATCGCAGCCCAGGGCATTGCCATCTTGCTGGAAGCTGGCGTACCGCCGGGCGTGGTGCAACTGCTGCCTGGCCGGGGTGAAACGGTGGGCGCGCAATTGACCGCCGACAGCCGCGTGCGCGGCGTGATGTTTACCGGTTCTACCGAAGTGGCGACGCTGCTGCAACGTAACATCGCGACGCGTCTGGATGCACAGGGACGTCCGATTCCCCTGATCGCCGAAACGGGCGGCATGAACGCGATGATCGTTGACTCGTCTGCCCTCACCGAACAGGTGGTGGTCGACGTACTGTCCTCGGCATTTGACAGCGCCGGACAGCGCTGCTCCGCGCTGCGCATACTCTGTCTACAGGATGATATCGCCGACCACACGCTGAAAATGCTGCGCGGCGCGATGGCCGAATGCCGGATGGGCAACCCGGGGCGTCTGACCACCGATATCGGTCCGGTGATCGACAGTGAAGCCAAATCCAATATTGAACAGCATATTCAGGCTATGCGGGCGAAAGGTCGTCCGGTATTCCAGGCGGCGCGTGAAAACAGTGAAGATGTCCGTGAATGGCAAAGCGGTACATTCGTTGCGCCAACGCTGATCGAACTGGACAGCATTGACGAGCTGCAAAAAGAGGTCTTTGGTCCGGTTCTGCACGTTGTACGCTACAACCGTAACAACCTGGACGCGCTGATTGACCAAATCAACGCCTCCGGCTACGGTCTGACGCTGGGCGTCCACACCCGTATTGATGAAACCATTGCCCAGGTCACCGGTTCGGCGCACGTAGGCAACCTGTACGTTAACCGGAATATGGTGGGGGCGGTCGTCGGCGTACAGCCGTTCGGCGGCGAAGGACTCTCGGGGACCGGCCCAAAAGCCGGTGGGCCGCTCTATCTCTACCGTCTGCTGGCAAATCGTCCGGAAAATGCGCTGGCCATCACTCTGGCGCGTCAGGATGCGGACTATCCGGTAGACGCCCAGTTGAAAGCCGCGCTGATCCAGCCGCTGGAAGCGCTCAGCGAGTGGGCGGCCGATCGCCCTGTGTTACGTCAACTTTGCCAACAGTTTGGCGAACTGGCGCAGGCCGGTACGCAGCGTCTGCTGCCTGGCCCTACCGGGGAGCGTAACACCTGGACGCTGTTACCGCGTGAGCGCGTACTGTGTATCGCGGATGATGAACAGGATGCGCTGGTGCAACTTGCCGCCGTCACTTCGGTCGGGAGTCAGATTTTGTGGACTGACGATGCTTTCCACCGTGACCTGGCGAAACGCCTGCCGGCAGCGGTTTCTGCCCGCATTGCGTTTGCGAAAACCGACAGCCTGGCAACGCAGCCTTTTGATGCGGTGATCTTCCACGGCGATTCCGATCAGCTTCGTGCCCTGTGTGAAGCGGTAGCAGCCCGTGAAGGCGCGATTGTCTCGGTACAAGGTTTCGCCCGTGGTGAAAGTAATATTCTGCTGGAGCGACTGTACGTCGAGCGTTCGTTAAGCGTGAACACGGCAGCCGCCGGAGGTAACGCAAGCCTGATGACAATTGGCTAAGGCTGTGGTTAATTAAGGCTCCGGAAACGGGGCCTTTTTTTATGGAGCCAGAGGGAATGATGAAACGAATACTACTCACCTGCGCTGCGCTGCTGCTCAGCGGTCAGGCGCTGGCCGATGACTGCGCAAATGCCAGCACGCAAGCGGAAATGAATACCTGTGCCGTCACCCAGTATCAGACGGCAGACAAAGAACTGAATGAAACGTATCAGAATGCGCTGAAACGCGCAGCCCCGCCACAGCAGGAACTGCTGAAAAAGGCGCAGACCGCGTGGATCGCCATGCGCGATGCCGACTGCGCGCTTATCAGCTCCGGCACCGAGGGGGGAAGTGCTCAGGTGATGATCGCCAATCAGTGTCTGGCGGATAAAACCGCCGAGCGTGAAGCGTTTCTCGCCTCGCTGCTACAGTGCGAAGAAGGCGATATGAGCTGCCCACTGCCGCCTGCCAATTAACGAACGCGAATTCCCTCAATAATCATGCGTTGAACGTTTTCAACCGTCTGATTAAAAAAGGTTTCGTCACGCAGCGTTGCGCCCGTCACCGCCTCAACCTGAGGCGCAAAATCGGCGTAATGCTGTGTTGAAGCCCAAATCATGAAGATCAGATGATGCGGGTCGATCGGCGCCAGTTTGCCGCTCTTCACCCAACCGGCAATCAGGGCGGACTTTTCATCAATCAGCGTTTTCAGATCGCCGGTCAATTCATCCATCAACAGCGGCGCACCGGCCAGCATCTCCATGCAAAAAAGACGCGAGGCCTGCGGGTAATCACGGGACACTTCCAGCTTCAGCCGGATGTACTCTTTAATGGCAGCCAATGGCGCAAAATCTTCCCGAAACGCTTTTAAGGGCGCCAGCCAGATATCCAGAATTTGACGTAGCACGGCGACATACAGCGCCTCTTTTGACGGGTAGTAATAAAGAAGATTGGTTTTGGAGACGCCGGCCTGCTCGGCAATGTGTTCAATACGGGTACCGTGAAAACCATATTGTGAAAACGTATTTAATGCGGCTGTCAGAATCGCTTCGCGTTTCGCGCTGACCGCCTGCGAGCGTTTACCTGTTTTTTTCTCAGCACGTTCGGCCATGCCCTTTCCTTGTTCGGTGAATCTGTCAGTGGCGCATAGTCTGCGTGGCGTTTCCTTTCAGTTCAACCTGACGGGCAAAAAAAACCGCCGGAGTATCCGGCGGCGGTGGCGTCATCACGCAGTAAGGGGAGGCTGAACATGATGATCGACAAGTGCGGCAATGCTAGCTGTTACGGCTACCACCACTGCTCTTGCCCCCTTTTTTACCTGCTTCAGAGGCACGCTGCGGGTCATTTTTAAAATTCCCCCCGCTGTGCTGACCACCTTTCTTACCTGCTTCTGATGCTCTTTCGCGGTCTTCGGCAAAATTACCGGAACCGCCTCGATGGTTTGCCATTACTGACCTCCGTCATTGATTAGACATCATATTGCATAGGTACTGAGGAGTGACTCCTCACGCCACGGATGGCGGATGCCATTCACCTCGCGACGTGAAACTAAGCTTAGGCAATACAGAGCGTTCGGCCCGCCGCTGGTAATATCCTGCAACAGCTTAAGTCCGTGTTGAGAAATAATTGCCTCAGTTTATCAATAAGCCTTTCTTATGATTAGCAAAATTTAGCGGCGAGAAAATGTATCATTTTGCTACAAAACAGGCTGTCCTAAAATTTGTTATAAATCAAAGAAATGGTCGTGATATTTGCACTCTCAGCGCCACGTCATATCTTTAAAGAGGGTAGCGAATCGCTACAGACACGGTTAATACGAGGAGTAGTACAAATGGCTAAAGTTCTGGTGCTTTATTATTCCATGTACGGACACATCGAAACGATGGCGCACGCGGTAGCGGAAGGGGCAAACAAAGTGGACGGCGCAGAGGTCGTGATTAAGCGTGTACCGGAAACCATGCCAGCTGAAATTTTTGCCAAAGCCGGAGGCAAGACGCAAAACGCGCCCGTCGCCACCCCGCAAGAACTGGCGGATTACGACGCCATTATTTTTGGTACGCCAACGCGCTTTGGCAATATGTCAGGCCAGATGCGTACCTTCCTCGATCAGACGGGCGGATTGTGGGCGTCCGGCGCGCTGTATGGCAAACTCGCCAGCGTTTTCAGTTCTACCGGGACAGGCGGCGGTCAGGAACAAACGATTACGTCTACATGGACTACACTTGCCCATCATGGGATGGTGATTGTGCCCATCGGCTACGCCGCACAGGAACTGTTCGATGTTTCGCAAGTTCGCGGTGGTACGCCTTATGGCGCAACGACCATTGCCGGGGGTGACGGTTCACGCCAGCCCAGTCAGGAAGAACTCTCTATCGCACGTTATCAGGGCGAATACGTTGCCGGTCTGGCAGTGAAGCTCAACGGCTAATCTTCAACGGGAGGATAAGAATGCCAACTCAAGAAGCGAAGGCTCATCACGTCGGTGAGTGGGCAAGTCTGCGCAATACATCGCCGGAAATAGCCGAAGCCATATTTGAAGTTGCCGGATATGACGAAAAGCTGGCAGAAAAAATTTGGGAAGAAGGCAGCGATGAAGTGCTCATCAAAGCCTTTGATAAGACAGATAAAGACGCGCTCTTCTGGGGCGAACAGACCATCGAACGTAAAAACGTTTAAGCCGTTAAATCCCCCGCTTACGCGGGGGAACCTCATTTATTTCGCCGCCTCATTCAGCAGCGCGTCAAACTTGTCGATCGGACAGAAACCGTTCGCATCAATCGGGCATCCTTTCAACTCCAGGGTCACGCGTTGCGCCGGGGCTTTCAGCGTCAGCACATCCGCATTACGCAGCTGCTCTGAACTCTGATACACATACTCAATTTTCATCAGATCGCGGTTGGCCTTCGTGTCATGCCAGCGCTGGAAGACAATTTTGCCGCCAATCGGCGTACGTTCGTTTTGATCATGTAACTGATAGGGTTTGAATTCCAGTGCGGTAAGCAGTGAGGCGATGTTGGAGTCATGCCCCACCAGCACGGTAATTTTCGGCGCTTTCGACTGTTCGGTTACCAGCGCTTTGTCGATGTATTTCACCAGCGGTTTCGCCACGTTACGTGCGACCTCCGCAGAGGTAAACAGGCTGTCCTGATAGCCATTTTTCAGTTTCGACAACACCTTCCATTGCTGATCGGATTTAATTTCGCCCCAGGCCACCTGATCCATCGGGAATCCTTCGTAGTATTGCAGCGTGAAGGCGTCCACCAGCGAGTTCCCCACTTTCAGCGGTCCGGAGACACCGGGCTCCTGCTCATAGTTCGCGCTAAAGGTATCTTTAGCGTCAGTCAGCGAACACTGCTGTTTTTCCTTGCATGATGGCGAGTCTTTGTAGTTGATCATCTGTTCCAGCAACTTGTAGCTGTCATCAAGTTGCATCTGGCCGCGCTCTTTTTCCATCGCCTGTACGGCTTTCTCGCGGAAAGCCGCCGAATCATCGGTGATCACCGGGTTAAAGGTGGGGTCCATGGTGCCCATTTTTTCCTGGTGATGCACCGGAACATCGCAGCCAGGGAACGCGCCGGTGATAAAGAACTGGGCGGTCGCGACCGTACGCTGCAGACTGTTGGCATAGGTATAGACCGTATCCGGTGCCGGGCACTCGCCGGATTTCACCATCCCCTGCTCTGCCAGCCATTCACGCATGTAATGGCCCATATACACTTCCAGCACGCCACCTTTGGTGGTGAGCTGTCCGCCCGGCACATCCCATTCAGGCCATTTATTCGGAGTGGACTGCTCCAGCACGCTGCCATTGTTCGCCAGCGGCGCACGTAAGTTATGTCGACTCATCATCAATACTTGCTGTAGCTGATAGCCTTCCGGCGCCGTTTGTGCCTGCGCGGCAGAAGACACCATCACAACCCCTGCCACAGCGGCGGCAATTAACGATTTGTTCATCCCTACGACCTCGTGTTGTTATTCGTCATTCATAAGTGTGACAGATATATGACACATTTTTGGGAACGAGACCGCAAAAACAGGGATTCAGCGCATCATATTGATGCCAAATATCATTTGCAGCTTGCGGATCCCGGAGGGCGTGAAGGTGACCTGGCGGCTTCCCGGTGCTGTTTTGATCCACCGCTGCCCGGTAAGCCAGGTCAGTAGCGCCGCGCCAAGTACACCCCCCAGATGATAACGTCGCTCGCTCCAGTCCAGACAGCCGCAGCTAAATTTGCGTCGCGACACGCTGGCCTGTACGACAATGCCCAGATCCGCCAGTTTCTCCTCACCCAGAGGCGTCAGGGTTTCGCCATCTGCCGTCAGCCACTGTCGGGAAACCAGCGTATCAAACAGTCTCACCGCCACTTCTCCGGCCAGATGGTCATAACAGGTCCGCGCCTGACGCAAACTCAAAGGCGTAGTGATTTTCCGCGATGCCGTTGATGTCCAGGCGACGCCCATCAGACGCTCCAGCAGTTCCGCAATGTCTGCGCTTGCAAGGCGAAAATAGCGGTGCCGCCCCTGGGCGAGAGAAACCACGAACCGCTGCTCGCACAGACGGGCCAGGTGCGCACTGGCGGTAGACGGCGAGATATCCGCCACCGCGCTCAGTTCCGTCGCCGTCCATGCCCGGCCATCCATCAGCGCACACAGCATCCGGGATCGCGATTTGTCCGCCATCACCGCCGCCGTCAGCGCCATTCGTGATTCGAGTTCGCCGTCTTCTTCATTTACGACTATTGACGTCATACTGACCTCTCAGCCTCGGGGAGGGGTTAACCATGGCACGATTTTGTCATTAAGTCACAGCACGGAGCATCATTTCGATACTTAGCCCCATCAGACAAAACAGAAAGCAACGTTTAAAGACAACGGGTGAGATGACCCGTCGGATACGAGTGCCTGCCCACTGGCCGAGCAGCGCCGGAACGATGGCGAATGCCGATAAGCTCAGCGACTGCACGGGGAGCGCGTCGTGCCACCACAGACCCAGTGCTAACGCCAGCGTGGAAAAGGTAAAAGAGATACCGAGCGCCTGAACCAGTTCATCCTTCTCAAAGCCCAGCGACTGGATCCACGGCACCGCCGGCATCACAAAGACGCCCGTTCCGCCGGTCAACAAGCCGGTAGCGAATCCGACAACCAGTGAGAGCGGTTTTTCACGCCGCGGTGCGATCGCAATTCGTTTTCCCGCCAGGGTCCAGAGCGCATACACCATCAGCGCCAGCCCGAGCGCAAACTGTGTGCGGGAAGTCTCGCCACCGGTGATCCAGACGCTGGCCAACAGTGTGGCAATCACCACCGTTAGCAGCATAGGCCAGAGTCGCTTCAGCAACATCCGGGTATTTCCACCGCCGCCAAACTGAAACAGATTGCTGATAAGCGAAGGTAACAACAGCATAGCCGCCGCCGCAACCGGAGAGATCAGCGAGCCGAGGATCCCCATTGCCACAGTAGGCAGCCCCATGCCGGTGACGCCTTTCACCATCCCAGCAAGAACAAAGGTTAAGGCAATCATCACAACCTGGTCGGGGTCGAATGCAAAAAGAAGGGTCATGCTTCAGCGTCCTGTAAGGAGAAGATGACCTATCCTGAATGCTTGCGACGATGCTTGCTTCGTCAGCGAACGAAATGTGGTTTCCGCTATTCAGAGATAATGACTTCATGGCGGATGTTACGCGCGCAGTAGGCTGTCCCGTCTTTGAGATACAGTTCCTGAAAACGGCTGTTATCCAGCGGTTGTTGCAGTCGCGTACGCTCGGTATCGACAAACTCTTTTTGCACGCGATAATGCACCGCATCCTGTGTTTCGAACGCGATAAACTCGCGGGTGGCATAGGGCTTATGTTTCAGTTTGACATAGACGATGTACTGCACCGTGCTGAACGTAAGCCCGGTTCGCACGGCAATCTCCTTCATGGTCAGCGGTTCATCGGATTCATAAAATGCCTGAACCTGTTGAATTCTCTTCTGGCTATACGCCGACACACGCAAACTGAGTTTCAGCCGGTAAGCCATATTGCGCACCACCGTCACATTGGTGCACAGCATCTGCGCAATGTGTTGCGTCGAGAGGACGCCCGCGTTTTCACGCAGGAGAGCCAGGCTCTCGTCGTTCCAGATAAATGCCATCAGCGGTATCCCTCCACCGAAAACTTATTGCCCCGCGAGACGGGCGAACGTGGCGGCTAATTCCGCCGGTTTACGCATTCCCTGATGCCACTCCAGCACCCGGCCTTGTGGATCAATCAGGACCGAGGTCGGTGTGCCGATGACCTGGTATCGTTCCTGAGTGATTTTCATCTGATCGCGAAGGACCGGATACGACACCTGGTGCTTCGCCAGTAGCGCATCCAGGTTGACCGTACCCGGATCGGTATTCACCGCCACCACTACCACGCTATCGCCCCATTTCTGGCTGAGCGTTTCCAGCGAATCCATCTCCGCCAGACAACCACCGCAGCCTGCCGACCAGAAATTGAGGTAGATGGATTTTCCCTGCCAGCGATCCAGTCCGGACTCCTGGCCTTGTAAATCGAAGGCCGCCAACGCCGGAGCCGTTTCGCCGACAGCCAGCTTTTCCTCTTTACAGCCACTGAGCAATACCGCCAGTGAGAGAATGAAAACGTTAAGCCAGCGCATGTTGCATCGCCTCCTCTCCCAGATACTTTCCGTGTTGCAGACGCAAAATGCGATCGGCAAACTGCCCAAGCGCCGGGTTATGCGTCACCATGACTATCGTGCGCCCCTGGCGGTGCAAATCGGTAAGCAAATCCAACACCCGCTGTTCATTCTCTTCATCGAGGTTGCCTGTCGGTTCATCCGCGAAAATGACCGGCGGCTCATTCACCAGCGCCCGCGCAATACAGACACGCTGCTGCTCCCCACCGGAAAGCTGGCTGGGTAAATGGGTGACGCGGTGCCCAAGGCCGACCTGTTCCAGTACTTTTCTGGCTGCTGCCTCGTCCACCACGCTGTGGTAGTGCTGCGCCAGCATGATATTTTCCAGCGCGGTTAAAAAGGGAATGAGATGGAATTGCTGGAACACCAGGCCAATCTTCTCGGCGCGAAAACGACGCCGTCCCTCTTCATCCAGCGCGGCGGCGTCCGTACCCTCAAGAAACACCTGACCTTCCGTTGCGGTATCCAGACAGGTGAGGATGTTCATCAGCGTCGTTTTCCCGGAGCCGGAGGCCCCCATGATGGCGACAAACTCCCCTTGCGTAATTCGCAGGTTAATATCATCCAGGGCGGTAACGTCGCCAAACCGTTTATAGAGGTGACGTGTTTCGATCGCCACCTGTGGAATCTGCGTCACGGACATGGCGCTACTCTCCTTTCAGCACGTTAGCGGGTTCGACGCTGACCGCACGCCGTACCGGAACAATCGCCGCCAGAATGGCGACCAGTAAAGACAATACGAGGGTGATGGGCAGCACCGGCAGACGCAGCGAGATCGCCGCGTTGAATACCGTCAGTCCCAACAGTTGCGCCAGCAAATACCCCAACAACCAGCCGCACACTACGGCCGCAAGGGCGATAATGCAGGTTTCCAGCAAGATTTGCCGTACGATGTCGCCATTGCTGGCACCCAGCGCTTTTTGCAGAGCGAACTCGCGGGCACGCTCGCCGACTATCGCCATCAGGGTGGTATTCACGCACAGGGAAGAGAGCGCCAGAATCACCAGCGATACCAGTCCCATCAGCCCTTTGATCTTATCCAGCACCTGTCCTTCTGAGGCGGAGACTTTACGCACCGGGCGAATCTCCAGATCCGGATACTGGCTTTGCAACCGGCTGGCATAGCGATCAACCTGGCCAACATCATTACTGACGCTCAACAGGCCGTGGCTGATTTTCCCCGGCTGATGCAGCCAGGCTTGCGCCACGTCGAGGCTGACGATCAGCATGTTGTCCGTGGCGTCACCGGCTTCAACAATGCCTTTAATCTGCAGGTTTTTCCGCTGGTTATGATCGACCAGCGTGACGTTATCGCCGGGCTGAACGTTGAGGCGCTCCGCCAGCTTGACGCCAATCATCGCGTTGCGATCGTCGAAGCTGACGCCAATCCAGCTCCCCTGGACCTGCCAGTAAGGCACCAGTTTTTGCAATGATTCAAACCAGACGCCGACGATCACCACTTTTTCCAGTTCGGTACGCGCCATGCCGTATAACCACGGACTGGCACCGTGAACCAGCCCCGCTGGCGCATCATCCAGAAGGGTCCGTAGCTCCCGCTGTGGCATACTCGCGCCGTGCCCCGGCCCGATGTAGAAGTTGGCGCCGAAGGTGCGTAACTCTTCACTCATTTTAGTATTGATGTCGAACCATACCGCGCTCAGCGCCGTCACGATGGTCGCCCCCACCATCAGCGCGGCAAAAACCACGCTGACCCGCTGAAAACGCAGGCGCAGCGCCCGCCACACCAGCAGCCAGAGCATTGTCCGTTTAGCGGCCATACAGCACCTCCACGGGATACAGTCGCGCAATGCGCCGCGCCGGGAACCAGGTTCCGATCAGGGCAATCAATATCGCAACCACCAGTACACACGGCACCACAATCCACGCGAATTCAAGCGGTGCGTCGAACAGCATCACGCCAATCGCTTTCGCCAGCCCCCATCCGGCAACGCATCCCAGCGCCCCGCCAGCCAGCCCACTGGAAGCGGCTTCGAGGTAGAACAGCAGCATGATCTGCCACTGACGCGCGCCAAGCGCCTTCATCAGACCGATCTCTTTGGCGCGTTCCATAATCGTGCTGGTCATCAGCGAGGCAATCCCCATTGCCGATGCCGCCAGCGCGGCAATCGTCACCACCGCCATCAGCAACTGAATTTTGTCAATCACCCCCCCTTCAGAGGCGGCGACTTGCCAGACCGGGCGCACCTCCGCCCCGGAGATCGCCTCCTCCAGTTGGTGGGCGATAGAAGAAACATAAGCAGTGCAGTACCAGAGGTCGTACTCTTCCGCATTAAGCGCATCCAGATTTTCCCGCGCGCGACGTGAAAGCTCATTTTCCGGTACCGTCAGCGCCGAAACACGAATGGCCTGCACCTTGCCGGGCAACCCCAATAGCGTCTGCGCTATCGCGAGCGGCATCACCAGTTGGTTATCTTCCTCGCCGCCGCTGGAGAGGATCCCGCTGACGGTGACAGGCACTGTTGTATCCGCGTTGTTTAATACCAGCGTATCACCCGCTTTCCATCCTGTTTGTCGCGCCAGCGCATGCCCCACGAGCGTTTGCGGTGGACTGTTCTCGCCTTCCTGCGGCCAGTCGCCGGTCACCTGCCAGAACGGGCTAACCGTTTTCTGTCCGGTTTCATATCCCTCTTCATCCGGAATATCGACCGGTTGGCTGAAGAACGTCCCGAGAATGCGCACCGCGTTATCGTTCACGGTGACTTCAGCGCCCAGCATCGGCGCAAAACCGACAATGTTATTGCGCCAGAAAATATCTTTGATATTCGGCAATTCAGCTTCATCAAGGAAATCCTGCCCAGAGAGCGGATTACTGCTTTCGCTAAACAGCGCAGGCAATGTCGCTTGTCCGGCAGGCTCAATCAGGATGTTTGCGCCGTAGGATTTGAGCTCCCTCGACATTTTGTCACCGATATCGATCGACACCGCCAGCAGCGCCGAGATCAGGCTGGCTGCAAGAAAGACCGTGATAATCGCCAGCCCTTTACGCCGCAGGTTGCGTCCCCAGGATTGTCGTAACATTCGCCACAGCATCGTTACTCCTCCCTCAGTTCAGCAGGAACAAACTGTTCCGGCGTTTGACGAAAACGGTCATAGTTCTCTTCGGAGGAAAAGAACCAGGTCTTACCGCCGTAGCTGTACTTGAAGTCCGCCGAGGTATTGGTCAGCGTTGAACCATCAACCGGATCGGTCACCTGAATGGTCATCACCGTCGAGAAGTAGTTCACGCCAGCGGCCAGTTCTTTACCGGGGATCACTAACTCTTTTTCATCGTTGTGCCAGTTTTCAATCGGTACCGGATTGCAACCGCCGGGTTTGCCAATGGAAGGGATAAAAATATGTACCCCACAGGCGACGCAAATGACCTGATTGCCTTCCATCACATAGCCCTGATCGCCGCACAATAGACAGGCATCAAACACCACGCCAAAGCGCAGTTTGTCGGGATAACGGTTGATGATGAAAAAGCGCACGGCTTTGCCATCGTCAGCCACCCAGACAAAGCGATGCAACTTACCGTCCCGCAGTTGTTCAACCGGCAGATGAATACTGCCGTCGCTGGCGAGCGTTACCGGGATGGCTTGCGAAAGCTGCGGCGGCTGAGACGCGACGTTGTCCCACCACAGTTGCCCGGCAATCACCACCACGGCACAGCCGAGGGTGACCAGCCAAAGCCGTAGCGCATTACGCCGCTGCGCCAGCGCCAGGCGATGTGCAATCGGTTCTTCTGTTGCCCGCGTCTGACGATGGGCGCTCAGCAACGACGGCAGCCAGCACAGCGCCAGGAGCAGCAGTAATCCCACCGCCATCCAGTTATAGGCTGGCGCATTATTGGTCACTTTCGCCACAAAGCTCAGCAGCGATTTCGCCAGCGGCAGTACCTGTAGCTTCATCAACAGCAACAGCAAATTACCGCTTAACGGCAGCCACAGCATGACCAGCAGAATGAGGGTGAATGGCCAGTACAGCACGCGGATTCGGCGCAGCAGCATGGCGCAAAGCACGCCAGCCAGACAAAGGATCGCGAAGGCGAGCACCACTGCCGTCAAATTCAGCAGCAGTTCAGTATTCAGGACATGCGTGCTGGTTAAGCCACCGAGATTCGGATCGAGCGCCCAGTGACGCGCTGCGCCAAAGACCAGAATCCCTTGCCACAAATAGCGCACACGGTTTCCCGCCCACCAGAAGCTGAGCACAAACAGCAACGTGACCATCACTTCCGTTCCGACCAGTAACAGCTGTACCGGTTGTGAACCGCGCAGCGTCAGTCCTGCCAGCACGCCGGCCGCCAGACCAATAAGCAGCGTCCAGCCCAGAGGGCGTAAGGAAGGGGGATCGTTTCGACTCCAGAGAACGCCGGAGAGTAACGCGATGCAGAAAAAGACCTGTAACGTGGTGACGAAAAAGTAACTCATGACATCGACTCAGAACAGCGGATTGACTCGGCCGGGATGAGTTAGCATCCCGGCGCATCGGTTTTCTTAGTTCAGACCGACGTATTTAAATTCGTAGCTCACATCAAACGGTTTCCACCAGCGACCGACACCAGTGTCACTGTCGGTGTGACGGTGCATCCCCGCTTTTGACGGCGGTTCAATGTGGTAAGTCACTTTGTAGTTGCCCACGCCCATCATCTTGACGTTCGCGCCATAGTGAGGGCCATCGCTGGCGACCATCGGCATAAACGTTCCTTCCTGTTTTTCACCGGTATCGCTGTTGACCAGGGTGTAGCTGATGGTCAGATAGGGGATCCACTCTCCTGCGCCAAAGCCGTTTTTGCTGCCTTCGACCGCGTGAATATCCGCCTCAAGGTGAATATCGGCTTTGGCTGCCGGTAAGCCCATGCCGCGCGGCTCCATATCAATCGGCTGCAGATAAACGGCGGCCAGCTCCATTTCATTCATCACGACAGGCTCGCCCGCCGGGTACTCTTTAAAGGCGAACGCTGCCGGTGCGGTGAAAATTCCGGCCATCACTGCGCTGGCAATCAGGGTTTTCTTCATGGTCATCAGACATATCCTCTCGTCTAAAATCACAACTACAGAGTGTTTTTTATTGTTTCCCCAGGAACGGCGCTTTTTCGCCGCATAACCCACAGCGCAACCAGCGCAGCGAGCAGCAATACTGCCTGCGGTAACAGCGTTTCCACATAGGGATAAATCCCCAGCCAGCTGATTTCCGGGAAACCGTTAATCAACGTTGGCTGGAACAGTTTGCCTTCCACCAGCTCCAGTACACCTTTGCCCGCAAACACGAAGGCCATCAGATACATGAAACTGCCGGTAAACATAAAGAAGGGTTTCAGCGGCAAACGCACCACCGAATAACGCATGACCAGCCACGCCGCCAGTAACACGACACAGCCAATAACAAAGCCCGCGCCAATCGCCATGTGTCCGGCGACATCTTTGGCATCGCCGATCAGGGCGTAGTAGAACAGAACCGTTTCGGCGCCTTCGCGATAGACCGCGAGGAAACTAGTCAGCCAAAGCCCCACCAGCGACCCTGTCGTCAGCGAGTGGGACAGCTTGCCTTCCAGCCAGGCCTTCCAGTGTCGGGCTTCCACTTTGGACAGCAGCCAGTAGCTCATGAAGAACAGCATCACGACCGCAATCAACATCGTGATGCCTTCCAGCAGTTCCCGACTGGCGCCCGAGTTGGTGAACAGCAACTGGAAAATCACTGCGGTGATTACGCTGGCGACCAGGGCTACGATCACTGACTGGCGAATCAGCGGCAGCTTATCCTGATGATTGTTTTTCACCATGTAGGCGACAATCGCCGCCACGATCAGCAGGGCTTCCAACCCTTCACGGACGATGATCATCAGGCTGTAAAGCAGCAGACTCCATTGCGTCTCTTCTCCTTCGCCAAGCATCGTCACCGCTTTTTGCAGATCCTGCTCGAGCGCGCTCGCTTCTGACTGGAGTCTTTCTGCCGGTTGACCAGCCTTCATCAAGCTGACCAGACGGGTGAAGTAGGCTTCCAGCGTGGTTTTGAACGCCGAATCACGGGAGCCGATTTTGTTTTCCATGCCGCTGGCTTCGAAGCGATCGAAATAGCTGTCCTGAACATCCAGAATGGCATTCTGCGTCTCGCCGCGTTGATACCGCGCAATAGCGTCCTGAATGCTCTGATTGATTCCGCCCGCCACTTCACCCCAGTTTGTCCGCGTACTCTCCTCCGCCGCCGGACCGTTGTCTGCGGTTTGTGGGGCTGCAATCAGCTGATCGTCGCGGGTTGTCGGTAAGCCTGGCAGAATATCCTCAATATCCTGTAACAGCGTGGTGACCTGATAAGAGACGTCGTTGAGGCGATCGGGTTGAGCGGCAAGTGCAATCAGCGCGGAAAACTGTTGGTTGATGGCTGCGGCATCTTTGGCCGAGCGATTCTGCCTGACCGACATTTCCATCTCAGAGTTTTTGAATCCCTGATAGTGCGCCTGCTGGACATGCTGACTGGCCGTAGCGTAGTTCCCGGCCTGATAGTCATTCACCGCCTGGGCCAGCAGATCGTCGATAATACGGACGCTCTCTTGCCAGTGAACAGCGATATCCGTTCGGGTGAGCGCGCTGTGCTGCTCTTCCGCCACCAGTCGGTGTCCGCCGTCCAGCACCGGTTCGACTTCTCGTAGCGATGCCTTCAGCCAGTCGATTTTCGACTGCACATCAGCGAGCGGTTTTTTCTCGCCAATCATCCGCCGGATTTCACCGAAGGCGCTCTCCATTTCGTAACTTTTACTGGCGGAGATGTTGATGCGGATGGGGCCTTCGAGATTTTCAAACACCTCAAAGTAGGCCATTTGTACCGTGCGGCGCGCCTCATCGGTGCGCTGTTGAGAATAAAGTTCTGCTGTTTTATCAAGGCGTTGCTCAATATCCTCAATAAACGGAGCATAGTTTGTCGCGGCCCATACGCTAACGCTTATGAGCAGACTGAAGAGAGTTACCAGCAGTGAGAGGCAAAACTTACGCACGATACGCACCAAATAACACAAATGATAATTATTATCATTATCGATTTTTGCTGGCGTTGTACATGACCTGGATCATAAAAATGTCAACGGGTGACAAGTTATGTAAATTTATTTCATTGATATGTGATGGAGGGCGAAATCTGACGGCGGGTAATATACGCCCCCGACCGTCAGGAATTAAATGTTACGTTGCGTAAATCCGTAAAAAATGAGTGATACTGCGCCTACAGGCTTAAAGTAAATTATCCGCAGGTACACTTGATTCAGCGATACAACATCTCCGGGTCTTGTTTCAGTCGCTGCAAAAATGGGCCATAACCCTGCTCACTGATCCAGTAGTTAATACTCTTTTCAACGCCCGTTGACGTCAGCGTCGCACCAGAAATACCATCAACGGTATATTCATTATACTTCCCTGATTTCTCCTGAACTATTTTCAACGCCGGCGTTCCATTATCATCAGCCACCTTTTTTCCCGGCCATTGTTGACGCCAGCTTTCATCTTTCACTCTGGCCCCCAGAAATGGCGTCTCCCGCTGCTGATAATAATACAGATTGTTCACCGTACGACCGTCCAGTCCCAAAGAGAGAAATGCATGCATCATCGATTTCGCTCCTTTTCCCGAAACAGGAATGATAACCTGCTGAATCTTATTATACTTATCTTTTACCAGATAAACTTCCGCCAGCGAACAGCGTTGACGAATCTGTGCAGGGTCCTGCTCCGGAGCGAGTTTTTTACATCCTTGTGCGGCCGTTTTATCCGTCACCCACTCGCCGGAATCGAGATTCACCGTGCGCACGATAATCGCACGCTGATATAAACTCTCAATCGATTTTTTATCCTGAGCATCCGTCTTAAGTAAGCCCGCAGCCTGTAAAACAGCAGTTTTTTTTTCTTCTTCCGTCGGCGCCGTCATTTCCCCCTGAAACAACATAAACCAGGCGATCGCAATCAGAAAAATAAGGACGCAAAGCACCATCATTGATGCAATAATAACTTTACCCTTGCGCATTTATTTATAATCCCTGTAAGCATTAACATCGTTATATCGCTATATGATATGCCATTACTCCTTGTCATTTGCAATGATAAAAACCGCGAAAATATAGATTCAACCCGTTTACTTTCTGCCTTAAATATTTAAATCACATAGTGTTACGGCTATTTTATGGTGTAAAAAAACCGGGTTTCCCCGGTTTTGACTCAACTGATTTTCGCCCACCCTAGCCGCAGGCGCATCCCCCAGTAGCTGGTCCAGCCGCTGGTCGTAGAAACCACCTGCCCTTTTGACAACACAATCAGCGTGGGGGTGACGCTGATATCCCAACTGCGGGAAAGTGCGCCATTAGCATCGTTGACCACGGGAAAAGAGATCCCTTTACGCGCCAGCCAGCGCGCAATCGTCTGTTCATCTCCCGAACGCAGCGCGATGGTCAGCACCTTCTCCCCTTGTGCCTGCAAGCGGGCAACGTCCGGTGTGGTATAGCGGCAAACGCCACACCAGGTGGCCCAAAAATAGATCAGTAGCGGCTCTTCCTCACTTAATGCCGCCAGCGTTACCCGTTCGCCATCCAGCGTGTAAAGCGGTGTACTGTCGAAAGCCGTTGGTGCCTGTGGCGCGCGCCAGGCATCCATTAGCCACATTCCACCAGCCAACAGGAGCAAAAAAAAAACACCTTCGCGCAGCCATCGCCGCAACTTACTGACCATTTGCCACCGCCAGTTTTTCTTTAACGACTTCTTCAAGCACCTCCCAGGAGACGGCCCCCGGGATCAGCTCATCACCAACGATCGTCGCGGGTGTTCCCTGAACGCCGACGAGTCGCGCCAGTTGCAGATTGGTACGTAGCGTTTCATTGCTTTTTTCATCCAGTATGACCGGGCTGGCCGCCGATTTTTCCTGCGCCTGTTTAATGCTGACGTCAGTGTGGTATCCCTTCTTTTGCATCAGCTTTTCATGCAGCGCGAGGAACTGCTGTGGATGCTCACGCCAGGTGGTGAGCGCCGTCCGCGCAGAGAGCACCGAGCTTTCGCCTTTAAACGGCAGCGGTTTGATAATCACCGCCACGTCAGGGTATTTCGCCACCAGTTTTTCAAGCAGCGGATCAAGCTGTTTGCAGTACGGACAGTTGTAGTCGGTAAAATTCACCAGCGTCAGTTTTGCCTGTTTTGCGCCAAATCGCGGACTGGCCGGATCGTTAAACAACGCCTCCTGAATGAGGGCTTCGATCTGTTTTTCTTGCTCCGGGGTAAACGGCGCGACATCTTTGGCATGGCTGAACGCACTGAACAGGGTCAATAACAGGATGATCAGGGATTTCATGGCGTTTCTCCTTTCGCTTTAGCCAGTGTTTCTAACAGACCGTCGCGCGTTAATAACGTCGGCAGCGCCTGACCTTTCGGTAAGCCGGGACCATAGATTTGGTTATACGGTACGGCAACCTGGCCGCGTGATTTCAGAAACGCCGTAATGTCATCAGACGGCAGCGTCCAGTCGCCGCGCAGGGCCACGACATCCGGTTGCTGTAGCGCCGCCTGCACCGCGTCGGTGTTCAGCACGTTATATTTATTGACCTTGCAGGTAATGCACCAGTCGGCGGTCACATCGATAAATACGCGCTTATTTTGCGCAAGCGCGTCGGTGATCGCCTGCTCGCTAAGCGGCTGCCAGCGGACACTCTCTTTCGCCGCACTGTGGGAGGTAAAACCCAGATGAGGCAGAAGTAGCGTTGCCAGCCAGAGGGCCGAACCGAGCATCATTAAGCCGAGCAAGCGTCGCAGTCCGTTCATCCAGCGTCCCGGTCGCGGTAGACGAAGCGCCAGACCCGGACGCAGGGCGACCAGCAACCACGGCAGACTCATCCCAACGCCGAGGGCGAAGAAAAGCCCCCACAACACGGGCAGCGATGCCGTCAGCGCCACCGTCACGGCTGTACCGAGAAACGGTGCGCTGCACGGTGTCGCCAGCAGCGTGGCAAACGCGCCCTGCCAGAAATGTCCCGCCAGGCCTTTACCACCGTAAGTCGCCAGTCGGGTGGTCATTGATGACGGCAGGCGAAATTCAAACAGGCCGAACAGACTGGCGCTGAAGGTCAGCATCACCAGCACCATCGCGCCAATAAACCACGGATTCTGGAACTGGATACCCCAACCGAGCGCCTGATTGCTCAGTCTTAGCACGGTCATCAGTAATGCCAGCGCCATGAAGGAGATCAAAATCCCCCCGACCGACGCGAGGAACTGCCGTCGTATCTGGTGGCGGTTTTTCTCCTCAACGAGCAAAATCGAACCCAGCTTCATCCCCAGCACCGGCAATACGCAAGGCATCAGATTAAGGATCACGCCTCCCATCAGCGCCATAAGAACCACCTGCCAGAGCGGGAGTCTGGCGGATTCTGTCACCGGCGCATCACTCACGATAAGCTGGCTCTCCTGCGCCACACCGTTATCCGCCAGCACCAGCGTGAGCGATTTGCCGCGTAAATTCGGCGCCCCTTCCCCCCAGCTATCGTGAACCGGCACCGTCGCGTGCAGTCTGTCGCCATCGACCCGGATCAGCGGTTTAGCAAAATCCGTGTCCTCTACGCTATCGAGGAACAGCGCGGGTGCGGTCCAGCCACCGCGGCGCTGCGCCTCGATCACCAACTCGCCGTCACGCGCACCAGCGATCAGGGTTTGAGTCAGCCCCTGCGCCAGGGGCACACGTCCCATCGCCTGAGCATAATCATGCGCAAACCCGGCATCCTGTTGAGAGGCCGTAAGCGAAAACGGGTAGTCGGTCAGCAGACACACGTTGCTACAGGTAGAGAGCGTCAGCACACCGGCAATGCGGTCGGGAGTGTGTCCCCGGACGGCCAGCGGAAACGTGACCTGTTGGTGATAGCCCTGGGTGGTCATACCGGCGACGTCAAAACGGTCCGGTGTCGGCCAGAACCAGTCCACCACGGGCATCTCTCCTTGCCAGGCAATGGCAGGTGCAACGCCGCCTTCCCCCGGCGAACGCCAGTACGTCTTCCAGCCGTTTTCCAGTTTGACGTCGATCAGCAGACGGGTTTCCCCCTGTGCTGACGTATCGGCACGCAATCGTACGCTGGCATGATCGTTCTGCGGGGAACGCAGCCAGCCGCTCTCTGCCGCCCACGATGCGGGCAGCCAGAGTAATAACAGGCAGATCAGTCCCTGCCTGAAGGCATACATCATAATTTTTCTCCATGAATGATTAACTTACTGTACGAAACCGCCAGTCTGTCATTCGCGGAAAACGCAGAATCTGAGATGGACCCGAAGTCTGGGGGGAGAAATAACGCGTTGTGGGAAGAACGGTAAGCGTACGGTCCTGAACGGCGTTAACAAGGCAAGGAGTAAACAGAGCGCGAGGATCGCGCCTTCAAAAACGACCGGTGGCGCGGCAAGCAGCGATTTCGCACTGAGCTCGCACGGGGTCACGGGAGATGCATCCTCAGTCACGGACGTCGGCGACGCCGTCGCCGCGATCGCGGTGGTCTCCATCTGCAACGCATGCAGGCCCGCCATGCGCTGCGCGGTACAGACCATCACCACGACACATGCCAGGCAGAGGAACCACCATCCCATCCGTTGACGTTTCGCCATCACACCCTCACTCATTGACGCGAGTTATCTTAGCGGCTGGCGTGTTTTACGCAACCTCTGGGCTGTAAAGATATGTTGTTTCGCTGGTTGGCATTCATCCTCGACAGGATTACCCTACACTTATCGATGACACCTTTTAAGGGATCCCTTTAGCCTGTATTGATTAACCCGAGAGAACGCTATGGAATTAAAGGATTATTACGCCATCATGGGCGTGAAACCGACGGACGATCTCAAGACTATCAAGACCGCTTACCGCCGACTGGCCCGCAAATATCATCCCGATGTCAGTAAAGAACCCGATGCTGAAGCCCGCTTTAAAGAGGTCGCTGAAGCCTGGGAAGTGCTGAGCGATGAGCAGCGACGCGCGGAGTACGATCAGCTCTGGCAACACCGCAATGACCCGCAATTCAACCGTCAGTTCCAGCAGGGAGAGAACCAGAGTTACAACGCCGAAGACTTCGACGATATCTTCTCCTCTATTTTTGGTCAGCACGCGCGTCAGTCTCGCCAGCGCCATGCCAGCCGTGGACATGATATTGAAATTGAAGTCGCGGTTTTTCTTGAAGAAACACTCGCTGAACACAACCGAACCATTAGCTATAACCTGCCGGTCTACAATGCGTTTGGCATGATTGAACGTGAAATTCCAAAAACCCTGAACGTGAAAATTCCGGCGGGTGTCGGCAATGGTCAGCGTATTCGTCTGAAAGGCCAGGGGACGCCGGGTGAAAACGGCGGACCGAATGGCGATTTATGGCTGGTGATCCACATCGCACCACATCCCCTGTTTGATATCGTTAACCAGGATCTGGAAATTGTGGTCCCGCTCGCCCCATGGGAAGCCGCGCTGGGCGCAAAGATTGCCGTCCCCACGCTGAAAGAGAGCATTCTGGTCACCATTCCCCCCGGCAGCCAGGCCGGACAACGTTTACGCATCAAAGGTAAAGGTCTGGTCAGTAAAAAACAGACCGGTGATTTGTATGTCGTGCTGAAGATCGTGATGCCGCCTAAACCGGATGAACGTGCGACTGCGCTGTGGCAGCAACTGGCAGAGGCACAGTCAGGATTTGATCCGCGCAAAGATTGGGGGAAAGCATAATGGCTAACGTCACCATCACTTTTACGGTTACCGAATTTTGCCTGCGCACCGGCGTGACGGAGGAAGACCTGAACGAGATCGTGGGTCTGGGCGTCATCGAACCTTACACCGAAACGGCGGACAGCTGGCAGTTCGACGATCATGCCGCCACTGTGGTACAGCGCGCCCTGCGGTTACGTGAAGAACTGGCGCTTGACTGGCCGGGGATCGCCGTGGCGCTCACGCTACTGGAAGAGAACGCACGTTTACGACAGGAAAACCGCCTGCTACGACAGCGGCTCGCGCGTTTTATTACTCATCTATAAATATTGGGCAGCGTAAGCTGCCCAATTATCAGGCAATGATATAAATCAACGCTGGCTCAACGGGATAGCCGTACGATAGTAGCATTCAAAATGCCACTTTATGGACGTCAGAAGGCAATGAGCGAAAAAAGCAGAAAGCGCTGGCAACGCCGCCCCGGAACAACGGGCGGTAAACTGCCATGGAACGACTGGCGTAATGCCTCTACCTGGCGCAAAGCTACGCAGTGGCTGCTGATGGCGATCAATATTTATATTGGCGTGACGTTTTACTACTGGGTGCGTTATTACGAAACCGGCGGCACCAGTCTGTACGTTTCCCGACCTGGCGGCATTGAAGGCTGGCTGCCCATCGCAGGCCTGATGAACTTGCGCTATACGCTGGAAACCGGCATCCTTCCCCCTGTTCACGCCGCCGCCATGCTGCTGCTGGCCGCGTTTATGCTGGTAAGTCTGTTGCTCAAAAAGTCGTTCTGCTCGTGGCTGTGCCCGGTAGGTACGTTGTCTGAACTCATCGCCGATGTGGGTAAGAGATTGTTTGGTCGCAATTTTACGTTGCCCCGTTGGCTGGATATCCCTCTGCGCAGCCTGAAATATCTGCTGCTGGCCTTTTTTCTCTACATTTCGCTGTCGATGCCAGCGCAGGGCATTCAGTATTTTTTAATGTCGGCCTACGGGATTATTATCGATGTGAAGATGCTCGATTTCTTTCGCAATATCGGCACGATCACCCTACTGAGCATCGCCCTTCTGGTGGTCATAAGCCTGTTCATTCGCAACGCGTGGTGCCGTTATCTGTGTCCCTATGGCGCCTTGCTCGGGCTACTTTCCCTGCTCTCACCATTCAAAATCCGCCGCAATGCGCAAAGCTGTATTGATTGCGGGAAATGTGCCAAAAACTGCCCGTCGCAAATCCCGGTGGATAAGCTGATTCAGGTGCGAACGGTTGAATGCACTGGCTGTATGACCTGTGTGGAATCCTGTCCGGTGGCTTCAACGCTGACATTTTCCCTGCGGACACCAACGGGAAACGCTGAAATACGGCGAGGAACATTATCGGGTATGGCGATGACGCTGCTGGTACTCGGCATAATGTTTGCCCTTATCGCATTCGCGATGCTAATGGACGTCTGGAACAGCCCAGTGCCGGATCACCTCTACTTCCGGTTGATCCCGGAAGCGAGAATGATTGGTCATTAATGGATACCGGATGGGGCATCTGCCGCCATCCGGATTTGCATCACTCGGCTTTATTATCCTCAGCGATGCCATCCTCAATAAAATCTTTATCGAGTTCTTCGGTATTCCCCGCGTGATCGCGCCCGGAAAGAATGTTCCAGCAGGCGATAAACAGCGCGGCAACGAGTGGACCAATGACGAAACCATTGATGCCATAAATCTCCATTCCGCCCACCGTGGTGATAAGAATCAGGTAATCAGGCATTTTGGTATCTTTGCCGACCAGAATGGGGCGCAGAATATTATCCACCAGCCCTACCACCACCACGAAGAAACCGACGATGAAAAAGCCCTGCCACAGTTGCTGCGTCGAAAAAAGATAAATGGCGGCTGGCACCCAGACGATCGCGGAACCCACTGCCGGGATCAGGGACAGAAACGCCATCAGCGCCCCCCACAGAATGCTGCCATCAATCCCCACAATGTAAAACGCAATTCCGCCCAACGTCCCCTGCACGATCGCCACCACAACCGTGCCTTTTACCGTCGCCCGGGAGACCGCCGCAAACTTTGCAAACAGATGTTGCTTAACGAAATTCGACAACGGTAGCGAGTCGAGGATCTGCCGAACCAGAAACGGGCCATCCTTGAGCAGGAAAAAGAGCAGGTAGAGCATGATGCCGAAACTGATCGCGAAACCAAAGGTGCCTTTGCCAATCAGGAAGGCGCTCCCGGCCAGATATTGCCCGCCCTTTAGCACCACATCCGACAGCTTCTGCTGGATTTTTGCGGCGTTATCAAGGGAGTGATCGGCAAGAAACGAACGCGCCCACTCCGGCATATGCGCAAACAAGCTCGCCACCACTTCCGGGAACTGAGCGTCGTTATGCTGCAGCTTGGTGTACACCACATTCAGTTCAACGGCGAGTGAGGAGAGGATCAGCATTAGCGGGATGAATACGATCAGGCAGATAATACCCAGCGTCAGCAGAGACGCTACCCCGTTACGCTCCCCTAACGCCGAACGCAGCCTATTTTTTACCGGGTAGAAGATAACCGTCAGAATCGCAGCCCATAAAATGGCGGAAAAGTATGGCGACAGCACGTCGAAGAAAGCCCATGTCACCATGGCGAGAAGAAAGAGGAAAAACCCTTTATTCAGTCCGTTAAAACGCATTAGAGGATCCTGTAAACAAAGAAACTCTGTGGACTATAGGACTGATTGCGGATTTTACAAAGCCGACAAGACGAAAACCGCCAGCCAATACTTCACATTCAAAATGTGATAGTGCTTATTGTTTCACCAAAAGGGTTGGCATTTCGCTCAAGGGTTGCTGAATGCGGCACACACGAAGGGAGTGCCGCTGTCTCCCCGTCTTTCTTGAATACACCTGTTTCGCCTCTCTGGACGGACGCCAGGTCAGTTTAGGGAAGCGTCTGCAACCGTCTGCCAGCAGGATGACCTATGGCAGACGTCGCGCGTTACTGATAACGCGCCACCAGGTCCTTAACCATTGCGGCATACGTTTGTTGCTTAAGTTGCACAATCTGCTGTTCCGTCACCGTCTCTACGGATGCCTTCTGTCCAGGCTGCGGGGTTAGTATTTTGGTCTCATAATTAAACGGTGACCAGGTCGCCCAATCGCCACTCGCGACATCCACCAGCGTGAAACGCACCAGATAGCGTAGCGATGTGCTGTCAGGCTGTTTCCCTGCTTTAAAATCCGACCAGACCATGCTTTTGGTCGCGGCATCAAATCTACCGGACTGCAACGTCTCCTGATAAACGATAATCGCTTTCTGATGCCCTTTCGCCGCAATGTAGCGTAGCGCCTGCATCCAGTTGGTATTCTCAGCAACCGCCGCGTCCTGGTTCTCGTCTTTGCTTTTGTCTTTATTACAGATCGCTTTTTTTTGCCTGTCCGGAATGCCGGAAAACGTCGCAACCGTGTAATAGCGGCTCATTTCCTGCTGCATGACCGTCTCTGGCGCCCGATTGCCAGACTGTACCAGAATGACGGGTGAGTTCAGCGGTACGCGAAAATTGTCTTCTGCCAGTGCCGCCTGAATATCGTCTTCAGAGATCGCCAGCGTGGTTTCATTACCAAAAATATCTTTGTCCGTCAGCCAGGAGGGTGACGTCGTATTTCGGCCAGAACTCTCCACCTGCGATGTGGTTTTCTTCGCATCAATGGGGGAATGCGTGACACAACCCAACAAAATAGAGAGGGTTACACATGACAATATTACTGACCTGAAATCCATTTTACCCGGTTCCTTATCTAATCCGATATATTCCTGCATAGCAAAAATAATTATATACCTGAAGGAGCTCACCACAAAACAGGATTTACCCTTTTTCAATCATTCATAAAATAAATATTTATAAATCTTTTATAGATTCCGCTTTTATATTGTTGAGAATATATGCAGATTCGCCTAATGACTCAATCGACACTCACTCCATTATTAAAACCAGAAAAGCATGCCTCTCCTTTCTAAATTATCTCCTACCCCGTTGAATTAGATAAAAATAATCATCCAAAAAATAATGCGATACGGATGTCATATCAAAAAAAGGTGATATTTCACTTTGCCCGAATCACGAAAGTCACTGATAATGCGCCCGTTCGTCTCTTCAAAATGGCGGTATATCCCCTATGCTACATTTATTTTCTGGTCTGGATTTATATACCGGCTTGATGCTTTTACTTGCGCTGGTCTTTGTCCTGTTTTACGAAGCCATAAACGGATTTCACGACACCGCCAATGCGGTCGCGACCGTCATTTATACCCGAGCCATGCAACCCCATCTGGCAGTGATGATGGCGGCGGTTTTCAACTTCTTTGGCGTCCTGCTGGGCGGACTCAGCGTTGCCTATGCCATTGTGCATATGCTACCCACGGATTTACTGCTCAATATGGGGTCGTCACGTGGCCTCGCGATGATTTTTTCCCTGTTACTGGCGGCGATTATCTGGAACCTTGGAACCTGGTATTTCGGGTTACCGGCCTCCAGTTCTCATACCCTAATAGGCGCAATTATTGGGATTGGGCTCACCAACGCACTGATGAACGGGACTTCGGTAGTCGATGCGTTAAACATCCCGGCGGTGGTCAATATCTTTGCGTCGTTGATTGCGTCTCCCGTCGTCGGAATGGTGATCGCAGGCGGCCTGATCTTCCTGCTACGCCGCTACTGGAGCGGCACTAAAAAACGCGATCGCATCCACCGTCTTCCTGAAGAACGAAAAAAGAAAGGCGGTAAAAAGAAACCCCCATTCTGGACGCGTATTTCGCTCATCTCCTCAGCGGCGGGCGTGGCCTTCTCTCACGGCGCGAACGATGGTCAGAAAGGGATCGGCCTGGTGATGCTGGTACTGGTGGGGATTGCGCCTGCCGGTTTCGTGGTGAACATGAGCGCTTCAGGCTACGAAATCACCCGCACGCGTGATGCTGTCAGCAATCTTGAAATCTACTTTCAGCAGCACCCTGACGTGATAAAACAGGTAGTGGATAAGGCTCAACCGCTTACTGTACCGACAGCGAATCCCTCCTCAACCACCGAATTTCATTGCCATCCGGCGAATACGATGGATGCCCTGGGTCGCGTGAAAACACTGTTACCAGCAAACCTGGAGAGTTACGACACATTAAGCGTGCCGCAACGCGGTCAGTTACGACGCATCATGCTGTGCATCTCCGATACGGCAGATAAAGTGGCAAAACTAGCGGATATCAGTCGTAGCGACGTGCATCTGTTGAAAAAACTGAAAACCGACATGCTGAGCACCATTGAATATGCGCCGATCTGGATAATCATGGCGGTCGCGCTGGCGTTGGGTATGGGAACAATGATCGGTTGGCGGCGCGTGGCCACCACAATTGGCGAGAAGATTGGCAAAAAAGGGATGACCTATGCCCAGGGAATGTCCGCACAGATCACGGCGGCGATCTCCATTGGTCTTGCCAGCTATATCGGGATGCCGGTTTCTACTACGCATGTGCTCTCTTCCGCCGTCGCAGGAACGATGATCGTCGACGGCGGCGGATTACAGCGGAAAACCGTCACCAGCATCGCGATGGCCTGGGTATTCACGTTACCAGCGGCGATTTTGCTGTCCGGGTTTCTGTATTGGGCTTCCCTGCTACTTATCTAAGTCAACTGCCGGCTTAGCGAAACGGAATATACCTGAGAATGCCCAGTTCGCCAGACTGGGCATCAATACTTACTGAGGATGAAAGCTAACGGCGGGCTGATTACCGTCAGTGTGATGATAGCCACGAGCAGCCATAAACGCGGTTATCGCTTTTTCCGCATCCGCCAGCACTTCATCCAGCGGCTGATTAGCATCGATATCAACCAGAGGCGCGCCGCCAAAGGTCAGTTGTGGTGTTATCGCGATTTTTCTTGCCAGCGCTTCTCTACGGTGATCGGGTTTACGTGCACAAGCAACGTCGAGATCAACATTCAGTTTTATCACTAAATCCGGCTTATGGCTGGCCATCCAGTGAAACGCCGAGCGTTCTTGTTCGGCCAACCAACTCACGAAGCGACTCCCCTCTGTATTGACGGGAAATACGGTACCATCATAAGCGCCGGGGATTTGTATCTGAGGGTAGCGATCGGCTAACACAATGAGGCCCTGCCGACGACACGTCAGCATATGGCGAAACCGCAATAACCGACGCGCAACGAAAAACATAATCACTAATGCAGGTACCACTCCAGGTAATTTTTTTGCAGTTTTAACTTTATTACGTTCGATAACGTTACCTAATGAATTACCCATTAACGGTAATTTAACCACGGCGCGCCCTACATTTCCTGCCTGTTTACCCAGATGAACTTTTTCAGTCGGGCCATGTTTCTGCAAACAGATAACAAGATGTTCGCAGACCGTTGTTTTCCCCGAACCATCGCTGCCAATAACGGCTATTAGCGGAGGTTTAATTGATTGCATAAATACACCCTTAAACAAAAATACCCACCATGAATAATTTATTATCCGACTCTCCTTCCGGATATAATTGTTAATACTAAAACGACAATTACCCATTGTCACAACTTTATTGAACAGATATTCTTGGCACACAACCGCCGCTCTCAATTAATTATTTAAACTGGATCTTTCGTGAGTCAATATACTATTCCCACTATACCTCCCCCTTTCGCACGGGTGATTGCTATAGTCGGTTGCGATGGTTCAGGTAAATCAACCCTGGCAGCCAGCCTGACGTCGCATCTCGCCCTACAGTTGCCAACAAAACAGCTTTATCTCGGGCAGTCCTCTGGTCGTATTGGTGAATGGATTGAACATTTGCCTGTTGTCGGGGCGTTGTTGGGGCGTTATCTGCGAAAAAAAGCGGCACACGTACACCAGAGTCCTTCTGCACCGCCAGGAAACATCACGGCGCTGGTGATCTTCCTGCTCTCTTGCTGGAGAGCGTACAAATTCCGCAGCATGCTAATTCAGAGTCGGCAAGGCACGCTGTTCATCGTCGATCGTTATCCCCAGGCGGAAGTGCCCGGTTTTCGCTTCGACGGGCCACAACTGGCCAAAACGGCTGGCGGTAATCGGTGGGTACGACTCCTGAAAGCCCGTGAACTCCAGTTGTACCAGTGGATGGCCTCCTGGCGGCCTCTGCTGTTGATCCGGCTGGATATCGATGAAGAAACCGCCTTCTCACGTAAGCCTGATCATCCCCTTGCCGTGCTCCACGAGAAGATCGCGGTCACGCCGCATCTGACGTTCAACGGAGCACCAATCCTCGAACTGAACGGTCGGGAGTCGGCGGATAAAATTCTTACTGAGTCATTACGCTCAATTCAGACCTCTCTTCACGATCACCGGATCGGATTTGCGAGTCCTTTTTAAGACGGAACGACATGGACACAGAGAACTTAAGCCCCCAGAACGGGCCATTACCGGAATATATTCCGGGACTGATTGCCGTAGTGGGCTGTGATGGCACCGGTAAATCCACGCTGACGGCGGATTTGGTAAAAAACCTGCAGCAAAAGTGGGTAACTGAACGCCGCTATCTGGGACTTGTTTCCGGAGAAGATGGCGACAAAATCAAACGTCTGCCGCTTATCGGGACATGGCTTGAACGACGACTGGCGACCAAGTCGTCAAAAACGCAGAGCATGAGTACCCGGGCTCCCGCACTTTGGGCGGCGTTAATTATGTACGGGTTCTCGCTACGCCGGATGGCTAACTTACGCAAGGTCCGGCGACTGGCGCAAAGCGGCGTGCTGGTGATTAGCGATCGATACCCTCAGGCCGAAATTTCCGGTTTTCATTATGACGGACCGGGGATTGGCGTCGAACGCGCAACGGGCTGGGTGAAAACCCGCATGGCCAGGCGCGAATCCCGCCTGTATCAGGAAATGGCGTTATATCGTCCTGAACTCATCATTCGTCTTGATATCGATATTGGTACCGCATTTTCCCGTAAGCCCGACCACGACTACAACGAGTTGCGCGACAAAATCGACGTCATGATGAAGCTCACCTACAACGGCTCGAGAATTCTCGATCTGGATTCCAGAGCGCCCTACCGCGAGGTGCTGGAAAAAGCGCTGGCAGCCGCCTCCGTTACGGCCCGGGATTCTCAGCGCAGGCGCGTTTTATCACAACACGCCAGCGTCCTGCCCGAAATCGGGGAGCACCCATAGCAAAAGAATCTCTGAACTCAGGCACGTACGCGTCACTGGCCTGAGATTTTATGCTGGGCGGGTTTGCTCCTGCTGAGTGATCATTAACAGGTCTGGCGGGTTTTTATCCCATGAAAAAGTGGTTTGCTGATGGCGCGTTTCGCACCATCATTCGTAACAGCGCCTATTTAGGCTCCAGCAATGTGGTGAGCGCCCTACTGGGGTTACTGGCGCTTTCCTGCGCCGGTAAAGGGATGACGCCTGCGATGTTCGGCGTGCTGGTCATTGTTCAGTCGTACACCAAAGCCATTAGCGATTTTGCCAAATTCCAGACCTGGCAACTGGTCGTTCAGTACGGCACACCCGCGCTGGAAAATAATAATCAGCAGCAGTTCCGCGATGTGATCTCTTTTTCCTTTAGCCTGGATATCGCCAGCGGTGCTGCGGCGATCCTTTGCGGGATGGGGTTACTGCCGTTTCTTTCGCATTCATTAGGCCTCGATGCCGACAGCTTTTGGCTGGCAATGCTGTACTGCACGCTGATCCCTTCAATGGCCTCATCAACCCCGACGGGGATTTTGCGGACGGTAAACCGTTTTGATTTGATTGCCGTACAGCAGGCCACCAAACCTTTCCTGCGCGCGCTGGGCAGCGTTATCGCGTATTTCGGCGATTTTGGGTTTGCCGGTTTTGTGATCACCTGGTACGCCTCCAGCCTGGTCGGCGGCACAATGTACTGGTGGTTTGCCGCGCGCGAACTGCGTAGCCGGAATATTCACGGTGCGCTACGCCCACGACTGTTTGAGTCGGCGCGCAGCCTTGAAGGCGCATGGAATTTTGTCTGGGCAACCAACTTTGCCCACACGATCTGGTCTGCTCGCAACTCCTGCAGCACGGTATTGGTGGGTGTCGTTCTCGGCCCTGCTGCAGCCGGGCTGTTTAAAATTGCGATGACTTTTTTCGATGCGACAGGAACGCCAGCGCAGCTGCTTGCAAAGAGCTTTTATCCCGAAGTGATGCGCTTAGATCCGCGCAGCAAAAAGCCGTGGCAACTGGGAATGAAATCCGCGTTGCTGGCCGGCGGGATTGGAATCGTCGTAGCACTTGCGGTGGTGATTGTTGGTAAGCCGCTTATTTCGCTGGTTTTTGGCGTCAAATACCTCCAGGCGTATGACCTCATCCAGATTATGCTTGGTGCAATTATCGTCTCAATGTTGGGGTTTCCTCAGGAATCGCTGCTGCTTATGTCCGGCAAACAGCGGGCTTTTCTGACCGCACAGACCCTGGCTTCTATCGCCTACATAGTCCTGCTACCAGGGCTGTCGCATCTCTTTGGCGTAATCGGCGCGGCATTTGCTTATTTCGCCGGACAATGCCTGGATGTGCTGCTTTCCCTGATCCCGACATTACACGCCTATCGCCATCGTCAGCGCTTGCCATTTACCGCAGACAAAGAGACTCACTCATGACACACGAAAAATTCTCGCCAGACGTTCTTCAACGCCTCTTTGCGGCGGTGGAAGAAGACGACATCGTTGATCGCCATGCCACGCTACCGGAACATATTCATACCTACTGCACCGAGGACAATATCCGTCGCTGTTATGATTTGTGCCTGCAGTTTTGGGAGGAGGGTTTTACCCGAACGGACTTACTGCATTTGGTACTGAAACAATTACGCGGCGGCGAGCTGTCAGATAACGAACGGATGCAGTACAAATACATTCGCGCGCGTTATAAGCATTTACGTTTCGCACTGCGTCTTTATCGCAAGAACCACCAGGCAGGCCGTTTATTTAGCAAAACCACCGTTTTTCTCGGCCACTTCCAGGACGGGTTTCGTATCGGAAATAAAACGATTATTGCCACCTATGGAAAGCGCTTGCGTCTTTTCCTGAGCCTTCCCGTCTGGTGGGTTGTCCAGTATTCCTTGCACCACAGTCAGCCAGAAACGGCCAACGGATTTACCACCTATTGTCAGGCGCAAATGCGCACGCTACGGGACCTGCTGGCCCAACCGCAACTGACAGGACATGAATTCCACACTATGCGAAAAATCATCAGTCAGCAGGTTTCTTATTTCGATACGTTACGCTCTCTCGAACCTGACAATCACGATGCTCGCGCCATCTCCCGCTTTCTGGCTGCTATTAACGGTCTGATGGGAGACCGGCATGATGAGATGGTGGCCGATGCAATGGAAATGCGAACACCGTACGACGAGCCCTGCGCACTGAATGGCGATATTCGTGGCCGTATAGAGCAATGGCTCGCCCGTTATCCTCTGTAGATTGCCCGACACAGGATTCTCCATCCCGACTCAGCGAAATAAAGGATTTGCGATGCTGATACGTCGATTATTGATGATTTCACTTCTGCTCTCGCCATGGCTGGCGTCAGCACATAACTTTGTCGGTGGCCAGCCGGTTAAGCCCATTGTCATTACGGATCGCGGCGAATTACTGCTGGATAATCGCGATACGTTTAGCTACCGAACCTGGAATAGCAGTGAACTGGCAGGAAAGGTGCGCATTGTTCAGTATATTGCCGGGCGAAAATCGGCAAAAAAGAAAAACGCAATGTTGATAAAAGCCGTTAAGGCCGCCCATTTCCCTCTGGACCGCTTTCAACCGACCACCATCGTGAATACCGATGATGTGATCTTTGGTTCTGGTTTCTTTGTCCTCGGCAAGATAGAAAAAAACAAACGTCGCTACCCGTGGGCACAATTTATCATCGACAGCAGCGGACTGGGACGCAAAACCTGGCAACTCAATGAGATGAGTTCAACCATTCTGGTGCTGGATAAAGAGGGCCGCGTCTCGTGGGCTAAGGATGGTGATCTGACGCCGAAAGAGGTGCATCAGGTCATCGCGATGGTACAAAAGATGGTTAACGAATCGCCAGGCCTGTGATGAAATTAATTGAACACTACATCATGACCGGCATTTGTCGACTGGTGGTGACACTTGTGGGCTTTCTGATTTTTATTTTCGCCTGCTATTGCGCACAGCGCTACCTGACCGAAGCGGCCAACGGGACATTAGCCCTCGGCGTTGTACTGAATGTTGTCTTCTATAAAGTTTTGATTGCGCTGGAGATGTTGCTTCCGGTCGGTCTGTATGTTTCCGTCGGCGTCACCCTTGGCCAGATGTATACCGATTCGGAAATGACGGCGATAGCCGCCGCTGGTGCCACGCCTTCACGCCTTTATCGCGCCGTGATGTTCCTCGCCATTCCATTGAGTATTCTGGTGTTGCTCCTGTCTCTGTACGGCAGACCCTGGGCTTACGCGCAAATTTATCAGTTAGAACAGCAGTCGCAGTCAGAGCTGGATGTCCGTCACCTGCAGGCAAGAAAGTTTAACGTCAACAACAATGGACGGATGATCCTCGCCCGTCAGATTGACCCCGACGCGGCTCATTTGAATGATGCGCTTATCTACACCGCCTCTGCCAGTAAAACCAGTATCTTCAGGGCCAACAGCGTGGACGTTGTTGATCCCTCCTCCACGACGCCCTCAGTGATGTTGCACTCCGGTACCGCCTATGTCCTGGATCATCAGGGCCGTGATGATAACGAGCAACTTTTCCGCAATCTCAAACTGAATATGAAACCGTTCGACCAGAATGGCGAGGTCAAACGCAAGGCGAAATCCATACAGACGCTCTCTCGTTCCTCTGCACCGGCGGATACCGCTGAACTGCAATGGCGGGAAAGTCGCGGAGTCTGCGCGTTACTCATGGGGCTGCTGGCAGTCCCGTTAAGCCGCGTCAGGCCACGCCAGGGACGGTTTTCCACACTGCTCCCGCTCACGCTCTTATTCGTCATCATTTTTTATGGCGGTAATATATGCCGTACGCTGGTTGCCAACGGTGCGTTGCCCGTCACGCCGGGACTGTGGCTGGTCCCCCTGCTCATGCTGTCAGGTCTGGTGATTCTGTTGATTCGCGACGGCACGCTGCGATGGAAAACGTATAAATGAAAATCTTCAGTCGCTATATCATACGCAATCTCTTTTTAGGATTTGCGGCGGCTGCAGGGTTACTGCTTCCCCTGTTTACCACCTTTAATCTGATCGGCGAACTCGATGATGTGAGTCCAGACGGATACCGCTGGACGCAGGCGGTGATGGTCGTGTTGATGACATTGCCGAGGACCCTTATCGATCTTGGTCCGTTTATCGCTTTGCTCGGTGGTATTATCGGATTGGGACAGTTGTCGAAAAGCGGGGAATTAACCGCCATACGCACCACGGGATGCTCAATTTTCAAAATCGCCATAGTGACGCTAAGCGCGGGACTGATGCTAATCGTTGCCCTCGGCGTCATTGACGAATGGATTGCCTCACCGATGCAACAACAGGCGTTGCAGATTAAAACGCGCTACAGCAATCACGATACGGCAGGAAACATTCTGTGGGCCCGGCGCGGCAATGTGTTTGTGACGGTAAAATCGCTGGATGCGCATCGCCAACCAGAAGGCATTGAGCTCTTTTACTACCGGGCGGACCACTCTCTGCAACGGTATATCTATGCGCGGACTGCCACCATTTCAGATAACGGCGTCTGGCGGCTTGAGGGCGTCAATCAAAAAGCGTGGGCCAACGGTAAGGAGACAACCGAGACGAAAGAGAACGTCGTGTGGTCATCTTTGTTCGGGGACATGAGTCTTGAGGAACTCACCCTGCCCAGCAGCAGTTTTTCAGTTAAACAACTCAGTCATTATATTTCCTACCTGAAGAGCACAGGTCAACCCAGTCTCGAATTTACGCTGGCGTTGTGGCTAAAGCTGGGACATCCGCTTTTAATCCTGGCGATGATTTTACTGGCGATCCCTTTCACCTTTAGCACCCCCCGCGCTCCCGGACTCGGGAGTCGACTGGCCGTCGGTGTGATCGTTGGTCTACTTACTTACGTCTGTGACCAGATCATCGTCAACCTGGGACTGCTCTATTCCCTGAACGTGCAAATGACAACGCTGGCACCGCCAATATTGCTCCTGGCGGTGGCATTAATACTGGTTTATCGATTCGATCGCCAACCCTGATATCGCAACATTCATCAGACGGCGTGATGGACAGGAGTAAGACATCGCAGCAGATATTCTCAGGAACAATATCTGCTGCGCAGAGCAGATTATTTTTTCAGCTGTGCAAATGCCTGAATAATCGCGTCAATCTGCTCGTAGGTATGTGCGGCATTAACACTGCAACGCAGCAACGTAATCCCGGCGGGGGCAGCCGGTGGCAAAATGAGATTCACATAAACGCCAGCGGCGATCAGTTCTCGCCAGATACGCAGTCCCTCTTCTTTTGCACCAATAATCACCGGTACCACAGGGCTGATGTGCGAACTCAGCTCATAACCCAGTTTCTCAAGCCCTTCATACAGTCGCGCTGCGTTATCCCACAGCTTTTGGCGCAGCTCCGGTTGTGTTGCGATCGTTTTCAACGCAGAGCGGACGGTTGCAATGCTCGACGGCGATGGGGATGCGGTAAAAATGTAGGGACGACTGGCGTAACGCAGGACATCCATGCCCTGATCGCCGACGGCAAAACCACCAATAGAAGCCAGGCTCTTACTGAAGGTTCCCACAATAATATCGACATCCTGCTCCACACCGGCGGCTTCCGCCAGTCCCCGTCCCTTCGCGCCCATCACGCCGAAGGAATGGGCTTCATCGACAATTAAAAAGCCACCCAACCGTTTTTTGATCTCGACAATATCGACCAGTGGCGCAATGTCGCCCAGCATGCTGTAAATGCCTTCGACAATGATGATCGCGTCTTTGGCGCGCTCACCAAGGCGCATCATGCGCCGCTCGAGATCTTTCGCGTCATTATGACGAAAGCGGATAATTTCAGCTCCACCTAACGCGCAGGCATCATAAATGCTGGCGTGGCTGTCAGCATCCAGCAATACCACGGCATTGTGACTGGCAAGCGTGCTGATTATCCCCAAATTCGCGGTATAGCCTGTGGAGAATACGATGGCTGATGGTCGCTCAAAAAACTCGGCAATCTCCTTTTCTAAGGCTAAATGTGGTCCATAGCTGCCATTCGCCATTCGTGAACCGGTCGTGCCTGTCCCCTGACTGGCTAAAGCGGCCTGCCCCTCGGCAATCGCCTGTGGATTAAAGGTGAGCCCCAGATAGTTATTCGTACCTGCCAGAATAATTTTTTGGTTGCCAATCCGTCCTTCCGTTGCGGAAAACACCTCATCGATACAGGTGCCAAATGGGTTAATTCCTGCCATGCTAAATTGTTCTCGCTCGCAGGCCAGGCGCGAAAATTTATCATAGAGACTCATTGATACTCTCCAGATAAGGGATTAACGCTTCCATTAATTGCGCCGGGGTTCTGACATCCAGCAAAATATTAATAGGGATGGAAATGTCGAATTTATCTTCCAGCAACATTAATAAATCCATAACTTTAATCGATTCCAGCCCAAGATCATTAACCAGATCGCTGTCAGGATGGATATCTACGCCGCTTTCAACCATACCCTGTAAACACTCAAGGGTGTAATCCATTACTTCTTCATGATTTAACATAGAAAATAACATACCTGTAATATAAATAATTAAAATAACCCCTGCCGTAACGCATATTCCAGGCTAACCCGGGGAAACCAATTTATTTTCTCGCACAGAGATTTATTATTTGCCGACCAGTCAGAGTGGATTAACTCACAAACTTTACTCCTGGTTAACATCGGTTCTTTTCCGGCAAACCGACTGATTAACGTACTCGCGTCGGCAAACAATGTGAGTAACGGTAACGGAATGGTTACGGTGCGAACCGGTCCGTTGCGCACTGCGGCCGCAATTTCCTGAATGCGTTGCCAGTTGTAGCCACCGGCAACACCATCGCAGAGTTCATACGGATAAACCGACATCCGGTCGGCCATGAGCCATTGACTGACAGCCTGCGCTAAATCGCTCACGTGCAAAAATGACAAACGGGCCTCGGCAGCGCCAAAACGCGGAAGGTAACCGCGCAGCATCGCGCGAAACAGCGGTGTTAACTCTTTGTCACCGGGTCCATACACTGCCGTAGGTCGAAAAATCCCCAGCGTAATTTCTGCGGCCATCGTCGTTAGCCGTTGTTCTGCGACATACTTGGAATTTGCATACCATGAGAGTTCCGGGTGACGTGCTGCAAGCGACGAGATAAACAGAAAGCGTCGACAGCTGCCGCTCTCTTTCGCGGCCTGCATCAGCCGTTGGCTGCCTTCAACATTGCAGCGGGTGAAGATCGCTTCTGTGTGTCCGCGAACCTGCCCGGCACAGTGGATGACATGTTCCGCCCCGGCGACCAGTTGCGCCAGTACCTCACTGTCTTCCAGCGCCCCCCTGATCCAGACAAGATTATCGCGCACGTCGTGGCGAATCGTTCGGGTTAACGCCCGAACGGCAAAACCGCGGGACAGCAGGTCATCAATAATATGCTTCCCGATAAAGCCGGTTCCACCTGTCACCGCAACCGTGATGCTCATTGCAAGTATCCCGGCATAGGGATCGGTGAGTTAAGCGACTCAGCAAAGAGATTCAGGTAGCGTTTTTTTGCTTCCGCACGCGCTGGTTTCCCGGATGATGTCCGTGGAATACTGTGCGGCGGCAAGAGTTCGATGCTGACAGAAACCCCAAACTCGCTTTGTACCCGTGCGGTCAGGCTATGGACGATCTGCGCCCGACGTTCTTCACAACTGACCCGGCACTGGATCTGTAAAATAATCCGTTCCTGAGACGTCACAAATGCTATCGCATCGCCGGAATGTATTTCCGGTTCCTGTTCCGCAATATACTCAATATCCTGTGGCCAGATATTCCGACCGCGAATAATGATCAGATCTTTTATACGTCCCGTCACGTACAGGTAGCCATCCAGAAGATAGCCCAGATCCCCGGTATCCAACCATCCCGTTGACTGGATATCCTTCTGCGAAACCGGATCCTGAAAATAACCACTCATCAGACTCGGACCGGAAATGCAGATATGGCCAACGTCTCTTTCAGGCAATGGGCTCCCAACTTCGTTACGAATTTCAATGCGGTGGCCGGGAAGCGCTTTACCGCAATTCACGAAGGTAGATATCGCCCGGGTACTTTTCGTCGGCGCAACCGCTTTACCCTGGCATTCGAGTACGTCGCGATCGACATCGTTCACCTGTGAGCCGGAGGCTTCATCAGAAAAGCTCACCGCCAGCGCATTTTCAGCCAAACCATAGCACGGCATGAATGCTTTGCTGTCAAATCCCGCGCGCTTGAAACATTCGCCAAACTGATTCAGTTGTCCGGCGGAAATGGGTTCTGCCCCCACTCCGGCTACGCGCCAGCAGGAGAGATCCAACCCGGCAAGTTCGTTGTCATTGATACGACGCAGGCATAAATCGTAACCGAAAGGCGGCGCAACGGAGACGGTGCAGCGGTTCTGACTGATTAATTTCAGCCACTGCAGCGGGCGCATAGCAAAATCCTGGGTGCGCAGATAGTCAACGGATAGCTGAGTCGCCACAGGCGTAAGCAGAAAGCCCACCAGCCCCATATCATGATAAAAAGGCAGCCAGGATACGCAACGGTCACTGTCTCGCAATTTGATTCCATCATGGCTAATCACATGCAGATTCGCCATAACTTCACGGTGAGTAATAATGACGCCACGAGGAAAACGCGTGCTGCCTGAGGTGTACTGAAGGTAAGCAATATCGTCTGGCGACGGTAATGGCAACTCAATATCCTTTTCCGGCAGCGCATTAAATTGCGCATTGCTGAGAATGCGGATTGCCGCACCATGCTCGTTGACCACATTTATCAGCGACAACCATTGGTCACTGCTGATGATAGCCGCAGGCTTACAACTGGCGAGCAGGCCCTGCAATTTCGCGGAATAAGAATCGCGTTGTCCAACCCCCATAGGAATGGCCAGCGGTACCGCCACCAACCCCGCATACTGACACGCAAAAAAGGCTTCGACAAAACCGACGCTGGTTTCCGCAATCAGCGCGACGCGATCGCCCTTGTTGAGATTCAATGAAAGCAACCGTCTGGCTCCGGCTTTAGCCCGCATTTTTAGCTCTCGGTATTCCAGTACTGCTTCAGGCTGAATGCGTCGATCATAAAAATTCATTCCTGCATTTCCCAAAGCGGCATAGTCCAGAGCTTCCACCAGGGTTGAAAAGTCAGCATAACGCATAGGAAGAGAATGAGTTGAGATTCTATTGGACATATACACCATGAAAATGTTTGAATTTAAAATCGATGGATATACAAAAAAAATAATCGGCGGGTGATAATATAAATTAAATAGTCATTAAACAGTATCTCTTTTTTGGCTAAAAGATCATCAGCAAAATTAATGTTTTTCTGCATTTCAATTTCAATAATTATGATATTACCCAGCTAAATATTTTATTTCATTCTCCGAAGGGAGAGTTATCATTAAACGCCCTGTCCACCTCCTGTCTTATGTTTTACCGTCCTGTTTTATCACCAACCGCATTAAGTGGTAAAAGAGAGAAAGAAACATTCAGTAATTTATTTCGTTTCGACTGACAACATAGCAGTCAGTGTAATTATGTTTATTTCTGCACTTTTTATTTAAGGCTGTTTATGATTCAGATACAAAAAGTCATGAATAAACATGACCTCAACACGTTTATCTCTTTCCCTTCTTCACTTTATTGCGCCGACGACAGCTGGATCGACCCCTTGCGCCTTGAACGCGCAGAGCATCTGTCCGCGAAAAATCCGAGTTCTGAACATATTCGTTGGCAGGCATGGATCGCTAAAAAAGCAGGACGGGTCGTCGGACGCATCACGGCACAAATTGACACCCTGCATCGCAAACGGTATGGCAACGACACGGGTCATTTTGGCATGCTCGATGCCATCGACGACCCTGAGGTCTTTAGCGCACTGTTTGCCGCCGCCGAATCATGGCTGAAATCCGCCGGGGCGCAAAAAATCACCGGACCTTTTAGCCTGAACATTAACCAGGAAAGCGGCCTGCTGGTTGATGGCTTTGAGACGCCGCCCTGCGCGCTGATGCCACACGGGAAACCCTATTATGGCGCTCACGTGGAACAACTGGGATACACCAAAGGAATCGATCTGCTTGCCTATTGGATGCAGCGCACAGATTTATCTTTCTCACCGTCGCTGGTCCGACTGATGGATCAGGTGCGTCAAAAGGTCACCATTCGCAGCATCAACCGTAAGCGGTTTAGTGAAGAAATGCAGATTCTGCGTGAAATTTTCAACTCCGGATGGCAGCACAACTGGGGATTTGTCCCTTTCACGGAACACGAATTCGCCTCCATGGGCGAGCAGCTCAAATTCCTTGTTCCGGACGATATGATTCACATTGCTGAAATAGATTCGGTGCCTTGCGCCTTTATCGTTGGCCTGCCGAATATTAATGAGGCGATCGCCGATCTCAACGGTCGGCTGTTGCCTTTCGGCTGGGCCAAACTGCTCTGGCGACTAAAAGTGAGCGGCGTACGCACCGCGCGGGTGCCTCTGATGGGCGTTCGTCAGGAATATCAGTTCAGCCGCATTGGCCCGGTCATGGCTCTGCTGTTAATAGAGGCATTACGCGACCCGTTTGCCAGACACCATATTGACGCGCTGGAGATGTCCTGGATTCTGGAGTCTAATAGCGGGATGCGCACAATCCTGGAACGCATCGGCGGAGTTGCCTATAAGCGCTATCGCCTGTACGAAAAACAACTCTGACTGCGGTCTGAAGAAGCAAACGCGGGTATCAGTAAGTTCCCTCTTTAAAGCAGGTCTTAGCCCATAACGTATGTTTTTCTGCTAACAGGCGTCGCAGTAAATGTTCGGTTTTAATGGCCCACATCAGGTAGCCAAAGCCATTCAATTCACGAACGTCAATCCTGACGTAACCCGGAAGGGCTTATCATCTGTATAGAATATCAGTCTGATGCGGCAAGGGGTGCCCCCTGCCGGATCTCCCTTGCCATAGACGTGCTGAACAGGACACGCGAAAAAGGAATCCGTAAGGATTCCCTTTTCTGTTACGTTTCAGTGCCCGTTGATCGTTTCATTCACTTCTGAGCCTGGTGGAAAATCCGCCACAGAAAGGACAATATTCAGGCCCTGAGGCCGGAATGTTGTTGAATGAATCAACATATATTTATACCAGCGAAAAAATAACCGCTTATCCCTTACGTTAATACGTTCAAGAATACTGTACAACCTTGAGTATATCGACTTCTGGCTCAACCCCAGATATTGCGAAGCGTCAGCATAGGTATCCAGACAAACAATCGCATTGAGCGTGTGTTTATCCGCCCGATTCATCTTCGCCATAAACTGGCAGAACTCACACGTCTGCTCCCCACTGTTAGCCTGCGCATCCTTAAGTTTTTCAATAATCAGACTAATAGAATCACTATAGTTTATATGTTGTTTCAGGAACAAATTATCTTGTTTATCTGAAATACTCACTAATGTATATTCAGCGACTATGGCGCAACAGCATCGTGTTTGTACCCACATTGCAGGAAGAAAGCAGAATGGTTTCCGATCTGATGGCCTCGCTGCCCAATTTTTTATTTCACTCAGCGCAAGAGCGATCAGTGGAGAAATTTTATCATCGACAACCACGTTATCCCTCCTTGTATCGCTATTCGCAAATATACACTTAACTTAAAAAAAACTGCCAAATGATATAACTGTTCAATCTAATACATCATGATAGGAAAAAACTATCACTATTCTTATTTCTATCGTCACACCAGATCGGAATATTAACAAAAACCAACATATTTATATAAATATCAATTTGTTACAAAAAACAAAAAAGTCATATGGTGTAACAATACAGAAAACAAACAGAAACAATAAATCAACACAACAACGTGTTAAATCATAAAAAAACCAAGATTATTTAATCGCCACCCAGGAAAATAAATAAATATCAGCATCAATCTTAGGAATTATTAAAAATACATTTTAAGAATCTTCTGAAAATACTTAATTATCCTACAAACACAAGAGAAGAGAATGTTAATTATTAACAAGAAATTATTTAACGTATTTAAAAACAGGTCCTAACCTTTTATGGATTATTAAATAATTATTATAACCGCGTCACAGAAACAATCCATTTTCGCTGTTTTAACGATTAATTGTGGACGCACCTGGCCGGACGTCTTTGTGAGACAGAAAGGAAGAAGGTTTCAGGTGTGATAATTATTTAATACGGTCGTTGCTTTCGCCACGACGCTTCTCTTCTGGAGAGAATACGACATAGCCCTCAGGCTATGCCGCATTACTTACTTTATCGTGCGATTAACGCAAATACGCCCCAACCGAAGTATTCCCGGGTGTAGGTGACATGGCGTTCAGGTGCTATCGTCAACTCCGCGCGAACCTCATCGGCAAAATCATCCTCTGCATTAGCTTCTAACCAACGGCGCATTGTCAGCCATTTCGCCGCTTCATATCGGTCCCAGCCCTCCTGGTCTGCCAGCACCATTTCCACAACGTCATAGCCGAGTTCGTTGAAAGAAGCGACGAGCCCAGGAAGGGTGAGAAAATCAGCCTTCGACGAAACACCACAGGCCTGGGCGATCTCTTCCGTTGCGGGAACCTGACGCCAGTAAGGTTCACCGATCAGTATCATTCCGCCTGGCTTGAGGCTTTTTGCCAACAGCCCGACGCTTCCGGCTACGCCACCGGCAATCCAGGTCGCGCCAACACAGGCCGCCACGTCGCATTTTTCGTCCGTGACGTAACCCGCCGCGTCGTTATGAATAAAATGGACGCATTCGCTGACGCCAAGCTCTTCAGCACGCTGTTTTGCCTGGGCAGTAAAAAGCTGGCTCATGTCGATACCGGTACCGTTAATGCCGTGATCGCGCGCCCAGGTGCAGAGCATCTCACCAGAACCACTGCCGAGATCAAGAATGCGCGCTCCCGGCTTCATGCGTAACACCCGGCCCAATGTGGCATACTTTTCCGGCGTAAACGGGTTATGAATGCGATGTTCGCTTTCGCTAATCGTAAAAATACGTGGGATATCCATTAGTTAATTCCTTTCATTGCGTTACGAGTAACAGAGCGTTCAGTCTGATTGTTATTCACGCCAGTGCTCCGGTTTCATTAAGGCCTGCGCACATTGGATGTCGCCGGCACGATCAAAGGGTTGTGCGGAGAGGGACTGCATCATCCAGCAGGCCTTATGTTCCTCCGCAATGGGGTAAGGCGCGGGAAAGCCTTTGTCTCCTGCACAGGGTTCAAATCCATGTCGCGGATAGTAAGTGGCATGACCGAGAACAAAAACGCACTGGCATCCCATCGAACGTAAGTGTTCTATACCGGTACGAATCAATAATCCGCCCACGCCCCTCCCCTGGTATTCAGGGATGACCGCCAGGGGAGCAAGGATATGCATCAGAGGGGAATCCATTTCTCCTTTGAATGTCGCCCGGGTAAACAGGATATGCCCGACGGCGTTACCTTCCTGTCTGGCCAGCAACGATAACGTTGGACGCGCAGTGTCGTCCTCGAGCAAAGAAGCCACCAGGCAGGCCTCTTTACTGTAGCCAAAGGCGCGGGTTTCGACTTCCCGGATGTCGTTGGTATCACTTTCATCGGTAATATGAATAGTGAAGTTGCGTGTTGTCATAACGCTCTCCTTAGCGGTTATCTGGCTGAGCACGCACGTTGTTCAGCCCGGTGGTATTAATGCGGTACGGCTGACCATTGACGGATTTGATCAGCTTTTTGGTTTTGAGTTTTTTGAAGACGGCAAGTGTACAGTCGGCGAGCAGCAGCCCTTCGCGGCTGTAGCATTCAACGGCGGTGACGCGGCCTGACGCATCGCGGACGTGCGCAATACGTCCACCTTTGGCGAGAACGTGTAAGGTACGTTGTTCCTGACGGGATAAATTCATACTGGAAAACCTGTTTAATCATCATGTGCAAAACGTGCAAACACACAGCGGTGTCCGCATTCGATTTCGGCGCATTGATAATCAGTCCGGCCTGAAAAGGTCGGGGAAACTGATTATCAGATGATTACATTCTCCAGCATCAAAGCCTCGGGTTGAGTTGAAAGGTATTTACGAGATGAATGGTAACACGTAATTTCAGCAGGGATATGCGCAGGTCGGAAAAATGTGATCGCCGTCGAAATCACGCCCGTCGTCGCAGACATTGCCTCATTTACCATCCCAGGCCATATTTGCGAAGATGAGAATAACCGAGATTGAGCGCCAGATTCAGGGTCGCGCCCCCCATTGCCTGCCGCTACCGACAGGCAATAGAAACGTACTTACCGCTGATGCGTTGCCGCTTTCATGCTCATCACAAATGCCTTTAACTCAGCCAGCATCGTTTCCTCATTATCTCTGTTTTTCTCAATAATCCTGACGATGGCAGAGCCTGAAATGGCCCCCGTCGCACCAGCGTTAATTGCATCCGCCACCTGATCGGGCGTGGAACCCCCAAACCCCTGCAGTGTCGGTGGAGCCTGTTGCATAAGATATGTTCAGCATTCGTCTGCATAGTAGACAAACGCCAGCTTATTGCCGTCGGGATCTCTGACATAGGCGCTATGAAAGCCTTGTCCATACTGTGGTCTGTGACCCGGCGCGCCTTCATCCGCGCCGCCCAGGCGAAGAGCGAGCGCGTGAAGTTGTTGGATATGTTCGACGGATCGGGCATTCAGCGCCACCATCGTGCCATTACCGACACCAGCGGCCTGGCCATCAAAGGGTTTGCCAACGCACAATCCGGTGGTGTGGTTTTCACTGAACATCCCCCATGATGCGCCCTCTTCGCCGCGGCCTGCTTTCGGGTGCCCAAGCAGCTCCATTAACGGATCGTAGAAACCGATCGCACGTGGCAGATCGTTCGTACCCAGCATGATGTAAGAAAACATATTCCCTCCTCATTTGATGTCGCAGGGATTATCCGCTTGATCCCCCTGCGGGCGTCACCGTCAGGTTACGTGTGACTAACATACCGAACGGCAGCGAGTCGTTAAGCGCGTCAGATCAATAGAACAGACCTATACCATAATGAAGATTGATTGAACTTATATCCCCGGCGATCGCCGTTTTGCTGGTTTCAACGTATCTCTTGGCCGGTGAGCAGGATGGCAACGCTGGAATTTTTTTTCATGTCCCTTTTCCGCTCAGTACGCCATCCAGTATGTATGGATAAAATAAGATGGATGAGAATGCGGTTCTGACATTGCTCAATGAGCGGGGTATGTATTTGCCGATCGGATTTATTACGGCTGTTGGCTTTTTACGGTCATTTTCCGACAGACGTTCAATCTGATGACATACTCCGGTTTAAGCATGATGCGCCTTCATCCTGACTTTGTGAGTTTTGTAGTGACTGGTATCAGTGCTATCTAGCGCAACACAACTTTACCCAGCAGATACGTGGTTGCCTGTCCGCCGATATGTACACGCTCCCCGGCACTCTGACAGCGTAGCTCCCCACCGCGTTCGGCCCCCTGATACGCCAGCATCTCCGTTTTGTTCAGTTTTTCCGCCCAGTAAGGAATGAGCATGCTATGCGCTGAACCGGTAACGGGATCTTCCGCTACGGCTTCTCCTGGACAGAAGAAACGGCTGACAAAATCGTATTTCCCTTCACCCGGTGCGGTGACACAAACCATTTTCCCTAAAGGGATCATCGCGTGGATATTCGGGCGCAGCGCGTCAACCTGCTGCTGATTATCCAGCACCACCATATAATCCCGCCCAACGCGCATGTCTTTGTATTCCGTGATACCCAACGCCTCCAGCAGAAGAGACGGCGGCGTGACGGACTCGGTTCCCCAGGCAGGAAAATCCAGCGTCAACCATTCACCGCTACGTGCAACAGTCAGCGGGCCAACAAATCGGGTAGTAAAATGGATACTGTCGCGCGGATAATCCAGATGTTCAAAGATGACATGAGCTGCCGCCAGCGTGGCATGCCCACACAGATTGATTTCTCCCTGCGTGGTAAACCAGCGCAGCGCAAAGCCGTTTTCAGCGGGGACAAAATAGGCCGTTTCTGACTGGTTATGTTGTTTAGACATCTTCAGTAACGTCTCATCAGGCAACCATTCGGTTAGCGGACAGACTGCTGCGGCATTGCCGCCAAACGTCGTGGTACTGAAGGCATCAACCATGTAAAAATCAATTTGTTGCATCGCGCAAACCTCGAATGTTCTTTGTGTAATTTACACTTTATCATGCCACGACGACCTGTCGTCTTTCATTTTCAGGTATTCATATTCAGCGTACTGGCAGTGCGATAATTCTGCTATTAAAACTGCGTACAAGATCACATTTAATCATCGCATTACGGTTCAGCATGTTGAACAAGGCATATTTTCAACTGTGCAATGCCGATATTATTTATTCTAACCACAGGAGGGAGCCAGTATGGTTCGCAAAGGGTGTAATTCATTAGTCCGTGCCGAAAAAATATTAACTCATATTGCATGGGTAGGCGTGGTGAGTTATATGGAGCTATTAAAAGAATTCCAGTATCCCAAAAGCAGCCTGCTTAATTTATTAAATGTGATGGTGGAGTGCGGCTTCTTAATTAAAAACAAAAACGGCCATTATTCGCTGGGAATAAAAAACTACGAACTGGGTTGTCAGGCACTGCACCGCCAAAATATCTTTGAGGTGACGAAACGGCCTATGCAGGAGCTGTCGCTGAAAAGCGGCCTGGTTTGTCACCTGGGGGCAATGGAGCGCTATTCTGCTATCTATCTCGACAAGGTTGAAAGCCCGGAATCAGTGCCAACGAGTAAAAGCTGGATTGGCAAAAAACTGGAATTACACATTACCGCGCTGGGTAAAGCGTTATTAGCCTGGAAAACACGGGAAGAACTGGATTATTTTTTAGATGCGATCACGTTAACGCCGCATACGCGCAATACGTTAACCGATAAAAAGTTATTTCTGGAGGAGTTGCAAAAAACACGACTTCGGGGATGGGCCATAGACAGTGAAGAATCAACCTATGGCGCGGTATGTTTAAGTATGCCGGTATTCAATATGTATAACCGGGTCAACTATGCGATCTCGCTGTCAGGCGATCCTGTGGTTTATTCAGGAAATAAGATCGACGGCTATCTGGAACTGCTCCGCAAATGTGCCGGGCAAATATCTTATGGGCTGGGCTACAGAAACGAAAATGAGTATTTACGAAAAGGAAACTGAGGTAATGAGAAAATTCAGCGGCATTATTCCACCGGTATCCAGCACGTTTCATCGTGACGGGACCATTGATAAAACAGCAATGCGTCAGGTTGCCGACTTCCTGATCAATAAGGGAGTCGACGGGCTGTTTTACCTTGGCACCGGGGGTGAATTTAGCCAGATGAATACCGCCCAGCGAATGGCATTCGCCGAAGAAGCCGTTGCCGTTGTCGGTGGTCGGGTTCCGGTCCTGATTGGCGTCGGTTCGCCTTCTACTGATGAAGCGGTCAAACTGGCACAACATGCCCAGGCCTGCGGCGCTGACGGCGTCGTCGCAATTAACCCCTACTACTGGAAAGTCGCGTCACGCAATCTTGACGACTATTACCAGCAGATCGCCCGTAGCGTCACGCTGCCGGTGATCCTGTACAACTTTCCGGATCTGACCGGTCAGGACTTAACCCCAGAGACCGTGAAACGTCTGGCGCTGCAAAATGAGAACATCGTCGGGATCAAAGACACTATCGACAGCGTCGGCCATCTGCGCACGATGATTAACACCGTTAAGTCAGTGCGCCCGTCATTTTCGGTCTTCTGCGGCTACGACGACCATTTACTCAACACCCTGCTGCTGGGCGGCGATGGCGCAATATCCGCCAGCGCGAACTTTGCTCCGGAGCTCTCTGTCGGTATCTATCACGCTTGGCGCGAGGGCGATCTGGCAACTGCCGCTACCCTGAATCAAAAGCTGCTGCAACTGCCGGCGATTTACGCCCTGGAAACGCCGTTTGTCTCACTGATCAAATACAGCATGCAGTGCGTGGGATTGCCGGTGGAGACGTATTGCTTGCCGCCGATTCTCGATGTGTCAGAAGAAGCCAAAGAAAAAGTCCATGCGCTGCTGGTCGCGCAGGGAATTATATCGCTCTGAGGAGAAGATCATGTCTGTTCGCTCTATTTTTGCTGACGAGAGTCACGATATCTACACCGTCAGAACGCACGCCGACGGGCCTGACGGTGAACTGCCGCTGACGGCAGAGATGCTCATCAACCGCCCGAGCGGGGATCTGTTCGGGATGACGATGAATGCCGGAATGGGCTGGTCTCCGGATGAGCTGGATCGCGACGGCATTTTGCTGCTCAGCACGCTGGGAGGGTTACGCGGGGAAGACGGTAAGCCCATCGCACTGGCGCTGCACCAGGGTCACTACGAGCTGGATATCCAGATGAAAGCGGCAGCAGAGGTGATCAAAGCGAACCGCGCCCTACCCTATGCCGTGTATGTTTCCGATCCCTGCGACGGACGAACACAGGGTACAACGGGCATGTTTGATTCACTGCCATACCGTAATGACGCCTCAATGGTGATGCGCCGCCTGATCCGCTCCTTGCCCGATGCGAAAGCCGTTATTGGCGTGGCGAGCTGTGATAAGGGACTCCCGGCCACCATGATGGCCCTCGCCGCGCAGCATGACAAACCGACAGTGCTGGTGCTTGGTGGCGCGACGCTGCCCGCGAAGGATGGAGAAGATAACGGCAAAGTGCAGACCATCGGCGCACGCTTCGCCAATGGCGAGTTATCGCTACAGGACGCTCGTCGTGCTGGCTGTAAGGCCTGTGCCTCCTCTGGCGGCGGCTGTCAATTTCTGGGTACCGCCGGGACATCGCAGGTGGTGGCCGAAGGTCTTGGGCTGGCGATCCCGCACTCTGCGCTAGCCCCTTCCGGTGAGCCGGTATGGCAAGAGATCGCCAGAGCATCCGCGCGGGCAGCGTTGAACTTATGTAAAAAAGGTATCACTACCCGGGAAATCCTTACCGACAAAGCGATTGAGAATGCGATGACGGTTCATGCAGCGTTCGGCGGTTCAACAAACCTGCTGCTGCACATCCCGGCGATTGCCCATCAGGCAGGCTGCCATGTCCCGACCGTTGACGACTGGATCCGCATCAATAAGCGTGTGCCCCGACTGGTGAGCGTGCTCCCGAATGGTCCGGTTTATCACCCGACAGTGAATGCATTCATGGCAGGCGGTGTGCCGGAAGTGATGTTGCATCTTCGCAGTCTTGGATTGCTGCATGAAGACGTGATGACCGTAACCGGCAGCACACTGAAGGAGAACCTCGACTGGTGGGAACACTCCGAGCGGCGGCAGCGATTCAAACAGCTGCTGCGCGACCAGGAACAGATCGACGCCGACGAGGTGATCATGTCACCGCAACGCGCACGGGAGCGTGGCCTGACTTCAACGATCACCTTCCCGGTTGGCAATATTGCTCCGGAAGGATCGGTGATCAAATCCACCGCCATTGACCCTTCGGTAATTGATGATCAAGGCATCTATTACCATAAAGGGGTGGCGAAGGTTTATCTGTCCGAGAAAACAGCAATTTACGATATCAAGCACGACAAAATTAAAGCAGGCGATATTCTGGTCATTATCGGCGTTGGCCCTTCCGGTACCGGGATGGAAGAAACCTACCAGGTCACCAGCGCCCTGAAACATCTGTCTTATGGTAAGCATGTCTCCCTGATCACGGATGCGCGTTTCTCGGGCGTTTCCACTGGCGCGTGCATTGGTCACGTGGGACCGGAAGCCCTCGCCGGGGGGCCAATCAGTAAATTACGCACCGGGGATATTATTGAAATCAAAATTGATTGCCGCGAACTTCAGGGCGAAGTCAATTTCCTCGGAACCCGTAACGATGAAAAATTACCCTCACGGGAGGAGGCTACCGCAATATTGAACGCCAGACCCAGCCATCAGGATTTACTTCCTGATCCGGAACTGCCAGACGATACCCGGCTTTGGGCGATGCTTCAGGCAGTGAGCGGTGGGACATGGACGGGCTGTGTTTACGATGTGAATAAAATCGGTGCGGCCCTGAACGATTATATGAATAACACCTTAAAGCAAAAATAATAATATCCTGACCGCTAAATAACCCGGCTACACATTATTAAAACATTGTGTAGTCGGACTATGACCGGTCGCAACCCTACAATGAGAGGACGTTATGCCACTAATTATCGTTGTGGCAGGGATTGCTTTACTCCTGCTTTTAACCATTAAAATTAAACTCAATACGTTTGTTTCCTTAATTATTGTCTCGATTGTTGTCGCCATTGCCAGTGGAATGGATCTGAATAAAGTCGTCACGTCGGTCGAATCCGGCCTTGGCGGTACGCTGGGCCATATTGGTTTAATCTTCGGCTTCGGCGTGATGCTCGGTCGCTTACTGGCTGACGCGGGTGGCGCACAGCGAATCGCCCTGACCATGCTGAATTATTTCGGTAAAAAGCGGCTTGACTGGGCGGTAGTCTGTTCAGCCTTTATCGTCGGTATCGCACTCTTTTTCGAAGTTGGCTTAATTCTTCTGGTGCCTATTTTATTCGCCATCGCCCGTGAAGCGAAAATATCGCCGATGTTTATGTGTGTGCCCATGCTTTCCGGTTTGCTGGTCGCGCACGGTTTTTTACCCCCGCATCCCGGCCCAACCGTTATTGCCCGTGAATATGGCGCAGATGTGGGACTGGTACTGATCTACGGCATTATTGTCGGCATTCCGACCTTTATTCTTTGCGGGCCGATATTGAACAAATTCTGTCAGCGGATTATTCCTGACGCGTTTAAAAAAGAGGGGAATATTGCCTCCCTCGGTGCGACCCGCCGGTTCAGCGAAAACGAAATGCCCGGCTTTGGCATCAGCTTTCTCACCGCGATGCTGCCGGTGATCCTGATGGCGGTAGTGACAATTATCCAGATGACCCATGCTAAAAACGCCTCGGAGTCAGGCACGTTCTATAACGTATTACTGTTCTTAGGTAACTCGACGATTGCAATGCTGATCTCGTTGCTGTTCGCGATTTATACCATGGGTCTGGGTCGCGGAAAGACAATCCCTGAACTGATGGACTCCTGCGGCAAAGCCATTGCCGGTATCGCAGGACTGTTGCTGATTATCGGCGGTGGTGGCGCATTCAAGCAGGTGCTCATCGATTCTGGCGTGGGTCAGTACATTTCTACTCTGGTCTCAGGCATGGATATTAATCCGATTCTGATGGCCTGGGGCGTTGCCGCGTTCCTGCGTATTTGCCTGGGTTCTGCCACCGTAGCAGCGATCTCGACTGCCGGACTGGTTATCCCGCTGCTGGCGGTACATCCCAACACTAACCTGGCGTTGATTACGCTGGCCACTGGAGCAGGTTCCTGTATCTGCTCCCACGTCAACGATGCCAGCTTCTGGATGATTAAAGACTTCTTCGGCCTGACAACCAAAGAGACGCTGCTGTCCTGGACGCTGATGTCAACGCTGTTATCCATCTGCGGACTGATATTTATCCTGCTCGCCAGCATGGTTCTTTAATTCTCCTCTCGCCAGTGGATCGCGTTGTCGATTCACTGGCGCCCCTCCCTTCACGTGGTATCAGAAAACAACTGTTAACAGCTTACAAACGTCAGCAATGGGCCGAGCAGCAGTATTGTTACTTTTGTATTCTGTTAACGCGAACCACAAGCGGTTGCGTTTTGGTGTCCAGACTGCCGTTAATACTGATCATTTGATCGGGTTTTACCGTGCGACCATCAAAGACAGAGAGTGGAATCAGCGTATGGATACTGCCGGTTTTATCGCGAAAAACAAATTTATCATCGCCCAGATCGTCAATCAGATTACCACGCAGAGAGATGGTTGCGCCGTCATGCATGGTTTTAGCTTGTTGAACCGTCATGGTTCTCGCATCTTCAACACCACGATACCCCTCATCCAGGGCGTGAGGCGGCGGCGGTGCCGTATCTTTTTTCAGCCCACCATTATCGTCAGCAAACACTGTCGGGATTAAAAAACAACATAGTAATGGTGCCACGGATAATTTCATTTCACCCTCATCTCATTGTCGACTTGACTTATTAAGTCTGATTGCTATTCCTTAATCTGGCAAACTGGAAGAGTCTTAAAAGGTAATAGTGTTACGAATCAGATAACTGACGGGATACAAGCGAAACGGTGAGGTTAAAGATGCCCAGAGAAAACATGAAAGTCCCCGGCATTGAAGAGAGTCAGCGTTTTCTGAATTTTGAAGCGAGATTTCATAAGATTGGGTTTGTCATTTTACTGTGTATTATTTCCCTGGCCATAGTCGGTGTTTTTTCTGGTGGTTATTTCAGTGATTCGGTGAAGAGGAATACTACCGGGGAGGTGACATTAAATTTTGAACGGTTTGGTCGATTGCAAACAGAATTTAAATTAAAAATCTCTGCTACAGACCAACGATCCGGGAAGAATATTTATCGCATTGGTGGAGATTTCAATTCTTTTTATGAGACAGCGAATATCTGGCCTCAACCTGACAGCATGTACAGCAAGGGAGACGATCTGTACCTGGTGTATAACACACATGAAAATCAGCAAGATACCTCTATATGGTTACTCGTTACCCCTGTAAAGCCTGGCAGCGCAAAAAGTGTTATTCAATTAAACTCCGGCCCTGTAATCGATTTCAGGCAATTTATTTATCCGTAGGAGGTCTGTATGGAAATGGTGCTGAGGGCCTTAGCCATTTATCTTATTTTACTGGTCGTGTTTAAGATTGCTGGACGCCGGGCGTTATTACAAATGACCAGTTTCGACCTGATTTTGCTGTTGATTATTAGCGAAGCCACACAGCAGGCATTATTAGGCAATGATTTCTCCGTTACCGGAGCAATGCTCACCATTGTCACGTTGGTGACAATCGACATATTGTTCGGATTCATTAAAAAACAGATGCATGGGGCTGAATCTGCTCTCGATGGATCACCGGTTATTCTGCTGGAACACGGCGAACCATTAATGGAAAAGATGAAAATGGTAGATGTTTCTCTCGACGATATCTTAGTGGCTGCCCGGCAGAGCCAGGGCATTACGGAGCCGGGTAAAATTAAATACGCCATTCTGGAGCGTAATGGGCATATTTCAATTATTCCTGATGAGGATTAAGGAAAAAGAGAATGAAAAAATCGGCATATAACGAAGCGAAAACCGCTGGCGTGTTAACGAAACAGTTCGCGAAGACGTTTATTGCCAAGGGCTTATCCGCGACCACAGCTGAATCGACATCTGGCTACCGCACTTTGCGCTGAGGCAGATATGTCCGCATTGATGATGCTTCGAATTCATTAAATTTGTTCTACGCTTATTTATGCTTGTCAGAAAGATAGACTGAGGTGAATGAATGGCTAATAAATATAATGAAAAACAGGTGGCTATTATGACAAAGACAGAGCGTTTTCCTGCTCGCCTTGTCCACACCCACAACAACGCTTTGCGGAGCTTATTGGAAAAATGCAACCACGTCCCGCTGCCCCGATCGTTGTGAAGAAAGCTATCCGGGATAGTGGTCGACTTTTTGGCAGCAAAAAGCAACCTTCAAGACTCATGTCTACTCAATATTATGGATTACCAAAGCGGCGATCGTTGCTTTTACAAAATCGCAGGCAAAGCGACTGGCGCTGATAAATGCTGTTACTGGACGGTTTTACAATGTTGTGGAGACCAACCACAGGAGAACGACTGATGAAAGTACTGACCTGTCAGCGCTCTCAACATGTCAACATCGATACACTCGCGGCGGACGATATCGTTGCTCTGGCTGAATATTTATCCACCCAGGGTTCATATAACCTTGATGTTATACGTATTTAGTTTGAATCCTCTATTCCCAGATACCCAGGAGATTACATGGCTGACGTAAATGAACGCATTGAAATCCTCGAGAAAAACCTTAATGATCTGAGCCTCGATCTGCACGCATCAAAGGTTGCTATTAACGTTTTATCTACGGTGGTAAACACCCTAAGTGGTGAACCTGGTTTACTTGAGAGATCATATGAGCAAACCAGAAGTTCTGCTCCACTTGTAAAGTTCAATCACCCGGTAGAGGAAGGTTATGAGGATAAACTTACGGAGAGAATATTGAATTTACTCTCGACTACCCAACACGAGCTTTAATAATCCACAGCTTCCTCAGAGGATAAGCGGAATATCCTCTCGGGAGGATCGCATTCCGGGCTCCCCCAGCCAGGGACAAATCTGCCCCGGAACGGGTGTTCCGATATGCACACTATTCCCCTCAATGGAAAACCTGGGCGCAGTAGTGACGTACGCACTGTCTGCCCATGGCATAGCGTGGACAAGCTGGCAAAACTGAAGGTCCCTATTGAACAAAGAGGAGATGTTTATGTCCATCATCACCGCTGAAGGACGCATAGCATATGGGGGATATCAATCAACGGGGAGTCACTCAACTTAAGCAGGTACATTTGTTTTGTATTAAGATGCTTATCCGGCAGGTGCTTTAAGCTCAAGTCCAGGATCAAGATGGATTTTTCAACATGACCAGAACAGAAAGGCTTCTCGAATTATTACAGATATTAAGGGCACAACGATATCCGATCACAGCTTCCGCTCTCTCAGATCGATTAGGCATAAGTGTACGCTCCCTTTACAGAGATATTAAAACGCTACAACACCAGGGCGTGTCCATTGAAGGAGGCGCAGGAATTGGATATATCATCAGGTCTGACTTTCATTTACCTCCCTTAAATCTTTCACATGAAGAAATCAATGCTATTATACTTGGGTTAAATTGGGTTTCTCATAATACGGATTATGATTTCAAAAACACCGCAAGGAATGCGCTTGCCAAAATACATGCCGTTATCCCCGGTGAATTAAAAAATCTTATTGAGAGTCAATCCTATCTGACCGGCCCTTCAGAAAAGAATGAGTTATTTTTCGAAGACATTCGTAGTGCTATTAAAAATCAAAAAAGAATCAACATAACGTATCGTGACAAGAAAGATGTTTACTCTTCTCGGGTCATATGGCCCATCGCGTTGATATATATGGAATCATGCTGGCTTTTGGTTGCATGGTGTGAGATGAGAAATGATTTTCGTCATTTCAGAACTGACCAAATCGAAGAGATTGTGCAACTGGATTCCACGTACAGGGAAAGCAGAACGACTTTATTGAAAAAATGGAGAATTAAAGAAGGAATCTGCGTGGGGAAAGAGTACTGACAAAAACTGTCACAGCGAGTTTGTATACTACCCCAGCAGTAAGACTCAATCCTACTTCATAGGGGGAATTATGGATTTTCAGAATAAAGTAGCTGTGATAACAGGAAGTACTACAGGTATAGGTGAAGCCGTCGCAGAGCAATTACACAAACAGGGTGCGAAGGTCGTCATTATATCCCGCTCATCAGAGCAGGCTAAACAAAAAGCGAAACGGTTATCTTCACAGGGACAACAAGCAATAGGGATCGGATGTGATGTGTCGCAGCCTGAACAAGTACGGAAAATGATAGATGACGTTATCAAATATTTTGGTAGGCTTGATTATGCTGTAAATAATGCAGGCTTAACAGGAGAGCATGATAAAAATATTACAGAGCAGACAGTTGAAAACTGGGATAAGGTCATTGCCACCTCATTGAGCGGCATTTTTTACTGCTTAAAATACGAGATACCTCAGATGATAAAGTCTGGTGGCTCTATTGTTAATTTATCTGCAGTAAATGGACTGGTTGGCATTCCTGGGTTGGCACCTTATACCGCGGCTAAGCATGGTATAATCGGCTTAACCCAAACCGCAGCGCTTGAGTTTGCATGTCAAGGCATTCGAATCAATGCGGTCGCGCCGGGCTATGTCCAGACCCCACGAATGAGTGAATTCCCTGAAAATATCGTACGTAGTTTCGCAAATAGTCACCCAATGAAAAGGATGGCAAGAATGCAAGAAATAGCAGACTTCATATTGTTTTTGCTATCAGACAATTCAGCGTTTTGTACCGGAGGCGTTTATCCCATTGATGGTGGTTATTTAGCTGAGTAAAATTCACTTAACCCTTTTAAATGATAATAATTACCTCACCTGTGTGGTTGGCTAAACGGGAGCGACAGAACACCTGTCGTTCGCGCTTCCGTTGTAGGGCCAATAATAGACACATTATTCGCATGGATTGTCTGCTCTCCATTGGTCATACATGTTCCATTAACCCTATCTGCGTCTGGCATAACGCGAGCAGAATAAAAGATCATTAAGTCTGTTGTGCGCAAGAAGCAGAAATAATGAGCAACGCTATTGTTTATAGCAGCGCAGGCTTGATGCAGGATATCGTCGATAGCGCTATTGTGCTTAACGTGCACGAGATAAACACACTCTACAGGCATAAAAATTCGCGCCATGCTGTGGACATGTTCCATTCGGACAGACTGGCCGCACCCTTGACGTTTAAACAGAAATAGAAGCGATGTGCGGTTGAAACGATAAAAATCGTTGGCAAGCGTTATTCGCCTGAGCACCAGGATCGCACAATGATAAGAAAAGATGACTGATTTCATTGGCTGTATGGGGAAATATACCAAGTGAATATACCAACACTATACCAACAGCCAAAAAAACAAAGGGGTTACCTTTCGGTAACCCCTTTTTTTAATCTGGCGGAAGCGCAGAGATTCGAACTCTGGAACCCTTTCGGGTCGCCGGTTTTCAAGACCGAACGCATTTTTTTATTTTTCAATAAGTTGTACAATTTATTGATAATATCGTTTAAATTTTGCACTCATAAAATCAATTAGTTAAGTACATCTATAGAGTTAGTATTCCAACACTTTCACGCTACATAGACGAGCTATTACTGAACATAGTAGTCGGTTATTGTATGCTTAGATGGTTAATTAAATTACAGGACTGCCATAAATACTTAATTACCCATTTCCTATGGCAACCGCCAGTTCACTACAAAACCATCACACACCGAAGTAAATGAATCGACAATCAGAAACTTCTATCCCTTATCACTGTTTTACATTATATGGCAAACACCTAAGTATAGACATACTGAAAACATCTGAAAATGTGAGCGAAGGATGATTTATGCTTGAATTTTTAGAATGAAAACTTGAGAATAGTAATATAAAATTAAAAAATTATAGAGTGTAATTTATATTCTTTGTCCCTCCGACTCTACCGGAGGTTTTTTTAGTTATTATCTCTGATAGCGAGTTATTTTTTCGTACCTATACAAACCAAAACCAGTAACAGCTACGTTTTATTCCAGGCTCATCTCAGGACGATACAGTCTTGTCCTGCCATTTTGTTTTTTGGTGAAACGGTAAAACAAGTTAGGTTCACTCACAATATACAAATTAGCTTCGTCATCAAGAGCAAGCCCTTCTGCCTGGGGAATATCCTCTGCCAGACCTGCCCATCCGGCATTCAGATACAGGCGATCAGTCACCAGCCCTTCACTGTTTATTTCCAGTACTTTGTTTGATTCATCAGAGAGTACCAGGAGGGAGGCCGTTGGGGAGTGGTAATGCAACCCCGACACGTCCCTGACTGATGATGTGACAGACGCCGGTAACGTGGAGACACTGCTTTCTTCACGCTGGACGTCCACCCGGCTTATGATTACCGGCTTTTTCTCTTTTGCCGCAAACAGCACCTGGTTCTCTTTATCCCAGGCAAGTCCTTCCAGACCGTTATTGCCGGGTCGGGTGTAGCCTTCTAGCGGTATATTAGAAAGAAGCTGGTAGTTTCCTTTTAGGATGTCTATGTTTACCAACCAGGCGCTCCCATCTTTCTCACTGCCTACCCGGAACAGGTTATCTCCCATCCACTCCACAGCTTCCGGATCCGTAATTTCAGGTATGGGCAGACTGCCAGTCCGCTCACCATCAGATGTCAGCCAGACCACTTCCGGCGGTTTATTAACCACAGCAAAAAGCAGTCTGTGTTTATCTGACCAGGTCAGCCCCGATAAATTATCCTTAACGCCTTTAACCTCTTTTCCTTCAATGTCTGCCACATATGCACGTAGATTCAGCGCTGAAGGCTTGTCGTTATATCTTTCATATAACCGGTAAAGGTAACGGATATCTTCTTTGATATAAAACAAAACAGCAAAAATAACCACCCCAAATATTATTGCACGTCTTAAATATATAAAAGTCATTTTTATTACAAAAAATAATCACAGTAAATGGGTAATGTAAATAATGAACCAATATCAGAACCACACAGAAGTGTGCGTTATTACGGACACCATTCAAAAAAAATAACACTGGTGCAACCTGAACATCAGAAATAAATATAAATAGCGTTCGTCACACGCTCCCTTAGCCGGGCATCATAGATTTATGACCGGGTTACACACGGTCCGGTAACCGTAATGGCGGGGGAAGTTTTTCACCAGCCCACGCCATTCACCGTTTAATGTCCGTGTTCAGGACATAACTCAGAAGTTAATACGGAACCCGACGCTGCTCGTTACCGGTGACTCGGTATGTCTGTCGTTCTCGTAACGCGCCTCAACCCACACGCCTGCATTCGGCGTCAGCTGCGCACTGACTCCCAGGCCATATTTACCTGTTGTCCGCGAAAGGTCATTACGGAAGTCGTACCTGTCATTAATCCGGACCTTATTGTTGTCCGCAAATTCATGACTCACTGCCGCCGTCAGGTACGGCTTCACCACCGTCCCGCCCACATCCAGGTTCATCCCGTTATCCAGCCGGATATCCTTTCCGTCCGCACTGAATGCCGTACCGCGGACATAAGGTTCAGCCCAGACAGTCTCATTCACACGGAAGGTCTTACCCACCTCCAGACTGACACCATATCCGTTCTGGCTGTAGTCTCCATACACCGGTGTGCCATCGCTCATCTGTGTCTGCAGTGTGTTGCTGAAGTGGTTAAATTTGACCACCCCGTCCGCATACAGCCCGCCGCCGCTATGAACCACACGCGGTGGCTCACCCGGGGAGACCGGCTCCTGACCGGTGTTCTTAATTCCCAGATTAAAGTGACCACTGGCATTACCGGTGACATTCAGCAGGTCACCTGACCAGGCCGCAATGTCCGTGTTCATCAGGAAAGTCCCGGTGCCGGACAGCGTGCGGGCCGTCAGGGTCACTGCCTGCGCCACCGGCATCAGCCGGGTGGTGAGACCGCCATGGAAATTCACCGTTCCGGCATTCAGGGTCAGGGCGCCCACGGCAGAATCGCCGGTCAGCCGCCAGACGGAAGGACCGGTAACTGTCACATCCCCGCCCCCGGTTCCGTCATCCAGAATGCGCCCGGTCAGGGTACTGCCGCTCATCAGGTTCAGGGTGGTACCGGACTGTGCCGTCACATCCACCCGGGTCAACACTAAAATGAATATTTAAAACCAATAACCGCTGAGGTATCAGAGTATCCATCATTTCCAATCTGTTGATTAACAAACCCTGTGATATTAAATTCTGGTGACATGCGGCCTTCAACGCCCAGTTTTAATTCTCCAACGTTACGCGTACCGGACTGATTAACGCTTACTCCATCCATAACAACACCTCGATTATGCATGTTATGAAGCCAGTTTGCTTCAACAAAGGGTTTAAAATTACGTTCTTTCTGGTTATCAATTGCATTATGCCCTTTGATGAACATTTTCAAACCAAGGCTGGTAGTTAGATTATTATCACCTTCCGTTTTCACCACCGTGCCGTTTGCTTCTTTTAAATCCTTTGATTTTATACCTGACCAGAGAATTTTTGCTTGCGGTTGAACAAACCATGCAACCGATTTAGCGTCATTACTCATAGGAAATACATAACCGGACTCAAGAGAGGCGCTAAATCCTTTAGAACTATATTTTTCTTCTTCCAGAAGTTGTCCATTCACACGGTTGTTAAACCAGCTATGCTGTAAAACACCGTCGATGTATGCACCTTGCTCGCTATCTCCATCAGCATACCAGGTGGCATAAAGTCCAGTCGTATAGCCATTAACGGACCCTTTCGCATGATATCTCGATAAACTGGACTGGGTATTGCTATGATTATACCCGTAGCCAGCAAGTGCCCCGAAACGAAAAGCACCGTCTCCTTCAGTGAAAGCTGTAGCAAAATCACCGCCCAGCATCAGCACATAGCGGTTACTTTTCGTTTTGAGCTGTCCGGTAGAATCATTTATACGGCTATGACCTCCGGTATTTTTCATCCACAGGCTGGTCAATTTACGCTCCCCCGTCATCATGTCGGTGTATTCAGTCTCTCCCAGACGATCTGAAAGCGTAGTGTTGAACATAGTATCAGCAGCATAAGCGTTAGCAGAATAAGCACCGGCCTCAGGCCTCAGGACATTGATTTCGTTACCATTGTTACCTTCGCCGCTATTATCAGGCTGTGTTTCAACAAACGTACTGGATAGATAGCGCAACTTGGCATCGATCACCTCGGTGTAGCTTTGCAACGTCATCGCATCGCCAATTTTTGCACTGTTGGCATCGGCGGTGATTTTGCGAAGTCGCACTGTCCATGTTGTTCCTGCCTGCGGCAGAGCAATGCGATGGCTGCGCTCATAACCAGATGTGGTTTTTCCGGTCACGCGCGTGTTGATCACTGTCTGCCATGCGCCGCCGTCGGTCTGCAGATCGATCGCATAATTAATCGAGTACCCGACCAGGTCGCCATCGTCTTCCTGCCTGAAAAGTGAAGGCCATTTCAGACGCAGGCGGATGGCTGAAAGCTGGGTATTTGTGAACGTATGCGTCCATGCCGTACTGCTGGAGATCGCCGTACCCACATTAATTTCATTTTCGGTACCCGGTATCCCCTGAATATATTTTTGTGCCTGAGTACCCGGACGAAACTCCCAGGCCACTCCACCGAAGTTTTTCGAACCGTCAGAGTTTTCAATGGGCGTTCCGTCAAGGTAGATGTCTTTCCCGGTCAACTGTCCCGCAAATTCGCCTTCACCCAGCGCAATCAGGATTTTTGCTTTTGCAACCGACTGCAGGTCATCGGGTTGTTCAGTTGGTGTGCGGGTCTTCGAACTGCCGCCCTTGCGGCCTTTAATCGCAGTTGCAGTTACCATATCGTTCCCATAAAAAAACCACCCGAAGGTGGCCTGGAGGAAAGTGATTTTTTATTGCTGATCTTCGACGTAGATGCCGGCGGAGATGATTGCGCCACCGATGCGACGCTTACCGTAAAGAAGAGGAACGGGGTAACCCTGTGCGGCGGTATTCGTCACGCCACCGAAAGCATAACTGGCCTGATTAGCTGCATCCTGCTTGCTGGCGAGACCAGCTGGTTGCGGAGAAAGCATTTGTATAACCCCACCGAGCATCATTGATGCTCCTGTACCATAAAACCATGGTGCGGCTGCAGCTGCTGGAGTAAAACTTAATACGACACCTACAACGACTAATACAGCTCCAAGTATTGTTTGTAAAACTCCTGATTTTTTGCTTCCTATTACCACAGGTACAATACGAATTATTTCTTTTGTTACAGGAAATGCTAAATCCTCTTTACTTAAATTCTTTTTGCCTCGAAAAACAGCATAAGTTATCCCTCTTTGCTTACTGGTATTCAGGTAATTTTCAAAGCCATTTATAGTACAACATAAAGCTCTAATAGCTTCTGCCGTAGTTGTAACAACACGATTATGTGATTTACCGAAAGTTTTACCTAAAATTCCGCCAAGCACAATAGTAATCATAGTCATGTATTCGAAACCCCCAATAAAAAGGCCGAATTTTTTCGGCCTAAAATACAATATATTACTTGGTTCGCCACATCCTATATTGGCCCCACACGCCTTGTTCAGTAATGTATTCCTGTTCAGCCCCATCAGCAATGATATCAAGCGTCTTACGCATACCCATACTGAGGGTTGCGCAATCATTACTTACTCGTAACTTATGAGGACCTTTATCTAAATAGGCGGTTACGAACTGATTTTGACGGAGAAGAGCTAAATCTCTATCATCGATTGCAATTAAAAATTTACACATTCCCCCACTGCCACCGCCAATAAATTGTTTATTCCTAGTAATGGTAATTTTCGTTTGCTCTTTATTGTTATTAGGTGTCACTAACTCTTGATTTAAAATTTGCTCGGCTGGACCATATGGACGAGCACACCCAATCAATCCCAAAACAGCAACAAATAGAAGAATAGCTCTCATACATACTTACCCTCAATAAAAACGTCAACGTTAAAACAGATTCAAATAAAAAACTTCATATACAACCCAAGGAAGAATTTTTCACACACTTCAATAGGTTCAAGAGAAAACTCCTTATATTTCTCCTTAATCGTACCAAAACTATCTGGACATTGGCCTGAATATTTATAGTAATTATATATACACGGATCTACCTTTACCTTATCAAAAGAGTGAGCTATACCATCAATCACTGTAAGAGAAGAGTTTAGATGTTGAGCAAGTGATAATTGATAGATTAACTCAGAACTAGTGTAAACAGGTCCTAAAGCGCAAGTTTTTGCCGCGTTATTAAAAATAATTGATTTATCACCGCACTTATCGGAAGCATTGTTAAAAGCAATAGTAAGGTCGCTACGAAGATCAATATGCTTGATATCCAGTGCTGTTGACTGATTTACAATCCCTATAACCCCTAAAATAAAAACAGCCACTACAATAATATTGGTAGTATCTAAATTCAATTCTTTGCTAAATATGCGTTCCACAGCTGCCGCCCCCCCAACACCCGCTAATATATAGCTCCCCCCTGTCCATAAATTAACTTTACAGCCTAATATTTCATTAGCACACAGCAAAATTCCAGCGACTATTAACAAAACAATTAATGCTATTTTTACATAATATAAGACATTAGCTATCATTTTAATTAAATTGCCTTTGTGATGATTAATCATCTTGCCATTATCCATCAAATAGACCGACATGACGAACTACTAAAATTGTCCTATCTTGCCAGTACTCCAGTTAACGGTTTTGGTTAGAGGCCCGGTCGGTGTTAGCGCACCGCCGGGCTTCGATAATTTCATGGTTGCACAATGTTAATTCGGTACGTACCATGTGAATTCTAGCCTAACCCAGTGGTACGTACCGATGCAAGACAAAAATACGAAAGCAGCTTTTGAACGTTCCGGCAGCACCAAAAAAAACATTCGTTTCGAGGACGATTTGCTTGAACAGATCAACGCAACTGCCGGAACAGGTAACTTTAGTTCTTGGGTTAAAGAGGCATGCAGGGAAAAGTTACAACGATTAAAAAGCACAAAAAGATGTTAATAAAGTGAACCGCTATCATAACGATAGCGGTTTCTACTAGTGTATTGGCGGGATGAATATCTGTATCTCTTTCTCCCATAGGCCATGCCCTTTAACATCCAAAGAAACGAAGATAGGAATTCTATCTTTTTCACTAATCTCACCAAGTATTTTTACATCATAGACTTTTTGTATGCATTTTAAAGGAGTCGTCATTCCTTCATCATCAATAATAATTGATGCAGCCTTAATTATTTCCAGTTTGAAAATTTTATTTAGCCACAATGTGTCTTTATATAGGTGATAATACTCACCTAATCTAACACCAAGTTTTGGATATCTTTGAATTTCGCCCTTAATTGTTGACAAATAGACGTATAGCAATTGAGGCAGTCTATCAAGACCACCAATCATTTTAAGACTACCATTAAAAATTCCTAAATCACCCGTTTCATCAAGGGCAATATCGAAACCTATCTTATCAACTGGTATTCGCTCGGTTCTCAATGAAATAGCACATTTCAAAAACAACTTCCCATTTTCAAAGAATACAGCAGGTGGTTGAACTAAATTTCGGCCATCACTAAAAGACTCACAAATTATTATTTTTTCATCTAAAGGCAAGTCAGAGAAATCGCTTATAAAATCCAATAGTTCAAATTTATCCCCCCTTATATATTCTTTTACCTCTATAGTCCAACAGTCGACATTAAATTCTTTAAAAGCCCCTATGACTATCAAATTATCTCCAATCATGAAAAGGTCATTTGACATATCATTGATAGGCAATTTATATAATTGACTTTGAACCTTTTCCTCATGTTTTTTCTTCATATCCCTTAGGAGTTCAGGGGTGAATTTTTTCTCATCTCTGTCAATTAACGTGGCATGTGTTTGACACAACCAGATCCCATTTTCAATATCGGTTCGCTCTTCGCTTGACATATTTAAATCGTATCGTTTTCCACCAGGTGCCGCTGCATAAATATGTGCAGCAACACCAATACTAGTTACCGCCGATGATGACTCGTCACTTGGTCCACAAGTAATAGTTTTACAGTCAGGGTAGGAGCAGCGAAAATTAGCTCTTGCTGCCAATGCACTTTTAGTTTTTGTAGAAAAGTCGTCGCGTCCTTCTTTATTACTCATTATTCACCTTTATGGTTTTGTGATTTATAAAGGCCACTCCCCCTTAATCCAGGCCTGAATCTCAGAGAGTCTATAAGCCACCGCCGTAGATCCAATTTTGATTCGCTTGGGGAACTTACCCTCCTTTTCAAGCTTCCAGCGAGTACTGTTCGCCAATGTGGTTAGCTCCCGACACTCTTTCTCACGGATCATGCGATCTATGTTAGGAATGTACTCCAGACCATTTTTATCAACAACTGCCATTTTTTTCATGTTAACCAGCCTTTTGTTTGAGGATTGTCACTTTTGAATCAGCACCAGCGATGCTATTCAGATATGTAGTCCAGAGCTCCAGTGCATCCAGTTTTTTAGCCATGAACTTACTTCGGTTGTAAACACCTGCCACACCTGGTAGTGCATGGCCTAACAACTGTTCTACAACATGAAATTCCACACCGAGATCGCTAAGATGGGTAGAAAGCGTTCTCCTGAGGTCATGAAGGGACCATTGCTTTTCGTGTCCCAGACGCTTACCGATTTTACCGCCAATCCTGCTCACACTTTCCCTGATACGCAGGCTACCCAATACATAGCCACTACGCCTTGTTTCCTCGTGAACGTCCGTTATCCACTGCCGCAATACTTCAGGAACTGGCCGGACAATTTCCACACCAGTTTTGGAATGCTCTTTTGGTACAGTCCAAACCCAGCTATCGCGATCCCACTCTTTCCATTCTGATAACCGGGCTTCACTCATACGACATCCGAAAACCGTACACAGTACAAACATTTTCCTGGTGTATTCGGACATCAACTTGATATCAGGCTCAACAAAGATGAATTTCCAGAGCTGCCCTATCTCCGACTCACTTAGGACCCGATCCCTCTTACCTGCAATTTGTCCGACATCACTCATTCGCAAGTCCTTTAGTGCATCACATGTCGCGTACTGGCGAACCCGGCAAAAACGAAGAGCTAATTTTGTGTCAGAAAAAACATACGCAGCCATGACTGGTGCATTACGTTTAATCCGGTCAAAACAATCCAGCCATTCATAGAGGTGAGTGTCGTTTACAGGTAAATGGCCGATATAGGGAAAGATATGCTTACGAAAACGTCCCAGCGTCACTGCATGGGTTTTACGACGAACCTTACAAAAATTTTCGTACCAGTAATTAAGTGCATCCTCCACAGTGACCGGCTTTAATCGTTCTTCAGACTGAATCTTTATCTGGATACGAGGATCGCGTTTGTCTGCCAGCCATGCCCGACACTCGTCCCGCTTTTCCCTGGCTTGTTTTAACGACATATCAGGATATTTACCAAGCGTTAACCAGACAGGAGCCGTCAAACCACCAGCTAACCTGTAGAAGAAAACAAAACTCACAGCCCCCTTCTTACTCACACGAACGGAAAGCCCCTTCCCATCCGCAACAGTGATCTGCTTTTCTCTGTGTTTACCCAGATAACCTTTAAGCGTTTTGTCGCTCAATTTGTTCTCGCTCGCCATTTTAGCCCCCAAAAAGCAATACAAGTTGCAATACAGAGGTGATTGCAACGCACAGATAACGAGGAAAATCCAGTGAAAGCGCCAGAAAAACTTATTCTTTATAATCAAAAGATTAAGTGTAAAAACCAGCAACTACACGATAGCCTCAGAAAGCTATGCTAAGTGCTTCGGTTTCACATAACCCGGCGTGAATTCGGAAGTGTTACCGCCGCGTGAGCGGATCACATTGCCGGAGACAATCGGCGACACATACAGCGCCATATTCACCAGGCCGGGGATCTGAGAAAGGTAAACTTTTTCGGTGGAAAACGGATAGCTTTCACGAAAGAAGATACGCAGAAACAGCGGATCGAATTTGAATTTTTTCTCGGTAACCGCCAGCAACTGGGCAGTGGTATACATAGACATAGTTTTTTCCCGTAGAAAAAAGGCCGCTCATGCGGCCTTTATGGATGGAGATAACTGGCTGGTTAAGGGGTCACACAATACTGATGGAGGTACCGGCGAAGGCGTTGCGTCTGACGTTATCCGTTGCCGCAGCAGCAGGCCACAACACATCTTCAATCCGGAAAGAGCCAGTTTTAAAGAACGTCAGTTGATCACTGTTCTGATCGGCGTCAATCGCGAGAATGCCTGTCGCTGTGCCAGCGGCAGCACCGTCCCAGACAACCAGCTTTCCGGCAGCGGGATCAAGCATCAGCGGCGTCATCGCCGAAACACTGTCCGTTAAGGCACCGGGTGCGGATGCGGTATGTGCCGGGTCACTGTTACCCAGCGGCTGATAATGCTTAAATTCTTCGTTTGGCATTGGAACCTCTTATACAGGTGTGTTCATCAGGTCATCGGTATCAGATGCCTGGCTGGCGGCACTGACAGCACCAGGCGCGGTGTCCATCAGGCGATCAAGTGCGGTATCCGTTCTGACCTGCGCGCTCGCTGGCGCTGCGGCGAGGATCAGTTGCGCATTTTCAACCGTCATACCCGGTGTTGCCGCGAGCACCCGCGCCTGCGATTCACGGCCCTTCGCCTCTTCACAGTTCAGGATCCCCATGATTCGGCTGTTTTCGGCATTTACCGCCGCTGAAACCTGCGCGCTGATATCGGCTGATGCAGTATTTACCGTCGCGACAGGCGTCGCAGCGTCGACAGTGACTCCGGCTGACGCGTCCGCTACAGGCTGAGTTGTTTCAGCGGATGCAGTGGTAGTTTTCATATTTCCTCCGAGGGTTATTTTCTTTCGTTTATCAAGTGCATCGCGCATCGCACTGAGCGCGTCGGTGTTATTGACGAGTTCGTCTGCGATTCCGTTCTCTATGGATTCCTGTCCGGTGAAAACCGCCGCTTCGGTATCCAGTACCGCCTGAATGGTCAGGCCGGTGTACCCGGCCACCTTCTCGGCAAACATCTGTCGGGTGGCATCAATACGTGCCTGAAAATCAGCACGCACATCCTTCGGCAACTTTTCGTAAGGGTTTCCGTCGACCTTGTGATCGCCGCTGTAGATGAGCGTGACTTCGACGCCGCTGGTCTTGAGTGCAGCACCGTAGTTGCTGTGCGCCATCATGACGCCGATCGAACCGGTTCTGGCGGTCTGGGTAACAAGACGACGAGATGCCGCGCTGGCGATAAGCTGCCCGGCGCTACAGTTCATGTCGTTCGCCAGCGCCCAGACCGGTTTGATATCCCGCAGACGGGCAATAATGTCAGCGCAGTCAAAAGCACCGGATACCATGCCGCCAGGTGTATCCATATCCAGAAGAATGCCGTCCACGCCGGGATCACTGATAGCCTGTTGCAAGCGGGCAATAATGCCGTTGTAACCCGTCATACCTGAATACGGTTGCAGCGAACGGGTTTTACTCACCAGCGTGCCGGAAACCGGCAAAACCGCGATACCGTCGATCACCTGGTAACTGCGTGACGGGCGCGGCCCCATCTCTTCATCGTCACCAAACAGCGCAAGAGGTTCAACAATCTGTTCACCGCTGAGAGTGACGCCGGAAACGGTATCTGTCAGACGGGTAATACCCAACTGGCCCGCCAGCGCGCAAAAGAAAACCCGCGCATAGGTGGGTTCAAGTAGCAGCGGCTCATTAAAAGCCAGGCTGGCAATATGCGGGAGATTACGCAGATCGGGCGTCATCTTTCTCCTCCTTAGTGGAATTCTCTAACCCGGACTGGAAGGCAGCAGCAGCCCATGAAGGCGGTTTGAGCCCGGCGGCGCGGCGCTCCATCGTTTCGCGAACCTGCTGCGCGAAAATTTCCTGATAATCTTCACCGCGTTTGGCGCACTCTTTTTCATAAGTACTGAGGCCCGCTTCGATCAGCATGACCGCTTCCTGAACCTCTTTCAGTCCATCAATAGCCATGCGCCCGGAACCAATCCAGTCGCAGTTTCCCCAGGCGCTTCGCGCTTCCTGAAAGCTGAACCTCGCCCGGGAAGGCAATGTCACAACCCGACGAATAATGGCCTCTTCCAGCCAGCAGAGAAACATCATGCACGCCTGACGGGACGCAACGAATTTCCGACGCCCCATAAAAAACGCCCATGATTCATTGGCGCTGGCGCGGGCGGTGGAGTAACTCATCTGGGAGTAATTCCGGGACAGTTGTTCAAACGAAACGCCAAGCCCGGCAGAGATATACCTCAACAGCGACTGTTCGAATACCGAATAGCCGTTATCCGCGTTCGGTGGCGACTGGAGATTCAGGGAATCACCTGGCATAAGGTGCGGCACTTTCGCCCCACCCAGGCGAACCGGCGCCGCAGAGTAATACGACGCCATTTCCGCCAGCCAGCCCGTAAATTTGTTCTGCTGCTCTTTATTATCAGCGCCGAGAATAAAATCCATCGCGGTCTGGGTATCGAGTTCGCTCTCGGTAGTGGCAGCATACATTGCCTTCACGATAGCGCTCTGCAACTGTGTGTTTTGCAGCGTATCGAGCATCTTCATTTGCTCCATGACGCTGTAAAACTGGTTGGCGCCGCGGGTCTGACCGTCCTCTAGCGGTTCAAAAATGTGAATGAATGAAGTGCGCCCACCAGCCAGTTCACGCGGGATATACGTCCATTTCTGCGGCATCCAGCCAGGATAACCATCATCGCTGACGTAATACCCCACCGCCGCCCCGGTGTTGTTCACCGCCACACCGGCACGACAGTTTCGCGTATCGCCCGTGTTATTCGGGTTACTGATGCGCTTCGGACTGACCATTTTGAACTGTGTACGGAAAAGGCGTCCGGGGCTGCTGTCCCACGCGGGCTGCACACACAATTCACCATTAAAGGAGTGCATTGCCACGCCTTCACGGATCATCATCGTGAAAGTGCGTTTGCGCTCCGCATCGATAAAGCAGTTGTCGTCTTCGGCAAACTCTTTCCACGCGGCTTCCACCTCGCGGGAGAAAGCCCGGGCATCCTCTTCAGAAATACCAAGAAAACGCCAGCTCGGACGGTGGCTCAGGCGAAAGAATGAGCCGACGATATGATCCTGGTGCAGTTGTATCGCATTTGCGGCATAGCCGTTATTCCTGACCAGATCATCTGCGCGGGCGTTACCGCGCGCAAAATTGGGCAGTAACGCCGCATCAGGGCTTTCGCTCTGCGGTTGCCACCCCCTGAGTTGCCCACCAAAACCATGAGCACCGCCGTGATAACCGGCGTATTCCCGTAACGACGTCCTGCCGTCCGGCCCCAAAAGTGCAGGTGTTTTCATACGTAAAATCCTGCCGGACCCCGGCGACGTTGAGTGATACCGACCTGAACCTCCAGATCAGCTATGTATTTTTTAAGGTCGCTCACCGAAGTAACCGTAAACTCCACCCGGCGACCGTCCTTTTGTACCGTCGCCACCCGCTTTCCCGTCATCAGGTCATGCAGTGCGGCGCGGGCGCTGTCGAGATCGGATTGTGACGCCATTACTCATCTCCAGATAATGCCCTGGCGTAATCTGCCACGGTCTTTTTCGGTTTACGCGCCCCTTCTTCCTCCAGCAGGCTTGCCAGGAGAGAATCAAGGTTCAACTGCCAGCGGGAAATGCTGATCCGCAGTGCCGCCAGCGCATACACGAAGCAGTCGAGTGCCTCATTGCGGCGCTTTTTGCTGTCCCAGACAATTTTCTTCCGCCCGTCCACCCATTTTTCAACCTGTTCCTCGGCGGTCAGTTGCTGTGCCTCAGTCAGATCGTAAATATCGGGATTGTTGGGGAAGTGAACGGCCCCCGGCAACGGTTCATCACCTTCGGCTACCAGGGTGAAACGGTTGTAAATCTGCTCTTTCGCGGTATCAGTACCGACTTCCGTCAGATAGACACCGTTCTTGTTGCGCTTGCGAGGCATATTCGCGACGGGCTTACCGTAAACGGATGCCCCTTTTATCGGGATCACACGGAACAGACCATGCTTTTTCGAGCGGTTATAGACAATGGTGGGATCAATACCGCCGATATCCCAGCAGATACGGGATATCGACATTTCAACGCCATTCTGTCGGGGATATGTTTTGTTGATAGCCTCATCAACCCTGAGAAGCGTCGCCTCATCATCATGACGGCCCATGATGATCTGCCGGTCAATGAGCCAGCTTTCTTCACCAGGCCCCCATCCCCAGACACGCATTTCGTATCGATCAAGCTGGGAGTCGATCCCGGCGGTAAGATAGGCAACCCGATCAGGGACTGAGGCTTCAAAGTGTTCCTTACGCTCAGCCATCACATCCGCGTCAGGCCGTTCACCGATTTTCGGCTCCCACGTTTCACCCAGCGTGGTGTTCACGAAGGTTTTACGCTTTCCGGTAGTCGGCTCAACATGCGACTTCATGAAGTTTTCGGCGTCGCCGTCGGTAGGAAGCCAGATCAGGGAGTTTCGCTGTTTGTGCTCAATAAAATATGCATAAACCCCGAGCAACATTTTTGAATAGCCAACACGGGCAGATTTAACGACGTTCACCTCGCGGATATAGTCGTTTCCCATCGCATTCATGATCGCGCGCTGAAAAGGCAATGTTTCCCAGCGCCCTTCCTGATAAGCAGATTCTTTCGGGAGATAATAATGGGTATCAGCCCATTCAACTGCCGTCTGCGGCTCTGGCCTGTACAGAGAATGAAGCCCCGCACGCGCAGAGTGCTGCAGTCCCTTAACCTGACTGTTTGATATATTCACTCAGCAACCCCGGTATGATTTCATCCAGCGCAGCTGCTTTGTTCATGGCTTTGATGATGTCCTTTTTGAGGAAATCAATATGTCGGTTTTCCAGTTCCGGAAAACGCCGCTGAACCGACAGAGGGATCCCATCGAGAATACTGGCTATTTCACCGGCGATCCGTGACAGCACGAACGTGCAGAATGCGGTCTCCACCACCTCAGCGGTATCTTTGGCATTTTTTAGCTCCTGGGCGTCAGCCTGTGCTCGGGTAAGCCGGTGCCGCTCATATTCAATCGTGCCTGGCTGGAGGTCGGATTCCGAAGCAATGCGAAGATCCTCTACCTCTTTCCGTAATTTCTCATTCTCAATCTCCGCGTCGCGCGCGGAATACCACTCGATAGCGGCGGCTGAGTCATAGAGTACTTCGTTACCTTTTCCACCACCTCGCGCAACCGGCATCCCCTGATCCTGCCAGTTCTGGATCGTGCGCACACTGACACCGAAGATGTCAGAAAGCCGCTTTTTGTTGACCTCCATAGCTCACTCCGTGCGCAAAAACAGAGAACGGAAACGATCTCGGGTTTTTTACCCATTTTTCTGGCTTAACGTTTCCTTTCTTTTGAGAGGGTGTTTTCTTTTAAAACAATGAATTAGCGAGAAGAAGAACGGAAACGGCAAAAAACCGAAAATTTTCATAAATAGCGAGAATCTGCGCGGACGCCGCCCCGTAACAGACCAGATCGCCAGAAAGGACCCACAAAAACAAAGCAAACAAAATGTGATGAAGTTCAAGCTGAATCACTTACTCAACTTCAAATGCCGAAATAAAAAAGCATCATCTCTTGAGAAAGATGATGCTTTTATTAGAACTGGCCGTCGATGACGATTAGATTAAATTAATTTGTATGTCATAGCTTTCCAGTCCAGTCATTTTTTCCCGAGCAGTAAACTGGATATCAGCAACTTCTTTACCTGTCTTTTTTTTGAGCTCAGTTATTTTTTTAGTAATGAAATCAGAAATATCCGCTTCAGTTTTTCTTTTTAACTCTTCGATTTTCATCATGCACCTCTTCTGGTCTGTATTGGCATCTATGCCCGGCAGATCCCATGATTCATGTGATAACTTGAACAACCATTGGTATCTATAAACGATAAGTTGGAAAGTTTCAATAATCAAGGGTTTAGTGCATATTGTTTATACTAATTTCGCTCAATAATCAAACAACCATTCACTACTTTAGCCACATTCATAAAGGTATGAACAGTAATCATTTAAAGAGTTTTGATGCTGCTTCAAGAATTTCTTCAGAAGTAACATCCCGGTCTGAGGCAACATAAACAATCTTATGATCTCCGGTTATAGACGGAAAACCTGCAGACATTACTTGTAGATGTGCTTTTTCCCCATTAGGGTACTCGCGCATTATTGTAGTAATACCCTTCATTACTGATACTACTACAGCGGATTCTGAATTAAAAAACACTATCACTTTTTTCATAATTCTCCCGTGTACACCCTGTCAATAAGAACCGCATAAAAAAGGCCCCATAAGGGGCCTGATTTTTATTTTCTGAAATCTAATGGAGACTGACCAGAACGAATGTACATTGCAATATTATCGAATGTAATCATTGTAGTTTTGCAAAAAATACATTTCGCGCCGAAAGGATTGCTATCTGTGACATCAAAAGATGATGTTCTGTACTGAGACCCATGGCAACAAGGGCATCTGAAGTGAATATTATTAGTAATAACAGTTTCCTTAAAGGGCTACGACATTAACTGCCGAGGGACCTTTAGGGCCCTGTTCAACACCAAACTCGACTTCCTGATTCTCATTCAGCGTCTTAAAATCGTTACTTTGGATAGCAGAAAAATGTACAAATACATCCTTACTACCATCTTTTGGAGTGATAAAACCAAACCCTTTTTCAGGATTGAACCATTTAACTAAACCAGTCATTTTGTTAGACATAATCATTACCTTTTTTGAGTAAGCCCTTGGGCAGAATGGTCCGAAAAAAATTATCAGAGAGAAAAAGCCGACAAGGAAATCTCAATAGGAACAAATAATAAAATTATTACAGTGACTGCTTCAGATAAATTTGTAACAAACCAGAGCCCTATTAACGCATGATTAACACTACATAGCAAGATATAGTTTTGTAAGGCAGTAACACTCTGCTACTGCACATGTTTTTATGTTAATTGACGAATTTTATTTTGATTCATCCCTCTGCAATACACTTTTAGTTTGCCTTAAGGATTCATATGTACGTTGACAAGTCACTCCTGCAATGTAGCGTTCGTCAGCGATTGCAGCATAACGTTTAGCTTCTGCTGCAATATCTCCGAGCATGTCGGCGAGCATTCCGGCGTCGGCTCTGGCTGTTTTGCTTCTGACGGCAGCGGCAAGATCTGCGGTGTGCTTTGCGGCGTCCAGGCGGGTGGCAAGTTTTGTTGCTTCGGTGCGCAGCTGGTTAACAGTGGCAGACAGGCCAGCAGCAGTGGCAGCAGCTTTGGCGGCATTCGCTTGTGCATCTTTAACAGCCTCATCCCGGGCAATAATGCGCCCTTGTTCAATCATCCTGGCGGCAGTCTGCGCGTTTGCTGTCTGTGAAGCCTCTGCGCCGTCACGCTCTGCCCACTTTTTTTCCCAGCCCCGATCGCTCCAGACATTACCAGCGATAAACGAACAGGCCACCAGCAAGAGAACAGCAGCAGGTTTCCACCAGGTCTTTATCGCGGCAAGGATAGTAGCTGGATTCACTGGTCTATCCCCCAGCACGTAAGCGCGCTTTACGTAATTCCGTCCCCCAGCGGCGGAAAAATGAATAAAAAAACATTCAACACCTGGTGGAATAACGCCAAAAAAGCAGCAGCGATAAAACTTGGAAGGAACATACCGGGAACATTTCACGATATCAAAGCCAAAGCAATTTCTGATTACGAGGGAAGCAGTAAGGAGAAACAATTGTTCAGTGGGCACATGACCGAAAGCCAGGTTGTGACCTATGACAGAAGGGTCAAAATTTCACCAACACTGGACATCCCGATGATGAAAAAAGATGACTGATATCATTGGCTGTATGGGGAAATATACCAAGTGAATATACCAACACTATACCAGGAGCCCAAAAAAACAAAGGGGCTACCTTTCGGTAACCCCTTGTTTAATCTGGCGGAAGCGCAGAGATTCGAACTCTGGAACCCTTTCGGGTCGCCGGTTTTCAAGACCGGTGCCTTCAACCGCTCGGCCACACTTCCGGAATGAGGCGCACTATAAACATCCCGATGCGCTGTGTAAAGCCCGAATGTGTTCGTTTGCCTGAAAAACAGTCAAAATGTTGTTAATAGCCTGAAATAACAACAGATTGTCCATTTATTCAGCACAATACTCATGCTTTATCAGCTATTCACTGTCATCCACGATGAAACCTGATTTAGATCAAATGAGTAAAGATGGGTAAAAGCGCTGTGTCGTCGTCTGTGTTTTCATTATCCTCCATCATTAATTACATCTGTCATAAGAGAGTGACTCATGGATCGTATTGTTAGTTCATCACATGACCGTACATCGCTACTTAGCACGCACAAAGTACTGCGCAATACCTATTTTCTGCTGAGCCTGACGCTGGCATTTTCGGCGATCACCGCCACCGCCAGCACCGTGCTGATGCTGCCTTCTCCGGGTCTGATTCTGACGCTGGTGGGGATGTACGGGCTGATGTTCCTGACCTATAAAACGGCGAACAAGCCAAGCGGTATTATTTCCGCGTTTGCCTTCACTGGTTTCCTCGGTTACATCCTTGGGCCGATTCTGAACGCTTACCTGTCCGCTGGAATGGGCGACGTGATCGGGATGGCGCTGGGCGGCACCGCGCTGGTGTTTTTCTGCTGCTCCGCCTACGTGCTGACCACCCGCAAAGACATGTCCTTCCTCGGCGGCATGCTGATGGCCGGTATTGTGGTGGTACTGATTGGTATGGTTGCTAACATCTTCCTGCAACTGCCAGCGCTGCACCTGGCGATCAGCGCGGTGTTTATCCTGATTTCTTCAGGCGCAATCCTGTTTGAAACCAGCAACATCATCCGTGGCGGTGAAACCAACTATATCCGCGCAACGGTTAGCCTCTACGTTTCGCTGTACAACATCTTTGTCAGCCTGCTCAGCATTTTGGGCTTCGCCAGCCGCGATTAACGGCAATCCGGCATGACACCCGGCCCCGCTTATGCGGGGCTTTGTTTTTTGGTAAACTGCCGCCAGGTTGTCTAACGCAGTGAAGAATTATGTTGATCTTTGAAGGTAAAGAAATCGCTACCGACGCCGACGGCTATCTGAAAGATAGCGCGCAGTGGAGCGAGCCGATGGCGGTGGTCATTGCTGAAAACGAGGGAATTATCCTCTCCCCGGAACACTGGGAAGTGGTGCGTTTTGTGCGCGACTTTTATCTGGAGTTTAATACCTCGCCTGCGATTCGTATGTTAGTCAAAGCGATGGCGAATAAGTTTGGCGAGGAGAAAGGCAACAGCCGTTATCTGTATCGTCTGTTTCCAAAAGGCCCTGCAAAACAGGCCACTAAAATTGCTGGCCTGCCAAAACCGGTGAAGTGTATTTAATAACGAATACTAAAACCGGTAAACGCCTCTCGAGGACGGTGCGGCTCACTCAGGACTCTGTCTACCCGGGCAGAACGCGGGCCGCCGTCCTTGAGCCATTTCAGTAATTTGTCGACCTGCTCCGCTTCGCCGCTGGCAACCACCTCCACGCTGCCATCATCCCTGTTCCTGGCGTAACCGGTTAAGCTCAGACGCCGTGCCTCCTGCTGCGTGGTATAGCGAAATCCCACGCCCTGAACCCGGCCATAAACCCACGCGATAATGCAGACTCTCGACATTGTTATTCTCCTTCACATCCTCGGGCGCGTTGCAAATCCGGGTAAAACTCAGGACAATGGCGCCCATTTCTTTGATTCGACAGAACCGTTAATTATGAGTGTACGTTTAGTGTTAGCCAAAGGGCGCGAAAAATCATTACTTCGCCGCCATCCGTGGGTCTTTTCTGGTGCCGTTGCCCGTATGGAAGGTAAAGCCAACCTCGGTGAAACCATCGACATTGTTGACCATCAGGGTAAATGGTTAGCCCGTGGCGCCTTTTCCCCGGCGTCGCAAATCCGCGCACGCGTCTGGACCTTCGACAAGAACGAGTCTGTCGATATCGCCTTCTTCACCCGCCGTCTGCAACAGGCGCAGCAATGGCGCGACTGGCTGGCGAAAAAAGATGGTCTGGACAGCTATCGTTTGATCGCCGGAGAATCCGACGGCTTGCCGGGCATAACCATCGACCGCTTCGGTCATTTCCTGGTGCTGCAACTGCTCAGCGCTGGCGCGGAATATCAGCGTGCCGCATTGATTAGCGCGCTGCAAGCGCTCTACCCGGAATGTGCGATTTATGACCGTAGCGATGTCGCGGTACGTAAAAAAGAGGGGATGGAGCTGACGCAAGGCCCGGTCACCGGTGAGATCCCCCCTGCACTGCTGCCAATTGAAGAGCACGGTATGAAGCTGCTGGTGGATATCCAGGGCGGTCACAAAACCGGTTATTACCTCGATCAGCGTGACAGCCGTCTGGCGACGCGCCGTTATGTCGAAAACCAGCGGGTGCTCAATTGTTTCTCCTACACCGGAGGTTTTGCTGTTTCTGCGCTGATGGGCGGTTGCCGTCAGGTGATCAGCGTCGATACCTCCCAGGAAGCGCTGGATATTGCGAAACAGAACGTTGAACTCAACAAACTCGATCTCAGCAAGGCAGAATTTGTCCGTGACGATGTCTTTAAACTGTTACGAACCTATCGCGATCGTGGTGAAAAGTTTGATGTCATCGTGATGGATCCGCCGAAGTTTGTCGAAAACAAAAGCCAGTTGATGGGGGCATGTCGGGGTTACAAGGATATCAACATGCTGGCGATCCAGTTGCTGAATCCGGGCGGCGTGCTGTTGACGTTCTCCTGTTCCGGCCTGATGACAACAGATTTATTTCAGAAAATCATCGCCGATGCCGCAATTGATGCAGGGCGTGATGTACAATTTATAGAGCAGTTCCGTCAGGCCGCCGATCATCCCGTGATCGCTACCTACCCGGAAGGGCTGTATCTGAAAGGGTTTGCCTGTCGCGTCATGTAACTTGAAAAGTGGAATTTTACCCTCATATCGAGAGTAATGATTTCCCGGGAGGTGACTATGATTGCCAGCAAATTCGGTATCGGCCAGCAGGTCCGCCATTCCCTGTTAGGATATCTCGGAGTGGTCGTGGATATCGACCCGGTCTATTCGCTTGCAGAGCCGTCACCTGATGAGTTGGCGGTCAACGACGAGCTTCGCGCCGCTCCGTGGTATCACGTGGTGATGGAAGATGATGACGGTCGTCCAGTGCATACCTATCTTGCCGAAGCGCAGCTAAGCAGCGAAACGCAGGACGAGCATCCTGAACAGCCTTCGATGGATGAGCTTGCTCAGACCATTCGTAAACAGTTGCAGGCCCCTCGCCTGCGTAACTGATCCTTACCAGGGCCCGATGGCGCATTGCTTCTCGGGCCTGTCTTCTTTCGGCCGCCAGACTCGTCGACTTACTTCGTTAACCCCAGTCGTGGGATCTCAATCGCCGGGCAGCGATCCATCACCACCATCAATCCCGCTTCGCGCGCCAGCACCGCAGCCTGCTCATTAATCACGCCCAATTGCATCCACAGCGTTTTCGCGCCAATCGCAATCGCTTCCTGAGCGACGCCCCATGCCGCTTCTGAATTACGGAACACATCCACCATATCCACTTTTTCCGGCACGTCCGCCAGCGTCGCGTAGCCCTTCTGCCCTAACAAGGTTTTACCGGCAACCTTCGGGGAAACCGGAATCACGTGATAGCCCTGATCGAGTAAATACTTCATCACGCGGTAGCTTGGACGGTCAGGCTTATCGCTTGCGCCAACCAATGCAATGGTTCGGGTCGAGGTTAAAATGCCAGCAATATCGGTCTCTTTCATCATCATTCTCCAGGCTGTTTTGCAAAGTGTACGACAATCCTGACAACCCAACCATGCGTCCCACCCGTAAGTATGAGAGCAAAACGCCAAAATATGTCTATATGTTAGTAAACGTGATTATCGAAAAATTTTGATACATTCTTACCCGGCGGTCCTTGGACAGGAGAACCCTATGAAAACCGGCACTGTGACCCTGATGATAGCCCTCTGCTTGCCGGTCACGGTTTTCGCTACCACTCTTCGTCTTTCAACCGACATTGACCTGCTGGTACTGGACGGCAAAAAAGTCTCCAGTTCACTCCTGCGCGGCGCGGACAGCATTGAGCTCGATAATGGGCCCCATCAACTTGTTTTTCGGGTTGAGAAGACAATCCGCCTCCCCAGCCATGCAGAACAGCTCTACATTTCCCCGCCGCTGGTGATCAGTTTTGACACTCAGCGCGTGGAGCAGGTTAATTTTCACCTTCCGCGCCTGGAAAGCGACCGCGACGCCAGCCATTTTGACGTGGTGCCACGGCTGGAATTACTGGATGGCAATGCGATGCCGATCCCGGTACAACTGGATATCCTCGCCATTACCTCAAAAACTAAAGCCATTGATTTTGAGGCAGAAACGGAGCGCTACAATAAATCGGCAAAACGTGCTTCCTTACCCCAGTTCGCGACGATGATGGCCGACGACAGCACTCTGCTTTCGGGGGTCTCAGAACTGGATACCATCCCGCCGCAATCTCAGACGCTCACAGAACAGCGTCTGAAATACTGGTTTCGCCAGGCGGACCCGCAAACGCGTAATAGCTTTCTGCAATGGGCGGAGAAACAGCCCTCGTCCTGATGTTTTGTTCCGTCCGGCTTTTTTTTCGTCTTTCTCTTGCAGCATCAGGCACATTCAGTACTCTGTAGCAAAACCCACAATGGAACTGAATGATGGAACTGACGACTCGCACTTTGCCGGCGCGTAAGCACATTGCGCTGGTTGCACACGATCACTGCAAAAAGATGTTGATGAGCTGGGTAGAACGCCACCAGCCGTTGCTGGAAAAACATGTGCTCTACGCCACCGGGACGACCGGAAATCTTATTCAACGCGCGACGGGTATGGACGTTAACGCCATGCTGAGCGGTCCGATGGGCGGCGATCAGCAGGTTGGCGCGTTGATTTCTGAAGGGAAAATTGATGTGCTGATTTTCTTTTGGGATCCGCTTAACGCGGTTCCGCACGATCCGGATGTGAAAGCGTTGCTGCGCCTGGCGACCGTCTGGAATATCCCTGTCGCCACCAATGTCGCCACGGCGGATTTCATTATCCAGTCGCCACACTTCAATGATGCCGTTGACGTGCTCATTCCGGACTATCCGCGTTATCTGGCTGAACGCCTCAAGTAATCCCGCGCAGGCGACGGGCGTCGCCTGTTGCTTACGGTTTTCTTACCACCGGCACGTCCAGGTCTTTGAGATCCTCCACGAAGCGTGAGGGGGTCGCTTTGTTGTACAGCAGCCAGACCCGATGGCGGGCGCGGGTCAGGGCAACGTAAAGCAACCGCCGCTCTTCCGCATCCGGAAAATCTTCCACAACCGGCAGCAACGCCTCTTCCATGATGGATTCACGCGCCGGTGCCGGGAACCCATCGCTCCCTTCCTGTAGCCCGACAATGATAACGTAATCCGCCTGTTGCCCCTTGCTGGCGTGGATGGTCATGAAATCAAGTTGCAGCTTAGGCCAACGGGTTGCCGCCTTTTCGAGACTGGCCGGTTTCAGATGGTGATAACGCGCCAGCACCAGAATCCGCTCGTCGGCTTTCGCATAACCGGAAAGCTTATCCAACAACGCATCAAGCTGCGTGTCATCCAGCAACGTAACGGCTTTCTTATCTCCCGTCGTCAGACTATTAAGCGGTTTCTTGAGTTGATGTGGGTTCTGCTGAATAAAGCGGTTAGCGATTTCGCCAATGCGATTGTTGAAACGGTAAGTGGTGTCGAGATCGCAACGGTCACCGTCGCCGAAGGTCTGATGAAACGCAGTCGTTAAGGAAAGCTGCGCGCCGCTAAAACGGTAAATAGCCTGCCAGTCATCCCCGACGGCGAACAACGTGGTATGGCTATTTTGCTTACGCAATGCAGCCAGCAGCGCGGCACGCTGCGGGGAGATATCCTGAAATTCATCCACCAGAATATGCTTCCACGGACTGACAAAACGCCCTTTTTCCAGAATCACAATGGCCTGATGAATCAGACCTGAAAAATCGACGGCGTTTTCCGCTTTCAGCGCACTTTTCCAGGCTTTCAGCAATGGCGCCATCAGCTTCACACGCTTTCCAAACAGATCCCGAATCTCCTCCGGTGCGCTGGCAATCATCTCCGCCTGGGCTCCGCCATGCATGCGCATCAGGCTCACCCAGCGATCCAGACGCGAGGCAAGACGCCGCTGTAGTTTTTCATCGTCCCAGAAATTGCCTTCCGGCACCGTCCACGCCATTTCCTCTTCCAGCCACTGTCGCCAGCCCTTCGCCTGCGCTTTTTTCTCGCTGCATTGTTGACGCCAGGTGCTGATGAATAGTTTATTTCGCGCGGCGGTGTCATTTTCAAGCTTACTGATGGTCGGTACTTTTTTGCTGCCCTGCTGAATGATGTGCAGCGCCAGGGCATGGAACGTCCGCGCCGTTATCTCCTCGGTATGCAGCCGCTCACGAATACGCTCATCCATCTCCTGCGCCGCTTTGCGACCAAAAGCCAGTAGCAGGATCTGTTCTGCGGCCGCTTCGCCCCGCGCCAGCAGCCAGCCCGCCCGCGCCACCAGCACGGATGTTTTACCGCTACCGGCCCCAGCCAGCACCAGCAAAGAATGTTCGCCATTGACGACCGCTCTGGCCTGAGCCGGATTGAGCGGTGACGATTCCACCTGCTGGAAAAAATCGGCGTATTCCGTCAACATCGTTTCGGTATACGCCTGGTTATGCTGCAGGCGACATGCCTCGATATCTTTCAGCCACGCCTGGCACTGTCGCAGCGCATCGCGACAGTTCTCAAACTCTTCCAGCCGGTTAACCGGTAACGGCAGCGCGGCAAACGCCCGCAGGATCTGTTGCTGTAATCCCGTCGTTTGCTCGCGCGTCAGCCAGGCATTTTGCCCGGTTCGGGCCGCAATCAAATCCAGTTGCTCCTGCAGTACGCCAGCCGCAACTTCACTCATCTCCTGGCTCCACTGCTGCCATCGGCTATTCAGATGGTGATGGAAGCGCTGAGTTTCTGCCCACTCGGTGCCATGCAGTCGCACCACTTTTTCGTCCGGCAGCACAAATTCCAGCTCCCCCCACACCAGCCCGCGCTTACAATGAATCGCCAGTAACTGATTGAAGGGAATGAGATATTCATGGCGATCGCCCGATACCTTAATGCCGGCATTAAGGATCACCGCCCGATCATACGGGTGTTGCGCCAGACGTTTACCAATAGACGTTGCTTTCAGTTCCATGACTCAGCCGATCCAGACAAAGCGTATTTCTTCTCAGTGTAACCGCCAGAGAATACGTGCTCCAGCCCAAAAAAACGTTACAATTGCCGGAAATCACAGAAAACCAGAATCAATCGAGGGTTTATGCGTACCGTTCTGAATATTTTGAATTTTGTGTTGGGGGGCTTTGCCACCACGCTGTCCTGGTTCCTGGCAACGCTGGTCAGTATAGTGCTGATCTTCACCCTGCCGCTCACCCGCTCATGCTGGGAAATCACCAGGTTGTCGCTGCTGCCTTACGGAAACGAAGCGGTTCATGTTGATGAACTGGATCCGGCGGGTAAAAGTGTGCTGATGAATACGGGCGGGACGCTGCTGAATATTTTCTGGCTGATCTTCTTCGGCTGGTGGCTGTGTCTGATGCACATCGCCGCAGGTATCACCCAGTGCATCACGATCATTGGTATTCCGGTTGGCATTGCGAACTTTAAGATTGCCGCGATTGCACTCTGGCCAGTGGGACGTCGCGTTGTCTCCGTAGAAGTTGCACGTGCAGCACGCGAAGCGAACGCCCGTCGCCGTTTTGAGTCATCAGGACGCTAAGTCAGTATGTTAAGTCCCCTGCTTCGCCGCTATACCTGGAACAGCACCTGGCTGTATTACGTGCGTATTTTTATCGCCCTCTGCGGAACAACAGCGCTGCCCTGGTGGTTGGGTGATGTCAAACTGACCATCCCCCTGACGCTGGGGATGGTGGCAGCAGCGCTGACCGATCTGGACGATCGTCTCGCGGGTCGTCTGCGCAACCTGATCATTACGCTAATCTGCTTTTTTATCGCCTCTGCGTCAGTCGAGCTACTGTTTCCTTACCCATGGCTGTTCGCCATCGGACTGACGCTCTCTACCAGCGGTTTTATCCTGCTCGGCGGTTTAGGGCAGCGTTATGCGACGATTGCCTTTGGCGCATTGCTGATCGCCATTTACACCATGCTTGGGGCGTCGTTGTACGCCCAATGGTATCAGCAACCGCTTCTGCTGCTGGCGGGCGCTATCTGGTACAACGGGCTGACGCTTATCGGTCATTTGCTGTTCCCAATTCGTCCCTTGCAGGACAATCTGGCACGCAGCTATGAGCAACTGGCGCACTATCTGGAGCTGAAGTCACGGCTTTTTGACCCGGATATTGAAAATGAAAGCCAGGCACCGCTTTATGACTTAGCGCTGGCCAACGGCCAACTGATGGCGACACTGAATCAGACGAAAGTGTCCCTGTTGACTCGCCTGCGCGGCGACCGGGGGCAGCGCGGCACACGGCGAACTCTGCATTACTACTTTGTGGCGCAGGATATTCATGAGCGCGCCAGCTCCTCGCATATTCAATACCAGACGCTACGTGACCATTTCCGTCACAGCGACGTGATGTTTCGCTTTCAACGCCTGATGTCGATGCAGGGCCAGGCCTGTCTGCAACTGTCGCGCTGTATTTTGTTGCGCGTCCCCTATCAGCACGATCCGCATTTTGAACGCGCCTTCACGCATCTCGACGCCGCGCTTGAGCGAATGCGGGCAAACGGCGCCTCCGCCGATCTGCTGAAAACGCTGGGATTTTTACTGGCTAATTTGCGCGCCATCGATGCACAACTGGCAACAATTGAATCAGAACAGGCGCAGGCTATGCCGCGTAACGAATCGGAGAGCCAGCTCGCCGATGACAGTCCGCACGGGTTCAGCGATATCTGGCTGCGTCTGAGTCGTAACTTTACTCCCGAATCGGCGCTGTTTCGCCATGCGGTCAGGATGTCTCTGGTTCTGTGCGTCGGCTACGCGATCATTCAGATAACCGGTATGCATCACGGTTACTGGATCCTGCTGACCAGCCTGTTTGTTTGTCAGCCAAACTACAACGCCACGCGGCACCGCCTGGCGCTGAGGATTATCGGTACCCTGGTCGGGGTGGCGATTGGTATCCCGATTTTATGGTTTGTTCCGTCGCTGGAAGGTCAGCTTATTTTACTGGTGATCACCGGCGTTCTGTTCTTTGCCTTTCGCAACGTCCAGTATGCCCACGCCACTATGTTTATCACGCTGCTGGTTCTGCTGTGCTTCAACTTGCTCGGCGAAGGGTTTGAAGTCGCCCTCCCCAGGGTGATTGATACGCTCATCGGCTGCGCCATCGCCTGGGCGGCAGTAAGCTTTATCTGGCCGGACTGGCGTTTCCGAAACCTCCCGCGAGTGATGGAAAGAGCGACCGATGCAAACTGTCGCTATCTTGACGCCATCCTGGAGCAGTACCATCAGGGACGCGATAATCGACTGGCATATCGGATTGCCCGTCGCGATGCCCATAACCGCGATGCTGAGCTGGCCTCCGTGGTGTCGAATATGTCCAGCGAGCCCGACGTGACGGCACAAACACGTGAGGCCGCGTTCCGTTTGCTCTGCCTCAATCATACATTCACCAGTTATATTTCTGCTTTAGGTGCGCATCGTGAGCAACTCACCAACCCCGACGTGCTGGCTTTGCTGGACGATGCGGTCTGTTATGTTGATGATGCGCTACATCATCTCCCGGCCGACGAAGCGCGCGTGCAGCAAGCTCTCGCCGAACTGAAACAGCGCATTCAGCAGCTTGAGCCACGTCCGGACAGCAAAGAACCACTGGTGATTCAGCAGGTCGGTTTACTGGTGGCCCTGCTGCCGGAAATGGGGCGGCTACAGCGGCAAATCACTCACTCTTCTCCACCGACATCGGCACCGGTGAAAGCGACTTAACCCACAGAGCAAGCTCCTGGCGGCGTATCGCCGGGAGCGCCGCTTCATGGATACCATAAATAGCCCCTTCAAGATTAAACAGCACCTTGTCAGTGATGGATTTGTTCATTTGTCGCAGTCGCAACCAGCACATTTTAGCGCCCAGCATTCGCAGGGTGGCGACGTCGTAGATCCCCGCTTCATTCAGCAAACTCTCCAGATGAAAGGTCATATTGGGGAGATCCTTAAGCCGCTGCTGAGAACTGCGGGACAACTTCTCCTGCAACGCGGCATCCAGCGAAAACTTCGACAACTGGATCAACTGTTGCTGGTCGCGCCAAAGAGTGTCATCAACCTGATAATAATTAAGCATGACCGGACGCCCGCGTTTAAGAAACGTCAGCCAGACCGGGGAATGTTGCACGCAATACTGTACGCTTTGCTCACAGGCACGCAGATAGAGCTCCCCATTGGCAACCATCGCAAAGACGGTATTCCTGATTGTCAGACTGTAACTGCCAAACAGTGAGCGGAAGTGGATCGTCCCCAGAGAAGATAAATATTCCTGTGATTTATAGATCCTGTCATAGGAGTGAATTTTCATAAAATTCCCTTTTAAATCATAAACTAAAAGAATGATTTGCCGTCACGAATCCGTTAATGACGAAAATAGGCAACTTATTCTCTAGGGGCAAGCTGAATTTCGTTTTTACCGCTACCATGAATAAAAATTGCGAGTCTCTTTCCGAAAATAAAGTTGATCTTTCACGACATCAGGGTTACTGTACATCCATACAGTAACTCACAGGGCTGGATTGATTATGTACACTTCAGGCTACGCAAATCGTTCTCCGTCATTCTCTTCCACATCGAACACGATGGCGCGCGTCTCTTCCGAGAAAGTGTCCACCGGGCTTATCAGCGAAGTGGTCTACCGCGAAGACCAGCCCATGATGACGCAGTTACTGCTGTTACCGCTTCTTCAGCAGCTAGGACAGCAATCGCGCTGGCAGCTCTGGCTGACGCCACAGCAGAAGCTGAGCCGTGAATGGGTTCAGTCTGCCGGGCTTCCGCTGACTAAAGTGATGCAAATTAACCAACTGTCCCCCTGCCATACGCTGGAATCAATGGTTCGTGCATTGCGCACGGGCAACTACAGCGTGGTAATTGGCTGGCTAACAGAAGAATTAACAGAAGAAGAACATGCTGAATTGGTTAAGGCGGCAGATGAAGGAAATGCGATGGGATTTATCATGCGTCCCGTGAATGCACACACCCATGCCACGAGACAGCAAACCGGGCTAAAAATTCACTCAAATTTGTATCATTGAGTAAATTTAGGATTTATCCTGGAATTTTTTTTCCTCCTCGACCTTCACATTGAGGACTAACGTTTTTTTTCTGTGAACGCTTGGCGCACGCGGTTCCCGCGAAATCTGGCGATAAATTCTGATGCGCCAAATGTTAAATATTATGTATACAAGTTTTTTTTTTTCATATGCCTGACAGAGTTCACACTTGTAAGTTTTCAACTACGTTGTAGACTTTACATCGCCAGGGGTGCTCGGCGTAAGCCGCAGATATCGGTAGAGTAACTATTGAACTACTCCCCCGGTGAAGGATTTAACCGTGTTATCTCGTTGGAGATATTCATGGCGTATTTTGGATGATAACGAGGCGCAAAAAATGAAAAAGACAGCTATCGCGATTGCAGTGGCACTGGCTGGTTTCGCTACCGTAGCGCAGGCCGCTCCGAAAGATAACACCTGGTACACTGGTGCTAAACTGGGCTGGTCCCAGTACCATGACACTGGTTTCATCAACAACAACGGTCCGACCCACGAAAACCAACTGGGTGCCGGTGCGTTCGGTGGTTACCAGGTTAACCCGTATGTTGGCTTTGAAATGGGTTACGACTGGTTAGGTCGTATGCCGTACAAAGGCGACAACATCAACGGCGCTTACAAAGCTCAGGGCGTTCAGCTGACCGCTAAACTGGGTTACCCAATCACTGACGATCTGGACATCTACACTCGTCTGGGTGGTATGGTATGGCGTGCAGACACCAAGGCTAACGAACCTGGTGGCGCTTCCTTTAAAGACCACGATACTGGCGTATCCCCAGTATTCGCAGGTGGTGTTGAGTACGCAATTACTCCTGAAATCGCTACCCGTCTGGAATACCAGTGGACCAACAACATCGGTGACGCTAACACCATCGGTACTCGTCCAGACAACGGTCTGCTGAGCGTAGGTGTTTCTTACCGTTTCGGTCAGCAGGAACAAGCTGCTCCGATCGTAGCGCCGGCGCCGGCTCCGGCTCCTGAAGTACAGACCAAACACTTCACTCTGAAGTCTGACGTTCTGTTCAACTTCAACAAAGCGACTCTGAAACCAGAAGGCCAGCAGGCTCTGGATCAGATGTACAGCCAGCTGAGCAACCTGGATCCGAAAGATGGTTCCGTAGTGGTTCTGGGCTTCACGGACCGCATCGGTTCTGACGCTTACAACCAGGGTCTGTCTGAGAAACGTGCTCAGTCTGTTGTTGATTACCTGATCTCTAAAGGTATCCCGGCTGACAAGATCTCCGCACGTGGTATGGGCGAATCCAACCCGGTTACTGGCAACACCTGTGACAACGTGAAAGCTCGCGCTGCACTGATCGACTGCCTGGCCCCGGATCGTCGCGTTGAGATCGAAGTTAAAGGCATCAAAGACGTTGTAACTCAGCCGCAGGCTTAAGTTTCCGTCTTATGAAAAAACCCCGCGTTGCGGGGTTTTTTTTGGCCGTCAGCAAAACAGCTTTGATGAAAACCTGTCACTCTTTGCCTAACAGCGCCTGCAGATCCTGCTTTAGCGAAGACATCTTGTTAGCGTACTTCTCTTTATTCTCTGCATCTTCAATCAGCTGCACTACGGTCTCTGATAGCGTTTTGCCTCGCCGCTGTGCCAGCCCTGCCAGTCTCTGCCAGACAATAAATTCCAGATCGATAGATTTCTTTCGCGTGTGCTGATGCTCAGCATTGAAATGACGTTTACGCCGTGCGCGTATCGTCTGTTTCATGCGGTTTTGCAGCGCGGGACTCATATGTTCGTCAATCCAGAGATTGACCCGCACCGGTTCATTTTCCAGCGTAAGCAACAAATCCACGGCCTCCTGGGCTGCACTGGCCTCCACATAACGGGTTATTAATTCCCCTTCACGATGCTTCTTCACCAGGTACTTCCACTTCCAACCGCTTTCAAGATTCTCAAGTTGTTGATATTTCATGGCGATCTCAATGTTACCGTGTCACTCCTATCAGAATATCAGCTTTTTTAGCATCTGAAGAAAAGAATCTTCAGGCTGTGAGCCACTCTGCAGCCTCCTGTGCGTTTGCCATCGCATTCCACGTGTGAAGCGCGGACGGTTACGCTATAATCGCGTCTTTTACAACAGACTAAAAAACATCAACTTTGACCATTACGAAACTTGCATGGCGTGATCTTGTCCCTGATACCGAAAGCTATCAGGAGATTTTTGCACAGCCACATGTCACTGAAGAAAACGACACATTACTGAGTGATACTCAACCACGTTTGCAATTTGCCCTGGAGCAATTGTTACAGCCCAGAGCCTCATCCCCTTTCATGCTGGCCAAAGCACCCGAAGAGCTTGAGTATCTTAATCTTCTTGCCGATGCCGCACGTGCCTTGCAGCACAATGCCGGTCACCTGACGGGAGGTCATTACGAGATCTCTGGTCACACGATTCGCTATCGTGACGCTGAGCGGGAAGAGGATAATTTTTCTACCTTATCTCAGGTGGTGATTGCCGACTGGGTTGAGGCAGAGCAACTGTTTGGCTGCCTGCGTCAATTCAACGGCGACATCACGTTACAACCGGGACTGGTTCACCAGGCCAATGGCGGCGTGCTGGTTATCTCGCTGCGCACTCTGCTTGCACAACCGCTACTGTGGATGCGCCTGAAAGCGATTGTCAGCCGCGAACGCTTTGACTGGGTAGCCTTTGATGAATCACGTCCTCTGCCAGTCTCTGTGCCGTCTATGCCGCTTAAACTGAAGGTGCTGTTAGTCGGTGAGCGCGAATCGCTGGCGGACTTCCAGGAGATGGAGCCCGAACTGGCCGAGCAGGCGATTTATAGCGAATTCGAAGATAACCTGCAGATTGTGGATGCAGAATCCATGACGCAGTGGTGCCAGTGGGTAACGTGGACCGCGAGACATAATCAGTTGCCTTACCCGGCACCCGACGCCTGGGAAGTGCTGGTTCGCGAAGCGGTGCGCTATACCGGCGAACAGGATACGTTACCGCTCAATCCGCTGTGGATCATCAGGCAGTTCACGGAAGTCGCGCCGCTGTGCGAAAGCGAAACCTGCAGCGGTGAACAACTTAGCCTGATGCTTGCTCAGAGAGCGTGGCGTGAAGGGTTCCTGGCTGAACGCATGCAGGATGAGATCCTCCAGGAACAGATTCTGATCGAAACCGAGGGTGAGCGCGTGGGTCAGATCAACGCCCTGTCGGTGATTGAGTTTCCGGGTCACCCTCGCGCCTTCGGTGAACCTTCTCGCATTAGTTGCGTCGTGCACATCGGCGATGGCGAGTTCACGGACATTGAGCGGAAAGCAGAACTTGGCGGTAATATTCATGCTAAGGGGATGATGATCATGCAGGCGTTCCTGATGTCGGAACTCCAGCTCGAACAACAGCTCCCCTTCTCGGCTTCACTCACGTTTGAACAGTCCTACAGTGAAGTCGATGGCGACAGCGCGTCCATGGCGGAACTGTGTGCACTCATCAGCGCCCTGTCAGATGTGCCGGTAAATCAGAACATCGCTGTTACCGGGTCGGTCGATCAGTTCGGTCGAGCCCAGCCGGTTGGTGGTTTAAATGAAAAAATTGAAGGCTTCTTCGCGATTTGCCAACAGCGTGAACTGACGGGTAAGCAAGGGGTGATTATCCCTTCTTCTAACGTCAGACACCTGAGTCTGCAACCCGCACTGTTACAGGCCGTTGAAGAAGAGAAGTTCACTATCTGGGCGGTAGATGACGTGACCGACGCATTACCGCTGCTGTTAAATCTGGTGTGGGATGGCGAAGGCCAGATGACGCTGATGCAGACTATCCAGGAGCGTATCGCCCAGGCGACGCAACAGGAAGGACGTCACCGTTTTCCATGGCCGCTGCGTTGGCTGAACGGTTTTTTTCCTAACTGATCGGACTTGTTCAGCGTACACGTGTTAGCTATCCTGCGTGCTTCAATAAAATAAGGCTTACAGAGAACATGGTAGATAAACGCGAATCCTATACAAAAGAAGACCTTCTTGCCTCTGGTCGCGGTGAGCTGTTTGGTGCGAAAGGCCCGCAGTTGCCTGCTCCTAACATGCTGATGATGGACCGTGTCGTCAAAATGACCGAAACGGGCGGCAACTTCGACAAAGGTTATGTTGAGGCAGAGCTGGATATTAATCCGGATCTTTGGTTCTTCGGATGCCACTTCATCGGTGATCCGGTCATGCCGGGTTGCCTGGGACTGGACGCCATGTGGCAGTTGGTTGGATTCTACCTCGGCTGGCTCGGCGGTGAAGGCAAAGGCCGCGCGCTGGGCGTAGGCGAAGTGAAGTTCACCGGTCAGGTGTTGCCTTCTGCGAAGAAAGTGACCTACCGTATCCACTTCAAGCGCATCGTAAATCGCCGCCTGATCATGGGTCTGGCAGATGGTGAAGTGCTGGTGGATGGTCGTCTGATTTATACCGCAAACGATCTGAAAGTCGGGCTGTTCCAGGACACCTCTGCGTTCTGATGCCAACCGGGTGAATGACCAGATAGCGTCATTTATCACAGGTCATAAAAGGCGAAACCTCCGCACTGCGGAGGTTTCTTTTTAAAGAGACAGAATCAGGCCATTACCACCCTGTCAGCCATGGCTTCTCGCCAGCCTCCTAGCCAGTACGACCTCTGATTCAGCGTCTGATAGGGACACATTTCTTTTGAGCGTCCGGCAATACCGGCCTGATAACCACGTTGATGTGCCCGTTCCAGGCGATCTCGTTTTTGTCTCTTCATGCCTCGTTTCCCTCATACTTAATATCTGGTGGAAAAGATAACAGTGATTACGAAGTGTGCAATCACACTAAACGAATACCGCGAATCCCCGGTTCCGTCAATGCGCAAAATTCACACAGGTGTCATATTTGTGAGCTAGTGAAAAACTCGGTTGTACAAAAAATGTGAACCGGAACAAGTTCCTGGCCCCTCTCTACGACCAAAAAAAACCGCCTCAAACGCACGGTCTGAGACGGTTTTATTTACAAAATTTTAAACTATGGGATGCGCTTCAGCTCCTGAGCGATCGCCGCCGCTTCCTGACTCCAGACGTTCGCCAGCACTTTCACCATTTCATCGTAACCGTCCTGTGTCTGTATGGCTTCAATGTGGAACGGGCGCTTAATGAGACGTCCCTGATGGTTTAGCAGCCACTCACCACTGACCACCACTTTGCCATCATAACGACCGTGGAAGCCGGTGACCGTCACGTTGAGCGTGTCCTGCACGCTGCCTAACGGTTGAGACGCCACCACCCAACCAGGCAATTGTGTACTCAGATTGGCAACCAGCGTATTGCGCAACTGTTGATCCAGCGGACTGGCCCACAGATTATTATTGGCGATCACGTACTGTACATCGCTGGTCTGATAGACCACGCCATTGCCGGCCAGATAATCCGGCACTGCAACTTGCTCGACCCACAGCAGACGGTTCCCCTGGCTTGCGGTACTCTGCACGCCACCTTGCGCAACAGGAAGCTGGTAATAGCTTTTGTTATCTCCACTGGTACTGCATGATGTCAGCCAGAACGCCATCGCCACCACTAGCCACTTTTTCATTGTTTCGCCCTCTTCGGCTCTGGATCTTTCTTGTCCTTCGCTTCAAACACCAGCGCGTTACTCTTGTCATTCAGCGTTTTCAGCACCGGCTGTAGCTCGCGGAGCACCTGATCAAGACGTTGCATATCGGCCACCATCTTGTTGTAGGCTGCCGAACCCGGCTGGAAGCCCTGCATGCTGCGATTCAGTTCACGCAGAGTATTCTGCATATCTGCCGGCAGTTGTTGCATAGACTGACTGGACGTAATCTTGTTCATGTTATCCAGTGTCGTTTGCAGATGTTTCATCGTGCGCTGGCTTTCACTCAACGTATTGGTGGCCTGCTCAATCATCGGGTTCAGCGGCAGATTGTTGATCTTATCCAGCGCTTCCATCAGCCGCTGCTGAATTTGTGCCAGACCGCCGCTCACCGTCGGGATGATCTGATAACCGTTAAACTCGCGAATGCCAGTAATCGGCGGCTCTTTCGGATAGAAGTCCAGATCGACATACAACGCCCCGGTCACCAGGTTCCCGGTTTTCAGCGAGCCGCGTAAGCCCCGCTTCAGCAGGTCGGCCAGATGAGCGCCCACGTCGGTATCTTCACCCAACTGCGCTTTCAGACGCTCGGGTTCAATGCGCACCAGCACAGGAATACGGTAATCGTTGTTAAACACCTGACGCATATTTGGCGCAAAGAACGGCACTTTACTCACCGTCCCCAGACGAATACCGCGGAACTCCAGCGGCGCTCCCGGTTGCAGACCGCGGATCGAATCTTTGAAGAACATCAGGTAATCGATGTGCTCGGTGAACAGCGAATCCTGGATGCTTTTCTGATCGTCATACAGGCTAAAGGCGGCCTTCTCGGCAACCGGCTGACCCTGCTCAAGCCCTTCCGGTACGTCAAAGCTAACACCTCCGCCAAACAACGTCGTCAGCGAGCCCATTTCAACCCGCATGCCTGCGGACGTCAGATCCACGGCAATCCCGCTGTCTTTCCAGAAACGGACGTTACTGGTGACCAGGCGATCGTTAGGTGCATTGATAAACAGCTGATAGCTGATGCTGCGTTTTTGTGGATCAAAAGTACTGGTTTCCACCGATCCGACGCGATAGCCACGGAACAGAACCGGATCGCCGGGACTAAGCTGACCGGCTTTTTTACTGTCGAGCACCACGCGGATCCCCTTGGCATCAGGCGGCGCCAGCGGCGGCGAATCCAGCAGATCATACTTTTCCAGTTTGTTACCTTTATTACCCGGCTGCAGTTCGATATAAGCGCCAGAAAGCAGCGTCCCTAAGCCGCTGATCCCTTCACGTCCAACCTGTGGCTTCACCACCCAAAACACGGAGTCTTTGTGCAGCAGTTTTTCCATACCGGCGTTCAGGCGCGCTTTGATTTCAACATGCGTCAGATCGTCGGTCAGCGTGGCGCTTTCGACAACACCCACGTCAACGCTGCGGCTTTTGATAGTGGTTTTTCCGCCCTCGATGCCCTCGGCATTGGTGGTAATCAGGGTCACAACCGGTCCCTGATGGCTGTAGTGATAGAACAGAACCCATGCCCCAATCAGCGCAGTGACGATGGGAAAAATCCACACGGGAGACCAGTTTTTTACCTTCTGGATTTTGGCTTCCCCACTTTTAGATTCCATGTTATCAGGACTCCTCATGGCCTGGTTCTGGTTCACGATCCCACGACAGACGCGGATCAAATGTCATCGCAGAAAACATTGTCATAATGACGACTAAAGCAAACATTAATGCACCCATTGCTGGATAAATATTCATCAAACCTCCCATGCGCACCAGCGCAGAGAGCACGGCGATAACAAACACATCAATCATTGACCAGCGACCTACAAACTCCACCACTTCATAAATCAGGTGCATGCGTTCACTGTCACGCTTGCCATGCCCTTTGGCGTCCCAGCACAGCCAGGCAATGGCGATCATTTTTAGCGTCGGCACCATAATACTGGCGATAAAGATCACCGCCGCGACCGGATAAGAGCCTTCACTCCAGATTAAAACCACCCCTTCAAGAATGGTGGAAGGCAGTTTCGACCCCAGTAAATCGGTGATCATGATCGGCAAAATATTCGCTGGAAGATACAGCATGATCGACGTGAACAGTAATGCCAGCGTCCATTGCAGGCTGTTTCTGCGGCGCACATACCCTTTCGTTTCGCAGCGCGGGCAAAGATGCTCATCCGCCGGAAGGATCGCCGTACAGCAGGAACAAGAGCGTAATCCCTGACGAATGCCGGGAACGCCAGGTGTTAACGTCTGTTTAATCACGGGCATAGGGGCGATATCGTCCCACAGCCAGCGACGGTCAACACACTGAAACGCGCGGAGTTGCAGAATGCAGAAGAAGCACCAGGGGATAAAGCTGCTGCCGACGCCGATATCGCCGTATGCCATCAGTTTGACGAAACTTACCAGCACGCCCGCGAGAAAAATTTCCGCCATTCCCCAGCTCTTTAGCTGAAACAGAATGCGAGCCAGTTGGGCTTTGAGCCTTGCGGGCATTTGTACCCGATTCACCAACAACAGAATGGTTAACAGGCAAAATGCGGGAACCAGTTGAACGAAGAGTAAAAAGAACGTACCGAGACTGGCGTAATTTTCCGAAAACAGGACACCAGGGATTTGCATCAGGGTCACTTCACTGCTCACCCCAGCGACATTCATATTCACAAAAGGGAACAGATTCGATAAAAGCAACATAAACAGCGCAACTAACGCATAAGCAGTGGGACGCTGTCTCGGCGCGTCCCACATCACCGTCAATGTTGTGCCACATCTCGGGCATGCCGCTTTCTGCCCATGCTCAAGGTGGGGCAATGCCACCAGCATGTCACACTGCGAGCACAAAATGTGCTTTGCGGCATGATGATGTTCGCACATGGTGTGCTCCTTAATTATGCACCATTCTTTAACGCTTCAAGATACTCCCAGCGCTCAAAGGCCTGCTCAAGTTCTTGCTCTGCTTTTGCCAGATCGGCCAAAACCTGTTGTGTGTGCTCATGAGGCTGGCTGAAAAACGCGGCGTCGGCAACCTGTGCCTGCAGGGCTTCCAGCTTCGCTTCCAGTTCTTCCAGCAGTTGCGGTAACTGTTCCAGTTCGCGCTGCAGTTTATAGCTTAGTTTGCTACTGGCGCGTTTTACAATTTCTGCTTTCGGGGCAACCACTTCCTCAGTTTTTTTCGCCGCTGGCTGTTTAAACGCCAGATGCTGTTCCTGTTGACTGCGTGCATCATGATAGCCGCCGACATAACGGCCGATTTTCCCGTTGCCTTCGAAAATCCAGCACTCGGTCACCGTATTGTCGACAAACTGACGATCGTGGCTCACCAGTAACACGGTGCCCTGATAACCATCAATCAGCTCTTCCAGCAACTCCAGCGTTTCGACGTCGAGATCGTTAGTTGGTTCATCGAGAATCAACAGATTGCTGGGTTTCAGAAAAAGACGCGCCAACAGCAGACGATTTCGCTCACCGCCAGACAGTGCGCGTACCGGGGTCATCGCCCGTTTCGGATGGAACAAGAAGTCCTGCAAATAGCCGAGCACATGGCGCGGTTTGCCGTTAACCATCACTTCCTGCTTACCTTCGGCGAGGTTGTCCATCACCGTCTTGTCTGGATCCAGTTCGGCGCGGTGCTGGTCGAAATAAGCGACTTCCAGTTTCGTACCGACGTGAATACGACCGCTGTCCGGCGGCAACTGGCCTAACATCAGCTTCAGCAGCGTGGTCTTACCGCAGCCGTTAGGACCGATCAGGGCAATTTTATCGCTGCGCTGTACCTGAGCTGAAAAGTCTTTCACCAGCTGTTTGCCGTCGACCTGGTAATCCACGTTCTCCATTTCGAAAACGATCTTACCGGAGCGGGTCGCCTCTTCGACCTGCATCTTCGCGGTGCCCATCACTTCGCGGCGTTCGCTGCGTTCGCGGCGCATCGCTTTCAGCGCCCGCACGCGGCCTTCATTACGGGTACGACGGGCTTTAATGCCCTGGCGGATCCACACCTCTTCCTGCGCCAGCTTGCGATCGAACTCGGCGTTCTGGAGTTCTTCGACGCGCAGCGCCTCTTCTTTCTCCACCAGGTATTGATCGTAATTCCCCGGGTAGGTCACCAGCTTGCCACGATCGAGATCGACAATGCGGGTCGCCATATTGCGAATAAAAGAACGGTCGTGGGAGATAAAAATAATCGTCCCATTGAACGACTTCAGGAACCCTTCCAGCCAGTCAATGGTTTCAATATCGAGGTGGTTGGTCGGTTCATCCAGCAGCAGAACGCGCGGATTACTGACCAGTGCACGACCCAGCGCGGCTTTACGCAGCCAACCACCGGACAGCGACGACAACGCGGCATTAGGATCCAGTCCTAACTGCGCCAGCACCTCATTGATGCGGTTTTCCAGTTGCCACAGATTGTGGTGATCGAGCTGCTCCTGCACTTTTGCCAGCTCATTTAAGTTTCTGTCGCTCGGATCGGTCATCACCAGACGCGAAATTTCGTGATATCGCTTAAGGTAGACCGCCTGTTCTTCGATGCCTTCCGCGACAAAATCGTAAACGGTGCCTTCAATATTGCGCGGAGGATCCTGTTGCAAACGGGCAACGATCAGATCCTGCTCATAAATAATGCGCCCATCGTCCAGACCCTGCTCACGATTGAGGATCTTCATTAACGTTGATTTGCCGGCGCCGTTACGGCCCACCAGACAGACGCGTTCGTTATCTTCGATATGCAGTTCTGCATTATCAAGAAGCGGCGCGTCGCTGAACGACAGCCATGCGCCATGCATACTGATTAATGACATTTACTTATCCTTTCAGGCCGCGGTAATCAACCAGCAGTTGTGGATTTGACGGTTACGGGCAAAGTCCTGGGAAAGCGTTTTTTGGGTGATTTCTTGTGCTTTCAGCCCCAGCGCCGCCAGTCCGTCAAGATCCATACGGAATCCGCGTTTATTGTTGGAGAACATGATCGTGCCGCCTTTACGCAGCAGACGTTTCAGATCTTTCATCAGCGCCAGGTGATCGCGCTGAACGTCAAAGGCATCCTCCATCCGTTTCGAGTTGGAGAACGTCGGGGGATCGATAAAAATCAGATCAAACTGTTCATTAGCTTCACGCAGCCAGGCCAGACAGTCGGCCTGGATCAGGCGATGCGCGCGTCCGCTCAAGCCATTCAGACGCAGGTTGCGCTCTGCCCACTCAAGATAGGTACGCGACATATCGACCGTCGTGGTGCTGCGCGCGCCGCCTAAACCTGCGTGCACACTGGCGCTGCCGGTGTAGGAAAACAGGTTAAGGAAGTCTTTGCCGTTGCTCATCTGCCCCAGCATCCGTCGCGCAATACGGTGATCGAGGAACAGTCCGGTATCCAGGTAATCGGTCAGGTTCACCCACAGGCGAGCGTTGTATTCGCTTACCTCGATGAATTCCCCCTTCTCGTTCATCTTCTGATACTGGTTTTTCCCTTTCTGCCGTTCACGGGTTTTCAGCACCAGCTTGTTCGGCGCAATCTCCAGCACCGACAAGGTGGCGGCGATGATGTCGAACAGTCGCTGACGCGCTTTCTGCGCATCGACAGTTTTCGGCGGAGCGTACTCCTGAATCACGACCCAGTCGGCGTAGCGATCGACCGCTACGTTGTATTCAGGCAGATCGGCATCGTACAGGCGGTAGCATTCAATCCCTTCCTGACGCGCCCATTTTTCCAGTTTCTTGATGTTTTTACGCAGACGGTTGGCATAGTCTTCCGCCACCGTTGCCGGTTTGCTGTCCGGCGTGCTTTCCGCTACATGGTAGTTTTTCTGCACACAGTCCAGCGGGCCGTTTTTCGCTTTGAATTGTTTGTCCGCGCGCAGTTGCAGGCTGCTTAGCAAATCCGGTGAGGCGCTGAACAAAGAGAGATTCCAGCCGCCGAACTGGTTCTTCATGGTGCGTCCCAGCAGGCTGTGCAGCGCAATCAGCGCCGGCTCGCTGTCCAGACGTTCGCCGTAAGGCGGGTTGCTGATCACCGTCCCGTAAGGACCTTTCGGCAGCGGATTGCTCAGCTTCGCCACGTCTTTGACTTCGAAGGTAATCAGTTCGCCAATCCCTGCGCGACGGGCGTTGCTGCGCGCGCGTTCGATCACTCGGGCATCACTGTCAGAACCGTAAAAACGCGAGGTATATTCAGCCAGACCTTTGCGGGCGCGGGTTTGCGCTTCCGCCTTCACGTCCTGCCAGATAGCGTCATCATGCTGCGCCCAGCCGCTAAAGCCCCAACGACCACGGTGTAAGCCCGGTGCGCGATCGGTTGCCCACATCGCCGCCTCAATCAATAGCGTGCCCGAACCGCACATCGGGTCGAGCAATGGAGTTCCCGGCTGCCAGCCAGAGCGCATCACAATCGCCGCCGCCAGCGTCTCTTTGATCGGCGCCAGACCGGTGCGATCGCGATAGCCGCGCAGATGCAGACCATCACCGCTTAAATCCAGCGCAATGCTGGCCGTGTCTTTATTCAGCCAGACGTTTACGCGGATGTCGGGCGATTCGCGATCGACATTCGGACGCGGCAGATTTTTACGCGTGAAGGCGTCAACAATCGCATCCTTGACTTTCATCGCGCCGTACTGGCTATTGCGAATGGTGTCGTTCAGCCCGCTGAAGTGGACAGCAAAGGTCGCACCCGGATTAAACATTGCCGTCCAGTCGATGGCCAGCACACCAAGGTAAAGGTCTAAGTCACTGTAAACTTTGCACTCACCCAACGGTAAAATAATGCGCGAGGCCAGGCGACTCCACATCAGGCTCTGGTAAACAAGCCGGGTGTCGCCCTGGAAATGGACCCCACCCTGAACCACCTGACACTCCACGGCGCCGAGGCTTTCCAGTTCAGTTTTTAACAGCTCTTCCAGCCCACGGGCCGTACTGGCAAACAAAGAATTCATAGCGTCACTTATACTCGAAGAAAATTGCTGCGCATTATAGCTAATATGGGCGCTATGTCATAAAGTTGAGGGCTTATTTCTTTTGAGGGGCCGTACCGTGTTGACGTTATCCAGACTTTTCATCCACCCCGTCAAATCAATGCGTGGCATTGGGCTGACCCACGCTCTGGCAGACGTCAGCGGTCTGGCTTTTGATCGTATTTTTATGGTTACCGAAGCCGATGGCACCTTCATCACAGCGCGTCAGTTTCCACAAATGGTGCGCTTTACCCCCTCGCCCCTGCACGATGGCCTGCATTTGACCGCGCCTGACGGCAGCAGCGCGCTGGTGCGGTTTGCTGATTTTGCCGCCCAGGATGCGCCGACGGAAGTCTGGGGCAACCATTTTACCGCGCGAGTCGCCCCCGATGCGATTAATCAGTGGCTTAGCGGCTTCTTCTCCCGCAGCGTGCAACTGCGTTGGGTGGGACCACAGTTGACCCGGCGGGTTAAACGCCACGCGGGCGTGCCGCTCTCTTTTGCCGATGGTTTCCCGTATCTGCTGGTGAATGACGCTTCGTTGCGCGATCTGCAGCAGCGCTGCCCGGCGGGGGTGCAGGTTGAACAGTTCCGCCCCAATATCGTGGTCTCTGGTGCTACGGCATGGGAAGAAGACAACTGGAAAGTGATCCGCATTGGCGAGGTTATCTTTGATGTGGCGAAACCGTGCAGCCGCTGTATTTTTACCACGGTCAGTCCGGAAAAAGGGCAAAAGCATCCCTCCGGTGAGCCGCTGGCAACGCTGCAAACCTTCCGTACCGCGCCGGACAATGGCGATGTCGATTTTGGGCTGAACCTGATCGCCCGTAATAGCGGCGTGATTCGCGTGGGCGATGAAGTGGAGGTTTTATCGACCGGTCCGGCTCGCGTTTATGGCGCCGCCGACACCGGGGAGACGGTTGAAGTCGCGCAGCAACCGAATGCGACGGTCACCATCGACTGGCAGGGACAGGCGTTTCAGGGGAACAATCAACAGGTATTGCTTGAGCAACTGGAAAACCAGGGGATCCGGGTACCCTATTCGTGTCGGGCGGGAATTTGCGGCTGCTGTCGTATCAAACTGCTGGAAGGCGAAGTGAACCCGCTGAAGAGATCGGCACTTGGCGATGATGGCACCATCCTCAGCTGTAGCTGCGTGCCAAAAACCGCGCTGAAGCTGGCGCGTTAAACCGCCTGTTCCAGACTGAAGCTGTGCGGACGAAACGACGGCTTCAGTCGGTCATTCATTATTTTAATCGCATCACCAAGCTGCATCGTCCGCCCGGCCACAACCACGCCGGGTTGCGCCAGCAGACACAGCGCCGCATTTTCGCCAGGCTCTACCACTAACAGATTGATTTGTTCCTGGGTATCGCTCAGCCAGACACAGGCCGCATCGCCAGTGCCGGGTACCCAGTTTTCGCCGTGCGCCACAAAGTGCCAGCTTTTCGGCATTTGGGGTTTCAGATAGCGAATGGCCACCAGCGCATTGAGCACCAGTTCCGCTTTCTGGTCTTTAGAGAGCTCAAGGTCGCGGCACTTTTCTTCAAAGGAGAAGTACAGCGCGGCATCGTCAACGCAAAAACCGGACGGTGAGAATGCATCCGGGGTGAGCATTTTGCGGGCAAAACGCGAGCGAAATAACATGCCATTGGCTAAATCGAGCATCATTCGGTCATGCTCTTCGTCATAATACCAGCGCCAGTTATCGTCAGGTTTAATTCGCATTGTTTTCTCTCCCCTCTCCATCGCCCCGTTGCAAAATTGTCCTTTTTCGCCGCTTCGTTTATTACCTTAATAAGCAAAGCTTAAAATGTTTAAATAAGCAACAGTGAAAGAATATAAAACAACCAGGGGAGGAAATAAACCCCTGGTTGTCTGATATTCTGATTAAGAGAGAAAAAAAATCAAATATGGGTAACGATTTCTTTAATCAGTGGCGGACCTTTAAAAATAAAACCAGAATAAATCTGAACCAGCGACGCCCCGGCAGCCATCTTCTCGCGCGCGGCAATCACTGAGTCGATACCGCCAACGCCAATAACAGGCAACTGACCTTTTAATTCCTGAGACAGACGGCGGATAATTTCTGTACTTTTTAATTGCAGGGGACGACCACTTAAGCCACCCATTTGATCGCAATTTTTCATTCCCTGAACCAAAGAACGATCGAGTGTTGTATTGGTGGCAATAACACCATCAATATTATGGCGTACTAAACTATCGGCAACCTGGATCAGTTCTTCCTCAGAAAGATCCGGCGCGATCTTTACAGCGATCGGAACATATTTCTGGTGGATCTTTTGCAGATCGTTTTGTTTATTTTTAATCGCCGTAAGCAAATCATCCAGCGCGTCGCCATATTGTAATGAACGTAATCCCGGCGTATTTGGCGAGGAGATATTAATGGCAATATAACCGGCATAGGCATAGATTTTTTCCATACAAATCAGATAGTCATCTTTACCCTGCTCAACCGGCGTATCTTTATTTTTGCCGATATTAATTCCGAGCACCCCGTCATAATGGGCCTTTTTAACGTTCTCGACCAGGTTATCAACGCCGTGGTTATTAAAGCCCATACGGTTGATCAAACCTTCGGCATCGACCAGGCGGAACAGTCTTGGCTTATCGTTGCCGGGCTGTGGACGCGGGGTCACGGTGCCGATCTCGATCGAGCCAAATCCCATCGCGCCCAGGGCATCAATACACTCCCCGTCCTTGTCCAGACCAGCAGCCAGACCAAGCGGATTTTTAAAGGTTAATCCCATACAGGTGACCGGTTTCGCCGGGACCTTCTGGCGGATCAACGCTTCTAGCGGCGTTCCCGTCACACGACGTAATTGCTGAAAAGTTAATTCATGAGCGCGCTCTGGATCGAGCTGGAAAAGGGCTTTACGAACGAAGGGGTAGTACATGAACTCTCCTGGATTCCCGGTGTGCAAACCGGGGGCGTATTATGGGTGATATCGAACAAAAAGGGAATTGACCTGCGGCAATAAAAAGCAAACGTTTTCCCTGGCAGCTTCTTTTTATGCAATTTTCAGCTTTTCAATTCCGCATAAATCATTTCGATTCCCGATTCCCCTCTGTCAGACTGCAAAATTGTTATCAATGTTAAATAAAAGCGAACAATTGGTTATAAGGGGAGAATGCAATTATGCGCGTCATCACTTTGGCGGGAAGCCCACGCTTTCCCTCTCGATCCAGTGCTTTACTGGAATATGCCCGGGAAAAATTGAACGGTCAGGACGTTGAGGTGTACCACTGGAATCTGCACAACTTCGAGCCTGAAGATCTGCTGTATGCCCGTTTCGACAGCCCGGCATTGAAAACACTGGTCGCACAACTGAAAGAGGCGGACGGCCTGATCGTTGCCACGCCGGTTTATAAAGCCGCCTATTCCGGGGCGCTAAAAACGCTGCTCGATCTGCTCCCCGAACGGGCGCTGGAAGGTAAAGTCGTCCTGCCTCTGGCGACAGGCGGCACCGTTGCACATCTGCTTGCCGTCGATTACGCGCTGAAACCGGTGCTCAGCGCCCTGAAGGCGCAGGAGATTTTACACGGCGTCTTTGCCGATGACTCCCAGGTGATCGACTATCAGCATAAGCCGCATTTCACGCCCAATTTACAGCTGCGTCTTGATAAAGCGCTGGAAACGTTCTGGCACGCCCTGCACCGCCGCGACGTTAAGGTTCCTGCTTTTGATACTGTGCGAGGTGCGGCCCATGCGTAATCTTCTCAAAGCTCGTACGGCATGGCTGGCATTCGCCGGACTGCTGGCCTTTTGCGGACTGACACAGGCGGCGGAGCCCTCACCTGATGCCCTGCGTATAGGCTATCAGAAAGGCAGCATCAGTATGGTCCTGGCGAAAAGCCACCAGCTGCTGGAAACGCGTTATCCCGGAACCAAAATATCCTGGATTGAATTTCCCGCCGGACCGCAAATGCTGGAAGCCCTGAACGTCGGCAGTATTGATCTGGGCAGCACCGGCGATATTCCGCCCATTTTCGCCCAGGCCGCTGGCGCAGATTTAGTGTACGTCGGCGTAGAACCGGCGAAACCGAAAGCCGAAGTGATTCTGGTGCCGGAAAACAGCCCCATCAAAACGGTGGCGGAACTGAAAGGCCATAAAGTGGCGTTCCAGAAAGGATCCAGCTCGCACAACCTGCTGCTGCGCGCCCTGCAACAGGCCGGGCTGAAATTTACCGATATCCAGCCGACGTATCTTACCCCTGCCGATGCCCGAGCGGCGTTCCAGCAGGGTAACGTTGATGCATGGGCCATCTGGGATCCTTACTATTCCGCTGCATTATTGCAGGGCGGTGTGCGCGTACTGAAAGACGGCAGCGATCTGAAACAAACGGGATCGTTCTATCTCGCCGCGCGACCGTACGCTGAGAAGAACGGCGCGTTCATTCAGGGCGTGCTGGATACCTTCAGTCAGGCAGATGCGTTAACCCTCAGCCAGCGGCAGGAAAGCATTGCCCTGCTGGCGAAAACAATGGGACTGCCAGAGCCCGTGATTGCGTCATATCTCGATCATCGCCCGCCGACCCGCATTTCACCGGTCAGTGACGCTGTAGCCGCGTTGCAACAACAAACCGCAGATCTGTTTTACGACAACCGCCTGGTACCGAGAAAAATCGATATCCGCCAGCGCATCTGGCACCCCACTCAACAGGAAGGAAAATCATTATGAGTCTGAATATGTTCTGGTTTTTACCGACGCACGGTGACGGTCACTATCTGGGGACGGAGGAAGGCTCGCGTCCGGTGGATCACGGCTATTTACAGCAGATTGCGCAGGCGGCGGATCGTCTGGGATTCACCGGTGTGTTGATCCCCACCGGGCGATCCTGTGAAGACGCGTGGCTGGTCGCGGCATCAATGATCCCGGTAACTCAGCGACTCAAATTCCTGGTCGCATTGCGCCCGAGCGTCACTTCACCGACAGTCGCCGCACGGCAGGCCGCTACGCTTGACCGCCTCTCCAACGGTCGCGCGCTGTTTAACCTGGTCACCGGCAGCGATCCACAGGAACTGGCGGGCGACGGTGTGTTTCTCGATCACAGTGAACGTTACGAGGCCTCTTCGGAGTTCACCCAGGTCTGGCGTCGTTTATTGCAGGGTGAAACCGTCGACTTCAACGGTAAGCACATTCACGTTCGCGGAGCGAAACTGTTCTTCCCGCCCATCCAGCAACCCTATCCCCCACTTTACTTCGGCGGCTCTTCAGATGTCGCCCAGGATCTGGCCGCTGAACAGGTCGATCTTTACCTCACCTGGGGCGAACCGCCTGAGCTGGTGAAAGAGAAGATAGCCCAGGTACGAGCCAAAGCGGCGGCGCGTGGGCGTAACATTCGTTTTGGCATTCGCCTGCACGTCATTGTCCGTGAAACCAACGAAGAAGCATGGCGAGCCGCGGACCGGCTGATCGCTCACCTTGATGACGACACGATCGCGAAGGCGCAAGCGGCGTTTGCCCGGACGGATTCTGTCGGTCAGCACCGAATGGCGGCGCTGCATAACGGCAAGCGCGACCAACTGGAGATCAGCCCGAATTTGTGGGCCGGTGTGGGTCTGGTGCGCGGTGGCGCCGGGACCGCGCTTGTCGGCGACGGACCGACGGTGGCGGCGCGCATCAACGAGTATGCCGCGCTGGGCATCGACAGCTTTGTCCTTTCCGGCTACCCACATCTGGAAGAGGCGTACCGGGTCGGCGAACTGTTGTTCCCGCATCTGGACGTCGCGATCCCGGAAGTCCCACAACCGCAACGCCAGCATCAGCAGGGTGAAGCGGTGGCGAATGAATTTATCCCGCGTAAGGTTGCGCAAAGCTGAGGAGAACCGTGATGGCAACGCCAACGAAAAAGTGGTTGTTACGCGTTGCCCCCTGGTTTTTACCGGTGGGCATCGTCGCCGTCTGGCAACTGGCCTCCTCCATGGGCTGGCTCTCCGGGCGTATTTTACCCTCACCGGAAGGGGTGATCATCGCCTTCTGGACGCTCTCCGCCAGCGGTGAACTCTGGCAGCATCTGGCCATCAGTTCCTGGCGTGCGCTGATCGGCTTTTCGATCGGCGGTTCGATTGGCCTGATGCTGGGGCTGATTAGCGGCTTATCGCGCTGGGGGGAACGCCTTCTGGACACCTCCATTCAGATGCTGCGCAACGTTCCACATCTGGCACTCATCCCGTTAGTGATTTTGTGGTTTGGCATTGATGAAACCGCGAAGATTTTTCTGGTCGCGCTGGGGACGCTCTTTCCAATCTACATCAATACCTGGCACGGGATCCGCAACATCGATCGCGGCCTGGTGGAGATGGCGCGTAGCTACGGATTATCCGGCTTTTCGCTGTTTATCCATGTGATCCTGCCCGGCGCCCTGCCCTCGATCATGGTCGGCGTGCGCTTTGCGCTGGGGCTGATGTGGCTGACGCTGATCGTCGCGGAGACCATTTCATCCAATTCAGGAATCGGTTATCTGGCGATGAACGCTCGCGAATTCCTGCAAACGGATATCGTGGTTGTCGCCATTATTCTCTACGCCCTGCTCGGTAAACTGGCCGACGTCAGCGCTCAACTGCTGGAACGCGTCTGGTTGCGCTGGAACCCGGCTTATCATGTGAAGGAAGCCACCGTATGAATACCGCCCGTCTGAACCAGGGTACTCCGCTCCTGCTGAATGCGGTAACGAAAAAGTACGCGGGTAACATCGTACTGAATCAGCTTGATCTCCATATCCCGGCAGGCCAGTTTGTCGCCATCGTCGGGCGCAGCGGCGGGGGAAAAAGCACCCTGCTACGCCTGCTGGCGGGGCTGGAATCGCCAAACGCCGGTGAACTGCTGGCGGGAACCACGCCGCTTCGCGATAGTCAGGACGACACCCGCATGATGTTTCAGGATGCCCGACTTTTGCCGTGGAAATCGGTGATCGACAACGTGGGACTGGGTCTGAAGGGCCACTGGCGGGACGCTGCGCGTCAGGCGCTGGCGGCGGTTGGGCTGGAAGAGCGGGCGAGCGAATGGCCAGCAGCGCTTTCCGGCGGACAAAAACAGCGTGTTGCCCTTGCGCGGGCGCTAATCCACCGGCCGGGCCTGCTGTTGCTTGACGAACCGCTTGGCGCGCTGGATGCGTTAACACGTCTGGAGATGCAAGATCTCATTGTTTCGCTGTGGCAGGAGCATGGTTTTACCGTGCTGCTGGTGACACATGACGTCAGCGAAGCCGTGGCGATGGCCGATCGGGTGTTGCTGATTGAGGATGGCAAGATTGGACTGGATTTGACGGTCGACATTGCACGCCCCCGCCGCCTGGGATCGGTGCGTTTAGCGGAGCTGGAGGCCAACGTATTGAGTCGGGTGATGCAGCGTGGGGTAACGGAACAGCCGATCCGTCGGCATGGATAAGTATTCAGGACGTTGTAGGCCCGGTAAGCATGAGCTCCACCGGGCATTTTGCCGGATAGCGGCGTTACCGCCTTATCCGGCCTACAAAAACGACAGGTCAACGTCTCAGGCTAACGCTTTGGTTACCTTCTCGTACAGATCGCCGGAAAGATTCTCCAGCCCTTTCAATTGTTCCAGCGCGGCACGCATTTTTTGCTGACGCTTCGCATCGTAACGTTTCAGACGGATCAAGGGTTCGATCAGACGTGACGCTACCTGCGGGTTACGGCTGTTAAGCTCGGTCAACATCTCAACCAGGAACTGATATCCGCTGCCATCTTCCGCATGGAACGCCGCCGGGTTACTGCCGGCAAACGCACCAATCAGCGAACGAATACGGTTCGGGTTGCTCAGGCTGAACGAACGATGTTTCAACAGACCGCGTACCGTATCCAGCACGTTATCCGCCGGGCTGGTGGCCTGCAGGATAAACCATTTGTCCATCACCAGACCGTCCTGATGCCAATTGTCGTCATACTCCTGCATCAGCGCATCACGGCACGGCAGTTGCGCCGCTACGGCCGCAGACAGCGCCGCCAGCGCATCGGTCATGTTGTTAGCTTCACGATACTGCTTACTTACCAGCGTGTCCGCCAGCGTCGTTTCACCAAAGGCCAGGAAGCGCAGGCAGGCGTTACGCAGCGTACGTTTACCGATGTCCGCATGCTCAACACGATACTCCTCCAGCCGGTTGGCGTTGTAGATCGCCAGGAACTCATCCGCCAGTTCGGTCGCCAGCGTACGCGTTAACGCTTCGCGAACTTCAGCGATCGCCAGCGGATCGATGATATCAAACAGCTCAGCAATTTCGTTTGCCGAAGGTAACGTCAGGATCTCCGCCGCCAGCGCCGGATCGATCTTCTCATCCAGCAGCACCGCGCGGAACGCGTCAGCCACATGGACAGGCAGCGACAGCGGCTGGCCCTGCTGATGGCGGTTTACGTTGAGCTTGATGTAGGTCGCCAGTAGGCTTTGCGCCGCATCCCAGCGGGAGAAGTCATTGCGCGCATGACGCATCAGGAACGTCAGTTGCTGATCGCTCCACTTATACTCCAGTTTCACCGGAGCTGAAAACTCGCACAACAGCGCCGGTACCGGCTGGAAGTAAACGTTATCAAAGACAAACGTCTGCTCCGCCTGGGTGAAATTCAGTACCGAATTTACCGGGTGACCGCCTTTCTGCAGCGGTATCACTTTACCTTCGTTGTCATACAGTTCGATGGCAAACGGAATATGCAGCGGCAGTTTTTCCGCCTGATCCGGTGTTGGCGGCGTGCGCTGGCTGAGAGTCAGCGTGTATTGTTCGGTTTCCGGGTTGTAGTCATCTTTAACGGTGACAATTGGCGTGCCGGACTGGCTGTACCAGCGGCGGAAGTGGGAAAGGTCGACGTTGGAGGCATCTTCCATGGCCTGAACGAAGTCATCGCAGGTCGCCGCGCTGCCGTCGTGACGTTCAAAGTACAGTTGCATCCCTTTCTGGAAATTTGCCTCACCCAGCAGGGTGTGGATCATGCGAATCACTTCTGCACCCTTTTCATACACGGTCAGGGTGTAGAAGTTGTTCATTTCAATGACCATGTCCGGGCGGATCGGATGCGCCATCGGACTGGCATCTTCAGCAAACTGCAGGCCGCGCATGGTGCGCACGTTGCTAATCCGGTTAACGGCACGGGAACCGAGATCCGAACTGAACTCCTGATCGCGGAAAACGGTCAAGCCCTCTTTCAGGCTCAACTGGAACCAGTCGCGGCAGGTAACGCGGTTACCGGTCCAGTTGTGGAAATATTCATGGCCGATCACGCGCTCAATATCGAGATAGTCTTTGTCGGTGGCGGTATCGGTACGCGCTAGCACATATTTGGAGTTAAAGATATTAAGCCCTTTATTCTCCATCGCGCCCATATTAAAGAAGTCGACAGCGACGATCATATAGATGTCGAGATCGTACTCCAGGCCGAAGCGCTCTTCGTCCCACTTCATTGAGTTCTGTAACGAGGTCATCGCCCACGGCGCACGGTCGAGATTGCCGCGATCCACGTACAGCTCCAGCGCGACTTCGCGCCCGGAACGGGTCGTAAAGGTGTCGCGCAGCACGTCGAAATCACCGGCAACCAGCGCAAACAGATAGCACGGCTTCGGGAACGGATCCTGCCACTGAACCCAGTGACGACCGTTTTCCAGTTCCCCCTCGCCGGTGCGGTTACCGTTGGAGAGCAGGAACGGATATTGACTCTTATCGGCAATAATTTTGGTGGTAAAACGCGCCAGCACGTCAGGGCGGTCGAGATACCATGTAATATGGCGGAAGCCTTCCGCTTCGCACTGAGTGCAGAGTGCATCGCCCGATTGATACAGGCCTTCCAGCGCGGTATTCCGGGCCGGGCTGATTTCATTCACAATACGCAGCGTAAAACGCTCGGGCAGATTGCTGATCACCAGCGCACCCGCTTCTTCTTTATAAGCGGTCCACGGTTCATCGTTGACGTGGAGAGAGACCAGCGTCAGATCTTCTCCATCCAGTTTCAGCGGGGCATCCGATGCGCCATGACGAACAGCCTGGCTCACTGCCGTGACCACGGTTTTTTCAGCATCCAGGTCAAAGGTCAAGTCAATATCAGTAATCTGGTAATCCGGCGCACGGTAGTCGTGGCGGTATTTGGCTTGTGGCTGTTGTGTCATAAAAAAACCTTTAGCATCTTTTGAAGAGTCTCGACTCCAGTCTATTCCTGTTGCGGAAATCGCGCTACGCAGAATGTTTATCTTTTCAGGCACAAACACTCTTTTCGCTACATTTTTATAACACGAGGCACGAAATGCACTCGACCCTAACGTCAGCTTATGGTGTGATCGGGGTTCAATAAATCGCTAAACAAGGTATACTCCAGCGGTTTTCTTAGTTGTTTATTGTACTAAACGCTCCCGTGAGAGGATGCTACTGCGCACCTATGACACAATTCGCTTCTCCTGTTCTGCACTCGTTGCTGGATACAGATGCTTATAAGTTGCATATGCAGCAAGCCGTATTTCACCACTACTATGATGTGCAGGTAGCGGCTGAATTTCGTTGCCGAGGCGACGACCTGCTGGGTATTTATGCCGACACCATTCGCGAGCAGGTTAATGCTATGCAGCATCTGCGCCTGCAGGATGAAGAGTACCAGTGGCTCTCCGGCCTGCCCTTCTTCAAAGCGGATTACCTCAATTGGCTGCGCGATTTTCGCTATAACCCGCAACAGGTATCCATCAGCAACGACAACGGGAAGCTGAATATCCGCTTAACTGGCCCATGGCGTGAAGTCATCATGTGGGAAGTCCCACTGCTGGCGGTGATCAGTGAGCTGGTCCATCGGTATCGCTCACCAGAAGTGGGTGTCGCGCAGGCCCTCGATACGCTGGAGACGAAACTAGTCGATTTCTCTGCTTTAACGTCAAGTCTCGATATGTCCCGCTTCCACCTGATGGATTTCGGCACTCGTCGCCGTTTTTCCCGTGAAGTGCAACAGGCTATCGTTAAGCGTTTGCAGCAGGAGTCGTGGTTTGTTGGCACCAGTAACTACGATCTGGCGCGTCGTTTGTCGCTAACCCCGATGGGCACACAGGCGCACGAGTGGTTCCAGGCGCATCAACAGATAAGCCCTGAACTGGCAACCAGTCAACGCGCCGCTCTCGCCGCATGGCTGAATGAATATCCGGATCAGCTAGGTATTGCGCTGACCGACTGCATCACAATGGATGCGTTCTTACGCGATTTTGGCAGCGAATTTGCCACCCGTTACCAGGGACTGCGCCATGACTCTGGCGATCCGGTTGAATGGGGTGAAAAAGCTATCGCTCACTATGAAAAGTTAGGTATCGACCCGCACAGCAAAACGCTGGTCTTTTCCGACAATCTGGATCTGAATAAAGCCGTCGATCTTTACCGGCATTTCTCATCCCGCGTGCAGTTGAGTTTTGGTATTGGCACGCGTCTGACGTGCGATATTCCGCAGGTTAAGCCGCTTAACATCGTGATCAAACTGGTGGAGTGCAACGGTAAACCGGTTGCCAAACTGTCTGACAGTCCGGGCAAAACCATTTGCCACGACAAAGCTTTTGTTCGCGCATTGCGCAAAGCGTTTGATTTACCGCATATCAAAAAAGCCAGTTAATCCTGCCAGGGAGCCGCTTCGGCTCCCTTTTAGCATTTATTTCTGAATTCTTTTCTTTTCCTGTTAATTCTACTTGTCTGATTGCAGATGCCAGGTAACATAGGAAATCCCCATTCCGGGGAACATGTGTTTATATATCGGACTATTAACAGAGAGAATATTATGAGCGTTGTGCCTGTAGCCGACGTACTCCAGGGCCGCGTAGCCGTTGACAGCGAAGTCACCGTGCGCGGATGGGTACGTACCCGCCGAGATTCAAAAGCTGGCATCTCCTTCCTCGCCGTTTATGACGGTTCCTGCTTTGATCCTGTACAGGCCGTCATTAATAATTCTCTGCCCAATTACAATGAAGAAGTGCTGCGTCTGACCACCGGCTGCTCCGTTATCGTCACCGGCAAGGTTGTGGCCTCTCCGGGACAAGGACAGAGTTTTGAGATCCAGGCCTCTGAGGTTGAAGTTAGCGGTTGGGTTGAAGATCCAGACACCTACCCGATGGCGGCGAAACGTCACAGCATCGAGTACCTGCGTGAAGTTGCGCACCTGCGTCCGCGTACCAACATGATTGGTGCCGTTGCACGTGTTCGCCACACACTGGCCCAGGCGCTGCACCGTTTCTTTGATGAGCAGGGCTTCTTATGGGTTTCCACTCCGCTGATCACCGCATCCGATACCGAAGGTGCTGGTGAGATGTTCCGCGTGTCGACGCTGGATCTGGAAAACCTGCCGCGTGACGATCAGGGCAAAGTGGATTTCGACAAAGACTTCTTTGGTAAAGAGTCCTTCCTGACCGTATCCGGCCAGTTGAACGGTGAAACTTACGCCTGTGCGCTGTCGAAAATCTATACCTTCGGCCCGACTTTCCGTGCGGAAAATTCCAACACCAGCCGTCACCTGGCGGAGTTCTGGATGCTGGAACCGGAAGTGGCGTTTGCCAACCTGAGCGATATCGCCGGCCTGGCGGAAGGCATGCTGAAATATGCCTTCAAAGCCGTACTGACCGAGCGTGCTGACGACATGAAGTTCTTTGCCGAGCGCGTAGATAAAGAGGCGATTAGCCGTCTGGAACGTTTCATTGAAGCGGATTTCGCCCAGGTAGATTACACCGATGCAATCGTTATTCTGGAAGAGTGCATTAAGAAAGGCAGAAAGTTTGAGAACCCGGTTTACTGGGGTGTCGATCTCTCCTCCGAGCACGAACGTTATCTGGCAGAAGAACACTTTAAGGCACCAGTGGTAGTGAAAAACTATCCGAAAGATATTAAAGCGTTCTATATGCGCCTGAACGAAGATGGAAAAACCGTTGCCGCGATGGACGTTCTGGCACCGGGTATCGGTGAAATCATTGGTGGTTCTCAGCGTGAAGAGCGTCTGGATGTGCTGGATGCGCGCATGCTGGAAATGGGTCTCAATAAAGAAGACTACTGGTGGTATCGCGATCTGCGCCGCTACGGTACCGTGCCGCACTCCGGCTTCGGTCTCGGCTTTGAGCGCCTGATCGCCTACGTCACCGGCGTACAGAACGTTCGTGACGTGATTGCCTTCCCGCGTACACCGCGTAATGCGACGTTCTAAGATCGTTCACAAAAAGGCCAGCGTTGCTGGCCTTTTTTATCGCCTGAAATGTCAGTTTTTGTGAGTAATAAGTAAGCAATTCTAAGATCAACCCCGAAATCCCCCACTCCTGTTACTGGGTATTACGTTGTAATATTTCTGCACAAAAAATAAACCGTAGCTTTCTTGCGGATTAGTATTTACTCACCCATTAGCACATTTTTTAAACAACCCAACAGCATTCCAGACGTCCAGATAATGCCATAAGCAAAACTGGAAATGTCTATTTTCTGTACGTTGTTTTTCTTTTATTCAAATTAAAGATAAGAAAATCATATAAATAGATATAAGTGGTGTGTTCTGGCGCTGAAATCGTTTCGAAATTTGATATCGTTCACAAAGTTCCAAAAATGAAATAATTAGTTACACATTTTTTCTTTCTGAAACCAATTCTTTATCTTTGTAGCACTTTCACGGTAGCGAAACGTTAGTTTGAATGGAAAGATGCCTGTCAGACACATAAAGACACCAAACTCTCATCAATAGTTCCGTAAATTTTTATTGACGTAATTTATTGACGGCAGTGGCAGGTGTCATAAAAAAACCATGAGGGTAATAAATAATGATGAAGCGCAATATTCTGGCAGTGGTTATCCCTGCCCTGCTGGTAGCCGGTGCAGCTAACGCTGCAGAAATCTACAACAAAGACGGCAACAAACTGGACCTGTACGGTAAAGCGGTAGGTCTGCACTATTTTTCTGATAACAAAGGCAACGACGGCGACCAGACTTATGCTCGTCTTGGTTTCAAAGGGGAAACTCAGATCAATGACCAACTGACCGGTTACGGCCAGTGGGAATATAACTTCGCCGGTAACAACTCTGAAGGCGGTTCTGACGCACAGAACAACAACAAAACCCGTCTGGCGTTCGCCGGTCTGAAATTCGGTGACGCGGGCTCCTTCGACTATGGTCGTAACTACGGTATCGTTTACGATGCACTGGGTTACACCGATATGCTGCCAGAATTCGGCGGTGATACTGCATACAGCGATAACTTCTTCGTTGGCCGTGTTGGTGGCGTAGCAACTTATCGTAACGCTAACTTCTTCGGTCTGGTTGATGGCCTGAACTTCGGTGTTCAGTACCTGGGCAAAAACGAGCGCGCAAGCAGCTACGAAGTTGACGCTACCGATCCGACCAGCACCAACTTCAGCGATGTTCGTCGTTCTAATGGTGACGGCGTTGGCGGCTCCATCAGCTATGAGTTCGAAGGCTTCGCTGTTGTAGGTGCTTACGGTGCAGCTGACCGTACTAATGCACAGCAAGATCCGGCACTGCGTGGCAGTGGCGAAAAAGCTGAGCAGTGGGCGACCGGTCTGAAATATGACGCGAACAACATCTACCTGGCGACCAACTACGGTGAAACCCGTAACGCTACTCCGATCAGCGGTGGTTTCGCCAACAAAACTCAGGACTTCTTCGTGGTCGCTCAGTACCAGTTCGATTTCGGCCTGCGTCCGTCCATCTCCTACAACAAATCTAAAGCGAAAGACGTAGAAGGTGTAGGTAGCGAAGATCTGGTGAACTACATTGAAGTGGGTGCCACCTACTACTTCAACAAAAACATGTCCACCTATGTTGACTACCAGATCAACCAGATTGATTCTGACAACAAACTGGGCGTGAACTCTGACGACACCGTTGCTCTGGGTATCGTATACCAGTTCTAATAGCAGACCCCTTTGCTAAATGCCTAAAAAACAGGACTTCGGTCCTGTTTTTTTATGCCTGTCAGCAAAATCTTGCGACTTCAAAAAACCTTCAGGCTTTTCATCACTAACGGTTGGCATTTTGTAAATCTACCGTTAACCTGATAACGGATTTCCCTTCTGTAACCACAATGGAACCTCGTCATGTTTGAGAACATTACTGCCGCCCCTGCCGACCCCATTCTGGGTCTGGCCGATCTGTTTCGTGCTGATGACCGTCCTTCGAAAATTAACCTTGGGATCGGTGTCTATAAAGATGAAACTGGCAAAACGCCAGTGCTGACCAGCGTTAAAAAAGCCGAGCAATACTTACTCGAAAATGAAACAACAAAAAACTACCTCGGCATTGACGGTATTCCGGAATTTGGCCGTTGCACGCAGGAGCTGCTGTTCGGCAAAGGTAGTCATCTTATCAATGACAAACGCGCACGCACGGCGCAAACGCCGGGCGGCACCGGCGCGCTACGCGTTGCTGCCGACTTCCTGGCAAAAAATACGGCAGTAAAACGCGTCTGGGTGAGCAACCCAAGCTGGCCGAACCATAAGAGCGTGTTTAACTCCGCCGGGCTGGAAGTACGCGAGTACGCTTATTACGACGCAGAAAACCATTCACTCGACTTCGATGCGCTGCGAAACAGCCTGAGCGAAGCACAGGCGGGCGATGTGGTGCTATTCCACGGTTGCTGCCATAACCCAACCGGTATCGATCCTACGCTTGAGCAGTGGCAAACCCTGGCACAGCTTTCCGTCGAGAAAGGCTGGTTGCCGCTGTTTGACTTCGCGTATCAGGGCTTCGCCCGTGGTCTGGAAGAAGACGCGGAAGGACTGCGCGCGTTCGCCGCGCTGCACAAAGAGCTGATTGTCGCGAGCTCCTACTCCAAGAACTTTGGCCTGTACAACGAACGTGTGGGTGCCTGTACGTTGGTTGCGGCAGATGCGGAAACCGTTGACCGCGCCTTCAGCCAGATGAAATCCGCCATTCGTGCGAACTACTCTAACCCGCCAGCCCACGGCGCATCAGTAGTTGCCACAATTCTCAGCAACGATGCGCTGCGCGCAATCTGGGAACAGGAACTGACCGACATGCGCCAGCGCATTCAGCGTATGCGTCTGCTGTTTGTGAACACCCTGCAAGAGAAAGGGGCTGAACGCGATTTCAGCTTCATCATCAAACAAAACGGCATGTTCTCATTCAGCGGCCTGACCAAAGAGCAGGTTCTGCGTCTGCGTGAAGAGTTTGGCGTTTATGCGGTGGCTTCTGGTCGCGTCAACGTTGCCGGAATGACGCCGGATAACATGGCGCCGCTGTGCGAAGCCATTGTTGCCGTGCTGTAAGACGTGCGATAAAAGCAAAGCCCGCGATAAGCGGGCTTTTTAACAGGAATTACCAGACAGGCATTTCATCCTGCAGGAACGGATTGTGCAACCGTTCATAGCCCAGCGTCGACAGCGGGCCATGACCCGGAATAAACGTCACGTCATCGCCTAACGGCAACAGCTTACGTTTGATCGAGTCAATCAACTGGCTGTGATCGCCGCGCGGGAAATCACTGCGCCCGACTCCACCTTTAAAAATCACGTCGCCTGAGATAAGAAGTTGCGACTGCTCATCAAAGAAAACAACGTGTCCAGGCGTATGGCCCGGGCAATGCAGCACCTGTAAAGTCACATTCCCTACGCTGACACGATCTCCTTCGTTAAGCCAACGGTCGGGCGTCAGTGGCTGACATTCGCCGAGGCCAAACATGCGACTCTGTGCAGGCAAACCCTGCAGCCAGAACTCATCTTCTTTTTCCGGACCGATAACCGGTACTCCGTAGTGTTGCGCCAGTTCCGCCGCGGCACCCACATGATCGAGGTGTCCGTGAGTGAGCAGGATCTGCGTCAACGTGATGCCGCTGGCATCCACTTCCTGTTTGATTTTTTCAGCATCGCCGCCGGGATCGACAAGCGCTGCCAGACGCGTTTGCTCACACCAGATCAAAGAACAGTTCTGGGAGAACGCGGTGACCGGAATAATACGATAGTTCATACTGCTCCTGTTTCGTTAATCACCAGTGCCGCGCCGGCCCGGTGTCAATATGCACAAAGTTACTGCGTGGGTAGTATCCTACACCACCTGCGCGCATAGATAACGCGGCTTTGCGAATATTACTTAACGAAATGCCTTCAATATGAAAATCCATGGCCTGGCCTTTGGTGTGATAGCTTTGTTTCGCAACCCCACGGCTGTGCGCACGCAATTCATTGTTGGTATCCAGTGAACGATAACCGGAAATCAGTTGAACGGGCTTACGTGTTCCCAACAGCCCTTGCAGGCGGAAAAGCTGATCGAAGAGTCTGGGATCGATGGACTTCACCTTATTCGCGCGATAGTCACGGAAAAAATGGTTAAGTTTGGCTAATTCATCCTGAATATAAGCTCTGCCATCAAAAAATTCCGCTTTAATTGACTCTCCGGTGTTGAGGTTGCTCAGAGTCAAAATACGCGGACGCGGGGTAGAGAGTGTGGCAAACGCAGGCACAGGCAAGATGGCAGCTCCGAGGGCAGCGCCACCTAACGCCAGCAGTTTGCGGCGATTAGCGTCAAATTTGTCCATGGTTTAAGGTCTACAGGTCAATGTTATCGTCTATATGCTTTAGCGCACGATAGGCACCTTAACTGGCATCAAAGCCGCCGTCAAGTTGGCCCAACCCCAGCAATGACGGGGCTTCTGGGCCGATGCCCCTGTCACTGCCAATTATTACGACAACAGATTAACCAGAACTTCTTCATTTACCTGATTAATTGTTCTGCTTTTGCCACAATTTGTGCGCTGGATCGCGCTGTCAGATCATAATTGTAAATATCTGTACGATACTGGGTACGCCCGTCCGCGCCAACAAACGCCGTCAGGTAATACAGATTGACCGGGATAGTCTGACGAATATTGACGTAGCGCGTGTCGCCCTGCTTCAGCGCATCGGAAATTCGCGTATCGTTCCAGCCCGCATCCTGTAACAGCATGTTTGCCAGTTCAGAAGCCTTGTTCACACGCACGCAACCGGAACTAAGCGCCCGGGAATCCTTCTGGAACAAATTATGGTTAGGCGTGTCGTGCAGATAAATTGCATCGGAACTTGGCATATTGAACTTGTAGCGGCCCAACGAGTTACGCGCTCCCGGCGCCTGCTGGAAACGGAACGGTAAATTTGACGGCGTGATGGTTGACCAGTCAACCTGCCACGGATCAATCGCTTCTCTGCTGTTCCAGCCCCGCATCACGGTATAGCCGTGACGTTCAAGGTAGCCAGGATCGTTCCACAGCTTGGGCAGAATATCCTTACGCGCCAGCGTCGGCGGGACGTTCCATGGCGGATTGACCACCACGTTATTCAGCGCGCTGCTCATCATCGGCGTTTTACGATCGGGACGACCGACAATCACCCTGGACGCCAGCACCTGATTACCATTCTGATAATAAACCAGCGAATACGCCGGAATATTCACCATAATACCCGTCGACAGTTCAGATGGAAGCAAACGCAGACGCTGGATATTGAGCGCCAGTACCCCTGCACGCTGCGCGGGGGTCACGTTCAGCCAGTCGCGGGTAGCCGGGCCAATAGCGCCATCTGCGCCCAACCCTTGCCACGTCTGGAAGCGTTTTACCGCTTCAACCAGCTCTTTATCATACGCAGCACGGACAGCCGGTGCTGGCTTACTGCGCGGCGCAGTCTGTTTTGCCGTGTCAGCGCTCGGGGTTTCAACGGCAACGGCTGACGGGCTGACCACCGCTTCTGACGGGATCTCATCTCCCGGCAGCGCAATTTTCGGTCCGCCTTCCAGCATCCCGGTACGTTGCAGTATTTCCCGCAGCGCAGGCACGTCGTTGCTCCACTGACCCGGTCGTAGCGTTGCTTTGCCGGTCAGCTGCGGCCATGGACGTGAATCGCCCACCAGCGCTAATAGCGACGCGTGCATTGACGCATACTGCGGGTGTTGAGGTGCCAGCCCGGCAATAAACGTCGGAAGTTGTCCGTTATCCAGCGCAACCTGCCACTGATTGATGACCGACAGCGGTGGCGTCGCCAGTGCATACGGTTTACTGCTGTACAGCCAGCGGTTGCCTTTGACCGGAATATTGGCGATCAGATGGAGATACCCCATCATCGCATCAGACAACACCAGATCGCGCGCGATGCCGTTAACGGCAGGATCGGTCAGTAACGCCACCCAGGTGGTGAACTGAGGCTGGAAGCCTGCAATAGCGACCTCTGCCAGCTGTTGCTGGAACGCTTTGACGGCTTCGCGATTTTCCCACATGGGTTTCATATCGCGCGCCGCATAAAGCAGTTCAAGTTGATTCATATAGACAGGCGTATAGCCTGAAGGAAGTTGCGACTGAAGCTCAGCTCGCGCCTTTTCCGCCGCCCCCTCAGGGAGTGGCTGCAGACCCGCCATCAGCGCCGTTGCGCCAGATTGCGCCTGCGGCTGAGCGAGACTCTGTTCACTGACAACGACAGGGCTGTCGCCAGGTATCACTTCAGGCTCATCAGCCTGAACACTGGACAGTGGAGCGAATACTACGGCCAGGCATAAACTTATTGCCGAGAACCGACGACCACCAATTTTATTAAGCAACATCCCTTGCCCTCTGGTTACATTACGACATGCTCACATCTACCGGAGCTTTCCTTCATTATAGAAAGGCTGATATGCGATTGCCTAACCTAATGTAAAGAAGTTTAAAGAAAATGCACCTGAAATCCATAGTTTAAGAAATGAAAAAGACGGCTTTTCAGCCGTCTTTAAGGTTTTAGCTGGCCTCTGACGGGGCATCAGCCTCGCCGGGGAGAGGATCCGGTAACTGCGGCGCAAATCCTCGCAGCCCGACCACATGAACGTGTTCCGTATTCTGGAAGACTTTACGCACCAGCTTATAGGTGGTGCCCTTCTCCGGACTGATGTTTTCCGGCGCCGCGATGATGAGCTGCATCTGCAGACGCTCACACAGCTCAAACAACGTCGCGATGGAGCGCGCATCCAGACGGGCGGCTTCATCGAGGAACAGCAGACGGCACGGGGAGATATCTTTCCCGCGCAGACGGCGCGCTTCATCTTCCCAGCTTTGAACCACCATCACCAGGATCGACATCCCGGTCCCGATCGCTTCACCGGTCGACAGCGCACCGGACTCCGCACGCAGCCAGCCGTCAGAACCACGGTTAACTTCCACTTCCATTTCGAGATAGTTACGGTAATCCAGTAACTCCTCGCCAATGGTTTGCGGCGTACGCTGTCCCATGTCGATTTGCGGGTTCAGGCGTTGATAAAGTTTCGCCAGCGCTTCTGAGAAGGTCAGGCGGTTGCTGTTGAACAGATCCTGATGCTGCTCATGCTGTTCAGACAGCACTTCCAGCAGCGTGGCATGGGTTTCACGCACATTCACGTTCAGACGCACGCTGTGAACCTGACCGAACGACACGCTCTGCAACCCCTGGTTGAGCTGACGAATACGGTTCTGCTCGCGCTGGATGGTCTTGCGAATAATGTTCGCCACGCTACGTGAGCTGATCGCCAGTTTCTGTTCACGGGAGGTCAGCTCTTCGGTCAGGCGGCCCAGCTCGATTTCCATCTGTTCGATGGCTTCCACTGGATCGTCGGTACGAATGATATCCTGACGGATACGCTCGCGCAGATGCTGATACACTGCGACAAAGAACTGGATCTTACGTTCCGGACGTTTCGGATCTTCCGACAGACGCAGGACATCACGCAGATGTTCGTTATCAGCGACCGCCAGACGCAGCGCACCCAGCGCCTTATCCGACATGGAGCGCAGATCATCACCGGAAAGATAGGCCAGCTCGCGACGATGCAAACGACGCTCGACGCCGCTGTCTTTCACCAGTCGCATCACGGCGCACCAGCCTGCTTTCGCGGTTACCACCTGCTCACGCATTTCGTGGTAATCGCGTTCCAGTTTGCGCAGTTTGCGGGTCAGGTTATCCATCTCCGCTTCACAGAAGGTAAGCGCTTTTTCGAGCTGGTTACGCCGCGCACGGTTGTTGCTGAGCTGCGAATGCAGTTCATCGCGACGAATGCGCGCACGCTCTTCCGCTCCGCTGTCGGCACGCACGCCAATATCCTGCAATTCACGCTGCAAATCGTTAAGCAGCTCTTTCTTGGTATCGTAAGAGCTTTTCAGCGAAGCCAGAACCTGATTGTACTGATTCAGTTGCGCCGCATGACCACGCAGGGCTTCACGGGCGCGGGTACGTTCAGCTTCCGCATGTTCCAGGCGCTCACGCAGTTTTTCGTTAAGATCGCTGTTGCCGCTGAGCATTTCCGCTGAGTCGGAATAGCCGAAGTGTGCACGACGCTGGACCACTTCGGTCAGCGCAAACGCCTGCTGACGCGCATCGCGCTGCGTCTGCTGGGAGTACGCGTAATCTTCTTTCAGTTGTTCAAACTGTTCCGGGTCGCTCTGCAACACCGACACCATCGGTTCCAGTTTCGCCAGTTGGTTGCCGTGCTGCTGTACAAAGCGCGCGGCTTCTTGCGCTTCATCCAGACGCTCGCGGATCTCTTCGACGCGATCCGCCAGACTGTCGTCAGCCAGCAAATTCAGACGCGGCAGCAGGCGGTTAAGCGCGGCAACGCCCTCTTTCGCCTGTTCGTACTGCAGACGCTGCTGCTGGTTTTCGTTTTCGTGGGCGGTCAACGCACGTTCCAGCTCAACGCGACGGCTGTTGAGCTGGCGAATTTCGGCTTCCGGATCGGATTCAAAAGCCACCGAAAGATGGCTGCCAATGAAGCGGCTGAACGCCTGATGCAGACGCTGCGTTTTCTGAACGTCAAAAGAGAGCGTGGCAAAACGCTCGGATAATCCTTCACGCTCGGCATGCAGCGTTTCGATACGGTTTTCTCGCGCCGCACGGCCAAACAGCGGTACGGACGGGAAGCGCGAGTAGCGCCACTGGCGATCGGCAATCTTCACCACCACCGCTTTTTCCAGTTCGTCGACGCTGAAGACGCTGTCATCAAATGACTGCGGATCCCCTTCGATCAGATACAAATCTTCCGGGCAATCCGTCAACCCTTCCAGTTGTTCAGCTATCAGCGACAGATCCGGCACCACAATGGCGTGACGCGACGGACCATACAACGCGGAGAAGTACGGCGCATCTTCAAGACTGACGTCGTCATAGATTTCTGACAGCAGCACGCCGCCAAAGCGTTCCGCCAGCGCGTTCAGACGCTGATCTTCCGAGCCACCAGGCTGGCTTAAGCGTTCGATCTCTTCATCGACGGCATTCTTGCGCGCGCCGACTTCGTCGCGTTCCACAATCGCTTCACGCTCTCGTTCGAGCAATTGCTGCAGATATTCGGTCACTTCCTGGCTGGACGTAAACTCTTCACCGCACTGTTCACTCAACTGACTCAGGCTGTTCTGCGCCGCCAGCCAGACGGGGGCACGCTGCATGAGATGCTGAATGCGCGACTGTAGCTGTTCCTGCTCCTGACGCAGCGCCATACGCTGTTCATGCGCGCTGGAAACGTTGTCAGACAGCGAGGCGATACGCGCTTCCAGCTCCTGATGCAGGGCTTCCAGTTCGTCAATGTCGAAATTTTTCCCCTGACGTTTGCAGAATTCCGCCAACAGACGTTCGGCTTCCTGCTGCTCGCGCAGACGCTGTTCCAGTTCGCTCAGTCGCATACGCAGCGACTGCGCCTGTTCCGCCAGGTGACGCTGGTCAACGCCTTCGCGCAGCAGTTCGCGCGCCACGTCCCAGGCTTCATTACGCGCCAGCGGGCCATTGATCGCCACCACCAGCTGATACGCCTGCTCGAACTGACTGTGCGCGGTTTGCGCCACGCTCATTTTCTGTTCCAGCGAGAGCATTTTTTCGGTGGCTTCCTGCTCTTTCGCCTGGAAGGTTTCCAGCCACTCGGCGGCGCTATCGGCCGTCAGATCCGGCAGATGGCACACCGCTCTGGCGCGTTCCAGCGCCGAGATCGCCTGGTTGTACTGGATGGCGCGGGTCTGTTGAACGTCCAGCGCCTGCTGGTAATCCGCCAGTTGGCTTTTCAGCTCATCCACTTCCAGCTCGGCAGCTTCGGCGCGCGCTTCGTTCTCTTCCTGACGATCGGCGGCTTCTGCGACCACTTCATTTTGTTCTTCGAGACGGATCTGCAACTCGTCGAGATCCGCTTCATAACGTTCAATTTTTTCCTGCTGGCGTAGCGCGGTTTGCACCAGGTTCAGGTGATCGCTTGCCGCCTGATAATCGGCTTCGAGATCGCCTTCCGCACCGTTGTGCTCGCCCAACTCACGCGCCATGTCGACGTGTTTATACTGCTCGGCCGCCAGTTGTTTGCGCGACGTGTACAATTCGCGACGGAATTCCAGCGCTTTATCGAGGTGGATCCGGCGCTCATTGGCGTGACGCATATAGTCCGCCGCCACATAGTTGGTGGCTTCGCTAATCAGGTGTTTAAACAGATCGCGATCGGACTGGGTAACGCGAATGGCTTCCAGCGTCAGGCGGTTTTCCCGCAGCGCAGCTTCCATATCCTGGAACGCCTTACGCACCCCGCTGTTTTCCGGTAACAGGTAGTCGCGCAGAGACCGGGTGATCGCGCTGGAAATCCCACCGTACAGCGAGGCTTCAATCAGGCGATAGAATTTACTACGGTCAGACGCAGAGCGCAGACGACGGGCGATGAGGCCCAGATCGAACATCAGCGAATGGTAATCGGTGATCGAGTTGAACTGCTTAAACTGCACGCCTTCCATCGCGTCGAGCTTTTCTTTCAGCTCCGTTAACGGCAGGACGCGCGCCTGACGTTCGTTCAGCGTCTCCGTCACCAGTTGCGTAGGCTGCACAGACATCGGCAGTCCCTGAATGGCAAACGGTTTGATATCGACTTTACGGTCGCGTCCGGCAACCTGCTGCAAGCGCACACCCACCACCACGCGCTGATGGCGCGAGTTGATCGTATCGAGCATCGAATAACAGACACCCGCTTTCAGCTTACCGTGCAGACCTTTGTCGCGTGAGCCGCTGGTCGCGCCTGCTTCCGTGGTGTTACGGAAGTGCAACAGGGTTAAATCCGGGATTAGCGCCGTGACGAACGCCGCCATGGTAGTAGATTTCCCCGCGCCATTCCCCCCGGAAAGCGTGGTAACCAGTTCATCCAGGTCAAAGGTACGGGCAAAGAAACCGTTCCAGTTAATCAGCGTTAGTGAGCGAAATTTACCGCGTTCAATCATTATTCTTCTTCTCCACTGTCCGGCTGATTCTCTTCGGTCTCATCATTGAGCTGCAGGTGGTTTTCGACCGGCATCGCTTCGCCATCGCGGATCAGGCGACGCTGCGCTTCGCGCGGGTCGTCACCCGTTCGTACATCCGCGCCAAAGCGGAACACCGATTCCGTAATGCGGAATTTGCTGCTGTCATGCCCCATAAACCACACCATGCCTAAACGGCGCAGGCGGTTTAATGACGAACGCATTTTTTCCTGTAACTTCTGGCGGTCAACGTCGGAGCCGGTTGAGCGGTTATTCACCAGCTTCAACAGTTTGGCTTCGTCAGCCAGCGTCAGCAGCTCGTCGTACAACTCCTGCTGAGTGAAAATCCCCTCGTTCGCCAGCCGCTCCGGACTGAGGTAGAGGTAGCAGAGAATTTTACCGACCATCATGTCCAGTTCAGACAACACGGAACGCGGGATAATGGTCGTTGAACGCGGACGCAGGTAGAAGAAACCTTCCGGCGCGCGGATCAGCTCCACGTTATAGCGGCTGTAAAACTCTTCCAGATAGTCCTGAAAGTCCATCAAAAAGGCATGATTATCCAGTTCATCCAGACCAATGTGGCGGCCTGAACGTAATGCGCTATCCAGCGCCGGAAATAACGGATTCGCCAGCGCCTGCGCCAGCTTAACCGGCATCACTTGTTCAATATTTGTCAATGACATGCGCCTGTACCTTGGCTCCGTAATCATTAATCGGCTGCCATTTGGCTGGCAGTCCGGTGAAGTCTGCTTGCGCTACGCCAAGACGTACCGCCTGATCGATAACAATGCGCGCAACGTCAAAGTGACGCGCACGCGGGTATTGCGCAAGATACTCGCGCACTACCAGACCGAGATCTAACGGCGTCTCTTTCGATTTATAGATAGCCAGTTGGCCTTCGATAATCGCCGCCAGCTGTTCGCGGATCTCGTTAAACTCTTCGTACTCTAAATCCGGCGGAAGTTCCCCGGTGACCTCTTCATCACGCAGCGCCATCTCTTCGTCACGCATATCCAGCAGACGATCGGCGTTGGCATAGGTCAGCGCCCACGGCTCGTCAAAATAGGTCTGTACCGACTGACGTAAGCGCTGGGCAAAGACGCGGTTTTTATCCATATCGATGGCGGTACGGATAAATTTGTGAACGTGGCGGTCATAGCCAATCCACAGATCGATCGACTGCTGACCCCAGCTGATAATACGATCGAGCTTGCTTTGCAGGTCAAACACCAGGCGATCAACAAAATGCAGATCGTCATGAGCCAGCGTCGCATCCTGGATACGCAGCAAATTGGCCTGCAATTTATCGCCTGCCGCTTCCAGCGTATCCTGCAACTCGCGCAGAGTGCCGGAGGTTTCTGACAGTAGCAGTTCACAGCTCGAAATCGCCGCGCGCCAGTCTTTATTCAGCAGTTGCGCGATATCATCTTTCACCTGCTGCTGCTGTTCATCCATGATGCGCTGAGTCAGATCGATACTGTCGAAAATCTCAGCGACCGAATACTTGAGTGGCGCATAGACGTTGCGATGCCAGTGGAACTCATCGCCGCCCTCATCGGCGGCATCCGCCGCGCGCTTGAGCTCACCCGCCACGATCGACAACTGCATTGACAGACGCAGCGTGGAAAATTCACGTTGGCGAATATAGTAATCGGTAATGCCAATGCCGAGCGGCGTCAAACGATAAATCGCGTTCCCTTCTGCCTGCTCACTGGTAAAGCGGTTCAGCAGACGTTGACGCACCATATCGTTGATCGCATTGTTCGCGCGCACGCCAATGGTTTCGCTGGTTTGCTCAAACGCATCACTTACATGGCGGAACGCATCCACCAGTTCGCCTTCACTCATCTCACCGTCCAGGCGCTCGCCATTCAGCGTGGCCACCGCCAGCAGAAACGAGAGTCGGTCTACCGGCAGCGAGATAGAGAAGTCATTTTTTCTGGCCCAGGCAACCAGTTCGGGGACTGTCTGGGAAAATTCACTCATAGGTTATCCTTGCATCTGCGGTTTACGCGCGGTGACGTGAATGTAACGACCCAGGCTGACATACGGCTCCAGGCGACAGTAACGCGTTTCTAATTCAAGCAATATCTCATAACAGTCACGCTGCTGATGTTTCTCACGCAGATAATCATGAAACACGCGCACCCCGGTTTTCCCGGTGATCTGCCAGCCCATCTGTTCCAGCCACTGGTAAACCTCTCCTGGCTCACGCGGATAGTCTGGTGAAAGGGTACGCTTCTTACGTTTGGGCATCCCTATCTGCACGTAGTCAAAGTTCCCCGCCACCATGTTATGCATCAACAGGCCGTTGGCATTGTAGAACATTAACGACAGTACGCCACCGGGACGCAATACCGACCAAAGGGTCTTTAACACGCTGACCGGATCGGCGACCCACTCCAGCACAGCGTGAAACAATATCAGATCAACGGAGCTTTCCAAATGCGAAGCGACGTCCTGAGCAGCGCATTGTATAAAATGCATGTTGTGGCTCACACCTTTGGCTTCTGCCGCCCGTTGCGCACGGGCGATCATCTCACCGGAGACGTCACACAACGTCACGTGATGACCACGTTCTGCCATTTTAATGGCCGTTTGTCCTTCACCGCCGCCAGCGTCCAGCACACGCAGTGGTTGCGCGCCGAAGTCTGCCAGAATAAGGTCGAGATCCTGCCACAGGATCGCCTGCCTTAGCTGCCCTTTTGTGGTGCCGTAAATATTACGGGAAAACTTCTCAGCAATGTCATCAAAATTGCGATCCCGCATCGGGCTCTCCACAGGCTGGCTTAGCTGTTCTCTGATAAAACCGCTATTTTGTCACACCCGCGCGGAGAATGAACCTCTCTGGTGTAATATCACGATTATTCTTCTGCTGTATGGTCAAAAAAGGAACCAAAAAGGATGCTTTTTACGCTGAAGAAAGTGATTGGCGGCATGCTGTTGCCTCTCCCTTTTCTGCTCTTGATGATGGGTATCGGTCTGGCACTGCTGTGGTTTAGCCGTTTTCAGAAAACCGGCAAGGTATTTATCAGCCTCAGTTGGCTGGTACTGTTCCTGCTCAGCCTGCAACCCGTTGCAGACCATCTGCTGCGCCCGATAGAAAATAGCTACCCCACCTGGCAGGATACGCAGAAAGTTGAATACGTCGTCGTGTTAGGCGGCGGCTATACCTGGAACCCGCAGTGGGCGCCCAGTTCTAACCTGATCAACAACAGTTTGCCGCGTCTAAATGAGGGAATACGTCTGTGGCGGGCTAACCCGGGTTCGAAATTGATTTTTACCGGCGCGAATGCCAAAACCAATCCGGTGAGTACGGCAGAAGTTGGCGCACGGGTGGCGCAATCGCTGGGGGTGCCGGAAGAGGATATCATCACGCTCGACAAGCCTAAGGATACGGAGGAAGAAGCCGCTGCCGTGAAGCAGGCTATCGGCGACGCGCCATTCCTGCTGGTCACTTCAGCCTCTCATCTGCCGCGAGCAATGATTTTCTTTCAGCAGGCCGGGTTAAATCCGCTGCCGGCTCCGGCGAATCAACTGGCTATCGATTCCCCGTTGAATCCGTGGGAGCGGGCAATCCCCTCTCCCGTCTGGTTGATGCATAGCGATCGCGCAAGCTACGAGACGCTGGGGAGAGTCTGGCAGCGGTTGAAAGGCTCGTCAGGCGAGCCAGGGCAGGAGTGATTTCGCAGCGAGATCAAAATGAGATCGGTTAAAGCGCCCGGTATTGACCAGTTGCGCCACTTCATCCCATAACACGTATAACCAACGCCGCCAGATGAACGATTCCGCCACTGGCGCGCGTTGCAGGTAGTGCCAGAGTAGTCCTTCCGCCAGCGTGTTATCTACCAGCCGGAACAGTTCGTACTCCCGTGGTGCCCAGAGCATAATACCAGGCCCCACCATCGCCAGAAGCTGGTCGCTCCGGGCGTCTTTTAACATGCTGCGCAGACTGAAATTGCCATGCACCAGCACACAGTTGTCGTTAAAGCCGTCAAACAGCGCGGGCAGACATTCGCGGGTGCGAAACAGAATGCGCTTATCCTGCATGGTTAGCCCGGTGTTGTTGAACTGATTGAGCGTACTCCAGAGCACCTCAACCCGCTGACGATACCAGGAAGGCCAGATATTCTCCTGCGTATTGTCCACCGCACCGACACACCCCCGGCTATCCTGGCGGTGCCAGGCCAGTAACCCTTCGACAATCTGATCTTTGAGCTGCTCCCAACGCTCCGGCGTCCGGGCCGGCGCTTCAACGGGGACGCCACGCAGACGTTCCAGCAGTAAGACATCCGGACCGGGATGTTCATCGTGAGTCATCACCCCATAAATGACCGGCATTCGCACGGTGCCGCTACGCGCTAACATGGTGGTTTTCCAGGCCAGTTGTTGCGCGACCCCCGGCGTGGTGAAACTTTGGGCCATCAGCGGCATTGGGTTGCCCTGGCTGTCATAGAGCGACCACAGTGCTGTGTCGACTTTTTCATTCACGCATTCAATGCGGCTCAGTTTTTCGCCCAGTAAATGACTTAATTCGGCGCGCAGCTGTTCCATTCAGATTGCCCTCATAAAAGCTACTGCTTTTATAATGAGCGCCACACCGACGGATGTCACCCGGATGAGATCAATTGTTGAAAAGAAAAAGCGTGGAAAATCGTAACGGTACGACACTCCTCTCACTAAAGAGCGGAGTGTCGTAAAGAAAATTAACGCATTTCAGCGCGAACGCGCTCGAGGTCTTCTGCGGTATCAACACCGGTGCCAGGCACCTCTTTTGCCACAGCCACGTGGATTTTTTCGCCGTACCACAGCACGCGGAGTTGCTCCAGCATCTCGATGTTTTCCAACGGGCTGGGCTCCCAGCTCACATAGCGGCGGATAAATCCGGCGCGGTAGCCGTAAATGCCGAGATGTCGCAGGAAATTATCGCCGACGGTCTCGCGACTTTTCGCAAAACGATCGCGATCCCAGGGGATCGTTGCACGCGAGAAATACAGCGCATAGCCTTCGGCATCCAGTACCACCTTCACTGCATTCGGATTGAACGCCTCTTCCGCACTATGAATCGGTGCCGCGAGCGTGGCCATTCCAACCTGACGCTGCGCCAGGTTTTCTGCCACCTGGCGAATAATGATGGCCGGGATCATCGGCTCATCACCCTGCACATTGACAATCACGGTGTCATCACTGAAACCACACTTCTCAACCACTTCAGCCAGACGTTCTGTCCCGGACTGGTGATCGACGCGGGTCATGCACACTTCTCCACCCGCCACTTCAACGGCGCGTGCGACCTCTTCATGATCGGTCGCGACAATAATACGCTCAGCGCCGGATTCACGGGCGCGTTCCAGCACATGCACAATCATCGGTTTACCGTTGATGTCCTGCAACGGTTTACCCGGCAGACGCGTGGAGGCGTAGCGGGCAGGAATAATGACGACAAAACTCATGATTTACGCTCATCAGCCGCTAATACACGGGCCTCGGTTTCCAGCAAAACGGGAATGCCATCACGCAGTGGAAAAGCGAGGTTATCCAGTTTGCAGATCAGTTCTTGTTTTTCCTGGTTGTACCAGAGTTTGCCGTTACAGACCGGGCAGGCAACGATTTCAAGCAGTCGATGATCCATAGTTCCTCCAGATGGACCGGGTAATGAATGCAGAGATCTTATCATACTCGCTCATGCGACTGCGTCTATTTCCCACCCCTGTCGACATTGCGTAAATATCCCTGCCGGACAGCGGCCGAGCGTCACGCGAACGGCATTCTGCCAGCGGGCAAAATCGGTTATCGCCTGCTGTAGCCCATTTTGCAGCGTCACTCCTGGCTTTACGCCTTCTTGCAGATAGAGAGAAATCACTTCCAGTACGCCCGTCTTACGGTGCATTTTGGCGTCCATCCGCCCCACCAACTGACCCCGGTGCAGTAAAGGCAGGACAAAATAACCATACTGGCGCTTTGGGGCTGGCGTGTAGCACTCCAGCCGATAGCTGAAATCGAACAGTTGCTCCGCACGTTTGCGATCCCAAACCACCGGATCAAACGGCGACAGTACCGCGCTATGCGTCGCTGTCAGCTTGCCTGCCTGTGCCTGTTCAAGTTGCGGCAGCAAATCCGCATGCAACCACAGCCGACCAAGTTTTTCGACCTCTACCGGAATGATGTACTGCTGTTCAGCCCGCACGTCGCGCCAGTTTTGTAACTCAGGACGTTTCAGGCGGTAGTAATCTGCCAGCCACTGCTCACGAAAAATACCCAGGCTGCGCGCACTGTTGTCCAGCATGACGGATTCTGCTTGCGCCCGGGGTAGCAAATCGCGTTCATCATCCCAGTGTGGCATCACGCGATGCGTGAGATCGTACACGCGCTGGAAATTGCGACGCTCAATCACCATCACTTTTCCTGCCGTAAACAACCCTTCCAGATGCAGCTTGTGCGGCTTCCAGTCCCACCAGCCGCTGTTGCCTTTACGCGGATGCTCAAAGTCAGCCGAGCGTACCGGTCCATTTTGATGAATATGCTGCAACAGTTGCTCAATTTCGCCGGCATGCTCTTCCATCCACGCCGCCTGGTACTTCCAGCCCATTTTTTCAGGTGCCAGCATCCGGTGGCGTATCAGCGTAAAATCACTACGCGGCAGGAAACAGGCCTCATGGGCCCAGTACTCCATCAGTTCACCCTGCGCCAACGCATCATCCAGCCACTGTGGGGTGTAATTGCCCAGTCGACTGAACAACACAAGGTAGGGACTGCGGGCGACAATATTGATGGTATCGATTTGTAGTAGCGACATACGGGTAATCGTCGGCAGGATATCGCTTGCCAACGCGCGACGACGTGGTTTTTTTAACAATCCCTGGGCGGCGAGATGAAGGTTACGGGCATCCGTAAGTGAGAGGTACGGCAACGACATTCATGATTCCCTCATTTGTACGCTGCCGTCATGGTGGTGCGCTAACGTGTCAGCGAGATCAATTTTTCGAGTAATGTCTCAGGTTCAGTCCCCGACAAATGTGCATCGACAGGAAGATACCACCAGTTGTCTTCGGCAAAGGCACGGCACTTCACGGCGTCCTTCTCCGTCATGACCAGCGTTTGCGACCCGTTTAGTAGGCCGTTGACATCATGCGAAGTCAATGCCTGATGATCCGCCAGAGGAACACATTTTTGCGGCTGTACGCCACAGGATTCTAACGTGGCAAAAAAGCGTGGCGGATGACCAATACCGGCCATTGCCACGACATTTTTCAATTGCGCGATATCACGACGTTCACCGGTACGCAGGTTCACAGCCTGTCCTGGCGCCAGATGCATCGGGATCTCGCCCGCCTGTGGAATACCGCCATTAACAATAACCGCATCCACCGTTTTCAGGCGACCTGCCCGCTCCCGCATCGGACCTGCCGGTAGCCACCAGCCGTTGCCGAAGCGACGAACGCCATCAACCACCACAATCTCGACATCTCGCGCCAGACGGTAGTGCTGAAGACCATCATCAGTAACGATAATCTGCACATCGTGATGCGCCAGAATCGCTTTTACCGCGTCAGCCCGGTTGGGCGATACGGCAACTGGCGCGCCGGTGCGCTGATAAATCAGCACCGGCTCATCACCCGCTTCCGCCGTGGTGGTTTCGGCATTCAGCAGCAAGGGATAGGACGCGGCTTTGCCGCCATATCCACGAGAAACTACCCCAACGCGAAGACCGCGCTGCTGGAGTTGTTCCACCAACCAGATCACTATCGGCGTTTTGCCATTGCCACCTGCCGTCAAATTACCGACCACCACCACCGGCACCGGTGCGCGCCAGGCGCGTTTGATCCCGAGCGTGTAGCACAGGCGGATCGCCCCGCTCACCAGGCCGTATAACCAGGAAAGTGGGAGTAACAGTCGCCACAAGGGCGACTCACCGGACCAGATGCGTGCGATCATTGACCAAATTGCATTTTGTGCAGTTGCGCGTAGACGCCGCGGTGTTCCAGCAGCTCGTTGTGCGTACCGCGCTCCACAATCAGCCCATCTTCCACGACCACAATTTCATCGGCCTGTTCGATAGTTGAAAGGCGGTGCGCAATCACCAGCGAGGTGCGGTTTTTCTGCAGTTCGTCCAGCGCCGCCTGAATGGCGCGTTCAGATTCGGTATCCAGCGCTGACGTGGCTTCATCAAGGATCAGAATCGGGCTGTCACGCAGTAAGGCACGCGCGATGGCGATACGTTGACGTTGACCACCGGAAAGCAGCACGCCGTTTTCACCGATCACCGTATCAAGGCCGTTATCCATCTTATTGATAAAGTCCATGGCATAAGCCATACGAGCCGCTTCTTCGATCTCCTCACGGCTATACTGCTCAGTTCGCGCGTAGGCGATGTTATTCGCCACCGTGTCGTTGAACAGATGTACGTTCTGCGACACCAGCGCGACCTGATTACGTAACGAGGCCAGGGTGTATTCCCGCAGATCGTGACCATCCATCAGGATTTCACCTTCATTGATGTCATAGAAACGCGTGATCAGACTGGCAATGGTTGATTTGCCGGAACCTGAACGCCCCACCAGCGCAACGGTTTTGCCCGCCGGAATTTTCAGGTTGATGTTACACAGCGCCGGTACTTCGCGCCCCGGATAGGTAAAGGTGACATTGCGGAATTCCAGATCGCCGGTCGCACGCTCAATCACACGTTTACCTTCGTCTTTTTCCTGCTCGCTATCTAGGATGGCAAATAAAGTCTGGCATGCGGCCATCCCACGCTGGAACTGGGCGTTAACGTTAGTCAACGACTTCAACGGACGCATCAGGGCGATCATTGAGGAGAAGACCACGGTGATCGTCCCTGCCGTCAGGCTGTCCATCACGCTTGGGAAGCTAGCCGCGTACAGCACAAACGCCAGCGCCAGTGAAGCGATCAACTGGATGACAGGATCGGAAATGGAAGAGGCAGAAACCATCTTCATCCCCTGCAAACGCATCTTGTTACTGACTTTGTCGAAGCGCTTCGTTTCCACTCCCTGACCACCGAAGATCAGTACCTCTTTGTGGCCTTTCAGCATCTGCTCCGCGCTGGTTGTCACCTGCCCCATCGTATTCTGCATATTCTTACTGATAGCACGAAAACGTTTGGAGACTACGCGAATCGCGATCGACACAATAGGTGCCAGCACAACCAGGATTATCGACAATTGCCAGCTGTAATAGAACATCATGATGAACAGGCCGATAATCGATGCACCTTCACGCACAACGGTAATCAGCGCACCGGAAGACGAAGAGGCTACCTGTTCAGAATCATAAGTAATACGAGACAGCAGCGTCCCGGTAGACTGTTTGTCAAAGAAAGAAACCGGCATTCCCATCATATGACCGAACAGGCGACGACGCATGGTCATCACCACTTTGCCGGATACCCAGGAAATACAGTAGCTGGAGATATAGCTGGTGATACCACGTAAAATCATCAGCCCAATAACCACCAGCGGCATCCAAAGCAACACTGAGCGATCTGTTTTACCAAAACCATCGTCCAGTAATGGTTTGAGGAGCGATAACATGAAGGTATCGCTGGCCGCGTTGAGGATTAACGCAACACCCGCCACGATCAGACCCGATTTGAAAGGCGCAATGGTTGGCCACAGTCGGCGAAACGTCTGCCACGTAGAGAGATCTTTATCGTTATGCATTCAAGAAACCAGCATCTGTTGAAATAGCCGCATATTCTACCCGTTATCGTCTGACACGCCAAACCACTGATGATACCAACGAGGTAAAATTTGCTCCCGCAGGCTGATCGCCTGCCAGCCCTGTGTTGAAAAATCCAGCGAAATTTGCCCCTGATGCGGGGTATCACACCACCGGTAACCCTGTTGCAGATAGCGTTGCTTCACCTTCCATGACGGCAATCGCCAGGCGTTATAGCGTGAGGCGGAGACCAGCGCCACGTTGCCACTAACGCGCTGAAGTAGCGCCAGTGAAGAAGAGGTACTGCTGCCATGGTGTGGTACCTGGATTGCCGTCGCCGAAAGATGCTGCCAGTAATGACTGAGCATTTTCAGTTCCGCGGGGGACTCTATATCGCCCGTCAGCAGAATACTGTGCGTACCATCATCAATCTTTACGACGCAAGAGTGATTATTCCCCTGCGTCGGGTCTCCTTTTAACGGCCAGTGCACGCTAAAACGCAGTCCCTGCCATTGCCACGTCTCACCGCGGTAACACGGCAGATGCCCCTGCCAGCCTAACGGACTGCGCACCCAAAGCGCTGGCCAGGTTGTCTGCAAAGAGTGTAGTCCACCGCGATGGTCGAGATGCTCATGGCTGAGAATAATCCCCTCTGGTTGCAAGTGGTGCCAGCGCAGCCACGGAATGATTATCTGTTGGGCGCTGTCACCTCCCGGCCAGGCCAGCCCGGTATCGTAGAGTAACGCTTTACCATTACGGACGATAACTATCGCTAACCCCTGCCCGACATCCAGCATGTGCACCTGCCAGGCGTCAGTGCGCACCGGACTCCAGAACGGCCAGCTCAGCAACGCCAGCGTCGCCAGACACAGGCCGGGGAAAACGCGCCAGGCGATAAATCGCCAACCGGGTAGCATCAGCCAAGGGACAAAGACCAGCCACTGCCAACGGGCATCAACGTTGATCCACCCCGCAGGCAAGTGATTGAGCGCCCAGAATAATGCAGCCAGTGAGCGATCGGCCAGATACCAGAGTCCGCCCTCAAGAAGCAGCGGACCAGTGAGATGGACCACCATTCCGGCGAGGATCAGCGGGACGCTGACAAACGTAACCAGCGGGACAGCAAACAGATTCGCAGCAAACGACGTCAGGCTGATACCGTGGAACAGTGCGATTTGTAGCGGCATAAGCAGCAAGGTAATCCCCAGTTGCAGATGTGCCAGTTCAACCAGCAAGCGCCCGGCACGTGATGTGGGACAGGCGGGGCAAGGAAACCATTGGTACCAGAATAACAGCGCCGCAACGGCAAAGGCCGAAAGCCACAGGCTTTGCGAGATCACGGCGACGGGATCAACAACCAGAATAGCCGCCAGACAGCAGCACCAGACTGACCATCCGCTCCATTGCCGCCCGCATAATTTCAGTGCCCCCCACACCAGCAGCGCCACCACCGTACGTAGCGCCGGAGGCTGTAACCCGGTCAGCCAGGCGTAAAACGCAGCGCAAATAAGCCCACCAATCACAGGATGTTGCCAGCGAATTGCACTGATCGGCAGCAGAAACTGCACGCCGCGAATCAGAGCTGCTGCCAGTAAAGCTGCAAAAGCGATATGCAGGCCGGAAATTGCCATCAGATGCGCCGTGCCGGTATCTCGCATGATCGCTTTGACTTCCTGTGGCACCAGCAGGCGCTCCCCCATCCCCAGACCTAGTATCACCTGCTGCCAGGGATAGTTTTCCAGAGAATCCGTTAACGAGGCAAGATAGCGCGCTCGCCAGCTGCATTTGCTGTCGACAATCTTTGCCTGTAAAAATCGGCCAGTGAGCGGCTGATGCTGTGCCAGGGCATAACGCTGACTATCAAATCCGCCGTCATTTAACTCGCCGTGCATGGCACGGACCTTCAGCGTCATCGCCCAACGTTGTCCCGCGCACGGCGCGATTGGCAAATATTGGTTATAAAGCACAATACCGACGGCAGGGAAAAGCCGATGCCCATTAAGATGCGTGATCAGCCCGGCATGTGTCGTCATGCTATCCGTGGCCGTCAGCTCAACGATGGTCTCCTGCGTGGCGGCGGGCAACGTATTTCCCGCCCACAGCGACTGTTTCGCCGCCATGACGCCCCAGAGAAAAAACAGCAGGAGAAGCCCAGCGTACTGTGCCACTTTCCAGCGGAGCAGACCGAGCAGACAGGCCAGCACAAACAGGATGCTAACAAGCCATCCCCCCGGCAGCGCAGGTAGCAAAAATAAAGGGAAAATCCCCCCTAATGCACACAGACTGACCGTCGTTAATTTCATACACACCTCCGTGTTGGCGGCAGTGTGCGGGTCTGAACCGGGATTGTCAGGAGGAGAATGAAGGATTTACGGCCATGATTCCGCGATTTTCATCGCCGCCCGGCAATGTGCAACATGAAATGCGAGCGGCATTCCAGGGTTGAAAAGCAGGCAAGAAAAAAGCACCGTAAAGGTGCTTTTCTGAGGTTACGTTGTGCGAAAAACTTAACCGTAAATATTGGCGCGATCGCGCAGTTCTTTACCCGGCTTAAAGTGCGGAACGTATTTCCCTTCCAGATCCACTTTGTCGCCAGTCTTCGGGTTACGCCCGGTACGTGGTGCACGGTAGTGCAAAGAAAAGCTGCCGAAACCGCGGATTTCAATACGCTCGCCCTGTGCAAGAGTCGAGGCCATATGCTCCAGCATCTCTTTGACCGCATCTTCAACCGCTTTCGCGGGAATATGAGATTGCTGAGTGGCAAGTCTTTCAATCAATTCTGACTTGGTCATGATTCCTCCGGTTCCAATAAGCTGCTGCTGTTGCATTGATTAAGGGCGGCCGTAGCCGCCCTTTGTCATTGATTACAGAACGAATTCTATAATCTGTCAAGTATTCTCATCTGACTTCAGGACGAAACCTCCCAAAGTATCAAAGAATTACTCGCCTTTAGCTGCTTTGAAAGCTTCAGCCATTGCGTTGTTGGAGAAGTTTGCATCTTCCTGTTTGTTAACAGTTGCGATGGCATCTTTCTCATCAGCTTCGTCTTTAGCACGAACAGACAGGCTGATTGCACGGTTCTTACGGTCAACGCCGGTGAATTTAGCTTCAACGTCGTCACCCACGCTCAGAACCAGGGTAGCGTCTTCAACGCGGTCACGGGATGCTTCAGAAGCGCGCAGGTAACCTTCAACGCCGTCAGCCAGTTCTACGGTTGCGCCTTTCGCGTCAACTGCAGTCACTTTACCGTTTACGATTGCGCCTTTCTTGTTCAGTGCAACCCAGTTGTTGAACGGATCTTCTGCCAGCTGTTTAACGCCCAGAGAGATACGCTCGCGCTCTGCGTCAACCTGCAGAACAACTGCTGCGATTTCGTCGCCTTTTTTGTATTCACGAACTGCTTCTTCGCCTGCAACGTTCCAGGAGATGTCAGACAGGTGAACCAGGCCGTCGATGCCGCCGTCCAGGCCGATGAAGATACCGAAGTCAGTGATAGACTTGATTTTACCTTCAACACGGTCGCCCTTGTTGTGGGTTTCCGCGAACTGCTGCCATGGGTTAGATTTGCACTGCTTCAGGCCCAGGGAGATACGACGACGTTCTTCGTCGATATCCAGAACCATAACTTCCACTACGTCGCCAACGTTAACAACTTTGGACGGATGGATGTTTTTGTTGGTCCAGTCCATTTCGGAAACGTGAACCAGCCCTTCAACGCCTTCTTCGATTTCAACGAAGCAGCCGTAGTCGGTCAGGTTGGTTACGCGACCGGTCAGTTTAGTACCTTCCGGATAACGCTTAGCGATAGCTACCCACGGATCTTCGCCCAGCTGTTTCAGGCCCAGAGATACACGGGTACGTTCGCGGTCGAACTTCAGCACTTTAACAGTGATTTCGTCGCCAACGTTTACGATTTCGCTCGGATGCTTAACGCGTTTCCATGCCATATCGGTGATGTGCAGCAGGCCGTCAACGCCACCCAGATCAACGAATGCACCGTAGTCAGTGAGGTTCTTAACGATACCTTTAACTTCCATGCCTTCCTGCAGGTTTTCCAGCAGCTGATCGCGCTCTGCGCTGTTTTCGGATTCGATCACGGCACGACGAGAAACAACAACGTTGTTGCGTTTCTGATCCAGCTTGATGACTTTGAATTCAAGCTCTTTGCCTTCCAGGTGCAGCGTATCACGCACCGGACGAACGTCTACCAGTGAACCTGGCAGGAACGCACGAATACCGTTCAGCTCAACAGTGAAGCCGCCCTTAACTTTGCCGTTGATAACACCGGTAACAGTTTCAGCATCTTCGTAAGCTTTTTCCAGCGTGATCCATGCTTCGTGACGTTTCGCTTTTTCACGAGACAGCAGTGTTTCACCGAAGCCGTCTTCTACTGCATCCAGAGCAACATCAACTTCGTCGCCCACCTGGATTTCCAGTTCGCCAGCCGCGTTTTTGAACTGTTCTGCAGGAATTGCAGATTCAGATTTCAGGCCTGCATCAACCAGAACAACGTCTTTGTCGATAGCAACAACAACACCGCGAACGATGGAACCCGGACGGGTTTCGATTTCTTTTAAGGATTCTTCAAACAGTTGAGCAAAAGATTCAGTCATGTTTAATCTTCAGGTTTCATATTTAACGTCCACCTGGCTCCGTGCCGGATGGGGTTGTTTAACATACCCGCTGTCATTCCATTGCAACGGGGGTACTGCAAATTCGGTCGCTCTTAAGCGAGTGCCAGTTTTTGGCGCGCGTATTGTAGCGCTTTTTCAATCACTTGCTCAATGCTTAATCGTGTGGAATCTAAAACTAAAGCATCAGCAGCGGGAACCAACGGCGCTACAGCACGGTTTCGGTCGCGATCGTCACGTTCTTTGATCTCGGCCAAAAGGCGTTCAAAGTTAACACTAAAGCCCTTCTCCTGCAACTGTAGCATACGGCGATGTGCACGTTCTTCCGAGGAGGCGTCAAGGAAAATTTTGACCGGCGCATCCGGGAAAACTACCGTCCCCATATCACGTCCATCAGCGATCAGTCCGGGTGCTTCACGGAAAGCGCGTTGACGACGCAGCAGTGCCTCACGTACGCGAGGGAATGCGGCGACCTGAGAGGCGGCATTGGCGACTTCCTGCGTGCGGATTTCACCGCTGACGTCTTCCCCTTCAAGGATCACTTCCAGATTTCCGTCGGTTGAAACAAAGCGGACATCGAGATGGGTTGCCAGCGGAACCAGCGCGTCTTCCGATGCAACATCAACATGATGATGTAATGCCGCCAGCGCCAGCACGCGATAGATTGCGCCAGAGTCCAACAGATGCCATTGCAATGCTTCCGCCATCGCTTTGCACAAGGTGCCTTTTCCTGCACCGCTTGGGCCATCAATGGTAATTACCGGGGCAATTGCCGTCATCTTTATCTCCTTAAACAGGCGTTCTGTTAACGTAAACGCCGCGCATTATACGCGCCAACGCCCACAATCGTTAACGTTGTGTGCAAAAACCGATTTAGTCTGTCACCAGGTGAAGAATAATTGCGCAATTATAGCGGGCCGGGGAGAAACCAGCCCGAAAGATGACAATGTTTTACTTTTTATCTTCAGCGATACGGTCACGCATATGCTGAGCACGGTCGGCTGACGCCGGGTGGGAATCCATCAGGGATTTAGCGTGGCCGGCATCCATTGTGGCTAACTTATCGAATGCGCTCACTAACCCCTGCGTATTGATGCCACGTTTTTTCATCAGGTCATAGGAGAAGTCATCAGCCTCAGATTCCTGACTGCGGGAGAACGCCGAGTTGATCACCCCTTCAGCCAAATCGCCTAACTGCGACTGAGAGAGTTGTGAAGCCACGCCGCTGGTGGCAGAAATCGCATCACGCGCGGCCAGGGTAGCATAAGCCGTCTGCATTGCTTTGCGGGAATGCCCTAAAGAGACGTGACCTAACTCGTGACCTAATACCCCTTCGATTTCATTATCGGTCATCAGATCCATCAAACCGGAATAGACGCGAACACAACCGTTCGCCATTGCCCACGCATTGACGTCAGAAGTGATGTAGACCTTATAATCGACCGGAGTACCATCAATATTATTTCCCAGAGCTTTGGCAATCTTACCCAGACGCCTGGTGTATTTACTGCTTTTTCCCGCAAGTTGATTCTGGCTATCCATCTGTTTGCAGGCGTTGCTGGACAACGTTTTGACATCGGTATCAGAAAGCGTGGCTGCTTTATAGGCCGACATGCCCGAACTGGCGAGCATGTCACCATTAACGCCATTTTTACATCCCGCCAGCAGCGCTGCGGATACTGCAATAGTAATCAGGAGTGATTTATTTTTCATGCTAATCTTCCGTTGATATTTATAATAAAACACATATAAATCAAAATATTAAATCATCAACACGTTAGCATTAGCAGTAACAGGAAAAAAGTACAGATACAGACGATATCGCGCCAGCCAGTTGACCGGCGCGAAGAGAGAAATCAGGCAGGGGTACTGATACGCGCCAACTGTTCGAAATAGTCAGGGAAGGTTTTGGCGGTACATTTCGGGTCAAGGATCGTAACCGGCGTATCAGATAACGCCACCAGCGAGAAACACATCGCCATACGGTGATCGTTATAGGTGCTAATGTCGGCAAACTTCAGGTGTGCCGGCGGCGTGATGCGAATAAAATCATGCCCCTCTTCCACTTCCGCGCCGACTTTGCGCAGTTCGGTCGCCATCGCAAACAGACGATCAGTTTCTTTCACCCGCCAGTTATAAATGTTGCGAAGCGTTGTCGTACCTTTGGCAAACAACGCGGCTGTCGCGATAGTCATGGCGGCATCCGGAATATGGTTCATGTCCATATCGATGGCATTCAGTTCGCCACGGGTACAGGCGATAAAGTCGTCACCCCAGGTGACGGTCGCGCCCATTTTCTCCAACACATCGGCAAAACGGATATCGCCCTGCATGCTGTTGCGGCCAATCCCGGTCACTTTCACCGTTCCACCTTTAATGGCGCCTGCCGCGAGGAAATAGGAGGCCGATGAAGCATCTCCTTCAACCAGATAATGACCTGGAGAGTGGTACTGCTGACCGCCTTTGACCACAAAGCGCTGATAGCTCTGGTTCTCTATCTCAACGCCAAAGGTTTTCATCAGGTTCAGCGTGATATCAATATACGGTTTCGACACCAGATCGCCTTTGATACTTATCACCGTATCCTGGGGTGCCAGAGGCGCGGTCATCAGCAGCGCAGTGAGAAACTGGCTGGAGACGCTGCCGTCAACCTCAACCTGTCCGCCGGTAAATCCGCCACGCAGTCGAAGCGGCGGATAGTTTTCCTGCTCCAGATACTCAATGTTCGCCCCGCCCTGACGCAGCGCATCCACCAGATGACCAATCGGGCGCTCTTTCATACGCGGTTCACCGGTCAGCACAATATCGTTTGCGCCAAGGCACAGTGCGGCGGCCAGCGGTCGCATTGCCGTTCCGGCATTGCCCAGAAACAGCTCTAATGCGCCTTCGGCGTGCAGCGGGCCTGCGTTACCCGTGATTTCACAGCGGGTGCGATCCGCAGAAAGAGTGTAATCAATCCCCAACGCACTCAGGGCATTGAGCATATGGCGAACGTCATCGCTGTCTAACAGGTTGGTCAGCTCTGTGGTGCCATGAGCTAACGCCGCCAGTAACAGCGCGCGGTTTGATACGCTCTTCGAGCCTGGCAGATTAATCGTGCCATCGACCCGTGCGATGGGTTGTAACGTCAGGGATTCCATGAAACTCAACTCTCAAAAGACAGAAATAAAAACCCCACAGACAAGGCTGTGGGGATGAAAAGAGACAGCTGATTAGCCGCGACGGCGCTCGAAATCAGTCATGAAATCGGCAAGCGCTTTTACCCCTTCCAGCGGCATCGCGTTATAAATGGAGGCACGCATTCCGCCGACAACGCGGTGGCCTTTCAGCGCGTGCAGGCCCGCAGCAAAAGACTCTTCCAGGAAGAGCTTATCCAGCGCGCTGTCAGCTAACTGGAACGGCACGTTCATACGTGAACGGTTCGCTTTCGCGACATCGTTACGATAGAAGTCACTGTTATCAATCACACCGTACAGCAGTTCTGCTTTTTGCTGATTGATTTTATCCATCGCCGCCACGCCACCATTGGCTTTCAGCCATTTGAACACCAGGCCGGAAAGATACCAGGCGAAGGTCGGCGGCGTATTGAACATCGAGTCATTGTCGTTCAGAACGGAATAATCGAGGATCGACGGACACGCCACATTCGCTTTACCCAGTAAATCTTCGCGTACGATGACGATAGTCAAACCCGCCGGGCCAATGTTCTTCTGTGCGCCCGCATAAATGATGCCATAGCGTGAAACATCCAGCGGTCCGGAGAGAATGGTTGAGGAGAAATCAGCGGTCACCACCACATCGGAACCAAAATTGGGCGTTTCGTTAATTGCGATGCCATCGATGGTTTCGTTCGGGCAGTAATGCAGATACGCTGCATCAGCAGAAGGCTGCCACTCACTCATCGGCTTCACGCCGCGCAGGCCATCGACCGAAACTTTGGCGTCAATCACATTCGGCGTGCAGTATTTTTTCGCTTCTTTGACGGCGCTGGCTGCCCAGTAGCCTGCATCAACGTAGTCTGCCGTGGTTTTGTCGCCCAGAATGTTCAGCGGAATGGCAGAAAACTGGCCACGACCACCGCCGTGACAAAACAGCACTTTGTAGTTGGAGGGGATATTCAACAGATCGCGAAAATCCTGCTCCGCTTCTTGCGCGACCTGGATGAATTCTTTGCCGCGGTGGCTCACTTCCATGACGGACGTACCAAGACCGTTCCAGTCACAAAGATCCTTTTGAGCCAGTTTAAGCACGTCTGCCGGTAACATTGCCGGACCTGAACTAAAATTGAAGACCTGAGCCATTTCCCCTCACCACGTTGCGTTGTTATTAACCCAATCTCTTTTCGTACATGAACAGAGATTGGGTATAAGTTATTCCTGTGGATATCGGTTTTATCATTCAGTGACACGCGCCGCAATGGCTAAAACAAACTCGAGTAAAAATGAGTGTTCGCTCACACAACAGAATCTTCGGGATTGACGATAAAAGACCGATATTTTTGCTGTCAGACGACCCGTTTTGCCCGACTGGCCTTCGACCATTCTGGATTTTTACACCGCGGGCACGCCTGACGATCGCCGGCTTTCATTGTGATCACTTCACTGCATCGCACACAGGAATACTCTCCCGCTTCAGGAACGACTTTATAACGTTGCGTACAATACTTCGGCAAAATGCTTAAGCCAGGCTTTACCTCACTGTCTTCAAAGAAATAAACGCTGATCTGACCATTCGTTTCAAGGATCGCCAGGCGCACCTGTCCCAGTTGCTCAACGCCATTCAGTCGCAGCTCCATGAAAAACTCGAACTCGGTCATATTTGACTGGTTCAGTTTTTCCCACGCCAGCTCGCCATCTTCAATAATCACGACGGGCTTACCTTCCAGTAAATCTTCCAGTTTTTCACTGCGCGCCATCAGCCACATCACCAGACGGTACAGCAGCGCGAGGGTAATGAAGACCACCAGTACTGGCAACATCGGGACATCATCATAAAAGGCCACGTCACCCGCCGCCGACCCCAGCGTTAAAATAATCAGCACTTCGAAGAGCGACATCTGTCGCACGCCGCGTCGTCCTGTGAGTTTGAGAAACAGATAGACCAGTACGAAGGTATACAGACTGCGTAAAGCCACTTCACCGAGGAATTCCATCGGCACTTTATCGAGTGCCATCCGTTGTAAATCAAACGCTTTCATTTTTATGCTCTTATGGTGGATCACTGCCTACAAGCATAGCCAAAACTTTTATTTGCGCCGCGTCAGTGGCGGCGATAGCGTCAGTCACGTAAAACCCGTATCATTGCGCGCTTTCCGTACGACAAAAGTGATTTTCATGACGCAAACATTTATTCCCGGCAAAGACGCCGCACTGGAAGACTCCATCGCTCGCTTCCAGCAAAAACTGCTCGACCTCGGTTTCCATATTGAAGAGGCCTCGTGGCTGAACCCGGTGCCGAATGTCTGGTCCGTACACATTCGCGATAAAGAGTGTGCGCTGTGCTTTACCAACGGCAAAGGGGCGACGAAAAAGGCCGCGCTGGCCTCGGCGTTGGGCGAATATTTTGAGCGTCTGTCAACCAACTATTTCTTTGCCGATTTCTGGCTGGGTGAAACCATCGCCAATGGCCCGTTCGTGCATTATCCGAACGAGAAATGGTTCCCGCTGACCGAAAATGATGACGTACCGGACGGTCTGCTGGATGCCCGCCTGCGTGCCTTCTACGATCCCGAGAACGAACTGACCGGCAGCATGCTGATCGACCTGCAGTCTGGCAACGAAGAGCGTGGTATCTGCGGCCTGCCGTTTACCCGCCAGTCGGATAACCAGACCGTCTATATTCCAATGAACATTATCGGCAACCTGTACGTCTCAAACGGGATGTCCGCCGGTAACACCCGTAACGAAGCGCGCGTGCAAGGGTTATCTGAAGTCTTTGAGCGTTACGTGAAGAATCGCATTATTGCCGAAAGCATCAGCCTGCCGGAAATTCCGGCCGACGTGCTGGCACGCTACCCGGCGGTGGTGGAATCTATTGCAACGCTGGAAGCGGAAGGTTTCCCCATCTTTGCTTACGACGGTTCTCTGGGCGGTCAGTATCCGGTGATCTGCGTTGTGCTGTTCAATCCGGCTAACGGCACCTGCTTCGCCTCTTTCGGCGCACACCCTGATTTTGGCGTCGCACTGGAACGTACCGTGACGGAACTGCTGCAGGGCCGTGGTCTGAAAGATCTCGACGTCTTCACGCCGCCGACCTTCGACGATGAAGAAGTGGCTGAGCATACCAACCTGGAAACACACTTCATTGACTCCAGCGGTCTGATCTCCTGGGATCTGTTCAAGCAGGATGCCGACTACCCGTTCGTTGACTGGAGTTTCTCCGGTACCACAGAAGAAGAGTTTGCCACCCTGATGGCGATCTTCAACGCGGAAGATAAAGAGGTGTACATCGCCGATTACGAACATCTCGGTGTCTACGCCTGTCGGATCATCGTTCCTGGGATGTCTGATATTTATCCTGCTGAAGATCTGTGGTTAGCCAATAACGCCATGGGCGTCCATCTGCGCGAGACCCTGCTCTCACTGCCGAATAGTCGCTGGGATAAAGAAGACTATCTCAACCTGATTGAGCAACTCGATGAAGAAGGGTTTGATGATTTCACCCGCGTTCGTGAACTGTTAGGCCTGGCAACCGGTTCAGATAACGGCTGGTACACCCTGCGTATTGGGGAACTGAAAGCAATGCTGGCGCTGGCAGGTGGTGATCTGGAACAGGCACTGATCTGGACCGAATGGACGATGGAATTTAATACGTCGATCTTTAGCGCCGAGCGGGCGAATTATTACCGTTGCCTGCAAACGCTGTTACTGCTGTCGCAGGAAGAAGAACGTGAACCGCTGCAATATCTGAACGCGTTTGTCCGTATGTATGGCGCAAATGCCGTCGAAGCCGCCAGTGCAGCATTGAGCGGTGAAGCCGCCTTTTATGGTCTGCAGCCGGTTGACAGCGATCTGCACGCATTCGCATCACACCAGTCGCTGTTGAAGGCCTATGAGAAGTTGCAGCGTGCAAAATCTTCATTTTGGTCAAAATAAAGCCAATCAACCTACGCTGAGTAGGTTTAAATAATCGTCTGGGCTATATTACGGGGCGCGCTAAGCGCCCCTTTTTATTTATTTTTGAATATCCCAAAATAAATGTAATAACAAAGTTAAATGTTGGTAGTTGATATTACATAATTTAATGGATAGTTGTTACTTTATCTGCCAATTACTCCATATTAATTAACTGGCTAACAGACGTAGGAAGGAAAATTTTCAACTCATTTGCTAAAATTTAAAATTTATTTTTATCATAAAAATCAATTAATTACTCCGTAATTGCATAAAAACCATGCGTATTACGGGCCTATAAGCCAGGCGGGATATGATCTACATCAATTTCTCATCTATAATGCTTTGTTAGTATCTCGTCGCCGACTTAATAAAGAGAGAGTTAGTGTGAAAGCTGACAACCCTTTTGATCTTTTACTCCCTGCAGCAATGGCCAAAGTGGCCGAAGAGGCAGGTGTCTATAAAGCAACGAAACATCCGCTTAAGACTTTCTTCCTGGCAATTACTGCCGGTGTGTTCATTTCCATCGCCTTTGTTTTCTATATCACTGCAACGACCGGTACAGGTACGATGCCCTTTGGTATGGCGAAACTGATTGGCGGTATCTGCTTCTCTCTGGGGTTGATTCTTTGCGTCATCTGCGGTGCAGACCTCTTTACGTCAACCGTGTTGATTGTCGTTGCCAAAGCCAGTGGCCGAATCACCTGGGGTCAGTTGGCAAAAAACTGGCTCAACGTCTATTTTGGTAACCTGATTGGTTGCTTGCTCTTTGTGCTATTGATGTGGCTTTCCGGCGAATATATGGTCGCCAACGGCCAGTGGGGACTGAACGTCCTGCAAACCGCCGACCACAAAATGCACCATACTTTTGTTGAAGCCGTCAGTCTCGGTATCCTCGCAAACCTCATGGTATGCCTGGCTGTATGGATGAGCTACTCAGGCCGTAGCCTGATGGATAAAGCGTTTATCATGGTATTACCGGTTGCGATGTTTGTTGCCAGCGGTTTTGAGCACAGTATCGCAAACATGTTTATGATTCCGATGGGTATTGTAATCCGTGATCTCGCAACACCGGAGTTCTGGAGCGCAGTTGGCTCGACGCCGGAAAGTTTTTCTCACCTGACCGCGATGAACTTCATCACTGATAACCTGATTCCGGTTACGATCGGTAACATTATCGGCGGGGGTTTGTTGGTTGGGTTGACATACTGGGTCATTTATCTGCGTGACAACGATCATCATTAATTGATGTCGCGATACACGCAGTAAATAAAAAATCCACTTAAGAAGGTAGGTGTTACATGTCCGAGCTTAATGAAAAGTTAGCCACAGCCTGGGAAGGTTTTACCAAAGGTGACTGGCAGAATGAAGTAAACGTCCGTGACTTCATTCAGAAAAACTACACTCCGTACGAGGGTGACGAGTCCTTCCTGGCTGGCGCGACTGATGCGACCACTGCACTGTGGGACAGCGTAATGGAAGGCGTTAAACAGGAAAACCGCACTCACGCGCCTGTTGACTTTGACACCTCTGTTGCTTCCACCATCACTTCTCACGACGCTGGCTACATCAATAAAGCGCTCGAGAAAATTGTTGGTCTGCAAACTGAAGCTCCGCTGAAACGTGCGATCATCCCGTTCGGTGGTATCAAAATGGTTGAAGGTTCCTGCAAAGCGTACAACCGCGAACTGGACCCGATGCTGAAAAAAATCTTCACTGAATATCGTAAAACCCACAACCAGGGCGTTTTCGATGTTTACACCAAAGACATTCTGAACTGCCGTAAATCCGGTGTTCTGACTGGTCTGCCGGATGCCTATGGCCGTGGCCGTATCATCGGTGACTACCGTCGCGTTGCGCTGTACGGTATCGACTTCCTGATGAAAGACAAATACGCTCAGTTCGTTTCCCTGCAGTCTGACCTGGAAAACGGCGTAAACCTGGAAGCGACTATCCGTCTGCGTGAAGAAATTGCTGAACAGCACCGTGCGCTGGGTCAGATCAAAGAGATGGCTGCGAAATATGGCTGCGATATCTCTGGTCCGGCAACCAACGCTCAGGAAGCGATTCAGTGGACTTACTTCGGCTACCTGGCTGCGGTTAAATCTCAGAACGGCGCGGCAATGTCCTTCGGTCGTGTCTCCACCTTCCTGGATGCATACATTGAACGTGACCTGAAAGCAGGCAAAATCACTGAACAAGACGCTCAGGAAATGATTGACCACCTGGTCATGAAACTGCGTATGGTTCGTTTCCTGCGTACGCCTGAATATGATGAACTGTTCTCCGGCGACCCGATTTGGGCAACGGAATCCATCGGTGGTATGGGCGTTGATGGCCGTACTCTGGTTACCAAAAACAGCTTCCGCTTCCTGAACACCCTGTACACCATGGGTCCGTCTCCGGAGCCGAACATCACCGTTCTGTGGTCTGAAAAACTGCCTCTGAACTTCAAGAAATTCGCCGCTAAAGTGTCCATCGACACCTCTTCTCTGCAGTACGAGAACGATGACCTTATGCGTCCGGACTTCAACAACGACGACTACGCTATCGCTTGCTGCGTAAGCCCAATGGTTGTTGGTAAACAAATGCAGTTCTTCGGTGCGCGTGCAAACCTGGCGAAAACCATGCTGTACGCGATCAACGGCGGCGTTGATGAAAAACTGAAAATGCAGGTTGGCCCGAAATCTGAGCCAATCAAAGGCGACGTGCTGAACTATGACGAAGTCATGGAGCGCATGGACCACTTCATGGACTGGCTGGCTAAGCAGTATGTCACCGCGCTGAACGTTATCCACTACATGCACGACAAGTACAGCTACGAAGCCTCTCTGATGGCGCTGCACGATCGTGATGTTATTCGCACCATGGCATGTGGTATCGCAGGTCTGTCCGTTGCGGCTGACTCCCTGTCTGCTATCAAATATGCGAAAGTTAAACCGATTCGTGATGAAGACGGTCTGGCTATCGACTTCGAAATCGAAGGCGAATACCCGCAGTTTGGTAACAACGACGCGCGCGTTGATGACATGGCGGTTGACCTGGTTGAACGTTTCATGAAGAAAATTCAGAAACTGAAAACCTACCGTGATGCTATCCCGACGCAGTCTGTTCTGACCATCACCTCTAACGTTGTGTATGGTAAGAAAACCGGTAACACCCCAGATGGTCGTCGTGCTGGCGCGCCGTTCGGACCAGGTGCTAACCCGATGCACGGTCGTGACCAGAAAGGTGCTGTTGCCTCTCTGACTTCTGTTGCTAAACTGCCGTTTGCTTACGCGAAAGATGGTATCTCTTATACCTTCTCTATCGTTCCGAACGCACTGGGTAAAGACGACGAAGTTCGTAAGACTAACCTGGCCGGTCTGATGGATGGTTACTTCCACCATGAAGCGTCCATCGAAGGTGGTCAGCACCTGAACGTGAACGTGATGAACCGTGAAATGCTGCTGGACGCGATGGAACATCCGGAAAAATATCCGCAGCTGACCATCCGTGTATCTGGTTATGCAGTACGTTTTAACTCCCTGACGAAAGAACAGCAGCAGGACGTTATTACCCGTACCTTCACTCAAACCATGTAATGTGTTTTGACTGAAATCACGCGGTAAAAGGCGTACAATAAAGGCTCCACGTAAGTGGGGCCTTTTTAACAGGTCGTTTCCCGACTGCAGCCTGTTTTGTCAGCTATCTATACTCAATGGATAACCGCCAAAACAGACTCGACACAGCCAATGAGCTGTGCACCAACACGGCCCCGGATGGGCCACATCTGGAGAAACACCGCAATGTCAGTTATTGGTCGCATTCACTCCTTTGAGTCCTGTGGTACCGTTGACGGCCCAGGCATCCGCTTTATTACCTTCTTCCAGGGCTGCCTGATGCGCTGTCTGTATTGCCACAACCGCGATACGTGGGACACGCATGGCGGTAAAGAAGTCACCGTTGAAGAACTGATGAAAGAGGTCGTGACCTATCGCCACTTTATGAACGCATCCGGCGGCGGCGTAACGGCGTCAGGCGGTGAAGCCATCCTGCAAGCGGAATTTGTCCGTGACTGGTTTCGTGCCTGTAAGCAAGAAGGTATCCATACCTGTCTGGATACCAATGGTTTTGTTCGCCGCTACGACCCGGTGATTGATGAACTGCTGGAAGTCACCGACCTGGTGATGCTCGACCTCAAGCAGATGAATGATGAGATCCACCAGAACCTGGTCGGCGTTTCCAACCACCGTACGCTGGAGTTCGCCCGCTATCTGGCAAACAAAAATATCAACGTGTGGATCCGTTACGTCGTGGTACCTGGCTGGTCCGACGATGACGACTCCGCGCACCGACTCGGTGAATTTACCCGCGATATGGGCAACGTTGAAAAAATCGAGCTCCTGCCCTATCACGAACTGGGTAAACATAAATGGGTGGCGATGGGCGAAGAGTACAAACTCGATGGTGTACATCCACCGAAGAAAGAAACGATGGAACGCGTTAAAGGCATTCTTGAGCAGTACGGGCATAAAGTGATGTATTGATTGCGTCTTTTAAAAAGGCTATCCGACGGGTAGCCTTTTTGCTTTCTGTCGGGGAATACAGAAAATTAACCAAAACAGGGTGCAATAACACACATTGCTTCCTGTTGACGCTGAATTAAACGTGAGCAACCGGGTTCGGAGTATGTCCGGCATTGCGCAGCAGCATCAGCAAATAAATAAACGACACGCTGGCAATCATAATAAACAGAAGATTATCGGAATAATTCTGCATCAACATGGCGGTGAAGGAAGGCCCTAACAGGCTGCCAACGGTGTAGCTTAGCAGCAGCGCCTGGTTCATCGCCACCAGTTGATGATGTTCCACTTTTTCACAGGCCCAGGCCATCGCCACCGGATAGAGCGTAAAACCGGCCGCCCCCAGGATAAAGAGCGCAGGTGCCATCGCTGCCTGGCTTAACATCGCGATGCTTCCGAGGATGACCACAAACACCTGCACGCGCAGTACCAGCAGTCGACCAAACTTATCCGCCAGTCTCCCGATTGGCCACTGCCCGAGGATCCCCGCGCTAACCAGCACCGCCATCCAGAAACCGATACTGGCATTACTCATGCCCTGATGATTGAGATAGAGCGGCATCAGGCCGTACAGCGAACCCAGGACAATCCCGGAAATGATGCAGCCGTTAACGCCCAGCCGCGCCTGACGCAGTTTCAGCATTGCGGTAATTGGCGTGTCGTTGTGTTCATCAGACTGTTGATTCAGGATGCGGGTAAAGAGCAGCGGTAAAATCCCTGCCAGAATCAGTCCCGTCGCCCACGGCAGCACATTCATCAGTTCCGTCGAGACTTTGCTGACCAGCAGTTGTCCGAGGAAGGTCCCCACATAATAGACCATCATGTAGGCCGCCAGCAGGCGACCGCGGTTACGTGATGTCCCGCTGCACATCAGCGCACTCTCCACAACCACCCAGATCATCGCGCAGCCAATGCCCGCGACAAAGCGCCATGCCAGCCAGCTCCAGAAGCCGACCATCACCCCGAGGCCCACACAACCGGCGGCAAAAATCAGCGAGGCAAGATAGTAACTACGGTTAAACCCGAGGCGTTTGATTAAAGCTCCTGTCAACAGCGTCCCGACCAGATTACCGGTGAAATAGGACGAACTGATCATACCCACCTGCCACGTCGGCAGGTTTTCCTGGGCGAGCCAAAGCGGGACGAGCGTGTTCAGCACCGCAATCGCCAGGGTCAGCAGAAGTAGACCAGCCAGCAAAAGCAAGACAGGTCGGGTATAGGTGGACATGAGTATAAACCGTGAGGAAGTTCAAATTTCACGCGCATCATGCCACCAACAAAAACATTGTCAATCGGCGGAAACCGTGGTGTGGCGGCCCTTTTCCGTCTTCGATTGAATTTATTGATTAAGATTATGTATTACTGATAACCAATCAACTACAGGTGACTGTTTTTATTGATTTAACGCAAAGGTATTCCGTTTCGATCAGTCGAAAAATCTCATAGTCCCGGCAGGTTTTTTTTTCCGTTCTATGCTTTGAATGAACCATACGCACCTGAATGAATTCGGGCGCAGAGTTGACTCAAGCAAGGAGAAGAGAATGACCAGGCCTTATGTTCGTCTCGATAAAAATGACGCAGCGGTTCTTCTGGTGGATCACCAGGCCGGATTGCTGTCACTGGTCAGGGATATTGACCCTGATAAATTCAAAAACAACGTGCTCGCGCTGGGTGATTTAGCCAAATACTTCAAGCTGCCTACCATCCTCACCACCAGTTTCGAAACCGGACCAAACGGCCCGCTGGTCCCCGAATTAAAAGCCCAGTTTCCTGATGCCCCGTACATTGCGAGGCCAGGGAATATCAACGCCTGGGATAATGAAGACTTCGTGAAGGCCGTCAAAGCCACGGGGAAAAAGCAGTTGATCATTGCGGGTGTAGTGACCGAAGTTTGTGTGGCATTTCCGGCGCTGTCAGCCATTGAAGAAGGTTTTGATGTCTTCGTCGTCACCGACGCGTCGGGTACGTTTAATGAAATTACCCGTCATTCGGCGTGGGATAGAATGTCGCAGGCCGGTGCTCAGCTCATGACATGGTTTGGTGTGGCCTGCGAACTGCACCGTGACTGGCGTAATGATATTGAGGGGTTGGCGACGCTGTTCTCCAACCACATTCCGGATTATCGCAACCTGATGACCAGCTACGATACGTTGACTAAACAGAAATAGTAAAACCGGGGCGAAAGCCCCGGTGAGAGTGATGACAAACTTCATCCCGATACCGGAAAAGTAAAGATCACCTCATTAAAAACCAGGAAAATCAATTCATTGATTTTCGGCTGATAACCACAAGGAAGGAAAAACCACGCTTTTTCTTTCCTTGTCAGTAATCTGACCGGGGCGAAAGCCCCGGTTATTCACTTAGCTGGCAACCGCCATACCGACGGTCATATGCAGACCGTAGAATACGCCGCGACCAATCAGTTCTCCCACCAGCAGCAGAATAAAGGCCACTGACAGCAGCGGAACCGCAGGCTGATACCCTTTCAACTGCGGAACAATCCAGCAGCACAAGGCCAGCGCCAGCACCCCAATCCGCCAGGCCATCAACGCCCCGTAGTCAGGTACCAACGCAGAAGCCTGCTGAATAGAGCTGTGAATGGTCGCCAGTTCTGCGCCCTGCATCACCGACATGATGGCACTGACCACCAGCGCCAGCAGTGAAACCGCAGGCAACAGACGCATCGCCCAGCCATCGACTCCCGCCACGCGCAGCAGCAGATAGCCCAGCAGTGGCCCCCCCATCAGCAGAGTCAGGAAGAAGCCCAGCGGCGTCCAGACGCTGTACCAGGTCGGTACGGTATCAATGCTGTTATAGACGCGCACCATCATCCAGACGAACAGTACACCCAGCACCATCGTCAGCAGCAACCACAGGTTACGCAGAGCCGGAGAGAGCTTTTTCAACACCGCCAGCAGCCAGCCGATCCCGCCAACCGCAAAGAAAATCGAACCGCTGGCAATTTCATTACTCAGCGCCGATGAACCGACACGGTTAAGCGAGTTAAACGCCCGCATTGGCGAGCCAAGGTGCAGCATAGATGCGATAAAGCCAATCCCCATCAGCACCCACAGCGCAAACATGCAGGTAATCACGCGCTGTTGCGTTTCGGCCCGCAGGTCGCCTTTCATTAGCGCCAGCGCCAGGACAATGAAGCCACCGACCACACATTGTCCGAAGACCGTGAAGATCATCAGCGGCCATTCATGCCATCCACTTCCCATCTTACACCTCCTTCGGATTCGCCAGATAACCGGTGGCATCCCCGGTCGGGCGGCTGTTGGCATTCGGTTTGATCACAATACTCGGCTTCGTAAAGTGCGCGCCAGGCAGCGGAGCAACCGCCGCCAGATCGCCGTGTTTCTGACGCAATTCGTCGACAGGACCGAAATCCAGCGCACGCAGCGGACAAGATTCGACACAGATCGGTTTCTTGCCTTCCGCCACCCGGTCATGACAGCCGTCGCATTTGGTCATGTGGCCTTTGGCGGCGTTGTACTGCGGCGCACCGTACGGACAGGCCATATGGCAATAACGACAGCCGATGCAGATATCTTCATCAACGACCACAAAGCCGTCTTCCCGCTTGTGCATCGCCCCGCTCGGACAGACCTTGGTACAGGCCGGATCTTCACAGTGGTTACAGGCAATAGAGAGATAATAGGCAAACACGTTCTGGTGCCAGACGCCGTTGTCTTCCTGCCAGTCTCCGCCCGCATATTCATAAATGCGGCGGAAGCTGACATCCGGGGTTAAGTCTTTGTAATCTTTACAGGCCAGTTCGCAGGTTTTACAACCGGTGCAACGGCTGGAATCAATAAAAAATCCATACTGGGTTGTCATCGGTTACTCCTTACACCTTCTCAACCTGAACAAGGTTCGTATGTGACGGGTTCCCCTTCGCCAGAGGAGACGGGCGCTGGGTGGTCAATACATTGATACAGCCCCCCTGGTCAATGCGTTTGGCATCCGGGTCATACCAGGCCCCTTCCCCTAGCGCAACCACACCCGGCATCATCCGCGGCGTCACTTTCGCCTCAATATGTAGCTCTCCGCGACCATTGAAGATGCGGACCTTGTCGCCATTACGGATACCGCGTTTTTGCGCGTCCAGCGGGTTGATCCACATCTCCTGGCGGCACGACGCCTTCAGGACATCCACGTTGCCATAGGTGGAGTGAACGCGAGATTTATAGTGGAAGCCCGTGAGCTGCAATGGATAATCTTTGGTCAACGGATCGTTGTAGTTCTCAAAACCTGGCGTGTAGATCGGCAATGGATCGATGACATCGCCTTCCGGTAGTTCCCAGGTGGCGGCAATCTTAGCCAGTTCCTGCGAGTAGATCTCGATTTTACCTGACGGCGTGGTCAACGGATTGGCCTGCGGATCGTCACGGAACGCCTTATAGGCCACGTGATGTCCTTCCGGATCGCGCTGCTTGAACAGACCCTGCTTACGGAATTCCTCAAAGGTCGGCAGCGCCGAAATAGCTTTACGCGACTGTTCGTACAGATGACGCATCCATTCTTCCTGAGTGCGTCCTTCGGTAAACTGCTGCTCGACACCCAGACGCTTCGCCAGCTCGCTAGTCATTTCATAGATGGTTTTGCATTCAAAACGCGGCTTAATGGCCTGATCGGCGAAAATCACATAAGACATATTCCCGCAGGAAGCATCCAGCGCGAAGTCCATCTGTTCAGAAGCCGTGCAGTCCGGCAGCAGGATATCGGCATACTTCGCTGACGACGTCATGTGGCAGTCGATGACGACAATCATTTCGCACTTCTTGTCATCCTGCAGGATGTCGTGCGTGCGGTTGATCTCTGAGTGCTGGTTGATAAGACAGTTACCGGCGTAGTTCCAGATCATCTTAATCGGCACGTCGAGTTTATCTTTGCCGCGCACGCCATCACGCAGCGCAGTCATTTCCGGACCACGTTCAATCGCGTCGGTCCACATAAACATCGAGATACTGGTTTCTACCGGGTTTTCCAGCGTTGGCATCCGAACAAACGGCAGACCGTAAGAGCCTTCACGTGCACCGCTGTTGCCGCCGTTGATCCCGACGTTACCGGTTAAAATAGCCAGCATTGAAATGGCACGGGTGGCGATTTCACCGTTCGCATGGCGCTGCGGTCCCCATCCCTGGCTGATATAGGCTGGTTTTGCGCTGCCGATTTCTCGCGCCAGTTTGATAATACGGTCTGCCGGAATGCCGGTAATTTGCGCTGCCCACTCAGGCGTTTTTGGCGTACCGTCAGTCCCCTGCCCGAGAATATAGGCCTTATAGTGGCCATTCTTCGGCGCGCTGGCTGGCAACGTTTTCTCGTCGTAGCCCACACAGTACTTATCGAGGAACGGCTGATCGACCATATTCTCAGTAATCAGCACATAAGCCAGCGCATTCACCAGCGCCGCATCGGTACCCGGACGAATCGGGATCCATTCATCTTCACGACCGGCCCCGGTATCGGTATAGCGCGGATCGATAATAATCATCCGGGCATTCGATTTCTGTCGCGCCTGTTCCAGATAGTAGGTCACCCCACCGCCGCTCATACGGGTTTCGCCAGGATTGTTACCGAACAGCACTACCAGCTTACTGTTTTCGATGTCCGATGGGCTGTTACCATCCGCCCAACCGCCATAGGTGTAGTTCAGACCCGCCGCGATTTGTGCGGAAGAGTAGTCGCCGTAGTGGTTCAAATAACCGCCGCAGCAGTTCATCAGACGCGCCACCAGGGTATTTCCCGGCGGCCAGGAACGGGTCATCGTACCGCCCAGCGTACCGGTGCCGTAGTTCAGATAGATAGACTCGTTACCGTAGTCTTTAATCAGACGCTGCATGTTGCTGGCGATGATGTCGTAAGCCTCATCCCAGGTGATGCGCTCGAATTTGCCTTCTCCGCGTTTACCGACGCGTTTCATCGGGTATTTCAGACGATCCGGGTTATAGACGCGACGACGCATGGAACGTCCACGCAGACAGGCACGCACCTGATGCAAGCCGTCGTAGTTGTCATCACCGGTGTTGTCGGTTTCAACGTATTTGATTTCGCCATCCACAACATGCATGCGCAACGGGCAACGACTCCCGCAGTTTACGGTACAGGCGCTCCAGACGACTTTTTCGCTGGCTTGTGCCGGACTCAGGGCTTCGGCAGCATTAGCGATACGGGTAAATGGCAGGGTAAACGCGCTGCTGGCCATCGCCAGTCCGCCAATCGCCGTCGTTTTGACCAAACCGCGACGACTCACCTCCGCTGCCATCACGGCATCAGGGATCTTCGTTTTCATAAAGGCTCACTCTGCTTGCTTACAGTAAAAAAACAGAAATTGATATTATTATTTGAGTAGTTAAGCAACGTTATATAGTTCTACATACAACGTATTTACAGGATAACAGTGCAAAATGCTGAAGTTCATTCGAAAGTAATATTACCCCTAAGGGGGTAATGATTATTGTCCGGCGTCAAACAGGCATAAAAAAAGCGCCCAAAGGCGCTTTTTAGAAAGAGTGAAGCGAGGATTAACCGATATATTCCAGTCCGTTCATGTACGGACGCAACACTTCCGGCACTTCGATACGGCCATCAGCCTGCTGGTAGTTTTCCATCACCGCCACCAGCGTACGACCAACCGCCAGACCAGAACCGTTCAGAGTATGCACCAGACGGGTCTTTTTGTCGGACTTGCTGCGACAGCGAGCCTGCATACGGCGCGCCTGGAAATCCCAGACGTTAGAGCAGGATGAAATCTCGCGGTAGGTATTCTGCGCCGGTACCCACACTTCCAGATCGTAGGTTTTGCATGCGCCAAAGCCCATGTCGCCGGTGCAAAGAATGATTTTGCGATAGGGCAGACCCAGCAGTTGCAGCACTTTTTCCGCATGACCGGTCATCTCTTCCAGCGCTGCCATTGAATCTTCCGGGCGAACGATCTGTACCATTTCAACTTTGTCGAACTGGTGCATACGGATCAGGCCACGGGTATCACGACCGTAGGAACCCGCTTCAGAGCGGAAGCACGGTGTGTGCGCCGTCATTTTGATCGGCAGTTGGTCTTCGTCGATGATCTCATCACGCACCAGGTTGGTCAGCGGCACTTCTGCCGTCGGAATCAACGCGTAGTTGCTGCTGTCAGCCTCTTCTTCCAGCGGACGCGTGTGGAACAGATCGCCGGCAAATTTCGGCAACTGCCCCGTGCCGTACAGGGTGTCATGGTTGACCAGATACGGCACATAGTTTTCGCTGTAGCCATGCTGTTCGGTATGCAGATCGAGCATAAATTGCGAGAGCGCACGGTGCATACGGGCAATCTGCCCTTTCATCACCACGAAGCGGGAACCCGTCAGCTTAACGGCAGCAGCGAAATCCAGACCGAAATGCATTTCGCCCAGCGTGACGTGATCGCGAACCTCAAAGTCGAACTCGCGCGGGGTACCCCAGCGGCTGACTTCAACGTTATCGTTCTCGTCTTTACCGACCGGCACTTCGTCTGCAGGCAGGTTAGGAATGGCCAGCGCGATATCGCGGATCTCAGCCTGTAAAACATCCAGCTCCGCTTTTGCGGCATCCAGCTCTTCGCCCAGTTTGTTCACTTCCAGACGTAAAGGCTCGATATCTTCCCCGCGCGCTTTCGCCTGGCCGATGGATTTCGATCGAGAGTTACGCTCTGCCTGCAGGTTTTCAGTATTGACCTGCAAAACTTTACGACGCTCTTCAAGAGCGCGCAGCTTATCTACATCCAGCTTAAAGCCCCGGCGTGCCAGTTTTTCAGCGACTGCGTCTGGCTCATTACGCAGCAGATTGGGATCGAGCATGCTTATCCTGTGCTTATCGAATTGAAATGGGAAAATGTGACCACAGCCTGCGGTCACAGGGATACAGTGCCAACATTACCGCAACGCCTGCGCTAACGGTAGCGTTTTATAGGGCTATTTTGATCCTGTCCGGCGAGCCAGGCGAGCTTTTCGCCAATCTTGCCCTCAAGACCTCTGTTTGTGGGGTGATAATAGCGTGTTTGTGCCATCTCCGGCGGGAAATATTCCTCGCCCGCGGCATAAGCATTCGGTTCGTCATGTGCATAACGATATTCCTGGCCGTAACCCATCTCTTTCATCAACTTCGTCGGCGCATTGCGCAGATGAACAGGTACGTCATAGTCAGGACGTTCACGGGCATCGGAGAGCGCCGCTTTAAAGGCGGTATACACCGCATTGCTTTTCGGTGCACAGGCCAGATAAACAATCGCCTGGGCGATGGCGCGCTCGCCTTCAGCAGGCCCCACTCGCGTGAAGCAGTCCCAGGCGGAAATCGCCACCTGCATCGCACGCGGATCGGCATTGCCCACATCTTCGGAAGCAATCGCCAGGCAACGGCGCGCGACATACAGCGGATCCCCCCCGGCCGTAATGATACGTGCATACCAGTAAAGTGCCGCATCCGGCGCGCTGCCGCGAACTGATTTATGCAATGCGGAAATGAGATCGTAGAAGCGGTCGCCTTTGTTATCAAAACGCGCGCTGCGCTCACCGGCGATTTCGGTCAACAATGCGGGAAGCAGTACTCGCTTGCCACTATCATCCACTTCGGCCATATCAGCCATCATTTCCAGGGTGTTCAATGCGCGGCGCGCATCACCATTGACCAGTTCCGCGATGGCTTTGCGGGTATCATCCGGCAGAACGATATCCTGGCCACCATAGCCCCGCGCCTTGTCTTCCATCGCCTGACGGAGAACCTGTTCGATATCTTCCGTGGTCAGCGATTTGAGCAAATAGACGCGCGCCCGCGACAACAGCGCAGAATTCAGTTCAAACGACGGGTTTTCGGTGGTTGCCCCGATAAAGGTGATCGTGCCGTCTTCAATATGCGGTAAGAACGCATCCTGTTGGCTTTTATTAAAGCGATGAACTTCGTCAACAAACAGAATAGTGCGACGCCCGGCATGACGATTCTGACGGGCGCGTTCGATGGCTTCGCGGATCTCTTTCACGCCGGAGGTGACCGCCGATATCCGCTCAACGTCGGCATCGGCGTAGCGGGCAATCACTTCAGCGAGTGTCGTTTTCCCGGTTCCCGGCGGTCCCCACAAGATCATGGAGTGCAGATGTCCGGCTTCAATCGCACGCGGCAACGGTTTACCCGCAGCCAGCAGGTGCTGCTGACCAATATACTGCGCTAAATTTCCTGGCCGCATCCGCGCGGCCAGTGGCTGAAAGGTATTATCAGAAAAATCGAGCGACAGGTTGCTCACGCAGGCCTCTACTTACGTTGGTCGTCTACCGTTACGCCTTGCGGTGGAGTAAAGGTGAACTTCGATGCGTCAACGGTGCCATTCTGCTGTGATTTCAGCTGATAGCTGCTGCGCTGGTCATCCTGCTCCACGGCGCTGAACTGATGAATAGTCCCGTCACGGCCCACATTGATGGTGAACTGTTTCAGGTTACCGTTGCTGGTTTTCGGCGTCAGGACGAAGTCGTCACCGTTCTGCTTGATATTGTACTGTTGCCAGTCGCTGGACTGGTTGCGGGCAATCAGCATAAACGGCGTGTTGCCGGTGGCGTCTTTCAGCCAGGTCGCGGTGGCCTGCTCAACAAACGGGTTGAAGAACCACAGCGTTTTCCCATCAGAAACCAGAATGCTTTCATCAGGCTGCGTCATGTGCCAGTTAAACAGGTTCGGACGCTTCACCCACAAATCACCCTGACCTTCCTGAACAGCAGCGCCGCTGCCATCAGTCACTTTCTGTGTGAAGCTGGCGTGGAAGCTGCTTACTTTATCCAGACGACTTTTCAGATCGCTGGCGGCATCCGCCCAAACGCTGCTTACCACGAATCCTGAGAGTAATGCACAGGTGATTGCGATTTTTTTCATTGTTATTCCTCAAAATACGTCACTCCCGACCGGGAGATCCCTCTGCTATCCATTCCAGGCCAAAAATCAGCGTGAGGAAAGAAGACAATACTGAATTACGTAACTTTGCACTTAGTCAAACGGTGGTGGCGCCAGCACTTCACGATTGCCGTTATGGCCTTGTTCGCTGACGATTCCCTGCGCTTCCATTTGTTCGATAATGCGCGCCGCACGGTTGTAGCCAATACGGAACTGGCGCTGTACGCCGGAGATGGACGCTTTACGTTTCTCTGTCACAAAGTTGACAGCCTGATCGAATAACGGATCCAGCTCTTCTCCACCGTCAAAGCCACCGCCGCCGCCTTCGCTTTCGCTGTCGGAGGTGATGCCATCCACATACTGCGGACGCCCACGCGCCTTCCAGTCCTGCACCACCGCATGCACTTCCTGGTCACGGACAAATGCGCCGTGAACACGCACCGGCATGGTGGAGTTTGGCCCGGAGTAAAGCATATCCCCCATCCCCAGCAGCGATTCTGCACCGCCCTGATCGAGGATAGTACGCGAGTCAATCTTACTGGACACGGTGAAGGCAATACGTGTCGGTATGTTGGCTTTAATAAGACCGGTAATGACGTCAACCGATGGACGCTGTGTCGCCAGCACCAGGTGGATCCCGGCCGCACGGGCTTTTTGCGCCAGTCGGGCAATCAGCTCTTCAACTTTCTTACCGACGGTCATCATCAGGTCGGCAAATTCGTCAACCAGCACAACGATATACGGCAGTTTTTCCAGTACCGGATGCTGCGCATCCATACTGTCGCCCGGTTTCCAGTACGGGTCCGGAATTGGACGTCCCATCCGCGCGGCTTCGGCTATCTTCTCGTTGTAACCCGCAAGATTACGCACGCCCAGCGCAGACATCAGCTTGTAACGGCGTTCCATCTCGTTAACGCTCCAGCGCAGGGCGTTGGCGGCGTCTTTCATATCCGTGACGACTTCCGTCAGCAGATGCGGAATGCCTTCGTAAACCGACAGCTCCAGCATTTTCGGGTCGATCATGATGAAACGAACGTCTTCCGGCTGCGCCTTGTAAAGCATGCTGAGGATCATGGCGTTCACCCCAACCGATTTACCCGAACCGGTTGTTCCCGCCACCAGCAGGTGCGGCATTTTCGCCAGATCGGCTACCACCGGATCGCCGGCAATATCTTTACCCAACACGACGGTCAGCGGCGACGGGTTTTCACGGAACTTCGCGTTATCCAGCACTTCACGCAGGTAAACGGTCTGCCGTTTTTTGTTCGGCAATTCCAGGCCTACGTATGGTTTACCCGGAATCACTTCCACCACGCGCACCGCGACAGTCGACAACGAACGCGCCAGGTCACGAGAAAGGTTGGAAATACGCGCCGCTTTCACACCCGGCGCCAGATTCAGTTCAAAACGGGTGATCACCGGACCTGGCGAGTAATTCACCACATCAGCCTTGATGCGGAAATCAGCCAGGCGAGCTTCAACCAGGCGCGCCATTTGTTCCAGCGCGAAGGTATCAACCGGCTCCACTTCACTCGGTGGCTGCGTCAGCAGATCCAGTGAAGGCAGTGGCGTCGTCGGTTTCTGCAGCGGACGGCTGTCACCATTGCGCATCAGCAGCGGGTGAATCAGGCTTTCCTGCGGCTGGGGTGCAGCAGGTTGCTGCGTCACTACCGGCTGATGCGGTTGCTGATACTGTGGCTGCGGCGCTGCCGGCTGTTGTGGTTGTTGATAGTGCGGCTGCGGCGCTACCGGCTGTTGTGGCTGTTGATACTGCGGCTGCGGCGCTACCGGCTGTTGCGGCTGCTGATACTGCGGCTGTGGCGCTACCGGCTGTTGCGGCTGCTGATACTGCGGCGTTGTGGGTGGCTGAACAGGCGCAGACTCCGGCATTACGCCCGGTGTAAACAGCGGCTCATGCGGGCCGTTATCGACCAGCGTTTTCATGGGTGAAAACTCAAAATCATCCAGCGAGAATGGATTCGCTCCGGCAGGTTGCTCACCGGCGTAGCGCTGTTGCTGTGAAGAGGCAAACTGGCGCGCCAGTTCAGCTTCCGCAGCGGCATCTTCATCGTCGGCCTGCGTCGCCTCATGCTGATACTCGTCGCCATAACGACTTTGCTGTGACTGAGCAAACTGACGAGCCAGTTCGTCCTGTTGCATGGCGTCGATTTCATCATCGCTATACTGCGGATCGTGTTGACCGGCTTCACGCGCTCTCTCCTCAGCCATACGCTGAGAAGGCAATTTAATACCATACGATGCCAGCTCACGGCGTGTCGGTACACGTACGCGATTGGGACGAGGCAGTTGCGGGCCAATCCCTTCTTTCACCTGCGGACGCGGCGCTCCGCCGTTCGCGAGGCTGAAGACTGGCGCTGCAGCTGCCGCAGTCGCACCGGCTGATAAGGTCGCATCCTTCACGCTTGCAGCGATCGGCGCAATGGTCGCAGCGGTGTCAACAGGCGGTATAGAAGGCGCAGTTGACGGTGCAGGAACCACCGGTTCCGGCGTGTTAACAGGTTCAGGAATCGGCTGATACCACGCGGCCAGTTGCTCACGTTCACGCGCACGCTTCTCTTCCACTTCTTCAAAGTAGTACAGCGGCGGGCGCGCAGGTTTTGTCTCTTCGACTACCGGCTCAGGCTCAGTAATCGGAGCCTGCGGAACCACAGGTTCCTGTGGCGATAAAGGCTCCGGCTGATACGCTGGCTGATGATAAACCGGCTGCTGGACAGGCTCGGGTTGATAAACCGGCTCGGGCTGCCAGGGTTGCTCTACCGTAGCTTGCGGTTGCTGCCACGGTTGTTGCGGTACGTCTGGCTGCGGATAACCAGCTTCAGGGGCCACAGACGCAGCGTATTGCGGTTCAGTCGGAACAGGCTGTTGCCATGTCTCATACTGCGCCTGCTGCGGCTGCGCGTACGGGTTGTGCGACGGATAGCCTTCCGGCGCAGGAGCAATCACCGGCTCGCCGGTTTGCGGGCCTGGTACGGGTTGCCATGCAACCGCAGGTTGTACAGGAACGGTTTCTGCGCCTGGTACGGGCGGCGTTTGCATAATCGGATCGACCGGCGCAGCCCAGGCCTGAGTCGCAGCCGTTGCTGCCGCCGCAGCGGCGACGGGTTCGGTCACCGAATGACCGTTTAACAGCGGATCGTATTCATCATATTCCGGCTGTGTCGCACGATGCCCGGAGAACAGCACATCGCCAGGATCGGCCGCGACGCCGCGCGCGCTGTAGGCTATCTCATCGTCATCATCCATGCGTCTGCCGGAGAAGAGCGCCGCATCCGTCTGACGGCCATGCGGATTGATAAATTTTTCAGCCAGACGTTTACGGCGCGCCAGCGCACCGCGAAGAATACGCGCCCGACGGGATTCACGTTTCCCGCCCTCGACTTCATCTTCATACTCTTCATCGTCTTCGTATTCGTCGTCTTCTACCCAGGTATCATCACGACGGGTACGGTTGCTGGCAAAGGTCAGAATATTGAGCAGCCAGCCGCCAAGTTTTTCGGCGATGCTAACCCAGGACCAGCCGGTAAAGAGCGTCAGCCCTGCCGCCCACACGCACAGAAGCGTAATGGTGCCACCACTGCTGTGCAGCAACGGTTGCAGCGTGGTACTCAACAGACTGCCAATCACCCCGCCGGAGGCGAAGTACCAGATGTCATCGGCATTAATAGCGGCCAGACCACAGGAGGTAAGGATAAGCGCCAGCACGCCAATGATGCGCAGCGAGACGGCAAAATAGTCGATATAGTCATCGGTCGCCTGGTGACGCCAGGCAAACCAGCAGCCGCCCACAATGATGACAGGAATGGTGTACGCCATTATCCCAAAGATAAAGAACAGGGTATCCGCCAGCCATGCCCCCGGCGCCCCGCCCAAATTATGGATAGGCTCATGCCAGGCCGTTTGCGACCAACTGGGATCAGAAGGATTAAAGCTCAGTAAGGCTGCCATCAGCCAGACGGCAAAAAGGGCAATAAGAATCAGCAACGCCTCCAGAAGTCGGCGCCCGCTGCTTAACTTTGTCAATGTGACTTCTTTGTCTTCAGTGTATTCCTGGCTCAAAAAAGGCTCTCCAGGTTTCGGGCTTTTCCTGCCCGATGCTAAAACGGACAACAGCACCGGGTTACCCCGGCACTGTTGCTGTATGGATTAACAGGAGTGTAATCAAAATACGCCGATTTTGCACCTGTTCCGTATTAGCGCGTCTTAATAACCAGACGATTACTCTGTTTGACTTCTTCCATTACCACGTAAGTACGGGTGTCATTGACGCCAGGCAGACGCAGCAGGGTTTCCCCCAGCAGCTTACGGTAAGCTGACATGTCCGGCACACGTGTTTTCAACAGGTAGTCGAAATCGCCAGACACCAAATGACACTCTTGAATTTCTTCAAGTTTTTGTACTGCGGCGTTGAATTGTTCAAACACATCCGGAGCGCCACGATTCAGAGTAATCTCAACAAATACCAGAAGTGATGCATCCAGATAATGCGGGTTTAACAGCGCTGTATAGCCCTGAATGAAACCCTGTCTTTCCAGACGACGCACACGCTCAAGGCAGGGCGTCGGGGAAAGTCCCACTCGTTTAGAAAGCTCGACGTTAGAAATACGCCCATCCTTTTGCAGCTCATTAAGAATGTTACGATCAATACGGTCGAGATCTTTGCCAGGGCGCTTCTTGCTATCTACCATTATTATTGTCTCTCTGTATTCCTTCCCTACTCCTGCCTGACTCATCAAACATCATTGTCGAGAGTCGATGCCCATCACAATAGACCGAACCCAAGAGGATTAGCGGCGCGCAATGCCTGGGTCTATAGTGAGAAGACCGTTGCCTGACGGCAGCTATCGACATCACGAATGGCGTCTGTCCACACCATGCGTAGATTTCGCTAGCCCGGTAAACATGGTATTTATATGCATGATTATGCGGCACACACACAACACTGTTTTTTTCTTCCTCGAATGTTTTCGCAAAACAGCAGGTGATTGTCAAAGCAAAACATCGATTTTTAGTACAACATGCCAGTTATTCATTAGGCGTTAAGATGATTCATCATTTTATCACCTTATAACTGAGGGATTTTAAGTAGAATTCGTTATGGCGTGACGGCAGATTTGTTCACTCATTGGCCTCGTCTATTCCACAAATTGTTAACAAAATCGCTATACCCTTTTTTTACGCCGTCAAATTCCCTACAATCCAGCCCATTGCCTGCCAACAACAATGAGGATCTCATGGGCACGACCAAACACAGTAAACTGCTTATCCTGGGTTCCGGCCCGGCGGGATATACCGCAGCGGTCTATGCTGCGCGCGCAAACCTGCAGCCGGTACTGATTACCGGTATGGAAAAAGGCGGCCAACTGACCACCACCACAGAAGTGGAAAACTGGCCGGGCGATCCGAATGATCTGACCGGACCACTGCTGATGGAACGTATGCACGAGCATGCGACTAAGTTTGAAACCGAGATCATCTTCGATCACATCAATAAAGTGGACCTGCAAAACCGTCCGTTCCGTCTGATCGGTGACAGTGCAGAGTACACCTGTGATGCGCTAATCATCGCTACCGGTGCGTCCGCTCGTTATCTCGGTCTGCCGTCAGAAGAGGCATTCAAAGGCCGTGGCGTTTCTGCCTGCGCTACCTGCGACGGTTTTTTCTATCGTAACCAGAAAGTCGCGGTTATCGGTGGCGGTAACACAGCCGTCGAAGAAGCGCTGTATCTGGCAAACATCGCCTCTGAAGTTCACCTGATTCACCGTCGTGACGGCTTCCGCGCGGAAAAAATTCTGATTAAGCGTCTGATGGACAAAGTGGAGAACGGCAACATCGTGTTGCACACCCACCGCACGCTGGAAGAAGTGACCGGCGATCAGATGGGCGTCACGGGTCTGCGCCTGCGTGATACGCAGAATGCGGACAACATTGAGTCGCTGGATGTCGCAGGGCTGTTTGTTGCCATCGGCCACAGCCCGAACACGGCGATTTTCGAAGGACAGCTTGAACTGGAAAACGGCTACATTAAAGTGCAGTCCGGGAGTCACGGTAACGCGACCCAGACCAGCATCCCGGGCGTCTTTGCTGCGGGCGACGTGATGGACCACATTTACCGTCAGGCTATCACCTCCGCAGGCACCGGTTGTATGGCTGCGCTGGATGCTGAACGCTACCTCGACGGTTTAGCCGACGCGTGCAAATAGTTTTTACAAATCAGCAACAAAAGTAAATAAGGCGACTATAGGTCGCCTTTATTTTTGCCCCGTTGTAACATTGCCCTGGCAAAAAATTCTGATAACTCACCTGCAAAGCGCGCAATGAATAAAACTCGTCAACAAGAGCTAACCCGCTGGTTAAAACAGCAAAGTGTCATTTCCCAACGCTGGCTTATGATTTCCCGTCTGCTGGGGTTTGTGAGTGGCGTACTGATTGTCGCTCAGGCCTGGATCATGGCTCGCATTCTGCAACATATGATCATGGAAAATATCCCGCGCGAGGCGTTGCTGTTGCCATTTGTCGTGCTGGTGCTGATCTTTATCCTCCGTGCCTGGGTCGTCTGGTTACGCGAACGCGTCGGATTCCATGCGGGCCAACACATCCGGTTTGAGATCCGCCGCCAGGTGCTCGACCGCCTGCAACAGGCCGGTCCGGCGTGGATCCAGGGAAAACCCGCAGGAAGCTGGGCCACGCTGGTGCTGGAACAGATTGACGATATGCACGACTACTACGCTCGTTATCTGCCGCAGATGGCGCTGGCGGTGTGTGTGCCCATCCTGATTGTCGCGGCTATTTTTCCGTCAAACTGGGCCGCCGCGTTGATCCTTCTCGGCACCGCGCCGCTGATCCCTCTGTTCATGGCGATGGTCGGTATGGGCGCTGCTGATGCTAACCGGCGTAATTTCCTCGCACTGGCGCGTCTGAGCGGACATTTCCTCGATCGCTTACGCGGAATGGAGACCCTGCGCATTTTTGGCCGTGGTGAAGCTGAAACCGAAAGCATTCGCGTCGCCTCGCAAGATTTCCGCCAGCGTACGATGGAAGTCTTGCGCCTTGCCTTTTTATCCTCGGGCGTACTGGAGTTTTTTACCTCGCTTTCCATTGCGCTGGTCGCGGTTTACTTTGGTTTTTCCTACCTCGGCGAACTTAATTTCGGCCACTACGGCACGGGCGTCACGCTGGCAGCAGGCTTCCTCGCCCTTATTCTGGCCCCTGAGTTTTTCCAGCCGCTGCGCGATTTGGGGACGTTTTATCACGCTAAAGCACAGGCGGTTGGCGCGGCAGACAGCCTGAAGACTTTTATGGAAACGCCGCTCGCCCATCCTGAACAAGGTGATGTGGAACTATCCACGCAAGAACCTGTTTCCATTGACGCCGTCGATCTCATCATTACATCGCCAGAAGGTAAGACCCTGGCGGGACCACTGAACTTCTCCCTCGCTGCCGGGCAGCGTGTCGTGCTGGTCGGTCGCAGCGGTTCGGGTAAGAGTTCTCTGCTGAATGGGCTTTCCGGCTTCCTCTCTTATCAGGGATCGCTGCGCATTAACGGGGTGGAACTTCGCGATTTGTCGCCAGAGTCCTGGCGTAAGCATCTCTCCTGGGTGGGGCAAAACCCGCAGTTGCCCGCGGCGACGATACGGGAAAACGTTCTTCTGGCTCGCCCGAATGCCAGTGAGCAAGAGTTGCGTGCCGCGCTCGACAGCGCCTGGGTCAGTGAATTCCTGCCGCTGTTACCACAGGGCGTGAATACGCCCGTTGGCGATCAGGCCGGACGTCTGTCCGTTGGTCAGGCGCAACGCGTGGCAGTAGCTCGTGCGCTCCTTAATCCCTGCAAGTTGCTGCTGCTGGATGAGCCGGCTGCCAGCCTGGATGCCCATAGCGAACAGCGGGTCATGCAGGCGCTGAAAGCCGCCTCAAAACGCCAGACCACCCTGATGGTCACGCACCAGCTTGAAGATCTGGCTGACTGGGACACGATTTGGGTGATGCAGGACGGACAGATTATCGAACAGGGCTCCTGGGCCGAACTGAGTACCGCCAATGGCGCATTTGCGACGCTGTTGGCCCATCGTCAGGAGGAAATCTAATGCGCGCGCTACTGCCTTATCTGACGCTCTATAAACGTCACAAATGGATGTTAACGCTGGGCATCGTGCTGGCGATCATCACCCTGCTCGCCAGCATTGGCCTGCTGACGCTGTCCGGCTGGTTCCTCTCTGCGTCAGCCGTCGCGGGCTTTGCCGGTATCTACAGTTTTAACTATATGCTGCCTGCCGCAGGCGTGCGCGGTGCGGCTATTACCCGGACTGCCGGACGCTATTTTGAGCGGCTGGTCAGCCATGATGCCACCTTCCGCGTGCTGCAACATTTACGTATTCACACCTTTAGCAAGCTGCTGCCGCTCTCCCCTGCCGGGCTGGCTCGTTATCGTCAGGGTGAACTGTTGAACCGCATTGTGGCGGATGTGGATACGCTGGATCACCTCTACCTGCGCATCATCTCCCCCCTGGTGGGAGCCTTCGTGGTGATTATGGTTGTGACGATCGGTCTGAGCGTGCTGGATGTCACCCTCGCCTGCACCCTCGGCGGCGTGATGCTGCTGACGCTGTTTATTATGCCGCCGGTGTTTTATCGCGCCGGGAAAACCACCGGACAAAACCTGACGCACCTGCGCGGACAGTATCGCCAGCAGTTGACCTCATGGTTACAGGGTCAGGCTGAACTGACCATTTTCGGCGCCAGCGACCGCTACCGCGCACAGATGGAGGCCACCGAGTTACAGTGGCACGAAGCGCAGCGCCGCCAGTCTGAACTGACGGCACTGTCACAGGCGCTGATGTTGCTCATCGGTGCCATTGCCATTTTGCTGATGTTGTGGATGTCGGCAGGCGGCGTAGGGGATAACGCTCAGCCTGGCGCGCTGATTGCCCTGTTTGTCTTTTGCGCGCTGGCAGCATTTGAAGCGCTGGCTCCGGTTACCGGCGCATTCCAGCATCTGGGACAGGTCATCGCCTCCGCCATGCGGATCACCGAACTGACCGAACAGAAGCCGGAAGTCACTTTCCCGACTGACGTATCCGACGTCCCGGATCAGGTCACTCTGACGCTGCGTGACGTTTCATTCAGCTACCCCGAACAGGCGCAAAAGGCGCTGGATTCGCTCTCCCTGCAGGTGAATCCAGGCGAGCATATCGCCATTCTTGGGCGCACCGGGTGCGGTAAATCGACATTACTCCAACTGCTCACGCGCGCGTGGGATCCGCAGCAGGGCGAGATCCTGCTCAACGGTTGTTCGATTGCAACCCTGAATGAAGCGACGCTGCGCAAGACCATCAGCGTTGTGCCGCAGCGCGTGCACTTATTCAGCGCCACCCTGCGCGACAACCTGCTGCTTGCGGCGCCTGACGCCAGTGACGACCAGCTGACAGACACGCTGCGCCGCGTCGGGCTGGAGAAACTCCTGGACGATGCTGGCCTCAACAGTTGGCTGGGCGAAGGCGGTCGTCAGCTATCCGGTGGCGAACTGCGTCGTTTGGCGATCGCCCGTGCGCTTTTGCACGATGCGCCGCTGATGCTGCTTGATGAACCGACGGAAGGCCTGGATGCGACGACCGAAAGCCAAATGCTTGAATTGCTGGCAGAGGTGATGCGCGATAAAACGTTACTGATGGTGACGCATCGCCTGCGCGGGCTCGCGCGTTTTGATCAAATAATAGTGATGGACAACGGCCAAATTATTGAGCAAGGTAATCACGCAGATCTGTTAGCGCAGCAGGGTCGTTATTACCAGTTTAAGCAAGGTCTGTAAGCTATTATTGAACGATCCGACTCGCGTACTGGAGTTCTGCTGTCATGCGCCTGGTTCAGCTTTCCCGACACTCTATCGCCTTCCCTTCGCCGGAGGGCGCTTTACGCGAGCCAAACGGCCTGCTGGCGCTTGGAGGCGATCTCAGCCCTGCGCGCCTGCTGATGGCCTATCAACGCGGTATTTTTCCGTGGTTTTCGCCTGGCGACCCTATTCTTTGGTGGTCACCGGATCCCCGCGCCATTCTGTGGCCTGACGCGTTTCATGTCAGCCGCAGCATGAAGCGCTTTCATAAGCGTTCTCCGTATCGCGTCACACTGAATTATGCGTTTGGCCAGGTCATCGAAGGGTGCGCCAACGATCGCGATGAAGGGACATGGATCACCCAGGGCGTGGTGGAGGCCTATCATCGACTGCACGAACTGGGACATGCGCATTCCATTGAGGTCTGGCGTGAAAATACGCTGGTTGGCGGGATGTATGGCGTTTCCCAGGGGGCGCTGTTTTGCGGCGAATCGATGTTCAGCCGACAAGAGAATGCGTCAAAAACCGCACTGCTGGTTTTTTGCGCAGAATTTGTTCGGCAAGGCGGTAAATTAATGGATTGTCAGGTGCTCAATAGTCATACCGAATCGTTAGGCGCGGTCGAAATTCCGCGTCGGGTGTATCTGGAACACCTCGATGCATTACGCCAGCAACGTTTACCTCGCGATTTTTGGGTCCCTCGCACGTTATTTTTGCCCCAGGGGTGAATGTTTTCGGCACATTTTTTATCAGGGTGTTATAATTGCGGTCGCAGAGTTGGTTTAGCCCATTACCCCGCTGCCGTTAAGGATCCGTTCGCGTCAGGTAACGCCATCGTTTATCTCATCGCTCCCTTATACGTTGCGCTTCACGTGCGGCTTTGTCGTGTGTTTTTGAAGCGAATCGGAGTAATGCGCCAAATTTTGTTTGCTGCGTTTTAAACGTGCAAATCTTTACTTATTAAAAGAACTTCGGCATTATCTTGCCGGTTCAAATTACGGTAGTGATACCCCAGAGGATTAGATGGCCAAAGAAGACAATATTGAAATGCAGGGTACCGTTCTCGAAACGTTACCTAATACCATGTTCCGCGTAGAGTTAGAAAACGGTCACGTGGTTACTGCACACATCTCCGGTAAAATGCGTAAAAACTACATCCGCATCCTGACGGGCGACAAAGTGACTGTTGAGCTGACCCCGTACGACCTGAGCAAAGGCCGCATTGTCTTCCGTAGTCGCTGATTGTTTTCACGCCCGAATGGCGTCCAGATGATAAAAGGTCGGTTAAGCCGGCCTTTTTTGTTGCATGAAAATCCCCTACTCCTCCGCCATTCGCGCATACTCATCCGTCAGAAAATCCACCAGCGCTCTGACCGATGGCAGTAATCCCCTGCGTGAAGGGAAAACCGCGTGAATGACCTCTCTTCGTGGTTCCCAACCTTCCAGTAACGCAACCAGTTCCCCCGCCGCAAGCTGTTCTTTCGCCATTAAGATGGGAAGTTGCACGGCACCGACGCCGGCGATGGCCGCCTCGCGCAATGCCAGCATGTCGGTCGTGATAAATCGCGGGGTAAAGTGCACTTCCGCTCTGGCCCCTTGTGGACCATACAGTTCCCAGCGATGAATATGTTTGCCTGCCGAGAGACTCAGTCCGGGCCAACAGCTTAATTCCGACGGCGCCGTAGGGGTACCCATGCGTGCGATCAGCGCCGGGCTGGCAAACAACCGATGGGCGCGGTCGGCAAGCACCCGCATCACCAGATCGCTGTCCTCAATCGGGCGCGGACGCACTCTGATCGCAATATCAACGCCTTCCCCTACTACATCAACGCGACGGTTCGTGGCTTCGAGTTGCAACGTTACGTCGGGGTAACGCGCCATAAATTTCGCCAGCATTGGCCCCACGTGGACATGAAGCAGCGTCACCGGACACGTTAGCTTCACCACGCCCCGAGGCTCAACCTGCAATGCGGCAATCGCATCCTGCGCTGCCTGTGCTTCTACCAGCATGGCTTTACAGTGCTCATAGAACGTTTGTCCCACTTCCGTGACGTTAAACTGCCGTGTCGTCCGCTGGATGAGCCGCACCCCCAGTTGCTCTTCCAGTTGTGCAATGCGCCGGCTGAGCTTTGATTTCGGTTCATCGAGTGCACGACCTGCAGCAGCAAACCCGCCCTGCTCCACGACATGAACAAACCACGCAAAATCATTGAGATCTGGCTTTACCATTTATTGTTCCATTTTCAGAACGATGAAATCCATTTTAGCCACTACTCACCTCGCTGTCATGAATATAAGCTTATTCATAACGTAACAAGCCATTGAGGAGAGAATGATGAAAAAGGTTACAGGCGTCTATACCGCACCTCGTCCGCACTGGGTTGGCGATGGATTTCCGGTTCGTTCACTGTTTTCGTACCAGTCCCACGCAGAACAGTTGAGCCCATTTTTGCTGCTTGACTATGCCGGTCCCCATACCTTCGCGCCGGGAACGGAAAAGCGCGGCGTGGGTGAACATCCCCACCGTGGTTTTGAAACGGTGACAATTGTATACCGCGGTGAGGTTGAGCATCGCGACTCAACCGGTCGAGGCGGCATTATCGGCCCCGGCGACGTGCAATGGATGACCGCGGGTGCGGGCATTCTGCATGAAGAATTTCACTCTGAAGCCTTCACCCACAAGGGAGGAGAACTGGAGATGGTGCAACTGTGGGTGAACCTGCCAGCAAAAGACAAAATGACGGCGCCGGGTTATCAGAGCATCACCCAGGATTACATCCCAACCGTTGAGCTGCCGGACAATGCCGGGACAGCGCGAATTATTGCCGGTCAGTATCAGCAGACGACCGGTCCGGCACACACGTTCTCGCCGCTGAACGTCTGGGATATGCGGTTACAACAGGCGCGCCCGGTGACGCTTTCGCAGCCTGAAGGGTGGAGTACCGCGCTGGTCGTCCTGAAAGGCTCAATCACGGTAAATGGATCGACAACAGCAAGCGAGGCGCAACTGGTGGTATTAAGCCAGCAAGGGGACGCACTGCATCTGGAAGCCACCCACGATGCCAGCGTGTTGTTACTGTCGGGGGAGCCGCTGAATGAACCGATCGTCGGCTACGGTCCGTTTGTCATGAATACCAGACAAGAAATCGCAGAAGCCGTTCGCGATTTTAACGCGAGCCGCTTTGGTCAACTCTGAGCGTGAGAAGGTCGTGAAGAGCCGCGAAAAGTGGATTCACAACGCTAAATCGCTTCCCCGACGGCTTACGTTGGGGAAGATGTACAATGCGTAACCAAACGAGAAGTAAAGCGTAAATACTGCTTGACCGTTTTAGTGCAACTCCCTATAGTAGCGCCCCGTTGCCCCCCAAGTGGTCAGGCAGCAATACAATATGGTGAGGTGTCCGAGTGGCTGAAGGAGCACGCCTGGAAAGTGTGTATACGGCAACGTATCGGGGGTTCGAATCCCCCCCTCACCGCCATATTTCAGAAAAGAGCCGGTACTTATGTATCGGCTCTTTTCTTTTATGTTCCCCAATAGGGGGGATGAGAATCCCCGACCGGGGGTCGACAACGGGCACAGCCCGTTGGACGGAATGGCCGCAGGCCATGACGCCCGCAGGGCGAGCGAAGCGAGTCAATCCCCCCCTCACCGCCATATTTCAGAAAAGAGCCGGTACTTATGTATCGGCTCTTTTCTTTTATGTTCCCCAATAGGGGGGATGAGAATCCCCGACCGGGGGTCGACAACGGGCACAGCCCGTTGGACGGAATGGCCGCAGGCCATGACGCCCGCAGGGCGAGCGAAGCGAGTCAATCCCCCCCTCACCGCCATATTCGAGAATGAGCGCGTACGCAAGTACGGGCTTTTTTTTGCATAAAAAAAACCGGGCACACGGCCCGGTCTATCAACCAGTTATAGAGAGGTGAGATTAATGCGCGGCTTCCGGTTTGTGCTTCTGGGCACTCTGGAAACCATAGGTCAGCTCATTTTTCTCTTTATCCAGTGCCACGGTCACCTGCCCGCCATCCACCAGAGAACCAAACAGCAACTCGTTCGCCAATGGTTTTTTCAGGTTATCCTGAATCACGCGCGCCATTGGACGTGCGCCCATTGCCCGGTCGTAGCCTTTCTCAGCCAGCCAGTTACGCGCTTCCTGGCTGACTTCCAGGGAGACACCTTTCTGATCCAGTTGAACCTGCAGCTCGACGATGAACTTATCGACAACCTGGTGGATCACCTCAGTAGACAGGTGCTCGAACCAGATAATATTGTCGAGACGGTTACGGAACTCCGGCGTGAACACTTTCTTGATTTCGCTCATCGCGTCAGTGCTGTTGTCCTGATGAATCAGGCCAATCGATTTACGCTCCGTTTCACGGACACCGGCGTTAGTCGTCATCACCAGCACCACGTTGCGGAAATCGGCTTTACGCCCGTTGTTATCCGTCAGCGTGCCGTTGTCCATCACCTGCAGCAGCAGGTTAAAGACATCCGGGTGCGCTTTTTCGATTTCATCGAGCAGCAGTACCGCATGAGGATGCTTGATGACCGCATCCGTCAGCAAACCGCCCTGATCGAAACCAACGTATCCCGGAGGCGCGCCAATCAGGCGGCTGACCGTATGACGTTCCATATACTCGGACATGTCAAAACGCAGCAATTCAATTCCCAGCGCTTTAGAAAGCTGCACTGTTACCTCGGTTTTCCCGACCCCGGTCGGACCGGCAAACAGGAAGGAACCGACAGGCTTATGCTCGTGTCCCAGGCCCGCACGGCTCATCTTGATGGCTTCGGTCAGCGCCTCAATGGCTTTATCCTGCCCAAAGACCAGCATTTTCAGACGGTCGCCAAGGTTTTTCAGCGTATCACGATCGCTTTGCGACACGCTCTTCTCCGGGATACGCGCAATACGCGCCACAACGGACTCGATATCCGCCACGTTGACGGTTTTCTTACGCTTGCTGACCGGCATCAGGCGCGCACGCGCACCCGCTTCATCAATGACGTCAATCGCTTTATCCGGCAGATGACGGTCGTTGATGTATTTCACCGCCAGTTCAACCGCCGCACGTACCGCTTTCGCGGTGTAACGGACATCATGGTGCGCTTCATACTTCGGTTTCAGGCCATTGATGATCTGTACGGTCTCTTCTACCGACGGTTCAGTAATATCAATTTTCTGGAAGCGACGGGCTAACGCACGGTCTTTCTCGAAAATATTGCTGAACTCCTGATAGGTTGTGGAGCCGATCACGCGGATCTTACCGCCGGAAAGCAGCGGTTTAATCAGGTTTGCCGCATCCACCTGACCACCCGACGCCGCACCGGCCCCGATGATAGTGTGGATCTCGTCGATAAACAGAATGCTGTTGCTATCCTGCTCCAGCTGTTTCAGCAGCGCTTTAAAGCGTTTTTCAAAGTCACCGCGGTATTTGGTGCCCGCCAGCAGCGAACCGATATCCAGCGAGTAGATGGTGCAATCGGCCATCACTTCCGGCACGTCGCCCTGCACGATACGCCAGGCCAGGCCTTCGGCTATCGCCGTCTTCCCGACGCCAGATTCCCCCACCAGCAGCGGGTTATTTTTACGCCGACGGCACAGTACCTGAATGGCGCGCTCCAGTTCTTTGTCACGGCCGATCAGCGGGTCAATACCGCCAACCCGGGCAAGCTGGTTAAGGTTAGTCGTGAAGTTCTCCATACGTTCCTCCCCGCCAGCTTGCTCGTCGGTATTGGGCTGACTGCCAGGATCAGACGACTGACTCGGCTCATCTTTGCGCGTACCGTGAGAAATAAAGTTGACCACATCAAGACGGCTGACCTCATGTTTACGCAGCAGGTAAGCAGCCTGAGATTCCTGTTCGCTAAAGATGGCGACCAGCACGTTCGCGCCAGTCACTTCACTGCGCCCGGAGGACTGAACGTGGAAGACCGCACGTTGCAGTACGCGCTGAAAGCTCAGCGTCGGCTGCGTGTCGCGTTCTTCTTCGCTGGCAGGCAATACGGGTGTGGTTTGTTCAATGAAGGCTTCGAGTTCCTGACGGAGCGCCACGAGGTCCACGGAACACGCTTCCAGCGCTTCGCGGGCCGATGGGTTACTGAGCAGCGCCAGTAACAAGTGCTCGACGGTCATAAACTCATGACGGTGCTCGCGCGCTCTGGCGAAAGCCATATTTAAACTGAGTTCCAGTTCTTGATTGAGCATAGGCACCTCCCCCCAATTTTTATGCCTGCATTCAGGCTTTTTCCAGCGTACACAGCAACGGGTGCTCGTTCTCCCTCGCATACGTGTTCACCATCGCCACTTTGGTCTCCGCGACCTCTGCGGTGAAAACGCCGCAGATGGCTTTACCGTGATAGTGAACCGCAAGCATCAGTTGCGTTGCACGTTCTACATCATAAGAAAAGAATTTTTGTAACACGTCAATAACAAACTCCATCGGAGTGTAATCATCATTGACTAATATCACTTTATACATAGATGGCGGTTTTAGCGCGTCACGCACTTTATCAGCCGCCAGCTGGTCGAAATCCAGCCAGTCGTTCGTCTTACCCATTGTCAGTCGTCATCTTCAGTTACGGTTACCGGCAGAACAGTCTGCCGCTGACAAGAGCGGATGTGCACAATCAATCTACCTCAATTAATAGATAACTATCATCTATCACTGGCATCCGCGACATCTGTCACATTCCCGCCAATAGCGTTAACTGCTTCAAATTTTTGATTCATTTTTACCCACCGACCCCCGTCAGACGCTTGACGCCCCGCCTGATTTCTCTAAATTGTAATTTCGAGAGTTGGCGAGGTTTTGAACAACCCCCACTCCACCACCGGTTCATTCCATCTTACTTATATAAGATTTACGAAGGATGTCGAAGCATGGAAACGGGTACTGTTAAGTGGTTCAACAATGCCAAAGGGTTTGGGTTCATCTGCCCTGAAGGCGGCGGCGAAGATATTTTCGCTCACTATTCCACCATTCAGATGGATGGTTACAGAACGCTAAAAGCCGGACAGTCTGTCCAGTTTGATGTTCACCAGGGGCCAAAAGGCAATCACGCCAGTGTCATCGTGCCTATCGAAGCAGAAGCTGTTGCATAGCTCTTCTGTCTCATTGTGTACATCCCGCAGGTAAAATGCCAGCCCGATCGGCTGGCATTTTTATTTCCCGGGACGTTACTCTCGCGCTAACGCATCGACCGGATCCAGTCGCGCCGCGTTGCGCGCCGGTAACCAGCCAAACAGGACGCCAGTAAAGGTAGAGCACAAAAATGCCGTCAGCAGCGCGACCGGCGAGAAACCAATCTCCCAACCGGGCAGAAACAGTTGCAGCGTGAAGGCAATCAGCATCGACAGGCTGATACCCAGCGCGCCACCCACCAGACAAACCAGCACCGCTTCAATCAGAAACTGCTGCAGCACATCACTGGCGCGCGCGCCAACCGCCATCCGGATGCCGATCTCCCGCGTACGCTCTGTGACCGACACCAGCATAATGTTCATCACGCCGATCCCGCCAACTACCAGCGAAATCACCGCCACCAGCGTCAGGAATAACTGAAGAGTACGTGTGGTCTTTTCGGCGGTTTTCAAGACACCGTCCATATTCCAGGTGAAGAAATCCTTTTTGCCATGACGCAGCGTCAGCAGTCGGGTGAGTTGCTGTTCGGCCTGTGCGCTGTCGAAGCCTTCCTTCACTCGTACGGTGATCGAGTTCAGCCACGACTGCCCCATAACGCGCCCGGACATCGTGCTGTATGGTAACCAGACGCGCAGGATTTTGCTGCTGCCAAACATCGACTGCTTCTCTTCCGCCACGCCAATGACCGTCGCAGGCATGTTGCCCACGAGGATCACCTCGCCCACCACGTTCGCCTTATGCGGGAACAACTGACGTCGGGTGTTGCTGTCGAGCACCACCACCTGCGCACGGCCGTTAAGCTGTTCGCGGTTGAACGTTGTCCCTTCGCTGAACGTCATGCCATAAACGTTAAAATAGTCGCCGCTGACCCCGTTCGCGCTGGCGGCGACGTCGATATTGCCATAGCGTAAGCGCAGGTTCTGCGACACGGCGGGCGTCGCAGAAGTCACCCAGGGTTGTTTTTGGATCGCCGCAAGATCGTCGTATTTCAGCGCCTGCTGATATTGTGGATCGTCGTCGCCAAAATCTTTGCCGGGGTAGATATCAATGGTGTTGGTCCCGATGGCGCGGATGTCCGCCAGCACCAGCTGTTTCGCTGCGTCGCCAACCACCACAATCGACACCACCGACGCGATACCGATGATGATCCCGAGCATCGTCAGCAGCGTGCGCATTTTGTTGGCCGCCATCGCCAGCCACGCCATTGTCAGCGCCTCGCGAAACCCGCTGACAAACTGGCTCCAGCCGGACGCCGTTTTCACCGTCGGTTCCTGAATGCCCTGCCCCTGCGCGGCGTGCTTTGCGGGCGGATTGAGCACAATTTCGCCGTCATGGATCTCAATCACCCGCTCTGCCTGGGCGGCAACCTGGGGGTCGTGGGTGACGATAATGACCGTATGCCCGCGATCGCGCAGCTGGTGCAGAATTGCCATCACCTCTTCACCGGAACGGCTGTCGAGCGCACCGGTGGGTTCATCGGCGAGGATCACCTGTCCGCCGTTCATCAGCGCGCGGGCAATACTCACGCGCTGCTGCTGACCGCCGGAAAGCTGCGAGGGTTGATAATCAACGCGATCGCCCAGACCAAGCCGCTGGAGCAGCTCCTGCGCGCGCGCCAGACGCTGTTTCCTTTCCGTACCGGCGTAAACGGCGGGGACTTCGACGTTTTGCGCTGCCGTCAGATGTGACAGCAAATGGTAGCGCTGGAAAATAAAACCGAAATGCTCCCGACGCAGTTGCGCCAGCGCATCGCGGTCCAGCGTTGAGACATCACGTCCCGCGACCCGGTAGGTGCCGCTGGTGGGTTTATCGAGACATCCCAGAATGTTCATCAGCGTGGATTTGCCGGAGCCAGACGCCCCGACGATCGCGACCATCTCCCCGGCATTGATCTGTAGCGTGATGCCTTTCAGCACCTCCACCTGCTCTTCTCCCGAGGGATAACTGCGGCGAATATTGCTCAGTTCAAGCAATGCCGTCATTGCGCGACTCCTGGTTTGCCCTCGCCCGTCACCACTTCATCACCGGCTTCCAGCCCTTTTACAATCTCCACGTCGGTGTCATTGCGCGCGCCAATTGACACTTCGCGTTCACGAGTTTCACCGTTACGCAACAGGGTCACCTTGTAGCGATTATCCCCGACCGGATCGCCCAGCGCGGAAAGCGGGATCGTCAGAACGTTTTTCACATCCGTTAGCTGAATATGGACCTGTGCGGTCATCTCCAGGCGCAGAATACCTTTGGGGTTGGGCACTTCAAATCGGGCGTAATAGAAAATGGCATCATTCACTTTTTCCGGCGTCGGCAGCACATCTTTCAGCGTCCCTTCGTAGCGGGTCTGCGGATCGCCCAGCACGGTGAACCAGGCTTTCTGCCCCGGTTTAAGGTGAATCACATCAGCTTCAGAAACCTGTGCTTTCACCAACATCGTACTCATGTCCGCCAGTGTCAGAATGTTCGGCGCCTGCTGCGCGGCAATCACCGTCTGCCCCTGTAGGGTGGTGATCTGCGTGACTTCACCGGCCATCGGCGCAACGATGCGGGTGTAGTCGAGGTTGGTCTTCGCGGTATCCAGAGATGCCTGATTGCGTTTGATCTGCGCATCAATGGTGCCGATTTGTGCCTGTTTCACCGCCATCTCCGTCGCGGCGGTGTCCAGATCCTGTTGCGACACAGCCTGAGTTTTTGCCAGCTGTTGCTGGCGGGCGAGCGTCACCCGCGCCAGCTTCCACTCGGCTTCAGCCTGCTGGCGTTGAGCGCGAAGCTCCATCAGCGTCGCTTCCACCTCTTTGATCTGGTTTTCCGCCTGTTCGGGGTCGATAACGCCCAGCAACTGGTCTTTCTTCACCTTATCGCCAATCGCTACCGACAGCGTTTTGAGCTGACCACTCACCTGCGCGCCCACGTCAACTTTACGTAAGGCGTCGAGTTTGCCGGTTGCCAGTACACTCTGCTGCAAATCTCCCGGCCGCACAATCAGCGTCTGATAATTTGGCACCGGCGCATTAAGCGTCCGCCAAAGGGCAAATGCCCCCAGGATGAGAATGAAAATAAGCAACAGATAGCGCTTTTTAATTTTATTTCCCTTAATACCCATAGCGATCCTGATGGTAAGTTTTCAGCTGAAATTCAACAGTATCTAAACAAACCGCAAGCGAAAAGGATAGCGCTCGAGGCATTGATGATTGGTTAAGATTCAGCGTGTTTCAATTTCCACAATCATCGCATTGCGGATTATGATCATGTCACAGATTACTGATAATACCTTTTACACTTCAGACGTTGCGTCTCCTTTACAATTATTTATGCGCCTGACAAGGGGTCAATTACTGCCGGGTAAATTCTGGCGGAAGGCCAGCTTTCGCCGTAAGTTTTTAATTCGCTCGTTACTGATGCCAAGGGCTACCCGTCAGTTGCTGGAAAACCTGACCCAATGGCCTGAGCTGAATACGCTGCTGGCCCGACAACCCCGGTTGCCAATTCGTCTGCATCGCCCGTATATGGCGGTGAATATTAAGCGCGAAACCGCGCTGACCGCGCTCTGTAGTCATTATGACCTGCTGCGTCAGTTATTCAGCCGCGAACAACTGGCCCGTTATTTAAGCCAGAACGGTCTAAATCTGGCAAAATTTGAGGCCAAAGACGGTGCGTCATTCCAGCTTGATTTAGTCAGCCTGGTCTCACTGGATAAAGAAGGTGAAAGTACCGTCGTGATCCGCGACGAGCAGATGCGTATTCTGGCAGAAATTACCTTCACATTCTGCACGCTAAACGGAAAACGCACCCTGTTTATTGGCGGCTTGCAGGGCGCGGCAAATGATGTTCCACATGAGGTCATTCAGCAGGCCACGAAAGCCTGTTACGGCCTGTTCCCCAAAAGAGTGGTAATGGAAGCGCTGTGTCAGTTCGCACACATCGCCAGGGCGGAGCAGATTCTGGCGGTCAGCAACGAGGTGCATGTTTATCGCAGTTGGCGCTATATGGACAAAAAAACGCAAATGCATGCCGACTACGACGCCTTCTGGGCGTCCCTGGGCGGTGAAAAAACGCAAGGAGATTACTTCTCGCTACCGCTGACCATTGCGCGAAAAAGCGAGGCGGATATCGCCAGCAAAAAACGGGCTGAATACCGCCGCCGCTATGCGCTGCTCGACAGCGTTGTCACGCAGGTTCCGCAGTGCTTACAGGGTTAGTCCGCTCTGCCGCGCGCCAACCACAGCACCCGGGAGAACATTTTTCTCAGCAGCGTCGGCACCGCATCCACACCTCGCCGCCCGGCTTCCATCGCCACTTCGATGGCTAAGTCGGGCTTCGATGAGCGATGGATCGCCTTCGAAATGATTTTGCGCATATTCATTGGCACATTTTCCGGGATTTGCGCCACCCGGTGAAAAACATCGGCAAACCCCTGCCGGTACATAAAGTGTTCCATATCCAGCGCTGGCAGCGTCGTCAGGTGTTCGCGCTCCTCTTCCCGGTCGTTATTCAGCAGGCTGCGCACCGTGGCGGCATATTTTTTCCCGGCTTCATCACCATCCACCAGCACGTGCCACTCAATGCCCATCCGCCGGGCAAATTTCACCAGCGGTTTAAGACCGGACTGCGCGAATTCGATCACCTTAATCCCTTCGGCATCAAAGTGATGACCGCACTGACGGGCCAGTTCGTTAATCACCCAGGTTTCTGTTTCCCCTTCCACCAGCAGCCAGCAGCGGGCAAACAGCGAGGAAGCACGGTTAAAGCGAATGTGGAACGCAATGCGTCGACCATCCTCTGCGCTCAGCCCCCCCGGTCCCAGACGCCAGGCCGCCACACGCGAGGATTCACGCACCAGACGGCAGACATGTTCCACCGGGGTCAGCGAGAGCAACTCGCCCGAGTTGGTGGTGGTGATACGCTGAAGCGGTAGCAGATTCAGCAACTGCCACGCCACTGACAGCATGATGGGATGCAGACGCGTTTCCGGATCTTCTACCAACAGCAGTGGTCTGGCGTCTTTATGCAACCTGACCGTGCCCTTCGCCTGCAACAGCGTGGAGAACAGCCCCAACAGAATCACCCGGTGAGTACGTCCTCCCGGTTTGTCGATCATCCGGTTGATAATATCGAGATAGCGCCAGCTTCGCTGTTCGTTGGTGGAGCGTCGGCGCATTAAGCGGTGGCGGGACTGCGAAGTGCCCTGCTCGGTAAAATAGTGCTCGAGCAGTTGCACCATCGCCGAAAGCCCCTGCCGAATCTGTCCGTCGGTGAGATTCTGCGGACGCATCGCCAGTTCGCGGGCGAGAAAATCCAGTTGGCGGGCGGTGACTTCGACATCAGCAACCTCCGGCACCGTGCCGTTACGAATACGGCGCATAAACCGCGCATCGCGTAAACGCAGCACCGGCATCAGGCGCACCAGATGCCGCGCCTGTTCGTTGATATCGTCTACCGCCAGCGGATGCCCGTCACCGTCGAGAAAACTGCGCAGCGTCATCACGCTGCCATCCTCGCCACATTCGCCTTCAAGTCGATAAAAGATGCGTTGAAAACCATCGTGACACGGTGCCCAGCACGCCTCGAGCGGCCGATAGCGGCGAACCCGGTAGCGCCCAGGCTGAGATTCACGAAACGTCAGTACGATATGCAGATGATGTTCGCGGCCTTTCATATCACCAGGAGGAAACCAGAAATCATCGCGGTCAAAATGATACAACTCAGATTCGGGTGACAGCAGGAGTGTTAACGCATCCAGTAAACTTGATTTACCCCAGGCGTTCTCACCGATCAGGACGTTATTCTGCTCGAGCATCAACGACAGTCGATTGATACCGCGAAATCCCACTATCTCAACGCGTTCGAGAATCATGTATCCTCCAGAAAATCTTCACTTTCCCTTTACTCTCCTCGCAGTATAACCGCAAAACCCGGCGCGGGACGTGACAGGCATATTATTACGCAGGCTAACTGTCTGAAGGATGAACGATTTATTCTTTACTCTTTCATTCGTAATACAGAAACGCACGTTTTGCAGGATGCAAAAAATAAATCCGTTTTTGACAATCCATTTTCACAGGACTTTGCACTACACTTCCCTTAAGAGAAATCTATGGAAGGAATGACGCCGCATTGCCCTAAATCAAACTAACGGGTTTTATTTGACTAGAGAACGGATGACGATCGTTTTTAAAATAGCGAGCTATTTATTTGTCGTCATTCAGGCAGACAATAAATATTGATTGCCACTATTTTTTTGTGGTTATTTTTTACATTGAGGTGGATATGTTGAGAAAATTAGCAGCCGAATGTTTTGGTACATTTTGGCTTGTTTTTGGTGGCTGCGGCAGCGCCGTTCTGGCAGCAGCGTTTCCGGAATTAGGTATTGGTTTTGCGGGTGTTGCCCTGGCCTTCGGCCTGACCGTATTAACCATGGCCTTTGCTGTTGGCCATATTTCCGGCGGGCATTTTAATCCGGCGGTGACATTAGGCTTATGGGCTGGCGGCCGTTTCCCGGCAAAAGAGGTTATTGGCTACATTATTGCCCAGGTAGTCGGCGGTATTATTGCAGCGGCAGTCCTGTATTTAATTGCCAGCGGTAAAGCCGGTTTTGATGCAACCGCCAGCGGTTTCGCCTCCAACGGTTATGGCGAGCACTCTCCGGGTGGCTACTCCATGCTGTCCGCGATTATTATCGAAATCGTGCTGACTGCCGGCTTCTTGCTGGTGATTCACGGCGCAACGGACAAACACGCACCGGCAGGTTTTGCGCCGATCGCTATCGGTCTGGCATTAACCCTTATCCACTTGATCAGCATTCCGGTGACCAATACGTCTGTGAACCCGGCGCGGAGTACCGCGGTCGCTATCTTCCAGGGCGGTTGGGCGTTAGAACAACTGTGGTTATTCTGGGTGATGCCAATTATTGGCGGGATTCTCGGCGGTCTTATTTACCGTACGCTGCTCGAAAAACGCGATTAATGTCAGAACACCCGACGGCGCATACCCGTCGGGTCAAACGCGCTTCAGCCGGACCTTGTCCGGCTTTTATTTTGCATCTTTACTGAACCCGCGTAATTGGGTAGTGTCATGGCGCTGTCTCGCTAATTCAAAGGACCCGGCTGTTCATGTTTTCAGGACTTCTCATCATTCTGCTTCCGCTGATAGCAGGTTATCTCATTCCGCTTCGGCACACCGCGGCATTAAAACTGATCAATCGACTATTGAGCTGGATGGTTTATCTGATTCTCTTTTTTATGGGGATCAGCCTGGCCTTTCTGGATAATCTGGCGAGCAATCTGCTGGCGATATTTCACTATTCCGCCGTTAGCATTACCGTTATTTTGCTGTGTAATATTGCCGCATTACTGTGGCTGGAACGCGCATTACCCTGGCGACATCATCATCAACAAGAGAAACTGCCCTCCCGTATCGCGATGGCGCTTGAGTCACTGAAACTGTGCGGCGTGGTGGTGGTTGGCTTTTTGCTGGGGTTGAGCGCGCTGCCCATTTTGCAACATGCCACAGAAGCAAGCGAATATACGCTGATCCTGCTGCTGTTGTTGGTTGGCATCCAGTTACGCAATAGCGGGATGACGTTAAGGCAGATTGTCCTGAACCGGCGAGGCATGATTGTGGCGGTCGTGGTCGTCGCCAGCTCCATGATTGGCGGCCTGATTAACGCGTTGATTCTCGGTCTGCCAGTGAAAACTGCGCTGGCGATGGCGTCGGGTTTTGGCTGGTACTCCCTTTCTGGTATTTTGCTGACCGAATCCTACGGTCCGGTGATCGGCAGCGCCGCGTTCTTTAACGATCTGGCGCGCGAACTGCTCGCGATTATGCTGATCCCGGGTCTGGTACGCCGCAGTCGTTCTACTGCACTGGGACTGTGTGGTGCCACGTCGATGGACTTTACCCTGCCGGTGTTACAGCGTACCGGTGGGCTGGAGATGGTTCCAGCGGCGATTGTTCACGGCTTTGTCCTCAGTTTGCTGGTGCCCATTTTGATGGCTTTTTTCTCCGCTTAACGCCCTCTTTGGCGGTAGGCCACTGCCGCCAAAATTGCGCTAAATCAATCTCCCTGTAAGTTGTATCAGAAATCCCTTTTATCCCTCTGCGCACAGGCATAATCTTAAACATGTATATCAAATATAACTTTTAAGGTGTGACCATGTTTTGTGTGCAATGTGAACAAACCATCCGTACTCCGGCAGGAAACGGCTGCTCTTACGCGCAGGGTATGTGCGGTAAAACGGCTGAAACCTCTGATCTGCAGGATCTGCTGATCGCCTCCCTACAAGGTCTGTCTGCATGGGCGGCTAAAGCTCGTGAATATGGCATCATTAATCATGACGTTGATAACTTTGCCCCGCGTGCTTTCTTCTCCACGCTGACCAACGTTAACTTCGATTCTCCACGTATCGTCGGCTATGCACGCGACGCTATCGCGATGCGTGAAGCGCTAAAAGCCCAATGCCTGAGCGTTGACGCCAATGCGCACTGCGACAACCCAATGGCTGACCTGCAACTGGTTAGTGACGATCTGGGCGACCTGCAGCGTCAGGCCGCCGAATTTACCCCGAACAAAGACAAAGCCGCGATTGGCGAGAACATTCTCGGCCTGCGTCTGTTGTGCCTGTACGGCCTGAAAGGGGCGGCGGCCTATATGGAGCACGCGCACGTTCTCGGGAAGTACGACAACGATATCTACGCGCAGTACCATAAAATCATGGCGTGGCTGGGTACCTGGCCTTCCGATATGAACGCTCTGCTGGAGTGCTCAATGGAAATCGGCCAGATGAACTTCAAAGTGATGAGCATTCTGGATGCCGGTGAAACCACTAAATACGGCCACCCGACGCCGACCCAGGTTAACGTGAAAGCGACCGAAGGGAAGTGCATCCTGATCTCAGGTCATGACCTGAAAGATCTGTATAACCTGCTGGAACAAACCGAAGGTACTGGCGTTAACGTCTACACCCACGGTGAAATGCTGCCCGCGCACGGTTATCCGGAACTGCGTAAATTCAAACATCTGATTGGTAACTACGGTAGCGGCTGGCAGAACCAGCAGGTCGAATTCGCCCGCTTCCCTGGCCCTATCGTGATGACCTCTAACTGCATCATCGACCCGACCGTTGGCAGTTACGACGATCGTATCTGGACTCGCAGCATCGTCGGTTGGCCGGGTGTGAGCCACCTGGAAGGCGATGACTTCGGTCCGGTTATCGCGCAGGCCCAGCAAATGGCAGGCTTCCCGTACAGCGAAATTCCACACCTGATCACCGTCGGTTTCGGTCGTCAGACCCTGCTGGGCGCGGCGGACACCCTGATCGATCTGGTGAGCCGTGAAAAACTGCGTCACATCTTCCTGGTTGGCGGCTGTGACGGCGCGCGCGGCGAACGTAACTACTTCACCGATTTCGCCACCAGCGTACCGGATGATTGCCTGATCCTGACCCTGGCCTGCGGTAAATATCGCTTCAACAAGCTGGAGTTCGGCGATATCGAAGGCCTGCCGCGTCTGGTTGATGCCGGTCAGTGTAACGATGCGTACTCCGCTATCATTCTGGCAGTGACGCTGGCAGAGAAACTGGGCTGTGGCGTAAACGACCTGCCGCTGTCGCTGGTACTCTCCTGGTTTGAACAGAAAGCGATTGTCATTCTGCTGACCCTGCTGTCTCTCGGTGTGAAAAACATCGTTACTGGCCCGACGGCGCCTGGTTTCTTCACGCCGGATCTGCTGGCGGTACTCAACGAGAAATTTGGTCTACGTTCCGTGACCACCGTTGAAGAAGACATGAAGCAGTTGCTGAGCGCGTAAGGAGTAAAAAATGACAATGCCAACTCATCAGTGCCCATGGCGGATGCAGGTTCATCACATCCATCAGGAAACGCCGGATGTATGGACAATTTCGTTGCTGTGCCACGACTATTATCCGTATCGCGCCGGGCAGTATGCACTGATCAGCGTGCGTAATTCGGCAGAAACGCTGCGCGCTTACACGCTCTCTTCAACGCCGGGCGTCAGCGAGTACATTACGCTGACCGTTCGCCGGATTGACGACGGTGCGGGCTCACAGTGGTTAACCCGCGACGTGAAGCGCGGCGACTACCTCTGGCTGTCCGATGCAATGGGCGATTTCATCTGCGAAGACAAAGCCGATGATAAGTTCCTGATGCTGGCAGCCGGTTGTGGCGTCACGCCGATCATGTCGATGCGCCGCTGGTTGGCGAAGTACCGTCCGCATGCTGACGTACAGGTGATCTTCAACGTGCGCTCGCCGCAGGATGTCATTTTTGCCGAAGAATGGCGTCAGTATCCGGTCACGCTGGTGGCGGAAAACAACGCCACGGCCGGTTTTGTCGCCGGTCGCCTGACCACTGCGCTGTTGCAACAGGTACCGGATCTGGCCTCCCGCACGGTGATGACCTGTGGCCCGGCGCCGTATATGGATCTGGTCGAGCGGGAAGTGAAAGCGCTGGGCGTCACGCGCTTCTTTAAAGAACAGTTCTTCACCCCGGTAGCGGAAGCGGTAACCAGCGGTCTGAAATTCACTAAGCTGCAGCCAGCGAAAGAATTTTACGCGCCGGTCGGTACGACGCTGCTGGATGCGCTGGAAAGCAACAAGGTGCCCGTCACCGTTGCCTGCCGCGCGGGCGTCTGCGGGTGCTGTAAAACCAAAGTGGTTTCCGGCGACTATACGGTCAGCAGCACCATGACGCTAACCGATGCTGAAATCGCCGAAGGCTACGTACTGGCCTGCTCCTGTCACCCGCAGGGCGACTTAGTGCTCGCCTGAGTCAACAAAGCCCGGTTCGTCCGGGCTTTTTTTTTACCGCCAGGCTGAATTACCCGCAACCGAAAACCGTCCCGCACCGAGAAACGCCACCGCCAGTGCGCCGATAAAGAAATAGACCAGACTTTCAATTGCCCATGCGCCAGTTTTATCCAGCGCCCAGGTTTCATTCATCCCGACCATCAGCCACGCCACAATCATGGTGAATGCCAGCACCAGCGCCGCCGGACGCGTCAGGATCCCGAGAATAATCAGACAAGGCGCAATCACTTCCCCCACCAGTACGCCGTACGCAATAAAGCCCGGTAACCCTTTGGCAATCAGCATTCCGCTAATGCCATCAATCCCGGCAAACAGCTTATGCAGCCCGTGAAACAGCATCAATCCCCCAACCGCCAGGCGTAATAAAAACTTGCCAAAATCCTCGTGCGTCAGCATCCGATTCACTGCATTTAACAATGTGGTAAGCATCTGAATTTACCCCTGGTTCACTCTGATTTTTTCACGCTACGCGTTATCCCCCCTGAAAGGAAGCCGCTGAAAATAAGGGGGTGCCACGCAGCGTAATCACTATCTTCATCTAAACTTGTAACCGGTATCACAATTAAGGAGATGGAAAACCATGAAACAAACGGTTGCCGCTTTTATTGCTAAAACACTGGAACAGGCAGGTGTGAAACGTATCTGGGGCGTGACGGGCGATTCGCTGAACGGCCTGAGCGACAGCCTCAATCGCATGGGAACGATTGAGTGGATGTCGACCCGTCATGAAGAAGTTGCCGCGTTTGCGGCGGGTGCGGAGGCGCAACTGACCGGTGAACTGGCGGTTTGCGCAGGGTCTTGTGGACCCGGTAACCTGCATCTGATCAACGGTCTGTTTGATTGTCATCGTAACCACGTCCCGGTGCTGGCCATCGCCGCCCACATTCCGTCCAGCGAAATTGGCAGCGGCTATTTCCAGGAGACGCACCCACAGGAACTGTTCCGCGAATGTAGCCACTATTGCGAGCTTGTTTCCAGCCCGGAACAGATCCCCCAGGTCCTGGCGATTGCCATGCGCAAAGCGGTGCTCAATCGCGGCGTCTCGGTGGTGGTATTACCAGGCGATGTGGCATTAAAACCGGCGCCAGAAAGCGCCAGCAGCCACTGGTATCACGCGCCCTTACCGATCGTCACGCCCGCAGAAGAAGAGTTAAGAAAGCTGGCCCAACTGTTACGCTACTCCAGCAACATCGCCTTGATGTGCGGCAGCGGCTGCGCGGGTGCGCATAAAGAACTGGTCGAGTTTGCCGCCAAAATTAAGGCCCCTATCATTCACGCCCTGCGCGGTAAAGAACATGTCGAATACGACAACCCATATGATGTGGGGATGACCGGATTGATCGGCTTCTCATCCGGCTTCCATACCATGATGAATGCCGATACGCTGGTGCTACTCGGTACGCAGTTCCCTTACCGCGCGTTCTACCCAACCGACGCCAAAATTATTCAGATTGATATCAACCCCGCCAGTATCGGCGCGCACAGTAAGGTCGATATGGCGCTGGTAGGCGATATCAAAGCCACGCTGACGGCACTGCTGCCGCTGGTGGAAGAGAAAACCGAACGTAAATTCCTCGATAAGGCATTGAGCGATTATCGCGATGCGCGTAAGGGCCTCGACGATCTTGCCAAACCCAGCGAAAAGGCGATCCACCCGCAGTACCTGGCGCAACAAATCAGCCATTTTGCCGCCGATGACGCCATCTTTACCTGCGACGTCGGTACGCCGACGGTGTGGGCCGCCCGCTACCTGAAAATGAACGGCAAGCGCCGTCTGTTGGGCTCGTTTAACCACGGTTCGATGGCTAACGCCATGCCGCAGGCGCTGGGCGCACAGGCCACCGCACCGGGACGTCAGGTCATTGCCATGTGCGGCGACGGCGGATTCAGTATGCTGATGGGGGATTTCCTGTCGGTGGTCCAGATGAAGCTCCCGGTCAAAATCGTGGTCTTTAACAACAGCGTGCTGGGCTTTGTGGCGATGGAGATGAAGGCCGGTGGTTATCTCACTGACGGTACGGAGTTGCACGACACTAATTTTGCGCGCATTGCCGAAGCGTGCGGCATCACCGGTATTCGGGTGGAAAAAGCCGCAGACGTTGATGAAGCACTACAGCGCGCCCTGTCAATCGACGGCCCGGTGCTGGTGGATGTAGTTGTTGCAAAAGAAGAACTGGCCATTCCGCCGCAGATCAAACTGGAGCAGGCCAAAGGCTTCAGCCTGTATATGCTGCGCGCCATCATCAGCGGTCGCGGCGATGAGGTGATCGAACTGGCAAAAACCAACTGGCTCAGGTAAAACAATGCACATCGCCTTTCAAACAATAGGGATGTGCAATGATTGATCTACGCAGTGATACCGTCACCCGTCCGAGTCGCGCCATGCTTGAAGAAATGATGGCCGCCCCGGTGGGGGACGACGTGTACGGGGATGACCCTACCGTTAACGCTCTCCAGCACTACGCCGCTGACCTTTCAGGTAAAGAAGCGGCGTTATTTTTACCCACCGGCACCCAGGCCAATCTCGTGGCGCTGCTCAGCCACTGCGAGCGCGGCGAAGAGTATATCGCCGGTCAGGGCGCGCATAATTATCTGTATGAAGCCGGCGGTGCGGCGGTGCTCGGCAGCATTCAACCGCAGCCGATTGACGCTGCGCCAGACGGAACGTTACCGCTGGATAAAGTCGCGGCCAAAATTAAGGCCGATGACATTCACTTTGCCCGCACTCGTCTGTTAAGCCTCGAAAATACGCACAACGGTAAAGTGCTGCCACGTGAATATCTGAAAGAGTCCTGGGAATTTACCCGTGAGCGCGGTCTGTCGCTGCACGTCGATGGCGCGCGTATTTTTAACGCCGTCGTAGCTTACGGCTGCGAACTCAAAGAGATCACACAATACTGCGACTCCTTTACCATCTGCCTGTCCAAAGGGCTGGGGACGCCGGTCGGATCGCTACTGGTCGGCAGCCGCGATTATATCAAGCGTGCTACCCGCTGGCGCAAAATGACCGGCGGCGGCATGCGTCAGGCCGGTATTCTGGCGGCTGCCGGGCTGTATGCCCTGAAAAATAACGTTGCGCGCCTGCAGGACGATCACGACAACGCGGCCTGGCTTGCAGAGCAGCTACGGGAAGCCGGGGCGGACGTGATGCGTCACGACACCAATATGCTGTTCGTGCGCGTCGGTGAGGCTAATGCCGCTGCGCTGGGCGAGCATATGAAAGCACATGGCGTGCTGATCAACGCCTCGCCAATCGTCCGTCTGGTGACCCATCTGGATGTTTCACGGGAACAGCTTGCTGATGTCGTCGCCCACTGGCGCGCGTTCCTGACTCGTTAAGGAGAGAGATGTGCCGCAACGCATAGTGGTTCTTGGCGCCAGTGGTTACATTGGTCAACATCTGGTGCAGGCGCTCAGCCAGCAAGGACATCAGGTACTGGCGGTGGCACGTCGCATTGAACGACTGGACAAACAGCAGTTGCCCAACGTCAGCTGTCATAAGGTCGATCTGAACTGGCCGACGCAGCTTGCGTCTCTGTTGACGAATGTTGATACCGTCTACTATCTGGTACACGGTATGGGAGAAGGCGGCGATTTCATTGCCCATGAGCGTCAGGTCGCGCTTAACGTGCGTGATGCTCTGCGTGAAACGCCGGTCGGGCAACTGATTTTTCTCAGCTCCTTGCAGGCACCGGAACACGAGCAGTCTGACCACCTGCGGGCGCGGCAGATCACCGCCGATACCCTGCGCGAGTCTGGCGTACCGGTAACGGAACTGCGCGCCGGGATCATCGTCGGAGCCGGTTCCGCCGCTTTTGAAGTGATGCGCGACATGGTCTACAACCTGCCGGTGCTGACCCCGCCGCGCTGGGTGCGCTCACGTACCACGCCCATCGCGCTGGAAAACCTGCTGCATTATCTGGTGGCCTTGCTGGATCACCCGTCCCGTGAGCATCGGATCTTTGAAGCCGCCGGGCCACAGGTGCTTAGCTATCAGCAGCAGTTCGAACATTTCATGACGGTGAGCGGCAAGCATCGCTGGCTTATCCCCATCCCCTTTCCCACCCGTTGGATTTCCGTCTGGTTCCTGAATGTCATCACCTCGGTGCCGCCTACCACCGCGAAAGCGTTGATACAGGGTCTCAGACACGATCTGCTGGCCGATGACAGCGAACTACGGGCGTTGATACCCCAAAAGCTTATCGCCTTTGACGATGCTGTACGCAGCACGCTGAAGGAAGAGGAGAAACTGGTGAACTCCAGCGACTGGGGTTACGACGCGCAGGCGTTTGCCCGCTGGCGACCGGAATACGGTTTTTTCGCCAAACAGGCCGGGTTTACCGTAAAGACATCCGCCAGATTGCCGGCGTTGTGGCGGGTAGTGAACCGTCTTGGCGGCAAAGAGGGCTATTTCTTTGGCAATGGATTGTGGAAGATCCGGGCCGCGCTGGATCTGCTAGTCGGGCATCGGCTGGCAAAAGGTCGCCCTGAACACGAACTGCTTCAACCGGGCGATACTGTAGACAGTTGGAAAGTGATTATCGTCGAGCCAGAAAAACAGCTCGCGCTGCTGTTTGGCATGAAAGCGCCAGGCCTGGGACGGCTGAGCTTTACCCTTGACGATAAGGGCGATCATCGCGAAATTGACGTGCGTGCCTGGTGGCATCCGCACGGTATGCCAGGGCTTTTCTACTGGCTGCTGATGATCCCGGTGCACCTGTTTATTTTCCGGGGGATGGCAAAGAAAATTGCCAGACTTGCAGAACAAATCACAGATAAATCGTAAAAACTTACTGTATTGTTTCATGTTTCCCATTGCATACCGACGTAATTCACGGAAGAATGCGCACGACGTTTTATTAAACACAGTGGACTGATATGAAGGTACTGGTTACCGGCGCAACCAGCGGCTTAGGACGAAACGCGGTTGAGTTTTTGCGCAACAAAGGCATCAGCGTCAGAGCGACCGGTCGCAACGAAGCGATGGGTAAACTGCTCGAAAAAATGGGCGCGGAGTTTGTGCATGCGGATCTGACCGAGCTGGTCTCTTCGCAGGCGAAGGTTATGCTTGCGGGCATCGATACGCTGTGGCACTGCTCAAGTTTCACCTCACCCTGGGGAACTCAGGAAGCCTTTGATCTGGCAAACGTACGTGCGACCCGCCGTCTTGGCGAATGGGCCGTCGCATGGGGCGTGCGTAACTTTGTTCATATTTCCTCTCCATCGCTTTATTTCGATTATCGCCATCATCGCGATATCAAAGAAGATTTTCGCCCGCACCGCTTTGCCAACGAATTTGCCCGCAGCAAAGCCGCTGGCGAAGAGGTCATCAGCCTGCTGGCCCAGGCCAACCCGCAGACCCGGTTTACGGTGTTGCGCCCACAGAGCCTGTTTGGCCCACACGACAAAGTGTTTATTCCCCGTCTGGCGCACATGATGCACCACTACGGCAGCGTGCTGTTGCCGCACGGCGGCAGCGCGATGGTCGATATGACCTACTATGAGAACGCAATCCACGCGATGTGGCTGGCGAGTCAGGAACTGTGCGACAGCCTGCCGTCCGGTCGGGTGTACAACATCACCAACGGCGAACCCAGAACCCTGCGCAGTATCGTGCAAAAGCTGATTGATGAACTGAATATTCACTGCCGGATCCGTTCCGTGCCCTATCCGATGCTGGATATGATTGCCCGCAGCCTGGAGCACTTTGGCAATAAGTCTGCCAAAGAACCGGCGTTAACCCACTACGGGGTGTCGAAGCTGAATTTCGATTTTACGCTGGATATCAGCCGTGCCGAAACGGAACTGGGGTATAAGCCGGTGGTGACGCTGGATGAAGGCATTGTGAATACGGCCGCGTGGTTGCGCGACCACGGAAAACTGCATCGCTAACCTTGCCCATACTTTTCCAGTAACGCCTCAGCAATCGCCTGCGTTTCGGCATCGGCAACGCCGTTCCACAACGTCGGGCGGAAGTGCATCTGAAACGCCATCACAACGCGCTGCTGTTCACGCGCGGTCATTTCAGGCTTCACCTCATACCCATAACGCGACAACAGATCCAGCAGTGAGGCCATCTCAACGGGCGTATGCGGCGCCCGCCCAGCGAGGTAGAAATTTACCCGCTGCGCATCGGGCCAGGCGCCAATGCCTTGTGCTGCCAGCGCTCGCCAGGGAAACAGCGGACCGGGATCGTCTTTTCGCTGTGGGGCAATATCCGCATGCGCGACCACGTTCTGTGGCTTGATGTCGTAACGGGCGATAATGTCTTTTGCCAGCGGGATCAGCGCCTGAATCTGCGCAGGCTCAAACGGGGCAAAATATTTATCACCCGCCGATTTTTGCCAGCCGCGATTTTCCAGCTCAATGCCAATCGAGGTGTCGTTGATGCGCGTCGCGCCGCGCCAGAAACTGATACCGGCATGCCACGCCAGATCCTGTTCCGGCACCAGTTGCCAGATACGCGGTTTACCACGATGCAACGGCGGCACGGACGGGATCAGATAATGCGAACTGACGTTTTTATCCGTCAGCGTCGCCAGCGAGCTATCGAAGTCATCCGCGGTATAGTGGATCACCAACACTTTGATGCGCGGATATGCCGCCTGCGCCTGATGACGGGTATCAAGCTGATAACCGTCTTTATCAACGATCCCTTTTTCGCCCGCGCATCCCGTCAGCAGTAACGCAAAGGCCGCCAGCCATAACCCCTTTCTCATCGACGCGTTTTCACCGCCGTCCCGCTGACGCTGACCATCAGCATGCTGCTGTCTTTGCCGACCGTTTCATAATCGATATCAATGCCCACGACGGCGTCAGCGCCCAGCGCTTTCGCCTGCTCGCCCAGCTCTGCGAAAGCAATTTCACGCGCTTTGCGTAACTCTTTTTCGTAAGCGCCTGAACGACCGCCGACGATATCGCGGATACCGGCAAAAAAGTCCCGGAAAATATTCGCGCCCAGAATGGCTTCGCCTGTGACCACACCGCAGTATTCCACGATGCTTTGTCCTTCGAGCGTGGGGGTTGTCGAAAATTGCATGATGTCTCTCCTGGTTACATTCAGCACATTATCAGCGCCATACACTATCATTGAAAGGATATAATTGATTATCGTAGATGACTGTTATCTTAGAAGACTCATGGCAGAACGCTTATAAGGAAATCACTATGCGCTATTCGAAACTCTCCCTGCTCATCCCTTGCGCGCTGCTGCTCAGCGCCTGCACTACCGTCACGCCAGCCTATAAAGACAACGGGCCGCGTGCGGGGGCCTGTGTGGATGGCGGCCCGGACAGTGTGGCTCAACAATTCTATGACTATCGTATCCAGCACCGCAGTAATGATCTCACCGCCCTGCGCCCTTATCTGAGCGACAGCCTGGCGAAACTGCTGTCGGATGCCAGTCGTGACAGCGCGCATCGTCAACTGATGAGCAGCGATCCGTTCTCCAGCCGCGCCACGCCGCCGGACAGCGCCAGTGTTGCCAGCGCCTCGACCATTCCGAATAGTGATGCACGAAACATCCCACTACGCGTTGCGCTGAAACAGGGCGATCAGAACTGGCAGGATGAAGTGCTGATGATCCGTGAAGGCCAGTGCTGGGTCATTGATGATGTTCGCTATCTCGGCGGCAGCGTGCATGCCCCGGCCGGTACGCTTCGTCAGTCGGTTGAAAACCGTTAATCTCTCCGCTTAAACGCGCTAAAAATTGTCCCCCCGTAAATTGTCCGGCATTCTGCATGGAATGCCGACAATTGTTCTTACCGACCTTCCCCCTCGCTATTTTGTGCTATGTTTAATGAGAAATGCGCGTTATATTTAACTTTTAAAGCATAAATATTGCATAACTATTCTGTCAAAGGTACTATCTGCGGCTTCAATAGCTATCAGACGGCCAGTATACGAGCATCAATGAGTATTCAATTAAACGGCATTAACTGCTTCTACGGCGCGCATCAGGCGCTGTTCGATATCACGCTGGATTGCCCGCAGGGTGAAACACTGGTGTTACTGGGCCCAAGCGGGGCCGGTAAAAGCTCACTGCTGCGGGTACTCAATCTGCTTGAGATGCCGCGTTCCGGTACGCTTAACATTGCGGGAAATCACTTCGATTTCCGCAAGACGCCGTCAGATAAAGCAATTCGCGAGCTGCGTCAGAACGTCGGAATGGTCTTTCAGCAATACAATCTGTGGCCGCACCTCACCGTGCAACAGAATCTGATTGAGGCACCCTGCCGCGTGCTGGGTCTGTCGAAAGATCAGGCACTGGCGCGCGCCGAAAAGCTGCTTGAACGCCTGCGCCTGAAACCTTACAGCGATCGCTATCCGCTGCATCTCTCCGGCGGACAACAGCAGCGTGTGGCCATTGCCCGCGCGTTGATGATGGAGCCGCAGGTGTTGCTGTTTGATGAACCCACCGCCGCGCTGGACCCGGAAATTACCGCGCAGATCGTCAGCATCATTCGTGAACTGGCGGAAACTAAAATTACACAAGTGATCGTGACGCACGAAGTGGAAGTGGCGCGTAAAACCGCCAGCCGCGTCGTGTATATGGAAAACGGTCATATCGTCGAGCAGGGTAATGCGAGTTGCTTTGCCGACCCGCAGACCGAAGCATTTAAAAACTATCTCTCTCACTAAGATTCGGGACAACACAATGAAAAAAGTTCTGATTGCCGCGCTTATCGCAGGCTTTAGCCTTTCCGCTACAGCAGCCCAGACCATTCGTTTTGCGACCGAAGCGTCCTATCCTCCGTTTGAATCCATGGACGCTAATAACAAGATTGTCGGCTTTGATGTCGATCTGGCCAATGCGCTGTGTAAAGAGATCGACGCGACCTGTACCTTTACCAACCAGGCATTTGACAGCCTGATCCCAAGCCTGAAATTCCGCCGTTTCGACGCGGTGATGGCCGGGATGGATATCACGCCCGAGCGTGAAAAACAGGTGCTGTTCACGACCCCTTACTATGACAACTCCGCGCTGTTCATTGGTCAGCAGGGTAAATTCACTGGCGTTGATCAGCTGAAAGGCAAGAAAGTGGGCGTGCAGAATGGCACCACTCACCAGAAATTCATCATGGATAAGCACCCGGAAATCACTACCGTTCCGTATGACAGCTACCAGAATGCGAAACTGGATCTGCAAAACGGCCGTATTGACAGTGTGTTCGGTGATACCGCGGTGGTCACAGAGTGGCTGAAAGACAATCCGAAGCTGGCGCCGGTTGGCGATAAAGTGACGGATAAAGATTACTTCGGCACCGGCCTCGGCATCGCCGTACGCCAGGGCAATGAGGAACTGCAGCAGAAATTCAACACTGCGCTGGAAAAAGTGAAGAAAGATGGGACTTACGAGACCATCTATAACAAATGGTTCCAGAAGTAAGCCTTGATGAACGAATTTTTCCCACTTGCAAGCGCCGCCGGGATGACCGTCGGCCTTGCCGTTTGTGCACTGATCCTCGGCCTGGCGCTGGCAATGCTTTTCGCCGTCTGGGAGTCAGTGAAATGGCGTCCTGTCGCGTGGACGGGTTCCGCGCTGGTCACCATTTTACGCGGCCTGCCGGAAATTCTGGTGGTGCTGTTTATCTATTTCGGCTCCTCTCAACTGCTGCTGATGCTCTCTGATGGCTTTACGATCAATCTGGGCGTCGTGCAGATTCCGGTACGAATGGAGATCGAAAACTTCGACGTCAGCCCCTTCCTGTGTGGGGTGATTGCCCTCTCTCTGCTCTACGCAGCCTATGCGTCTCAAACGTTGCGCGGCGCGCTAAAAGCGGTACCGCTGGGGCAGTGGGAATCCGGCCAGGCGTTGGGACTGTCGAAGACCGCCATTTTCTTCCGGCTGGTGATGCCGCAAATGTGGCGTCATGCGCTGCCGGGGCTGGGCAACCAGTGGCTGGTATTGCTGAAAGATACCGCGCTGGTGAGCCTCATCAGCGTCAACGACCTGATGCTGCAAACCAAGAGTATCGCCACGCGAACCCAGGAACCGTTTAACTGGTACATTATCGCTGCGGCGATCTACCTGGTGATTACGCTGGTGAGCCAGTACATTCTCAAACGCATTGACCTGCGCGCGACACGTTTTGAGCGGAGACCAGGCTGATGTTTGAGTATTTACCTGAACTGCTGAAAGGACTGCATACCAGCCTGACCCTGACGGTGGCATCCATTGTCGTTGCCCTGATTCTGGCGTTGATTTTCACGATTGTTCTGACGTTGAAAACGCCGGTGGTAGTCTGGCTGGTGCGTGGCTATATCACGCTGTTTACCGGTACGCCGCTGCTGGTTCAGATCTTCTTGATCTACTACGGACCGGGTCAGTTTCCGTCTTTGCAGGAGTATCCGGTTCTGTGGCATCTGCTGTCAGAGCCGTGGTTGTGCGCCTTGATTGCACTGTCGCTGAACAGCGCAGCTTATACCACTCAACTGTTCTACGGGGCGATTCGCGCGATTCCGGAAGGCCAGTGGCAGTCCTGCGGCGCGCTGGGGATGAGCAAGAAAGACACGCTGGCAATCCTGTTGCCGTATGCCTTTAAACGCGCCCTCTCCTCGTATTCCAACGAAGTGGTGCTGGTGTTCAAAAGTACCTCTCTGGCATATACCATCACGCTGATGGAAGTGATGGGTTATGGTCAGCTGCTGTACGGTCGCACTTATGATGTGATGGTGTTCGGCGCAGCGGGAGTTATCTACCTGATCGTCAACGGCCTGTTGACGTTAATGATGCGTCTGATCGAGCGCAAAGCGCTGGCATTCGAACGTCGAAACTAAGCACTTTATTGCATAAATCACAACCAACAAGACGGACAAGTTTATAACCTGTCCGTCTTTTTTTATTTATCATAAAATAGTTAATCATTTTTATTGCATACAAATTCATTTACTGGCATTGTAAATCCATGCCGCAGAAACGGCGCCTCATCATAACGGGAGTCCAACCATGAAAAAGTTAGTTCTGGCCACATTACTTGCCTCTTTCACCTTCGGTGCCTCTGCCGCTGAAAAAATCAGTTTTGGCGTCTCTGCGACCTATCCACCGTTCGAATCTATGGATGCCAATAACCAAATCGTCGGCTTCGACCTCGATCTGGCAAAAGCCTTATGCAAACAGATGCAGGCAGAATGTACTTTCACCAACCATGCATTTGACAGCCTTATCCCGGCGCTCAAGTTCAAAAAATATGACGCCGTGATTTCCGGTATGGATATCACCCCAGAGCGGAGCAAACAGGTGGCGTTTACGACCCCCTACTATGCCAACTCGGCGCTGGTAATTTCGAAGAAAGATACCTATAAAACCTTTGCCGACCTGAAAGGTAAACGTATCGGGATGGAAAACGGCACCACTCACCAGAAATACTTGCAGGACAAGCACCCGGAAGTGAAAACCGTGGCCTATGACAGCTATCAGAATGCGTTTATCGACCTGAAAAATGGCCGTATTGATGGTGTATTCGGTGATACCGCCGTCGTGAACGAGTGGCTGAAAACTAACCCGCAGTTGGGTGTGGCAACCGAGAAAGTCACCGATCCACAGTACTTCGGTACCGGCCTCGGCATCGCGGTTCGCCCGGATAATAAAGTGCTGCTGGATAAACTGAACGCTGCGCTGGCGGCGATCAAGGCCGATGGTACGTACCAAAAAATCAACGACCAGTGGTTCCCGCAGTAAGACCGAGAATTGGCTGTAGAGTGCCTGATGACGCTACGCTTATCAGGCCTACAAAATACACTTCACTCGCAAGCCGGATAAGGCGCCACCGCCGCTATCCGGCAAACCGTGACTCGTCCTTCAGCAACAATGTCAGCACTTCATAATGCGCGGTATGTGGGAACATATCGAAAAGTTGTACCCGTTCAATGTGATAGCCTGGCAATGCGGCAATGTCTTTCGCCATCGTCTGCGCATTACAGCTGGAATAGATGATAAATTGCGGTGCCATTCGGCTGAGGTAATCACACAAGGATTTACCAATTCCGCGGCGCGGCGGGTTCACCAGCACCAGATCCGGCACAGCCCCCTGCCCGGTGGCAAACTGCGTCGAATCCAGCGCCTGAAAATGAAGATTGGTTAAGCCCAGTTCCGCCGCTGACTGCTTCGCACAGACAATGGCTTCCGGCGCAATTTCAATTCCCGTCAACTGCATCTGCGGCGTCGCGCAGTGCAGACCAAACCCACCGACACCACAGAACAGATCCCACATGTGGTTCACCGGCAACTGCCGCACCCAGTCACGCGCTGTGGCATATAATTGGCTTGCCACCGCCGGGTTGGTCTGGAAGAAACTGTGCGGGCGGATCCACAGCGGCACGTCGTTAAACCGCTCCGCCAGCGCCTGCTGTTCAGTCAGAAAGATTTCTGTCTCCCCTTCCATAATCGCCATATGCACCGGCTGAAGATTGACGCTGATGACCTTCAGTTGCGGCAGTTGCGCCTGCAACCACGGCAGCGCAGCACGCAACTGCGCCAGTTTACTGTCGGAACGCAGAACAAAGCGCAGCATCATACCGCCATCAAACTGACTTTCCGTCAGCAAAAGGTACTTAAGCTCTCCACGCTTGCGTGCCACGTTGTAGGGAGTTAGTCCGGCCCGCGCAATAAACGGTTTCAGCACAGCAAACACCGGCGCAAACGAGGCCGGATAGAGCGGGCAATCGCACAGATCTTCTGGCGTACCATCGCGATGCAACATGCCCAGCAACGGTTTTTCCACGCTGCCGCTGACCACCATCTTCGCCTTATTGCGAAACGCCTGCTCCGGGCCGCTGACCGGCACGCACCATTCTCCGACGGGAAAACCGGTAAGCAAATTTCGCAGATCGGCGGTTTTGGCGGTGAGTTGCTCGCCCACGGGCTGCGTGATCCACTGACAGGAACGACAGCGACCGGCGTCATAGAGTGCGCACTGCATACGGAAACCTTTATCTAAACAGGGGCGAGGATTATACACATTATTGTAAGCGGAAGAAGCGACGACTGGCCGCGGGCACAAACAGTAATAACAGCACCAGCATATCGGGCAATTTTTGCATTACCAGCGTACGCAGAATCTCCCGCTTTGACTCACCCGCAATGCTGAACAGCTCTGGATAGCCGTAGCCCAGCGAGGCCGCCCACAAATAGCTGGCGGCAATCACCTGCGTGAGGAGATAGATCCAGCGCGCCCAGTTATGCCCTTTCACCAGTGAAAACGCACACCAGATTTCAATAAATACCAGCAACAGGCTGCCGAGAAAAACCAGCGTTAAATTCCATGTCTGCACGCTGCGATGAATAAACTCGCCCAGTCCGCGAATGCCAAGGGTGTTGAAAATCATCAGCAGGTCGAGCCCACGGATCATAATAATGGCGAGCGCCGCCACCTGCACCAGCGTGGGCACATTCAGGCGGGCATGTGATGAGGATGTTTTATTAAAAAATCCCAACGAATCGTCTTCCATGAAAACAATGCCGCGACGAGCGCGGCATTATGTAGCCAGGTTGGCAGATTTTAGTGTCTTCAGTCACGTCTTGCACGTTGGATATCGCGGATCCGCTGTTTTTCCGTGCGAGCCATCAAATACCAGGCGATAAAACCAACAATTCCCACCACCCCGAGTATCAGCGTCGCCAGGGCGTTAATTTCCGGGTTAACGCCCATCCGCACGCTGGAGAAGACCAGCATCGGTAACGTGGTCGCGCCCGGTCCGGAGACAAAGCTGGCAATGACCAGATCGTCCAGCGACAGGGTAAACGCCAGCAGCCAGCCGGAGACCACCGCTGGCATAATCATCGGCAGCGTAATCACAAAGAACACCTTCAGCGGCGTCGCCCCCAGATCCATCGCCGCTTCCTCAATGGAGCGATCCAGTTCACGCAGGCGCGAGGAGATCACCACCGCCACATACGCCGTACAGAACGTGACGTGTGCCAGCCAGATAGTCAGCATGCCACGATCTGACGGCCAGCCAATAGCGTGCCCCAGTGCGACAAACAGCAGCAACAAAGAGAGCCCGGTGATCACATCCGGCATCACCAGCGGCGCGGTGATCATAAAGGCAAAGCCGTTCGACCCGCGAAAGCGACCAAAACGCACCATCACCACCGCAGCAATCGTGCCGAGTATCGCCGCCATGGTCGCCGCGCAGGCGGCGATGGTCAGACTCAACCCCACTGCGCTCATCATTGCGCTATCGCGGAACAGTTCGCCATACCAGCGCGTTGACCATCCAGCCCACACCGTGACCAGTTTGGAACTGTTAAACGAGTAGATGACCAGCATCAGCATCGGCGCATACAGGAAAGTAAACCCGAGCACCAGAATCACAATCCGACAGGGCGAACGAATTACCGGTAAGTTGTTCATCCGTGGGCCCCTCCGCTTTTTTGCTGATGTTTGTGAAACCACATAATCGGGACGATCAGCGGCAGCAACATGACAATCGCGACCGCAGACGCCACCGGCCAGTCGCGGTTGTTAAAGAACTCTTGCCAAAGCACGCGACCAATCATGATGCTGTCTGGCCCGCCGAGCAGTTCCGGGATCACAAACTCGCCCACCGCCGGAATGAACACCAGCATAGAACCGGCAATAATGCCGCCTTTGGTCAGCGGGACGATCACACTAAAGAACGTTTTCAACGGACGCGCACCCAGATCCAGCGACGCTTCCACCAGCGAGTAATCAATCCGCGTCAGTGCGGTATAAATCGGCAGCACCATGAACGGCAAATAGGCGTACACAATACCGATATACACCGCCAGATTGGTGTGCAGAATGGTCAGCGGCTGGTCAATTACGCCCAGCCACAGCAGAAAGTTATTCAACACGCCATTATTTTTCAGTATCCCCATCCAGGCATATACGCGGATCAAAAACGAGGTCCACGACGGCAGGATCACCAACAGCAGCAGAATATTACGCGTTGACGGCTTGCTGTGCGCCACCGCCCACGCCAATGGATACCCCAGCAGCAGACAGCAGAGCGTCGAGATCCCCGCCACCTGTAGTGACTGCAGATAAGCATCAAAGTAGAGCGGATCGTCCGTCAACTGCAGGAAGTTACCGAGATTAAGGGTGATCGACAGTTGCCCGTCGGCCCACTCCATCAGCTCCGTATACGGCGGGATCGCTCGCGCCATCTCCGCCAGACTGATTTTAAAGACGATCAGAAAAGGCAGCAGAAACAGCAGGATCAGCCAGACGTAAGGCAGCGCTATCACCAGTTTGCGCCCGTGTTTCATCTGCACGCGCGCCAGCCAGAACGTAAAGCCGCCTGGTTTTTCTACGCGTGCCGGAGGTTCAAGTGTACTCATCTTCGCTCCTTAAACCGTCAACACCACACAACTGTCCGCATCCCAGCACAGACGCACCTCATCGCCCCAGGTCGGCAGACCTTTGCGATAACGGTGAGCGTTTTGCAACTGGGCGCTGATCATCTGTCCGCTTTTCAGGCGAACGTGATAGATGGAGAGATCGCCAAGATAGGCAATGTGCACCACTTCACCGACGGCGAAGTTAAAACCGTCGGCAGGCGGCTCTTCGCAGAGCATGATTTTTTCCGGACGCAGCGCCACGTGCACCGGCACGTTATCCACCACCGACGCATCCGGATCGACCTTCAACGGATGCACCAGCCCAGGAGAATAGAGCACCAGACCGTCTTCCTGGCGCTCTTTAATTACGCCCTCAAAGACATTGACCGAGCCGATAAACTCTGCGCTGTAGCGCGTGGTCGGGTGCTCGTAAATTTCTTCCGGCTCACCGATTTGCACAAACTTGCCACGGTTCATAATGGCGATACGCCCGGCCATGGTCATCGCCTCTTCCTGATCGTGCGTCACCATCACGCAGGTTACGCCGACGCGCTCAAGGATATCGACCACTTCGAGCTGCATACGGTCACGCAGCTTTTTATCCAGTGCGCCCATCGGTTCGTCGAGCAGCAGAAGTTTAGGCCGTTTTGCCAGGCTTCTCGCCAGCGCCACACGCTGACGCTGACCGCCGGAAAGCTGATGCGGTTTGCGTTTAGCGAACTCTTGCATATGCACCAGACCTAACATCTCATCGACCCGGCTGGCAATTTCTGCTTTCGGCAGTTTGTCCTGCTTCAGGCCAAAGGCGATATTCTGTTCCACCGTCATATGGGGAAACAGCGCATAGGACTGAAACATCATATTGATGGGCCGTAAATAAGGCGGCACCTGGGACAGGTCGACGCCATCCAGCATGATTTGTCCTGTAGTAGGTTGTTCAAACCCCGCCAGCATGCGCAACAGCGTGGATTTTCCACAGCCTGATGCGCCCAGCAGGGCAAAGATTTCGCCTTTATAAATGGTCAGACTTACGTCATCGACAGCGTGCTGACCATCGAAGGATTTGGTCAGGTTACGGATTTCGAGGAGCGGCGTCAGCGCTTTACGGGTTTTCGCCTGCGGGCGTGGGGTGGCATCATTCACGGGGTGCTCTCCGGCAGAAACAATCATGGTGCAGGCGCACCAGAACGGTGCGCCAGTTGCCGGGAGCGCTTCGCTTGCCCGGCCTACGGTAAAAGGTTATTTACCGCTTTTCACCTTGGTCCAGGCACGCGTACGGACGCGGTCAATCTTCGGATCCTGAACTTTCAGGGTGAACATCTTCGCGCGCACGTCTGCTGGCGGATAAATACCTGGATTATCACGCACTTCTGCACTCACCAACGCCGTCGCCTCTTTGTTGGCATTCGCGTAGAACACGTGGTCAGAGATATGCGCAATCACATCCGGGCGCAACAGGTAGTTGAGGAACTGATAGGCCTCGTCTTTATTTTTGGCATCTGCTGGCATCGCGAAGACATCAAAGAAGGCCATTGCCCCTTCCTTCGGAATCGAGAAGGAGATATTGACGCCATTCTTCGCCTCTTTCGCCCGGTTGGCGGCCTGCCAGACATCTCCTGCCCAGCCAATCGCCACACAGGTATCGCCGTTAGCCAGGTCGTTGATGTACTGCGAAGAGTGGAAGTAACGGATATTCGGCCGCAGCTTGAGCAGCAGATCGGTAGCCGGTCCGGTATAGTCGTCTGCTTTGGTGCTGTTCGGATCTTTACCCAGATAGTTCAGCACGGTGGCAAACACCTCTTCCGGCGCATCGAGGAAAGAGACGCCACAGCTCTTGAGTTTTTCAAGATTTTCCGGCTTCAGCACCAGATCCCAGCTATTAAGCGGGGCATCAGCGCCGAGCACCGCTTTCACTTTATCGACGTTGTAGCCAATACCGGTGGTCGCCCACATATACGGCATCGCGAATTTATTGTCCGGGTCGTGTTTGGCGACCAGTTTCAGCAATTCCGGATCGAGGTTTTTCCAGCCCGGCAGTTTGCTCTTATCCAGCGGCTGGAAAACGCCTGCCGTCAACTGACGTTCAAGAAAGCTCGCGGAAGGCACTACCAGATCAAAACCGGTGCTACCTGCCATCAGTTTGCCTTCCAGCACTTCGTTGGAGTCAAAAACGTCATAGACCACTTTGATGCCGGTCTCTTTTTCAAAATTAGCGACCGTATCCGGCGCAATATAATCAGACCAGTTATAGATATGGAGTGTTTTTTGTTCTGCAGCGAGCGTGCCGGCAGAGACGGCCATCAGAGCACCCGCAACCAGACCCGATAGCCATTTTTTATTTAAGGCGGTCATAATCTCTTTCCTTATCAAAGTTCGTTAACAAACGAACCAAAAAAGTTGCACTCAATGCTATGCAAGAAACGTGCATAGTTTGTCACTCGGCAAAAACCAGGAAGAGTGGACGCTCCCCCGACCGTTATTGCTCGCTGTAATTAAGCTTCGCAAGAATAACTTTAGCCAGGGTTTCAGGCTATAGCCCAGATTAAAAAACGCCTTTTATCAATTTTTTATGCAATTTATGTCTATGTGATAAAGCGAAACAGCGGGAAAGGAGGTGAATAATTCTTTAAAGAAAGGTTAAATGCAGAATAAAAGAACGTAAACCGCAGCCGCTCTGGCAGCGACTGCGCTATACGCGCCATACTTCACGTTAAAATCAGTGAAGAAAATGGTTCTCAACGCTGCTTTTTTGCGCGTCTTCTTCGGCGGTAAACAGCATCTGGTGCGCGCCCGCTTCAAGAATGACCATGGATATCTGCTCTTCGCTCTGGCGCACGAACCACTCGAACTGCGCGTAAGTTACCCCTTGCATAACGGATAAAGACTGGCAAACCACCAGCTTTGGCAGATTATCATCCTGCATATCCAGAAACGCCTTCACGGTGAGGGAACTGGCATTGATGGCAGACAGATCCGCGGCCAGCGGCAGTAACGCAGAAGGCCTCACTTCAGCCATCGCGGAAAACAGCAGCGTATTATCGACGAGATCTAATTTCGCATCGTAGATGCCGTCAAAATTTTGCATGTGTGGTAAATGCAGTGCCTGACAGGTATCACATTCAAAAAAACTCATGCCCAGGTCGTCGAGCCATTGCCGCAACGTATCCAGAGTGGGAACGACCAATTCTGTCATAATAATGTGCTACCTCTTACGATAAAAAAATACCGGCACAGCTTACGCAAAAAGTGTTCGTCATGCCACGATCATCGGCGATATTAAAGACTAGCCACCCGTTTTGAGACAAAATTCAGCCGTCGCGTGGCGTTCGATCCACTGAATCATCCGCCCGGCGATATCGATACCGGTGGTTTTTTCGATCCCTTCCAGACCCGGAGAAGCATTCACTTCCATCACCAGCGGGCCGCGCTCGGCGCGTAAAATATCAACACCAGCGACATCAAGCCCCATCGTCTGCGCGGCTTTTATCGCAATTTTGCGCTCACGGGGAGTAATGTTGGCAATGCAGGCGACGCCGCCGCGATGGAGATTAGAACGAAAATCGCCGTCCTTCGCCCGTCGTTCGATGGCAGCAACCACCTCATCCCCCACCACCAGACAGCGAATATCGCGGCCTTTGGCCTCTTTAATATATTCCTGAACCAGAATGTGGGCGTTAAGCCCCCGGAACGCATCCACGACGCTCTCGGCAGCCTGACGGGTTTCTGCCAGTACCACGCCAATTCCTTGCGTTCCCTCCACCAGTTTCACCACCAACGGCGCGCCACCAACCATATCGATCAGATCGCTGGTGTCATCCGGCGAGTGCGCAATGCCGGTAATCGGGAGATCGATACCCTGACGCGCCAGCAACTGCAACGAACGCAGCTTATCGCGGGCGCGGGTAATCGATACAGATTCATTCAACGGATAGCTGCCCAGCATCTCAAACTGGCGTAGCACCGCCGTACCATAAAAGGTAATCGCCGAACCAATACGCGGAATGACGGCATCAAAATGAGGCAACTTGCGTCCTTTATAATGAATTGAGGACGCCGCCGGATTGATGTTCATATAACAGGAAAGCGGGTCGAGTATTTCAACCAGATGACCACGCGTCATCGCCGCTTCACGCAGGCGCTTACACGAGTAGAGCGTTCCATCCCGGGACAATATGGCAATTTTCACCCTGCACCTCTCTGCATCACTCGATCACTATCCCGCGTATCATACACAGCGGCGGAATTTTTAGCGCGTGGCCCAACCCTGTTTATGCAAATATTCCAGGATAAAGGGACGATTTTCCTTAATCAGCGTGCGGCGAATATGATCGCTCCAGGTGTCACGGCGGGTATTGCTGCCACGGCTGAGATAATACTGCGCGAGCTGTTCGTCATAATCAGCCAGCACGTCCTTATCGAGCGGCTGATAACGATTTTCATGCATCACTATCGCTGCGGGCAGGCGCGGCTTCAGCTCCGGGTTATCAGCAGGCCAGCCCAGGCACAGCCCAAACAGCGGCAGTACGTGTTTTGGCAGCGCCAGCAACTCGGTGACAGATTCGATGTTATTGCGCAATCCGCCGATATAGACACCACCCAGACCCAGCGATTCCGCCGCCGTCAGCGCGTTTTGCGCCATCATCGCCGTATCAACGACGCCCAGCAACAACTGCTCTGCAAGGCCTAATTGCGCTTCAGGGCAAATCTGCAAATGACGGTTGAAGTCGGCGCAGAAGACCCAAAACTCAGCGGCCTGCGCGACGTGCTGTTGACCGCCGGTTAAGGGTACCAGTGCGTCACGTAGTACCGGATCCGTAATACGAATAATGGACGTACACTGCAAAAAGCTGGAGCTGGAGGTCGCCTGAGCGGCGGCCAGAATCGCCTCTCGCTGTTCAGGCGTAATCGGTTGATCGGTATAATGGCGAATCGAACGGTGACGACGCAGAAGGTTAATGGTTGGAGTCATTCTCTTTTTCTCTGTCAGAACGGGATGAATCGGATGAGGGCTTCATCAGCTGGGGCGCCAGCCGCTGCGCGACTTGCCAGACGAATGCCAGTGCGGCGGGGATCATCAACAGCACGCCCAAAAAAAGCATGATAATGACCGCTAACGAGCTGTTAAACGGGGCGGGAAGCGTCAGGTAGTGGTTCAGCAACAGCAAAGCCAGCGCCAGGAGCACCATACCCACCATTTCCAGAATCAATACACTTTTTGGTAACGCGCCGGTCATACGCACAGGAAGCCCCCTTTTGTGAGACATAGTGTAAGGCGTTCAGCGTGAATGTGTTTAACAGATATAGACTAAATGTATCGAAGTAAAAGGTGCAACCTACTGTTCAAGACTGACGATTAGCGTCATCATAGCAGCCATTCGCCGTCAGGCTTTGAGTTCGAGGAGAGAGACTACAATGTTTACTGTTATTTTTGGTCGCCCGGGTTGCCCTTACTGTGTACGCGCAAAAGAACTGGCAGAGAAACTGAGCAACGAGCGCGATGATTTCAACTATCGCTACATCGACATCCACGCGGAAGGCATCACCAAAGCGGACCTGGAAAAGACCGTCGGCAAACCGGTTGAAACCGTGCCGCAGATTTTTGTTGATCAGAAACACATCGGCGGTTGCACCGATTTTGAAGCCTGGGCGAAAGAGAATTTGAACCTGTTCGCCTGAGTACTGTAAGTGATGTCATAACGCCCTCTTCGGAGGGCGTTATTGGTTTTTACGCTGTCGCGGTCTGAACAAACTGCTGATGAACAGGAAGCATAAGGCTCCCAAAGCGCACCAGAATACGGCGCTGAATAACCACGCCATCTCCTGCCACAGCGAGCGAGTGGGCGTAAAGAAAAGACGCGTGAACAGCAAACAACAAGGTGCTGCAAGCATTGCGCCAAGGAGCGGTTTGATCACCTCCCGGCGATGAGAGCAAAAACTGGCGACCGCGCCTGGCAGCGTAAAAAACAGTAGCCCAATTTCAGGATGCCCGGCCGCCCGAAATGCCCCTTTCATGTTCATCGTCAGAAAAAGACAGACAACCACAAAGAGCACAAAGCAGCAGACCGCTCCTACCCAACCATGCTTATATTTCAATCTTTTCTCCTGACACTGTCTCTATCGAACACACTTTTCGCCAAAGGCGTCCAGTCAGATAAAGCCGTTCAGCATTCCGTGCCAAAATACGCCAACACGATTCTTATAGCCGTTGATACGTAATGAGATTAAACTAGCCAGATTATATTGTTGTGCCGCTTATATTCGGGCTGTGAATATGTCACAATCGCCCTTATTTGATGGCAAAACAGTAGCCTAAATTACCATTTCTTTCAACAGCTTACTCGTAAACAAGAAGTTAGTCTCCGTGAATATAAACGTCGCCGATTTGTTAAATGGGAATTACATCCTGTTATTATTCGTTGTACTGGCTCTCGGCCTGTGTCTCGGTAAATTGCGTCTGGGTTCCATCCAACTGGGTAATTCCATTGGCGTTTTAGTCGTCTCTCTCTTATTAGGGCAACAGCATTTCAGTATTAACACTGACGCACTGAATCTGGGCTTTATGCTGTTTATTTTTTGTGTCGGCGTTGAAGCGGGTCCTAACTTTTTTTCCATTTTTTTTCGGGACGGGAAGAATTACCTGATGCTGGCTCTGGTGATGGTCGGCAGCGCGCTGCTGATCGCCCTCGGTTTGGGTAAGCTATTTGGCTGGGACATCGGCCTGACGGCCGGTATGCTGGCTGGCTCAATGACGTCTACCCCGGTTCTGGTCGGTGCTGGCGATACGCTGCGCCATTTTGGAATGGAGAGCGCACAGCTTTCCCGGGCGCTGGATAACCTGAGCCTGGGCTACGCACTGACCTACCTGATCGGTCTGGTCAGCCTGATCGTCGGCGCACGCTATCTGCCAAAATTACAGCATCAGGATCTGCAAACCAGCGCCCAGCAAATCGCCCGTGAACGCGGTCTGGACACCGACACGAACCGGAAGGTGTACCTGCCGGTCATTCGTGCTTATCGCGTCGGCCCGGAACTGGTCGCCTGGACGGACGGAAAGAACCTGCGGGAGCTCGGCATTTACCGCGCAACTGGCTGCTACATTGAACGCATCCGTCGTAACGGTATTCTGGCAAACCCGGACGGTGACGCCGTGCTGCAGATGGGTGATGAAATCGCGCTGGTCGGCTATCCGGATGCTCATGCCCGCCTCGACCCCAGCTTTCGTAACGGCAAAGAGGTGTTCGACCGCGACCTGCTCGACATGCGGATCGTCACGGAAGAGATCGTGGTGAAAAACCACAATGCCGTGGGACGCCGTCTTGCGCAACTGAAGCTCACCGATCACGGCTGCTTCCTGAACCGCGTGATTCGTTCGCAGATTGAAATGCCAATTGATGACAACGTGGTGCTCAACAAAGGCGACGTATTGCAGGTCAGCGGCGACGCGCGCCGGGTGAAAACAATCGCGGATCGTATTGGCTTTATCTCGATTCACAGCCAGGTCACCGATCTGCTGGCCTTCTGTGCGTTCTTCATTATTGGTCTGATGATCGGCATGATCACCTTCCAGTTCAGCAACTTCAGTTTCGGCATCGGTAACGCCGCTGGATTGCTGTTCGCCGGGATCATGCTGGGCTTCCTGCGTGCTAACCATCCCACATTTGGCTACATCCCGCAGGGAGCGCTGAATATGGTGAAAGAGTTCGGCCTGATGGTCTTTATGGCGGGCGTTGGCTTAAGCGCAGGCAGTGGCATCGGTCAGGGGTTAGGGGCAATTGGCGGTCAAATGCTGATTGCTGGTCTGATCGTCAGCCTGGTGCCGGTGATCATTTGCTTCCTGTTCGGCGCCTATGTCTTGCGCATGAACCGGGCGCTTCTTTTTGGCGCCATGATGGGGGCGCGTACCTGCGCACCGGCAATGGAAATTATCAGCGATACCGCGCGTAGCAATATCCCGGCACTCGGTTACGCAGGCACCTACGCGATAGCCAACGTGCTGCTGACACTGGCGGGGACACTCATCATCATCATCTGGCCAGGCTTAGGCTAAAACTGAAGTTGTCCCTTAAGTGAAAATTTTTTGCAGATATGTAGAACTTTTCCTCAAGGTGTCAGTCATAACTAGTGCCACTGCTTTTCTTTGATGTCCCCAATTTGTGGAGCCCATCAACCCCGCCGTTTTGGTTCAAGGTTGATGGGTTTTTTGTTGCCTGCATTTCTCCTCTCCCGTCTTTACCCCCCTCCTCAACCATACTGACTGATGATCGGCATGAAGAGCAGGATCGTGTGGCGCAAGACATTTGTGTCGCCGGGGAGACAACCACTATCGCCCTCAACGATGCTCACCCGGCGATGCGTTTAACCATCCGCAGGATCTCTTCGCGCGTCATCGGCGTCCGGTCAGTCACAAAATGCAACGTCATCCCTTCAATAAAAGCGTCCAACGCCCGGGCGGTAATAGGATCAAACCACTGCTCAAGCGTTCTCTGACTGGTTTGCATCCAGTCCTGCATCACACTTCTTAGTGTCGGCTTACGATTCATCATCGCGTACAGCTGATACATCAGCTCCATATTATGCGGCGTCGTCACTTCTGAACTGTAAATGAGGGTGGTGATCGATTCGCAGGCCATTTCCGGGCCGGTCACCCCGGCAAAAAAATCACGATATTGCTGCGCCATATCGCACGTAAAACGCGTGAACGCTTCTTCAATCAACGAGTCTATACCCTCGAAGTAATACGTCATGGATCCCAGTGGAACCCCTGCACAGCTGGCGATTTTACGATGCGTTACAGCACTGATCCCATGCTCAGCAATTGTCTCCAGAGTTGCCTGAAGTATCCTTTCCCGACGCTGCGGATCGTTTGGTCGTCTGCTCATAAATTCCCCTTCTGATTTATGTACAAATGTACACAAACTTGCTAGTGTTGTCGCTATTGTTGTACTTTTGGTGCTTCCCTGATGACATTGACTTCCTCCCGCAAAGCCCTGCAACGCCGAACCTGGGCGCTTTTTATGTTCTTCTTTTTGCCCGGCTTGCTGATGGCCTCCTGGGCCACGCGCACGCCCGCCATTCGTGACACGCTTTCGGTCTCGACGGCGGAAATGGGGGCCGTACTGTTTGGTCTCTCGATTGGTTCGATGAGCGGCATCCTTTGTTCGGCCTGGCTGGTGAAACGATTTGGCACCCGAAAGGTGATTCGCACCACCATGTCCTGCGCAATTGTAGGGATGCTGGTGCTAAGCCTGGCGCTTTGGCTCACCTCCCCGGTGTTGTTCGCGCTGGGTTTAGGTGTATTCGGCGCCAGTTTTGGTTCCGCAGAAGTGGCGATCAATATTGAAGGGGCGGCCGTCGAACGTGAGATGAACAAAACCGTTTTGCCGATGATGCACGGTTTTTACAGTTTCGGCACGCTGGCGGGCGCGGGTATCGGGATGGCACTGACAGCCTTCGGCGTCGCGGCAACCACGCATATTGTACTGGCTTCGCTGGTAGCGATTGCGCCGATTTTTATTGCCATCCAGGCCATTCCTGACGGGACGGGCAAAAACGCCAACGACGGTTCTCATCACCAGGAAAAAGGCGTCCCCTTCTGGCGCGATATTCAGTTGCTGCTGATTGGCGTTGTGGTGCTGGCGATGGCCTTTGCTGAAGGGTCCGCCAACGACTGGCTACCGCTGCTGATGGTCGACGGTCACGGGTTTAGCCCGACATCCGGCTCGCTGATTTACGCTGGGTTCACGCTCGGGATGACCGTCGGGCGCTTTACCGGTGGCTGGTTTATTGACCGTTACAGTCGTGTGGCGGTGGTTCGCGCCAGCGCCCTGATGGGCGCGCTCGGTATTGGTCTGATTATTTTCGTCGACAGCGCCTGGGTGGCCGGCGTCTCTGTGATACTGTGGGGCCTGGGCGCATCGCTCGGTTTCCCGTTAACCATTTCTGCGGCCAGCGACACGGGGCCGGATGCACCGACACGCGTTAGCGTCGTGGCAACCACCGGCTATCTCGCCTTTCTCGTTGGCCCTCCGCTGCTCGGCTACCTCGGCGAACACTACGGTTTACGTAGCGCCATGCTGGTGGTGCTGGCGCTGGTGCTGCTGGCCGCCGTTGTCGCCAGAGCCGTCGCCAAACCAAATTCAACTACGCAAACTGCGATGGAGAAGGGATAAATGGGTATTAAGTTAATTGCAGTCGATATGGATGGCACTTTTCTGAGCGATCAAAAGACCTATAATCGCGAACGTTTTCTTGCACAGTATCAGCAGATGAAAACGCAGGGTATTCGTTTTGCGGTCGCCAGCGGCAATCAGTACTACCAGCTCATCTCTTTCTTTCCTGAGATTGCCCATGAGATCTCCTTTGTCGCCGAAAACGGCGGTTGGGTGGTAAGCGAAGGCCAGGATATCTTTAACGGTGATCTGGCGAAATCCGATTTTACCGCCATCGTCGATCACCTGTTAACCCGCGCCGATGTCGAAATCATCGCCTGCGGTAAGAACAGTGCGTATACCCTGAAAGCGTACAACGACGAGATGAAAGCCACCGCCGGCATGTACTATCACCGCCTCGAATTCGTGGATGATTTCAACAATATCAATGACGTGTTTTTCAAATTTGGCCTGAACATCTCAGACGATCGGATCCCGGAAGTTCAGCAAGCCCTGCACGACGCCATTGGCGATATCATGGTGCCTGTTCACACCGGCTATGGCAGCATCGATCTCATTATCCCCGGCGTACACAAAGCGAACGGACTGCGCCTGCTCCAGCAGCGTTGGGGAATTGACGATAGTGAAGTCGTGGTGTTTGGGGATGGCGGAAATGATGTTGAAATGCTGCGCCAGGCGGGCTTTAGTTTTGCAATGGAAAATGCGGCAGATACGATTGCGAAGGCCGCGAAATATCGAGCTGGCTCAAACAACAAAGAAGGCGTCCTCGACATCATTGATTGTGTCCTGAAGAACGAAGCGCCATTTAATTAACAACGACTTGCGTTATTCACCAGGCTAAGGTGTTTACACCGCCATCCGATTTTATTGCCTGATGGCGGTGCGCTTAGCGGGCCAACAATGTCGCCATTACCCTTCCCGGGTATTCCCGGCCTGTTTATCTTTCAGGAAGATAAACATCAGCAACAGCCACAGCATGCCGCTCGCCAGATTAAACAGGCTGAACAGCCCATTCCCGCCGAGCAGATAAGCGTGCTTACTCAGTTCAATCCCGACGGTAAAGATCAGCATTTGCAGCATTCCCATCGCCGCAGAGACCGTGCCTTTACTCATGTCGCTGGCGAACAGGGTGAGGCGCACCAGTCCGGCGTTGGCCACACCGATGCCAAAAGCGTAAACGCTCAGACCAGCCGTCATCCACAGATACGCATGGGACGAGACGACGGTGGCCGCCGCGGCGATGAGCAGTCCCAGCACAATCGGCCAGCCGCCCATGATGATGAGCGAACGCACCGTACGCCGAGCGGTCAGGCGCGCCAGCATCAGGTTCCCGGCGATCAGCGCGCCAAAAATCGGCACCTGTAGCAGGCCATACTCGTAGCTACTAAGCTGTTCGCCGCTGATGATAATAATCGGTGACTGGGCGATCCAGGCCAGCAACGGCAGGCTGACGAACCCCAGCGCCAGCGCGCCGGCGACAAAGCGCCCATTTTTCAGCACCAGTCTGTAATCATTACCCAGCGCCTTTAGCGATAGCGGCTCGCCGATCCGCGTGGCGGTCTCCGGCATCGCCCGCTGCAGACCAAAGAACGCGATCGCCGCCAGTGCGGCGAACAGCACAAACATGCCTTCCCACGGCAGGACATGCACCCACGCCGCTCCCACCAGCGGTCCGAGCAGTGGCGCTATCAGCGCGACGTTCGCCATCAGGGCGGTGATTTTAATACACACGGCCTCTTCAAAGGACTCCTGGATCGCCGCGTAGCCCACCGCGCCAATAAAGCACAGACTGATGCCCTGCAAAAAACGCAGCAGGGTAAATTGTTCGATGCTTTGCGCCAGCAGCGTTGCCAGGCAGGTGACAATAAACCACACCACGCCCGCTAACATCACCGGACGACGGCCAATGCGATCCGACAGCGGCCCTAACAGCCATTGCAAAAACATACCGCCGGCCAGATAGGCGGTCATGGAGGTGGGTACCCAGTCGATCCCCGCCTGATATTGTTCCACCACCGCCAGCATGCCGGGTTGGATCATATCGTTGCCAATGTAGGTGGAGAATTCGTAGAGCACCAGACAGAGAGGGAAAAGCAGCGCCTGACGTCCAAGACGGGCACCTTGTTGTAAACGGTTTTGCATGCAATCTCTTCGACAATAAAAAATCGCGCAAAGTGTAATGAAAGAGCCTCACCTGAGATAGTGAATTATGCGTGGTAAAAGCAAAATGCGCACATTTTTACCCGCTCATGAAAATCCTTCCCTGGGTTTAAGGTTAGTCTACGTTGACGCGGTTATGCTGAGTGAAAATCACGAGCGATGTCTGAAACACCTTCTTTTACAGGTAAATAAGACAATCCCTCTTTACCCTGCGGACGGACACTTTTATTCTCGGCCTGCCTGGATTTTCATTAAACGAACTGAGTCTGACTGCTATGCTGGAAAATATTAACTATTCGCTGTTCTACTTTATCAATGCCACGCCGGACTCGGCATCGTGGATGATTTCCCTCGCCATTTTTATCGCCAAAGATCTGATCAACATCGTCCCGCTGTTAGCCGTTGTTCTCTGGCTGTGGGGACCGCGTGAACAGGTTTGCGCGCAGCGGCAGTTGATCGTCAAAATGGCGATGGCGCTGGTCGTTAGCCTGCTGGTGTCATGGGTAATGGGACACCTGTTCCCACACGATCGTCCGTTTGCCGATCGCATTGGCTACAATTATCTCCAGCATGCGGCAGATGACTCGTTCCCCAGCGATCACGGCACGGTGATATTTACCTTCGCGCTGGCGTTTTTGTTCTGGCATCGTCTCTGGTCCGGCGTTCTGTTGATGGTGTTGGCCGTCACCATCGCCTGGTCCCGCGTCTATCTTGGCGTGCACTGGCCGCTCGACATACTCGGCGGACTGCTGGCTGGGATGATCGGCTGCCTGAGCGCGCAGATGATCTGGCAAAAATTCGGTCCGGCCCTCTATCGTGGCCTGCAACACGGTTACCGCATCTGCTTCGCCCTGCCGATTCGTAAAGGCTGGGTACGTGACTAGACGAAGGAAAAAAGAGTAATATTAAGCGCACTGAAAGAGACAGAGCGCTTAATTATTCATCCAGGGGAATTATGGAAACACGTCGCGAAGAGCGTATTGGTCAATTGCTGCAGGCACTGAAACGCAGCGATAAACTCCATCTTAAGGAAGCCGCGACCCTGCTGGGCGTCTCTGAAATGACCATTCGCCGCGACCTGAATAACAACAGTGCGCCGGTAGTGCTGCTCGGTGGCTATATTGTGCTGGAACCCCGCAGCGCCAGCCACTATCTGCTCAGCGATCAAAAATCCCGCTTAGTGGAAGAAAAACGTCGTGCGGCGCAGCTGGCGGCAAGTCTGGTGCAGCCGCATCAGACGCTGTTTTTTGACTGCGGTACGACGACGCCGTGGATCATCGAAGCGATCGATAATGACATCCCGTTTACCGCCGTCTGCTATTCCCTGAATACGTTTCTGGCATTGCAGGAAAAACCGCTGTGCCGGGCGATCCTCTCCGGCGGCGAATTTCACGCCAGCAATGCGATTTTCAAACCGCTTGATGCTCAGGAAACCCTGAACAATATCTGTCCGGATATCGCCTTTTATTCCGCTGCCGGCGTTCATATCAGCAAAGGGGCGACCTGTTTTAATCTGGAAGAATTGCCGGTGAAACACTGGGCAATGTCGATGGCGCAACACCACGTACTGGTGGCCGATCACAGCAAATTTGGCAAGGTCCGTCCGGCGCGGATGGGAGATTTAAAACACTTTGACATCGTGGTAAGCGACTGCTGCCCTGACGATGAATTTGTCAGCTTCGCCAAAGCGCAGCGAATTAAGCTTATGTACTAATTGCCGTTTGCCGGACAGGCGTCAGCGCTATCCGGCAATCATCAGGACTTAAGAGAACCAGCTACCGAACCACTGATGAAATTTCATCAGTACGAAATCCCACATCCGACCAAAGAAGCCGCCCTCTTCTACCGCCTCCATCACGATCAACGGACGCTGTTCAATCGATTTGCCGTTCAACTGGAAGTCAATTGTCCCGACCACCTGGCCCTTTTTCAGCGGCGCGGTGAGCTGCGGTTCCGTCAGCGTAAAGCTGGCTTTCAGGTTTTTCAGTTGACCGCGCGGAATCGTCACAGAACCGGCTTCGCCAGCCCCCAGATTCACCTCACTCTTGTCACCAAACCAGACGCGCTGGGTCACAAAGGTGGCATCCGGTTTGATAGGCGTTACGGTCTCAAAGAAGCGGAACCCCCAGGTCAACAGTTTTTCTGATTCATTAAAGCGGATACGGTCAGTTTTGGTGCCTAATACCACCGAAATCAGACGCATGTCGCCCTGAGTGGCCGACGCGACCAGATTGTATCCGGCTCCCGCCGTGGTGCCTGTTTTCATGCCGTCAACGTTCAGGCTGGAGCTCCAGAGCAGACGGTTTCGGTTGGGCTGGCGAATCTTGTTAAAAGTGAACTCTTTTTCTTTATGGATCGCATACTCTTCCGGCACATCGTGGATCAGTGCTTTACCCAGCAGCGCCATATCACGCGCGGTGCTGAACTGGCCCGGCGCATCCAGACCATGTACCGTCTGGAAGGTGGTGTTCGTCAACCCAAGCTTTTTCGCATAACCATTCATCAGACCGATAAACGACTCCTGGCTCCCTGCGACATAGTCTGCCAGTGCGATACAGGCGTCGTTGCCGGACTGAATAATCACCCCTTTATTGAGATCGGAAACCGCCACCTGATCGCCGGGCTTCAGGAACATGACCGAGGAGCCGCGCAGCGCCGGGTTACCGGTCGCCCACGCGTCTTTGCCTATCGTCACCATGTCGGTCAGTTTAATTTTGCCCGCTTTGAGTGCCTGCCCCACCACATAGCTGGTCATGATTTTCGTCAGACTGGCCGGATCCAGTTTCTCATCGGCATTGCCTTCAGCCAGCACCTTACCGCTGGCGTAATCCATTAAAATCCACGCGCGCGCATCGACGCTCGGCGGTTCAATGGTCTGTTCCGCCGCCATCACCGTCGGCGCAAAGAGAAAGAGAAGGGCTGAACCCGCTGCGAAATTGCGAAGGGAAGAAACGTATTGCGTCATAAATGCCACCCGAGTATCCATTCAAAAAATATACGTCATACCACCGTATAATAAGTGCGGTGAGTAATAACGCACTAAGAAGCGTAAGTGAACCGTAAGTTGGTAAAGTTTTTAAAGTTTATGCAATAACCCCCCGCTATGCCGCAACGGAGAGGAATTTTTTGTTGGCTGTTGCGTAAATGTTAGCTTTATCTCACCATGTGGAGTGAACGCAGCCCTGAGGCTGTCCATTTTTTGAGGGGTAATTATGATTACGCTGTGGGGCCGGAATAACTCAACCAACGTCAAAAAAGTATTGTGGACGCTCGAAGAACTGGAATTACCGTTTAATCATATCCTGGCGGGAGGACAGTTTGGCCTGAACCATGATGCCGATTATCTGGCGATGAACCCGAACGGTCTGGTGCCTTTGCTACGTGATGATGAAAACGACCTGCTGCTGTGGGAATCCAACGCCATCGTGCGTTACCTGGCTGCCCAGTATGGACAAAAACGCCTGTGGGTCGAGTCACCGGCGCGTCGGGCTGAAGGCGAAAAATGGATGGACTGGGCGAATCAAACCCTCAGTCCAGCACACCGTGTGGTGCTTTTTGGTTTAGTGAGAACACCGCCGGAACAGCGCGATCACGCCGCTATCGATGCCGGAGCGAAACGCTGCGACGAGCTGTTCGCGATCCTCGACGCGGCGCTGGCCGACCAGTTATGGTTCTCGGGAAAAGCGTTTGGCACCGGTGACATCGCCATCGCGCCGTTTGTCTACAACCTGTTCAACGTGGGACTGACATGGACACCGCGTCCGCATCTTGAGCGCTGGTACCAGCAGCTCAGCGAGCGCCCGGCGTTTCGTAAAACGGTCATGATCCCGGTCAGCTAAGCCGTTCAGGTACGCGGGCTGACTTTAAGCAACTCGCCATCGGACTCGTCGGTTAAGACATACAGATAACCGTCGGGCCCGACGCGTACGTCGCGGATCCGCTGTTTTCGCTCACCCAGAATGCGCCCCTCTTCAGCGACCGTATTGCCATTCACCCTCATCACAATCACATTCTGGTCCTTCAGTGCGCCAATGAACAGTTTCTGCCGCCACTGAGGGAAAGTATCGTGGCCATAAAAGGCCATCCCGCTAACGGCAGGTGATTTCTGCCAGTAGAAAATGGGCTGTTCGGTACCTGCCACCTTTTCGCCCTGCGCTTCCGGGATTTTCAGCCCGCTATAGTTAATGCCCCATGTCGCCAGCGGCCAGCCGTAGTTTTTGCCTTTTTCGGGGATATTGATCTCATCTCCGCCGCGCGGCCCGTGCTCATTGAGCCACAGCGTATCGCTCCACGGATTCATCGCCATCCCCTGCGGATTACGGATCCCATAAGACCAGATTTCCGGGCGCGCGCCAGGCTGATTAACAAACGGATTGTCCGCCGGGATTTTCCCCTGATCGGTCAGACGCACCACTTTCCCCTGCAGTTTGTCGAGATCCTGTGCGGTCGGCCGCTGGTTGTTTTCCCCCAGCCCGATGAACAGATGCCCCTTACCGTCAAACACCAGTCGTCCACCGAAATGATTGCCGGTAGAGAGTTTTGGCATCTGCCGGAAGACCGTCTGGAAGTTTTCCAGCCGCGAAAGGTCGTCGCTGAGTCGACCATAGCCCACCGCAGTTCCTGCTTTTCCCTCTGCATCAGCCTGGGAAAAACTGAGCCAGACGCGCCGGGACTGGCTAAAGTCCGGTGCCAGCGCCACGTCCAGCAGACCGCCCTGCCCGTTTGACCACACCTTTGGCACCCCAGGCAGCGGGTCAGAAAGCCCTTTTCCTGCCTGCCAGTGGCGCAACTGCCCACCCTTCAGAGTGATCAGCATGCCGTCGTCGCCCGGCAGAAAGGCCAGCGCCCACGGGTGGTCAAGTTTGGTTTGCAGCACCTCAACATTGACCGCAGGCGTTTTCGCCTGAGCAAACCAGGGGAAAATTAGCAATGTCATTACTGGGATAAGCGAACGACGCATAACGCCTCCTTGTTGACTCTGGTTAAAGCGTAGTCAGCGAAGAACGTCAGGAAGGCATTTTTACAAAAACTTAACGATGAAAGGGGGAGTCGCCTCCCCCTGGAATCAGGCATCTTCAAGCGTGGAATGAGCCTGCAAACTCTGAATGCTCAGCGTTAAGGTTGTCAGGCAGGTATTGAGTTTTTCTGCATTGACGGCAATAAAATTCGGACAGTCGTGGTGTCCGCTCATCAGGCACACCGCCGCAGCGGCGAGTGCGCCTTCGGCATGGTGCAAAGCATCCCACTCTTCCTGATCGAGATGCAGATTCAAGCGCAACGATTTATCGTGCAGCTCTCGGTTCAGTTCGAAAAAGTTCTCACGTAGATGATCATTCTCGCTGACTGACATGTATCCTTTCGCCATCCTTAGCTGCAGATACGCAGCGAGGTCGATCCTGGCGTTGATAAGCTTATTCAGCAGATCGGTTCTCAGTCTGTCAACGAACATACTTCGTTCCTCCTCTTCCAGCCATGGTGCAACATAATAGTATGGCTATTTTTTGTACAATGTGATGCCTGAGATCAATAATTCACCCGCCATTAACATAATTTACAAAGTCGCTATAAGCCAATACCGACTTTCCCGCCCTTATCGGGTGAGATAGCAATACAATTTTTGTGCGGAACTCTGTAGAATCCCTGCCCTGAACATTCCAATAACTGAACAATTTTTAAGCTATGAGCAAAGTAACCCACCAGCCGAAAATCGGCTTCGTTTCCCTCGGCTGTCCGAAAAACCTCGTCGATTCGGAACGTATCCTGACTGAACTGCGTACCGAAGGCTACGATGTCGTCCCGAGTTACGACGACGCCGATATGGTGATCGTCAATACCTGCGGTTTTATCGACAGCGCAGTGCAGGAATCACTGGAAGCCATTGGCGAAGCGCTGAACGAAAACGGCAAAGTGATCGTCACCGGCTGTCTGGGCGCGAAAGAAGATCAGATCCGTGAAGTCCATCCGAAAGTGCTGGAAATCACCGGGCCGCATAGCTATGAGCAGGTTCTGGAACATGTTCACCACTACGTGCCGAAACCGAAGCACAATCCGTTCCTGAGCCTGGTGCCGGAACAAGGCGTGAAGCTGACCCCGCGTCATTACGCCTACCTGAAAATTTCTGAAGGCTGCAATCATCGCTGCACCTTCTGCATCATTCCGTCCATGCGCGGCGATCTGGTTAGCCGTCCAATTAGTGATGTGCTGAGCGAAGCAAAGCGTCTGGTCGATGCCGGTGTGAAAGAGATCCTCGTGATTTCTCAGGACACCTCCGCCTATGGCGTGGATGTGAAGCATCGTACCGGGTTCTATAACGGTGAACCGGTGAAAACCAGCATGGTCAGCCTGTGTGAACAGCTGTCTAAACTGGGTATCTGGACGCGTCTGCACTATGTCTACCCGTATCCGCACGTTGATGACGTGATCCCGCTGATGGCGGAAGGTAAGATCCTGCCATATCTGGATATCCCGCTTCAGCACGCCAGCCCACGTATTCTCAAGTTGATGAAGCGCCCCGGCTCGGTTGACCGCCAGCTGGCGCGCATCAAGCAATGGCGTGAAATCTGTCCGGAGTTGACCCTGCGCTCAACGTTTATTGTTGGCTTCCCGGGTGAAACGGAAGACGATTTCCAGATGCTGCTCGACTTCCTGAAAGAAGCGCGTCTCGACCGCGTAGGCTGCTTCAAATACAGCCCGGTAGAAGGCGCTGGCGCCAATGCGCTGCCGGATCAGGTACCGGAAGAGGTGAAGGAAGAGCGCTGGAACCGCTTTATGCAACTGCAACAGCAGATCTCTGCGGAACGTTTGCAGGAAAAAGTTGGTCGCGAAATTCTGGTGATCGTCGATGAAGTCGACGAAGAAGGCGCGATTGGTCGCAGCATGGCCGACGCCCCGGAAATCGACGGCGCAGTCTATCTGAACGGTGAAACCAACGTGAAGCCGGGCGACGTGATCCGCGTGAAAGTGGAAAACGCCGACGAGTACGACCTGTGGGGCACCCGCGCTTAACTCTCACTGACCCAGCCGGATAAGGCATTTATGCCCCATCCGGCAATGCCTGATAACGACGCCAACGCGTCTTATCAGGCTTGTGGTTCACCCTTTTATCTTCGGGTCCAGCGCGTCGCGCAGGCCATCGCCTAACAGATTAAACGCCAGTACCGTCAGGAAAATCGCCACCGCCGGGAACAGCGCCACATGCGGCGCAATCACCATATCCGCCCGCGCTTCATTCAGCATCGCGCCCCACTCCGGCGTCGGCGGCTGTGCGCCCAGTCCCAGAAACGACAGACTTGCCGCAGAGATGATCGACGTACCAATACGCATGGTAAAAAAGACCACAATCGACGAGACGGTTCCTGGCAGGATATGACTGAAAATAATGGTCGCATCGCTGGCACCAATACTGCGCGCCGATTCGATAAACGTCTGGCGTTTCAGCACCAGCGTGTTGCCGCGCACCAGACGCGCAAATGCCGGGATTGAGAAGATCGCCACCGCGATAATCACGTTGGCAATGCCGCTGCCTAATACCGCGACCACAGCAATCGCCAGCAGGATACCCGGAAACGCAAACAGCACGTCGCAGATGCGCATGATGACCCGGTCCCACCAGCCTTCATAGTAACCCGCGAGCAGCCCCAGGACGGTGCCAATAACCGCGCCAATCAATACTGCAAATACCCCTGCCGCCAGTGAAATTTGCGCGCCAACCAGCACGCGGCTGAAGATATCTCTGCCCAGCGAATCCACGCCGAACCAATGCATCATCGACGGTCCGTCATTCAGCCTGTCGTAATCGAAATAGTTTTCCGCATCGAACGGCGTCAGCCAGCGGGCGAAGATTGCCACCAGGATCAGCAGCAGCACAAACAGGCCTGCTATCAACGCCACATGCTGACGGCGAAAACGTCGCCAGAATTCGTGCCACGGCGTGCGTACCCGCTCGGGTTTCACCATTGGCATGGCATCTAAAATCGCCTGACGGCGCCAGTTAAGTAAACGCATCCTTACTTGTACCTGATAGCCGGGTTAATGGCGGCATACAGCACATCCACCACTAAGTTGATAAGTATAAATTCCAGTGAGAACAACAGGACTTCCGCCTGAATCACCGGATAATCGCGCATCTCTACGGAGTCCACCAGCAGACGTCCGAGACCGGGCCAGTTGAAGACCTTTTCGACCACGATAGACCCGCCGAGCAAAAAGCCGAACTGTAACCCCATCATGGTGACCACCGGGATCATCGCATTGCGCAGCCCATGCTTGAGCACCACCCAGGTTTCGCTGACCCCTTTCGCCCGGGCGGTACGCATATAGTCTTCACTGAGCACATCGACAAATGAGGCGCGGGTAAAGCGTGCCATCACTGAGGCCACCGCCGCGCCAAGGGTGACAGACGGCAGAATATAGTGCTGCCAGCTATCGGCCCCGACGGTCGGCAACCAGCCTAACTCCACGGAGAACACCTGCATTAACAACATCCCCAGCGCGAACGCCGGAAAGGAGATCCCGGTAACGGCCAGCGTCATGCTGAGGCGATCCGGCCAGCGATTACGCCATACCGCCGCGACAATTCCCGCCGCCATACCGAACAGAACGGCCCAGATCATACTGGTCAACGTCAGCCACAGCGTCGGCATAAACCGGCTGGCGATCTCCTCCGAGACCGGCCGACGGGAAACCATCGAGAGGCCAAAATCGCCCTGCAACACGTTAGTCATGTAATGCCAGAACTGGACATGCAGCGGCCTGTCGAGACCGAGTTGCTGACGAACCAGCTCAATCACCTGCGAGTCGGCTTCCGGCCCGGCAATCAGTCGCGCCGGGTCACCGGGCAACAGGTGAACAAATAAAAACACCAGCACCGCAACAATGAACAGGGTCGGAATCAACCCCAGCAGGCGTTTAAGGATATAGTTAAGCATCCGATTTCCGCTGTGGCTTATTTCAAATCTGCATCATCAAAGCTGAACCCGGTATCTGGCATGATCCAGAAACCGGTCAGTTTGTTACTGTGCGCCGAGACCAGTTTTTCCACCACCAGCGGGATCCACGGCGACTCTTTCCAGACGATATCCTGCGCCGCTTTGTACAGCCGCGCTTTCTCTTGCGGATCGGTCGTTTTCAGCGCGTCGGCGAGGTCAGTGTCAACCTGCGGATTGCTGTAGAACGCGGTGTTAAACAGCGTTGGCGGCCAGTTTTGTGAGGCAAACAGCGGCGACAATGCCCAGTCGGCTTCACCGGTCGACGCCGACCAGCCGGTGTAGAACATTCTCACGCCGCTCTCTTTCTGCCCTTTGCCCTCCACTTCCGACGCGCGCTGACCGGCATCCATCGCCGTCACCTGCACTTTAACCCCCACCTGCGCCAGTTGCTGTTGGGTAAACTGCAACACTTTCTGGGCGGTACTGTGATTGTGCGATGACCATAGCGTGGTGCTAAAACCGTTTGGATAACCCGCTTCTTTCAGCAGTTCACGCGCTTTTGCCGGATCGTAAGGCCAGGGCGTGTAGCTCTGCGCATAAGCAATCGACGGCGGCACCACGCCGGTAGCCGGGGTCGCATAGCCAGCAAACGCCACTTTCACCAGCGCCTGACGGTTGATGGCGTAGTTTAACGCCTCGCGGACTTTCGGGTTGTCGAACGGTTTTTGCGTCACGTTCATGCTGATGTAACGCTGCATGATCGACGGACTGGCGACCAGCTGCAGATTTTTGTTTTTCTCTAACAGCGCCGCCTGCTCGTAGGGGATCGGGAAGGCAAACTGTGCTTCCCCGGTTTGCAGCATCGCCGCACGGGTATTGTTATCGGTGACCGGACGCCAGGTGATGCTATCCAGCTTCGGTAATCCCGGCTGCCAGTAATCGGCAAATTTCTTCACCTTCACAAAATCGGTTTGATTCCAGGTGTCCAGCACATACGGACCAGTGCCGACCGGATGAAAGCCAATCTCTTTGCCGTATTTCGCCAGCGCGGCTGGTGAGATCATCGCCGTTGCCGGGTGCGCCAGAATATTAATAAACGCGGAGAACGGCTGCTTCAGAGTGATTTTTACCGTCGCGGGATCGACAGCCTCTGTTTTGGCGATGTTTTTATACAGGTTATAACGCTTAAGGCTATTGGCGGGATCGCTGGCGCGATCGAGGTTTATTTTCACCGCCTCGGCGTTAAAGTCGGTCCCGTCCTGGAATTTCACCCCCTGACGCAGTTTAAGGGTATACACCAGGCCGTCGTCAGAGACGGTGTAACTTTCTGCCAGCACGTTCTTCAGCTTCATCTCTTTATCAAGGCCAAACAGCCCCTGATAAAACGATTTTGCCACCTGCTGCGATAAGGTGTCATTCGCATCATATGGATCGAGCGTGGTGAAGTTGGACCCCACCGCGACCACTACATCTTTCGCGGCAAACGCCGGGGAGGCTGCCAGCGCGGTCGTCGCGCCTAATGCCAGTAGCCAATGTCGGGCGAGTAATTTTGTCATCTTTTTTCTCCTGAACCCTGCCTGATTGTTATAAACGCAATAGCGCATTTTCTTGTTGTGGACGCGCGACATAATGTCCGGGCCCGACTAACTGCAATGAAACCGGTGCGGGCGCTTCACCGCGCCGGTAAATGTTGCTGGGCAGATCGTCCGACAGCAGCACCCGCTGCGGGCGGTGATGTCCGGGGTCGGCAACCGGAACCGCCGCCATGAGCTTGCGGGTATACGGATGCTGAGGATCTTCAAACAGCGCAGCGCGTGGGCCGATCTCAACAATCTGCCCCATATGCATCACCGCCACGCGGTGGCTGATCCGTTCAACGACGGCCATATCATGCGAGATGAACAGCCAGGCGATCCCCAGCTCTCGCTGCAAGTCGAGCAGCAGGTTGATAATTTGCCCGCGAATCGACACATCCAGCGCGGAGACCGACTCATCGGCAATAATCACTTTTGGATTGAGCGCCAGCGCGCGGGCAATACAGATCCGCTGGCGCTGTCCGCCGGAAAACTCATGCGGGTAACGCCACGCATGTTCAGGTTTCAACCCGACACGCTCCAGCAGCCACGCCACCCGATCGGCCGCCGCCTTCCCCTGCAACAACCCGTGGACGCGCAGTGGCTCCATGATCGAATAACCCACGGTTTGTCGCGGGTCGAGTGAGGCGTACGGATCCTGAAAAATAAACTGAATATCGCGACGCAATGGCTGCAATTGACTGTCGGACAACGTATCGATTCGCTGACCGTTGAAAATAATCTCGCCGGACTGCGACTCCACCAGGCGCAGTAGCGCACGTCCGGTGGTGGATTTGCCACAGCCTGACTCACCGACCAGCGATAGCGTCTCGCCAGGCCAGAGATCAAAGCTGACATTTTCCACCGCATGCACTTCGCGGGTCACCCGATTCAGGATCCCGCTACGTAACGGGAAACGAGTGACCAGATTGCGTACCTGCAAAATGGGTTCCCCCTCGACCACCGTATTTTGATCGATGGGTTGCTCATGCTTTTCCGGCTCGCTCAAAGAGATCAACGGGAAGCGGCGCGGATAAGGGAGACCTTTCATCGCCCCAAGTTGCGGTACCGCCGCTAATAATGACTGCGTGTAAGGATGCTGTGGCGCGCGGAAGATCTGTTCCACAGTGCCGGTCTCCACCCCTTCGCCCTGATACATCACCAGTACACGATCGGCGACATCCGCGACCACGCCCATATCGTGAGTGATGAAAATCACTCCCATCGACATCTCTCGTTGCAGGACTTTGATCAGTTGCAGGATTTGCGCCTGAATCGTGACGTCCAGCGCGGTTGTCGGTTCATCGGCAATCAGCACCGCCGGGCGACACGAGAGCGCCATCGCAATCATTACCCGCTGGCGCATGCCGCCGGATAGCTGATGGGGATAGCGTGAAAGGATCGCTTTCGCCTCCGGAATGCGAACCTGATCGAGCATCCTCTTCGCCTCCGCCATCGCCTCTTCACGTCCCGCCCCCTGATGCAGGCGAATGGACTCGGCTATCTGCTCACCCACGGTAAACACCGGATTGAGCGATGTCATCGGCTCCTGAAAGATCATGGCGATATCGGCGCCACGGACCCGCTGAAGCTGCGACGTACTCTGTTCGCCCAGCTCAATCACCTCGCGGTTCCGACGACGCAGCAGCATCTGCTCGCACTGCACCTCACCACCAGACTGTTCAATCAGTCGCATCAGCGACAGCGCGGTGACCGATTTTCCTGAACCGGATTCACCGACAATCGCCAGCGTTTCGCCACGCCTGAGACGAAACGACAGGTTCCGCACCGCCTCAGTACGCTGCTGGTCCTGTTGAAAGGCTATATTCAGATTGCTGACGGCCAGCACGTCGCTGGCATCAAGCGCATCACTGTGTGGCAACGGTGTCCCCTTTTTCCCGGTAAATCCCGGTCGTTGGTGTATCCCCGGCATAACCCCAGGCGCGATACATGCCTTCGCAATTAAACGGCAAGGCCACATTCCCTTCGTGATCGATGGCAATCAGCCCGCCGCTGCCGCCCAGCGCCGGTAACTTTTCCATCACCACCCGTTCGCAGGCTTCGGATAAACTCAGGCCGCCGTAGTCCATCAACGCAGCAATATCATAAGCCGCCAGCGCGCGGATAAACACTTCTCCGGTGCCGGTGCAGGAGACCGCCACGCTGGCGTTATTGGCATAGCAGCCCGCGCCAACGAGCGGGCTGTCGCCGACGCGGCCCGGTAATTTGTTGGTCATGCCGCCAGTCGATGTCGCCGCCGCCAGATTGCCATGCACATCCAGCGCTACCGCGCCCACAGTGCCCATTTTCTTGCCTTCATCCAGCGGTGCGCCGCTGTGATCCAGCACGGTTTCGCCGCTCGATCGCGCGGTCAGCAATTGTTGATAACGTTCAGGCGTTGAAAAGAGATCCGCAGAGACCAGCCCCATCCCTTCTGCGGCCGCAAATTTTTCTGCCCCCGCGCCAATCATCATGACATGCGGGCTGCGCTCCATCACCAGTCGGGCAGCGAGGATCGGATTACGCAAATGACTGACGCCCGCTACCGCCCCGGCTTTCAGGGTATTGCCATCCATGATGCAGGCATCCAGCTCATGGGTCTCATCACGGGTATACACCGCGCCGATCCCGGCATTAAACAGCGGACACTCTTCAAGCAGTCGCACGGCTTCAGTGACCACATCCAGCGCGCTCTCTCCCGCTTCCAGCATCTTTTGGCCGACGTCGACAATGTCGGAAAGCGCCTGGATATAGCGTAATTCCTGCTCCTGGCTCATCTGCGCGCGGGTAATCGCCCCTGCGCCGCCGTGAATTGCAATGACTGCTTTGCCCATATTTGCCGTCCGTCTTCTACAAATATCAGAATTCTGTAGAGTTATTGATTCGATTTTTGACTATAGAAAGATGCGATTAGCATGTAAAGCGTTCACACCCTTCCTAAGTCCGAGGTGGCATACAGTCCCCTCGCATTTTCTGACATAATAGACGGATTCGATTTTGCCCCGCAGGAGTGTTTTCATGGAATTTACCGCCGGACTGATGCCGCTGGAAACGGCGCTTACCGAAATGTTGTCGCGTGTTACCCCGCTCACCGCCGTCGAGACGTTACCGCTGGTGCAGTGCTTTGGCAGAATTCTGGCGACTGACGTGGTTTCGCCGTTGGACGTCCCGGGTTTCGATAATTCGGCGATGGACGGTTACGCGGTACGTCTGGCCGATCTCGCCAACGGACATCCGCTGCCGGTCGCTGGCAAAGCGTTCGCCGGTCAGCCGTTCCAGGGAGAATGGCCTGCGGGCAGCTGTATTCGCATTATGACCGGTGCGCCAGTACCGCCGGGATGTGACGCGGTGGTGATGCAAGAGCAGGCGGAACAGACAGATAACGGCGTGCGTTTTACCGCCGACGTTCGCGCCGGGCAAAATATCCGCCGTCGTGGCGAAGACATCGGGCAAAACGCAGTGGTTTTCCCTGCCGGTACACGTCTTACCACAGGCGAACTGCCGGTACTGGCCTCGCTCGGCATTGCCGACGTCCAGGTGGTGCGTAAAGTGCGCGTTGCGCTGTTCTCGACGGGAGATGAACTGCAACTGCCCGGTCAACCACTCGGCGAAGGTCAGATTTATGATACCAACCGCCTGACGGTGCACCTGATGCTGCAACAGTTGGGTTGCGACGTAATCAATTTAGGCATCATCCGCGATGATCCGCACGCCCTGCGCACGGCGTTTATCGAAGCCGACAGTCAGGCGGATGTGGTGATTAGCTCCGGCGGCGTGTCGGTCGGTGAAGCGGATTACACCAAAACCATTCTTGAAGAGCTGGGCGAAATCGCTTTCTGGAAACTGGCAATCAAACCGGGCAAACCGTTCGCCTTTGGCAAACTGCGCAACAGCTGGTTCTGCGGTCTGCCGGGCAACCCGGTCTCAGCGGCACTGACCTTCTACCAGTTGGTTCAGCCGCTGCTGGCGAAACTGAGCGGCAATACGGCCAGCGGATTACCCGCGCGCCAGCGCGTCCGTACCGCTTCGCGACTGAAGAAAACGCCGGGACGTCTCGATTTCCAGCGAGGTATGCTGCAGCGCACCGCTAACGGTGAACTGGAAGTAAGTACCACAGGCCATCAGGGTTCACATATTTTTAGTTCCTTCAGTCAGGGCAACTGCTTCATTGTGCTGGAGCGCGATCGCGGTAACGTCGAAGTGGGTGAATGGGTGGAAGTCGAACCCTTCAACGCGCTGTTCGGAGGCCTGTGATGGCAGAACTCAGCGATCAGGAGATGCTGCGCTACAACCGGCAGATCATTTTGCGCGGCTTTGACTTTGACGGACAGGAAGCGCTGAAGGAAGCCAGAGTACTGGTAGTGGGCCTCGGTGGGCTGGGCTGTGCGTCCTCGCAGTATCTGGCGAGCGCCGGCGTCGGCCACCTGACGCTGCTCGATTTCGACACCGTGTCGCTGTCAAATCTGCAGCGCCAGACGCTGCACAGCGATGCGACCCTCAACCAGCCGAAAGTGGAGTCGGCGCGTGCCGCGCTAAGCCGAATTAATCCGCACGTCGCGATTACCCCGATTAATGCGCTGCTGGACGAGACCGCCCTTCGGGCACTCATCGCCGAACACGATCTGGTGCTGGACTGCACCGATAACGTCGCGATTCGTAACCAGCTCAATGCGGGTTGTTATGCGGCAAAAGTCCCGCTGATTTCTGGCGCGGCGATCCGCATGGAAGGCCAGATCACTGTCTTTACCTACAAAGAAGGTGAGCCCTGCTATCGCTGTCTGAGCCGTCTGTTTGGTGAAAATGCATTGACCTGCGTGGAAGCCGGAGTGATGGCGCCGCTGATTGGGGTGATAGGGTCGTTACAGGCAATGGAGGCGATAAAGCTGCTGGCGCAGTATGGTCAGCCCGCGTCAGGGAAAATCGTCATGTACGATGCCATGACCTGCCAGTTCCGCGAAATGAAGCTGATGCGTAATCCGGGCTGCGAGGTGTGTGGGGAAGCATCATCCTGAGTAGATTCCGGCCTGATAAGGCGTAGCGCCATCAGGCAATGATGGCGCGAATTGCCGGATGACGACGTTGCCTTATCCGACCTACAATTTACAGCGACGTGCGCCCAAAGGCACTCTGCCAGTCGTGTTCAAACTTCGCCACCGCCGCATCAACAGCCGGAGAGCGAATCAGCTGCTGGGCAACGTCCAGCGGTAAGGTGATGGATTCACAACCCGCCAGCAGACAATCCAGCGCCTGACGCGGTGTTTTGAAACTGGCGGCCAGCACTTTGGCATGCGGCGCATGCATCGTCAGTAAATTCTGCAAATCGTTGACGGTCTGAATGCCATCGCCGCCCTGCGCGTCTACGCGGTTCACGTAAGGCGCAACATACTCCGCCCCCGCCAGCGCCGACAGCAGCCCCTGCGCCGCCCCGTACACCGCCGTTCCCAGCGTCGGAATGCCTTCCTCTTTCAGCAGTTTGATCGCCGCCAGACCTTCCGCCGTGACCGGCACTTTCACCACGATATCAGCAATGATCCCACGCAGTTTACGCGCATCACTCACCATCCCTTGTGCCGTTGTCGCCATCACCTGAGCGAACAGACGCCCCTGTCCTCCCATCGCTTCATGCAATTGTGGCAATAAGACATCCAACGGTTTTTTCCCCGCCGCCACAATACTGGGGTTGGTGGTCACGCCCGCCAGCGGGAAAACTCGCGCCAGCGTTTTCACCGCGTCAACATCGGACGTATCCAGATAGAGTTCCATAATCATTCCTCAACGACTCGTTAGCATAAATGAAAGATACCACGGCAAAACCTTTCTGTTAGTTGACGCACGTCAACATAACTTTCATTCGAAAGTTATTTAATCTTTATACGAAACAAATGAGGCCGTTTATGATTTTCAATATTCAGCGCTATTCTACACACGATGGCCCCGGTATCCGCACCGTGGTGTTCCTTAAAGGATGCTCTCTGGGCTGTCGCTGGTGTCAGAATCCGGAAAGCCGGGGGCGCACGCTGGATCTGCTGTTTGATGCACGTTTGTGCCTCGAAGGCTGCGAGCTTTGCGTAAAGGCGGCGCCGGGCGTCATCGAACGCGCGCTGAATGGCCTCCTTATCCATCGCGAAAAACTCACTGACGCGCATCTTACCCGCCTGACCGATTGTTGCCCCACTCAGGCATTGACCGTCTGCGGTGAAGTCAAAAGCGTGGATGAAATAATGACCACCGTTCTGCGCGATAAACCTTTTTATGACCGCAGCGGCGGCGGTATTACGCTTTCGGGCGGCGAACCGTTTATGCAACCAGAACTGGCCGCGTCGCTGTTTAAAGCCAGTCACGAAGCGGGCATTCATACCGCAGTTGAAACCTGTCTGCATGTGCCGTGGAAATACATTGAACCTTCATTGCCCTGGATCGATCTGTTCCTTGCAGATTTGAAACACGTTGCCGACGCGCCGTTTAAGCAATGGACGGATGGCAGCGCATCACGCGTGCTGGAAAACCTGAAAAAGCTCGCCGTTGCCGGAAAAAAAATCATCATCCGCGTTCCGCTGGTTCAGGGGTTTAACGCGGATGAAGAGGCCATTAAAGCGATTACCGATTTTGCCGCCGACGAACTGCACGTCAGCGAGATCCACTTTTTGCCCTACCACACGCTGGGCATCAATAAATACCACTTGCTCAACCAACCCTACCACGCGCCGGATAAGCCGCTGGATGCACCCGATCTGCTCGCCTTTGCGCAGCAGTACGCCTGCACGAAAGGTTTGACCGCGACTTTACGAGGATAAACCCATGACCCAACTGAAACTGGATACGCTCAGCGACCGCATCAAAGCACACAAAACCGCGCTGGTGCATATCGTCAAACCACCGGTCTGTACCGAACGCGCGCAGCATTACACTGAAATGTACCAGCAGCATCTGGACAAGCCGATTCCGGTACGCCGCGCGCTGGCGCTGGCACATCATCTGGCACAACGAACCATCTGGATCAAACACGACGAGCTGATCATCGGTAACCAGGCAAGCGAAGTCCGCGCCGCGCCGATCTTCCCTGAATACACCGTGTCATGGATTGAAAAAGAAATCGACGACCTGGCGGACAGACCAGGGGCTGGTTTTGCGGTCAGTGAAGAGAACAAGCGCGTCCTGCATGCCGTGTGCCCGTGGTGGCGCGGTCAGACCGTTCAGGACCGCTGCTACGGCATGTTTACCGATGAGCAAAAAGGGTTGCTGGAAACCGGTATTATCAAAGCTGAAGGCAACATGACCTCCGGTGACGCACACCTGGCGGTGAACTTCCCGCTGCTGCTGGAAAAAGGCATTGACGGCTTGCGGGAAAAAGTCGCAGAGCGCCGTTCTCGTATTAACCTGACTGTTCTCGAGGATCTGCATGGCGAGCAGTTTCTGAAAGCCATTGATATTGTGCTGGTTGCCGTCAGTGACCACATCGCCCGCTTCGCCGAACTGGCACGTAAAATGGCGAGTGAAGAGACGCGTATCAGCCGTCGTAACGAACTCCTGGCGATAGCAGAAAACTGCGATCTGATCGCCCACCAGCCGCCGCAAACTTTCTGGCAGGCGCTGCAACTGTGCTACTTCATCCAGTTGATTCTGCAAATTGAGTCCAATGGTCACTCGGTGTCGTTCGGGCGTATGGACCAGTATCTTTATCCGTACTACCGCCGTGACGTGGAGCTGAACCAGTCGCTGGACCGCGAACACGCCATTGAACTGCTGCACAGCTGCTGGCTTAAGCTGCTGGAAGTGAACAAAATCCGTTCCGGATCGCACTCTAAAGCCTCTGCAGGCAGCCCCCTCTATCAGAACGTCACCATTGGCGGACAAAGCCTGGTTAACGGTCAATCGATGGATGCGGTCAATCCGCTCTCTTACGCGATCCTTGAATCGTGCGGTCGTCTGCGCTCCACTCAGCCTAACCTCAGCGTGCGTTATCACGCCGGGATGAGCAATGACTTCCTCGACGCCTGCGTGCAGGTGATCCGCTGTGGCTTTGGGATGCCAGCATTTAACAACGATGAAATTGTCATCCCGGAATTTATCAAACTCGGAATTGAGCCGCAGGACGCCTACGATTACGCAGCGATCGGTTGTATCGAAACCGCGGTCGGCGGCAAGTGGGGCTACCGCTGCACCGGCATGAGCTTTATCAACTTTGCCCGCGTGATGCTCGCTGCGCTGGAAGGCGGTCGTGACGCCACCAGCGGGAAAGTCTTCCTGCCGCAGGAAAAAGCGCTTTCCGCCGGTAACTTCAACAATTTCGATGAGGTGATGGCCGCATGGGATGCGCAAATCCGCTACTACACGCGTAAATCGATTGAGATTGAGTATGTGGTCGACACCATGCTTGAAGAGAACGTGCACGATATTCTCTGCTCGGCACTGGTGGATGACTGCATCGAACGGGCGATGAGCATTAAACAAGGTGGGGCGAAGTATGACTGGGTATCCGGCTTGCAGGTGGGTATCGCCAACCTCGGCAACAGCCTGGCCGCGGTGAAAAAACTGGTCTTTGAACAGGGGGCCATCGGTCAGCAACAGCTTGCGGCCGCGCTGGCGGATGATTTTGACTGCCTGACCCACGAACAATTGCGTCAGCGTTTAATCAACGGCGCGCCGAAGTATGGCAACGATGATGACACGGTCGACACCCTGCTGGCTCGCGCTTACCAGACCTATATTGATGAACTGAAGCAGTACCATAACCCACGCTACGGACGTGGTCCGATCGGCGGCAATTATTACGCGGGCACCTCGTCTATCTCGGCAAACGTACCGTTCGGCGCAGCGACCATGGCCACACCAGATGGGCGTAAAGCGCATACTCCGCTGGCCGAAGGGGCAAGCCCGGCGTCCGGTACTGACCATCTTGGTCCAACGGCGGTGATTGGCTCGGTCGGTAAACTGCCTACCGGTTCAATTCTGGGCGGTGTACTGTTAAACCAGAAGCTGAACCCGGCAACGCTGGAAAATGAATCCGACAAGCAGAAACTGATGATCCTGCTGCGCACCTTCTTTGAAGAGCACAAAGGTTGGCACATTCAGTACAACATCGTGTCGCGCGAAACCTTGCTGGAGGCGAAAAAACATCCTGATCAGTACCGTGATCTGGTGGTCCGTGTCGCCGGTTATTCCGCGTTCTTCACTGCGCTTTCACCGGACGCGCAGGACGATATCATCGCCCGTACCGAACATATGCTGTAATTCTCCCCGTAGGCCGGATGGCGACACAAAGCGTCTTATCCGGCCTATTCGTCCCTCTTCACCGCTTTCATTCGAAATAAATTTGTGCTTTAGGTCACATTGTTATTAAAATGTTTCTGGTCGCAGTTTTGAGCCAGGAGCTTTATATGACCGTTAAAATTATCGTCACCGATATGGACGGAACTTTTCTCAATGACGCCAAAAAGTACGATCACACACGATTTATGGCGCAGTACCATGAGCTAAAAAAACGCAACATTGAATTCGTCGTCGCCAGCGGCAATCAGTATTACCAGCTCATCTCTTTCTTCCCCGAACTCAAAGACGAGATCTCTTTCGTTGCCGAAAACGGCGCGCTGGTGTTTGAGCATGGCAAACAGCTTTTTCACGGCGAACTCACGCGTCACGAATCTCAGGTTGTGATGGGCGAATTGCTGAAAGATAAACAGCTCAACTTTGTGGCCTGCGGTCTGCAAAGCGCGTACGTCAGTGAAAACGCGCCGGAACCCTTTGTCGCACTGATGTCGAAGCACTACCACCGCCTGAAGCCGGTGAAGGACTACCATGACATCGACGACGTGCTGTTTAAGTTCTCGCTGAATCTGCCAGACCAGCAGATCCCGTTGGTTATCGACCACCTGCACACGGCGCTGGACGGCATTATGAAACCCGTGACCAGCGGTTTCGGCTTTATCGATCTGATCATTCCGGGGCTGCACAAAGCGAATGGTATCAGCCGATTGCTGAAACGGTGGAACCTTTCACCAAAAGAAGTCGTGGCGATTGGCGACAGCGGCAATGATGCAGAAATGCTGAAAATGGCGCACTACGCTTTCGCGATGGCGAATGCCACCGACAGTATCAAAGCAATCGCCCGCTTTCAGACGGATGACAATAACCATGACGGCGCGCTGAACGTGATTCAGGCCGTGCTGGATAACACTGCCCCTTTCAACGTGTGACGGCAATAACCGGAACACCCTGTTCCGGTTTTATTTTCTTCCCCCCTGTTTGCCCCCTCAACATTTTAAACTTGCATTAACTTTTTTATAACTTATATTATCACCTGTAAGATAAATAAGTTTCGAATGAAAGTTATGCGAGGTGGTTATGGCTTTTTCCTTCACAAGCGACACATTACCGGTCGACCATAAAGCGGCGATCCGTCAGATGAAGCAGGAACTGCGGGCGCAGCTCGGCGACGTCCAACAGATCTTCAGCCAGATTAGCGATACCATTGCCACCCGCGTGGCGGAAATCAACGCACTTAACGCACAGGGCGCCCCGGTGTGGCCTGAGCTATCGTATGCCGATATCAACGCTGGCACCGTCACGGCTCAGCAGCGCGAACAGATCAAACGTCGCGGCTGTGCGGTCATCAAAGGTCACTTCCCACGTGAGCAGGCGCTGGCCTGGGATCAGTCGATGCTGGACTATCTGGACAGAAACCATTTTGACGAGGTGTACAAAGGCCCCGGCGATAACTTCTTTGGCACCCTCACCGCTTCGCGTCCGGAGATTTATCCGATCTACTGGTCGCAGGCGCAAATGCAGGCCAGACAGAGTGAAGAGATGGCTAACGTGCAGTCGTTCCTCAACCGTCTGTGGACCTTTGAAAGCGAGGGCAAGCAGTGGTTTAACCCGGATGTCAGCGTGATCTACCCAGACAGGATCCGTCGCCGTCCACCGGGAACCACGTCAAAAGGGCTGGGCGCGCACACCGATTCCGGCGCGCTGGAACGCTGGCTGCTGCCGGCCTATCAGCGCGTCTTCGCGAATGTGTTTAACGGCAAGCTGGCGGAATACGATCCGTGGCAGGCCGCCCATCGTACGGAAGTGGAAGAGTATACGGTGGACAACACCACCAAATGTTCAGTATTTCGCACCTTCCAGGGCTGGACCGCACTGTCGGATATGTTGCCCGGTCAGGGTTTACTGCATGTCGTCCCCATTCCGGAAGCCATGGCCTATGTGCTTTTACGTCCTTTGCTCGATGATGTTCCGGAAGATGAACTGTGTGGCGTGGCGCCAGGGCGGGTACTGCCGATATCCGAACAATGGCATCCTTTGTTGATTGAGGCGCTTACCAGTATTCCGCCACTGGAAGCAGGCGATTCCGTCTGGTGGCATTGCGATGTGATTCACTCCGTGGCGCCGGTCGACAATCAGCAGGGCTGGGGCAATGTGATGTATATTCCCGCCGCCCCGCTGTGCGAGAAAAATCTGGCCTATGCGCACAGCGTGAAGGCCGCGCTGGAGAAAGGCGCGTCACCGGGCGATTTCCCGCGAGAGGATTACGAAACAGACTGGGAAGGCCGCTTCACGCTGGCGGATTTGAATATCCACGGCAAGCGCGCGCTGGGGATGAGTTAACGATCATACAGACCTTCCTGTTCAACGGCGGTGCGTCGTTTCCCCTGACGTATCCGCCGGACCGACTCCCGTACCGCAAGCGTACCATTGAGTAACAACGAACTGACTGGCGCCTCCGGGCGCACCAGACGTTGCTGGAGCATATACACTGCTTCTGTCCCCAACTCATCCCGAGGAACATGAACTGCTGTTAAGGGGACATCCTGAATCGACGCCAGATTAAAACCATCGATACTCATCACCGAGATATCCTGAGGGACACGTAATCCCCGTTTTTGCAGCGCGCTGATGACCCCTGCCGCCATAAAATCTCCCCCGACTAAAAAGGCGGTGGGTAAATCTTGCCCTTTTCTCTCGCTGATCCATTCACTGACCAGTTGTTCTGTCTCTCTGGCGCTAAAATTTGTGGCGACCAGCAGATCGCGGTCGTCAGTGAACTTCATGTTATGTGACCGCCACGCATCGCGGATCCCTGCTAAGCGCAGCTCCATTGTGTATCGGCGCAGGCAGAGAACGTTCATCACCTCACGATGCCCCATTTCAAACAGATAGCCCGCCGCTCGTTCACCGATCGCCCGATGATCGGGTGCCACCACGGGAAGACGCATGAGCCGATCGCGACAGTTAATCAACAGGCACGGTTTTCCGACATCAACGGCTAAATCATGAATATGCGGATCGTCGATCCCCAGCAAAATAGCGGCATGCGTATCCGGTTCGTTCATTCGCGCCAGAAACAATTGCGCATCACTGTCATGTTCCTCAAGAGCGCAGTAGCGCAACCGGACTTCGTGCGAAGCCAGTCCTTTATTCACACTCTGGATCACACGGTAATAAAAGATGTCGGACCGCTCATCAAATGCCCGCTGTGGCGCAAAGATCATCAGGCTATTGAGTAGCAGACGTCCTGCCGCCATCCCCTCCATCACCCCCAGTTCACGTGCGCATTCCAGCACGAGACGCCGGGCGTTGTCGCTGGTGTTGGACTTACCCGCCAGCACACGCGAAACGGTGCTGATCGAGAGCTGCGTTCGGGCGGCAATTTCCCTGATTTTTAACCTTTTATCCATTTTGTGATCTTGCTCCACTTGCCTCATGAAAAAATTTTCACGACCTGAAATTGAAGCTCTGACTCGCTTCGAATGAATAGTGGCAGATGACTGCGTGCATTGATGAGAAAGCTTGCACAAATTCTGCTATTGGTCGCCCATTTTCTCCCTTAAGGTGAATTTGTCATACAGCTTCCATACTAGTTGTATAGCAACTTCATCGCTTAACGCAATAAAAACTAAAGCGATAACCGTATGACATTTTAAACATTCATCCCCCTACCGTCCGTCTTGTGGAGACAGAAAATGAGTCAGGACATCAACAATACGGTTGCGACAAGCAAGCCCCGTCGCGTCATAAAAAATCTGCGCTGGTATGTGCTGGTACTTTTTTTACTCGGCGTCACCGTTAACTACATCACACGAAATTCATTAGGCATTCTGGCACCGGAACTGAAAGAGAACCTGGGCATCACTACCGAGCAATATTCGTGGATTGTCGGCACATTTCAGATTGCCTACACCATTTTCCAGCCGTTATGTGGATGGCTGATCGACGTGATTGGTTTGAAAATTGGCTTCATGGTTTGCGCTGGCATCTGGGCGCTCATGTGTATTTTTCATGCCGGTGCAGGAAGCTGGTTGCATCTTGCGATCCTGCGCTTTTTTATGGGTGCCTCAGAAGCGGCTGCCACCCCGGCCAACGCGAAAACAATCGGCGAATGGTTTCCGAAATCAGAGCGTCCCGTCGCTGCCGGCTGGGCTGGCGTGGGTTTCTCGATTGGCGCGATGCTCGCGCCGCCTATCATCTACTTCGCGCACGCCTCGTTTGGCTGGCAGGGTGCGTTTATGTTTACCGGTGTGCTGGCGCTGGTGTGGGTCGTCCTGTGGTGGGCGTTCTATCACAACCCGGAACAGCATCCGAATCTGAGTAAAGATGAACTGGACTTTATTAAGCAGGATAACGAACCACCAGCCGTCAAGCTGCCTTTCCTGACAGCGTTAAAAACCGTCTCAAAAAACAAACGATTCTATGGTATCGCCATCCCGGCTTTTATGGCGGAGCCGGCCTGGGCCGTACTGAGCTTCTGGGTGCCGCTGTATCTCGCCAAAGAACACGGTATGGATCTGAAGCAGATCGCGATGTTTGCCTGGCTACCGTTCCTGGCCGCCGATCTCGGCAGCGTGGCGAGTGGCTACCTGACGCGTCTGTATACCCGCTGGTTCGGCTGCTCCCGCGTTAACTCGGTCGTAGCCAGCTCCGTGACGGGCGCGTTCCTGATGATCTCTCTGGCCATTGTGGCCATTACCCGCGACCCGTATATCACCATTGTCCTGATCTCTATTGGCGGCTTCGGACATCAGATCATCTCCTGCATGCTGAGTGCGCTCGTTGTCGAGTCGTTTGATAAAGGTCAGATGGCCACCGTTAACGGTATGCGCGGTTCGGCGGCGTGGATCGCCAGCTTCCTATTCTCTCTTTTGATTGGTGTTACGGCTGACAAAATCGGCTTTAACCCCCTCTTCATTGCCATGGGTTTCTTTGACCTGATTGGCGCTGTTTTCCTGGTGGCATTTATTGCTGAACGTCGCGCCAAGCGCGCCTGATCGTGGATGTATTGCATATGAAAACCCTGAAAAACTGGACCCTTGATAAACAATCGGCCACTCACCTTGAACTGGTGGTGGATAAACAGCACCGTCTGTGTCTTTACGTACTGGAAGAAAATCTCTTCCGTGTGCTGATCAAACGCAAAGGTGAACTGGCGCTGGACCGAACCTGGAGCATCGCGCCTGAAAAAGACGTGCCGTGGGAAGGTCGGCACCGCGACGACATCAGCGGTTTCAGTTGCCCGGACTGGACGCTTTCACAGCAGGACGATAGCGTGACGGTGTCGACCCACCAACTGCGCGTCACCGTCCATCAACCACTGTGGCTGGAGTGGGAATATCGTAACGATGCCGGCGCCTGGCAGTCGCTGGTCAACGATCGCGCCACCAGCGCCTATCTGATCAACGCCCACGGCGATGGTGTCGCACATTACCTGAGCCGCCGTAAAGACGAACGTTTCTACGGCCTGGGTGAAAAAGCCGGCGATCTACAGCGTAACGGTAAGCGCTATGAAATGCGTAATCTGGATGCGATGGGTTACAACGCCGTGAGCACCGACCCGCTGTACAAACACATCCCGTTCACTCTCACCCGCCGCGACGACGTGAGCTACGGCCTGTTTTACGACAACCTGAGCAGTTGCTGGCTGGATTTGGGGAACGAGATCGATAATTATCACACCGCTTATCGCCGCTGGCAGGCGGAAGCAGGCGATATTGATTACTACCTGTTTACCGGCAAACGGGTCCTGGACGTCACTAAAGCTTTTGTGCGCCTGACCGGGAAAACGCTGTTTGGGCCGAAGTGGAGTCTGGGCTACAGCGGTTCCACGATGCACTATACCGACGCGCCGGACGCGCAAAACCAGCTCATGAACTTTATCCGACTGTGTGAAGAACACGCGATTCCGTGCGACTCGTTCCAGCTCTCGTCGGGATATACCTCAATTAACGGTAAGCGCTATGTCTTTAACTGGAACTACGACAAAGTGCCGCAACCTAAAGTGATGAGTCAGGCATTCCACAATGCCGGGCTGAAGCTTGCTGCCAACATCAAGCCCTGTCTGTTGCAGGATCATCCTCGCTATAACGACGTCGCGGAAAGCGGCCTGTTTATTCGTGATTCAGAAACCGATTCACCGGAACGTTCCAGTTTCTGGGATGACGAAGGATCGCACCTCGACTTTACCAACCCGCAGACCATTCAGTGGTGGCAGAACGGTGTGACGACGCAACTGCTGGAGATGGGCATCGACTCCACCTGGAACGATAACAACGAGTTCGAAGTGTGGGACGGCGAAGCGCGCTGTTACGGCTTTGGCAAGGAAATTGCCATCAAACACATTCGCCCGGTGATGCCGTTACTGATGATGCGCGCCTCGCTGGAAGCGCAACAGCGTTTTGCCCCGGATAAGCGTCCGTATCTGATTTCCCGCTCGGGTTGTGCCGGGATGCAACGTTACGTTCAGACCTGGAGCGGCGATAACCGCACCAGTTGGGACACGCTGCGTTATAACACCCGCATGGGGCTGGGCATGAGTCTTTCCGGGCTGTTCAACGTCGGCCATGATGTCGGCGGATTCTCTGGCGATAAACCCGACGCCGAACTGTTCGTAAGATGGGTACAGAATGGGGTGATGCATCCACGCTTTACCATTCACTCGTGGAATGACGACCATACGGTGAACGAGCCATGGATGTATCCGGGCGTGACGCCAGCCATTCGCAGCGCGATAGCGCTGCGTTATCGGCTGCTGCCCTATCTCTACACCCTGCTCTGGCAGGCGCATGCCGATGACGAACCGATGCTACGTCCGACGTTCCTCGACCATGAGCATGACGCGCAGACCTTTGAAGAATGCGATGACTTCCTGCTAGGCCGCGACCTGCTGGTGGCAAGCGTGGTAGAAGCGGGTCAGCGCGAGCGCCGCGTCTGGCTGCCGGATAACGAAACCGGCTGGTACGATTTTTACACTCACGAGTGGTTCTCTGGCAGTCAGTGGATCACCCGTGATGCGCCGCTGGAAAAACTGCCGCTGCTGGTACGCGCCGGGGCGGGTCTGCCGTTAAGCGAGCGCATTACCCATGTGTCCGCTGAAAAAGACAACACCCGCGAGCTGAAGCTGTTCCCGGTGAAGGGCGTCGGCACGACCACCGGAATGCTGTTTGAAGACGATGGCGAAAGCTGGGGCTACCAGAACGGCAATGCGCTGTGGGTGGAGTGGGAAATGCAATGCGACGGCGCAACCATTAACCTGAAGGTGAACGCCCGCGGGGATTATCGTCCGGCGTGGAAAGCCCTGAAGGTGTCGTTACCGGCAGGAGAAAGACGTCAGTTGCGGGTAAATGGTACTGAAGCGAGTGAGTGGGTGTTGTAGTGCGGGCTGATACCCTAGCCCTCTCCTACGGGGAGAGGGAACAGGAGCACGCCTCCTTTCCCTAAGTATTTCGCGCTGCAGGAAGGCGGCAAACCTGTGAATCCCCGGGAGCTTACATAAGTAAGTGACCGGGGTGAACAGGTGAAGCCAACGCATCTGCAGCGTGAAAGACGACGGGAAATTAGTTGTCGATCCCTTTACTGCGCAGGTAGTCTTCGTAGTTGCCGCTGAAGTCCACCACGCGCTCTGGGGTGATTTCCAGCACGCGGGTCGCCAGCGAGCTCACAAATTCACGGTCGTGAGAAACGAAGATCAGGGTACCCTGATACATCTCCAGCGCCATGTTCAGCGATTCGATGGATTCCATATCGAGGTGGTTAGTCGGTTCGTCCATGACCAGAATGTTTGGTTTCTGCATCATCAATTTACCGAACAGCATGCGACCCTTTTCACCACCCGACAGCACCTTAGCTGGCTTTTTGATATCGTCCTGGCTGAACAGCAGACGACCGAGGATGCTGCGCACCGCCTGTTCGTCATCGCCTTCCTGCTTCCACTGACTCATCCAGTCGAAGACCGTCAGATCGTTTTCGAATTCATATTCGTGATCCTGCGCGTAATAACCAATGCGCGCGTTCTCCGACCATTTCACGGTACCGCTGTCGGCGTCCAGATCGCCCACCAGCGTTTTCAGCAGCGTCGATTTACCCACGCCGTTGGTCCCCAGTACCGCCAGCTTTTCACCGACTTCCAGCAGCAGGTTCACGCCTTTAAACAGCGGACCGTTATCAAAACCTTTGCTGATCGCTTCCACTTCCAGCGCGTTACGGAACAGTTTCTTGTCCTGCTCGAAGCGGATAAACGGGTTCTGACGGCTGGATGCCTTCACTTCATCGAGTTTGATTTTATCAATCTGACGGGCACGAGACGTCGCCTGACGAGATTTAGAGGCGTTGGCGCTAAAACGGCTGACGAAGGATTGCAGGTCGGCAATCTGCGCTTTTTTCTTGGCGTTATCCGCCAGCAGACGTTCGCGCGCCTGCGTCGCGGCGGTCATATATTCGTCGTAGTTCCCCGGATAAATTCGCAGTTCGCCGTAGTCGAGATCCGCCATGTGCGTGCACACCATGTTCAGGAAGTGACGGTCGTGCGAAATGATGATCATGGTGCTGTCACGTTCGTTCAGCACCTGCTCCAGCCAGCGAATGGTATCGATGTCCAGGTTGTTGGTCGGTTCGTCGAGCAGCAGAATGTCCGGATTGGAAAACAGCGCCTGGGCCAGCAGGACACGCAGCTTCCAGCCGGGAGCGACTTCGCTCATCGGACCGTAGTGCTGCTCTACCGGAATACCAACGCCAAGCAGCAGTTCACCGGCGCGCGCTTCAGCCGAGTAACCGTCCATTTCGCCGTATTTCACTTCCAGATCGGCCACCTTGTAGCCATCCTCTTCGCTCATCTCCGGCAAGGCGTAGATACGATCGCGCTCCTGCTTCACTTCCCACAGTTCACCGTGGCCCATGATCACCGTATCGAGCACCGTGAACTCTTCAAAAGCAAACTGATCCTGGCGCAACTTACCGATACGCTCGTTCGGATCGAGAGAAACGTTACCCAGCGTCGGCTCAAGGTCGCCGCCGAGAATTTTCATAAAGGTGGATTTACCGCTACCGTTGGCGCCAATCAGGCCGTAACGGTTGCCGCCGCCAAATTTGACGGAAATGTTTTCGAACAGCGGCTTACTGCCGAACTGCATGGTGACGTTGCTGGAAACTAACACGGACGTATCCTAAAGAATATGTGACAAACCGCGTATTATGCCACAAGTCTGAAATAAGATCGCGCCTCGTCGCAAACGACTACACTGGGGTAACAGGAAAAAAATGTGATTTCGTACACATCTGAATTCCCTGTTAACAGGAATGCACATATAATGCGCTCCCAACACTACAGAATTCTCAACCCAACAGCCTGCCAGGCAATGAATCTCGCATAACATGAATATGAAATTAACAACGTTTTTCGCGGCAGCACTCGCGGTCGTCGGCTTTTGCAATACCGCATCCGCTGTCACTTATCCCCTGCCAACGGATGGTAGTCGCGTCATTGGTCAGAATCAGGTTATCACCATCCCGGAAGGTAACACGCAGCCGCTGGAATATTTTGCTGCTGAATACCAGATGGGACTTTCCAACATGCTGGAAGCCAACCCGGGCGTGGATACCTTCCTGCCAAAAGGCGGCACCGTGTTGAATATTCCGCAGCAGTTGATTCTGCCGGACACCGTGCACGAAGGCATCGTGATTAACAGCGCGGAAATGCGTCTGTACTACTACCCGAAGGGCACCAATACGGTGATCGTCCTGCCTATCGGTATCGGTCAGTTAGGTAAAGACACGCCTATCAACTGGACCACCAAAGTAGAACGTAAGAAAGCCGGTCCGACCTGGACGCCAACCGCGAAAATGCACGCTGAATATCGTGCCGCAGGTGAACCGCTGCCTGCCGTTGTTCCGGCAGGTCCGGATAACCCGATGGGTCTGTACGCGCTGTACATTGGGCGTCTGTACGCCATTCACGGCACCAACGCCAACTTCGGTATCGGCCTGCGCGTGAGCCACGGTTGCGTGCGTCTGCGTAACGAAGACATCAAATTCCTGTTCCAGAATGTGCCTGTCGGCACGCGCGTACAGTTTATTGATGAGCCGGTAAAAGCGACCACTGAGCCAGATGGCAGCCGTTACATCGAAGTTCACAACCCACTGTCGACCACTGAAGCGCAGTTTGAAGGCGGCGAAATCGTACCGATTACCCTGTCGAAGAGCATTCAGAACATCACCAATCAGGCCGATGTTGACCAGAGTATTGTGGAACAAGCGATTCAGAACCGTTCAGGGATGCCGGTTCGTCTGAACTGATACGAATCTGGACAATAAAAAGGGCGGATAATTTTTCCGCCCTTTTTTGTTGATTTTATTTGGGATTATCTCAGCAGTAACAGCCCATACCCCACCAACGCCGCCCACACCAGCATCGGCAGTGAATAGAGATGAAAGCGCCACCAGATGCGTCGGTCGTTTGCCATCCGTAGCGCAATCAAATTCGCCAGCGATCCCGGCAACAAACCAAATCCACCGATGTTGACCGCCCATGCCAGCAGCACGGTCGGAGGCACGTAATTCAGCAGTAAGATGGTGCCGGGAACATTGCTGATAAACTGCGACAGGCCAATTGCCGTCAGCCACAGGCCGGGTTCAGACAGCGAGCCGACGTGACTTAACGTTCCCTGCAACGCCGGCAGTTGCGTCAGTAGATGAACATCAATAAACATCGCCATAAACACCAGCAACAGCGTCCAGTCAATACTCAACACCACACGCCGAGCCAGTAACAGAAACCCCAGCGCGACAATCGCCAGCCCTACCAGCTCTTGTTTGAACTCCAGCGCCGTCAGAAAAACGAGGTACAGCCCCAGCCCCCCCCATACCAGTCGCGGCTGCCATTGCGGCGCATGCGTGCCGGTGTGGTACGACAGCGGCTTAATAGGGAAGCAGAACCAGCACACGACCAGCAGCGTCACCATCATCGCAACGGCAAGCGGCGCCATCTGGCTGATAAAGGCAAAAAATGAGAGACCAGAACGCCCCCACAGCAAAATGTTTTGTGGGTTGCCGATGGGCGTTAACAGCGAGCCAGCATTCACGGCCAGCGCTTCAAAAATAATCAGCCGGTTGACCGGTATCGCACACAGCTTCTTCAGCGTAATGGTCAGCGGCACAACGATAAAAAGCGCGACGTCGTTGGTCAGAAAAGTGGAAAGCAGCGCCGCTGCCAGCACCATGAACATCGCCAGACGGCGCTCAGTCGCAAAGCGGCGGGTCATTTTACGTCCCAGCACATCGAAATAGCCGCTAAGCTCCACGCCTTTAGTCAGCAACATCAGGCCGCTCAGGATGATAATGGTGTGCCAGTCAATAGCGCCAGGCCACGTCCGTGGCGTGAACGGCACCCACAGACTCAACGCCACGCCAACGACAATCAATAGCTGAAAAAAACGGTCGCGTTTCAACGCCCGCAATAAAGGCAGGTTCATTCAACGGAAGTTCCGTGTTGTTCGGTAAACAGCCGGAATGCGTCCAGCGTCTCCTGACTGACATGATGCTCCATCCCCTCAGCATCGCGACGGGCTATCTCAGCACTCACCCCCAGCACCAGCAGGAAGTTCTCCACGATCTGATGGCGCTCACGGCTTTCCTGCGCCAGCTTCTCCCCTTCCGGGGTTAAGAAAACGCCGCGCCAGGGGATCATTTCGATCAATCCCACCGAGGCCAGGCGTTTGAGCATCTTCGCCACTGTGGGTTGGGACACCCCGAGCCGGGCCGCCATATCCACCTGACGCGCTTCACCGACTTCGATAATCAGATCAGAAATCAACTCAACATAGTCGTCAATCAGCTCACGCCGATGCGCCTCTCTCACCTGACGAAACCCTTCGACGTGTTCTTCAACGTTCACTAACTGCGTCACTTTTTTTGTTGTTGGCATACCTGCGCGACGACTCATTCTGCTTCCTCATTCCTGTGACGCGTTAACAGCATCTAATTGGAGAGCGTCCATTGTAAACCAGAGTTGCCCTGGCACAAAAAATTAACGTTTTAGCAATAGCTATATAATATAGCCTGTGCTATATCTGTATGTAATGCAGTCATCTCTCACGGATCGAGGGACCAGAACGTCAGGAGGTCAATATGAACGAGTTTAAGAGGTGTATGCGCGTGTTTAGCCACTCTCCCTTTAAAGTCCGGTTAATGCTGCTCTCAATGCTGTGCGATATGATCAACAGCAAACCTGAGCAGGATAAGCCCTCGGATAAATAACGCGGCGTCGCGGTACGCCGCGTCATCTGGCTGTCATCTACGGCCGTTACACTTCTGCTTATGTCAAAATAGCCCTTCTTTTTGTCGGATTTGCTAACCCCTTCGCAAAACAATTTCTGTCTGCCCGTTGACCTTCACATTCACACGCTCTATCTTCTTGCAGCCCTGCCTAACTTGCGGCTCGCAGATGCGGACCTCTTTCCCTCTTCACGCACTCTCAGCAGGTAATGACCCTTGGCGCCAGGGTAAGCACATGGCGTTTTTACGATAGTGGCATATGAATTTAACCGTCAAAGACTCACTTCTTGCTCGCAGCCGGGCCCTTAGCCCGTGGACTGGCTTTTATGTTCTGCAGTCGCTGCTGATCAACCTGGCGCTGGGCTATCCGTTTAGTCTGCTGTATACCCTTGCCTTTACCTGCATATTGCAGTTGCTCTGGCGGAGCGCGCCGAAAGCGCAGAAGGTGCTGATCGGCGTGTGTTCGCTGGTCGCCGCCTGTTACTTTCCTTTCGGCCAGGCCTACGGATCGCCAAACTTTAATACGCTGCTGGCTCTGCACTCGACCAATATGGAAGAGTCCACGGAAATCCTGACGATTTTCCCCTGGTATAATTACCTGATGGGGGTGTTTATCTTTGTTCTTGGCGTGATCGCCGTGCGTCGCAAACCTGACGAAGAGAAGAAACGCTGGAATAAATATGACAGCCTGTGCCTGCTGTTCAGCGTCGTGGCTTTTTTTGTCACCCCCGTACAGAACCTGGCGTGGGGCGGCGTGTTTAAATTAAAGGATACCGGCTATCCGGTGTTCCGTTTCGCCAAAGACATCATCGTCAATAACAATGAAGTCATTGACGAGCAGGAGCGCATGGCGAAGTTAGCCAGCATGAAAGACACCTGGACTGTCACCGCTGTGAAGCCGAAATATCACACCTATGTGGTGGTGATCGGTGAAAGCGCTCGTCGTGATGCGCTGGGGGCGTTTGGCGGTCACTGGGATAACACTCCGTTTGCCAGCAGCGTTAACGGCTACCTGTTTGCCGATTACGTCGCGGCCAGCGGGTCAACGCAAAAATCGCTCGGGCTGACCCTCAACCGGGTCGTTGATGATAAGCCGCAGTATCAGGACAACTTTGTCACGCTGGCAAACCGCGCCGGTTTCCAGACGTGGTGGTTCTCGAATCAGGGACAAATCGGCGAATACGATACCGCTATCGCCAGTATCGCAAAGCGGGCTGATGAAGTGCATTTTCTTAAAAACGGTGACTTCGAGGCGGACAAAAACACCCAGGACGAGGCGCTGTTAAAAATGACCGCACAGGTGCTGGAAACAGAACGCACCCAGCCGCAGCTGATTGTCCTGCATCTGATGGGGTCTCATCCGCAGGCCTGCGATCGGACAAAAGGCAAGTACGACACGTTCGTCCAGTCGAAAGAGACCTCCTGCTATCTCTATACCATGACTCAGACCGACGACCTGCTGCGAAAACTGTACGATCAGCTCCGCAACAGCGGCGACAGTTTCTCGCTGGCGTATTTCTCCGATCACGGTCTCGCCTTTAAAGAGCGCGGGAAGGAAGTACAGTACCTGGCGCATGACGACCAGTTCCAGCAAAACTTTCAGGTACCGTTTATGGTGCTCTCCAGCGATGACAAAGCGCATAAAGTCATCAAAGCGCGGCGCTCCGCCAACGACTTCCTTGGCTTTTTCTCACAGTGGACAGGGATCAGTGCAAAAGAGATTAAGATGAAGTACCGGTTTATCTCTGAACAGAAAGCCGGGCCGGTGTATATCACCAATTTCAAATTGCAGAAGGTGGATTATAACCACCTGGGAACCGATATCTTTAGCACCAAATCTCGCTAACATATTGAAACACAGCCAAAAAAATCCGCCCCTTGAGGCGGATTTTTTATATCACGGACGTGATTAGAAGCGGTAACCGACGCCTGCGATCCAGGTGCCAACGTCAACGCTACGAATACGGCTCTGCTCGTAAGAGAAGTCCAGAGCAACATTTTCGATCGGGTTGAACTGCACACCTGCGCCATAAGAGAAACCATAATCGCTGGTGTCATCTTTATGCGTCGGGTAGTTGGTGTCCTGGAATTTACCGTAGCCCACACCCACAACACCGTAGATGCTTGCCCAGTCGTTCAGACGGTAAGCCGGACCAGCAGTGATGCCGTAGTACTGAGTTTTGTTGTAATCGCCTGCACCGTTAGTACGATCTTTTTCGGTGTAAGTGAAGGAACCGATTACGCCCAGCGGGTTGTTGTCCTGCTCATAGCGATACTTCAGGTTGAAACCGTTCATTTTGTTCGCCGCGCCCTGAGCATCGCTCTGAGCATAACCACCGGTAACGGTAGACGTTGCAGCGACAGCGGAACCTGCGGAGATAGCCAGAACAGCGGCCAGTGCTGAAAGACATGCAATTTTTTTCATAACCACCTCAAATGTGCTTCAAATAAATCCTAAGTGTTAAATATATCAAAAATTGATGAGAAACTCTTTGCGATTAGTGATGTCTAACGGGCAATTTCATGTAACAGAACGTTTCCATCAACCGCTATCTCTTTCAATTAACATCACTTTTCCAGATATTTGCCCCATTATTACGCGCATAATAAAGGACATTCATCCAGATTATTCCTAATCTGCCAGCGCATTAATCCATCAATTTGCCGCCATTTTACGGCTTTCCAGAAATTTTTTTTCAACGAAGACTCAACCGTAGATGGTTATTTCCATTACACTGCCTCTTTTACTTTTCTATACACAAATCAGGCAAGTTGCTGGATGGCGTGTATCTACAGTTATGTCGGGAGAACGGATGCCAGGGTCGTCACGTAAAACGCCAGTTTGGCTGCCTGTTTTAGTACTGCTTATTGCCATGGCCTCAATCCAGAGCGGCGCATCGCTGGCAAAATCATTGTTTCCGCTGGTTGGCGCGCCCGGTGTGACCGCTCTCCGTCTGGCGTTAGGCACGCTGATTCTTATTGTCTTCTTCAAGCCATGGCGTCTGCGGTTTGCCAAAGAGCAGCGTCTGCCGCTGCTTTTTTACGGCCTGTCGCTGGGGGGAATGAACTACCTCTTCTATCTGTCGATTCAGACGGTCCCGCTGGGGATCGCTGTCGCGCTGGAGTTTACCGGGCCGCTGGCGGTCGCCCTGTTCTCTTCGCGACGCCCCGTTGATTTTATCTGGGTGGTACTCGCGGTTCTCGGACTCTGGTTCCTGCTGCCGCTGGGTCAGGACGTTTCGCATGTCGACCTGTTCGGCGCCACCATGGCACTGGGCGCAGGCGCCTGCTGGGCTATCTATATTCTCAGCGGACAACGCGCCGGCGCTGAGCACGGCCCGGCCACTGTCGCGATAGGTTCGCTGATTGCGGCTCTGGTTTTCGTCCCACTTGGGGCTGTGCAGGCCGGGGAAGCGCTCTGGCACTGGTCTGTCATTCCGCTGGGTCTGGCGGTTGCGGTACTGTCGACGGCGCTCCCCTACTCGCTGGAGATGATTGCCTTAACCCGTCTGCCTACGCGCACCTTTGGCACGCTGATGAGTATGGAACCCGCACTGGCCGCACTGGCAGGTATCCTGTTTCTGGGCGAAACGCTCACGTTTGTCCAGTTGCTGGCGCTTGGCGCGATCATTGCCGCCTCGATGGGCTCGACGTTAACCATTCGACGGGAAAGCAAAATAAAAGAGGTTGATGTAAATTAATTTTACATTTCTGCATGGTTGCATAACCATGCAGAATATCTTCCCGCTGTTTTCCCTGTATTTTCCTGATATTTCCCCACCGTCTATCTGCCCCGTACCGACTATTTATCCGCCTTCTCATGTCGGCATCAGAATATTGTTACCGCTGGTCTAACTCTTGCGCGACTACATGAATAGTAATGCAATTAAATACCGATGGTGTTAAATACTATTAAAGCGATAGGCAGAGCCAGAAAAGCAGGAATCATAACCGGTGCTATACTGAATCTCGTAAATTACTGGGACAAAACATCAAGAGGATATGAAATTATGAGTACCGCTAAATTGGTAAAAACAAAAGCGTCCAATCTGCTTTATACCCGCAACGATGTCTCTGACAGCGATAAGAAAGCAACGGTTGAGTTGCTGAATCGTCAGGTGATCCAGTTTATCGACCTGTCACTGATCACCAAGCAGGCCCACTGGAATATGCGTGGGGCTAATTTTATTGCCGTCCATGAGATGCTGGATGGCTTCCGTACGGCATTGACCGACCATCTCGATACCATGGCAGAGCGTGCCGTACAGCTGGGCGGTGTGGCGTTGGGGACTACGCAGGTCATTAATAGCAAAACGCCGTTGAAAAGCTATCCGCTGGACATCCATACCGTTCAGGATCATCTGAAAGAACTGGCAGACCGTTATGCTGTCGTCGCTAACGATGTGCGTAAAGCCATCAGCGAAGCGAAAGACGAAGATACCGCCGATATCTTTACCGCCGCATCCCGCGATCTCGACAAATTCCTGTGGTTCATCGAATCCAACATCGAATAATCGCCTCATAAGTATTCCCTCTACAACCCTCGCCACGGCGGGGGTTTTGCACTTTTATGGTGCACCACACCGTCACCACTCCGTCGTAAAGTAAAATATTTGTAATAATCACCTCACACAATCGTTAACGAAAGATTGTTTTATCAACGATCTTTGCGCTAAATAGGCAGACCGTTCACGCCCCCTCCAGGCTGCACTAAATCAGTGCCCCAGAATGGTGCAAAAAGCGAGTTTTGCTCCGAGACCTGTGCACAAGCGTGCAGTCCCCTCTTGTTAAAACAAGGGGTTGCAAAACTGGCACGATTTTTTCATTACATTTATCGTTCTCGCAGGGGATCGCCCCGTGGATAAAAAAGGAAATGCTATGAAGTCTGTATTAAAAGTTTCACTGGCAGCACTTGCTCTGGCTTTTGCGGTGTCCTCTCATGCCGCGGATAAGAAACTGGTTGTCGCAACTGACACCGCGTTCGTGCCGTTTGAATTCAAACAGGGTGACAAATACGTTGGCTTTGATGTGGACCTGTGGGCCGCCGTAGCAAAAGAACTGAAGCTGGATTATGAACTGAAACCGATGGATTTCAGCGGCATTATCCCGGCGCTGCAAACCAAAAACGTTGACCTGGCGCTGGCGGGCATCACCATTACTGACGAGCGCAAAAAAGCGATCGATTTCTCTGACGGTTACTACAAAAGCGGTCTGTTAGTGATGGTGAAAACCAACAACAACGACGTAAAAAGCGTAAAAGATCTGGACGGTAAAGTGGTCGCGGTGAAGAGCGGTACTGGCTCCGTTGATTACGCCAAAGCCAACATCAAAACGAAAGATCTGCGTCAGTTCCCGAACATCGATAACGCCTACATGGAACTGGGTACCAACCGCGCAGACGCGGTTCTGCACGATACGCCGAACATCCTGTATTTCATCAAAACCGCAGGTAACGGCCAGTTCAAAGCGGTGGGTGAATCACTGGAAGCGCAGCAGTACGGTATCGCATTCCCGAAAGGCAGCGACGAACTGCGCGAGAAAGTGAATGGCGCGCTGAAAACGCTGCGTGACAACGGTACTTATAACGAAATCTACAAAAAATGGTTCGGTACTGAACCTAAATAATAATGGCTTTGCCTTCAGATGTTGCCCGGAGGCGCTAAGCGTACCGGGCATTTGATTTTTTTTCACCACGGTAACAGGAACAACATATGCAGTTTGACTGGAGCGCCATCTGGCCCGCCATTCCGATCCTGCTTCAGGGCGCCAAAATGACCCTGTGGATCTCCATCCTCGGTCTGGCTGGCGGGATCATCATCGGCTTGCTGGCGGGTTTAGCCCGAACTTATGGCGGCTGGATCGCCAATCACGTCTCTCTCGTCTTCATTGAAGTCATCCGCGGCACGCCGATCGTCGTCCAGGTGATGTACATCTATTTCGCCCTGCCGATGGCTTTCCCGGACTTGCGCATCGACACCTTCAGCGCCGCCGTTATCACGATCATGATTAACTCCGGAGCCTATATCGCGGAAATCACCCGTGGTTCGGTCCTGTCGATCCATAAAGGATTTAGCGAAGCGGGTCTGGCGCTGGGTCTTTCCCGTCGGGAAACCATCCGTCATGTGATCATGCCACTTGCGCTGCGTCGTATGCTGCCTTCGCTCGGTAACCAGCTCATCATCAGTATCAAAGATACATCGCTGTTTATCGTCATCGGCGCGGCGGAACTGACCCGCAGCGGTCAGGAAATTATTGCCGGCAATTTCCGTGCCCTGGAAATCTGGACCGCGGTGGGTGTTATTTACCTCATCATCACGCAAGTCCTGAACATCGTGCTTCGTAGTCTGGAAAGAAGGATGAAAATCCTGTGATTGAATTTAAAAACGTCTCAAAGCATTTTGGCCCGACCCAGGTGCTGCATAACATTGATCTGAGCATTAAGCAGGGCGAAGTGGTGGTGATTATCGGGCCATCGGGTTCCGGTAAATCCACGTTATTGCGCTGCATAAATAAACTCGAAGAGATTACCTCCGGCGATCTGATCGTTGATGGGCTAAAGGTCAACGACCCGAAGGTCGACGAGCGTCTGATCCGTCAGGAAGCCGGGATGGTGTTCCAGCAGTTCTATCTTTTCCCTCATCTGACCGCGCTGGAAAACGTCATGTTTGGCCCGTTGCGCGTTCGTGGGACGAAGAAAGACGCTGCCGAGAAGCAGGCAAAAGAGCTGCTGGCGAAAGTGGGTCTGGCCGAGCGCGCTCACCACTACCCGTCTGAGCTTTCCGGCGGTCAGCAGCAGCGTGTGGCGATTGCCCGCGCCCTGGCGGTGAAGCCGAAGATGATGCTGTTTGATGAACCGACCTCTGCGCTCGATCCGGAACTGCGCCACGAAGTACTGAAAGTGATGCAGGATCTGGCGGAAGAAGGGATGACGATGGTCATCGTTACGCACGAAATCGGCTTTGCAGAAAAAGTCGCCTCACGCCTGATCTTCATCGATAAGGGCCGTATTGCCGAGGACGGTAATCCGCAAACCCTGATTGAAAACCCGCCAAGCCAGCGTTTGCAGGAGTTCTTGCAGCACGTTTCCTGACGGTCTGCCTCCCTTCCATCTGGAAGGGAGGTTTCTCTACGACTCTTCCCATTTCGAATCGCCGCGCCTCCAGCCACTATACTTATCTCTTTGTTCTGTTTTCTCACTGGAGGAGTCATGCGGTGGATCCTGTTCATCCTCTTTTGCCTGCTGGGCGCACCAGCCCAGGCGGTAACCATTCCCGGTGTCACAACCGGCGCTGATGCTGACGCGCAAACAACACCTGCGCCCGAACCTGATGTCGAGCAAAAGAAAGCGGCCTACGGAGCGCTGGCCGACGTACTGGAAAATGAGACATCGCGCAAAGAATTGATTGACCAGTTGCGTACCGTTGCCGCCACGCCACCGCCGGAACCGGTGCCTAAAATCACCCCGCCGGTGGTTGTGGAGGAAAAAACGGTACTGGAGAACGTTACCGATCTCAGCCGCCATTACGGCGAAGCCCTGTCTGGCCGCTTTGCCCAACTCTATCGCAACATCACCGATGCGCCACACAAGCCCTTTAACAGCCAGACCTTCAGTAATGCCCTCAGTCACTTTCTGATGTTGGCCGCTGCGGTGTTCGGCTTCTACTGGTTGATTCGGCTGTGTATGTTGCCGTTGTACCGTAAAATGGGAACCTGGGCGCGGAAGAAGAACCGCGAGCGCAGCAACTGGCTCCAGCTACCGGCAATGATCGTTGGCGCCTTTATTATTGATCTGCTTCTGCTGGCGCTTACCCTGTTTGTCGGTCAGTTGTTGAGCGACAGACTGAACGCGGGCAGTCGCACCATCGCGTTTCAACAAGGACTGTTTCTGAACGCCTTTGCCCTGATCGAATTTTTCAAAGCCATTCTGCGACTGATCTTCTGTCCGAACGTGGCGGAACTGCGGCCCTTTACCATTCAGGATGCCAGCGCCCGTTACTGGAACCGGCGACTGAGTTCGCTGAGCAGTCTGATTGGCTATGGCCTGATCGTCGCTGTTCCGATTATTTCCAATCAGGTGAACGTACAGGTTGGTGCGATGGCCAACGTGGTCATCATGCTGTGTATTACGCTGTGGGCGCTGTACCTGATTTTTCGTAACAAGAAAGAGATTACCCAGCACCTGCTGAATCTTGCGGAACGATCGCTGGCCTTTTTCAGTCTGTTTATTCGCGCCTTTGCGCTGGTCTGGCACTGGCTGGCAAGCGCCTATTTCATCGTCCTGTTTTTCTTCTCCCTGTTCGACCCCGGCAACAGCCTGAAGTTTATGATGGGGGCGACAGTGCGCAGTCTGGTGATCATCGGCATTGCGGCCTTCGTTTCCGGAATGTTTACCCGCTGGATCGCCAAAACCATTACCCTCTCCCCGCATACGCAGCGCAATTATCCCGAACTGCAAAAGCGGCTCAACGGCTGGCTTTCTACGGCATTGAATGTGGCGCGGATCCTGACGGTGTGTGTCGCCATCATGCTGCTGCTGAACGCCTGGGGACTGTTTGATTTCTGGAACTGGCTGCACAACGGCGCCGGTGAGAAGACGGTTGATATTCTGATCCGCATCGTGCTGATTCTGTTTTTCTCCGCAGTAGGCTGGACGCTGCTTGCCAGCCTGATCGAAAACCGGCTGGCTTCCGATATTCATGGCCGTCCTCTCCCCAGCGCGCGTACCCGCACGCTGTTAACGCTGTTTCGTAACGCACTGGCGGTGATCATCAGCACAATCACCATCATGATCGTACTTTCGGAAATCGGCGTTAACATCGCCCCACTGCTGGCCGGGGCCGGGGCGCTGGGGCTGGCAATTTCCTTTGGTGCGCAAACGCTGGTGAAAGATATTATTACCGGGGTCTTTATTCAGTTTGAAAATGGCATGAATACGGGCGATCTGGTGACCATCGGGCCGTTAACCGGTACGGTAGAACGCATGTCGATTCGCTCCGTTGGCGTACGCCAGGACACCGGGGCGTATCATATTATTCCGTGGTCATCGATCACCACCTTTGCCAACTTTGTCCGCGGCATTGGCTCGGTGGTCGCCAATTACGATGTGGATCGTCATGAAGATGCTGATAAGGCCAATCAGGCGCTGAAAGAGGCGGTCGCTGCGGTAATGGAAACCGAGGACGTTCGTGGGCTGATTATTGGTGAGCCGTCGTTTGCCGGGATTGTCGGATTAACCAACACGGCATTTACGCTACGGGTATCGTTTACCACGCTGCCGCTGAAGCAGTGGACGGTTCGCTTCGCGCTGGACAGTCAGGTGAAAAAACATTTCGACCTGGCGGGCGTTCGTCCACCGGTGCAGACCTGGCAGTTTCTGCCCGCCGCGCCAGCGGCAGCCACAACACCGGCCACACCGCCGTCGCGGCCACCCGGCGAGCCGACGCTCTAGCGCTTACGCGCGCTAAAACGACGGCGCTGGTCGTCGTCCATAAAGGTCCAGGCAATAAAGCGGCTCTGCTTTTGCCCCTGGGCCATCTCTTTTTTCACCACCTTGACCGCTCCCACGTCAGTCAGCGCACGATAGAGCGGCGGCAGGTTTTCGCCGCGTGACACCAGCGTGGTAAACCACATGACCTGACGGCCAAAAGCCTGGCTTTCGGAAATCATCGTTTTGATGAACGCGACTTCCCCCCCTTCGCACCACAACTCCTGCTGCTGACCGCCGAAGTTCAGCGCATCATCTTTGCTCTGTCCGAGGTTGCGACGTTTGCGCTCGCTTCCTGCACGAGCAGAGGCGGCGGAATCATGGAACGGCGGGTTGCACAGCGTCGCATCATATTGCTCATTTTTATGAATAATGCCGTTAAAAATAGCCGCTGGGGTTTTCTGACGACGCAGGCGAATGGCGCGCGTCAGCCCTGGATTGGCGCTGATAATGGCCTGCGCGCTGGCTAACGCCTGCTCATGCGTCTCACTGCCCGTAAAACGCCAGCCATACTCATGCACGCCGATCAGCGGATAAATACAGTTCGCGCCCACGCCAACATCCAGGATTGTGGCCTGAGTTGGCACACTTCCCGTTGTCTCTGCAAGCAGATCGGCCAGATGGTGGAGGTAATCGGCACGCCCAGGAACAGGCGGACACAGAAACCCTTCAGGAATATCCCAATTTGCCACCCCATAGAAATGCGCCAGCAGCGCCTTATTCAAGGCCTTTACCGCCAGCGGATTGGCAAAATCAACGCTTTGTTCGCCTGCGGGGGTCAGGACGAGATACTGCGCCAGCTCAGGCGTGCCTTTGCAGAGCGTGGCAAGATCGTAGCGACTGTGGTGACGGTTGCGCGGGTGTAAGCCCGGTTTCTGGGGGGACATAGCATTCTCCTTTTAACAGCGGCGTAAGATACCCACATAACGCAACGCGGTAAACCAGGTTGATAACAAACGGGCGCTTCTCTGCAGCGCATCTGCGCGCGAAATGGGGTGAAGTGGCGCAAATCGCCCAAATATCAATGATATGTATGTCATTGATTTGTCAATATACGTCAATATTTTTCGTTCAAATTTTAAGCAGATCATCATCAATTTTTTACGCCATTTCTGCCGCACTGACGACCTAAACTTATCTGGCACTACACGTTGTTTCACTGAGGAGAGCATCATGAAAAAATGCCTCGTATTACTCGTCGCCACCACGCTTGCAGGCGTGGCATTCGCGGCGTCTGCAGCACAACCTTTGAGCAGTCCCGATACCGGTCAGCTACGTGCGTCAGGTACCGTCTCTGCCACTGGCGCAACCAACCTGAGTGATCTGGAGGATAAGCTGGCGGAAAAAGCGCAAGAACAAGGCGCGAAAGGCTTTATGGTTAATTCCGCAGGCGGTAAGAACCAGATGTATGGTACAGCCACCATTTACAAGTAACCTTCCCCACCACCTGCCCGATAGCGACGCCGCTTATCGGGCAATGTTCCCTTGACTGAGCAATTTTTGACCCCATCTTGACTATAATAACCTCGGTAAAAAGCGTGAGGAGAATAGTGCTATGGCTTCTGGTTGGGCAAATGATGACGCTGTGAACGAACAAATCAACAGTACAATTGAAGATGCTGTTGCACGTGCAAGAGGCGAAATTCCGCGCGGTGATAGCCTGTATGAATGTGAAGAATGTGGCGATCCGATCCCTGAAGCCCGCCGACAGGCAGTGCCAGGTGTAAGACTGTGCCTTAACTGCCAGCAGGAGAAAGATTCACAGAACTCATCCTATACAGGATATAATCGCAGAGGATCAAAAGACAGCCAGCTACGTTGACCTAAGCTTACATAGATATCAAGAACATGCCGTTTCGCTTACGCTCACGTTAAATTGCTCTTTGCGTAGCAAAATGTGCCGTTCATCCCTCAACTGTAAAGTGAACTGCGTAGAACCGTAAATTCATCTCGTGAATTAATTAATAATCAATAAGTTATTTGTCATTCAATTTTTTTGATTAATGCTGTCAATTCTCTTCGATTTTATCTCTCGAAATAAAGCGTGATACTCATCACATCGACGGAACATCGTCTTCCTTAATAAATAACCTGCGAGAGATTAACAATGAAAACTATCAAATATGCTGTTGCCGCTGTTGCCCTGTCTACTCTGTCTTTTGGCGTTTTCGCTGCCGAACCTGTTACGGCTGCTCAGGCGCAAAGCATGAATAAAATCGGTGTGGTTTCTGCAGAAGGCGCAACCACGCTGGACGGCCTGGAAGCAAAACTGGCTGAGAAAGCCGCTGCTGCCGGCGCAAGCGGTTACAGCATCACATCCGCCAACAACAACAACAAAATGAGCGGTACTGCTGTTATCTACAAATAAGTTTTACCCCGTCTGCTGCCAACAGACACCCTGCTCCAACCCTCATTGAACCTGAATTACCCTTGTTTGCCCGTCCGCCACTGGACGGGCTTTTTTTATCTGTCGCGCTAAAAACTGTCGTTGACTCGCGCCAGTCCTTGCTCGAGTGTTGCCACCTCACCCGTTGCCACCAGGCAACAGGCCATCTGGATTTTCAACGATGCGGGTACCGGCTCACTTCCCGCCAGGCAGCGTTCAATCCAGCGCGCGGTCGTCTCAGGATCCTTTGCCGCGGGCAGCGGTACAGGTTCGTCTGGCATTTCACTTTGTCGGCTCTGTAACACCCGGGTGCCAGTGCTATCAATCAGGCTAATCTGCGGGCAGCGTTGCGGATTGGCGTAAACCTCACCTTCGGTTCCGTGCATCAACAACCCACGCCCACCAATATCATTAAAGAATTTCGCGACGCGCGGCACATATTCCGGATGCGACACGCTGGCAAGACGCAGCGCGGCGTCTTCGGCAAACGGTGTCGCTAACTTCGCCAGCGTATGTGCGCTGTTGCGCACACCCAGTCGCCAGCGCATTGCCAGCTGTTTTTCCAGCGGCGGGCAGAGCGTACTCACCGGAATAAAGACTGGCTGATGTCCATCCAGTTTCGCCTGTGCCTGTCCGGCATGACGCGTCGGCGCAATCCCCATCAGTTCGAAAATGGTCTCTGTCAGCACGCGGGTCGGATCTTCGCTCACCCCATGCACGACGACCGGAAAACCCAGCTTGTGCAATAAAATCGCCAGCAGCGGCGTCAGGTTCGCCTGTTTACGCGCGCCGTTATAGCTGGGTATAACGATCGGCATCGGCTTCGCAACCGGCGGGGTAAGCTTAATGGAATGGTTTTGCATCGCCTCATAAAAGCCCAGCATTTCGGCTTCCCCTTCCCCTTTGATACGCAATGCAATCAGCACGCCGCCCATTTCCAGTTCCGGCACGTCGCCGTTGAGCATGTGGGTATAAAGCCCTCGCGCGGTATCCTGATCCAGATCGCGGGCGTGGTTTTTCCCCCGGCCGATCTCTTTAATTATTTTGCGGTAATCCATCGAAAACTCCTTGCCTCACACTCACGTTATTTACGCCGACGGCGCGTGGGTTTCGCTTTTTCTTTTGCCTTAACGATAACGTCTGGCACTGCGGGTCGTTCTATGGGAAAAACAGGTAATGCATCCAGTAAACGCTTGCCATAATTTTTGGTCAACAGACGCTTATCATAAATTACCACTTCTCCCCAACACCCGTGGCTACGGATCAAGCGTCCCACCTGCTGGATTAGATTAAACGAGGCGGCGGGCAAACTCTGCACTTCGAACGGATAGCGATTGAGACTTTTAAGCCACTCGCCTTCGGTGATCACCACCGGGCTGTCGATGGGGGGAAAAGCAATTTTGTGGATATGCACCTGACTGAGTAAATCGCCTTTCAGGTCCAGTCCTTCGGCGAAGGATTGCAGCCCCACCAGCACGCTACGCTCGCCGTTTTCCACCCGCTTACGGTGCAATTCCACCAGCCGGTAGCGCGGCTGGTCACCCTGGACCAACAACAACAAGCGCAGATCGCTGACGTATTCCAGAAAGCGCTGCATCGCTCGCCCACTGGCAAATAGCACCAGCATGCCGGAATGTTTTTTACTTTCCAGCTGTTCGCGGAAATAAGCCGCCATCTCCGCAATATGCTGTTCTTCGTTGTCGATCAACGGTTCATAGCGCATCTGCGGAATAATAATTTTACCCTGTTCGACATGGTTAAACGGCGAATCGAGCGCGACGAAGCGGTCTCCGGCTTTTTCCTTCAGGCCGCTCATCTCCTGCAGACGCGAAAAACTATTAAGCGAACGCAGCGTGGCGGAGGTGACGATGATATGCGGCACACTGCGCCAGAGTAATCGCTCGAGTTGATCGCTCACGCGGATCCCCACGCAGTGAAACCAGACGTGGGGTTGCCCGTCGCGCACCTCGCGCGTCGTCCATTTCGACACCGGTGCGCCGGATGACTGGGCCAGCGAGGCCAGTCGCCACAGTTTGCTTTGCGCTTCAAACATCCCCAGCGCCCGGTTCATCTGCAAAATAGCCCGATGCAAACGCACAACGTCATGGCTGCCGGTTTTCTCGCTGAGATCATTCAAAAACAGCTCCGCCAGACCGCGCAGCGTTTCGGTGAGCTTCGCCAGACGCTGGCAAATCTCCATCACTTCATCCGGCAGTTCCCCCATCGCAAAGCGATGTTCCGCTTCCTGCCCGGCAGGCATGTACAAACTGAGAATGTGATTAAGTGACGCGATAAGTTCATACAGCTCTTCGCAATGGGCGTTCAGACGCTCCGGATTCGCCAGCGGCGGCGTGGTCTTGGGGCGAAACTGCTCCATGCAAGTCGCCACCAGTTTGCTGAACAGATCCAGTTGCAGGCGATACCAGGAGGCGGTAATTTCCGCGCTCATTTCCAGCGCATCGCGGGCGACATCCGGCAGGTGATGGCCTTCATCCAGAACCAGCAGCAGGTTTTTCGGGTCCGGTAACACCGCTTCGCTTTCCATCGCCGCCATCACCAGCGCATGGTTTGCCACCACCACTTCCGCTTCCTGAATCTCGCGACGGGCGACAAAAAACGGGCACTCGCGGTAGTAGTGGCAGTTGCGGTTCAGGCAACTGGCTTTATCGGTACTCAGTCGTCGCCAGAGGTCGTCGTCAATGGCGATATCCGTATGATCGCGCAGACCGTCCCACTTGTAGCTGTCGAGGTCGCCTTTTAACTTTGCGCAGCGCTTCTGTTCTTCCTGGTTGTTCGGCGTGAGTTCATCGTCAAGAAAGGCGAGCAGATCCTGTTGCGTGGGTTCAGTACTGGCCAGCGCCGTCAGATTTCGCGGACACACATAGCGCCCGCGTCCAAACGCGGCGGTAAAGCGAAGATCGGGAATAATTTTGCGCAGTAAGGGCAGATCTTTACTGTAGATCTGATCCTGCAACGCCACGTTGGCGGTGCTAACCACCAGCGTTTTTTGCTCTTCCCGTGCAATGGCAATGCCGGGAATGAGATAGGACAGGGTTTTCCCCACTCCGGTAGGCGCCTCTATCGCCAGATGACGCCCTTCTTCTCCGGTCAGCGTTTTCGCGACATCGGCAATCATCTGCCGCTGCGGCGCACGGGGGATAAAGTCGGGGATCTGTTCCTGAAGCGCCTTATACCAGACGGCGATTTGCGCTTTAAGCGCAGCGGTTAATGCCATGAGAAAACCTGAAACACTGTATAAACAGCCACTATTGTGGCACATTTCAGACTTGGAACGTATCTTTTTTGCCGCTTCTGGAAGGCGCTTCGCAACCTGGATTCGACGTGTCGGATGGCAGCTTACGCCTTATCCGGCCTACGGCTATAGACAATTCTATGCGCGCAGGCCTAATAAGCGCAGCGCCATCAGGCAACTGCGCTGTGACTTAATAGTAACCCAGCAGCTTCCACCACAGCATGCCAACCGCGAAAATGATAATGACGTTGAAGGTCACCACGCACAGGTTGATTCGGTAAAACCGTGGTCGCTCGAAATAACCTTGCGCAAAGTAGATAGGGCCGGGTCCTCCGCCGTACTCGGTGTTCCCCCACATCAGGTTACTGAAGATACCGAAGCAGATAGCCACCATCATCGGCGGTGCGCCGGCGGCAATCGCCGTGGCGGCAAATGGTGCGTACAACGCGGCAACGTGCCCCGTGGCGGTAGCAAACAGGTAATGGACGTAGATGTACAAGACACCGAGCACAATGAATGCTTCCATCGCACCGAATCCTTGAATCCCGCTCCCCAGCTTCACCGTCATCCATTTGATGAATCCCAGATCCGCCAGACCCGTCGCCAGGCTGATGATCACGCTGAACCAGATCACCGTGTCCCACGCCGCATGGTCATTGAGGAGACTTTTCCAACTGACGGCCCCGGTCGCAAACAAATAAGCGGCCAGCCCCAGCCCGACCGACGTCGCCGAGATCCCGGTAATCAGACTGGTTCCCCAGCCCACCAGCGCCAGCACAAAGCCCACGGCCACTTTTTTCTCATTACTGCTCATACCGCCCAGTTCGCTGAGCGACTGTTTGCCCATCGCTTTGGCTTCCGGTGTATGCTTCAGTTCTGGATCCAGCAGCTTGTAGACCAGCAGCGGCATCAGGCAAAAACAGACCATCGCTGGAACGACGGCAGAAATAAACCAGCCGCCCCAGGTGATCTCCAGACCCAGCGTGGATTTTGCCAGGCTTGCCACCAGCGGGTTCGCCGCCATACCGGTTAAAAATATCGCCCCGGTGATCGGCGTAAACTGAAAGCAAACCATCGTCAAGAAATCGCCAATCCGCTTGCCAGTCGCGCCAGGAGCCGAACCGAGTACGTCGTTGATTGAGCGAGCGATCGGGAAAATAATCCCGCCAGACCGCGCCGTCACCGACGGCATCGCCGGGGCCATAATCAGGTCAGAAACACCGAGCGAATAGGCAATTCCCAGACTGCTTCCGCCAAACAGCGACAGCATTTTATAGGCAATACGTTTTCCCAGTCCGGAGGTCACAAACCCCAGCGAGAGCACGTAGGCGCAGAAAATCAACCATACCGTGCCAGAGGCAAAGCCTGACAGTGCCTTCGCCTCAGTCAACGTTTTGCTGAAGATCACCACGCAAAGCGCAATCAGCATAACCGCCCCCGAAGGGAGCGGCTGGGTCAGGATTGCCGCAATGGTGGCGGCAAAAATCGCAAACATATGCCAGGCCGCCGGGGTTAACCCTTCAGGAACGGGAATAAACCAAATGACGGCACCGATTACCAGCGGGATCAGAAATGAGAGAAGTTTCTTTCCCGCGACAGTATTTGTAGACATAGCCATATCCTTATTCCGTTAACACGAGAACCTTCATTTCCGTGACTGATACCTGGACAGCACCTGATCGACCATTTCCGGCGCCATTCCCAGATAATTAGCCGGATCGGTCAGTTGGTTAATCAGTTGCGGATCCAGTCGTTGTGCCACTGTCGGCATGGCGTTCAGTACGTCGGCCAAGTGACCACCCTTCTCATTAACGATGCGACAGGCGTCATACACCACATCATGGGCATCCTGGCGGCCGATGTACGGAGCCAGCCCCATCATCACCGCTTCTGCCACAATCAGGCCGTTGGTCATCCCAAGATTGCGCAACATTGCCGCTTCATCGACCTCCAGTCCTGCCAGCATAAAGTTGGCCTGATGCAGCGCCCCTGCGCTCAGGACGAAACTTTCCGGGATCGCAATCCACTCCGCGTGCCACGGTCCGGTGGCGCGTTCCAGATCCTGAACCATCGCATCCAACATCAGCCCGGCCTGTTGACGAACGCCTTTTGCACAGGCCAGCATGAGTTCGCTGGAGATAGGATTGCGTTTTTGCGGCATAGTGCTGCTGGCACCACGGCCTTTAACGAACGGTTCATACAGTTCGCCAAACTCGTTCGATGCCATCAGCATCACGTCATAAGCAATCTTCCCTAGCGAACCGGTGATGACCGCCAGCAGGTTCACCGCCTCTGCGAAGCCGTCGCGCGCTACGTGCCAGGTGGAGGTCGGGACGTTAAGACCTAACTCTTCCATCAGCGCTTTTTGTACCGGCAATCCTTTGTCGCCCAGCGATGCCAGCGTTCCGGCGGCCCCGGCAAATTCACCGACCAACACTCGCGGACGCGCCTGTTGCAAACGTTCGGCGTGGCGTTCAAACATGTCCAGCCAGATAGCGGCTTTATAACCAAACGTCACCGGTAGCGCCTGCTGTAAATGGGTGCGACCGGCCATTGGCGTATCCCGATAGCGCAGCGCCAGGTCAGCCAGCGTTGCACGTAACCGGTTCATGTCCGCCTCGATCAGTTCAAAGGCATCACGGATTTGCAGTACCACCGCCGTGTCCATAATATCCTGCGTCGTCGCCCCCCAGTGCACATAGCCGCCAGACTCTCCGGCTTGCTTTGAAATCTGGTGCACAAGCGGCAGGATCGGATAACCGACGATTTCCGTCTCATGACGTAACAAATCGAAATCCAGCGTATCGGCATTGCACTTCTCAGCGATCTCTTTGGCTGCCGCTTCCGGGATCACTCCGCAACGCGCCTGCGCTTTGGCGAGCGCCACCTCCACTTCGACATACTTGCGAATAAGTTCGTAGTCATCAAACACGGCGCGCATTGCGGGTGTACCAAAAGAATCTCTAAATAAAACAGAATCCATTACATTCGAAGCCATAAATCCCCCGGTTCAATCTGATAATGATAAGATGAGCGTCTGACCCGGTTTACGACGCAACCGGGCCAACAAAAATGTCCGAACATATATAAATGTCCGTACATTTAAAATGTACGGACATTTATAATAATCATGACGAATCCAGGGAATAGCCCGTAGTCATTTCTGTGACTGTGATCATTAATAATTTGACGAAACTGCGATGAAAGAATCTCTGTACAAACGGATAGCCCGTGAACTGGCTCATCAAATCTCAACGGGAACTTACCCGCCCGGTTCACTGTTTCCGACAGAAATGGAACTGTGCGAAACCTGGCAAGTGAGTCGTCACACCATGCGCGAAGCGCTGAGGGAATTAACGGAACAGGGGTTGATTTCGCGACGTAAAGGCGCTGGCACGCGCGTATGCGAACCGCAGGCAAGCGGGGTTAACCATCCGTTGTCACATCTGGAAGATCTGCTGCTGTTGGCGAAAAACAACCTGCGGGTGATTAAGAAGATCGATGAGATTGTAGCGGATATTGAGCTTTCCCAATTGATAGATTGCCCGCCCGGTTCACGCTGGCTACATATCGCCAGTATTCGTGAGGATGCGCAAAACCCGGATGCGCCTATTTGCTGGACGGACAGTTACGCCAGCACCGATTATTCCAGGCTACGCGCGTTCATCCGCGACGATCCGCACTCGCTGATTAGCGATCTGATCGAAACGCACTACGGAATTAAGAGTCACGAAGTGCATCAGACGATCACCGCCGTTGGCGTACCGAAGAAAATTGCGAAGATACTGAATGTCGAGCCCGATTCGCCGGGGATGCGGATCGTGCGACGCTATCGGGATCGTGACGGAAAAGTGTTCGAGACCACGATTTCAATTCACCCGGCGGGACGGTATACCTGTTCTATTGTGTTGAAATCACAGAATTCAGGGGAGTGAGGGGGCGTATACGCTTTGAGAAGCATATGCCCCTGTGGGACGAGTACCGTTCACCTCATGTTCGCAGCCAATCTGGTACACCAGTACCTGTGAACGGGTTAAGGAGGCTCGTCGCCGCCTCCTTAACAATCCTGGCTCCCGGCTGGAAAATTGTCGCTTCGCGATACCCTCCGCTTATTCCTTCAGGCTACCGGGCCGGGCACGACTCAGCATCCCTGCTTCGCGCGCCCTGAACCCGCATCCCTGCGGGTTCTCCCGGCCTTACGGAAACGCGTCGGCAATTTTCAGCCGGACCTATCCATACCTGACCATCTCCACGGTTTGCTTTTTTTTACAGCGAAGTGAATTTAGCTGAAAGGCAGAGAATTGAAGCGATGGCATTGGTCCGGCGTGAAAATCGATGAGGCGTTGGCGGCTGACCGGGGCCGCCCGCAGGGAAGCGGGCGGAGGGGACGGCCTGCATGAATGCAGGCTCGACCCCGACCCGACAGGCAGACGGCATAAGACGAATGAACCACGAAGTGGCGATTTTCCTTGCCGGGAGCCAGGGTTGCAAGGGAGGCGGCGGTGAGCCTCCCTTGCACGTTCACGTGTACTGCGGTTTCAGAGAATCACTGAATACAAAGTGAACGTAACATTTCTCAGAGTATCAGACCTTCCTGACCCCCTTACTGCACGGGTGTAATTCTGCGCGGGCGACGCGGTGGACGCGGCTTTTCGCCAGCCGGTTTGCCTTCTGCGCTACGGGGTTTGCCCTTCGACGCGCCACCGTCCTGACGACGCGGCTGCTGAGCGCGACACGCGCCCTGCCCTTGTCCCTGACCACGGCCCCGACCGCCACCACCGCTACGCTGCTGACGACCATTCTGGATCGGCTCAGCTTTGATCGAGGGATCTGGCTCATAGCCCGGCGTGGTAATACGTGGGATCTCTTTTTTCAGCAGTTTTTCAATGTCACGCAGCAGTTTGTGTTCATCAACACAAACCAGCGACAGCGCTTCCCCCGTCGCCGCAGCACGACCGGTACGACCGATACGATGCACATAATCTTCCGGAACGTTCGGCAGCTCGTAGTTCACCACGTGTGGCAGTTCTTCGATGTCCAGACCTCGCGCCGCAATGTCAGTCGCCACCAGCACGCGGATATCGCCTGATTTAAAATCCGCCAGCGCACGGGTGCGCGCCCCCTGGCTCTTGTTACCGTGGATCGCTGCGCTGCGGATACCATCTTTGTTGAGCTGTTCCGCCAGGTGATTGGCGCCGTGTTTGGTGCGGGTAAAGACCAGTACCTGCTGCCAGTTGCCCTGACCGATCATCTGCGACAACAGTTCGCGCTTGCGTTTCTTATCGACAAAATGGACGTGCTGCGTCACCTGCTCAGACGCCGTGTTGCGACGCGCCACTTCAATTTCCAGCGGGTTATGCAACAGCTTTTCGGCCAGCGCTTTGATCTCATCAGAGAACGTCGCGGAAAACAGCAGGTTCTGACGCTTCGCCGGCAGTTTCGCTAACACGCGGCGAATATCGTGAATAAAGCCCATATCCAGCATACGGTCCGCTTCATCCAGCACCAGAATCTCAATCTGGTCCAGCTTCACCGCGTTCTGGTGTTCCAGGTCCAGCAAGCGGCCCGGCGTTGCCACCAACACATCGACGCCACCGCGCAGTTTCATCATCTGCGGGTTAATACTCACGCCGCCAAAAACCACCAGCGAGCGAATGTTCAGATACTTGCTGTAATCACGGACGTTTTCACCAATCTGCGCCGCCAGCTCACGCGTTGGCGTCAGGATCAGCGCACGCACCGGGCGACGCCCTTTGCCATGCGGCTGTTTGGTAATAAGGTGCTGTAACAGCGGCAGCGTAAAGCCCGCCGTTTTACCGGTACCGGTCTGCGCACTCGCCATCAGGTCGCGACCTTCCAGCACGGCAGGGATCGCCTGTTGCTGAATAGGGGTAGGTTCACGGTAACCCTGCTCGGCAATGGCGCGCAGAATATCAGGATTTAAACCCAGGGAATCAAAAGACATAACTACTCCGAACCGCCCCGACCGTTCCCGGTGTCGTTTTCAGGGAGATGCATACAATTTGGGAATGACAAAAACCACAATGTCATGAAGGGGCGGAGTGTAGCAGTTTTTGTGACACACCGCATAAATTATCCCGGTCACTGGAAAAGACAAAATAAACGGCCAGACTGGACAAGGAGAATATTCAGTCATAATCTTAATCAATCGATTGATTAAGAATTAGGTCGCGTGATGAATACACCCACCATGACCACGAAAGGTGAACAGGCCAAAAGCCAGCTGATTGCCGCCGCACTGGCACAGTTTGGCGAGTATGGCCTGCATGCCACCACCCGCGACATTGCCGCGCAGGCCGGACAAAATATTGCCGCCATTACCTACTATTTTGGCTCAAAAGAGGATTTATACCTCGCCTGCGCCCAGTGGATTGCCGATTTTATTGACGGGCAGTTTCGGCCACACGCGGAAGAAGCCGAACGCTTATTCGCCGAGCCTCATCCCGACCGTGCGGCCATGCGCGAACTGATTCTGCGTGCCTGCAAAAACATGATCATGCTGTTGACCCAGGAGGACACCGTCAATCTGAGCAAATTTATCTCGCGTGAACAGCTCTCCCCTACCGCGGCTTATCAACGGGTGCACGAGCAGGTTATTGAGCCTCTGCACAGTCATCTCACTCGTCTTATCGCCGCGTATACCGGCTGCGACGCCAGCGATACGCGCATGATTCTGCATACCCACGCGCTGCTCGGCGAAGTACTGGCATTCCGTCTCGGTAAAGAAACCATTTTGTTACGTACCGGCTGGTCGCAGTTTGATGAAGAAAAAACTGCACTGATTACGCAGACCGTGACCTGCCATATCGATCTTATTCTGCAAGGGTTATCGCAAAGGAGTCTGGAGTGATGAAAAAACCTGTCGTTATCGGGCTGGTGATTGCGGCACTGCTCGCCGTGATTGCGGGTGGCACATGGTGGTATCAAAGCCGGCAGGATAACGGACTGACGCTCTACGGCAACGTGGACATCCGTACCGTTAACCTCAGCTTTCGCGTCGGAGGCCGACTCGCGTCGCTGGCGGTGGATGAAGGGGATACCATTAAAACGGGACAGGTGCTGGGTGAACTGGATCATGCTCCCTATGAGAACACCCTGATGCAGGCAAAAGCAGGCGTTTCCGTCGCCCAGGCCCAGTACGATTTGATGCTGGCGGGCTATCGTCAGGAAGAGATTGCGCAGGCGGCGGCAGCGGTGAAACAGGCCCAGGCTGCCTATGATTACGCACAGAATTTCTACAACCGACAGCAGGGATTGTGGAAAAGCCGCACTATTTCCGCTAACGATCTGGAAAACGCCCGTTCTTCCCGCGACCAGGCGCTGGCCACGTTGAAATCCGCGCAGGACAAACTGAGTCAGTACCGTTCCGGTAATCGCGAACAGGATATCGCCCAGGCGAAAGCCAGCCTTGAACAGGCACAGGCGCAGTTGGCACAGGCGGAACTCGATCTCCATGACACCACGCTTGTCGCCCCCTCGAACGGCACGCTGCTAACTCGTGCGGTCGAGCCTGGCAGCATGCTCAGCGCAGGAGGCACCGTGCTGACGCTCTCTCTCACCCGACCAGTCTGGGTGCGCGCCTACGTCGACGAACGTCATCTTTCTCAGGCACAGCCGGGACGCGAAATCCTGCTGTATACCGATGGACGTCCCGACAAGCCTTATCACGGTAAAATCGGTTTTGTCTCTCCGACGGCAGAATTCACGCCGAAAACGGTAGAGACACCGGACCTGCGTACCGATCTGGTTTACCGTCTGCGCATTGTGGTCACCGATGCCGACGACGCGCTGCGCCAGGGCATGCCGGTGACGGTGAAGTTCGGCAACGAGGCTGGACATGAATGACGCCGTCATCACGCTGAACGGGGTGACTAAGCGTTTTTCCGGACTGGAAAAGCCGGCGGTCGCCCCACTCGACTGTACGATTCACGCCGGGTATGTAACCGGTCTGGTGGGGCCGGATGGCGCCGGGAAAACCACGCTGATGCGAATGCTGGCGGGCTTGCTGAAGCCGGATGGCGGTAGCGCAACGGTGATTGGCTTTGATCCAATCAAAAACGACAGCGCGCTGCATGCTGTGCTCGGTTACATGCCGCAGAAATTCGGTCTGTATGAGGATCTCACTGTAATGGAGAACCTCAATCTTTACGCGGATTTACGCAGCGTGACGGGCGAGGTGCGGGAAAAAACCTTTGCCCGTCTGCTGGAATTTACCTCGCTCGGCCCGTTTACCGGACGTCTGGCGGGAAAACTGTCCGGCGGGATGAAACAAAAGCTGGGGCTGGCCTGTACATTGGTCGGCGAACCCAAAGTGCTGCTGCTGGATGAACCTGGCGTCGGCGTTGACCCAATCTCACGTCGCGAACTGTGGCAGATGGTGCACGAACTGGCGGGAGACGGGATGCTGATCCTGTGGAGCACCTCCTATCTGGATGAAGCCGAACAGTGTCGGGACGTGCTGCTGATGAACGAAGGCGAACTGCTGTATCAGGGGGAGCCGACCCAACTGACACAAACCATGGCGGGACGCAGTTTTTTGATGCACAGCCCGCAGGAAAACAACCGGAAACTGCTCCAGCGGGCGTTAAAACTGCCGCAGGTTAGCGACGGCATGATTCAGGGGAAATCGGTGCGTCTGATCCTGAAAAAAGAGGCCACAGCGGACGACATTCGCCATGGCAACGGCATGCCGGAACTCGACATCAGCGAGACTGCGCCACGCTTCGAAGATGCGTTTATCGATCTGCTGGGCGGTGCCGCGACCTCTGAATCGCCGCTGGGCGCCATTTTGCATACCGTAGAGGGAACGCCAGGCGAAACGGTGATTGAAGCGAAAGCGCTGACCAAGAAATTCGGCGATTTTGCCGCCACTGACCACGTTGATTTTGCGGTCCAGCGCGGAGAAATTTTTGGCCTGCTGGGCCCCAACGGCGCGGGAAAATCGACAACCTTTAAAATGATGTGCGGCCTGCTGGTGCCCACGTCCGGGAAAGCGTTGGTGTTGGACATGGATCTGAAGGTCAGCTCCGGCAAAGCTCGCCAGCATCTTGGCTATATGGCGCAAAAGTTCTCGCTCTACGGCAACCTGACGGTGGAGCAAAACCTGCGCTTTTTCTCCGGCGTTTATGGTCTGCGGGGACGCGCGCAGAACGAAAAAATCGCCCGCATGAGCGAGGCGTTTGGTCTGAAGAGCATCGCTTCGCATGCCACCGACGAACTGCCGCTGGGCTTTAAGCAGCGTCTGGCGCTGGCCTGTTCGCTGATGCATGAACCGGACATTCTGTTTCTTGACGAGCCCACTTCTGGTGTCGATCCCCTCACCCGCCGCGAGTTCTGGCTGCATATCAACAGCATGGTGGAAAAAGGCGTGACGGTGATGGTGACGACCCACTTTATGGACGAAGCGGAATACTGCGACCGCATCGGACTGGTCTATCGCGGGAAACTGATTGCCAGCGGTACGCCGGACGATCTGAAAGCGCAGGCCGCCGATGACGACACGCCGGACCCGACCATGGAGCAGGCTTTTATCCGGTTAATTAACGACTGGGATAAGGAGCATGCCAATGCGTAACCGCCTTCTCTCCTGGCGTCGCGTACGGGCGCTGTGCGTCAAAGAGACGCGGCAGATTGTCCGCGATCCCAGTAGCTGGCTGATCGCCGTGGTGATCCCACTGCTGCTGCTGTTTATTTTTGGCTACGGCATTAACCTTGACTCCAGCAAGTTGCGGGTGGGGATCCTGCTTGAGCAGCAAAGCGAAGAGGCGCTGGACTTTACCCATGCGATGACCGGCTCACCGTACATCGACGCCACCATCAGCGATAACCGCCAGGCGCTGATTGAAAAGATGCAGGCCGGACGTATTCGCGGTCTGGTGGTCATTCCGGTCGATTTCGCCCAGCAGATGGCGCGCGCCAACGACACCGCACCCATTCAGGTAATCACCGACGGCAGTGAACCCAATACCGCCAACTTCGTGCAGGGCTATGTGGAAGGGATCTGGCAAATCTGGCAGATGCAGCGAGCGGAAGATCGCGGGGAAACGTTTGAACCACTGATTGATGTGCAAACCCGCTACTGGTTTAACCCTGCGGCAATCAGCCAGCATTTTATTATCCCGGGCGCAGTGACCATCATCATGACGGTGATCGGCGCGATCCTCACCTCGCTGGTGGTGGCGCGCGAATGGGAACGCGGGACCATGGAAGCGTTGCTCTCCACGGAAGTGACGCGCGCAGAGCTGCTGCTGTGCAAGCTCATCCCCTACTACTTCCTCGGCATGCTGGCGATGCTGCTGTGTATGCTGGTGTCGGTGTTTATTCTCGGCGTCCCGTATCGCGGATCGCTTCTGCTGCTGTTTTTCATCACCAGCCTGTTTTTGCTCAGCACGCTGGGGATGGGACTTCTGATCTCCACCATCACCCGCAACCAGTTTAATGCCGCCCAAGTGGCGCTTAACGCCGCCTTTTTGCCGTCGATTATGCTGTCAGGCTTTATTTTTCAAATAGACAGTATGCCTGCGGTGATCCGCGCGGTGACCTATATTATTCCGGCGCGCTACTTCGTCAGCACCCTGCAAAGCCTGTTTCTCGCCGGTAATATCCCGGTGGTGCTGGTGGTCAACGTGCTGTTTTTGATCGCCTCAGCGGTGATGTTTATTGGTCTGACGTGGCTGAAAACCAAACGTCGGCTGGATTAGGGAGACGCGCATGTTTCATCGTTTATGGACGTTAATCCGCAAAGAATTGCAGTCGCTGCTGCGCGAGCCGCAGACCCGCGCGATTTTAATTTTGCCGGTACTGATTCAGGTGCTTTTGTTTCCCTTTGCCGCAACGCTGGAAGTGACTAACGCCACCATCGCCATCTATAACGAAGACAACGGCAAGCATTCGGTGGAGCTGACCCAACGCTTTGCCCGTGCCAAAGCCTTTACCCACATCCTGCTACTGAAAAGCCCGCAGGAAATTCAGCCCACAATCGATACGCAAAAAGCGCTGCTGCTGGTGCGTTTTCCGGCGGATTTCTCGCGCAATCTGGATACCTTTCAGTCTGCGCCCATGCAGTTAATACTTGATGGTCGTAACTCGAACAGCGCGCAGATCGCCGCCAACTATCTCCAGCAAATCGTGAAGAACTATCAGCAGGAGTTGATGGAGGGCAAGCCGAAGCCGAACAACAGCGAGCTGGTGGTGCGCAACTGGTACAACCCTAACCTCGACTACAAATGGTTTGTGGTGCCGTCACTGATCGCGATGATCACCACCATTGGCGTGATGATCGTTACCTCGCTGTCTGTCGCGCGCGAGCGCGAACAGGGCACGCTGGATCAGCTGTTGGTCTCCCCGCTCACCACCTGGCAAATATTTATCGGTAAAGCGGTTCCTGCACTGATTGTCGCCACCGGCCAGGCCTCTATCGTGCTGGCAATCGGTATCTGGGCGTATCAGATCCCGTTTGCCGGGTCGCTGGCGCTGTTTTACTTCACGATGGTGATTTACGGGCTGTCGCTGGTGGGATTTGGCCTGTTGATCTCCTCACTCTGCTCCACGCAGCAGCAGGCGTTTATCGGCGTATTCGTCTTTATGATGCCGGCAATTTTACTGTCGGGCTACGTCTCTCCGGTCGAGAACATGCCGGTCTGGTTACAGAATCTGACATGGATAAACCCGATCCGTCATTTCACGGATATCACCAAGCAGATCTATTTGAAAGATGCGAGTTTGCAGATTGTCTGGGGAAGCTTGTGGCCGCTACTGGTGATAGCGGCCACAACGGGATCAGCGGCGTATGCGATGTTTAGACGCAAAATCATGTAACTTTTTGTCTTTCGCCAGCAGCGAAACCACAGCGGGTCCGGCCAGGATTGCCAGTCCCGCTAACGCCAACAAGACGTTGTTTTGTAAAACCCGGGACAGCAGCCACAACGCAATCAGCGACGCGCCGAAATACCAGGTGGTGGTGAGTTCTTCCAGCACGTCGGCGACTTCGCGCCAGCGCTGCTCGTGATGACGCTGTAACGCCAGCATCAGTAATACGGTCACGCCATACACTACGCATAATCCCAGGCCAACGTGCACCAGCGTGCCACTCTTCCAGCCTACGACCAACAACGCCACGACCAGTAAATGCAACATAATCTGCCAGCAACTTAACCCCGTTGCGACACGAACTCGTTGTTGCCACCTCATGGCTTTTCTCCTGAAGGATTTTTCTCTAATGACTCAGAGTACCGCACTTTACGGAAAATTCCGTAACACCGCACCTTTTTGTGACGACGACTACACTATTTCAATCAGAAGAGTGACGCCAACAGGAGAAAAATGACTCAATCGACACGAAATTTTTCATTCACCGTGCTCACCATCAATACGCATAAAGGCTTTACCGCCTTTAACAAGCGCTTCATTTTACCGGAACTGCGTGATGCCGTTCGTACGGTTGGCGCCGACATTGTCTGCCTGCAGGAGGTGATGGGCGCGCACGAAGTGCATCCGCTGCACGTCGAAAACTGGCCGGATACCACGCACTACGAATTTCTCGCCGACACGATGTGGAGTGACTACGCTTACGGGCGTAACGCCGTCTACCCGCAAGGGCATCATGGCAACGCGGTGCTGTCACGCTATCCTATTGAACATTATGAAAATCGTGATGTTTCGGTCGGCAGCAGTGAAAAGCGCGGCGTGCTCTATTGCCGTATTGTTCCGCCGCAACTCGGGAAACCGATTCATGTGATGAGTGTTCACCTCGGCCTGCGTGAAGCTCACCGGCAGGCGCAACTTACCCTGCTGACAGACTGGGTCAACGCCCTGCCCGACGGTGAACCGGTGGTGGTGGCCGGTGATTTCAACGACTGGCGGCAAAAGGCAAACCATTCCTTAAAAGCCGCGGGCCTGGAGGAAATTTTCACCCGCGCCCGCGGCCGCCCGGCACGGACCTTTCCTGTCAGCCTGCCGCTGCTGCGCCTTGATCGTATTTACGTGAAAAATGCCAATGCCAGTTCGCCGACAGCGCTACCGCTGCGCAACTGGCGGCATCTCTCTGACCATGCCCCCCTTAGCGCGGAGATCCATCTATGAAATGTGGCTGGCGTGAAGGTAATCAGATCCAGTTACTGGAAAACGGCGACCAGTATTATCCCGCTGTGTTTGCGGCAATAGCCGATGCGCAGCAAAGAATTATTCTCGAAACTTTCATCTGGTTTGAAGATGAGGTAGGAAAACAGCTTCATGCGGCTCTGCTGGCCGCAGCAAAACGCGGCGTGAAGGCGGAAGTACTGCTGGACGGCTACGGCTCACCGGACCTGAGCGATGCATTCGTTGGCGAACTGACCTCGGCAGGCGTGGTGTTTCGTTATTACGATCCGCGTCCCCGGATCTTTGGTATGCGCACCAACGTCTTTCGCCGTATGCATCGCAAGATTGTGGTGATAGACGACCGGGTGGCGTTTATCGGCGGGATCAACTATTCCGACGAACATATGTCCGACTATGGCCCGGAAGCCAAGCAGGACTACGCGGTGCGCGTGGAAGGACCTGTCGTCGCCGATATACTGCAGTTTGAAGTGGAAAACCTTCCCGGGCAGAGTGCAGTGCGCCGCTGGTGGCGCCGTCATCACCGTGCTGAAGAGAACCGCCAGCCCGGCGAGGCGCAGGCGCTGTTCGTCTGGCGCGACAACGACGAGCACCGCGACGATATCGAACGTCACTACCTGAAAATGCTCACCCAGGCACGGCGGGAAGTGATTATCGCCAACGCCTACTTCTTTCCCGGTTACCGGTTACTGCACGCCATGCGCAAAGCCGCCCGCCGCGGCGTGCGCGTCAAACTGATCGTGCAGGGGGAGCCGGATATGCCAATTGTGAAGGTCGGAGCCCGTCTGCTGTACAACTATCTGGTGAAAGGCGATGTCCAGGTTTACGAATATCGCCGCAAGCCACTGCATGGCAAAGTGGCGCTGATGGATGACCACTGGGCGACGGTCGGCTCCAGCAATCTCGACCCGCTCAGCCTGTCGCTTAATCTGGAAGCCAACCTGATCGTGCACGATCGCCAGTTCAACCAGACGCTGCGCGACAACCTTAACGCGATCATTGCCGAAGACTGTAAGCAGGTCGATGAGTCGATGCTGCCGAGACGCACCTGGTGGAACCTGACCAAAAGCGTGCTGGCGTTCCACTTCTTACGTCACTTCCCGGCGCTGGTCGGCTGGCTTCCGGCGCATACTCCCCATCTCGCGCAGGTTGATCCGCCAGCCCAGCCCGAGATGGAAACGCAGGATCGGGTAGAAGTACAGAACACAGGAGCCAAACCCTGATGGCAAAATCACATCCGCGCTGGCGGCTGGCAAAAAAGATCCTCACCTGGCTGTTTTTTATCGCCGTGATTGTGCTGCTGGTGGTCTACGCCAAAAAGGTGAACTGGGAAGACGTCTGGACGGTGATCCGTGACTACAACCGGGTTGCGTTGCTGAGCGCCGTCGGGCTGGTGATCCTCAGCTATCTGCTCTATGGCTGCTATGACCTGTTGGGCCGCGCCTATTGCGGTCACAAGCTGGCAAAGCGGCAAGTGATGCTGGTGTCGTTTATTTGCTATGCATTTAACCTGACGCTCAGTACCTGGGTCGGCGGCATCGGTATGCGCTACCGGCTCTATTCCCGCCTCGGCCTGCCGGGTGGCACCATCACCCGTATCTTCTCTCTTAGCATCACCACCAACTGGCTGGGCTATATTTTGCTTGGCGGGATCATCTTCACCTTTGGCGTGGTGCAACTGCCTGCCCACTGGTATATCGACGAGGGCACGCTGCGTATTCTCGGCGTGGTGCTGCTGTTAATCATCGCTATTTATCTGTGGTTCTGCGCTTTCGCAAAACACCGTCATATGACGATCAAAGGGCAGAAACTGGTGCTACCGTCGTGGAAATTTGCGCTGGCCCAGATGGCCATCTCCAGCGCCAACTGGATGGTGATGGGGGCGATTATCTGGTTGCTACTGGGCCAGGAGGTGAATTATTTCTTCGTGCTGGGCGTGCTGCTGGTCAGCAGTATCGCGGGAGTGATTGTCCACATTCCGGCGGGAATTGGCGTTCTGGAAGCGGTGTTTATCGCGCTGCTGGCGGGGGAAGACACGTCGCAAGGCGCGATTATTGCCGCCCTGCTCGCCTACCGCGTGCTGTATTACTTTATTCCCTTATTGCTGGCGCTGATCTGCTATCTGGTGCTGGAGAGTCGGGCGAAGAAGCTGCGGGCGAAGAACGAGAAGGCGATGGCGAAGTAATACCTCGTCACCGCCCTCGGCATCATTTCGTAGGCCGGATAAGGCGTAGCCGCCATCCGGCACAACGAACTCAACGGCGATTGCCTAAAATACGCAGCAGCATCAGGAACAGGTTGATAAAGTCCAGATACAGCGTCAGCGCACCGAGAATCGAATATTTACGCAGGTTAGAACTGTCGCGCACATCGATTTGCTCGCCAATGTTCTTCAGCTTCTGGGTGTCATAGGCGGTCAGCCCAACAAAAACCACCACACCAATATAGGTCACCGCCCACATCAGCGCCTCGCTTTTCAGCCAGAAGTTCACCAGTGAGGCCAGGATGATGCCAATCAGCGCCATAAACAGCATGTTGCCCCAGCCGCTCAGATCGCGCTTCGTGGTGTATCCCCACAGGCTCATCACTCCAAACATCCCGCCGGTCACCACGAAGGTGCTGGCGATGGAGGAGGCTGTGTAAATGATGAAGATACTGGAAAGCGTTAGACCGGTGAGTACCGAATAGAGCATAAACAGCGTCGTCATGACCCCCGCGCTAAGTCTGTTCACCAAACCGGACAGCACAAAAACCACAGCTAACTGCGCGATGACCAGACCAAAGAAAAAGATTCGGTTGGTATAGAGTAACTCCATAAAAGCGCTGGAATTCGCCGCATACCACGCAATAAACGCGGTAAGCAGCAACCCGACCGTCATCCAGCCGTATACCTGCGCCATATAGGTTTGCAGGCCGGAACGCGCCTGCACGATTGATTCGGATCGTGGAAATCGGTCCATGATAATCTCCTGATTGAAAGTGACCACTCTGGATAAGCGTATCACAATTTCGTGCTACCAGCGTTTAGCCGCCTGCCGATCGCTGTCACGGGCTTCCACCCAGCGCTCGCCTTCCGGCGTGGCTTCACGCTTCCAGAACGGCGCACGCGTCTTTAGATAGTCCATAATGAACTGACCGGCCTCAAACGCACTGCTACGGTGCGAACTGGTGACGCCAACAAAGACGATTTCATCGCCCGGCCACAGTTCGCCAATCCGGTGAATCACCGTGATGCGTCCCAGCGGCCAGCGCACCCGCGCCTCATCGACAATCTCCGCCAGCGCTTTTTCCGTCATCCCCGGATAGTGCTCCAGCGTAAGCGCCTTCACGCTGTCGCCGAGATTATGGTTGCGCACTTTACCAGTAAAGGTCACCACCGCACCGTCTTCGTCGCGTGCCGCCAGCCAGGGATACTCGTCCCCCACGCTGAACGGCGCAGGCCCGACCACAATTTTCGTTTCAGCCATCTCAGCCTCCCGTCACCGGGGGAAAGAAAGCCACTTCATCACCCGCCGTCAGCGGATGATCAAAGCTCACCAGCGTCTGGTTTACCGCCGCCAGCAGCTTGCCGTCTTCCAGCGCCAGCGCCCAACGGTTGCTGTTAGTCGCCAGATGCTGACGCAGCGCTTCCACTGTCGGGAAATCTGCCGCGACGTCCAGCGTATCCGTACCAACCAGTTCGCGAACCTGAGCAAAGAACAAAACCTTAATCATTCGAATCCGCCTTAAAATCGCCAGACTTGCCGCCGCTTTTCGCCAGCAGGCGCACCGGGCCAATCACCATGTCTTTTTGCACCGCTTTGCACATGTCGTAAATGGTCAACGCGGCGACGGACGCCGCCGTCAGCGCTTCCATTTCCACCCCGGTTTTGCCGGTAAGACGACACAACGATTCAACACGGACACGGTTGTGTTCCGGCTGTGCCTGGAGCTGGACTTCCACTTTGCTCAACAGCAACGGATGGCACAGCGGGATGAGCTCCCAGGTGCGCTTTGCTGCCTGAATCCCGGCGATACGCGCGGTGGCGAACACATCGCCCTTATGGTGGCTGCCGTCGATAATCATGGCCAGTGTTTCGCTGCGCATGGTGACAAAGGCTTCGGCGCGCGCTTCGCGTACGGTCTCCGCTTTTGTGGAGACATCCACCATGTGCGCTTCACCGGCGGCGTTTATGTGAGTCAGTTGCGACATACTTATTATTTCTTCAAATGTGGGTGAAAATTACAAGGACGCGTACGGGCATCAAGCTGCGGCGCGATGATATTGTCCCACGCCGTGCGGCAGGCTTTGGTGGAACCCGGCATCGCAAAAATTAGCGTTTTGTTGGTCACGCCCGCCACTGCGCGCGACTGCAGCGTGGCCGTGCCGATCTCTTCAAATGACAGCATACGAAACACTTCACCAAAGCCTTCCACTTCGCGATCAAATAGCGGCAGCAGCGCTTCCGGTGCCTGGTCGCCTTCAGTCAGGCCCGTGCCGCCGGTGATCAACACCACCTGCACCTCATCACTGGCAATCCATGCTGACACCTGCGCGCGAATGGCGTAACGGTTCTCTTTGACAATTGCTTTATCGATAACCTGATGTCCCGCTTCCTGCGCGGAATCCCGCAGAAAATGACCAGAGGTATCGTCCTCTTCGCCACGGCGATTCGATACTGTCAGAATAGCAATGCGGGTCGGGATAAATTCAGCGCTTACCTGACTCATGGAATACTCCTTGTTCAAGCGGCGTTAACCGCCGATGTATGAGAGGTTCTGGGTAATACCGGTGTTGTTCTGGTGCAGGAAATGGGTCTGCTTTTTCTCACGCAACGCAAGCGAGATACGCGCTTCGAGCGCGTCTTGTTGCCCATCGTCTTCCAGCAAATCACGCAGGCTGACGCCACCCTCGCCGAACAGGCAGAGATGAAGTTTACCCACGGAGGAGACGCGCAGACGGTTGCAGGTGGCGCAGAAATCTTTTTCGTACGGCATGATGAGGCCGATTTCACCCTCATAATCGGGGTGACAGAACACCTGCGCCGGGCCGTCACTGCGCTGGCGTAGCTGGTGGATCCAGCCGCGACGCAACAGTTCGTCACGCAACACCTGACCGGAGATGTGGTGTTTACGGAACAGTTCGCTGCCCTCACCCGTCTCCATCAGTTCGATGAAACGCAGTTGAATGGGGCGCGTCTGGATCCAGCCAAGAAAAGTATCGAGCTGATGATGATTCACATCGCGCATCAGCACGGTGTTGACTTTAACTTTTGCAAAACCGGCATCAAACGCGGCGTCGATGCCCGCCATCACCTGCTGGAATTTATCCTGCCCGGTAATCGCGTGGAACTGACGCGCATCAAGGCTATCAACGCTGACGTTAATGCCGGTCAAACCCGCATCGCGCCAGTGGGCGGCATCACGCGCCAGACGGTAGCCGTTGGTGGTCACCGCCAGTTGACGAATCGCCTCGTTTTCACGCACGGCGGCAATGATGTCGGTAAAATCACGACGCAGAGAAGGTTCGCCACCGGTCAGGCGCACTTTTTCGGTGCCCAGGTTAGCAAAGGCGCGAGTCACCCGACGAATTTCATCGACGGAGAGAAAACCTTTATTGGTGACGCCGCCGGGCTTGTAGCCATCCGGCAGACAGTATGTGCAACGAAAGTTACACACATCGGTAATCGACAGACGCAAATAGTAAAACTTGCGCGCGAAAGCATCGGTCAGTTGTGTGGCCATGTACACCTTTCCAAATACGGGAGGCGAAGTCATTTCTTCCTGCGCCCTGGTGGCAATGCGTTTGCGTTGTCACGGCCAAAGCACCGTATCATTTGACCCAGGTGCAGAGGCTAGAGTGTTAACTGTGGTTATGGCGATACTAGCGTGTAAACGAACATAATGCTATTTACACTTAACGATGTATAATCATATATATAGCGCCATGATCGTGCCATTTCGTTACAGAATAAGCAAAAATAGCACTTTTGCATTGATGTACATCATTTCGCTGTCAGGCATTCGCCCCCCTAAAGGAGTAGTGCGGCAGAATTTATTTTCTCAACTTACCGTTAGCGAATTGCTGAAAAGCCCCTGTTTGCGCTACTGTAGCGCGGTAAATCTGACTTCAGGAACTTTTATGCGCAATCGTACGCTGGCTGACCTGGATCGTGTCGTCGCTCTCGGCGGAGGGCATGGATTAGGACGCGTTCTCTCTTCCCTCTCCTCCCTGGGTTCACGCCTCACCGGTATCGTGACCACCACCGATAACGGCGGTTCGACGGGGCGTATTCGCCGCTCGGAAGGGGGAATCGCCTGGGGCGATATGCGCAACTGTCTCAATCAGTTGATTACCGAACCGAGCGTCGCTTCCGCGATGTTTGAATACCGTTTTGGCGGTAATGGTGAACTTTCAGGCCATAACCTCGGAAATCTGATGTTAAAGGCGCTCGACCACCTGAGCGTGCGGCCTCTGGAAGCCATCAACTTAATTCGTAATCTGCTGAAAGTGGACGCGCATTTAATCCCCATGTCAGAGCTGCCAGTTGACCTGATGGCGATCGACGATCAGGGGCATGAAGTGTACGGCGAAGTGAATATTGATCAGCTCACCTCGCCCTTGCAGGAACTGATGCTGTCACCGAAGGTCCCCACCACCCGGGAAGCGGTACAGGCGATTAACGATGCCGACCTGATTATTATCGGTCCGGGCAGTTTTTACACCAGCCTGATGCCAATCCTGCTGCTGGAGGATCTCGCACAGGCGCTGCGCCGTACGCAGGCGCCGATGGTCTACATCGGCAATCTGGGCCGGGAATTGAGCATCCCCGCCGCAAGCCTGACGCTTATCGATAAGCTAACCATTATGGAGCAGTATGTCGGCAAGAGAGTCGTTGATGCGGTTATCGTGGGGCCGAAGGTGGATGTCTCTGCGGTCAGCGACCGGGTGGTGATTCAGGAAGTGCTGGAGGCCAGCGATATTCCCTATCGCCATGACCGCCAGTTATTGCACAGCGCGCTGGAGAAAGCCGTACAGGCGCTGCGGTAAAGGGTTTATTGCCAGATGGCGCTACGCTCATCAGGCCAACTTATCTACTCTGCAAACTACCAGCGAACAGGCCGGATAAGGTGGTTACACCGCCATCCGGCAATCTCTCACGACGCAGCGATAAACAGTTCACGCAGCTGATGCAGTTGATCGCGGATCTGCGCGGCCTCTTCGAATTCCAGGTTCTGCGCATGCTGCATCATCTGCCCTTCGAGCTCGTGAATCTTCTGTTGCAGCGCTTTTGGCGTCATGTCCAGTTCCACCACATCCGATTGCACTGCGGAACGCGATTTGCCTCGGCCCTTCGCTTTGGTTTTCGCAATGTTCTGCCCCAGCGCCAGAATATCGACCACTTTTTTATTCAGGCCCTGCGGAGTAATGCCGTGTTCTTCATTGTACTGCTGCTGTTTCTCGCGACGACGCTCGGTTTCGCCAATCGCCTTCGCCATTGAGGCCGTAATTTTGTCACCGTAAAGAATCGCCTTCCCGTTGATGTTACGCGCCGCACGACCGATGGTCTGTATCAGCGAACGTTCGGAACGCAGGAACCCTTCCTTGTCGGCGTCGAGAATCGCCACCAGCGACACCTCAGGCATGTCGAGACCTTCGCGCAACAGGTTGATCCCCACCAGCACATCAAACTCGCCCAGACGCAGGTCACGAATGATCTCCATACGCTCAACGGTATCGATGTCCGAGTGCAGGTAACGCACCCGCTCACCGTGTTCTTCCAGATACTCGGTGAGATCTTCCGCCATACGCTTGGTGAGCGTGGTAACCAGCACGCGCTCGTTGATCTCTGCGCGCTTGCGGATTTCAGAGAGCAGATCGTCCACCTGCGTTGCCACCGGTCGCACTTCAATGACCGGATCCAGCAACCCTGTCGGACGCACCACTTGATCAACCACTTCTCCGCCCGATTTCTCCAGCTCGTAATTGCCCGGCGTCGCAGACACATATATGGTCTGCGGAGCCAGCGCTTCAAACTCTTCGAACTTTAACGGACGGTTATCCAGCGCCGATGGCAAACGGAAACCGTACTCCACCAGCGTCTCTTTACGCGCCCGATCGCCACGATACATCCCGCCAATCTGCGGGATGGTGACGTGGGATTCATCCACCACCAGCAAACCGTCAGCGGGCAGATAGTCAAACAGGGTCGGCGGCGGCTCACCCGGCCCGCGTCCTGACAGAAAGCGCGAGTAGTTTTCGATCCCCGAGCAGTAACCCAGCTCGTTCATCATTTCCAGATCAAACTGGGTACGCTGACTCAGGCGTTGCTCTTCCAGCAGTTTGTCGTTGGCGAGCAGGATTTTGCGACGTTCAGCCAGTTCGACTTTGATCTCTTCCATCGCCTGCACAATGCGCTCACGGGGGGTCACGTAGTGCGTTTTGGGGTAGATGGTGTAGCGCGAAATAGTGGATTCCACCTGCCCGGTCAGCGGGTCAAACAGCGACAAACGCTCCACCTCTTCATCAAACAGCTCCACACGCAGCGCGATGTCGTCAGACTCCGCCGGGAAGATGTCAATCACCTCACCGCGCACGCGGAAAGTCCCGCGCTGGAACGCCTGATCGTTACGGGTATATTGCAGTTCAGCCAGTCGCCGCAGAATGGCGCGCTGATCGATAATCATGCCCACCGTCAGGTGCAGCATCATCTTCAGATATAAATCGGGATCGCCCAGACCATAGATGGCAGAAACGGAGGCCACGACGATCACGTCACGACGCTCCAGCAACGCTTTGGTGGCCGACAGACGCATCTGCTCGATGTGTTCATTCACCGAGGCATCTTTTTCGATGAAGGTGTCTGAGCTGGGAACATACGCTTCCGGCTGATAGTAGTCGTAGTAGGAGACGAAATACTCGACGGCGTTATCCGGGAAAAACTCTTTCATTTCACCATACAGCTGCGCCGCCAGCGTTTTGTTGGGCGCCAGCACCATCGTCGGTCGCTGCAAATCCGCGATCACATTCGCAATGGTGAACGTTTTCCCCGACCCCGTTACGCCAAGTAGCGTCTGATGCGCCAGGCCGTCCTCCAGTCCCTCTTCCAGACGGCGTATCGCCTCAGGCTGATCGCCGGAAGGTTTAAATGCGGAATTCAGTTTGAACGGTTTACTCATGAGCAGCTACCTGAAGGAATGAGCGGGCAGGTGTGTAATTTTACTCGCAGAAGATAATATTGCCAGTAAAATATACTGGATGAAAAAACAGTAACGCCTCATAAAATTTGTGTTACGCATGATAAAAGCGGATCGGAGATGGCTATAATTTCACCGCTGGCAAGATATTACACTATGAAGCGGGTTTATCCCCAGACCATTGACTTCGTTAACATTGTCAAGATGTGTGATGAAAGTTTTATTGCATTCAATGACCACAATATGACAGCCATTGATTTTATCTAACGCACTGTAAATTAAAGGATATTTTATAAAGACGCCTTTCGCACCAATTCGGCTGGAAGCCGCGTAATCTCTCGCTTGCCTTGTGTTTTCTAACTCTAATACACAAGGTTATCCACAGGAATGGTGGATAACTGCCTGCAGGCCATATGGTCTGCCGCCTGGCAAATTCCCGGTCCAACCCACCAGGCAGCACATAAAAAAAAATTATCGCTAAATTTTGATTTTTATCAGCTAAAGAAGTGTCCCTGGCAGGCGAGATCTTGCTCGCAATTTCGCCTTTTACTCACCCGCGAGTAAAGCGAGATCCAGATATTGTCCTGTGGCCGCATTTTCGGCTCCCGCCGCCAGCCACGGGATTTCGCCTAACAATGGCGCAGGGATGACCCGCTTAAGCGTCGCCAGATACTCATGATGGCGTTTTCCCGGCGGCGTGACGTCATTTGCCACCCACCCGACAAGCGGAAGTCCTGCCTGCTGTACCGCCTGCGCGGTCAGCATCGCATGGTTTATACACCCCAGCTTCACGCCGACGACCAGGACCACCGGCAGGCGCTCGATCTGCACCCAATCAGCGAAGGTAAAATCCTCCGCAAGCGGGGTAAACCAGCCGCCAGCACCTTCCACCAGCAGCCACTCCGCCTGCGCGTCCAGCGCGCGCAGGCCGTCTGACATCACATCAGCACGAATTGGCCTTCCCTCATCAGCGCTGATGATATGCGGCGAGGTGGGTTCCGCGAAGGTGTAAGGATTCACCGCCGCGTAGTCCAGCGCCAGACTGCTGTTGCGCTGAAGCGCCAGGGCGTCGCTGTTGCGCAGTCCCTCTGGCGTCATGTCACTACCTGATGCGACAGGTTTATACCCGGCCGTCCGATAACCCAGACTGCGCGCCGCCTGGAGCAGCGCACAGCTGGCGACGGTTTTACCAACTTCCGTATCGGTACCGGTGACAAAATAACGTTTAGTCACGTGCAATCACTCCTGCAAAAAGATGGTAGGTCAGCAGATATTTCCCCTGCCGCTGCGGCCAGGCCAGTTGAAGCTGCTGCAACTGCGAGCGGGTTAAGACGCGCGGCTCGCGCCCCTCGTGCAAATGGGTCGCGCCGATGCCTTTCAGTGAGCGCATAGCGCTCAGGGCGTCATCAAACTCCAGCGTCAGGGAGATTGATTGATGATGCCCTTGCCAGCCGTGCATCGCTTCACACAGCGCCTCGCGGGATAAAAACCGGTTGCCGTGCGCCCGCTCATCCACCGCGCGCCAGGCCTGATGAAGCTCCGGTAGCGAATCCTGGGCCAGCGTGGTGAAAGCCACGCAGCCACCGGGGCGCACGACCCGATACAGTTCGCTCAGCGCCTGATGCAGACTGTTACACCATTGCACGGCCAGATTGCTCCAGGCCAGGTCAAACGTTGCGCTGGCTAACGGCAGTGACTCAATGTCGCCGGTGAGATAGTGATGCGCCACGTCCTGGCGACGCGCCTCGTCCAGCATGCGGGCAGAGAGATCCAGCGCGGTGACCTGACTCCCCAGCTCGCGCCAGTAGCGACTCAAACGCCCCGGCCCGCAGCCGGCATCCAGTACCTGTAAAAATGGGCGTTCCGGCAGTTGCGCCAGCAACGCGTCGGCGCTCAGGCGCTGCAATGTGGCGTGCTGCTCATAGTGCGCTGCCGCACGACCAAACGCCGCCGCGATTGCCTGTTTATTCACCTGCCCCATGCAGCACCTCCAGCAATCGGTCGATATCCTCAGGCTCATGCGCCTGAGTTAAGGTCAGTCGCAGACGGGCTGTCCCGGCGGGCACGGTCGGCGGACGGATCGCCGTGACCCAACATCCCTGACGGCGCAAGGTGTCCGCCAGCTGCAATGCGCGCGCATTTTCGCCGACAATCAGCGGCTGGATGGCGCTGTGCGACTGCGCCAGCATGAAATCGGGATGGTTGATAGCCGAGCGGAAGCGCTGGATCAGCGCAGTCAGTTTCTCCCTGCGTGCGTCACCTTCCTGACTGCGAATCACCGAAAGCGACGCCTGTAACGCCATCGCCTGCGCGGGCGGCATGCTGGTGCTGTAAATCAGATGACGGGCGAACTGCAGCAAATAATCGGCAACGTTTTCAGAGCACAGAATCGCCGCACCGCTGACGCCAAAGCCTTTGCCGAATGTTACGACCAATAACTCCGGTTTTACCCGCTGCTGCCAGCAGCTCCCGCGACCCGCTTCTCCACTGACGCCAATGCCGTGGGCATCATCCACCAGCAACCAGGCATTACGCGCCTGTACGGCCTGCTGAATGTCCACAAGCGGCGCATTGTCGCCATCCATGCTGAACACGCCTTCGGTCACCACCAGTTGTCGCCCGGAACAGGGGGCGTCAAGCAGGCACGTGAGATGCGAGGCGTCGTTATGGGTAAAACGGCGAAGCTGCGCCGGGCAAAGACTGGCCGCTTCCAGCAGCGAAGCATGGCTGAGACGGTCAGCGACAATCCGGTCATCTTTTTCCATCAGCGCGGTAATCACCGCCTGATTTGCGGCGAAACCGGAAATAAACAGTAACGCGCGCGGATAGCCCAGCCAGTCGGCCAGTTCCTCTTCCAGTTGCTGATGGGCAATGGAATAACCGCTGACGTGGCCCGAGCCGCCGCTGCCGACGCCAAACCGCTCCGCCCCCTGCTGCCAGGCACGAAGGATATGCGGATGATGACTCAACCCCAGATAATCATTGCTGGAAAAATTGAGATAGCGCTGGTCATTCGTCTCCAGCCAGCGACCGGCTCCCTGCGCTACCGCATAACGTCGGCGCAACGTATCCGCCGAACGACGCGCCGCCAGCGCATCGTCGATTTTGTGTTGCCAGGTCATACGGCAGCCGCGTTGTAGTAATCGTCAGTATCCGGTGTCAGCAGCGCCTGCTCCAGACGCGCACGCTGCTCGTTATCCCCGGCGAGCACCACCGTTTGCTGCGGATTCAGCCCCAGCTTATGGAAAAGCTGAAGATCTTTGTCCTCTGCCGGGTTTGGCGTGGTGAGCAGTTTGCAGCCGTAGAAAATAGAGTTGGCGCCAGCCATAAAGCACATGGCCTGCGTTTGTTCATTCATCTGCTCGCGACCGGCAGACAGGCGCACATACGAGGTCGGCATCATGATGCGCGCCACGGCAATGGTGCGAATAAAATCAAATGCGTCGACGTCATCGTTATCTGCCAGCGGCGTACCTTTCACCTTCACCAGCATGTTGATCGGCACACTTTCCGGCGGGGTCGGCAGGTTTGCCAGTTGCAGGAGCAGCCCGGCGCGATCGGTCACCGTTTCGCCCAGGCCGACGATGCCGCCGGAACAGACCTTGATCCCGGCCTCGCGTACTTTGTCCAGCGTGTCGAGTCGCTCCTGGTAGGAACGGGTGGTGATGATGTTGCCGTAAAATTCCGGCGAGGTGTCGAGGTTGTGGTTGTAATAGTCCAGCCCCGCCTCCGCCAGCCGTTGCGCCTGTGATTCATCAAGTGTGCCAAGCGTCATGCAGGCTTCCAGTCCCAGCGCTTTCACCCCCTGAACCATCTGCTGCAAATATGGCATGTCGCGCTCGTGCGGGTTCTTCCACGCCGCACCCATGCAGAAACGAGTGGAACCGGCGTTCTTCGCCTGGCGCGCCGACTCCAGCACCTGCTCAACTTCCATTAGCCGCTCAGCTTCAAGGCCGGTTTTATAGCGCGAACTTTGCGGACAATATTTGCAGTCTTCCGGGCAGGCGCCGGTTTTGATCGACAACAGTGTGCTGACCTGCACCTGACGAGGATCGAAATGCTGACGGTGGATTTGCTGCGCCTCGAACAGCAGATCCAGCAGCGGTTTTTCAAATAATTCGGTGACTTGCGACAGCGTCCAGCGAGAATGAGTGGTCATAATTTTATACGTTTTGTAGTGATAAGGGTGTAGACTTGTAAACCTAAATCTTTTTAATTTGGTTTACAAGTCGATTATGACAACGGACGATCTCACGTTTGATCAGCGCCACATCTGGCACCCCTACACCTCTATGACCTCCCCGCTACCGGTCTATCCTGTTGAACGGGCCGAGGGCTGCGAACTGATTTTATCCAGCGGTGAACGCCTGATTGATGGCATGTCGTCGTGGTGGGCCGCGATTCACGGCTACAACCATCCGCAGCTCAATGCGGCGATGAAAACGCAGATAGACGCCATGTCGCATGTGATGTTTGGCGGGATCACGCATGCCCCCGCCGTCAACCTGTGCCGTAAACTGGTCGCCATGACGCCCGCGTCGCTGGAATGCGTGTTCCTCGCCGATTCCGGTTCCGTCGCGGTGGAAGTGGCGATGAAAATGGCGCTGCAATACTGGCAGGCCAAAGGGGAATCCCGTCAGCGCTTCCTGACGTTCCGTAACGGCTATCACGGCGATACCTTCGGCGCGATGTCGGTCTGCGATCCAGATAACTCCATGCACAGCCTGTGGAAGGGCTATCTGCCGGAAAACCTGTTTGCCCCTGCGCCGCAAAGTCGAATGGACGGCGAGTGGGATGAGCGCGATATGGTGGCCTTCGCGCGCCTGATGGCCGCACATCGTCATGACATTGCGGCAGTGATTCTCGAGCCGATTGTTCAGGGCGCGGGCGGAATGCGGATGTACCATCCGGAGTGGCTGCGCCGTATCCGCAAAATGTGTGACCGTGAAGGCATTCTGCTGATTGCGGATGAAATCGCCACCGGATTTGGCCGTACGGGCAAACTATTTGCCTGCGAACACGCCGGGATCGCGCCCGACATTCTGTGTCTGGGAAAAGCGCTGACCGGCGGAACGATGACCCTTTCCGCCACCCTGACCACCCGCCAGGTGGCGGAAACCATCAGCAACGGCGAGGCGGGCTGTTTTATGCATGGTCCGACGTTTATGGGCAATCCGCTGGCTTGCGCGGTGGCGACCGCCAGCCTGTCACTACTCGAATCCGGCGACTGGCAGGCGCAGGTCTCGTCCATTGAAGCCCAGTTACGCCAGGAACTCACCCCGGCGCAGACATCGCCATGGGTGGCTGATGTCCGCGTGCTGGGGGCGATTGGCGTGGTGGAGACGACGCATCCGGTTAATATGGCGGCCCTGCAGAAATTCTTTGTGCGACAGGGTGTGTGGATCCGCCCGTTTGGCAAACTCATCTACCTGATGCCGCCGTATCCCATCCAGCCAGAGCAACTACGCCGCCTGACGCAGGCCGTGAACGACGCTGTGCGCGACGAAACATTTTTTAACGGGTAACTGGCGGTAAGCTGTGCGGTTTCTGGCTACACTTTTTGGCGAGAATTAAGGAGAGTGCATGAAAGTAATCAGCAACGATTTTCGCGACGGGGAAAAACTCCCCCTGCGCCATGTCTTCAACGGTATGGGTTATGAAGGGGATAATATTTCCCCGCATCTGGCCTGGGATGAAGTGCCTGCCGGAACGAAGAGTTTCGTGGTGACCTGTTTCGACCCCGATGCACCGACCGGCTCTGGCTGGTGGCACTGGGTGGTGGCTAATTTACCGGCCGATACCCGTGTTCTTACCCAGGGCTATGGCTCCGGGCTGGTCGCCGTGCCAGACGGCGTTATCCAGACACGAACCGATTTCGGTAAAGCGGGCTATGGCGGCGCGGCGCCGCCAAAAGGCGAAACCCACCGCTATATCTTTACCGTTCACGCGCTGGATGTGGACAGGATTGACGTCGATGAAGGTGCCAGCGGGGCGATGGTCGGATTTAACGTCCATTTCCACTCGCTTGCCAGCGCCTCAATTACCGCGATGTTCAGTTGATCGCTGTTGTGCCGGATGACGACGCTCGCGCGTCTTATCCGGCCTACGGGAGGGATTCACAGGCCGGATAAGCGTTAGCGCCATCCGGCGCGGTTCAAAGAAATTCCGGCACGAGCTGCAGCAACGCCCCCTGTGCAAGCAATTCTGTCGCACGCTCAATATCCGGGGCGAAGAAGCGGTCCTGGGTGTAATGCGCAACCTGCTCACGTAATACCGTTCGCGCCTGCTCCAGCAGCGGGCTTGACGTTAATCCTTCACGCAAATCGATCCCCTGACACGCGGCCAGCCATTCGACGGCCAGCACGCCGCGAGTATTCGCCGCCATTTCCCACAACCTGCGCCCTGCCGCCGGTGCCATCGAGACATGATCTTCCTGATTCGCCGACGTTGGCAGGCTGTCCACGCTGTGCGGATGCGCCAGCGCTTTGTTCTCGCTGGCAAGCGCCGCCGCCGTCACCTGGGCAATCATAAAGCCGGAGTTCACGCCCCCGTTTTTGACGAGGAAAGGCGGCAACTGCGACATATGTTTATCCATCATCAGCGCAATACGGCGTTCGGACAACGCGCCAATTTCAGCAATCGCCAGCGCCAGATTATCTGCCGCCATCGCCACCGGTTCAGCATGGAAATTACCGCCTGAGATAACGTCTCCCTGCTCAGCAAAAACCAGCGGATTATCGGAGACCGCATTGGCTTCCGCCAGCAGTACATCCATCACCTGACGCATCTGTGTCAGACATGCGCCCATCACCTGCGGCTGACAGCGCAGAGAATACGGGTCCTGCACCTTTTCGCAATTGTGGTGCGACTGAGACAGCGCGCTGGTCTCTGTCAATACATGGCGATACAGCGCCGCCGCGTCGATCTGTCCACGCTGCCCCCGCGCGGCGTGAATACGCGCATCAAACGGACGGCGAGACCCTAACACCGCTTCGGTGGTTAACGATCCGCACATGACAGCCGACGCGAACAGCTCTTGTGCTTCAAACAGTCCGCGTAACGCAAACGCCGTCGATGCCTGTGTGCCGTTAAGTAACGCCAGCCCTTCTTTCGCCGCCAGCGTAATCGGCTCCAGGCCGGCTTTTTTTAACGCTTCCGTCGCCGGTAACCATTCCCCCTGCCAACGCGCCTTTCCTTCCCCCAGCAGCGTGAGCGACATATGGGCCAGCGGCGCTAGATCACCGGAGGCGCCTACCGAACCTTTCGCCGGGATGTGCGGCCAGACTTCGGCGTTCACCAGCGCAATCAGCGCCTCTATCACGCTAAGGCGAATACCAGAGAAGCCGCGCGCAAGGCTGTTTATCTTCAGCACCATGATCAGGCGCACCAGTGCGTCATCTAAGGCATCACCCACGCCTGCCGCATGGGACAGCACCAGCGAACGTTGCAGGTTTTGCAGATCCTCATTGGCGATGCGCGTCTGCGCCAGCAGACCAAAGCCGGTGTTAATGCCGTAGGCCGTGCGGCCCTCAGCGACAATGGTGTTGACGCAGGCCACGCTGGCGTTAATGCCGTCAATAGCGCTGGCATCGAGGCGCAGTTTAACCGGCTGCTGCCAGACTTCGCGTAGTTGTGAAAAACTCAGATGGCCCGGCGTTAAGGTCATGGTATTCATATCAGCGTTTCCCCTGCGTTGCCGCAACCATCGGCAGATTCAGCCCTTGTTCCACAGCGCACGCCACGGCAATATCGTAGCCCGCATCCGCATGACGCATTACGCCGGTCGCCGGATCGTTATGCAAAACCCGGGCAATGCGCTCGGCGGCTTCATCGCTACCGTCACAGACAATGACCATCCCGGCATGCTGTGAGAAGCCCATTCCCACACCGCCGCCGTGATGCAGCGATACCCAGGTCGCCCCGCTGGCCGTGTTGAGTAGCGCATTGAGCAGCGGCCAGTCGGAGACGGCGTCAGAACCATCGCGCATCGCTTCGGTCTCGCGGTTGGGGCTGGCGACAGAGCCAGAATCCAGGTGGTCGCGACCGACCACAATTGGCGCAGACACTTCCCCCTTGCGCACCATTTCGTTGAATGCCAGACCCAGTTTTTGCCGCCATTCGAGCCCCACCCAGCAGATACGCGCTGGTAGCCCCTGAAAATTAATGCGCTCCCGCGCCATGTCCAGCCAGCGGTGGAGATGTTCGTCATCCGCCACGATCGCTTTCACTTTGGCGTCGGTTTTATAAATATCCTGCGGATCGCCGGAAAGCGCCACCCAGCGAAACGGTCCAATGCCGCGGCAGAACAGCGGGCGAATATAGGCCGGTACGAAGCCAGGAAAGGCGAAAGCGTTTTCCACGCCCATCTCTTTAGCCATCTGACGAATGTTGTTGCCGTAATCGAACGTCGGTACGCCCATGTCGTTGAACGCCAGCATCGCCTCCACGTGTTTTGCCATCGAGCGCTTCGCTGCCTCTACCGTACCCTGTGGATCGGAGAGCGCTTTTTGCTGATAGGTTTCCCAGTCCCAGCCGGAAGGCAGATAACCGTGCAGCGGGTCATGAGCGCTGGTCTGGTCGGTAACCATGTCCGGACGCACACCGCGCTTCACCAGTTCGGGCACCACATCCGCCGCATTGGCGCACAGAGCAATCGATACGGCTTGACCTTCGCGGGTGTATTTTTCGATACGCGCCAGCGCATCATCAAGAGATGTCGCCTGTTCATCGACATAACGAGTGCGCAGACGAAAATCGATACGACTCTGCTGACATTCAATGTTCAGGGAACAGGCACCTGCCAGCGTCGCCGCCAGTGGCTGCGCGCCGCCCATGCCGCCGAGCCCGGCGGTTAACACCCACCGCCCGCGCAGGTCGCCGTCGTAGTGCTGCCGTCCCGCTTCAACAAACGTTTCATAAGTGCCCTGCACAATTCCCTGACTGCCGATATAGATCCAGCTTCCGGCCGTCATCTGTCCGTACATCGCCAACCCTTTCGCATCAAGTTCATTGAAATGCTCCCAGGTCGCCCAGTGAGGCACGAGGTTGGAGTTGGCAATCAGCACGCGCGGAGCGTTCTGGTGAGTTCTGAACACACCAACCGGTTTACCAGACTGGACCAGCAGCGTTTCGTCCTCTTCCAGTTGGGTCAGGGCGTTTACAATCGCGTCATAGCATTCCCAGTTACGGGCCGCGCGGCCTATACCGCCATACACCACCAGCTCATGTGGGTTCTCGGCGACATCGGGGTCCAGGTTGTTCATTAACATGCGCAATGGCGCTTCGGTCAGCCAGGATTTGGCCGTCAGCGTTGTCCCTCGCGGGGCGCGGATATCTTGCTGACGAAACTTGCTATGAGACATAACAACGACTCCTCACGGACATGCCGGAAAAGGTTTATCCGGCAAAGGGAATGATCGGGTGTGAGGTAAATATATACTTGTCTATACAAGACATAACAAGATGCAATTTAACAAATAAGATACATTTTTGTTATATTGCGTCAGCAATCACGCTTTCAGTCCGCGTGCGTCAGGAGGAGAAGTGGCCCTGCAAGCGGTAACGAGAGCCCGGAAAGAGCAACCGCGCGTGAGAAACGATCTGCGAGGCGGACCAGGTGGTACGACGAATGAGCAGGCAAGGATCGGTCTCGCCGATGTCGAGTAACGCGCACTCTTGCGTCGTGGCGCGCACCGCTTCAACAATGTGTTCCCCTTCCGTCAGCGGGGCAATCAGCGACAAATATGCATGCGGCGTGGTCTGGCTGTAATCCTGCGCCAGATATTCCGGCACAATGTCGGCATTCACACAGCGATCTTCAATCTGTACCGGCTGGTCGTTTTCAAAATGTACCATCACAGAATGAAAAATCGCCGTACCTTCCGTCACCTTCAGCACCGCAGCCTGCCGCGCATTGGCCGGTTTCTTTTCCAGAATCAGCACCTCGCAGTGATGCCGATGCGCCCGTGCGGCAATTTCGTCGGCAATACTGCGAATTTCAAACAGCGCGGACTGGCCTTTCGGCTCCGCGACAAAGGTTCCCACTCCCTGCAGGCGCACCAGCATCCCTTCGTCAGTCAGTTCACGCAGCGCCCGGTTGATGGTCATCCGGCTGAAGCCGTACTGCGCCACCAGCTCCGCTTCCGACGGAATACGATCGTGCGGCTGCCAGACGCCACTGGCGATCTTTTCGCTAATCTCGCGTTTAACCGTCTCATAAAACGGCGCGGGAGCAGAACGAGGGCGAGAAAGTGTCATGGGAATGTTTACCTTATCAATCGATTACTGCCACCAGTGGGCGATTTGCCAGCCAAGCCGCGCCGCCACGCGTGCCGACCTGCCATCATTATCAAAGCGCGGATTAAATTCAACCACATCCACCGCCTGGAGCTTACCGCTGCGGCAAACAGGTTCAATCAATTTCAGCAGGGTCGCCAACGGTACGCCCAGCGCCGCAGGCGCCGATACGGCTGGCATCTCTCCAACGGGCAGGACGTCGAGATCGACAGTCAGATAGAGTTTATCCACCTCGCTGATAAACGCCGCCAGTTGAGCGTGGGCGTCATTACTCTGCAAATCTTCCACCACCAGCACGTTGCGCTTGTGCGCCTCATCCCATAGCGCCTGGGTGTTTACCGCCCGGCTAACGCCGATGCACGCATAGCGGAACTCACGCTGCTGCTGGTCGCAAAGCTGCGCCAGTTGACGAAACGGCGTGCCTGAGGTTGCCCGCCCGGCGTTACGCAGATCCAGATGCGCGTCGAGATTAATGATCCCTACCCGCTCGCCAGGGAATGCATCGAAAACGCCCGCCCCATGACCGAATGCCGTTTCGTGCCCGCCGCCAAGAACGAAGGTGCGCATCCCCGCCTGCTGACATTGACAGACCGCATCACGTAGTGCTTGCTGCGCCCCTTCCAGATCCGCTGTCGGGGCCAGCAGATTCCCCATATCCACCAGTCGCTCGTGTCCCGCGTGACTCGCCAGGTTAGCCAGCGCTGAACGCAGCGCGTCCGGCGCACCGGCGGCACCAGGACGCCCATGATTACGCTTGACCCCCTCATCGCAGGCAAAGCCGAGCAGCGCTATCCTGTCGCGGTATCGCTCTGGCGAAAACGTCAGGCTGCGATCGATCGTCTGAAACAGGCGCAGCGCGTTTGCGGCTTCGCCGCTGTCATCTCGCCCCCGCCACAGGTCAGGGGCAGCCGCTTCCCATTGTGTCATGTGATTTGTCCTCGAAATATGCGTAGATACAGCGGGTTGCGCCCAGGCTCATAGAGGATCTCCACCGGGTTTTGCGCATCCCAGACGTTAAAATCGGCAACGTAACCCGCCTTTAGCTGTCCGTGCGTCGCCTGGCGGCCCAGCGCCTGAGCGGCATGACGGGTGACGCCCGCCCATGCCTCTTCCGGTGTCAGTCCGAACTGAACGCAGGCCATGTTCATTGCCAGATGCAAGCTGATAAAGGGACTGGTGCCGGGGTTGAAATCGGTCGCCACCGCCATCGGTACCTGGTAACGGCGCAGTAACTCAACGGGCGGATGCTGCGTCTCTTTAAGGAAATAGAACGCCCCCGGCAGCAGTACGCCAACGGTGCCGCTGTGACGCATCGCGGCCACGCCCGCTTCATCAAGATATTCAATGTGATCCGCAGAAAGCCCATGATAGCGACTGACCAGTTGCGCTCCACCCAGCAGAGACAACTGTTCGACATGCCCTTTGACCGGAATGCCCGCCGCCTGCGCCGCGCGCAATACCCGCTCGCTTTGCGCCAGGGTAAAGCCCACGCTCTCACAGAACAGATCGACCGCTTCAAACAGCCCCTTTTCCCATAGCTGCGGCAGTATCGTTTCGCAGACGTGGGTGATATAGCCGTCAGGATTGTCCCGATACTCAACCGGCACGGCATGGGCCGCCAGCAGCGTGGGGCTGATTTCGATAAGATTCTCTTCGGCCAGGCGGGCCACGACGCGCAGCATCTTTTCTTCGGCTGTCGCATTCAGGCCATAGCCGGATTTCACTTCCAGCAGCGTCACGCCCTCGCGCATCAGGCGCGCGATCCGCACCTGTGCAGAGGCTAAAAGCGCCTCCTCCGTCGCGGCACGCGTCGCCGTCACGGTGGCGTTAATCCCGCCGCCCTGCGCACTAATCTGCTGATAAGAAACGCCGTTCAACCGTTGCTCCCACTCGCTGGCGCGATTGCCGCCAAACACCAGATGAGTGTGACAATCAATCAACCCAGGCGTCACCAGACGTCCTTGCAGGTCATGCGTATTGGCATGCGCAGTCGGGAGTGAAGCCTCTGGCACAATCGCCAGCACCCTTCCCTTACGGATAATCAGCGCATGATGGTCCAGCATGCCATACGGTGCCGTCTGCGCCGGATCGAGCGTCGCCAGGCGCAGGTTTCGCCAGAGCGTATCATCAGGTAACAGGGGTTCCATGCTTTCTCCAGCTTGTCTTAGGTTGTATAGACATTTATTTGAGATCGCACGCGGGAAGTCAATCATCCCAGGCAAATATGTTATTTAATTGTGACTTTGACAGTACCCGAATCCGCGAGGAGGGGTTTAAAAACAACTTTTTAGCTTTTCACCTTTCTGTTTTGCTCAACTTAGTATAAAAAAGCAGGCTTCAATGGATACTTTTATAGCCCGGAGCAACTCGTGAACACATCATCAGTTTCCCGTCTGGCGCTGGCACTGGCTTTTGGCGTGACGCTGACCGCCTGTAGCTCTACCCCGCCGGATCAAATTCCTTCCGATCAAACCGCGCCAGGAACCTCCTCGCGCCCGATTTTATCGGCGAATGAAGCGCAGAATTTTGTCGCTAAAAACTATTTTTCTTCTCTGACGCCGAACACCGCGCCGTGGACGCCATCTTCAATTTCTCTGCCTGCGCAGCCTGACTTTGTGGTCGGCCCGGCCGGTACGCAAGGCGTTACCCACACCACCATTCAGGCGGCGGTGGATGCGGCGATCACTACGCGCACCAACAAACGTCAGTACATTGCGATTATGCCAGGTGAGTATCAGGGGACTGTTTATATCCCTGCGGCGCCAGGCAGCCTGACGCTGTACGGAACGGGTGAGAAACCGCTGGACGTGAAGATTGGCGCAGCAATTGACGGTGAAATGAGCACCGCTGACTGGCGTCATACGGTGAATCCGGGCGGGAAATATATGCCTGGTAAACCGGCCTGGTACATGTTTGACAACTGCCAGAGCAAACGCGGCGCGACTATCGGCGTGATGTGTTCAGCGGTATTGTGGTCACAGAATAATGGCCTGCAGTTGCAGAATCTGACCGTTGAAAACAATCTTGGCGATAGCGTGGATGCGGGTAACCACCCGGCCGTTGCGCTGCGCACCGACGGTGACAAAGTTCAAATCAATAATGTGAACATTCTGGGCCGCCAGAACACCTTCTTTGTGACCAACAGCGGCGTGCAGAACCGTCTGGAAAATAATCGCCAGCCGCGTACCCTGGTGACCAACAGCTATATCGAAGGTGATGTGGATATCGTTTCCGGTCGCGGCGCGGTGGTGTTCGATAACACCGACTTCCGCGTAGTGAACTCGCGTACTCAACAGGAAGCGTACGTCTTCGCGCCTGCAACGCTTGCGAACATTTATTACGGTTTCCTCGCCACCAACAGCCGCTTTACCGCCGCCGGTGACGGCGTGGCGCAGTTGGGTCGCGCACTGGATGTCGACGGCAACACCAACGGTCAGGTCGTGATCCGTGATAGCGTGATTAACGAGGGCTTTAACATGGCACAGCCGTGGGCTGACGCCGTGATCTCTAAACGTCCATTCGCGGGCAATACCGGGGCGAAGGATGATAAAGGCGAAACCCAGCGTAACCTGAACGACACCAACTTTAACCGCATGTGGGAATACAATAACCGCGGTGTGGGCAGCAAAGTCGTGGCTGCGCCGAAGCAGTAAGCATAAAAAAACCGGCATCACAGGATGCCGGTTTTTATTTATCGGTTGGCTAATAAGCGCCCCTATTAATACGCGTTAACCACCACCCACATCGGGCCCTGGCCTACCGCATAACGTCCCTTCTCCGTTAACAGCCCCTGCTCACCGGCAATCTCGTACACCGCGATATGGTGTGACTTCTGTCCGGCAGCAATCAGGTATTTCCCGCTATGGTCAACGTTGAAACCACGCGGCTGTGTTTCGGTTGGCTGGAAGCCTTCTTTGGTCAACACGCTGCCATCTTCTGAAACGCTGAACACGGTAATCAGGCTGGCGGTACGGTCACAGGCATACAGATGACGACCATCCGGCGTAATGTGAATGTCCGCCGCCCAGCGGGTGTCGGAGAAATCAGCCGGCATCATGTCCAGCGTTTGCACGCATTCGATATCACCGTGCGGATCTTTCAGTTCCCAGACGTCCACAGAGCTGTTGAGCTCGTTGACGCAGTAGGCATATTGCTGATTCGGGTGGAACGCCATATGGCGCGGACCGGCCCCTTCAACGGTGGTCACTTCCGCAGGCTCTTGTGCCACCAGCTTACCGTCATCGCTGAGGGTAAACAGGCAGATACGATCCTGCTTCAGCGCAGGCACCCACAGGGTGCGGTTGTCCGGGGAGATATTGGCGGAGTGACAGCCATCCATTCCCTCCACCACATCCACCACCCCAACCGGCAGGCCGTCTTCCAGACGGGTGACGCTGACGTTACCCGCGTTATAGGAGCCAACAAAAACAAAACGGCCATGATGATCGGTTGAAATGTGTGTCGGGCTACCCGGCAGCGCGGATTCTGCGGCAAACGTCAGCGCACCATCATCCGGCGCAATCCGGTAAGCCAGTACGCGGAATTCAGGACGCACGCCCACGTAGAGATAACGTTTATCCGGGCTGACTACCATCGGCTGAACCTGCCCGGGCACATCAACCACCTGTACCAGCTTCAATGCGCCATCATGATTCAGGCTCCAGACATGGATCTGTTGGCTTTCAGGGCTGGCGGTATAAACGGTTTGCTTCATGAATGCTCCTCTGCTTTAGGCAACTGGCTGCAAAAATGGAATACAGCTTAACGTAGTCGCTTTTAACGGTGAATGCTGAATATACGCACAAAATTTTGCCTGCTCCCCGTCCCGGTGTACCATTCAGGCAGACAAAACTTCAATGTTAATCGGGATGACGATATGACCGCTCGCGTGATTGCCCTTGATTTAGATGGAACCTTGCTAACCCCGCAAAAAACCCTGCTCCCCTCGTCTGTCGAAGCACTGTCGCGCGCCAGGGAGGCAGGCTACCAACTTATCATCGTCACCGGGCGTCATCACGTCGCAATTCATCCTTTTTATCAGGCACTGGCACTGGATACACCTGCAATTTGCTGTAATGGCACCTATTTGTATGATTATCACGCAAAAAATGTTCTCGCAGCCGATCCCTTGCCGGTTAACCAGGCGCTACAGCTTATTACGCTGCTGGAAGCGCATCAGATTCACGGCCTGATGTATGTCGATGACGCCATGCTGTATGAGCACCCGACCGGCCATGTCATTCGCACCTCAAACTGGGCGCAGACGTTGCCGCCGGAACAGCGCCCGATCTTCACCCAGGTGCCTTCACTGGCGCAGGCGGCGCACGATGTCAACGCGGTGTGGAAGTTCGCTCTGACAGACGACGATATTCCTAAGCTGCAGCAATTTGGCAAGCATGTCGAAGAGCTGTTGGGCCTTGAGTGCGAATGGTCCTGGCACGATCAGGTCGATATCGCTCGTCAGGGTAACAGCAAAGGCAAACGCCTGACCCAGTGGGTTGAATCTCAGGGTGGGTCGATGGAAAACGTAATTGCCTTCGGGGATAACTACAACGACATCAGTATGCTGGAAGCGGCTGGTACCGGCGTGGCGATGGGCAATGCTGACGACGCAATCAAAGCACGCGCCAACGTCGTCATCGGCGATAACACCACCGACAGCATCGCGAAGTTCATCTATAGCCAGCTGCTGTAATCAGGCGGTTATCGATACACTCTTAATCTGCGCATACAGCCAGAGGCCAGCTTTGATCCCCAGTTCATCCCTGGCCCATGGGCTAATGCGCGCCCACAGCGTTTTACCTCCCACCTCAAGCTGAACTTCCACTTGCCCGTTATCGTCGTAGCAATGGATCACCTTCGCGCGCAGGATATTACGAATGCTGGTCTGCTGCGGCGGCTGTAGCACCAGCGAGACATCCGACGCCTGAATGCGAATGCGCAGCGAGGCCTGCAGCGGCTCATTGAGCTTATTGACCCATAGATGCTGATCACCCAGCGCCAGCGCCGTCATCGCGTAATGCGGATGATGCTCCAGTACGCTCACTTTCAGGATGCTGCTCTGCTGTTCTTTCGGCAGCCATGGATGCATCACGCTGCTCCCCCAGACCTCTTCCAGCGCGCCAAACGCCTTCACCTGACCGTCTTCCAGCACCATTACGTTATCGGCCAGATGGAGAATTTCATCGAGCGAGTGACTGACATAGAGCATGGGAATATTGATCTCCCGCGCCAGCCGTTGCAGATAGGGCAACAGTTCACGCTTACGCGGAATATCCAGCGAGGCGAGCGGTTCATCCAGGAGTAGCAGTTCCGGCGCGGTCAACAGCGCCCGGCCAATCGCCACACGTTGTTTTTCACCGCCGGAGAGGCCGCCCGGCAGTCTGTCGAGCAGAGGCTCAATACCCAATAGCGCCACCAGCTTATCGAACTGGCCGGCCATACTTTTCGCCATGCCGTAACGCAGGTTGCCGCGCACTTTATAATGGGGAAACAGGCGCGCATCCTGAAAAACGTAGCCTATCCGGCGTTTTTCCGGGGTCAGACAGATGTGGTTTTCCGTGTCATTCAGCACCCGTCCGTTGAGTACAATGCGCCCTTTCTGCGGTCGCGTCAGGCCACTGATGGCATTGATCAGCGAGGTTTTTCCAGAACCAGAGACGCCAAATATCGCGGTGATACCGCTGGCGGGCAGCGTTTCGTTGAGCGAGACGCAGTGGGTCCCCAGCGTCTGAGAGAAATTGAGTTCCAGCATAATTATCGCCCCGTCCGCTCACGGCTGAGTCGCGCCAGCCATTCAGAAATTAACAGCGAAATCAGCGCCAGTACGATGGAAATAAGACACAGCCTTGCCGCAGCGCTTTCACCGCCCGGCGTCTGAATCAGGGTATACATCGCCGAAGGAATGGTGCGGGTTTCGCCGGGAATATTGGAAACGAAGGTAATCGTCGCGCCAAACTCGCCGAGCGAACGGGCAAATGCCAGTACCGTCCCGACGATAATGCCAGGCAGCGTCAGCGGAAGGGTAATGGTGAAGAAGACGCGCCAGCGTCCCGCCCCTAGCGTCCGGGCGGCCTGCTCAAGCTTAAGATCCACCCCTTCCAGCGCAAGTCGGATAGCCCGCACCATCAGCGGAAAAGACATCACTGCCGCCGCCAGTACCGCGCCGCGCCAGCTGAAGGCAAAGGTTATGCCGAACCAGTCGTATAGCCACTGGCCGATAAATCCGCGCCGTCCCATCGAAATCAGCAGCAAATAACCGACCACCACCGGCGGTAATACCAGCGGCAGATGCAGTACGCTGTCCAGCAGGGCTTTGCCTGGGAAAGTGCAGCGCACCAGCAGCCAGGCAAAGAAGATCCCAAACGGCAAACTAAACAACACGGCCAGGGAAGACACTTTCAGGCTCAGAAGCACGGCCTGCCATTCAGGATCGGTCAATATCATTACTTGGTCGTAAATCCGTAACGTTTAAAGATTTCAGCAGCCTGCGGTCCTTTCAGGTAATCATAGAACGCGCTGACCGTGGCGTTTTTATGTCCATCAACAATCGCGATGGGGTACTCCACTTTTTTGTGCGAATCTTCCGGGAAGGTGGCCACGACGTTAACGCCTTTACTGGCAACCGCATCAGAGCCGTAAACAATGCCCAACGGCGCTTCGTTACGCTCGACCAGCGCCAGCGCGCCGCGCACATCTTCCGCCGGAGCCAGTTTCGGTGACAGCGTCTCCCAGGCCCCCAGTTTCTGCAGTGCTTCTTTCGCGTAGATCCCCGCCGGAACGTGTTCCGGGTCGCCTACCGCCAGACGTCCACCGTTCAGCAGCGTCGTCCAGCGGGTATTATTGTCAATCGTAAACGCTTTCTGCTCACTGGCTTTTGGCGCCACCACCACAAGGCTGTTGCCCAGCAGCGTCTGACGCGTTGCGGTATCAATCGCTTTCTTATCTACCGCGTAATCCATCCATTTCTGATCGGCAGAAATGAACAGATCTGCTGGCGCACCGGCTTCTATCTGGCGAGCCAGCGTGGAAGACGACGCAAAAGAGGAGACCACGTCGACATTCTTCTCTTTTTTATACTCTGCCGCGATATCCTGCATCGCATTAGTCAATGACGCTGCGGCAAACACGGTGATTTTCCCTTCATCCGCCAGCGTTTGTCCAGCAACCGACAATGATAAGGTTGCCCCAGCAAACAGGCGTAACCAGGTACGAGCCATTTGTAACTCCTTTGCATATCGTTATGTATTTATGAATATAACGATAAAGCAACGATTTTCCCAGAAGTTATTGATACCACTAAGAGGTTACGCAAAGAAAATATCGGCAGGAATAAGGAGAACTTGAGAAACAATCCCAATGGGGTGCGCACTGCATTGAGGCGCGACCAACAAAGATACGGTTTGAAAGATGAGAAAACAAAAACGCCCGACTGAGCGGGCGTTTGGGAAATCAATGATTCTGTCTGGACTGGTTTTTCTGACCGATACCGGAGAAAATGTTGAACACTTCACCGAGACCGTAAATCAGACCCAGGATGATGGCCATCACCACAGGTACCATGATTACGGCGAATACCAGACTTTTCAATAACTCTAACATGGTCAACTCCTGATATAGTCCTTGTAGTATTCTAACCGCATCACTGAGAAAAGCACTCCCCTTTTGTGCGGTCGGCTTTGCGTCTCTGCAGTTTTCCGTCACAATACCCTTTTTGCCAGGATCTTGTTATGCAAGCCGAAATCCTTCTTACCCTGAAACTTCAGCAAAAACTGTTCGCCGATCCCCGACGCATCTCTTTGCTCAAGCACATTGCGCTTTCCGGTTCCATTAGTCAGGGCGCGAAAGACGCAGGCATCAGCTATAAGAGCGCCTGGGACGCCATTAATGAAATGAATCTTCTCAGCGAGCAAACGCTGGTCGAGCGTGCGACAGGCGGTAAAGGCGGCGGCGGAGCGGTGTTAACCCGCTACGGTCAGCGTCTGATCCAGCTCTACGATCTACTGGCACAGATTCAGCAAAAAGCCTTCGATGTTTTAAGCGACGATGACGCGCTGCCGCTCAACAGCCTGCTGGCGGCCATCTCGCGTTTTTCTCTGCAGACCAGTGCGCGCAACCAGTGGTTTGGCACCATTACCGCCCGCGATCGCGATCAGGTGCAGCAGCATGTCGACGTGCTGTTAGCCGATGGTGAAACACGACTGAAAGTGGCCATTACCGCCCAGAGCGGCGAGCGTTTAGGGCTTGATGAAGGCAAAGAGGTTCTCGTGCTGCTGAAAGCGCCGTGGGTGGGGATTACCCAGGACGACGCCATCGCCCAGGCGGCGGATAACCAGCTCCAGGGCATTATCAATCATATTGAACGCGGCACAGAGCAGTGTGAAGTACTGATGGCGCTACCGGACGGTCAGACGTTGTGCGCCACCGTGCCGCTGGACGCCGCCGCCACGCTGACGGAAGGCACGAACGTGACGGCGTATTTCAACGCCGACAGGGTAATTATCGCAACATTGTGCTAAGTATCGCCACCACGGTGATTACGGCGGGATGTTACCCGCCGTAAATTTTTCTTTGAAATTCATTACAGGATGAATAATTCCACCCGGCAAAAAACGACGCATCGTTGGCTATTTTTTGCTGGCGACAGAGAACAGTAAAAAGCTCATCGTACTCGCAATCCCCTCTTTTTATTGCGGAATACGGAGCAAAATATGTCAGACTTATCAGAGTGGCAGACACTCGCCAACAAGGAGCTCAGCCGGCGGAATAAAACCGTCGAGTCGCTGGTCACACAGACAGCGGAAGGCATTGCCATCAAGCCGCTGTACACCGAAGCCGACCTCGATAAACTGGAGGTTACCGGCACCCTTCCCGGCCTGCCGCCTTACGTTCGCGGCCCACGCGCTACCATGTATACCGCGCAACCGTGGACCATTCGTCAGTACGCTGGCTTCTCTACCGCCAAAGAATCTAACGCCTTCTATCGTCGCAACCTTGCCGCCGGGCAAAAAGGCCTTTCTGTCGCCTTCGATCTCGCCACCCACCGCGGCTATGATTCCGATAATCCACGCGTCGCAGGCGATGTCGGGAAGGCCGGTGTGGCTATCGATACCGTTGAAGACATGAAGATACTGTTCGACCAGATCCCGCTGGATAAGATGTCGGTATCAATGACCATGAACGGCGCGGTGCTGCCAGTAATGGCTTTTTATATCGTGGCCGCGGAAGAGCAAGGCGTTTCGCCGGAACAGCTTACCGGCACCATTCAGAACGATATTCTGAAAGAGTACCTGTGCCGTAACACTTACATTTACCCGCCGAAACCCTCCATGCGCATTATCGCCGACATCATCGCCTGGTGTTCGGGCAACATGCCACGCTTTAATACCATCAGCATCAGCGGCTACCATATGGGCGAAGCAGGCGCCAACTGCGTGCAACAGGTCGCTTTTACCCTGGCGGATGGTATTGAATACATCAAAGCCGCCCTTTCAGCCGGGCTGAACATTGATGACTTTGCGCCCCGCCTTTCGTTCTTCTTTGGCATCGGCATGGATCTGTTCATGAACGTCGCCATGCTGCGCGCGGCGCGTTATCTGTGGAGCGAAGCGGTGAGCGGCTTCGGCGCAGCAGACCCGAAATCGTTAGCCCTTCGTACCCACTGCCAGACTTCCGGCTGGAGCCTGACCGAACAGGATCCCTATAACAACGTGATCCGTACCACTATCGAAGCGCTCGGCGCCACGCTTGGCGGCACCCAGTCACTCCATACCAACGCCTTTGACGAAGCACTCGGTCTACCCACCGACTTTTCTGCCCGCATCGCGCGTAACACGCAAATCATCCTGCAAGAGGAATCAGAAATCTGCCGCACCGTGGATCCGCTGGCTGGCTCTTACTATGTGGAGTCGTTGACCGATCACATTGTTAAACAGGCGCGGGCCATCATCCAGCAGATCGACGACGCGGGCGGGATGGCAAAGGCTATCGAAGCCGGGTTACCGAAACGGATGATTGAAGAAGCGTCTGCCCGCGAGCAATCACTGATCGACCAGGGCAAACGCGTCATTGTCGGCGTCAACAAATACAAGCTGGAAAAAGAGGACGACACGACCGTCCTGGAGATCGACAACGTCAAGGTGCGCAACGAGCAGATCGCCTCTCTGACGCGGATCCGCGCGACCCGCGATGATGCCGCCGTTCACGCGGCGCTGGCGGCGTTGACTCACGCCGCATTGCATCATGAAAACCTGTTGGCCGCCGCCGTGAACGCCGCACGCGTCCGCGCCACGCTGGGTGAGATCTCCGACGCGCTGGAGTCGGCGTTTGACCGTTATCTGGTGCCAAGCCAGTGCGTCACTGGGGTGATTGCGCAGAGCTACCATCAGTCCAACCAATCGGCCTGCGAGTTTGACGCCATTGTTGCGCAAACAGAGCAGTTCCTGGCAGACCGCGGTCGTCGTCCGCGCATTTTGATCGCCAAAATGGGTCAGGATGGTCACGATCGCGGCGCAAAAGTGATCGCCAGCGCCTATTCCGATCTCGGCTTCGATGTCGATCTCAGCCCGATGTTCTCCACTCCGGAAGAGATCGCCCGCCTGGCGGTAGAAAACGATGTACACGTCGTCGGCGCCTCATCGCTCGCGGCCGGTCATAAAACGCTCATCCCGGAACTGGTCGACGCGTTGAAAAAATGGGGACGCGACGATATCTGCGTGGTCGCTGGCGGCGTGATCCCTCCCCAGGATTACGCCTTCCTGGAGGAGCGCGGCGTGGCGGCCATTTATGGACCCGGCACTCCAATGCTGGAAAGCGTACGCGACGTACTGAAACGGATAAGTCAGCATCATGATTAGTGAATCCACGCTGGCTGACACCGTGCGGCGATTACGCCAGGCCGAGCGGGCGACGCTCGCCCAGGCCATGACGCTGATTGAAAGTCAGCACCCTCGTCACCAGGAGCTGAGCGCACAACTGCTGGATGCCATAATGCCTTTCACCGGCAACGCGCTGCGTCTGGGGATCACAGGTACGCCGGGGGCCGGGAAAAGCACCTTTCTGGAGGCTTTCGGTACGCGACTGATCCGCGACGGACTGCGCGTGGCGGTGATTGCCGTCGACCCCAGCAGTCCGATCAGCGGTGGCAGCATCCTTGGCGACAAAACGCGGATGACCGAACTGGCGCGATCGGATGCCGCCTTCATCCGTCCGGCCCCCTCCCGCGGGCATCTGGGTGGAGCCTGTCTGCATGCACGAGAGCTGGGGCTGTTGTGCGAAGCGGCGGGCTTCGACGTTGTGATTATCGAAACCGTCGGCGTTGGACAATCGGAAACAGAAATTGCCCAGATCGTGGACTGCTTTGTGTCGTTACAGATAGCCGGCGGCGGCGACGACCTGCAGGGCATCAAAAAAGGGATCATGGAAATGGCGGACGTGATTGTCATCAACAAGGATGACGGGGAAAACCATAACCGTGTCGCCATCGCCCGCCATATGTACGAAAGCGCACTGCATATTGTGCGGCATAAATATGCCGAGTGGCAGCCGCAGGTATTGACCTGTAGCGCGCTGGAAAAACGCGGGATTGACGAGGTCTGGCAGACCATCTGCGATTTCAGAACACAGATGACCTCCAGCGGACGGCTGCATCAGGTGCGCCAGTTGCAGGAAATTGCCTGGTTGAAAAAGCAGACGGAAGCCGAGGCGTTGCGATTGCTGTTCTCCCGTGACGACTTCGACCGCTACTACCACCTGACGCAGCAGGCCGTCAAAAACAACCGTCTCTCGCCGCGCGCTGGCCTTCAGCGAATCAGCGAATACCTTCAGAATCATTACTTTGCATAAAGAGAAAAATATGTCTTATCAATACGTTAATGTTGTTATCATCCGTAAAGTGGCGGTCATTGAGTTCAACTATGCCCGCAAACTGAACGCCCTGAGCAAAGTCTTTATTGACGATCTCATGCTGGCGCTCAGCGATCTCAATCGCCCGGATATTCGCTGTATTATCCTGCGTGCGCCCAGCGGCGCGAAGGTCTTCTCCGCCGGTCATGACATTCATGAACTTCCCTCCGGACGTCGCGATCCGCTCTCTTATGACGATCCGCTGCGCCAGATCACCCGCATGATTCAGAAGTACCCCAAACCAGTGATCTCCATGGTCGAAGGCAGCGTCTGGGGAGGGGCGTTTGAGATGATCATGAGCTCCGATCTGATCATCGCCGCCAGTACCTCCACGTTCTCCATGACCCCGGTCAACCTTGGCGTTCCATACAATCTGGTCGGGATCCACAACCTGACCCGCGATGCGGGTTTCCATATCGTCAAAGAGCTGATCTTCACCGCGTCCCCTATCACCGCACAGCGCGCGATGGCGGTCGGCATTCTCAACCATGTCGTCGCCGCCGAAGAGCTGGAGGATTTCACGTTGCAGATGGCGCACCATATCTCGGAAAAAGCGCCGCTGGCCATTGCCGTGATCAAAGAAGAGCTACGCGTGCTTGGCGAAGCGCACACCATGAATTCCGATGAGTTCGAACGTATTCAGGGGATGCGCCGCGCCGTTTACGACAGCGAAGATTATCAGGAAGGAATGAACGCGTTTATGAATAAACGTAAACCCAATTTTGTGGGCCATTGATACCAGGAAGGGACAAGATATGAAAGACCCCTGGACACGGATGAGCGCCGACGACGCCGCGCAGGTCATTGAGCACAATGCGATGGTTGCTTTCAGCGGCTTTACCCCCGCCGGTTCGCCCAAAGCACTCCCTGCGGCTATCGCCCGCCGCGCCAGCGAACTGCATCAGGCGCAACAACCGTTTCAGATTCGGTTATTGACGGGAGCGTCTATTGGCGCTGCCGCCGATGATGCGCTGTCTGAGGCTGACGCCATTTCATGGCGTGCGCCCTATCAGACGTCAGGCAGCCTTCGGCAAAAAATCAATCAGGGTCAGGTTCGATTTGTAGACCTGCATCTGAGTGAAGTGGCGCAGATGGTAAACTATGGTTTCTTTGGTGATATTGACGTCGCGGTGATTGAAGCCTCGGCGATCGCGCCTGACGGACGAGTCTGGCTCACCAGCGGGATCGGCAATGCGCCCACCTGGCTACTGCGGGCGAAGAAAGTCATCATTGAGCTGAATCACTACCATAACCCACGCGTCGCTGAACTGGCTGATATCGTCATTCCCGGCGCACCGCCGCGTCGCAACAGCGTCCCCATTTTTCATGCGATGGATCGCGTGGGCGCCCGGTATGTGCAGATTGATCCCACCAAGATTATTGCGGTGGTCGATACAGAACTCCCCGACGGCGGAAACGTGCTGGATAACGCCAATCCTGTCTGCCAGCAAATCGCCGATAACGTCGTAACGTTTCTGCTGGAAGAAATGGCGCATGGGCGGATCCCCGCGGAGTTTCTGCCGCTGCAAAGCGGGGTGGGTAATATCAATAATGCCGTGATGGCGCGACTGGGTGAAAATCCGGATATTCCGTCTTTTATGATGTATTCGGAGGTGTTACAGGAGTCTGTCGTTCATCTACTGGAAACGGGAAAAATCACCGGAGCCAGCGCCTCCAGTCTGACGGTATCCGCCGATTCCTTGCGAAAGATTTATGACAATATGGACTTCTTCGCCAGCCGTATTGTGCTTCGCCCACAGGAGATCTCGAATAATCCGGAAATTATTCGCCGTCTTGGCGTAATAGCCCTTAATGTCGGGCTGGAGTTTGATATCTACGGCCATGCCAACTCAACGCACGTGGCTGGCGTGAATCTAATGAACGGCATTGGCGGCAGCGGTGATTTTGAGCGCAACGCCTACCTGTCTATCTTTATGGCACCATCCATCGCCAAAGGCGGCAAGATTTCCACTATCGTCCCCATGTGCAGTCACGTTGATCACAGCGAGCACAGCGTGAAGGTGATCATCACCGAACAGGGGATCGCCGATCTGCGGGGACTCTCACCGCTACAACGGGCGCACACGATCATCGACAACTGTGCGCATCCTCTCTATCAGGACTATCTACATCGCTATCTCGCCAGTGCGCCTGCCGGGCACATTCATCACGATCTCAACCACGCGTTCGATCTGCACCGTAATCTGATTGAACGCGGTTCGATGCTCGGCTAAGCCATCTCTGCGCCACGATCTTCCGCAATATGCTGAAGCATCGTGGCGGTATAGCGGTGGTTTTTCAGGGAGTAAAGGTACTCCTGCATATACATCGTACCGCCGGGCGCATCGAAATACTTCAACGTTGCCGGATTCACCAGACGCCAGGCAAACCAGGGGATCACGGTCAGAAACTGCCCGCGCTCTACCGCGCTTATCTTCGCCATAAAGCTGTAGGGACGATAGATGATCGTTGGGTTAATACCGCATGGCCGCATATGCGCTTCCAGTATCGCTTCAAAATTGGCCCGATTCTGAAAGCGCATTTGCAGCCAGGGCAGTTCACGCAAAAGCGTCTGCGGCTGTTTATCCTCGTAGCGACGGGAAACAAGAAACCCCAGACGCAAAGGCTTCAACTCACTGATGGTCAGATTGTCCAGCTCCTGCACGCGAGCCGAAACATACTGTGGCGAAATGATAAAATCGAGCTGGCGGCTAAACAGGTCATCAATGACTTCATTCTCGCTGAACTCAACGGACTTTACGGTCACGCCGTCATACTTATCGCCCAGGCTAATCAACTGGTCGAAAATAATCGTTGGGTAGGTGTTGTCGACGCCAATGACTATGTTGCGCGAACCACGTGCAGCGTGATGAATTTCATTATCGATTGCCGACAAGGACTGATAAATCGGAAAAAGTTTCTGGTACAACTCCTGCCCGGCCTTGTTCAGGCTTATGCTGTTGTCTTTACGGGTAAACAGCGTATAGCCAATTTGATCTTCCAGCGCAGAAATGCTTTTACCAAATGGCGATGCCGTCATGTGTATTTTCTCAGCCGCTCTGGCGATATTATTGGTTTGCGCCAACAGGATGAAATTACGCATTTTTTTCGAGATAAAAACATCCATAAAACACTCCATTATTCATCGCCATGACATCTCAACTGGCTGCGAAAAAATACTGGATAACGCGTCACCCTTTTTTGCAGTTGTTCACAAAACAGCGATAGTTCTGTTGCCGCAACCGCCGCACGGCACAGATATCGACATCGATATTTAAGCGCTGTTTTTTATCCGCAGTCGTGCTAATCACATTGACATTCCTCCGCAGAACACGTATCCCTGTCATTCATTGCTGCATAAAATGGGATACAAAATGTCATCGTTGCAAATTTCGCAAGGCACGTTTCGTCTTAGCGACACAAAAACGCTTCACCTGGATTCCGTGACGTTAAACGCGGGTGAGAGTTGGGCGTTTGTCGGTTCGAACGGAAGCGGGAAATCAGCGCTGGCACGCGCGCTGGCCGGCGAATTGTCGCAGCTCAAAGGTGAACGCCAGTGCGCATTCTCGCGGATAACCCGCCTCTCCTTCGAGCAACTGCAGAAACTGGTCAGCGATGAATGGCAGCGTAATAACACCGATATGCTCAGTCCTGGCGAAGAGGATACCGGACGCACCACGGCGGAAATCATTCAGGACGAAGTGAACAACCCGGCCCGCTGCGCGACGCTGGCGCAGCAGTTTGGTATCACTCACCTGCTCGATCGCCGCTTTAAATATCTCTCTACCGGCGAAACGCGTAAGACGTTGCTCTGCCAGGCGCTGATGGCTGAGCCGGACCTGTTGATTCTCGACGAGCCGTTTGACGGTCTCGACGTCGCCTCCCGCCAGCAACTGGCAGGACTGCTTGAAACGCTCCATCAGTCAGGTATCACGCTGGTGCTGGTGTTGAACCGCTTTGATGAAATCCCGGCATTTATTCAGTATGCCGGTGTGCTGGTCGACTGCACCTTAACGGAAACCGGCGCGAAAGCCGATTTACTCCAGCAGGCGCTGATCGCTCAACTTGCGCATAGCGAGCGACTGGAAGGGGTGGCATTACCTGAAGCCGACGAACCCGCCGCCCAGCCTGCTCTGGCCACCGATGCGCCGCGGATCATCCTCCGGGATGGCGTCGTGTCGTATAACGATCGCCCTATTCTCGATCGTCTGAGCTGGCAGGTCGATCCCGGCGAACACTGGCAGATTGTCGGCCCCAACGGGGCAGGAAAATCGACGCTGCTCAGCCTGATCACCGGCGACCATCCGCAGGGTTACAGCAACGATCTGACGCTGTTTGGTCGTCGTCGCGGCAGTGGGGAAACTATCTGGGATATCAAAAAGCACATTGGCTACGTCAGTAGCAGTCTGCATCTCGACTACCGGGTGAGCACCACGGTGCGCAATGTGATTCTGTCGGGCTATTTCGATTCCATCGGGATTTATCAGGCCGTGTCGGATCGTCAACAAAAACTCGCACAGCAGTGGCTGGACATTCTGGGACTCGACAAACGTACCGCTGACGAGCCGTTTCACAGTCTTTCCTGGGGACAACAGCGACTGGCGCTGATCGCCCGTGCGCTGGTTAAGCATCCGACCCTGCTGATCCTCGACGAACCCTTACAGGGGCTGGATCCGCTGAACCGCCTGCTTATTCGTCGCTTTGTCGATGTGTTGATTAGCGAGGGCGACACGCAACTGCTGTTTGTCTCCCATCACGCTGAAGATGCGCCTGCCTGCATTACCCATCGTCTGGAATTTGTGCCAGAAGGCGAGACCTATACCTATCAGCAAACGCGGCTGCGTTAGTTTTCATCCGTGGGCGCGAAAGCGCCCTTTTTTTTCGGATAAAAGGCGCAATCATTCTTAAAGTTAATGATTTATAATCGATTAATTGATGACTCAGCGTGAGAAATCGTGAGTGTAAACGATTCCACTATTTTATTCCATGTCACACTTTTCGCATCTTTGTTATGCTATGGTAATTCCATACCATAAGCTTAACGGAGCGAATTATGAGAGTACTGGTCACCGGTGGTAGCGGTTACATAGGAAGTCATACTTGTGTACAATTGCTGAAAAACGGTCATGACGTCATCATCCTTGATAACCTCTGCAACAGTAAGCGTAGCGTACTGCCTGTTATTGAACGTCTGAGCGGCAAACATCCAACGTTTGTTGAAGGCGATATCCGTAACGAAGCGCTGATGACGGAGATCCTGCACGATCACGCCATTGACACCGTCATCCATTTTGCCGGACTGAAGGCCGTCGGCGAATCCGTTGCAAAGCCGCTGGAATACTATGACAACAACGTCAACGGAACACTGCGACTGATTAGTGCCATGCGCGCCGCCGGCGTCAAAAACTTCATTTTCAGCTCATCCGCCACCGTCTACGGCGACCAGCCGAAAATCCCTTACGTTGAAAGCTTCCCGACCGGCACGCCGCAAAGCCCTTATGGCAAAAGTAAACTGATGGTTGAGCAAATCCTCACCGATCTGCAAAAAGCCCAGCCGGAATGGAGCATCGCGCTGCTGCGCTATTTCAACCCGGTCGGCGCGCATCCATCAGGGGACATGGGCGAAGACCCGCAGGGCATCCCGAATAACCTGATGCCTTACATCGCCCAGGTTGCAGTGGGCCGTCGCGACTCCCTCGCCATTTTTGGCAACGATTATCCGACCGAAGACGGTACCGGTGTCCGCGATTACATCCACGTGATGGATCTGGCTGATGGTCACGTTGCCGCGATGGAAAAACTGGCGGGCAAACAGGGCGTCCATATTTACAACCTCGGCGCAGGCGTCGGCAGCAGCGTGCTGGACGTGGTCAATGCCTTCAGCAAAGCCTGCGGAAAACCGGTGAATTATCATTTTGCTCCGCGTCGCGATGGTGACCTGCCAGCCTACTGGGCAGATGCCAGCAAAGCCGACCGTGAACTGGACTGGCGTGTCACGCGCACGCTTGATGAGATGGCGCAGGACACCTGGCACTGGCAGTCGCGTCATCCGCAGGGATACGAGGATTAAGAAATATCATGAGTCAATTCAACCCCGTCGATCATCCGCATCGTCGTTTTAATCCGCTCACCGGACAGTGGATTCTGGTGTCGCCGCATCGTGCTAAGCGCCCCTGGCAAGGGGCGCAAGAAACGCCCTCTAATGACGTACTGCCAGCACACGATCCGGACTGTTTCCTGTGCGCGGGCAATACCCGCGTCACCGGTGATAAAAATCCGGATTACAGTGGGACGTTTGTGTTCACTAACGACTTTGCCGCGCTGATGACGGATACGCCTGACGCGCCGGACAGTCACGACCCGCTGATACGCTGCCAGAGCGCACGCGGCACCAGTCGCGTTATTTGCTTTTCACCGGATCACAGTAAAACCCTGCCGGAGCTTAGCATTCCTGCCCTGACCGAAATAGTGAAAACCTGGCAAGAGCAAACCGCTGATCTTGGGAAACGTTATCCCTGGGTACAGGTCTTTGAAAACAAAGGCACGGCGATGGGCTGCTCGAATCCCCACCCCCACGGCCAGATTTGGGCCAACAGTTTCCTGCCAAACGAAGCTGAACGCGAAGATCGCCTGCAAAGAACTTATTTTGCTGAGCAGGAGTCGCCGATGCTGGTTGACTATGTGCAGCGTGAACTGGCTGACGGCAGCCGTACGGTAGTAGAAACCGATCACTGGCTGGCTGTCGTCCCTTACTGGGCGGCCTGGCCGTTCGAAACGCTATTACTGCCGAAAGCGCACGTGCTGCGCATTACTGATTTGACCGACGAACAGCGCGCAGACCTTGCGCTGGCGTTGAAAAAACTGACCAGTCGTTACGACAACCTGTTCCAGTGCTCTTTCCCCTATTCAATGGGCTGGCACGGCGCGCCGTTTAACGGTGCAGAGAACGAACACTGGCAGCTACACGCGCACTTTTATCCGCCGCTGCTACGCTCCGCGACCGTCCGCAAATTTATGGTCGGTTACGAAATGCTGGCCGAAACCCAGCGCGATCTCACAGCGGAACAAGCGGCAGAGCGTCTGCGCGCGGTCAGCGACATCCATTTTCGCGAATCCGGAGTATAAAAATGAGTCTGAAAGAGAAAACACAATCTCTGTTTGCTGAAAAATTCGGCTACCCTGCAACCCACACTATTCAGGCGCCAGGCCGCGTCAATCTCATCGGCGAACACACCGATTATAACGACGGTTTTGTGCTGCCCTGCGCCATTGATTATCAAACCGTGATCAGTTGCGCTGCCCGCAACGACCGCCAGATCCGCGTCATTGCGGCCGATTACGATAATCAGACTGACGAGTTTTCTCTTGATGCTCCTATCGTCACCCATGACAGCCAGCAGTGGGCAAACTACGTACGCGGCGTGGTGAAGCACCTGCTCAAGCGCGACAGCAGCTTTGGTGGCGCAGACCTGGTGATCAGCGGTAATGTCCCACAGGGCGCGGGTCTGAGCTCTTCCGCTTCGCTGGAAGTGGCGGTCGGTACCGTGTTCCAGCAGCTTTACCATCTGCCACTGGACGGCGCGCAGATTGCGCTCAACGGTCAGGAAGCAGAAAACCAGTTTGTCGGCTGTAACTGTGGGATTATGGATCAGCTCATCTCCGCGCTGGGCAAGAAAGATCATGCCCTGCTGATCGACTGCCGCACGCTGGGCACCAAAGCGGTCTCAATGCCAGAAGGCGTAGCGATCGTCATCATCAACAGCAATTTTAAGCGCACGCTGGTCGGTAGCGAGTACAACACTCGCCGTCAGCAGTGCGAAACAGGCGCGCGTTTCTTCCAGCAACCGGCATTGCGTGATGTCAGTCTCGATACCTTTAACGCCGTGGCGAATGAACTGGACCCACTGGTTGCCAAACGCGTCCGTCACGTGTTAACTGAGAATGCACGTACTGTTGAAGCCGCCAGCGCGCTGGTAAAAGGCGATCTGCAACGCATGGGGCAACTGATGGCGGAATCGCACGCCTCGATGCGTGATGATTTTGAAATCACCGTGCCGCAGATTGATACGCTGGTTGACATTGTCAAAGCCACAATCGGGGAGAAAGGCGGTGTACGCATGACCGGCGGTGGATTTGGCGGTTGTGTTGTGGCGCTGATCCCGGAAGCGCTGGTCCCTGCCGTCCAGCAAGCCGTGGCTGCACAGTACGAAGCTAAAACCGGTATCAAAGAAACATTCTATGTGTGCAAACCATCACAAGGAGCAGGACAGTGCTGAATGAAACACCCGCACTGGCACCCGATGGTCAGCCGTACCGCCTGTTAACCCTGCGCAATGACGCAGGGATGGTGGTTACGCTGATGGACTGGGGTGCTACGTTACTCTCGGCCCGTATTCCCCTTTCCGACGGCAGCGTGCGTGAAGCATTACTGGGCTGCGCCAGTCCGGAGCATTATCAGGATCAGTCGGCGTTTCTGGGTGCCTCAATTGGCCGTTACGCCAACCGGATTGCCGACAGCCGTTACACGTTTAGCGGTGAGACGGTCAGTCTGCTGCCAAGCCAGGGCGTCAATCAGCTACATGGCGGGCCAAACGGATTTGATAAACGCCGCTGGCAGATAGTCAATCAGAACGAACGTCAGGTACTGTTCGCCCTCACCTCCGACGATGGCGATCAGGGGTTTCCGGGCAATTTGTGCGCCACGGCGCAATATCGTCTGACCGATGACAACCGCATCTCGATTACCTATCGCGCGACGGTGGATAAGCCGTGTCCGGTCAATCTGACCAACCACGTCTACTTCAACCTCGATGGCGATCAAACCGACGTGCGCAACCATAAGCTGCAACTTCTGGCGGATGAATATCTGCCGGTGGATGAAGGCGGGATCCCACGTAACGGCCTGAAGCCGGTCGCCGGAACCTCATTTGATTTCCGCACCGCGAAGGTGATCGCCAGCGAATTTCTTGCCGATGACGACCAGCGCAAAGTGAAAGGCTACGATCACGCCTTCCTGTTGCAGGCAAAAGGCGACAGTAAAAAACCGGTTGCCCTGCTCACTTCGCAAGACGGGAAGTTGCAGATGGAGGTCTACACCTCGGCCCCGGCGCTACAGTTTTACTCCGGTAATTTTCTCGGTGGCACCTCTTCACGCGGACCGAACGCCTACGATGATTATCAGGGCCTGGCGCTGGAGAGCGAATTCCTGCCAGACAGCCCGAACCATCCGGAATGGCCGCAGCCAGACTGCGTTCTGCGCCCCGGAGAGGAGTACGCCAGCCTGACGGAATATCGTTTTATTCCTTCCTGATGGTGCGGCACAGCCAGTGTAAAATGCCCGATAGCACCTGCGTATCGGGCTTAAGATATCGCATCTTGCTCAAATCCCCATCACTCAAAGACAAAATCGCAACTTAGAGTTCACAAGAACCTTACACTGCTGCACTATTTTCGCTATGGTTATGCGTAAGCATTGCCGCTGCCCCGTCACGGCAATATAATGAGAATTATTATCATTCGATAAAGCTTGAGGAGTGAGAGTATGGCTGTAACTAAGCTGGTTCTGGTACGCCACGGCGAAAGCCAGTGGAACAATGAAAACCGCTTCACCGGTTGGTATGACGTTGACCTGTCCGAGAAAGGCGTGGGTGAAGCGAAAGCAGCAGGCAAACTGCTGAAGGCTGAAGGCTATAGCTTCGATTTTGCTTATACCTCTGTGCTGAAACGTGCCATCCACACGCTGTGGAACGTCCTGGATGAACTGGATCAGGCCTGGCTGCCGGTTGAGAAATCCTGGAAACTGAACGAACGTCACTACGGTGCGTTGCAAGGTCTGAACAAAGCAGAAACCGCTGAGAAATACGGTGACGAACAGGTTAAACAATGGCGTCGTGGTTTCGCGGTGACCCCGCCGGAGCTGACCAAAGATGACGAGCGCTATCCGGGCCACGATCCGCGCTATGCCAAACTGACGGAAAAAGAATTGCCGCTGACCGAGAGCCTGGCGCTGACCATCGATCGCGTGATCCCTTACTGGAATGAAACCATTCTGCCGCGCATGAAGAGCGGCGAGCGCGTGATCATCGCTGCGCACGGCAACTCTCTGCGCGCGCTGGTGAAATACCTCGACAACCTGAGCGAAGACGAAATCCTCGAACTGAACATCCCGACCGGCGTGCCGCTGGTGTATGAGTTCGACGAAAACTACCAGCCAATCAAACGTTACTATCTGGGTAATGCCGACGAGATCGCGGCGAAAGCGGCTGCCGTCGCCAACCAGGGTAAAGCGAAGTAATTTACCTTACGACGTAAAAAAGCCGACTCAATGAGTCGGCTTTCTATTCGCAAGACTTAACCGCGACGCGCTTTTACCGCATCCGCAAGTTGGCGCAGGATGGTGTCGGTATCTTCCCAGTTAATGCAGGCATCGGTAATGCTTTTGCCGTACACCAGCGGCTCACCGCTGTCCGGGTTCTGATTGCCTTCTACCAGATGACTTTCAATCATCACGCCCATTATCGCAGTCTCACCGTTAGCAATCTGCTGGCAGACATCAGCCCCAACTTCCATCTGCTTTTTAAACTGCTTACAGGAGTTGGCATGGCTGAAATCAATCATGATTTGCGCAGGCAGACCCGCTTTCGCCAGACCCTCTTTCACCGCCGCGACATGTGCAGCGCTGTAGTTCGGCTCTTTGCCGCCGCGCAGAATGATATGGCAATCGCCGTTACCGCTGGTATTCACAATGGCAGAGTGACCCCATTTGGTGACAGACAGGAAGCAGTGCGGTGCACCAGCGGCGTTGATGGCGTCAATCGCCACTTTAATGGTGCCATCAGTACCGTTCTTGAAGCCGACCGGACAAGAAAGACCCGACGCCAGCTCACGGTGAACCTGAGATTCGGTAGTACGCGCGCCAATCGCGCCCCAGCTCATCATGTCCGCCAGGTATTGCGGGGTGATCATATCGAGGAATTCCCCTGCCGTCGGCAGGCCGCTGTCGTTAATATCCAGCAGCAGCTTACGCGCAATGCGCAAACCGTCATTGATCTGGAAGCTGTTATCCATGTGCGGATCGTTAATCAGCCCTTTCCAGCCAACGGTCGTACGCGGTTTTTCAAAGTAGACACGCATGACGATTTCCAGCTCGCCTTTCAGCGCTTCGCGCAGCGCCAGCAGACGACCTGCGTACTCTTTCGCCGCCACAGGATCATGAATAGAGCACGGCCCAATCACCACCAGCAGGCGATCGTCATTCCCCTTCAAAATTTTGTGAATGGCTTTACGCGCATGGGCAACCGTGTTGGCGGCATTTTCTGTAGCGGGGAATTTTTCCAGCAGTGCGACAGGGGGTAATAACTCGTTGATCTCTTTAATACGTAAATCGTCGTTCTGATAATTCATGATTATTCCAGCGTTGCCATACTTATCTAAATGAATGCAATCCCTCCAATCTATATCCTCAGCCAAAAAGTGTAAACGGGCTTTTACACTTCGGACGGAATAATCCTGGAATTCAGCTAAAAAACGCCACAAAGTAGCGAAAAACGAGATCTAACCTACAATTTTTAACTGTAACCACTCTGTTTATGAATCTTTTCAAGATTCTCTGCTGAGCCTTTGCGCTCGTTTGAGATCGTTAACCATTGCCTGACCCTTGACTGGCATATGCACTGTTGGAAGACGTTATCCGACATCTCAACCATAACAGGAGCATCTGATGAAAATGACAAAATTAGCTTCACTTTTCCTGACCGCTACGCTCAGCCTTGCCAGCGGCGCAGCGCTGGCAGCCGAAACCAGCGCCCAGACCAATAATGGCCAGGCGAACGCCGCCGCCGACGCAGGCCAGGTCGCTCCGGATGCAAAAGAAAACGTGGCGCCAAATAATGTCGATAACGACAACATCAACTCAGGTGGCACAATGCTGCATCCGAATGGTTCATCGATGAACCATGAGGGGATGACCAAAGATGAGGTGCACAAAAACACCATGTGTAAGGACGGGCGCTGCCCGGATGTGAATAAAAAAGTGGAAACCGGAAATGGCATTAACAACGACGTTGATACTAAAACCGATGGCACCACTCAGTAACACTGAAAATGGCTAATAACGGGAGAGCTCAGGCTCTCCTTTTTTAATTTATTAATCCAGAAACGGTATGATGTCATACAGTTAAGAAAAGAATACCCAAGGGATGACATTATGGCGCACTCACACTCACATTCGGCCCCTCATCTGCCCGAGGATGGCAACGCCCGCCGTCTGATGCTCGCGTTTTGCATCACGGCAGGCTTTATGTTGCTGGAGGTAGTGGGCGGGATTTTATCCGGTTCACTGGCGTTGCTCGCCGACGCAGGGCATATGCTGACCGATGCCGCCGCACTGTTGTTTGCGCTATTGGCCGTTCAGTTCGCCCGCCGACCGCCGACTATCCGCCACACCTTTGGCTGGCTGAGACTGACGACGCTGGCCGCTTTCGTCAATGCGATTGCGTTAGTCGTGATTACGATTTTAATCGTCTGGGAGGCGATTGAGCGCTTCTACACGCCGCGTCCGGTGGCGGGCGGCATGATGATGGTCATCGCCATCGCCGGATTGCTGGCGAATATCCTTGCCTTCTGGATCCTCCACCGCGGCAGCGAAGAGAAAAACCTGAACGTACGCGCCGCGGCGTTGCATGTGATGGGGGATTTATTGGGTTCTGTGGGGGCCATCATCGCGGCGGTGATTATTATCTGGACCGGCTGGACGCCTGCCGACCCTATTCTGTCAATACTGGTTTCACTGCTGGTCCTGCGCAGTGCGTGGCGCTTATTGAAAGATAGCGTGAATGAGTTGCTGGAAGGTGCCCCGGTTTCGCTGGATATCGCTGCGCTGCAGCGCCACCTCAGCAGGGAGCTTCCTGAAGTGCGAAACGTCCATCACGTACACGTGTGGATGGTGGGGGAAAAACCGGTCATGACCCTGCATGTACAGGTGATCCCACCGCACGATCATGACGGGCTGCTGGCGCGCATCCAGCATTTTCTGATTCATCATTACCAGATTGCACACGCCACCATTCAGATGGAATATCAGTCCTGTCACGGGCCGGACTGCGATCTCAATCAGAAAGTGTCCGGCCATTCACATCATCACCACTAATGGGACAGCGCGTGTGAGCCTCGTTCGCGCGCGCTGTTAATCCACATCCGGCTACCGTTAAGCGCAATGAAGGTCAGGATCAGGTACTCCAGCGACATCGCATAGACCCCCTGCAGGGCAAAGATCACCACGCTAATCACATTGATCACCACCCAGAGCAGCCAGTTCTCAACGTATTTGCGGGTCATCAGGATCATCGCCACGATCGACAAAACCATCATGCAGGAATCCCAGAACGGGAAGGCATCGGGCTGTAAATCCGGTACAGCAACCTGCAGGCCAAGTATCTGCATGATCGATACCGCAATACGGGTCAGAAAAGCAAAGACCGGGTCGATATAGACTGTCATCAAACCGATCGCCACCACACAAACCGCCAGCCAGCCCAACGCCTTCGGCAGAGGCAGCCAGCGAATCTTGAGCTCCGCCTCATTCTGCGTGGTCTGCCGCGACCACGCATACCAGCCGTAAATGTTGGCGGCGAAAAAGAAAAGCTGCAACAGCAGGCTGGCGTAGAGCTGGATCTGGAAAAAGATGATCGCAAACAGCGTGACGTTAATCAGGCCAAAAACGTAGTTGCTGATCTTCTCCATACTGGCGAGACCAATACACAACAACCCCGCGATAGTGCCTATCGCTTCGATCCACGACAGATCGTACCCCCCAGCACCAATGGGTATATGTACCAGAATGTTCTGCGTGCTAAAAAAGTCCATCTTTTCCCCCGGAGCGTGTGATTATCTACGCACGTAGTGTAGCCGCAAATTCCAGCATACGGTTTAACGGCACTAATGCGCCTTCTCGCAGCGCTTCGTCAACCTGAATCTCATGGGACTGCCCACCCTGCTCCAGCCCCTCAGCGATGGCTTTAAGGCCGTTCATCGCCATCCATGGACAGTGCGCGCAGCTGCGGCAGGTGGCGCCTTCTCCGGCTGTGGGCGCTTCCAGCAACTCTTTGTCCGGTACCGCCTGCTGCATTTTGTAGAAAATACCCCGATCGGTAGCAACAATAAGTTGCTGATGTGGCAGCGTTTTAGCTGCATTAATGAGCTGGCTGGTGGAACCGACAGCATCAGCCATATCCACTATCGCCTGCGGTGATTCCGGGTGAACCAGGATCGCGGCGTCCGGGTATAAACCTTTCATGCGACTCAGCGCCTGCGTTTTGAACTCGTCATGGACAATGCACGCCCCTTGCCAGCAAAGGACATCCGCCCCTGTCTTCTTTTGAACATATTTTCCGAGATGGCGATCCGGTGCCCAGATGATTTTTTCACCCAAACTATCCAGATGCTCAATCAGTTCAACCGCGATACTGGACGTCACCACCCAGTCGGCGCGAGCCTTAACCGCCGCGGAGGTATTGGCATAAACCACGACGGTGCGATCCGGATGGGCATCGCAGAACACGCTGAATGCGTCGATCGGACAGCCAAGATCCAGCGAACATTCTGCCTCGAGGGTCGGCATTAAAATGGTTTTTTCCGGGCTGAGAATTTTAGCCGTCTCCCCCATAAAGCGAACGCCTGCAACGAGCAGCGTCGAGGCGGGATGATTGGCGCCAAAGCGGGCCATCTCCAGTGAGTCAGAAATACAGCCGCCGGTCTCTTCGGCCAGTTGCTGGATTTCGGGGTCGGTGTAATAGTGCGCAACCATCACCGCATCACGCTCTTTCAGCAGACGCTTGATTTTTTCGCGGTAGAACGCTTTTTCATCGGCACTCAGCGGTACCGGCTTCGGGGGAAACGGATAGATTGCGGTTTCAGGATCAAACATCACGCTCATCATGCTTTCTCGTTTTGCTAGCTTAACGAATTAACCGACTTAAGGCGTGATGCATGCCATGATCGGTCATATTTGTTTTATATGCTAAACAAGATAGCGGATTGAGCGGCAAAAGTCACAACAATTGCGCTTGATAATGCCGGATGGCGACTGACGTCTTATCCGGACAGGAAGGGCGTAGCCTTTGACCCGATCAATCATTGTCGGCCTGGTAAACGAAGCGTCATCAGGCGCTACGCAGGTTCGAATCGTTACATTCTGCGCATAGCAAAAAGGCGCCTTTAGGGCGCCTTTTTACACTGGTGGGTCGTGCAGGATGACTTGGCTTCGCCTCGCCCTTCGGGCCGTTGATGAAGCAACGTTATCCTTCACGTTTAACATCTGATGTTGATGTTAAATTGGTGGGTCGTGCAGGATTCGAACCTGCGACCAATTGATTAAAAGTCAACTGCTCTACCAACTGAGCTAACGACCCCTTACGGGACTTTCTTAATTAATCATTCAGGATGGTGGGTCGTGCAGGATGACTCGGCTTCGCCTCGCCCTTCGGGCCGTTGCTAAAGCAACGTTATCCTTCACGTTCTCTACCAGTAACCACCTTAATATTGGTGGGTCGTGCAGGATTCGAACCTGCGACCAATTGATTAAAAGTCAACTGCTCTACCAACTGAGCTAACGACCCATTCGGGTGTTACCTGAAAGATTTTTTACTCGTCACCAATTTAATATTCAATGTTAAATTGGTGGGTCGTGCAGGATGACTCGGCTTCGCCTCGCCCTTCGGGCCGTTGCTGAAGCAACGTTATCCTTCACGTTTAACATCTGAGTTTGATGTTAAATTGGTGGGTCGTGCAGGATTCGAACCTGCGACCAATTGATTAAAAGTCAACTGCTCTACCAACTGAGCTAACGACCCGAGTGGTGGGTGATGACGGGATCGAACCGCCGACCCCCTCCTTGTAAGGGAGGTGCTCTCCCAGCTGAGCTAATCACCCGATACTACGCTGGATATTACTGACTACCTTTGTTCGTGGCGGGTCGTGCAGGATGACTCGGCTTCGCCTCGTCCTATGGGCCGTTGCTTTCGCAACGTTATCCTTCACGTTCTACTATCGCGTCCACCAGAACGATTGGTGGGTCGTGCAGGATTCGAACCTGCGACCAATTGATTAAAAGTCAACTGCTCTACCAACTGAGCTAACGACCCACTTTTGCGCTGCTTTTGGTTTGTTTGATATCCCTTGGCAACGGCGGCATATATTACTGATTTAAGATTTGAGCGCAACAAAAATTTCGATGTAGATCACTCAACTGCTTAGGAATCGCACGACACGACCAGAAATAATTCGATTTCTGGTCGCATGCTGTGCATTACATCGCGCCAAGACGTTTCTGCGCTTGTTTTGCGCCTTCGGTGCCTGGGTATTTGCTGATAACCTGTTGATAAACCGCTTTTGCTTTCGCAGTGTCACCTTTGTCCTGCATGATCACTCCGACTTTATACATCGCGTCAGCAGCCTTTGGTGACTTCGGGTAGTTTTTCACCACCGAAGCAAAATAAAACGCGGCATCATCTTTTTTACCCTTGTTGTAATTCAACTGACCGAGCCAGTAGTTGGCGTTCGGCTGATAAGTCGAATCAGGGTACTTTTTGATGAAGTTCTGGAATGCCACAATTGCATCATCCTGGCGGGATTTATCCTGCACCAGGGCAATTGCCGCATTGTAATCGGTATTCGCATCACCGCTTTGTACTGGCGCACCCGACGTCGCAGCACCTGCGTCAGGCGCAGACGTCGCTGCCCCCGCAGTTGATCCGCTCTGATCGCCGCTTGTCGACTGCGCGGAAGCGCCACCGCTGCTCAGACTGTCCATCTGTAACAGGATCTGCTTCTGACGCTCAACTACCTGATTCAGTTGATACTGACTTTCCTGAATTTGACCACGCAGGGAGTCTATATCGGCCTGATTATCAGAGAGTTGCTGCTGGAGTTGGGTTAAAAGCTGGCTGTGAGCGTTAGAAATACGCTCGAGTTGAGTGACACGGTCTTCGACCGAGCCTGAGCCGACACTACTGATTGGCGCCTGAGCAAAAGCGGCCCAGGGGGCCGCTATGCCAACCAGTAACGACAGACTCAACAGATGATGTCTGAAGTTACTGCTCATGCAATTCTCTTAGTAAACCAGTACGGCACGACGGTTTTTGGAGTAAGCCGCTTCGTCGTGACCCAGTACTGCAGGTTTTTCTTTACCGTAAGAAACGATGGAGATCTGGTCAGCAGAAACGCCTTTACCCTGCAGGTACATCTTAACAGCGTTCGCACGACGTTCACCCAGGGAGATGTTGTACTCAGGAGTACCACGTTCGTCCGCGTGACCTTCTACGGTGACTTTGTAAGACGGGTTGCTACGCAGGAAGTTAGCGTGCGCATCCAGCATTGCAGCGAAGTCAGAACGGATATCGTACTTGTCCAGATCGAAGTAAACGATGTTGTTCTGCTGCAGCTGTTGCATCTGCAGACGAGCCTGCTCTTCAGAGGACATGTTGCCGCTGCCGTTTGCATCCATACCAGTGCCGGCACCCAGCATGCCTTCGCTGCCGTCATTGCTGGCGTTCTTGTTAGAAGAACATGCCGCAATAGCCATAACAGGCAGAGCGATCATCAGCCCTTTCAGCACTTTGTTCAGTTGCATTTCAATGATTCCTTTATTAATCAATTATTTATTATCACAGATACGGCGACCAGGCAGGGAATTTAACCTGTCCATCAGTTGCCGGAAGACGCGCTTTGAAACGCCCATCTGTAGAAACCAAATTCAGCACGGATCCCATCCCCTGAGAAGAGCTGTAGATTACCATAGTGCCGTTAGGTGCCAGACTTGGCGTTTCGTCCAGGAACGTTGACGACAGAACTTGTACGCCACCCGCTACCAGATCTTGTTTGGCAATGTGCTGCTGACCATTGGCCGAGCTTACCATTACCATAAATTTGCCGTCGCTGCTGACATCAGCATCCTGGTTTTGTGAACCTTCCCAGGTAATACGCTGCGGAGCACCGCCGTTAACGTTAACTTTATACACTTGCGGACGACCCGCCTGATCCGATGTAAAGGCCAGGTTCTGGCTGTCCGGGAACCAGGTCGGCTCCGTATTGTTGCTGCGGCCATCGGTCACCTGACGGATCTGGCCAGAACCAATATCCATCACATACAGGTTCAGGCTGCCGGTTTTTGACAGGGCAAACGCCAGTTTGCTGCCATCCGGAGAGAACGCAGGCGCACCGTTGTGACGCGGGAATGACGCAACCTGACGGACCGCGCCGTTAGACAACGTCTGAATAACCAGCGCAGAACGGCCACTTTCGAAGGTGACATATGCCAGTTTAGAACCGTCCGGAGACCAGGCCGGAGACATCAACGGCTGCGGTGAACGGTGAACCACAAACTGGTTGTAGCCATCGTAGTCAGACACGCGCAGTTCATACGGGAACTGACCGCCGTTAGTCTGAACAACATACGCGATACGGGTACGGAATGCGCCTTTAATACCGGTCAGTTTCTCAAACACTTCGTCACTGGCAGTATGGCCGGCATAACGCAGCCACTGCTTGTTCACTTTGTAAGAGTTCTGAGCCAGTACAGTACCCGGCGCACCGCCGGTGTCAACCAGCTGGTAAGCAACATTGTAGGAACCGTCCGGATTCGGAGTCACCTGACCGACCACGACCGCGTCAATCCCCAGCGCAGACCATGCAGCAGGTTGAACGTCCTGCGCAGTCCCCGGCTGTTGTGGCAAACGAGACCGATCTAACGGATTAAATTTACCGCTGTTGCGCAGGTCAGCGCCAACAATGCCACCGATATCTTCAGGTGCAGCACCCGGCCCAGCCCACTGGAATGGCACAACCCCAATCGGGCGCGCCGAGTCCACCCCCTGGGTTATCTCAATACGTACTTCTGCGTGCAGCACCGCTGCCCACAGCATCAGAAAACCAAATGCTACTCGTAATGCCTGCTTCATCATATCTCCCTTATCCAGGCGATCAGCCCACGATAATTTAGCAGAATGTTAACAAACTCAAATACACAAAACTACCAGAACCCAGCGACTACCGCAGATTGTTTTCCCCGTCATAACGGGGAAAGTTTAGCTTACGGTTTAAAGTCCAGAGGTGCGTTTTTAAACACTTCATATACCGCCTGGCTCGGTGGTTTTGGAATCTTCGCTTGTCGGGCTGCAGCAAGCGCTGCCTGACAAAGCGCGGGATCGCCACCTTCAGACTGAATGTCGAGCAGCATACCGTCAGAAGCCAGTTTTATCCGAAGCGTACAGGTTTTACCTGCATAAGACGATGCGTCGTAGAACTTGCTTTCAATGGCAGATTTAATCTGCCCGGCATAGTTGCTGATATCCGCGCCTGATGCGCCATTATTTTTAGTATTACCACTCCCCGCAGGAGAAGCGTTGTTCCCTTTTGCCCCACCGCCGGTTTTCGGCGCATTCTTACCGGAGCTAAGATCGCCAAGCAGATCGTCAACGCCAGATGCTGCAGCCGCTTTTTCAGCAGCGGCCTTTTTGGCCGCAGCGGCTTTCTCGGCTGCTGCTTTCTTATCGGCAGCGGCTTTCTCAGCTGCAGCTTTTTTATCAGCGGCGGCCTTTTCTGCGGCGGCTTTTTTCTCAGCAGCGGCTTTCTCGGCGGCGGCGGCGGCTTTGGCTGCAGCCGCTTTTTCCGCGGCGGCTTGCTTAGCGGCTTCGGCCTCGGCTTTCTTCTTCGCATCGGCAGCCGCTTTAGCCGCTTCTGCTTCTGCTTTCTTCTTCGCGTCAGCAGCGGCTTTTGCCGCCTCTGCTTCGGCTTTCTTCTGTGCATCCGCCGCGGCTTTTTTCGCGGCTTCTGCGGCTTCTTTCACCTGCGCATCAGCTTTCGCTTTGGCATCCGCCGCGGCTTTCTTCGCCGCTTCTTCAGCCTGTTTCTGCTGTTCCTGCGCTTTCTTCGCGTCGGCTTCAGCCTGCTTCTGCTGTTCCTGAGCCGCTAAACGTTCTTTCTCGATCTGCTTAAGCCGTTCCTGTTCGGCAGCCTGCTTCTCACGAAGCTCTTCCGCCTGCTGCTGCTCCAGTTTTTCACGTTGCTCTTTGGCACGCTGCGCACTTGACTGTTGCTGCTGCTGACGTTCGTACTGCTGAACCACGGCGCCAGGATCAACCATCACGGCATCGATGGAAGAACCACCGCCGCCGCCGGCTGAAGCCTCAATATGCTCATCGAACGAACTCCAGATCAGGACTGCAAATAGGATGACATGCAGCACCGCTGAAATAATTATCGCCCGTTTGAGCTTGTCGTTTTGTTCGGTTGCCTTTGACACTCTCGGTTCCCAAAAACTGTTCGCCTGTTACACGTTCTCTTTAAAACCAGAGACGCAAATGATCAGATAGGCTGCGTCATTAAGCCAACCGACTTCACACCTGCACTGTGCAACAAGTTCAGCGCTTTAATTATTTCATCGTAAGGCACATCTTTCGCGCCCCCGATCAAGAAGACCGTTTTCGGATTGGACTCCAGGCGACTTTTCGCCTCGGCGATCACCTGTTCCGGCGGTAGTTGTTCCATACGATCTTTCTCAACCACCACGCTGTACTGCCCTACTCCGGAAACCTCAATAATGACCGGCGGATTATCGTTACTGCTAACGGCCTGCGACTCGGTCGCATCCGGCAGATCGACTTCCACGCTCTGCGTAATGATCGGCGCTGTCGCCATAAAGATCAGCAGCAGCACCAACAGCACGTCGAGCAACGGTACGATGTTGATTTCGGACTTCAGGTCGCGACGACCTCGTCCACGCGATCTGGCCATGGCTTACCCCTTGTTGCTTTCGCTAACGGTAAACGCCTGACGGTGCAGAATCGCGGTGAACTCTTCCATAAAGTTGTCGTAATTCAGTTCCAGCTTGTTAACACGCTGATTCAGACGGTTGTAGGCCATGACCGCCGGGATTGCCGCAAACAGACCAATTGCCGTAGCAATCAATGCTTCCGCGATACCCGGAGCAACCATCTGCAACGTCGCCTGTTTTACCGCCCCGAGCGCAATAAACGCATGCATGATCCCCCACACGGTACCGAACAGACCGATATACGGGCTGATGGAACCCACGGTGCCGAGGAACGGAATATGCGTTTCCAGCGTTTCAAGTTCACGGTTCATCGAGATCCGCATCGCACGAGATGCCCCTTCCACCACTGCTTCCGGCGCATGGCTGTTTGCCCGATGCAATCGTGCAAACTCTTTGAACCCGCTATAAAAGATTTGTTCCGAACCCGCCAGATTATCACGGCGTCCCTGACTCTCCTGATACAGGCGAGACAGTTCAATTCCGGACCAGAATTTGTCTTCGAACGCTTCGGCTTCACGCGCGGCGGCGTTAAGAATACGGGTCCGCTGGATAATGATGGCCCAGGATGCGATTGAAAAACCAATCAAAATCAACATGATAAGTTTAACCAGAAGGCTTGCCTTCAGGAACAAATCAAGGATATTCATGTCAGTCACTGCTTAAACTCCGCGACAATAGACTTGGGAAGCGCACGAGGCTTCATTTTGAGTGGATCAACGCAAACAATCAGAACCTCAGCCTCATTGAGCACGGTGTTCTCTGCGTTGACAATGCGTTGCGTGAAAACCAAAGAGGTGCCACGCATTGACGTAATTTCTGTTTGGATTTCGAGCATATCGTCGAGTCGCGCAGGCGCGTAGTATTCCAGCGTCATTTTACGCACCACGAAGGCAACTCGCTCAGCCAACAGCACCTGCTGACTGAAGTGATGATGACGCAGCATCTCTGTGCGTGCTCGTTCATAAAAAGCAACGTAACTGGCGTGATAAACCACACCACCGGCGTCGGTGTCTTCATAGTAAACACGTACCGGCCATCGAAATATATACTTATTCATTCCTGCTGCCTTTTTGTTGGCTTCGTCCACTCACACCGTCACTTACGCCTGTAAGCTCCTGGTGATTCGCGTACTTACCGCCGCGATGCTTCAAGAATGCTGTTGTATATAGCGTTGTATTCACTTTACATCCCGGTAATGCAATTAGGTTGTTGACTGCCATTGTTTACGGATGGCAGGACACAGCCTCACGTTAGTGCTTTTAAACGTTGCTACTATACGCGCGCGATTGAGGCTTGGGAATGGGGGGAAGTTAAGGGAGAGTAAAAATATATGGGCTTATGCAAGCCCATAGATCATTCAGGATGTTTCTTATTCAAAAGAAGAAGAATATCAGACCGACAATAAGCACGATATCGGCGAGTAGCGGAGAGAAAATCCCCTGCCAGTGCACAGCGCGAGGACGAAAGCCCACGCCATGAATGATGCCCGCACAGACCGCCCACATCAGCAGCAGACCGTGCCAGATTTCCAGCCCGCTGGTTTTAGCCGCGAAGCGGGAGGGATCCCAAAACATACATCCTGCTAACACTAGCGCCATCACCAAAGAAAGCGCCCGTAACGGGCGCTTGTCCATCGCGTTATATTGCATCGCGATCAGGGTGGTCATCAGTGTTCTTCTTGACCGTCTTTGCTTGCCTCGACGTGCTCAAGGGCCAGCGCAGTGATGATCCCAAATGCACAGGCAAGAAGCGTTCCCAGAATCCAGGCGAAATACCACATAGTTTGCTCCTTACTTAGTACAGAGAGTGGGTATTGTTTTCAATATGCTCTTTGGTGATGCGACCGAACATTTTCCAGTAACACCAGCTGGTGTAGATGAGAATGATCGGAACAAACACCACAGCAACCCAGGTCATCAGATTCAGCGTCAACTGACTGGACGTCGCATCCCACATGGTCAGGCTCGCGTTCATCATGGTGCTTGAAGGCATCACGAACGGGAACATGGCGATACCGGCAGTCAGGATGATGCAGGCCAGCGTCAGAGAAGAGAACAGGAATGCCCATGCCCCTTTCTCCATGCGGGACGTCAGAATCGTCAGCAACGGCAGCGCCACACCCAGTGCCGGAACCAGCCACAGGATCGGTGCATTGTTGAAGTTGACCATCCAGGCACCCGCTTCACGTGCCACTTCTTTGGTCAGCGGGTTAGACGCTGCATGATGATCAATCGCAGAGGTCACCACGTAGCCATCAATACCGTACATCACCCAGACACCCGCCAGTGCGAAGCAGACCAGAGTGACCAGCGCCGCAATCTGCGATGTCGCACGTGCACGCAGGTGCAGTTCACCCACGGTACGCATTTGCAGATAGGTGGCGCCCTGAGTAATGATCATCCCTACGCTCACCACGCCCGCCAGCAGACCAAACGGATTCAGCAACTGGAAGAAATTACCGGTGTAGAACAGACGCAGATACTCGTCGATATGGAACGGTACGCCCTGCAACAGGTTGCCGAATGCCACGCCGATCACCAGCGGCGGCACGAAGCTCCCCACGAAGATGCCCCAGTCCCACATGTTGCGCCAGCGGGTGTCTTCAATCTTGGAGCGGTAATCAAAACCGACCGGACGGAAGAACAAGGATGCCAGCACGAGGATCATCGCCACATAGAAACCGGAAAACGCCGCGGCGTAGACCATCGGCCAGGCTGCAAACAACGCGCCACCCGCGGTGATCAGCCACACCTGGTTACCGTCCCAGTGCGGGGCGATGGAGTTAATCATAATTCGACGCTCGGTGTCGTTACGACCGAGGAAACGGGTGAGCATGCCCACCCCCATGTCGAAGCCATCGGTGACCGCAAAACCAATCAGCAGAATGCCAACCAGCAGCCACCAGATAAAACGTAGTACTTCATAATCGATCATTTGACGACTCCTGTCTTAGCGTGCCGGCTGAGAAGCCACGGTGGACTGCTCATAGTGGTAGCGACCCGTTTTCAGGCTGCTTGGGCCAAGGCGTGCGAACTTGAACATCAGGAACAGTTCAGCCACCAGGAACAGGGTATACAGGCCACAAATCAGGATCATGGAGAACAGCAGGTCACCGACGGTCAGCGACGAGTTCGCCACTGCGGTTGGCAACACCTCACCGATCGCCCACGGCTGACGGCCATATTCGGCAACAAACCAGCCGGCTTCTACTGCAATCCACGGCAGTGGAATACCGTACAGCGCGGCGCGCAGCAGCCATTTCTTCTCACCGATGCGGTTACGAATCACGCTCCAGAAGGAGAGCGCAATGATCGCCAGCAGCAGGAAGCCACAGGCCACCATGATACGGAAGGCAAAATACAGCGGCGCAACGCGAGGAATAGAATCTTTCGTCGCCTGCTGAATCTGCGCTTCAGTCGCATCAGAGACGTTCGGGGTATAGCGTTTCAGCAGCAGGCCGTAACCCAGGTCTTTTTTCATCACGTTGAACTGATCGCGAACCGCCTGGTCGGTCGAACCGGCACGCAGTTGCTCCAGCAGTTCATACGCTTTCATCCCGTTACGGATACGCTCTTCATGCTGCACCATCAGGTCTTTCAGACCGATAACTGGCGTGTCGACAGAACGTGTCGCAATGATGCCCAGCGCATACGGGATCTGAATCGCCAGTTTGTTTTCCTGCGAATCCTGATCCGGAATACCAAACAGGGTAAAGGCAGCTGGAGCGGGCTGAGTCTCCCACTCTGCTTCAATGGCCGCGAGTTTGGTTTTCTGCACGTCACCCATTTCGTAACCGGATTCATCACCCAGAACGATAACAGACAACACAGCAGCCATACCGAAACTGGCAGCGATAGCAAAAGAGCGTTTTGCGAAAGCGATGTCGCGACCTTTCAGCAGGTAATAAGCACTGATACCGAGGATGAACATCGCACCGGTCACGTAGCCAGACGCCACGGTGTGCACAAATTTCACCTGGGCTACCGGGTTAAGGACCAGTTCAGAGAAGCTCACCATCTCCATACGCATGGTTTCGAAGTTGAAATCCGATGCGATAGGGTTCTGCATCCAGCCGTTTGCGACCAGGATCCACAGAGCGGACAGGTTAGAACCTAATGCGACCAGCCAGGTTACCGCCATGTGCTGAACTTTACCCAGACGATCCCAGCCGAAGAAGAACAGACCTACAAAGGTGGATTCGAGGAAGAAGGCCATCAGACCTTCGATCGCCAGCGGCGCACCGAAGATATCCCCAACGTAGTGGGAATAGTAAGACCAGTTTGTCCCGAACTGGAACTCCATGGTCAACCCGGTTGCGACACCCAAGGCGAAGTTGATACCAAACAACTTGCCCCAGAACTTAGTCATATCTTTATAAATCTGTTTGCCGGAAAGGACGTAAACCGTTTCCATAATGGCCAGCAGGAACGCCATACCGAGCGTCAGTGGCACAAAGAGGAAGTGGTACATCGCGGTCAAGGCAAACTGTAAGCGCGACAGTTCGACTATATCTAACATCATGACTCCTTGCTCATCGCATGAAGACTCCGAGAGTGAACCCCGTTAGAAAGGGTCACACGCATGCCCCAATACAAATTTATTTGTGCACTCTCGCCGTTGCCGTTTTCCTGGAGAAGGAAACAGAAAGGGAGAAAGGTTACAAACATGTTAATAAAAAACTCAAATTGATCCCGCAATTATATTACGCCGCAAAATCCTTACAATAAACAGGTTTTTATTGAGGAATATTTGCATTTTTCGACAGTGATCAATTTATAGCGAATTCATCACTTTTCCACCAATTTGATCGGCGACAATTTAACTCGTTTCACGTCGGTTTTCCAATGTTTAAACCTTGATTTAAATCAAAAACAGGACTTTTTGTTAACTATGTTTAAATGGAGTGATTATGGTGAAAAACATGTTGCAAACATGTGCATCTACGGGAGGGATGGTTACTAAGTGAAAATGTATATATAAAAAAACAGTGTTTTAATTAACGCCAACACAGGAATTTATCTTCCCTTTCCCGATGAGTTCAGCGTAGACAATTTATTGTTATTTGCCAGGATATAAATTTCACGCGTCAACATTCACAATTATTTCACTTTTATAGTGGTATAAATTAACACCGCACAGTTATTATTCTGTTAAGAAAAAAGCCACGCGATGCGTGGCTTGTGTCTGTTTGCTGGCTATTCACACAATTTTGTAGCTGAACGTTCGTGTTTGTCCCGGCAAAACCGGGCCGAAGTCGCTACGCTTTTCATCAACGCTCTTAAGCGGCTGCTCATCCAGGCGCGTTTCTGTACACGATTGAACCGCGCTGCCGAAGGCAACCGTTGCGTCGCATGGCTCCGAATCGGAGGGATTAAACAGGCGCAGGATCAGTTCATCCCCCCCTTCAGCTTTCTTCAGGGTGCTCAACTGACACCCAACCGGTGGCATAGTGAACAAACTGTAGCGGTCAGGCGTCATGAAACCGGCCATGTTCAGTTTCATCGCATCCCACGGAATCTTGTTATAACACTGTACGGGTGTGAGCCAGGCCCTGGCCTGCTGAGCAATACCGGCGTTCACAGGCGTACCGGTATAACTGAAAAGGCTCAACCGACAGTGCAACCGTCCGCGCAGTTGTGCATCCGGTACCGCCATTTTAATGCCTGAAGGACGACCTGGACGCAAAAGCAGATCCTCTTTCCCCAGTAGTCCTACACCGCGTAGTAGCGTGATGGCGAAAGTTTTTTCCCGGTCACCCAGCACTTCAAATTCCCGCAATCCTTCAGTGAAAACTGCCAGACCATTTTTGCCCTCCTGAAGCGTCGCATAGTTAAGCATATTCCAGACGGGAATCGGTGCCTCTTTCCAGCCCTCTTCCCGCCAGTTTGCCAGTGCGGGATCCCGCACGGGGCGACTCACCGTACCAAACTGCGTATCTGCCAGCACAGTGTCGGTCACAAACGGAGTGGGGATCAGTACCCGCAGACGATGATCGTCTGCCTGATTGTCCAGAAGGACTTCAATATCAATTCGCCTGCTGTTGTGACTCAGGATGACCGTTATTTCAACCCCAACCCTACCGCTACGCTGGCGAGCGCGACGTTCCGTAAGATTGAGCGGCACGTCCATTTGATAACGAATCCGCGCCCGGCTTTGCCAGGCTTCATGGGTCATAACACACTCTGCTTTTACCGATGCGGAAGTCAACCGCCACTCTTCTCTGGCGGGCGAGTAATCATACTCATCCCCATCATCAGATCCCTCTTCCAGCACCAGAACGCGGTCATAGCAGATGCCGCTATCTTTGTCATACAGACGCAGCGTTCCGTCGTCATTAACGGCTATCTGCCAGAACGCATTTTCCAGCACTTCTGCCCCTGGCGTTTCTGGTGCAACGTGATTTCCCGCCTCCCCTTGCGTTACGTACAGTGTGCGATAACCCATCGACGGTACAATCTGCTGGATCTGGATATCAAACTCCATAAACGGCTCGTAGTTACCGTAATGCACGATCTGCCTGTCTATCAGACCAGGATCGATTTCGCGAACCCCGCGAACAAAAAAGGGAACGGGATTTCCCCGATCGTCACGCAGGCAAAACTGATGACCTCTCAGGCGGATCGTTGTGTTAATCACCTCTTCACGCGGCCACGGCATCAGGTTAAACAGCACCAGTTTATCGCTGTCGCTGAGCGGCATGTTGTCCGTGATTTTGCGCAGATAAAAGCGGATCAGGTTATCCGCCATATCCTCCGCCAGTTCGAAGCGCGCGATGATTTCCCGGTGAACCTTATCGCTGCAGCAACATCCAATGCTGTCGTGAGCATGATTTTTTAAAATCTCTTTCCACATTTTTTCCAGCAAACCGTGGTGATACTCAAAGCCAAGCGTCCAGGCCAGCGTCGCCAGAGGTTCAAGGATATTGACTACCTTATTTTCAATACGCGCATGAATGAGTTTGATGTCCATCCGCGTCGAGCCAATCGTGCGGTGTACTCGCATATACTTACCGTCAATAAACTCGCCTTTCAGCGTAGCCAGTTGTTCACGTCGATTCTCGATATGTTCAAACACCGCTTCAAAACGGCTCATCACAAACTTTCGCTGCGGGTAGATCTCGCGCAGTTTGTCCATCACCGCAAAAATGTTCTGTTGCAGCGGCATCTGATCGTGACCATTCGGCAGCAAAATCTCTTTTGTCACAGACGCTTTTTCCAGCACCTCAAAATAGCTGTCAAGCCGTTTGCGCAGCCCGTTCTCATCCTCGGGTAAGTACTTCCCAATCGCATAACCCAGTGGCAGTACCTGTGCGACGACCTCACTGCCATCGCTGCTTTGCCATAAAAACTCGGTCTTATCGGTACCGTGTCGCTCTGAACAACCGCGCCAGAACATCGTGCGGGTGATGCCAAATCCGTTGTAGATATGCGGAAGCTGTCCCGACATGCCAAAGGAATCGGGTAGATAGCCAATTTTCATCGGCTCGCCAAAAGCCAGGCAATCACGCATGCCATACAGCAGGTTACGCACAATAGACTCACCGGAGACAATGGTGGTATCCGTCTGGGTGTACCATGGGCCGATAATTAACTTTCCGGTTTGCACCAGACGTTGTACCCGATGGGTATTTTCCGGCTTTATCGCAAAGTAATCCTCCAGCACTGCCGTCTGTCCATCAAGAACGTAATATTTATAGTCGGTATCCTGTTCCAGTCGGGTGAGGATCTCTTCCATATTGTTGACCAGCAAAATGCGTGACGCTTCGGTGGTAAAATACCACTCCCGATCCCAGTGCATATGCGGGGTAATGTGAACGCGAGATACAGCTTTCATCTTCGTTTCCTGTTCAGAATTAAGACATTACGCCATCAGTCGTATATTTACCCTGCTTCACCGCATAGCGTCGCCAGAGCAGCAAAACCAGCGTTGAGATAACGGTTCCCACCAGCGCCGCACCGAACCAGCCTGCCGCCGCCAGTACGCCGCCGTACCCGGCATCGTGCAGCAAAAAGAGTGAAAAAATACCCGCGCCAGGCGTTGAGAGACCAATATTCATCGCCCCAACCATTGCCCCTGTCGCCATTGACCCGAGGACAAAGGAGCCAATCACCCGCACAGGATCTTCAATCGCCATCGGGATTGCCCCTTCTGTAATACCCGCCAGCCCTAGCAGCCAAGTGGATTTCCCTGTTTCAATTTCAAACTCTTTAAACAGACGGGGAGAAATTAATGTTGACGCGGTCACCGTAAATGCGGAGACCATTTTGACCGAGGCAAAGATGGCATAAGGACCGTAGACGCCGTTCGCCATCGCCCCCAGACAAAAGGCATAGGCGGCCTTATTGACCGGGCCCCCCAAATCAAATGAACACATAAAGCCGAGAATCGCGCCAAGCAGCAGCGCATTCGCCCCAGATAAACCGTTAAGCCAGGCGGTCAGGCTGTTGTTAATCCATGCCACCGGTTCGCCGACAACAAACAACATCAGGCTGCCTGCCCCCAGCGTACCAACCACCGGATAGAGGTAAAACGACAAAAAACCGTTGAATTTACTGCTCAATCGCAGGTGTTTTTTCACCCAGCGCATTAGGTATCCAGCAATTAATCCCCCTGCGATTGCGCCAAGAAAACCGGAACCGATCATGTTCGCGGCAAGCCCGGCAGCAAAACCGGGTGCCAGTGCGGGTTTATCCGCCAGAGAATACGCGGTGTAAGCCGCCAGTACAGGCACCATCAACACACCAAGCATTCCACCGCCAAGTTTGCGATACATCCACAGCCAGGAGTTCTCCTGCTCGAACAGCGGTTGCAGACCGAATATCTGCGCCAGTAATACCGCGACAGCAAGTACCGTCCCACCCGCAACAATCAGCGGCACGGCAAAGGAGATCCCACTCAGTAAGGCCTGTTTTATCTCCGTCTTAAGCCCTTTAGGCTGATGGCTCTCTTCCTGCCGCACGCGCTTGACATTTTGTGGTTCAAGCGCCAACGCTTGCCGGATCAGTTGCTCAGCATGGCGAATCGGTTCGGCGACGGGTACCGTCAGCACCGGGATCCCTGCAAACCGTTCGCTCTCTTTGATTGTCACCTCAGCGGCCAAAATACAGGCACTGGCCGAATTCAGTTGATCTGCCGTTAAGCGCCCTTCAATACCGTTAGCGCCCTGCTTTTCAACAAACACATTGACGCCCAACTTCCGTCCGGCTTTCTCCAGATATTCCGCCGCCATATAGGTATGCGCGATCCCCGCCGGACAGGCGGTCACACACACAATTGTGGGGGCGTTGAATGGCGTTGCGACCATTGGTCCATGCCCGTTGTCATCCAGCGCCGCCAACAGCTCGTCTGCACTCGTTGCCGCCATAACACGGGCTCGCGTTTCTTCATCAGCCAGCCTCGTGGTGAGCGCGGTCAACAATTGCATATGGGTACTGCCCGCCTCTTCCTGTGGGATGGCGAGCAGGAAAATCAGGTCAACAGCTTCCGGACCGTCGACCCCTTGCCAGCTCAGGGGCTTGCTGAGCGTCGCCACCGCAAAAGCGGCTTCTTTCACAGCCGACGTTTTCCCGTGTGGTACCGCCAGCCCTTCTCCTAACGCAGTCGGCCCGAGGGTTTCACGTGCAAACACGGCTTCCAGAAAGGCATCAGAATCAGCAATTTTGCCCAACGCCGTTAGCCGCTGCGCTAACGTACGAATCGCCTCTTCACGGCTGGTAAACCGGGCGTTCAGGCACAGCGCGTCCCGCTGGGTTAACGTCGTCAGGTTCATCATGATCCTCACAAAATGGTTGTTTTATGTGCGAAGGAGTGTGCCAGACAAAACAATACATTTATGTGATCATTTTCACTTAAAGACGATAATTTGTATTTAATTTGTATTATTTACACATTCAATTCATTAGGCATAATGTGAAAAGTCGTCTTAACAACCTGACAGAAAAAACCATGAGCCGAAAACCACTTTATCGACAGATAGCCGACGGGATCCGTGAACAAATCCAGCGAGGTGAGTTGAAGCCCGGTGATGCTCTGCCGACAGAATCCGCGCTACAGGCGGCATTTGGGGTCAGTCGGGTCACCGTGCGTCAGGCGCTAAGGCAGTTAACCGAGCAGCAGATCATCGAAAGCATTCAGGGCAGCGGCACATACGTTAAAGAGGATCGGGTTAATTACGACATCTATCAATTAACCAGTTTTGATGAAAAGCTGACCGACCGTAGCAGCGATACGCACAGCGACGTGCTGGTTTTCGAAGTGATTCAGGCCGATGATTTTTTGAAAAATCAATTACAACTGGCTGATGACAAACGGGTCTGGCACGTCAAGCGGGTGCGTTACATCAAGCAAAAACCAGTCGCGCTGGAGGAGACGTGGATGCCGTTGGCATTATTCCCTGATTTAACCTGGCAGGTGATGGAAAACTCAAAGTACCACTTCATTGAAGAGGTGAAGAAACAGGTCATTGAACGCAGTGAGCAGGAGTTGATTCCACTGATGCCCACCGAAGAGATGAGCCGCCTGCTTGCTATCCCGCTCACAAAGCCAATCCTGGAAAAAGTATCGCGTGGTTTTTTAAAGGGAGGACAGGTATTCGAATACAGTCGCAATGCGTTTAATACTGACGATTATAAATTTACGTTGATCGCCCACAGGAAACAGCGTTAATCGGAGTGCGCTTTAAAACTATTTCGACGAAGTGTTAACTGCTTCACAAATATAAAGTCAATGTAATATGCTGAATTTTTCATGTCCCAACGCGGGAATTGCAAACAACTCACCATCATATTTATCATTTTATTAACAATAATAAAATGGCGTATAGAAACATTATGCTTTATTCCGTTACGCGCCTCACACTTCTTCCTCTAAAATTATTTAAACACCTATTCCGCGCAAAGACAAATAAACAGGATTTAGATCACAAACATAGAAAGCCGTTTAATAGGAATCTATTTATTAAATATATACACCATCCAGAATAAAACATATAATTCATTGATAATAAACAGTTTTTAAATTTTCATTCATAGAACAGTCGTTTTTCGAAAGATATTTTGAAAATAGATCAATTGCATCCATCGCGCCTCCCCACGACACTCCGTCCCTATTAAAACATTGCAAAACTTTTTATTTCTTACCCTGAGTCCTGGAGAGGATTACCCATGAAAAAATCAACACTCGTTATTGGCGTCATTGGTGCTGACTGCCATGCCGTAGGCAATAAAGTTCTGGACCGCGTTTTTACTGCCCATGATTTTCGCGTAATCAATCTGGGCGTAATGGTAAGCCAGGATGAATATATCGATGCCGCGATCGAAACCGGTGCCGATGCGATTGTCGTCTCTTCCATTTATGGCCACGGCGACATCGACTGCCTGGGTCTGCGCGAGCGCTGCATCGAACGCGGTATCGGCGATATCCTGCTTTATGTCGGCGGCAACCTGGTGGTCGGGAAGCATGACTTCGCAGACGTCGAAGCTAAATTCAAAGAGATGGGCTTCCAGCGCGTCTTTGCTCCAAGCCACGATCTCGAAGATGTGTGTCAGTTGATGGCAGCGGATATCAACAAGCGCCACGGCATTGAAAAGCGTTGTCTGGAAGAGGCCATCTGATGCAAACCGTCTCTGTCGATATCGGCTCGACGTGGACCAAAGCTGCCCTCTTCGCAAAGGAGGGGGATGCGTTAACACTGGTTAACCACGTTCTGACTCCGACGACGACCCATCATCTGGCGGAAGGTTTTTTCGCCAGCCTGAACCAGGTGCTGAACGTTGCCGATGCGCGCCCACTGCTCAACCGGGGTGAAGTGACCCTGAAATACTCCTCGTCGGCGAAAGGCGGTCTTGCCGTCGCCGCAATGGGACTGGTGCCGTCGATCACTCTGGAATCGGCAAAAGTCACGGCGCATTCCGCCGGGGCAAAAATCGCCCAGTACTATTCGTACAAACTGAATCGCCATGATATTCAGGCGCTGGAAGCTTCACCACCGGACATTCTGCTGTTTACCGGCGGCACCGACGGTGGTGAAGAGAGCTACGGCCTGGCCAATGCGCGCGCCCTGGCAGAGTCCAGCCTCGACTGCGCCATTATCTACGCCGGAAACCGCGACATTCAGGATGATGTCCAGGCGATTCTGGGACACAAAGATCTGACCACGGTAGACAACATTCTGCCCGATCTCGATCACCCGAATCCCTTCGCCGCCCGCAAGGCGATTTGTGATGTCTTCCTGTCCCGTATTGTGAAAGGCAAAGGCCTGGATGTGATTGTCGGTGAAACCGGCGAAGAGCCCATGCCAACACCCTGGACGGTGTACGAACTGGTCAAAGCCATCAGCGAAGCCGATAGCGCGTGGAGAGAATTCATGCTCATCGACATGGGCGGCGCGACCACCGACGTCTATTCCGCCAGTGCCAACACCCTCTCGCCCGATACCGTGCTGCACGGTGTCCCGGAGCCCTTTGTTAAGCGCACCGTGGAAGGCGATCTCGGCATGCGCGTCTCCGCCGTGGTGGTAGGCGAAAGCACCCAGGAACTGGTGAAGGTGGTATTCGCTCAGCAACCGGCACGCCAGGAGGCCTTCTATGGCTACCTGCGTCATCTGGTGGCGCATCCCGATTATCTGCCGCAGAGCGAGGAAGAGAAATACTTTGATTCTCTGTTAGCCGGACTGTGCGTCGGCTATGCCGCCGAGCGTCACGCTGGCACCAAAAAGCAGGTCTGTACCTGCGTTGGCAATGTCGATTTACAGATGGGGCGCGACCTGACCACCGTGCGCAAAGTGGTTGGCTCGGGCGGCTGGCTCTCCCGCGCCAGTCAGTTTGATATCCATCACTGGCTCAAATATCGCGAACTGGACGACGACGGTAGACGCATTCTTTTACCCACTCAGTTTGAGTACTACCGCGACGCAAAAGGTCTGCTCCCCCTGCTGGCAAACGTTGCCAGACTGGATCCCCAGGCCGCTGCGCGCACCAGCATTCACTGTTTAACCCTATAAAACCTAAGGCAGCGACGAATGGAACTTCGAAATAAAAAATTAACCCATGACGAATTTATGACCGAACGGCATCAGGTGTTGCAGACGTGGCATACCGGCAAAGACGTCGAACATTTTGAAGATGGCGTGAAGTATCAGCAGACCATTCCTGAGAAAAAACGTTTCTCTCATGCCTTGCTGAAGGCGGATCAGGAAGGGAAAACCCTGAGCCAACCGCGTGCCGGTGTGGCGTTGATGGATGAGCATATCGAACTGCTGAAAACCCTGCAGGTTGAGTGTGACCTGCTGCCGAGCACCATCGATGCCTACACCCGTCTGAATCGTTATGAAGAAGCCGCCATTGGGATCCAGAAATCTATCGAAGCCGGGACCTCAAAACTCAACGGACTGCCGGTGGTTAACCACGGTGTGGCGGCCTGTCGTCGGATGACCGAAGCGCTGGAGAAACCGATTCAGGTCCGTCACGGTACGCCAGATGCGCGTCTGTTGGCGGAGATCGCCATGGCCAGCGGCTTCACCAGCTATGAAGGCGGCGGGATCTCCTACAACATTCCTTACGCCAAGCGCGTGACGCTGGAAAAATCGATTCGCGACTGGCAGTACTGCGACCGTCTGATGGGGCTGTATGAAGAACATGGCATTCGCATTAACCGCGAACCATTCGGCCCGTTGACCGGCACGCTGATCCCGCCGTTCATGTCTCACGCAGTGGCGATTATCGAAGGTCTGCTGGCGCTGGAACAGGGCGTGAAGTCGATTACCGTCGGCTACGGCCAGGTCGGTAGCCTCACGCAGGATATCGCAGCGATTCAGTCCCTGCGTGAACTGTCTCATGAATATTTCCAGAACTACGGTTTTGATGATTACGAGCTGAGCACCGTCTTCCACCAGTGGATGGGCGGTTTCCCGGAAGACGAATCCAAAGCATTCGCCATTATCTCCTGGGGCGCAGCGGTCGCCGGTATGTCCGGCGCAACCAAAGTGATCACCAAGAGCCCGCATGAAGCCTTCGGTATTCCGACAGCGGCGGCAAATGCCCAGGGGCTGCGTGCGTCACGTCAGATGCTCAACATGGTCAGTGACCAGAAATTCCCGCCGTGTGCCGCCGTCGAGCAGGAAGTGGAACTGATTAAGAGCGAAGTTCGTGCGGTTCTGAAGAAAGTGTTTGAGCTGGGCAACGGCGACGTTGCGCGCGGCACCGTGCTGGCCTTCGAAGCAGGCGTGCTGGACGTACCTTTCGCTCCTGCCTCCTGTAACGCCGGTAAAATCCTGCCAGTTCGCGATAACGCCGGGGCGATCCGTATTCTGGAAGCCGGCTCCGTTCCGCTGCCGCAGGACATTCTCGCTCTACACCACGATTACGTCGCCGAACGTGCCCATTTCGAAGGACGTAAACCCTCATTCCAGATGGTTGTTGATGACATCAACGCTGTATCCCACAGTCAATTAATAGGAAGACCATAATGAAAATTAAACAGGCGCTTTTCACCGCTGGCTACTCCTCATTCTATTTTGATGACCAGCAGGCGATCAAAAATGGCGCAGGTCATGACGGGTTCATTTATACCGGTGCGCCGGTTACCCCGGGCTTTACCTCTGTCCGCCAGGCTGGCGAGTGCGTTTCCGTACAACTGATTCTGGAAAACGGCGCCGTCGCGGTGGGTGATTGCGCCGCAGTGCAGTACTCCGGTGCCGGCGGCCGCGATCCGCTGTTCCTGGCTGAACATTTTATTCCGTTCCTCAACGATCATATTAAGCCGCTGCTGGAAGGCCGCGATGTGGATGCGTTCCTGCCGAACGCCCGTTTCTTCGACAAACTGCGCATCGACGGTAATTTGCTGCATACCGCCGTTCGTTACGGTCTGTCGCAGGCGCTGCTTGACGCCACCGCGCTGGCCTCAGGTCGTCTGAAAACCGAAGTGGTGTGTGACGAATGGCAACTGCCGTGCGTACCAGAAGCCATTCCTTTATTTGGTCAGAGCGGCGACGACCGCTACATCGCCGTCGACAAGATGATCCTCAAAGGCGTTGACGTCCTGCCGCACGCGCTGATCAACAACGTTGAAGAGAAGCTCGGTTTTAAAGGCGAAAAACTGCGTGAGTACGTGCGCTGGTTGTCCGACCGTATTCTCAGCCTGCGCACCAGCCCACGCTATCACCCGACGCTGCATATCGACGTGTATGGCACCATCGGTCTGATCTTCGACATGGACCCGGTGCGCTGCGCCGAGTATATCGCCAGCCTCGAAAAAGAAGCGCAGGGTCTGCCGCTGTACATTGAAGGCCCGGTCGATGCAGGCAACAAACCGGATCAGATCCGCATGCTGACCGCGATCACCAAAGAGCTGACCCGTCTGGGTTCCGGCGTGAAAATTGTCGCCGACGAATGGTGCAACACCTATCAGGACATCGTGGACTTCACCGATGCCGGTAGTTGCCACATGGTGCAGATCAAAACCCCGGATCTCGGCGGTATTCACAACATCGTTGACGCGGTGCTGTACTGCAACAAGCACGGGATGGAAGCCTACCAGGGCGGCACCTGCAACGAAACCGAAATCAGCGCCCGCACCTGCGTCCACGTGGCTCTCGCCGCCCGTCCAATGCGTATGCTGATCAAGCCGGGTATGGGCTTCGATGAAGGTCTCAATATCGTATTTAACGAAATGAACCGCACCATCGCGCTGTTGCAGACTAAGGATTAAGAGATGGCACGCACATTTAAGATCTTATCGCCGACGGCTATCCTGGGCTATGGCTTCCCGGAAGAGAGCTTTCGTAAAGCCATGGAAGAGTCACCGGATCTGATCGCGGTTGACGCAGGCTCCTCCGATCCCGGCCCCCACTACCTGGGGGCGGGTAAACCGTTTACCGATCGGGCCGGAGTGAAACGCGATCTGCGCTATATGATCACGGCGGGCGTTAAGAACAACATTCCGGTGGTGATCGGCACCGCCGGGGGATCCGGTGCTGCACCGCACCTTGAGTGGTGTCGGCAGATTATCCTGGAGATCGCACAGGAAGAAAAACTGTCCTTCTCCATGGCGCTGATCCCATCGGATGTCAATAAAGAGGTGGTTCACCAGGCGCTGGATAACGGCAAAATCACCGCGCTGGACTTTGTTCCGGCACTGACCCACGAGGCGATCGAAGAGAGCACCTACATCGTGGCGCAGATGGGGATCGAACCGTTCCAGCGGGCGCTGGAAGCCGGTGCGCAGGTGGTGCTGGGCGGGCGGGCTTATGATCCGGCCTGCTTCGCGGCGCTGCCGATTATGCAGGGCTTTGATGAAGGTCTGGCGCTGCACTGTGGCAAGATCCTGGAATGTGCGGCCATTGCCGCCACCCCAGGTTCCGGTTCTGACTGCGCAATGGGGATTATCGACGACAACGGCTTTACGCTGAAGACGTTCAACCCGAAACGCAAGTTCACCGAAACGTCGGCGGCGGCACATACCCTGTATGAGAAATCCGATCCGTACTTCCTGCCTGGCCCGGGCGGCGTGCTGAACCTGAAAGGGTGCAGTTTCAAAGCGGTAAACGATGGCGAAGTGTACGTCAGCGGTTCACGTCATGAAGCAACGCCGTATGCGCTGAAACTGGAAGGCGCGCGTCAGGTGGGCTTCCGTTGCCTGACCATCGCCGGTACCCGCGATCCGATCATGATTGCCAGCATCGACACCATTCTCGAAGAAGTTCAGGCCAGCGTCGCCCGCAACCTCTCGCTGAATGATGACAGCATCCGCATGACGTTCCACCTGTACGGCAAGAACGGCGTGATGGGTAACCATGAACCGGTGCAAACCGCCGGGCATGAGCTGGGCATTTTGCTGGACGTGGTCGCGCCGACGCAGGATATCGCCAACAGCGTCTGTTCGCTGGTGCGATCTACTCTGTTGCACTACGGCTACGAAAACCGGATCGCCACGGCAGGCAACCTCGCCTTCCCGTTCTCGCCATCCGACATTCAAAGCGGGCCGGTGTATGAGTTCTCAATCTATCACCTGATCGAAGCCAGCGACGCCCTGCGTTTTGACTTCCATATCGAACAGGTGACGCCAGAAGGAGTTCAGGCATGAAACACGCTATTTGCACCCTGGCGCAGGTGATTCGTTCTAAAAACGCCGGACCGTATGAACTGGTGTTAGATATTTTATTTAAAACGCGCGAAGACTATCAGCGGGTAAAACGTTCTGAGCAATTAACCCCGCAGTTAATTGCCCGCTTATATAACGTTGAACCTGATTTTATTCATCGCATCGTCTGGTTTGACCCGGCGAATGCCGTAAAAATCGTGATGCCTCGCGATATTATTTCCGGCAACGTTGGTGACAATGATGTTTATGGCGCGCAGCAGCATGCGCCGTTATTAAGTATTGAGTTCGATCTGTAACCAATAAAATACAACAACGTCCATTGGCGTACAGGATTTCGCTGTATCACTGTATTCCAGATAATTCATGCGGTTGGTCATAACCTGCGTGCGCCTGAGCTGCTGTCCTGGCTCTGGCGCACGCGACCCTACAACACTTCACAGACCAGCCTAGATCCGATGGAGTAAACATGAAGAAAATAAGTCTAACAAAAATGATCATATTAGGCCTGATACTCGGCATGATTGCCGGGGTGGCTATTAATAATATGGCATCGGCTGATACAGCAAAATCGTATGCGCAGGATATCTCTATTTTCACCACCATATTCTTACGTATGGTGAAAATGATTATCGCGCCGTTGGTTATTTCAACCCTGGTTGTCGGCATCGCGAAAATGGGCGATGCGAAAACGCTGGGGCGTATATTTTCAAAAACTTTTTTCCTGTTTATTTGCGCCTCACTGCTGTCGATTGCGCTGGGTCTGGTGATCGTCAACCTGTTCCAGCCAGGCGCGGGCATTAACTTTGTTGCCCATGACGCCGGGGCCGTGGCGGCCGTTCAGTCTGAACCGTTCACGCTGAAAGTGTTTATTTCTCACGCCGTACCGACCAGTATCGTTGACGCCATGGCGCGTAACGAAATCCTGCAAATCGTTGTGTTCTCGATCTTTCTCGGCTGTAGCCTGGCGGCGATTGGTGAGAAAGCCGAACCGATCGTGAAGGTGCTCGACTCTCTGGTTCACGTCATGCTGAAACTGACGGGTTACGTCATGCTGTTCGCCCCGTTAACGGTATTCGCCGCTATCTCCGGGCTTATCGCTGAACGCGGGCTGGGCGTGATGGTGAGCGCCGGGATCTTCATGGGTGAGTTCTACCTGACGCTGGGTATGCTGTGGGCGATCCTCATCGGCCTGTCAACGATGATTGTCGGTCCGTGCATCGGTCGCCTGACGAAAGCGATCCTCGAACCGGCACTGCTGGCATTTACCACGTCCAGCTCGGAAGCCGCGTTCCCGGGTACTCTGGATAAGCTGGAGAAATTCGGCGTCTCGTCCAAGATTGCCAGTTTCGTACTGCCTATCGGTTACTCCTTCAACCTCGTGGGTTCAATGGCCTACTGCTCGTTTGCCACCGTCTTTATCGCGCAGGCGTGCAACATTGAGCTGAGCATGGGCGAGCAAATCACCATGCTGCTGATCCTGATGTTGACTTCTAAAGGTATGGCAGGCGTACCGCGTGCCTCGATGGTGGTCATTGCCGCTACCCTCAACCAGTTCAACATTCCGGAAGCCGGTCTGATCCTGCTGATGGGCGTCGATCCGTTCCTCGACATGGGCCGTTCTGCAACCAACGTGATGAGTAACGCCATGGGCGCCGCGATTGTCAGTCGCTGGGAAGGCGAACATTTCGGTTCCGGCTGCCGGGGCACTGCGCCGGTCAAAACGCCAGAACAGGAGCGTCCTGCCACTGAGCCATCAGAAGTGGTGATGTCCTGATGATATCAGGTTGCCGGATAAGCACTCGCCCCTTCCGGCAACATGCCAATCACACCAACAAGGTTGCACCATGAACGTAAAATTCTTCGGCGCGAGCATGTTAACCGCCAGCCTGTTTTTTAGCGCCGCCGCGCTGGCGCAAACGGCGCCGGACTACGCCGCATTGATCGAACAGGCACACCAGAAATACAAAAGTAACAACGACGGCAAAGTCGCCGACTACATCCCTGCCCTTGCCACTTACAGCCCCAACAACTTCGCCATTACCCTCGCTACCGTTGACGGCAAAATTTACCAGGCAGGAGACATCAACAAAGCATTCCCGATGGAATCGCTGAGCAAAGTCTTCACCCTCGCGCTGGCGATGGAACAGCACGGGCCACAGGAGGTGCTGGATAAACTCGGCGCTAATGCCACCGGCCTGCCCTTTAATTCCGGTCTCGCGGTCGAACTCACGAAGGGCGCACCGGAGAATCCGCTGGTCAATGCAGGTGCCATGAGTACCGTCAGCCTGATTGACGCCAAAGACAAAACCGACCGCTGGAACAAAATCCTCACCAACCTGAACGCCTGGGCCGACGCCACGCTCACGGTCAATGAACCGGTATTCAGATCGGAAATGGAGACCAACCAGCACAATCAGGCGCTGGCGCAACTGATGGCATCGTACAACAGCTTCTACGGCGATACGCAGGAGGCCGTAGAGATTTACACCCGCCAGTGTTCAGTAGACGTCACCGTTGAGCAGCTTGCCAAAATGGGTGCCGTGCTGGCCAACAAGGGTAAATCGCCGTTCAACGGCAAACAGTTGCTCAATGAGCGCTATGTACCGCAGGTGCTGGCTGAAATGGCCATCGCCGGTCTCTATGACGGCAGCGGAAAATGGCTGTACACCGTCGGTATTCCGGCGAAAAGCGGCGTCGGCGGGGGCATGGTCGCGGTGGTACCGGGACAGTACGCCATTGCCGTTTACTCACCGCCGCTGGACAGCGCCGGGAACAGCGTGCGCGCCCAGCAGACTATTGAATATGTTGCCCATGCAACACAGGCCAATCTCTTTATGGCGCATTAAGTGGATGCCGGATGGCGCTCATGCGCATCCGGCCTACGAATCAGGCATTTTTGTAGGTCGGATACGGCGCGACGCCGCCCTCCGGCGATATCAACCTTAACGTGAGAAGTAACATGTCTAAACCCTTTGTCTGGCAAGAACTCTTTGTACAAAGCAAAGAGAGTACGGAATACGAATTACTGAGCAATCAGCATGTTACGGTGACAGAGTTAGATGGCGAAGAGGTCATCAAAGTGGCGCCGGAAGCATTAACGCTGCTGGCGCAACAGGCATTCTATGAAGCATCGTTCTTCCTGCGCTCCGGACATTTAAAGCAGATCGCCAGCATCCTGCACGATCCGCAGGCCAGCAGTAACGACAAATATGTCGCCCTGCAGCTGTTACGTAATGCGGAAGTGTCGGCGAAAGGCGTGCTGCCGAACTGCCAGGATACAGGTACGGCGACAGTGGTCGCCAGCAAAGGCCAACAGATATGGACCGGCGGCGATGACGCCGAAGCGCTCAGCAAAGGGATTTACACCACCTTTAAAGAAAATAACCTGCGCTATTCGCAAAACGCCCCACTGGATATGTATACCGAGGTGAATACCGGCACCAACCTGCCGGCGCAGATCGATATCAGCGCCACACCGGGTAACGAATACCGCTTCTTGTTTGTCAATAAGGGCGGCGGCTCAGCCAACAAGGCGGCGCTGTTCCAGGAGACCAAATCGATCCTGCAACCGGAAAAGCTCACCGCATTCCTGATCGAGAAGATGAAATCACTGGGCACCGCAGCCTGCCCGCCGTATCACATCGCTTTTGTCGTCGGCGGTCTCTCCGCAGATCAGGCGCTCAAGGTCGCCAAACTGGCCTCAACCAAGTATTACGACAACCTGCCCACCAGCGGTAATGAGCTGGGTCAGGCGTTTCGTGACACGGCGCTGGAATCCGCGCTGCTCAATGCCAGCCGTGAATTTGGCATTGGCGCGCAGTTTGGCGGTAAATATTTCGCCCATGATATTCGCGTAATTCGTCTGCCGCGCCACGGCGGCTCCTGCCCGATCGCGATGGCGCTCTCCTGCTCCGCCGATCGCAATATCAAAGCGAAGATCAACAAACACGGGATCTGGCTGGAAAAACTCGAGCATAACCCAGGTAAATTTATCCCTGAATCCAGCCGCATCGAGAACAGCGCACAGAGCGTAAACCTGGATTTGAACCGTCCGCTGCGCGAGATCCTGCATGATTTATCCACCCTGCCAGTCGGCACGCGGCTTTCGCTAAACGGCCCGATCGTCGTCGCCCGCGACATCGTGCATGCCAAACTCAAAGAGCGCCTGGACAACGGCGAAGCGATGCCAGCGTACATGAAAGATCACATTGTCTACTATGCCGGCCCGGCTAAAACGCCGGATCAGATGGCCTGTGGTTCGCTCGGGCCAACCACCGGCGGGCGCATGGACGGCTATGTCGACGCTTTCCAGGCCGCTGGCGGTAGCCTGATCATGCTGTCCAAAGGCAACCGCAGTGCGCAAGTCACCGAGGCTTGCCATAAACACGGCGGATTCAACCTCGGCAGCATCGGTGGCGCCGCCGCCTTGCTGGCGCAGCAATACGTGAAAAGCCTGCGCTGCCTCGAATATCCCGAACTGGGAATGGAAGCGGTCTGGATGATGGAAGTTGAAAACCTGCCTGCCTTCGTGCTGGTAGACGACAAAGGAAACAACTTCTTCAGTCAGTTTGAACAACAGCATCGTTGTGCATCCTGCCCGGCAGGACATTAAGGAGCGTTTATGCAAGCGCGAGCCAATGGCGACCGTCATCGCCAGCGTCAGCAAAAGCTGAAAGAACAGGTGGAAATCCGTGTGGCCGCCGCCACGGAACAAAAAGGGATTTTGATCGTATTTACCGGAAATGGAAAAGGGAAATCCACGGCCGCCTTTGGCACTGCCACCCGTGCGGTGGGTCATGGTAAAACCGTTGGCGTCGCGCAGTTTATCAAAGGCCAGTGGGATAATGGCGAATACAACACCCTGCATCCGCTGGGGGTTGAGTTTCACATTATGGGTACCGGGTTTACCTGGGAAACGCAAAACCGCGAGGCGGATATCGCGGCGGCGCAGGCTGTCTGGACAGAGAGCAAGCGCATGCTGGCCGATGCGCATTACGATCTGGTGGTCCTGGACGAACTTACATACATGCTGGCGTATCACTACCTGGATACTGACGAGGTGATTGCCGCCATTCGGGAGCGTCCGGCGCAGCAGAGTGTGATTGTGACCGGGCGAGGGTGTCACGCGCAGTTACTGGAGCTTGCCGATACGGTGAGCGAACTGCGCCCGGTCAAGCATGCGTTTGACAGCGGTATTCAGGCTCAGGCAGGAATTGACTGGTAGTTACGTCGTTGCCGGATGGCGCATGCGCTTATCCGGCTTCCCGTTTACCCGTCATCCGCCGTCAGCGTTCCAGGTGAGATACCACCGATTTTTGTAACAGCCAGTCGCGGAAAACCTGTAAATGACGGGATTCCGCTTTTTCTTCCCGCCAGGTCATGATGAAACGATTACCCGTGCGCATGGGCACATCGCAAGGGATCACCATGTCACCGTTGTCCAGATCGTGCTGGATCGCAAAACGTGGGAGCAGCGCAACCCCCAAATTCGATCGCACCGCGGCGATCAGCATCGACAGCAGATCAAAACGCGGGCCTTTGTTGACCAGTGGGCTACTGACATCCGACAGGGCGAACCACTCCTGCCAGCCGTTAATTCGCGTACTTTGATGCAACAAGGGAAACTCATTGAGCAACTCTTCAACCGCCAGTTTCTGGTTGGGCTGCGACAGCAAACTGCCGCTACAAACCGGGAGGATTTCCTCTTCGAACAGATACTCCACTTCTGACCACGGCGAACAGAAGTCTTCACGCATAATGGCCGCATCATATTCACGGTTGAGGAAATCGCCCATGTTCGCCAGCGAGTGAATATTAACGATAATATCGGGGTTAAGTTTGTTGAATTCACGCAGATTGGGGATCAGCCAGTGGGTGCTGAAGGTCGGGTTGACCGCCAGTTCAATGACTTCGACCGTGGGCTGCCAGGTCATAATGGTATTCGTATCACGCTCAAGTTTATTTAGCGTTTCTTTAACAATGCTCAAATAATGCTTCCCGGCCTCGTTTAAAAAAATCCGCTTTTTGGCATGATTAAATAATGCAGTATGCAGAAAATCCTCAAGTGCATTCACCTGGCGAAATACAGCACTTTGCGTTAATGCTAACTCCTCCGCCGCACGCGTATAACTTTCATGACGTGCCACCACTTCAAACGTCACCAGTAATTCAGTCTTTGGTATCTTTCCTCTCATAACGTCTTCCATATGCCGCGTACAAAAATAGTTTAATTTATAAAAAATAAATGCAACCGACTCCCGATTGGCCTGAGAGTTATATTTTATTTCCTACCTGGATGTCATTGATCCACTCCATGGTTTATTCACACAGGGGGCGAACAAATAATAACCAATAATACGCAAGACTGACCATAAACACAATTTAATTAAGGTTATTTTGCGACAAATAGCGCCAATAAGTTCTTAATAATTTTTCAAGATAACTTGTTTATCGGAGAAAAAACTTTGCGGGTTTAATCAATATTATTTACTTATTATTTCAGGAGAATTCAGTTCACTCAACGATAAGCAAACGATGACGTTTTTTTATCTGCTTTTACTATTTTTACCGTTTTTCCCGACAATAATTAAGGACGACATATGAAAAATTCCGGAAAAGTCTGGCTGGTTGGTGCAGGTCCTGGTGATATCAGCTTACTGACCCTTAAAGCCCTGCAGTGTATTCAACAGGCTGATGTCATCATTTACGATCGGCTGGTCAATCCTAAAATGCTTGAGTGGTGCTCAGCGAGTTGTACCTGCATCAACGTTGGCAAAAGTCCGGGCTATCATAGTGTTCCTCAGGAGGAGATCAATGCCCTGCTTATCCAGCATGCGCGAACACAGCGGAACGTTGTGCGCCTGAAAGGCGGCGATCCTTACGTGTTTGGCCGTGGTGCCGAAGAGGTGGAATGTCTGGTCGAAGAAGGCATTGCTTTCGAAGTGGTGCCGGGGATCAGTTCCGCCATTGGCGGGCTGGCCTGCGCCGGGATCCCGGTGACCCACCGCGACCTGGCATCCGGTTTTCATGTCGTGACAGGACATACCCGCGAAGGTAATCAGCAGCAGGACTGGCGGCAGTTGGCGAAGCTCAACGGCACGCTGGTGATTGTTATGGGGATCGCTAACCTGCCGTTTATTTGTGAAGAACTGCTGATGGGAGGCAAATCACCGGCCACACCCGCGGCGATTGTGATGTCGGCTACCCGGGACAATCAGCGGCGCTTAACTTGTACGCTCGGTACATTACTCACGAAAGCACAGGAAGCGAATATTGTGCCACCGGCACTGATTGTGGTTGGCGATGTTGTCCGTTTGAGCGACCGACTCTCTTTTATTCCCGAGGTGATGGAACGCGCCTACAGCGAAAGGTGTTCATGACGGAATGACTGCGGAGACGTCTGGTGAGCCGCCCGGAACACCCGACAAAAATAGCTGGTCTGCGCATACTGAAGTTTCCGGGCGATGCTGTCGATAGAGTTCTTCGGATCGCGCAGCAACTCACTCGCCCGCTGCATTTTTTTCTGGCTCACCCAGGTTTTAAAATTCACTCCCTGCCGTTTCTTAAAGAAACGGCTAAAGTAGTTGGCGCTTAAACAGACATGCGCGGCCACCGACTCCAGCGTCAGTTCTTCGTATAAGTGTTCATCAATATAGCGCAGTGCGGCGACCAGTTTCTTTTCGTGGCGAGAAAGTTCCATTGCCGACAGACGCAGGTCGCTCAACTGCACATCAGCGGTGTCCACCGTTTTACGCTGAACCGGGCTGAGATTGTTAATAATAAAGCTGAGCAGGTTTGCCGCTGCCACCAGATGATTATTTTCAACAATCGCGACCTGATTCCAGGCTGATTTAATTTTAGGATCGAAAGCCCACTGCCGATCGTCATCAATGACAATAGTTTTATATTCCGGATACTTTGCGCGCACCTGACCGCAAATAATAAATCCCAGCAGATGCCCCTGACGAATTAACGGCATAGAGAAAAAACTCAACCCCGCATGACAGCAGAGTATTCTGATTTTTTCTTCTTTTAACCCTTCAAAAGCGCAATATTTATCACATTTCTGACACGTTTTTTGGTATTGCGGATTGGCGCGCAGTAATGAACAGAACGAATTAAAATTATGACAGGCAGAGATTTCCCGACCATTAATGTCTACCACCACGGCGGCGAGCCCGGTCGCCTTAGAAAATACCTCTGCCAGTGAGTAAAAAGTGTGTAAGACATCGTCCTGAATATGCTGAGGCACGTTACGCTCCGTCAGTGGTCTGGATAACGTCGCTACTATGCTTAATTTGTCCAGGTGAAAAAATGACCCTGGCCGCAAAAAATAATCTCATTTAATCAGGTGATTATGATCAAATTGCAAGAGTGCCCCCCGCGCTCCTCAACACCAGTCCACCGACTGCTGTGACAACTTTTCCCAAAGATTAACGAATCTTCACATCTTCCTGTGAGCTTCATTTCAACATCACTCACCATTTTATTTATGATTTTCAATTAGTTATATAAATAACATACAATTTTATGATGTGCTTATTTGTGAGAATCATCATGTGAATGTGAAACGCCCTCCTGAATAATAGGCTCAATGACAAGATAATCTGAACGGAGTGGATGTATGCCCGTCACGACAGGTGTTATCGCCGACGACTTTACTGGCGCAACGGATATCGCAAGTTTTATGGCTGAGCAAGGCTGGAGGGTCGCGCTGCTGCCCGGGATGCCAGACACCGCGCAGCCGTGGAATGAAGAGGTCGACGCGATTGTCATCTCGCTGAAAAGCCGTTCTCTACCGGCTGACCAGGCCATCGATCAATCATTACGCTGCTGGCAATGGCTGCACCACACGGCAGGTGCGCGGCAAATTTACTTTAAATATTGCTCCACCTTTGATTCCACCCCCGCCGGGAATATCGGTCCGGTCAGCGATGCGCTGATAGAAGCGATGCACGCGCCGTACATCGTTCACTGCCCAGCCCTGCCACAAAACGGACGGACGGTGATTCACGGTCATTTGTTTGTGAATGGCGTATTACTGAATGAATCCGGCATGGAGAAACATCCGCTCAACCCGATGACCGATGCGAACCTGATTCGCCTGCTCACGGCGCAAACTGCCAGCGCTGTCGGGCGCATTGACCTCAGCACGATTCAGAAAGGTGTGGAAGCGGTCACTCACGCGCTGGAACGCTGCCAGTCTGAAGGTGTACGTCACGTGATCGTGGATACCTTCAGCGAAGCCGATCTGCAGACCCTCGCTCAGGCCTTACGTCATACACCGTTGCTGGCGGGCGGTTCCGGCCTGGGTGGTGCACTGGCCGCTTGCGCCGCACCACAGCGTAGGCGGGAAGCGGTACATCCCTTCCCGCAGCCGGCAAAAACGGTGGTGTTTTCCGGAAGTTGTTCCGCCATGAGTAACCGCCAGGTGAATCGCTATAAAGCACAGGCCGCTTCCCTTCTACTCGACGTGGCGCGCTGCCTGACAGACGCAGAGCGTTACAGCGACGAGCTGTCGCGGTGGACAATGACTCATGTCGATGACGCGCTCGCTCCATTGATTTACGCCACCCAGCCGCCGGAAGCGCTGAAACACATTCAACAGGAGTACGGCGAGCAGCGCGCCAGCCGGGCGATTGAGCATACCTTTGCCAGACTGACGGCCAAACTGCAGGCCGCAGGCGTAAACAGTTTTATCGTCGCCGGTGGCGAAACGTCCGGCACCGTAGTGGAGGCGTTACAGGTGACGCGACTGACGGTCGGCAAAGCCATCGCGCCCGGCGTGCCGTGGGTGTTCTCCGCCGAGCCGCCGCTCGCGCTGGCGCTGAAGTCAGGCAACTTCGGTGACGAAGACTTCTTTTTCACCGCGCAGGAGTCTGCATGATGAGTCAGCTTAACGAACAACAACTCCGCGAACAGCTGGTGCACTACGGTCGTTCTCTGTTTATGCGCGGCTTCAGCAGCGGTGGTTCGGGCAACCTGAGCGTAAAACTGCCGAACGGCGGCTATCTGGTCACGCCGACCAACTCCTGTCTGGGCGAGCTGGACGCCGCAACGCTCAGTAAACTGGATGCCAACGGGGTTCACCTCAGTGGCGATAAACCGTCGAAAGAAGTGCCCATGCACCTGGCCTGGTATCGTCATCGTCCGGCCTGCGGCGCGGTGGTTCATCTGCATTCGCCATGGCTGACCGCCCTTTCCTGTCTGCCATGCAGCACACCGGAAAACTGTCTGCCGCCGTTAACGCCGTACTACGTAATGCGCGTCGGGCAGTTGCCTCTGTTGCCCTATTTCAAACCCGGTCATGAGGGGATTGCCAGCGCACTCAGCGAGATTGCGGCGGACCATACTGCCGCGCTCCTGGCAAATCACGGCCCGGTAGTCAGTGGTCGCTCACTTCGTGAGGCGGTGTTTAATGCCGAAGAGCTGGAAGACAGCGCCCGCATCTGGCTGACCTTAAAACCACTCGGCTACGTGCCGCTAACGGCGGAAGCAGTAGCTGAACTCGAACAATCCCGGCGAGCATGAGGTGAGAGGATGATCCCCGAACAACGACGTGATTTTATCTACCGCTACGTGCATGAAAAAAACGTCGCCTCGTTTAATGAGCTGGCGGATCTGATGAGCGTGTCGCACATGACCGTGCGCCGCGATATTCAGTTGCTGGAAGAAGAAGGCAAAGTCATCTCGATCAATGGCGGGGTGAAACTCAACAATCTGCTGAAATCGGAGCTGCCGTGGCGGGAAAAGGCCGAGCTGCATCATGACGTGAAGCGACGGATGGGGCAACTAGCCGCGATGTTGATAGAACCAGGGCAAACGCTGTATCTCGATGCGGGAACGTCGTTGTTTGAAGTGGCGAAAGCCGTCGCCGCCAGCCACTGCTTCAACCTGACGGTGGTGACGAACGATTTTTCCATCAGCCACTACCTGATGGATATGCCGCACATCACGCTGTATCACACCGGCGGACTGGTGGATCAGCGCAACCGCTCATGCCTTGGGAAAAGCGCCGCCAGTTTTCTGCGCACGATCAATATAGACGTGGCGTTTCTCAGTTCGTCCTCGTGGGATACCGAACGTGGAATGTCGACCCCCAGCGAAGGCAAAGCCTCGGTGAAAGAGGCCGTGCTCACCGTCTCCCGCCGTCGGGTGCTGGTCTGCGACAGCAGTAAATTTGGCAAATACGGGATGTTCCACATCTGCTCGCTGGATCAACTGACCGACATTATTTCGGATAACCGGTTACCCGACGTAGCGCAGGACACCATTGCCAGCCAGGGCGTGAAACTGCACCTGGTGGATTGCCGGGAGGGAACGCATCATGCTGAAGTTAGCGGCTAACCTTGACTGGCTGTTTTGCGAACGTCCCATTGCGGAGCGCTTTCAGGCCGCAAAGGCGGCGGGTTTTCACGGCGTTGAAGGGCTGTTTCTCTGGCAGCATCCGCTGGATGTGCTGCTGGCGGCGCAACGGGAAACCGGTCTGCCGGTGGCGCTGATGAATGCGCCAGCGGGTCACTGGCAGGCCGGTGAACGCGGACTGGCCTCCCTGCCAGGCTGTGACGAGGAGTATCATCGCAGTCTGCTGATTGCCCGCGATTACGCCACGGCACTGGGCTGTCGCAAGGTGCACGTCATGGCCGGATTGCGCGTGGCCGGACTTTCCGCTAACGCCCAGTATGAACAATTAACCGACCGACTGCGTATCGCCTGTGACGTCATGGTTGGGGCCGATATCGACGTGTTGATTGAACCGTTAAACCCGGACGATATGCCTGGTTATTTTGTTGATAGCTTTCCACTGGCTGAACGTCTTATTCGCGAAGTGAACAGAAAAAATATCGGCTTACAGTTTGATATTTACCACTGCCAAAAAATACACGGTAATGTTACACATCTTATTCAACATTATTTACCGATCATTAAACACTTTCAGATTGCTTCTGTACCCGGCCGCCATGAACCGGGAACGGGAGAATTAAATGAAACATGGCTTTTTGAATTTATTAAGCAGACAGGTTATCAGGGCTGGATAGGTTGTGAATATAAACCGTCAACACCAGGGCCCGAATCGTTACGCTGGATGACACCGTACTTATAATTTTAATATCTCTGTACCGGAAAACCGGAGGAACACATGTCGGATACTGTTATTATTTCGCTGGCACCCGTTGCCGCGGATTGCCCCAGAGTTATACCCGAAGAACTGGCGCAGGAAATACTGGCCAGCGTCGAACAGGGTGCAGCCATCGTGCATTTACACGTTCGCGATAAACAAGGTCGTCTGACGTCGGACACCACCGATTTTCAGGAGACAATTGACCACGTCATGCGCCATTCCGACCTGATTATTCAGGCCTCAACCGGTGGCGTCTCCACCATGTCGATTGCCGAGCGCTGCGCGCCTCTGGACTGTCCCGGCGTCGAAATGGCGTCGCTGAACGTCGGCTCCGTTAACCTCGGCGATGCCGTGTACGTTAATCCCGGACCGGACGTCGAATATTGTTCGCAACAAATAACCCAACGTTCCATTATTCCTGAATTTGAAGTTTTCGAAATTGGCATGATTAATAACATTCTGGCGCTGGAAGAAAAAATATCGTTCAAGAAACCGATGTTATTCAATATTGTCCTCGGACACCGTGGAAGTTCACCCGCGACGGTTGATGCGTTAATTGCCTTGCGCAGTATGATCCCTCGCGACGCCTTATGGGGAATTACCCATTTTGGCCGCAAGAATTTCGATATTATTGCGGCAGCGGTCGGCATGGGCGCCAGTGAAGTGAGAATTGGTTTTGAAGATAGCTATTATTTAAGCGCCGAAGAGAAAGCTCAGCATAATTATCAGCAGGTTGCCAAACTCGCCACGCTTATTCGCAGTATGGATAAAAAGGTCGCCACGCCGGATATTGCGCGGCAAATGTTAGCTATTCCACCACGGCAGTAATAACGAGAGAAAGGACATTTCACCATGACTATCACAACCGTTATTCACAAAACCGGACTGGGCGTCTGCATCGCCGGTGGCGCCCTGGCGGCAATTGGCGCGCTGATGCAGTCTCCCGCCCTCTGGCAGCCGGGGCTGGTGATGCTGACGACAGGCTTCGCGGCAGGTGCGGGCTACTGGACAAATCTTCGCAGCTACCAGTTTACCCTGTGGATCATTGCCGGCTTTGTCGCGGCGATGACCTGGTCAACCGATCTAATCGTCTGGGGCGGATTCAACATCACCCATAAATGGATCGTCTTTTTGGTGATCCAGGCGACCATGTTCAGTATGGGCACCAAACTCACGATTCAGGACTTTATCGACGTCGCTAAAATGCCCTGGGCGGTGTTTATCGGCACCTTCTGTCATTTCGTCATCATGCCTCTGCTCGGCCTGAGCATCACGCTGATCTTTGACTTTCCGCCGGAAGTGGCGGTAGGCATTCTGCTGATTGGTTCCTGTCCCAGTGGGCTCTCCTCCACTGTCATGGTGTATATCGCCAACGCCAACCTGGCGCTGGCGGTCTCGATCGCCGCCGTCTCGACGCTGGCGGCGACGGTCATGACCCCGCTGTGGGTGAATCTGCTGGCGGGTTCAATGATCGACATCCAGCTCACGGCGATGGTGATGGACGTCGTGAAAATCGTGTTGATCCCGATTGGCGCGGCGATTTTACATGACTACCTGAAAACCTATGCCGGCGTGCAGGGGCGTCGTACCGTGCAAACGCTGGCCGGGATCAGCGCCATCTGGCTGCTGTATATGCTTACCGGCGGCTGGGACACGCTGTTTGGTAGCGCCAGCGCCGACGCGCAAATGTATGCGGTGGTGCTGAACTTTGTGGCTGGCGGGATCATCTGGGCGCTGTTCTATAACTGGCTGTATGGACGCGTGGCCGGCGTTAAGAAGATCATGCCGACCATTTCGATGATGGGCATCATTTTCTTCACCACTACGGCAGCGGCAGCCGGGCGCGACAACCTGGTTCAGGTCGGCTTCCTGCTCTGCTTCGCCATGCTGATGCACAACCTCGGCGGCTTCCTGATTGGCTATCTGATGAGCCGCTGGATCTTCCGCATGGATGTTCAGTCCGCCCGGACGGTAGCCTTCGAAGTCGGACTGCAAAACGGCGGGATGGCATCAGGTCTTGCCGCCGCGATGGGAAAACTGGCCACCGTTGGTCTCGCCTCTGCGGTCATGACGCCGCTTGGCAACGTCAGCGGCTCGCTGCTAGCTAACTACTGGCGCAAAAAGGATGCCCGACAGGCGCAGGCCCAGAGCGAGAGTTCGCCTGCTCAGCCGGTATCAGAACCTCTGTCAAAAGGATAACTCACCATGATGACTTTAACCCTGCAACAGGCACGACGCGCGGTAGACTGCGCGCTCGATCTCGCCGACACCCGTTATGCGCAACGTCCGCTCAGCGTGGCGGTGTGCGACGCTCACGGCGAGTTACTGAGCTTTGCCCGTATGGATAACGCCAAACTGTTGACCATTGAGCTGACGCAGCGCAAAGCACGCACCAGCAGCCGTTTAGGTTGCACCACTCAGGCGTTTTTGCAACGTCTGCAAAATGAGTCACTGGATATCAGCTACTTTGCTGACCCACGTTTTACCGCGCTGCCCGGCGGCGTACCGATTCTTCACAACGGTAAATGCGTGGGGGCCGTTGCGGTTGGTGGACTGTCCGCCCAGGAAGATCACGATGCGGCTATGGCCGTTGCCGAATGTTTGCTCAAGGAGTTCGCAGAATGAAAAAGATCGCTATGCTTCACACCAGTTCCGCCACGCTCGCCATGATGCAGCAACTGATCGGCGACATCATGCCAGAAGCGGACGTGATGCACCTGGTCGAAGAGTCGATGATTAAGCAGGTGATGAAGGCCGGAGGCGTGACGCCGAACATTGCGGCACGCATTGCCGACTACGTCCACATAGCCGAAAAAGCGGATTGCGAGATTTTCATCACCGCCTGTTCGTCCATTGGCACGGCGGTTGAACAGTGTCAGTTTATGACACCGCTGCAGCTTGCCCGTATCGACTGCGCGATGGTGGAACAAGCCATTAGCCTGGGTGAGAACATTGCCGTGCTGGCCACCGTCGCCACCACGATGAAACCGACGCTGGAGTATGTGCAACGCAAAGTACAGGCCAGTGGTAAGCAATGCACCGTGACGCCGATATTGATGGAAGAGGCCTTCCATGCTCTGCTGGCGGGCGATATGGAAACGCATGACCGCATCGTCAGCGAAGGATTGCACAGCGCGTATAAACAGGCTGATGTGGTTATGCTGGCGCAAGCGTCGATGGCGCGCGTTCTGCAGCAGCTTCCGTCGCCGCCCGTCCCGGTGATGACCTCTCCGGAAAGCGGCATCCGTTGGCTGAAAGCGCTGGCTGAAAGCGCATAACCTGGCAAGTCAACACTCCCCCCTAGGCCGGATAAGCGCCAGCGCCATCCGGCATACAGACAGGCAAAAAAAAGGCCATCATCAGATGGCCAACCATGTCGAAAATGGACCAGCCCTTTCCCCTGCATCACGGGTAAATGCAGGGGTTGGGCTGTTTTATTGCTTTTACTTAATGACGGCTTTCAGCGCTTCGCCGATATCGGCCAGGCTGCGAACGGTTTTCACACCAGCGGCTTCCAGCGCTGCGAATTTCTCATCCGCAGTTCCTTTTCCACCGGCGATAATGGCGCCTGCGTGACCCATACGTTTGCCTTTCGGCGCAGTCACACCGGCAATGTAGCCAACAACCGGTTTGGTCACGTGATCTTTGATGTAGGCCGCCGCTTCTTCTTCCGCGCTACCGCCGATCTCACCGATCATCACGATCGCTTCGGTCTGCGGATCTTCCTGGAACAGTTTCAGGATGTCGATGAAGTTAGAGCCCGGGATCGGGTCGCCGCCGATGCCCACACAGGTGGACTGGCCGAAACCGTAGTCGGTGGTCTGCTTAACCGCTTCATAGGTCAGCGTACCGGAACGCGAGACGATACCCACTTTACCCGGCTTATGAATGTGACCGGGCATGATGCCGATTTTGCATTCGCCCGGGGTGATAACACCCGGACAGTTCGGGCCGATCATGCGTACACCGGCTTCATCCAGCTTCACCTTCACGGTCAGCATATCCAGCGTCGGGATGCCTTCGGTGATAGTGATGATGAGCTTAATGCCTGCGTCGATGGCTTCCAGAATGGAGTCTTTGCAGAACGGTGCCGGCACGTAGATAACGGACGCGGTGGCGCCCGTCGCTTCTACGGCTTCACGCACGGTGTTAAATACCGGCAGGCCCAGGTGCGTGGTGCCGCCTTTGCCTGGCGTTACGCCGCCAACCATCTGCGTACCGTAGGCAATTGCCTGTTCGGAGTGAAATGTCCCCTGGCTACCGGTGAAGCCCTGGCAGATAACCTTGGTATCTTTATTAATTAAAACTGACATTATTTCCCCTCCACTGCGGCAACAACCTGCTGAGCTGCATCCGTCAGACTTTTCGCTGCAATAATATTCAGGCCGCTGTCAGCCAGTTTCTTCGCGCCGAGTTCGGCGTTGTTACCTTCCAGACGAACCACCACCGGAACGTTAACGCCCACTTCCGCTACCGCGCCGATAATGCCGTCAGCGATCAGGTCGCAACGCACGATACCGCCGAAGATGTTAACCAGAACCGCTTTAACGTTGTCGTCAGAGAGGATAATTTTGAACGCTTCGGTGACGCGCTCTTTGGTGGCGCCGCCGCCCACGTCAAGGAAGTTAGCCGGTTCGCCGCCGTGCAGTTTCACGATGTCCATGGTGCCCATCGCCAGACCTGCGCCGTTAACCATGCAGCCGATGTTGCCATCCAGCGCGACGTAGTTCAGTTCCCACTGTGCTGCCTGCGCTTCACGCGGGTCTTCCTGAGACTGATCGCGCATTTCGCGCAGATCCGGCTGGCGGAACAGCGCGTTGCCGTCAGCGCCCAGTTTGCCGTCGAGGCAGATCAGGTCACCCTGTTTGGTGATAACCAGCGGGTTGATTTCGATCAGCGCCAGGTCGCGCTCAAGGAAAATGGTCGCCAGGCCCATGAAGATCTTAGTAAACTGCTGAACCAGTTTGCCTTCCAGACCCAGTTTGAACGCCAGCTCGCGTCCCTGATACGGCATTGGGCCGGTCAGCGGATCAAGCGCCACTTTGTGGATCAGGTGCGGGGTTTCTTCCGCCACTTTTTCAATTTCAACGCCGCCTTCGGTGGAGGCCATGAAGACCACACGACGGGAGCTACGGTCAACGACCGCACCCAGATACAGCTCTTTATCAATATCGGTCGCCGCTTCAACCAGAATCTGGTTGACCGGTTGACCGTTGGCGTCTGTTTGATAGGTCACCAGACGTTTGCCCAGCCAGTGCTCAGCAAACGCGCGAATCTCTTCTTTGCTTTTTACAACTTTCACACCGCCCGCTTTACCGCGGCCACCTGCGTGAACCTGACATTTTACTACCCACGGACCCGCACCGATTTTCGATGCCGCTTCTTCAGCTTCACGCGGAGTAGTACAGGCATAACCCACCGGCGCCGGTAAGCCATAGCGGGCAAAAAGTTGTTTTGCCTGATATTCATGTAAGTTCATGTGTTCTGTCCATCCTTCAGGTAATCGTTATCTTTAAACCCGTAGACCGGCGTGGTGCTTGTGCCGGATGGCGCTACGCTCATCCGGCCTACGAGGCAGGTGATACTCTTGTTTACTACACGTCCAGCAGCAGACGAGTCGGATCTTCCAGCAGTTCTTTGATCGCCACCAGGAAGCCCACGGATTCGCGACCATCGATCAGACGGTGATCGTAGGACAGCGCCAGGTACATCATCGGCAGGATTTCGACCTTGCCATCTACCGCCATCGGACGATCTTTAATCGCGTGCATGCCGAGGATCGCACTCTGCGGCGGGTTGATGATCGGCGTGGACATCAGCGAACCGAACACACCACCGTTGGTGATGGTGAAGTTACCGCCCGTCAGATCTTCCACCGTCAGCTTGCCGTCACGACCTTTGATAGCCAGCGTCTTGATGTTTTTCTCGATGTCAGCCATACCCAGCGTATCGACGTCGCGCAGGACCGGGGTCACCAGACCGCGCGGCGTGGATACCGCCATGCTCACGTCGAAGTAGTTGTGATACACCACGTCGTCGCCATCGATAGAGGCGTTCACTTCCGGATAGCGTTTCAGCGCTTCTACTACCGCCTTCACGTAGAAGGACATGAAGCCCAGACGGATACCGTGACGTTTTTCAAACGCTTCACCGTACTGCTTACGCAGATCCATGATGGGCTTCATGTTCACTTCGTTGAAGGTCGTCAGCATGGCAGTGGAGTTTTTCGCTTCCAGCAGACGCTCGGCCACGCGTTTGCGCAGACGGGTCATCGGTACGCGTTTTTCGCTACGTGCCCCCAGCGCTGGCTGTGCAGCAGGGGCTTCTGCCGGTGCTTTGGCCTCGGCTTTCGCAGGGGCTTTCGCCAGATGCTTATCCACATCTTCACGAGTGATACGTCCGCCCACACCGGTGCCTTTGATCGCACTGGCGTCGAGGTTGTGCTCAGCCAACAGGCGACGGATCGCCGGGCTCAGCGCATCGTTATTTTGCTCTTCCAGAGAAGCCTGTTGACGCTGCGCCGGGGTAGACGCTTTTTCTTCAGACTTCGCGCTGGTTTCTTTACCCGCGCTATTGCCTTCACGCAGGCGACCGAGGATCTGGCGGGAGGTCACGGTGGTGCCTTCGTCTTCCAGAACCGCATCCAGAATGCCGTCCGCTGATGCCGGTACTTCCAGTACCACTTTGTCAGTTTCGATTTCTACCAGCACTTCGTCACGAACCACCGCATCACCCGGTTTTTTGTGCCAGGTGGCAACAGTCGCGTCCGCTACGGACTCAGGCAGGTCGGGAACAAGAATATCTACGCTACTCATTTTGTATCCTTTAATTAATCGACGTTCAGCGCGTCATTGACCAGATCTTGTTGCTGTTTCTGGTGAACGGACATATACCCTACCGCCGGAGAGGCGGAGGCCGGGCGACCTGCATAACGCAGAGCGGCCCCAAATGGAATCACTTCACGGAAATGATGCTGGCTGCAGTACCATGCGCCCTGGTTGAGCGGCTCTTCCTGGCACCAGACAAAATCATGTACGTGAGCGTACTGTTTCAATACGTCCTGCATCGCCTGATGCGGGAACGGATAAAGCTGTTCGATGCGCACAATGGCGACATCTTTCTGATTGTTCTTGCGACGCTGTTCCAGCAGGTCGTAATAAACCTTACCAGAACACATCACCACACGCTTCACGCCTTTCGGATCGAGGTCATCGATTTCACCGATGGCAGGCAGGAAGGTGCCGTTCGCCAGCTCATCCAGGCTGGAGACCGCCAGCGGATGGCGCAGCAGCGATTTCGGCGACATGACCACCAGCGGACGACGCATCCCGCGCAGCGCCTGACGACGCAGCATGTGATACACCTGAGCCGGAGTAGACGGTACGCACACCTGCATGTTCTGCTCAGCGCAAAGTTGCAGATAACGCTCCAGACGCGCGGAGGAGTGCTCCGGACCCTGCCCTTCATAACCGTGCGGCAGCAGCATCACCAGGCCACACATCCGGCCCCATTTCTGTTCGCCAGAGGAGATGAACTGGTCGATAACCACCTGCGCGCCGTTGGCGAAGTCACCGAACTGCGCTTCCCAGATGGTCAGGGTGCGCGGTTCCGCTGTGGCATAGCCATATTCGAAGGCCAGTACCGCTTCTTCAGACAACACGGAGTCCCAGACGCGGAAGCTGCCCTGCCCGTTGTGGACATGCTGCAGAGGAGTCCAGGTCGACCCGTTGGTCTGGTTGTGGATCACCGCGTGGCGATGGAAGAAAGTGCCGCGACCAGAGTCTTCACCGGACAGGCGAATCGGGATCCCTTCGTCAACCAGCGTAGCGTAAGCCAGCGTTTCTGCGCCGCCCCAGTCGAACGGTTTTTCCCCGTTCGCCATCAGCTGGCGGTCGCCGTAGATTTTGGCCACACGAGACTGCATCTCAACGGTTTCAGGCACCGTACTGATGCGTTTCGCCAGTTCCTGAAGGCGCTTCATTTCAACCTTGTTCGGGTACGCTTCATCCCACTCGTGGTTGAGGTACGGCGACCAGGTAAAGGAGTGCATATTCATCGGACGCCACTCTTTCACCACGCATTCGCCCGCGTCCAGCGCGTCGCGATACAGGTTGACCATTTCGGTAGCATCTTCCAGCGTCGCGACGTTATCCGCTTCCAGCTTATCCGCATAGATTTTGCGCGGGGTCGGATGCTTTTTGATTTTCTGATACATCAGCGGCTGGGTTGCGCTCGGCTCGTCGGCTTCGTTGTGGCCGTGACGGCGGTAGCACACCAGGTCGATGAAGACATCGCGTTTGAAGGTGTTGCGGAAATCCAGCGCCAGACGAGTGACGAAAGCCACCGCTTCCGGATCGTCCGCATTCACGTGGAAAATCGGTGCCTGTACCATTTTACCGATATCGGTGCAGTACGGGGTGGAACGTGCATCCAGCGGGTTAGAAGTGGTGAAGCCCACCTGGTTGTTGATCACGATGCGAACGGTACCGCCCACTTCGTAACCCCGCGCTTTCGACATGTTCAGGGTTTCCTGAACCACGCCCTGCCCGGTTACCGCAGCGTCGCCGTGGATGGTGATCGGCAGCACTTTGTTGCTGCTTGGTTCATCCAGACGATCCAGACGAGCGCGAACGGAACCGATCACCACCGGGCTGACGATTTCCAGGTGCGACGGGTTAAACGCCAGCGCGAGGTGAACCAGGCCACCTTCGGTTTCGATATCCGATGAGAAGCCCATGTGGTACTTCACGTCACCGGTGCCGAGATGTTCTTTATGTTTACCCGCAAATTCGTCGAACAGATCCTGCGGTTTCTTACCCAGTACGTTGACCAGGACGTTCAGACGACCACGGTGCGCCATACCCAGCACCACTTCACGGGTACCGCTGTTACCGGCATGGCGGATCATCTCTTTGAGCATCGGGATTAACGCATCACCGCCTTCCAGCGAGAAGCGTTTCGCGCCAGGGAATTTGGCGCCCAGATAACGTTCCAGACCTTCGGCTGCGGTGAGTTCACTCAGGAAGCGTTTTTTCTCTTCGCTGCTGAATGCCGCGCGACCGGATTCGATGCGCTGTTGCAGCCAGCGTTTCTCTTCGGTGCTGGTGATGTGCATGTACTCAGCACCAATCGGGCCGCAGTACGTTTGTTTGAGCGCGGAAAGCAGCTCGCCCAGCTTCATCGTCTCTTTGCCGCCGGCAAAAGAACCTACGTTAAAGCTTTCCTGGAAGTCGGCCTCTGTCAGATCGTGGAAGGACGGATCCAGATCGGCAACAGTGTCTTGCTGCCACAGTCCCAGCGGATCGAGATTCGCATGCTGGTGACCACGGAAGCGATAAGCGTTGATGAGCTGCAGGACTTTAACCTGCTTCACATTGGTGTCAGGGTCGGAAATCGAAGAAGAGTAACGTGAGGCATCCTTCGCCAGACGACGGAAATAATCACGCGTTTTTGAATGGAATTGATCCGGTTTGACTCCGGTGCCAGGTAACTGCTGGAACGTCGAACGCCAGTTAGCGTCTACCGAGTCAGGATCGGTTAAGAAGTCTTCATAGAGCTGTTCTATCCAGCTCTGGTTTGCGCCAGAGAGGTAAGAAGAGTCCAACCAGGCTTTCAAAGCGCTGTTCTGCATCGTGATCCCTTAAGCATTTGTATGCTTACTTCGCCGTGGATACTACCACGCATACGTCGTATGCGTGCCGGGGTTCACTTGTTACGGACTGTCGTGTGATCTGCGTCCGCTAAGGAACCTTTAAAAACTGTCTAATAATCGTCGTTGTTCAGGCTGCGACTACGTTGCAACCGTTCCTCACCCGGTCACATAGTGAACTATGCTCCCGGCGATTCGTTCCGTTCGCGCCTTATCTCGCGCTGAACATCTCGATTATTGCTATCAATGTGGCAGTTTTTAGAGGTTTCCTGCACTAATTTGCCTGATGGCGACCCCGTAGGCCTGATAAGCGAAGCGCCATCAGGCAACATGTGCCGGATGGCGACGGAAACGTCTTATCCGGCCTACAGGATTGCCACCGCAGGCAATGTCTACTTACGCACTGCGTTGCAACAGCATCGACTTAATATGGCCAATGGCGCGCGTCGGGTTCAGCCCCTTAGGACATACACTGACGCAGTTCATGATGCTGTGACAGCGGAATACGCTGAATGCATCGCTTATCCCTTCCAGGCGGCTGTCCGTCTCGGTATCACGGCTGTCGATCAGGAAGCGATAGGCCGCTAACAGACCCGCCGGACCGATAAACTTATCCGGATTCCACCAGAAGGATGGGCAAGACGTTGAGCAGCAGGCGCACAGAATGCATTCATACAGCCCATCGAGTTTTTCCCGCTGCTCTGGCATCTGTAAATGCTCACGAGCCGGAGGATTTTGCCCATTATTCAATAAGTAAGGCTTAATCTTCTCATATTGTGCATAGAATTGCCCCATGTCTACTACCAAATCGCGGATCACCGGCAAACCAGGCAGCGGACGGATAACAATTTTCTTACCGGGCTGAACCAGCGCTGATACCGGCGTGATGCAGGCCAGACCGTTCTTCCCGTTCATGTTCAGACCATCTGAACCACACACGCCTTCACGGCAGGAGCGGCGGAAAGAGAGACTGGGGTCTTTCTCTTTGAGCTGCATCAACGCATCCAGCAGCATCATGTCACGCCCTTCTTCGCCTTCCAGGGTGTAATCCTGCATGCGCGGAGCGTCATCAACATCCGGGTTATAGCGATAAATTGAAAACTCGAGTTTCATTGTCCTGTCTCCGCATTAGTATGTACGAATCTTCGGCGGGAATGCCGGGCGCAGTTTCGGTTCCATGTTGACTTCACGTCGGGTCATGGATTCCGTCTCTGGCAGATACAGGGAATGGCACAGCCAGTTTTCATCATCACGCTCCGGGAAGTCGAAGCGGCTATGCGCGCCACGGCTCTCGGTACGGAAGTTGGCGGATACTGCGGTGGCATAGGCAGTTTCCATCAGGTTATCCAGCTCCAGACACTCTACGCGCTGGGTGTTGAATTCGCTGGAGGTGTCGTCCAGACGGGCATTTTTCAACCGCTCGCGGATGGCTTTCAGCTCTTCAAGCCCTTTCGCCATCGCATCGCCTTCCCGGAAGACCGAGAAGTTATGCTGCATACATTCCTGCAGCGCTTTGCGAATCACCACCGGATCTTCACCATCACGGTTATTGTTCCAGCGGTTCAGACGCGCCAGGGACGCGTCGATTTCGTCTTCTGTGGCATCGCGCAGTTCACCCTGCTCAGCGATAGATTCCTGCAGATGCAGACCGGCCGCACGACCAAAGACCACCAGATCCAGCAGCGAGTTACCGCCCAGACGGTTAGCGCCGTGTACCGATACGCAGGCGATTTCACCCACCGCAAACAGCCCCGGAACCACCACGTCTTCACCCTGCTCGTTCACCGTCAATGCCTGACCGGTCACTTTGGTCGGAATACCGCCCATCATGTAGTGACAGGTTGGGATAACCGGAATCGGCTCTTTCACCGGGTCAACGTGTGCAAACGTACGGGACAATTCCAGAATGCCCGGCAGACGGGATTCGAGGACGTCTTTACCCAGATGGTCAAGTTTCAGTTTAGCGTGCGGACCCCAAGGACCATCGCAGCCGCGACCTTCACGGATTTCAATCATGATGGAACGCGCCACCACGTCACGGCCCGCCAGGTCTTTCGCATTCGGCGCATAACGCTCCATAAAGCGCTCACCGTGTTTATTCAGCAGGTAACCGCCCTCACCGCGGCAGCCTTCTGTTACCAGCACGCCCGCACCGGCAATCCCGGTTGGGTGGAACTGCCACATTTCCATATCCTGAACCGGAACACCGGCACGGATTGCCATCCCCACGCCGTCGCCGGTGTTGATGTGCGCGTTAGTGGTGGACTGATAAATGCGGCCTGCGCCGCCGGTGGCCAGCACGGTTGCACGGGCTTTGAAGTAAACCACTTCACCGGTTTCGATGCACAGTGCGGTACAACCGACCACTGCGCCATCGGCGTTTTTGACCAGATCCAGCGCATACCACTCGGAGAAAATGGTGGTGTGGTTTTTCAGGTTCTGTTGATACAGCGTATGCAGCAGTGCGTGACCGGTACGGTCAGCTGCCGCTGCGGTGCGTGCCGCCTGCTCACCGCCGAAGTTTTTCGACTGGCCGCCAAACGGACGCTGATAGATACGACCGTCGTCGAGACGGGAGAACGGCAGCCCCATATGTTCCAGTTCCAGAATCGCTTCCGGACCGGTTTTACACATATATTCGATAGCGTCCTGGTCACCGATGTAGTCCGACCCTTTCACGGTGTCGTACATGTGCCATTCCCAGTTATCTTCATGGGTATTACCGAGCGCGACGGTGATGCCACCCTGCGCGGAAACGGTATGGGAACGGGTTGGGAACACTTTGGACAGCAGCGCACAGGTCTGTCCGCTTTGGGAAATTTGCAGCGCCGCACGCATACCTGCGCCGCCTGCGCCAATAACTACAGCATCAAATTCTCTGACTGGCAGTTTCATTACACACCCCACACCACAACAAATCCATAAATCACGTAAACCACCAGTGCAACGACGATAGCCAGTTGCAGCGACAACCGAATTGCCAGTGGTTTAACGTAGTCGGTCAACACCTGCCACATGCCGATCCAGGCATGAATCAAGATGGAGAAGAGTGCCAGCAGGGTGAAGACTTTGGTGAAAGCCGATGAGAAGAAACCGGTCCAGACTTCCCAGGTCAGTTCGCCGCTTGTGGCGAAGAAACCCACCATATAGATGATGTATAACGTCAGAACGATAGCGGTAGCACGGACCAGGATGAAGTCATGTACGCCATTGCGTCCTAGTGCGGAGGCGTTGCTTACCATACGAGGACTCCTGCGAGAAGTGAAAGCACGACAGTGATAACAAAAGAGATTTTGGCTGAGCGTTTACCCGCTTCGAATGTTTCTTCCAGATAGCCAAAATCCATCATCATGTGACGAACACCGACCACGACGTGATACGCCAGCGCGGTAAGGATGCCCCACATAATAAATTTAACAAAAAAGCTACCCATGATGGCGGATGCCTGCTGGAATCCTTCAGGGGAAGAGAGGCTGGTGCCCAGTAACCACAACAGGATCCCGACCGCCACAAAGGTGATCACTCCGGAAACGCGATGGAGAATGGACGCTATCGCCGTGATTGGGAACCGGATCGTTTGCAGATCCAGATTGACAGGTCTTTGTTTTTTCACATTTCTTATCATGAATAACGCCCACATGCTGTTCTTATTATTCCCTTTGGACTTCGGGTACAGAGAGTGAATCACCTGTAGCCTGAAAGACGACGGGATTTCCTTCCTCCGGTCTGCGTGCGGGTCAGACAGCGTCCTTTCTATAACTGCGCGTCATGTAAAACACTGCTTCCAGTTGCTAAAACGACACGTAACAACGCTGGGTGGCTCGGGATTGCAGGGGTTTCCGGAGACCTGGCGGCAGTATAGGACGTTCACAAAATCATTACAATTAACCTACATATAGTTTGTCGGGTTTTATCCCGAACAGTGACACAGGTCACGATAACAACATTTATTTAATTTTTAATCATCTGATTTGACAATCATTAAACAAAGTTGTTACAAACAACACCAGAAAAGGCATATAATGCGTAAAAGTTATGGGGTCACTCTTTAACCTGCAAATAAGTTATGTAACAGTAGGAAGATATTGACCGATCCCTTCAGTACAGTTAATAGTGATAGACAGGTTGAATAATTCGGATTGCTAAGTTGTTGATTTGTTGCTAATTCACCATGAGTTAACTGATTTACCTGCAAGCGCCCATTGCTCTGTACCCTGGTTTCTCCTCTATCCAGAGCGGCGAGCCGAATAACAAACTGGTAACGGTTGATTGATGTATCGATGGCAAATCTCACCTGAGTAGTCTTAAGCAATAAGGCGCTAAGGAGACCGTAAATGGCTGACACAAAAGCAAAAATCACCCTAAATGGTGATACGGCTATTGAACTGGATGTGCTGAAGGGCACGCTAGGTCAAGATGTTATTGATATTCGTAGCCTGGGTTCGAAGGGGATGTTTACTTTTGACCCTGGTTTCACCTCTACTGCATCCTGCGAATCCAAAATTACGTTCATCGACGGCGATGAAGGCATTTTGTTGCATCGCGGCTTCCCGATCGATCAGTTAGCCACCGAGTCTAACTATCTGGAAGTGTGTTACATCCTGCTGAACGGCGAAAAACCGACGCAGGCAGAGTACGACGCGTTCAGAACCACCGTGACTCGCCATACCATGATCCATGAGCAAATCACCCGTCTGTTCCACGCTTTCCGTCGCGATTCACATCCGATGGCGGTCATGTGCGGGATCACCGGTGCACTCGCCGCGTTCTATCACGACTCTCTGGATGTTAACAATCCGCGCCACCGCGAAATCGCCGCATTCCGCCTGCTGTCCAAAATGCCGACAATGGCGGCGATGTGTTACAAATATTCTATCGGCCAGCCGTTTGTTTATCCGCGTAACGACCTCTCCTACGCCGGTAACTTCCTGAACATGATGTTCTCCACGCCGTGTGAAACCTATGAAGTGAACCCGGTACTGGAACGCGCAATGGACCGTATCCTGATCCTGCATGCCGACCATGAACAGAACGCCTCCACCTCAACGGTACGTACTGCTGGCTCGTCTGGCGCGAACCCGTTTGCCTGTATTGCTGCGGGTATTGCATCCCTGTGGGGACCGGCGCACGGTGGCGCGAACGAAGCGGCGCTGAAGATGCTGGAAGAAATCAGCTCGGTTAAACACATTCCGGAATTCGTTCGTCGTGCGAAAGACAAGAATGACTCTTTCCGCCTGATGGGCTTCGGTCACCGTGTTTACAAAAACTACGATCCGCGTGCCACCGTGATGCGTGAGACCTGCCACGAAGTGCTGAAAGAGCTGGGTACCAAAGATGACCTGCTGGAAGTGGCGATGGAGCTGGAACACATCGCGCTGAACGACCCGTATTTCATTGAGAAGAAACTTTACCCGAACGTCGACTTCTACTCCGGTATCATCCTGAAAGCGATGGGAATCCCGTCTTCCATGTTCACCGTGATCTTCGCCATGGCGCGTACCGTCGGCTGGATTGCGCACTGGAGCGAAATGCATACCGATGGCATGAAAATCGCGCGTCCACGTCAGCTGTACACCGGCTACGAAAAACGCGATTTTAAATCTGACCTTAAGCATTAATCGTCAGACTGCCGGATGGTGACGCGACTGCGTCTTATCCGGCCTACGGTTGTCAATTCGTAGGCCGGATAAGTAGTAGCGCCATCCGGCAACTTCCCTACCTTTTCTTGACCCTCGCTATATTAATCTTCTCCGCCCTTCTCTATGATTTACGGATAGTTTGTTCATTTCTTCCGGGAGCACAGGATGCCAGTTCTGCAGTGGGGCTTGTTGTTTTTGCTGTCACTCCTTCTGTCCCTGCTCTTTCTCAGCATTCATCTTCCGGCGGCGTTACTGCTCGGCCCGATGATCACCGGTATTCTGTTTAGTCTTCGCGGTATCTCACTAAAGCTTCCTCGCTGTACGTTCCTCGGCGCGCAAGCCATTCTTGGCTGTATGATTGCGCAGAATTTGTCAGGCTCATTATTAACGACGCTGGCGGCAAACTGGGTAGTAGTGCTGGCAGTTCTGCTGGTGACGCTGCTCTCCAGTACGGTCGTTGGCTGGTTACTGGTTCGCTACAGTTCACTCCCTGGCAATACCGGCGCGTGGGGCTCATCTCCCGGCGGTGCGGCGGCAATGGTCGCGATGGCGCAAGACTACGGCGCCGATATCCGCCTGGTCGCCTTTATGCAATATCTGCGGGTACTGTTTGTCGCTGGCGCAGCAGTGCTGGTGACGCGGTTTATCATGGGCGAAAGCGCAGAAGCCGTCAGCCAGCAGATTGAGTGGTTCCCGCCGCTGAGCGGCAATCTGTTCACGACGCTGCTATTAGCGGTGGTTGCCAGCGTTGTCGGTCGGGTGCTGCGCATTCCCTCCGGTACCATGCTGGTGCCGATGCTGGTAGGCGCCCTGCTGCACGCAAGCGGCGTGATGGTGATTGAACTGCCGGAATGGCTGCTGGCGATAGCGTATATGCTTATTGGCTGGCAGATTGGTCTCGGATTCGACAAGCAGGTCTTCTTTATGGCGCTGCGACCGTTGCCGCAAATCCTGCTCTCTATCTTCGCCCTGCTTGCCATTTGCGCAGCAATGGCCTGGGGAATGACCCACTATATGCAGATTGATTTTTTAACCGCCTATCTCGCCACCAGCCCCGGCGGGCTTGATACGGTTGCAGTCATTGCCGCCGGCAGTCACGCCGACATGTCGCTGATCATGGCGATGCAAACCCTGCGGCTGTTCAGTATTCTTCTCACTGGCCCTGCCATCGCCCGTTTTATTTCAGCCAAAGCGCCGCGACAAGCGCATTAATGCTGGCAATGTGGACACCAGTAGAACGGCCGTGAGGAGAGCGTGGTTTTCTCGATGATCCCGCCACAACGTTCGCAAGGTTCACCGTCGCGGTGAAACACCTTAAAGCGAAACAGCGCGCCATGATGCTTATTTTCATCGACCTGCCCACGCGTGGTGTAGGACAAGCGCGGAATATCCAGCAGCGCATGCGCTAACGCCGTCAACTGCGCATCGCTGAGATCGCGCGCTTTATGCTGACCGGTTATCCCCACCTGCCAGAGGATCTCCACCCGCAGATAGTTTCCCAGCCCAGCGAGAAAAGCCTGATCCAGCAACAGTCCGGAAAACTGGCGGTTGCGAAAACGCGGCGAGAGTAACCGGGCTTTCACCGCATCAGGGGTCAGACGCGGGTCCAGCACGTCCGGCCCAACCCGTTGCAGGAAGGGATGGGTAGTGAGCTGTTCCGGCGTCAACATCTCAATGTCAGACGCGCTATAAAGCAGAATGGTTTTATCCGCGGTTTGCAGTTTAACGCGCAGAATACGGGTGGTGTGCGGCATGTCGCCACTGTCCACCACGTGCCAGACGCCATACAGCTGATTATGGCTGTAGAGCGTCAGACCCGCAGAAAAATGGGTCAGCAACGCTTTGCCGCGCGTCTCCATCGCCGTGACGGTCTGCCCCACCAGTGTGGATTGATACGGTTTTAACTGCGCAAAGGCAAACCAGACATCCGTCAGGGGTTTGCCTTTGATCGCCGCCTCCAGGTTATCCGCCGCGCGGCGGATCTCCGGGCCTTCAGGCATGGTTCTGTCCTTATCTGAGAAGATTAGTGCGTGGCGCCACCTGTCACGGCGATGTCATCGTCAACCTGCAATGCGGTAGCGATCGCCACCTCCAGCGCCAGACGCACCGTTTCCGCCGCCATACTGGGCGCCCCCGGATGCGCCGCCGCCTGCTGCGGCAGATAAGGGATATGGATGAATCCCCCCTTCACCTCCGCGATGCCGCTCAGTTTGTGGAGCAATCCGTACATCACATGGTTGCAAACAAATGTCCCCGCCGTCTGTGAGACCGACGCTGGCACACCGGCTTCACGCATCGCCGCCACCATGGCTTTGACTGGCAGCGTGCTAAACCAGGCCGCTGGTCCACCAGCAACAATCGGCTCATCCACCGGCTGTTGGCCTTTATTATCCGGAATACGCGCGTCGTCGACGTTGATCGCCACGCGCTCAACGGTAATATCGGTCCGTCCGCCCGCCTGTCCGATGGCCAGCACCAGCGATGGAGAGAGCGTATCAATGGCGGAATTCAGCACACTGAGCGACTCGCCAAACACACACGGCAACTGACGCGCCACCACGCGGCACCCGGCGATGATAGCATTGTCGAGCTGCGAGACCACTTCCCAGGAAGGGTTAATCTGCTCGCCGCCGAAGGGCTCAAATCCGGTGATTAATACCGTTTTCATCCGTCCTCCTTACAGGAACATCAGGAAATACATCAGGAACACGTTGACTAGCAGCAGCAGTATGCCGGTTGGCACCTGCGCTTTAATGACCGCGTTTTTATCTGGCAGTTCCAGCAGCGCGGCGGGCACGATGTTGAAGTTTGCCGCCATCGGCGTCATCAGCGTACCGCAATAGCCGGAGAACATCCCGATAGCCGCCATCACCGCCGGGTTACCACCGTGCTGAAGCACCAGAATCGGAATGCCAATTCCCGCGGTGACAATCGGGAAGGCGGCAAACGCATTGCCCATCACCATCGTCAACAGCGCCATCCCAATGGTATACACCGCCACCGCGATAAAGCGGCTGTCGACGGCCAGATACTCTTGAGTAAGATACGAAATGCCACTGCCAACGCCTGCCGCCGTAAACAGCAGTCCTAACGTTGCGAGGATCTGCGGTAAAATAAATGCCCAGCCGATGGAATCCAGCAGGCGGCGCGCCTCCTGAATCGGCTGATGCACCCTCTCATGGGTCATTTTGATAGCCATACCGAGACCAATCAGTGAGCCTGCGGTCATCGAGAACAGCGTCACCAGCGTGGCATGATTACCCGGTCCAAACAGAGCGTCCTGCAACCCCGGAATGTGATTGAACATCAGTACGCCAATCACGGTGACGACCGGAATGGCCAGCGCCGGGTAAAACAGGCGGTTACCCAGACGCGTCGCGCTCTCTTCCCGCTGCTCGCGGGTGCGCTGATGATAACTGCCCAGCTTGACGCCGCCAAAACCGGCGATCAACGCCATGATCACCACCGCGACACCGACGGCAATGTTGACTGTACGTTTGTCGCCCACCAGTTGATACGTCCAGTCGCCCAGCAGGAACAACAGCCCGTAGACGCCCCAGAATAACCCGGTCGTTAACCGACGCGGATTAGCTTTATCCTGCCAGGACATAATGGCGACAATCAGCAGCACGATCCCCGCCAGCCAGTAGAGGTAGCTTTGTTGAAAATTCATTGCGCCTCTCCTTTGCGGGTGTCAACAGAACCGGCTTTCGCCATTTCGCGTTGCAGATAGTTATCCAGCCGCCACAGGCGCGTACCATGGATCACGAAGGCGCACAGGGCCGTTGGGATCCCCCATAAGGCAATGTGCAGCGGTTCGGTCTGAATACCGCCGGACTCCAGCATAAAGTTGTGCATGAAGATAATCGCGCCGAACGCGACGAAGATATCCTCACCAAAAAAAAGTCCCACGTTATCCGTCGCCGCCGACATCGCTCGCAACCGGTAGCGCACCGCGCCGGGCAATGCCCCGTACGTTTTCTCCGCCGCCCCTTCCGCCATAGGCGCTAACAACGGACGCACCATTTGCGGGTGACCGCCCAGGCTGGTCAGCCCTAGCGCAGCGGTGGCTTCACGAATAAACAGATAGACGATCAGCAAGCGACCTGATGTAGCGCTTTTAATCCTGGCAATCCACGCCTGGGCGCGCTCTTTCAGCCCGTGACGCTCGAGCAGGCCAATAACCGCCAGCGGGATCAGCAGGATAAACGGCAGGTTGCGGGTGTTGAGAAAACCTTCACCCAGCTTTTCGAGGATCGTGGCGATCGGCATTTGTGCCGCCAGTCCAGTGACGATCCCGGCGACAATAACCACCAGCACCGGGTTAAAACGTAAAAGAAATCCAACCACAATGACGGCGATGCCCATCAGTGGCCAGAGCGTTATTGCATCTCCCATAATCCATTCCTGTATGTTGTGTTTTGTTGTGGTGTTTTTATATGCGCAACCCCTCTATGGAGGCTGCGTCAGTGTGCTCAGGCAACAATGGTGATTCTGCGGGCTTCAAACGCCGAGCGTAAACGTCGGGCGAAGGCCAGCGCGTGTTCGCCATCGCCATGAATACAAACCGTTTGCGCCACCACGCTTGTCCATTCACCGGTAATGCTTTTCACGCGTCCGGTTTCCACCATTCCCAGCGTTTGCGCCAGCGACTGGTCCTCGTCTTCAATCAGCGCGCCCGGCTGCGTGCGTGGCACCAGACTGCCGTCCGCCTGATAACCGCGATCGGCGAACACCTCCTGGCGCGTGACGAGACCGTAACGCTCACCCGCACGGACAAGCTCACTTCCCGCCAGGCCGACCAGAATCAGTGCCGGATCGCAGGCGTACACCGCTTTGGCAATGGCATCTGCCAGTTGCGGATCTTTCGCCGCCTGATTGTAGAGCATGCCATGCGGTTTCACGTGCCGCATGACGCCCCCCTCCGCCCGGGCTATTGCCGCCAGCGCGCCGATTTGATACAGCGTTTGCGCGTACACCGTTTCCACAGGCAGCGTCATCGCCGTGCGGCCAAAGTTTTCCCGATCCGGAAAGCTCGGGTGCGCCCCAATGGCTACACCATTTTTCAGCGCCTCGCGCACGCTGGTCAGCATGGTTTGCGCATCGCCGGCATGAAAGCCGCAGGCAATGTTGGCCGATGAGACCAGCGTCAACAGTTCTCCATCGCTGGCGCAGCCTTCGCCGAGATCCGCATTTAAATCAATGTTCATCATTGAGTCGCCATGTGAGTTGTTCCAGATAGCGCTGTTGGTCCTGCCGCGCTTTCAGCGCCTCCTCCAGCGAACACTGAACAAAGTGAATGGGTTGACCGAGCGGGATCTGCGCCAGATGGTACATGTCTGCCTCGATTATGCAGGCAATGCGCGGATAGCCGCCGGTCGTCTGGGCATCGTTCATCAATACAATCGGCTGCCCGTTGTGCGGAACCTGAATCACGCCAGGCAGCAGACCGTGCGACACCAATTCCCGATCCGTCGTTCGCATCAGCGGTTGTCCCTGCAGGCGGTAGCCCATCCGGTTACTCTGCGGACTGAGATGCCACGGCGATCGCCAGAACGACTCCTGCGAAACGGCGTCAAATTCGTGGTATTCCGGCCCCGGCAGCGCCCGAATGCGATTCCCCCATAGCAGTTGTTTTACCCCTCGCGCTTCCAGGAACGTCCGTCGGGGTTTGCCGGTCGCCAGCCGGTCGCCGTCTTTCAGCAGGCGTCCTTCCAACCCGCCGATGCCCACTTTGAGATCGGTACTGCATGACCCCATCACTTCCGGCACGTCGATACCGCCCGCGACGGCAAGATAGCTGCGCATACCATGCTGCGGACGTTTTAGCACCAGACGCTGGCCCGCTTTCACCGGCAGACGCCAGCCCGTCCAGACGGGGTGATTATCCAGCCGCGCTTCACATCCCGCACCGGTCAGGGCAAACCAGCTGTCGGTTTCAAATTCCACAACCAGTTGTCCGAGAGTAATTTCCAACACCGGAGCACTGGCCTCATTACCCACCAACAGGTTAGCGATTTGCATCGCCGGTTTATCCAGCGCACCGCAGTGACTAACGCCTGACTGACGAAAACCGTGACGACCGCCATCCTGAACGGAGGTGTACAATCCCGCGCGAATAATATTCAGCATACCCCCTCCTTCTGCGGGATAAAGCGCACGTTATCGCCAGGGCGCAGGAGAACCGGTTCCTCTTTTTTCGGGTCGAACAAGGCCTGCGAGGTATGACCAATCAACTGCCAACCGCCAGGCGTTGGCAGCGGATAAATACCGGTTTGCGGTCCGCCGATACCCACCGATCCAGCCGGAACGATCAGCCGCGGCTCAGCGCGCCTGGGCGTGTGCAGTTGTTCCGGTAAGCTACCGAGATACGGGAATCCCGGCTGAAAACCTAAAAACCAGACCACATACTCGACCGACGCGTGCAGCTCCACTACCTGCTTTTCGCTCAGGCCGCTATGGCGGGCAACGTCCGCCAGATCGGGACCACCTGCGCCGCCGTAGGTCACCGGAATTTCGATATAGCGTGAGTCTGGCTCCAGCGCCTCACTCTCCTCCCACCAGCGTTGCAGGCGTTCAATCGCATCCAGCGCCAGCGTTTGCGGGTCGCGTAGGATCACGGTGATATTGTTCATTCCCGGAATCGCCTCGACCACGTTTGGCGTCTCAACCAAACGTTGCGCCAGACGCCAGATACGTTTCTGGCTCGCCAGCGTCACCGGCGGCTCAAGCTCCAGCACTACCGCCGTTTCACCTAACAGATAACAACGCGCTCGTTGCACTTGCATTCCTCTTGTTTTTATTTATGCCGGGTTTGGAATATCAATAAACGTCACATCCAAATCGGTGTTCTCCGTCAGCCATTCGCTGAGCGCACGGATCCCGCCGCGTTCGGTGGCGTGATGCCCGGCGGCGTAAAAATGCAGTCCCTGTTCACGGGCTGAGTGGATGGTTTGTTCGGAAACTTCACCGGTGATAAAGGCGTCAACGCCAGCCTGCGCGGCGCTGTCGATGAAGCTTTGCCCGCCGCCAGTGCACCAGGCGACACGTTTGATGGTATCCGGCCCGGTGTCACCGCACCATAACGGCCTGCGTCCAAGACGTGCTTCAATCCACGACGCCAGTTCCAGCCCAGGGACCGGCATCGTCAGTTCGCCCCAGGGAACCAGCGGCTCGATTTCACCCATCACGGTGATCCCCAACAGGGCCGCCAACTGTGCGTTATTGCCCAGTTCGGGATGTGCATCCAGAGGGAGATGCCAGCCGTAGAGGTTAATGTCATTCGCCAGCAGCGTTTTCAGGCGATTGCGCTTCATCCCGCGAATCACCGGAGATTCGCCTTTCCAGAAATAGCCATGATGAACGATGACCGCATCAGCCTGCAGACGCACCGCTTCATCCAGTAACGCCTGACTGGCGGTCACACCGGTGACGATTTTTTGCACCGTTTCTTTGCCTTCAACCTGCAAACCGTTTGGCGCGTAGTCGCTGATGGCGGCGCTGTTCAGTTTCTCGTTGATCAGTTGTTCCAGTTCGGTGTTTTTCATCATCGATCCCTTGTTTATTTATGCACTCCGTTAACATAGCGTCCCTGTGGCGGTTCGTCGATAGACAATTATTAGCCATATTAAGAAACCATCACCCCGTTCTTAGCCATAAAAAAAGGGGCGTATTTACGCACCTCTTTATGAATAGTTATGGCGTCAGGCCGCATAGCCACCGTTAGTTCTTTCGCGCGGCCTCATACGCGGCAAGCGTCTGCTGGCGCGCCAGTTTGTGATCGACAATCGGCTGCGGGTAGTCGAGCGTGATGCTTTCTTTCATCGCCCATTTCCACGGCTCGTGAATCGCCTTGCCCGGTACATCGCGCAACTCAGGGATCCACCGGCGGATAAACTCCCCGTCTCTGTCGAACTTTTCGCCCTGTGTCGTGGGGTTAAAAATGCGGAAATACGGCGCGGCGTCGGTTCCGGTAGAGGCCGCCCACTGCCAGCCGCCGTTATTCGCAGCGAGATCGCCATCAATCAGTTGCGACATGAAATAGCGTTCACCTTTACGCCAGTCAATCAGCAGATCTTTGACCAAGAAGCTGGCCGCAATCATCCGCAGACGGTTGTGCATCCAGCCGGTGACGTTCAGTTGCCGCATCGCCGCATCAACAATCGGATAACCCGTTCTCCCCTCCTCCCAGGCCTGTAAATCTTCCGCTCGATCCCGCCAGCGCACGCGATCGGTCCAGAGAATAAAGGGGCGGTGTTTGCACAGATTGGGGTGGTACGTCATCAGATGGCGATAAAACTCACGCCAGATAAGTTCGTTCAGCCAGACACTGCCCGCGCCGCCGTCCAGCGCCTGCGGCTGTTGCGCCAGCAGGCGATGCAGACACTGGCGCGGCGATAAGCCACCGGTAGTAAGACTGGCGGATAAACGACTGGTGCCCTCAATGGCCGGGAAGTCGCGACATCCGTCGTACTCTCCTGCCCCCTGTTGGCAAAACTGGCGTAACCGGGCAATTGCGGCTTTTTCTTCGGCGGGAAAAAGGGCTGTGTCGAATTCCTGTTGCGGATAGTGAAGGTTAATCGGCACCAGCGCAGAAGAAACACTACCGTTCTCCCGGCGGGCCGGTGCGGATACGCACTCCGGCATCCCCTCCTTCAGCCGTTTTAACCAGGCGTTTTTAAACGGCGTGAAGACTTTATACATCTCATGATTTCCCGTCGTCACCGCACCTGGCGGCAGGATCACGCTGTCATCAAACCCTTCGCAAACCACTTGCGGCAGCGCCTTTTCTACCGCCGCATCGCGTTCACGCTCGTTCACTTCATACTGATAGTTATAAAACAGGTGGCTGACGTCATGCTGTTCGCACACCGCTTTCACCGTTTCGATACTGCCCGCGAAGTCATCGACTTCCTCAAACAGCAGCGGAATGCCTTTTTCCGCCAGCGCCTGTTGTAAAGCGTTTAGCTGAGCCTGGATAAAGGCGGCCTGACGCGGTGACATGACGTGATTCTTCCACTGCTCAGGCGTGGAGATAAATAACGCCACAACGCGCGCGGCGCGGTGGCGGCAGGCGGCGGCGAGGGCAAGATTGTCATGCAGACGGAGATCGCGACGAAACCAGACCAGATGGGTGGACATAACACTCCCGAATGAAAAAAATCAACTCCCGTAGCGCAGCCGCAGGGCTTCCGGCCAGGGATCAAAATAGCGTTGCCCGGAGAGATACGCATCCGGATATTCCGCCATATAGTGTTTGAGCAGCGTCACAGGCGCAAGCAGTGGCTGCGTAGCGCGTCGGTAACCGTCAATAAGGGAAGCCAACTCTTGCCGCTGACGGGCATTGAGCTGTTTGCGAAAATAGCCCTGAACGTGCATCAGGACATTGGTATGGTTACGCCGGGTGGCAGGATGGGACATCAATTTCATCAGACGCAGACGATATTCAATGAAAAAGTCATCAAGGCTCTCCCACTCGTAAAGCGCAGCGACAAAGCGCCCCAGCTCGCGGTATTCCGGCTGTGAATGGGCCAGCAGCAACAGTTTATAGCGGCTGTGATAGTCAATCAGCGCGCCACGCGTGAGTCCTTGTTGCCGCAATCCATGCAATTCATGCAGGGCATAAATCCGCGCGACAAAATTTTCCCGTAATTGTGGATCGTGCAATCGCCCGTCCTCTTCAACAGGGAGCCACGGATAAGACGCCATCAGGATTGAGGTAAAGATACCGCGACCGGCTTTGCGATTGTTTTTCCCATCGGCGTCATAAACACGAACGCGTTCCATGCCGCAACTTGGGGATTTCGCACAGACAATATAACCACAAAGGTGTTCGAAACGACTGACACGTTCTTCACTGAACGCGGTCATCGCCTGGGTTAAATCGCCCTCGCGCCGGTCACTGAAACGCAGTGCAATTGCCTCTTCCATTTTGACTAAGCGCAATGCAGGACGCGGCACCGGCAGGCCGATCGCCATTTCCGGACAGACGGGTTCAAAGTGCACCCACGGTGAAAGTTCTTCGACTGCAAAGGGCAGGCGTTTGTGTCCACCATCAAAGCGAACCGCCTCCCCTAACAAACAAGCGCTAATGCCAACAGGGATTTTCTCGCTCATGATGTCTCCTTTTCCATTTCTGAAATAAGTGTAGACACAGAGACATAAAAAAACCGCCACATTGCTGTTGGCGGTTTTTCTGAACGCGATGCGCTTAATAGAAATCGCAGGTGGCTTTTTCAGCCTGATCCATCCACACGGGTTTATCGCTGGTTTTTGACCACACGCGGTGTAGATAGCTATAAAAACGGGCGCGGTCTTTCCAGAACAGCATGACCGGTAGTGCCAGCACCCCAGCCACGACGGCGAAAGTACGGCGTAACAATACAACATGTGCTGGATATTCTTTGTACAACTCCATGATTCTCTCCCCTTTATCTGGCCGGTAATCATCACCGGTAAAGTCAAATTGGTTATCTGCTGAAAATAGTACCGCTTTGCGTGTAATTTTACTACTCATCCGACCACTTATTTTTAGCTATTGACGCTTTATTTATCTTTATCGCGTAATTAAGTTACAAAAAAGTTAAATTAATACTAATCATTAGTTAAATAATGGTCTTTGCCATTTTTATACTTTTTTTACACCCCCGACGTCGATTTTTGCGAAATCTTTGCAGGCAGATATTTACGCTTTGTTTATCACATTTATGCCACGGGAGGTGCACTGTGAGTGCAGGCGTGATAATCGGCATCGTGCTGATTTTCTTATTATTAGGTTACCTGGTATATGCATTAATCAATGCGGAGGCGTTCTGATGGCTGCGCAAGGATTTTTACTCATCGCCAGTTTTCTGCTGATTCTGTTCGTGCTCGCCAGGCCGTTAGGCGCGGGCCTGGCACGGCTGATCGGCAACCATTCGCTGCCTGGTACCGCGAGGGTTGAACGCCTGATCTGGCGCGGTCTGGGCATTTCGACAGACGAGATGAACTGGAAGCAGTACCTGCTGGCGATCCTCGCGTTGAATGTGCTGGGGTTGACGCTCCTGTTCCTGCTGTTGTTGTGGCAACACCTTCTGCCGCTGAATCCACAGCAGTTGCCCGGTCTGCCCTGGCATCTGGCGCTTAATACGGCGGTGAGTTTTGTTACCAATACCAACTGGCAGGCTTACAGCGGGGAAACCACCTTAAGCTATTTCAGCCAGATGGCCGGGCTGACGGTACAAAACTTCCTGTCCGCCGCGACCGGCATTGCGGTGGTGTTCGCGCTGATCCGCGCCTTTACCCGCCAGAGCATGAATACGCTGGGCAATGCGTGGGTCGACCTGGTGCGTATTACCTTGTGGATTTTATGCCCCATCGCGCTGGTGATTGCGCTGTTCTTTATTCAGCAAGGCAGCCTGCAAAATCTGCTGCCCTATCAGACTTTCACTACTCTGGAAGGTGTGCAGCAACTGCTGCCGATGGGGCCGGTGGCCTCGCAGGAAGCCATCAAGATGCTGGGGACCAACGGCGGCGGCTTCTTTAACGCCAACTCGGCACACCCGTTCGAAAACCCCACCGCGCTGACCAACATGGTGCAAATGCTGGCCATCTTTTTAATTCCAGCCGCGCTCTGTTTCGCGTTTGGCGACGCGGCAGGCGATCGCCGTCAGGGGCGGATGTTGCTGTGGGCCATGTCGCTCATCTTCACCGTCTGCGTGGCGGTGGTGATGTGGGCGGAGGTCCAGGGCAACCCCCATCTGCTGCAATTTGGCGCAGATTCCACTCTTAATATGGAAGGCAAAGAGAGCCGCTTTGGCGTGCTGGTGAGCAGTCTGTTTGCGGTGGTGACGACGGCAGCCTCATGCGGCGCGGTGATCGCCATGCACGACTCGTTTACCGCGCTGGGCGGCATGGTGCCGATGTGGCTGATGCAGATTGGCGAAGTGGTGTTCGGCGGCGTTGGTTCGGGCCTTTACGGCATGCTGCTGTTCGTGCTGCTGGCGGTGTTTATCGCCGGACTGATGATTGGCCGCACGCCAGAATACCTGGGCAAAAAGATCGACGTTCGCGAGATGAAAATGACCGCACTGGCGATTCTGGTCACCCCTGCGCTGGTTTTACTCGGCACCGCGCTTGCCATGATGACCGATGCGGGACGCAGCGCCATGCTCAACCCTGGTCCACACGGCTTTAGCGAAGTCCTGTACGCCGTCTCTTCCGCCGCCAACAACAACGGCAGCGCCTTTGCTGGTCTGAGCGCAAACACCCCGTTCTGGAACTGCCTGCTGGCGTTTTGCATGTTCGTCGGTCGCTTCGGAGTCATCATCCCGGTGATGGCGATTGCCGGATCGCTGGTGGCGAAAAAGAGCCAACCGGCCAGTCCCGGCACCCTGGCGACCCACGGCGCGCTGTTTGTCGGTTTACTGATCGGCACGGTGCTGTTAGTCGGCGCCCTGACCTTTATTCCTGCACTGGCGCTTGGCCCAGTCGCTGAACACCTTTCCTTACGCTAAGCGATGCGGAGCAAATGTTATGAGTCGCAAACAACTGGCGCTGTTCGAACCGTCTCTGGTCGCTCAGGCGCTGATGGACGCAGTGAAAAAATTAAGCCCACATACCCAGTGGCGCAACCCGGTGATGTTCATTGTCTGGATGGGTAGCCTGCTGACCACCGTGATTACCGTTGCGATGGCGACAGGACAGATGGCCGGCAGCGCGCTGTTTACCGGGGCGATCAGTCTGTGGCTGTGGGTCACTGTACTGTTTGCCAACTTTGCGGAAGCGCTCGCCGAAGGGCGCAGTAAAGCACAGGCCAACAGCCTCAAAGGAGTGAAAAAGACGGCCTTTGCCCGCAAACTGCGCGAGCCGAAGTACGGCGCGAAAATGGATCACGTTCCGGCCGATGAGCTACGCAAAGGCGACATCGTGCTGGTGGAAGCAGGTGATATCATTCCCTGTGACGGCGAAGTCATTGAAGGCGGCGCCTCCGTGGATGAAAGTGCGATTACCGGCGAGTCTGCGCCGGTCATCCGCGAATCCGGCGGCGATTTCGCCTCGGTGACTGGCGGGACGCGCATTCTCTCCGACTGGCTGGTGATCGAGTGTAGCGTGAACCCCGGCGAAACTTTCCTTGACCGGATGATCGCCATGGTCGAAGGCGCCCAGCGTCGTAAAACGCCCAACGAGATCGCCCTGACCATTCTGCTGGTAGCCCTGACGATTGTCTTTTTGCTGGCAACCGCCACGCTGTGGCCGTTTTCTGTCTGGGGCGGTCACGCGGTCAGCGTCACGGTGCTGGTCGCCCTGTTGGTTTGTCTGATCCCAACGACAATCGGCGGGTTACTCTCCGCGATTGGCGTCGCCGGGATGAGCCGTATGCTCGGTGCGAACGTCATCGCCACCAGTGGACGCGCGGTGGAAGCCGCAGGCGACGTGGACGTACTGCTGCTGGACAAAACCGGCACCATTACTCTCGGTAACCGTCAGGCCTCGGACTTCCTGCCTGCGCAGGGTGTCGACGAAAAAACGCTGGCCGACGCCGCACAGCTTTCGTCGTTAGCCGATGAGACGCCGGAAGGTCGCAGTATTGTGATCCTCGCCAAGCAGCGCTTTAATCTGCGCGAACGTGACGTGCAGTCGCTGCATGCCACCTTCGTCCCCTTTACCGCCCAGAGTCGTATGAGCGGTATTAACATCGACAACCGGATGATTCGTAAAGGTTCCGTCGACGCCATCCGTCGCCACATAGAAGCCAGCGGTGGCCAGTTCCCGGCGGATGTCGAGCAGAAAGTGGACAGCGTCGCCCGTCTGGGCGCCACGCCGCTCGTGGTGGTGGAAGGTTCCCGGGTGCTAGGCGTGATCGCGCTGAAAGATATCGTCAAAGGCGGGATAAAAGAGCGTTTTGCCCAGTTGCGTAAAATGGGCATTAAAACGGTGATGATCACTGGCGATAATCGCCTGACCGCCGCCGCCATCGCCGCCGAGGCGGGTGTGGATGACTTTCTTGCTGAAGCGACACCGGAAGCCAAGCTGGCGCTCATCCGCCAGTATCAGGCGGAAGGCCGCTTAGTGGCGATGACCGGTGATGGTACCAACGACGCCCCGGCGCTGGCCCAGGCCGATGTCGCGGTAGCAATGAACTCCGGTACGCAGGCGGCAAAAGAAGCGGGCAACATGGTCGATCTCGACTCTAACCCCACCAAGCTTATCGAAGTGGTGCACATCGGCAAACAGATGCTGATGACGCGTGGTTCACTGACCACGTTCAGTATCGCCAACGACGTGGCGAAGTATTTTGCGATCATTCCGGCCGCGTTCGCCGCGACCTATCCGCAACTGAATGCGCTGAACATCATGCGTCTGCATTCGCCGGACTCGGCCATTCTGAGTGCGGTGATCTTTAACGCCTTGATTATTGTCTTTCTGATCCCGCTGGCGCTGAAAGGCGTGAGCTACAAACCGCTTTCCGCCTCCGCCATGCTGCGCCGTAACCTGTGGATTTACGGTCTGGGGGGGCTGGTGGTGCCGTTTATTGGCATCAAAGTAATTGATTTGCTGCTGACCCTGCTGGGTCTGGTGTGAGGTGTCTGATGAGTGCTTTACGTCCGTTGTTTTCAACACTGATTTTCCTGCTGCTGCTGACGGGCGGTGCGTATCCGCTGCTGACCACCGCGCTGGGGCAATGGTGGTTCCCGTATCAGGCCAACGGTTCACTGATTCGGGATGAGCATGGGGTGCGGGGTTCTGCGCTGATCGGGCAGAACTTTACCTCTGAAGGCTATTTCCAGGGACGGCCTTCGGCCACCGCTGAAATGCCCTATAATCCCATGGCATCCGGCGGCAGTAATCTCGCCGCCAGTAACCCGGAACTGGATAAACAACTGCAAAACCGGGTCGCCACCCTGCGCGCCGCCAACCCGCAGGCCAGTCGTAACGTACCGGTGGAACTGGTTACTGCCTCCGCGAGCGGTCTGGACAACAACCTGACGCCCGCCGCGGTGGCGTGGCAAATCCCCCGCGTGGCGCAGGCTCGTCATCTGACCATTGAACAGGTGACGCAACGGGTTGCAGAATACACGCAGAAACCACTGGTGAGCTTTATCGGTCAACCGGTCGTAAATATTGTCGAACTCAATTTAGCGCTGGACAGCATGAATGGCGAATAGTGAACCAGTACGCCCCGATCCCGATCGCCTGCTTGAGCAGGCGGTCGCCCCCCATCGGGGAAAACTAAAAATCTTCTTCGGCGCCTGTGCGGGCGTCGGGAAAACCTGGTCGATGCTGGCTGAAGCCCAGCGCCTGCGCGCACAGGGACTCGACATCCTGATTGGCGTGGTGGAGACCCATGGACGCAAAGAGACCGCCGCCCTGCTGGAGGGTCTCAGCATTCTGCCGTTGAAACGCCAGGCGCGCCACGGACGTCATATCAGTGAATTCGATCTCGATGCCGCGCTCGCACGCCGTCCGGCGCTGATCTTAATGGATGAACTGGCGCACAGTAATGCGCCGGGTTCACGCCATCCCAAGCGCTGGCAGGACATTGAAGAACTGCTCGACGCCGGTATTGATGTCTTTACCACCGTCAACGTGCAGCATCTCGAAAGCCTGAACGATGTGGTCAGCGGCGTGACGGGGATTCAGGTGCGCGAAACCGTGCCGGATCCGTTTTTTGACGCTGCCGACGAGGTGGTGCTGGTCGATTTACCACCTGACGATCTGCGCCAGCGCCTGAAAGAGGGCAAAGTCTATATTGCGGGACAGGCCGAGCGTGCTATTGAACACTTTTTCCGTAAGGGTAATTTAATCGCGCTACGCGAACTGGCGCTGCGCCGCACCGCCGATCGGGTGGACGATCAGATGCGCGCATGGCGCGGTCGTCCGGGTGAAGAGAAGGTCTGGCATACCCGCGACGCCATACTGCTCTGCATTGGTCACAACACCGGCAGTGAAAAACTGGTGCGTACTGCCGCACGACTGGCGTCGCGACTGGGCAGCATCTGGCACGCCGTCTACGTCGAAACCCCCGCGCTGCATCGCTTGCCGGAAAAGCAGCGGCGCAATATTCTGCACGCCCTGCGACTGGCGCAAGAGCTGGGCGCGGAGACCGCCACGCTATCCGATCCCAGCGAGGATAAAGCGGTGGTCCGCTACGCTCGCGAGCATAATCTGGGAAAAATAGTGCTGGGGCGAACGTCAACGCGACGCTGGTGGCACCGGGAGTCGTTTGCCGATCGGCTGGCGAAACGCGCCCCTGAGCTGGATTTGATGGTGGTCGCCCTCGATGAGCCACCGGTGCGGACGCTGTCGTCCCTGCCCGATACCCGCGCCTTTAAAGACAAGTGGCGGGTGCAAATTCAGGGCTGTCTGGTTGCCGTTGCACTCTGCGCTCTGACAACGTTTATCGCCAGCCAGTGGCTGGCCGCCTTTGATGCCGCAAACCTGGTGATGCTCTATCTGCTCGGTGTGGTGGTCATCGCTCTCTTCTATGGTCGCTGGCCATCGGCGTTTTCCACCTTTATTAGCGTGGTCAGCTTTGATCTGTTCTTCATTGCGCCGCGCGGCACGCTCGCCGTCTCAGACGTGCAGTATCTCCTCACCTTCGGCGTCATGCTGACGGTTGGACTGGTCGTGGGTAACCTGACGGCGGGCGTGCGCTATCAGGCTCGCGTTGCGCGCTACCGGGAACAGCGGACTCGTCATCTTTATGAGATGTCGAAAGCGTTGGCGATGGGGCGCAGTGCGCAAGACATCGCCAGTACCAGCGAACAATTTATTGCCTCCACCTTTCATGCCCGCAGCCAGATTTTATTGCCGAATGAAGAGGGCAAACTGGCCGCCCTCACCCACCAGCAGGGAATGACCCCCTGGGATGATGCGATCGCTCGCTGGAGTTTTGACAAAGGGTTACCGGCAGGCGCTGGTACCGATACCCTGCCAGGCGTGCCGTACCAGATCCTGCCGTTACGCAGCGCCGACAAAACCCACGGCCTGGTGGTTGTCGAACCCGGCAATCTGCGTCAGTTAATGATCCCCGAGCAGCAGCGACTGTTGGAAACCTTCACTTTGCTGGTGGCGAATGCGCTGGAACGTCTGACCTTAACGGCCAGCGAAGAGCTGGCGCGGCTGGCCAGCGAACGGGAAAGCCTGCGCAACGCTCTGCTCGCGGCACTTTCTCACGACCTGCGCACCCCGCTGACCGTGCTGTTTGGTCAGGCGGAAATCCTCACGCTCGACCTCGCCAGCGAAGGCTCGCCTCATGCCAGACAGGCCAGCGAAATTCGCCAGCATGTACTGAATACCACCCGTCTGGTGAATAACCTGTTGGATATGGCGCGGATTCAGTCCGGTGGTTTCAACCTCAAAAAAGAGTGGCTGACGCTGGAAGAAGTAGTGGGCAGCGCGCTGAAAATGCTGGAGCCAGGCCTGGTTCATCCGGTAAACCTTTCCCTGCCCGCGCCGCTGACCCTCATTCACGTCGATGGCCCCCTGTTCGAACGGGTACTGATTAATCTGCTGGAGAATGCCATTAAATATGCCGGACCGCAGGCGGAGATCGGCATCGACGCGCACGTTGAAGACGAACATCTGCAACTCGACGTCTGGGATAATGGGCCAGGCATTCCACAAGGACAGGAGCAGCGCGTGTTCGATAAATTCTCACGGGGGAACAAAGAGTCGGCGGTGCCGGGCGTCGGGCTGGGGCTGGCCATTTGTCGGGCGATAGTGGAAGTGCATGGTGGGTCAATTGCCGTCTATAATCGCCCTCAGGGCGGTGCCTGTTTCCGTGTTACACTGAGGCAAGACGCTCCACCAGAACTTGAAGATTTTCATGAGGATATGTGACAAACGTTCTGATTGTTGAAGATGAGCAGGCCATTCGCCGCTTTCTGCGTACCGCGCTGGAAGCCGATGGGTTGCGCGTGTACGACGCCGAGACGCTTCAGCGTGGTTTGCTGGAGGCGGCAACGCGCAAGCCCGATCTCATTATTCTCGATCTCGGCCTGCCGGATGGTGACGGCATCGATTTCATTCGCGACCTGCGACAGTGGAGCGCCGTCCCGGTGATCGTGCTCTCTGCACGTAGCGAAGAGAGCGATAAAATTGCCGCGCTCGACGCCGGTGCCGACGACTACCTGAGCAAACCGTTTGGCATTGGCGAGTTACAGGCACGTCTGCGCGTCGCCCTGCGCCGTCATTCTGCAACGCCCTCTCCTGAGCCGGTGGTACGCTTTTCCGATGTGGTCGTCGATCTCGCCGCGCATCTGATTCATCGCGGAGAAACAGAAATCCATTTAACACCGATTGAGTTTCGCCTGCTGGCCGTGTTGCTCAACAACGCCGGGAAAGTGCTGACCCAGCGCCAGTTGTTGAACCAGGTCTGGGGACCGAACGCCGTCGAGCACAGCCATTATTTGCGTATTTATATGGGTCACCTGCGGCAGAAACTGGAGCGTGATCCCGCGCGCCCCCGCCACTTTATTACCGAAACCGGTATTGGCTATCGTTTTATGCCATGAATGGTTATTCATTATTTTTAAATAAATCTTAAAATTAATTTTTATTATTCTTACTTAGCCGAAATTATATTATTTCGGGTATTTAAGATTTTCCACAAAATTAAAAAATACAGAATTATAACAAATAATAAACAAAACGATATCTTATCGCCAGCCATGCATAAAAAACGACTAAATATTTTGCGAATGATCGTTTTTTATTGATCTCCTTCACGGATCAGGCCGTTTTCCTGGATAAAATACCTTCACCTTCTACTGATAAAGAAAAGGTAATCAAAATGGAAAACAATAGCCGTACTATGCCACATATCAGGCGGACAACACATATTATGATGTTTGCCCACCGTAATAGTTTTGACTTTCATTTCTTTAATGCCCGTTAGTCTTTCGACTATGGGCACTCCAGCATACAGGTCTTCCTGACTCGCTGTATCGCAGGCTCACGCCTGTATTCCTCAGTGCTCACTCTGCTTAAGCCTTGATTTTCCTGTGACCGGACAGGTAAGGTTTTTTGCATCCTGAAAAAAGCAATTTACTGATTTATTTATCAGGGGACACACTTTGCTTTTATTCCGGCGTTATCAGTTTCTCATTCGGGAAATTGAGGACCTGCTATTATCTGAAAATAAAGAGATGAAAATGTCTGAATTAAAAATTGCCGTGAGTCGTTCTTGCCCTGACTGTTTTTCTACACAACGCACGATTGTGAATGTTGATGAAAGTAATTTTATTGATGTCGCTGCCGTCGTGTTGTCTGTCAATGATATTGAACGTGGGAAGCTCGATGAAATTGACGCGACCGGATACGGTATTCCGGTATTTATCGCAACCGAAGAGGAAGAGCGCGTTCCGGCAGAACATCTGCCGCGCATTTCGGGCGTATTCGAATGCAATGAAGCCCGTACCGCTTTCTACGGTCGTCAGTTAGAAACGGCAGCCAGTCATTACGAAACACAATTACGACCACCGTTCTTCCGCGCGCTGGTTGATTATGTAAACCAGGGAAACAGCGCCTTCGACTGCCCAGGACATCAGGGCGGCGAGTTTTTCCGCCGTCACCCGGCAGGTAACCAGTTCGTGGAATATTTCGGCGAAACGCTTTTCCGCTCCGACCTGTGCAATGCTGACGTAGCAATGGGCGATTTGCTGATCCATGAAGGCGCACCGTGCATCGCCCAGCAACATGCCGCGAAGGTTTTTAATGCCGATAAAACCTACTTTGTGTTAAACGGAACCTCTTCGTCTAACAAAGTGGTGCTGAACGCACTGCTGACTCCGGGCGATCTGGTGCTCTTCGACCGTAACAACCACAAGTCAAACCACCACGGCGCGTTATTGCAGGCGGGCGCAACGCCGGTCTATCTGGAAACCGCACGTAACCCGTACGGCTTTATCGGCGGGATCGATGCCCACTGTTTTGAAGAAAGCTACCTGCGCGAACTGGTCAGCGAAGTGGCGCCGCAACGGGCTCGTGACGCACGTCCATTCCGTCTTGCTGTTATCCAGTTGGGCACCTACGACGGCACGATTTATAACGCCCGTCAGGTGGTGGATAAAATTGGTCACCTTTGCGATTACATTCTGTTCGATTCCGCCTGGGTGGGCTATGAGCAGTTTATCCCGATGATGGCGGATTGTTCTCCGCTGCTGCTGGAACTGAACGAAAACGATCCGGGTATTCTGGTAACGCAGTCCGTTCACAAACAGCAAGCGGGCTTCTCCCAGACCTCGCAAATTCACAAAAAAGACAGCCATATCAAAGGTCAGCCGCGCTATGTGCCGCATAAACGCATGAATAACGCGTTCATGATGCACGCCTCCACCAGCCCGTTCTATCCACTGTTTGCCGCACTGGATATTAACGCCAAAATGCACGAAGGCGTCAGTGGCCGCAACATGTGGATGGACTGTGTCGCCAACGGTATCGACGCCCGTAAGCTGATCCTTGATAACTGCCATCATATCCGTCCCTTTGTTCCGGAACTGGTTGATGGCAAACCGTGGCAGTCTTATCCGACTGCGGAAATCGCCAACGATCTGCGCTTTTTCCACTTCGTCCCTGGCGAACACTGGCATGCGTTTGAAGGTTACGCCGAGCATCAATACTTTGTTGACCCTTGCAAACTGTTGTTGACCACTCCGGGTATCAACGCACGCAATGGCGAGTACGACACCTTCGGCGTCCCGGCGACTATTCTTGCCAACTTCCTGCGTGAAAACGGCGTGGTCCCGGAAAAATGCGACCTCAACTCGATCTTGTTCCTGCTGACCCCGGCGGAAGACATGGCGAAACTGCAACAACTCGTCGCCCTGCTGGTGCGCTTCGAGCGCCTGCTGGAATCTGACGCACCGCTGGCGGACGTTCTGCCGTCTATCTACAAACAGCACGAAGCGCGTTATGCCGGTTACACCCTGCGCCAGTTGTGTCAGGAGATGCACGACCTGTATGCGCGTCACAACGTGAAACAACTGCAAAAAGAGATGTTCCGCAAGTCCCATTTCCCGCGCGTCAGCATGAACCCACAAGATGCCAACTACGCCTATCTGCGTGGTGAAGTGGATCTGGTGCCGCTGCCTGAGGCCGAAGGCCGTATTGCCGCTGAAGGCGCGCTCCCTTACCCGCCGGGTGTGCTGTGCGTGGTTCCTGGGGAAGTCTGGGGCGGTGCGGTATTGCGTTACTTCAGCGCACTGGAAGAAGGGATCAACCTGCTGCCCGGTTTCGCGCCGGAACTTCAGGGTGTGTACATCAACGAGTGCGATGGTCGCAAACAGGTGTGGTGCTACGTGATTAAACCGCGTGAAGCACAAAGCAACCTGTTGAAAGGAGAAGCATTATGAGTAAAGCCAAATCCAATAAAATGGGCGTGATGCAGCTCACCATCCTGACCATGGTCAATATGATGGGCTCCGGGATCATCATGCTGCCGACCAAACTGGCTGAAGTCGGCACCATTTCGATTATCTCCTGGCTGGTGACAGCCGTCGGGTCCATGGCGCTGGCCTGGGCGTTCGCCAAGTGCGGAATGTTCAGTCGTAAAGCCGGCGGGATGGGGGGCTACGCAGAATATGCGTTTGGTAAATCCGGTAACTTTATGGCGAACTACACCTATGGGGTATCGCTGTTGATTGCCAACGTCGCCATTGCCATCTCCGCCGTGGGTTACGGTACCGAACTTTTCGGCGCCACCCTCTCCCCGGTGCAAATCGGTCTCGCCACCATCGGCGTACTGTGGATCTGTACGGTCGCGAACTTTGGCGGTGCGCGCATTACCGGACAGATCAGTAGCATTACCGTCTGGGGGGTGATCATTCCGGTGGTCGGTCTGTGCATTATCGGCTGGTTCTGGTTTAGCCCGACGCTGTATGCCAACTCGTGGAACCCACATCATGTACCGTTCTTTACCGCCGTCGGTTTCTCTATCGCCATGACGCTGTGGGCGTTCCTTGGTCTGGAATCCGCCTGTGCGAACGCGGAAGTGGTGGAAAACCCGGAGAAGAACGTACCGATTGCCGTACTGGGCGGGACGCTGGGCGCGGCGGTGATCTACATCGTCTCTACCAACGTGATTGCCGGGATTGTGCCTAACATGGATCTGGCTAACTCCACCGCACCGTTTGGTCTGGCGTTCGCGCAGATGTTCACACCGGAAGTGGGTAAAGTGATCATGGCGCTGATGATCATGTCCTGCTGTGGTTCATTGCTGGGCTGGCAATTCACCATTGCGCAGGTCTTTAAATCCTCTGCCGATGAAGGCTATTTCCCGAAAATCTTTTCTCGCGTGACCAAAGTCGATGCGCCGGTTCAGGGGATGCTGACGATTGTTATCATCCAGAGTGGCTTATCGCTGATGACCATCAGCCCGTCGCTGAACAGCCAGTTTAACGTGCTGGTCAACCTGGCCGTGGTGACGAATATCATTCCGTATATTCTGTCGATGGCCGCACTGGTGATCATCCAGAGAGTGGCGAACGTTCCGCCGTCAAAGGCGAAGATGGCAAACTTTGTCGCCTTCATCGGTGCGATGTACAGCTTCTATGCGCTCTACTCGTCAGGTGAAGAAGCGATGTTGTATGGTTCCATCGTGACCTTCCTCGGCTGGACGCTGTACGGCCTGGTATCACCACGCTTTGAACTGAAGAATAAACACGGTTAAGGCTAGCCAAACAAAAAAGGAGCCTTTCGGCTCCTTTTTTAATTCAGTGGTACAACTCAGGCGTTTTTCAGCACTTCGCTGACGATTTCGACCGCTTCTTTCTCGATCTGCTTGCGATGTTCTTCGCCAAGGAAGCTCTCGCAATAGATCTTGTACGCATCTTCCGTACCCGACGGGCGTGCCGCGAACCAACCATTGTCAGTCATGACTTTCAGACCGCCAATCGACGCACCGTTACCGGGTGCCGCCGTCAGACGTGCTGTGATCGGGTCTCCAGCCAGCGTACTGGCGCTGACCATCTCCGGAGACAGTTTCGACAGCGCCGCTTTCTGTGCCGATGTTGCGCCAGCTTGCAGACGGTTGTAGCTCGGCGCACCAAAACGGGCGGCAAGCTCGTTGTAGTGCTCCTGCGGGTTCTTCCCGGTGACGGCAGTAATTTCTGCTGCCAGCAGACACATGATGATCCCGTCTTTATCAGTAGACCACGGCGTACCGTCGAAACGCAGGAAGGATGCCCCCGCGCTCTCTTCGCCGCCAAAGCCGAAGCTGCCGTCAAACAGACCATCAACAAACCATTTAAAGCCCACCGGAACTTCAACCAGTTTACGCCCCAGATCGTTAACCACGCGGTCAATCATTGCCGACGAAACCAGCGTCTTACCGACAGCCACGTCTTTGCCCCACTGCGGACGATGCTGGAACAGGTAGTTGATAGCCACCGCCAGGTAGTGGTTTGGATTCATCAACCCCGCCGGAGTGACGATACCGTGACGGTCATAATCCGGATCGTTGGCGAACGCCAGGTCGAACTTATCACGCAGCGCCAACAAACCGGCCATGGCACATTCAGACGAACAGTCCATACGGATTGCGCCATCTTTATCGAGATGCATAAAGCGGAAAGTCTGATCAACCTGATCGTTTACGATGGTCAGATTCAGTTTGTAATGCTCTGCGATACGCTTCCAGTATTCAATACCGGAGCCGCCCAGCGGATCCACACCCAGCGTCAGACCGGCTTTCTGAATCGCCGCCATATCGACGATATCAGCCAGCCCCTCAACGAACGGCTGTACCAGGTCCTGCTCTTTGATATGACCGGACGCCAGCGCTGCATCCAGAGAAATGCGCTTCACGCCTTTCAGATCGTCAGCCAGCAGCGCATTCGCCCGATCTTCCACCACTTTCGTGACGTTGGTATCTGCCGGGCCACCATTAGGCGGGTTGTATTTAATGCCACCATCTTCTGGCGGGTTGTGGGACGGGGTAATCACAATACCGTCAGCCAGTGGACCGCCTTTTTTGTTGTGAACCAGAATGGCATTTGACACAGCGGGTGTTGGGGTAAAACCGTTGTTCTCCTGAACAATCACATCAACACCGTTCGCGGCGAGCACTTCCAGCACGGAGATAAACGCCGGTTCAGACAGTGCATGGGTATCTTTCCCCACGTAGCATGGACCCGTAATACCATTTTTTGCACGTTCTTCCGCGATAGCCTGCGCAATCGCCAGAATGTGGGGTTCGTTGAAGCTATGACGGCCTGCACTGCCACGGTGTCCGGAGGTGCCGAACTTCACCGCGTGTTCCGCATTTCCTTTTGCGGGCTTCAGTACATAGTATTGTGACGTCAGTTGCGCGACGTTAATCAAATCACTCTGTTGCGCAGGTTTACCTGCACGGTCGTGGATTGCCATTGCCTGGTCCTTTTCTGCATGGATTAAATTGTTCCGCAAACCTTTTCAATCAATTCCGCCGGGAATTGCATTGACTGCATGATGTGCTCAATCATGCTGCATTTACGGCCGGTGTTGGTGTTGGTGATCACCCAATACGGCGTGCCGGGCACGTGTTTTGGTTTGGTTTGGTTACCGTTTTTCAGTAGCGTCTGTTCATCAGCCGCGAAGTAGACACGCGTACGGCCATGCAACGATTCCGTTGCCTCAGCAAACGCGTGCTGATCCAGTGTATAGAGTGTAGTCAGCACCAGCATAAAGCGGTTAACGGCCTTCTTCTGTTCCGCATATTCATCGGACAGAAGCAGTTCACGCATAGCGCGCACTTTATCTTTGACAAGATTGACGGGTTTCGCCTCAGCAACAACCGGTTGCGCAGCGCGAACCTCTTTTGTCACTGGCGTGACGGGCAGTGATGCGGCGGAAAACTTCAACATACGCCGTAAAATCTCGGATGCGCTCTCGCCAATATGCTTCGTGTGGCTGGCAATATAGCTGTAGAGTTCATCATCAACTTCAATCGTTTTCATCTTAATCCAGTGCGGTGTCTTATCTGATCTGAAATACAAATCGTTGGGAGTATAGGAGCAAATCCCAACAGCGAATAGCGTCAAACCCGGCTGAACAAAAAACTCGGAGAAAACCGAAGTGGTTGCAGCCCAGTGGCAGAATGGTCAACATAATACCCTAACCCGACAGAGCGAAAAAAAGAACTTTGCCATGAAATTGAATATCCGAGCGCAATCCGCACAAAACCTGCACAATAATTCTCCCATCGTACTGGTTCACGGTTTATTTGGCAGTCTGGACAATCTGGGCGTGCTTGCTCGTGACCTGGTGAACGACCATGACATCATCCAGGTCGATATGCGTAACCACGGTCTCTCTCCTCGCGATCCGGTGATGAACTACCCGGCGATGGCGCAGGATCTGCTGGATACGCTGGATGCGCAACACATCGAAAAAGCCACCTTCATTGGCCACTCTATGGGGGGTAAAGCGGTGATGGCGCTCAGCGCGCTGGCACCGGAACGCATCGATCGCTTAGTGGCTATCGATATCGCCCCGGTGGATTACCATGTCCGCCGCCACGACGAAATTTTCGCGGCTATCAACGCGGTGACGGCATCAGCGGCAAAAACTCGCCAGCAGGCGGCAGCGGTCATGCGCGAACATCTTAATGAAGAAGGCGTGATTCAATTTTTGCTGAAATCGTATGTTGACGGCGAGTGGCGCTTCAACGTGCCGGTACTGTGGGAACAATATCCGCATATCGTCGGCTGGGAGACAATACCCGCCTGGAATCATCCGGCGCTGTTTATCCCCGGCGGCAACTCCCCATACGTCACCGAGGCGTATCGCGACGATTTACTGGCACAGTTTCCGCAAGCACGTGCGCATGTGATTGCCGGGGCCGGTCACTGGGTGCATGCCGAAAAACCGGAGGCGGTGTTGCGCGCCATCCGTCGTTATCTTAATGAAACAGCTAACTGATTAAAAACTCAGCGTCCGTGCGCGATTACGCGTGTGAACGTTGGCGCGCCTCATTCGCTGATGTATGATGGCGCGCTATCCATCCGGGCAGAGGCCTGGCTGATTGTTTCCCCGAAGTCACCAATATCATGGCCAAAGAACAAACGGACCGTACGACACTAGATCTGTTCGCGCACGAGCGTCGCCCGGGACGACCGAAAACCAATCCGCTTTCACGCGATGAACAGCTGCGCATTAATAAGCGTAATCAACTCAAACGCGACAAAGTTCGCGGTCTTAAGCGTGTCGAACTCAAACTCAACGCAGAAGCTGTTGACGCGTTGAATGAGCTGGCGGAATCCCGAGAGATGAGCCGCAGTGAACTGATCGAAGAGATATTGATGGCCCAACTGGCAACGCTACGCGGCCAGGATCTCGCCTGAAATTATCCTCTCTCCCACTTTCGTGTAGCATGGAGTGCACTCGTATGCGTTTGCTATTTCCGCATACCTGACTGTTCTGCTATGATTGCCCTTATCTGTGGGCAATTCGCCACCACCATTTCAATAAGTTTCAAGAGGTTACTTTACTCATGGCAATCACTGGCATCTTTTTCGGCAGCGACACCGGGAATACCGAAAATATCGCAAAAATGATTCAAAAACAGCTTGGTAAAGACGTTGCCGATGTGCATGACATTGCAAAAAGCAGCAAGGAAGATCTCGAAAGTTATGACATTCTGCTGCTTGGCATCCCAACCTGGTACTACGGTGAAGCGCAGTGTGACTGGGACGACTTCTTCCCTACCCTCGAAGACATCGATTTTAACGGCAAACTGGTCGCACTGTTCGGCTGTGGCGATCAGGAAGATTATGCAGAATACTTCTGCGACGCGTTAGGCACAATCCGCGATATCATTGAGCCGCGCGGTGCAACCATCGTGGGTCACTGGCCGACCGCTGGCTATCATTTTGAAGCCTCCAAAGGTCTGGCGGATGATGACCATTTTGTCGGTCTGGCGATTGACGAAGACCGTCAGCCGGAACTGACCGCCGAGCGCGTGGAAAAATGGGTGAAGCAGATCTCTGAAGAATTGCACCTTGATGAGATCATCAACGCCTGATGTACGGCGGCGCAGACAAGGTTTGCGCCGCATCAATAGACAGAACCAATCAAAATAATTGCTACAAATTTGTAACTTTCTTGCCCATCCCTGTACAATGTGCGGGAGTTTTTAGGTGGCGCTCTCATTTCCAGGCAATACCGACTATTTATTAACATTTGCCAGAGGCTTGCAGTTTTCATTTAGACACGGCAGTCCTATAATGAAACGCATTATCCCGAGTGCAATTTCTGTCACTTCTTGTATGAAGTGAATCGTTTAGCAACAGGACAGATTCCGCATGACTGACAACAATACCGCATTAAAGAAGGCTGGCCTGAAAGTAACGCTTCCACGTTTAAAGATTCTGGAAGTTCTTCAGGGACCGGATAACCATCACGTCAGTGCGGAAGATTTATACAAACGACTGATCGACATGGGTGAAGAAATTGGTCTGGCGACCGTGTATCGCGTGCTGAACCAGTTTGATGACGCCGGTATCGTAACCCGCCACAATTTTGAAGGCGGCAAATCCGTTTTCGAGCTGACCCAGCAGCATCATCACGATCACCTGATTTGCCTTGATTGCGGCAAAGTGATCGAATTTAGCGATGAGTCTATTGAAGCGCGCCAGCGTGAGATCGCGTCGAAGCATGGCATTCGTCTGACGAACCATAGCCTCTACCTCTATGGCCACTGCGCTGAAGGCGATTGCCGCGAAAACGAACACGCGCATGACGCGAAATAATCTGCATTATTCTGAAAAGCCAACCTGCCGGTTGGCTTTTTTTATGCCTGCCATTCCCTACTCAGCGCTTTCTTCTGCCTGCATGTTGCTTTAATGTAAAATATATCACCCTGCTTCGTCCGGAGAATCGAAATGGAACTTCGCCAGCTACGTTACTTTGTCCGTATTGTAGAAACCGGCAGTATGGGCAGCGCGGCGCTCGATCTCGACATCGGCGTGTCCGCCCTGAGCCAGCAGATGACGCGGCTGGAAAACGAACTCGCGATCCGCCTGTTGCAGCGAACCTCGCGCGGCGTCACGCCCACTAACGCCGGTCTGGCCTTTTACTCGCAGGCACAACTGGCGCTACGCCACGCCGATGATGCGATCCTGGCCGCTCGCGAGGCGCGTCTTTCGGGACACGTCAGCGTCGGCATGGCCCCCAGCACCGCCTCCATCCTGGGAATACCGTTTATTCATGCCATGCGGGAATATTACGCCGACGTTCGCCTGCATGTGGTGGAAAGCCTGTCGGGTAATCTGGAACGGATGATCAACACGCGCCAGATTGATCTGGCGGTCGTGTTTCAAAAAGAGAAAATCCTGCGCTGGAGCGCCAGACCGGTTCTTGAGGAGCGCCTGTTTCTGATTGGCACACACGAGCTGCTGGCGGATATTCCGGATGACACCATAACGCCTGCTCAACTGGCGAATATTCCCCTGATCATGCCAAGCCAGGGACACGGCCTGCGTGGCAGACTGGAAGCCATCTGTCAGGAACACGGACTGAAGGTCGATATTGCCACGGAAATTGACGGCCTGACGTTACTGATGCGCGCCGTTGGCAGCGGACTCGGCGCCACGCTGCAACCCGGTGCAGCCATTTCGCATCTTGAGAGGGAAGCGCTAAGAGTGATCGGCGTCCATAATCCTGTCCTCAGCCGCCCCAATTTTCTGGTCAGTCTGTCGGACGATGAACTCACCCCTGCCGGTCTTGCAGCCCGCGTAATACTCACAAAAGTCATGCGTGAACTCGTTGAAACCGGTCATTGGCCGGGCGCAACCCTTTACGCTCCCTAAACCCCTCTTTAGCTATTCGTCATAGCGCCCATACAATCAGCACGTATACATTTCAATTACAAATTTAACAAATAGTTAAATGGTAATGGAGTAGACGATGGTTGATGTACTGGTGATTGGCGGTGGTAATGCCGCGTTATGTGCCGCCTTAACCGCCCGTGAGGCAGGAGCTTCCGTGCTGCTGTTAGAGGCTGCGCCCCGGGAATGGCGCGGCGGGAATTCCCAACACACGCGCAATTTACGCTGTATGCACGATGCGCCACAGGATGTGCTGGTCGAGAGTTATCCCGAAGAGGAGTTCTGGCAGGATCTCTGGCGTGTCACCGAAGGCAATACCAATGAAGCGTTGGCGCGACTGGTGATCCGGACCTCTTCCCAGTGTCGCGACTGGATGCGTCAGCACGGCGTTAATTTTCAGCCTCCGCTCTCTGGCGCGCTGCACGTGGCGCGTACCAATGCCTTCTTCATGGGCGGCGGTAAAGCCCTCGTGAACGCCTATTACCGCAGCGCAGAAAAGCTGGGGGTACAGATTCGCTACAACACGCCGGTACAGGCACTTGAATTGCACAACGGCGAATTCATCGCAGCCCTGGCAGGCCACGAGCGCATTGAGGCGAAAGCCTGCGTACTCGCCGCCGGTGGATTTGAATCCAACCGCGAATGGCTGCGCGACGCCTGGGGAGAGAACGCTCGTGGCGAATGGCCAGCCGATAACTTCCTCATTCGCGGCACCCGCTTTAATCAGGGCGTCTTGCTCAAATTTATGATCGATGCCGGTGCTGACATTATCGGCGATCCGTCTCAGTCCCACTGTGTGGCAATTGATGCCCGGGCCCCGTTGTACGACGGCGGCATTTGTACCCGCGTGGATTGCGTCTCACTGGGTGTGGTAGTCAACCGGGACGCGGAGCGCTTTTACGATGAAGGCGAAGATTTCTGGCCGAAACGCTATGCCATCTGGGGGCGTCTGGTTGCCCACCAGCCGGGGCAGATTGGCTACTCCATTATCGACAGCAAAGCGATCGGTCACTTTATGCCGCCGGTTTTCCCCGGCGCACAGGCCAATACGCTGAGTGAACTGGCCCGCCAGTTGGGGCTGGATCCCGAACGCTTTACCCATACCGTGGAGCACTACAATCAGGCCTGTCAGCCGGGTCAGTTTGATCACACGAAGCTGGACAACTGCGCGACGCAGGGCCTGACGCCACCGAAAACGCACTGGGCGCGGCCTATTGATACGCCCCCCTACTACGGTTATGCCCTGCGACCGGGGATCACCTTTACCTACCTGGGACTGAAAGTGAATGAACACGCTGCGGTTCACTTCGCAGGCACCCCCAGCCGTAACCTGTTCGTTGCCGGTGAGATGATGGCTGGCAACGTACTGGGCAAGGGCTATACCGCCGGTGTCGGCATGTCCATCGGCACCACGTTTGGTCGCATCGCAGGTAAAGAAGCCGCGCAGGCAGCACGTAAGGAGGCGCATCATGAAGCAGCTTGAAAAACTGATCATCGAGGCCAAAATTCTCACCGAGCCAGAAGCTGAAGTCGAGCGGGTGATGCAGGTGTGTAATGCCTGTCGCTATTGCGAAGGGTTTTGCGCCGTGTTCCCGGCGATGACTCAGAGACTGGAATTTAGCAAAGCCGACATTAACTATCTGGCAAACCTGTGCCATAACTGCGGCGCCTGCCTGCACGCCTGCCAGTATGCGCCGCCCCATGAGTTTGCGATCAACGTGCCGAAAGCAATGGCGGAAGTGCGTCTGGAAACGTATCAACACTACGCGCAACCGGCGGCCTTCGGGGCGCTGTATCGCCAGGCTGGCGTTACCGTGACGCTGGCACTGGTCTTTAGTCTGATCCTCTTTTTACTCCTCGCGATGGGGCTGAAGGGATCGCTACTCCATCCGCCGCTGGCCGGTGATTTCTACCAAATCTTCCCGCATAACCTGCTGGCATGGATGTTTGGATCGGTTTTCATGCTGGCGATCGGTTTACTAATGGCAGGGGTGATCCGCTTCTGGCGCGAGATCTCTCCCGTCGGGCCGCGTCCGGCGGAAATTGCCGAAGCGTCGCACAACGCGCTGACGCTGAAATACCTCGACGGCGGACATGGCAAAGGCTGCAACGAGGCGGACGATGCTTTCACATTGATGCGTCGTCGTTTCCACCATTTCACCTTCTACGGCTTTATGCTCTGTTTCGCCGCGACCGTGGTGGCGACGGGTTACCACTACTTCGCCGGTTGGGAAGCCCCCTACCCGTTCTTCAGCGTGCCGGTCATGCTTGGCACGCTCGGAGGAATCGGTTTAATTGTCGGCCCGGCAGGCCTGCTGTGGTTAAACCTTAAGCGCTCGCCACTGCATGGCGACGCGCGACAGAAACCGATGGATCGCGGTTTTATTTTATTGCTGCTCCTGACCAGCCTGACCGGTTTAGGTTTGCTGGCGGGAAGAGACACCTCATGGATGGGGATCCTGCTTGCCATCCATCTTGGCGTGGTCATGGCGCTTTTTTTGACCATTCCATACGGAAAATTTGCCCACGGATTTTACCGCTGCGCGTCTTTACTCAAATGGGCGATTGAGAAGCGACGTGGAAAACAGGCGGGGGTCGCAGGCGACTAACCCGCAAACTCTTACCTCTATACATAATTATGATAAGACAGTGGAGCAACTTCAATGACTCAACAACCATCGCGCGCTGGCACGTTCGGCGCAATACTGCGTGTGACCAGCGGTAATTTTCTCGAACAGTTCGATTTTTTCCTGTTTGGTTTTTACGCCACTTATATCGCAAAGACGTTTTTTCCTGCCGAAAGTGAGTTTGCCGCATTAATGCTTACTTTTGCCGTTTTTGGCTCCGGATTTTTAATGCGCCCTATCGGGGCCGTGGTGTTGGGCGCATATATCGACAGGATCGGCCGACGGAAAGGGCTGATGGTCACCCTGGCGATTATGGGCTGCGGCACGCTGCTCATCGCCCTCGTGCCGGGTTATCAGACTATCGGCCTGCTGGCTCCCGTGCTGGTCCTGGTGGGGCGTCTGCTACAGGGATTTTCTGCTGGCGTCGAACTGGGCGGCGTCTCTGTTTATCTTTCTGAGATCGCCACACCAGGCAATAAAGGCTTTTACACCAGTTGGCAATCGGCCAGCCAGCAGGTGGCGACTGTCGTCGCCGCGCTGATCGGCTACGGTCTGAATGTCACGCTGGGACATGATGAAATCTCCGAATGGGGGTGGCGAATCCCGTTCTTCATTGGCTGCATGATTATTCCGCTGATTTTTGTTCTTCGACGTTCGCTACAGGAAACTGAAGCCTTTTTACAACGTAAACACCGTCCGGACACCCGGGAAATTTTTACCACTATTGCTAAAAACTGGCGCATCATCACCGCGGGTACCCTGCTGGTGGCGATGACGACCACGACCTTTTATTTTATTACTGTCTATACCCCCACTTACGGGAGAACGGTGTTGAACCTGAGCGCGCGTGACAGCCTGGTAGTCACCATGCTGGTAGGGATTTCTAACTTCATCTGGCTGCCGATTGGCGGCGCTATCTCTGATCGGATCGGGCGACGCCCGGTGCTGATGGGCATCACCTTGCTCGCCCTCGTCACCACCTGGCCGGTGATGAACTGGCTTACCGCTGCCCCTGACTTCACCCGCATGACGCTGGTGCTGCTCTGGTTCTCGTTCTTTTTTGGCATGTATAACGGCGCGATGGTGGCGGCCCTGACCGAAGTGATGCCGGTTTATGTCCGAACCGTGGGTTTTTCGCTGGCCTTTAGTCTTGCGACAGCGATTTTCGGCGGCCTGACGCCTGCTATCTCCACCGCATTGGTCCAGTTGACCGGCGATAAGAGTTCTCCGGGGTGGTGGCTCATGTGCGCGGCGCTGTGCGGACTCGCCGCAACGGCAATGCTGTTTGTTCGTCTCAGCCGTGGCTATCAGACAGCAGAGAATAAGCTCTGAAACGCAAGCGGGCGGAGAGATATCTCCGCCCGCTTTATGTTGTCTCTGACGTTTACTTCGCCGTATTGTTACTGCGAATTTCCTGCCAGATCTTATCGCAATCGGCTTTGACAGCCTGATCGTTACCGGTACGTGTCGCCTGAATACACTGCTGGTAATCCAGCACACGAACACTTTCCTGATTTGCAAACTGTTGATGTTGTTTTTCTTTTTTCAGCACATCCAGCACGCTCTGGCAGGCTTCGATTTTCTCGGGCGATCCCTGTGCCGTGTTGATACAGGCGCTATACGCCTCTTTCAACCGACTATCTTCTTTCGGCGCCGTTGACGGTGCGCAGGCCACCAGTCCCGGGGCCATTACGGCGATGAGTATCAGTTTTTTCATAGCATGGTCCTCAACGAGGCGGCAGGCACAAGGCCTGCCGCTGTTGGCATTAGAAGATGGTGAACGGTGCAATCACAATGAACTTCACGTCGCGCTCATCCTGGAAGATGTTGCCGTAACCGCCGCCCCAGCTCGGGATGTTGGAGTGGTTGTCATATTCGGTGAAGTGCAGTTTAAACATGGTGCCTTTCGCACGACCGTCCTGCAGGGTGTAGACCGCATCCAGGCTGTATGACGATTCTTCAATGGTACGGTTTTTGTCGTAGTACGCATCCGGGTTGCTCTGCCAGGTAGACGGTTTCGCGTCCCAGGCATACACATAAGAAGCCCCGACGGCCCAGCCTGGCAGGTTCCAGTTCTTCAGGTCATACATCGCGCCAAAGAAGACCGCTTTTTCGCCGTTGGCGTTGAAGTCTGAACGGTTATCCCACCAGATATCCAGACGACCGTTGGATGACGCATAGGTCGGCGTCATACGTTGCAGGAAGAACCCTTGCTGCCCTTCGGCCTTAACCCAGGTCCCTTCCAGACGCAGGTCAACCACTTCCGCCACTTTATAGCCGAAGGTCAACGCTTGCAGCCAGGCAGTTCCGTCATAGATATCGCTGGCGCTGCGGTCATCAACTTTGTCACGCGCACCGTAGAACTGGTAGCTGGTGGAGAACGGATTGCCACCTAAATCAAACTTGTAGCTGGCTTTGGCGAAGTACTGATCGACATAGCCTTCGGACTGACCAAAGGCGGCTTCCAGCACCAGGTCATTTTTGAAATCATACTTTGCGCCGACAGAATGGAGATAATCGACTTTGGTCTTTTTATCGCCCTGGTAGAATTTATCAACCTCAGTGTGCCATGGCGCTTTATATTCGTTGGCCCACATGTAGGAGAAACTCAGTGCGCCTGCATCGCCGTAGTCAAAGTTTGCGCCCGCTTCAGCACCCTGATAGGTACCTGGCATAAAGCTCCAGTGCGGTGCTAACAGCGTCTGACCAGTAGGCTGAATATAACCGGCACGCGCCCAGGCTGGGCCGTATTTGAATTTCGCGGCGGCCTTGTACAGACTGATTCCGCTCTTATCACCGGAATAGTCTTCATCGTAGCCTTTGTTCTTTTTCGAGAACGCGATTTCGTTTGGATGGCCGCTGTCGCCGTTTTCTGCCATTTCAATTGCCGTAAACGCCGCCACATCGAGACCGAACATATCTGCTGCATAGCCGGACTGGAAATCCAGGTTGGCGTTCCAGGTCGCGTGAGAAAGGTTGGTTTTGTACTTATCTCCGTCGGTGACATCTTTACGGTCGCGTTCACGCTGCCAGTAATAAATGCCGCCCGTCAGGGTTGAATCATCGATAAAGCCTTCGGCCTGTGCCTGCGGAACAACGACCAGACCTGACAGTGCTGTGATACCGGCGATAGCCAACGCCAGCGCACTACGTTTGCCACTAAACGTACGCATATGTTAATCCTCTTTGACGTATAAATTGCTGTTGCCAAAGGCAAAACAGCGAAAAAATAAAAAAGTAAAAGTAGCACTGAAAAAAAACCTCACTGACTACAGTGATAGACTATTTTTCGCGACGCGAATTATCAATATCTTTCTGTAACGAGAATGTAAGAGTATGAGCAACCGCACATAATTCATTGCTTCCTGTTACATTTTATTCATCCATCAAAAAATACCGTAAAAGCTGAAAATTCTCTTTGTTTTCCAGAAAGATGAACGCGATTTCATGACACTATCTGTTTTTTTGCGGGTGTTATCGATAACAGACGGTTGTTAATGGCATTATTTTGTGAATGGGAATTAATTCGCTTCGCAAAGCGAGATTTTTCGTTGAACAGAAGATAAAAAAACGCCGCAGAATGCGGCGCTTGAAGGTAGCATTGCGGCAGTTTATTCGCCGACTTTCGCCCAGGTGTCACGCAGGCCAACGGTGCGGTTAAACACCAGCTTCTCTGCGCTGGCGTAACGGCTGTCCAGGCAGAAGTAACCTTCGCGCTCAAACTGGAACGCTTTCCCTGCTACTGCGGCTTTCAGCGACGGTTCAGCAAACCCCTGTTTGATCACCAGCGATTCCGGGTTCATCACGGAGAGGAAATCTTCCGCCGCGCCTGGGTTTGGTACGCTGAACAGACGATCGTAGAGACGAATTTCGACTGGCAGCGCGTGTGCGGCGCTAACCCAGTGGATCACACCTTTCACTTTACGGCCATCTGCCGGATCTTTGCTCAGGGTATCTGCATCATAGGTACAGAAGATGGTGGTAATAGTGCCTTCCGCATCTTTTTCCACGCGTTCTGCTTTCACCACGTAGGCGTTGCGCAGACGCACTTCTTTACCCATCACCAGACGCTTGTACTGCTTGTTGGCTTCTTCGCGGAAATCAGCGCGATCGATCCAGATTTCACCGCTGAAAGGAACTTCACGCGTGCCCATTTCCGGTTTGTTCGGATGGTTAGGCATGGTGACCATTTCGCTTTCACCCTGCGGGTAGTTCTCGATAACCAGTTTCACCGGATCAATAACCGCCATCGCACGCGGGGCGTTTTCGTTCAGGTCTTCGCGGATACAAGATTCCAGCGACGCCATTTCGATCGTATTGTCCTGCTTGGTCACGCCAATGCGTTTGCAGAATTCACGGATCGCCGCTGCGGTATAGCCACGACGACGCAGACCAGAGATCGTCGGCATACGCGGATCGTCCCAGCCTTCAACGTGCTTGTCAGCCACTAGCAGGTTCAGCTTACGCTTGGACATCACCGTGTATTCCAGATTCAGGCGCGAGAATTCATACTGGCGCGGATGAACCGGAATCGTGATGTTATCGAGCACCCAGTCGTACAGACGACGGTTGTCCTGGAATTCCAGGGTACACAGAGAGTGGGTAATACCTTCCAGCGCATCGCTGATGCAGTGGGTGAAGTCGTACATCGGGTAGATGCACCACTTGTTGCCGGTCTGATGGTGCTCGGCAAATTTAATGCGGTACAGAACCGGATCGCGCATCACGATAAACGGCGACGCCATGTCGATCTTCGCACGCAGGCAGGCTTTACCTTCTTCAAAACCGCCGGTACGCATTTTTTCAAACAGCGCGAGGTTCTCTTCGATGCTGCGATCGCGGAACGGACTGTTTTTGCCAGGCTGAGTCAGCGTGCCACGGTATTCGCGGATCTGCTCCGGCGTCAGCTCATCGACATACGCCAGACCTTTGTTGATCAGTTCAACCGCATAAGCGTGCAGTTGATCAAAGTAATCTGAGGAGTAGCGAACGTTGCCAGCCCAGTGAAAACCTAACCACTCAACGTCGTTTTTGATCGAATCAACGTACTCGATATCTTCTTTTACCGGGTTGGTGTCATCGAAACGCAGGTTGCACTGGCCCTGGTAGTCTTGCGCGATACCAAAGTTCAGGCAGATGGATTTCGCGTGGCCAATGTGCAGATAGCCATTTGGCTCCGGCGGAAAACGGGTATGGATCGTGGTGTGCTTACCACTGGCCAGATCTTCATCGATGATCTGACGAATAAAGTTACTCGGGCGGGCTTCAGCCTCACTCATCGTGGATTCCTCAAAGCGTAAACAACGTATAACGGCATATGATCTTATAAGCCGGACTGACTGACAACCTTTAGTTACTGAAAAAGTGGCGTTGAAGAAAAATAGGAGGGATTTTGCTGCAAAAAAAAGCGGCGGAGGTTTCCCCCGCCGCTTCATGTTGCCGGATGGCGTCTTATACCTTATCCGACCTACCCTTTGATCTCATACAGTGGCGTTTGACCGGCAACCACGTGACCGTCGGCTTTAATCACCAGGCCGCTGAAATCGTCGATGTTGCTGCACACCACCGGACTAATCATAGAGCGCGCGTTTGCGTTCAGGTAATCCAGATCCATTTCCAGAATCGGCTGACCCGCGGTCACTTCCGCGCCCTCTTCTACCAGACGCGTGAAGCCCTGGCCGTTCAGCGCGACGGTATCGATCCCCATGTGGACAACGATTTCCGCGCCTTTCTCGGTTTCCAGACAGAACGCATGATTGGTATTGAAGATTTTCACAATCGTGCCCGCAGCCGGAGAAACTACGGTTTTATCCGTTGGTTTTACCGCAACACCATCACCCACCGCTTTGCTGGCGAACGCTTCGTCAGGCACCTGCTCCAGCGCAACCACATCACCGGTTACCGGAGAAACCAGTTCGGCAATGGTCACCGCATTTGGAACCGCCTGCGGTTTAGCTGCTGCCTGGGCAACAGGCGCAGCAGAGGCTTCAGCCGCCGCAACCGGACCGGTGGTTTTCATCGCGTTGGCGATTTTCTCAGCCACGAAGCCGACGATAATCTGCACGCTGGTTTTGTTCAGACGAATCACACCAGAAGCACCCAAGCGTTTCGCCAGACCTTCATTCACCAGCGACGAGTCTTTTACGCTCAGACGCAGACGGGTGATGCAGGCGTCAATACCGGTGAGGTTATCAGAACCACCGATGGCGGCGATGTACTGACGCGCCAGGGCAGAAACGTCCTGCTCTTTATCGCTGCTCACGTTGAGGTCCTGACCGTCCGCTTCGCTGCCAGCCACAGCCAGTTCGCGACCCGGCGTCATCAGGTTGAATTTGGTGATAACGAAACGGAACACCACGTAGTAGATGGCAAAGAACACCAGACCCTGCGGGATCAGCATCCACCACTGGGTCGCCAGCGGGTTACGGGAAGAAAGCACCATATCCACCAGACCCGCGCTGAAGCCGAAGCCAGCAATCCAATGCATGCTCGCTGCGATGAATACAGAGATCCCGGTCAGGACGGCGTGAATCACATACAGAACCGGCGCAACGAACATGAAGGAGAATTCCAGCGGTTCAGTGATACCGGTAAAGAATGCCGCAAACGCACCGGCCATCATAATACCCAGCACTTTCGCCTTGTTCTCAGGACGCGCGCAGTGGTAGATAGCCAGCGCCGCACCCGGCAGACCAAACATCATGATTGGGAAGAAGCCCGCCTGATAACGACCGGTAATCCCGACAACTGCTTTACCCGATTCAATAGACTGGGCACCACCGAGGAAGTTAGGAATGTCGTTAATCCCCGCAACGTCGAACCAGAATACGGAGTTCAGGGCGTGATGCAGACCCACCGGAATCAACAGACGGTTAAAGAAGGCGTAGATACCCGCACCGGTTGAGCCCAGTTTTTGAATGTGTTCACCGAAGTTAACCAGACCGTCGAAAATTACCGGCCAGATGTACATCATGATGAACGCCACAACGATCATCACAAAAGAGGTGAGGATCGGTACCAGACGGCGCCCGCTGAAGAAGGAGAGCGCTTTCGGCAGCTCAACGCTACTAAAGCGGTTGTACAGTTCAGCAGAGATAATACCCACAAGGATACCCACGAACTGGTTGCTGATCTTTCCGAAAGCAGCAGGCACCTGGTCTGCAGGGATCTTCTGAATCATGGAAACCGCCGCCGGAGAACAGAGCGTGGTCAGCACCAGGAAGCCCACAAAACCGGTCAGCGCCGCAGCACCGTCTTTATCTTTAGACATACCGTAAGCCACACCGATAGCAAACAGTACGGACATGTTATCGATAATGGCGGAACCGGACTTAATGAAGAACGCCGCAAGGGCGTTGTCTCCACCCCAACCTACCGGGTCGATCCAATAGCCGACCCCCATCAATATTGCCGCCGCAGGCAGCGTGGCGACCGGCACCATTAGCGCACGGCCTACCTTTTGCAGATAACCTAGAATACTCACTTTCTTCCCCCTTTGAGACCCCGTTAAGGCTCGCTTTAAGCTGTGTTTTTATTTTGTCACTAACTTATTGAAATTCAGTTGTTGCTTTACTGGCATTGTGAGTGTGTAAAAATTTAATTCGTACCGCAAATTAAAAGCGTGTTTTTTGTGAGTTTAGTCACCAAATATCGTTATATTCACTCCCTTTTACTGGCTATGTGGGAAAACTTATTTTATCATTCAAAAAATCAAGACAGATTGACCCAACTGATGCATGCCAGGTTACGCTTTGCCATGCACCTGCACAATCCGTCAACGGCTTACATTTACTTTCTGAGGTGAAGAATGAGACTGATTCCCCTGACTTCCGCTGAACAGGTCGGCAAATGGGCGGCACGCCATATCGTTAATCGCATCAACGCGTTCAAACCGACAGCCGATCGTCCGTTTGTTCTGGGTCTGCCGACAGGCGGCACGCCGTTGACAGCGTATAAAGCCTTAGTCGAAATGCACAAAGCGGGCCAGGTTAGCTTCAAACACGTCGTGACGTTCAATATGGACGAATATGTCGGCTTGCCAAAAGAGCATCCGGAAAGCTACTACAGCTTTATGCATCGCAATTTCTTTGACCATGTTGATATTCCAGCAGAAAATATCAACCTGCTCAACGGCAACGCGCCGGACATCGACGCCGAATGCCGTCAGTATGAAGAAAAGATCCGTTCCTACGGTAAAATCCACCTGTTCATGGGGGGTGTCGGCAATGATGGTCATATCGCCTTTAACGAACCGGCTTCGTCGCTGGCTTCTCGTACCCGTATCAAAACCCTGACGCATGACACCCGTGTGGCAAACTCCCGTTTCTTTGACGGCGACGTGGATCAGGTACCGAAGTACGCGCTGACCGTTGGCGTGGGTACCCTGCTGGACGCTGAAGAAGTGATGATTCTGGTGCTGGGTTCACAGAAAGCGCAGGCGCTGCAGGCTGCGGTGGAAGGCAATGTGAACCACATGTGGACCATCAGCTGTCTGCAACTGCATCCGAAAGCGGTTGTGGTGTGCGATGAGCCGTCCACAATGGAACTGAAAGTTAAGACACTGAAATATTTCAACGAGTTAGAAGCCGAAAATATCAAAGGTCTGTAATGTAGTCTCCGCCCTGTTTTATGTTCAGGGCGGCATTTTTTTGAAATCGGGGGTCGGAATGTATGCTTTAACCCAGGGCCGGATCTTCACCGGTCACGAAATTCTTGATGACCATGCGATTGTTGTCGCCAATGGCCTGATTGACCGCGTTTGTCCTGTGGCAGAACTGCCGCCAGAGATCGAACAACGTTCAGTGAACGGGGCCATTCTTTCCCCCGGCTTTATCGATGTCCAGCTCAACGGCTGCGGCGGCGTGCAGTTTAACGACACGGCAGAAGCCGTCACCGTTGAAACGCTGGAGATCATGCAGAAGGCCAACGAGAAATCGGGCTGCACCAACTACCTGCCTACGCTGATTACCACCAGCGATGATCTCATGAAGCAAGGCATTCGCGTGATGCGTGAATACCTGGCCAAACATCCGAATCAGGCGCTGGGTCTGCACCTGGAAGGCCCGTGGCTGAACCTGGTGAAAAAAGGGACGCACAATCCGAGCTTTGTCCGTCAGCCTGACGCTGCGCTGGTCGATTTCCTGTGCGATAATGCCGACGTAATCACCAAAGTGACGCTGGCGCCGGAAATGGTTCCTGCGGAAGTGATCAGCAAGTTGGCGAATGCCGGGATTGTAGTCTCCGCCGGGCACTCCAACGCCACGCTGAAAGAAGCGAAAGCCGGGTTCCGTGCAGGTATCACCTTTGCTACACATCTGTTCAATGCGATGCCTTATATCACCGGACGCGAACCGGGCCTGGCAGGTGCGATTCTGGATGAAGCTGATATCTATTGCGGCGTGATTGCCGACGGTCTGCACGTTGACTATGCCAATATCCGCAACGCCAAACGGCTGAAAGGCGACAAACTGTGCCTGGTGACGGATGCGACTGCGCCGGCAGGGGCAAATATTGAACAGTTCATTTTTGCTGGTAAAACAATATACTACCGCAATGGACTCTGTGTAGATGAGAACGGGACGCTGAGCGGTTCATCACTAACCATGATTGAAGGCGTGCGTAATCTGGTTGAACATTGCGGTATCGCACTCGACGAAGTGCTGCGCATGGCGACCCTCTACCCTGCGCGTGCCATCGGTGTTGAGAAACACCTCGGCAGTATCGCGGCGGGTAAAGTGGCGAACCTGACCGCTTTCACACACGACTTTAAAATCATCAAGACCATCGTTAATGGTAACGAGGTCGTTACTGAGTAAGAGAAAGTATGACACCAGGCGGACAAGCTCAAATAGGTAATGTTGATCTCGTAAAACAGCTTAACAGCGCGGCCGTTTACCGCCTGATTGACCAGCATGGGCCAATCTCGCGGATCCAGATTGCCGAACAAAGCCAGCTTGCCCCCGCCAGCGTAACCAAAATTACGCGTCAACTGATTGAACGCGGACTGATCAAAGAAGTCGATCAACAGGCCTCCACCGGAGGCCGCCGCGCCATCTCTATCATCACCGAAACCCGCAGTTTTCACGCCATTGGCGTGCGTCTTGGCCGCCACGACGCGACCATCACCCTGTTCGACCTGAGCAGCAAAGTGCTGGCGGAAGAGCACTATCCTCTGCCCGAACGGACGCAGGAAACGCTGGAACACGCGTTGCTCAACGCCATTACCGCTTTTATTGACAGCAATCAGCGCAAAATCCGCGAGCTCATCGCCATTTCCGTGATTCTGCCGGGGCTTGTCGATCCGGAAAGCGGCAAGATCCACTATATGCCGCATATTCAGGTGGAGAACTGGGGACTGGTTGAGGCACTGGAAAAACGGTTCCTCGTCACCTGTTTTGTCGGTCACGATATCCGCAGTCTGGCGCTGGCAGAGCACTACTTTGGTGCAAGTCAGGATTGCGAAGATTCCATTCTGGTGCGCGTCCACCGCGGAACAGGTGCCGGAATCATCTCTAACGGGCGAATTTTTATCGGTCGTAACGGCAACGTTGGCGAGATTGGTCACATCCAGGTTGAACCATTGGGCGAGCGCTGCCACTGCGGCAATTTCGGTTGTCTGGAAACCATTGCTGCAAACGCGGCGATTGAACATCGCGTTCTTAATCTGCTCAAGCAAGGTTACCAGAGCCGTGTTCCGCTGGAAGACTGCACGATCAAAACCATCTGCAAGGCGGCAAATAAGGGCGACAGCCTGGCTTCTGAGGTGATCGAGCACGTCGGGCGTCATCTGGGCAAAACCATTGCGATCGCCATCAACTTGTTTAATCCACAAAAAGTCGTGATTGCCGGTGAGATCACCGAAGCCGATAAAGTGCTGTTACCCGCCATTGAAAGCTGCATTAATACGCAGGCGCTGAAGGCGTTTCGCACGAATTTGCCCGTGGTGCGTTCTACGTTGGATCACCGCTCAGCCATCGGTGCGTTTGCGCTGGTAAAACGCGCTATGCTCAACGGTATTTTGCTCCAGCATTTGCTGGAAAACTGATGCGCTCTTATAGTATCGGATTAATAACACATCTCCTGGGTAGTTCATGACCATTAAGAATGTCATTTGTGATATCGACGGCGTGCTAATGCACGACAACGTCGCCGTACCGGGTGCGGCGGAATTTTTGACTGGCGTAATGGAAAAAGGCCTGCCGCTGGTGCTGTTGACCAATTACCCGTCGCAGACCGGCCAGGATCTGGCGAACCGTTTCGCGACGGCTGGCGTCAATGTGCCGGACAGCGTGTTTTATACCTCGGCAATGGCGACCGCCGATTTCCTGCGTCGTCAGGAAGGGAAAAAGGCATATGTGGTCGGCGAAGGCGCACTGATCCACGAATTGTATAAAGCCGGTTTCACCATTACCGATGTAAACCCGGATTTCGTTATCGTTGGCGAGACCCGTTCCTACAACTGGGACATGATGCACAAAGCAGCTTACTTTGTGGCAAACGGCGCACGCTTTATCGCTACCAACCCGGACACTCACGGTCGCGGGTTTTATCCGGCCTGTGGCGCGCTCTGTGCAGGTATCGAAAAAATCTCCGGTCGTAAACCGTTCTACGTTGGTAAACCCAGTCCGTGGATCATTCGCGCGGCGTTAAATAAAATGCAGGCGCACTCGGAAGAGACGGTCATTGTCGGCGATAACCTGCGCACCGATATTCTCGCGGGCTTCCAGGCGGGACTCGAAACCATTCTGGTGCTCTCCGGCGTTTCCACGCTGGATGACATCGACAGTATGCCGTTCCGCCCGAGCTGGATTTATCCCTCCGTCGCCGAAATCGACGTTATTTAACCCAGACCACGTCCCAGGACGTGGTTTTTCATTTTCGTCTTCTGAAAAATCACACTATTCAACAAAAACGGCAAAAAACTGATAATTCATCAATGAATATGCTCAATACGTAATCTTTTTTCACCATTCAGCAATAGCCATTGCGTTTTTTCTTTTTCAGACCGCAAACCCCTTGCGCCTCTTGTTTCTTTGCGGCATTTTCTTTAGCAAGCAAACACAAAAAGCATTACGCAACAGGTTAACGGAGAAGGTTATGTGTTCAATTTTCGGCGTATTCGATATTAAGTCAGATGCAGGTGAACTGCGTAAAAAAGCGCTTGAGCTGTCACGCCTGATGCGCCATCGCGGCCCGGACTGGTCCGGTATTTATGCCTGTGATAAGGCCATTCTGGCCCATGAACGTCTGTCGATTGTCGACGTCAACGCCGGTGCGCAGCCGCTGTATAACGAAAAGAAAACCCACGTGCTGGCCGTCAACGGTGAAATCTATAACCACCAGGTGCTGCGTGCAGAATATGGCGATCGCTACGCGTTCCAGACCGGCTCTGACTGCGAAGTGATCCTCGCGCTGTATCAGGAAAAAGGCGTAGAGTTTCTTGACGACCTGCAAGGGATGTTTGCCTTCGCGCTGTATGACAGCGAGCAGGATGCATATTTGATTGGTCGCGACCATATCGGCATTATCCCGCTGTATATGGGCTACGACGAATTCGGCAACCTGTATGTGGCGTCAGAAATGAAAGCGCTGGTGCCGGTGTGCCGCACCATTAAAGAGTTCCCGGCGGGGAGCTATCTGTGGAGCAAAGACGGTGAAATCCGTCAGTACTATCAGCGTGACTGGTTCGATTTTGACGCGGTAAAAGATAACGTTACCGACAAAAACGAACTGCGTCAGGCGCTGGAAGATTCCGTCAAAAGCCACCTGATGTCAGACGTGCCTTACGGCGTGCTGCTCTCTGGCGGCCTGGACTCTTCCGTTATCTCAGCCATCACCAAAAAATTCGCCGCCCGTCGTGTCGAAGATGACGAACGTTCTGAAGCCTGGTGGCCGCAACTCCACTCCTTTGCCGTCGGTCTGGAAGGCTCTCCGGATCTGAAAGCCGCGCAGGAAGTGGCGAACCATCTGGGGACCGTACACCATGAGATTCACTTTACGGTACAGGAAGGGCTGGACGCGATCCGCGACGTGATTTATCACATCGAAACCTACGATGTCACCACCATTCGCGCCTCCACGCCGATGTACTTAATGTCGCGTAAGATCAAGGCGATGGGCATCAAAATGGTGCTGTCTGGCGAAGGGTCGGATGAAGTGTTCGGCGGCTATCTCTATTTCCATAAGGCGCCAGACGCCAAAGAACTGCACGAAGAGACCGTACGCAAACTCCAGGCGCTGCACATGTTCGACTGCGCCCGCGCCAACAAGGCGATGTCGGCCTGGGGGGTGGAAGCACGCGTCCCGTTCCTGGATAAAAAATTCCTCGACGTGGCGATGCGCATCAACCCGGAAGATAAAATGTGCGGCAACGGCAAGATGGAAAAACATATCCTTCGCGAATGTTTTGAATCCTATCTGCCGGCAAGCGTCGCATGGCGTCAGAAAGAGCAGTTCTCCGACGGTGTGGGTTACAGTTGGATCGACACCCTGAAAGAGGTGGCCGCTAAGCAAGTTTCCGATCAGCAACTGGAAACCGCCCGCTTCCGCTTCCCGTACAACACGCCGTCCTCAAAAGAAGCGTATCTGTACCGCGAGATCTTCGAAGAGTTGTTCCCGGTACCAAGCGCCGCAGAATGTGTACCGGGTGGCCCTTCCGTCGCCTGCTCTTCTGCTAAGGCGATCGAATGGGACGAAGCGTTCAAAACCATGAACGATCCATCTGGTCGCGCAGTGGGTGTTCACCAGTCCGCTTATCAATAAGCCACGCTGATGAAAAAGGGCCTTTCGGGGCCCTTTTTTGATCCTGAAAAACGGTTCAGAAAGCGATTAATAACCAATAATTGCCGAATATTGCGCCACGCTGTTCGCAACCTAACCAAACAGTCACATTCCGGGCGTTTTCGATGAAAAAGGGGTTGACGCTTCAAGGCTCAATACGCATAATGCGCCCCGCAACGCCGATAAGGTAAGCGCGAAAAAAGAGGGCTACGTAGCTCAGTTGGTTAGAGCACATCACTCATAATGATGGGGTCACAGGTTCGAATCCCGTCGTAGCCACCATCTTTTTTGCGGGAGTGGCGAAATTGGTAGACGCACCAGATTTAGGTTCTGGCGCCGCAAGGTGTGCGAGTTCAAGTCTCGCCTCCCGCACCATTCCCATAAAAGCGTTGCACGGATGGGGTATCGCCAAGCGGTAAGGCACCGGTTTTTGATACCGGCATTCCCTGGTTCGAATCCAGGTACCCCAGCCATTTTTCTTCGAGTTTGCGGATTACCGCGACGGTCATTGGGGTATCGCCAAGCGGTAAGGCACCGGTTTTTGATACCGGCATTCCCTGGTTCGAATCCAGGTACCCCAGCCATCGAAGAAACACCCTGGCTACGTAGCTCAGTTGGTTAGAGCACATCACTCATAATGATGGGGTCACAGGTTCGAATCCCGTCGTAGCCACCATATTCAGAACACGTTAGTTTCTTTAAACGGGTTCAAAAACAATTTGTTGGGGTATCGCCAAGCGGTAAGGCACCGGATTCTGATTCCGGCATTCCGAGGTTCGAATCCTCGTACCCCAGCCAAATTTCAAGATGTACTGCACTATTGGATATCTCCAGGCTGTAAAGCACCGGGCTGAGTCTGGCGCGAGATAACCGACATACCATTGGGGTATCGCCAAGCGGTAAGGCACCGGATTCTGATTCCGGCATTCCGAGGTTCGAATCCTCGTACCCCAGCCACATCAGAAAAGCTCGCTTCGGCGAGCTTTTTGCTTTTCTGCTAGTGACCAACGAACAGGCCTGATAAGCGTACCGCCATCAGGCCTTTATCAACGCTACAGCCCTAATGCGTATTTCAGCGCCTGACGTTTTAACACGCCAGCGCGTTCAGCCGCCATTAGTCCAAGGTTACGAATAATTCGCAGCGGCTGCAGATCATTACTGAATCCGGCGTAGAACAGATCCATCCCGCTTTGCATGATGAAGTTATCCGCCATGCGCCGGGTCTGGTAACGTTTCAGAACCGGCTGACTCGCCCAGGCCTCGCCATAACTGCGGGCATTCACCAGCACATCAATCAGCGCATCCACGTCGCGATAGCCCAGGTTTACCCCCTGCCCGGCCAGCGGATGAATGGTGTGCGCCGCATCACCAACCAGCGCCAGCCCCGGCTGCACATATTGTAGGGCATGACGGCGCGTCAGCGGAAACGCACCTGCCGCGACGGGCATCACTTGTCCCAGACGCGCCGGGAAATGCTTCGCGATCTCCGTCTGAAGCTGCGACATACTTAGCCCCTGCAACTGACGGATCCGCGCCGGTGAGTCATACCACACCAGCGATGCCCAGTTATCGAACAGCGGCAGAAACGCGCGCGGCCCCTCCGGCGTAAACTGCTGCCAGGTGCTGTCACCAGGGTCATTCTCGCACTGAACGGTAATCAGCATACAGGATTGCGCATACTGCCAGGCGTGAATGCCAATGCCGGCCATCTGCCGCACCTGCGAATTTGCGCCATCCGCGCCAATCACCAGTTTTGCGGTGATTCGCTCGCCACCGGCCAGTTCCAGCTCATGACGTTCGTTATGGCGATGCAGCGCAATCAGCGAAGCCGGAACCCGCAGCGTCACTTTCGGATGCGCTTCCAGCGCCTGCCAGAGCGCCTGTTGCAGAACGTTGTTTTCAACCATATACCCAAGTAGCGGCAGCTTCAGTTCGCTGGCGTCAAACACCACATGTGCGTTTTCCCACTCCCAGGTTTCCAGTCGACGATAGGGATGACTGCGCATCCCCTGCACGGCATCCCAGACGCCGAGTCCCTTCAGCAGTGAAACCGAGGCGGCGCTGATCGCCGAAATACGCACGTCCGGCTGGCTGTGTGCAACAAACGGCGCAGGCGCGGCGTGTTCAATCACCGTTACTGTGAAGCCGTGTTGGGCCAGTCCCAGCGCCAGTGCGCCACCGACCATTCCCCCGCCGACAATGGCAATTTCCGTTGGTTGATTTGTCATGGTCAATCATCCTGTTGCATGAATAAGACAAGTTTACAGGATTTTTTACCCCTTGAGGCTGATAACGGTCATACTGGTCACCAGGGCAGCAAAGCATTACACTATGCGCCCTGCAATTCAGCCACTATTTCGCAAGAGCAAGTCGATGACCAAAAAACTCCATATTAAAACCTGGGGCTGTCAGATGAACGAATACGATTCATCGAAGATGGCCGATCTGCTGGATGCCACTCACGGGTATCAACTGACCGATGTGGCGGAAGAAGCGGATGTGCTGCTGCTGAATACCTGCTCAATCCGCGAGAAGGCTCAGGAAAAAGTCTTCCATCAGTTGGGCCGCTGGAAGCTCTTGAAAGAGAAAAATCCCGATCTGATCATCGGCGTCGGCGGGTGTGTGGCGTCTCAGGAAGGCGATCATATCCGCCAACGCGCGCACTATGTCGACATTATCTTCGGGCCGCAAACGCTGCATCGCCTGCCGGAAATGATTAACTCCGTTCGCGGCAACCGTAGTCCGGTTGTTGATATTAGCTTCCCGGAGATCGAGAAGTTTGACCGCCTGCCAGAACCGCGTGCGGAAGGTCCGACCGCGTTTGTCTCTATTATGGAAGGCTGCAACAAATATTGTACTTACTGCGTGGTGCCTTACACCCGCGGTGAGGAAGTCAGCCGTCCGTCTGATGACATTCTGTTTGAAATCGCCCAGCTTGCCGCTCAGGGCGTCCGTGAAGTCAATCTGCTTGGCCAGAACGTCAACGCCTGGCGCGGACAAAACTACGACGGTACCACCGGTTCGTTCGCCGACCTGCTGCGTCTGGTTGCCGCCATTGACGGTATCGATCGCATCCGCTTCACCACCAGCCATCCGATCGAGTTCACCGACGACATTATCGACGTCTATCGCGACACGCCGGAACTGGTGAGCTTCCTGCACCTGCCGGTACAGAGCGGTTCGGATCGCGTACTGAATCTGATGGGACGTACCCACACGGCGCTGGAATATAAAGCGATCATTCGCAAGTTGCGTGCGGCACGTCCGGACATTCAGATAAGCTCCGACTTCATCGTCGGCTTCCCAGGTGAAACCACCCAGGACTTCGAGCAGACCATGAAGCTGATTGCTGACGTTAATTTCGACATGAGCTACAGCTTCATCTTCTCTGCACGTCCGGGAACGCCAGCCGCCGATATGGTCGATGATGTGCCGGAAGAAGAGAAGAAACAGCGTCTGTATATTCTTCAGGATCGCATTAACCAGCAGGCAATGGCCTGGAGCCGTCGTATGCTCGGCACCGTTCAGCGTATTCTGGTAGAAGGAACGTCGCGTAAGAGCATCATGGAACTGTCTGGTCGTACCGAAAATAACCGCGTGGTGAACTTCGAAGGCACGCCGGAGATGATTGGTAAATTTGTCGATGTGGAAATTACCGATGTCTGGACCAACTCACTGCGCGGGAAAGTGGTGCGTACCGAAGACGAAATGGGTCTGCGCATTGCAGAAACCCCGGAATCGGTGATTGCGCGAACCCGTAAAGAGAACGAGATTGGCGTCGGTTTCTGGCAGCCTTAATTCTGCTGAAAACATCAAAATGCCCGATAACGCTGCGCTTATCGGGCCTACAAAGCACGACGCTTCATAGGCCCGATAAGGCTCTTGTATTTCCTCTCTGCGCCCCCATCTTTATTCCAGTGCTTGCGCCTTTCACCCGTGGCGTGAATAATTTCCTGACAGGCCGGTGAATGTTCGCCTTCCGGCTCCCTATGCATAAGAGGAACAGTTTGAACACAGACACTCGCGAAATTACCCTTGAGCCCGCAGACAACGCCCGCCTGCTGAGCCTTTGCGGCCCGTTTGACGACAACATCAAACAGCTGGAACGCCGTCTCGGCATCGAGATTAACCGCCGTGACAACCATTTTAAACTGACCGGTCGCCCGATTTGCGTCACCGCTGCGGCAGATATCCTGCGCAGCCTGTATGTCGATACTGCGCCGATGCGCGGCCAGACGCAGGATATCGAACCGGAACAAATCCACCTTGCGATTAAAGAAGCGCGTGTGCTTGAGCAGAGCGCTGAGAGCGTTCCCGAGTACGGCAAAGCGGTCAATATCAAAACCAAGCGTGGTGTGATTAAACCGCGTACACCTAATCAGGCGCAGTACATCGCCAACATTCTCGACCATGACATCACCTTCGGCGTCGGTCCTGCCGGTACAGGGAAAACCTACCTCGCCGTTGCCGCTGCCGTGGATGCCCTTGAGCGCCAGGAGATCCGCCGTATTCTACTGACCCGTCCGGCGGTTGAAGCCGGGGAAAAACTGGGCTTCCTGCCAGGCGATTTGAGCCAGAAGGTCGACCCGTATCTGCGCCCGCTGTATGACGCCCTGTTCGAAATGCTCGGCTTCGAGAAAGTTGAAAAGCTGATTGAGCGCAACGTGATTGAAGTGGCTCCGCTGGCCTATATGCGCGGACGTACACTGAACGATGCCTTTATCATTCTTGATGAAAGTCAGAACACCACTATCGAACAGATGAAGATGTTCCTGACCCGTATCGGCTTTAACTCGAAGGCGGTGATTACCGGCGACGTCACGCAGATTGACCTGCCGCGCAACATCAAATCGGGTCTGCGCCATGCCGTTGAGGTGCTGGCAGAGGTCGACGAGATCAGCTTTAACTTCTTCCACAGCGAAGACGTCGTGCGCCACCCGGTGGTAGCCCGTATCGTTAACGCCTATGAAGCCTGGGAAGAAGCCGAACAAAAACGTAAAGCCGAGCTGGCTGCCGAGCGCAAGCGTGAAGCTCAGGAACAACAGGAACAGAAATGAGTCAGGTGATCCTTGATTTGCAACTGGCGTGTGAGAACAACAGCGGTTTGCCGGAAGAGAGCCAGTTTCAGGCCTGGTTGAATGCGGTTATCCCGCAATTTCAGGAAGAATCAGAAGTGACGATTCGCCTGGTGGACGAGGCCGAAAGCCACGACCTCAATCTGACCTATCGTGGGAAAGATAAGCCGACCAACGTGCTCTCTTTTCCGTTTGAAGCGCCGCCAGGGATTGAAATGCCGCTGCTCGGTGATTTGATCATCTGCCGTCAGGTAGTTGAACAGGAAGCCCAGGATCAAGGTAAGCCGCTGGATGCCCACTGGGCGCACATGGTCGTCCACGGCAGCCTGCATTTGCTGGGTTACGATCATATCGAAGACGACGAGGCAGAAGAGATGGAATCCCTCGAGACAGAGATTATGCTTGCTCTGGGCTATGAGGATCCGTACATTGCCGAGAAGGAATAAGCGACCGGGCGAATGCCCGGTGGTTTCTGGTGATGCCATGCGCTGAGTTTGCGCGCATTGAGCAAGAGATTAACTAACAAGAGAACCCATACGACGCCATGAGCGACGACAATTCACACAGTAGTGACACGTTAAACAGCAAGAAGGGATTTTTCTCCCTGTTACTGAGCCAACTTTTCCACGGTGAACCGAAAAACCGTGATGAATTGCTGGCGCTGATCCGTGATTCCGGGCAGAACGACCTTATCGATGAAGATACGCGCGATATGCTCGAAGGGGTGATGGACATTGCGGACCAGCGCGTTCGCGACATCATGATTCCCCGCTCCCAGATGATTACCCTGAAACGCAACCAGACGCTGGACGAATGCCTCGATGTCATCATCGAGTCCGCCCACTCGCGTTTTCCGGTGATCAGCGAAGACAAAGATCACATTGAAGGGATTCTGATGGCCAAGGACTTGCTGCCGTTTATGCGCAGCGATGCCGAAGCCTTCAGCATGGAGAAAGTGTTACGCCAGGCCGTTGTCGTCCCGGAGAGCAAACGCGTTGACCGTATGCTCAAAGAGTTTCGCTCTCAGCGTTACCATATGGCTATCGTCATCGACGAATTCGGCGGTGTCTCTGGTCTGGTCACCATTGAAGATATCCTCGAACTGATCGTCGGTGAAATCGAAGATGAATACGACGAAGAAGATGATATCGACTTCCGTCAGCTCAGTCGCCATACCTGGACCATTCGCGCGCTCGCGCCGATCGAAGACTTCAATGATGCCTTCGGCACCAGCTTTAGCGACGAAGAAGTCGATACCATTGGGGGTCTGGTGATGCAGGCGTTTGGTCACCTGCCCGCCCGGGGTGAAACCATTGATATCGATGGTTACCAGTTCAAAGTGGCTATGGCCGACAGCCGTCGTATTATTCAGGTTCACGTCAGAATTCCGGATGACTCCCCCCAGCCAAAACTGGACGAATAACACCGAACGGGAAGAAGAACTCAATGGCTTTTGCCTCATTACTTGAACGCCAGCGCATTCGCCTGCTGCTGGCGTTATTATTCGGTGCCTGCGGTACGCTGGCTTTTTCTCCTTATGACATCTGGCCCGCTGCGATTGTGTCGCTGATGGGCTTGCAGGCACTCACCCTGAATCGTCGCCCGCGTCAGTCAGCTGCTATCGGCTATTTCTGGGGACTGGGACTCTTCGGTACAGGTATCAACTGGGTTTACGTCAGCATCGCGCAGTTTGGCGGGATGCCAGGCCCGGTGAACGTCTTCCTTGTGGTGCTGCTCGCGGCATACCTTTCATTGTATACCGGACTGTTTGCTGGCGTACTTGCGCGTCTGTGGCCAAAAACCAGCTGGCTGCGGGTTGCCATTGCCGCACCGGTGGTCTGGCAGCTAACGGAATTTCTGCGTGGTTGGGTGCTGACCGGATTTCCGTGGCTGCAGTTCGGCTACAGTCAGATCGACGGCCCGCTGAAAGGGCTGGCACCGGTCATGGGTGTCGAAGCCATAAACTTCCTGTTGATGATGGTCAGCGGATTGCTGGTTCTCTCGCTGGTCAGCCGTAACTGGCGTCCGCTGGTGGTCGCCATCGTTCTTTTCGCGCTCCCTTTCCCACTGCGCTATATCCAGTGGTTCACCCTGGAGCCGGAAAGAACAACCCGCGTGTCGCTGGTTCAGGGCAATATCCCGCAGTCGTTGAAATGGGACGAAGGCCAGTTGATGAATACGCTCAAGATCTATCTGGATGCGACGCAGCCCGAAATGGAGAAATCGCAGCTGATCATCTGGCCGGAATCCGCCATTCCGGATCTGGAAATCAACCAGCAGCGCTTTCTGGGCATGCTGGATGACCTGTTGCGTTCGAAGAACAGCTCGCTGATTACCGGTATTGTCGATGCGCGACTGAACAAGCAGAACCGTTACGACACCTACAACACCATCATCACGTTGGGGAAAGACAATCCTTACCGTTATGACTCCACCAACCGCTACAACAAAAACCATCTGGTGCCGTTTGGTGAGTTTGTGCCGCTGGAATCCATTCTGCGCCCCTTAGCGCCGTTCTTTGACCTGCCGATGTCCTCGTTCAGCCGTGGCCCGTACATTCAGCCGCAGCTGCATGCGCACGGTTTAGCACTGACCGCCGCGATTTGCTACGAGATCATTTTGGGTGAACAGGTACGCGATAACTTCCGCCCGGACACGGACTTTCTGCTAACCATCTCCAACGATGCGTGGTTTGGTAAGTCAATCGGTCCGTGGCAGCATTTCCAGATGGCGCGGATGCGCTCGCTGGAGCTGGCACGCCCCCTGCTACGCAGTACTAACAACGGTATTACAGCGGTGATTGGTCCGCAGGGCGAGATTCAGGCGATGATCCCGCAATTTACGCGCCAGGTGTTAACCGTCGATGTAACGCCAACAACGGGCTTAACGCCATATGCTCGCACCGGCAACTGGCCGCTGTGGCTCCTGACCGCGCTGTTCGGTTTTGCCGCCGTGTTAATGAGTTTGCGTCAACGTCGTAGATAATCGATTACTCCCTGCATCAGGCCGGATAACCGCGCTTACGCGTCTTATCCGGCCTACCATTCTCCATCCTCTTCTTCCATTCTGGCACGCCTATTGCTTTGTTAACAAAGGCAAACCTGTTTTTGGCGTTCAGCGCAACGTCGTCGCACTAAAGCAGTTCACCAGTAGCACCGAAACGGTGCAACGAGGGATTTTTGCCTCTAAACGGTGCGGCGCACTTCGCAAAAATAAACAATAACGCAGCAATATCTTTACATTAAGCCAGACTAAATGTTAACAAACAGGTAAAACACTGCACGCTTAAGTTGCAGGTGATAACAACACAGACACTCACAATAGGTATCACTGCGTCGACGGCGCAGACGATAAGGAGTTGGATATGCAATTACGTAAGCTAGCCGCAGCAATGCTGGTAATGGGAATGTCAGCCGGTCTGGTACATGCGGAAGATGCGGCCCCTGCCGCAGGCAGCACGCTGGACAAGATCGCCAAAAACGGCGTTATCGTCGTCGGTCACCGTGAATCCTCCGTGCCGTTCTCTTATTACGACAATCAGCAGAAAGTGGTGGGTTATTCTCAGGATTACTCCAACGCCATCGTTGAAGCCGTGAAGAAGAAGCTGAACAAGCCCGATCTGCAGGTGAAGCTGATCCCGATTACGTCGCAGAACCGTATTCCGCTGCTGCAAAACGGCACTTTCGACTTTGAGTGCGGGTCCACTACCAACAACCTTGAGCGCCAGAAACAGGCCGCTTTCTCTGACACCATCTTTGTCGTCGGCACCCGTCTGCTGGCGAAAAAAGGCGGCGACATTAAAGACTTCCCGGACCTGAAAGGTAAAGCGGTTGTTGTCACCTCAGGTACCACCTCTGAAATTCTGCTGCACAAGCTGAACGACGAGCAAAAAATGGATATGCGTATCATCAGCGCTAAAGACCACGGTGACTCTTTCCGTACCCTGGAAAGCGGTCGCGCCGTTGCCTTTATGATGGATGATGCCCTGCTGGCCGGTGAACGCGCGAAGGCGAAGAAACCGGACAACTGGGAAATCGTCGGCAAACCACAGTCTCAGGAAGCTTACGGCTGCATGCTGCGTAAGAACGATCCTGAGTTCAAAAAGCTGATGGATGACACCATCGCCCAGGCGCAGACTTCAGGCGAAGCCGCGAAATGGTTTGATAAGTGGTTCAAAAATCCGATCCCACCGAAAAACCTGAACATGAACTTCGAACTGTCGGACGAAATGCAAGCGCTGTTCAAAGAACCGAATGATAAAGCACTTAACTAACTAGAACGAAATGGGGCGGGAACTCCTTGCCCTCTCGATTGCTATGCAGCACGGACAGACTATATGCCTGATGGTCGTTCCCCATCAGGCCTGAAAACCGAAGTACGCTGGATAACAATCTTCGAGGGTAGCGCTGCTACCCTTATTTTTTCGGAGTAGATGTATGTCAATAGACTGGAACTGGGGCATTTTTTTACAACAGGCCCCATTCGGCAACACCACCTATCTCGGCTGGCTCTGGAGCGGTTTCCAGGTTACCATCGCACTTTCCATCACCGCCTGGATCATTGCCTTCCTGGTCGGTTCTTTATTTGGCATTTTACGCACCGTCCCGAATCGCTTCTTTTCCGGGATCGGCACCCTGTATGTAGAACTGTTCCGTAACGTACCGCTGATCGTCCAGTTCTTCACCTGGTATCTGGTGGTGCCTGAACTGCTGCCAGAAGATCTTGGCATGTGGTTTAAGGCAGAACTGGATCCCAATATTCAGTTCTTCGTTTCGTCCATGCTCTGTCTGGGGCTGTTTACCGCCGCGCGCGTTTGCGAACAGGTTCGTGCCGCCATTCAGTCACTGCCACGCGGTCAAAAAAACGCAGCGCTCGCGATGGGACTGACCCTGCCGCAGGCCTACCGCTACGTGTTGTTGCCTAACGCCTATCGGGTGATCGTCCCGCCGATGACCTCTGAGATGATGAACCTGGTGAAAAACTCCGCCATCGCCTCGACCATCGGTCTGGTCGATATGGCCGCGCAGGCCGGGAAGCTGCTCGATTACTCGGCGCATGCCTGGGAGTCATTTACCGCCATTACCCTGGCGTACGTGTTGATTAATGCCTTCATCATGCTGGTGATGAGTCTGGTGGAACGTAAAATCCGCCTGCCTGGCAATCTGGGAGGCAAATAATGTACGAATTCGACTGGAGTTCAATTGTCCCTTCCCTGCCCTATCTGCTGGATGGGCTGCTCATTACGCTGAAAATTACCGTCACCGCGGTGATTATCGGTATTGTCTGGGGCACTATTCTCGCCGTTATGCGCCTTTCCAGTTTTGCGCCTGTCGCCTGGTTTGCTAAAGCGTACGTTAACGTCTTCCGCTCCATCCCGCTGGTGATGGTACTGTTGTGGTTCTATCTGATTGTGCCGGGGCTATTACAGGACGTACTGGGGCTGTCGCCGAAAACCGATATTCGCCTGATTTCAGCAATGGTCGCATTTTCGATGTTTGAAGCCGCCTATTACTCCGAAATTATCCGTGCGGGCATCCAGAGTATTTCCCGCGGACAGTCAAGTGCGGCGCTGGCGTTGGGGATGACCCACTGGCAGTCAATGAAGCTCATCATTTTGCCGCAGGCGTTTCGCGCGATGGTACCGCTGCTGCTGACGCAGGGCATCGTCCTGTTCCAGGATACGTCTCTGGTGTACGTCTTAAGTCTCGCGGATTTCTTCCGCACTGCGTCTACGATTGGCGAGCGTGATGGTACACAGGTCGAAATGATCCTGTTTGCCGGTGCCGTTTACTTTGTTATCAGCCTGAGCGCGTCGTTGTTGGTCAGCTATTTGAAGAAAAGGACAGTTTAATGATTACCCTGAAAAATGTTTCTAAATGGTATGGTCACTTTCAGGTGCTGACCGACTGCTCCACGGAAGTGAAAAAAGGCGAAGTGGTGGTCGTCTGCGGCCCGTCAGGTTCCGGAAAGTCGACCCTGATCAAAACCGTTAACGGCCTGGAGCCGGTGCAAAAAGGTGAAATCACCGTGAACGGTATTATGGTCAACGACAAAAAAACCGATCTGGCGAAGTTACGCTCACGCGTCGGGATGGTGTTCCAGCACTTTGAGCTGTTCCCGCATCTGTCGATTATTGAAAACCTGACCCTGGCGCAGGTAAAAGTGCTTAAGCGTGATAAAGCCCCGGCGCGTGAAAAAGCGCAGAAGTTGCTGGAACGCGTGGGCCTTGCCGCGCATGCCAATAAATATCCAGCGCAGCTTTCCGGCGGCCAGCAGCAGCGTGTGGCGATTGCCCGCGCGCTGTGTATGGATCCTATCGCCATGCTGTTCGATGAACCCACTTCGGCGCTTGATCCAGAGATGATCAACGAAGTACTGGACGTTATGGTTGAACTGGCCAACGAAGGGATGACCATGATGGTGGTGACCCATGAAATGGGCTTTGCCCGCAAAGTGGCGAATCGGGTGATCTTTATGGACGAAGGGAAAATCGTTGAGGACTCACCGAAAGAAGAGTTCTTCGCTAACCCGAAATCCGAACGCGCAAAAGACTTCCTCGCCAAAATCCTGCATTAATCTTTTCGGCGCGCATGTCAGAGTGCGCGCCATCTCACGCTTTCTTGCCTCGCTCCTCGAATCATTTTCACCCCAGCGTTACCCTTGCCACAATGTAGCATTCATAAGGAGCAACAATGGCACTGCCAATAATCATAGATTGCGACCCGGGTCATGATGACGCGATCGCACTGGTTCTCGCCCTCGCCTCACCGGAACTTGACGTTAAAGCCATCACCTCATCCGCAGGAAACCAGACACCCGATAAAACGCTACGCAACGTATTGCGAATGTTAACGCTGCTGAACCGCACGGACATTCCAGTGGCGGGCGGCGCGCCCAAGCCCCTGATGCGTGAACTGATCATTGCCGATAACGTCCACGGTGAAAGCGGACTGGATGGCCCGGCGCTACCGGAACCCGCCTTTGCGCCGCAGCCATGCACCGCCGTTGAGCTGATGGCAAAGACGTTGCGCGAGAGCACACAACCGGTCACCCTTGTCTCAACCGGGCCGCAAACCAACGTCGCACTGTTGCTGAACAGCCATCCTGAACTGCGTGACAAAATCGCCCGTATCGTGATCATGGGCGGCGCGATGGGGTTGGGCAACTGGACGCCTGCCGCCGAATTCAATATCTATGTCGACCCTGAAGCCGCAGAAATCGTCTTCCAGTCGGGGATTCCGGTGGTGATGGCCGGTCTGGACGTCACGCATAAAGCACAAATTCATGTCGCAGATACCGAACGCTTCCGCGCCATTGGTAACCCGGTTTCCACGATCGTTGCTGAACTACTCGACTTCTTCCTCGAGTATCATAAAGACGAGAAATGGGGATTTATCGGCGCACCGCTGCACGACCCGTGCACCATCGCCTGGCTGTTGAGACCCGAACTGTTTACCACCGTTGAACGCTGGGTTGGGGTGGAAACTCAGGGGAAATACACTCAGGGGATGACCGTGGTGGACTATTACTTCCTGACGGGCAATAAACCGAATGCCACCGTGATGGTGGATGTCGATCGTCAGGGATTTGTAGACCTGCTGGCAGAACGGCTACAGTTTTACGCATGACCAATGCCGGACGGTGCTGACGCTTATTCGGCCTACGTAATGAGTCATCGTAGGCCTGATAAGATGCGTCAACCTCGGCATCAGACTAGATTACGGTTCAAACGGACGACGCTGAAACTGGTCGTGTCCACATTTTGGGCACAATGGCAACACATCCGGCGTATACACCGCCAAGTGAAAATGACACTTCTCACAGACCAGATTGCCCAACCCCACCACTTCGCCGCTGTGATATACCCCGTGATGACTTAGATCCTGAAACACTTCACGCCATTCGAGCTGCGTTTTGTCGGTGATATCCGCCAGTTCCTGCCACAGGCTCTCTTTGATTACCCGCATAAAGACGCTGTCGGACTCCTCTTCCAGACTCTCTTCGTAGCTGATGGCAAACTCTTCCAGGTCACGTCTGACAGCGCGCGTCAGTTCGTCCACTTCGGTTCGCGTTAACTCCCCGGCCTGCAAAACCTGCTGCCGCGCCTGTTCCACCAGCGCATCGATATCACGCTCGCCATTGCGCAGACGTTCACTTAATGACGCCACCAGTTCACGGTAGTATTGAGCAACCTTGTTCATCGTTTCGCCTCCTGGGTCGTTAACTGTCTATAATAATAGACGTTATTTGGGTTACGCTTTGCAAGACTGTCCACAGAGTGTGTAAATTCGTGCAAGGATTATCGTGGCGTGAATTCGAACCTGAATGCGCGAAAGGCTGTTTTGACGCGGGCGTTTGGGCTATGCTATGCGGATCTGAAACACCACATCGAAGCTACGTTTGTAGCTGTATTGAAAACAGGACCACTGGCTGCCATGCAAGAGCAATACCGCCCGGAAGAGATAGAATCCAAAGTACAGCTTCACTGGGATGAGAAGCGCACATTTGAAGTTACCGAAGACGAGAGCAAAGAGAAGTATTACTGCCTGTCTATGCTTCCCTATCCTTCTGGTCGACTACACATGGGCCACGTACGTAACTACACCATCGGTGACGTGATCGCCCGTTATCAGCGCATGCTGGGCAAAAACGTGCTGCAGCCTATCGGCTGGGACGCATTCGGCCTGCCTGCAGAAGGCGCGGCGGTGAAAAACAACACCGCGCCAGCACCGTGGACCTACGATAATATCGCCTACATGAAGAACCAGCTCAAAATGCTGGGCTTTGGCTATGACTGGAGCCGCGAGCTGGCGACCTGTACCCCGGAATACTATCGCTGGGAGCAGAAATTCTTCACCGAACTGTACAAAAAAGGTCTGGTCTACAAAAAGACCTCTGCGGTCAACTGGTGCCCGAACGATCAGACCGTACTGGCGAACGAACAGGTTATCGACGGCTGCTGCTGGCGCTGCGACACCAAAGTTGAGCGTAAAGAGATCCCACAGTGGTTTATTAAAATTACCGCCTATGCCGATGAACTGCTCAACGATCTGGATAAACTGGATCACTGGCCTGACACCGTGAAAACGATGCAGCGCAACTGGATTGGTCGTTCTGAAGGCGTGGAAATCACCTTCAACGTGAACGATTATGACAACACGCTGACCGTTTACACCACCCGCCCGGACACCTTTATGGGTGCCACCTACCTGGCGGTTGCCGCTGGTCACCCGCTGGCGCAGAAAGCGGCAGAGAACAACCCTGAACTGGCAGCCTTTATCGACGAATGCCGTAACACCAAAGTGGCCGAAGCTGACATGGCGACCATGGAGAAAAAAGGCGTCGATACCGGCTTTAAGGCGGTTCACCCGCTGACTGGCGAAGCAATCCCGGTCTGGGCGGCTAACTTTGTGCTGATGGAATACGGCACTGGCGCGGTCATGGCCGTACCGGGTCACGATCAGCGCGACTACGAATTTGCCACCAAATACGGCTTAACCATTAAACCGGTTATCCTGGCAGCCGATGGTTCAGAGCCGGATCTTTCCGAACAGGCGATGACCGATAAGGGCGTTCTGTTTAACTCTGGCGAATTTGACGGTCTGGCCTTCGACGCGGCCTTCAACGCCATTGCCGATAAGCTGGCCGCCAAAGGCGTGGGCGAGCGTAAGATCAACTACCGTCTGCGCGACTGGGGCGTTTCCCGTCAGCGTTACTGGGGGGCACCGATCCCGATGGTCACGCTGGAAGACGGCACCGTGCTGCCAACGCCGGAAGATCAATTGCCGGTGATCCTGCCGGAAGATGTCGTGATGGACGGCATCACCAGCCCGATCAAAGCCGATCCTGAATGGGCAAAAACCACCGTTAATGGCCAGCCTGCACTGCGCGAAACTGACACTTTCGACACCTTTATGGAGTCATCCTGGTACTATGCGCGCTACACCTGTCCGCAGTATCAGGAAGGGATGCTGGATTCCAAAGCGGCAAACTACTGGCTGCCGGTTGATATCTATATCGGCGGCATCGAACACGCCATCATGCACCTGCTCTACTTCCGCTTCTTCCACAAACTGATGCGCGATGCCGGCATGGTGAACTCTGACGAACCGGCGAAACAGTTGCTGTGTCAGGGGATGGTACTGGCGGATGCGTTCTACTATGTGGGCGAAAACGGCGAGCGTAACTGGGTTTCTCCGGTGGATGCGATCGTTGAACGCGACGAGAAAGGCCGTATCGTGAAGGCGAAAGACGCGGCGGGCCATGAGCTGGTGTATACCGGCATGAGCAAAATGTCCAAGTCGAAAAACAACGGTATCGACCCGCAGGTAATGGTTGAGCGTTACGGCGCGGATACCGTGCGTCTCTTTATGATGTTCGCCTCTCCGGCTGATATGACGCTGGAATGGCAGGAGTCCGGCGTGGAAGGCGCTAACCGCTTCCTGAAACGTGTCTGGAAACTGGTGTATGAACACACTTCCCGTGGCGATGTTGCGCTGCTGAACGTTGACGCGCTGACAGAAGATCAGAAAGCGCTGCGTCGCGATGTACACAAAACGATCGCCAAAGTGACCGATGATATCGGCCGCCGTCAGACCTTCAACACCGCGATTGCCGCCGTGATGGAGCTGATGAACAAGCTGGCGAAAGCCCCGCAGGATGACGAGCAGGATCGCGCGCTGATGCAGGAAGCGCTGCTGGCAGTAGTCCGGATGCTTAACCCGTTCACCCCACACGTCTGCTTTACGCTGTGGCAGGCGCTGAAAGGCGAAGGCGACATCGACAACGCGCCGTGGCCGGTCGCGGACAACGCCGCAATGGTCGAAGACTCCACGCTGGTCGTGGTTCAGGTTAACGGCAAGGTGCGCGGTAAAATCACCGTTCCGGTGAATGCGACAGAAGAGCAGGTTCGTGAACGTGCGGGACAGGAACATCTGGTCGCTAAATATCTTGATGGCGTTACCGTGCGTAAAGTGATTTACGTACCGGGTAAACTCCTCAATCTGGTCGTTGGCTAAGCGCGGGAGGAAGCGTGCGATATCTGGCAACATTGTTGTTATCTCTGGCGGTGTTAACCACCGCCGGATGTGGCTGGCACCTGCGCAATACCACGCAGGTACCGGACACCATGAAAACCATGATTCTGGACACGGGGGATCCGAACGGTCCGCTAAGCCGTGCGGTGCGTAACCAACTGCGTCTGAACGACGTTGAGCTGCTGGATAAGAGTACGCTGCGTAAAGACGTACCGTCTCTGCGTCTGGGTCGGGTCAGCATTTCGAAAGATACCGCATCTGTCTTCCAGAATGGGCAGACAGCGGAATATCAGATGATTATGACGGTTAATGCGTCAGTATTGATTCCTGGTCACGATATTTATCCTATCAGCGTCCGGGTATTCCGTTCGTTCTTCGACAACCCACAGATGGCGCTGGCGAAGGATAACGAGCAGGATATGATCATCAAAGAAATGTACGACAGAGCGGCGGAGCAATTAATTCGTAAGCTGCCAAGCGTACATGCTGCGGATCGTCTCTCATCGCAAGAAGAGGTTGCCGTTGACGATAAAGAAGCGGCACCCGCTTCCTCTTCAACGCGTGTCTCCAGCACGCTGGGTAACTGATGATTCGGTTGTACCCTGAACAACTCCGCGCGCAACTCTCTGAAGGGTTGCGCGCGGCGTATCTGCTCCTTGGAAATGACCCATTGTTGTTGCAGGAAGGCCAGGATGCCATCCGTCAGGTTGCGGCAACGCAGGGGTTCGACGAACACCACACGTTTACTCTCGACAACAATACCGACTGGAACGCATTGTGCTCGCAATGCCAGGCGATGAGTCTGTTCGCCAGCCGTCAGACGCTGTTGTTGCTGCTGCCCGAAAACGGTCCGAATGCCGCGATTAATGAACAACTGGCGACGTTGGTTCAGTTGCTGCATGACGATCTGCTGCTGATCGTACGCGGTAACAAGCTCAGCAAAGCCCAGGAAAATGCCGCATGGTTTAAAGCGCTGACCGATCGAAGCGTACAGATCAGTTGTCAGACGCCGGAGCAGGCGCAACTTCCCCGCTGGGTGGCGGCGCGCGCAAAACAAAATAATCTGCAGCTGGACGACGCAGCAAATCAACTGTTGTGCTATTGCTATGAAGGTAACCTGCTGGCGCTGGCGCAGGCACTGGAGCGTTTATCGTTACTGTGGCCCGACGGAAAGCTCACCCTGCCTCGCGTCGAGCAGGCCGTTAATGATGCCGCCCACTTCACCCCATTCCATTGGGTGGATGCGCTGATCATGGGCAAAAGTAAGCGCGCACTGCACATTCTTCAGCAGTTACGTCTGGAAGGCAGCGAACCGGTTATTTTGCTGCGAACCCTGCAACGTGAACTGTTGCTGCTGGTTACGCTGAAACGCCAGTCGGCCCATACCCCGTTGCGCACGCTTTTTGATAAGCATCGCGTCTGGCAAAACCGTCGGGGCATGATTGGCGACGCGCTGAACCGACTGAGTCCGGCGCAGTTACGTCAGGCGGTCCAGTTACTGACACGTACGGAAATCACGCTGAAGCAGGACTATGGCCAGTCGGTCTGGGCGGAGCTTGAAGGGCTCTCACTGCTGATTTGCCACAAAGCGCTGGCTGAAGTTTTTATTGATGGCTGATATGAAATCGTTACAGGCACTCTTTGGCGGCACCTTTGATCCGGTGCACTATGGTCACCTCAAACCCGTGGAAACGCTGGCCAATCTGATTGGTTTATCACGGGTCATCGTGATGCCTAATAATGTTCCCCCTCATCGCCCGCAGCCAGAGGCGACGAGTGAACAGCGCAAAACTATGCTTGAACTGGCAATTGCCGACAAGCCGTTGTTTATCCTTGATGAGCGCGAACTAAAGCACGACACCCCTTCCTATACGGCGCAAACGCTAAAGGCCTGGCGTGAAGAGCAAGGTCCAGATGCCCCACTGGCGTTTATCATCGGCCAGGACTCGTTGCTGACCTTCCCGACCTGGCACGACTACGAAACCATTCTCGACAATACCCATCTGATTGTCTGCCGCCGTCCGGGCTATCCGCTTGAAATGGCGCAGGAACAGCATCAGCATTGGCTGGATCAACATCTGACGAATACGCCGGACGATCTGCACCAGCTACCGGCAGGGAAAATTTATCTCGCCGAGACGCCGTGGTTCAATATTTCCGCCACGATCATCCGCGAGCGGCTGGAAAACGGCGAACCGTGTGATGATCTGATGCCGCACGCGGTGCTGGACTATATCAATGAGCATGGACTGTATCGCTAAGTACTTCGGTTAACGCCGCCAGCAGGCGGTTGTTCTCTTCCTGACTGCGTATTGCCACGCGGAAATAGCGTCCATCAAGACCTGGGTAATTGGCGCAACTGCGGATCAGAATATGTCGCGTCAGCAAAGCGCGCTGGAGATCGGTTTCGCAACGCAGCAGAAGATAATTCGCCTGACCGGGATAGACCGTCAGTCCCGACAGCGCACACAGCTGCTGATAAAAACGTCCGCCCTCTTCCCGCAACCACTGCCATGTCGCCTGTTGATACGCGGTATCCTCCAGCACCTGTTCCCCTGCCAGTGCAGCAAAAGCGTTGATCGACCACGGCATCTGGCGCGCCCTCATCGCCGCGACCGCCTGCACATCGCTGTTAAGGAGATATCCCAGCCGCAGTCCCGGGATGGCATAGAATTTTGTCAGTGAACGCAGAACCCAGATATGCGGGTTATCCTTTAACAGCGGAATAAATCCCGCTTCGTCTGCGATAAAATCGATAAATGCTTCATCAAGAATCAGCGCAATATTTAGCGCCTGACAGCGCCCGGCAATCGCCTCGAGTAACGCCCGCTCCGGCAGTAATCCGGTGGGATTGTTAGGCGTGCACAAAAACAGACAGTCCAGTTCTGCCGTTAACGCATCGAGAATCGCCCCGGTCAGTTGCCAGCCATCCTCTTCACGCAGCATGAACGTATCAATGACGCATTCGCTCCACTGCAACGCGCGGCGGTATTCGGCAAATCCCGGCGCGACGATCATCGCTCGCCGCGGTTTCAAACCATTTACCAGGGTGAAGATCGACTCCGTCTCACCGTTTCCGGCGAGGATCCATTCGACGGGAACCTGATGATGTCGGGCCAGTGCCTGATGCAGGTGGCGGTAATCGACGTCAGGATAGCGCTCGGCAAGGTGTAAATTGTCGACAATGGCGCGTTTTACCGTTTCAGGCATACCCAGTGGATTAATATTCGCGCTAAAATCCAGCAACTTCTCGGGCGAGATCCCGAGGAACTCAGCCGCCTCACGGATATTACCGCCGTGGGCGCTTTGGAATAGAGACATCGTGCCGCTCCTGGCAAAAGAGGCTATTTTAGAGAAATTAGCGCGCGCATTCAGGGCGAATATCATGTTTTGCGCGAATACGTATCACGAGGGATAAATGCGACTCTGGTTAGTTCGTCATGGTGAAACCGAGGCTAATGTGGCGGGTTTGTACAGCGGTCATGCCCCCACACCGTTGACCGGGCGCGGCGTGGCGCAGGCGCAAACGCTGAATACATTGCTTCGCCAGGTTCCCTTTAAGCAGGTGCTGTGTAGCGAGCTGGAGCGCGCGCAGCACACGGCGCGCTTAGTGCTTCAGGGACGTGAACTGCCGCTACAGGTGAAGCCTGAGCTCAATGAGATGTTTTTTGGTGACTGGGAGATGCGTCATCACCAGGATCTGGCCCGCGAAGATGCCGAAAACTACGCGGCCTGGTGCAACGACTGGCAAAATGCCGTTCCCACCAATGGGGAAGGATTTCAGGCTTTCGCCCAGCGCGTTGAGCAGGCAATTTCGATCCTCGCTGACTATCAGCACCATGATCATGTGCTGATAGTCAGCCATCAGGGTGTTCTCAGCCTGTTAATCGCCCGGTTGCTTGCCATGCCCGCCGCGGCGATGTGGCATTTTCGCGTTGAGCAAGGCTGCTGGAGTGCCATTGATTTTACTGGCGATTTTGCCACGCTTCGGGTTCTCAACAGCAGAGCGATATGGACGCCCGGCGAGTAAAATATCTGTTTTTTACTGCCAGCAACGCTCCGCCCATTGACACCCCCGGACAGGCTGCTATTCTCCGCTGCCAGACTTTTCCCACCCTTCAGCGTTTTGCAGAAATTGTTTTACAAAAATGGCGATGCATTCTGTTGCATGGGGTGGGATGATAGCCCACTTTCCAAAGTCGCCCGGTGACATTTGTCCCGAAAAGCCGGTGGGTTCAGGTATACTGACAGGCTTATTAATACTCATTCATGCACCCAGGGGGAAAACTTGCAGGGTAAAGCACTCCAGGATTTTGTTATCGACAAAATTGATGACCTTAAAGGTCAGGACATCATCGCCTTAGACGTTCAGGGCAAATCCAGTATCACCGACTGCATGATCATCTGTACCGGTACTTCCAGCCGTCACGTTATGTCTATTGCTGACCACGTCGTGCAGGAATCTCGCGCTGCGGGAATGCTGCCGCTGGGCGTGGAAGGTGAGAGCGTCGCCGACTGGATCGTCGTTGACCTGGGTGAAGTGATTGTCCACGTTATGCAGGAAGAGAGCCGTCGCCTGTATGAGCTGGAAAAACTCTGGAGTTAATGCGTGAAGCTTCAACTTGTCGCGGTAGGCACGAAAATGCCCGACTGGGTACAAACCGGTTTTACCGAGTACCTGCGGCGTTTTCCCAAAGACATGCCTTTTGAGCTGATCGAAATTCCGGCCGGCAAACGCGGCAAGAACGCGGATATCAAGCGTATTCTCGACAAAGAGGGTGAGCAGATGCTGGCTGCCGCTGGCAAAAATCGCATCGTCACCCTGGATATACCCGGTAAGCCCTGGGACACGCCGCAACTGGCGACCGAACTGGAACGCTGGAAACTGGACGGTCGTGATGTCAGCCTGTTAATTGGCGGGCCGGAGGGATTATCCCCTGCCTGCAAAGCCGCGGCAGAACAAAGTTGGTCGCTCTCTGCACTCACGCTTCCCCATCCGCTTGTCCGGGTGCTGGTGGCAGAGAGCCTGTATCGGGCGTGGAGCATTACCACTAATCACCCTTATCACCGTGAGTGATCATTGAGCTTGAGTAGACTAAGCAGCGGATGAAATTACAGAATTCTTTTCGCGACTATACGGCTGAGTCCGCGCTATTTGTGCGCCGGGCGCTGGTCGCTTTTTTGGGTATCTTACTGCTCACCGGCGTGCTTATCGCCAATCTGTATAACTTGCAGATCGTCCGTTTTACCGATTACCAGACTCGCTCGAATGAGAACCGGATTAAGCTGGTGCCTATCGCCCCCAGCCGCGGCATTATTTATGACCGTAATGGCATTCCTCTCGCCCTGAACCGCACCATTTATCAGGTCGAAATGATGCCCGAGAAGGTTGATAACGTGCAGCAAACGCTGGATGCCCTGCGCAGCGTTGTCGACCTGACCGATGACGATATTGCCGCCTTCAAGAAAGAGCGCGCACGTTCCCACCGCTTTACCTCTATTCCCGTCAAAACCAACCTCACCGAAGTACAGGTTGCGCGTTTTGCCGTGAACCAGTACCGCTTCCCGGGTGTGGAAGTGAAAGGGTATAAGCGCCGGTTCTACCCATACGGTTCCGCACTTACCCACGTCATTGGCTACGTGTCGAAGATTAACGATAAAGACGTTGAGCGACTGGATAAAGACGGCAAACTGGCCAACTACGCCGCGACGCATGACATCGGGAAACTGGGGATTGAGCGCTACTACGAAGATGTGCTGCACGGTCAAACCGGCTACGAGGAAGTCGAGGTCAACAACCGTGGCCGCGTCATCCGTCAGCTCAAAGAAGTCCCCCCACAGGCCGGACACGACATCTACCTGACGCTGGATCTCAAACTGCAGCAGTATATCGAGACGCTGCTTGCCGGTAGCCGCGCGGCCGTGGTGGTCACCGACCCGCGCACTGGCGGCGTGCTGGCGCTGGTTTCGATGCCCAGTTACGACCCGAACCTGTTCGTCGATGGTATCTCCAGTAAAGACTATTCCGGTTTGCTTAACGATCCGAACACGCCGCTGGTCAACCGCGCAACGCAGGGAGTTTATCCACCTGCGTCGACGGTAAAACCGTATGTCGCGGTGTCTGCATTAAGCGCGGGCGTTATCACCCGAAATACCAGCCTGTTTGACCCTGGCTGGTGGCAGTTGCCCGGCTCGGAAAAACGCTACCGTGACTGGAAGAAATGGGGTCACGGACACCTGAACATTACTAAATCACTGGAAGAATCGGCGGATACCTTCTTCTATCAGGTCGCCTATGACATGGGGATCGATCGCCTCTCCGAGTGGATGGGCAAATTCGGTTACGGTCACTATACCGGTATCGACCTGGCGGAAGAGCGTTCCGGCAACATGCCTACCCGCGAATGGAAGCTCAAACGCTTTAAAAAACCCTGGTATCAGGGCGATACCATTCCGGTCGGCATCGGTCAGGGCTACTGGACGGCAACGCCGATTCAGATGAGTAAGGCGCTGATGATCCTGATTAATGACGGCGTCGTGAAGGTGCCTCATCTGCTGATGAGTACCGCAGAAAACGGCAAGAAGGTTCCCTGGGTACAACCGCAGGAGCCACCGGTCGGCGATATTCATTCTGGTTATTGGGAACTGGCGAAAGACGGCATGTATGGCGTCGCCAACCGTGGCAACGGGACCGCGCATAAATATTTTGCCAGCGCGCCATATAAAATTGCCGCTAAATCCGGTACCGCACAGGTCTTTGGCCTGAAAGCCAATGAAACCTATAACGCGCATAAAATTGCCGAGCGTCTGCGTGACCATAAACTGATGACCGCATTTGCACCGTATAACAACCCGCAGGTGGCCGTCGCCATCATCCTGGAAAACGGGGGAGCGGGCCCGGCGGTGGGGACCATTATGCGTCAGATTCTTGACCACATCATGTTGGGCGATAACAACACCGATCTGCCAGCGGAAAACCCGGCGGTTGCAGCGGCGGAGGATCAATAACCATGACGGATAATCCGAACAAAAAAACATTCTGGGATAAAATCCATATTGATCCCACCATGTTACTGATTTTGCTGGCGCTGTTGGTTTACAGCTCACTGGTTATCTGGAGCGCCAGCGGCCAGGACATTGGCATGATGGAGCGTAAAGTCGGTCAGATTACGATGGGGCTGGTGATCATGGTGGTCATGGCCCAGATCCCGCCGCGCGTCTATGAAGGTTGGGCGCCGTATCTCTATATTTTCTGTATTATTCTGCTGGTGGCGGTCGATGCATTCGGGGCAATATCCAAAGGCGCGCAGCGTTGGCTGGATCTCGGCATTGTACGTTTTCAACCTTCTGAAATCGCCAAAATCGCGGTTCCTCTGATGGTCGCACGCTTTATCAACCGCGACGTCTGTCCGCCGTCCCTGAAGAACACGGCCATCGCGCTGGTGCTGATTTTTATGCCGACGCTGTTGGTGGCGGCACAGCCTGACCTCGGGACCTCGATTCTGGTCGCGCTTTCCGGCCTGTTCGTGCTGTTCCTCTCGGGTCTGAGCTGGCGTTTAATTGGCGTCGCTGTGCTGCTGCTCGCGGCGTTCATTCCGATCCTGTGGTTCTTCCTGATGCACGATTATCAGCGTCAGCGTGTAATGATGTTACTCGACCCGGAAACCGACCCGTTGGGTGCCGGTTACCACATCATTCAGTCTAAAATTGCGATTGGTTCCGGCGGTCTGAGCGGTAAGGGATGGTTACACGGTACCCAGTCGCAACTGGAATTTTTACCCGAACGCCACACCGACTTTATCTTCGCTGTCCTGGCGGAAGAGCTGGGTCTGATTGGGATACTGATCCTGCTGGCGCTGTATATACTGCTGATTATGCGTGGCCTGTGGATCGCCGCCCACGCACAAACCACCTTTGGTCGCGTGATGGCCGGTGGCTTAATGTTGATTTTATTCGTTTATGTCTTCGTTAATATTGGTATGGTGAGTGGGATTCTGCCTGTTGTAGGCGTTCCGCTTCCGTTGGTCAGTTACGGAGGCTCAGCACTGATCGTGTTGATGGCCGGGTTCGGGATTGTCATGTCGATCCACACCCACAGAAAAATGTTATCGAAAAGCGTGTAAGGGGTGCGCAATGCGTAAGCAGTTGCCTGGAGTCTGCGTCGTAGCAGGAATTATGCTGCTCGCGGCATGTACGAGTGATGATGGTCAGCAACAGAACACCGTCGCGCCGCAACCGGCGGTATGTAATGGGCCCGTCGTTGAAATCAGCGGAGCCGATCCGCGTTTTGAACCTCTCAACCCGAGCGCTAATCAGGATTATCAGCGAGACGGGAAGAGCTACAAGATAGTGCAGGATGTCTCGCGCTTTAGTCAGGCAGGGTTCGCGGCGATCTACGATGCCGAGCCCGGTAGCAATCTGACCGCCTCAGGCGAAGCGTTCGATCCTATGCAGCTCACCGCTGCGCATCCGACGTTACCGATCCCGAGCTATGCGCGGATCACTAACCTCGCCAATGGACGGATGATCGTGGTGCGCATTAACGATCGAGGTCCCTATGGCAACGATCGCGTGATTTCGCTGTCGCGTGCCGCTGCCGACCGTCTGAACACCTCCAATAACACCAAAGTGCGTATCGACCCAATTATTGTCGCACAGGATGGTTCATTGTCTGGTCCGGGTATGGCCTGTACCACCGTGGCCAAACAGACTTATGCCCTGCCCTCACGTCCGGATCTGAGCGGCGGCATGGGCAGCGCCTCCTCCGCACCGGAAGCGATGCAGCCTCAGGGTGACGTTCGCGCCATCAGCAATTCCACCTTACAAAGTGAAGATAATGCCGGCGCACCGGTTCAGAGTAGTGGGTTCCTGGGTGCCCCGACGACTCTGGCAGCAGGTGTACTGGAAGGCAGTGAACCGACGCCAGCGCCACAGCCCGCGGCTGCAGCTCCCGTTAGCGCACCAGTCAGTGCACCGGCAGCAACACCCGCTGCGACGGCTGCGCCTGCCGCCGCTTCGGCCAGCGGCAGTTACGTAGTCCAGGTCGGCGCGGTGAGCGATCAGGGGCGTGCCCAACAATATCAACAGCGCTTAGGCCAGCAGTTTGGCGTACCTGGACGCGTCACGCAGAACGGCGCCGTGTGGCGTATTCAGCTCGGGCCGTTTGCCAGTAAAGCACAAGCCAGTGCGCTGCAGCAGCGCTTACAATCTGAAGCCCAATTACAGTCCTTCATTACCGGCGCACAGTAACGTAACAAGGGCATCTGAAGTGTCAGTTTCTGTAAATGACGTTAACTACGTTAACAAAGTCATGCGGAAAGTCAGATGCCTGCCGGTATTGCATTTGCTATAGTAGGGCACTTTTTTTAATTCCATCACGGACGTCGTAGTTCAGACCATGAAGACCACTTTTTCCGCTCGTTTCCTGCAGCGCATGGCGCTCACCACGGCTCTTTGTACAGCCGCTATTTCAGGCGCGCATGCCGATGACCTGAATATCAAAACCATGATCCCGGGTGTTCCGCAGATCGACGCGGAGTCTTACATCCTCATTGACTATAACTCCGGTAAAGTGCTGGCGGAACAAAACGCCGATACGCGTCGCGACCCGGCCAGTCTGACCAAAATGATGACCAGTTACGTTATCGGTCAGGCAATGAAAGCGGGCAAATTTAAAGAAACGGATCTGGTCACTATCGGTAATGATGCCTGGGCCACGGGTAATCCGGTCTTTAAAGGCTCATCGCTGATGTTCCTGAAGCCAGGCATGCAGGTTCCGGTATCGCAACTGATTCGCGGGATTAACCTGCAGTCTGGTAACGACGCCTGCGTCGCGATGGCAGACTTTGCGGCGGGCAGTCAGGATGCGTTTGTCGGTCTGATGAACAGCTATGTGAATGCGCTGGGTCTGAAAAATACCCATTTCCAGACGGTTCACGGTCTGGATGCCGACGGTCAGTACAGTTCCGCTCGTGATATGGCGCTGATTGGACAAGCACTAATCCGCGACGTTCCTAACGAATATTCCGTCTATAAAGAGAAAGAGTTCACCTTTAACGGCATCCGTCAGTTGAACCGTAACGGTTTGCTGTGGGACAACAGCCTGAAAGTAGATGGCATCAAGACTGGTCATACCGATAAAGCAGGCTACAACCTGGTGGCCTCGGCGACCGAAGGTCAGATGCGTTTGATCTCCGCGGTCATGGGCGGGCGTACCTATAAAGGACGTGAGACGGAAAGCAAAAAACTGCTGACCTGGGGTTTCCGTTTCTTCGAAACGGTTAACCCGCTGAAAGCAGGCAAAGAATTCGCCTCTGAACCGTCCTGGTTTGGTGATACCGATCGCGCCTCCTTAGGGGTTGATAAAGATGTGTATCTGACCATTCCGCGTGGCCGTATGAAAGACCTGAAAGCCAGCTATGTACTGAACAGCACGGAGCTGCATGCGCCGCTGCAGAAAAATCAGGTGGTCGGTACCATCAACTTCCAGCTTGACGGTAAAACCATTGAGCAGCGCCCTCTGGTCGTGCTGCAGGAAATCCCGGAAGGTAACTTCTTCAGCAAAATCATTGATTACATTAAGTTAATGTTCCATCACTGGTTTGGTTAAAAATTGAACACTTGAAAGTGTGATTTCCATCCCCATATACTAAGCATCAGTAAAACTCCCGCCCTCTGGCGGGAGTTGTTATTTATTTACGTTACGCCGGAGCTGACATGAAAACCAAACTTAACGAACTGCTTGAATTCCCTACTCCTTTTACTTACAAAGTTATGGGGCAGGCGTTACCTGAGCTGGTTGAACAGGTGGTTGAAGTGGTACAGCGCCATGCGCCAGGTGATTACTCTCCGACGGTAAAACCCAGCAGCAAAGGCAATTACCACTCGGTCTCGATTACCATCAACGCGACCCATATTGAGCAGGTTGAAACGCTGTACGAAGAACTCGGTAACATCGAAATCGTCCGTATGGTTCTGTAATACAGGTTCGGGCCCCGACCATGTTCGGGCGCCCACCTCGCCTCCTCTTCACTGTGATATACTTCTCTCCCCCATTGATTACTTCTCTACGGAGATGCTGTTTTGTCTCAGGATAAAATACTGGTCCGCCAGCTCGGTCTTCAACCCTACGAACCCGTCTCCCAGGCCATGCACGACTTTACCAACACCCGCGATGAACAGACTCCCGATGAAATCTGGCTGGTTGAGCACTATCCGGTTTTCACCCAGGGTCAGGCAGGGAAAGCGGAACATGTTTTAATGCCCGGCGATATTCCGGTCATTCAAAGCGATCGCGGTGGGCAGGTCACTTACCATGGGCCAGGTCAACAGGTTATGTACGTTTTGTTGAACCTGAAGCGACGTAAACTGGGCGTGCGGGAATTGGTCACGTTGCTGGAACAGACTGTCGTGAATACTCTGGCTGAACTGGATATTGACGCTCACCCGCGTGCAGATGCCCCTGGTGTTTATGTCGGTGAAAAGAAAATATGTTCCCTCGGTTTGCGTATTCGTCGCGGTTGCTCATTCCATGGACTGGCATTAAACGTTAATATGGATCTCTCGCCTTTCTTACGAATTAATCCCTGCGGTTATGCCGGCATGGAAATGGCAAAAATATCTCAATGGGATAGCCAGGCCACGACAGATAATATCCGACCACGATTATTAGCCAATATTTTAGCACTGCTAAATAATCCCCCTTACGAATATATTTCCGCTTAACTTATTGAATGCAATGGCCCAAAAAATCGGGGGCCATTGTCACCCTTCCGGCTCAAATGCTTTACAATGTCTCCTGGTTTCTATATTTTCTGTTTGTCTTAGTTTGAATTTTTAACGAGTTTTCTCCGTCATAAAAGCGACGTAGGATTTTTCTTTATACGAACGTTAAACCTTCAATCCATTGCTATAAAAAAGGTTATCGATACCGCGAGATGAACAATAGTGGTGCAAAACGCATGCTTACAACAAATACAAGCATCACTATTATTTATAAAGTGAATTAAATTGGAGTTAGAACGTGAGTGAAAATAGTAAGCCGAAAGGACATTTCTACGAACACCGACCCGAAGATAAGCCGCAAATTTTCAGAACGCTGAGAAATATAGACCTGAACCTGCTGACTATTTTTGAAGCCGTTTATGTTCATAAAGGAATCGTCAACGCCGCGAAAGTTCTCAATCTGACTCCTTCAGCGATCAGCCAGTCCATTCAGAAACTGCGCACAATATTTCCCGATCCCCTGTTTATTCGAAAAGGCCAGGGCGTGACGCCCACGACTTATGCCACCCATCTGCATGAGTATATCAGCCAGGGGCTGGAATCCATTCTCGGCGCGCTGGATCTCACCGGCAGCTACGATAAACAACGGACGATAACTATCGGGACCACTCCGTCTATCGGCGCGCTGGTCATGCCGACAATTTATCACGCCATCAAAACGAGCCATCCACAACTGCATCTGCGTAACATTCCCGTCCATGATGCCGAAACGCAACTCAGTCAGTTTCAGAGTGATTTGATTATTGATAACCACATCTACAGCAACCGCGCAGTAGAGAACCATGTTCTGTTTTCTGACAAAATCGAACTGGTCTGCCGCCAGAATCACCCTTCCCTGACGCGTACCCTGACCCCTGAAGCCCTCGATGACGCTGAACATAGTCTGCTGATGATCGAAGGACAAAGCTTCACGCTCCTGCGCCAACGTATCCAGGAATTGTTCCCCGATCGGCAAATCAGCTTTAGCAGCTACAATATTTTCACGCTGGCATCACTCATTGCTCACAGCGATCTGGTGGGTATTATGCCCGCGCGTTTCTTCACGCTGTTCAGCCACTGCTGGCCGCTTCAGCGGATCCCCCATCCATCCCTGAACCATGAGAAAATCGACTTCTCACTGCATTACAACAAGCTGAGCTTACGCGATCCGGTACTGGAGAACGTCATCGCAGTGATCCGCGACGCCTTCTGAAAAAGAAATGTTGCGACCCGGTCAAAACTGATGCCAGGCAAATGGCACAAAACAACAACTATTTTACATTTTGCCGGTCACTCAGGCTGCTTTCAGGCCCGTTTAAATGATATACTGCGTGTAGTGAATTCAAAAATAGTTGATAAATACAACATTCCCTTGAATCAAAACGCTTTCCCTCGTTATTCGCAACTGGAACACGCACGCTATGAGTAAACCCATTGTGATGGAACGCGGTGTTAAATACCGCGATGCCGATAAGATGGCCCTTATCCCGGTCAAAAATGTGGCAACAGAGCGCGAAGCCCTGCTGCGCAAGCCGGAATGGATGAAAATTAAGCTTCCAGCGGACTCCACTCGTATCCAGGGCATCAAAGCAGCAATGCGTAAGAATGGCCTGCATTCTGTTTGTGAAGAAGCCTCTTGCCCAAACCTGGCGGAGTGTTTCAACCACGGTACCGCCACGTTTATGATCCTCGGCGCTATTTGTACCCGTCGCTGCCCGTTCTGTGATGTGGCCCACGGCCGCCCTGTGGCGCCGGACGCCAACGAACCGGTTAAGCTGGCACAAACGATTGCCGACATGGCCCTGCGCTATGTCGTTATCACCTCAGTTGACCGTGATGACCTGCGTGACGGTGGCGCTCAGCACTTTGCCGATTGCATTACCGCTATTCGTGAGAAAAGTCCTACGATTAAGATTGAAACGTTGGTCCCCGACTTCCGCGGTCGTATGGATCGTGCTCTGGAAATTCTGACCGCCACTCCGCCGGACGTTTTCAACCATAACCTTGAGAACGTGCCGCGTATTTATCGTCAGGTTCGCCCGGGCGCTGACTACAACTGGTCGCTCAAATTACTGGAACGCTTTAAAGAAGCGCATCCGGAGATCCCGACCAAATCCGGTCTGATGGTGGGTCTCGGTGAGACGAATGCGGAAATCATTGAAGTGATGCGCGATCTGCGTCGTCACGGCGTGACTATGCTGACGCTGGGACAGTATTTGCAGCCGAGCCGTCACCACCTGCCCGTTCAGCGCTATGTCAGCCCGGACGAATTTGAAGAGATGAAAGAAGAAGCCATGGCGATGGGTTTTACCCATGCGGCCTGCGGACCGTTCGTCCGTTCGTCTTACCATGCTGACCTGCAGGCGAAAGGGATGGAAGTGAAGTAATTTCGAAATAAATACTTACATTTCGCCTATAAAAAACCCGCTTAATCGCGGGTTTTTTCTCATCAGGGTAAAACGGACAGGCGTTTAGCTCCGGGTATTACTCTTTATGAGAGAGTTTCTCAGCCTGAATGCTGCCGTCTGCGTCTTTTTTCGCGCCCGCATCTTCATCATTCATTGCTTTCTTGAAACCCTTAATCGCCGTGCCCAGGTCTCCACCCAGTGTACGTAACTTCTTGGTACCAAACAGCAGAACGACCAGTGCGGCCACCACCAGCAATTTGGTAATACTAATCTCACCCATAGATACCTTCTTAACGTAAAACAGGCAGCGTAGCGCGCCCTTAGTAACCTGAGAATATTAACGGTCATTTGACGCGCGCACACAATAGCAATCTGTAACAAGGTGAATCAAGCAGTGTTTAAAAAAACGTCATAATAATTGCGGTGGCACAAATCTGCGGTTGCATAATACCGGTAATTGCGCCCGCACCTGGCGAATTCGCTCAGCGGTGATCTCCGCCATGATAAGCGTCGGGACGTCTGCCGCAGCCGAAATCGTCACCCCAAGGGGATCGATAATACGACTCTGCCCGATATTTTTGTTACCACACTCCCCTGCGGCAATCATATAGCAGGTGGTATCGAGCGCGCGGGCAGCCAGTAGTGTCGACCAGGGATGTTCCTTCAGCGCCCCTCTGACCCATGCCGCCGGTAGCACCAGCACTTCAGCGCCCTGCAACGCAAGCGCCATCGACAGTTCAGGAAAACGCAGATCGTAGCAGGTCATCAGCCCCACTCTGAATCCATCCACGTCAAGCAGCGGTGCGATTACGTTACCCGCATCAACATTGCGGGACTCCTGAATGGAGAAAGCATCATAGAGGTGTAGCTTGGCGTAGCTTGCCACAATTTTCCCCCCACGCAGCGCCACCAGCGTGTTTACCGCACGACCGGGACGCGAAGGAACGTGAACAGTGAGAATAGTGGTCATCGTATTCGACGCGCTTTCCCGCAACAGTTGTTGCAGGAATTCCCCCTCGAGAGACTGGGCGGATTTCACCGACAGGTCGGGATCCGTATCGTCTCGCGCCAGTAATGCCTCAGGCAGAACCAGCATTGACGCGCCGTTTCCCGCCGCCTGCGACATGAGCATGACGCAGGTTTCTGCGTTTTTTTCCCACACAGGACTGACGGCAAATTGCCCTGCAGCAACTAGCATAATTCCTCCGGTCAGGTTTATCAGGCTCGCCAACGATGATTATTCAGCGTTACACTTATCTTATATACCAACCAAAAGCAGGATTATGCAGTGTTACAACTTCTTTTAGCGGTTTTTATTGGCGGTGGCACAGGAAGTGTAGCGAGATGGATGCTCAGTATGCGGTTTAATCCCATGCATCAGGCGATTCCGATAGGAACCCTGACCGCAAATTTACTGGGTGCATTCATCATTGGTGTGGGACTGGCATGGTTTAGTCGAATGACTAATATCGATCCCGTATGGAAAGTCTTGATCACAACCGGCTTTTGTGGCGGCCTGACAACCTTCTCTACCTTTTCGGCGGAAGTGGTCTTTTTGCTGCAGGAAGGTCGGGTGGGCTGGGCAATGCTGAATGTGTTAGTCAACCTGTTGGGATCATTTGCGATGACGGCGTTAGCATTCTGGCTATTTTCCGCCTCCAGCGCGCACTAAAGACAAAAAAAACCCGCTAATAAGCGGGTTTTGAAATCTTGCTGACGTAAGCTTACAGAGCAGTTACGTTTGCAGCAGAAGGGCCTTTGGCACCGTTAGTGATTTCGAACTCTACACGCTGACCTTCAGCCAGAGTTTTAAAACCATTGGTCTGGATTGCAGAGAAGTGTACGAACACGTCTTTGCTGCCATCTTCCGGAGTAATGAAACCGAATCCTTTGGACTCATTAAACCACTTAACGTTACCTTTAATCTTAGACATCAAAATTACCTTTACATGAAAAATAGACACAAATGCTGTGTCGGGTACCAGTACACCAATTGTGGTTCACTTTGTCCAGTCGAACTTTGGCAAAAAGTGATAAATGTCGCGTTATTTTTTGATATAAGCTTATATCACTTTGTTTTATATGAAATTTATTGCCATTAATTGGTTCAGAACTGAAAACGCATCCACGCAAAGTATACGTTACCGTTGTTATAAGTACCGGGGATATAGGTCATCTGAAACGTTGCCGGACCGTAACCGATGGAAGCCAGCGGCAGCAGGACAGGAAGAGGAATGTAGTTCCAGTTATCACGCGCCGTCACTCCGGCGGTAAAACCTAACCCCAGGTGGAAATTGTCATCCGGCAGAGGTCGCCAGGTGCTCTCCCAGCCATAACCACCGATCGGCTCCCATTTATTCCATGAATCTTTGAAAGCCATGATATAAAGGCCGTGCCAGTTTCCCTTTTCATCCCAGCGCGACTGGCCAAAACCACCGCCCCACGGACGCTCGTTATAACGATCGGTTTTTTCTTTGTCATAGGCAAAACGCGCATGCCAGGTTATCGCGGGAATATATAAATCATAGTGCTCAGGTTGCTGCCAGGTTTCGGCAACATTGTCTGTAAAGGTATTAAACCACCCTTTTTCTTCTGCCACTGCACGCGGCAGCATCGCTAACTGAATAAAAAGAAATGAAAAAAGGAGAAAATATTTTTTAGCTGTACTCACAACGTTTATTACCATTCTTAAGTTCAGTCTTGATTATACCAAAAATAACTTGAATGAAACCTTAACAGCGGCAATGCTGACCTGAATCAGATTGTTCTAAGATTTTGAATGCTGCAATTAAACCCTATCTTTTGCAGTATTATTTATCGCTGGATTATCAGTCAGATATTGTATGATTTTCACTCTCTTACGTTGAAAGCACTCTTTCGCCGCCACTCATTAACAGCAGCGCTGCATAAACAAAACAAAAATGAAACAATAAGGAATTTTCCTGGAGACTGGAAAATTAAATATTTCACCTTCATCACGTCAATGAAAAAAATAGCCGCCGACCGACGGTTAATCGTTCTGTTTATTGATTTTAATCAGCAAGTAGCAAACACTTATTCGGCACATTTTTACACCAACTTATTGGTATTATCTTAATTTCACTTCTGGGTGTCTACGCGACAGGGGAAACAATGTTGACATTTATCGAACTCCTTATTGGAGTTGTGGTTATTGTGGGTGTAGCGCGCTACATCATTAAAGGGTATTCGGCAACCGGCGTGCTCTTTGTTGGCGGTCTGGTGCTGCTGATTATCAGCGCCCTGATGGGCCATAAAGTGCTGCCTTCCAGCGAGACCACGACGGGTTATTCCGCGACGGATATCGTTGAATACATCAAGATCCTGCTGATGAGCCGTGGTGGCGACCTTGGCATGATGATCATGATGCTCTGCGGATTTGCCGCTTATATGACCCACATCGGCGCGAACGATATGGTCGTGAAACTGGCGTCGAAGCCTTTGCAGTACATCAATTCACCTTATTTGTTGATGATTGCCGCCTATTTTGTTGCCTGTCTGATGTCCCTGGCAGTGTCATCCGCTACCGGACTCGGCGTATTGTTGATGGCGACGCTTTTCCCGATCATGGTCAACGTAGGAATCAGCCGCGGTGCCGCGGCGGCCATTTGCGCCTCGCCTGCCGCAATTATCCTTTCCCCTACCTCCGGTGACGTCGTGCTGGCTGCCAAAGCAGCCGAAATGCCACTGATCGATTTTGCCTTTAAAACCACACTGCCGATCTCCATTGCGGCAATCATCGGAATGGCGATAGCCCACTATTTCTGGCAACGTTATCTGGATAAAAAAGAGAACGCGGCCCACGAAATGCTTGACGTGAATGAAATCACCACTACGGCGCCGGCGTTCTACGCCATTCTGCCATTTACGCCGATTATCGGAGTGCTGATTTTTGATGGTAAGTGGGGACCGCAATTGCACATCATTACGATTCTGGTGCTCTGTATGCTTATTGCGGCAGTGCTGGAGTTCGTCCGGGGTTTCAACACCCAGAAAGTGTATTCAGGTCTGGAAGTGGCGTATCGCGGTATGGCCGATGCGTTTGCGAACGTGGTGATGCTGTTAGTTGCGGCGGGTGTTTTCGCACAGGGTCTGAGCACGATTGGCTTCATCCAGAGCCTGATCTCCATCGCCACTTCGTTTGGCTCAGCGAGCATCATTTTGATGCTGGTACTGGTGATTCTGACCATGCTGGCAGCGATGACCACCGGTTCCGGTAACGCGCCGTTCTACGCTTTCGTGGAAATGATTCCTAAGCTGGCACAATCATCGGGTATCAACCCGGCGTATCTGTCGATTCCGATGCTACAGGCATCCAACCTGGGCCGTACGATCTCCCCGGTCTCCGGCGTGGTCGTGGCGGTAGCCGGGATGGCAAAAATCTCGCCTTTTGAAGTGGTAAAACGCACCTCCGTACCGGTCATGGTCGGGCTGTTGATCGTTATCATTGCGACCGAAGTGATGGTGCCGGGTACCTCTTCCGCAGTAACGGGAGGCTGATTCAGAACCCTTGCCGGATGAGGGCGCGCTATGTCTCATCCGGCCATACGCCGCCATTAACCGTGGTAAATTCGCTGCGGTCTCCCCACCTTGCCGTGCACAATTTCCGCAATAACCAAATGCCGACTGGCACAATATTCGAGGTACCGTCTGGCGGTCGTACGGCTGATGGTCAGCGCCTGCGCGACGGTTTCGGCGGTGTGCTGTACCTGAGGATCAGCAAACAGCTTTTTAACCGCATTCAACGTTAACGCATCAATCCCGGTGGGCAGCTCATCTTTCGGCTCGCCTCGCGCATAGGCATTAAACATCTCATCAATTTGTCGCTGACTGGCGCTGTCGTTTTCTGCCAGCATCCGTCTGCGCTGTTGGTAACGGGTGAGCGTCTGCCCCAGACGCTCATAGGCGATAGGTTTGATCAAATAATCAAACGCCCCGCTGCGTACCGCGTCGGCCACCGTTTCCATATCGCTGGCCGCCGTGGTAAAAACCACCCCGCCGGGATAATGCGACGCCGTCAGCTCATGCAGCAGCGTGATCCCCTTCCCGTCCGGAAGGTAGTTATCCAGTAAAATGAGGCCCGGTTTAAACCGTTCAATCATCATTCTCGCCTGCGCCAGATTACCGGCTAACCAGATCTGATTAAAACCGGGAATATGGCGGATGTACTCTGCATGCATCTCGGCAAGCAGCATTTCATCTTCAACGATTAATAGGGTTAATGGTTCCGTCATTGTTCTTTTTCACTTTCGGAATAAAAAGAGAGAATAAGGTGCCGCAGGGATCGTTATCTTCCAGAGTAATCGTTCCGCCACAGCGCCCCACATAACTTGCAATCAGGTACAGTCCGATGCCGTGCTCACCCGGCTCATCGGAACGGGTGCTTACACCCTGTTCGAATATTTTTTCACGCAGTGCCTCAGGGACGCCGCATCCCTGGTCGGCCACTTCTATCACCACATCATCGCCTTCATCGCTCAGATACAGTTCCACGACCTTATTCCCCTGCTCGGTACGCAAACTGGCGTCAAACGCGTTGTCGAGAAGATTTCCGACAATCGCCGCAAATTCGGTACTGTCCAGCCCTTCCGGCAACTGCTGAAGCTGACTGCCAGGAACGATCGTCATTTTGAGCCCCAGTTCGCGCGCGCGCTGAACCTTACCAAACAGCAGGCCCGCCACCTGGCGATCGGCAAACGCCTCGCGCAGGCTATCAATCAACTGTTGCTGCGCCTGCGATTCCCCCTGCACCATCTCCCTGACCCGATCGTACTCTTTCATTTGCAGCAGGCCATTGAGCGTTGACATCCAGTTTAGATGCTCATGGCGCAACGTTCGCAGACTCTCCACATATTGCTTAATCTGTGTCAGTTGCGCGTTCAGGGTGGCAATCTCATCTTTGCTGCGAAAGCTGATAATCGCGCCCAGTAACTCATCCCCTGAACGGATCGCCTCACGGTTGGCAATAACGCTCAGACCATTGAAGTTGACCATCGCGTCCACACGCCTTTCGGCAATCTGTTCGGTAAAGAAATCGGATGGGTTAACCACCTCATGAATCGGTTTGCCCAACCATTGTCGACCTGGCGAACGCAGGCCGAGCATCTTTCTCGCACTACGGTTAATGGCCGTAATATAGCCGTCAGGGTCCACGGCAATCAGCCCTTCATAAACAGAACTGAACAGCGCCTCCTGCTGACGAACCACCCGGGCAATTTGCTTCGGTTCCATCCCCATCATCTGACGGCGAATATGAGCGGCAAAAAACCAGGAAAGCAACATCAGTACCACCAGCAGCAAAACAAACACGCCGGCCATCGGTAGAATGAAGTCCAGCCGCCAGCTGTCAATTTTGCTGACCAGATAACCGATGGAGACCACGCCAATAACGTTGCCGTCATCATCAAAGATTGGCGTTTTCGCCCGCATTGCCAGGCCGATGGAGCCCGTCCCGGTAATGAAATAGCTTTCTCCCCTCTCCAGCGCGCCAGGCTTGGTAAACTGCATCGGGTAGCCAATTTTCTCCGGGTTAGGATGATAAAGCCGGATAGAGTGACTATCGCCGATCACCACATAGTCAAAATCAGTATCGCTCTGCAGTTTTCCGGCAATGGTTGCCAGCCGTTTGTAATCGCGATCCTTCACCGCCGCAATGATGCTGTCGTTGGCGGCAATAATCTTCGCCTGGTTCATCGCCATATCGCGAACGTGCGTACTCAAGTAATCTTCAAAGCTCGCGGAAAAATACTGTGCCAGCGCGGCAATAATGAACACCGAAAAAACGAGAATAAGCAGAAAAATGCGCAACGGAAATGCCAGTCGGCGAAAAAAAGAAAACGGCTTTTTATTTTTTTGAACCAACATGACGGTTCCTTAATGGGCATAATTCGGTAAAAGCCGCCAGCATATGTAATGAAATTGTTTTATACAGACAGGCAGCAAATAAAGACAATCGTTACAGATTCACCACATTAAATCAATTAAGTCATTTAACACCACGTCACAATCTGTAATAAGAATAATTAAAAAACTTAAAACCATTAAACTCATAAAAACCATCTAAGTGTTTGTGAAATAAATCAAAATTTACCTCAAAAATACTCCTTACGATGTATGCATTCCGGAAAAAAAGAAATAGGCCGTTGCAAAATCGTTTTTTCCCCGGAATGAAAACAAAACGTTATAAAATCGTATTTCCGTACAACATACATACAAAACCGGCAACAACAATATATCTTCAGGACTTATCCACTATGTTTGGTAATAATGTGTTCACGCGCGTCAAACGCTCAGAAAATATAAAGATGGCGGCGATCACGCAATTCCTGAAAGAAAATGATCTGAGCGTCGATACCACCGTTGAGGTTTTTATTACCGTGACTCGTGATGAAAAACTCATCGCCTGCGGCGGTATCGCCGGAAATATCATCAAGTGTGTGGCCATTAGTGAATCAGTACGCGGCGAGGGGTTAGCGCTCACGCTGGCGACAGAACTTATCAATCTCGCCTACGAAAGGCACTGCACGCATCTCTTCATTTATACCAAAACTGAGTATGAATCGTTGTTCCGCCAGTGCGGATTTTCAACGCTGACCCGCGTTCCCGGCATCATGGTGCTAATGGAAAACAGCACCACACGTCTGAAACGCTATGCAGAGTCATTAAGCAAACTGCGTCATGACGGCAAGAAAATCGGCTGCATCGTGATGAATGCCAATCCGTTCACCAATGGACACCGCTATTTAATCCAACAGGCGGCAGCGCAGTGCGACTGGCTTCATCTGTTCCTGGTGAAAGAAGATACCTCCCGTTTCCCGTATGAGAACCGACTCGACCTGGTGCTCAAAGGCACCGCAGACATACCGCACCTCACCGTTCATCGCGGGTCGGAATACATCATTTCGCGCGCCACGTTCCCGTGTTACTTCATTAAAGAACAAAGCGTCATCAACCATTGCTACACCGAAATCGATTTAAAAATTTTTCGTCAGTATCTGGCACCTGCGCTGGGGATCACCCATCGCTTTGTCGGTACGGAACCGTTTTGCGGCGTAACCGCCCAGTATAACCACGACATGCGTTTCTGGCTGGAAACGCCGACTCTTCCCGCCCCGCCCATTGAACTGGTGGAAATCGAGCGACTGTGTTTCCAGGGGACGCCGATCTCTGCGTCTCTGGTGCGCAAACTGCTCGTGAAAAAAGATCTCACGGCTATCGCGTCGCTGGTGCCTTCAGCCACTTTGCACTACCTGCAAAGCATGCCTGAGCGCACACCCGCTCACGCGACAGTCCGCCAAAAGACCCCCGCATTAGTAACAGGTGAAAAATGAAAATAAACCAGGCTGCCGTCGCAGGCACACTTGAGTCCGGTGATGTGATGATACGCATCGCCCCTCTCGATACGCAGGAGATTGACCTGCAGATCAACAGCAGCGTTGAGAAACAGTTTGGCGAGGCCATTCGCGCCACCATTCTGGATGTTCTGACGCAGTATGACGTGCGCGGCGTGCAATTGAATGTCGATGATAAAGGCGCACTGGACTGCATTTTACGTGCACGACTGGAAGCATTACTGGCGCGCGCCAGCGGTATCCCGGCCCTGCCCTGGGAGGATCGCCAATGATTTCCGCTTCTCTGCAACAGCGCAAAACGCGCACTCGCCGCAGCATGCTGTTTGTTCCCGGCGCCAATGCCGCGATGGTCAGCAACTCGTTTATCTATCCGGCAGATGCCCTGATGTTTGACCTGGAAGACTCCGTCGCGCTGCGTGAAAAAGACACCGCTCGTCGTCTGGTCTACCACGCACTGCAGCATCCGCTGTATCGCGACGTCGAAACCATCGTGCGCGTTAACGCACTGGATTCCGAATGGGGGATCAACGATCTGGAAGCCGTCGTTCGCGGCGGCGCTGACGTAGTTCGTCTGCCGAAAACCGATACCGCTCAGGATGTTATCGATATCGAAAGCGAAATTCTGCGCATTGAAAAAGCCTGCGGTCGCGAGCCGGGCAGCACGGGTCTGCTGGCCGCCATCGAGTCACCGTTAGGCATCACTCGCGCCGTGGAAATCGCCCACGCCTCTGAACGTCTGATCGGGATCGCGCTGGGCGCGGAAGACTATGTACGCAACCTGCGCACGGAACGTTCGCCGGAGGGGACTGAATTACTGTTTGCCCGTTGTTCTATTTTGCAGGCCGCGCGCTCTGCCGGGATTCAGGCCTTCGATACCGTCTATTCCGATGCCAACAACGAAGCGGGCTTCCTGCACGAAGCCGCCCACATCAAACAGCTGGGTTTTGACGGCAAATCGCTGATCAACCCGCGCCAGATTGACCTGCTGCACAACCTGTATGCCCCGACGCAAAAAGAAGTGACGCACGCGCGTCTGGTCGTGGAAGCCGCAGAAGCCGCCGCCCGTGAAGGCCTCGGGGTGGTCTCCCTGAACGGCAAGATGGTCGACAGCCCGGTGATCGAGCGCGCACGTCTGGTGCTCTCCCGTGCAGAACTTTCCGGCATCCGCGAAGAATAAGGCAAAAACAATGACCCAGAAAAACGAACAGTCTCAACGACAGGAACGGGTAGCAGCCTGGAGCCGCCTGGCTGAAAGCGACCTTTCCACCTATACCAGCGCCGCAAAGCAGGCCTTGCAGGAACAGAAACCGCGCGACCAGAAACTGTGCGCCAGCCTGGAAGAGGCAATCCGCCGTTCCGGTTTGCAGGATGGCATGACTATCTCCTTCCACCATGCGTTTCGCGGCGGCGACCTGACCATTAACCTGGTGATGGCAACCCTCGCCAGCATGGGATTTAAAAACCTGACGCTGGCTTCCAGCTCCCTGAGCGATTGCCACGCGCCGCTGGTCGACCATATCCGTAACGGCGTCGTTAACCGTATTTACACTTCCGGTCTGCGCGGACCGCTGGCAGAAGAGATCTCTCGCGGCCTGCTCGCCGAACCCGTTCAGGTTCACTCCCACGGCGGCCGCGTGCATCTGGTTCAGAGCGGCGAACTTAACATTGATGTGGCCTTCCTCGGCGTCCCGTCCTGCGATCCGTTCGGTAACGCTAACGGCTACACCGGTAAAGCCTGCTGCGGTTCACTCGGCTATGCCCGCGTTGACGCTGAAAGCGCTAAACAGGTGGTGCTACTGACGGAACAACTGCTGCCTTATCCGCACAACCCGGCCAGCATTACCCAGGATCAGGTTGATCTGATCGTCCAGATAGACCAGGTCGGCGATGCCGATAAAATCGGAGCTGACGCCACCCGAATGACCACCAACCCGCGCGAACTGCTGATTGCCCGCAGCGCGGCAGATGTCATCGCCCACTCCGGCTATTTCAAAGAAGGCTTTTCACTGCAAACCGGTACTGGCGGCGCCTCACTGGCGGTCACACGCTTTTTGGAAGACAAAATGCGTCGCCGCGATATCCGCGCAGACTTCGCGCTGGGCGGTATCACGGCCACCATCGTCGATCTGCATGAAAAAGGGTTGATTCGCAAACTGCTGGACGTACAGAGCTTCGACCGCAATGCCGCAGAGTCGCTGGCGCGCAACCCGAATCACATTGAAATCAGCGCAAACCAGTATGCCAACTGGGGTTCAAAAGGCGCCTCCGTTGACCGTCTGGATGTGGTCGTGCTGAGTGCGCTGGAAGTCGACACCCAGTTTAACGTCAACGTGCTGACCGGTTCTGACGGCGTCATTCGCGGCGCGTCCGGCGGACACTGCGATACCGCCGTCGCCGCTGCGTTGTCAATCATCGTCGCACCGCTGGTGCGGGGTCGCATTCCGACGCTGGTGGATAACGTGTTGACCTGCGTCACGCCGGGTTCCAGCGTCGATATTCTGGTTACCGATCATGGCATTGCGGTTAACCCGGCACGTCCGGAACTGGCGGAACGCCTGAAAGAAGCCGGGATGAAGGTGGTCTCCATCGAGTGGCTGCGTGAACGTGCGCAACAGCTCACTGGTGAACCCCGTCCCATCGAATTCACCGACCGTGTGATTGCCGTGGTGCGCTATCGCGACGGTTCAGTGATCGATGTTGTTCATCAGGTGAAGGAATAAGCCATGCACCTGCTCCCTGAACTTGCCACCCGCCACGCCGTTTCAATTCCCGAGCTGCTCGTCAGCCGTGATGCGCGACAAGCACGGCAACACGTCTGGCTAGCGCGCCATCCCATTCCACTGGTCTCCTTTACCGTGGTAGCGCCTGGCCCGATTAAAGACAGCGAGCTCACCCGTCGCCTCTTTAATCATGGCGTGACTGCGCTGCGTACGCTGGCGGCACAGGCGGACTGGCATATCAGGGAGCAGGCTGCACTGGCCTCAGCATGCGGGCCGGAAGGCATGCTCTCGATTGAGGCACCGGCCCGTGACATCAAGCTCGCAACCATTGAGCTCGAACATACCCATCCTCTGGGACGTTTGTGGGATATCGATGTGCTCACACCCGGAGGCGACATTCTCTCCCGCCGCCATTTCGCCCTTCCCGCCCGCCGCTGCCTGCTTTGCGAGCAGAGCGCTGCCGAATGCGCGCGTGGGAAAACTCATACGCTCTCCGATCTGATCGCCCACATGGAGGCGCTGCTGCATGCTGCCGATTCCCAATATGCCCGTTGAAACGACCGCTCTTCCTCGTACGCTGTTTGACGCATATGGCCATCTGGCGTGGCGTGCAATGCTGACGGAAGTCAATCTGTCGCCAAAACCCGGGCTGGTCGATCGTCTGAACTGCGGCGCGCATAAAGACATGTCGCTGACGGATTTTCATCGCAGCGCGCTGGCGATTCAGGCCTGGCTTCCGCGTTTTATTGAATACGGTGCATGCAGTGCGCAGATGCCGGCCGATGCCGTATTAACCGGCTTACGCCCGTTAGGTATGGCCTGTGAAGCGGACATGTTTCGCGCCACCGCGGGTGTGAACACCCATAAAGGCAGCATTTTTTCTCTCGGTCTGCTGTGTGCCGCCATTGGCCGACTGCATCAGCAGCAGCAGCCCATCACCCCGGAAACGATCTGTACCACCGCCGCCCACTTTTGCCGCGGCCTGACCGAGCGCGAACTGCGCAACAACAATCAACAACTCACGGCAGGCCAGCGACTCTATCAGCAACTGGGGTTAACCGGCGCACGTGGCGAAGCCGAAGCGGGATATCCGTTGGTCATCCGCCATGCGCTTCCGCACTATCGCGCCCTGTTAGCCGAGGGACGCGATCCCGAGCTGGCGCTGCTGGACACCTTACTCCTGCTGATTGCGCGCAACGGCGATACCAACGTGGCCTCGCGCGGCGGTGCGGCAGGCCTGCGCTGGATACAGCAGCAGGCAAACGCATTGTTACAACAAGGGGGCATCCGAACCCCCGCCGATCTCGATCATCTGCATCAGTTCGACAGCCACTGCATTGAACGCAATCTCAGCCCTGGCGGCAGTGCCGACCTGCTGATCGTCACGTGGTTTTTAGCCCAGATTTCTCAAGTTAAACATTTACACAATTATTGAAAAGATCCTTTCCGGAGAATCACTTATGTCTTTATCGAAAGATAGTATATGGAAGTTGTTGGCTCCCCTGGTCGTCATGGGTGTCATGTTTCTTATCCCTGTCCCGGACGGCATGCCCCCTCAGGCATGGCATTACTTCGCCGTTTTCGTGGCGATGATCGTCGGTATGATCCTGGAGCCGATCCCGGCTACCGCGATCAGCTTTATCGCCGTGACCATCTGCGTCATTGGTAGCAACTACCTGCTCTTTGATGCCAAAGAGCTGGCGGATCCGGCATTCGATGCCGGTAAACAGGCGCTGAAATGGGGTCTTGCGGGTTTCTCCAGTACCACCGTCTGGCTGGTGTTCGGTGCATTTATCTTCGCGTTGGGCTACGAAGTTACGGGGCTTGGCCGTCGTATCGCGCTGTTCCTGGTGAAATTCATGGGCAAACGCACCCTGACGCTGGGCTATGCGATTGTCATCATCGATATTCTGCTGGCGCCGTTTACGCCATCCAACACCGCCCGTACCGGGGGCACCGTGTTCCCGGTAATCAAAAACCTGCCGCCGCTGTTTAAATCGTTCCCGAACGATCCGTCCGCACGTCGTATCGGCGGTTACCTGATGTGGATGATGGTCATCAGTACCAGTCTGAGTTCTTCGATGTTCGTTACGGGTGCTGCGCCAAACGTGCTGGGTCTGGAATTTGTCAGCAAAATCGCCGGTGTGCAGATTAGCTGGCTGCAGTGGTTCCTGGGCTTCCTGCCGGTCGGTATCATTTTGCTGATCGTTGCGCCGTGGCTCTCTTATGTTCTCTACAAGCCTGAAATCACACACAGTGCGGAAGTCGCCGCGTGGGCGGGTGACGAACTCAAAACTATGGGTACCTTGACGCGTAAAGAGTGGACGCTGATCGGTCTGGTTCTGTTGAGCTTAGGGTTATGGGTCTTTGGCGGTGAAATGATCGACGCCACCGCCGTCGGTTTGTTAGCCGTTTCACTGATGCTGGCGCTGCATGTGGTGCCGTGGAAAGACATTACCAAATACAACAGCGCCTGGAACACGCTGGTGAACCTTGCCACCCTCGTGGTCATGGCAAACGGTTTAACCCGCTCCGGTTTTATTGACTGGTTCGCCAGTACTATGAGCACCCATCTGGAAGGGTTCTCGCCTAACGCGACGGTAATTGTGCTGGTGCTGGTGTTCTACTTTGCCCACTACCTGTTTGCCAGCCTGTCGGCGCACACGGCTACCATGCTGCCGGTGATTCTGGCGGTCGGTAAAGGAATCCCAGGCGTGCCGATGGAACATCTGTGTATCCTGCTGGTGCTGTCCATCGGGATCATGGGTTGTCTGACGCCGTACGCAACAGGCCCAGGGGTCATTATCTACGGCTGCGGCTATGTTAAATCCAAAGACTACTGGCGTCTTGGCGCCATCTTCGGGGTGATTTACATTGCGATGCTGTTGCTGGTTGGCTGGCCGATTCTGGCGATGTGGAACTAGTTCTGACGTAAAACACTGAATGGATCAAGGCCCGCAGGGTAAAGACACCTCGCGGGCTTTTTTTATGGTTAAATAGATACTATTCAGATTTTATATAAGTTCAGAATCATCATGAAACCGACCTGGCAAAAATGGGTGTGGCTCGCCGCCCCACTCCTCCCCCTTTCTACCGCAACCGCCAACGAATTACAGGCAACGCAGTACGGCGACTTTGACCGTTATGTGCTGGCGCTCTCCTGGCAGACAGGCTTCTGCCAGAGCCAGCACGATCGGGACCGCCGTGAGCCTGACGAGTGTCGCCTGCAAAAAGAGACCGCCAACAAAGTCGATTTTCTGACCGTTCACGGATTGTGGCCAGGATTACCGAAATCGGTCGCTTCACGCGGAGTCGATGAACGCCGCTGGATGCGCTTTGGCTGCGCCACGCGTCCGATCCCTAACCTGCCGGAAGCTCGTGCCAGTCGCAAATGTTCTGCGCCAGAAACAGGACTTTCGCTGGAAACCGCCGCGAAACTCAGTGACGTTATGCCAGGAGCAGGCGGACGTTCTTGCCTCGAACGCTATGAATACGCGAAACACGGCGCCTGTTTTGGCTTCGACCCGGATGCGTACTTCGGCACCATGGTGCGGTTGAACAAAGAGATCAAGGCCAGCGAATTAGGGGCATTTCTGGGCGAGAATTACGGTAAGAGCGTCAGTCGCCGCGCCTTCGATGCAGCGGTGGCCCAACGCTGGGGAAAAGAGGCCGTCAAAGCAGTAAAACTGAGTTGTCACGGCAATCCGGCTTATCTGACGGAGATCCAGTTCTCGCTGAAGGCCAGTGCCATTAACGCGCCGCTCTCCGCCGACTCGTTTGCCCCGCAACCCCATCCGGGAAACTGTGGTAAGCAGTTCGTCATCGACAAAGTAGGTTACTGATCTTTTGACCCGACGTGAAATCCGCGCCGGGTCAAAAATCAACGTTTCGCACGCGCATCCGGGCGCACCAGATCAAAACGGTGCGACTCGCTGATCGCATAGTAGGCCGTAGGGCCGCCAGCACGCAGCACGGGCTGTGCTTTTGCGGTCTGGTAAATCCCCTCTTCCAGCAGCGTTTCGGCAATATGAATCCCGACAACCTCACCGAGGATCAGCCAGGTTTCGATGGCTTCACCTTGCGTGGTCGTCAGTTGAATACTCTGCGACAGGCGACATTCAAAATTCACCGGGCTTTGCGCAACGCGTGGCACTTTTACCAGCCGACTTTCCGCCTTCGTCAGACCGGCAGCGAAAAATTCATCTTCGCCATGCGGCAGACTGGCAGAGGTTTCATTCATCGCGCTGGCTAATTCTCGGGTGGTCAGGTTCCAGACAAACTCTCCGGTTTCCATGATGTTACGCACGCTGTCTTTCCAGCCAGTGCTGGCAAAACCGATAATGGGCGGATGATAATTGAAACAGTTAAAGAAGCTATAAGGCGCCAGATTATCCCGGCCAGCGGTGTCCTGAGAAGCGATCCAGCCAATTGGCCTGGGGCCAACAATGGCATTCAGCGGGTCGTGCGGCAGGCCGTGTCCCTGCGAGGGTTGATAGAAATACATAGTATTCTCTGATGAATTTAACGTCGGCGAAGCACGAAATGCGCTCCGCTCATCCCCCTGATGGAAGAGGATCAGCGTAGAGCAATCCGTTAAAGATTACGACTGAATAAAGTTGAGCAGATCCTGATTTATCTGCTGCTTATGGGTGGTGCAGATGCCGTGGGAACCGCCCGCGTAGACCTTCAGTTGCGCGTCGGGCAAGATTTCTGCCGCCACTTTGCCGCAGGTTTCAAGCGGGACAATCTGATCGTCATCGCCATGAATGACCAGCGTCGGAATGGTCATTTTGCGCAAGTCTTCGCGCAGATCTGTTTCCGAGAACGCCTTGATGCAGTCGTACAGCGCTTTTATTGAGCCCTGTAATCCCTGCTCAACAAAACTCTCGCGCACGGCTTTCGACTCTTTCGCTCCCGGACGGTTATAGCCGTAGAAGGCGGCAGTGAGTTCATAGAAAAAGGCGGCACGGTCATTGACAACGCCTTCACGGATACCGTCGAACACCTCTTTTGGCACGCCGTTTGGGTTGAAATCCGTTTTCACCATGATAGGCGTCACCGCCCCAATCAATACCGCTTTCGCCACGCGCTGCGTCCCGTGTCGCCCAATATAACGCGCCACTTCGCCACCGCCCGTCGAGTGACCGACGTGCACCGCATTTTGCAGGTTCAGGTGTGCGGTCAGTTCAGCCAGATCGTCGGCATACTGATCCATCGTGTGCCCCTCCCACGGTTGCGCGGAACGTCCATGCCCGCGCCTGTCGTGGGCGATCACCCGATATCCTTTCGACCCCAGAAAAAACATTTGATCTTCAAAGGCATCTGCCGTTAACGGCCAGCCGTGGCTGAAGACAATGGGCTGTCCACTGCGATCACCCCAGTCCTTAAAATACAGATAGCTGCCATCTTTGAGAGTAATTTTGTCGTACTGGCTCATGAGATCTCCTGTAACGGAACGCTGAGAAAGTGACGCGCTCGCGGCGCGCGCTTAAAAAGCATAATGCAAATTTGAGAACGATCACGTTTATCCAATAAAATTCATACCAGCGATGCTTTTTTAGCTATTTACCCGAATGTGAACTAAATCACTTCAAACCCAGGGTAAGTCTCAGTATCATCGGGAGAGTTAAACCCTTGCCGCCAGACGGTGAGGGTTTTCTTTTGGGAATATTACCTGCGGCAAAACGCAGTACTGACGACATGGAGTAAAAATGTCCAGACCAACTATCATCATTAACGACCTTGATGCAGAACGCATCGATCGCTTACTGGAGCAACCCGCGTATGCAGATTTACCCATTGCCGACGCGTTAAATGCCGAGCTGGATCGTGCCCAAATGTGTTCGCCAGAGACCATGCCGCATGACGTCGTGACCATGAACAGTCGTGTTAAATTCCGCAATCTGAGCGATGGCGAAATTCGCGTGCGCACGTTGGTTTATCCTGCGGCGATGACCGACAGCAGTACGCAACTTTCAGTGATGGCGCCAGTGGGGGCAGCGCTGTTGGGCGTGCGTGTGGGCGACACTATTCACTGGGAACTTCCGGGCGGCGTATCCACCCACCTCGAAGTGCTGGAGCTGGAATACCAGCCAGAAGCTGCTGGCGACTTCCTGCGTTAATCCCATCTGCATAAGCGACTTTCCGCTTTACCCAGAGGATGCGCTCGCATCCTCTTTCCGGCATCTTCCGTAAAATCACCCTTTCTTCCTGGTTCGCCTTTCTCCTGACTCGTCCACACTGAATCGGTTTCATTGGCAGGTGCGGTCATGAACGATACATTCAGCATATTACTGGGATTCTTCATTATGGCGGCGATCATCGTCGGTGCCGTGCTTTACCTGGAGAATCACTGGTAGTGAATGAACAAGGAATCGCCGCACATGTGAAAAATACCCTGCAGAAAGCAGACAGAATTATTATTATATGCTTGAATGATTTAAGTATTAATTAACAGGGAGAAACGGGTATGTATAAGACAATCATTATGCCGGTTGATGTTTTTGAAATGGAACTCAGCGATAAGGCGATTCGCCACGCTGAATTTCTGGCGCAGCAGGATGGCGTCATTCATCTTTTGCATGTGCTGCCTGGTTCTGCCAGCCTGAGCCTGCATCGCTTCGCCGCCGACGTTCGTCGTTTTGAAGAACACTTACAGCATGAAGCCGAAACCCGACTGCAAACGATGGTCGGTCACTTCAGTATCGATCCTTCCCGTATTAAGCAGCATGTCCGCTTTGGCAGCGTCCGTGACGTGGTCAATGAGCTGGGTGAAGAACTGAATGCTGACGTAGTGGTCATTGGTTCACGTAATCCGTCAATTACCACACACCTGCTGGGTTCTAATGCCTCAAGTGTGGTACGTCATGCCACGCTGCCGGTACTGGTTGTGCGTTAATCATCTGATGACTGACAAAAAAAGAGGTGCCAGTCGGCACCTCTTTCATTTTGCAGGTGTAGTCTTACTTTCTTTTTTTATGCCGTCTTCGTACGAATCAGGTAATCAAAGGCGCTCAGGGAAGCTTTCGCCCCTTCGCCGGTCGCGATGATAATCTGCTTGTACGGTACGGTGGTGCAGTCGCCCGCCGCAAATACGCCCTTCACACTGGTTTCGCATTTCGCGTCGATGATGATTTCACCCATCCGGTTGCGTTCAATCGCCCCTTCCAGCCAGGTGGTGTTTGGCAACAGGCCAATCTGGACGAAGATCCCCGCCAGTTCAACGTTGTGAACGTCGCCGCTCACACGGTCGCGGTATTCCAGACCAACCACTTTCGTGCCATCGCCTTTCACTTCTGTCGTCTGCGCGTTCAGAATAATATCGACGTTTTTCAGGCTGCGAACTTTGTCCTGCAGTACCTGGTCCGCCTTCATTTCCGGGGCAAATTCCAGCAGGGTCACGTGTTCCACAATCCCTGCGAGATCAATCGCCGCTTCTACGCCGGAGTTACCGCCGCCGATCACCGCCACACGCTTGCCTTTAAACAGCGGACCATCGCAGTGCGGGCAATAGGTGACGCCTTTGGTACGATACTGATCTTCGCCCGGAACGTTCATGTTGCGCCATTTCGCACCGGTAGCAATGATAATGCTGCGCGCTTTCAGTACCGCACCGGAAGCGGTTTCAATCTGATGCAGACCGCCTTCGCTGGCCGCTGGCACCAGTTTGCTGGCGCTCTGGCTGTCGATGACATCCACGTCATAATCATCGACGTGCGCCTTCAGTGCACCAGCCAACTTCTGCCCTTCCGTTTTCGGGACAGAGATGTAGTTTTCGATATCCACAGTATCGAGTACCTGGCCGCCAAAACGCTCACCCATCAGGCCGGTACGAATCCCTTTACGTGCGGAGTAAACCGCTGCGGCTGCACCCGCAGGACCGGAACCGACAATCAGAACATCATAAGCATCACGCTGGCTCAGCTCTTCTGCGGCGCGTTTTTCAGCGCCAGTATCCACTTTCGCCACGATTTCCGTCAGCGTCATCCGACCCTGACCAAACTCTTTCCCGTTAACGTAGACAGCCGGTACGCCCATCACGTTACGCTCAGTGATCTCGTTCTGGAACGTGCCGCCATCAATCGCCGTATGTTTGATACGCGGGTTCAGCACCGCCATCAGGTTCAGTGCCTGTACCACGTCAGGGCAGTTATGGCAGGAGAGTGAGTAATACGTTTCAAATTCAAAATCGCCGTCAATATCGCGGATCTGCTCGAGCAGAGACTGCGCTTCTTTTGACGGGTGTCCACCGGTCCACAACAGCGCCAGAACCAGCGACGTAAATTCGTGTCCCAGCGGAGAACCTGCAAAACGCGGCCCCTGCGTTGAACCCGGATTGGTGATCAGGAAAGAGGGTTTGCGCACCGACAGGCTGTTGTCTTCTTTAAAGGTGACTTTCTCTGACAGTCCAGCGATTTCAGCCAGCAGTTCCTTGATTTCCGCCGATTTAGCGCTGTCATCCAGCGTCGCAATCAGCTCAACAGGTTTCGTCAGTTTCTCAAGATAAGCCTTGAGCTGGGTTTTCATATTTGTGTCGAGCATTGTTCTTCCCTCTCTGAAAACATCATCATGCAAGCTGATTTGGCTGAGTCTGCATTAATACAACTTGCGTCATGGTGCTGAATAAAACGGGCACCCATAAGCACCCGTATGTGAGGTAAATTCCCTGTATTCCTTGTCACAGGAAGGCAGCAAGCTTATGAATCCCCGGGAGCTTACATAAGTAAGTGACCGGGATAAGTAAGCGCAGCCAACACACCTGTGGCATGAAAAACGCCGGAATTTTTAGATTTTACCGACCAGATCAAGGGATGGAGCCAGCGTCGCTTCGCCTTCTTTCCACTTAGCCGGGCACACTTCGCCTGGGTGAGAAGCAACATACTGAGCGGCTTTGATTTTACGCAGCAGGTCAGAAGCATCACGGCCGATACCTTCAGCGGTAACTTCGATCGCCTGGATGATACCCTGCGGGTCAACAACGAACGTCGCGCGGTCTGCCAGACCTTCGTCTTCACGCATGTTGTCGAAGTTACGGGTCAGGGCGCCAGTCGGGTCGCCGATCATCGCATATTTGATTTTGGCGATGGTGTCGGAGCTGCTGTGCCATGCTTTGTGGGTAAAGTGGGTGTCGGTAGAGACGGAGTAAACGTCTACGCCCAGCTTCTGCAGTTCTTCGTAATGGTCTGCAACGTCACCCAGTTCGGTCGGGCATACGAAGGTAAAGTCAGCCGGATAGAAGAAGAAGACGCTCCAGCGGCCTTCGGTATCTTTCTCGGTCACTTCGATGAATTCACCGTTTTTGAACGCCTGGTTTTTAAAAGGTTTAATTTTGGTATTAATCAAAGACATCTGTACTTCCTCCATGTTTTCGTTGAGAGATAAGTTACCGAAGATTGACTGACAGGGCTAATGCGTTTCCTTTATCAAATCAATAAGCGTTAGCTAACAAACCTCTCAATTCAACGTTGTGAACGTGCTACGACGCAAAGTAAAAAGGGCCACCTTTGCAGGCAGCCCCGTTACCTGAACTACCCGTGGGTAACTTCAGCGCCAGTGAAACTGGCTATGTGTTGCGCTCTACATTACCTTAACAAAGGCTGTAACAGCGAGAATGATTACACCACCCCACTCCTCAAAGGGCAACGTTCCAGCCTGAGGTCTTATCTATGGCTGTGATAGGTTTCCCCACCGTTCTCGCAATCGCTCTGATTTATAAGGATAAATGATGTTAAAACGTACGCTTTTGCTCTCCCTGCTCCCTCTTTTTGCCTGGGCCGAAGACCTGCCTGCGCCCGTTAAAGCGATAGAAAAACAAGGGATTACCATTATAAAGTCGTTCGATGCGCCCGGCGGGATGAAAGGATATCTTGGGAAATATCAGGATATGGGGGTCACTATCTACCTGACGCCTGATGGCAAGCAGGCCATTTCAGGCTACATGTACAATGAAAAAGGCGAAAACCTGAGCAATCAGTTGATAGAGAAAGAAATCTATGCGCCTGCCGGACGGGAAATGTGGCAGCGCATGGAAAAAGCCGACTGGCTTCTCGATGGCAAAAAAGAGGCTCCGGTGGTGCTGTATGTTTTTGCTGATCCTTTCTGTCCGTACTGCAAACAGTTCTGGCAACAGGCTCGGCCATGGGTGGAGTCCGGCAAAGTCCAATTGCGAACGCTACTCGTCGGCGTCATCAAACCAGAGAGCCCAGCTACCGCTGCTGCCATTCTGGCATCGAACGATCCGGCAAAAACCTGGCATGATTATGAAGCCTCTGGCGGAAAAATGGCACTCACGGTACCCAAAGCGATTTCTCCGGCACACATGAAAATCCTCAATATGAACCAGAAAATCATGGATGATTTAGGCGCAAACGTCACGCCCGCAATTTATTATATGAATAAAGATAACGTTCTTCAGCAGGTCGTTGGCTTGCCTGAAAAAGCGCAACTGGATGCCATGATGACACATCCATAAGTACTACGGGTAATTATATGCCATTAGATATAATTACCCTGAATATTTCTCATAACACGTTGTAAAAATCACTTCGTCATTTAAGCTTTACTTAAGTAACACTCAAACCAGAAAGAAACATTTCTTTGCAAAAACCCTTTGTTTTTAACCACACCAGCTTGTATAGCAAGCATGTAATATCAATTAAAATATATTCAAAACGGATATATGTAAGATAATTTAATTAATTCATTGAATTTATTTAAGTATTGCACACTCCAAAAAAAGTCTTATATTATAGAGGGATATCTATTTCAGGCGAATGACTTTAACGTTTAAGGATAAGCGATACATGTCCGTTTATAAAATATCATTAAACCAAAATGTTCTTGAAGCCGCTGAAGAACGCATCACCTGGACTCTCGAAAATCTTCCCCGCGTATGCGTCTCCTTTTCCGGTGGTAAAGATTCTGGCTTGATGTTACATCTGACGGCCAATATTGCCCGTAAGCTACACAAAAAAATCAATGTGTTGTTCATTGACTGGGAAGCGCAATTTTCCTGTACCATTAGCTATATTACCGCGCTGCGCGAAATGTATGCCGATGTCATCGACCATTTCTATTGGGTTGCCCTTCCGCTCACCACCCAAAACTCACTCTCACAGTTTCAGCCTGAATGGCAGTGTTGGGAACCCAATGCCCAGTGGGTTCGTCAACCGCCGCCAGACGCCATCACCGATCCGGGTTATTTTCCCTTCTATCAATCCGGCATGACCTTCGAACAGTTTGTACGTGAATTTGCCGACTGGTTTTCGAATAAACGCCCGGCAGCGATGATGATCGGGATTCGGGCCGATGAATCCTATAACCGTTTTGTGGCAATCGCCAGTTTACGTAAACAGCGTTTTGCCGATGACAAACCCTGGACGACCGCTGCACCAGGCGGACATACCTGGTATATCTATCCATTGTATGACTGGAAAACAGCCGATATCTGGACCTGGTTTGGTCGCACCAATTTGCCCTGTAATCCGCTCTACAACCTGATGTATCAGGCCGGTGTTCCGGCCCGTTACATGCGTATTTGTGAACCATTTGGCCCTGAACAGCGCCAGGGATTATGGCTCTATCATGTTGTTGAACCGGAAAGATGGGCCGCGATGTGCGAGCGCGTGAGTGGCGTCAGGAGCGGCGGGATCTACGCCGGGCAGGATAATCACTTCTATGGCCATCGAAAAATTCTCAAGCCCGATCACTTGAGCTGGCAGGACTACGCCATGCTGTTACTGCTCAGCATGCCCATCTCCACGGCAGAGCATTACCGCAACAAAATCGCCGTCTATTTACAGTGGTACAAGAAAAACGGCCTCGGAGAGATCCCGCAAACGCAGACGGGTGATATCGGTTCGAAAGATATCCCCTCCTGGCGACGCATCTGCAAAGTGTTATTGAACAATGATTACTGGTGTCGGGCGCTCTCTTTCAGTCCAACTAAACCGAAAAGTTACCAGCGTTATAGCGAACGCATGAAAGCGAAACGCAAGGAATGGGGAATTTTATGCAACAACGATTAACTCAGGACCTCCTTAGCTATCTTTCTGGCTTATCTGATGACGAAAGAATTAAAGCCATCAATGAGTTCAGAAAGGCGATTCACAGCGTCAGTCCATTTCGCAACGAGCCGGTTGACTGTGTGCTATGGATAAAAAACGATCGCATTTCGCCTAACGATTACAATCCTAATAACGTCGCACCACCGGAGAAAAAGCTGCTGCTGAAATCCATTGAGGCGGATGGCTTTACCCAACCCATTGTTGCCACCCAATCCAGTCCGGAAGAGTATGAGATCGTCGACGGTTTTCACCGCCATGAACTGGGGAAAAGCAAAGCCTCGCTTAAATCCCGTCTCAAAGGCTATTTACCCATTACTTGTCTGGAAGGGGAGCGGCATGACCGCATGGCAGCAACTATTCGCCATAACCGTGCTCGTGGCCGTCATCAGATCCACGCGATGTCAGAGATCGTACGTGAACTGGCATTACTGGGATGGGAAGACGAAAAAATCGGTAAGGAACTGGGGATGGACGAGGACGAAGTCCTGCGCCTGAAACAGATCAACGGTCTTCAGGAGCTGTTTGCCAGTCGTCGGTTTTCAAAAGCGTGGACGGTGAAATAACCTGATTATGCCGGATGACGTGCTTATCCGGCCCGAAGATCCTTGAGTTCAACAGCAGCGCGCCCCGCCCTTTCCGCCATAGCGCGCATCCTGACGCTCACGGAAAAACTCCTCATAGGTCATAGGCGTCTGATCCGGATGGGTGATCCGCATATGCTCGACATAGTTATCATAGTCCGGCACGCCAATCATGAGTTTCGCGGCCTGGCCCAGATATTTCCCGGCTTTCGAAAGCGTATCAAACATCATTACCACCTGTCAGAAAATCCCCTCTCCCGATCGGGAGAGGGGCATAATTACACGTTAGTGTGCGCCTTTGGCCTGCGCAACGATCTCTTCCACATTTTCCGGCATCGGCTCATACGGCGTCTCTTTTGCCGTCGGCTTGTCCTCTTTGAGAGCGGCGAGCGCCGTCTTAATGGAGAACAGTGCCAGTACCACGACCACTACCATGAAGAAGATAGTCAGGCCCGCATCCAGACGGTTGTTAAACACCAGTTGCGCCAGTTGCGATTCCGTGTACTGCGGCGGGATATTGCCGCTGTCGATCATCGCCTGGAACTTATTGGCAATCGCCAGGAAGCCCACTTTTGTATCCGGGCTGAAGGATTTCTGCCAGCCCGCCGTCAGGGTACAAATCAGCAACCATGCAGTCGGCACCAACGCCACCCACGCATAACGCTGACGTTTCATCTTGAACAGGACAACCGCGCAGAGCATCAGTGCCATACCTGCCAGCATCTGGTTAGCGATACCAAACAGCGGCCACAGGGTGTTAATGCCGCCTAACGGATCCACCACGCCCTGATGCAGGAAGTAGCCCCACGCCAGCACGCACAGTGCGGTCGCCAGCAGGTTGGCAGGCAATGAGTCCGTACGTTTAAGGCCTGGAGAAACGACACCCAGCAGATCCTGCAACATGAAGCGCGCGGCACGCGTCCCCGCATCGACCGCCGTCAGAATAAACAGCGCTTCGAACAGAATGGCGAAGTGATACCAGAAGGCCACATCCATCATCCCACCCAGCGCGCCGTGCAGGATATAGGCCATCCCCACCGCCAGCGTAGGCGCACCACCCGCACGGGAGATAATCGACTGCTCACCCACCTCGTTAGCAATCTGATGCAGCGTGTCCGGCGTAATCGCAAAGCCCCAACTGCTGACCACCTGAGCGGCAGACGCCACCACATCCGCTGTGCCGGCAGGCGCCAGCACGGCCATTGGGCTGTTCATAGCGAAGTAGACGCCCGGATCGATGATGCAGGCAGAAACCAGCGCCATGATGGCGACAAACGATTCCATCAGCATACCGCCGTAGCCAATGAAGCAAGCCTGACCTTCGTTTGCCAGCATCTTCGGCGTCGTGCCGGAGGAGATCAGCGCGTGGAAACCCGAAACGGCGCCACAGGCGATAGTGATAAACAGGAACGGGAACAGGTTACCTGTCCACACCGGCCCGGTACCATCGACGAATTTAGTCAGCGCAGGCATCGTCAGCGTTGGACGCATGATCAAAATGCCAACCGCCAGACCAACAATGGTCCCGATTTTCAGGAAGGTCGAGAGGTAGTCACGCGGCGCCAGCAGCAGCCACACCGGCAATACCGCCGCCACGAAGCCGTAACCCACCAGCATCCAGGTTAACTGAACCCCAGTGAAGTCAAAGTACGGCGCCCAGGTAGGACTTTCCGCGACCCAGCCGCCGGAAATAATCGCAAACACGAGGAACACCAGACCGATAACCGACACTTCGCCGATACGACCCGGACGCAGATAGCGCAGATAGATCCCCATAAAGATCGCCAGCGGAATCGTAAACGCGACGGTGTAGGTTCCCCACGGACTGTGGGTCAGCGCTTTCACCACGATCATCGCCAGCACCGCAAGGATAATCACCATGATCATGAAGCAGGCCACCAGCGCAATCACCCCTGCGGTTGGGCCCATCTCTTCTTTGACCAGTTCACCCAGCGAGCGGCCATCGCGACGCGTCGACACGAAGAGCACCATGAAATCCTGTACCGCCCCGGCTAAAACCACGCCAGCCAGCAGCCAAATCATGCCCGGCAAATAGCCCATTTGCGCCGCCAGAACCGGCCCGACTAACGGACCCGCGCCAGCAATCGCCGCAAAATGGTGACCAAACAAGACTTTTTTATCGGTGGGGACGTAGTCGAGCCCGTCGTTATGGCGTACTGCAGGCGTCATCCGCGTCGGGTCAACCGCCAGCACATTTTTGGCGATGTACAGACCGTAAAAACGATAGGCAATGAGATAGACACAGACCGACGCCACGACTATCCACAGTGCGTTGATCTGTTCCCCACGGTTTAGCGCAATATAACCCAGAGCAAAGGCACCCATTACCGAGAGCACTGTCCAGATGAGGTATTTCCCTGATTTATTCATGGTTGTTATCCGTTTGCGTGTTCCAGAGAAGAGAGATGTTACATTTTGTTTCTATAACATCTTTTCTGGTTTTAACAACCTGACAACCCAATAAACCTGAAGTATCACCGACTATTTACATTGCATTGTTAACTGGATCACTCCATTCACCCGTTAACGCTGCAATCACATAACATTAAGCGTGCTCAGCCCAACACTGCGGTTCCCAGTCGGCAAGTACAGCAACGCCGCCCTTGCTCATCAAACACCACGATTTCCCAGCTCTGGCTTTGACGCCCCAGATGCAGCGGCTGGCAGACACCGCGCACCTTACCCTGCGAAACCGCCCGGTGATGAGTGGCATTCAGTTCTGTCCCAACCACGCATTGCCCGTCGCGGGTCATCAGATAACCCGCCATTGAGCCTAACGTTTCGGCCAGCGCCGCTGAGGCTCCGCCGTGCAGTAAACCAAAGGGCTGGTGTGTGCGGGTATCCACCGGCATTTCGGCTTCCAGCACGTCGTCACCAAGTCGGGTATAGATAATACCCAGATGCGCCACCATCGTGTTCTGACTGGTGGCGTTCAGTTCATCAAGCGTGAAATGACGTTTCCAGATCATCGTTACGCTCCCAGCGTGGAGCCGCCGTCCACCACGATGTCCTGCAACGTAATGTGGCTGGCCAGATCGGAGGCAAGGAACAGAATGGTGTTAGCGATCTCCTGCGGTCGGGCAATTTTGCCTAAAGGAATACCGAGCTTAAACTGCTCGCCAAAGCCGCGAATGCGCTGCTGTTCCGCATCATCACTGACCCACAGCGTGCGCTGCATGTCAGTATCCGTTGATCCTGGCGACACCAGATTACAGCGCACTCCGCTGCCCGCCAGTTCCAGCCCGACGGTCAGCGCCAGACTTTTCAGCGCCGCCTTCGACGCCCCATAGGCGCTCATGCCTATACGTGGCGTATGCGCGGCGTCTGAAGCCACGGTCACTATCGCCCCACCCCGCTGATGGCGAAACTGCGCCATCGTCTGCTGGAACAGATTAAAAGCACCACCAACGTTAACTGCAAACGTCTGCTGCCAGTCGTGCGGACTCAGCGCGTCGGTCGCGCCCATGCGTAAAATCCCGGCAGCATTCACCAGCACGTCCAGCCGGTCGGTTTGCACCAGCAGGCGCTGACAAACCTCAGCTACCTGTCCGGCATCCGCCACATCCATCACTTCGGTAACAAACGGGTAATCCTGCAAAGCGAACTCACGATCGAAGCCCGTGACCTGTGCTCCGGCCTCAACAAACGCCAGCGCCGTGGCATAACCAATGCCTTTACCTGCGCCGGTGACCCACACCGTTTTGCCGTGAAAATCGAATCCAGCCATCAGCGCACCTCGCGAGAGAGTAGCGCCCACCAGGCATCAATGGTCGGGTTTTTCGCCAGCATCACGAAGTCGATATCACCATGCACTTTCCGCCAGCGTGCTGCCAGCGCCATCATCCGTACCGAGTCGAGACCGTAATCGATCAGGTTCTCGTCATCCATCGGTTCATCGGACTCATCGAGCAGCGGTAAAATCAGCGCGCGCAGTTCATCTTTGCTGGTTGGTACCGGCGCGGGCAACAACTCCTGAGTCATTACGACGCGACCTGAACGTCCCGCAACATACTTCAGCGACATCAGGTGTTCTTCACGGCTAAAGTCGGCCAGCGCGTCCGCTACCATGAACGGCTTGATATCGCGCATAAAAGCGTCCGTCGCGGTGGTCATGCAACCAATGTGTGCATATACCCCGGTGATAATAAGCTGATCGCGACCGGTTTCTTTCAGCATCAGTTCCAGCGGCGAACGGTGAAACGCGCTGTAACGCCATTTCACCAGTACATTATCGGCTTCATCCGGCGCCAGCGCGGCAACCACTTTTTGCTGCTCTGGTGAGCGTGTCAGTCCGGGCCCCCACATGTCGTTAAGCAGGGCACGATCTTCATCGCTCTGATCTTTCGGCTGTGCGGTGTAATAAACCGGAATATTATGGGCTTTACAGTAGTTGCGCAGCGCGGCGATATTGGCGATCACCTGTTCCATCATCGGACAGTTTTCACCCCAGAAGCTGACGAAGTAGTCCTGCATATCGTGGATCAGCAGCGCTGCACGGTCCGGCTCGAACGTCCAGTTGACCTTATTGACCGGAATATCGAGCGCGGTTGGCAGCGCGTAAGCCTGCAGTTTAGGAATTGCCATTGCGTGTTCTCCTTCAGGCCGAACGTGTTGCCAGCCACTGACGTAATTGTTTTTTATCGACTTTACCCACCGGGGTCAAAGGCAGCGACTCAACGGTTTCCACCCGGTCCGGTAACTTGAATTCAGCGACGCCCTGCTCACGCAGAAAGCGGCGCACCTGTACCGCGCGCAGCGGTTCTTTCACCACCAGATACGCGCAGCTTTTCTCCCCCAGCAGCTCGTCTTCCATACTGACCAGCGCCGCATGGATCACCGCCTGATGACGCAGTAACAGGTTTTCGATCTCTTCCGCGGCAATCTTCTCGCCGCCACGGTTGATCTGATCTTTCTCTCGTCCCTGAACGGTGATGTAGCCATCCTCGTCGATGGCGATCAGATCGCCTGAGCAGTAAAAACCGTTGTCGTCAAATGCGCTGGCGTTATGCTGCGGGCTTTTGTAATAACCGCGGAAGGTATAGGGACCACGCGTCATTAGCCGTCCCGTTTCCCCTTGTGGCAGCGGGTTGCCGTCGGCATCTGCCACCCACACTTCATCATCCGGACACATCGGACGCCCCTGGGTATTGATTACCCGCTCCGGGCTGTCGTCAAGACGGGTATAGTTCACTAAACCTTCCGCCATGCCGAAAACCTGCTGCAACTGGCAGCCGATTTCGGCTGGGATCCGCGCCGCCAGGGATGCAGAGAGGCGCGCACCACCAACCTGCAACAGCTTCAGCGAAGCCAGCTGCGCATTGCTGCCCCATTCATTAATCGCCTGTAACCACAGGCTGACCGCTGGCGGCACCAGCGCCGTCGCGTTGATCTGATGTTTTTCAATCAGCGGGAAGCACAGCGTGGCGCTCGGGTCCGCGGCCAGTACGACCGTTCCCCCCGCCAGAAATACGCCCAGCGATCCGGGTGAACTCATGGCGTAGTTATGCGCAGCAGGGATGGCGCATAAAAAACGCGTATCGGCGGTGAAGTGACAGATTTCATTACTACGACGCACGCTGTAGTAATAGTCGTTGTGGGTTCGCGGGATCAGCTTCGGCGTCCCGGTCGTGCCGCCAGAGAGCTGGAAGTACGCCACCTCATCCGCAGGCGATGGCGTAGCAGTAAACGCGTCTGCCGGCTGGTTTATCGCCGCTTGCAGGCAGTGCTCGCCACTGTCATTGAGCAGATGCACCACGCGAATAGAATTATGCTGAGCAATAAACGTATTCAGAAAATCATTGTCGGCAAACAGCGCGTGCTGACGATCGGCAATCAGCAGCGCGGGCTCGATCTGCGTCGTATACGCGGTAAGTTCGGTGCGTTGATGACTGAACAGCGCAAGCACGGGCGCGACGCCAAGCTTCAGCAGCGCAAAGAACGTGATATACAACTCCGCCACGTTGCCCAGTTGTACCAGCGCGGTTTCGCCGGATTTGATCCCCTGACGGCGCAGCGTACAGGCGAGGTTATCCACCGCCTGGTTCAGTTCACGATAGCTCAACTGGCGCTCACCCTCGATGACCGCCGTATGGTCGCTTTCTGCATGGCGGGTCAAAATATCCGTCAGCGGCAGATCCTGCCAGTAGCCTTTTTCGCGGTACCGACGGGCAAATTCGTCAGGCCACCGGGTGAAAGGAATGCTCATCATCGCTCCTTAATGCAATCCAAAAACGTTCAACATGGTGGAAAGTTTGACGCCGGTTTCACGCCATTCCCCCACCGGTGAAGAGGCCGGGACGATCCCTGCGCCTGCAAACAGACGCACCTGGTTTTTCCGTAATGTCGCGCAGCGGATGGTCACCACCCACTCTCCGTTGCCTTCGGCGTCACACCAGCCGACGATGCCACCAAACAGTTCGCGATCAAACGGCTCCAGTTCGGCAATCAGTTGTTTTGCCACCTGATGCGGGAAACCGCTCAACGCCGGCGTCGGATGTAGCAGACAAGCCAGCGTCAGGGCGTTTTCTCCGGCATTGGCTGTGCCTTCAAACGGCGTGCCGAGGTGCCAGAGCGTGGGCGTGGTGATGAGCTGCGGTGAAGACGGTAGTTGTAGATCCTGACAGCGATCGCGCAGTACGGTTTTCATCGCCTGCGTAACCAGCTCATGTTCATGGCGATCTTTTTCAGAGGCCAGCAGGCGGTTTCCGGCTTCCCGATCCAGCACGTCATCAGGCTGACGGCGCGCGGAGCCCGCCAGCGGCAGCGAGCTGAAGCGATCGCCTTCTTTGCGCAGCAACAATTCTGGGCTCGCGCCGAGCAAAATGCCGCCATCGCGCAGTGGGACATGGAAGTTGTAACTAACCGGGTTTTGCGCCACCAGACGTTCCAGCAGCGCACCGCTGTTGATCTCAGCGTCGGTGGTGATGTCAATCAGTCGTGACAGCACCACTTTGTCGACTTCAGGCGTCGCTGTCAGCGCAGCGGCGCGCGCGACCATCGCTTCGAACGTCTCCTGCTCGGGAATCGCGTTACGCGCCGTGACGTTGAGTGTTTGATGATCGGTAAAGTAACGTGATGATCGCTGCTTTTCCTGACGAGAAAAGGTCTGCCAGCGCTGAGGAATAAACAGCGACGATGGCTGGCGAGTATCGAACGGAATCGCCCCCACCATAACCGGGTTTGCGATACCCTGCGCTTTGGCATCGGTGAACAGTGTGTGTAATTTTTGTTGGAAGGGGCTGTCTGGCGAATCACCGTTAATGGCGGGTTCATCGAAGCGGGCGAAGCATCCTGACGTCGTGAAACTCCGATACGGCGACATAAAGAAAAAACGCTGGGGTGCAAGTGTTGCCATGGTCTGCTGAACTTCCTCGGCCAAAGACGTATCCATATGATCCTCCAAAAATGATAAAGGTTTTAATAATGATTATCATTTATATTTTCGGGCGCTAACCTAAAAGCAAACAGGCGACATGTCAACTCTTGAGGTAGCACAAAGTGCGACTAACGCTTGCATCCCTTACGCTTAATAATGAAAATGAGAAGCATTAATAACTCAGCACAGGAACTGATTTGTGAGACTGCCTTCCCTGCTCGTTACGCTCTTCGTTTTCGGATTCTCCTCAGCTCATGCGGCGGACTGGCCGCGTCAGGTGACCGACATTCGCGGCAACCATACGCTGGAACGCAAACCTGAACGCATCGTCTCTACCAGCGTCACGCTGACCGGTTCATTACTGGCGATTGATGCACCGGTGGTTGCCAGCGGGGCGACAACCCCCAATAACCGCGTGGCTGACGATCAGGGTTTCTTACGTCAGTGGGGCGACGTGGCAAAAGCACGCAAGTTGACGCGCCTGTATATTGGTGAACCGAACGCCGAAGCGGTGGCAGCACAAATGCCCGATCTCATTCTGATTAGCGCGACCGGCGGCGACTCCGCCCTGGCGCTGTACGATCAGCTCTCGCCTATTGCCCCGACGCTTATCATCAATTACGACGATAAAAGCTGGCAGTCGCTGCTGACGCAGTTGGGCGAGATTACCGGCCAGGAGAAACAGGCCTCCGCACGTATTGCCGAATTTGATAAGCAGCTAACCATCGTTAAGCAGCAGTTGACGTTGCCGCCACAACCGGTGAGCGCGCTGGTCTACACCGCCGCCGCCCACAGAGCCAATCTGTGGACGCCAGAGTCTGCGCAGGGAAAAATGCTGGAGCAACTCGGCTTTACGCTGGCAACGTTGCCTGGCGGGCTGCAGCCCAGCCAAAGCCAGGGGAAACGTCACGATATCATTCAGCTTGGCGGTGAAAATCTGGCGGCCGGACTGAACGGCGAGGCGCTGTTCCTGTTTGCCGGTGACGAGAAAGATGAGCAGGCGATCTACGCCAACCCACTGCTGGCGCACCTGCCTGCAGTACAGAACAAGCGCGTCTACGCCCTGGGCACCGAGTCTTTCCGTCTGGATTATTACAGCGCGATGCAGGTGTTAAACCGTCTCGCCACACTGTTTTAATTGTCATTGCCGGATGGCGGCGATAACGCGTTATCCGGCCAGTCTCACACTAAGCGGGTTCCGGCGGCGTCTGCCGGAATCGACGTAATTCACTGAGTAACAGCAGCAGTAGTAGTCCCACAACCACCAGACCAAAGCCGCTAACGCTCGCCGAAGCCACCGGTGTCATGATCGCTCCCAGACCGCCTAATAACGCCGCACCAATGGCGTCCCCGGTGACGTTTTGCGCCGTCCACAACCCGTTGATGCGCCCTAACATATTTTCCGGCGTCTGCGTTTGCAGCATCGTGTACTGTAACAGCGAACTGATGGCGCTCAGCCAACCAAACAGTGCGAGACACACCACGCCTAACGCCCAGACGGGCATCAGGGCAAACAGGCCAATCGCCAGAAACGACCCGATGGTCGTGGCCAGCATAATTAACCCCGGACGCAGGCTGTGCGCCAGTTTCCCGCTGGTGAGCGCGCCAACCGCCGCCCCAAGCGGGATGGCGGCGTACAACATGCCAATCTGCGCCGCTGACATCTGCCAGCTAATCGCCAGTGCCGGATAGAGTACGCGCACAGCGCTTGCCATCGTCATCAAGCCGCCGAGCAGCGCAATACCGCCGACAAGCGGACTGGCAAGCAGGAAGCGAAACGCCGCGAGTAGCGATTTCAGCGGATGTTCACGCGGCTGTGGCGGTGGCGGCAGTGCCGGAAGACTCAATAGCGGCAGTAAGGTGATAAAGGTACCTGCCGCCGCCAGACCGAAGTTCCAGGCCACACCGCCGGTGGCGAGCAACAGCCCACCCAGCATGGGCGAAATCACCGAGCCCAGACGCACGGTCAGCATGGTAATCGCCCCTGCCTGCATCAGGTTTTCACGCCCCACCAGCGCAGGCGTCGCCGCCAGCAATGCCGTCACGCCCAGCGAGGCAAAAAAGCCGTCCCACAGACCCAGCAGATAAATGGCAATCAACGAAGGCTCCGGCAGCATGGCGTTCAGGCATAAACCGATGAAGCCAATACCGCAGGTACCGCGCGCAAGCAGGATCACTTTTTTACGTTCATAGCGATCGGCGAGGACGCCACCGACCATCAGCCCGACAAACATCGCGCTGCCGGTCAGCGTTACCGAAAGCCCCACCTGCCAGGTGGAATGCGTCATCATCTGGATCTGTACGGGTACCGCGACGCCGAGCAGTCCGAGCGAAACAATAGAGATAAAACGGGCCAGGAAGACCGCGCGAAATGCCGGGTGTGTCTTCAGCAAACTGAGGTTCAGCAGCCAGGATTGTCGATTCATTACAACGCCTTAATGCGATCTTTTTTTCATTATCCATTCAATGGCTGCACATGCTAACATAATCAAATAAGATCGATAACGATAATTACTATCATTATCAGGGAAGTTGATATGTCATGTTCTGTTTCCGTGACGCGTGCCCTTGCCGTGCCCGGATTGTTGTTATTACTGGTTATTGCCACGGCATTAAGTCTGACCATCGGTGCAAAATCCTTACCCGTCTCCGTGGTGATGGAAGCGCTCACCGGCACCTGTCAAAGTGCCGATTGCACTATCGTGCTGGACGCCCGCCTGCCGCGAACGCTGGCAGGATTGCTGGCCGGAGGCGCGCTGGGACTCGCCGGGGCGTTAATGCAAACGCTCACCCGCAATCCGCTGGCCGATCCTGGGCTGCTTGGCGTCAATGCCGGAGCCAGTTTTGCCATCGTGCTGGGGGCAGCGCTGTTCGGCTTTTCCACACCGCAGGAACAACTGGTGATGGCCTTTATCGGCGCGCTGGTGGCGTCACTGATTGTGGCGTTTACGGGCAGTCAGGGTGGCGGTCAGTTGAGCCCGGTGCGTCTGACGCTGGCGGGCGTCGCGCTCGCCGCGGTTCTGGAAGGTCTCACCAGCGGTATTTCCCTGCTGAATCCTGACGTCTACGATCAGCTTCGTTACTGGCAGGCCGGTTCACTGGATATCCGCAATCTGCAAACCCTCAAGGTGGTTATTCTGCCGGTGCTGATAGCCGGTACCACTGCGCTGATGCTCAGTCGGGCATTGAACAGCCTGAGTCTGGGAAGTGATACCGCCACCGCGCTTGGTAGCAAAGTCGCGCGTACGCAACTGATTGGTCTGTTAGCCATCACCGTCCTGTGCGGGAGCGCCACGGCGATTGTTGGGCCGATTGCGTTTATCGGCCTGATGATGCCGCATATGTCGCGCTGGCTGGTTGGTGCCGACCACCGTTGGTCGCTCCCGGTGACGCTTATCGCCACGCCTGTTCTGTTGCTTTTTGCCGATATCATTGGCCGCCTGATTGTTCCTGGCGAGCTGCGCGTGTCAGTCGTGAGCGCCTTTATTGGCGCTCCGGTGCTGATCTTTCTGGTTCGTCGTCGTCCGCGAGGTGCCGCATGATGTACGTATCGCGTCGTCTGCTGATCGCGTGCCTGCTGCTGACGGTTGGCTGCCTGAGCTTCGCACTCTGGGGTCTGCGCAGTGGCGCAGTGACACTGGAAACCTCGCAAATTATTGCTGCTTTTACCGGCGATGCGCCGCGCAGCCTGACGATGATAGTGACCGAGTGGCGCTTGCCACGCGTGTTGATGGCACTGTTGATTGGCGCGGCACTCGGCGTCAGTGGAGCAATTTTTCAGTCCCTGATGCGTAACCCGCTCGGCAGCCCTGACGTGATGGGCTTTAACACCGGCGCCTGGAGCGGCGTACTGATCGCGATGGTGCTGTTTGGCCAGCATCTGACGGCTATCGCACTCGCAGCGATGGCTGGCGGGATTCTGACGTCACTGGTGGTCTGGCTGCTGGCCTGGCGCAACGGTATTGAAACCTTCCGCCTGATCATTATCGGCATCGGCATTCGTGCCATGCTGTTTGCGTTTAACACCTGGCTGTTGTTGAAGGCTTCGCTGGACACGGCACTGGCTGCCGGATTGTGGAATGCCGGATCGCTTAACGGTTTGACCTGGGCGAAAACCTGGCCCTCCGCGCCGATCATTATGCTCATGCTGGCAGGCGCCGCACTGCTGGTACGGCGCATGCGTCTGCTGGAAATGGGGGATGACAGCGCCTGCGCGTTGGGAGTCAGCGTAGAGCGCTCGCGGCTCGCCATGATGCTGGTCGCCGTGGTGTTAACCGCAGCCGCCACTGCGCTGGCCGGGCCGATTTCCTTTATTGCGCTGGTTGCCCCACATATCGCCCGTCGCCTGAGCGGCACCGCGCGTTGGGGATTAACCCAGGCCGCGCTCTGCGGCGCACTGTTACTGCTGGCAGCCGATTTGTGCGCACAGCAACTGTTTATGCCTTATCAGCTTCCGGTGGGTGTCGTCACCGTGAGTATCGGCGGTATTTACCTTATCGCCTTGTTAATTCAGGAGTCCCGCAAAAAATGACCGAATCAGTAGCCCGTTTGCGTGGCGACCAGTTAACGCTGGGTTATGGAAAGTTCACCGTTGCCGAAGACCTCAACGTCACTATTCCCGATGGTCATTTCACGGCCATAATCGGACCCAATGGCTGCGGGAAATCGACGCTGTTGCGGACTCTCAGTCGGCTGATGACCCCGGCAAACGGTCACGTCTGGCTGGACGGCGAGCCGATTCAGCGCTATCCCAGCAAAGAGGTCGCTCGCCGCATCGGATTGCTGGCGCAAAATGCCACGACGCCGGGCGATATCACCGTGCAGGAACTGGTGGCGCGTGGGCGCTATCCGCATCAGCCGCTGTTTACCCGTTGGCGCAAAGAAGATGAAAATGCCGTGACGCAGGCCATGCGCGCCACTGGTATTACGCATCTGGCCGGGCAAAGTGTGGATACGCTATCCGGTGGTCAGCGTCAGCGCGCGTGGATAGCGATGGTTCTGGCGCAGGAAACGTCAATCATGCTGCTCGATGAACCGACTACCTGGCTGGATATCAGTCATCAGATTGATTTGCTGGAATTACTGAGCGAACTGAATCGCGAGAAAGGCTACACCCTCGCCGCCGTGCTGCATGACCTCAACCAGGCCTGTCGCTATGCCACTCATTTGATCGCGCTGCGTGAAGGAAAAATTGTCGCAGAGGGCGCGCCGAAGGAAATTGTCACCGCAGAATTAATTGAGAAAATCTATGGGCTGCGTTGCATGATTATCGACGACCCGGTTGCGGGCACACCGTTGGTGGTGCCACTGGGCCGCCGTTAACCGCTGGCCGGAAGGCGCAGAACCTTCCGGTCGGCAATCAGACCAGACGTTCGTTGATCGTGGCGTCATCCCGTTTACGCGATACCATTGCATGCTGGAGAAGTACGCCACCGCAGGCCACAATCCCTCCCAACAGTGCCGCCAGCACGACCACGATCATTCTACCCGGCCCCTGTTTTTTCACCGGTAATGAAGGCTTAAGCTGATATTTGAACGGCGAAAATTTCACGTCCTGAACATTGACGGACTCCAGTTGTTCAACATAATACTGCCGGTTTTTTAGCTCCGCATTCAGTTCAGCCACATCCGTGACTGATTTTTCAATCTCCAGCTTTCGCTGGATCCCATCAGCGCCCAGAGAAATAGAAAAATCAGGATCGTCTTTCACCGCCTGGCCATTACTGTAAACCGGCTTTTTAATTCCGGCGGCATTTGCAATCTCCAGAGAATAATTGAGTCGTTGAATATTGGTATCCAGCTGATTTTTAAGTTTGACGCGCTCCAGAGCCAGACGCTCTTTCTCAAAGCGGGTTTTAACCTCCAGCTGATTGCGAATATTTTCCAGCGAGTCCTGCACGACTATCTCAGAAATAAACTGGATATAGCCCGCCAGTACCTGTTGCGCCTCTTCTTTGGCTGGAGCCGTAAAACTCAGCACCCATGACGTGTACAGTGCTGTTTCATTTTTCTTTCCGACATTGCTGTCTACCGCGCTCATCTTTTCGCTCAGCGCGACAATGGCCCGATGCAGATCCAGTTCATCGATTTTCGCCCCTTTTAACTGCTCCATCACATACGGTGACGAGCGTAAATATTGCTCCAGCAGTGAAGTAGACTGAAATTTCTTGATGAAGAGATTGAAGGTACTGTTACGATCCACACTGACATCGACATCCAGAACCCGTAATCCCGTCAGCGTTCTTTGCAGATCCTGCCACTGAATTGACTCAGCTGGCGTCACCACCGCTTCGCTGGTCCAGCGTTGTGGCAAAAAGAAAGTGACAAACAACCCCACGCACGCAAAGGCGAGCGTGCACACGATAATGCGTTTTTTAGCCTGCCATAAAATATCAATCAGATTTACTAAATCGATTTCATTATGCTGAGTGTGAGGCAACGGAAAATCAGTAAGTTCCGTATTTTTACCCTGCTGAATATTAAGTGACGGCATACTAAATGTCCCGCTACATGTTCCATGACTATATTCCCTATTAACAGCGTAACAAACACTCTGACCATTCCGAAATGTTAATTCAATAATGAGGCTAATTTCGGAATTTAACCTCTGGAGATAATATTCCGAATGCAATAAACTAATATTATAAATAACCCCCGTGTCCATGAACCGTCGTCACGGGGGAAATAGTTAATCAAAACATTAATCAGCGATGTGCATATTTATTACAGCATGCGGCAATGATCGGACCAATATTTTCAAAGGCTGACGGAGAGATAATCTCCACATGCGCGCAGTCCTGGCGATACACATCCAGTGCCGCGATCCACGGCGCCCAACTACGCTCCGGACTTACGCCTTCCGGCAGGGTGCGCTCAGCAACAAACAACGTCGCGCGCCCATCAAAGGGAACGCTGTGCGCGCTGGTCAGTAAGCGAACCGCATCAGCGTAGTTCCCTTCAATAGTGCTAAACAATTCGCCAGAGGCGTTCCCCTGCTGCGCGGCCAGAAAGGCTTCCCGCTCGCGATCAATCTCCGCCAGCACTTCCGGATCGAGTCCATTGGCCTCTTTCTCTGACCAGTTTTGCGTTTCCGGCGGCCAGGTATCCAGCAGGCCGAGGAAGGCGACGGTTTCCCCCCGCATCCGCAGACGTGCGGCAATGCCGTGTGCCAGCGTGCCACCGAGAGAATAGCCCAACAGGTAATACGGGCCATGCGGTTGTTGTTCAAGGAGCGTCGCCAGATGGTGTTCGCAGACCGCGTCCAGATCGGCTGCCGTCTGCATCGGCCCTTGCGGACGCGGCGACTGAATACCGGTAATGGCCCATTGCGGACTGAGATAGCGCGACAGTACGCTAAACTGCCAGGCAAACCCTGATGCCGGATGGAAACAAAATAGCGTTGGGCCGTCGCTTTTGCGTAACGGTAGCAGCGTTTCAAACCCCAGACGCTGTGCCTCTGCGTCATCGTCTGTATCCAGCAGCGCCGCCAGTTGCGCGACCGTCGAGGCCACCATGACCTGCCCCGGCGTCACCTGACGGGAGAAAGTCCGACTCAATTGCGCCGCCAGCTTCATGGCCAGTAGCGAATGGCCGCCCAGCGCAAAGAAATCGGCCTCAACGTCATTGACGTCACAGTCCAGCAGCTCACTGAATGCCTTCGCCACCGTTGTTTCACTGCCTGGCTGCGGGGCTCTTCCTTTGGTTCGTGACGTTAATTCCGGCATCGGTAGCGCTTTACGATCCAGCTTACCGTTGGCGCTGAGCGGCAGTTGCGCCAGCTGCAACAGCACCACTGGCACCATATGCGGCGGGAGTTTTTCCCGCAGCTGTGCCTGGAGCGAGGGGATATCAAGCGGAAGCCCTGACTGCGAGACCAGATACCCCACCAACTGGCGGGCATCGCCCCCTGTTGCCGCCGCCTGATTAAAGACGCAGGCGTGAACCACCGCCTGTTCAACATCAGGCAATGCCTGCATCACACGATCGATCTCGCCCAGTTCGATACGCTGACCGCGGATCTTGAGCTGATCGTCACTGCGTCCCAGATACTCAACAGCACCATTATCCAGCCAGCGTGCAACGTCTCCGGTACGGTACATCCGCTCTCCCGGCGCAAATGGATCGGCGATAAAGCGACTTGCCGTGAGGTCCGGTCGGCCAAGATAGCCCTGAGCGAGCTGGATGCCGGTCAGATAGAGATCGCCCGCCACGCCAACAGGAACCGGATGCATCATCGCGTCGAGGATACGCAACCCGGTATTCCATACCGGGAAACCAATCGGTACGCTGCTACCAGTAACATTTGCCAGTTCATCCCCCCAGGCCGGATACCAGCTGACATCAACTGCTGCCTCCGTTGGACCATACAAATTATGTAACGGCGCATGCGTCAGCCGTGCCCATTCGCGGCATAAATCAGCAGGTAAGGCTTCTCCGCTGCAAAAGACATGCTGTAACGTTGCGCAACTTTCACCGGCGCTCTCAGGCGTCAGCGACGCGACGAATGCCGCCAGCATCGACGGCACAAAATGGGTCGTCGTCACCCCGTAATGGGCAAAGAAACGCTGCATGGCCAGCGGATCGCGATGCGCTTCCGGTTCCGCCATCACCAGCTTCGCCCCGGCGATAAACGGCCAGAAGAATTCCCACACCGAGACGTCAAAGCTGCACGGCGTTTTTTGCGCCACCACATCCTTCGCCGTCAGCCCATACTGGTTTTGCATCCACAGCAGACGGTTAACAATGGCGGTTTGCCCGACCATCACCCCTTTCGGTCTGCCCGTTGAACCAGAAGTAAAAATGATGTACGCCGTATGCTGCGGTTGCGATAACCCCAGCGGCGCGCTATCGCCTGCCGACAGCGGTTCGCTATAGCAGAGGCTTTCCAGCCCCGGAATATCGCTAAAGCGTGGTAACTGTTCCACTGTGGTGATCAGCAGTTTCGGCTGCGCGTCTTCCAGCATCATTCGCAGACGATCGTCCGGATAACCGGTGTCTAATGGCAGCCATGCCGCACCGGCTTCAACAATTCCGTGCAGCGCCAGCGTCAGAAATACAGAGCGCGGTAAGGCCACCGCGACGCTGTCGCCCGGCTGCACGCCGTGTTCACGCAGCACACCGGCGAGCGCCACCACCTGCTCGCGCATTTCCCGGTAGCTGAAATCATAGCGGGCATCCGCCAGCGCGGGCGCGTCCGGCGTTCTGCTCGCCTGTTCCGCCACCAGCGCACTGAGCGTCGTGGACGGGACCTCAACCGCCGTGGCGTTGATCTGCGCCATCTGCTGATATTCAGTTGGAAGCAGCAGATCGGCATCACCACAGCACAGGGCTGGGTTAGCGGCAAATTGTTCGATCAGCGCCATCAGACGCAGTGCATGCTGTTTGAGCGTTGCTTCATCATAACGTTGTTGGTTGGCGAGAAGCTCAATGCTCAGCCCGCCGCCTTCATCCGGGAACAGTGCCAGTTCAAGATCGTTAACCGGTCCCGTCGCCAGCGTATGAGTTTGCGCCGTGACGCCCGGGATCTCCAGTTGATAATCGAAGACTTTGACGTTAAGCACCGGGCCAAACAGCGGCTCTTCTCCGGCCGCCCGGCCGCTGTCACGGACGATTTGCTCCGCATCATAGCGCTGATGACGGCGCATTTTCTTAAGCTGAGCGGACAGTCGTTTCGCCAGTTCTGGCAGTTTTTCTGCGGCATCAATACGCACGCCCAGCGGTAACACGTTGAGCACGGGGCCGGTGGCGGTCAGCGCCGCCGATCCCATGCGACGCATAAAGATAAAGCCTGCCGCGTATTCCATCCGGCTGCACAGCCGTCCCAGCCAGAGGGCCACCAGCGCCAGCGCCAGATCGGTTCGCTGCACGTCTGGCAGTTGCGCCGCCAGGTGGCGAAACGCGCCTTCCGGAGCGTTAAACTTCATGCGGTAAATGTCAGACGTCGCCGCCCGTCCCGGCAACGGTGCGGGTGAAAGCGACGCTGGCGGCGGAAGCTGTTTACGTTGCTCGGCCCAGAACGCACCGTCCCGTTGCCAGGCCTCACTCTGACGATACTGCTGATACTCTTCCACCACCCCGGCAAACGGCGTGAAGGGTGAGTCAGGTGTCGCGTCACCCCGAAGCCATGCGCTGTAAATCGCAGCTATCTGGCGGGTAATTGCCGGGAAACTGAAACCATCGACCAGTAAATGATGATAGCGCTGATACCAGTACCACTGGTCGTCACCAACCTGGATCAACTGATGATGCACCAGCGGCTTGCCGCCATCGACGCGCAGATTTTGCTGCAGATCGGCCTGCATCAGCGCCAGCGCGGCGTCATGCGGGTTCGCCGCGGTGCGGAGATCGCAAATCTGCGGTTCAGCAAACGTAAAGGCGTCATCAACCCATTGCCAGACGTCGCCGTTATCCTCAGTAAAACGCATCCGTAAGGTATCGGCCTGCTGTAGACCGGTGACGACTGCGCGCGCCAGTCGTTGCGCATCCAGTTCACCGGTTAACGCCACATAATGTGCGACGCTCCAGGCGGAAGGTAATGTGGAGAGTTTTTCGGCCATCCAGATGCCGGGCTGTGCGGCGACAAGCGGTAAACGACGGCTCATTGCGCCTCCTGCGAAACGGCATAATAACCGGGAATTAACGTGGTCCAGTGACGCGCCAGCCACTGCTGGCAGGCTTCCTGAGACTGCGGTTCGCATACCACCTGCCAGCCAGCAGGTAATGCGCAATGCTGCGGCCAGAGGCTAAACTGCTGCTGCGAATTTTGCAGAATGTAGAACTGTCCCTGCGGATTATCGAAGGGATTACTGAATTCCATACTCAACTCCTGTCGTGGAAAATCGCTCGCTCAGAGCAGCGGCGTCCAGAGGTCGATCAACCCCTGCGTCAGTCCGCCACGCCAGCAAAGCGCATCATGTCCGCCGTCAACCTGACGCCAGAAAACCGACTGCTGTGTCGTCTGTAGTTGTGTGTAGAGCGCCTGATTCGCGCGCAAGATAACCGGTTCGCGGACTCCCGCCTCGAGAACAATCCGTAGTCCCTTCGCGGACAGCGTGCCAGCGCGGAGTTGCTCAATAATCAGCCCGTTCTGTTGACCGCCACGATGGGGCCACCAGTAAGAACCGGACTGGCTGAGTACGCAGCCAAAGCGTTCCGGCCAGTGCAACCCGGCAAACAGCGATGACAACCCGCCAAAACTTTGCCCTGCAACGATCGTGCGCTCAGGACGATCGCTGAAGGGTGCGGCGCGCCGGACCTGCGGTAATAACTCGTGTTGAACCGCTAGCCAGAAATCCGCGTTGCAGGGAAGTTCACGGCTGCGATGTGTGGTATCGATGGCATCAATAAGCAGATACACCGCCGGTGGAAGTTGCCCCCGCTGAGTGAGTGAAGTGAGCGCAGGCCAGACGGGCATGCTCTGCGCCCAGAATTGCCCGTCGAGGAGAACCGCCAGGGGGCGTTCATCCGGCTGCGCATCACCGGTCGTAAAGACCCATACCCGACGCGTATTACCCAGACGCGCGCTATTCCATTGCAGAACCACCGGCGACGACACTGGCGTTTGTGGGGAGTCCCAGCCCGGTTGCGCAGGGGCGTGCGGCATCTCAAGCGCAGACACGGCGTGCCCTCGTCCCCCTTTCCAGCTCAACGGATTAAGTGGATCGGCAATCGCCTGTGGCAACAGTTGCCGCCAGCCTTCGCGCAACGCCGCGCGATCCAACACGCCATCAGTCTTCAACGAGGCAAATGACTCCTCCTGCGTTGAGGGAATAAAGCAGTAGCTGCCGCGCCAGTTAGCGCTTAACACGGTCTGCCACTGCCAGACATCCGTTCCGGCAATACGCTGCATCGTCTGAGGAAAGACATTCTGGTGATGATCGGTAACGCCCGTGATGTATACCCAGACTCGCTGAATGGCTGAGTGAAATTCACTCCCCTGCGGATCGCGCCACCAGAAGGTCACCCGGTAATTTCCGTCTGCTTCACGCGTCCATTGCGGACCGTTTTTTGACTGCCACCAGGCCTCGCTGCCTACCGTTAACGCCGTCACCGTCATAACCTCATGTTTATTGTGATTTTTTTCATTGTTTTATGAAATATATTGATAATATTATTGATAACTATTTGCATTTGCAATAGCGTATTGACGCGCCGTGGGAAGCGCGAACAGTTTTTAACCAACCGCGCTGCGGGCTTTTCTGGAACGGAGGGTTTTCGCAGAGGCGGGCGACATCGGGCCGGATACCGATCTCAGGTGTCTGGTACACGTGGCTAAAGAAAAGCAGGAAAGACAATGAACAAGAAGATTCATTCCCTGGCCTTATTGGTCAACTTAGGGATTTACGGGGTAGCGCTGCCCGCAATGGCAGAAGAAACCGCTGATAGCACCGCCGTCTCTCATGAAGATACTATTGTGGTTACCGCCGCCCAGCAGAACTTGCAGGCGCCTGGCGTGTCGACTATCACCGCAGATGAAATTCGCAAAAACCCTCCCGCTCGCGACGTCTCTGAAATCATTCGTACCATGCCAGGCGTTAACCTGACCGGTAACTCGACCAGCGGCCAGCGCGGCAATAACCGTCAGATTGATATTCGTGGGATGGGTCCAGAAAACACCCTAATCCTGATTGACGGTAAACCGGTGACCAGCCGTAACTCCGTACGCCTTGGCTGGCGCGGTGAACGCGATACCCGTGGCGATACGTCCTGGGTGCCGCCGGAGATGATCGAACGCATTGAAGTCCTGCGCGGGCCTGCTGCTGCACGTTACGGTAATGGTGCCGCCGGCGGCGTAGTAAATATCATCACCAAAAAAGGCAGCAACGAGTGGCACGGCTCCTGGAATACCTATTTCAACGCACCGGAACACAAAGAGGAAGGCGCAACCAAACGCACTAACTTTACCCTCAACGGTCCGCTGGGCGGGGATTTCAGCTTCCGCCTGTTCGGTAACCTGGATAAAACGCAGGCCGATGCGCGCAACATCAACCAGGGCCATCAGTCTGAACGTACCGGTACTTATGCCGACACGCTGCCAGCCGGTCGTGAAGGCGTTATCAACAAGGACGTTAACGGTGTGGTGCGTTGGGACTTCGCGCCGATGCAGTCTATTGAACTGGAAGCCGGCTATAGCCGTCAGGGTAACCTGTATGCCGGGGACACGCAGAACACCAATACCAACCAGTTGGTGAAAGATAACTACGGCAAAGAGACTAACCGTCTCTACCGTCAGAACTACTCGCTGACCTGGAACGGCGGTTGGGATAACGGTGTCACCACCACCAACTGGGTGCAATACGAACATACGCGTAACTCCCGTACGCCGGAAGGTCTGGCGGGCGGTACGGAAGGGATCTTCGACCCGAAAGCGTCACAGAAATATGTTGATGCCGACCTGAACGACGTCACGTTGCACAGTGAAATCAGCATGCCGTTCGATTTGCTGGTTAACCAGAACCTGACGCTGGGCACTGAATGGACCCAGCAGCGCATGAAGGATATGCTCTCCAACTCGCAAACCTTTATGGGCGGGGATATTCCAGGCTCCAGCAGCACCGACCGCAGCCCTTATTCAAAAGCGGAAATTTTCTCGCTGTTCGCTGAGAACAACATGGAGCTGACTGACAGCACCATGCTGACGCCGGGCCTGCGTTTCGATCACCACAGCATCGTGGGCGACAACTGGAGCCCATCGCTGAATCTGTCACAGGGTCTGGGCGATGACTTCACCCTGAAGATGGGCATTGCGCGGGCGTATAAAGCGCCAAGCCTGTATCAGACCAACCCGAACTACATTTTGTACAGTAAAGGCCAGGGCTGCTATGCCACGGGTGCCGCGACCGGTATCGGCTGTTACATGATGGGTAACGACGATCTGAAAGCAGAAACCAGCATCAACAAAGAGATTGGCCTTGAGTTCAAACATGATGGCTGGCTGGCAGGGGTGACCTGGTTCCGCAACGATTATCGCAACAAGATCGAAGCCGGTACGGTACCGATGAGCCGTACGTCTATCACCAACAAAGGCAAAACCACCTACACCGATATCTATCAGTGGGAGAACGTACCTAAAGCGGTCGTGGAAGGGCTGGAAGGGACGCTGAACGTACCGGTTAGCAACACCGTTAACTGGACCAACAACATCACTTACATGCTGCAGAGTAAAAACAAAGAGACCGGCGAACGCCTGTCGATTATTCCGGAGTACACGCTGAACTCAACGCTGAGCTGGCAGGTACATCAGGATGTTTCTCTGCAATCCACCTTTACCTGGTACGGCAAACAGGAGCCGAAGAAATACGATTATCAGGGCAAACCGGTGACCGGTTCAGATAAACAGTCTGTCAGCCCCTACAGCATTGTGGGTCTGAGCGCGACCTGGGACGTGACCAAAAATGTCAGCCTGACCGGCGGCGTGGATAACGTCTTCGACAAACGTTTGTGGCGTGAAGGTAATGCGCAAACGGTGAGTGATACGAAAACGGGCGCCTACATGGCAGGCGCTGGCGCGCACACCTATAACGAACCGGGTCGTACGTGGTACATGAGCGTTAACACCCACTTCTGATACCCACTCCCCTCCTCCATCCATATGGAGGAGGGTTTCTGGTTTTAATGACACGATGCAGACAACGCACTCCTCTCTCATTCTGGCTCACCACACCTTGCATGGTGTGGCGTTTGAACCAGACACCTTCCACGAACACGATCTGCTGTGGCTGCCTCATCATGCGCAACTGGCACGTGCCGGACGTAAACGTAAAGCCGAACACCTGGCCGGTCGTATTGCCGCCGTTCAGGCGCTACGTGAGTGGGGTCATAAAAACGTGCCGGGAATGGGTGAACAACGACAACCGTTATGGCCGGAAGGTCTGTCTGGCAGCATCAGCCACTGCGCCACTACCGCGCTGGCGGTGGTTTCCCACCAGCCAGTGGGAGTTGATATAGAAGCGATATTCACAGCGCAAACGGCGGCTGAGCTGGCAGGTAGTATCGTCACAGAAGCAGAAAAAGTTCGGCTGGCAGGGAGCGGATTACCCTTTGAACAGGCGCTCACGCTGGCATTTTCCGCCAAAGAGAGCGCCTTTAAGGCAACCCCAAAACGCTCGCAGGCAGGCTGCGGATTCATGCATTATCACATTCTCGACGTTCAGCATGACCAGATGAGGTTACAGGCCATCGACCAGATCTGGCATGTGCAGTGGCTCGTAAAAAATAGCCATGTCATTACCGTGGCAACGGGTTAACCCTCACAGCATTTCCCGTGCCTGGGTTGCAATCGACTGGGCATCGAAACCGTGGTGCTGGCGCATCCAGTTGCGATCTGCTGCCGCAGCGTATTCACCATCCGGGATCCCTAAGCGCTTCAGAACCGCCCCTGTGCCGCCTTCCGCCAGGACTTCCGCCACCAGGCTTCCCAGTCCACCGTTGATATTATGTTCTTCAACGGTAATCACCGCTTTACAGTCTTTCACTGCTGCTAACAAAGCTTTGGTATCGCACGGACGAATGGACGGTACACTCACCACCGTCGCCTGAATACCGGAGTCGGCTAACAGCGCGGCCGCATCAACAATTTCGTGGACCGTAGAGCCTGTCGCCACCAGCGCCAACGCGTCGCCTTCACGTAACGTCACCACGGCACCCGGCACAAACTGATAGCTCTCGTCATGCAGTTCCGGGAGCGCCTTTCCGTCCATGCGAATATACACCGGCCCCTGATAGCCAATGGCATAGTCGATAATCTGCCGACATTCTCGTGGTGAAGAGGGGGCGAAAATCTGAATATTGCCAAATCCACGCATAATAGCGATGTCGTCGATCGCGTGGTGCGTACTCGCCAGCGGACCGTAGCTGGCCCCCGCGTTCAGACCAAACAGCTTCACGTTGGTATTGTTGTAGCAAACGTCAACTTTGATTTGCTCATTAGCGCGAGAAATCAGGAAAGGCGCCGCGTTACAGGTGACCGCAACCTTGCCGCCGAGCGCAAGCCCTGCCGCTGTCCCGACCATACTTTGTTCGGCAATCCCCACGTTGACCAGTCTGTCCGGGAACTGCTTAATGAAGGGGCCAATTTTCGCGGTGGAGGTTGAGTCAGCCACAACCGGCACCAGATCAACACCCTTTTCCACCGCATCGATAAACGCCTGAACCATGACGTTCGCGAGATGTTCTGCATTACTCATCTTTCAACTCCTCCAGCGCCAGTTCAATCTCTTCGCCTTTCGGCACCCGGTGGTGCCACTCTGGACGCCCCTGGATAAACGAAATACCCGCGCCTTTTATGGTATTGGCAATCACCACATTAGGTTTCCCTTCCTGTTTCAGTCCTTCCAGCGTACTGACGACCGACGCCATATCATTTCCCTGACATTCGGTTACCTGCATACCGAAGGCACGCCATTTATCCGCGAGCGGATCGGTATTCATGATTTCACGCGTGGGTCCGGCCAACTGGAGATTATTCTTGTCATTAATGATCACAAGGTTATCGAGTCCATAATGCGCAGCCGCGAGCGCAGCCTCCCAGTTGCTGCCTTCCGCCAGTTCACCATCGCCGGTAATTAAAAAGATACGGCGTGCACTGTTGCTTTTCTTCGCGGCCAGCGCCAGTCCCACCGCAACAGGCAAACCGTGGCCCAGCGCGCCGGTGTTCAGTTCAATACCCGGCGTTTTCTGCCGTACCGGGTGGCCCGGAAGATGAGAGTTGGCGTGCTGGTAGGTGCTCAGCCAGTCAACAGGGAAAAAACCGGCCTCAGCCAGAACACAGTAGTAGCAACCTACCGCATGACCTTTGGACTGGATGTAAATGTCCCGTTCCGCATCGTCGATACGATCCGGCGCGACATTCAAAATTCGGAAATAGAGCGCGGTGAGCAATTCAACCTGGGAGAGGTCCGCACCGGTATGCCCTCCTGCAGGGCTGTAGGCGTTTAATTTGACGATGTGACGGCGCACCGCTCGCGCAGTGCGCTCAAGAGTCTGGATATCATAGTGCCAGGGATTCATTTAACACCTCTGAATTTATTTTCAATATGGAATATTTATTCCACCAGGGACTAAAAAAACCAGAAATCCCTTTGCTTCGCATCACACGGCTTACGCCACGGCATCTTACTCAGGAACATTCTGCCTCCTCACCGCGACCACATTGACGTCGGGAACAATCAGTTGACCTGAAATCACCATGAATATATATTCACAAATGATTCTTTATTCAATTATGCAACCACATTCTCGTATTTGTCCATCCCTGTTTTTGAGGATTGACTAAAGTTAGAGCTTTATCACACTTACCTGCCTTTTGTTTTCGCGTATGATAAAAGTCTCTAAGATAATGGCTGTACGTAAATGATTTTCGGGGAAATATATGGCTAAGCAGGACGAACAACGGCTATTGGTTAAAATCGCCACCCTTTACTATCTTGAAGGACGCAAACAGTCCGATATTGCTCAACTTCTCTCGCTTTCTCAGTCGTTTATCTCCCGAGCCATCACCCGCTGTCAGAAAGAAGGGGTGGTAAAAATCAGCGTCGTACAGCCCTCAAATATCTTTCTGAACCTTGAGAAAGGGATCGAAGATCGTTACGGACTCAAACAGGCAATCGTGGTGGATACCGAAGACGATGCTACGGACCACAGCATCAAACGCGCCATTGGTTCCGCCGCCGCCCACTATCTTGAAACCCGCCTGCGGCCCAAAGATCTGGTGGGCGTCTCCTCATGGAGTTCAACCATCCGGGCGATGGTTGACGAAGTGCATACCCAGAATCTGAAAGCGGGTGGCGTGATCCAACTCCTCGGTGGCGTCGGGCCAAACGGCAATGTGCAGGCGACTATTTTAACCCAGACGCTGGCACAACATCTTAACTGCGAGGCCTGGCTGCTCCCTTCACAAAGTATTGAGGGATCGGTTGAGGAGAAAAATAGGCTGATCGCCAGCAAGGATGTCGCCGAGGTGATCTCGCGTTTCGATAATGTCGATATCGCCATTGTGGGGGTGGGAATTCTGGAACCATCCCAGTTGCTTAAGACGTCGGGTAACTACTACCACGAAGATATGCTCCAGGTATTGGCCGATCGCGGTGCCGTGGGAGATATCTGCCTGCACTACTACGACAAAAACGGTGAGCCGGTCTTACAGGATGATGAAGATCCGGTCATTGGCATGGCGCTCGAGAAAGTCAAAAAATGCCCCAACGTCGTGGCGCTGGCGGGGGGAACGGACAAAGTTGCCGCCATCAAAGGGGCGCTTAACGGCGGTTATATCGACGTGTTGATCACGGATTATCCTACCGCGCGCATGCTAGTCACAGCCTGAACTCTCTTCCTCTTCGGTCTTTGCGTAAAACGGACTCAACGCAAAGACCGTGTAAAAATCCCTATATTTCAATAAACTGAAAGGATTCACCTCTGCGTTAATTTCGTACAAACCTGATATTCTTCCCGTTGTGTAAGTGTGATTCCCAGCACAATTGATGATTTTTTCTATAGCCCAACTGAAAGATTCTGGCTAAGGTATTAAATAAATAGTCAGCATCGAATATATATTCAAGACATTAAAAATACACGATGTCACAAACAAGCCTGATTAAGTAAAGACGCGACAGCAAGGGAGTCCCTCTTCCCTTCAACGCCGGGACGCAATGTGACTCAGGAGATAATCAATCTATGTGTGCAGCAACGAAAGAGTTCATCATTGCGCTGGATGAAGGGACTACCAACGCGAAAGCCATAGCACTGGACGCACAGGGTCAGGTGGTCGCCAAATTTTCTCAACCACTGGCCATTCAGACGCCGCGTGAAGGTTGGGTTGAGCAATCCGGCGAGGTATTGATTGATGCATCACTCGATGTGATTGCGAAAGCGATCAATCATGTTGGCGCCGATAACGTCGCGGCTCTGGCAATCAGTAATCAGCGTGAAACCGCCATTGGCTGGTATCGCCAGACGGGCAAACCGCTGAATTCCGCCATCACCTGGCAGTGCACGCGCAGTGCGGCGTACTGTGAAGAACTACGCCACGCCGACAAAGAACACCTGATTAAAACAACGACTGGCCTGCCGATTGCACCGCTTTTTTCCGCCTCTAAAATGCGCTGGCTGCTGGAGTCGGTAGCCGATGGCCCGCGGCTCGCGGCCCAGGGAAAAATCTGTCTGGGGACCATCGACAGTTGGCTGCTGTGGAATTTAACCGGCGGCGAGGCTTTCTGCTGCGACTACTCTAACGCGGCCCGCACCCAGTTGCTCAATCTGCACACCGGGCAGTGGGATGACACCATGCTGGAACTGTTCCACATCCCCCGCGCCGCCTTACCGGAAATTAAACCCTCCAGCGGATTATTTGGCTATACCCGCGGCCTGAACGGTATTGCGGATGGTATCCCGGTGATGTCGATGGTTGGTGACTCGCACGCCGCGCTGTTTGGTCACGCCCTCGGCGAGATGGGGTGTGTCAAAGCCACTTACGGCACCGGATCCTCCGTGATGGCGCCGGTGACCTCAGCCCAGTGCGATAGTGGCGCGCTGGCGACGACCATTGCCTGGCACGATGGTGAGAAGATTATTTACGGCCTGGAAGGCAACATTCCACACACGGGCGATGCGGTGGCGTGGATGGCTGATAGTACCGGGCTGAGCGAACTGTCTGACGCCGAACTGGCTCATGAACTGAATACGCTTCCCGCTTCCGTTGAGTCCACCCTGGGCGTGTACTTTGTCCCGGCATTAACCGGGCTCGGCGCCCCCTGGTGGGATGACAGCGCGCGCGGCGTGATCTGCGGGCTGAGTCGCGGCGTTAAGCGTGCCCATCTGATCCGCGCCGCCCTGGAGTCGATTACCTATCAAATCGCCGATGTCGTGGTCGCCATGCAACAGCATGAGGACTTTAGCGTGTCGGCACTGATGGTCGACGGCGGCCCGACAAAGAATGACTGGTTAATGCAATACCAGGCAGACCTGCTGGGCTGTCCGGTGATGCGCAGCGATGTGCCTGAGTTGTCGGCTATTGGCGCCGCGTTACTGGCACGCAAAGCGCTCCATCCCGGCTCGCTCACTGATTTAAAAGCCTTTTTAACCGTACACAGCGCATTTCAGCCCGACATGGCTCGCCATCATCGCCTGCAAAAAAGATGGCAGGAGTGGCGCAATGCGGTGAACAGAACACGATGGAAACCGGCCCCGTCCGCCTGACGCCTCACCAGGGAAGATGCGTGACACCCCTATTCATTAACAGAAGGAGAACCCCGGACCATTAGCCCTGTTTTACAAGAATTCATGCTTTACGTTGTTTCACCGTACCCGACAATAACAACACAGAGAGAACATTGTCATGAAATTACGTTTAACGCTGTTAACCGCTGCAACCCTGACTGCTTTGTCTTTTTCTGCCCATGCGGCAGAAAAAGGGACAATTATGATTATGGTGAATTCACTGGATAATCCGTATTACGCGTCAGAAGCCAAAGGCGCCAGTGAAAAAGCCCAGGAGTTAGGCTACAAAACCACCATTTTGTCGCACAGTGAAGATGTCAAAAAACAGAATGAATTGATTGATACCGCTATCGGCAAAAAAGTTCAGGGCATCATTCTGGATAATGCGGATTCAACGGCCAGCGTCGCCGCCATTGAAAAAGCGAAAAAAGCCGGTATTCCCGTCATATTAATCAACCGCGAAATTCCCGTAGATGATGTGGCGCTGGTGCAAATTACCCATAATAACTTCCAGGCAGGTTCTGAAGTTGCCAACGTTTTTGTTGAGAAAATGGGGGAAAAAGGGAAATACGCCGAGCTGACTTGTAACCTCGCCGATAATAACTGCGTTACCCGTTCTAAATCTTTCCACCAGGTGATTGACCAGTTCCCGGATATGGTCAGCGTCGCCAGACAAGATGCTAAAGGGACGCTTATCGACGGTAAGCGAATTATGGACAGTATTCTGCAAGCCCACCCGGATGTGAAAGGCGTCATCTGCGGTAACGGTCCTGTTGCGCTGGGTGCTATCGCCGCGTTGAAAGCCGCAAACCGCAATGACGTTGTGGTCGTCGGTATCGATGGTAGCAACGATGAACGCGATGCGGTGAAAGCCGGTACCTTACAGGCTACTGTCATGCTGCAGGCACAGGCGATCGCCGCACAGGGCGTGACCGATCTGGATAACTACCTGCAAAAAGGCGTGAAACCAGAGAAACAACGCGTCATGTTCCGCGGCATTCTCATCACCAAAGATAACGCAGATAAAGTACAGGATTTCAATATCAAGTCCTGATCTCGGGTAGTTGCGCCTCTGCGGAGGCGCAGAGGAGAACATTATGTCTAAAAAAGCCTGGCTGGCGCTGGTGGTATTGACCGTGGGCGGATGCCGCATTGTCTCGCAGCAGGAGCTTGCGGATCTGAAATCTCCGCCAAATCCCCATATGGCCAATATAGACCAGACGTGGCAAAACAAAATTGTGCCGCAAATTGTTGGGCAGGCTCGTCCGGTGGCAGATTTAATGGCTGCGTTACAGGCCGAGAAAGACTTCGATAGCGCCTGTAAAAAACTGGGCTATCGTTCTCAGGAAGAGAACCCCTGCATCTTTTACGTAAAGGTTGAAGGCAATATTGGCACGATCGATACCGCTTCCCGGAGTGGAAAAATGACCATCGCGGACAAAAGCGGCAGCAATATTATTGTTCAGATTGGTCCAACATTACGCGGTACGCAATTACGTGATGCTTATAAGGGCGCGACTTACGGCGATTTTAACGACCAGGTGTTATTTGGCGAGTATGGTCGTGCCATTAACGACCAGGCGATAAAAATGATTCAGACGGCCCAACTTAAAACCGGCGAATCGGCGCAAGTGTATGGTGTATTTTCCGCCTGGGATCTTCCTCAGACGATCCCTGATATTACGCCCGCAAAAATTGAACCTGCAGGAGGACAATAACATGCAACAGCAAGATATCGTCACTCCCCAACCCGTCGAATCGGAAGTCATTATCGAAACCCGCAGCCTGTCTCGTGTCTATCCTGGCGTGGTGGCATTAGATAACGTCAATTATCGGGTATATCGGAATAAAGTGAATGTTCTGATCGGAGAAAATGGTGCGGGTAAATCCACCATGATGAAAATGCTTGCTGGTGTCGAAACTCCATCCTCCGGTGAAATTTTTCTGGATGGTACGCCTGTTTCTATGAATTCGACGCATCAGGCTGAAAAATTGGGTATCAGTATTATTTTTCAGGAGTTGAATTTATTCCCGAATATGAATGTCATGGATAATATTTTCATGGCTAACGAGTTTTTTCAGAAAGGGAAAATTAACGAAAAATACCAGTACGCGTTGGCACAAAGCCTTCTAAAGCGACTGGAACTGGATGTTGATCCATACACGCCCTTAGAAGAACTGGGGATCGGCCACCAGCAACTGGTCGAGATTGCCCGCGCGCTCTCAAAAGATACGCGCGTCTTAATCATGGATGAACCCACCTCTGCGCTGAGTCAGTCTGAAGTCAAAATCCTGTTCAACGTGATTGAGCAACTCAAACGACGCGGCGTCACCATTATCTATATTTCCCATCGGCTGGAAGAGCTCATGGAAATTGGCGACTACATCACCATTTTCCGCGACGGTCGCTTTATCAGCGAGCGTCCGGTCAGTGATGCCAGCATTCCGTGGATCATCGAACAGATGGTGGGCGATAAGAAAAAACACTTCGATTATCAACCGGCTCCGCAAGGCAATACGGTTCTCGACGTGCGAGGGCTGACCGCGCTTCACTCCAGCGGCGGCTATAAGCTCAATGACGTGTCGTTCAGCCTGAATAAAGGCGAGGTGATTGGGATCTACGGTCTGCTGGGTGCCGGACGCACCGAGTTGTTCAAAGGACTGGTAGGTCTGATGCCCTGCCAGAGCGGTAGCATTCAACTCAACGGTGAGTGTATCGATAAAGCCCACTTTCAGTCTCGACTTAAGAAAGGGCTTGCGCTGGTGCCGGAAGATAGACAGGGCGAAGGCGTCGTTCAGATGATGTCGATTCAATCCAATATGACGCTCTCTGACCTCAGTCTGCAGGGTTTTCGTCGGGCCTGGAAATGGCTGAATCCGCATAAAGAGCAGACCAGCGTGAAGGAGATGATTCAGCAACTTGCCATCAAAGTCAGCGATCCTGCATTGCCCATCACCTCACTCAGCGGTGGAAACCAGCAAAAAGTGGTACTGGGTAAAGCATTGATGACACAGCCGCAGGTAGTGTTCCTCGATGAACCGACCCGCGGCATCGACGTAGGGGCGAAAACCGACGTGTATCACCTTATCGGCAAAATGGCGCAACAGGGGCTGGCAGTGATGTTTTCTTCATCAGAGCTGGACGAAGTGATGGCGCTGGCGGACCGTATTCTGGTGATGGCTGATGGCCGGATCACCGCTGATGTCCCCCGTCATGCAGTCACCCGCGAGAAGTTGATCGCGGCTTCTACACCGCAAGATTAATCAGGCTGGAATCCATCATGAACCAGAAATATATGATTTACATGTACCTGCTGAAGGCCAGAACGTTTATCGCGCTGCTGCTGGTCATCGCATTCTTCAGCGTGATGGTACCGAATTTCCTGACCACATCTAACCTGCTGATTATGACCCAGCACGTTGCGATTACCGGCTTACTGGCAATTGGAATGACGCTGGTGATCCTCACCGGGGGCATTGACCTGTCGGTCGGCGCCGTTGCAGGGATCTGCGGCATGGTGGCGGGAGCATTACTCACCAATGGCTTGCCCATCTGGGGCGGTAACATCATCTTCTTCAACGTAGCGGAAGTGATCCTCTGTGTCGCCATCTTCGGCGTTCTCGTCGGGTTCGTAAATGGCGCCGTCATCACCCGCTTTGGTGTGGCTCCTTTCATTTGTACTCTCGGCATGATGTACGTTGCCAGGGGATCTGCCCTGCTGTTTAACGACGGTAGCACCTACCCCAACCTTAACGGTATGGAAGCGCTGGGAAATACCGGTTTTGCTACGCTGGGTTCCGGCACGCTGCTCGGGATTTACCTGCCAATCTGGCTAATGATTGCCTTCCTGGTGTTGGGCTACTGGATCACCACCAAAACCCCGCTTGGCCGCTATATCTACGCGATCGGCGGTAACGAATCCGCAGCGCGTCTGGCCGGTGTGCCGATCGTCAAAGCGAAAATTTTCGTGTACGCCTTCTCCGGGTTGTGCGCTGCCTTTGTTGGGTTGATTGTCGCGTCTCAGCTACAAACAGCGCACCCGATGACCGGCAACATGTTTGAGATGGACGCCATCGGCGCCACCGTCCTGGGCGGAACCGCGCTCGCTGGCGGTCGCGGACGGGTATCCGGTTCTATCATCGGGGCCTTCGTCATCGTCTTTCTGGCCGATGGCATGGTGATGATGGGCGTCAGCGATTTCTGGCAAATGGTCATTAAAGGTGTCGTTATCGTCACCGCCGTGGTTGTCGACCAGTTCCAGCAAAAGCTACAGAACAAAGTCATTCTGATGCGTCGCCATGAAGAAAAACAGACGACAGCACCCTCAGCGAATACCGTATCCAGTTAAGTAGCATCACTCCGCCGGACATCACCTGTCCGGCTTATACAGGGGAAAGAAATATGCAACGTGATTTTCATGGTAAGACGGTCGTCATCACCGGGGCATGCCGGGGAATTGGCGCAGGTATCGCCGAACGTTTCGCCCGGGACGGCGCAAACCTGGTGATGGTCTCCAACGCGGAGCGCGTTCACGAAACGACAGAGCAACTGCGCCAGCGCTACCAGGCTGATATTTTATCTTTGCAGGTTGATGTCACTAACGAAGAGCAGGTACAGGCGCTGTATGAGCAAGCCGCTGCGCGCTTTGGCACGATTGACGTCTCCATCCAGAACGCTGGTGTGATCACCATCGATTACTTTGACCGGATGCCAAAAGCTGATTTTGAAAAAACCCTTGCCGTCAATACCACAGGGGTGTGGCTCTGTTGCCGGGAAGCGGCGAAATATATGGTGAAACAGAACCATGGCTGTCTGATTAACACCTCTTCCGGTCAGGGACGTCAGGGCTTCATTTACACCCCGCACTATGCCGCCAGCAAAATGGGGGTGATTGGTATCACGCAGAGCCTGGCGCATGAACTGGCCCCGTGGAACATCACCGTTAACGCCTTCTGTCCAGGGATCATCGAAAGCGAAATGTGGGATTACAACGACCGCGTATGGGGCGAGATCCTCAGTACCGATGAAAAACGCTATGGCAAAGGTGAACTGATGGCGGAGTGGGTTAAGGGCATCCCCATGAAACGCGCCGGTAAACCCGAGGACGTCGCCGGACTGGTCGCCTTCCTGGCCTCTGACGATGCGCGCTATCTTACCGGACAAACCATCAATATTGATGGTGGCCTGATTATGTCGTAATACCCGCCAGGGTATTGATGAAGAGAGTTATCACTATGATCGCAAAAGATTTTGCTCAACAACTGTTTAACCTGCAAGGACGCGTCGCTTTCGTCACGGGCGCAGGTAGCGGCATCGGTCAAACCATTGCCTGGGCGCTGGCCAGCGCGGGTGCACGGGTCGTCTGTTTTGATCTGCGTGAAGACGGCGGATTGAAAGAGACCGCTAATCATATCGACGCGATGGGGGGGCAGTCGGCACTCTATACGGGAGATGTTCGTCAGCTTAGCGACCTTCGCGCCGCCGTTGCCCTGACCAAAGAACGGTTTGGTCGTCTGGATATCGCGGTGAACGCCGCCGGTATTGCCAACGCTAACCCGGCCCTGGAAATGGAAAGCGAACAGTGGCAGCGCGTTATCGACATCAACCTCACGGGCGTCTGGAACTCCTGCAAAGCGGAAGCGGAACTGATGCTCGAATCCGGCGGCGGATCTATCATCAACATCGCCTCCATGTCCGGGATCATCGTCAACCGAGGCCTTGAACAGGCGCATTACAATAGTTCTAAAGCGGGGGTTATTCACCTCTCGAAGAGCCTGGCAATGGAATGGATTGAAAAAGGCATTCGTGTGAACTCCATCAGCCCGGGATACACCGCCACGCCGATGAACACCCGTCCAGAGATGGTTCATCAGACACGTGAATTTGAAAGTCAGACACCAATACAGCGCATGGCAAAAGTGGAGGAGATGGCAGGTCCGGCGCTGTTCCTCGCCAGCGATGCGGCTTCGTTCTGTACTGGCGTCGATCTCGTTGTGGATGGCGGATTTATCTGCTGGTAGACAGATAATCGCCCGCAGCCAGGACGGACTGCGGGCGAGGTGCTTAAGCGGGTGCCGTCTCATCCAGACCTGACTCGCGGATATGCGGGGATAACTCCCCGCATAACGGCTACTTCTTCGTTTAGCTCGTCCTACATGCCCGGGAACAACACGCCATTTCCTGGCGCTTCGCGATCCAGATGAATGAAGTTCAGATGACGTTCGTACTGGTCGAGGATATCGGTAATCACCTGCTCTTTGCTGTAGTCCATCAGGTCATTGCCCTGGCTGCCTTCCAGCAGGAAGGTCTCCAGCCGGTAATAGGTCGATTTCCCGCTGCGCGCACGGTAGGTGAAACCAGGCACGGCATACTGCTGAGGCCAGATCTGGTAGATAAAGTTACGTTCATCGCCCATATGCACCAGCAGGTCGAGGTGACCAAGATTGTCCCCTTCTTCTGGCGGCATACTTTGCAGTTCCACCCTCGCGCCACGCAACCGCAGCTCCTGCGCGACCTCTTCCATCGCCGGATAACAGACTGTTTTCATCATCTCGCGGGTGTAGCGTGTGCCGGGATAGTTCATCAGGCGTGACAGACGTTTTTTCCAGCTCAACCGATCCTGCACGCCCATGGGGCGCGGCGCGGTATGGCGGCTGGCGCTCTCGCGGCGATAATCTTCTACCTTGAGCGATTTATACAACCCGGTCATCACAAAGAAAATCACAAAGCTGAACGGCAGGCCCATGATCACCGTGGTGTTCTGCAGGGCTGAAATTCCGTTCGTCATCAGCATTCCCAGGGTCAGCAGCCCGATGGCCACCGACCAGAAGATACGGATCCAGTTTGGCGCATCGCTGTTGATATCCTTCAGCTTCGAGGTGAAGTTTCCCAGCACCAGCGCGCCGGAATCGGCTGACGTCACATAAAACAGCAGACCGGTGATGGTAGCGACGGAAGCGCTAAACGTGAATGCCGGATATTGTGCCAGCAGGCTATAGAATCCGCGCTCCGGATGCACCATCGCTTCCTGGGCAAAGCCCGCATCGCCGTGGATAATTTCATACAACGCGCTGTTGCCGAACACCGACAGCCACAGCAGAGTAAAGGTGAACGGAATAATCAACGTACCGAAGACAAACTGACGGATGGTACGCCCACGTGAGATTCGCGCGAGGAACAGACCGACAAACGGCGACCATGCCACCCACCACGCCCAGAAAAATAGCGTCCAGTTATTCATCCACTCAACCGGACGATCAAAGGCAAAGCTGTTGAGCGTCATCCCCATAAAGCGATTCACATAGTCGCCCACATTGAGCACCAGCGCGTTGAGCAGGAACGAGGTGTCGCCCATAAACAGCACAAACAGGATCAGCCCCAACGCCAACAGAACATTAAGCTCTGAAAGTACGCGGATGCCCTTATCTACCCCGGAAGTGACCGAAATCGTGGCGATCACCACCGACAAGACAATCAGCGCTGCTTTCGCCGCCATCGAATCCGGGATATCAAACAACACGCTCAGACCGTAGTTGAGCTGAACCACACCAATACCCAGCGTCGTGGCGATACCAAAAATAGTTCCGATGACAGCGGCGATATCGACACTGTGTCCAATCGGTCCGTTGATGCGTTTACCGAAGATCGGATACAGCGCAGAACGGATGGTCAGCGGCAGGTTATAGCGATAGCTAAAGTAACCCAGCGCCATGCCCATCAGAGCATACATCGACCAGCCGGTCAGGCCGTAGTGGAACAACGTCCAGACCATCGACTGGCGCGCCGCTTCAATGGTCTGCCCTGCCCCTTCTGGTGGCTGCATATATTGCGTCACCGGCTCCGCCACAGAGAAGAACATCAGGTCGATACCAATCCCGGCGGCGAAGAGCATGGCCGCCCAACTGAGCAGACTGAACTCCGGTTTCGACTGCTCCGGGCCGAGCTTTACCGAGCCAAAACGCGAACAGGCAATGAAAACAACAAAGACGATGTACAGCGTGGCCGCCAGCAAATAGTACCAGCCAAAGGTTTGTGAGACCCAGTTCAGGGTCCGGCCAATCCAGACGGCGGAGAAATCACTAAAAAAGAGGGTGGTCAGGGAAAACAACAAAATCAGCCCGGCGGAGGTGTAAAACACCACCGGATTGATTTTGTCCTTTTCTCTGCTCTGCGGAAGGTCTGACATCAATTATCCTCACTTTTCTTGTAACTATTTGAAATCAAATTCGCAACAATTAAGACACATTTATATTGAACGTTCAATCAATAAAAGGTTAAATACATAAACATTACTGATGAATGGAGCCGCAACATGCCCAAACTGGGGATGCAAACCCTTCGGCGCAGACAGCTGATCGACGCTACGCTGGAAGCGATTAATGAAGTCGGGATGCACGATGCAACGATTGCGCAAATCGCCCGTCGTGCCGGTGTTTCAACCGGGATCATTAGCCATTACTTTAAGGATAAGAATGGATTGCTGGAGGCAACGATGCGCGACATCACCAGCCAGCTGCGTCATGCCGTTTTGCATCGACTCCATGCATTACAGGGAGCACGCGCCGAGTTGCGATTGCGCGCCATCGTGGCGGGAAACTTTGACGAGACCCAGATAAGCCACGCCGCAATGAAGGCCTGGCTGGCATTCTGGGCCAGCAGCATGCACCAGCCGATGCTGTATCGCCTGCAACAGGTCGCCAGTAAACGTCTGTTGTCGAACATTGTGTACGAATTTATGCGCGAACTGCCGCGTGAACAGGCGCAGCAGGCAGGCTATGGCCTCGCGGCGCTGATCGACGGGCTGTGGCTACGCGCCGCACTAAGCGGTAAGCCGTTTAATCTCAGTCTTGCGCAGGCGCTGACCACCCATTTCATCAGTCAGCACTTACCCAAAAGCCACTGACTCACCGAGGAGAATGCATGTCCCGAATGGCAGAACAACAACTTTACATTGATGGTGGCTATACCGCCGCCACCAGCGGTCGGACTTTCGAGACGATCAACCCTGCCAGTGGCGAGATTCTGGCCACCGTACAGGCCGCAGGGCGTGAGGATGTCGACCGCGCGGTAAAAAGCGCTCAGCGCGGACAAAAAATCTGGGCGGCGATGACCGCCATGGAACGCTCGCGCATTCTGCGCCGGGCAGTGGAGATTCTGCGCGAACGCAATGATGAACTGGCGAGACTGGAAACGCTGGATACCGGCAAACCGTTCAGCGAAACCGCCAGCGTCGATATCGTCACCGGCGCAGACGTACTGGAATACTACGCCGGGTTGATTCCCGCGCTGGAAGGGAGCCAACTCCCGCTGCGCGAGACCGCGTTCGTCTACACCCGCCGCGAGCCGCTGGGCGTTGTCGCCGGGATTGGCGCATGGAACTACCCGATTCAAATCGCGCTGTGGAAATCCGCACCGGCGCTGGCGGCGGGTAATGCGATGATCTTCAAACCCAGCGAAGTCACCCCGCTGTCTGCCCTGAAGCTGGCAGAAATCTACAGCGAAGCCGGCCTGCCGGACGGCGTCTTTAATGTCCTGCCGGGCGAAGGCGCAGAAACGGGCCACTATCTGACTGACCATCCGGGCATCGCCAAAGTGTCCTTCACCGGCGGCGTCGCCAGCGGTAAAAAAGTGATGGCAAACGCGGCCGCCTCGTCGCTGAAAGCGGTGACGATGGAGCTGGGCGGCAAATCGCCGCTGATCGTTTTCGAGGATGCTAACGTTAATCTCGCCGCAGACATCGCGATGATGGCAAATTTCTATAGCTCCGGTCAGGTCTGCACCAACGGAACCCGCGTGTTCATTCCGGCGCGGATGAAAAGTGCGTTTGAGCAGACCATTTTGTCCCGCGTGGCGCGGATCCGCGCAGGCGATCTGTTTGATCCCACCACCAATTTTGGCCCGCTGGTCAGCTTTGCGCATCGCGAAAACGTCCTGCGCTATATCGAAAGCGGTAAAAAAGAAGGTGCAACGCTGCTGTGCGGCGGAGAGGTACTGACGGGAAACGCGTTCGATGAGGGAGCCTGGGTCGCGCCAACGGTGTTTACCGACTGCCGCGACGACATGACCATCGTGCGCGAGGAAATCTTCGGACCGGTGATGTCCATTCTGACTTACGAGAGTGAAGACGAGGTTATTCGTCGCGCCAACGACACTGATTACGGTCTGGCGGCGGGTGTGGTCACTCAGGATCTCAACCGCGCCCATCGCGTCATCCACCAGCTTGAAGCAGGGATCTGCTGGATCAACACATGGGGGGAATCCCCTGCCGAAATGCCGGTTGGCGGCTACAAACATTCCGGTATTGGCCGCGAAAATGGCCTGATGACGCTTCAAAGCTACACCCAGGTGAAGTCCATCCAGCTCGAGATGGCCCCCTTCCAGTCCGTATTTTAACCAGGAGGTTTCATTGCATTTTGACTACATCATTATTGGTGCCGGCTCTGCCGGTAACGTACTGGCTACACGACTGACAGAAGACAGCAATACCACCCTCCTGCTGCTGGAAGCGGGTGGCCCGGATTACCGTGCGGATTTCCGTACCCAGATGCCGGCGGCACTCGCCTTTCCGCTACAGGGAAAACGCTACAACTGGGCCTACGAAACCGAACCCGAACCGCATATGAACTACCGCCGGATGGAATGCGGACGCGGAAAAGGGCTCGGTGGCTCGTCTTTGATTAACGGCATGTGCTACGTGCGTGGCAATGCGATGGATCTCGACAACTGGGCGCAAGCACCCGGGCTCGAACGCTGGAGTTACCTCAACTGCCTGCCCTATTACCGTAAAGCAGAAGCGCGCGATATTGGTGCCAATGACTATCACGGCGGCGACGGCCCGGTCAGCGTGACCACCTCAAAACCGGGCGTGAATCCGCTCTTTGAAGCGATGATCGAGGCGGGCGTTCAGGCAGGCTATCCGCGGACAGACGACCTGAACGGCTATCAGCAGGAAGGTTTTGGCCCAATGGATCGTACCGTCACGCCTCAGGGACGGCGCGCCAGCACCGCGCGAGGCTACCTGGATCAGGCGAGAAAACGCCCTAACCTCACCATTGTGACCCATGCGCTGACTGACCACATCGTCTTTGACGGCAAAAAAGCCGTCGGCGTGGAGTGGCTGGAAGGCGACAGCACGATCCCGACCCGCGCCAGGGCAAACAAAGAAGTGCTGCTGTGCGCAGGGGCGATTGCTTCGCCGCAGATCCTGCAACGCTCCGGCGTGGGTGATGCTGCGTTACTAAAGGCTTTTGCGATCCCGCTGGTTCACCACCTGCCCGGCGTCGGGGAAAATCTGCAGGATCATCTTGAAATGTACCTGCAATATGAGTGTAAAGAGCCCGTGTCGCTTTACCCCGCTCTGCAATGGTGGAATCAGCCGAAGATTGGCGCTGAATGGCTGTTTGGTGGAACCGGTATCGGCGCGAGTAATCACTTCGAAGCCGGAGGATTCATCCGCAGCCGTGAAGCCTTTGCCTGGCCGAACATTCAGTACCATTTCCTGCCGGTGGCGATCAATTACAACGGTTCTAACGCAGTGAAAGAACATGGTTTCCAGTGCCACGTCGGGTCAATGCGCTCGCCGAGCCGCGGTCACGTCCATCTGAAATCCCGCGACCCACGCGAACATCCGGCAATTCTGTTTAACTACATGTCAACAGAACAAGACTGGCAGGAGTTCCGCGATGCGATTCGTATCACGCGGGAAATCATCAACCAGCCGGCGCTGGATAAATTCCGTGGACGAGAGATCAGTCCCGGCATCGCGTGTCAGACTGACGAACAGCTGGACGCATTTGTGCGCGAACATGCGGAGACGGCGTTTCACCCCTGCGGCACCTGTAAAATGGGCTTTGACGAGATGGCAGTGGTCGACGGTGAAGGGAAAGTGCATGGCGTTGAGAATCTGCGCGTCGTGGATGCGTCGATCATGCCGCAAATTATCACCGGCAATCTGAATGCAACGACCATTATGATTGGCGAGAAAATTGCCGATGCCATTCGCGGACGCGCTCCGCTGGCGAAAAGTACAGCGCGTTATTACATGGCAGGCGACGCGCCGGTACGCAAACCGGCGCGACGGTACGCAAACCGGCGCGACGGTAAGCGTATTACTGTCGACACTGGGCCAGCGTTTTAATCTGCTGGCCCTGCGCGTCAAAATTCTCCGCCGCTAACCAGCGCTGCAATGCGCGGTCACACTCAGGCCACTCGCCATCAATCATCGATAGCCAGTCACTGTCCCGGTTGCGGCCTTTGCGGACAATTTTCTGGCGAAAGCGGCCTTCAAAGACAAATCCCAGGCGCTCTGCCGCGCGACGCGACGCCAGGTTGAGAGAATCACATTTCCACTCCACCCGGCGATATCCCTGTGCGAAGGCGTAGCGCAACAGCAGCCAGACGGCTTCTGTGCCCAGTACGCTATTTTTCATCCGCGGCGACCAGGTGACATGGCCGATTTCAACGCTGCCGTGCTCGCGTTCGATCGCCATAAAGCAGACTAACCCCACCGCACGTTCTGCGCGGATATCCACCACGGTGAAAGGTACCAGCGCGTCATCATTCGCTTTTCCACTGAGCCAGTGGAACGTCGCCGCAACGCTATCGGGTCGACGGCTTGCCAGCCACGTCCAGTCTCGCTCGTCGTCTGCCTGCGCATAAGCGTCGAACAAATCAGCGGCATGACGTTCAGGATCGAGCGGCTCAAGGCGACACCAGCGACCTTCCAGCACGGTCCGTTGCAGAACGGACGCGCCATGCCAGTCCGGTAGCGCATCGCCCACCATCTGGCCGTATTCATTGATTTCCGGCACCGATTACTCCTTACACAAGGATAAAATTTGGTTATAGCAGTTCCCGATGCGCCTTCAAAGCACCGGATTCAGATTTCTTCCACCACGCCGAAACCCGCACTCACTTCTATACTCATCTGACAAATCAAAGGAGAAGCGAACACTATGCCACTACCCGATTTTCACGTCTCTGAACCGTACACCCTCGGCATTGAACTGGAAATGCAAGTGGTTAATCCGCCGGGATATGATCTGAGCCAGGACTCTTCGACGCTGATTGCCGCAGTGAAAGACCGGGTACACGCCGGCGAAGTGAAGCACGATATCACCGAAAGCATGCTGGAGATGGCGACTGACGTTTGCCACAGTATCGATCAGGCGGCGGCGCAGTTTTCCGCGATGCAACAGGTGATCCTGCAAGCGGCGGCTAACCATCACCTCGAAATTTGCGGCGGTGGTACGCATCCGTTTCAGAAATGGCAGCGCCAGGAAGTATGCGATAACGAACGCTATCAACGCACGCTGGAAAACTTTGGCTATCTCATTCAGCAGGCCACCGTATTTGGCCAGCATGTTCACGTCGGCTGCGCCAGCGGAGATGATGCAATTTACCTGCTGCACGGGCTGTCGCACTTTGTCCCGCATTTTATTGCGCTCTCGGCGGCTTCACCTTATATGCAGGGCTCCGATACCCGCTTTGCCTCGTCGCGGTTGAATATCTTCTCTGGTTTCCCGGATAACGGCCCCATGCCGTGGGTGAGCAACTGGCAGGAGTTTGAAGGGTTATTCCGTCGTCTCAGCTATACAAACATGATCGACAGCATTAAAGATTTGCACTGGGATATTCGCCCCAGCCCGCATTTTGGCACGGTCGAAGTGCGGGTGATGGATACGCCGCTCACCCTCAGCCATGCGATCAATATGGCCGGTTTAATTCAGGCTACCGCGCACTGGCTACTGACGGAACGACCGTTTAAACATCAGGAGCGTGACTATCTGCTGTATAAATTCAACCGTTTTCAGGCCTGTCGCTACGGACTGGAGGGGATTCTGACCGACGTGCATACCGGCGACCATCATTCGCTTTCAGAGGACACGCTGCGCCTGCTGGAAAAAGTTGCGCCGTCCGCTGATAAAGTCGGTGCCGCAAGTGCGATTGAAGCCCTGACCCGGCAGGTTAAACAGGGGGCCAGCGAAGCGCAAAAAATGCGTGAGTTTGTCAGCGATGGCGGATCGCTCATCGGGCTGGTGAAAAAACATTGTGAGATTTGGGCCGGGTAAGCGGCGCCGGTTTGCGTTAACGGTGAAGATCCCGGACAATGGCTTTTTTAACTCACGTTTAACATTGCCATGAAACACCCGCTTGAATCACTAATGACCGTCGCCGGTATTCTGCTGATGGCCTTTCTCTCCTGCCTGCTGCTTCCCGCGCCTTCGCTGGGGCTGGTGCTGGCACAAAAGCTGGTTGCGACCTTCCATCTGATGGATCTCAACCAGTTCTACACGCTGCTGTTCTGCCTGTGGTTCTTAGCGCTTGGCGCTGTTGAATATTTCGTGATTCGCTACGTGTGGCGTCGTTGGTTTTCGCTGGCTCACTAAGCCGGTGAACCAACCGGGCGCCACTTCTTTTGGCGCTCACTAACAGGAACCCGAGAGACTCACCACATTACCAATCAGGCGTGATTTGTTAATTTAAATATTAAAACAATAAATATTCTTATCTATGCGCCTTCCACACATTCCATCTTTCCGGCGCAGAGATCATTTACTAATAAACCCGAAAGCAAGATACGCCTGCGGGCACCGTCCTGAAAGCCCATTATCTGACGTTCCCGGAAGTGAGCGCGTATTGTGATAACGGCATGATAATGAGCTGAGCAGTGGGCGATGGTCCCGGCTCTGCCTATACCATGCCGGTATCAAAATGGAATCTCGTCAACGGCAGCGTCACTGTGCTCGCCTGCACCATACCGTCCGGTACTAATCTCGCGTTCCCCATTGGGGATGTGCAGGCCGACCAGTTTACCCAGTTGGGTACCCATTCACAGCAAAGCAGCACGGCTGACCTGAAACGCGACTGTGACGCGAACGCCGATATCAATGTGACGTTAACCGGCGCACAAAACCCTGATACCACGGACGACAGCGTTCCCGAGCTCAGTAACCAGGGTGACGAAAGGGTTGCCGCGGGGATCGGCGTGCAGTTACTGTACAACGATACGCCACTGGAACTGAATAAGATGCTTAATCTTAAACGCTCGGCAGGCGGCCAGGAGTCGTTCCCCATTACCGCCCGATATATACAGACCAAAGATAAAGTACGGGCCGGACAAGCAAATGCGACGGCGACACTCAATCTGACGTATCAATAAAACCCCACAGGCTATATATAGTAAATCGCCCATTATTGGCAAAAATCCTTCATACCCCTCACCTATGTTTTTTAATCCACAGTGAGGAGATGTTTTGCCAAAGAAAGCGTTTTTCCGGGAGATCAGTGTGCCCGACTGTGATTTTCTTTGCGGTAGGCGCCCGGCGGCTGGTTAAACGTGCGGGTGAAAATGCGAGTAAAGGTCTGTTGAGAGTCAAACCCGTAGCGCAGACAAATGTCATACACTTTTTCGTCGGACTCGCGCAGATCCCGCGCCGCGAGCAGCAGTTTACGCTCACGAATATAACGTCCCAGACTCTCCCCTTTGTACTGTAAAAACAGACGCTGCAGATGCCATTTGGAATACCCCGCGTGGCGCGCAATGTCGTCAATGCGCAGCGGCTGATTCAAATTATCATCTATCCACTCGACAATCGTGTCGATAACCTGAGCAGAAATGGTCATTCGGAACTCCTCTCCTGCAAATGTGAGGTCTGCTCCCACCAGATGGTGAACGGCTGCGCCAGATCGTCCAGTTTTACCGGTTCACCCTGCATTGGCGTGAGCAGACGGTACGCTTTATGTCGACTGGCCAGCGCCAGCCGTTTGTAAGGGTCATCCCAGGTATGTTTAGCCAGCACAAAGCGTCCGGCATGACCGGGCAATATCGCTTTTGCCCGCAAATCCTGAGCGGCCTGAGCGGTCTCTTCTGGCATCATATGGATGTACTTCCAGTCCTGGTCATATTGACCGTTCTCCATAATGGCAAGATCGATGCCACCAAACTGCTCGCCGATGGCCCGGAAATGAGGCCCGTAGCCGGAGTCACCGCTGTAATAAATTTTCTGTTCCGGCGTTTCGAACAGAAAACTGGCCCACAGCGTCTGGTTGCGCTTAATGCCGCGGCCAGAAAAATGCCGCGCAGGCAGAACGTGAATCATCAGCGAATCGTCAATTCGCACGGACTGATTCCAGTCGCGCTCTTCAATGATGTCGCTATTCATTCCCCAATAACGCAGATGCGAACCGACACCCAGCGGTGTAAGCACGCGCTTCACTTTGGGCATTAACGCCTTGATGGTGGCGTAGTCCAGATGGTCATAGTGGTCGTGCGAAATGATCAGCAGATCGATCGCCGGCATCGCCTGCGCCGTCCACGGATAATCGCCTGCGAAAGCCTTATTGAGGAAGGAAAACGGCGCGGCATAACTGCTGAGCACAGGGTCAATCAGAATACGTTTGCCGTCCAGTTGCAGATACCACGACGAATGCCCGAGCCAGATTAGGATGTCTTCAGTGACCGGCAGACTGGCAAGATCGGTCGCAACCAACGGCAGGGGCTGATCGGGGCGCGCATTCTCACGCTTCGCGACCAGAAACTCCCACCACGCCGCGAGCATACTTTTGTTTCCGGTATAGCCCGGCGTCGGTATCTGATTATGGAATTGCCCGTCCCGGTAGTTTGCAGATTGTTCAACCTGGCTAAGCTGAGCGCCCTGTGGCGCCTGGCCGAAGCCAGCATTGAGGACAAACGGTAACGTTGCTGCACTGGTAATGAGCATAATAACAACCACGCAAACTGTGAGACGCTTCATATCCTGACCTGAAAACGCGCGCCTGTCCGATGGTTTGCGCGACGCACCCTTGATTATGAGTGAGTAAGCACTCATTATAGAAATCAGACGTTTCTCGTCAAGATGATTTTCAATCTTTGACATTCACCGTTGCGGCGCTGCATACGCCGTGTTTCAATCACATTTTTAGACCACATTAAGGGTAAAGTGTAGTGGCTCGTCCGAAGAGTGAAGACAAAAAAAAGGCATTACTGGAGGCAGCAACCACGGCGATTGCGCAGTCCGGGATCGCGGCGTCAACCGCAGTGATTGCCCGCAATGCTGGCGTGGCGGAAGGGACATTGTTTCGCTATTTCGCGACCAAAGACGAGTTAATCAACGAACTGTATCTTCATCTTAAACAGAGTCTCTGCCAGTCGATGATCGCCAATCTGGATCGTTCACTGACCGATGCCAAAGCGCTGACCTTTTATATCTGGCGCAGCTATATCAGTTGGGGGATAAACCACACGCAGGGGCATCGCGCGATACGCCAACTGGCCGTCAGCGAAAAAATCACCAAAGAGACGGAACAAAAAGCCGACGATATGTTTCCTGAACTGCGCGATCTCTGTCACCGCTCAGTGCTACCGGTCTTTATGTCCGATGAATATCGCGCCTTCGGCGATGCGCTGTTTTTAACGCTGGCAGAAACGACAATGGAATTTGCCGCCCGTGAACCGGCTCGCGCTGAAGAGTTTATTTCTCTGGGTTTTGAAGCCATGTGGCGCGCCCTCACCCGCGAGGAAAAGTAATGGACGAAAAAACGCTGCACGAGTGCGCAAAACGCCTGGCATTAGCCTTCCCCTTTACTGAGCACTGCTGGCCGTTCGGCCCGGAGTACGACGTGTTTAAGGTCGAAGGAAAGATTTTTATGATCGTCACCGAATTTAACCGCCGTGCGGTAATAAACTTGAAAGCCGACCCGGAAAAATCCCTGTTAAATCAGCAGATTTACCCCAGCATAACCCCCGGTTATCACATGAACAAAAAGCACTGGATTTCCGTCGCGCCCGGTGACGATATTACCGAGTCGTTACTGGAAGAGCTGGTGAACGACTCGTGGAATTTAGTGGTCGATGGCCTGCCTAAACGCAGCCAGAAACGAATCCGTCCGGTCTGATTAGTCTCAAATAACGAAAACTGTGTTCGCCATTTCTCTCTTATCATCTCCGGTAGAACCCTGTAACCTGCGAAGATTAAAACCAACCGGGAGTCGTTATGGATATCGTTTCAGTTGCCTTAAAACGTCATTCAACCAAGGCATTCGACCCAGCTAAAAAGCTGACCGCTGAAGAAGCCGAAAAAATCAAAACACTGCTGCAGTTCAGCCCGTCCAGTACTAACTCTCAGCCGTGGCACTTTATCGTCGCCAGCACAGAGGAAGGCAAAGCGCGCGTGGCGAAATCTGCCGCCGGTAACTTTGTCTTCAACGAGCGAAAAATGCTTGATGCCTCGCATGTCGTGGTGTTCTGCGCCAAAACGGCAATGGATGATGCATGGCTGGAACGCGTGGTTGATCAGGAAGAGGCCGATGGGCGTTTTGCTTCCGCGGAGGCGAAAGCCGCTAATCACAAAGGTCGCACGTTTTTTGCCGACATGCACCGTAAGGAGCTGAAAGACGATGCACACTGGATGGCAAAGCAGGTGTATCTGAACGTGGGTAACTTCCTGTTAGGCGTCGCCGCACTGGGTCTGGACGCGGTGCCAATCGAAGGTTTCGACGCCGCCATTCTTGATGCAGAATTTGGCCTGAAAGAAAAGGGCTTCACCAGCGTGGTGGTGGTGCCTGTCGGTCATCACAGCGTGGAAGATTTTAATGCCTCGCTGCCAAAATCTCGCCTGCCGCTGAGCACGATTATTACTGAGTGCTAATGTCTTCAGGCACGTTGCTTCGCGACGTGCCTGTTCTCATTACCCTTCCACTCGTTAAGGTTTTTTCAAGTTTCTTACACATTGTGTAACACCTCAGAAATATCTTGAACAGAAATTATCCATATCATTTATCAATCGATTTTCCCATTTTCGACGACGCCTCTCTTTCATATTAATGAATTACCTAATAAACACATTTTTATAATAAATAATTGCGATATTTTTTTGTGCAATTATCAATGTGTTACTTTTCGCACCCAGCCAACAATTGCTGTTAAAAAAAAACGAATCGTTACAAGTCCTTTTCTGGATTAAAGGGATTGCATGGTTTCATATCCCCCCCATTTTTCACCAATGAAATGGGGAATTTATATTCAAGGAAATACAAGGATCAGTAAATGAAAAGCAAAAATATTAATATCGTGCGCAATAATCGTCAGGTTTTACACGCAAAGCTGGCTCCAACCTGCTTTGCAACGATGCTTGCGCTTGGAATGATTATGCCAGCTCACGCTGCGGTTGTAGCAGGTAATACTAACCAACCGGGTATTCATACCAACGCAAATGGCACTACCGTTGTTGATATTAATAAAGCCAGTGCGGGTGGCGTTTCACATAACGTTTATTCTGAGTTCAACGTAGACAGTAACGGCGTTATTCTGAACAACAGTAGCAGCAATTCGAACACTCAGTTAGCCGGCCAGATTAATGGCAACGCTAATATGGCGAGCGGCAGTGCAAAAGTGATTCTTAACGAAGTGCGCTCCTCCGATCCGAGCCAGCTTAACGGCATGATCGAAGTCGCCGGTCAGTCCGCTCAGGTCATTATTGCTAACCCATCAGGCATTACCTGCGACGGTTGCGGTTTTATTAACACCAACCACGCAACGCTAACCACGGGGACCGCCACCTACGATAATCAGGGCAACGTAACCGGACTGGACGTCAGCAAAGGCCAGGTGTCTATTACCGGTAAAGGTATGGACACCCGCTCCACTCAGTACACCGACATTATCGCTCGCTCCGTGAAGGTCAATGCGAAACTGCAGGCGAATGAGCTGAACATCATTACCGGTAATAACCGTATTGATAAGAATGGTCGCGTACAGAAAAAATATGACGACAGCACCAGCCCGGAAGTCGCGCTGGATGTATCTGCGCTGGGTTCCATGTATGCCAATAAAATTTACATGGAAGGGACAGACAGTGGCGTCGGCGTGCGTATTGATCACGCAGACCTGACCGCGACGGATACCTTGTCTCTCAATGTTGATGGCGTGATTGAAAACAACGGCGGCCATATTAGCGGTAAAAACTCCACTGCTGTAATGGGATCATCTGTTCTGAACCATAATGGCCAGATCACGTCTGATGGGATGGTCTCCGTTTCTGCCGACGAATTACTGGACAACAGCAATGGTCAAATCAAAGGCAATTATGTTGATTTGTCTGGCAAAAACACAGTAAACACCCATGGCAAGATTCAGGGAAACCAGCAGACCACCATCATGGCGGATTCGCTGAATAACACCCAAGGTGAAATCACCAGCGAAGGCGCCCTGAGCATCGCTCGCTCTTCTAACAGCTATAACTCCTGGGGAGCGACCGGCGTCAATAATACAAACGGTCGTATCAATGCTAAAGGCTCGCTGACCGTGGACTCAGCAAATCTGGACAACACGTCTGGCAGCCTGACAAGCAACGGCTCGATGAGTGTTAACGTCGATACGCTGACCAACAATAACGGGGTTATTTCTGCAGGTAATGGCTGGAATATGATTAACGCCTCCATGTTGAATAATGATAACGGCGTTATTCAGACTCAGGGACGTGACAGCCAGTTGCAGGTAAGCGGCAATAACATGCTCTCTAACCATAACGGCACAATTCATAGCGACGGTTCCGTTTCTATCAATGGCGCACTGGATAACATGTCCGGCACGATTTCAGCCGGCAATGATATCTTCATGTATGGTTCGTCTTATTATTCTGATCTTGCCAGCAAGCTGGAAGCGGGTCACAACATTGATATGACGGTGACAAATACTTTCCAGAACGCAGGGACTCTCGCTGCGGGACAGGATATGTCTTTAACCATCGGTTCCAATGGTTGGGGCAGCTACGGTGGCCCAGCCCAGAACAGTGGTTCTATTACCGCCGACGGTAATCTGAATCTGCAGATGAATAGCAGCGTATTTAATAACAGCGGTGCAATCCACGCTAATCAAATGAATCTGCAACTGTCCGATCTTGCTAACAGCGGTACGATCTCCAGTAACAATGACATCAACGTTAACGCCAACAATGTCTATAACCTGATGTATGGCAACATGAATGCTGGCCATAACATCTACATCACAACCTCTTCTCTGATGACTGACGCAGGAAGCGCTATTCAGGCAGGGGAAGATGCTAGCTTGTCTGTGATGAGCAACCTGAACAATACCGGTGATATCCGTGCCGCGCATGATATCAACCTCAATGTGATGGGAAGTTACGGTTATTCACAGAGCACCTCTTATAACAACGGTACCATTGCCGCTGGTAATAAATTGAATGCCCAGATGGATCGCGTAACGTTGATGAATAGCGGTACGCTGAGCGCGGAAAACGGTATTACGCTGACCACTAATTACCTGAACAACAGCGGCAACATCTCCAGCACCGGTGATGTTAAGCTGAATACGTCTAACGGTATGTTCAACGAAAGCACTGGTACGATTACGGGCGATCACGTTTATACCACGGGTTATGTCACTAACATGGGCGTTATTAATGAAACGGGTTCGGCTAATCAGGATGATGGCGCGAATACCCCTGACAACAATAATACCGATAATGGTGGTTCGACCAATAACGATGATAACACCGTGGTACAGCCTAATGGAACACCTGCAGGTAATGGTGTTTGGGAAAATGGCGTCGTTTATAAACCAGGTGACATGTATTACGGCTACGTCGTGGTAGATATCATCTATTATCCTGGCGGTTATGTTATCTGTACTGGGATTTAATATATTTTAGTTCCAAAGCCCCATGAAGTTATGGGGCTTTATTAATTTATTTTAGAAATGCTTCTGAGGTTCAGTACCTACAGGGAAGAGTTAAATATCATGATTGTTTATCGTACCAGCCTCAGTCTCATTCTTTTCTCACTGTTCGCGATACGCCCTGGCATCGTGGAAGCTGAGCCCGTCTCAGGCCAAGGTGCCACCAGTCAACAACAGGATCAGGCAAGGCATAATCAGCTTGCTCCTCAAAGTAAGACATTGCTCACGGCAGAAAATGTACAGGATAGCGATACGCTGATCCTGCCCAAAGAATCCGTCTGCTATGACATGAAACACGTAGTTATCGATAAAACGGTCGCCCTCCCCCACTGGCTGACCTTTAACGATCTTATTCGCCAGGTTGAAAAGCATTGTATCGGAATACAGGGGATCACGGCTCTACATAAAGCCGTCCAGAATCGGTTAATCTCCCATGGATATATTACCAGTCGGGTGTTAGTTCCAGACCAAAATTTAAAAGAGGGAACATTAACCCTGCGAATTTTGCCCGGTCGTATCAGTGAATGGCTGTTACAAAATCAGGAAGGCCGCACCGTTCATCGCTGGAATAACTTCCCGGAAGCTGAAGGCGACGTTCTTGATTTACGCGGTCTGGAACAGGGACTGGAAAATTTGCAGCGTATTCCCGGATCGCAGGCAAGTATTCATCTTGTTCCCGGTGAACATCCTGGCGATACTCGCGTAGAAGTCAGTCGCAGCCAGAATAAAGCATGGCGTCTGGGGACGTGGATGGATGACGCCGGAAGTAAAAAAACGGGGCGTTATGAAGGCGGTCTGGCCTTTTACCTTAATAACCCCACAACGCTGAATGACATTTTTTATGTTGCTTATGGCGGCGGTTTTAAAAATGAGTATGGACGTCGCAACGACAACACTTCCGCCTTCTACTCCGTCCCGTGGGGCTACTGGCTGCTTGAACTCTATGGCAGTAAATATCGCACGGTTCAGACAATCCATAGCGGTGATTACCACTATCAGTACAGCAGCAGTGAAAAATTACTGACTGCAGAAATCAAACGCGTTATCTACCGCAGCGCCAGTCAAAAAACAACGCTGGGTTTTAAAGGCATTAAACGTGATTCACACTATGACCTCAACGATGTTGAAGTGGAAGTACAGCGCCGGGCCACCAGCAGCTGGCAACTCAACCTGGAACATTTAGCTTATCTGCCCTTTGGGCAACTCACCTCCCGACTGAGCTATCAACATGCCGCGCACTGGTTTGGCGAACAAGCCGATGCCGAAGAAATGGTAGGTAGTGCCGATCCCCTGGCACGCATTATTACCCTGAGCGTCGACGGCACATTTCCGTTTAAGGCAGGCGATCTGTCGATGAGCTATGAGCCGCATTTCATGCAGCAAACGTCACCGGATAAACTGACGCAGCCGGATAAATTTACTATCGGTAACCGCTGGACGGTACGTGGCTTCGACGGTGAATCTTCCATTTATGCTGATAAGGGTTGGTATCTGCGTAACGACATTAACCTGAATCTCCCCAGGTGGGGAATGCAGCCCTATCTTGGCTTTGATTACGGGGAAGTCAGCGGTTCGAAAAATGATTACTGGAGCGGCACACGCATCGCCGGTGCGGTTGCCGGTGTGCGAGGTGTTAAAGGCAACGTTGGCTATGATCTTTTCGCCGGTGTTCCGGTGATGAAACCTGATGATATGCAGACCAGTCCGTTTACACTTGGTTTTTCAGTGCAATGGCAATATTAAATCGATGCCTGAATGGATCAGTCTTAGAATGGACAGGACTTAAATAGCGCCATCTTGAGTGGGTAAATACAATATCGATTTACCCACTCAAGAATATTATGCCCGCCCGAATGCTCGCGTTTTGCAAATCTGGGGAAACCTTCACGTCTTCCCGCCTTGTGCAGCTTTTTTTATACTTCCTGCTCAGTTTTTACTGGTTAGTGCTGATTCATATTCCCTGGCCAAACAGCGGCGATTACGGCATGAATTTACCGATGAACCTGCTGTCGTGGGCTGCGATTTTGCTTCAGGCGCTGATCGTCTGGCTATCGCTGCAAGCGGATAAAATACGTCTGACACCCACGTTTTTATGCCTGCTGCTCAGTGCGATAGCATTTACGTTACCCGTCTTCTGGTCGCCTGACCAGGGACTCGCCATCGCTCTTCCTCGACTAACAGGGATCTGGGGAGGCGTGTTTACCTATCTCACCTTACTTCAGTACCCACCGCGTGAAAAAGAAATTGTTGCTCTGAGCTATATGATCGCTGCGGCAGCTTGCATTGAAACCGTTTATTCTCTGATGGGTTTCTGGTGCCCACAATGGCTTCCCTTCCCACTTAACGCACTGGCTGAAAATTATTCCGGTGGCGCACCGGGTATTTTTCAACAGCGTAATGTCACCGCCACATTTCTGGCGACAGGTTTATCTCTTCTGCTGGTGTTGATGGCGGACAGGCAGCGAACGCTTAAATCGTTTCGTGCGGAAACTGCGCGGAGGTTCGCAATCTGTTTTGCAATTATCCTCATCTCTGCGACGCTAGTATTATGTCGTTCCCGAATTGGCTGGCTGGGCGGTCTGTGTGGAATTGCCTGCGCGTCGCTTCTTTTCTGTCAACAATGTTGGCGAGATAGAACCACGGCTTGCCAACGCCTTGCGATTATTTTCTTACCGTTCATCGGTGGTCTGTTGGGTTCGGTTTTGCTCCAGGGTTCCGTATTAAATTCGTTGGCTCATGAAGGGTCAAATCAACAACGACTCCTGACGCTGGAATACACCGTGCGCCTTATCATGACGCATCCCTGGAGAGGGATTGGTTTAGGCATGTTTGAATCGGTGTATCAAAATTTTATGGCCGATCTTCCTTTCGCGAATCCTGGCCGGGAAATGATGCAGCATCCACATAATGAGACGTTATTTATTCAGGCGGAAGGCGGAATTGTCGCCTTCCTGGGCGGGCTGATTCTTTTATGGGGTTGGATTATTTTATTTCGCCGCCCAAAAAGCTTGTGGCAGTGGGTGACGCTGTTAACCACCCTACCGATTTTGTTACACACTCAGGTCGAGTTTCCTCTTTATTACTCAGTTGCGCACTTTTTTCTCATCCTGCTACTGATGAGTGCAACTGAAAGCCGTAAATCCACGTTCACCTTGCCGGTAAAATATCTGCGTCCAGCCCTGGCCGCGACCGCACTGTACGGTATTGTGCTGTCAATGCAGCTCTTTCGCGCCAGTGTGACACTGGGAGAATTCGAAACGGGCCGACTTGAACCACCGGAAAGTATTCGTCAATTATCCGTTCCCTGGCTGATGCAAATACGCTGGCAGCGGGATCTCTCCCGCTTACATCTGATGCATTTTAATCAAAGCGGTAATATTAATGAGCTAGATTTATTTGCTCAGGAGAATGCCGAGTGGATCACAATGCATATGGAAGAAGATGCCTGGAGCGACCAGATTAATATTCTGATGTTTCTGCAAAAGCGGGAAGAGGCACTGGCGCTAAGGCTGCGGGCTCATCGCTTAATGCCATGGGATGAGCGCTTTAATCCGGGTGAGTAAAAATAAAAGAAGCTGGCATCATAGTCGGCTTCCTGCATCATTTCACTGATAAGTCAGGTTTAGCATTGCCGTGGCGTTGGCAGTAGCGGCTTTCACTTTATCTTTAGTCTGAATATCACTGACCGCAACTGTCGCCATCATCGTCGTTGATACAGTTTGATTAAGAGTGACAATCTACGCTGGATTCATACACTGTCAGCGCCTGTCAGATAGGTTGATCGCGCTGTACAATTATCTGGGAGCGTTTATCTGTAACGAAGAATGGAATAAGTGCAGGTTATCGATATGGTCGCATAACAGTTTGTGGCACCCAAAAAGAGCATGTCCAACAGAAGGTTCATTCTTCGCCCCCAAACTGATTTTAAAATTGTGTACACACCGAACCTATCTACACACAGTTTTTATCAGGCATAGTTCACCACAAAGGTCACAGAAACATTTGCCCTTCCTGGCGTCACATCATCAACTACAGACTGATAGCTCGCTGAAAATTTAAGTTCAACGGAGTCCTCACCTCCTTTTAAAGGGATGCCTTCAGAAGGTTTATCGGGGGGGAGTAAATTCCCCTTACTGTCATAAATTGTATTAGCTCAGACCTGATCTGACAGTTACCGGTTATTTATACAGGTATCTGTCAGATTACATCTGGTTTAAGTTTTTCTCAGCCCAGATGCGTTTTCCATCAAGTAATGTTTCCACTGGCGTCCGGCCACAGCACATTTTCCCTGATGAGTTCGCTCATTATTATAGTGAGCCAGCCATTCATCAAGATCCGATTGTAATGAAGCAAGATCACCATATAACTTTTTGCGGAACGTTACCTGATAAAACTCGTTCAGGATCGTTTTATGGAACCGCTCGCAGATACCATTGGTTTGCGGTGACATTGCCTTCGTTTTCGTATGCTCAATGTCATTTATCGCCAGATAAAGCTGGTAATCGTGCTGCTCCACTTTACCGCAGTATTCGGTGCCTCTGTCAGTATCCTCAGCATCGGCAGGCCATGAGACTCATAAAACGGGCAGTACACGATCATTCAGTAAATCAGCCGCTGTAATCGGCGTTTTAGTGACATAGAGCTTGCAGTGGGCCACTTTCGAGTACGTATCAACGGACGTCTGCTTATAGATACGCCCGACGCCTTTCAGATTGCCCACATAGAACGTGTCCTGTGACCCCAAATAACCCGGATGAGCGGTTTCAATCTCACCACAGGCCTCGTCATCGCTGGCTTTACGTTCCAGCGCGGCGATCTGGCTGTCGGTCAGTTCAATACCATGGCGGGCCATTTTCTCTTCCAGCGCATGCAGGCGTTTTTTGAAGTTCTCAAGGTTATGGCGTAACCAGACGGAACGGACACCACTGCCGGAGATAAAACACCCTGTTTACGTAACTCGTTACTGGTCCGGTGCTGACCGTGAGCCAGGAATTCGACAGCATAATCAACAACGCTCGCTCAGTGGCATCATCGGTACGGTTCTTTAGGTTAGGAGCACGACGGCTACGATTTAGCAGTGCATCCACGCCACCTTCATCGGCCAGTTCGCGATAACGGTAAAATGTATCGCGCGAGACGCCCATGATTTTGCAGGCTTTCGACACGTTACTGAGTTCTTCAGCCAGATTGAGCAAACCGGCTTTGTGTTTGATGACGGGATTGGTAGTATGAAGCATGAGAGTTACCTCGTGTTTTGTATCAGGATTCGACACCCATATCAAAACCGGTAACTCTCAACCTTTCAAGGCCATGTGTCAGATCAAGTCGCGACTAATACAACTTACTTTTGTGAGAACTGATACTATTGAGTCAGCGCTGTCGGTTGCTTAACTCTGCAGCATGAATGCTGAGGTCAGTTATTTGCGACCTTTTAGACTCATAATCCGTACGTACAGCACGTACTACGATCTGTGCAACTTTATCAATTTTAATTAGTTTCATGAATTATTCGCAGTCGTAAACTTTAACGCCAAATAAGCTCTTACACTTTCCTCATATAATATTCACCTTATAATATAATATAATCTTCAGATACCTTAATTAGAATTGCTATGCCATTATGAAGCCAGACACTCATGTCATCAATATAATCAATGCCGTTTCCGACACTTCTCGCATTTTGCATGCCCGGGAGCGGCAAATCATATCTCTCGGACACCATGCCGAATCGATGACTTTTGTATTACATAAAGGCACGGTAAGTGTTTACCGTAGCCACGACCAACTACTACTTAAGCATCTTAAAGCACCTATGATTGTTGGCATGAACTCGTTAATGAATACGAATGCTGATTTCTTCTACAAAGCCAACGGGGAAATCCTTTTCGAAATCATTCCGACATTACACGTAATGAGTGTCATTGCGGAGAAAAACCTTTGGCAGGACGCATCCTATACCTATATGTATGCCATAGATAAACTTCTTGAAGCACATCGTACCTCTGCTGGCCTCTCAACCTACGAACTGATCCGCACCAATCTTATTGCATTGTTGGCAGAGAAAGAAGAACTGCGTCTTGCGGTTAACGCGAGTGACTACATCCAGGAAAAAACGCATCTTTCGCGTAGCCGCGTGATGAAGATTTTGAGCGACTTGCGGCTGGGTGGCCATATCGAGATGGCGCGCGGTATTCTTACTAAGATCAATCGTCTTCCCGAACAGTACTGACCTGGCTCATTTGCATAATTTCCTTACAGCAGTCATCATAGGTCACTGTTTTGTAAAGGAGAGGTTATGCAGGAATTAATTACTCAGGTCGAGGATTTAGCGGGTATTGAAATGAATCACACCACCTCGCTGGTGATGATTTTCGGTATTATTTTTCTCACAGCCATCATTGTGCATATTATTTTGCACTGGGTGGTATTGCGCACCTTTGAAAGGCGCGCCGTTGCCAGCTCCCGTCTATGGCTACAAATTATTACGCAGAATAAGTTATTTCACCGTCTGGCATTCACCCTGCAGGGTATTATCGTCAATATTCAGTCCGCACTGTGGTTACAAAAAGGCAGCGAAGCCGCAGAGATTCTTACTGTCTGCGCACAATTGTGGATCATGATATATGCCCTGCTTTCATTATTTTCGTTACTCGATGTCATATTAAATCTGGCGCAAAAGTTCCCCTCTGCCTCTCAGCTTCCTCTCAAGGGGATATTTCAGGGTATAAAACTCATTGGCGCGATTATTGTCGGTATATTAATGATATCGCTATTAATCGGCCAATCGCCCGCGATTCTGATTAGCGGCCTGGGCGCAATGGCCGCCGTGCTGATGTTGGTATTTAAAGACCCGATTCTGGGGCTGGTTGCGGGCATTCAGCTTTCTGCTAACGACATGCTGAAACTGGGTGACTGGCTGGAGATGCCGAAATACGGTGCTGATGGCGCGGTCATTGATATTGGTCTGACGACGGTGAAAGTCCGCAACTGGGACAATACTATCACTACGATTCCGACCTGGTCGCTGGTCTCTGATTCGTTTAAAAACTGGAGCGGCATGTCGGCATCAGGTGGTCGGCGCATTAAACGCAGTATCAATATTGACGCCACCAGTATTCATTTTCTGGATGATGATGAAAAGCAGCAACTGTATAAAGCGCGCCTGCTGAAACCTTATCTGGAGACGCGCCATCAGGAGATAGATGAATGGAATCAACAACTGGATGCGCCGGAATCGGTATTGAACCATCGGCGGATGACCAATATTGGGACTTTTCGCGCCTACCTGAATGAATATCTGCGCAACCATCCACGCATTCGCAAAGATATGACCTTAATGGTACGTCAGCTGGCGCCAGACGATCACGGTCTCCCCCTCGAAATTTATGCTTTTACCAACACCGTCGTCTGGCTGGAATATGAAAGCATTCAGGCCGATATTTTCGACCATATTTTTGCTGTCGTAGACGAGTTTGGATTGCGCATTCACCAGTCACCTACGGGCAACGATATTCGCTCGCTGGCGGGAGTATTTCAACGATAACGCAAAAGCGCCGATCTCATTACGCGAATGAGATCGGCTTCCTCTCAGCGTACTTTGCGAGAAAGTTTAAACGCAACAAACAGGAAGATGACCCATACCGGCAGCAACATGGCTGACAAACGCATGTCGTCGATGGTGCACATCAGCACAAGGATCATCGCCAGGAAGGCGATGCAGATATAGTTTCCTGCCGGGTAGAGCAACGCTTTGAACTGGGTATCACGCCCTTTGCGACGCATCGCGGCACGAAAACGCAGATGCGCCAGACAAATCATGATCCAGTTCAACAGCAGCGTCGCCACCACCAATGCCATCAGCAGACCGAAGGCCTCTTTCGGCAGCAGGTAGTTGATGAGCACCACCAGCGAAGTGATCGCACCAGAGAGCAGTAATGAATTCACCGGAACGCCACGACGGCTGACACGGGTCAGAAACTTCGGTGCATTGCCCTGGACTGATAGACCAAACAGCATACGGCTGTTGGAGTAAACGCCGCTGTTATAAACCGACAAGGATGCCACCAGAATCACGAAGTTCAGCGCTGAAGCCACGACGTTACTGTTCAGATCGTGGAAAATCATCACGAACGGGCTGCTGTCGGATTTCACTTCCACCCACGGGTAGAGCGCCAGCAAAACCACCAGCGAACCGATGTAGAACAGCAGGATACGGTACACCACCTGATTAACCGCTTTCGGAATGCTTTTGTGCGGGTCACGCGCTTCCGCTGCGGTGATGCCGATAAGTTCCAGCCCACCGAAGGAAAACATGATCACCGCCAGCGACAGAATCAGCCCTTTCCAGCCCGTCGCCAGAAAACCACCATGCTGCCACAGGTTATCGATAGTCGCCCGCTCACCGCCGTTCCCCGAGAACAGCAGCCATAAACCAAAGCCGATCATGCCGATGATCGCCAGCACTTTGATGAGCGCAAACCAGAATTCGGTTTCACCGTACAGACGGACGTTCACCAGGTTGACGGCGTTAATGATGATAAAGAAGGACGCGGCCCAGACCCAGGTAGGAACCTCGGGTAACCAGTACTGCATGTAGATACCGGCGGCCGTCAGTTCAGCCATCCCGACCAGCACAAACATGACCCAGTAGTTCCAGCCTGACAGGAAGCCCGCAAACGGTCCCCAGTATTTATAGGCAAAGTGAGCGAAGGAACCCGATACCGGCTCTTCGACAACCATTTCGCCGAGCTGGCGCATGATCAGAAAGGCAATAACCCCGGCGATGCCGTAACCCAGCAGCACCGCTGGACCCGCCATCTGAATCGCGGGCCCGATGCCGAGAAACAGCCCGGTACCAATCGCGCCACCCAGGGCGATTAATTGAATATGTCGATTTTGCAAACCACGTTGCAGCGTCGGACTCTGTTCCGACGACGCTTCAAAACGGCCGTTGTCTGAAGCGGATGACGCGTCTTTCACGCCCTACCCCTGTCTCTTTTTTAGAAGGGGCACGTTTTAACACTTCATGCTGGAGGTAGCAAGTTAAAGGCACTGGAATGGAGGGGGCATCCTTGCCCCTGATTACGAGGTGGAACTCAGAACTCGTAACCAACGGACACTTTAAAGCTCCGCGCTTCCCCCTGGGTGACGTACGTGCCGGAATCATCAACACTGGCCCAGTAGTTTTCGTTGGTAACGTTGTCGATGCCCGCGCGAACGGTCATCTGATTTTGGTTCTGGTTAAGCGCGAAGCGATAGCGCATACCCAGATCCAGAGTAGTGTAGCTGTCGAGCTTTTTGCTATTAGCCAGATCCGCATACTGAGAACCGGAATGGTTCACGCACGCGGTAGCGGTCAGACCCTCAATCGGCTTGATGTCATACTCGGCACCCAGCACGGCGTAAAAATTCGGCACGCCGATCGCATCATTGCCCTGGTTCAAACCGTTGTTGGTTTTGGTCATCTCGGCTTGCAGCCAGGTGGCGCTGGCGTTCAGACGCATGCCCAGCATCGGTTCGCCGAAGATGTTCAGCTCAACGCCACGGTTACGCTGCTCGGCATCCAGACCATAATGTTTGGTTTCACTGTCAAGAATTGCCGATGGCATCTTGATCTCAAACAGCGCCAGCGAGCCGCCAACACGCCCGAAGTCCGCCTTCACGCCCACTTCATTCTGCTTAGAATGGACGATACCGGTGCTCTGACCATAGTTGGTTGCCGTGTTGGGCGCTGCTTTACCCGGCTGTAACGCTTCGGTGTGGTTGGCGTAGAAAGATATCTCTTCCCAAGGCTTGTAGACGACGCCGTAAGTCGGCATCCAGCGGCTACCGTCAAAACCGTCGGCGGCGTTTTCCGCGCCGGTAATTTTGTCATAACCCCGAATCACCACTTTCTGATGGCGTGCCCCGACGGTAAATAGCAGTTTGTCATCCAGCACGCCCAACGTATCGCTTAGCAACCAGCCCTGAGTCCGGGTGCGCCCGCTGGTCAACGGATCGCTGTAGTTACCGCCTTTACCGTTCGAGTTAGTACTGGCCGGCGCGTCAACGCCGCGGTTGTGATAGATGTTGGTATACGGGTTATCCGCCGCTTTAGACATTTTCCACGCGATTTTTTCGTTTTTGCTTTGTGCCGAGTAGCCAACGTTCACCTTGTGCGAGACAAAGCCCGTAGCGAAATTGCCGCGAATTCCCGCCATGCCGCTGACCGTGTCGCTGATACGGTTGGTATCAAGACGACTGGCGGTGGCCGTCCCGCTCTTATCCAGCAGTTTCGGTGCGCTGTAGAGGCCTTCCTCGTGCGCGTGCTGAGCGCCAAGTGCTGTGTAGGCAGTCCAGTTGTCAGTGATGTCGTATTCGCTACGCCACATGCCGAACTCGTTTTCAATGTCGCTATACGCCCATTTCTGCGAGAAGTTACGGTCATTTTTTGGCGGCGCGGGAACGAAATCGACCAGAGAAATGTTGACGCTGGTTGGGCTGCCGTGGAAGGTTTTTTTCTGATAACCCACGTCCAGTGAGGTGCGGAAGTTATCGCCTCTGTAGTCCAGACCGGTGGAGAGCAGCGTAGTACGACGGCGATCGTCCTGAATCCGGGTTTCGCCTTCACGGTGGACCAGATTCACCCGCGCACCAAACTGATCGTTGTCGCCAAAGCGACGACCGGCATCCAGCGTGGTGCCAATCTGTGAATCCGACGTGTAGTCCACGCCGACTTTAGCCTGCGGGATGTCGCCTGCATGTTTCGGTTCAAGGTTGATCATCCCGCCGACGGCAGAACTCGCGGCGCCGTTCATCAGGGCGTTTGCCCCTTTGAAGATTTCGATGCGATCCACCATCTGCGCATCCACCACCTGACGCGGCAGAACACCAGACAGCCCGCCAAAGGTCATATCATCGCCATCAAATTTCAAACCACGAATGCGAAAGCTTTCCGCGCTGTTGCCGTAGCCCTAGACATACTGCACGCCCGCATCGTTTGCCACGACGTCGGCGATGGTTTTCGCCTGTTGATCTTCAACCAGTTTAGAGGTGTAGCTGATGACGTTGAACGGTACGTCCATCGCACTTTGTTGACCGAGCATGCCGAGTCTGCCGCCGTTGGCGACTTGTCCATCAAGAAACGCCGGCAGCGGCGTGTCGCCACCCGGTTTGAAATCATTTTGGGTTGTCGCCTGGACCACAATGGTGTCCTCCGCTTTTTTCGCGGTGTCTACCGCCCAGGCCGAGCCAGAGATTGCGCCCATCGTCAGCGCCAGAATAGTTTTGGTGTTGTTCATGTGAATGCCATCAAAAAGAGTCAATGTGGCGGGGGACAACATCCGTCCCCCGACTGATTTTTATTATTTATTCAGCTCAATACGTACAACGCTGTCCGGCACATCGGTTGAGTGGTCTTTATTAAATTTCTGTTTCACAGTGACATACAGCGTCTGGCCGTCAGCAGAGAGCAACAGGCTGTTTGGATTCGGCGGCAGGTCCCAGCTTTTTTTCACGCTGTAATCGCTCGCGTTGAGACTGAGCAGCTTCCCGGAATCACGCTGGGTGATGTAAATTTCGTTGCGTTTGGCGTTGAATGTCACCGCCAGAGAATCCCCAACGTCCAGTTGCTTCAGCACCTTGCCGGTGTGGATATCGAGCACCAGCGTGGTTTTCGCTTTGGCGTTATCGGTCACGAACAGACGTCCGGTTTGTGGGTCTTCCGCCATATTCAGCAACAGCGCCGGCTTGTCGCCCAGCGGCTTCCAGCGTTTCTCAACGTGCTGATTACGCGGGTTGATTACCAGGATTTCACCACCGCCATTCGCGGCGTAGATGCGCTGGGTCGTTTCGGAGTAGTGCAGACCGGTCATCCATTTGCCCGTATTTTTAATGCGCGTTTTCAGCTTCAGCGTTTCGGCATCAACCACCCAGATCACCGCAGGATCGGCGACCGCGCCGATATACAGCAGGCCGTTATGCAGCAACACCTGACGAGCGCCATACGGGAAACCTTCCGCGTTCCGCTCAGGAAACAGGACGCGATTTTTAACTTTGCCATCCGCAGTGTTCAACGCGCTCAGGCCACCGTCCAGCGAGTTGGTGACGTACACCGTTTTGCCATCAGGCGAAATCGCCATACCAAAGTTTTTCAGATCCGTGTGGCTGCGACCGATCGTCTTAAGGGTTTTGGCATCCAGTTTGTAGATCACTCCGCCCTGAACATCTTTAAAGCCTTCGGCACTGGCGACATACAACGCGTCCCCGGCAGGATTTAATGCCATCTCATACAGGCCATCCGCCAGATCGCGTTTTAACGTATCGGTCGCCACCGCGGGCGTCGCCGCTTTTTCAACGGTATTTGACGGCGTAGTGGTCGCGCAACCGCTTAATGCCGCCGCGATCAGCACGGCCAGCGCCGTAATATTTTTTTTCATCCTGGGTTCCTTACCAAAAAAGACACGCATTAAATAATAAAGAGAATGAGAACTATACTTATTCTCTTTTTCGAAGCAAGTGTATTTCGCGCAAAAAATACCCTTAATGAAACAGAGGTTCGAATTGTGAGAGCTCAAACGAAAATGGCGAGTGAACGATAATTTCTGCGAATTATTCTGGACGAACAGGCCCCGCAGGCCACAGAATGCGATTTGCACTTTTTTTATATTTTTCAAACGAATGACTTAACCTAAATATCGTCATTCATGTGTCGGTCACGCCAGGCAACGGTGTCATGAATAAAATCATCAAACGACTCGAAATCATTAAAAGCGCCATCGAACTTGAGGATGAGGAGATCATCCAGCAGCAGCTTGTGCATCTGCAGCGGGAATCTGGCGATCCTGTAATAACGGCAATTGCCCAGGCTATCGAGACGCGCCGCTTCAGTGATGCAATGCGTGAAATTGCTACCTGGCTACAAAATCAGCGCGCCATAACCAACTGGCAGGATCCGGCGATTGCCGCCAGCAAGCTGGAACTTAAGGCGCTGGAAAATCAGTTGCGTGAGCTGATTGACACCCGTAATACCCGCATTCAGATTCTGGATGAGTTTAACGACCAGTATCATCTGCGCCTCGGGCCATTAATGAGCCGTATTCTCGAGCTCCGTAAACAGCTCGCAGCCAGCGCCCTGCGTCGGCAGGAAGCGGAACGCAGACGCCGCGAGAAAGATTACCTCTCCTGTCAGCAGTACATCTCACTGGCGGTCGATCGGTTAGCCCAGCTTAAACAGCAATGGATGGGCATGGATTCAGCCTCTCGTGCCGCAGTCGACATCCGTCAGCGCATCCAACAGCAAACGGAGCTGATTACCGACCTGCTCGCCGAGATCCGTGAACTGGAAGCAGATTTTTCCCGTCAGGATGACAGCGACACGCGGCAGGCGCAGGAAGAGGCAGCGCATGAATATGAGGAGTATCAGGAACAGCAGCAGGATGCTCAGCACCGTTTCGCACGCGATCAGCGCCTTTCACCGGATGAGCGTAATGAGCTTAAGCGCCTGTGGCGTCAGGCCAGCCGTTTGTGTCACCCGGACGTTGTCGCTGATGAACTGAAAGAGAAAGCGCACCAGATGATGGTGCAGCTCAATCTGGCGCGGCAAAACGCCGATCTGGCGGCCATTCGCGCCCTGCTCACTCAGTTGCAAAGCGGTCTGGAGCCAATGATGGCCAGCGACCGGTTGAACAATCTCGACCATCTGCGGCAGAAAATCCAGCAGTTGCGGATCCAGATTGACGCGCTGATGAAAGAGATCGCCGGGCTGGAAGCAGAAAATGCCTGGCGTCTGGCGACCTCGGTTCGCGATAAAGAAGCGTACTTTGCAGAACAAGAACGCGCGCTGGCTGAGCTTCGCGATACGCTGGAGACCCAGGTTAAACACGTTGAACAGGATCTGCTGGCAGGTTAAGTTTTTTTGTAACAAAAGGGTGGCGAAGGAGTGCTGGCCAGTTGCCCGGTCCACAAACAGCACAAAAAACCAAAAACAACACTTAATCATTTTAATTTAACAAATCATGGAGCTTAGTTCTGCGAAACCATAAATAAACCAGTTTTATTCACTTAAATCACGTTAACATAAAGAGCATTACGCAGAGGGAGTTTTTTTACGGTGACATTACCCAGGAATATTCTTAACTCCCGATTCCGCACATCATCACGTTTATCCCCTACCTCCATACTGCACGCCTTTACCTCCGATTGTCTCCGCTATTTTTTAAGACTTTCCCGCAAACGTTCCATTATTTTCCTACCTGTTTTCATCAATCCATAAGTGAAATCTATCAATCATTCTTCAGAAGGTGAAATAAACGATTTATCTTAAATTTTAACAAAGCGTAATATTTCAATTGAGAATAATCCCAATACAGGTTGTGGATTTAAACAGATTCCCAGGCTGGGAAAGAACCCTTTTTTACAATGTTAAAGAGGGGCAGGACGCTATTGCCGACTCAAGGAGAATTTAATGTCAAAAGCTATTTTTATGGGTGATGATTATTACACCTGGCTTGGCATGAAAAATATTCTGCGCGGCACATCACTCTATTATGGTATGCAATATTATGCAGCCAGTTCACCGCCCTCTTCCCTCCCGATTGTTCAGAATAATGATTACCTCATTATTCATCCCGAAGAGACGGATATTCTGAAATACGCCAGCATCATTCGCCGTCTCTCCTCGCGTGCGTCATTGATGCTTTTTGTGCTGACGAATGCCGAAACCTTTGCGGTATTCCAGACCATTTGCGGCATGCAGATGCACTTTCTTGACCGCACATTGAGCCTTGACGCACTGCACCGCCGGGTGACTCAACTCATTAACTGCAAGAACACAAGTGTGAACCGACCGCTGGATAATGCCATGAGCGTGAATGAATTTAACGTCATGATGATGTATTCCCGTGGCTGGTCACTGTCCAGAATTGCCACTATTGCGCATAAAAGCGAAAAAACTATCGGTACCTATAAAAGCAATATTGCCAAAAAACTGGGGCACAACAATACCCATCTGAAATATATATTCTCCCATTATCGCTAACAACCACTAAGGAAATACAACACGGACGACTGAGCATTAATTAAGACGTTATAAATCACTAAAAATTATTCCGCCCTGCGGAAGGGACTCCTGTTTTCGAAATTTGACAACCCAGGCCAACTCATCGTGAGCCACCCCTAACCACAAACGCAACGTGTCAACCAACTAAAAACAGAAATGCAGACGAGGTTATTATGAATAAGGTTTACAACATCATATGGAATGCGACACTCGGGCTTTGGGTTGTCGCCTCCGAATTATCAAAAGGGAAGAAAAAAAGCAGCTCGCGTAAAACAGGACTGCGTGTTGTTTCCGGTTTAGTTGCTGGCGTTTCTTTCACGGCCGCCGCCATACCGATCGTGACCGATGGCACACGCGATATTACCGTGGATTACCCGAATGTCATCTCCGCCGGCGTTCATCAGGACGTATTCAACTACGGTTTTTTATATGAAAACAAAAACAACGCCAGTGAACTGAATATCACCGGCGCGATCCCCAACATCGCCTACGGACAGACCGGCATTGTGGAATCGTCTACCATCCGGGATCTGTTGGAAAACGGCAAAATTATTATTACCGCGACCAACCTCGACCACGAACCAAAACCTATCACCACAATTGAAGAACTGGCGGAATACCTGAGCCATACACAGTCGTCTACGCCGCAGCAAAGCGTGGAATTTCAGGTGATTGACCCGGCCGATCCCGAAACAACCTCCACACTGAAGGTGTTTGATACCACAAGCCTGGCAAACTTTATTAGCGTTTCGCAGATTGGCGATGCAGTGCTTAACACGTTTGATGCCAATGTGTCGCAAATCTATAAGCAGTTTGGCTTTGCCCTTGCCAAAGATGGCGCAACCGCCAATCTCAATATTGGCGATCATTCACTGAACGTAAGAGAAAATGCTGTTCGTCTGCTGGCAAAAGACTCTTCTCTGCTCAAAGCGCAAGACCTGAACAGCAAGGTTAACTGGCAATCCGATAACTATATCCAGTTTGGTGCTGCACCAGTCGTTCCGAGCAAAACCTTTGCGGGTTCGAAACAGACCACCGTATTTGGCAAAGACATTACCTTAATGACCTACGGCTACGACGAAGAGGGGAATGTCGTTGAAACGGGTAACCGCACCTTTTCCATCAAAAACACGGCGGATCTGGCGAATTTCAACAACTGGCTGATTGGCGCCGGCAGTGAGAGCGCCAAAACACCCGACGGGCAAGATATCAGCCAGATCCAGCTATGGCTGGATTCTGGCGCTATCAGTAAAGTTTCTGACGCACAGACCTACTACGCGAGCCTGATCAACCAACTGCTGACCTCCAGCACCAATGCCGACCTGCTGACCTGGGATTACGATGTCTGGACTGACGGACAGGCGCACACCAATAACACCACAGCGGCCACTGGGGAACTGCATGCCATCTATGCTAACGGACTAGGCACCACCGGTACATTGGTTGCGGGCGCGACTCTGGCTGTCGATGGCAGTATCAATGGGGCAATGAAGGCCGATGGCGGTGGTTCTGTCGTTAATGAAGGCGCCCTGAACGTGCTGCGAACGTCTACCGGACAGGGGCTGGCGATTGGCATGTTGGCCAGTGATGCCAGCGCCATTAACCACGGCACGATCAACTCCGGTTTGTTTATCGATAAGGATGGGAATCGGAAGGTCAACAGTTACGGTGCCTACGGTATGCAGGGGCTGGGAAACAGCACCGTCGTGAACGAAGGGACCATTAACCAGGCCATCACGACCAACAACTACGGTACGGCGGCGGCGGCCGATCCGTGGTCAACGGATAAACCGGACAGTTCTCTGACGCTCGCTATCGGTATGCAGTTGTCCGATCAAACCAGCGGGACCAACAGGGGTGAGATTAACGTCGTGGACGGGCGCAGTAACGGCGGCTCATTTGGTAAGGGAACGGCTTACGGCGTTGAAGTGTCCGGTGAGGCCACCTTCACAAACACCCTTGATGCCGCCATCTCTCTTGGGCGTAACGCTAACGATCTCACACAGGATGTCGATATGGCAGGTGGCGCCAGCCCCAGCGCCGGGATCCTGACCCGAAGTTCAGGCGATGTCACCAATGACGGGACAATCACCCTTGGAACAGGCGTACGTAACGCGGCGGGGATCCTGGTCGGCAACGCCACCGGGAATGTGACCAACACCGGTAAAATCACCCTCAATGGCGACTCGTCATCCGGCACCAGCCATAACTTCGGTATTTCCGTGCGCGACAGCGGCAGCGAAAACGGCCAGCAGATCCGTAACGACGGCGAGATTAACGTCAACGGCCACAACAACATCGGTATCCATCTTACCGCCAGTTCGAAGAACGCGCATGTGACGTCCAGCAATACAGGGGCAATCACGGTCGCGGGCGACGGTGGCACGTCGAACCGTAACTATGCAATCTGGGCAGAAGGGAGTAACACTGCTCAGGCCTCCGTTGACGTGTCTTCTTCGATCACACTCAAAGAAGTCGGCAATATTGGCGTTCATGTCCGCGATAATGCGGTGGCTAACGTTAACAGTACCAGCAGTCCGCTATTCAAAAATAGCGATCAAATTGGCTACTATCTGTACGGCAAAGGTGCGACCGCCAATATCGGCGAAGCCGTGATGAACGATAACGGTCAGGCGCGCACCACGTTGTTCCGCATTGCTAATGGTGCAAACTTTGCCGGCAATACGTTCGACCCGTTGACGCTCCAGCCATCTAAACTCGAGATGACCTTAACGGGCGAAAAATCGATTGGCGTCTTTGCGACCGGTAAAGGCAGCACCGTGGATACGGGTGAAGCGACATTTACGGTAAGCGGCGACGGCGCGGCGGCGCTGCTGCTCGAAGGGGGCGCAGAAGGCACCATCAGCGATAAGACTCTTATTGAACTGACCGGATCAAATACCACCGCCGGGATTGTCGATGGTCAGGCGCACCAGTTGAACGGTAATAAACAGGGCACCCCTGTCGAAACCATTCTTAACTCCAGCGCCATTATTAAATCCCTGGATACCGGGCTGAACGTCATCGCCTATGTGGCGAAGAATCTAGGCAACATTGTTCTGCAACAGGACGCGGTTATCGATCTCGCCAGTAAAGACAGTATCGGTGTCGACGTGCAGGAAGGAGGACGGTTAACCAACAACGCATCCCAGGCATTGCATGTCAGCAATGGGATTGGCGTTCGCGCCTCTGGCAAAGATGCGCAGATCAAAAAGCTGGGCGCCATTGTGGTCGATGACGGTACCGCAGGCGTGCTGCTGACCAATGGCGCAACGCTGAATATCACGACGGGAACCGGTGGAGTAGCCGATACCATTACGACCAACGGCACGGCGGATGGAATTCGCCTTGCCGTTGGTGCGGGGTCGCTGACCGCCAAAGGCGTCACCATCAGCGCATTGGGCAGCGGCGCAGGGATTCAAAACCATGCCGAAAGTTCGGATATCACGCTGAACAACGTCACGATTAACGCCAACGACGGTCCGGGGATCCGCACCAGCGTGGCGCTGAACGTGAAAGACGGCGCCGATAATCTACTCAACGTCACCGGTGCGGGTTCAGGCTTTGCCTTCATGAAAGAGAACGGCGACAACGCGACCGGCGATCTGACTATCGGCACCGGTTATACGGTGCTGGTACACAACGATGCCGGAAACGCCACAGGGAACGGGATTGATGCCCGCACCAACGGCAGACTGACCACCCGCGCCGATATTACCATTCAGGACGCGACGGGCGGTTCAGCGATTCTGGCAAAAGACGTTTCCGCCATCACCAACAGTGGCAAAGTCACCTCCAATAGCGTGAACGGTCCGGTGGTGAATGCCAGTGGCGACAGCAGCAAAACCATCACCAACACCGGGACTGTCCTCGCGGCCACCGACAGGGATGTCGCGATTCAGTCCGGTAACGGCAGTGACACCATCAACATCAGCGGCGGCAATACGCGCGGCGTCATCAATACTGGCGCCGGTAGCGATCGTTTTATCTGGAACAGCGGAACGTTCTCCGGGGAGGTGAACTTCGCCGGGACAACCAACAACAAAGCCAACATCGGCAACGTATCGCTGGCGAACACGCGTCACATCACCACGCTCGCCGGTACGGGTAATGCCCTCACCTTCACAAACACACGGGGTAATATCGGTACGCTGCTGGCGGATGATCTCAGTCTGGGAACCCACATCGGCAGCGGCTGGAATACCTTAACGCTGACGGGCGCACAGGCAGATATGCGCATTGTGGATAGCCTGACGCTGGCTGACGGCACCCTGGCTGTTAACGATGGCGCGACGCTGCGCACAGGCGACCATCGCGATGCCAGTAATACCGGCGCGACCATTGGCAACTACAGCATTACCACCAGCGGTATAGCCAGCAACATCATCTTTGATACGCAGGGCAATGACGCTGACAGCCAGATTTATCAGGGCACCATCAGCGGTAGCGGCAACTTTGTCCGCGCAACGGGTGGCACGACGGTGTTCACCACTGACAATAGCTACAGCGGTTCTACGACGATCAAACAGGGCGGGATTTTACATCTTGGTCAGGGCGGTACAACGGGCGGTATCAACCCGGTTTCGCAGATCATTGATGACGGTATTCTGACCGTGAATCACAGCAATAACGTCCTGCTTAACGGGGTGATTTCCGGTATCGGCGCGCTGGAGCAAATCGGTAAAGGTATTACCCGTTTAACCGGCGCCAACAGTTATAAAGGAGTGACTACCGTCGACAACGGCACACTGCTGGTCAATGGCGATCAGTCTGCCGCGACGGGCATGACAACCGTGAACGGCATTGCAACCCTGGGCGGCACCGGCACCCTCGGCGGTGACGTCGTGATGAATGACGCCACCACTCTTAGCGCAGGCGACGGCGGCGCGGGGACGCTGAAGATCAACGGAAGTCTGCAACTGGGCAGCAAAACCACCTCCGCGTTTGAACTGGGAGAAGCCTTCGTGCCCGGTGGCGCACAAAACGATCTGGTCGATGTCACCGGCAATCTACTGCTCGATGGCACGCTGAACGTCAGCCAAAGCACAGGCGGCACGTTTGGCCCAGGCGTCTACCGTCTCTATAACTACGGCGGCACCCTCGACAACCAGACGCTGGAATTAGGCGACGTTCCGGCGGGTCAGGATAAGCGCAATATTTTCGTCCAGACGGTGCTGGATAAGCAGGTCAACCTGGTTAACGCCAACGGCGTCACGCTGCAGTTCTGGGACGGCGCGCAGACGGGTGAAAACCACGGTAAAACCGGGATTGAAGGCAACGGTAAAATCGATGGTGGCGATGGCAAATGGATGGCTATCGGCAGCCTGGGCGATAACAACTGGACGCAGCAGGACGGTATCGGCAACGCGCCGTGGGCGCAAAAAGCCTTCGCGGTTTTTACCGGCAACGCCGGTACGGTCGAGGTCGATCAGAGCGCAGGCAACGTTCAGTTTTCCGGCGCGCAGTTTGACGCGGACGGCTATGTCATCAAAGGCGATGCGCTGAACGCATGGGAGACCACCGCAGGCAGCAATGAGCTGATGCTCCGCGTCGGTGCTGGTGGCGCAGGCGAAAACTTCACCGCAACGATCGAATCGACGATCCGCGAAGGCGACAGTACGGATAGCCTGACGCTGGTCAAGACTGACCAGGGGCGTCTGATCCTGAGCGGTGATAATACCTATCATGGCGGCACGCGCATAGACGGCGGTACGCTGCAAATCTCGGCGGATAACAACCTGGGCCAGTCCGGAACCGGCGTCACTATCAACAACGGCTCAACGTTCCAGCTGGGCGCGGATTTCACCACTCAGCGCACCCTCACCCTGGGGACGTCTGGCGCGGATGCGGTGTTCGATCTGAATTCGCACCACTTCTCCCCTGTCGGCGATATCACGGGCGCGGGTAACCTGAAAGTCACCAGCAGTACCCATGATGCGGCCAGCACGCTGTCGCTCGATCGGGCAAACCGCTATCAGGGTACGACGCTGATTGAAGGTACCGGACAAGCTCACAACGTTACGGTCAATGCCAGCCAGACGGGAACATTTGGTAGCAATGCCAGCAGCACGGTGAGCGTAACGAAAGGCGCGGCGCTGAACGTCAGCGGCGCGGCAACCAGTCTGCAATCCCTGACGATGGAGATTACCGACAGCCTGTTAACGCTAAAAGACACGGTCACTGCCGCCGACGCGACGCTGAATCTGAACGGCACCGCAAAGGCGCTGATTGCAGGCAATGCAACAGCCGGACAATCCACGATTAACGTTTCAGAAACGAGCACACTGGCGCTGGAAGAGGATGCCAGCGGCGGCAGCGCAACGGTCACCAACAGCGGGCTGATGTCCTTTGCCGATCGCGCACTGGCGGAAATGACCACGGTGAAAAACCTCTCCACCGGTAGAGTGGATATCAGCCATGTCGACAGCGCGACATCCGTCGGTTCGCTGTCCGGCGCGGGTAACGTTGAGCTGGGCGATAAAACCCTCTCCCTCGGTAATCTGGGTCTCAACGACACCATCAGCGGCATCATCAGCGGTGACAGCGGCAATCTGGTGAAAATCGGCGACGGCATACTGACCTTAACCGGTGACAACACCTGGACCGGCACCACATCGGTCGATGAGGGCGTACTGCTGGTCAACGGCAATCAGGCGGCGGCGACCGGTGACGTAACGGTCAAGGCAGGCGCGACGCTGGGTGGCAACGGCATTATTGGCGGCGCGGTAAATGTTGCGGATAACGGCCATATTACCGCCGGTTCCACACTGAACAGCGTCGGCAAACTGACCACCGGCGCTCTGACGCTGAATGACCTGTCGCAACTGGATTATCAGTTTGGCCAGGCATATACCCCGGGCGGTGCCTTCAACGACCTGATTAACGTCAACGGCGATCTGGTACTCGACGGCAAGCTCAACATTGAAACCTCACCCGGCGGCAGCTTTGATGTTGGCGTCTATCGCGTCATTAACTACTCCGGCACGCTGACCAACAACGTGATGGACATTGCCAACGCCCCAACGGCGGCAGACAGTCTGTACGTGCAGACATCGGTTAACAATCAGGTCAATCTGGTGAACCACGGCGGTCTGACCCTGCGCTTCTGGGACGGCACCGGCGGTGAGAATGGTGAACTGAAAAACAACGGCGTGATCAACGGCGGCGATGGTATCTGGCAATCCAGCCACGGCAACGATAACTGGACCACCGATGAATCCACGCCAGAAGGCGCGCTGAACGCCCCGTTCACCGATGCCGCGTTCGCCGTTTTCCAGGGGGTGGCAGGCAATGTCACCGTGGATAACAGTCTGGGCGATGTGATCATCAGCGGCGCGCAGTTTGCCACCGATGGCTACCGCGTAGCGGGCGATGCCATCACCACCAACACCGCCAATACGCTGATTCGCGTCGGCGACGGCACCATCGATGGCGCAGGGTATATCGCCACCATCGACAGTGAGATCCGCGGCTCCGGTGGCGTCAATAAGAGCGACCTCGGCACGCTGATCCTGACCGGCGAGAACAGCTACAGCGGCGGTACAACGATTACGGCAGGGACACTACAGGTTTCCGGCGATAAAAACCTCGGCGCAGCCAATACCGGGATCACCTTTAACGGCGGCACGCTGAAGTATGGCGATGCGTTTAATACCGCCCGCCAGGTGACGCTGGAATCCGGCGGCGGGACCTTCGACACCAACGGCTTCAACGTCGAACTATTGACCGACGTTGAAGGCAGCGGACAGTTAACGAAAACCGGTCAGGGTACGCTCATGCTCACGCTCGACACCTCCTACACTGGCGGCACCCACGTCGTGCAGGGCACGTTGCAGTTGGGTAATGGCGGTGAGATCGGCAGCGTACAGGGCGATATCATCGCTGACGGCATACTGGATGTGAAACGCTGCAACAGCTACACCCTGAGCGGCAATATCAGCGGCGAAGGACAGCTCCACCACACCGGTAGCGGCATCACCACGCTGGAAGGCGCGAACAGCTACAAAGGCGCAACGCTTGTCGCCAACGGGGTTCTGCAGGCCGGTGGCGCCAATACGTTGAGCGCAGCGTCCCATCACATTGTGGCGAGCGAAACCACGCTGAAAACGCAAGGCTACGACCAGACGATCGCCGGATTAACCAACGGCGGCAATGTGTCGCTGACGGGGGCGGCGATCGGTTCCGCGTTGACGGTGAAAGGCGATTACAGCGGCAAAAACGGGACGCTTGAATTAGCCGCAGCGCAGAACAGCGGCGGTCAGGGCATTGCGGACCGACTGGTGATCGATGGCGGTAAGGTCAGCGGTAGCACGCTGCTGAAAGTAGACGGTTCAGGGCTGGGTGCGCCGACGGTGGGAGACGGGATCGAAGTGGTGACGGCGAAAAACGGCGCCACCACCACGGCACAATCCACGCGTGACGGCTTCTATCTGGCGAATAACCGGATGTCTGCCGGGGCGTTTGAATACCAGTTGTATGCCGGCAACGCGAAAGGCCTGGGCGAAAACTGGTACCTGCGCAGTGAATACCGCCCGGAAACCATGCTCTACTCCGGTCTCGCCAGCGTAGTGCGTCAGGGCGACCTGAGCCTGTTAGGCAATATGCACCAGCGAATGGGGGACGACGTACGACCGGGTCTCGATGAAGACCATCGTGCATGGGCGAGAATGATTGGCTACTCCGCTAAAACCAAACTGGACGACATCACCGGCACGCAGACCACCAGCCACACGATGGGGATTCAGGCAGGGGTTGACCTTTACGCGGATACCAGCTGGAAAGCCGGTGTCTACACCAGCATTCTGGATATCGACAGCAGCGTCAAAGGCAGCCACGCGGGTAGCGCGGGTAAAGGCGGTAACATCGATGACAACGCGTTTTACCTGGGCGGTTATGCTACCTGGTTCTCCACCGATGGCATGTATGTGGATAACGTCCTGCAATACGGTAACCATGACGCTCGCCTGTCGGCATCCGGAAACAAGGGTTCCCATACCGTGAAAGGCCATACGCTGACCGCCTCGACGGAGATCGGCAAAGCGTTCCGCTTAGGAGCAAGCGCATGGAGTCTGGAACCCCAGGCACAGCTGATCTATCAGTACAGCGATTTTGATGACAGCACGCTGGGCGGCGCGACGAAGACGAAGGTCAGACTCGATACTGCCGATGCCTTTACCGTCCGTGTCGGGCTGCGACTGAAAGCTGACTATGACACCCGTCACGGTAAGATTCAGCCATATGGTCGCGTCAACCTGTGGCAGGGACTGGGGTCAAAAGACAAAACCCACTTCAGCAATGCGGTTGCCACCACAACGCTGGAATCTTCGCAGCAGTACTCCAGTACCGAAGTGGCCGCAGGTCTGAGCTGGAGCATCGACCGCGATCTGCAGGTGTACGGCGAACTGGGAACGCAGTTCAACAACGGCGGGCATAAATCGCAGGTGGAAGCGCCAGTGAATGCCTCCATTGGCTTTAAAAAGTCATTCTGACAACCGCTGAGGGGATCAGGCCGGGTGAAGGCAATGCCTCACCTGGCCTACGTTGTTCAGGACAGCTGTAGGCCTGATAAGCGAAGCGCCATCAGGCTGATGACAAACTCAGGATAAAAAAGAGAACGGATGGTTGAATCTGACAATCAGTTTATTCAGTTCAGTCGAATGGGCCAGACCCAGCTTCGTGATGATTCGCATTTTATGCGTCTGTATCGTTTTATAGCTCACACTGATCAGATCCGAGATTTCATTTGGTGAATATCCACTCACCAGCAAACTGAGGATTTGCTGTTCACGATCGCTCAGCCGTTTTTGTGAACGGAATAAGCGGGGATTCCAGCACTCCCCCGTCAGGGTCGTCAGTCGGCCAAAATCACGCAGCGGTGATTTATCGGTCAGCACAATCACTTTTTCGACATACAGTAACTCAATGCACAATTTCGCCAGACGGTCATCGGCAATCACCACCACGGCATTATCGTAAACTTTAAAGCGATTCTTATTTAAATAGCTGACAAAATCAGCGTAGGACTGTTCGTGGCTGATGATATTAAAAATCATCATCCGATGGCGATAGCGTGCAGAGTAATCTACCATCACCTGCCAGGGGACATCCGTCACCTCAGCATTTTTACTTTTTAAATACGTTGAGACACTGCTACCGACAAAATCTTCATTTCCACACATCAACATAAAGTTCACCTTCCTTTATAAACTTTTTAATTTATTACTCATCAAAAAATGAATAATGACCTTTTCGACATCCAACGCGTCGCGTGGATGTTTGAATTCGAATTTGCAGGAGATCTGCTGACAGGAATAAAGCTGATTGTTTTCATCAAATTCGTTGATAGCAACAACGTTGACGACCCGGAGATCGCAATGCAAACGACCAAACTGTTCAAAATCCAGAGATGCCCCTTTAATCAGCGCATTTTTATAAAGAAAGCGGGTGTTTATTTTCTGTGAGATCAGCGCGCAACCGCCGCGAGAGATATTCTTAATCTGCAGCAAGTAATTCTCACCATTTTTATAGCGTCCAGAACAGTAGAAATGATACCCCTTTAAAAAGGAGAAACGCTGATGCTGGCGGCGCTGAACCAATAAGATCACTTCAGGTATGCGATACGCCAGTCCGCACTCCAGTTTATCGGTCAGCGACTGACTGAACCGGGCATTGAACCGGATAATGCCGCTGTCGCTGTGCAAGATAAAAGACTGGATAGAAGAGTGTGGGATGTCGCTGTTGTTGGTAATCACGAAGTAGTCGAAGTCAACCTTTTCTAATTGAGTGACCACGCTGGCGTCTTTAAATTTCAGTTCTACCTTCGTTTTTCTGAGAAGCTCTTCGCGAATAATGGCCACGATCTCAAATTTATTGTCCTTTGCCATCCCAAATCCCATAGTAAAATCCTTATTTTATATTTCAGATACTTCTCATTCGTGTTTAATGATAAAAGGCTAAAACTGGCTCCCGCAGATGGTTTTTTGATTACCATAAGGGATTACCTTTCAGATATTTCGCATGATATTAAGTTTTTGACTATTTTTACTGATTAATTGATATGTAAAAACATTCAGTGAAGTGTAAAAGTGGCCCGCATTATGCGTAAAAGAGAATGAACTTAACGAAAACTTGATAACAAAAATGAATAAAATGCGATTAACTGCACGATTCTGAAATATAAAACTGATGTTTACACTATTTGCAACACAAGGATGCGGGCTGTGCTTTTTATGCACAACCCGCTGAGAGGTAACAGCAAAATTAAATATCAGAGGGAACGAATAGCAATAACGGGAGATTCATAAAGGGATAACGCTTATCATCAGAAAAAGCATTTTACAGTATTGCAGAATATGTCAGAAAGAATGAAAAATCACCGTTAAAATGATTTTTCCGGCCCGCTTCATTTCAGCAGGCCGGATGATGAAGATGTTAACGGGATATTTTACGGTGACGATGTATCCACATCAACTTATAAGCCGCAGGGATAATAAACAGTGACAGTAGCGGCGCCGTAATCATACCGCCGATCATGGGCGCAGCAATCCGACTCATCACTTCCGAACCGGCTCCTGTCCCCCACAAAATCGGCAGAAGACCGGCAATGATCACCGCTACGGTCATCGCTTTGGGTCGTACCCGTAGCACCGCCCCGTGATACAACGCGTCATCCAGTTTCTCTGTGCTGAACGTCTGTGAGTTGTCCAGTGAAGGATCGGCCTCAATGGCATGGCGCAGGTACATCAGCATGACCACGCCAAATTCCGCAGCAACCCCCGCCAGAGCGATAAACCCGGTTCCCGTCGCCACCGACAGATGAAATCCCATCCAGTACAGGAACCAAATCCCGCCCACCAGCGCAAACGGCACGCTGGTGATGATCAGCAGCGCTTCTCCGACCCGGCGGAACGCCAGATACAACAGGACGAAGATGATCATCAGCGTCATGGGCACCATCAGCTTCAGCTTATGGTTCGCCCGCTCCAGCAATTCAAACTGACCAGAAAACGCGACGCTGGTACCGGGCTTCAACTGAACGTTATCGGCAATTACCTGTTTCAGATCGTTAACCACAGAGACCATATCCCTGCCGCGCGCATCAATGTAGATCCAACTGGTGGGCCGTGCGTTCTCCGTTTTTAGCATCGAGGGCCCCGGCGTGATGTTGATTGTGGCGACATCCCCCAGCGTAATTTGTTGCTTCATCGGCGTCAGGATTGGTAACTGGCGCAGCGCCTGCGGGCTGTCCCGGAAGCTCTGCGGATAACGCAGATTGATCGGATAACGGGCAATCCCCTCAACGGTCTCCCCAACCATCGCCCCACCGACGGCAGAGGTAATAAACAACTGCACGTCCCCCACCGTCATGCCGTAGCGGGCAGCTTTCTCACGGTTGATATCGATGTTGAGATAGCGACCACCTTGCAGACGCTCAGCGAGCGCTGATGTTACGCCAGGGACGGTGCGGGCAACCTCTTCAATCTGCTCGGCCATCGCGTCGATATCGGCCAGTACGTTACCAGAGACTTTAATCCCAATCGGACTCTTAATCCCGGTAGAGAGCATATCAATACGGTTACGAATCGGCGGCACCCACAGGTTTGCCAGCCCTGGCAGACGAACGGTGTTGTCCAGTTCCTCGATGATTTTTTCCATCGTCATTCCCGGACGCCACTGATCCTGCGGTTTGAGCTGAATCGTGGTTTCCACCATCTCCAGCGGTGCCGAATCCGTGGCGGTTTCCGCTTTCCCGGTTTTGCCAAAGACCCTGGCGACTTCCGGTACGGTCATGATCAGCTTATCGGTTTTCTGTAACATGCTTGCCGCTTCTGCCGCCGAAATTCCCGGCAGCGTGGACGGCATGTACAACAGATCGCCTTCGTTAATCTGCGGTAAGAACTCGCCCCCCACTTTACTCAGCGGCCAGGCCACCGTCAGGATCGAGAGCCCCGCCACCAGCAGCGTGACTTTCGGCCAGTGCAATACTTTCAGCAGTAGCGGATGGTAAATACGGATCAAAAAGCGGTTAAGCGGGTTGCTGCTTTCCGCCGGAATTTTCCCGCGGATCCACAGCCCCATCAGGATCGGGATCACCACGATCGCCAGAAACGCCGCCCCCGCCATCGCATACGTTTTGGTGAACGCCAGCGGCCCGAACAGGCGTCCTTCCTGCCCTTCCAGAGTAAAGATGGGAATAAAAGAGAGCGTGATGATCAGCAAACTGATGAACAGCGCCGGACCAACCTCTACGGAGGCATTGGTGATCACCGTCCAGCGCGTTTCGTTATCCGGCACTTCGCCAGGATGCTGGTGTTCCCACTCTTCCAACCGTTTATGCGCATTTTCGATCATCACAATGGCGGCATCCACCATCGCCCCCACGGCGATAGCGATCCCGCCAAGCGACATAATGTTGGCGTTCAGCCCCTGAAAATGCATCACGATAAAGGCGATACACAATCCCAGCGGCAGCGAGATGATCGCCACCAGTGCGGAACGCACGTGCCAGAGAAACAGTGCGCAGACCAGCGCCACGACGATAAACTCTTCCAGTAGCTTATAGCTGAGGTTATCGATGGCGCGGTCAATCAACTGACTGCGATCGTAGGTGGTCACCACTTCCACGCCTTCCGGCAGACTACTTTTCAGCGTCTCGAGTTTATTTTTAACCGCCGAGATCACCTCACGCGCGTTTTTACCGGAGCGCAAGATAACCACCCCGCCGGCCACTTCTCCCTCGCCGTTAAGTTCGGCAATCCCCCGGCGCATTTCCGGGCCTGTCTGCACTCTCGCCACATCCCGCAGGTACACGGGTACCCCGTTTTCCCCTGACTTCAGAACGATATGATTGAAGTCATCCAGCGTTTGCAGATACCCGCTGGCGCGGACCATGTATTCTGCTTCCGACAGTTCCACCGATGAGCCGCCCGCCTCCTGGTTAGAGGCATCCAGCGCACCTTTCACCTCCGACAGGTTGATGCCGTACTGAGCGAGTTTCATTGGGTCGATCACCACCTGATACTCTTTCACCACACCACCCACGGAGGCCACTTCCGACACATTCGGGATAGTTTTTAACTCATATTTCAGAAACCAGTCCTGCAACGAACGCAGTTCCGCCAGGTCGTGCTTACCGCTGCGATCGACCAACGCATACTCGAAGATCCAGCCCACGCCGGTGGCGTCTGGCCCCATTTCCGCGCTGACGCCCGCCGGGAGCTTACCCTGTACCTGGTTGAGATATTCCAGCACGCGAGAACGCGCCCAGTACGGATCGGTGCCATCTTCAAAAATGACATAGACATACGAGTCGCCAAACTGCGAGAAACCGCGCACAGTTTTTGCGCCGGGTACGGACAGCATGGTGGTGGTCAGCGGATAGGTCACCTGATTCTCGACAATCTGCGGCGCCTGCCCCGGGTAGCTGGTTTTGACGATCACCTGCACGTCGGACAGGTCGGGCAGCGCATCCACCGGCGTGTTAACGATGGTCCAGGTCCCCCAGACGCTGAGAAAGAGCGCGCCAATGATCACCAGAAAACGGTTGGCGACCGAGCGGCGAATAATCCATTCAATCATCTGCGTTCTCCTCAGTGCGCATGGGCCGCAGGATCGGGCATCGCCGACGGTTGCTGCGTGCGCATCCGGTCTAACGCCCCCGAGATGTTGGCTTCTGAATCAATCAGGAACAGGCCGCTGGCAACCACCTTCTCGCCTTCAGCCAGCCCGGAACGGATCGCCGTTACCCCCTGCGAGGCCTGGAAGACAGAAACGGGTTTAGGGACAAAACGCCCTTCACCGTCCACCGTGATCACCCGCTGCTCGCTGCCGGTATCGATCAGCGCTTTAGACGGGATCAGCAACATCGGCTCACTTTCCGTTTTCAGATTAAGATAAGCGTTCATCCCCGGTTTCAGCGCTTCGTCGGGGTTATCGACTTCCAGGCGCAGTTGCAGCGTTCGGGTGGTGGCGTCGGCGCTGGGCAACAGCGTCCACTTGCGAACGGTGAAGGACTTGTCCGGACGCGCCGGAACGGTCAGCGAAAACGGCGACGCGTCTTTAATCAGCCACGCGATGGATTCAGGCACCGCAGCGGTTACCCACACTGGATCCATCCCCTGAATTTTCGCGACCACGTTATCTTTGGCGATGTTCATGCCAGCACGTAAATCAAAGGCGGTAATTACTCCGTCAATGGGTGCAGTAAGGATAAAGCGGGTCTGAATTTTGCGCGTTGCGGTCAAACGTCGAATATCCGTTTCCGGCATTCCGGCCAGGCGCAGCCGCTCCAGAATCCCCTCAACCTGGGTTGCCGTGCCGCCAGTTTCTTTCAGCAGCAGATATTCACTCTGCGCTTCCACCCAGTCAGGGATCGTGAGTTCAAGCAGCGGTGCGCCTTTTTTCACCTTATCACCCACGGTGAGCGGCCAGACTTTCTCGACAAATCCGGCGGCACGCGCCTGCATAATGACAAACTGATACTCGTTATAGCTGACGTTGGCCGGGAACGTCTGGGCAAAAGTGAGGGGTCCGCGACGCACAGCCTCAGTTTTCACACCGAGGTTTTGCGTTTGCGTCGGATCGATACGGACGCCCGGCGCAGTAGCGCTGGCAGACTCTTCATCGGCATATTTCGGCACCAGATCCATATCCATAAAGGGCGATTTGCCGGGTTTATCGAAGCGGGTATTCGGGTACATCGGGTCGTACCAGAACAGCACCTTGCGGGCTTCTTTTTCCGTGACTGGCGGTGTATTCGCCGACGGGTGCGCCGCGGCGAAATACGCGTAGCCGCCCACGGCGATAATGCCGCCCGCCATCATGCTGCCGATAATCAGCGCGATATTTTTCATGAGGTCATGCTCAACGTTAAAATAAGAGAGAATTACTGGCTTTTAATATCCTGCAATAAAGAGAGATTGCCCTGCTGGATAAATGTAAACGCCACGTTGTCACCGGGTTTAATATCGTTGAGCTGCGTTTGCGGTGTGATGGTAAAACGCATGGTCATTGCCGGCCAGTTCAGCGCGGGGATCGGCCCATGTTCAATGGTGACTTTTTTGCTTTGCGTATCAACGCTTTTTACTACGCCAGTGGCGCTGATCGCCGGGCTTTGTTCGGCGGCAGGCATGGCGCTCATCATATCGCCGTGATGGTGTTCATTGGCCTGAGCGTTAATTGCCAGCGTAGAGAAAATGGCGAATACCACCGCTTTACATACTGTGTTCATGTCAATCTCCTGTGATGTGTTTCGGTTTATTCCAGCCAACCACCGCCAAGCGCGGTATAGAGCGTAATTTCGTTAACCTGTCGGGCGTAATTAAGGTCAAGCAGGGTTTGTTGCGTCGCAAATAGCGAACGTTCAGCGTCCAGCACGTTGATATAGCTCACCGCTCCGTTGCGATAGAGCGCTCTCGCACGCTGAAGCGTGATTTGTAGCGAAGTCAGGTATCGCTGCTGACCGCGAATCTGATCGGTAAGGCTCTGGCGTAGCGCCAGCGCGTCGGCAACCTCTTTGAACGCGTTCTGGATCTTCTGCTCATAATTGACCACCGACTGCTGCTGGCGGATCTCAGCCAGATCGAGGTTGGCCTGATTACGTCCGGCATTGAAGATCGGTAACTCCACTTTCGGAATGAAATTCCACATCCCGCTTGCCGTCGAAAACAGACTCGAGAGATCGCTGCTGCTGCCGGAGATCCCGCTGGTCAGCGTGATGGAGGGGAAAAACGCCGCCCGTGCCGCGCCGATATTGGCGTTTGCCGCCATCAGCGCATGTTCGGCTTCCATGATGTCCGGACGCTGCAACAGGATTTGCGATGACAGCGATGGCGGTAACGTCACGCCGTTGATATCGCAGACATTCTGTCGCGCATCGTCCGGCAGCTTAGCGTAGCTCCCCAGTAACAGCTGCAACGCGTTATTCGCCTGCGCCAGTTCCCCCTGACGTTTCGCGATATCACTGCGGGTACTTTCAATCACGCCGCGCGCCTGTTCCAGCGCCAGCACGTTGGTACTGCCGGTGACCAGTTGTTTTTCCACCAGCGCATATGCACGCTCATAATTGCTCAGCGTTTCTTGTGCCACCTGAAGCTGCGCGAAGGCCAGACGCTGATTGAACCAGCTCTGTGCAACGTTGGACACCAACAGGATATGCACCGCACGGCGCGCCTCTTCGCTGGCGAAAAAGGTCTGTCGATCGGCTTCGCTCATGTTTTTCAGCCGACCAAAGAAATCCAGATCAACGCTCAGGTTCAGCCCGGCCTCATATTCACGCGTACTGCGGGTGTCGCCTTTCAGTTTCCCGCTCCAGTTTCCGCTGCTTTCCGCATTCAACTGCGGATAGCGATCGGCATCAGTCACTCGATATTGCGCCCTCGCCTCCTGTACTTTCAGCGTCGCCATACGTAAATCGCGATTGTTACGCAGCGCCTCGTCAATCAGCACTTTCACCTGCGGATCGACAAAAAACTGCCGCCAGCCGCTGTCCTGATAACCTGTCGGTGATGTCACCAGTTGGTTCTGACTGAGAGAAAACTGCTGCGGTACCGGAAGCGCCGGGCGCTGATAGTCCGGGGCGAGTGAACATCCTGCCAGCAGTAACGCCATTGAGAGCGTGAGACGCTTAAAATTACGCATAAGCCTGATTTTCATGTGGGTTGATATCAGCCACTTTACCTGGCGCTCTCTGTTCAACCCGTGACAGCAAAATGACAAAGCTGTCATTTTCCCAGAATGCGATTGCTATCCGATCTGGCTTCTCTAGAATTGAGAGGCCCCATGACCGTCGCGTGGCGAAGGAGAATGTGTTGAAAATTTTGATCGTCGAAGATGAGAACAAAACCGGTGAATACCTGACCAAAGGACTGACGGAAGCGGGCTTTGTTGTCGATCTTGCTGACAACGGTCTGAACGGCTATCACCTGGCGATGACCGGTGATTACGACCTGCTCGTTCTTGATATCATGCTGCCCGACGTCAACGGCTGGGATATCGTCCGGATGCTGCGTGCCGCGAATAAAGGCATGCCGATTCTGCTGCTTACCGCGTTGGGAACCATTGAACATCGGGTAAAAGGGCTGGAATTAGGGGCGGATGATTATCTGGTTAAGCCGTTTGCCTTTGCCGAACTGCTGGCGCGCGTCAGAACCCTGCTACGCCGGGGGGCGGCGGTAATCGTCGAAAGCCAGTTTCAGGTGGCCGATCTGATCGTTGACCTGGTGAGCCGCAAAGTGAGTCGTAGCGGTACCCGCATCACGCTCACCAGCAAAGAATTTACCCTGCTGGAGTTTTTCCTGCGCCACCAGGGAGAAGTATTACCCCGCTCGCTGATTGCCTCTCAGGTGTGGGACATGAATTTTGACAGCGATACCAACGCCATTGACGTGGCCGTGAAGCGCCTGCGCGGCAAAATTGATAACGACTTTGAGCCTAAGCTGATTCAGACCGTGCGTGGCGTGGGATATGTGCTTGAGGTGCCAGATGGTCAGTAAGCGGTTATCCCGCCCTTTTTCGCTGGCGACGCGCCTGACCTTTTTTATCAGCCTCGCGACCATTGCCTCCTTTTTTGCCTTTGCCTGGATCATGATTCAGTCGGTAAAAGTGCATTTTGCCGAACAGGACATCAACGACTTAAGCGAAATCAGCGCCACCCTCGAACGTATCCTTAGCCCCTCCGACGAGCCGGAATCCCGCCGTCTGGAGATTCTGAAAAACGTGGTAGCCGGTTACTCAAACGTCATTATTTCGCTGGAAGATGCTAACCAGCAGGCGCTCTTTCATTCCCCTCATATGCCGGATATCCGCCAGTTTCTTGCCCGCGCCACGGTGGATAAAACCGTTCCGGGCGGCAACGTCTATTTGATTAATGGTCCATCGATGCAGATGGCAAGCCACGGCACCCATTCCAGCTGGCGCATGATCCGCCTGCCGGTCGGACCGCTGATCGACGGAAAACCGGCCTATACCCTGTATCTGGCGCTGTCGATCGATTTTCACCTGCATTACATTAACGATTTGAAAAACAAGCTCATCATGACCGCCTCGATCATCAGCATGTTGATCATTTTTATCGTGCTGTTTGCCGTGTATAAAGGCCACGAACCGATCCGTAGCGTCAGCCGACAGATTCAGAACATCACCTCGAAAGATCTCGACGTCCGACTGGATCCCCGGTCGGTGCCTATTGAACTGGAACGGCTGGTGCTCTCGTTTAATCACATGATCGAGCGTATCGAAGACGTTTTTACCCGCCAGTCCAATTTTTCAGCTGATATTGCCCATGAGATCCGTACCCCTATCACCAACCTGGTGACGCAAACAGAAATTGTCCTCAGCCAGCCCCGTAGCCAGAAGGAGCTGGAAGAGGTGCTCTATTCCAACCTCGAAGAATTTAGCCATATGGCGAAAATGGTCAGCGATATGCTGTTTCTGGCGCAGGCCGATAACAACCAGCTGATCCCGGAGAAAAAAACGATCAATCTGGCGGATGAAGTCAGTAAAGTATTCGACTTTTTTGAGGCGCTGGCGGAAGAACGGGAAGTCGGGTTGCATTTTGAAGGGCGTCCATGCCTGGTATCCGGCGATTCAGGTATGCTGCGCCGGGCGATCAGCAATCTCCTCTCCAACGCGATGCGCTACACGCCATTGGGCCAGAGCATTACCGTCCGGCTGACAGAGGCGGACGAACAGGTGCACATCATCATTGAAAACCCGGGAACACCTATCCCTGCCGAACATTTACCACGGTTGTTTGATCGCTTTTATCGCGTGGATCCATCCCGCCAGCGTAAAGGCGAAGGCAGCGGCATCGGACTGGCGATCGTGAAATCGATTGTGACCGCACACCACGGAAAAGTGTCGGTGACGTCGGATGTAAACGTGACCCGGTTTACGTTGAGTTTACCGAAAGAGTGGGTCTGAGATCCTACCGGATTCGAATACAGGCCATATAACCATTGTTATTAGAGCATTTTTAGCAGTTCGAAAAACGCCGAAGCCCACAATCGTATTTCGCTAAAAACACCCGTGATTTCGAGCCCGGTTATGGTAACGATGAACTATCGCGCTACCAGTATCCCCGGATAATGCTTAGTGAAAATGTCATTCAGTTTTTCAACAAGTTCTGACCGCTTAAAGGTAATGTGCGCAGTCGTCATTCATTCGCGTTGCCCCCGCCAATGCTGTCGGTGAGTGCAAAAATATCACTGAGCTGATGAATAAGGATTTCTGTCAGGCTCAGCGCAGCATTACGTCCGGTGATGATGCGTTCAATGCTGGTGGAGCAAATCACGTCAGTGTAATCGGTTAACAGGGTCTATTCTGAGCTGATGGGATTAAGTGTGGTCACTAACTGTTCGGCGCCTCAGACGAATTGCTGCGGATCTTGTCGGCGTTCCCTTCGATGTCGTCGTGACTTCCGAACAGGCTGATTTTTACAAGCCGCATCCTGAGCCGTATCGTCTGGCGTTGCGTAATACAGGCCTTGTTCCTGTCGAGGCTTATTTGTCGCAGGCTCTGCTTATGACATGCTTGGGACGCAAAAAGTGGGGTTGCCCACGTACTGGCATAACAGGGTTGGGCTGACAGCACCTGCAGGCGTGCCAGAACCTTTCACAGAGCGCGCCACGCTCGACACGCTGTTGCAGGATATTGAATCCCTTGGCCGTTCTTAGGCTTCACCCTTTCTGGTTGCAATAGGGATTATCTCCCTCTCGCGCGGATTCGGACGTGTGCTGCTGGCCTGCAAAGAACGGGATCCGGTGAACCGCACCAGCTTTTTTGTCCGAGGTTTCTGACTTGATGATCCATCCATTTATCTAACGGGATGGAAATGTTCTGTGTTGCAGAGACACGAAACAATGAGAAACGCTTAATACACAAAAAAATGGGCATGGCATAAGTCTAATTTACTGATACGTCCCCCTTTATCAGGTTATTGTTCAGAAAGAAAAATCTGAATTTTATAAAATTTACCCGGTCAGATTACGAATTACGGCTGCCCCCCTCTCGTAACACTGTTTTTTTAACAAATTTTCACATCTAACGAAAAAACAAAAAAAGAATAATACAATCATAAAGTTGTGTTTTTTACATGATATAAAAATTGAGATTATTAATTCATAACAACAACTTAGAAAAATATCATTATATACAATCACTTAAATTAAAATTACAAACCACGACCATTACTTTTTAGCAAATTGTGCTCTCGGGTGACTACTTCCAGCCTCATCTAATGTTTGTAATATTCTTATTGTCAGATGCAAATATCTCAACCCCAAAAGAGCAAGTGAGTGATGTTTCCTGAAAAGACGCCCCTCATTTAAAACGACCACCAGGAATATATATAACAGGTTTATCCAGTAGCATTAATATTACATTTCTAACATTTTAGCTCTTCTTGACTCTCTTTTAGTACAGTGCAAAACTGGAATTGGGGAATTGCAAAGGGACGTTTTTTAAACCATTATTACTTATTCGAGTAATGGTATCATAATCTGTCAGAGAAAATATCTGTCGTATATATTCTTATTGATTCCTTTGTTGTTTTATTTTACAGAGGCCGTAGAAATGTAAACCATTCTTAAAAATGCAGTTTGCAAGCAAATTGCAATACTCAATGAGTAGTTATATTTGCCAGTCAGGCACTCATCAGGTGTCAGCCAGATAAAGTAATATCAATACATTACACCCTCATCAAAATCTTGAGGCTGGTAACAGGTGATATAACTACCCACGCTAAGATTTTTCTTTTCATGCTTCATAAATTATGGGGCTCGGGAGCCTTTTATCGCTCCTACGCAAAAAAGATAACTCACCTGTATAACAAATATAACAAATTAACCACGAGCATAGAGTATGGAACAACCGAAGATTCATAGTTTTAATAATTCTCGGGATCGGATTTTCGTACCTGAGAATTGCACTGGAAGAATTAAAAATCTCATCCGGACAGAAAAAAATACTGCGCCAGTCATGCGTGGGAGTACAGGGAAAGCTCAGGGCAGTGACAGAGCAGATACCTGTGTAGTCAGTTTTGGCACAGTATAAGAGGTGGCTGCAATGAACAAAATTTATCGTGTTATCTGGAACAGCACACTGCGGGTCTTTCAGGTCTGTTCTGAACTGGTGAGTGGAAAACAGCAGGTATCATCCGTAAGCCAGACAGCCCCCACTGTTATTTGTTTAAACAATATCTCCTTTGCCCACCGTCTTCCTTCACGATTCCGTGTGCTGCCTCTACTGGTATTGATGGCCCTGCCTGGTACCTCTTTTGCTGACCTGGTCGTGGACAGCAGTCTGGGTACCCCTACTCTGACCGTCACCCAGGCTAATCCTTATGCAGATGCCGGCAATATTATTGTGGGCAGTACCACTGGAGGGACGGGAGATCTCACCATCAGTAATGGCGGCACAGTCACGGGCGGCACGAGTACGGTTGGTTTTTCAGCCGGAAGCTCGGGAACCCTCACGGTAGACGGCACGGGCTCGGTGCTGAACACGGCGGACATGACAGTGGGAAATGCCGGCGAACTGGTGCATGTAGATGGCAACTCAGCCGGTGACTTTGCGTTAGAGAACGGTACCGTTGAAGCCGGGGCCTATGTCTATACGCTGGCGAAAGGTACCAATGCAACGGCGAAGAACTGGTATCTGACCAGCAAATGGAATGGCGCAGTACCCGCGCAGGAACCGCCGGTAGTCGATCCGACCGCCCCGGACGCGCTGCGCCCGGAAGCAGGTAGCTATATCAGCAACATCGCGGCGGCGAACACCCTGTTTAACCACCGTCTGCACGACCGTCTGGGTGAACCGCAGTACACCAACGCGCTGCGTAACGGTGATGACAGCGTCACCAGCCTGTGGATGCGCCACGTTGGCGGTCACGAACGTTCAAGTGCAGGTGACGGTCAACTGAAAACCCAGAGCAACCGCTATGTGCTGCAACTGGGTGGCGATATCGCGCAGTGGAGTTCTGACGGTCTGGACCGCTGGCACTTGGGCGTGATGGGAGGGTATCCGGTCTCTTTGTTGAACTTAGGCGCGCCATAGTCGTCGGTAGCCTGGGCAATGTGGTAAAGCTCATGCTCTACCAGTGCGCAGAATTCAAGGTCACTGCATTGTGAGCAGTAGTCGGCTGCCAGCGTGATGATGAACTTCGGGATTCGCCCGAACCATTCATACATCTGCTGTTCCATTCTGGCTTTCTGCCAACCACCGGTGCGTAGCATTACCTGCTCGGCCTGACCGAGAACGTAGCGCCCTTTCTTCGCAAATGAGTCAGACGCCCACATGAAGCAGAGGTCAGCCTCTAACAGGTGTTCGTGGTCAGGGTTATGGATGCTGCCGGTATCACTGAGGATTTGGCGATTTATCCACTCATGCACTTCGTTAGCGGGGATCAGCCTGGTGTATGGCTGCCAATTTCCGGAGTCGATGAAGTTAACTGGAGGATATGGTCTGTGCTCATCGTCGTTATCCATATCTTACTCCGTTCATTCGATCGCTATTTAAATGTGATTTGCTCCTCATGATTTACTCAAAATCACTCAATAATTCCTACTTTTAGTCGATTATTGAAGAGTTTTCATAAGGAGGAACTATGGGTATTGAAGAGAACTTGCTCGAAACACTGTTAAAGCATGATGTTTTCCATAATGAAGATGGCAAAGTATCAGGCATTGCTAAGCTTGCTATCGACAAAGGATATGCAACTTTATCGCCGGCACAAAAGAAAGTATTACAACCGTTTATGAGTCATGGTTGTGAGGGTTATACCGATCCTGGTGGACATCACAACGGTTGCGGAAAGGTTCTTGAAGGCGCAGAGCTTAATGAAGCTTATGAGCATACTTGGGAGCATGGCGGCTTAGTCTGCGAAGACTGTCGCGAACAAAGTGATTATGACGATTACCGTCGCGATAAGTTCATGAAAGACTGAGGTTTCGGCCTATCATACGGTAGGCCTTTCGCATTTCCTTCCTTTACTCATTTTCTTCTATGACTGGTTGTCCTGCTCTGCCGGTACTGGCGTGAACTGCACGCGCTTCACATCAGCAGGAGCGAAATACAGCCACTCGCCCGTCTCGGTAGCAAGCGGCACAAAGCCATTAACCAGCTCCGGCTGACTCCTGGTCATCTTTCCTGTGAAGGTTTCGCCTGTTTGGGTCGTGAGGGTGATTTGGTAGATGCCTGGCATGATTACCTCTTTACCTTGTCGCAGCTATTGCCCTGCTTCTCAGAAGTGCTTAGCCACTTACGGCTTACCCGTCAGCAAGATGCAGATCACCGCCTTATTGGGGTTGAGCATTCTTTCCTTGTCGGGAGGATTCGATTTTGCGTATGGCCGCTTTATCAAGATTGCACTGCCCCAGAGCCGTGTAGAGCTGAGCGTTTAACTCCAGACTTGCCTGCCACGTGAACGGGACCGCCATTCCGGGGATCGGTGTGTCTGCGGTCAGGTCAGCGCTTATCGGCGCCACTGGGGCCGGAACGTAAACTGTCTGCGTACTCCCGCAGGCTGTCAGCAGCGGCAGAAGGAACAAGCTGGTTAGCGCACGGATCGCCTTCAAGCGCCTGCCTGATGTAGACAATGCGCGTCTCGCCTTTTTTTGCCAGCTCGTTCTTTGCATTCTGGGTAGCCTGTGAGATGTCACGGATGAGGTTCATTGTGGTGATCACGTTGTTGGTGATCGCCTCCGATGTGTCGGCCCGAACCGTCGCTTTATCGCGCTGGTCCTTATAATCCAATGCGTTCTGTCTATAGTGGCGCACAATTAATGCCATCACAGCTATCAGCGCCACTACTGCTATTTGCACCCAGTAACGCCTTAGCAGCGAGCCAATCACGACAGGAACAGAGCGCGCTCCGCCTCACGCCGACGTGTCAGCCCATTCAATACCTTGCCGCCAGCCTTATTCCAGCGCAGAAACTCATCAGCAGCGCCTTTGATGTCGCCAGCGTTCAGCTTCTTCAACAGCGTGGATGTTGATAGTGCACGCGATCCGATGTTGTAAGCGAACGATACCAGCGCATCAAACTGGCCTTGTGTCAGTTTCACTCTTAGCAGCTTCAGTATGTCGTTTTCATAACTCACCAGCCCCGTTTTTAGCAGTCGGTCAGCAGTGTCCTGGTCAATCGTCATTCCTGGCTTTACTGGTTTGCCGTCTACCGGGTGAGTCCAGCCATAGCCTATCGTCCATGGCGCACCACCCGTCCCCGGGTCTGGATAGGCAGTCAGCCGACAACCTTCGAATTTTTTTATCAGTGCAATGCCGTCAGGACTGGTTTGCATCGTCAACTCCCGCCTTTTTGGCTGCGAATTTTTTAATCAGATTGCCGATCGAATCGGTGCCGATGTATCCAATAAAGACGCTGGCTATGTAGGCGAGGTTGCTGCTCAGGCCGATAAAGTCCAGAAGGTCACGAACGAACCAGGCAATCATCGCGCACATCAGCGCATCAATTAGCGTTTTGGTTACCGCGCCGCCGTTATAGCGACCACGCAGGTACGCCATGATAAAAGCCAGCATTGCGCCAATACCCTGCTCCTTGGCGGCAAGTAGCGCAGCGATGAAATCTTGTTTGTATGGCATTTTCATAGGCCTCACCTCCGTTAATGACGGATGGCGCTGTGTGTTATGAAAGAGTCAGGCCCTCGGGCTGGATTTAACAACGAGGCATGTCGATGATGATTCCCTGGGCCTGAAATAGAAAAAGGCCGCCGAAGCGACCTTAAGGAAGTAAAACTGTTATTGTCAGATGAAGTGGATCAAAGCCGATTAAGCGAAGCTATTGAGACTTTTTGAAGCACTTCTTTTTCTGTATTTGCCTCAATAATTTCTGAGAAGACACAATCCGGGTCATCAATCATATGTTTCGATCTTGCTAATTTCGCCTTATCTCGACATAAAAATTCATCTGACACATTCAAATGCTTACCTGTTGGCATGCTTTTCGGCTTGTATTGGTACACATAGTAGAAGCCCATATTACCCCCTGTAATTTTGGCACTCTACAAATATACCATCTAAATGCAAAAGCCCCGCACGATGGCGAGGCTCTTAATTCTTTGTCGACCTACGAGGCTATGGCGACGATATCAGATTTACATAAAATATATGCGTTTCAGTTCGGTTTTGCAAGACTTACATCTAAATTTGTCGTCTTTTGTTGTGAACGTGATCGCGTTACGGAGATTAGCGCACCACTATCAAGTCGCTTAAAGGTGTCACGCATTGCCAGCCAGTGAGGCAGATACGTTTCCGTCCAGGTCGATTTCGCTACGCCCGCCAGTTCTGCCAGTTTCTGGTATTCGTAGGTATCCCTCCCTGCCAGTTCCGCTTTCACGTCCTGCGCCGCCAGCCATATCAGCTTCTTCAGCCGCTCCATCGTTTTGCCGGACACCTTCTTCGCGCCGAGTTGCTCCCGGAACACTGCCCAGGACCATTGGGTGATCGCCACCTGGTACTCAAAGCGGATATTTTCGCTGTAGTTCCACAGCAGCCATGCTTTCTGGTGCTCATCAAGTGACATCAGGGCCCGGCGCCATGAAGCGGTACAGAACTCAACATGATTGACCAGAGGGATATGGGAGCCCTTTGCGCGTGACTGCTTGCCCGGGATAGGCGGGTTATCCAGGGTAACCATTTCGCCGGTCACCTCATCCATCACGCGCGGCTTTTTGCGCTTAAAGGTCTTTGTATCGAACTGGGCATTTTCCAGCCAGGCCAACAACTGACCTTTGGTGGCACCACTCAGATCGGCAGTTGCCACAATGAGCTGCTCACGGACGTATTGCAGATATTGAGTATTCATTAGGCGGCTTCCTTCTGTGGCTGATTGGTTTCGGTCTGGCTGTGCTTTGCTACTGGCGGCAGGTTTGCGCGCTGAACGCTTTCGACCTGGTATCTGACAATCTGGTCACGGGTCATTGTTGAATCCTCAGAGCGGCTTCTAGGTCAATCTGCGGGATTGCAAGAAGCGTCCTTCGCTGCTCGGCTGTGATGTTACGCGTCCCCATGAAGACAATTCCTGCGGGAGTCTTTACCGCGGCAACATGCTTTGAGCGATACCAGTTGAGTAAAGCGAGAGTGTTATGGGTGCTCATGATGCCTCCTGTCGATGAGCCCGGCGTTTTTCCAGCGAACGAGCTTTACGGGTGAAAATGGATTTGATGCGCTGCAGGTATGGGATGTCGAACCGGCGGACAGAGTTATCGTTGTTTATCGCCTCGACTTTTTCGGCACCGATGCGCTCAATAAGGCCCTGTTCAAATGCCTTTTGCGCGCCGTCCCGATCCCGGTTGCAATAGACACACTGGGCAGCGGTGTTGTGAAGGTTGAAAGCCAGGTGCGCCGCTGCGCCGCGGGTGCGGTAGTGGCCGCAGTCCATGGTTCCGCCAAACTTCTGCTCCGGCAGCCTGCCGCAGCTGATGCACGGCTTACCAGCATCCCTCAGACGGACGTACCGATTGAAAGCCGTCTGCGCTTCAGCTCTCCACTGCGGTTTCGTTTTTAGCGCCACTTTTCTTGCTTTCAGATCCCGGCGCTCCGCGCGCTCTTTCTCTTTACGTTCCTTAATGCGTTTAGCCGCAGCTTTCACCTTCTCCTTTTCGCGCTCCTCCATCGCGAGGATTGCGCCATGCTCCGGGCTGCACCACCGGATCCGGATGTCGTGGAATTTCGGCACGAAGTATTCACCGCATACTTTGCACTTACGGCGGGATGGTTTACGCATGGGCACCACCTTGAACCTGTACCAGCGTGAGATTTCCGCAGAACACGGCACCGGTATCGATGTACATCTGATTTGCATACTTCAGGGACTGGCTCGCTGGGGTGTGTCCGAAGATAAACATATCGGCGCCTTTGATTTCTCTTGCCAGGCCGTCCTGAGAGTCGGAGATGCGCTCGCGGTTCCAGATAACTTGTTGGGGATCAGCTGGCTTGTCGAATTCGTATTCGTCGTGTGGATAGTCGGCATGGCAAATGACGTATTTTTTATCGACTGTCACCAGTTCTATGACCAGCGGCAATTCAGCGGCTATGCGTACCAGAGCTTTAGCCAGCACCTCTTTGTCATAGTCGAGATTGAAGAACCAACCGCCTCCATTGACCAGCCAGTGATTGACGTTTCCGTATTCTGAAAGGCCATCAATCATCATCTGCTCATGGTTTCCGCGCACCGACCGGAACCACGGCATAGTAATCAGATCCAGGCACTCAACGTTTTCCGCACCGCGGTCAACAAGGTCACCCACGGAGATCAGCAAATCACGCGCAGGGTCGAATGATACCTTTTCCAGTTTGTTCATCAGTAGCGTGTAGCAGCCATGCAGATCGCCGACGACGAAGATATTGCGCCAGTCAGCGCCATTAATGCGTTGATACATGCTCATGCAGATTTTCTCCTCGCCGCGAGACGCAGCCATTTCTGATCCACCAGGCGAGATGTGTAGTCTTTGAAAGTGGGTATTTCTGACGGGCTCAGTTCCGGCTTCCGCTTGCTGCGTACCGGTACTTTGTAGATGCCGCCATTCATGACGCGATTGATGAGGTTAGCCATGCTGCTCACCCCACTGTTTCGCCCATTCGATTTCGAGGCGGGATTTCTCGCTGAACTTCACGCCCTGCTGCGTACCAAACCAGTAGATAGCCTCGATGACTTCAACCATCTGCCGAACGGTCATCTTACTTGTACGCTGACCGAACATCACAACGCCGCCGTCAAGACCAGGCGCCATTCTCTGCTCTTGTTTTTTAGCCTTGGCGACCATCGCGGTGATCAGGTCTTTCCAGTCGTCAGAGTCGTACTTGTTGCCGAACCAGGTTACCTGGTCTGAGAGGTCTTTCAGAAGCGGCCACATCTTGCGGTTCTGATCCAGAGTGCGCGTCATCTCATTGATGTCGAGAATCAGTGGGCGCTTCGGATCCACCGGCAACTGGCGGATGTAGTTGATGGCGTTTTGCTTGATGGCATCATTGACGAGGTGAAATTGCTGTTTCATGCGCCACCTCCTGGAGGTAACGCAGAATGCAGAAAATCGCAGGTGCATTTCTGCATCTGTGACTGGAGAAGTGACTTCAGATTTTGTGTGCGCATAAACGTCCCCGTTTAGCGCAACCCCGTCGCCGGGTGTTCAGGCCGACGATGGTTAGATTATGGCTTATTGATTATGGAAAATCAAAGGTGGGAGCTTAGTTACTCTCGTCGGAAAGCTCGTCTTCTTTCTCAGGCTGTTTAAATGCTTCAGGCATGTTTGCATAGCCGCAATCGTCGCACTTCCAGTCGCCTGTGCTTCCATTCGGTCCTGTTTCTCTGCTTTCTTTACCAGAGCCACAGTCTGGGCAAATTCCTCTTCCCATATTGCCTCCTATTTTTTGGCGTTTTGGTCTGCCATTTCAACGTATCTCGGATCATTTGATTTAGGAAGTTGTAAGCTTTTCTCCCGGTAGTACCGGACACGCTCCATGAAATACTCTCTCAGGTGTTCAGGCTGCTCACGAGCCACCTGCTCAGCGATTACGGGCATATTCAGGCGTTCTTTGTACGCGACACCAGAAGCGGCAAGGTCAACATTAACCTTGTCACGATCTTCCTGGCTCTTTGCGGCAATATTGTTACCAGACATTTTATTTCCACTCTGTTTTCATCGTAATGCCATCCATATATCTAACAGGCTCGACCTGATGCATCCCATAAAGCCTTAATTTTGCCTCTAGTTGCTTTTGCGCTTCTTTTCTGTTTTTTGGTTTTCTGTTGGCTAACATCAAATCTTCTGCTCGCTGCTTCGCTTGCCAACTCATCTTTTTCGCCATGAAGTCCACCGCTAGCATAATTTTTACTAAGCATAAAACAAAAGGCTCTGAGGAGCCTTGATCATTGTTGAATATCTTCACTTATGCGCAGCTTTGCGCTCTGCTGGGGATTTAGCCATTGATATTCACCTTAATCGCGAAGACCTTTACCGGTTTGTCGCCGAAGTGCGGATGCGTGATCACCTTGATTTCGTAACCGTCATACGGGACATCGATTCGTCGGCTTGCATCATCACGCTTCGGATACCCGACCTTTGACAACGTGAAGCAACCCCCAACCCGGCGGCAAGTCTTCCAGATTTACGATACCCGGCTCGCTAATCATGAATCGCCAGTCGCCCATACCTTTTTCTGGATTGATGCGGAATGGCTTTTTACGGTCAGCCAGCAGGTCAGACCGCGAGCATTTAGCCTCAATGAGACAGGATGCGCCATTGCGAAAACCTATGGCATCGGCCTGCTCTCCGTATGGTGTCCATGCTCTGAACCGTCAGTTGAGACTTGATCGGTTTTTTCAGGTCACGACGGTAATCGACCCATGACCTCCAGACTGATACTGAAAGCCATTCAGGAAGCTCAACACCAGCCGGATCGAACGAAGCCGGTTTGGGGGATTTAGGGGGGTTATTAATATTGTCTTTATTGTCTTTTGTATGTTTGTCTTTTGTGTTTACCTGATTTGGGTAAGTGTCGTTACCTGATTTGGGTAAACATTTCTTACCTGATTCAGGTAAATTTACCTCTTTCAGGTAAGATTTATTTTTATTGCCTGATTTGGGTAATTTCACCCATTCACTGACCGCTTTGTTAATTCCGACAGATCGCCCGATTTGGGTAAACACTCTGCGCTTAACTAACGTACTTTTCGCGGCAGAGCATTTGTGCGGAAGAATGCCGGTAAGGACAGATAACTGGTCGTTACTGACCCAATCAGTTTTTTTGTTGAAACCATATGTTTTGCGCATTACAGCCATGAAGACCAGCAACTGATGCTGAGACAATCCAGCCCGCATGACAGCCTCCAGTAATTCATTAGCGATGCGCGTAAACCCGTCGTCGAGATCTGCCACGCGCGGCTCCTTAGGTGCCACGTCAGGCACAGGGAAATTGATTACTTCGGCAGTGTTTGCCATAATTGCTCCTGTGAATTGATCCAGTTAATTCCACCTGAAAGTCGGTTCTGTTCGCGCAGACCGGCTTCCGGTATTGTGTTGATACGCAAGTGAATGCATTGCTTTCCCTTTCGTGGTTAGGGCCGCCGTTAAGCGGCATGGTTGTCAGGGTGTGGAAAGATGGACGGCAGGTCTGGGCGGAATTCGTGAGCCTGGATTTCACCACCAACCGCTTTCACCAGTTCAGGAACGTGAACCGGGGAGATGCGTTTCTTTCCGTTAAGCCAGTCACAGATAGTGGACTGGGCTTTGCCGCAGCGTTTTGCCAGTTCTTTCTGGCTGCCAGCGATGGCGATCGCTTTCTCTACTGCGGAGTTCTTCTCTACTGTTGGGGTCTTCATAATCACCTCAGCTATCAGTTTAAAGCGATTATGGTTATCACTTTAGTGAATGTCAATCGCATAGGCGATTTTTTGCTAAATAATCGCTTGAGCGATAGAGTTAAGGGAGTCATTAATAGAGGTGAATATGGGATTCTCGGAGCGCCTGGCGCAGGCAATGAAACATGCTGGATATACACAGGGCCGATTAGCCAAAGATGTCGGCATGGCTCAGTCCAGCGTCAATAAGCTACTCAAGGAAGCTAACGGCTCTCGTAAGACTGTTGAGATTGCCTCTGTTCTGGGTGTGCGGCCGGAGTGGCTGTCTACTGGTGAAGGGGAAATGGCTTCCAGTGGCGCAAGAGAAACGACTGCGCTATACCAGGTTAAGCCGTCACTGAATGGGATTTACCGCGTGGATGTACTCGACGTTAAAGCCAGCGCTGGGCCAGGGACCATTGTCACCAGCGACTTCATTGAAACTATCCGAGCCATCGAATACACGACTGAACAGGCCCGCGCCTTGTTCGGTAACAGGCCAGCTACTCACGTCAAAGTCATCACGGTTAACGGCGACAGCATGGACGGCACCATTTCGCCTGGCGATCAGATCTTCGTTGACACCGGAGTAACGCATTTTGATGGTGATGGGGTATATGTCTTTGTCTTCGGGAAGACTCTGCACGTCAAGCGCCTACAGATGCAGCGTGACCGCCTGGCAGTTATCTCAGATAACCCGATTTACGAAAAATGGTACGTCGAAGCCGGAGACGAGGACTCGTTCTATGTAATGGCAAAGGTCCTACTCAGGCAATCAATAGATTACAAACGCTTCGCATAAACACGTATTATGGTTTTTGCGTCTATTGAATTGAGAGCAACTTATCAGTTTTTTCCATTGCGGATTAGCTATTTCTGGTTAGGATGTTTCATACAATTTTCAAAGTGGATGGCTCTATAATGAAATGGATAAAAATAGTATTTGCAGGCTCTTTACTTGTCTCTACTACGACTTTTTCGGCAGAGTGGATCGCCTCTTACGACAACGATGAAATGCGCGGAACAGCAACAAAATTTCTGCAAACTGACTCCGACAACTCTGTAGAGTTTGATTTCCCTTACAATGGAGGATCTACGATGACTTTAGTTCTTCGGTCCCCAAAAACTGAATTGAAGGGTGACCAAAAAGCAGAAGATCTTAAACCTAATGAAGCAATATTATTGATAAGCAAGGGTCAATTTAGTTGCAACTCTTATAATGGTTGCGAGATTTCAGTTAAGTTCGATAATGACAAAATTCACAAGTATAAAATGAGTCCTGCTGAGAGTGGTCGCTCAGATGTCATTTTCTTTGATCAGTCCAACGGCTTTATCAAAAGCATACCCAACCACAAGAAGCTCATTATCGAGGCTGATTTCTATCAGGCAGGACCAAAACAATTTAAATTCAACCTTGAAGGTTACACGACCCCGAAACAAGGATAACAACAACCCGCTCCGGCGGGTTTTTTATTGCCCCTATGAAGACGCTTTGATTCCCCTCCCATCTCATCAAACACTACCAGCATCACTTTTTTCACTCTCTCCTTAAAAAAATATCGCTTTAACTTTCAATTAATTATCACTTTATCGATGATGAATATCGTTTTGGCGATTGACTCAAATAATCGCTTTAGCTATTGTTAGCTCATCGAAACGAAACATCGACAGCTGAGCGAAGTTAGCCAGCGGCGGACAGCAAGTCGCCTGCTTTTTAACAAATCAGAAATTGCATCCGAGGTTGAGCGAAGAGATTCGCATAACTCAGTTCCCCGGCGATTCCCAGCCCTCATGGGGGTAGGTTCATCAAATGGCACGACGGGCAAGCGGCGGACAATGTCGGATGCAGGTTTACCAGCAGCCCTTTGCGAGGGGCTGGCGGTAAATCAATAAGAGAGGTGAGTATGAAGTTTTATGAATTGCCAGAATCGGTGCAGGTGGTAGCAGCGCAACTGTTGAAAGAAAAAATTGAGAGTGACCTCCTTTGGCAGCAAAAAGAAAAGCGGACAGAAATGGCTACCGAGTATGCCGAAACTACCCTCGATGAAGCATGCGCCCTGCTCGGCATATCCAGACCAACCGCAACAAACTGGATCCGTTCAGGAAGGCTACAAGCTACACGTAAAGACCCATCAAAACCTAAATCCCCTTACCTCACAACCAGGCAGGCCTGCATTGCGGCACTCAGATCGCCGTTGCATACTGTCGCCGTGAGCGCGGGTGATGGCATAACAGAGGAAATACAATGTCACTCTTCCGCAGAGGTGAAATATGGTACGCCTCGTACTCGCTCCCGGGCGGGAAGCGAATTAAGGAATCTCTTGGCACAGCGGACAAACGGCAAGCGCAGGAGTTGCACGACAAGCGAAAAGCCGAACTCTGGCGAGTAGACAGACTCGGTGACTTTCCTGATGTGACTTTTGAGGAAGCATGTTTACGCTGGATTGAAGAGAAATCAGATAAGAAATCGCTCGATACAGATAAAGGCCGGATGGGATTCTGGCTTGAGCAATTTGAAGGAGTGAGACTGAAGGATATTACTGAGGCAAGGATTTACTCAGCAGTCAGTAGGATGCATAACCGGAGTCATCTGGAGATATGGAAGGCAAAGGTGTCAGCAGCCAGGAAGAAAGGAAATCCAGAACCGGAGTATGTCGCTAAGCCTGTCACAACCTCTACCAAAGCCAAACATCTTGCATTGATGAAAGCCATTATGAGAGCGGCAGAACGCGACTGGAAGTGGCTGGAGAAAGCACCTGTCATCAAGATACCGGCAGTGCGAAATAAGCGAGTGAGATGGCTGGAGAAGGATGAAGCAAAAAGGCTGATTGATGAATGCCCGGAGCCGTTAAAGTCTGTCGTTAAGTTTGCGCTGGCAACGGGTTTAAGGCGCTCGAACATCATCAATCTGGAGTGGCAGCAAATAGACATGCAGCGCCGGGTAGCATGGGTTAACCCGGAAGACAGCAAATCAAACAGGGCTATTGGCGTAGCGCTGAATGATACCGCATGTAAGGTTCTGCGAGATCAGATAGGCAATCATCATAAGTTTGTGTTCGTACACACAAAAGTAGGAAGAAGGCCTGATGGTTCTGTCACGCCGGCAGTCAGGAAAATGAGAGTCGATGATGGTCGTGCATGGAAATCGGCATGCAAGAGAGCGGGGATTGAAGATTTCCGGTTCCACGACCTGAGGCATACATGGGCAAGTTGGCTTATTCAGTCAGGTGTACCGTTGTCTGTTCTTCAGGAGATGGGGGGCTGGGAGTCGATAGAAATGGTGCGTCGGTATGCCCACCTCGCGCCTAATCATCTGACCGAACATGCGAAGCAAATTGACTCGATTTTTAACGATGATGTCCCAAATATGTCCCACGAGGGAAATATGGAGGCTAGCGGAAATGGTTAAATCGTTGATTTCTAATGGCGCCCCCTACAGGATTCGAACCTGTGACCGACGGCTTAGAAGGCCGTTGCTCTATCCAGCTGAGCTAAGGGAGCATTGAACAGCAATGCGGGTGATACAAAACTGGTCGGTATTATACGTTCACAACCTTAGCGGTCAATGGCTTTCCTCTCAACTGCTTGAGTTATGAGCATCCCGTCTGTTTGCAGGGCAAATCCCCTTCAGATAACCCTCTAAAACAACGCCAATAGTAAGCGGTAACTGACAACCGCCTTCACTTCTGACAAAATAGCGCCATCCCCTTTGACGTGAAGTAACAGATGGAATCCTCTCTCTGATGGCAGCAAAGATTATTGACGGTAAAACGATTGCGCAGCAGGTGCGCTCTGAGGTTGCTCAAAAAGTTCAGGCGCGTATTGAGGCCGGGCGTCGAGCTCCTGGCCTGGCGGTAGTGCTGGTAGGCAGCAACCCGGCTTCGCAGATTTATGTGGCAAGCAAGCGTAAAGCCTGTGACGAAGTGGGATTCGTCTCCCGCTCGTATGACCTGCCGGAAACCACCAGCGAGGCGGAACTGCTTGAGCTGATTGATACGCTCAACGCCGACAACACTATCGACGGTATTCTGGTGCAGTTGCCACTTCCGGCAGGCATCGATAATGTCAAAGTGCTGGAACGAATTGATCCGGATAAAGACGTGGACGGTTTCCATCCTTACAACGTCGGTCGCCTGTGCCAGCGCGCCCCGCGTTTACGCCCCTGCACGCCGCGCGGGATTGTCACCCTGCTCGAACGTTACAACATCGATCTCTATGGTCTGAATGCGGTCGTGATCGGTGCCTCTAACATCGTGGGTCGTCCCATGAGTATGGAACTGCTACTGGCCGGTTGTACCACTACGGTGACCCACCGTTTCACCAAAAATCTGCGTCATCACGTTGAGCATGCCGATCTGCTGATCGTTGCCGTCGGGAAACCGGGCTTTATTCCAGGTGAGTGGATCAAAGAAGGCGCGATCGTGGTTGATGTCGGCATCAACCGTCTGGAAAATGGCAAAGTCGTCGGCGACGTGGTATTTGAAGACGCTGCCGCACGTGCCTCGTACATTACGCCCGTACCGGGCGGAGTGGGGCCAATGACGGTCGCCACACTTATCGAAAACACGCTACAGGCGTGCGTTGAATATCACGATCCTCAGGACAATTAATATGGCAACCTTTTCTTTAGGCAAGCATCCTCACGTTGAACTGTGCGATTTGCTGAAACTGGAAGGCTGGAGTGAAAGCGGCGCCCAGGCGAAAATGGCGATTGCCGAAGGTCAGGTAAAAGTTGACGGCGCGGTAGAAACCCGCAAGCGCTGTAAAATCGTGGCCGGCCAAACCGTGAGTTTTGCCGGACAGACCATCACCGTAACAGCCTGAGCGCTCTGACACCTCAACCCGATCTCTCCTTCGGAGATGTCGGGTTGAGGCTCCCCTTCTCCTCCCCTGTCACCCTACGACCATAGCGGTTAATTATCGATCAACTTCAAAGAATCGCGATTTCATTTGATGAAGCGTGAAATTTCAGTTGCGCAAAATCCACGCCTTCATCACGATAAGTAGAACGTTCTACTATAACGTTCTACTTACAATAACAGCGTCAATAAAAACGCTACTCGGGGGAATCAGCATGAGTCTGATATCAGGGTTTGTTAAATCGTTGTCTAAATTATCAATGATTGGTCGCGCTTTAATGCTGCCAATTTCACTACTTCCTGCTGCGGGCCTGCTGCTGGCCTTCGGGGATAAATTCCATCTGCCGCTGATGATGAACGCAGGCGGCGTTATCTTTGATAACCTGCCGATGTTGTTTGCTATCGGCTCTGCCGTCGGTCTCGCTTCAGAATCGGGTATTGCCGCGCTGTCGGCGGCGGTCTCCGTGTTTGTCACCAATATCACCATCAGTACGGTGCTGAGCATCACGCCGGAGATGGCCTCCCAGGGCGGCAAATACGCGATGGTGGTCGGAATTCCGACCCTGCAGATGGGCGTCTTTGGCGGTCTGATCTGCGGTATTCTCGCCGCCTGGTGTTACAACCGCTTTCACACCATGCAGTTGCCGGAATTCCTCGGTTTCTTCTCTGGTAAACGTTTTGTGGCCATCGCCACCGCGTTTCTCTCCTTCGTACTCGGTCTGCTGCTGCCCTACGTCTGGCAACATATTCAGTCCGGTATCGATGCGCTCTCGGTGGTGGTTAACGGCGATAATCAGGCGGTCTCAACCTTTATCTTTGGCCTGGTTGAACGCGCGCTGATCCCGCTCGGTTTACATCACATCTGGTATCCCTCTTTCTGGTATTCCTTTGGGGATTACACCACTCAGGCCGGCCAGGTGATCCACGGCGATCAGACCATCTGGTTCAAAATGCTGGAGGAAGGGGTCAAATCCTTCAGTAGCGATACCTATCAAAACGCCGGTAAGTTTATGCAGGGCGAGTTCCCGCTGATGCTGTTCGCGCTGCCTGCGGCATGTCTGGCGATGTATCACGAAGCACACACGAAGAATAAGAAAATTGCCGCCGGTATTCTGTTCTCGGCGGCGCTCACCTGCTTCCTGACAGGGATCACCGAGCCGGTTGAGTTCACCTTTATCTTCGTGGCACCGATTCTGTACGTCTTCAACGCCGTGATGGCGGGTCTGGCCTATATGACCATGTACCTGCTGCATGCGCATATTGCCAAATCGTTCTCCGCCGGTTTCATCGACTACCTGTCGTTTGGCATTCTGCCGTCCTTCAATGGTTATCAGACCAACTTCCTGAACGCCATTATCATCGGTGTGCCGATGGCGCTGATTTACTACTTTACCTTCCGCTTTGTCATTCGCCGTTTCGATATCAAAACGCCAGGTCGAACCGAAGTGACCGCCAATGCCAACGACAAGACGGATACGGAAATTGCCACTGAAATCATCGGCCTGCTGGGCGGTGCGCAAAATATCGACTCCGTCGGCTCCTGCATCACCCGTCTGCGTCTGGAAGTGGCGAAAAGCGACGTGGTCGATAAAGACGGTCTCAACGGCCTCGGCGCGCGCGGCGTGGTCTTTGTCGGCGACAACGGTATCCAGGTGATTTTCGGTGCCAGAGCACAGTTTATCGCCCAGACCATGTCCACGATGATCGGCAAATAATAAGATGTCTGAGTGACACGTCTCCTGTACGCTGGGAGACGTTGTTGTATCAGGCTGATAACCGATAATTTTCAGGGAGCGATTTTGAAGAAAGTCAGCATTATTGATGTGGCAAAGCTGGCGGGCGTTTCGGTCTCAACCGTTTCGCTGGTGCTACGCCAGAAAGGGAAAATCTCAGAGGCAACCATTGAGAAGGTTCATGCCGCCATCAATACGCTTGGCTATGTCCATAACATCGCCGCGGCGAATCTTCGCGCTAACACCTCTAATTTGATCGGCCTGATCCTGCGCGATTTTAGCGACAGCTTTTCCATCAAGGTAATGGCAAGCATTGTTCAGGAACTGGAAAAAAACGGTTTTATGGTTTTTCTCGGCCAACCGCTTAACGATGGCGATCACCTGGAGCGCTGTCTGCTGTCGTTTAAGCAACAGGGCGTCGCCGGGGTGATTTACCTCGCCTCTGATAATCGCGCCTCAACATTGCCAGAGAAAATCCGCCACTGCCCGCTACCGCTGGTGGTGGTGTCTCAGTCGCTGCTGGAAGACAAATGCGATCTGGTGATGCGCGATAATCGCCAGGCCGCGAATCTGGCGACCCGCTACCTCATCGAGCGCGGGCACCGTAATATCGCCTATATCGGCGGTCAGGAAGGCTGCCACATTCGTGAGCAACGACTGCTGGGTTTTCGCAGCGCGATGACGCAGAACGGCCTGGTGTATCGCGAAGAGTCCGCACCAGCCTGTAGTGACGACACTCAGGCGGCGGGGCTCGCCACACGCCAGTTACTGGAAAAAAACAACACCTTCACCGCCCTGCTTTGCCATTCTCCCGCCGCGATGATTGGCTCGTTCTCCGGCATTCATCAGGTTGGGCGCACGGTCGGGAAAGATGTTTTCCTCACGCAACAGGTTGCCCTGATTGGGTTCGAAGACATGCTCCACGTGAATCTGACCTCGCCGTCATTGACCTATGTTTCATCCGCCAGTGAAGAGACCGGACGCCAGGCGGCAGTCCTTATGATGCGCAAACTGAAAGAGCCGGCGCTACAAATCCAGCGCATTACCCTTTCCGGTCAACTGGTCGTGCGCGAATCGGCATAAATTCGGAATTCACCCGCCTCCTCTCCCCGCTTGCCACTGCTATATTGCTATGATTTGCCAGGGATAATGACAATGCCTACCGTTATCACGCACGCCGCCGTCCCGATTTGCCTTGGGCTGGGTCTGGGACTGAAAGTCATTCCTCCACGTTTACTGTTTGCCGGGATCGCGCTGGCAATGCTACCGGATGCCGACGTCCTTTCATTCAAACTCGGCGTGTCCTACGGGAACGTGTTCGGACACCGAGGGTTTACCCATTCGCTACTGTTTGCGTTGGTGGTTCCGCTGCTCTGCGTGTGGATGGGGCGGCGATGGTTTAAAGCCGGGTTAATGCGCTGCTGGTTGTTTTTGACGGTTTCGCTGCTGTCGCACAGTCTGCTGGACGCAATCACTACCGGCGGCAAAGGAGTTGGCTGGCTGTGGCCGTGGTCGGACGAGCGCTTTTTCGCACCATGGCAGGTGATAAAAGTCGCGCCGTTTGCCCTGTCGCGCTACACCACGCCGTACGGGCATCAGGTCATTATTTCCGAGTTACTGTGGGTGTGGTTGCCGGGTGTACTGCTGATGGGGATGCTGTGGTGGTACCGGAAGCATTGAATTGCCGGATACGACGCAAAACGTTTTATCCGGCACGGCTCAGGTATGTTGTCGACCGGATAAGGCGTTAGCCGCCATCCGGCAAGAACGTTACTTACGACGCCAGGTCGTCCCCTGCGGGCCATCTTCAAGCACGATGCCCATTTCGTTCAGACGGTCACGCGCCGCATCCGCCGCCGCCCAGTCTTTGGCTTTACGGGCATCCAGGCGCTGTTGAATCAGCGCTTCAATTTCCGCGACTTCACCGTCATCCGCCTGCGCACCGCTTTGCAGAAACGCTTCCGGATCCTGCTCCAGCAGTCCCAGCACGCCAGAAATCTTACGCAGATGAGAGGCCATCGCGTTCGCGGCGGCCATGTCTTCGCCTTTCAGACGATTCACTTCGCGCGCCATGTCGAACAGTACGGAGTAGGCTTCCGGGGTGTTGAAATCGTCATTCATCGCCTCAACAAAGCGCGCTTCAAACGCCTCGCCACCGGCTGGCGCGACCGACGTATCCGTCCCGCGCAGCGCGGTGTACAAGCGCTCCAGCGCAGAACGCGCCTGCTTCAGGTTCTCTTCACTGTAGTTCAACTGGCTGCGATAGTGGCCGGACATCAGGAAGTAGCGCACGGTTTCCGCGTCGTAATACTTCAGCACGTCGCGTACGGTAAAGAAGTTACCCAGCGATTTGGACATCTTTTCGCGGTCAACCATCACCATCCCGGAGTGCATCCAGTAATTCACGTACTCACCGTCATGCGCACAGGTGGACTGGGCAATTTCGTTTTCGTGGTGCGGGAACATCAGATCAGAACCGCCGCCGTGGATATCAAAGTGATTACCCAGCTGTTTGCAATTCATCGCGGAACATTCAATATGCCAGCCAGGACGGCCTGCGCCCCACGGTGACGGCCAGCTCGGCTCGCCCTCTTTGGACATTTTCCACAGCACGAAGTCCATCGGGTTACGTTTCACATCGACCACATCCACGCGCGCGCCGGCCTGCAGTTGATCCAGATCCTGGCGCGACAATTGACCGTAGTTTGGGTCGGTCGGGACATCGAACATCACGTCGCCATTGTCCGCCACATAGGCGTGACCTTTGGCAATCAGCTGTTCAGTGATTTCAATGATTTCAGCGATATGGTGAGTCGCGCGCGGCTCCAGGTCCGGACGCAGAATATTTAGCGCATCAAAGTCGTTGTGCATTTCGGCGATCATACGATCCACCAGCGCGACAAAGCTTTCGCCGTTTTCATTTGCGCGTTTAATGATTTTATCGTCGATATCGGTGATGTTACGCACGTACTTCAGCTTGTAGCCCAGAAAGCGCAGATAGCGCGCCACCACGTCAAACGCCACAAACGTACGGCCATGACCAATATGACAGAGATCGTAAACGGTAATACCACACACGTACATGCCGACTTCCCCGGCATGAATGGGTTTGAATTCCTCTTTTTGGCGCGTCAGTGTATTAAAGATTTTTAACATCGAAGATTCCGTGTAAGACGTGTGTGGATAACAAAGTCTGTATAATACCCATAATTCGGACGGGAAGCAGCACACTTTGCGAGGTGATCGCAGCGTGCGGTTATGCTATAACACCTCCCTAACTCTGACCCTTAGTTGGGTTAAAGCACTACTATATCGGAACAGGATGCAAAAATGGTTACTTTCCACACTAATCACGGCGATATCGTAATCAAAACGTTTGATGATAAAGCGCCTGAAACAGTTAAAAACTTCCTGGACTACTGCCGCGAAGGTTTTTACAACAACACCATTTTCCACCGTGTGATCAATGGTTTTATGATTCAGGGCGGCGGTTTTGAGCCTGGCATGAAACAGAAAGCCACCAAAGACGCTATCAAAAACGAAGCCAACAACGGTCTGAAAAACACCCGTGGTACGCTGGCAATGGCGCGTACTCAGGCTCCGCACTCCGCAACGGCGCAGTTCTTCATCAACGTTGCCGACAACGACTTCCTGAACTTCTCCGCCGAAAGCATGCAGGGCTGGGGCTACTGTGTCTTTGCGGAAGTGGTTGAAGGGATGGACGTGGTTGACAAAATCAAGGGTGTTTCTACCGGTCGCAGCGGCATGCACCAGGACGTCCCGAAAGAAGACGTCATTATCGAAAACGTGACCGTCAGCGAGTAATCGTGACGACACTGTTTATTGCAGATCTTCATCTCTGCACGGAAGAACCGGCGATCACCGCCGGTTTTCTGCGTTTTTTAGCGGGTGAAGCCCGTCAGGCTGACGCCCTGTATATCCTGGGCGACCTGTTCGAAGCGTGGATTGGCGATGACGATCCCAACCCGTTACATCGTGAAATCGCCACCGCCATTAAAGCGGTTGTTGATTCCGGCGTCCCCTGTTTCTTCATCCACGGTAATCGTGACTTCCTGATTGGCAAACGCTTCGCCTGCGAAAGCGGCATGACGTTGCTCCCCGAGGAAAAAGTACTCAATCTGTACGGTCGCCGGGTGCTTATCCTGCACGGCGATACGCTGTGCACCGATGACGCGGGTTATCAGGCATTTCGCGCAAAAGTCCATCAACGCTGGCTGCAAACGCTGTTCCTCGCCCTGCCGTTGTGTATTCGCAAACGCGTGGCTGCCCGAATGCGTGCCGACAGTAAAGCCGCTAACCGCAGCAAATCGCTGGAAATCATGGACGTCAACCCACATGCGGTGATCGCAGAGATGGAAAAACATCATGTCCAGTGGCTGATTCACGGCCATACTCACCGTCCTGATGTCCACCCGCTCACGGCTAATGGCGAACCCGCCTTTCGCGTCGTGTTAGGTGCCTGGCATACGGAAGGATCGATGGTTAAAGTCACGCCGGACGATGTGGAACTGATCGCTTTCCCGTTTTGAGAAAAACATTCTCATTATAAAATCATGATTCAGATCATTACTCTCTAAGTTTGGTTGGTTATGCTAAAACAAATTTAAAAAGTAAGGGCAATGATGAATATCGATCAAGATTTTATTCGTACAACTGTGCTTAGTTTTCATCGGAGCTTAATGAGGAATGGTTTTTTATGTGACCATTCCGAATTTTTACCTTTGAATGATAACTATGATGACGAAGTCTACCAAAAAATATATGCGTTAAAATACCTTCCCGCCTACTATTTTGAATATTGTATTTTAGCCAATTTGCTTCTGAAAAGGCTAAATAACAATAACGTAACCGACATAAACATTGCCTCTATGGGGTGTGGTTTATACCCCGATTACTTTGCCCTCCTTCATAATCTTACGGGCATCAACTTTAACTATTATGGTTACGATGTATGTCACTGGAAAACAAGACAACTGCTTCCACAAGGAAAAGACAACTTATATCTGACATCACGTGCTGTTAACCAAATCAGCTCGAAGACTCTGGGCAAATTTGATGTGTTTATTTTTCCCAAATCACTTAAAGACATTGAACAGTCATCAGATATTCAACAACTTGCCCATGATATTGTAAAAACCAAGAAAAACAAACTCTACTTTCTCAACTCTTATATAAATACTTCTTTTGAGCAGTCAAGTACACATGTAGCTATTTTCAAAATCATTCATGATGCATTAATAAATAATGGTTTTTCAACAATTGACAAGCATAATGTTACTCAATATATGGGGAACGCTGGCCAGGGCCTGAAAGCGCTAGACATTCATTTTGAATATCCACAGGAATGCCTGATGCTGTGCCTTGAAAAAGACGATAGCTGTAAGTGTAAAATAACTGATAACCCTATATTAACTAATAGATATCTTGACTACCAAATACTGGAATACTCGCGATGATCATTAGTGCCAGCCGTCGCACCGATATACCCGCTTTCTACAGCGAGTGGTTAATGAACCGCATTCGCGAGGGTTTTTTGCTGACCCGCAACCCCTTTAACTATCACCAGATCTCTCGGGTGTCATTGCGGCCTGAAGATGTTGATGCGATCGTATTCTGGACACGCAACCCGACGAAACTGCTTCCCTATATCGATGAGCTCACTGACATCGGTCACCGTTTTTATTTCCAGTTTACCCTCACCGGGTACCCGCGCTTGATTGAGTCTAAAACCTTAAATCCGCATAAAGCACTCGACGTATTCAAACGACTGTCAGCAAAAGTTGGCGCTGAAAAAGTCATCTGGCGCTATGACCCTATTTTGTTTTCAAATCTCCTTCCGTTTGACGAACATATCCGCCTGTTCAGTAAAATCGCCACCGAATTAGAAGGCTATACCCGGCGCGTCGTGATTAGCTTCGCTGATTTCTATCAAAAAACAGAAAAAAACCTGAAGGCGATTGATTCGCTCATTTACAGCGATATCACACAGAACCAGCCACTCTGCTTAGCGCTGTCGCAAAAATTGGCGGATATTGCCCGGCAACATGGGCTGGATATTTACTCCTGTGCAGAAGAAGTCAATCTTACCGGGCAGGGTATTCAGCACGGTAAGTGTATTGATGAGGCGCTCATTAATGACTTGTTTGGCTTATTAATACCCAACAGCAAAGATACAGGTCAACGTGAGGCCTGTGGATGTGTCAAAAGTATAGACATCGGTGCCTACAACACCTGCCTGCATGGATGTCAATATTGCTACGCGACTTACAATCAACATCAAGCCAACAGCAATTTCAAAAAGCATGATCCACAGAGTCCCTTTTTGTCAGGGGGCACAGAGGGGGTTGATCCGCTTCTGTTAGAACCGGTACGTTTCCAGCGAACTCTCTTTTGACATCGCAGGAAGCCTTAAAATCCAGCTACGCAACCGTTTTCCTTGGCGTTGTATCGTGCTATTCTCTGTGGCCTCAAAAGCAGCGTGTCCCGCACCACAGGAGTTTTCAGACGCATGTCTTCCCGCAATAATCCGGCGCGTGTCGCCATCGTGATGGGGTCCAAAAGCGACTGGGCTACCATGCAGTTCGCCGCCGAAATCTTTGAAATCCTGGATGTCCCACATCACGTAGAAGTGGTTTCTGCCCACCGCACCCCCGATAAACTGTTCAGCTTTGCCGAAAGCGCCGAAGAGAACGGCTATCAGGTAATTATTGCTGGCGCAGGTGGCGCTGCCCATCTTCCAGGTATGATTGCGGCGAAAACGCTGGTGCCGGTATTGGGCGTTCCGGTACAAAGCGCGGCGCTGAGCGGCGTTGATAGCCTGTACTCAATCGTGCAGATGCCGCGCGGTATTCCGGTCGGTACACTGGCAATTGGTAAAGCGGGCGCGGCTAACGCGGCGCTGCTGGCGGCGCAGATTCTGGCGACGCATGATAAGGCATTGCATCAGCGCCTGAACGACTGGCGCAAGGCGCAAACGGATGAGGTGTTGGAGAATCCGGATCCGCGAGGTGCGGCATGAAACAGGTTTGCGTACTGGGCAACGGGCAGTTAGGCCGGATGCTCCGTCAGGCCGGTGAACCGCTGGGTATCGCCGTCTGGCCGGTGGGGCTGGATGCGGAACCGGCTGCCGTGCCTTTTCAGCAAAGCGTGATTACCGCAGAAATCGAGCGCTGGCCGGAAACCGCGTTAACACGTGAACTGGCGCGTCATCCGGCTTTCGTTAACCGTGATGTATTCCCAATTATTGCTGATCGCCTGACGCAAAAACAGCTTTTCGATAAGCTCGGCCTGGCGACCGCGCCATGGCAATTGCTGGCCGACAAAAGCGAATGGCCTGCTGTCTTTCACCGTTTAGGCGAACTGGCGATCGTGAAACGTCGTGTCGGTGGTTATGACGGTCGTGGTCAGTGGCGTTTACGCGCCAGTGAAACCGATCAACTGCCTGACGACAACTACGGCGAATGCATCGTTGAGCAAGGCATTAATTTCTCGGGTGAAGTGTCGCTCGTTGGCGCACGCGCGCATGACGGCAGCACGGTGTTCTACCCGCTGACGCGTAACCTGCATCAGGACGGTATTCTGCGCACCAGCGTCGCCTTCCCTCGAGCCGACGCGAAGCAACAAGCGCAGGCCGAAGCCATGCTTTCGGCCATCATGCAGGAACTGGGTTACGTTGGCGTGATGGCGATGGAGTGCTTTGTTACGCCGGAAGGTCTGCTGATCAACGAACTGGCCCCGCGCGTGCACAACAGCGGTCACTGGACGCAAAACGGTGCCAGCATCAGCCAGTTTGAGCTGCATTTGCGGGCGATTACCGGCCTGCCGCTGCCGTCACCGGTGGTGGACAGTCCGTCGGTAATGGTGAATCTGATTGGCAGCGATCTGAACTACGACTGGCTGAAACTGCCGTTAGTGCATCTGCACTGGTACGACAAAGAGGTGCGTCCGGGGCGTAAAGTGGGTCATCTGAATCTGACCGACAGCGATACCGCGCGCCTGAGCGCCACGTTGGAAGCCCTCGCGCCGTTGCTGCCGCCGGAATACGCCAGCGGTATCTTCTGGGCGCAAACTCAGATCAAGTAAGCCTAAAATGCGGGGAAGTTTAACTTATACTTCCCCGCCCTCTCGTTCCGCGCGTAAAATCCCGTCCATTGCTGTTTGTCTTCTTCAGGATTTCTCATGAACGATGGAACGGACTATCGCGCGATCCTTACCGCCGATACGCCCTTAATCGATGTCCGCGCGCCGGTTGAATTTCAGCAGGGTGCCATACCGGGCGCGATAAATTTACCCTTAATGAATGATGACGAGCGTGCCGCCGTGGGTACCTGCTATAAACGCCAGGGGCCAGAAGCTGCACTTGAGCTCGGCCATCAACTGGTCAGCGGCGAGATTCGCCAGCAGCGTCTGGCTGCCTGGCGCAAAGCCTGCCAGCAACACCCGCAGGGCTATCTCTGCTGCGCCCGGGGCGGTCAGCGTTCGCACATTGTCCAGCAGTGGCTACGTGAATCCGGCGTGGATTACCCGTTGATCAACGGTGGCTACAAAGCGCTACGCCAGGCCGCGATTGCCGCCACGGAAGAACAGGTCCAAAAACCGATCGTGCTGATTGGCGGCTGTACCGGCAATGGCAAAACGCAACTGGTGCAAAAGCAGGAAAACGGGGTAGATCTTGAGGGATTAGCCCACCATCGCGGCTCCTCTTTTGGGCGCACGCTGGAACCCCAGCTCAGTCAGGCCAGTTTTGAAAATCTGCTGGCGGTGACGCTGCTCAAAAAGCAGGCCACGCGCTGGGTGCTGGAAGATGAAGGCCGTATGATCGGCGCTAACCATCTGCCGGAATGCCTGCGCGAACGCATGACGCAGGCCGCTATCGCCGTGATTGACGATCCGTTCGGGCGCCGTCTTGAGCGCCTGCGGGAAGAGTATTTCGTGCGGATGCATCATGATTTCACCCATGCGTATGGCGAAGAGCCGGGATGGCAGGAATACAGCAATTATCTGCATCATGGGCTTTCTGCAATTCAACGGCGTCTGGGTTTGCAGCGGTTTAATGAGTTAACCGCCAGGCTGGACGTGGCGCTGGAGGCACAGCGTCAGACCGGCAGCACCGAAGTGCATTTCAGTTGGTTAGTGCCGCTGCTGGAAGAATATTACGATCCGATGTATCGCTATCAACTGGAAAAGAAAGCCGGACAGATTGTCTTTCGTGGAACATTTGAAGAGGTTGAGGCGTGGTTGCGCGGTTGAAAAACGCCGGAGGGTGATGATTTGTAGGCCCGGTAAGCGTTAGCGTCACCGGGCACAGCATCAGACTCAGAAGTCGTAACGCAGACGCACCAGGTTCATATCACCCAGGTTATCGGTGCTGGAGGTAAAGACGTGTTCGTAATCAACACGGAAACCATAATCCAGCTGGAAGCTGATACCCACGCCGTTGTCGGTACGCAGGTAGTTGCGACCATTCACGTATTCAATACGGTCACCCATGAAGTACGGCTGAACGGATTTCAACGCATACTGGTTGATTGGGAATGTATAGCCCGCAAAGTATTCCAGACCCCACGCATCACCGGCAAAGTAGTCGTTAACAGACACTTTTTTGGTGGTCATAAAGTTCTGGTACCAGCCGCCGCCCAGTGAGAAGGTCCAGTTATCCGGGGTCCAGCTCAGGGCAGTACCCACGATGTTCTGATCGTACGTTTTGCTGCCGTTACCGCGCATTTCCGCACGGGTGTAGTTCCACGCCGTACCCCAGCTCAGATCGTCAGTAATGTGATAATCCGCACCCAGTGAACCACCGCCTTTACGCTTGTAGTTCAGGCCATTATTCGGGTTGTAGTCGTCGCTGAACAGATAAGATGCGTAGAGATCAACATCACCAACCGTTTTCTTATATTTCAGCATTTTGCGGGAACGGTAAGAACCATCATAGTCGCCGTTAATCCCGTTACCCGGTGCCTGACCAATCATGTCGTAGTCCCAGATATCGGTTTTCGCACCGACCACATCGTAGTAGATGCTGTTCTGTTGACCGAAGGTCAGCGTACCCCAGGTATCGCTCTTCAGACCGGTGTACAGCATACGACGCGTGGTGTCATGCGCGCCGTCAGCATAGTGATTGTCCCAGTTGAACTGCGCCGGAATGTTAACGCCCAGCTCGTAGAAGCTGATCCAACTGATGTCATCAAACAGATAGTAATCTGCCGCGAAGCGGAAACGGGTACCGCCGTCGAAGCCATTACGTTTATAGCCATTTGCGCCGTCATCGCCCGTCATGTTCTGGAACTGAGGACGAATACTCCCGCCAACGGTAAAGTTGAGACGGCTCAGCGGATTACCCGCCTGCGGATCTTGTTTCAGAACGGTGATTTCCGCCTGAGAGGCGAAAGACGTCAATGCCACTGCTGCGCCGATCGATGCCGCCAGCGCTGTTGTTTTTATAGTCATTATTTTTCCTTGATAGATTTCCTGCTAATTATTCAGCGCTTGAATATTAACTGGTATTAACACTGACGTGTTGGCGGGTTTTTAATGATTTGTGCCGTTAAATAGCGAGGGGTTATCAATTTATGCTACTAAGAAAGTACGCGCCAGCATAAAAACCGGCGCGTCATTATCACGGGATTAAACAGTAAACTGACGGAACAACGCTTTCCCTTTCAGCAGACGGACACCGAGCCAGCCCCCGCAAAGAGAAAGTAAAAGCGCGCCGCAAAGAGGCAGGACAATCCACAAGCGCCAGTCAGGTTCCCACGGGAAGTCAAACACCTGCGTTTGCAGCACCGCCAACGCGGTTTCCGCGCCGATGGACGCCACCAGCCCGGAGACCAGCCCCAGCATGGCAAATTCACACCACAGCGTAGTGCGCAGGAGTTTTTTGCCCGCGCCTAACGTACGCCAGACCACCAGTTCCTGATGGCGCTGGCGCATGCCGACCTGCACCTGCGCCAGTAGCAACAGCATGCCGCAGGCGGTTACCAGCACAACCATGACCTCCAGCGCCCGGCTAACCTGCTCCAGCACCTGCCCTACCTGCTTAAGGATCGCGCCGATGTCTAACAGGCTAATCGTCGGGAACTCACGATTAAGTTGCGTCAGCATGCCGTTGCCGTTTTCCCAGCGGAAGCTGGTCAGCCAGCTTTGCGGCTGACCATCCAGCGCGCCGGACGGAAAGATAAAGAAAAAGTTAGGGCGCAGGCTTTCCCAGTCGACCCGGCGCAAACTGGTCACCTTCGCACTGAACGCCTGAGTGTCACCCATAAAAGTGACGCTGTCGCCGAGTGAAACGTTCAACCGTTTTGCCAGCCCCTCTTCCATCGATACCTCGCCTTTTCCTGGCGGCCAGTTACCGGCGGTGATGGGGTTGTGATCCGGACGGGTATCCTGCCAGGTCAGATTCAGCTCACGATTCAGAGACTCATCTTGTCCCCCTTCTGTCGGCGTGTTGTTTATCGCCGTCAACCGCGCCCGCACGATCGGGTAGAACGCTTCCGGGATCACCTGATGCTCGGAGAGAAATGCCTTCACCTGCGGCACCTGCTCCGGGGCAATGTTGATCAGAAAATAATTGGGACTTTCCGGCGGAAGCTGCTGCTGCCAGCGATCCAGCAGATCACCGCGTAAAACCAGCAGCAGTGCCAGTAGCATAAACGACAGCGAAAACGCTGACAGCTGGCTCAGCGTCGACCACGGCTGACGTAACAGACGACTGACCGCGAGGCGCAGCGGCAACGACGACAGCGTCATCCCACGCAGAACGTTCAGCAGCATCCAGCCCAACACGCCGCACAGCAGCGCCAGCACGACCGCCCCCGCCAGCACCGCCCACAGCAACGGACTGCTGCCCATTAACCCGGCCAGTAACACCACCACCACCACGGTCACGATCGGCAAATAGAATTTCAGCGGCCAGACGTTGGCCACCACGTCACGACGCAAGACGCGCAGCGGCTGGGTAGCTAATAACAAGCGATAGGGACACAAACCGACCAGCAGCGAGATCACCGTCATGGTGCCCAACGCCCAGATCCACGGCCAGAAACTGGCAGGCGGCAGCGCGGCGGGCAGCACCGGTTTAAGCAGTACCATTAGCATCTTTTCGAATAACAGGCCGATCGCCCCGCCCGTCACGGCGGAAAGCGCCAGTACCATCAGCCACTGCCCAACAATCAGTTTTCGCAGTTGTGGCCTGCCCGCACCGAGCGTTTTCAGAATCGCCACCAGATCATAACGACTGCGACAGTAGTGATTCATCGCCACCGCCACGGCAGCGACGGCCAGCAGCAGTGTTAACAGTGCCGAAAGAAGAAGAAATTGTTGCGAACGCTCCAGGGATTTGCCCAGCGCGCCGTCGTCCTGTTCAAGTCCGTACCAGCGATGTTCCGGCTTCAGCTGCGGTAGTAGCCACTTTTCATAGCCGTCAAGCTGTTGCGGCGTGCCACCAAATTTATAGCGCCACGTGACGCGACTGCCGGGCTGCACGGCACCGGTTTTCGCAACATCCGCTGTATTCATTAACAGACGCGGCGCCATCTGGAAGGGGTTAAAGCCGGAGTCTGGCTCCTGCACCACTTCCCCAGCAATGCGCAGCGTGGCGTCGCCGACATCAATAGTGTCGCCGATTTTCAGGTTCAGCAACGCCATCAGTCGCGGCGCCAACAGTACCGTTCCCTGCTGCGGCTTGAGCCCCGGCGGATTGGTTTCCAGCTCGCCGTACATCGGATAGATGTCATCGACCGCTTTGACGTTCGCCAGCTGTGGCGTATCGCCGGCAAAGGTCATGGTGGCAAAGGTCAGTTGTTCTCCGACCTTCAGACCGCGCTGACGCGCATCGTCAATCCACGCCTGCGGCACCTCGCGTGAGCTGCGCAGTGCCCGGTCGCCCGCCATGAACTCGCGGCTTTGCTGACTTAACCCTTTTTCCATCCGGTCGCTGATGTTGCCCAGCGCCAACACGCAGGCCACCGCCAGACTCAGCGCCAGCCAGACAATCAACAGCGACGGCGAGCGCCATTCGCGCCAGAACCAGCGTGCGATCATGCCTCCTCCTGCAACTGTCCATTCACCAGGCGCAGTCGTCGGTTGCAGCGCGCCGCCAGTTGCGGATCGTGAGTCACCAGAATCAGCGTGGTGCCGTGTTCACGGTTAAGCGAAAAGAGCAGATCGGCAATTTTCTCACCGGTCTGCCGGTCGAGGTTCCCCGTTGGTTCATCGGCAAACAGGACGTCCGGGCGACCATTAAAAGCGCGCGCCAACGCCACGCGCTGCTGCTCACCACCGGAAAGCTGCGCCGGAAGATGGTCCAGACGCTTGCCCAGACCCAGTTGTTCCAGCAGGGCTTTCGCTCCCGCTTTACTTTGTCCGCTGTTTTCGCCGCGCAGTAGTGCGGGAAGTTCGACGTTTTCCAGTGCATTCAGCGTGGGAATCAACATAAATGACTGAAAGACAAAACCGACATGCTGTGCACGCAGTTGAGCCCGGTCCTCTTCATCCATCTGATGCAACGGTTTCCCCACCAGATTGACGGCGCCGTCGGTGCCATCGTCCAGTCCGGCGAGGATCGCCAGTAGCGTAGATTTCCCTGAACCCGACTCGCCAATCAGCGCAATGGTCTCGGCGCGTTTGACAACCAGGTCAACTCCGGTAAGGATGGAAAGCTCGTGCTCCTCCTGACCGACGGACTTCTTAAGATGATGAACTTCAACAATGTTTTCCGCTGGCATTTGCCTTTCCTGTTCCTGATCCTGTTTACCTGTCGGGCCGCTGCGGCTGACACGTTGTTAATCCTCGGCGACAGCCTGAGCGCCGGGTACCGAATGTCCGCCAGTGCCGCCTGGCCTGCACTGCTCAACGACAAATGGCAGAGCAAAACCACCGTGGTGAACGCCAGCATCAGCGGCGACACCTCCCAGCAAGCGCTGGCACGCCTGCCTGCGCTACTCAAACAGCATCAACCGCGCTGGGTGCTGGTTGAGCTGGGCGGCAACGACGGGCTACGCGGCTTTGCGCCGCAACAGACCGAACAAACGCTGCGTACCATCGTGCAGGACGTGAAGGCGGCGAACGCCGAGCCGTTGCTGATGCAAATTCGCCTGCCCGCAAACTATGGCCGTCGGTATAATGAAACCTTTAGCGCGCTCTATCCAAAGCTCGCCAAAGAATTTGATATTCCTCTGTTACCCTTTTTTATGGAAGAGGTCTATCTAAAACCGCAGTGGATGCAGGATGATGGTATTCACCCTAACCGCGATGCCCAGCCGTTTATCGCTGACTGGATGGCGAAGCAGCTGAGTCCTTTAGTAAAACACGAGTCTTAATTCAACGGAGATCCTGACAGGTAAAGTTATGCAAAAATCGGTCTTAATAACAGGATGTTCCAGCGGTATCGGCCTGGAAAGCGCGCTTGAGCTGAAGCGTCAGGGTTTTCAGGTTCTCGCCGGCTGCCGCAAACCCGACGATGTCACGCGCATGAATAATATGGGATTCACCGGCGTATTGATCGACCTCGACTCGCCTGAGAGCGTGGATCGCGCCGCTGACGAGGTGATCGCCCTGACCGATAACTGCTTATACGGGATCTTTAACAATGCCGGATACGGCGTCTACGGTCCGCTGCCCACCATCAGCCGCGCGCAGATGGAGCAGCAATTTTCCGCCAATTTCTTTGGCGCTCATCAGCTCACGATGCGTCTGTTACCGGCCATGCTGCCGCATGGCGAAGGTCGGATCGTGATGACCTCCTCGGTGATGGGGCTTATCTCTACACCCGGACGCGGCGCCTACGCGGCCAGTAAATACGCGCTGGAAGCCTGGTCAGATGCGTTACGCATGGAGCTACGTCACAGCGGAATTAAGGTCAGCCTGATTGAACCCGGCCCTATTCGCACGCGCTTTACGGAAAACGTTAACCAGACCCAGAACGACAAACCGGTGGAAAACCCCGGTATTGCCGCACGTTTTACGCTCGATCCTGAAGCCGTCGTCGCCAAAGTGCGCCATGCTTTTATCAGCGATAAACCCAAACTCCGCTATCCCGTCACGCTGGTAACCTGGGCCGTCATGCTGCTCAAACGTCTGCTGCCGGGACGCCTGATGGACAAAATTTTGCACGGATGAGTTGAAGCGCACGCGTCAGCCCCCATGTAAAAAAGAAATCGACACAAGAGAGCGACTCCATGTCCACACAGAATATTGTCAACATTAACGAAGCGAACCTGCAGCAGACCTTAGAACTGTCGATGACCACGCCGGTCCTGTTCTACTTCTGGTCTGAACGCAGCCAGCACTGCCTGCAACTGACGCCGGTGCTGGAAAGCCTTGCCGCACAGTACAACGGTCAGTTCATTCTGGCGAAGCTCGACTGCGATGCCGAGCAGATGATTGCCTCTCAGTTCGGTCTGCGCGCTATTCCAACCGTCTATTTGTTCCAGAACGGTCAGCCGGTTGACGGCTTCCAGGGACCGCAGCCTGAAGAGGTGATTCGCGCCCTGCTCGACAAAGTGCTGCCGCGTGAAGAAGAGCTAAAAGCGCAACAGGCCATGCAGCTGATGCAGGAAGACAACTACATTGAAGCGCTGCCGCTGTTGAAAGACGCCTGGCAGCTATCTAACCAGAGCAGTGAAATCGGCCTGCTACTGGCGGAAACGCAGATTGCCCTCAACCGCTCTGAAGATGCAGAAGCCGTGCTGAAAACCATTCCGCTTCAGGATCAGGACACCCGTTATCAGGGGCTGGTCGCGCAAATTGAACTGTTGAAACAGGCGGCGGATACGCCAGAGATTCAGCTACTGCAACAACAGGTGGCGGAAAATCCGCAGGACGCCGGACTGGCCGCACAGCTGGCGCTGCAACTGCATCAGGTGGGACGCAACGAAGAAGCACTGGAACTGCTGTTCAGTCATCTGAAAAAAGATCTTGCCGCCGCAGACGGTCAGGCGCGTAAAACGTTCCAGGAAATTCTTGCCGCGCTGGGTACCGGCGACGCGCTGGCGTCGAAATATCGTCGTCAGCTCTACGCGCTGTTGTACTGATTTACGTTGCCCGATGGCGCTACGCTTATCGGGCCTACGCCAGTCGCTGGTTACGATTTCTTCAAACGCGTCACCACCAGTTGGTGGCGCGAGTTGTAAAACTTCCGATAGGTTAAATAGCAAGCAATGATGGTCGACAGGCTCGCCGTTGAGAGCAACATAAAGGTCACCATAATCTGATATTTAATCGCTTTGACCGGATCGATACCGGCAAAGATCAGCCCTGACATCATCCCCGGCAAACTCACCAGTCCGACCGTTTTCGCGGAGTCGATCGTTGGGATCAGCGAGGCGCGAATACTGTCGCGGATCAAGCCCGCAGACGCCATTTTCGGCGTGGCGCCAAGACTGAGTTTTTCCTGAATCTGCTGTTGTTCGCTGCTGAAACGCTGACCGAGATTGTTGTAGCACAATCCGACGGCCACCATCGCATTACCAGCGATCATCCCAGAAATGGGGATCACCTGCATCGGGATAAATTCAATCGACCCCGACAGCACCAGCACCGCCAGCGTTAACCCTGCCCCCGTCGTGATGGCAATAAACGAGGAAACAAACGCTTTATCAATATATTTACTGCGCTTCTGCGCGTTATACGCGGCGTTAAAACAGATGAATAACACCATCACTAACGTCAGGACAGCATGATTGACCGCGAAGATATATTTCAGGACATAGCCGACGATAATAAGTTGAACCACGGCGCGAGCGACGCTCCAGAGAATATCTTTCTCCAGCGCCAGTTTCTCTTTATGGCTTATCAGCATCGCCACCACCACCAGCATCATCGCTAATGCCAGTGACTCGTTAGTAATATTATGTTCATTCATTACGCGCTTCCTGCATTTCTCCGGCATGCGGCATCAGAGTGATTATTTCATCCGCATGATTAATTTCGTCTTTATCGTGAGTCACCCACAACACCCCTATCTGCTTATCACGAGCATAGTGATGAATAATCTCATTCACATTGCGCTTATTGCTTTCATCCAGTGCGCTGGTGATTTCATCAAGCAATAAAACCTGCGGTAAAAACTGTAAATTGCGGATCAGGGAAATGCGCTGCTTCTCGCCGCCGGAGAGCGCATTGATATTTTTCGCCAGAATCGACTCCGGCAGTTGAAAGCGGGCAAGGTCCGCCAGAAAAGCCCCAGGATCAGGACGCTGGTTACGGATTTGCCAGGGGAAGATCAGATTATCGTAGACCGTATCGCCAAACAGCGCGGGCGTCTGGGCGCAATACGAAACCTGTTGACGATAATGTTCCGGGTTGAGAGTAGCGATATCCTCTCCACCAAAGCGGATCTCACCGCTATTCGGACTGAGCAACGACGCAATAATCTTCAGTAAGGTACTTTTTCCACAGCCAGAAGGGCCGGTGATTAATTTAAATTCACCAGGACGTAAGTCAAAACTGATGTTATTCAGAATTTTGATGGTCCCGACCTGGTAACCCACATTGTTTACCTGCAACAACCTGCTATTTTCACGCATTATCTATCCTGTTTTCGCGTTTTATCGCAAAATAGTGTATCCCTCTAATTAACAGGAGGGGAACTCTCTTTAATGAATCAGGTATAATTTCAAGAGTAACATCGCCAATCTCGACATCATGGACAGTTCAACAGGAGGTTTTTCAATGCTTATTGTTATTCCTATTCTCATTTTTGTCGCGCTGGTCATCGTCGGCGCCGGCGTGAAAATTGTTCCCCAGGGGTATCAGTGGACGGTAGAGCGATTTGGCCGCTATACCAAAACGCTGCAACCGGGCTTAAGCATCGTTGTGCCGTTCATGGACCGGATTGGACGCAAAATCAATATGATGGAGCAGGTGCTGGATATTCCCTCGCAGGAAGTGATCTCGAAAGATAACGCCAACGTCACCATTGATGCCGTCTGCTTTATTCAGGTGATTGACGCGCCACGTGCGGCCTATGAGGTCAGCAATCTGGAACTGGCGATCATCAACCTCACTATGACCAACATCCGTACCGTTCTGGGGTCGATGGAGCTTGATGAAATGCTCTCCCAGCGTGACAGCATCAATACCCGACTGCTGCATATCGTCGATGAGGCCACCAATCCCTGGGGCATTAAAGTCACGCGTATCGAGATTCGTGATGTCCGCCCACCGGCTGAACTGATCTCCTCCATGAACGCCCAGATGAAAGCGGAACGTACTAAACGTGCGTATATTCTGGAAGCCGAAGGGGTGCGCCAGGCAGAAATCCTTAAGGCCGAAGGGGAAAAACAGTCGCAGATCCTGAAAGCTGAAGGGGAACGTCAATCCGCCTTCTTACAGGCAGAAGCCCGCGAACGTTCCGCTGAAGCGGAAGCCCGCGCGACCAAAATGGTGTCTGAAGCGATCGCCTCCGGTGATATTCAGGCGGTGAATTACTTTGTGGCGCAGAAATATACCGAAGCGCTACAGCAAATCGGCTCGTCCAGTAACAGTAAAGTGGTGATGATGCCACTGGATGCCAGCAGCCTGATGGGTTCCATTGCCGGGATCACTGAACTGATCAAGGACAGCGCCAGCGAACGGAATAAATAATGATCGAGATGATTGTGGGGCATCCCCATATTTTCTGGCTCAGCCTTGGCGGTCTGCTTCTGGCCGCTGAGATGTTGGGCGGCAACGGTTATCTGTTGTGGAGCGGCGTCGCGGCGGTCATTACCGGCATTCTGGTCTGGCTGTTGCCCGTCGACTGGGAATGGCAGGGTGTTATCTTTGCCGTCTTAACGCTGCTTGCCGCCTGGTTCTGGTGGAAGTGGATGGCGAAACGCGTTCGTGAACAAAAACCGGTAGACAGTCAGCTCAACCAGCGCGGCCAGCAACTGGTCGGCCGTCGGTTTGTCCTGGAGTCGTCTCTGGTCAATGGTCGTGGACACATGCGTGTTGGCGACAGTTCATGGCCGGTCAACGCCAGCGACGATCTGCCCGCCGGCACGCACGTTGAAGTGATTGCCGTTGAAGGCATCACGCTCTATATCAGACCCCTTACCCGATAAAATCGATGACAGGAATCGCATGATGGTCAGGAAGACGCCTCTGGCATTTAGCTTTTGTGCATTACTGGCGAGCGCCGCCCCTCAGGCATTCGCCTCGTTTGATATCGCAGACTGCACCTGGAGCGACGCGCGCTGTCTGCTAAAAGGTGCCCCTATTCTGACGCCCGATAATGATTCACGCGATAACCTGTTGCGTCTGCTGAGTGAGGCAAAGTCGTTTGCTGTGCCCGTTCAGTCGATGCCTGCGGATATCACCCGCTCACGCGATTTCTATTTTGCTTATCACCCGCAGTGGGATGACGATGATGTCCGCACGGACTCGCCTGCACAAACGCAGAATGCACCCAATACACTCGCCCAGCAGATGGCAACGCTGCAGGTAGCGGCGGTTGAATTCAACCACGACGGTGAGCAGGAAAACCGTTTTGTCTCCAATACTGCCGACAGCGTCAGTCAGTTTTTTGCCGCGCTACTGAGCGATGCTACGCTGACAGCAGAACAAAAGCAGGCGCTGGCGCAGGCACGTCTGGGACTCTATTCCGGGGCCAGCGCAGAGCAAATCACGGCCTCTCTCACTACGCTCCCGGCGGACTCACCTGCCCTGGCGTATAAAACCTATCTGAACGCCGCAGCCCATTTTTACGCGGGTGAATACGAAAGCGCGGCGCAGGTCTTCACGTCGCTGCTTAAGAGCGATCGCCCGTGGCTGGCGGAAACCGCGCAATATATGCTAATGCGCACGGCGCTGAACAAAAGCAGCCAGAACAGCGTCGGCGAATATGGCGATTTTGATATCGCGCGAATAAATCGTGAAGACGCCTTACGCGCGAAAAAAGAGGCGCAGACCTATCTTCAGCGCTGGCCTGAAGGCCGCTATGCCGATTCCGCACACGGCATGCTGCGTCGCATCCACTGGTATTTGCAGGACTGGGCGTCGCTTGCAGGATTGTATGAGCAGGCATTCCGGCAGGCCGCCGATGCGCAGACGCTGCGAAACCGGGTGATTGAATACGATAATGTCTATGGCAGGCAGTTTTACGATCAATCGGTACAGGAGGCGTTCGCCGATGCCCCTCTCGTCAGCTATACCGAGATGCTACGCGCCCTTCGTCTGAACAGCGACCAGAAGCCAACCCTGACGCAGGCTAACCTGGATGCCAGCAAACCGGTTTTTGAAAAAAGCGGAAAACTGCCGCTGTGGCGCGATCTGCAACTCAACCTGTGGCTGGCGACAGAAAACAATGCTGCGATTCTTCAGGTGGTTACCCCGGCAAAACAACTTCCGGCTCACGATATCCTCGCTTTCAGCGAACAGGTTCTCTACGGTAACGCGCTGATGGGTCAAAAGCAGTGGTCAGAAGCGCGTGATTTCTGGTCGACATTGCTGAAGCTGAGCCAGGATAACGAACAGCAGCAGTATGTGCAGGCAAAACTGGCGGCCACGCTGGTGTACAGTGGCGATACGGAGGCGGTTTTTGCCCCGGACAGCGCGGTCACCAACCTGCGTTATCGTTCCCGGGTACTGAAAACCGTGGCGACGCCTGAACAGTTGCGTCAGCAGGTCAGCCAGGGACCGAATAACGAAGAACGCACTATCGCGCTGCATACGCTGCTGGTGCGCGATCTCACAGAAGACCGCTTTAGCGACTGGCTGCAGGACCGCAAACTCGCCAGCGCCATCACACAGCCGGTGATAGGCGAAGCATTCGACGACGTCAATCTGAGCACGTTTGACTGGAACGGTGACGCCGCTGAAGTCGGTTACGTGTGCCGCAGCCTCAATGAGACCGTCGGCACGCTGAGCAAAAATCCCGATGATGCCCATGCGCTGAACTGTCTGGGTGAGTTCTTCCGCACGTCACAAACCCATGTCGATTTGTGGAAAGACAGCGCAGGGAATGGCGTGCTGGAGACCGCTATCGACCGCAAGCGTCCGGTTGGGCAGTATGATCGCCAGAGTTACTACCAGCAGGTCATCACCTCGCCAAAAGCCGAGCACGAAGACAGAAGTTACGCACTGTATCGCGCCATCATGTGTTACGCCCCGTCCGGCACGAATGAGTGTGGCGGAGAAGAGGTGGACAAACAGCAGCGCAAAGGCTGGTTCACGCAGTTGAAAACCCAGTATCCGGGCAGTCCGTGGGCGCAAAAACTCAAATACTACTGGTAATCGCGCTACTGGCGGGACAGGCGCAGGCGGATGAGACGATTATCACCCGCGAACATCCCGCCTTCTGGCTCTGGTCAGGGGTGAAAGCCAGCGATGAACTGAGAGGTGCCCAAACGGTCTATCTGCATCAGGGGGAAGTATTGATGCGGGCAAAGGGCGCGGAGTTTCAGCGTCTGGGGCTTCCCGTCAGCCGCCTGACGTTTCCGTCCATCTGGCTTACCGTGCGCTTTACCACGCTCGACGTTCCGGACGCGATTCCGGCACGCATCGTGCGGCTGATGCAGCGCTGGCAGGGGGCGGGAAATCAGGTGGTAGGGCTACAGGTCGATTTTGACGCCGCGACGCATCAACTCGCCGACTACGCCCGCTTTCTGCGGGTATTGCGCCAACAACTGCCACCCGATTTTGCTCTTGGGGTAACCGGATTGCTGGACTGGGCGAAAACCGGTGACATTGCAACGCTGAACGCGCTGCCAATCGATGAACTGGTAGTGCAGAGCTATCAGGGACGGCATACGGTGACGAATTATCAGGACTACCTGCCCGCCCTCTCCCGCTTGCGAATTCCCTTTAAGCTTGGTCTGGTACAGCACGGTAAGCGGGACAGCCAGGCGGAAGCGCAGTTACGCACATCCCCGTGGTATCGCGGCACGGTGGTCTTTATGCTTAATCCCGACGCGCGTTAAGCCTGCGCCTTGTGGTGGCAACAGCCAGAAAGGTTATCAATAATAGGGCATTCCGCGCTGTCATCGCCCGGACACGACTCCGCCAGCGCCAGCAACTGTACGCGCATTGACTGTAATTCGCTGATATGGCGCTCAATTTCAGCCACTTTCTCCAGCGTCCGCTTTTTGACATCCGCGCTGTGACGCCCCGGATCGTTGAACAGATTTACCAGTTCACCGCACTCTTCAAGGTTGAATCCGACCTGGCGTGCCTGGCGCAGCAGCGTCAGTTCATTGAGATGCTGTTGCCCGTAGGTGCGATAACCGTTTTCACCACGCAGCGGCGGCGTGACCAGCCCTTTTTCTTCATAAAAGCGGATCGCTTTACTGGTTAAACCGGTTTTTTTTGCTACATCGCTGATATTCACACGTCCTCCGCACCTTAAGCTGTGGCATGGTGTCATTATAACGTACTTGTGGCTGACACCACACACCCCATCCTATAGATGCCAGTAACCTCCTGTCACTTCACAGGTCGCGGCGTTACCACTGCCACTTTCACATTTCCGGAACCGTCGAACGTTCGTACTTCATAAACAGTGAAGAACATCGAAGCAGGCGTACCTTTTTCTGTAACAATTGCCTGTTATAAGTGATCGCTTTCGCAATTTTAACTCTTTTACTTGATCATTCTACGCGGGTAGATTTATTAATCTCCGGTAAAAATATAATATCTACGCGAGTAGAACGTGAAGAGCACAAGCCTGCGACGTATGTCGACAGATAACTTCAAGGAGTTCTTATGAACACGCATTCATCCTCTGTTCCCCTGACGGATAACCAACAAGCCGCTCAGGAGCGGCTGGAAACCCCCGAAGGACGCCGCGAATTTTGGCGAGCGACATTTTCCTGCTGGTTAGGCACCACGATGGAGTATGCCGATTTTGCCCTGTACGGTCTTGCCGCAGGCATTATCTTTGGCGATGTCTTTTTTCCGGAAGCGACACCTGTCATGGCGTTACTTTCCAGCTTTGCCGCCTATTCCGTTGGGTTTATTGCTCGCCCCATCGGTGCGCTTCTGTTTGGCTGGATAGGCGATAAACATGGTCGGAAGATTGTCATGGTTATCACGATTGGATTGATGGGCTTGTCGACCATGTTAATAGGTTTGATCCCCAGCTACGCCCAGATTGGCGTCTGGGCGCCGGTATGCCTGGTTATCCTTCGATTTTCTCAGGGCCTGGGGGCCGGAGCGGAACTTTCAGGGGGTACCGTGATGCTCGGTGAATATGCTCCCGTTAAACGCCGTGGGCTGGTTTCCTCGATTATCGCGCTGGGCTCAAACAGCGGAACATTACTGGCTTCGTTGGTTTGGCTCATCGTCCTGCAAATGGACAAAGATGACTTATTAAGCTGGGGATGGCGTATTCCTTTTCTTTGCAGCATTCTTATCGCCGCTGCTGCGCTATTCATTCGTCGCCATATGCGTGAAACGCCCGTTTTTGAACGTCAAAAGGCCCTCCTGCAGGCCGAGCGAGAAAAAGTTCTTCGCGAGGGAAAAGCGCAGCAACAGCATGATACACGTAGCTTCTGGAAACGGACCCGTGCGTTCTGGACCATGGTCGGCTTACGCATTGGCGAGAATGGCCCCTCCTACCTGGCACAGGGATTTATCATTGGCTATGTCGCTAAAGTGCTGATGGTGGATAAATCAGTGCCGACCGTGGCGGTGTTTATCGCATCGGTTCTGGGATTTGCCATTATTCCTCTGGCGGGCTGGCTTTCCGATCGATTCGGCAGACGGATCGTCTATCGTTGGTTCTGCTTGTTACTGATCCTGTATGCTTTTCCGGCATTCATGCTGCTGGATTCTCGTGAGCCATGGATTGTCATCCCAACGATCATTACCGGGATGGGAATCGCGTCACTGGGTATTTTTGGTGTTCAGGCTGCATGGGGCGTTGAGCTTTTCGGTGTCAAGAATCGTTATACCAAAATGGCATTTGCAAAAGAGCTCGGTTCGATTATGTCTGGCGGGACAGCGCCACTTATCGCCTCGGCATTGCTCTCGTTTTATGGGCACTGGTGGCCAATCGCTCTCTATTTCGCTCTGATGGCCACAATTGGACTGGTAACCACGTTCTTTGCACCAGAAACCCGTGGACGGGATCTTAACTTACCCGAGGATGCAATTTGAGGCCAGAGAACGTGAGATGCGCGTTCTTTACCAAAGATTTTTGGGTCATAACGCCTTATGCTGTCTGGAAAAAATCACTCTGAACGCAATCAGGTAGGTGCCTCGTGACTCAATCACATTCGCAACGCGTAACACGTTCTGACGTGGCAAAAGAAGCGGGAACGTCCGTCGCTGTCGTTAGTTACGTTATTAATAATGGTCCACGTCCCGTTGCCGAAGCGACCCGGCAACGTGTACTACAGGCTATTAAGAAAACCGGCTATCGACCCAATGGCATCGCGCGTGCGCTGGCTTCAGGGAGTACACAAACTTATGGGCTTGTCGCACCGGATATCTCGAACCCGTTTATCGCCTCTATGGCTCATGCTCTGCAACACGAAGCATTTGCTGATGGCAAAGTACTCCTGCTGGGTGATGCGGGCGACAGCAGCTGCCGTGAACGTGAACTGATTAATAATATGTTGCACCGCCAGGTTGACGGGCTGATCTACACCAGTGTGGATCGTCATCCTTATATCAATTTGATTCAGGAGAGCGGTACGCCCTGCGTTATGCTCGATCGCGTGGATCCTGGACTTAACGTCAGCGTTATCCAGGTTGATGAACAACAGGCGGCGATGCAGGTAACCCAACATCTGATTGATCACGGATATCGCGACATCGGCATCATCTGTGGTCCGCGTGAAATGCTGAATACTCAGGATCGTATCCGGGGCTGGCAGCAGGCGCTGGAAGCCTCATCGCTAATGGTCAATCCTTCATGGATTTTTTCGACCAACTATACCCGCGCCGGAGGTTACGAGGCGACAAAACGTATGCTGCAACGCCAGCCACCGCGCGCGTTGTTCGCGACGAATGAACAGCAGGCACTGGGTTGCTTACGCGCCCTGGCGGAACATGGGCTGCGCGTCCCTGAAGATGTTGCACTGGTCTGTTTTAACGCAACACATGAATCGGCTTACAACGTCCCTTCTTTGACCGCCGTTCTGCAACCGGTCGATAAGATGGCCCGTGCGGCAATTGACATGCTGAAAAATTGGGATGGAGAGGTTCGCCGCGTTGAATTTGAGTTTTATTTACGAACAGGAGAATCGTGTGGCTGCCAGGGACATGAAGTACAACCCGAGACAACGTGAAAATACATCGATGCGTATCATAATTGACTGCGATCCAGGCAATGGCATTCCCGGCGCGAATATTGATGACGGCCTGGCGCTAGCGCTGGCGATTGCCGCTCCGCAAATCACTCTGGAAATGATCACTACTGTCGCAGGAAATACGCCAGCAGATGTGGGATATGCCGTCGCTAAAGATCTCATTGCGCAATTGGCTATTCCCGTTTCTGTTTACCGTGGAGCCTCGCGTGCGCTCCGGGAAGATCCGCTTCCCTGGCGTGAAAAACTGGATCAGGGTGTCGATCAGTTTGGCTTACGGCAACTCTGGTCGGAAGTTCCTGCCCCGGCATTGTGCCAGCAGGTGCCCCCCCATGCACCCGAGGCGATAGGTGAACTCATCTGTAATAACCCTGGTGAAATCACGTTGGTTGCTACCGGTCCACTCACCAATGTGGCCATTGCCCTGCAGCTTTACCCGCAGATTGTTCACGCGGTCAAAAATATCGTTGTTATGGGCGGCGTATTCAATGTGCCGGGCTACCTGAAAGATACCAATTTTGGTCTGGATCCTGAGGCGGCTCATGCGGTGCTTACCAGCGGCGCGCCCGTCACGCTGGTCCCGATGGATGTGACAACGAAAACTCAAATGCTTCACGCCGATTTGGATCGTCTGGCAAAAACAGAAAACGGGCTTAGCCGTTATCTGGCGCAAACCATTCGTCCGTGGATCACCTACTCTATGCAAACCCGCCATCTGCCCGGATGTTGGATCCATGATGCGTTAACCGTTGCCTGGTTACTGGATCCCTCTCTGGCAACAATGGAGGAAGATTACCTGGATGTCTCTCTGGAAGGCATCACGCGCGGTATGACCTGTCGCTATGGACGTGACACGTTGCGTCTCAATGTAGGGATCCCTGAACCAAAAGGTGCGCGGGTAAAAATTCTGCAGAGCATCGATAACCGGCGACTTCTTTCGCTGATTGAGCACTATATCCATACCTACCGCGCCTAGCGTTACGGGTCAGAAAGGAGACCTTTTTACGCTGTTTGAGGTGAGTTTTCCGGAGGAAATATGAATACGTTATCCTTCCTCTTATTCGGTGAAGGAGAATCTCTGTTAATTACGCTGGGCAAAATTTGCGTCGCTTTTATCCTCGGCGGGATCATCGGTCTTGAAAGGGAATCGAAAGGAAAGCCTGTCGGATTTAAAACGTGCGTCATTATTTCCGTAGCCAGTTGCGTTCTGACCATCGTCTCTATTCAGTCAGCAGAGTATTACGCGGAAATCTCGATGAATATACGTAGCGATCCGATGCGCCTGGCCGCACAAATTATCAGCGGCGTAGGCTTTCTCGGTGCAGGTGTTATCCTTCATCGCCATGATGACGCCATCTCCGGACTGACAACCGCAGCCATTGTATGGGCTTCTGCGGGAGTGGGAATTACCAGTGGCGCCGGTTTTTATATGCATGCGCTTCTTGCCACAGGCTTGTTCCTGCTGGCCATAAAGCTCAGCTATTTTGTCATCTTTTTACAAACTAAAAATCAATTGCCCGGTAAAGTTAAGATTCGCATTATTCTTGACGAAAAATCAGGACTACAAACGCTGGTGGAAAGTATTAATCAGCAAAAAAACATTATTGAAGCTATCACCATCCGCGATGTCAAAAAGGGGAAAATAGAGGTTAATCTTAAAGTCGTGATTAGAAAAAAAATGACCTTACCGGAACTTTACAACAACCTTTCCACCCTCGAACATGTCTGCGCCATCGCACTGGAACATTAAAAAAACAGGGTGAAAACAAATCCCTTGACCTTCCCCTTGCTGGAAGGTTTAACCTTTATCACAGTCAGTTAATCCCTGTAATAAAGGAGTGAAGAGATGTCTCACACTATCAACCTGACCCTGGACGGCCTGTCCTGCGGTCACTGCGTCAAACGCGTAAAAGAGAGTCTTGAACAACGCCCGGATGTTGAACAGGCTGAGGTTACCGTGACTGAAGCGCTCGTCACCGGTACCGCCAGCGCCGAAGCGCTTATCGACACCATCAAACAAGCCGGTTACGGCGCAGAGTTAAGCCACCCAAAGGCTAAACCGCTGGCGGAGTCATCAATCCCGTCGGAAGCACTGGCAGCGGTCCCTCCTGAGCTTCCGGCAGCGACGGCTGAAGATGAGAGCCAACAGCTGCTGTTAAGCGGCATGAGCTGCGCCAGCTGTGTTTCCCGGGTACAAAATGCGCTGCAAAGCGTTCCCGGGGTCACGCAGGCACGGGTAAACCTCGCGGAACGTACTGCGCTGGTGATGGGCAGTGCGTCCGCCGCCGATTTAGTCCAGGCGGTGGAAAAAGCCGGCTATGGCGCGGAGGCGATTGAAGACGATCTCAAACGCCGTGAGCGCCAGCAGGAAACCGCCGTCGCGACAATGAAACGCTTCCGTTGGCAGGCGATTGTCGCCCTGCTGGTGGGTGTGCCGGTGATGGTCTGGGGGATGATGGGCGATAACATGATGGTGACCGCCGACAACCGCAGCCTGTGGCTGGCGATAGGTCTGGCGACGCTCGCCGTGATGGTTTTTGCCGGCGGCCATTTTTATCGCAGCGCGTGGAAGAGCCTGATGAACGGCACCGCCACGATGGACACCCTGGTGGCGCTGGGCACCGGCGTAGCCTGGTTGTACTCGATGAGCGTCAACCTGTGGCCGCAGTGGTTCCCGATGGAAGCGCGTCATCTTTATTATGAAGCCAGCGCGATGATCATTGGTCTGATTAACCTCGGACACATGCTGGAAGCCCGCGCGCGTCAGCGCTCGTCTAAGGCGCTGGAAAAATTACTCGATCTCACGCCGCCAACGGCGCGAGTGGTGACAGAAGACGGTGAAAAGAGCGTACCGCTAGCAGAGGTTCAACCGGGAATGCTGTTGCGTCTGACCACCGGCGACCGCGTACCGGTTGACGGTGAAATCACCCAGGGCGAAGCCTGGCTGGATGAGGCGATGCTTACCGGCGAACCTATCCCACAGCAAAAAGGGGAAGGCGACAGTGTGCATGCCGGTACCGTTGTGCAGGATGGCAGCGTGTTGTTCCGCGCCAGCGCAGTCGGCAGCCATACTACGCTGTCGCGCATTATCCGTATGGTGCGCCAGGCCCAGAGCAGTAAGCCGGAAATCGGTCAGATGGCCGATAAGATTTCCGCCGTGTTTGTTCCGGTTGTGGTCGTGATTGCGCTGGTCAGCGCGGGTATCTGGTACTTCTTTGGCCCGGCGCCGCAAATTGTCTACACCCTGGTGATTGCAACCACAGTACTGATTATTGCCTGTCCGTGTGCGCTGGGTCTGGCAACTCCAATGTCTATTATTTCCGGCGTGGGTCGTGCGGCTGAGTTTGGCGTACTGGTGCGTGATGCCGATGCGCTGCAGCGCGCCAGCACTCTGGATACCGTGGTCTTCGACAAAACCGGGACACTGACCGAAGGCAAACCCCAGGTGGTGGCGATTAAAACTGTAGGCGAGACTGATGAGGCGCAGGTGCTGCGTCTGGCGGCGGCGCTTGAGCAAGGCTCCAGCCACCCGCTGGCACGAGCGATTCTCGACAAAGCCGGTGATGGTGCACTGCCGCAGGTCAACGGTTTCCGCACCCTGCGTGGATTAGGCGTTAGCGGTGAAGCCGAAGGGCATACGCTGTTGTTGGGCAACCAGGCCCTGCTGAACGAGCAGCAGGTTGACACTCGCGAACTGGAAACCGAGATATCGGCCCAGGCTTCTCAGGGTGCTACGCCGGTGCTGCTGGCGATTGATGGTAAAGCGGCAGCGCTGCTGGCCGTGCGCGATCCGTTGCGTAGCGACAGCGTGGCCGCCCTTCAGCGACTGCACCGCGCCGGCTATCGTCTGGTGATGTTAACCGGCGATAACCCGACGACGGCTAACGCCATCGCCAAAGAGGCGGGAATTGATGAGGTGATTGCCGGCGTTCTGCCGGACGGTAAAGCAGATGCCATTAAACGTCTGCAAAGCCAGGGGCGTCAGGTGGCGATGGTCGGTGACGGCATCAATGATGCACCGGCGCTGGCGCAAGCCGATGTCGGGATCGCAATGGGCGGCGGCAGCGATGTGGCTATCGAAACCGCTGCAATTACCCTGATGCGTCATAGCCTGATGGGCGTGGCAGATGCACTGTCTATCTCCCGCGCAACGCTTCGAAACATGAAGCAAAACCTGCTTGGCGCATTCATCTACAACAGCATCGGTATTCCTGTTGCAGCCGGTATTCTGTGGCCGTTTACCGGTACGTTGCTGAACCCGGTGGTTGCCGGTGCGGCGATGGCGCTCTCGTCCATTACCGTGGTGAGCAACGCGAACCGACTGCTGCGCTTTAAACCGAAAGAGTAAGCGATGCCGGATGGCGTTTTAGCGCCGCCATCCGGCAATTCACACATTGCACACCCCTGGGCCACGCGTTAGCATGGGCTTCTGATTAGGGAGGTCGCATGGATCTGTTTTACCGGGTAAAAACATTCTTCGCTACGCTATCCGGCAATCGCTATACCTGGCCCGCCATTGATGTTTCGTTGCCCGGCAACCGCCATTTCCACCTGATTGGCAGTATTCATATGGGCAGTCGCGATATGTCCCCTCTCCCTGCCAGACTGCTCAAAAAGCTTAACAGCGCCGATGCACTAATTGTTGAGGCCGACGTCTCCGGCAATGACAGCCCTTTTGCCGATCTACCCGAATTTGCCGCACTGGAAGAGCGCATCAGCGAGGAGCAGTTGCGCAATCTGCATCGCGCGACCGATGAATTGGGGATCTCTCCGACGCTGTTTTCCACACAACCGCTGTGGCAAATCGCGATGGTGTTGCAGGCCACCCAGGCGCAACAGTTGGGATTACGCCCGGAATACGGTATTGATTATCAGCTGTTGCAGGCCGCCAAAAAGGCAGAAAAACCGGTGATTGAACTGGAAGGTGCCGCCAGCCAGATTGCACTGTTGTGTGAACTGCCAGACAACGGCCTGGCACTGCTGGAGGACACACTAACGCACTGGCACACCAACGCCCGGTTACTGCAACAGATGATGAGCTGGTGGCTTGACTCCCCGCCGCAGGACAATCACCTGACGCTTCCCAACACCTTCAGTCAGTCGCTGTACGATGTGCTGATGCATCAACGCAATATCGCCTGGCGGGATCGTCTGGCGGCACTGCCTGCGGGTCGCTATGTGGTGGCCGTCGGCGCGCTGCACCTTTATGGAGAGGGAAATCTGCCGGAGCTGATGCGATAAAAAAAGTGGCCAATATTTCTATTGGCCCGTCAAAGAGGAATTTCATCATTATTATTATGCCGCCGCTTAATGCGACGGTGTATGTCGATTGTCGCTCAAACTCTGCATCCTGCCAACATAATTGCGCAAGATGGTACTATATTTCGAACATTCGTTAGAGATATGCTTGACTCGTCATTTGGTTTAGCCAGGAAAAATAGCTATGACACCCGCCGTTAAATTACTCGAAAAAAACAAAATTACGTTCAGGATCCATACCTACGACCACGATCCCGCCGAGACCAACTTCGGCGATGAGGTGGTGCGCAAGTTAGGGCTGAATGCCGATCAGGTGTACAAAACGCTGCTGGTGGCGGTGAATGGCGATATGAAACATCTGGCGGTTGCAGTCACGCCGGTGGCCGGACAACTGGATCTGAAAAAAGTCGCCAAAGCGCTCGGCGCGAAAAAAGTCGATATGGCCGATCCGCTGGTTGCGCAACGCACGACCGGGTATCTGGTCGGCGGCATTAGCCCACTGGGACAAAAAAAACGTCTACCGACGCTGATTGATGCGCCAGCCCGGACGTTTGACACCATTTTTGTCTCTGGCGGCAAACGCGGGCTGGATATTGAACTGGCGGCGGTTGATTTAGCCGCGATTCTGGAGGCTGAATTCGCCGATATCGCCCGCCGGGATTAAGTGATTATAGAATGATGGCCTGATAGCGCGACGCTTATCAGGCCAGGAAACTGCACTAACCTGTAGGCCGGATAAGGTGCCCGCACCGCCATCCGGCACTCCGCCCTGTTACTGCCAGCTAACTTCCCCCTTCGGCTCATACGCACTGGCATCCAGCGGTGAGTTTTTCTGAATGTATTCCTTCAGCACTTCCGCATCAATAAACCCGGTGTTGACGTACCCCGGTTTGTTATCAATACGCGGATAGCCGTCGCCGCCGGTCGCGTTAAAGCTGAGCGTCGCCATACGGTAGGTTTTTGCCGGGTCAACCGGCTCGCCGTTGATTTTCAAATCGTTGAGCTTGCCCTCTTTTGCCACAAAGCTAACCCTGGCAAACTGCGGATAGGCGCCGGAGTCCGGTTTCATTTGCGCCACGGCCGTCAGATAATCCGTCACATCCTTACCGTTCATGTCGGCATATACGACAACGTTGCCGAATGGCTGAACCTTCAGCACGCTTTTATAGGTGATATCCCCGCCGTCAATCGAGTCACGAATGCCGCCGCCGCTCATAACGCCAAAATCGGCACCGGTGCGCGCCATTTGCGCAGCCAGAATCAAATGCCCCATGTTGGTTTGTACAAAACGGACCTTGCTGCGATCGCCTTCCAGTCGGTCATTCACCGCACCAATTTTCACATCCAGTTGCGCTTTTCCTTTATTCTGGAACGGTGACAACAGCGAGAGCATCTGCGCATTCTCCGCGATTTCCGGGGTGTAAAGTACGTGCTCACTTTTCCCGTCTTCCCAGGTCACTTTCTTCTTCAGGTTCACCGGAATCAGCTGATAGTTGACCATTTTCATCTCGCCGTTACGGAACTCAAAGTCCGCGCGACCCACGTATTTCCCCCACTCATGGGCCTGCACGATCCAGATCCCGTTCTGTTTGTCCGGTGCACACGGCGTACCGGGAACGTAATCCACCTGTTTCTTATTTTCCGCGGCCATGCACACCGGGTCCTGTGAGTGACCACCCACAATCATCGCCAGCGCGCCCTCTGGCAGACTGCGCGCCATTTCAACGTCGCCCGGCGCGTTCGATCCGTGGTTGCCGTTGTCGTAATGCCCCATATGAGTGGTGGCAATCATGACGTCCGGCTTTTCATTCATCTGCAATTCCTGAATCACCACCTTTGCCTCTTCCGCTGGTTTGCGAAATTCAATATCGGTGAAGAACTCAGGGTTACCGATTTTCGCCGTGTCGTCGGTGGTCAAACCGATCACCGCGATTTTCAAATCCTGGCGTTTAAAAATGGCCCAGGGTTTAAACAGGCGCTCGCCGGTACTTTTCTGGTAAATATTGGCTGAGAGAAACGGGAACTTCGCCCACTTCTCCTGCTGACGCAGGACGGTGAGCGGATTATCAAATTCGTGGTTACCGACCGCCATCGCGTCATAACCAATCAGGTTCATCCCGCGAAAGTCGGGCTCAGCATCCTGTAGATCCGATTCGGGTACGCCGGTGTTGATGTCACCGCCGGACAGCAGCAGGACGCTGCCCCCTTCGGCAGCCACCTCGCGACGAATCCCGTCCACCAGCGTTTTTTGCGCTGAGAGACCGTACTCGCCGTATTCGCTGCGCCAGAAATGGCCATGGTGATCGTTGGTATGCAGAATGGTGATTTTATAGGTTTTATCTTTTTCATAAGCCTGAGCAGGCTGACTTGCCAGCGTGAATGCAGCGAACAGTGCCAGCGCCACACCCCGTTTTAAAAATTTCATGTTTCTCTCCCTGATTCCTTCACTCGGCTGAAATTACAATTATCTGAAATAATAGTCGAATAAGTTTTCAGAATTGAGACTTCCTTCAAACCTCGTCCGCAGGTATGTTAGTCAGGTAATAATCACAATGACGATATTCCCCTGTGCGCAACATCATTCACGTTGCATCCGGGTAGCGTGAAGGATAAAGCGCATACATCGCAAATCAGACAGAAGTGACTTTCTATGGCAATGAGTGAACAAACCCAGCCAGCACCTGGTGCGTCCGCGCCAGTCGCTAAGGCACGCACGTCGTTCGGCATTTTAGGCGCGATCAGCCTTTCACATCTGCTTAACGATATGATTCAGTCGTTAATTCTGGCGATCTATCCGCTATTACAGTCCGAATTTTCACTGACCTTTATGCAGATAGGGATGATCACCCTGACCTTCCAGTTGGCCTCTTCGCTACTACAACCGGTGGTTGGCTACTGGACCGATAAGTACCCGATGCCGTGGTCGCTGCCGATTGGCATGTGCTTTACGCTAAGCGGTCTGGTGCTGTTGGCAATGGCCGGCAGTTTTGGCACCGTGCTGTTGGCTGCCGCGCTGGTCGGCACCGGTTCTTCGGTATTCCACCCGGAATCGTCCCGTGTGGCGCGTATGGCCTCAGGAGGACGCCACGGTCTTGCCCAGTCCATCTTCCAGGTGGGCGGTAACTTTGGTAGCTCCCTCGGTCCGTTGTTGGCGGCAGTGATTATCGCCCCTTACGGCAAAGGTAATGTGGCCTGGTTCGTTCTTGCGGCGCTGCTGGCCATTGTCGTGCTGGCGCAAATCAGCCGCTGGTATGCCGCGCAGCATCGAATGAGCAAGGGGAAACCAAAAGCAACGATTATCAATCCACTGCCGCGCAATAAGGTGGTGCTTGCGGTCAGCGTCCTGCTGATCCTGATTTTCTCGAAATACTTCTATATGGCGAGCATCAGCAGCTATTACACCTTTTATCTGATGCAAAAATTCGGATTATCGGTACAAAACGCGCAATTTCACCTCTTTGCTTTCCTGTTTGCGGTTGCTGCAGGAACGGTAATTGGCGGGCCTTTAGGCGATAAGATTGGCAGAAAATATGTCATTTGGGGCTCTATCCTCGGCGTCGCGCCGTTTACGTTGATTTTACCTTATGCCACCCTGCACTGGACCGGCATTTTAACGGTGATCATTGGTTTTATTCTCGCCTCGGCGTTTTCCGCCATTCTGGTGTATGCCCAGGAACTACTGCCGGGTCGTATCGGCATGGTTTCTGGTCTGTTTTTTGGTTTTGCCTTTGGGATGGGTGGCCTGGGAGCCGCGGTGTTAGGTCTGCTCGCTGACCATACCAGCATCGAGTTAGTCTATAAAATCTGTGCTTTCCTGCCACTTCTGGGGATCTTGACCATATTCCTACCTGATAACCGGCATAAAGCCTGAGTTTTTGCGGCTAAAGCTAAACTTTAGCCGCCCTCTCAGCCTGCTGCCATAAGCCTTTTCTCTGTCTACAACCCATTCGTTTTCCGATCCGTGCTTTTTTCAGCTCAAATTGCAGTTTTCTTCAAAATTCAATAATTATTCATAAACATAATAGTCAAAATTGTCATAAACTATTACCTGGAATTTTGGAAATCAGCTACCAAAGGAGACGGAATGCATCACGCCACCCCGCTTATCACCACCATTGTTGGCGGCCTTGTGCTCGCTTTTATACTCGGCATGCTTGCCAATAAACTGCGTATTTCTCCTCTGGTGGGATATCTGTTAGCGGGCGTTCTGGCCGGTCCTTTTACGCCAGGCTTTGTGGCTGATACCAAACTTGCGCCGGAGCTCGCTGAGCTTGGCGTTATTCTGCTGATGTTCGGCGTCGGTTTGCACTTTTCACTGAAGGATTTGATGGCGGTAAAGTCGATAGCCATTCCCGGCGCGATCGCCCAGATAGCCGTGGCGACGCTGTTGGGTATGGCCCTTTCCGCCATGCTGGGTTGGTCGCTGATGACCGGTATCGTCTTTGGTTTATGTCTTTCAACCGCCAGTACCGTGGTGCTGCTGCGCGCGCTTGAAGAACGACAACTGGTCGACAGTCAGCGAGGGCAGATTGCCATCGGCTGGCTGATTGTTGAAGATCTGGTAATGGTACTGACGCTGGTTCTGCTGCCAGCCGTCGCCGGAATGGTGGAAAAAGGTAACGTCGGCTTCGCCTCGCTGGCCGTCGACATGGGCATTACCATCGGTAAAGTTATCGCCTTTATCGCCATTATGATGCTGGTTGGCCGCCGTCTGGTACCGTGGATTATGGCGCGCAGCGCGGCAACCGGCTCCCGCGAACTGTTTACCCTTTCCGTACTGGCGCTGGCATTAGGTATCGCTTTCGGCGCGGTGGAACTGTTTGATGTCTCCTTCGCGCTGGGCGCGTTCTTTGCCGGGATGGTACTGAATGAATCGGAACTGAGCCACCGCGCGGCCCACGATACCCTGCCGCTGCGCGACGCGTTTGCCGTCCTGTTCTTTGTCTCCGTCGGTATGCTGTTTGATCCGCTGATTCTGATCCAACAACCGCTGGCCGTGCTGGCAACGCTTGCCATCATTATCTTTGGTAAGTCGGTCGCCGCCTTTTTCCTGGTGCGTCTGTTTGGCCACTCGCCGCGCACCGCACTGACCATCGCCGCCAGCCTGGCGCAGATTGGTGAATTCGCCTTTATTCTCGCCGGTCTGGGGATGGCGCTGAACCTGCTGCCGCAGGAAGGGCAAAATCTGGTGCTGGCAGGGGCGATTCTGTCGATTATGCTCAACCCGGTGCTGTTTGCTCTGCTGGAAAAATATCTGGCAAAAACCGAGACGCTGGAAGAACAAACGCTGGAAGAGGCTATCGAGGAAGAGAAGCAAATTCCGGTGGATATCTGCAACCACGCGCTGCTGGTCGGTTTTGGCCGTGTCGGCAGTCTGCTCGGTGAAAAACTGATGGCGGCCGGGATGCCGTTAGTGGTTATCGAAACGTCGCGGACACGAGTGGATGAACTACGCGAGCGCGGGATCCGCGCGGTGCTGGGGAATGCCGCCAATGAAGAGATTATGAATCTGGCGCATCTGGACTGCGCCCGCTGGCTGATCCTCACCATCCCGAACGGCTATGAGGCCGGTGAAATTGTTGCGTCTGCCCGCGAGAAGTGCCCGAATATTGAGATTATTGCTCGTGCGCATTATGACGATGAGGTCGAGTACATTACCGAACGCGGCGCTAATCAGGTCGTGATGGGCGAGCGTGAAATCGCCCGTACGATGCTGGAATTGCTGGAAACACCCCCTGCGGGTGAAATCGTGACCGGGTGATCGTCGTGGCATCGGCTCGTTTGCCTGATGGCGCTTCGCTTATCAGGCCTACATGATGACACAGATAATGGTAACGCCAGGCCGGATAGGACGTTTACGTCGCCATCCGGCATAATGACTTAACGATCCCAGTACGACTCTTCGAGGCTATCCTCACGCTCCGGCAGTCCACGCGTCAGACGCGGAGAGTGCTGGTTCAGTACCTGATAACTCACACGATTGGCATATTTACACACCTGAGCTAATGACGAATAGGTCAGCCAGGTGAACTTGTGCTTACTGGAATTCGGCACGTTCGAACGGTGATAGCTGTTGGCGGTAATATCGTGCAGCAGCGCCGCCAGCGCGCCGTCACCTGCGCCATTGGTGTTCATGATCTTTTCCGGACCGCCCATATACGGCGCGATATGGGAATAGACGCGCAGCGGATTGCGACAGTCTTTATGGCGCATCGCGCGGCTGAACTCATATTGGTTAAATTCGGCAATCGCCCCAGGCAACAACGGGTGTTGAGTTTTGCGTTTGGCTTCCTCTTCGGTAAAGCCCGCCATGTACAGCCCTACCGGTCCGGCGGTACACAACACCAGATCGACCCAGTCCAGCGCTTTATCAGATGCCAGCAGCGGATCGTTTTCACCGGTCAGCGCTTCGGCCTCTTCTTCATTCATTGCCAGGATTGAGACGTTCTCTTTCAGGAAACCCTGCCACCATTGCGGGTTATCGGCGATCACGAATTTGGTCCCAAGCGTCAGCACCACGGGCACATTGTGCTTTTTAGCGTACTCAATGGCCTTCATGGTGGCTTCCGGCATCGGCTCGCCTGGCTTGCAGCGTACCAGATAGGAGGTCAGCACCAGCGCCGATGCCCCGGCAATCACCGGTTCCGGAATGCTTTCCGCGCGCAACTGGTTCATGTGCCCTGGGCTGATGGCGAAGGTACGCTCACCGGATTCGCCTATCAGGGTAAAGCAGCGGCCAATCGGCCCGTCAACGCCCTGCAGATAGTTGAGGTCGGTCCGACTGGAGGTGTTGCACAAATAGCGGTAGGCGTAGCTGCCAATTTCGATGTTGCTGCACATCACGCCCAGCAACACCGAACGGTCATCGGCCAGCACGGAGTAGTTGTGCATGGTGTTACCAATCGTGCCACCGGCAAACTGATGGGTGATCAGATTGTCACGCACCAGTTCCTGATACAACGCTTCGGCCACATCGTCTTCAATCACCAGTGAATGCCCGGCACTCAGTCCATAACGTTGTACAAACGCGTCATCCACTTTCGCTTCAATATCGACCAGCGTTTGATCGATCCCCACCACCCATGCGGCGCTGGTTTCATTTTCAGGCTGGATTTGTTGCAGCAGTGGATCGCGTGCGTTGACAGGGAAATAGTGTTTGGATTTGCGTTTACCGGGAAATTTCATAGCTGTTTTTACAGGTGGATAACTGAGCGGTGCATGGTAGCACATTCCCCTCTGGACGACAGAGTTTCAATAACAGACGAACGGATCGCAGTTTCCACGACGGAAGCTTTTACAATGGGTCGATTTCACAAGGAGCGTTTTATGAAACCAGAGAATAAACTTCCCGTACTGGCAAGCATTTCAGACGAGATGCGCGCAGTGCTGAATATCCGGCAGGACGATTTACCTCCCTGGCCTGCCGCCGATGATGTGCCAGCGATGCGCCAACACTACATTCTTGAACGACGCTTCTGGAATGCGGATGCACCGCAAATGCCAACGCGGGAATATGCCCTCCCTACGCGCTGGGGAGAGGTGACAACGCGCCTGTACAGCCCAACGCCAGACAGTCAGGCCACGCTGTTTTACCTGCACGGTGGCGGTTGTATTCTCGGGAATCTGGATACCCATGACCGAATCATGCGTCTGCTGGCAAGCTATACCCAGTGCACGGTAATCGGCGTCGACTATTCACTCTCACCTGAGGCGCGCTTTCCGCAGGCCATTGAAGAGACCATTGCCGCCTGTCAGTTCTTTTATCAGCAGGCGGACGACTATCAGTTGAATATGACGCACATTGGCTTTGCCGGTGATTCCGCTGGCGCGATGCTGTCGCTCGCCAGCGCGCTGTGGCTGCGCGATAAGCACATATTTTGTGGAAAGGTGGCGGGCGTGCTGTTGTGGTATGGACTGTACGGCTTACAGGACTCAGCAAGTCGACGACTGATGGGCGGCGACTGGGACGGTCTCAGCCGTCAGGATTTGGAAATGTACGAAAAAATGTATCTGCGTGATGCCGACGATCGCGAGTCGCCGTACTATTGCCTGTTCAACAACGACCTGACGCGCGACGTGCCGCCCTGCTTTATCGCCGGTGCGGAGTTTGACCCGCTGATCGACGACAGCCGTCTGCTCTTCGAGACGCTTCAGGCGCACCAGCAGCCCTGCGAATACAAAATGTATCCCGGCACGCTGCACGCCTTTCTGCACTACTCACGCATGATGAAATCTGCCGATGACGCCTTACGCGATGGTGCGCGTTTCTTCACTCAGCAGATTAACGCTGCACGTTAGCGGTACGGGGCTGTCAGTTTCAGCATCATATCGATATGTTCCGGCGCGGCATTTAGCGCCGGAATATATTCATACTTTTTACCGCCCGCTTCGAGGAAGATCTCTTTATTCTGCACCGCAATTTCTTCCAGCGTCTCCAGACAATCCGCCGCGAAGCCCGGACACATCACCTGAATATGGCCCGTTCCCTTCTCGCCTAACATCTTCAGCGTTTCATCAGTGTAGGGCGTCAGCCACGGTTCACGACCAAAACGCGACTGGAAGGTCATCATTACTTTTTCTGGCGGCAGACCGAGCGCAGAAACCAGCTCACGGGTGGTGTCACGACAGCGCTGCGGATAGTCGTCACCTTCATCAGCAAAACGCTGCGGAATGCCGTGGTAGGACAACAGCAGCAAATCCGGTTCGCCGTGTTCGGCGAACGAAGCCCGCGCACTGTTCGCCAGCGCGTCAATATAAGCGCGATCGTCGGCGTAATCGCGAATAAACGAAATGCCGGGAATACGACGTTTACGCGCCAGAATGCGCGCCAGCTCATCCCAGACCGCAGCAACCGTTGAGCAGGAATATTGCGGGTACAGCGGCAGCACGACGATATGATCCACGTGGTTCGCCAGCAGCTCGTCCACCGCGCTTTCCAGTGACGGCGAGCCATAGCTCATACCCAGCGCGACGGGCGTGTCCGCCAGGCGCGCAGCAAGCGCCTGCTGCTGTTGACGGCTGTAGACCATTAGCGGAGAGCCGCCTTCCATCCAGACAGACTGATAAAGCTTTGCCACACGCGGGGCGCGAAGCGGCAAAATCACGCCGCGCAGCAGCGGCCACCACAATACACGGGGCGTATCGACAACACGTGTATCGCTTAAGAATTGCCGGAGATAGCGTGTTACTGCCGCCGGAGTGGGGGCATCGGGAGTGCCAAGATTTGCCAGCAGGATACCAGTTTTCGTCTGACGCATTACCGCCTCTTATCGATTCAAATTGTTGATAATTGTAGCGGAAAAGTGAGTAAGAAGAACTAATTGCTGTGAGAGGTAAAACGAGAATTTGCCTGATGGCGCTACGCTTATCAGGCCTACGCGATAATGGCAGGCCTGATAAAAGGTTCACTACGCGAAAAACTTAACCGAGGATTTTTTCCAGCGCGGTGCGCACGTCAGCAACGGCCTGAGTCCCGTCAACTTTCGCGTATTGCGTGTTACCTGCTGCCGCTTCTTTCTGGTAGTAACCAATCAGCGGCGCCGTCATCTGATGGTATTCCACCAGACGCTTACGCACGGTCTCTTCCTGGTCGTCTTTACGGGTGGTCAGCTCTTCGCCGGTCACGTCGTCTTTACCTTCAACCTTAGGCGGGTTGAATTTGATGTGGTAAACGCGGCCAGACGCAGCGTGTACGCGACGACCAACGATACGGTCAACGATCAGCTCATCCGGTACGTCGAATTCGAGAACATAATCTACCACGATACCGGCTTCTTTCATGGCGTCAGCCTGCGGAATCGTGCGCGGGAAACCATCTAACAGAAAACCGTTACGGCAATCTTCCTGCGCGATACGCTCTTTTACCAGCGCGATCACCAGCTCATCCGTCACCAGCTTACCGGCGTCCATGATGTCTTTCGCTTGTTTGCCCAGCTCGGAGCCAGATTTCACGGCGGCACGCAGCATATCACCGGTGGAGATTTGCGGAATACCATACTTCTCCATGATGAACTGAGCCTGAGTTCCTTTACCCGCGCCCGGAGCGCCAAGCAGAATGATACGCATTACGAAAATCCCCTTAAAGGTTGTCGATATTTTTAAAAAAGCGCTAAACGATACCACCATCACGCATTTGTCTCAAGGAAGGTGCCAGCGCTGAAACGGTTAATGAGGGAAAATTTAGAAAAGAGAGGCGATTAAAAGAAATGCCGGATTGCAATCACGCTTATCCGGCATTCACATCGCAGTTATCAGGAAACCAGCAGTTGGTTCATGCGGCGGATGAACTGGTTTGGATCTTCGAGCGTGCCGCGCTCAGCAAACAACGCCTGATCCAGCAGAAGTTCAACCCACTCGTTGAATTGCCCTTCATCCTGGGTATCTGCCGTGCGTTTCACCAGCACGTGGTCCGGATTGAGTTCAAAGATGTATTTCACTTCCGGTACGTTCTGACCCGCTGCGGCAAACAGTTTCGCCATCTGGGTGCTCATTTCGTCCGCGTCGGTGGTGACAATCGCCGGCGTATCGGTCAGACGGTGCGTCAGACGTACGTCTTTCACCCGGTCGCCCAGCAGATTTTTCACGCGCTCAACAAACGGTGTCAGCGCTTTTTCCGCTTCTTTCGCGCTTTCATCAACCTCATCGGCCAGCTTGTCGATAGACTCGTCCGCTTTGGCGACGGACTGGAACGCCTTACCGTCAAACTCGGTGAGGTAGTTCATCATCCACTCGTCAATGCGATCGGAGAGCAACAGCACTTCGATGCCTTTCTTACGCAGCAGTTCCAGGTGCGGGCTGCTCTTCGCTGCCGCATAGCTGTCAGCGGTAATGTAGTAAATCTTCTCCTGCCCTTCTTTCATGCGAGAGACGTAGTCTTCCAGAGAGACGGTCTGCGCAGAAGAGTCGGTATGCGTCGACGCGAAACGCATCAGTTTGGCGATGGTTTCCTGGTTAGCATGATCTTCCGCCGGCCCTTCTTTCATCACCAGACCAAACTGCTGCCAGAACGTCTGGTATTTTTCCACATCATCTTTCGCCAGTTTTTCCAGCATCTGCAGAACACGCTTAGTCAGCGCGCTACGCAGGTTGCGGGTGACGGTGCTGTCCTGCAGGATCTCACGAGAAACGTTCAGCGGCAGATCGTTGGAATCAATAAGCCCTCGCACGAAGCGCAAATAGTTCGGCATGAACTGCTCGGCGTCGTCCATGATAAAGACGCGCTGGACGTACAGCTTCAGGCCATGTTTGTGATCGCGGTTCCACATGTCCCACGGTGCCCGCGACGGGATGTACAGCAGACTGGTGTACTCCTGCTTCCCTTCTACGCGGTTGTGGCTCCAGGTCAGTGGATCGGTAAAATCGTGCGCGATATGCTTGTAAAACTCGTTGTACTCGTCATCTTTGATTTCCGACTTGTTACGGGTCCACAGCGCCTGCGCCTTGTTGATTTTCTCCCAGGTAACGACGGTTTCACCGTCTTTCTCTTCCTGTTTTTCTATCTCAACCGGCAGGGCGATATGGTCGGAATATTTGCTGATGATGGAACGTACGCGCCAGTCATCGAGGAACTCGTCTTCGCCTTCACGCAGATGCAGCGTGATTTCCGTTCCGCGATCGTCTTTGGTGATATCGGCAACGGTGTATTCACCTTCGCCCGCTGATTCCCAGAACACGCCGTTCTCCGGCTTGTCGCCTGCGGCACGAGTGCGGACCGTGACTTTATCCGCGACAATAAAGGCCGAATAGAAGCCTACGCCAAACTGACCAATCAGTTGGCTGTCTTTCGCCTGATCGGAGCCCATGGATTCAAGGAAGGATTTGGTCCCGGACTTCGCGATGGTCCCCAGATGATCGATCACGTCATCACGGTTCATCCCCACGCCGTTATCGGCGATGGTCAACGTACGCTTATCTTTATCGAAGGAGACGCGTACACGCAGTTCACCGTCGCCTTCATAGAGGTCCGGGTTCGACAGCGCGCGAAAACGCAGCTTGTCTGCCGCATCGGAGGCGTTAGAGATAAGCTCACGCAGGAAGATTTCTTTATTGGAATACAGAGAATGGATCATCAGATGCAGAAGCTGTTTTACTTCTGACTGAAAACCACGAGTTTCTTGTCCTTTCATGTAGATCTACCTCAACAATGCCATTTTCAATGGTAAAAACACGTTGAGGGTGAAATGGGGACAACCGGGGGGGATTTCAAGCGGAGGCCGCGAGCACAGCCTCCGTTTGTTCAGAATTTAATCTTGTGGCGTCCTGCCAGAGAATGCGACAGCGTGGTGCCGTCCACCATCTCCAGTTCACCGCCGACCGGCACGCCGTGTGCGATACGGCTGGCGTCAACGCCATATTGCGCGCAGAGTTCAGCAATGTAGTTCGCCGTGGCTTCCCCTTCGACCGTCGGGTTGGTCGCGAGGATCACTTCACTGAGTTGCTCGCAGGACAGGCGCTGCTCAAGTCTGTCGAGACCGATATCATCTGGCCCGATGCCGTCGAGCGGCGACAAATGCCCCATCAGCACGAAGTAGCGCCCGGAAAACTGCCCGGTCTGTTCAATCGCATAGATATCCGCAGGACTCTCGACCACGCAAATCTGGCCGTTTTCCTGACGACGCGGATTTGAACAGATATTGCAAACCTCTTGCTCGGTGAAAGTGCGGCAATCGGCGCAGTGACCGATTTCCGACATCGCCCGGGTGAGCGCTTGCGCCAGACGCATCCCGCCGCTGCGGTCACGCTGAAGCAGCGTAAACGCCATGCGCTGCGCCGACTTCGGGCCAACGCCCGGCAGGCAACGCAGTGCTTCCATAAGCTGAGTTAACAGCGGGCTGGTTTGCATCAGAACGGCATCTTAAAGCCTGGCGGCAGTTGCATACCGGAGGAGACAGAGGCCATTTTTTCTTTCTGGGTCTCTTCAATGCGACGGGCAGCATCGTTAAACGCAGCAGCAACCAGATCTTCCAGCATCTCTTTGTCATCTTCGAGCAGGCTTGGGTCGATCTCCACGCGACGGCAGTTATGCGCGCCATTGATGGTGACTTTCACCAGACCCGCGCCGGATTCACCGGTCACTTCCAGCTTCGCGATTTCTTCCTGCATCTGCTGCATTTTTTCCTGCATCTGCTGGGCCTGCTTCATCAGGTTACCCAGACCGCCTTTACCAAACATAGGCTTCTCTCTCAATCACGTTAAGGGATGACAATCATAAGCGTCGCTTACGATCAAATGGGGCGGATACTCTCTTCATCCAGATCCGCATCGAAGAACCGACGCAGGGTCTGGATGTTGTTATCCGCAACTATCGACTCACGCGCCTGCGCAAGTTTCTCTTCATAAATCGCCTGACGCCACTCCAGCGGCGTTCGCACCGCCGGATTATCATCTTCTACGATGGTCAGTTCAACCGTTGAGCCCGCAAGCTGACTCAGTGCTTCCGCCAGCTTTTGTTGTGCACCGTTGGAATTCAGGTGACGCTGGCTGGAACGCAAATGCAGACAGACCGCATTATCGTTCTCTTCTTTCCAGGCGTTGAGCGCGACCTGCTCAACCAGTTTTGGCAGCGAAAGCTGGCTGACCTGTGCCGCCCATGGATCGCGTTCAATCGCTTCTGCGGCAAGCTTAGCTGCCAGTTCCGGCGTTTTCTCATGCTCCAGCGCTTTTTTCAGCGCCTTTGGTGTCGCCACCACTTCTTTCACTTCAGCAACCGGCGTGGTCGCCTTCCAGCGATAGGCTTCTTTCTTCGCCGGCGCCTGTTCGAGCGCAGACGGTGCAGGACGAGCCTGCACGCGTTCTGATACCGAAGCCAGTCTTTCCAGCGCAGCGTTATTCACCGGCCGCGCGCGGGGTGCGGCTGCCGGTTCACTCTTTTTTGCTTTGGTTGCTCCCTGCGCACGTTGCAGTTGGTTGCGCGCCGCCAGCACCTGGCTGGTGGATTCCGGTAGCGGTGCTGCCGGGGCCGGTTGCGCGGGTGCAGACTGCTGCGGCACCTGGGTCGGCGTCATTACCGCCGTTGGCGCGACAGGGGCAAATGATTGTCGCGGAACCTCGGGTTCTGGTAGCGGCATACGCGGATGAAACGCCAGCGCCCGCAGTAAGGTCATTTCAACGCCCATGCGTCTGTCTGGCGCGTACGGCAATTCTTTACGGCCAATCAACAACGTCTGGTAATAAAGCTGAACGTCCGCCGGCGGCACGGTGCGCGCCAGTTCACGAATGCGCACTTCGATCGTCGCCATGTCGCCGCCGAGTGCGGCAGGAGACAACTGGACCAACGCAATACGGTGCAGCAGACCAAGCATTTCGACCAGCAGTGCTTCCCATTCGATTCCTCGCGCTGCGGCCTCGTTGACCAGCGTCATCACCCGTTCACCGTCGGCAGCGATTACCGCCTCCACCAGCGACAGCGCCTGATCGTCATCCAGCGTGCCGAGCATCGCGCTCACCGCCTGGGTGGAAACCTGGCCATCACCGCTGGCTATCGCCTGATCGGTCAGACTCAGCGCGTCACGCAGACTGCCATCGGCCGCACGGGAAAGCAGTTGCAGTGCGCGCGGCTCGTGGGCTATCTGCTCTTCGTTAAGAATGTGTTCAAGCTGATGGCGGATCTGGTCGACATCCAGCGCCTTAAGATGGAACTGCAGGCAGCGGGACAGAATGGTCACCGGCAGCTTCTGCGGATCGGTTGTCGCCAGCAGGAATTTGACGTGCGACGGCGGCTCTTCAAGCGTTTTGAGCAGCGCGTTAAAACTGTGGCGAGACAGCATATGCACTTCGTCGATCAGATAAACTTTGAATCGACCGCGCGCCGGGGCGTACTGGACGTTATCCAGCAGATCCCGGGTGTCTTCAACTTTAGTGCGCGAGGCAGCATCGATCTCAATCAGATCGACAAATCGCCCCTGTTCGATTTCACGGCAGTTATCACACACGCCGCACGGCGTGGCGGTAATGCCGGTTTCGCAATTCAGTCCCTTTGCCAGCAGACGGGCAATGGAGGTTTTACCGACACCCCGGGTACCGGAAAAAAGATATGCATGGTGAATACGCCCTAACGACAAGCCGTTCGCCAGTGCGGTCAGCACATGTTCCTGGCCGACGACGTCAGCAAAGGTTTGTGGGCGCCATTTTCGGGCTAAAACCTGATAACTCATTGGCTGGCTCTGAAACGCTGGAAGGTGGATTCATAGGGGGGAATGCTAACACAACCTCACTAATTCAGCGAGGTCATGTCTTCAGCTAATACGTCAGGTGCTGTTGAGCCGATTAGTGCCCCGGGAAAGGAACCAGGCTATAACAGTTGATGCCCTGCTGCGCCAGACGCTGTTCGCCGCCGAGGTCAAACAGGTTGATGATGAACGCCGCATCGGTCACTTCGCCGCCCAGACGACGGATCAGTTTCACGGTCGCTTCAATCGTACCGCCGGTTGCCAGCAGATCGTCAACCACCAGCACTTTATCACCGGCGTGGATCGCATCAAGGTGGATTTCCAGTTGATCGGTGCCGTATTCCAGTTCGTAGCTTTCAGCGATCGTTTCACGCGGCAGCTTGCGCGGTTTACGCACCGGCACAAAGCCAACGCCCAGACCCAACGCTACCGGCGCGCCAAACAGAAAGCCGCGAGCTTCGGTACCGACAACTTTGGTGATGCCTGCATTTTTGTAACGCTCAACCAGCAATTCGATGCTGAGTGCGTAAGCTTTCGGATCTTCCAGTAAGCTGGTGACATCACGGAAAAGAATGCCCGGTTTCGGGTAGTCCTGAATGCTTTTAATGCTATTTTTGAGAAACTCAAGCTGCTGTGCAGTTGCGGTCATAAGTTTGTGCCTGATTAATACGGTGTTACTTCACGGCGCACTATACACTTCATCCTTCAAGCGGCCTCTTTATTGGCTGCATTAATTTGACCCAGTGCGCCTGTGCTCGAAAACGGTCGAATTTACTGGCTACCGCTCGCAATTGCAACCGCGATTATTATGCTTCAGTGCTTTTGTTGCTTTTCGTCAATCACAGGTATTCGCCACATAAATACCAGAAGGCAAGCCAGGATCACCAGCAGCAGGATCCGCACCCACCACATCGGGGTCAACCACAGCGATACGGCGAAGGTGATGAGGATCATTACGATCGCACGGGGCTTAACGCCCGGCGGCATAGCCTTATATTTCTGCCAGAATCGCAAATAGCTGCCAAACCACGAGCGGTAGAGTAACCAGTTATGGAAACGCGGCGATGAGCGGGCAAAGCACCAGGCAGCCAGCAGGATAAACGGTGTCGTCGGCAATACAGGCAACACGACGCCCAGCGTCCCCAATACAACCGCCAGCCAACCCGTGATGATTAAAAGGATTCGTTGCATAATAAAGGCATATCGCAAACCAGAACGCTACTTTAGCATAACAGTTATCATTTTCATCGGAGTGTTACAGTGAAAACCGCCATGCTGCTGCAAAAGCTGGAAGATCAGCTCGCTCTCCTGCGCCAACGCTGTGCGCCGGTGGCGCAGCATGCCACGATCAGCGCCCGTTTCGATCGCCATCTTTTTCAGACGCGTAGCACCCTGCTCCAGGCCTGTCTGGATGAAGCTGAAGGCCACCTTCAGGCGCTACGTCAGGCGGTTGAACAGCAGCAACTGCCGCAAGTGGCCTGGCTGGCGGAACATCTGGCGTCGCAACTGGAAGCAATCTCCCGCGAAACCGCCAGCTGGTCGCTGCGGGAGTGGGACAGCGCCTCGCCGGGTCTGGCACACTGGCAACGCAGACGCATCCAGCATCAGGAATTTGAGCGACGTTTGCAGGAAATGACCGCGCAGCGCAAAGCGCGGCTGGCTCAGGTCACCCGTCTGGACGAACAACAAACGCTGCAACGCGAAGTGGAAATCTATGAAGGTCGTCTGGCGCGCTGTCGTAAGGCGCTGGACAATATTGAACGTGTCCTGGCGCGTTTAACTCGCTAATCCCTGGAGACGCTATGTCACTTGAAAACGCCCCGGATGAGGTCAAACTGGCCGTCGATTTGATTGTATTGCTGGAAGAAAACCATGTCGCCCCGGATACCGTCTTGAAAGCGCTGGAAATGGTTAAACGGGACTATGAAAAAAAAGTGGCTCAAACTGCTGACAAACTTGATTGATTTTTGCCGGATGGCGCTGCGCTTATCAGGCCTACATTTCTGAGCGGGTATTGGAATTTACCCTGCGTTGTAGGCCGGATTAAGACGCAAGTGACGCCATCAGGCATGCGATCGTTTGATTAAACCGCAGGCGTCGGATCGTCGCCTTTGATCTCGCGTTTCACCTCTGTGACCTCATCGCCCTTCTCGTTGCGCAGATGCACTTCAAGCTGGTTAAAGGCGATATCAATGTTGTTTTCACGGCACAGACGATCGATTGATCGGTTCAGTTCATCAACCGTGTGGCTACGATCGCGAAGTTCACGCACGTACAGACGCAGTTCATGATCCAGGGTACTGGCGCCGAAGGTAGTGAAGAACACCGCCGGCTCAGGATCGTGCATCACCTTCGGATGCTCCATCGCGGCCTGAAGCAGGACTTTCTTCACTTTATCCAGATCCGAACCGTACGCCACGCCAATGCGGATCACCAGACGGGTGGTGGTATCAGACAACGACCAGTTGATCAGGCGCTCGGTTACAAACGCCTTGTTCGGGATGATCACCTCTTTGCGATCGAAATCGGTAATGGTGGTTGCGCGGATACGGATCTTGCTGACGGTACCAGAGAATGTGCCGATCGTCACCGTATCGCCAATCCGCACCGGACGTTCGAACAAAATGATCAAACCCGAGACAAAGTTACCGAAAATCTCCTGCAAGCCGAAACCGAGACCGACCGATAAGGCCGCCGCCAGCCATTGCAGTTTATCCCACGACACGCCGAGCGAACCGAAGACCGTCATCGCCCCGACGGCAATGATGATGTAGTTCAGGATCGTGGTGATGGCGTACGAGGCGCCCTGGCGCATTTTAAGACGCGACAGCACCAGCACTTCCAGCAGACCCGGCAGGTTACGGATCAACGCCCAGGCGACCATCGACGCGATAATGGCAAACAGCAGGCTGCCCATCGTCACGCTTTTCACTACCGCTGCGCCCGCTTCGGTGCCGTTGTAGTGCCAGAGCGTAATGCTGTCGAGATAGCTGAACACGGTGATCAGATCGGACCAAATCGCCCAGAACACCACCGCAAACAGTGAAATCATCAGCAGCATCGTAATGCGTAACGTTTGCTGGTTCACCTGCTCCAGCGCGATGGTGGGTTCTTCCTGTGGTTCCGCTCCTTCGGCCCCCTCTTTCACCAGATTCTGCCGACGCGCCAGTGCACGACGCCAGGCGATACGCCGCGCCGCGACGCTTAAACCGCGCAGCACCGTCTGGTAGAGCAGGTTCCAGATGATGACCAGATAAACGGTTTCAATCCAGCGGCCCGACAGGCGCAGCGTGGTGTAAAAGTAGCCGGTTGCCGTCAGCACCATCAGCGCAATCGGGATGATTGACAGGATGGTGATCGTCACCAGGCGCAGGCCATGTGACTCTTTATCACGCCAGCTTTCGCGGCACATCGGCCAGACCAGAAACGCGATCAGCAGCAGGTTGAGGAAAATCATCGCCTGCCCCAGCACATCGTCCATCAGATGCAAGGGAGAAAGCTCTGCCACGACTGACCAGAAATGCAGCGGCAGTAGCGCCAGGCTGATGCGCACAATCTGGCGACGCCAGTGGCTGGTCAGTTGCGCAGGCATACCGAAATGGCGAATCGCCACCCCGTCTTTTTCGAGCACTTTCCAGCACAGCCCGAAAACCAGCCAGAAGATTGCCAGTTTTTTACTGAATGCCCACAGCAGATCGCTGATGTTTAACTGCATGGTCAGCAAAATCAGGCCGACCGCCAGAATCAGCAGACATACCGGCAGCGCACGAATCAGATCGATCAGAATCGCTTTCGGTGTGTTTAGCTGACTGTCATTGCGCAGCGATCCCACCGCGGCGGCGAGTTGCTGCTGCCAGGCTTTCAGCCACTTCAGACGCCAGCGAATCAAGCCGGCAATGAGCAGTAGTGGCAACCCAGCCAGGAAGGCGATAAACACCGCCGGCCACGCTTTTTCCCAGTTCACCGTGATTTTCATCGACTTGAACTGATCTTTCAGCGACTGCGGGAAGGCTTTGATCCAGTCCCAGTCCATTGGCCGGTTGCTGTTTACCCAGAAGATTTGCTGGGTCAGGATCTCTTTCAGGCTTTTCGAGACGCTCATTAACTGCTGCTGATTAATTTGCAGATTAATGGCCATCATGAGCTGATTACCCAGTTGCTTGTTCAACTGGTCCAGCAGTTCACGGCGCATATCGACAACCTGTAACAGCGCATCGTGGACTTCGTCATTCACTTCATTACTGTGGCCTTCTTCCAGCTTAGCCACGAACGCATCGTTCTGGAACAACGCGTCACGCTGCTGGTTGATTTCGAACTGCTCCAGACGCAGGTCCGCAATGCGGTTGGTCATGTCCGAGAGTTCATCCGCCGACGGCAGCGTTTGCTGCTGTTGATAGAGAATACGCGACAGCAGCAGACTGCCCTTCAGCACTGCGATTTGTTCTTTGATATTGCGTTCAGATTGCAGTGCGCGGTCCAGCCAGTTTTTGACCCTGATGTTTTGCTGCATCAGCGAGTTGCCATTTTCCGTCGCGGTGATCAGGCGCTGGCTGAGCTGATGGTTGATTTCCAGCTCCTGTTTCACCAGTGGGTTGGCCTGGATCCGCGCGGTTTCATCCGGGGAAATGGCCTCCTGCGCCGTTTTTTCCGTTAAGGTCAGGCGCTTGCTGTTGACCGCTTCCTGCAGTAGCTGTAACTGGTGCTCGAGCCGGTTGCTGTTTGCCGTAATATAGTCACGCTGCTTTTGCAGGGTGTCCTGCAACACCGTATTGCCTTCCAGGCTTTTACGTTGTTGATCGATCTGGGCGTTCAGTAACGTCTGCTGGGCCTGTAAAAGCACCTGCTGAGTCGGTCGTAACGCCGCTTCGCCCACGCTAGTGCCGTCCAGCCGGTTGCGAATCTGCTGAAGCTGCTGAGAAGCCGTATACATCGCATTTTGTACACGCTCGGGCTGCGTTTGCAGGGAAACGAGCTGGCTGTTATAGGTGGCGAGATCGTTTTGCGCGTTCTGCAAATCATCCAGAACCTGCGCCACGCGCAGTTCTAACTGGCGTAATGAAAGCGTACTGAGCGTCTTACGCGTTTCATCATCATTATCCACATCGCTGAGCGCACTCAGCGCCTCTGTCGCCTGACGCATTTTTTCTGGTGCCTGCGCCACGCGCTGACGGAGCTGGGTCGTCTCGTCTTTCACCCGCTCGATTTTCTCAAGCGTTGCAATGGTCTCGACGAGATCCTGCTGAACCAGTTTATCCTGCGCGGAGAGGTCTTTTTGCTTATTGAGCGTATCCAGTTGGCTTTGCACATCCGCCTTCGAGGGCAGATCGCTGTTTGACGATGCGCGAGCAAGCGCCAGAGACTGGCAGGACAGCATTAAGATGAAAACAGCCACCGTGATAAAAACTCGGTGCTGAGCACGTTTATAGAGCGGCAACATAGTCATGTGAATGAAGGTTTCTGAACCGAAAAGACGACCGAAAATAGTCAACGCGCAAGAATATCACGGCTCTGTCAGACAGAATAGCGGCAGCGAAACCGACCAGGATTATTCCTGGAGTAGCGTCAGGATACGGCGTCAGGCCCCGTCGACTGTAAGGTGGGACAAAATGTTAACATTTCCAGCAAAACGGCGACGTAATCCCGCGCTTCTTTTTTGAGATCAAACGATTGGGGGGCAAAAAGCCAGTTTTCCATCAGACCTGAAATCATGGCGCGCATCATCACCGCCGCCCGCCGCGTAATCAAATTTGCAGGCAACATTTTTGAATGAATACAATGATCTAAAGTTTGTTCAATCCGATCATAGCTTTCGAGACAGATGTTTCTTTGCGCCTGCTGAACTATAGTCATTTCTCCCACAAATTCACATTTGTGGAATATAATCTCCATCAATAAACGTCGCCGTTCTTCTGTCACGGTAGATTCAAGGAGATGAACGAGTATTTCTCTTAACACTGATAGTGGATCGTCGGGGAATTTTGCCTGATACTCAGTCTCAAGCTCACCAATACTGGATTCTGATAGTTCCCAGATTTCACTAAATAAATCCGACTTGTTTTTGAAATGCCAATAGATTGCACCGCGAGTCACGCCAGCGGCTTTTGCAATCTCCGCCAGCGAGGTGGAAGATACCCCTTGTTGCGAGAACAACCGTAGCGCTACATCCAGGATGTGTTGTCGTGTTTCCTGCGCTTGTTGTTTGGTTTTTCGTGCCATATGTCGGTGAATTTACAGGTGTTAGATTTACATACATTTATGGATGTATGTACCATAGCACGACGATAATATAAACGCAGCAATGGGTTTGTGGACTTTTGACCATTGATCAATTTGAAATCGGACACTCGAGGTTTACATATGAACAAAAACAGAGGGTTTACGCCTCTGGCGGTCGTTCTGATGCTCTCAGGCAGCTTAGCGCTTACAGGATGTGACGACAAACAGGCCCAACAAGGGGGCCAGCAGATGCCAGAAGTTGGGGTTGTGACGCTCAAAACCGAACCTCTACAGATCACAACTGAACTGCCGGGTCGCACCAGTGCTTTCCGTATTGCGGAAGTTCGTCCTCAGGTAAGCGGGATTATCCTGAAGCGTAATTTCGAGGAAGGTAGTGATATCGAAGCAGGAGTGTCTCTCTATCAGATTGATCCTGCGACGTATCAAGCCACTTATGAAAGCGCGAAAGGCGATCTGGCGAAAGCCCAGGCCGCTGCCAGCATCGCTCAGGTAACGGTTAACCGTTATAAAAAGCTGCTCGGCACGCAGTACATCAGTCAACAAGATTACGATCAGGCGCTGGCCGATGCGCAACAGGCGAATGCCGCTGTCGTTGCCGCGAAAGCCGCCGTTGAAACCGCGCGCATTAACCTGGCGTACACCAAAGTGACCTCTCCGATTAGCGGCCGTATTGGTAAATCTGCCGTGACGGAAGGCGCGCTGGTGCAAAACGGTCAGGCGACAGCGCTGGCAACCGTGCAGCAGCTCGATCCTATCTATGTTGACGTGACGCAGTCGAGCAACGACTTCCTGCGTCTGAAACAAGAACTGGCTAACGGAACGCTGAAGCAGGAAAACGGCAAGGCGAAAGTCGAGCTGGTGACCAGCGACGGCATCAAATTCCCGCAGACCGGTACGCTTGAGTTTTCAGACGTGACCGTCGATCAGACCACCGGTTCTATCACCATTCGCGCCGTCTTCCCTAACCCGGATCACACCTTATTGCCGGGAATGTTTGTTCGCGCGCGTCTGGAAGAAGGAACCAACCCTACTGCGTTACTGGTGCCGCAACAAGGCGTGACCCGTACGCCGCGCGGCGATGCTACCGTGCTGGTTGTGGGTGCGGATGACAAAGTGGAAAACCGTCAAATCGTGGCCAGTCAGGCGATTGGCGACAAATGGCTGGTGACCAGTGGTCTGAAAGCAGGCGAACGCGTCATTATCAGTGGGCTGCAGAAAGTGCGTCCTGGTGCGCAGGTGAAAGCACAAGAGATTACCGCAGAGAACAACCAGCAAGCCGCTAGCGGTAGCCAGCCTGAGCAGTCTAAGTCTTAACTTAAACAGGAGCCGTTAAGACATGCCTAATTTCTTTATCGATCGCCCTATATTTGCATGGGTGATCGCCATCATCATCATGTTGGCAGGGGGGCTTGCGATCCTCAAGCTGCCGGTTGCGCAATATCCGACGATTGCGCCGCCCGCAGTGACGATCTCCGCAACCTACCCTGGCGCTGATGCCAAAACCGTGCAGGATACGGTCACGCAGGTTATCGAACAGAATATGAACGGTATCGATAACCTGATGTACATGTCCTCAAACAGTGACTCCACGGGTACCGTGCAGATCACCCTGACGTTTGAATCCGGTACGGATGCAGATATCGCGCAGGTTCAGGTGCAGAACAAACTGCAGTTGGCGATGCCGTTGCTGCCGCAGGAAGTACAACAACAGGGTGTGAGCGTTGAGAAGTCGTCCAGTAGCTTCCTGATGGTTGTCGGGGTTATCAATACCGACGGCACTATGACGCAGGAAGATATTTCGGATTACGTCGCCGCCAACATGAAAGACACCATCAGCCGTACTTCCGGCGTGGGTGACGTTCAGCTGTTTGGTTCGCAGTATGCGATGCGTATCTGGATGGACCCGACCGAACTCAACAAGTATCAGTTGACCCCGGTCGATGTCATTGCGGCTATCAAAGCGCAGAACGCCCAGGTAGCCGCCGGTCAGTTAGGCGGTACGCCGCCGGTGAAAGGCCAGCAGCTTAACGCATCGATTATTGCCCAGACCCGTCTGACGTCAACCGACGAGTTCGGCAAAATCCTGCTGAAAGTGAACCAGGACGGCTCTCAGGTTCGCCTGCGTGACGTCGCGAAAATTGAACTGGGCGGCGAGAACTACGACATCATCGCGAAGTTCAACGGTAAACCGGCCTCCGGTCTGGGGATCAAACTGGCGACCGGCGCGAACGCGCTTGATACCGCCGCGGCGATCCGTGCCGAACTGGTGAAGATGGAACCTTTCTTCCCGTCAGGCCTGAAAATCGTTTACCCGTATGACACCACCCCGTTCGTGAAAATCTCTATTCACGAAGTGGTGAAAACGCTGGCGGAAGCGATCATCCTCGTGTTCCTCGTGATGTATCTGTTCCTGCAGAACTTCCGCGCGACGCTGATCCCGACTATTGCAGTACCGGTCGTTCTGTTGGGGACCTTTGCGGTACTTGCCGCTTTTGGCTTCTCGATAAACACCCTGACGATGTTCGGGATGGTGCTCGCCATCGGCCTGTTGGTGGATGACGCCATCGTGGTGGTCGAGAACGTCGAACGTGTCATGTCCGAAGAGGGGCTACCGCCGAAAGAAGCCACGCGTAAATCCATGGGGCAGATTCAGGGTGCACTGGTGGGTATCGCAATGGTGCTGTCTGCGGTATTTATCCCGATGGCTTTCTTTGGCGGATCTACCGGTGCGATTTATCGTCAGTTCTCCATCACCATTGTGTCCGCAATGGCGCTGTCCGTACTGGTTGCGTTGATCCTGACGCCGGCGCTGTGCGCCACCATGCTTAAACCGGTTGCCAAAGGCGACCACGGTGAAGGCAAGAAAGGTTTCTTCGGCTGGTTTAACCGCATGTTCGATAAGAGCACGCACCATTACACCGACAGCGTGGGTAATATTCTGCGCAGCACCGGTCGTTATCTGCTGCTGTATCTAATCATCGTCGTCGGCATGGCGTTCCTGTTCGTCCGTCTGCCAAGCTCCTTCCTGCCGGACGAAGACCAGGGCGTATTCCTGAGCATGGCCCAGTTGCCTGCGGGGGCGACCCAGGAACGGACGCAGAAAGTGCTTGATGAGATGACCGACTACTTCCTTACCAAAGAGAAGAACAACGTTGAATCGGTGTTTGCGGTTAACGGCTTCGGCTTTGCCGGTCGTGGTCAGAACACCGGTATCGCGTTCGTCTCATTGAAAGACTGGGCTGACCGTCCGGGTGAAGAGAACAAGGTTGAAGCCATTACCCAACGCGCTTCTGCCGCCTTCTCGCAGATTAAAGACGCCATGGTATTCGCCTTTAACCTGCCCGCGATTGTGGAACTTGGAACCGCGACTGGTTTTGACTTCCAGTTGATTGACCAGGCGGGACTCGGTCACGAAAAACTGACCCAGGCGCGTAACCAGTTGTTCGGCGAAGTGGCAAAACATCCGGATCTGCTGGTCGGCGTTCGTCCGAACGGTCTGGAAGATACGCCGCAGTTCAAGATTGATATCGACCAGGAAAAAGCACAGGCGCTGGGTGTTTCCATTAGCGACATTAATACCACGCTGGGTGCCGCATGGGGCGGAAGCTATGTGAACGACTTTATCGACCGCGGTCGTGTGAAGAAAGTTTACGTCATGTCCGAAGCCAAATACCGTATGTTGCCGGAAGATATCGGTAACTGGTATGTGCGCGGCAGCGATGGTCAAATGGTGCCGTTCTCAGCCTTCTCGTCTTCACGCTGGGAATACGGTTCACCGCGTCTGGAACGCTATAACGGTCTGCCTTCTATGGAGATCTTAGGTCAGGCGGCACCGGGTAAGAGTACCGGTGAAGCGATGGCAATGATGGAGCAGTTGGCCAGTAAGCTGCCATCCGGTATCGGCTACGACTGGACGGGGATGTCCTACCAGGAACGTCTGTCCGGTAACCAGGCCCCTGCCCTGTATGCCATCTCACTGATTGTCGTCTTCCTGTGTCTGGCGGCGTTGTATGAGAGCTGGTCGATTCCGTTCTCCGTTATGCTGGTGGTTCCGCTGGGGGTAATTGGTGCGCTGTTAGCGGCCACTTTCCGCGGTCTGACCAACGACGTTTACTTCCAGGTGGGCCTGCTCACCACCATTGGGTTGTCGGCGAAGAACGCGATACTGATCGTCGAATTCGCCAAAGATCTGATGGATAAAGAGGGCAAAGGCCTGATTGAAGCGACGCTGGATGCGGTTCGTATGCGTTTACGTCCGATCCTGATGACCTCTCTGGCGTTCATTCTGGGCGTTATGCCACTGGTTATCAGCTCCGGTGCCGGTTCCGGCGCGCAGAACGCCGTAGGTACCGGCGTTATGGGCGGGATGGTTACCGCAACGGTTCTGGCTATCTTCTTCGTCCCGGTCTTCTTTGTGGTGGTACGCCGCCGCTTCAGCCGGAAAAGTGAAGATATTGAACACAGCCATTCCGTAGAACATCGCTGATGCTCATCTGATAAAAGGCCGCGCAAGCGGCCTTTTTTTCGAATGAAATCAGCAAAAGGGCTTATTGATACCTTGTTGACTTTTGGTTGTAGATAATAAAGGTTATAATCCACAAGAGGATGAAGGCTATTTCTGGCCATTTGGCTTATGGCTTATTCCCTGCTTAACCACTCATTATTAAGACAATTCCTGGGGGGTATCCGTTTCTGGTTTCGTGCCGGAGGTAAGCGACGAGGATGGAAAGAGAGGATAATCTGATGAATTTCAAAATAATCACGTAATTATCTCATTTCGGTATGGGTTGGCGACATGCTATAATGAGAAAAATCCACAAACCTTCACTTTCTCTCATATTACATTAATTGTAATTTTTCGTAATATAACGATGAAATCTTTTTTAGAGTAGATTATAGTTAAATCATCAAGCGTAGAAGGCAAGTACCAGGTCAGTTAGTTGTACCCATCCCGAAAGGTGTTCGGTTAGTTCAAGCCACTAAGAAGGGGATGCGTTATGGATGAATACTCACCCAAAAGACATGATATAGCGCAACTTAAATTTCTTTGTGAAACGCTTTATCACGACTGTCTTGCAAACCTTGAAGAAAGCAATCATGGCTGGGTAAACGACCCAACCTCGGCGATCAACCTTCAACTCAACGAACTGATAGAGCATATTGCAACCTTCGCACTTAATTATAAAATTAAGTATAATGAGGACAATAAGCTGATTGAGCAGATTGATGAATATCTGGACGACACATTTATGTTGTTCAGCAGTTATGGCATTAATGCGCAGGATCTGCAGAAATGGCGGAAATCAGGTAATCGCTTGTTCCGCTGCTTTGTGAATGCCACCAGAGCTAACCCTGTTAGTTTGTCTTGTTAAAAATTATTACAATCATAGGTAAGATTTATGTCCGATAAACCATTAACTAAAACTGATTATTTGATGCGCTTGCGACGCTGTCAGACAATTGACACACTTGAACGCGTGATTGAGAAAAATAAATATGAATTATCTGACAATGAATTGGCTGTATTTTACTCAGCCGCCGATCACCGTCTTGCAGAATTGACGATGAATAAACTTTACGACAAGATCCCCTCCTCCGTCTGGAAATTCATTCGTTAATTTGATTACTGAATATCAGGAAATACGGATGTTTTCCTGGGGAACATTTATCTTATTTGCAATAACAATAGCATGGCTATTGTGACTTCTGTCACGGTATAGTTCAGGGATCGTTCCCTGATTAACGCAGACCCTCTACTGTATTGCCTCACCAGTGAACAGGCAGAGAGCGCAGAATGAGTGAAGATAAGCGTAAAATGATAGCGGGTGAACGGTATCACCCGGCAGATGAGACTCTGCGCCATGACCGATTGCAGGCGCGTCGGTTCGTTCACCGCTACAATCACACCGCCCCGGATGAAAAGGTCGAACGCCTGGCTATTCTCCACGCCCTGTTAGGTCAGTGCGACCGCCCCTACATCGAGCCGTCATTTCGCTGTGACTACGGTTACAATATCTTCCTGGGTAAAGACTTTTACGCCAACTTCGACTGCGTCATGCTCGACGTCTGTCCCATTATTATTGGTGATAACTGCATGCTGGCTCCCGGCGTTCATATCTATACCGCCACGCATCCGCTGGATGCGACAGAACGCAATAGCGGACTGGAGTTCGGCAAACCCGTCACGATTGGCAATAATGTCTGGATTGGTGGGCGTGCGGTCATTAATCCCGGCGTCAGCATTGGTGACAATGTGGTGGTTGCCTCCGGCGCCGTAGTGACCAAAAGCGTACCCGCCAACGTCGTGGTGGGGGGTAATCCAGCACGGATTATTAAAACACTGTAAATAGAATTGTAACTGTTATGCTAAATTGTGGTTAATCTGTTACTTTTTTCAGGCTAATCGCCCACTTAAAATAGGGCGTTCCCCTGTAAGTTGCGAAATCACGAAGGCAAAAAATGACAGAAATACAACGCCTGCTCACTGAAACCATCGACGATCTAAATGTGCGTGAGAAGCGCGATAATAAGCCCCGCTTTAGCATCAGCTTTATTCGTAAACATCCAGGCCTGTTTATCGGGATGTATGTTGCGTGGTTTGCCACGCTGGCGGTCATGCTGCAATCAGAAACGCTGGTTGACTCCGTCTGGCTGCTGGTGGTGCTGTTTGTCATCCTCAACGGTTTTTTCTTTTTTGATGTCGCCCCGCGCTATCGCTATGAAGATATCGACGTACTGGATTTAAGGGTGTGTTACAACGGCGAGTGGTACAACACCCGCTTTGTGCCTCCTACACTGATTAGCACCATCCTTCACTCCCCGGACGTTGACGATGAACGCAAAGCGCAATTACAGAAGATGCTGACGCGTAAAGGCGAACTGTCGTTTTACGATATCTTCACTCTTGCCCGCGCAGAAGCCGCACCATAGCCAATTGGTATTGCCGGATAGACTTTTCCTCTATCCGGCCCTCTTCTCTCTAACGCCGTTTTTTCCTTCCCTGTACCGCTTTAAAACGCGGGTTGCTCTTACAAATCACATATAAACGCCCTTTCCGCTTTACGATCTGACAGTCGGGATGGCGCTGCTTTGCGCTACGTAATGAATTCAAGACCTGCATGATATCCTCATCAGCGTTGATATTATGTTATAGTATAACATTACTTTATCGCTGAACGCATGACAGTTCAATCCTTTCCGCATTAACGCGCGTTCTTTTGCATTGAAGACGGCGAAAAGTCGGACTCCCCACAAAAAATTCTGCAGATTAACGACATCATTTACAGGGCTTTTTTCCCGATCGGATATACTTTCTCTACAATGCGTTATTAAGGATATTTGCGTGAGAACACGACATCTGGTCAGTCTGGTAACAGGAGTGCTTATCCTCGCCGTATTGGTTCCGGTCGGTTTGAGTGTCTGGCTCGCTCATCGCCAGGTCGAAAAGAAATTCATCGAGGAGCTGGATACCTACTCATCGCGCGTCTCTGAACGTACTGAACGCGTGGTGGCCCAGGCAAAACAGGCATTACAGCAGATTAACGCCGTGAACAGCGCACCGTGCTCGCGTGAACACTTACTGGCGATGCGGAGACTTTCCTTCAGCTATCGCTATGTCCAGGAAGTACTGTATCTGCGAAACAACATACCACGCTGTTCCTCTCTGGAGCAGGAAAGTTATACGTCGGCCTTCCCGCCGCCCATGAAAATCACTAACGATGGCTACCGCGCCTGGTTTACCACGCATAACGATCTGGGGATCGAGCGTTACATGGCAGCACTGGGCTATGGCGACTATATCGTGATGATTGATCCCGCCTCTTTTATCGACGTGGTTCCTTTTGGCGCCTGGCAGATCGATGTCGCGATTATTGGCGTAAAACGCAATACCGTCATTGCCAGCAGCAGCGCGCTCGCACCGAATATTCTGCAATTTACTCAGGAAACCACGCCTCGCCACATGGAAAGTCATGGCATTATTTATGAGATTCGCCCTTTCCCGGAGATGGGCATTACCATTGTCAGTTGGGCGTCGACCCTCCCACTACAAAAAATCTGGTACCGGCAGGCGCTGATCTGGGTTCCCGCCGGCACTCTGATCGGTCTGCTGGCCGCCGCCTTTATTTTGCGCATTCTGCGCCGTCTCCAGTCACCCCATCACCGATTGCAGGATGCCATCAATAACCGCGATATTAAGGTCCATTATCAGCCTATTGTGTCACTCAGCACCGGCAAAATCGTAGGGGCGGAAGCGCTGGCGCGCTGGCCGCAAACTGACGGCAGCTACCTGTCGCCCGACATTTTCATCACTCTGGCCGAAGAGACTGGTCTTACCGAACCTCTCACCCGCTTAATCATTGAAACGGTATTTGAGGATATGGGGAAATGGCTGAAGCAGCATCCCGAACAGCATATTTCCATAAATGTTGAAGCGGCGGATCTCGCCTCTGAAAAGCTCCCGACGTTGCTCAGTAAACGGCTTAACCGGTATCAGCTTGCCCCCTCACAGATTGCGCTGGAACTGACGGAACGGGGATTTGCCGATCCGAAAACCAGTTCACCCATTGTCGCCCGCTATCGTAAGGCGGGGCATGCTATCTATATTGATGATTTTGGCACCGGCTATTCCAGTCTTAGTTATTTGCAGAATCTGGACGTAGATATCCTGAAAATCGACAAATCGTTTGTCGATGCGCTCGAATATAAAAACGTGACGCCGCATATCATCGAAATGGCCAAAACGCTGAAGCTGAAAATGGTGGCGGAAGGAATTGAAACGGCTAATCAGGAAGACTGGTTGCGCCAGCACGGCGTCCATTATGGGCAGGGCTGGCTTTACAGCAAAGCACTGCCCAAAGAAGCATTTATTCTGTGGGCGGAAAAACGCTTATAACGCAAAGATGGCTGGCGGCACGCCGCACAGCCAGTCACGCTAGTCGTCGATAATGGGGGAGAATCCGCCGTAAATCATACGTTTACCATCAAACGGCATCGACTCACTGAACGCTTTCATGCGCGGATCGTTCATCATCTTCTGATTCGCCGCATCCCGCACTTCTTTCGACGGGTATTCAATCCAACTGAATACCACTTCTTCGTGCTCCTCGGCTTTCACCGCCATACGAAAATCGGTGAGTTTGCCATCGGGCACATCCTCAGCCCAGCATTCCACAATGCGGAGCGCGCCAAATTCCTTGAACAGCGGTGCTGCTTTTGCCGCCATCGCCTTATAAGCCTCCTTGTTTTCGGCAGGTACGGCAAGGACAAATCCATCCACGTACTTCATGAGAAAAACCTCCGAAGTCCACCGCACGGCAAGCCTATTCCAGCCGCGTCAGTCGTGAATAAGTGTAGTCGCCCTCTCCTGTCTACGCCGTCTGAATCCGCGCCCTGGGTTTGTAGCGAAACCACGGCAGGCAGATCTGGATCAGCGGCCCAATCGCCAGCGCATACAGCACGGTTCCGACGCCAAGCGTACCGCCGAGCAGCCAACCGCTCAGTAAAACAGAAACTTCAATCGCCGTTCGGATCGTACGCACCGACCATCCCGTGCGGGCGTGAATACCGGTCATCAGACCGTCTCTCGGCCCGGCGCCAAACCCCGCGCCAATGTACATCCCCGTCGCCAGGGCGTTCACTACCACGGCCGCCACCAGCATAAGGCTACGCACCGCGAGAGAGGAAAACGTTGGTATCATCGCCAGCGCGGCATCGGCGGCAAGCCCGATCACAATCACGTTACTGAGCGTCCCCAATCCTGGGCGCTGACGCAGGGGGATCCACAGCAGGAGTACCAGCGCGCCGGCAATAATCATCACCACGCCAATCTTCATCGACAACAGATTCGCCAGCCCCAGATGGAACACGTTCCACGGATCGGCACCTAAATCCGCGCGCACAAACATCGCGGTTGATACCCCATACAGAGCCAGCCCAAAATAAAGTTGAACCAGACGACGCCCCATTTTCACCCTCCCCGTTCAGATAGTCTTCATCATCGCTGTAATTGGCACTATGATTAATGACCAGTTTTGAAAAAGTGGACTGCAATGTCATCACGTCGTTATGGAAGTCAATCTCTCCAGCGCCTGATTGGTCACTGGCAGGACAGCGCCGCAAGAACTCCGCTCTGGCGGCAACTGGCAGAAGCGTTGCGTCTGCTGATCCTCGACGGGCGTCTGGCACTCGACAGCCGTTTGCCCGGAGAACGCGAACTGGCTGCGGTACTCGACATCAGCCGGACCACCGTGGCCAGCGCGCTGGCGCAATTGCGGGAAGAGGGATATCTGGAGAGTCGGCACGGCAGTGGGTCGCGTGTGGTTCTGCCAGGTCATATCCGCGAAGTGCCGACGCGAACCGGTACCACGATGGCATTGGATCTCTCCACCGCCGCCCTCAGTGCGGGGCCTGAAATCCATCAGGCTTATCAACAGGCGCTGGTTGCGATGCCACCGCATTTGCTGACGTCGGGCTATCAACCGCAGGGATTACTCTGCTTGCGTGAATCGCTCGCCCGTCATTACTGTGCGCGAGGCCTGCCGACAACGGCGGATGAAATCATGGTGGTCAACGGCGCGGTCAGTGGTCTGGCGCTGATCCTGCGCTTATTGACTGGCCCCGGCGATCGGGTAGTGGTCGATCATCCGACGTACCCGCTGGCAATTGCGGCCATTCAGGGCGCCTCCTGTCGACCGGTGGGCGTGTCATTACCCGAACAGGGTTGGGATACGGATGGACTGGCCGCAACCATCGCCCAGACCTCACCGAGAATGGCCTATCTGATGCCGGATTTCCATAATCCCACCGGGCGGTGTATGGATGATGGGACGCGGCACGTCATCGCGGATATCGCTGCCCGTACGCGTACAACGCTAGTGATTGACGAAACGATGGTGAACCTCTGGTACGACGCCCCACCGCCCCCGCCACTGGCGGCGTATCACCGCGACGCCCCGGTAATTATGCTGGGTTCAGCAGGCAAGAGTTTCTGGGGAGGACTGCGTCTGGGCTGGGTGCGTGCGCCATCACGTACCATCGCCGCGCTGGTGCAAACGCGGGATACGGTCGATTTGGGCTCGCCGGTCATCGAACAACTTGCCACCACGTGGCTCCTGGATAATGCTGATTCATTTTTGCCGCAGCGCAGACAACAGCTCGCCGCGCGGCGCGCACTCTGCAACACCCTGATGCGCAAACACTTTCCCGAGTGGCGCTATCAGCAACCACAGGGCGGATTATCCTTCTGGGTAGAACTGCCGGATACGCTGGCAACGCTTTTCGCCACGCGGGCGGAAAGCGTCGGGATCCAACTCGGAACAGGCACCCGTTTTGGGCTCGCGGGCGCGTTTGATCGTTTCTTACGTATGCCGTTTGCCTTACCGGAAGAGCCTCTGCGCGCGGCGTTTAACACCCTGGAACCGATCTGGGAAACACTGCGTCTGCAGTCCGGCAACGCTAAGGTGCGTAAGATTATTTAATGCTGACGAGGAACCGGAAACCCCTTGAGGGAAATCACAAAATTATCGCCCTCTTTCTTTATTTTGGCACCGGCATCGCACCAGTCAGAGGCTATACGGAAAAATTCATCACTACCGACGTTCCAGCTCAGGCAAACATGCTTAACATAACCCGAGCGGAGCAGTTCACAGGCTTCGCCATAGTTACTGGCGATGGAGAGCGTTTGCTGTTTCATTTTTTCTTCTTCAGTAGTCTTCGCAATGCTTTGATTTCTTTAGGAGTCAGTGGCTCAACAAACGACTCTTCCGTGTGTTGGCTATCGATATCGCCAGCCGAGACCCCCGCCTCTGCCGCAACGTCGAAGGCAATCAGCAGCAGTTTTTCTGTCGTGACGCTTAAATTCTCATTATTCAGTTCAGCGTAATGACGAAGTTTTTCTTTTAACGTCTCATCAATTTTGACATTCAGTACTGCAGTAGCCATCGTAAGAATCCTTGTGGACAGGCAAAAGCACGGTTCCGGCGACGACAGGATCGCCATGGCGTGATAAGCGAATTGAGCGCCAGGATTTAACATCCCAAAAACACTTTGCCAGCATTTGATGACAAAAAAATGACAAAACTATGACAACAACAAGAAGAAAAACGAAGATGTGATGCCAGATGGCACAAATGGGTGGGGGCCCTGCCAGCTACATCCCGGCACACGCGTCATCTGCCTTGGCTGCTTCCTTCCGGACCTGACCTGGTAAACAGAGTAGCGTTGCGGGAGAACCAACAGAGCCCCCATTGAGAGCGTTGTTAACCAACGCGCAGGCGCATTATCACTGCTGCCCCCTGTAATTGCAAGCCATCGGCAGTCAGATGCTGGTTTCTTGCGCAATGGAACTTCCCGCGCCCGCCATTCCAGATTATGCTGAAGGATTACCGCAGGAAGAGACCATGGACAGACAAGACACTTTCCCTCAGCGCGTCTGGCAAATTGTTGCCTCCATTCCCGAAGGCTGTGTCACCACTTATGGCGACATCGCATTGCTCGCAGGTTCTCCGCGCGCGGCCAGACAGGTCGGCGGCGTACTCAAACGTTTACCCGAAGGCAGCACCCTGCCCTGGCATCGGGTGGTGAATCGGCACGGCGCGATTTCACTCACCGGTCCCGATCTACAGCGACAACGGCAGGCATTACTGGCGGAAGGTATTGTGGTATCAGGGAGCGGGCTGATTGATTTGCAACGGTATCGCTGGAATTATTGACCCTCTCCGGATGGAGAGGGTCAGACAGGCCTTAGTACTGTGTCGGAGCAGGCACCGCTGAAGACGGGTTGACCTGCGTTGGCGAAGTTGAAGGCACCGTTGTCGCTGCCCCACCGCTTGCCTGTACAGGCACTTCCGTTTGCTGGACCGGCACCAGAGTCAGATCGGCTTTCGTGCCGCCCTGGTTGATGACCGGCTGAACGGTATCGGTAATGAACACCAGTTTGTCATTCACCGTAATTGCCGCACTCAGCAGAATGCGGGCATTCGGCTGCACGTCAGCCGGGTTAAACGGCAGAACGAAGCTAAATGGCGCCTGTTTCCCTTCGGTACGAACCGCTTTCTGGGACAACACTTTCGACGGGGCGTCGGCGAGCGACGCATCCGACAGGGTCACGGTAAGCACGGCGTCAGGCGGCAATGCCACTTTCTGACGGATCCATACGGTACCCGAGACATTAGGTTGCTGAATAGCAGGCTGTGTGGCCGTTGCTGAAGTGTTTGGGTTTGGCGCTGGCGTCTGGATATCCGCGCTTTTATCCGCGCAGGCGGCCAGAGCAACCGCAACCGCTAAACCACTTACCATGTGCATGAGCTTCATTAAATTCTCCTTATCATCTCTGCACCAGCGGGTTTTCCTCCCGCCGGAAGAGTGGTTAACAAAAATGTAACGTAGCTAAGTGTGGCACATATCACTTATTTTTGCCTGGAATTGGCCAGTTTTTCAGACTATTGCACCCATCGGACCACTTCTAAAATTGCGTTATACTCTGCCTATCTCGCTTCGGCGTCGTTGTTACCTGGAGAGCATGTATGAGTCAGGCACTGAACAATTTGCTGACATTGTTGAATCTGGAAAAAATTGAGGAAGGACTCTTTCGGGGCCAAAGTGAAGACTTAGGGCTGCGCCAGGTATTTGGTGGACAGGTCGTCGGTCAGGCGCTGTATGCAGCGAAAGAAACGGTACCAGAAGAACGCCTGGTCCACTCGTTTCATAGCTATTTTTTACGCCCTGGTGATAGCCAGCGACCGATTATTTATGACGTGGAAGTTCTGCGCGACGGCAACAGCTTCAGCGCCCGCCGCGTTGCCGCTATTCAGAACGGAAAGCCTATTTTTTATATGACCGCTTCATTCCAGGCGCCAGAGCCCGGTTTAGAACATCAAAAAACCATGCCGCACGCCCCCGCGCCGGAAGGATTGACATCAGAGACCGACATTGCCCGGTCAGTCGCGCATCAGTTGCCGCCGATTTTAAAAGATAAATTTCTCTGCGATCGCCCGCTGGAAGTGCGTCCCGTTGAGTTTCATAACCCGTTAAAAGGCCATGTGGCAGAACCCACGCGCCAGGTGTGGATCCGCGCGAACGGTACGTTACCCAACGACATTCGCGTCCATCAGTATCTGTTGGGCTACGCCTCCGATCTCAATTTCCTGCCGGTTGCCTTGCAGCCTCACGGCATTGGTTTCCTGGAAAAAGGGATTCAGATTGCCACGATCGACCATTCCATGTGGTTCCACCGTCCGTTTGATTTGAATGAATGGCTGCTGTACAGCGTGGAAAGCACGTCGGCCTCCAGCGCGCGCGGATTTGTTCGCGGCGAGTTCTACACGCAGGATGGCAAACTGGTGGCCTCGACCGTGCAGGAAGGGGTAATGCGTAATCACAACGAATAAAAAACCGGATGGCATTGCTGCGCATCCGGCGATATCCCGCGTTGCCCGGTTAAGTTCACCGGGCATTTTTCTGTTATGCGTTGTAGGCATTCTCGCCGTGACTGTTCACATCCAGCCCTTCGCGCTCTTGCTCTTCCGGGACGCGCAGACCAACGGTCATATCCGCCAGCTTGTAGCCGATGAAGGCCACGACGCCAGACCAGACGATCGTGATGGCGATGCTCTCAAGCTGAACCAGCAGCTGATGCCCCATCGTCACCCCTTCAGCAAAGCCCACACCGCCCAGTGCGCTTGAGGCAAAGACCCCGGTAAGAATACAACCGACAATCCCGCAGACACCGTGAACGCCAAACACATCACACGGGTCATCAACGCGCAGCAGACGTTTGAGCATTGTCACGCCCCACAGCCCGGCCACGCCAGCCACCACGCCAATGATTAACGCGCCACCGACACCGATGTAACCACAGGCAGGCGTCACGCCGACCAGACCGGCAATCGCCCCTGAGCATGCCCCCAGCAGAGACGGTTTACCGCGCAACGCCCACTCGCCGAAGATCCAGCCGAGGATCGCGGCGGCCGTGGCAACAACGGTGTTCACAAAGGCCAGCGCAGCAATTTCGTTCGCCGTCCCTGCGGAACCGGCGTTAAAGCCGAACCAACCGATATAGAGGATCGCCGTACCGGTAAAGACCATCGGCAGGTTATGCGGTTTGAACGCCTCTTTGCCGAAGCCCACACGTTTGCCAATCAGGTAAGCCCCCACCAGGCCAGCGATGGCGGCGTTGATATGCACGACGGTACCGCCGGCAAAGTCCAGCGCACCGTGCGATCCCAACAGGCCGCCGCCCCACACCATATGAGCAATCGGAATGTAGGAGAGGGTCAGCCAGACCACCACGAAGATCAGGACGGCCGAGAAACGGATGCGTTCCGCCAGCGAACCGACGATCAGGCCGACAGTAATACAGGCAAACGATCCCTGGAAAGCAACGTGAATATACTGGTAGATACTGCCCATTACGGCGGTCAGTTCAATGTTTTTCAGCATCACCCAGTTGAAGTTACCGAAGAAGCTGTTCCCTTCGCCGAATGCCAGTGAATAACCAAACACCACCCATATGATGCACACCAGCGCAAAGGTGACGGTGACCTGCGTCAGCATCGACAGGACGTTCTTCCCGCGGATCAAACCGCCGTAAAACAGGGCGATACCCGGTATGGTCATAAACAGCACCAGCGCGGTACAAATCATCATAAAGGCGTTATCGGCTTTATCCGCCACTGCCGGAGCAGCCATCGCGAGACCTGGCAGCAGCGCCAGCGAAGCAAGGCCCGTTTTCATCGTTGCTATCTTCATTTTGTCGTTTCCCGTTACTGTGTGCCAGGCTTTACAGCGCCGCTTCGTCAGCTTCGCCGGTGCGAATACGAATGACGCGTTGCAGCTCCGCGACGAAAATTTTGCCGTCGCCAATTTTTCCGGTGTAGGCCGCCTTGCTGATGACATCGATCACTTCATCCAGTTGGTCGTCGGCAATGGCCACATCAATCTTCACTTTAGGCAGGAAGTTGACGCTGTACTCTGCACCCCGATATAACTCGGCATGACCCTTCTGACGTCCGAACCCTTTCACTTCGGTGACGGTCAGCCCTTGAATACCAATAGAAGAGAGCGCTTCGCGAACGTCTTCCAGTTTGAACGGTTTGATTACCACGGTAACCAGCTTCATAGATCCCCTCCAGTCAGAATTCGGCATATGGTGCGACTACACGACTGAGGTATTGCAAGGGGTATGCCAGAATTGAAAAAGCGGGGCCGATGTCTGTTCTACAGGCCGTCTGACGGGCGATTCAGAATGGAAAACGGAACGGGAAAAGAAAAACGCACCATGGCAGTGCATGATGCGTTACATTTTTGCACCACCGCCGAAGCGACCCGGCAGTGGCGGTGCATCAGGCGGGAAGCGACTCCTCGCGAACGCTGGCGGCAAGCTCTTCGCCAGCGAGCTGGAGCTGATACATCTGCCAGTAGCGCCCTTGCGCCGCAAGCAGTTGCTGATGAGTACCACGCTCTACCGCCTGTCCACGATGAAGCACCAGAATGGTGTCCGCCTCAACAATGGTCGACAGTCGGTGCGCAATCACCACCAGCGTGGTGTGTTCGCGCACGGCGGCCAGCGCATGTTGAATGGCCTGCTCAGTACCGGAATCGATACTGGCAGTCGCTTCGTCGAGGATCAAAATTTGCGGCGTTGCCACCAGTACCCGCGCCAGCGCCAGCAGCTGTTTCTGCCCGACGGAGAGATTGTTCCCCTGCTCACCAAGTTGGGTATGAATGCCTTCGCTCATCCCGCGAGCCAGTTCCGCCAGTTGCACCGTCTCCAGGGCTTGCCACACTTGTTCTTCAGAGATATCCCGCCCCAGCGTCACGTTTGCCAGGAATGAATCCGCCATGACCACCGGATCCTGTTGCACCATCGCGACGCCCTGACGCAACGCGCTGTGACTCAGTGAACGTAATGGACGCCCGTCAAGGCGAATCTCCCCCTGACTCAGTGGGTAATAGCCCATCAGCAGACTGGCAAGCGTACTTTTACCGCTGCCGGTATGCCCAACCAGTGCAACAAAACTGCGGGACGGTACGGAAAGGCTGACATTTTGCAGCACCAGATTATCATCGCGGTAGGCGAACGACACATCCTCAACGTCAATCTGCCCGGACGCCAGCGGTCGCGGGTCCTGCCCGTAACGCTGGCGCGGCCCGTCCATCAGTTCAAACACGCGCTCCCCGGCCACCACGGCCTGTTGCAGCATCGACTGCTGAGTGGTCAGTTCGATCAGCGGTTCATTCAGGCGTCCCAGATAACTGATAAAGGCGTAGAGCACCCCGACTTCTATTGTTCCTGCCGACGTAAAACTGAACAACATCAACAGACCGCAGAGAATGAGCGCGGAAAACAGGCTCAGCAGAGGCCGTAATAAGAAGCCATCTAAACGCAACGTCTGCATACGCGCCAGATAATGCGAGCGGCTGGCTTCGCCCATCCTCTCACCAAAGCGCGCCTGCTGGCGAAACTGCTGGATCACGCTCATGCCGTTAATCACTTCGTTGAAGCCATCATTGATATCGGCGAGATAAGCCCGCACACGACGGACTATCGGCGTGCTGTAACGCTGATAGATAATCATCACCACCAGCACCGCCGGGAAAATCAGGATCGCCACCAGCGCCATGCGCCAGTCGAGACTGAACATTGCCACCAGCATCGCGCCAATCAGCGCCGCGCTGCGCAGAACTGTCGCGACTACCGTGACATACAGATCGCGGATCACTTCGGTATCGTTGGTGACGCGCGAAATGAGCTGTCCGACGGGCTGCGTGTCAAATTCACTCAACGGCTGGCGCAGCGCGGCATCCATCACGTCGGTACGCAATTGCTGCACCACGCCGACCGCAGCGCGGTTAAACAACAGCGACTGAGCATAGTGCAGACTGGCGGCGAGAATCTGTAGCCCAAGATAGGCGGCAATGAGTCCGGTCACCCTCCCCAGCGGCAGGTTATTTTTAGCCACCATGTTGTCGATGAAGTAGCTTATCAGTAGCGGCCCGCTGACTTCTGCTGCCGCCGCGACCCACAGCATAATCACTGCAACGCCTAATGGTTTTCGCCATGGCGATCCATAGGCCAGCAGGCGTTTGAGGGTCGGCCATAACTGCCCAAAACTACGCATTTGCCGCCTCCTCGTTATTTTCCGGCGCATCATCAAGCGCCGCTTCCAGTTGCTGATAACGGTACATATCGCGATACCAGCCCGCCTGCTGCACCAGTGCCTCGTGATCGCCGCGCTGCGCGATATGCCCATGCTGCATCACGATGATTTCGCTCGCTTCAGTCAGCGCCGAGAGGCGGTGCGCGCTGATAATCACCGTTCGCCCTTCTCCCCACTGGCGCAGATTGTGCAAGATCTGATGCTCCGTTCGCCCGTCCACCGCCGACAGGGCATCATCCAGGATCAGGATTTCGGCATTCAGCAACAGCGCCCGCGCAATGGAGATACGCTGTTTCTGTCCGCCGGAAAGCATCACGCCGCGCTCACCGACTTCAGTGTCGTAACCCTGCGGCAGACGGAGAATATCCTCATGCACACTGGCTAAACGCGCGACATGTTCAATATCCTGCTGCGTGGCGCCGGGGCAGCCCAGCGCAATGTTATTGGCTACCGTATCCGAAAACAGGAATGGCGTCTGACTGACCACCGCCAGCCGACTGCGCCAGCTGTCCAGTTGCAGACGTGGCAGAGGGATATCATGAAAACGGATATCTCCCTGGGTGACATCGAAATGGCGCTGAATCAGCGACAACACGGTACTTTTACCCGCACCAGTCGGCCCGCAGATGCCGAGCATCTGCCCAGGCTTAAGCTGAAAATTGACATTTTCCAGCGTCGGGTGCGTGGTTTGCGGATAGCAGAACGCACGGATCGCCACCGCCAGTTCGCCCCGCCCTTCCGGCACCGGTTCGCTGCCATCATTGACCACCGGCGCTTCGGCCAGCATTGCGCGAATACGACCGTAAGCGGCGCTGCCGCGCTCCACGATGTTAAACATCCACGCCAGCGCCAGCATCGGCCAAATCATCAGCCCGAGGTACATCATGAAGCTGGTCAGTTGTCCCAGCGTCAGCGAACCTTGTACGACCATCCAACTGCCGCCGCCGATAGCCAGCAGGTTCGCCGTGCCGATGGCGATATAAATCGTCGGATCAAAACGGGCATCAATACGCGCCACGCGCATGTTTTTCTTCCCGGTATCTTCCGCATCAGCCGCAAACAGTGCGGACTGCCGATCCTCCAGACCAAAGGCTTTGATCATACGAATACTGGTCAGGCTCTCCTGGGTACGGTCATTGAGACTGGAGAACGCCGCCTGTGCCAGTCTGAAACGATCATGCAGACGATCGCCGTAGCGTTTGATCATCAGCGCCATTACCGGCATCGGCAGTAGAGCAAACAGCGTAAGCTGCCAGCTGATCTGCGTGGACATCACAATCAGCACCGCACAGCCCATCACCAGCGAATCCACCAGCGTCAGAACCCCTTCCCCGGCGGCAAAGACCACGCGGTCGACATCATTGGTGGCGCGCGCCATGAGATCACCAGTGCGGTGGCGCAGATAAAATTCAGGATGCTGGCGGCTGAGTTGGCGGTAATAATCTTCGCGTAGCTCCACCGCCAGTTGGTAAGACGCACCAAACAGCAGCACGCGCCAGACGTAGCGCAGCAGATAGACCACCACGGCAATCAGGGCGATGGTGCCAATCCACAGCATGATCTGTTGCGGCGTAAAGCGTTGTGTAGATACGCCATCCACCACAATACCGACCACTTTTGGTGGAATGAGTTGCAGAATAGCGATGAGGATAAGCAAGGCAACCGCCCCGAGGTAGCGACGCCACTCCCGGCGAAAATACCAGCTTAATTGAGCAAATAATCGCACGTATTATGTCCTGACCTGATTTTCCGGCAAATCGTGCCGGGAGAGTTATTCGATTGGCAGCGCAGTGGTGTATTTAATCTGTTCCATGGCAAAGCTCGACGTGACGTCCGACAGACCGGGAACGCTATTGACCAGACGTTTATAGAAGTCGTCATAGCGCTTCATGTCGGCCACCTGAACCCGCATCAGGTAATCGTACTCCCCGGCCATGCGCCAGAAGCCCAACACCTCCGGCATCTCACTGACCACCGTCACGAAGCGGCAATACCAGTCACTGCTGTGATGCTGGGTTTTAATGAGCACAAAGGCGGTTAATCCCAGCCCCAGTTTTTCCGGATCCAGCAGTGCGACTTTACCGACCAGAATACCCTCATCTTCCAGTCGTTTGAGGCGTTTCCAGCAGGGTGTGGTGGTCAGATTAACGGCATCCGCCAGCGCCTGCAAAGAGAGGGTGCAGTCCTGTTGCAACAATGCAAGCAGCTTACGGTCAATTTTATCTAACATACCGGCACCTCAGAGAAGAATTTTCTCCTTACATTCTATTTTAAAGGCTAAATGGCAACAATTTTTTCCGTGCTTTTCGCTACTCTTGGCACAAAATGACAAATGGATACTAATGATGAACAGCACCTGGGTTAAAAATGCCATCAATGAGATTAACGCGGATTATCAGCGCTCGGCGGATACCCATCTTATCCGCCTGCCATTACCGGCATTTCCGGATATCCAGCTCTATCTGAAAGATGAAAGCACCCACCCGACCGGTAGCCTGAAGCACCGGCTGGCGCGTTCGCTGTTCCTCTATGGGTTGTGCAATGGCTGGATTAAGGAAGGCACAACTATTATCGAATCCTCTTCCGGTTCAACGGCAGTCTCCGAAGCCTATTTCGCGCGCCTGCTGGGGCTGCCGTTTATCGCCGTCATGCCCGCCTGCACGGCCAAACGGAAAATCGAACAGATTGAATTTTACGGTGGTCGCTGTCATTTCGTGGACAGCGCCTGCGAGATTTATGCGGCGTCAGAACAACTGGCGCATGAGTTGAACGGCCATTATATGGATCAGTTCACCTATGCCGAACGCGCCACCGACTGGCGCGGTAACAACAATATCGCCGACAGCATCTTCCGCCAGATGCAGTGTGAACCGCATCCCATACCGAAACACATTGTGATGAGCGCCGGAACCGGCGGGACCTCCGCGACCATTGGCCGCTACATCCGCTGCCAGGGTTACGATACAAAATTGATGGTGGTGGACCCGGAAAACTCCGTCTTCCTGCCTTTCTGGCAGTCGCGTGATGCTACGCTGCGCAGCCCTGTCGGCAGCAAAATTGAAGGAATTGGACGCCCGCGCGTCGAACCGTCATTCATTGCCGACGTGGTCGATGAGATGCTGCGCGTACCGGATGCCGCCAGCGTGGCGACCGCGCACTGGCTGGAAACGCAACTGGGCCGCAAAGTCGGCGCCTCTACGGGCACCAATATGTGGGGTATGCTGCAACTGGCCGCCCGCATGCGCGAAGCCGGAGAAACCGGTTCGCTGGTGACGCTACTGTGCGACAGCGGCGAACGCTATCTGGACACCTACTACCATGCTGAATGGGTGAGCGCTCATATTGGCGATCTTCGCGCGGCGAAAGCAGAGCTGGCGGGGTTGCTGAATACCCATTAAATCAAAAAAAACCGGGCTGAACGCCCGGTGCTGGTAGGGTCTCTCATTCGGGGGAATAAGGAAGATTTGGATAGTCCAGCCAATGTGTCAAAAAGTGTGATACCGCCTGGTTGCGACAATGACCAATCACCGGTAAATGGGGAAGTTCGGCAATAAGCTGCGGCATGGCATTGCCCATGATCAGGCCACGGCCGACGCTGCCAAGCATTTCGCGATCGTTCATCGCGTCACCAAACGCCATACATTCCGCCAGCGACAGCCCCAGATGTCCGCTCAGGACCTCCAGTGCAGAACCTTTGTTACAGCCTACCGGCAGCACTTCCAGGCAATCGATCGCCGAGTAACAAAGATGGGCTCGTACGCCCAGCACCTCTTCAAGCTGAATTTTCAGCCTCGTCAAATCGTCATGATCGCCACAGAAGCAAACTTTAGTCACCCGATCTGCCGGAATACGCGCGACATCCACAATCTGATAGCGAAAACCGCTATAGACGTGGGCGTGCAGCATCTCGGGGATCTCTTGTCCGGTAAACCAGCCGTTATCGTTGAAGACATGCATACTCGCCTGTGTGTCCCAGTGCTGATGCAGGACGATCTCAGCAACAGCCGGATCCAGATCCTGACGGTGCAGCACTTCGCCTTCCAGCGAGTGAATGCGTGTCCCGTTACCGGTGATCAGAAAAGCATCGAGTGAAAAGGTGCCGAGAATATGGCGCATTTCCAGTACATGGCGTCCGGTGGCAAACGTCAGGGTAATGTCACGTTCACGCAGACGCGCCAGAGTAGAGAGCGTTTCATCACCCAAAAGGTGATTTGGCATCAACAGGGTGCCATCCATATCAAATGCAGCCAGGCGTGCCATCTCTTTCTCCACTCGGTGACGGATTAACTTGTGATTCAGTATTACCTGAGATATACGGAAGTAATAGTGAATAGATAAAAGAAATTGTTCCGGGTTTATATGCGACTTCTCAATCGGCTTAATCAGTACCAGCGACTCTGGCAGCCTTCTAACGGCGAACCGCAGCACGTGACCGTCGGGGAACTGGCTGAACGCTGCTTCTGTAGTGAGCGGCACGTCCGCACGTTGTTGCGCCAGGCGCAGGAATCAGGTTGGCTGGTCTGGGAGGCGCAGTCCGGACGCGGTAAGCGCGGGCAACTGCGTTTTCTGGTGGCCCCGGAATCATTGCGCACGGCGATGATGGAACAGGCGCTGGAGAAGGGCCAACAGCTTAGCGTACTGGAGCTGGCGCAACTGGCACCCGGTGAACTGCGGGCCATGCTGCAGCCCTTTATGGGGGGTCAATGGCAAAACGACACGCCCACGCTGCGTATTCCCTATTACCGTCAGCTTGAACCGCTGCATTCTGGTTTTCTTCCCGGTCGCGCCGAGCAACATCTCGCAGGGCAGATTTTCTCCGGACTGACCCGTTTTGACAGCCAGACGCAGCGGCCCTGCGGGGATTTAGCCCACCACTGGGATATTTCCGCCGACGGGTTGCGCTGGGACTTCTATATCCGCTCGACGCTGTTCTGGCACAACGGTGACGCGGTAGAGACCACACAGCTTCATCAGCGACTGCTGATGTTGCGCAAACTCCCGGCACTGAACCGGCTGTTTATCAGCGTAAAGCACATTGAAGTGACGCATCCACAGTGCCTGACGTTTATCCTGCACCGCCCAGATTTCTGGCTGGCACACCGGCTGGCAAGCTACGGCAGCCTGCTGGCACATCCGGAACACCCCGTCATCGGAACGGGACCTTTTCGTCTGACGCTGTTTACGCCCGAACTGGTACGTCTGGAAAGCCATGACCATTACCATCTCGTACATCCACTGCTCAAAGCCATTGAATACTGGATCACCCCTCAGCTTTTTGAGCAAGATCTCGGCACCAGTTGTCGCCATCCGGTGCAGATAACCATTGGCAAACCCGAAGAGCTCGCCACGGTGAGCCCGGTAAGTACCGGCATCAGTCTCGGCTTTTGCTATCTCGCGCTGAAAAAAAGCGCCCACCTGACGCCACTGCAGGCTCGTCGGCTGGTCAGCCTTATTCATCGTTCTTCACTGCTGCAAACGCTGGATGTGAGAGAAAACCTGATTACGCCCTGCAACGAATTGTTGCCTGGCTGGGCCATTCCGCAGTGGGAGGGGCTGGAATCGGTTGAACTACCGAAAAAAATGACGCTGGTTTATCACCTGCCGGTGGAACTGCATACTATGGCAGAACACCTGCGCCACACGCTGGCCGCCCTCGGCTGCGAACTGACGCTGATTTTTCATAACGCGAAAACCTGGGACGGCTGCCAACGGCTTGCCGAAGCGGATCTGCTGATGGGAGACCGCCTGATTGGCGAAGCGCCCGAATATACACTCGAACAGTGGCTACGCTGTGATTCACTTTGGCCGCACGTGCTTGATGCACCAACATTCTCACATCTTCAGGCCACGCTGGATGCGCTGCAAATCAGACCGGAAGAGGATCATCGCTATGCCGCGCTGCGGCAAGTTTTCGCCAGCCTGATGGATGACGCGACGCTGACGCCGCTGTTTAACTATCACTATCGCATCAGCGCACCACCTGGTGTGAACGGGGTGCGGTTGAATCCGCGCGGCTGGTTTGAGTTCACCGAAGCCTGGCTACCGCCACCCGCGTCGTGAAGAAGCTGGTCGCCAGGCAACTCTGGCGCTACCATAGCGGCTTTATACACGTCATTCTTCAAACTGCCTCTTTGTCGGCTACGTCTGTTCACCCCTGTCATTTACTTATGTAAACTCCAGGAGATTCTCAGACTTTTCGTCTCGATGCAATTTGAATGGCTTTGTGTACAGTAACTTATCAGGATTAACCATGAAACGTGCCGTCGTAGTATTCAGTGGAGGCCAGGACTCCACCACCTGTCTGGTGCAGGCGCTGCATCAGTATGATGAAGTGCATTGCGTGACCTTTGATTATGGTCAGCGCCATCGCGCGGAGATTGATGTTGCACGTGATCTGGCCCTGAAACTGGGTGCACGTGCACACAAAGTACTGGACGTGACGCTGCTGAGTGAACTGGCAGTCAGCAGCCTGACCCGTGACAACATCCCGGTTCCGGATTATGAACCGGATGCCGATGGGATCCCGAATACCTTTGTCCCTGGACGTAATATTCTGTTTCTGACCCTGGCGGCGATTTATGCTTATCAGGTAAAAGCAGAAGCGGTGATTACCGGCGTCTGCGAGACCGATTTCTCTGGTTACCCTGACTGCCGCAATGATTTTGTCGAGGCGTTGAATCACGCCATTAAACTGGGGATGGCGAAAGATATCCGCTTTGAAACGCCGCTGATGTGGATTGATAAAGCCGAAACCTGGGCGCTGGCAGATTATTGGGGTAAGCTGGATCTGGTACGTGAAGAAACGCTGACCTGCTATAACGGCATCAAGGGCGACGGTTGCGGCCACTGCGCAGCCTGTAATCTACGCGCAAATGGCCTGAATCATTACCTGGCAGATAAACCGGTCATAATGGCGGCAATGAAGCAGAAGACCGGTTTGAAATAATTGCGGGTTTCGCCGGATGGCGGTGCCAGGCACCTTATCCGGCCAACAGTTGGATCATCCCCCCCTACTTCACCATCTGCTCCAGCTTTTCGCGTAACTCCCCTTCCAGCGGCAGCGCTTTTTGCGATTTCAGATCAATACAGACGAACGTAATAAGCGCATCAGCCACCACCTGTCCTTCCGGTTCCAGCGTAATCACCTGGCTTAGAATACCGCTTTTCCCGTTTAACTGTTGCACCTGACTGGTGACGGTTAGCAGATCACTCAGAACCGCCGGACGGCGATAGTTAATATTGATGTTGACCACCACGAAAGCGATATTGTGGGCAGTCATCCATTGAAAGCTATCGCTGCTCTCCAGGCCATCCCAGCGGGCTTCCTCCAGAAACTCAAGATAGCGGGCATTATTCACGTGCTGATAGACATCAAGATGATAACCACGAACCTTAATCTGTGTTTGCATAGCGCAGAGACCTTACGTTTTTGTTATAGAGAGACAAGAGTAGAGAGATCATAACTGGTATGACCTCTCTCAGTCTGGCAAATATTTGCCAGTGCGCAAGTGATTAAAGTGTTAAAGCAGACAGATTGCGCTCCACTAACGCGTTGCCCATCCCCGGTACTTGTTTGAGATCTTCCACCGTTTTAAACGGACCGTACTCATCACGATAGCTGACGATCGCCTGTGCTTTCTTCAGGCCAACACCGTTCATCGCGCGCGCCAGCTCTTCTGCCGATGCGGTATTGATGCTGACCCTGGTGCCCTCTTCGGTGCTGGCTTTCGCCGGAACCGCGGATTTGTTTTGCCCTGCAACCGGTGCTTGTGCGCTGGTCTCCACCGCTGGGCTTTTCGCTGCCGCTGTCGATGACGCCGCCAGCGCGCTTTGCGTCATACCCGCGCAGGCGAAGGAAAGGGTGATAAGTAACGCTTTGATTCCATGTTTCATACTGTTTTCTCCTTGTTAGTGAACAGTGGAATCACGATAACGAGGTTAAAACCAACGAACAAATGGCAAATGTCAGAAATGGAAAAGGCCGCGAAAGCGGCCTTCAGGTGTTACAACGGTTGTGCAATGATTTGCGAGACGTCTCGACGATTACGGCTGTTGATCCATCGCATCGCCGATTTTGATTTTCGCCGATTTACGCAGGTTACTCATCAATGCCTCAAAGACAATCTGCGCATTGTTCTGGGTGATCCCCTGAACCATCGCTTTCTTCTGATCTTCCGGCATGGAGCCCGCTTTCACGTCGTCCAGAGCCAGCAAAACCACATTGCCCTGCATATCGTTGGCAATGCCATAGCTCGGCTTATCTTTCGCCGGCAGGCTCAGACCAAACGCCGCCTGGCTAACCGGATCCTGGCCCGTACGGCTCAGCGTTTTAGACTCTCCAAAGCTCAGACCAGCGGCTTTCATCGCTTCTGCGCCTTTACCCGCCTTCAGCTCAACCAGCAGTTTTTCCGCATCCAGTTTAGCCTGCTGCTCTGCTTTGTTGTGCTTAACCAGCGCCGTTACCTGATCTTTCACCTCAGACAGCGGCTTCACGGCCTCTGCCTTGTGATCGCTGATACGCAGAACAAACGCGCGATCGCCATCGACGGTGATGATATCGGAGTTTCTGCCCGGCGCGCCGTTTTCACCCACCAGAGCACCATCAAAAATGGCGTCTGATACCGGTTTGAAATTCAGCTCTTCCGGCAGGTTCTCGTGACTGAACCAGCCCGTCTGTACCGCTTTCGCGCCAGCTGCCTGTTCGGCACCCGCCAGAGATTCCGTATCATTGTTCGCCGCATCGCTCACTTTCTGCTGTAAAGCAAAGTAAGCATCCAGCGCTTTTTCCTGTTTCACTTTCGCTGCGATGTCATCACGGACTTCGTTCAGCGGCTTCACAACCGCCGGCTGAATGTCGTCCAGACGCACAACCAGAAAGCCAACAGAGGATTTAATCACGCCAGAAAGCTGGCCCTTCTCTTTCAGCCCGGCATTTTTCAGCTCTTCCGGCGTGGTGGCGTCTTCCAGCCAACCCATATCGCCGCCGTTGCGGGCAGAGATGATGTCGGCCGATTTCTCTTTCGCCAGCGCAGCAAAGTCACCACCTTTGTTCAGCGCGTCGAGTACCGCTTTCGCTTCATCTTCCGTTTTAGTCTGGATGATGCTGTAACGGCTACGCTGTGCCTGGGTGAACTGATCCTGGTGCTGATCGTAATAAGACTGGATATCTTCATCGCTGACCGGCTTTTGCATCGAGGCGGCGTCCAGCTTGATGTAGCTGACGCGGAACTGTTCCGGGGTCATGAAGCTGTTTTTGTGCTGCTCGTAGTAGCTGGCCACTTCCTGATCCGTCACCGACTGCTTCGCTGCAAGAGCATTGACGTCAATCGTGGCTTCACGGACGACACGCTGCTGTGCAACCAGCGCCGCCAGCTCATCAGTCTCACCCTTGAGCATAAAATCGGTGCCCGCGACGCCGCTGATAAGCTGCTGTGTAGTCAGTTGGTTACGCAAGGCTTGCGCATACTGGTCAGCGGTCATCCCCATCTGATTAACAATCGCGTTATAGCGGTTGTTATCAAATTTGCCATCGACCTGGAATGCCGGCGTGGAGAAAATCGCCTGCTTCACCTGCTCGTCGCTGATGCCCAGTTTGAGTTCGCGGGCATACTGATCAAGCAACGCTTCATCAATCAGACGATTGAGCGTCTGCTGGCGCAGGGTTTTCATGTAACCTTCGTTTGCCGCAAGCTCAGAGTACTGATCGCCCAACTGTTGCTGCATGCGATTACGTTCGCTGTTGAACGCATTCTCAAACTGCCCACGGCTGATTTCCTGGTCATTCACTTTAGCGGCGTAGTTGTTGCCTCCGCCAATCAGGTAACCACTCACGCCGGTCAGAATGAACGACACGATAATGATTCCGAAAATAATCTTGAGCACGAGACTGTTAGCAGCCGTGCGTAAGCTGTCCATCATGGTGTAACCACACTCCGCTGTAGGTGACTATACACGGCATCTTTCACGCGGCCTCGTCGTTAACTGCCCCGATGAAACGTGAATGCCTTGTGTATATACGCGTTACGCAGCATAGCGTTTCCTGAACGCTGCGCATAAAGGCCTATTGTGACAAGAAACAGGGGCGATTGTCAGCCCACAACATGTAGAAAATCGCTGCAAAAACAAAAAAGGCACATCAATTGATGCGCCCTTGTACTGAGTTCTGTCCCCGGAAGGGGATCACGCTTAGTTTACTGCGTCTTTCAGTGCTTTACCTGCACGGAAACCAGGTACTTTGGCGGCAGCAATGGCGATCTCTTTACCTGTTTGCGGGTTGCGGCCAGTACGGGCAGCACGCTCTTTAACAGCAAAAGTACCAAAACCTACCAGCGCAACGTCATCCCCTTCTTTCAGAGATTCGGTAACAGAAGCAATAATTGCGTCTAACGCACGCCCTGCCGCAGCTTTGGAGATATCAGCCCCTGCAGCAATTTTGTCGATCAGTTGAGATTTATTCACTCTTCTCTTCCTCATTATAATTTATATCGCACCAGAATCCTTCAAAGTGCGACCGCGCAGCAGTTATATCAGGCCTGCCATGCCCTTACAACACCCGATAATGATGGCAAGCCCAATCCGTCATCTAAATTAGCTATACAAAAAAAGGCTGGCAAGTACGAAATGGCCTGCCAGCCCTGTTTTTATTAGTGCTCTTTGCGCGAGGTCACTATTTTGCCGTCACAACCTGCATTCCAGAGGGTTCATTTTGCAATGCGAGCGTCAGAACCTCTTCAATGCGTTTCACCGGATGGATGTCCAAATCGGCAATAACATTGTCCGGAATCTCTTCCAGGTCGCGTTTGTTTTCATCCGGAATTAAGACCGTTTTAATACCACCACGGTGCGCAGCCAGAAGTTTTTCTTTTAACCCACCGATCGGCAGTACCTGACCACGCAGGGTGATCTCACCGGTCATCGCCACATCGGCACGCACCGGGTTACCGGTCAGGCAGGAAACCAGTGCGGTACACATCGCAATACCGGCGCTCGGACCGTCTTTCGGCGTCGCCCCTTCCGGAACGTGAACGTGAATGTCGCGTTTTTCGTAAAAGTCCGGATTAATACCCAGTTTTTCCGCACGCGCGCGCACCACGGTCAATGCAGCCTGAATGGACTCCTGCATCACTTCACCCAGCGAACCGGTGTAGGTCAGCTTGCCTTTGCCCGGCACGCAGGCGGTTTCGATGGTCAGCAGATCGCCGCCCACTTCCGTCCACGCCAGACCGGTCACCTGGCCTACGCGGTTTTCATTGTCCGCGCGACCATAGTCAAAGCGCTGTACACCCAGGTAGTCGTGCAGGTTATCGCCATTGATCACAATGTGTTTCAGTGACTTATCCAGCAGCAATTGCTTAACCGCTTTCCGGCACAGTTTGGAAATTTCACGTTCCAGACTACGCACGCCAGCCTCACGAGTGTAGTAACGAATAATGCCGATAATGGCGCTGTCGTCGACCGTCAGCTCGCCTTTCTTCAGCGCGTTACGCTCAATCTGCTTCGGCAACAGGTGCTGTTTGGCAATGTTCAGCTTCTCGTCTTCGGTATACCCGGACAGACGGATCACTTCCATACGATCCAGCAGCGGCGCTGGAATGTTCATGGAGTTGGAGGTCGCGACAAACATCACGTCGCTGAGATCGTAGTCCACTTCCAGGTAGTGATCGCTGAACGCCACGTTCTGCTCAGGATCCAGAACTTCAAGCAGTGCGGATGCCGGATCGCCACGCATGTCGGAAGACATTTTGTCGATCTCATCGAGCAGGAAGAGCGGGTTTTTCACGCCCACTTTCGCCATTTTCTGGATCAGTTTACCCGGCATTGAACCGATGTACGTCCGACGGTGGCCACGAATTTCCGCTTCATCACGCACGCCGCCCAGCGCCATACGGATGTATTTACGCCCGGTCGCTTTGGCGATGGACTGACCCAGAGAGGTTTTACCTACCCCCGGCGGTCCCACCAGGCACAGGATCGGCCCCTTGATTTTGTTCACACGGCTTTGTACCGCGAGATACTCAAGGATGCGGTCTTTCACACGCTCCAGACCATAATGGTCGGTATCAAGGATTTCCTGCGCCTGACGCAGGTCTTTTTTAACCTTGCTACGCGCATTCCACGGCACCTGAACCATCCAGTCGATGTAACCACGCACGACGGTCGCTTCCGCTGACATCGGCGACATCATTTTCAGCTTCTGCAGTTCAGCTTCGGCTTTCTCTTTCGCCTCTTTCGGCATTTTTGCCGCGTCGATCTTCCGCTTCAGCGCTTCGTTTTCGTCCGGCGCATCGTCCATTTCGCCGAGTTCTTTCTGAATCGCCTTCATCTGCTCATTCAGATAGTACTCACGCTGAGATTTCTCCATCTGCTTTTTCACGCGGTTGCGAATGCGCTTCTCAACCTGCAGCAGATCGATTTCAGACTCCATCATCGCCATCAGATACTCCAGACGCTCGTTCACGTCTGACATCTCCAGTACGGACTGCTTATCCGCCAGCTTCAGCGGCATATGGGCAGCGATGGTGTCCGCCAGACGCGCCGGATCGTCAATGCTATTGAGCGACGTCAGTACTTCTGGTGGGATTTTCTTGTTCAGCTTGATGTAGCCTTCGAACTGGCTGATCGCCGTGCGTACCAGCACTTCCTGTTCGCGCTCGTCAATAGCAGGCGAATCAAGGTATTCCGCTTTCGCAGAGAAGTGCTCGCCGTTATCAGACAGCGCAGAAATACGCGCACGCTGTAACCCTTCGACCAGCACTTTGACGGTGCCGTCAGGCAGTTTCAGCATCTGCAAAATAGAGGCCACGGTCCCGACGGTGAAAAGATCGTTTACACCCGGCTCATCCGTTGATGCTTCCTTCTGGGCGACCAGCATGATTTTTTTATCATGGTCCATAGCCGCTTCCAGACAACGGATAGATTTTTCCCGCCCTACAAACAAGGGTATGACCATGTGCGGATAAACCACCACATCGCGCAACGGCAATACGGGGATTTCAATGCGTTCAGAACGCTCAGGATTCATAGAGCTCTCTCTTAGTTTAGTGTCCGCCAGGTAATCAGATGGCATAGCTGTGCTTCATGCCACCTTTAACATGTATGTCAGTATATGGGGATGTTTCCCACACATTCAACGCCATGATTACGGAAAAAGTAAAGGGGAGATAAAATCCCCCCTTTTTGATTAACTGATTGTATGGATTGGCTAATTATTCACCAGATGCCTGCTGGGCTTCCGGCTTGCCGTAAATCAGTAATGGCTTGCTCTGACCGCCGATCACCGACTCATCAATCACCACTTTTTCGACGTCTTCCATCGAAGGCAGATCATACATGGTATCCAGCAGCGCGGCTTCTACGATGGAACGCAGACCACGGGCACCGGTTTTACGCGCCATGGCTTTGCGGGCAATCGCATCCAGCGCTTCGTCGCGGAACTCCAGGTCAACGCCTTCCAGATTGAACAGCGCCTGATACTGCTTGGTCAGCGCGTTTTTCGGCTCTTTCAGGATCTGGATCAGCGCTTCTTCGCTCAGTTCGCTCAGCGTTGCCACAACCGGCAGACGACCAATAAACTCAGGAATCAGACCAAACTTGATCAAATCTTCCGGCTCAACCTGCGAGAGCAGTTCGCCTTCGCTGGCCTTGTCGGATTTCGCTTTCACCGTTGCACCAAAACCAATGCCGGAGCCGGTTTCAACGCGGTTGGCGATCACTTTATCCAGGCCGGCAAACGCACCGCCACAGATGAACAGGATCTTAGAGGTATCCACCTGCAAGAATTCCTGCTGCGGATGTTTACGTCCACCCTGCGGCGGAACGGCAGCAACCGTCCCTTCGATCAGTTTCAGCAGCGCCTGCTGTACGCCTTCACCGGAAACGTCACGGGTGATCGACGGGTTGTCAGACTTACGGGAAATCTTGTCAATTTCATCGATATAGACAATACCACGCTGCGCTTTCTGCACATCGTAGTCGCACTTCTGCAACAGTTTCTGGATGATGTTCTCAACGTCCTCACCCACGTAACCCGCTTCGGTCAGCGTGGTGGCATCCGCCATCGTGAACGGAACATCCAGCAGGCGCGCCAGCGTTTCCGCCAACAGCGTTTTACCGGAGCCGGTCGGACCGATCAGCAGAATATTACTTTTGCCCAACTCGACGCCATTACTGGTGTCGCCGTTGCGCAGACGTTTGTAGTGGTTGTATACCGCGACCGCCAGCACTTTCTTGGCCTGTTCCTGACCGATGACGTAATCGTCAAGATGGTTACGAATTTCGTGTGGCGTCGGCAGCGCACTGCGTTCACGATGCGGTGCTACTTCCTTAATCTCTTCGCGAATGATGTCGTTACACAGATCGACACATTCATCGCAGATATACACGGATGGACCGGCGATGAGCTTACGCACTTCATGCTGGCTTTTGCCGCAAAAAGAGCAGTACAACAATTTGCCCGAGCCATCTTTGCGTTTATCTGTCATGAGTCAAAACCTCTTCTTTGTTCTTTGTGCCGCACACGACGACGCAAAATGCCATTCTCAGGCGCAACTCGCTTTGTCGCGTTGTGCCGCCCCTGGTAAGTATAGCGGCAGAGTTGCGCCCCGGGCATCAATTACGATGGGTCAAAATCGAGTCGACTAAGCCATACTCAACTGCCTCAGCGGCAGAGAGGAAGCGATCGCGCTCAGTATCACGCTCAATCTGCTCAAGAGATTGACCCGTATGGTGTGCCATAAGTTCGTTCATGCGCCCTTTAACTTTCAGGATTTCACGGGCGTGAATTTCAATATCCGTTGCCTGGCCCTGGTAACCGCCCAACGGCTGATGGATCATTACGCGGGAGTTCGGCAGGCAGAAACGTTTACCTTTCGCCCCGGCTGTCAGCAAGAACGCGCCCATTGAGGCCGCCTGGCCCATACAAATGGTGCTGACGTCTGGCTTAATAAACTGCATGGTGTCATAAATCGACATGCCTGCGGTAATTACGCCGCCCGGAGAGTTAATGTACAGGTAGATATCTTTTTCCGGGTTTTCGGCTTCCAGGAACAGCATCTGCGCCACAATCAGGTTAGCCATATGATCTTCGACCTGGCCGGTCAGAAAAATGACACGTTCCTTAAGTAGACGAGAGTAGATATCAAAAGAGCGCTCACCACGTGAGGTCTGTTCAATGACCATCGGCACCAGCGCCATATGGGGTGCAAAGTTATCTCGTTCGCCGCTGTATGACATTTCCGTCTCCTGGATAAAAAATGAAAAAACCTGCTGTACCGATTGTAACCTTATGGACGGATTATCAGCTAGTCCCTCTGTTATGGGTACGGCATCGCCATAATTCAAGCATAACAATCTTTTGCCTGAACGCTAACACCGAAAAGGGCTTTTTCGCACGCTTCCATGCAAAAGTCATGACAAAAAAAAGGCCCGCCACCTGACGGTGACGGGCCTTTGAGCGAAATTCGCGCGTTTAAGCGGAATTACGCCTGCTGGTTCATCAGCTCATTGAAGGTCGTGGCTTTTTCAGTCACTTTGGCTTTCGCCAGAACCGCTTCAACCGCCTGCTCTTCCAGAGCGACGTTACGCATGTTGTCCATCAGCTCTTTATTTTTGCTGTAGAACTCGATCACTTCTTTCGGATCTTCGTAAGCAGAAGCCATCTCTTCGATCAGGCCCTTCACGCGATCTTCATCCGCTTTCAGTTCATTGGTACGAATCACTTCGCCCAGCAGCAGACCCACAACTACGCGACGCTTAGCCTGTTCTTCGAACAGTTCACGCGGCAGTTCCAGCGCTTGTTTCTCGTTACCACCGAAACGCTGAGCAGCCTGACGACGCAGAACGTCGATTTCGCTGTCAATCAGTGCAGCAGGAACGTCGATGTCGTTCGCTTTCACCAGACCGTCGATTGCCTGAGATTTAACACGGTTACGCACCGCGCCTTTCAGCTCGCGTTCCATGTTTTTACGGACTTCAGTACGCAGACCGGCAACGGAACCATCTTCAACGCCAAAACGTTTGATGAATTCTTCAGTCAGTTCCGGCAGCTCACGCTCTTCCACTTTCTTCAGGTTGATGGCGAATTTCGCCGCTTTACCTTTCAGGTTTTCAGCGTGGTAGTCTTCCGGGAAAGTCACGTCGATGGTGAACTCTTCGCCCGCTTTGTGACCTTTGATACCGTCTTCAAAGCCCGGGATCATACGACCCTGGCCCATCGCCAGTACGAAATCAGACGCTTTACCGCCTTCGAACTCTTCGCCGTCTACAGAACCGGTGAAGTCGAGGGTGACGCGGTCTTCTGCATCCGCAGCGCCGTCTTTATCTTTCCAGGTCGCCTGCTGTTTGCGCAGGGTATCCAGCATCACGTCAACATCCGCATCGGTGACTTCAACAACCGGTTTTTCAACTTCGATTGTGTCCAGGCCGGTCAGTTCAACTTCCGGATAGACTTCGAATTCTACCGCGTAGGTGAAATCTTCACCCAGTTTGTATTCGCCCGGAACGTAGTTCGGTGCGCCAGCCGGATTGATTTTTTCTTTGATGATGGCATCAACGAAGTTGCGGCTCATCAGGTCACCCAGAACGTCCTGGCGAACGGACGCGCCATAACGCTGAGCAACAACATTCATCGGTACTTTGCCTTTACGGAAGCCGTCAATACGCACTTTCTTCGCTACGTTGACCAGCTCGCTTTTAACAGCGGTCTCGATGCTGTCAGCAGCGATAGTAATCGTTACACGGCGGCCAAGGCCTTGAGTGGTTTCAACTGAAACTTGCATCTTGTTACCTCAAAAAATCACAGTGCTCGGTCAACTCTACTCCGCAAGCACAGATTATTAGCTTCGCGGAACCGGGATGTTCTCTTAATCAATCACATTCCCTGTCGTCAGAATCATCCCGAAGACATTCAAATAAGACGCGGCATTATAGCGGCATCACTTTTATGAGTCGAGAACGGTTATTACGCGTTGCTGCGGCATTTTTCACAATTCCCGGCTATTCTTGCCCTGAAAAGGGTTTGACTCGTGCAAAATTCAGACAAAACAAAACGGCCCGCAGGCCGTTTTCACATAATCTTTAGCAACATACTGGAAAAACGCCAGCAGTTGCAAATGCGTTTTTACGCGATGCTTCCCGCACCACGACAGGGAGGTGACGCAAAGATCGTATCCTGCAACCCTTCCCACTCTTTGATGGTATAAGTATGCAGAGCCAGCGCGTGAACCGTCGTAGACAGTTCTGCGGTTAATGTACCGTAGATCATCCGATGACGATTCAAAAAACGCTCGCCGGTAAAGCGATCGCTAACCAGAACGACCTTAAAGTGGCTTTCTGAGCCAGCCGGGACATTATGACGATAGCTTTCATCCACGACCTCGAGGAACACGGGTTGGAACGCTGCCCTTAATTTTTCTTCTATTTGCTCACGTATCATCATGATATATCTCCTCAAACGGCGCTGAGATGTCACCCATCCCTTTAAATATTAGCCGCTTTTACCGGTTCCATTGCGCCATTACAACAAAAATTTAGCCTTCGTCTGATTTTCGCCATCAACGCGATGAAGTTTACTGATTCAACCCGTTGGGGGATGGCATAAATGCCCAATTTGGTCTCTATAACTTCATTATTCCGACAACATGATGAATTTACATGCGTTACCCACTTCCCCTCGCCGTTGGCGATGTTATGATGGCGGGAATTTTTCTCTATCCATATGATTAAGAGTTACTGAGAGCACGAACATGTTAAAAAAAATCCTCTTCCCGTTAATCGCGCTTTTCATGCTGGCGGGCTGTGCGACACCACCAACCACGATTGACGTTTCGCCTAAAATCACGCTCCCGCAACAGGATCCTAGCCTGATGGGCGTGACCGTTAGCATCAACGGCGCCGATCAGCGTCCGGACCAGGCGCTGGCGAAAGTGACCCGCGACAATCAGTTGGTGACACTGACGGCCTCCCGCGATCTGCGCTTCCTGTTACAAGAAGTGCTGGAAAAACAGATGACCTCGCGCGGTTATATGGTTGGCCCGAACGGTGCGGTGAACCTGCAGATCATTGTTAACCAGCTATACGCGGATGTGTCTCAGGGCAACGTGCGTTATAACATTGCCACCAAGGCCGATATCGCGATCATCGCGACGGCGGCCAACGGCAACAAGATGACCAAAAACTACCGCGCCAGCTACTCCGTTGAAGGCGCGTTCCAGGCGACCAACAAGAATATCGCCAACGCGGTTAACAGCGTGCTGACCGATACGATTACTGATATGTCTCAGGACACTAGCGTCCACGACTTCATCAAACAGAACGCTCGTTAATTTCTGCCCCCTGACCCGGCTCCGCGCCGGGTCAGCTTTATATGCCCATGCCTAGTCACTACTTACGCATTTTTCAACAACCGAAATCAGCCATTTTGCTGATGTTAGGTTTTGCCTCCGGCCTGCCGCTCGCGTTGACCTCCGGTACGCTTCAGGCATGGATGACCGTCGAGAATATCGACCTGAAAACCATCGGTTTCTTTTCGCTGGTCGGTCAGGCTTACGTCTTTAAATTTCTCTGGTCTCCGGTCATGGACCGCTACACACCGCCCTTTTTAGGTCGTCGTCGTGGCTGGTTGCTGACGACGCAATGTTTGTTGCTGGTCTCCATCGCTGCGATGGGTTTTCTGGAGCCCGGTAGCCAGTTGCGATGGATGGCGGCGCTGGCGGTAGTGATCGCCTTTTGTTCAGCGTCGCAAGATATTGTGTTTGACGCCTGGAAAACGGACGTCTTAGCCGCAGAAGAGCGCGGAACCGGTGCGGCAATCAGCGTGCTCGGCTATCGCCTCGGCATGCTGGTGTCCGGTGGACTGGCGCTGTGGATGGCCGACCGCTGGCTCGGCTGGCAAGGCATGTACTGGCTGATGGCAGCATTACTGATCCCTTGTATTATTTCCACTCTGCTCGCCCCCGAACCGACCGACAGCATTCCGGTGCCAAAAACGCTGGAGCAGGCAGTCGCAGCCCCGCTACGCGATTTCTTCGGACGTAACAACGCCTGGCTGATTTTGCTGCTCATCATCCTTTATAAGCTGGGTGATGCCTTCGCCATGAGCCTGACCACCACCTTTTTGATTCGTGGTGTGGGCTTTGACGCCGGAGAAGTGGGCGTCGTCAATAAAACGCTGGGGCTTATCGCCACGATTATTGGCGCGCTGTACGGCGGGGTGTTGATGCAACGGCTGACGCTGTTTCGCGCTTTACTGATTTTCGGCATTCTGCAGGGCGTCTCTAACGCCGGATACTGGCTCCTGTCGGTGACCGACAAGCACATGTTCAGCATGGCTGCGGCGGTGTTTTTCGAGAACCTGTGCGGGGGAATGGGGACGTCAGCGTTCGTCGCGCTACTGATGACGCTGTGTAATAAGTCATTTTCCGCCACCCAGTTTGCCCTGCTGTCAGCGCTTTCTGCCGTGGGGCGCGTCTATGTTGGCCCGGTTGCCGGTTGGTTTGTCGAGGCGCATGGCTGGTCGACGTTTTATCTTTTCTCCGTCGTGGCCGCCGTTCCGGGCCTGATATTGCTGCTGGTGTGTCGGCAAACGCTGGAGTACACGCGACAGAGCGAAAGTTTCCTGCCGCGAACAGAATTCCGTTCGGCCTACCGTCTGGCGTTATGGATTTTGATGGCGGGATGCGTGTTGCTTGCCGTCTGGCTGCTGTTGCTGTCGCTGAACGCGCTGGCGTTCACTAACTTCTCCTTCCTCGCCGGACTGCTGGAAGTCGCAGTGACTATCGCCATTTTCGGCATCGTGTTTGGCGGCTTGCTCGACTATCTGGCGCTACGCAAAACGCGGCTGGTGTAAGCGCCCCTTTATTTAGCCGTTGTAATCACCTTGCGTAATTATATCGGCTAAATAAACAACAACTGAAAAAATTAATATTTGTTGTTTTGTGCGCAATAGAATCTGGAAATTATTGACGCCTTTTATAGGTTTTATTTTCCTTACTCGATTCAGCCGAAACACATTTATTTTTTGTATTTTATTTGTCTCTTTGTTGATAATCACTTGTTAACCAATTGTTTTATTTTTACATTGGTTATACCAATTACCCTCGCGTCGCCTCCCTGAAGTCCCCTTTCGTTATAACGTGATGTTGCAACAGGTTCTTAATGCTGAAACGACATATCTTGCAACATATGTGACACGTGCGGCAGAACCCGGTAACACAGATCCAATGATGTTTACAGTAATGTAACCTTCCCGTAAAATGCCCACACACTTTAAACGCCACCCGGTCCCGTGGAATTGAGGTCGTTAAATGAGACTCAGGAAATACAATAAAAGTTTGGGATGGTTGTCATTAATTGCAGGCACTGCATTACTCAGTGGCTGTAATTCTGCGCTGTTAGATCCCAAAGGACAGATTGGACTGGAGCAACGTTCGCTGATACTGACGGCATTTGGCCTGATGTTGATCGTCGTTATTCCTGCAATCTTGATGGCTGTAGGTTTTGCCTGGAAGTACCGTGCAAGCAATAAAGATGCGAAGTATAGCCCGAACTGGTCACACTCCAATAAAGTGGAAGCGGTGGTCTGGACGGTTCCTATCTTAATCATCATTTTCCTTGCCGTGCTGACCTGGAAAACCACTCACGCTCTTGAGCCAAGCAAGCCGCTGGCGCATGACGAGAAGCCCATTACCATCGAAGTGGTTTCCATGGACTGGAAATGGTTCTTCATCTACCCGGAACAGGGCATTGCTACCGTGAATGAAATCGCCTTCCCGGCGAACACTCCGGTGTACTTCAAAGTGACCTCTAACTCCGTGATGAACTCCTTCTTCATCCCACGTCTGGGCAGCCAGATTTATGCCATGGCCGGTATGCAGACTCGCCTGCATCTGATCGCCAATGAAGCCGGTACCTATGACGGTATCTCCGCAAGCTATAGCGGACCTGGCTTCTCCGGTATGAAGTTCAAGGCTATCGCAACAGAGGACCGCGCCGCATTCGACCAATGGGTTGCTAAAGCGAAACAGTCACCGAACACCATGAGCGACATGGCTGCGTTCGAGAAAGTGGCTGTGCCAAGCGAATACAACCAGGTGGAATACTTCTCCAACGTGAAACCCGATTTGTTTAAAGACGTGATTAACAAATTTATGGCTCACGGTCAGAGCATGGACATGACCCAACCGGAAGGTGAGCACAGCTCGCACGAAGGAATGGAAGGCATGGACATGAGCCACGCGGAAGCCGCCAACTCAAGGGGCTGAGGAAGAATACGATGTTCGGAAAATTGACACTGGATGCAGTTCCGTTCCATGAACCCATCGTCATGGTTACGATCGCTGCTATTATCATCGGTGGTGCGGCTTTACTTGGCCTGATTACTTACTTTGGTAAGTGGACCTACCTGTGGAAAGAGTGGCTAACTTCGGTTGACCACAAACGCCTTGGCATCATGTATGTCATCGTCGCTATCGTCATGTTGGTTCGTGGCTTTGCTGACGCCATCATGATGCGTAGTCAGCAAGCGCTGGCGTCTGCAGGTGAAGCGGGCTTCCTGCCGCCTCACCACTACGATCAGATATTCACGGCTCACGGCGTGATCATGATCTTCTTCGTGGCAATGCCATTTGTTATCGGTCTGATGAACCTGGTGGTTCCACTGCAGATTGGTGCGCGTGACGTTGCGTTCCCGTTCCTGAACAACCTGAGCTTCTGGTTCACCGTTGTCGGCGTTATCCTGGTTAACCTGTCTCTGGGTGTGGGTGAATTCGCGCAGACCGGTTGGCTGGCGTACCCGCCGCTCTCGGGAATTGAGTACAGTCCAAGCGTCGGGGTCGACTATTGGATATGGGCAGTCCAGTTGTCCGGTATTGGTACAACCCTGACCGGTATCAACTTCTTTGTGACTATCATTAAGATGCGCGCGCCAGGCATGACCATGTTCAAGATGCCGGTCTTTACCTGGGCATCGCTATGCGCAAACATCCTGATTATCGCCTCCTTCCCGATTCTGACGGTTACCGTCGCGTTGCTTACCCTGGATCGTTATCTGGGCACCCATTTCTTTACCAACGATATGGGCGGCAACATGATGATGTACATCAACCTGATTTGGGCCTGGGGCCATCCGGAAGTGTACATTCTGATTCTGCCGGTATTCGGGGTGTTCTCGGAAATCGCCGCGACCTTCTCACGTAAACGTCTGTTTGGTTACACCTCGCTGGTGTGGGCAACCGTGTGTATTACCGTATTGTCGTTCATCGTCTGGCTGCACCACTTCTTTACCATGGGTGCCGGTGCGAACGTTAACGCCTTCTTCGGTATTACCACCATGATTATCGCCATCCCGACCGGGGTGAAGATCTTCAACTGGCTGTTCACCATGTATCAGGGCCGTATCGTATTCCACTCAGCAATGCTGTGGACGATTGGCTTTATCGTGACCTTCTCAGTCGGCGGGATGACCGGCGTACTGCTGGCGGTCCCGGGCGCGGACTTTGTACTGCACAACAGTCTGTTCCTGATTGCGCACTTCCATAACGTTATTATCGGCGGCGTCGTATTTGGTTGCTTCGCGGGTATGACCTACTGGTGGCCAAAAGCGTTTGGCTTCACGCTGAACGAAACCTGGGGTAAACGCGCATTCTGGTTCTGGATCATCGGCTTCTTCGTTGCTTTCATGCCGCTGTATGTGCTGGGCTTTATGGGGATGACTCGTCGTCTCAGCCAGCAGATTGACCCTCAGTTCCATCCGATGCTGGTTGTTGCTGCCTGTGGCGCCGCGCTGATTGCAGTGGGTATCCTGTGCCAGTTCATTCAGATGTATGTTTCTATTCGCGACCGCGAACAGAATCGTGATCTGACCGGTGACCCATGGGGTGGCCGTACGCTGGAATGGGCAACGTCTTCTCCGCCTCCGTTCTATAACTTTGCCGTTGTGCCGCACGTTCATGAGCGTGATGCCTTCTGGGAAATGAAAGAAAAAGGTGAAGCGTACAAGCAGCCTGCGCACTATGAAGAGATTCATATGCCGAAGAATAGCGGTGCCGGTATCGTCATTACCGCCTTCGCGACGCTGTTTGGTTTCGCCATGATCTGGCATATCTGGTGGCTGGCTATTGCAAGCTTCGCAGGCATGATCATCAGCTGGATTGTGAAAAGCTTTGATGAAGATGTGGACTACTACGTGCCGGTCCCGGAAATCGAAAAACTGGAAAACCAGCATTTCGATGAGATTACTAAGGCAGGGCTGAAAAATGGCAACTGATACTTTAGCGCACGCGACTGCCCACGCGCACGAACACGGGCACCACGATGCAGGCCAGAACAAAATCTTCGGATTTTGGATCTACCTGATGAGCGACTGCATTCTGTTCTCTATTCTGTTTGCTACCTATGCCGTTCTGGTGAACGGCACCGCAGGTGGCCCGACAGGTAAGGACATTTTCGAACTGCCGTTCGTTCTGGTTGAAACTTTCTTGCTGTTGTTCAGCTCCATTACCTATGGCATGGCGGCGATCGCCATGCACAAGAACAACAAGAGCCAGGTGGTTTCCTGGCTGGCGTTGACCTTCTTGTTTGGTGCCGGCTTCATCGGGATGGAAATCTATGAATTCCATCATCTGATTGTTAACGGTATGGGCCCGGATCGCAGCGGCTTCCTCTCTGCGTTCTTCGCGCTGGTCGGCACCCACGGTCTGCACGTGACGTCCGGTCTTATCTGGATGGCCGTGCTGATGGTACAGATCGCCCGTCGCGGCCTGACCAGCACCAACCGCACCCGCATCATGTGCCTGAGCCTGTTCTGGCACTTCCTGGACGTGGTGTGGATCTGTGTGTTCACTGTTGTTTATCTGATGGGGGCGATGTAATGAGTCATTCTAACGTGAACAGCGGCGCGTCCCATGGCAGCGTAAAAACCTACATGACAGGATTTATCCTGTCGGTCATCCTGACGGTCATTCCGTTCTGGATGGTAATGACAGGTGCTGCCTCTCCGGCCGTAATTCTGGGGACTATCCTGGCAATGGCAGTGGTGCAGATTCTGGTGCATCTGGTGTGCTTCCTGCACATGAACACCAAATCTGATGAAGGCTGGAACATGACGGCTTTTGTCTTTACCGTGCTGATCATCGCCATCCTGGTTGTCGGTTCCATCTGGATCATGTGGAACCTCAACTACAATATGATGATGCACTAAGAGCGGCGGTTATGATGTTTAAGCAATACCTGCAAGTAACGAAACCAGGCATCATCTTTGGCAACCTGATCTCGGTGATCGGGGGGTTCCTGCTGGCCTCCAAGGGCAGCATCGACTATCCTCTGTTCATCTACACGTTGGTCGGAGTGTCACTGGTTGTGGCGTCGGGTTGTGTATTTAACAACTACATCGACAGGGATATCGACAGAAAGATGGAAAGGACCAAGAATCGGGTGCTGGTAAGAGGCCTGATCTCTCCTAAAGTCTCGCTGGTGTACGCCACCCTGCTGGGTATTGCTGGCTTCATGCTGCTGTGGTTTGGCGCGAACCCTCTGGCCTGCTGGCTGGGGGTGATGGGCTTTGTGGTTTATGTGGGCGTTTACAGCCTGTATATGAAACGCCACTCGGTCTACGGGACGCTGATCGGCTCTCTCTCCGGTGCGGCGCCGCCGGTGATCGGCTACTGCGCAGTCACCGGAGAGTTCGACAGCGGCGCGCTGATTCTGCTGGCGATTTTCAGCCTGTGGCAGATGCCGCACTCTTATGCCATCGCGATTTTCCGCTTTAAGGATTATCAGGCGGCTAACATCCCGGTTCTGCCGGTGGTGAAAGGCATCTCTGTCGCCAAAAACCATATCACGCTGTACATCATCGCATTTGCCATCGCGACGCTGATGCTCTCTCTGGGCGGTTATGCCGGATATAAATATCTGGTGGTGGCGGCAGCGGTGAGCGTCTGGTGGTTAGGCATGGCGCTGCGCGGTTACAAAGTGGAAGATGACAGAGTCTGGGCGCGCAAGCTGTTCGGTTTCTCCATCATCGCCATTACCGCGCTCTCCGTGATGATGTCCGTCGACTTTATGGTGCCGGATTCACACAATCTGCTGACCTACGTCTGGTAAGCCAGATAACGGTATTAAAAGGGTGCTTCGGCACCCTTTTCTATTTCTGTCACAAATCTCTCTTCCGGTAATATTTACTCAATAACCTCATGTTTACCCCGCCTGCTTAGCGCTTTACACTAGGCGCGAAATTGAGACAGAGGTGGGAATGAACGATTATAAAATGACGCCGGGTGAGTTGCGCGCCACCTGGGGTTTAGGGACCGTATTTTCGCTGCGCATGCTTGGCATGTTTATGGTCCTGCCGGTTCTGACCACATACGGTATGGCGCTACAGGGCGCCAGTGAAGCCTTGATTGGACTCGCCATCGGCATCTATGGTCTGACGCAGGCTATTTTTCAGATCCCCTTCGGACTGCTTTCCGACCGTATCGGTCGTAAGCCGCTGATTGTCGGCGGGTTAGCGGTGTTTATTCTCGGCAGTATTATCGCCGCGCTGTCAGACTCCATCTGGGGCATTATTCTTGGCCGCGCGTTACAAGGTTCGGGCGCGATTGCCGCCGCGGTGATGGCGCTGCTGTCAGATTTAACCCGCGAGCAAAACCGCACGAAAGCGATGGCGTTTATTGGCGTAAGCTTTGGCATCACCTTCGCGATCGCCATGGTGCTTGGGCCAATCATCACCCACGCCCTGGGTCTCAACGCCCTCTTCTGGATGATCGCCGTCCTGGCGACGCTTGGGATCGTCCTGACGCTGTGGGTGGTGCCAGACAGTGACAACCACGTGCTTAATCGCGAATCAGGAATGGTGAAAGGCAGCTTCAGCAAAGTGCTGGCGGAACCGAAACTGCTGAAACTCAACTTTGGCATCATGTGTCTGCACATTCTGCTGATGTCCACCTTCGTTGCCCTACCCGGCCAGTTGGCTGATGCCGGGCTACCCGCAGCGGAACACTGGAAAGTGTATCTGGTGACGATGCTGATTTCGTTTGGCTCGGTCGTCCCGTTTATTATCTACGCCGAAGTGAAGCGGCGGATGAAACGGGTGTTCCTGTTTTGCGTCGCGCTGATTGTGATTGCCGAGATTGTTCTCTGGGGCGCGGGCAGCCATTTCTGGGAACTGATTATCGGTGTGCAATTGTTCTTCCTCGCCTTCAATCTGATGGAAGCCCTCCTCCCTTCGCTCATCAGCAAAGAGTCTCCGGCGGGCTATAAAGGCACGGCGATGGGCGTGTATTCCACCAGCCAGTTCCTCGGCGTCGCGCTGGGCGGTTCACTGGGCGGTTGGGTCGACGGGATGTTTGACGGTCAGACGGTTTTCCTTGCCGGGGCGTTTTTAGCCGTTGTCTGGCTTGCCGTCGCCAGCACCATGAAAGAGCCGCCGTATGTCAGCAGCCTGCGGGTGGTCATTCCACCGGAGATTGCAGCCGATGACGTGCTGAAGCAGCGTTTACTGGCAACAGAAGGCGTCAGTGAAGTGTTGATTGCACAGCAGGAACATTCCGCCTATGTGAAGATCGACAGCAAAGTGACCAACCGCTTTGAGGTTGAACAGGCCATCAGCCAGGCGTAAAAAAGAAAACGGTCCGGAAAGCCGGACCGTTAAAGATTAATCGCGGAAGTTTTTAAACTGGAACGGCTGTCCCAAATCGCCGCCGCGCACCAGCGCCATCACGGACTGGAGGTCATCGCGGGATTTCCCGGTCACGCGAATCTCTTCGCCCTGAATCTGCGCCTGCACCTTCAGCTTGCTGTCTTTAATCAGCTTAACGATCTTCTTCTGCACGGCGCTCTCGATGCCCTGCTTCAGCTTCGCTTCGACAAACCAGGTTTTCCCGCTGTGTACGAACTCTTCCGGTACATCAAGCGATGCCCCTTCAATGCCGCGCTTAAGCAACTTGGCACGCAGAATATCCAGCAACTGGTTGACCTGGAAATCGGATTCGCTCAGCACCTTGATGGTTTTATTGGCATCATTGAGCTCAATGGTCGCTTCAACGCCGCGAAAATCAAAACGTGACTCAACTTCCCGAATGGCGTTATCTACGCCGTTACGAGCTTCCTGAAGATCAACTTCAGACACAATATCGAAAGATGGCATCTTTTCCTCTCCCTTCATTTTTGATGCGAAGCATAATACCTGCAAAGTGACTCAACAGACAGCGCTATACTATGTTAGCAAACACCTGGTGCTGTTGCGGGTGAGGAGGAAGAATGAAAATTACCGTACTGGGATGCGGAGCCTTAGGACAGTTATGGCTTTCGGCGCTGTGCAAACAGGGACATGAAGTACAAGGTTGGCTGCGCGTTCCGCAGCCCTATTGCAGCGTGAATGTGATTGAGACGGACGGGTCGATATTTAACGAATCCCTGACGGCAAACGATCCGGAGTTTTTAGCCACCAGCGATTTGCTATTGGTGACGCTCAAAGCGTGGCAGGTCTCCGACGCGGTCAAAGCGCTGGCGTCAACGCTGTCGGAAATGACGCCCATTCTGTTGATCCATAACGGCATGGGAACGATTGAAGAATTGCACGCTATCCACCAACCCTTGCTGATGGGAACGACCACCCACGCTGCACGTCGCGATGGCAACGTCATTATCCACGTCGCGAACGGCACCACGCGTATCGGTCCGGCGCGCGAGCAGGATGGCGATTTCAGCTATCTTGCCGATTTGCTGCAATGCGTGCTGCCCGACGTCGCCTGGCATAATAATATTCGTGCTGAGATGTGGCGCAAGCTGGCGGTGAACTGTGTGATCAATCCCCTGACCGCGCTGTGGAACTGCCCGAATGGCGAACTGCGCAACCATCCTGAAGAGGTCAATCTGATCTGCCAGGAAGTCGCGGCGGTCATTGAGCGCGAAGGTCACCATACCTCGGTGGACGATTTACGCTATTATGTCGAGCAAGTTATTGACAGTACAGCAGAAAATATCTCGTCTATGCTGCAGGATATCCGGGCCATGCGTCATACCGAGATAGACTACATTACCGGCTATCTGTTGAAACGCGCCCGTGCCCACGGGATTGCGGTGCCGGAAAACAGCCGCCTGTTTGAGTTAGTAAAACGTAAGGAGAGTGAGTATGAGCGCATCGGCACTGGTATGCCTCGCCCCTGGTAGTGAAGAAACCGAAGCGGTTACCACTATCGACCTGCTGGTTCGTGGTGGAATCAACGTCACCATCGCGAGCGTCGCCAGCGATGGCAGTCTGACCATTGTTTGTTCTCGCGGCGTAAAACTGCTGGCGGATGCGCCGCTGGTTGAAGTCGCCGACGGCGACTACGACATCATCGTCCTGCCGGGCGGCATTAAAGGTGCCGAGTGTTTTCGCGACAGCACGTTGCTGGTCGAAACCGTCAAGCAGTTTCACCGTTCCGGACGGATTGTCGCCGCCATTTGCGCGGCAGCCGCTACCGTACTCGTTCCGCATGACATTTTTCCCATCGGCAATATGACCGGTTTCCCGGCGCTGAAAGATAAAATACCCGCAGAACAATGGCAGGATAAACGCGTGGTGTGGGACCCGCGGGTGAAATTACTGACCAGCCAGGCCCCGGGGACCTCAATCGATTTTGGCTTAAAGATTATCGACCTGCTGGTTGGGCGTGAGAAAGCCCATGAAGTGGCGTCACAACTGGTGATGGCGGCAGGCATTTATAATTACTACGAGTAAGATGACGCCACACATGTCAGTCTCCAGGCCGGATAAGACGCTTTAGCGTCGCCATCCGGCCTGGAGACCAATCATTCAAAACCAGGGCGCGGAACTCATGACATTGCTGTAAAACAGCATTCTACCGGCCAGTTCTCCCGTGATGATGAGTGCCACCCATAGCCAACTGCGCATCCCGCTGTTCAGACGTGATACTCCCCACACTGCGACGCACACGCTGGCGAACAGCTGCCACCAGAGCAGAGGGCTGGATGCATCGGCACCCGGAACCTGATAGCGAAGGCCCAGTGCGCCTGCACTCAGTACAATGCCCGCCACAATCCCCGCATTACAGACCGTAGAAGGTGAAAGGTGCCAGTACGCTCTGGCAATGGCGACACTCATAAACCCCGTCAGCAACGCCGTTCCCAGGAAAGCGGCAGGCGTCGCAGCGTTGTGCCAGAGCGGGTGTAACGGCATCTGGTAATAGACCTGCGACGTCACCAGAATAGTGCCCAATCCCACCAGTGCCGTCACACCGCCCAGCAGCGTCATTCCGCGCGGCGCAGGCCTGAACCAGCACAGCAGTAGCCAGCAAAACATCACGCCATTGAGCACAATAAACACGGCCACTTCCCGGCTGAGCCAGGAGCTCCCCAGTCCAGTCAGAGATCGGTAAGCACCTTCAGGCGCTCCCAGATGCGCCAGCGACGCACAGGACCCCAGCACGGTAATGATCCAGAACCGAAGCGCCAGCGTACGACACTGCATTGCGCTGAATTTCTGTGCGCTGAAAACCTGGCATAGCGTCAGCGCCAGTACCCCGCCAGCCCCCCACTGAGCAAAGACGGTGAAGAAGACCAACGGCAATTCATACTGTTCCATGTTGTTCTCCTTAATCCCGCGGCGGAATAATGACAATGTTAGGCTGGCTAATCGTGTGATCGGGCAGGTTGTAGCGTTTTTCCAGCACCGTCCATGGCGTCGTATGCTCCTTACGCAGCTCTGCGATCTCGCCAAAACGTAATACGCCTGCAGGACAGGATTCTACGCAGCGCGGCTGCAATCCTTCATCGAGACGTTCAGCACACAGATTGCACTTACTGGTTTTCCCTTCTGCGGGATCGTACACCGGCGCACTCCACGGACAGGCCATGATGCACATCCGGCAGCCAATGCAGCGATCGTGATCCTGCACGACAATGCCGTCGGCGCGTTTGCTGTACGTCCCCGCCGGGCAGACTTTCATGCATTGCGGGTCATCGCAGTGGTTGCACGACATACTGATGAAGGCTTGCGTATTGGGTTCATCCGTATGGCGTTCACGAACCCGACGCCAGAGAACGCCCATCGGCGTCATGTTTTCTGATTTGCAGGCCATGCTACAGGTTTTACAACCGTAGCAATTTTGCATATCAATAAGAAATCCATACTGTTTCATGCAATTAAGCCTCCCTTCTCACATCGACGAGCGTACTGTTGCAACAGTGTCCATTGCCCAACACTTCCACCTGATCGTTAGTCACATGGCTACTGCTTCCGCCCTGCTGCTCCCACCAGCCGTTATCCAGACTCACCACTCCGCGTTTGATATGGGTGGTCACGTCAGCAATCGCCCGATGCTGACCGCGGTGATTGAACACCACGACCCACTCTCCGGGCTGAATCTTTCGCTGACGGGCATCTTCCGGATGGATCATCACATTCGGGCGGTTACGCTGAACCTCCAGGATCCACTCATTCATCCCGTGGCTGGAGTGCACGCTGCGCGCCAGTTTGCGCTGCACCGCCATTAGCGGGTAGGTTTGAGCCAGTTCAGGCGATCCTTTAACCGATTCTTTCACCTGCTTCCAGGTCACCACCGGCAGGAAATCTTTCTTCGCCCACTCCTCAATGTACAGATGCGCTTTGCCGGTCGAGGTGAGGAACTGGCCGTCTTTAAACGGGATCCAGTCATCTTCGACGGGACATACCGGCCCCTTTTTCAGCATGTCGCGGGTAATGCCCGAGCCTTTCAGGCAGGTGTCGATATAGTGCTCAATAGGCTGGTTAAAAACCTCGCCAAAACCAAAGCGTTCGGCCAGCCGGGCAAAAATCCAGTAATCGGGTTTGGCTTCTCCCGGCGGCTCCACGGCCTTCTCCATCAGTTGCACATAGTGACTGCGCACGCCCGCCATAAGGCTGACATCCTCAAAAATGGTCGTGACGGGGAGCACCAGATCGGCGTACAGCGCAGACGAACTCATCAGATTGTCGGCTACCACCACAAACGGTACCTTTTTAAAGGCCTCTCTGACCTGGTTGGTGTTGGGTAACTGGGTCATCGCACCCAGCGTCATATTCCACCAGAACTTAATCGCATGCGGTTTTTCATTAACGACCCAGTCACCAATTTTAGGAATAGGAATGGCGGGAATTTTGGCCGCATTTGGCGCCGGAGGAACGATGGGCGAGAATTTTGCCATCTGTCTGACGCCACCCGCATCGCAGACCCCCGCCCCGGCTTTGCCGATATTGCCGGTGATCAACGCCAGATAGAACTGGCTGGCAGCGACGTAAGTCCCAAACTCGGTTCTCTGTGCCCCCGACATGTTCTGAACAATCATCGCCGGTTGCGTTGCAGCGTAATCTCGTGCCAGACGGAGCACCGTCTGCGCGGGCACGTCAGTCTCCTCCTCCACTCTCTGCGCTGTCCAGGGTTTTGCCTGCGCCCAGACGTTATCCAGCACGGTGGTGAATTCACTGTTGGCAGGTAATTCCTCGCTGAGCAATGCGGGTATTACGCCGGGCGCATCATGGCGTTTCAGGGTCTGACTCTGGGTATCAAACACCAGATAGCTGTCCGCGTCATTTGGGTCGGCACGCATCAGTTGCTGCTGCGGATCCACCAGATAAACCGCACCGGTATGCGCGCGCAGGAAATCCGCGTCATAGCGTTTCTCCTGCATGATGATGTTAATCATCCCTAATGCCAGGGCGATATCCGTACCCGGCACGATCGGCACCCATTCGTCGGCTTTGGCCGCCGTTTCGTTAAATCGCGGATCGATCACTACCAACCGTGCGCCGTTTCTCTGCGCCTGTGAGTAGTTTTTAAAATAGGCATGCATGGTGACCGCCGGGTTATTCCCCCAACACAAAATGTAGCGGCTGTCTGCAATGGTATCGCGGGTATCGGCATAGCGCAGGCCAACCATCGGCATCATCGCCGCAGTGACCGCCGCGCAACAGAGCGACCCCGCGGTTTTGGTACTGCCACCAAGATAATCGAAAAAGGCTTTGGCCATATCGTTCTTGATGGAGTCCATGTTCCCGGAAGCGGCAGTGAGCAGTAACCCTTTATTGCCCTCAGTGGCAATGGTCTCCCGGATGTTCTTTTCAATGAGATCCAGCGCGGCGTCCCAGGTGATCGGTTTAAATTTCCCCTCGCCTTTTTCTCCCGTCCGCAACAATGGCTGCGTCAGCCGTAATGGGTGATAGACCCATTTGGTACGGCTAATTCCCCGTAAACAGCACTTCACATTGAAGCCTTTCGTCGCTTCAATTTTCATTAACCGGTCTTTCCAGACGTACGCCGTCAGGTTGCAGTGCAAACATTCCATCGCACAGGTCGAGCGGAACGTCTGGTAGTCCGATTGCTTAAGACGAAATCGGGGTAAAGGCGCACCGTTAGCCTGACGTAGCGTCAGAAACGTCGGTGCTAATGAAGATAACCCCACCACACCGAACCCTTTTAACAGGGTTCTTCTTTTTAAGCGGATATTGCTCAATGCGTCCATGTTCTTGCCTCTAAAATAGTTCATTATTAGTTAACCCAGGTTCACCAGTAATTAACCTGACCCAGGTCAACATCTAACCATTTAGGCGTAGTGCGCTTTTTAAATTGCGAAGGCAGTACTGATTTCAGCCGCGATGGTATACTCGCGAAGAATCAAAAAAGAGAACGCATATGGCTGAAACATCGCAAGGGGTCAATTCGGTTGATATCGCCGTCAATATTCTGGCGTTTGTTGCCAGTCAAAACGGCCAGACACGGGCCATCGATATCGCCACGGGATGCAATTTGTCGAAAAGTCGTTTACACAAGTATCTGGTCTCACTCTGTCGAACCGGTATGCTGGGGCAAAACGAAAAAGGACTTTACTGCCTGGGGTCAACCCTTCTTCAGATGGCGGGGAATCCAACAGCAGCACGCGATCCGGTGAGTGAACTCAATACGGCGCTGATCGCGTTTCGCGATACCTATAACCACTCTACCGGCGTGGTGGTTGAGACGGACGGCGGATTAGTGCTGAAGCACTACAATCGCAGCTTCCGTAATGTAGATATCGATTTTCTACCCAACACGCCCGTTCCGCTTCACGCCAGTTCAGCGGGTCAGGTATTCATGAGTTATTCCACTTATCAGCCGCAAAACCAGGCGCAGGCACAACTGATCGAGCAGATACGCTCTCGGGGCTACGCGGTGCGTCACCATCCGACACAGGGGATCCCTGGCGCACAGTCGATTGCCTGTCCGCTACGGAATGAAAAGGGAGAGCTGGTGGCGATTGCCGTGACGATGGGGTTCTTCAGTGCAGACGACATGCCGCAGATTGCCGGGCAGTTAGTGAGAAGCGTCGAAGCGCTTCATCTGCAGGAGTAAGATTCCCCCGGCGCGGATGGCCGGGGAAAATCGCGATTACGGGCGATACACCTTCACATTCTCAAAGCCCTGTTCGCGCAGATACAGCGCCTGCAGACGACTCATCACGCCGCGCTCGCACCACAACAGCCAGGTTTTATTCTGGTCGAGATCGCCGAATTGAGTGCTCAGCTTGTAGAACGGCAGTGAAACCACATCGACACCTTCTACCTTCAGCGGCTTATCGTCCTGCTCGTCGATGGAGCGGATATCCAGAATCACGTCGTTCGGGCCAAAACCGCTGACGGTTTCAACTTCCACCACGTCCTGCTGGGTCTGCTGCGCGATGTCGCGAATATCGATATTACTGGCTTCTTCGACCACTTTGTCGAGGATGCTGAAGTCAAAGTTCTGTTCTTCCGCTTCAATCTTCGCCTTGATGGCTTTCACCGTTGGGCTTTTTGAAATCACGCCGCAGTATTCCGGCATGGTGCGGGCAAAATCTTCAGTCCCAATCTGGCGCGCCAGATTGATGATGTGCTCTTTATCGTAAGAGATCAGCGGACGCAGAATCAGCGTATCGGAGACGTTATCGATCAGACGCAGGTTGGTCAGCGTCTGGCTGGAGACCTGTCCCAGCGCTTCGCCGGTGACCAGCGCCTGCACGCCATAGCGCTCCGCCACTTTCGACGCCGCACGAACCATCATACGTTTCAGTACCACGCCCATCTGGCCGTCATCCACTTTCTCGAGGATCTCGCCGACCACCGGTTCAAAGTTGATGGCGACAAAACGCACGCGATGCGAACTGCCGAAGCGGTTCCACAGATAGTGCGCCACCTGACGAACGCCGATTTCATGGGCCGCGCCGCCGAGGTTAAAGAAACAGTAGTGAACGCGGCAGCCACGACGCATCAGCATATAGCTGGAAACGCCGGAGTCGAAGCCGCCGGAGATCAGCGACAGTACGTCTTCCTGGGTCCCGATCGGGAAACCGCCGATCCCTTCGTAACGGCCTTTGATCAGCAACAGACGATCATCTTCCACTTCCAGATGCACAGTAACGTCTGGATTGGTCAGCTTCACGCGCGCCGATTCAATATGCTGATTTAAACCGCCGCCTACGTAACGTTCCACGTCAATAGAGCTAAACTCGTGTTTACCGCGACGTTTAACGCGCACGCAGAAGGTTTTGCCTTCCAGTTGATCGCGGTACTGCACCAGCGCCTTCTCGAAAATATCGTGCATATCGGTAAACGGCACGTCTTCAACTTCGAGAATGTGGTGAATCCCCGGGATACGGGTCAGCGCGTCGCGGATCGCCAGACGCTGGTTTTCATCTTTCGCGCGAACTTCGATGTTATCCCAGTGACGGACCACGGCGAGGGTCTCATCATAGTGCTTTAAAACGTTACGAATGTTCCCGGTCAGCATTTTTATAAAGCGCAAACGCACAGATTGGCTTTTGATGGTGATTTCCGGGAACAATTTAATGATAAACTTCATGGCGGCAATGGTTCTTTAGCAAGCCAGTTACGGCTTGTCGTGGAGAAATAGTACAGCAACCCCGTTAAGCGGCTGCATCCAGGCGCGGAAGTATACCACTATCACGCGATTCCTGTGCACATTGCGCGTTATACCCTCAATAATTCAAGTTGCAGGCGGGCGGCAAAGGGGAATATCCCCTGGCGCTAAACACGTAAGCGGCTGGAGTGAGCGAATGCGGCCAACGTACATGCAGCCTGAAGTTGGGTGGGTAAATTTGATAATTGCTCTGAGTCCGTTACCATATCAGGGCTGAAAATACTGAGAGTCCGACATTTATTATGGCGAAGAAAAATGAGGCGCCGGTCAGCTTTGAAACGTCGCTGAACGAGCTGGAGCAAATTGTAACGCGTCTGGAAAGTGGCGATCTGCCGCTGGAAGAGGCGCTGAACGAATTCGAACGTGGCGTGCAGCTGGCACGTCAGGGTCAGGTGAAATTGCAACAGGCTGAACAGCGTGTGCAAATTCTGCTGTCTGACAATGAAGACGCATCCCCTACGCCTTTTACAGCGGATAACGAGTAAATGGATTTTTCGCAGCAGCTTCAGGCCTGCGTCGAGCAGGCCAACCAGGCGCTGAGCCGTTTTATTGCCCCACTGCCCTTTCAGAACACTCCCGTGGTCGAAACCATGCAGTATGGCGCATTATTAGGCGGTAAACGTCTGCGTCCGTTTCTGGTGTATGCCACCGGTCAGATGTTTGGTATCAGCCTGAACACGCTGGATGCCCCGGCAGCCGCCGTTGAGTGCATTCATGCTTACTCGCTGATCCATGACGATCTGCCTGCAATGGACGATGACGATCTGCGTCGCGGCCTGCCGACCTGTCACGTCAAGTTTGGCGAGGCCAATGCGATTCTGGCGGGTGATGCCCTGCAAACGCTGGCATTCTCGATTATCAGCGACGCCCCGATGCCGGAAGTTGCTGACCGCGATCGAATCGCAATGATTTCCGAGCTGGCGAGCGCCAGTGGCATCGCCGGAATGTGCGGTGGTCAGGCGCTGGATCTCGACGCCGAAGGTAAACAGGTGCCGCTGGAGGCGCTGGAGAAAATCCATCGTCATAAGACGGGCGCGTTGATTCGCGCCGCGGTTCGCCTGGGGGCGTTAAGTGCCGGAGAAAAAGGCAGAAATGCACTGCCAATACTCGACAAATACGCAGAAAGTATCGGTCTGGCATTCCAGGTTCAGGATGACATTCTGGATGTGGTGGGCGATACTGCAACGTTGGGTAAACGTCAGGGCGCCGATCAGCAGCTTGGCAAAAGTACCTATCCTGCACTTCTGGGCCTTGAGCAAGCCCGGAATAAAGCCCGGGATTTAATCGCAGAGGCTCGCCAGTCGCTAAACCAACTGGCCGCACAGTCACTCGATACCTCGGCACTGGAAGCGCTAGCGGACTACATAATCCAGCGTAATAAATAAACACTCTGTCTTACTTAAAGGCCTCTGATGAGTTTTGATATCGCCAAATACCCTACCCTGGCACTGGTCGACTCCACCCAGGAGTTACGACTGCTACCAAAAGAGAGTCTGCCGAAACTCTGCGACGAACTGCGCCGCTATTTACTCGACAGCGTCAGTCGTTCCAGCGGACACTTCGCCTCCGGGCTGGGCACGGTCGAGCTGACTGTGGCGCTACACTATGTCTATAACACCCCGTTTGACCAGCTCATCTGGGACGTGGGTCATCAGGCTTATCCGCACAAGATTTTGACCGGTCGTCGCGATAAAATTGGCACTATCCGCCAGAAAGGCGGCCTGCACCCGTTCCCGTGGCGCGGTGAAAGTGAATACGACGTCCTGAGCGTGGGTCACTCCTCCACCTCGATCAGCGCAGGCATCGGCGTGGCGGTTGCTGCGGAAAAAGAGGGTAAAGATCGCCGTACCGTCTGCGTGATTGGCGACGGGGCGATTACCGCCGGGATGGCATTCGAGGCGATGAACCATGCGGGCGATATCAAACCCGACATGCTGGTCATCCTCAACGATAACGAAATGTCGATATCTGAGAACGTCGGCGCGCTGAACAATCACCTCGCGCAGTTGCTCTCCGGTAAACTTTACTCTTCCCTGCGCGAAGGCGGAAAAAAAGTATTCTCTGGCGTACCGCCGATTAAAGAACTGCTCAAACGCACCGAAGAACATATTAAAGGCATGGTCGTGCCCGGCACGCTGTTTGAAGAACTGGGCTTTAACTACATCGGCCCGGTCGACGGTCACGATGTCCTGGGACTTATCACCACGCTGAAAAACATGCGCGACCTGAAAGGTCCGCAGTTCCTGCATATCATGACCAAGAAAGGTCGGGGTTATGAGCCGGCGGAAAAAGACCCCATTACTTTCCACGCCGTACCGAAATTCGATCCGTCCAGCGGTTGTCTGCCGAAAAGCAGCGGCGGTCTGCCGAGCTATTCGAAAATCTTCGGCGACTGGTTGTGCGAAACGGCGGCCAAAGACAGTAAGCTGATGGCGATCACCCCAGCCATGCGCGAAGGATCCGGCATGGTCGAATTCTCGCGTAAATTCCCGGACCGCTACTTTGACGTGGCGATTGCCGAGCAGCACGCGGTGACCTTCGCTGCCGGACTGGCGATTGGCGGTTACAAGCCGGTTGTCGCTATCTACTCAACGTTCCTGCAACGCGCATACGATCAGGTGATTCATGATGTGGCGATCCAAAAGCTACCGGTCATGTTTGCGATTGATCGTGCGGGGATTGTCGGGGCTGACGGACAAACGCACCAGGGGGCGTTCGATCTCTCCTATCTGCGCTGCATCCCGGACATGGTCATCATGACCCCGAGCGATGAAAACGAATGCCGCCAGATGCTGTTTACCGGTTATCACTACAGCGATGGCCCAACGGCGGTGCGCTATCCACGCGGAAATGCCGTCGGCGTTGAGCTGACACCGCTGGAAAAACTACCGATCGGAAAAGGCGTGGTGAAGCGTCGCGGCGAAAAGCTGGCGATCCTCAACTTCGGTACGCTGATGCCAGATGCGGCGAAAGTCGCGGAATCCCTCAACGCCACACTGGTCGACATGCGCTTTGTGAAACCGCTGGATGAAGCCCTGATCCTTGAAATGGCAGCGTGTCATGAGGTGCTGGTGACGCTGGAAGAAAACGCCATTATGGGCGGGGCCGGTAGCGGCGTGAACGAAGTGCTGATGGCGCACCGCAAACCGGTTCCTGTCCTGAATATTGGCCTGCCGGACTTCTTCATTCCGCAAGGAACTCAGGATGAAGCCCGTGCCGGGTTGGGTCTGGATGCCGCAGGCATTGAGGCGAAAATCAAGGCCTGGTTGGCATAATCACCACTTCGCTCCTGCTATGCTTACTGAATAACGAGCATAACAGGAGCGAAATAATGCAATACAACATCTTAGGAAAAACGGACCTCCGGGTTTCCCGCCTTTGTCTGGGCTGCATGACGTTCGGCGAGCCGAATCGTGGAAACCACGCCTGGACGCTTCCCGAAGAGAGCAGTCGCCCTATCATCCAGCGCGCCCTTGAGGGCGGCATCAACTTTTTCGATACCTCGAACAACTATTCAGCCGGCAGCAGTGAAGAGATTGTCGGTCGCGCACTGCGCGATTTCGCCCGTCGTGATGAGGTGGTGGTCGCCACTAAAGTGTTTAATCGGGTGGATGACCTGCCGGAAGGATTATCCCGCGCGCAAATCCTGCGTTCTATTGATGACAGTCTGAGACGGTTGGGGATGGACTACGTCGATATCCTGCAAATTCACCGTTGGGATTACAACACGCCGATTGAAGAGACGCTGGAAGCGTTAAACGATGTGGTCAAGGCCGGTAAAGCGCGTTATATCGGCGCGTCATCAATGCATGCGTCGCAGTTTGCCCAGGCGCTGGCGCTGCAAAAACAGCACGGCTGGGCGCAGTTTGTCAGTATGCAGGACCACTACAACCTCATCTACCGCGAGGAAGAACGCGAAATGCTGCCGCTGTGCTATCAGGAAGGTGTGGCGGTGATCCCGTGGAGCCCGCTGGCCCGCGGGCGTCTGACGCGTCCGTGGGGCGAAACCACGGCGCGCCTGGTTTCTGACGAAGTGGGGAAAAAGCTGTATAGCGAAAGCGACGAAAATGATGCGCAAATTGCCGCCCGGCTGGCCGGCGTGAGCGAAGAGCTTGGCGCAACGCGTGCCCAGGTGGCGCTGGCGTGGCTGTTAAGCAAACCAGGGATTGCCGCGCCGATTATCGGCTCATCGCGGGAAGAACAGCTCGATGAGTTGTTGAACGCCGTGGATCTCACGCTGAAACCCGAGCACATCGCCGAGCTGGAAACACCGTATAAACCGCATCCGATCGCCGGATTTAAATAGCCTCACATTGCCCGATGGCGCTTTGCTTATCGGGCCTACGCACACGATCCCTGGCCGGATAAGGCGTTAACGCCGTCATCCGGCACCGGCATCACCCGTCAAATAATCCCGATCGGCCAGTGATGTCCGATGAAATAGAGGATCCCCGCGGAAATCACTCCGGCGACAATATCGTCCACCATGATCCCCATCCCGCCATGTACATTGCGATCGAACCAACGGATCGGCCACGGCTTCCACATATCCAGAATACGGAAAATCACAAACCCGGCGGCGACCCACCGCCAGTCGAGGGTCGGCAGCGCCATCAGCGTGATCCACATTCCGATGAATTCATCCCAGACGATACTGCCGTGATCGTGCACGCCCATGTCTTTTGCCGTCTGATGGCAAAGATAGACGCCGATACAGATGCCCAGCATCACCACCAGTGAATAGAGTTGCCACGGCAGAAAGGTCATCAGATACCAGAAGGGAATCGCCGCCAGCGATCCCATCGTACCTGGAACAATCGGACTGAGGCCGCTACCAAACCCGGTCGCCAGTAAATGCCACGGGTTAAGCAGATTCAGGCGGCTTTTGGCGACATCTTTATGGCGTGGCAAAATGGTCATATCCTTTCCAGTCAAAAGTCACAGACGTTCCGTCACGCATGAAATGAATCCCTTCCACATCCGCGCTCATCTGCCCAATGCAGGTAAAGGCAACGCCAAGCTGTCCCATAGCCACCTCCAGCGCGCCGCGGTTCAGTTCCGGTACCGTAAAGCATAACTCATAGTCTTCACCACCGGACAACGCCCAGCGCAGCGCCTGTTCGGGCTCGACGTGACGCGTCATCGCGCCTGACCACGGCAGCGCATCGAGATCGACGCGCGCGCCACAGGCGCTGGCTTTAACAATATGCCCAAGATCGGAAATCAGTCCGTCAGAGAGATCAATCGCTGAACTGGCCAGATCGCGCAGCGCCTGGCCCTGCAAAATACGCGGCGTCGGACGCAGGTGACGTTTGAGCAAATATTCGCGGTCACCCTCATCGGCAACCTGCAAACGGTTCTGCAAAATCGCCAGACCTGCGGCGCTATCACCCGGCGTGCCGGTCACGTAAATCCAGTCGCCCGGTTTCGCCCCAGAGCGTTTCAGTGCGCGCCCGGCAGGAACAAAGCCGTGGATACCCAATGTCATCGACAGCGGCCCCCGCGTGGTGTCGCCGCCAATCAGTTGCATATCGTAATAATTCAGGAGATCAAACAGACTGTCGCTGAAGGTTTCCAGCCAGCGTTCGTCCACCTCAGGCAGGGTGATCGCCAGCGTCAGCCACGCCGGATCGGCCCCCATTGCCGCCAGATCGCTTAAGTTCACCGCCAGCGCTTTGTACGCCAGATCGGCAGGATCAATGTCGGTCAGGAAGTGGTTGCCCGCCACCAGCGTATCGGTGCTGATTGCCAGCGTCTGTTTATCAGGGATGTTCAGAAGTGCACAGTCGTCGCCAATACCGGTTTCGACGTCAAGACGAGAGCTTCTGACACGGTCAAAATAACGGGCAATCAGGGAAAATTCGCCGCATGCCATACGTTATGCCTCAGCAGAAAAAAAGAAAAAGCCGCCAGGGGAGAGGAATCGCTTCCACTTCACTGACGGCCTGGAGATTACTTTTTGTTGGGGCGAATCGCAGGCGCTGCTTTATCCAGAACGCCATTGACGAACTTGTGGCTGTCTTCCGCGCCGAACGTTTTTGCCAGTTCAATCGCTTCGTTGATGGCCACTTTATATGGCACATCACTGCGTTTTGACAGCTCGAACAGCGCAATACGCAGTACGGCTTTTTCCACCTGACCCAGCTCTTCCAGCAGACGAGACAGGTAAGGCTTCATCAGGCCATCCAGGTACGCGCTGTTAGTCGCCACCCCGGACAGCAGTTCACGGAAGTACATGACGTCAACATCTTTCACGTCCTGTTCTGCCAGGAACTGGTATTCAACATCAGCGATGTCGTTCTGGGACAACTGCCAGGAGTAGAGCGCCTGAACGGCACACTCACGAGCGCGGCGACGAGCAGCAGGTTTCACGGATTTCCCCTTACAAAAATCAGGCCTTGATGGCTTTCAATACATTAATCATTTCAAGCGCGGTCAGTGCAGCTTCCGCGCCCTTGTTGCCAGCTTTGGTGCCAGCACGTTCGATAGCTTGTTCAATGCTTTCGGTGGTCAGGACGCCAAAGGCGACCGGAATTTCGCTGTCCTGAGCGACATGCGCCAGGCCGTTGCTTGCACCGCCAGCGACATATTCGAAGTGAGCTGTGCCGCCACGAATAACCGTACCCAGTGCAATCACCGCGTCATATTTACCGGTTTTCGCCAGCGCGCCTGCTGCCAGCGGCAGTTCGTAGGCACCTGGAACCCAAACGACGGTAATGTTTTCATCTTTGACCTGACCAATACGTTTCAGGGCGTCAATCGCACCTTCCAGCAGGCTGTCATTGATAAAGTTGTTGAAACGCGCAATGGTGATGGCGACGCGAGCGTCCGGAGTAGCAACGTTAGCTTCAATAATGTTCATATTCTTCCTTCGGGTTCGATATGGCCCCGTAAGGGGGGCGGATTTTATCATAATATTCTGTGCGCTGCTTCCAATAATTCGATAATTCGAAAGCCTCACGCAGGGGTTAAATGCAGGCAAACGTCCGGGCCCACCTGGCGTATCTCATTGAATTTGAAATGGGGGGCGTCAGCCAGTTTCTCAAGCCCTGGCAACACACATAATCCCCTGGCGTCACTGCCTAACAGTTTAGGCGCAAGATAGACGATAAGCTCGTCAACCACTCCGGCCTGCAAGAGCGCACCGGCGAGCGTCGGCCCGGCCTCCACCCACAGACTGTTAATTTGCTGTTTGCCGAGCAACATCATCAGCACCACCAGATCCAGATGCCCGTTATGCTCCGGCACCAAAATCGTGCGAACCGAATCGGGCCAGACGCGTGCGTCTTCTTTGGTGCGCGCAATCCAGGTTTCTCCTGGCTGCTGTACCAGGCGGTGCTCCGGCGCTACGCGGTTCTGACTGTCTATCACAATTCGCACCGGCTGACGCACGGCATCCTGCGGATAAAGAGCTTGTGTCGCCTCGCCGAGTTCTGACCAGCGCACGGTGAGCTGCGGATCGTCCGCCAGCACCGTCGCGCTGCTGGTTAAAATGGCATGGCTTTGCGCGCGTAGACGCTGAACATCACGTCGCGCCTCGGGAGAGGTAATCCACTGACTTTCGCCGCTGGCCATCGCTGTACGGCCGTCCAGCGAAGCGCCGAGTTTCAGTTGCACATACGGAAACCCGGTGCGCATCCGTTTGAGAAAACCTTTATTTAACGCTTCGACTTCACTCATCATCAGCCCGTGGCTGACGTCAATGCCCGCCTGCTGCAAACGGTATAATCCGCGTCCCGCCACTTGTGGATTCGGGTCCTGCATCGCCGCCACCACGCGAGAAACGCCCGCGGCGATCAGCGCGTCGCAGCACGGCGGCGTGCGGCCATGATGACTACAGGGCTCAAGCGTGACGTACGCAGTGGCCCCTTTGGCCTTTTCGCCCGCCATGCGCAAGGCATGCACTTCCGCATGCGGTTCGCCCGCACGATGGTGATAACCTTCACCGACAATCTCGCCGTTATTGACGATCACGCAGCCGACGTTAGGGTTGGGATGGGTGGTAAACCGCCCGCGCTGCGCCAGCTTCAGCGCTCGCGCCATGTATAACTCATCCTGCATGGCTTAATCCTGTAGGCGAGCGATCTCTTCGCCAAATTCTTTAATATCTTCGAAGCTGCGGTAAACCGAGGCAAAGCGGATATAGGCGACTTTATCGAGTTTTTTCAATTGTTCCATCACCAGATTGCCAATCATCTTACTGGGGACTTCACGTTCGCCGGTGGCGCGCAGTTGCGACTTAATATGATTCAACGCCATTTCGACGTCATCGGAACTCACCGGACGCTTTTCCAGCGCGCGTTGCATTCCACTGCGCAGCTTTTCTTCATTAAACGGTTCGCGCACGTCGTTGCTTTTCACAACGCGTGGCATTACCAGTTCTGCCACTTCAAAGGTAGTGAAACGTTCATTACAAACCAGACACTGCCGACGGCGGCGTACAGAAGAGCCCTCGCCCACAAGACGAGAGTCAATTACCTTAGTGTCTACGGCGAAACAGAATGGGCAATGCATACGGCGTCCTGACCAGGTGGTTAACAGAAATCTATTTTAACCTGAACTGACGTGACAACAAAGGCGCAACGCTTTTGAGACAATGGATCGATGTCTTTGATCATATTACGAACTACCATTATGGTATCGCGACTATTCAGGAAATAAGAGAGATGACAAGACGTTACCTAAGAATTCTCCTGGTGGGAAGTCTCTTTAGTCTGAGCGCCTGCGCGCAACAAAGCGAAGTGCGCCAGATGCATCAAAGCGTTTCAACGCTGAATAAAGAGATGAATCAGCTTAATCAGGAAACCGTGAAGATTACTCAGCAAAACAGTCTGAACGTTAAATCCACCCGTGGTGTTTACCTGCTACCGGGCTCCAATACGCCCGCACGGCTGAACAGTCAGATAGGCACACTGCGCATGTCGCTTATCAACATTGCGCCGAATGCCGCTGGCACCCGGGTGACGCTGCGCATTCAGGGGGAATCCAACGATCCGCTGCCGGCCTTTAGCGGCACCGTTGAATATGGGCAAATTCAGGGAACTACTGACAATTATCAGGAAGTGAATGTGCAGAATCAGTTGATCAATGCCCCGGCCAGCGTGCTGGCACCGAGCGATGTGGACATCCCGCTGCAACTGAATAACCTCACCCCAGACCAGTTAGGATTTGTGCGTATCCACGACATCCAGCCTGTTACGCAATAAACCTCCTTGCGGAACGTTTTGTGCGTTCCGCAACATCCCTCCGCCTCTTTTTGTGACTCCACTGACATCCACGTCAGTTTTTGTCAACGTTGGCAATCAGCATGAAAGTCAGTACAATCGCCGCGCTAAAATACGCAAACGTGAACGCAATCGATTACGTGAATGATAGAACTGTGAAACAAGACATATTTTTGTGAGCAATGATTTCTATAATAGGCTCCCAGAAACATGAATTATTCAGAAACGCTATTTGCGCCTTTTTCACTCCCGTCAGGGATTTCAAACAGTGGCATACAATATGAAAAAAACATTACTTGCAGCCGGTGCCGTGCTCGCGCTCTCCTCGACATTCACCGCAAATGCTGCGGAAAATGACAAACCGCAGTATCTTTCAGACTGGTGGCACCAGAGCGTCAACGTCGTCGGTAGCTATCACACCCGTTTCGGACCGCAGCTCCGTAACGATACCTACCTGGAATATGAAGCTTTCGCGAAGAAAGACTGGTTTGACTTCTATGGCTACATGGATGCGCCGGTTTTCTTCGGGGGTAACACCGACGCGAAAGGGATCTGGAATCACGGTTCTCCGCTGTTTATGGAAATCGAACCGCGTTTCTCCATCGACAAACTGACTGGCACTGACCTGAGCTTCGGTCCGTTTAAAGAGTGGTACTTCGCCAATAACTACATCTACGACATGGGTCGTAACAAAGATGGCCGTCAGAGCACCTGGTACATGGGTCTGGGTACCGATATTGATACTGGCCTGCCGATGAGTTTGTCTCTGAACGTATATGCGAAATATCAGTGGCAGAACTATGGCGCCGCTAACGAAAACGAGTGGGACGGCTACCGTTTCAAAGTGAAATACTTTGTTCCGATTACCGAACTGTGGGGCGGTAACCTGAGCTATATCGGTTTCACCAACTTTGACTGGGGTTCCGATCTGGGCGACAACGACTTCTCCGATCTGAACGGCAACAAAGCGCGTACCAACGACTCCATCGCCTCCAGCCATATTCTGGCGCTGAACTACGACCACTGGCACTATTCGGTCGTAGCGCGTTACTGGCACAACGGGGGTCAGTGGAACGACGACGCAGAGCTGAACTTCGGCAAAGGTAACTTCAACGTGAAATCTACCGGCTGGGGTGGCTATCTGGTTGTCGGCTACAACTTCTGATAACATTCCTTTCCTGCAAAAGCCAGCCAGAGCGCTGGCTTTTTTATGCGTGCGTTTCGTCGCGGATCTTACGTAAAAAATCACTCAGCGATCGATCGGCACACTCGCTAAATCGCCTGTCGAGCGGCGTGATGCTTAAACAGCGATCGACACGAAAACAGCGATAGTCCTCGCGCCGTTCGCACCAGGCTACCAGCAGCCAGAACTCTCCCTGGAAAAAAATGCCTAACGGCTGCACATCCCGCCAGGTGAGCTGCCCCGCCTCATCACGATAATGTAACGCCAGCACCTGTTGCGTGCTCACCGCCCGGTGGATCATATCGAACGCGCTACGTGAATGCTGTAGCCTGCCAAAATCCGGCGCGAAAATACGTGCCTGCTCGGCTTTACGTCGGCTTTCTTCCGGTAATATCGCCAGCACCTTTTCCTGCGCCGACTCCAGTTCTCTGGAGAGCAGATCACCGCCCCAGGTGTGCAGCAGACGAATGGCGGCAATCAGCGCTTCCGATTCCCGGTGCGTTAGCATCAGCGGCGGGAGATCAAACCCCGCCATCAGCCGATAGCCGCTTCCCGCCTCCCCTTCGACCGGCACGCCGGAGAGCGAAAGGTCACGGATATCACGATAGATCGTCCGCTCTGACACCTCAAGCCGCTCCGCCAGCAGCGCTGCCGTTGTCAGCCGCCTGCCACGCAGGATCTGGACTATCTGAAATAAACGGTCAGCGCGACGGGTCATAGTTGCTCTCTGTGATTAAGCCGGTTGATGTAACCCCACACGATTGCCTTCGCTGTCAGTAAACAGCGCGATGGTACCAATCTCTTTACCGAGATCGAGCGGACCAAAAACGCAGTTGCCACCGGCACTGGCGACGCGATCCAGCGTGGCGCTGAGATCGTCCGTATGCAGATAAATAATGGCGCCCTGTAATGAAGGCGCGATGCCATCAAACTTCGCCAACGCCCCACCGGCGGCCGGTTCGTCATACGGGAAAACCGCCAGATCGGCAAAATCCATTTTTTCACGACGCAGCGACAGCCCCATGACCGGCTCATAAAACGCAATCGCGCGTTCCATATCCGTTACGGGAATTTCAAACCAGTTAATAATGCTTTTCATCGTTCCTCCTGCCTGTGTGGGTAAGTTCAGGAAGAGGATAAAACAGGGCTCCTGACAGCATAGTGTCAGGAGTGATTGCAGGACAAGAGAAAGGAAGAAAAGAAAAATCCCGATCGAATGACCGGGATTTCTGAGCGTGAACTGAAAATCGGGTTACGGCAGAATTGACGGCTGATCCGCCCCTTCTTTCTCGACTTTCTGTTGCAGCATATGCTCGCGCTTCATACCAAGTTTCAACGCCAGCGCCGATGCCACGTAAATGGACGATGCCGTACCGATGGACACCCCGATAAGCATAGTCAGCGAGAAGCCTTCCAGCACCGGACCACCAAACAGGAACAGCATCAGGATAACCATTAACGTCGTACCGGAGGTAATCAACGTACGGTGCAGCGTCTGGGTCAGTGACACGTTAAAGATTTCGTAAGGCGTCCCGCGACGAATTTTGCGGAAGTTTTCACGAATACGGTCAGACACCACGATGCTGTCGTTAAGCGAGTAACCGATAACGGACATCAGCGATGCCACGATAGTCAGGTCGATCTCGATATGGAATAACGACAGGATCCCCAGCGTAATGATGACGTCGTGCGCCAGCGCGATAACCACGCCCGCCGCCAGTCGCCATTCGAAACGGATACCAACGTAAACCAGGATGGAGATCAGCGCTGCCAGCAGCGCCATCGCACCGGTTTGCGCCAGATCGGCACCTACGCTCGGTCCGACGAATTCAATACGCTTCACCGCTGCGTTCTGGTTGGTGGATTCATTAATCACACTCAACACTTTGCTGCCCAGCACCTGGCCGCCGTTGGCCCCTTCGGTCGGCGGCATACGGACCATGATGTCGTGACTGCTGCCGAAGTTCTGTAAAAGCGGATCAACAAAGCCCGCTTTTTCCAGCGCGTCGCGCATCACGTCCATCTCAGCCGGTTTTTCCAGCGTGATTTCAATCACCGTACCACCGGTGAAATCGAGACCCCAGTTAAAGCCGCGCACACCCATCACGATGATGGCCAATACCAGCAACAGGCCTGAGATGCCGAAAGCCCAGTAGTCCCAGCGCATAAAGTCCCAGACTTTACGGCCGTGGTTCAATTGTTCAACAGTATATTCCTGTGCCACTTCGCACTCCTCAGATTGACAGCTTTTTGACGCGCTTGCCGCCATACAACAGGTTTACGATGGCACGAGTACCGACGATCGCGGTAAACATCGACGTCGCCACACCGATACCGGTAGTAATCGCGAACCCTTTAATTGCCCCGGTGCCGACAGCGTACAGGATAATGACCTTAATCAGCGTCGTAATGTTCGCATCAAAGATGGAACTGAAGGCGCCCGCATACCCTTCGTTGATCGCCTGCTGCACCGAACGTCCGTTACTCAACTCTTCTTTGATACGTTCGTTGATCAGGACGTTCGCATCGACGGCGACGGCAAGGGTTAAGACGATCCCCGCAATCCCCGGCATACTCAGCGTTGCCCCCGGCAACAGCGACATAATGCCAACAATCAGTACCAGGTTAGCAATCAACGCGCTGGTCGCAATCAGACCAAATTTCTTGTAGAACAGAATCATGAACAGGATGGACACCGCCAGACCGGCCAGACACGCTTCCAGGCCCTGCTTGATGTTCTGCATCCCCAGCGTTGGACCGATGGTCCGCTCTTCAACAATCTGAATCGGCGCAATCAGCGCACCGGCACGTAGCAGCAGAGAAAGCTGACGCGCTTCGTTCGGGTTGTTGATCCCGGTAATACGGAAGCTATTACCCAGACGAGACTGGATGTTGGCGATGTTAATCACCTCTTCCTGTTTCACCAGCACCGCGCGTCCGTTAGCGTCTTTTTTACCGCTGTCTTTGTACTCCACAAACAGGGTCGCCATCGGTTTACCGATATTGTCCTTGGTGAAGTTAGACATGATGTTGCCACCTGCGCTATCCAGCGAGATGTTTACCTGCGGTTGGTTGTATTCGTCCTGGCTTGAAGTGGAGTCAGTGATATGGTCACCGGTCAGGATAACGCGTTTGTACAGCACAACCGGCTGACCTTCACGCGTCTGTTTCACTTCGGAATCACCTGGAACACGCCCGGATGCCGCCGCAGACTGATCAACGTTGGTGTTGACCAGACGGAATTCCAGCGTCGCTGTCGCGCCAAGAATCTCTTTCGCACGCGCCGTGTCCTGAATACCCGGCAGCTCGACCACGATACGATCCGCGCCCTGGCGCTGTACCACCGGTTCGGCGACGCCCAACTGGTTCACACGGTTACGCAGGATATTGATGTTCTGTTGTACCGCGTATTCACGCGCTTCGCTCAGACGTGCATCGGTCATCACCGCGCGCAGCGCATTGCTGCCCTGACTTGAGATAACCAAATCCGGGTGACGCTTGCTGAGGTAAGCAATCGCTTTATCACGTGCGTCAGCATCACGGAAGTTGATGCTCAGGCCGTAATTGTCTTCTTTACGAACGGTAGTATACGGGATGCCTTCTGTACGCAGATCGCTGCGCAGGCTATCGATATTTTGTTCCTGCAGTTTACCCAGCGCGGTATCCATATCCACTTCCATCAGGAAGTGAACGCCGCCACGCAGGTCAAGACCGAGTTTCATCGGTTCTGCTTTGATGGCCGCCAACCAGCGCGGAGTTGCCGGAGCAAGGTTAAGCGCCACGACGTATTTATCACCCAGCACGTCCACCAGCGCTTCACGTGCACGCAGTTGGGTGTCGGTGGTGTCGAAGCGCGCAAGAATCGCGCCCTCTTCCAGTGCCACAGACTTAGCGGTAATTTTTTCTTTTTGTAACGTATTCTGGACCTGGATCAGCGTTTGCTCACTGGCGGCGACACCGCGCGCGCCAGTGATTTGAACGGCCGGATCCTCACCATACAGGTTGGGAAGCGCATACAGCAGGCCGACGACAATGACGACGATCAGCATGATGTACTTCCACAAAGGATAACGGTTTAACACGGCAGTTCCCTTAGGGAAAAGTTACTATTACAGCGCCTTCATGGTGCCTTTCGGCAGAACGGCAGCTACGAAATCACGTTTGATAACCACTTCAGTGGTATCGTTCAGTGCGATAGCGATGTAACCAGATTCTGCAACTTTGGTCACTCGGCCTACCAGGCCACCGTTAGTCAGGACTTCATCACCTTTCGCGATGGAGGCCATCAGGTTTTTATGCTCTTTAGTGCGCTTCTGCTGTGGACGCAGGATCATGAAATAGAAAATCAGACCAAACACCACCAGCATCAGAATCAGAGACATCGGGCTGCCCTGCGCCGGAGCACCTGTTGCCGCTACCGCATCAGAAATAAAAAAGCTCATTCAAATTCCCTCATTATTAAAATTAATCAACGTTCAAAGGTGGAACCGGTCGACCCTGACGTTGGTAAAAATCGGTCACGAAGCTCTCTAATTTACCCTCTTCAATAGCCTTGCGTAAACCCGCCATCAAACGCTGGTAGTAACGCAGGTTATGAATCGTATTGAGTCGCGCGCCCAATATTTCGTTGCAACGATCAAGATGATGCAAGTAGGCACGTGAATAATTGCGACAGGTGTAGCAATCACACTCAGCATCGAGTGGGCTGGTATCGCTCTTATGCTTCGCATTGCGAATTTTCACCACGCCATCGGTCACGAACAGGTGACCATTACGCGCATTGCGGGTTGGCATCACGCAGTCAAACATATCGATACCGCGACGCACGCCTTCAACCAGATCTTCAGGTTTACCGACGCCCATCAGGTACCGCGGTTTATCTGCCGGAATTTGCGGGCAAACATGCTCAAGGATGCGATGCATATCTTCCTTCGGCTCACCCACAGCCAGACCGCCGACAGCGTAGCCATCAAAGCCAATCTCTACCAGACCTTTCACAGAGATATCACGTAAATCTTCGTAAACACTGCCCTGAATGATGCCAAAAAGCGCATTTTTGTTGCCCAGACCATCAAAACGGTCGCGGCTACGCTTCGCCCAACGCAGTGACATCTCCATCGATCGTTTAGCATAGTCCCAGTCCGCCGGGTACGGCGTGCATTCGTCAAAAATCATGACAATATCGGAACCGAGATCGTACTGAATCTCCATCGACTTTTCTGGATCAAGGAAAATCGGATCGCCGTTGATCGGATTGCGGAAGTGTACGCCCTGTTCGGTGATCTTACGGATATCACCCAGGCTGAAAACCTGGAAACCGCCGGAGTCCGTCAGAATCGGGCCTTTCCACTGCATGAAATCATGCAGGTCGCCATGCAGCTTCATGATCTCCTGGCCTGGACGCAGCCAGAGATGGAAGGTATTACCAAGGATAATCTGCGCGCCAGTGGCTTCAACTTCTTCCGGCGTCATGCCTTTAACAGTGCCGTAGGTCCCCACCGGCATAAAAGCAGGCGTTTCCACAACGCCACGATCAAACACCAGGCGGCCACGGCGGGCGCGTCCGTCGGTGGTATCCAGTTCGAATTTCATTTTTTCTCCAGTACGTCAGAAAAACAGTCCAACGTGTCAACCTGCGCCGCGGATTTACTCCCCGACGCGCTCAGAAATAGCCTGCGGATTGTACGTGATAAACATCGCGTCCCCGTAGCTAAAAAAGCGATAATGTTGTTCTACCGCAGCCTTGTATGCATTCATCGTGTGCTGATAACCGGCAAATGCCGAGACCAGCATAATCAATGTCGATTCAGGCAGATGGAAGTTAGTCACCAGCGCATCAATCACTTTGTATTGATAACCTGGATAGATGAAAATTTGTGTGTCGCCAAAGAACGGTTCAATAAGCGCGTTCTTCGCCGCCTGCGCCGCGCTCTCCAGAGAACGCACTGAGGTCGTGCCAACCGCAATCACCCGGTTGCCGCGCGTTTTCGCCGCCAGCACCGCGTCCACCACCTCTTGCGGCACTTCCGCATATTCGGAGTGCATGATGTGATCTTCAATGGTGTCCACACGCACCGGCTGGAATGTCCCCGCGCCGACGTGCAGCGTTACAAACGCCATCTCGACACCTTTCTCGCGCAGTTTTTCCAGCAGCGGTTCGTCAAAGTGCAGCCCCGCGGTCGGCGCGGCAACGGCACCGGGCTTTTCGCTGTATACCGTCTGGTAAAGCTCGCGATCGGCTTCTTCATCCGGGCGCTCAATGTACGGCGGCAGCGGCATATGGCCGATGGCGTTCAGGATATCGAGCACCGTGCGCGCGTCATCAAACTCCACCTCGAACAGCGCGTCGTGGCGCGCGGTCATGGTCGCTTTGATGCTCTCATCATCGCCCAGCAGCAGCTCCGCACCCGGTTTCGGCGCCTTAGAAGCGCGAATATGTGCCAGAATACGTTTATCATCGAGCATACGTTCGACCAGCACTTCAATCTTACCGCCGCTGGCTTTACGGCCAAACAGACGCGCCGGGATCACGCGGGTATTATTAAACACCAGCAGATCGCCTGGGTTGAGCTTGTCGAGCAAATCGGTGAACGTGCCGTGCGTCAGCTCGCCCGTTGGCCCATCCAGTGACAGTAAGCGACAGCTGCTGCGCTCAGGCATGGGATAGTGAGCAATCAGGGATTCAGGTAGTTCAAAGGAGAAATCGGCGACGCGCATGACGTATACTCGTGACTTAAAAACAGGCGGCATAGTCTAGTGCTCACACCCTCTTGCTGCAACAACTAGCCGCTTCTGGAAAAATAAAACGCATGAATTTTCTCGCTCATCTGCATCTCGCTCATCTCGCTGACAGCTCTCTTTCCGGCAATTTGCTGGCCGATTTTGTGCGCGGCAACCCCGCAGAGGACTATTGCCCGGAGGTTGTCGACGGTATTTTTATGCATCGCCGCATCGATGTGCTAACCGATAACCTGCCCGAGGTAACGGAGGCCAAAACGTGGTTTCGCCCAGAAACGCGCCGTGTTGCGCCGATCACGCTCGACGTGATGTGGGATCATTTCCTGTCGCGCCACTGGTCACAGCTGTCCCCGGACATGCCGCTACCGGTGTTCGTGCGCTATGCCCATCAGCAGGTGTCGGTTATTCTGCCCGATTCGCCGCCGCGTTTTGTCAATCTGAACAACTATCTGTGGTCGGAAAAGTGGCTGGAGCGTTATCGCGATATGGATTTTATTCAGAATGTGTTGAACGGAATGGCGAGTCGCCGACCGCGTCTGGATGCGCTTCGCGATTCCTGGTATGACCTGGACAACCATTATGATGCCCTGGAAGCGCGCTTCTGGCGGTTTTATCCGCGCATGATGGAACAAGCCAGGCAGAAAACGCTCTGATACCCGTAGTTCAGTCGACCGGATAAAGCAAAGCCGCCTCCAGGCGATTTGCCCGGTGGCGCTTTCGCTTACCGGACCCCCTGAGAATATTGATAGGTAAAAGCTCACTGAACGATTGCCAGTGCCTCTTTGTCTTATTCGCCTTCACCTTCTATACTGGCCCGCGTTGCGTTCCAAAAACCCTTAACTTTGCAGGAGAATAATATGGTACTGGTGACTCGTCAGGCTCCGGATTTCACAGCAGCTGCGGTACTCGGTAGCGGTGAGATTGTTGAGAACTTCAATTTCAAACAGCACACCAACGGCAAAACGACCGTTCTGTTCTTCTGGCCAATGGATTTCACCTTCGTTTGCCCGTCTGAACTGATCGCGTTCGACAAACGTTATGAAGAATTCCAGAAGCGCGGCGTTGAAGTGGTTGGCGTTTCTTTTGACTCTGAATTCGTCCACAACGCATGGCGTAACACCCCTGTCGACAAAGGCGGCATCGGTGCAGTGAAATACGCAATGGTTGCTGACGTTAAGCGTGAAATCCAGAAAGCCTATGGCATCGAACATCCGGAAGCGGGCGTTGCGCTGCGTGGTTCTTTCCTGATCGACGCAAATGGCGTGGTTCGCCACCAGGTGGTTAACGACCTGCCGCTGGGTCGTAACATCGACGAAATGCTGCGTATGGTTGACGCGCTGCAGTTCCACGAAGAGCACGGTGAAGTTTGCCCGGCACAGTGGGAAAAAGGCAAAGAAGGTATGAACGCCTCTCCGGACGGTGTTGCAAAATACCTGACCGAAAACGTCTCCAGCCTGTAATCGGCATGAATTAACGAAAAGGCTCGCCACGGCGAGCCTTTTTTGTTTCTGACCGCCTGACCCTACCATCACGCAACACCTTTTTAACGCATCGCCATACAAATATTGATGTCATCAATGAGTAGGATCGCCCTCGAGCCTGATTTTTGCCAACTCGTTCAAACTTTGTGAAAAAAACGCCCCATTATTTGTGATAAAAATCGCATTTCTTCATTTTAAATTCAGACATTTGACTGCTTATCTTTCCTTTCCATTTCTTCCACGCCAAAAAGGTAAACTCTAACGCATTGATATAAAACAAAATAAAAAATAAAACGTTTGTCGACAAAATAACGCCAACATTCCCCTGATGTGATCGGCTTCAACATTTAAAAATCCATATGTGATCTGTCCCATAATTTTTGTTGCTATATTTGGCCATGATCATGTTCAGGAATATGAACGCATTAAGGATCGGATGATGGACATTATTTTTAACCCTGGACTGATTACGCTTAAGCAGAATATTTCCAGCCCCGAGCAGGCTATCGAACTGGCTGGCTCGTTACTGGTCCGACAAAATATTTGTCGCCCGGAATATGTCAGTGAAATGGTTAAGGTCTACCGGGATTTCGGCTCCGCTATTGTTATCGACTATGGCCTGGCGATGCCCCATGCCCGGCCAGAAAAAGGCGCATTGCTGACCGGATTTTCTTTAGTCACCAGTCAACAACCAATTGCCTTTGGCCATGAGGAATTTGATCCGGTTAACGTCATCATCGCCATTGCAGGCGCGGATGCCGATAGTCATATAAAAATGATCCAGCTGATCGCCTCATTGATTGAGTCCGATATCGTGACCTTTCTTCAGCAGGAAAATGACATTCATTCAGTATTACATTTCATCCAAAAACAAATGGAGTAGTCATTATGTTAGTTATCAGAACGGTTTGTGGTAACGGTATTGGCAGTTCATTAATGGCTGCGAATAATGTCAAAAAAATATGTGATGAATTAGGCATCAAAGCCGACGTTGCTTCCGTTGATTTCGCTAACGCTGTAGGAGAAAAAGCCGATCTTTATGTCACGATTAAAGAGCTGGCAAACCAGTTTCCTGCGCATTGTAACGTCGCCATTATTCGCAGCTACGTGCATAAAGCGAAAATTGCTGAAGATATTACCGAAGCACTTACCAAAATTGCTGCAACTCACTCTTAATCATTATTGAGGGAACGATCATGCAGGCTATTCTTAGTTTCTTATCAGAAATATTTAGCCAACCCGCATTCCTGATGGGGATTATCGCCTTTGTCGGTTTAGTGGCGCTGCGCTCTCCTGGGAATAAATTGCTCACCGGTACCTTAAAACCTATTTTAGGGTATTTAATGTTAAGCGCAGGTGCTGGCGTTATCGTTGCCAACCTGAACCCGCTTGGTGGAATTATCGAAGCCGGATTTAATATTCGCGGCGTAATCCCTAACAACGAGGCCATTGTTTCCGTCGCACAGAAGGTGCTGGGTGTGGAAACCATGAGTATTTTGCTGTTAGGTTTTATTTTTAACCTCATTATTGCTCGCTGTACCAAGTACAAATATATCTTTCTGACCGGCCACCACTCGTTCTTTCTGGCGTGCCTGTTTTCGGCGGTTCTCCAGGCCGCGGAATTCCGCGGCTGGATGTTGGTTTTAATTGGCGGATTCTTGCTCGGCTCATGGTCGGCCATTTCTCCGGCAATCGGCCAGCGTTATACCAAACAGGTGACCGAAGACGGCGGTATCGCGATGGGACACTTTGGCTCCCTGGGCTATTACATCTCAGCCTGGATCGCCACCAAAACCGGTAACCCGGCAAATTCATTCGCCGATACTGAAATCTCAGAAAAGTGGGGTTTTCTGCGCGATACCACGGTCACAACCGGGATTGTGATGTTCATTATCTACTTTGTATGCAGCGCCGTCGCTGGCACTGAATATCTCCGTACGATAACGGATCAGAACATGTTGATCTTCTCTATTCTTACCGGTCTGCAGTTTGCGGTTGGCGTCGCCATCGTCTACAACGGCGTGCGGCTGATCCTCGGCGATCTGGTTCCGGCATTCCAGGGGATTAGCCAGAAGCTGATTCCTGACTCGATCCCTGCTGTTGACTGCGCGGTCTTCTTCACCTTCAGCCCAACGGCAGTCGTCGTAGGCTTTATCAGCTCATTTGTTGGCGGTCTGGTCGGTATGCTCATGTTGGGCGGACTGGGAATGGCGCTGATTATTCCGGGCATGGTACCGCACTTCTTCTGTGGCGGGACTTCCGGGGTATTCGCCGACAAGCTTGGCGGTAAACGCGGCTGCATCATCGCCTCCTTTATCGGCGGCATATTCCTTGCTTTCCTGCCAGCCATGCTGCTTCCGGCATTGGGGAACCTGGGCTTTGAAAACAGCACCTTCGCTGACTTCGATTTCGCAGTGTGGGGAATTATTATCGGTAACGCCTTCACCCAGTTTGGTCAGATCACTATCTATCTGATTTGTCTGGCGCTTATCGTCGCGCTGCTGGTGCCATTCTGCTTCCGGTCGGTTCGCGTAGTCGGTGACACGCTCAGCTATGAGGAGCTCACTGCGGATAAGAAAAATGAATAAGCCGTTTCATTTTTCCCTGCGGGAAGGGATGTCTTCCCGCAGCTGACAAAATAATCAGGAGTTGTTATGGCTATCTTGTCCATCGGGTTTTCATGTTTTGATCAGTTTTTCTTTTTGAACGAATGGCCGCAGGAAAATACCAAAAATTTCTGCCATGACTTTATTGAAAGTGGCGGCGGCCCGGCAGCAAATGCGGCGTGGTTACTGGGATTATGGGGTGAAGATGTTTATTACATTGGCCATCTGAACCAGGACCTTTACGGTCAGCGTATTATTGATGAGTTTGCCCAAGCGGGTGTCGATACCAGTCAGGTCGTGTTCTCTGATGAAATGATCACACCGCTGGCATCGGTGCTGGTAAACCGCTTAACGGGGTCGCGGACGATAATTACCCGTAAAATGCAAACGCCACCTTCGCTGACTTATGACCAGAAGCTCAAGCTTGATGATTTGGCTGAACGGTTGATTGCGTCAGACGAGCCCGTAACGCTATTAATTGATGGTCATGAAGCCGAAATCAGTGAATATTTAATTAAGAAACTGCCATCGGCACGGGTGGTCATGGACGGCGGTTCATTACGTGACAGTAATATTAAACTAGCGGCCTGGACCGATTATTTTGTGGTCAGCGAGCATTTTGCCCGTGACTATATGGGATATCGTGCCCTGAGTACCGAGGCGGAAATTAAAGCAGCGTTAATTGAGTTAAATAAAATTTGCCGTGGGGAAGCCTTTATTACCCTTGGGGAAAAAGGCTGCGCGCTATTAAAAAATGGTATGCTGCAAATTGTGCCTGCCTGGCTGTGCAATGCCGTTGATACCACCGGCGCAGGAGATGTATTCCACGGCGCCTTTACTTACGGCGTTCATTACTCATGGCATATTGATAATATCATTTTATTTGCCAGCCTGACTGCCGCCATTTCCATAGAGAAAAAAGGTGTCCGCGAATCTATGCCGGACCTTGCCGTTGTCCACAACTCGTTAAATAGCTACGAAAGAAACTTAAAGCAATATTTTGGCGAGTAATTGCTTTTAATGAATATCAAGAGGTGATTATGTTAGTTTCTATGAAGGACATGCTTCGGCATGCCCTACGGGACGGTTATGCCGTAGGACAATTCAATATCAATAATCTGGAATGGGTCGGTGCGGTATTAAGCACCGGACAACTGCTACGCTCTCCGGTTATTTTAGGCGTTTCCGGCGGTACGGTTAAACATATGCTGGGATTAAAATGTATTCATGACATTGTGGTGAATGCGATGGATTATTTAAGCATTGATATTCCGGTCGCACTGCACCTGGATCATGGGACCACCCGTGAAGCCTGCGAAGCGGCTATCGACGCCGGATTCAGTTCTATTATGTTTGATGGTTCGCACCTGCCGTTTAACGAGAACCTGGCCATTACCCGTCATCTGGTTGAACTGGCCCACAGCAAAGGCATTTCGGTTGAGGCTGAGCTGGGCACCATCGCCGGCAGTGAAGATGGTATTGTCAATTCCGAGGTTATCTACGCGGACCCACAGGAGTGCTATACCCTGGTCAAAGAAACCCAGGTCGATTGCCTGGCGGCAGCGCTGGGTTCAACCCATGGACTGTATAAAGGCAAAGCTAAACTAGGGTTTACGGAGATGAAAACCATTTCCGAGCTGGTGAAAGTCCCCCTGGTATTGCACGGCGGCACCGGTATTGCAGACGATGACATGCGTAAAGCCATTGCCTGCGGGACGGCAAAAATTAACGTCAATACCGAAAACATGTACGCCTGGTGCCAGGAAGTGAAAGCGATATTTGCTGCCGATACCGGTCACGACGTCAATGACCCGCGGAAAGTGATCAATCAGGGGCTAAAACCGGTACGCGAGATGATTGCGCGGCGCATCGAACTGTTTGGCTCGCAAAACCGCTATTAGAAACGTTTGGCCTCATCGTGTGATGCCATCTCAGGGAAAACCCGCCGCCGGTCAACGCCGGGGCGGGCGATATCGTGCTGACGGCGAGCCTTTTTATCGCTTACTGCGTCCCATCCTTTTTGACTTCCCGCCAGATACGCCAGGCCATTAGCGCCAGAATGGCAACACCCAGTATCAGCGCCGCCCACACCAGCACCGTTTTCCACTGGCTTTGTTGCTCAGCGGCTGATGTTGCCGTTAATCGCGCCTCGCCACCGAGAACGACGTCTTCCTGAGGTGTGGCCCTCGGCAAAGCGTCTATCTCCTGTGTTTTACGTAGCGACACTGGAATCAACAGATCAAGACCGATATCCGCTTTTTGCGCCGCCCGGTTGCCCCAGGCCAGCATGTAAGGCCCTTTCCCCTGGGTATTAAATACCAGTTGATAGCTGTCGCGCGCGCCGCTCAACGCAGGCAGTCTCTCCGGCAGGCGAGCGTTGATGGTCGTCATCCGAACGGCGTCAACCAGCCCACCGGAAAGACGAATATCCTCCGAACGCTGGCCGTTCAGGCGATAAAGCACGGTTTTCGTCAGTGGCTGCCAGGGCGCTTTTTCAGCGCTACGCCACGCCAGCTCTACCGGTAAAACGCCTTCATCATCCAGAACGATGCTGAGCGAAGTCAGCGGCTGCGGCTGTGTCCAGCGCCAGATCGCTTCGTCATCAGACACCTTCTCCTCTTGCGCGCCGATATCGATTCGTGCGGATTCCGGCGCGCTGTTTTCGGCAATGGCGGTCACGCTGTTTAACGTCAGCGCCGGGCTTTGCGAATCGAGGATCACCAACAGATAACGATTCCCATCGGCAGAAAGTCTCAGACTGGCGCTGATGGTATCCATTTTCAGCCGATCGTTATCACGCGTCAGCGCCAGCAGCGGCGCCTCTTCCTGTACGGACCGCCAGTAGCGTAAATCACGACTGGCATAGACCGACGCTTTCCCCTGCCAGTTGCCCGTCGGGGTCTCCCAGTTCAGACGCAGTTGCTCCAGGAAAAAGTCGTCTTTCATCTCCTCCGGCAGCATCAGTAAATAGCTCTGCCCGACCGTTTTAACGTCATCACTTTCCAGATGAATTTCAATGCCGGTCTTCGAGCGTAAGACAAAAGATTCCCCGCTACGTCTCCCCTCCTCACGCGGCGGGACGGGCGACATATCCAGCGGGAAGAGTCTCAGCGTGACCGTTTGCGGCGTAACGGGTTGGGTTTTCTGCGCCACCAGCGTAAACGGCACCGTCTCCCCCGCATGATTAAAAACGCGGACGTCGCGCAAATCTGGCCAGGCGGTCCCCATGTACACCTCCTGCGGGAGCGACACGCGATACCACGGCGATGTGCCGAGCGTTTCCAGCATAACGCCCGTCGCGTAATCCCTCGGTGACTCCTTCACGTCATCACTGCCGGTGGCGGTTCCTGCCACGCCCAGTAGCACACTACATAATACCGCTTTCATCCATTTCATTTTTCTTCTCCAGCTTTGGGCGGTAACGGTGAAAAATACCCGACAATGAGCACCAGTATAGCCACACCGATAAACGCAACCGCACGCGCCAGGCCGCCGCCACGCGCGCTGTCCACCAACATCAGTTTCACAATCACAATCCCTAACAATGCCGCCCCGCACAGCCATTCCCGGCGTGAACGATAGCGAGTCGCGCGCAGCATCACCACCAGCGCCACCAGCATCCAGAACAGCGCAAAACAGGTCTGAATCAGCCGAGAATGCCACAGCGCTTCCATGTTCCACGCCACGTCGCCATACCAGGCCAACGCGCGCAACAGCATACCGTTCAGCCACCAGAAGCCAAGTGCGGCCAGGGCAACCACTGGCCACGGACGACATACCGACACCTGCACCGGGAAAAAGCGCAGGCAGGCGCGATAAAACACGATCAATCCCAGTAATGCAAAAGCCGCCCCTTCTTCCAGCGGATTGAGCAGCGGTAGCCAGGTCTGACGGTAGACTACGCCGTCCTGCAAATTGGTCAGCACTAACAGTCCGACCAATGCCGCCGCGACGGGAATCAGCGCCTGACAGGCATACAGCGCGGGCCAGACCCGAAACGGCCAGAACTGACGACGAACGGCCATTGCGACGAGGAAAATCAGCGCACCGCCTGCCGCCATTGCCACACCGCTGCTCCAGGCCGCCATGCCCCACGGCAGGTCGCGGGCAAACCAGAACAGTTCCGCCGCCAGCGCCAACAGAATCATCCAGAAGAATGAGAGATGCGCCAGCCTGGAAAGACGCGGCGGCAACGCCTCAGCATCACGCCAGAGCAACGCCACCGCCGCCGGCAATGCCAGACACCAGGCCAGATTCTGCCAGCCTGCGGCAAAAATCTGCTGCTGAGAAATCTGAAACAGCAGCGCCACCAGCATCATCGGCCACAGCAACCATTTGCAGGTATCCAGCGCCTGCCACGTCAGGCGTGCGGCGGCAAATCGCCAGCCCCAGACCGACACGGCCATCAGCGCCAGCACGCCCGCCATCACCTGCGAATCGGAGGTCAACAGCCACTGCGCCGCGCCCGCGAGCGCCACAATCCAGAATATCCCCCCGCCCGCCAGCAGTCCCATGCTGCCGCGCAGATGAATCTTGCGCCACAGCCACGCCCCTGCCAGCCAGCAAACGCTAAGGACGGCAAAGATCAGCATCAGCGAAAGCGCAGTAGTGCCGTTCGCCTGCGCCCACAGCGCGCTGCCGAGCGCCAGCACCAGCAGTGCGGTACCGCTGTAACTCATGCGTCGCTGCTGCTGTTGTACTCCCAGCCACAGGATCCCCACCCCTTCCAGCGCCCAGGCCATGGCCGTCCACTGCGCCGACAGCGCCAGCGGTATCGCAAGAGTGGTAAACGCGCCGCCCAGCGCCAGTGCCGCCAGCACCAGCGGTCGGCCCAACGACGGGTAGCGACGTAATGCCAGCCAGGCCAGCACCAGATAAAAACCGCCGTAGCCCAACGCGCTGAGCGCCGGACCATATTCCCAGTGGCGGATAATGGCGTACTGCATGCCAAAACCGATCAGCGGCGGCGCAAACAACAAAACGCCATCAATAATCTGCTTGCCCTTCGTCTGCGCTCGCAGCGACAGCGCCACGCTCAGCACGCCAAAAAGCAGAATGTTGGCTATCAGGAACAATTGGCAGTTCAGGTAATACGCTGGCTGATAGTCATCCAGCCCCCAGAGGCCGCCAACGCCAAAGGTAAAAAGCAGCCCGAGCAGATTAAGCTCGCGCCAGTGTTGCCAGGCGCTGATCGCCAGAATGCCGACCGAAAGCAGCAAATAGAAAGAGAACAGCGCGACATAGTTACCGCTTCCTGTCGAAAGCAGCAGTGGGGCAAGATAGCCACCGAGGCTTGCCAGCATCGCCAGACTGAGCGCTTTTTGCAGAATCGCCAGTCCTACGCTTGCTGCGCAGATAACCACCAGCAGCACAAAGGCCAGCGTCATCGGCAGCATTTGCCAGAGGCGAAACGCGCCAAAGACGGTGAGATAGAGCGCACCTGTCGCCCCACCCTGCAAAATGAGAGCATAGATCGGCTGTTTATGCCGCAGACGCCAGCCTATCGCCAGCAGGACAATCGCAAACAGCGCCGCCGCAACCAGACGCAGCTCAAGCGGGAACAGGGAGTGCTCGACCGTATAGCGCAACAGGAAAGAGAGACCGAGGAAGAGAAGCAGGATCCCCAGCTTAGCCAGCGGATTGCCCTGCATAAACCAGCGCACCAGCGATGACATCACGCCGCCAAAAGCGGAGGGTTGCGCGGCGGCAACAGGGACGTCTCTTTCGACGATTTTCTCGGCGCTTGCCGTGTTCTGCGGCGTATACGAGCGCCAGGGGTTGACGTGAGCCGGTTTGGGTTCAGGTTCAGGTTCTGGCGCCGCCACCGGAATCGGGTCTGGGTCGCGCTCCATAACCGTCTCCGCAGGCTGAACCGGTGCCGCTGGTGTTATCGCAGGGGCAACAACGCCACGTTGTTCAAGCTCCTCTACCCGACGGCGTAAGCGGGCAAGCTCATCACGCGTCGTTGAACTTCGGCTGATGGCGACAATCGCCAGAACAGGCACCACGACCAGTGCGAAGAACAAAATGATGCAGCCGAGGATTAAAAGGTCGTCCATGTATTCACCTTCACTGTACGGGATCAACTAAGATTGACACAAATTGTTGCATTCGCGCTATCTCTGAAGGTGAAAATGCCGGATATGCCGTTAACGACACATCCGGCTGGCGCGTTAAAATGCGAAGCACGAACAGCCGAGCGCGCCCCAGAAGGCCCGATCGTCAGACACCGGGATCCCCGACTGGCGGGCAATATCATGCTGATGACCGTGTACGCCGCAGCTCCCGCAGCACTGGTGCATCTGCACCACGGCGCCTGCTTTCGCGGCGGCTGGCGGCGCCGCGCGATAGTGCCCCGGCACTTTCACCACCGGAGACCAGTCCGGGACGACCGGGATCGCTGGCGGCGCGAGCGGAGTAAACGGTCCGGCGGCATACACCACTTTGCCATCGACAATCGTCATCACCGACTCAATACCTTTGATCTCCTCTTCCGTGACGCTGAAGTAGTCTTTTGACAGCACTACCAGGTCGGCCAGTTGATCTTTGACAATGCGCCCTTTTTTGCCTTGCTCGCTGGAAAACCACGCGCTCCCTGCCGTCCACAGTTCCAGCGCCACGTCGCGCGGTAAACGGTTGTTGTCGTCATACATCGCCGTACCGCCGACCGTGCGCCCGGAAACCAGCCAGTACAGCGCCGTCCATGGGTTATAGCTGGCGACGCGGGTGGCATCCGTTCCGAGCCCCACCGGCACCTCGGCGGCCAGCATTTTCGCCACTGGCGGCGTCTGTTTCACCGCTTCTTTCCCGTAGCGGTCGATAAAGTATTCGCCCTGGAAGGCCATACGATGCTGTACCGCAATGCCGCCGCCCAGTGCTTTCACGCGATCGATATTGCGCTCGCTGATGGTCTCGGCGTGGTCGAAGAACCAGTGCAGGCCATTGAACGGAATATCACGGTTCACTTTCTCGAACACATCCAGCATCCGGCTGATCGATTCATCGTAAGTGGCATGCAGACGGAACGGCCAGCGGTGCTCCACCAGGTGGCGCACCACGCGCTCCAGTTCATCCTCCATGCCTTGCGGTAAATCCGGGCGCGGTTGCAGGAAGTCTTCGAAATCCGCTGCGGAGAAGACCAGCATCTCCCCGGCTCCGTTCGCACGGTAGAAATCGGTCCCCTGGCCCGGCTTGAGCATATCGGTCCAGCGCTCAAAGTCTTCCAGTTCCTGCTTCGGTCGCTGCGTAAACAGGTTATAGGCAATGCGCACCGTCATCTGATTGTTGGCATGCAGTTGCTCGATGATCTCGTAATCTTCCGGGTAGTTCTGAAAACCGCCACCAGCGTCGATGGCGCTGGTCAGTCCGAGACGGTTCAGTTCACGCATAAACTGGCGGGTGGAGTTCACCTGCATCTCCAGCGGCAGTTTTGGCCCTTTCGCCAACGTCGAGTAAAGGATCATGGCGTTAGGTTTGGCGATAAGCATCCCGGTAGGGTTACCGTTACCATCACGGACGATCTCGCCGCCTGCCGGATCGGGTGTCGCTTTGGTGTATCCCACTGCTTTCAGCGCCGCGCGGTTTAACAGTGCACGATCGTACAGATGCAGCACGAAAACGGGAGTATCCGGCGCGGCGTCGTTAAGCTCTTCCAGCGTCGGCATCCGGCGTTCGGCAAACTGAAATTCACTCCAGCCGCCCACCACGCGAACCCACTGTGGCGAAGGCGTTCGGTCGGCCTGTTCTTTCAGCATACGCAGCGCATCGGCCAGCGAGGGTACTCCTTCCCAGCGCAGCTCCAGATTGTAATTCAGCCCACCGCGGATCAGATGCAGGTGGGAATCATTAAGCCCCGGAATCACAGTGTGACCTTTCAGATCAACCACCTGTGTACCGTCTGCGGCAAAACGCATCACCTGGTCGTGCGTTCCCGTGGCGAGAATTTTTCCGTCCTTGATCGCCACGGCTTCCGCCTGCGGGCTATGGCTGTCGAGGGTATGTATTTTTCCGTGGGTCAGAATCAATGAGGCAGTTTGAGACATAACGTTCTCCTGATAAGCCGATCAGGCTTTTTTTAGCCAGCCGGCAAACAGACGGGTTACGATGGGCATCCACAACCAGACCACCAGCGCAACCACACAGGCATCGTTAATCAGATGCAGTAACAGCGTTCCCTTCAGCGACGGCAATAGCATGCCGGTCAGCCACGGCACCAGATTAGTGCTGGGAAAAATAACCAGCAGAGTGATCAGGAACTGCTTCCAGCGCAGCGGTTGACGGACGTGTGGCGCGGGGGGCGTAAACCAGAATGCCGCTTCGGTGTGGATCTCGGTTTTATCGCCTTCCGCCAACAGCGGAGCGATCTCTTCGACCAGGAGCCGTCGCGTATCTGATTGCGTCCAGTTATAGAGATGCTCGAGCGTGTCGAAACGAATGATGATGCTCCACAGATTGTGCCCGTCCGTCGGGCGAATGACGTTCGCGCCAAGGTGTCCGGGAAATTCCGCCGCAACCGGCATAATTTTCCCCAGTCATTGTTCATATCGCGCCGCCTGATTGGGCTGCAAAGTATGCGTAATCACCAGCGTCACAGGTTTATTCTGCGCCATGTCGGGTTCCTTGCTGAAGGTTAATGGCGGGTTACCCCGCCATCAGACTGCTGACAAAGAAGGAAAAAGGTGGTTTTCCCTTCTTTGTGGTTATCAGCCGAGAATCAATGAATTGATTTTCCTGGTTTTTAATTCAGAATCAGGCCTTACGTTCCGGTGCGCCATGCACCATCGTGTAGGCATAATCCACGCCCATGCCGTAAGCGCCGCTGTGTTCACGAACCAGATCCATCACCGCGTCATAGGTCTCTTTGCGCGACCAGTCACGCTGGTACTCCAGCAGAACCTGCTGCCAGGTCACCGGTACGGCACCGGCCTGCACCATGCGATCAATCGCGCGCTCATGCGCATCAACAGAGGTACCGCCGGAGGTATCCGTCACCACATACACTTCGTAACCGGCTTCCAGCGCCATCAGTGCCGGGAAGGTCAGGCACACTTCAGTCCATAGCGCAGAGATAATCAGCTTTTTACGCCCGGTCGCCGCCACGGCTTTCACAAAGGCCGCGTCTTCCCAGGAGTTCATGGAAGTACGTTCGATAGGTTTCACATCCGGATGCACCGCCAGTAACTCAGGCCAGATGTAACCACTAAAACTTTTTGTTTCGACTGAAGTATAAATGACCGGCACATTAAATATTTTGCCTGCTTTCGCCAGTGCGACGGTATTATTTTTCAGCGTCTGGCGATCAATATTCGCAACCCCAAATGCCATTTGCGGCTGATGGTCAATAAAAATGAGCGTCGAGTTAGAGGGATTAATCAGTTCCCGAATAGACATAATATACTTCCTTAATCAATGAGTTAGAAATTGACGTCTGGTATCCGCCGTCAGCCATCAAATCCTGAATCAGAAAGCCTGTTTAGTATAGTTGGAAATTTCTAACGACTTATTAAAGAAAACTTACCAGCGTATGAAATAAGCCTTTTCCGGCGATATAGTCTGGCACCTTCAAAAAAATGCGGATCTTCCGTCTAATTTATTCACTGGTTTTGTTTATCGCTATTCGGTACAACAGTGAGGTTTACTTTCAGGGATATATTCAGCCTATGCGCATTAATCTGGACGTTCTGCTTATCCTGGACGCTATCGACAAATACGGTACTTTTGCCGCCGCTGCCGAATCGTTGTTTAAGACGCCCGCGGCGCTCAGCTATATGATTCAGAAGCTGGAAAAAGACCTGAACATCGAGCTGCTTGACCGCTCCGGGCATCGGGCCAAATTCACCGACACCGGACTGATGATGCTGGAAAAGGGGCGTTTGTTGCTCAGTGCGGCAAAAGATCTGGAAAAGCAGGCGCTGCAACTGAGCTCCGGTTGGGAAAAAGAGCTGGTCATTGCGCTGGATGTTTCCTTCCCCTTTGAGGTGGTGTTACCTCTCATCGACGCCTTCCACGCGCTGAACAAACAAACGCTGCTTAAATTTTCGTATCACACGCTGGCAGGGTCATGGGAAGAGCTCACGCATAATGGCGCGGATATCATTCTTGGCGCGATTAACGAACCACCGACCTCTGCCGCGTGGTCCTACAAAATGTTAGGGACTCTGGATAATGTTTTTGTGGTGGCGCCCAATCATCCGCTGGCCGCACTCTCTGACAGACTGACGAATGAACAACTCTGCCTGCACCGCGCCATTGTCATCAGCGACAGCGCGCGTTTTTGCCATCCGCTGCAAACCAACCTGATGGAAGAACAGCCGCAAATCCATGTTGACGATTTTCACAGTAAAGTGGCGCTGCTGCGCGCCGGGATGGGCTGCGGTTTTCTCCCGCGGCATATCGCCAGCCCGTGGCTTGCCACGGGCGAACTGGTCGAAAAAAGCGTCATCTCTTTTCGCGAAAAAGATGTCGCCTATATGGCATGGCGCGATGGTAGCCACGGGCTGGCGCAGCAGTGGTGGCGGGAAACGCTGCTTGCCAGCCGCGACATCGCGCAGTTGTATCAGTGATTCAGCCAGAGGGTGGCGGAAATCGTCGGCAGCGACAGGACGTCCTCAACCAGCTGCCCTTTTCCTTCTTTACAACGCCATTCTGTTACGTTCAGCAGCGGTGACGCCGGGAGCACCACCTCACACGCCTCGCCGCGGTTAATGGCTACCAGCACGCGCTGCTGCTGGTAGACGCGCAAAAATACCACTACGTTGTCTTCCGCATAGACCACCTGGCACCCACCGTAGCGTAACGCCGGGATACTATGCCTCAGTTTCGCCATCCGCTGGTACAGGGCAAGCAATGTGACATCCTGTTTTTCCGCCTGCCAGGGAAACGTCTTGCGGCAGAACGGATCGTTATCGCCATCCAGTCCCACCTCATCGCCATAATAGATACAGGGCACGCCGGGCCAACTAAACAGCCAGACTACCGCCAGCGGCAGGCGGGCGACATCGTTGCCCAATAGCGACTTGAAACGGGCGGTATCATGACTGTCGAGCTGGTTGAACATCCTCAGTTGCTGCTGATGAGAGAGCCCGGCGCGATAGTTATCCATCCACGCCATACAGGTCTGCGCATCAATCTGCTGAGGATCGTAAGAGATATCGGTATTGGCAAGAAACCCCCACAGCGGAAAGGTGAAGCCACGATAGTTCATCGCAGCATCTTCTGCATCCGCCTGCAGCCACTGTCGCGCGTCACCAAAGTGTTCGCCAAAGACGTAGGCTTCTGGTTGCGTTTCCTTCGCCGCCTGAACGATCCCGGCGACATGCTTAAGGTTGTTACGCGCTCCGCCCGCTTCACCCAGCATATGCACGACATCGAGCCGCCAGCCGTCCATGTTCCACGGCGCTTTCAGCCAGTGACGAACGATGCTGTCTTCGCCGCGATATATTTCGTTGACCAGACTTTCGGACTGATAATCCAGCTTCGGCAGACTGGCGTATCCCAGCCAGTCCAGCGCAACGCCGTCTGACGAAAAGCTGTACCAGTCACGCCAGGGGGATTCTGGGTTATGGCACGCGCCGCCGGAGCCGCGCTGATAACGATCGAACCATGTATGAGAGTCGCCGCTGTGGTTAAACACGCCGTCCAGCACCAGCCGCATTCCCTGCTGCTGCGTTTTCTGCCGCAGACGCATTAACGCCTGATCGCCGCCAAACTGCGGATCAACATGACGATAATCTTCGGTGTCGTACTTATGCACGCTCGGCGCAGTAAACACAGGGTTCAGGTACAGCGCGGTGACGCCCAGTTTTTTCAGGTACGGCAGCTTTTCGCTGATACCGTCGAGGTCGCCGCCATAAAACGTGGAGCCGCCAGCCTGCGCGGTCACCGGTTCATCCCAGTCACGTAGCACAATCTCCTGCCCGGCGGCGTGATGGTAATAAACCTTATCCTGCTCTGCGTCGCGTGACGAACTGCGGGCAAAACGGTCAGGAAAGATTTGGTAGAAAACCTGATCGGCCACCCACTGCGGCCCGCTGTCCGGTGCATCTACGGCAAATTGCTCCAGACGAGCAGGCGGAAAACGGCTGAACCCAAGCGGTGTAAACCACAACTGGCGATCGATCCAGAGCAGTTTGAAGCTGTAGCGCCGACGCGGCTGCCCGCTGCGAAGATCAATCGCCGCACGCCAGGCGGTCACGCCCGGGAACGGCTGCGTGCGTAATTTATGCATCGCCAGCGCAATTTCTTCGTTGTCATTCTCCGCACGCAGCGTGACGCGCTGCGGCAGGTTCTCCCCCGTCAGCCAGAGCGTAATGGCCAGTTGGTCTTTGTTTTGCTTAACAAATGGGGCAACCGGTAGGTGCCAGGCGTTCAACATCACGTATCCCCTTTGATGAAAATGAGCACACCTTGCCATAGCGATTTACAGGATAACTCATCATCTGAAGGTTTATTGGGGGAGGAGTTCGGGGGAGGAGAAATGACCGGATGGCATTCACGCCACCCGGTACAATCTTACTGCGCTTGCGCCATCTGGCGATCGTGGCGACGCTTGAACATCCAGCCAATCATCAGCAGAACAATCCAGCCACAGCCCACGTACAGCGAGATGCGGGTGTCGGGATGATAGCCAATCAGTCCGATGATAAAGACGAGGAAAATCAGGCCTACAATGGTTGTTGCCACGCCGCCCGGCACTTTAAACTTCAGCGCTTTCACCTCTTCCGGCGGCAGACGACGACGGAACGCGATTTGCGACAGCAGGATCATAATCCACACCCAGACCGTCGCGAAGGTCGCCAGCGACGCAATCACCAGGAAAACATTCTCCGGCATGATGTAGTTCAGATACACCGCAAACAGCAGAGCGATAGTCATCACCATCACCGTGACCCACGGGATCCCCCGACGCGAGGTTTTGGCGAACACTTTTGGCGCACTGCCCTGCTCCGCCATCCCGTGCAGCATACGACCGACGCCAAAGACGTCAGAGTTGATCGCCGACAGTGACGCCGTCAGCACCACAAAGTTAAGAATGCTGGCGGCAAAGGTAATACCGAGATGCTGGAAGGTCAGCACAAACGGGCTGCCATCGGTTCCCACCTGGTTCCACGGGTAGATAGACATAATGACAAACAGCGTCCCCACGTAGAACACCAGAATACGCATCGGCACCGAGTTAATCGCGCGCGGAATGGATTTCTCCGGGTCTTTCGCTTCGCCGGCAGTGATACCAATAATTTCAATACCGCCGTAGGCAAACATCACCATCTGCAACGACATCACCATCCCCAGCCAGCCGTTGCTGAAGAAGCCGCCGTTGCTCCACAGGTTATGGATCCCGGTCGGTTGTCCACCGTTGCCAATCCCCCAGATGATGATACCGAAACCAGCCACGATCATGATGATGATGGTGGCGACTTTAAAGAAGGAGAACCAGAATTCCAGTTCACCAAACACTTTCACGCTCATCAGGTTGATGGCACAGATGATCAGCACCACGCTGAGCACCCAGATCCAGTGCGGCACCGTCGGAAACCAGACGCCCATATAAATGCCGAACGCGGTCACGTCGGCAATGGCGACAATCAGGATTTCAAAACAGTAGGTCCAGCCGGTAATGTAACCGGCGAGCGGGCCGAGGTTTTCCTGCGCATAGCGCGAAAAGGAGCTGGCAGAAGGGTTGTGTACCGACATTTCACCCAACGCACGCATAATGATATAGGCCGCCACCCCGCCAATAATGTAGGCCAGCAGCACGCTTGGCCCGGCCATTTTAATGGCATCCGCAGAGCCATAAAACAGCCCGGTGCCAATGGCTGAGCCCAGGGCCATAAAGCGAATGTGTCGGGTGCTTAGCCCACGCTTCAGCTTGTTATTACTTTCCATCGATTCCTAACCCATCAACACAATAAAAAACCACGGGGCCAGTAATAGCCCCGTGGTTAAAACACTTTTCCGCAATCTTAGTGTGCGCTGGAGGTCACCTGTCGACCTGCTGCGCGATCCCAGACAACCGCCAGGACCACCATCACGACAGTGGGCATTAACCACGCCAGACCTTGTTCCGCCAGCGGTAAGCGCTGGGTCCAGGCTGGTAACACGTCGCCGATTGCCGATGCTTTAATACCATCAAGGATACCAAAAATCAGGCTGATAAACATTGCCGGAGCAATGACGCGGGTCGAATTATGCCACCATGAGCGGGTAAAACTTAATACAACCAGTGCGATACACGGCGGGTAGATTGCCGTCAGCACCGGAATAGAGATCTGAATCAGATGGCTGAGCCCCAGGTTGGATACCACCATTGAGAAGCCGCCAAGAATAAACACCAGCGTGCGGTAGGAGAGCGGCACATACTGAGCGAAGAATTCCGCACAAGCGCAGGTCAGGCCGACCGCCGTTACCAGACAGGCGATAAAGATCAGTGCCGCCAGCAGCAGGCTGCCCGCACCGCCAAAGGTATGCTGAACATAGGCATGCAGGATCGCCGCGCCGTTCGCCGACTGATCGACCAGCGTAGCGCTGTCAGATCCGAGACGGAACAGTGCGAGGTACAGCAGCGTTAATCCGACACCCGCCATCAGGCCAGCCCAGACGGTGTAACGGGTCAGCAAACGCGCTTCGGTTACGCCGCGAGAACGCGCGGCGTTAACAATAACGATACCAAAGACCATCGCGCCCAGCGTGTCCATCGTCAGGTAGCCATTAACGAAACCATTGGAGAACGCGGCGGTCTGGTACGCTTCCATCGCATGGCTGATCGGACCGGCAGGCCAGATGATGGCCGCAACGGAGAGCACAATCAGCGCCAGAATCTTCAGCGGCGCCAGGAAGTTACCCACGGTATCCAGCAGTTTGCCCGGATAGAGCGAGACCAGAATGACAATGGAAAAATAGACCACGCTGTAGATAAGCAGCGGCATGGCCGAATCGCCGGTCAGCGGGGCGATCCCCACTTCAAAAGAGACCGTCGCGGTGCGCGGCGTGGCGAATAACGGCCCGACGGCCAGATAGCAGACAGTCGCCAACAAAACGCCAGCGACTTTACCGATAGGGGTACTCAGACTATCAACACCACCACCGACTTTCGCCAGCGCGATAACGGTCAACACCGGTAGCCCAACAGCGGTGATCAGAAAACCGAATGCCGCCATCCAGACGTTTTCGCCTGCCTGCAAACCAACCATTGGAGGAAAGATGATGTTCCCTGCGCCGACGAACAGCGCAAAAGTCATAAAGCCCAGCGCAATAATATCGCGCGATTTTAACTGATGGGTCATAAAGCTTACGGCCTGTGGATGTGGTGTTGATTAAATTAACGTAGTGTCTTTCCCAGCGGGAAGAAACAGCGGTTTTTTTAAGCTATTCCAGAGGGATATCTCCCATAACCTGGAAAGCAGAGAATAGTTTTTCGATTTACCGCCTGAATACAGTCAGTCTGACAGCATCTGGGGCGCAATTTAAACGCTTATAACGTTTTAAAGCAAGGAGGGATCCAAAAACCGGAAGATTATAGTGATATCAAATCTCATACCAGTGTAAAACACCATACTACAGAAAAAGTCATGGCTTATCATGCGAACAAAAAACAACCAGACGTTAATAAATTCAGCAGACTTATCTTAGCCGCAAAGAAAATAAGCCAGCATTGGCTGGCTTATGGAAAGAAAACCTTACGATTGCACTTTAAGCACTTTTTTTGGCAATTAATCGTTCCGGCAGCACAAAACTAAAGCGCGTCCCTTTACCCAGTTGACTGTCGATCATCAGGCGACTTTCATGATGATTCACCGCGTGTTTGACGATAGCCAGCCCCAGTCCACTGCCGCCCGTTTGCCGCGAACGCGCTTTATCAACGCGATAAAATCGCTCCGTTAACCGCGGGATATGTTCCGGCGCAATGCCCGGTCCGTTATCCTCCACGCTAAACTCCGCGCCGTGCGGTACCGTCTGCCAGCGGACGGTGATATGGGTTCCCGCTGGCGTATGGTTCACCGCGTTATACACCAGGTTGGACATCGCGCTACGCAGTTGTTCTTCATTCCCCAGCACTTTCAGCTGGTTATCCACCTCAAAGCTAAAAGTGTGCTTCTGCTGACTGAGCGTCTGCGCCTCGCGTTCGACCATGCGCAATATCATCGGCACATCGACCTGTTCATTGAGCAAAAGCGTCGGTGCGGCTTCAATTTTCGACAGCGTGAGCAACTGTTTTACCAGTCCTTCCATGCGCGAGGTCTGGTCGCGCATCGTTAACAGCGCTTTTTCGCGCGTTGCCCCTTCCAGCGTCTGCTCGTGCATCATTTCAAGATAGCCCTGCAACACCGTAAGTGGGGTACGCAGCTCGTGGCTCACGTTGGCGAAGAAATTACGTCTTGCACCTTCGAGCTGGTGCATCTGGGTCATGTCGCGCGCCACCATCAGCAGTTGCTTATCGGTATACGGCATAACGCGAATTTCCAGATGTCGCCCAGTATTAAGCACCAGATTCAGCGGCCGACTGAAGTCCCGCTGCTTGAGGTACTGCGTAAACTCCGGGTAGCGCAGCAGGTTAAGGATGTTCTGTCCGCTATCGTCCGGCCAGCGTAAGCCCAGCACCTGTTGCGCCAGACCGTTACACCAGAAGATCCCCCCCTCTTCGGTGGTCAATACCACCGCGTCGGGCAGCGACTCCGCCCCGCTGCGAAAGCGTTTAATCAGATTGCCCAGCTCGCGACGACGCTTTTTATTGCGCAGTTGCATCTGATGCAAACCGTACAGCAGCGGTTCCCAACTGCCTCGTCCCGGCGGCGGCGTCATGCTTCTGTCGACCCACAGCCACCATGAGAGACGTAATAAATTCCAGAAATGCCAGATAAGCAGTCCTGTTACCGATGCCAGTAAAAACCACGGCAGGTAACCAAAAAATGCACTTAGGATGAAGGCCGGGATACAGCAAAGTATCAGCTCCAGCACCAACCTTTTCCATGACAGCCGTTCCAGCACGGGTCACTCTCCCTTCAGAGCCAGGCTCTTGTTCTTGCCTTTCAGAAACGGGTCGAAAAACGATACCCTGTCCCGCGAACCGTCTGCACCATCCGATCGTGGCCGCTGGCTTCCAGCGCCTTACGCAGACGGCGAATATGCACATCAACCGTGCGATCCTCAACGTAGACATTGGTGCCCCAGACGTGATTCAGCAGTTGTTCACGGCTGTAAACCCGCTCGGGATGCGTCATAAAGAAATGCAGGAGTTTAAATTCTGTCGGCCCCATGTCGAGTGGGTTGTCGCCGGTCATCACGCGGTGCGATGTGGGATCCAGGCTTAACCCCTGCATCTCGATGACCTCTTCCACCGCCATCGGCGAGATCCTACGCATCACCGCTTTGATACGGGCAACCAGCTCTTTCGGCGAGAACGGTTTGGTAATGTAATCATCCGCGCCAGTTTCCAGGCCGCGTACGCGATCCTCTTCTTCCCCTCTGGCGGTCAACATCATGACCGGAATATCCCGGGTCATCGCTTCACGCTTGAGGTGTTTAATAAACTGTAGACCAGAACCGCCGGGCAACATCCAGTCAAGGAGGATCAAATCCGGCCAGGGTTCATTAAGCTGGTTCACCGCACTGTCATAATCTTCAGCTTCAACGGGTTGAAAGCCATTTTGCTCAAGCACGAAACAGACCATTTCGCGAATTGGAGCTTCATCTTCTACGACCAGAATACGTCTCGCCATGATTTGCCCTGTTATATAAGTTGCTTATCATCATCTGTCTTAATGCGGCGCCATTATGCGTCAGTTTTATGACAGATTTATGAAAATGTATGCTGACGTTAACCTTAGGTTGTTGATTTATGACACCCGAGAAACGAGATATTACAGCTCCCGAATGGTTATAATCCCCTTTATGCTTTTTTGCCATGGAACCGTTATGCGCATCCTTCACACCTCTGACTGGCATCTGGGACAAAATTTCTACAGTAAAAGCCGTGCCGCTGAACATCAGGCTTTTCTTGACTGGCTGCTGGAAACGGCGGTTGAGCAGCAGGTGGACGCGATCATCGTGGCAGGCGATATTTTCGATACCGGCTCACCACCAAGCTATGCCCGCGAGCTCTATAACCGTTTTGTGGTCAACCTACAGCAAACGGGCTGTCATCTGGTGGTATTAGCGGGAAACCATGATTCCGTCGCCACGCTGAATGAATCCCGTGAGATTCTGGCGTTTCTCAATACCACGGTGGTGGCCAGCGCCGGTCACGCGCCACAGCTCCTGCATCGTCGCGACGGTCAGCCCGGTGCGGTGCTGTGCCCGGTGCCGTTTTTACGCCCGCGCGACATTGTCAGCAGTCAGGCGGGACTCTCCGGTCAGGAAAAACAGCAGCATCTGCTGGGTGCCATCACCGACTATTATCAGCAGCAATACGAGGCCGCCTGCGCGTTACGTGGCGATCTCGCCCTGCCGATTATCGCCACCGGCCACCTGACCACCGTTGGCGCCAGCAAAAGTGACGCTGTGCGTGACATTTATATTGGTACGCTGGATGCTTTCCCGGCGCAGAACTTCCCGCCTGCCGATTATATCGCGCTGGGCCACATCCACCGGGCGCAGAAAATTGGCGGTACGGAGCACATCCGCTACTGCGGCTCGCCCATCGCGCTGAGCTTTGACGAATGCGGCAAAAGCAAGTACGTGCATCGGGTGGACTTCCAGGACGGCGCGTTAGCCGGCGTTGAGGAACTCATCGTTCCGGTTACGCAACCGCTGGCAATATTAAAAGGCGATTTCGCCGCCATTACCGAACAGCTGGAGCAGTGGCGTGACAGCCCTCCGGCCCCCCCGGTCTGGCTGGATATCGAAATCACCACCGATGAATACCTGCATGATATGCAGCGGAAAATTCAGACGCTGACGGAAACGCTGCCCGTTGAGGTACTGTTAGTCCGACGCAGTCGGGAGCAGCGCGAACGCATGTTGTGTAACGAACGCCGGGAAACGCTGAGCGAGCTGAGCGTGGATGAGGTATTTACTCGCCGTCTGGCGCTGGAAGAACTTGAGCCGCCGCAGTGCGAACGCCTGACAGCACTTTTTCACCGCACACTACAGACACTGTCCGGGGAGCATGAGGCATGAAGATTCTCAGTCTGCGCCTGAAAAACCTCAATTCGCTGAAAGGGGAATGGAAGGTCGATTTCACGGTGGAGCCCTTTGCCAGCAATGGCCTGTTTGCCATTACCGGGCCTACGGGGGCGGGTAAAACCACTCTGCTCGACGCGATTTGCCTAGCGCTGTACCACGAGACGCCACGCCTGAATACCGTGTCGCAATCGCAGAACGATCTGATGTCCCGTGATACGGCGGAATGTCTGGCGGAAGTGGAGTTTGAAGTCAAAGGCGAAGCGTATCGTGCGTTCTGGAGCCAGAACCGGGCGCGCAACCAGCCCGACGGTAATTTACAGGTTCCGCGCGTTGAACTGGCGCGCTGTGCCGACGGGAAAATCCTTGCCGACAAAGTGAAAGACAAACTGGAGATGACGGCGGAACTGACCGGTCTGGATTATGGTCGATTTACCCGTTCGATGCTGCTCTCGCAGGGGCAGTTCGCCGCCTTCCTCAACGCGAAGCCGAAAGAGCGTGCGGAACTGCTGGAAGAGCTGACCGGCACGGAAATTTACGGCCAGATCTCTGCCCAGGTGTTTGAACAGCACAAAACCGCACGCACCGAACTGGAAAAATTACAGGCGCAAGCCAACGGCGTCGCGCTGTTAGCCCCCGAGGCGTTGCAGACGCTGACAGAAAGTTTGCAGGCACTCACTGACGAAGAAAAACAGCTGGTCGCCCAGCAGCAGACTGGACAGCAGCAGTTGAACTGGCTGACGCGACAGCACGAACTGCAGACCGACGCGAACCAGCGTCAGCAGATGCTGCAGGTTGCCCAGGAAGCGCTGGAAAACGCCCAGCCACAGCTGGCAACGCTCAGCCTCGCACAGCCAGCCAGAGCGTTGCGACCATTGTGGGAGCGCATTCAGGAACAATCCGCTACCGTTTCCCGCACTCGACAGCAGATTAACGAAGTAAATACTCGCTTACAGAGTATATTTACGCTGCGCAACCACATCCGACGCCAGGCAGAGCAACAGTCCACCGCCCTGCTCGCTACGCAACAGACGCTGAGCGAGTGGCTAAACGAACACGATCGCTTTCGCCTATGGAACAACGAGTCAGGAGGATGGCGCGCCCTTTTTGCTCAGCAGGCCAGCGATAACGTTCAGCTGGCAAAATGGCAGCAACAGCAGGTCAACGATAGCCGCAAGCTGGAATCGCTGCCGCCAGTGACGCTCAATCTGACGGCAGAGGAAGTCGCAGCGGCGCTGGTGCAACATGCGCAACAGCGTCCTCTGCGCCAGCAACTGCTTTCGCTCCATGGTCAGATTGTTCCCCGACTGACGCGTTTGAGTCAGCTTCAGGCGACGATAACGCATAACAAACAGGAACTGGCCCGACTCAATACCCTGCTGGAGGCAAAGCGCCAGCAGTATAAAGATAAATATCAGCAGTATCAGGATGTTAAAACACTCTGTGAGCAAGAGGCGCGGATCAAAGATCTGGAAAGCCAGCGTGCGCAGTTGCAGTCCGGCCAGCCCTGCCCGCTTTGCGGTTCCACCACCCATCCTGCTGTCGCGGCATATCAGGCACTCGAACCTGGTGTTAATCAGGCGCGACGCGATGCGCTGGAAAAAGAAGTCAAAATGCTGGCCGACGAAGGCGCCACCCTGCGTGGACAGTCCGAGGCAGTCAACCAGCAGCTACAGCGTGACGAAAGCGAAGCGCAGACGCTGGCTAAAGAAGAGCAAGCGCTCACTCAACAGTGGCAAACAACGATCGCCGCACTGAACCTCACGTTACAGCCGCAGGATGATATTCAGCCCTGGCTGACGGCGCAGGACGAACACGAGCAGCAACTCTACCAGTTGAGCCAGCGCCATGACCTACAGGCGCAAATTACCGCCCATGCACAGCAGGTGGCGCAGTTCCACCAGCAAATCGACCAGCGCCAGGCGACGCTGGCAGCACAGTTAAGCCGCTATACGTTGTCACTTCCTGAGGAAGGCAGCGAGGAGGCATGGTTAGATGCGCGCGCGGCAGAGGCACAAACATGGCAACAGCGGCAGACGGAGTTGACGGCGATACAGGCGCGTATCGCGCAGCTCACCCCGCTACTCGAGACGCTGCCCGCCGTCGATACCCACGCAGAAGATGATGCAAGCGTGACGCTGGAAAACTGGCGTCAGGTTCATGACGAGTGCGTGTCGCTGCGCAGTCAATTGCAGACATTACAGCAGCAGGAGAAACAGGAAACTCAGCGCGCTGCCGATGCGCAGGCGCAGTTCGATGCCGCGCTGTCGCACAGTTTGTTTGCCGATCAGGCAGCATTTCTTGCCGCGCTGCTGGATGACGAGGCGGTCACGCGTCTGGAACAGCTAAAACAGTCGCTGGAAAACCAGGTTCAGCAGGCACAGACGCTCGCCGCACAATCGGCGCAAGCGCTGGAGGCACATCAGCAACAGCCGCCAGCGGGTCTGGATCCCACGCTGTCGATTGAGCATGTTCAGCAAACCGTGGCGCAGCTTAACGATCGGGTACGCGATAACGCTACGCGTCAGGGCGAAATACGCCAACAGCTAAAACAGGACAGCGACAATCGCCAGCAGCAGCAGACGTTGATGCAAAAAATCGACAACGCGATGCAACAGGTTGAGGACTGGGGCTACCTGAATGCGCTAATCGGCTCTAAAGAGGGGGATAAATTCCGCAAATTCGCCCAGGGGCTGACGCTGGATAACCTGGTCTGGCTGGCGAACAACCAGTTGACCCGCCTGCATGGTCGCTATTTACTGCAACGTAAGGCCAGTGAAGCGCTGGAACTGGAGGTGGTCGATACCTGGCAGGCCGACGCCGTACGCGATACCCGTACCCTTTCCGGTGGCGAAAGTTTCCTGGTCAGTCTCGCGCTGGCGCTGGCGCTCTCCGATCTGGTCAGCCACAAAACGCGCATTGACTCGCTGTTCCTTGATGAAGGCTTCGGCACGCTCGACAGTGAAACGCTGGATACCGCCCTTGATGCGCTGGATGCGCTCAACGCCAGCGGCAAAACCATTGGCGTGATTAGCCATGTAGAAGCGATGAAAGAACGGATTCCGGTGCAGATCAAGGTGAAGAAAATCAACGGACTAGGCTACAGCAAACTCGACAGGATGTTTGCCGTAGAATAACAGGTACGACAGGCCGGATAGCGCCGGCCTCTCCTGGCACTATTCCTGCGGCCACAGCCACGCCGCACCGCGCACACCGCTGGAGTCACCATGCAGAGCCTTACGTACCGGCGTTTCACACTCACCACCAAACACAAACTGTTTAATTAGCGGCGGTATCGTTTTGTACAGGCGGTCAATGTTGCTCATTCCGCCGCCGAGAACGAAAACGTCCGGGTCAAGAATATTCACCACATGAGCCAGCGATTTTGCCAGCCGCAGCTCATAGCGGCTGAGCGCCAGTTCGGCCAGCGCATTTTGCTCCTCCACCAGACGGATAATCTCACTGCCTTTTAAGGCGTTACCGCTCAGGCGCTGGTAATCGGTGGCGAACCCGGTACCGGAAATAAACGTCTCAATGCATCCCTGTTTTCCGCAGTAGCAGGGGACTTCTTCACGGTAGCGAAGCTCATCCTCATCCATCCACGGCAAAGGGTTGTGACCCCATTCGCCCGCCGTCCCATTGCCGCCGATGTGCGCCCGACCGTTGAGCGCCACACCTGCGCCGCAGCCGGTACCAATAATCACGGCAAAAACCGTCATTGCCCCGGCAGCCGCCCCATCAACGGCCTCAGAAACGGCCAGACAGTTCGCGTCATTCGCCAGACGAACGTCACGCTGCAGACGGGTGCTGAGGTCTTTATCAAACGGCTGACCGTTCAGCCACGTGGAGTTGGCATTCTTCACCACGCCGGTGTAAGGCGAAATGGAACCCGGGATCCCTATCCCTACCGTCCCCGTTTGTCCGGTGGTCTGCTCCGCCATCGCCACCAGCGTGGCAATGGTTTCGATGGTTTGCTGATAGTCATTTCGCGGCGTCGGCAGACGATGGCGGAACAGTTGTTCACCAGCCTCACTGAGCGCGATCACTTCCGTTTTGGTGCCGCCTAAATCAATACCAATACGCACACGATGTTCCTCTTTTTTTGGGAATATCAACAGAGTAGAGCGAGGTATAGGGAATGGCAATGCAAGCCTGCCGACAATTCGTTACTATACGCGCTGGATTTAACGACAAGGCCGTGGAAATTATCATGCTGTGGTTCAAAAATTTAATGGTTTACCGTCTTAGCCGCGATATTTCATTGCGTGCCGAGGAGATGGAAAAACAGCTAGCCTCGATGACGTTTACCCCTTGCGGTAGCCAGGATATGGCAAAAACGGGCTGGGTGCCGCCAATGGGATCGCACAGCGATGCGTTGACGCATACTAACAACGGCCAGATTTTGATTTGCGCGCGTAAAGAAGAGAAGATCCTGCCCTCTCCGGTGATCAAACAGGCGCTGGAAGCGAAGATCGCCAAACTGGAAGCCGAACAGGCGCGTAAGCTGAAGAAAACCGAGAAAGACTCGCTGAAGGATGAAGTGCTGCATTCGCTGCTGCCGCGCGCCTTCAGCCGCTTTAGTCAGACCATGATGTGGATCGACACCGTGAACGGATTGATCATGGTGGACTGCGCAAGCGCAAAAAAAGCGGAAGATACGCTGGCGCTGCTGCGTAAGAGCCTCGGCTCTCTGCCGGTGGTTCCGCTGGCGCTGGAAAACCCGATTGAGCTGACGCTCACCGAGTGGGTGCGTTCCGGCACCGTGGCGCAGGGCTTCCAGTTACTCGACGAAGCCGAACTGAAAGCCATGCTGGAAGACGGCGGCGTGATCCGGGCAAAGAAACAGGATCTGGTGAGCGACGAGATCGCCGTGCACATTGAAGCCGGTAAAGTGGTGACCAAACTGGCGCTCGACTGGCAGCAGCGTATTCAGTTTATGATCTGCGATGACGCGTCGATTAAGCGCCTGAAATTCAGCGACGAACTACGCGATCAAAACGAAGACATCGACCGGGAAGATTTCGCCCAGCGTTTCGACGCGGACTTTATCCTGATGACCGGCGAACTGGCCGCGTTGATTCAGAATCTGGTGGAAGGTTTAGGCGGCGAAGCGCAGCGCTAAACGAAGATTCCCTCTCCGCACGGAGAGGGAAAAAATATTACAGATAGCGACAAAGATAAGAGGTCGGTTCTGCGACCTGTAAATGAAACTCGCTATGGCCCGGGACGTTAAATACTTCTCCTGCGGCATACACTTTCCATTCGGTGGTATCCGGCAGTAACACATTCAACGCGCCGCTTACGACCGTCATCTCTTCAGGCTCTGCGGTACCGAAGGTGTATTCACCTTCCAGCATCACGCCTACACTGGCACGGCCAGTACTGCTGCTGGTAAAGCCGATTGATTTTACTTTGCCGGAAAAGTATTCGTTACTTTGAAGCATAAACGGACCCTGTCTCGTTGGTAAATTGACAACCAATATAGGGGGCAACCCTTTGGCCTGTCACGCAAAATTAAACCAGCAATTCTGAAGCCAGTCGCGCAATCAGCACATTAGAGAGCAGTACCGGGACATCGAGCGATTTTTGCAGGACATCGCGGTGGCGCTGATGAAAACCCAGGGAGTCCAGCATGATGACATCCGCCCCTTGTTCCAGCAGGTCTTTACCGGCTTCAATCAACTGCTGGGTACTGCCGTGAACCGGATTCGCCAGCGAGAACAGCGGCGGCGACTGTAAAACCTGCCATTTTTCCGCTTGATCGGCCATCAGATCTTCAACCGGCACAATCACCCCCACCTGATGGCCATCGACAATTGAGGCCACCAGCGGTGGAATAATACGCAGCGGCTCAAGCAGAATGCTGTTACGGGCGGTCATGCTGGCAATCGACACGGTGCTCATCAGTAAAATGACGTCGTAGCCCTGGTTATCCAGCACTTCGATGACGCTTTGCAGATCGCGTTCTACTTTCTGCCGCGAAACATAAGCCAGTTCATTATCGTTAAGCAGGGTTAACAGCGGGTCTTCGTCGGACTCCAGCGCATATTCCGCCAGGACGTCATCACGACTCATTTTTCCGAGCAAGCTGTGATGGGTGATATGTTGTTCGTCGATGTACTCAGTCAGAAGCGGTAAGACTTCACTCATGGGTACAACACCGATTGTGAGGATAGCCAACGACGCACTCATTTTTTCCACCTTCTTTTTTACTTCGTCGTTTATTCCCGGGCAAATGCGCTGCACCACTGCCGACACTTACCTTTTGCAAATGCAAAAAAGCGTAGCAGGCGCAGCGCAAATCGCTGTGTAAAGATTCCAGATCGTTCCAGTAATAGGTTGTTATTGTTTGATGTTAGTTTTCAGGTACAACGATTCATCGGCGAAAAATGTGATGCAGGTTGGGTTTACACTCGCTCAGATTCCATTCCGAGCTGTTCAGTCGTCAGGTTTTATCAGGATCTTCGTAACGGGCTTTCGCATCCATCGCTTCCTGCGCGCTGGGATGCTCGCTGATTAACGAATCCGGTTTCGGGTGATCGGCGCGCAACTGGTACCAGGTGACCGTCTGTCCCGGCGTCCCTTTCTCAATGGTGACAATATACGCTTCGCGTGGATATGGCGGTTTGGTTGGCATAGTGCTTCCTTCTGTCGAATGAAGTTTAAGTATAGACCCCGCCTTGCCTGCAGCGCGCGCGCTGCGCCAGCCTGCGCTGAATTTCAGAAATCACCTGGTCAGGTGAATTCGCCGCATCAATGATGAAATGGGCCGCTTCGCGATACAAAATATCCCGCTGTTGCAGCACCTCCCGCACCTCTTCGCTCAGGGGTTTACCGGTCAGCGTGGGGCGCAACTCCTCTTCAGGCGAGGCCTCAAGACGATGAACCAACGTGGAAACCGGCGCGCTTAAATAAATGACGATGCCGTTATCACGCATAAAGTGACGGTTATAATCAGTGAGAATGATTCCTCCACCGGTCGCGATGACCGTTGACGGTGCAGTCACCGCCGCCAGTGCAGCCGTTTCTCTGGCGCGAAAACCCGGCCAGCCTTCACGCTCGACGATTTCCGCGACGGTCATTTGTACCTGCGACTGCAGCCATTGATCGGTATCGACAAACCGACAACCAATTGCCGTAGCCAGCGCCATGCCAACCGTTGTCTTTCCACAGCCGCGTGGGCCAACAAGATAAAGCGGTTGCGTCATAGTGGGCGTTCCCCAGAAGGCCGCAAAGCGGCAGGATCAGATGTCATTAAAGGAATAATCATACCATCAAACTAGTACAGCGTTAAGTGTAAAGTATTTATTCCACCAGAAGTGAAAATATCAATGTACGCCCTACTATATCAAGAAATAGCGCCGAGGAAAGTGTAAAAAATAAATTACATTCACGCGTTTCTGCGCTGAACTTCCAGCCACCACTTTTCCAGTTCCGCCGCAAAATGCTGACGATCGCGGGCAGAGAGGCTATCCGGACCGCCCGTCTGGATCCCGCTGGCGCGCAATGTATCCATAAAATCGCGCATTGTCAGACGTTCGCGAATGGTCGATTCGGTATAGCGCTCACCGCGCGGATTAAGCGCCGACGCGCCTTTCGCCAGCACCTCGGCGGCCAACGGGATATCGGCCGTGATGACCAGATCGCCCGCCGCACACTGGCGCACAATCTCGTTATCCGCCACGTCAAAACCCGCAGGTACACGCAGCGTACGGATATACGGCGACGGCGGCACGCGCAGGCTCTGGTTCGCTACCAGAATCAGCGACATTTGCATGCGCCCGGCGGCACGATAGAGGATCTCTTTAATTACGTTCGGACACGCATCCGCATCCACCCATATGGTCATACTTGCTCCCGTCTCTTGTGCAATCGGCTATTGTCTCGTGCTTTTGCGCTGCGGCAAAGTGCTGTTTACCCTTCATGCGTCTTTCAATCCGCGCTAAGCTAGGCTTTATCAAACAAAACAACAACTATCACCCATAGGGAGTGACGAGATGGAGAAGAAAATCGGTTTTATCGGCTGCGGTAATATGGGGAAAGCAATCCTCGGCGGCCTGATTGCCAGCGGTCAGGTGCTTCCAGGCCAGATCTGGGTCTACACCCCTTCCCCCGATAAAGTTGCCGCGTTGCACGATCAGTATGGGATCAACGTCGCGCAGTCCGCCCAGGAAGTCGCCCAGGTGGCGGATATTGTTTTCGGCGCCGTGAAGCCGGGCATTATGATCAAAGTGCTCAGCGAGATAACCTCCAGCCTCAACAAAGAGTCGCTGGTGGTCTCTATTGCAGCAGGCGTGACCCTCGATCAACTCGCCCGCGCGCTGGGACACGACCGGAAAATCGTACGCGCAATGCCGAACACGCCGTCGCTGGTTAATGCCGGGATGACCTCAGTGACGCCAAACGCGCTGGTTACCCCGGAAGACACCGCGGATGTGCTGAATATTTTCCGCTGCTTTGGCGAAGCCGAAGTGATTGCCGAGTCGATGATTCATCCTGTGGTTGGCGTCAGCGGCTCCGCCCCGGCGTATGTCTTCATGTTTATCGAAGCGATGGCAGATGCCGCAGTATTGGGCGGTATGCCGCGCGCACAGGCTTACAAATTTGCCGCTCAGGCGGTCATGGGTTCCGCGAAGATGGTACTGGAAACGGGCGAGCATCCTGGCGTACTGAAAGATATGGTTTGTTCGCCTGGCGGCACGACGATTGAAGCGGTCCGCGTACTGGAAGAGCGAGGATTTCGTGCGGCGGTGATTGAAGCGATGGCGAAGTGTATGGAGAAGTCAGACAAACTCAGTAAATCCTGAGTGAACAACCGGACGTCAGGCCGCCACTTCGGTGCGGTTACGTCCGGCATTCTTTGCTTTGTAGAGCGCCAGATCGGCCGATTTCAACCATTCCCGATAGTGACTGAACTGCGGCGTTAACGGCGCAACGCCCACGCTGATATGTAAAATGACCTGCGGCGCGCAGGCCAGACGTAACCCGCGTAGCCCCTCATGAATCCGTGACATCGCCGCGATGGCGCTCTCGGCTGGCGTACCGCACATAATCACCGCAAATTCATCACCGCCAAAACGCCCGATCACATCGCTCCCGCGCAAGGTGATTCTCAGCTGTTGGGTTAGCGCCAGAATAGCTTCATCGCCAACATCATGACCCCAGGTGTCATTAATACTTTTGAAATGGTCGATATCAATGATCAGCAGCGTGGCCTCCCGATGCTGGCGACGGCAGTGCTCAAATTCGTTGCGCAGTAATATTTCCCAGTGTCGCCGGTTGTAAACGCCTGTCATGCCATCACAGGTACTCATCACCTGTAACCGGCGCTTATGTTGCGCCAGCCTGGTCGCAGCCTGATAGCTAATCCAGGAGAATAACAGCGGGTAAATCACGATGACCGGCAGCGTCAACACCCCTTCCAGCGGCGCGCTTCTTAAAGCCAGAGAGGTTCCCGTTAACTGCAATGTGACCAGACAGGCAACCACCATCAGGGCCAGTCCGGTAACAAACAGTCGCACACCGCCTGCGCCCATCAGATTCATACAGATGATCATCAACAACGCGGCGGTAGGCAGCGCATTGACGCCCATCAGTCCCATCCACATTCCGGCGAGTACCGCATCTGTTTTTAAATTGGCAAATTCCCGACTCATCGGGTCGACGGCTCTGCTGGCGATTTGCCAGGCCAGATGAGGCCAGACGAACGCCCATCCCACCAGCAACAACCACCAGACGCCGGGGACAGGGTTCGCGACCAGCGCGGCGGCGACAGGGAAAAACATCCCTCCCAGCGCCACTGCGCGCGGCACTCTTACTCGCCGGGCGAATCGCAGTCCAGAACGTTGATGGTCGTTTTGCTGCGATGAAAGAGCGGTTTCATCGAGATCGACCGCTTGTTTGTAAAAGTTTTCGTCGTTCATTATTTTTTGGGAACATTCTGAAACAATTTTCCCAAATTATAGAGACGGGTCAGGCGGGGAAAGTATGATATTTCGGGTGAGCGTTTTTCTTTGCTCACCCGTAAGCACTAGGTCGGCTAGGCTGCTTTCTTCAGGCAGGCACTCATAAACTTACTGCGGTCGTCACCTTTTAGCGATTGTTCCGTCGCCTGGACGTTGCACTCGCGCATTTTTTGCTGTTGCGGCGTCAGGCTTTTTTCACCAGGAGCTGACTTGCTGTTTTTAAGGCAATCGCTCATGTACGTCTTACGGGCATCTCCTTTCAACGCTTTCGCCGTCGCCTGTTGATTGCAGGTGGTCATGCGCTGCTGCTGCGGGGTTAACGTTTTCTCAGCCGCACCAACGGTCGTTAAAAAGATCAAACCAAACAATAGGGTAACCAGTAATGTTATTTTCATAGCACCATCCTTTTTTGAGTATTCACTCGACTATCTCCCGCGAATAAACGCCGGGAGATTCAGATAAGTCTGGCTGCTAACGATAAAAAAACCACCCGACAGCAAAAGTTATCCTGCCGGGGGTGGATTATTTCAGGCCGAGTGCCGCTTTCATGGTATAGAACAGGTCGGTTTGATCGGTCAGCCCCACCACGTTGGCCGCATGAGGGCCGTAGGCCGCAATACGCAACTGGCTGCCGGTATGCTCCTGCGATTCCTCTTCGGAGTTGCCATAGCTGATCACCATCACGGCGCCATCTTTGGTGTTTAATGCCTGGGTCAAGCCCGGCGCTTTTGTCTCTGGTGCGACGATCTGGCTGGCGTGAGCGTGATCGGCAGTGACGATCACCAGCGTGTTACCTTCTTTTTTCGCAAAGGCCAGCGCGCGCTGCACCGCTTCGTCCAGATCCACCGTCTCGCCGATCTGTCCGCAAGGATTGGCGGCGTGATCCTGTTTATCGATGGAGGCCCCTTCCACCTGCAGGAAGAATCCCTTCTCATTTTTGCTGAGCAACTCAATGGCTTTGTCGGTCATTTGCGCCAGCGTGGGTACGGTCTCATCGCGTTTTGGATTCGGCGTACAGGTTACGGCAGGCTTATCAATATTGCCGTGATAAGACGCTTTTGGGCCTTCCCAGCGCACAGGCATGTTGCCGTCAGAGAACAGTCCCAGCAACGGTTTGTCCTGACTGGCTTCACCGATCGCCGCCAGCGAAGCCGCATCGCCGACCAACTGGTAACCCCGGGCCTCGGCCTGTTCACGCAGCGTTTTGCCCTGCCACTCGCCGGCGGTTGCGGTTTCGGCGAACGTTTTCGCACCGCCGCCCAGCGTGACATCCGCGCGGGCATTCAGCAGTTGTTCGGTGATCGAGCCTTTACCGCCATTTTCCAGCGCATTCGTCGGGCATTTCTCGCTCGTTACGCTCGGGCCATAGCATTTACGAGACGTCACGTGCGCTACCAGCGCGGCTGGAGTGGCATCCTGCAGCTCGGCGGTTGAGACGTTACCCGTCGCCAGCCCCGCCGCTTTCGCCATTTCCAGCAGCGTCGTATGATCTTTTTCGTGAATATCGACGCCCAGCGCGCCATTGTAGGTTTTCACGCCGGTTGTCCATGCGGTTGCTGATGCCGCAGAATCCGTCACGTAATCCGGTTTACCGGTTTTTTTATTCAGCGCATAGTGGGTGTATTGGCCAGTCAGCGGTAAGGCATCAATCCCTTTAAAATAGCCACCCGCGCCTTCAGCATAATTTCGCGCGGCCGTAATTTCCGAATCCCCCATACCATCGCCAATCAATAAAATAATATTTTTAGCCGGTTTATCATTCAGTGATTCGCGCAATGCTTGTGTTTGATCGGCCGATAATCGGCGTGCTCCGCCTGGCGTTGTAATATCACCCTGTGCGGCACGATTGTCCAGCACCGCCATTGACGACGTTTCAGAATGACTCACAGGCATATACAACAGTGGTAACAATGCAAGAGCAATAGCGCTTTGTTTCACTTTATTTTCTCCATGTACTTAATACACTTAAAATAAAAAACAAAGCGACTATAGGTCTCTGATATGACAGGTTTATGACAGCATAGAAACGAAATAAAACTAGTAACGAGGATGCCTCAACAGCTTTTGTACGTACTGGCGCAGCAACTCCGTATCGTTATCCGGAACGCTGGCATCGGGCTTTACGTCATCAAGTGCGCCCTCTACCTGATGAATCAGCATTTGCTGCTCGTTCTGAGCCATATTGCGCAGCATCGCTGTAACGATAATCTCTAATGCTTCTACCTGAGCAACCAGTTCTTTCGACTCTTCCTCTTTCTGGGCAAGCTTAAGCAACAACTCAGCTATTAGATTTTTCATGACCGCATTTCCTTATCCAAAGAAGGCTGACGGTATCACTATGAATCCATGCTGCCTAGAGTCTGAAAGTAGTATTTTTATAAAAAAGGAAAGACTTTGCGTAAATAATCACAGAATACGGTGAGCGAAACGTTTCTCGCGCAAAAACCGAACGCTAAATTAAAAGCCAGGAATAAAATAGTCACCCCTGGCCATAATCAAAAGTTATGCTAAAAAATGACTAATTTCACTTAAGTCATTTCTTTTTAATCGCTTCACACCCGCTTGCGGATATTTCGCCGCTGACGCAGAACCAGGGCTAACTGACAAATGTTAATCATCACGATAATGGCAGTGGCAATAAATACCCAACGAAATCCTGCCATGGCTGAAACCGTTGCGCCCATCAGCGGGCCAGCGACATTGCCAAGATACATAAACGATTGGTTATAACCAAATATACGCCCGGTTATTTGGTCACTGGAATATTTGACCAGTAGCGTCTGAACCGCGGGTAGCATGGCGCCATCGGCAAAACCGAGCAGAAAACGTAATACCCCGAGCTGGAAAGGCGTCGTCACCCACGACATGGCAAAAAACAACACGACCGCACAAATCAGCGTTGCCATCAGGATCCTTTCGGTGCCGATGCGATCCCCAAGTTTACCCAGCCGGGGCGCGGAGATAAGCGCGGAGACCCCAGGCACCGAGGCAATTAATCCACTCAGAAAAGCAATATTATTACTGTCAGGGGCCATCGACTTAATAAATAGCGCCAGGATCGGGCTGATTGAGCCATTACATAACTGAATCACCAGCGTGGTGAAAAACAGGCTGATCACCAGCACCGGATAAGGTAGCGACGCAAATACGGCTTTTCCGCTCAATCGTTCGCTCTTTTTCAGCGTCGGGCGCACGCCTTCTTTAATCAAAAAGAGCGTGACCATAAAGCTGACGATCAGCAGCATTGCAGTGATAAAAAAGACCGGGCGTAAGCCCACATGATCGGCAATAAAACCGCCCATCAGCGGGCCACCAATCACACCGCTGATTTGCGCGGTCGCCAGCGTACTGAGTGCCCATCCACTACGTTCACGGGGCACCTGAGACGCCACCAGCGCCATCGCGTTAGGAATATAGCCGGACGTTAACCCCATGATGCCGCGCAGCAGGAAAAGCTGCCAGACGTTGGTAGCAAAAGCCTGCAGCAGTATCGCAATCGCCATGCCGAGCGAGGCGCGTAGCAACATCAGCTTGCGACCTTTACGGTCTGCCAGGCTACCCCAGAGCGGAGAAACAATCGCGGAAATTAAGAATGTGACACTGAATGTCAGACCGGACCACATTGAGAGCGCTTCGTGGGAGGTCACCCCAAGCTGCGAAATATAGAGTGGCAAAAACGGCAGGATTTGACTGATTGCCAGACCGGTAAAAAAGCAGCCGAACCAGACGGAAATGAGATTAACTTTCCAGGATTCCATAAACGCTCATCGTGATAAATAGCAGAAAACGCCGGCTAGTTTAGCAATCTCCACGTCTGTCAGGGGATCCGCAGGTGCGGTGGCACGTAATTTGCTATTTTATCTTCCCGTTCACCACATTTGTGATACACATCACATTAAAACCCAACAAGCCACAGGGCTTTATGCTTAGCGACAAAGGCCAATTCCCCGTATTCCCAGGTGAAAATGGTTGGCGTGAGCGGCGTTGTAGTCCGGCCCCAGGCCGTTGCCATAATATTGACAGCTCGCACTGAGCAACGCCCGCAGCCACGTTGCGCTTTCTTCCTGCTTCCAGCCGCGCAGAACGGTAACGTGTCGCCCGTCAGCAAGAATAAAGCCGCTGATGTCCAGGGCCTCTGCGCTCGCGTGTTCGCTACGGCGTGCATCAGGGCGATGGTAAATGTTGCGGCAGGCATAGCTGCCGAGATGCTCGATCCGGGTCAGCCGGCTTTCCATCATACGTTCCGTTAAGGGTGCAGCCTGCTGAGCGACATACAGCGCGGAACGCAGCGCCAACGGACAGGAGGCAAGGAAGCTGCTGCTCAGTTTAACTGCGCCAAAATCCCGCACCCGTACTACGTCGGTTAAGGGACATTCGCCAGCGCTGTCGGCTATGGACTGCGACGTGATCAGCTTCTGCTCGTTTGCCTGTTGCAACAGCGTCTGACAGCGCGCTGGCGTCAGACGTTTAAGCTTAAATTGGGTAAGCCAGTTTGGCGGATCGGATACCTCAAGCGGGGCGAGCGGGTCATAATAAGACGGCAGATAGCGATATCCCACGCCACACGCCACGCTCAGAATCATCATCGTCAGCCAGACTTTTCCTCTCACGCATCCTCCCGTGTAATTCTCCCTAACATTATGGCAGAAGCCCGCGAATCCCTCGTTTTGTCGTGGTAATGTATACGCTTTGCGTTCGAAGGAATGGGTTTAAGATGGCAAAGTTGCGGGTAGGAATCGTATTTGGTGGTAAATCAGCGGAACATGAAGTGTCATTGCAATCGGCAAAAAATATTGTCGATGCCATCGACAAGACCCGCTTTGAGGTCGTGCTGTTAGGCATTGATAAGCAAGGACAATGGCACGTCAGCGATGCCAGCAATTATCTGCTCAATGCCAACGATCCTGCGCATATTGCGCTGCGTCCTTCTGCGACCAGCCTTGCGCAGGTTCCGGGCAGACACGAGCAACAGTTGATTGATGCGCAAAATGGTCAGCCGCTGCCGACCGTAGACGTGATTTTCCCGATTGTGCACGGCACGCTGGGTGAAGATGGCTCACTGCAGGGAATGCTGCGCGTGGCGAATCTGCCCTTCGTCGGTTCCGATGTGCTGGGTTCAGCCGCGTGTATGGATAAAGACGTCACCAAACGCTTGTTGCGTGATGCCGGACTGACTATCGCGCCGTTTATTACGCTGACGCGAGCCAACCGCAACACGATAAGCTTTGCCGAGGTAGAAGCCCGTCTTGGCCTGCCGCTGTTCGTTAAGCCCGCCAATCAGGGATCGTCTGTCGGCGTTAGCAAAGTCACCAGCGAAGCGCAGTACGCGCAGGCGGTCGCCCTCGCCTTCGAATTCGATCACAAAGTGGTGGTGGAGCAAGGGATCAAGGGGCGCGAGATCGAGTGCGCGGTGTTGGGTAACGATCATCCGCAGGCCAGTACCTGTGGCGAGATCGTGCTCAACAGTGATTTCTATGCCTACGACACCAAATACATTGATGATAACGGCGCGAAAGTGGTGGTTCCTGCGGCGATTGATCCGCACATCAACGACAAAATCCGCGAGATCGCCATTCAGGCGTATCAGGCGCTGGGCTGCGCTGGCATGGCACGCGTCGATGTCTTTTTAACCGCCGACAATGAGGTGGTGATCAATGAGATCAACACCCTGCCAGGCTTTACCAACATCAGCATGTATCCGAAACTCTGGCAGGCCAGTGGCTTAGGTTACACCGACTTGATCACCCGCTTGATCGAACTGGCGCTGGAACGCCATGCTGCAGATAACGCGCTGAAAACGACAATGTAATCTGCACTCCCCGATAAGCCTGACTGCGGTTTGTTGTCAGGCTTACGCCGCGTCATCCTCCACACGACGACGAATAATCAATCCTGCCAGCCAGAAACTGACGATCCAGGTCACCAGCCCCACGGCATAGGTTTGCCAGCCCCTGGCTTCAAACCCCAATAGCCCGACAACGCCGTTCAGAATGAAAATCAGGCCGATAGCAAAGGCGTAGTAGTGCCAGTCACGGCGAATTTTTAAAGGCAGGTTCATGGAAACTCCGCAGCGAAAAAAACGTATCGTCGCATATTACGGGAAACCGGTCTGTGTCGTGTGCGGAATTTCTTAAATGTTGCCAAATTTAATTTAAGGTAACCAATTTGTGACAACTGACAAAAATCTGCAATCCAGGATTCATCCCAGACTGAAATTACCATCATTCTGATATTGACAAACGCGATGACCTGTCACACTCACGGTAAGTTACTGGCATGGTGTCAGAGATGCAGAATTACTCGCGGAGGTCATTTATGGCTGATTTCACTCTCTCAAAATCCTTGTTTAACGGGAAACATCGAGAAACCGCCTCTACGCCAGGCAATATCGCTTATGCCGTGTTTGTTCTGTTCTGTTTTTGGGCCGGGGCGCAGATCCTGAACCTGCTGGTTCACGCGCCTGGCGTATATGAACATCTGATGCAAGTGCAAGAGACAGGACGCCCGCGCGTAGAGATTGGGCTGGGCGTCGGCACCATCTTTGGTCTGGTGCCGTTTCTGGTCGGCAGTCTGATTTTCGGCGTCATCGCCGCCATTCTGCGCTGGCGCTACCGCCGCCAGTAATGGCCAGGCGGTTATTGCCCCATGCACTTCGCCCGACGATCGTCGACCCGTTTTGCAAACCATGCCGTGGTGAGATTACGGGTGATTTTCGGGCTTTCCAGTTGAATACCGGGCAGCATTTCACGCGGTAATCTCTTCCCTGTCTTTGCTTCAGCAAGCGTAAACACCTTTTCATAAAGCGCCGTTTCTTCAAACGCCAGACTGTCGCCTTTCTCCAGTTGGCGACGGATCGCGCTTTCGCTGAGATCCAGTTTTCCCGCCAGTTTACGCACCGCCAGCTCCGTTTTACCGGCGTCTTTACTGCCGTAGGCGATCAGGTCGCCATCCAGCGCCAGTTTGACGCCGCTGGCTTTACTGACTGCGTTCTGAAACGCGGCGTTTCGACTGGCATACCATCCGGCGTTGAAGTCGGCAAAGCGGAAAATCGGCGCGCTGTAGTTGGCCGGGTAATTGAGCAAATGGTAGGTTCCGAACCAGAGTCCACCGCGACGGCTGAACACTTCCTGGCGCACCGTTCCCTCCATCTTCCACGGATATCCTTTGCTGTGCTGCTCGGCAAACGCAATGCTGACCTGCATCGGACCACCGGTATGGACCGGATTCAGCGAACCGAACAGCGTCTGCCCCATCGGCACCATATTAATAAAGTCATCGAAAATGGCGCTGAGCTGTTTTTCCGTTTTTACTGTGTCCAGACGCTCGCTATAGCTCTTCCCGTTCGGGGAGGTGATTTTCAGCGCGGTATGCACCAGGAAAACCGGAATATGCATCCGTTCGGCGCGCCGGTCTATCTCCTTCCAGGCAATGTTGTTCAATCCCGGAACGGCGGGATCGGCCTGATAGTTGGACTCCTGCTGCGCGACCGCCAGCACCGAACAGATATTTTCCACCGTCGGTGCCAGCTTCTGGCTTTCAAAGGTTTTGGCGATATCCTGCGCCCAGGCGTCCCGATCCTTCACGCTGGCCGGCATTTTCTGGCGCACCACGCTCGCGACATCGACCGGTTTCTCGCCTTTTTTGAGCGGTTGCGAAGGCTGACTGCTACATCCCGCCAGCACCAGTCCGGCCAGCAATGACAAAGGGTAAAGACGAGACACCGCCGACATAACGTTTCCTTTTGTTAACCAAGTGTGTGGGTGACAGCCTGAATATCCCGCTCGTCCAGTTCACGCTCAAAACTGCGCAGACGTTTATAGATAGACATCAGTTCAACCAGCGTTGTCCAAGAGTTGATCAGGTACTGGAACGCGCCCCGCACCTGGCTAAAGACGTTGGTAATTTGCGTCATCAGACCCAGGGTAATCGTACCGGCAACAATCGACGGAAACAGCAGGAACAACCCGAAAACGTTGTCCACCTGCAGGTAGAGAATGCGCGCGATATTAAAATACATGTAGTGGAAATAGAGACGGAAATAGTTCTGGCGAACCGCACTGAACAGCTCACGAACCGTCGGCGGCGTGGCGCGGTTGGCATCATCTTCCCCGTATACCAGCTCTTTACGATAAGCCGCTTCCACCCGCTGATTTTTAAATTCCAGTCCCGGGAGCTTGATCCCGACTACCGCCAGCATACCGGTGCCCATCAGTGACCAGACGATCGCCGCAATCACCAGGCCATAAGGCACATGACCGACTATCGGCAGTTCGGGCACGTGCGGAGAAAGCGCAACCAGCACCGGCAGGAAGGCGATTAGCGTCATGATAGCGTTAATAAAGCTCACGCCCATGCTTTCCAGCGTTGAGGCAAAACGCATGGTGTCTTCCTGCACACGCTGCGCGGCCCCCTCAATATGGCGCAAATGCTGCCACTGCGCCATGTAATATTCGTTCATCGCCGTACGCCAGCGGAACACATAGTGGCTGACAAAAAAGTTGTTAAGCACGCTAATCACCACGGCAATCAGCGCGATACCAAGAAAGATCCCCAGTTCGTTATAGAACTGGCTCATGGTGACCTTATGTGGTGCGCTGAGGGCGGTCTGGATCAGATCGTAAAATGGCGCATACCAGGCGTTGACGGCCACCCCGACTTCAACGAGAAACCAGGTGACGAAGATAATCAGCGAGGTGCCAAGAATTGACCAGTACTGCCAGCGATGCGGACTGTAGAGAAACCAGAACAGCGCAAACAGCCCGACACAGAGCACGTAGTAGGCATAAAAAATCAGGTAGCTCGGCGACCAGAAACGGGCGGCGCTGATAGGCACGGCGCCCGTTGCGCCAGTCATCCGCGCAACCCAGTCCCCACCACCGGCTTGCCAGAAAATAACCGCGACTATTGCCCAAATAAAAGCCGAAAGGAAAAAAGGACCCGGCTTTGGGAAAAAAGACTTAAACATGATGCTCTCCTGCTCACTTCTTATCGTTATGACAACTGCTGTGCTTCTGCCGCTGCGCGGACTAAAAATAAACGATCACAACAGGCGAAACCGCCCATTGTGACCAACATGGCGACGCTTAGTTCGTTTTCCAGTCCTGAAGAATTGTTTCGACGGGTTTCACACGTACCGGATTGCCCGGCACGATCAGATTGCGCCAGACATCATTATGGTGCGCAATCAGCGTCTGGGCAGGTGCAGCCGCGCGATGTGCGGTGGTGTGGGCATCTTCCGCAACCGTAATGCGATAACCCCGGCTGGCACCGTTTCTGATGGTGGTATCGACACAATAGTCCGTCGCACAGCCGCAGATGACAAAGTGTGAAATCGCCTGCTCGCGGAGCAACTGTTCGAGCGCCGTTTTGTAAAAAGCATCACAGGCGGTTTTCGTGACATATTTGGCGTTCACGGGTGTCTCCAGTTCAGGCAGCAGCGCAAACCCCGCGCTCCCCTCCTCCAGGCCACCCGCCTCGGTGTGTTGAATAAAAATCGTGAGATCGGCTGCCCGCGTCAATTGATTGATACGTTCCACACACGCATCCCGATTAATACGCGGCGTGGCAAACACGCCGATTTGCATATCAACAACCATCACAACCCGTTTTTCAGACATCGTCAGCCCCATCCAAGAGTGGTAATGAAAGATTATTGCACGCCCCGGATCACAAAAGCGGACTTTCTTTCGCGGCAAAAACGCTACGTTTACGCGTCGTTACGTTTTTCTCACTATCCTTGCTCTAATTAGCGCTTTGCAACAGGCGGTACAGTAGTATAAATACGCTTAGTTTTTTACTCTCATTCATGGACACCACCGTTGAAACGTAGTCTGCTTTTTTCTGCCGCGCTGTGTGCGGCGTCATTGACCTCAGTCCAGGCGGCTCAGCCTGTTGCCGAACCGGTTTTTGCGTCTGATATTGTCGAACGTTACGCCGAACATATTTTTTATGGCAGCGGCGCGACGGGGATGGCACTCGTCGTGATCGACGGAAACCAGCGTGTTTTTCGCAGCTTCGGTGAAACCCGTCCGGGCAATAACGTTCGTCCGCAGCTGGATTCGGTGATTCGCATTGCGTCACTCACCAAACTGATGACCAGTGAAATGCTGGTCAAACTGCTCGATCAGGGCACCGTAAAACTGAACGATCCGCTGAGCAAATATGCCCCCGTCGGCGCGCGCGTACCGTCGTATGAGGGAAAACCGATCACGCTGGTCAACCTGGCGACGCACACCAGCGCACTGCCCCGTGAACAACCCGGCGGCGCGGCAAAGCGCCCGGTATTTGTCTGGCCGACGCGTGAACAGCGCTGGAGCTATCTCTCCACGGCGACGTTAAAAGCCGCTCCGGGTTCACAGGCGGCCTATTCCAATCTGGCGTTCGACCTGCTGGCGGATGCGCTGGCAAACGCCTCCGGCAAACCCTATGCCCAGCTTTTTGAAGAGAAAATCACCCGCCCGCTGGGCATGAAAGACACGACCTATACTCCCTCTCCCGATCAGTGCAAACGTCTGATGGTCGCGGAGAAAGGGGCCAGTCCGTGTAATAACACGCTGGCAGCCATCGGCAGCGGCGGGGTTTATTCAACGCCGGGGGATATGATGCGCTGGATGCAGCAGTATCTTTCCTCTGATTTTTACCAGCGCAGTAATCAGGCCGACAGAATGCAAACGCTGATTTATCAGCGCGCGCAGTTAACGCGGGTAACCGGTATGGATGTCCCCGGCAAGGCCGATGCGTTGGGCTTAGGATGGGTCTATATGGCGCCGAAGAATGGACGCCCGGGCATTATTCAAAAGACCGGCGGTGGCGGAGGGTTCATTACCTATATGGCAATGATTCCGCAAAAAAATGTGGGTGCGTTTGTCGTTGTCACTCGCTCTCCGCTCACCCGCTTCACAAGCATGAGCGATGGTATTAACGAACTGGTGGTTGAACTGAGCGAAAATACACCGCGCGAGGTTCCTGCGTCTTAATTAATAATCTGAAGGCAAACGGTTTATTCCCACCAGTTTGCCTTTATTCATTTCGATGTAGCCGCCTTTTCGTAACGCCGCAAGGACCTCTGCTACCACGGAACGCGAAATTTGCGTGCGCTGATGAATATAACTCATCACCCCAATTTTTGAGCGTAAACCTTCATCCCACTCAATCATCGAGAAAAGGGTGGTTCGGATCTGTTCGTAGGAATTATTGCCAATTAACTGGCGATCGCGCTGCTGCAGGATACGGTTCTGCCAGGTCAGCCAGTAAAACGCCTCACGCCATAGCTGATATTCTTCAATAATCTCAATAGCTTGTGACGACGGCAGGTGATAGCCTGAACATAATCCCTCGCTGATGAGATCATAATGAGCATCATTTTTCATCACCCCATTGCTCAATCCCATAATGAAAGGGGCCTGGGCGATACCCACAAGAATATGTTCATTACGTCTTAATGAGATAATCCCCTCCAGAATCACTACCGTCGTGTCGGGATTTTTTTCAGTGGAATAAAGAAGATGTTTTGCATGGACATATTCAAAACGTGTCCCAAATTTTGACAACGACTTATCAAGCTGAGCAAATTCTTTTAACGGTTTATTCAGAGATAACATCTGCGCGTTCCTTGCAGTAATGCCCGCCAAATTCTTGACGGGCATTTTTTAGATTAACTACGCGATATCCATTTCCGTAAGGGAATGATTACCAGGTATATTTAACGCCTGCGTTAGCCGACCAGTCCTGATCAACATCGCCGCCGCCAAGGTAGTTCGCATCGGTATACGCGCTGAAGTTCTTGGTAAAGCTGAACTGCGTACCCAGCCCAACGCGAACCGCTGAACCTTTGGTGCCATTGTCGATTGAATCGCCGTTGACATCCGCATGGTTGCCCTGATCGTCATACACGTACGCCAGTTTGAAGTAAGGCGTCAGAGCCTGATCCTGGCTATAGGTGAAGGTATAGCCCGTATCTACACCCAGTTCATAACGCATGCTGTCGTAAGACTGACCATCAAGATGCATGTCGTTGCTCAAACGATAGTCGTCACCAGACTGGAACAGACCTGACACGCTGCCATACGGCGTAACATAACCCGCGTCACCCACTTTCCAGTCGTAGCCCACTTTCAAACCGAAGCCCCAGGCATCTGTTGACGTGTTGCCATCGACATACTGACCGTCACTCATATTGGCAGACAGATCGTTGTTGAAGTGAGAGTAGCTCAGGTTGCCATCCACAAAGACGTCATTGGCAAATCGGGCAGAGGAGTACAGGTAAGCAGACTGACTATCCTGATCTACCTGGCCGGTATGGTCGCTCATGTCGCCTTTAGCGAAACCAGCTGCCGCACCAACAATCCATTTAGCGTTGTTACCATCAACTTTGGTATCCACACCCACCATGATGCCGTTGACATCCTGGTCGTAATTGATGGTGCCATTGTCGCCGCTGAAACCGCCGCCGAAGTAGCTTACCCATGCGCCGCCGTTATCCGCCAGACCGTGGCGAGAGTTGGTCAGACGTGTTCCAACGGTATCCTGCTCCAGGTTCCAGGTATTGGTGTTCGCAGACGGGATGCTCAGCGCCATATTGGCATAGTCAGTCAGCTCCATCTGTTGCATAACAACCGTATTACCCTGCTGCTGAGCCTGGTACGTGTACGCCCCCAGGTCTGCTTTATTGGCCGCAGAGAAAGTCGCGGTGCTGTTCTTATCGTTAACGTAGATCAGCTCTTTGCCTTTGTAATCGGCAATGGAGCCTGCACCCGTGGCGTTATCGATACGCACTTTGTAGTTACCGGTTGCCGCCGCAATGCCGTCGCCCGCGTTATCCACTTCAGACTGGTCAGCGGTGTAAGCATCGCCGTTACCATTAATCGTCAGGTGACCATCGGAATTCATGCCGATAACACCGTAACCATAGTTAGACTTGCTGGTGTCTGCAGTGCGATCGTTGACCAGATCAGCGTTCAGAACGTAGTTGTTGCTGTGAAGGTCAAATACACCGGCATGCACATTGCCACCCGCATCGGTGGTGCTGGTCAGATTCAGGGTATCCGTCTGCAGCGCATAGTCCGCGCTGTTACCGACATCCAGAACACCGTCGTTTGTGACCTTAATGGTGTTGGCATACAGCGCAGCATCACCCACGCTCCAGCCTGAAGCCACATCATCAGCAATAGTCACGGTACTGTTGTCAACCGTCAGGGTATCTGTCGCGACATGACCATCTTCGTTAATGTTCAGCGCTGCGCCACCGGTCAGGCCAATGGTGTCAGAAACCAGCGATGAATCGCCGACGTTCACCACAGAACCGCTGTTGATGCTCAGCGTATCAATCAGAGAGGTTTTGGTGGTATCCCACTGTGAACCATTCTTCAGCGTGACGTTGAACAGACCGCTTTGATAAACCTCTTTCCCCACAACATGACCATTTTCGTCATAGGCGGTGTCGCCGTTATCAATGCCATACGTTGAGGTCGGCCACAGGCTGTTAGACGCGATATCAATCAGCGTAGCAGTCGCGTCAGTACCCGCAGCAACGCTGTCATACACACCGTCGCCATCGGTATCGACCTGGTGGACGGACATCGCCGCACCCACCCATTTACTACCGTTATCTAATGTCAGATCCAGACGATCGGTGCCATCCCAGCCGTTGGTATCCACATTTGCATCGGTATCACGATAGCTATCAGCGCCGTTCGGGAAGAAGTTTTCGTCAAAGTTGCTGGAGAAAACCACATCGCCCATCAGCGTAGAATTACTGAAAGTTGCGGTGGTCTGCATCGCATTGTCTGCCGCCGGATTTGCAATCACAGCTAATGCAATATCATCTGCGGTGTTTGTACCGCTGTAATCGCTGGCGTTACCGTTATTGCCGAACCAACCCGTGGTGCCTTCGTCAGACAATGAGCCTGAGGTCACGGTAGAGTCCTTCACCGTAATGGTGTTATTGAACACTTCATTGCTGTTTACGCCAGTGCTGACGGTATTATCGTCAACATCCTGCCATTCATAACCCTGAGTCAGGGTAATACCGGCAACATGGGAGTTGTTGCTGATAGCCAGGTCAACTTCCTGATCCAGGGTGATCGCGGTGCCCAGGTTGTAGACATCAACAACATGCGTATCTGCAGTGCCGTCGGTATGGGTGCCGTTGTAAGTATAATGTTCGTAGTTGTCGTCGATAGTTGAGTTATCAACGGTCAGCGCCAGACGATCATAAACATAGCCGGTCGCATCACGTCCGGCACAATCCTCCGTCATGCACTGTGAGGTAATCATTCCGTGAACAGTACTGTTTTTAATCGTCAGGCTGTTACTGTTGGTGTTGGTCGTCAGACCATCATCCAGATAGTACGTTGAAATCACACCGTTAACGGTCGCGTTATTGATGACCGGATAGATGTCTCCGTTATACACGCTATCGGTGCCGTAGTTATTCCAGCCGACATAGCCATCGTAGTACACACCATCCGCATAAGTCGCGTCGTTAAGGTGTTCAAAGGTGGTGTACGTCTTGCCAGAAATATCAGTTGAAGCATTCGCCTGAGAAGTGATTGCCAAAGTGCAGGCTAATGCTAATTGTGAGACTACAAGTTTCTTTTTCCAGGAGTGCATTTGTCATCCCTCCTCAGGGACGTAATAGTGTTGATCCATCAATATCAATGCATAGAAAACATTATGTTTCGCGAAGAGGATTATGCGGTGTCCACAATGAAAGGTTCAATTATTCTTTATCCGTAGTCCGAAAACGGACAATAACAAAAACCAGGAAAACACTCAGTTGAAAAATAAAAAATTACTTATAAATCAATGCAATAAAAATGAAAAAGACAAGGATACATATAATAAATCAATACTTAATGCAGCGAGCATTGATAATAACGAACAAATAAAAAACCAGCCAACCTAAATAAATAAAAACTCAAATAAATAGATATTCAAAATAACCAAACGAATAACAATCACACTTTCAAATATGAATTTTTAGCTATTCATATTAAAAAATTGCCATGCGATTTCTTTTATTTATTAATAAAACAAAACAATAAGGCCCATTTTCGTAAAACACTCGTCCGCGGCTTCAGGTATACTATGGCCTTCACTTTCACAAGCATCAGGCATCCCATGACAGACTTAATCCATCGCCCTCGCCGTCTGCGCAAATCTGCAGCGCTACGTGCCATGTTTGAAGAGACAACACTCAGCTTGAACGATCTGGTGTTGCCGATCTTTGTTGAAGAAGAACTCGACGACTACAAAGCGATTGAGGCCATGCCCGGCGTCATGCGCATCCCGGAAAAACACCTGGCGCGCGAGATTGAGCGTATTGCCAACGCCGGTATTCGTTCCGTCATGACCTTTGGCATCTCACACCATACCGATGACACCGGTAGCGATGCCTGGAAGGAAGACGGTCTGGTGGCGCGGATGTCGCGTATCTGCAAGCAGACCGTACCAGAAATGATCGTGATGTCAGACACCTGCTTCTGCGAATATACCTCCCACGGTCACTGCGGCGTGCTGTGTGAACACGGCGTCGATAACGACGCCACGCTGGCAAACCTGGGTAAACAGGCGGTTGTCGCGGCCGCCGCAGGCGCAGATTTCATCGCCCCTTCCGCGGCGATGGATGGTCAGGTGCAGGCGATTCGCCAGGCGCTGGATGCCGCAGGCTTTACCGACACCGCCATCATGTCCTACTCCACCAAATTTGCCTCGTCGTTCTATGGTCCGTTCCGCGAAGCGGCGGGCACGGCGCTGAAAGGCGATCGCAAAACCTACCAGATGAACCCGATGAACCGCCGTGAAGCGATTCGCGAATCGTTGCTTGATGAAGCACAGGGCGCGGACTGCCTGATGGTGAAGCCGGCGGGAGCCTATCTTGACGTACTGCGTGACATTCGTGAGCGCACAGAGCTGCCGCTCGGCGCGTATCAGGTCAGCGGCGAATACGCGATGATCAAATTTGCCGCTATGGCAGGCGCCATTGATGAAGAAAAAGTGGTACTGGAAAGCTTAGGCGCTATCAAACGCGCAGGCGCGGATCTGATCTTCAGCTACTTCGCACTGGATCTGGCAGAGAAAAAAATCCTGCGTTAAGTTTTCCCTGAACATGCCGGGTGGCCTCGCCATCCGGCCTTTCCCCAAAACGTCACCCAAACGTCATACCAGCGACACTTACCGCTTCTACTGTCAGCACAGGAAGAAGGAGGTGTTGTGATGTTCAGTCTCGATAACGTACTCAGCGACCTTTGGCCCGAGGCGAGAACCACGCCCTGGCAGAAAAAGGTGTTACAACGCGTATTGTATGAAAAAGAGTTCCAGCTGTTTGCCGCCCGCCATTGCCATCTGAAAGGCGTGGATATGGTGGAACAAGTCCTGGAACATCTCCAAATACGTTGTGAAATCCCCGAGCACCACATTGAAAACATCCCCGAAAATGGCCCTCTGATCATTATTGCCAACCACCCTACCGGGGCGCTGGATGGACTGGCGCTCATCTATGCCCTCTCCCGCGTACGGCGCGACATCAAAGTGGTGACTAACCGGCTGCTCTCCCATCTGGAACCTTTGAGTTCGTTGTTTATCCCGGTCGATAATATTCAGGGACGCACGCCCAAATCGTCGTTACAGCAAATGGATAGCCATCTGCAGACCGGCGGCGCGCTGGTTTTCTTCCCGGCAGGGGAAGTTTCGCGTCTGACGCTAAAGGGAATCGCTGAACGCCGCTGGCACTCCGGGTTTATCCGCATGGCAGAAAAGTACCGGACGCCGCTGCTACCGGTACATATTCAGGCCTATAACAGTCCGCTGTTCTATGCCAGCGGACTGGTTTCTTCCCGCGCCACGCTGCTGCTGTTAATGCAGCAAATGTTTCGCCGCCGTGGCAGCACGCTACCCGTACGTATAGGCCAACAAATTGCCTGGACGCAATGGTCTACCAGCAAAAGCAGCGTGCGCGAGCAGGCGGAAAAGTGCCGGGAGCACGTGATTGCGTTGGGCAAAGGCCGACCAGGTCTCTTTCGTACCGAATCGACAATCGCCCCGCCGGAAAACAGAGCGCGACTGAAACGCGAGCTGGCACAGGCGGAATGTCTGGGAATAACCGCCGACGGTAAGCACATTTATCTCTGGCAGCGCAACGGGCAAGAGGAAGCGACGGTCCTGCGCGAGCTGGGACGACTGCGTGAAATCGCCTTTCGCGCCGTGGGTGAAGGGAGCGGCAAGCGCAGAGATATCGATCGCTACGATGATGACTATCTGCATCTGATCTTATGGGACGAGGAGGATCTTGAGATCGTCGGCGCTTACCGGTTTATCCCCTGCGCACAACAACTGGAAAAGCAGGGGCTGGATGGACTCTACAGTCACAGTCTGTTTGATTACGATGAGCAGATGGCGGACATCATGAAACACGGTATTGAGCTGGGACGTAGCTTTATTCAGCCGCGCTACTGGGGACGTCGCGGGCTGGATTATCTCTGGTCAGGAATCGGCGCATACCTGGCGCGTTACCCGCAGTATCGTTACCTGTTCGGACCCGTGTCTATCTCCGGAGGATTACCGCCGGATGCGCGCGATCTGCTGGTTGCCTTCTATCGTCTGTGGTTCCCGCCCACGCATCCGCTGGCCGTCTCACGCCAGCCGTATCCCGCTTCGCTACCGGATGTGCTGGCGCAGTTTACCGGTAGCGACTACGCCGACGATCTGACGCGGCTGAAGTCGCTGCTGGGAAATCTGGGCTGCGGTATTCCCCCACTCTATAAGCAATACTCAGAGCTCTGCGAACCCGGCGGCGTACAGTTCATCGATTTCGGCAGCGATCCGGATTTTAACCACTGTGTCGATGGCCTGGTATTGGTGGATTTGACCCGTCTGAAGGCCAACCGTTATCAGCGCTATATTGAGGCACATTTATCACGCCATTGCCCGGTGACGTGACGCGTACCGGGCCGACAATGACATACCGGCCCGAGGCGGAAATTACGGCGCTCGATAAAACGGTTTATCCCCTAAAATCGTGGCCCGGTGCATAATACGCCGCTGCGGCAGGTAATCGGCGTTCGCATAATGCTGCGTCACACGATTATCCCAAATCGCCACATCATTCGGCTGCCAGCGCCAGCGCACCTGGAATTCCGGTTTCGTAATATACGCAAACAGAAAGCCAAGCAGCGCCTCACTCTCTTTCTCCGTGACGTCAACAATGCGCGTAGTGAAGCCTTCATTCACAAACAGCGCCTGTTTACCACTGATCGGATGGGTTCTTACCACCGGGTGCACCAGCGGCGGATGCTTTGCCACCGCTTCACGCCAGCGCTGATGCTCTTCCTCTGTTTTGCGGTATTTGTATTCCTGGAAGGACTTGCGGAAGTCATGCTCCGCCCGCAAACCGCTCAGCAACTGACGAAACGGCTCCGACAACGCCTCATACGCCGCAATGCCGCTGGTCCACAACGTGTCGCCCCCGGTTGACGGCAACGCTTTTGCCGCCAGAATCGCCCCGGCAGGCGGTGTCTCAATAAACGTCACGTCGGTGTGCCAATTGTCATTATCCGGCGGATTATCATTGTGAGTATCCAGCACGATAATCTCCTCGACGCCCTCCGCATGCGGATAGACCGGATGGATATGCAGATCGCCAAAGCGCTGGGCCAACGCCCGTTGCTGTTGTGGCGTAATGGCCTGTTCGCGCAGGAACACCACCTGATGGCGCAGTACCGCATGATAAAGCTGCTCAAACTGATTGTCGCTCAGCGGACGGGTCAAATCCGCCCCGGCGATCTGTGCGCCGATGTACGGCCCCAGCGGGGTAATGCTCAGACGTTCACTCATTGGACTTCTCCATGCCAGGGCGTCAGACGGCGCTGAAGCGCACGCAGACCCAGTTCTAAAATAAAGGCGATAATCGCAATCACCGCGATCCCCGCCAGCACCACGTCGGTCGCCAGAAACTCACCGGCCGACTGCACCATAAACCCTAACCCCCGCGTTGCCGCAATCAGCTCCGCCGCCACCAGCGTCGACCAGCCCACGCCAAGCCCAATGCGTAATCCGGTGAGGATCTCCGGCAGCGCGCCTGGCAGGATCACCAGCCACAGTACCTGCGCCCGGCTCGCGCCCAGCGATCGGGCGGCGCGGATCCGTACCTGCTGCGCGCTCTTCACCCCCGCCAGCGCCGACATGGCGACCGGGGCAAAAATTGCCAGGTAGATCAACAGGATCTTTGAAGTTTCGCCAATCCCGAACCAGATAACCATTAATGGCAGATAAGCCAGCGGCGGCACCGGACGATAAAGCTCGATGATCGGATCGAGAATGCCGCGTAGCGTCGGACTGAGCCCCATCGCAATCCCGACCGGAATACCGAACGCCACCGCAGCCAGCAGCGCCAGCACGATGCGGGTCAGGCTCGCGGCCAGATGCTGCCACAGCGTGGCATCCATAAATCCTTGCGGACCAGCGATGGTGATAAGCTTTTGCATCACCTGGTCCGGCGGCGGCAAAAACAACGGGCTTATCAGCTGCAGCGCGGCAACCGTCCACCACACCGCCAGAATCACCGTTAGCGTCGCCAGGCTCAGCGTAATCTGGCGCGAGAACGGCCAGCGCCATCTCAGTGGCCGTTGGCGCGGTTTGTCGTTGATCACCACACTCATGAGAAGGCCTCCCGTTGTTCAAAGACGCGGCTTAAGACATATTCGCGGGTCGCGATAAACTGCGGATCGGACTTAATGCTGCGGCTCGCTTCGCCTGCCACAAAGCGCCGGGCAAAGGTCAACGGCAGACGCTCCAGCACCCGGCCAGGTCCTGGTGACAACAGCACCAGTTCGGTCGCCATAAACACGGCTTCTTCAATATCATGCGTTATCAGCAGCACCTGCTTGCCGGTCTCATGCCAGAGTTTCAGCAGCAGGGTTTGCATCTGTTCACGAGTAAAGGCGTCCAGCGCGCCAAAGGGTTCATCCAGCAGCAACAGCCGTGGGTTCGCCGCCAGCGCGCGGGCAATGCCAACGCGCTGGCGCTGACCGCCGGAAAGCTGCCAGATGAAGCGTTTTCCCGCACCTTCCAGCCCCACTTTTTTCAACATATCCTGAGCGATGCTGACACGCTGCGCTTTCCCGATGCCCGCCAGTTGCAGACCCAACGCGACGTTATCCTGCACGTTGCGCCACGGCAGCAGCCCTTCGTGCTGAAACACCACGCCGCGCTCTGCCCCCGGCCCGTCAACGCGTTTTCCCGCCAGCTGAATGCTACCGTGTTGATACGGTACAAATCCGGCAATCAGGTTCAGCAGCGTCGTTTTGCCACATCCCGAAGGCCCCAGCACCACCAGCAGTTCACCGCTGTCGAGCGTCAGATTGATATCTTCCAGCGCCGGTTTACCACCGTAATCGGCGTACAGATGAGAAAGTTGCAGCATCAGCACCTCCTTTATTGCACGAAGCGGTCGGTGACGTACTGGCTGTAATCGCTTGCCACCGCAGGCACCTTGCCCTGCTCTTTCAGAAACTGCGCGGTGTCGATAATCGCGTTGTTCACCGGTCCGGTTAGCTCAGCCGTCTGCTGCTGGGGAGTGAGATAGGTATTGCCTTTTACCAGTCCCGGCACATCGGCTTCCGGAACGCCGCTCAGACGCGACAGCTTGCTGATGTTCTCCGGTTGCTTCAACCATTCGTCGGGATTGGCGATATAGGACTGCTGCGCGTCGATGGCGCTTTTCGCGAAGGCTTTCACTACCTCCGGATGCTTCTCGGCAAAGTCTTTGCGCACGACCCACACATCCAGCGTCGGTGCGCCCCACTCACCGACTTTTTCCGAGTCGGTCAGCACCTTGCCGTCTTTTTCCAGCGCGTTAACGGCAGGTGCCCAGACGTAGGCACCATCAATATCTCCGCGCTGCCAGGCGGCGATAATCGCTGGCGGCTGCAGGTTCACAATCTCCACCTGACCGGGTTTAATCCCCCAGTGTTTTAACGCGGCCAACAGGCTGTAGTGGGTGGTGGAGATAAACGGCACCGCGATGCGTTTGCCGATCAGATCCTCGGGTTTACCAATCGTTTTTTTCACCACCAGCGCTTCGGAGTTACCGAGTTTTGACGCCAGCAGGAAAACCTCGATCGGCACCTGTTGACTGGCGGCGACCGCCAGCGGACTGGAGCCGAGATTGCCGATCTGTACGTCGCCGGAGGCCAGGGCGCGCACAATACTCGCGCCGCTGTCGAATTTACGCCAGTCGACGGTGGCCCCACTCTCTTTGGCGAAGGTGTTATCCGCCTGGGCCACTTTTGCCGGTTCAGCGGAGGTTTGATACGCGACGGTGACGTTCACCGCCTGCGCCTGAAAGGTGATGAATGCCAGTGCGGCAAGAAGTGTATTACGCGATGAAACGGCCATAGTGTCTGCTCCCCTGTCTTGTTATGGAGGCAGTATTTCGTTGTGGCCGGATTTGATAAAGGAATTAAAAATTCTTGCTAAGAACAAAGCGTTTTTAGAAAAAAAGTGGGAATGGTTAGTTGGGATATGACTTTCATGTCACCGTATCAAACGGTTCCGTTCGCCTTGTATTTCTAACCGTGGAACAGACGTTTTCATGTCACTTCATCAAAGGGTTCCGTTCGCCCTACGAACCGTGATTCTCTGGACGTAAATTTTCCGCGAACGTGTTAAGGAGGCTCGTCGCCGCCTCCTTAACAATCCTGGCTCCCGGCAGGAAAATTGTCGCTTCGCGATACCCTCCGCTTATTCCTCCAGGCTACCGGGCCGGGCGCGACTCAGCTCCCTGCTTCGCGCGCCCTGAACCCGCATCCCTGCGGGTTCTCCCGGCCCTCCGGAAACACGTCGGCAATTTTCAGCCGGACCCATCCACACCTGACCATCTCTGCGGTTTGCTTTTTTTACAGCGAAATGAATTTACCTGAAGAGCAGAGAATCGAAGCGGTGCCATTGGTCCGGCGTGAAAATCGATGAGCCGTTGACGGCTGCCCGGGTCCGCCCGCAGGGAAGCGGGCGGAGGGGTCGGCCTGCAGGGATGCAGGCTCGACCCCGACCCGAAAGGCAGACGACATAAGGCGAATGGACCACGAAGTGGCGATTTTCCTTGCCGGGAGCCGGGATTGTTAAGGGCGTGGCGGAGAACGCCCTTAACACGTTCGCGGGTGAGTAAGTTCCAAAGAAGCAATAGTCATAAAGCGAACGAAACCCTTTGATGAAGTGACATGGAAATGCCTGACACTTTGTGGAACCGTTTGATGAAATAACAGGAAAAACGCATACCACCAGCGCCCCCAAATATTGCCATTTTGTTACATTCATTCCATAACTGTACCTGATTGATTGCCAGCGCAGCGGCGCCAGGCATCATAGGATCATTATCCGGCAAGAGAGCAATATCATGATACGTGTGGTGCTGGTGGACGACCATGTGGTGGTGCGTTCCGGCTTTGCGCAGTTACTCAGTCTCGAAGAAGACCTCGACGTCGCAGGCCAGTACAGCAGTGCGGCGGAAGCCTGGCCTGCGTTGTTGCAGGACGACGTTAACGTTGCGGTGATGGACATCGCCATGCCGGACGAAAACGGTCTGAGCCTGCTGAAACGCCTGCGGGCACAGAGGCCGCAATTTCGCGCCATTATTCTTAGCATCTATGACACACCAGCCTTCGTGCAGAGCGCGCTGGATGCGGGAGCCAGCGGTTATCTGACCAAACGCTGCGGGCCGGAAGAGTTAGTGCAGGCCGTCCGCTCCGTTGGACTGGGGGGACATTACCTCTGCGCGGATGCGCTGCGGGCGTTGCGTGGTGGAGAACCGCCATCACCGGTACTGGAAGTTCTGACACCACGCGAACGGGAAGTGTTTGATTTACTGGTCAAAGGCGACAGCGTTAAGGAGATTGCCTTCAAACTCGATCTCAGCCATAAAACGGTCCATGTCCATCGCGCCAACGTGCTGGGCAAGCTGAACTGTCACAGCACCATCGAGCTGGTTCATTTCGCTCTCGACCATCAGTTACTGGCGGGGCATTGATGTCGCACAACCTCCGCCACGTCGTCATTTCACTGTTTATTGTGCTGGCCTGGGGTACCGGTTGGCTGATGCTGTGGACGCTTGGTTTTTATCTGACCCACAACGGCCAGCAGGCGGCCCTGTTCCTGCCGCACGGCGTCTACCTGGCGCTGCTGATCCTGCTTTCACGCCGCTACTGGCTCGCGCTGGTGCTGCCACCGATGATGATGTTCTGGCTGCACAGCGAGCAACTGCTCAATGGTTATATTCTGCTGACCACACCGCTTATCAGCATGATTCCCGCCAGCCTCGCACAGACTTTCTGGTACCGTTTCCCTCTTTACTGGCAGCGGCTGACGCTGCTGCTGTCCACGGTAACAGCCGCCTCATTGCTCAACGCCGCTCTGCTGTCGCCGTTTGTCAAAAGTCCGGCGATGCTGCTCGGGCTGGCGTCCTTTACCGGTGGCGTGCTACTGACGCCGTTCGTTTATCTGATCTTCGAGTTTCTGCGCCAGCAGCATCGCTATCACCTGCTGGGTCTGGACACCAATAACCCGCCGCTGCGTACCTCGCTCATCATCTGGTGCAGCCTGTTTTTTATCATTGGCATTGGCACCCAGATGGTGCTGTCGCCAGAGATTGAACGCCTGCTGTTGATTGTGGTGTTTCTGCCCAACGTGGTGATGGCGTGGAAATTCGGCTGGCAGGGTGGCGTGCTCTCGGGGCTACTCGGCAGCATGATGATCACCATCGCCCGCCAGATTGGCGTGGGCTTCAGCAATCTGATTGAACTGGAGATTTTTCTCGCGACACAGTCACTGCTCGGTATTGGTCTGGGGATCGCCATCAGTCGTCAGCAGCATCTGGCGCAAAACCTGCACCATTATCGCCGGCGTCTGGAAGCGGAACTGGCGGCGCGGCGCGCGCTGGCCGAGAAACTGGTGCATACCGAAGAGGATACGCGCAAGAGCCTGGCGCGCGAACTGCATGACGAGATTGGGCAGAACATCACCGCCATTCAGATCCAGTCGCAACTGGTAAAACGGGCGCACGATCCGGCGCAAGCCCAGGCCGCCGCCAGCCAGATCAACGATCTCGCCCGGCGAATCCATCACTCCACCCGCCAGTTGTTGCGCCAGCTTCGCCCACCCGCGCTGGACGAACTGTCGTTCAAAGAGGCGCTGCTCCACCTGCTCAACGAGTTTGCCTTTACGGAACGCGGCATTCACTGCCAGTTTGACTATCTGCTTACCGCCACGCCCGAGAATGAAACGGTGCGCTTCACTCTCTATCGACTGTTACAGGAGTTGCTCAACAACATCTGTAAACACGCCGGGGCCAGCGAAGTACGAATTGTTCTGCGTCAGCAGGGAGATATGCTGCATCTGGACGTGTCCGACAACGGCGTGGGGATCAGTGCAGACAAGATAGCCGGTTTTGGCATTCAGGGAATGCGCGAGCGGGTCAGCGCCCTCGGGGGTGAACTGGCGCTGGAATCGCGGCACGGTACGCGGGTAAGTGTTAACTTGCCCACAAATTTGCAACAAATCGCCTTCTGACCAGGAAAAAGTCTTAGTCACTCCGGACTTTCTCTCATCCCCTTTCGGTTTCTCTTTCTTATAGTCAACAAAACGGAGACGGCTATGCACGCAGGCGCAGCAACTGACATCACACAACGTTACCGGACGCTGCGTCCCCGGCTGCTGATGTACATGGTCATCGGTTACGCCGCGTTTTACCTGACGCGTAAAAGCGTTAACTACGTGCTGCCAGCGCTGCAAACCGATCTCGGGCTGGATAAAAGTGACATCGGTCTGCTGGGTTCCTTGTTTTATCTGACCTACGGCCTGTCGAAATTTACCGCCGGGTTGTGGCATGACAGCCACGGACAGCGTTGGTTTATGGGCGCGGGACTGTTCGCTACTGGCCTGTTGAACGTGGTGTTTGCTTTTGGCGAGTCGCTGACGCTGCTGCTGGCAGTCTGGACGCTGAACGGTTTTTTTCAGGGCTGGGGATGGCCGCCCTGTGCTCGCCTGCTGACCCACTGGTATTCGCGTAACGAACGCGGCTTCTGGTGGGGCTGCTGGAATATGTCGATCAACATTGGCGGGGCGATTATCCCGCTGATTAGCGCCTTCGCCGCCCACTGGTGGGGCTGGCAGGCCGCAATGCTGATGCCAGGGATAATTAGCATGGCGCTGGGAATGGGGTTAGCGCTGCAACTGAAAGGCACGCCCCAGGAAGAGGGGTTACCGTCCGTCGGCAACTGGCGTAACGATCCGCTGGAGCTGCGCCAGGAGCAACAGAGTCCACCGATGGGACTGTGGCAAATGCTGCGTACCACGATGCTGAAAAACCCGATGATCTGGCTGCTGGGCGTTTCGTATGTACTGGTCTATCTGATCCGCATTGCGCTTAACGACTGGGGCAACATCTGGCTGACGGAAAGCCACGGCGTCAACCTGCTCAGCGCCAACGCCACGGTGATGCTGTTTGAAGTCGGCGGACTCCTCGGCGCGCTGTTTGCCGGCTGGGGGTCGGACCTGCTGTTTAGCGGTCAGCGGGCGCCGATGATTTTGCTGTTTACGCTGGGCCTGATGGTCTCTGTCGCCGCGCTATGGCTGGCACCCGTTCATCATTACGCCCTGCTTGCTGTCTGTTTCTTTACGGTGGGCTTTTTTGTCTTTGGTCCACAAATGTTGATTGGTCTGGCGGCGGTGGAATGCGGACACAAAGCGGCTGCAGGCTCAATCACTGGTTTTCTCGGCCTGTTCGCCTATCTGGGGGCAGCGCTGGCGGGCTGGCCTCTGTCGCTGGTCATTGAACGCTACGGCTGGTCGGGGATGTTCAGTTTGCTCTCGGTCGCCGCCGTACTTATGGGTTTACTGCTGATGCCGCTGCTGATGGCGGGCATCACCACCACTCTCAGTCAAAGGATAAAACAATGAAAATGACCCTTACCTCTACTCTGATTGCCTCCGCCGTTGCGCTGGCGACCTTATCGGGCGCCGCACACGCGAAAGGGCGTCTGGTGGTGTATTGCAGCGCCACCAACGAGATGTGCGAAGCGGAAACCAAAGCCTTTGGGGAAAAATATGACGTGAAAACGTCGTTTATTCGCAACGGCTCCGGCAGCACGCTGGCAAAGGTTGATGCCGAGAAGAAAAACCCGCAGGCTGACGTCTGGTACGGCGGCACGTTGGATCCACAATCTCAGGCCGGTGAAATGGGTCTGCTGCAGCCGTACAAATCCCCTAACCTGGAACAGGTCATGGAGAAATTCCGCGATCCGGCGAAAGTGAAAGGCAACCTCTCGTCAGCGGTCTACGTGGGGATCCTCGGTTTTGGCGTCAACACTCAACGTCTGAAAGAGAAAAACCTGCCGGTGCCGAAATGCTGGAAAGACCTGACCAAACCGGAATACAAAGGTGAAATTCAGATTGCCGATCCGCAAAGCTCCGGTACGGCCTACACCGCACTGGCCACTTTCGCCCAACTCTGGGGTGACGATCAGGCCTTTGATTACCTGAAACAACTGAACGCCAACGTCTCGCAGTACACCAAATCCGGTATTGCCCCGGCGCGTAACGCGGCTCGTGGCGAAACCGCCATCGGCATTGGCTTCCTGCATGACTACTCGCTGGAAAAAGAACAGGGCGCACCGCTGGAGCTGATCTCTCCGTGTGAAGGTACCGGTTATGAAATCGGCGGCGTCAGCATCCTGAAAGGGGCACGTAACCTCGACAACGCCAAACTGTTTGTCGATTGGGTACTGTCAAAAGACGCCCAGGAACTGGCGTGGAAGAAAGGCAAGTCCTATCAGATCCTGACCAATACCACCGCCGAAACCTCGCCGAACTCGCTGAAGCTCGACGACCTGAAGCTTATCAACTATGACATGGATAAATACGGTTCAACGGATGTCCGTAAAGCGTTGATCAATAAATGGGTCAGCGAAGTGAAGATGGGTAAATAAGCCCACACGATGACTTCCTGACGTTAAGGTTACGTAGGCCGGGTAAGGCAACGCCGCCCCCCGGCAATCATCGTCACCCTGAATGCCGGATGGCGCTCACGCGTATCCGGCCTACTCGGGATTGAACACCGGAAAACGTATGTCACACACACTTGCACTCCATCCTGTGAAAAAGCGGGATGCGATATTCCTTTGGGTTTTACTCGGCTGGCTGGCATTCGTTCTGCTGCCGAGCTGGAGCCTGGATTACGGTCTGCTGGAGTCCACGAGCGATGAAATCCTCGAGGCCTACGGCTGGTCACGGTTCAATATCAGTTGGCTCTGGTATCTGCTGCCGAGCCTGCTGCTGGTACGCCCGTTCCACGAAGCCAGACGCGAACAGCGCAGCCGCCACACCCTCGATGCGGGCTGGGCGCTGTTGTGTATGGCGTTTATCGTCATCAGCGCCACCGTTGAAGGGCGCGGTTTAGGCTACGCCACTATCGTGCTGTTTGTCGCGCTGGGGGCGATCATGACGCTGGCGCTGACCCGCCTCGAATGGCTGGGCGGCGACCGGTTTGTGATCGGTTCGCTGGTCACTATCGTGGCGCTCATCGGCATCTTTATCGTCTGGCCGAGCATCGCCATTTTCATCCCAATGTTCACCAACGACGCCGGGGAGTTCGCGCCGCTGGCGTTTATGAATGTGCTGTCGCAGGCGCATATCATTCAGGTGATCCTCAACTCTATCGCCCTGTCGATTGCGGTAGGTATCGGTTGTACTTTCTTCGGTCTGGTACTGGCGATTTATACTACCCGCATCGCTCAGCGAAGCGCCATTATTGGGCGTATCTTTTCGATTCTGCCGATCGTCACACCGCCGTTTGTGGTGGGGCTTGGCGTCACGCTGATGATGGGCCGTTCCGGCTATGTGACCGAATTAATGGTCGACTGGTTCGGGTTGACGAACACCAACTGGCTGTACGGATTTACCGGCATCTGGCTGGCACAGGTGCTGGCGTTTACCCCAATGGCATTTATGATCCTCGACGGCGCGATCAAAACCATTCACCCGTCGCTGGAAGAAGCGTCATATACCCTGCGCGCCAGCCGCTGGCAGACGTTTAACGGCGTGTTTGTCCCACTGCTGAAACCGGCGCTGGCGAACGCCTTCCTGATTGTCATCGTGCAGTCGCTGGCCGACTTCAGTAACCCGTTGGTGCTCGGCGGGAACTTCGACGTGCTGGCAACGCAAATTTACTTCTACATCACCGGCTCACAGCTTGATTACCAGGCCGCCAGTACGCTGGGTGCGTTCCTGCTGCTGTTCTCGCTGCTGGTGTTCTGTGTACAGTACATGTGGATTGGCAAGCGCTCTTACGTCACCGTTTCCGGGAAATCGTACCGTGGCGACGTCCAGCCGCTGCCGGTGACGCTGGTCTGGAGCGTGGTGGCTATTCTGGCGATATGGATTGCCTTTAACGCCCTGCTCTATGGCAGCATTTTCTACGGCAGCTTCACCGTGAACTGGGGCGTGGACTACACCCTGACGCTGGATAACTTCATCAAACTGTTTGGTCAGGGGATGAGCGACGGCGCATGGCCTTCCTTGCTCGACACCCTGCTCTATGCCGGCATTGCCGCGCCGATCACCGCCGCCTTCGGTCTGCTGATCGCCTGGATTGTGGTGCGCCAGCAGTTCAAAGGCAAAAAGACTATCGAGTTCACCACCATGTTGTGCTTTGCCGTACCGGGCACCGTGGCGGGCGTTTCGTACATCCTTGCCTTTAACAGCGCTCCGGTATACCTCACCGGCACGGCGGCGATTGTCATTATCTCGATGGTGATGCGTAACGTCCCGGTCGGTATTCGCGCCGGGATCGCCGGACTCGGCCAGATCGATAAATCACTGGACGAAGCCTCGCTCAGTCTGCGTGCCGGGAGCTTACGCACCATCACGCACATTCTGTTGCCGCTGCTGCGCCCGGCCATTCTCTCGGCGCTGATCTACAGCTTCGTGCGCGCCATCACCACCGTCAGCGCGATTGTCTTCCTCGTTACGCCGGACACCCGCGTAGCAACGGCCTACATTCTGAACCGTGTGGAAGACGGCGAGTACGGCGTGGCGATTGCCTACGGGTCGATTCTGATCGTGGTCATGCTGGCGATTATTTTCATCTTTGACTGGCTGATTGGAGAAGCGCGTATTTCCCGGTCTAAAGCCAAAAACCAGGCGTAATGGAGCGCACTATGAGTCAGAAAAATTTCGTTGAACTGCGCAACGTCACTAAACGATTCGGCAGCAACACGGTCATCGACAATATCAATCTCACCATCCCGCAAGGGCAGATGGTGACGCTGCTTGGCCCGTCCGGCTGCGGCAAGACCACCATTCTGCGCCTGGTCGCCGGTCTGGAAAAACCGAGCGAAGGTCAAATTTTTATTGATGGCGAAGACGTCACTCATCGTTCTATTCAGCAGCGCGATATTTGTATGGTGTTCCAGTCGTATGCTCTGTTCCCACATATGTCGCTGGGGGAAAACGTCGGCTACGGTCTGAAGATGCTGGGCGTGTCGCGCGCCGATGTGAAGACGCGGGTGAAAGAGGCGCTGGCAATGGTCGATCTGGAAGGATTCGAGGACCGCTATGTTGATCAGATCTCCGGCGGTCAGCAGCAGCGCGTGGCGCTGGCGCGCGCGCTGATCCTCAAACCGAAGGTGCTGTTATTTGACGAACCGTTGAGTAACCTCGACGCCAACCTGCGCCGCAGCATGCGCGATAAGATCCGCGAGCTGCAAAAGCAGTTTGATATCACCTCGCTGTACGTTACCCACGATCAGAGCGAAGCCTTTGCGGTTTCCGACACCGTGCTGGTGATGAACAAGGGGCATATCATGCAGATCGGTTCGCCGCAGGATCTCTATCGCCAACCCGCCTCCCGTTTTATGGCGAGCTTTATGGGTGACGCCAACCTGTTCCCGGCGACCTTCAGCGAAGCCTCTGTTGATATCTTTGGTTATCGCCTGCCTCGACCGGCGCACTTTGTGGCTCAGGGCACCGGCACCGTTGGCGTCAGGCCGGAAGCGATCACCTTAAGCGATCGCGGAGAGGAGAGTCAGCGCTGTGTGATTCGTCATGTCGCCTATATGGGACCACAGTATGAAGTCACGGTGGAGTGGCACGGACAAGAGATCCTGTTACAGGTCAACGCTACACGCCTGCAGCCGGATGTCGGTGAGACGTACTATCTGGAAATCCACCCGTACGGCATGTTTGTGTTAGCGGATGCGGCATGATGCAATGCCGGGTAAGGCATCAGCCACACCCGGCACAAACTCAACGTTGCGCGTTCAGCGCGGCAATATCCTCTGGCGTGGTGCGACAGCACCCGCCAATCAACTTCGCCCCGGCCGCCTGCCACTGCGGCAGGTAATCCGCCAGGCGCGCACACGATTCATCATGATGATGCCAGCTTTTGCTGCTCGCATCGTAATGCTCTCCGCTGTTCGGATAGACCACCAGCGGCAGCGCCGTTAACCCGTGCAGATGCTGCAAAGCGGCGGTGGCCTGTTGCAGGGCAATACAGTTGATCCCCACCGCCACCGTCTGCGGATAGTGTTCGAGAAACGTCACAACCTCGCGTAGCGGCGTGCCGTCGCTCAGATGCTCGCTGTCGCGCAGGGTAAAAGAGTACCACGCTCGCGCACGCGGATATGCGGTTAACAACGCCGCCAGTGCCTGAATCTCGGCAAAATTTGGTAGCGTTTCGCAGGCCAGCAGATCGACTCCGGCATCCAGCAACGCCTCCACGCGCGGACGGTGAAACGCCTGAAAATCTTCGCCGCTCAGCATGTAATCTCCGCGATACTCCGAACCATCAGCCAGAAATGCGCCGTAAGGCCCAACCGAACCGGCGACCAGCAGCGTGCCCGCCTGCGGATTTTCTGCCAGAAACGCCTCACGCGCTTTACGCGCCAGCTCAACACTTTTCCCAATCAGCGCTTTCGCCTGCGCCTCATCAAAGCCGCAGGCGGCAAATCCCGCTGGCGTCGCCTGATAGCTGGCGGTGATGGCGCACTGCGCCCCCGCCCGAAAATAGTCAAGGTGCACTTCGCGGATAAGCTCCGGGTTTTCCAGCAGGATTTTCGCTGACCATAGGCTGTCGGCTAAATGGCATCCACGCGCTTCCAGCTCCGTCGCCAGTGCGCCATCCAGCAACAGGAAATCCTGCTTATCCAGGAGTGCACTTAACGGATTATATTGCGACATGATAAGGCTCCTGTTTTGCGAACGAGAACAGTCACCATAACACAGCGTCAGCGACGGGGATCCGCGCTCGCACGCAATTCCCGACATACCGTCAGCGTTGCACCAGTCGTAAAAACCCGCGCCGGGCGCTTAATGCAGGATCAGGAGTCACAATCAGATACAGAATGGGTCGCCAGCTCATAACACCTCCACTTCATGGGGTTATCTACACTCTGGCAGGGGCAAAGCAGCCTGACACTAAGACAAAAGTAGGAATGCTGTGCTATTGCTCATACCACAACGTGCGGGGCAAGTAAGAGAGAAACAGCCCTCCCGGCAAAAAAGCCGGGAGGGCTGGAGGCACATCATAAGGCTAGAACTGGTATTTGATTCCCAGCACGCCGCTTGTATCGCGAAAACCGTTATGACCCATTTGTTGCGCAACGTTGCTCCAGACGCTCAGGTCCCGGGTCAACCGCCCCTCGACGCCCACCTTCACTTCACCGACGTTTCGACTTCCCTGCAGGGAGGTGCTCGTGTCATTCATCCTGACGCCGTACTGCTTCGAGTTGTGTATCCAGTTCGCCTCGATAAAGGGTTCAAACTCGCGTACGGTTCCTTTTTCCGCGGCGCTTTTACCATTGACGTAAAGACGCATGCCCAGACGGGTCTGAATATTGTTGTCGCCCTGCCCCTGAACCCGCGTGCCGTTTTTCTCTGTATGGTCGTTAGCTTTCACCCCCATCCAGGTGACCTGTGCCTGTGGGCGAAGATACACGTTGCTTTCTATGTCGTCTGCTGCCATGAATGACCCCAGATGGAAGGCGTAACCCGATTCCAGCGACGCCGTCAGCCCCTTGCTTTTATAGCTTTCCTGAGCAATCTCATCACCTTTAACCGTATTGTCAAACCAGTTATAGAGTACCCATGAATCGACATACAGGCCGGTTTTATCCACGGCGTTCTGATACCAGGTTCCGTACAGACCCGCGCTGTAGCCGCTCACCTCACCATGAGAATCGTAGCCTGACAGGCTGTTATGGATGTCGTTATCCTGCTTACCATAGCCTGCCATTACGCCCAACTGATAGCCATCCGTGCCGTTCACACTCCCCTGCAACAACGCGCCGCCGATCTGCACAACAACGCGGTTAGAAGACGATGTGTTCTGATCGTCCGACATCCGCCCCTTGCTGTGCCCGCCTGACGTACGCAGCCACAGACTGGTCATATGCCGTTCCCCGGTAGCAGGGTCGGTATACCAACCTCCCTGACGGTCCTGCAGTCGGGTGTTAAACAGCGTATTCGCTGCCGCCAGGTTGCTGGCATAGCTTCCCCCCTCAGGGCGATAGAGGTTGACCGCATCCGAGGGTTCGCCCGGCGCAGGCCGATCGTTATCAATGACATCAGGGGAATCATCAGGAACAGGCGTATCCGCCAAATGGGTTAAATACCAGTTATTCCTGTCACTGCCGGCAGCCGTTCCCTGCTTCACGTGATATTCATAGCTTCCCGCCACGATACGACCTCGTTGCACAAAGGCCTCTGGCGTTGAACTGCCGGTCTCAATAATTTTAATCCCTTCATGCAGCAAGGCTCCTGAGCCATTCTCATTGTTAACATGCACATAGGTCGTGCCGGTCGCGTTGCCGGTAATCACCAGCTTATCCGTCAAGCTGTTGTCGCCGCCGAGAACGGTGCCCAGCGAAAGCGTACCGCCATTACCCGCATAGTCACCATTGATGGTTAATGTATTCCCGGCGCTGGTCACGCTGTTGTTAAGAATGATATTGCCGCTATTCGTCACATCGCCCGTCAGCATGACGTTGAGAGGTGAGGAAGGCGGAACACCATAATCATCAATCAGCAAGGTGCCACGGTTCTCCAACGCGTTGACGATCTGGCTGTTGCCGTGAAGGTTAAGCGTCCCTTCCTCGCCGACGATAACGCCGGAGGTACTTGCAAATGCATTCGACGTGGTCGTCTTCAGCATGCCTTCACTGACAAAAGTCGACCCCGTATAGGTATTTTCCGCTGACAGTATCAGCGTGCCTTCTCCCGCTTTGGTCAAGCTTTTACCGTTCCAGGCCGGATTGACCTGCACCGTATTGTCCGCCAGCGCGACGCCGAGATCGAAGGTTCTGCCCTCATCAAGCGTGAACGTTCCGTGCGCATCCGAATCCAGCCCGTTCCAGTACAGAGAGTACTTAATGACTCGAGAACCTGCGTTGATATAAGCAAAGTCCGGCTGGTTCATGCCTGCCACGAGGGCATTACTGTAAGAAAAAGCGCCCGTAATCCCGTTTGTGGTTTCAACCAGAAGAATGTCCTGCATATCCCAGTGGGTAATGTTGGCGTTAAGCGAGGCGTTGTCGCCAACAGTAAGCGATGCCGCCTTGAGGCTGACGTCACTGCCAAGGGTGAGCGCTGCCCCATCGGCAAACGAAGCATTACCGGAAAATTCAATCGGCTGTTCAGCCAGCGCCACCGTAGGATCCCTCGCCACCGACGATCGAACCGCTGGCCATATTGGTTATAGTCAGATGATTACCGTATATGCCTGCACCACCGTCTGCGCCATCGGGGCCTGTTGTCTGACCGCCTGAAAAACCCCCATCACCACCGGTAACCGATCCCGCATTGGTGATTGTCATATTATTACCCAGTATTCCCGCGCCCCCTGCGCTGGGCATCCCGGCACCGCCTGCATCGTCCAGACCGCCATAGCCGCCTTCACCGCCGGTCACGGAACCATCGGCTAAATTGTTAATGGTCATATTGCTGCCGGATATTCCCGCGCCAGCATTGCCGGCATTCTCTCCGTAGCCAAACCCTCCTTCGCCCCCGACAATGGATCCGCCGTTGGTGATTCTCAGGTCGGTACCCGATATCGCATCGCCACCTGCGCTGCCGGATTCGCCTCGACCACCCGTAATTGACCCACGGGCAATATTATCAATCACCATATTACTGCCGGATATTCCGGCGCCGGCATTGCCACCTTCAGCCCCATCATAGCCATAGCCCCCTTCGCCACCAAGAATAGCGCCGCTGTTGGTTATGGTCAGCGCAGAACCCGAAATGGCATCGCCTCCCACGCCACTGGAATCGCCTTCACCACCGGTAATACGGTAAGTATTGATAATCGTCAGGTCAGTGCCGGATATTCCAGCACCGCCAATACCGCTCCTACCGCTGTAGTCATCATAACCGTAACTGCCATCGCCTCCGGTGATAGCACCATCGTTGGTGATCATGAGGCTGTTACCTGAGATACCCGCACCGCTAGCGGAATATCTGTCCCCTTCGCCACCGGTGATAGAGCCAGTACGAGAATTGGTTATCGACAGGTCAGAACCCGAGATTCCCACCCCCCCTGTGCCACTGCTGCTAACGCTATAGCTCCCATCACCACCCGTAATTGCTCCGCCGTTAGTGATGGTTACATTATTACCGGTCATTCCGTCAGCACCGTCGCCGCCAGCGTAGCCATTACCGCCTTTAATCGTGGTGCCGCTGCCAACGCTTACGCTGTTATCCGCCGCGGTCGTTTCCGGGTTCGGCGATAAGACATACCCGGCTCCGGCGCCTTCACTGCCGCCGCTAATCCCGTGAGTCCCTGTGTTGGATTGCGCCGTATAAGGAAATGAGCCATCAACATGAATCGTGGCACCGATTACCAGTCCAGGGGAAATAAAGAGTGAAGCAAGCAATAACGCTATTTTATTTTTATTAAAATGTTGCATAAATAAATCCTTTGTTAGTTTCTACAACATTTAATTCATTTCAATGCATTATTTAGACAATAAATAAGCCTGAAAAAACTAACGAGTAAGAAAAACAGTGAATATTTAAATTATGGAATTTCGCTTAACACTGAATGGGTAGCAAGCATAGTATTTGAAAACTACCGAACTTCCGTTATAGAGTAAATAGCAAAAGAAAAGTAACGAATAATTCTTAAATAACTTTATGCTTTAATAAATAAGAACATTAACAACACAAAATCAACAAGTTAGTTAGAATTCAAATCGCCATGGCATTAATATAGAGAAAATCACTTAAGCAACAGCATTAATTTAATTCTTGATAAAAACAGGCTGTTACCTCTCGTACTCGACAATATAAAGTGGTACGTTTATAAATCCTTAAATTTCTTTATTTCATCTGCAACCAATAAATAAGCTGGGAAATGTAGAAGCGGTATTCGGATTTGGCACAAATTCCCTCTGTTGGCCCAATCCCATCGGTATTCGCCCATTTGCCCACATTCAGCTTCTGGTCAACACTCTACGATGACACCACTGGCCCCCTCACGTGGAGTATCACTATGAACATTACCCATATTCGCAACGCCACCCAGTTGATTACCTTTGGCGGCAAAACCTTTCTGATCGATCCGATGCTCGCCCCGCAGGGCGCGTATCCCGGTTTTCCCGGCACGGCGCGGGCCGAAATCCGCAATCCTGGCGTAGAACTTCCGTGCGACATCAACACCCTGTTGCAGGCGGATGCTCTGATCGTCACCCATCTTCATGCGGACCACTGGGACGAGGTCGCCGCAAAGGTCGTGCCGAAAGAGAAGCCGATATATGTGCAAAACGACCAGGATGCGCAAATCCTGCGAGACCAGGGTTTCAGTCAACTCACCGTGCTAACGGACGAGACCCGATTGGGTGAGGTAACCCTGCGCAAAACGGGCGGTCAGCACGGTTCCGACCGGCTGTACGCCATTCCCGCCATGGCCGAGCGGATGGGCGATGCATGCGGGATTATTTTCCAGCACCCACAGGAAAAAACGCTGTATCTGGTTGGCGATACGATCTGGCGCGATGAGGTTGAAAGCAACTTCATCGCCTTCCAGCCGGATGTGGTGGTCCTGAACGCCGGGTTTGCCCACGTGATCGGTTTTGGTGCGATTATCATGGGCGCAGAAGATGTGCTGAAAACCCACTTCGTTCTGCCCGACGCGCAGATTGTGGCTGTTCACATGGAGGCGATAAACCACTGCCTGCTAACACGCGCGGCGCTCAGGGAATACGCGCGCGATAACCAGATTGCAGAATACGTACGGGTGCCGGAAGATGGAGAAACCCTGACGTTTTAATCCCCAGTCGAGGAGTGGTATGCGCCCTGTTACCGTCGCGATCGTCGCCGTTGAAGATTTTAGTCCGTTTCACTTCTCAGTGCCGTGCATCATGTTCAGTGAAAAAGCGGCAACGAAGAAACGCTTTGAGGTGCAGATTTGCGCAGAAGTACCCGGCGTGGTCACCTCTGTTGAAGGCTTTTCCGTTACTGCCCGCCAGGGATTTGCAGCGCTGACAGGGGCTGATATCGTGATTGTTCCCTGGTGGGGGACGACCGCGATTCGCCCACCGCAGTCGCTACTCGATGCGCTGGTTCAGGCCCGGCAAAACGGCGCCCAGGTGGTCGGGTTATGCCTTGGCGCATTTGTTCTCGGTTACGCAGGACTGCTCGACGGCAGACGCGCCGCTACCCACTGGGAGTTGGAAGCCGATTTTCAGACGCGTTTTCCCGCCGCGCGCCTGGATATCAACGCCCTGTACGTCGACGATGATGGCATCATCACCTCGGCCGGTACCGCCGCTGCGCTAGACTGTTGTCTGTATCTCATTCGCCAACGGTTTGGCACTTCGGTGGCGAATCAGATTGCGCGCCGGATGATTGTGCCACCGCATCGCGAGGGGGGGCAGGCGCAGTTTATTGCCCAACCGGTGGCGAAAAACACCCAGGATCAACGGATTAACGGCCTGCTGGAGTACCTTCGCCAGCATAGCCACGAACAGCACGATCTGGACTCGCTGGCGCAAAAGGTGATGATGAGTCGCCGCACTCTGACCCGTCATTTTATGAAAGCCACTGGCTCAAGCGTTGCTGAATGGCTGATTGCTGAACGTCTACGCCGCAGCCAGGAACTGCTGGAATCCTCCCGGCTGCCCGTCGAGCGTATCGCCACAGAGGTCGGTTTTCTGTCTCCGGTGACCTGGCGACAGCATTTTAAGTCCCGCTTCGGCGTCAGCCCGGCAGAATGGCGAAAAACCTTTCAGGGTGTAACGCAAGCAGATTCTGAGTGAGAGACCTCACTCATTCCTCTTTCTCACCTTTACAGGCTTTCACCGCACACCGTATCTTCAGCAACCTGTGAACGAACAAACTGCGCAACAGGATGCCTCCATGACCTTCAGCACGAATTCACTCGCCGCCGTACTGGCCCGACGCGACTGGGAAAATCCCGGCGTCACGCAGCTAAACCGTCTGGAGGCGCATCCTCCTTTTGCCAGTTGGCGCAACGCGACTGATGCGCGTCACAATACCGCCTCATCTTCCGTTCGCAGTCTGAACGGCGCGTGGAAATTTATCTGGTTCGCCTCGCCGGAAGCGGTGCCGGAACGTTGGCGTCTGGGCGATCTGGACGATGCCGATACGATCGCGGTGCCATCAAACTGGCAGTTGCTCGGCTATGACGCCCCCATTTATACCAACGTGACCTATCCGATCCCGGTGGATCCGCCGTATGTGCCGCATGAAAATGCGACAGGATGTTATTCGCTCACCTTTACAATCAGCGAAGCTGAAATACGTGATGGACAGACGCGAATTATCTTTGATGGCGTAAATTCCGCTTTTCATCTCTGGTGCAACGGGCTTTGGGTGGGCTACGGTCAGGATAGTCGCCTGCCGTCGGAATTTGATCTCAGTGAGTTTCTGGTCAGCGGTGAGAACCGTCTGGCGGTGATGGTGCTACGCTGGAGCGACGGCAGCTATCTGGAAGACCAGGATATGTGGCGAATGAGCGGCATTTTCCGCGATGTCTCCCTGTTAAACAAACCCGCCACGCAAATCAGCGACTTACGCATCACCACCCACCTCAACGAGGATTTCAGCCGGGCAATCTTTGCCGCCGAGGTCAGAATGCGTGGAGAATGCCGTGACACTCTGCGCGTGACCGTTCAACTGTGGGATGGCGACGAGCTGACGGGCGAAATCACCGCGCCTTTTGGCAGCGAGATCGTTGATGAGCGCGGAGCCTATGGCAATCGCACGACGCTGCGTCTGCATGTCGATCAGCCTTCACTGTGGAGCGCCGAAACACCGCATCTTTATCGCGCAGTTGTGCTGCTCCATACGGCGGATGGCACACTGATTGAAGCCGAGGCCTGCGATGTCGGCTTCCGGAAGGTGTGCATTGAAAATGGCCTGCTGTTGTTGAACGGTAAGCCACTGCTGATTCGCGGCACCAACCGTCATGAACATCATCCTGAAAACGGTCAGGTGATGGACGAAGAGACGATGGTGCAGGACATCATTCTGATGAAGCAGAACAACTTTAACGCCGTGCGCTGCTCCCACTATCCGAATCATCCGCGATGGTACACACTTTGCGATCGCTATGGTCTGTATGTGGTGGATGAGGCCAACATCGAAACCCACGGCATGGTGCCGATGAATCGCCTGAGCGACGACCCGACCTGGCTGCCCGCCATGAGCCAGCGCGTGACGCGCATGGTGCAACGCGATCGCAACCATCCGAGCATTATTATCTGGTCGCTGGGGAATGAATCGGGTCACGGCGTCAACCATGACGCGCTGTATCGCTGGCTGAAATCAGACGATCCGTCACGCCCGGTGCAGTATGAAGGTGGCGGCGCGGACACGGCGGCAACGGATATAATTTGCCCGATGTATGCGCGCGTCGATCAGGATCAGCCGTTCCCGGCAGTGCCGAAGTGGTCAATCAAAAAATGGCTGTCGCTGCCCGGCGAACAGCGCCCGCTGATCCTCTGCGAATATGCCCACGCGATGGGTAACAGCCTCGGCGGATTCGCCAAATACTGGCAGGCGTTCCGCCAGTACCCGCGCCTGCAGGGCGGCTTCGTCTGGGACTGGGTCGATCAGTCGCTGATTAAATACGATGACGAAGGCAACCCCTGGTCCGCGTACGGCGGCGACTTTGGCGACACGCCTAACGATCGCCAGTTCTGTATGGACGGGCTGGTGTTTGCCGACCGCACGCCGCATCCGTCGTTGTTTGAGGCGAAGCACGCGCAACAGTTTTTCCAATTCACGTGGCTGCCTGGCGCGCAACGTCAGATTGAGGTCACCAGCGAATATCTGTTCCGCCATAGCGACAACGAGATCCTGCACTGGACCCTCGCTCTGGATGGCAACCCAGTTGCCACCGGGGAGGTCACGCTGGATATCGCGCCGCAGGGTCGTCAGCGCATCACCCTGCCGGACATCACACAGCCTGACGCGGCAGGTCAGCTCTGGTTGACGGTGCGTGTGGAACAACCGCAGGCAACCGCCTGGTCGCCTGCCGGACACATCAGCGCCTGGCAGCAGTGGCCGCTGGAGGAAAAACTGAGCGTCGTATGCTCACCGCGCGCCAGTACTGCGCCACAGCTCAGCGTCAGCGACGCCGCATTTACCGTCACGCTCGGTCATAAGCGCTGGGAATTCTGCCGCCAGCAGGGCACGTTAACGCAATACTGGATTGGCGATGAAGCCCAGTTACTGACGCCACTGCGCGATCAATTTACCCGCGCGCCGCTGGATAACGATATTGGTATCAGTGAGGTGACACGGATCGATCCTAATGCCTGGGTTGAGCGCTGGAAAGCCGCCGGGCATTACCAGGCGCAGGCGGTGTTGCTGCAATGCGAAGCCGATACCCTTGCAGACGCGATTCAGGTAGCCACCGTTCACGCCTGGCAGTATCAGGGTGAAACCTTGTTTATCAGCCGTAAAGCCTGGCGCATCGACGGCCACGGCGAAATGCAGATCGCCGTTGATGTCGATGTTGCCAGCGGCACGCCGCATCCGGCACGTATCGGTCTGACCTGCCAACTGGCGCAGGAAGCAGAACGGGTGAACTGGCTGGGGCGTGGTCCGCATGAAAACTACCCGGATCGCCTGTCTTCTGCCTGTTTTGACCGCTGGGATTTATCACTGGATGAGATGTATACCCCTTACGTTTTCCCCAGTGAGAACGGCCTGCGCTGCGGTACGCGTGAACTGAAGTACGGTGCGCACGTCTGGCGCGGTGATTTTCTTTTCAACATCAGCCGATTCAGCCAGAAACAACTGATGGAGACCAGCCATCGACATCTGCTACAACCGGAGGCCGGGGCCTGGCTGAATATTGATGGTTTCCATATGGGCGTCGGCGGCGACGACTCCTGGAGTCCTTCTGTGTCGCCGGAATTTCAACTGAGCGCCGGGCGCTATCACTATCGTGTTAGCTGGAGCTAAGTGCCTGATGGCACGACGCTTATCAGGCCTACATGTTGAGTCATTGTAGGCCTGATAAGGCGTTTACGCCGCCCTATCGGGCCATCAGATTACTCCTCCATCGCCTGGCGGATGTGCTGCAGCGCCGCCGGATCGTCAAGCGTGGTGAGATCGCCCGGATCGCGGCCTTCGCAAATGGCCTGGATCGTGCGGCGGAGCATTTTGCCGGATCGGGTTTTCGGCAGTTGCGAAACAAACCAGACGTGGGCAGGACGACCAAAGTTGCCAATCTGGCTGTCCACCAGCGCCATGATCGCCTTCTCTTCCGAATGCGCCACATCGCGGTCTTCCAGACTGTCGCTCTGTTTGGGAATGACAAACGCTACCGCCACCTGCCCCTTCAGCGCATCTTTTACCCCGACCACCGCCACTTCCGCCACGTTCGGATAGCTGGAGATACTCTCCTCAATTTCCCGCGTGCCCAACCGGTGCCCGGCGACGTTAATCACATCATCCGTGCGCCCCAGAATGAAGTAGTAGCCGTCGGCGTCACGAATACCCCAGTCAAACGTGGCGTATACCTGACGATTGAACAGCGACCAGTAGGTATTCACAAACCGTTCATCGTCGCCCCAAATGGTCTGAATACAGCCGGGTGGCAGCGGCCCTTCGATCACCACCATCCCCTTCTCGTTGGCGCCGCAGGGTTCGCCGGTCATCTCATTGAGCAACTGGACGTTATAGCCATACATGGGCACGCCGGGACTGCCGAGGCGCGACGGCCGGTCATCCAGTGCCCGGGCCAGCGCCATAATCGGCCAGCCGGATTCGGTCTGCCAGTAATTATCAACAACCGGCACGCCCAGTGTTTCCGTTACCCAGCTTGCGGTCGGTTCGTCCAGCGGCTCGCCTGCCAGATAGAGCACCTCCAGCGAGGAGAGATCGTGATTGCGGATCTGCGCGGTCGGGAATTTTTTCAGCACGCGAATGGCGGTCGGTGCCGAGAACATCCGGTTGACCTGATATTTCTCGACGATCTTCCACCACACGCCGCAGTCCGGATACGTCGGCAGTCCTTCATACACAATGGTTGCCATCCCTGCCAGGAGCGGTGCGTAGACAATGTAGGAATGCCCGACAACCCAACCGATATCCGACGCGCAGAAGAACACGCCCCCCGCTTTGCCGCCAAAAATGGTCGCCATTGAGGTCGCCAGCGCCACGGCATAGCCGCCGACATCGCGCTGCACGCCTTTGGGTTTTCCGGTGGTGCCGGAGGTATAAAGAATGCAGGACGTTTCATTGGATTCCAGCCACGTCACCGGCACCGTGGCGCCGAGATGCTGCTGGCGCAACGTCGCAAAGTCGAGATCGCGACCGGCCACACGCGCCATTTTCGCCAGCCCGCGATCCACCAGTAACACCTGTTTCGGCTGATGTTGCGCCTGCTCGATCGCATCATCGAGCAGCTTTTTATAGGGCAACACTTTACCGCCGCGCGCCCCCGCATCGGCGGAGACAATCAGCACCGGCTTCGCGTCATCGATGCGCGCCGCCACGCTGTGCGAAGCAAAACCGCCGAACACTACCGAGTGGATCGCGCCAATCCGTGCGCAGGCCAGCAGCGTGATATGCGCCTCAGCGATCATCGGCATGTATACCAGAACCCGATCGCCGCGCTGCACGCCGAGCGATTGCAGCATTGACGCCACCACGTTCACTTCGTCATAGAGCTGACGGAAGGTAAAGGTGCGCTCCTCTTCGGTCTCGGATGAGACAGCGATCAGCGCCAGCGCATCCGGTTGTTTCTCCAGCCAGCGGTCAATGGCGTTATGACACAGATTGGTGGTACCGCCGCAAAACCAACGGGCAAACGGCGGATGGCTGTGATCCAGCGTGCGGATAAACGGCTGCTGCCAGTCAATCCGCCGGGCCTGTTCGGCCCAGAATGATTCCGGTTGCGTAACAGAACGCTGATAAAATTCGCTAAAAGACATAACGCTCTCCTGTTGAACTTACGCCTGATGAAGCGGGTTCTAGATGACATAAAGGTCCATGTACTCATTGACCGGCATCTGCTCCAGGCGAGTTCTGTCCAGGGAGACCTCCAGGATGCGCTGCTGTTGGCGAGTCGGGAACTGGCGCGCCAGGTTAATTTTGAATTTTTCGATCAGTTTCGGGATCCCGTCGGTACGGCGACGTGCATGGCCAATCGGGAACTCCACGACCACCTCGTCAAACTGTGAACCGTCAGTGAATTCCAGGGTGATCGCATTGGCGATGGCGCGTTTTTCCGGATCGTGATAGTCCGCGGTAAACGCCGGATCTTCAACACAACGGATCTTCTCGCGCAGGGAATCGATTCGCTTGTCCTGTGCCACGCCGTCCTCATAATCCGCCGCCGTTAAGCGTCCGAACAGCAGCGGGATCGCCACCATATACTGAATACAGTGATCGCGATCGGCCGGGTTATTCAGCGGCCCCTGCTTATCAATGATGCGAATGCAGGCTTCGTGGGTGCGAATGGTCACTTTTTCGATATCTGCAGCGCTTTTACCTGCTGCCTGCATTTGCGCATACAGCGTCATTGCCGCTTCAACCGCCGTCTGAGAGTGGAACTCCGCCGGGAACGAAATTTTGAACAGCACGTTTTCCATTACGTAGGAGCCGTATGGACGCTGGAAGCGGAACGACTCGCCTTTGAATGAGACGTCATAAAACCCCCAGGTTTTCGCCGTCAGCGCTGACGGATAACCCATCTCACCGGTTTTCGCCATCAGCGCCAGACGCACCGCGCGCGAGGTCGCATCGCCCGCCGCCCAGGATTTACGCGTGCCGGTATTCGGCGCATGGCGATAGGTGCGCAGCGACTGTCCGTCGACCCACGCCAGCGACACCGCGTTGAGGATCTCATCACGCGTTAGCCCCAGCATTTCAGCCACCACGGCGGTGGAGGCCACTTTGACCAGCAGAACGTGGTCAAGCCCCACGCGGTTAAAGGCGTTTTCCAGCGCGATACAGCCCTGAATTTCGTGGGCCTTAATCATTCCGGTCAGCACGTGTTTCATGGTCAACGGCGCTTTACCCGCCGCGACCGCGTTGCGTGAGAGCCAGTCCGCTGTCGCCAGGATCCCGCCGAGGTTATCGGAAGGGTGGCCCCACTCCGCCGCCAGCCAGGTGTCATTGAAGTCGAGCCAGCGGATCATCGCGCCAATGTTAAACGCGGCCTGTACCGGGTCGAGCTGAAACTGGGTACCCGGCACGCGCACGCCGTTGGGCACCACGGTCCCCGGAACAATCGGCCCCATCAGCTTTTTACAGGCCGGATATTCCAGCGCTTCCAGACCACAGCCCAATGTATCAAGCAGACAGTAGTGGGCGGTGTCATACGCCACCGTTGACGCTATCTCGTAGTTGACGACGTAATCCACGATATCAACGATTTCACGATCGAATTCCGGGCGAACATTTAAAATTTGAGCGGACATAAGGTACGTTTCCTGTTTTTTTATCTTTAGAGGTAATGAATTACTGACGCTGATCAATCGGCACAAACTCACGATCGTCCGGGCCGGTATAGTTGGCGGAAGGACGAATGATTTTGTTGTCCTGGCGCTGTTCAATAATGTGTGCCGCCCAGCCGGTGACGCGGGCGATAACAAACAGCGGGGTAAACATTTCGGTGGGAACGCCCATCATGTTGTAGGAGACCGCCGAGAACCAGTCGAGGTTAGGGAACATCTTCTTCGTCTCCCACATCACCTCTTCCAGACGATCGGCAATGTTGTACATCTTCAGCGAGCCCCCCTCTTCGGAAAGCTGCTTCGCCACACGTTTGATGACCTGATGACGCGGATCGGCAATGGTATAAACCGGATGACCAAAACCAATCACCACTTCTTTGTTTTCCACGCGCTTACGGATATCGGCTTCGGCTTCGTCCGGCGTTTCGTAGCGCTGCTGAATCTCCAGCGAGACCTCATTCGCCCCGCCGTGTTTCGGACCGCGCAGTGCGCCAATCGCGCCGATAATGGCCGAGTAAACATCCGATCCGGTGCCGGCAATCACGCGGCTGGTAAAGGTGGAGGCGTTGAACTCATGCTCGGCGTACAGCACCAGCGAAATGTGCATTGCTTTTTCCCAGCTCTGCGTCGGTTTTTCGCCGTGCAACAGGTGCAGAAAATGGCCGCCGATAGAGTCGTCATCGGTTTCTGGCTGAATACGCTCGCCGTTGTGACTGTAGTGATACCAGTAGAGCAGGATGGAACTGAGCGAGGCCAGCAGCTTATCGGCAATATCACGCGCGCCGGAAACGGTGTGCCCCTCTTTTTCCGGCAGCGTACAGCCCAGCGCCGATACGCCGGTGCGCATCACGTCCATCGGATGCGATGCCGCTGGCAGTGCTTCCAGTACGGTACGGACGTTAGCCGGTAATCCGCGCAGCGCTTTGAGTTTACTTTTGTATGCCTGAAGTTCGTCACGGGTCGGGAGTTTGCCGTGAATCAGCAGATGCGCGACTTCTTCAAATTCGCACTGCCGGGCGAGATCGAGAATATCGTAGCCGCGATAGTGCAGATCGTTGCCGCTTTTGCCGACGGTGCACAGCGCGGTATTGCCCGCCGGTACGCCGGACAGCGCGACGGATTTTTTAGGCTTAATAACATGGGTATTATTTTGCAGGATCGTTGTGTCGCTCATGTTGTCCTCATCATTATTGTCATATGTAGGGTACTGAGGGTTTTCGTCCAGGCCTGATAAGGCGTAGCCGCCATCCGGCCTACTTGATATACAACGCGTCGAGCTTCTCTTCGTACTGGTAGTAATTGATGCTTTCATACAGTTCGTTACGGGTCTGCATGATGTCGATAACGCTCTTTTGCGTCCCTTCCTGGCGCAGCACGTTGTAGACCTTTTCAGCAGCCCGGTTCATGGCGCGGAATGCCGAGAGCGGATAGAGCGCCATCGCCACGTTCGCACTGCGCAGTTCGTCTGTCGTGAACAACGGCGTAGCGCCAAATTCGGTGATATTGGCAAGAATCGGCACCTGGACTGCATCGGCAAACTGGCGGTACATCGAAAGCGCCGTGATCGCCTCCGGGAACAGCATGTCGGCGCCCGCTTCGACATAGGCCCGGGCGCGATCGATCGCTGCGTCTAAACCTTCCACCGCCAGGGCATCGGTACGCGCCATGATCACAAAGTGGGGATCGGTACGGGCATCCACTGCCGCACGAATGCGATCGACCATCTCCTCTTTCGAAACGATCGCTTTATTCGGACGATGGCCGCAGCGCTTGGCGCCAATCTGATCTTCGATGTGTAACGCCGCCGCCCCGGCTTTGATCATCGACTTGACGGTGCGCGCAACGTTAAACGCCGACGAACCAAAGCCGATATCAGCATCCACCAGCAGCGGGAGCGGACAGACGTCGGTGATGCGGCGAATGTCGGTCAAGACGTCGTCCAGGGTGGAGATGCCCAGATCCGGCAGTCCCAGCGAACCAGCCGCGACGCCGCCGCCCGAAAGATAAATCGCCTGATACCCGGCGCGCTGGGCCAGCAGCGCATGGTTGGCGTTGATGGTGCCGACGATTTGTAAGGGGTTTTCTTTGGTGAGTGCAGCGCGAAATGCCTGACCCGGAGAATCCAGAGACATAGTCCATCCTCGTGTTATCAACTTGTAACTAACCGTTGATTCACATAAAGCAAGGGCTATGCCAAAGGCGCTTTGAAAGAGAGTGTTTTAAATAACCATCGATATAACAATAAGATAAACCACAGCATACCGCGATAAGCGAAAAAAAGCGTGTCAGCTAACGTTTCATGAAACGTCCCGACCGGTTTCATTGCAACAATTATGAAACAAGACTACACCCATTACTCTGTCCTTTTATTTTGGGTTGGCTATGGCGACGACAACGCTTCCCCCGCGGGTGAATGATGACAAACCGGTTATCTGGACGGTCTCAGTAACGCGACTGTTCGATCTGTTTCGCGACATCAGCCTGGAGTTTGATCATCTGGCGACCATCACCCCCATCCAGCTCGGTTTTGAAAAAGCGGTCACCTATATCCGTAAGAAGCTGACCACCGAACGCTGTGATGCGATCATCGCCGCCGGATCGAACGGCGCATATCTGAAAAGTCGCCTGTCGATACCGGTTATTCTGATCAAACCCAGCGGGTTTGACGTTCTGCAGGCGCTGGCAAAGGCCGGAAAACTGACCGCCTCCATTGGCGTGGTGACCTACCAGGAAACGCTGCCAGCGCTGATGGCTTTTCAAAAAACCTTCAACCTGCAACTGGAACAACGCAGCTATATCACCGAAGAAGACGCGCGCGGGCAGATTAACGAGTTGAAAGCAAACGGCATTGACGCGGTGGTTGGCGCGGGACTGATTACCGATCTGGCGGAAGAGGCAGGCATGACCGGTATCTTTATCTATTCCGCCGCCACGGTGCGTCAGGCCTTTAGCGATGCGCTGGACATGACCCGCCTGACCCAACGTCGCCACGGTCATTATGCCTCCGATCAGGCGCTGCGCACCCGCTATGGGCTGGGGGATATTCGTGGCGAGTCCGCACAGATGGAACAGGTGCGCCATACCATTATGCTGTATGCCCGTTCACCCGCCTCTGTCCTGATTCAGGGGGAAACCGGCACCGGGAAAGAACTGGCAGCCCAGGCCATTCACCGCGAGTTTTGTACGCGTCCTGGCACGCGCGGCGACAAAACGGCGCATCCGTTCGTCGCGGTGAATTGCGGGGCGATCGCCGAATCGTTGCTGGAAGCGGAGCTGTTTGGCTACGAGGAAGGCGCCTTCACCGGATCGCGACGCGGTGGTCGTGCCGGGCTGTTTGAAATCGCCCACGGCGGAACGCTGTTTCTCGATGAAATCGGCGAAATGCCGTTGCCGCTGCAAACCCGACTGCTGCGCGTGCTGGAAGAAAAAGAGGTCACCCGGGTGGGTGGACATCACCCCATTCCGGTGACAGTGCGGGTGATTAGCGCCACCCACTGCAATCTGGAAGACGAGATGAAACGCGGGCAGTTTCGTCGCGATCTGTTTTATCGCCTGAGTATTTTACGTCTGTCGTTACCGGCTCTACGGGAGCGCCCCGCCGATATCCTGCCGCTGGCGGAAGGTTTTTTAAAACAATCGCTGGCCGCGCTCTCCGTACCGTTTACCGAGTCGGTGCGCGCCGGACTGGCGCAGAGTACCGGTGCGCTGTTGCACTATCAGTGGCCGGGAAATATTCGCGAATTGCGCAATATGATGGAACGGCTGGCACTGTTTTTAAGCGTTGAACCGATGCCACAACTGAATGAACATTTATTACAGCAGATACTGCCGGAACTGGCGGAGAACGAATCGCCGTCATACCCTTCGCCTTCCGCTACGCCACAGCAGGTGCTGGCGCAGTTTAACGGCGATAAGCGCGCCGCCGCGCGTTATCTGGGGATCAGCAGAACCACATTCTGGCGACGGCTGAAGGAATGAACGGCCGGATGGCGACACACAGCGTCTTACCCGGCCTACACATTTCACCAGGCCAGCGCCATCCGGCACGCTTACGAATTACTTTTTCTTGTAGATATTGGCAGTGCCATGAATTTTGTTGTCGGTTTGACCGGAAGTCAGCACGACCACATCAGCCCCTTTCTCATCCGCTTTTTTGAGCAGATCTTCTTTCGCATCCTGAGTGGACGTTTCATTGCTGGTATTGATGTTGCCAATCAGGGTGTACTGCGACTCCACCTTCTCAAACTCAGCTTTTGTTAACAGCTCCGCTGCAAACGCATTTGTCGCCACAAAAGCCAACGCACCAATCAAGAGTTTATATCCAGTTTTCATAGAGAAGCTCCAGGTTATGTTATGACGCTATCATCACCGCTGAATCCATGCCGCTGTTCAGGGATGATTAATAACTAGTTCAGCTTCCAGAAAAAATCCAGAGCCCTTTCAGTGATAGGTTGCTTTTGTGATTTCGGCCTGCTCAGTCCTTTTTTGCATACTACGGTAAAGTTAAGTCACTTTCTGCATATAAATAAAATAATGACCGACAGCCCTGTCTTTTAATAAATCTCTCATTATTGCGTAAATATGCATAACCCTGTTCGGAACAACTCCACTTAAGATTATTATCAAAACCCTTACAGACTTATTGGTAATAATCTTAACATCGATAAAAAACATTCAGATTAATACCAATGTAAAAATTGACGGTCATCAAAACAATGATAATTAGCCAGCCTAAAATTCTTAAAAAACATTATTCCCGTCCGTAATTAAACATATTAAAGCGATACTCACACTAATGTTAATCCTTCGCATCTATTCAGTCTATCTTATCAAAATCCTCGCCTATCCTGTTGTTTTCCGCCTTATATTTGCATTATTCCTGGAGGGATAGCCAAAAACAATAAACATTTGTAATCAAATAATTAGCCATCACTTAAATATTTTCACTCTGTTAACGACGGTTAATAGACTCAGCCTATCAATATCGAATGCAAGCCTGCGGCAAAACGATTACGCTATATCGCCAACGGCAAATAATATTAAAAATCATCAGAATTTTATTTGCATGAGCAACCCGACAAATAGCCGTGTATTCAGCACTGGCTTTTCTGGCTTATGCCTGGATGTAATATTTAAATCTTAAGGAAGAGTCAATATATGAAAATAAATGCACAGTGTTTCCCTGAAACTCTATTAGCCATTGCAATTTCCATGGCTTTAACGTCCACTGCGGTAGCCAATAATAATATTTCCCCACCAACAGGTGTGGGGGATACTGTCATTATTAATAATGGACAAAATATTACGCTTTCCGCCACGGAAAATACCGACCCCGCATGGAATAACTTCCGCAGTCTTTGGGTGGGTGATAACTCCGACGGCTCACTGCTGATCGATGGTCGGGCTATCACCACCGCCGCCGGTATGATCGGTAATGGCGCAAACGGCAGCGTGACGCTGACGAATGGTGCGACCTGGACACTGGGCAATTTGAATCTGGTACTCGGGACCCATGATGGTTCAGGTACGCTGCTGGTGAATAACGGCAGTAAAATCAGCGGCATTGATGAATTACGTATTGGAGAATATGCTGCAAACGCGCAGGGAACGGTTACCATCGATGGCGCAAATTCGTCCGTCTCTTCCGTCTGGAGCGTGGTCGGCGATCAGGGGCGCGGTAACCTGGTGATTACCCGCGGCGGAACCCTCTCCTTAAGCGAACACATGAACATTGGCTACGTCGGCAATACGAGTAACACCAGTCGTAATGGCTACGGTGTCGCCCTCGTGGACGGTGAAAACTCGCTGCTGGATGTGACGGAAGGTATTTACCTCGGGGGGTTCGCAACAACACCCAATGACGCCACCGGGATCCTCACCATCAGTAACGGCGCAACGGTCCGCTCGGGTAACTTAATCTGGCTGGCAGTGGGAGAAGGCAGTACCGGCATCCTGAATATTGGCGGCGCAAAGGGCGAAGCACAACAGGCTGCGGGAACACTGGACCTGCCGTGGATCTACCTTGGCAACACCAGCGGTATGAGCACGGCAGAGCTCAACTTTAATCACAACAGCGACGACTTCGTACTCTCGGCCAAAATCACAGGTATTGGCGAAGTCAACCATTTCGGCTCCGGGACGACCACGCTGACAGGCGCTAACACCTATCAGGGCCCTACCCACGTCGCAAATGGTACATTGCGCGCCGGGGCAGAAAATACCCTGAGTGCAAGATCCGATTACCGCGTGGACAGCGGCGCGCAGCTGGATCTTAACGGCTATTCACAGACGCTGAATTCGCTGGAGCTGGCAGGCACAGCGATACTCTCTTCCCCGTCGCAAGTGCAAGCAGCCTTTAGCCCAACCCTGTTGACAATTAACGGTGATTACACCGGAAACAACGGCTTGCTGGCCTTGCGCACTGTGCTGGGTGATGACCTGTCGCCAACGGATAAGCTGATTGTGAAAGGTGATACCCACGGCATCACGCGCGTCAGCGTCAGTAACGCGGGCGGTAACGGAGCCGCGACGATTGAAGGTATCCGTATTATCGACGTTGAAGGGACTTCAAACGGTACCTTTGTGAAAGAAGGCCGTATTGTCGCAGGCGCATATGACTACGACCTTGTGAAACGAGACAACCAGAACTGGTCGTTGACCAGCCTGGCCTTGCCAGAACCGGTTCCACCAACTGAGCCGAAAGAACCCGTAATTCCAGAGTCTCCGACACCTGAAGGTCCGCACCAGTATCGCCCGGAAACCGGCAGCTATCTGGCGAACACCCTTGCCGCCAACACGCTGTTCACCACCCGGCTTCACGATCGTCTGGGTGAAACCCAGTACACCGACGCGTTAACCGGCGAACAGAAAGTCACCAGCCTGTGGATGCGCCACATCGGCGGACATCACCGCTTCAAGGACGGTTCCGGGCAGATCAGCACCCAGAGCAACCGCTACGTGATGCAACTGGGCGGCGATATCGCGCAATGGAGCACCGACGGCTTCGATCGCTGGCATCTGGGTCTGATGGCCGGTTACGCCAACAGCAAGAGCCGCAGCCACTCCAGCCTGACCGGATACTCATCCCGTGGGGAGATCAGCGGCTACAGCGCCGGTCTGTACGGCACCTGGTATGCCAACGACGCCGATAAAACCGGTGCGTATGTCGATGGCTGGCTGCTCTATAACTGGTTTGACAACACCGTGTCCGGACAGGGTCTGGCGTCTGAAAAGTATGATTCAGACGGCATCACCGCCTCTGTCGAAACGGGCTACACCTGGAAGCTGGCCGAATTCAGCGAGCGTAACGCGCTGTACATCCAGCCTAAAGCGCAAATCACCTGGATGGACGTGCAGGCTGATACGCACGTTGAGAAAAATGGCACCCGGGTGGTGGATAAAACCGACGGCAACCTGCAAACGCGTCTTGGCGTCAAAGCCTACCTGCAAGGCCATAACGCCATGGATGACGGCAAAGACCGCACCTTCCAGCCGTTTGTCGAAGCCAACTGGCTTCACAACACCCGTAGCTACAGCGTGAAGATGGATGACATCAGCAACGACGTGAAAGGCAACCGCAATATTGGCGAACTGAAAGTGGGCGTTGAAGGCCAGCTTAGCCAGCGTCTGCAACTGTGGGGCAACGTCGCCCAGCAAATTGGCGACAACGGCTACAGCGATACGCAGGGAATGTTAGGCATCAAATATAGTTTCTGATCGCCCAAACAAAAAATGTCCTGCAAAGGCCGGACATTTTTTTCTTTATTACAAATAAAAATAAGTCGTTAATCTCACGGAGAGTCATAAATGACATATATAAAATGGAAATGTCTTGTACCTGTCGTGGTGGGAAGTTCGTTTCTCGCCTCACCGTTTGTCTTATCGGCCGAGTTGGAAAATAAGACCTTCACCAGTTCGATTTCGTCTATTAGCAGTGGAACCCACACCGTTAGCCTCGGTGATGTAACCCTGGACGCCAGCGGTTACACGGGCAGCGCCAGTTACCAACGCGCGCTAATCAATACCCTGAACGGTGCAGTGAACATTAATATCAGCGACGGGAATACCCTGACACTAAGAGGTTTTAATAATAACACGACAGACGAACGTGCAACGCTGCATGCTTACAAGCGAGATACACTCAGCGGCACAATGACATTCACTGGCGGCAATATTGTCGTCAGTAATGAGGTCAAAAATAGTTACGCCGATATTTACGGTTTATTTGCCGGGCCAGGTGGTAAATTTGATTTCAAAAGCGACGGCGATAATAAAGTTAATTTGACTGTACTGATGCCGCAGGCGGGATATGTCAGCACCCACCGCTGGGGGATTGGTTTGTATAACGGTGAGCTGGCCTTTGATGGTGGAAACTTTGTCATCAATGTTGACTGCGATCCGGGCGACAACTCTATCGACCGTCGCGTGGGGATGGTTCTTGCCGCAGGAAGTGATGTGGATATCAAAGCCGATCGTATTGATATCGATGCCAATGAACTGGCATTACAGTTTGCCGCAAGGGCTGGCGCGAGCACGAGTAACACTGCTTATAACGTGATTAATACTGCCAAATTTGAAGCTGACTACATCACTCTGAAAGGCAGCCAGGGTATCCTGGCGGCGCTCCCCTACGCCACTTATGGGACGAGAAATAGCATCGAATTTACGGGGCTGACGAAGATTGAAGCGCTCTCACGTGGTGATGAAAATAACCTCTTTGGTGAGGCTGGCGGTGGCCGTGCACTTGACCTGATGGCAACGGATATCACCTTCAACAGCAATGCGATCATCGTCGGCGAGAACCTGACTTACCTGGGCAACCGACCCGGTTACGAGCATGAATTCACAGGTTGGATCGACCCGTACTGGATGCGAACCATCTCCCTGACTGACCAGTCGTCGCTTATCGCAAAAGGCGATTTTCTGCTGACCAGCAACGGTGGCTATTACAACACAGGCCTTTACCTTTGGAAAAGTGAGGCGCAGTTTCAGGGTAAAACCGCTATTACTATGCAAAATGGCGTCGATACCGCACGAGCGGTTTATGCTTATGATGGCGGCAGTAACACCACAAAAGTTGAATTCCAGGATGATTTAGGCATCTCACTGTCTGATACGCACGCCAACTATGTGGCGGGTATCGAAGCCGCGGCGGGTGGTATTGTCGATGTGCAGAAAGGTCTGCTGATGACGGATAACAGCGATCCCACCTGGTCCCTGCTCTCCCGTGGAGCAAACAGCCTGATCAACGTGAATTCATTAGAAACCGGCACGGTACAGGTCATTGGCGACATTGGCGCAATTAACGATGCCACGCTCAATATGGTACTGAATAACGAAAACTCATTCCTGACGGCCACCAGTTATACCGCTACGTCTGGCTCAACCAGCAACGGTATTGTTAACCTGGATCTTTCCAACCAGGCCGTGTGGAATATGACCGGTAGCTCTCATGTCACCGACATCACCTTAGACAATGGGACTGTCAATTTCCTGCCTCCGGAAAGCAGCGGTGTGTTTAAAACTCTGACTGTAGAAGGTAATTTCTACGGCGGCGGAACACTGAAAATGAACACGACACTGGGTGGCGATGATTCTCCCACCGATAAACTTATCGTGGAAGGCGACACGTCCGGTAATACGCTGGTTGCGGTGAATAATATCGGCGGTACGGGCTCGCAAACGGTGAACGGTATTGAAATTGTCGAAGTGTATGGCGATTCCGCAGGTACTTTTGCCAAAGCCGGACGTATTGTCGCGGGGGCTTATGACTATGATGTGGTGAAAAAAGGCAGTAACTGGTATCTGACCAACACCTTCATCACTGACCCAGTGCCGGAGCCTACTCCCGATCCCGCCCCGACACCGGCCCCAACGCCACAGCCGGAAGGAGAGAAAACCTATCGCCCGGAAACCGGCAGCTATCTGGCGAACACCCTTGCCGCCAACACGCTGTTCACCACCCGGCTTCACGATCGTCTGGGTGAAACCCAGTACACCGACGCGTTAACCGGCGAACAGAAAGTCACCAGCCTGTGGATGCGCCACATCGGCGGACATCACCGCTTCAAGGACGGTTCCGGACAGATCAGCACCCAGAGCAACCGCTACGTGATGCAACTGGGCGGGGATATCGCGCAATGGAGCACCGACGGTCTGGATCGCTGGCATCTGGGTCTGATGACCGGTTACGCCAACAGCAAGAGCCGCAGCCACTCCAGCCTTACCGGATACTCATCCCGCGGGGAAATCAGCGGCTACAGCGCCGGTCTGTACGGTACCTGGTATGCCAACGACGCCGATAAAACCGGTGCGTATGTCGATGGCTGGCTGCTCTACAACTGGTTTGACAACACCGTGTCCGGACAGGGTCTGGCGTCTGAAAAGTATGATTCAGACGGCATCACCGCCTCTGTCGAAACAGGCTACACCTGGAAACTGGCCGAATTCAGCGAGCGTAAGGCGCTGTACATCCAGCCTAAAGCGCAAATCACCTGGATGGACGTGCAGGCTGATACGCACGTTGAGAAAAACGGCACCCGGGTGGTGGATAAAACCGACGGCAACCTGCAAACGCGTCTTGGCGTCAAAGCCTATCTGCAAGGCCATAACGCCATAGATGACGGCAAAGACCGCACCTTTCAGCCGTTCGTCGAAGCCAACTGGCTCCACAACACCCGTAGCTACAGCGTGAAGATGGATGACATCAGCAACGACGTGAAAGGCAACCGCAATATTGGCGAACTGAAAGTGGGCGTTGAAGGCCAGCTTAGCCAGCGTCTGCAACTGTGGGGCAACGTCGCCCAGCAAATTGGCGACAACGGCTACAGCGATACGCAGGGAATGTTAGGACTGAAATACAGCTTCTGACTTTCTACCACCCGTGGTAACACGGGTGGTTTTTTTCACTCGCCTCCCTTTGTGATCCCATTCGCATCCCTCAGATTTTGTTGTAAATAAGATGGAGTGACGTTATCCAGCTCAGGGAAATGTGGTTTATGGAACCTCTACATGCGGTTTTCCTCACCGTCAGCCTGTTCGTGTTAACCTTCTTCAACCCCGGCGCCAATCTGTTTGTGGTCGTGCAAACCAGTCTGGCCTCCGGACGGCGCGCAGGAGTATTAACCGGTCTGGGCGTTGCGTCAGGTGACGCTATCTATTCCGGGCTGGGGCTGTTTGGCATGGCGACACTGATCACCCAGTGCGAGGCGGTATTTTCGGTGATCAAAATTGGCGGCGGCGCGTATCTGCTGTGGTTTGCCTGGAACAGTATGCGTCACCAGGCCACACCGCAGATGCCAACGCTGCAGCAACCCGTTAGCGCGCCATGGACCGTGTTCTTTCGTCGTGGCTTACTGACCGATCTGTCAAATCCGCAAACCGTCCTGTTTTTTATCAGTATCTTCTCCGTTACGCTGAGTGCCGACACGCCTATGTGGGCAAGGATGATGGCCTGGGCCGGGATTGTGCTCTCTTCGGTTATCTGGCGCGTCTTTCTGAGCCAGGCCTTTTCGTTGCCTGCCGTGCGTCGGGCATACGGCAGAATACAGCGCGTCGCCAGTCGCATCATCGGCGCGATAATTGGCCTGCTGGCGTTACGTTTAATTTATGAAGGGATTACGCATCGGTAACATACTGTTTAGAGAGAGGATTTCATACCCATACTGCCGGATGGCGATGCGTTGCGCCTTATCCGGCCTACAGGTTTTTTGCCTGGCCGGGTAAAGCGAAACCGCCTCCCGGCACTTTGCATCAGAACGACGCTTTAATACCGATCATCGCTGAAGTGTCGCTGTAGCCGTTGTTACCAACCTGCTGAGCGACGTTGCCCCACAGGGCGACGTTCTTCGTCAACTGGCCTTCAACCCCGGCTTTCAGTTCGCCAATATTGCGGGCGCCTTTCAGATTCACATTTTCACCGTTCATTGCGACGCCAAAGTCTTTGCTGTTGTGGATCCAGTTGGCTTCGACAAACGGCTGGAAGGTGTGGTCTTTGCCGTCGTCCAGTGTGTTGTGGCCCTTGCCGAACAGACGGACGCCGACGCGGGTCTGGATGTTGCCATCGCCGTTACCTTCAACGCGGGTACCGTTAACTTCTTTGTGCTCATCTGCCTTCACGCCCATCCAGGTGATCTGGGCTTTTGGCTGAATATACAGCGCGTTACGCTCGCTGAGTTCGGCCAGTTTCCAGGTGTAGCCGGATTCGACAGAGGCGGTGAAGCCCTTCGAATCATACTCTTCAGATTCGACGTCACGACCAGAAACGGTGTTATCAAACCAGCTGTACTGCGCCCAAGTATCGACATACGCGCCTTCGTGCGTCGCGTTGTCCTGCAGCCAGGTGCCGTACAAACCAACGCTGTAACCACTGATGCGGCTGTCGGCCCGGTTACCGTTACGCTGGTTTTCGGCACGCGCTTTCTGGTTCGCATAACCGGCCATCAGACCCAGATGGTAGCGGTCGGTGTTGTCCGAAGACCACTGCGCAATGTCGCCGCCCAGTTGCATGACATAACGGTTGGCCTGCATATCCAGTTGACCACTGCTGTCTTTCTGACGGGTATGACCGCCCACGTTACGCAGCCACATACTGGTGACGGCTTCTTCGCCGGTCAGCGCGTCCACGTAATGCGTTTCGCCCAGACGATCCTGCAAACGGGTATTGAACAGCGTGTTCGCCGCCTGCAGGTTCATGCCGTACAGACCGGCTTCCGGACGCACCGCGTGTTCGCGCGGCGTCGGAGTTGGCGGCTGCGGATCGGTAGGATTCAGAGGATCCAGCGGAGTAACCGGAGACAGGGCGCTGCTCAGATACCAGTTTTTATTATTCTCGCCTTCACCACGATGCAGGGTGTAGTCATACGCACCAGCCACGATACGGCCATTTTGTTTAAACACACCGTCAGAATTGCCGCCAACGCTAATCAGTTCGATGCCCGACGTCGTCAGACCGCCCGCGCCCCCGGCGTTCAGTACTTTAACGTTCGTGCTGCCGGAGGTGTTGCCCGCAACGATCATCCGGTCAGTCGGTGAGCTGTCATCGCCCAGTTGGGTGTTCATCACGAGATTACCGTTAGTGCCTGTGTAATCACCGTCCACTGTCAGGGTTTTGAAGCTCGCGGTATCACGCGTCAGCATACGACGCTTTGCGGCGGTCGGCATAAAGGTCAGCGTGGAGTCATCCAGCGTCAGGTTGGTGAGCTGAGAACTTTTAGTCATGTTCCAGGCCGAGCCATCGGCCAGCGACAGGTTATTCACTGCATTGCCGCGGGTGACCATCCCGCCGACGAAACGCGACTGGTTAATCGCATTCACATCAACCACGGCGGAATCCAGGGCTTCAATCGTCCCGACAACGTCGATTTTCTGCGGGTTAATCGTCACGCGGGAGTCGGCGTTTTCCGCCAGAATGGCAGTGGCATCCGGGTCGTTGTAGTTAACCCCCATCTGTACCCCACCGTTCAGCGTGATTTCGCCGCCCTTGTCCGCACGGACGTAGTTCCAGCTCCCGCTGCGGGTAGTATCGACAACATCAATGTTCAGACGACCATTAATGTCGATTTTACCCGCCGTGAGGGCATCTTCTTTACTGGCCCGAATGCCGGTACCGGTTGTTTGCTGATGCCCCTGAGTGTCCAGCGTGATATTCAGGTCGTTACTGGTAAACTGCGAAGCGCCCACGGACTCGACACCACTGAGAACCGTACTCTCCGCGCCTGACTTCAGCAACAGGCTCGTCTTCCCTGCCATGGTCACATGTGCATCCAGATCAACGCCGGTGAGACCATCTGAAACCCAGATCCCGGAAATCACGCCATTCGCATCGTTCACGGTGACATCAATAGCGGTGTCGCCCAACGCTTCAACGTCAGCCCCGTTAGAACTGATGCCGTCCGCATACTGATCGGCGACGGATGTAATCGTGGCATTTTTATAACGAATCAGTGAACGGTCGGCATCCACACTGGATTCCGAATCGAGGCCGACGGCGTAGAATGTCCCCTTACTATTGACGATCAAATTTTCAGCGTTGATTTTCGATCCCGACTTTGCATAGATCGCGAAATTCTTCCCATTCGCCCCGGTCACCGCAGAATTAACCGTGGTGGTGCCGGTTAAGGTAAAGACGCCATTGTGTTTATTGCCAAGAATGCCCGCAATATCTTTGCCATCACGCTTTTGACTCATATTTATCGTCAAATTATCGGCAACGATCGAGCCTTTTTGCGCGAGATAGGCTGCACTGTTACCACCCACCTGAACGATACCCACCGCATACATGAACTGATAATCATTATCCAGCGGAATATCTGGTCGCCCCTCGACGGTGCCTGGAATGACATCGCCGATGATATGATTCACGGTAGTCCCTGAACCTAAATTAATGGTTCCGCTGTTGGCAACAATCACTGTCCCGTTGGAAATTAAAAAGTCACCGTTTTCAAATTCGCCCCCACCCGAGACCGTGGGCGTTCCGCCAGGGTTGGTAATGGTTACACCACCATTATTCGCCACGGAGATCGTATTGTTTTCCCCTGCGGTGCTAATGATTTTATATTCCTGATCTTTAGCGATGATCCCGCTTCCGCTAATAATACCATCTACATCATGAATGACTGCACCGGCGTTATTTGCCATTAACAGACTACTGATTAACAACGCCATGGTTGTTAATTTAAATTCTTTTCTCTTCATATCAATTCCACTGTATCGAAATAACAGCACGCTATACATCGCATGATTAAATGCAGTGTATTTGTGAATGCGTTAAGTAAAAGTCACGGCAATGTAACGTATGTCCTTCCGACCCAAACGCCCTGAGTCTCATTGCGGTATTTAGGCAATATTTTCCAGATATCAGGCGTGAGAACAAATGAAATGATCTTAGCCATAATGACAATTCAATCATCTTAAAAACAAAACAATAAAAGAATATAATTCCTTAAATAGCATTATATACAGCATATTATTTCTTTAAATGCAGTTCAGAAATGAGGTGTTTAAGAATAATTAATCTCCACTTAAGATCTTTCCTCATTAATCAGACATAAAGGATCATGTGAAACCTCATTTTGTGAGGAAGAGTGACGGTATTTCGCCGATCATCTCCGGCAACATAGCGACAACAGGCCGACGTTTTTTCAGCCTGAAGCATGTTCTGGTGGGAATAGCATTAACGATTATGAGACGGGCGTTTGTTCGTCAGAATAAAGATTTTACCTGGCAAGAAAAAATAAAACCGGCGCATCAGGCACCGGTTTTATCTGTGAGTGTTAATTATCGGTCAGGCATTTTACGCCGGTTTTTGCTCCGTTTTCGTTTGCGCGTTTTCCAGCATCCGACGCACCGGAACAATCAGCACAATCAGTACTGCCGCACAAATCAGCAATGCAATGGAGCAGCGGGCGAAGAGATCAGGCAGCATGTCCAGTTGGTCAGCCTTAACGTGCCCACCAATCAGACCCGCCGCCAGGTTACCTAAAGCGCTGGCACAGAACCACAGGCCCATCATCTGACCCCGCATTCTTTCGGGCGCTAACAGCGTCATGGTCGCCAGACCAATCGGGCTCAGACACAGCTCACCCAGCGTCAGCATCAGGATGCTGCCCACCAGCCAGAACGGCGATACGCCTGCTCCACCGTTGCTCAGGACATTCTGCGCCGCCATCATCATCAGGCCAAAGCCCGCTGCCGCGCACAGAATACCGATAACAAACTTGGTGATACTGCTCGGGCGCACATTTCGGCGCGCCAGTGCCGGCCAGGCCCAGCTAAAGACCGGAGCTAGCAGGATGATAAACAGGGCGTTGATCGACTGGAACCAGACGGCTGGAATTTCGAAATCACCGATCATGCGGTTGGTGTAGTCGTTCGCGAACAGGTTGAACGAGGTTGGTTTCTGCTCAAACGCCGACCAGAAAAAGGCCGCAGAAACCAGTAAAATAAAGCAGACCAACAGTCTGGCGCGCTCTTTGCGGGTCAACCCGGCAAACACGAACAGATAGATAAAGTAGAGCGCCACAGACGCGGCAATAACGTAGACCAGCATGCTGGCAACGGCGACCGGATTAATGACAATCACGCCCTGGGCAATCAGCGTCACAATGATAGCAACACCAACGGCCAGCGCCAGCAACCAGCGTCCCACGCCGTTTCTCTTCACCACCGGGCTGTTCCAGGTCGAATCAAGCCCCACTTCGCGGTCATAGCGTTTCATGGAAGGAACGGCAAACACGCGGAAGATAATCAGCGCGACCAGCATCCCGATCCCACCGATACCAAAGCCCCAGTGCCAGCCGTGAGATTTGATTAACCAGCCAGAGATCAACGGGGCAATGAATGACCCCATGTTAATCCCCATGTAGAACAACGAAAAACCGCCATCGCGGCGGGCATCGCCTTTCTTATAGAGGGTTCCCACCATGACCGAGATACAGGTTTTGAACAGACCCGACCCCAGCACGATAAACATCAAACCGATGAAAAACAGGTTGTCGCCCATCCAGGCCGACAGGGCAATCGACAGATGGCCGAGCGCGATCAGGATCGAGCCGTACCACACCGCGCGTTGCTGCCCGAGCCAGTTATCCGCGAGCCAGCCGCCCGGCAGCGCTGCCAGGTACATACTGCCGGCAAAAATACCGACGATAGCAGACGCATTTTCCCGCGCCAGTCCCATGCCACCGTCGTAGACGGTCGCGGCCATGAACAGAATCAGTAACGGACGAATGCCATAAAACGAAAACCGTTCCCACATCTCCGTGAAGAACAGTGACCCCAGCGGATAGGGATGGCCGAAGAACGTTCGGCTTTCGTTTTTATTAACAGAGGAATGCATAATTTCTCCCGAAATGGTGTGTTGTCTTGCTTGTAGCCGCTGAATTACCCGCCGACCATTCATCTATCTGGTCGATCATTCACATCCAGCGAAATATTATTTAACCATTTGATAACCATAAGACAGTTTTGTCTAGTGCCAACATCGGGACTTTAAGATGAAAACTCGATAGATGTCTAGTTTTGTAGATTTTATGTTTGATAAACAAGGATAATGATTGACTTTAAAGGCTTGCAAATAATTGCCTATCAATTTTTTAATAAACAAGGTGTTATCTACAAGCATTGTCCCGGGAAGCGCGAAGGATCGAGCTGTATCTTCCAGGGCATTTTTTTACTGAGATACTTGCACGGGAGGTTGAATCGCTTCGCCGTCGCCCGAATGACATGGCTGAATCCTGAGGATGAATCATGCCCTTGCCAGGTAAGGTTCTCCGTTATAGCGAAAAAGCCCGACAGCGTAAGCCATCGGGCATCGGTTTTCTCTGGTTGCAGCACAGAGCAATTGTCGTTTATACCGTCTCTCGACGTCCCATCAGGGCGTAGAGCTTGCCGGCAAAGGTTTCACTGACCGGCCACTCTTCAGCGGCAATACGCGTCGTCGTGTGAAAACCGCACTGCGCCAGCAACTGCAAATACTCGTCATCCCGCCAGGCCCGCGTCTGGCTGCTAAAATGCACAACGCTGGCGTCGGCCTTGAGCGCCCAGAACGTCGTGGTGCTGGTTTGCGTTTCTTCATTCCAGCGATTTTCGCTCAATAACAGATGCGGTTCGGCGAGAAAAAGCCCCTCTGGACACCGCTGCCAGAACGCGGGAGCCATCCCCTGTCTTTTGACCTCGTCAAACGTATGCACTTCAATCAGCAACTTGCCCCCCGGCTTCAGCCAGGCTGCACTACGCGCCACCAGCCGTTGCGCATCCTCAAAACTGAAGACATTGATTTCACCGAAGGTCATCATAACGAAATCAAACGTGCCATCAGGCTGGTAGTCGCGGACGTCCTGTTCCTGATAATCAATATCCAGCGCTGCGCTCTGCGCCTGTTCTCGCGCCCACTGCACAGAGGCCGGAGAAAAATCGACGCCAGTGCAATCAAATCCGCGCTGCGCGAGACGTTGAGTGTAAAATCCGGGGCCGCATCCCAAATCAAGTATTGTTGCGCCCACGGGAAGCTGGCGGGCGATCCAGTCGACCTGTTGTTCAATGACCGAGAGTTTACGACTGGCCCAGTCGTGTTCCTGCGACAAATGGTTTTCCAGCATCCTGCGGCTGAAATCCGGATCATTCCACGGGATCTTTCCGCCCGTTTCACGATCGTTGTATTGTCCACTCAGAAGTGTCAGTTCAAGAAGATTCATCCGTTGATCTCATCGTAATGTACCTGGTGGCTGAAATATCGCTCCAGCCTGCCTTCACAACGGGCGCATTATCTCATGCTTCCGGGATTATTTACCCCACTCCAACTCACACCAATTCAGATTTGTCAGCAGGAAAATCTGATAAGCGAACAGGATTAATCACCTTCAGGGTTTTATTTTTGTGTTGAATAATCCCTTGCTGCGCAAGTTTTATCAGCGCACGATTGAGTTGCCTGACAGAAACTCCCAACATGGCCGCGAGTGACTCTCTTTTCTCCAGTTGAATTGTGGCGCCTTCGTTTTGCGTTTTAATAAGTAAGAATTTACGCAATTTAGATTCCACCGAAATCGCGCCACTGGAATGGATCAGTGAATTATGCAGTAGTTTATGACTTAAATTCTGGCACATAAAAAGAAGAAAGGCGGGATCGTTCATCGCGTGTTCTTTTACGGCCTCGACCGGTAGGGTCAGTAACCATGAGTCCGTTAATGCCTGAACGGAACCGACAGCCTTACTTTTCTTAATGGAGAAAAGTTCCATTTCGCCAACCACCGAAAAAGGCGTTTCAAAAGAATAAACCGCGTGCGTCCCGTTTGGATTATGGCGCTCGACCTGCAGTTTACCGTCAACCAGGAAATAGAGATGCGTCAAATAGGTGTTTTGCGTCATCAGATACTCCCCGGCATCAATTTTGACCAGACGCAGTGTCGCTAACAGGGAGGGGTTAATTATCGCCGATAACCTGTTCGTTAAAATAAACCGCTCTTTTAAGGCACTGTCATTGATATTTTTCATCTTCCCCTCGACGCAATCCCATTTTCCCTTTATGGGATAGCACAATAAAGTGAGCGCGGCGATAACAAAAAGGACATCTGTCTCTTTTACTATCGCCAACTCCCTGTGTTGTCACATTGATGCGAATTGACTACTGTGCGTACCACACCTTTTCATGACGTGTTCAGGAACTCAGTTCCACTTAAGTGTCATCAACCTGTCTTCACGGCAGGAGGCACCAGAGGTCTGCGCTACCGACGCTGAATATATTTGTTATGCAAATAAGATGTGGCGCTCATTTTTTGAACACAGCCAGCCCTATTCTGTGAACCGTTTTCAGGAGGTCAAAAACATGAAAAAGCTTCTGATAGGTTGTTTGTTCGGGAATACGGCAAATTCTCTTGCCAAAAAGATGCAGGTACTGGCTGAAAGCCGCGGCTATCCTCTCATGATAAGCGCGGTGGGGCTGGATAATTTCGAAAGCGTGGCGCCCGCTTTCGACGGTTTTCTCATAGCGCCGCATATTCAGTACAAGCTCAATGAAATTTATGACATTGTCGGAAATGCACGCCCTGTCGCCATTATTGAAAGCCTGCCCTACGCGTCGCTGGATGCGGAGAAAGTGTTAAACTTTGTGAAGGAGAAAATGCCTGAGCTGGCAGCCTGACGCCGCAACGTATTAGCCGCTTCCGCTCATGAATAAGAATAACAGGGGCAATCTCAAAAAATTAAACCCGGTGCGTTCCGCCGGGTTTGTCTATGTCAATAAAGCGTCACCCTTTCAAGAATTTCCAGCGTCTTCGGCAGTGCGGTCGCCCAGGGCTGGCTGCTGCCCATCTTGATATTGGGCTTGTTTTTACCGTGGAAATCGCTGCCGCTGGTCGCCAACAACGCGTTATCCAGCGTGAACTGATAAAGTTCGCGACGAAGTGCTTCATCATGATAGCTGGAAAAAACCTCCACGCCCTGTACGCCGAGCGGCAACATTTGCTCAATCACCGACAACGGCTTTTCCTTTACGTTGGCGCCGATATGCGCAATCACCGGAATACCGCCGTTATCAATAATCATCGACGCCATCTCAGCCATGGGTGGCAGATCAACCTTCACATGGCAGGGTTTATCACGACCAAAAAAATCCCAGAAGAAGTTAATCAACGGCATGTCACTGCGAGAGTTCCCTGCCCGGTACGGCAGCAACAGTTCATGATTCGCATTGCGCGCATCCTCTAAAATTAACTCCGCCATCTGCTCTTCCTGCGGAACGCGATCGCCCGCCAGGGCATACAGGCGATCGACGTCAAGCTGGAACCCGAGCGCCCGAAGTTTCGCCAGTTTCAGCGGGGTCGCGACGCTTTCCAGATGGTGGAAATTCTGCTCGACGACGTCAAAGTCCCGACAATCACGACGAAAACCGTAGCCCAGCAGATGATAGTTATTACCCGCAAACGAGCAGTCAATTTCAATGCCCGTCATCACTCTCACAGCGTTTTCATTGCCATAGTGAATAGCTTCCTCAACGGACCGCGCCGAGTTGTGATCGGTTATCGCCAGCACCGCCAGGTTCGCCGCTTTCGCCATTGTCAACAGATCGCTGACAGGGAAATCCGCATCGTCGCTGTATACCGAATGCATGTGCAAATCGATACGCTTCATCATCTTCTCCTTAAGCTGATATTCAGGTACTGCAGGCACTATATGACCAGACAGGGGATTAATACAGCGCAGCGCGCGCGAAAATTCTGAGTTTGAAAATCAGTAGAAATATCGGTGCGGGTTAATCCGTTTCTCATAAGGAGAACCCGAGGGGAGCATTACGTTTGTCCCTCATTGTGAAAACGATTAATTTTCCGAATAAAGGAAATAATCAAAATCGGCATATATGCGCTCGCCGGTGAAATCCTGACAACAACAGATGAAAAATCAACAAAGGGATATCTCTATGATCGATAATCTGGAGACCTCATCGAAGACTTCCGACTTTAGTGGAGAGTGTCTCATGACACTCTCCACTAATATCTGTCAGAACATATAACGGAAATTCGCGTTTATCGCGTTATCCACGTTGTATTTACCAAAGGTGGATTTCTCAAACTCCAGCCCGAAGCGCATGTTGTCCTTTATCTGCGCGTTCATGCCGACATTGAACAACATCCGGCTGTCCTTCTCCCCTTTAATCCGTTTCTCTCCGGACGCATCACGAAGTACGGTCTCGCCGTTATTCAGCAGGTCGAACTGCCAGCTGGTGCCGGCCCGGGCCGTCACGCTCCAGTCCTTACCGCTAAAGGTTTTGCCCAGCTCCACACCTGTCCGGCCGACCAGTGGACTGAAGTCCTTGTTCTTCATGCTCAGGTCCATATTTCCCTCTTTCCAGCGGAACGTTTTGCCTGACACCGCGCCATAAACCAGTTCGGCCTGCGGCTCAATAAAGGTGTCCTCCGTCAGGTGATAACGGTAACCCGTTTCTGCACCGGCATACCAGGAGTGCGTACCGTAATGCTTCGTCCCCAGGCCGGCAAAGTTGCCCGTGCAATCATTGTCATGGTGAATATATTTACCAATCAAATCGATATAGGCACCGGAATTAAACAGCGCTGAAGCATACAGACCGCCGCCCACGGATTTTGTCTTCCCGCTGAACGCATCACTGTCTGCGCTGCTGTCGGTATAGGTCATCGTGACACCAGTGAACAGGTCCACACCGTCCAGCGTATGTTTTTTGTCAAAATCGACCTGAACGTGGGTGTAGTTATCACTGTACCCGCCGTCTGCTGAACCAGCGCCGTTCATGATACGGGCCCAGGCTCCGGCATCACCTTTCGTGTCACGCAGCTCCCCCATACGTTTATTCAGATTGTTCACTTCCGTCATGAAGTTTTTGTAGCCGGCATTCATGAAACTGTCCGCCTTCGCCGCAGCGGCTTTATCAGCCTCTGCTCTGAAACCATCCAGAATCCACTTCGTACTGCCGCCGGTGGTGTCGACATGCAGCGTCGGTGTCACCCGGCTGAACCCCGTGACCCGGGTACCGGCCTTAAAGACATCCCCTGCCGTGCCGGCCGGCGCACTGACCAGCGGGATGTTCAGGGACTGCCCCGGAGCCGGGTTCTTCATAAAGCTGACGTTGAGGGTGTTGTCTGAACCGCCGGCTTTCCCCGTCACGCTGATTTTATCGGCATTTTTCAGGTCAGTACGCAGGACAAAGTCACTGCCCGTGGCATCAAGCGTGTTTACCGTCAGGGTGCGGAAGGCGCCCTTTTCTTCAGACTGTACCCGGCTGTTACGGGCCGTCAGGTTGTTGACGGTGGAATCTCCGGTCAACTGCCACAGACCACTGTTCATGCTGACGTTTCCCTTACCGCCGGTGATGGCACCGTAGTATGCCGCGTTATATCCACCAAACATTCCTTCAGCCAGTGCGGACGAAACGGAGGAAGACAGCGTCCCGGGCGCATCCGTTCCAATACGGACAGCGGACGGGCTGGTTGCATGAATGTCCCCGGAAACATGTGCCCAGTTGCGGATGTCCAGAGTGGCATTGTTGCCGGTCAAATCGTATCCTTCTGTCATAGACAACATCGGCGTGAACTGACCGTCTGAGCCGGTAACCGGCGTTCCGCTCAGGGAAAGCGTACCATTCTTCCCAATCTGAACCCGGCCGTCACTGTAGAGCCCTTTCTGTGCTTTCAGATGACCGCCGTCACGAACAAAGAGAGCTGAGTTCACAAAGACACCGCTGTCCTGCAGCACGGCCTCAGATGAGGTGACGTTTACCTGACTGTCATGAGCCTCAATCCCGCCGGTGAAGCGGCTGTTAATGTCCAGCGTGGAGCCTTTCTGCAGCGTGATATTGCCCTGATACTGGCTTTCCACCGGAGAAGATGTACCTTCCTCCGGATTGACGTAATTACCGGTACTGTCATTTTTATCAATAATGACCTTATTACTTCCCAGCGTGATATGGCTGTTGTCCGACTGTATGTCACCGTTCAGGACAGCATTACGTGAAAGATGGAAGTCAGCATTCTTCAGCGACAGCGTTTTCAGTGTGAACTGACGGTTCTCCCAGTCTTTCTGGGTCAGGGAGACGGGGGCACTGCCGTTGACTGAAGCATGGATAACCGGATGCCCCTGGAAAATCAGACTGCCCCCCTCTTTACTCAGGTTTCCGCCAGGCAGATTTACGGAACCATCCATCACCACCTTACGTTCACCCGGCAATTGCGGGATAGTGACATCCATATTCCCGGTCAACTGGCCATGATAGATGACGGGCTGTTTTGCACGTTCAGCCAGGACCCGGTCTTTTACTGTCTGAATGGCTTTGTTTTTATCAGTACCGACAAATTCCCATTGTTTCGGGTCATTCAGGCTGTTCCCCCACAGGGTATTACCATAGGTGGAGGATTTAAGAATATAGTAGGATGTCTGTCCATTCAGATTACGGCTGTATAAGCTTCCGGGTGTACCTTTTCCGCCAAACGGATTAACAGTACCAATCGGGACGCTGACTTCTTCATTATTTGCTGTAGACAAATTCAGTGACAGGTGGGATTTATTCGCGGCCTTGTTTGCAATGACCGCACCATAATCAGACACCCGCAGACGAGTGAAAGTGATATCGTTACCGTTCAGGTCAAGCACCCCTCCCCGATAACCCCAGGAGATATTATCCGGGTTAACCTGTCGTGAATCCGCAAGCACAACGGTCGGACGTCCACTGGCAAGATTGACTGAGCTGAAAGCCTGGACATTTCCTGCGGCATCAGGCTTTTGAGCCAGAATGACAGTCCCGTCCCCGGTTTTAAGCCCGCCGGGATTAACCCCGATACCGCTTACGGTCAGCGTCCCTTCACCAAGTTTATGCAGGTTGTCACCGGCAACACCGTTGACCTTCCAGGTCACATTGGTCCCCTTGTCTGTAATAATACCTGCGCCTGTCCATGTTTTTCCGGCGTCAGCAGACACTGTGTAACCGGATTGAAAGTCTGGCCGGGGTTGGTAACAATGGTTCCGTTTGAAATGAGGGGAGTACCAATTGTTCCCCCTGTTTTAAAAGCATATCCGCCTGCAATCCTGGTTAATTTTCCATCCCTGTCTTTTGTATATTGCGCTCCACTCCCCACACGATAAAACTCCGTATAACGTTCAGTATTTTTATAGGCATTAACTTTGGTACCTTCAGCTGTAACGCTGACAGGGGCAACTTCAGTGACCAGTTTATTCAGGCGTGGTGCATGGAAATCAGTAGAGGGGTGATCATTACGATCGACTATCGTATAAGTATTTTTCCCATCACCGAAACTGACACTTTGATAACCACTGTTATGTTTCACACTGGCCAGATACTGCGGCGAAATCAGTGTGGCCACCCCACTGGTACTTACGCTACTGAAATCCGCCATTGGTGCTTTATCCAGACGACCTACAAGCTGACCATTTTTATCATAGACGGGGATATCAGTAGCACCGGGAACAAAGAGTCCTTTATTCTCTGCAAAGTCGCGAAATAACTGATAAGAAATATCGTCTCGAACAATACCAGCCTGTGACATCATCGGATAAGATAAACAAGTCACAGAGATGCTAATAAGTGATATTTGCTTTAATTTCCGGCTTGTTCGTTTAACCACCCGGCTGGCCAGCTCAGATACAGCAATGGGCCCTTGCGTAACAGGGCAATATTTAAGTGAATATATTTTGTTCACAGCAAACTCTCCACGACCCTCATAGATAACATCAACAATTAAACTAATTTATATTCATCTAATAAAAAAGGATATGTTAAACATGACAAAAGAAAATAAAGTGTAATTATTTTAAATTAACACCTCCGCCAATCAATAAAGTCCCGACACTTCACTTTTTGAAAACATCATTTTCCTGATCTGGTGTTAACTTTTATATCATAAAATTATGCATATTCATGTCGATTTATCAAAAAATTCATTTAATTATCATTTTGTGATATTTTACTGCCACCAAAAAAATCATAAACATCAAATATTAGCATCAATAGAATTACACCAATCAACAAATCAGTTTTTCCTTATTGACCTTGCGTAAGAGGCTGCTTATATCGAAATTATTTTGATGCGTGAATCGCCACGGATAATCCAGACACTTCAGAGCCGTTGATAATATTGATTTTCACATTCTGCCGGTGGCATCCGATCGCCAGAACCATACCGACGTTTATTGTTATAAATATTTCGATGTAATCAAAAATATCACTGCGGGCTTCTTCCCGCGTTCCGTAGAACTATTTATTTATCCGTTCACGCTTCAATAGCGGGAAAAACTTTATGCAACGGCGTTGTCGTGGCATTTACCACGACGGCTCATACTACTACTACCCTTTAGTCCGTGTGATTTCGGAAACGACTGTCACTCATAGCTTGTGTATGACGACCTTGATCAGAATGAACCAGCACCTGTTTTGAGGATTACGTCGCCATACGGCCATCAGAGGCGTATTTATCTCTGGATATAGCAACCCTGTCGCGTATGAAGCTTGATCGGGGGCGCCTCCCTGGACCGAACACAGAATGCCCCCACTGATGCCCCCGACTGTGACTTGATTCCGGTTGAGTCCCGTTGATAACAAGAGATAAGATCGGGCTATAAACCGCAGTATATGGGCTTTAGTTGATTTCTGTAGGCCTGGGAAGCGTTTGAAATGGTGCCGATAATAGGAGTCGAACCTACGACCTTCGCATTACGAATGCGCTGCTCTACCAACTGAGCTATATCGGCCCTGAAGAGGACGTGACCACGAGTGTGAACACGGGGTAGAAGGTTAAAACTAACCGGGCGATGCGTCAATAGCCTTGCGAATCAAGTGGCTGATTTTGCATCACCCGGCGTTATTTAGGCACGAATCGTATCGTCACCAAAGCCGATCCACTTATAGGTAGTCAGCGCTTCCAGCCCCATAGGACCACGGGCATGTAATTTTTGCGTACTGACGGCAACTTCCGCACCGAGACCAAACTGTCCGCCATCGGTAAAACGGGTCGAGGCGTTGACGTATACCGCGGACGAATCCACTTCGTTCACAAAACGGTTCGCGTTGTGCATGGTGCGCGTCAGGATGGCGTCGGAATGCTGAGTGCCGTGCTCGCGAATATGCGCGATGGCGTCATCCAGGTCCGCGACGATTTTGACGTTCAAATCCAGCGACAGGAACTCGTCGTCAAATTCTTCCGCTTTCACTGCCACCACGTTTGCCGGGCCCGAGCTCAACAGGACAAGCGACCGTTCATCCGCATGCAGCGTTACACCGCTCTCCGCCATCTGCTGACTCAGCGCAGGCAGAAAACGCGCCGCGATGTCCTGGTGCACTAACAGCGTCTCTACCGTGTTACAAGTACTCGGACGTTGCGTTTTCGCATTGACGATAATCTTCAGCGCCGGGGCAATCTCTGCGCTGTCGTCGACAACGATATGACACACCCCAATCCCACCGGTGATCACCGGAATGGTCGACTGCTCGCGGCACAGCTTATGCAGACCCGCGCCGCCACGCGGAATCAGCATGTCGATATATTTGTCCATGCGCAGCATCTCATTCACCAGCGCACGGTCGGGGCTTTCAATGGCCTGAACCGCCGCTTCCGGTAGCCCGCAGGAGGTTAACGCCTGCTGGATCACGCGCACGGTGGCAGCATTGGTGCGATACGTCTCTTTACCGCCGCGCAGAATCGCCGCATTGCCCGTTTTCAGGCACAGAGAGGCGACATCGACGGTGACGTTCGGGCGGGCTTCATAAATCACGCCAATCACGCCCAGCGGCACACGGCGACGCTCCAGACGCAGCCCGCTGTCCAGTAGCCCTCCGTCAATCACCTGCCCAACCGGATCCGCCAGATTGCAGACCTGACGGACGTCATCAGCAATCGCTTTCAGGCGCGCCGGCGTCAGCGCCAGGCGATCAAGCATCGCCTCGCTCAGACCGTTCGTACGCGCTTCGGCCACGTCCTGCGCATTGGCGTTCAGGATAGTTTCCGTTTGCGCTTCAAGCGCATCAGCTATTTGTTCCAGCACGCGATTTTTTTCGCGGCTGGAGAGTTGCGCCAGTTTGTACGACGCGGCTTTGGCAGCAATGCCCATTTGTTCCAGCATTTATCTGCTCCTTAACGGGTAATCATATCATCGCGATGAACGGCGACCGGGCCATATTCGTAACCCAGAATCGCGTCAATCTGCTGAGAGTGGTGTCCGGCAATGCGGCGCAGCGCGTCGCTGTTGTAGCGGCTCACGCCGTGGGCAATATCACGCCCCTCCAGATTACAGATGCGGATCACTTCACCACGTGAGAAGTTGCCTGTCACGCTTTTAATGCCTTTCGGTAGCAATGAACTGCCGCGTTCCAGAATCGCCGCCGTCGCGCCTTCATCGACGGTGATTTCACCAGCAGGCGGCGCGCCAAAGATCCAGCGCTTGCGGTTCTCCAGCGGAGAGGCCTGTGCATGGAAGCGGGTACCGACAGAGATGCCTTCCATCACATCACCAATCACGCCCGGCTTGCTGCCAGCGGCGATAATCGTGTCAATCCCGGCGCGGCAGGCGACGTCAGCGGCCTGCAACTTAGTGCCCATGCCGCCCGTTCCCAGCCCCGATACGCTGTCGCCGGCGATTGCGCGCAACGCGTCATCAATCCCGTAGACATCTTTAATCAGTTCGGCCTGCGGGTCGGTACGTGGATCGGCGGTGAACAACCCCTGTTGATCGGTCAGCAGCAGCAGTTTGTCTGCCCCGGCGAGGATCGCCGCCAGCGCGGAGAGATTGTCATTGTCGCCCACTTTAATTTCCGCTGTGGCAACTGCATCGTTCTCATTGATCACCGGAACGATATTGTTATCCAGCAGGGCACGCAGAGTGTCGCGCGCATTCAAAAAGCGTTCCCGGTCTTCCATGTCCGCCCGCGTCAGCAGCATCTGCCCGACGTGAATGCCGTAAATCGAAAACAGCTGTTCCCACAGTTGGATCAGTCGGCTCTGCCCGACCGCCGCCAGCAGTTGCTTGGTGGCAATGGTCGCCGGCAGTTCCGGATATCCGAGATGTTCACGCCCGGCGGCGATAGCGCCCGACGTGACGATAACAATACGGTGTCCTGCGGCATGCAACTGCGCGCACTGACGAACAAGTTCTACGATGTGGGCACGGTTCAGGCGGCGCGATCCGCCCGTTAGCACACTGGTGCCGAGTTTTACCACCAGCGTCTGGCTGTCACTCATGATTCTCTGCCGTTCAAAATAGGGAAAATGATAGTAAACGAACGTTTTAGCAGGACTGGCCCCGGTTGCCAACAAGCAGCGCACAAAGCATGGAATTTTGTTGTGCTTGATCAGCAAGCGTAGCGGCAATTTTTGACGTTTTTATTACTGAAACAGAAAAACATCCTTTTTTAAAATTATTCTTACGTTGTCATAAAACCTTCACTCCAGAACGTTAAAACCCTCCTGTCTTTCAACGGGGATCACACCCAGTAAATAATAGCGCGTACGTTAAATCAGGACTGAAAATGAAAAAGAGCACTCTGGCATTAGTGGTGATGGGTATTGTGGCATCGGCATCCGTGCAGGCAGCGGAAGTGTTTAATAAAGACGGTAATAAACTGGATGTGTATGGCAAAGTCAAAGCGATGCACTATTTCAGCGACAATGACAGCAAAGACGGCGACCAGACCTATGTCCGCTTTGGTTTTAAAGGCGAAACGCAGATTAACGATCAACTGACTGGTTACGGTCGTTGGGAAGCGGAATTTGCGGGCAACAAAACCGAAAGCGAATCTGGTCAGAAAACGCGTCTGGCGTTTGCCGGTGTCAAGCTAAAAGATATCGGCTCTTTCGATTATGGTCGTAACCTGGGCGCGCTATATGACGTTGCCGCCTGGACCGATATGTTCCCGGAATTTGGTGGTGACGGCCTGGCGCAGACCGATAACTTTATGACCAAACGCGCCAGCGGTCTGGCGACATACCGGAACACCGACTTCTTCGGCGTGATCGACGGTCTGAACATGACCCTGCAATATCAGGGCAAAAACGAAGACCGTGACGTGAAGAAACAAAACGGTGACGGGTTCGGGACATCACTGAGCTACGACTTCGGCGGCAGCGATTTCGCGATCATTGGCGCCTATGCCAACTCTGACCGTACCAATGAGCAAAACCAGCAGGCGCGCGGTCATGGCCAGAATGCTGAAGGCTGGGCGACCGGTCTGAAATACGATGGCAACGACATCTATCTGGCGACCATCTATTCTGAAACCCGCAACATGGCGCCGATCTCCGGTGGTTTTGCCAACAAAGCGCAAAACTTCGAAGCCGTCGCACAATATCAGTTTGATTTCGGCCTGCGTCCGTCCATCGGTTACGTTCAGTCGAAAGGCAAAGATATTGAAGGTATTGGTGATGAAGATATCGTGAAATATATCGACGTCGGCGCGACCTATTATTTCAACAAGAATATGTCGGCGTTTGTTGATTATAAAATCAACCAGATTGATGACAACAACAAACTGGGCGTCAACAGCGATGACATCGTGGCGCTGGGTATGACCTATCAGTTCTGATGCCAGAATGGTCCGGATGAGTTGACTTATCCGGCTAAAAACAGAGAGGCCGGATGATTCATCCGGCCTCTTTTTTGGATTACGCCGTTAGCTTCACCGGCTCATCACGGAAATCGTCTGCGGGCTCCAGTGACAAATGCAGCGTGTTTAACAGCTCACGCAACTTCTCGTGAAACTCGCGCAGGGTATATTCCAGTCGCTCAACGACTTCTTTATCTTTGATCGCCACAGTCTTCCAGTCGCCCGCTTTGTCGAACAGACCAAATTTGTAGCTGTAGGTAAAACGCTTTTCGTGCGCTTCCAGTTCCATCCACCAGCCCCAGAATTCGCGCAGTTCAGGCGCGGGCTTCACGTTGACGCAAACAGCCAGACAATCGAAAAAGAATCGATTATCTTCGCACTTTCCTTCGCGGATATAAGGGCCAAGCGCGGTGAATTTCTTGATCAATCTGCTCTTCGGGTGTCCACTCGGTAACGTCATTGCGATCTCCTGTTGTGAAGCAACTGTTTTACCAAAACAGTAGAATTTAGCAAATTATTAACACAATCTCTTTTCAATCCAGCGGGTGATTTCCTGTAACGCGTTGTCAAAATTGCGATACACCGGATTGAAGGGAATCTCCAGCAGCTTACCGTCAGAAGATGAAGACGTGATTAAACGCGACTCCTCTTCCGGACTGAACGGATCGTTCTTCCAGAAGCCCGACAGCATTGGCGTCGGGCAGCGTCTGCCAAGCAGTCCCTGCACCTTCAGCGAATAGCGATTAAGCTCCACGCGCAACGCTTCATCGGACGCATCGTGCATCCCCAGTCGACTTGCCAGAACGTCAAGATACATTTCCGGTACCGCTCCCTGACGTAACGGATCGCTCAGCAACGCATGGACAACCGGACCGAGGCAGGCCACCGCTTTCAGACGCGGTGATTCAAGATAGGCCAGACGCACCGCCACGTTGGCACCAAAACGAAATCCGAACGCCGCCACCCGGGTATGATCCACCCACGGCACATTCGGCAGCGCTTTCAACACATGCTGGTGCAACAGGCTGGAGTCCTGAGAGAGCTTCCACTTTGACGAGAAACCGACGGAAGGCATGTCCAGCGTCAGCATGGCGATGCCGCGCGGCGCGAAATAGCGCTCATACAGGGTGTAGTAATCGGTTTGCATTGAATCCAGACCGCCGCACATCAGCACCGTCGGAAACGGGCCGTCGCCTTTTGGCATATGCAAGAACCCGGTGACGGGCGAGCCGCCAGGCACGCTAAATTCCATCTCACGCAGCGTACCGGGCAGTCGCTGCGCGGCTTCTTCATAGGCACGGTTAGATAAGGCCTGCGCCTGTTCCGCCAGATCGTCCCCTTTCAGGTGCGGATAGGCAGCGATGTTGTACAGCGTCGAGGCGTGTAGCCAGTAGCGACCACTGCGCTCAGGGTCCGTTTCCTGGCAGGCTTTCTGCTGCCAGTCCATCGCCTGTTTTGCCCATTCATAAATCCAGTTGCCGCCACGGTAACCGATCACCGTATCGTAAAGATCGGCATCGGTGCGCTCGGCGTCACTCATCACGATGCGCGCCTGAACATCCAGAATTTCTCGCGGATCCACCCCGCGCCAGATCCACATCAGGCGGTTAATCATGCGATACCAGTGGGGAATATTCTTGCCATCCAGCGCCGATTGCACAGGCGGCTGCGTCCCGACATTAAAACGGCGGACCAGGGTCGACGTTTCGGGATGTTTGAAACGGGGTTTGAACAGGATTTCGCTTAGATTAGCCTGTGACATGCGTACAGCCTCCTGAAGTACTCACTGAGGCTTATTGTAACCCGACACCGGCTAAATAGAACAACGCCCGGCTGTGCCAGGCGTTGAAAAAGTCAGAGATTAGCGGCCAGAAATCGGCGGAACGAAGGTCACGCCCATGTCCCACGGCTGCTCAATCCAGGTATCCTGCGGGATATCAATCACGTAATCATCGACTAACGGACGACCCGCCGGTTTCGCGAAGATAGTGACAAAGTGCGCTTTTGGGTACATTTCACGGATAGCCACGGCGGTACCACCGGTATCCACCAGATCGTCGATGACGATAAAGCCTTCACCATCGCCTTCAGCGCGTTTCAGAACTTTCAGTTCACGCTGGTTGTCGTGATCGTAGCTGGAAATGCATACGGTATCGACATGACGAATGCCCAGTTCACGTGCCAGCAATGCGCCCGGCACCAGACCACCACGACTAACGGCAATGATGCCTTTCCACTGTTCTGAAGGCATCAGGCGGTTTGCCAGTTTGCGTGCATGGATCTGCAGCATGTCCCAGGTGACGACGTATTTTTCGCTCATGTGAAGTGTCCCAGCCTGTTTATCTACGGCTTAAAAAGTGTTCGAGGGGGAAATAGGTTGCGCGAGATTATAGAGATCTGAGCCACCAAAAACCAGTGTTTCGCGGAATCGGGCCCTCTTTTTACGTGCTTTATACTCGCAGCGGGCGCAGAAAGTGGTATTCTCAAGCGCATCTCGCAAGCCAGACTTGTGGTAATAATTAACCTGCTAACCCTGTGACCTGCAAGCCTGTTTGCAGCGCATCTATACCCTGAATACCACCTAAAGTATGACGGGTATACAAGGAGAATTATCGTGTCTGAACTATCTCAACTCTCCCCGCAACCGCTGTGGGATATTTTTGCAAAAATCTGTTCAATTCCTCACCCGTCCTATCATGAAGAGCAGCTCGCTGAGCACATCATCGGCTGGGCAAACGAGAAAGGTTTCCACGTCGAGCGCGACCAGGTAGGGAATATCCTGATTCGCAAACCGGCCAGTGCGGGAATGGAAAACCGTAAACCGGTGGTTCTGCAGGCGCACCTGGACATGGTGCCGCAGAAAAACAACGACACTGTGCACGATTTCACCAAAGATCCGATCCAGCCTTATATTGATGGCGAATGGGTGAAAGCGCGTGGTACCACGCTGGGCGCCGATAACGGCATCGGGATGGCTTCCGCATTAGCGGTTCTGGCTGACGACAGCGTCGTTCACGGCCCGCTGGAAGTGCTGCTGACCATGACCGAAGAAGCGGGGATGGACGGTGCATTTGGTCTGCAGGCCAACTGGCTGCAGGCGGATATTCTGATCAACACCGACTCGGAAGAAGAAGGTGAGATCTACATGGGTTGCGCAGGAGGGATCGACTTCACCTCTAACCTGCCGCTGACCCGCGAAGCCGTTCCGGCAGGTTTCCAGACCTTTAAGCTGACGCTGAAAGGGCTGAAAGGCGGTCACTCCGGTGGCGAAATCCACGTTGGTCTTGGCAACGCGAACAAACTGCTGGTTCGTTTCCTGGCCGGTCATGCTGAAGAGTTGGATCTGCGTCTGGTCGATTTCAACGGCGGTACGCTGCGTAACGCGATTCCACGTGAAGCCTTTGCGACCGTTGCCGTTGCGGCAGACAACGTAGAGGCGCTGAAAGCGCGGGTTAACGCTTATCAGGACATTCTGAAAAACGAACTGGCTGAAAAAGAGAAAAACCTGGTGGTTCTGCTGGAGAGCGCCGCGAGCGATAAAGCCGCACTGACCGCACAATCTCGCGATGGCTTTATCCGTCTGCTGAACGCAACGCCGAACGGTGTGATCCGCAATTCCGACGTCGCAAAAGGCGTGGTTGAAACCTCACTGAACGTGGGCGTCGTCACCATGACCGACGACAACGTCGAAATCCATTGCTTGATCCGTTCGCTGATCGACACCGGTAAAGACTATGTCGTTAGCATGCTGGATTCGCTGGGGAAACTGGCAGGCGCGAAAACCGAAGCGAAAGGGAGCTACCCTGGCTGGCAGCCGGATGCGAACTCACCGGTGATGCATCTGGTGCGCGAAACCTATCAGCGTCTGTTCAACAAGACGCCAAACATCCAGATTATCCACGCGGGTCTGGAGTGCGGTCTGTTTAAGAAACCGTACCCGGATATGGATATGGTCTCTATCGGGCCAACCATTACCGGTCCACACTCACCGGATGAGCAGGTGCATATCGAAAGCGTCAGTCATTACTGGACGCTTCTGACCGAACTGCTGAAAGCGATTCCGACGAAGTAAGTTACGGCTGTCGTGCTATAAAAATGCCGGATGGCGGCGCGTTGCGCCTTATCCGGCATTTTGCTCTTTATAACCCCAGCAATAACTGCCGTTCCAGTTGCGGATCGAGTAGCGTTACGTGCAGCCCCACCAGCCTTACCCCCCGCCCTGCCCGCCGCTCATCCCAGGTTTTATGCGCAGTAGAAATCAGGTCTTCTTTATTCAGCTTCGGCCAGACGTGTTCCTGGGTGGTTTGCTGAAAGTCATTGAACTTGAGCTTTACCCCCTGGCGAGCAATGCATAAATCGGGTTTGACTTTCGCCAGTCGCCGTTCGAGTTCCGGATATAACTGCTCAATGATCGCCTCACAGTCAGACCACTGATGAATATCTTCCGCCATGGTGCGTTCCACGCCGACCGATTTGCGTAAGCGTTCATTATTGACATCCCGTTCGTCGATTCCCTGGCTACGCTCCCACAATACCCGCCCAAACTTACCGAAGCGCTTAAGTAATGTCGCCAAATCGCACTGCTGGACATCACCGCAGGTGCGTAGCCCCATGCTTTCCAGTTTTGCCGCAGACACTTTACCGACGCCGGGAATTTTCCCCAGCGGCAACGTACTGAGGAACGCCGGCACATCATCCGGCGTAATGACATACTGTCCGTTGGGTTTATTCAGATCGGAGGCGATTTTGGCCAGAAACTTCACTGGCGCCACGCCCGCCGAGGCGGTAAGTTGCAGCTCGTTGAAAATCGTCTGGCGTATTTCCTGAGCGATAAGCGTGGCTGACCCATGACAGTGTGTACTGTCCGTGACGTCCAGATACGCCTCGTCCAGTGACAGCGGCTCAATTAATGAGGTATAGCGGGCGAAAATGGACTGGATTTGGCGGGAGGCTTCTTTGTAGGCCTCATAACGGCCCGGTAATAACGTGAGGTGCGGACACAGTTTCAGCGCCATACCGGTCGGCATCGCGCTGCGCACGCCAAATTTACGGGCGGGATAGTTGGCGGTGCTGATAACGCCTCTGCGCTCACGGCTGCCGCCAATGGCAATAGGGATGTCGCGCAACGCCGGGTTGTCCCGCATCTCAACCGCGGCGAAAAAACAGTCCATATCAACATGTATGATTTTACGCATCACCCACCTCCCGAAATACTGTTTAAGTATACAGTGAAATCAATAAATGGGAAGCGATCGCTCACCCGAACAACGCGACGAATTCCAGCGTCGTGACTACTGTGGCATCGGGTTGCGATGTAATGCAGCGAGGTGCTGTTTTTTATCCAGTTTCTCCACTAACGGTTGAACCACTTTTTCACCATGCTGACCAAAATATTGATACAAAGTATCGGCTGCGCTCTTGGTCAGAATCATGATTTCGATGCGTCGGTTTCCTGCGCTTTCCGGATTATTGGTATCCAGCAGCATCTGGTCAGCCATCGCACTAACCTGCATCACTTTATCCTCCGGCATCCCCGCTTCTTCCAGTACGCGACGTGCGGATAACGCTCTGTCCCCTGACAGGTTCCAGTTGTTATAAATATTATTTTTATAACCCATGGCATCCGTATGCCCGGTAATAATGATCTTATTGTCCAGCGAGTCAAAAACCGGCGCCAGCTCAACCAGAAGCGATTTAAAGAACGGCATGATCCGTGCACTGCCACGCTCAAACATACTGCGGTTTTGGTCGTCTTTAATCAGCACACGTAACCCCTGGGGCACTATCTCCATTTCCAGGTTAGTTTCCATGTGCGCATTTCGCGCAACAGTATTAATACTGGTGGCCAATTCACCTAATTCTGAGGCGGATTTTCTTTTCAGCAGCGCCGTTTTCTCATTCACATCACGCGCTTTTCTCTCGGTTGCCTCACTCACTTTTATCCGTTCTTTTGCTGAGTTCGTTTCCTCGGTGGTGGACTTATTACGCGGGGTGCTACTCCTGCTTGCCATCGCGGTAATCGGCTTTTGACCAATTTTATTCAGCGCCGTTAAGCCCCCGCCATTAAAGATCGACTGGCCATGCAACGCCGCCACAATGTTTTCTCGATCGGATTTACTGACGCTGTTCACAATCAACTTCATCGTCGTCACCAAAGGCGCTGAACGTATCTCCGAAGTGTCCGCCCGCTTTACCCTTGATGCGATGCCAGGCAAACAGATGGCGATCGACGCCGACCTGAATGCCGGGCTTATCAACCAGCAGCAGGCGCAGACGCGACGTAAGGACGTCGCCGGCGAAGCCGATTTCTATGGCGCGATGGACGGGGCCTCGAAGTTCGTGCGCGGCGACGCCATCGCCGGGATGATGATTCTGGCGATCAACCTGATCGGCGGCGTGTGCATCGGGATTTTTAAATACAATCTCAGTGCCGAAGCGGCATTCCAGCAGTACGTGCTGATGACCATCGGTGACGGTCTGGTGGCGCAGATCCCTTCCCTCCTGCTCTCTACCGCCGCCGCGATCATCGTGACCCGCGTCAGTGACAATGGCGATATCGCCACCGATGTTCGCGCACAGTTACTGGCCAACCCGTCGGTGCTGTATACCGCCACCAGCATTATGTTTGTACTGGCAGTGGTGCCGGGAATGCCACATTTCCCGTTCCTCGCGTTCAGCGGCCTGCTGGGCTTCACCGCCTGGCGGATGAGTAAACGCCCGAAAGCCGCTGAGGCTGAAGAGAAAAACCTCGAAACGCTGACGAAAACAATCGTCGAAACGACCGAGCAGCAGATTACCTGGGAAACCATCCCGCTGATTGAGCCAATCAGCCTGAGCCTGGGGTATAAGCTGGTCTCACTGGTGGATAAATCAAAAGGCAATCCGCTGACCCAGCGTATCCGTGGCGTGCGCCAGGTGATCTCCGATACCAACGGCGTGCTGCTGCCGGAAATTCGCATTCGTGAAAATTTCAGGTTAAAGCCCAGCCAGTACGCGATCTATATCAACGGGATTAAGGCCGATGAAGCCGATATTCCCTCTGACCGCCTGATGGCGCTGCCTTCCAGCGAAACTTACGGCGAGATAGATGGCATTCTGGGTAATGACCCGGCGTACGGGATGCCGGTGACCTGGATCCAGGCAGCGCAGAAGGCGAAAGCGTTGAATATGGGGTATCAGGTGATCGACAGCGCCAGCGTGATTGCCACGCATGTGAATAAGGTGGTGCGCAGCTACATTCCCGATCTATTTAATTATGATGACATTACGCAGCTGCATAACCGTCTCTCGTCAATGGCACCGCGCCTGGCGGAAGATCTCAGCGCCGCGCTCAACTACAGCCAGTTGCTGAAAGTGTATCGGGCGCTGCTGACTGAAGGCGTATCACTGCGCGACATTGTGACTATCGCCACCGTGCTGGTTGCCAGCAGTAGCGTAACGAAAGATCCCATTCTGCTGGTCGCTGATATCCGCCTTGCGCTGCGTCGCAGCATTACGCACCCGTTTGTCCGCAAGCAGGAACTGGCGGTCTATACGCTGAATAACGAACTGGAAAACCTGCTTTCTAACGTGGTGAATCAGGCGCAGCAGAGCGGTAAGGTGATGCTCGATAGCGTGCCGGTGGATCCGAACATGCTCAATCAGTTCCAGAACAATATGCCGCAAATTAAGGAGCAGATGAAAGCCGCAGGCAAAGAGCCGGTGCTGCTGGTCGCGCCGTCGCTACGTCCGCTGCTGGCGCGCTATGCCCGACTCTTCGCGCCGGGTCTGAACGTTCTGTCTTATAACGAAGTGGCAGATGAACTGGAGCTGAAAATTATGGGGGCACTGAGTTAAATAATTACCCGGCTGTTTAAGTCGGCGTTTTTTCTGCCGCTTTATAAAGATGACGCGACAAGGAGGTTGCATTTCAAATGCCTGCTCAAGTTAAAGGATTGATGAGTGACCATTCAACAGAATATCCCATCCCCTTCAGAAAACGACGCTCAGCATGATGACGCCAGATTGTACTGGCGCACATACCGGGAGTTTGTGCGCCAGCAAGAGTTGCAACAACATAATGAAACGCAATCAACAGATGACGCGATGCCCGCGCACGTCGCGCTCATCGAACCCGTCGATCTGTTGCTGGCAGGCACGATGATGCTTGTCTTCATCATCCTGCTGCTGCTTGCCTGTTAGATGATGGTATTTTCCTTGAGGATCCGGCGTGCGCCGAGGAAGTGATCCTGCCAGAACGGATCGGTCAATTGGCTCACCCGGATGGTTTCGCCCGTACGCGGGGACTGGATAAACTGTCCATCCCCCAGATAAACGCCCATATGGTCGGCGATATCCTGACTGTGTATATGGAAGAACAGCAGATCGCCACGGCGCAGGTCACGGTTAGCGACAATGGTTGCCCGACGGTAATGATACATTTCATTTGCCGTGCGCGGTAATTTGGCCGCCAGGATTTTATTGTAGGCGTAGAAAACCAGCCCACTACAGTCGAATCCGCGATCCGGATTGACGCCTCCCCATACGTACGGTTTCCCCAGTTGCGCCTCAAGGCGATGAATCGCCACTTCCGTGATGTTCTGCAAATGGTCGCTAGTGAGGAACGCCTTATTTTCTGCCAGTTCCTGCCAGCGGTGGTTGTCCGCGCGCAGCGGCCCCGGGAACCATTCTGGATGCTGTTCAAGCAACTCACGGTTGTGCTGGCGCAACGCTCTCTTGCTCTGCGGGGTTCCGGAAACAATGTAATGCGCCTGCCTTCTGCGCTTCGCCTGATATTTACTGAGCAGACGTTCACGGTTATGCATCCGCAACGTCGCGGCATAGCTAAACGTCTGATGTGAAGAGACGGCTGCAGATAACGGTGAATAAAGGAGACATAACGAGAGTAGCCCCGGCAGAATGGCGCGCGGAGCACCTGATAAAAACATAAAAAAACATAACCTAAATAAACAGTGAGGCGACAGTTTAACCAGGCGAGGAACTGACCAGGCTTAATAATCAATAATTAAAAAATTAATGGTTTATTATCAGTGAATTGTATCCGCCAGGCCCCTGGCAACGAGCCTGACATCCGTTCTGCGGAAATGGACAAAATCGGGCCGGTTCTGACAGCCAGTGTCGCTAACGTTCTGTATAAATTGTAAACGCACCACGAGGGGCTTGCGAAAAACTGTCGTGGTGTTAATGTGAGCGTTCCAAATCCAGATTAGTCCGATTTGGGGATCTTATTTTTGCCGTTCTGGCGTGTGCAATCGTTTTATCAAGGAACAAGCAGTATGCGTAAAATCGCATTATTTATTGCGATGCTTTTGATCCCGTGCGTGTCATTCGCCGGCTTGCTGAGTAGCAATAGCTCCACAACCCCCATCAGCAAAGAGTATAAGCAACAATTGATGGGATCGCCGGTCTATATTCAGATCTTCAAGGAAGAGCGCACGCTCGATCTCTACGTCAAGATGGGCGAACAGTATCAACTTCTCGACAGCTACAAAATTTGTAATTACTCCGGCGGATTAGGTCCAAAACAACGCCAGGGCGATTTTAAAAGTCCTGAAGGTTTTTATAACGTCCAGCGTAGCCAGCTCAAACCTGACAGCCGCTTTTATAAAGCCATTAATATTGGCTTCCCCAACGCCTATGACCGTGCTCATGGTTATGAAGGCAAATATCTGATGATTCACGGTGCCTGCGTCTCGGTTGGCTGTTACGCCATGACCGACAGCGGCATTGATGAGATTTTCCAGTTTGTCACCGGTGCGTTGGTCTTTGGTCAGTCGAGTGTGCAGGTCAGTATTTATCCCTTCCGCATGACCGATGCCAATATGCAGCGTCACAAGTATTCGTATTACAAAGAGTTCTGGTCGCAGTTAAAACCGGGATACGATTATTTCGAGCAGACCCGCAAGCCACCGACCGTGTCGGTTGTCGATGGCCGCTATGTCGTCAGCAAACCGTTGAGTCATGAAGTGGTTCAGCCGCAGCTGGCGTCAAACTACACGCTCCCCGAGACAAAATAACGCCCACTCGCCTGGCATAATCTTTTGCCAGGTTTCGTTGCCTGTCAGTGGTTGCGTGGCAATGACGGTGACCACATCGTTCGGTGTGGTCTCTTTCTGAAAATCTATCTCCACATCCTGATCGAGCAACGTGGCGACGCCAAACGGTGCACGGCGCGTGATCCAGAACAGATTCGTCGAGCAGAATGCCATCACATAGCGCCCGTCAGACAACAGCATGTTAAAGACCCCTTTCTCACGCAGTACGCCCGCCAGCGTTGCGATATACCTGAACACCGCCGTCATGTTGCCAGGCGTGCGCGGGTAGCGCTGAGTGAGTTTGTGCAGCAACCAGCAGAATGCCTTTTCGCTGTCGGTTTCACCCACCGGGCGAAAATTGCCGGTTTCCAGCGTTTTATAGCCCGAAAGCTGACCATTGTGCGCGTAGGTCCAGTGGCGGCCCCACAGTTCACGCGTGAAGGGATGGGTGTTCTCCAGCGCCACTTCGCCCCGGTTCGCTTGGCGAATATGGGCAATCACGGAACAGGATTTGATCGGGTAGTCCTGTACCAGTCTGGCGATGGGGGAGTTAAAGCTGGGTTGCGGATCTTTGAACGTCCGGCAGCCTTTGCCTTCATAGAAGGTGATGCCCCAGCCGTCTTTGTGCGGTCCGGTTCCCCCTCCACGCTGAACCAGCCCGGTAAAACTAAAGCAGATATCGGTAGGCACATTGGCGCTCATCCCGAGCAGTTCGCACATACATCACCCCCACAACTGCGGGGGCGCAAAACCCCCGGCGAAGACTTACTTAACCATCTCTTTTTCGATCAACTGAATCAGGATATGAATCACTTTAATATGAATTTCCTGAATACGGTCAGCATAGCCGAAATGCGGAACGCGGATTTCGATATCGGCAGTACCGGCCATTTTGCCGCCGTCTTTACCGGTCAGGGTGATGACCTTCATTCCCTTCTCGCGTGCCGCGGCGATGGCTTTGATCACGTTACCCGAATTGCCGGAGGTTGAGATGCCTAACAGCACATCGCCTTCGCGCCCTACCGCTTCCACATAACGGGAAAAGACGTAGTCGTAACCGAAATCATTGCTGACGCAGGAGATGTGGCTAACGTCGGAAATCGCAATGGCCGGATAGCCCGGACGGTTTTCGCGATAACGCCCGGTCAGTTCTTCGGCAAAGTGCATGGCGTCACAATGAGAGCCGCCGTTACCGCAGGACAGTACCTTACCTCCTGCTTTAAAACTGTCTGCCAGCAGGACCGCCGCGCGCTGAATGGCGTGAATATTGGCATCATCTTTTAAAAAATTCGCCAGCGTTTCCGCCGCTTCGTTCAGTTCGTTACGAATAAGATCCTGGTACATGAGGATATCCTTCAGCATGAATGTAAATGACAGGATGCAGTGTACCGGATAGCACTGGCAGCGAGAAGCATAAGCCACATCAATGGCGACGGCTTTTGATTTTTCGTGCCGCAGAAATCGGCAACAATGTGAGCTTTGTTGTAATTATTTTGTAAACACATTGCTAAAAGAATTCACATCCACTACAACCATATCATCACAAGTGGTCAGACCTCCTACAAGCAAGGGAGCTTTTCGTTATGATGATTTTGAGTATTCTCGCTACGATTGTTCTGCTCGGCGCGCTGTTTTATCACCGCGTGAGCCTGTTCCTCAGCAGCCTGATTCTGCTCGCATGGACGGCCGCGCTTGGCGTGGCCGGACTGTGGAATATCTGGCTGCTGGTTCCGCTGGCCATTCTCCTCGTCCCGTTCAATGTGACGCCGATGCGTAAATCAATGATCTCCGCGCCGGTGTTCCGTGGCTTCCGTAAGGTGATGCCGCCGATGTCACGTACGGAGAAAGAAGCGATTGATGCCGGTACCACCTGGTGGGAAGGCGATCTGTTTCAGGGCAATCCGGACTGGAAAAAACTGCATAACTATCCGCAGCCGCGTCTGACCGCCGAAGAGCAGGCGTTCATCGACGGCCCGGTGGAAGAAGCGTGCCGCATGGCGAACGACTTCCAGATCACTCACGAGCTGGCCGATCTCCCGCCGGAACTGTGGGCGTTTTTGAAAGAACATCGCTTCTTCGCGATGATCATTAAGAAAGAGTACGGCGGGCTGGAATTCTCCGCTTACGCCCAGTCTCGCGTGCTGCAAAAACTCTCAGGCGTCTCCGGGATCCTGGCGATTACCGTGGGCGTGCCGAACTCCTTAGGCCCAGGCGAGCTGCTGCAACATTACGGTACACAAGAGCAGAAAGACCATTACCTGCCTCGTCTGGCGCGTGGTCAGGAGATCCCTTGCTTTGCGCTGACCAGCCCGGAAGCGGGTTCTGATGCGGGTGCCATTCCGGATACCGGTATTGTTTGTATGGGCGAATGGCAAGGCCAGCAGGTGCTGGGGATGCGTTTGACCTGGAACAAGCGTTACATCACCCTCGCGCCTATCGCCACCGTCCTGGGACTGGCATTTAAACTTTCTGACCCGGATAAGCTGCTGGGCGGCGAAGAAGAACTGGGGATCACCTGCGCGTTAATCCCAACCTCGACGCCGGGCGTGGAAATTGGTCGTCGTCACTTCCCGCTGAACGTCCCGTTCCAGAACGGTCCGACTCGCGGTAATGATGTATTTGTTCCGATCGATTACATCATCGGCGGCCCGAAAATGGCCGGTCAGGGCTGGCGTATGCTGGTGGAATGTCTGTCGGTGGGCCGCGGGATTACCCTGCCGTCTAACTCGACCGGCGGCGTAAAATCCGTTGCGATGGCTACCGGTGCTTATGCCCACATTCGTCGTCAGTTCAAAATCTCTATCGGTAAAATGGAAGGGATTGAAGAACCGCTGGCACGCATTGCCGGTAACGCCTACGTGATGGATGCCGCTGCGTCCCTCATCACCTACGGTATTATGCTCGGTGAGAAACCGGCAGTGCTGTCGGCAATCGTCAAGTATCACTGTACTCATCGTGGTCAGCAGTCAATTATTGACGCGATGGATATCACCGGTGGCAAGGGCATTATGCTGGGCGAAGGTAATTTCCTGGCGCGGGCCTATCAGGGCGCGCCGATCGCCATCACCGTGGAAGGCGCGAACATTCTGACCCGTAGCATGATGATCTTCGGTCAGGGGGCAATTCGCTGCCATCCGTATGTCCTCGAAGAGATGGCGGCCGCACAGAATAACGATGTGAATGCGTTCGACAAACTCCTGTTTAAACATATCGGCCACGTCGGCAGCAACAAAGTGCGCAGCTTCTGGTTGGGTCTGACGCGTGGTTTAACCAGCCAAACGCCCACCCGCGATGCGACGAAGCGTTATTATCAGCATCTTAACCGCCTGAGCGCGAACCTGGCGCTACTCTCTGACGTGTCGATGGCTGTGCTGGGCGGAAGTCTCAAACGCCGCGAGCGCATATCTGCTCGTCTGGGAGATGTACTGAGCCAGCTGTATCTGGCCTCTGCGGTTCTGAAACGTTACGACGACGAAGGCCGTCATGAAGCGGACCTGCCGCTGGTTCACTGGGGTGTGCAGGATGCACTGTATAAAGCGGAACAGGCAATCGACGATCTGCTGCAGAACTTTCCGAACCGCCTGGTGGCTGGCCTGCTGAACGTGGTGATCTTCCCGACCGGTCGTCACTACCTGGCCCCTTCCGATAAGCTGGATCATAAAGTCGCGAAGATATTGCAGGTACCGAGCGCCACCCGTGACCGTATCGGCCGTGGACAGTATCTGACGCCGAGCGAGCATAACCCGGTGGGATTACTGGAAGAAGCGCTGCTGGATGTGATGGCCGCCGACCCTATTCATCAGCGTATTTGCAAAGAGATTGGCAAAAACCTGCCGTTCACCCGTCTGGATGAACTGGCGCAAAATGCGCTGGCCAAAGGGCTCATTGATAAAGACGAAGCGGCGATTCTGGTCAAAGCGGAAGAAAGCCGACTGCGCAGCATCAATGTGGACGATTTTGAACCCGAGGAGCTGGCGACAAAGCCGGTAAAGCTGCCAGAGAAAGTGCGTAAAGTCGAAGCCGCGTAACGCTTACGCATGACCTTTTAGCCTCGCTTCGGCGGGGCTTTTTATCATCCGCGTTTCCTGAAATCACGTGCTACAGTGTCAGAATGCTGTTCAACAAGGAGACCCTACCGTGCCTGGTTTGAAAATTACGCTGCTGCAACAACCGCTGGTCTGGATGGATGGACCCGCCAATTTGCGTCACTTTGACCTTTTACTGGAACCGGTAATGGGGCGCGATCTCATCGTCTTACCCGAAATGTTCACCACGGGGTTTGCGATGGAGGCTGCCAGAGAAGCGCCCACTCAGGAGGAGGTGATTTCATGGATGCAAAAACAGGCGCAGCGAACAAACGCTCTGATTGCCGGTAGCGCCGCGCTTCAGACAGAACGTGGCGCGGTGAACCGTTTTTTACTGGTCGAGCCAGAAGGTAACGTGCACTTTTATGATAAACGCCACCTGTTTCGAATGGCTGACGAACATCATCATTACCAGCCAGGCAACCGCCGCGTGATCGTGGAATGGCGCGGGTGGCGCATTCTCCCGCAGGTCTGTTATGACCTGCGGTTTCCGGTATGGTCACGCAATTTGAATGATTATGATCTGGCGCTGTATGTCGCCAACTGGCCGGCGCCTCGTTCTCAGCACTGGCAGACGTTGCTGGCGGCTCGCGCGATTGAAAATCAGGTCTGGGTGGCTGGATGTAACCGCGTCGGCACCGACGGCAACGGGCATCACTATCGTGGCGACAGTCGGGTTATCAGTCCACAGGGCGAAATCATTGCGACAGCGGAAGCCCATCAGGCTACTCGCATTGACGCGGAACTTTCTTTGAGTGCGCTGAAAGCGTATCGGGAGACGTTTCCGGCCTGGCAGGATGCCGACCCGTTTATTCTGCGCTGATTTTTTGACGAGATAAAAACGACGAAAGCCTGAATCATTACTGACTCAGGCTTCCTGAATAGTGGCGGAACGGACGGGACTCGAACCCGCGACCCCCTGCGTGACAGGCAGGTATTCTAACCAACTGAACTACCGCTCCGCGATGTGTTCCGCTTGGGAACGAAGCGCATATTACGGATTGCCACACACCTCGTCAACGCTTTTTCTCACGTTTTTAATCGTTTGCTCTAAAAATCACCCGAGCGGCGGTTTTTAACTCATTTGCCGACTTTCTACGCCCGCCAGAGGCAACTTCCCCCTTTCTTTTCCACCAGGTCGAGGCGCGATTCATGGGCCGCCACTTCCTCATCGGTGGCGAAAACGACGCGTAGCCTGCTGGCCTGACGTACAAGCCGCTGGATCCCCGTATTGCCCTGCTGCTGAGTTTCCCCTTCCATCGAAAACGCCATCGTCGTCTGACCGCCGGTCATCATCAGATAAACATCAGCCAGAATCTGGGCATCGAGCAATGCGCCGTGCAGCGTACGCTTGCTGTTGTCTATCTCATAACGCGAGCACAATGCATCCAGGCTATTACGCTTGCCAGGGAACATCTTCCTCGCCAGCGCCAGACTATCGGTGACTTTACAGAAGGTATTGGTTTTCGGGATATCGCGGTTGAGCTTGCTGAACTCGTAGTCCATAAAGCCGATATCAAACGACGCGTTATGAATGACCAGTTCCGCCCCGCGGATATAATCGAGAAATTCATCCGCCACCTCGGCAAATGTCGGCTTGTCCAGCAGGAACTCATCCGCAATTCCGTGGACGCCGAACGCTTCCGGATCCACCAGCCGATCAGGCTTCAGATAGACATGGAAGTTATTCCCCGTCAGACGGCGGTTCACCACCTCTACAGCACCGATCTCAATGATCTTGTGCCCTTCGTAGTGCGCGCCGATCTGGTTCATACCGGTGGTTTCGGTATCGAGGACGATCTGTCGTGTAATTGCAGTGCTCATAGCGGTCATTTATGTCAGACTTGTCGTTTTACGGTTCGATTCAATTACAGGAAGTCTACCAGAGATGCTTAAACAGGTAGAAATTTTCACCGACGGTTCGTGCCTGGGCAATCCAGGTCCGGGCGGTTACGGGGCAATTTTACGCTATCGCGGGCGCGAAAAAACCTTTAATGAGGGCTATATCCTCACGACCAATAATCGCATGGAGCTGATGGCGGCGATCGTCGCCCTGGAAGCCCTGAAAGAACATTGTGAAGTCATTTTGAGCACTGACAGTCAGTATGTGCGCCAGGGGATCACCCAATGGATTCATAACTGGAAAAAACGCGGCTGGAAAACTGCCGACAAAAAACCGGTAAAAAATGTCGATCTCTGGAAGCGTCTTGATGCCGCCCTCGGGCAGCATCAGATCAAATGGGAGTGGGTAAAAGGCCATGCCGGTCATCCAGAAAACGAGCGTTGCGATGAGCTTGCCCGTGCCGCCGCCATGAATCCTACTCAGGAAGACGTTGGTTATCAGTCCGAAGCTTAAACGTCCGGCTTGCGATATTGCCGGGTCGCGCCAACGGCCTGCGGTATGCGCGCTTTCGCCTTGTTCTGTTTCATCGGATTGAGCGTAAGCGGAATCGTTCGCTTACGCGCCACAATCATCTGCATACAGCCCAGCGCAGGAAGGTGTGCACTCAACATCTTTCCTCCTTGCTTTTTCCACGGCAGGACGTGAAAACGGCTGTAGTGCAGCACTTCAAAATTCAGTAGCGACAGCCAGTCCAGTTGGCGCATCAGCGTAAACATACGACTATTATAAGGCGATGATTTACGCAGCACCGGCACCAGCTTGCGCAGCCCCATCAGGCTCACCGGGTTGAATCCGCTCAGTACCAGCCAGCCATCATCAATAAGTACCCGATCGGCTTCACGTAACAAGCGGTGGGGATCGGCGCACCAGGGTAGCGTGTGCGCCAGCAGACAGACATCGACCGATTTATCGGCAAAAGGGAGATGAAGCGGATCGGCCTGAACCTGAACCGGCGAGCCTTTGGCAGAAACGTTAACCTGATGCGAAACCGCACAGGCTTCCGAGTTGATTTCTGCACTTAAATTGCCCACCTTAAGCAGGTGAAAACCATACATTTTTGCAAACCACGGGTTAAGCTGTTTTTCCAGCGCCTCACGATAGTACTCTCCCCAGGGCAAATCGCTCCAGCGATCGGGTGCTACGACTGTTTGAGGGTTCCTTGCCGGTTTCATCACAACCATCCGTTATGCATAGACAGAGAGGTAATTTATGAATCTTAACAGTATTCCGGCGTTTCAGGACAATTACATCTGGGTTCTGAGTAATGATGAAGGACGTTGTCTGATCGTGGACCCGGGCGACGCCGCGCCGGTGTTAAAGGCGATTGCCGAAAACCAGTGGCAGCCAGAGGCTATTCTACTCACTCATCATCATCAGGACCATGTGGGTGGCGTGAAAGAACTGGTACAGAACTTTCCTAAACTAGTGGTTTACGGACCAGCAGAGACACAAGATAAGGGGGTCACTCATATAGTCGAAGATGGCGATTCCGCCCTCATTTTGGGGCATGAATTTAGTATATTTGCTACACCCGGTCACACTTTAGGACATATCTGTTACTTTAGCCATCCTTATCTTTTCTGCGGAGATACGCTGTTTTCGGGAGGTTGTGGACGCCTGTTCGAAGGCACAGCGAGTCAGATGTATCAATCGCTTAAAACAATATCCGGACTTCCAGACGATACGCTTATTTGTTGCGCCCATGAATATACTTTAGCAAATATGAAGTTTGCCCTGAGCATTCTGCCGCACGATTCGTTCATAAATGATTATTATCGTAAAGTTAATGAGTTACGGGTAAAAAAACAAATGACACTCCCCGTTATTCTGAAAAATGAGCGGAAAAATAATATTTTTTTGAGAACAGAATATATTGATTTAATTAATGAAATTAACAAAGAAACAATATTGCAACACCCTGAAGAGCGATTTGCCTGGTTAAGGTCAAAGAAAGACAGCTTCTGATAATTGCAGGTTGCCTTTTCAAAACTTCGCCGTTATGATCGGTCGTCTTTTAAGCAACTATTGACACACACATGAAGGCAAAAGCGATCTTACTCGCCTCTGTCCTGCTCGTGGGTTGCCAGTCGTCTCAAAACGCCGGTAATGTCCAACAGCACGCACAGAGCCTTTCTGCAGCTGGTCAAGGGGAAGCAGGAAAGTTTACGAGTCAGGCACGATGGATGGACGATGGGACGTCCCTCGCGCCGGATCAAGACTTGTGGGCTTTCATTGGCGACGAGCTAAAGATGGGAATTCCGGAAAACGACCGGATTCGCGAACAAAAACAGAAGTATTTACGCAATAAGAGCTATCTCCACGATGTAACTTTACGGGCAGAGCCGTATATGTACTGGATAGCCGGGCAAGTTAAGAAACGTAACATGCCAATGGAACTGGTACTACTACCCATAGTGGAGAGCGCTTTTGATCCTCATGCGACGTCTGGCGCCAATGCCGCAGGCATCTGGCAGATCATTCCGAGCACGGGGCGCAATTATGGTTTAAAACAGACCCGCAGTTATGACGCGCGTCGCGATGTGGTGGCTTCCACAACCGCAGCGCTCGACATGATGCAACGTCTGAACAAAATGTTTGACGGCGACTGGCTGCTGACCGTTGCGGCTTATAATAGCGGTGAAGGTCGGGTCATGAAGGCGATTAAAACGAACAAAGCGCGTGGGAAATCCACCGACTTCTGGTCGTTGCCGTTGCCTCAGGAAACGAAGCTGTACGTGCCAAAAATGCTGGCCCTGAGTGATATTCTCAAGAACAGCAAACGTTATGGCGTACGTCTGCCAACCACAGACGAAAGTCGTGCACTGGCGCGTGTTCGTTTAAGCAGTCCGGTTGAAATGGCGCAGGTTGCCGATATGGCGGGGATTCCCGTCAGCAAGCTGAAGACCTTTAATGCTGGTGTGAAAGGCTCCACGCTGGGCGCAAGCGGTCCGCAATACGTAATGGTACCAAAGAAGCATGCAGAGAAACTGCGTGAATCTCTGGCCTCTGGCGAAATTGCTGCCGTACAGTCCACTCTGGTGGCTGATAACACCCCGCTGAACAGTCGTAGTTACACCGTTCGCTCTGGCGATACGCTTTCAGGCATTGCTTCACGTCTCGGCGTGAGCACGAAGGATCTGCAGCAGTGGAATAAGCTGCGTGGTTCAACGCTGAAAGTGGGCCAAAGTCTGACGGTGGGTGCCGGTAACAGTGCACAGCAACTGGCTAAAAACAGCGACAGCATTACCTATCGTGTACGTAAGGGCGATTCGCTTTCGAGCATTGCTAAACGTCACGGCGTTAACATCAAAGATGTCATGCGCTGGAACAACGATACGGACAATCTGAAGCCCGGCGATCAACTGACGTTGTTTGTGAAAAACAACAATACGCCAGACTCCTGATAGCTCACAATATTAAAAGGCACCGATTTCCCCCGGTGCCTTTTTTCTTTATGCCGCTTTGTGCGCTTCGGCCATGATGGTATCGCTGGTAAACGATCCCTCGTCCTGTAAAGCGAAGTAAGCTTTCACCTCCGCAGAGGCGCTTACCTGATACAGACGAATCGCATCTACCAGTTCAGCGGGCGTGCGCATTCTCGTCACCCATGAACTAAACTCCAGCGGCAAACGGTCGGTTATCAACGAATCAACAATCAGGTTTGCATCATTCATCAGCGCCAGCCATTCGCCGCTGGAATAGTTGCGAACGTGCGAGGTGTCGCGCAATGCCTCCACCGTCTGTAACCAGATATCGCGGACCGGATGCCCTGGGGACATGACATCCATAATAATCAGGACACCGCCCGGTTTTAATACCCGATTAACTTCGCGCAGCGCTCTGCCCACATCATGCCAGTGATGCGCGGAATAACGACTGATAACAACGTCAAAGACAGCATCCTCAAACGGCAGGCTTTCGGCATAGCCCTGCCTGGTGGTGATGTTGGCTAATCCCTTCTCTTTTGCCGCCTGCGCCACAACGTCAAGCATCTGCGAAGATAAATCGTAAGCCACCACTTGTTTCACATTCTGCGCGGCGATAAAGCTTGCATGCCCGGCACCACAGCCCATATCCAGTACGCTGGCATGAGGGAACGCAGACAGACGCTCAGCCAGACGCTGCAAGTCGCGACCGGTTGCATGCACGGCACTGGTTAAATAGGCATTCGCCTGGGAGCCAAACTGCTTTTCGACGTTATCGTGGTGGGAGTGTGTTGTCATTATGCTGTCCTTTGGTTGTTTGCAAGATAAAGGGCAGCACCACTACAGGTCTGCCCCAACGGCAGACCTGACACACCTTACTGCACAGGTTTGCCGGGACTGAATTCAACGAGTAGCGGATTGTGATCGGATGCGCGTGTGACCAGTACTGAAGCCTCACTGACGTTCAGACCACGATAAAAGACAAAATCCAGGGGGCGACCAAACGCGCGACGGCGCTGATCGTCAGTAAAACGAACCTGTCGCAACGACATTTCGCGCGCGAAGCGATACAGCGCATTCATGCGGCGTCGACTCCAGGCATTAAAATCTCCGGCCATAATCACCGGGCCACTGTGATGCGCAATCTGGTCACCGATTGGAAGTAACTGCTTACTATACACATCGACCCCCAGACTAAAGTTAACCGCATGGATATTAACGACCATCAACAGTCGCGTATCGGGCAACGGATAGACGGTAACCAGCGCCGATTTTGCCAGGCGCAGGATAGGCTCTCGCTCACGAAGTGGGCAACAGTATACGGGATGCGCGGATGAGAGCGTCATCACCCCTGACGGATGCTGTGGCAGAACAAATGCCGGCACCTGATCGGCCGCCAGGTAATTCGCCGTCGCAAACTTCACCAGCTCCGGCGTCGTTTGCGCTTCCTGTAACAACACCAGGTGCGCATCTTTGCCAAAATTCTTCAGCACCGAAAGCCATTCCGCTCGCTGCTGCTTAAAGATATTCCACACCAGGATACGGATCCGATCTTCACTGCTTAACGGCGCCCCGGCGGGTAATGCCTGGCCGATGCTCGAAAATGACCCGGGCGGCAAAATCCGCTCAGCGGGTTGTCCGGCAACATAGCGCATGGCATAGGTGTTTTTTCGCACTTTTGACTTTCAAACCTCTGTAACGTCAACCAGCCCGGTGCCGGACTGGTTCTTCTGTTATAGGGATTTTAGCTCACACTTTCAACGACCAATTGCAGATTGTTTTGTAAGCACACACATACTTCAAGTACTTAACCCAGCACGGCTACGCGTGCGGGTTTATCCAGTCGACCACTAATCCCCATCAACAGGAAGGCTCCCAACACAATCAATGCCCCAATCCACGGTGTTTGCGCCAGGCCGAAGTGCTCCACCGTCTGTCCGCCGACAACAGAACCGATCGCAATCCCGATGTTAAAAGCCGCGATGTTGAGGCCGGATGCCACATCTACCGCATTGGGCGTAAATTGTTCGGCTTTTTGCACCACATAGACCTGCAAACCCGGTACATTGCCGAAAGCAAAGATCCCCATCACCAGTACCGTTGCCAGCGCGGCGTACTGCATTGTGGCGGTAAACTGAAAGACGAGCAACAGTACAAACAGTGTGGCGAAAATAAACTTCAGCGCAGGCACCGCCCCATGTTTATCCGCCAGTTTTCCGCCCCAGATGTTACCTACCGCGACGGATACGCCATAGCCTAATAAGATCCAACTCACTGCGGCAGGCGAGAAACCCGCCAGATCCTGCATCATCGGCGCCAGAAAGGTAAATGCGGTAAAGACGCCGCCGTAGCCCAATGCCGTGATCGCATAGATGATCAACAAGCGTGGATGCGTTAAGACACTCAACTGGTCACGCAGCGTCGCCGCGGCGCGTCCCGGAATGTTCGCCGGAATGAGCCACTGACTGCTGATCAGCGCAATCACGCCCAACACAGAAACGGCCAGAAAGGTTTCGCGCCAGCCAAAATACTGACCGATGAACGTCCCCAGAGGAACCCCGGTCACCAGAGCAACCGTCAGACCACCAAACATGATTGCAATGGCAGAAGCCGCTTTTTCTTTTGCTACCAGACTGGTGGCAATGGTGGAGCCAATCGAGAAGAACACGCCATGAGCCAGACCGGTCAGTAAACGGGCCGCAATCAGCGTCATATAGCCAGGAGCCTGCCATGCCAGCAGGTTGCCCGCCGTGAACAGGACCATCAGCGCAACCAACAACGGCTTACGCGGCAGACGTCCAGTCAATGCCGTCAGTACTGGCGCGCCAATCGCCACGCCGAGAGCATAGATGGAAACCAACATCCCCGCTGAAGGCAGAGAAATGGCCAGCTGTTCGGCAATTGTCGGCACCAGGCCTACAATCACAAATTCGGTTGTGCCAATAGCAAAGGCACTTATTGTCAGCGCAAATAACGCGAGAGGCATAAATCGCTCCATATCATCAGTATTCGGATGACACGCAGTATGCCGGGATGGTTTAATAACAAAAATATCCAAAATCTCAATACAATTTTGCTTCGGGTGCAAAAATGAAAGCAACTTCAGAAGAACTCGCCATTTTTGTTTCAGTGGTAGAAAGCGGAAGTTTCAGCCGGGCGGCAGAACAGTTAGGTCAGGCAAACTCAGCGGTTAGCCGGGCAGTTAAAAAGCTGGAAATGAAGCTTGGCGTGAGTTTACTCAACCGCACAACCCGGCAGCTCAGCCTGACAGAAGAAGGTGAACGCTATTTTCGCCGCGTCCAGTCTTTGTTGCAGGAGATGGCGGCGGCAGAAACGGAAATCATGGAGACACGCAGCACTCCACGCGGGGTGCTCCGTATCGATGCCGCCACGCCGGTGATGCTGCATTTTCTGATGCCGTTGATAAAGCCTTTCCGCGAACGTTATCCGGAAATTACGCTTTCTCTTGTTTCCTCTGAAACCTTTATCAATTTGATCGAGAGAAAAGTGGATATTGCAATCCGTGCAGGCACATTGACGGATTCCAGTCTCCGCGCCCGACCGCTCTTTAATAGCTATAGGAAGATTATTGCCTCGCCGGATTATCTTGAACGATACGGGAAGCCGGAAACAGTGGAAGAGCTAAAAGCACACCTGTGCCTGGGCTTCGCCGAACCCGTATCCCTCAACACCTGGCCTATCGCCTGTAGCGATGGGCAACTTCACGAGATTGACTGTGGAATTTCGTCAAACAGCGGCGAAACGCTTAAACAACTCTGCCTCAGCGGAAACGGCATTGCCTGCCTGTCGGACTACATGATTGATCGGGAAATTGCGCGAGGTGAACTGGTGGAGCTGATGGCCGATAAACGCCTGCCGGTAGAGATGCCGTTCAGCGCCGTCTATTACAGCGATCGTGCCGTGAGTACGCGTATTCGGGCATTTATCGATTTTCTGAGTGAATATATAAGAACAGCTCCCGGAGGAGCTGTTAAAGAGGGTTAAAGGCATTCAGGGCTTAACGCATTAATCCCACTGCGGTGCCAGTCCTTCCGGGCTTACCAGGCGATCGTTGCAATCCAGAGCAGCGATCGCTTTTTTATCTTCGGCATCTAACGTTAGATCCAACGCCAACAGGTTGCTTGCCAGGTTTTCTCGCTTAGTGGAAGAAGGAATGACCGAGTAACCTTCATCCATCGCCCATGCCAGGATCACCTGAGCTGCAGTGGCGTTGTGTTTCGCCGCGATGCGGGTAATCACTTCATCTTTCAGAGCTTTACTATATGCAAGCGTCATGTAAGACGTGATGTGGATACCGTGTGCTTTCGCCCAGTCAACCACTTTGCCATTTTGCAGGTAAGGAGACAGTTCAATCTGGTTAGTCGCAATATTTTCAGCACCGACCGCTGCAATGGCTTTTTCCATCAGCGGGATAGTGAAGTTAGAGATACCGATTTCACGCGTCAGTCCCTGCTTTTTCGCTTCCAGCAGCGCCTGCATGAATTCCTCAACCGATACAGCATCATTTGGTGATGGCCAGTGGATCAGCGTCAGATCAACATAATCAGTACGCAGTTTTTTCAGGCTCTCTTTCAGGCTAGGGATCAGCTTGTCTTTGCTCAGATTCTCAATCCAGATCTTGGTCGTAATGTACAACTCATTGCGCGGAACGCCGCTCTCTGCAATTGCCTGGCCAACTGCGGCTTCATTATCATAGATTTGTGCAGTATCGACAGCACGGTAACCGAGTGCCAGAGCCGTTTTTACGGATGCAATAACAACATCGTCCTTAAGACGGAAGGTACCTAAACCGAATGCCGGGATAGTCATAATAATTCCTCTTTGATTCATCATGTTCGTTAACTGAGAGGATTATGACGTTTTGCGTTTTGTTGAAAAAGAGCGAAAAATGCAGAGGATTTTTGCGTTTTTAGCAACAATTAGATTTAAGGCAAAGAAAAAGCCCTGAGTGTTAACTCAGGGCTCTTAATAAGTGGCGGAACGGACGGGACTCGAACCCGCGACCCCCTGCGTGACAGGCAGGTATTCTAACCAACTGAACTACCGCTCCACCGAATTTTTCTACAACCACTGATTTTTACATCAGTTTACTGCTTAATTTGATGCCTGGCAGTTCCCTACTCTCGCATGGGGAGACCCCACACTACCATCGGCGCTACGGCGTTTCACTTCTGAGTTCGGCATGGGGTCAGGTGGGACCACCGCGCTACAGCCGCCAGGCAAATTCTTGGTGCTCTGTACGCAATATTTTATCGCATCAGCTGCGTTGGCTGCATTCGCCAACGTCAGTCACATACCTGTGTATGCTCCTTCCGTCGCTTCATTTGCCGCCTTGCCGCTGCGCAAACTATTGCGCACTACAATCCGGTATCAGTGCTGAAAATTTTCTCTCAATTCCGCCAAAACAGCTTCGGCGTTGTAAGGTTAAGCCTCACGGTTCATTAGTACCGGTTAGCTCAACGCATCGCTGCGCTTACACACCCGGCCTATCAACGTCGTCGTCTTCAACGTTCCTTCAGGACCCTTAAAGGGTCAGGGAGAACTCATCTCGGGGCAAGTTTCGTGCTTAGATGCTTTCAGCACTTATCTCTTCCGCATTTAGCTACCGGGCAGTGCCATTGGCATGACAACCCGAACACCAGTGATGCGTCCACTCCGGTCCTCTCGTACTAGGAGCAGCCCCCCTCAATTCTCCAGCGCCCACGGCAGATAGGGACCGAACTGTCTCACGACGTTCTAAACCCAGCTCGCGTACCACTTTAAATGGCGAACAGCCATACCCTTGGGACCTACTTCAGCCCCAGGATGTGATGAGCCGACATCGAGGTGCCAAACACCGCCGTCGATATGAACTCTTGGGCGGTATCAGCCTGTTATCCCCGGAGTACCTTTTATCCGTTGAGCGATGGCCCTTCCATTCAGAACCACCGGATCACTAAGACCTGCTTTCGCACCTGCTCGCGCCGTCACGCTCGCAGTCAAGCTAGCTTATGCCTTTGCACTAACCTCCTGATGTCCGACCAGGATTAGCTAACCTTCGTGCTCCTCCGTTACTCTTTAGGAGGAGACCGCCCCAGTCAAACTACCCACCAGACACTGTCCGCAACCCGGATTACGGGCCCACGTTAGAACACCAGCCATTAAAGGGTGGTATTTCAAGGATGGCTCCACACGAACTGGCGTCCGCGCTTCAAAGCCTCCCACCTATCCTACACATCAAGGACCAGTGTTCAGTGTCAAGCTATAGTAAAGGTTCACGGGGTCTTTCCGTCTTGCCGCGGGTACACTGCATCTTCACAGCGAGTTCAATTTCACTGAGTCTCGGGTGGAGACAGCCTGGCCATCATTACGCCATTCGTGCAGGTCGGAACTTACCCGACAAGGAATTTCGCTACCTTAGGACCGTTATAGTTACGGCCGCCGTTTACCGGGGCTTCGATCAAGAGCTTCTCCTTACGGATAACCCCATCAATTAACCTTCCGGCACCGGGCAGGCGTCACACCGTATACGTCCACTTTCGTGTTTGCACAGTGCTGTGTTTTTAATAAACAGTTGCAGCCAGCTGGTATCTTCGACTGATTTCAGCTCCACGAGTAAATCGCTTCACCTACATATCAGCGTGCCTTCTCCCGAAGTTACGGCACCATTTTGCCTAGTTCCTTCACCCGAGTTCTCTCAAGCGCCTTGGTATTCTCTACCTGACCACCTGTGTCGGTTTGGGGTACGATCTGATGTTACCTGATGCTTAGAGGCTTTTCCTGGAAGCAGGGCATTTGTCACTTCAGCACCGTAGTGCCTCGTCATCACGCCTCAGTGTTAAAGTGAACCGGATTTACCTGGAACACACACCTACACGCTTAAACCGGGACAACCGTCGCCCGGCCAACATAGCCTTCTCCGTCCCCCCTTCGCAGTAACACCTGGTACAGGAATATTAACCTGTTTCCCATCGACTACGCCTTTCGGCCTCGCCTTAGGGGTCGACTCACCCTGCCCCGATTAACGTTGGACAGGAACCCTTGGTCTTCCGGCGAGCGGGCTTTTCACCCGCTTTATCGTTACTTATGTCAGCATTCGCACTTCTGATACCTCCAGCATGCCTCACAGCACACCTTCACAGGCTTACAGAACGCTCCCCTACCCAACAACACTTAGTGTCGCTGCCGCAGCTTCGGTGCATGGTTTAGCCCCGTTACATCTTCCGCGCAGGCCGACTCGACCAGTGAGCTATTACGCTTTCTTTAAATGATGGCTGCTTCTAAGCCAACATCCTGGCTGTCTGAGCCTTCCCACATCGTTTCCCACTTAACCATGACTTTGGGACCTTAGCTGGCGGTCTGGGTTGTTTCCCTCTTCACGACGGACGTTAGCACCCGCCGTGTGTCTCCCGTGATAACATTCTCCGGTATTCGCAGTTTGCATCGGGTTGGTAAGCCGGGATGGCCCCCTAGCCGAAACAGTGCTCTACCCCCGGAGATGAATTCACGAGGCGCTACCTAAATAGCTTTCGGGGAGAACCAGCTATCTCCCGGTTTGATTGGCCTTTCACCCCCAGCCACAAGTCATCCGCTAATTTTTCAACATTAGTCGGTTCGGTCCTCCAGTTAGTGTTACCCAACCTTCAACCTGCCCATGGCTAGATCACCGGGTTTCGGGTCTATACCCTGCAACTTAACGCCCAGTTAAGACTCGGTTTCCCTTCGGCTCCCCTATTCGGTTAACCTTGCTACAGAATATAAGTCGCTGACCCATTATACAAAAGGTACGCAGTCACCCCATAAAGAGGCTCCCACTGCTTGTACGTACACGGTTTCAGGTTCTTTTTCACTCCCCTCGCCGGGGTTCTTTTCGCCTTTCCCTCACGGTACTGGTTCACTATCGGTCAGTCAGGAGTATTTAGCCTTGGAGGATGGTCCCCCCATATTCAGACAGGATACCACGTGTCCCGCCCTACTCATCGAGCTCACAGCACATGCAATTTTGTGTACGGGGCTGTCACCCTGTATCGCCGGCCTTTCCAGACCGTTCCACTACCACACATGCTGATTCAGGCTCTGGGCTGCTCCCCGTTCGCTCGCCGCTACTGGGGGAATCTCGGTTGATTTCTTTTCCTCGGGGTACTTAGATGTTTCAGTTCCCCCGGTTCGCCTCGTTAACCTATGGATTCAGTTAACGATAGTGCAACGAATTGCACTGGGTTTCCCCATTCGGACATCGCCGGCTATAACGGTTCATATCACCTTACCGACGCTTTTCGCAGATTAGCACGTCCTTCATCGCCTCTGACTGCCAGGGCATCCACCGTGTACGCTTAGTCGCTTAACCTCACAACCCGAAGATGTTTCTTTCGATTCATCATCGTGTTGCGAAAATTTGAGAGACTCGAACACACCATTAACGGTGTGTCGTTTCAATTTTCAGCTTGATCCAGATTTTTAAAGAGCAAATATCTCAAACATGACTCGCTGAGTCAGTTTTGAGATACAGGGGCCGGCGACTTTCACTCACACAAACCAGCAAGTGGCGTCCCCTAGGGGATTCGAACCCCTGTTACCGCCGTGAAAGGGCGGTGTCCTGGGCCTCTAGACGAAGGGGACACTGAAGTCTGCTTCGGCAAGACGCCTTGCTTTTTACTTTTCATCAGACAATCTGTGTGGGCACTACAAAGGCAGGTTCTTTAAGGTAAGGAGGTGATCCAACCGCAGGTTCCCCTACGGTTACCTTGTTACGACTTCACCCCAGTCATGAATCACAAAGTGGTAAGCGCCCTCCCGAAGGTTAAGCTACCTACTTCTTTTGCAACCCACTCCCATGGTGTGACGGGCGGTGTGTACAAGGCCCGGGAACGTATTCACCGTGGCATTCTGATCCACGATTACTAGCGATTCCGACTTCATGGAGTCGAGTTGCAGACTCCAATCCGGACTACGACATACTTTATGAGGTCCGCTTGCTCTCGCGAGGTCGCTTCTCTTTGTATATGCCATTGTAGCACGTGTGTAGCCCTGGTCGTAAGGGCCATGATGACTTGACGTCATCCCCACCTTCCTCCAGTTTATCACTGGCAGTCTCCTTTGAGTTCCCGGCCGGACCGCTGGCAACAAAGGATAAGGGTTGCGCTCGTTGCGGGACTTAACCCAACATTTCACAACACGAGCTGACGACAGCCATGCAGCACCTGTCTCACAGTTCCCGAAGGCACCAAGGCATCTCTGCCAAGTTCTGTGGATGTCAAGACCAGGTAAGGTTCTTCGCGTTGCATCGAATTAAACCACATGCTCCACCGCTTGTGCGGGCCCCCGTCAATTCATTTGAGTTTTAACCTTGCGGCCGTACTCCCCAGGCGGTCTATTTAACGCGTTAGCTCCGGAAGCCACGCCTCAAGGGCACAACCTCCAAATAGACATCGTTTACGGCGTGGACTACCAGGGTATCTAATCCTGTTTGCTCCCCACGCTTTCGCACCTGAGCGTCAGTCTTCGTCCAGGGGGCCGCCTTCGCCACCGGTATTCCTCCAGATCTCTACGCATTTCACCGCTACACCTGGAATTCTACCCCCCTCTACGAGACTCAAGCCTGCCAGTTTCGAATGCAGTTCCCAGGTTGAGCCCGGGGATTTCACATCCGACTTGACAGACCGCCTGCGTGCGCTTTACGCCCAGTAATTCCGATTAACGCTTGCACCCTCCGTATTACCGCGGCTGCTGGCACGGAGTTAGCCGGTGCTTCTTCTGCGGGTAACGTCAATGGCTAAGGTTATTAACCTTAACCCCTTCCTCCCCGCTGAAAGTACTTTACAACCCGAAGGCCTTCTTCATACACGCGGCATGGCTGCATCAGGCTTGCGCCCATTGTGCAATATTCCCCACTGCTGCCTCCCGTAGGAGTCTGGACCGTGTCTCAGTTCCAGTGTGGCTGGTCATCCTCTCAGACCAGCTAGGGATCGTCGCCTTGGTGAGCCGTTACCTCACCAACAAGCTAATCCCATCTGGGCACATCCGATGGCAAGAGGCCCGAAGGTCCCCCTCTTTGGTCTTGCGACATTATGCGGTATTAGCTACCGTTTCCAGTAGTTATCCCCCTCCATCGGGCAGTTTCCCAGACATTACTCACCCGTCCGCCACTCGTCAGCAAAGCAGCAAGCTGCTTCCTGTTACCGTTCGACTTGCATGTGTTAGGCCTGCCGCCAGCGTTCAATCTGAGCCATGATCAAACTCTTCAATTTAAGTTTGATGCTCTTAGAATTAAACGTCGTAATGAATTACGTGTTCACTCTTTGAGACTTGGTATTCATTTTTCGTCTTGCGACGTTAAGTATCCATGTCACTCTGAGTGCCCACACAGATTGTCTGATAAATTGTTAAAGAGCAGTTGCGACGCGCTTTAGCGCTCTGTCGCGAGGTGGCGTATATTACGCTTTCCTCTTTCAGAGTCAACCCTGATTTTCAGGATTTTTCTCTTCAACCGAACCGGCTGTTTGTGTGAAGTGATTCACATCCGCCGTGTCGATGGAGGCGCATTATAGGGAGTCGACTCAGGAAGACAAGCGGAAAAATGCAGTTTTATTTCAACCGCTCACCTTTTAACCACAATGCTTATTTTTGCTGCTTTTTTATCGCCGATGGCAGATCAGCAAGACTATTTAATACCCAATCTGCCGCATTTTCTGCTTCCGCAGTAATGGGCTTGCCGGTTCGCACTAACACTTTTGTCCCGACTCCTGCCGCAGCCGCAGCCTGCATATCTTCTAATTTGTCGCCCACCATATAAGACGCGGCCATATCAATGTGCAGGAAATCGCGGGCCGAGATCAGCATACCGGGATGCGGCTTACGACAATCACAAACCTGGCGATACTCTTCCACACTGCCTTGCGGGTGGTGTGGACAATAATAGATACCGTCGAGGTCGACATCGCGATCGGCCAGTGACCAGTCCATCCACTCTGTTAATGTTTCAAACTGCGCTTCGGTAAATTTGCCGCGCGCAATCCCTGACTGGTTGGTGACAACTACCAGCGCATAGCCCAGTGTTTTAAGCTCGCGCATAGCATCAATAACACCGTCGATAAATTCGAACTCGTCGATTTCGTGTACGTAGCCGTGATCAACATTAATTGTGCCGTCACGGTCGAGAAAAATAGCGGGTACGGACTTTGCCACCTTTTATAGCTCCTGAATAAGGCATGTGGCGCTAGTATCGCATGTTTCGGCAGGCAAGAAAGTGCTCATCGTAGAAACCCTGATTGATTTAGACGTCTGGATGCCTTAACATCCATTTTGTTGACGGCTTTTGACCGCATCAGACAGACGAAAATGCCACGGTAACTTCATTACGATAATAAATAATCAATGATTAAACTTTCGAATATCACCAAAGTGTTCCATCAGGGGACCCGCACTATTCAGGCGTTGAATAACGTTAGCCTGCATGTTCCTGCCGGACAAATTTATGGCGTTATCGGTGCCTCAGGCGCAGGTAAAAGTACGCTGATCCGCTGTGTAAACCTGCTGGAGCGCCCGACAGAAGGAAGCGTTCAGGTTGGCGGACAGGAACTGACGACGCTATCAGAATCTGAACTGACTAAGGCGCGTCGTCAGATTGGCATGATTTTCCAGCACTTCAACCTGCTGGCCTCCCGAACCGTTTTTGGTAACGTCGCGCTGCCGCTGGAACTCGATAACACCCCAAAAGAAGAAATTAAGCGCCGCGTGACGGAACTGCTCGATCTCGTTGGCTTGGGTGATAAGCACGACAGCTACCCTGCGAATCTGTCTGGTGGTCAGAAACAGCGTGTCGCTATCGCCCGTGCACTGGCAAGTCAGCCAAAAGTGTTGCTGTGCGATGAAGCGACCAGTGCGCTGGACCCAGCCACTACTCGCTCCATTCTTGAACTGCTGAAAGACATTAACCGTCGCCTTGGCCTGACCATTCTACTGATCACGCACGAAATGGACGTGGTGAAACGCATCTGCGACTGCGTAGCCGTCATCAGCAACGGTGAGCTGATTGAGCAAGATACCGTCAGCGAAGTGTTTTCCCACCCGAAAACGCCCCTGGCGCAGAAATTTATTCAGTCCACACTGCATCTGGATATTCCGGAAGATTATCTGGCACGCCTCAAAGCGGAATCGACGACCGACAGCGTCCCGATGTTGCGCATGGAATTCACCGGTCAGTCGGTGGATGCGCCGCTGCTTTCCGAAACAGCGCGCCGCTTTAACGTGAATAACAACATTATTAGCGCGCAGATGGATTACGCCGGCGGCGTGAAGTTCGGCATCATGCTGACTGAAATGCACGGCACACAAGAAGAAACGCAAGCCGCGATCGCCTGGCTGCAGGAACACCATGTAAAAGTAGAGGTACTGGGTTATGTCTGAGCCGATGATGTGGCTGCTGGTTCGTGGCGTCTGGGAAACGCTGGCGATGACCTTCGTATCCGGGTTCTTTGGTTTTGTGATTGGTCTTCCCGTTGGCGTGCTGCTGTACGTCACGCGTCCCGGGCAAATCATTGAGAACGCGAAGCTCTACCGCACACTGTCTGCGGTTGTGAACATCTTCCGTTCGATTCCGTTCATTATTCTGCTGGTATGGATGATTCCGTTCACTCGTGTGATTGTCGGGACATCAATCGGTTTGCAGGCTGCCATTGTCCCGCTCACCGTCGGCGCGGCACCGTTTATCGCCCGTATGGTGGAAAACGCCCTGCTGGAAATCCCGACCGGCCTGATTGAAGCGTCCCGCGCAATGGGCGCAACACCGCTGCAAATTGTACGTAAGGTGCTGCTGCCAGAAGCCCTGCCAGGGCTGGTAAACGCTGCGACAATTACGCTGATTACCCTGGTTGGTTATTCCGCCATGGGCGGTGCCGTGGGTGCCGGCGGTCTTGGACAGATCGGCTATCAGTACGGCTATATTGGATACAATGCTACTGTTATGAATACGGTACTGGTATTACTCGTTGTTCTGGTTTATTTAATTCAGTTCGCGGGCGATCGCATCGTCCGGACTGTGACGCACAAGTAACGTTCTACAAAACACAATTATCACATTAAGGAAATAAGCATGGCGTTCAAATTCAAAACCATTGCGGCAGTCGGCGCCCTGATTGGTTCTCTGGCACTCGTGGGTTGCGGTCAGGATGAAAAAGATCCAAACCACATCAAAGTCGGCGTGATTGTCGGTGCGGAACAGCAGGTAGCTGAAGTCGCACAAAAAGTTGCGAAAGAAAAATACGGTCTGGACGTCGAACTGGTGACCTTCAATGACTACGTTCTGCCGAACGAAGCGCTGAGCAAAGGCGATATCGATGCCAACGCCTTCCAGCACAAACCGTATCTGGATCAGCAGATCAAAGATCGCGGATACAAGCTGGTTGCCGCAGGCAATACCTTCGTTTATCCGATTGCGGGCTACTCTAAAAAAATCAAATCTCTGGATGAGCTTCAGGATGGCGCACAGGTAGCGGTTCCGAACGATCCAACCAACCTGGGCCGTTCTCTGCTGCTGCTGCAAAAAGTCGGTCTGATCAAACTTAAAGATGGCGTGGGTCTGCTGCCGACCTCACTGGATATCGTCGGGAACCCGAAAAATCTGAAAATTGTTGAACTGGAAGCCCCTCAGTTGCCGCGTTCTCTTGACGATGCGCAAATTGCTCTGGCGGTAATCAACACCACTTATGCCAGCCAGATCAACCTGACGCCGGCGAAAGACGGTATCTTCGTTGAAGATAAAGATTCCCCGTACGTCAACCTGATCGTGACCCGTGAAGATAACAAAGACGCGGAGAACGTGAAGAAATTCGTTCAGGCCTATCAGTCTGACGAAGTTTACGAAGCCGCCAATAAAGTCTTCAACGGTGGTGCTGTTAAGGGCTGGTAATTTTTAGGCGCTTTTCACAATCTGTAATATCATTCAGGACGGGCGTTTGCCCGTCTTGTCATTTATGCAAGCTCCTGATTCAATATGTGACAGTTAGATCATTCATTGAGGAAATATTATGCGTGCTTTACCGATCTGTTTATTGGCACTCATGCTGAGCGGCTGTTCCATGCTAAGCAGATCCCCTGTTGAACCCGTTCAAAGCACCGCAACCCCGCCAAAAGCGGAGCCGGAAAAACCGAAAGCGCCGCGCGCTGTTCCCGTCAGAATTTACACTAATGCTGAAGATCTGGTCGGCAAGCCGTTCCGCGATCTCGGTGAAGTGACCGGTGAATCCTGTCAGGCCTCTAACCAGGACTCTCCGCCGAACATCCCGACAGCACGTAAACGCATGCAGATTAATGCGTCAAAAATGAAAGCCAATGCCGTGTTACTGCATAGCTGTGAAGTCACCAGCGGGACGCCGGGTTGTTATCGTCAGGCTGTCTGCATTGGTTCTGCGCTCAACATCTCGGCTAAATGAGTCATTTTCAGTTTGAGCAAATCGGTGTCATTCGCTCGCCTTACAAAGAGAAGTTCGCCGTTCCCCGCCAGCCAGGGCTGGTAAAAAGCGTCAACGGCGAACTGCACCTGCTGTCTCCTTACAATCAGGCCGATGCGGTACGCGGTCTTGAAGCATTCAGCCACTTATGGGTGATCTTTGTTTTCCATCAGACGATGGAAGGGGGATGGCGCCCTACCGTGCGCCCGCCTCGTCTTGGCGGCAACGCGCGGATGGGCGTATTTGCTACGCGCTCAACATTTCGCCCCAATCCCGTCGGCATGTCGCTGGTTGAACTGAAAGGCGTTGTCTGTCAGAAAGATCAGGTCATTCTGCAACTGGGCAGTCTGGATCTGGTTGACGGTACGCCGGTCATCGATATCAAGCCTTACCTGCCGTTCGCGGAATCGCTACCGGATGCGACCGCCAGCTACGCGCAACAGGCACCGCAAGCCGAAATGTCGGTGAGTTTTACCGACGAGATTGAGCAACAGTTTCCCGCGCTGGAAAAACGTTATCCCCTGCTGAAGACGTTTATTCGTGATGTGCTGGCGCAGGATCCGCGTCCTGCCTATCGAAAAGGAGAAGAGACCGGTAAAAATTATGCTGTCTGGCTGCATGATTTCAACGTGCGCTGGCGCGTAACCGAGACGGGTTTTGAAGTCTTTGCGCTTGAACCCCGCTAATTTCACGCCCTTCTCTTTTGACATCCCTTTCTCGCTGGTAAACTGAGTTACTTTTTTTTGTGTCAGGCTCACTTTGAGCCTGTTCGATCGTTCAACTGGAACCGTAACAACATGCGTACTAGCCAATATCTGCTCTCCACTCTGAAGGAGACACCTGCCGACGCCGAGGTGATCAGCCACCAACTGATGCTACGCGCCGGGATGATCCGCAAGCTGGCCTCCGGGTTATACACCTGGCTGCCGACCGGCGTGCGCGTCCTGAAAAAAGTTGAGAACATCGTGCGTGAAGAGATGAACAACGCCGGTGCGATCGAGGTGTTAATGCCGGTGGTTCAGCCTTCTGAACTGTGGCAAGAGAGTGGTCGTTGGGAACAGTACGGTCCGGAACTGCTGCGTATTGCTGACCGTGGCGATCGTCCGTTCGTACTTGGCCCAACGCATGAAGAAGTGATCACCGATCTGATTCGTAACGAGCTCAGCTCTTACAAACAGCTGCCGCTGAACTTCTACCAGATTCAGACTAAATTCCGTGACGAAGTGCGTCCGCGTTTCGGCGTGATGCGCTCCCGTGAATTCCTGATGAAAGATGCGTACTCTTTCCATACTTCTCAGGAATCTCTGCAGGAAACCTACGACGCGATGTACGCGGCTTATAGCAAGATCTTCAGCCGCATGGGGCTGGATTTCCGCGCGGTACAGGCTGACACCGGTTCTATCGGCGGCAGCGCCTCGCACGAATTCCAGGTACTGGCACAGAGCGGCGAAGACGATGTGATCTTCTCTGATTCCTCTGACTACGCGGCCAACATTGAATTTGCGGAAGCCGTTGCGCCAAAAGCGCCGCGCGCCGCTGCAACGCAAGAAATGACGCTGGTTGATACGCCGAACGCAAAAACTATCGCCGAGCTGGTTGAACAGTTTAGTCTGCCAATCGAGAAAACCGTGAAAACCCTGCTGGTGAAAGCCGTGGAAGACAGCAAGTCTCCGCTGGTCGCACTGCTGGTTCGCGGCGATCACGAGCTGAACGAAGTCAAAGCGGAAAAACTGCCGCAGGTTGCCAGCCCGCTGACGTTTGCAACCGAAGAAGAGATCCGCGCGCTGGTGAATGCCGGTCCGGGTTCTTTGGGCCCGGTAAACATGCCAGTGCCGGTGATTATTGACCGTACCGTTGCCGCAATGAGTGATTTCGCGGCAGGCGCTAACGTGGATGGTAAGCATTACTTCGGCATTAACTGGGATCGCGATGTCGCAACCCCGGAAGTCGCTGATATCCGTAACGTCGTCGCCGGCGATCCAAGCCCGGATGGAAAAGGCACGTTGCTGATCAAACGCGGTATCGAAGTCGGTCATATCTTCCAGTTGGGCACCAAGTACTCGGAAGCAATGAAAGCCGCCGTCCAGGGTGAAGATGGCCGCAACCAGATCCTGACCATGGGTTGTTACGGTATCGGGGTCACACGCGTGGTAGCAGCGGCTATTGAGCAGAACTACGACGAGCGTGGGATAGTATGGCCTGACGCTATCGCGCCGTTCCAGGTGGTGATTCTGCCGATGAACATGCACAAGTCCTATCGTGTGCAGGAACTGGCGGAAAAACTGTATGCCGAACTGCGTGCGCAGGGCATCGAAGTGCTGATGGACGACCGTAAAGAGCGCCCAGGCGTGATGTTCGCCGATATGGAACTGATCGGTATTCCGCACACTATCGTGCTGGGCGACCGTAACCTCGACAACGACGATATTGAATACAAATACCGTCGCAATGGCGAGAAACAGTTGATAAAAACCGGCGACATCGTCAACTATCTGGTTAAACAGATTAAAGGCTGATGTCATAAGAGGCTCTGATTTTCAGGGCCTCTTTTTTACATGGATTGTATAAAATGGCTAAACTCACGGCGTATTACCGCCTGTTCCTCCCTTGCCTTCTTTTGATTTCGGCCTGCACCGTTGACGTCAGCCCACCGAATAAATCCGCCGCCGCCATTGATGCACAATCCAAAAAATGGGCGGTTACATTCCAGCGCCAGAGTTCATTCACGAATAAAGCACTCGTCGAAATTACCGATACCGACCTTAAGCCAGGCGATCTGTTGTTCTCCTCCAGCCTCGGGGTGACCTCATTAGGCATCCGCGCGTTCAGCAATGCTTCCGTAAGCCATGTTGCCGTCTATCTGGGCGATAATGAAGTCGCAGAAGCCACCGGTGCTGGGGTACAAATCGTGTCACTCAAACAGGCGATGAAACACAGTGATAAACTTTTTGCCCTGAGAGTCCCGGAGCTGACTCCGCAACAGGCCGCTGAGATCAAAACCTTCGCCTATAAAATCAAAGACAGCGGCTATAACTATCGCGGTATCGTAGAATTCATTCCGTTTATGGTGACTCGCCAGATGTGTTCGCTAAACCCCTTTTCTGCGGATTTCCGGCAACAGTGCGTCAGCGGGCTGGCGAAAGCGCAGTTGAGCGATCCCCGCGAGGGAGAAAAAACGGCGTGGTTTTGCTCCGAATTCGTCACTGATGCGTTTACCAAAGCGGGACATCCGCTAACCCTGGCGCAATCGGGCTGGATCAGCCCTGCTGACCTGATGCACATGCGGGAAGGCGACGTTGCCGCATTTAAGCCAGAAACGCAGCTACGCTATGTCGGTCATTTGAAGTTAGGGATTTATATCAAGACGGGACGTTTTGTAGGACTGACGCGTTAAGCGCGATACACAATAGCAAAACTGCGGGTAAGACGATAACTGTCCAGTCACCCGGACAGCTATCATTGAGTCCATCACTCAGTCGGTGCAGCTCTTACCCGGAATAAATTTAATCTCTTTATCGGCCATCAGCGTTTTCACCGGCTCATGGGTATCCGGATTCGCCTCCAGCGTGAAGTGCCCTTCGACGGACAACAGCACCGGTTTCTCACTGGTGCCACGCGCCGCAAGATAACCGCGTTCCAGTTCTGCGTTACTGGCAACAGAAACCTGCTTTCCGGTTGCGCAGTCGGTAAAGGTCGCGGCATCCGCCATATAGAAATACATGCCACGCATCGCCATTGGCGTTACCGGCAAACTGGATTTCACCGGTTCAAGCGTATAGTTAAATTGTGATTCAACCGGATTGCCTTCCCGATCCAGCATCTCCAGCGCTTCGCCTTTCGCGCGATAATAAGACTTCTCACCCTGACTGTCGGTCAGCACCAGTTTATCGGCCGTGCGCGCCCAGGTGCCGTAGGAAGCAAAAGAAGACGGCTCTTCACGCACGCCCTGATAGCGTTCGTTCATTACCCATGTGCCATCTTTCTCCAGAAACAGTGAGGTCTCAATACCCTCGCAGTCGGCACAAGGCAGAATGCCCCGCCAGCTTTGCTGCATCGGTTTTAATTCTGCAACCTGAGTCGGCTGGATAACATCAACCTCTGAACGGTTGTTACAGCCAATCAATGCGAAGAGCGTAAATGCCGCCATCGCTGAAAGTAGTGTTTTTTTCACCCTGACTCCCTATCACATTTTATTCCTGCCCGTCAGTCATCACGACGGACTTTACCGCGAAGGGCTTTTACTGAGGATTTCTGCGCCTTCGAGTTTAATCTTCGCTCTTTCGATGCCCGCGTCGGTCGGGTTGCGCGTCGGCTTTTTTGTACTGCGGTGAGCTCTTTTATAACCGCTACCAGTCTGGCAAGCGCCGCTTCCCGGTTGAGTTCCTGGTTGCGGTACTCCTGCGCCTTAATAATCATCACGCCATCAGCGGTAATCAGATGATGGCTGGCAGCCAGCAGACGTTCCTTATAATACTCTGGCAGGCTGGAGGCCCGAATGTCAAAACGCAAATGTATCGCCGTTGAGGTCTTATTGACGTTCTGTCCTCCTGCGCCCTGGGCGCGAATGGCGGTGATCTCCAGCTCATCGTCGGGGATCGAGACAGTCCGCGAAATGACGATCATACCGGTTGTTGCCAAGGCGTCAGATGAATTTCCAGATTATTCTGAGAATCAGACAGCCAGATCGCCCCGTCCTGAATTGTCGCCTGTAGCGTCATGGTACGGCTCGCAAAGGCGCTAAGCTGGGCCAGTTGTTCATCATCCAGATACCAGACAGTGAGATTCGAAAACTGCGCGCATTTGCTTTGATTCTGCTGCCACCAGATCTGCGCCGCCCGGCTATTGTAGGCAAACAGCGCCACATCAGCAGCCTGAGAACACGCTTTCTTAATACGGCGCTCATCCGGTAGCCCCAGTTCAACCCACAAGTCGATACCCAGATGATCGTTACGCAACCACGCTTCCGGTTCATCCTCTGCGCTTAAACCACGCGTAAACTGGAGACGCTCATCCGCATACTTAATCCACGCCAGCAGACGCAACATCATTCGTTCCTGGGTTTCAGAGGGGTGACGCGCCAGCGTCAACGCCGCATCAAGAAACTGGTTGCGGTCAAGGTCAGCCACGTTGACGACGGCTTTATAAATTGTCGCTTTAAGCGCCATGGAAAAACTCCTTTCGAATCAGGCAGCCATTGTAGCGAAAAAGGAGCCAAAAGGCTGTCCGGGGATCATCAATCAGGCGCTGATATTGCGTGAATGGCTGTGGTATAGTCACCTTGCTAAACAGAGTTTATCTTCGTAGGCTTAGACTTGCATCCACGGTTAAGTCAGAATGCTGACAGGAGGGCATGTGGAAAAATATTGTGAGTTAATACGCAAGCGGTATGCGGAAATCGCCAGCGGAGACTTAGGGTATATCCCGGATGCGCTGGGTTGCGTATTGAAGGTGCTTAATGAAATAGCGGCAGACAGTGCCCTTTCAGAGTCGGTCAGGGAAAAGGCGGCGTATGCTGCGGCGAACTTACTGGTGAGCGATTATGTCAATGAATGATACATACCAACCCATCAACTGTGATGACTACGACAACCTTGAGCTCGCCTGCCAGCATCATTTATTACTGACGCTGGAACTGAAAGATGGTGAAGTTTTGCAAGCGAAAGCCAACGATTTGGTTTCACGGAAAAACGTGGAATACCTAATCACCGAGGTTGCGGGTGAAACGCGCGAGCTTCGTCTCGATAAAATTGTCAGCTTCAGCCATCCGGAAATCGGTACCGTGGTGGTTAGCGAATCCTGAACCCATATTGCCTGGTGGCGCTGCGCCATCAGGCATTTCCACCGATTTGATCCCACACCAGTCTCACCCCCGACTCCTCACCCGCCGCGCCGTCACGCGTGACAAATACGCCTGCAGCCGCAATCAGCGTTTCGCCGTAAAACAGCAATGGCGTGGTATCTCGTCGCCAGGAAGGTACATTCAACTCCTGCCAGATTTTCTTGAGCTTGCGGCCACCGCTACGGCCAACGATATGCAGCATTCCCGGCGCTTTAAAACGGATACTGACACGCTCATCCTCATGAGGCGCGCGTAATTCGTCCCCCACCAGTAACCGCAGATGGCCCAGCCCGGCAGGCAACGTGAGCGGTAACTGCCAGCGAGGCCAGGGCAGTATTGTCTCACTTTGTTCGACAACAGATTTAATCCACCACAGCTGTCCCTGAAAGCGCCGCACCTCGTACTCGCCGAAACGCAGGCACGGTGACGCATCTTCACGCGCCAGCGCCACCTCCTGCCAGAGACGTTCCAGTCCATCGCGTGAAGGCATCGGCGCATTTTTCGCCGCCAGCCAGCGGCGAAGTAGCGCAGCGCGCCGGACACGGGTCATCGCCATGAGCGGCGTTAACTCCAGCGTGCCGTTATCTGTGGTGCAAGAAGACAGTTCATCGGCAAGCAGTTCATCCAGCAGACTCTCTTGTTCAGCACACAGCGCTGCGCTGCGTGCCGTGGCGTCAGCGAAATGCGGCCAGCGCTGTTGCAGAAGCGGCAGAACCTGCAAACGCAGGAAGTTGCGATCGTAGGCGTCATCCTGATTGCTTTCATCTTCAATCCAGCGAAGCTGATGCTGCATTGCCCATTGCTCCAGTGCCGCACGGGGTTGTGTCAATAACGGACGAATGAGTAACGTGCCCGCAAACTCAGCACTCTCCGCCATTGCAGACAGCCCAGCCGGTCCGCTGCCGCGTTTGAGCGCCAGCAAAAAGGTTTCACACTGATCGTCAAGATGCTGGGCAGTCACCAACACCTCACCGGGCAATAGCGCATCGGCAAATGCCTGATACCGCGCCTGCCGGGCCTGCGCTTCGATTCCCAGCCCGGCGTCCACCAGCGTGACCCGCTCCACCACCAGCGGAACCTGCCATTGCGCGCAGACGGCTTCACAGTGTGCCACCCACTCATCGGCGTGAGCGCTAAGTCCATGATGGATGTGCATGGCGCGAAGCGAGAGGGTCGGTTGTTGCATCCGCCATTGCACCAGTTGGTGTAAAAGCACGGTAGAGTCCAGACCGCCGCTAAAGGCGACTAGTATCTGTCGGGAAGTGATAAGCGAGGTGTTCAGCGTGAGTGTTGTCATAGCGGTTATTTACAGTGACGATTGCCCGGCACGTTACCGGGCAATCGTCACAATAACAAGCCTTACTGCTCATACAATTCGAGCGGCAGGCCATCCGGGTCTTTAAAAAAGGTGAAGCGCTTGTTGGTGAAGGGATCAATGCGGATGGCTTCACAATTTACGTGATTCGCTTCCAGATGCGCTACCGCATTATCCAGGTTATCCACGCTGAACGCCAGATGGCGCAAGCCACAGGCTTCCGGATGCCCTGGACGCGCCGGCGGGAAAGGAAATGAAAAAAGCTCAATCACATATTGTCCATTCAGCGCCAGATCGCCCTTCCACGAGTCTCGTTCTGCGCGATAGGCCTCGCTCAGCAGCGTAAACCCCAAAATATCGCAATAGAAGGACTTACTCGCGGCATAGTCTGTCGCAATAATCGCAATATGGTGAACCCGTTTTAATCCCAGCATAGTGTCTTCATCTCCGTTATTTATCATCAGCACGTTACCCGCCCGGGAGCGCTGAAGGCAAGTCGTCATGCCGTTTTTAAGACTCGTACGAGGTATACGCCGTCGTCATCCTGTTTCGCCCCGTGAATATCCGTTTCAAAGCCCGGATAACGCTGACCAACAGAACAGAGCATCAGCAGAAAATCGAGTACGGCGCGACTCTGCTCGGTGAGCATTTCTCCCGGCATCAGCAGCGGAACGCCGGGAGGGTATGGCAGGATCATATTCGCCGACACGCGTCCCACCAGTTGATCGAGGGGGACCGTTTCGACTTCGCCTTTGATCTGTCGCTGCCAGGCCTGATGCGGCGTCATGATCATTTCCGGCAATGTATCAAACGCACGCAGCATCAGACCGGAAAGATCGTGTTGGCGGATGAGCTTGTGGATCCCTTGCGCCAGATCCTGAATACGCATGTTGCGATAAAAATCAGGATCTTCTGCATACAGATCCGGCAGCATATTCTTCACGCGCAAATTGAGATCGTAAGAGCGTTTAAATTCGGTCAGTCCACGCAACAGCCCCATTGCCCGGGTTTTATCGATACCAATACTGAAGAGAAACAGCAGATTGTACGGCCCGGTTTTCTCCACCACCACGCCGCGCTCATCAAGGAATTTCGCCACCAGCGCGGCGGGGATCCCCTCGTCACTCATCTCCCCTTGCTCGTTCATACCGGGCGTCAGGATCGTGACTTTTACCGGATCGAGGAACATATGGTCATCGTCGGCATCGGTAAATCCGTGCCAGTCTTCACCGGGTGCCACCGGCCAGCACGCGGCTTCATCAACCTCTTCCGGCTGCCAGATATCAAAGAACCAACCGTCAGACTCTTCACGTAGCCGCTGCACTTCTTTGCGAAAATGTAACGCGCGCTCCACAGAGCGATTGATTAATCGCTTACCGGAATTTCCCCGCAGCATCGCTGCCGCCGTCTCGATGGAGGCGACAATCGGATAACTCGGTGAGGTCGAGGTGTGCATCATAAACGCTTCGTTGAAGGTTTCTTCGTCATAGTCTCCTTTAATATGGATCAGCGACGCCTGCGATAGCGCCGCCAGCATTTTGTGGGTGGATTGCGTTTCGAAAATCACCTTGCCCTGCACCCGTTCACCGCTCATCCCGCTTTTCCCCTGATAAATGGGATGAAAGTGGGTATAGGGCACCCAGGCAGAATCGAAGTGGATAGAAGGGACATCCAGCGTCTGTTTGATCCAGTTAGTGTTATACAGCAGGCCGTCATAGGTCGAGTTAGTGATCACGGCATGAACTGGCCACTGCGCCTGCGCCGTGGTGGCAACTTTGTTCGCAATACTCTCGCGCGTGAACTCACGCTTCGGAATGCCGCCCAGAATACCGAGCGCATTACGCGTTGGTTTCAGCCAAATCGGGACGACGTCGCTCATCATTAACAAATGCGCGAGCGACTTATGGCAGTTACGGTCAATCAACAGCGTACTGCCGGTTGGCGCGGCATACATCCCCACAATTTTGTTTGAGGTGGAGGTGCCGTTAGTCACCATATAACTCTGCTCTGCGCCGAACGTTCGGGCGATATACTCTTCGGCCTCCAGATGTGGCCCGGTGTGATCGAGTAACGAACCCAGTTCAGTGACTGATATCGACACATCCGCTTTCAGGGTATTGCCACCGAAAAAGTCATAGAACAGGCAGCCAACTGGACTTTTTTGATAGGCCGTTCCGGCCATGTGACCCGGCGTGCAGAAGGTGTATTTTCCCTCTTTCACATAGGTGAACAGCGCTCTGGTAAAAGGCGGCGTGATATTGTAGAGGTACTCGTTGGTGTACTGGCGAATGCGCGTCGCGATATCTTCCGCCTGCCCGAGCGCATACTCGAAAAACCATAGCGCCATGCGCATGTCGTGAACGCTGACATCCATCGTCGAATGCGTGTTGATAAACGCATACAGCGGTAAATACTCATTGAGCTGGTTAATCTCACTGCACAAATCGAGACTGTACTCATCCCAGTCAAAAATCACCCCACAAATGCGCGGGTTGTGTTCGATAAATTTCAGTAGGTCGACGCTGTTTTGCGGCCAGATAATCTGAAATCCCTGTGATTGCAGCGCACGCTCAAGCTCGTTAATGGGCTCGTCTTTATAAAAAACCCCGTGCGGCCCCATAATGGCGATGATATTCATGCGTTCCTCCTGGAAAAACCTTAGCTAATCATAGCCTGTTCAAACCGCAGGTAAAAAAAAGGGCCACAAATTGTGGCCCTTTTCGGAATGGTCAACGCTTAGGCGTAGCCGTAGCTCATCAGACGCTGATAGCGACGGTTCTTCAAATCTTCTGTGCTCAATACATCGAGATCCGCGAGGTCAGCCAGCAGCTGCGCTTTCAGCGAAGCCGCCATCGCTTCCGGATTGCGATGCGCGCCGCCCAGCGGTTCCGGGATGATGGAATCAATCAGCTTCAGCTCTTTCAGACGCGGCGCAATGATCCCCATCGCTTCTGCGGCCAGCGGCGCTTTGTCTGCACTTTTCCACAGAATGGAAGCACAGCCTTCCGGAGAGATAACGGAATAGGTGCTGTATTGCAGCATATTCACTTTATCGCCCACGCCGATCGCCAGCGCGCCACCGGAACCGCCCTCGCCGATCACGGTGCAGATAACCGGCACGCTCAGACGTGACATTTCACGCAGGTTACGGGCGATAGCTTCGGACTGACCGCGCTCTTCGGCACCCACGCCTGGGTAAGCCCCCGGAGTGTCGATAAAGGTAATGATCGGCATGTTGAAACGCTCGGCCATTTCCATCAGACGCAGCGCTTTACGATAGCCTTCCGGCGCCGGCATCCCGAAGTTACGACGGATTTTCTCTTTGGTCTCGCGGCCTTTCTGATGACCAATGATCATCACCGGACGACCGTCCAGACGCGCAATGCCGCCGACGATAGCTTTATCGTCCGCATAAGCGCGATCGCCCGCCAGTTCGTCAAATTCATCAAACGCCAGGCGAACATAATCCAGGGTGTAAGGACGCTGCGGATGGCGTGCCAGTTGGGCAACCTGCCATGCGCCAAGATCGGCGAAGATTTTACGCGTCAGTTCTACGCTTTTTTCACGCAGACGATGCACTTCTTCATCGATGTTAATATCCAGTTTCTCGTCCTGACGGCTCACCGCAGTCAGAGAATCGATTTTTGCTTCCAGCTCTGCAATCGGCTGTTCAAAATCAAGGAAATTCAGACTCATAGTATTCCTGTATTAGTCAAACTCCAGTTCCACCTGCTCCGAACCAATGAGGCCACGGAGATCGTTAAGCAAACGATCGCTCGGAGAGACACGCCACGTCGCGCCAAAACGCAACCGCGCACGTGCATCCGCCCTCTGATAGTAGAGATGTACTGGAATTGTCCCCGAGCGGTGGGGTTCCAGAGACTGACGGAGTCGGTTTAAAAGCTGGTCATCAATTTGCCTGTCCGTCAGCGAGATAGCAAGCCCGCGAGCATATTTTTCCCGGGCTTCGTCAATATCCATCACTTCGCGGGCGGTCATTTTAAGCCCCCCGCTGAAGTCATCAAAGCTGACCTGTCCGCTGACGATAAGTATGCGGTCTTTTTCCAGCAATTGCTGGTATTTATCCAGGGCGTCGGTAAATAACATCACCTCCAGACGTCCGGAACGGTCATCCAGCGTACAGATGCCGATACGATTGCCGCGCTTGGTGACCATAACCCTTGCGGCAATGACGAGCCCCGCAGCCGTGGTCACTTTACCACGTTCTGTCGGATGCATGTCTTTCAGCCGGTAGCCTCCGACATAGCGCTCAATTTCTTTCAAATACTGGTTGATCGGGTGACCCGTCAGGTACAACCCCAACGTTTCGCGTTCCCCATCTAACACCACCTGCTCTGGCCACGGCTGGCAGCTGGCGTAGGATTGTTCAATTTGCTCCGGCTCTTCCGCCAGCACGCCGAACATATCTGCCTGACCAATCGCTTCTGCTTTCGCGTGCTGATCGGCGGCTTTCAGCGCATCGCCCAGCGAATTCATCAGTGCAGCACGATGCGGCCCCAGCCTGTCAAATGCCCCGGACATGATCAATTTTTCCAGCACCCGCCGGTTGAGCTTTTTGGTATCGGTGCGCGCGCAAAGATCAAACAGCTCACGGAAATAGCCGCCGTTGTTACGCGCCTCAATGATCGCCTCGATCGGGCCTTCACCCACGCCTTTGATCGCGCCGATACCGTAGACAATCTCGCCATCGTCGTTGACGTGGAAGTGGTACAGCCCGGAGTTGATATCCGGCGGCAGGATTTTCAGCCCCATGCGCCAGCATTCATCCACCAGCCCCACCACCTTCTCGGTGTTGTCCATATCGGCAGTCATTACCGCCGCCATAAACTCAGCAGGATAGTGCGCTTTCAGCCACAGCGTCTGGTAAGAGACCAGCGCGTAGGCAGCAGAGTGCGATTTGTTAAACCCGTAACCGGCGAATTTCTCCACCAGGTCGAAGATTTTCATCGCCAGTTCGCCGTCAATACCGTTTTTCTTCGCGCCGTCTTCAAAGATGGAGCGCTGTTTGGCCATCTCTTCCGGCTTTTTCTTACCCATCGCACGACGCAGCATATCCGCACCGCCAAGAGTATAGCCAGAAAGCACCTGGGCAATCTGCATGACCTGTTCCTGATACAGGATGATGCCGTAGGTTGGCTCCAGTACTGGTTTCAGGCTTTCGTGTTGCCACTGCACATCCGGATAGGAGATCTCTTCGCGCCCGTGCTTACGATCGATGAAGTTATCTACCATCCCGGACTGCAACGGCCCCGGACGGAACAGGGCCACCAGGGCTATCATATCTTCGAAGCAGTCAGGCTGTAGACGCTTAATCAGGTCTTTCATGCCGCGGGATTCAAGCTGGAAGACCGCCGTGGTTTCCGAGCGTTGCAGCATATCGAAGCTTTTCTTATCGTCCAGCGGGATAGCGGCAATATCCAGCGGCGGCTCACCGTTCTTTTCACGGCGGGCGTTAATCATCTCCAGCGCCCAGTTAATGATAGTGAGTGTACGCAAGCCAAGGAAGTCGAACTTCACGAGGCCGGCATATTCCACGTCGTTTTTATCAAACTGGGTAACCGGATGCAGCCCCTGTTCATCACAGTACAGCGGCGCAAAATCGGTGATTTTCGTCGGGGCGATAACCACACCACCGGCGTGTTTACCGGCGTTTCGGGTCACGCCTTCCAGCTTACGCGCCATGTCGATCAGCGCTTTAACCTCTTCATCTGCCTCGTAGATTTCTGGCAGTTGCGGTTCAGCCTCGAAGGCTTTCGCCAGCGTCATCCCCGGATCGGGGGGCACCAGTTTCGAAATACGATCGACAAAGCCGTACGGGTGGCCCAGTACGCGACCCACGTCGCGGATCACCGCTTTCGCCGCCATCGTACCGAAGGTAATAATCTGCGATACCGCATCACGGCCGTACATGTCGGCCACGTGTTCAATCACCTGGTCGCGTTTCTCCATACAGAAGTCAACGTCGAAGTCAGGCATCGAGACACGTTCCGGGTTAAGGAAACGTTCGAACAGCAGGTCAAATTCCAGCGGGTCGAGGTCGGTAATTTTCAGCGCGTAAGCCACCAGCGAGCCCGCACCGGAACCACGGCCTGGCCCTACCGGCACGCCGTTATCTTTCGACCACTGGATAAATTCCATCACGATGAGGAAGTAACCCGGGAACCCCATCTGGTTGATCACCTGCAGTTCAATATCCAGACGTTCATCGTAAGGCGGCCGCTTTTCTTTTCGCACGGCTTCATCCGGGAACAAGAAGGCCAGACGCTCTTCCAGCCCTTCTTTCGATTTCTGGACCAGGAAATCTTCCGTGGTCATATCGCCGGTCGGGAACTGCGGCAGGAAATACTCACCAAGACGTACCGTTACGTTACAGCGTTTGGCAATTTCAACGGTGTTTTCCAACGCTTCCGGAATATCAGAGAAGAGTTCGCACATCTCCTCTTCCGAGCGCATATATTGCTGCGGCGAGTAATTACGCGGACGTTTGGGATCGTCGAGGGTGAAACCATCGTGGATAGCAACGCGAATTTCATGCGCGTCAAAGTCATCACTGTTGATAAAGCGCACGTCGTTGGTGGCGACCACCGGCAAACTGCGCGCTTCCGCCAGCGCAACGGCAGCATGAAGATAGTTCTCTTCATCGGGACGACCAGTGCGGATAAGCTCAAGGAAGTAACGATCCGGGAAGTGTTCTTCATAGAACGCGACACACTCATCAACCAGCGCGCCGTTACCGCGAAGCAGACTGCGCCCGACGTCACCCATGCGCCCGCCGGAAAGCAGGATCAACCCTTCTTTCAGTTCGATCAGCCAGTCACGGTCTATGATCGGTCCCGCCGCGCCATAGCCGCGCTGATAAGCTTTGGATATCAGCAGGGTAAGATTTTGGTACCCGGTGTTATTGGCAGCAAGCACGGTCAGATGCGTCAGTTCATCACCCATCAGCTCGCTCTGAACATGGAAATCGGCACCAACAATGGGTTTAATCCCTGCGCCATGACCCGCTCCGTAGAACTTCACCAGACCACAGAGGTTAGTAAAATCGGTGATCGCCAGCGCAGGCATGCCCAACGCGGCCGCCTTTTTCACCAGCGGCCCGGTTTTTGCCAGCCCATCGATCATGGAGTAGTCGCTGTGCACCCGCAGGTGGACGAAACGAGGTTCAGACATCTTCAGATTCCTTCGACACAAGAATCAGGACGCGAGTCCCAGTGCGCGTTTAACGGGAGCAAAACTACGTCGGTGATGCTCCGTTGCGCCATGTTCAGCCAGTTTTTCCAGATGGAAAGCGGTTGGATACCCTTTGTGCTGGGCAAAACCATATTGCGGGAAAACGCTATCCAACGCGGCCATTTCGGCGTCACGCGTGACTTTTGCAAGAATAGACGCGGCGCTGATCTCCGCCACCCGACTGTCGCCCTTCACTACCGCCAGAGACGGCACAGGTAATGCCGGACAGCGATTACCATCGATCAGCACATATTCCGGCGCAATATGTAACCCCGCCACCGCTCGCTGCATGGCCAACATCGTGGCGTGGAGTATATTCAGCTCATCGATCTCGTGCGGTTCCGCACGACCGAGGCTCCAGCTCAACGCTTTTTCTTTGATTTCGTCATACAGCGCCAGACGGCGCTTTTCAGATAATTTTTTGGAATCGTTAAGACCCACAATCGGGCGAGCCGGGTCGAGGATCACGGCTGCGGTAACGACCGCGCCAACCAACGGACCACGTCCGACTTCATCCACACCCGCCACTAAGTGCGTGTGTGGATAAACAAATTCGATCATCGTGCTAACTCCAGGACCGCATCCGCCGCCTGCTCATCAGCATTACAGCGGATCTGCTGATGCAGTTCGCGGAAAGTATCGTGCATCGCATGACTGGTTTTACCGTTCGCCAGTAAGGGGAGAAGCGCCTCAGCCAGCTTTTGCGGCTCGCACTCTTCCTGCAACAGCTCTTTCACCAGTTCCCTTCCCGCCAGCAGGTTTGGCAGCGAGACATAATCTGTCTTCACCAGTCGCTTCGCCAGCCAGAACGTAAAGGGCTTCATGCGATATCCCACCACCATCGGGCATTTGGCCAGCATGCACTCGAGCGCAGCGGTACCGGATGCCAGCAACGCGGCATCGCTGGCAATCATCGCTTCTCGCGCCATCCCATCCAACATATGGACGGAAAGCGTCGGGGCGACTTCTGCTTTGATCCGCTCAAACTGCTCGCGCCGTTTGGCGTTCACCAATGGCACCACCACCTCAAGATCAGGATAGGTCTGGCGCAACAATTGGGCCGTTTTCAGGAAGTCGGCGCTGAGCATTTCGACTTCCGCACCGCGACTGCCGGGTAATAACGCCAGACAGTGCGCGTCACGGGGGATCCCCAGCACATCTCGCGCCGCATTTTTATCCGGGTCCAGAGGCATCGCGTCCGCCATGGTGTGACCGATAAAACGGCACGGCACGTTGTACTTGTCGTAAAACGCTTTTTCGAAAGGCAGAAAAGCCAGAACCATATTGGTGGATCTGCCTATTTTGAAAACGCGTTTCTGTCGCCACGCCCAGACGGACGGACTGACGTAATGAATCGTTTTGATACCCTGTTTTTTCAGATTCCCTTCGAGGGTGATATTGAAATCGGGTGCATCTATACCAACGAAGACATCGGGCTGCAGCTCAGTGAATCGACGAGTCAGATCGGCGCGGATATGCAGCAGACGACGCAGGCGTCCAAGCACTTCCACAATGCCCATCACCGCCAGTTCTTCCATTTCATACCAGGCTTCACAGCCTTCGGCCTGCATACGTGGGCCTGCGACGCCGACAAAACGCGCGTCGGGAACACGCGCCTTCAGCGCCCGGATTAAGCCAGCACCAAGAATATCGCCGGAGGTTTCTCCGGCGACCAGGGCAATCGTTAAGGGGCGCTGCTCAGCCATTAACGAATCAAACCGCGCGTTGAGCGGGCAAAGAAATCGCTGAACGCCTGTACTTCCGGATACTGCTTCGCCAGTTCGGCGATTTCCGGTTTTACATCTTCCAGCGTTTTGCCACTACGGTACAACGCTTTGTAAGCATTGCGGATGGCGGTGATCGCTTCGCGAGTAAATCCGCGACGCTTCAGCCCTTCGATGTTGACGCCAAACGGCGTCGCGTGGTTGCCCTGCGCAATAACGTACGGCGGAACGTCCTGAGCAACGCCAGAACAGCCGCCAACCATCACGTGTGCACCAATAATGCAGAACTGGTGCACAGCGGTCATGCCACCGATGATGACATAATCATCCAGCGAGACGTGACCCGCTAGCGTGGCGTTATTAGCCAGAATACAGCGATCCCCTATTGTGCAATCGTGTGCCACATGAGCATTGATCATCAGTAAGTTATCGCTGCCCACCTTCGTCAATCCACCGCCCTGCACTGTGCCACGATGAATGGTAACGCTTTCGCGAATGCGGTTACGATCGCCAATTTCCACACGGGTCGGTTCACCAGCATATTTCAGATCCTGGTTCACTTCGCCAATGGAGGCGAACTGATATATCTCGTTATCGCGGCCAATTTTGGTATGACCATTCACGACAACGTGAGACTTCAGTACGGTACCCTCACCAATTTCAACATGGGGTCCAACAAGGCAAAAAGGACCAATGTGAACGTTAGCGCCAAGTGAAGCGCCCTCTTCCACAATGGCGGTCGGATGAACAAAGGCGGAATTATCAATCACGTATCAGGCCTCCCGGCTACGAGCGCACATCATCGTTGCTTCGCAAACTACTTTACCGTCGACCAGAGCAACCCCTTTGAAGCGGGTCAGGCCACGGCGCGTTTTCTCGAAAGTGACTTCCATGATCATCTGATCGCCTGGCACGACAGGACGCTTAAAGCGCGCTTCATCGATACCGGCGAAATAATAGAGTTCTCCCGGCTCCAGTTTACCAACGCTTTTAAACGCCAGAATACCGGTAGCCTGTGCCATGGCTTCCAGAATCAGCACGCCAGGGAAAATCGGTTTACCCGGGAAATGCCCCTGGAAAAACGGCTCGTTAACGGAGACATTTTTCACTGCGCGCAGAAAACGACCTTCTTCAAAGTCCAGCACGCGATCAACCAGTAAAAACGGAAAACGGTGCGGCAGAAGTTCTAAAATCTCTTCAATATGCAGAGTATGAGTGTTAGTAGTCAAAATACTCTTCCTGTCCAAATATGCTAAAAGCCAATAATAACACGGCCTGCCGCAATCGTATGAATGCCGACAGGCCGTAAAGTATGTGTGACCGGGTGAGAGTTTAGTCTTGTTGATTAACCTTGCGCTCAATGGCTTTGAGGCGCTTGCTCATATCATCAATGTTCATCACCAGTGCGGCTGTCTTACGCCATACTTTGTTAGGTTGCAGCGGAATGCCTGAGGAATAGACGCCCGGTTCAGTGATGGGACGCATCACCATCCCCATGCCCGTCACGGTCACCTTATCGCATATTTCCATATGCCCGTTGATTACGCTAGCACCGCCGATCATACAGTAACGGCCAATCTTCAGGCTGCCCGCCATAATGACGCCACCGGCAACCGCCGTATTGTCGCCAATCACAACGTTATGTGCAATCTGGCACTGGTTATCAATGATAACCCCATTGCCGATCACAGTGTCATCCAGTGCGCCACGATCAATAGTGGTACAAGCGCCGATCTCCACACGATCGCCAATAATAACGCGACCTAACTGCGGGATCTTCACCCAGTTGCCGCGATCGTTGGCATAGCCAAAACCGTCAGCACCAATGACCGTACTGGACTGGATCAGGCAATTCTCACCGATCTGAATGTCGTGGTAAACCGATACATTCGCCCACAGACGCGAACCGGCCCCAATTTTCGTATTTTTCCCGACGAAGCAGCCCGGGCCGATAACCACGTTATCGCCAAGCTCCACGCCAGACTCAATAACCGCATTTGCGCCAATTGAAACATTGCTACCCAGCGTTGCCGTCGCATCAACTACTGCACTCGGTGCAATGTTCTGTGCCGGCTGCGGCGTGGTATCTAAAATTTGCGCCATTCGCGCGTACGTCAGGTAAGGATTTTTCACTACCAACGCAGCACTCTTAGCAAAAGGAAGATCGTCCTGCGTCATGACAACGGCAGACGCCTGGCATAAGGCCAGGTGCTCACGGTATTTTGGATTCACCATGAAGGTGATGTGACCCGTTTGCGCAGATTGCATGGACGCAACGCCGGTGATGACGATATCGCCATCACCGTGTAATTCTGCATCCAACTGTTCTGCTAAATCAGCCAGTCGAATTGAAGGCATTACTTATTTAACCTGTTTCAGTACGTCAGCGGTGATGTCTTTTACATCGCTGCTGTTGTAAGCAACGGTGTTTGCGTCAACGACCAGATCGATGCTCTGGCTGCTGGCAACAGATTTCACTGCAGTCTGGATACGGGTAACCAGTTTGCCACGTTCTTCGTTGGAACGACGTGCACGATCCTGCTCAAAAGCCTGCGCTTTTTGAGAGAAGGTCTGGCGCTGAGCCATCACGTCTTTTTCCAGCTTAGTACGATCGCTGCCCGCTTTCATGGACTGCAGACGCTGCATTTTAGATTGCAGATCGGATTCCATACGCTGCAGTTCGCTCGCGCGGCCTTTAAACTCATTTTCCAACGTGTTGGAAACACCGGTCTTCTGTGCAACCTGCTGGAACAGGCTACCCATGTTGACGATAGCAATTTTGTCAGCAGCCTGTGCAGACGTAACCATTGCTAAACCGAGACCTGCCGCTAATAACCACTTTTTCACAATAAACTCCTTACCATCCCATTTGCACCCGAAGGTGCAGTTCTTTGCGTGGCCAGGCGATCCCATGCAAGATGATCGCCTTAAGTCATCGCTACACTACCATTACATTCCTTTGCGAAGAACAATTACCAGGTTTTACCAATGTTAAACTGGAACTGCTCTTTTTTGTCTCCATCGTAATCCTTAAACGGCTGGGCGTAGGAGAAGACCAACGGCCCCAATGGGGACATCCATTGTAATGCGATACCAGCAGACATACGGATATTGCTTGGATCACTGTAGTCTGGATAACCGGAATATGCACTTGAATCCCAGTTAGTATCCCAGACGGTACCCATATCCCAGAAGAACGAAGTACGTACCGAGTTGGCGTATTTATCACTGATGAACGGCGTTGGGGTAATGAACTCCAGGCTGGCGACAGCCATGGCGTTACCGCCCACTGCATCATCCGATTTACACGGCGCCGATTGCGTGCTTTCACATTCGTTATCGTAGTCGCTATCGCCATCATGACGACTGCTGGATGGATAATAAACGGCTTTCGGACCAATGGTATTGGACTGGAAGCCACGCACGGTGCTGGAGCCACCGGCATAAAAGTTCTCATAGAACGGCATCTCTTTACCGCCGATTCCATCCCCATAACCCCAACGGGTACGACCGAGGACCACCCACTTATGATCGTCGTCGATCGGTACGTAGGTTGCGGTATCCAGTGTCGCTTTGTAGAACTCGTTATCAGAGCCAGGGATCGTCACCTTACCGTTCAGGTTGATACGCGTCCCTTCCGTCGGGAAGAAGCCACGGTCAAGCTTGTTATAAGTCCAACCATAGTTGAAGGTGAAGTCGTTGGCGCTAAAGGAGTTGCGGTCATTCGATTCACTCGGGTATTCACCCACGGAGTTCAAATAACGCCACATCGCGACCTGCGGCTGCATATTAGACAGGGAGTTATGCACATACCCTAAACCCGCACGCAGAGTGTTGTATTCGTTGACCGGGAAGCCCAGCGTGACGTCTGTACCATAACTTTTGTTGGTATAGTCAGACAGATCCGCATCGTTCGCATCAAAGTCGTTATAGAAGATGCGCCCACCCAGACTCACGCCATCAACGGTGAAGTACGGGTTGGTGACGGACAGTTCGCTGTAGGTCTGGTAATCGTTCTTGGTACCGTTAATCCCTACCGCGTAACCCGTGCCCAGCCAGTTATCCTGCTGAACACCGGCCTGGAAGCTTACCCCGCTTTCCGTACCGTAACCGACACCAAAGTTAAAGCTACCGGTGTTACGCTCTTTCACCTTATAGACCACGTCTACCTGGTCCGGGCTGCCCGGAACACGCTGCGTGTCGGTGTCGACCGTTTCAAAGTAACCCAGACGGTTCAGACGCTCTTTACCCTGATCAACCATATCACTGCCCAGCCATGCCCCTTCCATCTGGCGCATTTCGCGACGCAGGACGGCATCTTTGGACGTGTCGTTACCTTCAAAACGGATCTTACGCACGTAGAAACGGTTACCCGCATCAACGTTTACGCGCAGCATAACGGTTTTGTCAGTATCGTTGATTTCCGGCTGTGACTGAACACGCGGATAGGCGTAACCATAGCGACCCAGAAGCTTCTTAATATCATCTTCCATTTTGGTCACTTTGGTGCCGTTATAGAGTTCGCCCGGCTCAATTTTGGTCAGGCTTTCGATCTCCGCAGAGTGCCCCGCCAGGTTCCCCGTTACCTGAACGCCAGAAAGCTTATACTGCTCGCCTTCCGTGATGTTCACGGTAATGTAGATCCCTTTCTTATCCGGGGTCAGGCTGACCTGCGTTGAGTCGATGTTGAAACGCGCGTAACCGCGATCCAGGTAGTAACTGCGCAGGGTTTCAAGGTCACCCGCCAGTTTCTGCTTCTGGTATTTGCGATCGCCAACAACGTTCCACCACGGAACTTCATCACGCAACTGGAAGTGAGAGATCAGTTCATCCGTGCTGAAGGCATGATTACCGACGATATTGATCTGCTGGATCTTCGCCGATACCCCTTCCTGGAACACCAGTTTAAGGTCAACACGGTTGCGCGGCAGTGGCGTGACAACGGCTTTCACGCTGGCACTGTATTTACCGACGCTGTAGTAGAAGTCTTCCAGACCTTTCTCGATATCGGCAATGGTGGTGCGATCCAAAGATTCGCCAACACGCACGCCAGAAGCCTCGAGGTTTTGCTTCAGCATGTCATCTTTCACCGATTTGTTACCGGAGAAGGTGATGCTGGCAATAGTCGGACGTTCTTTTACCTGAACCAGAAGCGTATCGCCATCGCGAAGGACACGAACATCCTCAAAGTTGCCAGTGGCAAACAGTGCGCGAATGGTATTACTGATATCTTCATCATTAACCGTGTCGCCTGTGCGCACCGGCATACTGAGGAGGGCCGCACCAACGGCGACACGCTGCAGGCCTTCGAAATGAATGTCCTTCACTACGAACCCTTCAGCACCGTATACGGTCGCGCTGCTAAACAGCAGCGACGCTATGAGCAACTTTTTCATCGCCATCGTTATTATGCGTTCTTCCTAACTAACTCTCTTACAACCGAGAGAAATCATTGAAAAGTGCAAGCCCCATTAACAGCACCAGCAATATCGAGCCAATGCGATAACTAAAGTCTTGAACCCGCTCGGATACCGGTCCGCCCTTAAGCTTTTCAATCGCCAGGAACAGCAGATGCCCCCCGTCAAGAACGGGCAACGGAAACAGGTTGATTATCCCTAAGTTCACGCTAATCAGCGCAAGGAACATCAGATAATAAATCACCCCGAACTCCGCTGACATCCCAGCCCCCTGAGCGATAGAAATCGGCCCACTGAGGTTGTTCAGTTTCACATCACCGGTTATCAATTTTCCCAGCATACTGACCGTCAGCTTCATCAACTGCCACGTTTTATCCGTGGCCTGTGCAATGGCGCTGAATGGTCCATACTGGCGTACTGTCTTGTACTCATCCGGCAGAGGAATGATTTTCGGCACAACACCGGCAAACCCTTCTGCCTTCCCATTACCCGGTTTCGAATCCGGAATTAATGTTAAAGACAAGGCACTGCCCTGCCTTTCAATTTCCAGCGCTAACGGCTGACCCGGATTATCGCGCACCAGGTTCACGAACGTCATCCACTGCGTTAGCGGTTGACCATCGACTTTAACGATCCTGTCGCCAGCTTGCAAACCCGCCTTACTTGCGGCGGACTGAGCCTGGACTTCTGACAGCACCGGTTCAATCTGTGGTCCGCGCGGTCGAATCCCTAAAGAAGATACAGGATCTTCCTTATCAGGCTCAAATGCCCACTGCCGCAAATCCAGCGTTTTTTCCTGTCGCTGGTTGCTGCCGAAAGGCGCCACGCTGATTGTCGTCTGTTCGTCGCCAATTTTTGCGACCAACTGTAAACGCACTGCGTCCCAATCAGGGGTTTCGATACCATCAACGGCTTTAAGTTCCGTGCCAGGAATAATTTGCGCCTGAGCGGCAATCGAGTTGGGCGTAATTTCACCAACAACCGGACGAACACCGGGGACGCCGATGATAAACACCAGCCAGTAAGCGAAGATGGCAAAGAGGAAATTGGCAACCGGACCGGCGGCAATGATCGCGGCGCGCTGGCCGACGGTTTTGTTGTTGAAAGCGTGGTGGCGCAGCTCCGGGATCACCGGTTCCGCGCGCTCATCCAGCATTTTGACATAACCGCCCAGCGGGATCAGGGCGATGACATATTCGGTCCCAGACCGATCGGTACGGCGCCAGAGCGCTTTACCAAATCCAATGGAAAAGCGCTCGACACGGACACCGCAGCGCCGGGCAACCCAGAAATGACCAAATTCATGCACGGTGATCAGCACACCCAGTGCGACAATGAATGCAGCCAGATTCCAGAGAATACTCAGCATAAAACCTTCCGTTAAAGCGTCTTGAATACCAGTAACAACAGGCAAGCAAAGACCGGTACTGCCGCCGTCAGGCTGTCAATACGGTCCAGAATACCACCGTGTCCTGGAATCAAATGACCGCTGTCTTTAATTCCTGCTTCACGCTTAAACATGCTCTCAGTCAGATCGCCCAGCACGGAGGCCAGCGCAGCGACAATAGAACAGATTAATAAGGTGACAGGCGCAACATCCAGATTCGCCCACATGCCGTAACCCCAGGAGATCACAGCCGCTGTGGCAAGGCCACCAAAAAAGCCCTGCCAGGTTTTCCCCGGCGACACTTTCGGCGCCAGTTTATGTTTGCCAAACAGTTTGCCAAACATATACGCCCCGGAGTCCGCCCCCCAGACCAGGATCATGACATAGAGCAGCCATATTGCGCCACTGTAATGATTCTCGTCATAGTGCCATGCACGCAGCGCCAGCATTCCCCAGAAGAAGGGAACGATCGTGAGCACGCCAAAAATTATGCGTAATGTCTTCGAATTACGCCAGATCGTCGCCGAGTCGGGGTAAAAAAACACCAGCACTAACGCAACAACCCACCAGCCCAGCGATGCCCACAACGAGGCTTCGACCATCGGCTGATGAATATTATGATGATATTCCGGCAACAGAAACAGCATCAGTGCGAGCAATAGCCCACACAGCACCGCCAGCCAGACGCGTTGCGTGCGCGTGGCAAAACCGCTTAACTGTCCCCATTCCCACGCGGCCAGCATACAAACAACCAACGTCACAATGGCGAACCCCACCGGCGGCAGCAGAAACAGCGCCGCGATGACCACGGGTATTAAAACGAAAGCAGAAATTAGGCGATACTTCAGCAAAAGCGACCCCCATCAGGCTTTGTCATCACCGGGCTCGGTGCCGCCGAAACGACGCTCTCGATTAGCAAAGGCATGCAGTGCACCTTCAAAGTCTTGTTCATCGAAATCGGGCCAAAGAACATCTGTAAAGTAAAGTTCGGCATAGGCAATTTGCCAAAGCAAAAAGTTACTTATTCGATGCTCTCCCCCAGTCCTAATTACTAAATCCACCGGAGCCAGTTCATGCATACAGATTTGTTGGTTGAGCATGTCTTCATCAATCTGATCAGGACGCAGTAAACCTTCCTGCACCTGTTCTGCCAGTTGTCTGACTCCCTGGACAATGTCCCAACGTCCGCCGTAATTCGCCGCAATATTCAGCGTCAGCCCGGTATTCTGGGCGGTAAGCGCTTCGGACTTACGAATACGTTCTTGCAAACGCGAGTTAAATCGACTGGTGTCGCCAATAATGCGCAGGCGGACGTTATGGCGATGCAGGCTTTTCACTTCACTATCAAGCGCCCACACAAATAGCTCCATTAACGCACTCACTTCCTGCGCCGGTCGGTTCCAGTTTTCACTACTAAAGGCATACAGCGTTAACGCATCAATACCATTGTTGGCAGCAAAAGAGACGGCACGGCGGACGGATTTCGCTCCGGCCTTATGCCCAAATGCGCGAATCTTCCCTTGCTTTTTCGCCCAGCGACCATTGCCATCCATAATGATCGCGACATGGCGACAGCCATGTGCAGGCAAATTTTCGCTTACTGGTTGAGTTGCAGACAACATAACGCGTTTATAGTCCCTGAAAGGATTTAGCGGTACTCAGGAATACTGAAGCCTTTTGCTCTTCATCCTTCAGGCTGCCTCTTCGTTGGCTGTGATCATTCGCCTCAGTCACATACTCTTTGTATGCGCCTGGAAACTCATTCACTTGCCACCTTGATGCAACCTGAATGATTTTGTGCATCCACAAAAAAGCCGTGTCAAACCACGGCTTACCTGACCGAAAAAAGCCAAATACCTGCGATCAGGTGGCGCAGACTATATCACTGAAGCACAACGCTAACAAATAGCACGATCTCCTCCGGGAGGATAATCCTCAGCTTGAGAGTCGCATCACTTGTTTTCTGGCGACTTCTCGCGCAATCGCATCGACCTTAAGTACGTCATCGACGCTCTGTGGTTCTTGTAGATCCATCTGCTCCAGCACGGCTAAATTGAGATCGGCGATATCGGTAAAGCGTATTTCTTCAGCAAGAAATGCAGCAACGACAATTTCATTGGCTGCATTCAGCGCGGTTGTAGCGGCCTGCCCCTGCTCAAACGCCTCCATCGCCAGTTTCAGGCACGGGTAACGTTGGTAATCCGGCGCGCTAAACGTCAACGCACTGAGTTTGCAGAAATCGAGCGGTGCAACACCAGAGGTTACGCGATTCGGCCAGGCCATCGTATGTGCGATAGGCGTGCGCATGTCTGGCTCACCCAGTTGCGCCAGAACGCTGCCGTCCTGATAACGCACCATCGAGTGAATCACCGACTGCGGGTGAATCAGCACTTCCATCTGACGGGCACTGGCGTTAAACAACCAACGCGCTTCAATGTATTCCAGACCTTTATTCATCATAGTGGCTGAGTCGACGGAGATCTTACGTCCCATCGACCAGTTCGGATGACGGCATGCCTGATCGGGCGTCATCGACACCAGTTCATGCAGCGGCGTTTCCCGGAACGGGCCACCAGACCCGGTAAGCAAAACGGACATCACGCCATTCTGCTCCAGGTCAGCGTATCCCAGATTGTGTTGAATGGGTTGGGGCATACTCTGAAAAATAGCGTTATGTTCGCTGTCTACCGGTAAAAGTCGGGCTTTACTGTGCTTCACGGCGTCCATGAACAGGCGCCCACAGGTCACCAAAGATTCTTTGTTTGCCAGCAGAATGGTTTTTCCCGCGCGAATGGCGGCAAGCGTTGGCAGCAGGCCCGCCGCGCCAACGATGGCCGCCATGACCTGATCGACCTCATCAAGCGCTGCCATATCACAAGCCGCCTGTTGCCCGCTGAGAACGTCCGTATGGCTACCATGCTGCTTCAGCGCGTCATTGAGAAGGCGCGCGCTGGCGTCATCGTCCATCACGGCATAACGCGGGGAGAATTCCAGGCACTGCTCCACCATACGGCTGACATTTTTACCTGCCACCAGCGCGATAACGCGGAAGTGCTCAGGGTTTTGACGCACCACGTCCAGCGTGCTGCAACCGATAGAGCCGGTCGAACCCAGAATGGTTAATTGCTTCATCAAACATCCGAAAAAATGAGACAGGATAAAAAGCAAAACGCCGCCAGCCGATCGTATGATCTTCTGAGCGGCGTTTTGAGCGTACAGCGGAATCAGAACTGCATCAGTTCTGCTTCTTTATCTGCCAGCGCCGCATCCACTTTCTTGATGGCGGCATCCGTCATTTTCTGTACGTCGTCCTGAGAACGGCGATCGTCATCTTCGCTGATCTCTTTGTCTTTCAGCAGTGCTTTCACTTTGTCGTTCGCGTCACGGCGGACGTTACGTACGGCAACACGCGCCTGTTCAGCTTCGCCACGAACGATTTTCGTCAGATCTTTACGACGCTCTTCCGTCAGCGGAGGCAGCGGAACGCGAATATCGCTGCCTGCGGAGCTCGGGTTCAGACCGAGGTCAGAAGCCATAATCGCTTTCTCAACGGCCGGGCTCATGGAGCGATCAAACACGTTGATTTTCAGGGTACGGGAATCTTCTACCGTTACGCTTGCCAGCTGACGCAGCGGCGTTGGCGTGCCGTAATATTCCACGACAATGCCATCCAGCAGGCTGGGAGAAGCACGACCCGTGCGTATTTTGCTGATTTGGTTTTTGAACGCTTCTACGCATTTTTCCATGCGTACTTCAGCATCTTTTCTGATATCGCTAATCACGTTACGAATCCTTGGATACTAGTCTCAGTCAGACCAGACAGCACACAATACACTTCATCCTTCAAGCTGGCTCTGCGTTGACTGCAAGCGTTCACTCCAGTCACGTACTCAGGTACGCTCCTGGAGATTCACGCTCTTGTCGCCTTGACGCAGCATGAATGACTTTGTGTATTCAGAATGTGCTCAGTATAGTCTCGTTTAATTTATGACACAGGATATAAAAGTCCCGCCGGGTAAAGGCAAATCTTACCCGTAATTGGCCAATACGGGAATTATTCCGTAATTAATGTGCCTTCTTTTTCACCCATGACGACGCGACGCAGTGCACCAGGTTTGTTCATGTTAAAGACACGAATCGGCAATTTGTGGTCACGCGCCAGCGTAAACGCCGCCAGATCCATCACTTTCAGTTCTTTATCCAGAACTTCATTGTAGGTCAACTGCTCGTACATCGTAGCAGCAGGATCTTTCGCCGGATCGGCAGTAAAGACGCCATCGACTTTCGTCGCTTTCAGCACCACGTCGGCTTCGATTTCAATGCCACGCAGGCACGCCGCAGAGTCAGTGGTGAAGAAAGGATTACCGGTACCCGCAGAGAGGATAACCACGCGGTTATTACGCAGCAGGCTGATAGCCTCTGCCCAGCTGTAGTTGTCGCATACGCCATTCAGTGGGATAGCGGACATCAGGCGAGCGTTCACATAGGCGCGGTGAAGCGCATCGCGCATTGCCAGGCCGTTCATCACGGTGGCCAGCATGCCCATGTGGTCGCCCACAACGCGGTTCATACCCGCTTTCGCCAGACCAGCACCACGGAACAAGTTACCGCCACCAATCACCACACCAACCTGAATACCCAGTTCAACCAGTTCTTTGATTTCCTGAGCCATACGATCCAGTATGCTTGCGTCAATACCGAAGCCTTCCGAACCCTGCAGAGCTTCGCCACTTAACTTAAGCAGAATGCGTTTATAGACGGGTTTTGCATTGGTAGCCATGTTTCTTTCCTGAGACTGTCAACGATTAAAAATGGGGGTAAATTCTGGCGACAATGATATGTCGCTACTCAGTACAACGAAATAAGAGCCATACTGATTTTGCGAGACGGGTGACAAAAAGAAGCCGCCCTCAGGCGGCTCCTTTTCGACAATTAAGACTGCTTGGACATCGCAGCAACTTCTGCTGCAAAGTCAGTCTCAACTTTCTCGATGCCTTCGCCCACTTCGAAGCGGATGAAGCCAGTAACGTCAGCGTTGTGCTCTTTCAGCAGCTGACCAACAGACTTGCTTGGCTCCATAACGAAAGGCTGACCCGTCAGAGAAACTTCGCCGGTGAATTTCTTCATGCGGCCTTCAACCATTTTCTCTGCGATTTCTTTCGGCTTACCAGACTGCATCGCGATGTCCAGCTGAACCTGGTATTCTTTTTCTACCACTTCAGCAGACACGTCTTCCGGCTTAACAAATTCAGGCTTGCTTGCAGCAACGTGCATTGCCAGCTGCTTAACCAGCTCTTCGTCTGCGCCTTTAGCGGCAACCAGAACACCGATGCGCGCACCGTGCTGGTAGCTACCCAGAACGTCACCTTCCAGGGAAGCGATACGGCGGATGTTGATGTTCTCACCGATTTTCGCTACCAGCGCAACGCGCTCTTCTTCGAACTGCGCTTTCAGCACTTCAACGTCAGTGATTTTGCCAGCAACAGCGGCATCCAGCACTTTGTCAGCAAATGCCTGGAAACCACCATCTTTAGCAACGAAGTCAGTCTGGCAGTTAACTTCCAGAATGAAAGCGATGTTGCCGTCGATTTTGGTTTTAATCACGCCGTCAGCAGCAACGTTGCCTGCTTTTTTCGCCGCTTTGATAGCGCCGGACTTACGCATGTTTTCGATTGCCAGCTCGATGTCGCCATTAGCTTCAGTCAGTGCTTTTTTGCAATCCATCATGCCTGCGCCAGTACGCTCACGCAGCTCTTTTACCAGGGATGCGGTAATTTCAGCCATTCTAAAATCCTCGGAAGATTTGATCTGCCCGGCGTCAAACCGCACAGATTTAAAAGTGAAAAAGGGGGCCATATACAGGCCCCCTAACCAAACATGATACTACCTGGTTTATAAGGGCTCTTCCCCTTCATATTCCGAACCGCAGGAGCGTTTTCTTCGCTCGCTCATCCCAGTCACTTACTGATGTAAGCTCCCGGGAATTCTCGAGCTTGCCGCCTTCCTGCAACTCGCACTATTTCAGGGAAGTTATCAAGCCTTATTATTCAGCTTCTACGAAGCTTTCTTCCGCCTGGGAAGCCAGATCCTGAGAACGGCCTTCACGAACGGTTGCAGCAACAGCGCCCAGGTACAGGCTAACAGCACGGATTGCGTCGTCGTTACCCGGGATAACGAAGTCAACACCATCCGGATCAGAGTTGGTATCAACAATAGCAAATACCGGAATACCCAGGTTGTTTGCTTCTTTGATAGCAATGTGCTCGTGGTCAGCATCGATGACGAACAGAGCGTCCGGCAGACCGCCCATGTCTTTGATACCGCCCAGGCTGTTTTCCAGTTTCTCAAGCTCACGAGTGCGCATCAGCGCTTCTTTCTTGGTCAGCTTTTCGAAAGTACCGTCCTGAGACTGAGTTTCCAGGTCTTTCAGACGTTTGATGGACTGACGAACGGTTTTCCAGTTAGTCAGCATACCGCCCAGCCAGCGATGGTTCACGAAGAACTGGTCGCAGCTGTTAGCAGCGTCTTTCACCGCTTCGCTTGCAGCGCGTTTAGTACCAACGAAAAGGATTTTACCTTTACGAGAAGCAATCTTGTTCAGTTCAGCCAGCGCTTCGTTGAACATCGGTACAGTTTTCTCAAGGTTGATGATGTGAACTTTGTTACGCGCACCGAAGATGAACGGCTTCATTTTCGGGTTCCAGTAACGGGTCTGGTGACCGAAGTGAACACCAGCCTTGAGCATGTCGCGCATGGAAACAGTTGCCATGATTAAAACCTCTATAGATAAAGTTGGGGTTATGCCTCCACGTATCCCATATTACCGACCCCAAAGGGCACCCCGGAATATGTGCCGATACGTGTGTGTTGTTACACAAAGTGAGATTTGTCGCTTCCGTCCATTCTGTGTATACGAAATGAGATCGGAAGTCCGGCGCGCTTTATACCACAAATACGCCGTGGACACCAATAATTGTTGGCTTGCTGTGCTGTTAATGATTCTCAATTTGGCAGCATGTATGCTGGACTGATACCATTGACAGCACTTACACAATTATTGTCGAAATAATCGACACTGATGGACAGAATTCATGGCTATCTCAATCAAGACCCCTGAAGAAATCGAAAAAATGCGCGTCGCGGGCCGTCTGGCCGCGGAAGTGCTGGAGATGATCGAACCGTATATCAAACCGGGCGTTAGCACGGGTGAACTGGATCGTATCTGTAACGACTACATCGTTAACGAGCAGCATGCGATTTCGGCCTGTCTCGGCTATCACGGTTATCCGAAATCCGTCTGCATCTCTATTAATGAAGTGGTATGTCACGGGATTCCGGATGATGCCAAACATCTAAAAGATGGCGATATCGTCAACATCGACGTGACCGTCATTAAAGACGATTACCACGGCGATACCTCCAAAATGTTTATCGTTGGCAAACCGACCATACTGGGCGAGCGTCTGTGCCGCGTCACCCAGGAAAGCCTGTATCTGGCGCTGCGAATGGTGAAACCAGGTATCCGTCTGCGTACGCTCGGTGCGGCGATCCAGAAATATGCGGAAGGAGAAGGTTTCTCCGTGGTGCGTGAATACTGCGGACACGGCATTGGTCGTGGCTTCCACGAAGAGCCGCAGGTGCTGCACTATGATGCGGATGACGGCGGCGTGGTGCTGAAACCGGGCATGACCTTTACCATCGAACCGATGCTCAACGCCGGTGATTACCGTATCCGCACAATGAAAGACGGCTGGACGGTCAAAACCAAAGACCGGAGCTTGTCTGCACAATACGAGCATACTATTGTGGTGACCGATAACGGCTGTGAAATTCTGACGTTACGTAAGGATGACACCATCCCGGCGGTCATTACGCACGACGCATAACTTTTTTGCCTGATGGCGCTCTCGCTTATCAGGCCTACAAATGGCACTATTCCGTAGGCCGGATAAGGCACTTTCGCCATATCCGGCTTTTTTAATGGGTGGCGCATAATGAATACACTTCCTGAACAACACGCGAATACCGCACTCCCCACCCTCCCCGGTCAGCCGCAGAACCCGGGGACCTGGTCTCGCGACGAACTCACCGTCGCCGGAATCAAAACGCATATCGACGCGTTCCAGCAATGGCTGGGCGATGCCTTCGACAGCGGGATTTCCGCCGAACAGCTGATTGAAGCCCGGACCGAGTTTATCGACCAGTTGCTGCAACGTCTATGGATCGACGCCGGTTTTGGACAGATTGCCGATCTGGCGCTGGTCGCCGTCGGTGGCTACGGACGCGGTGAGCTTCACCCGCTTTCCGATATCGACCTGCTCATCCTGAGTCGTAAAAAATTACCGGACGATCAGGCGCAAAAGGTCGGCGAGCTGCTGACATTGCTGTGGGACGTCAAACTGGAGGTCGGGCACAGCGTACGTACGCTGGAAGAATGCCTGCTGGAAGGGTTGTCGGACCTGACCGTCGCCACCAACCTGATTGAGACCCGTCTGTTGATTGGTGACGTGGCCCTTTTTCTGGCGCTGCAAAAACATATCTTCAGCGAAGGTTTCTGGCCCTCCGACAAGTTCTACGCCGCCAAAGTGGAAGAGCAGCATCAGCGCCACCAGCGCTATCACGGCACCAGCTATAACCTCGAGCCGGATATCAAAAGTAGCCCCGGCGGTCTGCGCGATATCCACACGCTGCAGTGGGTCGCCCGTCGCCATTTCGGCGCTACCTCGCTCGACGAAATGGTCGGCTTCGGCTTTTTGACTCAGGCAGAGCGCGCTGAGCTCAACGAGTGCCTGCACATTCTGTGGCGCATTCGTTTTGCCCTGCATTTAGTGGTCAGTCGTTACGATAACCGCCTGCTGTTCGATCGCCAGTTGAGCGTCGCTCAGCGCCTGAATTACAGCGGCGAAGGCAACGAGCCGGTTGAGCAGATGATGAAGGATTACTTCCGCGTCACCCGCCGCGTCACGGAACTCAACCAGATGCTGCTGCAGCTGTTTGACGAAGCGATCCTCGCGCTGTCCGCCGACGAAAAGCCGCGTCCTATTGATGACGATTTTCAACTGCGCGGCACGCTGATCGATCTGCGTCAGGACGATCTGTTCATCCGCGAACCGGAAGCGATCCTACGGATGTTCTATACCATGGTACGCAACAGTGCGATCACCGGGATCTACTCCACCACCCTGCGCCATCTGCGCCATGCGCGCCGCCACCTGAATCAGCCACTGTGCTACATCCCGGAGGCGCGATCGCTGTTTCTCAGTATGCTGCGTCACCCTGGTGCGGTCAGCCGCGGTCTGCTGCCGATGCACCGCCATAGCGTGCTGTGGGCCTACATGCCGCAGTGGTCACGTATTGTCGGGCAAATGCAGTTTGACCTGTTCCATGCTTACACGGTGGACGAACACACGATTCGCGTGATGCTGAAGCTGGAAAGTTTTGCCAAAGAAGAGACCCGTCAGCGCCACCCATTGTGCGTGGATCTCTGGCCGCGTCTGCGCCAGCCTGAGCTCATTTTCATCGCCGCGCTGTTCCATGATATCGCCAAAGGACGCGGAGGCGACCACTCGGTGCTGGGCGCACAGGACGTGCTCAAGTTTGCGGAACTGCACGGTCTGAACTCGCGCGAAACGCAGCTGATTGCCTGGCTGGTTCGCCAGCACCTGCTAATGTCGGTGACCGCTCAGCGCCGGGATATTCAGGACCCCGAAGTGATTAAGCAGTTCGCAGAAGAGGTACAGACGGAACATCGCCTGCGCTTCCTGGTTTGCCTGACGGTGGCGGATATATGCGCCACTAACGAAACGCTATGGAACAGCTGGAAGCAAAGTTTGCTGCGCGAGCTGTACTTCGCCACGGAAAAACAGCTGCGTCGGGGGATGCAAAACACGCCGGATATGCGCGAACGCGTGCGCCATCACCAGTTACAGGCGCTGGCGCTGCTGCGGATGGATAACATTGATGAAGAAGCGTTGCACCATATCTGGTCGCGCTGTCGCGCCAACTACTTCGTGCGCCACAGCCCGAACCAGCTGGCCTGGCATGCGCGTCATCTGTTGCAGCACGATCTCAGCGAGCCGCTAATTCTGCTCAGCCCGCAGGCAACGCGCGGCGGGACGGAAATCTTCATCTGGAGTCCGGATCGCCCGTATCTGTTTGCCGCCGTCTGCGCCGAGCTGGACCGGCGTAACCTCAGCGTCCACGATGCGCAGATTTTCACCACCCGCGATGGCATGGCGATGGATACCTTTATCGTACTGGAACCAGACGGCAGCCCGCTGTCGTCAGACAGGCATGAAGCCATCCGCTTTGGGCTGGAACAGGCAATCACCCAGCGCAGCTGGCAGCCGCCGCAGCCGCGCCGACAGCCGGCAAAATTACGCCACTTTACCGTCGATACCGAGGTCACATTCCTGCCCACGCACACCGACCGCAAATCGTTCCTCGAGCTTATCGCGCTCGATCAGCCAGGGCTGCTGGCGCGGGTCGGGCAAATTTTTGCCGATCTGGGAATTTCGCTTCATGGCGCCCGAATTACAACCATTGGTGAGCGAGTAGAAGATTTATTCATAATCGCTACAGCAGACCGGCGTGCACTTAATAATGCGCTGCAGCAGGAAGTGCATCAACGGTTGACAGAGGCCCTCAATCCAAACGATAAAGGGTAGTGTGTTTATTTATAGGGAAAGAGTTTAACAATGCAGCAGTTACAGAACGTTATTGAGACCGCTTTTGAGCGCCGTGCCGACATTACTCCGGCCAATGTGGATACCGTGACCCGTGAAGCGGTGAATCAGGTGATTTCCCTGCTGGACTCCGGCGCGCTGCGCGTGGCAGAAAAGGTAGACGGTCAGTGGGTGACTCACCAGTGGTTGAAGAAAGCGGTGCTGCTCTCTTTCCGTATCAACGATAACCAGGTGATCGATGGCGCGGAAAGCCGCTACTTCGATAAAGTGCCGATGAAATTCGCCGACTACGACGAAGCTCGCTTTCAGAAAGAAGGCTTCCGTGTGGTTCCGCCTGCGGCAGTTCGTCAGGGTGCGTTTATCGCCCGTAACACCGTGCTGATGCCGTCCTATGTCAACATCGGCGCTTACGTTGATGAAGGCACGATGGTCGATACCTGGGCAACCGTCGGTTCCTGCGCGCAGATCGGCAAGAACGTTCACCTCTCCGGCGGCGTCGGCATCGGTGGCGTACTGGAGCCGCTGCAGGCGAACCCGACCATCATCGAAGATAACTGCTTTATCGGCGCACGTTCTGAAGTCGTAGAAGGCGTGATTGTCGAAGAAGGCTCGGTGATTTCGATGGGCGTTTATATTGGTCAGAGCACCCGCATTTACGACCGTGAAACCGGTGAAGTCCATTATGGTCGCGTTCCGGCAGGCTCCGTTGTCGTTTCCGGCAACCTGCCGTCGAAAGATGGCAAGTACAGCCTGTACTGTGCGGTAATTGTGAAAAAAGTCGACGCCAAAACCCGTGGCAAGGTCGGCATCAATGAGTTATTGCGTACCATCGACTAACGGCGATTTGAAAAAGCGGGCTTAGCCCGCTTTTTTTACATCTGCGAGTGGCAGAAACAGGGCTTTTCGTTAATTATTCAATAGTTATAGTGAGCTTAAGGGTACCGCTATGTATGACAATCTGAAAAGTCTGGGCATTACTAATCCTGAAGAAATCGATCGTTACAGCCTGCGGCAAGAAGCCAATAACGATATCCTGAAAATCTATTTCCAGAAGGATAAAGGTGAGTTCTTTGCCAAAAGCGTGAAGTTTAAATACCCCCGCCAGCGCAAAACCGTGGTTGCCGATGGAGTGGGTCAGGGATACAAAGAGGTACAGGAGATCAGTCCCAACCTGCGCTATGTGATCGACGAACTCGATCAGATCTGCCAGCGCGATCGCACGGAAGTGGATCTGAAACGTAAGATCCTTGATGATTTACGCCATCTGGAAAGCGTGGTGGCGAATAAGATCACCGAAATCGAAGCCGATCTGGAAAAACTGACGCGTAAATAAGCTGTTTGTTGCCGGATGGCGGCGTCATACGCCTCCTTATCAGGCCTACAGGCACATCCGCGTAGGCCTGATAAGCGTAGCGCCATCAGGCAATGAATCAATGCTGCTCATCCAGCTGTAACGCCACGTACAGCAGCAGCCGATCATCGAAATTCCCCAAATCCAGCCCGGTCAATTCTGAAATGCGATTCAGTCGATATTCCAGCGTATTCCGGTGAATAAACAGTGCCTTAGAGGTCGCCAGCGGCTGCACGTTGTGGCGAAACCACGCCGCCAGAGTGCGGCGCAACAGGCCGTTATTGTCCATCGCCTTCAGCCGCACCAACGGACGCGCCAGCTCATTGGCCTGCCAGCCGCCGCGCAGACTGTCGAGCAGTACCGGCAGCATCAAATCCTGATAAAAGTAGCTGCGGCTTTCCGGCATTCGTTGTTTGCCGACCATCATCGTCGTGCGCGCAGTACGGTACGAACGCGCGATACTGCCAGGCCCGGTAAAATAGTTGCCCAGCGAAACGCGAAAGCGCAACTGTCCGTTCTCTTTCATGCGCGCAATCAGCTGCTCAACGCGCTTGCGGTGATCTTCGGCATCCCAACGGCCAAACGAATTCAACGCCGGTTTTAACACCACCATCTCGGTCAGCGAAACGATCGCAATCAGGTTATTACGCTCCGGGGTGGTCAGTGCGTTCTGTAACTGCTGCAACTCCGCCATAGCGCTGTCCACGCCGAGTTGTCCGCTGTCCACTTCCACCACCGCCACCACGCGCGGCTGGTTGAGGTCGATCCCTAAACGTTGCGCCCACTCGGTCAACGCTGGCGTGTTCTCTTCCGCCTGAATCAGGTTCATCACCAACTCTTCACGCAGGCGACTGTCCTGGGCCAGCAGATGCATCAGGCGCGACTGCTCCAGCATCATCTCCGCCGTCATGCACACCAGTTCGCCATATTTGCGCAGATGTTCCGGTTCGCCGGTCAGGCCGATCACGCCCACAATTTCGCCTTCCAGGCGCAGCGGCAGGTTGATCCCCTGACGAACGCCATGCAGATGACGCGCAACGGCATCATCGATGTCCACCACGCGGCCCTGAGAGAGGACTAACAGCGCGCCTTCGTGCAATTCCCCAATTCGCTCGCGATCGCCGCTGCCGATGATCCGTCCACGGGCATCCATCACGTTGATATTGGTATCAATAATGCGCATCGTGCGTGCCACGATATCCTGCGCCATTTTGGTATCAAGATGCCAGCCAGCCATAAAGCCCTCCTGTGAGCAGAGCTCCAGCATAAAGAAGATAACAAACGCTGACATTGTGCAGATGCACAAAGCAAAGGGAAGAAGTATGGAGTTGTGGGAAATATCACAAAAAGAAACCCCTTCCTGTGACAGGAAGGGGTTTTGGGGAGATTACTGCATCAACAGGTAGATATTGCTGTCGCCACGCTGAATGTTCAACGCCAGGACAGACGGTTTGCTGTCGAGGATTTTACGCAGTTCGGCGATGTTTTTCACCGGCTGCTGGTTAGCGCCGACAATCACATCCCCTTTCTTGAGGCCAATCTGCGCCGCCGGGGTGTTCGCTTTCACGTTGTTCACCACGACGCCTTTATCCTGACCTTTATTACTCATTTCAGCCCCTTCAATACCGCTGAAGATGGAGCTGGAATCAACCTGAGTCTGGCTGCTCTGCTGCAGTTCCAGATTCACGGTAACCGGCTTACCGTCGCGCAGCAGGCCGAGGGTAATTTTGCTGCCCACCGGCATGGTGCCAACCTGCGCACGCAGTGCGGCAAAGCTGCTGATCGGCTTACCGTTCAGGGAGGTGATCACATCACCGGCTTTAATACCGGCCTTCGAAGCGGACGAGTTCGGCATGACCTGGCTGACAAAGGCACCGCGCTGTGCATCAACTTTCATCGCTTTCGCCAGTTCGGAGCTCAGTTCGGTACCCATGATTCCCAGTTCGCCGCGTTTCACCTGGCCGAACTCCACCATCTGAGAGGTCAGGTTTTTCACCATATTGCTCGGGATCGCAAAACCGATACCGATGTTGCCGCCGTCCGGCGCGAGGATCGCCGTGTTAATACCGATCAACTCGCCGTTCAGGTTAACCAACGCGCCGCCGGAGTTACCGCGGTTGATCGCCGCATCGGTCTGAATGAAGTTTTCATAGTTCTGCGCATTCAGGCCGCTACGACCCAGCGCAGAGACGATACCGGAAGTGACCGTCTCGCCGAGACCAAACGGGTTACCGATGGCGACAGTGTAATCCCCCACTCGCAGGGTGTCGGAGTCAGCCAGCTTAATCGCCGTCAGGTTTTTCGGATCCTGAATCTGGATCAGCGCAATATCAGAGCGCGGGTCTTTGCCGACGATCTTAGCGTCGAATTTACGGCCATCGCTCAGTTGAACCTTAATCACCGTGGCGTTATCCACCACGTGGTTGTTGGTGACGACATAGCCTTTCGCGGCATCAATGATGACACCGGAACCCAGCGCCATAAACTTCTGCTGCTGGCCGCCGCCATTACCGCCCTGTGGGCCGCCCTGGCAGAAAGGCGAACTCTGGAACGGGGAACCGTCCTGGCAGAACGGGGAATCATCACCAAAGAACTGCTGGAAATTACGCGGCATCCGCGGCGTATTGACGGTTGTGCTACCTTCCACGTTAATGCTGACCACCGATGGCATCACTTTTTCGAGCATCGGTGCCAGACTTGGCATCTGCTGTGCGGTCGTCGCTGATGCAGTTTCAGCCGCCGTTGCAGAAAGCGGGGATAACGCCAAACCTAAACTCAGAGCCAGTGCACTCATTGCTAATGTGGTTTTTTTCATGTGTCTCAATCTCAATTAACAGATAACGCAAAATTGCTGTGTACGTCAGATTCATTTTATAGCGCTAAGTTCCGGACAGAAGTTTATGGAAAAGGTAAAAATTTATTGTCCGTCTTTACAAAACTCAGTCTATTGTTCGACCGCCATCAGGCGGCGGTATTCATCCCATGCATAGAGGTCTGTCATGCCACTGATATAATCCTGGATCAGCCGGCAACGATAATAATATTCCAGCACGGGATACTCAGGCGAATCTGGTGTTAATTTACCCACGGCCTCCACATAGGCCAGTCGGTGACGCGTTGACAATTTCTGAAATAAGCGGGATTCGATAGGAAAGCGCTGCAGGCGTTCTTTTTCCACCAGCTCACTGAAATCCGCAAGCGGCAGGCTTAATAAAGGACGGTAGATATCGAGTAAGCCACTGATCACCCGATAGCCCTGTAATTCGAGTTGCTCCACATCAGGATGGCTAAACACATGTTTCATCGCAACATTTTTATAGATTTTCAGCAGACGACTAAAGCTGCTGCCGTCTTCCAGCAATGCCTGATTAAACCTTCCGTCAAAGATTTGTTCCAGGTTATCAATAAAACGCTGCGCGGCGTAGGGCACCAGTTTATTTAGTGTATTCACCCGCAAATACATGAAAAATTGATCTTCAGTACTGCGGCTCAGATAATTCGCCCGTGATTTGTCCCAGGCATTTTCGACAACCTGCGCAAAGAGCGAACCTTTCTCATGCTCCCCCCAGGCCTCATATAAATGATGATAGAGTTGCTCAACGCTGAAGATTCTTTTCTCTACCGCATCTTCCAGATCGGCGACACAATAAGAGATATCGTCGGCGGCTTCCATTATCCACGTTAACGGAAAGCGACTGTAAACCGCCAGATCGAGTTCTTTACGTAACCTCGCAATATACGGTTCTTCAGAAAGGTAATAGCCGGGTTTTTTCATTAAATAGTTGTGCGTCGCGGGCGTTTCTCCCCGCCACCATGCCGGACGGGTATATTTTAAGATCCCGCCGACCTGGGCCCATGTCAGGTTCATTCGCATCAAGGTATGTACCAGCCGAATCCCCTGAGCATTCCCTTCGAAATGACACAGGTCCTGGCGTACTTTACGGCGGATATCGTTCAACGACTCCTCGCCTTCGCGCAGACGCAACGTCGCCACAATGCAACGATCTTCGGTTAAGGGTTGGCTTTCCGCATCCGCCGGATGTAAGCGCTGGCGAAACCAGTCGTTGATCGCCGCCTCGCCAAAATGCCCAAACGGCGGGTTGCCAATGTCATGCATCAGGCAGGACATTTCGACGATGCTCTCAAACGGTCCCGTTAACTCATCCAGGCCGTATGGTTCCAGCAGTTTTTGTTCTTTGAGGCGGCTTAAAATCTCTTTGGCGATATAACGCCCCACCTGCTGAACTTCCATCGAATGGGTAAGGCGCGTACGCACGGCGGCATTACGCTCAAGGGGAAACACCTGGGTTTTCTGCTGCAGGCGACGGATCGCCGGAGAGTTAATAATGCGTCCACGGTCGCTTTCAAAAATGCGCAGGATCTCATGCTCAGTTTTGACCCCTTGCGGTGAACGAAAACGACGGTGCCAGTTTATTTTTTTCCGGAAATCAATCTGTGACATGTCCTCTCCCGCGTGAGAATGCACTTCGCCTTAAGCGCATGATAGACTATGCCTTTAAATCTCACCTGGCGCGAGTAAATCTATGAAAATCGGCATCATTGGTGCAATGGAAGAAGAGGTTACGCTGCTGCGTGACAAAATCGAAAACCGTCAAACTCTCACCCTGGGCGGTTGTGAAATTTACACCGGTCAACTTAACGGAACCGACGTTGCGCTGCTGAAATCCGGTATTGGTAAAGTGGCGGCGGCGCTGGGCGCTACGCTGCTGCTTGAACGCTGCAAGCCGGACGTCATTATTAACACCGGTTCCGCAGGCGGCCTCGCTCCAACCCTGAAAGTGGGCGACATTGTGGTCTCTGATGAAGCGCGCTATCACGACGCTGACGTCACCGCATTTGGTTATGAGTTCGGCCAACTGCCGGGCTGCCCGGCCGGTTTTAAAGCCGATGAAAAACTGATTGCCGCAGCGGAATCCTGCATCGCTGAGCTGAACCTGAACGCGGTACGCGGCTTGATTGTCAGCGGCGATGCCTTCATTAACGGCTCCGTGGGGCTGGCGAAAATCCGTCACAACTTCCCGCAGGCCATTGCCGTTGAGATGGAAGCCACCGCGATTGCGCACGTTTGCCATAACTTCAAGGTACCGTTTGTGGTGGTCCGCGCGATCTCAGACGTTGCCGATCAGCAGTCCCATCTCAGCTTTGATGAGTTCCTGGCCGTTGCCGCGAAGCAATCCACGCTGATGGTTGAATCGCTGGTACAGAAACTGGCGCATGGCTAAATCCTTCTCCAGGGCGCTTGTCGCCCTGCTGTTAGCCCTCCCGGTGTGGCTGCATGCCGCACCGCGCGTGATTTCACTCTCTCCCGCCAACACGGAACTCGCCTTTGCCGCCGGGATCACCCCCGTTGGCGTCAGCAGCTATTCAGACTATCCGCCACAGGCGCAACGTATCGAGCAGATCTCGACCTGGCAAGGCATGAATCTGGAAAGGATTGTGGCGCTGAAGCCGGATCTGGTCCTCGCCTGGCGCGGCGGTAATGCCGAACGGCAGGTGAATCAACTCTCCTCGCTAGGCATCAAGGTCATGTGGATCGATGCCGTCACCATCGAACAGATTGCCGACACGTTGCTGACGCTGGCCGACTTTAGCCCACATCCCGAAATGGCAAAGCACGCCGCGCAAACCTTGCTGGACGACTATTCGCAGCTAAAATCTCAGTATGCAGGCAAAGCGAAAAAACGCGTGTTTTTGCAGTTTGGTATCAATCCGCCCTTTACCAGCGGAAAAGGATCGATTCAAAACGAGGTTATTGAGCTCTGCGGGGGAGAAAACATCTTTGCCGGCAGTCGGGTTCCCTGGCCGCAGGTCAGTCGTGAACAGGTGCTGGCGCGCGCGCCGCAAGCGATCGTTGTCGCCGGCGATGCAGGTGAAATTCTCAAAATTAAGCAATACTGGGGTGATCAACTACAAATTCCGGTAATTCCTCTCAACAGTGACTGGTTTGAACGCGCAAGCCCGCGTATTATCCTCGCCGCAAAACAACTCTGTAATGCGCTTTCCCTGGTGAATTAGCGCCTGCCCCAACAGGTGTGTTGTGAGGATTTGATCATGCTCGTCTATTGGCTGGATATTGTAGGCACAGCAGTATTTGCTATCTCTGGCGTGTTACTGGCCGGGAAACTGCGTATGGACCCGTTTGGCGTGCTGGTATTGGGCGTCGTTACCGCCGTGGGCGGCGGGACGATCCGTGATATGGCATTAGATAACGGTCCCGTTTTCTGGGTTAAAGACCCAACCGATCTGGTGGTGGCGATGGTCACCAGCATGTTGACGATCCTGCTGGTGCGTCAGCCCAGACGCTTGCCTAAATGGATGCTGCCGGTGCTGGACGCCGTCGGCCTGGCGGTGTTTGTCGGGATCGGCGTCAACAAAGCATTTATAGCAGGGACGGGGCCGCTGGTGGCTATCTGTATGGGTGTCATCACCGGCGTGGGCGGCGGTATTATTCGCGATGTGCTGGCACGAGAAATCCCGATGATCCTGCGTACGGAAATCTATGCAACGGCCTGTATTATCGGCGGAATTGTCCACGCAACCGCGTATTACACCTTCGCGATGCCGCTGGAAGCCGCCAGTATGATGGGGATGGTTGTGACGCTGGTCATTCGCCTCGCGGCGATCCGCTGGCATCTGAAGCTACCAACATTTGCGTTAGATGAGAATAGCCGTTAAATCCAGGCCGGATTAGACGCTTTGCCCGGTAGCGCCTGCGCTTACCGGGCACATTACAGACAGCACTCAGATGCTGAAGGAAGAGCCACACCCGCAGGTGCTTTTCGCATTCGGGTTGGTAACTACAAAACGAGAACCTTCCAGACCTTCGGTGTAGTCAACGGAACCGCCGACCAGATACTGCAGGCTCATAGGGTCAACCACCAGGCCAACGCCCTGTTTCTCGATGGTCATATCGCCTTCGTTGACCTGGTCATCAAAGGTAAAACCATACTGGAAACCGCTGCAACCGCCACCGGTGATATAGACACGCAGTTTCAGGTTCGGGTTTTCTTCGTCCGCGATCAGGCTTTTTACTTTATTGGCTGCTGCTTCAGTAAATTGCAGTGGCAGCGCTACGTCATCACTCATATTTTTGCTCCAAACGACATCAGCAATTGGGCAAATTCTGACCCAATATTAACGCCATTATCTAATACCCTGGTATTTCATTCAAGTATTCTCGCCAGCGGTGGTCGTCTGACTTTTTGCCGCCTGCTCCGCTTCCTGCTTCGCCAGCGTGCGGGCAAGGATAGTGGAGTATAGCGGTTTTCCGCCCAGGAATTGTGCTAATAGTGTTGCGCCAAGACAGGTAATAATCATTGGCAAAATGAGCTGATAGTTATCGGTCATCTCCAACACCAGCACAATCCCGGTCAACGGCGCGCGCACCGATGCCGCCAGCAACGCGCCCATTCCGGCAATGGCGAACGTTCCGGCCTCAAGCTGATAATGCGGAAAGCCTGCCGCTGCTGCCATACCAAATGCGGTGCCCAACAACGTACCCAGCGCCAGCATCGGCGCAAAGATCCCGCCGGGCGCACCGGAAGAAAAACAGAGCAACGTGGTGATCACTCGCGCGATAAAGATAAACAGCAACAGTCCGACGCTAAAATTGCCCGCCGCCGCAATAGGGATAAGGTTAAAACCGCCGCCAGCCGCCGCGGGTTCAATCAGCCCCAAAATGCCACACAGACCGCCAATCGCCCCGCCCATCAGCACCCATTTAGTGGTGTTTCCATGGTGAAAGCGCTGGAACATATCCTGAGTACGCAGCACCAGCTTATTGAAAACCGGTCCTACACAGCCAAAAATCATCCCGAGGATCAGATACAGCCACAGCGTATTGACCGGTGCGTTGGACAGTTTCCCCACTTCGATAATCGGCGATTCACCGTTGAAAATGCGGAAAACAATGCTCGACATGATCACGCCGGTAAAGACGGCTTTGATCGAGATAAGGTTATAGCGAAACTGCGGGCGCATCTCCTCGATGATAAACAGAATACCCGCCAGCGGTGCGTTGAAGGCGGCAGAAAGCCCTGCCGCTGCCCCGGTTGCCAACAGCGTATGGCGCGCTTCGGCGCTACGCATGCGGAAGATATCCAGCACCATGCGGCCAATATTTCCGCCGATTTGTACCGTCGGCCCTTCGCGTCCCAGCACCATCCCTGCACCCAGCGTGCCCATCCCACCGATAAACTTCACCGGCAACACACGCCACCAACGGACGGGGCGAAGCTCTTCCAGCGCCCCTTCGATCTCCGGGATCCCCGACCCGCCAGCTTCCGGCGCAAATTTACGCACCAGAAAATAGCCGACCATCGCCAGTAATGCAGAGAGAATAAACGCCAGCGGCCAGAGCAGCATCGGATGGTCAGCCACATTCACTAGCGCACCGATACGCAGGTTTTGCACCCAGCTCACCGCTTTTTCGAACGCCACGCCTGCCAGACCGGTAAGCGTCCCCACCACTGCCGCCATCATTAAGATCGCCAGCGGCGTTTTATCTCGCTCCAGCAGTCGACGGATTTGGTCCCTGCGCCGTAAGCGCACAATTTGCTGTGCTTCAAAAGAGGGAGTTTCTGTCTTCATCAGATGATCATTAATTGGTAATACAAATGCAGAGGCGGCATTGTACTCGCCTCTTACCCGAAAATCCCCTGCAAATCGTAATGTTTCAAATGCGCAAAACTTTCATAACCTTCTCTGAATAACTAGAATAGCGGGCATTCACTTTTTCTACGAACCAGGAACCCATCCATGAGTAAGTCTGAAAACCTCTACAGCGCAGCACGCGAGCTAATCCCCGGCGGCGTTAACTCCCCTGTTCGCGCCTTTACTGGCGTGGGTGGTACTCCGCTGTTTATCGAAAAAGCGGACGGCGCGTATCTGTACGATGTCGATGGCAAAGCCTATATCGATTACGTCGGCTCCTGGGGACCGATGGTGCTGGGACACAACCATCCGGCGATCCGCAACGCAGTGATCGAAGCGGCTGAGCGCGGCCTGAGCTTTGGCGCGCCGACCGAGATGGAAGTCAAAATGGCGGAGCTTGTGACCGAACTGGTACCGACGATGGACATGGTACGAATGGTCAACTCCGGTACCGAAGCGACCATGAGCGCCATTCGTCTGGCGCGTGGTTTCACTGGCCGCGATAAGATCATCAAATTTGAAGGCTGCTACCACGGCCACGCAGACTGTCTGCTGGTAAAAGCCGGCTCCGGCGCACTGACGCTGGGCCAGCCGAACTCTCCCGGCGTGCCGGCAGATTTCGCAAAGCATACCCTGACCTGTACTTATAACGATCTCAATTCCGTGCGTGCCGCATTCGAGCAGTTCCCGCAGGAGATCGCCTGTATCATCGTTGAGCCAGTGGCAGGCAATATGAACTGCATCCCGCCGCTGCCGGAATTCCTGCCGGGTCTGCGCACACTGTGCGATGAGTTCGGCGCGCTGCTGATTATCGACGAAGTGATGACCGGCTTCCGCGTGGCGCTGGCTGGCGCACAGGATTACTACAGCGTGGTGCCGGATCTGACCTGTCTGGGCAAAATCATTGGCGGCGGTATGCCTGTAGGAGCGTTCGGCGGTCGTCGCGACGTGATGGACGCGCTGGCCCCGACCGGCCCGGTTTATCAGGCGGGCACCCTCTCCGGCAATCCCATTGCCATGGCGGCCGGTTTTGCCTGTCTGACCGAAGTGGCGCAGCCGGGCATTCACGAAACGCTGGATGAACTCACGACGCGCCTGGCGGAAGGTCTGCTGGAAGCGGCAGAGGAAACCGCGATCCCGCTGGTCGTTAACCACGTTGGCGGCATGTTCGGGATTTTCTTCACCGACGCGAAAACTGTCACCTGCTATCAGGACGTGATGGCCTGTGACGTGGAACGCTTCAAGCGCTTCTTCCACATGATGCTGGACGAGGGGATTTACCTTGCGCCATCCGCGTTTGAAGCGGGCTTTATGTCCGTAGCGCACAGCATGGAAGACATCAATAACACTATCGACGCCGCGCGTCGGGTGTTTGCAAAGCTGTAACAGAGTACGTTTTAAACCGTAGGCCGGGTAAGGCGAAGCCGCCACCCGGCTTTTTTATTGCCGGATGGCGACGCGAAGCGTCTTATCTGGCCTACACGAAAAACATCCGAATCAACGACTCTGCTTACGTAACAGATAAATAAAGTACGGCGCACCGATAAACGTCGAGAGTATCCCCGCCGGGATCTGATACGGAAACAGCACCATCCGCCCGCACCAGTCGGCAAAGATGAGCAATAATCCTCCCGCCAGCGCCGACATCACAATATGCGGCATCGTTCGACGAAAACCTAACATCCGCGCGATATGCGGCGCCATCAGCCCGACAAAACTCAGCGGGCCGATTGTCATTGTGGCGGCAGCCGTCAGACTGGCTGCCAGCAGCAGCAGGCCAACCCGCGACGGTGTCAGCGCGATACCGACTGCACGGGCGGTATCACCGCCCAGCGGCAAAATCGTCAACCAGCGACGGCACAGTGGCGTGATCGCCAGCAGGATCGCCATCACCACCCCGGTATGCAGCACCTGCTGACCCGTCGCATTATAGGTCGAACCGGAGATCCAGGTCAGTACCCCGGCCATGCGCGGATCGCCGCTTGCCTGTAGCATCATCAGCAGCATGGTGAAGGCCGTGCTGAGCGCCATCCCGGCCAGCAGCATACGGTGGGGGGAGAACCCTCCCCGTCCGGCGGCAATCATAATGATCAACAGCGTGGCGGCAGCACCGAGACTCCCGGCGGGCAACAGCCAGCCAAACGCATCGCCCGGCACCAGAAACAGCATCAGCACAACGCCGAACGCCGCGCCGGAGCTGATCCCCAGCACCTCAGGACTCGCCATCGGGTTCCCGGTCAGCCGCTGGATGATACACCCCGCCACTGCCAGCATCACCCCGGCGATCATCGCCGCCAGAATGCGCGGCCAGCGCCAGGGCATCAGTTCTTCCAGTTGCACGCCGCTGGCCCAGCTCCAGCCCTGCGCGTCACGCCCCAGCGACAGCGCGACATATGCCCCGATCAACAGCAGCACGCCGCCGATCAGCGCATAACCCAGCACATGCTGACGTTCCGTCGTCACCCGGTCGCTGACGTTCATGTCCGGCGCGCTCATACTACGCAGGCGCGGTAGCAGCCACAGCAGCAGCGGTGCGCCGATCAGTGCCGTCACAGAACCGGTGGACACTTCCATCCATACGCGGGTCAGCCAGAGAATAACCTGATCGGACAGCCACAGAATCAGCGCCCCAATCAGCGGAGCCAGCATCAGGCGCGCCAGCAGACGACGCGCGCCCAGCATTTTCGCCAACAGCGGCGCAAACAGACCGATAAAACCGATAATCCCTACCGCATTGACCAGCAGCGCGCTAAGTACAATCGCCAGCGTCAGCGCCGCCAGACGCGCCAGCGACAGCGCCAGCCCTAAGTTGCGCGCAACGCCATCATCCAGCCCCATCAGGGTTAGCGGGCGCAACAACAACAGAGTGAGCATGACGCCGCCCAGCAGCTGCGGCCACAGACGCTGCACACCGCCCCAGTCAGTTTGCGTCAACGTTCCGGTACTCCACAGGAACATGCTCTGCAACTGATCGTGGTGAAAGATGACTAACAGTTGGTTGATGGCCCCGCAGTACAGACTGACCACCAGACCGGCGAGGATCAGCGTGACGGGAGAAAGTCGTTTTCCCCAGGCGACGCCAAACACCAGCGCCCCGACAATACAGGCGCCCGCCAGAGCGGCAAACTGCCCGGCCATCACGCCCGGTATCGCCCACAATGTCGTGACCGTCATCCCTAACTGTGCGCCGGTCGCCACGCCCAGCGTGGTCGGTTCGGCCAGCGGGTTACGCAGCACCTGTTGAAAGAGCACGCCAACCAGACCCAGCCCGGCCCCAACCAGCAGGGAGATCACCAGACGAGGGAGAAGGCTGTAATGGAAAATCATCTGCTCGATGACGTCGATATCCGGTGACCACAGCGCCTGCTGCCACTGGGTACGCGGCAGCGCAACGGTGAAATTCGTCCAGGTTAACCCTACGGCGACGATAAACAACAGCGCCAGCAATAACGCCGGGAAACGTGCAATACGTTGACTCACGCCTTGCCCCCCAGCGCATTATCCAGAATACGGACAAAATTCATGGTCGACAGTGTGGCGCCATAAAACCACACGGGCGGTACGCGCTGGAAACGCCCTTCACGCACGAACGGCATCGCCTGCCAGAGCGGCGTTGCCATCAGCGTGGCCATCTCTTTGTTATTCCCATGATCAAAGCAAAGCACATCGGCATCTTTGTAGGCTGCAAGGCGATCGATTCCGACCACCGTACTGCCCCAGAAATTGGTTTCTCCCTGCCAGGCGTTGCGAATCCCGTATTCATCCAGCACGTCCTGGAACAGGCAGTTCGGGCCGAAAACCAGCATATGGCGAGGATCGAGGAGAGTGATCAACAGCAGCGGGCGCTCTCCGCGCTGCACAAAGCGCGATTTCCGGCTGGCAATAAACTGGTCGTATTCCGCCAGATGTCGCTCAGCCGCAGATTCCAGATTCAGCATCTGCGCCATATCGATCAGAGATCGACGCGCCACGGCTAAGGGCTGTTTGCCATCGCTGAAGTTGAAGCCACGTCCGGGCGCAATTCGCGCCAGCGTTTCGGGAGAAGGGCCGTACCCTGTCGACCAGAACATATAGGAGGGTTTCATTTCGGTCAGCAGCTCAAGGTTCGGCTCGGTGCGTAATCCGACATCAATCACCGATGCTGGCAGCGGCGGTTCATTCACCCACAGGCGGTAGTTAGGAATGTCTGCCACGCCATAGGGCGTCACGCCAAGCGCCAGCAACAGCTCGACCGGCAGCCACTCCAGCGCCACGATACGATGTGGATCGACAGCGGCTGCGCGCGCCGGTTTCATCTGCCAGAGCAGCGGGGAAAGTGCCATCGCCGTTAATAAACGACGACGTGTTATGTGGTGTAAGCCGCTCATCAATACACAAAACTCACAGGTGCAGCGCCTGCCGGATGCGGCAGGATCCCCATCGGGATGCCATAAATACGTTCCAGGGTTTCGCTACGCATTAGGTCGGCGGGCGTTCCCTGGGCAATCATTTCGCCCCCGCGCAAGGCGACTAAGTAGTCACAGTAGCGGGCAGCCATGTTGATATCATGCAGCACAGCGATCACCGTCAGGCCACGCTCCTGGCTGAGTCGATGAACCAGCGCCAGCACATCCACCTGGTGGGCAATATCCAGCGCCGAGGTGGGTTCATCGAGCAGCAGACAGCGACTGTCCTGCGCCACCAGCATCGCAATCCACGCGCGCTGACGTTCACCGCCGGAAAGACTGTCGACCAGACGATGCGCCAGGGGTTTTAACCCTACCAGCGCGATCGCCTCTTCCACTTTTTCTCTGTCCGCGACGCCAAAACGGCCCAGCGCCCCGTGCCACGGATAGCGACCAATCGCCACCAGTTCACGTACGGTCATCCCTTCCGCCTGCGGCAACTGCTGCGGTAAATACGCCACCTTACGGGCAAACGCTTTGCTGTTCCAACTGTTCAGCGGTTGCGCATCGAGCAGGATATCCCCTTCTGACGGCGGCTGATGGCGACCCAACATTTTTAACAACGTGGATTTACCTGAACCATTGTGACCAATCAGGCCAGTCACTTTACCGACGGGAAAAGTTAACGACAGAGGGTGCAGAAGCGTGCGACCTGGCACGCGAAAGGAGACATCACGCAGTGCAAACGTGGTATCGGGATGATGAGTCTGTTCCTGCATAGCGGCCAACTTGTAAAGCGGGCACGCAATGCGTGCCCAAAGAAAAATTAGAAACGGAAGGTTGCGGTAGCAACGACCTGACGTTCCGCGCCCCAGAAGCAGCCATAGGTGTTAAAGCAGCTGGCGACGTATTCGCGGTCAAACAGGTTGTTGACATGCAGCGCGACGTTGGAACCTGCCATGCCAAGGCGTGCCAGATCGTACCGAACCAGCGCATCCACCAGGGTGTAGCTGCCGACTTTAAAGGAGTTAGCCGGATCGCCATAGCTGGAGCTGGTATAGCGAACGCCGGTGCCCAGAGTCAGACCGGAAAGCGGGCCGTCAAACATCGTGTAATCGCCCCATAGCGACGCCATATGTTTTGGCACCTGCGCCGGGGTGTTGCCTTTGTAGTTGGTGTCGGTGGTGTATTCCGCATCCGTATAAGTGTAGGAACCGACCACGTTAACGCTGGCAGACAGCGCCGCTTTTGCTTCCACTTCAACGCCGCGTGAACGAATCTCACCGCCTTCAACCGAGAAGAACGAACCGTTAGGATCGGCCATCAGGTTGTTGGTTTTGGTCAACTGATAGACCGCACTGGTGATCACGATCGGACGATCGTTCGGGACATATTTCACGCCCGCTTCGTACTGCTTGCCTTTAGACGGCGCAAAGATGCTGCCGTTCGCGCCCACGGTAGAAGCCGGTTCGAACGACTCGCTGTAGCTGAAGTACGGAGTCACGCCGTTGTCGAACAGGTAGTTTACGCCGCCGCGCCAGGTAAACTCGTTATCATTACGCGAGTGCTGAGTATTCGCTTCACGATCCAGAGTATCCTGCTGCGCCCAGTCATAACGTCCGCCCAACGTCACCAGCACTTTATCCCACTGCATCTGATCCTGGGCGTACACGCCGGTCTGCTTCTGCTTGTTCAGCACGCGATAGGCGGCGCCAGGCCCTGGATGGGATCCGAAGTCGAAATCGCTGCGATCAAGGTTGTAGATGTCAGATGGCGCAACTGAACCAGCCCAGCCAAACCAGGAGTCGATGTCGTTACGCATACGCATAAAATCAACGCCGGTCAGCAGGGTATGATCCAGAGAACCGGTCGCAAACTTGCTTTGCAGTTGGGTATCCACAGAGAAGTTCTGCAGTTTTTCGTTATCATCCACATACTGACGGGTCAGCGTATGCCCCCACTGTGACTGCGGTACGCTGGCGCAAGGGCTGGTGATCGGGTTGCTCGAATAGAGCGGATCGGAACACATGCCGTAACCATATACACTGTTCTGCGACACTTTGTTTTCCGCGTAACGCAAGTTCTGACGCACGGTAAAAGTATCGTTGAATTCATGGTCGAAGCTATAACCGACCATCTTCTCATTACGAGAGTAGGTATTGTTTTTCGCGCCTTCGTTGAAGTCTGTCGACAGACGCTTACCGTTCGGCAGCGTGCTGACAGTCCCCTCTTTCGGCAGCCAACCGTAGTAACCGGTCTCAGGTTCGTTCTGGAAGTAGGACAGGAACGTAAAGTTGGTTTTGTCATCCGGACGCCAGCTAAAGGACGGCGCAATAGCATAACGCTGTTCTTCCGCCCCCTGCTGCTGCGCATTCGCCGAGCGAGCCAGACCTGTTAAGCGATAAGAGTAAACGCCGTCGTCATCCAGCGCATCGCTGAAGTCAAAACCGGTCTGGAACAGGCTGTTAGTGCCCATTTTAAACTGAACTTCTTTCAGCGGCTCGGTGGTTGGACGCTTGCTGACCATGTTCAACAAACCGCCTGGGTTGCTCTTACCGTACAGAACAGAAACCGGCCCACGCATCACTTCCGCGCGTTCCAGCATATAAGGATCAATCACCGCATCGTTGTAAAAGTTCCCCTGCATCTTCAGGCCATTCAGATAGTTATTCTGACTTTGGCCGTCGGCAGCGAAACCGCGAATGATCAGGTAGTCATAGGTGTTAGATGCGCCACGCGTGCCCACGGCAACGCCTGGGGTATAGCTGAGCGCCTCTTTCACGGACTTCGGCTGGTGTAGCGCCATCTCTTCGGCAGTCACCACAGAAATAGACTGGGGAACTTTCTGAATCGGGGTATCCGTTTTGGTCGCGGTGGCTGACTGGCGTGCCGCGATGGTTGCCGCCGGTCCCCATGCACTTTCCTGCGGAGCAGGAGCCGCGGTGACGGTGATAGTGTCTTCTTTTTTCGGTTCAACCGCCGCCTGTGCATAGACAGACATGCCGCTAACCGCTGTGGCTACTACGACTGCAATTTTACGCAGCGAGTGTTTTGGCTGAGCAGTTTTTTGACGCGCCATTGGTATATCTCTGATGGAAAGTGAATGATAACGTAAACGAGAATTATTATTATGACGGCAGAATAATATTCGAAACGCGGCCGCGATAGCAAGCGATACGCGTCCCTACCAAAACTGAGGGGTTAAGAAATATCCAGATGAAAAGAAAGGGTTAAAAAGAAGCCGGAAATGTTTCTGTGAAGGCATTGCCGGATGGCGGCGAAAACGCCTTATCCGGCCTACCAACCCAATACTTGCATGAGCCCAGTAGGCCGGATAAGCGAAGTGCCATCCGGCACGGCGGTTAGTTACCGCCAAACATATCCTTAATCCATCCCGCCACGCCATCGCTGTCTTTCTTCTCTTCCTTCGGCGGCTGTTGCTGCGGTTGCTGTGGCTGAGAAGATTGATCGAACGGGTTCCCGGTCGGCTGCTGCATCATTTCGCCCTGCTGGCAGAGCGAGTCGGGATCGGAGGTCCAGACTGGCAACGTGCGCATACCGCCACTGCAGACAAAGTTGCCGTCATAGTCGACGCCCATCTCCGCAATATCTTCCGGTGGCGTCAGCGTGAGCGGCGTTGGCGTCTGGTTAGCCAGATAGCGCTGATAAATCGACATCGCCCCGCTCGCCCCGTACAGCTTCGTCGGCTGGTTGTTATCGCGACCCACCCAGGTGATGGTCACCTGACTGCCGTCAATACCGGCAAACCAGGTATCGACGTTGTTGTTGGTGGTCCCGGTTTTACCCGCCAGATGCAGATTCGGGTACTTCGCGCCCAGCTGACGACCGGTACCACGCTGCACCACCTGCTGCATCGTCCACAGCGTCATATAGGCGGCCTGCGCCGGAACGGCACGCTCCGCCTGCGGGAAGCTCTGATACAGCACAGTGCCGTCTTCAGCGATGACCGAACGCAGCGCGGAAAGCGGCGCACGATTACCGCCGCTGGCAATCGTCTGGAACGCCTGTGCCACTTCGATCGGCGTCAGGTTCAGCGCCCCCAGCAGCATAGCCGGAACCGGATGCAACTGCTCTTTCGGCACGCCCAGCTTCAGCCAGGTGTCGGTGACAGCCGGCAAGCCAAGCGCCATCCCCAGATTGACCGTCGGCACGTTCATAGAACGCGTCAACGCATCCACCAGCATCACTTTTCCGCTTTCGCTGTAGCGACGGTCATCGTTCTGCGGCGACCACACCTGGCCGTTTGGTTGACGCAGCGCAATCGGCGCATCGGCAATCCAGGTGTTCAGGCGATAGATTTTCGGCTGGCTCAGCGCGGTCAGATAGGTTGCCGGTTTGGCCAGTGAACCAATCGAGCGACGTGCCTGCATCGCGCGGTTATAGCCTGCAAACTGCGGCTCAGCGCCGCCGACCATAGCGCGGACTTCGCCACTGAAGCGGTCTACCACTACAATCGCCGTTTCAAGATCGCTCAGTTTGCGCTGTTTCTTCAGTTCCGGAATGCCATCAACGGCGGCTTTCTCAGCGGCATCCTGGGCGACAGAGTCAAAGGTGGTGAAGATCTTCACGCCGGAGAGATCTTTTACTTTATCACCCAGCTTCGCCTGCAACTCCTGACGCACCATCTGCATAAACGCGGGCTGTGGTGAGATCACCCCACCGCGCGGCTGCACGCCTAACGGACGCGCGCTCAGCATGTCGTAGAGTTCCTGATCGATCACCTGTTGTTGTTGCAGCAGGCGCAGCACCAGGTTACGACGTTCAAGCGCCAGTTTCGGGTTGCGCCAGGGGTTGTAGATTGAGGCCCCTTTCACCATCCCTACCAGCAGCGCCTGCTGATCAAGGCTCAGTTCCTCTACCGGACGGCCAAAGTAGTACAGGCTCGCCAGCGGGAAGCCACGGATCTCATTATCACCGCTCTGACCGAGATACACCTCGTTCATATACAGCTCAAGAATACGATCTTTGCTGTAGCGCGCATCCATCAGCAGCGCCATATAGGCTTCGTTAGCCTTACGCCAGTACGAACGTTCGCTGGAGAGGAACAGGTTTTTCACCAGCTGTTGGGTCAGGGTACTTGCCCCCTGTACCGTGCGTCCGGCGGTCAGGTTCGCCAGCACCGCGCGACCGATGGAGTACAGACTCACCCCGTCATGTTCATAGAAATGACGGTCTTCCGTCGCCAGCAGCGTATCCACCAGCAGATCCGGGAAGCCACTACGCGGGACAAACAGACGCTGTTCACCGTTTGGCGACGACAGCATGGTAATCAAACGCGGATCGAGACGGAAGAAACCGAACTGACGGTTGTTGTCCATGTTGACGATGGTATCCAGGCGGCCGCCATCGAACGTCAGACGCGCGCGCACCTGACCCTCCTTGCTGTCCGGGAAATCAAACGGACGGCGGATCATCTCAATACTGTTCGCCTGCACGGTAAACTCGCCAGGACGCGTCATTTTGCTGACCTGACGGTACTGGGTGGCTTCCAGCAGCTTAACCATTTCGTTTTTGCTGACCGACATCTCCGGCTCAAGGTTGACCATCCGGCCATATACCGCCGCCGGCAACTGCCAGACTTTGCCATCGATACGGCTACGGATTTTTTGATCCAGATAGACGCCGTAAATGGCAAGCAGTACCGCAAAAACAATCGCAATTTTCAGCAGCAGCCACAACCAGCCGCGCTTACCACGAGGCTTACGCCCTTTGCCTTTACCTTTACGCGGCATCGGTTCTTCATCCTCATAGTCATCATCATATTCGTCGTCGTACTCATCATCTCTGAGTTGGCGACGGCTCACCTTTTGTTTCACCGGACGCGTGGGTTTCCCTTTGCGTCCAATTGGCTCGCGGTCATTCCCGGCCATGCTTTTTCTCCGCAACATTCAGGCGCAAAGGCCTGATTCTCTGTTCTTCCGTCAGAAGACAGAAGAAGAAATCTCTCAATTTTACTGCTCTTTTGCCGGATGCGGCATAAACGCCTTATCCGGCCTACGAATACTTTTTGGTTCGCCGCGTCGGCACCGTGTTCGCCGGATCGTCCGGCCAGACATGTTTGGGGTAGCGCCCTTTCATCTCTTTTTGCACGTCGCGATACGACCCTTGCCAGAACGCGGCCAAATCCTGAGTAATCTGCAACGGTCGCTGCGCGGGGGATAAGAGCTCCAGCACCAGCGGCACGCGGCCCTCCGCAATAGTCGGCGTTTTGGCCTCGCCAAACATCTCCTGCATTCTGACCGCCAGCGCCGGCGGGTTATCTTCGTGATAACGAATGGCTATCCGACTTCCCGTCGGCACAGTGTAATGTGTGGGTAACGAACTCACCAGACGTTGCTGCAGGGAATAATCCAGTAATCCGCTCAATGCCTGGTGAACATCCAACGATTTCAGGCCGCGCAGCGAATGCACGCCGCTCATATGCGGCAGCAGCCAGTTCTCCAGCGTGGCCAGCAATGTCCTGTCGTCCACCGCAGGCCAGTCATACTCCGGCAGCCATTTCGCCGCACAATGCAAACGTAACCGCAGTTGTTCTGCCGCAGGCGTCCAGTTGAGCACGCTCAGGCCTTTATCGCGGATACCGTTAAGCATCGCCAGATGCAACTCGTCTTCAGACGGTTTTGCCAGCGGCTGGACTTTAACCGTCAGTTCGCCTATCCGCATTCTACGCCAGGCTTTCAGCGTCCCCTGCGCCTCATCCCACTCAATGGTATCAGACTGCTGTAGCAGTTCAGGACAACGCGAGATAAGCGCGTCGATATCGAGCGGCAGCGCCAGCAGGATCCGCGCATCCGGCGACGCGCTCCCCTGCAGCAACAGAGGCGCAATCAACCATTCGTGCCGCCCCAGCGCATCATCGACATCCAGCGCCGCGCCCATACCGTTCGCCAGTTGATAACGCCCGTCCTGGCTGCGTCGACGCGCGATGCGATCGGCAAAGGCCTGGGCCAGCAGTGGGGCGATGCGCGACGCATCCGCTTCGCCGTTACGAACATTCAGACGTTTGAGAAGTTGCTGACTGCGCTGCTGCCAGGCAGGCTGATGGCGGGAAAACGCCACGCCCAGATCGGTATTGCCCATCCGCGGCGGCTCCTCAAGAATGGCTGCCAGCTTTGCTGCCGTAGCTGCATCGTCGGGCGTGGCAGCACTGACTAGCATCGCGGCCAGGCGCGGATCGTTACCCAACGCCGCCATTTTTTGCCCTATCGCACTGAGCTGCTCGCCATCCAGCGCGCCCAGCATGTGCAGTAATCGTTTCGCCGCCTGTACGTTGACGGCGGGTGGCAAATCCAGCCAGGTGAGTTGCGCGGGATCGCGACATCCCCACTGCAACAACTCCATCAGCAAACCGGAGAGATCGCTGTGCAACATCTCAGGATCCCCCTGTGCTGCCGCGCGTTCCGCCTGCTCTTTCGCCAGCAGATGCAGACAAATCCCCGGCTCCAGACGCCCGGCACGCCCGGCGCGCTGGGTCATTGAGGCCTGGCTAATGCGCTGAGTGATAAGCCGGGTCAACCCGGTTCGCGCATCAAACCGCGCCACCCGCTCCTGCGCGCAATCCACCACCAGTCGAATCCCCTCAATGGTCAGACTGGTTTCCGCAATATTGGTTGCCAACACAACTTTGCGCATCCCGTCCGGGGCCGGCAAAATCGCTTTGCGCTGATCGTTGAGCGACAGCGCGCCATACAGCGGACACAGCAGCACATCGCTGCCGACTCGCGTACTTAATTGCTCCTGTACGCGCAGGATCTCCCCGACACCGGGTAGAAACAGCAGCAGCGAGCCTGGCTCTCTGCGCAGCAGCTCGGCGCAGGCGACCGCCACGGCTTCGTCGAAACGCAATTGCGACGCCAGCGGTTGATAACGCCGCTCAACGGGAAAGGCGCGCCCTTCGGAAACGATCACCGGCGCATCCGGCAGGCACTGTTGCAGGCGATCGTTATCCAGCGTGGCGGACATAATCAACAGTTTGAGATCGTCGCGCAGCCCTTGCTGCACATCCAGCAGCAGCGCCAGTGCGAGATCCGCCTGCAAACTGCGTTCGTGAAATTCATCGAGGATCACCAGCCCAACGCCACTGAGTTCCGGGTCACGCTGGATCATACGCGTCAGAACCCCTTCGGTAACCACCTCAAGCCGTGTTGCTGGCCCGACGCAGGATTGCGATCGCATCCGGTAACCGACCGTCTCACCGGGCTTTTCATTGAGCAGTTCCGCAAGCCTTTGCGCCACGTTTCGTGCCGCCAGACGACGCGGTTCCAGCAGGATAATCCGCCCTTCGAACCCTTTATGTGCCAGAAACTGTAGCGGTAACCAGGTTGACTTACCGGCCCCCGTCGGCGCGCTCAGCAGAACCTGCGGCGCAGAATCCAGAGCGGTAAGCAATTCAGGCAGTACAGCGGCAACAGGTAACGACGTCACAAATGGCTCCAGAGGGTTAACATTCTTCGCGCCGCATTGTAGCATCGCGTTAATTCATAACCGAGTACCTAAGATGTCTGAGCCGAAACGGCTGTTTTTTGCCCTCGAACTCCCCACCACCGTGCGCGAAGAGATAATACAGTGGCGAGCGGCGCATTTCCCCCCTGAAGCGGGGCGACCGGTCGCGGCCGAAAATCTGCATTTAACGCTGGCGTTTTTAGGCGATGTGAGCGCAGACAAACAACAGGCGCTGATCGCCCTTGCCGGGCGCATTCGCCAGCCCGGTTTTACGTTCAATCTCGATGATGCCGGGCAGTGGTTACGCTCTCGTGTGGTCTGGCTGGGGACGCGTCAGTCCCCACGTGGGCTGCTGCAACTGGCCAATATGCTGCGAGCCCAGGCGGCGCGCAGCGGTTGTTATCAGAGTCCGCAGCCGTTTCACCCTCACGTCACGCTACTGCGCGATGCAAGCCATGCGGTGGCGATCCCGCCGCCGGGCTTTTTCTGGTCCTTTCCGGTGACAGAATTTGCCCTCTATGCCTCGACCTTTGCACGCGGTCGCACGCGTTATACGGAACTTCAGCGCTGGACGCTCAGCGACTAATTAAGGAAATGCGCGATGCAATTTACTCCTTCTCTCCAGCGCGCGACGCTGGTTCAGCGGTATAAACGCTTTTTAGCCGATGTGATCACACCTGACGGGACTGAACTCACGCTACACTGCCCTAACACCGGGGCGATGACCGGGTGTGCAACGCCCGGTGATACGGTCTGGTATTCGACGTCGGAGAATAGTAAACGCAAATATCCGCACACCTGGGAATTAACGCAAACCCAGACGGGCGCGTTAATTTGTGTGAATACGTTATGGGCTAACAGGCTGACGAAAGAGGCCATTGAACAGGGGCGAGTTTCAGAACTTTCAGGTTATTCCACGCTGAGAAGCGAAGTAAAATACGGAGCCGAACGGAGCCGCATTGATTTTATGTTACAGGCAGATTCGCGGCCTGACTGCTATATTGAAGTGAAATCGGTAACGTTAGCGGAAAAGGATTTTGGTTATTTTCCCGATGCCATCACTGAACGAGGTCAGAAACATCTTCGGGAACTGATGAGCGTAGCGGCTGAGGGCAAACGCGCAGTGATTTTCTTTGCCGTCCTGCACTCCGCCATTACACGGTTTTCACCCGCGCGCCATATTGACGCGAAATATGCGCAACTATTGTTCGAAGCACAGCGTAAGGGGGTAGAAATTCTGGTTTATAAAGCGGAACTTTCTGCCGATAGTATGACTCTGATAGAGCCATTAACTGTCACTTTATAGTGTTGTAAACAATTGGTTATTTAGTATTCTGGTCGCGTGCGCAAATACGCTTTTCCTCACAGGGTTGTCAAGTGTTACGTTTAGTTAATTGCTATCCGGAAAAGCATCTGCTATTTATAGCGACCTGATTTTTCCCCCGAACATGGGGATCGATAGTGCGTGTTAAGGAGAAGCAACATGCAAGAAGGGCAAAACCGTAAAACATCGTCCCTGAGTATTCTCGCCATCGCTGGGGTGGAGCCGTACCAGGAGAAACCGGGCGAAGAGTATATGAACGAAGCCCAGCTGTCGCACTTCAGGCGTATTCTTGAAGCATGGCGTAATCAACTTAGGGATGAAGTCGATCGCACCGTTACTCATATGCAGGATGAAGCTGCCAACTTCCCGGACCCGGTAGACCGTGCCGCACAGGAAGAAGAGTTCAGCCTCGAACTGCGTAACCGTGACCGTGAGCGCAAACTGATCAAAAAGATCGAGAAAACGCTGAAGAAGGTTGAAGACGAAGATTTCGGCTACTGCGAATCCTGCGGTGTGGAAATTGGTATTCGTCGCCTGGAAGCGCGTCCAACAGCCGATCTGTGCATCGACTGCAAAACGCTGGCTGAAATTCGCGAAAAACAAATGGCGGGCTAAGGCCTGGCGTTTGAAACGTTTACAACAGGCGGGGCTTTCCCCGCCTGTTCATTTTTACATAAAGATGAACAGGCGGGGCTTTCCCCGCCTGTTCATTTTTACATAAAGATGACTGACTCACACTACATTGGCCGATTCGCTCCTTCGCCTTCCGGTGAACTGCATTTTGGCTCCCTCATTGCTGCGCTGGGCAGCTACTTACAGGCTCGCGCCCGTCAGGGAGTATGGCGAGTACGTATAGAAGATATTGATCCCCCTCGTGAAGTTCCCGGTGCCGCTGACACTATTCTGCGTCAACTGGAACATTACGGCCTGCACTGGGATGGCGACATTTTATGGCAGTCACAACGCCATGACGCCTACCGCGAAGCGCTCGCCTGGTTATACGACCGGGGGCTGAGCTACTACTGCACCTGTACCCGTGCGCGGATCCAGAGCATTGGCGGAATATATGATGGTCATTGCCGTGAGTTACATCACGGGCCGGAACAGGCGGCGGTGCGGATTAAACAGCGGCATCCTGTCACCCGTTTTCACGATCGGCTGCGCGGAGACATTCAGGCTGACGAACGACTGGCGAGAGAGGATTTCATTATCCATCGCCGTGATGGGCTGTTCGCCTATAACCTGGCGGTGGTGGTGGATGACCATTTTCAGGGGGTCAGCGAAATCGTGCGCGGCGCCGATTTGATCGAACCGACGGTGCGACAAATTTCACTGTACCAGCAGTTCGGCTGGACGCCTCCCGACTATATTCATCTACCGCTGGCGCTCAATGAACAAGGCGCTAAACTTTCCAAACAGAATCATGCCCCTGCCTTGCCGCACGGCGATCCACGCCCTGTTCTAATCGACGCGCTACGCTTTCTCGGGCAACAGAGCGATTTGCCGTGGCAGGAGATGCGCGTCGATGAGATCCTGGCATCCGCCGTGGCAAACTGGACGCTTTCGACGATACCTGAATCGGCGATTGTAAATCCGGCATTCTCAAATACGTCGTGCTGAGCTATGATTAGCCGCTATTTTTACACAGCCAACGATTTGAACTGAATTCTGAATATTGTTTGACACTACCGAGGTGCACTATTTTTACCCGAGTCGCTAATTTTTGCCGCAAGGTGCTAAGCCGCGAGGAGAGCGAGGCCGAAATTGCCGTCGCCCGTCCGCGTATGACGGTCATCCCGCGCGAGCAGCACGCTATTTCACGCAAAGATATCAGTGAAAATGCCCTGAAGGTAATGTACAGGCTGAATAAAGCGGGATATGAAGCCTGGCTGGTTGGCGGTGGCGTCCGCGACCTTCTGCTCGGCAAAAAACCGAAAGATTTTGACGTCACAACCAATGCGACGCCGGACCAGGTGCGCAAGCTGTTCCGCAATTGCCGTCTTGTTGGCCGCCGTTTCCGTCTGGCGCACGTCATGTTTGGCCCTGAGATTATTGAAGTCGCCACCTTTCGAGGTCACCACGAAGGCAGCGAAAGCGACCGCACCACGTCCCAGCGCGGACAAAACGGCATGCTGCTGCGCGACAACATTTTCGGCTCCATCGAAGAAGACGCCCAGCGCCGTGACTTCACCATTAACAGCCTTTATTACAGCGTCGCCGATTTCACCGTTCGCGACTATGTCGGCGGCATGCAGGATCTGGAAGATGGCGTGATTCGCCTGATCGGCAATCCGGAAACCCGCTATCGCGAAGATCCGGTGCGGATGCTGCGCGCCGTGCGTTTCGCAGCCAAGCTCGATATGAAGATCAGCCCGGAAACGGCAGAGCCGATCCCGCGCCTGGCCACGCTGCTCAACGATATCCCGCCTGCGCGTCTGTTTGAAGAGGCGCTGAAGCTGCTACAGGCGGGCTACGGCTATGAAACTTATAAAAAGCTGCGCGAATACAGCCTGTTCCAGCCATTGTTCCCGACCATTACGCGCTATTTCACCGAGAATGGTGACAGCGCAATGGAACGTATCATCGCGCAGGTACTGAAAAATACCGATAACCGCATTCATAACGATATGCGCGTTAACCCGGCCTTCCTGTTTGCCGCGATGTTCTGGTATCCGCTGCTGGAAATGGCGCAGAAAATCGCCCAGGAAAGCGGTCTGGCCTACTATGACGCGTTTGCGCTGGCAATGAATGAAGTGCTCGATGAAGCCTGCCGTTCGCTGGCAATCCCGAAACGCCTCACGTCGCTGACTCGCGATATCTGGCAGCTACAGCTGCGCATGTCCCGTCGTCAGGGTAAACGCGCGTGGAAGCTGATGGAGCATCCGAAATTCCGCGCCGCATATGATTTACTCGCTCTGCGTGCTGAAGTGGAAAACAATGCCGAACTGCAGCGTCTGGCGCAGTGGTGGGGAGAATTCCAGGTTTCTGCGCCACCCGAGCAGAAAGGCATGCTGAACGAGCTGGATGAAGATCCATCGCCGCGCCGTCGTCACCGTCGTCCGCGCAAGCGTGCGCCGCGTCGTGAAGGAACGGCATGACCCTCGTTTATATCGCACTGGGCAGTAATCTGGCCTCTCCTCTGGAGCAGGTCAATGCTGCCGTCAACGCGATAGGCGAGATCCCCGAAAGCCAGATTGTCGCCATCTCTTCTTTTTATCGAACCCCGCCGCTGGGCCCGCAGGATCAGCCCGATTACCTGAACGCCGCCGTGGCGCTGGAAACAACGCTCGAACCAGAAGCCCTGCTCGACCACACCCAGCGCATCGAACTCCAGCAGGGCCGGGTACGCAAGGCCGAACGCTGGGGACCGCGCACGTTAGACCTGGATATCATGCTGTTTGGCGATCGCGTCATCAACAGCGAACGCCTGACCGTGCCGCATTACGATATGAAAAATCGCGGTTTTATGCTCTGGCCGCTGTTCGAAATCGCCCCTGACCTGCACTTCCCTGACGGTACCTCACTGCAACAGAGACTCACTCATCTTGGTGCAGAAAAACCCGCACACTGGTAATGGCCCTCACCTCATTTCCTGTTTATTGCTTTCGCGCAAACAGTTGCTTAAAACAATTGCCCCCCTGAATGTGACTGTTAGAATGCCGGTAAATATGACGTTCACCATCAGGAAATGTTATGAAACCGACCACCCTCTCGCTGTTGCAGAAGTGCAAACAAGAGAAAAAACGCTTCGCCACCATTACTGCTTATGACTACAGTTTCGCCAGACTGTTTGCCGACGAAGGGATCAATGTGATGCTGGTCGGGGATTCCCTGGGGATGACAGTACAGGGGCATGACTCCACCCTGCCGGTGACGGTTGAGGATATCGCTTACCACACGCAGGCGGTGCGTCGCGGCGCGCCGAATTGCCTGCTGCTCGCCGATCTGCCGTTTATGGCTTACGCGACGCCGGAACAGGCCTTTGAAAATTCGGCCACCGTCATGCGCGCGGGCGCGAACATGGTCAAGATTGAAGGTGGCGCATGGCTGGTGGAGACCGTGAAAATGCTCACCGAGCGCGCGGTCCCCGTCTGCGGACACCTGGGCCTGACGCCACAGTCGGTCAATATTTTCGGCGGCTATAAAATTCAGGGCCGTGGCGATGCCGGACAGGTTTTGCTGGACGATGCCCTGGCGCTGGAAGCCGCAGGCGCGCAGCTCATCGTGCTGGAATGCGTTCCGGTTGAACTGGCCAAACGCGTGACGGAGGCGCTCTCCATTCCGGTTATCGGTATCGGTGCCGGCAACGTGACCGACGGACAAATTTTAGTCATGCACGACGCCTTTGGCATCACCGGCGGCCATATTCCGAAATTTGCCAAAAATTTCCTTACGCAAGCAGGCGACATGCGCGCCGCGGTACGGCAGTATATTGCCGAGGTTGAGTCCGGCGTCTATCCGGGCGAAGAACACAGTTTCCATTAAGGAGTCTTGTTGTGCTGATTATTGAAACCCTGCCGCTGCTGCGCCAGCATATCCGCAGAGCCCGTCAGGAAGGGAAGCGCATTGCGCTGGTGCCGACGATGGGCAACCTGCATGATGGTCACATGAAGCTGGTGGATGAAGCCAAAGCCCGTGCGGACATCGTGGTGGTGAGTATTTTCGTCAACCCAATGCAGTTTGACCGTCCGGACGATCTGGTGCGCTACCCCCGCACGCTGCAGGAAGACTGCGAAAAACTGAACAAGCGTAAGGTGGATTTCGTCTTTGCTCCCGCACCGGACCAAATCTATCCTCAGGGCACCGACGGGCAGACCTACGTGGATGTCCCCGGCCTTTCGACGATGCTGGAAGGCGCCAGCCGCCCGGGCCATTTCCGTGGGGTTTCAACCATCGTCAGCAAGTTGTTCAATCTGGTACAACCGGATGTCGCCTGCTTTGGCGAGAAAGACTTCCAGCAACTGGCGCTGATCCGCAAAATGGTTGCCGACATGGGCTACGACATCGAGATCGTCGGCGTGCCGATTATTCGCGCCAAAGACGGTTTAGCCCTGAGTTCGCGTAACGGTTATCTGACGGCCGAACAACGCAAAATCGCCCCAGGTTTGTACAAAGTGATGGGCCGCATCGCGGAGAAACTGCAGGCCGGCGAGCGTGAACTGGAAGAGATTATTGCCATCGCTGAACAGGAGCTGACGGAAAAAGGCTTCCGCCCCGATGACATTCAGATCCGCGATGCTGACACGCTGCTTGAGCTAACCGAAAGCAGCCAGCGTGCGGTGATCCTAGTTGCCGCATGGCTTGGCCAGGCACGGTTAATTGACAATCAGACGGTTGCATTAACCCAGTAGACAGGGGTTAAAAATCGGGCAATACTGCCTGAGAAATTTCTCAAAGCAGGTTTCGACCTGCTTCGTTATCGATACGAGTTTAAGGTAGACGTTATGATTCGCACTATGCTGCAGGGCAAACTCCACCGCGTGAAAGTAACTCAGGCGGACCTGCACTATGAAGGTTCCTGCGCCATCGATCAGGATTTTCTGGATGCCGCCGGGATCCTTGAAAATGAAGCCATCGATATCTGGAACGTGAGCAACGGTAAACGCTTTTCCACCTATGCGATTGCCGCCGAGCGCGGTTCCAGAATCATCTCCGTCAACGGCGCAGCGGCACACTGTGCCAGCGTGGGCGACATTGTGATCATCGCCAGCTTCGTGACCATGTCTGACGAAGAAGCGCGCCGCTGGCAGCCAAAGGTCGCTTACTTCGAAGGCGACAATGAAATGAAACGCACCGCGAAAGCCATTCCGGTTCAGGTTGCGTAAGCGAACTACCCCTGCGGCTGATTGCTAATCAGCCGCGACATCGTCTCCAGCGAATCCGTTCTTAAGATATACAGGCGTTTCAGTAAAAACGGATTATCCCCCGGCTTCACCTTCCCTTTCATCGTAGTCACCGCCAGGTGAAATCCAGCCTCTTCCGCGGCTTTTACAGCCGTCGCGTTATAACCGCCAAACGGATACGAAAGATAAAGGACATGGGGATTAAACGGGGCCAGCGCACGCCGGGAGCGTGCAAAATCAAACAGAATATTGTGATGGCTGCGGCTGAGCAGGATTGGCCGGTGATAGCCGTCGACCCGATGTAAAAAGTGCGTATGGGACTGAAAGTCAAACACGTCGCGGATACCATTAAGCTCTGAAATGCTCATGAACTGCAGCGATTTGGGGTCCCATTTTTGTGGGCGAACTTTAATTCGCGACGAGATAATAAACGCCGTGGCCTTCATCCCATACTGCTTCAGCACCGGATAAGCATAACGACTCACTGACTTCAGGCCGTCATCAAAGGTAATCACCACCGCTCGCGCGGGCAGATTCATGTTGTTACGCACATAGCCTTCCAGTTGCGCCATCGTCAGCGTACGGTATCCGCGATCGCGCAGCCAGGTCATCTGGTTGCTGAAGGCGCGAACTGACGTGGTGGTGGAGGTATGACGAAAACGGGTGTTCTCTTCATCGCGCAGAATATGGTGATAGGTCAGCACCGGCAATCCACGGTCTTCCTGGGCATCGAGGGCACTTATCCAGGCCAGCCGGTCGCCAATGCGAATCTGATACCAGGTTTGATTCAGCCGGTCTTTCAGTTTACTGATGATGGGATAACGCAGGTTATCCGCCAGTACGCCAAACGGCGCACTACCAATATTCGGTGCGTTATAAACGGGAGTGGCTTGCCAGGTGATCAGATTCTGATTGCTGAGCGGTTTATTAAGATCGCCGAGGCTGTCCTCAACGCGTTGTTTACCCTGCACCGGTTCCAGATGGCCTTTATCAATAAACCCGGTACCGAAGCCGAATTTGAATTCGTAATAATCCGCCGCGACCGGAATGACAGAAATAATCTGTCCGGCGCGAATATTTCCCACGGTCACCATGTCATCGCCTATTTGCGCCCAAATAGCCGCATCTTCAGTGGTTTGCATATAGCGAGCAGGCAACGCCGCACTGACGACTGTAGAGAGGGACAGCAGCAGCAGAAACAAATATTTCATCATTAACCATAACCGGGGCAAGAAACAACGCAGCGATTGTATCAATTCACCTCATTAATAAGAATGATCAATACTCATACAAATCGTGCAGCAGAACAAAGGGAGGATTTTTCTGTTGCTGATGCCAAAGACTGGTCACCTCTGGCCCACCAAGAGCAACTATCTGGTCGCGAAACGCCTGACTACTCATGGATTCTCGTGTTGGGAGCATTTGCTCCAGCAACGTTACAGAAATGCCGGAAATGACTTCACACTGCGGATGTTTATGGCTCAGCAGTGACGCCACGCGATACGGCGCCGCACCGGGCTGGTCGGTCAGAAAGATGACGCCATCACCGGAATCCGTAGCATGCAATGCGTCGCACATCATCCGACTCAGCATGTTCGCGCTCAATCCACGCCAAAAATTCACCGCCCGGCATTGCGCCAGTGGGCCGTGTTTTTTTTCCAGAAGGCTCAGCAGTTCCTCAGCCTTATCGTCATGACAGGTTATGACCCAGCCTAGCATTTCTCACCTCATTAGCAGGCAAGTAGTTTATCAGAGTGACAAATGGAGAATGATGACAATGGTCAACAATCACCCTCTCCTCACCGGGAGGAGAGGATGAAAACGGTCAGCTACGCAACCCGCGACCGCGCTGGATTAAAGACCAGCACAGCAGATAAAACACCACAATAAAGACCACCAGCACGCCAAACGTAGTCACTAACGGCACATCGTGAATGCCGAGGAAGCCGTAGCGGAAGCCGCTAATCATATAGACGATGGGGTTCAGTTGCGATAAGCCCTGCCAGAACGGCGGCAGCAGCGTCAGGGAGTAAAACACCCCACCGAGATAGGTCAGCGGCGTCAGGACAAACGTCGGGATCAGGCTGATATCATCAAAGGTTTTCGCAAATACGGCGTTCAACAGCCCCGCCAGTGAAAACAGAATCGCCGTCAGAACCAGCGTCAGCGCCACAAACAGCCACGAATGCACCTGGAACGGAACAAAGAACAGTGAAATCGCCGTCACCAGCACCCCGACGCACAGTCCGCGCGCCACACCGCCGCCGACAAAACCGGCGATAATCACGTGTGTCGGCACCGGCGCAACCAGCAGCTCTTCAATGTTGCGCTGGAATTTGGCGCTAAAGAATGACGACGCCACGTTCGCATACGCGTTGGTGATGACCGCCATCATGATTAGACCCGGCACGATAAACTGCATATAGCTGAAACCGTGCATCTCGCCAATGCGGGAACCAATCAGGTTGCCGAAGATAATAAAATAGAGCGTCATGGTGATGACGGGCGGCACCAGCGTCTGGATCCAGATCCGCATAAAACGGTTAATTTCTTTCGCCCAGATGCTTTTCAGCGCGACCCAGTAAAGCTGCATCATGCGCGATCTCCTTGTTTTTCATGAACCAGTGACACAAACAGCTCTTCAAGGCGGTTCGCTTTGTTACGCATACTCAATACCTGAATGCCCTGCGCGCTGAGCTGGCTGAACACGCTGTTAATTCCCTGCTCACGCAACACTTCCACTTCCAACGTAGAGGTATCCACCAGCCGATAGTGATAGCCCTCCAGCTGCGGTAACGGACTTTTCGCAGCCAGATCGAGAATGAAGGTTTCGGATTTGAGCTTAGAGAGCAGGTTCTTCATCGAGGTGTTTTCGACCAGCTCGCCGTGCTGAATAATCCCGATGTTGCGGCAGAGCATTTCTGCCTCTTCCAGATAGTGAGTGGTCAGAATGATCGTGGTGCCTTTGTCGTTTAAATCCTTCAAAAACCCCCACATTGAGCGGCGAAGTTCAATATCGACGCCCGCTGTCGGTTCATCGAGAATCAGTAGCTTCGGCTCGTGCATCAGCGCGCGGGCGATCATCAGACGGCGCTTCATCCCGCCGGATAACATCCGCGCACGTTCGTTGCGTTTTTCCCACAGATCGAGTTGTTTTAAATACTTTTCGCTGCGCTCAACCGCCTCTTTTCGCTCCACGCCGTAGTAGCCCGCCTGATTGACCACAATCTGCTGTACGGTCTCAAACGGGTTGAAGTTAAATTCCTGTGGCACCAGCCCGAGTTGACGTTTGGCGTTGACGACATCTTTTTCGAGATCGTAACCAAAGACGCTGACGCGCCCGGACGATTTATTCACCAGCGAGCTGATGATACCGATAGTGGTCGACTTGCCTGCCCCGTTCGGCCCCAGAAGCGCGTAAAAATCCCCCGCTTCGACCTGTAAATCTATCCCGCGCAATGCCTGAACACCGCCAGGATAGGTTTTTTTAAGTTGTTGAAGTTCCAGTGCAATGGTCATAAATTTTTACTTACCTTACGTACTTACACTTTATATGTGGTTTAAATAATCCCGGAGTTGCCCTATATTAGCCCAACGCACTTATTTGGTTACAGGTCGTTAACCTCCATGAAAGACATAGATACACTCATCAGCAACAATGCACTATGGTCAAAAATGCTGGTGGAAGAGGATTCCGGATTTTTTGAGAAACTGGCGCAAGCGCAAAAACCGCGCTTTCTATGGATTGGATGTTCCGACAGTCGCGTTCCCGCAGAACGTTTAACCGGTCTTGAACCGGGCGAATTATTTGTCCACCGTAATGTGGCCAACCTGGTCATCCACACCGACCTCAACTGCCTCTCTGTTGTTCAGTATGCCGTTGATGTCCTCGAAGTTGAACACATTATTATCTGTGGTCACTACGGGTGTGGCGGCGTACAGGCTGCGGTCGATAACCCGGAACTGGGCCTCATCGACAACTGGCTGCTGCATATCCGTGATATCTGGTTCAAACATAGCTCATTGCTGGGTGAAATGCCGCAAGAGCGCCGTATGGACACGCTGTGCGAGCTGAACGTGATGGAACAGGTGTATAACCTGGGCCACTCCACCATCATGCAGTCAGCCTGGAAACGGGGTCAGAAAGTGACCATCCACGGCTGGGCATACGGTATTCACGACGGCCTGCTGCGCGATCTGGAAGTGACCGCGACCAGTCGCGCCACCCTGGAGCAGCGTTATCGTCAGGGCGTGTCTAACCTCAGCCAGAAGCACGTCAATCACAAATAAAAATCCCCGGTCATACACCAGGGATGTATCCAGTCAAAGCCGGGATTTTCCCGGCTTTTTTACGCTTATTCGTCCAGCAACACCACTTTGCCGACATACGGCAGATGACGATAGCGCTGCGCATAATCAATACCGTAGCCCACCACGAACTCATCCGGAATGGAGAACCCGATGAACTCGACCGGAACGTTCACTTCACGGCGGGAGGGTTTATCCAGCAGGGTGCAAATCGCCAGAGATTTCGGTTCACGCAGGCTCAGGATTTCACGCACTTTCGACAGCGTGTTACCGGAGTCGATAATGTCTTCCACAATCAGCACGTCCTTGCCGCGAATGTCTTCATCGAGATCTTTGAGGATCTTGACGTCACGGGTGGTGGACATGCCGCTACCGTAGCTGGAGGCGGTCATAAAATCGACTTCATGAGATACCTGCACTTCACGGCACAGGTCCGCCATAAACATGAATGAGCCACGTAGCAGACCCACCAGCACCATATCACTGCCGCTGTCTTTATAACGCTCAGTAATCTGACGACCCAGTTCAGCGATACGCGCTTTGATCTCCGCTTCGGGGATCATGACTTCTACAGTATGTTTCATATTTCTAACCATATGATTTAAAAACAAATCACTCAATGCCTGCTCTTGATAAGTCAGCATCTAAGCGCAAGGCACGCAGTATACCAGTAAAAGTATTTATTCGCGGCATCTCTTAATAAAGCTCATTTTGTGATGACGATCACACATGTTAAATCCTATAATTAATTGCTACTAAAAAATTAACAAATTGAGATGGTGTATTTTTATGGCAGATAACAACGCACGTTCGCCACGGTTACTCGTGACGCTAACGGCCCTCTTTGCAGCGCTATGCGGGCTTTATCTTTTGATCGGCGGAGGCTGGCTGGTCGCCATTGGCGGCTCCTGGTACTACCCGATTGCGGGACTGGTGATGCTGGGCGTTGCCGTATTGCTCTGGCGCAGCAAACGTTCCGCACTCTGGCTGTACGCCGCCCTGCTCCTCGCCACCCTGATTTGGGGCGTGTGGGAGGTCGGGTTCGACTTTTGGGCGCTGACGCCGCGCAGCGATATTCTGGTCTTCTTCGGCATCTGGCTGATTTTACCGTTCGTCTGGCATCGCCTGATCGTCCCTTCCCGCGGTGCCGTAGCCGCTCTGGTGGTGGCCCTGCTGATCAGCGGCGGGATCCTCACCTGGGCGGGCTTTCATGATCCGCAGGAGATCAACGGCACGCTGAGCGCCGACGCCACACCAGCCGAACCTATCTCCGCCATTTCGGACAATGACTGGCCCGCGTATGGTCGTAATCAGGAAGGCCAGCGTTTCTCGCCGCTCAAACAGATCAACGCCGATAACGTTCACAACCTGAAAGAAGCGTGGGTGTTTCGCACCGGTGACCTGAAGCAGCCGAACGATCCTGGTGAAATCACCAATGAAGTGACGCCGATTAAGGTTGGCGATACGCTGTATCTTTGTACCGCCCATCAGCGTCTGTTCGCGCTGGATGCCGCTACCGGTAAAGAGAAGTGGCATTTCGATCCGCAACTCAATACCAACACCAGCTTCCAGCACGTGACCTGCCGTGGCGTGTCGTACCATGAAGCGAAAGCCGATAACGCGTCCCCGGAAGTGGTTGCCGACTGTCCGCGCCGTATCATCCTGCCCGTCAACGACGGTCGTCTGTTTGCGGTGAATGCCGAAACCGGCAAGCTGTGTGAAACCTTTGCCAACAAAGGTATTCTGAATCTGCAGACTAACATGCCGGACACCACGCCGGGTCTGTATGAGCCTACATCGCCGCCAATCATCACCGATAAAACGATTGTGATTGCTGGTTCGGTAACGGATAACTTCTCCACGCGCGAAACCTCGGGCGTGATCCGTGGTTTTGACGTCAATAACGGCAAACTGCTGTGGGCGTTCGATCCGGGTGCGAAAGACCCGAATGCAATTCCTTCCGATGAGCACTCTTTTACCTTTAACTCGCCGAACTCCTGGGCTCCGGCGGCCTACGACGCGAAGCTGGATCTGGTCTATCTGCCGATGGGGGTGACTACGCCGGATATCTGGGGGGGTAACCGTACGCCAGAGCAGGAACGCTACGCCAGCTCGATTGTGGCGCTGAACGCGACCACCGGTAAACTTGCCTGGAGCTATCAGACCGTTCACCACGATCTGTGGGATATGGACATGCCGTCCCAGCCGACGCTGGCGGATATCACCGTCAACGGTGAGAAAGTCCCGATTATCTACGCGCCAGCGAAAACCGGTAACATCTTTGTCCTTGACCGCCGTAACGGTGAACTGGTGGTTCCGGCACCGGAAAAACCGGTTCCGCAGGGTGCCGCGAAAGGCGATTACGTCAGCAAAACGCAGCCGTTCTCTGAACTGAGTTTCCGTCCGAAAAAAGATCTGACCGGAGCGGATATGTGGGGCGCCACCATGTTCGATCAACTGGTGTGCCGCGTGATGTTCCACCAGATGCGCTATGAGGGCATCTTTACTCCGCCGTCTGAGCAGGGCACGCTGGTGTTCCCGGGTAACCTCGGGATGTTCGAATGGGGTGGTATCTCGGTCGATCCGAACCGTCAGGTGGCGATTGCCAACCCGATGGCGCTGCCGTTCGTCTCGAAGCTGATCCCACGCGGTCCGGGTAATCCGATGGAACAGCCGAAAGATGCAAAAGGCACAGGCACCGAATCCGGCATCCAGCCGCAATATGGCGTGCCGTTTGGCGTCACGCTGAACCCATTCCTGTCGCCGTTTGGTCTGCCATGTAAGCAACCGGCCTGGGGTTATATCTCCGCGCTGGATCTGAAGACCAATGAGGTAGTCTGGAAAAAACGCATTGGCACGCCGCAGGACAGCATGCCGTTCCCGATGCCGGTTCCAGTACCGTTCAATATGGGGATGCCAATGCTGGGCGGTCCTATCTCAACGGCGGGCAACGTGTTGTTTATTGCCGCCACGGCGGATAACTACCTGCGCGCCTATAACATGAGCAACGGTGAGAAACTGTGGCAGGGGCGTCTGCCAGCCGGTGGACAAGCCACACCGATGACCTATGAGGTGAACGGTAAACAGTATGTCGTGATTTCAGCCGGAGGCCACGGCTCGTTTGGTACGAAGATGGGCGATTATATTGTCGCTTACGCCTTGCCTGACGACGCGAAATAAAACCATTCTGTTCTGAGCAGAGACAGCGTGGAAATCCCTCGCTGTCTTTTTTTAACGCAAAACGCCCGCAATACTTGCGGGCGCTTATCGATATTTAGCGATAATGATTAGTCAAACTTAAGCGACATTAATGACGCTTTTGCGACATCCTGATACTGGTCAACTAAATCCTTCGTCATATTAAAGGCAACCTGCACAGCTTTATTATCCTGACTGGTAATCAGCATCAGATTCAGAATTTCGCTATCCGCAGCCTGAGAGCGGAAAGTCACTAGCCATGCCTTATGCCCATCAACCGTAACGGCTTCTGCCTCTGGTTTGTAGTTAGCTAACATTTTCAACATCGCATCTTTCATCATATCCAGCTGCGCCGCAGGCAGTGCGTTGCGACCCGCCGTCACGCCCAGTGAGGCTTTACCTCTCTCGTCGCCATAAATGATCTGTGGACGATTCTCAGACGGGTATTTAATTTTCGCCATTTCCGCCGACATAGGCGTCAGCGTTTGCGGAATTTCGATGCTTAACTTCAGTTCAGGAAAGTGTTTACGCTCCATGTCCATTCCGGCATGAGCAGAAATCGCCACTAACATAGCAAAAGAAGCCGCCACAATTTTACGGAAAATATCCATTTTTCACCTCAGGTTTGATATTCAGATTCCGCGAGTATATCCCGAAAGAGGAATAAAAATACGGCCTTAATCTATTTTCAGAAATTAAGGATGAGAGTGGTATTATTCTTATTACTGATGGATGGCGATTCCGGGAAAACCGACATCGCCATCCGTCGCTTATACCGTAAAGCCTAACATCATGCCGGTATCTTCATGTTCCAGCAGATGACAGTGCGCCATATAGGCATGCTCTTTGGGCGCGATGTGATCAAATTTCACTAACACCTCGCTGACGCTGCCTTCCACCCGAACGGTATCTTTCCAGCCCGCACGATGGGCCGCAGGCGTCTGGCCGTTCTCCGACAGGATGCGGAACTGCGTACCGTGGATATGGAACGGATGCAGCATCATATCGCCCACCCCGGAGATGACCCAGCGTTCATATTGACCTTTGCTGGCCGCGAAAATCGGCTTGTTCATATCGAACGCCACGCCGTTTATCTTATTCGCGTTATGGAAATCAAACTGACCGCCGTGGTTCATATGGCCCATGTCGCCATGCTGCATGTTGCCCATATGCCCCTGCATCTGCCCGTGATGCATGCCCGCCATCGCCTGATCGCCATACTTTTTCATCAGCATCTGCATTCCCATCATGTCGAGCATCGGATCCATCGACAGTTGCAGATTACGCACCGTCAGACCGTCAACCGCAGGTAGCGCAGGTAGCGCAGGCATGGTACTTAGGGTGTCCGGCAGCGTACCGGAGGCATTCACGGCAACCGGCTGAATACGCATGACCGGATGCGGCTTATCAAACGGCGCAATCGCCATCCCCATCTGGCTGACTGGCAGGGTAACCAAATCAAACGGTTTACCGTCACTGACGTCCACCAGTACTTCAAAACGCTCGCCCATCAGCATGGGCAGTTCGTTTACTTTTACCGGTTCCGCCAGCAGCCCGCCGTCGCTGGCAATGACGTACAGTGGACGCTTATCGCTGGCGGCAAAATTGAGTGAACGGGCGTTACAACCGTTAAGCAACCGCAGACGTAACCAGCCGCGCGGCGCAGCATGTTGAGGATAAATGGCGCCATTGGTCAGTAGCGTATCGCCAAACCAGCCTACAGCCGCCGTCATCACATCAAGCTGATAATCAATCTGCCCGGCCGCGTTAAACCGTTTGTCCTGCACGATGACCGGGATATCGTCGATTCCCCACTGCTTCGGGAGCAGCAGCTTATGAATTTCTTCATCCTCAATCAGAACCAGACCCGCTAAGCCCATCGCCACCTGATGCCCGGTTTTCCCATGCTGATGGGGATGAAACCAGCAGGTCGCCGCTCGCTGATCCGGCGTAAACGTGACGGTACGTTTTCCGCCCGCCGGGATAATCCCCTGCGGCCCGCCATCCACCTCACCCGGCACCTCCAGCCCATGCCAGTGCACTGTGGTCTCTTCCTGAAGCTGGTTGTGGATATCCACCGTCACCGCTTTGCCTTTTTGCAGCTTCAGCGCAGGCCCGAGCAGATTGCCGTTATAGCCCCAGGTGGTTGCCGTTTTTCCGGCAAAGGTCGACTGACCCGCTTTCACCATCAGCGAAATCTGGTTACGTGCGTCGGCGGTGAGAAGCTCGGGAATGGGCAACGTGGGGCGTTGGGCGGCAAAAACGGTGCGGCTCCAGAGCGGTAAGGCTGACGACAGCCCCAGAGCCACAGAATATTTTAAGAAATCACGACGTTGCATAATTATTTCCTTATTTTGCTGCAGGCGAAATAACGCTAATCTCTGAGCATAGACCCTCCCCTTACGGCAAGGTCAAGCCAGGGATATCACTTAATAGATAATAAAAGTCGTCGCTTCGCCTCCAGTATGCTAACGTTGACTTTCCGTAATGCAGTGGTAGAAGCAATGAAGACGTTTTTCAGAACCGTGTTGTTCGGCAGCCTGATGGCCGTATGCGCAAACAGCTATGCGCTCAGTGAATCTGAAGCCGAAGATATGGCCGATTTGACGGCCGTTTTTGTCTTTCTGAAAAATGACTGCGGCTACCAGAATTTACCCAACGGGCAGATTCGCCGCGCACTGGTCTTCTTTGCTCAGCAAAACCAGTGGGACCTCAGCAATTACGACACCTTCGATATGAAATCCCTCGGCGAAGACAGCTATCGCGATCTCAGCGGTATCGGTATCCCTGTCGCCAAAAAATGCAAAGCGCTGGCGCGCGACTCCCTGAGCCTGCTGGCTTACGTCAAATAACCTCCCGTCCCTGTTGCTGAAACAATGACCGTGCATCAACGGTCATTGTTAGCTATGATGTTGCGCCCTTTTTTTACGGGTGTTAACAAAGGAGGCATCACCCTATGGCCGAAAAACCACAGTGGCATGAAACGCTACACGACCAGTTTGGGCAGTACTTTGCCGTCGATAACGTTCTTTATCACGAGAAGACCGCGCATCAGGATCTCATCATCTTCGAAAACGCCGCCTTTGGTCGCGTAATGGCGCTGGACGGCGTGGTGCAGACCACCGAGCGCGATGAATTTATCTATCATGAGATGATGACGCACGTTCCGTTGATGGCTCACGGTCACGCGAAACACGTACTGATTATCGGCGGTGGCGACGGTGCGATGCTGCGCGAAGTCACCCGGCACAAAAACGTTGAAACTATCACGATGGTGGAAATCGATGCTGGCGTTGTCTCGTTCTGCCGCCAGTATCTGCCCAACCACAACGCCGGTAGCTATGACGATCCGCGCTTTACGCTGGTGATCGACGACGGCGTGAATTACGTCAACCAGACGCAGAACACGTTTGATGTGATCATCTCCGACTGCACCGATCCGATCGGTCCCGGTGAGAGTCTGTTCACCTCGGCATTCTACGAAGGTTGTAAACGCTGCCTGAATCCGGGCGGGATCTTTGTCGCGCAGAACGGCGTCTGCTTCCTGCAACAGGATGAAGCCCTCGACAGCCACCGTAAGCTCAGCCATTACTTCGCCGACGTTGGCTTCTACCAGGCGGCGATCCCCACCTACTACGGCGGCATAATGACTTTTGCGTGGGCGACCGATAACGAAGCGTTGCGCCACCTGTCGACTGAAATCATCCAGGCACGTTTTCACACCTCTGGCCTTAAGTGTCGCTATTACAACCCGGCAATCCACACGGCAGCGTTTGCCTTACCCCAGTATCTGCAAGACGCGCTGGCGACAGCATCGTCCTAAGGAGAAGATAAGAAATTGAAAAAACTGAAACTGCATGGCTTTAACAACCTGACTAAAAGTCTGAGTTTTTGTATTTACGATATCTGCTATGCCAAAACCGCCGAAGAGCGCGACGGATACATCGCCTATATCGACGAACTCTACAACGCCAACCGTCTGACCGAAATTCTGTCAGAAACCTGCTCTATCATCGGCGCCAATATCCTGAATATTGCCCGTCAGGATTACGAACCTCAGGGTGCCAGCGTCACCATTCTGGTGAGCGAAGAACCTGTCGATCCGCAGTTGATTGATAAAACCGAGCATCCCGGCCCGCTGCCGGAAACGGTGGTCGCCCATCTTGATAAGAGCCATATTTGCGTGCATACCTATCCGGAAAGCCACCCGGAAGGCGGATTATGCACCTTCCGCGCCGATATTGAGGTTTCAACCTGCGGTGTGATTTCTCCCTTGAAGGCGCTGAATTACTTGATCCACCAGCTTGAATCCGACATCGTGACTATCGATTATCGCGTGCGTGGCTTTACCCGTGATATCAACGGGATGAAGCACTTTATCGATCATGAGATTAACTCCATTCAGAACTTTATGTCCGAGGATATGAAGTCGTTGTATGACATGGTGGATGTGAACGTGTATCAGGAAAATATCTTCCATACCAAAATGCTGCTTAAAGAGTTCGACCTTAAGCACTACATGTTCCACACCAGACCAGAAGATTTAACGGAAGCAGAGCGTAAAGAGATTACCGCTGCGCTGTGGAAAGAGATGCGAGAGATTTACTACGGGCGCAATATCCCGAGCGTGTAAGAAAAATGCTCAGGCACTCTGCGGAGTGCCTGAGCCGAATCCGAGACTATTCATTTCCCCATCGATTCAGGAATTCTGCGATATCATCGATGCGTTGCGCGTCAATGCCAGCGTCGACCGCCATCTCCTGCTGCGCTTCTTCGCTGATCTCTTCGTTATTTGTTAAGCGAGCAATCAGTAGCTGGAAATAGCGAGCAAGAGGATCACGCTCCGACGCGTTAACCGGTTCTGCGGATTCCGTCGAATACTCATCCACAATGTCATAATATTTCAGTGGTATTTCATTACCCATCACTCATCTCCTGGGGTTATCCCAACGTTAATTACTCAGGCTGTACCAGCGTCAGGGCGACGGATTGCGCTTTCAGTTCGGCCTGTACGGCTTGCGGTAAATTAACATCGGTAATGACGTCGGTAAAGCGACTGAGAGAAGCCACATTAAATAGCGAATGCGCGCCGTATTTGCTGCTGTCGGCCAGTAGCACTTTTCGTTGCGCATTGGCGATAATTTCCTGCTTCAGTCCCGCTTTGTCCTCAGTCGGAGTGGTCACGCCCTTTTCCATACTCCAGGTATTACAGCTCATAAACGCGATATCAGGATAGACGCTGCGCAGCATTTTGCGGCCAAACTCGCCGATGCATGACTGGCTGCTGTCATCAATTCGCCCACCGACAATAGTCACCTCTATCTGGCGAAACTCGGATAAAAACAGGGCGATGTGCAGATCAACGGTAATGACTCTGAGGGGAAGATGGGTTAAACATTTTGCCAGCTCCAGCATCGTGGTTCCGGCATCAAGCACCACGGCATCGCCCGCATGCACCATCGAGGCCGCATAACGCGCAATCGCCCGTTTTTCGGCGGGCGATCGCAGTTGCTTCTCGTTGGTGGTCGGTTGCACTGCTTCAAAACGCCGTAACGCCACACCGCCGTGGCTGCGACTGATCACCCCCTGTTCATCCAGTTTGATCAGATCGCGGCGGATCGTTGCCGGAGAGGCCTCAACGGCATCCACCAGTTGTTCCACGGTCACCAGCGTATGATTTTTCAAATACGCCACAATCTGATCCAGACGGTGTTGTCCTTTCATAACAGGAAATTATGCCAGTTGCATTGCCAGTTTAATCGATACGGCCATGCTCTCAGATTTTGCTTTTCCCGTCCAGGCGATATCAAATGCCGTCCCGTGATCGGCAGAGGTGCGAATAAACGGCAAACCGGCAGTGATGTTGACGCCGTCATAGAACCCCAGCAGCTTCAGCGGGATATGGCCCTGATCGTGGTACATCGCCACCACCATGTCATAGTGACCTTCATACGCCTGCAAAAATACAGTGTCCGGCGGGCATGGGCCGTAAACATCCATCCCCTTTGCCTTCATGTTCTCAATCGCCGGACCGACGATGCGAATCTCCTCATCGCCGAACAGCCCGTTCTCACCAGCATGTGGATTCACCCCCGCCACGGCTATACGCGGCTGCGCATAACCCACACGCTTCAGGAAGGTATCGGCGATACTAATAACAGTCTCCACGCGCTGACCGTTCAGGGTATCTAGGAACTTACGCAGGGCGATATGGGTGGAAACGTGAATGACTTTCAGCTTATCGGTATAAAGCACCATCGCGTAGTCGCGACTTTCCGTCAGCGTCGCCAGCAGCTCGGTGTGTCCGGGGAAATGGTGCCCGCCAAGATGCAGGGCTTCTTTGTTCAACGGCGCAGTGGCGATAGCATGAACGTCGCCTTTCATCGCCAGTTCCGTTGCCCGTTTTACGCAGCGATAAGCCAGATCGCCTGCCTGAGCCTGCACTTTACCCGGCTCCAGTGCGTCCGGGTCCGCCAGCGGTTCATCAATCACATGAATCACACCAGGCACGAAGCGGGCGTCCGCCACCTGCGTAATGGCGCGAAACGTCACGCCCTCCGCCAGACCGTTGGCCTGTAACCGCTTCAGGGTTTGCAGGCATCCCACTACCACCAGCGGCGCGCCGTTAAGTTCATCTTCACTGAGCGCTTTAACAATAATTTCCGGGCCGATCCCCGCAGGATCGCCCATCGTAATCGCGACGGTTTTAGTTACCACTGTACATCTCCTCAATAAAATAAAGCGCATCACAAAGGGTACTGTCGGAGCCGAATCCTCCTGCTTTGGTGATCACCGGCAGATCGTCAATCTCGCTGTTCACGAACGTTCCGCACGGAATGCACGGCGCTACCTCGCTCTGAATGCGATAGCCTTCCGCCCCCAGCGCACTGGCAACGGCGGTCGCAATATCCCCTCCGGTCAGGAACAGGCCGCCAATACGCGCCTGCTCAATAATGCGTAACGTGATGATTCCAAGACGCTGGCTTAACCGTTCGCCAAGCGCCTGACGGCTCATCCCGACGCTGGCACACAGCGTGTCGATCATCTGTCGGTCGTCCGCACTACGACTGGTACGTAAAATCGTATGGTGGTGACGGCTCAGTAACGCGCAGGCCTGCTCCACCACCGACGCGATTTCCTGTTCGAAGCCGGCAGAGGCCAGTCGTGAGGCATCGATCTCGACAACCTTTGCCCGGTCCTGACACAGCGCCTTGTCTACCTGACGTCGCGTGGCTTCACTCATCGAACCCGCGACGACCAGCACCGGCAACGCTTGCTTTTCCTGCATAAACAGGCGGACCGGCAGGGCATTGGCGAGACCAGCCGCGCCGACCAGTAACGGCAGCGTCTCCTGCTCACAGATAGCATGCGCAATCAGCGACAAATCACGGTCCTCAACGGCATCCACCACCACCATGCACTCGCCTTCAGCAGCGAAAGCGGCTAACAGCGCGCTCAGTCGTCCGCGACGGACATCGTCGAGCGACACTTCATGCACCGGAATGTCACTTTGCAACGAGACCAGTTCCGCAATGCGCGAAGAGATAATCGGCGTTTTGGGATCGCTGGCAAATTCGGTCTCCAGTAATGGCGTTCCGTTGACCAGGCACAGTCCATCGCGTGTTGTGCGCCCTGCGGCGGGGATCGCCGCCGCAATCACGGCCAGCGTCCGGTTAGCGGCGCGCATCGCCTCCGTCACCTCGGCGCCGACGTTGCCACGAAACGTAGAATCAATTTTTTTATACACCAGCGGCGCGGTTTCCCCTTCACACCAGGGGGCTAACGCTTGTTGTACCGCCTGCGCGGCTTGCGCCGACGGGATTGCCCGGCTCTCTGTGTTGATCACCAGCACATCAGCACGACGGGAAGGCTTCTGCGTCGGGGTGAGCATTACCTCTGTGCGTGCGCCTTTTTTCGCCAGTTGCACGCCGGTATCGTTAGAGCCCGTAAAATCATCGGCAATGACGATCATTTTCATGCTTTATTCTCCTGAGTAACCTGACGAGCCTGTTTTTTGGCAACCCACGAGGTCAGGATCGGCGTCAGGATCGCGGTGGTGATCACGGAGGCGGCAATCAATGGCGCGGCAGCAGCAGCGACTTCCGCCAGCGAAGGGTCAGCCTGGGCTATCGCCAGCGGCGTTGCAACGGCATTACCGGCAGTACTGGAGGCCGCCGCTCCGGCAATCCCGGTACCGCCCACCAGACGGTCTGCGCGGATGTTAAAGAAGCCGCCGACGAACGTGGTTAACACCCCCAGCAGGATGCCCGCCAGACCGCCCTGCAATAGCATTTCGAGGTTGATGCCAGCCCCCAGCGCAAAGGCGAAGAACGGGATCAACAGCGGTCCGCCTTTGGTCAGGAAGTCACGCATGTTGTGATCGAGGTTACCGAGGATCATGCCAACCACCAGCGGGACCAGGACCGCCACCAGTGCCATGATCGGAATGTTGGCCATTCCCGCAGCACCCAGCGCGATCATGGTAAAGAATGGACCGTCATTAAGAGACAGAATAGAGATTGCGCCGACGTCACGCTCGTTACCGAACTCGCCGACTAATGCCGCGTACAGGCCCCCATTCGAGTTACTCATGGCAGCAATAATCGCCAGTCCGCTTAAGCCAAAGATCCCTTCAGTCCCGAACAGGTGCTCAACGCCAAGACCGAGCGCAATGGCGATCAGCAGTTTGGTCAGGGTAATCGTACCGCCCTGCAATAAAGCCTGAGGTGCCGCCTTCACGCTGATCCCTGCGCCCATGCACAACAGGAATGCACCGATTAGCGGCGCGGCGCCGTTTTTAAACAGCGCGGTAGTAAATCCGCCGATCTCCAGCGCCTGCGGGGCAAAGGTATTGATAATGGCACCGATAACCAATGGCACGACCATCATGCCGCCGGGTACGCGTTCTATTGCCTTCTTGATGTTCATGGTCTTCCCGCCTGTTGTTGTGTTGTGATTAAATAAAATCACAACGATTATATTTAATCAATTTTAGATCACAAATGGATCAGATCACAGTTTTAAAATGATTAATAAAAATCAAACAATCATTTTTCGGTAAAAAAAAGCCGGACGCAGACGCCCGGCTCAACTGATGATTGAAATTATTCAGGATTGACGCAGAAATTCCCGATAGGCGTTTACCACCTGCAGGAAATCCTCGACGCCGCACAGCGACAGGCTTTCTTCATCGTAGTAATTCATCCCTTCTTCCATTTCGTCGCCGGTAAACTCCAGCTGGTTGGCGCGGATCATCACCTCTTCGCCGTCCATCCAGAGCGTATATTCATGCCCCGCCCGTTGCCAGGAACGTTCGCTGCCTTTCACCGCGTTAGCCGCCTGTTCCACTTCGTCCAGCAGGGCCAGGTTTTCTTTCACTTCTTCATTAAACCAGTGCCCGACCACTTCGTGACCCATGGACATGCGCACTAAAACCCGACCGGTAACATCGCGCAGAAATTCGTAATCCATAATGTAGTCCTCTGCTCCCGGCAATGCGCCATTACCGCATTGCGCCTTGTCTTAATTATCGCAGCCTGGACGCAGAAAAAAAGCGGATCGCGTATAAGGAATGGAAATAAAAATGCCCGGAGAAGCACGCTTCACCGGGCATTGATGCGTTTTTACGCGAAAGGCGTTAGCGCATTACACGGCGGTCTGGAAAATCACACCGTCCGCTTTCTCAGTGTATTGAGAGAGCTGGTCAAAGTTCAGATAGCGGTAGGTGTCTACAGCGGTTTTATCCACCTGCGCCACATAGGTCTGGTACTCTTCCGGCGTCGGCAATTTACCGATCAGTGCCGCAACCGCCGCCAGCTCCGCAGACGCCAGGTAGACGTTCGCACCGGTACCTAAACGGTTCGGGAAGTTACGCGTAGAAGTCGATACCACCGTCGCGCCGTCTGCGACACGCGCCTGGTTACCCATGCACAGTGAACAGCCCGGGATTTCAATACGCGCACCGCTCTTACCAAAGACGCTGTAGTAGCCCTCTTCGGTCAGCTGTGCCGCATCCATACGGGTTGGCGGCGCCACCCACAGACGCGTCGGCAACTGGCCTTTGTGCGCATCCAGCAGCTTGCCGGCCGCACGGAAGTGACCAATGTTGGTCATGCAGGAACCAATGAACACTTCGTCGATTTTATCGCCCTGAACATCAGAGAGCAGACGCGCATCGTCCGGATCGTTCGGTGCACAAAGGATAGGCTCTTTGATATCCGCCAGATCGATGTCGATCACCGCCGCGTACTCTGCGTCAGCATCGGCTTCCAGCAGTTGCGGATCGGCCAGCCATTTTTCCATCCCCTGAATACGACGTTCCAGCGTACGACGGTCGCCGTAGCCTTCTGCGATCATCCACTTCAGCAGAACGATGTTGGAGGTCAGGTATTCCACGATCGGCTCTTTGTTCAGCTTGATGGTGCAACCTGCCGCAGAACGCTCGGCGGATGCATCGGTCAGCTCAAACGCCTGCTCGACTTTCAGATCCGGCAGACCTTCGATTTCGAGAATACGGCCAGAGAAGATGTTCTTCTTGCCTTTTTTCTCAACGGTCAGCAGACCCTGTTTGATCGCATACAGAGGAATGGCATGTACCAGATCGCGCAGGGTAATACCCGGCTGCATTTTGCCTTTGAAGCGCACCAGCACCGATTCCGGCATATCCAGCGGCATCACGCCGGTCGCCGCAGCAAACGCCACCAGGCCCGAGCCCGCCGGGAAGGAGATACCAATCGGGAAACGGGTATGGGAGTCACCACCCGTACCGACGGTATCCGGCAACAGCATACGGTTCAGCCAGGAGTGGATCACGCCATCACCCGGACGCAGCGAAACACCGCCGCGGTTCATAATAAAGTCAGGCAGCGTGTGGTGCGTGGTGACGTCAACCGGCTTCGGATAGGCGGCGGTGTGACAGAAAGACTGCATCACCAGGTCCGCAGAGAAGCCCAGGCACGCCAGGTCCTTCAGTTCGTCACGGGTCATCGGGCCAGTGGTATCCTGAGAACCCACGGAGGTCATCTTCGGCTCGCAGTACGCACCCGGACGGATACCGGCTACGCCGCACGCACGACCCACCATTTTCTGCGCCAGCGAGTAACCACGGCTGCTTTCCGCCACATCTTTCGCCTGACGGAAAACGTCTGAGTGCGGCAGACCCAGCGCTTCACGCGCTTTGGTGGTCAGACCGCGACCGATGATCAGTGGGATACGGCCACCGGCACGCACTTCATCAATCAGCACGTCAGTTTTCAGTTCAAAGCTTGCCAGCAGTTCGCCGGTTTCATGGTTACGTACTTCACCTTTGAACGGGTAAACGTCAATCACATCACCCATGTTCAGGTTTGACACATCCACTTCGATCGGCAGTGCGCCTGCATCTTCCATGGTGTTGAAGAAGATAGGGGCGATTTTACCGCCGAGGCACAGACCGCCGCCGCGCTTGTTCGGCACGTGCGGAATGTCGTCGCCCATGAACCACAGCACGGAGTTGGTGGCGGATTTACGTGAAGAACCGGTCCCGACGACGTCACCGACGTAAGCCAGCGGGTAACCTTTACTCGCCAGGGCTTCGATCTGTTTGATTGGGCCAACGACACCCGGCTGATCCGGCTCAATGCCTTCACGGGCGTTTTTCAGCATCGCTAACGCGTGCAGCGGGATATCCGGACGAGACCACGCATCAGGTGCAGGAGACAGGTCATCGGTATTGGTTTCACCGGTGACTTTGAAAACGGTGACGGTCATTTTTTCAGCCAGCGGCGGACGGCTCAGGAACCATTCGGCCTCCGCCCAGGACTGCATCACCTGCTTCGCATATTCGTTCCCTGCTTTGGCTTTTTCTTCTACGTCATAGAAGTTATCGAACATCAGCAGCGTATGGGAGAGCGCTTTGGCGGCAATCGGCGCCAGTTTTGCATCGTCCAGAGCGTCAATCAGCGGATGAATGTTGTAACCACCCTGCATGGTGCCGAGCAGTTCAATCGCTTTTTCAGGCGTAATCAGTGGGGAAGTCGTTTCGCCTTTCGCGACGGCAGCGAGGAAACTGGCTTTGACATAGGCGGCTTCATCGACGCCCGGGGGAACACGGTTGATCAACAGGTCTAACAGGAATTCTTCTTCGCCCGCAGGCGGTGCTTTCAGCAGCTCGACGAGCGCGGCCATTTGGGTTGCATCTAAGGGTTTGGGCACAATCCCCTCGGCGGCACGTTCTGCTACGTGCTTACGGTATTCTTCTAGCACGACGGTTCTCCTCGCTCTCATTGTCATAGTGCGGCGCTTTATCGATGGGCGATTCTCTTCACGCTCCTGTGAGACAGCAGTTAGTAGGGTAAATGCCCGGTACCGCAATGGGCAGAATAACAGGATTTTAGTGAGGTGTTAATCTGTTTACAAAAAAGCAACATAAAAAAGTGGCTGAATCGTTAAGGATGGTCTAATGCCCTTTTCGATTTCAGAAGCGGGAAATTTATCGCTGTTACGAATCGTCACACTATTTCGCATTCTTATAATCACTCTACTGTACCGATCCCAAGATTAGTCAAAAATTAAACTATCGTCTCTTTATACTCACGCAACACTGCACCTGCGGGTGGCAGCACTTCGACCATTGCGATTTCCAGGAAATCGGGAGTAAGAATATGACGTTGCCCTTTAAACCCCACGTGCTTGCGTTGATCTGTAGCGCCGGACTACTTGCTGCTTCAGGCGTGCTGTATGTCAAAAGCCGCACACCGGAAGCCCCTACGCTGCCCACGCCCCCCATTGCTGCGCAACCGCTCGCGCCAGCCGAAGCGACTCCCGTTGCGAAAGTGAGCTTTACCACGGCGCAAATCGATCAATGGGTCGCGCCGATCGCCCTCTATCCGGACCCGCTGCTTTCGCAGGTTCTGATGGCCTCGACCTATCCGGCTAACGTCGTCCAGGCAGCACAATGGTCGCGCGATAATCCGACACGGCAAGGCGATGCCGCCATTCAGGCTGTCGCAAACCAGCCGTGGGATCCCAGCGTGAAGTCGCTGGTCGCCTTTCCGCAACTCATGACGCTGATGGGGGAAAACACGGAGTGGGTGCAAAACCTCGGCGATGCGTTTCTGGCGCAACCGCAGGATGTGATGGACTCCGTGCAACGCCTGCGTTTGCTGGCCCAGCAAACCGGTTCGCTGAAATCTACGCCGCAGCAGACGGTGACCAGCACGCCGAAAAAGAGCGTCGCGGCAGCCCCCTCAACCACCTCCTCCGCAACAAAATCCAGCGCCGTTTCCGCCGCCCCAGCCTCCACGGTAATTAAAATTGAACCTGCAGATCCGCAGGTGGTGTACATCCCCAGCTATAATCCCGCTACGGTTTATGGCACCTGGCCCAACACCGCATACCCGCCGGTGTATCTCCCGCCTACGCCAGGCGAGCAGTTCGCTGGCAGTTTTGTGAAAGGGTTCGGCTACAACCTGGGCGTCGCCACCACCTATGCGCTGTTCAGCAATATCGACTGGGATGACGATCACCATCATGATGACGATCATCACGACGGTCACGGTTATCAACACAATGGCGATAACATCAATATCAACGTCGATAACTTCAACCGCATCTCCGGACAGAATCTGAAAACACAGAACATAACCTGGCAGCACAACCCGGCCTGGCGCGGCGGCGTACCGTATCAGAATGGCACGACCGCCCCGCGTTTCCACCCGACCGACGTCAGCGGCGGTCTCAGTGCTACACAGCAGCCTGCTGCGACGGCATCCCGCGACAGCCAGCGTCAGGCAGCGATGGCACAACTGCAACAGCGTCATCCGGATGCGTCTAAAGCGCTGGCTCAGCAACCGACAGCCACAACGCGTGATGCCCAGCGCAAAGCGGCCGCTCAACAGTTGAATCAGGTTGCCCAACGCAATAATTATCGCGGCTATGACGACAACAGCAACAGCGCGCGTCGTCAGAACGCGCAACAGACCTTGAAACAATCGACTACGACAGCGCAACAACTGCATCGTGACGATCTCAGGGCCAAAGCGCAGCAACGCCCGATTTCACAACCGCAGCGGGAGACGGTACGTCAGCGCGTCGAATCCTCCTCGCCACAGCAGCGTCAGGCGTTTCAGCAAAACCATGCGAATGTATTTAGCGGTAACGACAGCCGTTCGCCGAACTGGCAATCGCAGCAGCAGCGCGGTCAGGAAAGCCGCCGTCTGAGTAACATCAGTAATGAGCAACGAGCCCACATGCGCGAACGCGCATCTGAACACCATGAATTTCGCCATCGTTAACGGGAGCCGATAATGAAAAAAGTACTGTTAAGCACCCTGCTGCTCTCGCTGCCGTTAATGAGCTACGCCCAGCAGATGTTCGCCACGCCAGACGAGGCCGCCAGCTCTTTTGCCCGTGTAATTGCCGACAATAACGATGCGCAACTGACCACCCTGTTAGGCGATAACTGGCGACAGTTTTTGCCCCCTGAAGGCGCGGACCCCGAAGCCATTGCGCGCTTTAACCGCGACTGGAAAGTCAGCCACCAGATTGTGCAACAAGGTAACGTCGCTCACCTGAACGTCGGCCAGGAGAACTGGCAGTTGCCCATCCCCATCGTGAAGGCGAGTAAAGGCTGGCATTTTGATATGTCTGCCGCGCAGGATGAGATCCTCACGCGCACGATTGGCCGCAATGAACTCTCGGCGATACAGGCCATGCGTGCCTATGTCGACGCCCAGTATGACTACTGGCAGCGCAAACAAGCATTTGCCAGCCGAATTATCAGCCATGCAGGTCAACAGGACGGTCTCTACTGGCCGGTAAAACCAGGTGAAACGCCCAGTCCCTTAGGGCCGGCTTTCAGTCCTGAGTCACCTGGCGAAGGGTATCACGGCTATTATTTCCGCATTATTGCCAGCGATAACGCGAAAGGATTTGCGCTGCTTGCCTGGCCGGTGACCTGGGGCGAAACGGGTGTGATGAGCTTCATGGTAAGTCAGGACGACCGGGTGTATCAGACGAATTTAGGGGAAGATAGCGGGCTAAAAGCCATCGCCATAGAGAAATTTACGCCACACGAGCCGTGGAAGCCGGTGGAGTAGCAGGCATAAAAAAAGCGGCATTTACGCCGCTTTTTCGTTACCGGAAGGCTGAAGATTATTTCTTCTTCTTCGCTTTTGCGTTCGGCAGGTCAGTGATGCTACCTTCGAACACTTCTGCCGCCAGGCCCACGGACTCGTGCAGAGTCGGGTGCGCGTGGATGGTCAGCGCGATGTCTTCAGCGTCACAGCCCATTTCGATTGCCAGACCGATCTCACCCAGCAGCTCGCCGCCGTTGGTACCGACAATCGCACCACCGATGACGCGGTGAGTTTCTTTGTCGAAAATCAGTTTAGTCATACCGTCTGCGCAGTCGGAAGCGATAGCACGGCCAGAAGCAGCCCACGGGAAGGTGGCGGTTTCGTAGCTGATGCCTTTCTCTTTCGCTTCTTTCTCGGTCAGACCTACCCATGCCACTTCTGGTTCAGTGTAGGCAATGGATGGGATCACTTTCGGATCGAAGTAATGCTTCATGCCGGCGATAACTTCAGCGGCAACGTGACCTTCGTGAACCCCTTTGTGCGCCAGCATCGGCTGACCGACGATATCGCCGATAGCAAAGATGTGCGGCACGTTGGTGCGCAGCTGTTTGTCAACGCGGATGAAGCCACGATCGTCCACTTCCACGCCTGCTTTGCCAGCGTCGAGGTTTTTACCGTTCGGCACACGACCGATTGCCACCAGCACGGCGTCATAACGCTGCGCTTCAGCAGGGGCTTTTTTGCCTTCCATGGAAACGTAAATACCGTCTTCTTTCGCTTCAACGGCAGTCACTTTGGTTTCCAGCATCAGGTTGAATTTCTTGCTGATGCGTTTGGTGAAGACTTTAACGATATCTTTGTCCGCCGCCGGGATAACCTGGTCGAACATTTCAACCACGTCAATCTCTGAACCCAGCGCGTGGTACACAGTACCCATTTCCAGACCGATGATACCGCCACCCATGACCAGCAGACGCTTCGGTACGGATTTCAGTTCCAGGGCGTCGGTGGAATCCCACACGCGCGGATCTTCATGAGGAATGAACGGCAACTGGATCGGACGGGAACCCGCCGCGATGATCGCGTTGTCGAAGTTGATCACGGTTTTACCGTTCTCACCTTCCACTTCCAGGGTGTTCGCCCCGGTGAATTTACCCAGACCGGTAACCACTTTCACTTTACGGCCTTTCGCCATGCCAGCCAGACCGCCGGTCAGCTGAGTGATTACTTTTTCTTTCCAGGTACGAATCTTGTCGATATCGGTTTTCGGCTCGCCGAAGACGATACCGTGTTCTGCCAGCGCTTTGGCCTCTTCGATAACTTTGGCTACGTGCAGCAGTGCTTTAGAAGGGATACAGCCGACGTTCAGACAAACACCACCGAGGGTGCTGTAACGTTCAACGATTACGGTTTCCAGACCTAAATCAGCGCAACGGAAGGCTGCAGAGTAACCTGCGGGGCCTGCCCCAAGTACCACGACCTGAGTTTTGATTTCAGTACTCATCATGACCTCTTAATTTATTTCCGGCGATCCCTGGTCTTGTCGCCCATCGTCCACCGGGTCGTTCTATCCGTCCGTATTTTACAAAATTGTTAACAATTTTGAAACAACAAAACGGCAACGATTTATCTTTAGCACTAATAACCCCAAAACCATCATGAGATTACCAGAAAAAAGCCGGCCGTCGGGCCGGCTTTTTTGCTTACATCACCAGGCGGCGAATGTCAGACAGCATATTGTTAATGATGGTAATGAAACGCGCACCATCAGCACCGTCAATCACGCGGTGGTCGAAGGACAGAGAGATCGGCATCATCAGACGCGGTACGAACTCTTTACCATTCCACACTGGCTCCATCGCGGACTTGGAGACACCCAGGATCGCGACTTCAGGCGCGTTCACAATCGGTGCAAAGTGGGTCGTACCCAGGCCGCCGATGCTGGAGATGGTGAAGCAACCGCCCTGCATTTCGCCAGCCGTCAGCTTACCGTCACGCGCTTTCTTAGAGATAGCCGTCAGTTCACGAGACAGCTCGGTCACGCTCTTCTTGTTCACGTCTTTAAAGACCGGAACCACCAGGCCATTCGGGGTATCTACCGCCACACCGATGTTGATGTATTTCTTCAGCGTCAGGCGCTGGCCGTCTTCGGACAAGGAGCTGTTGAAGCGTGGCATCTGTTCCAGAGCCGCAGCAACCGCTTTCATGATGAAGACCACTGGGGTGAATTTCACGTCCAGTTTGCGCTTCTCAGCCTCAGCGTTCTGCTGTTTACGGAACGCTTCCAGGTCGGTGATATCGGTTTTGTCGAAGTGGGTAACGTGCGGGATCATCACCCAGTTACGGCTCAGGTTAGCACCAGAGATTTTCTGGATGCGGCCCAGTTCCACTTCTTCGATTTCACCAAACTTGCTGAAGTCGACTTTCGGCCATGGCAGCATGCCCGGGATACCGCCACCTGCGGCGGCTGCCGGAGCGGCTTCCGCACGCTTGATAGCGTCTTTCACGTAAGTCTGAACGTCTTCGCGCAGGATGCGACCTTTACGGCCTGTGCCCTTCACTTTCGCCAGGTTCACGCCGAACTCGCGCGCCAGACGGCGAATCAGTGGGGTCGCATGAACGTAAGCATCGTTCTCAGCAAACTCAGATTTGCCTTCGGCTTTTGCGGCCGGAGCAGCGGCAGCTGGCGCAGGTGCAGATGCAGCGGCTGGAGCCGGTGCGGCAGCCTGCTGTGGCGCGGCAGCAGCAGGTGCTGCGCCTTCCACTTCGAAGACCATAATCAGAGAGCCGGTTTTCACTTTATCGCCGGTGCTGATCTTGATTTCTTTAACGGTACCCGCGAACGGCGCCGGCACTTCCATAGAAGCTTTGTCGCCTTCAACGGTGATCAGTGATTGCTCAGCGGCCACTTTATCGCCCACTTTCACCATCACTTCGGTCACTTCAACTTCGTCACCGCCGATATCCGGTACGTTAACGTCTTTCGCGCCAGTGGCTGCTGGTGCAGCAGCCGGGGCCGGAGCAGCGGCCTGTGCAGGCGCGGCAGCAGGTGCAGCACCCGCCACTTCGAAGACCATGATCAGGGAGCCGGTAGACACTTTGTCGCCGGTGTTGATTTTGATCTCTTTCACGGTACCGGCGAACGGCGCCGGCACTTCCATAGAGGCTTTGTCGCCTTCTACGGTGATCAGGGACTGTTCAGCGGCAACGGTATCGCCCACTTTGACCATGATCTCAGTCACTTCAACTTCGTCACCGCCGATGTCGGGTACATGGACGTCTTTCGCTGCTGCAGCTGCAGGTGCTGCTGCCGGAGCGGCTTCTTTCTTCTCTTCTGCCGGAGCAGGTGCAGCGGCTGCTGCACCGTCAGCGGAATCGAAAATCATGATCAATTTGCCAGTCTCGGTTTTGTCACCAACAGAGACTTTAATCTCTTTAACGATGCCAGCCTGAGGAGACGGGACTTCCATAGAGGCTTTATCGCCTTCTACGGTGATCAGCGACTGTTCGGCTTCTACCTTGTCGCCTACTTTGACCAGGATCTCGGTGATTTCAACTTCATCTGCCCCGATGTCCGGTACTTTGATTTCGATAGCCATTATTCTTTTACCTCTTACGCCAGACGCGGGTTAACTTTTTCTGCATCGATGTTGAATTTGGTAATTGCATCCGCAACCACTTTCTTATCGATTTCGCCACGTTTAGCCAGTTCGCCCAGTGCCGCGACTACCACGTAGGAAGCATCCACTTCGAAGTGGTGACGCAGGTTTTCACGGCTGTCAGAGCGACCGAAACCGTCGGTACCCAGTACGCGATAATCATCAGCCGGTACATAAGTACGAACCTGTTCGGCAAACAGTTTCATATAGTCAGTTGATGCTACAGCCGGCGCGTCGTTCATCACCTGAGCGATGTACGGAACGCGCGGGGTTTCCAGTGGGTGCAGCATGTTCCAGCGTTCACAGTCCTGACCATCACGTGCCAGTTCGGTGAAGGAGGTGACGCTGTACACGTCAGAACCCACGCCGTAGTCTTTCGCCAGGATCTCTGCCGCTTCACGAACGTGACGCAGGATAGAACCGGAGCCCAGCAGCTGAACTTTACCTTTGCTACCTTCCAGGGTTTCGAGTTTGTAGATACCTTTACGGATACCTTCCTCAGCACCTTCCGGCATGGCTGGCATGTGGTAGTTTTCGTTCAGCGTGGTGATGTAGTAGTAAACGTTCTCTTGTTTCTCACCGTACATACGCTCCAGACCATCGTGCATGATGACCGCAACTTCGTAGGCGTAAGACGGATCGTAAGAGATACAGTTCGGGATAGTCAGAGACTGAATATGGCTGTGACCATCTTCGTGCTGCAGACCTTCACCGTTCAGCGTTGTACGACCAGACGTCCCGCCAATCAGGAAGCCACGCGCCTGTTGGTCACCTGCTGCCCAGCACAGGTCGCCGATACGCTGGAACCCGAACATGGAGTAGTAGATGTAGAACGGAATCATCGGCAGATCGTTGGTGCTGTAGGAAGTCGCCGCAGCCAGCCAGGAAGACCCTGCGCCCAGCTCGTTGATGCCTTCCTGCAGAATCTGACCTTTCTCATCTTCTTTGTAGTACGCAACCTGCTCACGGTCCTGCGGGGTGTACTGCTGGCCGTTCGGGCTGTAAATACCTATCTGGCGGAACAGACCTTCCATACCGAAAGTACGCGCTTCGTCGGCGATGATCGGAACCAGACGATCTTTGATCGATTTGTTCTTCAGCATCACGTTCAGAGCACGAACGAAAGCGATAGTGGTGGAGATCTCTTTGTTCTGCTCTTCCAGCAGCGCACCGAAGTCTTCCAGAGTCGGCAGTTCCAGCTTCTCGGTGAAGTTCGGCTGACGAGACGGCAGATAACCGTGCAGCGCCTGGCGGCGTTCGTGCAGGTATTTGTGCTCTTCAGACCCTTCCGGGAAGGTGATGTAAGACAGTTTTTCAACCTGCTCATCGGTGACAGGAACGTTGAAGCGGTCGCGAATATAGCGCACGCCATCCATGTTCATTTTCTTCACCTGGTGAGCGATGTTTTTACCTTCGGCGGTGTCACCCATGCCATAACCTTTGATGGTATGGGCCAGGATGACGGTGGCTTTGCCTTTGGTTTCCTGCGCTTTTTTCAGTGCAGCGTAGACTTTCTTCGGATCGTGACCACCACGGTTCAGCGCCCAGATCTGCTCATCAGTCCAGTCGGCAACCAGTGCTGCGGTTTCCGGATATTTACCGAAGAAATGCTCACGAACGTATGCGCCATCTTTGGATTTGAAGGTCTGGTAGTCGCCGTCAACAGTTTCGTTCATCAGTTGGATCAGTTTACCGCTGGTGTCTTTACGCAGCAGCTCATCCCAACGACCGCCCCACATCACTTTGATTACGTTCCAGCCAGCACCTTCGAAGATACCTTCCAGTTCGTTAACGATTTTGCCGTTACCGGTGACCGGGCCGTCCAGACGCTGCAGGTTACAGTTGATGACGAAGACCAGGTTATCCAGTTTTTCACGGGTCGCAATGGTGATAGCACCCTTGGATTCCGGCTCGTCCATCTCACCGTCGCCAAGGAAAGCGTAAACAGTCTGTTTAGAGGTGTCTTTCAGGCCACGGTGTTCCAGATATTTCAGGAACTTAGCCTGATAGATCGCACCGATTGGGCCCAGACCCATAGAAACGGTCGGGAACTGCCAGAATTCTGGCATCAGTTTCGGGTGCGGGTAGGAAGACAGGCCATTGCCATGAACTTCCTGACGGAAATTGTCCATCTGCTCTTCAGTCAGACGGCCTTCCAGGAATGCACGTGCGTAAATGCCCGGGGAGATGTGGCCCTGGAAGTACACCAGGTCGCCGCCATCCTGCTCATTGCGGGCACGGAAGAAGTGGTTGAAGCACACATCGTACACGGTCGCAGAAGACTGGAAGGATGCCATGTGGCCGCCCAGCTCGAGGTCTTTTTTAGACGCACGCAGCACGGTCATGATGGCGTTCCAACGGATAGCAGAACGAATACGACGCTCCAGCTCCAGATTGCCCGGATATTCCGGCTCATCTTCAACGGCAATAGTGTTGATGTAATTGCTTGCCCCTGTACCTGCCGCTACTTTCACGCCGCCTTTGCGGGCTTCAGAAAGAAGCTGGTCAATCAGATACTGAGCGCGCTCAACACCTTCTTCACGGATGACCGATTCGATCGCCTGTAGCCAGTCGCGAGTTTCGATCGGATCCACGTCATTTGGGAAACGTTCTGACATGGGGGTATTCCTTATCTATCTAATACGTTGAGTTATCTGGAACCTGTCCCATTGCGCTCTTTGTTCTTCATTCTTCAGGTTGTCTCTTTGTTGGCTGCGCTTCCTTGCGCCAGTCACATAGTTCACTATGCTCCTGGCGACTCGCGCGCTTGCCGCTGCGATACAAGCCGAATTATTTTGAACAACTAAAAGTGCAATAAGACAGGTTCTGCGTTTAGTTGCCGCGCTTTTCATTCATTAGCGCTTGATTTACAACATCTTCTGGTTAACGAGCTACCAGAAAAATCACTAATTCTTTCGCTGCTCCAGACGACGTAAGGCGCGTTCACGACGGCTCTCCTCACGGCTGCGGTCGAGCAGTATCTCTTCGATAAATGCCAGATGGCGATGTGATGCTTCACGCGCCTCTTCTGGCTTACCGGCAATAATCGCTTCGAAAATACGGGTGCGGTGACCACTCACCAGCGGAAGCATCTCGCGACGCGAATAGAGCAACTCGAAGTTCTGACGTACGTTCTGGGCCAGCATGGGCTCCATACACCTTAGCAGATGAAGTAACACCACATTGTGCGCAGCTTCGGTGACAGCAATTTGATACTGGAGGACCGCATCGGACTCGGCATCGCGGTCACCCGACTCTTGCGCCAGTTCAATGGCATGATGCAATTCGCGAATACGTGTTTTGTCTTCATCCGTACTGCGCAACGCTGCGTAGTATGCAGCAATGCCTTCCAGCGCATGGCGCGTCTCAAGCAGGTCAAACTGGGATTCAGGATGGTCGGAGAGCAGTTCTACCAGTGGATCGCTAAAGCTCTGCCACAGGCTACTCTGAACAAAAGTGCCGCCGCCCTGGCGACGAAGCAGCAATCCCTTCGCTTCGAGACGTTGAATCGCCTCACGCAAAGAGGGACGGGAGACGTCGAACTGTTTCGCCAGTTCGCGTTCCGGTGGGAGTTTTTCGCCCGGGCGTAGTGTGCCCTCAAGAATCAAAAACTCCAGCTGTTGCTCAATCACATCGGATAATTTTGGTTGGCGGATTTTGCTGTAGGCCATGATGTCCTGTCTTAAGCCATTTGCCCGAAGTCAATTGGTCTTACCAATTTCATATCTGTGACGCTAAAGTAACAAAGTATTCACCTTATGTCCATACAGGTTTTGATTGAAATCAGTAAAGCAGGCACATTTTAACAACATCACAGAAATATCGTTTCAAACATGTAACTATGCACAAATGTTAAATTTACCACCCGCGAGGTAGTTTTAACCTTATTGAAACGAAGAAAAATCCTGGTTGAACCGATTCAGATGCATTTTTATGCATATTTTATGTATAGGTAATCACTTTATATCTTACAGAAGTGTTATCAGGGAATAAGAGGCGGGATAGACAACTGCTCTCTTTTTATTCAACTCGTCATCATCCATTCACAAAGCAGGTGCATTCCCTGCCACATACCATTATTCTGTTCCGGACAAAAGAGTTTCGGCGACATTTTAAAATTCATTGCTGTAAACATAATAATACAACAGACGGAATTGCAAACTTACACGCATCTCTGCGTAGGACAAATAATAATTACTCAAATTGCCCGGTCGCCGTCACGCGGCCGGGTACTGAAGGGTAAACCACTCACGAGGTTTCATGATGGACAGTCAGCAGCACGGCGAGCAGCTAAAGCGCGGCCTTAAGAACCGCCATATCCAGCTTATCGCGCTGGGCGGCGCGATAGGAACAGGCCTGTTCCTGGGAAGCGCCTCCGTAATTCAGTCCGCTGGCCCCGGTATTATTCTGGGTTATGCGATAGCCGGTTTTATTGCCTTCCTTATTATGCGTCAGTTGGGTGAAATGGTGGTTGAGGAGCCGGTCGCCGGTTCATTCAGTCACTTTGCCTACAAGTACTGGGGGAGTTTTGCGGGATTTGCATCGGGCTGGAACTATTGGGTGCTGTATGTGCTGGTTGCAATGGCGGAATTGACCGCCGTCGGCAAGTACATTCAGTTCTGGTGGCCGGAGATCCCCACCTGGGTTTCGGCAGCCGTTTTCTTTATTGCGATCAACGCCATCAACCTGACCAACGTAAAAGTGTTCGGTGAGATGGAGTTCTGGTTTGCGATCATCAAAGTCATCGCCGTGGTCGCGATGATCCTGTTCGGCGGCTGGCTGCTGTTCAGCGGCAATGGCGGCCCGCAGGCAACCGTGCGTAACCTGTGGGAACAGGGCGGCTTCCTGCCTCATGGTATGACCGGGCTGGTAATGATGATGGCGATCATCATGTTCTCTTTCGGCGGGCTCGAGCTGGTCGGTATCACCGCAGCCGAAGCCGATAACCCGGAGCAGAGCATTCCCAAAGCCACCAACCAGGTAATCTATCGTATTCTGATTTTCTATGTGGGTTCACTGGCCGTTCTGCTTTCCCTGCTGCCGTGGACGCGTGTCACCGCTGACACCAGCCCGTTTGTCCTAATCTTCCACGAGCTGGGCGATACCTTCGTGGCGAACGCGCTGAATATCGTGGTTCTGACGGCGGCACTGTCGGTGTACAACAGCTGTGTTTACTGTAACAGCCGCATGCTGTTTGGTCTGGCGCAACAGGGTAACGCCCCGAAAATCCTGCTCACTATCGACAAACGCGGCGTGCCGGTGAATACCATCATCGTTTCGGCGCTGGTGACGGCGCTGTGCGTACTGATCAACTACATGGCGCCAGAATCCGCCTTCGGCCTGCTGATGGCGCTGGTGGTCTCCGCACTGGTGATCAACTGGGCGATGATCAGTCTGGCGCACATCAAATTCCGCCGCGCGAAGCAGCAACAGGGAGTGAAAACCCGCTTCCCGGCACTGTTCTACCCGCTGGGTAACTGGGTCTGTCTGGCCTTCATGGCGGCGGTGCTGGTAATTATGCTGATGACGCCGGGTATGGCGATTTCGGTTTACCTGATCCCGGTATGGCTGGTTGTTCTTGGCATCGGTTATCTGTGCAAACAGAAATCCGCGAAGACGGCGAAAGCCCATTAATTCCTTGAACCCTCACCCGTCATGGGTGAGGGTTGTTACCTGCCTCACACTTTCTCCCCAACAGCCATTTCGTCCATATCAGCGGCGCTATCCTGCAACGCAATTAAAGGCTTACAGACGAATAATTCTTTCCATCACCTTGATGGGGAGACATCTCAATGGATACAGGTAAGCTGTCGGTAAGAGAAAAGATTGGTTATGGCATGGGCGATGCCGGATGCAACATCATCTTTGGCGCTATCATGCTGTTTGTTAACTATTTTTATACGGATGTTTTTGGTCTCGCCCCGGCTCTGGTAGGGGTGTTATTACTGTCAGTACGCGTTATCGACGCCGTTACTGACCCCATTATGGGCGCTATTGCTGACCGAACCCAAAGCAAATATGGCCGTTTTCGTCCATGGTTACTGTGGATTGCCTTCCCTTACGCGCTGTTCAGCATTCTGATGTTCACCACCCCGGAGTGGACTTATAGCAGCAAGGTTATCTATGCGTTTGTCACATACTTCCTGCTGTCGATTACTTACACGGCGATCAACATTCCTTATTGCTCATTGGGCGGCGTGATCACCAACGATCCGAAAGAACGCGTGGCCTGCCAGTCTTATCGCTTTGTACTGGTCGGTATCGCGACGTTGCTGCTGTCGCTCACTCTACTGCCAATGGTCGACTGGTTTGGCGGCGATGACAAAGCGAAGGGCTATCAACTGGCGATGACCGTGCTGGCCATTATCGGCATGTGTATGTTCCTGTTCTGCTTTGCCACCGTTCGTGAACGTGTGCGCCCTGCCGTTCCCACGCACGATGACATGAAAAACGACTTCAAAGACGTATGGAAGAACGACCAGTGGGTACGCATACTGCTGCTGACGCTGTGCAACGTCTGCCCGGGCTTTATCCGTATGGCGGCAACCATGTACTACGTCACCTGGGTCATGGGACAAAGCACCCATTTCGCCACGATCTTTATCAGTCTCGGCGTGGTCGGCATGATGATCGGTAGCGTGTTGGCGAAAGTGCTGACCGACCGCTGGTGCAAGCTAAAGGTTTTCTTCTGGACCAACATCGCGCTGGCCCTTTTCTCCTGCGCGTTTTACTTCTTCGATCCCAAAGCCACGATGATGATTGTCGTGCTCTACTTCCTGCTTAACATTTTGCACCAAATCCCGTCGCCGCTACACTGGTCGCTGATGGCGGACGTTGACGACTACGGCGAATGGAAAACCGGCAAGCGCATTACCGGCATTAGCTTTTCCGGCAACCTGTTCTTCCTGAAACTCGGTCTGGCGATTGCCGGGGCGATGGTTGGCTTTCTGCTCTCGTGGTACGGCTACGATGCCGGGGCGAAAGCGCAAAGCGACTCCGCGATCAACGGCATCATGCTGCTCTTTACCGTGATTCCGGGAGTCGGCTATCTGATTACCGCCGGCGTAGTACGTCTGTTGAAAGTCGACCGCGAACTGATGAAACAGATTCAGGACGATCTGGAAAAACGCCGCGCTAACTACCGCGAACTCAATGATTATCAGGAACTGAAAGCCACTGAAACCGTAAGGAAAGCCTGATGCAAAACTGGCCTAACCCGTTTATTGAACAACGCGCCGATCCGTTTATCCTGCGCGACGGCAGCGACTATTACTTTATTGCCTCAGTGCCAGAGTACGACCGACTGGAAATCCGGCGGGCGGATTCGCTGGAAGGATTACGTACAGCGTCACCCGTTGTCGTCTGGCGCAAACCCGAACACGGCCCGATGAGCGAGCTGATCTGGGCACCGGAAATTCATCACCTCGATGGTAGATGGGTCATCTACTTTGCCGCCGCGCATACTCAGGCGCTCGACAAACTGGGCATGTTTCAGCATCGGATGTACGCGCTGGAGTGTACAGATCCCGATCCGCTCACCGGCAACTGGGTCGAAAAGGGTCAAGTGAAAACACCGTTTGATACCTTTGCACTCGATGCCACAACATTCCACCATCAGGGAAAACAGTGGTATCTGTGGGCGCAAAAATTCCCAGATATCGCCGGTAACTCCAACATTTATCTGGCGGAGTTGGAAAATCCCTGGACGATTAAAGGCCAGCCGGTGATGCTCAGCAAACCGGAGTACGACTGGGAGTGTCGGGGTTTTTGGGTCAATGAAGGTCCGGCAGTATTAACCCACGGTGACAGGCTGTTTATCAGCTACTCCGCCAGCGCCACGGATGAAAATTACTGCATGGGACTGTTATGGATTGATATTCACGCCGATCCGCTGAATCCGGCAAACTGGCATAAATCCCCGCGGCCGGTGTTTACCACCAGCAATGAAAATCGCCAGTATGGACCCGGGCACAACAGCTTTACCCAAACACCGGAAGGCGATGACGTGCTGGTGTATCACGCGCGTAACTACACCGAAATTGAAGGCGATCCGCTCTACGATCCCAATCGGCATACACGTCTGAAGCTGATTCACTGGGATGACCACGGAATGCCAGACTTCGGCATCCCGCCCGCAGATACGCTTTAACATCATTGCCCGGTAACACGCAACTTACCGGGCGTCCTGCCAGGACGTTAAATCAACGTGCCATAAATGGTGAGCACGGCAATCACCACCACTAAGGCAAACGACGTTTTCTTCGCCATGGAAACGGCCGCTTTTGGCGTTTCAACCTTATCGGTATGCGACTCACGCGCCAGCGAGAACTGCGCCAGGCGTGTTAACACCTGATATTGCGAAGTACGCAGATCCGCCAGAGAGGCAAACCACGCGGGCAACGCTTTTTCTCCATGACCGATCAGGGCATACACCACGCCCGCCAGACGCACCGGGATCCAGTCGAGAACATGAAGAATGGCATCGATGCCGGACTGTAAGCGCTCATGCGGCGTCTGGTAACGCGCCAGCCAGGACTGCCACGAACGCAGGAAGGCATAGCCCACCAGCAGTACCGGTCCACATGGACCACCGACGATCAGCCAGAACAGCGGCGCGATATAGAAACGGAAGTTAATCCACAGCAGCGCATTTTGCAGTTCACGCAAAAACTCACGCTCATTGCAATCCGGTGGAACGCCATGAATCAACGTCAGTTCGCTGGCCATCGCCGTTCGGGCATGCGCATCATCGCGAGACGCCGCGTTAAGGTAAGCGTGATAGTGCATCCGCACTTTGCCCGCGCCAATGCACAGCAACCCAATCAGGATCCACGCCACAATCGTTGGCACATTAAACAGCAGTCCATCGAGCGCTCGCAGCAACAGGAATGTGACCACCATTGCGATGATCATCATCCCGAGCGTACGCGCCATTGAGAAGCGTTTGACCCGGCGAAAAAAAGTTTCTAAACGGTGATCGAACTGCCAGTGTTCGCCCAGCTTAAACAGGCGCTCGACAAGCAGCACCAGTAATGTCGTAAATAGCGTCATGTCATCTCCTTATCTGACGAGGCGGTGACCAGGGCGCGAAACTTTGCCCAGTCAAAAGCCGGACCGGGATCGGTCTTACGCTCAGGCGCAATATCACAGTGTCCGGTTATGTTTTCGGCAACGGCCGGATAAATCTTTATTAATGCACGCGTGATGGCAGCCAGTTGTTGATACTGGGCATCGGTGTAAGCCAGCGTATCGGTCCCTTCCAGCTCAATACCAATCGAAAAATCATTGCAGCGTTCACGTCCATAATAATTCGACACGCCGGCATGCCATGCACGCTTATCAAAAGGAACATACTGAACGATTTCGCCATCACGGCGAATCAGACAATGAGCGGAAACGCGAAGATGCGCGATTTCGGCAAAAAAGGGATGGGCATTGGGATCAATTGTTCCAGTGAATAGTGCGTCAATCCACGGACCGCCAAACTCGCCGGGCGGCAGGCTGATATTGTGCACCACCAGTAACGAAGGGACTTCATCATCCGGGCGGCAATCGTGGTGCGGAGAAGGAACGCGTCGCGCTTCCGCCAGCCAGCCCTTGTCTAACAACATGCTGAATCTCCTTTTGAGTGGTGCTTATAGCCGCTTCAGAGTAGCATGTTTCTACCTTATGATTCGTTAGCAATTTGGAGTTTTATCATGCCGCCTCGCCGCTATAACCCTGACTACCGACGTGACGCGCTGTTGGAACGTATTAACCTGGATATCCCAAACGTTGTCGCCCAGGCGCTACGCGAAGATTTAGGCGGTCAAGTGGATGCCAGCAACGATATTACGGCTCAACTTTTACCGGAGAACAGCCGTTCTCATGCCACGGTCATCACCCGTGAAGACGGCGTTTTTTGTGGCAAACGCTGGGTTGAAGAGGTCTTTATTCAACTGGCTGGCGACGATGTCAGCATCACCTGGCACGTCGAAGACGGCGACAGCATCAAGGCGAACCAACCGCTGTTTGAGCTGGACGGTCCCTCGCGCGTGTTACTGACCGGCGAGCGTACCGCGCTGAACTTCGTGCAGACCCTGTCAGGTGTCGCCAGCGAAGTGCGTAAGTACGTTGATATCCTGGAGGGCACAAAGACCCAACTGCTGGATACGCGTAAAACCCTGCCTGGGCTGCGTACCGCGCTGAAATATGCCGTACTCTGCGGTGGCGGCGCGAATCATCGCCTGGGGCTTTCGGATGCCTTCCTGATCAAAGAGAATCACATTATTGCGTCTGGTTCCGTGCGTCAGGCGGTGGAGAAAGCCTTCTGGCTGCATCCGGATGTGCCTGTAGAAGTCGAAGTTGAAAACCTCGATGAACTGGACGACGCGCTGAAAGCCGGTGCCGACATCATCATGCTGGACAACTTTGAAACGGAACAGATGCGTGAGGCGGTAAAACGGACCAACGGCCAGGCGCGCCTGGAAGTTTCCGGCAACGTGACCAACGAAACGCTGCGGGAATTTGCCGAGACTGGCGTCGATTTTATCTCCGTGGGTGCGCTAACCAAGCATCTCCGGGCGCTGGACCTGTCCATGCGCTTCGCTAACGCGTAATCATTATAGGGCCTGATAGCGCCGCTTATCGGGCCTGTTTATTCCTTTCAATCGTTAAAATCCTCGTCGAGCCTCGCAATCTCATTGCTTGCGACTGCAAACCGATAACATTCCTCTGAACCCGCCTTCCTGATTCATTTTTTGCTACTCGCCTGGCGTGCCGGCGTTTGCCAAAGTGACGTCCACTCACTCAAGGAGCGAACAATGGATAAACAACGCGGATTTACCCTTATTGAACTGATGGTGGTGATCGGCATTATTGCCATCCTCAGCGCCATCGGCATTCCGGCCTATCAGAACTATCTGCGCAAAGCGGCGCTAACGGATATGCTGCAAACCTTTGTCCCCTACCGCACTGCCGTCGAACTCTGCGCCCTGGAGCATGGTGGTACAGACACCTGCGACGCAAGCGTCAACGGGATTCCCTCTCCCACAACAACGCGCTATGTCTCAGGAATGAGCGTCGAAAATGGGGTGGTTTCGCTTACTGGCCAGGAAAGTCTGAACGGGCTTAGCGTCATCATGACCCCTGGGTGGGACAAAGCAGAAGGCATTACGGGCTGGACGCGTAACTGCAACATCCAGAATGACAGCGCGTTAAAACAGGCCTGCGAAGACGTCTTTCGCTTCGATAGCCATTAAGGAAGCGCCATGAACACGACGCAACTCAGCGCGCTGTGCCAGCGCTACCAGGGGATATTACTTGATGCCAATAACGATGTGGTACACATTGCCATCGAAGATGCCCCTTCTCATGAACTGCTGGACGCCCTGCATTTTGCCACGACTCGCCGCATTGAGATTGCCTGCTGGACGCGCCAGCAAATGGAGCAACACCAGCATCACGCCTCACCCGCGCTGCCGTCCGTGGTGCCTGAGAGCAGCGTCAGCGCGGCGGTTTTACTGGATAACACATTACAAAGCGCGCTGGCGAAACGGGCCTCAGATATCCACATAGAACCTGCAGAGCATCACGTCCGTCTCCGCTTACGCGTGGACGGCGTGCTACATAGCTTACCCAATATCGCCAAAGAGACCGGTATCGCCCTGACAGCACGTTTGAAAGTGTTAAGCCATCTGGATATCGCGGAACACCGCTTGCCGCAGGACGGGCAATTTACCATTGAGTTGAACGGCGCTACCGTCTCGTTTCGTATCGCCACCCTTCCCTGTCGTTATGGCGAAAAGGTAGTGCTACGGTTGCTGCATCAGGTAAATCAGGCACTGGATGCCTGCACGCTGGGTATGCACGACACGCAACTCTCTACCTTCCTCCACGCCCTGCAACAACCTCAGGGGCTGAGCCTCGTCACTGGCCCCACGGGTAGCGGTAAAACGGTAACGCTTTATAGCGCGCTGCAAACGCGAAACGCACCGGAGGTGAATCTGTGCAGTGTTGAGGATCCGGTGGAGATTCCCCTCGACGGTATCAATCAGACGCAGATCCATCCCCGTGCCGGGCTGACCTTTCAAGGCGTATTGCGGGCACTGCTACGCCAGGATCCGGATGTCATCATGGTAGGTGAGATCCGCGACGGCGAAACCGCAGAAATTGCTATTAAGGCCGCACAGACCGGGCATCTGGTGCTTTCCACGCTGCATACCAACTCAACCTGCGAAGCGCTGGTACGCTTACAGCAGATGGGGGTGGCGCGCTGGATGCTCTCTTCCGCGTTAACCTTAGTGGTCGCGCAACGGCTGGTCAGAAAACTGTGTCCGCACTGTCGACGGCTGAGTGACGATCCCCTTCGCTTACCGCCCGCATGGTACCCAACGCCGCTACCCCGCTGGCAGGCGGTTGGCTGCGAACACTGCTATCACGGCTTCTATGGTCGTGCGGCGTTGTTTGAATTACTTGCGATCACCGCTGAACTGCGTCATCAGATTGCCAACGACGCCTCAGCCGCAACGCTGGAAGCCCATGCAAAACAGGCAGGAATGAGCACACTCTTTGAAAGCGGATGCCGCGCCGTCGATCAAGGGCTGACGACGTTTGAGGAACTGGTGCGCATTCTGGGTATGCCAGATGATCACTAAAAAGCTGTGGTACTGGCAGGGAATGAATCACGATGGCCTGCCCGGAGAGGGAACCCGTTGGGCGGAAAACCGACTCGTGTTGATGCAGGAACTTGAACAGCATCAGATAATACCTTTGCGCATGAAATCCTTACGCGTAAAGCGTGCGCTCTGGCGCCATGACAAATCCACGGAAGTGATTCACCAGCTCGCTACGCTGCTAAAACCGGGGCTAACGCTGTCTGAAGGGCTGGAATTGCTTGCCGGACAGCAACCGAGCAAGCAGTGGCAAGCCCTGTTAGGGAGCCTTGCAAACGAACTGGAACACGGTACGCCGCTCTCCAGCGCGCTGGCGCAGTGGCCTGACGTGTTTCCACCGCTGTATCAGGCGATGATACGCACCGGAGAGTTAACCGGGAAACTGGATGAATGCTGCTTTGAACTCGCCCGGCAGCAGAAGGCGCAAAAACAGTTAACCGATAAGGTCAAAAAAGCACTGCGCTATCCCATCATTATTTTAACGATGGCGGTCATGGTGGTGGTGGCGATGCTCCACTTTGTCCTGCCTGAATTTGCCGCCATTTACCGGACCTTTAACACGCCGCTACCTGCTCTCACTCAGGGGATCATCGCGTTTGCCGACTGGAGTCAACGCTGGAGTGGGCTGATTGTCCTGATGCTCGTCATGTTAATTGCAACCAACAGCCTGCTGAGCCGAAAGCCCGGCTGGCAAATGCTGCGCCAGAGAGGATTACTCCGCATGCCCGTGATGGGCCAGTTGATAAGGGGTCAGAAGCTCACACAAATTTTTACCATCCTCGCGCTAACGCAGACGGCGGGGATCGCATTTTTACCCGCGCTTAAGAGTGTGAAAGAGACGATTCAGTGCCCTTACTGGGCACTGCGCCTGGCCCAGGTACAGCACGATATCAGTACCGGCGTGCCCGTCTGGCAGGCACTCAAAAATGCGGAAGAATTTAGCCCATTATGTCTGCAACTGGTCAGGACCGGAGAAGCCTCTGGCTCGCTGGATATCATGTTGCGCAACCTTGCCCGTCATCATGATGAACATACCCAGGCGATGGCTGACAACCTGGCGGCACTACTGGAACCCGCGCTGCTGGTGATTACAGGGCTTATCATCGGCACACTGGTCGTGGCGATGTATTTACCGATTTTCCATCTGGGCGATGCGATGAGTGGCGTGGGATAACGAAGGAAGTCGACAGCAGAACTGGCGCTCCATGCAGCGCCAGTTCCTGGGGAGGGTTACAGGCTATTGAAAACGCGGTTTTCTTGTTCCTGAACCCGGATAAACGTCGTACGTTTGGTCAGCTCTTTCAAACGAGAGGCACCGACGTAGGTACAGGCTGAACGCAGGCCGCCGAGAATATCACGCGCGGTGTTCTCCACCGGGCCACGCAGCGGCAGCTTGACGGTTTTCCCTTCCGCAGCTCGATACTGCGCAACGCCGCCGACATGACGGGTCATGGCGGATTCAGAGCTCATGCCGTAGAACAGCATGAATTTTCCGCCGTTTTCTTCAACGATTTTACCGCCACTCTCTTCGTGGCCAGCCAGCATACCGCCAAGCATCACGAAATCAGCGCCGCCACCGAATGCTTTCGCCACATCACCAGGCATGGTACAACCTCCATCGCTGACAATCATCCCACCCAGACCGTGCGCCGCATCAGCACACTCGATCACCGCAGACAGTTGCGGATAACCAACACCGGTTTTCACACGCGTAGTGCAGACAGAGCCCGGACCAATACCGACTTTAACGATATCCGCGCCAGACAGAACCAGTTCCTCACACATTTCGCCCGTGACCACATTACCGGCGCAGATGGTTTTGGTCGGCCAGGCTTCACGCGCTTTCGACACGAACTGAACAAAGTGTTCGGAGTAGCCATTGGCAACATCGATGCAGACAAAGTTCAGTGCCGGATCCAACGCCAGAATCTGTTTGGTCTTCTCGAAATCCGCATCGGACGTACCGGTAGAGACCATGACGTGCTTGAGTACATCGGCTGATGCCGAGCTCACAAAAGCCGTCCAGTCTTCAACGGTGTAATGCTTATGAACGGCGGTCAGCACATCGAAAGAGGCAAGAGCCGTTGCCATCGCAAATGTCCCGACGGTATCCATGTTGGCAGCAATAATAGGTACGCCGGACCAGGTCTGACCTGAATGTTTAAAGGTGAATTGACGTTCCAGCTCAACATCGGAACGACTTTTAAGGGTAGAACGCTTAGGGCGGATAAGAACGTCTTTAAAACCTAACTTCAGATCTTCTTCAATACGCATGTGCGGATTCCTGGGGTTAAGGGCTATTAGTATGAGAGCGCAACTCCAGTGACGCTATCATACGCACTAATCAATGCCGCGCAAGACTGCGAAATTCTCTTTTTTTACGCTACAATCCCATAAATTTACCTGGCGAATAGCGGGCACGCCCAGAGTCATCATCGCCAGTGTACGTTCAACTTTCAACCAATTGATTATCATAATGAATTCCCGGGAACCGAGCTTATGAGGTATACAGTAGCCTTAACTGGCGGCATTGGCAGTGGTAAAAGCACCGTTGCGAATGCCTTTGCTGACCTCGGAATTCAGATAATTGACGCCGATATTATTGCCCGCCAGGTGGTCGAACCGGGCAAGCCTGCGCTGGATGCGATTGCGGCGCATTTTGGCCCTGAACTGATTGCCGCAGACGGCACGCTGCATCGTCGACTGCTTCGCGAACGGATTTTTGCTGATCCGCAAGAGAAGGCCTGGCTCAGTGCCTTGCTTCATCCGCTCATCCAGCAGGAGACCCAACGTCAGTTGCAACAGGCGACGTCTGCATATGTGCTGTGGGTGGTGCCATTACTGGTTGAAAACGGCCTTTATCGCCAGGCCAATCGCGTGCTCGTGGTGGATGTCACCCCCGAGACGCAGCTTGCCCGGACCATGCAGCGCGATGACGTTACGCGCGCACACGTTGAACAGATTCTCGCTGCTCAGGCGACGCGTGAAGCACGCCTTGCCGTGGCAGACGATGTTATTGATAATAATGGCGCACCAGATTCCATCATGTCGGATGTCGCCCGCCTGCACGCACGTTATCTCCAGCTTGCGTCGCAGTTTGTCTCACAGGAAAAACCGTAATGCACACCCAGGTCCTTTTTGAACACCCTCTCAATGAGAAGATGCGCACGTGGTTGCGCATTGAGTTTTTGGTTCAACAACTCTCTGCACGCTTACCGATTGCAGAGAGTTCAGATGCTCTGCATTTCTTTCGCAATGCCGGAGATTTGTTGGACGTATTCGAACGTGGTGAAGTGCGTACAGAATTACTGAAAGAGCTTGAGCGCCAGCAGCGTAAACTTCAGGCATGGACAGAAGTCCCGGGCGTCGACCAGAGCCGTATTGATGCTCTGCGCCAGCAGTTAAAAACGGCCGGCAGTATTTTGATTTCCGCGCCGCGCATGGGACAATTTTTACGTGAGGATCGGCTGATTGCCCTGGTCCGCCAGCGTCTGAGTATTCCCGGCGGTTGTTGCAGCTTTGATTTACCGACGCTGCATATCTGGCTGCATATGCCACAGGCACAGCGCGATGCGCAGGTCGATAGCTGGCTTGCCAGCCTGCACCCGCTGACTCAGGCGCTGACTCTGATCCTTGATTTAATTCGTAACTCGGCACCGTTTCGTAAACAAACCAGCCTGAACGGCTTTTATCAGGACAACGGGGAAGACGCAGACTTACTGCGCCTGCAGTTGCCGTTGGGTTTACAGCTTTATCCGCAAATTTCCGGCCACAAGAGCCGTTTTGCGATCCGTTTTATGCCGCTCGATAGCGACAATGGCGTGGTGCCTGAGCGCCTCGATTTCGAACTGGCCTGCTGTTAAGGAGTTAAGATGTCTGAGACGATCACCGTAAATTGCCCCACCTGTGGCAAAACGGTTGTATGGGGTGAAGTCAGTCCATTCCGTCCGTTTTGTTCCAAACGTTGTCAGTTGATCGATTTAGGTGAATGGGCCGCTGAAGAGAAACGCATTGCCAGCAGCAGCGATCTTTCCGACAGCGACGACTGGAGCGAAACGAAAGAGTAAACAGAGACGGTCTGGGGGATCATACGCCCCCACCGCGCATCGGCGTCGCCTCATCCGGCCTACAGGTTTTGTTTTAACTTCGCAATCACGGGCGCATTCGCCGGAGGGAAATCCTCCGCCTGCAACATCCCGGCGGCAATCCATTTTCCAGGCTGCCCCTCTTTTCCCCACGGTTCACCTTTCCAGCTTTCCACCAGCCAGAACCACAGCGTGATATGCCTGTCCGGAAACTGATACTCCAGCTTCTCGAAAAGCGTGGCACCTACCGGCGTAATGCCCACCTCTTCCTGTAGCTCGCGGCTCAGCGCCTGCTCCGGCGTCTCGCCCGCCTCAATCTTTCCGCCTGGAAATTCCAGTTTATTCGCCATATGCGCGTCGGCCGCACGCTGGGTGATAAAGATTTCGTTATACGGATTACGAATAATCCCGACCGCGATGTTCAGTTTTTTCATATTGTCGTACCCATAAAAAAGGCGCAGTTTCCTGCGCCTTCAGACATCGTTATTATGCAGATCTTAGCTCAGACGGCCGTGGCACTGTTTGTATTTTTTACCAGAACCACACGGGCACGGATCGTTACGACCTACTTTACGCTCGCCCGTTTGTGCCGCCAGATCGGCCGCCGCAGCGCTGTCGTCGTCCTGATGGCTGAGCTGTTGCATCTGCGCTAAACGCTCCGCCTCTTCACGACGCTGCTGTTCCATGGCTTCAACTTCTTCCGGCATGCGAACCTGAACTTTGCTCAGCGTACTGATCACTTCGTATTTCAGTGATTCCAGCATAGAGGCAAACATCGAGAAGGATTCGCGCTTATATTCCTGCTTCGGATCTTTTTGCGCATAGCCACGCAGATGGATACCCTGACGCAGGTAATCCATCGCCGCCAGGTGCTCTTTCCACAGGGAATCAAGCGTTTGCAGCATGACGCCTTTTTCGAAGTGACGCATCATCTCTGCGCCAACCACTTCTTCTTTGCGCTGATACACGTCGATGGCCTGCGCCAGAATACGCTCACGCAGTGTCTCTTCATGCAGTTCTGGTTCTTTATCCAGCCATTCTGCGATCGGCATCTCCAGATCGAAGTCATTTTTCAGGCGTTCCTGCAGACCCGGGATATCCCACATTTCTTCCAGAGACTGCGGCGGAATGTAAGCATCAATCGTGGCTTTGAACACGTCTTCACGAATGCTGTTGATAGTTTCACTAACGTCGCTTACATCCAACAGTTCGTTACGCTGGGTATAGATCGCACGACGCTGATCGTTGGCAACATCATCGTATTCCAGCAGTTGCTTACGAATATCGAAGTTGCGGCTTTCCACTTTACGCTGCGCGTTAGCAATCGCTTTGGTGACCCACGGGTGCTCAATGGCCTCGCCCGGTTTCATCCCCAGTTTACGCATCATGCCGGACACGCGGTCAGAGGCAAAAATACGCATCAACGCATCTTCCATTGACAGATAGAAACGCGAAGAACCCGCATCACCCTGACGACCGGAACGACCACGCAACTGGTTATCGATACGGCGAGATTCATGACGCTCAGTACCGATGATGTGCAGACCACCGGACGCCAGCACCGCTTCGTGGCGAACCTGCCAGTCGGCTTTAATCTGTGCAATCTGTTCTGGCGTTGGGTTTTCCAGCGCGGCCACTTCAGCCTGCCAGCTACCGCCCAGCACAATATCGGTACCACGACCAGCCATGTTGGTGGCGATGGTCACCGCCGCCGGGTAGCCCGCCTGCGCGACGATGGCCGCTTCGTTGGCGTGGAATTTTGCGTTCAGAACGTTGTGCTTGATGCCCGCTTTGGTCAGTTCGTTAGAAACCACTTCGGATTTCTCAATGGAGATAGTCCCCACCAGTACCGGCTGACCATTGGCGGTACGCTCTTTAATATCTTCAATAATGGCCTGAATTTTTTCCGCTTCGGTCATGTAGACCAGATCCGGCATATCTTTACGGATCATCGGACGGTTGGTCGGCACCACTACGGTATCCAGTTTATAGATTGAGCTAAATTCGAACGCTTCGGTATCTGCCGTACCGGTCATACCGGCCAGTTTTTCATACAGACGGAAGTAGTTCTGGAAGGTGATCGAGGCCAGCGTCTGGTTCTCGTTCTGGATATCCACGCCCTCTTTCGCTTCAACAGCCTGGTGCAGACCATCAGACCAGCGACGGCCCTGCATAGTACGACCGGTGTGTTCGTCAACGATGATGACTTCGCCGTCTTTTACGATGTAGTCAACGTCGCGGGTGAACAACGCGTGCGCGCGCAGCGCTGCGGTCACGTGGTGCATCAGCATAATGTTGCCCGGAGAGTACAGAGACTCGCCTTCATCCATGATGCCTTCTTTCACCAGCAGTTCTTCAATCAGTACCAGACCACGTTCAGTCAGGTTAACCTGGCGCGCTTTTTCATCCACAGAGAAGTGACCTTCACCCTGGAAGCTGTCAGAATCTTCTTTTTCCTGACGAATCAGGTGCGGGATGATTTTGTTCACTTTCTTGTACATTTCCGAGCTGTCTTCAGCCGGGCCGGAAATGATCAGCGGCGTACGCGCCTCATCGATGAGGATGGAGTCGACCTCATCCACCAGCGCATAGTGCAGTTTACGCTGTACGCGTTCTTCAGGGCTGAACGCCATGTTGTCACGCAGGTAGTCAAAGCCATATTCGTTGTTGGTGCCGTAAGTAATGTCGGCGGCGTAGGCTTCGCGCTTGGCTGGCGCAGGCATACCCGGCAGGTTGATCCCGACGGTCATACCGAGGAATTCGAACAGCGGACGGTTGTTTTCGGCGTCACGCTGCGCCAGATAGTCGTTCACGGTAACCACGTGAACACCTTTGCCGCTTAGTGCGTTCAGGTAAGCTGGCAGCGTTGCAGTCAGGGTTTTACCTTCACCGGTACGCATTTCCGCGATGCAGCGATCGTTAAGGACCATCCCACCGAGCAACTGAACGTCGAAGTGACGCATGCCGAACACGCGCTTACTGGCTTCACGTACGACAGCAAACGCTTCCGGGATTAGACTCTCCACGCTTTCGCCTTTTTCCAGACGCGCACGGAATTCACCGGTTTTCGCTTTCAGTTCGTCATCGGAGAGTTTTTCCATCTCCGGTTCCATGGCATTGATCACTGCAACCGCTTTACGCATACGACGTAACGTACGATCGTTACGGCTACCGAATACTTTCGTTAATAATTTGATTAGCATATTGAAATCTCAAACGCCCCGCGATGTGGGGTCATAATAATGTATTGAAGTTTATTGGGTTTTTTAGCTGAGGCGTTGAGGGCCGGCACGGATCCCCTGCGCCTGGCTGATCCAGGCGGGAACGGTGAATACGGCCTGAGGCGTAAAATGGGCATACGTTACGCGCGACACACTTGCCGGAGGCGTACCTTCCTGCGTCAGCATCGCGCTGAGCGTGTTCAGTAAGGCTAAATGGTGTGCCTGAAGCGGTAACGGTTCTTCAGCAACGGGCAGCGCCTGCGGTGCCATTGCGAAGGAAAGATGACGGATGACCGTACGAATAGCATGCTGATGCCAGTAATCGACGGTGAAATTGGGGCGACGATTGCTCGCTTCCAGCAGCGCCAGTTGGCTGAAATTAACTCTAACGCGCTGTTCATGGCTACTGGCTGTCGCCTTTGCCGGCGTTGTTGGCTCAACGGTATTTCCGAGCGCGGGCAAGCCAAAACTCGCCGCGACCATCCCAAATAAGAGATGCGGCCAGAAGTAGCGTCTACCTAACTGTCGCCAGCGCGTCAGTATTCCACTCACGTTATTGCCATCCCAATCGTGTTATTCAAAACGTTTTTTGCGCACAAATCTTATCATTAATGCGCAGGCACTACAGCAGTATTGATGAGAAGTTACAGGCAAAAGTGCTTAAGAAAGCAGCGTTCGCACGGCATCGCGATTCAGTACGCGAAAGAACACAACCGAAAGGCACTTTTGCCAACAGGCAGGGAAGAAAATGTCAAAAAAAACGACTGGCTTACCTGGCCGGAGAGAGTGCCAGATTAACCAGTCGAATTTATGCGACAACCTGTGTCGTTATGCCAGTACGGTCGAAGGCGCTTTGAAAGCCAGCGGCAGTTCTGCGTCGTCCTGGAAGGTCACATATTCCCAGGCTTCCTGTTTTGCCAGAACAGCCTGTAGCAGTTTGTTATTCAGCGCATGTCCGGATTTGTACGCGGTAAATGCACCGATAATGTTGTGACCACACATGAACAGGTCGCCAATGGCGTCGAGCATTTTGTGACGAACGAATTCATCTTCAAAACGCAGGCCGTCTTCGTTCAGTACGCGATAATCGTCAACAACGATGGCACAATCGAAGCTGCCGCCCAGGCACAAGCCACGGGACTGCAGATATTCGATATCACGCATGAAACCGAAAGTACGCGCGCGGCTGATCTGGCGCATGAACGCATCAGCAGAGAAATTCATCGCATAGCGCTGAGTGCTGGAGTCGATCGCCGGATGGTTAAAGTCGATGGTGAAATCCAACGTAAAACCATTGTACGGTCTGAACTCAGCCCACTTGTCGCCATCTTCGACCCGAACGGTCTCTTTGATGCGAACAAATTTCTTGGCACTGTTCAGTTCTTCAATACCGGCATCAAGCAGCAGGTAGACGAACGGAGCAGCACTGCCATCCATGATCGGGATTTCCGGAGCATCGACTTCGATAACAATGTTATCGATACCCAAACCCGCCAGAGCAGCGTTAAGGTGCTCAACGGTTGAAATCCGTACATCATGCTCATTAACCAGACATGTACAGAGCATGGTATCACGCACAGATTTGGCATCGGCCGGGAAATCTACCGGTGGATTCAAGTCGGTGCGACGATAGATGACCCCGGTGTTGGCCGGCGCAGGGCGTAATGTCAGGGTGACTTTCTTGCCGGTATGTAAACCGACACCAGTCGCCTGAACGATACGTTTAAGTGTCCTTTGTTTGATCATCGTATAATCTCGCCAAATTACCTATCCAACCGAAGTGTACTATACATTCGGTGGGCCAGTTTAGCACAAAGAGCCTCGAATCCCAAATTCCAGCCAATTCTTAATCGGCTTGCTTGCGCAGGAACGCAGGGATATCCAGATAATCCGGCTCTTTCGCGGTTTGCGGCGTATTATCGTTCACCACTTTCGCGACCGGTTTCTGCTCTTGCGTCAACGGCGCCATGCCATGCTGCTGGTAACGATCCATCACCGGCTGCTGCACCTGTTTGTTGGTGACCAGGGTGATTTCAGGACGCTTGTCCATACCGATACCGGTAGCAACAACGGTCACGCGCAACTCGTCGTTCATATCCGGGTCCAGAGAAGTACCAATCACCACGGTCGCGTTATCCGATGCAAAGGCACGGATGGTGTTACCCACGGTTTCGAACTCATCCAGACGCAGGTCGAAGCCCGCCGTGATGTTGACCAGTACGCCACGCGCGCCAGACAGATCGATATCTTCCAGCAGCGGAGAAGAGATCGCCATTTCAGCAGCTTCTTCTGCACGGTCTTCACCGCTCGCCACACCAGAGCCCATCATTGCGTAGCCCATTTCGGACATCACGGTGCGCACGTCAGCAAAGTCGACGTTCATCAGGCCCGGACGGGTAATCAGTTCCGCGATGCCCTGAACAGCGCCTTTCAGCACGTCGTTCGCCGCGCCAAACGCGTCGAGCAGGGAGATACCACGACCCAGCACTTTCAGCAGTTTGTCGTTCGGGATGGTGATCAGCGAGTCCACATGCTTGGACAGCTCAGTGATCCCCTGCTCCGCGAAAGCCATACGCTTTTTGCCTTCAAAATTGAAAGGCTTGGTCACGACCGCAACGGTCAGGATCCCTAAATCTTTAGCTACTTCAGCAACCACTGGCGCTGCACCGGTACCGGTACCGCCGCCCATGCCTGCTGCGATAAACACCATGTCTGCACCGTCAAGCGCTGCACGCAGAGCTTCACGATCTTCGTCTGCTGCATTGCGACCGACTTCCGGGTTCGCACCCGCTCCCAGACCTTTGGTAATACCACTACCGATCTGAATAGTCTGGCCAACCGCCGTCTTGCGTAACGCCTGAGCGTCGGTATTTACCGCGAAGAATTCAACACCCTCAATGCGCTCGCGCACCATGTGTTCAACGGCGTTACCGCCGCCGCCACCGACGCCGATGACTTTAATCACCGCGTCGTTGGTCAGTTCCATAGGTTCAAACATAGTTTCTCTCTCCGTTGTGCCTGTCGCCTGAGGCCGTAATTTTCGCCGGCCTCATAAAAAATTAAAACTCTTTTCGCAGCCAGCTATTAAGACGTTTAATCCAAGAGCCAACTGAAGCCGTAACACGCTTTTCTACTTCAGCTTCACCACTTAAGTGGGACTCTTTCCCGTAGTGAAGCAGCCCCACCGCCGTTGAGTAATACGGCTCCTGAGCGTAATCCGTCAGACCGGTAATATTCAGCGGCGCGCCGATACGCACTTGCGTATGGAACACGCGCTGGGCACAGGCGGCAAGACCTTCAATTTGCGCCGCGCCACCGGTCAGTACAATCCCCGCCGCCAGATGATGTTTCACACCCTGCTGGCGAAGCTGTTCCTGTAATTGCAATATCTCTTCGTTGACCAGGTTGAGCAGTTCGGTATAACGCGGCTCAATCACCTCTGCCAGCGTCTGTCGTTGCAGACTGCGCGGCGGACGCCCGCCCACGCTTGGCACTTCAACGCTTTCGTCTTTCCCGACGATGGATCCCAGCGCGCAGCCGTGGCGAACTTTAATCGCTTCGGCGTCGCTCGGCGGCGTACCGAAGGCATACGCGATGTCGCTGGTGACCACATTCCCTGCATAGGGGATCACTTTGGTGTGGCGCAACGCCCCGCCAGTATAAACGGCGATGTCCATTGTACCACCACCAATATCGACGACGCAGACGCCCAGTTCACGTTCATCTTCCGTCAAGACGGAATAACTGGCCGCCAGTCCGGCGAATATCAGTTGGTCAACTTTCAGGCCACAACGTTCCACAGCTTTAACAATGTTCTTCGCCATATCGTTGTGGCAGGTGATCAAATGCACTTTTGCCTGCATACGAACACCGGAAAGACCGACCGGGTTTTTAATCCCTTCCTGATAGTCAATCGCATATTCCTGCGGGATGACGTGCAACACACGGTGCTCATCGCGAACGCGCACTGATTTCGCGGTATGCACGACGTTTTCCACGTCTTCCTGCGTCACTTCTTCTTCCGAAATCGGCACCATGCCGATTTCATTCTGACAGCTAATGTGTTTGCCCGAAAGCGCCAGATAGACCGAGGAGATTTGGCAATCTGCCATCAGTTCTGCCTGGTCAATGGCGCGCTGTACGCATTTCACCACGGATTCGAGGTCGTTCACCCCGCCTTTATCCATCCCCCGTGATGGGCAACTGCCCACGCCAATGATATTGACCATACCGTCGGGCAGAACTTCCCCTACTAAAGCGGCGACCTTCGCGGTGCCAATCTCCAGTCCAACTACCAGTTTTCTGTCCGTCGCCTTGATCATTGTTGTTCTGCCTGTACCTGATTCTGTTGCTGATTAGATTCCTCAGGAGGCAAGGGAACCCACCCTACTGCCGCTCCTGAGTCATAACGCAAATCAACGTAGCTAATCCGTTTGCCATCGGTTTGCGCCTGCTGCTGTAAAACCGGATACAGTTCTACAAAGCGAGCCAAACGTTTCATCGTGTCACCCCTGCCAAGATTGAGCTTAATATCGTTATTAAGCGTCAACTGCCAGGAACGACGAGCGGTCATTGCCGCCTCCTTCAGGGTAAACCGGTCCTTCGCCAACACCTGCGACATGTCACGATACCCCTGCAACACTTCACTCGCGCTGCCTTCGGGGCCAGATAACATGGGTAAAACCTGCTTGCTGGTGCGATCGGCCGGCACGCTGAAGGCATTTCCTTCGGCGTCCACCATATGCTGATCATTCCAACGCGCAATCGGCACATATTCAACCAGATGAATCTTCAATTCATCGGGCCATTGCTTTCTGACGCTGGCCTGCTTGATCCACGGCAAGCGTTCGATCTGACTCTGGATGATATTCACGTCCTGGGTCATAAAGGTGCCGGGCGCACCCAGCGCCAGAATCGACTGGCGAATATCATCATTCTTCGTGTAATGGCGCTCACCGGTTAACACCAGCTTTGACAGCGGCAAACGCTGTGCATCTTCCATCCACCCCAACACCACCCAGCCGCTGACCAGCACGGTACACAGCACCGTCAGCAGGAAGAAAATACCTGCAAGACGCGTTCCATTATTGCGACGTGAGGAAGAAACCTCTTCATCACTGTTTCGCGTGTTCAGCGCAGCCTGCGACATATCAGTCCGCCAACTCCAGAATTCGTACCACCAACTGCGAGAAACTCATCCCCGCCTGACGCGCCGCCATCGGCACCAGGCTGTGGCTGGTCATACCCGGAGAGGTATTCGCTTCCAGCAGATAAAACTGGCCATCGTTATCCAGCATGACGTCAATGCGACCCCAGCCTTTACAGCCCAGGGTTGTCCATGCTTTCAGCACGACTGCCTGTAAAATATCTTCTTGCTCGCTTTCCAGACCTGCAGGGCAGAAATACTGTGTCTCATCAGACAGATACTTCGCCTCATAATCATAGAAGGTTCCGGCAGGTTGGATACGAATTGCGGGTAAAATTTCTTCACCCAGTATCGCGACCGTAAATTCCGGACCGCTGAGCCATTTCTCGATCAGAACGTCTTCATCATGCTGAAATGCCAGCGTTAATGCATCCTGTAAAGCGTCATATTCTGACACTTTCGACATTCCCACGCTGGACCCTTCACGGCTGGGCTTCACAATCAGCGGTAAACCCAGCGCAGAAATATGCTTAACCAGTTCTTCATCAAGACCTTTTTCAAACTGAGATCGCGTCAGCGCGACCCATGGCGCGACAGGTAATCCCGCCCCCTGCCACAGCAGCTTGCTGCGCAGTTTATCCATGGAGATCGCCGATGCCATCACGCCGCTGCCGGTATAAGGCAAACCAACCAGCTCCAGCAGTCCCTGTAAGGTTCCGTCTTCCCCACCACGGCCATGCAGGGCGATAAAGACTTTCTGAAAGCCCATTGATTTCAGCAGCGTCACGTCGACCTCTTTCGGGTCGACCGGATGTGCATCCACGCCACCTTCCCGTAATCCGGCCAACACTGCTGCGCCGGAATTCAGCGACACATCACGTTCAGCAGAGGTACCGCCCAGCAGGACCGCGATTTTATCAGCCATGTTGTTCGTCCTCCTGAATTTGCGGCTTCAGTTTGATTTCGGCTAAGGAACGCGCGATTTTGCCGATATTTCCCGCGCCCTGTACCAGAATCAAATCGTTGCCGGTTAATACCGGTGCCAGCATTTCTGCGACCTGCGCCGGATCGGAAACCAGAATCGGGTCGATTTTACCGCGACCACGAATAGTGCGGCACAGTGAACGGCTGTCCGCTCCTGGAATCGGCGCTTCACCCGCTGCGTAGACATCCAGCATCAGCAACGCATCAACCTGGGTCAGCACGTTGGCAAAGTCGTCATACAGATCACGCGTACGCGTGAAACGGTGTGGCTGAAACAGCATCACCAGATTTTTGTCCGGCCATCCCGCCCGCGCCGCTTTAATGGTCGCATCCACTTCCGTCGGGTGATGCCCGTAATCATCCACCAGCATTGCCGTACCGGCTTTACCGTTCACCGGCTCGAGCGGGTACTCACCGAGGAAGTCGAAGCGCCGCCCGGTCCCCTGGAAGCTTTCCAACGCACGCAGGATCGCATCGTCTGCAATACCTTCTTCCGTCGCAACTGCCACGGCCGCCGCCGCGTTCAGGGCGTTATGGCGACCTGGCGCATTCAACGTGACGCGCAGGTCTTGCATCCCCTGGCGCAGCAGGGTGAAGTGCCCTTGCGGGCCCACCTGCTGATAATCTTCGACGCGAACGTCTGCGTCATCGCTAAAGCCATAAGTAGTGGTCTGACGGCCCACACGCGGCAAGAGCTCGCGTATCACCGGATCGTCAACACACATCACCGCACGACCATAAAACGGTAGGTTGTGCAGGAAATTAATAAACGTCTGCTTTAAATTTTCGAAATCGCCATGGTAGGTATCCATGTGGTCGGCTTCGATGTTGGTGACAATCGCCACCATCGGCTGCAGATGAAGGAATGACGCGTCGCTCTCATCCGCTTCCGCAATTAAGTAACGGCTATGGCCCAGACGCGCATGCACACCTGCCGCTTTCACCAGACCGCCGTTAACGAAAGTGGGATCCAGTCCCGCTTCCGCGTAAATACTGGAGACCATCGCGGTGGTGGTCGTTTTACCGTGCGTCCCGGCAATCGCGATGCCATGACGAAAACGCATCAGCTCCGCCAGCATCTCCGCGCGGCGGATCACTGGGATGCGCGCTTCATGCGCCGCCACAATCTCCGGGTTATCAGCCGAGATGGCGCTGGAGACCACAACCACACTCGCATCACGCACGTTTTCCGGGCGATGGTTGAAATAAATCGTTGCTCCCAGGTTCGTCAACTGCTGCGTCACCGGGTTAGGCGCTAAATCTGAACCACTGATCTGATACCCTTCATTGGCCAGAACTTCGGCAATACCGCCCATCCCGGCACCACCGATGCCGACAAAGTGGATGTGCCGAACGCGACGCATTTCGGGCACGATAGAACGCAGTTTTGCCAGTTGTTGTGTATTCATTCTTTACGCCATTCACTTCTCAATTCAGGCGATGCAAAAGGCACCGCTACAATTACGCCCGGGCAGCCCGGATCACTTCATTTGCGACACGCTCGGTGGCATCCGGAATGGATGCAGCGCGGGCACGTTCTGCCATGGTTAACAAACTTTCTCGCGACCACCCGGACAGGGTGCTGGCGACGGCATCCACAGTAAACTGCGGCTGCTCGAGAATTTTGGCTGCGCCCGCTTTTTCCAGCGGCAGCGCATTCCAGTACTGCTGTCGGTCTTTATGTTGAAACGGCACAAACAGCGCCGGTAAACCGGCGGCGGCAATCTCACTTACCGTCAATGCGCCAGAACGACAGACCACCACATCGGCCCACGCGTAGGCGGCCGCCATGTCATCAATAAATTCCGTTACCTTATGCTGGGGTTGCCCCACGTCGGCATAGGCCTGTTCTACGGTCTGCTGCGCGCCTTTCCCGCTCTGATGCCAGATAGTCACCGCATCACCCAGTCTGGCGGCAACCTGCGGCAGGGTCTGGTTCAGCACGCGAGCGCCCTGCGATCCGCCGACCACCAGCACACGAATCGGACCTTCGCGTCCGGCAAGACGATCCTGCGGCAACGGCAGCGCCAGCACGTCTGTACGTACCGGGTTCCCGACCACTTCCGCATTCGGAAACGCGCCAGGAAACGCCTGCATGACCTTGGTAGCAATTCTCGCCAGCCATTTATTCGTTAACCCGGCGATACCATTTTGCTCGTGCAACACGACTGGAATGCCCAGTGACCACGCGGCCAGACCGCCGGGACCGGAAACATACCCGCCCATCCCCAGCACCACATCGGGGTTAAAACTTTTCATGATTGCGCGCGCCTGACGCCATGCGTTGAAAATACGCAAAGGGGCGGCCAACAGCGCTTTCACGCCTTTTCCGCGCAATCCGGAGATACGGATGAAGTCAATATCGATGCCATGCTTAGGGACTAAATCCGCTTCCATACGATCTGCGGTACCCAGCCAGCGAACTTCCCAGCCCTGGGACATTAAATGGTGCGCGACCGCCAGTCCCGGGAACACGTGCCCGCCGGTACCGCCCGCCATCACCATTAACCGCTTCGCTTGACCACTCATCGTGAACCTCGTGTAAACGCCTGTGCTTTTTCCAGGCGCGTTTCATAATCAATTCGCAACAAAAACATGATGGCCGTCGACATAATCAGCAAACTCGAGCCACCATAACTGATGAGCGGCAGCGTCAGACCTTTAGTTGGCAGCATGCCTGCCGCCGCACCGACGTTCACCAGAGCCTGAAAACTAAACCAGATACCGATGGAACAGGCCAAAAATCCGGAAAAACGGTGGTCGATCTCCAGCGCTTTGCGGCCAATCGACATCGCGCGAAAAGCGACGAAGAATACCATTAAAAGCGCCAATACCACACCGATATAACCCAGTTCTTCCCCAATGATGGCGAAGATAAAGTCCGTATGCGCTTCCGGCAGATACTCCAGTTTCTGTACCGAGTTGCCCAGCCCCTGCCCCCACATTTCACCGCGACCGAATGCCATCAGTGACTGGGTAAGCTGGTATCCGCTACCAAACGGATCTTCCCACGGGTTCCAGAACGAGGTTACGCGGCGAATACGATACGGTTCGGCGAGAATCAGCAGTACGACCGCAGAAATCCCCATGCCGATAATGGCAATGAACTGCCACAACTTTGCCCCAGCCAGAAACAGCATCGCCAGCGTGGTCACGAACAGCACGACCACCGTACCGAGGTCAGGTTGCGCCAGCAGCAGGATCGCCAGTACCAGAATCACGCCCATCGGCTTTAAAAAGCCGCGCAGGTTATTACGAACTTCGTCAACCTTGCGCACCAGGTAGTTCGCCAGATAGCAGAACAGCGACAGCTTGGTAAATTCCGCAGGCTGAATACGCAGAGGACCTAATGCAATCCAACGCGATGCCCCGTTCACCGAACTCCCCACCACCAGCACGATCAACAGCATAATGATCGAGGCGATCAGCATCGTGGTACTGTATTTCTGCCAGAACTCCATCGGCAGACGCAGCGTGATCAGCGCCAGACAAAATGCCAGAAAAATATAGAGCGCATCACGCTTGGCAAACAGAAACGGATCGCCCGCCAGACGCTGCCCAACGGGCATGGATGCCGACGTCACCATGATGAAACCGATCGCCGCAAGGCCTAACGTCAGCCATAGCAGCACGCGATCGTACATGATCAGACTGTCAGAATCTTTGTCCCGTGAGGCCATCACCCAGCCTTTAAGCGCCGCAAAGATCCATCCCAGGATGCCAAATCCCGGCAGGCGCGGCAGTCTCAGGCGAGGGAGAGATAAACGCATCAACCCAGCTCCTTTGCCAGACGGGTAAAGACATCACCCCGTTGCTCAAAATTCTTAAACTGATCGAGGCTGGCGCAGGCCGGAGACAACAGCACCATATCGCCTGACTTCACGCGCGGCGCCAGCAGGCGCATCGCCTCTTCCATCGTCTCGGTTTGTTCCGCAATTTCCGGGCGCAGCGCCGCCAGTTGCGCGCCATCCCGACCAAAACAGTACAACCGTACGCGATCGCCTTCCAGACAACGACTCAGCGAAGAGAAGTCCGCCGATTTACCATCGCCGCCCAGCAACAGATGCAGCGTGCCATCAACATGCAGGCCGTTCAGCGCCGCTTCGGTGCTGCCGACGTTGGTCGCTTTCGAGTCGTTAATCCAGCGCACACCGTTATGATCCAGCGCTAACTGGAACCGATGCGCCAGACCAGTGAACGTCGTCAGCGCTTTCAGGCTGCTGGCGCGCGGTAAACCTGCCGCATCCGCCAGCGCCAGCGCCGCCAGGGCGTTGGTGTAGTTATGCTGGCCGGAAAGCTTCATCTCTTTCACGTTCAGCACTTTCTCACCCTTCACCCGCAGCCAGGTCTCGCCCTGCTGACGGTTAAGGTGATAATCGCCCATGTTGACGCCAAAGCTCACACAACGCGCATCGGCTCCACGAATCGGCATCGTCAACGCATCATCGGCATTGACCACACAGACTTTCGCATTCTCGTAAACGCGCAGTTTTGCCGCGCGATACTGTTGTAAACCAAACGGATACCGGTCCATGTGATCTTCAGTAACGTTCAGAATAGTGGCCGCGGCCGCCTGTAGGCTGAACGTGGTTTCCAGCTGGAAGCTGGAGAGTTCAAGGACATACAGTTCGCGTTCTGCATCCAGCAGCATCAAGGCGGGCAGGCCAATGTTACCGCCAACGCCGACGTTCACACCTGCCGCTTTCGCCATTTCACCTACCAGCGTCGTGACGGTGCTTTTCCCGTTCGAACCGGTGATCGCCACAATCGGTGCCTGCGCTTCACGGCAAAACAACTCGATATCGCCAACAATCTCAACACCCGCATCAGCCGCTGCGCTCAGTGACGGATGCGCGAGGGCGATACCAGGGCTTGCCACAATCAGATCCGCCGCCAGCAGCCAGTCGTCATTCAGACTGCCGACATGACGCTCTACTGCCTCCGGTAACTTATCCAGTCCCGGCGGTGTCGCACGGGTATCCATCACGCGAGGGGTTACGCCACGAGCGAGGAAAAAGTCCACGCAAGAGAGTCCGGTTAATCCCAGACCGATAATGACGACGTTTTTACCCTGGTAATCAGCCATGATTAACGTACCTTCAGCGTTGCCAGGCCAATCAGGACCAGCATCAGCGAAATAATCCAGAAGCGCACAATCACGCGCGGTTCCGGCCAGCCTTTCAGTTCATAGTGGTGATGAATCGGCGCCATGCGGAAGATACGCTGCCCGCGCAACTTGAAGGAACCGACCTGCAATATCACCGACAAGGTCTCCACGACAAATACCCCACCCATGATCACCAGCAGGAACTCCTGACGCAGCAGCACGGCGATAATGCCAAGCGCGCCGCCCAGCGCCAGCGATCCGACGTCGCCCATGAAGACCTGCGCCGGATAGGTGTTAAACCACAGAAATCCTAAGCCCGCGCCGACAATCGCCGTACAGACGATTACCAGTTCGCCGGCATGACGTAAGTACGGAATATGCAGATAGTTAGCAAAATTCATGTTACCGGTCGCCCACGCCACCAGCGCGAATCCCCCCGCGACGAAGACGGTTGGCATAATCGCCAGACCATCCAGACCGTCAGTCAGGTTCACCGCATTCCCGGTGCCGACAATCACGAAATACGCCAGCAGAACGTAGAACAGCCCCAACTGCGGCATGACGTCTTTGAAGAACGGCACCACCAGCTCTGTCGCTGGCGTGTCTTTCCCGGCGAGGTACAGTGCGAAAGCAACACCCAGCGCAATGACCGACATCCAGAAGTATTTCCAGCGCGCAATCAGGCCTTTGGTGTCTTTGCGGACCACTTTGCGGTAGTCATCGACGAAGCCGATAATGCCGTAACCAATCAACACCACCAATACGCACCAGACGTACGGGTTTGACGGGTAGGCCCACAGCAGAACGGAAATAACGATCGCCGTCAGGATCATGATCCCACCCATCGTCGGCGTGCCGCGCTTGCTGAAGTGGGACTCCGGACCATCGTTACGTACAACCTGACCGAAGGAGAGTTTTTGCAGACGGGCGATCATGCGCGGGCCCATCCACAATGAGATGAACAGTGCGGTCAGCAGGCTGACAATGGCGCGAAACGTCAGATAGGAAAAGACGTTAAAGCCGGAATAATATTTGACCAAATGTTCGGCCAGCCAAACTAGCATGATCCTTTCTCCTGTAATGCGCGTACGACCTCTTCCATGGCGGCACTACGTGAACCTTTCACCAAAATGGTAATTATCTGTTGCTCTGCAATCAGCGTCTGCAGACGCGCGATCAGCGCGGCTTTATCCGCAAAATGTTCGCCGACGCCACTCGCATCGCTGATAGCCTTGCTCAGTTTCCCTGAACTCAATACGCAGTCGATGCCTGCCGCTTTCGCCGCCTCACCGACCTGCACGTGGCAGGCTTCGCTTTCTGCGCCCAGTTCGGCCATATCGCCGACAACCAGCACACGGTAACCCGGCATTTCGGACAGCACCTGTACCGCGGCGGTCATTGACCCGACGTTGGCGTTATACGAATCATCAAGCAGCAGTTGGTTTTCCGCTAACTGGACAGGGAACAGACGGCCCGGTACCGCTTTTAAATTTGCCAGACCGGTTTTGATCGCCTCCAGCGTCGCGCCAACAGCCATCGACAACGCTGCCGCCGCCAGGGCATTGGCGATATTGTGACGTCCGGGCAATGGCAGCAGTACATCAATGCTTCCGCCAGGCGTTTGCAGTAAAAATTCGGTGCCATGTGACGTCACATGGACATTGGTGGCAGTGAAATCGCTGTTGGTAGCATTCGGTGAAAAACGCCAGACTTTTCGATCGCCGATAATGTTCTGCCAGTTCAACCAGTCATTGTTATCGGCATTCATAATGGCAATGCCGTTTTCAGGCAGACCGGTAAAAATTTCGCCCTTCGCCTTCGCCACTCCCGCCAGCGAACCGAAGCCTTCCAGATGCGCCGCCGCCAGGTTGTTGACCAGTGCCGCTTCCGGACGCGTCAGGCTGACGGTCCAGGCGATTTCGCCCTGGTGGTTGGCACCTAACTCAATGACCGCATAGTCATATTCCTGGGTTAAGCGCAGCAGCGTCATCGGTACGCCAATGTCGTTATTCAGGTTGCCTGCGGTATAGAGCGTATTGCCACACTGGCTGAGAATCGCCGCCGTCATCTCTTTCACAGATGTTTTACCGGACGAGCCGGTTAACGCCACCACGCGTGCCGGAACCTGAGCGCGAACCCACGCAGCCAGTTCGCCGAAGGCCAGACGGGTGTCTTGCACAATCACCTGTGGCAAATCAACCGCCAGCGGACGGCTAACCAAGAGTGCGCCCGCCCCCCCCTCTTTTGCCTGTTCGGCAAAATCGTGAGCATCAAAACGTTCGCCTTTGAGCGCCACAAACAGGCAGCCCGGCGTCAGCTTACGCGTATCGGTGGTGACGGCATCAAGGGACAGATCGCCCCCTTTCAGTTCGCCGCCGAGAATACCGGCGAGTTGGCTGAGCGTTACGCGAATCATGCGATCACCCCCAGCAGGCGCGCCGCAGTTACGCGGTCGGAATAGTCGAGACGCTGCGTACCGACAATCTGGTAATCCTCGTGCCCTTTACCTGCCACCAGCACGACATCGTTATCTTTCGCCTGCATAATGGCGTTGGTCACCGCTTCGGCACGGCCTTCCATCACTTTTGCACGACCAGCATCCAGCATACCTGCCAGAATGTCGTCGATAATGGCGCGCGGCTCTTCAGTACGCGGGTTGTCGTCCGTTACGACCACAACATCAGCGAACTCTTCGGCAATCGCCCCCATCAGTGGGCGCTTCCCTTTGTCACGATCGCCGCCGCAGCCAAAGACGCACCAGAGTTGCCCGGTGCAGTGCAGACGCGCCGCCTGTAGCGCTTTTTCCAGCGCATCAGGGGTATGGGCATAATCGACAACCACGGTGGTTTTACCCGGCGCGCTAAAGACTTCCATACGCCCGCAAACGGGTTGCAGACGCGCAGCAGTTTTCAACAAGTCAGCCAGTGGATAGCCCAGCGCCAGCAGAGTGGCCAGCGCCAGCAACAGATTACTGACGTTAAACGCGCCCATCAGACGGCTTTCAATTTCACCCTCGCCCCAGCTTGAGGCGAAGCGGATGGTCGCGCCGCTGTCGTGATAATTCACCTCGACGGTCTTCAGCCACCGGCCATGACAGTTAGGGTTAATATGATCTTCCATTGAGACGGCCACGGCATCCGGCAGTTTCGCCAGCCAACGGCGACCGACTTCATCATCCGCGTTGATAATTGCCTGCCCACAACGGTGCGTGGAGAAAAGTAGCCATTTCGCGGCTTCGTAATGCTCCATATCGCCATGATAATCCAGATGGTCACGGCTTAAATTGGTAAACACCGAGGCGGCAAATTTCAGCGCCGCGACGCGATGCTGCACCAGACCGTGGGAAGAGACTTCCATCGCGCACAGAGTCGCACCCTGATCAACCAGCCCCGACAGCACCTGCTGAACGTCTACGGCCGAGCCGGTGGTATTTTCCGTTGGGATCACTTTACCGAGCAGGCCGTTGCCTACCGTGCCCATCACTGCGCTAGTTTCGCCGAGCAGTTGGCTCCACTGCGCCAGCAGTTGGGTCGTGGTGGTTTTACCGTTCGTGCCGGTGACGCCGACCAGACGCATGTTTTCAGATGGCTCGTGATAGAAGCGGCCCGCCAGCGCAGATAAACGCTCGTTAAGCTGGCTGAGATAGATAACCGGTACGCCGTGCATTTCACGCACTTCACCGTCGGTTGCCTCGTCTTTTGCCTCTGCAATAATGGCAGCCACACCTTGCGCTATCGCCTGCGGGATATATCGACGCCCGTCCGCCTGATGACCTTTCACTGCCACAAAGAGATCGCCCGCCGCAGCCACACGGCTGTCGAGTGTCATCTCTCGCAGTTCTCGCGCAGGTAAACCTGATACCCACGGAGCAAGAAGGTCGCGCAAATTACGATCTGCCACCTGTTCCCTCGCCTTGATTAATTACGAATTCACTTTTTTCGCCCGTTGCCAGCGCATCCGGTTCGATGTTCATGGTGCGCAGAACGCCGCCCATGATGGCACCGAATACCGGCGCGGAAACGGCGCCGCCGTAGTATTTACCCGCCTGCGGATCGTTGATAACAACAACCAGCGCGAAGCGCGGCTGACTCGCAGGCGCAACGCCTGCGGTATAAGCAATGTATTTGTTGATATAGCGGCCATCCGGACCAACTTTCTTCGCGGTACCGGTTTTAATGGCGATGCGATAACCTTTAATCGCCGCCTTCACCCCACCGCCGCCCGGCAACGCCACGCTTTCCATCATGTGCACAACGGTACGTACGGTCGATTCCGGGAAAATGCGCTCGCCGGGAACCGGGGGATCCACTTTGGTAATCGACAGCGGACGATAAACGCCATAGCTGCCAATCGTTGCGTAGACTCGCGCTAACTGTAACGGGGTTACCATTAGCCCGTAGCCGAAAGAGAAGGTGGCCCTCTCTATGTCAGACCACCGTTGTTTTTGAGGATATAAGCCACTGCGTTCTCCGACCAACCCCAAATTGGTCGCCTTTCCTAGCCCAAAACGTGAGTAAGTATCTACTAACGCTGAGGACGGCATCGCTAACGCCAGCTTAGAAACACCGACGTTACTCGACTTCTGTAAAACCCCGGTCAGGGTCAATTCGCTGTAGCGCGCCACGTCTTTGATTTCGTGGCCGTTAATTCGGTAGGGAACGGTATTGAGCACGCTGTTTTCCCGCACCACGCCGCGCTGGAGCGCGGTCATCACCACCATCGGTTTGACGGTAGAACCCGGCTCGAAAACGTCGGTAATGGTACGGTTACGCATCGCGTCTTTTGGCGTGCCGCTCAGGTTGTTCGGGTTGTAGGACGGGCTGTTCGCCATTGCCAGCACTTCGCCGGTACTCACATCAACCAGCACCGCGCTCCCGGATTCTGCCTTGTTAAACGCCACCGCATTGTTCAGTTCGCGATACACCAGCGCCTGTAGGCGTTCATCAATGCTCAGCGCGAGGTTATGCGCCGCCTGGCTGTCGGTAGAAGAGATATCTTCAATGACGCGACCGTAGCGGTCTTTACGCACAATACGCTCGCCCGGTTGACCGGTGAGCCATTTGTCAAAACTCTTCTCAACGCCTTCAATCCCCTGGCTATCCACGTTGGTAAAACCAATGAGGTGAGCGGTCACTTCGCCGGAAGGATAGTAACGACGGGACTCTTCGCGCAGATAAATACCCGGCAGCTTTAGCTTTTTGATGTAATCCGCCATATCCGGGTTTAACTGACGCGCCAGATAGATAAAACGCCCTTTCGGGTTGGCGTTGATCCGGGCAGACAGTTGATCGAGGGGAATATTCAGGGCAGTGGAGAGCGCTCTCCAGCGGTCGCCAACGGTAATGCCCCCGGCTTCATGCACCTCTTTTGGATCGGCCCAGATAGCTTTCACCGGTACGCTGACGGCCAGCGGACGGCCCGAACGGTCGGTGATCATACCGCGCGACGTTGCCACTTCCTGTACGCGAAGCGAACGCATGTCGCCCTGACGGACCAGCATGTCCGGCGCGATAATCTGCAGCCAGGCGACGCGGCCCAGCAAGAAACCCAGCGCCAGTAAAATGCAGCCGCACAGCAACGCAAAACGCCAACTGATAAAGTTGGCCTGTTCTTCCTGACGTTTTGGTTTTAGCGTTTTTGCCGCTGCTTTCATGCGTCGCGTTTTTCCTTATTTTTGCACTACGATATTTTCTTGTGAGGGATCAACATGCTGCATTTGCAGCTTCTCCGTTGCGATCCGTTCAACCCGGCTATGATCGCCGAGGGCATTCTCCTCAAGAATCAGGTTGCGCCACTCGATATCCAGCGCATCGCGCTCCAGAACCAGTTGTTCGCGTTGCGCAGTCAGTAATCGTGTGTGGTGCGCGGTTGTTACCACCGTCACCGCCGTCACAATGATGCAAATGAACAGGCAGAGTGGCAGCTTCCCAAATCGCAAAAGATCGTCACCGATCACGCCAGGCAAAGCATGGCGCTCGTTGCTTCCAATCGATCCCTTAACTTTGCTGAGGGCCTCTGTCACTCTGCTGATCATGCGTTCGTCCTCTCTGCAATACGCAGAACTGAACTACGGGCACGAGGATTCTCTGCAACCTCTTCTTCACCCGGCATCAACTTGCCTAATGCTCTTAGCTCACGACCGCCCAGTTTTTTGAGCTGCTCTTCCGTCATCGGTAATCCTGCCGGAACCTGCGGACCACGGCTTTGCTCACGCATAAAGCGTTTCACAATGCGGTCTTCCAGCGAGTGGAAACTGATGACAGAAAGCCGCCCCCCCGGGGCCAGCACGCTGAGCGAGCTTTTTAGCGCCTGCTCTATCTCCTCCAGTTCACTGTTCACCCAGATGCGCACCGCCTGGAAGGTACGGGTCGCGGGATGTTTGAATTTGTCTTTCACCGGCGTTGCCGCCGCGACCACTTCCGCCAGTTCTTTCGTGCGGGTCATGGGCTGTTCGCGGTTGCGCTCAACGATGGCGCGGGCAATACGTTTGGCAAAACGCTCTTCGCCAAAGGTTTTCAGCACCCAGGCGATATCGGCTTCTTCTGCGGTTTGCAGCCATTCAGCAGCCGACTGGCCGCGAGTGGGATCCATGCGCATATCCAGCGGGCCGTCACGCATGAAAGAGAAACCGCGCTCAGCGTCGTCAAGCTGCGGTGAAGAGACGCCAAGATCGAGAAGAATCCCGTCGATCTTGCCGGTCAGTTCGCGCTCGCCAACATAGTCAGCCAGCGCGGAGAAAGGTCCATGAATGATGGAGAAGCGAGGATCATTGATGGTCTGGGCGACGGCGATCGCCTGCGGATCGCGATCGATTGCCAGCAGACGTCCCTCTTCGCCAAGCTGCGAGAGAATGAGACGCGAGTGACCACCGCGACCAAATGTTCCATCAATGTAGATGCCATCAGGACGAATATTGAGACCGTTTACGGCCTCGTCCAGCAGCACCGTGGTGTGTTTAAAATTTTCCATCATCTTATAGAGACAAGTCCTGCAGGCGCTCCGACAACGTCCCGGTCGCACTCTGCTCAGCGTCGATATCTTCCTTGACCTGTTGATACCAGGTCGTTTCATCCCACAGTTCAAACTTATTGAACTGTCCAACCAGCATCACTTCTTTTGTCAGCCCGGCATGTTGCCGCAGGACAGGCGCCACCAACAATCGCCCGGCACTGTCCATCTGACATTCACTGGCATGCCCCAACAGTAAACGCTGCACACGGCGTTCTACCGGGTTCATGCTCGACAGACGCGATAATTTTTGCTCGATAATTTCCCATTCAGGCAGGGGGTAAAGCAGCAGGCACGGGTGATGGATGTCAATGGTACAAACCATTTGACCGGTAGCACTCTCGATCAGTTGATCCCGGTAACGGGTAGGCACAGATAAGCGCCCTTTACTGTCGAGATTGACTAACGTTGCTCCCCGGAACATGCCAGTCTCCCCCCTCATTACCACTTTGCCCCACAAATTCCCACTCAAAGGAGTTTACGGAGCGGAGGAAAAGCTTGTCAAGCGAGTCACAACGCTTACCTGAGTAAAAAACCCAATGTTTACGGCTAATATCAGCGTTGATTAAATTCTGTCCAACGAACGAAGCAAATTAACGTCATGAATATTTGTAAGAAAAAATCCCAAAACTCATCACCGCTTTAAAACGAACAATTATTCTCAGGAGGGAATATAAAGTGTCAGTTTGCGACGCGAGCGGCATTTTAGGACATATTGCATCATGAATACAGTCCCTGTTTATGGCTGCAAACACCGCGCACCAACAAGCCCGCCGAGACATTCGCGCTGGGGCGACTAAAAGTGTTTGTTAATTCGGCAATTCACGACAAGCATGTAACAAAATAATACATATCTAACCTGCCGTTACGTCTCAATAACCTGAAACCGCCTCTGTTTCGTTTAAATACGGATTATTTCGGTAAAGTTGAGAAAATTATAAGGAATAATCTTAATTATGGTGAGGGTATTGTGGAGAGGGGAGCGTTAAGTTGCGCCAGAAAAATTGTCTTCTGGCGCAGAATTCAAAAATTGACTAGCTGCGGCTTAATACGCCACGACGATAGAGATTACGTTTAATGCGTGTTAAACCAGGTTTTGGTTTACGCGGCTCATCCAGACTCGCCAGGACAATTTCCAGCACGCGCTCTGCAACATCACGATGGCGCTGCGCCACGGCCAGAACCGGGCACTGTAAGAAATCCAGCAGTTCGTTGTCGCCAAAGGTCGCAATCGCCAGGTCGGAAGGCAGCTTACCATCACGACGCAACGTCACATCCATCACCCCCTGCAACAGGGCAAATGAGGTGGTAAACAGCGCCTGCGGCATCGGATGCGTCTCCAGCCATTTTTCAAATAGCTGTGCCGCCGCGTCACGCTCATAGCTGTTGGCATACAGAAAATTCACTTCACGCGGATCGTCTTTCCAGGCAGCACGGAAACCCTGCTCGCGCAGGAAGCTCACAGACAACTCCGGCAGCGCGCCCAGATAGAGCACGGTGTCAGCCGGGAACTTACGCAACTCTGCGGCCAGCATTTCGGCATCGTCCTGATCGGCACCCACGACACTGGTAAAATGTTCACGATCTAATGCACGATCCAGCGCCACAATTGGGAAGGTATCATTGGCCCAGCGTTGATAGAACGGGTGTTCCGGCGGCAACGATGTGGAGACAATGATCGCATCAACCTGACGCTGTAAAAGATGTTCAATGCAACGCATTTCGTTATCAGGCTGATCTTCCGAACAGGCAATCAGCAGTTGATAACCACGCTGGCGCGCCTGGCGTTCAAGATAATTCGCAATACGGGTATAGCTCGTGTTCTCCAGATCCGGGATCACCAGACCGATAGAACGTGTGCGTCCAGCACGCAGCCCGGCAGCCACAGCATTCGGGTGGTAATTATGCTCACGCACCACCGCCATGACTTTTTCGACAGTCTTGTCGCTCACGCGGTATTGCTTTGCTTTTCCGTTAATTACGTAGCTTGCAGTCGTTCGCGATACACCAGCCAGCCGAGCGATTTCATCCAGTTTCACAATTGCCCCTTGCGTAAAATGTACAAACCATAACCATTGTAACGGCATGGGTTAAAATCGGTAACATCTAAGCGCAGAATAGTTACTGCGGCAACCGCTTTTATTCCGGGTTACCACGGATTTCGCAAAAAAATGCCCAACGGAGGACGTTGGGCATATGAATTAACGAAAAGAGAATGATTAGCGCATTATTTTGTCGCCGCGCGATAGTCCCACCACACCGGAACGCGCAACCTCAACGATTTTCGCCACTTCGCGCAGCGTTGCCAGAAAAGCGTCCAGCTTATCGCTGGTCCCCGCCAGCTGAACGGTGTAGAGGTTTGGCGTGACATCAATAATCTGCCCACGAAAAATCTCCGTGTTGCGTTTCACCTCTTCCCGACCATAGCCGCTGGCCTGAATCTTCACGAGCATGATTTCGCGCTCGACGTGCGCGCCGTGCCCAAGTTCGCTGACCCGCAACACATCCACCAGCTTGTGCAGTTGCTTTTCAATTTGCTCCAGTACTTTCTCGTCGCCTACCGTCTGGATGGTCATACGAGAGAGCGTCGGATCGTCCGTCGGCGCGACGGTCAGGCTCTCAATGTTGTAACCCCGCTGAGCAAAAAGGCCGATCACGCGCGACAGCGCACCGGATTCGTTCTCCAGCAGTACTGATAATATCCGGCGCATAATCAGGTCCTCTCCGTTTTACTTAACCACATTTCATCCATCCCGCCGCCGCGAATCTGCATCGGGTAGACGTGTTCGCTGCCATCGACGGTAACATCAACAAACACCAGACGACCGTTTTTCACTTGCGCCAGCGCTTCACTCAATTGACTTTCCAGTTGATCAGGACGAGAAATCTGAATGCCGACATGTCCGTAGGCTTCCGCCAGGCGAACAAAATCAGGCAGCGACTGCATATACGATTGAGAGTGACGACCCGAGTAGATCATGTCCTGCCACTGCTTCACCATGCCCAGATAACGGTTGTTCAGGTTTAGCACCAGAACCGGCAGTTTATACTGCAGCGCGGTCGACAACTCCTGAATGTTCATCTGAATACTGCCGTCACCGGTCACACAGACCACCGTTTCCTCCGGCAGCGCCATTTTTACCCCCAGTGCCGCAGGCAGGCCGAAACCCATCGTACCGAGACCACCAGAGTTGATCCAACGGCGCGGTTTATCGAAGGGGTAATAAAGGGCGGCAAACATCTGATGCTGACCCACATCCGACGTCACATACGCATCGCCATTGGTCAGACGCCAGATAGCCTCAATGACCGCCTGCGGTTTGATACTTTCGCTGTGCGTGTCATATTTCAGGCACTGACGCGCGCGCCAGCGTTCAATCTGTTGCCACCAGTCACGAATATCATCCAGCGGCTGCTGAGCGGATTCCTGCGGCAATAATTCCAGTAACTGCTCCAGCACCTGACGTGCATCCCCGACAATCGGGATATCCGCCGTCACCGTCTTGGAAATGGATGTCGGGTCGATATCAATATGCAACACCGTTGCATTCGGGCAATACTTGGCCAGATTATTCGTTGTGCGATCGTCAAAACGTACCCCAACGGCAAAAATCACATCGGCGTTATGCATCGTCATGTTGGCTTCATAAGTGCCATGCATGCCCAGCATCCCGAGCGACTGACGGTGCGTTGCGGGAAATGCCCCAAGCCCCATCAGCGAAGAGACCACCGGCAGGTTAAGCGTTTCGATGGTCTGACGCAGCTGCTCGTGGCATCCCGCCGTCACCGCCCCGCCGCCGACATAGACAACCGGTTTTTTTGCCGCAACCAGCGTTTGCAGAGCGCGCTTAATCTGCCCTTTATGGCCCGCCGTGGTCGGGTTATACGACCGCATGCTGACTGATTCTGGCCAGGAATAAGGCATTTTTTTGCCGGGATTAAGAATATCCTTCGGCAAATCCACCACCACCGGACCCGGACGACCGCTCGCCGCCAGCCAGAAGGCCTTTTTCAGCACCTGTGGAATATCTTCCGTCTGCTTCACCAGAAAACTGTGTTTCACGACCGGGCGGGAGATCCCCACCATGTCGCACTCCTGAAAGGCGTCGTAGCCAATCAACGAGGTCGCGACCTGACCGGAAAGAATCACTAACGGAATAGAATCCATATACGCCGTTGCGATTCCAGTAATCGCATTGGTGGCGCCTGGGCCGGAAGTTACCAGCACCACGCCCACTTCCCCCGTTGCCCGCGCCAGGCCATCGGCCATATGCACGGCCGCCTGTTCATGGCGGACGAGCACATGATCGATCCCACCGACCGTATGCAACGCATCATAAATATCGAGGACGGCGCCCCCGGGATAACCGAATACCTGCTTAACGCCCTGATCGATAAGCGATCGGACGACCATTTCGGCTCCAGACAACATCTCCATGGCTTGCCTCACTGAATGACGATTAATGATGTGTAAAACACCTTAACCGCTCCCCAGGGCGCAGGCAATTCAGAGAAAGGGGGAAAGACGCCGGAAAATAAGCATAAAAGAGAGGTAAGCGACGAAGAAACGGTGAATTAAACTAAATTTTTCTCAGGTAATGAGAATTAATCGGTTGAAAATGCGCGCATACAGCGAATCATCAATTTTTTCGCGAATGAAAGAAAGATAGGCCAGACTCAATTCAGAATAAAATGCCAATAAATAAAAAACAGACAGGATAAACCGGATGTCTGCACCCGGTTTATCTCATTCATGCCTAACGCTTGCAGACGGAAGCTAACAGTTCTTCCATCCATTGGTGCCCTTTGTCCCGACCCGCAGCTTCATGCCATGACAGATAACAAGTTCTGCTATTCAATTTTAAAGGTAACGGTAATATTTGTAGATCCAGAGAGGGTGCAAACTCTTCAGCTAACCAGCGAGGGGCAATAGCCACCAGATGCGTTTGCGAAACAACATTAAGCACACTGATTAATGCCATCCCCTGATAGGCTACACACGATTGCGAATCAACTGAGTCATACCAGGGCCGACTAAACGAGTCAAAACGGTCAAGTGAAACGACCGCATGCTGTTCATTATAAACATCGCTTTCCACCAATGGTCCGTTAATGCGTGGATGCTTACGACTGGCGACCAGCACCATTTCGTCATTAAACAATGGAATACTTGTAAATTCAGGACGACGGAATTCTTCATAACTAATAACGAACTCAGTTTCCTGATAACGTAATTGGTGTTCAGTATCCTTATTTAAAGAGGACTTAAATACAACATGAATATTAGGGGCGATTTTTTCAATACGATTATAAATTAAAGAGGTCAGAATATTATCCAGCGGACTGCAAACGCAAAGATGAAACACGCGCTCACTGCTGCCAGGTTCAAATCCTGAACCGGGCAATTCATTCTGCACTAATTGCAGCGCCTGGCGGACGGAACCGAAAAGCTGGAAGGCCCGCGCGGTGGGTTGAATACCGCGACCGTAGCGCACAAAAAGTTCGTCATTAAACATCACTTTAAGACGCGCCACGGCGTTACTTACGGCTGGCTGCGACATGCCGAGAGCATGCGCGGCACGGGTAATATTCTGCTCCTGCATTACCGCATCAAATACAGTCAATAGATTAAGATCAACCATACGAAGTTGCGGTTTATCCATCTCTAAATGATGGGGATTAGGTTTATCAACGGTTACTTCTGGCATACTTAACTCCACTGTCACGCTTAACTCCCTTTTTGCTTGCCGGAATGCAGAGAAATAATCTCGGAAAATATGATTTACCATGCATATAAAATAAGAAAAAGGGCAGAGATAAAATTTCGGAAAACATAAAGGTGCGGGAAGATCGCCGTAAAAACCCCGCATCAGCACGATGTGGAATCCTTCCCCGCACGATAAATCATAAATTTCAATGACGGGGGCAATATAAACATAAGCGACGCCAATAAACAATCATGAGCTTTATGAATAAAATGCTGGCATTCAATTAAATTTTTATATTACTCACGCGTTAATTCTTAACATTAGCTTATCAATTGCCATATTCACCCCCATTATTAATTTATTATTAATTACCATAAAATCTTCAAAATCATATGGATAACTAATTTATTGCGTTCGTGACTTATCAGACTGCCGTGACAGCATTTGAAAAAAAGCGTGCTTAAATATGTCAAACGATGAAAAGTGTAAGCCCTCCGCCGTTTTTTCATCGGCAATAACAGAAAGAGTTCAGCACAATTAGCTAAATCAGCCCCTCCCTTTTCTTCTGACTGGGGCGGTGTTTTCAGCGGTGGGGTTGACATCAGTCATCGTATCCAGTACCACTAAAAGCATATCGCATTCGCCTGGAGTTGATTTAATGATTCGTATCGCTCGCTTTAACGGTCTACTACTACTAAACGCATCTTCGTTGCGCGGTAGACTGGTGAGCGGCATTCAGCGTTAAGTCGTATCCAGTAAGATAAAAAACCCGCGCCGTTGCGCGGGTTTTTTTATGCTCGAAGCAAGGCGCCCTAAAGACTAAGGACCTAAAACATGAGCCAGCAAGTCATTATTTTCGATACCACTTTACGCGACGGTGAACAGGCGTTACAGGCAAGCCTGAGTGTGAAAGAGAAGCTGCAGATTGCGCTGGCCCTTGAGCGTATGGGTGTTGACGTGATGGAAGTCGGCTTTCCGGTCTCCTCTCCCGGCGACTTCGAATCCGTACAAACTATCGCTCGTCAGGTCAAGAACAGCCGGGTTTGCGCATTAGCCCGCTGTGTGGAAAAAGATATCGACGTCGCGGCTGAGTCGCTGAAGGTTGCTGAAGCCTTCCGTATTCATACCTTTATCGCCACCTCACCGATGCATATCGCTACTAAACTGCGCAGCACGCTGGACGAGGTGATTGAGCGCGCGGTCTATATGGTGAAACGCGCACGTAATTACACCGACGATGTAGAATTCTCTTGTGAAGATGCTGGCCGTACGCCGATCGCCGATCTGGCCCGCGTTGTGGAAGCCGCCATTAATGCTGGTGCTAAAACCATCAACATTCCGGACACCGTCGGCTACACCATGCCCTTCGAGTTTGCGGGCATTATCTCCGGTCTGTATGAGCGCGTACCAAACATCGATAAAGCGATCATTTCCGTCCATACCCATGACGACTTAGGTCTGGGCGTCGGCAACGCGCTGGCTGCGGTTCACGCTGGCGCCCGTCAGGTAGAAGGCGCGATGAACGGCATTGGCGAGCGTGCCGGTAACTGTTCGCTGGAAGAGGTGATCATGGCGATTAAAGTTCGCCAGGATATCCTGAACGTCAACACTCGCATTAACCATCAGGAGATCTGGCGTACCAGTCAGTTGGTCAGCCAGATCTGCAACATGCCGATCCCGGCGAACAAAGCGATTGTCGGCAGCGGTGCGTTTGCCCACTCCTCAGGGATCCACCAGGACGGCGTGCTGAAGAACCGTGAAAACTACGAAATCATGACGCCGGAATCCATCGGTCTGAATCAGGTGCAGTTGAATCTGACCTCCCGTTCCGGGCGCGCAGCGGTAAAACACCGTATGGATGAGATGGGTTATAAAGAGAGTGAATACAGCCTGGACAATCTGTACGACGCTTTCCTGAAGCTGGCCGACAAGAAAGGTCAGGTGTTTGATTACGATCTGGAAGCGCTGGCGTTTATTGGTAAGCAACAGGAAGAGCCTGAGCACTTCCGCCTGGATTATTTCAGCGTCCAGTCTGGCTCTAACGATATCGCCACTGCCTCCGTCAAGCTGGCCTGCGGCAGTGACGTAAAAGCCGAAGCGGCTAACGGTAACGGCCCGGTCGATGCCATTTACCAGGCGATCAACCGCATTACCGATTACGACATTGAACTGGTGAAATATAGCCTGTCCGCCAAAGGACATGGCAAAGACGCACTGGGTCAGGTCGATATCGTCGCCAACTATAACGGACGTCGTTTCCACGGCGTCGGTCTGGCGACAGACATTGTTGAATCTTCCGCGAAAGCGATGGTGCACGTGCTGAACAACATCTGGCGTGCGGCAGAAGTCGAAAAAGAGTTGCAACGTAAAGCTCAGAACAACGAGAACAACAAGGAAACCGTGTGATGTCGAAGAATTACCATATTGCTGTTTTGCCGGGCGACGGTATTGGTCCGGAAGTGATGACGCAAGCCCTGAAAGTCCTGGACGCTATTCGCCATCGTTTTGAGATGCGCATTACCACCAGCCATTATGATGTCGGCGGCGCGGCGATCGACAACCACGGTCAACCGCTGCCGAAGGCGACGGTGGAAGGCTGCGAACAGGCCGATGCCGTTCTGTTTGGCTCCGTCGGCGGCCCGAAATGGGAACATCTGCCGCCGGACAGCCAGCCGGAACGCGGCGCGCTGCTGCCGCTGCGCAAGCACTTCAAACTGTTCAGCAACCTGCGTCCGGCAAAACTGTATCAGGGACTGGAAGCATTCTGCCCTCTGCGCGCCGACATCGCCGCGAATGGCTTCGACATTTTGTGCGTCCGTGAACTGACCGGCGGGATCTACTTCGGTCAGCCAAAAGGTCGCGAAGGCAGCGGCCAGCATGAAAAAGCGTTCGATACCGAGGTCTATCACCGCTTTGAAATTGAACGTATCGCGCGCATTGCGTTTGAATCTGCGCGTAAACGCCGCCGTAAAGTGACCTCCATCGACAAAGCTAACGTTCTGCAAACGTCTATTTTGTGGCGCGAAATCGTCAATGAAATTGCCAAAGAATATCCGGACGTTGAGCTGGCGCACATGTACATCGACAACGCCACCATGCAGTTGATTAAAGACCCGTCCCAGTTTGACGTGCTGCTGTGCTCCAACCTGTTTGGCGACATTCTGTCTGATGAATGCGCGATGATCACCGGCTCGATGGGGATGTTGCCCTCCGCCAGTCTGAACGAGCAGGGTTTTGGTTTGTATGAACCGGCGGGCGGCTCCGCACCAGATATTGCCGGCAAGAATATTGCTAACCCGATTGCGCAAATTTTGTCGCTGGCGCTGCTGCTGCGCTACAGCCTGGATGCCGATGACGCGGCATCCGCCATTGAACGTGCGGTTAACCGCGCATTAGAAGAAGGTATCCGCACCGGTGATTTAGCCCGTGGCGCGGCTGCCGTCGGTACCGATGAGATGGGCGACATCATTGCTCGTTATGTCGCACAAGGGGTGTAATCATGGCTAAAACGTTATACGAAAAATTGTTTGATGCGCACGTCGTCTATGAAGCGCAAAACGAAACCCCGCTGCTGTATATCGACCGACATCTGGTGCATGAAGTGACCTCTCCGCAGGCGTTCGACGGCCTGCGTGCGCATGGTCGCCCGGTTCGCCAGCCGGGTAAAACCTTTGCCACGATGGATCACAACGTCTCCACGCAGACCAAAGATATCAATGCGTCCGGCGAGATGGCGCGTATCCAGATGCAGGAACTGATTAAGAACTGTAACGAATTTGGCGTTGAGCTGTACGATCTGAACCACCCGTATCAGGGCATCGTTCACGTGATGGGGCCCGAACAAGGCGTCACCCTGCCGGGAATGACCATCGTCTGCGGCGACTCGCATACCGCGACCCACGGCGCCTTTGGCGCGCTGGCGTTCGGTATCGGCACCTCCGAAGTCGAGCACGTGCTGGCAACCCAGACCCTGAAGCAGGGCCGCGCCAAAACCATGAAGATTGAAGTCAAAGGCACCGCAGCGCCGGGAATCACCGCCAAAGACATCGTACTGGCGATTATCGGTAAAACCGGTAGCGCCGGCGGTACCGGTCATGTCGTTGAGTTTTGTGGCGATGCCATCCGAGCCCTGAGCATGGAAGGCCGCATGACCCTGTGCAACATGGCGATTGAAATGGGTGCCAAAGCCGGATTAGTCGCCCCGGATGAAACCACCTTTAACTACGTCAAAGGTCGTCTGCACGCGCCGAAAGGTAAAGATTTTGATGACGCAGTCGCGTACTGGAAAACGTTGCAAACCGACGCCGACGCACGCTTTGATACGGCTGTCACCTTACAGGCTGAAGAGATTGCTCCTCAGGTGACCTGGGGAACCAACCCGGGCCAGGTGATCTCCGTGACGGACAACATTCCCGATCCAGCGTCGTTTACCGATCCGGTTGAGCGCGCCAGTGCTGAAAAAGCGCTGGCCTATATGGGCCTGAAACCGGGTGTGCCGTTAACGGAAGTGACGATCGATAAAGTGTTCATCGGCTCGTGCACTAACTCGCGTATTGAAGATTTGCGCGCCGCCGCAGAGGTCGCCAAAGGTCGTAAAGTCGCGCCGGGCGTCCAGGCGCTGGTGGTTCCAGGATCCGGTCCGGTCAAAGCGCAGGCAGAAGCGGAAGGGTTAGATAAGATCTTTATCGAAGCCGGATTCGAATGGCGTCTGCCGGGGTGCTCCATGTGTCTGGCGATGAATAACGATCGCCTGAATCCGGGCGAACGCTGCGCGTCAACCAGCAACCGTAACTTTGAAGGGCGTCAGGGCCGCGGTGGGCGTACCCATCTGGTCAGCCCGGCGATGGCCGCGGCTGCCGCCGTTACCGGTCATTTTGCCGACATTCGCAGCATCAAATAAGGAGACTCCCATGGCAGAGAAATTTACCCAACATAACGGCCTGGTTGTCCCGCTGGATGCCGCCAACGTCGATACTGACGCCATCATTCCTAAGCAGTTTTTGCAGAAGGTTACCCGCACCGGTTTTGGCGCGCACCTGTTCAATGACTGGCGTTTTCTGGATGAAAAAGGTCAGCAGCCGAATCCGGAGTTCGTCCTGAACTTCCCTGAATACCAGGGCGCCTCGATTCTGCTGGCGCGTGAAAACTTCGGCTGCGGCTCTTCTCGTGAGCACGCGCCGTGGGCGTTGACGGATTACGGCTTCAAAGTGGTGATTGCGCCGAGCTTCGCGGACATCTTCTACGGTAACAGCTTTAACAACCAGTTGCTGCCCGTGAAGTTAAGTGATGAAGAAGTCGACGAGTTGTTTACGCTGGTACAGGCGAATCCGGGTATTCACTTCGAAGTGGATCTGGAAGCGCAGGTCGTGAAAGCAGGCGAGAAAACGTATCACTTTAACATCGACGCCTTCCGCCGCCACTGCATGCTGAACGGTCTGGACAGCATCGGGTTGACGCTGCAACACGAAGACGCGATCGCCGCCTACGAAGAGAAACAACCGGCGTTTATGCGCTAAGCCCGCCATGCCGGAAGCACTGCGCTTATCCGGCCTACGGATTTCTGTAGGTCGGATAAGGCGTTAGCCACCATCTGGCAATCCATAAATCAAACGTCTTTCACCCGCCCGGTCATCACCAGCGTAACCAACGAAATCGCCGCAATCACCCAGTATACTGCGAAGTGACCATAGCTCTGAGCAACCGCGCCCTGGATCACCCCCGCCAGAATTACGCCGGTCGAAATACTGTTGGTAAATAGCGTCGTCGCCGATCCGGCCCTGCCCGGCATCAGATCCTGAAACCAGAGCATGCCAATACCGGCAATGATCCCGATAAACGCCGCATTAAACAGTTGCAATATCAGCAGCGCCTGATGGCTGTGGAAGAAAATCAGCCCGAGATAAAACAGCACGCCCGCGGTGACGGCAATAAGCATCATCCGGCGCTTACCGAAGCGTTTTACGTAAAAGCCGGCAAGGATCATGATCGGAATTTCCAGTCCTGCGGCGGTGCCCATCAGGATCCCGGCAAGCTTATCCGGCAGTCCAAGCTCCGCGCTAATCCATAGCGGCATATCGATGATATACATGGTGTTGCAGGTCCACATCAGCGTGGAAGCGATAAACAACATGCGTACGTTTTTATCCTGCCAGCCACCAGTCTGGATCACCGGCGCATCCGCCGGTTGTTCAACGCGGGCGACAGACGGCAGCATAAAGGCAATCAGGATGAAACTGAGCACAAAAATCGCGGCGGCAATCGAAAACATCACGGTAAAACCGTAATTCAGCGCCAGCATAAAGGCCATCGGCGGACCAATCACCCACGCCAGTGAAAGCTGCGCACGCATCACAGAGCTGAACATCACCACTTCTCGCGCCGAGCTGTCGGCATATTCCCGCGCCAGCGCGAACAATTGCGGCATCGCGGTATTTGCCAGCGACGCCAGCAGTACGCCGCAGGTGATCAGCGTCAGGTAGTGGCGATTAAAGGCAAACAGCAGCGCATTACCGATGGCCATCAGGCAACAAAACAGAATCAGCTTGCGCCGGTCTCCCTGGCTGTCCGAGCGTTTTGCCAGCGCAAGACTTACGCCAATCCCGGCGATGGCGTTAACGGTGTAAAACAGCCCCACCCAGAACGGCTGCGCCCCGACCTCGCGACTGAGAAACAGGCTCAGCGTCGGCGCCTGTAGCGCCCCCGCCACGCCCATCATAAATGCGACGAGCATAAACGCCGCGTAAACACCGTTGAGACGTCGTCCCATCGTCATTAACCAGAGCATATCTTTCCTTAGTCAGCGCAGCCGAAACGAAAAAAGCCAGCAGATAATACCTGCTGGCGCGGTGATTAACACCAATACTCAGTCACACATGATGTCTGCTACTCCAGGGTCAGGCTGTCACCTCCCACTGCATCAGTTCTTCCAGCATCTTTAAGCGCTGCGGCGCGCTCAGGCAAGCCAACCAGGACAACCCTTCTGTCGCGGCAAAGTACTTCTGATAAAACTGGCGCATATAGATGACCCCGTCATAGTGCTTCATCGGAATGTATTATTGGCCTAATATAGGGATAATAAAATTGCTGAGTTTTCCGCAGGAGTTCCCCTTTTATGTCTTCTGGCCGTCTGCAACAACAGTTCATCCGCTTGTGGCAATGCTGCGACGGCAAAACACAGGACACCACGCTCAACGAACTGGCGGATCTGCTGAGCTGCTCGCGCCGTCATATGCGCACGCTGCTCAATACCATGCAGGAGCGCGGCTGGCTGACGTGGGAGGCGGAAGTGGGACGCGGAAAACGTTCACGCTTAACCTTCCTGTATACCGGACTGGCGCTCCAGCAACAGCGCGCGGAAGATCTGCTGGAGCAGGATCGCATCGATCAACTGGTGCAACTGGTCGGCGACAAAACGGCCGTGCGGCAGATGCTGGTTTCCCATCTGGGCCGCAGCTTCCGTCAGGGCCGTCACATCCTGCGCGTACTTTACTATCGTCCAATGCAAAATCTGCTGCCCGGCAGCGCACTGCGTCGCTCAGAAACCCACATTGCCCGCCAAATCTTCAGCGCCCTGACCCGCGTAAATGAGGAAAATGGGGAACTGGAAGCCGACATAGCCCACCACTGGCAGCAAATCTCCCCCCTGCACTGGCGCTTTTTCCTGCGTCCGGGGATCCATTTTCACCACGGTCGTGAACTGGAAATGGACGATGTGGTGTCGTCACTGACACGCATTAACGTCTTACCGCTCTATTCGCACATCAGCGAGATCGTTTCACCCACGCCCTGGACGCTGGACATTCATCTTTCGCAACCCGATCGCTGGCTCCCGTGGCTGCTGGGCCAGGTCCCGGCGATGATCCTGCCGCGCGAATGGGAAACCCTGAGCAATTTTTCCAGCCATCCGATTGGCACCGGCCCATACGCGGTGATACGGAATACTCGTAATCAGCTGAAAATTCATGCATTTGATGATTTCTTCGGTTATCGGGCCCTGATTGATGAAGTGAACGTCTGGGTTCTGCCGGATATAGGCGACGAGCCAAACGGCGGCCTGACGCTGAAAGGTCCCACGGAAGATGAGAAGGCTATCGAAAGCCGCCTGGAAGAGGGATGCTATTATCTGTTGTTCGACGCCCGCACCCATCGCGGCGCCAATCAGGAGGTTCGGGAGTGGGTCAGTCGCGTACTGTCACCAAGTAACCTGCTTTACTATGCCGATGAACAGTATCAACGTCACTGGTTCCCGGCCTATGGCTTACTGCCCCGCTGGCATCACGCGCGACCGGGTCACGGCGAGAAACCTGCCGGGCTGGAGACGCTCACGCTGACCTATTATCACGAACACATCGAACACCAGGTGATTGCACAGATCATGAGTCAGCTTCTGGCTGAACATCAGGTGAAGCTAGAGATTCAGGAGATCGACTACGATCAATGGCATGCCGGGGAAATTGAAAGCGACATCTGGCTTAACAGCGCCAACTTCACCCTACCGCTCGACTTCTCTTTGTTCGCGCATCTGTGTGAAGTCCCGCTGTTACAGCACTGCATTCCGCTGGACTGGGAAGCCGACGCCGCGCGCTGGCGCACCGGCGAAATGAATCTGGCCATGTGGTGTCAGCAATTGCTTGCCAGCAAAGCCATTGTCCCGCTGATCCACCACTGGCTGATTATTCAGGGCCAGCGCAGTATGCGCGGCCTGCGCATGAACACCCTCGGCTGGTTCGACTTTAAATCCGCGTGGTTTGCGCCGCCGGATCCATGATTGCCGCAACGCGGCAAAATCACTACACTAACGCCGTTCTCAACGGGGTGCTAATAAACATACACAAAATCATTCAAGCTGCAGCAAGGCGGCAAGCGAGTGAATCCCAAGGAGCATAGAACACTATGTGACTGGGGTGAGCGGACGCAGCCAACACAGAGGCTGCTTGAATGATGAAGCGTATGGGCTGAGATAATACCCGTCGAACCTGATCCGGATAACGCCGGCGAAGGGATTTGAGGCTACTGCTCAAAATCCTTTGCCACCCATCTTTTGAGGTGCAAAGTGTTGAAAAAATGTCTTCCCCTTTTACTCCTGTGCGCAGCGCCTGCCTTCGCAAAACCGGTTCTCACCGTCTACACCTACGACTCGTTCGCCGCTGACTGGGGCCCTGGCCCGGCGGTGAAAAAAGCCTTTGAAGCCGACTGCAACTGTGAACTGAAGCTGGTGGCGCTGGAAGATGGCGTGTCGTTACTTAATCGCCTGCGAATGGAAGGGAAAAACAGCAAGGCCGACGTGGTGCTGGGACTGGATAACAACCTGCTTGAAGCGGCGACGCAAACCCAATTGTTCACGAAAAGCGGTGTCGCCAGCGAGGCGGTCAATGTCCCAGGCGGCTGGAAGAATGACACCTTCGTCCCGTTTGATTACGGCTACTTCGCTTTCGTATATGACAAAAACAAACTGAAAAACCCACCGAAAAGCCTGAAGGAGCTGGTCGAGAGCGATCAAAAATGGCGGGTGATTTATCAGGATCCGCGCACCAGTACGCCAGGACTTGGGCTGATGCTGTGGATGCAGAAAGTGTATGGCGATAAAACGCCGCAAGCGTGGCAGAAGCTGGCGGCCAAAACCGTCACTGTCACCAAAGGCTGGAGCGAAGCTTATGGCCTGTTCCTGAAAGGTGAAAGCGATCTGGTGCTGAGCTACACCACCTCTCCGGCGTATCACATCATCGAAGAGAAAAAAGAGAACTACGTGGCGGCCAACTTTAGCGAAGGCCATTACCTGCAGGTGGAGGTCGCCGCGCGTACTGCAGCCAGTAAGCAGCCTGAGCTGGCAGAAAAGTTCCTCAAATTCATGGTGTCACCCGCGTTCCAGAATGCTATCCCGACCGGCAACTGGATGTATCCGGTGGCAAATGTCACCCTGCCTGCCGGATTCGAACAACTGACTCAACCCGCAACGACCCTGGAATTCACGTCAGCGGAAGTGGCAGCACAACGCCAGGCATGGATTAGCGAATGGCAACGCGCCGTCAGCCGTTAATTGCCGGCTGGCTGATCCCAGGCCTTTGTGCCGCCACGTTGATGGTGACGGTGGCGCTGGCCGCATTTCTGGCATTGTGGTTCAACGCGCCGCAGGCGGCGTGGTCCTCGCTGTGGCAGGACAGCTACCTGTGGCACGTGGTGCGTTTTTCCTTCTGGCAGGCCTTCCTGTCGGCGGTGCTTTCTGTTGTTCCAGCCATCTTCCTTGCCCGTGCACTGTACCGACGCCGTTTTCCGGGGCGTCTGGCCCTGCTGCGCCTGTGCGCCATGACGCTGATCCTCCCGGTGCTGGTTGCGGTGTTTGGTATTCTCAGCGTCTATGGACGCCAGGGGTGGCTGGCTTCGCTCTGGCACGTGCTTGGACTGGAGTGGACCTTCTCGCCTTACGGGTTGCAGGGCATCCTGCTGGCTCACATCTTTTTTAATCTGCCGATGGCAAGCCGTCTGTTGTTGCAGTCACTGGAGAATATCCCTGGCGAGCAGCGTCAGCTTGCCGCCCAACTGGGTATCCGCGGCTGGCAGTTCTTCCGCTTTGTCGAGTGGCCATGGCTGCGTCGCCAAATCCCACCGGTCGCTGCGCTGATTTTTATGCTCTGTTTTGCCAGTTTCGCCACCGTGCTGTCGCTGGGCGGCGGGCCGCAGGCGACCACCATTGAGCTGGCGATTTATCAGGCGCTGAATTTCGACTACGATCCTGCCCGTGCCGCCATGCTGGCGCTGATCCAGATGGTGTGCTGTCTGGCGCTGGTGCTCCTCAGTCAACGATTGAGTAAAGCTATTGCTCCCGGCACAACCCTGGTTCAGGGATGGCGCGATCCGGACGATCGGCTGCACAGCCGTTTAACCGATGCCCTGCTGATCGTCCTCGCGCTGCTGCTGTTGCTTCCACCGTTGTTGGCGGTGATGGTCGACGGGGTGAATCGCCATCTGCTGGACGTGCTCGCGCAGCCCATTTTGTGGCAGGCGGTGTGGACTTCGCTGCGTATTGCGCTGGCAGCGGGTCTGCTGTGCGTGATCCTGACGATGATGCTGCTGTGGAGCAGCCGCGAACTGCGCGCCCGTCAGCAGTTGTTGGCAGGACAAGCGCTTGAGCTAAGCGGGATGCTTATTCTGGCGATGCCAGGCATCGTGCTGGCCACCGGCTTCTTCCTGTTGCTCAACAACAGCATCGGCCTGCCGGAGTCCGCTGACGGCATCGTGATTTTCACCAATGCGCTGATGGCCATTCCCTACGCGCTGAAAGTGCTGGAAAACCCGATGCGCGATATTACCGCCCGCTACACCATGCTGTGTCAGTCGCTGGGGATTGAAGGCTGGCAGCGGCTAAAAGTGGTAGAACTGCGGGCATTGAAGCGTCCGCTGGCGCAGGCGCTGGCCTTTGCCTGTGTGCTGTCTATCGGCGATTTTGGCGTGGTGGCGCTGTTCGGCAACGATGATTTCCGCACCCTGCCGTTTTATCTGTATCAGCAAATTGGCTCTTACCGCAGTCAGGACGGTGCCGTCACTGCGCTCTTATTGCTGATCCTGTGCTTTATTTTATTTACCGTTATTGAGACGTTACCGGGGCGAAATGTTAAGACTGACTGATATCACCTGGCTCTACCACCATTTGCCCATGCGCTTTACGCTGTCCGTGGCGCGCGGTGAACAGGTGGCGATTCTGGGGCCAAGCGGCGCAGGGAAAAGTACGTTACTGAGTCTGATTGCCGGTTTTCTCACGCCTGCCCGCGGCACCCTGTTGATCGAAGGGGAAGACCACACCACCACGCCGCCATCACGTCGCCCGGTTTCGATGTTGTTTCAGGAGAACAATCTGTTCAGCCATCTAAACGTTGAGCAAAACATCGGTCTGGGGTTGGATCCAGGACTGAAATTAAGCGCCGAACAGAAAGAGAAGCGCCTGCATATCGCGCAACAAATGGGGATCGAGACGCTGATGGCCCGCCTGCCCGGAGAGCTTTCCGGCGGTCAACGCCAGCGTGTGGCACTGGCGCGCTGTCTGGTGCGCGAACAGCCGATCCTGCTGCTTGACGAGCCCTTTTCAGCCCTCGATCCCGCGCTACGTCAGGAGATGCTGACCCTGGTAAGCGATATCTGCCATGCCCGGCAACTGACGCTACTGATGGTGTCGCACAGTGTCGAAGATGCGGCGCGCATTGCCCCGCGCTCTGTCGTCGTGGCCGACGGTCGCATCGCGTGGCAGGGCGAAACGGATGAATTGCTGAGCGGTAAAGCCAGCGCCTCAGCGCTGTTGGGGATTAAAAAATAATGGATTACCGGATGGCGCTTACGCTTATCCGGCAGGAATATCAGTAACCCACCACTTTTTGCAGAATATCGAGATACATCGGCATCAGCGGGTGGCGAAGCAACGTCACCAGCGCAACAATCCCCATCCCCAGCACGATCGGCGCCAGCCAGAGCAGACGTCTTTTTGGCAGGTAATGCGTTAAGCGATCCGTCGCGGCTTTTCCACTACGCCACAGGCGCCAGCACAGCCAGCCACCGAACCACAGCAGGATGGCTGTCGCCAGCAGCAGCCACTTAAACTCGCCACTTTGCATACCCGCCGGAATATCAATTGCCGCACCAGCCAGAATCCCCGGCAGAAAATAAAATGGCGGCCAGAGCAGGCAGCCAATAATGTTGGGCGTGATGAATTTCGCCACCGGCAGATCGAGCATTCCGGCGACCATCGGCACCAGCGGGCGCGTTGGGCCAACAAAGCGTCCCACCAGAATCGTGAACATACTGTGCTGATGCAGTGCGTGCTCGGTTTTATCGAGCAGCGCTTTGTTCTTTTTCATGAACGACCAGCGGTGCAGCGGTTTTTTGAAACGCCAGCCCAGCCAGAACGAGATCCAGTCGCCAAGCAGACAGCCGATAATTCCCGCCAGCCATGCATGCCAGAAGTTGAGTTCCCCGCTGCCTATCAGGGCGCCCAGCCCGGCCATCAATACCGTTCCCGGTAAAATCAACCCCACCAGCGCCAGCGATTCCAGGAAGGCCACCAGCGCCACAGCAATCAAAGCGTACATGGCGGACTGGAGAATAAAGTGTTCCAGCAATGCTTGCATAATGCGTCCGTCAGTTTTACGAAACAGGGATTCTGCAAACCCACCCCTGCGACGTCAAGCGACCAATCATCTGAATAGTTACAGGTTATGACATCTTCACGGGCACATCATTCACTTTTTCTTCACAACCGGCACGGAACTCGCTCGGACTGGCACCAGTACATTTTTTAAAGACGCGGGAGAAATAGAGCTGGTCGTCGAACCCGACATTGCGTCCAACGGTAGCAATCGGCATGCGTGTTGTACTGAGCAGCAGCTTCGCCTGGCTGATCCGCTGATCCTCACGCCAGCTCAACACGCTGATACCCAACTGTTGACGGAACAGGTGCGACAGGCGCGATGGCGACAGGCAGACATGCTGAGCAACGCTGGCAATATCGAAGTGGCTGTCCGCCAGATGATCGCTGATGTACTGACAGGCATCGCGCACGCGGTTATCCATCGGCGGATGCAGCGAAGCGTTGATCGCCTCCATGCGCCTCAGCAGTAACTGCTCCAGCAGGTTGATCGCCAGCAGTTCAGAGTAGCGCCCTTCCCCCTGTCCGGCGTGGATAATCTGGCCGAATAGCTCATTAAAGTGCGGCTGATGCGCTTCGTCCGGACGGAAAAAACCGGTCTGCGCAAAAATGGACGGCCAGGTGAGCCACTCCTGCCAGTAGGCGCGGGGACGAAAGTAAACCCACTGGTGATACCACTCGCTGGCATCCGGATGGCGTCCGTAGTGATGAATTTCACCCGGCGGGAACAACAAAATGTCACCGGGTCGGCAGACAAACTCCCGTCCCTGATTATTAATCACCCCTTCCCCCCGAATCGTGAGGTTAAGGATATAGCCTTTCATCCCCAACGGCCTGTCGATAAAAAAATCCAGATATCCGTTGGCGTCTATCGGCGTTAAACCGGCGACCAGATGCGCGTTAAACGAGTACCCTGGCAGGAGAGGGTCATTTTGCGGTTCAGCCATAATTTCACGACTCCCGAGGTTCAGTGAGGAAACAAATTGTCCATATTACGCAGGACAGTATGGTTTGCGTCCTGCCTTGTTGCCGCACCATCACGGGCGGACCCATCAACCCCGCTTGTGAAAAGCATTATGTCACGACTCAGTACGATGACTGCCACAAAAACGGGTAACAAAAGTGTCTATAACCAGAGCAGAAATGTCCACATTGATTATTTGCACGGCGTCACACTTTGCGATGCCATAGCATTTTAATCCATAAGATTAGCGGATCCTACCTGACGGTTTTTATCCCCACTCACTACTGTTTCTCCATACCCGTATTTCTGGATGGAGCAAGAGGATGGCAATTGCAATTGGCCTCGATTTTGGCAGTGATTCTGTGCGCGCGCTGGCTGTGGAATGCGCCACCGGCGAAGAGATCGCCACCAGCGTTGAGTGGTACCCGCGCTGGCAGGAAGGACGTTTTTGTGACGCCCCGAACAACCGGTTCCGCCATCATCCCCGCGACTACATGGAGTCGATGGAAGCCGCACTGAAAAGCGTATTGGCGGAACTCAGCGCGGCGCAACGTGCCGAGGTCGTTGGGATTGGCGTCGACAGTACGGGCTCAACGCCAGCGCCGATTGACGCCGATGGCAACGTGCTGGCACTCCGGGAAGAGTTCGCGGAAAACCCAAACGCGATGTTCGTCCTGTGGAAAGACCACACGTCAGTGGAAGAAGCCGAAGCCATTACCCGTCTGTGCCATACGCCGGGCAACGTCGATTACTCCCGTTACATCGGCGGCATTTACTCCAGCGAATGGTTCTGGGCCAAGATCCTTCATGTCACCCGCGAAGACCGCGCAGTTGCCCAGGCTGCCGTCTCGTGGGTTGAGCTGTGCGACTGGGTGCCAGCCCTCCTTTCTGGTACTACGCGCCCGCAGGATATCCGCCGGGGTCGTTGCAGCGCCGGGCACAAATCATTATGGCATGAAAGCTGGGGCGGTCTGCCGCCTGCCAGTTTCTTCGACGAGCTCGATCCGCTGATTAACCAGCATTTGCAATACCCCCTGTTCACCGACACGTTCACTGCCGATCTGCCAGTTGGTACGCTGTGCGCCGAGTGGGCGCAGCGCCTTGGTCTGCCGGAGAACGTCGTCATCTCTGGCGGCGCGTTCGACTGCCACATGGGTGCCGTCGGCGCGGGCGCACAGCCCAATGCGCTGGTGAAAGTCATTGGAACCTCCACCTGCGACATCCTGATTGCGGACAAACAGAGCGTCGGCGAGCGCGCCGTGAAAGGCATTTGTGGGCAAGTCGATGGCAGTGTGGTCCCCGGTTTTATCGGTCTGGAGGCCGGACAGTCTGCCTTTGGCGATATCTACGCGTGGTTTGGTCGCATTCTCGGCTGGCCGCTGGAGCAACTCGCCGCGCAGCATCCGGAACTGAAAGCGCAGATCAGCGCCAGCCAAAAACAACTACTGCCCGCGCTGACCGACGCCTGGGCGAAAAACCCATCGCTGGATCACCTGCCGGTGGTGCTTGACTGGTTTAACGGCCGCCGCACGCCGAACGCAAACCAGCGTCTGAAAGGGGTGGTGACCGATCTGAATCTGGCCACGGATGCCCCGGCGCTGTTCGGCGGTCTGATAGCCGCAACCGCCTTTGGCGCAAGAGCCATTATGGAATGCTTTACCGAACAAGGTATTGCGGTTAACAACGTCATGGCGCTGGGCGGCATCGCCAGGAAAAACAAGGTCATTATGCAGGCCTGCTGCGATGTCCTGAACCGTCCGCTACAAATCGTCGCCTCCGATCAGTGCTGTGCGCTGGGCGCAGCCATCTTCGCCGCCGTGGCTGCCGGGGTGCATGCCGATATTCCTGCGGCGCAGCAGAAAATGGCCAGCGCGGTGGAAAACACGCTGCAACCTCGCCCCGACCAGGCACAACGTTTCGAACAGCTTTATCGCCGCTACCAGCAGTGGGCGGTAAGCGCTGAGCAACATTATCTTCCGACTGCCACCCTGGTTAATACTGCGCCGGCTGACCAGGCAACCCTGACTCACTAAGGACACGACAATGACTATTTTTGATAACTATGAAGTGTGGTTTGTAATTGGCAGCCAGCATTTGTACGGCCCTGAGACGCTGCGTCAGGTTACTCAGCACGCGGAGCACGTCGTCAAAGCGCTGAATACCGAAGCGAAACTACCCTGCAAGCTGGTGTTAAAACCACTGGGGACCACACCGGATGAAATCACCGCCATTTGCCGTGACGCGAACTATGACGATCGTTGTGCGGGTCTGGTGGTCTGGCTGCATACCTTCTCTCCAGCCAAAATGTGGATCAACGGCCTGACTATCCTCAATAAACCGCTGCTGCAATTCCACACCCAGTTCAATGCGGCCCTTCCGTGGGACAGCATCGACATGGACTTTATGAACCTCAACCAGACTGCGCACGGCGGTCGTGAGTTCGGCTTTATCGGCGCACGCATGCGCCAGCAACATGCGGTAGTCACCGGTCACTGGCAGGATCAACAGGCTCATGCCCGTATCGGTTCCTGGATGCGTCATGCGGTGTCGAAACAGGATACCCGTCATCTGAAAGTGTGCCGCTTTGGCGACAACATGCGTGAAGTGGCGGTTACCGATGGCGATAAAGTCGCCGCGCAGATCAAGTTCGGCTTCTCGGTCAACACCTGGGCAGTGGGCGATCTGGTGCAGGTGGTGAATTCCATCAGCGACGGCGACATCAATGCCCTGATTGACGAATACGAAAATAGCTACACCCTGACCGCCGCCACTCAGGTTCACGGTGAAAAACGCCAGAACGTGCTGGAAGCGGCGCGTATTGAACTGGGTATGAAGCGCTTTCTGGAGCAGGGCGGCTTCCACGCCTTCACGACCACCTTTGAAGATTTGCACGGTCTGAAACAGCTTCCGGGTCTGGCCGTACAACGCCTGATGCAGCAGGGCTATGGCTTTGCTGGCGAAGGCGACTGGAAAACTGCCGCTCTGCTTCGCATCATGAAAGTGATGTCAACCGGTCTGCAGGGCGGCACCTCCTTTATGGAGGATTACACCTATCACTTCGAGAAAGGCAACGATCTGGTGCTCGGCTCCCACATGCTGGAAGTGTGTCCGTCGATCGCGGTGGACGAAAAACCGATCCTTGATGTTCAGCATCTCGGCATTGGCGGTAAAGACGATCCTGCCCGTCTGATCTTCAATACGCAGACCGGTCCGGCGATCGTGGCCAGCCTGATCGACCTAGGCGATCGCTATCGTCTGCTGGTCAACTGCATCGACACCGTGAAAACCCCGCATGCGCTGCCGAAACTGCCGGTCGCCAACGCGCTGTGGAAAGCTCAACCGGACCTGCCGACCGCGTCTGAAGCGTGGATCCTGGCCGGCGGCGCGCACCATACCGTCTTCAGCCATGCGCTGGATCTCAACGACATGCGTCAGTTCGCCGAAATGCACGATATCGAAATCACCGTGATTGATAACGATACCCGCCTGCCCGCCTTCAAGGACGCGCTGCGCTGGAACGACATGTATTACGGCTTTAAACGTTAAGCAAATGGTTGCCTGATGGCGCTTTGCTGAATCAGGCCTACATCTCTGTGTAGGCCTGATAACGCGTTTACACCGTCATCAGGCAGGGAGAAAAACATGCTAGAAGATCTCAAACGCCAGGTACTGGCAGCGAATCTGGCGCTGCCAAAGCACAACCTGGTCACGCTCACCTGGGGGAACGTCAGTGCCGTCGATCGCGACCACGGCGTCTTTATCATTAAACCTTCCGGCGTGGATTACAGCGTGATGACCGCTGACGATATGGTGGTTGTCAGCATCGCGACGGGTGAAGTGATTGAAGGTCAGAAAAAGCCCTCGTCCGATACGCCAACGCATCGTCTGCTGTACCAGGCTTTTCCCACCATTGGTGGTATTGTGCATACCCATTCGCGCCACGCGACCATCTGGGCGCAGGCCGGACAGTCCATTCCGGCAACGGGCACCACGCATGCCGACTATTTCTACGGCCCCATCCCTTGCACCCGCAAAATGACCAGCCACGAGATCAACGGCGAGTATGAATGGGAAACCGGCAAGGTGATCGTCGAAACCTTTAAGATGCATGGAATAGACGCCGCGCAAATGCCAGGCGTACTGGTGCATTCACACGGTCCCTTTGCGTGGGGGAAAAATGCCGAAGACGCGGTGCATAACGCCATCGTCTTAGAAGAGGTTGCCTACATGGGCATTTTCTGCCGCCAGCTCGCGCCACAGTTACCCGAGATGCAGCAAACGTTGCTGGATAAGCATTACCTGCGCAAGCACGGAGCGAAAGCCTATTACGGGCAGTAGCAGCGCCGATAACTGTATAAAACCCCAGCACAACACGTTGAACCAGGCTATAATCATGCCTGGTTTTTTTGATGGATAAACAGCGTGGCGCAGGCAGGTTTTATCTTAACCCGGCACTGGCGGGATACGTCGCAGGGAACTGAAGTCTCCTTCTGGCTGGCAACAGACAGCGGGCCTTTGCAGGTCACGCTTGCGCCGCAGGAGTCCGTTGCGTTTATCCCTACCGCGCTAACCGCCCGTGTCACGTCGTTATTAAGCAGTGAAAATGGTTATCGTCTGACGCCGCTCAACCTCAAAGATTTTCATCGTCAGCCGGTTTCGGGTCTTTACTGCCGTTCGCATCGCCAGCTGATGCGACTGGAAAAGCTGTTGCGTGAGAATGGCGTGACGGTTTATGAAGGCGATGTCCGCCCGCCTGAACGCTATCTGATGGAACGCTTTATCACCTCGCCAGTGTGGGTCGAAGGTGAGACGCGCAACGGTGCGATCGTCAATGCGCGATTAAAGCCCCATCCCGACTATCGTCCACCGCTCAAATGGTTGTCTCTGGACATTGAAACCACCCGCCACGGCGAGTTGTACTGCATTGGGCTTGAAGGCTGCGGGCAGCGCATTGTCTATATGCTCGGCCCCGAAAATGGCGATTCATCAGCGCTCGATTTCCAGCTTGAGTACGTCAACAGCCGCCCACAACTGTTGGAAAAGCTTAACGAATGGGTTGCCCGCCACGATCCCGACCTCATCATCGGCTGGAACGTGGTGCAGTTCGACCTGCGCGTGTTGCAAAAACATGCTGAGCGCTACCGTATCCCGCTGCGTTTTGGCCGCGATAACAGCGAACTCGAGTGGCGTGAGCACGGTTTTAAAAATGGCGTTTTTTTCGCCCAGGCGAAAGGTCGGCTGATCGTGGATGGTATTGAGGCGCTGAAGTCTGCCTTCTGGAATTTCTCGTCGTTTTCGCTGGAGACCGTTTCGCAAGAACTGCTGGGGGAAGGTAAATCGATCGATAATCCCTGGGATCGCATGGATGAGATCGACAGACGTTTTGCCGAAGATAAACCCGCGCTCGCCACCTACAATCTGAAAGATTGCGAGCTGGTGACACGAGTCTTTCATAAAACCGAGATCGTGCCGTTCCTGTTAGAACGATCCACGGTTAACGGATTACCAGTCGATCGTCACGGCGGTTCGGTCGCCGCGTTTGGCCATCTCTATTTTCCACGTATGCATCGCGCCGGGTACGTTGCGCCGAACCTCGGTGAAGTGCCGCCCCACGCCAGCCCCGGCGGTTACGTGATGGATTCGCGTCCCGGCTTGTATGATTCGGTGCTGGTGCTGGATTACAAAAGCCTGTACCCCTCGATCATTCGCACTTTTTTGATCGACCCTGTCGGACTGGTGGAAGGGATGGCGCACCCGGATCCCGAACACAGCACCGAAGGATTTCTCGACGCCTGGTTCTCGCGGGACAAACACTGCCTGCCAGAGATCGTGACGTCGATCTGGCAGGGGCGTGACGACGCCAAACGGCACGGTAATAAACCGCTTTCTCAGGCGCTGAAGATCATCATGAATGCCTTTTACGGTGTACTCGGCACAACGGCCTGCCGCTTTTTCGATCCGCGCCTGGCGTCGTCGATCACCATGCGCGGTCACGCGATCATGCGTCAGACCAAAGCGCTCATTGAAGCCCAGGGCTATGACGTGATTTATGGCGACACCGACTCCACCTTCGTCTGGCTGAAGCGCGCCCACACAGAAGAGGAAGCGGCGAAAATTGGTCGCGCGTTAGTGGCACACGTCAACGCCTGGTGGACGCAATCGCTTCAGGAGAAGAACCTTACCAGCGCGCTGGAACTGGAGTATGAAACGCATTTCTGCCGCTTTCTGATGCCCACCATTCGTGGCGCGGATACCGGCAGCAAAAAACGCTACGCGGGTTTGATTCAGGAAGGAGAAAACCAGCGGATGGTGTTTAAAGGGCTGGAAACCGTGCGTACCGACTGGACACCGCTGGCGCAGCAGTTCCAGCAAGAATTGTATCTGCGCATATTTCGTCACGAACCGTATCAGGATTACGTACGTGAAACCATTGATCGGCTGATGGCGGGCGAACTGGACGAGCGTCTGGTCTATCGCAAGCGTCTGCGTCGACCATTAAGCGAGTACCAGCGCAACGTTCCGCCACACGTGCGCGCCGCCAGACTGGCTGATGAAGAAAACCTGAAGCGGGGACGCCCGGCGCAGTACCAGAACCGCGGCACCATTCACTATGTCTGGACCCTGAACGGCCCAGAGCCAAAGGATTATCAACACTCGCCGCTGGATTACGAGCATTACCTGACGCGCCAGCTCCAGCCCGTCGCGGAAGGAATTCTTCCCTTCATTGATGATAACTTTGCTACACTACTGACAGGCCAATTAGGGTTATTTTGACGCGTGACGAATCCATCGCCATCCATTACCATAGCGCCCTTTCCATTCCTGGACCCCATTTACCGTTCTGCCATAGCATCTCCCTGGCAGAGGGTGGTTATTGCCTGCAATTAAAGATATAGAGCCGAACAAATATGCCTTTTACACTTGGTCAACGCTGGATCAGCGATACAGAAAGCGAACTGGGACTTGGAACCGTTGTCGCCATGGATGCGCGCACCGTCACTTTGCTTTTCCCCTCCACCGGTGAAAACCGTCTGTATGCGCGCAGTGACTCCCCCGTGACCCGCGTGATGTTCAACCCTGGCGATACCATTACCAGCCATGAAGGCTGGCAGCTGCAAATCGATGAAGTAAAAGAAGAAAATGGTTTGCTTGCCTACATTGGTACCCGTCTTGATACCGAAGAAGCCGGCGTCACACTGCGTGAAGTCCTGCTCGACAGCAAACTGGCGTTCAGCAAACCGCAGGATCGCTTGTTTGCTGGTCAGATTGACCGCATGGATCGGTTTGCGCTGCGCTACCGCGCACGTAAATTTCAAAGTGAACAGTACCGCATGCCATGGAGCGGTCTGCGCGGCCAGCGCACCAGCCTGATCCCTCATCAGCTCAACATCGCCCACGATGTGGGTCGCCGTCATGCGCCGCGCGTACTGCTGGCAGATGAAGTGGGTCTGGGCAAAACCATTGAAGCCGGGATGATCCTGCATCAACAACTGCTTTCTGGCGCGGCAGAACGCGTGCTGATTATTGTGCCAGAAACCTTGCAGCATCAGTGGCTGGTCGAAATGCTGCGCCGTTTCAATCTACGTTTCGCCCTGTTTGACGACGAACGCTACGCCGAAGCGCAACACGATGCGTTTAACCCGTTCGAAACCGAACAACTGGTGATCTGTTCTCTGGACTTCGCCCGCCGTAACAAGCAGCGTCTGGAACACCTGTGCGATGCCGAGTGGGATCTGCTGGTTGTCGATGAAGCCCACCACCTCGTCTGGAGCGAAGAGGCGCCGAGCCGTGAATATGTGGCGATAGAACAACTGGCGGAACGCGTGCCAGGCGTACTGTTGCTGACCGCCACCCCGGAACAACTGGGTATGGAAAGCCACTTTGCGCGTCTGCGCCTGCTGGATCCCAACCGTTTCCACGATTTCGCACAGTTTGTTGAAGAGCAGAAAAATTATCGCCCGGTTGCCGACGCCGTCGCTATGCTGCTGGCCGGTAACAAGCTCAGCAATGAAGAGCTCAACATGCTGGGCGAACTGATTGGCGAGCAGGATATTGAACCGCTGCTGCAAACGGCAAACAGCGACCGCGACGGTGCGCAGAACGCACGTCAGGAGCTGGTTTCCATGCTGATGGACCGCCACGGCACCAGCCGCGTGCTGTTCCGTAACACCCGTAACGGCGTAAAAGGCTTCCCGAAACGCGAACTGCACACCATTAAGCTGCCGCTGCCGACGCAGTATCAGACTGCCATTAAAGTGTCCGGCATCATGGGTGCCCGCAAAAACGCCGAAGACAGAGCGCGTGACATGCTCTATCCGGAACAGATTTATCAGGAATTTGAAGGGGATACCGGCACCTGGTGGAACTTCGACCCACGCGTTGAGTGGCTGATGGGCTACCTGACCAGCCATCGCTCACAGAAAGTGCTGGTGATCTGTGCGAAGGCGGCAACCGCCCTGCAGCTGGAGCAAGTGCTGCGCGAGCGCGAAGGTATCCGCGCGGCGGTCTTCCACGAAGGGATGTCGATTATCGAACGTGACCGCGCCGCCGCCTGGTTCGGCGAAGAGGACAGCGGTGCACAGGTGCTGCTGTGTTCAGAAATCGGCTCGGAAGGTCGTAACTTCCAGTTTGCCAGCAACCTGGTGATGTTCGACCTGCCATTTAACCCGGACCTGCTTGAACAGCGTATTGGTCGTCTCGACCGCATCGGCCAGGCGCACGATATCCAAATCCATGTCCCGTATTTAGAGAAAACCGCCCAGTCGGTGCTGGTTCGCTGGTATCACGAAGGTCTGGATGCGTTCGAACATACCTGCCCGACCGGTCGTGCTATTTATGACACGGTTTACAGCAACCTGATTAACTACCTGGCGGCGCCCGAAGAGACCGATGGCTTTGAGGATCTGATCAAAAGCTGTCGCGAACAACACGAAGCGCTGAAAGCGCAGCTGGAACAGGGCCGCGACCGTCTGCTGGAGATCCACTCCAACGGCGGCGAAAAAGCGCAGCAACTGGCCGAAAGTATTGAAGAGCAGGACGACGACACCAGCCTTATCGCCTTTGCCATGAACCTGTTTGATATCGTGGGGATTAACCAGGACGATCGCGGTGAAAACCTGATTGTGTTGACCCCATCCGATCACATGCTGGTGCCGGACTTCCCGGGGCTGCCGGAAGACGGTTGTACCATTACCTTTGAACGTGACGTGGCGCTGTCGCGTGAAGACGCGCAGTTTATTACCTGGGAACATCCGCTGATCCGTAACGGGCTGGATCTGATCCTCTCTGGTGATACCGGTAGCAGTACCATTTCCTTGTTGAAGAATAAGGCGCTGCCGGTCGGTACGCTGCTTCTGGAACTGGTATACGTTGTGGAAGCCCAGGCACCGAAGCAGTTGCAGCTTAACCGCTTCCTGCCGCCGACGCCGGTGCGCATGCTGCTGGATAAAAACGGCAACAACCTCGCGGCGCAGGTGGAGTTTGAAACCTTCAACCGCCAGTTGAGTGCCGTAAACCGCCACACCGGCAGCAAACTGGTTAATGCGGTGCAGCAGGATGTTCATGCGATTCTGCAACTGGGTGAAGCGCAGGTTGAGAAGTCCGCCCGCGCCCTGATTGACGCGGCGCGTAATGAAGCGGATGAAAAACTGTCTGCTGAACTGTCGCGCCTGGAAGCGCTGCGCGCCGTCAACCCGAACATTCGTGATGATGAACTCGCGGCCATTGAAAGCAACCGTCAACAGGTGCTGGAAAGCCTGAATCAGGCAGGATGGCGTCTGGATGCGCTTCGTCTTATCGTCGTCACGCATCAGTAACGGAGTCAAATATGGCGATGGAAAACTACAATCCGCCGCAGGATCCCTGGCTGGTGATCCTGTATCAGGATGAGCACATTATGGTGGTCAACAAGCCAAGCGGCCTGTTATCCGTGCCGGGGCGTCTTGAGGAACACAAAGACAGCGTGATGACGCGTATCCAACGCGACTATCCACAGGCTGAATCTGTGCATCGTCTGGATATGGCAACCAGCGGCGTAATTGTAGTGGCCCTCACCAAGGCGGCAGAGCGAGAGTTGAAGCGTCAGTTTCGCGAGCGCGAGCCGAAAAAACAGTATGTGGCGCGGGTATGGGGACATCCTGCGCCCGCAGAGGGACTGGTGGATTTACCGCTCATCTGCGACTGGCCGAATCGTCCGAAACAGAAAGTGTGTTATGAAACCGGCAAAGCGGCGCAAACCGAATATGAAGTGGTGGAGTGTGCGGCAGATAACACCGCGCGAGTAGTGTTGAAGCCCATCACCGGACGTTCACACCAACTGCGCGTACATATGCTGGCGTTAGGCCACCCCATTCTCGGCGACCGTTTTTATGCCCCGCCAGAGGCGCTGGCGATGGCCCCCCGACTGCAACTGCATGCCGAGATGCTGACCATCACCCATCCCGCATACGGCAATAGCATGACGTTTAAAGCGCCAGCGGATTTTTAATCTTATAACGTAGCCCCTTTGAATTACGCTCGCGAATAGACACAAATCATTCGAGATGCATCGAGGCGGCAAGCGAAGAAATCCCCAGGAGCATAGATAACTATGTGACTGGGGTTTCACAGCGCGGCCAACAAAGAGGCAGCTTGAAGGATGCCGTGTATATTTATTTAAAGCCTTTCTGCTCTTTGATCAGCTCGTAAGCCTTCTGAATTTCCTGCGCTTTTTGCTTCGCCATTTCCATCATTTCCGGCGGCAGACCTTTCGCCACCAGCTTATCCGGATGGTGCTCGCTCATCTGCTTACGATAAGCACGTTTAATGGTAGTCGCATCGTCGGTAGGTTTAACCCCGAGGACGTTGCAGGCGTCCTCCAGCGTCGGGCCGCGTTGCGCCTGCTGCCAGCCACCGCCGCCGGACTGCTGCTGATAACCACCGCCAAACTGGGCACCCCCTTGCATCATGCGCAGGAACTGATCGAACTGAGTGCGGGAAATGCCCAACTCTTCGGCAATCACATACAGCACTTCACGCTCGTTGGGATGCAGTGAACCATCGGCAAACGCCGCCTGAATCTGAATTTCAAGAAACATGCGAATAAGATCGAAGCGACCAAAACAGACGCTACGAAACTGGCGCATTTTTTCACGTAACGGGTAATTATCTGATTTTCCGATACGAAACGCATTTTGCGCAGCCGATCGCGATTCACCGTGCAAATTCATCCTGTCCATCAGCACATTGGCGACATGGATATCGGCTTCGGTAACCCGTCCTTTCGATTTGGTTAAGTGCCCCATCACCTCAAAGGTGGTGGCAAAAAACAGCGCCTGACGCTCACGCTGGTTGGCAAACCACGCCATTTTGCGGCTGCGGGCTTTGTCGAACATGTGGCCAACCAACAGCCCCAGCACCACGCCCCAAAAGCCGCCGCCCATGAGCAGAGCCACGGCCACGCCAATTATTTTTCCCCAGTACTGCATAGACTCCCCAATTTGTCTCACTCTCGGTGAGGCCAGGTCCCACAAAATAAGCGGCTTTTTACGATCTTTCGGCTACGGTCAATTGTGGGACATCGCCTATAATTTGCATTATCATACCTGTCATTCACAGCCGTGACTAACACCACAGACGCTATAGCGGCAGGATTAACACTAGCGCTACGAACATGAGTAAGTTAGGCTGTGGCGGTTTGTCACGCGCGACGCTACTGATGATGGAACAATAAAATACAACGTATGAAAAAACGTATTCCCACCCTCCTGGCCACCATGATTGCCACTGCCCTTTACAGTCAACAGGGTCTGGCAGCCAGTCTCGCCTCACAATGTATGTTAGGCGTGCCAAGCTATGACCGTCCTCTGGTGCAGGGCGAGACAAATGAACTCCCCGTCACGATTAATGCCGATCATGCGAAAGGAAATTATCCTGACGACGCGGTGTTTACCGGCAATGTGGATATCATGCAGGGCAACAGCCGTCTGCAGGCCGACGAGGTGCAGCTTCATCAGAAAGAGGCTCAGGGTCAGCCTGAGCCTGTACGTACCGTCGATGCGCTCGGCAACGTCCATTACGATGACAACCAGGTTATCCTGAAAGGACCGAAGGGCTGGGCGAACCTCAACACCAAAGACACCAACGTCTGGGAAGGCGACTACCAGATGGTGGGCCGTCAGGGCCGCGGTAAAGCGGATCTGATGAAACAGCGCGGCGAAAACCGCTATACCATTCTTGAGAACGGGAGTTTCACCTCCTGTCTGCCAGGTTCTGATACCTGGAGTGTCGTCGGTAGCGAAGTGATCCATGACCGTGAAGAACAGGTCGCTGAAATCTGGAACGCCCGCTTTAAGCTGGGTCCGGTTCCTGTCTTTTACAGTCCGTATTTGCAATTGCCGGTCGGGGATAAACGCCGCTCCGGTTTCCTGATCCCCAATGCCAAGTACACGACAAAGAACTATTTTGAGTTCTATCTGCCGTATTACTGGAACATTGCGCCAAACATGGATGCGACCCTGACGCCGCACTATATGCACCGTCGCGGCGGCGTAATGTGGGAGAACGAATTCCGCTACCTGAGCCAGGCAGGCGCCGGTATTATGGAATTCGACTATCTGAACTCCGATCGCGTCTACGACGATGAGCATCCGAACGATGACAACTCGCGCCGCTGGCTGTTTTACTGGCGACATGCGGGGGTGATGGATCAGGTGTGGCGTTTCAACGTCGACTACACCAAAGTGAGCGACTCCAGCTACTTTAATGATTTCGATAACAAGTACGGTTCAAGTACCGACGGTTACGCGACGCAGAAATTCAGCGTCGGCTATGCGGTGCAGAACTTTGACGCCACTGTCTCAACCAAACAGTTCCAGGTGTTCAGCGATCAAAACACCAGCAGTTATTCCGCTGAACCACAATTAGACGTCAACTTCTATCAGAACGACCTGGGTCCGTTTGATACCCGTATTTATGGCCAGGCCGTGCATTTTGTGAATACCAAAGACAACATGCCGGAAGCGACGCGCCTGCACCTGGAGCCGACTGTCAGCCTGCCGTTGTCAAACCAGTGGGGCAGCATCAACACCGAAGCGAAACTGCTGGCAACCCATTATCAGCAAACCAATCTGGACTGGTATAACAACCGTAATACCACTCAGTTGGATGATACCGCCAACCGTGTGATGCCGCAGTTCAAAGTCGACGGCAAGATGGTGTTTGAACGGGATATGAACATGCTCGCGCCGGGTTATACCCAGACGCTGGAGCCGCGCGCGCAGTATCTGTACGTGCCGTATCGCGACCAGAGCAACATCTACAACTACGACTCTTCCCTGCTGCAATCTGACTATACCGGCCTGTTCCGTGACCGCAGCTATGGCGGTCTGGACCGCATTGCCTCCGCCAACCAGGTCACGACGGGCGTCACATCTCGCATATATGATGAGACAGCGGTTGAACGTTTTAACGTTTCTGTTGGTCAAATCTACTATTTCACGGAGTCTCGCACTGGCGATGACAACATCCAATGGGAGAACGATGACCAGACAGGTTCATTAGTATGGGCGGGTGACACCTACTGGCGTATTTCGGATCGTTGGGGCCTGCGTGGCGGTATTCAGTATGACACCCGTCTGGATAGCGTCGCCACCAGCAGTTCCAGTATCGAATATCGTCGTGATGAAGACCGTCTGGTTCAGTTGAACTACCGTTACGCCAGCCCGGAGTATATTCAGGCGACATTGCCAGCAAGATATTCCACGGCAGAGCAGTACAAAAACGGGATTAGCCAGATCGGTACCGTCGCCAGTTGGCCGATTGCCGATCGCTGGTCGATTGTGGGTGCCTACTACTTCGACACTAACGTGAATAAACCCGCCGACCAGATGTTAGGTGTGCAGTACAACTCCTGCTGTTATGCGATCCGCGTCGGTTACGAGCGTAAGCTGAACGGTTGGGATAGCGATAAAGAACACGCGGTGTATGACAACGTGATTGGCTTTAACATTGAACTTCGTGGTCTGAGTTCCAACTATGGTCTCGGCACGAGCGAGATGTTACGTTCCAACATTTTGCCGTATCAAAACTCTTTGTGATCTGATTGATTTACCACGTAATCCGCAGTGCGGTTAATTGAAATGGAAAAAGTATGAAGAACTGGAAAACGCTGCTTCTCGGTATCGCCATGATCGCGAATACCAGTTTCGCTGCCCCGCAGGTAGTCGATAAAGTCGCAGCCGTCGTAAATAACGGTGTGGTACTGGAAAGCGACGTTGATGGCCTGATGCAGTCTGTCAAATTGAACGCCAACCAGGCAGGTCAACAGCTTCCGGACGACGCTACACTGCGTCATCAGATCCTGGAACGTCTGATCATGGATCAGATTGTCCTGCAGATGGGTCAGAAGATGGGCGTAAAAATCTCTGACGAACAGCTTGATCAGGCGATTGCCAATATCGCTAAACAGAACAACATGACGCTGGACCAGATGCGAAGCCGTCTGGCTTACGATGGTCTGAGCTACTCAACCTACCGTAATCAGATCCGTAAAGAGATGACCATCTCTGAAGTGCGTAACAACGAAGTGCGCCGCCGCGTGACGATCCTGCCGCAGGAAGTGGATGCGCTGGCGCAGCAGGTTGGCAATCAAAATGATGCCAGTACGGAGCTGAACCTGAGTCACATCCTGATCCCACTGCCGGAAAACCCAACGTCTGACCAGGTGAACGAAGCAGAATCTCAGGCGCGTTCCATTGTCGATCAAGCCCGTAACGGCAGCGACTTCGGCAAACTGGCGATCACCTACTCTGCTGACCAGCAGGCGCTGAAAGGCGGCCAGATGGGTTGGGGTCGTATTCAGGAACTGCCAGGCATTTTTGCTCAGGCGCTGAGTACCGCGAAGAAAGGCGACATCGTTGGCCCGATTCGTTCAGGTGTCGGCTTCCATATCCTGAAAGTGAATGATATGCGCGGCCAGAGCCAGAGCATCTCCGTGACCGAAGTTCATGCCCGCCATATTCTGTTGAAGCCGTCGCCGATCATGACCGATCAGCAGGCGCGTCTGAAGCTTGAGCAAATCGCCGCTGATATTAAGAGCGGTAAAACCACCTTTGCTGCCGCAGCGAAAGAGTTTTCTCAGGATCCCGGCTCGGCTAACCAGGGCGGCGATCTGGGCTGGGCGGCTGCGGACATTTTCGATCCGGCATTCCGTGATGCGTTAACCCGCATGAACAAAGGCCAGATGAGCGCACCGGTGCACTCCTCTTTCGGTTGGCACCTGATCGAACTGCTGGATACGCGTAACGTCGATAAAACCGACGCCGCGCAGAAAGATCGCGCTTACCGTATGCTGATGAACCGGAAGTTCTCAGAAGAAGCAGCAACCTGGATGCAGGAACAACGCGCCAGCGCTTACGTTAAAATCCTGAGCAATTAATGACGGTTGCTCAACGCGTAGTGATCACTCCCGGCGAACCCGCCGGGATTGGTCCGGATCTCGTCGTTCAACTTGCCCAGCGCGACTGGCCGGTTGAACTGGTGGTCTGTGCCGATGCCACGGTATTGACTGACCGGGCAGCAATGCTCGGTCTTCCCCTCACGTTACGCCCTTACTCCCCGCAAAGGCCTGCTAAACCGCAGACTGCCGGCACGCTTACGCTGTTACCGGTCGCGCTTCGTGCGCCCGTCGTTCCTGGGCAGTTGGCCGTGGAGAATGGCGAGTATGTGGTGCAGACGCTGGCCCGTGCCTGTGACGGTTGTGTAGAGGGTGAATTTGCGGCGCTGATTACGGGCCCTGTGCATAAGGGCGTTATCAACGACGCGGGCGTGCCTTTCACCGGTCACACCGAGTTTTTTGAAGAGCGCTCACAGGCGAAAAAAGTGGTGATGATGCTGGCGACGGAGGAGTTACGCGTCGCACTGGCAACGACCCATCTGCCGCTGCGTGATGTCGCCGATGCCATTACACCAGCACTGCTGCACGAAGTGATTGGCATTCTGCATCACGATCTGCGCACCAAATTTGGCGTGGACGATCCGCACGTGCTGGTCTGTGGTCTGAATCCGCATGCCGGTGAAGGGGGGCATATGGGCAGCGAGGAGATCGACACGATCGTTCCGGTGCTCGATACGCTCCGCGCGCAGGGGATGAAGTTGACAGGTCCATTACCCGCCGACACGTTGTTTCAGGCCAAATATCTGCAACATGCTGATGCGGTGCTGGCGATGTACCACGATCAGGGTCTCCCCGTGCTAAAATACCAGGGATTTGGTCGCGGCGTGAATATTACGCTGGGCCTGCCTTTTATTCGTACCTCGGTGGATCACGGTACCGCGCTTGAACTGGCGGGCCGGGGTGAAGCTGATGTCGGCAGTTTTATTACGGCGCTTAATCTCGCCATCAAAATGATTGTTAATACCCAATGAATAATCGAGTCCATCAGGGCCACTTAGCCCGTAAACGCTTCGGGCAAAACTTCCTCAACGATCAGTTTGTGATCGACAGCATTGTCTCCGCCATTAACCCGCAGAAGGGTCAGGCGATGGTCGAAATCGGCCCCGGTCTGGCTGCGTTGACGGAGCCGGTTGGCGAACGTCTGGATGCGCTGACGGTCATTGAACTGGACCGCGATCTGGCCGCGCGTCTGCAAACGCATCCCTTCCTGGGCCCCAAGCTGACTATCTATCAGCAGGACGCCATGACCATGAATTTCGGCGAATTGTCTGAAAAGATGGGTCAACCGCTACGCGTGTTCGGTAACCTGCCTTATAACATCTCTACGCCGCTGATGTTCCACCTGTTTAGCTATACTGATGCCATTGCCGATATGCACTTTATGTTGCAAAAAGAGGTGGTGAATCGTCTGGTTGCAGGACCAAACAGTAAGGCGTATGGTCGCTTAAGCGTCATGGCGCAATATTATTGCAACGTGATCCCGGTGCTTGAAGTGCCGCCGTCCGCCTTCACGCCGCCGCCAAAAGTCGATTCCGCCGTGGTGCGCCTGGTGCCGCACACTACGATGCCCTATCCGGTCAACGATATTCGCCTGTTGAGCCGCATCACCACAGAAGCGTTCAACCAGCGCCGTAAAACGATTCGTAACAGCCTCGGCAATCTGTTCAGCGTTGAGGTCTTGACGGAACTGGGTATTGACCCGGCAATGCGAGCGGAAAATATCTCTGTCGCGCAGTACTGCCAGATGGCGAACTATCTGTCAGAACACGCGCCATCGAAGGAGAGTTAAGCATGATCAATTCGCCCCGAGTGTGTATTCAGGTCCAAAGCGTCTATATCGAGGCGCAATCCTCACCTGAAGATGACCGTTACGTTTTTGCCTACACCGTAACCATCCGCAATCTGGGGCGAGCGCCCGTGCAGCTACTGGGACGCTATTGGTTGATCACCAACGGTCATGGCCGAGAAACTGAAGTCCAGGGAGAAGGTGTGGTTGGCGTTCAGCCGCACATTGAGCCTGGCGAAGAGTACCAGTACACCAGCGGCGCTGTTATCGAAACGCCGCTGGGCACGATGCAGGGTCATTACGAAATGATTGATGAGAACGGCGTCGCCTTTACCATCGATATTCCGGTTTTCCGACTCGCCGTTTCCACTCTCATTCACTAAAACAATAGCTATGGCAACATACCTTATTGGCGACGTTCACGGTTGCTACGACGAACTGATCGCATTGCTACAACAAGTCAATTTTACCCCTGAAAGCGATACCCTGTGGCTGACGGGGGATCTGGTTGCCCGTGGCCCAGGTTCACTGGACGTGCTGCGTTATGTGAAATCACTCGGTGACTGCGTGCGCCTGGTGCTGGGTAATCACGACCTGCATCTGCTGGCGGTCTTCGCCGGTATCAGTCGTAACAAACCGAAAGACCGCCTGAGTCCGCTGCTGGAAGCGCCGGACGCAGACGAACTGCTCAACTGGCTGCGTCGCCAACCGCTGTTGCAGATAGATGAAGAGAAAAAACTGGTGATGGCGCATGCGGGTATCACACCGCAGTGGGATTTGCAGACTGCCAAAGACTGCGCGCGCGATGTTGAAGCGGTGCTGTCGAGTGACTCTTACCCCTTCTTCCTCGACGCCATGTATGGCGACATGCCAAATAACTGGACGCCGGAACTGACCGGACTGGCACGCCTGCGCTTTATCACCAACGCCTTTACCCGGATGCGTTACTGCTTCCCGAACGGGCAACTGGATATGTACAGCAAAGAGTCCCCGGAGGATGCCCCGGCGCCGTTGAAACCGTGGTTTGCCATTCCCGGACCGGTCAGCGAAGCCTACAGCATTGCGTTTGGTCACTGGGCGTCTCTGGAAGGAAAAGGAACGCCGGAGGGAATCTATGCGCTGGATACCGGGTGTTGCTGGGGAGGAAATTTAACCTGCCTGCGCTGGGAAGATAAGCAGTACTTTGTGCAGCCGTCAAACCGGCAGATGGATCTGAATGAAGGCGAAGCCGTTAACGCCTGATCTGTTTGCCTGATGGCGCTACGCTTATCCGGCCTACAAACCATCTCGTAGGCCGGATAAGACGCTAAGCGTCGCCATCCGGCACTCATCGCTTAGCGACGTTCCAGAATTTCGAAGCAATAGCTGTGTGAATTCTGCCCGTCAGCGTCGTGAAACTCGCTGAACACCGATTCCCAGTCGTCCGGCTCGTAGTCCGGGAAATGCGTATCCCCTTCCACTTCCGCATCAATGTGCGTCAGATACAGTTTCTGCGCTTTAGGCAGGAACTGCTCGTACACACGACCACCGCCAATCACCATAATTTCTGGTGCATCACCACAGGCGGTAATCGCTTCATCAACCGATTTCACCCACTGCACGCGATCGTCAGTACCCGGCTGGCTGCTGATGACGATGTTCTTACGTCCCGGCAACGGTCGGCCGATGGATTCCCAGGTATGGCGTCCCATAACGACAGGTTTATTTAACGTATTACGTTTAAACCAGGCGAGATCCGCAGGCAGATTCCACGGCATGGCGTTTTCCATGCCAATAACGCGATCTACCGCTAACGCAGCAATCAGACTGATCATTGAATATTTCCCGGAGCAAAAAAAATTGTCGCCACTATACGGAAAGAGCAATCTTTCGTCGACTAACGAACAGAAGAAGAGCACGAAAATTTTCCGATCTGCTGGCGAGTCCACGACTTGTCAGTGGACTCCCGGCATTACAGTAGTTCAAAAACAATTGGTTAACAGTAAAGTTTGCAGTACATCACATTTTTGACTTAGGTTGACGGTTTAACTTCTGGCTCATCAGCAACGTCTCCCGTGTGTTTGCCTTCCTCAGTCCCCTGCCAGCCATGACGCTGAATCAACGACAGATGTTCGCGATCCTCGGTGATGATTTCGCTCAGCATCGCGCTGGTCCGTTTATAGACTGCCGCACGGGAGGTGGCATCATCCTCACCTTTCGCCATCTCTTCTACCATTTGCGTATTAAAGCGACGGAACAGGTCCGCACGTTCACGCGCTTCATAGCGGCCAAGCCCAAGACTTTCCAGCGCCAGACGCCCGGTTTTAAGCGCGCCTTCAAACGTTTCACGTTCCGGTTGCTCCACGCCCGCCTGGCGCAAACGAATGTAATGATCGACATCGCGTGCCCGGGCAATAATTTGCAGGTTCGGGAAATGGTCTTTTACCATCTCCGTCAGCTCCAGGTTGGTTTGCGGATCGTCAATGGCATTGATCAGCACTTCCGCTTTCGCCGCCCCGGCGGACTCCAGCAGATCCATCCGCGTCGCATCACCGTAGAACACCTTCATGCCAAATTTACGCAGCGTCTCGATGTGGTCCGGATCGTGATCGAGAACGACCATCTTCACACCGCTGGAGAGCAGTAAACGACCGGTGATCTGCCCGAAGCGGCCAAATCCGGCAATAATCACCCGCGGCTGTTCTTCATCAATTTCATCGGCTTCCCGCTCTTCACCGGAAGCGGATTTCTCCATTCGCGTAAGGATGACCAGGAAAATCGGCGTCGCGGCCATCGACAGTGCCACCGCCAGCGTCAGCGCCTTCGCCCATTGTGGATCGAGCACGTTCGCCATCTGCGCCGCGCCAAAGACCACAAACGCGAACTCACTGCCCTGTCCGAGGAGTACCGCAAACCAGCGGCGCTGCTTATTCGGCACCTGTAAAGGACGGGCAATCAGCCATAGCATCCCGGTTTTAATCACCAGGAAACCGACCAGCAGAATGATGATACGGAGCGGATTATCGATAAGCGTCCCGAAGTCGATAGACATGCCGACACCGATGAAAAACAGCCCCAGCAGCAGCCCTTTAAACGGCTCGATGTCGCTTTCCAGCGCGTGGCGATACTCAGAGCTTGCCAGCAATACGCCAGCCAGGAACGCCCCCATCGCCATCGATAGCCCAACTTCTTCAAGCAACAGCCCGAAGCCAAAGACCAGAAACAGCGCCACGGCGCTGAAGACTTCGCGCAGGCCAGAACGCGCAACGAAACGCAGCGCCGGGCGGGTCACATAGCGCCCCAGCAGTACCACCAGGACTAACGCACCAGCCACTTTCAGTGCCGACAGGGCGAATGCGCCAAGCGTGGTTGACGCCCCGCTGGTCGCCAGTAGCGGAATCATTGCCACCAGCGGAATCGCCGCGATGTCCTGGAACAGCAGCACAGCAAAGGCGCTGCGTCCCATCTGCGAAACGGTCAGGTTGCGCTCATTCATCGCCTGCATAGCTATCGCCGTGGAGGAGAGCGCCAGCGTCATACCAATCAGTTCCGCCACCTGCCAGCGCAGACCGAGGAACATACAAAACAGACCAATCAGGCCGCCGCAGACCACCATCTGTAGCGCGCCGCCGCCAAACACTGAAGCGCGCAGTTTCCATAGCCGCTGGGGATCAAGCTCCAGGCCAATGACAAACAGCATCAGCACCACGCCGATTTCAGCAAAGTGCAGAATAGATTCGGCATCGGTCACCAGACGTAACCCCCAGGGGCCGATGATGCACCCCGCAATGAGATAACCCAGCACCGAGCCTAAGCCCAACCGGACGGCAATCGGCACGATCAGCGCCGCCGACCCAAGATAAATCAGCGCCTGTATGAGCGTATGGCTATCCATTGTGCGCCTCCTGCCATTCCATCAGTCGTTGCTTGTAATGACGCGCCTGCGCCTGCAGCGTTTCGTCGTCGCAAATAAACGTACAGTGCATTGCAAACGGCGCAAGCCAGTTGAGCCCGCAGTAGATGGCTGTCGCCTGGAGCGGCTGTGAGAGTACGTCAAACCCCGGATGCGAGCCGATATCGAAGTGATTATCGCCGCCGCCAGTAGTCACCGCCCACATGACTTGCTTACCGCGCAGCGCGGTCCCGCCGTGACCATAGGCCCAGCCGTGGGAAAGCACTTTATCCATCCACAGTTTGAGTAGGGGGGGAACGCTGTACCATTGCATGGGATGCTGCCAGACGATCAGGTCAGCGCGAGAAAGCGCCTCTTGTTCCGCAGCGATATCGATATTGAAATCAGGGTAGAGTTCATAGAGAGAACGAACTTCGACGCCTTCCAGCGTCCTTGCCTGCTCAAGCATCCGTTTATTCGCATGCGAATGCTGCGGATAAGGATGCGCATAAATGATAAGAATCATGATTAGCCTGTTATTTTACTACTCTGTTTTATAAGAGAGTGTAGTCAGTAAACCAACAGGCTAATAGTGAATATTATTGAGCGGATGAATGGGGAAAATTGAACTAGTTATCCAGCTCGCTCATATTTTTCACCTGATCGCGGTTAATTTGCTCCGTCTGACCCGTTTCGGCATTTTTGTAGGAGACCAGGCCCGTGTCATCGTCTACCTGCGGTTTACCGTCGGTGACAATGGTTCGGCCATCGGTCGTACGCACAGCCTGGTTCGAGGAGCAGCCTGCGAGAGTAAAGACGGTTGCTGCGGTGAAAAGGGAAGCGATTAATAGTTTCTTTTGCATGGTGTTCTCCCTGCTTTTCAGTCATTTTCAGTGATATACCCACTAACTGTAGACGCACTGACTGAGGTCGAGAGGAAATACAGAACACTCTGAAGACTCACCTTAACACAACGGTTTCCTGCGAATCGTCATCGTACTGGTCTGGGCAAGCGTCAGACCGCGCGTTTCTGGCGCGAAGGCAATGGAGACCAGCAACCCGACCAACGAGATCCCCGCCCCCATCAGCATCACCTGACTAATACCATATTTAGTAATGAAAATAGGCAGCGCCCAGGTCGAGAGGATGGTACCGATACGACTCAACGACATGATAACCCCCACTGCGGAGGCGCGAATGTCGGTCGGGAACAGTTCATTGGGATAGAGCCATTGCAAATTCCCCGGTCCGCCGGAGAAAAAGGCGTACACCGCGAATGCCGTCACCACCAGCCAGATCCCCATTTCCGGGATCAGCCCCAGCACCGCCAACGCCAGCGTCATCATCACGAAGCTGCCAATCAGCAGCGGCCTCCGCCCCGCGCTGTTCAGCCAGAACATTGGCGGAATACAACCCAGCATAAAGAACAGGCTGATCACCACATTCCCCAGCGCTGCGCTCTTCCCGGCCCCCAGTCCCAACAGGCCGACGATCTGCGGACCAAAGGTGTAAATGGCAAACATCGGGATCACCTGACAGGTCCAGATCGCGGCGACAAACAGCACAAACGGGAAGTGGCGACGATTAAACAATTGTAAAAAGCGCGTCTCCTGCGCTGTGTCTTCATCGAACGCAACCGGCTCGCCGAACAACTTGATCATCATCGCTTCACACTCTTTGACCCGGCCTTTACGCAACAGCCAGCGCGGAGACTCGGGCAGATCGAAGCGACCAATCAGGATCAACAGGCAAGGGATCGCCGCGCTGCCCAGCATCCAGCGCCAGCCGCCCTCGACGTCATAGAGCCAGTAACCAACCAGATCGGCGCAGGTCGCGCCGACGTACCACATCGCCGCAATAAAGCTTATAGAGAAGGCACGTTGGCGGGTACTGGAAAATTCGGTGATCATCGAGGTGGCAATGGGATAATCCGCACCAATCACCACGCCAATCAGCACCCGCATCACCAGCAGTTCAACCGGAGATGAGACAAACATAGTGGCCACCGATATCACCCCAATAGCGATGATATCGATAAGAAACATTTTGCGCCGCCCCACTTTGTCCGAGATATAGCCAAACAAAGAGGTGCCGACAAACAGCCCTGCCAGCGTCCCCGCGCCCAACAGGCCAATCCACTCAGCATCCAGCTTCAGCGCAGGCGTGAGCTGTTCCAGCGCGACGCCAATCATCACCAGCACATAACCGTCCAGAAACGGTCCACCGCTTCCCCACAGCATGATCCTGCGGTGAATAGAGGAGAACTGGATGTCATCAAAGTTCCTGGGCTGTTGCATGGCAATGTCCTGTTTGCCGACATTCGGCATTAGTGCTTAACTGCCTGATGGCGCTGCGCTTATCAGGCCTACTTATCCCCGTAGGCCGGATAAGGCGTTTTCGCCGCCATCCGGCAGTGGAGCGTATACCTGTACTCATTAACCGTAACGAAACTCCACGCCAAAGGTGCCGCGTGGGTACTCCCATTTTTCCAGCGCCGTATCAAGTCCGAGAATTCGACACGTTCCGCACTCCAGGCATCCGGCATAATCAAAGCGCACGCTGCCGTCATCCTGTTTTTTGTATAACCCGGCCGGACAGGCTTTGATCAACACTTCCAGCACCTGCTTATCCGGCGCAGTTTTCATGATGATGTGCGGATGCTCTTCATCGACATTGAATTTGTTGACGCCCAGCTTGACGTCTACGTTGACGGGAGAAGTCATAATACGGTCACTCCTTTAATGCCATCCTTCATCAGGTTGATGAAGCCCACTTTCTTCGCATGGCGCAGGATCGTCTTACGCATCGGCACCGGCGCACTACCATCGACGGTAAAGAGGTCACGGGCGATACCAACAACCATTTCCGGGTAGCGGGTGAACATGCGCGGGTTATCGAGGAACGCCGGCAACCGCTGGTACATACGCATATCGCGCATCGGACCGTTGTCGAGATGCTGGCGATATTCCGCCAGCCCCTGACGGCTAAAGTCGTTGCTTTGCATGGCGGAAAGCACCGTTTTCGCCGCCGCTTCACCTGCTGCCACCGCGAGATCCATCCCGCGAATCGTGAAGCCGAGATTCATACACATACCCGCCGCGTCGCCCGCAATCAGCACGCCGTCGCCCACCAGCTCAGGCTGCATGTTAATCCCTGCTTCCGGCACCACGTGTGCCGCGTACTCCACCAGCTTGCCACCCGCGATCAGCGGGGCAACGGCCGGATGCTGTTTGAAATCTTCCAGCATTTGCGGGACCGATTTTTTCGCCTCTTTCAGATGATGAAGCCCGCATACCAGCCCCAGTGACAGGGTGTTTTCGTTGGTATACAGGAAGCCACCGCCCATCAGGCCATCCGTGGGCGATCCCGCGAACAGACAGGCCGCCCCTTCGTTACCCTGCAACTGGAAGCGATCTTCAATCACCGATTTCGGCAGTTCGATCAGCTCTTTCACGCCGACCGCCACGTGCGAGGCCTCAACGCGTTTTGCCATTCCCAGTTTTTCCGCCAGCAGGGAGTTGACGCCATCGGCTAGGATCACTACTTTCGATTCGATGATGTCGCCGTCCGCTTCTACACCAACGACTTTGCCATCGCGCTGCACGACGTTATCCACGCGGATCCCGGTGATCAACTGCGCGCCCGCCTCTTCCGCCTGCTCCATCAGCCAGGCGTCAAATTTACTGCGCAACACCGAATAAGAGACCTGCGACGGGCCAGCCTTTTCACCGTTGAGATAGTCCACGGTCATCGCCCCGTTATCGGTCATAAAGGCGAGCTTTTCATGGGTAATGACCCGTTCAACAGGGGCCTGCTGAGCAAAGCCTGGAAGAATGCGCTCCAGACTGTGAGCATAGATGCGCCCACCGGTGACATTCTTCGCGCCAGCGGAATTTCCGCGCTCGATAACCAACACCTGAGCCCCTTCGCGGGCGAGCACCAGGGCGGCGACGGAACCGGCAAGCCCCGCGCCCACGATGATGGCATCAAAGATATCTTCGGACATACGTACTCCCTGCCTGAATGGGTTAGCGTGCCAGTGCGGTCGTCAGCGCGGGCAGGATTTTCAGCGCATCGCCGACAATGCCGTAATCCGCGTACTGAAATATCGGCGCATTTTTGTCTTTGTTGATGGCAAAAATAGTCTGCGCGCCGTTTGCCCCCACCATGTGCTGGATCTGCCCGGAGATCCCCACCGCCAGGTACAATTCCGGCTTGAGCATCAGATTCGAGATCCCGACATAGCGCTCATGCTCCATCCACTTCTCGTTTTCGGCGACCGGACGCGAGCAGGCCAGCTCCGCGCCAATGGCCTGACACAGCGCTTGCGCCAGTGAGATATTCTCTTTGCTGCCGATACCGCGTCCCACGCTGACCACCAGCCGGGCTTTATCGAGATCAACGCTGTTACTCTGACGTGGCTGCGTGGCAGTGCGCGTGACGGTAATTTCCGGCGCCTGCCAGGCTACGCTGTGCGTCTCGCCGCTGCGGGTCGCATCAGGCTGTTGCGCCTCAAAAGTGCCGCTGCTGAGCGTCAGTACCGCAAACGGCGTGGAGAGCGTCTCTTCGCCCATCGCCAGGCCGCCATACACCATGTGTTTGACCGTCGCCCGGCCATCCTGCTGCGTCACGGTGCTGGCATCATTAGAAACCGTTGCGGCAAGGCGATAGCCCAGTTTTGCCGCCAGCAGTTTGCCGCGACGGGTGTTGGGCAGCAGCAACAGGCCAGAATCACCCTGTTGACGAACGGTCTGTGCCATCACGTCCGCATAATCTTCCACCATACGATCGTCCGGCTTGCCGCTCAGTTGCCAGACGTGATGTGCGCCCAACTGAATGGCCGTGGTTGCCTCATCGGCGCTTTGCACAAATGCGTTAATCTGTTCACCTAAAATCTGCGCGCCGCTCATCAGTTCCGGCAGGCGAGACGCGGTATCGCTGAATACCCAGACGCTGGAAAACTTGCTCATAACATCCCCTTCTTAATTAATGATTTTGCGCAGACTATCGGCAAACGCAGCGATCTGTTCTTCACCATCGCCTTCAATCACAATGCGCTGGCGCTCACGTTGTTTCGGTGCGGCCACCGTTTGCGTGGACCAGGCGTCCCCGGCGCTAAAGCCAATGTCCGCCGCTGACCAGACCTGAACCGGTTTTTTCGCCGCCCCCAGAATGGCTTTCATCGATGGTATTTGTGGAGAGTTAATATCGGTGGAAACGGCCACGACCGCCGGCAGCGGAATGCTCAGCGTTTCAATTTCATCTTCCAGTTCACGTTCAACGGTCAGCGTACTTTCCGTCAGTGAGAGGATCTTGCTCACGCCGTTGATGGCGGGAATGTTCAGCGTTTCGCCTACCAGCAGGCTGACCTGCTGGGCGTAGAGATCGGAGGAACCATCGCCGCAGAGAATCAGATCAAAACCCGACTTTTGCGCGGCAGCAGCCAGCGCTGCGGCGGTTTGCTGTGGCAATGCCTGCTCGAACCGATCGTCAATGACGACCACCAGTTCGTCCGGGCCGCGGGAGAGGACATCCTTACGCCCTTTCGCGTTGGTTAACGCCTTGCCGCCCACGCTCAGGGCGATCACCTGCGCGTCGCTGGCCTGCTGTTTCAGTTGGCAGGCCGCTTCAATAGCATTCAGGTCGTACTGGCTGATTTTGCCATCTGCTTTGCTGAAATCTAATGAACCATCTGCGTGATTGACGACAATATCCTGTTCATCAGGTACGCACTTGTAGCAAGTAATTATCTTCATTGCATCTCCAGAAATCATGAAGGAAACGTATATATATCGGCGGTGTTAAATACAGATATCACGCTCTTTAATTCGGAAATAAAACCATAATCACCAATATTGAAAATGTCACACACTGATATTCGCAACTTTCAATATTGTTAAGCACCTCACCAATATTGAAATCCGACGTCAAAAAGAAATATTTTCAATATTGCCTGGCAGATCACCAATATTGAACGCCAAACGGTGGAAAACCCAACAAAATAGAATGTAAACAAATGATAAATATACATTTTTAAGAGCTGTCCGCACCAAAACACCCCAAACAAAAAGTGTGACGAAGATTACAGAATGCCGCAAAACGAATACCCATTATGAGTTACTCGCCAACGCGTCCTGAGGTTAAACGGGTATCAACAAATATTTAATAAAAATAAACAAAAATAAAACAAACGGGAACGCTAAATAAATTTCGTTTTCAACCTGGAATTCACTCATGAAAAATGAAAAGAGAAAGTCTGGAATTGAGCCAAAGGTTTTTTTCCCGCCGCTAATAATCGTCGGAATACTTTGCTGGCTAACGGTACGCGATCTCGATGCCGCAAATGTCGTTATTAATGCCGTCTTTAGTTATATCACCAATGTCTGGGGATGGGCATTTGAGTGGTATATGGTCATTATGCTCATCGGCTGGTTCTGGCTGGTGTTTGGTCCCTACGCGAAAAAGAAATTAGGTGACGAGAAACCGGAGTTCAGCACCGCCAGCTGGATCTTCATGATGTTCGCCTCCTGTACCTCTGCCGCCGTGCTGTTCTGGGGATCGATAGAGATTTACTACTACATCTCCACGCCGCCGTTTGGCCTGGAACCTAACTCCACCGGAGCGAAAGAGATTGGCCTCGCTTACAGCCTGTTTCACTGGGGACCGCTGCCGTGGGCGACTTATAGCTTCCTCTCCGTGGCCTTCGCCTACTTCTTCTTTGTGCGCAAGATGGACGTCATTCGTCCCAGCTCCACGCTGGTGCCGCTGGTCGGCGAAAAACACGCCAAAGGTCTGTTAGGCACCATCATTGATAACTTCTATCTGGTCGCACTGATCTTCGCGATGGGCACCAGCCTTGGGCTGGCGACGCCGCTGGTCACCGAATGTATGCAGTACCTGTTTGGTATCCCGCACACGCTGCAACTGGATGCGATCATCATTACCTGCTGGATCATTCTTAACGCCATTTGCGTGGCCTGCGGCCTGCAAAAAGGGGTCAGGATCGCCAGTGACGTGCGCAGCTATCTGAGCTTCCTGATGCTCGGCTGGGTGTTCATCGTCAGCGGCGCCAGCTTCATTATGAACTACTTCACCGACTCCGTCGGGACGCTGCTGATGTATCTGCCGCGCATGCTGTTCTACACCGACCCGATCGCCAAAGGCGGTTTCCCACAGGGCTGGACGGTCTTCTACTGGGCGTGGTGGGTGATTTACGCCATTCAGATGAGCATCTTCCTGGCACGTATCTCTCGCGGTCGTACCGTGCGTGAACTGTGCTTTGGCATGGTGCTGGGCCTGACGGCCTCCACCTGGATCCTGTGGACGGTACTGGGCAGTAACACTCTGCTGTTGATGGATAAAAACATCATCAACATCCCGCAACTGATTGCCGATCACGGCGTGCCGCGCGCGATTATCGAAACCTGGGCCGCCCTGCCGCTCAGCACCGCCACGATGTGGGGATTCTTTATTCTCTGCTTTATTGCCACCGTTACGCTGATCAACGCCTGCTCTTACACCCTGGCGATGTCGACCTGCCGTGAAGTGCGCGATGGCGAAGAGCCGCCGTTACTGGTGCGTATCGGCTGGTCAGTGCTGGTCGGCGTGATTGGCATCGTGCTGCTGGCACTCGGCGGCCTGAAGCCAATACAAACCGCGATTATCGCCGGGGGCTGCCCGCTGTTCTTCGTCAACATTATGGTGACGCTCTCCTTTATCAAAGACGCCAAAGTGCACTGGAAAGATAAATAAACCTAATTACCCCATGACATAGAGGTTAGAAGATGGATTTCAATTTCAATGATGAGCAGGAACTGTTTGTCGCCGGTATTCGTGAACTGATGGCCAGTGAGAACTGGGAAGCCTATTTTGCCGAATGCGATCGCGACAGCGTGTATCCGGAGCGTTTCGTGAAAGCGCTGGCGGACATGGGCATCGATAGCCTGCTGATCCCGGAAGAACATGGCGGCCTGGAAGCCGGATTCGTCACCGTGGCTGCCGTCTGGATGGAACTGGGACGCCTCGGTGCGCCTACGTACGTGCTGTATCAGCTGCCGGGCGGGTTTAATACCTTCCTGCGCGAAGGCACCCAGGAGCAGATCGATAAAATCATGGCGTTCCAGGGAACCGGGAAACAAATGTGGAACTCCGCCATCACCGAACCGGGAGCGGGATCGGATGTTGGTAGTCTGAAAACCACTTATACCCGCAAAAATGGTAAGGTTTATCTTAATGGTAGTAAGTGTTTTATCACCAGTAGCGCCTACACCCCTTATATCGTGGTGATGGCAAGAGACGGCGCTTCCCCGGATAAACCTGTCTATACCGAATGGTTTGTCGACATGAGTAAACCCGGCATCAAGGTCAACAAACTTGAGAAGTTGGGTCTGCGCATGGACAGCTGCTGTGAAATCAACTTTGACGATGTCGAGCTGGACGAAAAAGACATGTTCGGTCGGGAAGGTAACGGCTTTAACCGCGTAAAAGAAGAGTTCGACCACGAACGTTTCCTGGTAGCCCTCACCAACTACGGTACAGCAATGTGCGCCTTTGAAGATGCGGCGCGCTACGCCAACCAGCGCGTGCAGTTTGGCGAAACGATCGGTCGTTTCCAGTTGATCCAGGAGAAGTTCGCCCATATGGCGATCAAATTAAACTCCATGAAAAACATGCTGTTAGAAGCGGCATGGAAAGCCGACAACGGTACCATCACCTCGGGTGATGCGGCGATGTGTAAATACTTCTGCGCCAACGCGGCGTTTGAAGTCGTGGACACCTCCATGCAGGTTCTCGGTGGTGTTGGGATTGCGGGTAACCACCGCATCACCCGCTTCTGGCGTGACCTGCGCGTTGACCGCGTATCCGGCGGCTCTGACGAAATGCAGATCCTGACGCTCGGTCGTGCCGTGCTGAAACAATACCGTTAAGACAGCGACATGCCCGGTGGCGCTGTGCTTACCGGGCCAATGCTTTGCGTCTTATCAGGCCTACAAATTTATCAGGAGCATTTTATGGATCGTCTACCAATGCCTGCTTTTGGGCCGCTTGCCGGGCTGCGGGTTGTCTTCTCCGGGATCGAAATCGCCGGGCCGTTCGCCGGTCAGATGTTTGCCGAGTGGGGCGCTGAAGTTATCTGGATTGAGAACGTCGCCTGGGCCGATACCATCCGTGTTCAGCCAAACTATCCGCAGCTGTCGCGGCGTAATTTGCACGCGCTCTCGCTGAATATTTTTAAAGATGAAGGTCGGGAAGCGTTTCTGAAACTGATGGAAACCACCGATATCTTCATTGAAGCCAGTAAAGGTCCGGCGTTTGCCCGTCGTGGAATTACCGATGAGGTCCTGTGGCAACATAACCCGAAACTGGTTATCGCTCACCTGTCCGGCTTCGGCCAGTACGGTACCGAGGAGTACACCAACCTTCCGGCCTATAACACCATCGCTCAGGCCTTCAGCGGTTACCTGATCCAAAACGGCGACGTTGATCAGCCGATGCCAGCCTTCCCGTACACCGCCGACTACTTCTCCGGCATGACGGCCACCACAGCCGCGCTGGCGGCACTGCATAAGGTGCGGGAAACCGGCAAAGGCGAAAGTATCGATGTGGCGATGTACGAAGTGATGCTGCGCATGGGTCAGTATTTCATGATGGATTACTTCAACGGCGGTGAAATTTGCCCGCGCATGACCAAAGGTAAAGACCCCTATTACGCCGGTTGCGGGCTGTATAAATGCGCCGACGGTTACATCGTGATGGAGCTGGTCGGGATTACCCAGGTCACCGAATGCTTTAAAGACATCGGTCTGGCGCACATTCTCGGTACGCCGGAAGTGCCGGAAGGAACACAACTGATTCACCGTGTCGAGTGCCCGTACGGACCGCTGGTCGAAGAAAAACTGGATGCGTGGCTGGCCGCACACACCATCGAGGAAGTGCAGGCGCGTTTCGCCGAGCTGAATATCGCCTGCGCCAAAGTGCTGACCATTCCGGAGCTGGAAGGCAATCCGCAGTACGTTGCCCGCGAATCCATTACCCAGTGGCAAACGATGGATGGCCGCACCTGCAAAGGGCCAAACGTCATGCCGAAATTCAAAAACAATCCGGGGAAAATCTGGCGCGGCATGCCGTCGCACGGCATGGACACTGCCGCCATTCTGAAAAATATCGGTTACAACGACGCAGACATTAAGGAACTGGTCAGTAAGGGTCTGGCCAAAGTTGAGAACTAAATGCGAAATGCTGACCGGCTCGCCCGGTTAGCACAACGCCTGTGAAAATGGACAGGAGTGCAATGGATATCGTTGGCGGACAACACTTACGCCAGATGTGGGACGATCTGGCCGAAGTTTATGGCAGTAAAACAGCGCTGATTTGCGAATCCAGCGAAGGGGACGTGCGTCAGTACAGCTACGCCTCGCTTAACGAGGAGATCAATCGGACGGCAAACCTTTTCCACTCGTTGGGCATTCGCAAAGGTGATAAGGTCGCCCTGCATCTGGATAACTGCCCGGAGTTTTTCTTTTGCTGGTTCGGGCTGGCGAAAATTGGCGCGGTCATGGTGCCGATCAATGCCCGTCTGCTGCGTGAAGAAAGCGCGTGGATCCTGCAAAACAGTGACGTTCAGTTGCTGGTAACCAGCGCCGCTTTTTATCCGATGTATCGGCAGATCCAACAGGCAAAGACGACGCCGCTTAGCCATATCTGCCTGATTGGTGAGGCGTTGCCGATCGCTGATGGCGTAAGCCATTTCACGACGCTGAAGGATCAGCAGCCGACGACATTGCGCTATACCCCACCGTTGTCCACGGACGACATGGCCGAGATCCTGTTTACCTCCGGCACCACTTCCCGCCCTAAAGGCGTGGTGATCACCCATTACAACCTGCGTTTTGCCGGCTACTACTCGTCGTGGCAATGCGCCCTGCGTGATGACGATGTTTACCTGACGGTCATGCCTGCGTTTCATATCGACTGTCAGTGCACTGCCGCCATGGCCGCCTTCTCGGTGGGCGCAACCTTTGTGCTGATAGAGAAATACAGCGCCCGCGCTTTCTGGGGACAAGTGCGTAAATACCGCGCGACCGTCACGGAATGCATCCCGATGATGATCAGAACGCTGATGGTTCAACCCGTATCACCGCTGGACAGAGAGCACTGTTTACGGGAAGTGATGTATTACCTCAACCTGTCAGTGCAGGAAAAAGATGCATTTGTTGAACGCTTCGGTGTGCGTCTGCTGACCTCTTACGGCATGACGGAAACCATTGTCGGCATCATCGGCGATCGCCCCGGTGATCAGCGACGCTGGCCCTCTATTGGACGTCCCGGCTTTTGTTACGAAGCAGAAATTCGCGATGAGCAAAACCGTGCGCTGCCCGCCGGTGAAATTGGGGAAATCTGTATTAAGGGCGTGCCGGGTAAAACGATTTTCAAAGAGTACTACGGCAGGCCGGATGCCACCGCCAAAGCGCTCGAGCCGAACGGCTGGCTGCATACCGGTGATTCCGGCTATCGCGACGAAGACGGTTTTTTCTATTTTGTCGATCGCCGCTGCAACATGATTAAACGAGGGGGAGAAAACGTCTCCTGCGTGGAGCTGGAAAATATTATTTCGGCACACCCCAAAATTCAGGACATCGTCGTTATTGGAATTAACGATTCAATTCGTGACGAAGCGATAAAAGCCTTTGTAGTTCTCAACGAGGGTGAAACGCTCAGTGAAGAAGAGTTTTTCAGCTTCTGCGAAAAAAATATGGCGAAATTTAAAGTCCCTTCAATTATGGAGATTAGAACCGACCTGCCGCGAAATTGTTCAGGAAAAATAATCAAAAAAAACCTGAAATAACCCTACAGGCAGGAATAACCCCTGCCAGACATCCTATTTTTGGAGATGAACCATGAGTGAATCTTTACATTTAACCCGCAACGGATCGATTCTGGAAATTATATTGGATCGACCAAAAGCAAATGCGATCGATGCCAAAACCAGTTTCCAGATGGGTGAGGTTTTTCTTAATTTTCGTGACGATCCCGAACTGCGCGTGGCGATTGTCACCGGCGCAGGCGAGAAGTTTTTTTCCGCCGGTTGGGATTTAAAAGCCGCGGCGGAAGGTGAAGCACCAGACGCCGATTTTGGCCCCGGCGGATTCGCTGGCCTGACTGAAATCTTCAATCTCGACAAACCGGTGATCGCTGCCGTCAATGGCTATGCATTCGGTGGTGGCTTTGAACTGGCGCTGGCCGCAGACTTTATTGTCTGTGCCGATAACGCCAGCTTTGCCCTCCCTGAAGCCAAACTCGGCATCGTACCGGACAGCGGCGGCGTCCTGCGTCTGCCGAAAATACTGCCCCCGGCCATCGTCAATGAAATGATCATGACCGGCAGACGCATGGATGCAGATGAAGCGCAGCGCTGGGGGATCGTCAATCGCGTGGTCAGCCAGCAGGAACTGATGGACAGCGCGCGTGAACTGGCACAACAGCTGGTGAACAGCGCACCACTGGCCATCGCCGCGCTGAAAGAGATTTACCGCACAACCAGTGAAATGCCGGTGGAAGAGGCTTATCGTTTCATCCGCAGCGGCGTGCTGAAACACTATCCGTCCGTGCTGCACTCCGAAGATGCGCTCGAAGGGCCGCAGGCGTTTGCTGAAAAACGCGATCCGGTCTGGAAAGGACGCTAATGCCTTATGGTGCTGCGCTTATCAGGCCTACGCAGGCCCGAATGTCTGCACGCTTGCGTAGGCCGGATAAGGCGTTTACGCCGCCATCCGGTAAACAACAATTGAGGAATGCCGATGAGTTTTTACGCCTTTGAAGGCTTAATTCCCGTGGTCCATCCCGAGGCGTATGTGCATCCCAGCGCAGTACTGATTGGCGATGTCATCGTAGGGGCTGGCGTATACGTCGGCCCGCTCGCCTCACTGCGCGGGGACTATGGCCGCTTAATCCTTGAAGCGGGCTCCAACCTTCAGGATGGCTGCATTATGCATGGCTACTGCGATACAGACACGGTGGTACGCGAGAATGGACACATCGGACACGGTGCTATCCTGCACGGTTGCGTGATAGGCCGGGACGCACTGGTCGGCATGAACAGCGTGATCATGGACGGTGCGGTGATCGGCGACGAAAGCATTGTCGCCGCCATGAGTTTCGTCAAAGCCGGATTTACTGGCGCCGCACGACAGTTGCTGGTCGGCACGCCAGCCCGCGTTATGCGTGAGGTCAGCGAACAGGAACTGCACTGGAAGCGGCTGAATACGAAGGAATATCAGGATCTCGCCGTACGCTGTCGGGCATCGCTACGGGAAACGTCGCCATTAACGGCGGTTGAAGCAAACCGGCCGCGCCTGAAGGGCACAACGGAGGTGAAGCCTAAATCGGCCATGTAATCATGCCGGATGGCGGCGCAAGGCACCATCCGGCAAAACCGAACTTATCGACGCATACTTTTTGACAACATCATCTGCCATTTTTGCTCGCGGTTTAGTTCTGATGGCGGCACCGCCGACATCCGCGGCGATTTGCTGACCATCTTCACCTGCGCGCTATGCCCAAGGCGGGCATACAGCTGTGGATCAATATGCGTCACTCTGACCAGGCGCTGACACTGACATCCACGACCTTCCAGTTGATTAGGGATAGTCTTAGTCTCGCAATTAATCTCCCCAACCTCAGCGAGAATATAAGAGACGGTATTGATCGCTTTGCAGTGATCCATATTAAAGTGCTTCGCGATCTCTTTCGCACTTACCCAACGCTTTTCTGCCATCACCCAATCGGCAATTAACAGATAAAGCGGCTTTTCAACATATTTTTCACACATAAGCACACCATTTCACAAATTAAAAATCTTGTTATGCCCTGTCCGTAAAAATACAAAACAAGACCCTATTTAAATTGTGGGATTCAATGATAGTAAGCAACTTAGCGGCGCATTAGTGTGAGCCAAATCTTGCTTGTTACAATGAAATTTGTCCTGTTGCGCAATATATCTCCAGGAATGAACTGAGTGCATAAAAAAACTGCTCCGTTTCCGGAGCCGTTTTTAAAACCGGGGCAAATGATGCCGCCGCTTATTTTTTAATTTGCGCGTGCATTTCCTGAACGGAGATGACTTTCTCTGTTGCATCGGCATTCAGCGCCATCGCGGTGGCAAAGCCGCCGTTCAGCGTGGTGTCGTAGTGCACTTTGTACTGTAGTGCGCTACGGCGAATCACCCTGGAGTCTTCAATGGCGCGACGCCCTGCGGTGGTGTTGATGATGTAGGTGTATTCGCCATTCTTGATACGGTCCTGAATGTGCGGACGACCTTCATGCACCTTGTTCACCAGACGTGGGTTGATACCTGCTTCACCCAGCACAATCGCGGTACCGTGGGTGGCGTCCAGTTCAAAGCCCTGCTTCAGCAGTTTCGCCGCCAGGTCAACCACGCGCTCTTTGTCGCCTTCACGTACGGAGAGCAGCGCTCGGCCCTGTTTTTTCATGGTAGAACTGCTGCCCAGTTGCGCCTTGGCGAACGCTTCCGCAAAGGTACGCCCCACGCCCATCACTTCCCCGGTGGAGCGCATTTCTGGCCCTAACAGCGGGTCGACGCCCGGGAATTTGTTGAACGGCAGCACCACTTCTTTCACCGAGTAGTACGGCGGGATAATTTCTTTGGTCACGCCCTGTTCGGTCAGCGATTTACCGGCCATCACACGCGCCGCCACTTTCGCCAGCGGTACGCCGGTCGCTTTAGAGACGAACGGTACGGTACGCGCCGCACGTGGATTCACTTCAATCAGGTAGACTTCGTTATCTTTCACTGCAAACTGGACGTTCATCAGACCGCGAACCTGCAGTTCGAAGGCCAGTTTCTGTACCTGCTGGCGCATCACATCCTGAATTTCCTGGCTCAGCGTGTAGGCCGGCAGAGAACAGGCAGAGTCACCCGAGTGGACGCCCGCTTGTTCGATGTGTTCCATGATGCCGCCAATCAGCACCATTTCACCGTCGCAGATGGCGTCAACGTCCACTTCAACCGCGTCATCCAGGAAGCGGTCGAGCAGAACCGGCGCGTCGTTGGAAACGCTAACGGCGGTCTGGAAGTAGCGGCGCAGATCAGCTTCGTCGTAGACAATTTCCATCGCCCGGCCGCCCAGCACGTAGGACGGACGCACCACCAGCGGATAGCCAATCTCTTTCGCTTTTTCGACAGCCTGTTCGATGGCCGTCACGGTGGCGTTGGCCGGTTGTTTCAGCTTCAGGCGGTCCACCGCATGCTGGAAACGCTCACGGTCTTCTGCGCGGTCAATTGCGTCCGGGCTGGTACCAATAACCGGTACGCCTGCTGCTTCCAGCGCACGCGCCAGTTTCAGCGGAGTCTGGCCGCCGTACTGCACGATCACGCCCTTCGGCTTCTCAATGCGCACGATTTCCAGCACATCTTCCAGCGTGACCGGCTCAAAGTAGAGGCGGTCGGAAGTGTCATAGTCAGTAGAGACCGTTTCCGGGTTACAGTTGACCATGATGGTTTCGTAACCGTCTTCACGCAGCGCCAGAGAGGCATGTACGCAGCAGTAGTCAAATTCGATCCCCTGGCCGATACGGTTTGGACCGCCGCCAAGCACCATGATTTTGTCGCGGTCAACGGACGGGTTCGCCTCGCACTCATCTTCATACGTGGAGTACATGTAGGCGGTATCGGTGGCGAATTCTGCCGCGCAGGTGTCCACACGCTTGTAGACCGGGTGCAGATTGTACTGGTCGCGCAGTTTGCGAACTTCCGCTTCACGGACACCGGCCAGTTTAGCCAGACGCGCATCGGCGAAGCCTTTGCGTTTCAGCTGGCGCAGGAAGTCTGGAGTCAGGCCGTTAATGCCCAGCTCTGCCACTTTCTCTTCCAGACGCACCAGCTCTTCAATTTGAACCAGGAACCAGCGGTCAATGTTGGTCAGGTTAAACACGCCGTCAACGGAGAGGCCCGCACGGAAGGCATCAGCGATATACCAGATACGCTCAGCGCCCGCGTCTTTCAGTTCGCGGCGGATTTTCGTCAGCGCTTCCGGGTCATCCAGGCTCACTTTCGGGTCAAAGCCGGTGGCGCCCACTTCCAGACCGCGCAGCGCTTTTTGCAGAGATTCCTGCTGGCTGCGGCCAATCGCCATCACTTCGCCGACCGATTTCATCTGGGTCGTCAGACGATCGTTAGCACCAACGAATTTTTCGAAGTTAAAGCGTGGGATTTTAGTGACCACGTAGTCGATGGACGGTTCGAACGATGCCGGGGTACGACCGCCAGTGATGTCATTCATCAGCTCATCAAGGGTGTAACCCACCGCCAGTTTCGCCGCCACTTTCGCAATCGGGAAGCCGGTGGCTTTTGACGCCAGCGCGGAGGAACGGGATACGCGCGGGTTCATTTCGATCACAATCAGGCGACCGTTTTTCGGGTTCACCGCGAACTGCACGTTTGAACCGCCGGTTTCTACGCCGATTTCACGCAGTACCGCCATCGAGGCGTTACGCATGATTTGATATTCTTTGTCGGTCAGCGTCTGGGCCGGAGCCACAGTGATGGAGTCACCGGTGTGAATGCCCATGGCGTCGAAGTTCTCAATAGAGCAGACGATGATGCAGTTGTCGTTTTTATCACGCACCACTTCCATCTCGTACTCTTTCCAGCCAATCAGCGATTCATCAATCAGCAGCTCGTTGGTTGGGGAGAGATCCAGACCGCGAGTACAAATTTCTTCAAACTCTTCGCGGTTGTAGGCGATACCGCCGCCGGTGCCGCCCATGGTAAAGGACGGGCGGATGATGCACGGATAGCCGACGTCAGCCGCTACCGCCAGCGCCTCTTCCATCGTATGGGCAATGCCCGAACGCGCGGTGTCGAGACCGATTTTCTTCATCGCGATATCGAAGCGACGACGGTCTTCGGCTTTATCAATCGCATCGGCGGTCGCACCAATCATGGTCACCCCGAATTCGGCCAGCACGCCCTGGCGCTCCAGTTCCAGCGCACAGTTCAGCGCCGTCTGACCGCCCATGGTCGGCAGCACCGCGTCCGGGCGCTCTTTCTCAATAATCTTGCGCACGACTTCCCAGTGAATCGGCTCGATGTAGGTCGCATCGGCCATTTCCGGGTCGGTCATGATGGTCGCGGGGTTGGAGTTCACCAGAATGACGCGGTACCCCTCTTCACGCAGCGCTTTACACGCCTGCGCGCCGGAGTAGTCAAACTCACACGCCTGACCGATAACAATCGGACCCGCGCCCAGAATCAGGATACTTTTTATGTCTGTACGTTTTGGCATGGCTCTCTTAACTCCTGATTATTTCGCGGACTGACGGTAAAGCTCAATTAACTCGATAAAGTGGTCGAACAATGGCGCGGCATCGTGAGGACCCGGGCTCGCTTCCGGGTGGCCCTGGAAGCTGAATGCCGGTTTGTCGGTGCGATGAATCCCTTGCAGGGTGCCATCGAACAGCGATTTGTGGGTCACACGCAGATTGGCCGGCATGGACGCTTCATCCACCGCAAAGCCGTGGTTCTGGGCCGTAATCATCACCGTATTGTTGTCGATATCTTTGACCGGATGGTTACCACCGTGGTGACCGAATTTCATCTTCACGGTTTTTGCCCCACTCGCCAGCGCCAGCAGCTGATGGCCTAAACAGATGCCAAACACCGGAATATCGGTCTCGAGGAATTTCTGAATTGCGTCGATAGCGTAATCGCATGGCGCCGGGTCACCAGGGCCGTTCGACAGGAAGATCCCGTCCGGATTCATCTTCAGCACATCTTCTGCCGACGTTTTTGCCGGGACAACCGTCAGGCGACAGCCTCTGTCCACCAGCATGCGCAGAATGTTGCGCTTGGCGCCAAAGTCATAGGCGACAACATGGAACGGCAGTTCGTCTTCTTTCTTTGCTTCCGGCAGGTCGCCCGCCAGCGTCCAGCTCCCCTGGGTCCAGCTGTAAGATTCCGTGGTGGTCACTTCTTTGGCAAGATCCATGCCGTTCAGGCCCGGGAAGGCTTTCGCTTTTTCCAGCGCCAGCGCCGCATCCGGGTTATCGCCCGCGATAATGCAACCATTTTGCGCCCCTTTCTCGCGCAGCAGACGCGTCAGCTTACGGGTATCGATATCGGCAATCGCCACAATGTTATGGCGTTTCAGGTAAGAAGAGAGGTCTTCGGTATTGCGGAAGTTGCTCGCAATCAGCGGCAGGTCACGAATGACAAGGCCTTGCGCATGGACCTGGGAGGATTCTTCATCGGCGGCATTGGTGCCGACATTACCGATATGGGGATAAGTAAGAGTAACGATTTGGCGGGAATAGGAAGGATCAGTGAGGATTTCTTGATAACCGGTCATTGAAGTATTGAAAACGACTTCCCCAACCGCCGAACCTGTTGCCCCTATGGCCCGACCGTGAAACTGGGTTCCGTCTTCCAGAACCAATAGCGCTGACTTAATCAAAACACCCTCCAGAGAATATTCACTCACTTTATTTGCATATTAATGCATTCGCATAGCATGAATCAATGCAAATTTGCTTACCCGTGGATTTCTGGCAAACGGCGGCATTCTGGAGATAAGGCAGGCAAAAGTCAACTTAAAGGCGGTATTTTTTATATTCTTTTGCGACCCAGGATGAAATCAACGGATTTAACAGGCAAAAAGATCAGCTAACCCTGGCAGGAAAACGCTTGCGTGAACAATTATGCGTAGAAAATAGTCTCAGGCTTCGAAAAAGTGGACCACTTGGTCAAAATTTACATTCAGGCAACGTAAAAAAGAGAGAAAAGATAGATTTTTACGCCATTTGTAATGAAAGCAATCTGTAACAGGCAAAATAAAAGGGCAATAAAAATATTGCCCCATGTAATCAATGCATTGAGATTACAATAACCACATCACGAAAGGTAATAATTAACTATAAATTGTTGAGATCAAGGACATCTCGCATATCAAAAAGACCATTTTTCTTTGCACTAACCCAAAGTGCCGATCTCACCGCACCATTGGCAAAAGTCATACGGCTGGACGCTTTGTGGGTGATTTCGACACGTTCGCCGATATCGGCAAACATGGCGGTATGTTCGCCCACAATGTCCCCGGCGCGGACGGTGGCAAAGCCAATTGTTCCCGGCACGCGTTCGCCGGTGTAGCCTTCGCGACTGTAGACGGCGCATTCTTTTAGATCTTTATCCAGCGCATGGGCAATCGCCTCCCCCATCGCCAGCGCGGTGCCTGACGGCGCGTCAACTTTATGGCGGTGGTGAGCTTCAATGATTTCAATGTCGGTATAGTCGCCCATCACCTTCGCCGCCTTTTCCAGCAGCTTAAGCATCACGTTGACACCGACGCTAAAGTTCGCCGCGAAGACAATGCCAATGTCCTGCGCGGCATCGCGAATCGCCTGTTTTCCCGCATCGTCAAAACCGGTGGTGCCAATGACCATCCCTTTGCCATGCTGACGACAAAACGCCAGATGATTCAGCGTGCCTTCCGGACGGGTAAAATCGATGAACACATCGAAATCATCTTTTACTGCCTCAAGGCGACTTTGCACGGTAACGCCGGTTTTCCCGACACCCGCCAGTTCTCCGGCATCGCTGCCCAGCAGTGACGATCCCTCGCGCTCAAGCGCCGCACCAAGCGCAACGCCATCCATCTGCAGCGCTGCCTGAATTAACTGGCGGCCCATACGGCCACCCGCGCCCGCTATCGCGACACGGACCTGTGCATCATGCATAGTTATTCTCTTACGTTAAAATGATGTAAATCGTTTTCAGATTAACCAGCACGTCGTCATGCCGCTAGCCAAAAACGTCGATAATTAGAATTTAATGATAAACAGCGAGAGATATCAGTAAAAGACATGACGATCAGCGAAAACCACATGATTCTCTGACCACCAGTGCCGGAGGCAGAATAATGCGTTTCGCCGGCTCATCGTTCCCCTGAATACGACTGTAAAGTAACTCTCCCGCCTTACGACCAATCTCTTTTGCCGCGACCGACACGGTGGTCAGCGCAGGCTGAACCAACGCCGCTTCGGTAATATCATCGAACCCGACTAATGCAAAGTCGCGCCCGGGTTCACGCCCCATTTTACGTAGCGCCTGCATTACCCCCAATGCCACAATATCCTGATAACACACCGCGGCAGTAATTTGTGGATGTTGCATCAGCAGAGACTCCGCCACTTTCGCGCCATCAATCTGGCTGGCCTGAGTGGCAACGATCCACTGCGGATTCGGTGAAATGCCATATTCCAGTAGTGTGCTGGTAAATCCGCCAATGCGCTGCGCCCGGCTCCCTGAATTCGGGCTGCCGCCGATGAAGGCGATATTTTTGTGCCCCAGTTTAACTAAATGGGTCGTTGCCATTTGCGTCCCGAGAAAATTATCGGTGCCGACAAAATCAAAGTCCGGATCGCTAAGCGGGCGAACCACCATGATAGCGGGAATATTACGCCGTTTAAGCGCTTCAAAGAACGAGGTCGGTGTTTCCCGCGCCGCGCAGAGCACCATACCGCAGGCGTTATTGCGCATCAGGGAATCAACAAACTTTTGCTGGCGCTCGCCGGACTCTTCGCTGTTCGCCAGAAACAACAGCAGATCGTGCCGCTCCATTTCATGACTGAGCCCCGCCGTCATCTCGCCATAAAATGGGTTAGTAATATCATGCAACAAGAGCCCGACCTGATTGCTGCTGCGATTACGCAAATTCGCTGCGGTCTGGTTATAGACATAGCCAGAATCATCCAGCGCTTTAAGTACGCGTTCACGCGTTGCCTGTGAAATACGCCCCCGATTACGCAGTACCATCGACACGGTCGCCGTGGAGACGCCAGCGCGTTCCGCAACCTGCGCCAGGGTAATGGTTGTCATGACTTCTCCTGTTTCTCGCAAAGGTTAATCGAATAACCTCATTAATGTGCCAGTACGTGTGATTCTCATCACGCTGATGAGCTTTTTACCGCCCTGGTTTCTGATTATGGCGGGTTAATCGCGTTAACCACCCTATGAAAACAAGGTTAATCGATTAATCTTTAATTAGCCAACACGGAGAGAGAAAATGCGTACAACCTATAATAAATTCCCTGAGGTTTATGTTCAGGGCTATGACGACGAGGCCTGGCAAGGCTGGGCGTCGGTCCATTCGGTACTTCGCAGCCGGGTTTCTGAATCGCCTAAAACCGTACTGATTATCGATTGTTATCCGGGCGTGCGACTGGATGAGCTGGAGCAACACCTCTTCGCCGCGCTAAACGCCACCGTAGTGATTAATGTTGAATCCGCGCGACGTGATGAGCAGGCGCTGCATGCGTTGTTGGCGCGTAATCTGACCGATGACCGCGTCTTTGGCGTTCTCTCCTGTCACCATCTTGATGAGTTTTTTGATCCCGACAAGCTCAACCGGATGCGTCAACAGATTGAAGCCATCCCCGAAGGTCTCGTGGTGGTATATGGGCCAGGCGCGGCGCTGGCGCATCCCGGCGATGTGTTGGTGTATGCTGATCTGCCGCGCTGGGAAATTCAACAGCGTATGCGTCATGACGGTCTCGGTAACTGGGGCGCAAAAAACCAGAATGAAGATATTCTTCGTCGCTATAAACGCGCCTTTTTTATTGAATGGCGAGTCTTTGACCGGCACAAAACGCCGCTGCTCAAACGCGCTGATTATTTGCTGGATACGACGGTCGCAGGCGCGCCCGCAATGGTCAGCGGCGAAGCGCTACGCGCCGGGTTGCAACAAACCACCACGCAACCGTTTCGCGTCGCCCCCTTCTTTGACCCTGGCGTCTGGGGCGGGCAGTGGATGAAACAACAATTCGATCTCGATCCCTCAGCGCCCAACTACGCGTGGTGTTTTGATTGCGTGCCCGAGGAAAACAGCCTGTTACTGCGTTTTGGTCATGTGCGGATCGAGATCCCCTCTCAGGACCTGGTGCTGACGTATCCCCGCGCCCTGCTTGGCGAGAAAGTTCATGCTCGTTTTGGCGCGGAATTTCCGATTCGTTTTGACTTTCTCGATACCATTGGCGGTCAGAACCTGAGCTTCCAGGTTCATCCGGTTACTGAATACATCCAACAGCAATTTGGTATGCACTATACCCAGGATGAGAGTTACTACATCCTTGAAGCAGAGCCAGATGCGGTGGTCTACCTGGGCACAAAAACCGGGATCGTACCAGGCGAGATGCTGGACGATTTACGCGCGGCGGGACGAGGCGAGAAAGCCTTTGATGACGAGCGGTTTGTCAATCAATTCCCTGCCCGTAAGCACGATCATTTTCTCATCCCTGCCGGAACCGTCCATTGCTCAGGCGCCGGGACAATGGTCCTGGAGATCAGTGCCACGCCGTATATTTTCACCTTCAAACTGTGGGACTGGGGGCGTCTGGGTCTGGACGGATTGCCGCGTCCTGTCCATCTTGACCACGGTCAACAAGTCATTGACTGGCAGCGCGATACACAATGGGTTCAAGACAATCTGATCAACCGTATTGAGCCCATCGCTGAAGGGGACGGCTGGCGGGAAGAAAGAACCGGGATGCACGAACGTGAGTTTATCGAAACCCGCCGTCACTGGTTTACTGCCCCAGTGACACACCATACTCAGGGTGGTGTGAACGTTCTGAACCTGGTCGAAGGTGCGCAAGCCGTGGTCGATAGTCCGAGCGGCGCATTTGCTCCCTTCATCGTTCACTATGCAGAGACCTTTATCATCCCGGCAGCCGTTGGGGAATACCGAATTTCACCTTCAGGCGACAGCGTTGACCAGCCTCTGGCGACGATCAAAGCTTGGGTAAGAGGATAAGCCGATGATCCACATTATTGTTGCCAGTCACGGTCCTCTGGCGGAAGCGCTTCTTACCAGCGGACGCATGGTTTACGGCGAATTACCGCATGTTTACGCCGTGACACTAAGCGAACAGGCCGGTATCGAAGGGTTTAAATCGCGCTTTGGCGAAGTGCTGGCACAGGCGGGACAACACGCTGACGGAGTACTGGTGCTCTGCGACATGCAAAGTGGCACGCCGTGGAACGTCGCCTGCCAGCATGCTTTTTCACCACAAACGTTGCCTCCCATCGCCGTTGTGGCAGGAGTGAATCTGCCGATGCTGCTGTTAAGCGAGGAAGTGCTTCCATTCATGGATGTCCATGCCGCAGCCGATACCCTGCTGGCGTTAACTGCCCCCACGTTGACGAAGGCTGCCCCGGTTTTTTCCGTGCAGTCAGATGATTTTTAAAGGAAACCGCTATGAGTATTTCTTTTGTCCGTATCGATGACCGCGTTATTCATGGGCAGCTCGTCACACGTTGGGCCAAAGAGCTGCCCTGCGATGGCATTGTCGCCATTGACGATGCCGTCGCGGCCGATCCCCTGCTCTCCTCGGTGATGAAAGGCGCCGTGCAGGACACCAAAGTCTGGTTGTTTGATACCGCCACCGCGATTGAGAAACTGCCCAAAGTCATCGCCAGTGAGAAACGTTATTTCGTGATTGGCAAATCGCCGGTCACGCTGATGCGCATCGAAGAAGCGGGTATCAGTCTGCACAACGCCAACGGCAAAATTAACGTCGGCCCAATGAGTGCGCGCGCCGACACCACGACAATTGGCCCTAATCAATCAGTCAATGCACAGGAGATCGCCGCCTTTGACTGGCTGACGCAGCGCGGGCATCAGGTTGAATTCCGGCTGGTGCCGGATGCCAGTTGCTACAGCTGGCAGGATGCGCGCCAGAAGCTGAAATAAGGAGCGGACGATGATTATCGAAGCGATGTTGATTGGCATTCTGTGTTATCTCGGCGCCCTCAGCAGCCCCTGGCTGTTAGGACTGACGGGCGGCTGGTATTTAATCACTCGACCGCTGATTTCCGGCACGTTGGTCGGGATTATTCTCGGTGACATGAAAACCGGGATCATGATTGGCGTTGCGGTTCAGGCAGTATATATCGCGATGGTCACGCCCGGCGGCTCAATGCCTGCCGATCTCAACTTTGTGGCTTACCCGGCCATTGCATTGGGGATCCTCTCAGGCAAAGGCCCGGAGGTCGCGGTCGCCTTAGCCGCTACCATCGGGATTGCCGGGACCATCTTATTTAATGCGATGATGGTACTGAACTCTTTCTGGAACCATCGTGCCGATGCGGCACTGGATCGGGGCGATGAGCGGGGAATTTACCTGAACAGCGCCATCTGGCCTCAGGTGACAAACTTTGTCCTGCGTTTTGTGCCCACCTTTATTGCGGTTTACTTTGGCGCACAGTACATCAGCGGTTTTATGGACAGCCTGCCGAAGATGGTGTTGTCGACAATGAACGTACTGGGCGGCATTCTGCCCGCCGTCGGGATTGCAATTCTGCTCAAGCAGATCATCAAAAATTACACCATGTTGATCTACTTCCTCGTCGGTTTCGTCTGCATCGTCTTTTTAAAACTCAACATGGTCGCGCTGGTGATCGTCGGTTCACTGTTGGCGCTGATCCACTATAACTACAAGCCGGAACCGCCGCAGGCTGCAAACGCGACGTCGGTTACCCGCGATGATGAGGATGAATTCTGATGGAAGAACGTACGCTGACCCGTAAAGATCTTCGCCGCTGCTGGCGGGCCTGGATGATGCATAACTTATCGTCGATGAGTTTTGAACGTCTGGAATCTTTTGGATTTTGTCTGAGCATGTTGCCGGTGGCGAAAAAGCTCTATCCCGATGCCGCACAACGAACCGAAATGTTGCGTCGACACGCCTCGTTCTACAATACCGAACCCCAGATTGGCGCCATTGTGAATGGAATGGCGCTGGGGCTGGAAGAGAAAAAAGCGAACGGGGAGCCGATCGACGGAGAGACGATCAACACCCTTAAGGTGGGTTTAATGGGTCCCATTGCCGGGATCGGTGATTCCATGATCCCTGGGATGTTGATCCCCATCCTGCTCAGTATCGGCATGGCGCTGGCGGCAGGCGGCAATATCCTCGGTCCCTTGTTTTATACCGTTGCCTGGCTTGCGATCATCATTCCCGGCTCATGGTTCTTGTTTCTGAAAGGCTACAAAATGGGCTCCGGCTCGGTAGAAATACTGGTGAGCAGCAAGTCCACTCGTCTGCGCGAAGCCTTATCGCTGTTAGGCGTTTTCGTTATGGGGGGCGTCGCAGCCAGCTACGTGAAGCTTGGAACCGGGATGGAGTTTATTACCAAAGATGGTGTGAATATCCATGTTCAGCAGATGCTGGATGGCATTTTCCCGCAATTGCTGCCGCTGGTCGTCGTTCTCGGTACCTGGTATCTGATGGCAAAACGCGGTGTCTCACCGGTAAAAGCGATGGTTTTACTGCTGATACTGGCCGCGCTTGGCGTCGCAACAGGTCTGTTTGCAGGTTAATCGCGAAAAGACGGAACTACCGGGGCAATGCCCCGGTTTTTCATGGATGGAAGTTCTGCCACAGCCCTGCGCATTTATCCGGGCGAGAGATAAACTGAAAGCGCCCCGGGTCGGATATAAATTGCTGATAGATTGGCGCTGAAGTCAGTGAAAACTCCGTATACTGACGAGGCGTGACGGCCTGCAATCGCCCGGCAATATAGCGCGGGTTGTGCTGCCAGATGACGTGGTCACCCTGTAATAACGGATACCACGCCAGCCCTTTATGCGCCCGCACAGCCTCATATTCAAAACCATATTCCCGATCGCACCACGCGCCAAAGGTTAACGGCTCATTCGGATCGGCGGATATCGTCGCATGTCCCCAACCGGGCGGCACCAGCACTTTTTCACCGGGTCCTGCGATCACCGCAAAGCAGCGACCAGGATCGTCCCCAACATATTCCTGCATGTAGATGATCGCTTTCCCCTGCCAGATCTCATACAACTCTGGCGGAGACCACCCGCTGTGCTGACTCACACGATGCACATGTCCCTGACTACGAATCGGTTCTTCACCCAACCGACCCGCGGCATAGGTCACCACACCGAACAACAGCATGCGTTTTTTTAGCTCCTCGCGATCCTGCAGACGCGCCACGTCCATCGCGATAGCGTATACCTCTTCCGGTCCCTCACACTGCGGATCACGCAGCGAAGCACGAATCTGATCGAGTCGGCGAATTTCCGGCATAGGCCCGGTCACGTCATCCCCATAACTGAACCCAAGCGGATGACGATGCACGGTCATATCCAGACCATAAAGAGAGGCAGAGTCAACCATTCTGCACCTCCCTTACTTGAATCTGCTGATTTTCCTCAAAGACCCTGAGGGTGAACCCCTTCGCCAGCGCCGCATAATCATGTCCGGCGATAGCAGGCCAGACTGCAAGCGCGGAGAGCACCTCATTTCCGGTGTTGATTAAGCGGTGTGCGGTAAAACCTGGGATGATATGAATGGATCCGGCGAAAACGTTTTCCAGTCGCGCCTGCCCGTGCTCATTTTGCAGCAGCAAAAGTCCCTTTCCGCGCAGGCCAAAATAGACTTCGCCCTGTTCACGGCGCGCATGGAAATGCCCGCGGGTCATAAAGTATTCACCGCCGACATGTCCGGGATAAAGATGCGTCACGCCCGTATAGAGTTCGCCTTCCGCCGAAGAAGTCGCCAGCATCTCAACGTCATACACCACGTGTTCGCCCGCCAACTGTTGCCGGGCAGGCTCATCGGCAAAAACCTCAATGAGATCCTGAATGCGGGTTGATTTACGTAACAGCGGCCCTTTTGCCAACGCGCCGCTCGCCCATTCCACCTGCGGTGGCTGGATAAAAGTAAGATTCATATGTGTCTCCGGCCCGAGGAGAACAACAGAATCAGATTAGCAGATTAATCGATTAACCTACCAGTTCCGTCCACAGAGTGCGGTGCGCATCACACTCCTTACGGTGCCAGTGCCAGAACTTCTGCCACCCACTGCTGGAACCCTGCAACATTAATTTCCAGAGCGACCTGCACGTTTGCTGGTCTGTTCATCCGCCCTTCAATATCCACCACGGTCGTCCCGGCGGTATAATCCCCCCGGGTTTCAACCGCGACAAAGCACGGCTTGACGGTAAACAGATCCGGACGCACCAGCCAGGCAATCGCGCAGAGATCGTGCATTCGCACGCCGGTGCGCATTGTCCCGCTGCGATAGTGGCTGAACAAGGCATGTAACATCTTTCCAGTGCGATTGAGGGTGGGCAGCGAGGCCAGATAATCCGGCGTCAACATCGCCTGGTTTGTGACATCCAGCCCACACATCACAATCTCAATGCCACTTTCGAATACGCGCGCTGCGGCTTCCGGATCGACGGCGATATTGAATTCAGCGTTAGGGGTGAAATTTCCCCGTCCGGCAGAACCGCCCATGATCACCAGACGGCGGATGTTGAAGGTGCACTCCGGATAGTGCATCAGCAGCAGCGCAATATTCGTCAGCGGACCAATCGCCACCAGCGTGATCGGCTCCGGGGCGCTGATCAGCGCGTCACGAAGGGCGATAAACGCCGGTTTCGCCAGCGGTTGTCGGTCATGCTCGACAAAATCATAGCCTTCCATGCCGGATTCGCCGTGAACATAGGCGGCATCGCGTAGCGGACGTAACAGCGGCGTGGCGGCCCCCTGGGCGAGGGGAATGTCGGCATTCCAGAAATGCAGCAGTTGCAGGGCGTTGCGGGTGGTCTTTTCCACGGAAACATTACCGGCGACCGTAGTCATCAATTGCAGATCGAGCTGAGGGGCAAACAGCGCAGCAGCAATCGCCGCAGCATCATCAATGCCCGGATCGGTGTCGAGAATAATGGGCAGACGCATGATTCCTCCATAAAAAAATACCGGGTATCAGACCCGGCATCTTCGCACAGATTAGCGTGAACTAAATCATTCTACTTCACGAACATCCACACGCAGCTCTTTTGGCACTTCGAAGACAATATTCTCTTCGCGGCCTTCCAGCGGAACCGCTTCGCCGCCGCCGAGTTCCTGCAGGCGGGCAATCACGTTTTGCACCAGAATATCCGGCGCTGACGCGCCTGCAGTCACGCCCACGCATTTCGCCTCTTTCACCCAGGCTTCCTGGATATCGGTCGCATCGTCAATCAGAAATGCCGCTTTCCCCATCCGCTGCGCCAGTTCAGCCAGACGGTTGGAGTTCGATGAGTTTTTTGAGCCCACCACCAGCACAACATCCGCCTGCTCCGCCAGCGCGCGCACCGCTTCCTGACGGTTGGTAGTGGCGTAGCAAATGTCATCTTTACGCGGTCCGACGATTTTCGGGAAGCGCTGACGCAGTGCGTCAATCACGTCTGAGGTATCGTCCACGGAGAGCGTGGTCTGGGTCATAAAGGAGAGCTTGCCTTCGTTTTTCACCTTGAGCGAAAAAACATCTTCCGGCGATTCCACCAGGTACATGCCCCCTGCCGGGTTGCTGTACTGCCCCATTGTGCCTTCCACTTCAGGGTGTCCGGCGTGACCAATCAGGATCGACTCTTCGCCACGACGACTGGCGCGCGCCACTTCCATATGCACTTTGGTTACCAGCGGACAGGTCGCATCAAAGACAGTGAGGTCACGGCCTTTCGCTTCGTTGCGCACCGCCTGAGAGACGCCGTGCGCGGAGAAGATCAGGATCGCGCCGTCTGGCACTTCGCTGATCTGCTCGATGAAAATCGCCCCGCGTTCGCGCAGGCTGTCGACCACGTAGCGGTTATGTACCACTTCATGACGAACGTAAATCGGCGCGCCGTAGATGGCCAGCGCGTTTTCAACAATGCTGATAGCGCGGTCTACACCAGCGCAAAAACCGCGCGGGTTGGCCAACAGGATCTGCATGTTACGCCTCCAGTGCCGGATCGACTTCCAGCACTTCAATATCAAAATGAACGGTATGCCCGGCCAGCGGATGGTTAAAATCGACGGTGATGGAGTCACCGTTGATTTCGCGGATCACACCAGGCATCTCACTGCCGTCCATTGCGGTAAAGAGCATAATAGCCCCGATTTCAGGTTCGCCGGCGTCCATAAATTCGCGGCGCGAGAAATACTGAATCAGGTCAGGCGTCGTGATGCCAAACGCGGCATCCGGCTCCAGGGAAAAAGTGGTTTTATCGCCGTCTTTCAGTCCGAGAAGATGTTGCTCCAGTCCTTCAGACAGAGAACCATCCCCCAGGCGAAAAAGCGCGGGCTTGCCGTTATTACGGGTTGACTCTGCGGTGGAGCCATCGTCGAGTTTTAAGGTGAAGTGCACCAGCACCGCACTGTTACTCTGTACTGATTTAGACATGCAGGTTGCTCACTTGTTGTGACTCACCAGTTAGCCCGATGGCACTTGCACTTATCGGGCCTACAAGGATCGCGCTATTTTATAGGCCGGATAAGGCGATTACGCCACCATCCGGCACTGTATTACGCCTGCTTTTTCGGCAGGAATCCTTCCAGGACAATCATTGCGGCGCCGATACAGATCGCACTATCGGCGAGGTTAAACGTAGCAAAATGCCAGTCCCCGACGTAGAAATCGATCATATCGACCACGAAACCATGCCACAGGCGGTCGAACAGGTTCCCCAGCGCGCCGCCAATGATTAGCGCATACGCGATATTATTCAGCTTTTGCGTCGCGCTGGAGCGATACATCATCACCGCCAGAATGACACAGATACCGATCGCGATACCGGCAAAGAACCAGCGCTGCCAGCCGCCGCTATCAGCGAGGAAGCTAAACGCCGCACCATAGTTACGCGCATAATGCAGATTAAGCGACGGGAACAGCGGCACCGTATCCCCCAGAGCAAAATTCTGGAGGATCAGGTACTTGCTGCCCAAATCGATAATCAGCACGACTACCACCAGCCACAGCCAGCGTAGCCCTGTTGAACAAAGAGGCTTACTCATCAGGCAAACTTACGTTTTTCGCCATCACCGGCGATGTTGCTGACACAGCGTCCGCAAATTTCTGCGTGTTCCGCTACCTTGCCGACATCCGTCGTGTAATGCCAGCAACGCGGGCACTTATCACCTTCGGCTTTACTCAGGGCGATTTTCAGCCCTTTGAGCAGTTCGCTCTGCTGCGCATCTGCAGGAGCCCCGGCATAGTCAGCGACTTTCGCCCCGGAGGTCAACAGGACAAATCGTAATTCATCGCCCAGTGCGGTCAGCTTCGCAGCCAGTTCAGGTTCGGCGTACAGGGTGACTGCCGCTTCCAGAGAACCGCCCACTTTCTTATCCGCACGCGCCTGTTCGATCACTTTGTTCACTTCGCCACGCACTTTCAGCAGCTCGTCCCAGAAGCTATCGTTCATCGCTTCGCTGTCCGCCAGACCAAACAAGCCTTCGTACCACTCACCGGTGAAGACATACTGCTCACGAGAACCCGGCAGGTAGCCCCAGATTTCATCTGCGGTGAAGGACATGATCGGCGCCATCCAGCGTACCAGCGCTTCCGCGATATGGTACAGCGCGGTCTGACAGCTGCGACGCGCCCGGCTTTCCGCTTTCGCGGTGTACTGACGGTCTTTGATGATGTCGAGATAGAACGACCCCATTTCGACGGAGCAGAAACGCATCAGGCGCTGTACCACTTCGTGGAAATCGTAGGCTTCGTACGCTTTCAGAATATCTTCCTGCGCCGCTTTCGCGCAGCCCACCGCCCATCTGTCCAGTACCACCATCTCTTCCGGTTTCACCATGTCTTTAGCCGGATCAAACCCGTTCAGGTTCGCCAGCAGGAAGCGCGCGGTGTTACGGATACGACGATAGCTGTCGGCAGCACGTTTGAGGATCTCATCCGATACCGCCATTTCACCAGTGTAGTCGGTTGATGCCACCCACAGACGCAGAATGTCAGCGCCCAGTTTGTTCATCACATCCTGCGGCGAAACGGTGTTACCGATAGACTTGGACATCTTGCGGCCCTGACCATCGACGGTAAAACCGTGCGTCAGTACCTGGCGATACGGCGCTTTGCCTTTCATCGCGGTAGAGATCATCAGAGACGACATGAACCAACCACGATGCTGGTCGGAGCCTTCCAGATACATATCCGCAGCATGACCGGCGAACTCCGGGCGGACATCCACGACGGAGGAGTGCGTTGAACCAGAGTCAAACCAGACGTCCAGGGTATCCGGCACTTTCACGTACTGATCGGCTTCGTCACCCAGAATGTCTTTCGGGTCGAGATCCCACCAGGCCTGAATACCGTCAACTTCAACGCGTTTTGCCACTTCTTCCATCAGTTCGATGGCGCGCGGGTGCAGCTCTTCAGTGTCTTTGTGAACGAACAGAGACATCGGCACGCCCCAGGTACGCTGACGAGAAATACACCAGTCAGGACGGTTCGCTACCATTGATTCGATACGCGCCTGGCCCCAGTCCGGGATCCACTGCACGCCTTTGATCTCTTTCAGAGACTGCTCGCGCAGACCTTTCTGATCCATGCTGATGAACCACTGCGGGGTTGCACGGAAGATGATAGGTGATTTGTGACGCCAGCAGCACGGATAGCTGTGCTGCATTTTCTCAACGTGCAGCAGCGCGCCTTTTTCGGTCAGCAGCGCAACCACAATATCGTTCGCTTTAAAGACGTTCACACCGTCCAGCGTCGGATAAGTACCCGGCAGATAAGCGCCGTCCGGACCTACCGGGTTAGCAACTTCCAGACCGTATTTCTGGCCGATGACATAGTCATCCGGACCATGGCCTGGCGCGGTATGTACCGCGCCAGTACCGGCATCCAGCGTCACGTGATCGCCGAGGATCGCCGGAACGTCGAAACCCATAAACGGATGGGTAAAGCGCAGCAGTTCAAGCTCCGCCCCTTTTACGGTGGCGAGAACGGTATAATCTGTCGCGCCAATGCGCTGCATCACGCTTTCAACCAGATCTTTTGCCAGGATCACCGCCTGACCGTCGATTTGTACCAGCGCGTAGTCAAAGTCCGGCGCCACGGAAATCGCGCGGTTTGCCGGCAGCGTCCACGGTGTGGTGGTCCAGATGACCAACGAGATTGGCCCGTTGACATTCGCCACGCCAAATTTTGCCTTCACCGCGTCCTGATCCGCAGCAACAAAGGCCACGTCGATCGACGGAGAGGTTTTGTCGTAGTATTCCACTTCCGCTTCTGCCAGCGCAGAACGGCAGTCTACGCACCAGTGCACCGGTTTCGCGCCTTTATGCAGATGACCATTACCGATGATTTTGCCCAGCGCGCGGATGATGTTGGCTTCCGTTTTGAAGTCCATCGTCAGATACGGATGCGACCAGTCGCCGAGCACGCCCAGACGGATAAAGTCTTTACGTTGCCCATCAACCTGAGTTGCAGCGTACTCACGGCACTTCGCACGGAACTCCGCCGCGGTGAATTTTTCGCCCGGCTTGCCGAATTCCTGCTCCACTTTCAATTCGATCGGCAGACCGTGACAGTCCCAACCCGGAACGTAAGGCGAGTCATATCCCGCGAGTCCTTTGGACTTCACGATAATGTCTTTCAGAATCTTGTTAACCGAGTGACCAATATGAATGCTGCCATTCGCATAAGGAGGGCCATCATGCAGAATGAAGGTTTTTTTGCCTTTTTTGGCCGCACGAATGATGCCGTACAGGTCATCATCAGTCCAACGCGCCAGCATTCCCGGTTCACGCTTGGCGAGATCGCCGCGCATCGGGAACCCTGTTTCCGGCAAATTCAGGGTTGATTTATAGTCACTCATCAGATTCTCGGTTCCGTATTGATTACCCAGGCCTTTAAGCCGGTTTTGATAGCCCAAAAAAATCACGGGCAGTTAATTCATCTCGCGCAATCTGCGCTTTGAGTTCATCCAGCGAAGCAAATCGCTGTTCATTGCGTATTTTTTTACGCAGCACTACATCTATATGGCGACCATAGAGGTCCATTGCAACATCCAGCAGATGCACTTCCAGTTGCTGGCGCACGCCCGAAACCGTCGGACGGGTCCCGATGTTCGCCACGCCGGGCAATGGCTTCTCGCCAAGCCCCATCACTTCAACCGCATAGACCCCTTTTACCGGGGAAACCTGACGACGCAGCGGTAAGTTTGCCGTCGGGAAACCAATGGTGCGCCCGAGTTCATCACCGTGTACAACACGGCCTGAAATGGTAAACGGATGGCCCAGCAGGCTTTCGGCGAGGGCCAGGTTGTCCTGTGCCAGCGCCTGACGCACGGCGGTACTGCTGATACGCACGCCGCCTTCGCAGAAGGTTTGGGTGCTGGTAATATCGAAACCATATTCCACACCCGCCTTCTGTAATAACAAGAAATCGCCTTCGCGACCAGCGCCAAAGCGGAAATCATCTCCCACCGCGAGAAATTGCACCCCAAGACGATTCACCAGCAGTTCGCTGATAAAGGTCTGTGCCGTCAGGGCGGCGAAACGGCGGTCAAAGCGCACGCACAGCACGTAATCGACGCCGCATTGCGCGAGATAACGCAATTTTTCACGCAGGCGGGTCAGCCGCGCAGGGGCTTTGTCTGTCGCAAACAGTTCGAGCGGCTGCGGCTCAAAAATCATCACCATCACCGGTAAGCCACGCCTGCGCCCTTCTTCCTGCAAACCTTGCAGCAGCGCACGATGACCACGATGCACGCCGTCGAAATTACCAATAGTCAGCACACACCCGTGTGGGGCCTGACTGAGATTATGTATGCCGCGTATCAGCTTCATGTCTGGCTCAAAACAGTGAAAATCGCCAAAGTATACCTTGTACGGCGGTCAAGGTTAACCGGCGATTGATGTGGCGAAACAGAAAGCAGATGGATTTCATTACCCTGAGGCAAATACCGACCACAAACTGACAAAGCAATTCAATTTTTATCGCTGAAAAGCTGTATTCACAGACCGCAAGCTGGTAGAATCCTGCGCCATCACTACGTAACGAGTGCCGCTAGATTAACGGCGCTTATTTGCACAAATCCATTGACAAAAGAAGGCTAAAAGGGCATATTCCTCGGCCTTTGAATTGTCCATATAGAACACATTTGGGAGTTGGACCTTGGCTAATATCAAATCAGCTAAGAAGCGCGCCGTTCAGTCTGAAAAGGCTCGTAAGCACAACGCAAGCCGTCGCTCTATGATGCGTACTTTCATCAAGAAAGTATACGCAGCTATCGAAGCTGGCGACAAAGCTACTGCACTGAAAGCATTTAACGAAATGCAACCAATCGTGGACCGTCAGGCTGCTAAAGGTCTGATCCACAAAAACAAAGCTGCACGTCATAAAGCTAACCTGACTGCACAGATCAACAAACTGGCTTAATCGCCTGTTGATTGTTGCTTTGTGAAAAAACCCGCGCAAGCGGGTTTTTTTATGTCTGGACTATTTGTTCTGGGGCGTAAATAACGCCGAATAGTTCGTATTACAGATACGCTGTACCGCCGGATGCTGAATCATCCTCTCAGCAAAGATGGCATGGTATTCCTCCATCACATTCTCCACGCGACCAATTTCGACCACCGAATCGTCTGCGTAAAAGTCATGCGCATAGAGCGTCGGGGCCACGAAAATCGCGTTGTGCGTTGCGCCAAAGGCTTTCATCAATGCGGCGTCATCGAACTCTCCCAGAATCTCGACCTTCAGCCCCTGGGAATTAATCCAGTTCAGCAACTTGCGTCCTAACATCGAACGCCGGCCGGGGATCAGCAAACGTCGCTCTTCCAGACAGGCCGGGAAGGATTTTTCCGGTAACGGCTGGGTACACCAGAAGCTCACGCTACACTCACCAATCTTCACCGAAAACAGCCCTTCCTGTTGCGTCGAGTCAATCGGGCAATCCGAGATAATCATATCCAGCTTATGCTGGCTGAGCTGTTCCAGCAGCATTTCGTGGGTTGATTCAAAACAGCGCAGGTGGATCTGTTCCCCTTCAACGACGGCGGCATCCAGTACGTTGCTGACCAATCGCTTCGACAGCGCATCCGCCACCCCCACATCAAATAACAGATTGGACTCTTTGCGGTAGTTCACGATATCCAGCATCTCCTGGCTGAGAGTAAACATTTTATCCGCATAGCGAAAAACCAGCTCGCCGAGCTCGCTGGGCTCCAGACCGCGCCCCTTACGCTTGAAGAGTTTGCCCTGCAGGCGTTCCTCAAGCGCTTTAATCTGTCCGGTGATAGTTTGCGGCGTTAAATAAAGCGCTTCCGCCGCACCGACCACGGACCCCTCCTTATAGACGTGCCAAAAGTAATAGAGATGGTTGTAATTAATGTGGGACATACACTCTCTCTGATAAATATCACAAAGAGGGAGCCGAACGAGGCTCCCCTGCTAACTCGCCCAATCAGACTGACGGGCGTAAACGTGCGCGCAGCAAGCTGTAGCCAATCACCGCCGACAGCAAGGAGCCAATCAGGATCCCCAGCTTCGCCCAGTTAATCAGCTCCGGATCCACGCTGCCAAAGGCCAGGCTGGCGATAAAGATCGACATCGTAAAACCAATGCCGCACAGGATGCCGACCGCCATGATTTGCGGGAATGAGGTTCCTTCCGGCAGTTGCGCCAGCTTCAGACGCAGCGCCAACCAACAGAACAGGCTGATCCCCAGCGGCTTACCTACCAGCAGGCCCGCAATAATGCCGAGCGGCAGAATGGACGTCAGTCCGTCCATCGTCACGCCCTGCAATGAAACGCCCGCATTGGCAAAAGCAAACAGCGGCAGGATCAGATACGCCACCCACGGATGCAGAACATGTTCCAGACGCTTTGCCGGGGAACGCCCGTGTTTCTCTTTCAATGGAATGAAAAAGCCGACGATCACCCCTGCCAGCGTCGCATGGACGCCGGATTTCAGCACCGCGGTCCACAGTATTGCGCCAATGAGGATGTACACCCCCGTGCGCCGGACGCCGCACAGATTCAGAATCGCCAGCAATGCTATGGCAAACGCCGCAACGCCCAGCGAAACCATCGACAGATCGTTGGTATAAAACAGAGCAATAATGACTATCGCGCCGAGATCGTCGATGATCGCCAGCGCCATCAGGAAAATTTTCAACGCCAACGGCACCCGACTGCCGAGCAGCGCCAGAACGCCCAGTGCAAACGCAATATCCGTGGCGGCCGGGATCGCCCAGCCTTCGCGAGTGATCGGATCGGCATAGTTGAAGGCCAGGTACAGCAGCGCCGGGACAATCATTCCGCCGATGGCAGCAATCACCGGGAAAGCCGCCTGACGCAGACTCGCCAGTGAGCCCTGCATCAGCTCACGCTTAACCTCAAGGCCAATCAACAGGAAAAACACCGCCATCAGGGCGTCATTGATCCATAACAGCATGTTTTTATTGATCTCAAGCGCACCAACGCGCAGTTGGACAGGCGTCTCGAGAAAGGCGTGGTACCATCCACTGGTTACACCCATGTTGGCCATCAGCATGGCCAGTGCGGCGGCGATGATAAGAATGATGCCCCCAGAGGCATCACTGCTGAAGAAACGATGCAGATGTTTCACTTTTTATTCTCTCTATAAGGTGAATACTTCGTAATTACTATCATACTCCTCACAACTCATCGTTAAAATTAGATTATATATGGTTAAACGATCGGTTTTTTCGAGTGAATTGTGTCATGAAGTATGACGGAATCAGCGATCGTACTGTTCGTTGCACAGACGATTGAAGGTGTAGCGGAGGTAGTCCAGCGTGGCGGTGACATTGGCTGGGGACATACGATTAAGCTGCGGTAGAAACGGATGATTATTGATGTATTGAATGAACGCCGTTGCGCCAGCAAGCGTGGCATAGCGCAACATGCTCGTTTTTTTAGTACCGGTGAGATTACATATCGCCAGTGCATAATCCCGGGTAGAAAAGGTGCGCCAGACATTGTTACGAATACCGCCACTCTGAAACATTCGGTACGGAATATCGTTTTGCCGCGGTGAACACCCTCTTTCTCTCACAAAGGAAATATGGCAACGGCCTTGCTGAACATGCTGCAAATTCGCCATCAGGCATCCACCAAAGATAAAACATTCCTGTTCTATGTAATGTTGAACGTTGAGGGAACGTTCATCCGTCAACGCTTTCACTAACTCAAAATGTCGGTAAGCAGGCAGAACCGGTTTGACCAACATCCCTGGATCGTTTTTATGCAGCGACGCGGGGCCATAGTCCACATCGAATAAGATATTGCGGCGCATGATGATCAGCTCTTTACGCTGGACGAGATGCGTTAATGTGCCGGGTGCGAGGCGCTCTTCATAATAAGATGTGTACCGGTATTCGTCTTCTACAGGCAGCGTTGAATAATTCGTGGTGACGGCAATCACCCTGCCACTGTTCTCCTCTGCCGTGACCAGAACATACAAACAGCCGTCGCCGCCGTTAAACTTTACCCGAAAAGCACGGGTACTCATGATTAAATCCAATTTTTGGAAAATATACGCACGTTCCACCTGATTCGACTGGCGGGATAATTTTTGTAATAGCCGGTTCAGGCCCGTGCTATCGAGCGTTAACGAGGTACGAATATCTGCCAGCGAGTGTCCTTCTTGAATAAGCCTGGCGAGCGCTTCCTGGCGAGGATCGGTTTTATCCCCAACGGGAGAAATAAAAGTTTTATGGCACTGGAGACAATAGAGCCGCGGCGCTCCCTGTGCGGAAAAGCCATATTTCTTTAATGTGGCCCCTCCACAGCCCGGGCAAACTTTAATCAGACCTGACCATAGCTGATTAGCCGATTGGCGAAAAAGGTTCAGTGAACGTTCAGAAATCAGAGGGAACAAAAATCCACACGCACGACACAGGACATATTTCCCCTGCACCGAATAGTCAGGGCTATTCAACACGCCGAGGTTTTTACAGCCTGACGTTTTGCATGCATCGACATTAATACGTGAAAACATATTCACTCCCTGCGAATATCGCCTTCAAGCGAATAACGATTTTATCTCTGAAGGTGAAATACCTTTTTCATAGAGCGCTTTCATTGATTTCATTGCGGGTGCGGTGTGGGCAAAAAAGGCCTGGTAGCCCGCGCACAGGTAGTTTTGTGCAAAAGAGCCGAAGTCGGTCGGCAAAAAGCGGTGCTTAGGACAGCCGCCGTGACAGGCAAACTGCCACGGACAGGAATGGCACTCCTGCGCCATGGTTCGACGCTTCTCATCGCCAAACCGCATATTTTGCTCACTGTTATTCATCGCACGCAGTGTCGTGTTCTTAATATTTCCCAACGCGTACTGCGGATAAACAAAGTGATCGCAGTTATAGACATCACCGTTCATTTCCATTGCAAAAGCACTGCCACACGTTGGAGAAAATACGCATACCTGCGGCGGCAACCCACACCAGGCCGCCAGCGTCTGCTCAAATAACTGTATACCGATATCGCCAATATCCTGACGGAGCCAGACATCAAAAATGGCATTAAGAAACTGGCCAAATGCCAGGGATTCAACAGACCATGGCATCACTGCGGCTTGCTTATCCGCAGGCGTCGCCAGCATCGAATTATTACTGGCAGACCTTCGTTCGACCAGTGGAATAAACTGCATATAGCGACTCCCGATACTTTTCAGAAACTGATAGATCAGGAGTGGATGGTGCATATTCGTGCCGTTCACCACCGTGAGCGTATTAAATTCAACATCATGGCGCACCAGACATTGAAGCGCCCGGACAACGTTAGCATGCGTCGATTTGCCGGCACGCGTCACCCGCCATTCATCATGCAATGCAGCATCACCATCAATAGAGATGCCGACCAGAAAATCCTGTTGCCTGAAAAAACGCGCCCATGCATCGTCGATCAAAATGCCGTTCGTCTGAAAGGTATTAATGATTGTTTTTCCGGCCGCATAACGCTGCTGGAGTTCAACGGCCCGCCGATAAAACGCAATCCCCATCAGCGTAGGCTCTCCTCCCTGCCACGCAAAAATAACGTCATCCACATCCTGTGCGGCGATATGCTGTTTGACGAATAATTCAAGCATCTCATCTGACATTCTGTAATGACTTTTTCTATCGGGATAGAGCTTCTCTTTCTCCAGATAAAAACAGTATTTACAGTCCAGATTGCAGACCGATCCTGTTGGTTTCACCATGACCTGACAGCTTTTTCTTTGCATCACCCTTCAGCCCTATTAATAAAAGGACCTGATTCAGCACGATGTACTGAATCAGGCGGGCAGCGCCCTAAGTGGCATACTTACTGTTCTTATTATTCGTCCATTAACTCCAGGTAACCGGTGTCGGTTTATCACCGCGAGCCTTCATTAAAGAATCATTATCAATGTTCTGTTTATATTTCAGGAATTCGCCATACATTCTTTTTTCGATTTCAGGCTGTTTACCCAACTGATTAAGCGTCTCGGAACGATCCTTTTTCAGGTTATAGAGATACTTGGGTTTATTTTCACGATCGATGATCATTTTCCAGTCGCCATCCCGAATCGCCCATTCATCGGTCGGATCATCCTGTAAAGGCATATCAATACCAAAGATCATCGGTTTTTCGCGTTTTAAGGTTTTATGCGCCAGTACGGGAGCCAGGGATTGCCCGTCATAAGTACGATCGGTTGGCAGTTTAAAATTCATCATGCTTGCCAGCGTCGGCAGCCAGTCAAGACCGTAAGCCGGTGTATCCGTGACCATTCCCTGTGGAAGATGATTGCCATACTTAATGATTGCCGGAACACGAATCCCACCTTCCCACAGGTTATCTTTACGGCCACGTAACCCATCCGTCTCACCCGCGAGATTCAGTTCATATATTTTACGCGCCTCACGCGTCACCGGGCCGTTATCGCTGGTAAAAATCACAATGGTGTTCTCTTCTTCACCCATTGCTTTTATCTTATCCAGCACTTTACCGACCTGGGCATCCAGGTAACTGATGTTCGCGTAATATTCTCCCGTGCCGCGCCAGGGTTTATCCGCCCAGTCACCGTAGAACTCCTCCGGATGCTGTTTCTGATAAGCGCTCATATACTGCGAATACATATCGAGGTATTTTTTCGGAGAAGCCAACGGGCTGTGGACCTCCGTAAAGGCGACATACAAGAAAAACGGATTATCATCTTTTTTGTTATCCAGCCAGTTAACCGCTTCTGAACTGACCAGTTCACCGCTGTAAGTTTCCGCTCGACCAATGGGTTTGCCATTACGCAAAAATCCGGTCGGATACACCATGCCGTTACGCGGTCGTTCTTTTGCATTATCTAACGTGGAATCTGTCACGAACCCCGCCGCATTCACCAGACTGTAGTCAAAGCCCATATCTTTTGCCTGCGGCTGATCGGTACGCTCACCTCCCGCATTGAGGTGTAATTTCCCCATCATCGCCGTGTCATAACCCTGCTGCTTTAACAGGTTGGCAATCGTCAGTTCGTTACGGCCCAGTGCGACATTTTTTCCTTCCGGGATCCAGGAGCGGATCCCGGTGCGAAATGGCATTCGTCCGGTTAATAACCCGGCCCGAGAAGGAGAACACAACGGAGCGGGCGCATAGTAGTCGGTGAATTTCACCCCGTCCTGCGCCAGTTTGTCGATATTAGGAGTTTTTACGATTTGATGTCCATAAGTGGCCAAATCACCATAGCCCAGATCATCAGCCATAATAATGACCAGATTAGGCCGTTTATCCAACGCCGCCTGCACGGTTTGCAATGTGCTTCCGGCACATAACGCCAGACCAATCATACTGGCAACGATTGTTCTTTTCATTTCAACTCCTTTGCCTTTTATTAAAATTCATATCCGACCATATAAATCATCTGGTCACCGAAACCGTCGTAACCTAATTTATTTTCGAAATAACGCCAGGTGACCGTCGCCTTCCAGCAGGGATAGAATTTCCATGCCAGCGTCAGACCGCCATTAATGCCATAGTCACCATATTGCTGTTCCGCGTAAGCGTTATTGCGATCGAATTCAATTTCATTCCAGTTTGAGAGAACGAATTTCTCCTCAAGAAGCGTAAAATTATAGGCCGCAGTCCATCCCAGCACATAACCGTTCCAGCCACTGGTTTGCCCGTATTTCTGCGAAACATAATCGCCAGATTGATTATGTAATCCAATATACGGTTTAAAGAACCCCCAATTACCTGTCCAGCCGAGATAGCCCAGGCCATAAAACATATCAAGGTCATCGCCCCAGGTGTTTTCCCACTGACCATAAAGTTTGCCGAAGAAGGTATAGTTGGAATCAAACAGGCGGACATGGGTCATGGCTGATACCGTATGGTTACGCCCGGCAACAGAGTGATTTAAGACATTGCTTTCATAAAATGAATAAAACTCAGCCTCTTTAAAATTGATACCGAAATCTGCTGTCGCTTTCCAGACTTCGCCACGATGAACATTGACAAACCCGCTATTCCAGTCAGCATAACCCGCATTAATTGAACCGAACGCATTTTTATATTCCAGCGCCTGTGCGGAGTGGCTAAAAAGAGAAGGCGCAGCCAGCACCAGACTGGTTAATAATACGTTTTTTATCCGAGGCATTTAATCTATTCCTCATAGCTATATTTTATTCCGCAGTAAAACCCCTTTACTACGGCGACAAATACTAACTGAACAGAATCGAAGAAGAGTGATGTAAATCTCACATCAGAAGATGTTAAAGCCTGCCAAAAACAAGGTGTCAAAAAATGTTGTTTTAGAGATGCTAAGTCCATCACTTTTAATAAAGACTCATCTATTATTTTATTCTGGTGCCGTATACCTGTTTATTCAGCTTGTTATAAAAATCACATTCATTTTTATAAACAAACAGTGGGGTCCAGATAATAAAAAACCGGTATCCCCTCACAGGGAATACCGGTTTTTACTCAATGAGAACGTCGTTAGCCAGTGATTAGCGGGTCAAATCGTCAAAGAACTTTTTCACACCGTCAAAGAAACTCTTGGAGCGCGGGCTGTTATTTTCGCCGGTTGGGCCGCCAAAGCTTTCCTGCAGGTCTTTCAGCAGTTGTTTCTGCTTCTCGTTCAGACCGACCGGTGTTTCGACCACGACGCGGCACAACAAATCGCCCTGCGCGCCACCACGGACTGACTTCACGCCTTTGCCACGCATGCGGAACAGTTTTCCGGTCTGCGTTTCGCTGGGCACTTTCAGCTTCACGCGGCCATCCAGCGTCGGAACTTCAATCTCACCGCCAAGTGCAGCCATCGCAAAGTTAATCGGCACTTCACAGTACAGGTTGTTACCTTCACGTTCGAAGATCGGGTGCTGTTTCACCTGAACCTGAACGTACAGGTCCCCTGCCGGTGCGCCGTGCTCGCCAGCTTCACCTTCGCCTGAAAGACGAATGCGGTCGCCGGTATCCACGCCAGCCGGGATTTTAACCGACAGCGTTTTGCTCTTCTCGACGCGACCATGGCCGTGGCACTTGTTGCACGGATCTTTGATCAGCGTACCGCGTCCCTGACAGTGCGGACAGGTTTGCTGAACCGCGAAGAACCCCTGGCGCATCTGCACCTGACCGGAACCATGACAGGTCGGACAGGTCTGCGGCTGAGTCCCCGCTTTCGCGCCACTGCCGTGGCAAACATCACACTCTTCCAGCGTCGGAATGCGGATCTCTTTGGTCACGCCACGTACGGCTTCTTCCAGGGTGAGATCCATGTTGTAACGTAAATCGGCCCCACGCGCAGCACGTTGACGACCCCGACCACCGCCAAAGATATCGCCAAAAACGTCACCAAAGATATCGCTGAAGTCAGCGCCGCCGCCAAAACCGCCGCCGCCACCCATACCGCCTTGCTCAAACGCAGCATGTCCGTACTGGTCGTAAGCGGCGCGTTTTTGCGAGTCGGTCAGGACTTCATACGCTTCTTTGATCTCTTTAAACTTGGCTTCGGCCTCTTTATCACCCTGATTACGGTCCGGGTGAAATTTCATGGCCAGGCGCTTGTAGGCCTTTTTGATTTCACGCTCTTCCGCTGATTTGGAAACGCCTAAAATCTCGTAATAGTCTTGCTTAGCCATCTCTTTTTATCTGCCCTTAACATGCGTGCACGGGCGGAGAGGAAACCTCTTCGCCCGTGCCAGTAATTACCCGTTCAAAGGGCGATTATTTTTTGTCTTTCACTTCTTCAAACTCAGCGTCGACAACATCATCATCTTTCGCGTTGTTTGTGGAAGCGTCAGCGGAACCTGCCTGCTGCTGTGCGTGCTGCTGTTGAGCGATTTCCATCAGTTTCTGGGAAACCTGCGCCAGCTCCTGCATCTTCGCTTCGATAGCCGCTTTGTCTTCACCTTTCAGCGCCGTTTCCAGTGCGCTCAGTGCAGACTCGATAGCGGTTTTGTCGTCAGCTGGCAGTTGTTCGCCGGCTTCCTCAACCTGCTTGCGAGTGCTGTGCAACAGATGGTCACCCTGGTTGCGGGTCTGAACCAGCTCTTCGAACTTACGGTCAGACTCGGCGTTCGCTTCCGCTTCGCGAACCATTTTCTGAATTTCTTCTTCATTCAGACCAGAAGACGCCTTGATGGTGATCTTCTGCTCTTTACCGCTGTTTTTGTCTTTCGCGGAAACGTGCAGGATACCGTCAGCATCGATATCGAAGGTCACTTCGATCTGCGGCATGCCGCGCGGTGCCGGGTTGATCCCATCCAGGTTGAACTGACCCAGAGATTTGTTATCAGACGCACGTTTACGTTCACCCTGCAGCACATGGATGGTGACCGCAGACTGGTTGTCTTCCGCAGTAGAGAACACCTGGCTGTGTTTGGTCGGGATAGTGGTGTTTTTGGAGATCAGCGCCGTCATCACACCACCCATGGTTTCGATACCCAGAGACAGCGGGGTAACGTCCAGCAGCAGTACGTCTTTCACATCACCGGTCAATACACCACCCTGAACGGCAGCACCGATCGCCACGGCTTCGTCCGGGTTCACGTCTTTACGCGGTTCTTTACCAAAGAACTCAGCTACTTTCTTCTGCACCATTGGCATACGCGTCTGACCACCCACGAGGATAACGTCGTTGATATCAGATACGGACAGGCCAGCGTCCTGCAGAGCGACTTTCAGCGGCTCGATGGAACGGTTCACCAGATCTTCGACCAGGCTTTCCAGTTTCGCGCGAGTCACTTTGATATTCATGTGTTTCGGACCGGTGGCATCTGCAGTGATGTACGGCAGGTTCACGTCGGTCTGCTGCGCAGAAGAAAGCTCGATTTTCGCTTTTTCTGCCGCTTCTTTCAGGCGCTGCATGGCCAGCGGATCGTTACGCAGGTCAATGCCCTGATCTTTCTTAAATTCTTCAACCAGATAGTTGATCATACGGCTGTCGAAGTCTTCACCACCCAGGTGGGTATCACCGTTGGTTGCCAGAACTTCGAAGGTTTTTTCGCCGTCAACTTCGTCGATTTCGATAATAGAGATATCGAAAGTACCACCACCGAGGTCGTAAACCGCGATAGTACGGTTACCGACTTCTTTATCCAGACCGTACGCCAGCGCAGCGGCAGTCGGTTCGTTGATGATACGTTTCACTTCCAGACCTGCGATACGACCGGCGTCTTTGGTTGCCTGACGCTGAGCATCGTTAAAGTAAGCAGGTACAGTGATAACCGCTTCAGTTACCGGTTCACCCAGGTAATCTTCAGCCGTTTTCTTCATTTTCTTCAGCACTTCAGCCGAGATCTGCGGCGGTGCCATTTTCTGACCTTTCACATCCAGCCATGCGTCGCCGTTGTCGGCGCCAATGATTTTGTACGGCATGATGGAAACATCACGTTGAACTTCTTCGTCCTGGAAGCGGCGGCCAATCAGGCGTTTAATCGCAAACAGGGTGTTTTGCGGGTTTGTCACTGCCTGACGTTTAGCCGGCTGACCAACCAGAGTTTCACCATCCTGGGTATAAGCAATGATAGAAGGCGTGGTGCGATCGCCCTCGGCGTTCTCCAGCACACGTGCAGTAGTGCCGTCCATAATCGCTACACAAGAGTTGGTAGTACCCAGGTCGATACCAATAATTTTACCCATCTAAACGTCTCCACTAAAAATTCGGTCAACATGTGGTTGTGAGTCTGTAATAAGGGCGAAACGTGCGGTTTCAACTACCCTGATTCGTTTTTTTTCAGACTCACCACTGCGGTTGACTACTAAGTGGGGTCGTAACCCACTTCATCAAGGGGGGAATGAAAAAAATTTTTGCTTTTGTTGAAATAAATCGCCTGGATGATGTGTGATGGCGATCACGGCAAAAATTCACTCTTTTCCCCCGATGAGATCATAGACAGCCCCTTCTCTCCTGATTATTATGCCGCGCCCCGAACGGCGTCATGTTTTAGCGGGGATAACTATTTCACCATTCAATTAATGATGATCTTGAGGATTTATGGGCAACACTAAGTTGGCTAACCCGGCACCGCTGGGCCTGATGGGCTTCGGCATGACCACCATTCTGCTTAACCTGCATAACGCGGGTTTCTTCGCTCTTGACGGTATTATTCTCGCGATGGGAATTTTCTACGGCGGTATCGCGCAAATTTTTGCCGGCCTGCTGGAATACAAAAAAGGGAATACCTTCGGTTTGACCGCTTTCACCTCTTACGGCTCGTTCTGGCTGACGCTGGTCGCGATCCTGCTGATGCCGAAAATGGGTCTGACAGAAGCGCCGAATGCCCAGTTCCTTGGCGCCTACCTGGGCCTGTGGGGCGTATTCACACTGTTTATGTTCTTCGGTACGCTGACGGGCGCACGCATGCTGCAGTTCGTGTTCCTGAGCCTGACGGTTCTGTTCGCTCTGTTGGCTGTGGGTAACATCGCGGGTAACGAAGCCGTGATCCACTTTGCCGGCTGGGTTGGCTTAGTGTGTGGCGCCAGCGCCATTTACCTGGCGATGGGCGAAGTGCTGAACGAACAGTTTGGCCGTACCATTCTGCCGATTGGTGAAAAACACTGATTCATCAGTATCCCCCCGCTAAGGGGGGATCATTATTACGGCTGTTGTAGCTCAGCCTGCATTTCCGTATCGCGATAATACATGTCCTGTCGCAACCAAATTCCCAGTCCCAATCCCACCAGCGACAACGCCAGCACATACCAGCCTGGAGCCATCGGCGAGACGCTCATCAGCAATGTGACGACAATCGGCGTCAGCCCACCGAAAATGGCATAAGAAACATTGTAGGAAAATGAAATGCCGGTAAAGCGGACTTCCGCAGGAAACGCGCGCACCATCACGTATGGCACTGCGCCCACCACTCCCACACACAGACCTACCAGCCCATAAAGCAGGAACAGATATTGCGGATGTGTGCCCGCCAGGTGGTAGAATAACCCGCTCGAACAAGCCAATAACAGGCTGCCAACAATAAAGGTTTTGCTGGCGCCAACGCGGTCGACAATAAAGCCCGCCAACAGGCAACCCATGCAAAGCATAATGGTCGCCACGCTGTTTGCCTGCAACGTCAGGGCTGGGGCTAGTCCGTACTGCTTTTGCAGCCAGACTGGCGACATTAAAATCACCACCACGATCCCTGCGGAGAGCAGCCAGGTCAGAAGCATGGAGATCACCACTGCCTTCTGATGTTTCACGACGACCGACTTCACCGGCAGTTCCTGCGCCAGCGTCTTACGCTGCTGCATCTCCAGAAAGATCGGCGTTTCCTGTAACCAACGGCGTAAATACATCGCCACCAGCCCAAAAATCCCACCCAACAAGAACGGAATTCGCCAGCCATAGTCATGCACGGCCTGTTGCGTTAAAAGGGTATTCACTTGAGTGGCTACTACGGAACCCAGCAGGATCCCCACCGTCAGACCCGCCGTTAGCGTTCCGCAGGCAATGCCGATACGACGTTCGGGAACGTGCTCGGCCACAAACACCCATGCACCCGGAACTTCACCGCCAATCGCCGCCCCCTGCAAAATACGCATCAGCAGCAACAATAGCGGCGCAATAATTCCCATAGAGGCGTACGTTGGCAGCAGACCAATCGCCAGCGTGGGAACCGCCATCAACAAAATGCTCAGGGTGAACATCTTTTTGCGCCCGACCAGATCGCCAAAGTGCGCCATGATGATGCCGCCTAACGGACGCGCCAGATATCCGGCAGCGAAGATGCCAAAGGTTTGAACCTGACGTAGCCATTCGGGAATATCAGCGGGGAAAAACAACTCCCCTACCACTGCAGCGAAAAAGACGAAGATAATAAAATCATAAAACTCAAGCGCGCCGCCAAGGGCGGCCAGCGTCAGCGTTTTGTAATCCTGGCGATTGAGGGGGCGTGTATGTTGTGACATAGCGAACCATAAGTCAGTGGAGCGTTGTTATCAATGATACATGTAAAGTAAAACTTACTATATCGTAAACAAATCAACACGCCACTTTCACCGCCGCTTATCTTACGAAAAGGCTAATTTCAGGCGTTTATTTCACGTCTTGCGCTTTTCGGGCGAAAAGATGCTACAATTTTCGGCGCGGTTTCCACATACGGCCCTTCGAGAAGCTGTATACAATACGGTACACTTGCGAAGATACCCGCCACAACGACATTCCCTTCGGCATCCTTCACGCCTTCCAGAGTCTCTTTAATGGATTTCGGCTGGCCCGGTAAATTGAGGATTAACGCCTGCTTGCGAATCACCCCGACCTGGCGCGACAGGATCGCCGTCGGTACAAAGTGCAGGCTAATCTGCCGCATCTGTTCGCCAAAACCAGGCATCTGGCGATCGGCAACTGCGAGGGTCGCATCCGGCGTCACATCACGACGCGCAGGACCGGTGCCGCCAGTGGTCAGCACCAGATGGCAACTCATCTCGTCCACCAGCTCACACAGCGTTTGTTCGATGATGGCCTGCTCGTCAGGAATCAAGCGTGTCTGCACCTCAAAAGGGGTGGTCAGCGCCGTCGATAGCCACTCTTCCAGCGCCGGAATACCTTTATCCTGATAGACACCGCTGGAGGCGCGGTCAGAAATGGAAACTAAGCCAATACGTAAGGTGTTCATGATTATTCCATTTAAACAGTCTCGTTAAACAGAATGATACACTGCGAAGGGAAGGACAGACAGGGTTGAGAAGAGGTAGCGTGACCGGCGTACCGGTCACGCATCAATGATTACAGCAAGTCGCCGATCATTTTTTCCAGTTTTTCCTGGTCAACAGCAAACTTACGGATACCGTCCGCCAGCTTGTCTACCGCCATGGGATCCTGGTTGTGCTGCCACAGGAACTCAGACTCGGTGATGCGTTCCGGACGCGCTTTCACTTCGCCAGAGAAGGACAGTTTACGTTCGATAGCCCCTTCGCTTTCCGCCAGCTCTTTCAGCAGCGCCGGTGCGATGGTCAGGCGATCGCAGCCAGCCAGCTCAAGAATTTCACCGATGTTACGGAAGCTTGCGCCCATCACAACGGTCTCGTAGCCGTGCTGTTTGTAGTATTCGTAGATCTCCGTTACAGAAACCACGCCCGGATCTTCCGCCGGCGCATACTCTTTCTTGTCGGTATTGGATTTATACCAGTCAAGAATACGGCCCACGAACGGAGAGATCAGGAATACGCCCGCTTCAGCACAAGCTCGCGCCTGCGCAAAGGAGAACAGCAGCGTCAGGTTACAGTTGATGCCTTCTTTTTCCAGCTGCTCAGCAGCGCGGATGCCCTGCCAGGTTGAAGCCAGTTTGATCAGAATGCGATCGTTACTGATGCCTGCGTCGTTATACAGCTTGATGATGCGTTTCGCTTTGGCGATAGAGGCATCGGTGTCATAAGACAGGCGAGCATCCACTTCCGTGGAGATACGACCCGGGACCAGTTTCAGGATCTCCAGACCGATGTTTACGGCCAGTTTGTCGGTAGCGTCAACAATCTGCTGCGCGCGGTCATTGCTCTGCTGCTTAGCCCACGTCACGGCGTCATCAATCAGCTTACGGTATTCCGGGATCTGCGCTGCGTTAAGAATGAGAGAAGGGTTGGTTGTGGCATCCTGCGGCTGATACAGCTTCATTGCCGCGATGTCTCCGGTGTCGGCCACCACGGTGGTGAACTGACGAAGGGAGGTCAATTTGTCCGTCATGATAGTGTTTCTCTTTAAACAGCTTGTTAGGGGGATGTAACCGGTCTGCCCTGATGATAACACGACGTTGTAACAGCGCAACCGCAGACAATGCGCTTATCCCCATGAGGGCATCTGCGGACAATTTCTGGTCCGGGCTTGATGTGACGCGCCATTCCGGTACACAACCTCATGTATACTACTCGGCCGCTATCAATTGTCCGGCAGCGTATATACTATTCGACAATTGGTAACGCTTACACAGGGTAGTTACAGCGTACCGGCAGCAACAAGAGGGATGTTAATGCCTGATTTTTTCACGTTCATTAATGATGTGCTCTGGGGATCGGTAATGATCTACCTGCTCTTCGGAGCAGGGTGTTGGTTTACCTGGCGCACAGGCTTCGTCCAGTTTCGCTATATCCGCCAGGTTGGCAGAAGTCTGAAAAACAGCATTAACCCGCAGCCGGGAGGGTTAACCTCTTTTCAGTCACTCTGCACCGGCCTTGCCGCCCGTATCGGTAGCGGTAACCTGGCGGGTGTGGCGCTGGCCATTACCGCAGGTGGACCAGGTGCGGTGTTCTGGATGTGGATCGCCGCCATCATTGGGATGGCGACCTCATTTGCTGAATGTGCCCTCGCACAACTCTACAAAGAACGCGATCGCCACGGTCAGTTTCGCGGTGGCCCCGCCTGGTATATGTCACGTGGTTTAGGCATGCGCTGGATGGGCGTGTTATTCGCCATCTTTTTGCTGATCGCCTACGGCCTGGTGTTCAACAGCGTGCAGGCCAACTCCGTATCCCGTGCTCTCAAATTCGCGTTTGATTTCCCTCCGGTTGCCACCGGTATTGTCATGGCGATTGCCGCCCTGTTGGTTATCGTCCGCGGGATCAAAGGCGTGGCGCGGATGATGCAATGGTTTGTCCCTGTGATGGCGTTGATGTGGGTGGTCACCAGCCTGGTGGTTTGTCTGATCAACATCGACCAACTGCCGGACATCATCATTTCTATCGTCAAAAGCGCATTTGGCTGGCAAGAAGCGGCGGGCGGCGTGGCGGGGTATACGCTGAGTCAGGCGATCACCAGCGGTTTTCAACGCAGTATGTTCTCCAATGAAGCCGGAATGGGCTCAACGCCTAACGCTGCTGCCGCAGCAGCATCCTGGCCGCCGCACCCTGCGGCACAGGGGATCGTGCAGATGATCGGCATTTTTATCGATACGCTGATCGTCTGTAGCGCAACGGCAATGTTGGTTTTACTGGCCGGTAACGACGCCACCTATGCGCCGATGGAAGGGATCCAACTGGTGCAGAAAGCGATGAATACACTGGTCGGAGAGTGGGGCGCGGCATTCGTCGCAGTCATTGTGATTCTGTTTGCCTTCAGCTCTATTGTGGTTAACTACATCTATGCGGAAAACAATCTGTACTTTCTGAAGCTGGACAATAAGCGCTTCATCTGGGCTTTACGCATTACCTCCTGTTCAACCGTCGTGGTCGGCACCTTGCTTAGCTTCCCGCTGCTGTGGCAACTGGCGGATATCATCATGGCCTGCATGGCGATCACTAACCTGACGGCAATATTGTTGCTCTCTCCGGTGGTGCGTACCCTGGCCAGCGACTACTTGCGTCAGCGTAAACTCGGCGTTCGCCCGGTCTTTGATCCACTGCGTTACCCGGACATCGGACAGCAACTGGCACCAGATGCCTGGGATGACATACCGCGAGACTAATCGCAACTATCGATCAACTCAGTCGTGTTTTTTGCTACAGTCGCAGTAAATTTCCTGCAAGGACTGGATATGCTGATTCTGATTTCACCTGCAAAAACGCTCGACTACCAGAGCCCTCTGGCAACAACGCGCCATACGCTACCTGAATTACTGGATCACTCGCAGCAACTGATTCATGTGGCGCGTAAACTTTCAGCCCCGCAAATCGGCAAGCTGATGAACATCAGCGACAAACTCGCCGATCTAAACGCCACCCGTTTTCATGACTGGCAGCCGGACTTCACGCCTGAAAACGCGCGTCAGGCCATTCTGGCTTTCAAAGGCGATGTCTATACCGGACTACAGGCCGAAAACTTCAGTGAAGCCGATTTCGATTTTGCCCAGCAGCATTTGCGTATGCTCTCAGGTTTATATGGCGTGCTGCGCCCGCTGGATCTGATGCAACCTTATCGTCTGGAAATGGGTATCCGTCTGGATAACGCCAAAGGGAAGGATCTGTATCAGTTCTGGGGCGATATCATCACGGATAAGCTTAATGAAGCGCTCGCCGCACAGGGCGACCAGGTGGTGATTAACCTGGCATCGGATGAATACTTCCGCGCCGTGAAACCGAAGAAACTGAATGCCGAGCTGATTAAACCTGTCTTCCTCGACGAGAAAAACGGTAAGTTCAAAGTCATCAGTTTCTACGCCAAAAAGGCGCGCGGCCTGATGAGCCGCTACATCATTGAAAACCGCCTGACGGAGCCTGAACAGCTCACCGGCTTTAACAGCGAGGGTTACTTCTTTGATGACGCCGCGTCTGGCAACGGCGAACTGGTGTTTAAGCGTCACGAGCAGTAATGCGCATTTCGCCGGATAGCGGCTACGCCTTATCCGGCTTTCTCATCTCCACCGCCTGACAGGCCCGGTAAGCGATAGCGCCACCGGGCAGACGGTTTAGCGCGTCATCATCAGCTTACGCAGGGCGGCAAAATCCGCCGGCAGATGTTGCGAAAGCAGCGGTAGATCCGCACGTTCTGCCAGTTCTTTCGGCAGATCCAGCGTTTCATTGAGGATCGCTTCCACGCTCTCTTTAAACTTCGCCGGGTGCGCAGTGCCGAGGAACAGACCGTACTCGCCCGGATTGAGCTGATCACGCAGGGCGCGGTAGGCCACGGCGGCATGAGGCTCAGAAGTGTAGCCCTTCGCTTTCAGTTCGCGCATCGTTTCCTGTGTGGTTTCATCATCTACAGCCGCATAACCCAGCTCATTCAGACGCCAGATTTTACGGCGGAACAACTCCTCAACGCGCGGCCAGTTGTTCGGCTGACTCACATCCATCGCGTTAGACAACGTCGCCTGGGTCGCTTTTGGCGCCCACTGCCCGTCCTGCAGGAAGCGTGGCACCGTGTCGTTAACGTTGGTGGCAGCGATAAAACGCTTCACCGGCAGGCCGAGAGATTTCGCCAGCAGGCCCGCCGTCAGGTCGCCAAAGTTACCGCTTGGAACAGAAACCACCAGCTGATTCCGCGCCTCCTGCGGCAATTGGGCAACGGCTTCAAAGTAGTAGCAAATCTGTGCCAGCAGGCGGCTGATGTTGATGGAGTTCGCCGAGTTCAACCCCAGCGCCACTTTCAGTTCTTCATCATCAAACGCCTGTTTGACCAGCGCCTGGCAGGCATCAAAATCACCATCGATGGCAACAGTTTCAATGTTACCGCCCAGCGTGCAGAACAGTTTTTCCTGCAACGGACTGATTTTACCGTTCGGATAGAGGATCACCACGCGCACGTTCGGCAGACCATAAAACGCATGCGCCACGGCCGCGCCGGTATCACCAGAGGTTGCCGTCAGAATGGTCACCGGTTTATCGCCGCTGATGTGGGTTAACATCTGCGCCATAAAACGACCACCGAAATCTTTAAACGCCAGCGTCGGGCCATGGAACAGCTCCAGACAGCTGACATCCCCTTCCACCTGAGCAACCGGCGCCGGGAAAGCAAAGGCTGCGCGCACACGTTCTTCGAGGATCTCCTGCGGGATTTCATCGCCGATGAACGCCGAGAGGATCTTTGTGCTACGGCTGACGAAGTCCTGGTTCAGCATCTCATCCACTTCTGTCAGGTTGAATTCCGGCAGATCGTGCGGGAAAAACAGCCCCTGATTCTTGCCCAGCCCCTGCGTGACGGCCTGTGCAAAACTAACCTGTTCGTTGTGATCTTTAAGATTGTAGAGTTTCATCAATTATCCCAGTACTCGTGCGCCCGCCGTGTCCAGCCGGCAAATATGAACAAAGCCTTCCTGATTTTGCAGGTAGTGACTACCCAGCCAGTCCGCCACACGCTGCGCGGTCTCCGTTTTATCGCAGAGCGCAAACAACGTCGGCCCTGAACCGGAAATACCGCTGGCCAGCGCGCCAATTTCCGCGACGGCCTGACGCGCCTGAGCAAAACCAGGCAACAGACGTTCGCGATACGGTTCGGCAATCACATCCTTCATCAGTTTCGCCGCAAGCCCAGGCTGACGGGAATAGCAGGCGTGAATAAACCCGGCCAGGTGACGCCCGTGGGCAATGCAATCCTGGCGACGATACTGCGCAGGCAGGATCGCCCGCGCTTCTGCCGTGGAGACTTTAATGCCAGGATAGGCCAGTACCCACAGCCACTCATCAAAGCCTGGCACCTGCTGGCTGATAATGCCGTTTTCTTCAATCATCAACTGCATACCACCGAGAAAACATGGCGCGACGTTATCGTAGTGAATGCTGCCGGAGATACGCCCTTCCAGCTCACCCATTATTGCCAGCAGACGCGTGTCATTGAGCGGCTTGCCGCAGTACTCATTCATCGCGACCAGTGCCGCCACCACCGAGCAGGCGCTGGAACCTAATCCGGAGCCGATCGGCATATTCTTTTCCAGGGTCATCGCCACCGGAATTTGCTTACCCAGTTCCTGACAAAAACGCTCCCAGCACTGGTAAACAATATTTTCTCGCGGTTCTGGCGGTAGCTTGTCGGCAAAGCGGCCCAGATTATTCAGGCTGAAACTGTCCGCCGCCTCAACCGACACCACGTCGCCCAGCAGTGAGCCATCAACGGGCGTCACCGCCGCCCCAAGCACATCAAATCCAACGCTCATATTGGCACTGGAAGCCGGGGCATAAACTTTAACCATGTTAGACTCCTAGCTTCCATGAGAGAGTACGCAGCAGGTCAGCAAACACCCCTGCCGCCGTGACGTCGTTACCCGCACCATAACCGCGCAGAACCAGCGGTAGCGGCTGATAGTAGTGGCTGTAGAACGCCAGCGCGTTTTCGCCGTTTTTCACTTTGTACAACGGATCGTTACCGTCCACTTCAGAAATCTTCACCCGACAGACGCCGTCTTCTTCGATGTTGCCAACATAGCGCAATACTTTGCCCTCATCACGGGCTTTTGCCACCCGAGCGGCAAAGGCATCGTCAAGCTGCGGCAGATTCGCCATAAACGCGTCAACGTCGCCTGAATCATCAAACGCTTTCGGCAGCACCGGTTCAATGACGATGTCTGACAGTTCCAGCTCGCGCCCGGTTTCACGGGCGAGGATCAGCAGCTTACGCGCCACGTCCATTCCCGAAAGATCGTCACGCGGATCGGGTTCGGTGTACCCCATTTCACGCGCGATACGAGTCGCTTCAGAGAGGCTCATACCCTCGTCGAGCTTACCGAAAATAAATGACAGCGAACCGGACAGGATGCCGGAGAACTTCAGCAATTCATCGCCCGCATTCAACAGGTTTTGCAGGTTTTCGATCACCGGCAGACCGGCACCCACGTTAGTGTCATAGAGGAATTTGCGCCGTGACTTCGCGGCAGCGAAGCGCAGCTGATGGTAGTAATCCATTGACGAGGTATTCGCCTTTTTGTTCGGCGTGACCACATGGAATCCTTCACGCAGGAAGTCCGCGTATTGATCGGCCACCGCCTGACTGGACGTACAATCCACAATCACCGGGTTCAGCAGGTGATATTCCTTCACCAGACGGATTAAGCGACCAAGATTGAACGGCTCTTTCGCTTCAGCCAGTTCAGCCTGCCAGTTTTCCAGGTTCAGGCCATGCACATGGGTCAACAGCGCTCTCGAGTTCGCCACACCGCACACGCGCAGATCGATATGTTTTTTCTTCAGCCAGGTTTGCTGGCGCTTAAGCTGCTCCAGTAACGCGCCGCCTACCCCGCCAACGCCAATGACAAACACTTCAATTACCTGATCGGTATTGAACAACATCTGATGGGTGACGCGTACGCCCGTCGTGGCATCGTCGTTATTGACCACGACCGAAATGGAACGCTCGGAAGAGCCCTGCGCGATAGCCACGATATTGATATTCGCGCGCGCCAGTGCGGCAAAGAATTTCGCCGAAATACCCCGCAGTGTCCGCATGCCATCCCCAACGACGGAGATAATCGCCAGTCGTTCAGTGACCGCCAGCGGTTCCAGCACGCCCTCTTTAAGTTCGAGATAGAATTCATCCTGCAAGGCACGCTGCGCGCGGGCGCAGTCAGCCTGCGGCACGCAGAAGCTGATGCTGTACTCAGAGGATGACTGGGTAATCAGTACCACGGAAATGCCTGCACGGGACATCACCGCAAACACGCGCGCCGCCATCCCCACCATCCCTTTCATGCCAGGACCGGAGACGTTGAACATCGCCATATTATTAAGGTTGGAAATCCCCTTCACTGGCAGATCGTCTTCATCGCGGCTGGCGCCGATCAGCGTGCCTGCCGCCTGCGGGTTACCGGTATTTTTGATGAGGCAAGGGATCTGGAATTGCGCGATGGGGGTAATGGTACGAGGGTGAAGCACTTTTGCGCCGAAATAGGAGAGCTCCATCGCTTCCTGATAAGACATCGATTTCAGCAACCTGGCGTCAGGTACCTGGCGCGGGTCACAGGTATATACACCGTCGACATCTGTCCAGATCTCGCAACAGTCGGCGCGTAAGCAGGCCGCCAGAACCGCTGCGGAGTAATCGGAGCCATTGCGCCCCAGCACCACCAGTTCACCCTTCTCATTACCGGCGGTGAACCCGGCCATCAGCACCATGTGATCGGCGGGTATACGCCCGGCGGCGATGCGGCGAGTCGATTCGGCGATATCGACGGTAGATTCGAGGTAGTGCCCCACCGCCAGCAGTTTTTCGACCGGGTCAATAACGGTAACGTGGTGGCCGCGGGCTTCCAGTAACCCCGCCATGATGGCGATCGACATCTTTTCGCCACGGCAGATGAGCGCAGCGTTAATGCTGTCCGGACACTGTCCTAGCAAGCTGATCCCATGCAGCACATGTTTGATTTGGGCAAATTCCTGCTCAACAAACACTTTCAACTGCGCCAGCGGAAAGCCCGGCTGGGCGTCGGCGAGTCCGGTCAGAAGTTCGGCAAAAATACGTTCGGCATCACTGATATTGGGTAATGCGTCCTGACCTCCGATGGTTTTTTCAATCATCGCCACCAGATGGTTGGTAATTTTAGCGGGGGCAGAAAGAACGGTCGCTACCTGCCCCTGCCTGGCATTGCTTTCCAGAATATCGGCAACCCGCAGAAAACGTTCTGCATTTGCCACTGATGTACCGCCGAACTTCAACACTCGCATGGTTGTTACCTCGTTACCTTTGGTCGAAAAAAAAGCCCGCACTGTTCAGGTGCGGGCTTTTTTCTGTGTTTCCTGTACGCGTCAGCCCGCACCGTTACCTGTGGTAATAGTGATGGTTGTGGTAATGGTGGTGCTGATGCGTTTCATGGATGTTGTGTACTCTGTCATTATTTACCCTAAATAATTCGTCTTGCAGGAAGGCGGCAATTGCGTGAAGCCCCTGGCGCATAGAAAACGATGTGACTGGGGTGAACAAAAGTCGCCAACGCAGATGCAACTCGAAGTATGACGGGTAATCTGTCTGTGCTGTATGTCTATATTGGTTAAAGTATATGGTGAGCTAAGTCAATAAATATTTGATTTACTCACCTGACGAAACTTGTTCATGAGCTGCTGGCGAAAGGTTTATTTTCAACCAAACCTGCAGGAAAACCCCTCTTGAAATCAGCAGTTATCACCATAAATACAACTAAAGGAAAATTATTATTTTGTGACTTTTTTTTCGATATCATGGACCAGGCGGTGCAACATTGCCGTGTCTCGCTGCCCTAATTGCCCCAGACGCTGTTGCAGCCAGTCGACCAGTTTGCTGTCATCTGCAACCTCCAGAGTGGTCAACAGGCTCATGATGCGTGAGCGTAATGCCTGTAACTGAAATTCATCAGATGAATCGACTTCTTTAGCAGGTTGTTGCATTAAATTTGTTAATTGATAGCAGTAGACCATCACCGCCTGCCCCAGATTCAATGAAGGATAATCTGCAACCATTGGCACGCCGGTCAGAACATCCGCCAGTGCCAGTTCATCGTTGGTCAGTCCGGAATCTTCACGACCAAAAACCAGCGCGGTGTGATTCATCCAGGCCGATTTTTCTTCCAGCAGCGGAACCAGTTCCGCCGGCGTCGCGTAGTAGTGAAATTTTGCCCGACTGCGCGCCGTGGTAGCGACGGTAAAATCAACATCGACAAGCGCGTCCGCAAGCGTCGAAAAAACAGTAATATTATCAATAATATCGCTGGAGCCATGCGCCACCCAGCGCGTGGCGGGTTCAAGATGCGCCTGACTGTCAACGATACGCAACTGAGTGAATCCCATGGTTTTCATGGCGCGAGCCGCGGCACCAATGTTTTCCGCTCTGGCGGGAGCGACGAGGATAATAGTAATGCGCATTTTTTTACTCTTTATGCCTGTCCGCGGGCAATTGTGTGAACTATGTCAAGATATTACGCGGAGCGAATTTACAAAATTTTAACCAAAATCAGTGGAAAACCGTTTCACCTTTCATAAAAGGCGCTAAACTGTTTCCTTACTTTACTAATGTTTTTTATGTTAACAGAAACAGTATATCCTTCTGTTTATCAGAGATAATTTGATTTAAAATGAATCTCATTCATAGGATTCGCCGTGTTAATTAGTTATCCTGTGCAACTAGTTGGATTATTGCAATTTTGTGATGAAAGCTAGCATTTAGATACGATGATTTCATCAAACTGTTAACGTGCTACAATTGAACTTGATATATGTCAACGAAGCGTAGTTTTATTGGGTGTCCGGTACGTCTTAGCCTGTTATGTTGCTGTTAAAATGGTTAGGATGACAGCCGTTTTTGACACTGTCGGGTCCAGAGGGAAACTACCCACGACCAAGCTAATGATGTTGTTGACGTTGATGGAAAGTGCATCAAGAACGCAATTACGTACTTTAGTCATGTTACGCCGATCATGTTAATTTGCGACATGCATCAGGCAGGTCAGGGACTTTTGTACTTCCTGTTTCGATTTAGTTGGCAATTTAGGTAGCAAACATGCAGACCCCGCACATTCTTATCGTTGAAGACGAGTTGGTAACACGCAACACGTTAAAAAGTATTTTCGAAGCGGAAGGCTATGATGTATTCGAAGCGACTGATGGCGCGGAAATGCATCAAATCCTCTCTGAATATGACATCAACCTGGTGATCATGGATATCAACCTGCCAGGCAAAAACGGTCTTCTGCTGGCGCGTGAACTGCGCGAGCAGGCTAACGTTGCGCTGATGTTCCTGACTGGCCGCGATAACGAAGTCGATAAAATCCTCGGCCTCGAAATCGGTGCAGACGATTACATCACCAAGCCGTTTAACCCGCGCGAACTGACTATCCGTGCCCGCAACCTTCTGTCTCGTACCATGAACCTGGGTACCGTCAGCGAAGAACGTCGTAGCGTTGAAAGCTACAAGTTCAACGGTTGGGAACTGGACATCAACAGCCGTTCTCTGATCGGGCCTGATGGCGAACAGTACAAACTGCCGCGCAGTGAGTTCCGTGCCATGCTTCACTTCTGCGAGAACCCAGGCAAGATCCAGTCCCGTGCTGAGCTGCTGAAGAAAATGACTGGTCGTGAGCTGAAACCTCATGACCGTACCGTTGACGTGACCATCCGCCGTATTCGTAAGCATTTCGAATCCACGCCGGATACGCCGGAAATTATCGCGACTATTCACGGTGAAGGTTACCGTTTTTGTGGCGATCTGCAGGATTAATCGGGTTACCACCGTCAAAAAAACGGCGCTCAATGCGCCGTTTTTCTTATCTGCTTTTTGCTGAATTTACTTCCACACGCGTAGCGCATCGTCCACGGGTGCGGACGGTTTCGGCGCCGTTGGTGTTGGTGTCGGTTTCGCACGCGAGAATGCATACCAGTCAAGATGCCGCGTCAGGAACATCACGCTCGCCAGCGCCAACAGCAGCACACTCGTCCCCAACAGCAGCGCGCTGTCTTCCGAGCGCAACAGTACCCACATCACACCATCCAGCGCTAACAATGCCAGAGTGAAAACCACGCTGCTACGCCAGCCCTGTAGCACTGCCTGGAGATAAACCCCGTTCATCAGCGCGCCCACCAGGCTTGCGACAATCCATGCCAGGGTGAAACCAATATGTTCTGAGAGCGCCAGCAACAGCAAATAAAACATCACCAACGACAGCCCCACCAGCAGATACTGCATCGGGTGTAATTTTTTACCCGTCAACGTTTCGAACACAAAGAAAGCCATAAATGTCAGTGTAATCAGCAAAATGGCATATTTCGTCGCCCGATCCGTCAGTTGATACTGATCGGCAGGAGTGGCAACCGCGACGCTAAACGACGGCAGGTTATACCACCCGTCTTTTCGCGCATCCACAAACCGATCGCCTAGGTTAGTGGCAAACCAACTGCTTTGCCACTGTGCCTGAAACCCTGACTCGCTGATTTCGCGCTTGTCGGGTAGAAAATCACCGAGGAAGTTGGGATGCGGCCAGTTGCTGGTGAGCGTCATTTGGCTGCTACGTCCTACCGGAACCACCGAGAAAGCGCCGGTTCCGCTTAAATTGAGTGACATCGCCAGGTTCACATCGCGCATCGCCCATTGCGCATCCGGAAGCGGAATGTGGAGCCCTTCTCCGCGGTCTGTTAGCCCCGTCCCCGGTTCGACAGCAAGCGCCATTCCATTCACCTTCGGTGCTTTCACCACGCCAATCCCTCGCGCATCACCCACGCCAACCACGATAAACGGTTTCCCAAGGGTTATGTTGGGCCGGTTCAGTTCACTCAGTCGTGCAACATCAAACTCCGCTTTCAAGGTAACATCGGTATGCCAGACCTGCCCTTCGTAGATGCCCACTTTTCGCGGTTCGACGTTCTGGTTCCCCTCCACCATCAACGACTCCGGCAGCCAGAAGTGGATAAAACTGCGCCTGTGCTGCACCTCTTTCTCGTTTTCCAGCACGGTGTATAACTCGGTCACAGGTACGGCAATGAGCGGGCCGACCACTTTTTGCGGTCCGCTGGTACTCTGCCGAATCGCATCCTCCACCGCATCACGATAATCAGCACGTTCCACAATAATCTGCCGGACCATCATCAGGGGGATCAGCAGCAACACAATCGCGCCACCTAAGGTGACGATTTTCCAGAACAGGGGGGATTTCAACATAGCGTTCTCCTTATGCAATACTCGCAGAGTACGCACGCTATGTGGGGGGAATTTGAAGTTATGTGAAGTGACGGTGAAGTGTAAACGTGGCCTCGACGCCGCCCTCAGGCCGGTTACGTAATTCTGCACTCCCCTTCAGCAGTCGCGCCACTTCGCGAACGAATGCCAGTCCCAGACCGCTGCTTTTGAGGCCATTCTCACGCGGCAAGGAGTAAAAGCGCTCGAAAATACGGGCCAGGGCAAAATCAGGAATACCTGTACCCGTATCGGCCACCGTCAGCGTCACCGTCTCTGCATGCGCTTGTGCGCTGAGGGTGATCGCTCCGCCTGCCGGGGTGAAATCAATGGCATTGTCCAGCAAGTTGCCCAACGCCTGCTCCAGCAGCGCCGGCTCCGCAGAGACGCTTAACGCCGAGGGGACAATCTCCAGCGATATCGCCTTCGTCGCCAGTTGAATCGCGCGCGCGTCGCTGATTTGCGCAAACAGTGCATCGACCGCTACCGGGGAGAGGGCAATATCCTGACGGTTTTCCAGTCGCGCCTGGCGCAGCAAGGTTTCAACCAGCGCCTGCATTCGCGCATTTTGACTGAGAATATTGTCGGTAAAGCGCTTAACAATGTCCGGAGGCGGATTTTCCCGCAGAATTTCCGCCGCGCCGCGAATGGCCGCCAACGGACTCTTTAGCTCGTGGGTGAGCGCGTATACGTACTGTTCAATGTAATTCTTGCCTTCCAGCTTCAGACGCATGCTCTCCAGCGCCTGCGCCAGTTTGCGCAACTCACTGCTGCCCAGTTCAGGCAGCGGCATCGGCTGGTTTTCGGTCACGGAATCCGCATAGCGCGTCAGGCGGGCAATCGAACGGTTTATCCACCAGACCATCCCGGCGCCAATCACCAGCGCAATGCCAAGCAGAATCGCGCTGGCCCAAAGGATCCGGCGCTCGCTGCGTTTAATCACCGGTGCCATCGCGGCATTGGGTTTTCCCACGCTGAGCACGCCGATGATCTTTCCGTTGTCGACAACCGGCGCAGCAACATACATGACCGAGCTTTCCGGATCGGCGGGATCCTGCGGCGTACTGCGCGCGCCATACTGTCCACGTAGCGTTAGCCAGACATCGTTCCAGCGAGAGTAATCCTGCCCGACCGCTTTATTGACGGAATCAAACACCACTTTGCCCTGCGCATCCGTCATGTAAACATGGTACTCATTGCGGACTTTATTGATTCCGCTGATGTTGGCGCGAAAAGGACGGTTATGCAGTTGCGTAAACGCCTGCGCCAGTTGGCCATGCGCCGGGTTACCCGACAGGAGATCGTCACGCGCCAGCGCCGCCAGCAGCGTGGCAGTATCGATCAGCGTCCCTTCCGTTGCGCGCCGTACGCCAGGTTTAATCTCCTGTACAAAAATAGAAAGAACAAACCACGCAGCAACAGCGACAATCAGGAAATAGCCCAACAGCAAACGCATGCCAATGCGCATCAGAGACTCCTCAGGCTGTAACCCATCCCACGATGCGTGTTGATCGGCGAAAGCGTCGGGTTGATCGCGCGCAGTTTGGCGCGCAGCGTTTTGATGTGCGTATCGACCGTCCGGTCGTATGTATCCTGCGCATCGGCCCAGACGATATCCATCAGTTGCTGGCGCGAATAGACACGCCCTGGAGATAACAGCAGCGTTTTCAGCAGCAAAAATTCATAGCGCGTGAGTGACAGGGGCGTACCAAACCAGGCCACTTCAGCCGCCGGTTCATTCAGCTCAAAATGGCCGGTTTTGACAACAGGCGACGGCGTGGAAAACTTCTTCACCCGACGTAGCAGCGTGCGGACTCTGGCGCAGACTTCCCGCGGTGAAAACGGTTTGGCGACGTAATCGTCGGCACCGATTTCCAGACCCAGCAAGCGATCCACCTCATCGCTGCGCGCCGTCAGAAAGAGGATTGGTAACGCCGGATGGTACTCAAGCAATCGCCGGCACAGCTCAAAACCGCTGATATCCGGCAACCCGACATCGAGAATCGCTACATCCGGACACTGATGACGTGCTTTCTCCAGCGCGGGCAACCCGCGCTCAAAGGCTTCCACGCTAAACCCTTCCTGCTGGAGCATATAAATCAGGGTATCCGCGATACCCTGCTCATCTTCCACCAGCCAGACCGACACCTGCTGCATAATGCTTCCCTGTTATTCGCGCCACGGCATGATAGGTACCGCGCTAATGGCATTTTTCGGCGACCCATCGACCACCTTGTCGGAATAGGCCAGATAAGCCAGCGCGTTGCGTTTGGCATCATAGAAGCGCACGACCTGTAATGATTTGAAGACCAACGAAGTGCGTTTCTTAAAGACCACTTCGCCCTGCGCTTTACCGTTCTTGATTCTGTCGCTCAGTTCTACCGGTCCTACCTGCTGGCAGGAGATGGCGGCATCAGAAGTATCTTCCGCCAGCCCCAACCCGCCTTTAATGCCACCGGTTTTGGCACGGCTGACGTAGCAGGTCACGTTTTTAACATCGGGGTCGTCAAACGCCTCCACGACGATTTTATGATCCGGCCCAAAGATCTTAAACACCGTATCGACGGAACCGATCTGCTCAGCAGATGCCAGCGGCGCCAGCATAAGCAACAGAGTGGACAGAATTAAACTCTTGTATTTCATATTGTTACCATTCTTTAAAATGACGCTGCGCAATTATTCAGCATTGTAAAAGAAACTGTTTACAGATCACAGGATTACAATAATCACGTTTTATTAGATTCAAAAAAAGCATTAATGCGCAAAAAAAACACTGAATGCTAAAACAACAAAAAATGCTATTATCCAATAATCTGATGTCAGGTGTTTGTAGTTGAAAGGATGAGGATATTTTATGGATCAGGCCGGCATTATTCGCGACCTATTAATCTGGCTGGAAGGTCATCTGGATCAGCCGCTGTCGCTTGACAATGTGGCGGCAAAAGCGGGTTATTCCAAGTGGCATCTGCAGAGAATGTTTAAGGACGTGACGGGTCATGCGATTGGCGCGTATATCCGCGCACGCCGCTTATCGAAATCTGCCGTTGCGCTTCGCCTGACGGCTCGCCCGATTCTGGATATTGCCCTGCAGTACCGCTTCGACTCTCAACAAACGTTCACCCGCGCCTTTAAGAAACAGTTTTCCCAGACGCCTGCACTGTATCGTCGTTCACCGGAATGGAGCGCATTCGGTATTCGTCCGCCTCTGCGTCTGGGCGAATTTGCCATGCCTGAGCATAAATTTGTCACTCTGGAAGATATGCAACTGCTGGGTGTCACCCAGAGTTACTCCTGTTCGCTGGAGCAAATTTCCGATTTCCGCCACGAAATGCGCTATCAGTTCTGGCACGATTTCCTCGGCCACGCGCCAACCATTCCGCCTGTACTCTATGGCCTGAACGAAACGCATCCCAGCCATGAAAAAGATGACGAGCAGGAAGTGTTCTACACCACCGCGCTGCCGCAGGATCAGGCCAACGGCTACGTACAGTCGGCACAGCCGGTGCTGTTGCAGGGCGGCGAGTATGTGATGTTTACTTACGAAGGGCTGGGAACGGGCGTTCAGGAGTTCATCCTGACGGTCTATGGTACCTGCATGCCGCTCCTGAACCTGACGCGCCGCAAGGGCCAGGATATTGAGCGGTACTACCCGGCTGAAGATGCCAAAGCCGGTGACCGCCCCATTAACCTGCGCTGCGAATTCCTGATTCCGATTCGCCGTTAGCGCTGTAGCTCATCCAACGCAGGGGCGTCCAGATGCGAGATGTCCCCTGCCGTTTCGACCACCCATCCCGGCGCCAGCCACAGGCTTTCCTGATAATCCACCCGCGAAATCGAGCAGTTACGCAGGCGTAAGCGGCGTTCAGCGTAGGCAGGAAGTCCCAGAATCGTACTGACCAGACAGCCCAGCGCAATGCCATGACTGACCAACAGCGGACGACTCCCCTGCGGCAAATCCAGGCACGCAGCGAGCGCGCCATGAACGCGATCGCTCAACTCCTGCATCGACTCCCCTTCGGGAATACGTCCGTCGACGGTGCCGTTGACTAACTGACGACGCCAGTTCTCTTCTTCTTCGGTCAGGGTATCAATATGACGTTTTTCCAGCACGCCCATGTGCAGCTCGCGCAGGCGAGCATCTAAGGTGATATCACAGCCACAGGCCTGGGCGATGATTTCAGCGGTGCGGCGGGTACGTCCCAAATCGCTACTAATGACGTGGGTGATGCCGAGACTTTTCGCGCGGTCACCAACCTGCATAGCTTGTTGCTCACCTTTAGCGGTCAGCGGACTGTCGGACTGGCCTTGAATGCGTCGCTCGGCGTTCCACTGCGTTTCACCGTGGCGAACAAGGTATACCTGTAACATGCTATTTTTCCGTATACTGCAAAGAGTTTTTATAAAATCGAGCTTAATTATGCACCATGTTGTCTCAGCAACCACCAATCCCGCCAAAATTCAGGCAATTCTACAGGCATTTAACGAGATCTTCGGTGAAGGATCCTGCCATATTGAGTCTGTGGACGTCGATAGCGGCGTACCGGAACAACCCTTCGGAAGTCCTGAAACGCGTGCTGGCGCACGGAATCGGGTCGAAAACGCCCGTCGTGCGCGCCCCGATGCCGACTTCTGGGTAGCCATCGAAGCGGGTATTGATGAAGATGCGACCTTCAGTTGGGTGGTTGTCGAAAACGCCACCCAGCGTGGCGAAGCGCGTTCTGCGACGCTGCCGCTGCCTGCGGTGATCCTTGAAAAAGTGCGCGAGGGTGAAGCGCTGGGTCCGGTAATGTCACACTACACGGGTATTGATAAGATTGGCCGAAAAGAAGGGGCGATTGGCGTGTTTACCGCCGGGAAACTGACGCGCGCCAGCGTTTACCACCAGGCCGTGATTCTGGCGCTCAGCCCGTTTCATAACGCGATTTATCGTTGAGTTCGTAAGCCGGATAAGACGAAATTGTCATCCGGCGATAGTGCGGTTGCAAGCCTGATGGCGCTACGCTTATCAGGCCTACGAAATCACTTTTCAGGCGTTTTTCAACAATATGGTTTCCAGCCACTGCCGCAGTTCGACGGGCGCCGATTTCAGGCTGTTAGAGCCGCGGGTGATCGTCGCAATCCCCGCGCCCAGCTCGTTTTTAAGCTCGCGCTGGCTCATTTCGCCACGTAATAACTCTTCGATAATGCGTACACGCGTCCCCAGCGCTTCGCGCTCATCCGGGGTCAGCATCAGTTGCAACAGCGGTAAGTGCAGATCCTCTGCATAAGACTGGCGGAGCAACTCCACAAAACGAAGCCACTCCTGATTACGTTGTTCGGCCATCGCCGATGAATAAGGGGAATGCTGGGTCATGTTATGCCGCCCTGTTGTACTCATACACGAGTACAAATCATAACATAACCCACCGGATTAATAACGTCTCTGCCACTCAGAATCGCTCATCAGGGTGTCTTTCTGCCCCATGAAATAGCGATAGTAAGCGTCGTAGGCCAGCACGTTCTTCACATAGCCACGCGTTTCCGAGAAGGGAATACTCTCGACAAACGCCACGGCGTCGATCCGTCCCGCGCTGTTGCCAAGCCAGGTGCGCACGCGCCCTGGTCCGGCATTGTAAGCTGCTGACGAGAAGATCCGATTATTGCCAAACTGCTGATAGACGTACTGCAGGTAGCTGGTGCCGATATTGATATTGGTTTCCGGATCCAGTAACTGATTCTGACTGCTGTAACCCGGAATAGAGAACATCTTCACCGTGTGCGTCGCGGTGCCTGGCATAATCTGCATCAGCCCGCTGGCGCCGACCGGCGATTTCACCTTCGGATTCCAGGCGCTCTCCTGACGCGCGATCGCCATCGCATAGCTTTGCGGAATATCTTTGCCACGGGTATAGCGGGTAAAGAGATCCTGATACGCCAGCGGGAAGCGCTCCTCCAGATGATCCCAGAGTTTACCGGCGATCGTCGCCTGCACGCTCAGATCCCACCACTGATTGTTGAAGGCATAACGCGCCAGCTGCGCCTGCTCCGTCTTCGTCCGGCTGGTGACCAGGTTTGCCCATTCGCTGCGGGCGGTGTTATCCATATTCCAGTACATCAGTTCGCGAACGCGGGCCATTTCCGCTCCCTGAGTCAGCGCGTTATTCACATCGCCAGGCGCTTTATCAATTTTCAGAACGTACTCTTCTCCCAGACGCTGCGCTGCCACCATCGGGTAGAAACCGCGCTGTTGCATCAGCGCATGCAGGATCTCTTTTGCTTCCGCTTCACGTCCTCGTTCCAGCAGCAAATCGGCCTGCCAGTATCGCCATTCGTCCTTTTCCTTCGCCTCCATCGGCAGACGCGCCAGCCAGGTGTTCAGGCCACGACGATCGCCAGTCCCGAGCGCCATGCGCACCCGACGCTCCACCAGCGTGGTGGACTGCGAGCGCATAATCGCGTCGTCTCGCCATTTCGCCTGCTCGTCGGTGACGTCGTTGCCCATTAATCGCCAGGCGACGATATCGCGCAGCTCCTGGGTTTGATCCTCATTCAACTGCTGCGCCTGTACCAGTGACGGAATCATCAGACGCGCGTTTTCCGCATCCTGACGAGCGACGCTGGCAAAGGCCACAGCGGCCATCTGACGAGTGAAATCGGTCGCGCCGGTGGTGCGCGCAAAGGTCAGGACGCTGTTCGGGTTGTTCGCCAGTGAGATAATCGCTGACGCGATAGTCTGATACTCCGCCGGCATCTGCCCGGCCAGTACCGTCACCAGTCCAGTGTTGCCCGCTTTCATCGCCAGGCGAATGCGCTCCAGGTAAGAGAGCGGATCCTGGGTGCCAGACGCGCGCCAGACGCTGAACAGTTTGTCACAGGCATTAGGTTGGCTTTTACCGGTCAACCACAGCTCTTTCGCCCCCTGCCAGGCTTCTTCCGTTTGCCCGGTATTCCACTTCGCGTAATAGTAATTGCACTGCGCCTCGGTGGTTCTCGGCTTCTCCGGGCTAAACGCTAATAATCCGCGCCAGTCTTCACGCCGCGCCAGTTCATTAACGAAACGCGATTCCAGCGTACGCGCTGGCGGCAGGGTTGGGTTGGCACGTACAAAGTTGGTCACCGTGACGGTCGGCTGATTCATCAGATCATCGGTGATTTGCCGATATTCCAGATAGGGATACAGGGGGTAATTCTTCAGGCCCGGCATCATCTGCTCCACGACATCCATCTGTCGGTTATCCCAGGCCTGCTTAATCTGTGCGTAACGGTTACGCTGCTCGTCCAGTGAATCGGCTCGCGCTGCCTGACTTAACGTCAGCAGGCACACACCGGCGGCAATAAGACGCCAGGTAAATCGTTGGGCTTTGTCCACAAGCTCTTCCTCTAAATATGATACGTCGCTGCAGCCTCATGCCGCCTAATGATTTCATGCTAACCAGTCATTGGCATTTACGCCACGTCGCGGACACTTTTTTACTTTTACTGCGAGTGAGATCTGCTGGCTGGGATTGAGAGGGGAAAAAGGCTACACTTCGCCTTTGAATACATCTATACCCTAAATAATTCGAGTGGCAGGAAGGCGGCAAGGGAGTGAACTCCCCAGGAGCTTACATAAGTAAGTGACTGGGGTGAACGAGTGCAGCAAACGCACATGCAGCTTGAAGTATGACGGGTATATTCATCACGATAAATACAGAGGCGAGTCCAACGTGGCCCAATTCGTTTATACCATGCATCGTGTCGGCAAAGTCGTTCCGCCGAAACGTCATATTCTTAAAAACATCTCGCTGAGCTTCTTCCCTGGCGCAAAAATCGGCGTACTGGGCCTTAACGGTGCCGGTAAGTCCACCCTGCTGCGCATCATGGCGGGCATTGATACAGATATTGAAGGCGAAGCCCGCCCGCAGCCTGGCATCAAAATTGGTTACCTGCCGCAGGAACCTCAGCTTAATCCTGAACACACCGTACGCGAGTCTGTTGAAGAAGCAGTGGCGGAAGTGGTCAACGCACTGAAAGGTCTGGATGAGGTTTACGCGAAATACGCTGAGCCAGATGCCGACTTCGATAAACTGGCCGCGCAACAGGGCAAGTTCGAAGAGATCATTCAGGCGCACGACGGTCATAACCTGAACGTGCAACTGGAGCGTGCAGCCGACGCCCTGCGTCTGCCAGACTGGGACGCCAAAATCGCGACCCTCTCCGGGGGTGAACGTCGCCGTGTCGCACTGTGCCGTCTGCTGTTAGAAAAACCTGACATGCTGCTGCTTGACGAACCGACCAACCACCTGGATGCGGAATCCGTGGCCTGGCTGGAACGCTTCCTGCACGACTTCGAAGGCACCGTAGTGGCGATTACCCACGACCGTTACTTCCTCGACAACGTCGCAGGCTGGATCCTTGAACTTGACCGCGGCGAAGGTATTCCGTGGGAAGGTAACTACTCTTCCTGGCTGGAGCAGAAAGATCAGCGTCTGGCGCAGGAAGCCTCTCAGGAAGCGGCACGCCGTAAATCTATCGAGAAAGAACTGGAGTGGGTTCGTCAGGGCGCGAAAGGCCGTCAGTCTAAGGGTAAAGCCCGTCTGGCACGCTTTGAAGAGCTGAACAGCACGGAATACCAGAAACGTAACGAAACCAACGAACTGTTTATTCCACCTGGACCGCGTCTGGGTGATAAAGTCATTGAAGTCAGCCACCTGCGTAAATCCTACGGCGACCGCGTGCTGATTGACGATCTGAGCTTCTCCGTACCGAAAGGCGCCATCGTCGGCATCATCGGTCCGAACGGCGCGGGTAAATCCACCCTGTTCCGTATGATGTCCGGTCAGGAACAGCCAGACAGCGGCACCATCACGCTGGGTGAAACCGTTAAGCTGGCCTCCGTCGATCAGTTCCGTGACGCCATGGATAACAGCAAAACCGTGTGGGAAGAAGTGTCCGGTGGGCTGGATATCATGAAGATCGGCAACACCGAAATGCCAAGTCGCGCCTATGTTGGCCGCTTTAACTTCAAAGGCACCGACCAGGGCAAACGCGTCGGCGAGCTGTCCGGTGGTGAGCGCGGTCGTCTGCATCTGGCGAAGCTGCTGCAGGTTGGCGGTAACGTTCTTCTGCTCGATGAACCGACCAACGACCTGGATATCGAAACCCTGCGCGCGCTGGAAAACGCCCTGCTGGAGTTCCCGGGTTGCGCAATGGTTATCTCGCACGACCGTTGGTTCCTTGACCGTATCGCCACCCACATTCTGGACTACCAGGATGAAGGGAAAGTGGAGTTCTTCGAAGGTAACTTCACCGAATACGAAGAGTACAAGAAGCGCACGCTGGGCGCTGACGCGCTGGAGCCAAAGCGTATCAAGTACAAACGTATCGCGAAGTAATCAACAAAATTGCCGGATGGTGGCGCACATGCCTTATCCGGCCTGGAAGGTTATTGCGCTTTGGCGGTTGCCGCAGATTGTTGACCCGCCGCAGGTTCCAACTGGAACACCACATCGACCTGATCATCAAACTGAATCGCCGCCTGCTCGTACGTTTCCTGCGCTGACACCGGTGCCGCGTCCGCTTTCATCATCCGCACCATCGGGCTTGGCTGATAGTTCGAGACATGGTAGCGCACGCTGTAAACCGGACCCAGTTTGCTGTTAAAACCGGCCGCCAGTTCCTGCGCCTGGTGAATTGCATCATCAATCGCTGCTTTACGCGCTTTGTCTTTATAAGCATCCGGTTGCGCCACACCCAACGAAACGGAACGAATTTCGTTCAGCCCCGCTTTCAGCGCGCCGTCCAGCAGTGGGTTGAGTTTATCTAACTGACGCAGCGTCACTTCGACAGTACGCACCGCACGATACCCTTTCAGAACGCTTTTGCCGTTCTGATAATCGTAATCCGGTTGGGTGCGCAGGTTCGCCGAACTAATGTCTTTTTTCGCGATCTGATTTTGCTCAAGGAAAGAAAGGTATTGCGCAACGCGCTCATCAGCCTGTTTCTTCGCCGTCGCAGCGTCTTTCGCCGCAACATTAACCTCGATTGCCAGCGTGGCAATATCAGGTGCAGCGTCCACGCTTGCCGTCCCGGAAGTCACGATGTGCGGTCCGTCAGGCAATTCGCCTGCCTGCACCGACATTGCACTGAATCCCACTAATGCCGCCAGGGCCATCACTTTGAACTTCACTGTCGCTCCTCCATGTTACGTGAGTTGCCCCAAATTTCAGGGCGCATGCAGGCAAGCTTAGCGCGAAATAGTGTGTTGTCCATCAGACAACGCTTAGAGCGCTAATGGACTGGCTCTTAATTGAACAAGGCGTGAACATGCGCAACGCCTTCTTTTGCCAGTTGAAAAGCGATGAACCACATCACCAGCCCCACCAGCGTATTGATAATCCGCTGCGCTTTTGCGGTACGCAGTCGCGGCGCGAGCCACGCCGCCAGCAGCGCCAGGCCGAAGAACCACAGGAAGGAGGCACTGACGGTGCCGAGCGCGAACCAGCGTTTGGGTTCGACATCCAGTTGTCCGCCCAGACTGCCCAGCACCACGAATGTATCCAGGTAGACGTGCGGATTCAGCCATGTCACCGCCAGCATGGTGGCGATGATCTTCCAGCGTCCCTGCTTCATCACTTCCGCGCTGGCCAGTTCCAGATTGCTACTCATTGCCGTCTTTAAAGCGCCAAAACCGTACCACAGCAAAAAACCCACTCCGCCCCAGGTGACCAGCGCCAACAACCACGGCGACTGCATCAGTAATGCGCTACCGCCAAAAATCCCGGCGCAAATCAGCAACAGATCGCTGATGGCGCACAGGAGCGCAATCATGATGTGATACTGGCGACGTATTCCCTGATTCATCACAAACGCATTCTGTGGGCCGAGCGGAAGTATCATGGCTGCGCCAAGCGCAAGACCTTGAAAATAATACGATATCACGGTAATCATCCTGAGTGTTGTCTCTATAGCGCAGACTATAGCGCGGGATGATTATTAGCGGAAATGGATAATATTAATCGTAGATTAGGGAAATTAATGAAGAGGGGATTTTGCCGGATGCTGCGATGCGCATCCGGCATAGCATTATTCTGCCGTGACTTCTTTCACGCGTTTGAAATTCACGTCCATCTGCGGATACGGGAAGCTGATTCCAGCGGCATCAAATTCACGCTTAATCCGCTCCAGCACGTCCCAGTACACGTTTTGCAGATCGCCGCTGTTGCTCCAGACGCGCACCACAAAGTTAATCGACGACGCGCCCAACTCATTCAGACGAACCGTCATTTCGCGATCTTTCAGAATGCGATCGTCTGATTCGATAATCCCGGTGAGGATCTGTTTCACCTTATCGATATCAGAGTCGTAAGCGACGCTAATAATAAATTCATTACGGCGTACCGGCTCACGGGAAAAGTTGATGATATTGCCGGCAATGATTTTACCGTTCGGGATGACGACAATTTTACCGTCCACGGTGCGCATAGTGGTGGAGAAAATCTGCACATTCAGCACCGTCCCGGCAACGCCGCCCAGATCCGCATACTCACCCGCACGGAACGGACGGAACATGACCAGCAGAACGCCTGCGGCAAGGTTAGACAACGATCCCTGCAACGCCAGACCGACCGCTAAACCGGCGGCACCGAGCACCGCAATCACCGACGCCGTCTGTACCCCTACCCGACCCAGTGCGGCAATCAGCGTGAAGGCAATAATTCCGTAGCGCACCAGCGCGGAAAGAAAGTCTGCCACGGTGGCATCGATATGCCGCGCCACCATCAGGCGGTTAACCGTATTCGACACCAGACGCGCCACGATCATCCCGACAATCACAATGGCCACTGCCGCCACGATGTTGACGGCATAGCTCAACAGCAATTCCTGGTTGCGGACCAGCCAGCTCCCCGCACCGTTGATGCTGTCGACAACATTCAAATCTTCCATTACATATTCCTTGGTCATAACAAATCAGAGCAAATGAGATCAATCTCACGAAAACACCCCGTTAAAGGTAAACAATAATGGGTGAATATGCCATTTTCGTTATGTTTCAATTCTGGATATCACGGCTATTGCCGTTCTGCAGGACGATCCACCATCCGCAAAAATCCCCCCACCAGCCCATGTTTTTGTTTAAAAATTGCGGCAATTTCGCTGACCACTTTTCCACTTCCGGCATTCTTCCAGGCGATAGAAAGCGGTGACGGCTGGCGAGGATTCACCACCGAACGAGCCACCAGTGCGCCGGATTCTACGTAAGGGCGACACAGACGTTCCGGTAAAAAACCGACGCCCAGGCCACTTAAGTGACAGGCCAGCTTGGTGCTGAGATCCGGAACCTTAATCTCCTTTTGTCCGCTCAGCAGCCAGGCCACGCGACGGGTGAGCGTGCGCGACGTATCTTCAATATTGATGGCGGGGTAGCGACGCAGCATGTCGTCCGATAACACCGTTGCCGGATGGCTGGCCAACGGGTGATTCTGCGCGACCACAAACTGCCAGCTAATGTCCCCCAGTGGCAGCAGTGAAATGTTGTTTGACAACGATTCGGAACCGGTCACGCCAATCGCCAGTTGATAGTCGTCATACAGCAGCGAATCCCACACGCCCATATAGACCTGGCGGGAGATCTGGAAACGGGTGAAGGGAAATTGTTGATGCAACCACGTCAGTAAATCAGCGGTCGTCTGCGGCTGATAGAGCAAATTATTGATAACAATATTAACCTGACGCTCAACGCCCGCATTAATCTGCTGCAATTCATCAGGCATGGCGTCCAGCCAGTTAAGCCACTGGCGACAATGTTCGAGCAGATGCTGTCCCGCCAACGTCAGGCTGACGGAACGCGTGGTTCGTAAAAAGAGCTGCGTACCCACCTGCTCTTCCAGCGTTTTGATGCGGTAACTGATTGCCGCAGGCGTTTTATGCAGTGAGCTGGCCGCACGGGAAAAACTCTCCGTCTCAGCTACCCGAATAAATGTACGTATTGTTTCCTGATCGAGCATGCTTTCCCCTTGAGTCAGCCATCAGCAACCAGCGTTGCGCCAGCGCAATCCCTAACACCATGTCAGCGCCGGAGGTGTGCCCCACCGTGAGCAGACGACGCAGTGCGTGGCCTGCGTCACGCCCGGTTTGCAAGCTGCGCATCACCCCCAACACCGGCGTCGAAAATTCGCCCACTCTGGCACTATTAAGATAGCTACAGCTTACCGAAGTTGTCAGTTGCGCAAGTTGATCCGCCGGGGGTAAAAAAAGGTGAACCGGTATCCCGGCTGCAATAAAGACCGCCAGCATTCCCGTAAGCATATCATCACCGCTGGGCGTGAGTCCGGGACCTCGTCCAATCAGCCAGCGCCAGTCTGGCGCGATGCCATTCGCCCAACGCTCCAGCCCGGCGACGATCTGCGGATAACACGCCACGGTATTGAGTGGCTGGTTGAGCGCGCCTCCCAGACCGGTTTGCTGAACACAGGAAGACAGGTCGAGCAGTGCGATAGCAGAAGGAGTCAGTTGCAGCCTGAGCTGACGCTGAGGGCGAAGGGTCACCCCCTGCCCGGTCAGCAGATCCCCGGTTTTGCACAAGCGAGAAACCGTCGTCAGGCGGGAGAACTGTGCACGACTCAACAGCACGCCGGTCGGCCCCATGCCTTTACCGTAGCGGTATAACGTCAGTAGTTCGCCGTTAGCATGGCTGAAATTGATCGCCTGTGAGAAGCGACTGTGCAGCGTCCATTCACCCTCTGGAAGTCGATAAAGCCCGGCGCAGGCCAGGGCATTGAGAATGAACATAGGTTACTCCGAAATGCCGGATCGCGGCGCCACCTTATCCGGCCCACGAGTGACACCGATCCGTAGGCCCGGTGAGCGTTAGCGCCACCGGGCATTTCTGTTACGCCGTGATGTGATGCTCTTCCGCCAGCGCTTCCAGCGCTTTTTCAAAGCACAGCAGCGGTGCACGTACGGTCCCCGCACCAACCTGGCCGATTCCGGCTTCGCGGTGAGCGATACCGGTGTTGATCAGCGGCGTAATCCCCGTTTCCACGACACGACGGATATCCAGCCCCAGACACGCCCCTTTGAAATCCCAGGACGGGATCTGGAACAAAGGGTTGTTGGCGAGGTAGATTTCCGCCATCTCCTCAGAGGTTTCCAGCGCGGCCCCCATACCGCCCGCACCGACGAAACGCGTCACGCCAGGTGCAGCAATCATGGCTGCGCCACCAATGCCCAGCGTCTCGGTAATGGCGCTATCACCGATATCCGGGTTAGCGTCAGCCTGACTGTAGCCGGTAAAGAACAAGCCCTGCGGCGTATTCACTGGCGCGGTAAACCAACGGTCGCCGGTGCCGCTGACACGAATCCCGAACTCACGCCCGTTGCGCGTCATTGCGGTCACCACCGAACCGGCTTTAATCACTGCCGCCGCATCCATCACCGCTTTGCTGTAGGCCATCGCCAGGTTAAGGAAGAACTGATCGGTCACGCTCAGGAACTGCAGCACCTCAATGATTTCGGCTTTCGGACGATCAAGACCGGCGATCACAGGGGATAGCGTGCGCAGCAGTAACGACGAGGCCGCGATATTACGCTGATGGAATTCGTCCCCCATCGTAATCGCCTGAGCCATCATCGCCGTCAGATCCACGCCGTTCTCCATGCGCGACAAGGCCTCCTGTAACACCGGTGCCAGCGTATCGCGCATCCAGCGCAGACGCGTCTGCACATCCTCACCGTAGGCGCCGAAACGCATGACTTTGCCGATCCCTTCGTTCAGGTTGCAACAGGACTGATTGCCATGCACCACGTCACGTACGACCAGCACTGGCATGTTTGCAGAGGTGATACCGCCCATCGGGCCGACGGCGCCAACATGGTGGCACGGGATAAATTCCACTTCGCCCTGATTCAGGAGACTGACAGCTTCCTCTTCACTGGCCGCCCACCCCTCAAACAGCGATGCGCCGATACAGGCACCGCGCATAGGCCCCGTCATCTCTTCCCAGGCAATCGGCGGGCCGGCGTGCAGCAATTTACGTCCGGAGGACAATTCAACCACCGCCTCTTTCGCAGGACGGACAGCGACCCAATGTGGGCGGGCGGCTTTGATGCGTTCAATAATGGCGTCGTTAGCCTGTGCAATTGATGAATACATATCGGTACCTCTGAATTAATGTAACTGCTTGAGTAAACTGGCGAGACGCGCATTGCCACCGGCAATCGGCGCCCACTGATAATGCACAACCGGCGTGCCGCTGCTTTGCAGATCCAGCGCGAAGCTGCGCAGTCCGGCATTGATCACCTGTACGCCATCCAGCAAGGGGCTAGGTTCAACGGATGGGCGAGAGTCCTGATGATGTGTCAGGCTGATGGCGAGCAACACGGCCTCTTCCAGGGTTTCCACCACGGCGATGCCTGCATCACGCAGAATGTCGGTTTGTCCACTGCGTCCCTGTGGGTCGGCATCGGTTCCGGTGAGGGTGGCGATGGTGACCAGCGGCGCGTTTCGCGTTGCGCGAACCTGCTCGACAGCCTCAACAACGGCGCCCGCCGGATCAGCACAGGCGCCATAGCCCAGCACCACATCCAGCAGCAGCACGCCCACGTCCGGCATCGCTGCCAGCTTTTCGATTTCAATGCTGCGAGTTGTCGGGTCAATCATCGGGTGTGGTCTGCCCAACGTGTAGCTGTCATCTCCCAGATCGACAATGCGATGGCCCTGCGCGTCGAGCATGACGCCAGCAGCGTGGCTTTCACTCACTGGCACACCCAGCCCGGCCGAAAGCAACATCGCCGCTTCAGCCGCGAGCGTCCCGCCGGCATACAGCCCATAAATGCCTTTGCCGGCCACCTCGGGTTGAATCAGGCGCTGCTGAGCCACTCGCATCAGCAACACGGCCAGTTGGGCGGCATCTGAGAGCGAATTCGCCAGCCAGACATTCCCCTCACAGCGTTGTTCCGGTTTATTCCCGAGAAAGAGCGCGACCACCGGTTTACCGACCTTTTGCATCGCATTGATAATGCGGGTTCTGACCTGCGGCGACGGCGGTTTAGAGACAAACGCGATCACCCGCGTGGCATCATCAGCAGCCAGCATCTCCAGCGCCGTTAACGCACTGATGCCTCCCACTTCCGCACTCAGATCGCGTCCCCCCAAACCGATGGCATGGCTGATCCCCTGTTGGTGCAGCGCAATCTGAGAGGTGACCTCCTGAATGCCCGTTCCGGACGCCCCGATTACACCAATTCCACCGTCGGGCAACACGTTCGCGAATGCCAGTGGGCTACCGGCAATCATCGCTGTCCCGCAGTCCGGCCCCATCACAATCAGCCCTTTTTCGCGAGCCAACGTTTTCAGCTCAACTTCCTGCTCAAGCGGTACGTTATCGGAAAACATCATCACGTTTTTACCGGCCAACAGCCCCTCTTTCGCTACGGAGGCCGCATACTCCCCGGCAACCGAAACCAGCAGCAGATTAGCCTGCGGTAATTTCTGGCACGCGCTCTCCCAGCGACGCGCTTTCAGCAGTTGCTGTGAACCGCCCGAGGCGCTGGCAATTGCGCTTAACTCTTTTTCCAGCTGTTCGCGGATTAATTCGAGGATCTCCGGTTGCTCGTCATGCGTTCGTACCGCCACACAAATATCGTTCGGTGTGGCCTCGACAAAATCGTCATGCCAGAAGCCCGTAGAATCCAGCATCGCTTTATTCGCTGGCGTTCCCATCATGACGGAAACCTGGTCAACTTCCGGTCGCTCACTTAATTTCCGGGAAATGATCATCAGGCTGACGGAGTCCTGAAAGCTTCCCTTTTTAATAAAGGCGTAAATCATTACCGCTACCTCTTATGTACGTTTTTCTTTCAAAAACAGCATCGCAACCAATCCAATCGCTAACAGAATGGCTGACACATAAAAACTGGATGCCAGGCTGCCCGTAATATCGCGCGCCGCGCCAGCAATAATGGGAGCAAGAATAGAAGAGCTCATGCCGATAAAATTAAATAAGCCAAACGCGGTGCTGTAATTATTTTCATCAACGCTATCGGCAACCAGCGCAACCAGCACGGGATCCAGTGCCAGTTTGCCGACGAGACCGTAAATACACAGGGCGACAATCACGCCAGTCATGTTTGGCATCCAGACAATGGACAGCATGCTGATGATCGCCACCGGGACGAGGAACATAATTAACGGTTTGCGCTTACCTAATTTGTCAGACAGGCTGGAGAATAACAGCGCGCCGGGGATTGAAATCCAGGCGACCAGCGAAGAGATAAATCCAGTTTCGCTACCGGCAATACCACGTTCATTTTGCAGATAATAGGGAAGCCAGGTCAGAATAACGAAGAAACCAAACAGGCTACAGAACACCATGATATAGGTCAGAACGAGGTTGCGGTTTTTCAGAAGATCGCTGAATTTGCCTTTTTTTACCGGCTGTCCGTCGGTATCTACAGTGCGTTTCTTTTCTTTCACAAACAGCCAGATCGCAATCCCCACCAGTACTGAAGGAACCGCCATCGCGTAGAACGGCATCCGCCATGAATGGCCCTGATCGTACACCAGCCAGCTTGAGGTCATCAGTCCCAGCGCAATACCGAAGGCCATGCCGCTATTGATGATTGCGCTGCCGAGCGAGCGATATTTTTTAGGGATTTGCTCGGAAGAAAGGCCGTACTGTGGACCGTAATAGGTCCCTTCTCCCGCGCCCGTGACTACGCGGGCAAACAGCAGCGTGTACCAACTTTTTGCCCAACCGGTAACGGCCGTGAAAACGCCAAAGAGAATAAACCCAGGCACCAGCACTTTTTTCTTACCGATTTTATCACCCAGTATTCCGGCCGGGACCTGTAATAACGCATAAGAAAAATAAAACACAGAATTAAGAATGCCTAATTGCGTTCCACTTAGGCCAAACTCTTTTTCCAGTTCACCCATCACCGGGTTCAATACCGTCCGGTCGGCGTACATGAAAATCCACCCCAGCCAGAACAGGAAAATGGTCACCCACCAGGCCGGTATTCCTTTTTTCTTCGTGACCTCAGTCACTTCACATGATTCAGACATAAGCAATCTCCCGGTAATATTTACCGTTGAACACCTCATATTATCTGACGATTGATGAGGCTTGATGTTTTAACTCTGCTCACCATATCGGGCCGCGACATCATTTCGTTTGAGCAAAGTCACACAAAATCCATTGTTATAAATTCCTGGGAACTGACCGCAACATTATTAAAAAAAGTCTAACAATCATTTTTTAAATATTTTAAACAAAGTAATTAAAAATAATCCTAATTAACGCGTTATTTTTATCAGTCAATAAGCTGTCGAATAAGTCACATTATAAAAAAACCGGAACGTTATTTTGACCATGAGATATTTTGCACATTGAGGTCATAATGAAAAAGAAACTGGTCATTGCACTGGGTGGGAATGCATTATTACAGCGCGGAGAGATATTGAGTGCGGAAAACCAACAACGCAGCATTCAGGTTTTTGCGCAACGAGTAGCGACGCTGGCTCGCGATTATCAACTGGTGATTGTTCACGGAAACGGGCCTCAGGTCGGGTTGCTGGCGTTGCAGAACGCGGCCTACACGGAATCACCCGCCTGGCCGCTGGATATACTGGTGGCTGAAAGCCAGGGAATGATTGGCGCCGCCATCGCCCAGGCGCTGACGCAAAATACGGGGGGTTGCCCCGTGACCACGCTGATGACACGGGTAGAAGTAGACCCGCAGGATGAGGCGTTTGCCGCTCCGGGTAAGTACATAGGGCCCGTCTATCAACCGGATCAACAAGCTGAACTGGAACAACGCTATGGCTGGACGATGAAGGCGGATGGACAATACATTCGACGGGTCGTTCCCTCACCGATACCGCAAAACATCCTCGACGGCGAGGCCATCCAGATGCTGATGGAAGCAGGGCATACGGTGATTTGCTGTGGCGGTGGCGGCGTTCCGGTGGTGGCTCAGGGTAACGGATACGTGGGAACTGAAGCGGTGATCGACAAAGATCTGACAGCTGCGGTGTTGGCGAATACCATCAACGCCGATCATCTGCTGATCCTGACCGATGCCGATGCCGTCTATGAACACTGGGGTACTCCACAGGCGCGCGCGTTACGACATGTCACAACCGAAGAGTTGGCGCCGTTTGCGGCACCGGATGGCGCAATGGGACCAAAAGCGGCGGCGGTGATCCAGTTTGTTAAGCAAACCGGGCGTTCGGCGTTTATTGGCGCGCTGAAAGATGCACCGCAGATACTCACAGGCGAGAAAGGTACCTGCGTGACGCAGTAACCCCCTGCCGTTTGTCATGTCGGATGGCGAGATTCTCCGGCAACCACGCAAAAAAAAGGCTTCCCGAAGGAAGCCATTTTTACAATCAGCAGGCTACATTACAGAACGTCAATTGCGTTCAGTTCTTTGAAAGCCTGTTCCAGACGCGTGATCATGGAAGTCTGGCCAGCACGCAGCCATACGCGCGGATCGTAGTATTTCTTGTTCGGCTGATCTTCGCCTTTCGGGTTGCCCAGCTGACCCTGCAGATACGCTTCATTCGCTTTGTAGTAGTTCAGAACACCTTCCCAGGTCGCCCATTGGGTATCGGTATCGATGTTCATTTTGACTACACCGTAGCTTACGGAGTCTTTGATTTCCTGAGCGGTAGAACCGGAACCACCGTGGAAGACGAAGTTCAGGCTGTTGTGCGGCAGGTTGTGTTTCTTAGAAACATAGTCCTGAGAGTCGCGCAGGATGGTCGGGGTCAGAACCACGTTACCCGGCTTGTAAACGCCGTGTACGTTACCGAAAGAAGCCGCGATAGTGAAACGCGGGCTGATTTTGCTCAGCTCGGTGTACGCGTAATCCACGTCTTCCGGCTGGGTGTACAGGGCAGAAGCGTCCATGTGGCTGTTGTCCACACCATCTTCTTCACCACCGGTGCAACCCAGTTCGATTTCCAGGGTCATGCCCATTTTGGACATGCGCGCCAGGTATTTGGAGCAGATTTCGATATTCTCTTCCAGTGACTCTTCAGACAGGTCGATCATGTGAGAAGAGAACAGCGGTTTACCGGTCGCCGCGAAGTGTTTTTCACCTGCGTCCAGCAGACCGTCGATCCACGGCAGCAGTTTCTTCGCGCAGTGGTCAGTGTGCAGGATAACCGGAACACCGTAGTGCTCAGCCATCTGATGTACGTGGTGCGCACCAGAGATCGCGCCCAGGATTGCCGCACCCTGAGGAACGTCAGTTTTAACGCCTTTACCCGCGATGAACGCAGCGCCACCGTTGGAGAACTGTACGATAACCGGCGCTTTAACTTTTGCAGCGGTTTCCAGAACGGCGTTGATAGAGTCGGTACCGACGCAGTTAACTGCTGGCAGAGCGAAGTTGTTTTCTTTTGCTACCTGGAAAACTTTCTGTACGTCATCACCGGTGATAACGCCAGGTTTTACGAAATCAAAAATTTTAGACATGTTACGAGTCCTGTATCTTCGGCCTTGGAAAGGGGTGCGTGCCACTTAAGCGCGCTGAAAATTGGGCAGGTTTCCCTGCCCATGAGTGTCTTACTTCTTAGCGCGCTCTTCGAGCATCGCTACTGCAGGCAGAACTTTACCTTCCACGAATTCGAGGAATGCGCCGCCGCCAGTGGAGATGTAGGAGATTTTGTCAGCAATACCGAACAGGTCGATAGCCGCCAGCGTGTCACCGCCGCCTGCAATAGAGAACGCGTCGCTGTCAGCAATTGCGTTAGCTACGATTTCAGTTCCTTTACGGAAGTTCGGGAATTCAAACACGCCAACCGGGCCGTTCCACAGAATGGTTTTTGCATTCTTCAGGATTTCAGCCAGCTGCTGTGCAGAAGCGTCGCCGATATCCAGGATCTGCTCGTCTTCTTTCACGTCGTTGACGGATTTCAGCGTGGCGGCAGCGCTTTCAGAGAACTCGGTCGCGACGCGAACGTCAGTCGGAACCGGGATATCGCACGTGGTCAGCAGACGTTTGGCTTCGTCAACCAGATCGGCTTCGTACAGGGATTTGCCCACATTGTGGCCCTGAGCGGCAACGAAGGTGTTCGCGATGCCGCCGCCAACGATCAGCTGATCAGCGATTTTGGACAGGGAATCCAGAACGGTCAGTTTGGTGGAAACTTTAGAACCGCCCACGATAGCGACCATAGGACGAGCCGGCTCTTTCAGCGCTTTACCCAGCGCATCCAGTTCTGCAGCCAGCAGCGGACCGGCACATGCGACGTCAGCAAATTTGCCGATACCGTGAGTGGAAGCCTGTGCACGGTGAGCCGTACCAAATGCGTCCATCACGAACACATCACACAGCGCAGCGTATTTTTTGGACAGCGCTTCGTCGTCTTTCTTCTCGCCTTTGTTGAAGCGAACGTTTTCCAGCACCACCAGCTCACCGGCAGCGACTTCAACGCCGTCGAGGTAATCTTTTACCAGGCGAACCGGGTTAGACAGTTTGTCTTTCAGGTAATTAACAACCGGCAGCAGAGAGAATTCTTCGTTGTACTCGCCTTCGGTAGGACGACCCAGGTGGGAAGTCACCATCACTTTAGCGCCTTGTTTCAGGGCCAGTTCGATGGTCGGCAGAGAAGCACGGATACGCGCATCGCTGGTCACTTTCCCTTCTTTAACTGGTACGTTCAGATCCGCACGGATAAAAACACGTTTACCAGCAAGATCCAAATCGGTCATCTTGATTACAGACATGGTGAATCCTCTCGTTGATTCTTGATAAAGTTTTGCAGACGCCCTTGCGCCCTACCTGAAACCTTTTGCAGCCATCGCTAACGTGGTGTCGAGCATTCTGTTAGCAAAGCCCCATTCATTGTCACACCAGACCAGTGTCTTAATAAGGTGCGCGCCACTGACCCGCGTTTGTGTACCATCAACAATGGCGCTATGCGGGTCGTGATTAAAATCGACGGAGACCAACGGTAATTCCGTATAGTCAACTATATCATGAAATGCACCTTGTGCCGCTTTTTGCAGCAACTGGTTGACTTCATTGGCTTTTACGGGCTTCATCACCGTAACGCTTAAGTCGATTGCCGTGACGTTTATCGTCGGTACCCGCACCGCAATCGCTTCAAAACGATCGTTAAACTGCGGGAAAATTCGGGTGATACCTGCCGCCAGTTTGGTATCGACCGGAATGATCGACTGACTCGCCGCGCGCGTCCGACGCAGGTCAGAATGGTACGCATCAATCACCTGCTGGTCGTGCATCGCGGAGTGAATGGTCGTCACCGTACCGGACTCTATGCCATAGGCATCATCCAATAATTTGATAATGGGAATAATACAATTCGTGGTACACGAAGCATTGGAGACGATGCGGTGGTCCGCGCGCAGTTGATCCTGATTGACGCCAAATACCACTGTGGCGTCGAGATCGTTGCTGCCAGGATGTGAAAAGAGCACTTTCTTCGCGCCAGCGGCGATATGCGCCTCGCCGTGTTCGCGGTTCCCGTAGACGCCCGTACAGTCCAGCACGATATCAACGCCGAGCTCGCGCCACGGAAGCGCCTCAAGCGAAGACTCATGCAGAATGCGAATCGCGTCGTCGCCAACTATGAGCTGCTCGCGCTCCTGGCGAACGTCCCATGCAAAACGTCCATGGCTGGTGTCATATTTCAACAAATGCGCCATGCCTGAAGCATCCGCCAGTTCATTGATTGCCACCACGGTGATTTCCGCCCGACGTCCGGATTCATATAAAGCACGAACCACATTACGTCCGATGCGACCGAAGCCATTAATCGCTACGCGTACGGTCATAGATCTCCTGCAAGGCTATCCCGATTCAGATGTGGCTGACAGAGTAATCCAGCGCATCGTTCAGGGGAACCTTACCTGTCGCAAACTGCGACTGATTGATTATTTGTCGAACATTTAATCGACTGAAACGCTTCAGCTAGAATAAGCGAAACGGGGAATAAAAGGAACGATTGTCCAGACGATTAAGCCAGCTATATGACCTGCATCACATTTTACCCGCTGTAAACGGGGGTAATTATTCCAGTAAACCGTAATAATCATCACACCTTAGCTGGAATAATTTATCATCAGGCGAGACGGTATTCCCCAGTGGCGTTCATCTCCAGTAGTAGACTCGCAGGACGACTTTCGCGCAGCACTCGCTCAACATTCGGTCCGTCTGTGCGTTCGTAAAACGCCTCGGCATCGGCTGGCGATAATCCTCCAGCCAGCTTGCGCCCCACCAGTCGCGCACGCAGGGCCTCCGCTGGCGCGCGAATAAACAGGGAAAAATCGCAGAACGCCGCCAGCGCCCGCCATCTCTCGTCATCCCGCAGCAGCCAGTTCCCTTCCACAATGACAATTGGCGCGCTCACCACAATCGCGTCTTCGACCGGATCGTGCTTTTGCCGATCATATTGCGGCCAGGTCCCTTCGCCTTCTCTAATCTGTCGCAGATTCTGCGCCAGTTTTTCAACGTCAAACGTCTCTGGTGCCCCTTTGTACGCACGCAGATGGTGCGTGTCCAGCCAGTCATTGTAATGATGGAAACCATCCATCGGGAGCGTCTGGATCGCCGGCAAAGAGGGCTCCTGACGAGAAAGCCACTCCCAGAACGTGGTCAGTGTGGATTTTCCGGTCCCGGGCGGCGCACTCAGAAACACAACGGTGCGTCGTCTGGCGTTCGCGGAATGGACGTTCGCCAGGTGCTGTAATAACGGCTTATGAACGTTCTCTATCTCATCATCATGATAATGGGCTTCAACCCGCAACCCGTTGACCATCAGTCCGATTTTCACGGTGTTAATTCCTTTAAAATTGACGTTACCGCCAGCGTCATTGCCGTCTTGACCATTCCGGAAAAGCGCACCTCAGACCACGCCGCAAAGTCGGCAAATTTCATCGACTCCAGCGCGCTATATAAGGTCGTATTTCGGGTAATACTGTTGACGTTGCTGATAAAATCCCAGGTGATGTCGTCGGCAAATCCCGGGATCTCATCCCGTTCGCTGACGTACTGATAAAACTGCGAAAAATGCGTAATATCGGCATAAAGCCATTTATCCATTTTTCCCAGCGCATAAATCAGGCGCAGCGCAACGTCAATATCATCAAGCGGCCCACTCTGGGCAAGTAACGGCTTCACTGCATATTCCACAATCTCTTCATCGTTATCGACAAATAGCGACGGCAGAAAGCGCTTAATGCCCTGTAGCAAAATGGAATGTGCCGTCGTCATAAACGAAAGTAAGTTATTTTGAGCATCCAGTTGCTCCAGCACATCGTCTTCTGTCAGCGTCGTCATTTGTTTCCCGATCAATCACCATGAATGCAGAGAGTCTATTATATTACACGTTCGATCCGCGCCGCCGATCAGTAAAGTTTGCGTACGCACCCCCTTTGCAACCTGTTGGATCCCATTCACAAGATCGCCGCCGGTCACTCCGGTCGCGCTGAAGAGGACGTCATGTCCCGCTACCAGTTCATCGAGCGTATAGATCCGATTGACCTCGACGCCCATTTCCGCGCAGCGCTGGCGCTCCTGGGCGGCGATAAGACGATGCTCTTCGGTGTCGCCTTTCGCTTCACAAAAATCGATTAGCTCGGCCTGCATATCCCCCCCAACGCTTTCACCGCACAGGCGGAAATCACGCCTTCTGGTGCACCGCCAATGGTATACATCAGGTCATAAGGGTTATCCTGCAAACAGGCCAGAACACTGGCGGCCACATCACCATCAGACAGGGCAAAGACTTTCACCCCCAACTGCGTGGCTTCGGCAATCGCTGGCTGAAGCCGCGGTTTATCCAGCGTGGCCATGCGCAGTCGATCCAGCGGTTTGCCCAGCGCTTTCGCCACCTGACGCAGATTATCCGCCAGGGGCCGCGCCAGGTTAATCACCCCTTTCGCCTGCCGGTTAACAACCAGCTTTTTCATGTACATATCAGGGGCATGTAACAAGCTTCCCCGCGGCGCAAACGCCATCACCGCCAGCGCATTGCTCTGCCCCATCGCAACCATCCGGGTGCCTTCAATAGGATCGACCGCGATATCAACCTCTGGCCCGCTGCCGCTGCCAACCTCTTCGCCAATCCACAGCATCGGCGCGTGATCAATCTCGCCCTCACCAATGACGATGCGCCCGCGAATAGCGATGTCATTCAAGGCCGTGCGCATCGCACTCACTGCCAGTCCATCTATTTTGTTCTTATCGCCGCAGCCGGTTTGCGGCCAGGCAGCCAGCGCTGCCTGCTCCGTGATGCGAAACAGCGGCCATGCCAACGACTTCATGCCGCCGCCTCCCCGATATCCACGCCAAACTGCGCCAGCAGATACTTTTCTGCTTTCTCATTCCAGATTCCGTGTGTCTCCTCCACAAGACACGCCAGTTCTCTGAATAACGGATCGGTTTTGCCTTTCTCAGCGAAATCAGCAATTGCCGTCAGCGGCATCGTCACACCGTTATAGATAAGCTTCTTGCCGCCTGGAATATCCGGCAAATTCAGAACGGTATCGGGCACTGCATCGAGACCACCAATATGGGTCACCATAAACGATGGCTGAAGCTGGCCCGTCGCACTCAGTGCAATCGCCTCTTTCATGTCCTCAGTGGAACCGCCAGAGGTTCCGACTACGTGAGTGCTATTGTAATGCACGTTGTAGAAATTAAACGGCACCTTGAAACGGCTATCCGTCGGACCGGCAAAGAAGTTCAGACAGCCATCTTCTGCCAGAAGATCGTCAGCCATCTCCACGACGGCTGGCACGGCGGCATAGACAAAAACGTCATCGAACCCGGCGCCGCCCGTTAATTCGCGCAGTTGCGTCGCGGGGTCGGCCATACCGGACGAATTCACATAGGTGAGTGCGATTCCCTTGCGTGCGGCCAGTTCGACCGGCAGGAGTTTTTTAGCCTGCTCCAGACGCGTTTCATCAATATCCACCACCACCACGCGTGCCGGTTGGATCCCGCCGTTAATAGCATAATCAATCGCACCGATCCCCATTGGCCCGGCGCAGGCTAAAAGCGCAATATTGCCGCCGGGCTTAATCCCCATTCGGTGCTTATACACATAAGGCGTCGTATGATAATTCGCCTTATAGGCACCGATGATGCAACACATCGGTTCCGCCAGCGAGGCAGCCGCAAAATAAGAACCGTGGTATGGCAATACGCAACCCAGATTTATCGCAATTTCAGGGATAATCATATACGTGGCATTACCACCGAAATATTCGTAGCTGTATCCTGCGGAATAACCGCTGGGCAATCCCATTGCGGGTTGTAAAACAAAACGTTGCCCTTTTTTATATTTCCCGGTTAGGTTTTTACCTACTTCAACAATGATCCCGGCACATTCGTGACCGGTAATCACCGGATGATTTTCCAGATCATCAGGAACACGTTTATGTTCACTGGCTAATGTCGCAGCCTTCCAGGTGGATAAGCATACGCTGTCGGAAATCACACTGACTAACAGTTCATTATCCGTAATTTCAGGTAATTCAAACTCACGGATACGCACATCCTGTTTGCCATATATTGCAGCCACTTTCGTTTTCATATTAACTCCAGGAACCAGAAATGCTAATTCGACGTTAAGTGATTAAATAAATCGTCAAGCAGCGGGTCGCCAATATAATTTTTAATCAACACCAGAGGCTTATGACTGACTCGTTTAACGCGGCCCTCAAGACTGGCGTGCGTCACGATAATATCGGCATCGTCAGGGACATTTTCGATGGCGTAATGTTTGACATCGATAGACAACCCGGCTTTTTCCAGGCGCTTACGAAACGTCGTTGCCCCCATCGCACTGGACCCCATTCCCGCATCACACACAAAGGCGATACGTTTGACATGGCGATATGAAAAACTGCCTTCCTGCTTCATGGCTTTGACAGCTTTGGCGGAATCACTGAACGTCTCTTCACTCTCGGCCAGACCATTTCTTTCCATTTTCAGGATCAATGAGGTGATGATAAAAGTCACTACGGTTCCCGCCGTGACGCCCGCAATCGTGGCAAGGAAAGAGCCTTTTGGCGTCAATGCCAGGTAAGCGAAAATCGACCCTGGGCTCGGACCCGCAACCAGGCCACCGCCTAACAGGTTAAACACCCATGTTCCGCTCATTCCCCCGGCAATCATGCCCACCAGGGTCAGTGGCTTCATCAGCACGTACGGGAAGTAGAGTTCGTGAATGCCGCCCAGAAAATGGATAATCATGGCGCCGGGTGCAGATTTCTTCGCCATCCCTTTACCAAAGAAGGTAAACGCCAGCAGTAAACCTAAACCGGGGCCAGGGTTTGAGGCCACCATGAAAAAGATGGATTTTCCTGTCTCCGAGGCTTGCTGCATTCCCAGCGGATAATAGACCCCCTGATCGATGGCATTATTCAGAAAGAGGATTTTCGCAGGTTCATTAATTAATGAAAGTAGCGGTAGATAACCTGCATGTACCAGTGATTCAATACACTCTTTCACAAAGTTATTGGCAATGAGGACCGCCGGGCCAATGACTTCAAACCCCAGCAGGCACAACATCATTCCGGCAATGCCTAATGAGAAGTTATTAATCACCATCTCAAAGCCTGCGGGAATACGCTGGTCCAGCAGTCGGTCAATGTATTTAATCACCAGACCACCCAGTGGCCCCATAATCATGGAACCGAGGAACATCGGGATATCTGCGCCAATAATCACGCCGATGGTACCGATCCCCCCCATCACCGCCCCGCGCTTCCCACCCACCAGATGTCCACCGGTGGAGCCAATCATAACGGGTAATAAATAGGTAATCATCGGACCGACTATTTTGGCGAAATGCTCATTGGGCATCCACCCTGTCGGAATAAATAATGCAGTAATAAAACCCCAGGCAATAAAAGCACCGATATTAGGGATGACCATTGCAGTCAAAAATCCCCCAAAAGCCTGGACCTTTGCACGAGCAGACTTGTGTTCCATGATAATATCCTGTCGAGGAGAAAATGATTATGCGCGGGCGATAATATCCGCCAGCTGTTTTTCTGATTTAGCAGCAAATAATGCTGCGAGGTTTTCCTCTTCACATAATAGTTCGCTTAAAGCCTGGATAGCGCCGATATGTGAATCGGCATTTGCCGCTGATAACCCAATAAGTAATTTTACGGGTTCGTCATCGTCGGCAAATTGTACTTCCTGTTTAAGTAGCGTTAATGACATGCCTGTTTTTAGCGCGCCGCATTCCGGACGAGCATGAGGCATCGCCACACCGGGAGCCAGAATATAATAAGGACCATTGTTGATCGTCGAATCTTTTATAGCCTGGATATAATTGGCATTCACATAATGATTTGCCAGCAACGATGCCATGGAAAAATCAATAGCTTCCTGCCAGTTCTTTGCCACCGCTTTTATTGAAATAGAAGCTTCAGGAAAATAGTCAATCAACCGCATAAATTGTCCTTATTTTATTTTTAGGGTACAGCGTCTCGCTAAAAACAAAATACGCGTGCGGCAAAATGAAAGCAATCGAGGGTAAAACAGAGACAGGGAAAAGGGGGAATAATTTAAATCATTAAAAAACAATCAATTACAAATAAAAACAAAAATAGCAAGAGCAATTATGTGACTCACATTGCAATTTTGGTAATACACAAAATGTCAGTTTTGTGAAGCGGATCGACAATAACCCCTTGCCTGAGTGAAAACAAATACCGTTCCAGATGATAACGGGCCGCCGAAGCGACCCGTTAGAGACTGTTGTAATGATGATTACAGCAGTGCTTTTGCTTTCGCGACAACGTTGTCGACGGTGAAACCGAACTCTTCGAACAGCAGCTCTGCCGGAGCAGATTCACCGAAGGTGGTCATCCCGACGATCGCGCCGTTCAGACCCACGTACTTGAACCAGTAGTCAGCGATACCGGCTTCCACTGCCACGCGAGCGGTAACCGCTTTCGGCAGTACGGATTCACGGTAAGCCGCATCCTGCTTGTCGAACGCGTCAGTAGACGGCATGGAGACCACGCGCGCTTTCACGCCTTCTGCGGTCAGTTTGTCCCATGCGGCAACCGCCAGCTCAACTTCAGAACCGGTCGCGATGAAGATAAGCTCAGGCTGGCCTGCACAATCTTTCAATACGTAGCCACCGCGCGCGATGTTCGCCAGTTGCTCTTCAGTACGTTCCTGCTGTGCCAGGTTCTGACGGGAAAGGATCAGCGCGGTCGGGCCGTCCTGACGCTCAACGCCGTACTTCCACGCCACGGCGGATTCAACCTGGTCACACGGACGCCAGGTGCTCATGTTCGGCGTGACGCGCAGAGAAGCCACCTGCTCTACCGGCTGGTGAGTCGGGCCATCTTCGCCCAGACCGATGGAGTCGTGGGTGTAAACCATCACCTGACGCTGTTTCATCAGCGCAGCCATGCGTACCGCGTTACGGGCATATTCCACGAACATCAGGAAGGTGGAGGTGTACGGCAGGAAACCACCGTGCAGGGAGATACCGTTGGCAATCGCGGTCATACCGAATTCGCGTACGCCGTAATGGATATAGTTACCGGCAGCATCTTCGTTGATCGCTTTAGAACCCGACCACAGCGTCAGGTTAGACGGCGCCAGGTCAGCAGAGCCGCCGAGGAATTCTGGCAGCAACGGACCAAACGCTTCGATCGCATTCTGAGACGCTTTACGGCTGGCGATTTTCGCCGGATTAGCCTGCAGCTTAGCAATAAACTCGTTCGCTTTTGCGTCGAAATCAGACGGCATTTCACCTTTCATACGACGGGTGAACTCAGCAGCTTCCTGCGGGAAGGCTTTCGCGTAGGCGGCAAATTTCTCGTTCCAGGCAGACTCTTTCGCCTGACCGGCTTCTTTCGCATCCCACTGAGCGTAGATTTCAGACGGGATTTCGAACGGCGCGTATTTCCAGCCCAACTGTTCGCGGGTCAGTGCGATTTCTGCGTCGCCCAGCGGCGCGCCGTGGGAGTCGTGGGTACCCGCTTTGTTCGGGGAACCGAAACCGATGATGGTTTTGCACATCAGCAGGGACGGTTTGTCGGTCACCGCACGCGCTTCTTCTACTGCGCGTTTGATGGCGTCAGCGTCGTGACCATCAACACCTCGTACGACGTGCCAGCCGTACGCTTCGAAACGTTTAGCGGTATCGTCAGTGAACCAACCTTCAACGTGACCGTCGATAGAGATACCGTTGTCATCGTAGAACGCGACCAGTTTGCCCAGCTTCAGCGTACCGGCCAGAGAGCATACCTCGTGAGAGATACCTTCCATCATGCAGCCGTCGCCCATGAACGCATAGGTGTAGTGGTCAACGATGTCATGGCCCGGACGGTTAAACTGTGCAGCCAGTGTTTTTTCAGCGATAGCCATACCGACCGCGTTCGCAATACCCTGACCCAGCGGACCGGTAGTGGTTTCCACACCGGCGGTGTAACCCACTTCCGGGTGGCCCGGAGTTTTGGAATGCAGCTGACGGAAGTTCTGCAGCTCAGACATCGGCAGATCGTAACCGGTGAGGTGCAGCAGGCTGTAAATCAACATGGAGCCGTGGCCGTTAGACAGTACGAAACGGTCACGATCGGCCCAGGACGGGTTGCTCGGGTTGTGGTTCAGGAAATCACGCCACAGGACTTCGGCAATGTCAGCCATACCCATCGGGGCACCCGGATGACCGGATTTGGCTTTCTGTACTGCGTCCATGCTCAGCGCACGAATAGCATTGGCAAGCTCTTTACGTGAGGACATTTTGACTCCAGATCGGATGATGAAGGCCATACCCGCAACGACTTGACGACAGCGCGTTTTGGGCTACGCCGGAAAAAAGTGCCAACAATGTAACCCAAGCCGCGTGTCATGTACATGGAGCATCCTTTTGCCGCTTCAGAAATCTCCGGATCACACTCGCATGTTGCGCAATCTGCTCGCCCGCTTGTTGTTCTTTTCTTTATACTTAGCGAGAGCGCGGATTCATCTGTAAATCGCGCACTTTTAGAACAATCCTCATTTCGTGTGGAAGAAAAAACATGAAGATTCGCGCGTTACTGCTTGCTATGGGCATGGCGACGGTGTTGACCGGCTGCCAGAATATGAATTCCAATGGACTGCTCTCCTCAGGGGCCGAGGCTTTTCAGGCCTACAGTCTGAGCGACACGCAGGTTATCGCGTTAAGCAACCAGGCCTGTACGGAAATGGATGGTAAAGCGACTATCGCGCCAGCCGGCAGCGAGTACGCGAAGCGCCTGAACAAAATCGCCACGGCGCTCGGCGATAACATCAACGGACAAGCGGTCAACTACAAGGTCTACATGGCGAAAGACGTGAATGCCTTCGCGATGGCGAACGGCTGTATTCGTGTCTATAGCGGCCTGATGGACATGATGACGGACAACGAAGTCGAAGCTGTGATTGGCCATGAAATGGGTCACGTTGCGCTCGGCCACGTGAAGAAAGGTATGCAGGTGGCGCTGGGCACTAACGCCGTTCGTGCAGCCGCAGCCTCAGCGGGTGGGATCGTCGGCAGCCTGTCGCAATCACAGCTCGGCGATCTGGGGGAAAAACTGGTGAACTCGCAGTTCTCCCAGCGTCAGGAAGCGGAAGCGGACGACTACTCGTACGATTTGTTGCGCAAACGCGGTATCAGCCCGGCGGGTCTTGCCACCAGCTTCGAAAAACTGGCGAAACTGGAAGAAGGTCGTCAAAGCTCAATGTTTGACGATCACCCGGCCTCCGCAGAACGTGCGCAACATATTCGCGATCGTATGAAAGCAGACGGGATTAAGTAACATTCAAGCGTGCCGGATGATGGCGTAAGCGCCTTATCCGGCCTACAGAACTACAGAACTACAAATTTAGTCCGGTGATCGGGCGTTTTTGGCGAAGCCAGTTTGAGCCTGGACAGCGCACAGCCACCGGAGCGTACACGGAGTACGTGAGGATGGCGAGCACTGCCCGGGTTCAAAATGGCGAGTAAAATAGCCCGAAACCCGTTACTCGCCTTTCTTCGCTGCCTGAATGTACAGCATCTCCAGCGCCAGCGTTGCCGCCGCCAGGGCGGTGATTTCTGACTGATCGTAAGCCGGCGCCACTTCCACCACGTCCATCCCTATGATGTTCAGATCTTTCAGGCCGCGCACCAGCTTGATGGCGCGATCGGAAGTCAGACCGCCAATCACTGGCGTACCGGTCCCCGGCGCGAATGCCGGATCCAGGCAGTCGATATCAAAGGTCAGATAGACCGGCATGTCGCCGACAATCTGTTTCACCTGAGCGATGATGTCATCAACGCCGCGATCGTTCACCTGACAGGCGTCCAGCACGGTAAAGCCGTTGTCTTTGTCGAATTCCGTACGAATGCCGATCTGCACGGAGTGATTCGGATCGATCAACCCTTCGTTCGGCGCAGTGTAGAACATGGTGCCATGGTCGAACTCACAGCCATTCGCGTAGGTGTCGGTGTGGGCATCGAAATGGACCAGCGCCATTTTGCCAAAGTGTTTCGCGTGCGCGCGCAGCAGCGGCAGCGTCACAAAGTGGTCGCCGCCAAAAGAGAGCATACGCTTACCGGCAGCCAGCAGTTTCTCTGCATGCGCCTGCAGTTTTTCACTCATTTCACGCGCATCGCCAAAGGCATAAACCAGATCGCCGCAGTCCACCACGTTCAGGCGCTCACGCATATCGAAATTCCACGGGAAGCGGTTGTGTTCCCACGCCAGATTCGTTGACACCTGACGGATCGCCGCCGGGCCGTGACGCCCACCCGCGCGACCGGACGTCGCCATGTCAAACGGCACGCCAGTGATCACCCAGTCGGCATCGCTGTCATACGGCTGGAAATTCAGCGGCAGACGCAGGAAGCCAAAGGCGTTAGAAACCAGGGAGTTATCGTACTGATGACCTAAGGTGCTCATGGCAAAAACCTCATATTCGTCAATATAAAAAAACCCTCCCGCGTCGTTAGGCCCGACGAGAAAGGGTTTGATTCGTAAACACAGTAATTGAGTAAATTATCGCTGCTTAATTGCCCAGGTTCAAGTCGCCCGGGCATCAGCCATTATTCATCTTCAAGATACGTATAGCCGTACAGACCCGCTTCGAACTCTTCGAGGAACTGCTGCTGCAGCGCATCGTCCAGGCCGGTTTGTTTCACCTGATCGCGGAAGTGTGTCAGCAGCGTTTTCGGATCCAACTGCACATATTGCAGCATGTCCGCCACGGTATCCCCTTCATCCGACAGCTCAACTTCTACACTACCGTCCGGGAAGACAAACACGTCCACCGCTTCGGTATCGCCAAACAGGTTGTGCATGTTGCCGAGGATCTCCTGATATGCGCCGACCATAAAGAAACCGAGCATCGGCGGGTTATCCGGATCGTACTCTGGCATCGGCATGGTGGTCGCAATGCCATCGCCGTCGATGTAGTGATCGATAGCGCCGTCGGAATCACAAGTGATGTCCAACAGAACCGCACGACGTTCAGGTACCTGATCCAGTCCTTCCAGCGGCAGGACCGGGAACAGCTGATCGATCCCCCACGCATCCGGCATTGACTGGAACAGCGAGAAGTTGACGTACATTTTGTCCGCCATACGCTCTTGCAGTTCATCAATGATCGGACGATGCGCGCGGTTTTGCGGATCCAGCTGTTTCTGCACTTCGTGACACATGCTCAGATAAAGCTGTTCCGCCCACGCACGTTCCTGCAGGCTGAAAGTGCCGGAGGAGTATCCGATGTGGATATCGTGCAAATCCATCTGGCTGTCGTGCAGCCATTCGCGCAGCGAGCGACGGGTGCCCGGCTCGTGCATCTCCTGCCAGGTTTCCCACATGCTTTGCAGCGCGCGCGGCGCGTCGTCAGCCGGAGCAACAGGCACGGTATATTCGTTACGCTCAACGCCGATGATGTTGGACACCAGCACCGTGTGGTGCGCGGTCACCGCACGACCGGACTCGGTGATCACCGTCGGATGCGGCAGGCCATTTTCTTCACAGGCATCGCCAATCGCCCAGATAATGTTGTTGGCGTATTCGTTCAGGCCGTAGTTCACCGAGCAGTCAGACTGCGAGCGGGTTCCTTCGTAGTCAACACCCAAGCCGCCGCCCACATCGAAGCACTGAATGTTGACGCCGAGCTTATGCAGCTCAACATAGAAACGGGCAGACTCACGCACACCGGTGGCGATATCACGGATATTCGCCATCTGCGAACCAAGGTGGAAATGCAGCAGTTGCAAACTATCGAGACGCCCGGCTTCACGCAGCGTTTCCACCAGTTGCAGAACCTGCGTTGCCGCCAGGCCAAATTTGGATTTTTCGCCGCCGGAGGACTGCCATTTGCCAGACCCCTGCGAAGCCAGACGCGCACGCACGCCCAAACGCGGAATGACGTTCAGACGTTCGGCTTCATCCAGCACAATGGCGATTTCCGACATCTTCTCGATGACCAGATAGACTTTATGGCCCATCTTCTCGCCAATCAGCGCCAGGCGAATGTACTCACGGTCTTTATAGCCGTTACACACAATTACCGAACGGGTCATCCCGGCATGCGCCAGGACCGCCATCAGTTCCGCTTTGGAACCGGCTTCCAGACCCAGCGGTTCGCCAGAATGGATTAAGGATTCGATGACGCGACGATGCTGGTTAACCTTGATGGGGTAAACCAGGAAATAGTCACCGTTATAGCCGTACGACTCACGCGCGCGTTTGAACGCCGCGTTAATCGAACGCAGGCGGTGTTGCAGGATCTGCGGGAAGCAAAACAGCGCCGGCAGGCGTTGCCCTTGCGCTTCACGTGCTTTCACCAGCTTAGCGAGATCGACGCGCGCTTCGGGGACGTCAGGGTCCGGGCACACGCTAATGTGACCCAACTCATTGACGTCATAGTAGTTATTGCCCCACCAGGCAATATTGTAAGTACGCAGCATCTTGCTGGCTTCCTGGGAGCTCATTGCAACCTCCTGCATGGAGCGTAGTACACCCTGTTCGCCTGCTGACGAAGGCGAACCCAAAGACATGTCGTCAGACATAGCGAACCTCAAATTTTATTAACAAGTGTAAAACAGTTGACTACTATCGCAATCCGAAGAGGCGATAACAACCCATAAACAGTCGGATTTTCCAGCAGAAAGTGCTGGTACTCCGCCTGCGCGACCGGTTTCTTTTTCATATCATTGTAAAACACGTAACCGAACTTACGTATGACGGTTCGGCGAAACCACGAGAAAACTCTTGTTTCCACAAGAGCGCCCTTGTTCAGTCCTTAGTGCCAGTTACCGGCTCTGGAGTCCTGAGAAGCGCCGAGATGGGTATAACATCGGCAGGTATGCAAAGCAGAGATGCAAATTGTGGAGGACATACGCACACCAGAACGGTGCGACAGATTCAGCAAAATACAACGGTTCATTATCTCTTATCACCTCCATGGTCGCTCCATCAGGAACGCACCCACAAGCCAAAGCTAACGTTTTAACCCGGCTGGAAGTGGCGACACGAAGAAAACGTCGTGTGCTTTTTGTATGAGCCGCGCGCCGCGTTTTATACCGACAACAGAATGAAAAAGCAAAACATAAATGCGCAGATTGTCAGCAGTGTTTGTAAAAATTTCCCCTCATGTTTTCAACATAGTGAGAGCTGATTCAAAAAACAGTGGAAATCGGGTGAAGAAGTGACCTAAAATAGCCATCCAGATGTTAATCCATCCATACTGATTAACACTCAGACTGCCAGTGTCACTAACCTGCAGGCCTTGGTAGAATCTTCTGCTTTGGCTTTTCCGCACAACAGTTTGAGCTAACCAAATTCTCCTTAGGTGAAATAAAACATGGCAAAACACCTTTTTACGTCCGAGTCCGTATCAGAAGGGCATCCTGACAAAATCGCAGACCAAATCTCTGATGCCGTGCTCGATGCTATCCTGGAACAGGATCCGAAAGCGCGCGTCGCGTGTGAGACCTACGTGAAAACCGGCATGGTTTTAGTTGGCGGTGAAATCACCACCAGCGCATGGGTCGATATCGAAGAGATCACACGTAATACCGTGCGCGAGATTGGCTATGTGCATTCCGACATGGGCTTTGATGCCAACTCGTGTGCTGTCCTGAGCGCCATTGGTAAACAGTCTCCGGATATCAACCAGGGCGTTGACCGTGCCGATCCGCTGGAACAGGGTGCTGGCGACCAGGGCCTGATGTTTGGCTATGCCACCAACGAAACCGACGTGCTGATGCCTGCGCCGATCACCTACGCGCACCGTCTGGTGCAGCGTCAGGCTGAAGTGCGTAAAAATGGTACCCTGCCGTGGCTGCGCCCGGATGCGAAAAGCCAGGTGACCTTCCAGTACGACGACGGCAAAATTGTCGGCATCGACGCCGTTGTGCTCTCCACCCAGCATGCGGAAGAGATCGATCAGACGACGCTGAAAGAAGCGGTGATGGAAGAGATCATCAAGCCGGTTCTGCCGACCGAATGGCTGAACTCTGCCACCAAATTCTTCATCAACCCGACCGGCCGTTTTGTTATCGGCGGCCCAATGGGTGACTGCGGTCTGACCGGTCGTAAGATCATCGTTGATACCTACGGCGGCATGGCGCGTCACGGTGGCGGCGCATTCTCCGGTAAAGATCCATCGAAAGTGGACCGTTCTGCAGCTTACGCAGGACGTTATGTCGCGAAAAACATCGTTGCCGCAGGCCTGGCTGACCGTTGTGAAATTCAGGTTTCCTACGCGATCGGCGTGGCTGAACCGACTTCCATCATGGTGGAAACCTTCGGTACCGAGAAAGTGTCTGCTGAGCAGTTGACGCTGCTGGTTCGCGAGTTCTTCGATCTGCGTCCGTACGGTCTGATTCAGATGCTGGATCTGCTGCACCCGATCTACAAAGAGACCGCTGCGTACGGTCACTTTGGTCGCGAACATTTCCCGTGGGAAAAAACCGACAAAGCCGCTCTGCTGCGCGACGCTGCCGGTCTGAAGTAAGCGACCGACATCCATGACGTAAGGCCAGCCTCGCGCTGGCCTTTTTTCTTTACGCCCCGCCAGAAATTCCTCCGCACGCCATTAATTGAAACCGCTTACACCATGGGGTGAAAGTACTCGTTTCAGAATAATCACTTTGCATGTTCTGGCTTTCTCTGCTGTTACATTTTATTTCAGCTAAGTCTTAAATCTGAGCAAACGTGATACACCTCAGTTTAATTAATCTATAATTTTCAACTTATTAATGTAAATGACGATAAACGGGCAGTGTAACCGATTACACTTACGTGATAACAATCACATATTTTTGCGGTGTACTCACCTACCCTAATTATCAACAAAACTGATAACCCAAACGGAGGGCATAATGCCTGACAATAAAAAACAGGGGCGTTCCAATAAGGCGATGACATTTTTTGTCTGCTTCCTTGCAGCCCTGGCAGGATTACTTTTTGGCCTGGATATCGGCGTTATTGCTGGCGCATTACCGTTTATCACCGATGAATTCCAGATCTCCGCACACACTCAGGAGTGGGTCGTCAGCTCCATGATGTTCGGTGCAGCAGTCGGTGCGGTCGGCAGCGGCTGGCTCTCTTTCAAACTCGGGCGCAAGAAAAGCCTGATGATCGGCGCGATCCTGTTTGTCGCCGGTTCGCTGTTCTCCGCGGCAGCGCCGAACGTTGAAGTGCTGATCCTTTCCCGCGTCCTGCTGGGTCTGGCCGTCGGCGTGGCCTCGTACACCGCCCCTCTGTACCTGTCTGAGATCGCCCCGGAAAAAATTCGCGGCAGCATGATCTCTATGTACCAGTTGATGATCACCATCGGGATCCTCGGCGCCTATCTGTCGGATACCGCCTTCAGCTACAGCGGCGCATGGCGCTGGATGCTGGGCGTGATTATCATCCCGGCGATTCTGTTGCTGATCGGCGTCTTCTTCCTGCCGGACAGCCCGCGCTGGTTTGCAGCAAAACGGCGCTTTGTCGATGCTGAACGCGTATTGCTACGCCTGCGTGATACCAGCGCAGAAGCCAAACGCGAGCTGGATGAAATCCGCGAAAGCCTACAGGTGAAACAGAGCGGTTGGGCGTTGTTCAAAGAGAACAGCAACTTCCGTCGCGCAGTGTTCCTCGGCGTGCTGTTGCAGGTGATGCAGCAGTTCACCGGGATGAACGTTATCATGTACTACGCGCCAAAAATCTTTGAAATGGCGGGTTACACCAACACCTCAGAGCAGATGTGGGGCACCGTGATTGTCGGTCTGACCAACGTGCTGGCCACCTTTATCGCTATCGGTCTGGTTGACCGCTGGGGTCGTAAACCGACACTGACGCTGGGATTCCTGGTGATGGCGGCCGGAATGGGGATCCTCGGAACGATGATGCATGTTGGCATCCACTCCCCGTCCGCGCAGTACTTCGCTATCGCGATGCTGCTGATGTTCATCATTGGTTTTGCGATGAGCGCCGGTCCGCTGATTTGGGTGCTGTGTTCTGAAATCCAGCCGCTGAAGGGCCGTGATTTTGGTATCACCTGCTCGACGGCAACCAACTGGATTGCCAACATGATCGTCGGCGCGACGTTCCTGACCATGCTGCAAAACCTCGGTAATGCGAATACCTTCTGGGTTTACGCTGGTCTGAATGTGCTGTTTATCCTGCTGACGCTGTGGCTGGTGCCGGAAACCAAACACGTCTCGCTGGAGCACATTGAACGTAACCTGATGAAAGGTCGTAAACTGCGCGAAATCGGCGCACACGATTAATCTGCCCTTTGCGTCCTCCCCCACGGGAGGACGCCTTCCTCTTGCAGTCCCATCCCTGTCGCACTATTCTCTGCCGTTATGAAAACCGCCCGTCTCCCTATTGCTGTCCAGCAAGCCGTCATGCGTAGTCTGCGCGATAACCTCGCTCAGGCTAACCTGAAGCTCGGCTGCAGCTATCCCGAACCCACGTTGGTGTATCAACAACGTGGCACCTCTGCCGGCACCGCCTGGCTGGAAAGTTACGAAATTCGCCTAAATCCGGTGCTGCTGATGGAAAACGTCGAAGCGTTTATCAACGAAGTGGTGCCGCACGAACTGGCGCATTTACTGGTGTGGAAGCGATTTGGTCGGGTTGCGCCGCACGGTAAAGAGTGGAAGTGGATGATGGAAAGCGTGCTCGGTGTCCCCGCACGCCGCACGCATCAGTTCGAACTGCAATCGATACGCCGCAACACTTTCCCATACCGCTGCCAGTGTCAGGAGCATCAACTGACCATCCGCCGCCATAATCGCGTGGTGCGCGGCGAAGCCACCTACCGCTGCGTCCACTGCGGCGAACCCTTAGTGCCGCTTAAATAACCAGAACTATCAGGAACTTTCCTGATCTGACTGATTGCATCACACATCAACTTTCGTTACGTTGCGGGCTCGCTTTGATACGGAGTTCATGATGTACCGTCCTCTTTTTTTGGCTACCGCCTTTTTTACGGTAGCCCTTTCGGGCCAGACGTTGGCCGCTGGCATTAACAGTTTCTCACAGGCAAAGACCGCAGGCGTCAAGGTTAACGCCGATGTCCCTGGCGACTTCTATTGCGGATGTAAAATCAACTGGCAGGGCAAGAAGGGGGTCGTCGATCTCGACTCCTGCGGCTACAAAGTGCGAAAGAACGAGAATCGCGCCAGCCGAATCGAATGGGAACACGTCGTTCCGGCATGGCAGTTTGGCCACCAACGCCAGTGCTGGCACGAAGGCGGACGGAAAAACTGCGCCAAAGATCCGGTCTATCGCAAAATGGAAAGCGACATGCATAACCTGCAACCCGCCGTCGGTGAGGTGAATGGCGATCGCGGTAACTTCATGTACAGCCAGTGGAACGGCGGCGAAGGTCAATATGGGCAGTGCGCCATGAAAGTCGATTTCAAAGAAAAGATCGCCGAACCACCCGCCCGCGCGCGCGGTGCGATTGCGCGGACCTACTTTTATATGCGCGACCAGTACAACCTGACGCTATCCCGCCAGCAAACCCAGCTTTTCAATGCCTGGAACAGGCTGTATCCAGTTACCGACTGGGAGTGTGAGCGCGACGAACGGATCGCGAAGATTCAGGGAAACCATAACCCTTACGTGCAACGCGCTTGCCAGGCGCAAAAGAGCTAACCTACACTAGCGGGATATTTGATTAACCCCTTACCCCGCGCGGCGAGCCTGCGTGGGGAGATGACGCGGATTTATAACTATGCGCATTCCCCGCATTTATCACCCAGAACCCATCACCGCCGGCAGCCAGATTTCCCTGTGCGAAGATGCTGCCAACCATATCGGACGCGTTTTGCGGATGGGGCCAGGTCAGGAACTGCAGCTGTTTGATGGCAGCAATCAGGTTTTCGCCGCTGAAATCACCCGCGCCAGCAAAAAAAGCGTCGACGTAAAGGTGCTACATGGCGAGATTGACGATCGTGAATCGCCGCTGCACATCCATCTTGGCCAGGTCATGTCGCGCGGCGAGAAGATGGAGTTCACCATTCAGAAATCGATCGAACTGGGTGTAAGCCTCATTACGCCACTTTTTTCTGAACGCTGCGGCGTTAAACTGGACAATGAACGTCTGAACAAGAAGCTCCAGCAGTGGCAGAAAATCGCCATTGCCGCCTGCGAACAGTGTGGTCGTAATCGGGTGCCGGAAATTCGCCCGGCGATGGATCTGGAAGCCTGGTGTGCAGAACAGGACGAGGGGTTGAAACTGAACCTCCATCCCCGCGCCAGCGACAGTATCAACACATTGCCGCTTCCGGTTGAGCGCGTTCGTTTGCTGATTGGCCCGGAAGGCGGGCTGTCAGCAGAGGAAATCGCCATGACCGCACGCTATCAGTTTACTGATATTCTGTTAGGACCTCGCGTTCTGCGTACTGAGACAACTGCGCTCACCGCCATTACCGCGCTTCAGGTGCGATTTGGCGATCTGGGCTAACGGAGAAGAATAATGATCAAGCTCGGCATCGTGATGGACCCCATCGCAAGCATCAATATCAAGAAAGATTCCAGCTTTGCTATGCTTCTGGAAGCGCAACGTCGTGGTTACGAACTTCATTATATGGAGATGGCCGATCTTTATCTGATTAACGGTGAAGCCCGCGCCCGCACGCGTACCCTGAGCGTCGAGCAGAACTATGATAAATGGTATGAGTTTACCGGCGAGCAGGATCTGCCGCTGGACGCCCTCGACGTCATTCTGATGCGTAAAGATCCGCCGTTTGATACCGAGTTCATCTACGCCACCTATATTCTGGAACGCGCGGAAGAAAAAGGGACGCTGATCGTCAACAAGCCGCAGAGCCTGCGTGACTGTAACGAAAAGCTGTTCACCGCCTGGTTCTCTGACCTGACGCCGGAAACGCTGGTCACTCGCAACAAAGCGCAACTGAAGGCGTTCTGGCAGAAGCACAGCGATATTATTCTCAAGCCGCTTGACGGCATGGGCGGCGCGTCGATCTTCCGTGTTAAAGAAGGCGATCCGAACCTCGGCGTGATTGCGGAAACCCTGACCGAACATGGTACCCGCTACTGCATGGCGCAGAACTATTTGCCAGCCATTAAAGATGGCGACAAACGCGTGCTGGTCGTTGATGGAGAACCGGTTCCGTACTGCCTGGCGCGCATTCCGCAGGGCGGCGAGACCCGTGGCAACCTGGCCGCAGGCGGTCGCGGTGAACCACGTCCGTTAACCGAGAGCGACTGGGAAATCGCGCGCCGTATCGGGCCGACACTGAAAGCCAAAGGACTGATTTTTGTCGGTCTGGATATCATTGGCGATCGTCTGACCGAGATTAACGTCACCAGCCCGACCTGTATCCGCGAGATTGAAGCCGAATTCCCGATCTCCATCACCGGGATGCTGATGGACGCCATCGAAGCACGTTTGCAAAAATAATCAGCCATGAACCAGTGCTGTAGGCCTGATAAGCGTAGCGCCATCAGGCATTAAGACACCGATGCCGGAGGGCGACACAGGCGTCTTATCCGGCCTACAGTAGTGACATCCGTGCGCTTTACCCACATACTGACCCCTGTTGCTTTTTTGAACCAGGAAACAGAACCTCTGACAATGAATTTACAGCATCACTTTCTTATTGCCATGCCTGCTCTCCAGGATCCGATTTTCCGCCGTTCAGTGGTGTACATTTGCGAACATAACGAAGATGGCGCAATGGGGATTATTGTGAATAAGCCTCTGGAAAATCTCCAGATTGAAGGGATTCTGGAAAAACTAAAAATCGCGCCAGAACCGCGCGATCCGGCGATCCGTCTGGATAAAGCAGTGATGCTTGGCGGCCCGTTAGCGGAAGATCGCGGGTTTATCCTGCACACGCCGCCGTCGCGTTTTGCCTCCAGTATCCGCATCTCGGATAACACCGTCATCACCACGTCTCGCGACGTGCTTGAAACCTTAGGCACGAATGAGCAACCTGCCGATGTGCTGGTCGCGCTCGGTTATTCCTCCTGGGAGAAAGGCCAGCTTGAACAAGAGCTGCTGGACAACGCCTGGCTGACTGCCCCTGCCGATCTCAATATCCTGTTTAAAACACCGATTGCCGATCGCTGGCGTGAAGCCGCCCGACTGATCGGTATCGACATCCTGACGATGCCCGGCGTGGCGGGGCATGCCTGATGAGTGAAACATTACTGGCCTTTGATTTTGGCACCAAAAGTATCGGCGTGGCGATTGGTCAGCGGGTAACCGGCACAGCGCGCGCCCTGCCCGCGATTAAAGCGCAGGACGGTACGCCGGACTGGAACCTGATCGAACGCCTGCTCAAAGAGTGGCAACCGGATGAGATCATCGTTGGCCTACCGCTGAATATGGACGGCACCGAGCAACCGCTCACTGCGCGCGCGCGCAAGTTCGCCAACCGCATTCACGGGCGTTTCGGCGTTACGGTCACCTTACACGATGAGCGACTCAGCACCGTCGAGGCACGCTCCGGCCTGTTTGAGCAGGGCGGCTATCGCGCGCTGAATAAAGGTAAGATCGATTCCGCCTCCGCCGTTATCATTCTCGAAAGTTACTTCGAGCAGGGCTACTGATCCCATACGTTGCTTAAAGCCGTCCTTGTGCCTGTCGCTGTTGCAGGCTCTGGGCAAAGGTCATCATCCCCATCTGCTGCCCGGTCTGAATGACATGGGGTAACTGATGGGACTTCCCTTCCCGAATCAAATTCCCCGCTGCCGGCGTGTTGATCAGCAGTTCATACAGCGCAACGCGCCCCTCCTGCTTGTCGGGCTCCAGTTTCTGCGACAGTACGGCGCGCAGACTGCCTGCCAGTTGGCTGCGCACCGGGTCTTTTTCCTGCGCCGGAAAAGAATCAATCAGTCGCTCGATCGCCTGCGCGGCACCGCGTGTATGCAGCGTCGCCAGCACCAGATGCCCCGTTTCCGCCGCCGTTAGCGCCAGACGAATGGTCTCGCTGTCGCGTAGCTCTCCCAGCAGAATCACATCCGGATCTTCACGCAGCGCCGCGCGTAAACCGGTGGCAAATGAGGCGCAGTGCAGTCCTGCTTCACGCTGCTGAATCAGGCAGCGCTGGCTGGTGTAGATATACTCGATGGGATCTTCCAGCGTCAGAATATGTCCATCGATATGCTGATTCAGCCACGTGACCATCGCCGCCAGGGTAGTTGATTTTCCGCTGCCTGTCGCCCCAGTCACCAGAATCAAACCATTCTCGCTGCGGAGCAGTTCGGGCAGCACAGAAGGCGTCCCCAGCGTTTCCAGCGTCGGGCATTGCGTCGGCAGCAGCCGTAGCGCCAGCGACGTCCCCTGCCGCTGGTGAAAGGCGCTGGCCCGCAGGCGCTGGTTATCCGCGAGCGAAACCGCGAAATCCAGTTGCCCATTTTGTCGTAACGCCGCCTGTTGCCCCTCATCCAGCCAGTCCGCTAGCAGTCCGGTAATGTCGGTTGCGGTAAAGGGTGCACGCTCCATGCGTCCCCGTTTTCGCCAGCGCGCAGGCCACGCATTGCTTAGGTGTAGATCCGAGACGTTATGCTTTACACTAAGGGCCACAATTTCTTCCATATTCATAGACAGATCCTCGGAAAATGAACGATATCGCGCATAACCTGGCACAGGTCCGGGACAAAATCTCAGCCGCCGCATCGCGTTGCGGGCGCGCTTCAGAAGAAGTTACGTTACTTGCAGTGAGTAAAACCAAACCTGCGAGCGCCATCGAAGAAGCCATCGCCGCTGGTCAGTTAGCCTTTGGTGAAAATTACGTGCAGGAAGGGGTGGAAAAAATTCGCCACTTTCGCGAGAAAGGCATTGCCGGCCTGCAATGGCACTTTATCGGCCCGTTACAGTCCAACAAAAGCCGTCTGGTGGCCGAGCACTTTGACTGGTGCCATACTCTCGACCGCCTGCGCATTGCTACCCGGCTGAACGAACAGCGTCCGGCAGAACTGGAACCGCTGAACGTGCTGATTCAAATCAACATTAGCGATGAAAACAGCAAGTCCGGTATTCCACTGGAGGAACTGGACGCACTTGCCGCTGAGGTCGTCGAATTACCGAATCTTCGTCTGCGCGGTCTGATGGCGATCCCTGCCCCTGAGTCAGATTATGTAAGGCAGTTTGAAGTTGCCCGCCAAATGGCTGTAGCATTTGCCGGGCTGAAAACGCGCTATCCTGACGTCGATACCCTGTCGCTGGGTATGTCGGATGATATGGAAGCCGCCATTGCGGCGGGTAGCACGATGGTACGTATCGGCACCGCCATTTTTGGTGCACGTGATTACACAAAAAATTAAGGAAATCTGAGGAACGCCATGAATACGTTGACCTTCTTGCTCTCAACGGTAATTGAGCTGTACACCATGGTGCTGTTATTGCGCGTGTGGATGCAATGGGCTCGCTGTGACTTTTATAACCCTTTCTCCCAGTTTGTGGTGAAAGTGACGCAACCGATTATTGGGCCGCTGCGCCGTATTATTCCCCCGATGGGACCGGTCGACAGCGCATCGCTGCTGGTTGCGTTTATCCTCAGCTTTATCAAAGCGATAGTGCTGTTTAAAGTGGTGACGTTCCTGCCGATCGTCTGGATCGCCGCTGTGCTGATCGTGCTCAAAACCATCGGGCTGTTGATCTTCTGGGTGCTGCTGGTGATGGCTATCATGAGCTGGGTAAGCCAGGGCCGTAGCCCGATTGAGTATGTGCTGATTCAACTGGCCGATCCGCTGCTGCGCCCGATTCGTCGCATTCTCCCGGGTATGGGCGGCATCGATTTCTCGCCAATGATTCTCGTCCTGCTGTTGTACGTGATCAACATGGGGATTGGCGAGGTTCTGCAGGCAACCGGTAATATGCTGCTGCCGGGGCTGTGGATGGCGCTATGAGTGCCGTAACCCGCTGCGATGACGGACTGGTTTTACGGCTCTATATTCAGCCGAAAGCCAGCCGCGACAGCATTGTCGGTTTACATGGCGACGAACTGAAAGTCGCCATTACCGCCCCGCCGGTGGATGGCCAGGCGAACAGTCATCTGGTGAAGTTTCTCGGTAAGCAGTTCCGGGTGGCAAAGAGCCAGGTTGTCATTGAAAAGGGCGAACTTGACCGCCATAAACAGGTTAAAATCATTCATCCGCAACAGATCCCGCCAGAAGTCGCGGCATTAACTGATTAGGTATCCTATGCAAAAAGTAGTCCTCGCAACCGGCAATGCCGGTAAAGTGCGTGAGCTCGCGTCGCTGCTCAGCGATTTCGGGCTTGATGTGGTAGCGCAAACGGATCTCGGCGTCGATTCTGCCGAAGAGACCGGGCTAACCTTTATTGAAAACGCGATCCTGAAAGCGCGCCATGCCGCACAAATCACCGGTTTACCGGCGATTGCCGACGACTCCGGTCTGGCTGTTGACGTGCTGGGCGGCGCGCCGGGCATCTACTCCGCGCGCTATGCCGGTGAAGACGCGAGCGATCAACAGAACCTGGAAAAGCTGCTGCATACCCTGAAGGATGTGCCGGACGAACAGCGTCAGGCGCGCTTCCACTGCGTGCTGGTCTATCTGCGTCATGCTGACGATCCTACACCGCTGGTGTGTCACGGCAGTTGGCCGGGCGTGATTGCGCGTACGGCATCAGGCAACGGCGGCTTTGGCTATGACCCAATCTTCTTCGTGCCTTCGGCAGGTAAAACCGCTGCCGAACTGACGCGTGAAGAGAAAAGCGCGATTTCCCACCGTGGACAGGCGCTGAAGCTACTGCTGGAAGCCTTACGTAATGGTTAAGTTGCCGCCGCTGAGTCTTTACATTCACATCCCGTGGTGCGTGCAGAAATGCCCGTACTGCGATTTCAACTCGCATGCATTAAAAGGTGAAGTCCCGCACGATGATTACGTCCAGCATCTGCTGAGCGATCTCGACGCGGACGTCACGTATGCGCAGGGCCGCGAAGTGAAGACGATTTTCATCGGTGGCGGTACGCCGAGCCTGCTTTCCGGCCCGGCGATGCAAACGCTGCTCGATGGCGTGCGTGCGCGCCTGAATCTGTCAGCGGATGCGGAAATTACGATGGAAGCGAATCCGGGTACGGTCGAAGCCGATCGCTTTGTCGATTATCAGCATGCCGGGGTAAACCGTATTTCTATCGGCGTGCAGAGCTTTAGCGAAGCAAAACTGAAGCGTCTGGGACGCATTCACGGCCCGCAGGAGGCCTGCCGCGCGGCGAATCTCGCCAGCGGTTTAGGCCTGCGCAGCTTTAATCTCGATTTAATGCACGGCCTGCCGGACCAGTCACTGAACGACGCCCTGGATGACCTGCGCCAGGCAATTGCGCTGAATCCGCCGCATCTCTCGTGGTATCAACTGACGATTGAACCGAATACGCTGTTTGGTTCCCGCCCGCCGGTGTTACCGGACGATGATGCACTGTGGGACATCTTCGAACAGGGCCACCAGTTGTTAACCGCCGCAGGTTATCAGCAGTATGAAACCTCAGCCTATGCCAGACCGGGCTACCAGTGTCAGCACAACCTGAATTACTGGCGCTTTGGCGATTATCTCGGCATCGGCTGCGGCGCACACGGTAAAGTCACGTTCCCCGATGGCCGCATTCTGCGCACCACCAAAACGCGCCATCCGCGTGGCTATATGCAGGGACGTTATCTGGAAAGTCAGCGCGATGTGGAGCAGGTCGATAAACCGTTTGAATTTTTCATGAACCGATTCCGTCTGCTGGAAGCCGCCCCCCGCGCTGAATTTACGCAGTATACGGGACTGAGTGAAGAGGTAATTCGTCAGCAGATCGATGACGCCATAGCCCAGGGGTATCTGACCGAATCCGCTACGCACTGGCAGATCACCCGGCACGGAAAACTGTTTTTAAATTCGCTGCTTGAGCTGTTTCTCCCCGAATGATTCTGGATGCGCCGGTGGCGCATCCCTCCCATTACCGGAGAACTCCGTGGCGTCGTAATTCATCGGTCTCTTTTTTCCAGCGATCATAGCCTTCATTGATATCGTCAATCTTGATATGCAGATCCGTCTGCTGCATACGAAGTTTAGAGGCAGCTATGTTCAGCGGATACTGTCCTTTTTCATACGCGATCCAGTCAGCTAGCGCTTTTCGGCTGAGTTCTTGCGATTTCAGAAAGACCTGCCGTCTTTGCTCTTGTATATCGAAATCTCTCTTTTGCTGAATGGGCGTTTCATAACAATTGTCACTCTTTTTATGACATGCGTCTAACGCTGGCTGATACACTTCTTTTGCATATTTCTCGGCAAACGCACTGCTGTCGTTCGCTTTGACAAAGTCATCGCGCACTTTAAACATCTTGTGGAATGCCTCTTCCCGGGTCAGTTTTTTACCATCAGACGCTTTACCCCAATAGTCATCGGCCTTTTGTTGAGCAACAGCTATTTGTTTATCCAGCGTTTTTATTTGTTCTTCGAGGTGGGCGATCGACTTTTTCTGCGCGATATATGAAGCATCAATTTGACTGAATCGGTAGTTAAAATCATCTCCATTTACGATGAGATATTTATCGTTGGTTTTAATATCAGTAATAACCCGCCCTTCATTGCTGGCTGCCGCTTGAAAGGAATAGAAATTCACCCTCCAGCCGGAAGCAGGTGTCCCTGTACTGGTTAACATCGCGGAAAATTTAACCGGTCGATCTTTTATCCAGGTACGTTCCACAAAGTAATAATCCGCAGCCATACCGATACCGGTATAAAGATCATCACTGGAAGAGACGTCGCCCTCCGCAGACCAGGTGGCCTGATTACCAGTGGAATCAAGATTTTTTAAGGTGACAGAATTCAGTTTAAGCACGCCGTGGTACTGCTTACTAAACGCATCTTTCAAGACGCAATCGCCAGGTTGAGCGACTTCTGCCCAGCTATAACCTGAAACCAGCGTAAAAAACGCCGCACCTGCTATCCATTGTCGAAACATTTGCGGACCTCCCGTCCAGAATAATGCTAACCGCCACCATCATAATTAAAATGATCGTTAGCAGATTAATGATTCACTGGTCAGAGAGATATTTCAGAAAACTGCCCCAGCCGCTTGACTGGGGCATCAGCGATTAATACTGATTAAACATCGTCTGGATCTGTTTCGGATCTTTAGTCTGAGTCAGCGCCAGTTGCAGCAGTACGCGTGCCTTCTGTGGGTTCAGAGAACCAGAGGCAACGAAACCGTACTTCGCATCATCGATTTCAGCATCCTGCGTGGTTGAACCAGTCGGTACGCGGGAAGAACGCACTACAACAGTTCCTTTATGCGCTGCGGTTGCCAGCGTATCGAAGACCGTTTTGTACAGGTTGCCGTTACCCACACCAGCGCTCACAATCCCATCATAACCGGCATCCACCAGCGCTTTTGCCGGCAGATCGGAAGCATTCGCGTAGTTATAGACGATACCGACCTTCGGCAGTTCATTCAGCTTAGAAACGTCGAACGGCGTGGAGGTGGTGTGCTTACGCGCAGGCGTACGCTGGTAGTCGATTTTACCGTTATGAATGTAGCCCAGCGGTCCGTAGTTAACGGATTTGAAGGTCGCCACATCGGTGGTGTTGGTTTTGGTCACGTCGCGCCCGTCAAGCACGGTGTCATTCATCACGACCAGCACGCCACGGTTGGCAGAGGCTTTATCCGCCGCTGTCACTACCGCGTTATAGAGGTTGAACGGACCGTCCGCGCTCATTCCGGTAGACGGACGCATTGCGCCAACCAGCACTACCGGCTTGTTGCATTTCACGGTCAGATCGAGGAAGTAAGCGGTCTCTTCCATGGTGTCAGTACCGTGGGTAATCACGAAGCCGTCGGTGCTGTCACACTCGTTATTGATCTTTTTCGCCAGGGTTAACCAGACGTCGTCGTTCATATCCTGCGAACCGATATTGACAACCTGCTCACCCTTAACGTTAGCGATATCCTTAAGTTGAGGAACGGCTTTGACCAGATTCTCTACGCCAACTTTGCCCGCCGTATAGTTAGATTTGGTTGCGGAGTCACCGCCACCGGCAATCGTCCCGCCGGTCGCTAAAATGGTAACGTTCGGTAAGGCGAGTGCTGCACCGCTGAAACCCATTACCAGTGCTGCCAGTGCCGTTTTCCTGAAAAACTCCATGTTATTTCTCCAGTTACGTGAATTTGCCGCATTATCCCAATGCCAGAGCTGAATAATGTGATTTCATCCAATTAACCAGACAAATGTATCTATCAGATTGTTAAATTTAGAGGTGGATATCAAAACGAAGCGGAAAGGCAAAAGAAAATGGCACAGAGGCGATCTGTGCCATTGTTTTATATGAAAAGTTTATTTAAGCGTGCTGACCAGCGCCTTGCGGTTATCTTCCAGCGTCACCACGCGGTTGCAGACATCTTTACCGAACTGCTGGAAATCTTTTTCCTGATTCTTCCATTCGGTCTGGATCGCGGATTGTAATCCGCCGAGGCTGCCCAGCACGCCCTGCAGTGGATTCCCACCGCCTTTCAGAACGGCTTTCGCCCCCATCTCGTTGATGCTGTCCTGCAAAATGCCGCCCATCGCCTGATTCACCAGTTGCTGACCGTCGGCACGCACCTGATCGATAGCTTTATAGTGGAAGGTCAGACCGTCGGTACGATGCTCGATAATCCGGTTCATCTGCTCTTTCAACTGGGCATCCAGTTTCGTCAGACGCCCCCGCATGTTACTGCTCTCGCCCACTTCTTTGGCGATAATTTTATCCAGCGCCACGCGCCCTTTTTCAACACGGTTTCTGGCACCTTCATCAATCCACGGCAGCGCGCTGCGCAGTTCGGCCTGGTAATCTTTCGCCTGCTCGCGCTGTGCGGCGCTCAGCGTGTACTGCTTACCGTTGTACATCACATTGCCGTCCGGCGTGATCACCAGGTTGCCGTTTTCACCCTTCACCTGCACCGTTTGCGGGCTCAGAATCACATCGTCACGCGGCGTGACGCTGCACTGGTAGTCTGCATGAGCGGTCATCGCCGTTACAGAAAGGGCTGCCGCCAGCAGCGTTTTGCGCATCATAACTTTCCCTCAAGACAAATCGGGCCAGCAAATGCTGGCCCCGTATGCGTAGTTAGTCCCACCAAACGTCGAAAAGTTCGCTGGTACGCACTTCTTCAAGTTTGTGTTCTTCCAGCCACTTACGCACAATCGCCTGATGTTCTTCAGTGCATTTGCCGATTTCCTGCATGCAGATCAGACCTTCCCAGGCCAGATAACCGCTGCCGTCAAAAGCCAGTTTGTTCGGTTCAATAACGTCATTGATAAAGTCATCAACGGTTTTATCAACCTGCTCTTCAGATGTACCTTCCGGGAAACGCCATGCTACCGAAAATCCTAATTCCTGGAATTCGTCGATATGCATTTTTTTACGCAGACGACGGCTACGGTTCTTTGCCATTATTTCACCCTCTCGAACATTAAGTCCCATACGCCATGACCAAGACGATGGCCACGTTGTTCAAATTTGGTTACCGGGCGCGATGGTGGGCGCGGTACGTAATCGTGACTCTCTGACAGGTTTTTATATCCGTCAATGGAGGACATCACTTCAAGCATGTGCTCGGCATAGGCTTCCCAGTCAGTCGCCATGTGGAACACGCCGCCCAGCTTCAGTTTGCTTTTGACCAGCTCGGCAAACGGTACCTGAACGATACGGCGTTTATTATGACGTGCTTTGTGCCACGGGTCAGGGAAAAAGAGCTGAACCATCGTTAAAGAATTGTCAGGAATCATTTTATGCAGCACTTCGACTGCGTCATGGCACATCACACGCAGGTTCTCAACGCCCTCGTCATGGGCCGACGCCAGACATGCGCCCACACCAGGCGAGTGAACTTCAATACCGAGGAAATTTTGCTCCGGGCGCGCTTTCGCCATTGCCACCAGTGAGGCGCCCATACCGAAGCCAATCTCCAGCGTAACCGGCGCTTCACGGCCAAACAACGTCGCGAAATCCACCGGCTCTTCGCTGAATTCAACGCCCATCACCGGCCAGTAGTTTTCCAGCGCGTGCTCCTGCCCTTTGGTCAGCCGCCCCTGGCGACGAACAAAACTACGAATCCGGCGCAGTGGACGGCCGTTTTCATCAAATTCCGGTGAGATGACGTCGTTTTTCATAAAAGTTAAGTCTGCTTGTGATTAAGGTCTGAAAACGGGCATTATCCAAAGTTAGTTGCCGGATGCAAGTAAAGGAAGCGCTCACGCTGCGGAAAGTTCCGGTTTACACCCTGTTGCCTCTGTGCTGCAATCTTGCCCCCAACAATAATGAATTCGGTGACCATGCAAGCGTCTCAATTTTCAGCCCAGGTTCTGGACTGGTACGATAAATACGGGCGAAAAACCCTGCCCTGGCAAATTGATAAGACGCCTTACAAAGTATGGCTCTCAGAAGTGATGCTGCAACAGACCCAAGTGACGACGGTCATTCCTTACTTTGAACGGTTTATGGCCCATTTCCCGACGGTGACCGATCTCGCCAACGCGCCGCTGGACGAAGTGCTTCACCTGTGGACGGGGCTCGGTTACTACGCCCGGGCGCGTAATCTGCACAAGGCGGCGCAACAGGTAGCCACACGGCATAACGGCGTATTCCCTGAAACCTTTGAAGACGTGGCGGCGCTCCCCGGCGTCGGGCGTTCAACCGCCGGCGCCGTGCTGTCACTCTCGTTGGGTCAACCTTTTCCGATTCTTGACGGCAACGTTAAACGTGTGCTGGCGCGCTGCTATGCTGTTAGCGGCTGGCCGGGTAAAAAAGAGGTTGAGAAAAAACTCTGGGATCTGAGCGAGCACGTTACCCCGGTGAAAGGTGTGGAGCGTTTTAACCAGGCGATGATGGATTTAGGCGCGATGGTGTGTACGCGCTCAAAACCGAAATGCTCGCTGTGCCCGTTGCAGAACAGTTGTGTCGCCTGTGCGAATGACAGTTGGTCACTTTACCCTGGCAAGAAACCGAAACAGACGCTGCCTGAGCGGACAGGCTATTTTCTGCTGCTGCAACATCAGGACGAGGTCTTACTGGCTCAACGCCCGCCAAGCGGATTGTGGGGTGGGTTATTCTGTTTCCCACAGTTTGCCAGTGAAGAGGAATTACGGGAATGGCTGGCGCAACGGCATGTGAACGCTGATAATTTGACCCAACTTAACGCGTTTCGCCATACCTTCAGCCATTTCCATCTGGATATTGTGCCTATGTGGCTTACTGTGTCTTCATGCGGTTCATGCATGGATGAAGGCAACGCGCTCTGGTATAACTTAGCGCAACCGCCATCTGTTGGCCTGGCGGCTCCGGTGGAGCGTTTATTACAGCAGTTACGTACCGGTGCCCCCGTTTAACGCACCGGACGATGAAGAGGATAAGTTATGAGCAGAACGATTTTTTGCACTTTCCTGCAGCGTGAAGCAGAAGGACAGGATTTCCAGCTGTACCCGGGCGAACTGGGAAAACGCATTTATAACGAGATTTCAAAAGAAGCGTGGGCGCAGTGGCAGCACAAGCAGACTATGCTTATCAACGAAAAGAAACTCAATATGATGAACGTCGAGCATCGCAAGCTGCTGGAACAGGAGATGATCAACTTCCTGTTTGAAGGCAAAGACGTGCATATCGAAGGTTATACGCCGGAAGATAAAAAATAAGCACGTTGCCGGATGGCTCAACGCTGTCCGGCAACACCGCACAACGACAAACACAACACGCACTCCCGGAATGATGAAAAAATTTCTCGCGCTTGCCGTTATTGCGCCGTTGCTTATATCCTGTTCCAGTTCGACCAAAAAAGGCGATTCTTATAATGAAGCCTGGATCAAGGATACCAACGGTTTTGACATTCTGATGGGGCAGTTTGCCCACAACATTGAAAATCTGTGGGGCTATCAAGAAGTGCTGATCGCCGGTCCAAAGGACTACGTGAAGTACACCGATCAGTACCAGACCCGCAGCCATATTAACTTTGACGACGGGACCATTACCGTTGAGACCATCGCCGGGACTGAACCTGCGGCACATTTGCGTCGCGCCATCATTAAAACCTTGCTGATGGGTGATGATCCCACCTCCGTCGACCTCTACTCCGATGTCGATGACATTCAGATCTCCAGAGAGCCGTTCCTGTACGGCCAGGTGCTCGATAACACAGGTCAGCCGATCCGCTGGGAAGGCCGGGCGACGAAATTCGCCGATTACCTGCTGCAAACGCGGATGAAAAGCCGCAGCAACGGGATCCGCATGATTTTCAGCGTGACAATTAACCTGGTGCCGAATCACCTGGATAAACGTGCGCATAAATACCTCGGCATGGTGCGCAAGGCATCCCATAAATATGGCATTGATGAGTCGCTGATTCTGGCGATTATGCAGACGGAGTCATCCTTCAACCCATACGCAGTAAGCCGTTCCGATGCGCTGGGGCTGATGCAGGTGGTTCAGCATACCGCCGGGAAAGACGTTTATCGTTCCCAGGGCCGCTCCGGTGTCCCGAGTCGCAGTGAACTGTTCGATCCAGCCAGCAACATTGATACCGGCACCGCCTATCTGGCGATGCTCAACAATGTCTATCTGGGCGGCATCGATAACCCAACGTCACGACGCTATGCGGTGATCACCGCTTACAATGGCGGGGCGGGCAGCGTACTGCGCGTCTTCTCCAGTGATAAAGTGCAGGCCGCGAATATCATCAACAGCATGACGCCAGGGGATGTGTACCAGACGTTAACCACGCGTCACCCCTCTTCTGAATCGCGCCGTTATCTGTATAAAGTCAATTCCGCGCAAAAAACCTATCGGCGGAACTGATGCTTCTCTTCCCCGCTCCCGGTAAAACGGCGAGCGGGCGACCCAAAACGTGACAAAAGTCACTTTTTCGCATTGCAAAAAGGTATTGTTTTGCAATTATTTGTCACAGGTAACAAAAAATCACCCATCGTCGTTGATAGAATCACATCATACAGTCACGGCATTTGTGCCAAACGAAACATTCATCCGCCTTCCTGTGTGAGGAAATTAACATGAATCTTAAGCTGCAGCTGAAAATACTCTCCTTTCTGCAGTTCTGCCTGTGGGGAAGTTGGCTGACCACCCTCGGCTCCTATATGTTTGTCACCCTCAAATTTGACGGTGCTTCTATTGGTGCTGTCTATAGCTCGCTGGGGATCGCGGCGGTTCTGATGCCGACCCTGTTGGGGATCGTGGCGGACAAATGGCTCAGTGCAAAGTGGGTATACGCCATCTGTCACGTGGTGGGTGCAGTGACGCTGTTCATCGCCGCTGAAGTCACGACGCCGGGTGCGATGTTCTTTGTGATCCTGCTTAACTCACTGGCATATATGCCAACGCTTGGGCTTATCAACACCATTTCCTATTACCGCTTGCAGAACGCAGGCATGGACATCGTTACTGACTTCCCGCCGATTCGTATCTGGGGCACCATCGGTTTCATCGCCGCCATGTGGGCCGTGAGCTTCTCCGGTTTCGAACTGAGCCATATGCAGCTGTATATTGGCGCGGCGCTCTCTGTGATGCTGGTGCTGTTTACGTTGACCCTGCCGCACATTCCGGTGGCGAATCAGCAGAAGAATCAAAGCTGGACTTCTATGCTGGGTCTGGATGCCTTCGCGCTGTTTAAAAACAAGCGTATGGCTATCTTCTTCATCTTCTCAATGATGCTCGGCGCAGAACTGCAAATTACCAACATGTTCGGGAACACCTTCCTGCACAGCTTCGACAACAACCCGCTGTTCTCCGGAAGCTTTATCGTTGAGCACGCGTCGGTGATGATGTCGATCTCGCAGATCTCCGAAACCCTGTTCATCCTGACCATTCCGTTCTTCCTCAGCCGTTACGGGATCAAGAACGTCATGCTGATCAGTATCGTGGCGTGGATGTTGCGCTTCGGCCTGTTCGCCTACGGCGACCCGAGCCCGTTTGGTACCGTGCTGCTGGTTCTGTCGATGATTGTTTACGGCTGCGCCTTCGACTTCTTCAACATCTCCGGTTCGGTGTTCGTTGAGAAAGAAGTTCGTCCGGAAATCCGCGCCAGTGCGCAGGGCATGTTCCTGATGATGACCAACGGCTTCGGCTGTATCCTCGGCGGCGTGGTAAGCGGGAAAGTGGTAGAGCATTACACCCTGAACGGCATTACCGACTGGCAGACCGTGTGGCTGATTTTTGCCGGCTACTCACTGGTTCTGGCCTTTGCCTTCGTGGCGCTGTTTAAGTACAAGCACGTTCGCGTCCCGACCGGCACGCAGACCGTCGCACATTAATCTCTCTGTCGGATAAGACGCTTTCGCGTCTTATCCGGCCTACTCCGATACACCTGGCCGGATAAGCGCAAGCGCCATCCGGCATTCTCTTTCGATTACTTCAACACATACCCGTATAACCGTTTAATGCCATCGGCATCGGTTTCACTATAAACGCCCTGCAACTCCGGCGAGAACCCAGGCAGCATATTCACCCCCTCTTCCAGCGCCAGGAAATAACGCTGTACCGCACCGCCCCAGACTTCGCCCGGCACTACGCACAGCACGCCCGGAGGATACGGCAGCGCCCCTTCCGCCGCGATACGGCCTTCAGCATCACGAATGCGCACCAGTTCAACATCACCACGAATAAAGGCGCTGTGGGCATCCTGTGGGTTCAGCGCCACCGTCGGGAAACTCTCCTGACGGAACATCGCTTTTTGCAGAGCCTTCACGTCAAAACTGACATACAGATCGTGCATCTCCTGACACAGTTCGCGCAGGGTGTAGTCGCGATAGCGCACCGGATATTTATTGAAGATAGTCGGAAGCACCTGTGCAAGCGGCGTGTCGTCTTCGATATGCTGTTCAAACTGTGCCAGCATCGCCGTTAAATGCGCCATTTTTTCCGGACTCTCGGCGGGCGTCAGCAGGAACAGAATCGAGTTGAGATCGCACTTCTCCGGCACAATACCGTTTTCACGCAGGTAATGGGCCAGAATGGTGGCCGGAATACCAAAATCAGTATAACGTCCGGTCTGCGCATCAATACCCGGCGTGGTGAGCAGCAGCTTGCACGGATCGACAAAATACTGATCGTCGGCATACCCTTCGAAGCCGTGCCATTTTGCGCCCGGCGCAAAGCTGAAGAAACGCCGCTCGCGGGCAATCACCTCGGTGGGATACGACTGCCACGCCTTACCCTCCACAACTGGCGGAATGAACGGCACAAGCAGCTTACAATGGGTCAGGATAGCCTTACGCGCCTCAATCCCCAGCGTCACGCACTCTGCCCACAGACGTCGACCACTCTCCCCTTCGTGGATTTTGGCATTGACATCCAGCGCGGCAAACAGCGGGTAGAACGGACTGGTTGAAGCGTGCAGCATGAACGCATTGTTCAGCCGCTTATGCGGACAGAAACGCGCCTGGCCACGAATGTGATTATCTTTCTTGTGGATCTGCGAGGTCTGTGAGAACCCGGCCTGCTGTTTATGCACCGACTGGGTGACGAAAATACCCGGATCGTTTTCATTCAGCTCCAGCAGCAGCGGCGAACCGTCGGCCATCATCGGGATAAACTGCTCATAGCCGACCCAGGCAGAGTCAAACAGAATGTAGTCACAAAGATGACCGATTTTGTCGATCACCTGACGGGCATTGTAGATCGTGCCGTCGTAGGTTCCCAACTGGATGATTGCAAGCCTGAAGGGACGCGGCAACTCTGCCTTTTCTGCGGCTATGTCGCGGATCTGTTCGCGCAGATACGCTTCATCAAAGCAGTGTTCATCGATCCCGCCGATAAAACCAAACGGGTTACGGGCCGCTTCCAGATAGACCGGAGTCGCCCCCGCCTGAATCAGCGCACCGTGGTGATTCGATTTGTGGTTGTTGCGATCGAACAGCACCAGATCGCCCCGCGTCAGCAGCGCATTGGTGACCACTTTATTCGCCGCTGACGTGCCGTTCAGGACAAAATAGGTTTTATCGGCATGGAAGACTTTGGCGGCAAACTTTTGCGCATCTTTGGCTGACCCCTCGTGAATCAGCAAATCCCCCAATTTCACGTCGGCATTGCACATGTCGGCACGAAAAACATTTTCACCAAAGAAGTCATAGAAATGACGCCCGGCTGGGTGCTTTTTAAAGAATGCGCCGTGCTGATGCCCCGGACAGGCGAACGTGCTGTTTTTCATATCCACATACTGCGTCAGCGTGTCGTAAAACGGCGGCAGAAGGTCTTCCTCATACAGGCTGGCGGCAGATTCCAGCTCCAGCCACTCCTGCGCAGTACCGCGAATAACGGCGGTCGCGCCTGCGGGTAGAGCTATGTTCTCTTCGGTGAGAATAAAGACCGGCAGATGAAAGCCCGTGCGTTTGAGTAACGCAAGAATGCCGCTACGGCTATCGGTAACGGTCATGACGACGGCAGCGACATCGGTAAAGTCAGTACTGTCCAGCGCCACAACACCGCGATGAGTAGATAAACGAGAAACCAGTTCACTACTGGCGGCAATGTTCATTGATTTCATAAGCGCAAAAACCCGTTTCGGGAGAATAAGAGTCCCGGACAAGGCTCATTGCCCTGCCCCACGAGATGTTTAGGTCAAACTGGTCACCAGCTCCGACCGCCAGACATCAGTAAAAGCAGACCGTTTCTGATTTTACTGTTGTCCTGCAGTGAGCATACGTTGCCCTCACCGCATGGTGAGTAAGAGGGAAGGAATAACGAGAAGGGGCAGCCATCGCGCTAACCGGCGATGCGAAAGGCGATGTGAAGGTGTTGCGTTCATCCCATGCGGCCCCGAACAGACTGGAGAAAATTCGCGCAATCATGGCACCTTTAACCAGGAGGGGCAAGATTTAATTCTTATGCACACTTGTTGCGGTTAAACAACACTGTAAATGAGAACCAGGTCATAATAATGCACTTTGACAACATAATGAGCAGGAGCTTACGTGGTAATTGGACCTTTTATTAACGCCAGCGCCGTTTTGGTGGGTGGTGTTATTGGCGCCCTTCTTAGCCAACGTTTGCCGGAACGGATTCGTGTCTCCATGACCTCTATTTTCGGTCTCGCATCACTTGGCATTGGTATCTTACTGGTGGTCAAATGCGCCAATCTTCCGGTTATGGTGCTGGCAACGCTGGTCGGCGCACTAATTGGTGAGTTTTGCTATCTGGAAAAGGGGATCAACACCGCCGTCGCCAAAGCGCAGACACTCTTTATGCGGTCGGGTAAAAAGCAGCCCCATGAATCGTTTATCCAGAATTATGTCGCCATCATTGTCCTTTTCTGCGCCAGCGGGACGGGGATTTTTGGGGCTATGCGCGAAGGAATGACCGGCGATCCGAGCATCCTGATTGCTAAATCCTTCCTCGATTTCTTTACCGCCATGATCTTCGCCTGCTCTCTGGGTATCGCCGTGTCGGCTATCGCGGCTCCGATGCTGCTCATCCAGCTTTCACTGGCGACCTGCGCGGCGCTGATATTGCCGCTCACCACCCCCGCAATGATGGCCGATTTCAGTTCGGTCGGGGGGTTATTGCTGGTCGCCACTGGTTTACGCATCTGCGGAATCAAAATGTTTGCCGTGGTCAATATGCTCCCGGCGCTGCTCCTCGCCATGCCGCTTTCCGCCGCCTGGACCGCGTATTTCGCTTGAGAATGCGTGCAATAACAGCAAAGTGGTGATAGATTGTGCAGTCTGCGTTGAATTGAAGAAATTTCGTTGACGAAACGAGGCGGATCGGTTTTAATGCGCCCCGTTGCCCGGATAGCTCAGTCGGTAGAGCAGGGGATTGAAAATCCCCGTGTCCTTGGTTCGATTCCGAGTCCGGGCACCACTTCTTCAGAGCCTGTTCGTTAAGAGATGAGATCCTTAACGGGCAAGACAGTAGTCCCCAGACGGCAATGGTATCTGTGTTACCGCATCAGTTGAACACGGGACTTAAATCCAGAGGATGTTTCAGCCATCCTCTGGATTTCTCTCGTCCACAATTTACTTCACGAACGTATTTACCCTCAGATCTTCCCTGTGTCAATCTTTTGTAAAGCAAACATCCCTTTTTTTTCCTTTTTTAATTTCATCAACTTAGATTTAACTTAAGATTAGTCTTATGCCGCATCCAGTTCCTCCAGCATGTCCCGGACCTTATCCAGGTCACTTTCAACATACTCCAGCGTGACCGCCGGTGTTGAATGACCCAGCAGGTCCTGTGCCATCTTCAGGTTACGATCCGGCAAACGCATCAGGTTAGTCGCGATGGTGTGTCGGAACCTGTGCGGACTGACTGTAAAACCGCATTCTCGTGAAAGTCGTCTGAAAAACGCACGCAACGGCGGATACAGTCCGAATTTCGGACTCCGGCGTAACTCCTTGATTTTTTACTGAGTCCATTTTCCGGACTCTGTGAATTATCAGGTTTAAGGGAACTGAGTCCGTTTTCCGGACTCAGTGAATTCGGGCTGTTTTTTATGCGTTTTTTACTGAGTCCTGATTTCGGACTCGGTTGCACAGCCTGTCGCTGACGAGCCATTTGTTCTGGTGTGGCAGGTGCACTCAGCCGGCTCTCAATAATGGCCAGGCGGCTGTGACGGTGGCGCATTCCCGGATCATGAAGGATATCATTGACTACAGCCAGCGCCGTCATACGTACGGCTTTATTCCTGCTCAGGCAACTCTCTTCAACAAGGGTCAGCCAGCCCGGATCAAAAGTCTCAGCATCACGGTAGCCCAACGGCTCATCATGTTGTGCATAGATATTGCCCCGCACACGACCATGGTCGTCGCGAACACGCTTACACAGGCTGAGCCAGCCTGTAAGACGCAGCATCAGCAGAACGCGGCTGACCGTATCTCTGGAGGCCTTCTCTGAATGTGCCGACGCCAGCTGAACCTGGAGCTCATCATAAGTCGGGAAAACAGCACCTTCATTCTGCTGTGCATACATCCGGCAATCTGACCGTCAGTGTCTGCACGAAGTTGCCGCTGTAAAACGGTATAGATATAGAGCGCAACTTCGGCTCTCCCGCTGAAACCATAAAAGTGCAGAGATCGGCGAACGCTTTTTACACCACTGCAACTAGTGTGAATATGCCAGCCAAACCAGCAACGGCAGCCCGTGGCCATGCATACCACTGTCTTCAGTGTTTTCGTGATAGACCTCATCACGATAGATAAAGACAATTACATCAGCATCCTGTTCCAGTGCACCGGAATCACGAAGATCGCCATTGTTCGGCCGTTTATCAGCACGACTCTCCAGTTGACGATTCAGCTGCGAAAGGGCAACAACCGGACAACCCATTTCTTTCGCCAGCGCTTTGAGTGACCGCGAGATTTCAGCAATTTCCTGTGTGCGGTTCTCCTGATCCGGACAACGCATCAGTTGCAGGTAATCAAGACCGATGACTGAAGGGTGACCATAACGGCGGGCGTTACGACGGGCGCGAATTCTGAGCATGGCGGGGGTCAATGAGCCTGTGTCATCTATGATGAGGCGGTCTTTAAGGTCACCCATCAATAGTGAAGACGCGTTTGAAACGCGCGCCCAGTCCTCATCATCCATCTGACCATTTTTTAAATGTGTTAGATCTACACTGCCAAGTGAAGCGACCATACGCATGAGGATCTGCTCGGTGGGCTGCTCAAGGCTGTAAAACTGCGCATGCGTATCGGCTTTTTTTAGAAGTGAATTAAGAATCAGGCTGATCAGAAAAGCAGTTTTCCCCATTGAAGGCCTTGCTGCTATAAGTATCAGATCAGCAGCCTGCAGCCCGCTGGTCATGGCATCAAAATCTTCAAATCCCGTAGGCGTACCAGTAATACCATCAGGCACATTGCAACGACGTTCCAGCTCTGTCAGGAGTTTTTCCATGCCGTCAAGCAGCGTCACAGCCTGCTGTGGTTCTGAACGTTCTGCCAGCCGCGTAATTTTTTGCTCTGCGGTTTCCATCACCGCCCCGATATCAGCACCGGATGCCTTAACAGTCTCGGTTATCTCAGTACCAATTGCGACCAACTGTCGCCCCTGGCTGAACCTGGCAACAATGTCACAGTAAGCGACGATATTGGCCGCACTCGGAGTATTTTTTGAAAGTTCAGCCAGATAGGCGAATCCGCCAAGTTGCTCAAGTGCATCCTTACCGCGGCTTTCAATGCTCTCAGCAAGTGTGATCAGGTCAATCGGACGCCCTGCTGCAACCAGGCGCGCCATTTCATGAAAGATGACCTGGTGAACCTTGAAATAGAAATCATCGGTATTGAGACGGAGCGCCACTTCATCCCAGCAGTCGTTATCAAGCATCAGGCCACCAATGACGCTCTGCTCAGCATCCTGAGAAAACAGCCCTGATACATTTCTGCGGTTGTTAGAGGTCATTCCTCGCCCCCCGCATTAGCTAACGCATCAAAATTCGCTTTCCACTCAGGGAAAAGTTCACATGCCAACTGATACATTGACGTAAATGCTGAGTCGCTTTTACGCCGGGTATTTTTTTCAAGACGATGTACCGGTACGCCCTTAACATGCCCAAGGACATAGACAGTCAGGTCATAGATACATGTCTCCAGCAAGTCGATATGAATTTTGTCTGCATGGACGCTGTAGCGTTTATCTTCAACGACCGCTTTGACTTCGGCGAGAGTCTCAACAGAAAGATTGTCGTATTCCATACAGTTGATAAGCAATTTTGTGACCGGAAGCTGAATGCCAAACGCACAATAAGGCAGCAATTCTTCCATCAGCGCGACTGTACCGCGCATGAACTCCCTGACATCAGGAAGAATTGGTTTGGCAATACCCACCATGGTTCCGGTGGAAGCAAGGATGATTAACTCAGACATCACTGACCGCGAGCCTTGTGAATCGACAATAATCACGCCATATGAATTAAAAAGGGGATGTGAAAGAGCATTTCGGAGACGAACTCGCCCATCAGGCGCATTCAGCATTGCAGTAGGGAGAAAATTACGAGGATCGTTGGAAACGATAATGTCCAGATTATTGATTGACGTACGGGAGATCAGATTATCGGGATCGGAGAGATCAACTGTCTGCATCAACAGTTCGTACAAACCACCAGGGGCTTCGTATTCAAGCGGGAATATACTGCTGGCCGTTGGCTGAGCATGATCGCCATCAATCAGAAGTGTTTTGATGCCTGCATCGGCCAGAAATCCTGCAAGATTAGCTGACTGAGTAGACTTACCCTCGCCGCCCTTAGTGGAAACAACAGGTATAATACGAGGCTTAACGCCCAACGTTGGATAATCGATTGATTGTAAATGCATTTTAGCACCTGAAAATTAATCAGGATGCGATTCAACAAATACCGATCATTCTTCTATGGAATTTAACATTTTGTCCTGAAGCAATTGCTCCACAGCCTGAACGTCCGTCACGACCTGCGCAAAAAGGTGTTCCGGCATACTCTGACTGTTCATCCCATCCACGCGCATGACCATCCCCAGCAGTGGCGTGGCGGCGTCAATCATCGGGTTGAGACTGTTTCCGCGCAGGGGGAGTCGATACTGGCGGCTGGAGAGATCTTCATCCACATCGTGTACCACAGCACTCTTCTTATCCTGTGTATTCCCTGTAGCCTGGCGGTCATTCATGGCGTCCGACGGGAGGAACTGCTCGCTCATGTTCTTAGCTCCTTATCGCCCACAGCTGGATACCCAGATCCGGAAAAGTACCGGAGATATGCAGCGCCAGCGCTCCGGCTTTCACAACGTCCTGCCAGGCGGCAGCGCCTTTATCCAGCTCGAAATAAACAAAACCGTCGTGATACGGTAACTGGCGCGGGGCTGCGGTGCGGGGCGTCAGTGGAACACCCGGCACCTGGACGCTGACCATATCGCGGATTTTGTTGGTAGCCGCGATTTTTGACTGCTGGGTAAACTGATGAATAAGCTGGCTGTGCGGCATCCGCGCGCGTACCGCCAGAATGAAAGTTCCGGAGCGTAACAGTGTAGGATCATTGACCGTGGCGACATAAAACCCGTCGGAGAAGACGAGCGGCAGATTCTGAGCGCGTGGCATCAACACGGTATTGAGCGCCCGGCGCAGTTCCGGGATCACTGTATTAAATGAATGCGTCAGATCGCGGTGGTTGTAAACTTCCACCGAACAGGGCAGCCGATTGTCTTCTGTAAAGGTCATCAGCTCACCCAATAGCCGGACAAGATCCAGATAAAACGCTTCCGGATGCAGGGTATGCAGGTGTGAGCGGTGGGTGAAATGCATCTGATTGCGGTTAAGCATCTGCAGCATCATAAACTCAGCCACATCCGCGATACCGCTCTGCTCCGGGGAACCAATACGCTTTGCCAGTTCGCTGGCGCGGTTGCTGATAAGCCCCTGCACATCACCGGCAAACCCGTTCAGTTCCGGGCTAACGCGGATAGCCTGGCAGGTCGGGATAAAGCTTTCATCCAGCACCAGCGCACCATTGGCCTGCTGGCTGAGAATGCGACACAGCGGCAACGTGACCATCGCACTGAGATCGTCCGCGCCGCTGACGATTTTCGCCGCCAGTTGCCCCAGAACAATTTGTTGCACGTCGCCATCATCGGAGTGTAAATCACGGACATCGGCGCGGGCCAGACGGTAACGTTCCGTTCCCTGCCCGGCACTTTGGCGGCCTTCAATTTCACAGGTGATATCACTGATAACGGGCAATGCCAGATAGATGTCCTGGCTTCCGGACCGGGAAAGATCGCGCGGTTGATACGGTTCGGGGAGCTGGTCCTGCTCCGGAATGTTGAACACTGTACCATCCGGCATACAACCCGCCGCATTGTTCAGCATGAGTTTTCCCTGGGCAAGCAACTCGGTATTGATCGACAGCGAGGTGAATCCCCAGGCAAAATCAGCCTGTGCACTAATACGCTGGTTCAGCAAATATTCCTGATTGCGCTGCTGTTGCTGGAAGTGCTGCGGCAGGGCAAACAATCCCTCCTGCCAGATCACTTTATTTTTCATGTTCGCCATCGTCAGTCGTCCTCTTTTTTCATTTCAATACTTCCCTGTCGTACATGTACCAGCAGGCGGTAGCTGTGGCCGGTACCTTCTACCGGTTCGATTTGTTTCCACTCGGTAGCCTGGTCATCGGAGAAATAAGCTACAACACCAATAAACTGCGTCTTTTCATCCATCTTCACTGGCGGCAGTGTTTTTAGGGTGTCCGGTAGCAGGTTAAAATCCTGGTGGTCGATATAGTTCTTGCCCAACACATCCGGCAACGGTGTACTGGCCACCGTGTCATAATCAGCAGCCTGTAATTTTGAGTCATCGCTCATATAAATCAGCTGTACGTCGACTGCCGCAGCCTCACCATCCGCATTGGTATTGGTGTCAGGCTCGGTCAACAGCGTGACTGTCACTTCTGAGGGTTGCTCCGCAGGCTTTCCAACCTGAATGTCCGGATTCTTAATCACCTGGCCGAGCTTTTTCACCGTTTCGCAGCCTGTCAGGGTGAGACTGAAAAGCACCATCACCATCCAGGTACGAAAAAAGCGTCCTGTCATGCTTCCGGCTCCCGCTGTTTCTCACGTAATACCCGGTCATACACCTGGGCATAAACCTCATTAAACAGCATCTCAAAACCCTGCTGACGATCGGACGCCAGCTCGTCGTAATAGTGGCTGTACATCTGCCAGGCGCCAGCATCGTCCAGTGGCTGGCGCAGTTCATGACTGCGGCGATACTGTACAAAACGACGCATCAAGCTCTGTGGCGAGAAAGCATCCAGTAATACGCGCAGCGATTCGACAATCGCTGCGCGGTTTGCTTCTTCATGGTGCCGGACATTGCGCAGACTCTCGCCGACTGCGGCAGGCGCCGCCAGATGCACCGGGCTTTTACCCTCCGCAAACATCACATCGAGGGCGGCGGTGTAATCCATGTTCAGGCGTAAAGGGTTATCCTCCAGCGGGCGCAAATGTTTATCGGAAAGACTGTTGCGACGCTGTTGCAGATCGAGTAATCCCCTGATAGCCGCCTGCAACGTCCGACCCGCCTCCTCAAGAAAATCATCCGCATCCTGTGAGTTACGTACAGAAAGCGAGCTACCCAGTCCACGTAACAGCGGGGTGACGGCAAGATGAGGCTGGGCTGTATCCACCGGGGAGGCGACATCGTCATGACGGATCTGGGGATCGGGATAGACTGGCGGTAGATCCATAAACGGTTTGTCGATCGCCCCATCTCTTTCGGGCGCAGAAGATCGGACAGGCACAATCCCGGGAAGCGTGTCGCCCACAACCGTCAGGCTTTCCGCCTGGAGAGCCTGGAGCGGATCGGCTGAAAAGCTGTTGACGACAGTATCGGCAAGCTGGTGCATCCGGGGCATTCCCGGATATCTGACGTCATGGCAGATAGCAGACCACGCGCCGCTGACCTTTGAGCACGACCTGTGTGGCCAGGAGACATCCAGACGAAGCGAAGCCGGTTTTTACCAGCAACCTGGCTACACGCAGACGGGGAGGCTGACCACACAGCGGGCCGGGAGCCAGGCAGAGCCACAGGCCAGGAACAAGGACCTGCAACGCCAGTGGCTGTATGACAAAGCCTACAATCTGTCGATGATATCGGACTCGCTGCGCGGGACGATGGTCAACAGCATGACGGCGAACGACCAGATAAGCCATGCCACCTGGACGGGCAGCGGCAGTACCCTGATGCGCGAGGAGCGCTTCACGTACGACAGTAATCTCAACATCACCCGCCGCCAGACGTGGGTGAACGAGGTGATGGAGAGTGAGGCGTACCAGCATCAACAGCATGGCCGGGTGACTGTAAATAGACCCGTTTTAGTTCCAGGCATTTTTTGAGATCCCGGCCAAATGATTGTGTTGCCGATATTCCTCCGGCGTCATATTGTTCAGTGATTGATGAGGGCGTTCACAGTTATATTCTGACACCCATCTTGCCGTGATTTCCCGCACTTCATTCAGCGTTCTGAACAGATAAAATCGAGTATTTCTGTACGGTATGTTCGGTTAAAGCGCTCAATAAAAGCGTTCTGCGTCGGCTTATCCGGCTGAATAAATTCCAGTTTTACTGCATGTTGCTCTGCCCATTCAGCCAGTACAAGTGAGATAAATTCCGGACCATTATCCATGCGTAGCATGACCGGATAGCCGCGATTTGCCGCGATCCTGTCGAGTACCCGGACGACGCGCAGAGCTGGCAGATTCAGATCGATTTCAATCGACAACGCCTCACGGTTAAAGTCATCAACGACATTGAACGTGCGAAAACGACGACCACAGACCAGGGCATCATGCATAAAATCGACAGACCAGCTCTGGTTCAGCGCTTCCGGTGTGGCCAGTGGCGAGGGATTACGCACTGGCAACCGTTGTTTGCCTTTACGGCGAAAATTCAGCTTCAGCAGACAATAAATACGATGGATCCTTTTGTGATTCCACGGGTATCCCTGCCGCCGCAGAACCTGGAAAAGTTTTGGAAAACCGTACCGTGGGTATCGCTCTGCCATTGCCTGCAACGCGACAATAACGGGTTCGTCACGCGTGGTATCCGGACGGTAATGGTAAACCGTTCTGCTCAGGTTCAGACTCCGGCAGGCCTGACGGATACTGAGTCCAGATGTCATTATCAGATGAGTGACCAGCTCACGCTTAAAGGCTGGCTTTAAAGCTTTTTTTCGATAACATCTTTCAGCGCCCGGTTCTCAAGGCTCAGGTCGGCAAACATCTGTTTGAGACGCCGATTCTCGTCCTCAAGATCCTTGATCTTTTTAATATCAGAAGCCTCCATGCCGCCGTATCTGGACTTCCAGTTGTAGTAGGTAGCTTCAGATATACCGGCCTCCCGGCAGACATCCTTAACAGTTCGTCCGGCTTCAACCGATTTAATGACGGCAATGATCTGATGCTCAGTAAAACGGGCTTTACGCATAGCGATCTCCTTTGTTGGCAGATTGATTATGCCGGAGGATCTCTAAATGTGAATGGCACGATTATGCGGGATACTTACAATATAAACTTGTAATGGATGATGGTTCACGTAGTGGGCCATCACCCTGTTAGAAAGATTTTTATTTTTTTCATGGCGCGAGAATATTTGTTTATCAATCAATGAGTCTCACTTGCCGGACTTCATAAACGAACTCTGGTTCATTTATATATTGTATAGCTATATCCCAAAGTGGATTAGTCCTGTCATTTAGGTTTTCCGCAAGTACCTTGATTTCTTCCGGCGCGTCGTCTCGGAAATATCCTTTTTTATCTTTGTTCTTATCATAACTGACTCCTGTTATCTCGAACTTTAATGGCTTTACGCGCTTAGATTTTTGTTGCTCTATGTCTTTGTGCGCGGTTTCCCATGTTAAGGCGCGAACCATCAAGTAATAGCTATGCTCATCAAACCTGCTATTTATGATGTATGAAGATTTCGGTGGATATTGTGGGTGAATTTTCCTCTTGTATAGCCCACCCGTGACAAACTTGAAGTGCAGATCGTCTGATGACATCTCATAGCGTCGACAGTTAGATATGTCTATCCAATATCCTTTTGATTGAGCCAAATTTTTTTTAACAAAGAGGATTGCACAGGCTTCCTCGGTATGAGCGTATTCGCGGTATCTTTTAAGGAGTAAGTTATCCATGTGTGAGCCAACCTCGAAGTATTCATATTGCACAAATTTTAGTGTCTTTGAGACTATATAGCATATGCACACATCTTCTTGTCAAGATAATAAATATTAATTTTTACAGATCTAGTTTTACTTTTATTTCTTATTAGTACCATAATCATAACGTATCTTTAGACTATAAAGATAGCCTCCCTGAATAACATTTACAACCAAATAACACACAATATCTGATATGGCTTTTAGTCACTTGACAAAAACTTTAAATGTATTATTGATTTATTAATGAGCATAAATGTAAAAATAAATCTCCTGTTTTGATAGCCGCCAAACAATTACAAAAAGGAGCACTAAAGGAAGGTAAAAATGTTGTTTGAAGATAATATCTTTAATATGGAAAACTATAAAAGTCAAATACAAAAATACGCATTATGCTGCGATGACTTCAATGATGGTGTATATAGAAACCCAAAAGAAATGGCGTTATTAAAAATAATATATAGGGTTTAATAACAGATGGTTTGTGAATGGTTTCTTTTCGACATAGACCATGATAATGGCGCAATCGTCTGGGATCTTGTAGGTTTACCGAATCCTAACACGATAATACAGAGTACAAAAAATTGTCATGCGCATTTGCTCTATGCCTTAAAAAAGTCCAGTTCTAAAAACTGACTCGACAAGAATAAAACCGTTAAAGCTGGCATCAATTGTTCAATGTGGGTTTACAGAAAGATTAGATGCTGACAGAGCGTATGCAGATATTTTAATGAAAAATCCTTTAAATACTAAAGAATGGCATACAACGTGGACAGATACTACGGCATATGACTTAAGCTATTTAGCTGATTTTGTTCATGATACTGTTAAGATAAAATTCTCAGAAAAAGCAAGTATAAAACTGAATGGCAAAATGTTAACATTAAAGCGGATACAATCAGATAAAACCACATCTATTTTCAAAAACAATGATATTTCGATTACGACGATACAATCTTCATTACAAAAATCAAATATGAAAGAAGAAGGTAACGATGTCAAATTAAGCATCACCATCAGGGCAAGAAACAGTGAGAAGAAATTTGATCTGTCTGAATACTGTGGTATTTAGAAGAGTGCGTTAAGCATTCTCTTTCACATTAAACAGCCTACTGCGTCATTACAATTCCACTACCCAACTTAATAACTAAACATCGTCTATGACCAAATACCTTCTGGATAATAAAGAGAGCAGATTATGGTTTTTGAAAAACCAAAGGTTAGGAAAGTATTATTCAGATGACAAAATTAGTGTGCCACAACAACCGCAAATCGACAGTACTGAGAACCAGGTTGAGAAGCAAAAAAATCCGTAATCCCTGGGAGATTACGGATTTTTACACATCGACTGCATCGGTCAGCTTTCGGCTTTAGAAACATGCTCCGGCTATAACCGTATCCTGCTGAGAGCTCACCCCTTCACCACAATCAACGGTTCAATGTCGCTCTCTTTCTTAACAACCAGCGATTCGTCGCCACGCAGGCAGGTGCCGCCGTAGTTGCCGCCAACGGTAAAAGTGCACACCTGAATATACTTACCGGCAACGTTTGGCAGACACCATAATTGCTGATAAATGTTCTTCTGTGCAGCAAATTTCCCGCTGGTTTTGTCCAGCAGTTCTTCCTGATGGCTGACCAGGTCGATATTGCTGCCACAGCGACCCGCAATCGGTTTCACCGCATAACCGGTTTGCGCCAGTTCATCATTGACGACAAAATCGGTATCCAGCAGATAGCGGTGGTGCGGGAAAAGTTGCCACAGGATCGGCAGGATCGCTTTGTTACCCGGGATCACCGTCCACAGCGGCTCAAAGACCAGCACTTCCGGGCGCAGTAGCACATCGATCAACCGCACATCCTGATGAGTATGTCCGGTACGAATCGGCACGGCGGCATACTCGGTTTCGCTGACTTCACGCACCTGCTCAATCGCCGTTTCCCATGCCCAGGTTTTCCAGACGCAGTTCACCAGGCGTCCGTCACCGTCAATGAGTTGTCCGGCATCGTCCCAGCGCAGTTCATCCAGCCCACGCAGGATCTTACTTTCAAACCCGGCCTGATGCAGCGCCTGCTGCATAAACTGGGCATGATAGTTCTCCTCAATATCCTTATCCTGCATGATGTGCACGAATGGACGTGCGTGGCTGTGTTTCCAGGCCCCCGCCAGCTCATTGATCAGGCCTTCCGCCGGGTTATGTCCTTTACCGGTATAGCCTTGCTCCGCCCAGCGTTCGAGGATCAGCCCCGCTTCGGTATGGCACGACGCGGAATCGGCGTTGTATTCGTACACCTTCAGCCCGCGCTCATCCATGCAGAAATCCATACGACCGGTGATCATATGGTGGCGACGGCGCTGCCAGGAGAGGCGCAAACGCGGCCAGAGGATTTTGGGAATGTCGAACAGCGCCAGCAGATTGTCGTCTTTCAGCACCTTGTCTGTAGCGTGCAGATACATCAGATGCAACTCGTTGGTCGCTTTGATCAACTCCTGTTCGGCACTCTCGGTCATCGTGAAATACTGATACGGATCCTGATTGATCACGTGACCGTTCGCTGTCACATAGGCTTTTTGCAGCGGATCCTGTTCATCCAGCCATTTACCGTCAAACTGGCCGTTTTCTTCCAGTCTTGCCGCGCCAATCTTCAGCGAATCATTGGCGATCTCCGGCTGTGGCAGGCTGTGCCGGGTATCGTCGGTCTGGATCATCCAGCCCAGAATAGTAGTGTCGTCAAAGGTGTCTTTCAGGGTATAGCAGCCATTTTCCACCACCATCTCCAGCTCACGCGTCCACTGCTGTCCGGGAGGAAGCGGCGTGTGAATGACGTTCTGCTCGGCAATGCGGATTTTGTTATCCAGCAATTGAGTGATAATCGCGACATGGCCGGTGTCTTTAAATTCTCCGCCTTTCTGCCAGATCAGCAGCGCCCCGGCGACCGGTGCGCGAGGCGACCCGTTAGGAAACGCCTGTAGCGGCAGAATGTTGTCGTTCACCACTTCGCGCAGGAAACGCAACGAGAAAATCTCCCACGCCATGCCGACATCGGTGAACACCGCACCATAATTCAGGAAGAGAAAACGGCGCGCGAACTCGACGCACTGCCATTTGTGGCCCATGTATTCGTTGTCGATGTAGCTGCGAAACGCGGCGTCATCGTCATAGTCCCGCGGGTCGAGGGAGCTGTAATCTGAAGAGTAGATCGCTACACCACCGGGGGCATAGCCCAATAATGTCCCGAACGGGGCATCCTGACTGGTCGTTCCTTTGCTCATGCACCTTACCTCAAAACTATACAGCTGGGCAGCTTCTGCTTGCCTGCCCTACACCGCCGACCATCATACACCTCAACGCAGCGGGTGCGTGCGCAACAACGAAAAATAGACAGGTGTAAATGTGCCGATCTGTTAAAGGTACGGATGGCGACCTGCTACACTGCTTCAACACAACCACTCAGAAGGCAGGTCAACATGTCAGATAACACTTATCAGCCCGCGAAAGTCTGGACGTGGGAAAAATCCAATGGCGGTGCGTTCGCCAACATCAACCGTCCTGTCTCCGGTCCGACGCACGACAAAACGCTGCCGGTCGGTAAACATCCGCTTCAGCTCTATTCGCTGGGTACGCCGAACGGCCAGAAAGTCACCATCATGCTGGAAGAACTGCTGGCACAGGGAGTGAGCGGTGCGGAATATGATGCCTGGCTGATTCGCATTGGCGAAGGGGATCAGTTCTCCAGCGGCTTTGTGGAGGTGAATCCCAACTCGAAGATCCCGGCATTGCGCGATCATTCGCAAAATCCACCGGTGCGTGTGTTTGAGTCGGGCTCGATCCTGCTGTATCTGGCAGAAAAATATGGTTATTTCCTGCCACAGGATTTAGCAAAACGTACAGAGACATTGAACTGGCTGTTCTGGCTGCAGGGTGCAGCGCCCTTCCTCGGCGGTGGTTTCGGTCATTTCTACCACTACGCGCCGGTGAAGATTGAGTACGCGATCAACCGCTTTACGATGGAAGCCAAACGCCTGCTGGACGTGCTGGATAAACAGCTGGCGAATAACGCTTACGTGGCAGGCGATGAGTACACCATTGCCGATATGGCTATCTGGCCGTGGTTTGGCAACGTGGTGCTGGGCAATGTGTACGATGCGGCAGAATTCCTTGATGCGGGCAACTATAAAAATGTGCAGCGTTGGGCAAAAGAGATAGCGGAACGTCCGGCAGTTAAACGCGGGCGAATCGTGAACCGGACCAACGGACCGTTGAATGAGCAGCTTCATGAACGTCATGATGCCAGCGATTTCGAGACCAATACCGAAGATAAGCGCCAGAATTAACGCTAAAAAATGCCGGACAGAACCTATCCGGCATTCACTCTTATGCGCTGGTGACGTCGTACTCCATACGGCGTAGTGCATCCAGCGTGGCTTTGGCTTCTTCTTCATCGATGATGCTCATCGCAAACCCCACATGCACTAACACCCACTGCCCGACCAGTTCCGCAGGACTGCCTTCACAAATCAGCGCAATATTCACATCACGCTTGATGCCGCACACTTCCACCTGCGCAAGCTGGTGAATATCTTCACCGACGGCCAGAACCTGGCCTGGAACGCCTATACACATGTCTGACTCCGCCCCATGTCACATCATGGGTTATTCAACTTCAATACTTTTCACTTTCAGCGAATCGCCGGTATCAACACGCAGTCGGTCGCCATGACAACGCGGACATTGCGCATCGTGTTGGGTGATTTCAACCGCCTGACTGCAATCCCAGCACCATGCCTGCGCCGGTTTGTAATCGATGTGCAATTCACAGCCTTGCGCCACCGTCCCCTGGCAGACAATATCAAAACTAAAACGTACCGCGCTCTCTTCAACACAGGACAGCGCGCCAATCTCCAGCCACACGCCGGTGACGCGCTTTACGCCATGCTGTTCAGCCTGCTGTTGAATGATTTCAACCGCACTCTGGCAAAGAGACAGCTCATGCATTCTGCAAACCCCGACGCCCGAACAGCAGCGCGCGACGGCTTGTCTGCGGCGCATCCGGATCGCTGACCGGCAGCGACAACAGCATGCGCGCGCAGTCATCAGCCAGACGTACGCCCTCTTCAGACGACATACTGTGATTGAGCGGTGACATCAGCGAGCAGGAGAGGTATTGCGATACACCATCCAGTTCGCCCACCGTGAATGTCATCGTGCCATACGGCAGACGCAACCCAAGCTTTTCACTGACTTTACGCACTGGCCAGAGCTGGTCTGGTCCGGGGAAAATCAGCGCGCTCAGCATCCACGGCGTAATCACACATCCCGTCCACTGCCCTTCAAACAATGTAAAGTCAGAGACATACACTGGCATATCAGGATGTAGAAAGGACAGATCGTGCATTGAACGCTGCGCAATCGCTTCAAACGCAGCCTGAACCTGTGCTTTCGGAGCAGCCTGGAACCCGGAAATCTCCTCAGACATGCGTCGCCTCCCGAGGGATCGCTTCAACGCCCGACTCACGCAGCGCAGCCAGAACCTGCGCAAGCGCAGGTTCAATCATCGCTTCAACCGTTGGCGTTAAACCAATGTTCGGCTCCAGCGATTCCGGAATGACGCCAATTAGCGTCAGTTTTTTCGGAAACTCGCCGGTAAAGCGAAGGGCCGACAGAACGTCGGCCAGGCCCAATTGATGCGGGGAGATTTTGTTGGTAAACAGCGCCGGCACTTCATCATCCCGCAGGACCATGATCGTACCCGGGGTGTTTTTTCTCGAGACAATGGCGTCCGCGATGATCAGATGATCCCGGTTCGCCATGTCGCCGAGCAACTCCATACCCGCCGTACCGCCATCGAGGATTTCAACGAAATCCGGCAATTCATATCGCTGCTCTAAGGCTTCAACGATACGAACGCCGATGGCTTCATCGGTCAGCAAAATATTGCCGACCCCTAAGACTAAAATCCGCATTACAGAACCTTCACAGAGACAACTTCGTTCCCGTCAGCGTCAACAACGTGTACCGCACACGCCATACAAGGATCGAAGGAGTGAATAGTACGTACTACTTCAAGCGGTTTTTCCGGATCGGCAATCGGCGTACCTACCAGCGACTGTTCGTACGGACCGACGTCATCGTTGAAGTTACGCGGGCCGGAGTTCCAGGTTGACGGTACAACCGCCTGATAGTTACTGATGATACCGTCTTTAATCACCATCCAGTGAGAAAGCATCCCGCGCGGTGCTTCAAGGAAACCCACACCTTTAAATTCGCCTGTCGCCGGAATATTCGGTTTCACGAACGTGGTGTGGTCACCTTTGCCGATATTGGCAATCAGCGCGCTGTACTGATTCTGCAGGATACCCTGTAGTTCACAGCAGTGAACGGTACGACCAATAATACGCCCCAGCGTAGAGTGCAACTGCGCCACTTCCAGCGTTTTGCCCGTCAGCTTCTGATAAATCGCGATGATTTCATTCAGTTTCGCTTTCGTGGCCTCACGTCCGGACGCCAGTTTAACCAGCATATTCGCCAGCGGCCCCACTTCGACGGTTTTACCGTAGAAGGTCGGAGATTTCACCCATGAATATTTGCCATCATCCGACCAGCCGTTATATTCCGGAATGGTCGTCCCTTCCCACGGTGCCTGCGGAGCTTCGTCTTTATACCAGGCATGTTTGGCGCTCTCCTGGATCCCTTTGATCAGGTACTCGTCGGAGTGAGAGGAGATCGGACGATAGCTCGCCAGATCGGCATTCTCAATATAACCGCCAGGGAACAGGAAGCTGCCGTTTTTACCGTCGGTCGGGAATTCCGGTGCAGCCAGATAGTTAACCGCCCCCTTACCGCGCTCCAGCCATTCTGGATAGAACGCGGCGATAACCGCAGTATCGACCTTGTACACCTGTTCAACAAAGTCGCTCAGCTTGTCGATGAAGGACTTGATGTACATCAGGCGTTCCAGGTTCAGTACGCCCAGACCGTCGAGGTTGATCGGGTTGGCAACGCCCCCCACCGCCAGGTTCTGGATGTGCGGCGTTTTACCGCCCAGCAGTGCCACCACGCGGTTTGCATCACGCTGGCATTCCAGCGCCTGCAGATAGTGAGCTACCGCAATCAGGTTCACTTCCGGCGGCAGTTTCATCGCCGGATGTCCCCAGTAACCGTTGGCGAAAATCCCCAACTGGCCGCTGGCGACCAGGTCTTTGATCTTGTTCTGAACTTTCGTGAACTCTTCCGCGCTGTTCAGATGCCAGGTCGACACGCCGTTCAGCATCGCTGACGCTTTTGCCGGATCGGCTTTCAGCGCCGAGGTAATATCCACCCAGTCCAGCGCCGAAAGCTGATAGAAGTGAACGATATGGTCATGAGTAGTATGCGCTGAAAGAATGATGTTACGGATGTATTGTGCGTTAACCGGAACGTCAATGTTCAGCGCGCTTTCTGCCGCACGAACCGAGGAGATCGCGTGCGTAGTCGTACAAACACCGCAAATACGTTGCACAATCATCCACGCATCACGCGGATCGCGATTTTTCACGATCTCTTCCATGCCGCGCCACATGGTACCGGAGGCCCATGCTTTTGATACAACGCCGTTTTCGATTTCGCAATCGATACGTAAGTGCCCCTCAATACGGGTTACGGGATCAATAGTAATTCTCTGGCTCATGCTTTGCTCGCCTCATGACGATTGTGATCGTTTTGTTTTAAAGGAGGAAGTATCGGCAGTAGACGAATGAGTACGATGTAAGCGCAAATCTCAATAGCCACAAAACCAATAGAAATCAACAGTTCTTCCCAGGTTGGGAAGTAGTGGTAACCGCCGCCTGGATTAAATGCCACCAGCGAATAGGACAGACGCCATGTCGCGCAACCCAGCAGCGCGCTGAGCGCAGACAGGTACAACATGCGTGAATCATTACGCCATTTAGCAACGCGCAGGACGACCAGCGGGAAGACCATCAGCACGACTTCAAGCCAGAACATTGCTGAGTAGAAATCGCCTGCAAAGGCATACGACAGCTTGCCCCGGTAAACCAGCTCACCAAAGCGCAGCACGACAAAAATCGCCAACATCACGCTGATGGTGTTCGTCAACTTGATGAACAGGTTCTTCTCATCCGGGCCTTTTCCTCTCAGGCCAGCCTGAACCAGAGAGCCTTCGAAGATGACGATCGAGAAGCCCATAATAAAGGCGGTCAATACCGAGAACAGCGGCAGCATTTCATAGCTTTGCCACAGCGGATGCACCTTGTAGCCTGCCGAGATCATCAGCGAGCCCATTGAGGACTGGTGCATGGTCGGCAACAGCGCTCCGAGAGCGATGATGAAGAACATCAGCTTATTCAGGCGTTTCAGCGACACCTTCCAGCCCAGACGTTCAAACAACGCAGGGGCAAATTCCAGCGCCATCACCCCAATGTAGATGGTCATACAGACCGCCGTCTCGAACAGAACCGAGTTCACGTTGAAGTGACCCGGAATGTAGAAGTACGGCAGGTTCCAGTAACGACCCACATCAATGGTAATCGACAAGCCACCCAGAGAATAACCAAACAGACTCGCCAGCAGCGCCGGACGCACCAGCGGATGGTATTGTCCCCGGTTGAAGACATACACCGCCCATGCCAGCGCCCAACCGCCACAGGCAAAGCCGGTGCCGATTAACAGGTCAAAGGCAATCCAGACGCCCCATGGGAAACCGCCGTTCAGATCGGAGACAGACCCCAATCCAAATACCAGACGCTTCACGATCAGGAGCATACAGAGGATGATTAACGGCCCGAAGATGATGACCGGTTTGCTGATAATTTTGCCGCCCAGCGGTTTAGGATCATGACTCATGATCGTCTCCTCCGTCGTGATGGTCGTTTTTGGTATTACGACGAACCAGCACGGTCAAGCCCGCCAGCACGGCCAGTGGTAGCATCATGCCTTTATACAGGGTGTGTTGAACATGTTCGGAACGCGCGCCGGTTGAAATCTCATCCAGCTTCGGCAGATCCAGATTCTCGTAAGGCACCCCGGTCAGTACCAGCACCTGAGTCCCACCGCCCTCTTTTTCACCGTAAAGATGTGGATAGTACTTCGGCACAGTATGCACGTAGGTATCGCCCGTTTTCAGGGTTTGACGCGGATAGTGGTATTCGCTGCCAGGCTTCAGCGCCAGACGCTTTTGCGCCTCGGCCATCAACTCTTCACGGGTACCAAAAATGACCGCACCGGCAGGACAAACCTCAACACAGCCCGGCAAGCCGCCCTTATCGAGACGCTCAACGCCTTTCTGGTTACACAATTCACATTTGTGAAGCGCACCAAACGGGTTGTTGTAGTCATACTTCGGCACGTTGTACGGACAGGCAACCATGCAGTAACGGCAGCCGGTACAAACGTCTTTGTTGTAATGAACGATGCCGGTTTTCGGATCTTTTTTCAGTGCGGAAACCGGGCAGACGGAAACGCAGTTGGGATCGACGCAGTGCATACACTGTTTCTTGATGTATGCATAGCCGTTCTCTTCCTGATCTTTATTCACGCCTGTACCGCTACGCCACACCTGAATGATGTTATTGGTGTACGGCGACAGTTTGTCGTTGTTCGACCAGGTCTGCTCCCCTTCCGGGTTACGCGCCGGGAAGTTGATATCCTGACACTTGGTCACACAGGCCTGACAGCCCACGCACAGCGTCGAGTCATACAACATACCCAGAGAACCGGGGATGGGCGGGCGATTTTCTGCAGCCGCGTGGCTGATAGACGGCGCAGCGCCTAACAGCAACGCCCCGCCGGAGGCTGCTTTGATAAAGTTACGTCTGTTCACGGTTATTCTCCCCGTGAGTCAGCGTTATCTTTCTTTTGCTGACGCCCCAGTTCACGTACCGCCATCACGCTGACGCCGGCTACCAGACCGACAACGCCGCCAAGCAACCCAATAGCGCCGGCAGAAATGTTGCCGCCCTCTTTCATGTTCACATCAGGTTTTTCGGAACGAGGTGTCTGATTTTCCACGTGAGCAAGTTGGTGAATGCCCTTATGGAAACCAACGCCTTCTTCGTTGCAGCCGTAGCATGGGTGACCAATCGCCACCGGCCAGACGCCGCCAACGTCGCAGAATTGCAGTGTGGAGCAGTTGCCCCAGGTCTCAGGCCCTTTACAGCCGAGGTGGTAGAGGCACCAGCCTTCGCGGTGACCTTCATCGCCGAACTCTTTCGCAAAGCGACCCGCATCGAAGTGCGGACGACGTTCGCAGTGCTCGTGAATCAGGCGGCCATAGGCGAAGGTCGGACGGTTTTTCGCATCCAGCTTCGGCGGCTTGCCCCAGGTGATGATATGGGCGACGGTCGCCAGGAAGTTATGCGGGTTCGGCGGACAGCCCGGAATGTTGATGATGGTTTTACCCGGCAGAACTTCCTGCAGGCCAACCGCACCGGTCGGGTTCACGCCAGCAGCGGCGACGCCGCCCCATGCAGCGCAGGAACCGATAGCGATAATTGCCGCCGCGCCTTCTGCCGCTTTGCGGATATGATCCACAATGGGCTCACCGGCAACCATGCAGTAAATACCGTTATCTTTTAGCGGGATGGAACCATCAACGACCAACACATACTGCCCTTTGTATTTCTCGAGCGCATTGTGTTTGTTCTCTTCAACCTGGTGGCCGAAGGCGGCGGAAAGCACCTCATGGTATTCCAGAGAGATGGTCTCCAGGACAAGGTTTTCTACCGTAGGGTGGGTCGCGCGAAGCAGGGATTCGGTACAGCCCGTGCATTCCTGAGCACCAATCCAGACAACCGGAGGGCGCTGCGGACGGGATACCGACTCAGCCATTTCGGCGGCGGCTTTGCTGCTGAGCCCCATTGTGGCGGCGAGTGCTGCACAAAGCTTCATGAAATCACGGCGGTTGACGCCATGGGAATTGATGAGAGTGTTATCTCCAGTCATTTTATAGTTATTCCGTTACGAAGACCTGGCTCTTATTTTGCATCAATCGCAAAACCGTAACTGCGATCGGTGCGCCATTTACCACACTTTTGTTATGGTTATGTAGTCTATGATACTGCGAGGGGATACTAAAACGAAGGGAATAGCCGGTAGTGTAATTAATTAAAGCAAGATAATACCCCCTTTGGATCAACCTTCGAGTCGATAGCCGGCCATAAAAAAACGAATCGTGATGCTGGACTGATTTTCCCGAAAGAAATCCATCACCATTTCTTTATCTAACCCATAGCGACGCGTCAGGATCCCCGCTTCCCAGGCGCTGAGTTGCCTGTCGCCGGTTTTTTCAAACATGCGATGCGAGAATCCTAGTACGAAGCCACGTTTATAATCCGAACAAAATTTCGCTACGTTTCGGGCGTTGTCAGCCTGCGTGGCGTTTAATCCGGCCATCAGACCCTTGCCAAAATGATTATTCATGACCTCTCCTCAATCGCTATACAATAAATTATATAGCGATATTTTAAGCAAAGGCCAGAGGGTTCAGCGACTTTTTACTGGGCCTTAAAATGCCACCCATTCATCACCTGCCGCTGTGGGAGTCGGGCGTCGCTGCCCGGCGGGAGCGGCACCTTTTCCGGGGAGACTGGGGGCGTCATTTTGCGATAACCGGAACTGTTGCACAGAACGTTGTAAATCTTCCGTTTGTCTCTCCAGCGCCGCAGCCGCGGCGGAAACCTGCTCCACCAGCGCGGCGTTTTGCTGCGTAACGCCATCCATCTGAGTAATCGCAACGCCCACCTGCGAAATCCCTTTGCTCTGTTCTTCAGACGCCGAGGCAATTTGTTTCATGATGGTGTTCACTTCCGTCACGCCACGCAGGAGCGCCTCCATCGTTGAGCCGGTATCCTTCACCAGCGTCGCGCCGTGGTCGACGCGGCGCACGGATTCGGCAATCAGTGTTTCAATCTCTTTTGCCGCGTTTGCACTGCGGCTTGCCAGATTACGCACTTCACCTGCGACGACGGCAAATCCACGCCCTTGCTCACCCGCACGCGCCGCTTCGACCGCAGCGTTCAATGCAAGAATGTTGGTCTGGAAGGCAATGCTATTGATGACGGTCGTAATTTCCGCAATCTGCTTCGAGCTGGCGGAAATTCCGTCCATGGTCTCGACCACTTCGGACACCAGCGAACCGCCTTTTCCTGCCGTGCGTGATGCCGCATCAGCCAGAAGACTTGCCTGACGGGCGTTATCCGCATTCAGTTTCACCGTTGCGGTGAGCTGCTCCATGCTGGCAGCCGTCTCTTCCAGCGCCGCAGCCTGCTCTTCCGTTCGCGATGAAAGATCGTTGTTGCCGCTGGAGATTTCAGTGGCGCCGCGCCAGATATTATCGCTGCCAGAACGGATAGTATTCACGGCGTCGCGCAGACTGTCCTGCATCGCCCGTAATAAAGGCACTAATTGGCCGACGCAGTTGCGGCCAATATCGTCAATCGGCTGACTGAGATCGCCCTGAGCAATCTGGCGAAACTGTTGGCGGATCCGCGCCAGCGGTTTCACCAGCATGGTCACCAGATAGCGATCGGTGAAGAAGAGAATTGCAATGCCCAGGATCACCGCGCCAATGATTAGGGTACGGATGATCGACGTTTTGCCATCTACCATGACGCGGGTTTGATCGAGCATCACACCTGCGGCCTTATTAAAGCGTTCTGCACTGGCACCAAACGCCCGGCTCAACGCAGGCGTCACATTATTCGCCTGCTCACTCCATGCACTCTGCGTGCCCTGCTGCGCCAGTTGCATTTGCGGCGTGACGCCTTTATCGAGCAGATCCTGCCAGCTCGCCAGCACCGCAGCGGCAACCTCAGGATCCATCGGCCCTGGCGAGAGCGTTTTCATTTCCTGCAACTTTTTGCTCATGTTATCCAGCGCCTGCTGCACGGGAGCGAAATCCGGCGTGCCGCCACTGGCTTTCAACTCCATCGCACGACTGAGGCGGGTAACAAAGCGGAAATATTGATCGTTGCCCTGGCTGAGCACCGTCATCTGGCGAACAAGATGGCGATCGACTTCGTTGCCTTCTGACACTTTTGACAGCGCGTGAACGCTATATAATCCCACTCCTGACCAGAGAAGACAAAAGACGCCCAGTATTGTCAGCATGACAAGACGAATGGTGAAGTTTTGCAAAAGTCGCATAGATATATCCTTGCCATATTAAAGGGATTCGCCATCTGGCGAGACTCACCTTCGTTATCGGCAAAGAGTGAAGAATATATACTTACTTTTAGTTTTTTTACTCTCGCAAACAATATCCCTGGTCGCTGTATACATATAAAAGATAATGAAAAATGCCAGCAGTATTAATCAATCGTTTATTTTCCTTTTTTTTATCATAAATATTTATCAAACCATCCCAACGTTCGTTTCCATGCTAATTCGGCGGCAGCCTCGTCATATCGCGGTGTGGAATCATTATGAAATCCGTGGTTTACACCGGGATAGATCCAGGCTTCATAGACCTTATTGTTGGCCTTCAGCGCGGCTTCATAGGCGGGCCAGCCTTCATTGATATTTTTATCCAGCGCCGCGTAGTGCAGCAGGATCGGCGCTTTTATCTTCGGCACATCCGCAGCGGCAGGCTGGCGACCATAAAACGGCACCGCACACGCCAGTTCAGGATAGGCCACGGCAGCGGCATTTGAGACGCCACCGCCGTAACAAAATCCGGTGATCCCCACTTTCCCGCTGGCGTCCGGGTGTTGCTTCATAAACTCGACGGCAGCGAAAAAGTCATTCATCAGCTTTGTCGGATCCACTTTCTGCTGCAAGACCTTCCCTTCTTCATCATTTCCTGGATAGCCACCTACCGAGCTTAAACCGTCGGGCGCCAGCGCAATGTAGCCCGCTTTTGCTACCCGCCTTGCAACATCTTCAATATAAGGATTCAGCCCCCGGTTCTCATGTACCACCACCACGGCGGAGACCTTGCCCGTTGTGTTGACCGGCTTCACCAGATAGCCGCGCACGCTGCCATGACCGTTTGGTGACGGATAATGAATATATTCAGGCAATATATCGGGATCGGTAAATTTCACCTGTTCCGCCAGCGCGTAGTTGGGCTTGAGCATATTGAAGAGCGCCAGCGCCGTCACCCCGCCAACGGCGTACTTTGCCGCAAGATTGAGGAACTCCCGTTTTGAGATTTTCCCGTGGGCGTAGTAGTCATAATAATCGAGTAATTCTTGCGGAAAATCTTTGGCTGTCAGACGCGTCATCGCATATCTCCGGGATTTGTGATTCTATAAGCATAGAATGAAAACGCTGTTTCGAAAATTCATCACAAGAAAGGAGACATCATGTCCTGGAACGCCTCCCCTGACCGCTATGAGAATATGCAGTACCGCTACTGTGGTAACAGCGGCCTCCAACTGCCTGCGCTATCGCTCGGTCTGTGGCACAACTTCGGTCACGTACAAGCCCTCGACTCGCAGCGCGCACTGTTGCGAAAAGCCTTTGATTTAGGCATTACTCACTTTGATTTAGCCAATAACTATGGGCCGCCTCCGGGCAGCGCCGAAGAAAATTTCGGGCGTCTGCTGCGCGAAGACTTTGCCCAGTATCGTGATGAACTGATTATTTCGACCAAAGCCGGTTACGACATGTGGCCAGGTCCTTATGGTTCCGGCGGCTCGCGTAAATACCTGCTCGCCAGTCTCGATCAGAGCCTGAAACGGATGGGCCTGGATTACGTCGATATTTTCTATTCTCATCGCGTGGACGAAAACACGCCGATGGAAGAGACGGCGTCTGCGCTGGCACACGCTGTGCAAAGTGGGAAAGCGCTGTATGTTGGTATTTCGTCATACTCGCCGGAGCGGACACAAAAAATGGCTGAGCTTTTGCGCGAATGGAAGATCCCGCTGCTGATCCATCAGCCCTCTTATAACCTGCTGAACCGCTGGGTGGATAAAAGCGGTTTGCTGGATACGCTGAAAGCCAATGGCGTGGGCTGCATCGCCTTTACGCCACTGGCGCAGGGATTGCTCACCGGGAAGTATTTGAACGGCATTCCGGACGGTTCACGTATGCAGCGCGAAGGGAAGAAAGTGCGCGGTCTGACTGAGAATATGCTGACGGAAGCTAACCTCAGCAGTCTGCGTCTGCTTAATAAGATGGCGCAACAGCGCGGTCAGTCAATGGCGCAAATGGCGCTTAGCTGGCTGCTGAAAGACGATCGCGTCACTTCCGTGCTGATTGGCGCAAGCCGCCCGGAGCAACTGGAAGAAAACGTTCAGGCGTTGAAAAATTTGTCGTTCACCACAGAAGAATTGAAGCAGATTGATAAGCATGTCGCTGACGGCCAACTGAACCTCTGGCAGGCATCGTCCGATAAGTAACGTTCAGCGCCGGGTAGCGACAACGGCTGCCCGGCCTGTGCTGTCAGTGCTTATGGCGGTTTAACCGGTCGAGGCAGCCCATCAAAAACGCCGACAAGACGAAAGTGAGATGGATAATGACGTACCACATCAGCTTGTTATCCGGCACGTTTTTCGCATCCATAAATACACGCAACAGATGAATGGAAGAGATAGCAACAATCGAGGCCGCAACTTTGTTTTTCAGTGAGGTCGCATCCATCTTCCCCAGCCAGTTCAGTTTTTCCCGTCCCTCAGCGATATCGAGTTGCGAGACGAAATTCTCATAGCCGGAAAACATCACCATTACCAGCAGTCCCCCGACCAGCGTCATATCCACCAGGGACAGCAGCACCAGAATCAGGTCAGCTTCTGCCATCGAAAAGACATTGGGCAGAACATGAAAAATTTCCTGAAAGAATTTTAGCGCCAGCGCAACCAACGCCAGCGACAAACCAAAGTAGACCGGGGCCAGCAGCCAGCGAGACGCATACATAACGTTTTCGAGAAAGCGTTCCATAAATTCCTGTGATGTTGCAAAAACCGGGCGACAGTATATCCCAATTGCGCAACATCAGATCAACATCCTCCTTAAACTTCGTCGGGATTGATCCACGGGCGCTGATACTCGGGCCACACCAGCGCCACCAGCGATGGATACGCCTCGACGCTAAACTCCCGGAAGCACTGGCGTAAGTTCAGCACATCGAGATCGGAATGGGGAACTTTTTCGCCGTTGAGACAGCGTTTTTTTATCGTGTCGTAGTATTTATACACCGCTGAATTGAGATCGCTGCAGCGTCGCTGGGCGTCAAACAGTCCTGGCGTGTCATTCAATTGCGCCATCGTCATGCGTTTTATTGTTGCGTGAAGGAAATCAATATATTCGTGATTGACGCGCCAGTACCATACCGGTGTAATAGCATTCATCAGCGCGGAGAAATGGTCCTCCCCCTCTTCTTTAGTCAGCGGTATTGATTGAGTCTCAGAGGTCAGTTCTTCAGCGTTGTGCGGTTTATTAAACTCGCGCATTAATAAAAGCACGCCGCCGGTCAACAATAGCAAGGTAATGACAGAATAAAAAATACTGTTCATAGAATGACTCCATTTTTTTTGATTCTAAAATTACCCCATGTTATTGTCAACGCGACCTGCCAAATAAAAATAACTATACATTTGATATTAAAGGATATTGTGACATGCTGCCTGAGCACCTTGTCCCACCGCGTTTTCATCTGTCAGCGTCAGGTCAGACGGAAGAAACAGTAGAAAATAATGATAATTTTACTCAGGGAAAAACAACCCTCAGTGATTATGAGGCCGATATCTTAATTAGCACAACCGCCACCGGGCAATCTAAAAATATCCTACTCGAAGAACGTGACCGTCATTTTAAAGAACGTCTTGAGCGGGTAGCGAAAATTGAGACTTTCGCTCGGGTCATTAATGCGTTACAGGCTGAAGGCGATATCGATGCCCAGACCTTAAGTAAAATAATCACTGAAATGACCACGCATATAAATGAAAACGGCAACGAAATTTGGCTTAACTTAATTACCCGGGAGAAAGACTCACCCCTTTTCTATTCTCTGGACGACGAACAATGATTAAAGATGTTGAAGATAACAATGTCTATTTGGCTTTAGATGAGAATAAAAGCGATCAATTTATCTTAAAGCAGAATCTTGCCGCACTCATCGCCAATAAAAATGCGGTCCTCGAAAGCGTGGCGCAAGAAGTGACTTCTATTCCTGCGGCGCTGGTTCGTCTGAAATGGCAAAACCGGCGGGAAATATACGCGCTTCAGGTGAAGGAAGAGATTTATGGCGCGGCGATCAACGCCATTATCAAACAGAACCCGGCGCTGGGTGACAAAATCATGGCGCGACTGGAGAGCACCTGGCAGCATTTGCTGGCTCGTGAGACCGCCACGCTGCGACTGACGCGCAAACTGGCCGAAGGAAACACCCGCACGATTACCATCACTACCGTTGCGCTCAATGAACGTCAGGTACAAACCCGGCGCGATGGGCAATAAAAAAGCCGGGTAGCGATAACGCCTTACCCGGCCTTTCTTCTCATTGTGCCCATGGCGACAACGATTATTTCGCTTTCGCGACCTCTTCGCCGACCAGACCGATCTTCAGATAACCAGCCTGATGCAGCGTGTCCATCACCTTCATCAGGGTTTCATAGTCGACGGTTTTATCCGCACGGAAGAAGATCGTGGTGTCTTTCTTCCCTTCGGTCAGCGCGTTCAGTTCTGCCACCATGGTCTCGTCCGTCACCGGATCGTTACCAATGAACATGCTGTTGTCCGCTTTGACCGACAGATAAACCGGTTTTTCCGGACGCGGTTGCGGCGTACTGGAGGACGCGGGCAGATTGACCTTCACATCCACTGTCGCCAGCGGCGCAGCCACCATAAAGATGATCAGCAGTACCAGCATAACGTCGATAAACGGCGTCACGTTGATTTCATGCATTTCACCGTTATCGTCCAGATTTTCATTAAGACGCATTGCCATGAAACATTACCCTACACGTAATTTCTGCGCGGTACGCACCGGACGGGCAGATGCGCTTGCATCCAGATCCAGGTCGCGGCTTTGCAGTAACAGCACCTGTGCCGCTACATCGCCCAGCATCGCTTTAAGACCGCCAATCTGACGGGCAAAGATGTTATAGATAACCACCGCAGGAATGGCCGCAACCAAACCGATGGCTGTCGCCAGCAGCGCTTCAGCAATACCGGGGGCGACGACGGCGAGGTTAGTGGTCTGCGTTTGTGCAATCCCGATGAAACTGTTCATGATACCCCAGACCGTACCGAAGAGACCGACAAATGGCGAAATCGCCCCGATGGTCGCCAGGTAGCCATTTCCGCGCCCCATCTGACGTCCCGCTGCCGCAACGCGACGCTCCAGACGAAAACCGGTACGCTCTTTAATGCCTTCGTTGTCTTCACTGCCCTGAGACAGTTCCAGTTCGTTCTGCGCTTCATTGAGCAATTGGGTGCTTAAGCTTTTGGCGCCAAAGTTTGCTGCGATATCGCTTGCCTGATCCAGAGAGCGGGCGTCCGCCAACAGTTGCTGTTCGCGTTTAAGCCGACGCTTCAGGGAGAAGAACTCAACGCTCTTACTGAAGAAGATAGCCCAGGTGACCACTGACGCCAGAATCAGACCAATCATCACGCACTTAACCACGATATCGGCGTGCTGATACATACCCCAGACGGAAAGATCCGTCTGCATCAAATTATTACCCACTCTGTATCTCCAGGACGCAAATCACAAATTCTGAGCGTAATAATATCAAAACGACGTCGAATTGATAGTCGTTCTCATTACTATTTACATAGTGCCGCACCTTTGGTTTCTTTTCCTTGCGCTTACGCAGTAAAACGTCACGGGAGGCGATTTTGATAAAATATTGTGCTTTATCCCGTTCCTGAGGATGCGCATTTTTCCATTCGTGATAGTTTAGACGTCCAGACGTATAGAAACAGGAAACCCAACATGGCAGATAAACAACTGGACACCCGACTGGTCGGCGCAGGGCGCAGTAAAAAATACACGCTGGGCTCAGTGAATAGTGTGATTCAGCGCGCTTCTTCGCTGGTTTTTGAAACGGTCGAAGCCAAAAAGCACGCCACCCGCAACCGCGCCAACGGCGAACTTTTTTACGGGCGCCGCGGCACATTAACCCATTTCTCGCTGCAGGAAGCGATGTGTGAACTCGAAGGCGGCGCTGGCTGTGCGCTCTTCCCCTGCGGCGCGGCGACCGTCGCCAATACGATTCTGGCTTTTGTCGAACAGGGCGATCACGTGCTGATGACCAATACGGCCTATGAGCCGAGCCAGGATTTCTGCACCAAAATCCTCGGCAAACTGGGTGTGACCACTGGCTGGTTCGATCCGCTGATTGGCGCTGACATAGTTAAGCATCTTCAGCCCAACACCAAAGTCGTTTTCCTCGAGTCTCCGGGTTCCGTGACCATGGAAGTTCACGATGTCCCGGCAATTGTCGCCTCTGTCAGACGCGTTGTGCCGGACGCCATCATTATGATCGATAACACCTGGGCGGCGGGCATATTGTTTAAAGCCCTCGACTTCGGTGTTGATATTTCGATTCAGGCTGGGACCAAGTACCTGATTGGTCACTCGGATGCCATGGTCGGTACCGCCGTTTCGAACGCCCGCTGTTGGGATCAACTGCGCGAGAATGCCTATCTGATGGGACAAATGGTCGATGCCGATACGGCCTATATGACCAGCCGCGGGCTGCGCACCCTGGGCGTGCGTCTGCGCCAGCATCATGAAAGCAGTCTGAAAATTGCCGAATGGCTGGCAGCCCATCCACAGGTCGCGCGGGTCAATCATCCGGCGTTACCAGGCAGTAAAGGACACGAATTCTGGAAACGTGACTTTACGGGGAGCAGCGGCTTGTTCTCGTTTGTGCTGAATAAAAAGCTCAATAATGACGAGCTGTCCGCTTATCTGGATCACTTCAGCCTCTTCAGCATGGCCTATTCGTGGGGCGGTTTTGAGTCGCTGATTCTGGCCAATCAGCCTGAACAGATTGCAGAAATTCGCCCGGAAGGGGGTGTGGATTTCAGCGGCACACTGATTCGTCTCCACATTGGTTTAGAGAATGTTGACGATCTGATTGCAGATTTAGCCGCCGGATTTTCCCGCCTCGTGTAAAATTGACGCCAATGGACATCTATGCAGACACGTCGAACGAAATTGTCTGCATTTGTTGCGCCCGGGATCAAGTCATCCGGGTCCGTTCAGGAGTACAATAGGATTATTAAGGCGTAAACGCTGTTCCACAGGAAAGTCCATGGCTGTCATTCAAGATATTATCGCTGCGCTCTGGCAACATGATTTTGCCGCGCTGGCGGACCCACATGTTGTTAGCGTCGTCTACTTTGTGATGTTTGCCACGCTGTTTTTAGAGAATGGCCTGTTACCGGCCTCATTTTTGCCCGGCGATAGTCTGCTGCTCTTAGCAGGCGCATTGGTCGCGCAAGGCGTCATGAGCTTTGTTCCTACCCTGCTGATCCTGACGACAGCGGCCAGCCTCGGCTGTTGGCTCAGTTATATTCAGGGACGCTGGCTGGGCAATACGCGAACGGTAAAAGGCTGGCTGGCGCAACTTCCGGCGAAATACCACCAGCGCGCGACCTGCATGTTTGACCGTCACGGTCTGCTGGCGCTGTTGGCAGGCCGTTTTCTGGCGTTCGTGCGCACACTGCTGCCAACCATGGCGGGGATTTCCGGGCTCTCTAACCGTCGCTTCCAGTTTTTCAACTGGCTGAGCGGGCTGCTGTGGGTCGGCGTGGTCACCAGCTTTGGCTACGCACTTAGCATGATCCCGTTTGTGAAGCGCCATGAAGATCAGGTCATGACCTTCCTGATGATCCTGCCCATTTTTCTGCTGGCGGCGGGGTTGATCGGCACGGTGGTGGTGGTGATTAAGAAGAAATACTGCAGCGCCTGACCTGAATCCAGCCGGATGACACGTCGTTCATCCGGCTGACTCACAATAACGTTAACTCCCCTGCATAGTGCGGATCCGCGCCGCATCTTCCCCCGGCGTCACCCCGAAATAGCGCTTAAATTCACGACTAAACTGCGACGCGCTTTCATAACCCACCCGCATTGCCGCCGCGCTGGCCTTCATGCCGTCGTGAATTATCATCATCCGCGCTTTATGTAACCGATAGGTTTTCAGATACTGCAACGGCGATGTGCTGGTCACTGACTTAAAATTATGATGGAACGCAGAAACGCTCATATTGGCTTCGGCCGCCAGTTGCTCGACGTTGAGGTTTTCGGTGTACTTATTTTCAATGCGTTTGAGCACGCGACTAATCAGGCTGAAATGGGTCTGGCGACTCACCAGCGCCAGCAGCGCGCCGCCGCGTGGCCCGGTCAGAACGTGATAGAGGATTTCACGGATAATCTGTTTACCGAGGATCCGTGCGTCCAGCGGTCGCTCCATGACGTCGAGCAGACGTTCCGCCGCGCAGAGGATCTCTTCTGAGAGCGTGGCGGAGTTGATCCCACTTGCCGCCATCGACGGCTGAAAGTGTTCGTCTTCGCCAATGTCCATCAGCAGTTCCTGCAATTGCAGGATATCGACATTGATGCGAAATCCGGCGAGCGGTACGTCCGGAGTCGCATAGGTTTCACATTCGAAGGGTAAAGGTACGGTCAGCAGCAAGTATTCATTGGCGTCATAACGGAAAACCCGCTCATTGATGTAACCGATTTTATGACCGGAAAAGAGAAATATGATGCCGGGGTCGTACATCACGGGTGTCCGTAAACCCGGTTCAGTACCGTACAGCAGACGGATGTCCGGCAGCAGCTCATTGAGCTTATGTTCATTGTTTTTCAATTGCTTAACTTTATCTGTCAGCAGTAAACAGATCTCTTCGCGGTTCATAACGGGTTATTTTCTCAACGGATGACGACGCCTTGATTGTGCGCAAATTTATCGCTTTTCTCCAGCGCCCTGGAGAAATGGGCAAGACATTGGCAGAAATGAGCATTGAGAGGATAGCCGCGCACGACCACAATGTTCTCCATCCGGCAGACCCTCCTGCCCTCTTTTTTTACCCACATAAGGGAACGAGCAATGAATAACTTTAATCTGCATACCCCGACCCGCATTCTGTTTGGTAAAGGCGCAATCGCTGAACTGCGCGCACAAATCCCACAAGACGCACGCGTGCTGATCACCTACGGCGGCGGCAGCGTGAAAAAGACGGGCGTACTGGCGCAGGTCCAGGAGGCGCTGAAAGGCCTGGACGTGCGCGAATTTGGCGGCATTGAGCCTAACCCGTCGTATGAAACGCTGATGAACGCAGTCAACATCGCCCGTGAAGAGAACATTACCTTCCTGCTGGCCGTCGGCGGGGGTTCTGTTCTTGATGGCACCAAATTCATCGCTGCTGCCGCCCACTATGCGGATGGCGTTGACCCGTGGCATATCCTGCAAACCAGCGGTAGCGATATCAAAAGCGCAATCCCGATGGGTTCTGTGCTGACGCTGCCGGCGACCGGTTCTGAATCCAACAAAGGCGCGGTTATCTCGCGTAAAACCACCGGCGACAAACAGGCCTTCCATTCTGCCCATGTGCAGCCGGTCTTTGCGGTACTGGATCCGGTTTATACCTACACCCTTCCGCCACGTCAGGTGGCGAACGGTGTGGTTGATGCGTTTGTGCATACCGTTGAACAGTACGTCACATATCCGGTTGATGCCAAAATTCAGGATCGCTTCGCGGAGGGCATTCTGCTGACGCTGGTGGAAGATGGCCCGAAAGCGCTAAAAGACCCGGAAAACTACGATGTACGTGCGAACGTTATGTGGGCAGCCACCCAGGCGCTGAACGGCCTGATTGGCGCAGGCGTGCCGCAGGACTGGGCAACCCATATGTTGGGCCATGAACTAACAGCGATGCACGGTCTGGATCACGCTCAGACGCTGGCGGTCGTTCTGCCCGCACTGTGGAATGAAAAACGCGATACCAAACGCGAAAAACTGCTGCAATATGCAGAGCGCGTGTGGAACATCACCGACGGTTCTGAAGATGAGCGTATTGATGCCGCGATTGCAGCCACCCGTAATTTCTTCGAGCAACTGGGCGTCCCGACTCGCCTGTCTGGCTATGGCCTTGACGGCAGTTCAATCCCGGCTCTGCTGGCGAAACTGGAAGAGCACGGCATGACGCAACTGGGTGAGCATAAAGACATTACCCTGGATGTCAGCCGCCGCATTTACGAGGCAGCGCGCTAAGCTTTTTTCACCTCTGACTTTCGTTTTTGGGCATTTCGTCCAGACTTAAGTCACCTTACATCACCGGAGTCCCCCTCCGGTGATGAGCACATGAAGGAGGAAAAATGGCAAACCAAACCGTAATTAAGCTTCAGGATGGCAATGTAATGCCCCAACTGGGGTTAGGCGTATGGAAAGCCGGTAACGACGAGGTCGTCTCCGCCATTCATAAAGCACTGGAAGTCGGCTATCGGTCCATAGATACCGCCGCCGCCTACAAAAATGAAGACGGCGTCGGCAAAGCGTTAGCCAGCGCAGGTCTCCCCCGCGATGAGTTGTTCATCACCACCAAGCTGTGGAATGACGATCAGAAACGCCCCCGCGACGCGTTGATGGAGAGTCTGGAAAAACTCCAGTTAGATTATCTCGACCTGTATCTGATGCACTGGCCGGTTCCGGCAATCGATCACTATGTTTCCGCCTGGCAAGGCATGATCGATCTGCAAAAAGAGGGGCTGATTAAGAGCATCGGTGTGTGTAATTTCCAGGTCAACCACCTCCAGCGCCTGATTGACGAAACGGGCGTTACGCCGGTGATTAACCAGATCGAACTGCATCCGCTGATGCAACAGCGCCAGCTACACGCGTGGAATGCGACGCACAAAATCCAGACGGAATCCTGGAGTCCGCTGGCACAGGGCGGCGAAGGCGTTTTCGATCAAAAAATCATTCGTGATCTGGCGGATAAATACGGTAAAACACCGGCGCAGATTGTCATTCGCTGGCATCTGGATAACGGTCTGGTCGTGATCCCGAAATCCGTCACGCCATCGCGTATCGCCGAGAACTTCGACGTCTGGGATTTCCGTCTCGACAAAGACGAGCTCGGTGAGATTGCGAAGCTCGATCAGGGCAAGCGCCTGGGCCCTGATCCGGATCAGTTCGGCGGCTAATTCCCTTCTCTTTTAATAAGCCCGGTGTTTACCACCGGGCAACCCCATTATCGCCCGGCGACTTTGGTACGCTTTTTATTGGCGGCTGGCGTCTGACGCTGATGCGCCACCGGCGTGTGTTTGGTCAGCGCCGGACGGGTGTTACGGTTCTGACGGCGCGCTTCGCGCATCTCTTCCAGCGTTGGCGCCGGTACCAGGCACTCACGGCGTCCGCCAATCAGATGCTTTTTACCCATCTCTTCCAGCGCCTGACGGATCATCGGCCAGTTAGCCGGATCGTGGTAACGCAGCAGCGCTTTATGCAGACGACGCTGCTTATCTCCCTTCGGCACCACCACATCTTCACTCTTATAGCCAATCTTACCCAGCGGGTTTTTGCCGGTGTAATACATGGTGGTTGAGTTGGCCAGCGGCGACGGATAGAAGTTCTGCACCTGATCGAGACGGAAGCGATGTTTCTTCAACCACAGCGCCAGATTCACCATATCCTCGTCACGCGTTCCCGGATGCGCGGAGATGAAGTACGGGATCAGATACTGCTCTTTCCCGGCCTGCTTCGAGTAGAGATCGAACAGTTGTTTGAAGCGGTCATAGCTGCCCATACCCGGCTTCATCATCTTCGACAACGGCCCTTCTTCGGTATGTTCCGGCGCAATCTTCAGATAACCGCCGACGTGGTGGCTCGCCAGCTCTTTGATATAGCGCGGATCTTCCACTGCGATGTCGTAACGCACGCCGGAGGCAATCAGGATCTTCTTGATGCCTTTCAGATCGCGCGCGCGGCGATAGAGGTTGATCGTCGGCTCGTGGTTGGTATCCATATGCGGACAGATATCCGGATAAACACACGACAGACGACGACAGGTCTGTTCTGCGCGCGGTGACTTACAGCGCAGCATATACATGTTGGCCGTCGGTCCGCCGAGATCGGAGATCACGCCGGTAAAACCCGGCACGGTATCGCGGATCGCTTCAATCTCATTGATGATTGAATCTTCAGAACGGCTCTGAATAATGCGTCCTTCGTGTTCGGTGATCGAACAGAACGAGCAACCACCGAAACAGCCGCGCATGATGTTGATCGAGAAACGGATCATCTCGTAGGCCGGGATGCGGCTGTTGCCGTATGCCGGGTGTGGCACGCGCTTATACGGTAGGGCAAAAACGCTGTCCATCTCTTCAGTAGAGAGTGGGATCGCCGGCGGGTTGATCCAGATGTAGCGATCGCCATGCTTTTGCATCAGCGCACGCGCACAGCCTGGGTTGGTTTCATGGTGCAGGATCCGCGAAGCGTGCGCATACAGCACTTTGTCGCCCTTCACTTTTTCAAAGGACGGCAGCAGAACGTAGGTTTTTTCCCACGGTTTCGGACGCGCGGGCTGCACGGTAATGGCTTTCGCTTCCTGCTTTTTCGGGGCAACCGGTTTGTTGTCGGCGCACGGCAAATCTTCACCATACGGATGCGGGATCGGATCGATTTTCCCCGGCGTATCCAGACGCGTGGAATCGACGCCGCTCCAGCCAGGCAGCGCTTCTTTCACCATAATCGCCGTGTTACGCACATCGCGGATCTGATCGATGGTTTCACCCATCGCCAGACGGTGCGCCACTTCCACCAACGGACGCTCGCCGTTGCCAAACATCAGCATATCGGCTTTAGAATCCACCAGCACGGAACGGCGCACGGTATCAGACCAATAATCGTAATGCGCGGTACGACGCAGGCTCGCTTCAATACCACCGAGGATCACCGGCACATCTTTCCACGCCTCTTTACAGCGCTGGGTATAGACCAGCGTGGCGCGGTCCGGGCGCTTGCCCGCGACGTTATCCGGCGTGTAGGCATCGTCATGGCGCAGGCGGCGATCGGCAGTGTAGCGGTTGATCATCGAGTCCATGTTGCCAGCGGTTACGCCAAAGAACAGGTTCGGTTTGCCCAGACGCATAAAGTCGTCTTTGCTGTTCCAGTCCGGCTGCGCAATGATGCCGACACGGAAGCCCTGTGCTTCCAGCATTCGACCACAAATCGCCATACCAAAACTCGGGTGATCGACATAGGCGTCGCCGGTTACCAGAATAATGTCGCAGCTATCCCAGCCAAGTTGATCCATTTCGTCGCGTGACATCGGCAAAAAAGGAGCGGGACCAAAACAGGCCGCCCAGTACTGAGGCCAGGAGAAGAGATCTCTGTCTGGCTGGATCAGGGATATTGCGCTCATAGTGCTTCCAAAAATGGTAAAAAAATAATCAAAGGCCGGCGATTATATGCCGGAACGAATGAGAAATCGAAGGATAATCTCTCTCGCATCGTCGCGAGAGAGAGGAGGATTACGCCGCCGGATTCACCAGAATCTGACCGATTGAACCACGGTCGGCCATTTCCAGCGTCTGGCTGTGGAAGTAAAACGGGAAATGCGCCCAGGACGGCTGTCCGTAGTAAACCAGCAGCTCTACCTGCCCATCCACCCAGACGGTATCTTTCCAGCCACGATCTTCCGGGAATGGCATCGCGCCGTTGACGTTACGCACGAGGAACGACACCCCTTCAATGTGGAATGACTGCGGCATATCGGCCCGCACCGTCCAGCGCTCCCAGGAACCCTGCTGCGCAGTGATATCAATGCGGTTGACGTCCCATAACTGGCCGTTGATGCCTGGATCGTCGCCCAGACTGATATCGCGACTGCGAATTGGCGTACCGCTCATGATCTCGGTCGGCAGCAGACGCATCGGCAGGCTGTCGGTCACCAGTGGCAACAGACCGGTTGGGCGCAGCGTTAACACCAGCGTGGACACCAGAATGCTCGACGGTTCAAAGAACCCCCGGATCCGGTCGACAATGCTCGCTGCCTCACCACAGGTAATCGACACTTCATCGCCATTGGTCATATCAACCAGAATTTCGCGGCGCTCGCCGGGTGCCAGCGACAACTGTTTTACCGACACCGGTGCCGGCAAAAAGCCCTGGTCGCCGGAGATAACATGCAGCGCGCGACCGTCGCTCATCTGCAACTGATAACGACGGGAGTTAGAGGCGTTCAGCAAACGCAGACGCACCCAGCCGCGGGACACTTCCACGTAAGGGCTTTGGACGCCGTTGACCAACAGCGTATCGCCGACAAAACCGCCGCTGCCAGGCTCGCTGTATTCCGGTGTGCCGAAGTTATCCAGCCGCTTGTCCTGAATAATAATCGGGAAGTCATCGACACCGTAATGGTTGGGGATCGGCAGCGATTTACTGACCTCATCTTCAACCAGCCACATCCCGGCCAGGCCATTATAAACCTGCTGCGCGGTACGGTTCGGCGTATTGGCGTGGTACCACAGCGTGGAGGCGTTCTGACGGATGGGCAGTACCGGCGCCCAGTCCGCGTTTGGCGACATCATGCGCGCCGGACCGCCCATCAGCGGACCCGGCACCTGAAGACCGGCGATAGTCATCGAGACGTTTTCTGCCAGACGGTTACTGTAGATCAGCTTAACGTCATCCCCTTTCCAGACGCGGATCGTCGGCCCGAGATAACGCCCGTTAATCCCCCAGACCGGTGCTCGCGTGCCCTGGGTAAAGGACCAGTGCGAACGCTGCAGCGTCATAAACAGCGGCTGGCCCCGGCGGGACTCCAGTAGCGGCGGAACGGGCAGCGGCTGTTGCTGACCGGCAGCATGGGCCCTCAGCGGAACGGCACCTGCGCACAGCGCGATCCCCGATGCCTGAATGAACTGACGCCGACTGAGTGACATATAAGCTCCATGTAAAACTGGCTAAATTACGGGCAGGAACTCGTTTCCTGCAAAAACTCGTCATACTCCAGGCTGCATGCGCGTTGGCTTGCAGCACGAATGAGTAAGCATTTATCGCTGAATCACACTTTTCCGGCGGCTTCGCGCTCGGCGACTTCTTTATCCAGTTCAGCGATCTTTTGTTCCATCAACGAGCGGCAGTGCGCGGCCAGTTCACGAACCTGATCTTTGCCATACTGACTGATATCCACCGGCGGCAGCATCTCCACAATCACCAGACCATTCTTCAGGCGATTCAGATTAATTTTATTCGAGGTATTGGAAACGCACACCGGAATAATCGGGACGCCGGCCGCAATCGCGGCATGAAACGCCCCGGTTTTAAACGGCAGCAGGCCACGACCCCGGCTGCGGGTGCCTTCCGGAAACATCCAGATGGAGATACGACGCTTTTTAAAATGATTCACCACTTCAGCAATCGTGCCGTGCGCTTTTGCGCGGTTATTACGGTCGATCAGCAGGTTCCCTGTCAGCCAGTAAAGCTGACCAAAAAACGGGATCCACAACAGGCTCTTCTTCCCGACGGTCACGGTGGGCGGCTGCACGATATTCGCGGCGGTCACCATATCGTAGTTATTCTGATGGTTAGCGATATAGATAGCGTTGCCGTAGCTTTCCGCATCCGCGGGTTTACGGCACTCTACCTTCAGGCCGAACAGCGGCGCCAGGCGACCAAACATATGCCCGAAGGTCGCGACGTGTTTTGGGTTACGCGGGCTGAGCAGGCAGTAAAGAGAACCGAAAACACAAACCAGAATGGAATAGATAACGGTAATAATAAGTCGAAAAATAAATAGCATAACAACCTCTGAAGGCCTAAGAGCCCGGGATTCTACGTCACCTGCTATCAGGTTAGGGTATTGTTAATGTGGCTCTCTGGAAAACTGTATTGTTAATCGCGACTCACGAATAAACAACGGTTTTACGGGAAATATTACTGTCATCCGGCCTGACGGTATCGTTACAACCGCAGGCCGGATAAGGTATTAACGCCGCCATCCGGCACGATAGTGTTGCCTGATGGCGGCGCGTTGCCTCTTATCAGGCCTACTTATGCCTTCAGGCGTTTAACAGCATTTTACTCTTCGCTGTCGCCACTGCTGGCACGACGTGGCGAATCAATGTCGATGCGATCGATGCGTTGCAAACCGCGCATCAACGTCCCGCGACGGCCGCGCTCGCCGGTCACTTTCTGCAATTCCTCAGGGCGCAGCTTGATTTTGCGTTTCCCGACGTGAATCGTCAGCGTACTTTGCGGCGGCAGAACATACAGCAGCGCCAGCGCATCGTCACCACGCGCCGCATCCGCAGACGGAATGTTAATGATCTTATTCCCTTTGCCTTTCGACAACTGCGGCAGATCGCTGACCGGGAACATCAGCATACGTCCGGCCGTCGTTATCGCCAGCAGCATATCCGTTTCATCTTCAATCACCACCGGCGGCATCACGCGGGCGTTTTCCGGCAGCGTGATGAGTGTCTTACCGGCACGGTTGCGCGCCACCAGATCGTTGAACGTACAGACAAAACCGTAACCCGCATCGGATGCCATCAGCAGTTTCTGCTCATCGCCTTCCATCAGCATGTGCTCAACGGTCGCGCCTGGCGGCAGCGTCAGTTTGCCGGTCAACGGTTCGCCCTGACCGCGCGCCGACGGCAGCGTGATCGGATCAATGGCATAACTACGTCCGGTGGTATCGATAAACACCACTGGCTGGTTGCTCTTCCCTTTCACAGCGGATTTAAAGCTGTCGCCCGCTTTGTAGTTCAGTCCCTGTGCGTCGATGTCATGACCTTTGGCGCTACGCACCCAGCCCATCTGCGACAACACGATCGTCACTGGCTCAGACGGCAGCATGTCGTGTTCGCTCATTGCTTTCGCTTCTTCGCGCTCGCGAAGCGGTGAACGACGATCGTCACCATAGGCGTCGGCATCGGCCTGCAGCTCTTTCTTCAGCAGGGTATTCATTTTGCGTTCAGACGCGAGGATCGCCTGTAGCTGATCGCGTTCTTTCGCCAGTTCATCCTGCTCACCGCGAATCTTCATCTCTTCCAGTTTGGCGAGATGACGCAATTTCAGTTCGAGGATCGCTTCGGCCTGCGTTTCGGTAATACCAAAACGCGACATCAGCGCGGGTTTCGGCTCATCTTCCGTACGGATGATCTCAATGACTTCGTCAATATTGAGAAACGCCACCAGCAAACCTTCCAGGATATGCAGGCGTTTGAGGACTTTCTCGAGGCGATAGTTCAGGCGACGACGCACGGTATCGCGACGGAACGCCAGCCATTCGGTGAGGATCTCCAGCAGGTTTTTCACCGCCGGACGCCCGTCAAGACCGATCATATTAAGGTTAATGCGATAGCTCTTTTCCAGATCGGTGGTGGCAAACAGGTGGTTCATCACCTGTTCCATGTCCACGCGATTGGAACGCGGCACCACCACCAGACGGGTCGGGTTTTCGTGGTCTGACTCATCGCGCAAATCGTCTACCATCGGCAGCTTTTTATTGCGCATCTGGGCGGCGATTTGCTCCAGCACGCGCGCGCCGGAAACCTGGTGCGGCAGCGCGGTAATTACCACCGCGCCGTCTTCTTTCTTCCACACCGCGCGCATGCGCACAGAGCCGCGCCCGTTTTCATAAATTTTACGAATCTCGGCGCGCGGGGTAATGATTTCCGCTTCGGTCGGGTAGTCCGGGCCGTGGACAATATCCAGCAGCTCGTCCAACGTGGTTTTCGGCTGCTCAATCAGGGTGATCGCGGCTTTTGCCACTTCACGCAGGTTGTGCGGCGGAATATCGGTCGCCATGCCGACCGCGATACCGGTTGTACCGTTAAGCAGGATGTTCGGCAGACGCGCAGGCAGCATTTTCGGCTCCTGCATTGTTCCGTCGAAGTTTGGCACCCAGTCAGCGGTTCCCTGGCCGAGTTCACTCAGCAGCAGTTCGGCGTATCTGGACAGACGGGATTCGGTATAACGCATCGCCGCGAAGGATTTCGGATCGTCCGGCGCCCCCCAGTTCCCCTGGCCATCAACCAGCGGATAACGGTAAGAGAACGGCTGCGCCATCAGCACCATGGCCTCATAGCAGGCGCTGTCTCCGTGCGGGTGGTATTTACCCAACACGTCGCCGACGGTACGGGCGGATTTTTTAAATTTGGCGCTGGCATTCAGCCCCAGCTCTGACATCGCATAGACGATGCGGCGCTGAACGGGTTTCAGACCATCACCAATAAACGGCAACGCCCTGTCCATGATGACGTACATGGAGTAATTCAGATAGGCGTTTTCCGTGAATTCATGCAGCGCAAGGCGCTCTGCCATATCGCTCATTAATCGTGATTCCTCAACTGTAAGCCCGCCAGATACCCGGTATCTTTTCAGGCAATATTGCCGCAGATACTACCTTATCTGACGCGTTGAGTCACAAAGAAAAGGGCCGCGAACGCGGCCCTGACAGGGATTATTTGCTGACTTTACTGATTTGCTTCACGTCAATTTCAACGGAATTCCAGTCTTTATCCACTTCACCCTGAATTTCAACGGTATCCTGCGGGGTAACCGTCACGCCATTCCAGCGTTTGTGGTCGATATCGACATTGATGGTGCCTGTCGCATCTTTAAACAGATAGAGGTCATCGGAAATACGTTCAACGATGTTGCCGCGCAGCGTCACCCAGGTGTCATCACGCAAGGATTTCGCACTTTCTACCGTCGTGCTACTACCGTTAGGCCCCTGGAAGCCGCCGCTCTGCGTTTGCGTCGCGGACGGGCCAGAAAAACCACCCTGCTGCGCGGCCAGAACCGGTGCGGAGCAGAGCGCCATGACGGCAACAATTGCAGCCAGTTTTTTCATGATCATTTCTCCCTTTGATGTCATTTCACATCCATTAAATACGGTAATCCTTAACAAGTTCTTAAGGCAAAAAAAGTCTCTTTTTTGCTGTACATCACGTGCAACATCGCGGTTTACTTGCCTTTATCACAGCGGGTGCAGGGATGAAAATATGCGAATTTTACTGGTTGAAGATGATGCGTTGATTGGTGACGGCATTAAAACCGGGCTGAGTAAAATGGGCTTTAGCGTCGACTGGTTTACCGAAGGTCGTCAGGGAAAAGAAGCGCTCTACAGCGCGCCTTACGACGCGGTGATCCTCGATCTCACGCTGCCGGGAATGGACGGGCGCGATATTCTGCGCGACTGGCGCGAACAGGGAAAGCGCGAGCCGGTGCTGATCCTCACCGCGCGCGATGCGCTGGCCGAGCGTGTGGAAGGCCTTCGACTCGGAGCCGATGATTATCTGTGTAAGCCCTTTGCACTGATAGAAGTCGCCGCCAGACTGGAGGCTCTGATGCGTCGCGCCAGCGGTCAGGCCAGCAGTGAATTACGCCACGGGCGGGTGAGCTTACGTCCCGGCGATCGGGTCGCGACGCTGGCGGGTGAGCCATTGATACTCAAGCCAAAAGAGTTCGCACTTCTGGAATTACTGATGCGTAATAAAGGTCGCGTGCTGCCGCGCAAGCTCATTGAAGAGAAGCTGTATAACTGGGACGAAGAGGTCACCAGCAATGCCGTTGAAGTGCACGTCCACCATCTGCGACGCAAGCTGGGCAGCAATTTCATTCGCACCGTTCACGGCATCGGCTATACGCTTGGCGAGGTATCATCGTGACCCAGCGACTCAGCCTGCGCGTCAGGCTTACCCTCATTTTTCTGATTCTGTCAGCCATTACCTGGGCGGCATCGAGTTTTGTCGCCTGGAAAAAAACAACGGATAACGTTGATGAACTGTTTGATACCCAGTTGATGCTCTTCGCCAAACGCCTGGTTACGCTCGATATCAATGAACTGCACGCCACCGAACGGATGGCGCATACGCCAAAGAAATTCAAGCACGGTCATGTTGATGATGATGCGCTGACCTTTGCCGTCTACACCACGGACGGTAAGATGGTGCTGCACGACGGCGATAATGGTCAGAACATCCCCTATAGCTACCGCCGGGAAGGCTTTGATGACGGCAAGTTAAGTGGCGATGACGATAAATGGCGTTTTATCTGGCTGACTTCCTCCGATGGTAAGTACCGCATCGTGGTCGGTCAGGAGTGGGAATACCGTGAAGATATGGCGCTGGCGATTGTGACGGCGCAACTGATTCCCTGGCTTATCGCCCTGCCGCTGATGCTGCTGTTGTTGATTATGCTGCTGCATCGGGAGCTCATGCCGCTTAAAAAGCTGGCGCAGGCGTTGCGTCTGCGCGATCCGGAATCCAGCGAGCCGCTCAGCTCACACGGCGTCCCGAGTGAAGTACGCCCGCTGGTCGAATCGCTCAACCAGCTTTTTACCCGTACCCATAAGATGATGGTGCGCGAACGGCGCTTTACCTCAGACGCCGCCCACGAACTGCGTAGTCCGTTAACGGCGCTAAAAGTCCAGACGGAGGTGGCGCAGCTTTCTGATGATGATCCGCAGGCACGCGAGAAAGCGCTGATGCAACTCCATACGGGCATCGATCGTGCCACGCGTCTGGTCGACCAGTTGCTGACGCTTTCCCGTCTCGACTCGCTGGATAACCTGCAGGACGTCGCCACGCTCTCTCTTGAGGAAGTGCTTCAGTCTGCGGTAATGGACATCTGGCAACCCGCGCAGCAGGCGCAGATTGATGTGCGTTTGCAGATCAACGCTCATAATGTGACGCACACCGGGCAACCGCTACTGCTCAGTTTGCTGGTGCGCAATCTGCTGGATAACGCCATCCGCTACAGCCCCAAAGGTAGCGAGGTGGATGTCACGCTTGACGCCCGGCAGTTTACGGTCAGAGACAACGGCCCCGGCGTCACGGCAGAAGTCTTGCCTCACATTGGCGAACGCTTTTATCGCCCGCCCGGACAGCAGGTTACCGGCAGCGGGCTGGGCCTGTCGATTGTCCGTCGCATTGCCGCCCTGCACACAATGACAGTGTCGTTTGACAATGCGCCAGACGGGGGTTTTATCGCGACAGTGAAGTGGTAATCGTCGATTATTGCGCCAGATGCAAAAGACTTTGCACATTTTGCTAATTTCACCCTACCGGCTGTTGACGTAAAATTAGCCTCAAACGCATTTCAGAGGATTAATAATGAGCAACATCCTGATTATCAACGGTGCGAAAAAATTCGCACACTCCAACGGCCAATTGAACGACACCCTGACGGAAGTCGCCGAAGGCACTCTGCGCGACCTCGGGCATAGCGTCAAAATCGTCCGCGCTGACAGCGATTACGACGTGAAAGAAGAAGTGCAGAACTTCGTCTGGGCGGACGTGGTTATCTGGCAAATGCCAGGCTGGTGGATGGGTGCGCCGTGGACCGTGAAAAAATACATTGATGACGTGTTCACCGAAGGCCACGGCACACTGTATGCCAGCGATGGTCGTACCCGCTCAGATGCTTCGAAGAAATACGGCTCCGGCGGTCTGATTCAGGGGAAAAAATACATGCTTTCTCTGACCTGGAACGCACCGATGGAAGCCTTCACCGATAAAGATCAGTTTTTCCACGGCGTGGGCGTTGATGGCGTTTATCTGCCGTTCCATAAAGCGAATCAATTCCTTGGAATGGAAGCGCTGCCGACCTTTATTACCAATGACGTCATTAAAATGCCGGATGTACCACGTTCTGTTGCAGAATATCGCGAGCATCTGCAGGCGATTTTTGGTTAACTGGTAACCTGGAATTAGAAGGAGTTAACCATGCTTACAGTTATTGCTGAAATCCGCACCCGTCCGGGACAACATCACCGTCAGGCCGTCCTCGATCAGTTTGCGAAAATTGTTCCAACCGTACTGAAAGAAGAAGGCTGCCACGGCTACGCGCCGATGGTAGATCATGCGGCAAACGTGAGTTTTCAGACCATGGCGCCTGATTCAATCGTGATGATTGAGCAGTGGGAAAGCATCGCGCATCTTGAAGCGCACCTGCAAACCCCGCATATGAAAGCCTACAGCGAAGCCGTTAAGGGCGATGTGCTGGAGATGAATATTCGTATTCTGGAATCCGGTATTTAAACATACCGCGTTGCGCCGGGTCAGCCATCAGCGTCAGACCCGGCAACAGCGACCTCAGGGCAACGCTTTTTTCAATCTCCGTACCGCTTCTTCAAGCTCATCCGCCGTTGGCGTCGCAAAAGACATCCGTAGCGTCCGTTTGTCCGGCTTATCACAGAAGAAGAACTCTCCCGGCACGAATACCACTTTTTCCTGCAGTGTGCGGGAAAGCCATGCCGTGGTATCAAAATCATCACGGAACGTCCCCCACAGGAACATCCCACCCTGCGGCATATGGAATGAGATATGCTCGCCCAGTTCACTGCGAATCGCGTCCGCCAGCAAATAGCACTTCTCACGGTACGCCTGACGAATGAGCTGAATTTGATCGTCCAGACGACCTAACGTCAAATAGCTGGCGGCCATTGCCTGCGAATGCGCGCTGGTATGCAGATCGGTCGCCTGTTTAACGATGGTCGCTTTTTGTCTGATCCATTCCGGCAGTACCACCCAACCCACACGCAGGCCTGGAGCCAGAATCTTGGAAAAAGTCGAGGTATAGATCACCTGCTCAGGGCATCCGCTCTCTCGGGCATGCTGGAACAGCGTTTTATAGGTCTCGTCGGTGAAATTGATTTCACCGTAGGGATCGTCTTCGATGATGGCAAAGTCATGCTGTTTCGCCAGTTGAACCAACTTCTGACGACGGGAATCACTAAGAACCACGCCACCGGGGTTACCGAACGTCGGCACGATGTACACAAACTTGATCGTGTTGTTCTGCAGCAAAACTTCCAGATCGTCTACGATCATGCCGTCTTTATCGGTACCAACAGACAGAATATCCGCCTGAGACAGTTGCAGCACCTGCAAGGCGGCAAGATAGGTCGGACGTTCGACGACCACTTTGTCGCCCGGATTGATCAGCGTTCTCACCAGAATATCCAGCGACTGCTGAGACCCATTGGTCACCAGAATGGCGTCGGACGCGGCCTGAATGCCTCGTTTCTGACACAACTGAGCGATCGCTTCCCGCAGAGGCGGAAAACCTTCACTCAGACCGTACTGGAACGCATCCAGAAACTGGTTTTCCATCATGTTACGCGTGGCCATTTCCAGCCCTGTATTATCAAACAGTTCCGGGCTGGGAATACCGCCGCCCAGCGATATCACGCCAGGCATTTTGCTATGTTTGAGTAATTCCCTGATAGCGGAGGGTTTAAGGGCGTCGACGCTCTTAGACAGATGTGTGTTGTTCATCCTGTTTCCTTATTATGTATTTTTGGCGTCCATCCCCGGTCAGTGCCATAACGTCAATCCGCGTTCTCGCCTCGATTGAGCCTAATAGACCTCTCTGGCAAGATCAATCAGATATCCTGAAAGCAAAAGGGTAAGCCATGATGGCTTACCCTTTTTATTAACAATGAAACGTATAATTACCCGTCGATATCTGCGAGGTCGCCTTTTTCCTGCAACCAGTTACGGCGATCTTCAGAGCGTTTCTTCGCCAGCAGCATATCCATCATGGCGTTAGTGCGCTGATCGTCCTCATCATCAATGACGAGCTGGACCAGACGACGCGTGTTGGGATCCAGCGTGGTTTCACGCAACTGCATCGGGTTCATTTCACCCAGTCCTTTAAAGCGCTGTACGTTTGGCTTGCCTTTCTTGCGCTTCAACTGTTCCAGTACGCCCGCTTTCTCTTCTTCCGTCAGCGCGTAATAAACCTCTTTGCCGAGGTCAATTCGGTACAACGGCGGTAGCGCGACGTAGACGTGTCCGTGTTTCACCAGCGTGCGGAAATGCTTCACAAACAGCGCGCACAGTAGCGTGGCGATGTGCAGACCATCGGAGTCCGCATCCGCCAGGATACAGATCTTACCGTAACGTAACTGGCTCAGATCGTCGCTGTCCGGATCGATGCCGATCGCGACAGAAATATCGTGCACTTCCTGTGAGGCCAGTACTTCATCAGAAGAGACTTCCCAGGTGTTCAGGATCTTACCCTTCAGCGGCATGATCGCCTGATATTCACGATCGCGCGCCTGCTTGGCGGAACCGCCCGCCGAGTCCCCTTCCACCAGGAACAGTTCGGTACGATTCAGATCCTGCGCGGTACAGTCCGCCAGTTTTCCCGGCAGCGCCGGACCGCTGGTCAGCTTTTTACGCACCACTTTTTTCGCCGCGCGCAGTCGGCGCTGAGCGCTGGAGATCACCATCTCCGCTAACTGCTCGGCTGACTGGACGTTCTGGTTCAGCCACAGGCTGAAGGCATCTTTCACCACACCAGAGACGAACGCTGCACACTGACGCGACGACAAACGTTCTTTGGTCTGTCCGGCAAACTGTGGATCCTGCATTTTCACCGACAGCACGTAGGCGCAGCGATCCCAGATATCTTCCGCTGAGAGCTTCACGCCGCGCGGCAGAATGTTGCGGTATTCGCAGAACTCACGCATCGCGTCGAGCAGCCCCTGACGCAGACCATTGACGTGCGTCCCGCCCTGCATGGTCGGGATCAGGTTCACGTAGCTTTCGGTCAGCAGTTCGCCGCCTTCCGGCAACCACAGCAGCGCCCAGTCGACCGTTTCCGTGTCACCGGAAAAATTGCCGATGAACGGTTTTTCCGGCAGCGTCGGCAGGCCGTTTACCGCTTCGCGCAGATAATCGTTCAGGCCATCCTGATAGCACCAGCGCTGTTCGCTGTTATTAACTTCATCTTTAAAGGTGATTTCAACGCCAGGGCACAGCACAGCTTTGGCTTTCAGCACGTGCGTTAAGCGCGAGACAGAAAAACGCGGGCTGTCGAAAAAGGTTTCGTCAGGCCAGAAATGGACGCTGGTGCCGGTATTACGCTTGCCGCAGGTGCCAACAACCTGCAAATCCTGAACCTTGTCGCCGTTCTCAAACGCAATGTTATACACCTGACCATCACGACGCACGTTCACTTCCACGCGCTTCGACAGGGCGTTGACCACGGAGATCCCTACGCCGTGCAGGCCGCCGGAGAACTGATAGTTCTTGTTCGAGAACTTGCCGCCCGCGTGCAGTCGACAGAGGATCAGTTCAACCGCCGGAACGCCCTCTTCCGGGTGAATGTCCACGGGCATGCCGCGACCGTCGTCGATAACTTCCAGAGATTGATCGGCATGTAAAATCACATCCACGCGTTTCGCGTGGCCCGCCAGTGCTTCATCGACACTGTTATCAATCACTTCCTGCCCAAGATGGTTAGGGCGGGTCGTATCGGTATACATCCCTGGGCGACGGCGTACCGGCTCAAGCCCAGTGAGTACCTCAATGGCATCAGCGTTATAAGTTTGCGTCATGGTTTTAATAGCAATTCGAAATGATTGTCAGCAACTGTGCAGTCCAAGGAAATCGACAATCGGGTTGAAATAATCTTCGAAGCCCGTGAATGCATGGTTTCCACCTTCAATAACAGTCTGGCGGCATGAGGCGTAATACGCCACTGCCTGGCGGTAGTCCAGCACTTCATCTCCCGTCTGTTGCAGCAGCCAGATTAAATCCGACGCTTCCAGCGGGTCGATCTGCATGACTTTAAGATCGTAAATATGGCGTGACTCTAGCACATATTGCTGCCCCGTGTAGGGGTTCTCGTTCTGACCGAGGTAGTCAGTCAACAGTTCAAATGGCCGGACAGCCGGGTTGACGACAACCGCGGGCAGCATAAAGCACTGTGACAGCCAGGTGGCGTAATAACCGCCTAATGATGATCCCACCACGCCCAGCGCCTCGCCGCCATGCTCCAGTACGATAGACTCCAGCATCTCTGCGGCATCGGCCGGATACGGCGGCAGCTGCGGCACAACCATCTCGACATGAGGATAGTGTTCGTGCAGCCAGTTTTTCAGCAGGCAGGCCTTCGCCGAACGGGGCGAGCTATTGAAGCCGTGCAGGTAGAGAAGCGTAGACATCAGTAGCCTTCAGAAGCGGTATCAGGTCGGAACTCAGTCCCTTGCAAACGACAGACGTCTGTTTTCAACGTACCGTCGGCAAACAGCTCCAGCGTACGCCAGCCAGGGCCGATGCTATCAAGGGTAAAGTTCGCACAATGGGGTTTGAACTGAACGCAGGTGGAGGGCGTCGCCAGCAGACGGCGGCCATTCCAGTCGAGATCCAGTTCCTGATGAATATGCCCGCAAAGCAGATATTTCACGCGCGGATAATTCACCAGCACGTTGTCCAGTTCCGCCGCGTTACGCAGGCTGTGTTGATCCAGCCAACTGCATCCCGCAGGCATGGGGTGATGATGCAGAAGCAACAGAGTGTGACGCTCAGGGGCCGCAGCAAGTTTACGCTCCAGCCACTCGAGCTGAAATTCGCTCAGTTCACCGTGAGGTACGCCGAAGACCTGACTGTCCAGCAGCAGAATTTGCCACTGCTCGCCAACCATGACGCATTTTGCAGGGGAGATCCCCGCCTCTTGTAATGCGCTATACATCGCAGGCTGGAAGTCATGATTACCGGGCAACCAAACGCAAGGCGCACGAAAGCTTGCGATGCCTTCAGCAAAATGCTGATAAGCCGCAGAGGTTTGATCCTGAGCTAAATCACCTGTCGCCACGATCAGATCGTATTCCTGCCCCTCGGCATGAATGGCATCCAACACGGCCTGGTAGCTTTCCCAGGTGTTTACGCCCAATAGCGTTTCGTGCTTTTCGGCAAACAGGTGAGTATCAGTAATTTGTAAGATCCTGACCCTGGCCTCACCAGCCAGAGAAAGGTTTAACAGGCTTTCCAAATGGTGTCCTTAGGTTTCACGACGCTAGTAAACCGGAATCGCCATCGCTCCATGTGCTAAGCAGTATCGCAGCCAATCGGCCAGAAACTGATTAATTTGATGCTTTTCGTCGCGTTGATGCAACTTTTTATTTGGATAATCATACCGTGCTTTGAAGCGAAAGATCTGCTGACTTGAACACACTTCGGCGACCATTGCGTCATGGTAGAGCCGTACAGTCAGTGACGGCAGGCTCCAGTAGGTGATGGTCGGCGCCGTCTGCTCGATGGTCACCAGCGTGGTGTATCGGGTCGATTCAACGATCGTAATCCGATATTGTGCGTTGCCCACCTGGTAACTCACCGTTTCGCCAGGCGCATCATTACGCGGCAGCAGACGTCGCAGTTGCGAAAAGTTCGTTTCGCAAAGACGCATCATTTCAGGGAAGTCAGGTGTATAGCGCTTCATTTTTTCCACTCGTTTATTAGCTCTTTATAGTGCAGTTGCAGCCATTGCAGGGCGATGACCGAAGCCGCGTTATCAATTTTCCCCTCTTCTACCCAACGGTAAGCCTGCTCCCGGCTTACCACATGAACCCGAATGTCTTCGTTTTCATCAGCCAGACCGTGAATCCCGTTTGCGGTCGTGGCGTCCACTTCACCCACCATAATTGACGAGCGCTCACTGGTGCCGCCAGGGCTTGCCAGAAAACTGAGCACCGGTTTCGTCCGTTTTACCTCAATGCCGGCCTCTTCCATCGCTTCACGGCGGGCCACATCCTCAACGCTTTCACCCTCTTCGATCATCCCGGCCACCATTTCCAGTAGCCACGGCGTTTCACTGGTGTCATAGGCCGCGATGCGCACCTGCTCAACTAACACCACTTCATCCCGCTCAGGGTCAAAGGGTAGCAAGACTGCCGCATGGCCGCGCTCAAAAATTTCTCTACGCACTTCCTGGCTCATTTCACCGTTGAACAAACGGTGGCGAAAGCGATAAAGATCCAGCGAAAAAAAACCGCGATATAGCGTTTCTCGTGCAATAATTTCTACATCGTTTTTGGCGAAAGTTACTGGCGAGTTGCCTGATTTGCGCATTGTGCCGTCCTGTACCAATAGTGATTTAAATGTGAATTTCAAGGGCGTTTGACTGCCGTTTCATCGACCTTGTGGTAAATTGGTGCAAATTAACGCCTGATGGCACAGAACGCCAACTTTTTGCGGTGGCGGATTCTGCTAGAATCAGCAATTATTTTTAAAATTTGATCAGCGCTAAATACTGCTTCACAACAAGGAATGCAAATGAAGAAATTGCTCCCCATCCTTATCGGCCTGAGCCTGTCGGGGTTCAGCACACTGAGCCAGGCAGAGAACCTGATGCAAGTTTATCAGCAAGCACGCCTGAGCAACCCGGAATTGCGTAAATCCGCCGCCGATCGCGATGCTGCATTCGAAAAAATCAACGAAGCACGTAGTCCTTTACTGCCTCAACTGGGCTTAGGTGCCGATTACACCTACAGCAACGGCTACCGCGATGCTAACGGCGTGAACTCAAATGCCACCAGCGCGTCCCTGCAATTAACGCAGACCCTTTTCGATATGTCGAAATGGCGTGCGCTGACCCTGCAGGAAAAATCGGCGGGTATTCAGGACGTGACTTTCCAGACGGACCAGCAGACGCTGATCCTCAACACCGCGAGCGCCTATTTTAAAGTGCTGAACGCCATTGACGTTCTCTCTTACACCCAGGCGCAGAAAGAGGCGATTTATCGTCAGTTGGATCAAACCACCCAGCGTTTCAACGTGGGTCTGGTGGCCATCACTGACGTGCAAAACGCCCGTTCGCAATACGATACCGTGCTGGCCAACGAAGTGACCGCCCGTAACGATCTCGACAATGCGGTTGAAGAACTGCGTCAGGTTACCGGCAACTACTACCCGGAGCTGGCATCGCTGAACGTTGACAGCTTCAAAACCGACAAGCCGCAGGCGGTGAACGCCCTGCTGAAAGAAGCCGAAAACCGCAACCTGACGTTGTTGCAGGCGCGTCTGAGCCAGGATCTGGCACGTGAGCAGATTCGCCAGGCGCAGGATGGTCACCTGCCAACGCTGGACTTAACTGCCTCTACCGGCGTATCTGATACCTCCTACAGTGGTTCGAAAACCCGCGGCAGCGCGGTAGGCTCCCAGTATGACGACAGCAACATGGGCCAGAACAAAGTCGGCCTGAGCTTCTCGCTGCCGATTTATCAGGGCGGGATGGTGAACTCGCAGGTGAAACAGGCGCAATACAACTTTGTTGGCGCCAGTGAGCAACTGGAAAGTGCCCACCGTAGCGTAGTGCAGACCGTACGTTCTTCCTTCAACAATATCAATGCGTCAATCAGCAGCATTAACGCGTACAAACAAGCGGTGGTTTCCGCCCAGAGCTCATTAGACGCGATGGAAGCAGGCTACTCCGTGGGTACACGTACTATCGTTGATGTATTGGATGCGACCACCACGCTGTACAACGCCAAGCAGCAACTGGCGAATGCGCGTTATAACTACCTGATCAACCAGCTGAATATCAAGTCAGCGCTGGGTACGTTGAACGAGCAGGATCTGGTGGCGCTGAACAACACGTTGGGCAAACCGATCTCCACCTCGCCGGAACACGTCGCGCCGGAAACCCCGCAGATGGACGCGAACGCTGACGGCTATGCCGCCAACGCGACAGCGCCCGCCACGCAACCGGCGTCGGTACGTTCTTCCAGCAGCAACGGTAAAAATCCGTTCCGTAATTAAACGCGATGACGGGGCTGCGGCCCCGTCTGAACGTAAGGCAACGTAAAGATCCCGCCATTGTTCCGCATTCCCGCCTCTTCTCGCTTCATTTTCAACCACTCATCCTCTATCCTGAGCAGTAATAACCACTGGGTCCAGGAAAGACGAAAATGAAACGGACAAAATCCATCCATCACGCCTCGTTCCGCAAAAGCTGGAGCGCACGCCATCTGACGCCTGTGGCGTTAGCCGTTACCGCTGTGTTTATGCTGGCGGGCTGTGAGAAAAGCGATGAAACCGTATCGCTGTATCAGAATGCGGATGACTGCTCGGCAGCCAATCCGGGTAAAAGTGCGGAATGTACCACCACATACAACAATGCGCTGAAAGAAGCGGAACGTACCGCGCCGAAATATGCCACTCGCGAAGATTGTATCGCTGAGTTCGGTGAAGGCCAGTGTCAGCAAGCCCCTGCTCAGGCAGGCATGGCGCCAGAAGCGCAGGCACAGCAGTCCAGCGGCAGTTTCTGGATGCCGCTGATGGCGGGTTATATGATGGGCCGCATGATGGGCGGCGGCGCGGGCTTTGCGCAGCAACCGCTGTTCAGCTCGAAAAACCCGGCCAGCCCGGCTTACGGTAAATACACCGATGCGGGTGGTAAAAACTACGGCGCCGCACAGCCTGGTCGTACGATGACGGTTCCTAAAACCGCCATGGCGCCGAAACCGGCAACCACCTCTACCGTAACGCGCGGCGGCTTCGGTGAATCTGTAGCCAAACAGAGCGCCATGCAGCGTAGCGCAAGCGGCACCTCCACGCGTTCAATGGGTGGCTGATACGCATGGAAAGAGTCAGTATTACCGAACGCCCGGACTGGCGCGATAAAGCCACGGAATACGGTTTTAATTTTCACACCATGTACGGCGAACCGTACTGGTGTGAAGATGCCTATTACAAACTCACGCTGGCCCAGGTTGAAAAGCTGGAAGATGTGACCGCTGAGCTGCACCAGATGTGTCTCAAGGTGGTCGAGAAAGTGATCGCCAGCGACGAACTAATGACCAAATTCCGTATTCCTAAGCACACCTGGGGCTTTGTTCGTCAGTCCTGGCAGACAAACCAGCCGTCGCTCTACTCGCGTCTTGATCTGGCGTGGGATGGCTCTGGCGAACCGAAGCTGCTGGAGAACAACGCCGATACTCCGACCTCGCTGTACGAAGCGGCGTTTTTCCAGTGGATCTGGCTTGAAGATCAGATCAATGCGGGCAATCTGCCGGAAGGCAGCGACCAGTTTAACAGCCTGCAGGAAAAGCTCATTGAGCGCTTCGCCGAGCTGCGTGAGCAGTACGGCTTCCAGCTTCTGCATCTGACCTGCTGTCGTGATACGGTTGAAGATCGCGGCACCATTCAGTATCTGCAGGATTGTGCAGCGGAAGCGGAGATCGCCACTGAATTCCTCTATATTGAAGATATTGGGCTGGGTGAAAAAGGTCAGTTCACGGATTTACAGGATCAGGTGATAGCCAACCTGTTCAAACTCTATCCGTGGGAGTTTATGCTGCGCGAGATGTTTTCCACTAAGCTGGAAGACGCTGGCGTGCGCTGGCTGGAGCCGGCCTGGAAAAGCATTATCTCCAACAAGGCGCTGTTGCCGCTGCTGTGGGAAATGTTCCCGAACCATCCGAACCTGCTTCCCGCTTATTTCGCCGAAGACGATTATCCGCAGATGGAAAAGTTCGTCGTGAAACCGATCTTCTCGCGTGAAGGCGCAAACGTCTCCATTATCGAGAACGGTAAAACAATCGAAGCAGTGGAAGGACCGTACGGTGAAGAAGGCATGATCGTACAGCAGTTTCATCAACTGCCGAAATTTGGCGACAGTTATATGCTGATCGGTAGCTGGTTGATCAACGATCAGCCTGCCGGGATCGGTATTCGCGAAGACAGAGCGCTGATCACTCAGGATCTGTCCCGCTTCTACCCGCATATTTTTGTCGAGTAATTGAGAACGCCGGGTGGCGACTCCGCCTTACCCGGCATTAATCATCCCACCTGTACCGACAGCATACTCAGGCTGCCCATCTCGATACCATCAACCGGGATCGTCATCGGTTCTTTACCATCCCATGCGCCCAGCACATACAGCAGCGGCAGATAGTGATCCGGTGTCGGGTTCGACAGTGAGCCGCCTTCATGATCGAGATAATTGACCAACGGATGCTGCTCAACCGGTCCCTGCCAGCTCAGGTTCGCTTTGACAAAATCATTGAACGATGTCGCCCACGGATACGGGTTATTATCGCCGTGCCAGCGCGCCGTGCGCAGGTTATGCACTACGTTGCCGCTGGCCACCAGCATGATGCCTTCATCACGCAGCGCCGCCAGTTTACGCCCGATTTCAAAATGCCAGGCCGCCGGTTTGGTGCTATCAATGCTCAACTGCACCATGGGGATATCGGCATTCGGGTACATCTTTATCAGCACACCCCAGGAACCGTGGTCAAAGCCCCAGGCTTCTTTGTCGAGCGCAACCGGCACCGGTGCAAGCAAATCAACCAGGTGCTGCGCCAGTTCAGGTGAGCCGGGCGCCGGGTAATGCGTGTCGTACAACGCCTGCGGGAAACCGCCGAAATCATGAATGGTCTTAGGCGCTTCCATCGCGGTGACGCCGGTACCTCGGGTGTACCAGTGGGCAGACACCACCACAATCGCTTTCGGACGCGGCAGTGTCTCCCCAAGCTGCTGCCAGGCGCGGGTATACAGGTTATCTTCCAGAACGTTCATCGGACTGCCGTGTCCCAAAAACAATGCTGGCATACGAATTGAAGACATGATGATATCCTTACTCAGGGAGTCATTTTGATGGTCTTACAATACCCTCTTTCGATGAATGAAGAACTCTGATAACCATGATGATGATCATCAGTTATTTTGAAGGTCAGCGAGATGTATAAGGAGTCATTGATGTCAGTACCTTTAATTCTGACCTTACTGGCGGGGGCCGCCACGTTCATTGGCGCGTTTCTTGGCGTACTGGGGCAAAAGCCCTCTAATCGCCTGCTGGCGTTTTCGCTCGGATTTGCCGCCGGGATCATGCTGCTGATCTCTTTGATGGAGATGCTGCCCGCCGCGCTGGGTACAAAGGGAATGCCGCCAGTTCTGGGCTACGGCATGTTTATCATCGGCCTGCTGGGTTATTTTGGTTTGGATCGTCTGCTTCCACATGCCCACCCGCAGGATCTGATGCAAAAAAGAACGCAGCCGATTCCTGGCTCGATTAAACGTACCGCCATCCTGCTGACGCTGGGGATCAGTCTGCACAACTTCCCGGAAGGAATTGCCACCTACGTCACCGCCAGCAGTAACCTGGAGTTAGGATTCGGCGTCGCGCTGGCGGTTGCCCTGCATAATATTCCGGAAGGTCTGGCAGTCGCCGGGCCGGTCTATGCGGCCACCGGTTCTAAACGAACCGCGATTTTCTGGGCGGGCATTTCCGGGATGGCAGAAATATTGGGCGGTGTGCTGGCGTGGCTAATTCTTGGTAGCCTGGTGTCACCTGTCGTTATGGCGGCGATTATGGCCGCAGTCGCCGGCATTATGGTTGCGCTGTCGGTGGATGAACTGATGCCGCTGGCAAAAGAGATCGATCCCAACAACAACCCCAGCTATGGCGTTCTGTGCGGAATGTCGGTGATGGGGCTGAGTCTGGTCATACTTCAGACGATGGGGATCGGGTAACAGAGAGGGCAGGAAGCGGTTATTCCTGCTCTTTAGTCATGACGCGTTCTTCATCATCACGACGAAGTAATTTATTGCGCATTTCCATTAGCGCATCACGATCCTGCCGAAACGCCTTACAGTAGCGTTTCATGTGGCAAACATATCCCACGACCACCAGAACAATTAATACAATCCAGTACCAGGCAATAAACATCCTTTTACCCTTAAAATTTAACATTAACAGATATTTAGCGTTAAAATTTAACATACCTATAAGTAGGTAGGATTATATACTGGCATAGTATGAAATCGAAAAGATGATTTCGATCATAGAGAAAAAGATTGGATGTTTATTAACCGACAGGATGTTTGAAAAAGCGAAATTTGCCGGATAAGGTGCTTGCACCAGTATCCGGCAAGGCAGAGTTAGCTGGCTTTACGTTCGTGCGCCTGTCGGTAAGCCACCAGGTCTTCGATCGTCACAACAGCCATATTGTGTTTGCCTGCAAAGTCGATGCACTCCGGCGCACGCGCCATGCTGCCATCATCATTGGTCAGTTCACACAGGACACCCGCCGGTTTGAAGCCCGCCAGCGTCACCAGATCGATGGTCGCTTCGGTGTGGCCACCGCGGGTCAATACGCCGCCCGGCTGAGCGCGCAATGGGAAAACGTGTCCCGGACGGTTCAGATCGGAAGGTTTTGCGCCATCGGCGATCGCCGCACGAACGGTGGTCACGCGATCGGCTGCGGAAACGCCGGTTGTAACACCTACCGCCGCTTCAATAGTCACGGTAAAACCGGTGCCATAAGCGCTGGTGTTATTTTCCACCATCATCGGCAGATCGAGTTGTTTACGACGATCTTCGGTGATGCACAGGCAGACAATACCGCTACCGTGACGGATGGTCAGTGCCATCTGCTCAACGGTCATGGTTTCTGCCGGGAAAATCATATCGCCTTCGTTTTCACGATCTTCGTCATCCAGCACCATCACACCGCGGCCTTCGCGCAGCGCAGACAGAGCGTGTTCGACACGTTCAAAAGGCGTACCAAAAGAGGAAAGTAGCGTCTGATTCATGGTAAAAAAACCTCACTAAAATTATGGTTACCAGAATCAGGGCAGTCTTAGGAGTACCGACAAGCGGCAAAAAAATAACGTGAGCGGGTCCATGCCCGACTGGATCGTTACTCTCTCCCATCCGGACTCTAACCGTCGGCCCCGGAATTACACCGGATCTGCTGACCTTTAGGTTTGCACCCAAAGCGCTCGCGGGCTTTCAACCTGAGTTGATTTACCGCCGGTGGGGAATTTCGCCCCGCCCTGAGAATAAGCGGATTAACTATAACCCTATTGATTACCTTCATCAACGCCTTTACCCGCATTAACATCACACAATTCTGGTTTATGCCTTACGCAGATCGCACTACAATGAGCGTTAACACTTACCAGTTCAGGGAAACCACTATGATTGACCCGAAAAAAATTGAGCAGATCGCTCGCCAGGTTCACGAGTCGATGCCGAAAGGGATCCGGGAGTTCGGGGAAGATGTCGAGAAGAAAATCCGTCAAACGCTGCAATCTCAGCTGACGCGTCTCGATCTGGTGAGCCGCGAAGAGTTTGATGTTCAGACCCAGGTACTGCTACGCACCCGTGAAAAGCTGGCGCTGCTGGAGCAACGTTTGAGCGAGCTGGAAGCGCGTCAGGCCACTGAAGAAGTCAAACCTGCGCCCGCCATCCCACCAGTAGAACCGCAAGCGTAAAAACAGCAACGGGCCGCAAGGCCCGTTGACATATCAATGTTCCACTTCTAACTTTCTGGCGTTCATTGCCTGCTGGCAGTAGTGCGCGTAGCGTTTGCAAAACCAGCTGCGGTGCTCTTCATCCATATTGCCGGTAACCGCCTGGATATCAACAGGGCGACCTTCAGCCTGCATTCTGGCAAAGCTCCGCGCCAGGAAATCGAAATTGTTCATCGAATAAACACTGTTGTTCATTAGCATATCCTCCAGTCGGTGAATCTCTGTTAAGGTCATATGCTTTTTTCTGATACCAGTATTTACCGGGAGGCGTAGCAGGTTTGTACATATTGTGCGCAAATCAGTTGCCTGATGTCACACTTTGGGAACACGGGTGATGCCCGATTTCCAGACATCACCGCCAGTGGTTATTTATCGCTGTCTTTCTGAATTTTTTTGATGATATTGGTGGTGGAGCAACCGTCTTCAAAGTTGAGCACCAGCACTTCGCCGCCGTTGGCCCACACCTCTTCACTACCGGCAATCTCTTCTGGCTTATAGTCACCACCTTTCACCAACAGATCCGGTAATACGCCTGCAATCAGGCGCTGCGGCGTATCTTCTTCAAAGGAGACCACCCAGTCAACGGCTTCCAGCGCGGCCAGCACGATCATCCGCTGTTCGAGCGGATTCACCGGGCGCGTTTCCCCTTTCAGCCGTTTCGTCGATGCATCGCTGTTGACCGCGACAATTAAGCGATCGCCCAGCTTACGTGCGTTTGCGAGATAGGAGACGTGACCGGCGTGCAGAATGTCAAACACCCCGTTGGTCATGACGACTTTCTCACCACGCTTACGGGCACTGGCAACGGCCTGCTTCAGCTCGTCTTCTGTCATCACGCCAAAGCCGGTTTCCGCACGGCCGCGTACCGCGTTTTCCAGTTCAATAGGCGACACAGTGGAGGTCCCCAGCTTACCGACCACCACACCCGCCGCCGCATTGGCAAAGAAGCAGGCTTCTTCCAGCGAATTACCGGCAGCCAGCGTCGCCGCCAGCACACCAATAACCGTGTCACCCGCACCGGTCACGTCATACACTTCCTGCGCCTGCGTCGGCATATGCAGCGGGGCCTTGCCCGGCTGCAGCAGCGTCATCCCTTGCTCAGAGCGGGTGACCAGTAGCGCGGAAAGCTCGAAATCGGCAATCAGCTTCATGCCACGTTCAACAATTTCTTCTTCGCTTTTGCATTTTCCTGCCACCGCTTCGAACTCAGAGAGGTTTGGCGTCAGTAGCGTCGCGCCGCGATAGCGGGCAAAATCAGTCCCTTTCGGATCGATCAGCACCGGCACTCCGGCTTTACGCGCCAGCGCGATCATCTGCTGAACGCTGGCCAGCGCGCCTTTCGCATAGTCAGACAGCACCAGCGCCCCAATCGAGCTCAGCGCCTGGTTGATACGCTCATGCAGCGGCTGCGGATCCACACCTTCAAAACCTTCTTCGAAGTCGAGACGAATCAGTTGCTGGTTGCGTGAAAGCACGCGCAGTTTGGTGATAGTAGGATGGGTCGGGACAGAAACAAAGTCGCATTTCACGTTCACGTCCGCCAGCGTTTTGCTGAGCGCGCGCGCGGCATCGTCAATACCGGTCAGTCCGACCAGGCGCGAATTTGCGCCCAGAGAGGCAATGTTCATCGCCACGTTCGCCGCACCGCCCGGACGTTCTTCGATGGTATCGACTTTCACCACCGGTACCGGCGCTTCAGGTGAAATACGGCTGGTGGGCCCGTACCAGTAGCGATCCAGCATCACATCACCGACAACCAAGACTCCTGCACGTTCAAACTCTGGCAGCGTTACTTTCATTCCTGTCTCCTGAGAGATTCAAAATTTGCGCGCGATAATAGCACACTTCATTCTTCAACCAGCCACTTCTGCCAGCTTGCCCGCACCAGCGTACGTTCCGCCTCAAAACACGTTTGCGCCACATGGCCTGGCAGCTCCTGTAAGGCAAGGTGATGTAACTCATCGCGCAGCGTGGTGTAGGCGTGGGTCAACGCCATCGCCTCCTGCTCGTCCATAATGTCGTTTTGCGCTAACAGTTCCAGAATGCGCACATTATCCGACCAGCGGGTCAGTTTGGGTTTGTCATGGGCATAACGTAGCACCAGATATTGCGTGATAAATTCGATATCCGTAATACCGCCTTCATCAGCTTTAATATCAAAGCGATCGCGATGTTTATTGCCCAGATGCGCGCGCATTTTTTCACGCATTTCGCGCACCTCGTTCTGCAACGTTTTACCATCGCGAGGCTGCGTCATAATATCGCGACGCACCGAATCAAACTGCGAGGTCAGTTGCGGGTCGCCGTAAACCACTCGTGCGCGCACCAGCGCCTGATGCTCCCACGTCCAGGCCTCATTTTTCTGATAATCCGCAAAGGACTCTGCGGAAGTCACCAGCATCCCCGCAGCCCCTGACGGACGCAACCGGGCATCCACTTCATACAGGATGCCCGAGGAGGTGCGGGTGCTGAACAGATGCATAATGCGCTGCGCCAGCCGCAGATAGAACTGCCGCCCGTCAATTTCCCGTTCACCGTCGGTCATCACGTCAACGGGGCAGTCATGCAGGAAGATCAAATCGAGATCGGAGCTGTAGCCCAATTCCCAACCGCCCAGCTTGCCGTAGCCCACCACCGCAAAACCGCGCCCTTCCCGCTCGGTAAGATGGGTCGGCTGGCCGTAGCGCGCCACCATTTGCAGCCACGCTTGTTGCACAACGGCGTCAATCATCGCCTCCGCCAGCCAGGTCAGGTGGTCGCTGACTTTCATCACCGGCAGCGTACCGGCAATATCCGCGGCGGCAATACGCAGCAGTTGCGTTTGCTTGAACTGCCGCAGGGCTTCCAGCTGTTGTTCTTCATCATCTTCCGGGACGCGCAGTAAATACTGGCGTAACTCATCACGATACGCGTCAGTCGCCGTCGGCTGATAGAGCGTATTCGGATCGAGCAGTTCATCGAGCAGCAGCGGATAGCGCGCCAATTGACTGGCGACCATCGGCGACGCTGCGCAGAGCGAAATCAGATGCTTCAGTGCGCCGGGGAATTCACTCAGCAGCTCCAGATAGGTGGTGCGGGTGACAATTCCCACCAGCAGCGGCGTAATGCGCGACAGCGGGAGAGACGCGTCCTGGCGCGTGCAGACATCACTCAGCAGGTGCGGCATCAGGTGGTCGAGCACCTGGCGACCGCGCGGGCCTATCGTGCGTTTATCCAGTTCTTTACGGAAATCGGCAATCAACGCCAGCACGCGCAGGCGATCGTCATCCGTAAGATGCGACAGCACCGGCGGCGTGTCATCTTCCTGCAAGGCATCCTGCCACAGTTCGCGCCACTGTTCCGAGAGCGCATCTTCCTGCGTGTCAGTTTCGTCATCGCCTATCAGCTCGTTAAACACGCGCCGAACGTTCGCCATGTGCCCTTCCAGCGTTTCCATCAGCTGCGACCAGTTTTCCGCATTCATTCCCCAGGCCAGCCGCGCCCGGTTAAGTTCATCGCCCGGCAGCGTCTGCGTCTGTTCATCGTTAATGCTTTGCAGCAGGTTTTCCAGTCGACGCAGGAAGAGGTAGGCCAGTCGCAACTGTTCGGCATCGTTTTCCGGCAGCAAATGCAGTGCGGCGATCGCGCTTAACGTCGGCAGCAGTGAACGCGATTGCAGCGACGGCTCACGCCCGCCGCGAATCAACTGAAATACCTGCACAATAAATTCGATTTCGCGAATGCCGCCCGCGCCGAGCTTGATGTTATCTTTCAGCCCCCGGCGACGAACTTCACGCGCAATCATCCCCTTCATATTGCGCAACGACTGGATCACACTGAAGTCGATATAACGGCGGAAGACGAATGGGCGCAGCATGGCGCGCAGTTCATCGACATAACGACCGTCGGTATCGCCCATGATCCGCGCCTTGACCATCGCGTAGCGCTCCCAGTCGCGCCCTTGCTCCTGGTAATAATCTTCCAGCGCCGCAAAACTCAGCACCAGCGGGCCGCTGTCGCCAAACGGACGCAGCCGCATGTCCACCCGATAGACAAAACCATCCTGGGTAGGCTGATCCAGAACCTTGATCAGCCGCTGCCCCATGCGTGTAAAAAACTGCGCGTTATCGAGTTCGCGGCGTCCCCCCTGGGTAGAGCCGTGCTCAGGCCAGGCAAAGATCAGATCGATGTCCGAAGAAAAATTCAGCTCACCGCCGCCCAGTTTGCCCATGCCCAAAATCAGCAGCGGCTGTGGGATACCGTCCTGACTGCACGGCGTTCCCCATTCCCGACAGCAGGCGTCGTACAGCCAGTCGCGCGCGCTGACGATCAGCGTTTCGGCCAGATGGCTTAACTGTTGCAGAATGTCGGTATCGTCCACCAGCGACAGCGCCTGCGCCCAGGCAATGCGCACCATCACGCGGCGGCGAAACAGACGCAGCTCATGCATCAGCGCCGCTTCATCGTTCACCGTTGCCAGCGCCGCCTGTAACCATTCGCCGTACTGTTGCCATTCATCTGCCTGCGGCGGCGCGCTTTCCAGTTCCGTCAGCCAGTGAGGATGTGCAATGATGCTGTCCCGCACAAAATCACTGAATGTAAGTACTGACTTCGCTTGTACGCCAGATACGGATTCAGGTAACTGCTCTGCAATGGTTTGCCAGTACTGCTGTAACGGTGACGAAAGCGGCTTCATTAAAAGGTTCCTTGTAACGTTGCCGGATGTGGGCATTACGCCTTATCCGGTCTACAAAACATGTCGATCCGTAGGCCTGATAAGCGCAGCGCCATCAGGCACTCCGGTTATCGTTTCCCGCTGTGCAACCAGAACGGTTGCTGGTTGTTCGCCTCATTGCGGAAATGTTCAATTTCAATGTGTTGGCCGTTGGCAATAGCGTGATACAGCCCTTGCCAGTTCTCCAGCCAGGCCTGAACCACCGGCGTATCGTAATACCCCGCCAGCAGTAAAACGGTGTCGATATCGCGGCGTAAACGCGGCAACTGATCGTGATACTGGTCACCCAGCGGTTGTCCAAAAACGCTTTTCAGCTCAGCGGCGGTACGCGAAAGATGGATATCGGCGAAGCGCTTGAAAGAATCCGCCATTTTGGCCTGCGCCTTTGCATCCAGAAACGGCTGCCAGGCTTTGGTCACCAGCCACTCAGTCAGCGCCAGTTTCGCCATCGCCGTTTGGGTGGTATACACCGCCGTCACGGCAGAAACCGCAGAAGCGATGGTCGCTTCCGACTGGGTGAGCAGATCACGTAAGTGAGCGCTCGCTTTACGCGGAACGATGCCGCCAAACAGCATCAGGGTGTGACGCACCAGGCCCATCGCGGCCAGCACATGCGCCTTCGCGGCCTTATTGTCGCGAACCCAGAGTTCTTCGTGGTACTGCCATTGTGCCAGCGCCAGCTCCAGAGCGGCTTCCAGCCCGTGTTCCACGCTGGCTTTCGCGGGTGCTTTCAGCACCGCAGTCGGTTTGATCTCGCGTGGAGGATTCCCCTGCGCCAGATGATATCCACGCGCCGCTTTACTCAGGCTGCCCTGGCGCAGACCCGCCTGGTTCACCAGCTGATTCGCCAGCTTCAGAACCGCCCGGGTGTCGCCGCTCAGCAGTTCAAGCTCCAGCTCGCAAATCGGCTCCGCCAGTTCACCTGCTTTCACTTCGCCTAAATCGAGGGCGATTTCAATCTGGCTGCCATCCACGGTCAACAGCCATTTTTCACGTTCAAAATCGGTGCTGAACAGCGGCTGCACGCGGGAGAGGAGATCGGCAGGCAGCTCACCGTTGGGCCACACCTCCGGCGGAAATTGCGTTAAATCCAGCGTGGGCTCATTCAGGGGAACATTGTATTCCGGTCGCTGGTGTAAACCGCCGGTCACTCGTCCGGCAATTTTTAGGGTCATCTCATAGCGACCTTTCTCCCCACGAATACGCAGCCCCATATCGTGACCACGCAACCACTTATCCTCGGTCTCGTAGTAAATATTCAACAACGGGCTGGGTGCATGATGCTCGCCTCCGAGCGTATTCAGATGGTCACGCAGCGCGTTCACGGCGTCGTGATTAACGATAAATTTTAATTCAATTTCCTGAGCCATGGCCTTGTACTTACCGGTTATGTCACATAAGAGAGAATCACGACGAACTTACGGTGATCTTTTTTGTCAGTAGATAGTATTTTGCGCCAAATTGCCATGCAACGAGCAATTTGACGGGCGTAAAAGTTTTGAAGTAGCGGTAAACCGGACACAGATGATTCCGATTGATGTTGAATGCTTTGCGTAGAGACACTGATACCACTACTATCGTTCCACTTTCTATGACAATAACGACAGCCTGATGCCAAAATTACGCCTGATTGGATTTATGTTACTCGCACTTAGCGCTACTGCCGTGTCTCACGCCGAAGAAAAGCGCTATGTCTCTGATGAACTGAACACCTGGGTCCGCAGTGGTCCGGGGGATAATTATCGCCTCGTTGGCACGGTCAACGCGGGCGAAGAAGTCACACTGTTACAAACTGACGCCAACACGAACTACGCGCAGGTTAAAGACAGCACCGGGCGGACGGCCTGGATCCCGATGAAAGAGCTGAACAGCACGCCCAGCCTGCGCACCCGCGTGCCGGATCTGGAAAATCAGGTCAAAACGCTGACCGATAAGCTCAACAATATTGACACAACCTGGAATCAACGCACGGCTGACATGCAGCAGAAAGTGTCGCAGAGCGACAGCGTGATCAATGGGCTGAAAGAAGAGAATCAGAAGCTGAAGAACGAGCTGATTGTGGCGCAGAAGAAGGTCAGCGCCGCGAATTTGCAGCTTGATGATAAGCAACGCACCATCATCATGCAGTGGTTTATGTATGGCGGCGGCGTGCTGGGACTTGGCCTGCTGCTCGGTTTGATCCTGCCGCACATGATCCCAAGCCGAAAACGCAAAGACCGCTGGATGAACTAAATCGCCTTCTCCGCCACACTGTCATATGATTAAGGGATTGTATTTCCCTGGAGAGGTGGTGTGGCGTGAAGATTTATCTGGTCGGTGGTGCGGTTCGGGATACGCTGTTAGGGCTACCGGTTAAAGATAAAGATTGGGTGGTGGTTGGTGCCACGCCGCAACAAATGCTCGACGCGGGCTACCAGCAGGTAGGTCGCGATTTTCCTGTTTTTCTCCATCCGCAAACCCACGAAGAGTATGCCCTGGCGCGTACCGAGCGTAAGTCTGGCTCGGGCTATACCGGATTCACCTGTTATGCCGCGCCGGACGTCACGCTGGAAGACGATCTCCAGCGCCGTGACCTGACCATTAATGCCCTGGCGCAAGATGGTGACGGTGAGATCGTCGATCCCTATCACGGTCGGCGCGATCTGGAGCAACGCCTGCTGCGCCATGTTTCACCAGCCTTTAATGAAGATCCGCTTCGCGTCCTGCGGGTGGCACGTTTTGCCGCCCGCTATGCGCATCTGAGCTTCCGCATTGCTGACGAAACCATGGCCCTGATGCGCGAAATGACGCACGCCGGTGAACTGGAACACCTGACGGCAGAGCGCGTGTGGAAAGAGACCGAGAACGCGTTAACCACGCGTAACCCGCAGGTCTATTTCCAGGTCTTACGCGACTGTGGCGCGCTACGCGTGTTGTTCCCGGAGGTTGATGCGCTGTTTGGCGTCCCTGCTCCGGCGAAGTGGCATCCGGAAATCGATACCGGGATTCATACCCTGATGACGTTGTCGATGGCGGCGCTGCTCAGTCCGGAAGTTGACGTGCGTTTTGCCACGCTGTGTCATGACCTCGGCAAAGGCCTGACTCCGCCGGAGCTCTGGCCGCGTCACCACGGGCACGGCCCGGCGGGCGTCAGACTGGTCGAACAGTTATGCCAGCGCCTGCGCGTCCCGAATGAAATCCGTGATTTAGCCAAACTGGTGGCGGAGTTCCACGATCTCATCCATACCTTCCCGATACTGCAACCTAAAACCATCGTGAAACTGTTTGATTCAATCGATGCCTGGCGCAAACCGCAACGCGTGGAGCAAATTGCGCTCACCAGCGAAGCTGACGTGCGCGGACGGACGGGATTTGAAGCCGCGGATTATCCGCAGGGGCGTTTGCTGCGGGAAGCGTGGAAAGTGGCGCAATCGGTGCCCACCAAAGACGTTGTCGAGGCCGGATTTAAAGGTATTGAGATTCGCGAGGAGTTGACCCGACGCCGGATTGCGGCGCTTGCCCGCTGGAAAGAGACTCGCTTCCCGAAGGCGGTCAATTAAGGTGTGAATGCCGGATGGCGCTGCGCTCATCCGGCATGAGAGGTCGGTCAGAAAAACACCACGTAGACCGCCGCGGCGACGATAAAACGATAGATCGCGAACGGTATGAAGGAGATCCGCTTAATCAATTGCAGGAAGGTTTTGATGGCAACCAATGCAACTACGAAGGCGGTGACAAAACCGACGGCAAACATGGGGATATCAGCCGCCGTCAGAAACGACCAGCTTTTGTAGAGATCCAATGCGGTGGCCCCCATCATCATCGGTACGGCCAGCAGGAACGAAAATTCAGACGCGGCATAACGGCTCACACCCATCAGCATCCCGCCGGAAATGGTCGCCCCGGAACGGGAGAAACCCGGCCACAACGCCAGGCACTGGAAGCAGCCAATCATGAATGCCTGACGGTAAGTCATGTCATCCAGACCCGGTGCGCGCGGTTCTTTCGGTTTCAGACACTCTGCAGCGATCAACAGTAAACCGCCCACCACCAGCGCATACATCACATTAACCGGGTTAAACAGCGATTTGATCGTATCGTGGAAGACCAGTCCTAACACCACCGCCGGGATCATCCCCAACAGAATATGGAGAAGCGTTAAGCGGCCTTTACTTTCCCCTTCGCGCTGCAACGGACGACCAAAGTGAATACCGATCAGACCAAACAAACGCCGCCAGAACATCACGACGACCGCAAGAATGGAACCCAACTGGATCACCACTTCAAACGTCTTTGCCGTATCACCCTCAAATCCCAACAGGTGGCCCACAATGATCATGTGTCCGGTGCTGGAAACGGGCAAAAACTCCGTCAATCCTTCGACCACACCCAAAATTGCCGCAATCAGCAGCGAGTGCATATCGCTCATCAATAAACCCCTAAGTAGAAAAATTTACAGCGCAAAATGATCCAGCTTCATACCCTCAATAATTTGCGTGCAGCCAACGCACATGCAACCTGAAGTATGACGGGTATAGGACTCTTTTATATCCGTTTGGTTTAACAAATATGAAGATAATTATTTTTCTTTCAGATTATTGCTACGCTCAATGATTACGCCCACATTGGCCGCGCGCGCCACCGCGCCGGGCTTACTGAGTTTGATGCGCACCCACGGCGAATTAAAGCGCGTCAGCAGCAGTTCGGCCACCTCTTCGGCAACGCGCTCCACCAGCGCGAAACGCCCGCCTTCTACATGATTAACAATCGTCTCGGCGATATCCGCATAGCTCAGGCAATCGGCGACATCGTCACTTTTTGCTGATTTTCGGTTATCCCATGCCATTTCGATATCGAACACCAGCTTCTGTTCAATCGTCTGTTCCCAGTCGTAAACACCAATCGTGGTGATTACCGAAAGTTGCTCTATAAATACAATATCCATCACGACCTGCCTGCTTTTTGGCTAACCCGGATACCACTTCCGGCGAAATATGCGTATTATCCACAGAAGTAGCGTTTTACACGACATTTTCAAAACGGAACAGCTTATGAGTGCAATCGCGCCTGGAATGATCCTCTTCGCGTACCTCTGCGGCTCCATTTCCAGTGCCATTCTGGTCTGCCGCATTGCTGGCTTGCCCGATCCGCGTAGCAGCGGCTCCGGCAACCCTGGCGCGACCAATGTGTTACGAATCGGTGGCAAGGGAGCAGCCGCAGCGGTCCTGATTTTCGACGTCCTGAAAGGGATGTTGCCCGTCTGGGGCGCGTATGCGCTGGGCGTTAGCCCGTTCTGGTTGGGTCTTATCGCCATCGCCGCCTGTCTGGGGCATATCTGGCCAGTCTTCTTTGGCTTCAAAGGAGGAAAAGGCGTGGCAACAGCCTTTGGCGCTATCGCGCCTATCGGTTGGGATCTCACCGGCGTAATGGCGGGCACCTGGTTGCTCACCGTTCTGTTAAGCGGCTATTCATCGCTGGGAGCGATCGTCAGCGCGCTGATTGCCCCGTTCTATGTCTGGTGGTTCAAACCGCAGTTCACCTTCCCGGTCTCCATGCTGTCGTGCCTGATTTTGCTGCGCCATCATGACAACATCCAGCGCCTGTGGCGCCGCCAGGAAACGAAAATCTGGACCAAACTGCGCAAGAGACGCGAGAAAGATCCCGAGTGAAGTTGGCCGGAAATGGCGTTGTCCAGCCCGGCCTACAGCACCTGATAGCCCTCGTCCGGCTTGCCTAAGCGCTGCTGGCACCATGCTGCCAGAAACTCCACACAGACTCTGAGCTTCACGCTGCGGTACAGTGGTTCCTGATATACCGCCCAGATGTTGGCGCTCTGCGCATATTCCGGCAACACTCGCACCAGTTTGCCGCTTACCAGAAACGGCTGCACATCCCACTCTGAACGCAACATGATGCCTTTGCCTTCCAGCGCCCATTGCAGAACGACTTCACCGCTGTTGGAAGAGAGATGCCCGCTCACTTTGACCGATTTTTTCGTCGTGCCATTTCCCAGTTCCCATATTCCGTGCGTCATGTCACGCTCTTTTGTCACCAGGCAATCATGGTGACTTAATTCCTGCAAGGTTTTGGGTTCAGGATATTTTTGTAAATATTCTGGGGAGGCACACAATATTCTTTTATTCTTTGTTAACAAATGCGCAATATAATAATCCGGGATCTCATCGTTAATACGAATATCGAGATCGATATTATCCTGAACCAAATCAATTTGCCGATCGAAGAGTTCAAAATGGACCTGTAACTCAGGATAATTGCGCATCAATTCGGTAATCGCAGGTGCAATATGACTGCGGCCAAATCCGAAGCTACAGCCAATACGAATCATCCCTTCCGGGCGCGTTTTGATTTGCGTCACATCATCAATCAGGCGCTGATATTGCGTCAGGATCACCAGTGCCTGTTCATAACAACGCTGACCGCTTTCCGTCAGCGCCACCCCGCGCGCCGAGCGGTTAAGCAGCGTAGTGCCGAGCGTAGTTTCCAGAATCTGGATCCGCTTCGTCACAAAGGCAGGCGTTTGTCCGAGGGCGCATGCTGCGGCGCTAAAACTGCCCGTATGGACGATTTCCACCAGCACCTGAAGGTCTTTGGCTAAGGGCCAGTTTTTGAGCATTTTTCGGGGTGTCCATGATAATTGATACCTGAAGTGTAATTCTCAATCTAAGGTTAATCTCTGCCTTTGCTCAATTTTCATCATCTTTCTTCAACATCATTCACGAACTGTTAATTGCATATACACAGTGGCAAATAATATAAAACCACACATTCAATGGTAGTTTGTGAGGGAGAATTTATTTCCAGACAAATAAAAGAACTGGAGTTGACATGATGAGCAATCAAAATAATCAAAATGCGGTTAGTACGCTGACGGAAATAGTCGCCAATTTTACCGCCATGATTTCCACGCGCATGCCCGACGATGTGGTGGACAAATTAAAACAGCTACGGGATGCCGAAACCTCAAAGATGGGGCAAATCATCTACCACACGATGTTCGACAACATGCAGAAGGCTATCGATCTTAACCGTCCGGCCTGCCAGGACACCGGTGAGATCATGTTCTTCGTGAAGGTCGGCTCCCGTTTCCCGCTATTGGGTGAGTTGCAAAGCATTCTCAAGCAAGCGGTGGAAGACGCCACGGTGAAAGCGCCGCTGCGCCACAACGCGGTAGAAATTTTTGACGAAGTGAATACCGGTAAAAACACCGGTAGCGGCGTACCGTGGGTGACATGGGACATTGTCCCTGATGGCGAAGACGCGGAAATTGAAGTTTACATGGCCGGCGGCGGCTGCACGTTGCCGGGCCGCTCCAAAGTGCTGATGCCTTCCGAAGGCTACGAAGGCGTGGTGAAGTTCGTCTTTGAAAACATCTCGACGCTGGCCGTCAACGCCTGCCCGCCGGTGCTGGTCGGCGTGGGGATCGCCACCTCTGTTGAAACCGCCGCCGTGCTGTCCCGTAAAGCGGTACTGCGTCCGATCGGCACCCGCCATCCGAACCCCAAAGCGGCAGAGCTTGAATTGCGTCTGGAAGAAGGGTTGAACCGGCTGGGCATTGGCCCGCAGGGGCTCACCGGCAACAGTTCGGTGATGGGCGTGCATATTGAATCCGCCGCGCGTCACCCGTCGACCATTGGCGTCGCTGTCTCTACCGGCTGCTGGGCGCACCGTCGCGGTACGCTGCTGGTCCATTCTGACCTCTCCTTCGAAAACCTGTCTCACACCCGGAGCGCGTTATGAAAAAGATCCTCACAACCCCGATCAAAGCCGAAGACCTGGAAGACATCCGCGTTGGCGATGTGATCTATCTGACCGGTACGCTGGTGACATGCCGCGACGTCTGCCACCGCCGCTTGATCGAACTTAAGCGCCCGATCCCCTACGACCTCAACGGTAAAGCGATTTTCCATGCCGGACCGATCGTGCGTAAGAACGGTGAAAAATGGGAGATGGTCTCCGTCGGCCCCACCACCAGCATGCGCATGGAAGCCTTTGAAAAAGAGTTCATTGAGCAGACGGGTGTCAAACTGGTGGTGGGTAAAGGCGGCATGGGACCGCTAACGGAAGAAGGTTGCCAGAAGTTCAAGGCGCTACACGTAATCTTCCCGGCAGGCTGCGCGGTGCTGGCAGCCACCCAGGTGGAAGAGATCGAAGAAGTGCACTGGATGGAGCTCGGTATGCCGGAATCGCTGTGGGTTTGCCGGGTGAAAGAGTTCGGTCCGCTGATTGTCTCTATCGACACCCACGGCAACAACCTGATCGCCGAAAACAAAAAACAGTTCGCCGAACGTCGCGGTCCCATCGTCGACGAAATCTGCGAACACGTGCATTACATCAAATAACCCTTCCGGAGAGGCCTCGGCCTCTCCCTCTTTCGCAGGGATACGACAATGGCACCTTTATCTGGTTGGTGGCGATATCTGGCTCCGCTGGTGGTCATCGCCATTATTGCTGTTTTGCCCGTCCCCACCGGTCTTGAGAGCCACACCTGGCTCTACTTTGCGGTCTTTACCGGGGTTATCGTGGGACTCATTCTGGAACCGGTACCCGGCGCAGTCGTGGCGATGATTGGGATATCAATTATCGCGGTTCTCTCGCCGTGGCTTTTGTTCAGCCCCGAACAACTCGCCCAGGACGGATTCAAATTTACGTCCAAAGCGCTGTCGTGGGCAGTTTCTGGTTTTTCTAACTCGGTGATCTGGTTGATTTTCGCCGCCTTCATGTTTGGCACCGGCTATGAAAAAACCGGCCTCGGGCGGCGTATCGCGCTGATGCTAGTGAAAAAAATGGGGCACCGCACGCTGTTTCTCGGCTACGCGGTGATGTTCTCCGAGCTGATTCTTGCTCCCGTTACACCGTCTAACTCCGCACGCGGCGCAGGGATCATCTACCCCATTATCCGCAACCTGCCGCCGCTCTATAACTCAAAACCCAACGATCCCAGCGCCCGTTCCATTGGTTCTTATATTATGTGGATGGGGATCACCGCCGACTGCGTGACCAGCGCCATTTTCCTGACGGCGATGGCACCGAACCTGCTGCTAATTGGTCTGATGAAGACCGCGTCCCATACGGCGCTGAGCTGGGGCGACTGGTTCTTAGGCATGCTGCCGCTGAGCATTCTGCTGGTTCTGTTGGTGCCGTGGCTCGCCTATGTGCTATATCCGCCCGTGCTGAAGTCGGGCGATCAGGTGCCACGCTGGGCGGAATCGGAACTCAAAGAGATGGGGCCGCTCTGCTCACGTGAGAAAAAGATGCTGGTGCTGATGGTAGGCGCCCTGGTGCTGTGGATCTTCGGTGGGGACTACATCGATGCCGCGATGGTCGGTTACAGCGTCGTTGCCCTGATGCTGGTGCTGCGCATCATCTCCTGGGATGACATCGTCAGTAATAAATCGGCGTGGAACGTCTTCTTCTGGCTGGCCTCGCTTATCACCCTCGCAACCGGACTGAACAACACCGGCTTTATCACCTGGTTTGGCAAACTGCTGGCCAGCGGATTGAGCGGCTACTCACCGGTGATGGTGATGATCGCGCTGATTGTGGTGTTCTGGCTGTTGCGTTACTTCTTTGCCAGCGCCACGGCGTATACGTCCGCGCTGGCACCGATGATGATCGCCGCCGCGCTGGCGATGCCGGAAATTCCCTTACCGGTCTTCTGCCTGATGGTCGGTGCGGCTATTGGTCTGGGCAGCATTCTCACTCCGTATGCGACCGGACCAAGCCCTATCTACTATGGCAGCGGTTATCTGCCGACCGTGGATTACTGGCGGCTGGGGGCAATTTTCGGTCTGATTTTCCTGGTGCTGCTGCTGGCGACCGGGCTTATCTGGATGCCTCTCGTTTTGCTTTAACCCCGTTGGGGCGGCAGGGCTGTCGCCCCTTTTTTCCATAAGCGTCTCATATGACCGTTTTCCCGCCGCGCTGAGGCATACTTTTTGCTATGCACACACCCTCACGCTGAGAAGGGAAACGCTCTGGAAACCCTTGCGCACAAGACACCGACACGGGGCTGGCAGGCCGAACTCGACCTGCGGTTTAGCCATACCGCGCACAAAACGGTGCTCACGCACGCACGCCACGTCGGTCCCCTGACGGTTCAACGGCCATTTTATCCGCAAGACGATGTTTGCCACCTCTATTTACTCCACCCGCCCGGCGGAATTGTCGGCGGTGATGAGCTGCACATTTCCGTCACGCTGGACGAAAACAGTCACGTATTAATCACCATGCCCGGCGCGGGTAAGTTTTATCGTAGCGCAGGCCCACAGGCGTGCCTGCATCAGACGTTCACGCTGGCCCCAAACGCGACGCTGGAATGGCTGCCGCAGGATACGATCCTGTTCCCCGGCGCTAACGCCAGCCTCCGCTCCGTATTTCATCTCACCGCTGAAAGCCACCTGCTGGGCTGGGATCTGCTCTGCCTCGGGCGACCGGTTATGCAAGAAACGTTCAGCCACGGCACGCTGCATAACCGTCTGGAGATCTGGCGCGACGGGCAGCCGCTGCTCATTGAACGCCTGACGCTGAGGGATGGGGATCTCTCGGCCATCGCCAGCCAGCCGTGGTGCGGTACCCTGCTCTGCTATCCGGCTACGGAACAGATGCTCGACGGTGCGCGGGAACGTCTTGCTCCGCTCGGTGATTATGCCGGGGCAACGCTCGTCGACTCACTGCTGACGGTTCGTTTTCTGGCTGACGACAACCTGATTGTTCAGCGCGTCATGCGCGAAATCTGGCAGTTTTTACGCCCGCTGTTAACCCAAAAACCACCGCACCTGCCGCGCATCTGGCAAACCTGAGAGACGCTTATGGAACTGACCCCCAGAGAAAAAGACAAACTGTTGCTCTTTACCGCCGCGCTGGTCGCAGAACGCCGACTGGCGCGGGGTCTGAAACTGAACTACCCGGAATCGGTGGCGCTCATCAGCGCATTCATCATGGAAGGCGCGCGCGACGGTAAAAGCGTCGCCTCGTTGATGGAAGATGGCCGCCACGTTCTGAACCGTGAGCAGGTGATGGAAGGCGTTCCGGAAATGATCCCGGACATCCAGGTGGAAGCGACCTTTCCAGACGGTTCGAAGCTGGTCACCGTTCACAGCCCGATCGTCTAAGGAGAACCCATGATTCCAGGCGAATACCGGATCGCAGCGGGAAACATTGCGATCAACGCAGGGCGCGAAACGCGCACGATCGTGATAGAAAACCATGGCGATCGCCCTATTCAGGTGGGATCGCACTACCACTTTTACGAGGTCAACCCGGCGCTCCGCTTTTCCCGCGAATCCGCGCTGGGTTTTCGGCTGAATATTCCGGCGGGAACGGCGGTACGTTTTGAACCGGGCCAAAAGCGAGAAGTCGAACTGGTTCGAGTGGCGGGCGCACAGCGTATTGTTGGCTTTCGCGGCGACGTCATGGGTGCGCTGGAGGTGAAGCATGGCTGAGATTTCCCGGCAGGCTTACGCCGACATGTTCGGCCCGACCACCGGCGATAAAGTGCGTCTGGCGGACACGGATCTGTGGATCGAAGTGGAAAACGACCTCACCACCTATGGCGAAGAAGTGAAATTCGGCGGCGGCAAAGTGATCCGCGATGGCATGGGCCAGGGACAGATGCCGTCTCAGGAATGCGTGGACCTGGTGATCACCAACGCGCTGATCGTCGATCACTGGGGGATCGTCAAAGCGGATATCGGCATTAAAGACGGCAGGATCTTTGCCATCGGCAAAGCCGGGAATCCGGATATTCAGCCTGACGTAACGATCCCGATCGGCGTCGCCACCGAAGCGATTGCCGGTGAAGGCAAGATCGTGACCGCAGGCGGCGTGGATACCCATATTCACTGGATCTGCCCGCAACAGGCGGAAGAGGCGCTGGTCTCCGGCGTGACGACAATGATTGGCGGCGGTACCGGACCGGCAGCTGGCACCAACGCCACCACCTGTACGCCGGGGCCGTGGTACATCGCCCGGATGCTACAGGCGGCGGATACGCTGCCCGTCAATATCGGTCTGCTGGGCAAAGGCAATGGCTCCCACCCCGATGCACTGCGCGAGCAGGTTGCCGCCGGTGCCATCGGCCTGAAAATTCACGAAGACTGGGGCTCGACGCCTGCGGCTATCGACTGTGCGCTAACCGTGGCCGATGAGATGGACATTCAGGTGGCGCTGCACAGCGATACTCTGAACGAGTCAGGCTTTGTCGAAGATACGCTGGCGGCGATTGGCGATCGTACCATCCACACCTTTCACACCGAAGGGGCCGGCGGCGGGCATGCGCCAGATATCATCACCGCCTGCGCGCATCCGAATATCCTGCCCTCCTCCACTAACCCGACGCTGCCCTATACCGTCAATACCATTGATGAACACCTCGACATGCTGATGGTTTGCCACCATCTCGATCCGGATATTGCCGAAGACGTGGCCTTTGCCGAATCACGGATCCGTCGGGAGACCATCGCCGCCGAAGATGTGTTACACGATATTGGCGCGTTTTCTCTGACCTCATCGGATTCACAGGCGATGGGGCGCGTGGGAGAAGTGATCCTGCGCACCTGGCAGGTGGCGCACCGGATGAAGGTTCAGCGCGGTCCCTTGGCCGAGGAGACGGGGGAGAACGATAATCTGCGCGTGAAGCGCTATATCGCCAAGTACACCATTAACCCGGCACTGACCCACGGTATCGCTCACGAAGTCGGCTCCATTGAAGCCGGAAAGCTGGCGGATCTGGTGCTCTGGTCACCGGCCTTTTTCGGCGTAAAGCCTGCAACGATCGTGAAAGGCGGCATGATCGCCTGCGCACCAATGGGGGACATCAATGCTTCCATCCCCACGCCGCAACCGGTGCATTACCGCATGATGTTTGGCGCGCTCGGCGCGGCGCGTCATCATTCCCGGTTGACTTTTCTGTCGCAGGCGGCGGTGGAAAACGGTGTCGCACAGCAGCTCAATTTGCAAAGCCAAACCGCCGTGGTGAAAGGCTGCCGGACGGTGAAAAAAGCCGACATGATCCACAACAGCCTGCAACCGACTATCACCGTGGATGCCCAGACCTACGAGGTCCGCATCGACGGCGAACTCATTACCAGCGACCCCGCTGACGTTCTGCCGATGGCGCAACGTTACTTTTTATTTTGAGGAGCCGAGATGCTGTTATTGACGCAACGCGTTGACACCCCAGCGCACATCACCGCCACGCTGACGCTGCCGATTGATATCCGCGTGAAGAGCCGGGCGAAAGTACAGCTCAATGACGGGCGTGAGGCGGGGCTGATGCTGCCCCGAGGCTTGCTGCTGCGCGGCGGTGATTGCCTGAGCACTGAAGATGGCACGGAGGTGGTAGAAATTATCGCTGCCAGCGAAGCGGTATCGGTGGTGCGTTGCACCGATCCGTTCCTGCTTGCGAAAGCCTGCTACCACCTCGGCAACCGTCACGTCCCATTGCAAATTTTGCCGGACGAACTGCGCTATCACCACGATCACGTTCTGGACACCATGCTGCGCCAGTTCAGGTTAGAGGTGACCTTTGCCCATCTGCCGTTTGAGCCCGAGGCCGGGGCGTATGCCGGTGAATCCCACGGCCATCACCACAGCCATGCGCACTGATGCGTGACGCACAACAGCAGTTGCGTTTGCTGCAACTCGCCAGCAGCAGCCTGCCGGTGGGCTCGTTTACCTGGTCCCAGGGGCTGGAGTGGGCGGTTGAAACCGGCTGGGTGAACAGCGTGGACACCTTCGAATGCTGGCAAACCCGACAGATGGAAAATAACGTTTTCACCGTCGACCTGCCGCTGTTTGCCCGTCTGTATCACGCCTGTGAGCAGGATGATATTGACGCCGCACGCCGCTGGACCGCGTATCTGCTGGCCTGCAGGGAAACCCGCGAACTGCGGGAAGAAGAACGTAGCCGGGGTGTCGCGTTCACCCGACTGGTGGTCGACTGGCAGCCAGAGTGCCCGCAGCAATGGCGCGCACATTTTGCCGACAGTCAGCTCTGCGGTATGGCCTGGCTCGGCGTGCAGTGGCGCATTCCGCTGCATGACCTGGCGTTAACGCTCGGCTACAGCTGGATCGAGAGCGCCGTGATGGCCGGCGTCAAGCTGGTGCCGTTTGGCCAACAGGCCGCGCAACGGCTGATTATTTCACTTTGCGCGCAATACGCCAAAGGCATGGCGCAAGCGCTGGCGTGTCCGGACGACCGTCTGGGTTCCGCCACGCCGCTGGCGGCCATCGCCTCTGCACGCCATGAAACCCAATATTGCCGTTTATTTCGCTCCTGAGGAGAGACAATGAGTGAGTACAAACATCCCCTGCGCGTTGGCGTAGGCGGCCCGGTCGGTTCCGGTAAAACCGCCCTGCTGGAAGCGTTATGCAAAGCAATGCGCGATCGCTGGCAACTGGCGGTGGTCACCAACGATATCTACACCAAAGAGGATCAGCGGATTCTCACCGAAGCGGGCGCACTGGCGCCGGAACGTATTGTCGGTGTAGAAACCGGCGGCTGTCCGCACACCGCCATCCGCGAAGACGCCTCGATGAATCTGGCCGCGGTGGAAGCATTAAGCGAAAAATTTGGCAATCTGGATTTGATTTTTGTCGAGAGCGGCGGCGACAACCTGAGTGCTACCTTCAGCCCGGAGCTGGCGGATCTGACGATCTATGTGATCGACGTCGCCGAAGGGGAAAAGATCCCGCGCAAGGGCGGACCAGGGATCACCAAATCGGATTTCCTGGTGATCAACAAAACCGATCTCGCCCCCTATGTCGGCGCGTCGCTGGAGGTGATGGAGCGCGATACGTTGCGCATGCGCGGCGAGCGCCCGTGGACATTTACCAATTTGAAATCGGGTGACGGTCTGGCGACGATTATTGCGTTTCTGGAAGACAGAGGAATGTTGCGGATGTAGTGCGGTGTATTGCTGAGTGGCGGCTTCGCCTGACCCGGCCTGCGGTCTTGTCGATCCGGTAAATGCAGAGAATAGATTCGTAGGCCCGGTAAGCGTAGCGCCACCGGGCAGGACAAACCCTACTTAAGCTGCTGGCAGTTCCGCCAACGGCCAGCGTGGACGCACGGTCACGCCGAGATCCGCCGTGGCGCCCGCTTTAAAGCGCACCATACCGGCATAGGCAATCATCGCCCCGTTATCGGTGCAAAATTCCGGACGGGCATAAAACACCTCACCACGACGTTTTTGCATCATCTCCGCCAGCTTCGCGCGCAGCGTGCGGTTGGCGCTGACGCCGCCTGCCATCACCAGACGCTTAAAGCCGGTCTGATCCAGCGCACGTTTACACTTGATCATCAGCGTATCCACCACCGCGTCTTCAAACGCCCGGGCGATATCAGCACGGGTTTGATCATCGCCGCCGTTATTGCGGATAGTATTCGCCGCAAAGGTTTTCAGCCCGGAGAAGCTGAAATCCAGCCCCGGGCGATCGGTCATGGGCCGTGGGAAAACAAAACGTCCAGCGGTGCCCTGTGACGCCATTTTCGACAGCATCGGGCCGCCTGGATAGTCAAGCCCCAGCAGTTTGGCGGTTTTATCGAACGCTTCACCGGCGGCATCATCAATCGACTCACCCAACAGTTCATACTGTCCGACACCAGTCACGCTGATAAGCTGGGTATGTCCCCCCGACACCAACAGCGCCACGAAGGGGAATTCCGGCGGGTTATCTTCCAGCATTGGCGCCAGCAGATGTCCTTCCATGTGGTGTACGGGGATAGCGGGCACATTCCACGCAAACGCCAGAGAACGACCGACGGTTGCACCGACCAGCAGCGCGCCAACCAGACCCGGCCCTGCGGTATACGCCACCGCATCAATCTCTTTTGCACTCAGTCCCGCCTCTTTCAGCGCCGCCTGGATCAACGGCACCGTTTTGCGGACATGATCGCGGGAGGCCAGTTCAGGTACGACCCCGCCGTAGTCAGCATGTAATTTCACCTGACTATACAATTGGTTGGCTAACAGACCTTTTTCGTCGTCGTAAATGGCGATGCCGGTTTCATCGCAGGATGTTTCAATTCCCAGTACACGCATGACTTGTTTCTACCTCACTTTAATACCGCGCAGTGTAGGTCGAATGCGGGTAGATGTATACCCTCACTCCCGATTTCGTGTATACTCTCCCCCCTTATAAAAGTCCCTTTCAAAATCGCATCGGTGCTTTACAAAGCAGCAGCAATTGCAGTAAAATTCCGCACCATTTTGAAATAAGCTGGCGCTGATGCCAGCGGCAAACCGAATTTATTAAAGGTGAGAGTTACATGCCGGTAATTAAAGTACGTGAAAACGAGCCGTTCGACGTAGCACTGCGTCGCTTCAAGCGTTCCTGCGAGAAAGCAGGCGTTCTGGCGGAAGTTCGTCGTCGTGAGTTCTATGAAAAACCGACTACCGAACGTAAACGCGCTAAAGCTTCTGCTGTGAAACGTCACGCGAAGAAACTGGCTCGCGAAAACGCACGCCGCACTCGTCTGTACTAATCTCTGTCGGGGGCTGAGGCTCTCGATTCAGACCGAGTTGTAGTTGTAAGGCCGTGCTTCCGAAAGGAATGCGCGGCTTATTTTCGTTTATATACGTCATCATTCAAGCTGCCTCTGCGCTCGCTCACCCCAGTCACGTACTGATGTACGTTCCTGAGGATTCGCTCTTTTGCCGCCTTGATGCAACCTGAATGATTTTGTGTATATGAGTCATAAAAAATAAACGGGGCATATGGCTGGACGAATCCCACGCGTATTTATCAATGACCTGCTGGCACGAACCGACATCGTCGATCTCATCGACGCGCGGGTAAAGCTGAAAAAGCAGGGCAAGAATTATCATGCGTGCTGTCCGTTCCATAACGAAAAAACCCCCTCTTTCACCGTAAACGGTGAAAAACAGTTTTATCACTGCTTCGGATGCGGCGCGCACGGCAACGTCATCGACTTCCTGATGAACTACGACAAGCTCGAGTTCGTGGAAACCGTCGAAGAACTGGCGGCCATGCATAATCTTGACGTCCCGTTTGAAGCAGGCACAGGTCCCAGCCAGATAGAGCGCCATCAACGGCAAAGCCTTTATCAACTGATGGATGGCCTGAACACATTTTATCAGCAATCTCTGATGCAACCCGCCGCTACCCCTGCGCGCCAGTATCTGGAAAAGCGAGGACTCAGTAGTGAAGTGATCGCGCGTTTTGCTATTGGCTTTGCGCCTCCCGGTTGGGACAACGTCCTGAAACGGTTTGGCGGCAATAGCGAAAATCGCCAGTCACTGGTGGATGCGGGCATGTTGGTCACCAACGATCAGGGACGCAGTTACGATCGCTTCCGCGAACGGGTGATGTTCCCCATCCGCGACAAGCGTGGCCGGGTGATAGGTTTTGGTGGTCGTGTGCTGGGTGATGCCCTGCCGAAGTACCTTAACTCCCCGGAAACCGATATTTTCCATAAGGGCCGCCAGCTGTATGGCCTTTATGAAGCGCAGCAGGAAAACGCCGATCCGCAACGTCTGTTAGTAGTGGAAGGCTATATGGATGTGGTGGCGCTGGCGCAGTATGGCATTAACTATGCCGTAGCTTCGCTGGGTACTTCAACCACCGCCGATCATATCCAGCTCCTGTTCCGCGCCACGAATAACGTCATATGCTGTTATGACGGTGACCGGGCAGGACGAGACGCCGCCTGGCGCGCGCTGGAAACCGCTTTGCCGTACATGACAGATGGTCGTCAGCTACGCTTTATGTTTTTACCTGATGGCGAAGACCCCGATACGCTGGTGCGGAAAGAGGGGAAAGAGGCATTCGAAGCCCGGATGGAGCAGGCCCTGCCGCTCTCCGCGTTTTTGTTTAATAGCCTGCTGCCACAGGTGGACCTGAGCACTCCAGACGGGCGTGCGCAGTTGAGTACGCTGGCGCTGCCGCTCATCACACAGGTACCGGGTGAAACGCTGCGCATTTATCTGCGCCAGGAATTGGGAAACAAGCTTGGCATTCTGGATGACAGCCAACTTGAACGATTGATGCCAAAATTGTCTGAAAGTGGGGCTTCCCGACCCGCTCCGCAGCTAAAACGCACGACCATGCGTATACTGATAGGACTGTTGGTGCAAAATCCGGAACTGGCGCCGCTGGTGCCGCCGTTAAGCGGTCTGGATCAGAATAAACTGCCCGGACTTGGTTTATTTGCCGAACTGGTCAACACGTGTTTGTCCCAGCCCGGCCTGACTACCGGACAGCTTTTAGAACACTATCGTGGCACAAATGATGCGGCCACCCTTGAAAAACTGTCGATGTGGGACGATATAGCAGATAAGGATATTGCTGAAAAAACCTTCACCGACTCACTCAACCATATGTTTGATTCGATGCTTGAGCTGCGCCAGGAAGAGCTAATTGCCCGCGAGCGCACACACGGTTTAAGCAACGAAGAACGCCGGGAACTCTGGACATTAAACCAGGAACTGGCGAAGAAATAACTGAAGCAGACAAAATCATTCGAGTTGAATCAAGGCAGCAAGAGAACGCCGCTAGCGCAGAGACAACTTGAAGGGTGAACTATTTAACGGCTTAAGTGCCGAATAGCGATCGGGAAGCCCCCGACAGCCGCACTGAGAGGCAGCGGCACAAATATAAGTACGCCCTCGCTTTAAATGTTGGCAGCAACGGCTTGCTGACGCTAATCAAACGAATTAAGTGTGGATACCGTCTTATGGAGCAAAACCCGCAGTCACAGCTGAAGCTTCTTGTCACCCGTGGTAAGGAGCAAGGCTATCTGACCTATGCCGAGGTCAATGACCATCTGCCGGAAGATATCGTCGATTCAGATCAGATTGAAGATATCATCCAAATGATCAACGACATGGGTATTCAGGTGATGGAAGAAGCACCGGATGCCGATGATCTGCTACTTGCTGAAAACACCACCAGTACCGACGAAGACGCGGAAGAAGCGGCCGCGCAAGTTCTGTCCAGCGTAGAGTCTGAAATCGGTCGTACCACTGACCCGGTTCGCATGTACATGCGTGAAATGGGTACCGTTGAACTGTTGACCCGCGAAGGCGAAATCGATATTGCGAAACGCATCGAAGACGGGATCAACCAGGTTCAGTGCTCCGTTGCCGAATATCCAGAAGCCATTACCTATCTGCTTGAGCAGTACGATCGTGTTGAAGCTGAAGAAGCCCGTCTGTCCGATCTGATCACTGGTTTTGTCGATCCGAACGCGGAAGAAGATTTGGCGCCGACCGCCACTCACGTCGGCTCTGAGTTGTCTCAGGAAGACCTGGATGACGACGAGGACGAAGACGAGGAAGAAGACGACGACAGCAGCGATGACGACAACAGCATCGACCCTGAGCTGGCGCGCGAGAAGTTCGGTGAACTGCGTACGCAGTACGAAGTCACGCGTGACACCATCAAAGCGAAAGGTCGTAGCCACGCCGATGCTCAGGCCGAGATCCTGAAGCTGTCTGAAGTGTTCAAACAGTTCCGTCTGGTGCCGAAGCAGTTCGACTACCTGGTGAACAGTATGCGCGTCATGATGGACAGGGTTCGTACCCAGGAACGTCTGATCATGAAGCTCTGCGTTGAGCAGTGCAAAATGCCGAAGAAGAACTTCATCACCCTGTTCACCGGCAACGAAACCAGTGAAACCTGGTTCAACGCGGCTATCGCGATGAACAAACCGTGGTCCGAAAAACTGCACGATGTGGCCGATGACGTTCACCGTGGCCTGCAGAAACTGCAACAGATTGAAGAAGAGACCGGCCTGACTATCGAGCAGGTCAAAGACATCAACCGTCGTATGTCCATCGGCGAAGCGAAAGCGCGTCGTGCGAAGAAAGAGATGGTTGAAGCCAACTTACGTCTGGTTATCTCTATCGCCAAGAAATACACCAACCGTGGTCTGCAGTTCCTGGATCTGATTCAGGAAGGCAACATCGGTCTGATGAAAGCGGTCGATAAGTTCGAATACCGTCGTGGTTACAAGTTCTCCACCTACGCAACCTGGTGGATCCGTCAGGCGATCACCCGCTCTATCGCGGATCAGGCGCGCACCATCCGTATTCCGGTGCATATGATTGAGACAATCAACAAACTCAACCGTATCTCTCGCCAGATGCTGCAAGAGATGGGTCGCGAGCCGACGCCGGAAGAGCTGGCCGAGCGCATGCTGATGCCGGAAGACAAGATCCGTAAAGTGCTGAAGATCGCTAAAGAGCCGATCTCCATGGAAACCCCGATCGGTGACGATGAAGATTCGCATCTGGGTGATTTCATCGAGGATACTACCCTCGAGCTGCCGCTGGATTCTGCGACCACCGAAAGCCTGCGTGCAGCAACACACGACGTACTGGCCGGTTTGACCGCGCGTGAAGCGAAAGTCCTGCGTATGCGTTTCGGTATCGATATGAACACCGACCACACGCTGGAAGAAGTAGGTAAACAGTTCGACGTGACCCGCGAACGTATCCGTCAGATCGAAGCGAAGGCACTGCGTAAACTGCGTCACCCGAGCCGTTCTGAAGTCCTGCGTAGCTTCCTGGACGATTAATCCCGTCGCATAAACTGCAAACGCCACCTTCCCGGTGGCGTTTTTTTTACATTCCGCGCACGATCAGCGCCTCATCCAGTTCCCTGAAGGCTTCCACCAGTTTATCCAGGGTAATACGGCTTAGTCCGCTGGTATTCGGCAACACCCACACCTGCGTTGCGCCAATCGTTATGCTCTGCTTTCCCCACTCTACGCCGCGCTGGCTGAAGCCTTGTTCAAACGCCTGCTTACCTAATATCGCCAGGGCATGCGGTTGATAATCTTCAATTTTGGCAATCAGTTGACGCCCACCATCATGCAGTTCTTTACGCGAAACCTCATTAGCCTGCACCGTCGGTCTGTCGACCAGTTTGGTCACACCACAGCGAAAATCCAGCAAGTGTTCTGCTTCTTCCGGTTTGAGTTGGCGATCGGTAAAACCGGCCTGATGAATCACTTTCCAGAAACGATTTGCCGGATGCGCAAACGGAAACCCCGTCCCGGCAGAAGAGAGCCCCGGATTGATGCCGCAGAACACGACCCGCAGCCCCGGCGCTAAAATATCTTTTACCATGAATACCTCACAACGATACGTCATGAGAAAAGTATAACGGATTGAAAATACGTTGTTTAATAAAACAGCATACGTACGGTTATGGCTGGATTGCGCGCAGGAGTTACTTTATAATTCACCGCCACGGCCCCTTAGCTCAGTGGTTAGAGCAGGCGACTCATAATCGCTTGGTCGCTGGTTCAAGTCCAGCAGGGGCCACCAGACAAAACAAGGAGTTAGATGAGAAATCGTCTGACTCCTTTTTCGTTTTACAAAAATAGAGTTGGGAAAGGCGAGACCTACGGTATTAAACGCGAAATTTTGAAAATGCTCGCCAACAGCAACTTTAGCAATATCCGAAAGCGATGGTTGGGCCTGAATCGCCGCCCAGAACGACTTTCCGTTGCTGGGGCGACATTAGTGAGAAACAGCCCTGCGCATGGGTATTTTGCCCTATCCTCATCAACAGACGAACGGATGCTGGGTTATTTAACACTTTTCTATATCCAGATATTCAGCAGACATATTAAACGATCTTACCAACCTGATATTTAAAGTAACCAATTCCAATGGTTTTTCTGAAACGCCATGGCTGCCACTCTGGCCATAAAACGTCGGCAATCATCGCGATAGCAATCCATCGGAACCAGGTCGCGAAGGTATTACTTAACCCCTGTGGTTCTTTATAGCCTTTAACCCAACCATCGTATCCCCGTTCACCAACAAGTGTGTCAGGGAAGCCGCCATCCGCATTCTGGATATCGAGAAGTTTGACCAACATATTACGTAGCCAGTATTCAATTTCATCCTGACGATGGGGACAGCGCGAATACCCATGCGCCAGAATATCGATAATATCAACATCAATACAGCTACTGCGTATTGCCACGGGTTGTTCCAGACAACGACTCATCGACTGGTTGAAATGAGGAATTGTCTCGTCAAGCGCATAAAAAATATGCAGGTTATGCGTTGCACCACAAAGTGCGAACAGCAATGCTTCCTGACTGAATTGCTGTCCTGGCCCCCAGAATCCGGAGTAGGGCTCGCTCTGCTGGTTGTGCCAACCGATCATATCCTGCAAGCGCTGGCTTGCAGGCCCCTCCGGGTGACGCTGCTTTTCGAGAAGCAGGAAACTGCCAAGGTTAACGATATTGTTTCCTTCAAGCCACGGATCGCGCATATCGCGCTGGCCTAACCATGCCCGGAAAACCAGGGGATCGAGAAAGGGCGCTAAAAAGGGCAGTTCAAGCCTGTCTAACTGTTCCAGAACCTCCAATGCCCCCATACAATAATTTGTTGCATGGAAACGCATATACTGACGTGTTTCTTCGATATCCGGGCGTTTCCATGTTTCATCCCACTGCATACCCGGTAGAAGGAAATAACCATCATCCTGTTGGTGACTTAAAATCCAGTCAGCCAGTAATTCCTTTTCCTCTATATTATCCCCTAATAATGCGCGGGCCATAGTTCCATCATAGGTTCCTGATAATAACATTTGCGGCCATTTTTCTGGCTGATGATAATCGCTGACACGCAATACGCCAGGCGTCATCCCGGCGACGCTCATGCTATTGAGCCAGTTAATACTGTTCTCTTTAGCCTGCAGAATACGTTCTTGTAAAAGACAGTCTGTTAATTTCATAAAATAACCTGTATTCAGGATTAATCGTTGTTCTGAAGGTTGATAATTATTTAAATTTTGCTGCCGACATTGTCGGTGTTAAAACATGCATAATGACAAAACCTAACAGATAAGCAAAACCACCCATCAGGAATATTGACCAATAACTCCCTGTCGCCTGCAAAATATGCCCGGTAGCTTGTGCAAAGAGTATTGAACCTATTGAGCCAATCAGGCAACCAATACCGACAACAGCGCCAACGGCTTCTTTCGGGAACATATCAGAAACACTGGTATAGAGATTGACTGACCATCCCTGATGGGCGGCAACCGCAATACCAATTAAAATAACGGCGACCCACAAATTAGACGCGGTAGAGACCAGCAAGATTGGCAATACACAAATAGCGCACAGCAGTAGTGTTAATTTACGTGCGTTGTTGACGGCTATTCCATGGTTGATCAACCATGCAGGCAAGTATCCACCGGCGAGTCCGCCAATGGTCGCCAGTATATTGATCAGAACCAATGGTGTCGCCATGTGCGCCATATCAATACCGCGACTGTCGTGTAACCATTTAGGCAACCAGAACAGGAAGAACCAGAAAATCGGGTCGGTCAGGAATTTGCACATCGCAAATGCCCAGGTCTGGCGATACTTTAATAACCCAATCCAGCTCACTTTGCATGCTGCTGGTGTGGGTTCAGACATTTCATCCTGATGGATCCACTCCAGTTCCTCCTTATTCACTTTTTTTGCTTTTTCTGGTTTTCCGTATAAGAACAGCCAGAAAACAATCCATATAAAACCGACTGCGCCGGTCACTACAAAAGCTTCACGCCAGCCCCACTGTAATGCAATCCATGGAATAATAATGGGGGCGAAAATATTCCCGACGTTTGAACCGGAGTTGAAAATACCGGTCGCAAAAGCGCGCTCTCTCCTGGGGAACCATTCAGCAGCAACCTTTACCGCTGACGGAAAGTTAGCGCTTTCGCCAACGCCCAGAAAAATCCTTGCATAAATAAACCCTGTAACAGTACTCACTGCACCATGAGCCATGGCGGCCAGGCTCCATATTGCCAGAGCAACGGGCAATATAAGGCGAGCGCCATACAGATCGACAATTCTGCCGCAGATTAATAAACCCACGGCATAGGCTGCCTGGAAGGCAGTGACAATATTGCCATATTCGATTTCTGTCCAGCCGATATCTTTTTGTAGCATGGGGGCTAACAACCCCAGGATAGAGCGATCAAGGTTATTAATAGTGACCGAGAAAAAAAGCAATGCGCAAATTGTCCATCGGTATCGACTTCTGTTTAATTGAGGCTTTGTTGCTTGTTCGCTAATACTGTGTTGTAGCTGGCTCATCTTATTACCTCTCCATGTCTGTGCTCTACAGAATATGAATCTTTCTCGCCGCTACAGTGTAAGTATCTTTAGACCGGGACAGGCAATACTCAAAAAGGAAACTGAGATCTTAACGTTCATTCGGTTTTTATTTGCAAGCAAAGTCACCTTTTTAGCTGGCTAATGTGATGAGGAACACTTCAGCACGAAAGGGAATGTGAGGTTAATCACGATTAAATTTGATGTTTTTTGAGCTACATCACAATTGCTATTTATTCAATATCTGCACACCTTCGAATGTTTTCTTCTTTGATCTGGCGGTCGTTCAGATCCGCTATTCTCCCCCCAACTTTTCTTCACGAGGAATGGCGATGTTAGAAAAATCTGACCTGGCAGATAATGCGGTCGAATGTCTGCATAACGAACACTACGATCGCGCTTATAATGTGCAAAATCTTAACTATCGCACACTCATCTTTAGCGGTGGGCGTCAACGGGAAAGCCTGGCGGGTGACTGGCACTTCACTCTTGATCTGCATGATACGGGGTTAAGGCAAAAATGGTTCTTGATGCAAAAGCAGGATGCTGAAACGCGTAAGGATCCTTACGATTATGATCCCTATTCTGGTCAGACGGTTCCTGTACCCAGCTGCTGGCAAATGTTGAAGGATAAATGGTTTTATTATGAAGGCAGCGCATGGTATACCCGTGAAATCGAGTATGCGAAGCGGGATCCGGATGAGCGTGTATTTCTACGGATAGGTGCAGCGAATTACGATTGCAAAATATTTCTTAACCATGAGTTTATCGGTAACCACTATGGTGGTTCGACGCCTTTCTGTGCTGAGTTAAGCGCAAACTTAAAAGCCGGAAACAACGTATTAATGATCTGTGTGAATAACACCCGGACAACGGACCGCCTTCCATTACGAAATAATGACTGGTTTAACTATGGGGGTATTTATCGTGAGATAGAGCTTATCCGAACACCGCGAAGCTATATTCACGATCTGTTTATCTATCTTGTTCCGGATGGCAACTATAACAGGATTGCTGCGCGCGTCGCGGTTGACGGGCCTGCGGCTGACGTTACCCTTATGATCCCTGAACTTGGGATTAATCAGATATTGCCTGTCGTTGACGGTCAGGCTGAAGTTATTTTATCCGTAAGTCCAGAGTTATGGTCACCCGAAAATCCTAAACGCTATAAAGTCAGGGCTATGCTTGGGCGCGACAGTGTCGAAGATGATGTCGGATTTCGCCAGATTGAGGTGGTGGGTACCGATATTCGGCTGAATGGAAAATCCATTTATCTGCGCGGTGTGAACTGCCATGAAGATGATTTATTCATGGGGAAAGTCACCAGTGAGGATGATATTCGCCAGCGCTTTCGTGATGCGAAGGCACTGAACTGCAACTATATGCGGCTGGCGCATTATCCTCATCATGAACTGGCGGCACGCATTGCGGATGAAGAAGGAATCATGCTGTGGGAAGAAATTCCCAACTATTGGGCAGTCGATTTTACGAATCTGTCGACACAGCGGGATGCGCATAACCAGCTGATGGAACTTATTCTGCGTGATCGTAACCGTGCCAGCGTCATTATCTGGTCCGTTGGCAATGAGAATGCGGATACGGATGAACGTTTAAGCTTCATGACATCGTTAGTGAATGCGGCACGTGATGCTGATCCCAGTCGTCTTATTTCGGCAGCCTGCCTCGTCAACCACGCAAAAATGAAGATTGAAGACAGGCTGACAGAATACCTCGATATCATCGGGTTAAATGAATACTACGGATGGTATGAAGAGAATTTTGATGACTTAATTGTGCTTGGAAAGAACTCATCACCCACAAAACCCGTGGTCATCACCGAAACCGGCGCGGAAGGCGTTCTCAGCGAAGACGCCCCTAAAACCGGTCCCTTCTCTGAGCAATATATGGCCGATGTTTATCGTAAACAAACCGAATATCTGCCAAAACTCACTTACGTTCGTGGCTTTACCCCATGGCTGCTGTATGACTATCGAACAGAGCGTCGACAAAACCCCTGGCAGCAAGGGTTCAACTGTAAAGGCCTGATTACCGCAGATAAGAAAACACGCAAAGCCGCGTTTTATGTTCTGCGGGATTTTTATGAAAATCTAAATAAAGCCGGGTCGTCATCTGACTAATCATGCTGGAGACTATCCGCCAGGGATAACAACCTGGCGGGATCAAAGAGCATTGCCAGATAATGAGGTTGCTGTTGCTCTTCCTTATCCAGCCATTCGCCGAGACGGTTTGCCAGCTGGCGAAGGCTGTGTATTTGCTTATCGAGTTCAAAGTCAGAAACGCCACGACGATTGCCATAGCGTTCCAGGATGAGTTTCATCGCAACGCCCTTCGCAACGTCAGAAAATAAATCGGTATACCATGGCACTCTATCCCAGACACGTTTGAATAACTCCCTTTTACCGTCAGGAAGAGGGGTCTGCTGTAAAAGAAAATGGAGTTGACTACGTGTATTTTGTGCCAGAAAAAGGGCGCGCTGTTTTTCCAGTAACATCAGTTGATATTGTTCAAGCCCGGTGTCGGGATCGTCTGGTGGAAAAAGTGTTGAAAGAGAAAAATCATCTGAACGCCGGGAATGAAGTTGTAAAAGTTTGACGGCCTGCTGATATGTCTTTGGCACCTGACTGTAATGATGCAAAACATGCCCCAGTATGTAAGGGGTTTTTGTCATCCACTCATGGCTGCTGATATAGAGTTGATGGAATGCATCCAGCTCAGCGTTATCGACTTTGTGCTCAAGCATATCGGTAAGCCAGCAGTGAAATGCCTGCTTTTCTGACATCCCCACTTCACGGCCAAACATTGCCAGACCGTGTAAATTTATCGAGTTGACCGAATTGATAAGAGAACTATTGGATATCCACTCCCAGCTTAAGCGACCAGAGACCGCCTCCAGGCGATCGCCTGACATATTTTCAACCCAACTGAGGCGCCCCTTGATCTCCTCCAGTAAATAACAGGGTAGCAGCGTCCAGCCATATTCCAGACCCCATAAATCAAATTCAATCCATTTGATTTTGTCTTCCAGTTGCATCAGAAGTGGATTCGTGGCAAATCCGGGACGATAGCCGTCAGGAACCGCTTTCAGCGAAACACGTACATCTCCGGGAAGCACCTGCAATGCATTAAGAAGCTGCCATGATGCAGACTCATCATCCATATAGTCTCGCAACACTAGTTTTTTCCCAAGACTACGTAGTATTTGATAAAGATAAGGAAGTGTCGATGACCAATTGGCCCGATAAGGAAGATGTTTAGGAAGAGTGACAATAACACCATCTATAGCAGGCAGCTGACTTAAAGATTCAGCGATTTTTAATTGATAGAATTTTTTCCAGAAAGCTTCATCTGCATGGGTATTTTCAATTAATGCATATTCCGGAAATTTTTCCTGAAGTTTTCCCCCAGATGGAAATGCCTCGCCCTGTAACCAGATTCGTATGCCATTTCCGTTACAGATACGGCATAACCTTTGGAGGTATAGCAGTTTCTCCTGCTGTTCACATATCAAATTTTCTTTTCCATTTTGACAATAGTCAGATGGAGAAGTCAATAACGCGAATAAATCTTGCTGATGAATAACAAGACCATTAAAACCGTCTCGTTTCATCATATTAATTACATTTTGCAAATACGGCCAGTGCCATATTAAAGATGAGTTTACTTCCAGTAGACGCAGAGGGGTCAATGCATACATACATAAATCTCATCAATGTTATTAATACAAAAGTGTATCGTTTAAAATAATTTATTATAATAGAGTATAAAGATAACACCAATAAGAAAAATAGTAAAAAACAGGTCCAAAAAGCTTATAAAATTAATCGTTTTATGTTGTTAGTTTTATTTCTGTCATGATAACGTTAACGACAAATGCCGCAAGAGAAACTACTTACCGAAACTATCAATGTGAAACACTATTCTGCCACCAACGGTAACCGAAAGGGATGCTCTTCCCTGGCTGGCAAGAGCATCAAGGCAGGTTGTTGGCTTCACGCGCGCTCAACTTCGACCAGTTCCTGAAGCTGCTCACGCATGTACAATGAAAAATATTCAGGGTCTCTGATCAAAACCCGTTCACCGGCTTCAAACTTCTCAGCCCACTTAACCAGTTTTTGCGTAAATCCAGGGTTCCACCCCTCCCGCTCACCACGCGCAACGATATCCGACGCACTTGCAGGGCAGCCCAGCTCTTTCAAATATTTCAAAATTCCTTTCGCCGTGCTTTCATCCATAGGTTCTGGAGATGAGGCCGAGGTATTCATACCGTTGATGAAATCTAATGCTTTATCAATGACTGCAGGCATACTTTTATCCTTAAAATTTACCATGTAAAACACAAGACTACTCTATGACCTTAAACCGATTTCAGCCTCAAAGAAATCATTAAATTTCATTGTCCCGACGGCGCTCACTTTACTTGTTGTGCCAGTACGCCGCCACACGGACTAACTGCTGATCAAACGGTTCCTGCTCAAAGCGTTGGCTAAGATTTTTCACCACCTTCCCTTCCCCGGTGATCCAGATGAAATAATCTTCTGTCGGCACGTCAATCTGCGCCAGTCGTGCGGCAACCGCCTGCTCATCGTGTCCCAGCCATTCAATGGAAAAATCGCCCAGATGCGCGAGGTAATCCTGATATGCCGGATCGGCGACGCTCACCAGCGCGGTCACCGTCGGTTTTACCGGTAAGCGATTCAGCGCCTCAAGACGACGCCGCAACGCTGGCATACCGGACTCATCACAAACATAGAGCTGGTAAGCGTAGTCTTCCGGCACTACCAGCGAACCACGTGGTCCGCCGATGGTTAGCGTATCGCCTTCGCGCGCTTTCATAGCCCAACGGCTCGCCACACCGCCGTCGTGAATAAAGAAATCCAGCGCCAGCTCATGACGGGCTTCATCGTACAACGGTGTGTAATCGCGAGAAGCCGGACGCACGCCTTCGCCCCAGACAATCCCTTCCTCCGTTACGGTTGGCGGAACAAACCGGCTGCCGGGTTGCGGGAAAAACACCTTGCTATGGTCGTCAAAGCCGCGCGAGTTAAAGCCTTCCAGCGCATCGCCACCGAGGACAATACGCTGAAAACCCGTCCCGATGCGTTCTACGCGCAAAACGGTAAGTTCGCGAAAGCGCAGTTCATTGCGCACGCGCTGAGGGTAACGTGAAGTTTGATCCATCATTTTTGACCTTCGTGTGATAATCAGATATATCTAAATACAGTTTTCAAATGATAATGATTGTTAATAGCCAGAATTGCAAGTCATTTTTTGATAGCGTCTGCAGTGTTACTGCCTTTAAATATTTATCATTTAAATTCATAGGATTAGTAAAATTATCAACACTACCCTTGTCAAAATCTTCATTTTAGATATAAATTAGATATATCTAAACAAAAGGAGATTATCATGCGACATCATCATGAAGGTTGCTGTAAAGGCGAAGGGCATCATCACGGCGGTTGCGAACATCGTCACGGTAGAGGTGGCGGTGGTGGACGGCGTCAGCGCTTTTTTGGCCATGGGGAGCTGCGTCTGGTGATTCTGGATATTCTCTCCCGCGAAGCCAGCCACGGTTATGAGCTAATCAAAGCTATCGAGAATCTGACGCAAGGCAACTATACGCCGAGTCCTGGCGTGATCTACCCAACGCTGGATTTCCTCCAGGATCAGGCCTTTATTGCGGTTAGCGAAGAGGATGGGGGGCGTAAAAAAATCACTCTCACTGACACCGGCGCACAATGGCTGGAAGAGAATCGTGAACATCTCGGCCACATTCAGGAACGCGTCAACGCACGCAATGTCGGCTTTGAACTGCGTAAGAATCCGCAGATGAAACGAGCGCAGGAAAACTTCAAGGCAGTGCTGGATCTGAGAGTGAATCAGGGTGACATCAGCGACGCACAGTTAAAAAAGATCATTGGCGTGATCGACCGTGCGGCGCTGGAAATCACTCAGCTTGATTAAGCAGGCAAGGCGTCGCCGTCACGAACACGGAACACTTTCACCATCTCTTTTAAGTGTAACGCCTGCTCATTCAGTGACGCCGCTGCCGCAACGGACTCCTCGACCAGACAGGAGTTCTGCTGGGTGGTGGCGTCAATCAGGCCAATCGCGCTGTTGATCTGCGAAATCCCCTCGGTTTGCTCACGACTGGCCTGGCCGATCTCCCGCAGGATCACATCCATCTCCTCGACGTTGTTGACCATGCCGTTTATCAGGCCGTTAGCCTTCTCGACCAGTTGCATCCCTTCCTGGGTCTGACCGGTGGAATCCTCAATCAGATGGCGGATCTCGCTGGCAGAAGATGCGCTCTTTTGCGCCAACTGGCGTACTTCCCCTGCCACCACGGCAAACCCACGGCCATGCTCACCGGCTCGCGCGGCTTCAACAGCCGCATTAAGCGCCAGAATATTGGTCTGGAATGCAATGGAGTCAATCAGGTTGATGATGTCCGACATGCGGTTAGATGTTTCATTAATCACCCGCATTTTTTGCGTCACCTGATTCATCATCTCGCCATTGTTCTTCACAACGGTCGCCGCCCCCGCAGAGAGCTTCGTCGCTTCTCCGGTATGTTCGGCCGTGTTTTTTACCGTGGCGGTGATCTGCTCCATTGACGCGGCGGTCTGCTCAACGGAGCTCGCCTGTTCTTCGGTACGTGCAGCCAAATCCTGGTTCCCGGCGACGATCTGCGCTGCCGCGCTGGAGATATTCTCCGACCCGTTCTGGACTTCCTGGACGATCTCCAGCAGGCGAGTTTTCATTACCATCAGCGCATGCAGCAGTTCGCCGGTCTCATCTTTCTGCGTGGTGAGGATATTGCGGGTCAGGTCGCCCTCGGCAATCGCTTCGGCAAACTGCACCGCTTCATTCAGTGGCCGGGTGATGGAACGCACGATATACCAACCCATCATACAACCCGCGGCAATACCGATGAGCGCCAGCGCGATAAGCAATGCCCGGTTCGCAGTAAAATCACTTTCCACCTGCGCGCCAGCACGCAACATCTGCGCATCTTCAATGGCGATCAGCGCCTGAACTTTCTCTTTATAGGCCTGCTGTACATTGACCGTCGTGGTCATCATCTCCTGCATTGCCGCCTGTCGGTTATGGTTTTGCAGTTCCTGCAAAATGCGGAATCGGGAGGCGAGATATTGCTCGCGCACGTCGCGGATCCCGGCGATGACCTTTTTCGATTCGGCATTTAGCGGCGCAGCGTCCAGTTCATCCAGCAACACCGTAATCTGCTGGCTAATGGTGTCGAGCTTTTTCTGGGACGTCTGGGTCCACCGCCCCTCTTCGTCCATCAGCATCAACTGCTGCGTGCTGACAAAATCCTGAAAATGATCGATGAGCTTGTTGGCTTTTACCGTGATGGGATAGTCATTGGTAATGATGTTTTGCATACCGCTGTTGGCGCGGTCCAGGCTAAATAATGAAAGGCCTGAACTCACCATCATCAGTACAATAAACAATCCAAACGCGATAAATAATTTTGAGCGGATCTTCATGTTACGCAAAAACATATATTCTCCCTGGAGATAGTTTTTCTTCAGACAGATTCCTTTATCGGTAACAAACTCACTAACTTTATGATATTGATCGCTTTTTATTATCAATAACTGCCGGCAAATAGTTTTTGACGATGAATAAAGGCAGACCGATCGTTATATAAACGATTTTTTATGATGTCCAAATAGCCCAAAGACAGAAATGAAAAGATACGAATAAAATAAAAAAACCACCCGTAGGTGGTAATATTTAATATGTTATTAACATTATTATTACAATGACGCTTACCATTACCGGTAAGCGTTGATGCGGATAAAAGAAAGGATTAGTGCAACACCGTCACGGCATCCGCCAGACGGCTGGCACGGTGTTTAACCATGGCGGACACCTGCGCGCTCTCTTCAACCAACTCGGCGTTCTTCTGCGTGATGTCGTTAAGTTCGCCTACCGCACGCGTCAGACTGGTCAATCCGTCGGACTGTTCAAGCGTTGAATGGCTGATCTGCGCAATCAACTGAGTGACGTTTTGTACCTGAGAGACAATATCATCCATCGTACGTCCCGCAGCGTGGACCTGCTGAGAACCCGACTGCACTTTATCCGCACTGGCATCGATTAGCTTACGAATATCATTCGCCGCGCTGGCGCTGCGGCTGGCCAGATGGCGCACTTCACCCGCCACGACGGCAAACCCTTTGCCTTGCTCACCCGCCCTGGCCGCTTCAACTGCGGCGTTCAATGCCAGAATATTGGTCTGGAAAGCGATGTCGTTAATCAGCGTGGTGATGGTGCCAATGCGCTGCGTGCTGTTGGCGATGTCATCCATGGTTTTAATCACGGTGTCCATTGCTTCACCGCCCTGTGCCGCCGCGCTACTGGCGGCAATCGACAACTTATCGGCGGCGGATGCGGTTTCGGAGTTTTGTTTTACCGACGCCGCCATTTGATTCATGGTGGTCACCGTCTGCTGGACGTTATCGACCGTCTGACGCGTATGCTTATTCAGATCGTCGTTGCCTTTCGCTAAGGCTTCGCTGCCGTTTCTGACGCTCGACACCTGGCTTGAAACGTCGTTAATTAGCCAGCGACACATCAGACCAAGTTGCCCGACAGCGCGTAGCGTCAACCCCAGTTCATCACTGCGATTCAGATGCGCCACGCTGTTTCGCTCACCGGTCGCTACCTTCAGCGCCTGCTTCGCGACGTTCTCAATCGGACGAACAATCTGCCACTCAAACGCCGCTGTACCCAGTAGCATCACCAGCACACACATCAGTTGTGCAAGCCATGGCGCACCAGACAGGTGTAGCACCGCCGCCAATACCACGTAGATCAGCGCCATCACGCTGCGGACCCGCCAACGCACCGGCATTGCCGGTAGTTTCCCGAGCCATCCTTTACGCACCACCAGTCCTTTGTGGATCCGGCGTCGACAACGACCTTCATTGAGCGCCTTGTAAAGCGGCTCAACCGTGGCGATCTCCGCATCCGTCGCGCGGGTGCGAATTGACATGTACCCCGTCACGTTCCCCTCGCGCACCATCGGTACCGCGTTCGCCCGAACCCAGTAGTGATCGCCATTTTTACGGCGATTCTTGACGATGCCGCTCCAGGGTTCACCCTGCTGCAGGGTGTACCACATGTCAGCAAAGGCTGCTTTCGGCATGTCCGGGTGACGCACCAGGTTGTGCGGTTGCGCCAGCAATTCATTGAGTGAGTAACCGCTAATATTGACGAACGTATCGTTGGCGTGCGTGATGTAGCTGTAGAGATCGGTTGTCGACATGAGGGTCGTATCGTCATCCAGCGGTGTATTTTGCTGGGTAACGTAGAGCTGAGAAGACATAGTCGCGTCCTGTGCAAGTTATCTGGTTGTTAACTTCTTGTCAGATGTTATTTCGGCGCTAACAGATTTATCTTTAGATGTTAAATTTGATTTAGATCGCAATTTGCGATTAAACCTCATATTTTGTACGAATTCTAATTGATTGATTTAAAATACTTTCACGTTGAAACTATCAAATCACACTGTGGGTCGCGCACTGTTATCGCGCAAATTTTGCACTATTTCTGCGCAATCGCCCCTTCTGACGCCGATCTCACACGGTCTTCATTTTGCACAAAAACCCAGCAAGTGTTAACAAATGAGATTAAATGTTGCGCAATAACAGTTCTCCCTGGTGTTTATCCCGATTTTCATCAGCGCCGCCGGGATGGCGCAATCCCTGCAATACTTAAATCGGTATCATGTGATACGCGATCTCCGGGAGCATATTTTGAACAGGTTACCTTCCAGCGCATCGGCTTTGGCCTGTAGTGCGCACGCACTGAATCTCATTGAGAAGCGAACGCTTGATCATGAGGAGATGAAAGCACTTAACCGAGAGGTGATTGATTACTTCAAAGAGCATGTCAATCCGGGATTTTTAGAGTATCGCAAATCTGTTACCGCCGGCGGGGATTACGGAGCCGTAGAGTGGCAAGCGGGAAGTCTGAACACGCTTGTCGACACCCAGGGACAGGAGTTTGTCGACTGCCTGGGAGGTTTTGGAATTTTCAACGTGGGGCACCGTAATCCAGTTGTGGTTTCCGCCGTACAGAATCAACTCGCGAAACAACCTCTGCATAGTCAGGAACTGCTTGACCCACTGCGGGCCATGCTGGCAAAAACCCTTGCTGCCCTGGCGCCCGGAAAACTCAAATACAGCTTCTTTAGCAACAGTGGTACCGAATCGGTCGAAGCGGCGCTGAAACTGGCGAAGGCGTATCAGTCACCACGCGGCAAATTTACCTTTATCGCCACCAGCGGCGCGTTTCACGGTAAGTCGTTGGGCGCGCTGTCCGCCACCGCCAAATCGACGTTCCGCAAGCCGTTTATGCCGCTGCTGCCGGGCTTCCGTCATGTGCCGTTCGGCAATATTGAGGCCATGCGTACCGCGCTCAGCGAGTGCAAAAAAACCGGAGATGATGTGGCTGCGGTGATTCTGGAGCCTATTCAGGGTGAAGGTGGCGTGATCCTGCCACCGCAGGGTTATCTCACCGCCGTACGTAAACTCTGCGACGAATTTGGCGCGCTGATGATCCTTGATGAAGTCCAGACCGGCATGGGGCGTACCGGCAAGATGTTTGCCTGCGAGCATGAGAACGTTCAGCCCGACATTCTCTGCCTGGCAAAAGCGCTGGGCGGCGGCGTGATGCCGATTGGCGCGACGATCGCCACCGAAGAGGTCTTCTCGGTACTGTTTGATAACCCCTTCCTGCACACCACCACCTTCGGTGGCAATCCGCTGGCCTGTGCGGCCGCGCTGGCCACCATCAATGTGCTGCTGGAGCAGAACTTACCGGCACAAGCGGAACAGAAAGGCGATATCCTGCTGGACGGTTTTCGCCAACTGGCGCGAGAGTTCCCTGACCTGGTGCAGGACGCCCGCGGGAAAGGGATGCTGATGGCAATCGAGTTTGTCGACAATGAAACCGGCTACAATTTCGCCAGCGAGATGTTCCGCCAGCGGGTCCTGGTTGCCGGAACGCTCAACAACTCGAAAACGATCCGCATCGAACCGCCGTTAACGCTGACCATTGAGCAGTGTGAGCAAGTGCTGAAAGCCACGCGTAAAGCGCTGGCGGCGCTGCGGGTGAGCATAGAAGAGGTGTAAACAGCTTGCCGGGTGATGAAACACCATTCTGGCCTGTGAACAAATGCCCCCTGCCCGGGGGCATTTTTTGAATCCCATCACAATCATCGCATTCCCCTTTTCCCTTTTCCCTGCCGACGACTAAATTAGACACTCATCCGACCACATAACAATAATTTTACATACTGGACAATCTTATGCGCTATCCGTCGCTGTTCGCCCCGCTTGATCTTGGTTTTACTCGGCTTAAAAACCGCGTGCTGATGGGTTCAATGCACACGGGACTTGAAGAGTATCCTGATGGCGCGGAACGCCTGGCCGCTTTCTATGCCGAGCGAGCCCGGCACGGCGTCGCACTGATTGTCACGGGTGGCATCGCCCCCGCGTCGTCTGGCGTCACGATGGAAGGCGGCGCGACGCTCAATGACGCCCGTGAGGTGCCGCATCACCGTATCATCACCGACGCGGTTCATCGTGAAGGCGGGAAAATAGCGCTACAGATCCTGCATACCGGGCGCTACAGCTATCAACCACAACTGGTAGCCCCTTCCGCAATTCAGGCCCCCATCAACCGGTTTACCCCGCACGCACTGAGCCACGAAGAAATTCTGCAACTGATAGAAGACTTCGCGCACTGTGCCCAACTGGCACGGGAGGCGGGTTACGACGGCGTGGAGGTCATGGGCTCGGAAGGGTACCTGATTAACGAGTTTCTCGCCCTGCGCACCAATCAGCGCGACGATGAATGGGGCGGTAATTATACCAATCGTATGCGCTTTGCCATTGAAGTGGTACGTGCGGTGCGTCAGCGGGTGGGGAACGACTTTATTATTATCTACCGCCTGTCGATGCTTGATCTGGTGGAAAAAGGCGGCACTTTTGCAGAAACAGTGCAACTGGCGCAGGCCATTGAAGCCGCAGGCGCAACGCTCATCAACACCGGAATTGGCTGGCATGAAGCGCGCATTCCCACCATCGCCACGCCGGTACCGCGCGGCGCCTTCAGTTGGGTAACGCGTAAGCTGAAAGGGCACGTTTCGCTGCCGCTGGTCACCACTAACCGGATTAACGTTCCGCAGGTTGCCGATGAAATTCTGGCGCGTGGTGATGCCGATATGGTGTCGATGGCGCGCCCGTTTCTCGCGGATGCCGAACTGCTGTCGAAAGCGCAATCGGGGCGTGCCGATGAAATTAACACCTGCATCGGCTGTAATCAGGCGTGCCTGGATCAGATCTTCGTCGGCAAAATCACGTCGTGCCTGGTGAATCCCCGCGCCTGCCATGAAACCCAAATGCCTGTTGTTCCGGCTTCCACAATAAAAAATCTGGCTGTCGTCGGCGCGGGCCCGGCGGGTCTTGCCTTTGCTATCAATGCGGCGGCACGCGGTCATCATGTCACCCTCTTTGATGCGCTGGGCGAGATCGGCGGGCAGTTCAATATTGCCAAACAGATCCCCGGTAAAGAGGAGTTTTATGAAACGCTCCGCTATTACCGTCGGATGATTGACGTCACCGGCGTCACCCTGAAACTCAATCATTATGTTGCAGCAGACGATCTGCAGGCATTCGATGAGGTGATCCTCGCCAGCGGGATCGAGCCGCGCAGGCCGCCGATCGACGGCATCGATCATCCGAAGGTTTTAACCTACCTCGATGTCCTGCGTGACAAAACCCCGGTGGGGAATCGGGTGGCGATCGTTGGCTGCGGCGGGATCGGCTTTGATACCGCAATGTACCTGAGTCAGCCCGGCGAACCCACCAGCCAGAACATTGCCGATTTCTGTGTGGAATGGGGTATCGACACCAGCCTGCAACAGGCCGGCGGATTACGTCCGGAAGGCCCGCATCTGGCTCGCAGCCCGCGTCAGATTGTGATGCTCCAGCGCAAGGCCAGCAAACCCGGCGAGGGACTGGGAAAAACCACCGGTTGGATCCATCGCACCACGTTGCTTTCACGCGGTGTGAAGATGATCCCGGCAGTCAGCTATCAGAAGATCGACGACACCGGTCTGCACGTGTTGATCGGTGGTGAAGCGCAGACGCTGGAAGTCGATAACGTCATTATTTGTGCGGGTCAAGAGCCGCGACGTGAGCTGGCAGAACCGCTGCATGCGGCGGGAAAGACGGTGCACTTAATCGGCGGCTGTGATGTAGCGATGGAACTGGATGCCCGCCGGGCCATTGCCCAGGGCACCCGTCTGGCGCTGGGAATTTAATTCATTGCCCGGTCACATTGTGCGTGCCGGGCATGGGCAGTTCACTTAGCGACGGCGGCCGACTTTCACCGCTTTGAGCACCACAAACTTATTGTTGGTCGCAACGGTGGCGCAGTTGCCGAAGATCTTCTTCAGCTTGTGGAAATAGTCGAGGTGACGGTTGGCGACGATATACAGCTCGCCGTTGATCTTCAGGCAGCGACGGGCGTGGTGGAACATTTCCCAGGCAATGTTATCCGTCAGTGCATGCTTCTGATGGAACGGCGGGTTGCACAGTACGGCATTAAAGCGAAAAGGCTCAACCCCGGACAGCGCGTTGTTAATCATAAACTCACAGCGATCGATGGCTTCAGGCAGGTTAGTTTCCACATTCAGACGGCTGGACGCCACCGCCATTGGGGATTCATCGACAAACACCACGCTCGCCTGCGGATTTTTTTCCAGCAGCGTCAGACCAATTACCCCGTTGCCACAGCCGAGATCGACAATCTCCCCTTCCAGATTCTCTGGCAGGTGCTGCATAAAGAAACGTGCGCCAATATCCAGCCCGGTGCGGGAGAAGACGTTGGCATGGTTATGGATGATCCAGTCGGTGCCTTCCAGTTTCCAGCTCAGCGTTTCCGGCGCATCAGCCAGAGCCGGCTCGCTGAAGGTGCAATTGATGAGACGCGCCTTTTTCCACGCCAGCGTGGTAGTCGTTGGACCGAGCACTTTCTCAAACAGCTCCAGCGTGGAGTTATGGATATCCCGCGCCTTCGCGCCAGCAATGATACGGGTTTGCGGGGTCACCACTTTTCGCAGCGCGCGCAGCTGTTGCTCAAGCAGTGCCAGCGTTTTCGGCACTTTGATCAGCACCACGTCCGGCGCCTGCGGGTACTCTGCCGTGCTGTCGAGAAACTTGACGCTGGACTCCGCGAGGTCGTTATGGCGCAGGTTTTCCCGCGTTGCCAGTTCGCTTAAATACGAATCACCAATGCTGTACGGCGACTGCTCCGCCAGCGCACAGCTCAGCGCACCGAAGGTATCATTCAGGATCAGCACCGGGCCGCGAATCTCCGTATCGTCCACCTGTTGCAGCAGATAATCATCGGCCGCTTCCCACGCCAACAGTGGGTTAACGTCGTCCGTTTCCGGGAAACGTTTTAGTGTCAGTGAACGGAAACCGTTGTCTGTGTGGCTCATCGGCCCTCCTGAATGGTAAAATTTCGGCGTATCCCGTAAAAGGGTGCGTGAGTATACACTTTTTATGATTTGCATGGGTGACGATGAGCCAATTAACTTACCTCCAGGGCTACCCGGAGCACCTGCTTTCTCAGGTGCGCACGCTGATTGCCGAGCAACGGCTGGGCGCTGTGCTGGAAAAGCGCTATCCGGGAACGCATGATTTCGCGACGGATAAAGCGCTCTGGCAATACACCCAGGATCTGAAAAATCAATTTCTGCGTAACGCCCCGCCGATCAACAAAGTGATGTATGACAATAAGATCCACGTGCTGAAGAATGCGCTCGGCCTGCACACAGCGGTCTCTCGTGTACAAGGCGGCAAGCTGAAAGCGAAAGCCGAGATCCGCGTCGCCACCGTGTTTCGCAACGCGCCGGAACCCTTTTTGCGAATGATCGTCGTCCACGAACTGGTGCATCTGAAGGAAAAGGAGCACAACAAGGCGTTTTATCAGCTTTGCTGTCACATGGAACCGCACTATCACCAGCTGGAATTTGATACCCGCCTCTGGTTGACGCAGCTGTCGTTAAAGGAAACTGCGCAGTAGCGCACTGGCTTTGTCATAAAGGCGTGCTAAATTGACGACAGAATCCCTTTATGGAGCCTGAAGGCATTTATGATACGTTTCGCAGTGATTGGCACAAACTGGATCACCCGCCAGTTTGTGGATGCCGCCCATGAGACCGGCAAATATAAGTTAACCGCAGTCTATTCCCGCAGCCTCGAACAGGCGCAAACCTTCGCCAATGATTACCTCGTCGAGCATCTGTTTACCTCGCTGGATGCGATGGCGCAAAGCGAGGCGATTGACGCCGTGTACATTGCCAGCCCGAACTCGCTGCACTTTCCCCAGACCCAACTGTTTCTGAGCCATAAAAAGCATGTGATCTGCGAGAAGCCACTGGCGTCGAATCTGGCTGAAGTCGAAGCCGCCATCGCCTGTGCGCGGGAAAATCAAGTGGTGCTTTACGAAGCGTTTAAAACCGCCAGTCTGCCTAACTTCCTGCTGTTACAACAATCGCTGCCGAAAGTCGGTAAAATGCGCAAAGCGTTCCTCAATTACTGTCAGTATTCGTCGCGCTATCAGCGCTATCTTGACGGCGAAAACCCGAACACCTTTAACCCGGCCTTCTCCAATGGCTCGATCATGGACATTGGCTTCTACTGCCTGGCTTCCGCTGTGGCGCTATGGGGCGAACCGCACAGCGTACAGGCCTCTGCCAGTCTGCTGGAGAGCGGTGTCGATGCCCACGGCGTGGTGGTGATGGACTACGGTGATTTCAGCGTCACCCTCCAGCATTCCAAAGTGAGTGATTCCGTTGTCGACAGTGAAATTCAGGGCGAAGCCGGATCGCTGGTGATCGAAAAAATCTCCGAATGCCAGAAGGTTTGTTTTGTTCCGCGCGGCGGGAAAACCCAGGATCTTACCCAACCGCAGCACATCAATACTATGCTGTATGAGGCACAGGCGTTTGCAGCACTGGTGGACGCCAATGAAGTGAATCACCCCGGATTGTCCAACAGTCGCATCACGGCAAAACTGTTAACCGAGATTCGTCGCCAGACCGGCGTCACCTTCCCGGCAGACGATGTCAGCCGCGCAGCGACTGCGTAAAACATTGTAAAACAGATGTTACAGGCCATTGACGGAATGCATGGCCTGTCATATTTTGTTACCTGCAAAGGGGAGTAACTTCATTGTCGGTCGATCGTCATTACGATGTGTGAAAAACCACATCCGGTCACCGGGCAACGACAAAGGAATGCGCTAACGCATTCTTTTTTTGTTGTAAGTGAGACCTTGCCGGAAGGCGAGGTCTATGCATAAAAAGCAGCGGCTGACGTCTTCCGACGTTGGCCGTTTTTTTTATGTGTAAGGAATGATGATGAATACTGTCGGCACACCGTTGTTATGGGGCGGATTCGCTGTTGTTGTGGTGATCATGCTGGCTATCGACCTCTTTTTGCAGGGGCGTCGTGGCGTACATACGATGACCATGAAGCAAGCGGCTGCCTGGTCCCTGGTCTGGGTCACGCTCTCGCTACTGTTTAACGCTGCATTCTGGTGGTACCTGGTACAAACCGAAGGCCGCGCCGTCGCCGATCCGCAGGCGCTGGCGTTCCTCACGGGTTATCTGATCGAAAAATCCCTCGCCGTCGATAACGTCTTTGTCTGGCTGATGTTGTTCAGCTACTTCTCGGTGCCGCCTGCCCTGCAACGTCGGGTACTGGTCTACGGCGTGCTGGGTGCCATCGTACTACGTACGATAATGATTTTTGCTGGTACCTGGCTGATTACGCAGTTCGAATGGATGCTGTACGTGTTTGGCGCTTTCCTGCTGTTTACCGGGGTAAAAATGGCGCTGGCGAAAGAAGATGACGCCGGCATTGGCGATAAGCCTCTGGTGCGCTGGCTGCGCGGACATCTGCGCATGACGGATACTATCGAGAACGAACATTTCTTCGTGCGTAAAAAGGGTCTGCTGTATGCCACGCCGCTGCTGCTGGTGCTGATCCTGGTGGAACTGAGCGACGTTATTTTTGCGGTCGACAGTATTCCGGCTATTTTTGCTGTTACGACTGACCCGTTCATCGTTCTGACCTCGAACCTGTTCGCGATCCTGGGCCTGCGTGCCATGTACTTCCTGCTGTCGGGAGTTGCAGAGCGGTTCTCTATGCTGAAATACGGTCTGGCGGTGATCCTGGTGTTTATCGGTATAAAGATGCTGATCGTCGACTTCTACCATATCCCGATTGCGATTTCGCTCGGCGTGGTATTTGGCATCCTGGTCGTGACGTTACTGATCAACGCCTGGGTCAACTACCAGCATGATAAGAAACAACAGGCGTAATTCTGTCGTGCCGGGCGACGCTAGCGCGTCCCCGGCCAATAGATAATCTGGCCTCTGCTTTTTGTAGAACATGTCACAATATTGTTAACACCAAGTTACAAAACATGACCGCAGCATGAAATCCAGCATATTTCGCTTCCCGAAGCGTTATCTTTCCTTATACTCAACCAGGCAAACACTTTGTTACATCCGGAAAGCGGCGTCCATAGAACGCGCGAAGGATGAGCAACAACACACTGTAAGGATCAAGAAATGACTACGCAACGTTCATCGGGGCTACTACAGCGTTTGGCTCAAGGAAGCCTGGTTAAACAAATTTTGGTAGGTCTCGTACTGGGGATCATACTGGCATGGATTTCAAAACCGGCAGCCATTGCCGTTGGCTTGCTCGGCACATTGTTCGTCGGTGCGTTAAAAGCCGTCGCCCCGATTCTGGTTCTGATGCTGGTGATGGCGTCGATCGCCAACCATCAGCACGGGCAAAAAACCAGCATTCGCCCGATTCTGTTTCTCTATCTGTTGGGGACGTTTTCTGCGGCGCTCGCCGCGGTAGTCTTCAGCTTCGCCTTCCCTTCAACGTTGCATCTGGTCACCAGTTCGCATGATATCGTGCCACCGTCAGGCATTGTAGAAGTACTGCGTGGCCTGCTGATGAGCATGGTCTCTAACCCTATTGATGCGCTGCTGAATGCCAACTATATCGGCATCCTGGTGTGGGCGGTCGGCCTTGGTTTTGCCCTGCGTCATGGCAACGACACCACCAAAAATCTGGTCAATGATATGTCGAACGCCGTGACCTTTATGGTGAAACTGGTGATCCGCTTTGCCCCGATTGGTATTTTTGGTCTTGTCGCATCGACCCTCGCCACCACCGGCTTCTCCACGCTGTGGGGCTACGCGCAACTGCTGGTTGTGCTGGTCGGCTGTATGGCGCTGGTCGCGCTGGTGATCAACCCATTGCTGGTATTCTGGAAAATTCGTCGCAATCCGTATCCGCTGGTTTTTGCCTGCCTGCGTGAAAGCGGCGTTTATGCTTTCTTCACCCGAAGTTCAGCAGCGAATATTCCGGTGAATATGGCGCTGTGTGAAAAACTGAATCTGGATCGCGATACCTATTCCGTTTCTATTCCGCTGGGCGCCACCATCAATATGGCGGGCGCGGCGATCACCATTACGGTGTTAACGCTGGCAGCGGTGCATACGCTGGGCGTTCCGGTGGATCTGCCCACCGCGCTGCTGTTGAGCGTGGTCGCCTCGCTGTGCGCCTGCGGCGCATCCGGTGTTGCAGGTGGCTCGCTGCTGCTGATCCCGCTGGCCTGTAATATGTTTGGTATCCCGAACGATATCGCCATGCAGGTGGTTGCTGTCGGCTTTATCATCGGCGTGCTGCAGGATTCCTGTGAGACGGCGCTGAACTCCTCCACTGACGTCCTGTTTACCGCGGCAGCCTGCCAGGCTGAAGACGAACGTCTGGCGAATAACGCGCTGCGTAGTTAAGCCTTAAACCCTTCCGTCATCTGGCGGAAGGGGTCTCTTCCTGTACGCTTTTCTCAATTTTGAATGGATCGATTCCCCGGCGTTTCATACGCCAGAAACGAATAATGTTCAGCCCGTTCATCACCAGAAAACTGCCTTCAATCAGCGTTCCGCCGATCGATCCCAGCCAGAAGTTGTGTACCACCCAACAGGCAGTCGCACACCACATCACGCAGCGCACCGTTAATCCTTTACAGCGGAACAGCGCCCAGGTACTGGCGAGCGTGCCGATGATGGGCAGAATTTCCATCGCATGCTGTAGTTTCGCCAGCCCTAGCACCAGGGTGAGGATAATGAACAGCGCCATCACCCACAGTTTGCGGGTGCGCATCGACACCAGAGTACGCACAGTATTGAGTTCCGCGCTCATCCCGGCGGGCCAGGCGCCCATCAGAAAGAAGTGTACGCCTATCGTGGCGCTATAGACGGCAAGCTGGAGTCGGAAGCGGCGCTCATCGCGGTTGAAAAACGTCGTAATGCCAATCAGAAACGCGAGCACACCGACGCCCTGAGCCAGCCAATACGCGGTCATAAACGACATCAACTCCATTAACAATGCCTGATGGCGCTGCGCTTATCAGGCCTGCCAGCGTAGGCCTGATAAGGCGTTTTGCCGTCATTCGGCACTTTTTACAACGTTACGCCGCTTTTAAAGATAGCCAGTTCGCGGAAATCATTGCGTTCGTTGCAGGTCTGCTTACCGTTGGCGAAATCGACGATGGTATCAATGAACTCATTCAGCAGTTGCGGCATCGCTTTGCCGTGGATCAACTGGCCCGCATCAAAGTCGATCCAGTGCTTTTTCTTCGCCGCCAGTTCGCTGTTGGTGGCAATTTTCACCGTCGGCACAAATCCGCCGTAAGGAGTACCGCGACCGGTGCTGAACAACACCATGTGACAACCGGCACCCGCCAGCGCACTGGTGGCAACCGCATCATTACCCGGCGCGCTCAGCAGATTCAGACCGTGGGTTTTCAAACGCTCGCCGTAGCGCAGCACGTCAACCACCTGACTGGAACCCGCTTTCTGCGTGCAGCCCAACGACTTGTCTTCCAGCGTAGTGATCCCACCGGCTTTGTTACCCGGCGAAGGGTTTTCGTAAATCGGCTGATTGTGGGCGATAAAATACTGCTTGAAGTCATTGACCATGGTGACCAGTTTGCCGAACGTTTCTTCGTCGCGACAGTGACTCATCAGCAATTGCTCCGCCCCGAACATCTCCGGCACTTCGGTCAGTACGGTGGTGCCGCCGTTGGCAATCATGTAGTCAGAGAAGCGACCAAGCATCGGGTTCGCGGTAATCCCGGAAAGCCCGTCTGAACCACCACACTCCAGACCAAACTTCAGCTCGCTCAGTTTCCCCGGCTCGCGTTTGTCGTGGCGCATCACGTCATAAAGCTGATGAAGATGCTCAAGTCCCGCCTCCACTTCATCGTCCTGATGCTGACAAATCATAAAGTGCACACGCTCAGGATTGAAGTCGCCCAGCGTTTCGCGGAAGGCATCGACCTGGTTGTTTTCACATCCCAGGCCAATCACCAGCACCGCGCCGGCGTTCGGATGACGGACCATGTTTTGCAGCATGGTGCGGGTGTTGATGTGATCGTCGCCAAGCTGCGAGCAGCCGTAGGTGTGGCTGAACAGGAAGACACCGTCAGTGCCCTCAGCATCATTCGTCTCTTTCAGGAAACGGCTCTGGATCTGGCGCGCAATCCCGTTGACGCAGCCAACGGTTGGCAGGATCCAGAGTTCGTTTCGTACCCCGACGTCCCCATTAGCGCGACGATAAATCTGCACGTCGCGATCCGCCGGTTGCGCAGGAAGATCCTGAAAATCGGGTTGATAGCGATACTCATCCAAATCGCTCAGATTGGTGCGAGTATTGTGGGCGTGAATATGTTCACCCGCCGCAATGTCCGTCAAAGCATGGCCGATAGGCTGACCATACTTAATCACGTACGCCCCTTTCCTGATGTCACTCAGCGCAAATTTATGTCCGCGAGCAATATCCTGGTGAAGCGTTACGGTGTGGTTGTCCACAGTGACTTCCGTTCCCTGCGCCAAATCAGCCAGCGCGACCGCAACGTTATCCTGCACATGGATTTTGATGTATTGCATATCAACCCCGGACCTTAGTTCAGTTCAATGGCGAAGTAATCACGCGCATTGTTAAAGCAAATGTTTTTCACCATCTCGCCCAGCAGTTGACTATCTGCCGGGGCTTCACCGGCCTGCACCCAGCGGCCAATCATCTGGCAGAGAATGCGACGGAAGTATTCGTGACGGGTATAAGACAGGAAGCTGCGGCTGTCGGTCAGCATGCCGACAAAGCGGCTTAACAGACCCAATTGCGCCAGTTGCGTCATCTGACGTTCCATGCCGTCTTTCTGATCGTTGAACCACCAGCCGGAACCGAACTGCATTTTGCCCGGCATCCCTTCCCCCTGGAAGTTGCCGATCATGGTGCCCAGCACCTCGTTATCGCGCGGGTTCAGGCAGTAGAGAATGGTTTTCGGCAACAGGTTTTCTTCATTCTGTTTGCTGAGCAGTTTTGATAACTCTTCCGCCATCGGACGGTCGTTGATGGAGTCAAAGCCCACATCCGGCCCCAGCAGTTTGAACTGGCGCAGGTTGTTATTGCGCAGGGCGCCAATATGGTATTGCTGTACCCAACCGCGACGCGCATATTCCGCCCCCAGGAACACCAGCACAGCCGTTTTGAACTGCGCCACTTCATGTTCGTTCAGCGTCTCGCCTGCCAGGCGACGTGCCAGAATGCTATCCAGTTCAGCGTCGCTGGACTCTGCGAACAGCACCACATCCAGCGCGTGGTCGGAAACTTTGCAGCCGTGCGCCGCAAAATGATCCAGACGTTTGGTCAGCGCGCTTTGCAGATCGGTAAAGCGGCGAATATCGGTGTCCGACACTTCACCCAGTTTTGCCATGTAATCGTTGAAGGTCGCCTGCTCAATATTGAAGGCTTTATCCGGACGCCAGCTTGGCAAAACTTTCACGGAGAAGCTGCTGTCTTTTGCGACCGTTGCGTGATGCTCCAGCGAATCGATCGGATCGTCAGTCGTGCCGACCATTTTCACGTTCATCTGCTGCATGATGCCGCGTGCGGAGAATTCATCCTGCGCCAGCAGTTCGTTGCACTGATTCCAGATTTCGTCCGCCGTCAACGGAGAAAGCAGCTTACCTGTCACGCCGAATGGGCGACGCAGTTCAAGGTGCGTCCAGTGGTATAACGGGTTGCCGATCGTATGCGGAACCGTCGCCGCCCACGCGTCAAACTTCTCGCGGTCGGAAGCGTCGCCGGTACACAGGCGCTCAGCGACACCGTTAGTGCGCATCGCGCGCCATTTGTAATGGTCGCCTTTCAGCCAGATGTCATACAGATTCTTGAACCGGTAGTCTTCGGCGATTTGCTGTGGCGGCAGATGGCAATGGTAATCGAAGATAGGCTGGTCTTTCGCATAATCATGATACAGACGGCGGGCAAATTCAGTATCAAGTAGAAAATCTTCTGTCATAAACGGGGTCATTATCGTCTTCCTCTCAACGAGTGCGTCTGATTGCTTATGTAGCGATGCTGACAAAGTTATCACACCAATTTCCATAGTCTGTAGATATTTTCGTGAGGTAGATCAATAAATGCCGACAAATTGTTTACCCTCGAAGTGGTAAACATCGCCTCAAGCCGCGCCAGCTCTGGCATCGCCTAATCGAAATAATAACCACGCTAAGATTCATACTTTTGTGATGGCACTCACCTTTTAAAGTTGTATGACAAGTTATCTTTCTGCCGTCGCGATACATAAGCCGACGGAATGCATAGTTACCGATGATTCATCATCGGATTGACCGGTACGGAAACCGAATTAGCAAAATTTATTTATGGCAACGTTCGGGCGTACCGGCTTTTTTTGGTTACCCCGTCGTAAACAGCATCCTCTGCCACAGGCAGGAAGATGACCGCGATCCTTGCGGAAATAACAAAACGATGAGGTTTTACATGCGTAAAATTAAAGGGTTACGTTGGTACATGATTGCGCTGGTGACGCTTGGCACCGTGCTGGGTTACCTGACGCGTAACACTGTGGCGGCAGCTGCGCCAACTCTGATGGAAGAGTTGCACATCTCCACCCAACAGTACTCCTATATCATCGCAGCCTATTCTGCTGCTTACACTGTCATGCAACCTGTTGCCGGCTATGTGCTGGATATACTGGGCACCAAAATAGGCTATGCAATGTTTGCCGTGTTATGGGCCGTTTTCTGTGGCGCAACCGCATTGGCAGGAAGCTGGGGGGGCCTGGCGCTGGCGCGCGGCGCGGTCGGTGCGGCAGAAGCCGCGATGATCCCGGCGGGGCTGAAAGCCAGTTCCGAATGGTTCCCGGCGAAAGAACGCTCCATTGCGGTCGGCTACTTTAACGTCGGCTCCTCTATCGGTGCGATGATTGCCCCGCCGTTGGTTGTCTGGGCGATCGTGATGCACAGCTGGCAGATGGCGTTCATTATCTCTGGTGCCCTGAGCTTCATCTGGGCCATGTCCTGGCTTATCTTCTATAAGCATCCGCGTGACCAGAAAAAACTGACGGACGAAGAGCGCGACTACATTATTAATGGCCAGGAAGCGCAGCACAAAAACAGCACCAAAAAGAAAATGTCACTCGTGCAGATTCTGCGTAACCGCCAGTTCTGGGGTATCGCCCTGCCGCGTTTTCTGGCAGAACCGGCCTGGGGGACGTTTAACGCCTGGATCCCGCTGTTCATGTTCAAAGTCTATGGCTTTAACCTGAAAGAAATTGCAATGTTCGCCTGGATGCCGATGCTGTTTGCTGACCTCGGTTGCATCGTGGGGGGTTACCTGCCGCCGCTGTTCCAGCGCTGGTTTGGCGTCAACCTGATTGTCTCGCGAAAAATGGTCGTTACGCTGGGTGCTGTGCTGATGATTGGCCCAGGGATGATCGGTCTGTTCACCAGCCCGTACATCGCCATTATGCTGCTGTGTATTGGTGGTTTTGCTCACCAGGCCCTGTCCGGTGCGCTGATTACACTCTCTTCTGATGTCTTTGGACGTAACGAAGTGGCCACGGCGAACGGTCTGACCGGGATGTCTGCCTGGCTGGCGAGTACGCTGTTCGCCCTGGTGGTCGGTGCGCTGGCAGACACCATTGGCTTCAGCCCGCTGTTCGCAGTACTGGCCGTGTTCGACCTGTTGGGCGCGCTGGTTATCTGGACCGTGCTGCAAAACAAACCGGCCAGTGAAGTTGATTCTGGCCCGCAGTTTGATGAACCGGCAGCGCAAAGTTAGCCTGCCGACGGATAACGCATAAGCAATCTCAGCCGCCTGCTGGCACTCGCAGGCGGCTTTTTCGTTTCTGCGTATAGAGCCAAACTCGCGAAAGTGGTATAACAAATACAGTCTGCCGTATCATGCCTGGAGTGCATATGGAAATCACCGAACCACGACGTTTGTATCAACAACTTGCTGCTGATTTAAAAGAGCGCATCGAACAGGGCGTTTACCTGGTGGGTGATAAATTGCCTGCAGAGCGTTTTATTGCCGATGAAAAAAATGTCAGCCGTACCGTGGTTCGTGAAGCCATCATCATGCTGGAAGTCGAAGGGTATGTTGAGGTCCGTAAGGGGTCCGGGATTCATGTGATTTCCAACCAACCGCGCCACCAGCAGGTCACCGACGAGTCGCTGGAGTTTGCCAACTACGGTCCTTTTGAATTACTCCAGGCGCGTCAGCTTATCGAAAGCAATATTGCAGAGTTTGCCGCCACCCAGGTCACCAAGCAGGACATCATGAAACTGATGACGATCCAGGAACAGGCGCGCAACGAAAAATGTTTCCGCGACTCCGAATGGGACCTGCAATTCCACATTCAGGTCGCGTTAGCCACGCAGAACTCCGCACTGGCCGCTATCGTGGAAAAAATGTGGACTCAGCGCAGTCACAACCCGTACTGGAAGAAACTGCACGAACATATTGATGCGCGTACCGTCGATAACTGGTGCGACGACCACGATCAAATCCTGAAGGCACTGATCCGCAAAGACCCGCATGCGGCAAAACTGGCGATGTGGCAGCATCTCGAGAACACAAAAATCATGCTGTTCAATGAAACCAGCGACGATTTTGAATTTAATGCCGACCGTTATCTGTTTGCCGAAAATCCGGTCGTTCATCTCGATACGGCGGCTAACGCGACAAAATAAACGTTCTTGATTCGACAGGCGCGCCGTTGCGCCTGTCAGTAAGCGAAAGGTATAAAGTGTCAGCCTGTGTAAATCCTCTCGCCACCCTCTCCTGCGATCAGCAAAATCACATTTCAAGGACGTGTAATTTCTATAACGGACTACGTTGACCTTTGTTACAATTAGATGCAATTCGAATTTATGTTTGTCAGTGCTTGCTTACTTCATAACTTTTAACAGGGAATAGTTCAGGCCGCGGCTTTGCGCCGTCCGCACACCATGTAAAACACTAACAATGATGCGGCGTAGCAAACTGTTTAACCCGGCGTGACGTTAACCAATTCGACCTGGAATACTGAATGGAACTTTTGACTCAATTACTGCATGCCCTGTGGGCGCAGGATTTTGAAACACTGGCCAATCCTTCCATGATTGGCATGCTGTATTTTGTTTTATTTATGATTCTGTTTCTGGAGAACGGGTTGCTGCCAGCCGCCTTTTTACCTGGCGACAGTTTGTTGGTGTTAGTGGGTGTTCTAATTGCCAAAGGCGCCATGGGCTTTCCGCAAACCATTCTGTTGCTGACCGCAGCCGCAAGCCTCGGTTGTTGGCTGAGCTATATTCAGGGCCGATGGCTGGGCAATACCCGCATCGTACAAAACTGGTTATCGCACCTGCCGGCTCACTATCATCAACGCGCTCACCATTTATTCCATAAGCATGGTCTTTCCGCCCTGCTGATTGGTCGTTTTATCGCGTTTGTTCGTACCTTGCTGCCGACCATCGCTGGCTTATCCGGCCTGAATAATGCCCGCTTTCAATTTTTCAACTGGATGAGTGGCTTGCTGTGGGTGCTGATTTTAACCAGCCTGGGTTATCTGCTGGGGAAAACGCCGGTGTTTCTGAAGTATGAAGATCAACTGATGTCATGCCTGATGCTGTTACCCGTCGTGCTACTGGTTTTTGGCCTGGGCGGTTCACTGGTCGTCCTGTGGAAAAAGAAATACGGGAATCGAGGGTAAGGGATGCTGAAACCGCGTATAACCCTTAAACAACTGGCCTGGAGCACCGCGTTTCTGCTGACGTTGAGCGCCATGCTGTTGGTCTGGTCAACGGTTCGTCAGCAAGAATCCACGCTGGCGATCCGCGCCGTCCACCAGGGGGCCAGCATGCCGGACGGCTTCTCGATCTGGCATCACCTCGACGCTAACGGCATTCGTTTTAAAAGCATTACACCAAAGAACGACACTCTGCTCATCACTTTCGATTCCAGCGCCCAGAGTGCCGCCGCCAAAGCGGTGCTCGACAAAACGCTGCCGCGCGGCTACATCATTGCCCAGCAGGATGATAACAATCAGGCCGTCCAGTGGTTGTCACGTTTACGCGATACGCCACATCGGGTAGGGTAATCTCCAGGAATCCGAATCATATCACCCACTTTGGTGATTTCTGCGATTAATGTCTATGATTAATGAGGCGATGGGGTCACCCTGTCGCTTTATCACTGGATCATCGTTCCTGAATTCATGGGGACGAGTCACAATGGAAGGTTCAAGAATGAAATACCGCATCGCTTTCGCTATCTCCCTTTTCGCTCTCAGTGCTGGCAGCTACGCTAACACGCTTTGCCAGCAAAAAGAGCAGGATATTCAACGGGAGATCAGCTACGCCGAGAAGCACAATAACCAGAATCGCATCAATGGGCTAAAAAAAGCGCTCAGCGAAGTCAGGGCCCACTGTACTGACAGCAAGCTGCGTGCCGATCATCAGGAAAAAATTGCTGAGCAGAAAGAAGAGATCGCCGAACGTCAGCGCGACCTCGCCGAAGCAAAGCAAAAAGGCGATGCGGACAAAATTGCCAAACGCGAGCGTAAACTGGCTGAAGCGCGAGCGGAACTGAAAGAGCTCGAAGCTCGCGACTACTAAGTATCAGTACCACTTACTCACCTGGAGAAAACTATGTCGAAAGAAAACACATCGGAACATCTGCGCGCTGAGTTGAAATCCCTGGCCGATACGCTGGAAGAGGTGCTGAACTCCTCTGGTGATAAATCGAAAGAAGAGTTGAGTAAGATCCGCAGCAAAGCCGAGCGCGCGCTAAAAGAGAGCCGCTATCGCCTCGGTGAAACGGGTGATGCCATTGCTAAACAGACTCGTGAAGCCGCTGCGCGTGCTGACGACTATGTGCGCGAAAATCCGTGGACCGGCGTCGGGATTGGTGCGGCCGTGGGCGTCGTGCTGGGCGTTCTGCTGACGCGTCGTTAATGATGGCGGATCCTCATCACGCGCAAGGGCCCGGGAAAAGCGTTCTGGGTATCGGGCAGCGGATTGTCACTCTTCTCGTTGAGATGGTGGAAACGCGGTTACGTCTGGCCGTCGTCGAGCTTGAAGAAGAAAAGGCGAACCTTTTTCAGCTTCTGCTGATGTTGGGACTCACCATGCTCTTCGCTGCATTTGGTTTGATGAGCCTGATGGTGTTAGTCATCTGGGCCGTTGACCCGCAGTATCGGCTCAATGCGATGATTGCCACCACGGTCGTGCTGCTGGCACTGGCGCTGATTGGCGCGATATGGACGCTGCGAAAAGCGCGGCGCTCCACATTGTTACGCCATACGCGCCATGAACTGGCAAATGACCGGCAATTGCTCGAGGAGGAGAGCCGTGAGCGGTAAAGTCGAACGTGAACAACGTAAGGCCCGACTGCTTCGTGAGATCCAACAGCAACGGCTGGATCTTTCAGCCAGTCGTCGTGACTGGCTGGAAGCCACGGGCGCTTACGATCGTGGCTGGAACACCCTACTGAGTTTGCGCTCCTGGGCGCTGGTCGGCAGCAGTGTGATGGCCGTCTGGACGATTCGCCACCCTAACCTGCTCGTGCGTTGGGCAAAGCGCGGGTTTGGCGTGTGGAGCGTCTGGCGACTGGCTAAAAAGACGCTACGCTCAACCGTTGCCTGAGGGTGCTTCGCTTATCCGACTCTCACATTCAATAGGTAGGCCGGATAAGGCGTAGCCGCCATCCGGCAACGGTACCCGGAGCGCTTCGCTTACCCATCCACAATACCACCCCACTACAAAATCAAATTTTTTGAAAAATATTGACAGTTTTCCTTGCTAACAATTCTCATTCTTCACGCTTATGATTCTCTCCATCGACAGCAATGACGCGGAACGCCGCGAAATTGCACCCAAAAAACAAACTCAGCAGTCTGTGTAGTTCCTGGAGAGAAGAATGAAAAAATTAGAAGATGTTGGTGTACTGGTAGCGCGTATTCTGATGCCAATCCTGTTTATTACCGCAGGTTGGGGAAAAATCACCGGTTACGCAGGTACCCAACAGTATATGGAAGCGATGGGCGTTCCGGGATTCCTGCTGCCACTGACCATTTTGCTTGAGTTCGGCGGCGGTCTGGCGATTCTGTTCGGTTTCCTGACCCGTACCACCGCGCTGTTTACCGCAGGCTTTACACTGCTGACCGCGTTTATCTTCCACAGCAACTTTGCGGAAGGCGTGAACTCACTGATGTTCATGAAAAACCTGACCATCGCTGGCGGCTTCCTGCTGCTGGGCATCACCGGTCCGGGCGCATTCAGTCTCGACCGTGTACTGAACAAAAAGTGGTAAGCGCTCTATAATGAATGAAAAAGAACGAGGGGATTTTCTCCTCGTTTTTGCTATCTGAGGGAAAAAACATGGGACAACTGATCGACGGCGTCTGGCATGATACCTGGTATGATACCAAATCCACCGGGGGCAAATTTCAACGTTCGGTATCGGCATTCCGCAACTGGCTCACGGCGGATGGTGCGCCGGGTCCTTCCGGCGAAGGCGGTTTTGCGGCAGAAAAAGATCGCTATCACCTGTATGTTTCTCTCGCCTGTCCGTGGGCGCACCGTACGTTAATCCTGCGTAAGCTCAAGGGCCTTGAGCCGTTTATCTCCGTCTCGGTCGTAAATCCACTGATGCTGGAAAACGGCTGGACCTTTGACGATGATTTTCCGGCGGCCACAGGCGATACCTTATATCAGCACGAATTTCTGTATCAGCTTTACCTGCACGCCGATCCCCATTACAGCGGCCGCGTCACCGTGCCTGTCTTGTGGGATAAAAAGAACCATACGATTGTCAGTAATGAATCTGCTGAAATCATTCGCATGTTCAATACGGCGTTCGATGCGCAAGGGGCAAAAGCCGGGGACTACTATCCCCCAGAACTGCGCAACAAGATCGACGAACTGAACGGCTGGATTTATGACAACGTTAACAATGGCGTCTATAAAGCGGGCTTCGCTACCAGTCAGCAAGCCTATGATGACGCGGTAGAAAACGTCTTTACCGCGCTGGCGCGGCTGGATCAGATCCTCGGTCAGCATCGCTATCTGACAGGTAATCGGCTTACAGAGGCTGATATTCGCCTGTGGACAACACTCATCCGCTTTGATCCGGTGTATGTCACGCATTTCAAATGCGACAAGCATCGCATCAGCGACTATCTCAATCTGCATGGTTTCCTGCGTGATATTTATCAGATGCCAGGCATCGCGGAAACGGTCAATTTTGACCATATTCGCCACCACTATTTCCGCAGCCATAAGACGATTAACCCGACAGGCATTATCTCCATTGGCCCGTGGCAGGACCTCAACGAACCACACGGGCGTGACAGCCGTTTCGCCAGGTGAACCCAGGCACCCTTCAGGGTGCCTGCTCTATTTACCCTTCAAATATTTACCCCCTCATCATTCGCAACTATTCTTTCTTTGATTGCTTTAAAAACAAGTGATTGACACACGATTGAGGTAAAAATGGATTGGTACTTAAAGGTTTTAAGAAATTATATCGGCTTTGGCGGACGCGCCCGGCGGAAAGAGTACTGGATGTTTATTCTGGTCAACGTCATTCTGACATTCGTTCTCGGCGTACTGGATAAACTCCTGGGCTGGCAGCGTGCCGGAGGAGAGGGCATTCTGACAACGATTTACGGAATTCTCGTCTTTTTACCCTGGTGGGCAGTTCAATTTCGACGTCTGCATGACACCGATCGATCGGCCTGGTGGCTGTTATTGTTACTGATCCCCGTCATCGGCTGGCTGGTAATCCTCATTTTTAACTGTCAGGACGGCACGCCAGGCGAAAACCGCTTCGGACCTGACCCAAAATCTCTCCCCTGAGGAAGTGAAAGGCAGCGTTACCCGCTGCCTTGATCCTTTTATTTACGCTAACCTGTTGTTCTGGTTAGTGCCCAGATACTGATTCAGATTCAAAACATATTTCTTAAAACTATTAATAATAGATATATTTTTCCTGAGATTTTCTTAATTAATTAGAATGCAAATGACCTTCATAAAATACCATGCTATATTTTGCCCTCTTTTAATTAATAAGGATGTTATATGAATTGGTATTTGAGTGTAATAAAAAATTATACCGGTTTCAGCGGTCGCGCACGTCGAAAAGAGTACTGGATGTTTGCGTTAATCAACATGATCATCTGTGCAGTCCTGAATGTTATTCAGGCTGTAATCGGCATGGAAACACCCTATATCTCAATTATTTATAGCCTTGGCATTCTGCTGCCGAGCATTGCGGTGGCGATCCGTCGTTTACACGATACCGAGCGCTCCGGCTGGTGGTTGCTGCTCAGCCTGATTCCGATTATCGGAACAATCGTTATTATTGTATTCCTGTGTCAGAACGGTACTGCCGGTGCTAACCGTTTTGGTGCCGATCCTAAGCAAAACGAGATTAATTAATCCTTTTTCGGGGCAATCTTTTTGCCCCGATATCAGTCATCCGCAACGCGTTATTTTTTCATAAAGAGTTTGGGTATTTCACGCAGGCACCAGGCCTTTGCTTCTCCCATACTGTCTCGCCGCCAGGCCATAATGATGTCAATCTCGCTGGTCGATTCCGGGCTGACCACGCGCAGCCGTCCTTCTGCAATATCCTGTTCCACCAGCGGATACGGCATCGTCGCCACCCCTAATCCTGCCAGTAACGCCTGACGCTTATCTTCGATGGTGCTGACGGTAAGGCGCGCTTGCTTATCCAGCAGTTGCACGGTTAATACCGGACGTTCACGCGCGGTATCCGCGACCGCTACGCCGCGATACTTCACCCGCGTCACTTCCGACAGCGGTTCCGGCTCCTGATGAATCGGGTGATCCGGCGCGGCAACATAAACGTTCATCAGGGTATACAGCTTGCGGGAGTTAATTTCTGACGATGAACGAAAGTGCATGTCCGGTGCCACTACAATATCCGCCCGGCCCTGTTCCAGGCGTTCCCACGCCCCCGCCAGCACCTCGGTGATCACTGAAAGCTGCGTATTGGCTTTAACAGCCAGTTTGTCGATCAGCGGGAAGAAGGCCGGGGTCGGCACCAGCGCCTCGGTCACAATAGTCAGATGCGTCTCCCACCCTCGCGCCAGCGCCTCAGCGTCTGTGGTGAGCTTATCTGCCGCCTCCAGCAGCACACGCCCTCTTTCCAGCAGCATGCGCCCAACGTTAGTGAATTTTGTTCGATGTCCGGAGCGGTCAAACAACACCACATCCAGCTCTTCTTCCAGCTTCTGCATGGTGTAGCTAAGCGCTGACGGCACGCGCCCCAGTTCATCCGCCGCTGCGGCGAAGCTACCGCGGCGATCTATCGCGTCCATTACGCGTAATGCCTCAAGCGTTAATGCCCTTTCTTTGGCCATATCGTTCTCATTCAGGAAATTTGAACATACCGGGCAGAATATCTGGCTAACAATGCAGCGTCCAGCCCCTTAACATAAAAGGAAGTAAAGAGAGGTCAAGAACTATGATTACTACCCGAACAGCCAAACAATGCGGACAAGCAGACTACGGCTGGCTGCAGGCCCGTTATACCTTCTCCTTTGGACACTATTTCGACCCGAAACTGCTGGGCTACGCATCGCTGCGCGTGCTCAATCAGGAAGTACTGGCACCCGGTGCGTCCTTCCAGCCGCGCACCTGGCCAAAGGTGGACGTGCTCAATCTGATTCTTGAAGGCGTTGCAGAGTATCGTGACAGTGAAGGCAACCACGTGCAGGCCCAGGCGGGTGAAGCGTTGCTGCTCGCGGCGCAGCCGGGTATCAGCTACAGCGAACATAATATCAGCAAAGACAAACCGCTTACGCGTATGCAATTGTGGCTCGACGCCTGTCCTGAGCGCGAGAATGCTCTGGTGCAGAAGACAAAACTGACGAAAATTAAACAGCAACTGATCGCCTCACCCGATGGTGAGAACGGCAGTCTACAGCTGCGCCAGCAGGCGTGGGTACACCATATTGAGCTGGATCAGGGCGAGTCGCTGAGTTTTCAGCTTCATGGCCCGCGCGCTTATTTGCAGTCCATTCATGGCACCTTTCACGCCGTCACCCACGATGAAGCGCGTGAAGCGCTGACCTGTGGCGACGGAGCCTTTATTCGTGACGAAGCTAACATAACGCTCGTTGCCGATACGCCGTTACGCGCTTTGCTGATAGATTTGCCGGTGTAATCGGTAACCGGAGTGGTGTATGAGTAAGAAAGCAAAAAAACAGGCCCCGACAGGGAAAGTGGCAACGGCAGAAACCAACACCGCGCCCCGTGCGTTTGACTACGAGGCGATGCTGACCGAGCTGGAAGCGATTGTCGCAGACGCCGAAGTTCGTCTGTCCGAGGAAGAAGCTGCCGCCTGAACCTCATTGCCGGATGACTGCGCAAGCGCATTATCCGGCCTACATATTCGTAGGCCGGATAGCGTCGCGCCTTCAGGCAGTCAGCCCTTCACTTAATGCGCTTTATGGGCCATGATCTCGATAATCTGTTTGTCCGTTTGCTGCATGGAATGACACGCCAACGCGCACAGGTTGGCAATAGACTGTTCCACGTCGTGCGCCACAATCCCTTCGTTACCCGTAACCGCCGTATCGTCCAACGCCATCAGCACCGCCTTCCACGCCGCAGAAGCACTGGTGGAGACCTTCATCGCGCAACTGTTAGATGCCCCATCGCAAATCATTCCGCTGACATCGCCAATCATGCTGCTGATCGCCATTGAGATCGTGCTGTAGCGCCCTTCGTCCACCAGCCAGGCCATCCCTGCCGCTGCCCCCATCGCGGCGGTCGTCGCGGCACACAGCGCCGACAGACGCGGGAGCTGATGGTGTATGTAGATCGCACTCAGATGGGAAAGCATCAGCGCACGCGCCAGTTTCTCCTCATCGGCGCCAAAGTGCTCGGCCACCACCATCACCGGTACCGTAGCGGTGATCCCCTGATTGCCGGAGCCGGAGTTACTCATGGCAGGTAGCGTCGCGCCGCCCATACGCGCATCCGACGCCGCGCTGGTTCGGATGAGGATCGCCGTCGAAAGATCGTTTGCCAGCAGACCGCGTGCGCACTGCTTTTGCAGCGTCGCACCGATATGCAGCCCCCAGGTTGCGCGCAGCCCCTCTTGTGACAGCGCGCCGTTGAGTCGGGCGGCGTCGAGAATAAAACGAATAGCGTCGAACGGTACGGTATTCACAAATGCCAGAATCTCTTCCAGCGTGGTCTCAGAAAGCACCGCCAGCGGCGATTCCTGCGCCTCATCGTCCGCGTTCGCTTGCTGAGTAAACTTCACGCCGGTATCGGTTTCGATCCGCACAATGTGAGTATGACCGCCGACAATGGTGACGCACGCCCAGCCGTCATGGCTATAGACCTTCGCGCGAGAAAACAGGATGTCATCACAGGGTTGCTGCAACATCACCGACACCTTGCCCGCTTTCAGCATCGCCTTCGCATCGGCAATGGCTTGCGCGGAGGCATCCTTCAGCACCTCCAGTCCGGCATTCGCATTCCCGCCCAGTGCTCCCAGCGCGGCAGCGATGGGCAGCCCAACCATACCGGTTCCCGGCACCGTCACCCCCAGTCCGTTTTTCATCAGATTGGGCGAGACCCAGGCATCGATTCGCTCCACCGCGCCATGCAGTTCAGAGGCCGCAACCGCGGCCGCCAGCGCCAGAGAAACCGGTTCCGTACAGCCCAGCGCAGGTTTCACCTCTTCCTGTACTGCGCGGATGAAACGCTGCCACAACGGATTTTTTATAGTCTCAGACATAACAACAACCTTCAGGATAAATCAGGAAAAAGCCAGGAACGGAGATACGCACAGCAGCAAACCGGTGACGATAATCAGATACAGCGACACCCCTTTGTATTTGTGCAATGCAGGTACTTTGTAGACCAGCCAGGCGGGGATCAAACATCCCACCATGCCGAAAATAGGGCTACAAATCGACGTAAAGCTCAGAACCGGTGCGTTAAGCACAATAGCGCTCCAGGCCAGTAAAATGGCAAACACCATGATGCCGCGCTGTACCAGCGTTTCATTGATCTTCTCAGCCGGCAGTTTGCGGCGCAGAATGTTCATCGCAATCCCCTGCGTGGCTTCGCGAAAGCCGAGATAGACGCCAAAGAACGCGGTCATCACGGCGAAAATATTCAGGATGACACTCACAACTTTCACCCAACCGGCGCCCGCGCCGCTGATGAACTGTGCAGCAATCGCCAACGCGGAGATATTCTGCTCATAGGCTTTAACCGCTTCGTCGTGTCCCATTGCCAGCGTAAAGGAGACGGCATAGAAGAACACGGTGACAAACAAAATGCCGAAGGCAATATTCATGGCACGTAGCGCTTTATGACGCGCCACCTCAACGGATTTCTCACGGGAACGGTAGGAAATCACCATCGGGCTCAGGGTCTGGATAAACAGGATTGAGGTCAGGGTAAACGGCAGCGTGATAATCGCATTCTTCACCAACAGCGCCATCGGCGGCAGCGCGCCAATGTTGTATAAGTGCCACATCCCAACCATCGATACGCCCAGTGCCGCCACGACCAGCAGTTTGGTCAGCACCATGCCGGTAGAAATTTTGAACAGCAGCTTTTCGCCGCGTGAGGAGATGGCGACCAGGATGCAAATCAGCACCAGACCATAGAACGGGTTATCGGATAACAGTCCCTCTGTCACACCAAAAGTATGCAAATAGGAGGCGCTGTCGTTGGTGATTGCGGTGGAATAGACAAACATCCAGATAACCAGCATCACAAAATACAGTGCGCCTAACAGGATGCCCCAGTTTTTCCCCAGATACCCACTGATGACGCTGGGATAATCTTTGCACTCCGGGGATTCCGCCAGCGTGTTAATAAACAGACGCTGGAACAGATACATGGCGGGATAACCGATGACCGATGAGAGCAAAAAGACCCACAGCCCCATCAAACCGACCTGCACCGGGAGAAAAACAATCCCCGCGCCAATCGCCATCCCGATACTCATAATGACCCAGCCGGTGTCGATGCTGTCGAATTTAATCGCTTCCCGCCATTCGCTTTCCGTCATTCCCGCCCGGCGCGCCGGGGCGCTGGCGTCGAGCACTACGCTGTTGTTCGTTGCCGTTTCCATAAAATTCTCGCTCATTATGTAGGGTATATTTTTAATTTTTGTCGTGCCGCATCAAGGCGATACGCGGTACGGGGTTTGCAGGCGAGTCATTAGAATGAAAAAAAGGATACGCTCAGGCGCAGAGAAAAACGTCACAAAATAACCCTGATATTTTCTATTGGTTAAGAAAATCTTCCTACTTAAAAAGAATTACGTGTCATTTTTTTCTAAATTTGAAGAAGATCACAACAAAAAAAAGCACACCGACGTGTGCTTTTAGATGGCTGACAATGGATAAAATGCCCGATGGCGCAGGTTTATCGGGCAAGCTTTCTGGCGTTCGCTAACTGCACACCACTTTGATCGCTAAACCACCGCGTGATGTTTCGCGGTATTTATCGTTCATGTCCTTACCCGTCTCGTACATCGTTTCGATGACTTTATCCAGCGAGACACGCGGTTCGGAGGTGCGGCGCAGCGCCATACGTGCGGCGTTGACCGCCTTGACTGCGTTGATCGCATTGCGCTCAATACACGGGATCTGCACCTGCCCGGCAACCGGGTCGCAGGTTAAGCCGAGGTTGTGCTCCATGGCAATTTCCGCCGCGATGCAAACCTGCGCCGGGCTACCGCCCAGCAGTTCGGTCAACCCCGCCGCCGCCATGGAACTGGCCACGCCGATCTCCCCCTGACAGCCAACTTCCGCCCCGGAAATTGACGCATTCATTTTGTACAATGCCCCAATGGCCCCTGCCGCCAGCAGATAGCGGGCAATGGAGTTGGCATTCAGCGGACGACGGAATTTATCGTAATAGGCCAGAACGGCTGGAATAATGCCGCATGCCCCGTTGGTGGGCGCGGTCACCACGCGTCCGCCCGCCGCGTTCTCCTCACTGACTGCGAGAGCAAACATGTTGATCCAGTCGATGACGTTCATCGGGTCGCTGGAGAGACTGTCACTGGAGACCAGCAGACGGCGTAACGCCACCGCGCGGCGCGGTACATTCAGCGGGCCGGGTAAGACGCCTTCGGTATTCATCCCGCGTTCTATGCCAGCGTGCATCACTTCCCAGATCTGAGCAAATCCGGCATCAATCTCCGCCTTGCTGCGCAGCGCCAGTTCGTTTTGCATCATCAGCCCGGAGACTGAAAGGCCATTGCGTTCGCACAGTTTCAGCAGTTCGCTGGCGGAATGAAAATCATAAGGGACCGGCGCTTCCACGTCATGCGCCTGACCAAAGCGCTCTTCATCCACGATAAACCCGCCGCCAATCGAGTAGTAGGTTTTACACAGCAGCGTTTCCTGGTTTTCCCAGGCGGTGATCCGCATTCCGTTCTCGTGCCTTGGCAGCGTTTCACCATGAAAAACAATGCTATCGGTAACCGGGAAATCGACGACATGTGTACCTTCAGCAACCGGCAAGCGGCCAGTACGGGTCACCTCGTCAATAAACGCGGGGATGGCGTCAATGTTGACGCTTTGCGGCGAGTTTCCGGCCAGCCCCATCATAATGGCGGTATCGGTCGCGTGGCCTTTTCCGGTCAGCGACAGTGAACCATACAGATCAACCGACATGCGCGTCGTGCGCGATAAGCTTCCACTGCTGACCAGTTGATCGATAAACCGTTTTCCTGCATTCATCGGCCCTACGGTATGAGAGCTGGAAGGACCAATGCCAGGTTTGAAAATATCGAATGCGCTAATCATTTCTACACCCTCGGACTCGTTCAGTGGAGACCAGGTTTTCATACGCATAGTGAATCGGGGCGACCCGCAGACCGCCCCGATAACGTTACATCGCCTGGGTGAAAGTACGCGAAATGACGTCCTGCTGCTGCTCACGGGTGAGCGCGTTGAAGCGCACAGCGTAGCCGGAGACGCGGATCGTCAGGTTCGGATAGTTTTCCGGATGTTCAATGGCATCCAGTAACATCTCCTTGTTCATTACGTTAACGTTCAGGTGCTGACCGCCTTCCACGTTCGCTTCATGGTGGAAGTAACCATCCAGCAGCCCGACCAGGTTGGTTTTTCGCACCGGATCCTCTTTGCCGAGTGCCGCAGGCACAATCGAGAAGGTGTACGAAATCCCGTCCTTCGCGTAAGTGAACGGCAGTTTCGCCACGGAAGTCAGCGAGGCGACAGCGCCTTTACGGTCACGCCCGTGCATCGGGTTAGCGCCCGGCGCAAATGGCGTTCCCGCGCGGCGTCCATCCGGGGTATTGCCGGTTTTCTGTCCGTACACCACGTTGGAGGTAATAGTCAGAATCGACTGCGTCGGTACCGCGTTCCGGTAGGTCGGCAACACTTTAATTTTCTTCATAAAGCGTTCAACCAGATCGCAGGCAATGCTATCCACGCGCTCATCATTATTGCCGTACTGTGGATATTCCCCTTCAATCACGAAATCGACCGCCAGCCCGTTATGGTCGCGAACCGGTTTCACCGTCGCGTACTTAATTGCAGAGAGCGAATCCGCCGCTACCGACAGTCCGGCAATCCCGCACGCCATCGTGCGATAGACGTCACGATCGTGCAGCGCCATCAGCGACGCTTCGTAACTGTACTTATCGTGCATGTAATGGATGATGTTCAGTGCGCTGATGTACTGCACCGCCAGCCAGTCCATAAAGTGGTCCAGACTGTCCATCACCGTGTCGTAGTCCAGCACGTCGTCCAGCAACGGCGCGGTTTTCGGCCCCACCTGGATTTTCAGCTTCTCATCCACCCCACCGTTGATTGCGTACAGCAGCGTTTTGGCAAGATTGGCGCGCGCCCCGAAGAACTGCATCTGCTTACCGATAACCATCGGACTCACGCAGCAGGCGATCGCATAGTCGTCGCTGTTAAAGTCGGTCCGCATCAGATCGTCGTTTTCATATTGCAGTGACGAGGTGACGATAGAGACCTGTGCGGCATACTTTTTAAACGCGACTGGCAACGCTTCTGACCACAGCACGGTGAGGTTTGGCTCCGGTGCCGGCCCCATCGTGTGCAGCGTATGCAGATAGCGGAAGGAGTTTTTGGTCACCAGCGTGCGACCATCCAGCCCCATCCCGCCGATCACTTCGGTCGCCCAGATCGGATCGCCGGAGAACAGCGTGTCAAACTCCGGCGTACGCAGGAAACGCACCATCCGGATCTTCATGATGAAGTGGTCGATCAACTCCTGCGCCTGTTGCTCTGTCAGGATACCGGCATTGAAATCGCGCTCAATATAGATATCGAGGAACGATGCGGTGCGGCCCAGCGACATCGCGCCGCCGTTTTGCGATTTCACCGCCGCCAGATAGGCAAAGTAGACCCACTGTACCGCCTCCTGCGCATTACGCGCCGGGCGAGAGATATCACAGCCATATTTCGCCGCCATCTCCTGCATTTGCAGCAACGCGCGACGGTGCTCCGCCAGCTCTTCACGCAGGCGAATCGTGGCTTCCAGATTCTGTCCCCACTCCAGATTTGACTGGAGATCGGCGAACTGCAGCTCACGCTCACGCACCAGATAGCGGATGCCGTACAGCGCCACGCGACGATAATCACCGATAATGCGCCCACGACCATAACCGTCCGGCAAACCGGTCAGCACACCGGATTTACGGCAGCGCAGCATGTCCGGAGAATAGACGTCAAAAACGCCCTGGTTGTGGGTTTTACGCAGTTCGGTGAACAGGTACGCGAAGTTCGGATCCATCTCACGACCATAAGCATCGAACGAGCTTTTGATCATGTTGACGCCGCCAAACGGATGCAGCGCACGTTTCAGCGGTTTATCCGTTTGCAGGCCGACAATCTTCTCCAGTTCCTGCTCAATGTAACCCGCATCGTGCGCAGTAATCGTGGTCGCAATATTGGTATCGAAATCGACCGGCGCATGGGTCGCGTTTTCGATACGAATGCCCGCCATCACCTTTTCCCACAATGCCGTAGTGGCAGGCGTTGCATCAGCAAGGAAGGATTCATCCCCTTCATAAGGCGTATAGTTGTGCTGAATAAAATCACGGACATTAATTTCTTCTTTCCAGTCCGTACCTTTAAAGCCAAGCCATGCTTCGGCATACAGCATATCGCTGGTATCGATATCTACCTTCATGAAAAATAATCTCTCTACAGAACAACAAATAAATTAGGCGTATTCCACGGCTGCGTTAATGCGGCCTAATTGAATCGCATCGAGCGCAATCATTTTTTCTTCGTTCGTCGGTATTACGGCGCAAATAACCCGGGCATCAGGGGTGGAAATAATGCGCTCGCCATGAGAATTCGGCAGGTTATTTCGGTCGCTGTCGATATTCACTCCCAATACCGTCAGATGCTCAACCACCAGACGACGAATTAATACTGAGTTCTCACCAATACCGCCAGTGAAAATAATGCCGTCCAGACGGTGTAACGAAGCGGCATGTCCGGCAATATGACGGGCAATGCGGTGAACAAAGGTTTTAATTGCCAGCTGTGCGCGCTCGTGTCCTTCATGCCAGGCTTTTTCCAGCACCCTTAAGTCGGACGACAGGCCAGAAATCCCGAGCAGACCGGACTCTTTGTTCACTACCCGCTCCAGATCGCTCAGAGTCTGTTGGGTTTCACTGGCGACCCACGCCATCGCGCCGAAGTCCACGTCGCCACTACGCGTGCCCATCATCAGCCCTTCCAGCGGCGTCATCCCCATTGACGTGTCGACGCTGTGACCATTACGGACGGCACAAATTGACGCACCGTTGCCGAGGTGGGCAATCACCAGGCCGGAGTCCTGTTCAGACAGCGCAAGCAGTTCATGCGCGCGTTGAGAAACATAGCGGTGCGACGTTCCGTGGAAGCCGTAACGCCGCACGCCCAGCTCTTCGAAATACTTCCACGGCAGGCCATACAGGTAAGCTTCTGGTGCCATGGTCTGATGGAAGCTGGTATCAAACACCGCCACCTGCGTGACGCCGGGGAACAGATGCTGTGCGGATTCAATCCCGCTCAGATTGGCGTAATTATGTAATGGTGCCAGTGGTGAAACACGGCGAATATTGTCAATGACCTCATCAGTAATAATTGCTGACTCGGTAAAAATATTTCCGCCGTGGGCAATACGGTGGCCAATTAAGGCCACGCTGTCATTTAAATTACGTTTTTCCAGTTCAAACACAATCGCCTTTAATGCGCCTTCGTAGCTGTGGTGAGCCAGCGTCACTGGCTCACCTCCATTTACCGATAAGAACGCATTTTCCGAGTTAATACCATCCGCAATGCCTGCCATTAATACGTCGCAGTTATTTGCATCCAGTACTGAAAACTTAATTGAAGACGATCCACAATTAATAACCAGAACTATCGGAAACTCATTCATTTCACTACTCCGCTCATCCTGAGCTTAAGGATTAAAACAGTTTGTACACGATGTTCAGAATGGTCAGCAGACCGATGACGGTGACAAACACGTTATCCAGACGACCGCGATATTTCGCCAGTGACGGTGCCTTACGAATGGCATACATCGGCAGCAGGCACAGCAGTGAGGCAATAATCGGCGCACCCATCGCTTCAATCAGGTCCAGAATGTTCGGGTTGGCGTAAGCCACAATCCAGGTGGACCCCATGATGAAGATCATGCTGATGGTGTTGAGTTTGCCGGAGGAAACCTTCGTTTTATCGCCTTTGTAACCGAACTTCAGCACCAGACCATTCAGCCCTTCCAGCGTGCCCAGGTAGTGACCGAAGAAGGATTTGAAGATGGCAACCAGCGCAATAATCGAGGCGCCATATTCCAGCACGATGGCGAAAGTCGACTTCGTTCCGGACAGGGAAGCGAAGTGGTTTGCCAGATAAGACAGTACCGGAATGTTCTGTGCTTTCGCATCTGCCATGTTTGCCGGAGAGAGCGTGAACAGGCAGCTAAAGGCGAAGAACATAACCACAGCGACCATCAGCATGCTGGCGCGAGAGATGATCTGAGAACATTTCTGCTCGGTGTATTCACGGCCAAAATCTTTCTCATATTCTTCACGTTTAGAGACCACGAAAGACGAAACGATCGGCGAGAAGTTGAACGAGAACACCATGATGGAAATCCCCAGCCACACGGTGACAAGAATGCCATCGTGACCGGTTAAGGCGATATTACTGATATCGACCTGGTCGATCACCGCAGAGTTCCAGTAAGGGATCAGCGACAGCGAGATCAGCACCAGGCTGGCAATGAACGGCCATACCAGGTAGCTCATCACTTTAACCATCAGATCCTTACCAAACCAGATAACGAACGCCATCAGCAGCAGCAGGAACAGCGCCACAAAACCACGGTTCAGCGCCGGCAACTGTAACTGGTTTTCCCAGAACGTCATGAACGTGTTGGTAATGGTGACGCCATAAATCCACAGCAGCGGACAAATCGCGAAGAAATAGAGGAACGTGATGACCACGCCGCCCGTCTTACCAAAGTGCTCTTCAACCGTTTCCGTGATGTTGCCGGACGGGTTTGACCCGGACAGACACAGACGCGCCAGCGCACGGTGGCAATAAAAAGCGATGGGGTACGCCAGTACCAACATCAAAAGAATGGGGATTAAGCCGCCAAATCCTGCGCGGATGGGGAAGAACAACACCCCGGCGCCGATGGCTGTACCAAATAAACCCAGTGTCCAGGTGGTGTCTGATTTACGCCAGGACGACTGTTTTGTCTGGCTGGATACAATGCTGTCAGAAGTACTCATATCCTATCCTCAACGAAGAGATTAATAGCCGGATTTACGCGTCTGCTAAACCCGTAATTTGCGATACACGAGAAAGATCGATATTGCCGCCAGAAATAATGCTGACCGTTTTTCTGTTCTGGATATAGGCATCTAATTTCCCGCTTAATAAAGCAGCACATGCCAGTGCACCAGCACCTTCTGTCACCACTTTGTTGCGTTGAATTAAAGCAATCATGCTGTTACGAATTTCGTCTTCGCTGACCAGGACAATGTCATCCACTAATTCACGCACAATTTCGTAAGTTAATTTACCCGGGCGGGAAACATCACAACCATCCGCCAGGGTGCCGGTCGTTCGGTGCGTGGTTATTTCTCCAGCCTGATAAGACGCCGCCATGCCGTGTACGTTTTCAGACTGCACACCAATCACTTTAATGGTCGGGTTAATAGATTTAATGGCAATAGCAATACCGGCGATTAAACCGCCGCCGCCGATAGGAACAATCACGTTATCGACGTCATACAGGTCTTCCATAATTTCCAGACCGATAGTACCCTGGCCGGCAATCACTTTCGGATCGTCATAAGGCGGGATAAAAATACGCCCTTCCATTTCGACAATCTCACTGACTTTGGCGATAGTGTCATTGAAGTTATCGCCGTGCAGCACTACTTCCGCCGAGTAGTCACAGGTGGCGGCCACTTTCGATTTCGGCGCCCCCTTCGGCATCACCACTTTGCCATCAATACCCAGCATCGCGCAGGAGAGAGAAACCCCTTGAGCGTGGTTACCCGCTGAACAAGCGACAACGCCTTTACGTTTTTCCGCATCCGTCAATGAACTGAGTTTGTTAAATGCGCCACGAATTTTAAATGAGCCGGTACGCTGCATGTTTTCAAACTTAAGGAATATTTCCCCTTTGCAGCGCTCACTAAAATAGTTTGAGCGAGGCATGCCTGTTTTATATATTTTCCCCGCCAGTCGTTTTTTTGCTTCGAGGATATCTTCAATGGCAACCGGGAGATCGTAAGTAATGTGCATTGTAACCTCTTACCTGATAGTAAAGTAATAGATAGCCGTAACCAACGTCTGATATTAAGAACGATGGTATGAATTGAGGATTAAATTAAATTTAATCGGTTAGTTAATTTCAATTAATTGCTTTCGTCTGCAACCTTTATAAGATGAATACTCTTTGGCTAATTCAACCAAAACCGATGCGGCTTTTTTAATACGATAGTTTTTTGACCATATTGCGGCATAGCGAGCAATGGGTAACGATTCTTCCACAGGGAGAGTAATAAACTGGTTCGAACCAAAGGGTGCGGCCATATCGCACGGAATCACTGTCAGAAAATTAGCATTGAGAACAAGATTGTAAATGGTCACAACGGAGTCGGTTTTAACGATGTTTTCGATGCTAATGCCATTTCTTTGCAGGGTGGTGAGGAGTTCGCTGTAGTAGCCCATATTCGTTTGTGGCAACACCCACTGTTCGTTCTGCAACGATTCCAGTGTGGTGGTGCCGGTGCATGTTCGGGACTTATTCGCCACCAGCACGAACTCCGACTCAAAAAGCGGTTCGACGTGCAGATCCTGCAATTTCATTTCATCGCTGAGCGTACCAATCGCAAAGTCCAGTCGCCCGTCGCGGATCGCCGGCAGGAATGAGGAGAGTTGCGCCTCATACATGGAGACCTGTGATTTTGGGTAGACCTCTTTGAACTTCTGGATCATATCGGACATAAAGGTAAAGCCAATCAGCGAAGGAAACCCGAATGAGATATCAACCACCGTGTTGTCGGTCATGCTGTTCATCTCATTCACCATGTTCTTCATCTCACGGGTGATGGATTCGGACCATGAGAGTAAAACCTGCCCAGCCTGAGTTAAGGTGACGCCGGTATTTTTGCGAACCACCAACTCAACGCCAAAATAAGCTTCAATATCGTTAATAATTTTACTAACAGCTGGCTGAGTTAACCCTAACTCTTTTGCCGCAGAACCGATAGAACCGCTTCTGATTACTTCCTGAAAGACCACCAACTGCTGTGTTTTTGGGAGAGCAAACGTATTCATATCGACCTGCGTTAATAACCTTGTTGACGGCGTGAAGTGTAACAAATTACATGAAGCAGGATATGTGCGACCACTCACAAATTGCCTTCACCTATATTTCAAGTGGTTATTTGTAAATAAATAAACCTTTTGTATTCAATTAGTTATATAAACATCATGTCACTTTAGTCTGATTTTTGTCAAAAAAATAGGGGGGGATAACAATATTTTATGGCGATAACACGCGTTATTTTCCCCTCATATCTAAAAATGAGGAATGACGATATTTCAAGCAATTATCGTGCAGTTAATGGTCAATTTGTTCATTAAATTTAATGCGCAATCCCTCAAATTTAATTATGTTTAAAACATAAATTGGATTAAATAATGTTATACATCACATTTTTTAGCCCTGTTTGTTTATAAATAAACATTGAATTTATCAATAATTAAATATATACACACAAACAATTATCATTCACAACAATATATTAACACTGAGTTTCTCTGTTTTTGTAGCGCGTAATTTTGTGAAGTCGATCGATTGCTTTTTGTTTCTATCGAGATATTCATAGAAAGTAGCGTTTTGTGTTGGCTGTCACATAACAAGAAATTTCTTAATAGCCGCAGGTTCCAGAACGCTGCCGGATGGCGATGCGACGTATCTTATCCGCCCTACAGGTCCCCGTTCCCCTTCACCGTTCACAGACCTGATAAGCAAAGCGTCATGACCGGTAAGCCGCTTTCTTCCAGGTATAGCGTCGTGGACAGTCATTCATCTACATCATCTGCAAAGCAAAAACCCGCCGAAGCGGGTTTCTACATGAAAGTGGTGAAGCTGACCGGTAAGCCGCTTTCTTTCAGGTGTAGCGTCGTGGACAGTCATTCATCTACATTATCTACAAAGCAAAACCCCGCCTGGTGGCGGGGTTCTTAAAGTGGTGAAGCTGACCGATAAGCCGGGTTCTGTCGTGGACAGTCATTCATCTAGGCCAGCAATCGCTCACTGGCTCAAGCAGCCTACCCGGGTTCAGTACGGGCCGTACCTTATGAACCCCTATTTGGCCTTGCTCCGGGTGGAGTTTACCGTGCCACGGACTGTTACCAGCCGCGCGGTGCGCTCTTACCGCACCCTTTCACCCTTACCTGATCCCACTTGCGTGGGCCATCGGCGGTTTGCTCTCTGTTGCACTGGTCGTGGGTTTCCCCCCCAGGCGTTACCTGGCACCCTGCCCTATGGAGCCCGGACTTTCCTCCCCTCCGCCTGTCTCCCCCGAAAGGGACGACGACGAAGCGGCGACTGTCTGGTCAGCTTCGGCGCGCAGTATAGAGGGTTTGCACGCCCTTGTCACCCTGCACTGCGCATTCCCACCGCCAGCGTCGCCGCAATGTTTCGCGACGCCCGGTAAATGTTGTCAAATGCGCCGCGAAAGGCCTCTTCCAGCGTGCCAATACTGGTCAATACGCTGAATACAGCATCGATACCATATTGATGCACCACGCCGACATCCCGCGTCAGACTGCCCGCAATGCCAATCACCGGCTTGTGGTATTTCTTCGCCACGTTAGCCACGCCCACCGGCACTTTGCCGTGAATGCTCTGGCTGTCGATGCGCCCTTCACCGGTAACAACCAGCGTACAGTCGTGAATATGCTCTTCCAGATTAAGCGCCTGGGTGACGATCTCAATCCCGCTTTTCAACTCCGCGCCGAGGAATGCCATCAGCGCAGCCCCCATGCCGCCCGCCGCACCTGCGCCTGGGACGTTTTTCACATCCACACCCAGTGATTTTTTAATAATATCCGCGTAGTGAGCCAGATTGCGGTCCAGTTCGAGGATCAGCGGTTCCGTCGCCCCTTTTTGCGGGCCAAAGATCCGAGAAGCTCCCTGTTCGCCCACCAGCGGATTGGTCACATCACAAGCAACGCGAATAGCACAATGTTTAATGCGCGGATCCAGACCAGACACATCAATGGTATTGAGAGTGTTCAGACTACCGCCGCCGTAGCCAATTTCAGTTCCGTTGGCATCACACAGCTTCGCGCCCAGCGCCTGAACCATCCCGGCACCGCCGTCATTGGTCGCGCTCCCGCCAATGCCGATAATAATATTGCTCGCCCCACTGTCCAGCGCCTGCAAAATAAGCTCCCCGGTGCCGCGCGAAGTGGTAATCAGGGGGTTACGTTTTTCGGGGGGGACCAGCGCCAGTCCGCTGGCGGCCGCCATTTCAATAAACGCGGTCTTTCCATCGCCTGACATGCCCCAGTTGGCATTCACTTTTTCACCCAGCGGTCCGGTCACCAGAGCGGAATGTGCAGAACCGTGTGTGGCGGCAATCATGGCTTCAACCGTCCCCTCACCCCCATCGGCGACCGGAACGGAAACATACTGCGCATCGGGGAAAATTTCCCGAAATCCTTTTTCTATCGCCTGCGCTACCTCAGTAGCAGAAAGGCTTTCTTTATAAGAGTCTGGGGCAATTACGATTTTCATGATGATCGCCTGTTACTGCACAACGCCGGATGGCGCTTTACTTATCCGGCCTACAATCCAGGCCCGGATCGCGATACGCCATCCGGGCGCAAGGTCATTAGCGAGTGACTTCCACTTTCGCCAGTTTTTCGTAATAGCATGCCAGAGCACTGTGGTCGGCGGTTCCCAGGCCATCAGCACGCAGCGCCTGCATCATCTCCATAACAGCCGCGGTCAGCGGAAGCTGAGCACCAACACCGTGAGACGTATCCAGCGCGTTTGCCAGATCTTTAATGTGCAGATCGATACGGAAACCCGGCTTGAAGTTACGATCCATCACCATCGGCGCTTTCGCATCCAGGACGGTGCTGCCTGCCAGACCACCACGGATCGCCTGATAAACCAGATCCGGGTTTACGCCGGCTTTGGTTGCCAGGGTCAGCGCTTCAGACATCGCGGCAATGTTCAGCGCCACAATCACCTGGTTCGCCAGTTTGGTGACGTTCCCCGCCCCGATATCACCGGTATGAACAACAGACCCCGCCATCGCTTTCAGCAGATCGTAGTATTTATCGAAAATCGCTTTGTCGCCGCCAACCATCACCGACAACGTGCCGTCGATCGCCTTCGGCTCACCGCCGCTCACCGGCGCGTCCAGCATATCGATGCCCTTAGCTTTCAGCGCGTCGCTGATCTCACGGCTCGCCAGCGGCGCGATGGAGCTCATATCGATCAGCACCGTCCCCGGTTTCGCCCCTTCGATAATGCCGCCTTCGCCCAGCGCAACCTCTTTCACATGCGGAGAGTTTGGCAGCATGGTGATGATCACATCACACTGCTCAGCAATCGCTTTGGCGTTAGACGCGGTTTCTGCACCTGCCGCGATAACGTCAGCGATCGCTTCAGGATTACGGTCAGAAACCACCAGCGAGTAACCTGCTTTCAGGAGGTTTTTACTCATTGGTTTACCCATGATACCCAGGCCAATAAAACCAACTTTCATCGTCATATCAATTATCTCTCTTGTGTCGGTGGTGGTTATTTCTTAAAGGAATCAGCCAGTTTCTGCGTGGCGGAACGGAACACGCCCAGGTCGCTGCCGACAGCAACAAACGTGGCCCCCCATTCCAGATAGCGACGGGCGTCGGCATCAACCGGTGCCAGAATGCCGCTCGGTTTGCCGTGCGCTTTCGCCCGGGCAAAGATGTGCTGAATGGCTTTCTGCACCTCAGGATGAGAGGCATTGCCGAGGTGGCCTAACGCCGCAGCCAGATCGCTTGGACCAACGAAAATACCGTCGACACCTTCGGTGGCGGCGATAGCATCGACGTTATCCACGCCCTGCTGGCTCTCAATCTGCACAATGATGGTGATGTTTTTGTTGGACTGCGCGAAGTAATCCGGGACGGTGCCAAACATGTTGGCGCGATGCGATACGGACACGCCACGGATCCCTTCAGGCGGATAGCGCGTCGACGCAACGGCGTTCACTGCCTCTTCTTCTGTTTCAACAAACGGAATCAGAAAGTTGTAAAAACCGATATCCAGCAGACGTTTAATAATCACCGGCTCATTGGTCGGTACACGCACCACTGGCGCGCTGGAACTGCCTTTCAACGCCATCAGTTGTGGAATAAAGGTGGAGACATCATTTGGCGCATGCTCGCCATCCAACACCAGCCAGTCGAAGCCCGCCAGTCCTAAGACTTCGGTACTGATGGGGCTTGCCAGCGCTGACCAGCAACCAATCTGAATCTGATGCGCAGCCAGCGCTGCTTTGAACTTGTTCGGGAAGATGTCGTTATTCATCACTTTTACCTTGTCACTTAACCGTTAATTATTTCTGCAGTTCCATACGTTTAATGTCACCGACAATAAACAGGTAACACACCATTGCCATCAGCGCGGAACAGCCAACGAATACCAGCGCGGCGTTGAAGGAATGCAGTTCACTTACCAGGTAACCGATAACCAGTGGCGTTACGATAGATGCCACGTTGCCAAAGACGTTAAATACCCCGCCACACAGGCCCACAATCTCTTTCGGCGCGGTGTCCGAAATCACCGGCCAGCCCAGTGCGCCAAATCCTTTACCAAAGAAGGCCAGCGCCATCAGCGTCACCACCAGCGCGGTGTTGTCGGTGTAGTTGCACAAAATGATGGTGGAAGCCAGCAGCATTCCCAGCACAATTGGCAGCTTACGCGCAACGGTGATAGAAAAACCGCGCTTAATCAGATAGTCCGAGAACACGCCGCCCAGTACGCCGCCAGCGAAACCACATAGCGCCGGAATCGAAGCCACCAGACCCACTTTCAGGATCGACATTCCTTTTTCCTGAACCAGATAAATCGGGAACCAGGTCAGGAAGAACCAGGTGATCGTGTTGATGAAATACTGTCCAAAGAACACGCCAAGCATCATGCGGTTGGTCAATAACTGCTTGATGTAATGCAGTTTTGGACCACTTGCCACGGCGCTGCCCGGTTTTTTGTGGTCCATATCCACGACCGCACCGTTTTCAGAGATGAACTTCAACTCTTCTGCGGACATCCGCGGGTGATCGGTGGGGTTATGAATCAGTTTGACCCACAGCGCCGTCAGGACAAATCCAATCACGCCCATCACAGTGAAGACGTGCTCCCAGCCCCAGGCAAAGGTCAACCAGCCCAGCAGCGGCGAGAACAGTGCCAGTGAAAAATACTGAGCAGAGTTAAAGATTGCCGACGCGGTTCCACGCTCTTTGGTCGGGAACCAGGCCGCAACAATACGGGCGTTTGCCGGGAACGAAGGCGCTTCCGAGAAACCCAACATAAAGCGCATAAAGAACATGGAAACCCCGGCCCAGGCCAGCGGGAACATATCCACGAAGCCTTGCAGGAAGGTGAACAGCGACCAGAAAAACAGGCTCCAGGTGTACACTTTTTTCGAACCAAACTTATCGAGCAGCCAGCCGCCGGGGATTTGCATCAGTAGGTATGCCCAGCCAAAGGCAGAGAAGATGTAGCCCATTGACACAGCACTCAGCTGCAACTCTTTGGCGACTTCGGTACCGGCAATGGATAGCGTCGCCCGGTCCGCGTAGTTAACCGCTGTAACAATAAAAATTATCAGCAGAATTAAATAGCGGGTATGCGTACCTTTCTTTTTTTCTACAACGGTATCCAGGATCATTTTATTTACCTCAGGCACTTAAGCAGACACATTTATTATTATTTATTGATGACAGACGCTATCACTTATTAATAAATACAGATACTCATTTCGTGATTCAGTATAATCAGGCAGAGAGCATTACGCATTGTGCAGATGCTCATTAACGATGCTAATTACAAATAATATCTTGAGCAAATGCACATAACGCTGGGCGCTGATGCACATATTTACGCTTTACCGCCCCTGATAGCCGGGCTTTCACCATAACGAGTGATCTGGATCACATTCTTATTTTTGAACTCCTGACATCCTTATTTCACGACAGGTCTTCCTTATTTTAATAATCAGATTCGCAGAATCTTTCTATATTATTATCACCCCGGTTGGAGAATACTGGACAATGGCCAACATCGACATCAGACAAGAATCGCCGAGCGCATTTTATATAAAGGTCCACGAAACAGATAATGTGGCGATCATTGTTAATGACAATGGTTTGAAAGCCGGGACGCGATTCCCGGATGGACTGGAGCTGATTGAACATATTCCACAGGGACATAAAGTCGCGCTGGTGGATATTCCGGTTCATGGTGAAATCATACGTTACGGTGAAGTGATCGGCTACGCCGTGCGCGACATTCCGCGCGGAAGCTGGATTGATGAATCCATGGTTGAGCTACCGACAGCGCCGCCGTTGAACACGCTGCCACTGGCGACCAAAGTTCCGGAACCGCTGCCGCCGCTGGAAGGCTATACCTTTGAAGGCTACCGCAACGCCGATGGCAGCGTAGGCACCAAGAATCTGCTCGGCATCACCACCAGCGTGCACTGTGTGGCGGGTGTGGTGGATTATGTCGTCAAAATCATTGAGCGCGATCTGCTGCCTAAATACCCGAACGTCGATGGTGTGGTCGGACTTAACCACCTGTACGGTTGCGGCGTGGCAATTAACGCGCCGGCAGCTGTGGTGCCGATCCGCACCATCCATAACATCTCGCTGAACCCAAACTTTGGCGGCGAAGTGATGGTCATTGGCCTGGGCTGTGAAAAACTGCAGCCGGAACGTTTACTGGAAGGTACTGACGATGTGCAAAGTATTCCGGTCGACAGCGCCAGCATCGTCAGCCTTCAGGACGAAAAGCATGTGGGCTTCCGTTCCATGGTCGATGATATCCTGCAGGTCGCTGAGCGCCATCTGGTTAAACTGAATCTGCGCCAGCGCGAAACCTGCCCGGCCTCTGAACTGGTTGTCGGCATGCAGTGCGGCGGCAGCGATGCGTTTTCCGGCGTGACGGCAAACCCGGCAGTGGGCTACGCCTCTGACCTGCTGGTACGCTGCGGCGCCACGGTGATGTTCTCCGAAGTCACCGAAGTGCGTGATGCGATTCATCTGCTGACGCCGCGCACCATCAACGAAGAGGTAGGTAAACGTCTGCTGGAAGAGATGGCCTGGTACGACAACTATCTCGATATGGGAAAAACCGATCGCAGCGCTAACCCCTCTCCGGGTAACAAAAAAGGTGGTCTGGCGAATGTGGTGGAAAAAGCGCTGGGCTCAATTGCGAAATCCGGTAAAAGCGCGATTGTCGAAGTGCTCTCTCCGGGTCAGCGCCCGACCAAACGCGGTCTGATTTATGCCGCAACGCCCGCCAGCGATTTTGTCTGCGGCACACAGCAGGTCGCGTCCGGGATCACCGTTCAGGTGTTCACCACGGGTCGCGGTACCCCCTATGGCCTGATGGCCGTGCCGGTGATTAAGATGGCAACCCGTACCGAACTGGCAAATCGCTGGTACGATTTAATGGATATCAATGCGGGTACCATCGCCACGGGTGAAGAGACCATTGAGGAAGTCGGTCAGAAGCTGTTCGAATTTATTCTCGATGTCGCCAGTGGCCGAAAGAAAACCTTTTCCGATCAATGGGGACTGCATAATCAGTTGGCCGTCTTTAACCCGGCACCAGTGACCTGATAGCAAAAAAGCCGGACAGGCGAATCCCTGTCCGGCTTGTCAGTAGCCTTCCTTATACCTGCACAAGGATAACTTCCACCCCGCTCTTACGCAGACCTTCCAGGCTTTCTGGTAGAATATTTTCATCCACAATAATCATATCGATATGTTGCGTATCAATAATTTTATGCAGGCTCGAGCGGTTAAATTTACTGGAGTCAGTGACCACGATAATCCGTTCCGCCACTTCACACATCCGACGATTTAGCCGGGCTTCGTCTTCGTTATGAGTACTGACGCCTCGCTCTAAATCAATGGCGTCGACGCCCAGAAACAGCATATCGAAGTGATAATTCTGCAACGACTGCTCGGCCTGGTCGCCATAAAACGACTGCGACTGACGACGCAGATGACCACCGGTCATTAACAATTCCACGCCGTCTGCTTCCAGTAAGGCATTGGCGACGTTCATCCCATTGGTCATTGCAATCACATCGCTATGCTGACGCATCAGGCGCGCAATCTCATAGGTCGTGGTACCGGAGTCCAGGATCACGCGGTGACCCGGTTTGATCAACTCCACGGCCGCTTTGGCGATACTGCGTTTCACTGCCGTGTTCAGTGAGCTTTTATCTTCGACGGAAGGCTCCGCACCTGGCGTATTACTGTCGCAAATCAATGCGCCGCCATAGGCGCGAACGGCGATCCCCTGCTTTTCCAGGAACGCCAGATCGTTGCGGATCGTCACCGTGGAAACGCCAAACAATCCCGAAAGATCGTTCACCTGTACGCTTCCTTGCTGCCGCAACCGCTGGATAATTTGCTCACGCCTTTCGCTGGTGCCTGACACCCGCTTGTCTCCAGAAGCATCAGTATTGCTCATAAGAAATCCTTTGGCTAATTCTTTCGTTTCATTTCGTTTCACCTATTAACGCCTTTCTTTTATCGGAATGCAAGCCGAAAAAAGCCGACCTGAGGGGCGAAAAACCCCGCTTAATGCTTTCATTATGTTTCTTTTGTGAAACAGATCGGAAAACTATTATCTTTCGTTTTATTTTTATAAGACCATGATGCAGTATCAAGTGAAACAAAACGAAAGATCGCATGTCGCAGTTATCTGACCTGGAGAGGAAAGTGAAACATCTGACTGATATGGTGGAACAGCATAAACGCGGTAAGGCAAACGGAATTTACGCCGTTTGTTCCGCGCATCCGTTGGTGCTGGAATCCGCAATACGTTACGCACAGGCAAATCACTCGCCGCTGCTGATTGAAGCAACCTCAAATCAGGTTGACCAGTTTGGCGGTTACACGGGCATGACCCCAGCCGATTTTCGCCATTTTGTCTGCCAATTGGCCGACTCACTTAATTTCCCTCAGGAGCAACTGATTCTGGGGGCCGACCACCTCGGCCCTAACCGTTGGCAAAACCTGGCCGCAGAACCGGCAATGACCAATGCCGACGAACTGATCAGAAGCTATGTCGCCGCCGGATTCAAAAAAATCCACCTTGATTGCAGCATGTCCTGCCAGGGCGATCCCGTGCCATTGACCGATGCCATCGTCGCGGAACGTGCCGTGCGTCTGGCGAAGATTGCCGAAGAGACCTGCATTGCTCATTTTGGCGAGTCTGATCTGGTTTATGTGATTGGCACTGAAGTGCCGGTACCGGGCGGAGCCCATGAGACGCTCACCGAACTGGCTGTCACCACGCCTGAGGCCGCACGAGCGACACTGGAAGCCCATCGTCACGCCTTTGAAAAGCAGGGACTCAATGCCATCTGGCCCCGTATCATCGCGCTGGTGGTACAACCCGGCGTTGAGTTCGACCATACCCACATCATTGATTATCAGCCACAAAAAGCCGTCGCGTTAAGCAAGATGGTGGAAGCGTATGACACGCTGGTTTTTGAGGCGCACTCCACGGACTACCAGACGCCACAGTCGCTGCGCCAGTTAGTGAAAGATCACTTTGCCATCCTGAAAGTCGGCCCGGCCCTGACCTTCGCCCTGCGCGAAGCGCTGTTCTCGCTGGCCGCCATTGAGGAAGAGTTACTCCCGGCAAAAGCCTGTTCCGACCTGCGTCATGTCCTTGAAAGCGTCATGCTCGATCGTCCGGAATACTGGCAGAGCCACTACCACGGCGATGGCAATACCCGCCGTCTGGCGCGGGGCTACAGCTATTCCGATCGTGTTCGTTACTACTGGCCAGACAGCCAGATTGATGAGGCGTTTGAACGACTGGTGCGCAATCTGGCGGATGAGCCGATTCCCCTGCCGCTCATTAGCCAGTATCTGCCGTTACAGTACGTGAAAGTGCGCGAGGGAGATCTCAATGCCACACCGCGAGAACTCATCATCAACCATATTCAGGACATACTGCAGCAGTACCATGCCGCCTGCCAGGGCGTAACGTCCCAAAACGGATAACAAAAAAGAGGAACACGCTATGCCAAATATTGTACTCAGCCGTATCGACGAAAGGCTTATTCATGGCCAGGTCGGGGTGCAGTGGGTCGGGTTTGCGGGGGCGAATCTGGTCCTGGTCGCCAACGATGAGGTGGCGGAAGACACTGTGCAACAGAACCTGATGGAGATGGTGCTGGCAGAAGGGATCGCCGTGCGCTTCTGGTCGCTGCAAAAAGTGATCGACAACATTCACCGCGCCGCCGACCGACAGAAAATTTTGCTGGTCTGCAAGTCCCCCGCTGATTTCCTCAGGCTGGTCGAAGGTGGGGTGCCTGTGACACGCATCAACGTTGGCAATATGCACTACGCCAATGGCAAACAGCAGATTGCCAAAACGGTCTCTGTCGACTCGACCGATATTGCGGCGTTTAACGGCCTGAAAGCTGCCGGGGTGGAATGCTTTGTTCAGGGCGTTCCGACAGAACCCGCGCAGGATCTCTTTAAACTCATCTGAGGCCTTCACCATGGAAATTAGTCTGTTACAGGCTTTTGCATTAGGTATCCTCGCCTTTATTGCCGGCCTGGATATGTTCAACGGATTAACACACATGCACCGCCCGGTGGTGCTTGGGCCGCTGGTCGGCCTGATTCTGGGCGATCTGCATACCGGTATTTTAACCGGCGGTACGCTGGAACTGGTGTGGATGGGACTCGCACCGCTGGCAGGCGCGCAACCGCCAAACGTCATTATCGGCACTATCGTGGGTACGACGTTCGCCATTACAACTGGGGTGAAACCGGATGTCGCCGTGGGCGTCGCCGTGCCGTTTGCCGTGGCGGTGCAGATGGGGATTACGTTCCTGTTCTCCGTGATGTCCGGGGTGATGTCCCGCTGCGATCGCATGGCGGCGAATGCCGACACCGCCGGTATTGAACGGGTCAACTATCTGGCGTTACTGGCACTGGGGATTTTCTATTTTCTGTGTGCGTTTCTGCCGATTTACTTCGGTGCAGAGCACGCGAAAACGGCCATTGATGTTCTGCCGGAACGGCTGATTGACGGTCTCGGCGTCGCAGGCGGCATCATGCCAGCCATCGGCTTTGCCGTACTGCTGAAAATCATGATGAAAAACGTCTATATCCCTTACTTTATCATCGGCTTCGTGGGAGCCGCATGGCTCAAACTGCCGGTACTGGCGATCGCCGCTGCGGCACTGGCCATGGCGCTGATCGACCTACTGCGTAAATCTCCAGAACCGACGCAATCTGCGGCCCAGAAAGAGGAATTCGAAGATGGCATCTAATCAACAAACGCTTCCGACTGTTTCCGACAGCGACGAAACGCTACTTTCCGGCGTAAACGAAAACATCTATGAAGATCAGAGTATTGGCGCAGAGCTGACCAAAAAAGATATCAACCGGGTGGCCTGGCGTTCCATGCTGTTGCAGGCGTCGTTTAACTACGAACGTATGCAGGCTTCCGGGTGGCTGTACGGGCTGCTGCCTGCGCTGAAAAAGATCCACACCAATAAACGCGATCTGGCGCGCGCCATGAAAGGCCACATGGGTTTCTTCAATACCCACCCCTTCCTGGTGACGTTTGTCATTGGCATCATTCTGGCGATGGAGCGCTCAAAACAGGACGTTAACAGCATTCAGAGCACCAAAATTGCCGTTGGCGCGCCGCTTGGCGGGATTGGCGATGCGATGTTCTGGCTGACGCTGTTGCCTATTTGCGGCGGCATTGGGGCCAGTCTGGCCTTACAGGGTTCCATCCTCGGCGCAGTGGTCTTTATTGTGTTATTTAACGTGGTGCATCTGGGTCTGCGTTTTGGCCTGGCGCACTATGCTTATCGTATGGGGGTCGCCGCCATTCCGCTCATCAAGGCCAATACGAAGAAAGTGGGCCACGCGGCATCTATCGTCGGGATGACGGTCATTGGCGCACTCGTGGCGACCTATGTGCGTCTGAATACCACGCTCGAAATCAAGGCGGGTGATGCGGTCGTTAAGCTCCAGGCAGACGTTATCGACAAACTGATGCCCGCTTTTTTACCGCTGGTCTATACCCTGACGATGTTCTGGTTAGTCCGTCGCGGCTGGAGTCCGCTGCGCCTCATCGGTATCACCGTGGTACTGGGCGTCGTCGGCAAGTTCTGTCACTTCCTGTAAAGCAAAGAGGTCTTCGATGTTAGGTATTATTTTGACGGGGCACGGTGGGTTTGCCAGCGGTATGGAAAAAGCGATGAAACAGATCCTCGGCGAGCAGTCGCAGTTTATCGCCATCGACTTTCCGGAAACCTCCACCACTGCGCTGCTCACCTCGCAGCTTGAGCAGGCGATTGAACAACTAGACGGCGAGGAAGATATCGTTTTCCTGACCGACCTGCTTGGCGGCACGCCGTTTCGCGTCGCCTCTACGCTGGCGATGCTGAAACCAGGCCGGGAAGTGATCACTGGCACCAACCTGCAATTGCTGCTGGAGATGGTGCTGGATCGCGAAGGACTCAGCAGCGAAGCATTTCGTGTGCAGGCGCTGGAGTGCGGGCATCGCGGCCTGACCAGCCTGGTCGATGAGCTGGGGCGTTGTCGCGAGGAGCACCCCATCGAGGAAGGAATATGACGCAGGTTTTGCGCGCCAGACGCCTGCTCACCGGGCAGGGCTGGCTGGACGATCATCAGTTGCGCGTTGAAGAAGGCATCATCACGGCCATCGAGCCGATTGCTCCGGGCATCACCGTGCGCGACGCCGAGCTACTGTGTCCCGCTTATATTGACACCCACGTCCACGGTGGCGCGGGGGTCGATGTGATGGACGATGAACCGGACGCACTGGACAAGCTGGCGATGCACAAAGCACGTGAAGGGGTTGCCAGTTGGCTCCCCACCACCGTCACCGCGCCGCTGAAGACGATTCACCGCGCGCTGGAGCGCATCGCTCAACGCTGTTATTCCGGCGGGCCTGGCGCCCAGGTGCTCGGAAGTTATCTGGAAGGGCCCTACTTCACGCCGCAGAATAAAGGTGCCCATCCCCCGGAGCTGTTTCGCGAGCTGGACCTCACGGAACTTGATGAGCTGGTCGCCATGTCACGACAGACCCTGCGGGTGGTGGCGCTGGCACCGGAAAAACCGGGCGCCTTGCAGGCGATTCACCATCTCAGGCAACAGGGTATACGGGTGATGCTGGGGCATAGCGCGGCAAGTTGGGCGCAAACCCAAGCCGCCTTTGACGCAGGCGCGAGCGGACTTGTGCACTGCTACAACGGTATGACCGGACTCCATCACCGTGAACCAGGAATGGTTGGCGCAGGACTCACCGATCCACGCGCGTGGCTGGAGCTCATCGCCGACGGGCACCACGTCCATCCGGCCGCCATGAAGCTCTGTTGCTGCTGTGCCAAAGAGAGGCTAGTGCTGATCACCGATGCGATGCAGGCCGCCGGTATGCCCGACGGAAACTACACGCTGTGCGGTGAAAAGGTCGACATGCATGGCGGAATCGTGCGAACCGCATCGGGTAGCCTGGCAGGCAGTACGTTGTCGGTAGATGCGGCAGTGCGCAATATGGTTGAACTGACAGGAATCGCCCCTGAGGAGGCGATCCATATGGCCTCGCTCCATCCAGCGCAACTGCTGGGGATCGACAGCCACTTAGGATCGTTAGCCGTGGGCAAACGTGCCAACATGATCGCTCTCAATGGCGGACTGCATTTACAACAGATCTGGATTCAGGGTCAGCGCCTCCCCCTTTGACCCTTTTTTTCTCCAGGGCCTTCGATCATGAATCGTAAGGCCTTTCTTTTCCTTTCGCTTAAGAAAACCCTCACCTCAGAACCTTCAGAGAGAATTATTACAGATCAATAAGATAAAAACGCTCTCCGTACAATCGATCACACTTTTCGTTTTATTTCATTTCGCATCATTGAACTTTCGATTTCTTTCCTATAGATTTTAATCAATCGATCATGTGAACAAGTGAAACGAAACGAAAGATAGCGACATTTTGCCAGCGTCTGATGTGGAATTCACAAGACTAAGGACTTACGATATGCCAGAAACCTATACCCCTGCAGCGGCAACCACCGGAACCTGGACTGAAGAAGAGATCCGCCAGCAGCCTGCCAGTTGGATCCGATCGCTGACGAACATTGACGCGATACGTACCACGATCGACAACTTTCTTGCGCCACTACTGCGTAAAGACGATCTGCGGATCGTGCTGACCGGGGCAGGTACCTCGGCATTCATTGGCGAGATCATCTCTCCCTGGCTTGCCAGCCACACGGGGCAAAACATCAGCGCCGTTCCGACCACCGATCTGGTCACCAATCCGATGGATTATCTGAATCCGGCGCATCCGCTGCTGCTGGTCTCGTTTGCCCGTTCCGGCAATAGCCCGGAAAGCGTCGCCGCAGTGGAACTGGCAAACCAGTTCGTCCCTGAGTGCTATCACCTTTCGATCACCTGCAATGAAGCGGGCAGCCTGTACCAGAACGCGGTGGCAAGCGATAACGCTTTTGCTCTGCTGATGCCGGCAGAAACACACGATCGCGGTTTTGCGATGACCAGCAGTATTACCACCATGATGGCCAGTTGCCTGGCGGTGTTCGCACCGAAACTCATCAACAGCCAGACCTTCCGCGACGTCGCGGATCGCTGCCAGACGATCCTGTCCTCACTAGGTGATTTCAGCCACGGCGTGTTTGGCAATGAAAACTGGAAACGGATCGTCTACCTCGGCAGCGGCGGATTGCAGGGTGCCGCGCGTGAATCGGCCCTGAAAGTCCTGGAACTGACCGCCGGTAAGCTGGCGGCATTTTACGATTCTCCAACCGGTTTCCGTCATGGACCGAAATCACTGGTGGATAACGAAACGCTGATCGTGGTGTATATCTCCAGCCACCCTTACACCCGGCAGTACGATCTCGATCTGCTGGCAGAGCTGCGTCGCGATGATCAGGCCATGCGCGTTGTTGCCATTGCAGCCGAAAGCGATTCCATTATCGAAGCCGGCCCGCACATTTTGCTGCCGTCTGCGCGTCATTTCATCGATACCGAACTGGCATTCTGCTACCTGATGTATGCCCAGGTCTTTGCGCTCACCCAGTCCATTGCGGTCGGTAATACGCCGGATACCCCTTCCCGCAGCGGTACGGTCAACCGCGTGGTGCAGGGCGTCGTTATTCACCCGTGGCAGGCTTAAGAGGATCCGATCATGAGTATCATTTCCACGAAGTATCTCTTACAGGATGCCCAGGCAAAAGGCTACGCCGTTCCGGCCTTCAACATCCATAATGCCGAGACGATCCAGGCGATCCTCGAAGTGTGTAGCGAAATGCAATCACCGGTGATCCTCGCCGGTACGCCAGGCACCTTTAAACATATCGCGCTGGAAGAGCTTTACGCGCTGTGCACCGCCTACTCCACCACCTACGGCATGCCGCTGGCGCTGCATCTCGATCATCATGAATCGCTGGACGACATTCGCCATAAAGTGAACGCAGGAGTGCGCAGCGCCATGATCGACGGTAGCCATTTTCCGTTTGAAGAAAACGTGAAGCTGGTGAAATCGGTGGTGGATTTCTGCCACGCCCGCGATTGCAGCGTCGAAGCGGAGCTGGGGCGACTGGGTGGCGTCGAAGATGACATGAGCGTTGACGCAGAAAGCGCCTTTCTGACCGATCCGCAGGAGGCCAAACGCTTTGTTGAGCTGACCGGCGTCGACAGCCTTGCCGTCGCGATCGGTACCGCGCACGGCCTGTACACCAAAAAGCCGAAAATCGATTTCCAGCGTCTGGCTGAAATTCGTGAAGTGGTGGATATTCCGCTGGTGCTACATGGCGCGAGCGATGTGCCTGACGAGTACGTGCGCCGCACGATAGAACTGGGCGTCTGTAAGGTTAACGTCGCCACTGAACTGAAAATTGCCTTTGCCGATGCCGTGAAAGCGTGGTTTGCCGACAACCCACAGGGCAACGATCCGCGCTACTACATGCGCGTCGGTATGGATGCAATGAAAGAAGTCGTGAGAAGTAAAATCAATGTCTGTGGATCGGCCAATAAACTTTTAGTCGACCACGAGTTATCGTAAGCGAGTCGGCTTTATCATCACTACACAAAAGCGCTATCTGATTAATATCAGGTAGCGCTTTCTGGCCAAATAGCGGAGGAGAATAACGAGATTACATCACGCTGAATTAATTAATGAATGCGATACGGTAAGAATAATATATTTCAACAAGTTCAGTCATTCAATTATTTTATGGTGAGGATTTAAGTATGAGCAGTCCAAATATCCTGTTAACGCGTATTGATAACCGACTGGTGCATGGTCAGGTAGGTGTCACCTGGACATCAACGATCGGTGCCAATCTGCTGGTCGTCGTGGATGATGATGTCGCTCAGGATGAGATTCAGCAGAAATTAATGAGCATCACCGCAGAAACCTACGGTTTCGGTATCCGCTTCTTCTCTATAGAAAAAACTATCAATGTCATCGGTAAAGCAGCGCCGCATCAGAAGATTTTCCTGATTTGCCGCACCCCGCAAACAGTCAGAAAGCTGCTCGAAGGCGGTATCACGCTTAACGACGTGAATGTCGGCAATATGCACTTCTCAGAAGGCAAAAAGCAGATCAGCAGTAAAGTTTATGTCAATGAGCAGGACCTTAATGATCTGCAGTTCATTAAGAAACATGGCGTAAACATTTTTATTCAGGATGTCCCTGGCGATCAAAAAGAAGCGATCCCGGAGTAAATAACAAGCCAACGTTTTCATAGTAAAGGGACTTATTTATATGAGGTGTTTACAATGAATGAAATAACGCTTTTACAAGGGATATCCCTCGCGGCACTAGTCTTCTTTCTGGGAATCGATTTTTGGCTGGAAGCCTTGTTTTTATTCAGACCAATTATTGTCTGTACGCTCACTGGCGCCATTCTTGGCGACATTCATATTGGTTTGATCACCGGCGGTCTGACCGAACTGGCTTTTGCTGGTTTGACGCCCGCCGGCGGCGTACAACCGCCAAACCCAATCATGGCAGGATTGATGACCACGGTGATCGCCTGGTCTACCGGCGTGGATGCCAAAACCGCCATCGGCCTTGGCCTGCCGTTCAGTCTGCTGATGCAATATGTGATTCTGTTCTTCTATTCCGCTTTTTCCCTGTTTATGTCCAGAGCCGACAACTGCGCAAAAGAAGCCAACACCCGCGCATTTGCCCGTCTGAACTGGCTAACGACGCTGATTGTCGCCTGCTCTTACGCGATTATCGCGTTTCTGTGTACCTATCTGGCGCAGGGTGCCATGCAGGCGCTGGTGAAAGCCATGCCCGCCTGGCTTACTCATGGTTTTGAAGTCGCGGGCGGTATTCTGCCTGCCGTTGGTTTTGGTCTGCTGCTGCGCGTGATGTTCAAAGCACAGTACATTCCTTATCTGATCGCCGGCTTCCTTTTTGTCTGCTACATCCAGGTCAACAACCTTCTCCCGGTCGCAGTCCTCGGCGCGGGCTTCGCCGTGTACGAGTTTTTCAATGCCAAAGCTAAACAGCAGGCGCAACCCCAGCCTGCCGCCCATAAAAATGATGATGAAGAGGATTACAGCAATGGGATCTGAAATCAGTAAAAAAGACATTACCCGTCTTGGCTTCCGCTCTTCGCTTCTGCAGGCGAGCTTTAACTATGAAAGGATGCAGGCGGGCGGCTTTACCTGGGCGATGCTGCCGATTCTGAAAAAAATCTATAAAGATGATAAGCCGGGCCTGAGTGCGGCCATGAAAGATCATCTGGAATTTATCAATACCCACCCAAACCTCGTCGGTTTTCTGATGGGGCTGCTTATCTCCATGGAAGAGAAAGGAGAAAACCGCGACACCATTAAAGGCCTGAAAGTGGCGCTGTTTGGCCCTATTGCCGGGATTGGTGATGCCATTTTCTGGTTCACTTTGCTGCCGATCATGGCGGGGATCTGCTCCTCTTTCGCCAGCCAGGGCAATTTGCTGGGGCCGATTCTGTTCTTCGCCGTTTATCTGATGATCTTTTTCCTGCGCGTCGGCTGGACTCACGTCGGCTATTCGGTTGGGGTAAAAGCCATTGATAAGGTGAGGGAAAACTCGCAGATGATCGCCCGCTCGGCGACCATCCTCGGGATCACGGTGATTGGCGGTCTGATCGCGTCTTACGTCCATATTAATGTCGTGACCTCTTTTGCCATCGACAGCACGCACAATGTGGCACTACAAAAGGACTTCTTTGATAAGGTCTTCCCGAACATTTTACCCATGGGCTACACGCTGCTGATGTACTACCTGCTGCGGGTGAAAAAAGCACATCCGGTCTTGTTAATCGGTGTCACCTTTGTGCTTTCTATCGTCTCTTCCGCACTCGGCATTTTGTAAACTGAACGGGGCGCGACAGTACGTGCGCCCCTCGTCAAAAGGATGACTGACCAATGCAATGCATACAGTACTGCGACCACTACGATGCGCTCAGCGATCGCGCCAGCGAACGGTTGATTCAGGTTATACAGGACAAACCTGACGCGACGATTTGCCTGGCGACCGGTGCCACACCTGAACTGACCTATCGTTTCTTTGTCGAGAAAATACAAAAGAATCACGTTGATATCCGAAACGTGACCTTCGTGAAGCTCGATGAATGGGTGGGGATTCCCTTACACACACCGGGTACCTGTGAATCGTTCCTGCAACAGCACATCGTACAACCGCTTAGCCTGCGCCCGGAACAGTTGATCGGCTTTCAGTCGGAAAATATCGATGAGAAAGAGTGCGAACGCGTGACGGATTTGATTGCCCATCGGGGTGGCCTTGATTTATGCGTACTGGGTATCGGCAAAAATGGTCATCTGGGGCTGAACGAGCCGGGAACCGCGCTGGAGCCGTGTTGCCATATCAGCAGGCTTGATGACCAAACGCGCCATCATGACATGCTGAAAACGGCCGGTCGTCCGGTGACACACGGTATCACGCTGGGACTGAAGGAGATCCTCAATGCAAAAGAAATTTTGCTGCTGATTGCCGGGGATGGCAAGCAGGCCGCTGTCGAAAAATACCTGACCGCTACCGTGACGACGGCTGTTCCGGCCTCGTTTTTGTGGCTGCATGACAATACGACATGCTTACTGGATGGCTCGCGTTATTCTGATCGGTAGCCACTCATCTCAGCAGACACGCTACAACTTTGCAGTGTGTCTGCTGAATTTACTCCCCCTGCTGCTCCAGCGCGTACTTATACAGCGCGTTCTTCTTCACGCCGTGGATTTCTGCCGTCAGCGCTGCCGCTTTTTTTAGTGGCAGCTCGGTCTGTAAGAGTGCGAGAGTGCGCAAAGCATCGGCGGGCAGGTCATCTTCCTGCGCCTTGTGCCCCTCCACAATCAGCACCATCTCGCCTTTGCGCCGGTTCTCATCTTCTTTCACCCACGCCAGCAGTTCACCTACCGGTGCGCCGTGGATCGTCTCCCAGGTTTTGGTCAGCTCGCGCGCCAGCACCACATAACGGGATTCGCCCCAGACTGCGACCATATCTTCCAGACTGTCTAACAGGCGATGGGTGGATTCATAGAAAATCAGCGTACGCGGTTCGGTTTCAATAGCTTTCAGCGCGTCACGGCGTCCCTTTGATTTCGCTGGTAAAAAACCTTCATAGCAGAAGCGGTCGGACGGCAACCCCGCCGCGCTTAACGCGGCAATCGCCGCACAGGGACCCGGCAACGGCACCACACGGATGCCTTGCTCACGACAGGTACGCACCAGGTGATAACCCGGATCGTTGATCAGCGGCGTCCCGGCATCAGAAACCAGCGCGATGTTTTGCCCCTCTTTCAACTTCGCTACCAGCGTTTCTGCTTTTTGCTGTTCGTTATGATCGTGAAGGGCGAACAGTCGGGCATTAATCGCAAAATGCTGCAATAATAATCCGGTATGACGAGTATCTTCCGCGGCAATTAAATCAACGGCTTGTAACACTTCGAGCGCACGCTGGGTAATATCAGACAAATTCCCAATTGGAGTAGGTACAATAAAGAGTTGGCCGCGAGAATTCTCCGCCGATTCGTGTTGTGTCATTGTGTCGTCCGTATTGCCGATTTAATATTGAGCATTGCGTATAAAAAATATCACTGGATACAGTATGGTACCCTTAACATTCTCTCGTTTAAAAGCCGCGCGCTGTCTGCCCATCGTTCTGGCAGCCCTGATTTTCGTCGGCTGTGGCACCCAGGCGCCCGATCAGAGCACTGCCCATATGCAGGGCACAGCGCAAGCTGATTCCGGCTTTTATCTGCAACAGATGCAGCAAAGCGCAAATGATAGCAAGACCAACTGGCAATTACTCGCCATTCGTGCACTGCTGAAAGAAGGCAAAAGCCAGCAGGCTATCGAACTGTTTAATCAGTTGCCGCAGGATCTGAATGATTCCCAGCGCCGGGAACAGTCGCTGTTAGCCGTTGAAATCAAACTGGCACAGAAAGATTTTACCGGCGCGCAGTCGCTGCTGGAAAAGCTTACCCCGTCTGATTTTGAGCAAAATCAACAGGCTCGTTACTGGCAGGCGCAGATTGACGCCAGCCAGGGCCGTCCGTCACTCTCACTGCTGCGCGCCTTGATTGCTCAGGAACCGCTGCTTAGCGAGAAGGATAAGCAGAAAAACATCGACGCCACCTGGCAGGCGCTGTCGTCAATGACGCCAGAGCAGGCCCAGGCTCTGGTGATCAATGCCGATGAAAACGTATTGCAGGGCTGGCTGGATCTGCAACGCGTCTGGTTTGATAACCGCAGCGATCCGGACATGATGAAAGCAGGTATTGCCGACTGGCAAAAACGCTATCCGCAGAATCCAGGCGCAAAAATGCTGCCAACCCAACTGGTTAACGTACAGAGCTTTAAGCCCGCGTCCACTAGCAAAATCGCCCTGTTGCTGCCGCTAAATGGTCAGGCTGCGGTGTTTGGTCGCACCATTCAACAAGGCTTTGAAGCCGCCAAAAATCTCGGCACGCAACCGGTCGATACGCAGCCCACCGCGCAACCGACTCCGGTTGCGGCCACAACGCCAGCAGACCCGCAGCCGCAGCTGACAGATGGCGTCGCCAGCCCTTCTCAGGCGTCAGTGAGTGATTTGACCGACGAACAGCAGGCCGATCAACCTGCTCCGGTCAGCGCGCCGCAGGCTACGCCAGCGCAGCCAGCCACCGCAAGCGCGGCGGCAAATCCTTCCGCAGAACTGAAAATTTATGATACCAGCGCCCAACCGCTCGATCAGATCCTGGCGCAGGTTCAGCAGGATGGCGCGAGCATCGTGGTCGGTCCGCTGCTGAAAAACAATGTCGACGAACTGGTCAAAAGCAACACCCCGCTGAACGTACTGGCGCTTAACCAGCCGGAATCGGTACAGAGTCGGGCAAACATCTGTTACTTCGCTCTCTCACCGGAAGATGAAGCGCGTGATGCCGCGCGCCATATTCATGAACAGGGTAAACAGTCACCGCTGCTACTTATCCCGCGTAGCGCGCTTGGCGATCGTGTTGCTAACGCCTTTGCCCAGGAGTGGCAAAATCTGGGAGGCGGTACGGTGCTGCAGCAGAAATTTGGCTCAACGGCGGAGCTGCGTATGGGCGTTAACGGCGGTTCCGGCATTGCCTTAACCGGTAGCCCTGTTGCCGCGAGCACGCCGTCTCAACCTGGCGTCACTATTGGCAATTTAACCATCCCGGCCCCACCAACGGATGCGCAAATCAGCGGTAACGGAGGTCGCGTGGACGCCGTCTATATTCTGGCAACCCCGAATGAGATAGCCTTCATCAAGCCGATGATCGCCATGCGCAACGGTAGCCAGAGCGGTGCAACGCTGTACGCCAGCTCACGTAGCGCGCAAGGGAATGCCGGCCCAGACTTCCGTCTGGAAATGGATGGCCTGCAGTACAGCGAGATCCCAATGCTGGCAGGCGCGAACCCGTCGCTGATGCAGCAGGCACTCGGTGCCGTGCATAACGACTATTCGCTGGCGCGCATGTATGCAATGGGCGTCGATGCCTGGTCGCTGGCCAACCATTTCTCCCAGATGCGTCAGGTGCAGGGCTTTGAAATTAACGGGAATACCGGCGCGCTGACCGCCAGTCAGGACTGTGTGATTAACAGGAAGTTATCATGGCTCCAGTACCAGCAAGGGCAGATCGTCCCCGCCAGTTAACGAGCAAGCAGACTGGTGACGCGTGGGAAACCACCGCGCGTCGCTGGCTTGAGCGCAAGGGACTGCATTTCATCGCCGCCAACGTGCGTGAACGCGGCGGCGAAATTGATCTGATTATGCGTGATGGCAAGACAACCGTCTTTATTGAGGTCCGCTACCGACGCTCTGCGGCATTCGGTGGCGCCGCTGCCAGTGTGACGCACAGCAAGCAACGCAAAGTATTACAGGCCGCCCGTTTGTGGCTCGCGTGCCACAATGGGAGTTTTGATACTGTGGATTGCCGGTTCGATGTGTTAGCCTTCACCGGAAATGACGTTGAGTGGTTGAGAAATGCCTTTACCGACTGCTCATAATTGAAGATTCAGAGCAGACCCATTGGGCATATATTGTTGCAGCCAGTTTGGACACGGACAGCGCGGAACCACCGGCGCGTACATGTCGTACGTGAAGAGTGGGAGCACCGCCCAGGTCCAAATGGCAAATAAAATAGCCTGATGGATTAGCTCTTAAGGATTAGCGTGTTAGACAGAATCAAAGTCTGCTTTACCGAAAGCATTCAAACGCAAATTGCCGCGGCAGAAGCCCTCCCGGATGCTATCTCTCGTGCCGCCATGACGCTGGTTCATTCACTGCTCAATGGCAACAAAATTCTCTGTTGTGGTAATGGGACATCCGCTGCCAACGCACAGCATTTTGCTGCCAGCATGATCAACCGTTTTGAAACAGAACGTCCTAGTTTACCTGCGATTGCACTAAATACGGATAATGTGGTCTTAACAGCGATTGCCAACGACCGCCTGCATGACGAAGTGTATGCAAAACAGGTTCGGGCGTTGGGTCATGCGGGTGATGTCTTACTGGCCATCTCGACGCGCGGTAACAGCCGCGATATCGTGAAGGCCGTGGAAGCAGCGGTCACGCGAGACATGACGATTGTGGCATTGACCGGATATGACGGAGGTGAACTGGCTGGACTGTTAGGGCCACAGGATGTTGAGATCCGCATCCCTTCGCATCACAGCGCACGCATTCAGGAAATGCATATGCTGACGGTAAACTGCCTGTGCGATCTGATCGATAACACGCTTTTCCCCCACCAGGATGATTAAGGAGTACACATGAAGGCTTTATCGCCAATCGCAGTCCTTATTTCTGCTCTGCTGTTGCAAGGTTGTGTGGCCGCCGCTGTTGTCGGAACCGCCGCCGTTGGTACCAAAGCAGCAACAGATCCACGTAGCGTAGGCACTCAGGTGGACGATGGAACCCTGGAACTGCGCGTCAACAGTGCGCTGTCGAAAGATGCACAGATCAAGAAAGAAACGCGAATTAACGTGACGGCTTATCAAGGTAAAGTGTTGCTGGTCGGCCAGTCGCCGAATAGCGAGCTCTCCTCACGCGCCAAACAGATTGCAATGGGCGTCGATGGTACCACCGAAGTCTATAACGAGATCCGTCAGGGTGAGCCGATTGGTATGGGCACCGCCTCAAACGACACCTGGATCACCACCAAAGTACGCTCTCAGTTATTGACCAGCGACCAGGTTAAATCTTCCAACGTGAAGGTGACAACCGAAAACGGTGAAGTGTTCCTGTTAGGCCTGGTGACCGAACGTGAAGCCAAAGCCGCGGCGGATATCGCCAGCCGGGTCAGCGGCGTGAAGCGCGTCACCACGGCGTTTACGTTTATCAAGTAAGTCGTTGTGTGCCGGATGACGGCGTAAGCGCCTTATCCGGCCTACAGAATGTACGACCGTAGGCCGGGAAAGCGAAGCGCCCCCGGCATTCCTGTTTTATATCAACGCAATACTTCCCACCATCACACCCGAAATCGCCACCAGCGCACCGGTCAGCCACAGCGCTTTTGCCGGAAACGCTTTACGTAGCATAATCAGCGACGGCAGGCTGACGGCGGGTAATGTCATCAGCAGTGCCAGCGCAGGCGCAGTTCCCATTCCTGCCAGCATCATGGTCTGCACAATCGGGATTTCTGCGGCAGTTGGGATCACAAACAGACAACCTGCTACCGCCAGCGCGGTCACCCACAGCAGGCTGTTATCAATAGCGCCATCGGCATGAGGGAACAGCCAGACGCGCGCCGCACCCAGTACCAACACTGCCAGAATATAGACCGGGATGGTGCTCCAGAACAGCATCCATAGCGCTTTACCCCAGCGAACAAAGAACCCGCCCTGCCCGTCCGGCTGCGTGATTTCCACCGGCAATTCAGTCTGCGGAGGCTCTTTCACCCATTTTTGTACCAGCGTCGCCACTACCAGCACCATCGCCAGTCCAGCGACCAGACGGATCGCCGCGAAATGCCAGCCAAGGACAAAGCCCATAAACACCAGCGTCGCCGGGTTTAACAGTGGATTCCCCATCCAGAATGCCAGCGCACCGCCCATCGAAACCTGCTGGCGACGCATCCCCGCCGCCACCGGTGCAGCACAACAGGTACACATCATGCCGGGCAGAGAGAAAAGCGTACCGAACAGCGTGCCGCGAAAACGTGCCTGTCCAAGCGTGCGTAACAGCCAGTCACGCGGGATCAGAACCTGAATCAGCGAGCCGAGGATCACCCCCAATACCGCTGCCTTCCAGACCGCAATGAAATAGACCATCGCATAGTCCCAGGCTGCCTGCCAGGGGTTCGCATCGGCCTGCGCCAGAATAGATTTTCCGATACTGTGTGTTTCTGCGGCGATGAAGGCTTTACCGTAGTAAGGCTGCCATTTCACATACCAGAGACCAACAATGACGACGAGAAAGAAAAGAGCGGGTTTCCACCATTGAAACGGTGTTGCCGCCTGAGACGAAGACTGACCAGCCATAGCATTCCCCAGGGAGTGTTAGATAATTTTGCCGGTGAATACTACGCCTTTGGGAAATGTTTGGAAATGCTATATTGACGCCGCCTTTTCCCGCAGTTGAGACGATGTCAGAATTGTTACCCCGTCATGTTCAGGCGCAAGCGCTTCCGCCAGCATCGCACGCGCCACGTCCCGCGCCTCAATCGATTTCCAGTTGCCCGGCAGCAACCGGAACAACGGTGCAAACAGGGTTTCGTTCATCCGCTGCTTTGACCGATCGCCGAGCAGCATCGACGGACGCGCAATCGTCAGCGTTGGCCAATCTTGCGCAATCAGCGCCTCCTCCATTTCCCCTTTTACGCGGTTATAGAAAAACGGCGAATGGGCATTGGCCCCCATCGAACTCACCACCAGCATATGCTGCGCCCCCAGGCGGAGACCGGTCAACGCGGTGTCGACCACCAGCGTATAGTCGGCATGGATAAACGCCTCTTTACTGCCCGCTTCACGGCGGGTCGTGCCCAGGCAGCAAAAAACAATATCGACAGGATCGGTGACCTGCGCCAGCGCATCGGTCAGTTGCGGATCGTGGGGATTATAGACGCCAGGCATATCCGCCAGCGGACGTCGCGTTGGCGCGGCAATGGAATGGATCTTCGGTTCATTAAGCAACATCCGCAGTAAATGTCCGCCAACCAACCCGGTCGCCCCGGTAATCAGTACCTGACTCATCCTCGCTCCTTTCCAGAATTGTCCGCCTTGCACCCTCAGCCCTATCGACCAGGCTTAGTAGTTCACAAGGTAATTATCCATCATCAGGGAAAAATTGCCTTATCCAATGCAGATCCAGCGGAGGAAGCATGAGTAAGAAGATTGCCGTTTTAATCACTGACGAGTTTGAGGACTCAGAATTCACCTCACCCGCAGCAGAGTTTCGTCAGGCCGGGCATGAGGTTATTACGATTGAAAAACAGGTAGGTAAAACCGTAAAAGGGAAAAAAGGCGAAGCCAGCGTCACGATTGATAAAGCGATTGATGAAGTGCGTCCGGCCGATTTCGATGCATTGCTGTTACCTGGCGGCCATTCACCGGATTACCTTCGCGGTGATGACCGTTTCGTCACCTTTACGCGCGATTTCGTGAACACGGGTAAACCGGTCTTCGCCATCTGTCACGGACCACAGTTGCTGATCAGCGCCGATGTGATTCGCGGGCGTAAACTGACCGCCGTTAAACCGATCATTATCGACGTGAAAAACGCCGGTGCAGAATTTTACGATCAGGAAGTGGTGGTTGATAAAGACCAACTGGTGACCAGTCGAACCCCTGACGATCTGCCGGCGTTCAATCGCGAAGCCTTACGCATTCTCGGTGCCTGACTGACGTAACCACACTAATTTTTTGCCAAAACCCAGGGTGTTGTCGGTGAACTTGAGTTCATCCACGCGGATTTCCCATACCGGCGCGGACAGCATTCTGGCAACCGGGAAGCGGCGAAGATAGGCCTGTCGTGCCGCGTCGCTTTCCTCCCCAACCAGTTGGCGAATCTCGCCTTTAAACTGCACGCCGCGAATCAATGCGACCGTTTTCGGTTGGCCATTTACCGTTCCGGCAACGGGCGCTCGCGAACCAGACATCTGCACATGACGCGTTTTCTCCTCCGTCAGCAGATAAAACGCGACCTTTTTTACGTCATAAATATAAAACGCATTCGCGCACCACAATTCCCCGTCGCGATGCACGCACCAGGTCACAACGTGTTGTTTAGCCAGCCAACGACTGATCGCAGTGAGTGTTTCCATCTCGGTTCTCTTTTATACTGGATGACAGAAACGTAACACGCCGAAGGCCACGATGACACCCTGGTATCTTTATCTGATCCGCACCGCCGACAATGCCCTGTATACCGGGATCACGACCGACGTGGCACGCCGCTACCGGCAGCATCAATGTGGTAAAGGCGCGAAAGCGCTACGGGGGAAAGGGGAACTGACGCTGGCATTTTCCGCGCCGGTTGGCGACCGTTCACTGGCGCTACGCGCAGAATACCGGGTCAAACGCCTCACCAAGCGGCAGAAAGAGCGACTTGTCGCAGAAGGCGAAGGGTTTGCAGCATTACTGCATGATCTGCAAACCCCGACGCTTAAAAACGATTAAAGTGATCGTGATACTCGACCAGTCCCGTGACGCCGCTTAGTGCATCATCCGCTAAGCGATGCACCTGGAACGCACTTTCCGTGCCTGGCCAGCGGCAATGCAGATCGTGGTGGGCGGCCAGTTCGAAACCAAAACGGCTGTACAGTGCCGGATCGCCCAGGGTGACCACGGCGGCATAGCCAAATTCATTGAGTGAATCCAGTCCTTCATAAACCAGTTGGCGGGCCAAACCTTGTCCACGATAGTTTTCGTCTACCGCCAGCGGTGCCATACCAACCCACTGCAGATCTTCGCCCTGCACGTCGACGGGGCTGAATGCCACATAACCCACCACCTGACCTTCATCGTCGGTGGCGACCAGACCGAGCGTCAGAAAACCATCTTCACGTAGATCGTGAACCAGTTTCGCTTCCGCATCGCTTTCGAATGAACGACGCAGCAGGGCATCAATGCCGGGGGCGTCAATGGGAATTTCTACTCGAATCAGCATGGTTCACCTACCGATGTTTGTTTGGTTTCTGGCGAGTATTTCATACCCGCCTCAACAAAATCCGCCAGTTGCAGCAGCATAACACGCAACGCTTTGGGCATCTGCTCCAGGTCAATGGCATCCATCAGGTTTTTCACATACAACCCTAACTCCGTATCCCCTTCGATCACCAGACGGCGCTGGAAGAAGAGCGTATCCGGATCCTGCTTACGTGCAGCGATCATCAACAGATCGCTGGCATCAGCGCTAAAACTCACGTCGGCTTGCGCATCCTCGCAGACGATCAGTTTGTCATTCTCGACCGAGGTATACCACTTCAGGCCGATATCGCGAACCGTAATGCTTAACCAACGGCCCTCCAGGAATTCCAGTTCACCGTCTGCCAGGGCCTGGCGAAACTGCCAGCTCAGGACCTGTTGCAGAACCTGGCGTTGCAGTGCAAAGGGCGTCAGTTTAACTGGCACACTCATCAGAGACGGACCGAAATGTACTAAGCGTGAACGCAGCTTATCTAACACGAGCTTTACTCCCTGTTTCAATTATCCTGCTATTTTGCCATATCAGATAAACGACATAGCGGCGTAAATCAACAATTGCGTACGAAATCTCTACCTCTTTATTACTGATATCAATACGACTTTAACTGCCTTAAATCAAAAATTGTCGCAGCAAGGTTAACTAAAATCCTTGTTCGTTAACAATTATGCGTCCCAGGCGGCGCAATCTTCAGGATAAATTATGGAGCTGCTCTGCCCTGCCGGAAATCTCCCGGCGCTTAAGGCGGCCATCGAAAACGGCGCTGATGCTGTTTATATCGGGCTTAAAGATGATACCAACGCCCGCCACTTCGCCGGCCTTAACTTTACCGAGAAGAAATTGCAGGAGGCGGTGAGTTTTGTCCATCAACACCGCCGCAAATTGCACATCGCCATTAACACCTTTGCGCATCCAGATGGTTATGCCCGCTGGCAGCGCGCGGTGGATATGGCTGCGCAACTGGGTGCGGATGCGCTGATCCTTGCCGATCTCGCGATGCTTGAGTATGCCGCAGTTCGTTATCCGCATATTGAGCGCCATGTCTCTGTTCAGGCTTCGGCAACAAATGAAGAAGCGATCAACTTTTATCACCGCAATTTTGACGTTGCCCGCGTCGTCCTGCCACGCGTGCTCTCGATTCATCAGGTGAAACAGCTTGCCCGCGTGACGCCGGTGCCGCTGGAAGTTTTTGCTTTCGGCAGTTTATGCATTATGGCGGAAGGTCGCTGTTATCTCTCGTCCTGGTTAACCGGTGAATCTCCTAATACAGTAGGCGCCTGTTCCCCTGCCCGCTTTGTACGCTGGCAGCAGACACCACAGGGGCTGGAATCTCGTCTGAATGAAGTGTTGATCGACCGCTATCAGGATGGGGAAAACGCCGGTTATCCGACGCTGTGTAAAGGGCGTTACCTGGTTGACGGTGAGCGTTACCACGCACTGGAAGAACCAACCAGCCTGAACACGCTGGAACTGCTGCCGGAACTACTGGCGGCGAATATTGCCTCGGTGAAAATCGAAGGCCGTCAGCGCAGCCCGGCCTATGTCAGCCAGGTCGCGAAAGTGTGGCGTCAGGCGATCGACCGCTGTGTGGCCGACCCGCAAAACTATACGCCGCAAGCAGCCTGGATGGAGACGCTCGGCGCGATGTCCGAAGGCACTCAGACGACGCTTGGCGCGTATCACCGTAAATGGCAGTGAGAAAAGCAATGAAATATTCCTTAGGGCCGGTGCTTTACTACTGGCCGAAAGAGACGCTGGAAGACTTTTATCAGCAGGCCGCTGCCAGCAGCGCGGATGTTATCTATCTCGGTGAAGCGGTGTGCAGCAAACGCCGCGCCACGAAAGTCGGCGACTGGCTGGATATGGCGAAGTCGCTCGCCGGTAGCGGTAAGCAGGTGGTACTTTCAACGCTGGCGCTGGTACAAGCCTCTTCTGAGCTGAATGAGCTGAAGCGTTATGTCGAAAACGGCGACTTTTTGCTGGAGGCCAGCGATCTTGGCGTGGTGAATATGTGCGCCGACCGCAAACTCCCGTTTGTCGCCGGACACGCGCTGAACTGCTACAACGCGGTCACGCTGCGCCTGCTGCTTAAACACGGAATGGTGCGCTGGTGCATGCCAGTAGAACTGTCCCGCGACTGGCTGGTGAACCTGCTCAATCAGTGTGATGAACTGGGGATTCGCCAGCAGTTTGAAGTGGAAGTCCTGAGCTACGGGCATCTGCCGCTGGCTTACTCCGCCCGCTGTTTTACCGCTCGCTCGGAAGACCGGCCGAAAGATGAATGCGAAACCTGCTGCATCAAGTACCCGAATGGCCGCGACGTGCTCTCCCAGGAGAATCAACAGGTGTTCGTCCTCAATGGCATTCAGACCATGAGCGGCTATATCTACAATCTGGGGAACGAACTGACGTCAATGCAGGGACTGGTGGATATTGTGCGTCTGTCACCGCTGGGAACCGAGACATTCGCGATGCTTGACGCCTTCCGCGCCAACGAAACGGGGCACGCGCCGTTGCCGCTTACCGCGCACAGCGACTGCAATGGCTACTGGAAACGGCTGGCGGGTCTCGAACTGCAGTCCTGATAAATAGCTCACTTTGTTAACAACATTAACTAATCTTTAATGCAGTATGAAAAGATTAACTGGTAACAAAGTGAGCCGTTATGACTGACAAAACCATTCCTTTCTCGGTGCTGGATCTGGCACCGATTCCTGACGGATCTTCAGCAAAAGAGGCGTTCTCGCACTCGCTGGATCTCGCCCGCCTCGCGGAAAAACGAGGCTACCACCGCTACTGGCTGGCGGAACACCACAACATGATCGGTATCGCCAGTGCAGCAACGTCGGTACTGATTGGCTATCTGGCCGCCAACACCCGGACTTTGCACCTCGGTTCCGGCGGCGTCATGCTTCCCAATCACTCACCGCTGGTCATTGCCGAGCAGTTCGGTACGTTGAATACGCTCTATCCGGGACGCATTGATCTCGGCCTGGGCCGCGCGCCGGGCAGCGACCAGCCGACAATGCGAGCCCTGCGTCGCCATATGGGCGGCGATATCGATAACTTCCCTCGCGACGTCGCTGAGCTGGTGGACTGGTTTGACGCACGCGATCCAAATCCGCAGGTGCGCCCGGTGCCTGGCTACGGCGAGAAGATCCCGGTCTGGCTGTTAGGTTCCAGCCTCTATAGCGCGCAGTTAGCCGCACAGCTTGGCCTGCCGTTCGCTTTTGCCTCCCACTTCGCACCGGATATGCTGTTCCAGGCGCTGCATCTGTACCGCACGCAGTTCCGGCCATCCGCGCGGCTGGAAAAACCGTATGCAATGGTGTGCATCAACATCATTGCCGCCGACAGTAACCGTGATGCAGAGTATCTTTTCACCTCGATGCAGCAGGCTTTCGTCAAGTTGCGGCGTGGCGAAACGGGCCAACTCCCGGCGCCGATTCAAAATATGGATCAGTTCTGGTCGCCGTCAGAACAGTATGGTGTGCAACAGGCGCTGAGCATGTCGCTGGTGGGTGATAAAACGAAAGTACGCCACGGACTGGAGTCTATTCTGCGTGAAACCCAGGCGGACGAGATCATGGTTAACGGGCAGATTTTTGACCATCAGGCGCGTCTGCACTCGTTTGATCTGGCGATGGATGTGAAAGAAGAGTTGGTGGGGTAGTTTTTGCCCGGTGGCGCTTCCACTTACCTGGCCTACGAGATCGCGTAGGCCGGATAAGGTGTAGCCGCCATCCGGCACAAAAGACTTACTGGTACACAGGCAATAAATTAAAGCTCGACAGGATATGTACCAGCGCGTTACCGACACCAAAAACCAGAATCAGGACAATCATCGGCTTACCACCCCAGACACGGAATTTCGGGCTACCAAAGCGCTGACGCGATTTACGTGCCAGCAACGCCGGTACAATCGCGGCCCAGATGGTCGCCGCCAGTCCTGCATAACCAATGGCATACAGGAAACCGTTCGGCCACAGCAACCCACCGGCGATTGGCGGCACAAAGGTAAGCAGCGCCGTTTTGAAGCGCCCCAGCGCCGAATCATCGAAACCAAACAGATCCGCCAGATAGTCAAACAGTCCCAGCGTCACGCCGAGGAATGAACTCGCCACCGCAAAGTTGGAGAACACCACCAGCAACAGGTCCAGACTGCGACTGTTCAGCACGCCGCTTAGCGCCTGAACCAACACATCAATATTGCCGCCCTTCTGCGCGATACCGATAAACTCTGGACGCGGAATGTTTCCCATCGTTCCCAGCAACCAGACGGAGTAGAGCACCAGCGCCAGCAGCGTACCGTAGACCAGGCACTTCACAATAGTGCGCGGATCTTTGCCGTAGTATTTCATCAGGCTCGGGACGTTACCGTGGTAACCAAAGGACGCCAGACAGAATGGCAGCGTCATCAACAGGTACGGCGTATAAGAGGCGTGACTTTCCGAGACGTTAAACAGCGTGGTCGGCGTGACGTGCCCGAGTAGACTGCCGAAGGTCAGGAAAAAAGTAATGACTTTCGCACCCAGCACGATCGCCGTCATGCGACTCACCGCTTTGGTGCTCAACCACACCACAAACGCCACCAACAGGGCAAAGCCAAACCCTGCCGCACGCGCAGGCACATTCAGCGACATTTCGCTGAAGGTATGGTGCAAAATCGAACCGCTCGCCGAAATATAGGCGTAGGTCAGGATATAGAGCACGAAGGCAATAGAAATACCGTTGACGACGTTCCAGCCTTTGCCCAGCAGATCTTTGGTGATGGTGTCGAAGCTTGAACCGATACGATAGTTGAGGTTGGCTTCGAGGATCATCAAACCGGAATGCAGCATGCAGAACCAGGTAAAGACCAGCGCCGCCATTGACCAGAAAAACCACGCCCCGGACATGACCACCGGCAGAGAGAACATCCCTGCGCCGATAATGGTGCCGCCGATGATCACCACGCCGCCGAGCAGCGAAGGTGATGTCTGGGTGGTGGTTAGTGTTGCCATTTAGCGATTTCTCCAGCGAATAATGTTGTGACGGCATTTTAATGTGTTGCACTGTACCAGTACAATAGTACAAATGAAATAAAAAAAGCCCCGATAGTTTTACCGGGGCTGTATCTATTACTTTACGTCAGTAAGCAAGAAGTTTACGCGTCACGACGACGGCTGGAGCCTTCTTCACGACGTGGTGCACGGCTACCTTCGCGACGTTCGCCGCTGAAACGACGCCCATCACCACGACCACCTTCACGACGCTCACCGCCGAAGCCACGACCACCTTCACGACGCTCGCCACCAAAGCTACGACCACCGCCACGACGTTCAGTGTGCGGCTGTGCATCGCCCAGCAGCTGCATGTTCATCGGCTTGTTCAGGATGCGAGTGCGCGTAAAGTGCTGCAGGACTTCACCCGGCATACCTTTCGGCAGTTCGATGGTGGAGTGCGAAGCGAACAGCTTGATGTTACCAATGTAACGGCTGCTGATGTCGCCTTCGTTTGCAATCGCGCCAACGATATGACGAACTTCAACGCCATCATCACGGCCCACTTCAATGCGGTACAGCTGCATATCGCCAACGTCACGACGTTCACGACGCGGACGGTCTTCACGGTCGCCACGCGGGCCACGATCGTTACGGTCACGCGGACCACGATCGTCACGGTCGCGGAACTCACGCTTCGGACGCATCGGCGCATCTGGCGGCAGAATCAGCGGACGTTCGCCCTGCGCCATCTTAAGCAGAGCGGCAGCCAGAGTTTCGATATCCAGCTCTTCGTCTTCCGCCGTCGGCTGCAGTTTCGCCAGCAGCGCACGGTACTGATCCAGATCGCTGCTTTCCAGCTGCTGCTGTACTTTAGCCGCAAATTTTTCCAGACGACGTTTACCCAACAGTTCAGCGTTCGGCAGTTCAACTTCCGGAATGGTCAGCTTCATCGTGCGTTCAATGTTACGCAGCAGACGACGCTCGCGGTTCTCAACGAACAGCAGCGCACGGCCTGCACGGCCCGCACGACCGGTACGACCGATACGGTGAACGTAAGACTCGGAATCCATTGGGATATCGTAGTTTACGACCAGGCTGATACGCTCAACGTCCAGGCCACGGGCCGCAACGTCGGTTGCAATCAGGATATCCAGACGACCGTCTTTCAGACGTTCCAGGGTCTGCTCACGCAGCGCCTGGTTCATGTCGCCGTTCAGCGCGGCGCTGTTATAGCCGCTACGCTCCAGCGCTTCAGCCACTTCCAGAGTCGCGTTTTTGGTACGAACGAAGATAATCGCCGCATCAAAATCTTCCGCTTCCAGGAAACGCACCAGCGCTTCGTTTTTACGCATGCCCCAGACAGTCCAGTAACTCTGGCTGATGTCCGGACGGGTAGTGACGCTGGACTGAATGCGCACTTCCTGCGGCTCTTTCATGAAGCGGCGGGTAATGCGACGAATCGCTTCCGGCATGGTGGCAGAGAACAGAGCGGTCTGATGACCTTCCGGGATCTGCGCCATGATGGTTTCAACGTCTTCGATGAAGCCCATACGCAGCATTTCATCGGCTTCGTCCAGTACCAGACCGCTCAGACGAGACAGATCCAGGGTACCGCGTTTTAAGTGATCAAGCAGACGACCCGGCGTACCGACGACGATCTGCGGCCCTTGACGCAGGGCGCGTAACTGCACGTCATAACGCTGGCCGCCGTACAGGGCAACCACGTTCACGCCGCGCATGTGTTTAGAGAAATCCGTCATCGCTTCGGCTACCTGAACCGCCAGTTCGCGGGTCGGGGCCAGCACCAGAATCTGAGGTGCCTTCAGCTCAGGATCAAGATTGTTGAGCAGCGGTAAAGAGAACGCTGCCGTTTTGCCGCTACCGGTCTGGGCCATACCCAGAACATCGCGACCGCCCAGCAGATGCGGAATGCACTCTGCCTGGATTGGAGATGGTTTTTCGTAACCCAGATCGTTAAGGGCTTCAAGGATAGGAGCCTTCAGGCCCAGATCTGCAAAAGTGGTTTCGAATTCAGCCATGTAGTACGTGTGCCTCAAAATTAATGGCGGCCAGTCTACATAACTCATCATGAAATTGATCTGCAATTTTCATTGAAAAGTGTGAACCGGCTCAAAGTAGGTGTATTAACGAACAACAACGCCCTCACCCGCGAAGGTGATGGCAATCAAAAAAGATTACGGGCTGATGTGTACGTCAGCTATTGCTGGTCCGATTCTGCCAGGTCATCTTGGTCCTGGCCCAGGAGCGATAATTCCAACAATGCATATCGGTGCTCAACAAAGTTATGAACGTTGTTAGCCACCGCCAGTTTGAACAATGCCGTAGCGTTGTCCAAATCCCCCAGACTTAGGTAGTACTTACCTAAATAGAAGTTGGTTTCACTGAGATGCTCAGCGAGCGAGGTGTTATCCGTTGCGTCCGCCTTGAGCCTATCCATCAGCGTTGCTTCGCTAATGTTGCCCAGGTAGAACTCGACAATGTTCCATCCCCATTGTTCTTTATCCGATTTCTCGAAGCGCTGTTTCAGCGCGACTTTTGCCTGCTTCTCATCGAGCTTCTGCTCGGCGAGATAAAGCCACAGGCTGCGGAAAGGATCATTGGGATCGTCTTGATAAAACGCCAGCAGATCATCTTGCGCTAACTTGTCGCGACCGCCGTAATACAATGCGATACCGCGATTTAAGTGCGCGTAGTTGTAAGTTGGATCAAGCTCAAGTACAGAATCAAACGCTTCATAGGCAGCATCAAAATTGCCTGCCTGCGTTAAATAAATGCCTAAGTAATTGAATACTTCAGGCATATCAGGTCGGATTGCCAGCGCTTGTGAAAAATCATTTCGCGCCAATGCCCTCAGACCGAGACTATCATACAACACTCCGCGCTCATATAAAAGCTGTGCGCGTTCGTCATCGGTTAAAGCCCGACTGGCAAGAATTTGTTCCATGCGTGCCAGAATCACTTCCTGCTGCAAAGTCGGTTGCAATGGTACTGCGAGGACTTCACTCTTACGCCAGGTGGAGTTACTGCATCCAGCCAGCGTGAGTGCTGTTGCCACGAAACACCAGCGCAAAAAAGGCTTCATTTCCCACTCCCGAAGACAACGATTAATTGAACGTCCTGTTCCCCGGTTGCTAACAAGGCGTCCTGCCAGGTTAAAAGCCCTCCGCAACGGCGGAGGGCAAATGGCAACCTTACTCGCCCTGTTCGCTTACCGGAGCTTCCGGTGCTGCGGCAGGCTGAGATTGTTCAGTTGCTTCTTTAATGCTCAGACGTACACGGCCCTGGCGGTCAACTTCCAGAACTTTAACCGGTACTTCCTGGCCCATCTGCAGGTAATCGGTCACTTTCTCAACGCGCTTATCTGCGATCTGCGAGATGTGTACCAGACCTTCTTTACCGCCGCCGATGGCAACGAACGCACCAAAGTCAACGATACGGGTCACTTTACCGTTGTAGATACGGCCCACTTCGATTTCTGCGGTGATCTCTTCGATACGGCGAATTGCGTATTTCGCTTTTTCACCGTCGGTTGCTGCGATTTTCACGGTACCGTCATCTTCGATTTCGATGGTGGTGCCAGTCTCTTCGGTCAGCGCACGGATCACAGAACCGCCTTTACCGATCACATCTTTGATTTTGTCCGGGCTGATCTTAATGGTGTGGATACGCGGTGCAAACTGAGAAATGTCGCCGCGTGGCGCGTTAATCGCCTGTTCCATCACGCCCAGGATATGCAGACGCGCACCTTTAGCCTGGTTCAGAGCAACCTGCATGATCTCTTTGGTGATACCTTCAATTTTGATATCCATCTGCAGCGCAGAGATACCGTCGCGGGAGCCCGCAACTTTGAAGTCCATATCGCCCAGGTGATCTTCGTCGCCCAGGATGTCAGACAGAACAACGTAGTTGTCGCCTTCTTTCACCAGACCCATTGCGATACCCGCAACGGCCGCTTTGATCGGCACGCCTGCGTCCATCAGCGCCAGAGAGGCACCACACACGGAAGCCATGGAAGAAGAACCGTTGGATTCGGTGATTTCAGAAACCACACGCACGGTGTACGGGAATTTATCCAGATCCGGCATCACTGCCAGCACGCCGCGCTTCGCCAGACGACCGTGACCAATTTCACGACGCTTCGGAGAACCGACCATGCCGGTTTCGCCGACGCAGTACGGAGGGAAGTTGTAGTGGAACAGGAAGTTGTCAGTACGCTCGCCCATCAGTTCGTCGAGGCTCTGCGCATCACGGGTGGTACCCAGGGTTGCGGTAACCAGCGCCTGAGTTTCGCCACGGGTGAACAGTGCGGAACCGTGGGTACGTGGCAGTACGCCAGTACGCACGTCCAGACCACGGATCATGTCTTTTTCGCGGCCATCAATACGCGGTTCGCCGGCCAGTACACGGCTACGCACCACGTTTTTCTCGATTGCGTGCAGGATTTCACCCAGTTCGTTAGCGTCCAGGGACTCATCTTCTGCAACCAGCGTTGCGATGGTTTCAGACTTGATCACGTCAACCTGAGCATAACGCTCTTGTTTGTCGGTGATACGGTAAGCGTCGCTCAGGCGAGATTCTGCCAGGGCTGCAACGCGCGCGTTCAGCGCTTCGTTCACCGCTTCCGGCTGCCAGTCCCAACGTGGTTTACCGGCTTCTTTCACCAGTTCGTTGATTTCTTTGATAACCACCTGCTGCTGTTCGTGACCAAACACGACAGCACCAAGCATCTGGTCTTCACTCAGCAGTTCTGCTTCGGATTCAACCATCAGTACGGCGGCTTCGGTACCGGCAACGACCAGATCCAGTTTGCTCTCTTTCAGCTCGTCCTGAGTCGGGTTCAGTACGTACTGGTCATTGATATAACCCACACGTGCCGCACCGATTGGGCCGTTGAACGGAATACCAGACAGAGACAGTGCAGCAGAGGCACCGATCATCGCGACGATATCCGGGTTAACCTGCGGGTTAACGGAAACGACGGTTGCGATAACCTGAACTTCGTTCACGAAACCTTCCGGGAACAGCGGACGAACCGGGCGGTCAATCAGACGCGCGATCAGGGTTTCGCCTTCGCTTGGACGGCCTTCACGACGGAAGAAGCTACCTGGGATGCGGCCAGCAGCGTAGGTACGCTCCTGATAGTTAACGGTCAGCGGGAAGAAGTCCTGGCCCGGCTTCGCTTTTTTCTGGCCGACAACGGTCACGAATACCGCCGTGTCATCCATGCTAACCATAACAGCGGCAGTGGCCTGACGGGCCATCATGCCGGTTTCCAGCGTAACGGTATGCTGACCGTACTGGAATTTACGAACGATCGGATTAAGCAAAATAATATCCTTTCCAATTTTTTGGCGACACAGACTGAATCGCCGTTAATACCCGATCTTCTGCGCATCCTCGCGACTAATGACAACCCTAACCCATACGAAATTGGGTAAAGCCTCTCATTAGCCGCGCGAACCTCTGCAACGGAAGATCATTCATAGCAACAATACAATAGTTTCCAGTGAATTGCTGCCATCTGCTTGAAAAAAGGGGCCATGAAGGCCCCCTTTTACGAAACTCGCAAGAATTAGCGACGCAGACCCAGACGCTCGATCAGCGCGGTGTAGCGTGCAACATCTTTACGTTTCAGGTAGTCGAGCAGTTTACGACGCTGAGAAACCATGCGCAGCAGACCACGACGGCTGTGGTGATCTTTTTTGTGCTCTGCAAAGTGGCCCTGCAGGTGGTTAATCTGTGCAGTCAACAGTGCAACCTGAACATCGGTAGAACCGGTGTCGTTTGCATCACGACCAAACTCAGAAACGATTTTAGCTGTAGCTTCAGTACTTAGAGACATTTTAAAACTCCAAAGTATTAAGTATGAAAGGACGCCGATCTCTAATTCAGCGTTCCCAGTGTACGCCAGGTGAACTGTTAAAAAATTCACGCGACGTTAAGCGGCAGTATTCTACTCGTAGCGCCTTCTTATCGCAAGACGAACCCGTGCTACGCCGGATACTCCACCACTAATCGGCGAGGCGCCACGCGACCTTCGTCGTCGATCTCGCCCATACCGATAAATTTACCGTCATCACCTTCCGTGACACGGACTAACCCTTCCAGCGGGGCGCCGTTCGTGCGAACCGGGTTACCGTTTTTGAAGTAAACCGATGAGGTAAGCGGCAAATTAACGACAGGGTAGTCCGATGCCGGACTGTCCATCGGCATCAACAGCGGATCAAGCAACTGTGCTGCCGGGATCCCCTGTTGCTCCGCCTGTTCGACCATTTCACGCAGACGCTCCAGCGTGACCATACGATCCACCGGATATTTGCTGACCGTCAGACGACGCAGGAAGATCACATGCGCGCCACATCCCAACTTCTCACCCAGATCGTCAATAATAGTACGAATATAAGTGCCTTTCGAACAGTGCACTTCCAGCTCCAGTTCATCCCCTTCATGACGGATAAACAACAGCTCGTAAACGGTAATCGGTCGGGCTTCACGCGGCACTTCAATGCCCTGACGCGCGTATTCGTACAGTTTTTTACCCTGATACTTCAGCGCCGAATACATCGATGGCACCTGCTCGATATCACCGCGGAACGTGTCCAGCGCGGCCGCCAGTTGCTCGGGGGTGAAGGCGACCGGGCGCTCCTGTACGATTTGCCCATCGGCATCGGACGTGTCTGTACGCTGTCCCAGACGGGCAATCACCCGATAACGCTTGTCAGAATCCAGCAGATACTGCGAAAACTTGGTCGCTTCCCCGAGGCAAATCGGCAGCATGCCGGTCGCTAACGGATCCAGCGCCCCGGTATGCCCGGCGCGATTGGCGTTATAAATGCGTTTAACTTTTTGCAGTACGTCATTGCTGGACATGCCCTGCGGCTTATCCAGCAGCAGGACACCGTGAATGTCGCGACCACGACGACGAGGACGACTCATTAGTCCTCCTTGCTGTCGTCCGGGTTTACACGACGTTCTTCGTCATGTTTAACCACGTTGGTCACCAGGTTGGACATGCGCATCCCTTCCACCAGCGAATTATCGTAGAAGAAGGTCAGTTCCGGCACGATACGCAGTCGCATCGCTTTACCCAGTAGGCTACGGATGAAGCCGGACGCTTCCTGTAACGCTTTGATGCCTGCCTTAATAGCGTCTTCATCTTTGTCATTCAGGAAGGTGACATACACTTTGGCATACGCCAGATCGCGAGACATTTCGACACCGGAAACGGTGGTCATCATGCCCAGACGCGGGTCTTTAATTTCGCGCTGCAGGATGATTGCGATCTCTTTTTGCATCTCCTGTCCCACGCGCTGCGGGCGACCAAATTCTTTCGCCATAATAAATTCTCCAGACAAAAAAGGGGCCCTAAGCCCCTTTTAAAAATTATTGCCGGGTGGCGCTTCGCTTCCCCGGCCTACGCAAAACCATCTTCTAAGTATTTTGGGTTGCAACAAGGCAACAAGGGCGTGAATCCCCGGAGCATATAACTATGTGACCGGGGTGAACGCTCGTAGCCAACGCAGTGGCGGCCCAAAAGACGACGAAGATTATGCGATGGTACGTTGAATCTCGATGATCTCGAACACTTCGATCATATCGCCAACGCGAACGTCGTTGTAGTTCTTCACGCCGATACCACATTCCATACCGTTACGGACTTCGTTAACGTCATCTTTGAAGCGGCGCAGGGATTCCAGCTCGCCTTCGTAGATAACCACGTTGTCACGCAGGACGCGGATTGGGTTGTGACGTTTGATCGTCCCTTCGGTAACCATACAGCCCGCGATGGCACCAAATTTCGGTGATTTGAACACATCACGAACTTCAGCCAGACCGATGATCTGCTGTTTCAGTTCCGGAGACAGCATACCGCTCATCGCCGCTTTCACTTCATCGATCAGGTTATAGATGACGGAGTAGTAGCGCAGATCCAGGCTTTCGGATTCAATCACTTTACGCGCAGAGGCATCCGCACGAACGTTGAAGCCAACCAGAATCGCGTTGGACGCTGCGGCCAGGGTTGCGTCGGTTTCGGTGATACCACCGACACCAGAACCGATGATCTTCACTTTCACTTCGTCGGTAGACAGTTTCAGCAAGGAGTCGGAGATCGCTTCCACAGAACCCTGAACGTCGGCCTTCAGCACGATGTTCACTTCGTGAACTTCGCCTTCGGTCATGTTGGCGAACATGTTCTCGAGTTTAGATTTCTGCTGACGTGCCAGTTTCACTTCACGGAATTTGCCCTGACGATACAGTGCAACTTCACGTGCTTTCTTCTCGTCACGTACCACGGTCACTTCGTCACCGGCTGCCGGAACACCGGACAGACCCAGGATTTCCACCGGAATGGACGGACCTGCTTCCAGAACTTCCTGACCCAGTTCGTTACGCATCGCACGAACGCGACCGTATTCGAAGCCGCACAGTACGATATCGCCTTTGTGCAGCGTACCTTCACGCACCAGAACGGTTGCAACCGGGCCACGACCTTTATCCAGGAAGGATTCAATCACTGCACCGCTCGCCATCCCTTTACGGATCGCTTTCAGTTCGAGAACTTCGGCCTGCAGCAGGATCGCATCCAGCAGTTCGTCGATACCAGTACCTGCTTTTGCAGAAACGTGGACGAACTGGCTCTCACCGCCCCACTCTTCCGGCAGAATGCCGTACTGGGACAGTTCGTTTTTAACGCGATCCGGATCGGCTTCCGGCTTATCGATTTTGTTTACTGCAACCACAACCGGCACACCCGCCGCTTTCGCGTGCTGGATAGCTTCGATGGTCTGCGGCATCACGCCGTCGTCTGCTGCAACAACCAGAACCACGATATCCGTTGCCTGTGCACCACGAGCACGCATGGAGGTAAACGCGGCGTGGCCCGGGGTGTCCAGGAAGGTGATCATACCGTTGTCGGTTTCAACGTGGTAAGCACCGATGTGCTGGGTAATGCCGCCCGCTTCGCCAGAGGCCACTTTCGTTGAACGAATGTAGTCCAGCAGAGACGTTTTACCGTGGTCAACGTGACCCATGATGGTCACCACCGGTGCGCGCGGTTCAGCCGCAGCACCCGTATCACGGTCGCTCATTACGGCTTCTTCCAGCTCGTTCTCACGACGCAGGATAACTTTGTGGCCCATTTCCTCGGCAACCAGCTGTGCGGTTTCCTGGTCGATCACCTGGTTGATGGTCGCCATTGCACCCAGCTTCATCATCGCTTTGATGACCTGAGAGCCTTTAACCGCCATCTTGTTCGCCAGATCGCCAACGGTGATGGTTTCGCCAATCACAACGTCACGGTTAACAGCCTGCGCAGGCTTCTGGAAGCCCTGCTGCAGTGCGGAACCTTTACGCTGTTTGCCGCCTTTACCACCGCGAACCGCGGCACGCGCTTCTTCACGGTCGGCTTTGGATTCAGCGTGTTTGTTGCCTTTCTTCGCCGGACGCGCCGCTTTCGTGTTGCGGCCACGGCCACGACCGCCTTCCACTTCACGATCGTTTTCGTCTTCGGCCTGGCGAGCGTGCTGAGAAGTGGTGACATGATAATCGCTCTTATCTTCTTCCACTTTTTCCTGCTCAGCCCACACGCCTGCGTTCTCTTCCGCCATACGGCGAGCTTCTTCCGCTACGCGGCGCGCTTCTTCTTCAAGCTTGCGACGTGCTTCTTCTTCCGCTTTACGCTTCAGCTCTGCAGCTTCATTCTCACGGCGGGCTTTCTCGGCCTGGGCGGTTTTGGTCATATCGTCAGTCTGTTGATTGCTCACTTTGTCTTTTTCCGCAGCTTCGCGTTTCGCTTTATCAGCGGCGTCACGCTTAGCTTGTTCTGCGGCCTCACGGTCAGCTTTTTGTTGCGCCTCGCGTTTGGCCATTTCTTCTGCCTCACGACGGGCCTGCTCTTCCGCTTCACGCTGCGCTTGCTCTTCCGCGGCAAGGCGTTCGGCCTCTTGCGGATCACGTTTCACAAAGGTGCGCTTCTTGCGGACTTCGATTTGTACCGATTTGCTTTTTCCACCGGTACCTGGAATGTTCAGGGTGCTACGCGTTTTACGCTGCAGCGTCAGCTTATCCGGGCCAGAACCATTTTCACGGTTCAGGTGCGCCAGTAAAGTCTGTTTTTCTTGTGCGGACACAGAGTCATCAGCAGACTTCGGGATACCGGCATCAGCAAATTGCTGTACCAGGCGATCCACGGAGGTCTGTATCTCTGCGGCCAGCGTTTTTACGGTTACATCTGTCATGCTGTTCCTTCCTGCTACAGTTTATTACGCTTCGTCGCCGAACCAGCAAATATTACGGGCAGCCATAATCAGCTCACCGGCTTTTTCGTCGGTCAACCCTTCGATATCAGCCAGATCATCAATGCCCTGTTCGGCGAGATCTTCCAGCGTACAAACACCACGGGCAGCCAGTTTGAAGGCCATATCGCGATCTAATCCTTCCAGATTCAGCAGATCGTCAGCCGGCTTGTTATCACCGAGGCTTTCTTCCTGGGCCAGTGCCAGAGTGGTCAGTGCGTTTTTAGCACGCTCGCGCAGTGCTTCAACGGTCGGCTCATCAAGGCCATCGATTTCCAGCAGTTCTTTCATTGGCACGTAGGCCAGTTCTTCCAGAGTGGCAAACCCTTCTTCAACCAGAACAGTGGCGAACTCTTCATCAATATCGAGATATTTGGTGAAGGTATCGATCGCGGCATGTGCTTCAGCCTGATGTTTAGCCTGGAGGTCATCAACGGTCATCACGTTGAGTTCCCAACCGCTTAATTGCGAAGCCAGGCGGACGTTCTGACCATTACGTCCAATTGCTTGCGCCAGGTTACCGGCTTCAACGGCGATATCCATGGTGTGTTTATCTTCATCCACCACGATAGACGCAACGTCAGCCGGTGCCATAGCGTTAATCACGAACTGCGCCGGGTTATCATCCCACAGGACGATATCGATGCGCTCGCCGCCCAGCTCGGTCGAAACCGCCTGAACGCGTGCGCCACGCATACCAACACACGCGCCGACCGGGTCGATACGCTTGTCGTTGGTTTTCACCGCGATTTTCGCACGGGAACCCGGATCGCGAGCGGCGGCTTTAATTTCAATCACTTCTTCGCCAATTTCCGGCACTTCAATGCGGAACAGTTCAATCAGCATTTCCGGCTTGGAACGGGTCACGAACAGTTGCGCGCCGCGTGCTTCCGGGCGAACAGAGTAAAGAACGCCACGAATACGGTCGCCAGGGCGGAAGTTTTCACGCGGCAGCATGTCTTCGCGCAGGATCACCGCTTCAGCATTGCTGCCCAGATCCAAAGAGATATTGTCGCGGTTCACTTTCTTCACCACGCCGGTGATGATTTCACCTTCGTGTTCACGGAACTGATCAACAACCATCGCGCGTTCAGCTTCACGAACCTTCTGTACGATAACCTGTTTTGCGGTCTGGGTAGTGATACGGTCAAAGGTCACAGATTCAATCTGATCTTCAACGTAATCGCCCAGGTTCAGGCTTTCGTCTTCAAAACGTGCGGCTTCCAGCGTGATTTCTTTCGTCGGCTGGGTCACTTCTTCAACAATCACCCAACGACGGAAAGTGTCAAAATCACCGCTTTTACGATCGATTTCTACGCGAACGTCAATCTCTTGTTCATATTTTTTCTTTGTCGCTGTAGCCAGCGCACTTTCCAACGCTTCAAAAATTTTCTCGCGTGGCAGCGCCTTTTCATTGGATACGGCTTCAACAACAGCCAAAATTTCTTTGTTCATCGCGGGCTTTTCACCTCATCCAGACTGTTAAAAGTGGGGAACCAGGTTCGCCTTCTGGATATTACTCAGCGCGAACACTTCATCTTTTCCTTCGACTGTGACGGTGATCATTTCACCATCTACCGCTTTGATAACGCCCTGCCATTTACGGCGGTTCTGTACCGCCATGCGGAGTACCAGCGAAACTTCTTCACCCAGGAAACGCACATAGTGTTCAGCAGTGAACATTGGGCGGTCGAGACCCGGTGAGGAGACTTCCAGGTTGTAAGCCACAGTAATAGGATCTTCAACGTCCAGAACTGCGCTCACCTGGTGGCTCACATCAGCACAATCATCAACATTGATGCCATCTTCACTATCAATATAGATGCGCAGTGTGGATGTGCGACCGCGAATAAATTCGATGCCGACCAGTTCGTAACCTAAGGCCTCAACTGGCGCTGTAATCATCTCTGTTAATTTTTGCTCTAATGTGGACAAGCCCACCCCCAAGACATAAAAAAAGGGCCTAAAGCCCAGTTATTCTGTAGTCAGATAACAAAAAACCCCGATAAATCGGGGCTTTAGATAACTGAACCCTATAACCGCAACTGCGGTCTGGAGAACCTTCCGAAAGAATTTTTTTTCAAATCCAGCTACGAAGGCCATGGTCTTCACAGTATATTTGAAAAAGAACTCTAAGGGAAAGTGGTTGCGGGGGCCGGATTTGAACCGACGACCTTCGGGTTATGAGCCCGACGAGCTACCAGGCTGCTCCACCCCGCGCCTGAAACGTGGCAAATTTTACTCGTTTTGGGTAAAAGATGCAAATACTGCTGGGATTTGGTACCGAGGACGGGACGTAAAATCTGCGCGTATTATATTGATTACCCCCCCATTGTGTCAACCTTGTTAACGACATAACCTGACATGCCGTCATCAGCGTAATTTACGGAAATAAACACGAAACTCTTCCTGTCTCCGTAAAAAGATGATTAAATGAAAACTCATTTATTTTGCATAAACATGCACTGAGAGCAGAAAGCCGAACTCACCATCAGTCTATCAAGCAGGGTTTTATTTTATGACGACGATTCTCAAGCATCTTCCGGTAGGTCAACGTATTGGTATCGCTTTTTCCGGCGGTCTGGACACCAGCGCGGCACTGCTGTGGATGCGACAAAAAGGGGCTGTCCCATATGCATATACTGCGAACCTGGGTCAGCCAGACGAGGAGGACTATGATGAGATCCCTCGTCGTGCAATGGAATACGGTGCAGAGAACGCTCGACTGATCGACTGCCGTAAACAACTGGTTGCTGAAGGTATCGCCGCGATTCAGTGTGGGGCATTCCATAACACCACTGGTGGGCTCACCTATTTCAATACTACGCCGCTCGGTCGTGCTGTCACCGGCACTATGCTGGTTGCAGCGATGAAAGAAGACGGCGTCAATATCTGGGGCGACGGCAGTACCTATAAAGGAAACGACATCGAGCGTTTCTATCGCTATGGCCTGCTGACCAACGCTGAACTACAGATCTACAAACCGTGGCTGGATACGGACTTTATCGATGAACTGGGCGGTCGTCATGAGATGTCTGAGTTTATGATCGCCTGCGGTTTCGACTACAAAATGTCCGTCGAAAAGGCCTACTCCACGGACTCCAACATGCTCGGCGCGACGCACGAAGCCAAAGACCTCGAGTTTCTGAACTCAAGTGTTAAGATCGTCAACCCAATCATGGGCGTGAAGTTCTGGGATGAGAACGTGAAGATCGCCGCGGAAGAAGTCACCATTCGCTTCGAACAGGGTCATCCGGTCGCGCTGAATGGTAAGACCTTCAGTGACGATGTGGAAATGATGCTGGAAGCGAACCGCATCGGCGGGCGTCACGGACTGGGAATGAGTGACCAGATTGAAAACCGTATTATTGAAGCCAAAAGCCGCGGTATTTACGAAGCCCCTGGGATGGCGCTGCTGCATATCGCCTATGAGCGTCTGCTGACTGGTATCCACAACGAAGACACCATTGAGCAGTACCACGCCCACGGCCGTCAGTTAGGTCGCCTGCTCTATCAGGGCCGTTGGTTCGACTCTCAGGCGCTGATGTTGCGTGATGGTCTGCAGCGTTGGGTCGCCAGCCAGATTACCGGTGAAGTGACGCTGGAACTGCGTCGCGGCAACGACTATTCGATCCTCAATACCGTGTCCGACAACCTGACCTACAAGCCAGAGCGTCTGACAATGGAGAAAGGTGACTCCGTGTTCTCACCGGACGATCGTATTGGGCAGTTGACCATGCGTAACCTGGACATCACCGATACCCGGGAGAAGCTGTTCGGCTATGCACAGTCAGGGCTGCTTTCTGCCTCTTCGGCTACTGGTTTGCCCCAGGTTGAAAATCTGGAAAACAAAGCGAAGTAACGATTTGATTATTAAATGAAGGCCGCGAAAGCGGCCTTTTTTATCTATGCCAGATAAGTGCAATCCCATGGAGCATAACTTATTAATGATATCTGCTGGATATAGTAGAGGATTTCTACACATCAGAATGTAACAGCAAAAAAGCACTCCTGGGATTATTGATAATAATATTATTCTATTCCCAATTGAGCGAATTTTTATTTATTCATCCTGTATTTCATTCACCTCGTAACTAATGAAAATTGTTCTTCAACGCTGATTTTCGGATTTTTATATTTGCACTCAAAAAGTCATCCTCGATATTCTTTTCATAAACGATGAAGATTAAACCAATTTGGTAATTATCTGAATCAATTGTTAATGAAGAAGCAAAAGGATGTTGCTTATGTATAGTTATAATGAAAATAATTGTCTGAAAATAAAAATGCTTACTATAACGATCATGATGGCGTTAGCACCGTGGAAGGCTATCGCGGTCAACGATGGTACCGTTATGGCTGGCGCGAACCAGACAATAACCTTAACGCCAGGTGGACAATATACGAATACCGCCTCCACTGTTGTTCTGGACGCTTACCGCACCGGAGGTATCATCAGCGGTAACAACGTGGAGATTTATGCTGACCGTACGCTTTATGGTGCGACATATACGCTTTTGAGAGCATATGGAGGTGGGGAAATTCGATTGTCGAATTCGACAGCCAGTCTGACTTCAACCACACAGTCAGGCTCTTATCACGATCGGCTTTTTTTGGCTCAGGATGCTGGAAGTCTATTAAATATTGCCAATACATCACTATGGAGTTATGCCTATCTTGGCGAAGTAAGTAATGGTGCATCTGCGGTTATCAGCAACAGTACAGTCTCCACTGGGCGAGGCGTGAAGGTTACTGGCACCGGCTCGCACCTGGATATAAACAATGATTCTGATATCACCATTCGTGGAGATAGCTACGGTTTAGATGATACAGGAATTAAGGTCACCGGCGGCGCCACGCTGAATATTGAGAACAGTCGGATTACTGTTCTGGATAACGGGGATGATTCAAGCTCATCATTACCGCCGAATCCGGCAGCCATTACCGTCTCGAATGCTCTGGCCCCGAGCGATCTTGCAACCAGAGCCACATTAAATAACCTCTCGATTGAAACAAGAGGTTATCAGTCAAATGCCGTGACTGTCACTCACGGAAATGTCTCCGCAGCGATGAACAATCTCACTATTGTCACACGCGGTCTGGGATCACATGGACTTTATATTGATGCAACTGCAAATGTTGCCTCTTCACTCTCCAATTCTTCCATTGAGACGTTTGGTTACTCCGGCGTAGGGGCGCAAGTCATAGATAATACAGAGTTGACACTGGATAACATCGATATCACATCTCACGGATACCGCTCAACCGGGATTATCGCTGCCCAGAGGGGGAGCGGTTTACCCCAGACAACAATCCTGACCGCCACAGACATCGATATTACCATGAATGGTAAAGACAGTATCGGTGTGGAAAATACCCGGTCTAAAACCTACCTGAATGATATTCGACTCACGCTTAGAGGTGATAACTCTACGGCCGTCAGTGTTGGTGCGTATATTTATGAGGCCACAGCCCATATTGACAACCTGACAGCACAAGTTTCAGGCAATAACTCGACGGGGATGTTTCTCGGCGGAAGCCCGGATATCAGATTCAATCAGAACAGCATAAACATGACAGGTAATAATAGTCATGGTTTGCTGGTCGGCTACCAGACAATAAGCTCCAGCAGCGCGTTACCGATGGTTGAAAGCCATATTGAAACCCGGGATGGCTACGCAGTGCGAACGATTAATACCGACCTTAATCTTGATTTAACCCGCTCGACGCTGACGGGACGTAGCGGCGGAGAGGCAGGTACAGCGGTCAGTGTCGAAGACAACGGCGCGTACCAGTCCGGTGTGGTGAACGTCGCTGCCAACGACAATTCGCACATTTTTGGTGATGCGGTTTCGCGTTCTGCTAATGCCACGGCGCTGAATATCGCCCTGAATGGTTCATCAACAATGACCGGTCGTATTGTTCGCGGGTACAGTATGGCGCTGGATGAGACCAGCCGCTGGAATGTGTCAGGGGATTCCGACATTACGAGCCTGACGAATACAGGCACAGTGGCATTTACTCCACCGGGGGAGAACGGCGTCTTCAAAACCATTACTGTCGGAAATTATCTGGGTGGCGGTACGTTAATCATGAATACTGCGCTGGGCGATGATAGCTCAGCAACCGACAAACTGGTCGTGACAGGTGATACTGCCGGAACCACCAGACTGTATGTAAACAATTTCCATGGGTCCGGCACCACAACGGTAAATGGTATAGAAGTGATAAGCGTGGGCGGGCAATCAGATGGCCTGTTTACGCTTGAAAATCGCGCTCTGGCCGGGGGCATACGAATATTTCCTGCATCAGGATGAGGGTGACTGGTATTTGCGCTCTGCACTGGCTCCAGAACCAGAGCCAGAGGACCCTGTGGAACCGGAAATACCGGTCAACGATCCTGAAGAACCAGAATCACCAGAAATACCGGGCAATGACACGCCAGTTGCACCTCCATCGCCCGCTGCGGAAACCGAGCAGAAACCGCAAATTTATCGCCCGGAAGCCGGGGCCTATCTCGCCAACATGGCAGCGGCAAATCGTCTTTTCAGCCATACCCTGAAAGATCGTGAAGGTCGGGCACAAGATTCCAGTATATGGTTACGGCAACAGGCGTTCCGTAGTGAATCACAAGACGGCAGCGGTCAGTTGCAGATGCGCGGAAACAGCTATGTCATTCAGGGAGGCGGTGAACTGTGGAGTGGTCAATTCAGCGAACAGGATAGACTCGGTGTAGGCATCATGGCGGGTTATGGCTACAGCCGCGGGAATACGCAATCCACAAAAACACATTATGACGCCAAAAATAGCCTCCATGGCTACAGCGTGGGCACTTACGCCACCTGGTATCAAAACTCAGAGTCCCGCAACGGCCTGTATATCGATAGCTGGTTGCAATACAGTGCGTTTCGCGCATCGGTGAATGGCGATGGAGTGGCGAGCGAAAGTTATAACATCAGTGGTCTGAGCGGTTCACTGGAGAGTGGCTATCGTCAACCGCTGCACCAGAGCGCTAATGGCTCGCTTTTCATCACCCCGCAGGCACAGGTCATCTGGAGTGGCATTAAAGCCGATCCTCATCAGGAAGTGAACGGTACGCGAGTTGACGGTAGCGCCGGCACCCAAACACGTCTTGGTCTGAATCTTTCGTACGACACGCTGAATGCGCAAACCAGGGGTAAGCAGTTTACCGTTTACGGTGAGGTCAATTGGCTGCACAACACCCGGAATGTCAATGCCACGCTGGACAACGTCAGGGTTGAACAGGCTGGAAGTCGCAATGTCGGGGAAGTGAAACTGGGTCTTGAGGGCCAGGTGACGGACACCCTCACTCTCTGGACAAACCTTGCACATCAGGTTGGAACGAAGAGCTACAGTGATACCTCGGCAAATATCGGTATTAAGTACCATTTTTGAGTCGATGATAACGCACTGAAGCGACCGTATTCTGGAAACAGTCTCAGTCCGCACAGAGAAGCCGTATCGATGTTCTCCTGACTGACTTTTCAGGGTACGGTTATCAAATAACTCCAACCTAATCGACAATATCTGCCCGGGCTAGTCCCGGGTTCTTTTTATCTGCATCCTGATGCGCCAGCCAGCAGTAAGATCGCCGTGGATGCATTCTGGGTTATCAAAGGAGCGGGTAAAAATGAGGAAGGACATCAGCATTACGCAGGCTTCAGATACGACAATGGACGTCTATTGACGTCCATTGCTTGAATATTGGTACCGAGGACGGGACTTGAACCCGTAAGCCCTATTGGGCACTACCACCTCAAGGTAGCGTGTCTACCAATTCCACCACCTCGGCACAGAAATCTTACTGTGGGATATCGCTGGTCGGCTTAGCCGGAGCAGTTGGCTGAGGCTGTTCAGTTTTCGCCGGCGCGCTCAGATTTTCCCACTCACTTCCTTTATTGGTTTTGTTGCTGTTGATATTGCCCAGCACCAGACTGATGATAAAGAACAACGTCGCCAGCACAGCCGTCATACGGGTCATGAAGTTACCAGAACCACTTGAACCAAACAGCGTAGCGGAAGCGCCTGCTCCGAAGGAGGCTCCCATATCAGCGCCTTTACCTTGCTGCAGCATGATCAAGCCCACAAGGGCAATTGCCACAATAAGGAAAACTACCAAAAGAGCTTCGTACATAATCAACCTGTTCCTTGCGGAGTTGCCGCATACCAATTGCTTCTAACCAATAAAGCGGGATATTTTACTGTTTCCCACTGAAGCGGGTGTGAATACTAACCAAAGCGAATGACCTTCGCAAGGGCAATTTTAGTGCATTGTATCAACTGCGGAAAAAAACAGCAAAAGCCGGGTTTCCCTTTAATAAAAAGGCAGCAAATGCCGCCTTTTTATGCAGTTAAGTCTGTATTACACCGCTTTAACCGCATCCGCAATGCGATGGGCAAACTCGGTCACCTGGGCTTCATCTTCGCCTTCAACCATCACGCGGATTAACGGCTCAGTGCCCGATTTACGCAGCAATACACGTCCACGACTTCCCAGCGCAGATTCTACGTCCGCAGTCACGGCTTTCACCGTATCATTTTCCAGCGGATCGCCGCTACCGGCGGTGTAACGCACATTTACCAGGATCTGCGGGAACATTTTCATGCCGCTGCAGAGATCGTGAAGGCTCATGTGGTTACGCACCATCGCCGCTACTACCTGCAAACCGGCAACAATGCCGTCACCGGTGGTGGTTTTATCCAGCAGAATGACGTGACCAGAGTTTTCCGCCCCGATACGCCAGCCTTTTTCCTGCATTTTTTCCAGCACGTAGCGGTCACCGACTTTCGCACGGGTAAACGGAATGCCGAGTTGCTTGAGCGCCAGTTCCAGCCCCATATTGCTCATCAGCGTCCCGACCGCGCCACCGCGCAGTTGTCCCTGACGCAGGGCTTCACGGGCGATGATATACATGATCTGATCGCCATCGACTTTATTGCCTTCATGGTCAACCATGATCACGCGGTCACCGTCGCCATCCAGCGCGATACCCAGATCGGCTTTTTCCGCGAGCACGCGGGCCTGCAAGGCACGCACATCGGTGGCACCGACTTCTTCGTTAATATTCACGCCATTGGGCTCACAGCCAATGGTAATCACTTTCGCACCCAGTTCACGCAGCACGTTAGGCGCAATGTGGTAGGTTGCCCCGTTAGCGCAATCCACCACAATTTTAAGTTCGTTCAGGCTTAACTCGTTCGGAAAGGTGCCTTTGCAAAATTCAATGTAGCGCCCTGCTGCATCAACGATGCGGCTGGCTTTACCGAGCTCAGCGGAGTCCACACAGGTGATCTCTTTTTCCATCTCCGCTTCAATGGCTTCTTCGACGGCGTCGGGTAGTTTGGTACCGTCGATGGAGAAGAATTTAATACCGTTGTCATAGAACGGGTTATGCGATGCGGAGATCACAATCCCGGCTTCGGCGCGGAAAGTACGCGTCAGGTAAGCAACTGCAGGCGTCGGCATTGGGCCCGTAAACGAGGCGGACAACCCTGCTGCCGCCAGACCCGCTTCAAGTGCTGACTCCAGCATGTAACCGGAAATACGGGTATCTTTGCCGATGATGATTTTACGCGAGCCGTGGCGCGCCAGGACTTTACCGGCCGCCCAGCCCAACTTCAGTACAAAATCAGGCGTAATCGGCGCATCGCCCACACGGCCCCGGATCCCATCAGTGCCAAAATATTTACGGTTACTCATAGCGTTTGTTTTCCTTTGCGGACAATGTGGCTTCCACCACACGCATCGCTTCTACGGTTTCTTTGACGTCATGGACACGAATGATCTGCGCCCCCTGCATAGCAGCAATGACCGCACAGGCAAGGCTACCGCTCAGACGCTCTGATGGGCCCACATTGAGCAGTTGGCCCACCATCGATTTACGTGACATTCCCACCAGCAGCGGCAGGTTAAAATGGTGAAATTCAGCCAGTCGCGCCAGTAATGTATAGTTATGGGAGAGATTTTTACCGAAACCGAATCCCGGGTCGAGCAACAATTTCTCTTTTGCGATGCCTGCCCTTTCACAACGTGCTATTTGCTCAATAAAGTAGCGATTTACCTCGGCAAACACGTCCTCATATTTGGGCGCTTCCTGCATGGTCTTCGGCTGTCCCTGCATATGCATCAGACAAACCGGTAAACCAGTTTCTGCCGCCGCCTCCAGCGCGCCGGGTTCAGAGAGCGAGCGAATATCGTTAATGATGTGAGCACCGACTCTTGCCGATTCGCGGATCACTTCAGGCTTTGAGGTATCAACAGAAATCCAGACTTCAAAACGTTGGGCAATCGCCTCAACCACCGGGATAACACGCGCCAGTTCCTCTTCCACACTCACATCCGCCGCACCGGGGCGCGTAGACTCACCGCCGACATCAATGATAGTCGCCCCGGCATTAATCATCAGATTGGCATGTTTCACTGCCTCAATCAGCGTGTTGTGCGTTCCACCATCCGAGAAAGAGTCCGGCGTGACGTTAAGGATCCCCATCACATGAGGATGGCTGAGATCCAGTGAAGTGCCCTGGGCATAGAGTTTCATGGTGTTATCCCTGGTATAAATTGATAAGAAAAAACCCCGGAGCAAGCCCCAGGGTTTTCAATTAAACGCAGTCATCAACAACGGTAACTTATTTGTCGCCTAACTGCTCTGACATGGTATTACCTGGGTTCGGCGTGCGCGGTTCATCAACCGGGCGCGGCGCACGAGGCGTGCCATTGTTGTCAGAATTGTTAGAGCCCGGTTCTTCCCAGCCAGCTGGCGGGCGAACATCGCGGCGAGCCATCAGGTCATCAATCTGCGGCGCATCGATGGTCTCATATTTCATGAGCGCATCTTTCATGGCGTGCAGGATGTCCATGTTGTCATTCAGGAGCTGGCGCGCACGATTGTAGTTACGCTCAATCAGTGCTTTCACTTCCTGGTCGATGATACGCGCGGTTTCATCGGACATATGTTTCGCTTTTGCAACGCTACGACCGAGGAATACTTCGCCCTCTTCTTCCGCATACAGCAGCGGACCGAGTTTGTCGGAGAAGCCCCACTGGGTCACCATGTTACGCGCCAGGTTAGTGGCCACTTTAATGTCGTTCGACGCACCGGTAGAAACATGTTCAACACCGTAGATGATCTCTTCTGCCAGACGACCGCCGTACAGCGTGGAGATCTGACTTTCCAGCTTCTGGCGGCTGGCGCTGATCGCGTCGCCTTCAGGCAGGAAGAAGGTCACACCCAGCGCACGACCGCGCGGGATAATCGTCACTTTATGCACCGGATCGTGTTCCGGTACCAGGCGACCGATAATCGCATGGCCTGCTTCGTGGTACGCGGTTGATTCTTTCTGCGCTTCCGTCATCACCATGGAGCGACGTTCCGCACCCATCATGATTTTGTCTTTCGCTTTCTCGAACTCAACCATCGACACGACGCGCTTGTTGCCACGAGCAGCAAACAGTGCCGCTTCGTTCACCAGGTTCGCCAGGTCCGCACCGGAGAAGCCCGGCGTACCACGGGCAATGATTGCCGCGTCGATATCCGGCGCCAGCGGTACGCGACGCATATGTACTTTCAGGATTTGTTCACGACCACGCACATCCGGCAAGCCGACCACAACCTGACGGTCGAAACGGCCAGGACGCAGCAGTGCTGGGTCAAGAACGTCCGGCCGGTTAGTGGCTGCAATAACGATGATGCCTTCGTTACCTTCGAAACCATCCATCTCAACCAGCATCTGGTTCAGAGTCTGTTCACGTTCATCGTGACCGCCACCCAGACCTGCGCCACGCTGGCGACCTACGGCATCGATTTCATCGATGAAGATAATGCACGGTGCTGCTTTCTTGGCCTGTTCGAACATGTCACGCACACGAGATGCACCAACACCGACGAACATTTCCACGAAGTCAGAACCTGAAATCGTAAAGAATGGAACCTTCGCTTCACCTGCAATGGCTTTCGCCAGCAGGGTTTTACCGGTACCCGGAGGGCCAACCATCAGGACGCCTTTCGGGATTTTACCGCCCAGTTTCTGGAAGCGGCTCGGCTCGCGCAGGTATTCAACCAGTTCCGCAACCTCTTCTTTCGCTTCGTCACAACCTGCGACGTCGGCAAACGTGGTTTTGATCTGATCTTCCGTCAGCATGCGCGCTTTGCTCTTACCGAACGACATGGCACCTTTGCCACCGCCGCCCTGCATCTGACGCATAAAGAAGATCCAGACGCCGATCAACAGCAGCATTGGGAACCAGGAAATGAAGATGGAAGCCAACAGGCTCGGTTCTTCTGGTGGTTCACCCACAACCTTGACGTTCTTAGTCAGCAGGTTATCAAGCAGCTTCGGATCGCTTACCGGAATGTAGGTCGTGTAACGGTTACTATCTTTCTTGGTAACGTTGATCTCACGTCCGTTGATACGTGCTTCACGAACCTGGTCGTTGTTGACCTCTTGCAGGAAGGTAGAGTAATCCACCTTACGGCCATTAGACTCGCTGGGCCCAAAGCTCTGGAATACTGACATCAGCACAACGGCAATGACCAGCCAGAGTATTAGGTTTTTCGCCATGTCACTCAAGGGATTAACCTCTTATTACAACTGTGTTAAAAACAGCGTCAGGATACTCTATATCCAGCGTCTTTCAAACTTTCGTCTGAAATCGACCAGTTATGGTTTACGCCCGGTCGCTACAATATACACTTCACGCGAACGTGCGCGAGAAGAGTCCGGTTTACGAACTTTCACCTTCGTAAACAGGGAGCGAATTTCCCTTAGGTACTCATCGAAACCTTCGCCCTGGAACACCTTCACTACAAAACTGCCACCCGGCGCTAGCACATCACGACACATTTCTAACGCCAGTTCCACCAGATACATGGCACGGGGGATATCCACCGCTGGTGTTCCGCTCATGTTTGGTGCCATATCTGACATGACAACCTGGACTTTACTGTCACCCACGCGTTCCAGCAGCGCTTTCATGACAAGTTCATCACGAAAATCGCCCTGAAGAAAGTCCACACCAACGATAGGATCCATAGGTAAAAGATCACAAGCGATGATACGGCCTTTGCCGCCAATCTGCGAGACCACATACTGTGACCAGCCTCCTGGCGCAGCACCGAGATCGACTACCGTCATCCCCGGCTTAAAAAGTTTGTCACTTTGCTGTATTTCATCAAGTTTAAACCAGGCACGGGAACGCAACCCCTTTTTCTGTGCCTCTTGAACATATTTATCGCTAAAGTGTTCCTGAAGCCAGCGACTCGAGCTGGCAGAACGCTTCTTACCTGTCATTTAACTTTCCCATCGGGGCAGAACATCGTTGCCATACGGCGTAAATTTCCACGCACTATTTGGCGATATATGGGAGATGGCGGTAGAATGACCCGTTTTCAATCCCAACGTAAGCAAAAATATACGATGAATCTGAGTACTAAACAAAAACAGCACCTGAAAGGTCTGGCACATCCGCTCAAGCCGGTCGTTATGCTTGGCAATAATGGTTTGACCGAAGGGGTACTGGCCGAGATTGAACAAGCGTTAGAGCACCATGAACTCATCAAGGTGAAAGTCGCGTCTGAAGATCGCGAAACAAAAACCTTGATCGTGGACGCTATCGTGCGCGAAACCGGCGCCTGTAATGTACAGGTCATCGGTAAAATGCTGGTGCTTTATCGCCCGAGTAAAGAACGCAAAATCTCGCTGCCACGCTAAGAATATCCTAAAGTCGAACACAAAACCTGTGTAAAACGAGGGATTTCCCGCAAGCAGGAGAGCAAAATGCCACGCTCTCTTCGTTGATAAAAGGCCGCTATGCGGCCTTTTTCCTTTCTTTACAATACATCAACATCTTAAGCACTTACAGGTATTCTACCTTAGTGATTTCATATTCGACTTCGCCGCCTGGCGTTTTGATCACCACGACGTCATCCTGTTCTTTGCCAATCAGGCCGCGTGCAATCGGCGAATTGACGGAAATCAGGTTCTGTTTGAAGTCCGCTTCGTCATCGCCCACGATGCGCCAGGTCTGCTCTTCGTCATTATCAAGGTTCAGAACGGTGACCGTCGCGCCAAAGACAACGCGACCGTTATTCGGCATTTTGGTGACATCGATGACCTGAGCATTCGACAACTTCGCTTCGATGTCTTTGATACGACCTTCACAGAATCCCTGCTGTTCACGCGCCGCATGATATTCCGCATTCTCTTTCAGATCGCCATGCTCACGCGCTTCGGCAATAGAGGCGATAATTTCAGGACGGCGCACAGATTTCAGAAAATCCAGCTCTTCGCGTAATTTTTCTGCACCACGTAAGGTCATCGGAATCGCTTGCATTTGTTATACCTCTTGAACATTCCTGTAGGGGGCGATTGCTGTGCCCCGGCTGTTAAGCCTGCCCCGGTATGACGTCATACCCGGACCAGAAGCAAAAAAATACCGACCCGGACGCAAGGTCCAGGTCAGCTACAATTCTTAATTTGATACTCATTTTACCCTGGAGTTCCCTATGGGTCATCGTTTACTTTCCAGGGCATTGCGCCGTAGTATGTCGGCTTGTTTCCAGGTTGTTAGCGCGAGATTATGCGATTTTCCAGATTTATCATCGGATTGACCACCAGTGTAGCGTTCAGCGTCCAGGCCGCGAACGTTGACGAGTACATCAACCAGCTCCCTGCCGGAGCTAACCTTGCCCTCATGGTCCAGAAGGTCGGCGCCCCGACTCCCGCAATTGATTATCACAGTCAGCAAATGGCACTTCCTGCCAGTACGCAGAAAGTGATTACCGCGCTGGCGGCCTTAATTCAGCTTGGCCCTGACTTCCGCTTTACGACCACGCTGGAGACCAAAGGCAGCGTTGATGCGGGCGTTCTCAAAGGTGATTTAGTGGCGCGATTTGGTGCCGATCCGACGCTAAAAAGGCAGGATATTCGGAATATGGTGGCGAACCTGAAAAAAGCAGGCGTCACGCAAATCACCGGGAACGTCCTGATTGATACCTCTGTTTTTGCCAGTCACGATAAAGCACCGGGATGGCCCTGGAACGACATGACCCAGTGCTTCAGCGCGCCGCCTGCGGCCGCCATTGTCGATCGAAACTGCTTCTCGATTTCGCTCTACAGCGCGCAAAAAGCGAACGATTTGGCCTATATTCGCGTAGCATCTTACTACCCGGTCACCATGTTCAGCCAGGTTCGCACACTCCCACGCGGCTCTGCGGAGGCGCAATATTGTGAACTGGACGTGGTTCCGGGCGATTTAAACCGCTTCACATTGACCGGGTGTCTGCCGCAGCGTGCCGACCCTCTGCCGCTGGCATTTGCCATTCAGGACGGCGCCAGCTATGCCGGGGCGATCCTGAAAGATGAACTCAAACAGGCCGGTATCACCTACAGCGGAACCTTATTACGCCAGACACAGGTCAATGAGCCAGGCACCATTGTGGCCAGTAAGCAATCTGCGCCGCTGCACGATCTGCTTAAGATTATGCTGAAAAAGTCGGACAACATGATTGCCGACACCGTCTTCCGAATGATTGGTCACGCACGGTTTAATGTACCGGGAACGTGGCGTGCGGGCTCCGATGCTGTGCGGCAGATCCTGCGTCAACAAGCCGGAGTCGATATTGGCAACACGATTATTGCCGATGGCTCCGGCCTGTCGCGCCATAACCTGATCGCCCCTGCCACCATGATGCAGGTTCTGCAATACATCGCGCAGCATGACAACGAGCTGAATTTCATCTCAATGTTGCCGCTGGCGGGCTATGACGGCTCTCTGCAGTACCGTGCGGGTCTGCATCAGGCGGGCGTCGATGGTAAGGTCTCAGCGAAAACGGGATCATTGCAAGGGGTGTACAACCTGGCGGGCTTTATTACCACCGCCAGCGGGCAACGGATGGCGTTTGTACAATATCTGTCGGGTTATGCGGTAGAACCTGCCGATCAACGTAACCGCCGCATTCCTCTGGTTCGCTTTGAAAGCCGATTGTACAAAGATATCTATCAGAATAACTGAGTCCGCAAAAACAAAAACCCCGGCAACATGTCCGGGGTTTTCCTGAGATTAACGCTTATAGATGAACTCGACGCCTTCTTCGTCGTCTTCGTCCCAGTCGTCATCCCAGTCGTCTTCCGCTTCTTCTTCCACTTCAGCGATTTGCTGGCGATGATAATCATCCCACATGAACTCGACTTTCTCTGGCTGCTTAGCTTCTTCCGCCTGAGTAATCGGGTTCTCGATGATAAAGGTCATCACATCCCAGCAGAGATCTTTCACGCCCAGTTGGCTGGCGGCAGAGATCAGATAGTATTTATCTTCCCAGCCCAGCGCCTGCGCGATAGCTTTGGCTTTCTCTTCCGCTTCGGCTTTGTCCAGCAAATCGATCTTGTTGAACACTAACCAGCGCGGTTTAGCTGCCAGATCCTGACTGTATTTTTCCAGCTCGCCGATGATGATGCGCGCATTCTCAACCGGATCGGAGCCGTCGATAGGATCGATGTCAATGAGATGCAGCAGTACGCGGCAACGCTCAAGGTGTTTCAGGAAGCGGATACCCAGACCGGCACCTTCCGCAGCGCCTTCAATCAGCCCCGGAATGTCCGCCACCACGAAGCTCTTCTCGTTATCCATACGAACAACACCGAGGCTCGGCACCAGCGTGGTAAACGGATAATCCGCCACTTTAGGCTTCGCCGCAGAGACCGCACGGATAAAGGTCGATTTACCGGCATTTGGCATCCCCAGCATGCCCACATCCGCCAGCAGCATCAGCTCCAGCAGCAGATCACGCTTGTCACCCGGCGTCCCCATCGTTTTCTGACGTGGCGTACGGTTGACGGAAGATTTGAAACGGGTGTTACCCAGACCGTGCCAGCCGCCTTTTGCGACCATCAGACGCTGACCGTGCTTAGTCATGTCGCCCATGGTTTCGCCCGTGCCCTGATCGATCACACGCGTACCTACCGGCACTTTAATCGTGACATCTTTCCCGCGTTTACCGGTACAGTCACGGCTGGCGCCATTCTGGCCTCGTTCTGCGCGGAAAGATTTCTCAAAACGGTAATCGATCAGGGTGTTCAGGTTTTCGTCGGCTTCCATCCAGACGTCGCCACCATCACCGCCATCGCCGCCGTCCGGGCCGCCTTTCGGGATGTATTTCTCACGGCGGAAGCTTACGCAACCATTGCCGCCATCGCCTGCAACGACCAGAATCGTTGCTTCATCAACAAACTTCATTTTACTCTCCGTAAATCATTCGCCTGAGCGGGGCTGCGATACCACCGATTCATGCTTACGTAATCCGCCCCAAATACGATGACCAATGGCGGAGTACATCGCGCCCGCAACCACGACAAACGCACCGAGATAACCGAGAAGGTTTAACATCGGTCTGGCGAAGAAATCGGGCCAGGCCATAGATAAAAGATCTGAAAATAACAGCGTAAACAGCGGGGTGAGCGTGATTAATGCGCTCACCTGCGCTGCCTGCCAACGCGCCATCGCTTCCGCCAGGGCGCCATATCCTACCAGTGTATTCAGCCCACAGAAAATTAAACAGGCAAGCTGCCAGTCACTGAGCTGGGCTATCACACCGGGCTTCGCCAGCGGCAATAGCGCTATCGTACATAAAGTGTACAGTAAAAACAGAATCTGCGGTGATGCCAGACGCCGCAATAACACCTTTTGCGCAACACCATAACTTACCCAGACCGTAGCCGCACCGACGCCAAAAATGACGCCCCAGGTGTAATCGGTCAGCCTGGTAAAAATTTCGATCAGACTGGTGTTGAAGAACATCACCAGTCCGCACAACAGCATTATCGCGCCGACAATCTGCGTACCGCGCATTTTCTCTTTAAGGATAAATACGCTCGCGACCATCATGCCCACTGGCGACAGTTGGCCGATCACCTGCGAAGCCGTTGGGCTTAAATACTGCAGGGAAGAGCTGAACAGGATGAAGTTGCCAAAGAGCCCACCGGTAGCAATTGCCAGCAGAACCAGCCAGCGCGCTTTGCGAAAAATTCGCAGCGGCGGAAGCTTACGCTTCGCGGCCAGAATCGCCCCGAGGCCAATACTGGCGATTAAAAAACGGTAAAAAACGATGGTAGGAGGCTCCATCACCTCCAGCACCTGCTTCATAGCAATTGGCAAAGCCCCCCAACATACCGCCGTTGTGAGCGCCAAAAGAATACCAATGCCAGCCTGTTGCTTCATGCCCGTTTCCCTGCAAGGGCTCGTTATCCGGTGCAAAGCGGTTTCACGAGCATATTTACCGGTCGTCGAATGTAAAAAGCCCCGCAACAGGGTGCGGGGCTTTTATCCGTTACCGGACCACGAAAAACTTACTCAGCAACGATGCTGATGTATTTACGGTTGTTCGGGCCTTTAACTTCAAATTTCACTTTACCGTCTGCTTTAGCAAACAGAGTGTGGTCACGACCGCAACCTACGTTAGTGCCAGCGTGGAACTTGGTACCACGTTGACGAACGATGATGCTACCCGCCAGAACGGATTCGCCACCGAAACGCTTAACGCCCAGGCGTTTAGCTTCTGAATCGCGACCGTTACGAGTTGAGCCGCCAGCCTTTTTATGTGCCATTTAAATCTCTCCTCAGGTCTTAGGCGCTGATGCCAGTAATTTTCACATCAGTGAACCACTGACGATGGCCCTGCTGCTTACGATAGTGTTTACGACGACGAAACTTAACGATTTTAACTTTCTCGCCACGACCGTGAGCAACAACTTCAGCTTTGATAACGCCGCCATCAACGAAAGGAACGCCGATTTTGACTTCTTCACCGTTTGCGATCATCAGAACTTCAGCGAATTCAACAGATTCGCCAGTTGCGATGTCCAGCTTTTCCAGGCGAACGGTCTGACCTTCGCTTACTCGGTGTTGTTTACCACCACTTTGGAAAACCGCGTACATAAAAAACTCCGCTTCCGCGCACACCTTTTCAATGATTCAGAGTGCGCTATAAATATTCACAATAGGGCGCGAATATTACGCAAAACGTGAGCCTTTGACAAGTGCTACAGTCAATACATGAAGAAAAAAAACACAACGTGTACGGTAACGTTTATCTGCGGCGTTTTTTCAGTACAATCAACATATATTTCTAACCCTAAACCCTAAGTTACCTTGCCGCATGATGAGGTAAACGGGGCGAAAAGCCCGGCTTTTGCGATGAATTTAGAAAAAATCAACGAGTTAACCGCGCAAGATATGGCGGGTGTCAATGCGACAATCCTTGAACAGCTTAATTCCGACGTCCAACTGATCAATCAGTTAGGCTATTACATTGTGAGCGGTGGCGGTAAACGCATTCGCCCGATGATTGCCGTCCTCGCGGCGCGCGCCGTTGGCTATCAGGGAAATGCCCATGTCACGATCGCGGCATTGATCGAATTTATCCACACCGCCACCCTGCTTCATGACGATGTGGTGGATGAATCCGATATGCGCCGGGGTAAAGCCACTGCGAACGCCGCGTTTGGTAATGCCGCCAGCGTGCTGGTTGGCGATTTTATCTATACCCGAGCTTTCCAGATGATGACCAGCCTCGGCTCGCTGAAAGTGCTGGAGGTGATGTCTGAAGCTGTGAACGTCATTGCTGAAGGTGAAGTCCTGCAGTTAATGAATGTTAACGACCCAGACATTACGGAAGACAGCTATATGCGGGTGATCTACAGTAAAACAGCGCGTCTGTTTGAAGCGGCGGCGCAGTGTTCCGGTCTCCTCGCGGGCTGTAGTGAAGCCGAGGAAAAAGGACTGCAGGACTATGGTCGCTATCTGGGCACTGCATTCCAGTTGATTGACGATCTGCTGGACTATAACGCCGACGGCGAACAGCTCGGTAAAAATGTCGGTGATGACCTGAACGAAGGCAAACCGACGTTACCGCTGCTGCATGCGATGCGTAACGGTACGCCAGAGCAGGCACAAATGATTCGCCATGCGATCGAGCAAGGCAATGGCCGACATCTTCTGGAGCCCGTGCTGGAAGCGATGAACGCCTGCGGCTCACTGGAATGGACACGTCAGCGTGCGGAAGAAGAGGCTGACAAAGCCATCGCCGCGCTGCAGGTGCTGCCGGATTCCCAATGGCGCGAAGCGTTGATCGGCCTGGCGCATATCGCCGTCCAGCGCGATCGCTAATAACGATGGAATCATCCCGCCACTCTGCGCGGGATGATTCATAAAAGATCTAATAAAACCCGCCGAATCTCTCTATTCCGCTGCAAGCAAAGCAATAACTCTTAATAAATTCTGAATATTCAAACTCTTTACTTGAACATATTAGAACAACAATTCTCTGGGAGTATAGTGTCTTCTGCAAATTGATGGTGCAAATCAACGATGAATGACCATAAACGAGGGGATAAATGGAGAGCAAACTCATTGACTGGCATCCGGCAGATATCATTGCTGGATTACGTAAAAGAGGGACATCAATGGCTGCCGAGTCACGCAGAAACGGATTAAGTTCCTCCACGCTGGCAAACGCCTTAACCCGACCATGGCCGAAAGGCGAGCTGATCATTGCGAAAGCGCTCGGAACGGATCCCTGGGTGATCTGGCCTTCACGATACCATGACGCAAAAACTCATGCGTTTATCGACAGAACGCGCATGATGCGGGCGTCACGTCGTGACAAGCAGGATGTAGAGTAAGGCACAAAGCAGTAGCCCCAGCCATTGGCAATGGGGCTACTGCTTTCATTGACGCTTATTCGGCTTTCACGCGCTCGATATTGGCACCCAGGGCGCGCAGTTTATCTTCGATACGCTCGTATCCGCGATCGATATGATAAATACGATCCACGACCGTCGTCCCTTCTGCAATACATCCCGCCAGCACCAGACTGGCCGACGCACGCAGATCCGTTGCCATCACCTGCGCACCGGAGAGCTTATCCACACCGTGACAAATCACGGTATTGCTTTCGATTTCGGCATGAGCGCCCATACGGCTCAGCTCAGGCACGTGCATAAAGCGGTTTTCAAACACGGTTTCCGTGATGAATCCGGTCCCTTCCGCTACCAGGTTCAGCAGCGTGAACTGGGCCTGCATGTCCGTCGGGAATGCCGGGTGCGGTGCAGTGCGCACGTTGACAGCTTTCGGACGTTTACCGTGCATGTCGAGGCTAATCCAGTCTTCACCCACGTCGATATCCGCGCCGGCATCGCGCAGTTTCGCCAGTACCGCGTCCAGCGTATCCGGCTGCGCGTTACGACAGAGGATTTTGCCGCGAGAAATTGCCGCTGCGACCAGGAAAGTCCCGGTTTCGATACGGTCCGGCAATACGCGATAGACACCACCGCCCAGACGTTCTACGCCTTCGATGGTGATACGATCGGTACCCTGGCCGGAAATTTTCGCTCCCAGAGCAATCAGGAAGTTGGCCGTGTCGACAATTTCTGGTTCACGTGCGGCGTTTTCAATGATGGTGGTGCCTTCCGCCAGCGTGGCAGCACACATGATGGTGACCGTTGCGCCAACGCTGACTTTATCCATGACGATATGCGCACCTTTCAGACGACCATCCACGGAGGCTTTCACATAGCCTTCTTCCAGCGTGATCGTGGCGCCCAGTTGCTCCAGACCGGTGATATGCAAGTCAACCGGACGTGCGCCGATCGTGCAACCGCCAGGCAAAGAAACCTGGCCCTGACCAAAACGGGCCACCAACGGTCCCAGCGCCCAAATTGATGCGCGCATGGTTTTTACCAGGTCATACGGTGCGCAGAAAACATTAACGTCGCGGGCATCGATGTGCACGGAGCCATTGCGTTCCACTTTGGCGCCAAGCTGACTCAGCAGTTTCATCGAGGTATCAACGTCCTTCAGTTTCGGGACGTTCTGGATCTCTACCGGCTCTTCCGCCAGCAACGCCGCGAAAAGGATCGGCAGAGCGGCGTTTTTCGCGCCAGAAATTGTGACTTCGCCCTCGAGCCGGGTTGGCCCTTGTACACGAAATTTATCCATGATGTTGTTCTCAGTTAAAATTCATCGTCGTTACCGGTGTGACACCCGTAACTCAAAAACCGTTTAGTTTGCGATCGCGCGCCCATTCTGCGGGGGTATACGCTTTGATCGACAGGGCATGAATGCGATTGTCCGCAATGTACTCCATCAGCGGCGCATAGACCGACTGCTGCTTCTTCACCCGGCTCATGCCGTCAAACATCTCACCCACGGCAATAACCTGAAAGTGACTGCCATCGCCAGAGACGTGGACTTCCTGGAGGGAGAGTGCGTTCATCAGCACGCTCTGAATTTCATTATTTTCCATGGGCTCTTCATTCGTCAGATTGTGAATACAGCCCAACATCTTAGAGCAAAGTTGCGCTGTCATAAATAAGCAAAAAGCCTCGCGGGTCAATCCAGCGAGGCTGTAGATAATAACGTACTGATATTACTGACGCGGAAGCACGTCAGCAGGCAGATTATAGAGTTCCGCCAGGGTAAAGACTTTGTCGTTCACCCCCGACAACGACACGTTGTTGCCCTGCTTTTTCGCCAGACTGATGAGATGGACCAGCAGCGCCAGTCCCCCCGTATCCACTCGAGAAACCTGGCTGAGATCGATGCAGGTGACACCGGTCATTGCTTCAGTGCGCGCATCCCACAAAGGATTAAGCACATCCTGGTCCAGTTCTCCCACCAGCGCCAGCTTGTCACCGTCACGCGTCCAGTTGAGTGACTGAGTCATTACTTCTTCTCTTCCAGCGTGATTTTTTGCTGCGCGATAGATTTCAGTTGCGCCGTCAGTCCATCGATCCCTTTAGTACGCAGCAGATCGCTCCACTCGTTCTGTTTGGTAGTGATCATGCTGACGCCTTCGGCGATCATGTCATAGGCCTGCCAGTGACCCGTCTGAGTGTTTTTACGCCACTGGAAGTCCAGACGCACCGGAGGACGGCCGTTGGGATCGAGGATGGTTACACGGATCGGAACGATGCTCGCATCACCCAACGGTTGTTCCGGAGCAATCTGATACGTCTGACCGTGATACATCGCCAGCGCCTGGCCGTAGGCCTGTTTCAGGTATTCACGAAACGCGGCGAAGTAGGCTTCACGCTGAGCCGGAGTGGCTTCTTTGTAGTAACGCCCCAACACCAGCGCGCCAGCATATTTCACCTGCACATACGGCAGCAGTTCCTGGTCAACCACGTCACGCAGATAGTCCGGATTAGAACGGATTTTCGGCTGTTCGTTTTTCAGGCGGTCGAAGGTTTTCTGCGCCGCTTCATTCATCAACTTGTAAGGGTTGGTCTGATCGGCTGCAATGGCGGTGCTCAGCGGTGCAATCACCAGCAGAGCCACCATCATTAAACGCTTAAGCATAATTCGATTCTCCTGAGATTAATTCGTTGTGCCCGCAGGCCCAGTGGCTTCATTATGGCCTTCGGTCGGCGCCGACGCATCGCCAGAATTCTTATTGTCATCGCCTTTACTGTTGCTGTTGTAAAGGAACTGACCAATCATATCTTCCAGCACCATCGCGGATTTGGTGTCCTGGATTGTGCCGCCATCTTTGAGGATAGACGTTCCCAGCTCAGGATCTTCAAAACCGACGTTCAGCGCCAGATACTGTTCCCCCAGCAGACCGGACGTCCGGATGCTCAGCGAACTGGTATCAGGGATGTGGTTATAGCGCTCTTCGATGTCCAGCGTCACGCGCGGTAAATAGGTCTTCGGATCCAGAGAGATATCCGCCACGCGCCCCACCACCACACCACCGATACGCACCGGCGAGCGCACTTTCAGGCCGCCGATATTATCGAATGTCGCGTAAATCGTGTAGGTCGGTTCTGTGCGCATAGAGGTCACATTAGCCGCCTTCAGGCAGATAAACAGTGCGGCCAGCAATGCGGCTAATAAGAAGATCCCCACCCAAATTTCATTTTTTTTCGTTTGCATGAACTCAATTCCCAAACATCAATGCGGTCAGTACAAAGTCCAGACCCAGAACGGCCAGCGACGAGTGCACAACGGTGCGTGTGGTTGCCCGGCTGATTCCCGCCGAGGTCGGAATCGCATCATACCCATTGAATAATGCAATCCAGGTTACCGTAATGGCGAACACCACGCTTTTAATCAAACAGTTGACCAGATCCAGACGCCAGTCGACGGCACTCTGCATCGCAGACCAGAAGAAGCCAGCATCAATCCCCTTCCAGCTTACGCCGACCAGAGAACCGCCCCAGATCCCGACGGCCACAAACAAAATCGTCAACATCGGCAGCGAAATCACGCCCGCCCAGAATCGCGGAGAGATCACCCGGCGCAGGGGATCGACAGCCATCATTTCCATACTGGAAAGCTGCTCGGTCGCGCGCATCAGGCCAATTTCAGCGGTGAGTGCAGAGCCCGCACGCCCCGCAAATAACAACGCGGCGACAACCGGACCGAGTTCACGCAGCAGCGACAGTGCCACTAACATCCCCAGACTGGTTTCCGCGCTATAGGTGGTAAGTACCAGATAGCCCTGCAGCCCCAGCACCATGCCGATAAACACGCCAGAAACAATAATGATCAGCATCGACAGGACGCCCACATTATAAAGCTGGCGCACCAGCAACGGCGCGTGCTTACGAAATTCCGGTTTGCCGACCAGCGCATTGAACAACATTAACCCGGCGCGCCCGAACGTTCTGAGAGTTTTAATCCCCTTGTGTCCCAGCGTCGCCAGTGCATTTAACAGCATGAGTGGCTTAACTCCCTGTTCCGAGTAAATCAGAGTGATAATCGCCCGCAGGATAGCGGAACGGGACCGGCCCGTCTGCAATGCCATCCAGGAACTGACGCACACGCGGGTCGTCATTCTCTTGCAACGCCTGCGCGCTGCCGTGGGCCACAATCTTTTTGTCCGCCATAATATAGGCGTGATCGGCAATGCTCAGGACTTCCGGCACATCGTGAGAGACCACGACGCAGGTCACGCCCAGCGCATTGTTTAATTCAGAAATCAGTTTGACCAGCACGCCCATGGTGATCGGATCCTGTCCGACAAACGGTTCATCAAACATGATGAGATCCGGCTCCAGCGCAATGGCGCGTGCTAACGCCGCCCGGCGCGCCATCCCACCGGACAGTTCAGAGGGCATCAGTTTTGCCGCGCCGCGCAGACCGACAGCTTCCAGTTTCATCATCACCGTGCTCTTCAGTAACGGCGGGGGAAGCGTGGTATGTTCGCGTAGCGGATAGGCCACGTTATCAAACACGTTCATGTCGGTGAACAGCGCCCCGGACTGAAACAGCATACTCATCCGTTTGCGTACCGTGTAGAGGCGCGAGCGAGACATCTCAGGAATGTTCTCGCCATCAAACAAGATCTCCCCCTTGTCTGGCACAATTTGTCCGCCGATCAGACGCAAGAGCGTCGTTTTACCGATGCCCGATGGCCCCATGATCGCGGTTACCTTGCCACGCGGTACGGTCAGAGAGATGTTATCGAAAATGCAGCGGTCGCCGCGCGTAAAGCTGACATCGCGCATATCGACTAAATTCGCCACAGACTGCCCCATTGATTCATCCTTCGTGTTGCTTGTTGATCTCAGCATGGCGTGGAATTCAGCCATGAACCCAACATATTTACAGAATATTACCCGTGCTGGTTAGCTAAAGCTGGCATTTGTTTTACTTTTTAGCTGCATAAAGTCAAAATTAAGACTTCGTTACGGTTTCCAGACGATCCCGGTGGACCGGCGAGTATACCTGAAGAAAGGACTTTAGATGCTTTTAGCAACGGCGCTGTTAATTATTGGTTTATTATTGGTCGTCTACGGCGCCGACCGCCTGGTTTTTGCCGCGTCAATCTTATGTCGAACCTTTGGGATCCCGCCGCTGATTATCGGTATGACGGTAGTCAGTATAGGCACATCTCTGCCTGAAATTATTGTTTCTGTCGCCGCCTCTCTGCACGGGCAGTTAGATTTAGCCGTCGGCACCGCGCTCGGCTCTAACATTACTAACATTTTGTTGATCCTCGGGCTTGCCGCGCTGATCCACCCTTTTACCGTGCATTCCGATGTTCTGCGTCGCGAATTACCGCTAATGTTGCTGGTTAGCGTGGTGGCCGGATCCGTACTGTATGACGGACAACTCAGCCGCAGCGATGGTATCTTTCTTTTACTGTTAGCCGTGTTATGGCTGCTGTTCATTGTTAAAATCGCCCGTCTCGCTGAGCGTCAGGGCAATGACAGCCTCACCCGGGAACAGGTTGCCGAGTTGCCGCGTGAAGGCGGATTACCGGTGGCGTTTTTATGGCTGGGCATTGCGCTGATTATCATGCCGATGGCGACCCGAATGGTGGTGGATAACGCCACTGTGATTGCCAATTTCTTCGCGATGAGCGAACTGACGATTGGCCTGACGGTGATCGCAATTGGCACCAGCCTGCCTGAACTGGCAACCGCTATCGCTGGCGTGCGCAAAGGTGAGAACGATATCGCGGTGGGCAATATCATCGGCGCGAACATTTTTAACCTCACCATTGTTCTCGGCCTTCCCGCTCTGATTACGCCGGGTGACGTCAATCCGCTGGCGTTCAGCCGTGACTACAGCGTGATGCTGCTGGTGAGCATCATCTTTGCATTACTTTGCTGGCGGCGTCCCCGCCAGTCCGGTCGCGGCGCGGGCGTGCTGCTGACCGGCGGTTTTATCGTATGGCTGGCGATGCTGTATTGGCTATCGCCACTTCTCGTTGGATAACTGGAAACAGACATATGTCGCACTTAGCGTTACAACCGGGTTTTGACTTTCAGCAAGCCGGCAAAGAAGTTCTGGCGATTGAACGTGAAGGCCTGGCGGAGCTCGATCAGTACATCAACCAGGATTTCACTCTCGCCTGTGAGAAAATGTTCAACTGCACCGGCAAAGTGGTGGTGATGGGCATGGGGAAATCGGGGCATATTGGCCGCAAAATGGCCGCGACCTTTGCCAGCACCGGAACCTCTTCCTTCTTCGTTCATCCGGGCGAAGCCGCCCACGGCGATCTGGGAATGGTGACCTCGCAGGATGTAGTGATTGCCATCTCCAACTCCGGGGAATCCAGCGAGATCGCGGCCCTGATTCCAGTTCTTAAGCGACTGCAGGTTCAGCTTATCTGCATCACCGGGCGACCAGAAAGCAGCATGGCGCGTGCTGCGGATGTCCATCTGTGTGTTAAAGTACCGCAAGAAGCCTGTCCGCTTGGGCTGGCCCCGACAAGCAGCACCACCGCTACATTAGTGATGGGCGATGCGCTGGCGGTGGCGTTATTAAAGGCGCGCGGCTTTACCGCTGAGGATTTTGCTCTGTCGCATCCGGGCGGTGCGCTAGGGCGTAAACTGCTATTGCGCGTGAACGATATTATGCATACGGGAGATGAAATCCCGCATGTCACCAAAGAAGCCAGCCTGCGCGATGCGCTGCTGGAGATAACCCGCAAGAACCTCGGGATGACCGTGATTTGCGATGATGCGATGAAGATCGACGGTATCTTCACCGACGGTGATTTACGTCGCGTCTTTGATATGGGCGTTGATGTGCGCCAGCTCGGTATCGCCGACGTGATGACGCCAGGGGGCATTCGCGTGCGTCCAGGAATTCTGGCGGTCGATGCCCTGAACTTAATGCAGTCTCGTCATATCACCTCCGTAATGGTTGCCGATGGCGACCAGTTACTCGGTGTGTTACATATGCATGATCTCCTGCGTGCAGGCGTTGTGTAGAAATTCAAGGATAAAAAGAAATGAGCAAAGCAGGTGCGTCGCTTGCGACCTGTTATGGACCCGTCAGCGCAGACGTCATCGCCAAAGCAGAGAATATCCGTCTGCTGATTCTTGATGTCGATGGCGTGCTGTCGGATGGCCTGATTTATATGGGCAACAACGGTGAAGAGCTGAAGGCTTTCAACGTCCGTGACGGTTACGGGATCCGTTGTGCGCTGACGTCTGATATCGACGTCGCCATCATTACCGGACGAAAGGCTAAACTAGTAGAAGATCGGTGTGCCACACTGGGGATCACGCACCTGTATCAGGGGCAGTCGGACAAGCTGGTCGCCTTTCACGATCTGTTGGCAAAACTGGCGATTGCGCCGGAAAATGTGGCCTACGTCGGTGACGATCTGATTGACTGGCCGGTGATGGAAAAAATTGGCCTGAGCATTGCCGTTGCGGATGCGCATCCGTTACTGCTTCCGCGCGCGGATTATGTCACGAAAATCGCGGGCGGACGCGGCGCGGTACGAGAAGTCTGTGATTTATTATTACTGGCGCAGGGTAAGCTTGATGAGGCCAAAGGGCAATCGATATGAGTAAAGCCAGACGTTGGGTTATCATTCTACTGTCATTGGCCGTGCTGGTGCTGATTGGGATTAACCTGGCCGATAAAGACGACACGGCGCAGGTGGTGGTGAATACGAGCGATCCGACCTATAAGAGCGAGCATACGGATACCGTTGTCTACAGTCCGGAAGGTGCGCTGAGCTATCGTTTGATCGCCCAACATGTTGAGTATTATTCCGATCAGGCCGTTTCGTGGTTCACACAACCCGTATTAACGACGTTTGATAAGGACAAGATCCCGACGTGGTCAATCAAGGCTGATAAAGCCAAGCTAACCGAGGATCGAATGCTGTATCTTTATGGTCACGTTGAAGTCAACGCGCTGGTGCCTGACGCTCAACTTCGCAGAATTACCACCGATAACGCGCAGATCAATCTGGTGACGCAGGATGTTACCTCTGAAGACCTCGTCACGTTATACGGAACAACATTTAACTCCAGCGGACTGAAAATGCGCGGCAACTTACGCAACAAGAACGCCGAGCTGATTGAAAAGGTTAGAACCTCCTATGAAATTCAAAACAAACAAACTCAGCCTTAATCTTGTGCTTGCCAGCTCACTTCTGGCCGCCAGCATTCCGGCGTTCGCCGTCACGGGCGATACCGAACAGCCGATCCACATCGAATCGGACCAGCAGTCTCTGGATATGCAGGGCAACGTCGTGACCTTCACCGGTAATGTCATTGTGACCCAGGGCACTATCAAAATTAACGCCGATAAAGTGGTCGTTACCCGCCCTGGCGGTGAAGAGGGTAAAGAGGTCATTGATGGCTTCGGCAACCCGGCCACGTTCTATCAAATGCAGGACAACGGTAAGCCGGTAAAAGGCCATGCGTCGAAAATGCATTATGAACTGGCGAAAGATTTTGTCGTGCTCACCGGCAATGCGTATCTGGAACAGCTCGACAGCAACATCACCGGTGACAAAATTACCTATCTGGTGAAAGAGCAGAAAATGCAGGCCTTCAGTGAGAAAGGCAAGCGTGTGACCACCGTTCTGGTTCCGTCGCAGTTGCAGGACAAAAACAAAAACCAGGCTCCGGCTCAGAAAAAGAGTAACTAATTCGTTATGGCAACATTAACTGCAAAGAATCTGGCGAAGGCCTACAAGGGCCGCCGCGTCGTGGAAGATGTCAGCCTGACCGTCAACTCGGGCGAGATTGTCGGTCTGCTTGGGCCGAACGGTGCGGGTAAAACCACCACCTTCTACATGGTCGTCGGCATTGTGCCGCGCGATGCCGGTAACATCATTATTGATGATGAAGACATCAGTCTGCTGCCGTTGCACGCCCGCGCGCGCCGCGGAATTGGCTATCTGCCGCAGGAAGCGTCGATTTTTCGCCGCCTGAGCGTGTACGATAACCTGATGGCCGTACTACAAATTCGTGACGATCTCACCAGCGAACAGCGTGAAGACCGCGCTAACGAGCTGATGGAAGAGTTCCACATTGAGCATCTGCGCGACAACATGGGTCAGTCACTCTCCGGCGGGGAACGTCGCCGTGTGGAAATCGCCCGTGCCCTCGCCGCCAACCCGAAATTTATCCTGCTGGATGAACCCTTTGCCGGCGTTGACCCCATCTCCGTTATCGATATCAAACGCATTATTGAGCATCTGCGTGACAGCGGTCTCGGCGTGTTGATTACCGACCATAACGTCCGCGAAACGCTGGCCGTGTGTGAACGCGCCTATATCGTGAGCCAGGGACACCTGATCGCGCACGGCACGCCGACAGAAATCCTGCAGGACGAACACGTGAAGCGCGTATACCTTGGGGAAGACTTCAGACTCTGATAGGGTAGAAGTTTGCGACGTCATAGCGGGAGAAAACGACTCTGAACATGAAGCAAGGTTTGCAACTCAGGCTGAGCCAACAACTGGCGATGACGCCGCAGCTACAACAGGCGATTCGTCTGTTGCAGTTGTCCACGCTGGAACTGCAGCAGGAACTCCAGCAAGCGCTGGAAAGCAATCCGTTGCTGGAACAAACCGATCTTCACGACGAAGTTGATACCCGCGAAACTCAGGACAGCGAAACGCTGGATACCGCCGACGCGCTCGAACAAAAAGAGATGCCGGAAGAGTTGCCGCTTGACGCCAGCTGGGATGAAATCTACACCGCCGGTACGCCGTCGGGCACCAGCGGCGACTACATTGACGATGAGCTCCCCGTTTACCAGGGTGAAACCACGCAGACCCTACAGGATTACCTGATGTGGCAGGTGGAACTCACCCCGTTCTCCGATACCGACCGCGCAATCGCCACGTCGATTGTAGATGCCGTTGACGATACCGGTTATCTCACCGTTTCGCTGGACGACATCCTCGACAGCATGGGCAATGATGAGGTCGGCCTTGATGAAGTCGAAGCCGTACTCAAACGTATTCAGCGGTTTGATCCCGTAGGCGTGGCGGCAAAAGATCTGCGCGATTGCTTACTGATCCAGCTCTCGCAATTCGACAAAGCGACCCCCTTCCTTGAAGAAGCCCGGTTGATCATCAGCGATCATCTCGATCTGTTGGCGAACCACGACTTCCGTACTCTGATGCGCGTCACACGTCTCAAAGAAGAGGTGCTCAAAGAGGCGGTCAATCTGATTCAGTCACTCGATCCCCGACCCGGGCAGTCGATCCAGACCGGCGAACCGGAATACGTGATCCCGGATGTGCTGGTACGCAAGCATAACGGCCACTGGACGGTTGAGCTCAACGGTGACAGCATTCCCCGCTTGCAGATCAATCAGCACTACGCCGCCATGTGCAACGGTGGGCGTAATGACGCCGACAGCCAGTACATCCGCAGTAATTTGCAGGATGCGAAGTGGTTGATTAAGAGTCTGGAAAGCCGCAATGATACCCTGCTGCGCGTCAGCCGTTGCATCGTTGAGCAGCAGCAAGCCTTCTTTGAGCAAGGCGAAGAATTTATGAAACCGATGGTGCTGGCTGACATCGCCCAGGCCGTCGAGATGCACGAATCGACCATTTCTCGTGTGACGACGCAGAAGTATCTGCACAGTCCACGCGGCATTTTTGAACTGAAGTATTTTTTCTCCAGCCATGTGAATACCGAGGGGGGTGGCGAAGCGTCCTCCACGGCGATCCGCGCACTGGTGAAGAAGTTGATTGCGGCGGAAAACCCCGCGAAGCCTTTGAGCGACAGCAAGCTAACATCGATGCTGTCGGAACAAGGCATCATGGTGGCGCGCCGCACCGTTGCGAAGTACCGAGAGTCTTTATCCATTCCGCCGTCAAACCAGCGCAAACAACTGGTTTGACCCAACCGATAAGGAAGACACTATGCAGCTCAACATCACTGGAAACAACGTCGAGATCACAGAAGCCCTGCGAGACTTTGTGAATACCAAGTTCGCCAAACTCGAACAGTATTTTGACAGGATCAATCAGGTCTATATTGTGTTGAAAGTGGAAAAGGTTACCCACATCTCGGATGCAACACTGCATGTAAACGGTGGCGAAATTCACGCCAGCGCGGAAGGTCAGGATATGTATGCGGCCATTGATGGCCTGATTGACAAGCTGGCAAGACAGCTCACCAAACACAAAGATAAATTGAAACAACACTAATTGTCCGGGCAGTTAGCGGGTGCAGGACGGCCTGTTGTGCAGAACAACAGGCCATTTGTACAGTTAGCGCTCCGAATCCGTTCCGCTGTTGTGGGACGGATTCTTAGGTGAAATTATGATAAATAACGATACGACTCTACAACTGAGTAGTGTACTTAACCAGGAATGTACGCGCAGTGCCGTTCACTGCCAGAGCAAAAAACGCGCGCTGGAAATCATCAGTGAACTGGCTGCAAAACAGCTCAGTCTACCGCCGCAGGTCGTTTTTGAAGCGATCCTGACGCGCGAAAAAATGGGCAGTACCGGCATCGGCAATGGGATCGCCATCCCGCACGGTAAGCTGGAAGAAGATACCCTGCGCGCCGTCGGCGTGTTTGTGCAACTGGAAACGCCCATCGCCTTCGATGCGATTGATAATCAACCTGTTGATCTGCTTTTTGCCCTGCTGGTGCCTGCGGATCAAACCAAAACGCACCTGCATACACTATCGCTGGTGGCTAAGCGTCTGGCGGATAAAACCATCTGCCGTCGACTGCGCGCCGCACAGAGCGATGAAGAGTTGTATCAAATCATCACTGACACCGAAGGCGGTCAGGATGAAGCGTAACTCCCCTTTTTCCCTGGTGAGGAGAAACAGTACATGGTACTGATGATCGTCAGCGGTCGTTCAGGGTCAGGTAAATCTGTCGCCCTGCGCGCGCTGGAAGATATGGGCTTTTACTGCGTGGATAACCTTCCCGTCGTATTGTTACCCGATCTGGCTCGCACGCTTGCCGAACGCCAGATTTCGGCTGCCGTCAGCATTGACGTACGCAATATGCCAGAGTCGCCGGAAATTTTTGAGCAGGCGATGAACAACCTGCCCGAGGCGTTCTCGCCGCAGTTGCTGTTCCTCGATGCCGATCGCAACACGTTGATTCGTCGCTACAGCGATACGCGTCGTTTGCACCCTCTCTCCAGCAAGAACCTGTCGCTGGAAAGCGCCATTGATCAGGAAAGTGACCTGCTGGAACCGCTGCGTTCTCGCGCCGACCTGATCGTCGACACCTCAGAAATGTCGGTGCATGAACTGGCTGAAATGCTGCGGACCCGCCTGTTGGGTAAACGTGAGCGTGAACTGACGATGGTGTTTGAGTCCTTCGGCTTTAAGCACGGGATCCCCATCGATGCCGATTACGTTTTCGACGTCCGCTTTCTGCCAAACCCGCACTGGGATCCGAAACTGCGTCCAATGACCGGTCTCGACAAGCCCGTCGCCGCCTTCCTCGACAGACACACAGAAGTACACAATTTTATCTACCAGACTCGCAGCTATCTTGAGCTATGGTTACCCATGCTGGAGACCAACAACCGTAGCTATCTGACCGTGGCTATCGGTTGTACCGGCGGGAAACACCGTTCGGTGTATATTGCAGAACAGCTGGCAGACTACTTCCGCTCACGCGGTAAAAACGTACAGTCACGCCATCGTACGCTGGAAAAACGCAAAACATGACCGTGAAGCAAACTGTTGAAATCACGAACAAGCTGGGCATGCATGCCCGGCCAGCAATGAAGCTCTTTGAATTAATGCAGGGATTTGACGCGGAAGTCCTGCTACGAAATGATGAAGGCACCGAAGCGGAAGCCAACAGCGTCATCGCATTACTGATGCTGGACTCCGCCAAAGGCCGACAGATTGAAGTTGAAGCCTCCGGTCCGCAAGAGGTTGAAGCGCTGGCGGCCGTCATCGCTCTTTTCAATTCGGGATTCGACGAAGACTGAGTTTTCTCGTTCCGCGGATACCTTCACAGAAAACGCCACCAGGCGTTTTTTTTCGTTTTTGCCCCCTAAACTGTACAATTCGTGCGCTTTTTAACTTAAGAATTACCTTAAGAAAACCTTAAGACAAGTCGTTTAGGTTTCATTTAACCTGAGTGTTCATACTGGATTATTGTCAGTAAATATTTCCAGGATATCACTCATGATTCGTTTATCAGCAGAGACTCCCCTGGGCACCGGACGACATCGTAAGTGTTATGCGCATCCGGATGATGCCCAACGTTGTATTAAGATCGTTTACAACAGTGGACACGGCGGCGACAAAGAGACACAGCGTGAACTGAAGTACTATGCTCACCTCTCTCGCTACCTGAAAGACTGGAGCGGTATCCCTCGCTATTACGGCACGGTCGAGACCGACTGCGGAACGGGTTACGTTTACGATGTGATTGCCGATTACGACGGCAAGCCGTCCATCACTCTCACCGAATTTGCCAAACAATGTCGTTACGAAGACGACTTTGCCGTGCTGCGTCAGCTGCTGAAGACGCTAAAACGCTACCTGCGTGACAACCATATCGTCACCATGACGCTGAAACCACAGAACATTCTTTGTCACCGTATCAGCGAATCGGAAGTGGTGCCGGTGGTTTGCGATAATATTGGCGAAGGGACGTTGATCCCGCTGGCGACCTGGTCAAAATGGTTCTGCCATCGTAAGCAGGAAAGACTGTGGCAGCGTTTTATCGCCCAACCGGTACTGGCCGTCGCGCTGGAAAAAGACGTCCACCCGAAAGAACGCAGCGGATTGTCACTCTCTTCGCGCGAGGCGTAATGCAGATTTAATGCAGGTGGTGGCGGGTCATAAACGACTCCCCACCCAACTGACGCATTTGACGCAGTATCCACGCCTGACGGCTACGCACATAGCCTGAAGGTGCTGCGACCTTAAAGCGCAGAGGATTGGGTAATACAGCGGCAAGCAGCGCCGCTTCTGACTGAGTCAATCGGCTGGCCGGTTTGCCAAAATAGCGCTGTGCGGCGGCTTCGACGCCAAATACGCCATCACCAAATTCCGCGATATTCAGGTAAACCGTCAGGATCCGCTTCTTGCTCCAGACCGTCTCTACACCGACGGTAAGTCCGGCTTCCAGCCCTTTCCGCAACCAGCTACGCCCATCCCAGAGAAAGAGATTTTTAACCGTTTGCTGTGACAATGTTGACGCGCCGCGAATGCGGTTTTCATTACGTTCGTTATGTGACAGCGCTTTTTCGATAGCAGCAACGTCAAAACCCCAGTGGTCCGGGAAGGTCTGGTCTTCTGCGGCAATCACCGCGAGTCCCATCCACGGAGAGATTTCATCCATACTCACCCAGTCGGAATGAGCAACATAGCCAAAGTCACCCTGTAGCCAGGCACCGATCTGCCGCTCAACCATTACCGCTGAAAAAGGCACAGGCACCACGCTAAACAGCGCAATGCCACCGCCCCAGAAAACGGCGAGGATAATCACGACGCGCAATATCACTCGCCTCAGAAAGGCGAAAACTCCTTTTTTCATTCCGCCAGGACCAGCACGCGTGATACCAGTTTTTCGATCCCCATTGCCGCCTGAGCGATGTCCTGCGCCAACATGTAGGCCGGTGTGGTGACGATTTTATTATCTTCATCAACGACGATATCATCGACCGGGCACGGCACATGCTCCGCCCCCATCTCTTCCAGCACTTCCGCTGTATCAATATCGGTCCCGATTGTCAGACGTAGCGGAAAGTCGAAGATTTTCGGCAGCATCGCCGGGGCGATGCACATAAAACCCAGCGGCTTGCCCGACTGATGCATCGCCAGAGCGAGCCCGGCTAAATCCGGATCAACCCGGCATTCACTGCCCTGACTGGCAAAGTTGCTCAAATTTTTGGCCGCGCCAAAACCACCGGGAACAATCAGCGCATCCAGATCGGCTGAGACTGCCTGAGAAAGCGGACGAATGTTGCCGCGTGTAATACGGGCCGCTTCAATCAGTACATTACGGGTTTCCGCCATCGGTTCGCCCGTCAGATGATTAATCACATCGGCCTGCGCTTTGTCGGGCGCAAAGCAGACGGCCTGCGCGCCGCTGCGGGCAATGGACAGCAACGTCAGTACGGTTTCATGAATTTCAGCACCGTCATACACACCGCATCCACTGAGAACTACGCCAATTTTTTTCATTCAAATGTCCTTTTCACCACTATCTGCAGCACATTAATAATTGTGATTAAAATGCTACGCTTCACACATTTAACTGATTCATGTAACAAAGCATTTAAGATTTGCTATCTTAACTGCGTGCGGCCCGAATTTACGCGCTGCGCCTTTTAAATCACAATTATAACTTACGGCGCAGCCATGATTTCCCTGGTGTTGGCGCAGTATTCGCGCACCCCGGTCAAGCCGGGGTCATTTTTTTCCAGCGTTCGCCACCCAGGCCTTTAATACCGCAACGTCGTGTTGCCACTCCTGTTTCATCTCTTCAATCCATTCCCCCACGTTATCTTCCCATGCTGGAAGATCGGGTGACTGGATCTGCTGCCCCAGCTGTTGCAGATGACGAAGGCCAACAGAACCCGCCGCCCCTTTAATTTTATGCCCTTCTTCAACCACGCCTTTTTTGTCACGCGCGGTCAGATTGGATTCCAGAACGCTTAAATAACCTGGCATCATCTTCTCGAACACCGCCAGGCCATCGGTAATTAGTTTCGGCCCCACCAGCTCTATGTACTGTTCCAGCATCGGAATATCTAATAGCGCTTGCGATTTACTGCTCTCTTCAGATTTCACCGTGCACTCCTCCTCATCTTGGGTATCCCAGTACTTCTTAATCATGGCGGTTAACGCCGGTACCGACAGCGGCTTGCTCAGCACGTCATCCATACCGGCATCCAGATACTCTTTTTTATCTTTCAGGACGTTTGCCGTCAGCGCCACCAGCGGCGGCAGATCTTCACGCGCATAACGCTGGGTCAGTTCGCGTGAAATATCGAGGCCCGTCATATCCGGCAACTGAATATCCAGCAACACCAGGTCGTATTCGCCCGGCGTGAACATCTCCAGCGCCGCTTTCCCGGTCATCGCGACATCCACGCTATTGCCGAGTTTTTCCAGCACCGAGCGCGCCACAATGACGTTCAGTTCGATATCTTCCACCAGCAGGACATTTAACGCCGGTAGCGGCAAATCGTCATCCTCAAACGCATCTTCAACTTCTTCGGCCACCGCTGGCGCATGGACGGTCAGAGTAAAGATAGAGCCTTTACCTGGCTGACTTACCACGGTGATATCTCCACCCATGTTTTTCGCCAGACGACGCGAGACCGCCAGACCGATGCCTGTACCGGTCGCTGGTTTTCCGCCGTGACTGTCTTTCACCTGATAATACATGGCGAAGATTTTGTCCTGCTCATCCTGCGGAATGCCGATGCCGGAATCTTCCACTTCAAAGTGCAGAGTACTGCCGGCATCGTAACGTACGCGCACGGTCACCTGGCCCTGCTGGGTAAATTTCACCGCGTTGCTGATCAGGTTCCACAGGATCTGCCGCAGACGCGTGCCGTCAGTCACCACTTTATGCGGCAGCGGCAAGGTCGGGTCGAGCACAAAACGCAGCCCTTTCTGCTGCGCCTGCAGGCCGGAGAGGTTCTCCAGATCGGCCATGAAGCTGGTGAAATCCACTGGCTGGTTATCCAGTTGAACCTTACGCCGCTCCATCTTATCCATATCAATGATATCGTTGAAGATGTTCCCCAACGTCACGGCGGAGACATGGATCGTTTTCAGGTATTTTTCCTGTTCGGCCGTCAGCTCAGTGTCCAGCAGAATGCGACTCAGACCGACAATTCCGTTCAGCGGTGTGCGCAGCTCGTGGCTAATGGTGGAAATAAAGGTGGTTTTATCGCGGCTGGCGCGCTCAAGCGCATCCTGATAGCGCTTGCGCTCGGTAATATCTCGACCAAAACCCATCAGGCCATGACGTTTACCAACGCGATCGTAATAAGGCACTTTGCGGATTTCAAAACAGGCTTTGCGCCCGTCGGGATAATCAAGCCATTGCTCATAGGTCAGCGACACATTATGGCGGAAAACTTTTTCGTCGGTCTCAATGACTTTTTCGGCGGCTTCCGGCGAGTACACATCAGCAGGCTTTAAATGAACCAGTTGTTTTTCGCTTTTGCCGGTGAGCAACTCCATCGCCCGGTTACAGCCGGAAAACTCTTTATCTTCGTTGCGATAAAAAACCAAATCCGGCGAGGCATCCAGAAAAGAACGTAAAAAAGAGGATTGCTGTTCAAGTTGGATCTGCGCCTCTTCGCGCTCTTTGATCTCAACTTTGAGCTGCTCAAACGTGGACTGGCGTTCCGCCTCTGCCTTTTCGCGGTCGGCAATCTCCTGATTCAGCTGCGAAATATTATCTTTCAGTTGGACGTTGAGCTTGAGGTCGCGCTCACGCATCTCTTCCAGCTTTTGCACCAGTCGGGATAACCGCTGACGGGATTCTTCCAGTTGCTCCACCACCACCGACAAAAAATAGACCGCCCAGGGGGTGATTAACAAACCAAAGAAAATGGAGCGGATGACATCGATCTGTTCGACCCGACCATGTAGCACCATGGTGACCGCCATCTGCACCACAATTGCCAGCACAACGAGCGCTAACGCCAACAACAGCGAAAAGCGCACCAGACCCAATTTCATCATCAGGTCCACATAGTACTGCGCCAGCATACGAATTTGCTTCATCAGGGATTTCCTTTACGACAACCTGGCACAATAATACTCAATTCTGGGCAAGACGTTGAAGAATGTGCAAGAAATGCGAATGCCCGTCATAGTTCAGGCGTCAGGCGGAACCCATGCCCGTCCGATCGCAGAACCCTGCACGCCATGCGTATTCAGATAACGATCCAGCTCGACCATCCCGGTCCAGCGGTTTTCGCACCACAACGGTGCCAGCAGCGTGGGACGGCGCGCGCTGGCGGAAATACGATGATAAATCACCTCCGGCGGGGTATGACGGATCATCTCGCCTGCGGTTCGCGTGTAGTCATCCAGTTCAATCCCGTTCAGACGCCCTGCTTCCCACGCTCTGGCCATAATGCTGCCCTTTACGATGTGCAGCGGATGCAGTTTGATGCCATCCACTCCCGTCTCCACCACCCACTCAAGCGTTTGCAGGCATTCCGCTTGCCGTTCTCCCGGCAGGCCGACAATAAGGTGCGAACAAACTTTCAGGCCGCGCTCACGGGCAAGGCGGGTCGTGCGCTGATAACAGGCAAAATCGTGACCACGATTAATACGGTGCAGCGTTTTGTCATGCGCGGTCTGCAGCCCCAGTTCCAGCCACACTTCATAGCCCTGGTCTTTATACTCACAGAGCAGATCGAGAACCGCCTCCGGTGCGCAGTCGGGACGCGTTCCCACGCACAGCCCGACAATACTGGCCTGACTGACCGCCTGCTGATACATCGAGCGCAACACCTGCACTTCAGCAAAGGTACTGGTATAGGCCTGGAAATAGGCCAGATAGCGTTTCGCACGATTAACCAGATGCGCCTGGTGCGCGAGTTGTTCGGCGATCGAATGATGCTGCTGCGCTTCATCCGCAAAAGAGGCAACATTACAGAAAGTGCAGCCGCCGCGTCCGATGGTGCCATCGCGATTTGGGCAGCTAAATCCGCCGTGGAGCGTCAGTTTATGAACCTTTTGCCCATAACGCCGAGAAAGATCCCCACCAAACATATTGACTAATTTCTGTAACTGCATAATCTGATAGACCGCGCCTTGAAAAGAGGCCAAAGCCTGCCATTTTTAGCCCTTGTCGGCGATGACCTGGATCAATCGCCCCGGCAGGCTTTTATCAATTGCATATCCAGTCAAAATAAACGATATTTCATTCACAACCCAGCCAATTACTTTTCCTTATCTCCGGTCATTTTTTTTATCTTCTGACGTCGATTGCGCAAAAACAGTATCATGAAATGCCATATCGCAACAAACCAGCACAAAACACTACATCTGACGACGAATAAAGCGGAGACATGAACTAACAAGCGGTTATGACAGTGAGACAGATCACACTCCTCGCCTCGTTTCCAGTACGTTAATTCAATGTCAAAATGATATTATTTTCAATATTTTCATGAAGATAAATGCTCTATAGCACATTATTAGAGAAATAAGATTGCCATTTGACCTGTGTGTGGATTCCCGATAACGTGGAAATCCGCTGGAAGCTTTCTGGATGAGCGGTGTGCTCATCATATTTATGCAGTAATTGAGATTCCCTCTGACAGCAAGTCCTCAAACTTGTTTGACCTAAGCGAAATGGATAAAGAGGGCGAATGCGAGGTACGCGTATGACACGCAAACCCCGTCGCCATGCTCTTGGTGTGCCCGTGCGCAAACGGTATCGGAAGGGGGTCTCGCAGAGCCTGGGGAGGTTCACTGATATGTTGTACGATAAATCCCTTGAGAAGGATAACTGTGGTTTCGGCCTGATCGCCCACATAGAAGGCGAACCTAGCCACAAGGTAGTGCGTACCGCCATACACGCACTGGCCCGAATGCAGCACCGTGGCGCAATCCTCGCTGATGGTAAAACCGGCGATGGTTGTGGTCTGCTGCTGCAAAAACCTGACCGCTTTTTCCGCATCGTTGCGCAAGAGCACGGCTGGCGTTTAGCCAAAAACTACGCGGTTGGCATGATCTTCCTGAACAAAGACCCTGAACTGGCCGCCGCCTCTCGCCGTATTGTCGAAGAAGAGCTTCAGCAGGAAACTCTGTCGATTGTTGGCTGGCGTGATGTACCAACCAACGAAGGTGTACTGGGTGAAATCGCCCTCTCCTCCCTGCCGCGTATTGAACAAATTTTTGTGAATGCCCCTGCGGGATGGCGTCCGCGCGATATGGAACGTCGTCTGTTCATCGCCCGTCGCCGTATTGAAAAACGACTACAGGAAGACAAAGACTTCTACGTCTGTAGCCTGTCAAACCTGGTCAACATCTATAAAGGTCTGTGTATGCCGGCGGATCTGCCGCGCTTCTACCTGGACCTCGCGGACTTGCGTCTGGAATCGGCCATTTGCCTGTTCCACCAGCGTTTTTCCACCAACACCGTGCCGCGCTGGCCGCTGGCGCAGCCGTTCCGCTACCTGGCGCACAACGGCGAAATCAACACCATTACCGGTAACCGCCAGTGGGCTCGCGCCCGCACCTATAAATTCCAGACCCCGCTGATACCGGATCTGCACGACGCCGCGCCGTTCGTTAACGAAACCGGCTCCGACTCCAGTTCCATGGATAATATGCTGGAACTGCTGCTGGCGGGCGGGATGGACATCATCCGCGCCATGCGTCTGCTGGTGCCGCCAGCCTGGCAGAACAACCCGGATATGGATCCGGATCTGCGCGCCTTCTTTGACTTTAACTCCATGCATATGGAGCCGTGGGACGGCCCGGCCGGTATCGTCATGTCCGACGGGCGTTTCGCCGCCTGTAACCTCGACCGTAACGGTCTGCGTCCGGCGCGCTATGTCATCACCAAAGACAAGCTGATCACCTGCGCATCTGAAGTCGGGATCTGGGACTACCAGCCTGACGAAGTGGTCGAAAAGGGCCGTGTCGGCCCCGGCGAACTGATGGTTATCGACACCCGCAGCGGTTGCATTCTGCACTCCGCCGAAACGGACGACGACCTGAAAAGCCGCCATCCGTATAAAGAGTGGATGGAGAAAAACGTCCGCCGCCTGGTGCCGTTTGAAGATCTGGCAGACGATCAGGTGGGCCAGCGTGAACTGGACGACGATACGCTCGCCAGCTACCAGAAACAGTTTAATTACAGCGCCGAAGAACTGGATTCCGTTCTCCGCGTGCTCGGCGAAAACGGTCAGGAAGCGGTCGGTTCAATGGGTGACGATACCCCGTTTGCCGTGCTTTCCAGCCAGCCGCGCATCATTTACGACTACTTCCGCCAGCAGTTTGCCCAGGTGACGAACCCACCTATCGATCCGCTGCGTGAAGCGCATGTCATGTCGCTGGCGACCAGCATCGGTCGCGAGATGAACGTCTTCTGCGAAGCGGAAGGCCAGGCGCACCGTCTGAGCTTTAAATCACCAATTCTGCTGTACTCGGATTTCCAGCAGCTCACTACGATGAAAGAAGAACATTATCGCGCCGACCGGCTCGATATCACCTTCGATGCGACGCAAACCACGCTGGAAGAGACAGTCAAAGCGCTGTGCGATACCGCCGAGCAAATGGTCCGCAGCGGCACCGTTCTGTTGGTACTGACAGACCGTAATATCGGCAAAAATCGCCTGCCGGTACCGGCACCGATGGCCGTCGGCGCAGTACAAACGCGCCTGGTTGAGCAGAACCTGCGCTGCGACGCCAACATCATTGTCGAAACCGCAAGCGCTCGCGATCCGCATCACTTCGCCGTGCTGCTGGGCTTTGGCGCGACGGCCATTTACCCGTACCTCGCGTACGAGACGTTGGGCCGTCTGATCGACACTCAGGCGATCGCCAAAAACTACCGTACCGTGATGCTGAACTACCGTAACGGCATCAACAAAGGGCTGTACAAAATAATGTCCAAAATGGGCATCTCAACCATCGCCTCCTACCGCTGCTCCAAACTGTTTGAAGCGGTGGGCCTGCATGATGATGTCGTGAATCTCTGCTTCCAGGGCGTGGTCAGTCGCATCGGCGGCGCGGGCTTTGCAGACTTCCAGCAGGATCTGCTGAACCTGTCCAAACGCGCCTGGCTGGCACGTAAACCTATTTCACAGGGCGGCCTGCTGAAGTATGTGCATGGCGGCGAATACCACGCCTACAACCCGGACGTGGTACGAACCCTGCAACAGGCGGTTCAGAGCGGGGAATACAGCGACTATCAGGAATACGCAAAACTGGTCAACGAGCGTCCCGCGACGACACTGCGCGATCTGCTGGCAATTAATCCTGGCGACAACGCGGTCAGCATCGAGGAAGTCGAACCGGCGAGCGAACTATTCAAACGTTTTGATACCGCTGCAATGTCGATCGGCGCACTAAGCCCGGAGGCACATGAAGCACTGGCCGAAGCGATGAACAGCATCGGCGGTAATTCCAACTCCGGCGAAGGCGGCGAAGACCCGGCGCGCTACGGCACCAATAAAGTGTCACGCATTAAGCAGGTGGCCTCTGGTCGCTTCGGTGTCACCCCGGCGTACCTGGTTAACGCCGACGTGATTCAGATTAAAGTCGCCCAGGGTGCGAAACCGGGAGAAGGTGGTCAGCTACCGGGTGATAAAGTGACCCCGTACATCGCCAAACTGCGCTACTCCGTGCCGGGCGTGACGCTGATCTCCCCGCCACCGCACCACGATATCTACTCTATCGAGGATTTAGCGCAGCTGATTTTCGATCTGAAGCAGGTGAACCCGAAGGCGATGATCTCCGTGAAGCTGGTGTCCGAACCGGGCGTCGGTACCATCGCGACCGGCGTGGCGAAAGCCTACGCTGACCTGATCACCATCGCCGGTTATGACGGCGGCACCGGCGCGAGCCCGCTCTCTTCAGTAAAATACGCAGGCTGTCCGTGGGAACTGGGCCTGGTGGAAACCCAGCAGGCGCTGGTCGCCAACGGCCTGCGTCATAAGATCCGTTTGCAGGTCGATGGCGGTCTGAAAACCGGCGTGGATATCATCAAAGCGGCGATCCTCGGTGCAGAAAGCTTCGGCTTCGGTACCGGCCCGATGGTGGCGCTGGGCTGTAAATACCTGCGTATTTGCCATCTCAACAACTGTGCAACCGGTGTGGCAACCCAGGACGACAAACTGCGCAAGAACCATTATCACGGTCTGCCGTTCAAAGTAACCAACTACTTTGAGTTTATCGCTCGCGAAACGCGCGAACTGATGGCGCAGCTTGGCGTGACGCGTCTGGTGGATCTGATTGGCCGTACCGACCTGCTGAAAGAACTGGACGGGTTTACCGCCAAACAGCAGAAACTGGCGCTGTCCCGACTGCTGGAAACCGCGGAGCCACATCCCGGCAAAGCGTTGTACTGCACCGAGAACAACCCACCGTTTGATAACGGTGTACTGAACGCACAGTTGCTGCAACAGGCGAAACCGTATGTTGATGAGCGCCAGAGCAAAACCTTCTGGTTCGATATTCGTAACACCGATCGTTCTGTTGGCGCGTCGCTCTCGGGATATATTGCTCAGACCCACGGCGATCAGGGGCTGGCCTCTGACCCAATTAAAGCGCACTTCAGCGGTACAGCAGGCCAGAGCTTCGGTGTCTGGAACGCGGGCGGCGTGGAGCTGTACCTGACCGGCGATGCTAACGACTATGTCGGCAAAGGCATGGCGGGTGGTCTGCTGGCGGTGCGTCCTCCGGTCGGTTCCGCTTTCCGCAGTCATGAAGCGAGCATCATTGGCAACACCTGCCTGTATGGTGCGACCGGGGGTCGTCTGTATGCCGCAGGGCGTGCGGGTGAGCGTTTCGGGGTGCGTAACTCCGGTGCGATCACCGTGGTGGAAGGGATTGGCGACAACGGGTGCGAATACATGACCGGCGGAATCGTCTGTATCCTCGGCAAAACCGGAGTGAACTTCGGCGCGGGTATGACGGGCGGGTTTGCCTACGTGCTGGATGAAGATGGTGAGTTCCGTAAACGTGTAAACCCGGAACTGGTCGAAGTGCTGGGCGTTGACGAACTGGCTATCCACGAAGAGCATCTGCGTGGCCTGATCACCGAACACGTGCAGCATACCGGTTCTCAGCGCGGGGAAGAGATTCTGGCTAACTGGTCAGCCTTCGCTAACAAATTCGCGCTGGTTAAACCGAAGTCCAGTGATGTGAAAGCACTGTTGGGTCACCGTAGTCGTAGCGCAGCAGAGCTGCGTGTGCAGGCGCAGTAAGGGGTAGCAGCAATGAGTCAGAACGTATACCAATTTATCGACCTGCAGCGCGTTGATCCGCCGAAGAAGCCGCTGAAGATCCGCAAAATCGAGTTTATCGAAATCTACGAACCGTTTTCAGAAGGTCAGGCAAAAGCACAGGCGGATCGTTGTCTTTCCTGCGGTAACCCGTACTGTGAGTGGAAATGCCCGGTTCATAACTACATTCCGAACTGGCTGAAGCTCGCCAATGAAGGACGCATTTTTGAAGCTGCGGAACTGTCTCACCAGACCAACACGCTGCCGGAAGTGTGCGGTCGCGTGTGCCCGCAGGACCGTTTGTGTGAAGGTTCTTGCACGCTGAACGACGAGTTCGGTGCCGTCACCATCGGCAACATCGAGCGTTATATCAATGATAAAGCGTTCGAAATGGGCTGGCGTCCGGATATGACCGGCGTTCGCCAGACTGACAAGCGGGTTGCGATCATCGGTGCCGGTCCAGCCGGGCTGGCTTGTGCCGACGTGTTGACCCGCAATGGCGTGAAGGCCGTGGTGTTTGACCGTCATCCAGAGATTGGCGGCCTGCTGACCTTTGGCATTCCGGCCTTCAAGCTGGAAAAAGAGGTGATGACTCGCCGCCGTGAAATTTTCACTGGCATGGGAATCGAGTTCAAACTGAATGTGGAAGTGGGACGTGACGTACAGCTCGACGACCTGCTGCAAGAGTACGATGCGGTATTCCTCGGCGTCGGCACCTATCAGTCCATGCGTGGCGGGCTGGAAAACGAAGACGCCGATGGCGTATTCGATGCCCTGCCGTTCCTGATCGCCAATACGAAGCAGATCATGGGCTTTGGTGAAACCACCGACGAACCGTACGTCAATATGGAAGGTAAACGCGTGGTGGTGCTGGGCGGTGGCGATACCGCCATGGACTGCGTGCGGACCTCCGTTCGTCAGGGCGCAACGCATGTCACCTGTGCCTATCGCCGTGACGAAGAAAACATGCCGGGTTCCCGACGCGAAGTGAAAAACGCGCGTGAAGAAGGTGTGGAGTTCCAGTTCAACGTGCAGCCGCTGGGTATTGAAATCAATGCGAATGGTAAAGTCAGCGGCGTGAAAATGGCACGTACCGAAATGGGTGCGCCGGATGCGAAAGGCCGCCGTCGTGCGGAAATCGTCCCCGGTTCCGAACATGTGGTTCCGGCGGATGCCGTTGTGATGGCGTTTGGCTTCCGCCCCCATAACATGGAGTGGCTGGCAAAACACAGCGTCGAACTGGATTCTCAGGGCCGTATTATCGCGCCGGAAGGCAGCGATAACGCCTTCCAGACCAGCAATCCGAAAATCTTCGCCGGCGGTGACATTGTGCGTGGTTCGGATCTGGTGGTGACCGCCATTGCCGAAGGCCGCAAAGCGGCTGACGGGATCATGAACTGGCTGGAAGTGTAGTAAACCTTTCTGACTCCCCTGCTCTGAGTTCTCGCTCAGGGATGGGGAGTCACCCTTTCTTTTCGCTATATCCCACCTTCATTCTTCGAAAGCGGCTCGCAAATTTCGCCGTAAATGAATGTAATGGGCTGAGTAGAATTGACCGTATATCCCTTTAAATGTACTGATAGCGAGATATTTTCAATCCGTAACTATCATGTCAGGGATAATATGATGGCAACAACATCGGCACAGCCCGCCGGCGATTATCAGCAAATCCACAACGGCATAATCCATCTGCTGGATACTGCCAGGACAGAGACCGTCCGCAATTGGCACTGACAGCGCAGCAAGCGGTATCCCCAGAAACATCATTGACAAAATAATGAACGGGATGGATGTGTAAAGCGTAAGACCGGATGGTAAAAACCATCCGGCATTTTCATGCGACTAACAGGCTGGCGCGAACCTTGACGACAACTTTCTTAATCTCTTTCGGTTCTTCCACGCTGCACCCCGGTTTGTGCGGCTCTCCGGGCATAAATACCGCGAACATGCCTGGCTGTAGGGTAATGGTCTGACTACCCGCTATCTCGCGACAAAGCTGATAATCCTCCTCAACATGTACCTCTTCACATTGCCGCGCAGAATCCGCCACGCCGAAATGAATGCGTTCCTCTCCCGCCAGCAGTAGCTGGATATCGATGTATTGCTCGTGCAGTTCGGCCTTTTTCTCTGAGGCCGATTGCGTGGCAAACTGCATTACGTTCATAAAGATATCGTCCCCGCGTAGCTCAACGCGACCAGGGGATTGCTCCTGCGGTCTGGCGGTCAACGCCAGCGTCAGCGCCTCTTCCAGCACGGGATGTAAACCGGCAGCAGACAACGAACGAACTTCACCTAATATCATCTTTCTCCCCTTTCGCTAACAATGCCGCGCCCAGCAGTCCCGCGTCGTGGCGGTAGTGTGCCGGGCTTAATTCTACGTGATAAACCGAAGGCATCCGTTCGAGACAGGCGCGGACCTGCGACAGATACCCCTGCGCCAGCCCAACGCTGCCGCCGACAACCACCCGCTGACAATCGGTGACCGCTTTCGTATCGGCAATCAGCCGTGCCAGCACCTGTGCGGAGTCAGCGACAAGTCGGCGGGCCTGTTCATCCCCTTCTGCCGCGCGGGCAAAAATGGTTTTCGCATCGCATCCGGCAAGCGAGCCTTGCGCTGCGGCAGCAATACCGCGTCCCGACGCGATAGCCTCGACACATCCCACTCGTCCACAGCCGCACACCGGCCCATTAGGGTCCGCGAGGGTATGACCCAGGTGTCCGGCCAGACCACCGGTACCGGTGACTAGCTGACCGTCGTTGACCACACCGCCGCCGACGCCGGTTGAAACGGTGATAAACACCATATCCCGCGTTTCATCGGCAATTGCATGATATTCCGCCCATGCGGCAGCCTGTGCATCGTTGATCGCCAGCGTTGGTAAGCCGGTGAGGGCTTCTAACGTCTGCACCAGCGGAAAGTGAAGCAACCCGCCCAAATTAGAGGGATTTATCGCCAACAGGTGGCCTTCGCGGATAATCCCCGTCGAGGCTATCGCCACCCGATGCGCTTGCGACTGCAACGGTTGCACCAGTGTTTTCAGCGCGTCGCGTAGTGCCGGAGACGTTTTACTGGCAGGGGTGGGCAGCTCACGACGTTCGCGAATCTGCAAATCATCCTCCACCAGCGCGGCGGCGAGTTTCGTACCGCCAATATCAATGGCCAGCGTCGTCATAGCACCGCCCTTTTCAACGCTGTGTTATACCATTCACAGATGTGCTCCAGCCGGGTAATCGCAGATCCGACCGTCACTGCCCAGGCGCCGTGACGCATTGCTTCACCGGCCTGCGCCGGGGTATTGTAGCGGCCTTCAGCAATCACCCGGCACCCGGCTTCACTCAGCGATTTCACTAGCGCCAGATCCGGTTCATCAGGGGTTTCTGCCGTGGTATAACCCGAAAGCGTGGTGCCAATAATGTCTGCACCGAGCGCCTGACAGGCCAGGCCGTCCTCCTGTGAGGAGCAATCGGCCATTGCCAGCAACTGGTGGTGATGGATACGCGCCAGTAGCACCGCAACCGGCACCGGACGCACGCGGTCGGTGCCATCAATCGCGATAATGTCCGCGCCAGCCTGCGCCAGCGCATCGACATCCTCCAGAAACGCGGTGATGCGCACTGGAGAATCCGCGAGATCGCGTTTGAGAATACCGATTATCGGTACGGAAACCACGGCACGCGTCGCATTCAGATTCTCAATCCCTTCAATACGTAACGCGACGGCCCCAGCCTGCTCTGCCGCCAGCGCCATCGCCGCCACAATCTCGGGTTTATCCAGTGGGCTGCCGGGAACTGGCTGACAGGAGACAATCAAACCACCACGCGCGGCAATGCTTTTATCCAGTTGTGCAAGTAACGACATACTTCTTCCCTTACGTGTATTGCCCGGTGCAGGACCGGGCAAGTGGATTAACTTTTGCTTTTGACTAAGGGGCTTTTATCACCGCCGAACGGGATAGCGCCGCTGAACGGCTTACCGTCAATGGCGTCATGGGTACGCAGCGCCTCCGGTCGCAGCCAGCGCTGGACGCGGGATGGCATATCCAGACCAATCAGTAGAATCACCACAAAGGTCAGGCTGAAAGAGAGCGATCCCAACGCGGTGCCCAGATCCAGTCGTTGGGCAATCAGCGCCCCCAGGATCGGTGCCAGCGCCCCGCCGAGCGCCCCGACGTTATAGGTGAAACCCAGACCCGCCGCACGCTGATCGGTATCGAAATAACCGCCAATCAGTTTCGGTAAGATTCCGGAGATCCCTTGCCCCAGCATCTGCTGGAAAAACAGAAGTAAACCAAGTACCCAGACATTGGTACCGCCGATGGCAAACACCGGAATGATCAGCAATTGTGAGGCCAACAGACTGTAAACATAAGCTTTGCGGGTCCCCAGCCAGTCACCAAGGAAGCCGCCGACGCAGCAGCCGACCGCAGCACCAAAGCCGCTAAAGAAGAGTACGCGCGCCACGGTGGAAGGATCGTATGCCAGTTCCGTTTTCAGATAGGTGGGCAACAGCGCCTGAATCGGCCACGAGTAGAGGAAAGCAAACAGGACGACAATCATGAGCATCACGCCCGTCGGCCAGCGCTTGCCGCTACTTTGTACCATGAAGCTGATAAAGATCACCGCGCACAGCAAACCCAGTACCGCGACAATCGCCGCATTTTGCAAGTTCCCGGCAAAACAGAACCACAGTGCGGTCGCCGCCGCTATCGTCATCAGAATGTTGACGACGCGATGTTCACCCCGATAAAGAATATCGACCATCGTGCGTACCGGCGCTTTGCCTTCATGCTTCTCTTTCCAGTCCTCTGCTTCCGGTATGTTTTTGCGTAGCCAGAGGGCAAAAATAATCGGCAGAATGCCAATGAAGAACAGCGCGCGCCAGCCCCAGACCGGCACCACCAGGCTGTAGACCTGAGCCGCAATCACGGCACCAACGGAGAACCCCGAGATCAGAAAACCACTGGCCTTATTACGCAGATGTTTTGGCCAGCTTTCAATAACATAGGTCGCACTGGAACCGTATTCGCCCGCCATCCCCATGCCAATCACCAGTCGGGCGATAAACATAGTGGTGTAACCCGGCGCAAAACCACAGGCCAGCGTTCCCATTGAAAACAGAATAATACTGGTGACCATCGCCAGACGACGCCCATACCGGTCACCCATCGCGCCCAGCATTAACCCGCCAAACCAGCGGGAAATAAAGGCTGCCGAAATCAGGCTCGCCGCCTGAACCGTCGTCAGCCCGAACTCTCCTTGTACTTCCGTCAGCACAAGGGCTATCAACACAAAATCAAAACCATCCAGCAAATATCCCAACCATGCGGCGGAGAATGCCCGCCATTGCGCCCGGTTGAGATGGCGATACCATGGGATGCTTTGGGTAGAAGTACTCATTTTACTCTCCCGACGATTTTTGTTGTTGTGCCGGATGACGATTCAGCCTTATCCGGCACACGATGCTTTTTTGTCGGCCGGGTAAGCGCAGCGCCCCCGGCACTACGTTACGCGGTTACGCCTTCTCTGCCATTAACTGCTGCGCCAACGCCTTCAGTTCCGGCAGATATTTTTCATCCACGGGGGCAAACGGCTTACGGCACAGCGGTACAGAAACCACGTCCATATAGTGCAGAACCGTTTTCAGCCCACGGAACACGCCAGCCTTAATGAGGAGATCGATAACCTTATTGCACTCTGTTTGCAGTTTTTGCGCAGTCCGGATATCTCCTTCTTTGAGCGCTTTCACAATTCCCAGATATCGCCAGCCCATGATGTTGTAAGTGCTGCCGATACCGCCGTCCGCTCCGGCCAGCAGGCCTGAAGCGAAAATTTCGTCATAACCGTTATAAAGCACCAGATCCGGATGCTCGCGACGGATCTGCTCCATCTGGAACAGATCGCCCGATGTTTGCTTCAGTGCACCAACGCCCGGCAGGGTGACCAACGTGTTGATCTGATCCAGCGTTAACTTCACGCCGCTCAACGCCGGAATGTTATAGACCACCATCGGCAAACCATCCGCCGAATCAATAATGGCCCGGTAATGATCGCAGTGCTCTTCAAAGCTGAACGGATAGTAGAACGGCGTCACCGCAGAGACCGCGTCAAAGCCGTAACGATGCGCGGCACGGGCGAGCTGCTGGCTCTCATGGGTGCTGACCGTTCCAACGTGAGCGATCAGCGTGACTTTGCCCTTCGCCTCTTCCGCGACGACTTCCAGCACCTGCTCCCTTTCCGCACAGCTCTGTACAAAGGCTTCGCCGGTGGAACCGCCCACGTACAGCCCATCGATCCCCTGAGCGATGTTAAAACGCACCAGCCGGCGCAGGCTTTCAATATCCAGTTGCTGTTGGTTATCGAAAGGGGTTAACAACGCTGGCATTACGCCTCGTAAATCTTTTGCCATAACGACCTCTGTCATGATTAGTGTTATCTAACTACATACCTTTATACCTGTTATACCAGATCAAATAAGCAGCAATACAATACAGAACGCTTATAGTGCGATCTGCTTCACTAAACGATCGTCAGGATCGCGATTACTTACGCATTTTTGAATGTTGACCGAGGGCGTGCCAGGTGGCGGAAACGCTGTTGAGATGAGATTGCAGTGCGCGATCGGCCTCATCTGGATCGCGTCGGCGAATCGCATCAACGATAGCGATATGCTGCTGATAACTTACGTTATTATGCTCGAAGAGCTCGCGATCCGGCACGGTCGGGCGAGCGGCGATCAGCCAGTCCAGCAGCGCAACGTGGATCGCCATAAAGATCGGATTGCCGGGGATCTCCGCCAGCACGCGATGAAAATCGACATCTGAACGGATGAACAGCGTATTGTCATCCAGCGACTGGCTGTTGATCTCCAGCGCTTTTGCCAGCAGATCGATCTGTTCTTCTGTGGCATTCTCCGCTGCATAACGCACGAGACTGGACTCAAAGAACAGGCGCAACTGCTCAAAGTGGGCAATGCCGCCAGGATGTGCGAGGAAATCTTTTGCCATTCCGGACAGCTCACCAATGATGGTATCCGCCGAAGGACGGGAAACACGGGCACGTTCGCCGTTGTTGATTTGCACCAGGCCTTTACGCTTCAGCGCGGCCAGTGCCTCACGCACAGAGGGACGACCGACGTTGAAAAAGGCCATCAGTTCCCGTTCGGACGGCAACTGTTCCCCCTCGCCGAACTCACGGCGACGGATCATCTGCTCTAACTCTTCCTCGACCATTTCCGACAGCTTTTTTCGCGCCAGCGGACGACGGCGAAGGCTACGCCCAATAGTGGCTGGAGAATCTTCTGCTTGAGAATCGAATGCGTTCATAAGACCTATTTGCGAGTCACGGTGACAAACAACAGCAGGCTCATCGTAACACAGGATCGGAAGGAGGGTGAAACCACGGTCGGTGCGATCAAAAACAGGCCCAGCGGGGCCTGTTTTCATCTATTTAACAACACGTAATGCCGGTCGCCCACCACGCGGCGGCGGCGGATCGTCATCCGGATTGTTGTCATCGTCATGATCCGGTTTATCACCATCAATGACTGACATAACGGTTTCGCTCTCTGCGCCAGATGTCGCGTCATCATCATTAAGACTGGCAACATCTTCGTCATAGGCCGCTTCCGGTTCAAACATCGTTCCGGCACCGTTTTCACGCGCATAAATAGCCAGCACTGCCGCTAATGGCACAGAAACCTGACGCGGAACGCCGCCGAAACGCGCATTAAAACGCACCTCATCGTTAGCCAGTTCCAGATTCCCCACCGCGCGCGGTGCAATGTTCAGGACAATCTGCCCGTCGCGGGCATATTCCATCGGAACATGCACACCCGGCAACGTCACATCCACCACCAGGTGCGGCGTGAGCTGGTTGTCCAGCAACCACTCATAAAATGCACGCAGCAGATACGGACGGCGCGGTGTTAGCTGTGACAAATCCATCAGTATTAACCCCGGCCAAGACGCATTTCGCGTTCAGCTTCGGTTAAGGACGCCAGGAAAGAATCACGCTCAAAGACGCGGGTCATGTAACCCTTCAGCTCTTTCGCGCCCGCACCGCTGAACTCAATACCCAGCTGCGGCAGACGCCACAACAGCGGCGCCAGGTAGCAATCCACCAGGCTGAATTCATCGCTCAGGAAATACGGTTTCTGACCGAATACCGGTGCAATCGCCTGCAGTTCTTCACGCAGTTGTTTGCGAGCAACGTCAGCTTCTGAAGCAGACCCGTTAACGATGACGTTCATCAGCGTATACCAGTCTTTTTCGATACGGTGCATGTACAGGCGGCTTTCGCCACGTGCTACCGGGTAAACCGGCATTAATGGCGGATGCGGGAAACGCTCATCCAGGTATTCCATAATGATGCGAGATTCCCACAGGGTCAGCTCACGATCTACCAGTGTCGGGACGCTCTGATTCGGGTTGAGGTCAATCAGATCCTGAGGTGGATTGTCCTTTTCCACGTGCTCGATCTCGAAACTTACACCTTTCTCAGCCAGCACAATGCGGACCTGATGGCTATAGATGTCAGTAGGACCAGAAAACAGCGTCATTACCGAACGTTTGTTGGCAGCGACAGCCATGAAAACCTCCAGGTATATTCAGAATTTTTACTGCTACCAGCCATCGCATGGCCAGTCAGAAGTGATGTCACCCACGTCGGAAAAGTCATCATCGTTCAAAAAGCAAACAAAAAATGAGCAATACCCGATATTTGGGCAGAAAATTGGATGATAGTTTACCAGATTTTGTGACCTTTGTGGTGAGTCGATTCTGGAAATGGGGAAAAAGAGGGTTTTGTCAGAGGATTACGCCAGATTTATCCATAAAAAAACCCGCCGAAGCGGGTTTTTTCGCCAACCGTAATCTGCCAAAGGCAGAAAACAATTAACGTTTGGAGAACTGCGGACGACGACGTGCTTTACGCAGGCCGACTTTCTTACGTTCAACCTGACGAGCATCACGAGTAACGAAGCCTGCTTTACGCAGTTCGGAACGCAGGGACTCGTCGTACTCCATCAGAGCGCGGGTGATACCGTGACGGATCGCACCAGCCTGACCAGAGATACCACCACCTTTAACAGTGATGTACAGATCCAGTTTCTCAACCATGTCGACCAGTTCCAGCGGCTGACGAACTACCATGCGGGCAGTTTCACGACCGAAGTACTGTTCCAGAGAACGTTGGTTGATAACGATTTTGCCGTTGCCCGGTTTGATGAAAACGCGAGCTGCGGAACTTTTGCGGCGACCAGTGCCGTAGTATTGATTTTCAGCCATTGCCTATAATCCCGATTAGATGTCAAGAACTTGCGGTTGCTGTGCCGCGTGGTTGTGCTCGTTGCCAGCGTAAACTTTCAGTTTACGGAACATAGCACGACCCAGCGGGCCTTTTGGCAGCATGCCTTTAACCGCGATTTCAATCACACGCTCAGGACGGCGAGCAATCATCTCTTCAAAGGTCGCTTCTTTGATACCACCGATGTGACCGGTGTGGTGATAGTACACTTTGTCAGTACGCTTGTTGCCGGTTACAGCAACTTTGTCAGCGTTCAGAACGATGATGTAATCACCGGTATCTACGTGCGGAGTGTATTCCGCTTTATGCTTACCGCGCAGGCGAATAGCCAGTTCAGTAGCCAGACGGCCCAGAGTTTTACCGGTCGCGTCAACAACGTACCAGTCGCGTTTTACGGTTTCTGGTTTAGCTGTAAAAGTTTTCATTAAAAGCTTACCCAATAAATAAGTTACACGTTGGTGAACACCCAAACGTTATGTCAGTTGAGGTTCACACGACAAAGTCCGGCAAACCTACCCCTTCGAATAGCCAATGCCAGCACACAAAAAGTTTTGGGAAAAAAACTTTCTTGTAACGTGGGGTCGCAAGATTATAGAGAAGTCGGGGTCAAAGATCGACCCCTTTCTGTGATTTGCACAACAGTTTATTGGCCGCGATCAGGGCATGTGTTCTTGCTTGAGATATTCCTCGCTCTGCATCTCCTGCAAACGCGACAGACAGCGCTGGAATTCGAACTTCAGTCGCTCCCCCTGATACACCTCATATAAAGGCACAGCGGCGCTTACCACCAGCTTGACGTGGCGTTCGTAAAATTCATCCACCAGCGCAATAAAACGACGCGCTTCGCTTTCCATTAACGGTGTCATCACCGGCACGTCAAACAGCATAACCGTATGGTAGAGGCGTGACAGCGCAATATAGTCGTGCTGGCTGCGGGCATCAATGCACAGCGTATGAAATGAGACCGCCAGCGTCTGGTTTTCCATGCCCAGCGTCGGCAATGGACGATGATTAATCTCCAGAACCGGTCCCTGCTGTTCACGTTTGGTGCCAGCCAGCGCCAGCCAGAGGTTATCCATCTGCTGCTGCGTTTCATTATTCAGTGGTGAGAGCCACAAATGCGCCTGGGTCAACGTCCGCAGTCGATAATCCACGCCTGCGTCTACGTTCATGATGTCGCAATGCTGCTTAATCGCATCGATGGCGGGAAGAAAACGCGTACGCTGTAACCCGTTACGGTACAGCTCATCTGGCGGAATATTCGAAGTTGCCACCAGCGTAATACCGCGCGCAAACAGCGCCTTCATCAGGCCGCCGAGCAGCATGGCATCGGTAATATCAGACACAAAAAACTCATCAAAGCACAGCACATCTGTTTCTGCCTTAAAACGGTCGGCCACGATGTCGAGCGGATCGGTTTGTCCCTGCAACGCGGTTAACTCCTCATGCACGCGCAGCATGAAGCGATGGAAGTGCAGACGCTGCTTACGAACGCCAGGCAGGCTGTGGTAGAACAGATCCATCAGCCAGGTTTTCCCCCGACCAACGCCCCCCCACATATATAAGCCTCGCACCGGCGCGCTGTGTACCTCTTCCTTTTTCCCCAGCAGTTTGCCCACGCGGGCCATAAACCCTTTTGCGTCGGGAACCGCAGGGGGGTTCGCCGTTAACGCCTGGTAAATGATCTCCAGGCGATTGACCGCTTCTCTCTGCACGTCGTCGGGTTGGTGAGTGCCTTCGTTAATGGCTTTCAGGTAACGCGATGTGGGGGTAAAGCTCTGCATGATGTTATTGTTATTCCTTGAAAATCGGTGTGCCGTCGTTCACGGTTGACGAAAAAAAGGCCGTTCTACACTACGCGATATAAAGACGGGATTCCACTTCTGTGGGATTAGCGGTTATAGTGGCAGTATCAGGCGCAGGCATGGAGCCTAAAGCCAACACCCTACGGAAACAAAAGACAACGGGAGATGTTCATGACCTGGGAATATGCGCTAATTGGGTTAGTCGTCGGCATCATCGTCGGTGCTGTAGCCATGCGTTTTGGTAACCGGAAATTACGCCAGCAACAGGCGTTGCAGTACGAACTGGAAAAGAATAAAGCTGAGCTGGAAGAGTACCGCGAAGAACTGGTCAGCCATTTTGCCCGCAGCGCCGAGTTGCTGGACACCATGGCTCACGATTACCGTCAGCTGTATCAGCACATGGCGAAAAGCTCCAGCAGCCTGCTGCCGGAACTGTCTGCGGAATCTAACCCGTTCCGTAACCGTCTGGCTGAATCTGAAGCCGGCAACGACCAGGCTCCGGTACAAATGCCGCGTGACTACTCCGAAGGCGCATCCGGCCTGCTGCGTAGTGGCGCAAAGCGCGACTGACTGCACAGCGATAATATTTTTTCTGGGCGCAGCGATTGCGCCCACCTCTTCTCTCCCGTCCCGACTATCATTTAATCATTATCCGCATTGTTAGCAGACTGAAAATTCAATAACATCAAACTGTTTTGAATCGTCTTTCCCTTTACTCAAGGTACGAGAGCAGGATCAATGAAAATACAAACCCAGCTGTTGAGTGCATTAGCGTTAAGTGTCGGGTTAACTCTCTCGGCGCCGTTTCAGGCCATTGCGTCGATCCCAAGCCAGGTTCCCGGCCAGCCCGCGCTTCCCAGTCTTGCCCCGATGCTCGAAAAAGTGCTGCCTGCCGTCGTTAGCGTGAAGGTTGAAGGCACCGCCACTCAAACGCAGAAAGTCCCGGAAGAGTTTAAAAAATTCTTTGGCGATGATCTGCCCGATCAGCAGGCACAGCCGTTTGAAGGACTGGGTTCCGGGGTCATTATCGATGCCGCAAAAGGCTATGTTCTGACCAACAATCATGTGATTAATCAGGCGCAGAAAATCAGCGTTCAGTTGAATGACGGGCGTGAATTCGAGGCCAAACTGATTGGCAGCGACGATCAAAGCGACATCGCCCTGCTGCAAATTCAAAACGCCAGCAAGCTGACGCAAATCGCCATCGCCGACTCGGATAAACTGCGCGTTGGTGATTTTGCTGTGGCGGTCGGTAACCCGTTTGGTCTGGGGCAAACCGCCACCTCCGGTATCGTCTCCGCGCTGGGACGCAGTGGGTTGAACCTGGAAGGTCTGGAGAACTTTATTCAAACCGATGCTTCAATCAACCGCGGGAACTCCGGCGGCGCGCTACTTAACCTGAACGGCGAGCTGATCGGTATTAACACTGCTATTCTTGCGCCTGGCGGCGGCAGCGTCGGGATTGGTTTTGCCATCCCCAGCAATATGGCCCGCATCCTGGCGCAGCAGCTGATTCAGTTTGGTGAAATCAAGCGGGGTCTGTTGGGGATTAAAGGGACCGAAATGTCCGCCGACATCGCCAAAGCATTCAAGATAGATGTGCAGCGCGGTGCCTTTGTCAGCGAAGTACTGCCAAACTCCGGTTCAGCCAAAGCGGGCATTAAGTCCGGCGATGTGATTACCAGTCTCAACGGCAAACCGCTCAACAGTTTTGCTGAACTGCGTTCCCGGATTGCCACCACAGAACCCGGTACTAAAGTGAAGCTGGGCCTGTTGCGTAACGGCAAACCGCTGGAAGTGGAAGTGACGCTTGATACCAGCACCTCGTCATCTGCCAGCGCGGAGATGATTGCCCCGGCATTACAGGGTGCGACGCTGAGCGATGGTCAGCTCAAAGACGGCAGCAAAGGTATCAAAATTGACAGCGTTGAAAAGAGCAGTCCCGCCGCACAGGCTGGTTTGCAGAAGGATGATGTGATCATCGGGGTCAACCGTGACCGCGTGAATTCTATCGCTGAGATGCGCAAAGTGCTGGAAGCCAAACCGTCCATTATTGCGCTACAGATCGTCCGCGGTAACGAGAGCATTTATCTGCTCCTGCGTTAAATCCAGACGACCGGGCATCAGCCTCGCGTGTGATGTCCGGTTAACTCGTGATATGCTGCTGCCGTTCCCTTTATTAATGACGCCTCCATCATGTTAGTGAAGCTCTTACGTTCGGTTGCAATTGGTTTGATTGTTGGCGCCATTCTTCTGGCCGCCATGCCTTCGCTACGCAAAATCAACACGCTTTCTGCACCGCAATATGACAGTGCCGACGAGACGCCCGCCAGCTATAACTCTGCGGTACGTCGCGCGGCCCCCGCTGTGGTCAACGTCTATAACCGCAGTATGAACAGCACCGCGCATAATCAGCTGGAAATCCGCACCCTGGGTTCAGGCGTGATCATGGATCAGCGCGGCTACATCATTACCAACAAGCATGTGATCAACGATGCCGATCAAATCATCGTCGCCTTGCAGGACGGGCGAGTGTTTGAAGCGCTGCTGGTTGGCTCCGATACGCTGACCGACCTGGCGGTACTGAAAATCAACGCCACTGGCGGTCTGCCGACGATTCCGATCAACGCCGGGCGTTCACCGCATATCGGTGACGTAGTCCTGGCGATCGGCAACCCTTATAATCTCGGACAAACCATCACCCAGGGCATTATCAGCGCCACGGGGCGTATCGGCCTGAACCCAACCGGACGACAGAACTTCCTGCAAACGGATGCCTCGATCAACCACGGTAACTCTGGTGGGGCACTGGTGAACTCGCTGGGTGAGCTCATGGGTATCAACACCCTGTCGTTTGATAAAAGCAACGACGGCGAAACGCCGGAAGGGATTGGCTTTGCCATTCCGTTCCAGCTGGCAACCAAAATTATGGATAAGCTGATCCGCGATGGCCGTGTTATCCGTGGCTACATTGGGATTGGTGGTCGTGAAATTGCCCCACTGCACACGCAGGGCGGCGGTATGGACCAAATCCAGGGGATCGTCGTGAACGAAGTGGCGCCGGATGGCCCGGCGGCGCAGGCCGGTATTCAGGTTAACGACCTGATTATCTCCGTGAACAGCAGACCGGCGGTCTCCGCACTGGAAACCATGGACCAGGTAGCAGAGATTCGACCAGGTTCGGTCATTCCGGTGATTGTCATGCGTGATGATAAGAAGCTGACGCTACAGGTCACTATTCAGGAATACCCGGCAACCAATTAGTTATCGGCAATCAGGCAATAAAAAACCGGAGACATATTGCTCCGGTTTTTTTATGGCTTCGCGGTTCGCTTACTTGTTAACGAACTCTTCACCCAGTTGAATATCTTTCTTCAGGGTATCCAGCATACCTTCCAGCGCATTCTGCTCGAATGCGCTCAGTTTGCCGATAGACTGACGCTCTTCGACGCCGTTTTTACCCAGCTGCAGCGGCTGCGAGAAGAAACGTGCGTACTGGCCGTCACCTTCAACGTAGGCACATTCAACAACGCCTTTTTCGCCCTGCAGTGCGCGCACCAGAGAAAGACCGAAACGAGCGGCCGCCTGGCCCATAGACAGGGTTGCCGATCCGCCACCCGCCTTCGCTTCAACCACTTCGGTACCTGCGTTCTGAATACGCTTGGTCAGGTCAGCGACTTCCTGGTCAGTGAAGCTCACGCCCGGGATCTGCGACAGCAGTGGCAGAATGGTCACGCCAGAGTGTCCGCCGATAACCGGAACTTCAACTTCAGTCGGCAGTTTACCTTTCAGTTCCGCCACAAAGGTGTTGGAGCGGATGATATCCAGCGTGGTTACGCCAAACAGTTTATTTTTGTCGTAAACGCCCGCTTTTTTCAGTACTTCTGCTGCAATAGCGACGGTGGTGTTCACCGGGTTGGTGATGATACCGATGCAGGCTTTTGGACAGGTCGTCGCGATCTGCTGTACCAGGTTCTTCACGATGCCCGCATTGACGTTAAACAGGTCGGAACGATCCATACCCGGTTTACGCGCTACACCTGCGGAGATCAGCACCACGTCCGCACCATGCAGTGCAGGGGTCGCGTCTTCACCGGAGAAGCCTTTGATTTTCACAGCAGTTGGGATATGGCTAAGATCTACAGCCACACCGGGAGTCACTGGAGCGATGTCGTACAGGGAGAGTTCTGAACCTGAAGGCAGTTGGGTTTTTAACAGTAGTGCAAGCGCCTGGCCGATACCGCCGGCAGCGCCGAGGACTGCGACTTTCATCCTAAACTCCTTATTATATTGATAAACTAGTGTTTGTTGCTCCGCGGCGGCGACGTTAAACCACAAATTCGATGAATACAATCACCCGTATTCAATTCTGTGTTGTCACGCGAATTTAGCTTTTATGCATTTAATTGACGTAATCCGAAGCTGTCTGTGCAGTAGAGCAACTTTCCAACAGGTGGTGACAATATACCCTACTACCAGCCCAAAACAACATCAATTTGATAACAATTAATTTACTTTTAAGCTTATTTGCGAGGCGTGACACAGGCATGTTTCTTGATAACAATATTTGATAAAATTCCGCTCTTTCATAACATTATTTCAGCCTTCACTTGGGCAGACTATTTGCATAAAAATTCATCTGTATGCATAATAATGTTGTTTCCACTCTCATACTACGGGTGACTTATGCGAAGCTCAGCTAAGCAAGAAGAATTAGTTAAAGCGTTTAAAGCGCTACTTAAAGAAGAAAAATTCAGCTCTCAGGGCGAAATTGTCCTCGCATTGCAGGATCAAGGCTTTGATAACATCAACCAGTCCAAAGTGTCACGCATGCTGACAAAGTTTGGGGCAGTCCGTACCCGCAATGCGAAAATGGAGATGGTGTACTGCCTCCCGGCTGAACTGGGCGTACCCACCACCTCCAGCCCACTGAAAAACCTGGTTCTTGATATCGATTTTAACGATGCAGTGGTGGTGATCCACACAAGTCCTGGCGCGGCGCAGTTGATCGCCCGCCTGCTGGACTCGCTGGGTAAAGCTGAAGGCATTCTGGGCACCATCGCCGGGGATGACACCATCTTTACCACCCCGGCTAATGGCTTTACGGTAAAAGATCTCTACGAAGCCATTCTGGAGCTGTTCGAACAAGAGCTCTGACCCTCTCACCCCGTCGTCTGAGGCGGCGGGGTAAAACCCTGCTTTAACGTTCACTTCCCGTTATTTTATCTGCCTGTTATTTAGCAAATAGTGCGTTTATCTGCCCAAAATCATTCAAGCAGTGAATATGCTCATGCAAAACCGCACAAATCGCAAAATTTCATATCCATATGATTTTATTAGATATAAACAAAAAACCATCACTTTTTAATTCCAGACAGGCATAAAAAATAAATTTTCATTACTTATGCATTGCTGAAACCATTAGCGTGGTATTAATTTATCACGTGATTAGTGTATACTTGATTTTGTGATGAGGGTCACGAAACGAAGACCCCCAATAATAAATTCGACGAGGTACTTATCATGAAAATCAAAACAACTGTTGCTGCGTTAAGCGTTCTCTCTGTTCTTTCATTCGGCGCATTCGCCGCAGATTCTATCAACGCAGAACAAGCACAAAATCGCGAAGCGATTGGCTCTGTCTCCGTAAGTGCAATCGGCTCCAGCCCAATGGACATGCATGAAATGCTGAACAAGAAAGCCCAGGAAAAAGGCGCATCAGCGTATCAGATCACCGAAGCCCGTAGCGGTGACACCTGGCATGCCACTGCCGAATTGTACAAATAAACCCTCGTCGTCTAGTCCGACGACCTTGCCCCCGACTGTCGGGGGCTTTTTTATCTCTCAATGACGAACATTAAAACGCAACTGACCTTCCAGCTCTTCTTCTGCTTCATCAAACAACAAAATCAGTGCGCCATAACGCCGGCGTGATTTCTCGGGTAGATGTACAAACTCGATCTCCAGCGGTAACGGCAGCGCTTCACTCATGATGATGTCCCACAGAGAGTCGAGATCGCTTACTTTCTCTTTGGCCAGGCCAAACATTCGCGCAAACTCACGATAAAAGTCGTCCTGATCCTCAATTTCATCAAAATCAAATGTATAGATATTCATCTATCGCCACCTTCCCGATATCGGTCTGACTACAGGCCGCCAATATGCAGGGTTTTCACTTCCAGAAATTCGTCTAACCCCAGAACCGATCCTTCACGTCCCAGCCCGGACTCTTTCACCCCGCCAAACGGTCCCAACTCGGTGGAAACCGCACATTCGTTTATCCCGAGCATACCGCTCTCAATAGCCTGAGAGACGCGGAACACCCGTTGTAGGTTTTGCGTATAGAAGTAAGCGGCCAGGCCAAACGGCGTGTTGTTCGCGCGCTCAATTACCTCTTCTTCTCGGGTAAAGCGGAAGCAAGCGGCAACCGGTCCAAACGTCTCTTCGCTCGCCAGTTTCATGTCATCACGACATTCACCCAATACCGTTGGTTGCCAGAAGTTACCGCCGAGTGTGTGCGCTTTCCCGCCCGCCAGCACTTTGGCTCCTTTCGCAACGGCATCTTCCACATGCTCACGCACTTTATCGACCGCAGACGGTTCGATCAGCGGCCCGACGACGACGCCGTCATCCAGGCCATTCCCCACCTGCAATGCCTGAACCGCATCAGCCAGTCTGCGGGTGAATTCGTCGTAGACACTCTCCTGGATATAAAAACGGTTCACGCTGACACAAACCTGCCCGGCATTACGGAACTTATTGGCAATAGCGCCTTTTACCGCCGCATCGATGTCCGCATCGTCAAACACGATATAGGGAGCATTGCCACCGAGTTCCATCGACACTTTTTTCATGGTTTCCGCTGCGTTACGCACCAGCGTTTTGCCGACAGCCGTTGAACCGGTGAACGAAATTTTGCGCACCGCATGGCTTGCCATGATGGCATCGCTGATTTCCGGTGTATTGCCCGCTACGGCATTGAGCACGCCATCAGGGACCCCCGCTTTCTTCGCCAGCGTAAGCAGCGCAAAGGCACTCAGCGGCGTGTTATTGGCCGGTTTTATCACCCCGGTACAGCCCGCCGCCAGCGCCGGGCCGAGCTTACGGGTCAGCATCGCCATCGGGAAATTCCACGGCGTAATGGCTGCCACAACACCAATCGGTTCGCGGGTCGCCAGAATGCGAGAGCCGGGTTTGATCGGCGGGATAATTTCGCCATTGGCACGCTTCGCCTGCTCGGCAAACCATTGGATAAAGCTGGCAGCGTATTCGACCTCACCCTCGGCTTCTTTCAGCGGTTTCCCCTGTTCGGTGGTCATCAACCGTCCCAGCCAGCTTTTGTTTTCGATGATCAATTCATACCAACGGTACAGAATTGCCGAGCGCTCTTTTGCCGTTTTTGCCCGCCAGGCAGGAAATGCCTTACTGGCCGCGGCAATCGCCTCCTCGGTCTGCTGTTTTCCTGCTTTCGCCACCTTCGCGATCGTGTCGCCGGTCGCCGGATTGATCACATCAAAGGTGGTATCAAGCGTTTTCCACTGTCCATCAACCAGATATCCCGTCTGAAAAAGTTCGTTGTCCTGAAGCGTTTGCATGGTGTTTTCTCCTTCTGATGTCCTGCATTGCGCACATCGAATAAGTATAGCCATAAAAAAACCGACGCTTTTGGCATCGGTTTCTGAGGGTTAGCTGTCGGTTAGCGCATGCTGGTACTTGTGCAACATACCGGTCAGTCGTTTCACCGGTTCAGTGACCTGCGGGGGTGCTTCCCAGACTCGCAGCTTTTCCTGATACACGTCCAGCTCATCCAGTAGCTGACCAAAGTAGCGTCGACGCTTGTCGTCATTCACGGCTGAAATGACATGATCCGCCGTACGACGCAACTGCTGGTGGAACGCGGAGAGATCGTCGTTGACCGGAATCGGCGCATCCCGCAGACGCTGGTGCGCAATGATCATGGTCAGCGCCAGACGGAACTTCGGCAAATCCCCCGGGAATTTATTCATCAACAGAAACAGCTGCTGATAAAGCGCGGGAAGATGGTTCTCTTTGCGCCGTACCACGTTGGTGGTCATCGCTGACACCGCCGCAGAAACAAACTGGTTGAGCAGCACACGACCCGTACGATCGCGAGAATTATCGCGCACAATCACAATGACCAGAAAGGCCAGTACGCAGCCCACAATCTGCCCTAACGCACTGTCCAGGAACTGGCTGAAGTGGAAGGTCATCGGGTTATCCAACACGATAATGTTAATGGTACTGGCCAGCGCGCCCATCGACCCCAGACGCCGCTTCTGTACTTCGATCCCCAGAAAGAATCCCAGCACCGCGAGGCTCAGACAAAGCAACAGCATGCTCTGTTGGGTATTGGGGAGGATCACCAGAAAATAGAGCGCCCCCAACGGCAGCGCGGCAAGCGTACCGTAAATAAAGTCGATAGCGACCATGCGTGGGTTCGGCAGACGCATCGCCAGCGAAGTCACCACCGCAATCATTACCATTGCGCCGTTACCGGAAGTCCAGCCTGTCCACAGCCAGAACAGCGTTCCCAGCACACAAGAGAGCGTGGTGCGCCAGAAGTTCACCATGGCATGGTGACGTTCCGCGGACTCGACTTTCACCACCGGTTCTCCCTGCAACACTTCCTCTTCCGTGGCGCTGATTTTGGTATTGCTGATCACGCCACGCTTCAGCAGCAGATAGCGCGTTGCCGCCCCAGCCCAGGTATACAGCGTGACGGGCGTTTCACGCTCACCGGTCCAGGCAATCACCCGGCGCAGGCGCTTAAGCTGTTTATGCACATCCTGCGCGGTTTCAACCGGCATGGCGAAGAACTCACGGAAGGTATCGGTGATCAGCTCAGGACGCGTGTTCTGGATCAGATAGGTTTCGCAGGATTGCGTAATCATGGTCAGCGACAGGGTATTGATCGCCTTCAGGCGGCGATTCGCCCGCGCCCAGCGGGAGGATTCCATGTTCAGGTTGCTGCGCATTCCTTCCAGCGCCGTGGCCCGACGTACCAGATCGCCCCAGGCTTTGTCCACTTCTTCGCTATCGCCATGTTTAATGCACAACTGCATCAGTTGGTACTGTGCCACCAGCAGGCTATCCAGCTCACGATCGACCTCTTGCTTGATCGATCGCGGAGAAAAGAGCAGATCTGCGATAATGGCGCAGACAATCCCGATGACAATCTCGCTACAGCGTTCTACGGCAAACTGCGGCGTAAGCAGCGGTTCGGTTTGAATAGTGATGACAATAATCAGCGCGGTGTAGCCCGATAACCCCCATGCATAGGAGTTCTCAACGCGCACCAGCGAAGAGATCCACGTACAAAACCCCGCCCAGATACAGCACACCAGAATCATCAGCAAAGGTGCGCGGATCATCGCAATGATGATCACCAGTGCCGCAATACAACCAATAAAGGTGCCGACAATGCGCAACATCCCGCGATAACGAATCGCGCCAGAATACGGTTCACCGCCAGCGGCAAAGGCCGGACCCGCCGCGACAATCGCCGCCGTCAGCACCGCCCAGCGTGGTGTTTCAAGCTGAAAGTGAAAGCCAATAAACAACGCCAGGACAATCGCGCAGGCCAGTTTGACCGCAAAGCGAATGTGCTGGTTGGCGATGGAAAAAATGCCCATCGCGATTAACCAAATTCGCGCAGACGGTGCGCCATTTTACGGAAGAACGAATCATTATTTTCGTCACGATCCTGCTTGCCGGTGATCACGACAGTCGCCGTGGTGCCGGCAGGCCACAGATTTTCCTGCTGATCGTCAAGCTGGATACGCACCGGAACGCGCTGCGCCAGGCGTACCCATTCCAGATTGGAATCGATCGTCGCCATGCCTTTATCGTCGCGGGTACTGCTGGCATTGGTGACCCCTGCCGCGATGCTATCGACTCGCCCTTTTAACACCTTATTGCTACCCAACGGGGTAATTTCTGCGCGATAGCCCGGACGGACGCCCTCCAGCTTGGTCTCTTCCATATAGGCCAGCACATAGAAGGAGTTCTGTTTCACCAGCGCCACGGCGGTAGAGCCTCGGGTAATAAACTCACCGGTATAGACGTTCAGGTTAGTCACCCAACCATCCGCAGGCGCGCGAATGACGGTACGTTCGAGATCTAACCTGGCGAGGTCGCGAGTCGCCTGCGCTTTAGCCAACTGATGTAATACGGTTTGCAGAACGTTATTGGCCTGATCAATCTCTTCACGGGACATCGCCTGGACGCCAAGACGGTTACGACGTCCGGCTTCCTGGCGTTTCTCTTGCGCCAGCACCTGATAATAGGCGACGTCGGCTTCGGCCTCTTCCAGCGCTTTTTGGTAGCGCGGTTGATCGATGGTGAACAGCACCTGATCTTTCTTCACCAGTTGATTATCATGCACCTTAACGGCAGTGATGAGTCCGGCAACGTCCGGCGCGATGGCAACCACGTCTGCGCTGAATCGGGCATCACGCGTCCACGGTGATTCAGTGTAATAGACCCAGGCGCGGAAAATAGCGATGAATGCCAGGATGACCAGTACGAGGGTAATGGCCGTACGGGAGATTTTTCTTGTTAGTGTTTTCACTTCAACCTCAAACGAACAGGCGCGATATCAAGTAAAAGAGACAGCAATACAGCGCAGTATTAAACAGAGCCGGATGCCAGACAAAATCATAGATGCCCGTAGGCACAAGCACCCGGCGCACCAGCCAGAAAATCGCCAGTGACAGAAGCAATTCAAAGAATATCGGTGGGAAGGACAGACCAAACACCACGATAACGGGAAACAGACTCATATTGACCTTGATATTGTAGAGAGTGCAGGCGATACAGTTTTCAGCAAATGTCGACGCGGAGAAGGGCAAGGAAAGCCAGGCGAGAGCGACATAGCCTTTATTTGAATAATAATATATTACCGTAACTGTTATGCTGTTATCTATAATATGTGATCTAAATCACTTTTAAGCCAGAGTGAATAATGGAACGATTAAAGCGCATGTCGGTGTTCGCGAAAGTGGTGGAATTTGGTTCCTTCACCGCCGCCGCCAGACAGCTACAAATGAGTGTTTCGTCGATTAGCCAGACGGTGGCAAAACTGGAAGATGAGCTGCAGGTCAAGCTGCTGAACCGCAGCACGCGTAGCATTGGCTTGACTGAAGCCGGGAAAATTTATTATCAGGGCTGTCGGCGTATGCTGCATGAAGTGCAGGATGTTCACGAGCAGCTTTATGCCTTTAACAACACGCCGATTGGTACGCTGCGCATTGGTTGTTCTTCAACCATGGCACAAAATGTCCTCGCGGGGATCACCGCTAAAATGCTCAAAGAGCACCCTGGCCTGACGGTCAATCTGGTCACCGGTATTCCGGCCCCCGACCTGATTGCCGACGGTCTGGATGTGGTTATCCGCGTGGGTGCCCTCCAGGATTCAAGCCTGTTTTCACGTCGCCTGGGCGCAATGCCGATGGTGTTATGCGCGGCGAAACGCTATCTCGCACAGTATGGGACACCGGAAAAACCGGCCGATCTCACCAACCACTCCTGGCTGGAATACAGCGTGCGTCCGGATAATGAGTTTGAGCTGATCGCCCCGGAAGGGATCTCCACGCGACTGATCCCACAGGGACGCTTTGTGACCAACGATCCAATGACCCTCAGCCGCTGGCTGACCGCCGGCGCAGGGGTTGCCTACGTCCCGCTGATGTGGGTGATCAATGAGATCAACCGGGGCGAACTTGAGATCTTACTGCCGCGCTACCAGTCCGATCCGCGTCCGGTCTATGCACTGTATACCGAAAAAGACAAACTGCCGCTGAAAGTACAGGTAGTGATTAACTATTTGACCGACTATTTCGTCGACGTGGCACAGATTTTTCAGGGAATGTATGGTCGGGGAAAAGAAAAGTGAGAAATTGCCCGGTGGCGCTGCCGCTTACCGGGCCTATGGGAGCATCAGTTGTTGACCGGACAGGCGTAAACCACTATCCGGCAACTGACAGTCAGGCGGTGCCGCCGACCGTCAGGTTATCCACTTTCAGCGTCGGTTGACCCACGCCCACCGGCAGGCTCTGGCCCTCTTTGCCACAGACGCCGACGCCGTTATCCAGCTTCAGGTCGTTACCGACCATCGAAATCTGCTGCATCGCTTCGATACCCGAACCAATCAACGTGGCCCCTTTCACCGGCTTCGTCACTTTGCCGTTCTCAATCAGATACGCCTCTGAGGTAGAGAAGACGAACTTACCGGAGGTGATATCCACCTGACCGCCGCCAAAGTTTGGCGCATAGATCCCGTACTCTACGGACTCAATGATCTCCTGCGGCGTGGATTTACCCGGCAGCATATAGGTGTTGGTCATACGCGGCATCGGCAGATGCGCGTAAGACTCGCGGCGACCGTTTCCGGTCGGCGCAACGCCCATCAGCCGCGCATTCAGTTTGTCCTGCATGTAACCTTTCAAAATGCCGTTTTCGATCAATACATTGTATTGACCCGGCGTGCCTTCGTCGTCAATGGCCACCGACCCCCGGCGCTCCGCCATCGTCCCATCGTCCACCACGGTGCACAGTTCAGAGGCGACCAGTTCGCCCATATGACCGCTGAATACCGATGTGCCGCGACGGTTAAAGTCCCCTTCCAGGCCATGTCCCACCGCTTCGTGCAGCAGTACGCCAGGCCAGCCAGCCCCCAACACAACGGGCAGCGTCCCGGCAGGCGCGGCAACCGCAGACAGGTTCACCAGCGCCATGCGTACGGCCTCTTTCGCCCACGCGTCGGCGCGGACGTCGCCATCCAGATCGGCGAGGAAATAATCGTAGCCAAAACGCCCACCGCCACCGCTGGCGCCGCGCTCACGTTTACCGTCTTCTTCCACCTGTACGCTGACCGACAGGCGCACCAGCGGACGCACATCGGCGGCCAGTGTCCCGTCAGTAGCGGCAACGAGGATCAATTCATACACGCCGGTCAGGCTGGCCGACACTTCCTGCACGCGTTTATCCGCTTCACGGGCAACTTTATCGACGCGGCGCAGGATATCGAGCTTCTCTTCACGGCTCATGCTTTGCAGCGGATCGACAGAGGTGTACAGCGCAGGATACTCAACGGCACCGAGGGTCTTCACTTTCCCGTCGCCATTGTCACGCACGATGGTACGCGCGGCGCGCGCACTCTGTTCCAGCGCCTGCAGACTGATCTGGTCAGCATAGGCAAACCCGGTTTTTTCACCGCTCACTGCGCGAACACCAACGCCCTGATCGATATTGTAAGAACCATCTTTAATGATGCGGTCTTCTAAAACCCAGGATTCGTGATAGCTCGACTGAAAATAGAGATCGCCGTAATCAAGACGACGTTCGGCCAGTTGGCCCAGAATGGCAAACAGATCCTGATGTTTCAGGCCGTTCGCCGCTAGCAATTGTTCACTTACCAGGTTCAGACTCATCGTTATTGCTACTCGTTAATGACTGCAGATAGAGGATCTATGTACTGAGAGTGGGGCAATTCCTTGCCCCCGTCAAATCATTGCGAATTTTCTTTCCGCGGCTGGCGCAGGACTTCGTTGATTTGTGGTTTGTCGACCGGACCGGTGATCCGATAGCGCAGAATCGAGACTTTACTCCATAGCGGTCCTAGCACTTTACTGGCGGCAAAGACTGCCGCACCAACGATCGGGTTCACCGCAAACGCGGCGGCTACCCCCACCGTGGCGGAGATTTCCGGTGCCACCACCGCTTCAATATCCAGCTCGCGGCGCACCAGGTTGACCGACCCTTTCATGGCGATATCCGCTTCCAGCCCGTCTACCAGCGTGTCGTCCGTATGCAATATGCCGTCTTTGATCCAGGCAGTGCTGCGAATGGAGTCGAAGTAAAAACCTTCATTGAAGGTATCGCTAAAATCGAAGCGTAGTTTACGCAGCAGCGCGTCAAAGCTCAGCAAGCGCAGCAACTGTCCCGCGTGCCCGGTGCTTAGCTCGGTGATCTCCCCTTTACCCAGACGGGTGCGGATAATGCCGTTCAGCGAGGCTTCCTCCGGCTTCCACGGCGGATTGCGCCAGTGCAGATCGTAATCCACGTTGAACGACGCGTTGCGAATCGGTGTAGAGACGCCAAAGAACCCTGCCGCGGCGTCAATTTTGTTACCCCGCAGTTTTCCTTTTAAAGAGGTACGCTCGCTGCCAGGGGTGTTAACCCACTGTCCGTCCGCCGTCAGCCTGGTGAAACCGGTGTCCAGCAGACCGTTACTCAGGTTCAGAGTGTCACCCTGAATGGCCACATCCGCATCGATGCGTCCGTATTTCTGTCCCCACATCCAGCACTCTTCACAGCGTAACTGGACGTCAGGCCAGCCACGGAAACTAACGCGTTCTACGGATGCAAATGCCGATGCCGGCGTGTCGCTGTTATCCGTTTTGGCCACGGTGGGGTTGTAATAGAGGTATTTGATATTTGCCAGCCACGGTGCGTTATTGCGCATTGCCAGCGTTGCGTTGATCTCACGCCCCTGCGCCTCGACTTTAGTGCCATTCGATGCCGGTTCAGACACGAGGCTCAGGTTGTTCCACTGTTGTCCGCCCAGCGTTAACGCTGGCGTGCGCAGCGTAATGTGTTGCGGGAAGTTCGCGTTGGCACCAACGTTGTCCGCCGCACCTTTCTGGAACAGGGCCAGCCATTGTGCGCCATCCATCGCGGGCAGATTCAGCTCAATGCCTTCGCGTTCAGGCAAAGGCGGCGGCGTCCGGCTTTCCGCCGTCCAGATCGCGCGATCCAGCGTCAGCTTCTGATTTAACAGCCAGCGGCTGTTAAAATGATTTTCCTGTCCGGCGCTACCGGTCAGCGTAAAGCTGCGCAGGTCGCCCGTTGCTTTAATTTTAACGGGTAATGCCTCACCCGCGCTTTTATCCAGCGGAGAAGGTAAGTGACTGCTCACATTCCTGAGATCGCCGTTCAGCTCAACGTTGTAGGTCGTGCCGGAATGATACGGCAGGTCGATACCCACTTTACCGTCCCACGTCAGACTGCCGCTGAGCGCGTCATTAATTTGTGATGGCAGAACGCCAGTACGAGCGGGCTGCCAGTTACCGTTAAGATTCACCGCAACCTGATAGGCTTTCGTCCCTTCCGTGGTGGCGAAATCAACGTTCACTGGCTGATTAAACCAGTTCGCCGTCATCAGCTCGCTTTTCAGGTTGCCATTGGTAAAGCTGAATTTGCCGCTGAGGTTTTTCAGGGTGCTGTCGAGCGGTTTGATGAACAGGCTATTATCGCGCAGCGACACATCGCCTTTTGCGGTAACTAATTCGCCGTCCAGCGGGATATCCAGATGTAAGCGAGCATTCACATCGCCGTCGATCTGCAGTTGCTCAAGCGTGGCACCCAGCGAATCCTTCAACGGCGTGTCGTCAAAATACGGACCTACCGCCTTGCCTGGCCCCTGAATATCAGCATCAATCAGCAACTTCTCTTTGGCGTAGTCCGGGATGACCGCCGTCAGGTTCGTGGCCTTCACGCCGCCTAAATTGACGCCATCGGTTTTCATCCACAGGCCGTCATTCAGGAAATCCAGCTCGATATTCAGGTCGGTCAGCGCAGGCCAGTCCGGCTGAAAGGCAAATTTCGCATTGCGTAATGGGACCAGCACTTCAAACTGGCCTTCGTTGTGCTTGTACGGGAACAAATGCGGATTACCGCCATACACCAGCGTCGCGTTTTCCGCTTCTCCACCCTGAATCGCACCGCTGAGATAGTCCACCAGCGCCTTGCCCATCAGATTTTCCGGGAAGTAACGCCAGGCCTGAGAGCCGTCATCAGTGCTGATACCCGCCAGAATCCCCAGCCAGGGGTCATCGCCTGTCGGCTGTAGATAGCGGAAGCCGCCACGCGCATGGACCGCTTTCGCTTTCACATCAATATTACGTCCGTCCAGCTGAAAACCGTTGTCATTCTTTAGCCAGTTCAGCGTGGCAACGCCGTCTTCAATTTCTAATGGCGCACGGAAGACCGTTTCGTAGGGCATTTTGGCCTGTTTCATCGACGCGGTCAGCGCGCCATTTTCCACACTCCCGGAGAGCGTTCCGGAGAAGTGCTCTGCCCCTGGCAACAGCTTCCACTGTTTCCACGCCAGATCGCGCCATGAGGCCTGAAAACGCGTCTTTTCCGTGGCCTGAAGCGGGATATCCAGCGCCAGGGTATCGATATTTCCGCTCGGTTGGGTGGCAAGCCAGATGTCACCCAGCTCGGGCGAAAGCTTCGACACCATCGGGCGTAGCCCCTCAAGCCCGGTCAACTCCAGATGGCTGGCGCGGATGCGCAGTTCGTCACTGCGTTTTCCGTCTGCGCCACCGACTTCCTGCTCGGGGATCCAGGCGAGCTGTAGCGCACCGCGCGGCCAGGCCTTGCCGTCCATTGTGATGCGAGTATCGGGAATAGAAAACTGCCAGCCCGGCTGTTCATGACTGATATGCGCCGTCAGATTGTCGACAGAGAGCGTATGGAGGTTATTGTCGCCTTTCCAGCTCGCGCCCCCCTGTTTCAGCCAGACATCGCCACCGGCGATCTCACCTTTGCTGATGGTCATCCAACCTTCGAGGCTAAAGCGCGCGGTCTCCAGCGCCACGTTATCCTGCATCCATTTTCCCAGCCACGGCTTCACGTCGATATCGTCGGCCTGCAACCAGACCCGACCATTATTCAGCAACCCTTCATCATCACGCAGATCCATGCGCACCTGCATGACGCCGTGCTGACCGGTCAGACTGGAGAGGCTGACTTGTCCTTCCGCGCGGTGGCGGTTTTTACCATTAACCCAGGTCAGTTGCGGAATCGCCAGTTCGGCGCGCTGACCGGATAGCGTCAGAAAGCTGATTTGACTGTCGCGGAGATCGAAGTGATCGAACTGGCGCAGGAAAAGATCGTTGATTCGGCTGGCTTCCAGACCGTCACCGCTTTCGCTGCGTTCAATCGGCGTGTTGGTACGGAAATTCAGTTGCCAGAAGGTGAGATCGCGAAATTGCCAGCGCATGTGCAGCAAACTTTGCCAGACATCCAGCGCCAGGGTAACGCGTTTTACCGAAAATTCTCCGCCGTCTTTCAGTTCCGCGCGGATATCACGTGCTTCGAGAGTGGGTCCAAAATTTTGCCAGTTGGCGGAGATCTGGCTGGCCTTGACCGGCAGCCCCGTCGCAGACTCAATTTTGCTGAGGATCGTCGGACGCCAACTGTCGAGATGCGGTAATGCCAGGCGCAAACCACTGACCAACAGCGCTACGACAACGACGAGCGCGGCTCCAGTGAGCAATAATATCCCCGGCAATCGCCTCACGCGTCTCTCCTTGTCTGCCTGAAAATGCGCCGCCCGTCACGCGGCACCGTATCGGTTTACATCATTACGACGTCAAACTGCTCCTGGTTATAGAGCGGTTCAATTTGTACTTTCACCTGTTTGCCGACAAAAATCTCAACTTCCGCCAGCGCGTGCGACTCTTCCCCTTTCAGGGTTTCCGCCACTGCCGGAGAAGCATAGACCAGGAAGCGGTCGGAGTCGTAGGCGTGGTGCACGCGAACGATCTCACGCATGATCTCATAGCAGACAGTTTCCACCGTCTTCACCGTGCCGCGTCCGTGACAGGTCGGACATTCGTTGCACAACACATGCTCCACGCTCTCACGCGTGCGCTTGCGCGTCATCTCCACCAGACCCAACTGCGAAAAACCGTTAATGCTGGTTTTCACCCGATCTTTACTCAGCGCCTGCTCAAGCGAATGCAGTACCCGGCGACGGTGATCCTCATTATTCATGTCGATAAAATCGATAATAATGATACCGCCGAGATTACGCAGTCGCAGCTGACGGGCAATCGCCTGGGTCGCTTCAATATTAGTGTTAAAGATGGTGTCATCAAGATTACGATGGCCGACAAACGCGCCGGTATTGATATCGACGGTGGTCATCGCTTCAGTTTGATCGATAATCAGATAGCCGCCGGATTTCAGTTCCACTTTACGCTCCAGCGCTCGCTGGATTTCATTCTCAACGTCAAAGAGATCGAAAATCGGCTGGCGTCCGCTGTAATGCTCCAGCTTGCTGGTCATTTCCGGGATGTATTCCGCAGTAAACTCCAGCAGGGCTTCATAGGTCAGACGGGAATCCACGCGAATGCGGTCTAACTGTGCGTCAGCAAAATCACGCAGTACACGCTGCGCCAGCGCCAGCTCGCCATACATCTGGTAACGCGTCTGCGGACGCTTTTTGCGCTCCATCACTTTGGTCCAGACGCGCTTGAGGTACGCGGCGTCTGACGCCAGATCGTCTTCACAAACGCCTTCTGCCGCAGTGCGGATGATAAATCCACCCTGCTCGTCACAGTACTCAGCGACCACTTTCTTCAGGCGCTCACGCTCGGCTTCACTTTCGATACGCTGAGACACACCCACATGCGAGGCGCCGGGCATAAAGACCAGATAACGAGACGGTAAAGTGATGTCGGTGGTCAGACGCGCGCCTTTGGTGCCCAACGGATCTTTCACCACCTGCACCATCAGATCTTGCCCCTGACGCACCAGCTCCGAAATATCGCGAACAGTAAACTGCTTCTGCTCTTCACCCGCCACGCATTCGGTGTGCGGCATAATGTCGGAAGCGTGAAGAAACGCGGCTTTATCCAGCCCAATATCTACAAAAGCCGCCTGCATACCCGGAAGTACGCGACTGACCCGACCTTTGTAGATATTGCCTACGATCCCGCGTCGCGCTTCGCGCTCAATATGAATTTCTTGCAGAATACCGCCATCAATGTACGCCACGCGTGTTTCCGATGGCGTTACGTTTACCAACAATTCAGCCGTCATGTGTATCCCTTTTCTCACGCAGTGAGTTAAAATTGCTCAGCAACTCATACGTTTCAACCAGCGGTAAGCCGACTACGGCGTGATAGCTGCCATTTATCTTCCTGACAAAACAGCCACCCTGCCCCTGAATACCGTATGCACCTGCTTTATCCATCGGTTCACCGCTGGCGATATAGTCAGCGATATCCGCATCCGTCAACGCTCTGAACGTCACCTCGGTCATCACCAGGCAGTCAAGCACATACTGGCTATCCGCCAGCGCAACGGCCGTCATCACCTGATGCGTTTGCCCGGACAATTTGCGCAACATCAGCGCCGCATGGTGTACGTCACGTGGCTTCTCTAACACTTCCCCATTGAGGATAACGATGGTATCCGCCCCCAGAACAGGGAGATCGCGCGGCGTCTGCGCCACGCCGGCCTGGGCTTTTTCCCGCGCCAGACGCGACACATATTGCTGTGCGCTTTCCCCTTCACCACGCGTTTCTTCGATTCCCGTAACAATACGTTCGAAAGAAACGCCTAACTGCGTGAGCAGTTCCTGACGACGCGGCGAACCGGAAGCTAAGTATAGAGATGTCATAGAAACCTTTATTGCACTGCAAATTGCTGGCGGACTTTACGCATCAGCAAGAAAAGCCACGGCCAGAGCACTCCGTTGACTACACTACTCCAGAACACTTCAGGTCTGAAAGAGACGTTGATCACTAAAAACTCTGACCAGAAAACAATAATATCCACCACCAGCGAAAGCAACATCACCACCAGTGCCTGCTGCCAGAGCGCCAGATTGCGAAAGAGCTGAAATTTCAGCGCAACCAGGTAAGCGATGATGCTCATCGACAATGCCCGCACGCCAAGCGTGGAACCACTAATGAGATCCAGTATGGCACCCATCACGAAACCTGTGCCCACATTGACGCGATGCGGCAGGGCGAGGATCCAGTAGAGTAAAATAAGCAGCACCCAGTTTGGCCGAAAGACAATGATCTCATCCGGCCAGGGCATCACTTGCAATAACAGAGCGATAAAGAACGAGAGCCAGATAACCCAGCGACCCTGGCTACGATAGCTTGCCACTACTGGCCTCCCGGCGCACGCGCTGGAGGCGGCGTCGCACCCGCTGGCGGAGCGGCAGGTGATGACGTGATACCGGTTGCTGGCGCAGGCACGGGCGACGGCGGCCCCATCATGTCCGGAGACGGCAACACTTGCGGCATCATCTGCATCAGACGTTCATTCGCCACGCGATGCACATCTTCCGGCGTCATCGGGTTGGCGCCGTTACGGTCGGCCCCCCACAGCAACAGCAGATAGCGCAGACGCTGTAAGCCCGCAGTAGGACGCGCCTGAATCACGGTGTAAGCACGTTGAGTATCCAGCTTAACGGAAGAGACCACGCCAACCGGATAGCCTTCCGGGAAACGACCGCCCAGACCAGACGTAACCAGCACATCGCCAACGCGAATATCGGTATTGGCTGGCAGGTGTTCGAGTTGCAGATCGTCGGTGCAGCCGTTACCGGCCGCGATCACCCGGATGTCGTTGCGCAACACCTGAATGGGTAAGGCATGCGTGGCATCACAAATCAGCAGGACGCGGCTGGTCAGCTTCGCCACCGCGACGACCTGACCGACAACGCCTTTGTCGCTGATTACCGGTTGGCCTTCGTAAACACCGTTCACGCTGCCTTTGTCGATAACCACCTGGTCGCTGTAGGGATCGTTAACCGTGGAGATGACCTGCGTCACCATCTTTTGTTCATCCTGACGCAGCGGCGAACCCAGCAGCTCGCGCAGGCGCGCGTTCTCCTGTTTGTACTGCCCCAGCATCAACAGTTCACTGTTTTTCAGCAGCAGTTCCTGACGCAGCGCCCGGTTTTCAAGCTCAAGCTGGTCGCGTGAGGCGAGCGTTTGCGAGACGCCATCAAGCAGTTCACGGGGACCATTGGAAATAAAGTAGAAAGGACTGACGGCGGTATCCATGTAGGTACGGATCTGACTGAACGTACCCAGGCGGCTGTCGGCAATAATAACGCCGAGCGCCACCAACACCGCCAGAATAAGGCGAATCTGTAGCGAGGGGCCACGGCTAAAAATTGGCTTCATAAGTTTGCGTATTCTCGTATCAGAGTCGGCAGGACAGCATAATGCTCTCCTGCCGGCACCCGATTACTCTTCGCTGAACAGGTCGCCGCCGTGCATGTCGATCATTTCCAGCGCTTTGCCGCCGCCACGCGCCACACAGGTCAGCGGGTCTTCAGCGACAACAACTGGAATACCGGTTTCTTCCATTAACAGACGATCAAGGTTACGCAACAGCGCGCCACCACCAGTGAGCACCATTCCGCGCTCGGAGATATCAGACGCCAGTTCCGGCGGGCACTGTTCCAGTGCAACCATCACCGCGCTAACGATACCGGTCAGCGGCTCCTGCAGGGCTTCCAGAATCTCGTTAGAGTTCAGGGTGAAGCCGCGAGGAACACCTTCTGCCAGGTTACGACCGCGCACTTCGATTTCGCGCACTTCGTCGCCCGGATAGGCAGAACCAATTTCATGCTTGATACGCTCTGCGGTGGCTTCACCGATCAGAGAACCGTAGTTACGGCGCACATAATTAATGATGGCTTCATCGAAGCGATCGCCGCCGATACGAACAGAAGAAGAATAGACCACACCGTTCAGGGAGATAACGGCGACTTCCGTCGTACCGCCACCGATGTCCACAACCATCGAGCCGGTTGCCTCAGAAACGGGCAGACCCGCACCGATTGCCGCCGCCATCGGCTCTTCAATCAGGAAGACTTCGCGGGCGCCAGCGCCCTGTGCGGATTCACGAATAGCACGACGCTCAACCTGAGTGGCACCAACCGGTACGCACACCAGCACTCGCGGGCTTGGACGCATAAAGCTGTTGCTGTGCACTTGCTTGATGAAGTGCTGGAGCATTTTTTCAGTCACGAAGAAATCGGCAATAACGCCGTCTTTCATTGGGCGAATAGCAGCAATGTTGCCCGGCGTACGACCCAGCATCTGCTTCGCATCATGACCTACTGCAGCCACGCTTTTCGGTGAACCGGCACGATCCTGACGAATGGCCACAACGGAAGGCTCATTCAATACGATGCCTTGTCCTTTTACATAAATGAGGGTATTCGCGGTACCCAGGTCAATGGACAAGTCATTGGAAAACATGCCACGAAATTTTTTCAACATACTAAGGGATAATCCTGAAAGCTGGGGCGGAAAACAAAATCCGCTTACTTTACCAACCACACGCAGCAGCGACAAGGCGCAAAAATCATCTGCTACGGTGAAAATTAGTGCAGTTCGTTTCCTTTGTTACAAATCTCTACCTGAGTCCCTCAGGGCTGAGTACTTCAGCAGCAATCCTCGCCCTCATTTGCAACCGGTTTAAGGTCATTCACCTGCATATGTGCTGTTACAAAATGGCGAGCAGACAAGCACACCCCCATGAAGGCACAGCGCGCGTTATTCTACGTGAAAACTGAACAAACGGCAGGTTAAACCGAGTATCTTTGAGAATATTTTTTCACATTGGTATCCAGCGGCTGGGAGGCAGCAAAAAAATCCCCCTGTCCACCGGAAACACCACGCGCTGTCAGCGTCTGCCACTCACCGCGCGAACGTACACCCGTTGCGTAAACCTGGGTGCTGGTGCCTGAGCACGCCTCCACCAGGCTTTGAACCAGCAACTGGTTTTCCGTTCGCTTCTCAATGTTCCTGACCAGACTCGGATGAAGCTTGATCAATTCCACATTGAGTTCCTTAATCCAGCTGGTACTCACCAGCGTTAAACCCGCCTGCGTGACGGCAACCCGAACGCCTAATGCATTCACTAAGCGGATAACGGGCTGCAACCGGCTGATGTGTTGACCTACATCCGCCTCCGCAAGTTCAATAATTATGCGTTTTCGTTGCGATTTTTCACACTGCATCAAGGTATCGCGTAACCAACGCTGAAAACGTGGACGAATCAGCGACTCTACCGTCACCTGCATCGCCAGATTCTCTTCCGGCCAGTAGTTTAACAGCGGAATGACGCGGCTTATTTGTAAGCGGTCATACTCTTCTGATAAACCGAACTGTAATACCATCGGCATGTATTCCGCCGTGCTGACCTCTTCATTACCATCAAAGATGCGGCACATCAGTTCCCGATGATGCACATGTCCGTCCCGGGTGACGGCCGGTTTCTGATAAATTCGCGGGCCGCCGCGGCTGAGCATCTGCTCAATCAACGTTCGCCAGCGCACGTTGCCACGCCCTTTTTCCGGCAACGAGTCGTCATACACCGCCCAGCTATTTCCGCCCTGCAACACAGCATTGCGGGTCGCCGCCTCTGCATGTTCCATCACCTGTTCAGTCGACTGCCCGCTACGCCAGGCGCAAATGCCGATATGTACCATATCGTCACGATCGAGCATTTTATTAGTCGGAAGTGCATCGACTGCTTTTAAAAGTTGTCCGGCTACGCTTTCCGCCTCTTTCAAAGTGCGGTGCGGCAGCAAAACGGCAAAGTCGCTGCGATGGTAGCGCGCCAGTAGCGACCCCGGAAAACGCATCATAAAAGTGGACAATAAATTGATCAGACTAAACAGTTCTTCTTCGGCGAGGTTACGCCCCCAACTGTCGCGCAACAGGTTAAAGTCCGGCAGGCGAATCATCATCACCACGCCATGCGCGCCGATCTTCTCCTGATCGTCCAGCAACGTCGCCAGTTGGTTGTCAAAAAAGAGCCGATTGCTGAGGCCGGTTTTGGTGTCCTGCGCGGCGTAAGAGCGAATCAGCGTATCGAGACGGCTCCGCTGCTCCTGGGCGCTCTGGATTTCGGACAACAGCATATCCAGCGCGCTACTGGTGCGCGCCGGCCATTCATAGACCGTACCCCGTACACTGGCTCCCCGTTCTCCATTCAAAATTCGCGTCGAACGCATCTCCAGCAGTTCCTGACCGGAAAGTTGACGCTGTAGCCAAGGTACCGACAGAAACAGCATCAGTACAATAAAACCAATGGCCAGCGTGAGCGGTGCCGTCGTCATCAGTGAATGAAAATAGTTGCCCATCGGATCCTGATAGACCAGATCCATCGTCATTCCCGGGTGCTTCATCAGTGGAACCGAGAGCTCGCGAAAGAGATTACTGGTGCCAACCGGGCGATAGCTACTGTTACGGGTTTGGCTATAAATGACCTTTTCACCCTGCAGCAGATCGACGCGTACGACGTCGGCAGACACCATCAGTTCGTCAATTTGCGATGTTAACTGTTTGAAATCGCGTGAAACAAGATGCGTGTCAATGGCTGTCGCCACCGCCTGGACACGATGGGCCATCTTGTACTGGATGGCGTTGTAAAAGCTCAGCGAGCAGCCGATCAGGGTGACAAAGATCGTTAACCCGGTGAGCAGCGTGACAAAAGCTGAGAATTTCGTCGTTAATCGCATCCTTGAGTTAACTCCGACGGTTGAATTGCGACACGAAACTGCTTAACCAAACGCAAAATTCGTCCGGTTGCGCAAAGAGTGAGTGCATACTACCAAATCAGGTGTATCTGGCAATTTATTGCGTTGCATCGGATTCACGTTTCAATTAGCGAGTATAGTCTTCAGACGTCATTTTCCAATCCACCATGCAGAATTGAGGACAGGTTATGCAGGCTTTGATCTTAGAACAGCAGGACGGTAAAACCCTTGCTTCCGTGCAGACTCTTGAAGAAAGTCGGCTGCCGGAAGGCGATGTCACAGTGGATGTCCACTGGTCCAGTCTGAACTATAAAGATGCGCTCGCCATCACCGGAAAAGGAAAAATCATCCGCAACTTTCCGATGATTCCTGGCATTGATTTCGCTGGCACCGTTCGGACCAGCGAAGATCCTCGTTTTCATGCGGGGCAGGAGGTGTTGCTGACCGGTTGGGGCGTTGGCGAAAATCATTGGGGTGGTCTGGCAGAACAGGCACGCGTGAAAGCGGACTGGCTGGTTGCGCTGCCAAAAGGGCTGGACAGCCGTAAAGCGATGGTGATCGGCACTGCCGGGTTTACTGCCATGCTGTGCGTGATGGCGCTTGAAGAGGCGGGCATTCGTCCGCAAGACGGTGAAATCGTGGTCACCGGCGCCAGCGGCGGTGTCGGCAGTACCGCGGTCGCGCTGCTGCATAAACTGGGCTATCAGGTTGTTGCGGTGTCCGGACGTGAAAGCACCCATGATTATCTCCGCCAGTTGGGCGCAAGCCGTATTCTGGGTCGTGATGAGTTCGCCGAATCCCGTCCACTGGAAAAACAACTGTGGGCCGGGGCAATTGATACCGTGGGTGATAAAGTGCTGGCGAAAGTGCTTGCGCAAATGAACTACGGGGGCTGTGTCGCCGCCTGTGGTCTGGCGGGCGGTTTTGCCCTGCCAACGACAGTGATGCCGTTTATTTTGCGCAACGTTCGTCTGCAAGGGGTGGATTCTGTGATGACACCACCGGCGCGCCGTGCTCAGGCCTGGCAGCGTCTGGTGAATGATTTACCGGAATCATTCTATGCACAGGCAGCAACGGAAATTTCGCTGGCTGAGGCGCCGAAGTTCGCCGATGCCATCATTAATAACCAGGTACAAGGCCGTACGCTGGTTAAAGTGAAGTAAACACAAACGCCGTAGAAATTTACACTTAATTAACGAAATTTCGCTGCGCACTGACAGACTCCCTGCCATAGTAACTACGCATTATATGTACGCCTGGAGTCTGTTATGAAGAAATTACGTCCACTCAAAGAAGCCGATGTCACTGCCGAATCGGCTTTCTTTATGCATCGCCGCCAGGTGCTGAAAGCGCTGGGGATCGGGGCTGCCACGCTGTCGCTGCCGATATCCGCGCAGGCGGATCTGTTGAGCTGGTTCAAAGGCAACGATCGTCCACCCGCGCCCGCCGGCAAACCGCTGGAATTCAGCAAACCCGCCGCATGGCAAAACACGCTGCCTTTAACGCCAGAAGATAAAGTCACTGGCTACAACAACTTCTACGAGTTTGGTCTGGATAAGGCCGATCCTGCCGCCAATGCGGGCAGCATGAAAACCGATCCCTGGACGTTGAAAATCAGTGGTGAAGTGGCTAAACCATTAACCCTGGATCACGATGCGCTCACCACACGCTTTCCTTTAGAGGAGAGGATTTACCGGATGCGCTGTGTTGAAGCCTGGTCGATGGTGGTGCCGTGGATTGGCTTTCCTTTACATAAGCTGCTGGCGCTCGTCGAACCCACCAGCAATGCAAAATATGTCGCGTTCGAGACGCTTTATGCGCCGGACGACATGCCGGGACAAAAAGATCGCTTCATTGGCGGCGGTTTGAAATATCCTTATGTCGAAGGACTGCGCCTGGACGAGGCAATGCATCCCCTGACGCTGCTGACCGTTGGTGTATACGGTAAAGCATTACCGCCGCAAAACGGCGCGCCTGTACGCCTGACAGTGCCGTGGAAATATGGCTTTAAAGGCATTAAATCGATCGTCAGCATTAAACTGACCCGCGAGCGGCCCCCCACCACCTGGAATCTTGCCGCTGCCGATGAGTACGGTTTTTACGCTAATGTGAATCCGCATGTTGATCACCCGCGCTGGTCGCAGGCAACGGAACGATTTATCGGCGCAGGCGGGATTCTGGATGTCCAACGGCAACCCACCCTACTGTTTAACGGCTATGCCGATGAAGTGGCCTCGCTGTATCGCGGCCTGAACTTGCGGGAGAATTTCTAAGTGCGGCTGAGTGCAAAGCAGATTACCTGGCTGAAAGTGGCGCTTCATCTGGCGGGATTGCTACCATTTCTCTGGCTGTTCTGGGCCATTAACAACGGCGGGCTCAGCGCCGATCCGGTAAAGGACATCCAGCACTTTACCGGTAGGACAGCTCTGAAATTTTTGCTCGCTGCCTTGCTGGTCACGCCGCTCGCACGCTACGCTAAACAGCCATTATTGATACGCGCCCGTCGTCTGCTGGGGTTATGGTGTTTCGCCTGGGCTACGCTGCATCTGACCAGTTACGCGCTGCTGGAGTTAGGTATCCATAATCTCGGATTGTTGGGACGAGAACTGATTACGCGCCCGTATTTAACGCTTGGGATCATCAGTTGGCTCATCCTGCTCGCGCTGACGCTAACATCAACACAGGCAGCACAACGAAAATTGGGTAAGCGCTGGCAATTTTTGCACAACTTCGTCTATCTGGTGGCGATCCTCGCGCCGATACATTATCTGTGGTCGGTGAAGATTTTGTCACCTCAACCCATCATTTATGCTCTGCTCGCACTGCTGCTTTTGGCCTGCCGTTACAAGAAGTTCCGCCAGTGGTGGCGCTAGTTTGGCGAACTGTGCAGTCGGTTACAAAATGCAGAGACTCGGATGTTATTTGTGTGTTAGCGGTTGATTATCTTCCCTGATAAGACCAGTATTTAGCTGCCAATTGCTACGAAATCATTATAATGTGCGACCTTGGCTCCCTGGACAGCGTTTTTAGACCGCTGAAAAGGTGACAATCGAGCATTGAAGGTATATTTTGTTTTTTGCCGGAGGATTGCAGCAAATCGCTGCATGTTAACCGACAAGTCTCACATGAATCGTTGAGGCGGAATATACCGGCGTCCTGGCAGGCGCAAGCCGTTTTGCCATCGGGACTCACGCTTTACAGACAGCGCTTAATGCCTGTCACAATCACACTAAACAAAGAGTACGGAACCCACTCATGGATATTCGTAAGATTAAAAAACTGATCGAGCTGGTTGAAGAATCAGGCATCTCCGAACTGGAAATTTCTGAAGGCGAAGAGTCTGTACGCATCAGCCGCGCAGCGCCAGCAGGTAGCTTCCCGGTGATGCAACAAGCCTACGCTGCACCAATGATGCAGCAGCAACCTGCTCTGTCTAACGCAGTTGCTCCGGCAGCAGAAGCGCCGGCAGCCGCCGCAGCAGAAATCAGTGGTCACATCGTACGTTCCCCAATGGTTGGTACTTTCTACCGCACCCCGAGCCCGGACGCTAAAGCGTTCATCGAAGTGGGTCAGAAAGTCAATGTAGGCGATACCCTGTGCATCGTTGAAGCCATGAAAATGATGAACCAGATCGAAGCGGACAAATCAGGTACCGTGAAAGCTATCCTGGTCGAAAGTGGTCAACCGGTAGAATTTGACGAGCCGCTGGTCGTCATCGAGTAACGAGGCGAACATGCTGGATAAAATTGTTATCGCCAACCGCGGCGAGATTGCATTGCGAATTCTTCGTGCCTGTAAAGAACTGGGTATCAAGACTGTCGCTGTGCATTCAAGCGCGGATCGCGATTTAAAACACGTATTGCTGGCGGATGAGACGGTTTGTATTGGTCCGGCTCCGTCCGTAAAAAGCTATCTGAACATCCCGGCTATCATCAGCGCCGCTGAAATCACTGGCGCGGTAGCGATTCACCCGGGTTATGGCTTTCTCTCTGAGAACGCCAACTTTGCTGAGCAGGTTGAACGCTCTGGCTTTATCTTCATCGGCCCGAAAGCGGACACCATCCGTCTGATGGGTGACAAAGTATCGGCGATCACCGCGATGAAGAAAGCTGGCGTCCCGACCGTACCGGGTTCTGACGGCCCGCTGACCGACGATATGGATGCGAACCGTGCCCATGCAAAACGCATCGGCTATCCGGTTATCATCAAGGCGTCCGGCGGCGGCGGCGGTCGCGGTATGCGCGTAGTACGCGGCGATGCCGAACTGGCGCAATCCATCTCCATGACCAAAGCGGAAGCGAAAGCGGCTTTCAGCAACGACATGGTTTATATGGAGAAATACCTCGAGAACCCACGCCACATCGAAATTCAGGTGCTGGCAGACGGTCAGGGTAACGCGATTTATCTGGCGGAACGTGACTGCTCTATGCAGCGTCGTCACCAGAAAGTCGTCGAAGAAGCACCGGCACCGGGTATTACCCCGGAACTGCGTCGCTTCATTGGCGAGCGTTGCGCGAAAGCCTGTGTGGATATCGGCTATCGCGGCGCGGGCACCTTTGAATTCCTGTTCGAAAACGGCGAGTTCTACTTCATTGAAATGAACACCCGTATTCAGGTTGAACACCCGGTTACCGAAATGATCACCGGTGTTGACCTGATCAAAGAACAGTTGCGCATTGCTGCTGGCCAGCCGCTGTCGATCAAGCAGGAAGAGGTGCAGGTCAAAGGCCACGCGGTGGAATGCCGTATCAATGCTGAAGACCCGAACACCTTCCTGCCGAGCCCGGGTAAAATCACCCGCTTCCACGCGCCAGGCGGTTTTGGCGTGCGCTGGGAGTCGCATATCTATGCCGGTTACACCGTACCGCCATACTATGACTCCATGATCGGCAAGCTTATCTGCTACGGCGAAACCCGTGATGTGGCGATTGCCCGCATGAAAAACGCGCTGCAGGAACTGATCATCGACGGTATTAAAACCAACGTTGATCTGCAGACGCGCATCATGAACGACGAGCACTTCCAGCAAGGTGGTACTAACATCCACTATCTGGAGAAAAAGCTCGGCCTCACTGAGAAGTAATTCTCGGTGCACAGCAAAATGGGCTCGGAAGAGCCCATTTTTTTACACCGATTTATCTTCTTCTAAGGCCCGAATTTTCGGGCCTTCTCTTTTTACCGGCGAGAAGAAAATTCAGACATTACGGAATATTTTCCACCACCCAGAAAGAGCATACAAAACCCACCACACAGATATATAGCCTGTAACTCCAGGGCCCATGATCCCTGAGGCGTCAGAGCCAATACTTTCCCGTCCATCACCAGATATGTCGCAAACAGCATTGTGAAGGTAAAAATTGCCGCCGCATAACGTGTCATCCCCCCAAGAATCAACATCAAGGGCGCAATAATCTCGCCAATGAACGATCCCCATGCGATAAAAGCCGGCAAATGGTGAGATTCCAGCAGGAACACGACTGCGCCAAGTCCGTGTTTCGCTTTCGCTACGCCATGAAATAGCATGAGTCCGCCAAAAACCACCCGCAGTATTAATTTTGCCGCATCCGGGTTATTAGTATATCGATGAAATACTTCATCCCATTGTTTTAACATTCTGTGCAACTCCCTTTCATCCCTTTTCTCTTTAGTAGGTGTACTGGAAACCTATCCGGAAACGTGTTTGCCTGTCGTCTTGCAGTCTGTTGACGGAGACATTGCCAATCTCAATATAAGGTGCCCAGTTTTTGGTGACAGAGTAGGCAACCTTCATGTCATGCTCATAGTCGGCGTGACTTTCATTATAAATATCGGTATTGGCATGTAAGTAAACAAAGTTGTATTCAAACTTCCAGTCACCGGTCTTATAGCCAAGCCACGCGTCATAACGCCCTGTTGCTTTATTATTCAGGTCTTCGTTATCCTGCAAGGTGTAATCATAACGATAGCGCAGGTTCAGATAAAAACCATTACCCAGTACGGTCCCGAGTAACAGGTTAGGTTTATAGATGGTATTACCCGAATTACTATCAATATTAAAAGCAGGGATCAGATACATTTTGGGATTAAGGATAAAGCGATAGCTGATAGTGGCTTCACTACCGTTATTATCTAATTCATTAAAAGGCTCATTCGCATCGTCACCACTTGATTTATAACGGGTCTCGACAGAGAAACCGAATTGGTTATCAAACCGATGCGCAAAATAGATACGATCTTTATTAATTTTTCCATCATCGAAGTAGTCGTGACGTAAATCGATAACAGATTCAGCGGCCAGGACATTGCAGCTAACCAGTATTGCCACGGCACTAATAGTCATTCTCTTATTTAATTTCATATTAAAGTCCATGTATGAACGCAAAAAAAGACCTTTCCGTCTCCGACAGAATTAAGAAAAGGCATTGCCACTAAGAATCTCGCTACTCAGAAAACCCGATAACAGGTTCAGCGCCGGTTAAGAATATTATTGTTATATCACCCTGTAAATTGCAGTCATTAATAAAATATGAGATCTGACGAGCAAAATAGGAGGCATAAGAAAATATCCATATAAATAGCCATTGAGAAAAAGCAGCGTATTCATCGACTTTATATAGCGTCACAGCTTATTACCTCATTAATTAATAATATCCCGTTAGCCGTTTTATTATTAATTAATAACGGAGGTGCTAGATAATTCCGGATACTTTGCACAATAAAAACGAGAGTAATCAATATTATTAACTAAAATAAAAATAGGAAAATAAAAATAGAATACGTTTATTTTCAGAACAGTTCGTTTTGATTAATTGATCGTGATTATTTTGTCTCCTCACCCCACAGGGGCAAGATCGTTCTTCAGCCGCCACCTTTCTCTCCCCCCTGACCAGCGGCTTAAGGTACAATCCCCGCTTTCTTTTTCAACAAGGGACAAAAAATGGACAAACGTTTTGTTCAGGCCAATAAAGAAGCGCGTTGGGCGCTATGGCTGACCCTTCTCTATCTGGCTGCCTGGCTCGCCGCAGCTTACATACCAGGGGTGACGCCGGGCATAACCGGGCTGCCGCACTGGTTTGAAATGGCTTGTCTGCTAACACCGCTGATCTTCATTTTGCTGTGCTGGGCCATGGTGAAATTTATCTATCGTGACATTCCCCTGGAGGATGATGATGCAGCTTGAAGTCATTCTGCCGCTGGTTGCCTATCTGGTTGTTGTGTTCGGTCTTTCTGTTTATGCCATGCGTAAACGGCAGACCGGCACCTTCCTGAATGAATATTTTCTGGGTAGCCGTTCCATGGGGGGGATCGTCCTGGCGATGACCCTGACCGCGACATACATCAGCGCCAGCTCATTTATTGGTGGACCTGGTGCGGCCTATAAATACGGACTGGGATGGGTATTGCTGGCGATGATTCAGCTTCCCGCCGTCTGGCTTTCGCTGGGGATACTCGGTAAGAAATTCGCCATCCTTGCCCGTCGCTATAATGCCGTCACCCTCAACGACATGCTGTTTGCCCGCTACCAGAGTCGCCTGCTGGTGTGGCTGGCGAGCCTCAGCCTGCTCGTGGCGTTTGTCGGCGCCATGACCGTGCAGTTCATTGGCGGCGCACGCCTGCTGGAAACGGCGGCGGGTATTCCCTATGAAACAGGTCTGCTGATTTTCGGTATCAGTATCGCGCTGTATACCGCGTTCGGCGGCTTTCGTGCCAGCGTGCTTAACGACACAATGCAGGGACTGGTGATGCTGATTGGCACCATCGTGCTGCTGGTCGGTATCGTGCATGCGGCCGGTGGCCTGAGCCATGCCGTAGAGACCTTAAACGCCATCGACCCAAAACTGGTTTCACCGCAGGGCGCCGATGACATTCTGTCTCCGACCTTTATGACCTCATTCTGGGTACTGGTCTGTTTTGGTGTGATCGGTCTGCCGCATACGGCGGTGCGCTGCATCTCCTACAAAGACAGCAAAGCGGTACACCGCGGGATAATCATCGGTACCATCGTGGTGGCGATCCTGATGTTTGGTATGCATCTTGCTGGCGCGCTGGGTCGTGCGGTTATCCCTGACCTGACGGTGCCGGATCTGGTGATCCCCACGCTGATGGTCAAAGTGCTGCCGCCTTTCGCCGCCGGGATCTTCCTTGCCGCGCCAATGGCGGCCATTATGTCGACGATCAACGCCCAGTTGCTGCAAAGTTCCGCTACGATCATTAAAGATCTCTATCTTAATATTCGCCCGGAACAGTTGCAGAACGAGACGCGGTTGAAGCGAATATCGGCGGTGATCACCCTCATCTTAGGCGCGCTGCTCTTACTTGCCGCCTGGAAACCGCCAGAGATGATCATCTGGCTGAATCTGCTGGCGTTTGGCGGTCTGGAAGCCGTGTTCTTGTGGCCGCTGGTGCTTGGCCTTTACTGGGAGCGCGCGAATGCGACCGGAGCACTGAGTGCGATGATTGTCGGCGGCGTGCTGTATGCGATTCTCGCCACCTTTAACGTTCAGTACCTGGGCTTCCATCCGATTGTGCCCTCGTTGCTGCTAAGTTTGCTGGCTTTCCTGGTCGGAAACCGTTTCGGTTCTCCTGCCCCGCAAGCCGCTGTATTGACTACTGATAAATAAAGAGTTTGCCATGCCATGGATCCAATTAAAACTGAACACGACGGGCGCTAACGCGGAAGCATTGAGCGATGCCCTGATGGAAGCGGGTTCCGTTTCCATCACCTTCCAGGACACGCACGACACGCCGGTTTTTGAGCCATTGCCGGGCGAAACACGCCTGTGGGGCGACACCGACGTTATCGGTCTGTTTGATGCCGAAACCGACATGAAAGAAGTCGTAGCCATCCTGGAACACCATCCGCTGCTGGGCGTCGGGTTCGCGCATAAAATTGAACAACTGGAAGATAAGGACTGGGAACGCGAGTGGATGGATAACTTCCACCCCATGCGTTTTGGCGAACGCCTGTGGATCTGCCCAAGCTGGCGCGACGTGCCGGATGAAAATGCCGTCAACGTAATGCTCGACCCCGGTCTGGCGTTTGGTACCGGCACTCATCCCACCACCTCACTGTGCCTGCAGTGGCTCGACAGTCTCGATTTAACCGGTAAGACCGTTATCGACTTTGGTTGCGGTTCCGGCATCCTCGCAATTGCCGCGCTGAAACTGGGCGCCGCAAAAGCGATCGGTATCGATATTGATCCGCAGGCGATTCAGGCCAGCCGTGATAACGCCCAGCGTAATGGCGTATCAGAACGTCTTGAACTCTACCTGCCACAGGATCAGCCAGACGCCATGAAAGCCGACGTAGTGGTCGCCAACATTCTGGCAGGCCCATTACGCGAGCTGGCACCGTTAATCAGCGTCCTGCCCGTTACAGGCGGTCTGCTGGGCCTTTCCGGTATCCTTGCCAGCCAGGCGGAAAGTGTTTGTGAAGCTTATGCCGATCTCTTCGCTCTCGATCCGGTGGTGGAGAAAGAAGAGTGGTGTCGAATCACGGGCCGTAAGAAGTAACCCTGTCTCCCGCGCGTGGCCGTACTACCGGCCACGTTTTTCAGCATTTCGCCCGCTCCTTCCTCTTCCTCTCATACGGTAAAATAGACGCGTAACTCATTGAAGTTGCAAATATAAAAATCTATTTTATTCATTGGAAGAATTTCATGAACCCTTTTTTGAGCAAGGCAACTTTTCTCGCGTTAAGCATCATGTCATCCACCGCAATGGCGTCACACTGGAGCTATGAGGGTGAAGGATCCCCGGAACACTGGGGCGCACTCAGTGAAGAGTATAAAACCTGTCAGACCGGGATGAATCAGTCCCCAATAAACATCGACCAGTCGGCAAATGCCCACCTGAAGCCCCTGAAAACCCACTACACTGAGGGCCCCATTACTCTCATTAACAACGGTCACACAATCCAGGCCGCGCTAAAGAGCGCAACGGCTGATACCATCACGATTGACGGGACTCCGTTTACATTGCAGCAATTCCACTTTCATGCCCCAAGCGAAAATACGGTTCACGGTAAACATTACGCGATGGAAATGCATCTGGTGCACAAAGACGCAAATGGAGCTATCGCCGTTGTTGCGGTCATGTTTGATAAAGGGGCGGCAAACACTGAGCTGGATAAACTGTGGGCGACTATGCCTGAACAAACCGGGCAGGACGCTAACGTCACCTCACAAATGGATCTGAATGCCCTGCTGCCGAAAAACAAACGCTTTTGGCGTTTCAGCGGTTCACTGACCACACCGCCCTGCTCTGAAGGGGTAACCTGGATTGTCATGAAGCACCCTCTGACGCTGTCCGCCGCGCAATTAGAAAAATTCAGCCATACGATGCATCATGACAATAATCGTCCGCCCCAACCGCTGAACGGTCGTGTCGTGGTCGAGTGATGACCGATGCGTTGCGCAATCATCTGCTGAAATGAGAGCGATGTCACATTAACTCAAGATAATCTGCTGATTAATTCAGCAGATTATCTTGCAAGCCCGCGCAGATTCGAAGAAAAAATGAGAAGTTACGCAAAATTATAAGCGTACAGAATTTCGTCACGCTTTTGTAATGCAATGATTTGTATGGCTAATTATTTTATGGCGTTGACGTTAACGGCGATTCTTTGATCCACCGCAGAGGATTGGTCAAAGTTTGGCCTTTCATCTCGTGCAAAAAATGCGTAATATACGCCGCCTTGCAGTCACAGTATGGTCATTTCTTAACTCATGCGCATCGGACAATACCAGCTTAGAAATCGCCTGATCGCAGCGCCCATGGCTGGCATCACTGACAGACCTTTTCGGACGCTGTGTTATGAGATGGGAGCCGGATTGACCGTATCCGAGATGATGTCGTCTAACCCGCAGGTTTGGGAAAGCGACAAATCCCGTTTACGGATGGTGCACGTTGATGAGCCAGGAATTCGCACGGTGCAAATTGCCGGTAGCGACCCTGTTGAGATGGCCGATGCCGCACGGATTAACGTGGAAAGCGGCGCCCAGATTATTGATATCAATATGGGGTGTCCGGCTAAAAAAGTGAATCGCAAGCTCGCAGGTTCAGCCCTCTTGCAGTACCCGGATTTAGTGAAGTCGATACTAACCGGGGTGGTTAATGCAGTGGACGTTCCTGTGACCCTGAAGATTCGCACCGGCTGGGCTCCGGAACACCGTAACTGCGTAGAGATTGCCCAACTGGCTGAAGACTGTGGCATTCAGGCTCTGACCATTCATGGACGCACCCGCGCCTGTTTGTTCAATGGAGACGCTGAGTACGACAGTATTCGGGCAGTTAAGCAGAAAGTTTCCATTCCGATTATCGCGAATGGTGACATTACTGACCCGCTTAAAGCCAGAGCTGTGCTTGACTATACGGGGGCTGATGCCCTGATGATAGGCCGCGCAGCTCAGGGAAGACCCTGGATCTTTCGGGAAATCCAGCATTATCTGGACACTGGGGAGTTGCTATCCCCCCTGCCTCTGGCAGAGGTTAAGCGCTTGCTTTGTGCGCATGTTCGGGAACTGCATGACTTTTATGGCCAGGCAAAAGGGTACCGAATCGCGCGTAAACACGTCTCCTGGTATCTCCAGGAGCACGCTCCAAATGACCAGTTTCGGCGCACATTCAACGCCATTGAGGATGCCAGCGAACAGCTGGAGGCGTTGGAGGCATACTTCGAAAATTTTGCGTAAACAGAAATAAAGAGCTGACAGAACTATGTTCGAACAACGCGTAAATTCTGACGTACTGACCGTTTCTACCGTTAACTCTCAGGATCAGGTAACCCAAAAACCCCTGCGTGACTCGGTTAAACAGGCACTGAAGAACTATTTTGCTCAACTGAACGGTCAGGATGTTAATGACCTCTATGAGCTGGTACTGGCTGAAGTAGAACAGCCCCTGTTGGACATGGTGATGCAATACACCCGTGGTAACCAGACCCGTGCTGCCCTGATGATGGGCATCAACCGTGGTACGCTGCGTAAAAAATTGAAAAAATACGGCATGAACTAATCTCGATTAGCTAATTGCTTGTTTAAAAAGGCGCTACTCGGCATGGGGAAGCGCCTTTTTTATACGCCTCTTTTGTGGAGCCGATATGAACTCACGATGTGAGCCACACTACTTTGGTGATGAATCCGCGTCGATCATCCACGGAGATGCGCTGACAGAACTTAAGAAACTCCCCGCTGAAAGCGTCGATTTAATCTTTGCCGACCCGCCTTACAATATCGGAAAGGATTTTGACGGGATGGTCGAGTCCTGGGACGAAGACATCTTCCTGGGCTGGCTGTTCGCGTGCATTGAGGAGTGTCATCGGGTGCTGAAAAAACAGGGCACGATGTACATCATGAACAGCACCGAAAACATGCCGCATATCGATCTCAAATGCAGAACGCTGTTTACCATCAAAAGCCGGATTGTCTGGTCTTATGACAGTTCAGGCGTGCAGGCGAAGAAATTCTTTGGCTCAATGTACGAACCGATCCTGATGATGGTCAAAGATGCCCGACAGTACACTTTCAACAGTGACGCTATTCTGGTTGAGACCAAAACCGGTGCGAAAAGAGCGCTGATTGACTACCGTAAAAACCCACCACAGCCTTACAACACGCAAAAAGTTCCGGGCAATGTCTGGGAATTTCCCCGCGTGCGTTATTTGATGGATGAATATGAAAACCATCCGACGCAAAAACCTATCGCCCTGCTAAAACGGATCGTTCTGGCCTCCTCCAATCCTGGCGATACGGTGCTGGATCCCTTCGCCGGCAGCTTTACGACAGGTGCTGTGGCCGTGGAATCGGGACGTAAATTCATCGGTATTGAGGTCAATAATGAGTATGTGAAGATGGGGCTCAGACGGCTGAACATCAGCTCACACTACTCCCAGGAAGAGCTGACGAAAATCAAAAAGAGAAAGACGAAAAACCTGTCGAAAAAGAGTCGAACGGCGTCAGATGTGGTGAAGATGACAGCAAAGTAAAAGCATTGTAAGCCTGCTTTTCAGGACGCATTTTTCGTGTATATTTCCTGCACGCTTGGGCATGAATACACAGGATTTGGCAATGATTCGTAAGTATTGGTGGCTGGTTGTTTTTGCGGTCTCCGTGTTCCTTTTTGATGCGTTACTGATCCAGTGGATTGAACTGATCACCACAGAAGTCGATAAATGCCGCAATATGGATTCCGTCAATCCGCTCAAGCTGGTCAACTGTTCCGAATTACAATAGCGTGTGATTGATAGACAGGAGAAATGATTATAGGGTTTCCGATGTTAATTGCATGACATATCCATCAGGAATTAACATCCTTAATACATTATCCACCAGCGCCGGTGCCTGCTGATAAAGATCGTAGCGGGTAGAATTCATCAACCAGTTTTTCACGATCCCGCTAAAACTACCGTGAATAATAATTAACACAACGTCTAAATCCAGAGTTCTGGAAATTAACCCTTCCGTCATACTCGCTTGCAACGCGTCGCGTAGTCCCCTCTGGCTAAACCCAATTTTCTCGCGTATTTCCTGTTCTGATATCATCCCCTCATGAAATTCACATTTATGATATAAAATTTGCAGCAATGCCTGCTGCCGGGGAATTTCCGCGATATATTGCAATCCGGCAATTAACTTTTCGCGCAACCGCTGCAAGGGATTATCGCAGTCATGCAAAGCTAACCGGTCCTGAATAAGATCACGTAATGGCGGTTGCTGTTGCCAGAGTTCATTGAAGAGCTGCGTTTTGTTGTCAAAATGCCAGTAGATAGCCCCCCGCGTGACCTGGGCCGCGTCGGCAATGTCGTTAAGCGTCGTGTTGCCAACGCCTCGCGTGGCAAACTGGATGATTGCAGTCTCAATCAAATGTTGTCGCGTTTTTAACGCTTCGGCTTTTGTTCTTTTAGCCATAAGTTATCGTTTCAGGAGCAGGATAAAAAACAGAAATATGGCAATTCACAATTGCCGTTCAAAAAGAACTGTATCACCCCATCCGTTCAGAGATGAAATAAAAGCGAATTTCCTCAGCACAAAACATTCAATCAAATAACCCCCACAAATAAAACCAACAAAAACATTCATACAACAAATGTACATTTCCAAATATATTAGCCAGCAACAAGGCATGACAAAGAAAAACAAAATGAAAAGATAAAGCCATCACTTTTTTGTTTTTACGTGCCGTAGACCCGGCCATAAAATAACTATTACTTACATCGCACGCTAATAATTTGTAGGATAGCCAACTATTATTTCTTCGTGCACGTTATCGCCTTACCGTTATCCGGTAAATAACGAGCTATAGGTTTTTAAGGAACAGTAATGACGAAACATGCCAGGTTTTCACTCCTGCCCTCATTTATCCTCATCTCTGCTGCGTTGCTTGCCGGTTGTAACGATCAGGGAGATAAGCACGCTCAGACAACCGAACCGCAGGTGACCGTTCATGTAGTTACCGTCGCGCCATTAGCAGTAACCACCGAACTGCCAGGACGCACCTCGGCATTCCGCATTGCAGAAGTTCGTCCACAGGTCAGTGGTATTGTTCTCAAAAGAAACTTCACCGAGGGCAGCGATGTTCAGGCCGGGCAGTCACTGTATCAGATCGATCCTGCCACTTATCAGGCAGATTACGATAGCGCGAAAGGGGAACTGGCGAAAAGTGAAGCAGCCGCCGCCATCGCACACCTGACGGTTAAGCGCTATGTTCCGCTGGTAGGGACAAAATACATTAGCCAACAGGAATACGACCAGGCGATTGCAGATGCGCGTCAGGCCGATGCGGCAGTCATTGCCGCACGAGCCGCAGTGGAGAGCGCACGTATCAATCTTGCTTACACCAAAGTCACCTCGCCGATCGATGGTCGTATTGGCAAATCCAGCGTGACGGAAGGCGCGCTGGTCACCAACGGCCAGGCAACAGCACTGGCTACCGTGCAGCAACTCGATCCTATCTATGTCGATGTCACACAGTCCAGCAGCGACTTTATGCGACTGAAGCAGTCCGTTAAACAGGGCAGCCTGCATAAAGACAGCGCCAGCAGCAGCGTCCAGTTGGTGATGGAAAATGGTACGGCGTATCCCCTGAAAGGGACATTGCAGTTTTCGGATGTCACGGTGGACGAAAGCACAGGCTCCATCACCCTTCGCGCCGTCTTCCCTAACCCACAGCACGCTCTGCTGCCGGGGATGTTTGTTCGCGCTCGCATTGACGAAGGCGTTCAGCCCAACGCTATTTTGATCCCCCAGCAGGGCGTAACGCGTACGCCTCGTGGCGATGCGACGGTACTGGTCGTCAATGACCAGAGTCTGGTTGAGCCACGCGCCGTTGTCGCTTCGCAGGCTATCGGCGACAAATGGCTGATTAGCGAAGGCCTACATCCAGGCGATCAGGTGATTGTCAGCGGATTACAAAAAGCCCATCCCGGCACGAAAGTGAAAGCTACCACGGATGCCAATACTCCTGCGGCAAAAGCGGCGCAATAAGGTAACCGAACATGGCAAATTTCTTTATCAGGCGTCCTATTTTTGCCTGGGTTCTGGCCATCATACTGATGCTGGCGGGCGCTCTGGCGATTATGCAACTGCCCGTTGCGCAATACCCAACTATCGCGCCACCAGCGGTAGCCATTTCCGCGAACTATCCAGGGGCAGATGCGCAAACGGTGCAGGATACGGTGACTCAGGTTATCGAACAGAATATGAACGGTATCGATAACCTGATGTATATGTCCTCCACCAGCGACTCTGCGGGTAGCGTGACCATTACGTTAACCTTTCAGTCCGGAACCGACCCGGATATTGCCCAGGTGCAGGTACAGAACAAACTGCAGCTGGCGACGCCATTGCTGCCTCAGGAAGTTCAACAGCAAGGGATTAGCGTAGAAAAGTCGAGCAGCAGTTTCTTGTTGGTGGCGGGGTTTGTCTCTGACGATCCGCAAACGACCCAGGACGATATCTCCGACTACGTCGCCTCAAACGTAAAAGATACGATCAGCCGCCTGAACGGTGTAGGTGACGTCCAGCTGTTTGGCGCACAGTACGCGATGCGTATCTGGCTGGATGCGAATCGGCTGAACAAGTACCAGCTCACACCGGTCGATGTGATCAATCAACTAAAAATACAGAACGACCAGATCGCAGCAGGTCAGTTGGGCGGAACGCCTGCTCTACCGGGGCAGCAACTGAACGCCTCTATCATTGCGCAGACGCGACTGAAAGATCCTGAGGAATTCGGCAAAGTCACATTACGGGTAAACAGCGATGGCTCTGTCGTTCGCCTTAAAGATGTCGCTCGTATCGAGCTGGGGGGAGAAAACTATAACGTTGTCGCCCGAATTAACGGTAAACCGGCTGCGGGTCTGGGGATCAAACTGGCGACCGGGGCCAACGCTCTGGATACCGCCAAAGCGATTAAAACCAAACTCGTTGAGCTGCAACCCTTCTTCCCGCAAGGGATGAAAGTGGTTTACCCGTATGACACCACGCCGTTTGTGAAGATCTCCATTCACGAAGTGGTAAAAACACTGTTCGAAGCGATCGTCCTGGTCTTCCTCGTGATGTATCTGTTTTTACAGAATATCCGCGCAACGCTCATTCCGACGATTGCGGTTCCCGTTGTGCTATTGGGTACCTTTGCCGTGCTCTCGGCGTTTGGCTACTCGATCAACACCCTGACGATGTTTGGGATGGTGCTGGCGATCGGCCTGCTGGTCGATGACGCCATTGTGGTAGTGGAAAACGTTGAACGGGTGATGATGGAAGAAAAGTTGCCGCCCAAAGAGGCAACCGAGAAATCCATGTCGCAGATCCAGGGGGCGCTGGTTGGGATCGCGATGGTGCTGTCTGCCGTCTTCATCCCGATGGCCTTTTTCGGCGGCTCCACCGGGGCTATTTATCGCCAGTTTTCCATCACGATTGTGTCGGCAATGGCGCTTTCGGTTCTGGTGGCATTGATCCTGACGCCGGCACTTTGCGCAACGCTGCTAAAACCAGCGTCCGCCGAACACCACGAGAAGAAAGGCGGATTTTTCGGCTGGTTTAATGCCAAATTTGATCTCAGCGTTAACCACTACACCAACAGTGTCAGCGGCATTGTGCGCAAAACCGGACGCTACCTGCTCCTTTACATCCTGATTGTTGTCGGAATGGGGGTACTGTTTTTCCGTCTCCCCACTTCCTTCCTGCCTGATGAAGATCAGGGCGTATTCATGACGATGGTTCAGCTACCCGCAGGTTCAACCCAGGAACGAACCCAAAATGTATTGGATCAGGTCACCCATTACTACCTGACTCACGAAAAAGCGAACGTTGAAAGCGTGTTTACGGTCAACGGTTTTAGCTTTAGCGGCCAGGCGCAGAACGCGGGTCTGGCCTTCATCAGCCTGAAGCCCTGGGATGAGCGTAGCGGCAAGGAAAACAGCGTTGAAGCGGTAATTGCGCGTGCAACTCGCGCGTTCAGCCAGATCCAGGATGGACTGGTCTTCCCCTTCAACATGCCGGCGATAATTGAACTGGGCACCGCGACGGGTTTCGATTTTGAACTGCTTGACCAGGGGGGGTTGGGGCACACAGCGCTAACATCAGCACGTAATCAGTTAATGGGTATGGTGGCTCAGCATTCCGATCTGCTGGTCCGTGTTCGACCTAATGGCCTGGAGGATACCCCTCAGTTCAAGCTGGATGTCGACCAGGAAAAAGCACAGGCGCTTGGCATTGCGCTGTCAGACATTAACGAAACCATCTCTGCGTCGTTAGGCGGCAGCTATATTAACGACTTCATTGACCGCGGACGAGTAAAGAAAGTGTATGTTCAGGCAGATGCGAAATTCCGTATGCTGCCAGAAGATATCAATAATCTGTACGTTCGTAGTGCTAACGGCGAGATGGTCCCTTTTTCAGCCTTCAGCTCAGCCCGCTGGGTGTATGGTTCTCCGCGCCTGGAACGCTTCAACGGTATGCCATCGATGGAGTTGTTGGGTGAGGCGGCCCCCGGTCGAAGCACCGGTGAAGCGATGGCCATGATGGAAAGTCTCGCGTCAAAACTGCCTAATGGTATTGGTCATGACTGGACGGGGATGTCATATCAGGAACGTTTGTCCGGCAATCAGGCGCCGGCACTGTATGCTATCTCGCTGATCGTCGTGTTCCTCTGTCTTGCCGCGCTGTATGAAAGCTGGTCCATTCCGTTCTCGGTGATGCTGGTGGTCCCGCTCGGCGTGGTGGGTGCCCTTTTGGCCGCTTCCCTGCGTGGGCTAAATAACGACGTCTATTTTCAGGTCGGACTGTTAACCACGATTGGGCTTTCCGCGAAAAACGCCATTCTGATCGTGGAATTTGCCAAGGATCTGATGGAGAAAGAAGGTCGTGGCCTGATCGAGGCAACGCTTGAGGCTGCGCGCATGCGCCTGCGCCCTATTCTGATGACCTCACTCGCCTTCATCCTCGGCGTAATGCCGCTGGTCATCAGTCGCGGGGCAGGGAGTGGCGCCCAGCATGCAGTCGGAACCGGTGTGATGGGAGGGATGCTGACAGCAACGCTGCTGGCTATCTTCTTTGTCCCGGTGTTTTTTGTGGTCGTCAGAGGCCGGTTTAACAAATCCCAGCGTTAATGTGTAAATTAAGGCGTCTACGGACGCCTTTTTCCTTCAGGTATCTTTCTTTATTTATTAAACAGATAGTCATTTGCACTGCGGAATACTAAATTCACTCCTTCATTATTTTTACAATTCACATGAATTGAGATTATTCCATATGCCAATCTTTTTTTAAGCGGTGGTAAAATTCATTTCGTATTCGCAAAGCAGCATTCCCTGTTGCTGCATTTAGCGGAACGCTTATTTTTGAGGTAACACCATGAAAAGATTAATTCCAGTAGCATTGCTCACTGCATTGCTGGCGGGCTGTGCACACGATTCCCCCTGCGTTCCGGTTTATGATGATCAAGGACGTCTTGTTCATACCAACACCTGTATGAAAGGGACGACTCAGGATAACTGGGAAACCGCAGGCGCCATTGCTGGCGGGGCCGCAGCGGTTGCAGGCCTGACGATGGGGATCATCGCACTGTCAAAATAACATTCTCAGAGCGCGGTACTTGCCGCGCTCTTAGCCTAAGAATACGGTTTTTCATATCATTCAATGTGTTGAAAAATACGTGTTCTAATACATTTTAATAATCAATAACGTCCACCCCTTTCTCTTTTCGCATTTATCTTTCAATACTCACGCTCTCGATATTCACGCCTGAAATCGTTATTTCATTTTGCGAGCATTATTTTAAATATTTTGCTCCAAAATGTGGCTTACGTTTCAATTTCGCACCATTTCAGGGCGCTGCTTTTATTTTTTCCTGTCTACACTCTGCTTATTGCGTCGGATATTCACGCGCAAAACCTGGCATTACCTTTGCTTAGAAGAGTATGGCCAATGCCACAGACAGGTTAAAGACGTTGCAGAACGTCTCTCTATAACAATAATTTCTTTGCCACACAGGATGCATTATGAAAAAGATGATGATAGCCACACTGGCTGCGGCCGGTGTGCTGCTTGCGGTTGCCAATCAGGCACATGCGGGAACCACGCTGGATGCTGTAAAAAAGAAAGGGTTCGTACAATGCGGTATCAGTGACGGTCTTCCCGGTTTTTCTTACGCTGACGCAGACGGGAAATTCTCCGGGATAGATGTGGATGTTTGCCGTGGCGTTGCCGCCGCCGTCCTGGGAGATGATACAAAAGTAAAATATACCCCTCTCACCGCAAAAGAACGCTTCACCGCATTACAGTCTGGCGAAGTCGATCTTCTCTCCCGTAATACGACCTGGACCTCCTCACGTGATGCAGGAATGGGCATGTCCTTCACTGGCGTTACCTATTACGATGGCATTGGCTTCCTGACCCACAACAAAGCGGGTCTGAAAAGCGCGAAAGAGTTAGATGGTGCCACCGTTTGTATTCAGGCGGGAACAGATACGGAACTGAACGTGGCGGATTATTTCAAAGCCAACAACATGAAATACACCCCGGTGACTTTTGACCGCTCAGATGAGTCGGCAAAAGCGCTGGAGTCCGGACGTTGCGATACCCTCGCCTCTGACCAGTCCCAACTGTATGCCCTGCGCATCAAACTCAGCAACCCGGCTGAATGGCTTGTACTGCCAGAGGTGATCTCGAAAGAGCCGCTGGGGCCAGTTGTTCGTCGCGGTGATGACGAATGGTTCTCTATTGTGCGTTGGACGCTGTTTGCCATGTTGAATGCCGAAGAGATGGGCGTGACATCGAAGAATGTCGATGAGAAAGCGGCGAACCCGGCAACACCAGATATGGCACATCTGCTGGGCAAAGAAGGCGACTACGGCAAAGATCTGAAGCTCGACAATAAATGGGCTTACAACATCATCAAGCAGGTGGGTAACTATGCGGAGATCTTTGAACGCAACGTCGGCTCGGAAAGCCCACTGAAGATCAAACGTGGACAGAACAATCTCTGGAATAACGGCGGCATTCAATACGCACCGCCGGTGCGTTAAGTCGTTGTGATGTAACGGGCGCCGCACTAGCGGCGCTCAGTTCAGAGTTATGGTTACCGAGGCTTTCTTATGTTCCATCGCCGCTCAAATGTAAAAGGGTCGCTCTCCTTTTCAAACCCTGCGGTCCGCGCCTGGCTGTTCCAGATCCTCGCCATTCTTGCGGTCGTTGCAGTTGCTATCTATCTCATTCATAACACGATTAATAATCTAAGCAGTCGCGGCATTACCTCGGGCTTTGCCTTTCTCGACCGTAGCGCTGGGTTTGGCATCGTCCAGCACTTAATCGACTATCAGCAGGGTGACACGTATGGACGTGTTTTTGTGGTGGGTTTGCTTAACACGCTGCTGGTTTCCGCGCTGTGTATTGTCTTTGCGTCATTTATCGGCTTCTTTCTCGGGCTGGCACGCCTTTCAGATAACTGGCTACTGCGTAAACTCTCGACGATTTATATTGAGACCTTTCGTAATATCCCGCCTCTGCTGCAAATCTTTTTTTGGTACTTCGCGGTTCTGCGCAATTTGCCCGGCCCCCGTCAGGCCGCAAGCGCGCTGGATATGGTCTTTCTGAGTAATCGGGGACTCTATATCCCGTCTCCGCAGTTAGGGGAAGGCGTACTCGCTTTCGTGCTCTCGGCAGTGATTGCCATTGCGCTGTCCGTGGGTCTGTTCCGCTTCAATAAAATGCATCAGATGAAAACGGGACAACTTCGCAGAACCTGGCCTACTGCATTAAGCCTGATTGTGCTGCTGCCGCTCATCGCGCATTGGCTTTTTGGCGCGGCGCTGCACTGGGATATCCCGCAACTACGCGGATTCAACTTCCGTGGCGGAATGGTGCTCATTCCTGAACTGGCAGCCCTGACGCTGGCGTTATCGGTATATACCTCGGCGTTTATTGCCGAAATCATTCGTGCAGGCATTCAGGCCGTTCCCTACGGTCAACATGAAGCCGCCCGTTCTCTCGGGTTACCTAATACTGTGACCCTTCGCCAGGTCATCATTCCTCAGGCACTTCGCGTCATTATTCCACCGCTGACCAGCCAGTATCTGAATATTGTGAAAAACTCATCGCTGGCCGCCGCCATTGGCTATCCCGACATGGTATCGCTGTTCGCCGGTACGGTACTTAATCAGACCGGACAGGCCATCGAAACGATCGCCATCACGATGTCGGTGTACCTGATCATCAGCCTGAGCATCTCGCTGCTGATGAACATCTATAACCGGCGAATCGCCCTCATTGAGCGCTAAGGAATCATGATGACAAAAGCACTGCTGTCTCATCCCATGCGCCCGGCCAGTAACGGCCCTGGTCGTTCGATCGTATGGGTACGGAAGAACCTCTTTTCCAGTTGGTCAAACAGCCTGCTGACGCTGTTCTGTCTGTGGCTGATGTGGGAGTTAATTCCCCCTTTGCTGAACTGGGCGTTCCTGCAGGCCAACTGGGTGGGCTCCACGCGTGCTGACTGTACCAAAGCTGGCGCCTGCTGGGTGTTTATTCATGAACGATTTGGACAATTCATGTATGGATTGTACCCACATGATCAGCGTTGGCGTATCAACCTGGCGTTGATCATTGGGTTGGCTTCCATTGTGCCGATGTTCTGGAAAGCGTTGCCGGGTCGCGGGCGTTATATCGTCATCTGGGCCGTGATCTACCCGATCACTGTCTGGTTCCTGTTGTATGGCGGATTTCTTGGTCTGGATCGCGTTGAAACACGCCAATGGGGTGGGCTGACGCTGACCTTAATCATCGCATCCGTCGGGATCGCGGGGGCACTGCCATTAGGAATTTTGTTGGCACTGGGACGTCGCTCCCACATGCCCGTCGTGCGGATCTTATCCGTCATTTTTATCGAGTTCTGGCGTGGCGTCCCGCTGATCACCGTCCTGTTTATGTCTTCGGTCATGCTGCCGCTGTTTCTGTCAGAAGGAACCAGCATCGATAAGCTTATCCGGGCGCTGGTTGGCGTGATCCTCTTCCAGTCGGCCTACGTCGCGGAAGTGGTTCGTGGGGGGCTGCAGGCATTACCGAAAGGGCAATACGAAGCAGCAGAATCGCTGGCGTTGGGCTACTGGAAAACCCAGGGGCTAGTCATTCTTCCCCAAGCTCTGAAGCTGGTGATCCCTGGACTGGTGAACACCATTATCGCCCTGTTTAAGGATACCAGTCTGGTCATCATCATCGGTTTGTTCGATCTGTTCAGCAGCGTGCAGCAAGCGACAGTTGACCCTGCCTGGCTGGGTATGTCGACAGAAGGCTATGTCTTCGCTGCTCTGATTTACTGGATTTTTTGTTTCAGCATGTCGCGCTATAGCCAGCATCTGGAAAAGCGCTTTAACACCGGGCGTACACCGCACTGAGGATTCTATGAGCCAACTATTAATACAACCTGCCGACGCGATGATTACGCTGGAAAACGTCAATAAGTGGTACGGACAGTTTCATGTCCTTAAGGATATCAACCTGCGCGTTAAACAGGGGGAACGCATTGTGTTATGTGGGCCTTCAGGTTCGGGAAAATCAACCACCATCCGCTGTATTAACCATCTGGAAGAACATCAACAGGGACGAATTATTGTCGATGGCATTGAGTTGAATGAAGACATCCGCAACATCGAGCGCGTCCGACAGGAAGTCGGCATGGTATTCCAGCACTTCAATCTCTTTCCTCATCTGACGGTTTTGCAAAACTGTACGCTGGCACCGATTTGGGTGCGTAAGATGCCGGTAAAAGAAGCCGAAGCGCTGGGGATGCACTACCTGGAACGTGTGCGTATTGCAGAGCACGCACATAAATTTCCAGGGCAGATCTCCGGAGGACAGCAACAACGCGTGGCCATTGCCCGCTCGCTATGTATGAAACCCAAAATTATGCTGTTTGATGAGCCCACGTCGGCGCTGGATCCCGAAATGGTGAAAGAGGTGCTGGATACGATGATTGGCCTGGCGCAATCAGGAATGACAATGCTTTGCGTCACGCATGAGATGGGATTTGCCAGAACGGTGGCTGACAGGGTGATCTTCATGGATCGTGGGGAAATTGTTGAGCAGGCCCCGCCGGATGAGTTTTTTGCACATCCTAAATCAGAACGTACTCGAGCATTCCTGTCTCAGGTGATTCATTAGTCGTTTGCTCTGCCGGGTGACGGCTTCGCCTTACCCGGCCTACCGTTTTTTCGGCGTATAAACGCAAAAAGGCCATCCTTTCGGATGGCCTTCTCACTTGTTTGATGTCTGGCAGTTCCCTACTCTCGCATGGGGAGACCCCACACTACCATCGGCGCTACGGCGTTTCACTTCTGAGTTCGGCATGGGGTCAGGTGGGACCACCGCGCTACAGCCGCCAGACAAATTCTTTTCTACTGTGCCGAACTTTAACCTAATTAAGTGGTGCTGATACCCAGAGTCGAACTGGGGACCTCACCCTTACCAAGGGTGCGCTCTACCAACTGAGCCATATCAGCACGCTAAATTTGATGCCTGGCAGTTCCCTACTCTCGCATGGGGAGACCCCACACTACCATCGGCGCTACGGCGTTTCACTTCTGAGTTCGGCATGGGGTCAGGTGGGACCACCGCGCTACAGCCGCCAGGCAAATTCTGTTTATTAACCCGCCTTTCGCCGGTTAATCTAATCTGTAATCACGCTGAAAATTTTCTCTCAATTCCGCCAAAACAGCTTCGGCGTTGTAAGGTTAAGCCTCACGGTTCATTAGTACCGGTTAGCTCAACGCATCGCTGCGCTTACACACCCGGCCTATCAACGTCGTCGTCTTCAACGTTCCTTCAGGACCCTTAAAGGGTCAGGGAGAACTCATCTCGGGGCAAGTTTCGTGCTTAGATGCTTTCAGCACTTATCTCTTCCGCATTTAGCTACCGGGCAGTGCCATTGGCATGACAACCCGAACACCAGTGATGCGTCCACTCCGGTCCTCTCGTACTAGGAGCAGCCCCCCTCAATTCTCCAGCGCCCACGGCAGATAGGGACCGAACTGTCTCACGACGTTCTAAACCCAGCTCGCGTACCACTTTAAATGGCGAACAGCCATACCCTTGGGACCTACTTCAGCCCCAGGATGTGATGAGCCGACATCGAGGTGCCAAACACCGCCGTCGATATGAACTCTTGGGCGGTATCAGCCTGTTATCCCCGGAGTACCTTTTATCCGTTGAGCGATGGCCCTTCCATTCAGAACCACCGGATCACTAAGACCTGCTTTCGCACCTGCTCGCGCCGTCACGCTCGCAGTCAAGCTAGCTTATGCCTTTGCACTAACCTCCTGATGTCCGACCAGGATTAGCTAACCTTCGTGCTCCTCCGTTACTCTTTAGGAGGAGACCGCCCCAGTCAAACTACCCACCAGACACTGTCCGCAACCCGGATTACGGGCCCACGTTAGAACACCAGCCATTAAAGGGTGGTATTTCAAGGATGGCTCCACACGAACTGGCGTCCGCGCTTCAAAGCCTCCCACCTATCCTACACATCAAGGACCAGTGTTCAGTGTCAAGCTATAGTAAAGGTTCACGGGGTCTTTCCGTCTTGCCGCGGGTACACTGCATCTTCACAGCGAGTTCAATTTCACTGAGTCTCGGGTGGAGACAGCCTGGCCATCATTACGCCATTCGTGCAGGTCGGAACTTACCCGACAAGGAATTTCGCTACCTTAGGACCGTTATAGTTACGGCCGCCGTTTACCGGGGCTTCGATCAAGAGCTTCTCCTTACGGATAACCCCATCAATTAACCTTCCGGCACCGGGCAGGCGTCACACCGTATACGTCCACTTTCGTGTTTGCACAGTGCTGTGTTTTTAATAAACAGTTGCAGCCAGCTGGTATCTTCGACTGATTTCAGCTCCACGAGTAAATCGCTTCACCTACATATCAGCGTGCCTTCTCCCGAAGTTACGGCACCATTTTGCCTAGTTCCTTCACCCGAGTTCTCTCAAGCGCCTTGGTATTCTCTACCTGACCACCTGTGTCGGTTTGGGGTACGATCTGATGTTACCTGATGCTTAGAGGCTTTTCCTGGAAGCAGGGCATTTGTCACTTCAGCACCGTAGTGCCTCGTCATCACGCCTCAGTGTTAAAGTGAACCGGATTTACCTGGAACACACACCTACACGCTTAAACCGGGACAACCGTCGCCCGGCCAACATAGCCTTCTCCGTCCCCCCTTCGCAGTAACACCTGGTACAGGAATATTAACCTGTTTCCCATCGACTACGCCTTTCGGCCTCGCCTTAGGGGTCGACTCACCCTGCCCCGATTAACGTTGGACAGGAACCCTTGGTCTTCCGGCGAGCGGGCTTTTCACCCGCTTTATCGTTACTTATGTCAGCATTCGCACTTCTGATACCTCCAGCATGCCTCACAGCACACCTTCACAGGCTTACAGAACGCTCCCCTACCCAACAACACTTAGTGTCGCTGCCGCAGCTTCGGTGCATGGTTTAGCCCCGTTACATCTTCCGCGCAGGCCGACTCGACCAGTGAGCTATTACGCTTTCTTTAAATGATGGCTGCTTCTAAGCCAACATCCTGGCTGTCTGAGCCTTCCCACATCGTTTCCCACTTAACCATGACTTTGGGACCTTAGCTGGCGGTCTGGGTTGTTTCCCTCTTCACGACGGACGTTAGCACCCGCCGTGTGTCTCCCGTGATAACATTCTCCGGTATTCGCAGTTTGCATCGGGTTGGTAAGCCGGGATGGCCCCCTAGCCGAAACAGTGCTCTACCCCCGGAGATGAATTCACGAGGCGCTACCTAAATAGCTTTCGGGGAGAACCAGCTATCTCCCGGTTTGATTGGCCTTTCACCCCCAGCCACAAGTCATCCGCTAATTTTTCAACATTAGTCGGTTCGGTCCTCCAGTTAGTGTTACCCAACCTTCAACCTGCCCATGGCTAGATCACCGGGTTTCGGGTCTATACCCTGCAACTTAACGCCCAGTTAAGACTCGGTTTCCCTTCGGCTCCCCTATTCGGTTAACCTTGCTACAGAATATAAGTCGCTGACCCATTATACAAAAGGTACGCAGTCACCCCATAAAGAGGCTCCCACTGCTTGTACGTACACGGTTTCAGGTTCTTTTTCACTCCCCTCGCCGGGGTTCTTTTCGCCTTTCCCTCACGGTACTGGTTCACTATCGGTCAGTCAGGAGTATTTAGCCTTGGAGGATGGTCCCCCCATATTCAGACAGGATACCACGTGTCCCGCCCTACTCATCGAGCTCACAGCACATGCAATTTTGTGTACGGGGCTGTCACCCTGTATCGCCGGCCTTTCCAGACCGTTCCACTACCACACATGCTGATTCAGGCTCTGGGCTGCTCCCCGTTCGCTCGCCGCTACTGGGGGAATCTCGGTTGATTTCTTTTCCTCGGGGTACTTAGATGTTTCAGTTCCCCCGGTTCGCCTCGTTAACCTATGGATTCAGTTAACGATAGTGCAACGAATTGCACTGGGTTTCCCCATTCGGACATCGCCGGCTATAACGGTTCATATCACCTTACCGACGCTTTTCGCAGATTAGCACGTCCTTCATCGCCTCTGACTGCCAGGGCATCCACCGTGTACGCTTAGTCGCTTAACCTCACAACCCGAAGATGTTTCTTTCGATTCATCATCGTGTTGCGAAAATTTGAGAGACTCGAACACACCATTAACAGTGTGTCGTTTCAATTTTCAGCTTGATCCAGATTTTTAAAGAGCAAAACTTCGCAGCGCACCCTTTCAGGTACACTCTGAAGTTTTCTTGATTACGTTCTACAGTATGGTGGAGCTATGCGGGATCGAACCGCAGACCTCCTGCGTGCAAAGCAGGCGCTCTCCCAGCTGAGCTATAGCCCCATACAGTGTAGTCAGAACCTCTGTACCGATAATTTTTCCTGAGACAAGGCGTGGAATGGCGAAGCATACTTAAAGTATGCGAGTCGTTTCACAACGCAGTATTCAGGGAAAATTTGGTAGGCCTGAGTGGACTTGAACCACCGACCTCACCCTTATCAGGGGTGCGCTCTAACCACCTGAGCTACAAGCCTGTAGAGGTTTTACTGCTCGTTTTTCATCAGACAATCTGTGTGGGCACTACAAAGGCAGGTTCTTTAAGGTAAGGAGGTGATCCAACCGCAGGTTCCCCTACGGTTACCTTGTTACGACTTCACCCCAGTCATGAATCACAAAGTGGTAAGCGCCCTCCCGAAGGTTAAGCTACCTACTTCTTTTGCAACCCACTCCCATGGTGTGACGGGCGGTGTGTACAAGGCCCGGGAACGTATTCACCGTGGCATTCTGATCCACGATTACTAGCGATTCCGACTTCATGGAGTCGAGTTGCAGACTCCAATCCGGACTACGACATACTTTATGAGGTCCGCTTGCTCTCGCGAGGTCGCTTCTCTTTGTATATGCCATTGTAGCACGTGTGTAGCCCTGGTCGTAAGGGCCATGATGACTTGACGTCATCCCCACCTTCCTCCAGTTTATCACTGGCAGTCTCCTTTGAGTTCCCGGCCGGACCGCTGGCAACAAAGGATAAGGGTTGCGCTCGTTGCGGGACTTAACCCAACATTTCACAACACGAGCTGACGACAGCCATGCAGCACCTGTCTCACAGTTCCCGAAGGCACCAAGGCATCTCTGCCAAGTTCTGTGGATGTCAAGACCAGGTAAGGTTCTTCGCGTTGCATCGAATTAAACCACATGCTCCACCGCTTGTGCGGGCCCCCGTCAATTCATTTGAGTTTTAACCTTGCGGCCGTACTCCCCAGGCGGTCTATTTAACGCGTTAGCTCCGGAAGCCACGCCTCAAGGGCACAACCTCCAAATAGACATCGTTTACGGCGTGGACTACCAGGGTATCTAATCCTGTTTGCTCCCCACGCTTTCGCACCTGAGCGTCAGTCTTCGTCCAGGGGGCCGCCTTCGCCACCGGTATTCCTCCAGATCTCTACGCATTTCACCGCTACACCTGGAATTCTACCCCCCTCTACGAGACTCAAGCCTGCCAGTTTCGAATGCAGTTCCCAGGTTGAGCCCGGGGATTTCACATCCGACTTGACAGACCGCCTGCGTGCGCTTTACGCCCAGTAATTCCGATTAACGCTTGCACCCTCCGTATTACCGCGGCTGCTGGCACGGAGTTAGCCGGTGCTTCTTCTGCGGGTAACGTCAATGGCTAAGGTTATTAACCTTAACCCCTTCCTCCCCGCTGAAAGTACTTTACAACCCGAAGGCCTTCTTCATACACGCGGCATGGCTGCATCAGGCTTGCGCCCATTGTGCAATATTCCCCACTGCTGCCTCCCGTAGGAGTCTGGACCGTGTCTCAGTTCCAGTGTGGCTGGTCATCCTCTCAGACCAGCTAGGGATCGTCGCCTTGGTGAGCCGTTACCTCACCAACAAGCTAATCCCATCTGGGCACATCCGATGGCAAGAGGCCCGAAGGTCCCCCTCTTTGGTCTTGCGACATTATGCGGTATTAGCTACCGTTTCCAGTAGTTATCCCCCTCCATCGGGCAGTTTCCCAGACATTACTCACCCGTCCGCCACTCGTCAGCAAAGCAGCAAGCTGCTTCCTGTTACCGTTCGACTTGCATGTGTTAGGCCTGCCGCCAGCGTTCAATCTGAGCCATGATCAAACTCTTCAATTTAAGTTTGATGCTCTTAGAATTAAACGTCGTAATGAATTACGTGTTCACTCTTTGAGACTTGGTATTCATTTTTCGTCTTGCGACGTTAAGAATCCATGTCACTCTGAGTGCCCACACAGATTGTCTGATAAATTGTTAAAGAGCAGTTGCGACGCGCTTTAGCGCTCTGTCGCGAGGTGGCGTATATTACGCTTTCCTCTTTCAGAGTCAACCCTGATTTTCAGGATTTTTCTCTTCGCTGTGACGACCATCTTGTGAAGCGTTCCACTTTGTCGTCTCAACGGAGGCGCATTATAGGGATCCCATTTTTTTGCACAAGCCTTTTTTAGATCTTTTTTTCCGTTCGCTGCTTTTTCATCCCTTTCGCTCCATTCATGCGCAATTTGGCGAATTTTTGATAGCTAAAGCACTTGCGCAAGGCCAGAAATGCAACCAAAGTCATCTTTACTGTTCTCTTTCCTTGAGGTAAACATGTCTGACGTATTACGTCCTTATAAGGATCTTTTTCCACAGATTGGCCAACGGGTGATGCTCGACAGCAGCAGTGTGATCATTGGTGACGTTCGCCTGGCGGACGATGTGGGGATCTGGCCGCTTGTTGCGATCCGTGGCGATGTAAATTACGTTGCGATCGGGGCGCGTACGAATATTCAGGATGGCAGCGTGTTGCATGTCACGCACAAATCCGCCTCCAACCCGGATGGCAACCCGCTCATTGTAGGAGAAGATGTGACGGTCGGGCATAAAGTGATGTTGCACGGCTGCATCATTGGCAACCGGGCCCTGGTCGGTATGGGATCGATTCTACTGGATGGCGCGGTGATTGAAGACGACGTAATGATTGGGGCGGGAAGCCTGGTACCGCAGAACAAACGCCTGGAGAGCGGCTATCTCTATTTGGGGAGCCCGGTCAAACAGATCCGGCCGCTAACAGAGGAGGAGAAAGCGGGTCTGCAATACTCCGCCAGAAATTATGTGAAATGGAAAGACGAGTATCTCGCTCAGGGTAACCAAACCCAGCCATGATCGTCTTCTTGCTGGGACTGGATCAATGCTTCCGCTTCTTCTTCCAGATCCCAGCGATGTTCGCAAAAGTGAGCTAACCATTGTTCCGTCGTTTCACCACCAAAGCGATTCGCCAGCGTTTCTCCCTTAATAGCGCACATTAACTGCATGCCATTAACCAGCGCGGGAAAGCAAACCGCTTTTTTCTGCGCGTCCCACTCTTCCCGGTCTGGAAACTGGATGGCCTGATTCATGCGGATAACTCCTGCTTGAGACGCGCAATCACTGGCTCAATTTCCGGCAACACGCCGTGCCAGAGCAGAACGGCATGAGCTGCTTGTCCCACCAGCATCCCCAGGCCATCGGCATAACGTTTCGCGCCCTGGCGTTCACACCAGGAGAGAAACGGCGTATTGCCCTTTTGGTAGAACATGTCATAACAACATACGGACGAACGAATGAGCGATGCCGGGATCGCCGGGATCTCACCGCTGATGCCGCTGGAGGTGGCATTAATGATCAGATCAAACTCATGTCCTTCCAGCTCATCCATACCCAGCGCCTGCACGCTACCTGTATGTGCAAAAACCTGTGCCAGTTCTTCCGCACGGGATGCCGTCCGGTTAACAATCGTCACCCCGCAATCCAGAGAAAGCAGCGGTAACAATACACCACGCGAAGCGCCACCCGCGCCAATCAGCAGGATACGTTGCCCCGGCTGGATAAATGACAGACGTTCGAGGTCACTTAGCAGACCGATGCCGTCGGTGTTGTCACCCAGCAACCGACCGTCTTCGAGCCGCTTGATCGTATTCACCGCACCGGCCAGGGCTGCACGCTCGGTGAGTTCATCGGCGCGGGCAAATGCTTCTTCTTTAAATGGCACCGTAACGTTCACTCCTTTACCGCCGTCGGCAAAGAACGCGTTCAGTGTGTTGATGAAATCATTAACAGGCGCCAGCACACGGCCATACGGATGCGCAATCTGCAACTGCTGCGCAAATTGCTGATGAATAAACGGCGATTTGCTGTGCGCGATTGGATTACCAAAAACAGCATAGGTTTCCATCATCTTACCCCTGTCGAAACAGCTCGCCCGTCAGGGCATCACGGATTTCCGAAGGATTCAAGCGACCGCCGGTTTCTCCTGACACCACGGGGAAGTCTGTACCAAACTGTGTGCGAACTTCCTCAACCGTACGGCAAGGGGGTAATCCACTCAGGTTGGCGCTGGTTGAAACCAACGGTTTGCCATAAGCCTGGCACAGGGCGACCACCAGCGGATGATCCGTCACGCGCACCGCCAATGAATCAAAGCGTCCCGTCAACCAACGAGGCGTCGTCGCTGGCGCAGGGAAAACAAAGGTCACCGGACCAGGCCAACGAGCAAACACGGCATCACGCTGGGCATCGGTCAACATACTGTCGTCAATATACGGCTTGAGCTGCTCAAAACTGGCGGCGATCAAAATTAACCCTTTATCCACCGGACGCTGTTTCAAGGCCAACAGACGATTTACGGCCACTTCGCTATCGGGATCGCACCCGACGCCAAAGACGGCTTCTGTTGGATAGGCGATGACATTCTCTTTATTCAGTACCTCTATTGCGTCAGCGATAGGGGCTGTTGGCAGGTTATTATTCACTTGTTTGTTCCGCCGAAACCGGCTTTCCACATTGTTTACTGGCGCAAAAGTGCTTCACACCCTGCGCGGTTTTCTTTTCGATGAGTAGCGGATAGTGGCACTCAGGACACTCTCCGGCTATCGGTTTGAAGTTAATGACAAACTGGCACTCCGGATAGCGATCGCAGGAGTGGAAAGTTTTGCCATAACGGGAACGCCGCTGGACCAGATGGCCCGTCTGGCATTGAGGGCAGGTAATAGCGGTTTCATCGGGTTTATCAATGAGCTCAGTATGCTCACATTCTGGATAGTTGCTGCAGCCGATAAACATACCAAAACGCCCCTGGCGCAACACCAGTTCGCCGCCGCAGTCAGGGCAATGTTTCCCCTCCAGAACTTTGACGATATGTCCGTCCGCTGAGGATTTCAACGGACGGATATAGTCACATTCCGGATAGTGCGAGCAACCAAGAAACGGACCGTGTTTCCCGGAGCGAATCACCAGTTCAGCCCCGCACTGCGGACAGGGCTCATTTTTACGCACCGAAAACAGTGCTGATTTAGCCATAACAACTCATGCTGAATTAAGGTTGATTAATGCAGCATACCTTCATTCACTTCAAAGAGTAATTCTTCCATTTGCTGATATGCATTTTCACAACCTGGAATATTGAACAAAACCATCAGGATGACCCACTTCAGGTCTTCCAGGTCGAATTCTGCGGTATCCAGCGCGAGCACACGTTCAATCACCATTTCTCGCGTTTCGAGGTTTAGCACCTGAATCTGCTCAAGGAATAACAGGAATCCGCGGCAACTGGCATCCAGTCGGTCACACTCTTCTGGGGTATAAATACGCACAGAGAGAGGATCGGAGGCGAGCTGCATCGGCTCGGCAAGACCTTCCTGGTAGTCAGCAAGCTTTTCCAGCCACAGGAGCGCGTTGTAGATGTCTTCACGATCAAAACCGGCGTCGGTAAGATCCCGTTCAAGTTTGTCCTGATCCACACCTAATTCAGCTTCATTGTGGATATATGTCTCAAACAAATACATTAGTACGTCGAACATGGCATGCCCTCCTCAATCGGACATAGCCGCCGGGTACAACTGCGATCCATCCTGCTAACTCCAGTTCGAGTAGCTGAGCCACTACCTCTGGCACAGGTTGGCCGGCACGTTCAGCGACGACGTCAACAGGTGTTACCTCATCTCCTACGTTAGCCAGGAGCTCGGGAAATGGCAATGCTGCGCCTTCCTGATCTGATGAATAAAGTGATTTTTCAGGCTCATCTGGCAGCCAATGCAAGCCGTACTGCAAATTTTCCATGATTTCATCTGGGGCCGTCACAAGGGTGGCACCCTGCTTCACCAGCCAGTGTGGCCCTTCGCTTCCGGGGCTGCCGAGGGGGCCAGGGATAGCGAACACCTCTCGTCCTTGCTCTAACGCACAGCGCGCGGTGACCAACGAGCCACTGCGTAATGCCGCCTCAACCACCAGAACCCCTTTACTCAGACCGCTAATGATACGGTTCCGGCGGGGAAAGTTGCGCGGTAAAGGGGCCATCATTAACGGAAATTCGGACACCAGCGCGCCTCCCGTTTCCAGCAACGCATCGGCCATCCCGGCATGTCGGCGGGGATAGACGGATTGCAGGCCGTTGCCTAATACGGCAATGCTTTTCCCCTTTGCCTGGATCGCCGCCCGATGGGCGATGCCATCAATACCTCGCGCCAGACCGCTGGTAATGGTGATATCCCAACTGGCCAGTTTCTCACAAAACATCTGCCCCCATCGTTCGCCATACCAGGACGGCGTTCGGCTTCCCACGACGGCGAGTTGAAAATCATGGAGACATCGCGGGGAGCCAACGACAAAAACCGCACCGGGATAATCTTCAATGGCGCGAAGCTGCGCAGGATAATCTTCACTGTCTGCCAGTAATAAGTCATGGTGCGGCGACTCAAGCCAGCGAAGGGTTCTTTCCAGTTCTTTTTCCGGAAAGGTCAAAAAGCGCGTTGCCTGGGAAGGGGAAAGGCCGGCACGCCGCAATGCGGCGATATCAATATCCGGCTGTGATATCAGTCCGTGAGCGACGCGCACCATCTCATCGCCGAACAACTCATTCACAGCCATTAAACGTAGCCAAATTTCGGTACGGGTCATCCTTATCCCCCTGCCACAAGCAGTCTTAGCAATCTTTGCGATTGGTCACTGATGCTGTCAATCAGAGGGGGATTTGTCTAGAATAGAGGTAATAATCTTTCCAACTCCTGAACACAACTCTGGATAACTATGTCAGTTTTGCAAGTGTTACATATTCCGGACGAGCGCCTTCGCAAAGTCGCAAAGCCGGTAGAAGAAGTGAATGCAGAAATTCAGCGTATCGTCGATGATATGTTCGAGACGATGTACGCGGAAGAAGGTATTGGCCTCGCAGCAACTCAGGTTGATATTCATCAGCGGATTATCGTCATTGACGTGTCGGAAAATCGTGACGAACGCCTGGTGTTAATTAACCCGGAACTGCTGGAAAAAGAAGGCGAGACCGGTATTGAAGAAGGTTGTCTGTCTATTCCGGAACAGCGTGCTTTAGTGCCGCGTGCTGAGAAAGTGAAAGTTCGCGCGCTCGATCGTGAGGGTAAACCGTTTGAACTGGAAGCCGACGGCCTGCTGGCTATCTGTATTCAGCACGAGATGGATCACCTGGTCGGTAAACTGTTTATCGATTATTTGTCACCGCTGAAGCAGCAACGTATTCGTCAGAAAGTTGAGAAACTCGACCGCCTGAACGCACGAGCTTAAGGACAAGAATCACCGTGTCAGACTCACTACGTATTATTTTTGCGGGTACACCTGACTTTGCAGCGCGTCATCTTGACGCGCTGTTGTCTTCTGAACATCACGTCGTCGGGGTATTTACCCAGCCCGATCGCCCGGCAGGTCGGGGAAAAAAACTGATGCCGAGCCCGGTAAAAGTGCTGGCAGAGGTAAAAGGCATACCGGTTTTCCAACCCGTTTCCTTGCGCCCGCAGGAAAACCAGCACCTGGTTTCTGACCTGAATGCAGATGTTATGGTCGTCGTCGCGTATGGTCTGATTCTGCCGAAAGCCGTGCTGGATATGCCGCGTCTCGGCTGCATTAACGTCCACGGTTCGCTGCTGCCGCGCTGGCGCGGCGCGGCGCCCATTCAACGTTCTCTTTGGGCTGGGGACGCCGAAACGGGCGTGACCATTATGCAAATGGACGTGGGTCTCGATACGGGCGATATGCTCTATAAGCTCGCCTGCCCCATCACCGCGAAAGACACCAGCGGCACGCTGTACGACAAGCTGGCGGATCTTGGTCCGCAGGGGCTGATCGAAACGCTGAAGCAGTTAGCTGAGGGCCGTGCAAATCCGCAAGTGCAGGATGAATCGCTAGTCACTCACGCAGAAAAGCTCAGTAAAGAAGAAGCGCGCATCGACTGGTCGCTTTCTGCGACACAACTGGAACGTTGCATTCGCGCATTCAATCCCTGGCCAATGAGCTGGCTGGAAATTGACGGCCAGCCGGTAAAAGTCTGGCAGGCATCCGTAATAGCGACGCCGACGCTGGCAGAACCGGGAACCATCCTTGACGCCACGAAACAAGGCATTCAAGTCGCGACCGGCAATGGAGTCCTGAACCTGCTCTCATTGCAACCCGCCGGGAAAAAAGCGATGAGCGCCCAGGATCTTCTGAATTCACGTCGGGAATGGTTCATTCCTGGCAACCGTCTGGTCTGACGGTCACTTCTGATAACGCCCGGTGTTACCGGGCCTTTTTATTTTTGCGGTTATGAATAAGAAACTTAACTTACGCAGTATGGCGGCGCAGGCCGTTGAACAGGTCGTCGAGCAAGGGCATTCACTGAGCAATGTCCTGCCGCCGCTACAACAAAAAGTCTCCGATAAAGACAAAGCGCTGCTACAGGAACTCTGTTTTGGGGTTCTGCGTACGCTGTCGCAACTCGACTGGTTGATCAACAAACTGATGTCCCGCCCAATGACGGGAAAACAGCGCACCGTGCATTACCTGATAATGGTGGGATTCTATCAATTACTGCATACCCGAATTCCTCCACATGCAGCGCTGGCGGAAACGGTCGAAGGTGCCGTAGCGATAAAGCGCCCGCAGCTTAAGGGGCTAATAAACGGTGTTCTGCGTCAGTTCCAGCGTCAACAAAAAGTACTGCTCGCGGAATTCGCCAGCAGCGACGCGCGTTTTCTGCACCCTGGCTGGCTACTTAAACGCCTGCAAAAGGCGTACCCCACCCAATGGGAAGCGATTATTGATGCCAACAATCAGCGCCCCCCGATGTGGCTACGTGTGAATCGCATACACCATACGCGCGACAGCTGGCTGGCATTGCTCGAAAACGCCGGGATGAAAGGTTTCACTCATCCCGACTATCCCGATGCCATCCGTCTGGAAACAGCAGCACCGGTCCATACGCTTCCTGGGTTCGATGAAGGATGGGTCACCGTTCAGGACGCCTCTGCTCAGGGGTGCGTGGCCTTCCTTGCTCCGCAAAACGGCGAACACATTTTAGATCTGTGTGCAGCACCAGGCGGTAAAACCACCCACATCCTCGAAGCGGCTCCCGAAGCAAACGTGCTGGCAGTTGATGTGGATGAACAACGACTCTCCCGCGTTTATGACAACCTGAAACGTCTTGGGATGAAAGCGGCGGTTAAGCAGGGTGATGGGCGTTTCCCTGCACAATGGTGCGGCGAGCAGCAGTTTGATCGTATCCTGTTAGATGCCCCCTGCTCTGCAACCGGAGTTATCCGTCGTCACCCGGATATCAAATGGCTTCGCCGCGATCGTGATATTACCGAACTGGCAAAGCTACAGGCTGAAATTCTTGATGCCGTCTGGCCGCATCTGAAATCCGGCGGCACGCTGGTCTATGCCACCTGTTCCGTTTTGCCGGAAGAGAACAGTCAGCAGGTTCACGCCTTCTTACAGCGTACGACGGATGCCATGCTGAGCGAGACAGGCACACCCGAAATGCCGGGTCTTCAAAATCTGCCGGGTGCAGAAGACGGTGATGGCTTCTTTTACGCTAAGCTAATCAAAAAGTGATGGGATAACGGGTCACGACTGATGAAAATAATCATTCTGGGCGCAGGACAGGTGGGTGGAACGCTGGCAGAGAACCTGGTCGGCGAGAACAACGACATTACCGTAGTGGATACCAACGGTGAACGCCTGCGCAGCCTGCAGGATAAGTTCGATCTGCGTGTCGTTCAGGGACACGGCTCGCACCCACGCGTGCTGCGTGAAGCCGGGGCGGATGATGCGGATATGCTGGTTGCCGTGACCAGTTCTGATGAAACGAACATGGTTGCCTGCCAGGTGGCTTATTCGCTGTTTAATACGCCGAACCGAATCGCCCGTATCCGCTCTCCCGATTATGTCCGTGATGCGGACAAGCTGTTCCACTCAGAAGCCGTACCTATCGATCACCTGATCGCGCCCGAACAACTGGTCATCGACAGCATTTACCGCCTGATCGAATATCCAGGCGCATTACAGGTCGTCAATTTCGCAGAAGGCAAAGTGAGCCTTGCCGTCGTAAAAGCCTATTACGGTGGCCCACTGATCGGGAATGCGCTCTCAACGATGCGGGAGCATATGCCGCATATCGATACCCGCGTTGCGGCGATTTTCCGTCACGACAGACCGATCCGCCCACAGGGCTCCACCATTGTCGAAGCGGGCGACGAAGTCTTCTTTATTGCCGCTTCCCAGCACATTCGTGCGGTGATGAGCGAACTGCAACGCCTCGAAAAGCCTTACAAACGCATCATGCTGGTTGGCGGCGGTAACATCGGGGCAGGTCTGGCGCATCGTCTGGAAAAAGATTACAGCGTGAAATTGATCGAACGCGATCAACAGCGCGCTGCCGAGCTGGCCGAAAAACTTCAGAATACGATCGTCTTTTTTGGCGACGCCTCTGATCAAGAATTGCTGGCCGAAGAGCATATCGATCAGGTCGATCTGTTTATTGCCGTTACCAACGACGATGAAGCTAACATCATGTCAGCGATGTTGGCTAAGCGCATGGGGGCGAAAAAGGTGATGGTGTTGATTCAACGCCGCGCTTATGTCGATCTTGTTCAGGGTAGTGTGATCGATATCGCGATCTCTCCCCAGCAAGCAACCATCTCGGCTCTCCTTAGCCATGTGCGAAAAGCGGACATCGTTGGCGTCTCTTCATTACGCCGTGGCGTCGCGGAAGCGATTGAAGCTGTCGCTCACGGCGATGAAAGTACCTCACGCGTTGTCGGCCGAGTCATCGACGAGATCAAACTTCCGCCAGGCACGATTATTGGTGCTGTCGTGCGTGGTAACGATGTGATGATTGCTAATGACAACTTACGCATCGAACAAGGCGATCACGTCATTATGTTCCTGACGGATAAAAAGTTTATTACCGACGTCGAACGCTTATTTCAGCCAAGTCCTTTCTTCCTTTAACATTGAAGGGTGCATTGTTTGCACCCTTTTTAATCCCCTGATTTATCAAGGCTTAATTCATAATCTTAATCTCAATACTTAAATGGCAAATGCCTTAACATTTGTTAAACTTATTAACGTCAGCTGCATAGGGAGAATATAATGAGCATTATTAAAGAGTTTCGCGAATTCGCGATGCGCGGGAATGTTGTCGATTTGGCAGTGGGTGTCATTATCGGTGCGGCGTTCGGTAAAATTGTATCGTCACTGGTTGCCGATATCATTATGCCGCCGCTGGGTTTGTTAATTGGTGGGATCGATTTTAAACAGTTTGCCGTCACATTGCGTGATGCGCAGGGAGATATCCCGGCCGTTGTGATGCATTATGGCGTGTTTATTCAGAATATCTTCGACTTTGTGATTGTCGCCTTTGCTATTTTCATGGCAATTAAGCTCATTAACAAACTCAATCGTAAGAAAGAAGAGCCGGCGGCTGCACCTGCACCGACGAAAGAAGAAGTCTTGCTTACTGAGATCCGCGACCTGCTGAAAGAACAGAATAATCGTTCTTAACAGACCGCAGAAAGCAGAAGGCCAGTGGTAAAAAAGTGATTCACTTTCTTGCCACTGGCCTCCCAGTTACCCCGGTTACCGTGTTTGCCTTTACGTAAATAACTCCCTTTCCCTTTCTTATTCTTTTCAACACGCAGTCTGAATAGCGGGTCATGTAATAATGCCTCAATGGCATTGTCCTTTATCTGCCCTTTCGTATGCTGATAACGACTCATAATAACTCCAGTTTGTAGTTTAACGGCGGGAGTGTAGTCCCACCTGTCTGATAAATCAACCGCCCGACGCCACTCCACTGGCTCCTTGTTCAAGAGCTTCCAGGATTGAGCAGTACACACTGCTATGCGCAGTGCCACAGCAGGCATCGTTCAAACGCTGCAATGAACGCTGCATGCTTTGCAGTTCGGCAATACGAGCTTCAACTTCTTTCAGCCTGTCCTGCACGATCCCTTTGGATTCCTGACAGGTATGATGTTCAGGATCGATGCGGATCGATAACAATTCACGGATCGACTCAAGGGTAAAGCCAAGCTGTCGGGCATAGCGGATGAATTTAAGCCGTTGAAGATCCTTTTCCGTATATAACCGGAAACCGCCTTCTGTGCGCACCTCATGCTCCATCATCTGCTGCTTTTCATAGTAGCGGATCGTATCAGGGGTCACTTCCGCCAGCTTTGCTAACTCACCAATGCGATACATGTCCACTCCATTAATTATCGTTAATTTTATGCAGCAACTTATCAGCATACTCACCGCGTAAAAATTCCGTGCTCAGACCGGACTGCCGCAGCTTCAGTTCCAGCAGTGACAAACGCCGACTCACTTCCTGATACTGCGGATCATCCTGCCGCAGGCCTTTCAGCAGATCCAACAACTGGATGGCTTCTTTCCGCTGCTCCAGTTCGGGTGGGAGACAGCCTGCGTTCTTCAGTAAGCGATAACCGGCACGTAGCTCATCAGGCACATGTGAATCATCATCCAGCACCAACGGTTGGCCAGCGCCGCGAAGATCTTCAAACTCACCTTTTCTTTGTGCATCGATGATATGACGCTCTGCCCACTGGTCCAGTAACCACATAATGACTCCAGGGGATGAACAAAAAGAGTACAGATATTGTAGATAAGTGGGGGTGCTGCGGATATAAAAAAACCCGCCGAGGCGGGTTTTTTTACGTTACTACAGATTACTCTGCAGCAGCTTCTGCTTTCGACTCAGAGCGATCAACCAGCTCGATGTATGCCATCGGCGCATTGTCGCCTGCACGGAAGCCACACTTCAGAATGCGAGTGTAACCACCGGCGCGGCTCGCGAAACGCGGGCCCAGCTCGTTAAACAGTTTTGCCACGATCTCGTTATCACGAGTGCGGGCGAATGCCAGACGACGATTAGCTACGCTATCAGTCTTGGCAAGAGTAATCAGCGGCTCAACTACGCGACGCAGCTCTTTCGCTTTAGGCAGGGTCGTCTTGATGATTTCATGACGAACCAGTGAACCTGCCATGTTGCGGAACATAGCCTGGCGATGGCTGCTGTTGCGGTTCAGTTGACGACCACTCTTACGATGGCGCATGACCTTATCCTTCTCAGTAAAACCTTAACCTGTGATCCGGTTACTCGTCAGCGATGCTTGCCGGTGGCCAGTTTTCCAGGCGCATGCCCAGAGACAGTCCACGGGAAGCCAGCACGTCTTTAATCTCAGTAAGAGATTTTTTACCAAGGTTAGGCGTCTTAAGAAGCTCAACCTCAGTACGCTGTACCAGATCACCGATATAGTGGATAGCTTCTGCTTTAAGGCAGTTAGCAGAGCGGACAGTCAATTCCAGATCGTCAACAGGGCGCAGCAGGATCGGATCGAATTCTGGTTTCTCTTCTTTCACTTCCGGCTGACGTACATCACGTAAATCAACGAAAGCTTCCAGTTGTTCTGCCAGAATGGTCGCCGCACGACGAATCGCCTCTTCAGGATCGATTGTGCCGTTGGTTTCCATTTCGATGACCAGCTTGTCCAGGTCGGTACGCTGTTCTACACGCGCTGCTTCAACATTGTAGGCAATACGCTCTACAGGGCTGTAGCATGCGTCGACCAGCAGACGGCCGATTGGGCGCTCATCTTCTTCCGAATGAATTCGGGTAGAAGCCGGCACATAACCACGACCGCGCTGAACTTTGATACGCATGCTAATAGACGCGTTCTCATCGGTCAGGTGGCAGATCACGTGCTGCGGCTTGACGATTTCGACATCCCCGTCATGGGTAATGTCGGCTGCAGTCACAGGGCCAATGCCAGATTTATTCAAGGTAAGAATAACTTCATCTTTACCCTGAACTCTCACCGCCAGCCCTTTCAGGTTGAGCAGGATTTCCAGGATATCTTCCTGAACGCCTTCTTTGGTGCTGTACTCATGTAGTACACCATCAATCTCAACCTCGGTCACCGCGCAACCCGGCATCGATGAGAGCAGAATACGGCGCAGTGCGTTACCCAGAGTATGGCCGAAGCCACGCTCTAAAGGCTCAAGGGTCACCTTGGCGTGCGTCGAACTCACTTGCTCGATATCTACCAGGCGCGGTTTTAGAAACTCTGTCACAGAACCCTGCATTGTGTCCTCTCTTTGGTACTAAGCTTTACTTGGAGTAAAGCTCGACGATCAGGTGTTCGTTAATGTCCGCAGACAGATCAGAACGCTCAGGCTTACGCTTGTACGTACCTTCCATCTTGCCAGCATCAACTTCCAGCCAGGTTGGCTTTTCACGCTGCTCAGCCAGCTCCAGAGCGGCTTTCACGCGAGACTGCTTCTTCGCTTTCTCACGAATGCTAACAACGTCATTCGGACTAACCTGATAAGAAGCGATGTTAACAACACGACCGTTTACCATAATCGCTTTATGGCTAACCAGCTGACGTGCTTCTGCACGAGTGGCGCCGAAGCCCATACGGTATACAACGTTGTCCAGACGACCTTCCAGCAGAGCCAACAGGTTTTCACCGGTGTTGCCTTTCAGACGTGCTGCTTCTTTGTAGTAGTTACGGAACTGACGCTCCAGCACACCGTAGATACGGCGAACTTTTTGCTTTTCACGCAACTGCACACCATAGTCAGACAGACGCGGTTTACGCGCACCGTGCTGGCCAGGAGCTTGTTCAATTTTACACTTGGTATCGATCGCGCGAACGCCAGACTTAAGGAATAAGTCGGTGCCCTCACGACGGCTCAGCTTGAGCTTAGGACCCAAATATCTTGCCATTTTCTATCTCCAACTAACCTGGAAAACGAAGCGTTATACGCGACGTTTTTTCGGCGGACGACAACCGTTATGAGGGATCGGAGTCACATCAGTAATATTAGTGATGCGGAAACCAGCGGCGTTCAGAGCACGAATAGTAGATTCGCGGCCTGGACCCGGACCTTTAACCATAACTTCCAGATTCTTGATGCCGTATTCTTTTACGGCGTCAGCGCAACGCTCTGCTGCAACCTGAGCTGCGAACGGAGTAGATTTGCGAGAACCACGGAAACCGGAACCACCGGCTGTTGCCCAACCCAGCGCGTTACCCTGACGATCAGTGATAGTCACGATGGTGTTGTTGAAAGAAGCATGGATATGAGCCACGCCGTCAGAGACTTGTTTTCTTACACGTTTACGTGCACGAATTGGTGCCTTTGCCATTATTCAATCACCCCGATTATTTCTTGATCGGTTTGCGCGGACCCTTACGGGTACGTGCGTTGGTCTTAGTACGCTGACCGCGCACTGGCAGACCACGACGATGACGCAAACCGCGATAGCAACCAAGATCCATCAGGCGCTTGATGCTCATGCTGATTTCACGGCGCAGATCACCTTCAACGACAAATTTGGCAACTTCGTCACGCAGCGTGTCGATTTGTCCTTCAGACAGCTCACTGATCTTAACATTTTCAGCGATACCCGCTGCAGCCAGGATGGCTTTAGAACGGGTCTTACCGATGCCGTAGATCGACGTTAACGCGATCACAGCATGTTTTTGATCAGGAATGTTAATGCCTGCTATACGGGCCACTATGCACTCCTACTATTTAATATGTACGCACCATGCTGAAAAGCCCGTTTTCAGGATACTCAAATGGAAACGTACAGACATACAAAAGATTGGCTGGCTAATCTAGCCAGCTCAACCCAACTTTGCAAGAAAAATATGCGAATAAATCAGCCTTGGCGCTGTTTATGCTTCGGCTCGGCACTGCAAATCACACGGATGACACCATCACGCTTAACGATTTTGCAGTTACGGCATAATTTCTTGACGGAAGCACGAACTTTCATTTTTACTCTCCGTAACTTCTCGGGCGACCAATTATCGGCCGTAGCCTTTCAGGTTCGCCTTCTTCAATGCAGACTCGTACTGACTAGACATCATCAGAGTTTGCACTTGAGCCATAAAGTCCATAATCACGACAACAACGATAAGCAGTGAGGTCCCACCGAAGTAGAACGGTACTTTCATTGCATCACGCATGAACTCCGGGATCAGGCAGATAAAGGTAATATAGAGCGCACCGACCAAAGTCAGGCGGGTCATTACTTTATCGATATACTTCGCCGTTTGCTCTCCCGGACGAATTCCTGGTACAAATGCACCGGACTTCTTCAGGTTATCTGCTGTTTCACGCGGGTTGAAGACCAACGCCGTGTAGAAGAAACAGAAGAAGATGATTGCAGACGCATAGAGTAACACATAAAGCGGTTGCCCAGGCTGCAAATACAGCGAAATTGTTGTCAGCCAGTTCCAACCAGTACCGCCCCCGAACCATGACGCGATGGTTGCCGGGAACAGAATAATACTGGAAGCGAAGATTGCCGGGATTACCCCCGCCATATTCACTTTCAGCGGTAAATGTGTGCTCTGTGCAGCATAGACACGACGACCTTGCTGACGTTTAGCGTAGTTTACCACAATGCGGCGTTGACCACGCTCAACAAATACAACAAAGAACGTCACTGCAAATACTAATACTGCAACCAACAGCAACACGAGGAAGTGCAGGTCGCCTTGACGCGCTTGCTCGATAGTATGGGCAATGGCTGGCGGGAGGCCCGCGACAATACCGGCGAAGATAATGATCGAGATACCGTTACCGATACCACGTTCAGTAATCTGTTCGCCCAACCACATCAGGAACATCGTCCCTGTGACCAGACTGACAACAGCGGTGAAGTAGAATGCAAAGCCTGGATTCATTACCAGACCTTGCATACCAGGCATATTTGGCAGACCGGTAGCAATACCGATCGACTGGAATATGGCCAACACCAGAGTACCGTAGCGGGTGTACTGGCTGATCTTACGACGACCAGACTCCCCTTCTTTCTTGATTTCTGCCAGCGTTGGGTGAACCACCGTCAGCAGCTGGATAATAATTGATGCCGAAATATACGGCATAATACCCAGGGCAAAGATAGAAGCACGGCTGAGAGCACCACCAGAGAACATGTTAAACATTTCAATGATGGTGCCTCGCTGTTGCTCAAGCAGTTTGGCAAGTACAGCGGCATCAATACCAGGGATCGGAATGAAAGAGCCAATACGGAACACGATAAGCGCACCGATAACAAACAGCAGTCTGCGTTTCAGCTCGCCTAAGCCACCTTTGGCACTTTGAAAATCTAATCCCGGTTGTTTAGCCATCTGCTACTTATTCCTCGATTTTACCGCCAGCAGCTTCGATAGCAGCACGAGCGCCTTTAGTAACACGCAGACCACGAACAGTTACCGGAGTAGTGACTTCACCAGCCAGGATCACTTTCGCGAACTCGATCTGGATACCGATAATGTTAGCCGCTTTCAGCGTGTTCAGGTCTACAACACCGCCTTCCACTTTCGCCAGGTCAGACAGACGAACTTCGGCTGTAATCGCTGCTTTGCGAGAAGTGAAGCCGAATTTCGGCAGACGACGGTACAGAGGCATCTGACCACCCTCGAAACCGCGACGTACGCCACCGCCAGAACGAGACTTCTGACCTTTGTGACCACGACCACCGGTTTTACCGAGGCCAGAACCGATACCACGACCCAGGCGTTTACCCGCCTTTTTGGAGCCTTCGGCCGGAGACAGAGTATTTAAACGCATCTCTTACTCCTCAACTTTAACCATGAAGGAAACCGCGTTGACCATACCACGAACAGCAGGAGTATCCTCGCGCTCTACGGTGTGACCAATACGACGCAGACCCAGGCCAAGCAGCGTTGCCTTGTGTTTCGGCAGACGACCGATTGCACTGCGGGTTTGAGTAATTTTAATAGTCTTTGCCATGGTTTATTTCCCCAGAATTTCTTCAACGGATTTACCACGCTTGGCAGCGACCATTTCTGGAGAATTCATATTTTCCAGGCCATCAATAGTTGCACGAACCACGTTGATCGGGTTGGTGGAACCATATGCTTTAGCCAGAACGTTATGAACTCCAGCAACTTCCAGAACGGCGCGCATTGCACCACCGGCGATGATACCGGTACCTTCGGAAGCTGGCTGCATGAATACACGAGAACCCGTGTGAACACCTTTAACCGGGTGTTGCAGGGTGCCGTTGTTCAGCGCGACGTTAATCATATTGCGACGGGCTTTTTCCATCGCTTTCTGGATCGCTGCTGGAACTTCACGCGCTTTACCGTAACCAAAACCAACGCGACCGTTACCATCGCCTACTACAGTCAGAGCTGTGAAGGAGAAAATACGACCACCTTTTACGGTTTTAGATACGCGGTTTACCGCGATCAGCTTTTCCTGCAGTTCGCCAGCTTGTTTTTCGATGTGAGCCATCTTACACCTCTACCTTAGAACTGAAGGCCAGCTTCACGGGCAGCATCTGCCAGTGCCTGGACACGACCATGATATTGGAACCCGGAACGGTCAAAGGACACATCTTTGATGCCTTTTTCCAGAGCGCGTTCAGCGACAGCTTTACCCACAGCTGCAGCCGCGTCTTTGTTACCGGTGTACTTCAGTTGTTCAGCGATAGCTTTTTCTACAGTAGAAGCAGCTACCAGAACTTCAGAACCGTTCGGTGCAATTACCTGTGCGTAAATATGACGCGGGGTACGATGTACCACCAGGCGAGTTGCGCCCAGCTCTTTGAGCTTGCGGCGTGCGCGGGTCGCACGACGGATACGAGCAGATTTCTTATCCATAGTGTTACCTTACTTCTTCTTAGCCTCTTTGGTACGCACGACTTCGTCGGCGTAACGAACACCCTTGCCTTTGTAAGGCTCAGGACGACGGTAGGCACGCAGATCTGCTGCAACCTGGCCGATCACCTGCTTATCAGCGCCTTTCAGCACGATTTCAGTTTGAGTCGGACATTCTGCAGTAATCCCTGCCGGCAGCTGATGGTCAACCGGGTGTGAGAAACCTAATGACAGGTTTACTACGTTCCCTTTAACCGCTGCACGATAACCTACACCAACCAGCTGCAGCTTCTTAGTGAAGCCTTCGGTAACACCGATAACCATTGAGTTCAGCAGGGCACGCGCGGTACCAGCCTGAGCCCAACCGTCTACGTAACCATCACGCGGACCGAAGGTCAGTGCATTATCTGCATGTTTAACTTCAACAGCATCGTTGAGAGTACGAGTCAGCTCGCCGTTTTTACCTTTGATCGTAATAACCTGACCGTTGATTTTTACATCAACGCCGGCAGGAACAACGACCGGTGCTTTAGCAACACGAGACATTTTTTCCTCCGATTAGGCTACGTAGCAGATAATTTCGCCACCAAGACCAGCCTGGCGCGCTGCACGATCAGTCATAACACCTTTAGAGGTAGAAACAACCGCGATACCCAGACCCGCCATAACTTTCGGCAACTCATCTTTACGTTTATAGATGCGCAGACCTGGGCGACTGACACGCTGAATGCTTTCTACAACAGCTTTACCCTGGAAATACTTAAGAGTCAGTTCCAGTTCCGGCTTGGTGTCGCCTTCAACTTTAAAATCTTCAATAAAACCTTCTTCCTTCAGCACGTTGGCAATTGCCACTTTCAGCTTGGAGGAAGGCATGGTGACCGCAGCTTTGTTCGCGGCCTGACCGTTACGGATACGGGTCAGCATATCCGCGATCGGATCTTGCATGCTCATCTGTCTTTACTCCCGTGATTCAATTGGTGACAATTACCAGCTAGCCTTTTTCAAGCCTGGTACTTCACCGCGCATAGCGGCTTCACGTAGCTTGATACGGCTCAACCCGAACTTGCCCACATAACCATGTGGACGACCTGTTTGACGGCAGCGGTTACGCTGACGAGACGGGCTGGAATCACGCGGCAGAGACTGCAGCTTAAGAACAGCGTTCCAACGATCTTCGTCGGAAGCGTTCACATCAGAGATGATCGCTTTCAGTTCAGCGCGTTTCGCGAAGTATTTATCAGCTAAAGCTACGCGTTTTACTTCGCGTGCTTTCATTGATTGCTTAGCCATTCAGTAACCCTACCTTACTTGCGGAACGGGAAGTCAAAGGCAGCCAGCAGAGCACGGCCTTCTTCGTCAGATTTCGCAGTAGTGGTAATGGTAATATCCAAACCACGAACGCGGTCGACTTTATCGTAGTCGATTTCTGGGAAGATGATCTGCTCACGGACACCCATGCTGTAGTTACCACGACCGTCGAATGACTTAGCGGACAAGCCACGGAAGTCACGGATACGCGGTACAGCAATAGTGATCAGGCGCTCAAAGAACTCCCACATGCGTTCGCCACGCAGAGTTACTTTACAGCCGATCGGATAGCCCTGACGGATTTTGAAGCCTGCAACAGATTTGCGTGCTTTGGTGATCAACGGCTTTTGACCGGAGATTGCTGTCAGATCAGCTGCTGCATTATCCAGCAGTTTCTTGTCAGCGATCGCTTCACCAACACCCATGTTCAGGGTGATCTTCTCGACCCGAGGGACTTGCATGACAGAATTGTAGTTAAACTCAGTCATGAGTTTATTAACTACTTCGTCTTTGTAGTAATCATGCAGTTTCGCCATCGTACTACTCCAAATTACTTGATAGTTTCGCTGTTAGACTTGAAGAAACGGACTTTTTTGCCGTCTTCGAATCTAAAGCCTACACGGTCAGCCTTGCCGGTTGCCGCATTGAAGATTGCAATGTTAGAGATCTGAATAGCTGCTTCTTTCTCTACAATGCCGCCTGGTTGGTTCAGAGCCGGAACCGGCTTCTGGTGTTTCTTAACCAGGTTGATACCTTCAACGATGACCTTGCCGGAAGACAGGACATTCTTAACTTTACCGCGTTTACCTTTATCTTTACCGGTTAACACGATAACTTCGTCATCACGACGGATTTTCGCTGCCATGATTCGCTCCTTAGAGTACTTCTGGTGCCAGAGAGATAATTTTCATGAACTTCTCGTTGCGAAGTTCACGAGTTACCGGCCCAAAAATACGCGTACCGATAGGCTGCTCGCTGTTATTGTTTAAAATAACGCATGCATTACCATCGAAGCGAATGACAGAACCGTCCGGGCGACGAACACCCTTCTTGGTGCGCACCACTACCGCCTTCAGCACATCACCTTTTTTGACCTTACCACGCGGAATTGCTTCTTTGATGGTGATCTTGATGATGTCGCCTACGCCTGCGTAGCGACGGTGCGAGCCACCCAGAACCTTGATACACATTACGCGACGTGCACCGGAGTTGTCGGCGACGTTCAGCATAGTCTGTTCTTGGATCATTTTAGTGCTCCGCTAATGTCAACTACTACTGAGACCCGAAATCAGGTCGTTAAAAAAGCCCCATATCGAGGGCGCGGCATTATAACACCGCTCTCAGGATATGGGTAGAAAAAATAAACGGCCCATCGCTGAGCCGTTTATTCGTTGAGAACGCGTACTGTATTACAGAACCGCTTTCTCTACAACGCGAACCAGCGTCCAGGACTTAGTCTTGGACAGCGGACGGCATTCACGGATTTCAACCTTGTCGCCGATACCGCATTCGTTGTTCTCGTCATGTACGTGCAGTTTGGTCGTACGCTTAATGAATTTACCGTAGATCGGGTGTTTCACAAAACGTTCGATAGCAACAACAATGGATTTCTCCATTTTGTCGCTAACAACGCGACCTTGCAGAGTACGGATTTTATCGGTCATTACGCACCCGCCTTCTCAGTCAGTAAAGTCTTAACGCGTGCGACATCACGACGCACTTGCTTCAACAGGTGAGACTGTTGCAGCTGGCCACTTGCAGCCTGCATACGCAGGTTGAACTGCTCACGCAGCAGGTTCAGCAGCTCGGTGTTCAGCTCTTCAACACTCTTCTCACGCAGCTCTTTTGCTTTCATTACATCACCGTCTTAGTTACAAAGGTGGTTTTAATCGGCAGTTTCGCTGCTGCCAGCTTGAATGCTTCACGGGCCAGCTCTTCCGGTACGCCGTCCATTTCATACAGGACTTTACCCGGCTGAATCAAGGCAACCCAATACTCCACGTTACCTTTACCTTTACCCATACGCACTGCCAGCGGCTTTTCAGTGATCGGTTTGTCCGGGAATACACGGATCCAGATCTTACCTTGACGCTTAACTGCACGGGTCATAGCACGACGTGCTGCTTCGATCTGACGGGCAGTCAGACGACCACGGCCAACAGCTTTCAGACCGAAGCTGCCGAAGCTAACATCCGCGCCAGCAGCCAGACCGCGGTTACGGCCTTTGTGCATTTTACGGAATTTTGTACGCTTTGGTTGTAACATCAGCGACGCTCCTTATTTACGGCCTTTACGCTGCTGCTTTTTAGGTTGAGCAGCCGGTTTTTCCGGTTGTTCAACAGCAGCCATACCACCCAGGATCTCGCCTTTGAAGATCCATACCTTAACGCCGATTACACCGTAAGTGGTGTGCGCTTCAGAGGTGTTGTAGTCGATGTCAGCACGCAGAGTGTGCAGCGGTACGCGACCTTCGCGGTACCATTCGGTACGTGCGATTTCCGCGCCGCCCAGACGGCCGCTAACTTCAACTTTGATCCCTTTAGCGCCCAGACGCATTGCGTTCTGTACAGCACGCTTCATCGCACGACGGAACATAACACGACGTTCCAGCTGAGAAGTGATGCTGTCAGCAACCAGTTTTGCGTCCAGTTCAGGTTTACGAACTTCGGCGATATTGATCTGTGCAGGAACGCCAGCGATATCCGCTACGACCTTACGCAGTTTTTCTACGTCTTCACCTTTCTTACCGATAACGATACCCGGGCGAGCAGTGTGAATAGTCACACGGATGCTCTTAGCCGGACGCTCGATAACGATACGAGATACGGACGCTTTAGCCAGTTCCTTAGTCAGGTACTGACGTACTTTAAAATCGCTGTCCAGGTTGTCAGCGAATTCTTTGGTGTTCGCAAACCAGGTAGAGTTCCATGGTTTTACAATACCCAGGCGAATACCATTAGGATGTACTTTCTGACCCATTGCTAGTCTCCAGAGTCTCAGCGATCGGACACAACCACAGTGATGTGGCTGGTGCGCTTCAGGATGCGATCTGCACGACCTTTTGCACGCGGCATAATGCGCTTCATGCTCGGGCCTTCGTCTACGAAAATTTTCGTAACTTTCAGATCGTCAATGTCAGCGCCATCGTTGTGTTCAGCGTTAGCAATGGCAGATTCCAGTACCTTCTTGACCAGTACAGCCGCTTTCTTGTTGGTGTAGGTCAGAATATCCAGAGCCTGCGACACTTTCTTACCGCGAATCAGGTCAGCAACAAGGCGAACCTTCTGAGCAGAAGAACGAGCATGGCGATGTTTAGCGATAGTTTCCATCTCTTCCTCCTACCTTATTTCTTCTTCGCTTTTTTATCAGCAGCATGGCCGCGATAAGTACGAGTCGGTGCGAATTCACCCAGTTTGTGACCGACCATTTCATCGGTTACAAATACTGGAACGTGCTGACGACCATTATGGACAGCGATGGTCAAACCGATCATGTTAGGAAAGATCGTTGAACGACGGGACCAAGTGCGCAGGGGCTTCTTGTCTCCGCTTTCCACCGCTTTCTCTACCTTCTTCAGCAAGTGCAGGTCAATAAAAGGACCTTTCTTGAGAGAACGTGGCATGGCTTATCCTCTAAAATTATTTGCTACGGCGACGTACGATGAATTTATCAGTACGCTTGTTGCTGCGGGTCTTCTTACCTTTGGTCTGAACGCCCCACGGAGTTACCGGGTGCTTACCAAAGTTACGACCTTCACCACCACCATGTGGGTGGTCGACTGGGTTCATCGCGGTACCGCGAACGGTCGGACGAACACCACGCCAGCGTGCAGCACCTGCTTTACCCAGAACGCGCAGCATATGCTCAGCATTGCCAACTTCGCCCAGAGTTGCACGGCAGTCTGCTTCGACTTTACGCATTTCACCAGAACGCAGACGCAGGGTGACATAAGCACCATCACGAGCAACGATCTGAACGTAAGTACCAGCGGAACGTGCCAGCTGACCGCCTTTACCTGGTTTCATTTCTACGTTATGAACGGTAGAACCAACCGGGATATTGCGCATCGGCAGGGTGTTGCCTGGTTTGATTGCAGCATCAACGCCAGATTGGATCTGGTCGCCCGCTTTCAGGCCTTTAGGGGCCAGGATGTAACGGCGCTCACCGTCTTTGTACAGAACCAGCGCGATGTTCGCGGAACGGTTCGGATCGTACTCAAGACGTTCAACAACTGCCGGAATACCATCTTTGTTGCGTTTGAAGTCAACAATACGGTATGCCTGCTTGTGGCCACCACCGATATGACGGGTGGTGATACGGCCATTGTTGTTACGACCACCGGATTTGCTGTTTTTTTCCAGCAACGGAGCAAAAGGTTTGCCCTTGTGCAGCTCAGGGTTAACCACTTTAACTACGTGGCGACGACCCGGAGATGTCGGTTTACATTTAACAACTGCCATTGTATTACTCCTCCGACTTACTCAGCGCCGCCAACGAAGTCCAGATTCTGGCCTTCCTTCAGGGTGACGTAAGCTTTTTTCCAGTCGCTACGACGACCGATACGCTGTCCGTGACGTTTAACTTTCCCTTTAACAACCAGGGTGTTAACGACTTCGACTTCGACTTCAAACAGTTTCTGCACAGCAGCTTTGATCTCTGCTTTGGTCGCGTCTTTAGCAACTTTGAGAACGATGGTGTTAGTTTTTTCCATCGCAGTAGACGCTTTTTCAGAAACGTGCGGTGCACGCAGCACCTTCAGCAGACGTTCTTCACGAATCATGCCAGCATCTCCTCAACTTGCTTAACAGCATCAGCAGTCATTACGACTTTGTCGAAGGCGATCAGGCTAACCGGGTCGATACCAGTTGCATCGCGTACGTCAACCTTGTGCAGGTTGCGCGCAGCCAGGAACAGGTTTTCGTCCAGCTCACCGGTGATGATCAGCACATCTTCCAGAGCCATGTCTTTCAGTTTCTGTGCCAGCAGCTTAGTTTTAGGCGCTTCAACAGAGAACTTCTCGACAACGATCAGACGATCCTGACGTACCAGTTCGGACAGAATGCTTTTCAGCGCGCCGCGGTACATCTTTTTGTTAACTTTTTGACTGTGGTCCTGCGGACGAGCAGCGAAGGTTACGCCACCGGAACGCCAGATCGGGCTCTTGATAGAACCTGAACGCGCACGGCCGGTACCTTTCTGACGCCACGGTTTTTTGCCTGAACCAGTTACTTCAGCACGAGTCTTCTGAGCACGAGTACCCTGACGAGCACCAGCTGCATAAGCAACAACAACCTGGTGAACCAGCGCTTCGTTGAAATCACGACCGAAGGTAGTTTCGGAAACAGTCAGCGCGCTCTGCGCGTCTTTCAATACTAATTCCATTGCTATCCCCTTACGCCTTCACAGCTGGTTTAACGATCAGGTCGCAACCGGTCGCACCCGGAACACCACCTTTAACCAGCAGCAGGTTGCGCTCAGCGTCAACGCGTACTACGTCAAGGCTCTGAACGGTTACACGCTCGTTACCCATCTGGCCTGCCATTTTCTTGCCTTTGAACACTTTGCCCGGAGTCTGGTTCTGACCGATAGAACCCGGAACGCGGTGAGACAAGGAGTTACCGTGAGTCGCGTCCTGGGTACGGAAGTTCCAGCGCTTAACGGTACCTGCGAAACCTTTACCTTTAGAGGTACCGGTTACGTCAACTTTTTTAACGTCAGCAAACAGTTCAACGCTAATGCTCTGACCAACAGTGAATTCTTCACCATCTGCCAGACGGAACTCCCACAGGCCGCGGCCAGCTTCTACGCCAGCTTTAGCAAAGTGACCAGCTTCCGGCTTGGTTACACGGTTAGCTTTTTTAGCACCCGTGGTAACCTGAATAGCACGATAGCCATCGCTAGCCAGATCTTTAACCTGAGTAACGCGGTTTGCTTCAACTTCGATTACGGTTACTGGGATAGATACGCCATCTTCAGTGAAGATGCGGGTCATACCCACTTTTTTACCGACTAAACCAATCATTGTATCAACCTCTCAATCGCTCGATGACCTGATTAACCCAGGCTGATCTGCACGTCTACACCGGCAGCCAGGTCCAGACGCATCAGAGCATCAACGGTTTTTTCAGTTGGCTCAACGATGTCAACCAGACGCTTGTGAGTACGAATCTCGTACTGATCACGCGCGTCTTTGTTGACGTGCGGAGAGATCAGAACGGTGAAACGCTCTTTGCGGGTCGGCAGCGGGATCGGACCACGGACTTGCGCACCAGTGCGCTTAGCAGTCTCGACGATTTCCGCGGTTGATTGATCGATCAGACGATGATCAAACGCTTTAAGGCGGATACGGATTCTTTGGTTCTGCATGAGACCAGAGCTCCAATTATTTTATAAACGAAAATGATTACTCCTCAGACCCATTACGATTGATGGGAGAGTGTAACCGTTCTTACGTAGCTCCCCGATTGGGAGCATTGTTAGACAGCCAAATCGGCTATCTGAGGTTCAGATCGAACCTGCCGTCAATTAAGACAAGCCCGCGCATTATACGCAAATATCAGTCTGAAGCAAGTGTCGCGTAGATATTAAACACTTCGCGCGTAATGCGAACAGGGTTCCGGGATTGTATGTTGTGAAAGAAACGCAGCGGATTTACTGGAAAGCATCCCGCAATACCCATAATAGCGCCTTGCTCCCTTATCAACCTTCTTTAAAGTAACGCCATGGTTGATGGAGGATGACACGATGTCTGCTGCCCTACCCTTTCTGCTGCTGTATACCGCATTGTCTTTGACTCTGAGTTTCTGCGATATGCGCAGCAGACGACTGCCGGACCGGTTTACCTGCCCGTTGCTGTGGGGTGGATTCATCTTTCACCTGTGCATCATCCCGACACAACTTGCCGATGCCGTATGGGGCGCCGTCGCGGGTTACGCCAGCTTTGCCTTTATCTACTGGAGTTATTGGCTGCTTCGTAAGCGAGAAGGACTCGGCTATGGTGATGTGAAATTCCTTGCCGCACTAGGTGCCTGGCATGGGTGGATATTTTTGCCTTCATTAGTCTTTTGGGCGGCGCTACTGGGGTGTTTCGGTATCGTGGTTGTGGGGATAGTGCATGGAAAATCGGCATTAAAAAACCCGCTGCCTTTTGGGCCATTTCTGGCAGCTGCGGGTTTCATCACCGGATATTGTCGTCTCACCTCAGGGGCGATTAGCTGGTCACTTTGATTTGCGACTGCAGATAATTTTGCAGGCCAATTTTCGAGATGAGATCCAGTTCTGTCTCCAGCCAGTCGATATGTCCTTCTTCATCCGCAAGGATTTCGATCATCATATCTCGGCTGACATAATCATGAACGGTATCGGCATAGGCGATAGCTTCACGTAAGTTTTTCGCCCCTTCGAGCTCTAACCGAAGATCGGACTGCAGCATCTCTTCGACATCTTCGCCAATCCCCAATTTGCCGAGATCCTGTAGGTTCGGGATCCCTTCCAGAAACAAAATACGCTCAATATATTTATCCGCGTGTTTCATTTCATCGATGGATTCATGGTACTCGATCTCATTGAGGCGAGTCAGGCCCCAATTTTTGAACATACGTGCATGGAGAAAATACTGGTTGATCGCGACAAGCTCATTTCCCAATAGTTTATTGAGATAATTTATGATTTTAACATCACCTTTCATTTTATTGTCCCTCCGCTTCCACTCTCCAGAGCATAGATGGGGCTACAGGGATGTCAAAAAAAAGAGTGTGACTCAGGCGATCTCTTTAAATTCTGGCATTTGCATTAATTCATCCTGCATGACTTCGCGTGCCGCACGAACGCATTTACCGCATTGATTTCCCACAGGAATAAACTTGCGTAACTGCTGGAAGGATTGAGGATGAAACTGACGTACCGCCTGGCGAATTTTTTTATCACTTACACCATTACACAAACAAACGTACATGATCGCTCCCGTTCAATTTCTGCGCAAAGTGTAAATGAGAATAGTTATAATTACAATAGCACAATTATCTCTACGTAACGGGAGCGGAGTTATAATTGCGAAGAAATGTGACAAGACAAATAACGGGCAGCAAAAAGGGCGCCGAAGCGCCCTTTTTAAGTGCAGAACTAATGAGTAATTATTAGCTCATTACTTTAGCAACAACGCCCGCACCTACAGTACGGCCGCCTTCACGGATTGCGAAACGCAGACCGTCGTCCATCGCGATCGGGTGGATCAGGGTAACAACCATTTTGATGTTGTCGCCCGGCATTACCATCTCAACGCCTTCCGGCAGTTCGATGGTGCCAGTCACGTCAGTTGTACGGAAGTAGAACTGCGGACGGTAGCCTTTGAAGAACGGAGTATGACGGCCGCCTTCGTCTTTGGACAGGATGTACACTTCAGATTCGAATTTAGTGTGCGGCTTGATGGAACCCGGCTTAGCCAGTACCTGACCACGTTCGATTTCTTCACGTTTGATACCACGCAGCAGAACACCAACGTTCTCACCCGCACGGCCTTCGTCCAGCAGTTTGCGGAACATTTCAACGCCAGTACAGGTAGACTTCGCAGTCTCTTTGATACCAACGATTTCAACTTCTTCGCCCACTTTGATGATACCGCGTTCTACACGACCGGTAACAACGGTACCACGACCGGAGATGGAGAATACGTCTTCGATCGGCAGCAGGAACGGCTTGTCAATCGCACGCTCTGGTTCCGGGATGTAAGAATCCAGGAAGCCAGCCAGTTCGATGATTTTCGCTTCCCACTCTGCTTCGCCTTCCAGCGCTTTCAGAGCAGAACCACGAACGATCGGGGTGTCGTCGCCCGGGAAATCGTACTGAGACAGAAGTTCGCGAACTTCCATTTCTACCAGTTCCAGCAGCTCTTCGTCATCAACCATGTCGCATTTGTTCAGGAACACGATGATGTACGGAACGCCTACCTGACGACCCAGCAGGATGTGCTCACGAGTCTGCGGCATCGGGCCGTCAGTCGCAGCAACAACCAGGATCGCGCCGTCCATCTGCGCAGCACCGGTGATCATGTTTTTAACATAGTCGGCGTGGCCCGGGCAGTCTACGTGTGCGTAGTGGCGAGTCGGGGTGTCATATTCAACGTGAGAAGTGTTGATGGTGATACCACGAGCTTTTTCTTCCGGCGCGTTATCGATCTGGTCGAATGCACGAGCAGCACCGCCGTAGGTTTTAGCCAGTACGGTAGTGATTGCAGCAGTCAGGGTAGTTTTACCGTGGTCAACGTGGCCGATGGTGCCGACGTTAACGTGCGGTTTTGTACGTTCAAATTTTTCTTTAGACACGGCTATATTCCTTACTATAGCGCTCTCCCCTTGTGGAGAGAGCACGGGACTTAGGTTTTAATCCTGTGGATTATTTACCACGGGCTTCGATTACGGCCTGAGCAACGTTGTTCGGTGCATCATCATACTTCAGGAATTCCATAGTGTATGATGCGCGACCTTTGGTCAGAGAACGCAGCTGAGTTGCATATCCGAACATTTCAGACAGCGGAACTTCAGCGTGGATCTTAACGCCAGTGACTTCGGATTCCTGACCGCGCAGCATACCGCGACGACGGCTCAAGTCACCGATAACATCACCGGTGTTTTCTTCCGGCGTTTCTACCTCAACCTTCATGATTGGCTCAAGCAGAACTGGTTTAGCTTTCTTAAAGCCTTCTTTAAAGGCAATAGACGCAGCCAGTTTAAACGCCAGTTCAGAGGAGTCAACGTCATGGTAAGAACCGAAGTGCAGACGAACACCCATATCAACAACCGGGTAACCTGCCAGCGGACCGGCTTTCAGCTGCTCCTGGATACCTTTATCAACGGCAGGGATGTATTCGCCAGGGATTACACCACCTTTAATGTCGTTGATGAACTCGTAGCCTTTCGGGTTAGAACCCGGCTCCAGCGGGTACATGTCGATAACAACATGACCATACTGACCGCGACCACCAGACTGCTTGGCGTGTTTACCTTCGATATCGGTAACTTTCGCACGAATCGCTTCGCGGTAAGCAACCTGAGGTTTACCGACGTTCGCTTCAACGTTGAATTCACGCTTCATACGGTCAACGATGATGTCGAGGTGCAGTTCACCCATACCGGCGATAATGGTCTGGTTAGATTCTTCGTCAGTCCATACGCGGAATGACGGGTCTTCTTTAGCCAGACGGCCCAGAGCCAGACCCATTTTTTCCTGGTCAGCTTTGGTTTTCGGTTCTACGGCGATGGAGATTACCGGCTCAGGGAATTCCATACGCTCCAGAATGATCGGCGCATCCGGGTCACACAGGGTGTCACCAGTGGTTACGTCTTTCAGACCGATCGCAGCAGCGATGTCGCCCGCGCGAACTTCTTTGATCTCTTCACGTTTGTTAGCGTGCATCTGAACGATACGACCAAAACGCTCACGTGCAGCTTTCACGGAGTTCAGTACGGTATCACCAGAGTTAACTACACCGGAGTACACACGGAAGAAGGTCAGGTTACCCACAAACGGGTCAGTAGCGATTTTGAATGCCAGTGCAGAGAAAGGCTCTTCGTCGCTTGCGTGACGCTCAGCAGGCGTGTCTTTACCGTCGTCCAGGATACCGTTGATCGCAGGTACGTCAACCGGGGATGGCAGGTAATCAATTACCGCATCCAGCATCGCCTGAACACCCTTGTTCTTAAATGCAGAACCACAGGTTACCAGGATGATTTCGTTGTTCAGAACGCGCTGACGCAGAGCTTTTTTGATCTCTTCTTCAGTCAGTTCTTCACCACCCAGGTATTTCTCCATCAGCTCTTCAGAAGCTTCCGCTGCGGACTCGATCAGGTTCTGGTGCCATTCTTCAGCCAGTTCCTGCATGTCAGCCGGGATATCTTCGTAAGTGAAGGTAACGCCTGCATCTGCTTCGTTCCAATTGATGGCTTTCATTTTCACCAGGTCAACAACACCGGTGAACGCTTCTTCAGCGCCAATCGCCAGCTGCAGCGGAACAGGGTTCGCGCCCAGACGGGTTTTGATCTGACCAACAACTTTCAGGAAGTTCGCACCCATACGGTCCATTTTGTTAACGAACGCAATGCGTGGAACTTTATATTTGTTTGCCTGACGCCATACGGTTTCAGACTGCGGCTGAACACCACCAACTGCGCAGTAAACCATTACCGCACCATCAAGAACACGCATGGAACGTTCTACTTCGATAGTAAAGTCAACGTGCCCCGGGGTGTCGATGATGTTTACGCGATGCGGTTCATACTGCTTAGCCATACCAGACCAGAATGCAGTAGTCGCTGCGGAAGTGATAGTAATACCACGTTCCTGCTCCTGCTCCATCCAGTCCATGGTGGCTGCGCCGTCATGAACTTCACCGATTTTATGGTTTACACCGGTGTAGAACAGAATACGTTCGGTAGTAGTGGTTTTACCGGCGTCGATGTGCGCACTGATACCGATGTTACGGTAGCGTGCGATGGGTGTTGTACGAGCCATTTGATTCCTCGTTTATCTTTTAGGCGTTCAATTTAAGTAGCCCAAAGCGGGCTGCTTACTGGAAGCGCCCGCCTGGTGACTAAAACTCCGAAGGGATTACCAACGGTAGTGTGCGAACGCCTTGTTGGCTTCGGCCATACGGTGAACGTCTTCACGTTTCTTAACTGCAGTACCTTTGTTTTCTGCAGCATCGGAAAGTTCGTTCGCCAGGCGCAGAGCCATGGATTTATCACCGCGTTTACGAGCAGCTTCAACGATCCAACGCATTGCCAGGGCATTACGACGAACCGGACGGACTTCAACTGGTACCTGATAAGTAGAACCACCAACGCGGCGAGACTTAACTTCGACAGTCGGGCGCACGTTTTCGAGAGCTACTTCGAAAGCTTCCAGTTCAGATTTACCAGAACGCTGAGCCAGGGTCTCCAGCGCGCTGTATACGATTGTTTCGGCAGTAGATTTTTTACCATCTACCATCAGGATATTTACAAATTTAGCCAGCAGTTCTGATCCGAACTTCGGATCCGGCAGAATTTTACGCTGACCAATGACGCGACGACGTGGCATGGAAATACTCCGTTGTTAATTCAGGATTGTCCAAAACTCTACGAGTTTAGTTTGACATTTAAGTTAAAACGTTTGGCCTTACTTAACGGAGAACCATTAAGCCTTAGGACGCTTCACGCCATACTTGGAGCGAGCTTGCTTACGGTCTTTAACGCCGGAGCAGTCAAGCGCACCGCGTACGGTGTGGTAACGAACACCCGGGAGGTCTTTAACACGACCGCCACGGATCAGGATCACGGAGTGCTCCTGCAGGTTGTGACCTTCACCACCGATGTAGGAAGTCACTTCGAAACCGTTAGTCAGACGAACACGGCATACTTTACGCAGTGCGGAGTTCGGTTTTTTAGGAGTGGTAGTATATACACGAGTACATACACCACGTTTTTGCGGGCATGCTTCCAGCGCAGGCACGTTGCTTTTTGCAACTTTGCGAGCGCGTGGTTTGCGTACCAGCTGGTTAACTGTTGCCATTAAATAGCTCCTGGTTTTAGCTTTTGCTTCGTAAACACGTAATAAAACGACCTCATACAATATGAGGACGCCGAATTTTAGGGCGGTGTCGAAAAGGTGTCAAGAAATATACAACGATCACACAATCACCAGGCCATCTGGCTGGCGTGCTTAACCGTAAGTCTGACGAAGTCAGTATAGTCAACCCTGACGACACTGTCTGAAATTTGACCACCCAACCCCCGAGCGTCAATGTCTTCTTTCAGTGCATATACCGTTATGGGGGTGTTTTGCAGGCTTTCAAGGAAGCGACAGCCTTCGACTGCGGCGGTAACGCCATCCTGGAGCAACAAAAGTTCATCCCCTTCTGCAAGCAGGCGCAGGATTGCAGAGAAATCAGAGTGCCACGCGGAGCGGTGTAAAGTATGCAGCATGAAAACCTCAGAATCTCAGGATGACATCGTAGTTGCCCAGTTCACGACGCAGCGCGTCTGGTTCCAGCGGCGTCGTCTCAACGACAAAACTGGCCCCTTCTTCGAGTCCACGCTCGCGCAGCGAGGCGGCGCATAACCAGCACTGTTCGATATCGTACAATCCCAGCAGTTTGAAGGTCGCAATATAGTCGCGGGCCAGAATCATATCCGGCTTTTGTCCCTGCAGGATTTGAAAGACGCCATCACCTATAAAGAAGACGCCGATCGCTTCAGTTAATGCCGACGTCGCCAACAGCGCGTCCAGCCCTTCACGGCCAGAAGCACTACCGTGCGGCACTTCGGAAAAGACAAAGGCAATACGTTTCATTAAAACTGTACCACGCGATCGCAGGTCAATGAGGCTTGCGCCAACGCGCCCAGTCCGCTGAGGGTAAAACCGGGCTGCAGATTGGCGGACGCCAGTCCCAGTCGGCCCGCTTCTGTTTCATCTACCACACCGCGGCGCAGCGCCGCCGCCACACAAATGTTCAGCTCAACGCCATGCTGTGTATTCATTTGTTGCCAGGCCCGGACCAGATCAAATTCATCACTGGCCGGAGAGGTCAACTGGTTGGCGTTATACACCCCTTCCCGATAGAAAAAGACGCTGCTTAACGTATGGCCTTCTTCAAGCAAAGCCTGAGCAAACTGCAATGCGCTGCTCGCCTGCTGGGTACCATACGCCGGACCGGTAACCACAATGGCAAAACGCATTACTTATCTTGCCCCTGAAAGTCGCCGCTCTTGAACTGGCGAATATAGAGGTACACGGTGTGCTTGGAGATGTTCAGACGATCGGCGACCTGATTGATGGCATCCTTAATATCGAAGATACCCTTCTCATACAGATTCAGGACGATCTGGCGGTTCTTGGCATTATTGGAGACATTACGATCGGCGTTCACCTCTTCAATGGTGAACTCCAGCGTCTGCGTCACCAGATCTTCCACGGAAGAGGCGAAGTTAACAGACGATCCCACTTCCGGGGTCTCCGGGGGAATAAAGGTATTCATGATCTGCGAAAACGGGACATCAAGGTTCATGTTGATGCACAGCAGACCAATCACACGATGCTCGCGATTGCGAATGGCAATCGTCACTGACTTCATCAGAACGCCGCTTTTCGCACGGGTAAAGTAGCATTTGGAGACGCTGCTATCTGCACCGGTCATATCGTGCAGCATCCGTAACGCAAGGTCAGTAATCGGCGAACCGATTTTTCGTCCCGTATGTTCGCCGTTGGCAATGCGAATGGCGGAACATTTCAAATCCTGCAAAGAGTGCAAAACGATTTCACAGTGGGAACCAATGAGCATCGCTAACCCGTCCACCACCGCTTCGTAGGATTTCAGAATATCAAAGTCGGTTTGATCGAAAGGACGTTGATCCAGTAAATCAAGCTCACTGGTTTCGTTGGTTAAAAGCGACCTGGACATGAAAAAAAACACTCCTTTTCAGGAGCCTGTCGTTATGTTTTCAGGGCAGGCTCATTAATTTTGTGGATGATTAAATTAATACAGTGGTGGTTCCACTTTCCACTATTAATTATATCCGGCCTGCACAAAAAAAACCGCCGCTCTGTTCGGCGGCGGTTCTCAGTTTTTATTTTTTAGCGGCATCTGCTGCTTTTGCATCAGCTTCAGCTGCTGCTTCTGGCTTGGCATCCGCCTTCGGTGCTGGCTTGATGTCCAACAGTTCTACGTCGAATACCAGCGTGGAGTTAGCCGGGATCCCCGGAACGCCGGTTTTACCGTAAGCCAGTTCTGGTGGGATGACCATCTTAATCTTCCCACCTTTCTTAATGTTCTTCAGACCTTCAGTCCAGCCAGGGATCACACCGTCCAGACGGAAAGATAGCGGTTCGCCACGGGTGTAGGAGTTATCAAACTCTTTACCGTCGATCAGCGTACCTTTGTAGTTCACCACCACCGTGTCGCTGTCTTTCGGCGCTTCGCCTGTACCGGCTTTCTCAACTTTGTAGAGCAGGCCAGTCGAAGAGGTCTTCACATCTTTCTCTTTCGCAAACTTGGTGCGGAACTCTTTACCTTTGGCTTCGTTGTCAGCTGCGTCTTTTTCCATCTTCGCCTGGGCGGAAGCTTTCACGCGTGCTTCAAAAGCCTGCAGAGTCTGCTCGATTTCCTGGTCAGACAGTTTGCTCTTATTAGCAAACGCATCCTGCACACCGGCGATCAGCTGGTCTTTGTCCAGTTTGATACCCAGTTTTTCCTGTTCTTTCAGGGAGTTTTCCATATAGCGACCCAGCGATGCACCCAGTGCGTAAGCCGATTTCTGGTCGTCATTTTTGAACGCAGCTTTGCTGTCAGCAGCGGCGGCGGCCGGTTTTGCGGCGTCCGCTGCGAAGGTGATCGGGGCGTGCAGAGCAACGGCCATCGTGGTCGCCAGCAAAGTGACTTTAAACAGTGATTTCATCCATATCTCCAGGGCCGGGGCATCTCACCCCATGGTTAACTTTACTATGAGAAGCGTACTATAAAGCGTTGTTGAACAAATCAACATACGGACATGCCTGATTCTCGCTACTTTTGAGACTCTTTTTGTTTAAATTAGTTTCGACAAGACTGAATCAGGGCTGTGTATTCAGACAAAGTTAAGTAGAATCCGCCGCGACCAGAGACAATCGATGAGGTGAATCATGCAGGACACAACGATGGAAACCCGGCTGGCCGAGCTGGAAAGTCGGCTGGCTTTTCAGGAAATCACCATTGAAGAGCTCAACGTAACGGTAACCGCTCACGAGATGGAAATGGCCAAATTGCGCGATCATCTGCGACTGCTGACGGAAAAGCTCAAAGCGAGCCAGCCTTCCCACATCGCCTCCCAGGCCGAAGAGACGCCACCGCCTCATTATTGAGACGTAAAAAAAGCGGGTTAAACCCGCTTTCTTGTATCCGATGGCACCAACACTTATCGGACGGTCTCATAAATACCCAAAGGATTTCGAGTCACCGCAAGGCGGCAAGCTTGAGCAAGCCCCGGGAGCATAGAAAACTATGTGACCGGGGTTCGAAAGCGCAGCCAACGCTGCGGTGGTTTGAAAGACGACGGGTATTAGTGGCAACCGCAGCCGCCATTGCCTTTACCGCCGCCACCGCAGCAGCCTTCGCCGCCGTGCTCGTGACCGTGATCATGGCCGTGACCGCCGCAGCAGCCGTCGTGATCGTGGTCATGGTCGTGACCGTGCGCACCATGAACGTGGCCGTGAGCCAGTTCTTCTTCGGTCGCTTCGCGGATCGCCACAACTTCAACGTTGAATTTCAGATTCTGACCCGCCAGCATGTGGTTGCCGTCAACCACAACGTGGTCGTCTTCCACTTCGGTAATTTCTACCGGTACCGGACCCTGGTCAGTTTCCGCCAGGAAACGCATGCCAACCTGCAGCTCATCAACGCCCATGAAGACGTCTTTTGGAACGCGCTGCACCAGGTTTTCATCATACTGACCGTAAGCGTCGTTCGCGCCTACCGCAACATCGAATTTGTCGCCAACATCGTGACCTTCCAGCGCTGTTTCCAGGCCAGAGATCAGGGAACCGTGACCATGCAGGTAGTCCAGCGGCGCACTCACCGGAGACTCATCAACCAACACACCGTCTTCTGTACGTACCTGATAGGCCAGGCTGACCACCAGGTCTTTTGCTACTTTCATGATATCTCCTGAGCGTGGGAAAATTGCTGGCGCAGATTGTAGCGGAAATCTGCACCTGTGTACCCTTTAGCTTAAAAAATCTCGGGCCATATCGCTAGTCTGGATGAAAGATCCCAATCACTTGCTCTTCTTTGCGAACGTGATCGCGGACTTCTTTATCCGCTTCCCGCATCTGATGTCCGCACTTAACGCATTCAACAATATCGATATTATTCTCGCGCCACATCGCCAGAGAATCCTGCGCCTGGCAGGAAGGGCATTTCGCCCCTGCAATAAAACGTTTACGGATTGCCATACTTATCCTCTATTCGAATTCATCCCAGCCATCCAGTTGGCGTCGTTCTTGTTGCATCTCGCGCTGGAAAATCTCCTCCAGCTCGCGTCTGGCTTCTCTGGCGCGAGAGATTTGTACCGTATCAGCATGCATTGGGATGAGCTCCCTCAGCATCCGCATATCCAGCCGGCGGAAATGCAGTTGCGCCCGCTGCGCCTGATGGGGATGCATCCCCAACGACACCAGCGTTTTGCGTCCCAGTTCCAGCGCACTGGAAAAGGTCTCACGGGAAAACTGTGATACCCCTGCCTGTAATAACTCATGCGCTTCAACACGTCCGCGCGCTCGCGCAAGAATATGCAAATGCGGGAAATGCTGCTGACAGATCGCCACCAGCTTCATCGTATCTTCCGGTTCATTACAGGTAATGACGATAGATTCCGCCGCCTCTGCGCCCGCAGAACGTAGCAGATCCACCTGCGTCGCATCGCCGTAATAGACCTTATAGCCATATTTACGCATCAGGTTCACCGCGCTGATGTCCCGCTCCAGCACGGTAATGCGCATTTTATTCGCCATCAGCAAACGGCCGATAACCTGACCAAAACGACCAAAGCCCACTACGATGACCTGCGGCTTATCATCCTCAACCCACGGCATTTCATCTTCTTCATCCGGGCCGTTAAGCTGGCGGGACAGCCATTTATCGATAAGCTTCATCAGCATCGGCGTGGTCATCATCGACAACGTGACGGTCACCAGCAAAAGCGCCATCTGATCGCCCTGAAACAACCGCTGCGACGACGCGGTTGAGAACAGCACAAAAGCGAACTCTCCGCCCTGGCTCAACACGCCCGCAAACTGCATTCTTTCAGAACTGCGCAGGCCGTACAGTCGCGCCAGCAGATAAAGCACCAACGTTTTGACCGCCACCAACACCACCACGCTTGCCACAACCCACAGCAGATGGGTATACAGCACGCCCAGATTGAGTGACATCCCGACAGAAATAAAGAAGAGACCCAGCAGCAGTCCTTTAAACGGATCGATCGCGGTTTCCAGCTCATGCCGATATTCGCTTTCCGCTAACAGCACCCCGGCGATAAACGTGCCGAGCGCCATCGACAGCCCCAGCGCATCCATAAACAATGCCGATCCCAGCACCAGCAGCAGCGTGGCGGCGGTAAACACTTCACGCACGCCGGAGGCGGCAATAAACCGGAACACCGGACGCAGCAGATAGCGTCCACCAATCAGCATGCCAGCAAACGCCAGCACCTTCATACCGATCTTCATCCAGTCAAAGTCTTCATCGGCCGAACCGGCTAACAGCGGTACCAGCGCGAGCGCCGGGATCACCGCCAGATCCTGGAACAGCAAAACCGAAAAGCCCAACTGCCCGGATTCGCTGCGATTCATCCCTTTTTCGCGCATCAGTTGTAGTGCCATCGCAGTGGAAGACATTGCCAGGCCTATCCCGCCGACGACCGCCGCAGGCCACGAGAAATCGGTCAACATTAGCAGTCCGGCCAACAGCGCCGCACTCAGCAGAACCTGCGCCGCACCCACGCCAAAGATAGAACGCCGAAGCTGCCAGAGCTTCGACGGGTTCAGCTCCAGCCCAATAATAAACATCAGAAACACGACGCCGAGTTCAGAGAAGTGGAGAATCTCATCTACGTCGCTGATGAACCCCAGCCCCCACGGACCAATAGCAATCCCCGCAAGCAAATAGCCCAATACCGCGCCAATCCCCAGCCGCGATGCCAAAGGCACCGCAGCCACCGCCGCGAAGAGAAACAGCACTCCTGCCAGCATTAAATCGGAACCTTCCATCAGCGGCCTCCCACAGGAACGGGATGAGCAAGCCAGTCGCCATACGCTTTTGCATGGCTTTCCAGCTCCTGCGCGCTTTGTCGTCTGGCCCAGTAGATAATAATGGGACTCAACCAGTGCATCCGGCACATCCCTGCCGTCAGTTCGAATGGCCGTAGTACATCGCTCATCGGATAGCGATTCAGCGCGTCATAGCGATAGGCGCTCTCCGGTTCCCCGGTTGTTATCACGCTCCGCCAGTACTTTCCCGCTAACTGATTTCCCCCGGGGCCGCTGGCAAAGCCACGGCTCAATACGCGGTCCAGCCACTCTTTCAGCAACGCCGGACAGCTATAGGTGTACAGCGGATGCTGAAACACGATCACGTCATGCTCACGCAGTAGCGCCTGCTCATGCGGGATATCGATAAAAAAATCAGGATAGTGCGCGTAGAGATCGTGCACCGTAACGTTGCTGAGCTGCGTGGCCGGCTTAAGCAGTACCCGGTTAGCCACCGAGTCCTGAGATTCCGGATGGGCATACAGCAGCAAGACCTTTGCTGGCTGAGACATCATCCCCCTCCCGGTTTATTTCTGTTTTTGTGTATTGTCGTCGTTTTGGGCTACCATTGCGGCCCGGTGCGGAAAATGGCCCACACCTTACATTATCATAATGATAAATTAACATAGTCTGAACATACGGCGCCTTATGATTGTTTTCTCCTCGTTACAAATTCGTCGCGGCGTGCGCGTCTTACTGGACAATGCCACTGCCACCATCAATCCGGGCCAGAAAGTGGGCCTGGTGGGTAAGAACGGCTGCGGGAAATCTACCCTGCTGGCATTGCTGAAAAATGAAATCAGCGCAGATGCCGGCAGTTTTACCTTTCCCGGTAACTGGCAGCTGGCGTGGGTGAATCAGGAAACACCAGCTCTGCCCCAGCCCGCGCTGGAATATGTTATTGACGGTGACCGCGAATATCGTCAGCTGGAAGCCCAGTTGCATGACGCTAACGAACGTAACGACGGACACGCCATTGCCACCGTCCACGGCAAGCTGGATGCCATCGACGCCTGGACCGTACGCTCCCGCGCAGCCAGCCTGTTGCATGGTCTCGGTTTCTCTAATGAACAACTGGAACGTCCAGTCAGCGACTTTTCCGGCGGCTGGCGTATGCGTCTCAACCTGGCTCAGGCGCTGATTTGTCGCTCCGATCTCCTCCTGCTCGATGAACCAACCAACCACCTCGATCTGGATGCGGTTATCTGGCTGGAAAAATGGCTAAAGAGCTATCAGGGCACTCTGATTCTGATCTCTCACGACCGTGATTTCCTCGATCCGGTTGTGGATAAAATCATTCATATCGAACAGCAAACGATGCTCGAGTACACCGGCAACTACAGCGCGTTTGAAATTCAGCGTGCCACGCGTCTGGCCCAGCAACAGGCGATGTATGAAAGCCAGCAGGAGCGCGTGGCGCATCTGCAAAGCTATATCGATCGCTTCCGCGCCAAAGCCACGAAAGCAAAACAGGCACAGAGCCGTATTAAGATGCTGGAACGCATGGAGCTGATTGCCCCGGCGCATGTCGATAACCCGTTCCATTTCAGCTTCCGGGCGCCGGAAAGCCTGCCGAATCCGCTCTTGAAGATGGAGAAAGTGAGCGCCGGTTACGGCGAACGCATCATCCTGGATTCAATCAAACTGAACCTGGTGCCAGGATCGCGTATTGGTTTGCTGGGACGTAACGGTGCGGGTAAATCCACGCTCATTAAACTGTTGGCGGGCGAACTCGCGCCGGTGAGCGGTGAAATTGGCCTGGCAAAAGGCATTAAGCTCGGGTATTTCGCCCAGCATCAACTTGAGTATTTGCGCGCGGATGAGTCGCCGTTGCAGCATCTGGTGCGACTGGCGCCACAAGAACTGGAACAGAAACTACGCGATTACCTGGGTGGCTTCGGCTTTCAGGGCGATAAAGTCAGCGAAGAGACGCGTCGTTTCTCCGGCGGTGAAAAAGCGCGACTGGTGCTGGCGCTGATCGTCTGGCAGCGTCCGAACCTGTTGCTGCTCGATGAACCGACTAACCACCTTGATCTCGACATGCGCCAGGCATTAACCGAAGCGCTGATTGAATTTGAAGGCGCGCTGGTGGTCGTATCGCACGACCGCCATTTGCTGCGCTCCACAACCGACGACCTGTATCTGGTGCATGACCGCAAGGTCGAGCCGTTCGATGGCGATCTGGAAGATTATCAGCAGTGGCTGAGCGATGTGCAGAAGCAGGAAAGCCAGTCCGACGAGACGCCGAAAGAGAACATCAACAGCGCGCAAGCGCGTAAAGATCAGAAGCGTCGGGAAGCTGAACTGCGGACGCAAACCCAGCCGCTGCGTAAAGAGATCGCCCGTCTGGAAAAAGAGATGGAGAAGCTGAACGCACAGCTGGCGCAGGCAGAAGAGAAGCTGGGTGACAGCGAACTTTACGACCAGAGCCGCAAAGCCGAGCTGACGGAATGTCTGCAACAGCAGGCCAGCGCCAAAGCCGGGCTGGAAGCGTGCGAACTGGCCTGGCTGGACGCCCAGGAACAGCTTGAGCAGATGCTGAGCGAGTAACGGTGATGACACACGTAATCCTTCACGACCCAGAGATGCCAAATGGCAGCAGTGACGAATTTCGCCCGATGCGCGGTATCAGTAACTGCCATCTACAGACCATGTTGCCGCGTTTGATCCGCCGAAAGGTGAATTTCGACGCCCACTGGCAGCGTCTGGAATTGCCCGACGGCGACTTTGTCGATCTGGCATGGAGTGAAGATCCGCATCAGGCGAAGCACAAGCCGCGCCTGGTGGTCTTTCATGGTCTGGAAGGCAGCCTGAACAGTCCGTACGCACATGGCCTGATTGAAGCGGCAAAGAATCGTGACTGGCTTGGCGTGGTGATGCACTTTCGCGGTTGCAGCGGCGAACCGAATCGCCTGAACCGTATTTATCACTCCGGTGAAACCGAAGACGGAACCTGGTTCTTAGGCTGGTTGCAGCGGGAATTTGGCCACGCGCCGACGGCCGCCGTAGGCTATTCGCTCGGCGGAAATATGTTGGCATGCCTGCTGGCTAAAGAAGGGAAAAACATCCCGCTTGATGCGGCGGTCATTGTCTCGGCTCCCTTTGTACTGGAAGCCTGCAGCTATCATATGGATAAAGGCTTTTCCCGTATTTATCAGCGCTATCTGCTCAACCTGCTGAAAGCTAACGCATCGCGCAAGCTGGCGGCTTATCCAGGCTCGCTGCCGGTGAGCCTGGCGCAGTTGAAGTCCCTGCGCCGGATCCGTGAGTTTGACGATCTGATCACTGCCAAAATTCACGGCTTCGCCGATGCTATCGACTACTATCGTCAGTGCAGTGCCATGCCCTTGCTCAGCGACATCGCCATTCCGACGCTGATCATTCACGCGAAAGACGACCCGTTTATGGATCATCACGTGATCCCCAAAGCAGAAGATTTACCGCCGCAGGTGGAATATCAGTTAACCGAACATGGCGGGCACGTTGGATTTATTGGCGGGACGCTACGTCGGCCAGAAATGTGGCTGGAATCGCGCATCCCTGACTGGCTGACACCGTATCTGGAGGCCTAATCATGCAAATCCCCTGGCAGGACCTTTCCCCCGAGACGCTGGACAATCTGATCGAAAGCTTTGTGTTGCGCGAAGGTACCGATTATGGTGAACATGAACGTACCCTTGAACAAAAAGTCGCCGACGTCAAACGCCAGTTACAGTGTGGCGAAGCGGTGCTGGTGTGGTCTGAGTTGCACGAAACCGTCAATATCATGCCGCGCAAGCAATTTCGCGAATAACCCGCACGCTATCGGCCGACTATAATAAAAAATCAATTTATTGATGGAGTTAACATGTCTGCCAAACATCCGGTGATTGCGGTAACAGGATCCAGCGGCGCGGGGACCACCACCACCAGCCTTGCGTTCCGTAAAATTTTTGCGCAGCTCAACCTGCGCGCAGCCGAGGTGGAAGGCGACAGTTTTCACCGCTATACCCGTCCGGAAATGGATATGGCGATCCGCAAAGCACGCGACGCCGGACGCCACATCAGCTATTTTGGGCCCGACGCCAATGACTTCGGTCTACTGGAGCAGACGTTCATTGAGTACGGTCAGACGGGCAAAGGCCAGTCGCGTAAATATCTGCATACCTATGATGAAGCCGTGCCATGGAATCAGGTACCGGGGACGTTTACCCCGTGGCAACCCCTGCCGGAACCCACCGACGTATTGTTCTATGAAGGCCTGCACGGCGGCGTCGTCACGCCCCAGCATGAGGTCGCAAGACATGTTGATCTCCTGGTCGGCGTGGTCCCCATCGTTAACCTGGAGTGGATCCAGAAGCTTATCCGCGACACCAGCGAGCGAGGCCATTCTCGTGAGGCGGTGATGGATTCGGTAGTGCGTTCGATGGACGACTATATCAACTACATCACGCCGCAGTTCTCCCGCACCCACATTAACTTCCAGCGCGTTCCCACCGTGGACACCTCGAACCCATTCGCGGCCAAAGGCATTCCATCACTGGATGAGAGCTTTGTCGTGATTCATTTCCGTAATCTGGAAGGAATCGATTTCCCCTGGTTGCTGGCGATGCTGCAGGGGTCATTCATTTCCCACATCAATACATTGGTGGTACCTGGCGGCAAAATGGGGCTGGCAATGGAACTCATCATGTTGCCGCTGGTGCAGCGACTGATGGAAGGCAAGAAGATCGAATAAACGATGGGAAGTGCACGATGGCGCTACGCTTATCGGGCCTACAAATCAGGGATCTGTAGGCCGGACCAGGCGCTAGCCGCCATCCGGCGACAGGAAAAATTACGCCGCAATCACTTCATACGAATGGGTAATGTTGACCGCTTTTCCCAGCATCAGCGCCACAGAGCAGTACTTCTCCGCTGACAGGTCGACCGCACGCGAAACGGCGGCATCTTTCAGATCGTTACCGGTGACAATAAAGTGCAGATTGATGTGGGTGAACAGGCGTGGCGCCTCTTCGCGACGTTCTGACGTCAGTTTCACTTCGCAGTTCGTCACATCCTGACGGCCTTTTTGCAGGATAGAAACCACGTCAATGGCGCTGCAACCGCCCGCTGCCATCAACACCATTTCCATCGGGCTCGGCGCTTTATCACCAGAGTTACCATCCATCAAAATCTGGTGTCCGGAAGCCGACTCACCCAGGAAGGTTAACCCCTCAACCCATTTAACACGCGCTTGCATATTTTTTAACTCCAGTGCGTCAATTTTCCTGACAGATTACGCGTACATAACAATTCTCGCAACGGAAGGCGACCTCCGTCATGCTGAAGCGAGACACCAGGAGACACACGGCTAAAGCTATGCTAAAACAGTCAGGATGCTACAGTAATACATTGATGTACTGCATGTATGCAGAGGACTTCACATTAAAGGCTGCAGTGAGTTTTTGACAGCCTCTTCCCAGGACGCGGGAAGCACATTTTTGCAACCCCAGAGACAGCGGCATTTTTTGGCTCTGGAGACAGCTTATAACAGAGGATAATCGCGCATGGTGCTTGGCAAACCGCAAACAGACCCGACACTTGAATGGTTCTTGTCTCATTGCCACATTCATAAGTACCCGTCCAAGAGCACGCTGATTCACCAGGGTGAAAAAGCAGAAACGTTGTACTACATCGTTAAGGGCTCAGTGGCAGTGTTGATTAAGGATGAGGAAGGGAAAGAAATGATCCTTTCTTATCTGAATCAGGGTGATTTTATTGGCGAACTGGGCCTGTTTGAAGAAGGCCAGGAACGTAGCGCATGGGTTCGGGCGAAAACAGCGTGTGAAGTGGCTGAAATTTCTTACAAGAAATTCCGTCAGTTGATCCAGGTGAACCCGGATATTCTGATGCGCCTCTCTTCCCAAATGGCTCGCCGTCTGCAAGTCACTTCAGAGAAAGTCGGTAACCTGGCCTTCCTCGACGTGACCGGTCGTATCGCCCAGACTCTGCTGAATCTGGCGAAACAACCTGATGCGATGACTCACCCGGACGGCATGCAGATCAAAATCACTCGCCAGGAGATTGGCCAGATCGTTGGCTGCTCTCGCGAAACCGTTGGTCGTATTCTGAAGATGCTGGAAGATCAGAACCTGATCTCCGCTCACGGTAAAACGATCGTCGTTTACGGCACTCGTTAATCTCATCGGAAATGACGCGCTACCCGCTAGCGCGTCATTTTTGTTTTGCCAATGTGGCGCAGACTGATTTATCACCCAGAAATCAATTATGCACTACGTCAAACGCTGGTGCTCTGTTTGCCCGTGGCCGTCGGCCTGATCATCGGGCAGTTACATCTGGGCCTGCTCTTCTCTCTCGTTCCCGCCTGCTGCAACATTGCCGGGCTTGATACTCCGCACAAACGCTTTTTCAAACGTCTGATCATCGGTGCGTCGCTGTTTGCCGGCTGTAGCCTGATCATGCAGCTGCTGCTGGCGCAGGCGGTGCCGTTACCCCTGATCCTGACCGGCCTGACGCTCACGCTCGGCGTCACCGCTGAATTAAGCTCCCTTCACGCGCGTTTGCTTCCGGCCTCGCTGATCGCGGCGATTTTCACACTGAGCCTCGCGGGAAATATGCCGGTCTGGGAACCGCTGCTGATCTACGCGCTGGGCACGCTGTGGTATGGCTTGTTTAACTGGTTCTGGTTCTGGCTCTGGCGCGAACAGCCGCTGCGCGAGTCGCTGAGCCTGCTGTACCGGGAACTGGCGGATTACTGCGAAGCGAAATACAGCATGCTGACCCAGCATACCGACCCGGAAAAAGCCCTGCCGCCGCTTCTGGTGCGCCAGCAGAAGGCCGTCGACCTCATCACCCAGTGCTATCAGCAGATGCACATGCTGTCGGCGCATCACAATAATGACTATAAGCGGATGCTGCGCGCCTTTCAGGAAGCGCTGGATCTGCAGGAACATATCTCCGTCAGTTTGCATCAACCGGAAGAGGTGCAAAAGCTGGTCGAGCGCAGTCACGCGGAGCAGGTGATACGCTGGACGGCGCAAACGGTCGCCGCTCGCCTGCGCGTACTGGCGGATGACATTCTATATCACCGGCTGCCGACGCGGTTCACCATGCAAAAGCAGATTGGCGCGCTGGAAAAAATTGCTCATCAGCATCCGGATAACCCCGTCGGGCAGTTCTGTTACTGGCACTTCAGCCGTATCGCCCGCGTACTGCGCACCCAGCGACCATTGTACGCCCGCGATCTGATGGCCGATAAGCAGCGTCGGCTACCGCTGCTGCCGGCGTTGAAAAACTACCTCTCGCTGAAATCTCCGGCACTCCGCAGCGCCGGGCGGATCAGCGTCATGCTCAGCATCGCCAGTCTGATGGGAACCGCGCTGCATCTGCCGAAGCCTTACTGGATCCTGATGACGGTGCTGTTTGTGACGCAAAACGGTTACGGCGCCACCCGCGTGCGTATTCTGCACCGTTCGGCGGGAACGCTGGTGGGGCTGATTATCGCAGGCGTAACACTGCACTTTCATATCCCTGAAGGATATACGCTGGCGCTGATGCTGGTGATCACCCTGGTCAGCTATCTGACCATCCGCAAAAACTACGGCTGGGCGACCGTGGGATTTACCGTCACGGCGGTGTACACCCTGCAACTCCTGACGCTGGACGGCGAACAGTTCATCATTCCGCGATTTGTCGACACGGTGATAGGCTGCCTGATTGCGTTTGGCGGCACCGTTTGGTTATGGCCACAATGGCAGAGCGGACTGTTGCGTAAAAACGCCCATGATGCGCTGGAGGCCGATCAGGAAGCTATTCGTCTGATTCTGAGTGACGATCCGCAGGCCACACCGCTGGCTTATCAGCGTATGCGCGTCAATCAGGCGCACAACACGCTGTTTAACTCGCTGAATCAGGCGATGCAGGAGCCAGGCTTTAACACGCACTACCTGGCGGACATGAAGCTGTGGGTGACGCACAGTCAGTTTATCGTCGAACATATCAATGCCATGACCACGCTGGCGCGTGAGCATACGATGCTGACGCCGGAACTGGCGCAGCGATATCTGCAATCGTGCGAAATTGCCATCCAACGCTGTCAGCAGCGGCTGGAATACGACGGGCCGGGCAGTTCGGGGGATGTGAATATTCTGGAAGCGCCCGAAGCGCTCACCCACGGCCCCTTAAGCACGCTGGAACAGCATCTGCAACGCGTGCTGGGGCACCTGAACACGATGCATACTATCTCGTCTGTCGCATGGCGTCAGCGGCCGCACCATGGGATCTGGCTCAGCCGCCGGTTACGGGATATGCGGGGTTAACACGGATTGCCGGATACGCGCGTTATCAGCACCAGGCCTGATAAACGCCGCGCCGTCAGGCACACCGTTAACCGATAACCTTCGCGACAGCCTGTGCAAAACGCTGCATCCCTTCGTCGATATCCGCCTCTTCCACCACCAGCGATGGGGCAAAGCGCATCACATCAGGACCGGCATTCAACACCATCACACCCGCGTCGGCTGCCGCATAGAGGAAATCACGCGCACGCCCTTTGTATTGTGATTTCAGCTCTGCCCCAATCAACAGCCCCATACCGCGAATATCGCTGAACACGTGGTACTGCTCATCAATCTGCTGCAGATGTTGAACGAATCTCTGGCGTTTTGCACTCACGCCTCCCAGAACCTCTGGCGTGTTGATGATGTCGAACGCGGCTTCCGCCACCGCGCAGGCCAGCGGGTTACCGCCGTAGGTCGAACCATGAGAGCCGACATGAAACGCCGAGGCGATTTCCTGCGTCGTCAATACCGCGCTGACCGGGAAGCCACCGCCCAGCGCTTTCGCGCTGGTGAGGATATCCGGCGTCACGCCATAGTGCATATAGGCAAACAGATCGCCGGTACGCCCCATGCCGCTTTGTACTTCATCAAACACCAGCAATGCCTGGTGCTCGTCGCAGAGCTCGCGCAGCCCTTGCAGGAACTCCGGCGTCGCGGCCAGAACGCCACCTTCTCCCTGTACCGGCTCAACCACCACCGCGCAGGTATGGTCATCCATCACCGCTTTCACCGCATGGAGATCGTTAAACGGTACATGGATGATATCCGCCGGTTTCGGCCCAAAGCCATCGGAATACTTCGGCTGACCACCCACCGTGACGGTAAACAACGAGCGACCGTGGAACGCGTTATGAAAGGCAATGATTTTGGTTTTGAACGGGCTATGGCGCACGCAGGCGTAATGACGCGCCAACTTGAACGCCGTTTCGTTGGCTTCTGTTCCCGAGTTCATAAACAGCACGCGCTCGGCAAAGGTGGCATCGATTATTTTCCGTCCCAGACGCAGCGCGGGTTCGTTGGTGAAGACGTTACTGGTATGCCAGAGCGTTTCGCCCTGCGCTTTTAACGCATCGACCAGTACAGGATGGCAATGCCCCAGCGCGGTCACCGCAATTCCGCCCGCGAAATCAACATAGTCTTTGCCCTGCTGATCCCAGACCCGGCTGCCTTTGCCTTTTACCGGAATAAATTCCGCTGGTGCATAAATCGGCAGAATGACTTCATCGAAAGTTGCCCGGGTTACTGCCGTTTGTTCAGTTGCCATCTCGTGCCCATCCAGTTATGCAAAAATGAATGTGAAAATATAATCACAAAATATGCATAAAAAATCACAGGATAGCAACCACAAATCACCGATTGAGGAAATTTGCCAGCAATTGATGTCCCTGCTCGCTGAGAATACTTTCCGGGTGGAACTGCACCCCTTCCAGATCCCACACCGTATGGCGAATCCCCATAATTTCCTGTGTTTCGCTCCAGGCGGTCACCTCAAAGCAGTCTGGCAGGGTGGTGGGGTCGATGACGAGCGAGTGATAGCGGGTGACGGTAAGCGGGTTAGTTAACCCCTGAAACACGCCCTGTCCCGTATGGTGGATGGGCGACGTTTTTCCGTGCATCACTTTTTCGGCGCGTACGATCGCTGCGCCAAAAGCCTGCGCCATCGCCTGATGCCCCAGGCAGACGCCCAGTATCGGCGAACGTCCGGCATAGTGGCGAATCACCTCCAGCGAAATTCCGGCATCATCCGGGGTGCAGGGACCGGGCGAAATGACGATTTTTTGCGGCTGTAGCGCATCGATCTGCGACAGCGTCAATTCATCATTGCGCTTAACCTGCACGTCAGCGCCCAGCTCACAAAAATACTGGTAGAGGTTCCAGGTGAAAGAATCGTAGTTATCGATAAGCAGGATCATGGCGGCTCCGGTCGAGGAAAACCGCGCTATTCTACTCAGTTTCCTCGGCTTCGCTTACCCCTTTACGAAATATCGCCTGCAATGCGCTAAGGTCGCCCATCGCCCCTTCCTGATTCGCCCGACGCCACTCCGCCACCGGCACATCTGCCCAGTGAAGAAGATACCCCGCATGAATAGCCAGCTGTTCGAAGAAAATCCGCTGCGCCATGCCGCTGCCAAGACGAAACGGATGTAGCACGTTGATCTCACAGTAATAATGTGCAAGGCGACTGACGAACTTCTCTTTTGGCAGCCCCATCAGGTAGCCCTCTTCTTCCAGATCCTGCATCAGGGCATTTCCCTCTTTTTCGATGTACGCGAAATGGCAGAAACGGGTATCACCCTGATAGATATCCACTTCACGCAGATGACCCGCCCAGTCAAAGACGTCCTGGTAAAGCTGCCGATGAATCGCGCACAGATGAGGCAAGCCGCGCTTCGCCGGGCCCAGTTCGATAGTCGCCGCTCGTAGTGCAGTCAGTTCATAAGCGGCCTGTTCCAGACGTGCAACCTGGTGGATCCCCAGACGGTTACGCATCACATTCAGTCCGGGGTAAAGATACGGATCGCGGTCGTCGCCGATTTTATCGCTCATAGTGCCTCCGGAGTTCTTCCAGACGCGCCAGCGCCTCTGCGGGATTAAGCGTGACTAACGGACTTTCGACGCCCTCAAGACGGCGGCTGGCCTGGAAATTCACGTTGCGCTGCTGTTCCCAGAGCCGGGATTTTTGCCTGTCGGTGAGTTTTTTCACTTTACGCCTCCCTGATTGATCCGTGTTTGCCACAAGTATAAGCAGCAAAACGCGGTTACGCAGGGAAGATAAAGCAACGCGGGCCTGCAATGCCCGCGCGGGAAAGGATTACGGCAGAACTTTGGCGGAGAGGATAACCACTGGTTTTGACGGCACATTCTGGTAAGGGCCGACATCATGGGTCGGCACCTGGGAAATCTTATCGGCCACCTCCATCCCTTTCACAACTTTACCAAATACGGCATAGCCGAAATCACGCTGGCCGTGATCGAGGAAGGCATTATCGGCCACGTTGATAAAGAACTGGCTGGTCGCGCTGTCTTTATCAGCAGTACGCGCCATCGCGATGGTGCCGCGCGTGTTACGCAAGCCATTATCGGCTTCGTTTTTAATCGGGGGATTAGGTTTCTTCTGCTGCATCTGCTCGGTGAAGCCACCGCCCTGGACCATAAAGCCGGGAATTACACGGTGAAACGTGGTGTTGTTATAGAAACCATTGTTCACATAATCGACAAAGTTTTGCACTGAAACAGGCGCTTTCTGGCTATTCAGTTCCAGTTCAATATTACCTGCAGAGGTCGTCAGCAAAACGTGCGGATCCCCTTTTGCTGCCAGCGCTGCGGGAGAGAGAGCAGAAAGGGCGAAAACAGCTGCAACAGCCGCCAGGGTCGATTTGAGCATGAGATTTCCTTTAGGAGAGCGGTAACAAAAGCCAGTGGTTTGATTCTAAAGAGCCTTCAGGGACAAGGCCATCCCTTTACCTAATTTTACGTACCTGAAACATATGTAACTTCATCAAAGCATTAATTATTGTGACTTACATCACCTTTAAAAATGTAACAGATCCTGTAATTTCCGATAAAAGTTTAAATGCATCACTAAAAAGCCTAAAATCCGCCCGTTCCCGGCGCCGTCAATGCGCTTTACTTCCATTTACAGGCCAGTCATGACTAACAGCAATCGTATCAAGCTCACATGGATTAGCTTTCTCTCCTACGCCCTCACCGGTGCGTTGGTTATTGTCACCGGGATGGTGATGGGAAACATCGCAGAGTATTTCCAGCTGCCAGTTTCCAGTATGAGTAACACTTTCACCTTCCTGAACGCCGGTATCTTGATCTCCATTTTCCTTAATGCCTGGCTGATGGAAATTGTTCCGCTAAAAACGCAACTGCGCTTTGGCTTTATCCTGATGGTACTGGCCGTTGCCGGTCTGATGTTCAGCCACAGTCTGGCTTTATTCTCTGCCGCAATGTTTGTGCTGGGGTTGGTCAGCGGGATCACCATGTCCATTGGTACGTTCCTGATTACGCAGATGTATGAAGGCCGTCAGCGCGGCTCCCGTCTGCTGTTTACCGACTCCTTCTTCAGCATGGCTGGGATGGTTTTCCCGATGGTCGCCGCGTTCCTGTTGGCGCGCAGCATCGAATGGTACTGGGTGTACGCCTGCATCGGTCTGGTCTATGTCGCTATTTTTCTTCTGACCTTTGGTTGTGAATTCCCGCCGCTGGGCAAACACGCGCCGCAAAGCGATACACCCGTCGTGAAAGAGAAATGGGGCATCGGCGTCCTGTTTCTGTCTGTCGCTGCGCTGTGTTACATCCTCGGTCAGTTGGGCTTTATCTCCTGGGTACCCGAGTACGCGAAAGGGCTGGGGATGAGCCTGAACGATGCCGGTACGCTGGTCAGCAACTTCTGGATGTCATACATGTTTGGGATGTGGGCATTCAGCTTCATTCTGCGTTTCTTTGATTTGCAGCGCATTTTGACCGTACTGGCGGCACTGGCCACCGTGCTGATGTACCTGTTCATCACCGGGACGCCTGAACATATGCCGTGGTTTATTCTGGCTCTCGGCTTTTTCTCCAGCGCCATCTATACCACTATCATCACTCTGGGTTCGCAGCAGACCCGCGTAGCCTCGCCAAAACTGGTTAACTTCGTCCTGACCTGCGGCACCATCGGCACCATGCTGACGTTTGTCGTCACCGGCCCTATCGTGGCGCACAGCGGTCCTCAGGCGGCCTTGCTCACCGCGAATGGCCTGTACGCTATCGTCTTCGTGATGTGCTTTATCCTCGGTTTTGTGACCCGTCATCGCCAGCATGAGGCCCCGACAGCACAATAACGTGATTTGCCGGATGGCGATCCTCTTTATAGGCCGGATAAAACGCTACCGCCATCCGGCCTTTTCTCGTTTCTCTTCCCTTCCTCGAAGGATGTAAGGCAGCCAATCTTTAGTGGTAGCCCTCTTCTGCTAAAAACCCCTCATTTTGTACGTTATTCGTACAATCGCGAAAAGTCTGATATTTCCACAACTTAAGAAAATGCTGTCAAATCAGCAATATACTCCTTAAGAGGTATATAAAGGTGAATTTGATTTGCATCAATAAGTGGGGGTGCTGAATCGTTAAGGTAGGCAGTAATAGAAAAGAAATCGAGGCAAAAATGAGCAAAGTCAGACTCGCTATTATCGGTAATGGTATGGTCGGCCATCGCTTTATTGAGGACCTTCTTGATAAATCCGACGCTGCCAATTTTGATATTACTGTTTTCTGCGAAGAACCCCGCAAGGCATACGACCGTGTGCACCTGTCATCCTACTTCTCACACCACACCGCCGAAGAACTGTCTCTGGTTCGCGAAGGATTTTACGAGAAGCACGGCGTTAACGTGCTGGTCGGCGAACGTGCGATTACCATCAACCGCCAGGAAAAAGTGATTCACTCCAGTGCGGGCCGTACGGTTTACTACGACAAGCTGATTATGGCGACCGGTTCTTATCCGTGGATCCCGCCGATTAAAGGTTCCGAAACCCAGGACTGCTTCGTTTATCGTACCATTGAAGACCTCAACGCGATTGAATCCTGTGCTCGTCGCAGCAAGCGTGGTGCGGTCGTCGGCGGCGGTCTGTTAGGTCTGGAAGCGGCAGGCGCGCTGAAAAACCTCGGCGTGGAAACTCACGTGATTGAATTCGCTCCGATGCTGATGGCTGAGCAGCTTGACCCTATGGGCGGCGAACAGTTGCGTCGCAAGATTGAAAGCATGGGCGTGCGCGTGCACACCAGCAAAAACACCCAGGAGATCGTCCAGCAAGGCACTGAAGCCCGTAAAACGATGCGTTTTGCCGACGGTAGCGAGCTGGAAGTGGACTTCATCGTCTTCTCGACCGGTATTCGCCCACGCGACAAACTGGCGACCCAGTGTGGTCTGGAGGTTGCGCCACGCGGCGGGATCGTGATCAACGATGCCTGCCAGACGTCCGACCCGGATATCTACGCCATCGGTGAATGTGCCAGTTGGAACAACCGGGTATACGGTCTGGTCGCGCCGGGCTACAAAATGGCGCAGGTCGCCGTTGACCATATTCTCAATAACGAAAACGCCTTCGAAGGCGCAGATTTAAGCGCCAAGCTGAAACTGCTGGGCGTTGACGTTGGCGGTATTGGCGACGCACATGGCCGCACGCCGGGTGCCCGTAGTTACGTTTACCTCGACGAAAGCAAAGAAGTCTACAAACGCCTTATCGTAAGCCAGGATAACAAAACCCTGCTCGGCGCTGTGCTGGTGGGAGATACCAGCGATTACGGCAACCTGCTGCAACTGGTACTGAATGCCATCGAACTGCCGGAAAACCCGGACTCGCTGATCCTGCCGGCCCATGCCGGCAGTGGTAAACCGTCTATTGGCGTGGATAAACTGCCGGACAGCGCGCAGATTTGCTCCTGTTTCGACGTCACCAAGGGGATGCTGGTCGCCGCCATCAACAAAGGCTGCCACACCGTTGCCGCGCTGAAAGCCGAAACCAAAGCCGGTACCGGCTGCGGCGGCTGTATCCCACTGGTTACCCAGGTGCTGAACGCCGAACTGGCGAAACAGGGTATCGAAGTGAACAACAACCTGTGCGAGCACTTTGCTTACTCGCGCCAGGAACTGTTCCACCTGATTCGAGTGGAAGGCATCAAAACCTTCGAGGAGCTGCTGGCAAAACACGGTAAAGGTTATGGCTGCGAAGTGTGTAAACCGACCGTGGGCTCTTTGCTGGCTTCCTGCTGGAATGAGTACATTCTGAAACCGCAGCACACCCCGCTGCAGGATACTAACGACAACTTCCTGGCGAACATCCAGAAAGACGGGACCTACTCTGTGATCCCACGCTCTGCCGGCGGTGAAATCACGCCGGAAGGTCTGGTTGCCGTAGGTCGTATCGCCCGTGAATTTAATCTGTACACCAAAATCACCGGTTCTCAGCGTATCGGCCTGTTCGGCGCGCAAAAAGACGACCTGCCGGAAATCTGGCGCCAACTGATTGAAGCTGGCTTCGAAACCGGCCATGCCTACGCCAAAGCGCTGCGCATGGCGAAAACCTGTGTGGGCAGCACCTGGTGCCGTTATGGCGTGGGTGACAGCGTGGGCTTCGGCGTTGAGCTGGAAAACCGCTACAAAGGCATTCGCACCCCGCACAAGATGAAGTTCGGCGTTTCCGGCTGTACCCGTGAATGTGCCGAAGCCCAGGGCAAAGACGTCGGTATCATCGCTACCGAGAAAGGCTGGAACCTGTACGTCTGCGGTAATGGCGGGATGAAACCGCGTCATGCGGATCTGCTGGCAGCGGATATCGATCGTGAAACGCTGCTCAAATATCTCGACCGTTTCATGATGTTCTACATCCGTACGGCGGACAAACTGACCCGTACCGCCCCGTGGTTAGACAACCTGGAAGGCGGCATTGAGTATCTGCGTTCCGTCATCATCGACGACAAACTAGGTCTGAACGAACATCTGGAAGAAGAGATGGCCCGTCTGCGCGAAGCCGTAGTCTGCGAGTGGACGGAAACCGTCAACACGCCATCTGCCCAGACGCGTTTCAGACACTTTATCAACAGCGATAAACGCGATCCGAACGTCCAGGTAGTGCCTGAACGTGAACAGCATCGTCCGGCCACGCCGTATGAACGCATCCCGGTCACTCTGGTGGAGGAAAACGCATGAGCCAGTGGACAAACATCTGCCACATTGATGACATCCTGCCCGCAACCGGCGTCTGCGCGTTGTTAGGTGAGGAACAGGTCGCTATTTTTCGTCCGTATCACAACGACCAGGTGTTTGCGATCAGCAACATCGACCCGTTCTTTGAATCCAGCGTGCTGTCTCGCGGATTGATTGCGGAACATCAGGGCGAATTGTGGGTCGCCAGCCCGTTGAAAAAACAGCGCTTTCGCCTGAGCGACGGCCTGTGCATGGAGGACGAACGTCATTCCGTGGCGCACTACGACGCGCGGGTGAAAGATGGCATTGTGCAGTTGCGCAGTTAATGAATTTTAGGGAGGCGCAACGCCTCCCTTTTTAACGTATTGGCAGTCCCGTTTTTTCGTAGGTCTGATGGCGGCATAAAGGCCTATCCGGCCTACGGTTACGTTTTTATTTTATTTTTTATGGGTAATCACAGTCATGTTCACAGATACAATTAACAAATGTGCGGCTAACGCTGCGCGCATCGCACGCCTGTCGGCGAATAACCCGCTCGGCTTCTGGGTCAGTTCTGCGATGGCAGGGGCTTACGTTGGCCTCGGTATCATCCTGATTTTCACTCTCGGTAACTTACTCGATCCGTCCGTGCGTCCGCTGGTGATGGGCGCGACCTTTGGGATTGCCTTAACGCTGGTCATTATTGCTGGTTCCGAACTGTTTACCGGTCACACGATGTTCCTGACGCTTGGCGTCAAAGCGGGCACCATCAGCCAGGGGCAGATGTGGGCGATTTTGCCGCAGACCTGGTTGGGTAACCTGGTGGGTTCCGTGTTCGTCGCGCTGCTGTACAGCTGGGGTGGCGGTAGCCTGCTACCGGTCGATACCAGCATCGTACACTCGGTCGCGCTGGCGAAAACCACGGCGCCGGCAACGGTACTGTTCTTCAAAGGCGCGCTGTGTAACTGGTTGGTTTGTCTGGCAATCTGGATGGCGATCCGTACTGAAGGCGCTGCGAAATTTATCGCTATCTGGTGGTGTCTGCTGGCATTTATCGCGTCCGGCTATGAACACTCAGTTGCCAACATGACGCTGTTCGCCCTCTCCTGGTTCGGACACCACAGCGAAGCCTATACCCTGGCGGGGATTGGTCATAACCTGCTGTGGGTAACACTCGGCAATACTTTGTCCGGTGTCGTGTTCATGGGGTTAGGTTATTGGTATGCTACGCCAAAATCGGAGCGACCTGCTCCGGCAAAAATCAACCAAACTGAGGCTACAGCCAATAATTAAGGGGTAATGTCGTGGATCATTTGCCTATATTTTGTCAACTACGCGACCGCGACTGTCTGATTGTCGGCGGCGGTGATGTCGCAGAACGCAAAGCACGGTTACTGCTGGAAGCAGGCGCTCGTTTAACGGTTAATGCGCTGGCGTTTATTCCGCAGTTCACCGTATGGGCAAATGAAAACATGTTGACGCTGGTGGAAGGACCGTTTGATGAAGCCCTTCTCGACCCGTGCTGGCTGGCGATTGCCGCGACCGATGATGATGCGGTGAATCAGCGCGTGAGCGATGCTGCAGAATCCCGCCGCATCTTCTGTAACGTCGTGGATGCGCCGAAAGCCGCCAGTTTCATCATGCCATCGATTATCGACCGTTCACCGCTAATGGTGGCGGTCTCTTCCGGCGGCACCTCACCGGTGCTGGCCCGTCTGCTGCGTGAAAAACTGGAATCCGTTTTACCTCAACATTTGGGTCAGGTTGCACATTATGCCGGGCAACTTCGTTCCCGGGTGAAAAAACAGTTTGCCACGATGGGTGAACGTCGCCGCTTCTGGGAAAAGCTGTTTGTTAACGACAGGCTGGCACAGTCGCTGGCGAATGCCGACCATAAAGCGGTAGAAGAAACCACCGAGCAGATGCTCAGCGAGCCGTTGGATCATCGCGGTGAAGTGGTGCTGGTGGGTGCAGGCCCTGGCGATGCCGGACTTCTGACGCTAAAAGGGTTGCAGCAGATCCAGCAGGCCGATGTGGTGGTCTATGACCGTCTGGTGTCTGACGACATCATGAACCTGGTGCGTCGCGACGCCGACCGTGTGTTTGTCGGTAAACGCGCGGGTTATCACTGCGTGCCGCAGGAGGAAATTAACCAAATCCTGCTGCGTGAAGCGCAACAGGGCAAACGTGTCGTCCGTCTGAAAGGCGGTGACCCGTTTATCTTTGGTCGTGGTGGAGAGGAGCTGGAAACACTGTGCCATGCCGGTATTCCGTTTTCCGTGGTGCCGGGAATAACCGCGGCATCCGGCTGTTCCGCCTACTCCGGCATTCCGCTGACACACCGTGACTACGCCCAGAGCGTACGTCTGGTTACCGGGCACCTGAAGACCGGCGGCGAACTGGACTGGGAAAACCTGGCGGCAGAAAAACAGACGTTGGTGTTTTACATGGGGCTAAATCAGGCGGCCACTATCCAGCAAAAACTGATCGAATTTGGCATGCAGGCCGATATGCCGGTCGCACTGGTTGAAAACGGCACCTCGGTGAAACAGCGGGTAGTCAAAGGTGAACTGAATAATCTCGGCGAACTGGCAACACAGGTTGCAAGCCCGGCGCTAATCATTGTGGGGCGCGTGGTGGGATTACGTGAAAAACTAAACTGGTTCTCTAATCACTAAGCCTTAATTGTCGGTAAGGTCAGCATCGTCTGGCCTTATTTTTTTGGCCCTAAAATACAAGTTCCAGATCCGGACATTATATTAACTCATTAATTTTAAAATGATTACCCCTTCCACCCCTCCCGCATGCCTATTCCCTTACTGACGCGAAAAATAGATTACGTTATCGTCGACCCCGGTTAGCGAATGAAGATTCACTAATTCAATTGATGGTTAAAAAATTATATTTTTTACATAGGGAATGTAAATGAACACATTTATCAAAATGGCACTCTTAGGTGCGGCACTGGCAACCCTGACAGCTTGTACAGGTCACATCGAAAACCGTAATAAGACCTGCTCTTATGACTATCTTCTGCACCCTGCCATTTCTATTTCTAAGATGATTGGCGGCTGCGGCCCGACCGCAGAATAATCTCGCTGATCATTGCGCCGATACAAAAAAACCGGGAATCTCCCGGTTTTTTCATTTCGCGTACCCGTTACGGCCTGGCAACAAAACCAATCGCTTCATAAACCGCTTTCAGCGTAGCTGATGCACGCGCGCCCGCTTTTTCCGCGCCGTCTTTCATCACCTGTTGCAGGAAGGCTTCGTCGTTACGGTAACGATAATAACGCTCCTGCAACTCAGTCAGCATGCCGGATACCGCATCGGCGACTTCGCCTTTCAGGTGACCATACATCTTGCCTTCAAACTGTTTTTCCAGTTCGGGAATACTCTGTCCGGTCACGGCGGAGAGAATATCCAGCAGGTTAGAGACGCCCGCCTTGTTCTGCACATCGTAGCGCACCACCGGCGGCTCTTCGGAATCCGTTACCGCGCGTTTAATCTTCTTGACCACGGATTTCGGATCTTCCAGCAGGCCAATCACGTTGTTGCGGTTGTCGTCCGACTTGGACATCTTTTTCGTCGGCTCCAACAGAGACATCACGCGGGCGCCTGATTTAGGAATAAACGGCTCAGGAACTTTGAAGATGTCGCCATACAGCGCGTTGAAACGCTGAGCGATATCGCGGCTCAGTTCCAGGTGCTGTTTCTGGTCTTCGCCCACCGGCACCAGGTTGGTCTGATACAGCAGGATATCTGCTGCCATCAGTACCGGGTAGTCAAACAGACCAGCGTTGATGTTCTCAGCGTAGCGCGCTGACTTATCTTTGAACTGGGTCATACGGCTCAGTTCGCCAAAGTAGGTGTAGCAGTTCAGCGCCCAGCTCAGTTGCGCATGTTCAGGCACATGAGACTGAACGAAAATGGTGCTTTTCTCAGGATCGATGCCACACGCGAGGTAGAGCGCCAGCGTATCCAGCGTCGCTTTACGCAGTTGCTGGGCATCCTGACGAACGGTGATAGCATGCTGGTCAACGATGCAATAGATGCAATGGTAATCATCCTGCATGTTCACCCACTGACGCAGTGCACCCATGTAGTTACCAATGGTCAATTCACCTGAGGGCTGTGCGCCACTAAAAACGATGGGCTTAGTCATTTTTCGATTCCTGATTTTCGCTATGCGGAAGCCCGAGAGCGGGCAGTAGTTCATTAATGCGGTCATACATGACGTCTGGCTGGCTCAGCGCGATGGGTTCACCATAGTTGTAACCATAGGTGAGTCCAACGGACGGGCAGCCAGCGGCTTTTGCCGCCTGAATATCATTACGCGAATCCCCCACGAAGAGCAATTGCTCTGGCGCAATGCCGAGCTTACTTGCCACCAGCAGCAGCGGATCCGGATGCGGTTTTTTGTTCTGGACGTCGTCACCGCCAATAACGACGCTGAAATATTTACTGATATCCAGCGCGTCAAGCAATGGCGCAACAAACGGCGTCGGCTTGTTGGTCACCAGACCGAGCGGCAGTCCTTTGGCGTGCAGTGCGCCCAGCGTGTCGGCGACATCAGGGAACAGAAACGTCCCTTCTTCTGCGACATCTCCGTAGTAGCGGTCAAATAGCTTACGCAGAATACGGACCTGCTCCTCGGCGGGAATATCTTCATCGACCGGCGGCTTGCCCATCGTCTTACGAAGTGTGGCGCGCTCCTGACGAGACCAGGTTAACGCCCGCTCCATCAATACATCAGCACCATTACCAATCCAGGTAATGACGCGCTCTTCACCGGCAACCGGCAGCTCCAGCGCATACAGCGCCATGTCCACTGCGGCGCTCAATCCCGGCGCGCTGTCCACCAGCGTTCCGTCGAGGTCAAAGGCAACGCCCCGAATATCCTGCAATTTATCCATGACTTACCTTCGCCAGTTCGCTGCGCATGTCATCAATGACTTTTTTGTAGTCTGGCTGATCGAAGACGGCGGAACCGGCGACAAACATATCGGCTCCTGCGGCGGCGATTTCAGCTATGTTACTCACCTTCACGCCGCCATCCACTTCGAGGCGAATGTCGTAACCCGACTCGTCAATGCGACGACGGACTTCTCGCAGTTTGTCCAGCGTTTGCGGAATGAAGGATTGACCGCCAAAGCCTGGGTTAACGGACATCAACAGGATCACATCCAGCTTGTCCATTACATAGTCCAGATAGCTTAATGGTGTCGCCGGATTGAAGACCAGCCCGGCTTTACAGCCGTGCTCTTTAATCAGTTGCAGCGATCGGTCAACGTGTTCGGAGGCTTCCGGATGAAAGGTAATGATGCTGGCGCCCGCGGCTGCGAAATCCGGGATGATTCGATCGACCGGTTTCACCATCAGATGCACATCGATGGGAGCCGTAATGCCATATTTACGCAGGGATTTCAGTACCATCGGACCCATGGTCAGATTCGGTACATAGTGGTTGTCCATGACGTCAAAATGCACGACGTCACCACCGGCAGCCAGAGCTTTCGCGGTGTCCTCACCCAGGCGAGCAAAATCAGCCGACAGGATTGAGGGGGCAATCAAATACTGTTTCATCCGCTTCTCCTTGAGAATTATTTATTCGCGGGTGAAACGACTCCTGGTTTGTACAGAGCCAGCAGTTCGTCCACCTTTTTACGTGTGCCGCCGTTGCTGCTTATACTGCGCCGCACTTTGACCTGAAAATGTTCCGCCGCTTTATACCATTCGCGGGTATCCGGCGTGTCATGGTTCGAAATTAACACCGGGATCTGCTTACTGACCAGCTTTTCGGCCATTTTAGCCAGATGGGCCTGCTCTTTCGGGCTGAAGCTATTGGTATGATACGCGGTGAAATTCGCCGTTGCTGACAGCGGGGCGTAGGGCGGATCGCAATAGACAACCGAGTTCGCATCCGCTTGCTCCATGCACTCATCATATGAGAGGCAGTGGAATTCCGCATTCTGCGCTTTTTCCGCAAAGTGATACAACTCAGCTTCCGGGAAGTAAGGCTTTTTGTAACGTCCAAACGGCACGTTAAACTCACCGCGCAGATTATACCGGCACAGGCCGTTGTAACCATATCGGTTCAGATACAGGAACAGAACCGCACGACGGAAAGGATCCTGGCTGGCGTTGAACTCTTCACGGAACTGATAGTAGAGCTCAGCCTGATTGGTTTCCGGGTTAAACAGTTCACGGGAAGCCTTCACGTACTCGTCGGTACGGGTCTTCACGATCTTATAGAGACTGATGAGGTCGCTATTGATATCGGCAAGAATATAACGAGAAAAGTCGGTGTTAAGAAACACCGACCCTGCACCCACAAAGGGTTCGACCAGGCATTCGCCCTGCGGTAAATGCCGTTTGATGTCGTCAAGCAGGGGATATTTACCCCCTGCCCACTTCAGAAAAGCGCGATTTTTTTTCATGCTGACTAACTAATTACACCTTCTCCGGCTGTGGAGAAAGCTCCGACAGCATCCTGCGCTTTAACATTATTTCAGATCGGCCTGTACCTGATGCAACGGTTTGGCCCACGGATTTTTTGCCTGCACATCGGCTGGCAGCGTGGAAACCGCGCGTTTCGCATCTTCTTTCGAGGCATACACGCCAGACACCAGAACATACCACGGTTGGCCGTTACGCGTCGTCTGATACACCACATAGTTTTTCAGATTCTCTTTCTTCGCCCAACCATTCAGGTTGTCGTAGTTTGAAGAGCTGCTGAGCTGCAGGGTGTAATGACTGGACGGTGCGGACTTCAGCGATCCGACGTTACCGGCGCTTTTAGCGCCAGATGCGCTACCTGCCGTTGCCGCTGGCGCGGTCTGAGCAGGTGCTGGCGTTTGCGCGGGCGCTGCTGTCTGTGCCGGTGCGGTGCTGACCGTCGCTTTTGGCGTCGTCGTGGCCGTAGGCGCTGCGGGTTCAGTCCGTTTAGGCTGAGCCGCCGGTTTCGGTGCTGCGGACGTCGTTTTCGCGGTGGTCTGCGGTTTCTTCGGCTCGATCACAGCCTGTTTACGTTCAGGTCGCTGGGCGCTGGCAGCGGGTGCCGTCGCCGTCTGGCTTGACGCAGTACCATTACGCACGGGCGCAACGGTCGCCGGTTCTGTTGGCAGCGTCGAGTTTACCGCCACATTATTTAGCTGTTCCTGACCCTGCGGTTGCGTCAGTGCATTGTTCAGATCGCCCTGCACTTCTACACGCTGTTGACCTTCTGTGGTCACAGGCGTTTGACCCTGCGTTGGCGTGGAGGAGATTGGTGGCAAAGAAACATCCTGCTGCGTGTTGCCCGCAGTCTGTTCAGCGGAAGTGCTTCCCGGAGCGGGTTGGGCGCCGTTTGCCTGGTCAGCGGCATTGCCGGTGAGATCGATATTCTTCTCGCCAGACGCCGTTTGTTCACTTGAAGACGGGGTGGAAGGCGCTTTCAGCGCGGAGCCAATACCGATGATCAGCAGCAGCAGGACCAACACGCCCACGCCCATCATCATGTACTGACGTGAAGCGGGTTTACCGGCTGCCTTTTTACGCTTACGCGGACGACGCTCGACGCGTTCTTCATCCACGAACTCTTCATCATCGGATTCGTAATCCTCTTCCCTCTCTTGCTCATCAAGGCGTTCTTTACGCCCGCGCGCAGGACGGCGATCGTCAGCGTCCAGATCAACATCATCAAAGTTGATCTGCGGTTCACCGCGTTCTGAAGATTGACGAGAACGACCAGTACGACGATCGCTGGGATCGGGTTTCAGCTCGTCTTCTGGTTTGAATTCATCCATTTAACACCCCACTCAAAGGCTAATGCTTACGACGTTGCAACTAACCTGAATCTAAATGGCCGATACGTGAGCCGTATCAGTCCGCCTTTCTTGTTGTTACGCCTGCTGGCAATCAGCAATAGCGTTAAGAACCACCTCGTGCGACACGCCGCCGCGTACTTCACTTTTCCCTATCGCCAGCGGAAGGACTAAGCGCATTTCTCCCGCCAACACTTTTTTATCACGCAACATGTGCGGCAGGTAAGCCTGCGCGGACATCTCGCGCGGTCCGTGGACCGGCAAGCTGGCACGTTTAAGTAACGTGACGATGCGCTGCGTATCTTCTGGCGCAAACTGCCCCAGACGTTCCGACGTCCGCGCAGCCATTACCATACCTGCTGCGACCGCTTCACCATGTAACCAATTGCCATAACCCATTTCAGCTTCAATGGCATGACCGTACGTGTGCCCCAGATTCAGTAAAGCACGTAAGCCGGTTTCGCGCTCGTCTGCGGCAACAACTTCGGCTTTCAGCTCACAACAACGACGAATACACCAGGCCATTGCCGGTCCGTCCAGACGCAGTAGCGCATCCAGATTCTCCTCCAGCCAGCTAAAGAATTCGCCATCCAGGATAATGCCGTACTTGATCACTTCCGCCAGACCGGATGCCAGTTCACGGGCAGGGAGCGTTTTCAGACAGTCGAGATCCACCACCACGGAGGCCGGCTGGTAAAACGCGCCGATCATGTTTTTGCCGAGGGGATGGTTTACGGCGGTTTTACCGCCAACGGAGGAGTCAACCTGCGACAAAAGTGTCGTCGGGACCTGGATGAAGCGTACACCGCGCTGATAGCTGGCAGCGGCAAAACCGGTCAGGTCGCCAATGACGCCGCCGCCCAGTGCGACCAGCGTCGTATCACGACCATGCGGTTTTTGCAGCAAGGCGGTGAATACCGTATCCAGCACCGTCAGGCTTTTGTACTGCTCGCCGTCAGGCAGGATGACGCTATCAACGTTCACACCCGCTTGTTCAAGTACGCTGCTAATCTTATCAAGATAAAGGGGAGCCAGGGTTTCGTTGGTGACCAACATAACCTGATCGCCCGATTTCAGCGGTAAGAATGAAGCTGGTTCGTTAAACAAACCAGCCGCGATGGTGATAGGGTAACTACGTTCCCCGAGAGTGACGGTAATCCTCTCCATGACGCGACATCCACCTTAATGACTTATACCCGCTTACCGAGTGTGTATTAAGCCAGAATCAGTTGCTTTCCAGCATATGAATAATCTGGTTTGCAACGACTTTGGCGCTCTGATCATCGGTACGAATGGTTACGTCGGCAATCTCTTCATACAGCGGATTGCGTTCGTCGGCCAACGCTTCCAGAACTTCACGAGGCGGCGCTTCTACCTGCAACAGCGGACGTTTTTTATCGCGCTGCGTACGCGCAAGTTGTTTTTCGATGGTCGTTTCGAGATAGACCACGACGCCACGCGCGGAAAGACGATTACGGGTTTCACGCGATTTTACAGAGCCACCACCGGTAGCCAGCACAATACCCTGTTTTTCCGTCAATTCGTTGATGACTTTCTCTTCACGATCGCGGAAGCCGTCTTCACCTTCTACGTCGAAGACCCAGCCCACATCAGCTCCGGTTCGTTTCTCAATCTCTTGATCAGAATCGTAAAATTCCATATTGAGTTGTTGAGCTAACTGGCGCCCAATAGTGCTTTTTCCGGCACCCATAGGCCCAACCAGAAAGATATTGCGTTTCTCTGCCATTTTTTCGGTACTACTAAGACTATTCGTTAATGATAAACCCGCGTCGCAGACACTGAGCGCAGCAGGACATGAACTGAAACCTCATAAGATATTGCGAGAGTCAGACTGAAAATTATCTCAATACTCAAGCAGGTTTGGCAACTGAATAAATCATCAAACCAGATTGTAGACAACCCGAGTCGGCATTGCCGGACGGCGATGAGAAGTACCGACTCTCAAATCGGTACTCCTTGTATGCTAAATAGCTGCGCACGTCAAATCCCTGAAACGAGTTAAGTGCAAAAACAACGGTGTTTCATGCATAAATCATTCTGTCGAGACCAATCTGGGCGTAATAAATACCACCAGCTCACGACGTTCGTTTTCTTTCCCATCGTGGCGAAAGAGTTGTCCAAACCAGGGAATATCACCTAACAGCGGAATACTGTCCTTCCCGGTTTTATTCTTGTTTGAAAAAATGCCGCCCAGCGCCAGCGTCTCTCCACTTTTCACCTCGACCTGCGTTTCAATTTCCTGCTTATCGATGGCCAGTACCTCGCCATCCGCTTGTTGCAGCATCTGCCCCGGCATGTTCTGGCTGATGCGTAGCTTCAGGCGGATCCGCCCCTTCGGTAAAACCGTTGGGGTGACTTCCATCCCTAGCACGGCCTCTTTAAATTCCACCGACGTCGCACCGCTTTCGCCGCTGGAAACCTGATAGGGGATCTCGCTCCCTTGCTTGATACTGGCAGGCTGTAGGTGAGAAGCCAGCAGTCGCGGACTGGCGATAATATCGAGCTGCTGCTGTTGCTCCAGTGCAGACAGCTCCAGATCCAGCAACCGCCCATTAATACGACCAATATTGAACCCGACGCGGGTGGTCGCATTCGCGACCGAGAGATCGCTGGCTATCGTTGTCACTTGCCCCACCGCACCGGCCTTCTCGGCCTCTGCCAGTGTCCATTTCACCCCCAGTTCACGCAGACTTTTTTCATTAATGGTGACGATATGCGCCGCCAGTTCGACCTGTTCTATCGGGAGATCCATTTGTGCCACCCACTGTTCCACCAGCGCCAGCGTCGGCGAGTTATCCCTGACCAGCAGTCGATTGGTACGCTTATCTACCGTGAGGCTACCTTTGGCACTCAGCAGTTTATCCCCCGCTTTCGCCAGTTCAGTGGCATCGGCGTAATGCAGGGCAATATGCCGATTCTCCAGCGGTAAGTTCGCCTGGCGTCTTGCGACCTCCGCCTCCTGTCGCGCCGCCTCTTCGCTCTGCCAGCTCTCGGAATGCACATGTAAAATCGCCCCTTCCTGACGTAACACCAGTCCAGCGCTTTTCACTACCGTCTGGAGCGCCTGTTTCCACGGGACATCCGTCAGATGCAACGACACCACGCCGCTGACATCCGGCGATATCACGAGGTTTTTTCGCTCCTGTTCAGCCAGTGCCTGAAGAACCTGCGTGACGGGCACGTCATCCACCACCAGCGTCACGTTCTGTTTTTTTCCGGCCTGAACCGGCTGCAGGATGGCGATCAACACCACCAGTATCCATTGCTTCATTACCCTCTCCTTGTCGTTGCCACTGCCACTGGGGCGGGTCACACTCTTTACCTGTGCTCACTGTCAGCGTCTGTGCCGTGAGTTGCACGATAGTCCAGCCATTATCCAGAACCTCATGTTGCTCGACACGCCGCCAGTGATGCTGCCCGTCCTGAAGCAGTCCAATATTTCGCTCTCCCCTGCTCACCATCCCCTGGTATTGCCATTGCGCCAGCTCGGCACCATGGCAATGATCTTCAGGCTGGCGGAACGGATCGCGCATGCCGGTCAGCATCAACAATGAAAGAGCCACCAACACCGCGTTCTTACCCTTCATGGAGAGACTCCAGCCTGAGCGTTAACACTCGCTCGTCGTTTTCTGCTTTCAGCGAAAATGCACTCACGGACATGCCTCGCGCCGCCAGGTATCCGAACAATGACACCATCGCCTTCCAAGGCGCCTTCACCGCAAGTTCTCCGCCCTGCGCCGATGGACGCCAGTACAGTAGCTGCATATTCGGCACCTGAAGCGTGAGCGGTGAAAACACCGGCGTTTGCGATACCGATGAAAGCTGTGCCTCTGCCTGCGCGCCAGAGAGGTGATACAACGTTGAACTGAGCTGGCGGTTGGTCACCCGTTGCTGGCTAAGCGCACCCTCATCACGCATTCCCGGGAAGAACAGAAAAGACAACGCGATCGTACTTAACGTAGCCACCCAACTTACCCAGCAGACAATGCGGGTACGCGGCGAAAAAGCGCACCAGGCGTCAAAGAGGGCGATCATGCGCTTCTCTCCATATCACACGGTACTGGAACTGCCAGTATCCCTGCGCATCCTGCAGGGTGGCGCCGGTATGGTTTATCTCAAACATCGGCGAGTCGCGCAGGGCGGCTTCCAGTGCGCTGAGCGCAGAAAAGGTGAGCGCTTTTCCACTGAGTTCCAGTGAGCTCTGCTGGTAGTCCATACTGGTTAGCCAGGCCTGTGCCGGCACACTCAACGCAAGACTTTCCAGCGCGGGCTGCCAGCGGCGGGTCTGCTCGCGCAATCTGTCTCGTTGAATGACCTGCTGCGCCTGACGCTGGCGCGCCTCAAGCCGGGGTTTCACTGTCGTAAGCGCCGTGGCAAGTTGTTGCTCCGCCTGCAACAACACCCCATTTGCCTGCCCGCTCGTGGCGCGGGCGAGATATCCGATCAGCGTTAGTGCCAGCACGATCGCCGCTGATGCGCCGAATAGCCCACCCCACATACGCAGACAGGCATTACGCCGCTGTTGCCGCCAGGGCAAAAAATTGACGGGAGGATGCATCAACGCATTTCTCCCAGCGCCAGTCCTAGCGCAACGGCGAATGCATGACCTTCCCTGGGTACGGGAGGCTGACGAATTGAAACCGCCCGCCAGGGGTCAAACCCCTCGTCTGCGCAGAGCGCCACCTCTTCGCTTCTGAGGGAGAGTCCGGCAGCCAGGTCGTGAAGATGAGCTATCTCTGCCCGCGATTTGCGCCCCCATGCGTTGCGCGTCGCCCACAGCCACTGCGTGTCATCGCGCCACACCAGGCAGGTTTGTTCCGGGGAAAGAAAAGGCAGCAGACGCTGCAATGCGCAGGCATCTGGGGTGATCGCCGTGACGTTTACACCGAGTGTTTTCGCCAGCGTTAACAGAGCCGAAATCTCTTTGTCCTGCGCGGCGGTGACCGTATAGGCCGGGGCGAGCGCATCTTCGCTATAGTCAAAGCGCAGAGCTGCCGACTCAATATCCAGTTCACGCGCCATCGAACCGGTCAACCAGACCGTTTGTTCACGCTCGCGAAGCGACATTGAAGGGCGGGGAAAGCGCTTTTGCCGCGTCCGACTCGCAGGAAAAGAGAGGTGTATATGGTGGCGTTGCGGCAGCTCGCGACTCCACGGTTGTAACACCGCCACAAGTTGTTCGGCGTCGTGGAAATGTCCGTCGCTGATTGTGTGTTGCGCCAGCGGCAAACGCCACCAGCGCTGTAGATACCAACCTGACGCGCCGCGAACGACGGCAACCGCCAGGGCTTCGTGTGGCTGAATGTGCAGGCCGACTTGCCAGAATCTGAAAGCCATTGCTGATGATCTCCTTATCACCCGTCGCTCTCACGGGTATATCAATGCGTCTGGCTTGCCTTTATACTACCGCGCGGTTGTTTATAAACTGCCCAAATGAAACTAAATGGGAAATCTCCGGTGAAGTTCGTAAAGTATTTATTGATCCTTGCAGTATGTTGCATCCTGCTGGGAGCAGGCTCGATTTATGGCCTCTATCGCTATATTGAGCCACAGTTACCTGACGTCGCGACGCTTAAAGATGTGCGTTTGCAGATCCCGATGCAGGTTTACAGCGCAGATGGCGAGCTCATTGCGCAATATGGTGAAAAACGTCGTATTCCGGTGACGCTCAATCAGATCCCGCCGGAAATGGTCAAAGCCTTTATCGCCACAGAAGACAGTCGTTTCTATGAGCACCACGGCGTTGACCCGGTGGGGATTTTCCGTGCGGCAAGCGTAGCGCTGTTCTCCGGTCACGCCTCGCAAGGGGCGAGTACCATCACGCAGCAGCTCGCAAGAAATTTCTTCCTCAGTCCTGAACGCACGTTGATGCGTAAGATTAAGGAAGTGTTCCTGGCGATCCGCATTGAGCAGTTGCTGAGTAAAGATGAGATCCTCGAACTCTATCTGAACAAGATCTACCTCGGTTACCGCGCTTATGGCGTCGGGGCGGCGGCGCAGGTCTATTTCGGTAAATCAGTCGACCAGTTGGATCTGGGTGAGATCGCGGTAATTGCCGGTTTGCCGAAAGCGCCTTCTACCTTTAACCCGCTTTATTCGATGGACCGCGCGACCGCACGTCGTAACGTGGTGCTGTCTCGCATGCTGAGCGAAGGGTACATCACTCAGGCACAGTACGATCAGGCGCGGAATGAGCCGATCGAAGCCAACTATCATGCGCCGGAAATCGCTTTCTCCGCCCCGTACCTGTCAGAAATGGTGCGTCAGGAGATGTACAACCGTTATGGCGAAAACGCCTATGAAGACGGTTACCGCATTTACACCACGATCACCCGTAAGGTGCAGCAGGCCGCGCAACAGGCGGTACGTAATAATGTGCTGGACTATGACATGCGCCACGGCTATCGCGGTCCGGCCAACGTGCTGTGGAAAGTGGGTGAAACCGCATGGGACAGTAAGAAAATCACCGATACGCTGAAAGCGCTGCCAACTTACGGGCCGTTGCTGCCAGCGGTGATCACCAGTGCAAACCCGCAGGAAGCGACGGCGACTCTGGCAGACGGCACTTCGGTATCGCTGCGGATGGAAGGCATTCGTTGGGCGCGTCCTTATCGTTCGGATACTCAGCAAGGCCCGACGCCGCGTAAGGTCACTGACGCGGTGCAGACCGGTCAGCAGATCTGGGTGCGGAAGATGGGCGAAGCCTGGTGGCTGGCGCAGGTTCCGGATGTGAACTCCGCGCTGGTCTCAATCAATCCGAAAAACGGGGCCGTGCTGGCGCTGGTCGGCGGTTTTGACTTTAACCAGAGCAAGTTCAACCGTGCCACTCAGGCGCTGCGTCAGGTCGGTTCTAACATTAAGCCGTTCCTCTACACTGCCGCGATGGACAAAGGTCTGACGCTGGCGAGTATGCTGAACGACGTGCCAATTTCTCGCTGGGATGCTGGTGCCGGTTCCGACTGGCGTCCGAAAAACTCACCACCGCAGTACGCAGGCCCGATTCGTTTACGTCAGGGGCTGGGCGAATCGAAAAACGTGGTAATGGTACGCGCCATGCGGGCCATGGGCGTGGATTACGCGGCGGAATATCTGCAGCGTTTCGGCTTCCCTGCACAAAACATTGTGCGTACCGAATCCCTGGCGCTGGGCTCCGCGTCATTTACCCCGCTACAGGTGGCGCGTGGTTATGCCGTCATGTCGAACGGCGGCTTCCTGGTCGATCCTTATTTCATCAGCAAGATTGAAACGGACCAGAACGGCGTAATTTTCGAAGCGAAGCCGAAAATCGCCTGCCCGGAGTGTGATATTCCGGTGATTTACGGTGATACCCAGAAATCCAACGTTCTGGAAAACAGCAACGTCGAAGATGTCTCCATCTCTGGCGAGCAGCAGAACGCCGCCGTGCCAATGCCCAAACTGGAGCAGGCAAATCAGGCGTTAGTGGCGCAGACCGGGGCGCAAGAGTACGCACCGCACGTGATCAACACGCCGCTGGCTTTCCTGATCAAGAGCGCGCTGAATACCAACATTTTCGGCGAACCCGGCTGGATGGGTACAGGCTGGCGTGCAGGTCGTGATCTGAATCGCCACGATATCGGCGGTAAAACCGGGACCACCAATAGCTCGAAAGACGCCTGGTTCTCCGGCTACGGCCCAGGGGTAGTCACCTCCGTATGGATTGGATTTGACGATCACCGCCGTGACCTGGGGCGCACTACCGCCTCTGGCGCGATCAAAGATCAAATCTCTGGCTACGAAGGCGGTGCGAAAAGTGCGCAACCCGCGTGGGATGCTTACATGAAAGTGGTGCTGGAAGGGGTTCCTGAGGAGCCGCTGACGCCGCCACCAGGCATCATCACGGTCAATATCGATCGCAGCACCGGACAACTGGCAAACGGCGGTAACAGCCGGGCAGAATATTTCATCGAAGGCACGCAGCCGACACAGCAGGCGGTGCATGAGGTGGGAACGACCATCACTGACGGTGGTGAGACACACGAACTGTTCTAAATAAAAAAGGCGCTGCGGCGCCTTTTTTCATTCCTTCAGGGGACCCGTTTACAGCCGTCCCTGCCCTTTCAGCCATTCGCGTACAAGAAACAACGCGCTCACGTTTCGTGCTTCGGTAAAGTCGGGGTCTTCCAGCAGATCCATCAGATGCGCCAGCGGCCAGCGCACCTGCGGCAACGGTTCTGGTTCATCGCCTTCCAGTGACTCGGGAAAAAGGTCTTCCGCCACCACGATATTCATCTTGCTGGAAAAGTAAGACGGCGCCATGCTGAGTTTTTTTAAAAAAGTCAGATCGTTTGCCCCAAACCCGACCTCTTCTTTCAGTTCCCGGTTCGCCGCTTCAAACACGCTTTCACCCGGGTCGATCAACCCTTTGGAAAAGCCCAGCTCATAGGACTCCGTTCCCACCGCGTATTCACGAATCAGAATCAGGTGATCGTCAACGATCGGAACAATCATTACCGCTTCACGGGTCGAGGGACGCATCCGTTCATAGACACGACGCACGCCGTTGCTGAATTCGAGGTCCACGCTTTCAACGCTAAATAGCCGCGACTGTGCGACAGTTTCGACGTTCAGAATGGTGGGTTTTTGTAATGATTTGCTCATCGTGAGAATCTATGCCGTGAAATCAGTCGTTATTGTGCGATACGCAACACGGTTTCGGCAATGCGAATTCCCAGTTATTTACATTTATGTAACCTAATAAAAATATAATTCCTATTTCAAATTAAAAGTCAATAGGTTGAAATAGGTCCAGGAATTTGCTGATATTCCGCTTTTGCAGGTTTTGCTATCATCAGCATTCACTGGGATGCGCTGAAAAATGCTCAAGTTCAACTCCATGCTTGCCGATAGCCAACCACGGGATCACGTTCATTGTGACAGGGTGCGACTGACCACACCTGACAGATTAAGTAAGATGGGGAAAGCATGAGCACCATTCTGATTTTTTTAGCGGCGTTGCTGGTCTGCGCATTGCTGGCCTGGTGGCGACTTAACGTTCGTGCCAGACGGCGTAAGCTGCCGTGGACAAATGCATTCTCAGAGGCGGCAACGCGCAAACTCACGCCTGAAGAACGCAGCGCCGTTGAAAATTATCTTGATAGCCTGAGTCAAATCCAGCAGGTACCCGGTCCGACGGGTGCCAGCGCAGCCCCTGTTTCCCTGACGCTGAATGCTGAAAGCAATAACGTCATCATTCTGACCCACTCAATCACCCGCTACGGCATCACGACGGACGATCCGAATAAGTGGCGCTACTACCTCGATTCCGTCGAAGTCCATCTGCCTCCCTTTTGGGAACAGTACATTAATGATGAAAACAGCGTTGAGCTGATCCACACCGATACGCTGCCGCTGGTGATCTCGCTAAATGGTCATTCCCTGCAAGAGTATATGCAGGAGGCGCGTGGTTACGCGCTGCAACCGACCACATCCACACAGGCGTCGATTCGCGGCGAAGAGAGCGAACAAATTGAGTTGCTGAACATTCGTCAGGAGACGCATGAAGAATACGCGCTCAGTCGCCCGGCCGGTTTTCGCGAAGCGCTGTTAATTGTCGCCGCCTTCCTGCTGTTCTTTTTCTGTCTGGTTACGCCGGACGTCTTTGTGCCGTGGATGGTGGGCGGAGCCGTGCTGTTACTGGCGGCAGGATTGTGGGGCTTATTCGCGCCGCCATCGAAATCCGCACTACGCGAAATTCACTGCCTGCGGGGAACGCCGCGCCGCTGGGGACTGTTTGGCGAAAATGACCAGGAGCAGATCAACAATATCTCGCTGGGGATTATCGACCTGGTGTATCCAAGCCACTGGCAGCCTTACATTGCGCAAGATCTCGGCCAGCAAACAGATATTGATATTTATCTCGATCGCCACGTCGTGCGTCAGGGACGGTTTTTATCCCTGCATGACGAGGTTAAACACTTCCCGTTGCAGCACTGGGTACGCAGCACGATCATCGCCAGTGGCTCACTGCTGGTGCTGATGATGCTGTTATTCTGGATCCCGCTCGATATGCCGATTAAGTTCACGCTGTCGTGGATGAAAGGTGCACAAACCATCGAAGCGACCAGCGTAAAACAGCTTGAACAGTCCGGCGTGCGCGTCGGCGACACGTTAAATCTTCGCGGGACCGGCATGTGTAATATTCATGCGCAGGGCACCTGGAGCGCACAAACCAGTTCACCGTTTATGCCGTTTGACTGCTCGCAAATCATCTGGAATGACGCCCCTGCGCTACCGTTGCCGGAATCCGATCTAGTGAACAAAGCCACTGCGCTCTCGCAGGCCGTTAACCGCCAGTTGCACCCCAAACCGGAAGATGACTCTCGCGTCAGCGCGGCCTTGCGCTCCGCCATTCAGAAATCGGGCATGGTGCTGCTGGATGATTTTGGCGATATCGTCCTGAAAACCGCCGAGTTGTGCGCGGCAGAAGACGAGTGCGTACGCCTCAAAAATGCGCTGGTAAACCTGGGGAACAGTAAAGACTGGAGCGCGCTGGTGAAACGGGCCAACGCGGGCAAACTGGATGGTGTTAACGTTCTGCTGCGTCCCGTCAGCGCCGAATCGCTCGACAATCTGGTTACCACCTCCACGGCGCCCTTTATTACCCGCGAGACCGCCCGCGCCGCCCAATCGCTGAACAGTCCCGCTCCTGGCGGATTCCTGATTGTCAGCGATGAAGGCAGCGATCTGGTCGATCAGCCCTGGCCGACCGTATCGCTGTACGATTACCCGGCGCAGGAACAGTGGAGCGCCTTCCAGCGACTGGCACAAATGCTGATGAACACGCCGTTTAGCGCCGAAGGGATTGTCACCAATATCTATACTGACGCCAATGGCACGCAGCATATCGCCCTGCACCGCATCCCCGATCGTTCTGGTTTGTGGCGTTACCTCGGCACCACGCTGCTGATGCTGACGATGCTAGCCTGCACACTCTATAATGGCGTACAGGCATTCCGCCGCTACCAGCGTCATCGCACCCGCATGATGGAGATTCAACAGTACTATGAAAGCTGTCTGAATCCGAAGCTCATCAGCGCTCCGGAAAGCCTCATCTGATAACATGTCTGCGGCGCCGGGTGTGCTACCCTGTGCCGCATCGCGTTTTCTTCTGGAGAGTTCCCATGCATATTGATATTGCCTGGCAGAACGTGGATACCGTTCTGTTAGACATGGACGGCACGCTGCTCGACCTGGCGTTTGATAACTACTTCTGGCAAAAGCTGGTGCCTGAGACCTACGGCGCGCAGAACGGGATCTCGCCACAAGAGGCGCAGGTACGCATCCGCCAGGAATATCATGCCGTGCAGCATACGCTAAACTGGTACTGTCTTGATTACTGGAGCGACCGTCTGGGTCTGGATATCTGCGCGATGACTACCGCAATGGGGCCGCGAGCGGTGTTACGTGACGATACAATCCCCTTTTTAGACGCGCTCAAAGCCTGCGGTAAACGGCGGATTTTGCTGACCAATGCGCATCCGCATAATCTGGCCGTGAAGCTGGAGCATACCGGTCTGGCCTCACACCTTGATTTATTACTTTCTACCCACACATTTGGATATCCCAAAGAGGATCAGCGGTTATGGCGCGCCGTGGCGGAAGAAACGGGAATGAGTGCAGAGAAAACGCTGTTTATCGACGATAGCGAACCTATTCTCGATGCGGCGGCGAAGTTTGGTATTCGTTATTGCCTCGGCGTGACTAACCCCGACTCTGGCGTTGCGGAAAAACAGTATGCGCGCCATCCGTCATTGAATGACTACCGCCGACTGATCCCCTCACTGATGTGAAGGAGACGCCATGAAAGAGAAGCCCTCGGTTGAGGTCAGACTGGATAAATGGCTTTGGGCTGCGCGGTTTTATAAAACCCGCGCACTGGCCCGCGAAATGGTGGACGGCGGGAAAGTTCACTATAACGGACAGCGCAGTAAGCCAAGCAAGATCGTCGAACTGAACGCCACGCTAACGCTGCGTCAGGGCAACGACGAGCGAACGGTGGTGATCAAGGCGATCACCGAGCAGCGTCGTCCGGCCAGCGAAGCCGTCACTCTGTACGAAGAGACAACGGAAAGCATAGAGAAACGCGAAAAAATGGCGCTGGCGCGTAAGCTTAACGCACTGACCATGCCGCACCCGGACAGGCGACCGGACAAAAAAGAACGCCGTGACCTGTTACGATTTAAACACGGCGACAGTGAATAACTGTCGCCCGCTAGAGAGATGATTATGCCGCAACATGACCAATTACACCGCTATCTGTTTGAAAATTTTGCCGTGCGCGGCGAACTGGTAACCGTATCGGAAACCCTGCAACAGATCCTCGAAAACCATACTTATCCGCAGCCAGTGAAAACCGTTCTCGCTGAGTTACTGGTTGCCACCAGTCTGCTCACGGCGACGCTGAAGTTCGCCGGTGATATCACCGTTCAGCTCCAGGGTGATGGTCCGCTGAGCCTGGCGGTGATCAACGGCAACAACAATCAGCAGATGCGTGGTGTGGCGCGCGTCCAGGGCGAGATCCCGGAAGATGCTGACCTGAAAACGCTGGTCGGTAATGGTTATCTGGTCATTACCATTACCCCGGAAGAAGGCGAGCGTTATCAGGGCGTTGTCGGTCTGGAAGGCGATACGCTGGCGGCATGTCTGGAAGATTACTTCCTGCGTTCTGAGCAATTGCCAACCCGTCTGTTCATTCGTACCGGTGATGTTGACGGGAAAGCCGCTGCCGGCGGAATGCTGTTGCAGGTGATGCCAGCCCAGGATGCGCAAGCGGATGACTTCAACCATCTGGCCACGCTGACCGAAACTATCAAGGCGGAAGAGCTACTGACCCTGCCAGCCAATGAAGTGCTGTGGCGTCTGTATCACGAAGAAGAGGTCACCCTTTACGATCCGCAGGACGTTGAGTTCAAATGCACCTGCTCGCGCGAACGCTGTGCTGGCGCACTGAAAACGCTGCCGGACGAAGAGGTGGATAGCATTCTGGCGGAAGAAGGCGAAATCGATATGCATTGCGACTATTGCGGGAGCCACTACCTGTTCAATGCCATGGATATTGCCGAGATCCGTAATAACGCCTCCCCTGCCGATCCGCAGGTTCACTGATCGATATCCTGAACCGGTCGGATGACGCGATGCGTCTCCGACCGTCCGCACTAAATTCCGCACTTTTTGCTAAAATTTTCTTTCGTGGTGAATCGATATTTTGTATGTAAGTGGTTTGTTAATTTCTCGCATGAATGCGATTACACTCACAACATTCCCGTGAAAAATACTAATCCTTAACCTTTTAGGAACATTTTCCACAACTAAAAAGTCATTCCTGCCATAATAAGCCCCGCTTCGTGACTGGAGTCACAGCGTTTTCAGTCAATCGTGATTTTGTCCAGATAAGTAAATCTATGAGCCTTGTCGCGGTTAACACCCCCAAAAAAACCTTACTATTCCAGGTAATACATATTGGCTAAGGAGCAGTGATATGCGCGTGAAACGATTAACCCCGCAAGATCTCAAGGCTTATGGTATCAGCGACGTTCAGGATATCGTCTACAACCCCAGCTATGAAACCCTTTATCAGGAAGAGCTAGACCCAAGCCTGGAAGGTTATGAGCGTGGTGTGTTGACGAACCTGGGTGCCGTTGCAGTTGATACCGGTATTTTCACCGGACGTTCGCCGAAGGATAAGTACATTGTTCGTGATGACACCACGCGTGACACGCTGTGGTGGTCCGACAAAGGAAAAGGCAAGAACGACAACAAACCGCTATCCCAGGAAACCTGGCAGCACCTGAAAGGATTAGTCACTAAACAACTTTCCGGTAAACGTCTGTTTATCGTTGATGCTTTCTGTGGCGCAAACGCCGATACTCGTCTCTCTGTCCGCTTCATTACCGAAGTGGCGTGGCAGGCGCATTTCGTGAAGAACATGTTCATCCGCCCAAGCGATGACGAACTGGAAGGCTTTGAGCCTGACTTTATCGTGATGAACGGCGCGAAGTGCACAAACCCACAGTGGAAAGAGCAGGGTCTGAACTCCGAAAACTTTGTCGCCTTTAACCTGACCGAACGTATCCAGCTGATTGGTGGTACCTGGTACGGCGGCGAAATGAAGAAAGGTATGTTCTCGGTGATGAACTATCTGCTGCCGCTGAAAGGCATTGCCTCCATGCACTGTTCCGCCAACGTGGGCGAGAAAGGCGACGTTGCGGTGTTCTTCGGTCTTTCCGGCACCGGGAAAACCACCCTCTCCACCGACCCGAAACGCCGTCTGATCGGCGATGACGAGCACGGCTGGGATGACGATGGCGTGTTCAACTTTGAAGGCGGTTGCTACGCAAAAACGATCAAGCTGTCGAAAGAAGCGGAACCGGAAATCTACAACGCTATCCGCCGTGATGCGCTGTTAGAAAACGTCACCGTGCGCGACGATGGGACTATCGATTTTGACGACGGCTCGAAAACCGAGAATACCCGCGTTTCCTATCCTATCTACCACATCGAAAACATCGTTAAACCGGTTTCCAAAGCCGGCCATGCCACGAAGGTGATCTTCCTGACCGCTGATGCTTTTGGCGTGCTGCCACCGGTTTCTCGCCTGACCGCCAACCAGACGCAGTACCACTTCCTGTCTGGCTTCACGGCTAAACTGGCGGGTACGGAACGCGGTGTCACCGAGCCGACGCCAACCTTCTCCGCCTGCTTCGGCGCGGCATTCCTGTCGCTGCACCCGACGCAGTATGCTGAAGTGCTGGTGAAACGCATGCAGGCCTCAGGTGCGCAGGCATACCTGGTCAACACTGGCTGGAACGGTACGGGCAAACGTATCTCCATCAAAGATACCCGCGCCATTATCGACGCTATCCTGAACGGTTCTCTGGACGATGCAGAAACCTTCAACCTGCCGATGTTTGATCTGGCGATCCCGACCGAACTTCCAGGCGTGGATACCCGTATTCTCGACCCGCGTAATACCTACGGGTCTCCGGAACAGTGGCAGGAAAAAGCCACTGCGCTGGCGAAACTGTTCATCGAGAACTTCGAGAAATACACCGATACGCCAGCAGGCGAAGCATTGGTCAGTGCCGGGCCGAAGCTGTAAGTCAGTCCGGATAAAGTAAAAATAGCAAGGGAGGCATTTCGCCTCCCTTTTTTACGCCTCTTTAGTCGTCCCCTGGACGCGGACCACAGGAACCGGTAGCCAGGCGCGGATAGAGAGCCCGCCCCGCTCGCTGGTGCCGATCTCCAGCAGCCCGTTATGGTTGTCCACGATACGCTGCACAATCGCCAGTCCCAGACCGGTTCCGCTGGTGCTACGCGCACTGTCGCCACGGACAAACGGCTGGAACAGGTGTTTACGCTGCTCAGGTTTAATGCCGGGGCCGTCATCTTCCACCTGGAACCAGGCGCGATGCGGTTCCGTCCCGCTACTGACTTTGATCCATCCGTTGCCATAACGCGCAGCGTTCACCACCATGTTGGCGACTGCACGCTTGATAGACAGCGGGTGCATCTTCACCTGAATGCTACCCGGCTGAAGCGCCGTCTCAATTTCGCGCTCATAGCCACTTTCTGCCGCCACCACTTCGCCCAGCACGGCGTTGAGATCGGCCATCTCCATCGGCATCTCCTGCCCGGTACGCAGGTAGTCGATGAACTGTTCAATGATCGCGTTGCACTCTTCGATATCTTTATTGATGGACTCCGCCAGATAACCATCCTGCTCGCCCATCATCTCTGTCGCCAGACGAATACGCGTCAGCGGGGTGCGGAGATCGTGACTGACCCCCGCCATCAGCAGCGTTCGGTCATCCGCGAGCTGCTTCACCCCGGCTGCCATATGGTTGAAGGCGCGGGTCACCGAGCGGACCTCAGAGGCGCCGTACTCACGCAGCGGCGGTGGAATAATGCCTTTCCCTACCTGCAGCGCGGCATGTTCGAGATCCACAAGGGGTCGGTTTTGTATACGTATAAACAGCCACGCCCCCCCTATTGCCAACAACATGATGGCCAGCGTATAGCGAAACAGCGGGGAGAAATCGCCCTGATGAATTTCCGTTAACGGAACGCGCACCCAGATATTGGGGGACAGCCAGGTTTTCAGCCAGACAACCGGCGAGCTTTTGTTGACCTCAACGCGCACTTCCGTCGGCCCGCCCAGCTGCTGCGCCATCTGATGGCTTAAAAATTCATAGTGTTGCGCCCAACGCAGTCCCGCCTCTTCGGCGGCTTCGTTGGAATAAAGAGAAATCCCCAGCTCACGGTAAATTTCCCGGCGAAAAGCGGGAGGCACCACCAGTTGCGTGCCGTCCTCCAGTTGCAGTTTATCGGTCATCAGCATACGCACTTCGTAGGCCAGGACCTTATTAAACTGCTGGAGACTCGGCAGAATCGCAAAGTTCAGCACCACCAGATAGGTCGTCACCAGACTGACAAACAGCAGGGTGACGATGAGCAGCAGCGTGCGGGCAAATGAACTTCGTGGCGAGAAGCGCATTCGCCTCATGCTTTAGAACCGTCCGGTACAAAAACGTAACCCAGGCCCCACACGGTCTGGATATAACGCGGATGAGCGGGATCTTCTTCCACCATGCGGCGCAAACGAGAAATCTGTACGTCGATGGAACGCTCCATTGCGGAATACTCACGACCACGCGCCAGGTTCATCAGTTTGTCACGGGACAGCGGCTCGCGCGGGTGGCTCACCAGCGCTTTCAGTACCGCAAATTCACCACTAGTGAGCGGCATCGGCTCGTCTTCACGGAACATTTCGCGAGTGCCCAGGTTTAATTTGAACTTACCAAAAGCGATGACCGCCTCTTCCTGAGAAGGCGCGCCCGGCAGTTCGTTCGCCTGACGACGCAGCACCGCCCGAATACGCGCCAGCAGTTCGCGTGGGTTAAACGGTTTCGGGATATAGTCATCGGCGCCGATTTCCAGCCCGACAATACGGTCAACTTCTTCCCCTTTCGCCGTGACCATGATGATTGGCATCGGGTTACTCTGGCTGCGCAGACGGCGGCAAATAGACAGGCCATCTTCACCCGGCAGCATCAGATCCAGTACCATAAGGTGGAAAGATTCGCGGGTTAGCAGGCGATCCATTTGCTCGGCGTTAGCGACGCTTCGAACCTGGAAGCCCTGTTCGGTCAGATAACGCTCCAGCAGCGCGCGCAGGCGCATGTCGTCATCGACCACCAGAATTTTATAGTTCTCTTGCATTGTTTGTACTCCCAAAGGTTCGCAACAATTGAAGGTATGTATTCTTAAAAAAGCTTACGTTCGTCACCAGCGAATTCTGGTATGAATTCCAGGCTAAATTGTTACAAAGCATATTTAACAGCAGCTTAAGTATACAATGAAACGCGCAGCACATTATTTATTCTGTTATCAGGGTGACGTAATACGAATTGTGCGCTTCGTCACAGACTTAAAGGTAATCAATAAGATGAAAACGCCTCTGATCACCCGGGAAGGGTACGAAAAACTCAAAAGTGAGCTTAATTACCTCTGGCGTGAAGAACGCCCGGAAGTCACAAAGAAGGTGACCTGGGCGGCGAGTCTGGGTGACCGCAGTGAGAATGCCGACTATCAGTATAATAAAAAGCGCCTGCGTGAGATCGACCGACGCGTCCGTTACCTGACTAAATGCATGGAGAATTTGAAGATCGTCGATTACTCCCCGCAGCAGGAAGGCAAAGTGTTTTTCGGCGCATGGGTAGAAATTGAGAATGACGATGGCAATACCCGTCGCTTTCGGATTGTCGGCTACGATGAAATTTTTGGCCGCAAAGATTATATCTCCATCGACTCGCCGATGGCGCGCGCGCTGCTGAAAAAAGAGGTCGGCGATCTCGCGGTGGTCAACACGCCTGGTGGGGAAGCAAGCTGGTACGTGAATGCGATCGAATACGTAAAATGAGCAGGAACAATCCGAAGCCCCGCGCTATGGCTGGCGTTTTTGCCCATCAATCCGTATAACTGTTCCCTGATTTTTTACTCAGTAGATGAAGCCAATCCATGATGAATGATTCTTTCTGCCGCATTATTGCGGGTGAAATTCAGGCCCGGGCCGACCAGGTCACCGCTGCCGTTCGCCTGCTTGACGAAGGGAACACCGTGCCGTTTATCGCACGTTACCGTAAGGAAATCACCGGCGGCCTGGATGATACGCAACTGCGTAATCTGGAGACCCGACTGGGCTATTTGCGCGAACTGGAAGAGCGCCGTCAGGCCATTCTCAAGTCCATTTCCGAGCAAGGCAAACTGACCGATGATCTGGCGACTGCCATCAACGGCACGTTAAGTAAGACCGAACTCGAAGATCTTTACCTCCCGTATAAACCCAAACGCCGCACCCGTGGACAGATAGCGATTGAAGCCGGTCTGGAACCGCTGGCCGACCTGTTGTGGAACGACCCGTCACACGATCCGGACACCGAAGCGGCAAAATATATCGATGCAGAGAAAGGGGTTGCCGACAGCAAAGCCGCGCTTGATGGCGCACGCTATATCCTGATGGAACGCTTTGCCGAAGACGCCGCGCTGCTGGCGAAGGTACGTGACTATCTGTGGAAAAATGCCCATCTGGTTGCCAGCGTAGTCAGCGGTAAAGAAGAGGAAGGCGCAAAATTCCGCGACTATTTCGATCATCACGAGCCGATCGCCTCCGTGCCTTCTCACCGTGCGCTGGCAATGTTCCGCGGTCGTAATGAAGGCGTGTTGCAGCTTTCGCTGAATGCCGATCCGCAGTTCGATGAGCCGCCGAAAGAGAGCTACTGCGAGCAGATCATTATGGATCACCTCGGCCTGCGTCTGAACAACGCACCGGCAGACAGCTGGCGCAAAGGCGTGGTGAGCTGGACGTGGCGTATCAAGGTGCTTATGCACCTCGAGACCGAGCTGATGGGGACTGTCCGCGAGCGCGCGGAGGACGAAGCAATCAACGTATTCGCCCGCAACCTGCACGACCTGTTGATGGCGGCACCAGCGGGTCTGCGTGCCACTATGGGCCTCGATCCGGGTCTGCGTACCGGGGTAAAAGTCGCCGTGGTGGATGGCACTGGTAAGCTGGTCGCCACCGATACCATCTATCCTCACACCGGTCAGGCGGCGAAAGCCGCCATGGTAGTGGCTGCGCTGTGTGAGAAGTACAATGTGGAACTGGTGGCGATTGGTAACGGCACCGCCTCGCGTGAAACCGAACGCTTCTTCCTCGATGTACAGAAACAGTTCCCGAAAGTGACGGCGCAGAAAGTGATCGTCAGCGAAGCCGGGGCGTCAGTCTATTCCGCGTCAGAACTGGCAGCCCAGGAGTTCCCGGATCTCGACGTCTCGCTGCGCGGCGCGGTCTCTATTGCGCGCCGTCTGCAGGATCCGCTCGCTGAGCTGGTGAAAATCGATCCGAAATCGATCGGCGTCGGTCAGTATCAGCATGACGTCAGCCAGACACAGTTAGCCCGTAAGCTGGACGCGGTAGTGGAAGACTGTGTGAACGCCGTCGGCGTTGATTTGAATACGGCATCGGTTCCGCTGTTAACCCGTGTAGCCGGTCTGACCCGAATGATGGCGCAGAATATCGTGGCCTGGCGCGACGAGAACGGGCAGTTCCAGAATCGTCAGCAACTGCTGAAAGTCAGCCGACTGGGACCGAAAGCCTTCGAACAGTGCGCAGGCTTCCTGCGTATTAACCACGGTGATAACCCGCTGGATGCTTCCACCGTTCACCCGGAAGCCTATCCGGTCGTGGAACGTATTCTGGCGGCAACTCAACAGGCGCTGAAAGATCTGATGGGCAACAGCAGCGAACTGCGCAATCTGAAAGCCGTCGATTTTACCGACGACAAGTTCGGTGTCCCGACCGTCAGTGACATCATCAAAGAGCTGGAGAAACCAGGTCGCGATCCGCGTCCGGAATTCAAAACCGCGCAGTTTGCCGATGGCGTTGAAACCATGAACGATTTGCAGCCGGGGATGGTTCTCGAGGGTGCCGTCACCAACGTCACCAACTTTGGTGCGTTTGTGGATATCGGCGTTCACCAGGATGGACTGGTTCACATCTCATCGCTGTCGAACAAGTTTGTTGACGATCCCCACACCGTGGTGAAAGCGGGCGACATCGTGAAGGTGAAAGTACTGGAAGTTGACCTGCAACGTAAGCGTATTGCCCTGACGATGCGTCTGGACGAACAGCCGGGTGAAACCAATGCCCGTCGCGGCGGCGGCAATGATCGTCCGGCAGCGAAAGCGGCAAAACCACGTACTCGTGAAGCGCAGCCCGCCGGTAACAGCGCGATGATGGATGCGCTGGCGGCAGCAATGGATAAAAAACGTTAAGTTTAGATCGAGTGCCGGATGGCGGCGGAACCGCCCTGTCCGGCCCTTTACCGCATCCACCTTCTCCATCGCGTTATATTTATCACGCCATTAACAGATGAAACCTTAATTAAACATTAACAACGTTAATTTATTAAGAATTCAAATCATTTCATCTGCTGGTTATTATTTTTGAGCCATATCAAAAATGACGCAGATTATTATTCAAACCAACATTCCGTCACATTTAATCGGTTGAAGATAAAAACCATTCTCATTATCATTGCATTGTTGATTATTTACTCTTTCCTTCGTTGGCTAATCATCTGGTCTCATGCCGCGCCCCTTTGCCCCATGAGGTAAACATCCAGTTAGCGAGAAACAAGTAGGTTCTTATGCAATTTGCTCCAGATACTGCGTGGAAAATCACTGGTTTTTCCCGAGAAATAAGTCCTGCATACCGTCAGAAACTGCTTTCCCTCGGCATGCTCCCGGGTTCCTCATTTAACGTGGTGCGCGTCGCCCCCTTAGGCGATCCTGTCCATATTGAAACGCGTCGCGTTAGCCTGGTATTGCGTAAAAAAGACCTGGCATTATTAGAAGTGGAAGCGGTTTCCTGTTAATACAGTGAGTCTATAACGATGAAAAAATTAACCATTGGCTTAATTGGTAATCCAAATTCCGGCAAGACAACCCTGTTTAACCAACTGACCGGTGCGCGCCAGCGCGTAGGCAACTGGGCTGGGGTCACCGTGGAACGTAAAGAGGGGCAATTCACGACCACGGATCATCAGGTCACGCTGGTCGATCTGCCCGGCACGTATTCGCTCACTACCATCTCTTCGCAAACCTCTCTGGATGAGCAGATTGCCTGCCACTACATTCTGAGTGGCGACGCCGACCTGTTAATTAACGTGGTAGATGCCTCAAATCTTGAGCGTAACCTCTATCTGACGCTGCAACTGCTTGAGCTGGGCATTCCCTGCATTGTTGCACTCAACATGCTCGACATTGCGGAAAAACAGAAAATCCGCATTGATATCGACGCCCTTTCAACCCGCCTTGGCTGCCCGGTCGTCCCGCTGGTTTCTACCCGTGGACGCGGTATCGAAGCGCTGAAGCTGGCGATTGACCGCCACAACAAGAACGAAAACGTTGAACTGGTGCATTACGCCCAGCCGCTGCTGCGTGAGGCCGATAAACTGGCAAACGCCATGGCTAAAGAAATGCCGGTACAACAGCGCCGCTGGCTCGGCCTGCAAATGCTGGAAGGGGATATCTACAGCCGGGCATACGCCGGTGACGCTGCTGCGCAACTGGATATTTCGCTGGCGCATCTGAGCGACGAGATGGACGACCCGGCACTGCATATCGCCGATGCGCGTTACCAGTGCATTGCGGCGATCTGCGACGTGGTGAGCAACACTTTAACAGCAGAGCCCAGCCGCTTTACAACGGCGGTGGATAAAATCATCCTCAACCGTTTTCTCGGTCTGCCGATCTTCCTGTTTGTGATGTACCTGATGTTCCTGCTTGCCATTAACATTGGCGGCGCGCTGGCCCCTATTTTTGATGCTGGCTCTGTGGCGATTTTCATTCACGGTATCCAGTGGATCGGTTATACCCTTCACTTCCCGGACTGGCTGACCATTTTCCTCGCCCAAGGGCTGGGCGGCGGGATTAACACCGTTCTGCCGCTGGTTCCGCAGATCGGCATGATGTACCTGTTCCTCTCGTTCCTCGAAGACTCCGGTTACATGGCGCGCGCAGCATTTGTGATGGACCGTCTGATGCAGGCGCTGGGACTGCCGGGCAAATCATTCGTCCCGCTGATTGTCGGCTTTGGCTGCAACGTGCCATCGGTGATGGGGGCCCGCACCCTGGATGCGCCACGTGAGCGTCTGATGACGATCATGATGGCACCGTTCATGTCCTGTGGGGCACGACTGGCGATTTTCGCCGTGTTTGCGGCGGCCTTCTTCGGGCAGAACGGCGCGCTGGCGGTGTTCTCCCTGTATGTGCTGGGCATTGTGATGGCGGTATTGACCGGCCTGATGCTCAAACACACGATCATGCGTGGCGAAGCGTCTCCGTTTGTTATGGAGCTTCCGGTTTATCACGTCCCGCATATCAAGAGCCTGATCATCCAGACCTGGCAGCGCCTGAAAGGGTTTGTGCTGCGCGCCGGTAAAGTGATCGTCATTGTCAGCATCTTCCTGAGCGCGTTTAACAGCTTTTCACTCAGCGGCAAGATTGTCGATAATATCAACGATTCGGCGCTGGCCTCCGTCAGTCGCGTCATCACCCCCATCTTTAAACCGATTGGTGTTCATGAAGACAACTGGCAGGCAACGGTTGGGCTGTTCACGGGCGCGATGGCGAAAGAAGTGGTGGTCGGTACACTCAACACGCTCTATACCGCAGAAAACATTCAGGATGAGGAATTTAATCCGGCTGAATTTAATCTTGGCGATGAGCTGCTGAGCGCGCTGGATGAAACCTGGCAGAGCCTGAAAGATACTTTCAGCCTGAGCGTACTGGCGAACCCTATTGAAGCCAGCAAAGGCGACGGAGAAATGGCGACTGGCGCAATGGGCGTCATGGATGCGAAATTTGGCAGCGCGGCGGCAGCCTACAGCTACCTGATTTTCGTCCTGCTGTACGTTCCCTGCATCTCGGTAATGGGGGCAATTGCCCGTGAATCGAGCCGCGGCTGGATGGGCTTCTCCATTCTGTGGGGGCTGAACATCGCCTACTCGCTGTCAACCCTGTTCTACCAGGTCGCCAGCTACAGTGAGCATCCGCGCTACAGTCTGGTTTGTATCCTGGCCGTGATCCTGTTTAACGTTGTGGTGCTGGGACTGCTGCGCCGGGCGCGTAGCCGGGTGGATGTCAATCTGCTGGCCACGCGGAAAAAAGCCAGCGACTGCTGCGCCAGTACAACCACCGGCGATTGTCACTAAGGTGTCACGATGGCTTCGCTCATTCAGGTTCGCGATTTATTGGCCTTGCGGGGGCGCATGGAGGCAGCGCAAATCAGCCATACATTGCAAACGCCGCAGCCGATGATCGACGCCATGCTCAGTCAACTGGAAATGATGGGTAAAGCTATGCGGATTCAGGAAGAACCTGACGGCTGTCTCTCCGGAAGCTGCAAAAGTTGCCCGGAAGACAAAGCCTGCCTGCGTGAATGGTGGGCGCTGCGTTAAGGTATTACGGAGAGTCCGCAAGCAGCACGGCGTTTGTATGGTGCGTCGTTGCCACTGGTGGTTACCGTCGTTCCTGATGACGAGATTATGCTGCATCGCGCGGAACCATTAATCTCCGGCCCGGTAAGTAAGACACTTTCCGGGCATTTTTCTTCGCGTTACAGTCTTTGCTTTAGCGCCACTAGCGTCTGACAGAATTCATCAGGATGCGAAATAAACGGGGCATGCGCTGCCCTGGCAAAGATAAACGATTCGCTCGCTGGCCATAGTGCATCAAGCAGTGGCACCACCTTGCGGGGAACCAACCCGTCAAGATAGCCGTACAAACGCAGGAACGGTACCGTTAACGATGTCAGTGACTCGCGCAGATCAACCGTTTTCAGGATCTCCAGCCCTCCGTTAAGCACATCTACCGGCGGCATCGGCAGCGCCAGCACGGTCTTTTTCAATGCGCGTGCATCCTGACGCGCCGTTTCCGTTCCCATCGTTTGCAATGCCAGAAAGCGCTCTACCGTCCGCTGGAAGTCTTCACTCAGTTGCTGCTGGAACCCCGCCAGGACTTCCGGCTTAATCCCCGGCCAATTTTCACGTGCGCTGAAACAGGGCGATGACGCCACCGTCACCAGCGCCTGAACGCGCTCGGGATGAGTTAATGCCACCTGGCTCGCCACTAACCCGCCAAGACTCCAGCCGAGCCAGATAGCGCTCTCTGGCGCCAGTTCCAGGACGCGCTCCGCCATTTCCTCAAGCGTCATGGCCCCAAAACCCTGGCTGCGGCCAAAACCCGGTAAATCGACCAGATGCAGCGTGAAATGCGAGCTCAGTTCCTCGCTAATGCAATGCCATACTTCGGCGTTAAGTCCCCATCCGTGCAGCAGCACAAGATGACAATTTCCCTCTCCACGGGTCTGCCACCAGATGTCATTCATCAGTTACTGTTCTCTTTTCGCCAACAAGGATGAATCTATGCTAACAGTACCGGGATTATGCTGGCTATGCCGAATGCCGCTGGCGCTGAGTCGTTGGGGGATCTGTTCTGTCTGCGAACGCGCTGCGCGTCGGCACGTCTCGCTCTGTCCACGATGTGGACTCCCCTCCGCGCATCCCACAATGGCCTGCGGGCGCTGCCTGCAAAAAGCGCCGCCCTGGCAGCGACTGATTACCGTCAGTGATTATGCCCCGCCGCTCAGCACGCTCATTCATCAACTTAAGTTTTCCCGGCGCAGCGACATCGCCCCCGCGCTGTCGCGCGTTTTGCTGCTGGAGGTATTGCAGGCGCGTCGTCAGACCGGGCTGACCCTGCCGGACAGGCTGATTAGCGTTCCTCTATGGCAGCGCCGCCACTGGCGCAGGGGGTTTAATCAGAGCGATCTGTTATGCCAGTCGCTGTCTCGCTGGCTGCGTTGTCCCTGGGACAGTCGAAGCGTTACGCGCATTCGCCCTACCGCCACTCAGCACCATCTCAGTGCCAGATTGCGCAAGCGCAACCTGAAAAATGCCTTTCGCCTTGAATTGCCGGTGAAGGGACTCCATATGGTTGTTGTGGATGATGTCATCACGACCGGGAGTACCGTCGCGGAGATCGCACAGCTGCTTTTACGCAACGGCGCGGCGACTGTCCAGGTATGGTGCCTGTGTCGAACCTTGTAGAGCCTCGATGATGGGCGTATTATAACCAACTAAAATAGTCAACTATTAGGCCATTACTATGATCCGTATTTCCGATGCTGCACAAGCGCACTTTGCCAAACTGCTGGCAAATCAGGAAGAAGGGACACAAATCCGTGTATTTGTGATTAATCCCGGTACGCCTAACGCTGAATGTGGCGTTTCTTATTGTCCGCCGGACGCCGTGGAAGCAACCGACACCGCCCTGAAATTTGACCTGCTGACCGCTTATGTTGATGAGCTGAGCGCGCCCTATCTGGAAGACGCTGAGATCGATTTCGTGACCGATCAACTGGGTTCCCAACTGACGCTAAAAGCGCCGAACGCGAAAATGCGTAAAGTGGCTGACGATGCGCCGCTGATGGAACGCGTGGAGTATATGCTCCAGTCGCAAATCAACCCGCAGCTTGCCGGTCACGGTGGTCGTGTCTCTCTGATGGAGATCACCGACGAAGGCTACGCCATTCTGCAGTTTGGTGGCGGCTGTAACGGCTGTTCCATGGTCGATGTGACCCTGAAAGAAGGGATCGAGAAGCAGCTGCTGAACGAGTTCCCGGAACTGAAAGGCGTTCGCGACCTGACCGAACACCAGCGTGGCGAACACTCCTACTACTAAGTTCGCTGCTCGCGTATTGCCCGATGGCGCTAACGCTTATCGGGCATAGCGCCCCTCTTTGCGTCTTTTGCAATATCCTCTTCGATAATTTGACCTGCCTCGCATAATTTAAATTTTGCCTGCCGGGGTGATTCTCAATCACCCTATGTTACCCGTATCATTCATATGGGCACCAAACACACACATCACATCCGACTAAACTAGATAGTTTTAAGGGTAATCCGTCGAGGTGCCGTTACGTCTCTGTTCCCGGTTGGGACAAACGTAGTTTGTCGTCAAAACATTGACGTTACCCATAACAAATTGAAAGGCCAGGTAAATCATGCCATTAGTCATCGTTGCTATCGGTGTAATTTTGTTATTACTCCTGATGATCCGCTTCAAAATGAACGGTTTCATCGCTCTCGTCCTGGTGGCGCTTGCGGTTGGATTGATGCAAGGAATGCCGCTCGATAAAGTCATTGGCTCCATCAAAGCGGGTGTCGGCGGCACCCTGGGAAGTCTTGCCCTGATTATGGGCTTTGGCGCCATGCTCGGCAAAATGCTGGCAGACTGCGGGGGTGCGCAACGTATCGCCACCACGCTGATTGCGAAATTTGGTAAGAAACACATTCAGTGGGCCGTGGTATTAACCGGTTTCACCGTCGGTTTTGCACTGTTCTATGAAGTGGGCTTTGTGCTGATGCTGCCGCTGGTGTTCACTATTGCCGCCGCGGCTAACATCCCGCTGCTGTATGTCGGTGTTCCGATGGCTGCGGCGCTCTCCGTCACGCACGGCTTCCTGCCCCCGCACCCAGGCCCGACCGCTATCGCGACCATTTTCCATGCCGACATGGGTAAAACCCTGCTGTTTGGTACGATCCTGGCAATCCCGACCGTCATTCTGGCGGGTCCGGTCTTCGCTCGCTGCCTGAAAGGCATCGATAAGCCGATCCCGGAAGGTCTGTACAGCGCGAAAACCTTCACGGAAGAAGAGATGCCGAGCTTTGGCGTCAGCGTCTGGACCTCACTGGTTCCGGTAGTACTGATGGCAATGCGCGCTATTGCAGAGATGATCCTGCCGAAAGGCCATGCGTTCCTGCCTGTTGCCGAGTTCTTTGGTGACCCGGTGATGGCAACCCTGATTGCAGTCCTGATCGCCCTGTTCACCTTCGGTCTGAACCGTGGCCGTTCCATGGATCAGATTAACGATACGCTGACCTCTTCCATCAAAATTATCGCGATGATGCTGTTGATCATCGGCGGTGGCGGTGCGTTCAAGCAGGTGCTGGTCGACAGCGGCGTGGACAAATACATTGCGTCCATGATGCACGAAACCAATATCTCTCCGCTGCTGATGGCATGGTCTATCGCCGCCGTTCTGCGTATCGCGCTGGGTTCTGCTACCGTTGCCGCAATTACGGCGGGTGGAATTGTCGCACCGCTGATCGCAACCACCGGCGTCAGCCCTGAGCTGATGGTTATCGCTGTCGGTTCCGGTAGCGTTATCTTCTCTCACGTAAACGACCCTGGCTTCTGGCTGTTCAAAGAGTACTTTAACCTGACCATCGGCGAGACTATCAAGTCCTGGTCGATGCTGGAAACCATTATCTCTGTCTGCGGACTGATTGGCTGTCTGCTGCTGGGAACGGTGGTTTAACGCTAAAAAGAACCCGCCAGTTGGCGGGTTCTTTTTTTCACGTCTTCTTCGCTGCCGCTTTTCGCCGCTTATCCAGATCCTTAATCAGCTTGTTCACCCGTTCATCGGCAAACATCGCTTCAAGAGTCACGGAGAGCTTACGACGCCAGTTTTTGTACTCTGAACTGGTCCCCGGAATGTTGACCGGTTCCGCCATATCCAGCCAGTCTTCCGGCTGCAACCCTAATAACGCACTGTTACTGTCGGCGATATAACGCTGCATCCCCCGATTGAGCATCGGCGTCATCGCCATCAGCGAAGCCTTACGCCCGGCACGTTTTGGCAGGCAACCGTACTTGTGCAGCGCATCTAATAGCCCTTGTTTCGCCCGCTCACGGTCCTGATACAGTCCGCGCAGCACCATTTCATCAGGATACAGTCCCAGCGCTTTGCCCAGCGTCAAATCACCGCTGTCCCAATAACCTTTGAGCGTAGGAAGATCATGCGTCGTCGCGACAGCCATTGATTGTTCCGGATACGCTTTCGGCGCACGGTAGTTCTTCTCATGGTCGTTCTCGAAATAGAGCACTTTGTAGGAGTACACGCCGCTGGTTCGCAGTTTGCCAACAATCTCCACCGGAACGGTACCCAGGTCTTCACCAATCACCATGCAATGGTGACGCTGACTTTCCAGCGCCAGAATCGACAACAGGTCGTCGACCGGATAGTGAACATAGGCGCCGTGGTCGGCGGTTTCACCGTAGGGGATCCACCACAACCGCAGCATCGACATGACATGATCGATGCGCAGCGCGCCGCAGTTTTGCATATTCGCCCGCAGGAGTTCGATAAACGGCTCGTAGGCACGCGCCGTAATGATATGCGGATCCATCGGCGGCAGGCCCCAGTTCTGTCCAAGCGGACCGAGGATATCCGGCGGCGCGCCAACAGAGGCTTTCAGGCAATACAGCTCGCGATCGCACCAGGTTTCCGCCCCACCTTCCGCCACGCCCACCGCCAGATCGCGATACAGGCCAATTGGCATCTTAAAGCCCTGACTGGTCTCCCAGCAGGCGGCAAACTGGATGTACGCCAGCCACTGTAACCAGAGATAAAAATCCACTTCATCACGATGTTCGTGACAGAATTTTTCCACCTCCGGCGAATCAACAGACTGATACGCTTCCGGCCAGGCCGGCCAGCCCCAGCGCAGTTCATCCTCTTTCACCTGCCAGGCATGCAGCGCATCAAACGCCGCCTGCCAGTACAGGCTGTCGCCTTCCTGAGCCACGAACGCCCGGAATGCCGTCATCTGTTCATCGTCGCGCGTGGTAAACCCTTTCCATGCCATGCGCAGCGCGGTCATTTTCAGCGTGGTGACTGCCGAGTAATCCACCCATTGGGCATCCCGCGCCTGTTGCAGTATTTTCTGCGTATCGGGCATCTGCCACCAGGCCTGCGCTTCTTGACTCAGGCGAAAATCATCGACAGCGTTCACATCAATGTAAATGACGTTCAGCCAGCGACGTGAAGACGGGCTGTACGGGCTGGCGCTCTCCGGGTTTGCCGGATAGAGCGCGTGGATCGGATTGAGGCCGATAAACGCCCCCCCGCGTTTTGCCACATCCACCAGCATTAACTTCAGATCGCCGAAATCACCGATTCCCCAGTTGTGCTCTGAACGCAGCGTATAGAGCTGTACGCAGGCACCCCAGAGTTTCTGCCCGGTCAGCAGCGCCTGCGGCTCGTAGCAGCGTTTTGGCGCCACGATGATGCGGCAATGGTGTCGCTGTTCATCCTGCGTCAGGGTCAACGTGTGATAACCCAGCGGCAGCTTTGTCGGCAGAGTAAAGGATTTCCCGCCGGTGGCGTGCCCCTTAAACTGCACACCCTCTTCGGTGGTCAACAGCCAGTTGAATTCACCGTGTCCCTCTACCGCTAGCGACATCTTTTTGCCTGCGGTGTAGACCATCACATTCGGCACCGCCGTCACCGCTACCTTTGCGGCGGCAGCGGTACGGTGCATAGCATCCAACAAACGTCGCTTGGTTTCGGCACCAATTGACTGCGGCTTGCCGTGGGCATTGATATAATTGGGACTGATCCCCGCCGCCAGCGCGGCATTATCCAGACGTTTGCTATCCATCGCGCTTCCTTAGCGTTTCGCCTGCCAGATTCGGGTCTGATAATCGCGAATGGAGCGATCCGAGCTGAACATACCGCAGCGTGCGGAGTTCAGGATCGCCGCACGCGTCCAGGCCTCCTGGTCACGATACAACACATCCACCTGTTTCTGCGCCTCAACGTAGGCCGCAAAGTCCGCCATCACCAGATACGGATCGCCCCCCTGTTTGCCTATGCTGTGCAGCATCTGATCAAAGGCATGCTTATCGCCGGCGCTGAACTTACCGCTCTCCAGCTCTTTCAGCACGGCATCGAGCACTTTATCCTTTTTGCGCCATTTCAGCGGATCGTAGCCTTTGGCTTTCAGCGCCTTCACCTGTTCCACGGTATGCCCAAAGATAAAGATATTCTCATCACCCACTTTCTCGGCGATTTCTACGTTCGCACCGTCCAGCGTGCCGACCGTCAGTGCGCCGTTGAGCGCCAGCTTCATGTTGCCGGTGCCAGAAGCTTCTTTCCCCGCTGTGGAGATCTGCTCGGAGATATCCGCCGCCGGAATCAGCATTTCTGCCGCTGACACGCAGTAATCCGGCAGGAACACCACTTTCAGTTTGTCGCCGACGTTCGGGTCGTTATTAATGGTTTCCGCCACCTTGTTAATGGCAAAGATGATGTTTTTCGCCAGGTAGTAACCCGGAGCCGACTTCGCGCCGAACAGGAAGACGCGCGGAACGCGATCGGCCTGCGGGTTTTCGCGAATCTCTTTATACAACGCCAGGATATGCAGCAGGTTCAGGTGCTGACGTTTGTATTCGTGCAGACGCTTAATCTGAATATCGAAAATCGCCTGCGGGTTAATCTCAATCCCAGTACGAACTTTCACAAACTCAGCCAGACGTACCTTATTGGCCTGCTTGATATCACGCCAGGTCTTGCGGAATTTAGCATCATCAGCGTACTTCTCAAGATTGATCAACTGATCGAGATCGTTCGCCCACTCTTTCTTCAGCGTTTTATCAAACAGCGCAGCCAGTTCCGGGTTGCACTGTTTGATCCAGCGACGCGGCGTGATGCCGTTGGTCACGTTATGGAACTTGTTCGGCCACAGTTGGTGATATTCCGGGAACAGATCTTTCACCACCAGATCGGAGTGCAGTGCGGCAACGCCGTTGACCGCAAAGCCGCTGACGACGCACATGTTCGCCATGCGCACCTGTTTGTCGTGAACCACCGCCAGCTTTGCCCAAACCTGCTTGTCGCCAGGCCAGGTTTTATCGACCAGCGTCTTAAAGCGATCGTTAATCTCTTTGATGATCTGCATATGACGCGGCAGCAGCGCTTTCACCAGCTTCTCATCCCAGCACTCCAGCGCTTCTGGCATCAGGGTATGGTTGGTATAGGCGAACGTTTTGCTGGTGATCGCCCAGGCGTCGTCCCAGCTCATCTGATGCTCGTCAAGCAGCACGCGCAGCAGTTCCGGAATCGCAATTGTCGGATGGGTATCGTTCAGTTGAATGACTTCGTAATCCGCCAGCTCATGCAGTTTGCGGCCAGCCAGATGATGACGACGCAGAATGTCTGCCACTGAACAGGCGCACTGGAAGTATTGCTGCATCAGACGCAGCTTCTTACCCGCCGTGTGGTTATCGTTCGGGTAAAGCACTTTGGTCAGTTTATCGGCGTCAATCCCCTGCTGTTCCGCACGCAGAAAATCACCGTCATTAAATTTGGTCAGGTTAAACGGATGAGCGTGAGTGGCCTGCCACAGACGCAGCGGTTGCGCCACGCCGTTACGGTAGCCCAGCACCGGCAGATCCCACGCCTGCCCGGTAATCACAAAGCCGGGTTCCCAGTGACCGCCTTTTGTCACCTTACCGCCAATACCCACCTGCACATCAAGCTGCTCGTTATGACGGAACCACGGATAGCTGCCGCGATGCCAGTCATCCGGCGCTTCCATTTGCTGGCCGTCGGCAAAGGATTGACGGAACAGGCCGTACTGATAGTTCAGACCATAACCGGTGGCAGATTGACCCACGGTCGCCATTGAGTCCAGGAAGCAGGCGGCAAGACGCCCTAATCCTCCGTTGCCCAGCGCCGGGTCGATCTCTTCTTCCAGCAAATCGGTCAGCTGGACGTCGTACGCTTTCAGCGCATCGCTCACCGCCTGATACCAGCCCAGGTTAAGCAGATTATTCCCCGTCAGACGACCAATCAGGAACTCCATCGAGATGTAGTTCACATGGCGCTGATTTTTCGCCGGTTTCGCCACAGGTTGGGCACTGAGAAGTTCCGCCAGCGCGCCGCTGACGGCGTGCCACCATTGACGGGACGTCATCTCGTGAGCTGACAGTAAACCGAAACGCTGCCACTGACGTGTCAGGGCTGCCTGAAATTGCTCTTGATTGAAGGTTGGCTGTGACATAGGAATTCCGGGTCCTTTGGTAAAAAACAACGTTATCGCTAGTTTGCCAGGCTCAATGTTGACCTTCCTCATCCCACTCTTGATTAGGCGGGGAGGAGTAGTGGGGATGAGCGTAAAAGTGTGATCGGTGCCACTCTCGCGTACCGCACCCGACTGTTCAGTTCACAGTCATTCACTTATTTTAAACCATTTTTATATTTTACCTGGCTCTAATCACAGAATCAGGGAAGAAATGATATAACGCGGGTATGAAGAATCTCTCTGGTTTCAAGTCCATATAAAAACAAAACCAGTTGAAATGACAATAATACAAGCGCACACTAATTTTATTGTATTTTAATATATTATCACCACTAATAAATTAAAAGGAAATAATATGTCCCATTTATCCTGGCTCACGCTGACAGGAGAGATTCAGGGAGATATATCAGCGCAGTGCGGCTCCCGGAGTTCAATAGGTAATAAATCTCAAACCCGTCATATTGATCAGATAATGATTTACGCACTTGAACATGAAACATCACGGCAACAAAATGTTTGTCATCATGAATTGCAAATAATTAAGCCCGTTGACCGTTCGTCGCCGTTACTCAGCAAAGCCATCAACGATAACGAAACGCTTGAGTGTGAACTCGACCTGTATCGCGTTAATCCAGGAGGTCAACAGGAGATCTACTATAAAATTAAATTATTCAAAGCTCATATTTCTAACATCAAAATAATTGTGCCACATAATATTATTGAAAATGGAAACGAAGCACAGGAACGTGTTTGTTTTACGTATGAATCCATCAGTTGGGAACACTGTATGGCGAGCACCAGCGCATTTAGCTTTTGGAGCGACCGACTCTTCTGAGTCTGAATAACATATATAAGGAAATAGCATGCGTCATCGTCCCTCTTCTTCGTTGTACGAGAACACTTCACGTCATCCCGATGGCGATCCGCTGCGCGGCTCAGCAGACATCCACTGGAGTTCAATGAACCCTGTGCAGCGCGATATGGCTTTTATGGATGGATCATTCATCACACAACACCACCATATCCTCCTGTTGACGATAGAAGAAGCACAGCAAGTCGTGGATGACTTAATGGGAGGAATTGATCAGTTTTTTTCGTACCTCGCAGCACCCGGGAATATGAAAGATGGACTGGATGCCTTTCGCAGTCTGTCTAAGCTCACAACATATTACAACCCGGCTAACGAATTGGTTTTTAACTTTACTGTATTAAAAATAAAAGCGATCGAGTACAACGTGGGCGGCAAAGCCTATATAAAAATTACGGGATACCCTGCGTTACGCCGTATTCTTAACGGGACCCGCTACGGTGCCAGGCATCCGCAAATACTGGAAATGGCCATCGGTAAACGTGGGCTTTACAACAGTATCAGCAGTGGTGTCAGATATTGCCTCTATTTTTATCTGGCCTGGCGAGCCATCGAATTGATTTTTAAATCAGATTATCAGATGGTGGATTTTCTGGTCGATATTTCAATGGACATGGCTAAAGCGGTAGTGTCGGGGGTTGTGATTGGGGTTGCGATTACAGGCCTATTGGTTTTATTTAGTGCTCCAGTAATTGTTACTGGTACCATCCTCGTTGCCCTGGGCCTGGCTCTGAATATCGGATTAAATATTATTGATGACGAAATTGGCCTTTCAAAGAATTTAAAAATTACATTACGCGATTATATACATAATCACAGGAATTATGATTATGGATTTAACTCCCCAAACTTCTATTCATTTTAAGAATGACAACATGAAAAACATTCATCTGCGACTTGTCGCCATTGCACTAATTATTTCTCTCCTCGGGATCCTACATTTCTTGTTATTTGGCAGAATAATGACTGATTTTTTATCCTTGATAAGAATGGGGGATGTTATCAGCTACAATAAAACATGCATTGTGCTTGGCGGCGCACCGGCACTCATTTTAGCATTAATTTTATGCATTATGGCTTTATTTAGTAAAGATGTACATTCCAGTATTCCTGCATCAATAGAAACGCCAGTGAGCTTTATTGTTGTCATATCTTTTATTATCGGTTTTATTGCTAACTTTATTGTGCCATTTCTCCTTGCTGGCACTTTCCTACCATTCCTGCCCGCAGGACAACCTTCATGATTATCATGTGATCGATATAAAACTTTGCGAAACCCTTGTTGATAATCGTAGTTTTTTTAATCGCTCATTTTAAGGAGGTCTTATGAAAAAATTATTTAAGCGGTTAATGTGCCTTTTATTAATTACCTTCCTCCTTAGCATGCTTTATGCATTAATATTTGGTAATGTAATGACCGATTTCTTATCTTTGATAAGAATGGGTGATGTAATCACATATCACCATACGTGCTTACTAATAAGTGGAATACCGTTAATGTTGTATACAACCTTTGCTATGGTACGGGTTTTATTCAGCAATGATTTGCAATACAAAGCCCTTCCTGATCCTTTTGAAGTCTGGGTGCTGGGCACTGGCGCGCTCTTTTTTGCTATCGGCTTTATTGCAAACTTTATTGTCCTGCTTTTATTTCTGGTATCGTCATATCACTCCTGCCCACAGGACAACCTTCATGATTATCATGTGACTGATGTTAAGCTTTGCGAAACCCTTGTTGATAATCGTAGTTTCTGGTAGGAGCAGTCATAGAAACTGCTAATAATAACGAGAATAAGATTACCTTTTTTTATATCGATAACATCCTCACCTTTTGATTACCCTTTGTCGGTAAAAATTTTATCACGGTAAGTTACAATTTCGCCTGTCACAGAGAGGATCGTAAGCCTATACAAAGTGTCAGGACTCTTCAGCAAAAGTAAATACCCCGGCATCCCCTCCGCCAACCGTATCCAGTAGAGGTTATCCATCAGATAAATTTGTGATGTAGTGCAAATTAAGGCGGTTCATTACCGGACATACCTTGCAAAAGTTCCTAATCTGGCCGACCTTATATCTATTAATTACGAAGCGCAAAAAAAATCGCAGTCCCCCATTTTCCACAGTGAAGTGTTAACTATGTTGATTCCGTCCAAACTAAGTCGTCCGGTTCGTCTCGACCATACAGTGGTCCGTGAGCGCCTGTTGGCTAAACTTTCCGGCGCGAACAATTTCAGGCTGGCCCTGATCACAAGTCCTGCAGGTTATGGGAAGACTACGCTCATTTCACAATGGGCCGCCGGGAAAAGTGAACTCGGCTGGTACTCACTGGATGAGGGCGACAACCAGCAGGAGCGTTTTGCCAGCTATCTGATTGCCGCGGTACAGCAGGCCACTAACGGTCATTGCACCACCAGCGAAGTGATGGTGCAAAAACGGCAGTATGTCAGTCTGACTTCGCTTTTTGCGCAGCTCTTTATTGAGCTGGCGGAATGGCATCGCCCGCTGTATCTGGTCATCGACGATTACCATCTGATCACTAATCCGGTGATTCATGAGTCCATGCGCTTCTTCCTGCGTCATCAGCCTGAAAATCTCACGCTGGTGGTACTGTCGCGTAATTTACCGCAGTTGGGGATTGCCAACCTGCGCGTGCGCGACCAGCTTCTGGAGATAGGCAGTCAGCAACTAGCCTTTAATCATCAGGAAGCCAAACAGTTTTTTGACCGCCGCTTATCCTCCCCCATCGAAGCCGCCGAAAGCAGCCGGATGTGTGACGATGTGGCAGGCTGGGCGACCGCATTACAGCTCATCGCCCTCTCTGCGCGGCAAAACAACCACTCTGCGCATCAGTCGGCACGCCGTCTGGCGGGAATTAACGCCAGCCATCTTTCAGATTATCTGGTCGATGAAGTGCTGGACAGCGTCGATGTCAGCACCCGCCTTTTCCTGCTGAAAAGTGCAGTTTTACGGTCAATGAACGATGCGCTGATTGTACGTGTAACCGGCGAAGAAAATGGTCAGATGCGGCTGGAAGAGATCGAGCGGCAAGGGCTTTTCCTGCAACGGATGGATGACTCCGGCGAATGGTTCAGTTATCACCCGCTGTTTGGCAGTTTCCTGCGCCAGCGCTGCCAGTGGGAACTGGCGACCGAGTTACCTGATATCCATCGCGCCGCAGCGGAAAGCTGGATGGCGCAGGGTTTCCCCAGCGAAGCCATCCACCATGCGCTGGCGGCCGGCGATGCGCATATGCTGCGCGATATTTTGCTTAACCACGCGTGGGGATTGTTTAACCACAGCGAACTGGCGCTGCTGGAAGAGTCACTAAAAGCGCTGCCGTGGGAAAGCCTGCTGGAAAACCCGCGTCTGGTGTTGTTACAGGCCTGGCTGATGCAGAGCCAGCATCGCTACAGCGAAGTAAACACCCTGCTGGCCCGTGCCGAACAAGAGATTCAGGGCGTGATGGACAGCACGCTGCATGCCGAGTTTAACGCGCTCCGCGCTCAGGTGGCGATCAACGACGGCAATCCCGATGAGGCTGAACGCCTGGCGAAACTGGCGCTGGATGAGTTGCCCATCGCCTTGTATTACAGCCGTATTGTTGCAACCTCGGTGCACGGCGAAGTGCTGCACTGTAAGGGGGATCTCTCTCGCTCCTTAACGCTGATGCAGCAGACCGAACAGATGGCGCGTCATCATGATGTCTGGCACTACGCGCTCTGGAGTTTGATCCAGCAGAGTGAAATCCTCTTTGCCCAGGGATTCTTGCAGGCCGCCTGGGAAACCCAGGAGAAAGCGTTCCAGTTGATTAAAGATCAGCATCTGGAACAGTTGCCCATGCACGAATTTCTGGTGCGCATTCGTGCCCAACTGCTGTGGGCGTGGGCGCGACTGGATGAAGCGGAAGCCTCTGCGCGCAGCGGTATCGAAGTGCTTTCCGCCTTTCAGCCGCAGCAACAATTACAGTGTCTGGCGCTGTTGGTGCAGTGCTCGCTGGCCCGTGGCGATCTGGACAATGCCCGCAGCCATCTCAACCGCCTGGAGAATCTGCTGGGCAACGGTCACTACCATAGCGACTGGATCTCAAACGCCGATAAAGTTCGGGTGATCTACTGGCAAATGGTCGGCGATAAAAAGTCGGCCGCCAACTGGCTGCGCCAGACGCCGAAACCGGAGTTTGCCAATAACCACTTCCTGCAAGGCCAGTGGCGTAATATCGCCAGAGCGCAAATTCTGCTGGGCGAATTTGAACCCGCAGAGATCGTACTCGAAGAGCTGAATGAAAATGCGCGCAGTCTGCGCCTGATGAGCGATCTTAACCGTAACCTGCTGCTGCTCAACCAACTTTACTGGCAGGCCGGGCGCAAAAATGACGCGCAGCGCGTGCTGCTTGATGCCCTGCAATTAGCCAATCGCACCGGATTCATCAGCCATTTCGTGATTGAAGGCGAGTCGATGGCGCAGCAACTACGCCAGCTTATTCAACTGAATACGCTGCCGGAACTGGACCAACACCGCGCGCAGCGCATTCTGCGTGAGATCAACCAGCATCACCGCCACAAGTTCGCCCACTTTGACGAAAGCTTTGTTGAGCGCCTGCTGAACCACCCGGAAGTACCAGAGCTAATCCGCACCAGTCCGCTGACGCAGCGCGAATGGCAGGTGCTGGGGCTTATCTACTCCGGCTACAGCAACGAGCAAATCGCTGGCGAACTGGCGGTAGCGGCGACCACCATCAAGACGCATATCCGTAATTTGTATCAAAAACTGGGCGTGGCGCACCGTCAGGATGCGGTCCAACACGCGCAGCGGCTGCTGAAAATGATGGGTTATGGGGTGTAGCAAGCCGGTCTTTCGCGGGTGTTTACATCACATATGTTCTGACGCGAACTGGTGCGCCTGGCAGGTAATGAATTCCGCAAACGACGCGACGCCAGGCGCGAGATGTCGCCCCTTCGGCGTCACCAGATAGATTGCCCGCTCCAGTGCTAAATCTTCAAACGGTAAAATCACGATATCTTTATGGTTGAACTGGAACAGCGTTAATCCAGTCGTAATGCTGATCCCGTAGTTGGCGGCAATCAGGCCCATCATCGTGGTGAGTTGGCGCACTTCCAGTTGATAATTAAAGCTCATGGCCAGATTTTCGCAGAGCTTATCGGTGTACTGCCGAATGCTGGTGCCGACACTGAAACCAATAAAGGGATAATCGCAAACCTGACTGAGCGATACCGAAGATTGTTGTGCCAGTGGATGTTCGCGATGACAGAGCAGATAAAATTTATCCGAGAACAATAACGTTGAATCGAACGTGGTCAACGAGGGTTGCCCGGCGGTTAATGCCATGTCCGCCTGACCATCAAGTAATGCCTTCAGACAGCGATCCCACTGGGTGTCGATCAGTTTCACATTACTTTGCGGCACCCTCTTACTGTATTTCACCAGTATTTCAGGTAGCCATTCCACTGCCAGCGAAGGCAACACCGCAAGGGTGATATCGTTATTATTACCCGCTACCCGGTCTTTGATTTCGCCCACGGCATCATCATGGCTCTGCACAATCTTGCGCGCCAGATCGAGAAAATGAATGCCATCCGCATTCAGCAACACGCGCCGTGTATCTCTGTCGAATAGCCGGTAGCCAATCTCCTCTTCCAGTGATGCAATCAGGGTACTAAACGCGGGCTGAGAAAGGTTAAACCGCCGGGCTGCCTGAGTAAAACTATCAGCCTCGCTTAATATTAAAAATGCCCTGAGTTGTTTAATCGATAGATTCATTTCCTTCTCCTGCCATCGAAATCATTAATTATCTTATCGGTTTTTAAAATGAATAAAAGGCAGTTAATTTCTTTTTATGACCCACCCCACAATAACCGCAATTTAATTTCTATTCACTGCCCTATCGCCACTAAAGTTTTTTAAGAAAAACACACTCAATATACATAACAACCCTATGTTTATAAAGTGATTTATATATTTAAGCAAATTAGCTATAGCGTTATTTTTATCTCAAATAGTCGCATTAACCCTTACAACAAATGACTTCATTGGATTTACAAATTAGTACCATCCGGTGCACTGTGATAAAAACTAATGCACTGATAAAACATATATCCCTCTGAACACAATTAACATTGTATTTACTTTTATACATTCGAAGCATATAAGTTTATAAAAATATTAAGGAGAAACTCATGCTGGCGCTAATAGGTGTGCTTACTATAGCCACCTTATTATTTTTTATCATGTCCAAAAGGATGTCGCCTCTGGTTGCCCTGATCGTTATTCCGGTGATTGGCGCGCTGGCTGCAGGTTGCGGAACAGATACCGCAAAATATGTGGTCGAAGGCATCACAAAACTGGCCCCGATGGCGGCGATGTTCGTCTTTGCGATCGCTTTTTTTGGCGTTGTGACGGATGCCGGGATGTTTGACCCTATCGTACGCGGTATATTGCGATTCGTAGGAACCAACCCGGTTAAAATCATCATTGGTACGGGCCTTCTGGCACTCATCGCCCACCTTGACGGTAATGGCGCGGTGACCTTCTTAATCACTGTCCCCACCATGCTGCCGCTGTTCAATCGCCTCGGTATGGACAAACGGATCTTACTTGGTATTGTTGCGCTCAGCGCCGGGGTCAACTTTTTACCCTGGACCGGGCCGATGATTCGCGCCTCGGCCGCATTGAACGTCACCACCCATGACCTCTTTATTCCGTTAATTCCAGCACAGCTCGCGGGCCTGACCTTTATGGTCATCATGGGTTGGTACTGGGGTAAACGCGAAGAGAAACGCCTTGGCGCCGCCCACTTTGCTGCGGCCGCAGGTGATTTTTCGCATCATAAGGAACTGACCGAGCAGGAAAAAGTCCTGCGTCGTCCACATCTTTTCTGGGTAAATATCGCGCTGGTTATTGCCGTGATCGGCACAATGGTGTTCACCCGCATCTCCCCCACCGTTGCCTTCATGATCGCCCTGACACTGGCGTTGATGATCAACTATCCGAATGTTGAAATGCAGAAAGAACGGATCAATGCCCACGCAAAAGCGGCGCTGATGATGGCCAGTATCCTGTTCGCGGCAGGGGCATTTACCGGAATCATGGGCGGTGCTGGCATGCTGAAAGCCATGTCTCATGCGGCGGTAGAGTTTATGCCTGCGGCACTGGCATCCCATATTCCGTTCATCGTCGGTTTGATCTCGATGCCGTTGTCGTTGATTTTCGATCCAGACTCTTACTACTTCGGCATTATGCCTGTCGTCGCGCATACCGTGGACATTATGGGTATCCCTGCCATTCAGGTTGCTCAGGCATCGGTGCTCGGTCAGATGACCACCGGCTTCCCGGTCAGTCCACTGACTCCCGCGACCTTCCTGTTGGTCAGTCTTGCCGGTGTCGACCTCGCGGATCACCAAAAATTCTCCATCCCGGTCCTGTGGGCAGCTAGCGTCATTATGACCTTTGCTGCGGCCCTCACCGGCGTCTTCCCGATTTAACAGCACATTTCTTGTTAAGAATTAAGGAAATAAAAATGAAAACCATTCGAATTGGTTCCGGAGCAGGCTACGCAGGTGACCGCATTGAGCCTGCGGTTGAACTGGCCGAAAAAGGGGAACTGGATTACCTGGTGTTTGAATGTCTGGCAGAGCGCACTATCGCCATTGGACAAAAACAGAAGCAGCAGGATCCGAACAAAGGCTATAACGAACTGCTCGAAGCGCGGATGCGCGCGGTGTTACCGACCTGTCACGCCAAAAGTATGCGGATCATCTCTAACATGGGTTCCGCCAACCCGCTCGCCGCCGGAAAAGCGGTGTTGAAGATTGCCCAGGAACTGGGTTTACATGGCCTGAAAGTCGCGGTGGTCACGGGTGATGACGTGTTGTCGCTCATACAGTCGATGGACCTGACGCTGGACGAAGCCTGTGTTCCCATCTCTCGCTTTGAAAAAACCTTACTTTCCGCAAACGCGTATTTAGGCGCGGCGGGGTTACTGGAAGCACTTGAGTCCGATGCAGATGTGGTGATTGCCGGACGCGTCGCCGACCCGTCGCTTTTTCTTGCACCGATGATGCATAAGTTCAACTGGGCCGCTGATGACTGGCATCACCTGGGCATGGGGACCTGTATCGGTCATCTTCTGGAGTGCGCCGGGCAAATCACCGGCGGATATTACGCCGATCCGGGGGTGAAGGATGTTCCTCATCTGGCACACCTCGGTTTCCCACTGGCTGAGGTCAGTGAAGATGGCAGCGCCACCATAACCAAAGTGGCCGGGTCTGGCGGACTGATCACTGAAGACACCTGCAAAGAGCAACTACTGTACGAGATCCACCGGCCGGATCGTTATCTCACTCCTGACGTGGTCGCTGACTTCAGCCATGTGCGTTTTAGCCAATGCGGCCCGGATGAGGTGCGGGTTACCGGCGCGACGGGTGCGCCACGTACCGAAACACTGAAGGTTTCTGTCGGTTATCAGGATGGTTTTATCGGTGAAGGCGAAATATCCTACGCCGGTCCAAGTGCGGTAAATCGTGGACGTCTCGCTCTCGACATCGTGCGTGAGCGCTTCGCGATTTGTCACTTTAACGCGCAGGAAACACGTTACGACCTCATTGGTGTCAATGCGCTGCATGGTGAAACGCGTGGTCAGTACAGCGAGCCCTATGAAGTTCGCGCTCGTGTTGCTGCACGCTGCGCTACTCGTGCGCAGGCGGTCACCGTCGGCAACGAAGTGGAAACACTTTATACCAACGGACCTGCGGGCGGTGGTGGTGTCATGAAATCGGTAAAAGAAATACTGGCCATGGACTCCACCCTTATTCCGCGTCAATGCGTTCAACACCATGTTACCGTGCTGGAGAATAAATAATGAAATTACGTGAAATAGCGCATTCCCGTACCGGAGATAAAGGAAATATTTCCAATATTTCCTTAATTGCCTGGCGTCCGGAAGATTATTCCATACTGGCAGAACAAGTCACCGCCGAAAGAGTCAAAGCCTGGTTTGGCGATATTGTACAGGGCGAGGTGATTCGCTATGAATTACCGGAACTCGGCGCTCTAAATTTCGTGATGCATAAAGCGCTGGGCGGTGGCGTTACTCGCTCGCTGGCGCTGGATATGCACGGCAAAGGGCTGAGCTCCGCGTTGCTGGATATGCCCATTTAATTCTTTTCGGACACGAAGATCTCCATCTTCGGCGGGGTTTCATTACTCCGCCGGGGGATCCTTGTCTTCAAAACAGCAAGTACACCTTTATGCAAAACAAAAGAATAACGGCGGACAAATTCCGCGAACTATTACATGACGGCATGAGCATTATGTTTGGCGGCTTTATGGGCGTCGGAACGCCGGAATATCTGGTGGCTGAAATTATGCGCTCCGGTGTAAAAGCGTTGACGCTCATCGGCAATGACACCGCTTTTGTCGATAAAGGCATTGGTCCGCTGATTTCTAATGGCCAGGTCAAAAAAGTGATCGCCTCTCATATTGGTACCAACCCGGAAACCGGTAAGAAGATGATTTCCGGAGAGCTCGATGTTCAGTTAGTGCCGCAAGGGACGCTCGCCGAGCAAATCCGCGCTGGCGGCGCCGGGCTGGGGGGATTCCTTACGCAAACCGGGCTGGGCACGGTGGTGGAAGAAAATAAACAAACGCTACTGGTCAACGGTGAGAAATGGCTGCTGGAACAACCTCTGCGCGCCGACCTCGCCATTCTTCTCGCCAGTCATGCCGATGAGGCTGGCAATCTCACCTATGACCTGACCGCCCGAAACTTCAACCCGGTAATGGCGCTGGCCGCCGATGTGGTTGTGGCCGAAACCCGCGACATCGGCGCGCTGGGAAGCATTCCTCCCGTACACGTCATCACCCCGGGTGCGCTGGTGGATTATCTGTTCGTGGAGGCCCAGTGATGAATGCAAAAGAACGTATTGCGCGCCGCGTGGCGCAGGAATTACACGATGGCGACGTCGTCAATCTGGGCATTGGCCTGCCAACGCAGGTCGCGAACTACCTGGCCGAGGATATTCAGGTCACGTTGCAGTCAGAAAATGGTTTTCTTGGCCTCGGCCCGCTGGACGAGGTGAATGCCAGCCTCGTCAATGCAGGCGGTCAGCCTTGCGGCATGATCCCTGGTGCGGCGATGTTCGACAGTTGCTTCTCTTTCGCCCTTATTCGCGGGGGACATGTTGATGTCTGCGTGCTCGGCGGTTTGCAGGTCGATGAACACGGAAACCTCGCTAACTGGATGGTTCCGGGCAAAATGGTGCCCGGTATGGGCGGGGCGATGGACCTCGTGGCAGGAGCGAAAAAAGTCATTATTGCGATGGAGCACTGTGCAAAAAATGGCGAACCGAAGCTGTTACATCAGTGCAGTTATCCCTTAACGGCGGTCGGCAAGGTCAGCAAAGTCATCACCGAACTCGCCGTATTTAGCTTTGTGAACGGCGAAATGATCCTTGATGAAATCAGCGACACCATCACGCTTGATGAACTTCGTGCTCGCACGGAAGCGAACTTCCAACTTTGTGCACACCTGAAAACATTGCAGCCTGCGGGGACTCTGGCATGAACGACTCGATTGTGATTGTGAGTGCGAAACGCACCCCTATCGGTAAATTTGCTGGCAGCCTGGCTGACGTCCCGGCGGTAATGCTGGGCGCGATCTGTGTCCGGGCAAACCTGCTGGACCTTCCGTCAGATATCAACATTAACGAAGTGATCCTCGGCAACGTGTTGCAGGCCGGATTAGGGCAAAACCCGGCTCACCAGGTGACGCATCACGCAGGCCTGGCGGAGAGCGTTCCGTCATTCACGGTTAATAAAGTCTGCGGTTCCGGCCTGAAAACCGTTGTGCTGGGGGCGCAGTCCATTCTGAGTGGTGATAATCAGACCTGTATTGTCGGCGGGATGGAAAACATGAGCGCCGCTCCCTACCTGCTGGCCCGTGCGCGCCAGGGATACCGTATGGGCAACGGTGAGCTGACAGACGTGATGATCCACGACGGTCTCTGGTGCGCCTTCAATGATTACCACATGGGGGTCACAGCAGAAAACATTGCCAGGCACTATCATTTAAGCCGTGAAGAGCAGGACCAGGTAGCGCTGGCATCGCAGCAAAAAGCGATAGCCGCGATTAACGCCGGTTATTTCAGACAGGAAATCGTACCGGTGGCCCTGAAGCGTAAAAAAGAGGTCTGCCTGTTTGATACCGATGAGTTTCCACGTCCACAGACCGATGCCAGTTCGCTGGCGAAACTGCGTCCGGCCTTTGAAAGTACGGGGACAGTCACTGCAGGCAATGCCTCCGGCATCAATGATGCGGCGGCGACGCTGGTCCTGATGTCAGAACGCGCTGCGCGTGCGCATGGGATTACGCCGTTGGCGCGCCTGAAGAGCTGGGCTTCGGCTGGGGTGGATGCCAGTATGATGGGACTTGGGCCAATTCCAGCGACAAAACGGGCGCTGGAAAAAGCCAAAATGACCGTCAGCGATCTGGATTTAATCGAAGCCAACGAAGCCTTTGCCGCACAGTATCTGGGGGTTGCTCGCGAACTCAATTTCCCGGAAGAGAAAGTGAACGTCAATGGCGGCGCGATCGCGCTGGGGCATCCAATTGGCGCAAGCGGCGCACGGATTCTGGTAACGCTGGTTCACGCGTTGCAGCAGCGCAATAAAACCACCGGGCTGGCAACGCTGTGTATCGGCGGTGGTCAGGGGATCGCCGTGATTGTTGAACGTCTGTAAGCGTGTCGTCTGCATGTCCCCGGCACACCGGGGACATGCAGTACCTTTAGCACAGTTCCAGTTGAATATGGTTATCGGTGATCACCTTCATTACCCCTGCTGGTGGCAGAGCATCGGTATATACCGCATCCACCAGACTGATACTGCCCATATTCACCATCGCATTACGGCCAAACTTCGAATGATCCGTCACCAGTATGACGTGGCGGGAATTCTCAATAATTGCGCGCTTGGTACGCACCTCGTGATAGTCGAATTCCAGCAGCGAGCCGTCACTGTCGATGCCGCTGATCCCCAGAATGCCGAAGTCCAGGCGGAACTGAGAAATAAAGTCGAGCGTCGCTTCGCCAATAATACCGCCGTCCCGACTGCGAAGTTCACCACCCGCGAGAATAATGCGAAAATCCTCTTTTACCATCAGCGTGTTCGCCACGTTGAGGTTGTTGGTCACAATACGTAAATTGCTGTGGTCGAGTAGCGCGTACGCCACCGCCTCGGGCGTGGTCCCGATATCAATAAACAGCGTTGAACCGTTAGGGATCTGCGAGGCAACTTTACGCGCAATACGCTCTTTTTCCGCCGTCTGCGTGGCTTTACGATCGTGCCACGGTGTGTTGACGGAACTGGACGGTAGCGCCGCGCCACCGTGATGACGCAGAATCATGTTTTGATCGGCCAGGTCATTGAGATCCCGGCGAATCGTTTGTGGGCTAACGGAGAAATGCTCCACCAGCTCTTCAGTACTGACGTATCCCTGTTTTTTTACCAGCTCAATGATTGCATCATGTCGTTGTGTTTGTTTCATTGTTATTCCCTGGAACTATGTTCGTTTTCGCGCATTTAACGTATCCGCGAACGCCATTGCCAACCCAACTGCCAGCCCGGCGATATGTGCGCCATTGGCCATCGACATCCCAAACAAATCAAACCATCCGGCGACGATCCAAATCAGCGCGAAAATAATCAGCCCGCGCTGCAGGTAGATTCCGCTTTGCGGATCGCGCTCGCCACGCAGCCAGACGTAACCCATCAGCGCATAAACGACGCCGGAAAGCCCGCCGAACCACGGGCCGCTAAACTTATGCTGCACATATCCGCTCAGTAGGGCGCTGATGACCGTAATCACTATCAGTTTGCCGCTGCCTAAACGTTTTTCAACCGCACCGCCAAGATACCACCACCACAGCAGGTTGAAGAGGATATGCATCAGCGAAAAGTGCATGAAGGCGTGAGTGAAGTAGCGCCAGACGTCAAACTGTAATGATGGGTCAAACGGCCAGGCCAGCCACACCATTACGGTTTGATCGCCAACGATATTCATGACGATAAATACCAGAATACAGGCCGCCATAATCAGCCAGGTGACCGGGCCGGCACGCTCACGCAGTGTGGCAATAAACGGGAAGCGGCGATAACGCAGCCCACTACCAGTATGACCGGACTGCCAGCTGGCCGCGAGATAGCGCGGATCGCCAGGGTTCTCCATAAAACGCGCCAGCTCAGCATGCACACGTTCGGCCTGCGTTTCATCCGCCAGCCAGACATCGCTTTGATGATGTTGTTGAATGGTCAGGATAACGCCCTGCGTCGCCATGTAATCAACAAAGGCCTGTGCCACGCGGGGGTTAGCAAAAGAGGTAATCATCAACATGGTTGCTGTCGCTTAATCCATACAAAAGAGGACAGTATATATACCCTTCTTATTTCAAGCTGCATCTTTGTTGGCTACAAAGACGAACCGTATGCCACTTCGGCAGGGAAATGGCGATGCCAGGCGTCAAATCCGCCGTCTACGCTGTAGACCGCGTCATAGCCTTGCTGAAGCAAATATTGCGCCGCGCCTTTGCTGCTGTTGCCGTGGTAGCACATGACCAAAACCGCCGTATCGAAATCGTGATCGCGCATAAACGAGCCCAGCGTGTCGTTCGTCAGGTGAAATGCCTGGGGAGCATGCCCCATCGCATAACTTTGTGGATCGCGGATATCCACCAGTACCGCCGCGCCCTGATGCAGCTTCTGGTGCGCTTCTTCAACATTAATACATTCAAACTGATCCATACATTCTCTTCTTTATCGTGCAGGTGAAACGTTTTCGGCATTTTATCCGTTAGTGTACGTCCCCATGGGAGTGAAACGCCATAATGTTATATGTATCACTGTAAATTGTTTATTCGATGTTACCAATGGAGCGTTTCTTTGCTATTATGCTCGATAACGAACATTTATGAGCCATAACGAAAGCGCACGAGGGCAGCATGGAAACCAAAGATCTGATTGTGATAGGGGGAGGCATCAACGGTGCCGGTATCGCGGCAGATGCCGCTGGACGCGGTTTATCCGTGCTGATGCTGGAAGCGCAAGATCTTGCGTGCGCAACCTCCTCTGCCAGTTCTAAACTCATCCACGGTGGCTTGCGCTACCTGGAACACTACGAATTCCGGCTGGTGAGCGAAGCGCTGGCTGAACGCGAAGTGCTGCTGAAAATGGCCCCACATATTGCCTTCCCAATGCGCTTTCGCCTGCCGCATCGCCCTCACCTGCGTCCGGCATGGATGATTCGTATTGGTCTGTTTATGTACGATCATTTAGGTAAACGCACCAGCTTACCGGGTTCTGCCGGTTTGCGTTTTGGCGCAGAGTCGGTACTGAAACCGGAAATTGTGCGCGGTTTCGAATATTCCGACTGCTGGGTCGACGATGCGCGTCTGGTGCTGGCCAATGCCCAGATGGTGGTGCGAAAAGGTGGGGAAGTGTTAACCCGCACTCGTGCAACCTCTGCGCGTCGCGAAAACGGTCTGTGGATCGTCGAAGCCGAAGATATCGATACCGGTAAGACATTCACCTGGCAGGCGCGTGGGCTGGTCAACGCCACGGGTCCGTGGGTGAAAGAATTTTTCGACGAAGGTATGCATCTGCCTTCGCCATACGGTATTCGCCTGATCAAAGGCAGCCACATCGTGGTGCCGCGCGTCCATACCCAGAAACAAGCCTACATTCTGCAAAACGAAGATAAACGCATTGTGTTTGTTATTCCGTGGATGGATGAGTTCTCCATCATCGGCACCACCGACGTCGAGTACAAAGGCGATCCGAAAGCGGTAAAAATCGACGAAAGCGAAATCAATTACCTGTTGAAAGTCTATAACGCGCACTTTAAGAAACAGCTTGGTCGTGACGATATCGTCTGGACCTATTCCGGTGTGCGCCCGCTGTGCGACGACGAGTCGGATTCACCACAGGCCATCACCCGCGATTACACGCTGGATATTCATGATGAAAATGGCAAAGCGCCGCTGCTTTCTGTCTTCGGCGGTAAACTGACCACCTACCGTAAGCTCGCCGAGCACGCGATGGAGAAACTGTCGTCGTACTATCAGGGCATTGGCCCGGCATGGACCAAAGACTGCGTGCTGCCAGGCGGTGAAATCGGTGGCGATCGCGAAGACTACGCGGCGAGACTGCGCCGTCGTTATCCGTTCCTGACAGAATCGCTGGCGCGCCATTACTCACGCACCTACGGAAGCAACACAGAGTGGATTCTCGGCGAAGCCACCTCTGTCGCGGATTTAGGCGAAGATTTCGGCCATGAGTTCTACGAAGCAGAGCTGAAATATCTGGTAGACCACGAATGGGTTCGCCGTGCAGACGATGCGCTGTGGCGTCGTACCAAAGAAGGGATGTGGCTCAACGCCGAACAGCAGTCCCGCATGACCCAGTGGCTGGCGGAGTACGTCGCGAAACATCAGCTTTCACTGGCATCGTAATCTCCTCACGCCCGATAGCAACACGCTATCGGGCGTTTTTATGTTTCCCTCTACAACACAACGCGCACTGCGGTAACGAAACACATACTTCCCCGTCCCTGAAATCCTCAAAAAACACCGCCATTCCCCGTATGGAATACGTTGCCTGTTCGCGTGTGCATTCTTCTTCCGGCGAAAATCGATAACGGAATCAGCCAGTCAGCCGTTCCCCTTTGTTTTCAACCCTCTTTTTTTCGTGCCAGAACACTTTCCGGTGAGTGTTGCAGCAGGATATGAAGCAAATCACAAAATATAACCTTGCTGAGAATATGGAATTGACGCTCAAAATTTATCCCCTCATAGTATCTGCATACAGAACAATAGTTCTATATACAGAACAAACTACCTCTACTATTAAGGGATGCGCTAATGAGCATTGAACTCGATAAACCGACTACGCGAGGGCGCTGGCTGCACATCATTCCAGCTACCATCCTCGTTTATATCGTGGCTTACATGGACAGGACGAACATCGCAATTGGGATTGCGGGAGGAATGGACGAAGACCTGGGGATGACCGCCTCGTTTGCCGGTCTGGTCGCCGGTATTTTCTTTATTGGTTATATCTTCTTGCAAATTCCCGGCGGTCAAATTGCGGAACGATACAGTGCCAAGAAATTAATTGCCTGGACCATCGTCGCATGGGGCGGGTTCGCGCTACTGACAGGCTTCGTCCAGACTCCAACCCAATTGCTGATTATCCGCTTTGTCCTTGGCGTCGCTGAGGGTGCGGTCTATCCCGCTATTCTGGCGCTGATCGGTCACTGGTTCCCCAATGAAGAACGCGCAAGAGCGATTGCCTATTTCCAGATGAACCTTGCCGTGGCCTCAATCATCACCGGGCCGCTTTCCGGCTGGCTGATCGAAACCTATGGCTGGCGAGAAATGTTCATCATCGAAGGCTTACTTTCTCTCGGCCTGCTGTTCGTCTGGCTGCCTTTGGTTTCTGACCATCCTCATCAGGCCAAATGGCTGGATCCTAAAGAGCGCGCCTGGATCGAACAGAAACTGCAGGCCGATCGCGCACTGACGATCGCAGATGAGACAAGCAGCATTCGCAATGTTCTGAGCAGCATTAACTTATGGAAACTGATCGGTATCTATTTCTTCGTGCAGGTTGGTTTCTACGGCTTCGCCCTCTGGATGCCAAACCTGATTAAACACCTGACCGGCAGCGGAATGACTATCGTCGGCTTACTGACTGCGGCACCGTACATTTTGTGCATCGTCGGTCAGTACTACATTGCCAAATGGTGCGACAAAACCATGAATCGCCGCCTCTATACGGCAATTCCGTTGCTGGGCTTTGCCGCCTGTCTCGCACTCTCCCTGCTGTTGAAAGATAACATCTGGCTGGCGTACGGCATGATGGTCATCTGCGGCTTCTTCCTGCAGGCCTATGCGGGACCGTTCTGGACATTACCGCCATTACTCTTCGCTCCCAACGTGCTGGGCGGCGTACGCGGCACCATCAACGCATTAGGCAACATTGGCGGTTTTATTGGTCCTTATCTGGTGGGCCTGTTAACCGTCACATTCTCACAAACGGCGGGGATGACGGTGCTGGTTGCCGCGCTCCTCATCGCCGTCGCGCTGCTGTTCAGTTTACCTTCGGTTACTGCCCGTCCTGCAGGCAGTAGCAACCCTCATCATGCATCGGCGCCTGAGACGTCACTCAAACAAGAAGGAATCGCCAAATGAGTCAGAAATGCCAACACGCCCGTGACCTGTGGTCACAACTGGACGCCCTGCGTCTGGGGATGAATTACACCAAAGAAGATGTCAATAAACTGCAGGTTCTGGTGGATGACTGCTATGGCGAAAGTCATCCCGGTAGCTTTCATCTTAATCATCTGGGCGATGAAGCCGTCTTAGGCATTCACGAAAGCGGCGGTCGTGCCGTTCGTCACCACGTGACCGATATTTGTGATGGCTGGGGTCAGGGTCATGACGGGATGAACTATATCTTAGCCTCCCGTGAGGCTATCGCGAACATGGTCGAAATTCATGCTTCCGTCGTGCCATACGATGCCGGTATCTTGATCTCCAGTTGTGATAAATCGATCCCGGCGCATCTGATCGCCGCTGCGCGCCTGAATCTACCGATGCTGCATATCCCCGGCGGCTCAATGCGTCCGGCACCGAATATGAGCACGTCCGATCTCGGTGGTATTACCGCCAAACTCAAGAAAGGCGAGATAGCCATCCAGCAGGTGGAAGCCATGCAGCAGTGCGGTTGCCCGACAGCAGGCGCGTGCCAATTTATGGGCACCGCCAGCACGATGCAGTGCATGTCTGAAGCGCTCGGTCTTGCCTTACCGGGAAGCGCATTGCTGCCCTCAACACTGGCGGAAATTCGCCGCATCGCGCGAAACGCCGGTCATCAGGCGTTATACCTGGCAGAGAAAAATATCACGACGCATAAAATCCTCACGCCTGCCGCCTTTGAAAACGCCATTAAGGTCCATGCCGCCATCGGTGGCAGCACCAACGCCATGATCCATCTCCCGGCGATAGCCCATGAACTGGGTTGGGAACTGAAACCTGAGTTGTTTGACCAGATAAACAATGAGATCCCTTACCTCACCAACATTCAACCCAGCGGTCAGTATGTGACTGAAATGATGTGGTTCGCGGGCGGCGTGCCGATGGTGCAATGGTATCTTCGCGACTATCTGGATCTGGATGTCCTGACGGTGACTGGCCGGACGCTGGGGGAAAACCTGGAAATGCTCCATCAGTCCGGTTTCTTTACCCGCAACCACGGTTATCTGAGTAATTATCGGGTCAGCCCGGAAGAGGTGATTCGTAAGCCGGAAAACGCCACCAAGAAAGGGTCGATTGCCGTGTTAAAAGGTAATATCGCACCAGAAGGCGCAGTCATTAAATATGCCGCCTGCGCGCCAGATATGCACCACCATACCGGCCCTGCGCGCGTTTTCAATTCGGAAGAGGATGCCCAACAAGCCATTATTCATAACCACATCGAACCGGGTGATGTCATTTTTATCCGTTATGAAGGGGCTAAAGGTTCGGGAGCACCGGAGATGCTCATGACCACAGACGCGATTGTTTACGACAAACGTCTTGATGGCAAAGTCGCCCTGATTACCGATGGTCGTTTCTCCGGCGCAACCAGCGGCCCTTGCGTCGGCCATGTTTCACCGGAAGCCGCCGATGGCGGTCCCATTGCGCTTGTCGAAGACGGCGACCTCATCGAAATGGACGTCAAGGGGCGCAAGCTCAACATTGTGGGTATTCACGGTGAGTACAAAACAGAAGAAGAAATTCAGCACTGTCTTGAACGCCGTCGGACAAACTGGACAAAACCGGATTATTCAAATCGACGCGGCGTCTTTAAGCAATTTACGACCAACGCAACCTCATTAATGGCGGGAGCCTGGATTAAATAACGTCCCTGGTGGGCGGCATTATCGCCAGCCCACCTGCTTTTAAGGATAAAATCATTATGCAAACTGAAAAATTCAACGGTGTCTTTCCGCCTGTTCCGACCATTGTTAATGCTCAGGGGAAATTAGATAAGAAAGGGATGTCGACCTTACTTGACCATCTTATTGCGAACGAGGTTAACGGCGTATTATTACTTGGCAGCGGCGGTGAGTTCTGCCATATGACAAAAGAGCAGCGTCTGGAAGCCGCTGAGTTTTGCGTTCAACATATCAATCATCGAATTCCGGTGTTGTTAGGGATCAGCAGTACCAGCACGCAAGACGTCATTGATTACGGTCGGCATGCTGACAGTCTGGAAGTCGATGCCGTACTGGTCCTCAATCCTTATTATGCACGACTGACCGATGAGTATATTTATCACCATTTCAAAACTGTCGCCGAAAGTATCAACACGCCGGTTATTCTCTATAACTTTCCGGCGCTTACCGGCCAGGATCTCAGCATTGATTTAATTACCCGGTTGGCACATGACATTCCCAATATCATTGGCATTAAAGATACCGTGGATAACATTAGCCATATTCGCGAAATCATCAATACCGTACGACCGATTCGCCCTGATTTTGTTATTTTCTCTGGTTACGATGAATATATGATGGACACGTTGATCCTGGGAGGAAATGGCGGGATCCCTGCAACTGCTAACTTTGCTCCGCAGTTAACCTGTGGAATTTATCGTGCCTGGCGCGAAAAAGAATATGAGACCTTGTTTCGCCTGCAACGTCGACTGTCTGCGTTATCAACAATTTACAGTCTGGATACGCCTTTCTTCGGGATTATCAAAAAAGCCATTCAACTCAGTGGCATTGATATCTCGGTTGAGGTCATGCCGCCAGTGCAACCGGCAAGTGAGGCACATATCACCTGCCTGAAAAAGGTTCTACAGCGCGCCGGGTTGTAACTCTCATCAGCGGGCTTAGCGCCCGCCTTTTCATTTAGCAGCGAAAAGACTAGCGCAACATCGACGACAGGCGACGACTGGCATCCATCATCTGCATGGCAAGCGTTTCTCGTTTGTCATCCGGGATCTGGAACGCGACGCCTGACACACTCAAGGCCGCCACCACCTTCCCTTCGGCATTAAATATGGGCACCGCGATACAACGGACGCCTAAAGAATCTTCTTCGTTATCATAGCCCCAACCGCGCTGACGGATCCCGGCTAATTCCTGCTTGAGGATATCCACATCGGTAATCGTCGTTTCGGTATAGCGCGTCAGAACCTGATCGGGCGGCAGCAACTCATCCAGCTCTTCCGAATTAAGCCAGGCAATCAGCACTTTCCCCAGACCAGAACTGTGCAGCGAAAGGCGCTTGCCCTCCCAACTACGGATCACAATTGCCTGTGGGCTTTCCAGCTTGAGAAGATAAATAGGAGAGTCGCCTTCAAGTACGCCAAGATGACAGGTTAAACCCGTCGCATTACGAATTTCTTCCAGTACGGGCAGCGCTATTTTTTTAATATCGTACTGTTCAGCGGCTTTATTCCCTAATTCGTAGAGCCGTAACCCAAGATAATATTTGTCTTTTTCCTGACGCAATAAGCCATGCGCAACCATGCCCGTCAGTAAAGAGGAGGTACTGCTTTTTGCGATTCCTGAATTTTGATGAATTTGCGTGAACGTCGCGCCATCGCATTCCATCAGATAAGCGAAGACGCGCATAATTTTGTCGAGGGCAGGAATCGATGTTGTGATTTTTTTCATATACTTATCAATTAATTATAATTAATTCCTCGGACACTATACACCAGCAGACGGTTATTATTCCATATCAATGCGCAATCACCGCGCACAAAAAAGGAGCCCGAAGGCTCCTTTTTTAACATGACGACTTACAACCGTACCGGATCAATATGCCAGATGTGGTCAGCATACTCCTGGATGGTCCTGTCAGAGGAGAAGTAGCCCATGTTGGCGATATTGAGCATCGCTTTGGCGGTCCACTCTTCCGGACGTCCGTACAGGTCGTCCACCTTGTCCTGACAATCGACATAGCTGCGGTAGTCCGCCAGTACCTGATAGTGATCGCCGAAGTTGATCAGCGAATCCACCAGATCACGATAACGCCCAGGCTCTTCCGGGCTGAACATGCCGCTGCCGATTTGGGTCAGCACCTGATGCAGTTCCTCATCTTTATCGTAATATTCACGCGGTTTATAGCCCTGCCTGCGCAGTTCTTCGACCTCTTCTGCCGTGTTACCAAAGATAAAGATGTTCTCTTCGCCAACGTGTTCCAGCATCTCCACGTTCGCCCCGTCCAGCGTACCAATAGTCAACGCGCCGTTGAGTGCGAACTTCATGTTGCTGGTGCCGGAGGCTTCGGTCCCCGCCAGCGAAATCTGCTCAGACAGATCTGCCGCCGGAATGATCAGCTGTGCCAGGCTCACGCTGTAGTTGGGGATAAACACCACTTTCAGCTTATCGCCAATCTGCGGATCGTTATTGATGACTTTCGCGACGTCATTAATCAGGTGAATGATGTGCTTCGCCATGTAATAGGCCGATGCGGCCTTACCGGCAAAAATATTCACCCGCGGCACCCACTGCGCATCAGGATTAGCCTTGATTCGGTTGTAGCGCGTAATCACGTGCAGCACATTCATTAACTGACGCTTGTACTCATGAATGCGCTTGATCTGGACATCAAACAGCGATTTCGGATTCACCACCACGTTGAGTTGCTGCGCGATATAGTTTGCCAGCCGCTTTTTGTTTTCCAGCTTCGCCTGACGTACCGCATGATTGACCAGCGGGAAATCGCAGTGCTGTTCAAGTTCATGCAGTTGGCTCAGATCGGTACGCCATGTACGGCCAATGTTCTCGTCCAGAACGCCGGAAAGCGACGGGTTTGCCAACGCCAACCAGCGGCGCGGCGTCACACCATTCGTCACGTTGCAGAAACGGGTCGGGAAAATGGTCGCAAAATCCGCGAACAGCGACTGCACCATCAGGTTAGAGTGCAACTCGGAAACACCATTCACCTTATGACTCACCACCACCGCCAGCCACGCCATACGTACGCGGCGACCGTTGGACTCGTCAATGATCGACGCGCGTCCCAGCAGACCGGTATCGTTCGGATACTGCTCCTGCAACGTTTTCAGGAAGTAGTCGTTAATTTCAAAGATGATCTGCAGATGGCGCGGCAGGATTTTGCCCAGCATATCCACCGGCCAGGTTTCCAGTGCTTCGCTCATCAGCGTGTGGTTGGTGTAGGAAAAAACCTGGCAGCACACTTCAAACGCGTCGTCCCAGGTGAACTGATGTTCGTCAATCAGCAGACGCATCAGCTCCGGGATCGACAGCACCGGGTGCGTGTCATTCAGGTGAATGGCAATCTTATCCGCGAGGTTGTCGTAGGTTTTGTGCAACTGATAGTGACGGCTCAGGATATCCTGCACCGTTGCCGAAACCAGGAAATACTCCTGACGCAGACGCAGTTCGCGTCCGGAATAGGTGGAGTCATCCGGATACAGCACGCGCGACACGTTCTCGGAGTGGTTTTTATCTTCCACAGCGGCGAAGTAATCGCCCTGGTTGAATTTACCGAGGTTAATTTCGCTACTGGCCTGCGCATTCCACAGACGCAGCGTGTTGGTGGCGTCAGTGTCATAACCGGGGATAATCTGGTCGTAGGCGACCGCGAGGATCTCTTCGGTTTCAAGCCAGCGTGTTTTCTTGCCTTCCTGCTGAATACGTCCGCCAAAGCGAACTTTGTACCGCGTGTTATGGCGTTTGAATTCCCACGGGTTACCATATTCCAGCCAGTAATCAGGAGACTCTTTCTGTCGCCCATCGACGATGTTCTGCTTGAACATCCCGTAGTCGTAGCGGATACCATAGCCACGCCCCGGCAGCCCTAAGGTTGCCAGCGAATCCAGGAAACAGGCAGCCAGCCGCCCGAGACCGCCGTTACCGAGACCCGGGTCGTTTTCTTCATCGATGAGTTCTTCAAGATCTAATCCCATCGCTTCCAGAGCGCCCTGGACATCGTCATAAATCCCCAACGATAACAGCGCATTGGAAAGGGTACGTCCAATCAGAAATTCCATCGACAGGTAATAAACCTGGCGGGTTTCCTGGGACAGTTGGGCTCGGTTAGAACGCAGCCAGCGCTCCACAAGACGATCGCGCACCGCAAACAGCGTCGCGTTCAGCCATTCATGCTTATTGGCAATAACCGGGTCTTTACCAATCGTGAACATCAGCTTGTAAGCGATAGAGTGCTTAAGCGCTTCTACGCTCAGCGTCGGCGATGCATAGGTAAATGGAGCATTCATAATGATGATTCCTGAATATCTATTTCAAGCGATAGTAAAGCTCGCGGTATGACTTCGCCGCGACTTGCCAGCTAAAATCCATCGCCATCGCTTGCCGTTGCACAAACCGCCAGAGCGAAGGTCGAGACCACAGCACGAAAGCGCGCCGGATAGCCCGTAGCAGGGACCAGGCGTTGCTGTCCTCAAACACAAACCCGCTGGCGATGCCATCGGCAAGGTTTTCCAGCGAGCTGTCGGACACCGTATCTGCCAGTCCACCGGTACGCCGTACCAGCGGCAACGTACCGTACTTCAGCCCGTAGAGTTGCGTTAAGCCGCACGGTTCAAAGCGGCTCGGTACCAGAATGACGTCCGCGCCGCCCATGATGCGGTGCGAAAACGCTTCGTGATAGCCAATCTGCACACCGACCTGACCGGGATATTCGGCAGCGGCGGCAAGGAAACCTTCCTGCAACACCGGATCGCCCGCCCCCAGCAGCGCGAGTTGTCCGCCCTGCTCCAGCAGGCCCGGCAACGCCTCCAGCACCAGGTCCAGCCCCTTCTGGCTGGTCAGGCGACTGACGACGGCAAACAGCGGAACCTTGTCATTGACCTTCAGTCCCATTGCTATCTGCAACTGGCGTTTGTTTTCCGCCTTCTCTTCCAGCGAATCCCGCGTATAGCGCGACGCCAGCAAGAGATCCGTCTCTGGACTCCAGATTTTCTCATCTACCCCGTTCAGAACGCCAGAAAGCCGCCCTTCACGATGGCGCTGTTGCAGCAACCCTTCCATACCGTAGGCAAACTGCGGCTCGGTGATCTCCCGCGCGTAGGTCGGGCTGACCGCCGTGATGTGGTCGGCGTAGTACAGACCGGCCTTCAGGAATGAAATCTGACCGTTAAACTCCAGCCCATGCATGTTAAAGAACGACCATGGCAGTTGGATGTCATTCATGTGCTGTGCATAAAACATGCCCTGATACGCCAGGTTGTGCACGGTAAACACCGATTTCGCCGGACGTCCGCGCGCGGCCAGATACGCAGGTGCCAGGCCAGCATGCCAGTCGTGCGCATGCACCACATCCGGGCGCCAGAATGGATCAAGCCCACAGGCCATTTCACATCCTACCCATCCCAGCAGCGCAAAACGCAGTACGTTATCGGTGTAGGCAAACAGGTTCGTATCGTGATACGGACTCCCCGGACGATCGTAAAGATGCGGGGCATCAATCAGGTAAATCCCCACACCGTTGTAATGACCAAACAGCAGACTAATCCTGCCCGCGAATGTGTCGCGACGGCTGACTACTTGCGCATCCGTGATGCCCCGACGAATGTCGGGAAACGCGGGCAGCAAAACGCGGGCATCAACACCATCCGCGATTTGCGCCGCCGGCAACGCGCCAATCACATCTGCCAGACCACCTGTTTTCAACAGGGGAAACATCTCCGAACATACATGTAAAACCTGCATTCTCACTCCTGTTTGACCTGCAGTTTGCGCAGCATTTCGCGCGTCACCAGCACAATGCCTTCCTCGGAGCGGTAGAAGCGACGGGCATCTTCTTCCGCATTTTCGCCAATCACCATGCCTTCAGGGATAACGCAGGCGCGATCGATAATGCAGCGGCGCAAGCGACATGAGCGGCCAACCCAGACTTCAGGTAACAACACTGCCGAATCAATATTACAGAATGAATTCACCCGCACGCGCGGGAACAGAACGGACTGCACTACGACGGAACCGGAAATAATACAGCCGCCCGAAACCAGTGAGTTCAGCGTCATGCCGTGGCTTCCCGAGCGGTCCTGCACAAATTTCGCCGGCGGTAGCGATTCCATGTGGGTGCGAATCGGCCAGTTCTGATCGTACATATCCAGTTCCGGGGTCACGGATGCCAGATCGAGGTTTGCTTTCCAGTAGGCTTCCAGCGTTCCGACGTCACGCCAGTACGGCTCGGACTCAGGATCCGACTGAACGCAGGACAACGGGAAAGGATGTGCATAAGCCATGCCAGCTTTGGTGACTGTCGGAATAATATCTTTGCCGAAGTCATGGCTTGAACCTTCGTCGCTGTCATCCTTTTCCAGCAACTCATAAAGGTAATCAGCATCAAAAATGTAGATCCCCATGCTTGCGAGCGATTTCGTGGCATCGCCTGGCATGGCGGGTGGGTTCGCCGGTTTTTCCACGAACTCAATAATCTTATCGTTTTCATCGACCGCCATTACGCCGAACGCGCTGGCCTCTTCGATCGGCACCGGCATACAGGCGACGGTGCAGCGCGCGCCTTTCTCGACGTGGTCGATCAGCATGCGGGAGTAATCTTGCTTATAGATATGGTCACCCGCCAGGATCACCACATATTCCGCCTTATAGCGACGTATGATATCCAGGTTCTGCGTCACCGCATCCGCCGTGCCGCGATACCAGTTTTCGCCCTGCATTCTTTGTTGAGCAGGCAGCAAATCGACAAACTCATTCATCTCCTCGCTGAAGAACGACCAACCACGCTGAATATGCTGTACCAGAGTGTGAGATTGATATTGCGTGATGACGCCAATACGGCGGATCCCGGAGTTAAGACAGTTGGATAACGCAAAATCAATAATGCGAAACTTACCACCAAAGTGAACGGCCGGTTTTGCACGTTTGTTGGTTAAATCTTTCAGACGAGTGCCACGTCCGCCCGCCAGAATCAGGGCAACCGATTTCAACGGCAACTGGCGCGCCAACATTAAACGATCATTCTTCTCTAAACTCACCATGACTAACTCCTTTTTGATCATCTCTGGAACACACACAGTCCGTGCGCAGGTCCCGGCCAGACAGCCGTAATTACCGGATTATCCTCTCCGGCAAACGGGGGAACAGCGCGCCATTCCCCTTCAGGTAAAACAATTTCAGCAGTATCAAGCGCAGCATTGATGGCAATAAGAAAACGATCCGACAGCAGGATTTGCATCTGCATTGGCCCGTTTTGCCATTCATCCGCACTCAGTGGTTGCGCGTAGCGATTAAGCCAGCGCACGTTGCCATCTCCCTCTTCCCACCAGTAGTCTCCCACCAGCGCCGGGATTTGCTGGCGCAGTTTGATTAATGCGGCGGTAAAATCGATTAATCCCCCGCTCGCCTGCGACCAGTCCAGCCAGGTCAACGCATTGTCCTGGCAATAGGCGTTGTTGTTGCCATGCTGACTGTGTCCGTGTTCATCACCGGCCAGCAACATGGGCGTTCCCTGAGAAAGTAAAAGCGTCGTCAGCAACGCATGAATGCTGTCGCGGCGACGTTCGACGACCTCCAGAGTGCCGCCTAATCCTTCTTTACCATGATTATTGCTATGGTTATTGTCGGTTCCGTCCCGATTTTCCTCTCCGTTTGCCTCATTGTGTTTCTGATTGAAACAAACGCAGTCTCTGAGCGTAAAACCGTCATGCGCGGTGACCAGATTGACGGAAGCGGAAGGTTTGCGTCCATCGCGCTTAAACACGTCGCTGGAGGCCGCAAAACGCCCGGCAAACTCGCCGAGCGACACATTGCGCTGTAGCCAGAAGCGGCGTGACGCATCGCGAAAATGATCGTTCCACTCCGCGAACGGCGCAGGGAAATTCCCCACCTGATACCCACCGGCCCCGATATCCCAGGGTTCAGCGATAAGCTTAACGCCGGACAGCACCGGGCACTGTTTGATGGCGGTAAACAATGGTGCATCCTGGCTAAACGCCGGCGTACGCCCCATCACCGATGCCAGATCAAAACGAAAACCATCGACATGGCAGGTTTCAACCCAGTAACGCAGGCATTCAAGGGCATACTCCACCACGCAAGGATGGCTGAGATTGAGCGTGTTACCGCAACCGGTCCAGTTGTGATAATCACCATCCTCTCTGATCCAATAATAGCTACGGTTGTCGATTCCGCGCAGGGAGATGAGCGGCCCGTCCCGATCCAGCTCAGCGCTGTGGTTGAGTACAATGTCGAGAATGACCTCAATGCCGGCTTTGTGCAGCGCCTTAACAGCATCGCGAAATTCATCCAGTGCCGTCTCTGGCGAGCAGGCATAGGCTGGATGCAGTGCAAACAGCGCGACGGGGTTGTAGCCCCAATAGTTCGACAACCCCAGCCGTTGTAAACGCGGTTCACTGGCGAAATGCGCCACGGGCAACAATTCCAGCGCGGTAATCCCCAAATGCTTCAGATAATCGATCATCACCGGATGACCAAGCGCGTGGTACGTGCCGCGAATCTCTGCCGGGATTTGCGGATGCAGGTAGGTTAAACCTTTGACATGTGCCTCATAGATGACGGTATTGCCCCACGGCGTGCGCGGCGGGGCATCGTCTTCCCAGTCATAGCGATCGACGGTCACCACGCACTTCGGCGCAATGGCGACGTTATCGCGATGATCCGGCTGGTCATAACCCGCATGCATCAGCGGGTCATCTTTCAGGTCGCCCTCTACGCGACGCGCGCAGGGATCAATCAGCAGCTTAGCCGGATTAAACCAGTGACCCTGCGCTGGCTGCCACGGCCCATGCACGCGGTAGCCATAACGCAGACCGGGACGGGCGTCGGCCAGATAGCCGTGCCAGACATCTCCGGTGCGCGCTGGCAGGTCGTAGCGCTGCTCATTGCCCGACGCGTCAAACACACACAGCTCAACGCGCTCGGCATGGGCGGAAAAGAGCGTGAAATTCACGCCATGTCCGTCATACGTTGCGCCATGCGGTGTGGCGTTACCGGCAACCAGTTGCGTCATTCCGCCTCCCGAACCAGCCAGATTGTCGACAGCGGCGGCAGCGTCAGACTCAGGGATTGCGGGCGTCCGTGGCTGGAAATCTCATCGGTATGGACCGCCCCGCCGTTCCCGGCATTGCTGCCGTGGTAGTGCATCGAGTCAGTATTGAGAATTTCGCGCCATTTACCCGGCTGATTGACGCCAAAGCGGTAATCGTGACGCGGCACCGGCGTGAAGTTGCTGGCGACGATAATTTCGTTCCCGACCTTATCGCGACGGACAAAAATCAGTACTGAACGTTCTTTATCATCGACAACCAGCCATTCGAAGCCGTAAGGGTCAAAGTCGAGCTCATGTAACGCTTTGTGGTGACGATAGGTCAGGTTGAGGTCGCGCACCAGACGCTGCACACCGTGGTGCCAGTTGTCGCCGCCTTCCAGCAAATGCCAGTCAAGGCTGGCGTCATGGTTCCACTCGCGCCCCTGAGCGAATTCGTTGCCCATAAACAGCAGTTTTTTACCCGGGAAGGCCCACATCCAGCCATAGTAAGCGCGCAGGTTGGCAAATTTCTGCCACGCGTCGCCCGGCATGCGGTCGAGAATCGATTTCTTACCGTGGACCACTTCGTCATGCGACAACGGCAGAACGAAGTTTTCGGTATAGTTGTAGAGCATGCCGAAGGTCAGCTTATCGTGATGATATTGACGATAAACCGGATCCAGCTTCATGTAATCGAGGGTGTCGTGCATCCAACCAAGGTTCCACTTGTACCAGAAACCCAGACCGCCCATATCCTGCGGTCGGGAGACGCCCGCGAAATCCGTCGACTCTTCCGCCATGCTCACCGCCCCCGGCACCTGCTCACCGAGAATGCGGTTGGTATTGCGTAAAAACTCAATCGCTTCCAGGTTTTCGCGGCCGCCGAATTCATTCGGGATCCACTCGCCCTCTTTGCGACTGTAATCGCGATAAATCATCGACGCCACGGCATCCACGCGCAGGGCGTCAATACCAAAGCGTTCAATCCAGTACAGGGCGTTGCCTACCAGATAGTTACTGACTTCACGACGACCGTAGTTGTAGATCAGCGTGTTCCAGTCCTGGTGATACCCTTCGCGCGGGTCGCTATGCTCGTACAGTTTGGTGCCATCGAACTCCGCGAGAGCAAAATCATCCGACGGAAAATGGCCCGGCACCCAGTCAAGGATGACGTTCAAGCCCGCCTGATGCGCGGCGTTCACGAAATAACGGAAATCATCGCGCGTGCCAAAACGACGCGTTGGCGCATAAAGTCCCGTTGGCTGATAACCCCAACTGCCGTCAAACGGATGCTCATTCACCGGCAGCAGTTCGAGATGGGTAAAGCCCATCCATTTCACGTACGGGATGAGCTGGTCAGCCAGCTCGCGATAGCTCAGCCAGAAGTTGTTGTCGGTATGGCGACGCCATGAACCCAGATGGACTTCATAGATGGAGATTGGCGCGTCAAACTGGTTCGCTTTTTTGCGCGCCTCGGTCTGTTCCACTTTTTCGGGCAGACCGCAAATGAGCGAGGCCGTTTCCGGACGCATCTGTGCTTCAAAGGCGTAAGGGTCGGCTTTCACCCGCAGATTACCGTTGGCGTCGATCATCTCATATTTGTAGAGCTGACCATGCTGTGCGCCGGGGATAAACAGTTCCCAGATGCCGCTTTCTTTGCGCAGACGCATCGGGTGACGGCGACCATCCCAGAAGTTAAATTGTCCGACTACGGAAACGCGGCGCGCATTCGGCGCCCAGACGGAGAAACGGGTACCCGTGACGCCATCCATGGTGTCCGCATGCGCCCCCAGCGTTTCATACGGACGCAAATGGGTGCCTTCCGACAGCAGCCAGGCATCCATATCCTGAATAAGAGGACCAAAACGGTAGGGATCATCAATCAGATTTTGCTGGCCGTGCCAGACAACAGCGAGCTGGTAACGAAAAGGATTTTTACGGCGAGGTAATACACCGCTGAAAAAACCGCGTGAGTCGAGGCAGTCCAGTTTGCCGACTTTGCGCCCGGTTTTAGGTTCGATCACCCACACTTCAGTGGCGTCAGGTAAAAGCGCGCGGACTTCGAGTCCGGCTGAGGTCTGGTGCATACCGAGTACGGAAAAAGGATCCGCAAAATGGCCTGCGATTAGCGCATTAATCACGTCTCTATCGATACGATCGGACATGGTTTTCATCCTGTTTTTTGGTGTCACTCCTCCAACTGATTTTCGACATCAGTCAGCGACACTTTTTTTGACCTGAACGGTGCAGCACAATTGTGCATCCTCTCTGCCCCGTCCTACCTTCAGGTAAAGCCCTGATACTGAGATCAGGACACCCTTAAAGAATAGCCAACACTTTCATTAACTCCTGCATAAAGACTATACATTTGCGTTTACTCCTTTTTTACGCATAAAAAGGGGTGACTCAGCACCCCTTGTAAACCAACGCGATTACGCCAGATGGCGCAACATACGTCGCAACGGCTCTGCAGCCCCCCAGAGCAACTGGTCGCCTACCGTAAAGGCTGACAGGAACTCCGGTCCCATGTTCAGCTTACGCAGACGGCCAACTGGCGTGGTCAACGTGCCGGTAACGGCCGCTGGGGTTAACTCACGCATGGTGATATCCCGATCGTTTGGCACCACTTTCGCCCACGGATTGTGAGCCGCCAGCAGTTCTTCCACGGTCGGAATGGAAACGTCTTTTTTCAGTTTGATAGTGAACGCCTGGCTGTGGCAACGCAGCGCGCCAACGCGCACGCACAGGCCATCGACCGGAATGACGGATGAGGTATCAAGGATTTTGTTAGTTTCCGCCTGGCCTTTCCACTCTTCGCGACTCTGGCCGTTATCAAGCTGTTTGTCGATCCACGGAATCAGGCTACCTGCCAGCGGGACGCCAAAGTTATCTACCGGCAGTTCGCCGCTACGAGTCAGTTGGGTAACTTTGCGTTCGATATCGAGAATAGCGGAGGAAGGCGTTGCCAGTTCATCAGCGACGTAGTTATGCAACTGGCCCATCTGGTTGAGCAATTCGCGCATATGACGCGCGCCGCCGCCGGAGGCCGCCTGGTAGGTCGCGACCGACACCCAGTCCACCAGGTCATGGGCAAACAGACCGCCCAACGACATCAGCATCAGGCTAACGGTACAGTTACCGCCGACGAAGGTTTTAATCCCGTTGTTCAGGCCCCGGGTGATGACATCCTGGTTAACCGGGTCGAGGATAATGATAGCGTCATCTTTCATGCGCAGCGCAGAGGCCGCGTCAATCCAGTAACCCTGCCATCCGCTTTCACGAAGCTTTGGATAGATTTCGTTGGTATAATCGCCGCCCTGACAGGTCACAATGATATCGAGCGCTTTCAGCGCGTCCAGATCGAAAGCGTCCTGAAGTGTGCCGGTCGAGGTACCGCCGAACGTCGGCGCGGCCTGCCCAAGCTGGGAAGTTGAAAAGAAAACAGGGCGAATGGCGTCGAAGTCGCGCTCTTCAACCATGCGTTGCATGAGAACAGAGCCGACCATACCGCGCCAGCCGATAAAACCAACATTTTTCATAGCGTTTTTTCCTGCAAAGATGTGTGCTGTGTATGCTGACCAGTGTCCTACTGGCTCATCCTTCACCATACAAAAAGCAGCCAAAGTCGCAAGTGAATTTAATCAATGATAGCGATGCCATCAGAAATGCGACTTATCCCGCTGCTTAAGCGAGCAGAAAGTCCGAGGCAATTATCAGGGAATTTGAGTTATGAATGAAATCATTTCTGCAGCCGTTTTATTGATCCTGATTATGGATCCGCTCGGTAATTTGCCCATTTTCATGTCCGTACTGAAACATACCGAACCGAAGCGGCGTCGGGCGATCATGGTGCGCGAGCTGTTCATTGCGCTGTTACTGATGCTGATTTTCCTTTTCGCGGGCGAGAAAATTCTCGCATTCCTGAATTTGCGAGCCGAAACGGTTTCAATATCCGGGGGCATTATTCTGTTCCTGATTGCCATCAAGATGATCTTCCCCAGTGCCACCGGAAACAGCGCAGGCCTTCCGGCAGGCGAAGAGCCCTTTATTGTCCCGCTGGCGATCCCGTTAGTTGCCGGCCCAACGATTCTGGCCACGTTGATGTTGTTATCGCATCAGTATCCTAATCAAATGGGGCATCTGGTGATTGCCTTGCTGCTGGCCTGGGGCGGTACGTTTGTGATTCTGCTGCAGTCGTCGCTGTTTCTGCGTCTGCTGGGTGAGAAAGGGGTAAATGCGCTGGAACGCCTGATGGGATTGATTCTGGTGATGATGGCGACCCAGATGTTCCTGGACGGCATCCGGATGTGGATGAAGGGATAAAACAATAGGGCCGGGCGATTGCCCGGCCTACCTTTTTTCAACTGAGCAGTGAAAACGCCACCATACCCACAATCGCACCCACGGTGCCGAGGATGGTTTCCATCATTGTCCAGGTCTTCAGCGTTTGTGCTTCTGTCGCACCGGTGAATTTCCCGAACAGCCAGAAACCGGCATCGTTCACGTGGCTGACGACGATCGACCCCCCCGCGATACAGATAGACAGTGCCGCCATCTGCGCCCCGGAGAAATTCAGTTGTTCAATTACTGGCATCACCAGTCCCACCGCCGTTAAGCAGGCTACGGTCGCGGAGCCCTGAATGATACGCACCGCTGCCGCCAGCACGAAGCAGGTAATGGCAATCGGCAAGCCCATCCCGGTCAGCGCTTCACCCAGCGCCGGCCCCACGCCAGAATCCACCAGCACCTGCTTGAAGACACCGCCAGCACCAATCACCAACAGGATGATACCCGCCGGTTGCAGCGCGTGACCGCAAATCTCCATGACCTTATCTTTCGGCATCCCCTGACGCATCGCCAGGCCGTAAATCGCCACCAGACAAGCCACCAGAATCGCGGTGAACGGGTGACCGACAAATTCAAACCACTGGTAAGCCGTAGAACCGACCGGCACAAAACGTGCGGCGATGGTTTTCAGTCCCACCAGCACCAGCGGCAACAGGATCAGCGACAGACTGAAGCCAAAGGACGGCATTTTGCCCTCGCCCAGATGCGGTTCGGTAATATCGTCTGGAATATTCAGCTCAACGTAGCGGCTGATAAAGTTGCCCCACAGCGGCCCTGCGATAATCATCCCTGGAATGGCGGCACACAGACCAATCAGAATCATCCAGCCAAAGTCGGCGTGCATCTGAGAAGCGAGCAGCATCGGCGCAGGTCCCGGCAGCAGAAATGCGGCGGCCGCCGCCACGCCCGCAAACAGCGGGATCACCAGCTTCACCAGGTTTGTACCGGTATGACGCGCCATCGAGAACGCGACGCTTATCAGCAGAACAATGGCCACTTCAAAGAACAGCGGCAGCGCGCAAATCAGTCCCGCCAGCCCAATCGCATAATGCGCGCGACTGTGGCCGAAGGATTTCAGCATTTTGACCGCAATCTGATCAACTGCGCCCGTTTCATGCAAAATCTTGCCAAACATGGCCCCCAGAGCGACCACAATCGCCAGGAAGCCCAGCGTACCTCCCATCCCTTTTTCCATTGTTGCCGCAATTTTATCGAGCGGCATACCGGAAAAGAGACCTGCACCAATAGACACCACCATCAAAGCAACGAAGGCGTGCATACGCGCCTTCATCACTAAAAACAACAGCAGCAGAACGGAGCCTACTGCTGTTAAAACAAGCGTTAATGTACTCAAAACTTACTGCCTTTTATTAATGACCTCGATGGTGCTGGCAACAACACCTTCCAGTGGCTGATCGATATCCACCACCAGTACGTCGCTTTCGTCTGCACCCGGTTCTTGCAGGGTTTCAAACTGCGTCACCAGCATCTGGGTTTTGAAGAAATGACCTTTACGCGCCTTCAGACGGCTTTCGATCACGTCGAAATCGCCTTTCAGGTAGATGAAAGAAAGGTTCGGGTTACCGTCACGCAGCAGATCACGGTAATGTTTTTTCAGTGCGGAACAGACGATCAGCGAAACCTTATTGGTACGCTGCATCGCAAACGCGGCGTCATTCAGCGCCTGCAACCACGGCTTACGGTCGTCATCATTGAGCGGCTCACCGGAGGCCATTTTCTCAATGTTGCGACGCGGATGGAGAAAATCGCCATCAAGAAACGCGGCATGCAGTTGATGCGCCACTTCGCTGGCGACAGCGGATTTACCGCTGCCCGATACGCCCATCAGAACGTAAATGTGGTGATCATGATTAGTCGTGCTCAAAGTGGTGCCCCCACAGTACAAGGATCAGGAATTGTTACGGGTAACTGTTATCGGTAACATTGTCCAGCCTGACTAAAACAGAAGCAATATCCAAACGTACGAGAAGTGAATAAGTGTGAGCTACTTCAAATTTGTCGGGTTAAATAGATCCACCCGGTGACAAGGTGAAACCTAAATCTAACATTTTTGGCGTGACGCTCTCCCCACGAATACGCGCCAGTAGACGCTCTGCGCCAATGCTGCCCATACGCTCACGCGGCGTCAGCACGCTGGCCAGACGCGGTTCCATCACCTGACCGATATCATGGCCGTGAAAACCAGCGATCGCCATGTCATCCGGGATCCTCAACCCTAAACGCTGGCATTCAAAGGCCGCGCCCACCGCCAGGTCATCGTTAGTACAGAAGATACCGTCCAGTTGCGGGTATTCACGACGCGCCTGACGGATAAGCTCAATCCCCGAAGAGTAAGAAGAAGACTGCTCCACCATCACACTGTAGGGCAACAGACCGGCATCCAGCATCGCCTGTTCGTAACCCTTCTGTTTGATGATAGTACGTTCGTCAAGACGTGCCCCCAGATAGGCGATATGACGATGCCCGCGTGCAATAATCGCGGCGGTCATTTGACGCGCGGCTTCAAAGTTGTCAAAACCGACGGCGATATCGAGGCAGGGCGACTGACTGTCCATCAGTTCAACCACCGGAATCCCCGCCACTTCGATCATTTTCAACGTGCGCGGCGTGTGGGTACGTTCAGTCAGGATCAGACCATCGATGTTCCAGGAGAGCATCGACTCCAGACGCTCCTGTTCCATCTCCGGCTTATAACCGTAGTGCGCAAGCATGGTTTGATAACCATGCGCATCCGTCACGGTCTCAATACCGCGTAAAACTTCGGCAAAAACCTGGTTGGTTAACGACGGCAGCAGTACGCCAATGGCCCGACTAGTGGCGTTGGAGAGGATATCAGGTGCGCGATTGGGAATATAACCCAGTTCATCAAGTGCAGCAGCGATCTTGCCCCGCAATGCAACGGAGACTTGCTCCGGATTACGCAAAAAACGGCTGACCGTCATTTTGGTCACACCAACACGGTCAGCTACATCCTGAAGTACGGGTCTTTTCTTCTTCATCGTCCTGAGAAATCGTAAGTGAGAGATTTGCTCAGTTTATCACGGACAAAGCACAACCTTCCCCGTTTAAAGGGAAGGTTGCGTAATTATTTATACAGGCGGCAGATCAAACAGCAGGATTTCACTATCGCTGTCAGCATGAATTGACAGCGCCTGCTCATCCCAAATCGCCAGACCGTCGCTGGTGGTGGCTTTCGTGCCGTTAATGCTCACCTCGCCTTTTACCACCTGGATCCAGACGCGACGTTCAGCAGCAATCTGGTGTACTGACTGCTCACCTTTCACCAGCGCCCAGCGATACAGTTCCATATCCTGGTACACTTTCAACGAGCCGTCGCGAGCGTCCGGTGACAACACCAGTTGTTTACCCTGTGTGGCGTCGAAGCGGCGCTGCTCGTAACGCGGCGTGATGCCGGTTTTTTCCGGAATGATCCAGATCTGATACAGACGCAGACGATCCGTTTTGCTCGGGTTGTACTCAGAGTGCCGGATCCCGGTCCCCGCGCTCATAATCTGGAATTCACCTGCCGGCACCTGCTCTTTATTGCCCATGCTGTCCTGGTGTTCTACTGCGCCTTCCAGCACGTAGGTCAGAATTTCCATGTCTTTATGCGGGTGGGTACCGAAACCCTGACCGGCGTCAATCACGTCGTCGTTAATCACGCGCAGTGCCGAGAAGCCCATAAAGTTGGGATCGTAGTAGTCAGCAAAAGAGAAGGTATGCCAGGAATCCAGCCAGCCATGATTCGCGTGGCCACGTTCGTTTGCTTTGCGTAAGTAGATCATTGTGTTCACCCCCAGATGTTTTCGATGGAGTAAGTGTGGACCGAATCCATCATCAATCATAGAGGGTGAAAATTGACTCCTCTGTTCAAAAATTATGAACAAGTACAGAGGAGTCAGTCTGGCTTATCGGGCAAGGGTAATCGTGGCCGGTGAAGCCTGTTCGAACGCCCGTTCGAGGAGTTCAAGGTTGGTCAGAACGTCAGATTCCTTGACGTAATTTGGCGCGCCTGTGGTGAGAGTGTCATACAACGCATCATAGACACGCCCGTAGTCGCCCGTTTCCGGTTTGACCTCTTCTTTCACCGTCACCCCTTCGTCGTTAACGTACTCCAGCACGCCAACGGAATCGTCTGCCGCAAAGCCTGGCTCACCCGGCATGATGTTGGCCTTCAGGCTGGTTTCCTGCTGGTCAATACCGTATTTGATAAACGACCCCTTGGTGCCATGCACGATAAACTTCGGATAGTCGATTTTCACCAGATGGCTGGTTTTGACGATGGCCTTTACATCGCCGTAAAACAGTTGCGCTTCAAAGGTGTCGTCCGGATTGGCCTTATTGCGCAGGCTGCGGATATCGTACGCCACGTGGTCCGGACGACCGAACAGCGAGATAATCTGATCCATCGTGTGTACGCCCAGGCCATAAAACGCGCCATCCTGCGGTAAACCTGGTTGGGTCTCCGCGACCGGGCGGTAGTAATCAAAGTGGCTTTCCAGTTCCACAATCTTACCCAGCTTACCGCTTTCAATCGCCTTTTTGGCGGTCAGGAAACAGGAGTCAAAGCGACGGTTTTGATACGGCGTCACCGTCAACCCTTTGCTCTGCGCCAGTTCAAACAGCATCTTCGCTTCAATCATTGTCGGGGTGAAGGGTTTCTCAACCAGCACGTTCTTCCCGGCCTCCAGCGCCCGTTTCGCGTAGTCAAAGTGGCTGTCGGCGTGGGTACAGATGATAACCAGCTTGACCTGCGGATCATCGAAAATTTCATTGAGATCGCTGGTGAAGTGGATGTGTGAGTAAATCGGCGCCTGCTCTTCCGGCTTCGCACGACGGCGAAAGATATGGGCCACATGCCAGGTATCTTTACGGTGAAGGACATACGGGAGATGGTAGCGAGTCGCGCTCTTGCCGAACCCGATAAATGCGCAATGTAACGTCATGGTGGCGTCCTTTTTGGAAAAAAAGATGCATACACCATAGCGCAAAGCACAGAGAGACTAAATGCGGAACCTCTCCTGAGGACGCGCTGGCGCACCTGGAAACGGATTGCTCGCGCCTCGGGCGTGAGTGGCGCAGGCAGATTATTCACGGCCTGCGCACAGCAGCCGGAGCGTACTTAATGTACGTGAGGAGCTCGGGCACTTCCCCGGGACAAAATAACAAGTCAGCCTGGCTGAAAAAAACCAAAAAAAAGCCAGCACCCGGCTGGCTAAAATAATACTGGAAGCAATGTGAGCAATGTCGTGCTTTCAGGTTCTCCGCAAGGGTCTTCCTGAACGCAGAGCAATAATAATCATTCTCATTCGCAGTTGTCCAGCGATTTCTTCAAAAAAATGCAGTTGACGACATTTTTAATCTCAGCGACTGTAAAGACTCAATGAACCCTGAAGGAGATCGGGAATGAGTGAGATAGTGATACGCCACGCTGAAACCAAAGATTACGACGCGATTCGTCAGATCCATGCCCAGCCGGAGGTGTATCACAACACGCTACAGGTTCCTCATCCATCCAGTGAGATGTGGCAGGCGCGACTCGCCGAACAGCCCGGCATCAAACAACTTGTGGCCTGCATTGACGATCGCGTGGTTGGACATTTGTGCATTGCCGTCGTTCAGCGTCCACGCAGGAGTCACGTCGCCGATTTCGGTATTTGTGTTGATGCGCAATGGCAAAACCGCGGTGTCGCCAGCGCATTAATGCGGACCATGATCGACATGTGCGACAACTGGCTGCGCGTTGAACGCATCGAATTAACGGTGTTTGTCGATAACGCCCCCGCCATAGCCGTGTATAAAAAATATGGTTTTGAAATTGAAGGCACCGGCAAGAAGTACGGCCTGCGTAACGGCGAGTACGTCGATGCCTATTTTATGGCGCGGATGAAGTGACAAATTGCCCGGTGGCGCTACGCTTACCGGGCCTACAGCTGCACAAACGTAGGCCGGGTAAGGCGAAGCCGCCACCCGGCAACAAAATCAATACCCCGCCGTTAAATCGTCCACAGTGCGTGGGTCTGATGCGCCATACAGCGCGCCGTCCGGACCTACCATAATGCTCTGTGTGCTACCCATCGCTTCTTTCAGCGCAACCTTCTGCCCTTTTTGCTCAAGTAGTTTGAGGGTATCCGGACTAAAGCCTTTCTCCACACGCAGCTCATCCGGCAGCCACTGATGATGGAAACGCGGCGCGTTGGTCGCTTCCGCCACATTCATCCCGAAATCGATGCTGTTGACCACCATTTGCAGCACAGTCGTGATAATCCGGCTCCCACCCGGACTGCCCGTAACCAGCCAGGTTTTACCGTCTTTCACCACGATGGTGGGCGACATTGACGACAGCGGACGTTTCTTAGGCCCAACGGCGTTGGCATCGCCTCCCACCAGACCATAGACATTTGGCACGCCCGGCTTAGCTGAGAAGTCATCCATCTCGTTATTCAGCAGAATGCCGGTATCCCCCGCCACAATGCCGGTCCCGAAGGTGGTGTTGAGGGTATAAGTGACCGCCACGGCGTTACCGTCTTTATCCACCACCGAGAAGTGAGTGGTCTGGTTACTCTCGTAGGGCGCCAGTTTGCCAGGGCGAATTTCGCTGGAGGGTTTCGCCTTGTTGATATCGATCCGTTCGGCAATCGATTTGGCGTAATCTTTGTTGGTCAGCGCCTGCCACGGCACCTTCACAAAATCCGGGTCGCCCAGGTATTCCGAACGATCGGCGTAGGCCTGTTTCTCCGCTTCCGCCATCACCTGCATGGCGTCCGCACTGCCGAAGCCGTATTGCTTCATGTCGAAGTTTTCAAGGATATTCAGGATTTGCACGATGTGGATCCCGCCAGAGGACGGCGGTGGCATCGAGAAGACCTGATATCCGCGATAGTCACCGCTAATTGGCGTGCGCTCTACCGCTTTATAGCCCGCCAAATCCTCTTTGGTCATCAGCCCGCCATTTTTCTGCATCTCCTGCGCAATCTGGTCGGCAATCTCCCCTTTATAAAAGGCATCCGGCCCCTTTTCCGCAATCAACTCCAGGCTTTTCGCCAGATTTTTTTGTACCAGTTTGTCGCCCTTTTTCAGCGGCTCACCGTCCTTCCAGAAAATGGCTTTGCTGTTTTCGTGATTCGGAATGACTTCACTGCCGTAGGTTTTTAGATCGTCCGCCAGCGCATCGTTAACTACAAAGCCCTCTTCCGCCAGTTTGATCGCCGGACGCACCACCTTGTTGAGCGGCAGGGTGCCATATTTTTCCAGCGCCAGAGAAAACCCGGCCACGGTGCCCGGCGTGCCGGACGCCAGATGGGAGGTCAGCGATTTTTTACTGTCCGGATTGCCCTGGTCGTCAAGGAACATATCGCGCGTGGCGTTAGCGGGCGCCATTTCGCGAAAATCGATCGCCGTGGTCTTACCGTCTTTAGTACGCAGCAACATAAAACCGCCGCCGCCCAGATTCCCGGCCTGCGGATGCGTGACCGCCAGCGCATACCCTACGGCGACCGCAGCATCCACGGCGTTCCCGCCCTTTTTGAGAATATCCACCCCAACCTTTGTGGCCATGGCATCTACCGAGGCCACCATCCCCTGCCTGGCGCGAACGGGATGGAACACATCCTCTTCCACCCCATACGACACCGGAGGGGGTGGAGGGGGGACGGCGAGCACACTGAAACAGCTTCCTGAGAGCAGAGCAGCAAGGGCTACCCGGCGTAAAAACGTCGGTTTCGTCATCGTTATTCTCCAAAGATGTGGGGTCAGCCCCCCACTAAGCCTGGTGCATAACTCTGAAATGATCCTCGTTTCGCCGGGAAAGGGGTAAACTTAAGAGAGACCTCAGTGGAGGAATGATGATGAAACGATACGTAATTTTGACAGCGCTACTGCCGTTTGCCTGTCTCGCACAGCCGATTAACACGCTGAACAATCCGAACCAGCCGGGTTATCAGATCCCCAGCCAGCAACGGATGCAGACGCAGATGCAGACGCAGCAGATCCAGCAGAAAGGAATGCTGAATCAGCAGTTAAAAACGCAGACGCAGCTTCAGCAGCAAAATCTGCAAACGCAGATGAACAACAATCAGCAGCGGATCCAGCAGGGTCAGGTACGTGAGCAGCCGTTGCCCAATACCAACGGCGGCATGTTGAGCGGCGGTACGCGTCTGGAGAGCGGCCAGCAGCACATGCTACCGCCGCGGCAGAATGGCGATATGCTTAATCCGCAGCAGTAAAGTCCGGGCCAATCACGTCAATCGCATCCGTACAGATGCAGTCCACGCCCCAGCGTAGCAGTTCAGCCGCACGCTGGGGTTTGTTGACGGTGTAGACCAGAATATGTAATCCCGCCGCTTTAAGCTGTCTGACCCGCGCTTCATCCAGTAGCTTGTGATTCAGGTGAATCGACACGCACGCCAGGCGAGTGGTCAGTTCGCGCCAGTCATCACGCCACTCGTCAAGTAACAACCCTCGCGGCAGCTCTGGTACGGCGGCCTGCGCCGCTTCCAGCGCATCAATTTCAAATGACGACAGCAGCGGCGCAGTCATCCCCTGCCACAGCTCACGCGCGGCGAGAGCAATCACTTTCCCCGTCAGCGGTCCGGTTCCGGTAGTCGGTTTAATTTCGATATTGGCCATCAGGCCATGCTGGCGACAACGCGCGGCCACCTGCGAGAGCAACGGCAGCGGTTCGCCTTTAAACTCGCCGCTGTACCAGCCACCGGCATCCACCCGCAGCAAATCCTGCCAGTTGAGCTCTCCCGCCACGCCCCAGCCGTTGCTGGTGCGCTCAAGGTTATCGTCGTGCAGCAGGAAAATTTCCCCGTCCTTCGACAGCTTCGCGTCAAACTCGATCATGGTGTGCCCGTAATGCGCGCCGACGTCGATCGCCGCCAGCGTATTTTCCGGCGCCAGTTTACCGCCGCCGCGATGGGCGACGATGCGGGGATACGGCCAGTTACTCATACACGTTGTCCTGTTTCACCATCAAAAAGGTGCAAATGATTTTCCGGCAGATGCAGCCACAGCGTGCTGCCTGCCTTTGGGCGTTCCTGATGGGCCAGACGCACCACCAGTTTCTGATCGCCCCAGCGACCGTGCGCCAGATTATCGGCGCCCAACATCTCCAGCGTGTCCATCACCAGCGGCACACCGCCCTCCGCCTGGGAGCTTAGCGTAATATGTTCCGGGCGGATACCCAGCGTCATTTTTCGCCCGGCGTAGCCACGATAGTACCAATTGATGGGCAGCGCCATGCCGCTTTCCAGTTCGAAGTGCGTACCCGCATGGCTGATACGTCCTTCCAGCAGGTTCATCGCCGGGCTGCCGATAAAGCTCGCCACAAAGCGGCTGGCCGGTTTTTCATAGACCTCTACCGGCGTGCCAATCTGCTCGGCAATACCTTTGTTCATCACCATCACGCGCTGGGCGAGCGTCATGGCTTCGACCTGATCGTGGGTCACGTATAGCGAGGTGGTTTTCAGACGACGGTGCAGGTGCTGAAGCTCCAGACGCATCTGTACGCGCAGTTTGGCATCGAGGTTCGACAGCGGCTCATCAAACAGGAAAACCGCAGGGTCGCGCACAATGGCACGCCCCATCGCCACACGCTGGCGCTGACCGCCGGAGAGTTCGCGCGGACGACGTTTGAGCAGACCGTCCAGTTCGAGAATACGCGCCGCTTCTTTCACCCGCTGTTCGATGTGTCCCTTGCCCATCCCACGGATTTTCAGCCCCCACGCCATGTTCTCTTCCACGCTCATGTGCGGGTAGAGCGCATAGTTCTGGAAGACCATCGCGATGCCCCTGTCTTTCGGCTCCATTTCAGTCACGCGCTGACGGTCAATCCAGATATCGCCGCTGGTGACGTGCTCCAGCCCGGCCACCATCCGCAGAAGCGTTGATTTCCCGCAGCCGGACGGGCCGACCATCACAATGAACTCACCGTCCGCCACGTCCAGCGTCAGCGGTTGAATCACCTGGGTTTTGCCATCCCAGCTTTTGGTTACTGCCTGTAATTTTAAACCTGCCATCTTATTTCTCACTATCGACCAGGCCGCGGACAAACGCGCGCTGCATGGCTAAAACAATGACTACGGGTGGGATAAGGGTGAGCAGCATTGCCGCCATCACCTGATTCCACAAGGTGGTACCTTCGCCAGTGGCAATCATGCCTTTGATCCCCGCCACGGCAGTCCCCAGATTGACGTCGGTAATAATCAGCAACGGCCACAGATACTGGTTCCAGCCGTAGATAAAGGTGATGACGAACAGCGCCGCCAGATTGGTTTTCGACAACGGCAGCACGATGTCGCAGAAAAATCTCATCGGCGAAGCGCCATCAATGCGCGCCGCTTCGATCAGCTCATCCGGCAGGGTCATAAAGAACTGGCGGAACAGAAAAGTGGCGGTCGCCGATGCCATCAGCGGTAGCGTCAATCCTGCGTAACTGTCGAGCATATTCAAATTGGCAATCACTTCCACCGTCGGGAAAATACGCACTTCGACCGGCAGCATCAGGGTGATAAAAATCATCCAGAAGAACAGGTTACGCAGCGGAAAACGAAACCAGACGATAGCAAAGGCAGAAAGCATCGAGACCGCGATTTTCCCCACCGTAATGCCAAACGCCATGATGAAGCTGTTGAGCATCATCAGCCAGAACGGCGCGCTGTTCACACCGACGCCGTTGGCCCAGATGTTTTTCATGTTTTCCAGCAGATGCGTACCAGGGATAAGCGTCATCGGCGTTTCAAACACCGCGTTGTTGTCCAGCGTCGCCGCGACAAACGCGACGTACAGCGGGAACAAAATTACGACAATCCCCAGAATCAGCATGGTGTGGCTGAATATTGTCAGCCCGCGACGGTTCTCAATCATTGGTAACGCACCTTACTTTCCACATAGCGGAACTGCACCACCGTCAGAATGATGACGAGGAACATCAGTACCACCGACTGCGCGGCGGACGCAGAGAGATCCAGCCCGGCAAACCCTTCACGATAGATCTTATAAATCAGCGTTGTAGTAGCCTGAACCGGGCCGCCTGCGGTCGCGGCATCGATCACCGGGAACGTATCGAAGAAGGCGTAGACCAGATTGACCACCAGCAGGAAGAAACTCACCGGCGCGATCAGCGGTAACGCCAGCCTGAAAAAGCGACGAACAGGTCCTGCGCCATCGATCGCGGCGGCTTCAACCAGCGAACGTGGGATCGATTGCAACGCGGCAAAGAAGAAAAGGAAGTTGTAACTAATCTGCTTCCAGACGGAGGCAAAAACTACCAGGAACATCGCCTGCCCGCTGTTCTGTGCATGGTTCCAGTCATAACCAAACTGCTCAAGGAAGTAGGTAATTAGCCCACGTCCTGGGTTAAACAGGAAAATCCACAGCACGGCGGCTACCGCAGGCGCCACGGCATAGGGCAGTAGCATCAGCGTCTGATACAGACGACTGCCGCGCACGACGTAATCCACCAGCGCTGCGAAGAACAACGATACCAGCAGGCCGCTGAAGGTCACCAGCGCGCTGAATTTGATCGTCGTCCAGAAAGCGTCGAGATAGTAGCGGTCATGAAACAGCGTGACGAAATTATCCAGTCCCACGAACTGACTGGAAAGCCCAAACGGATCGACGCTTAGTAGCGAGTACCACAACGCTTCGCCTGCAGGCCAGATAAAGAAAATAACGGTGATCGCCAGCTGTGGCGCAACCAGCAAATAAGGCAGCCAACGCGAGCGAAACACCGGACGGGATGATGACATTGAGATTTGATTCCTGAACAATGCCGGGTGGCGGCTACACCTTACCCGGCCTGCATGTAGTTCGTTTTAGGCCCGGATCGCTACGCGCCACCGGGCAAGTCACAGATTACGATTTGGTCGACTGCTCAAAGCGGCGCAGCAACTGATTACCACGTTCTACCGCAGAGTCCAGCGCCTGCTGTGGCGTTTTTTTGCCGGTCCACACGCTTTCCAGTTCTTCATCAACGATGGTGCGAATCTGCGGCATATTGCCCAGTCGCAGCCCTTTGGTGAACGGCAACGGCGGTTTGTTCAGCATCTGGCGGGTCGCAATGTCTGCCCCGGGATTCTTGTCATAGAAGCCCTGCTCACGAGTCAGGTCATAAGCCGCTTTGGTGATCGGCAGATAACCGGTTTTCTGATGCCATTCGGCCGCATTTTCCGGTTTTGCCAGGAAGTCGAGGAACTCGGCCACGCCTTTGTAGGTGTCGCTGCCTTTGCCCTGCATTACCCACAGGCTCGCGCCGCCGATGATGGCGTTCTGCGGTGCGCCTTTGGCATCCGCATCGTAAGGCATCATGCCTACGCCATAGTTGAATTTGGCGTAATGACGGATATCCGCAAGCGAACCGGACGAGGCGGTGGTAATAGCGCAATCGCCGTTGTAAAACTTCTCGGTGGATTCATCTTTACGCCCGAAATAACTGAAATCGCCCTTCTTGTTCAGATCGGCAAGCAGCGCGATGTGTTTTACCTGTTCTGGCTTGTTGAACTCCAGCACCGCATCAGTGCCGTCGAAGCCATTGTTCTGGGTCGCCACCGGCAAACCGTGCCAGGCGCTGAAGTTTTCAATCTGGATCCACCCCTGCCAGCCGCTGGCGTAGCCACACTTCATCCCTGCGGCTTTCAGCTTCGCGGTGTACTCCGCCAGATCCTGCCAGGTTTTCGGCGGCTGCTCCGGATCTAAGCCCGCTTTTTTGAAGGCGTCTTTGTTGTAGTACAGCACCGGCGTAGAGCTGTTAAATGGCTGAGACAACAGATGCCCGGATTTCGAATCGGTGTAGTAACCGGAAACGGTCGGAACAAACTGTGACTCGTCGAAGTTGATGCCCGCATCCTTGAACACTTCGTAAACCGGTTTAATCGCTTTTGAGGCCATCATCGTCGCGGTGCCGACTTCATAAACCTGCAGCAGCGCCGGTGCATTTCCGGTACGGAACGCGGCGATACCGGCGCTCAGGCTCTGCTCGTAGTTACCTTTGTACACCGGCACAATCTTGTAATCCGGGTGGGTGTCGTTGAAACGTTGCGCCAGGGAGTCAACTTCTTTACCCAACTCCCCTTCCATGGAATGCCAGAATGGAATGGTGGTAACGGCCATTGCGTTTGTCGCAAAAGCCAGACCAACCGCCAGACCCAAAGCTGTGTGTCGTAACGATGTCATTGTCATCATCTCTCTTATTGTACCGAATGCGCGAAATCACGCGTTTTATGCTCGCGAGGTAACATGACATGCGCGAATGACAGAAAGATAACCGTCAGATGACGAAGCGGTGACAGCCAGGCTTCAGGTGAATGACGTTTCAGTGGCAAGAAAATAAAAAAAGCCGGGTGGCGGCTTCGCCTTACCCGGCCTGCATCAGGTGTAAATATCGAATGTCGTGTAGGCCGGATAAGACGCCATGCGCCGCCATCAGGCATCACAAACCGCTTAACCGCCTAAATACGCGCTGCGTACCGCTTCGTTTGCCAGCAATGCGTCGCCGGTGTCTTCGAGAACGACATGACCGTTCTCCAGCACGTAGCCACGATCGGCCAGCTTCAGCGCCTGATTAGCGTTCTGCTCAACGAGGAAGATGGTCATTCCCTGCTCGCGCAGTTGTTCGATAGTGTCGAAGATCTGCTGGATGATAATCGGCGCCAGCCCCAGAGATGGCTCATCAAGCAGCAGCAGGCGCGGTTCACTCATCAGCGCACGACCAATCGCCAGCATCTGCTGTTCACCGCCGGACATGGTGCCCGCACGCTGAATACGACGCTCATGCAGACGCGGGAATAATTCGTATACCCACTTGATGCGTGCCTGAAACTGATCGCGCTCGGCAAAAAAACCGCCCATCGCCAGATTCTCTTCCACCGTCATGCGGGAAAACACGCGACGCCCTTCCGGAACGATCGCCACCGCTTCACGCATGATTTTCGCCGTTTGCCAGTCGGTAATGTCTTTGTCATCAAACACAATCCGACCGCTGGTCGCACGCGGATCACCGCACAGCGTGCCAAGCAGCGTGGTTTTTCCCGCACCGTTGGCACCAATCAAGGTCACAATTTCTCCCTGATTGATGTGCAGACTCACCTCGTGCAGCGCCTGAATTTTGCCGTAGTGGGCACTGACTTTGTCAAAGGACAACATGACTTTTTCCATCTTATGCCTCACCAAGGTATGCACGGATCACGTCCGGGTTATTTCGAATCTGTTCCGGCGTCCCGTTCGCCAGCGGCGTGCCCTGGTTCACCACGTAAATACGGTCGGAAATCCCCATTACCAACTTCATATCGTGTTCAATCAGCAGAATGGTGGTGTTGTGATGGTTGCGCAGTTCGGCAATCAGCTCGTCCAGCTCTTTGGTCTCTTTCGGGTTAAGACCCGCAGCCGGTTCATCCAGCATCAAAATTTCTGGCTGCGTCACCATACAGCGGGCGATCTCCAGACGGCGCTGGTCGCCATAAGCCAGGTTGCTGGCCTGACGGTTCGCATGCTCCAGCAGCCCGATACGCTCAAGCCAGGTGGCCGCGCGATCCAGCGCTTCGCTCTGCGCCCGACGAAACGCCGGGGTTTTCAGTAGACCGGAAAACACGCCTGTTTTCAGTTGCTGATGCTGTGCCACCAGCAGGTTTTCAATCACCGTCATTTCGCGAAACAGACGCACGTGCTGGAAAGTTCGCACCACGCCCATCCGGGCAATTTGTTGCCCCGGCAGCCCTTCAAGGTGCTGATCGCGAAGCTTAATGGTGCCACCCGTCGGCTTATAAAAACCGGTCAGGCAGTTAAACACCGTGGTTTTACCGGCGCCGTTCGGCCCAATCAGCGACACAATTTCTTGCGGATGCAGCTCCAGTTCAACGTTGTTCACCGCCAGCAGACCGCCGAAGCGCATCATCAGGCCGTTAACCGATAATAATGGCTGACTCATGCCTGCTCTCCTTTCGCTTCCCCGTTTTTCAGTTTCAACTGTGGACGGGTCATCGGCAGCAAGCCCTGCGGACGCCAGATCATCATCAGTACCATCAAACCACCCAGCATTAACATGCTGTATTCGTTGAAATCACGCATCAGTTCACGCGACACCACCAACAGAATGGCTGCGAGGATTACCGCAAACTGCGACCCCATCCCGCCGAGCACTACGATCGCCAGCACAAACGCCGATTCGGCAAAGGTGAACGATTCAGGGCTGACAAACCCCTGACGCGCCGCAAACAGCGTACCGGCGAAACCGGCAAACGCGGCGCTGATGGTAAAGGCGGTCAGTTTGATGCGCGTGGGGCTCAGACCCAGAGAGCGACAGGCGATCTCATCTTCACGCAGCGCTTCCCACGCTCGTCCCAGCGGCATGCGCAGCAGACGGTTAATCACAAACAGGCTCAGCACCACCAGCAGCAGCGCGACCAGATAGAGGAAAATCACGCGATCGGACGGATCGTATTTCACATTGAAGAAGTTGCTGAAGGTATCCCAGCCGCCTTCACGTGCGCTGCGGCTGAACTCGAGACCGAACAGCGTCGGTTTCGGGATCTGGCTGATGCCGTTCGGACCGCCAGTGATTTCAGTATTGTTGAGCAGCAGAATACGGACGATCTCACCAAATCCCAGGGTGACGATTGCCAGGTAGTCGCCACGCAGACGCAGCACCGGGAAGCCCAGCAGGAAACCCGCCGCCGCTGCGACCAGTCCCGCCAGCGGCAGGCAGGTCCAGAAGCCGAGACCGTAATAGTGGTTCAGCAGCGCAAAAGTGTACGCGCCAATTGCGTAGAAACCGCCGTAGCCTAATACCAACAGGCCGGAAAGCCCGACGACAACGTTCAGCCCCAGGCCGAGAATGATATAAATCATGGTCAGCGTGGCGATATCCACCGTGCCGCGCGAGACCATAAACGGCCACGCCACGGCAATCACCAGCAGCGCAATCAGGAACAGCTTCTGCTTTACGGTTGAGCCATCAATCGCTGGCAAAATAAACTTCGGCCCGGAGACGCTTTTCAGGCTCTTCTGGAATACCGGACGCAGCATCTGGAAGAAAAAGACCACGGCAGTGCCGATAAACACCCACTGCCAGCGGATGTCGGCAGCGATGTCCACCACCAGTTTGGTGCCATCCAGTTCCAGTTGAACGCCCATAAAGACGCCCGCCAGCACGAAGAACATCGCGGCAGAGAGCAGCGCCATCGCAAAATGCATCGGTTTCATACTTTCTCTACCTCCGGACGGCCCAGAATCCCGGTCGGCATCACCAGCAGTACCAGAATCAACAGGGCGAACGACACCACGTCTTTGTATTCCGTACTCAGATAAGCAGAAGAAAGCGCTTCCGCGACGCCCAGAATCAGGCCGCCGATCATCGCGCCTGGAATGCTGCCGATCCCGCCAAGCACCGCTGCGGTAAAGGCTTTCATCCCGGCCATAAAGCCGATATAGGGGTTGATCACCCCGTAGAATTGCCCGAGCAGCACGCCGGCCACTGCCGCCATCGCTGCGCCAATCACAAAGGTCAACGCAATCACGCGGTCCGTGTTAATCCCGAGCAGGCTGGCCATTTTCAGGTCTTCCGCACAAGCACGGCAGGCACGTCCCATGCGGGAGTAACGGATAAAAATGGTCAGTGCCAGCATCGCCAGGAAGGTCACAACCCAGATGACCAGTTGCATGGTGGTGATCGATGCGGAGAAGTTTTCGCTGGCCCCCACGACCCATTGCCCGTTGAACAGGCTGGGCAGCGCCACGTCACGTGAACCTTCCGTCAGGCTGACGTAGTTTTGCAGGAAGATAGACATCCCAATCGCGGAGATCAGCGCAATCAGACGTTTGGAATTCCGGACGGGCCGATACGCCACCCGCTCAATGCTCCAGCCGTAGGCGCTGGCAATGATAATCGCCCCAATGAATCCGGCCGCCACCAGCAACCAACTGGTATCGATCCCCATCATCATGAGTGCCGCGATAATCATAAAAGAGACATAGCTACTGATCATGTATACCTCGCCGTGGGCGAAGTTGATCATGCCGATAATGCCGTACACCATGGTGTAACCGATGGCGATCAGCGCATAGGTGCTTCCCAGCGTGACGCCGTTAAACATCTGCTGCAAAAAGTACAGGAACTGCTCGGACATAAAAAAACCTTTCTATTTCCGCCCGTGTGAACGGGCGGTGGGATAATTATTTGGCTGCCGTGGATGACCCATCGGCGTGCCACTGGAAGACACCAAATTCAAATCCCTTTAGATCGCCTTTTTCATCCCATTTCAGCGGCCCAATGACGGTATCAGCACCGTTTGCTTTTAAATCTTTCACCAGATCCAGCGGCGCTTTGCTGTCAGAACGGTCCATTGCCGTTGCCAGTGACTGCACAGCAGCGTAGGTGATCCACACATACGGACCAGTCGGATCTTTTTTATCGGCTTTCAGCGCATCAACAATTGCTTTGTTGGCCGGATCCTGGTCATAGCGTTTTGGCATGGTGACCAGCATGCCTTCAGCTGCTTCACCGGCGATATTCGACAGCGATGCATTGCCCACGCCTTCCGGCCCCATGAACATGGTTTTCAGCCCGACGGAGCGCGCCTGGCGCAGCATCTGCCCCATTTCCGGGTAGTAGCCGCCGTAGTACACAAAGTCGATGTTCTCTTTTTTCAGGCGCGCAAGCAGCGCGGAGAAATCTTTCTCACCTGCTGTGATGCCATCAAAGAAGACGATATTGGCGTTTGCCGCTTTCAGCGCATCCTGAACAGAGCGCGCCAGGCCTTCACCGTACTGTTGTTTGTCGTGAATGATGGCGATGCGCTGCGGTTTTACGCTCTCAAGAATGTATTTTGCTGCGGTCGGTCCCTGAGAAGAGTCCAGTCCGGCGGTACGCATGATGTGCGCGTAGCCGCGCTGCGTCAGTTCCGGGTTGGTCGCACCAGGCGAGATCATCAGAATGCCTTCATCTTCGTAAATATCCGACGCAGGCTGAGTCGAAGAGGAGCAGAGGTGACCAATCACATACTGAATACCGTCGTTGACGATTTTGTTCGCCACCGCCACGGCCTGTTTTGGATCGCAGGCGTCGTCATATTCCACAGCGACCAGCTTGTCGCCGTTGATGCCGCCTTTGGCGTTGATGTCTTTGATGGCCTGACGCGCGCCGTTAAATTCCATGTCGCCCCACTGCGCCACTGGACCCGACATCGCGCCGACAACAGCAACGTTAATATCCTCTGCCATTGCCGCCTGTGACATCGCCAGTGCAATCACCCCTGCGATGACCGTTTTCGCATTCCGTTTCATTTACTGAATCCCCATTCGTGATGTACTTATTTTCTATTTATATGGTTAAAAAGCAGACTGTGCTTTTTTTGCACTACACTATTTTTACCAGTCTGATTAATGGTTTAGCGCAGTATTTTCCGCAAATACAGCGTAAAACCCCTATTTTTCAGTCTATTAAGAACAGATAATATTCTGCTTTTCACCATAGATAAACAAAAAAAAGCACACTTGTCAGCATAAAATAACGGGACAATGAGCCGAATAAAACACTACCTTCCAGGGTATTATCCTGCCTGTTTTTCATTCTCTGATGTTTCGAACTGAGGTTCTGACCGTCATAAAATTAATCACCTGCCAAATGATTTAAAAAAGAGAAAGCGTCCGGTTGAATTATTTCGGTACACTTGCACTCTCTTTTGTGATTTGGACATGCTGTCGATGAAGCTGACCATCATTCGTTTAGAACACTTTAGCGATCAGGATCTGATCGACTTGGGCAAAATCTGGCCGGAGTATTCCGCCGCCTCTTTAAGCGTAGATGAAACGCACCGGATCTACGCGGCACGATTTAATGAGCGGTTGTTAGGCGCCGTAAGGGTCACCCTGAGCGGCACTCAGGGCGCGCTGGATTCGCTGCGCATCCGTGACGTCACGCGGCGTCGGGGGGTGGGAAAATATCTGGTGGAAGAAGTGATCCATGATAATCCGAACGTCTCCTCCTGGTGGATGGCGGATGTCGGCGTGGAAGACCGGGGCGTCATGGCGGCGTTTATGCAGGTACTGGGCTTCACCGCACAGCAAAACGGCTGGGAAAAACGTTAAAAAAGCCGGGTGGCGGCTTCGCCTTACCCGGCTGGCTATATTCTCTGCTGCCTTTTCCCAAGAATTTCGTGTTGCAGGAAGGCGGCAAGGGATGACATCCCCGGAAGCTTACCGACGTAAGTGACCGGGGTTGAATAACACAGCCAATGCACCTGCAATGCGCAAAGGCGCCGTGGAAATTACTTCGCGTCGGTCGCCGTGCCGTTGGCATGCCAGTCGAAGACGCCGAATTCAAAGCCTTTCAAGTCACCCTTCTCATCCCACGACAGCGGTCCCATGACGGTATCCACGGAGTTCGCTTTCAGCCAGGTGGCGATTTCAGCCGGATCGGCTGACTGGTTCAGGCCCGCCTGCAAAGATTGCAGCGCGGCGTAGGTGGTCCACACGAACGCCCCGCTCGGTTCTTGTTTTTTCGCCTTGATCGCATCAACGATAGGTTTGTTCGCAGGTACCTGGTCATAGTTCTTCGGTTTGGTCACCAGCAGACCTTCGGCCGATTCACCGGCGATGTTAGACAGGGAAACGTTGGCTACCCCTTCCGGGCCCATGAACTGCGTTTTCAGACCCGCAGCACGTGCCTGGCGCAGGATCTGACCCATTTCCGGGTGATAACCGCCGTAGTAAACGAAGTCGATATTCTCTTTCTTCAGACGCGCCACCAGCGTGGAGAAGTCTTTCTCACCGGCGGTGATACCGTCAAAGAACACCACGTTAGCGTTGCCCTTCTTCAGATTTTCCTGCACGGCACGCGCCAGACCTTCACCGTACTGTTGTTTGTCGTGAACGATCGCGATGCGCTGCGGCTTCACTTTTTCCAGAATGTATTTCGCGGCGGTCGGGCCCTGGTCTGAGTCCAGGCCCGTGGTGCGCAGCACCAGCTTGTAGCCGCGAGAGGTCAGCTCCGGTGCCGTTGCCGCCGGGGTGATCATCAGAATGCCTTCGTCTTCGTAGATGTCAGACGCGGGCTGAGTGGAAGAGGAACACAGGTGGCCGATAACGTATTTGATGCCGTCATTAATCACTTTGTTGGCGACTGCGACCGCTTGTTTCGGGTCACAGGCATCATCATATTTTACGATCTGCAGTTTTTCGCCTTTGATTCCGCCTTTGGCATTAATGTCTGCAACCGCTTGTTCTGCGCCAGTAAACTCCTGGTCGCCGTACTGGGCTACTGGACCGGACATCGCACCGACAACAGCGACTTTAATATCGGCCTGAGCCATTGTGCTGAATGCCAACGCGATACATCCTGCCAGTAACGCTTTACCCTTCATATTCATCCTGACCTTCCCCATTCTTATGGTTATTACGACTATTGTGATGTTGTTGTGTAGCGCTTTATTTCGATTATAGGTGTGCAGCTCGCGCATTTTCAGCACACTCTGCTAAAACATACCCCATTTTTATAGTTTTGGAATAGCTAATTTCATATTCAAATAATAAGTGAACGACATAGCGTCGTGCCGCCCGGTAATGGACGGCACAGGTTTATCGTGTCAGCGAGTGGGTGATAATGCCGAGCGCCTGACGAAATTGCGCGTCAGGGATGGTGAGCGGATAAAGAAAACGGATGACGTTGCCATACACGCCGCAACTCAGTAGCAGAAGTCCTTCCTGCAAGGCGCGATCCTGCACCTGCCGCGTGAATTCCGGGGAAGGTTTTCCGCTATGCGGATCGTTGAATTCTACCGCCACCATCGACCCCTGCGCGCGAATATCGGCAATAAACGGGCAGTCCGCTTTTGCCTGGTTCAACGCCTCGACCAGCGTCGTGCCCAATGTAGCGGCGCGGGCGCAGAGCTGTTCTTCATCAATCACATCCAGCACCGCGTGTGCCGCAGCAACCGCCAGCGGGTTACCGGCATACGTTCCCCCCAGACCGCCAGGCACAGGGGCATCCATCACTTCGGAACGGCCAGCGACCGCAGAGAGCGGCATACCGCCTGCCAGGCTTTTCGCCATCGTCATCAGATCAGGCTGTACGCCATGATGCTCCATCGCAAACAGTTTGCCGGTACGGGCAAAGCCGGTTTGCACCTCATCGGCGATCAACAAGATACCGTGGGTATCGCACAACGCCCGCAGCGCCTGCATGAACGCCGTTGGCGCAATATTAAAGCCTCCTTCACCCTGAACCGGTTCAAGGATGATGGCGGCAACCTGATCTGGCGCGATATCAGCTTTAAAAATGCGCTCCAGACTTTGCAGCGCATCGACGGTGCTCACACCGTGTAACGCATTAGGGTACTGAGCGTGATAAACCGAACCAGGGAACGGGCCAAAACCGATTTTGTAAGGTGCCACTTTACCGGTCAGCGCCATCGTCATGAAAGTCCGCCCGTGGAAAGCGCCGCCAAAGGTAATGAGCCCGGGTCGTTTGGTATATGCGCGGGCAATCTTCACTGCGTTTTCCACCGCTTCTGCCCCGGTGGAGAAGAATGCCGTCTTCACCGGCCCGTCAATCGGCACACGTTTATTGATACGTTCCGCCAGTCTGACATAGCTTTCGTAGGGAACAATCTGGTAAGCGGTATGAGTAAAAGACTGGAGCTGTTTTTCGATGGCGGCGATGATTTTTGGGTGACGATGCCCGGTATTCAGCACTGCAATACCAGCGGCAAAATCGATCACCTCACGGCCTTCCACATCCCACAATGTTGCGTTTTCCGCCCTCTCAGCGTAAAAGCCACACATCACGCCGATCCCGCGCGGCGTCGCCTGCAAACGCCGTTCATTCAGTTCGTTATTCTTCATTTTCTTCCCCTAAGATGCGCACAACCCATCGGTAAGTGTTTGCCAGGGGGGAGGAATTCGCCAGATCAGGCGCTAAAAAAACAAAAACCCCGGACAGTTATCCAGGGTTTTAGCGGGGACTTCGCGGGAGTTACGCTTCGATAGCGGCGCGAAGTTTTTTCATGGCGTTCTTTTCAAGCTGACGCACACGTTCTGCGGAAACACCGTAGCGATCGGCCAGTTCCTGCAGCGTAGATTTGTTATCTTCGTCCAGCCAGCGGGCGCGGATAATATCCTGGCTACGCTCGTCGAGACCTTCCATCGCATGGGTCAGTTTGTTGGCAGCCTGATCTTCCCAGTTATCCTCTTCAATGCCGTCGGCAAAGTTAGAGGTTTTATCCTGCAGATACAGGACGGGCGCCATCGGCTGGCTGTCGGACTCATCGTCCGGGGACATATCAAACGTCATGTCCTGCGCCGCCATACGAGATTCCATCTCGCGGACGTCTTTACTGGAAACACCCAGCTCACGCGCCACCATTTCCACTTCATCCTGATTAAACCAGCCCAGACGCTGCTTGGTTTTACGCAGATTAAAGAACAGCTTACGCTGTGCTTTGGTGGTCGCCACTTTCACGATACGCCAGTTACGCAGGACATATTCGTGGATCTCAGCTTTAATCCAGTGCACGGCGAAGGAAACCAGGCGCACACCCACTTCCGGGTTGAAACGGCGCACGGCTTTCATCAGGCCGATATTCCCTTCCTGAATGAGATCCGCCTGCGGCAGGCCATAGCCCGCATAGTTACGAGCAACATGAACAACAAAGCGCAGGTGAGACAGGATCAGCGTCTTAGCTGCTTCCAGATCGCCCTGGTAATGCAGCTTTTCAGCCAGTGCCCGTTCCTCGTCAGCCGACAACATCGGCCACGCGTTCGCAGCCCGGATGTAAGACTCCAGGTTACCAACAGGGGCTAAAGCTAAATTTTGCATTTCTTTGGTCATTCAAATCCTCTCAATTTTTATCGTCTGGCACCACAGCGATAGATATCAGCAACAACCGTGCCAGCGTTAATGAGCAACGAGATTAGCATTCACTCTTTTATCAGACCGTGATTTTATCCACAAGTTCAATGCAACGTTGTGTATAAATTACGCACAAATTGTGACATGAAGATGAAAAGTGGGGAAGAGACAACAGGAACTCTTTCCCTGCGAACGGAAACCCATTGCAGGGAAAGATTATATCACGTTTTTTTTAATCAGGAGTAAAGTGACGTAAATGTTGAACCGTCGCGAGCCACGCCGCCACCCAGCCGATCATCGAGCAAACCAGCAGCAGTAACAGGCATTCATCGAACGATAAGCCATTGAGATCAAACTTCGTTCCGAAAACTTGTGCCACTTCCGTGACCGCCGACGACAGTCGTAACACCAAAATTTCTGACAAAATCAGTGAAAGAAATGCGCCAGAAAAACCGAGCAATGCGCCGCCGTACAAGAACGGACGCAGGATAAATCCATCCGTCGCACCAATCAGTTTTTGCACGTTAATCGTATCGCGACGGGCAAAGATGCTCAGCCGCACGCTGTTACCAATGACGAGGAAGACGGCGGCAACCATCAGCACACCAATCATCGCCGACACTCGCCCGACCAGACCGGTCAGCGCCGCCAGACGGGCAAACCAGCTGTCGTCCATCCGCACTTCATCAATCCCGTTAATACGAGAGACGCGGTCGCGCAGCGTATTCAGCGAATCGGTGCTCTGGAAGTCGAGTTTCGGGATCACCACCGCCACCGCAGGCAAGGGATTCTCTTCCAGCATATCCAGCGCGCCGCCGAAACCGGACCAGTTGCGGAATTCGCCGAGAGCATCTTCACGAGAAAGGTAATTCACCTTCTCCACACCCTGCTCAGCCTGCAACTGGGCGACGACGCCTGCCGCCGCATCATCATCCAGCGTTTTTTGCAGATAAACGGTGATCTGCGGAGACGGGTAATACTGCGTCGCTGCCTGGTTAACGTTTTTGTAGACCATGTAGCAGACGCTCGGCAGAGTCAGGGAGATGGCAATCACCATCACCGTCAGAAACGTCGCCAGCGGTTTGCTTTTCAGATCCTGTAACGCGCCCTGGAACGCATAGCGCACCTGCTCGTTAAAGACGTTGGTTTTACGTGAGTTCGGCTTTGGCGACGGTTTCGCCCGCTTCGGCGCGTTACGTCCACCGTCACCGGAGGAGCCGCCGGAACGACGAAAACGGTCCAGCCGTCCACCGAACTGTTTGATTTGATTGATAGCGTCGCGCTTATTCACGGGCTTCGCCTCCATGCAAATGGCCATCACTCAGGGTAAGCATACGGTACGACCGACGGGAAATGAGCCCGATGTCGTGCGTCGCCATCAGCACCGTCACCCCGACGCGGTTAAACTCTTCGAACAGACGCAGAATCCCTTCCGACAGCGCGTCATCCAGGTTACCGGTCGGTTCATCCGCCAGCAGTACCGCTGGCTTGTTCACCACCGCACGGGCGATCCCGACACGCTGCTGTTCACCCCCGGAGAGCTGAATCGGGAAGTTTTTCGCTTTGTCCAGCAGTCCAACCTTGTCCAGCGCCGCCGATACGCGACGACGAATATCATCCCCGCTGGCACCGGCGATAATCAGCGGGATCGCCACATTGTCGAATACCGTTCGGTCCATCAACAGGTGGTGATCCTGGAAAATCATGCCGATCTGACGACGCAAAAACGGCACTTCACGGTTTTTCAGTCGCGTGATGTCATGCCCACTGAAGAGGATTTTCCCGGCGCTGGGCCGCTCAATCCCACAGATAAGCTTCAGCAGGGTACTTTTCCCCGCGCCGGAGTGGCCGGTCAGAAACGCCATCTCGCCCGGCTGCATATGGAATGTGACCCCTTGCAGCGCTTGTCTCCCACCGAGATAGGCCTTGCTGACATGTTCAAAGCGAATCATTGTTAATCCTCTCGGGCAAAAAGTGCCTCTATAAAATCGTCCGCCTTAAACGGACGTAAATCCTCGATACGTTCGCCCACACCAATATAGCGGATAGGGATGCCAAACTGATCGGCCACCGAGAAGATCACCCCACCTTTCGCCGTACCGTCCAGCTTGGTCAGGGTAATACCGGTCAGGCCCACCGCTTCATGGAACAGTTTGGCCTGGCTTATCGCATTCTGCCCGGTGCTGGCATCAAGCGTCAGCATAACTTCATGCGGCGCGTCTTCGTCCAGTTTCTTCATCACGCGAACGATTTTTTTCAGTTCTTCCATCAGGTGCGATTTGTTTTGCAGACGACCTGCGGTATCGGCAATCAGCACATCAATGTGTCGCGCCTTCGCGGCCTGAATGGCGTCGAAGATAACGGAAGCGGAATCCGCGCCGGTATGCTGGGCAATCACCGGAATATTGTTACGCTGACCCCAGACCTGCAACTGTTCGACCGCTGCGGCGCGGAACGTATCGCCCGCCGCCAGCATCACGGATTTCCCTTGCTGTTCAAACTGGCGCGCCAGCTTACCGATGGTGGTGGTTTTCCCCACCCCATTCACGCCGACCATCAGAATAACAAACGGCGTTTTACCTTCAACGTTCAGCGGTTCATCGACTTTCGCCAGAATCTCGCCCATCTCGTCTTTCAGCAGTCCGTACAGCGCTTCAGCATCTTTAAGCTGTTTGCGGCTGGCGCCTTCCGTCAGATTGGCGATGATTTTGCGCGTGGTTTCCACGCCCACATCGGCAATCAGCAGTTGTTCTTCCAGCTCTTCAAACAGATCATCGTCGATTTTTTTACCACGGAACAGACTGATAAATCCGGAACCGAGGTTTTCTTTGGTTTTCAGTAAGCTGCGTTTCAGACGCGCGAAAAAACCTTCTTTGGTCGGTTTTTCCTGTTCCTGAATCATCTCTTCGACCGGCGCGTCTTTTTCCGCCAGCGGAACGATCATTTGCGCGTCTTCCGCCGCTTCCGCCGCCAGCGCTTGTGCTTCCAACTCTTCGTCGGTCAGTTCCGGTTCGTTTTGCGCCTCTTCTTCTACCGCTTCAACAATCTCAACGGTTTCCGCTTCGGCCTGCCACTCTTCGGCGGAGGTTTCCTCTTCGGCTTTCACCTCTTCCGGCAACGGCAGCTCTTCGTGCGCAACGGCAATCTGCGGCTCAACCTGCGCGTCAACATGCTCTTTCGCGACAGCGGGTTCTACTGACTGGATGGTTTCGATTTCCTGAACCTGTTCCGTCACCTCAACCACTTCCTCAGCAAAGGCTTCAGCCTCTTCTTTGCTGTGAAGCGGCGCTTGCGCTTCTACGTCAGCCGCCGTTTCAACGGGTTCGTCGGACGGTAATTGCGCTTCAACACCCTGCTGATCTTCGGTTTTTTGTTCTTGTTCCTGCTCTTTTTCACCAAAGCCCAGCCAGGAAAAGAAGCCACGTTTTTTCTGTTTTGCCATCTGCGATTACGCTCCTGGGGACTCATTCTCTTGCCGCTTTGAGGCATCCTGAATGATTTTGTGTATAGACGCTAAAAAAAATGATGAAATAGTCTATCACTTTACTTAATCCACATCACCGCCTGGAATCATCTGCACGCGGCGGTTTGAGCAACAGAAATGAAAAAAACGAATCACTCAGGTAGCGGCCAAATCCGCATTATTGGCGGACAATGGCGCGGCCGCAAACTCCCGGTCCCCGATAGCCCTGGTCTCCGTCCGACAACGGATCGCGTGCGTGAAACGCTGTTTAACTGGCTGGCACCGGTGATAGTAGAAGCCCAATGTCTGGACTGTTTTGCCGGAAGCGGCGCACTGGGGCTGGAAGCACTATCACGCTATGCCGCTGGCGCCACGCTGCTGGAGAGGGATCGCGCAGTCTCTCAGCAGTTACAAAAGAACCTGGCTACGCTGAAAGCAGGGAATGCAAAAGTCGTTAACACGGATACCCTGACATTCCTGACGCAGTCAGGCACGCCGCATAACGTGGTATTTGTCGATCCGCCGTTTCGTAAAGGGTTACTGGAAGAAACTTTAAACCTGCTGGAAACTCACGGCTGGCTGGCGGATGTTGCCTGGATTTATGTGGAAAGCGAAGTGGAAAACGGTCTGCCGACCGTGCCGACGAACTGGTCATTGTACCGGGAAAAAATCGCCGGGCAGGTCGCGTACCGTTTGTATCAACGCGAAGCACAAGGAGAAAGCGATGCTGATTAATCTTGGTCGACTACTGATGCTCGGCGTGTGGACATTCTTATTGTTAAACCTGGTGCAACCCTTCCCGCGACCGCTCAACATCTTCGTTAACGTCGCCCTCGTGTTTATGGTACTGATGCACGGCATGCAGCTGGCGCTACTGAAGTCCACCCTGCCCAAAGACGGACCGCAAATGACCACCGGCGAGAAAGTCCGTATTTTCCTGTTTGGCGTGTTTGAGCTGCTGGTCTGGCAGAAGAAGTTTAACGTTAAAAAGTAATACGGCATGAAGGTGCCGGATAGCGCTTCGCTTATCCGGCTTACCCAGGTGAGCGGTTTCCCGTCTTATGGCTGAGCAACAAACTCGACGAAGCGCGACCCTTTGTAGCTTAGCGTCCCTTTATCCCCCACCGTCAGCGCATGATACTGACGCGCCTCCAGGCGGAAGGTCTTTTCCAGCCCGCCGTTCTGTGGTTTAAAGCTCACCTCATAGCGCATACTGGTTCCCGCTGGCGTGACCTGCTGCTGTCGGGAACGTCGGTCGTTGATGGGCTTTTCACGTTTATTGCTGACCACCATTTGCGCCTGACGAAGCGGTGCCGCATCGTCATCGGCTTTTTCCCGCCGCTGCTGCATAAAGCGGAATGAGGCGGCAACGATAATTAACACAATGATAATAATGAAGAAAAGTGGCGGCTTACTCATATTGATAACCCATCAGAAAATGCGGAAATAAGCATACCCTGCCCGTTATGGTGTTGTCATCAGGCGGTCGCGGCCTCTACACTGAACATCAGGGTTGTGAGCATACCGCTTACGAAAAAATAACGAATTCAAGGAACTATGATGCTTTGGTCGTTTATCGCTGTCTGCCTTTCCGCATGGTTATTTGTGGATGCCTCCTACCGTGGACCCGCCTGGCAACGCTGGGTCTTTAAACCCGTCACCTTATTACTCCTGCTGTTACTGGCCTGGCAGGCGCCGATGTTCAACGCCGTGAGCTATCTGGTGCTGGCCGGTCTTTGCGCCTCACTGGTTGGCGATGCGCTAACATTATTGCCGCGTCAGCGACTGCTCTATGCGATTGGCGCCTTTTTCCTCTCGCACCTGTTGTACACCATCTATTTTGCCAGCCAGATGACGCTCTCTTTCTTCTGGCCGCTACCGCTGGTGCTGATGGTGCTGGGCGCGCTGCTGATTGCGGTGATCTGGACACGCCTTGAAGAACTGCGCTGGCCGGTGTGTACCTTTATCGCCATGACGCTGGTGATGGTCTGGTTAGCCGGTGAGCTGTGGTTTTTCCGCCCCACCGCACCTGCGCTGTCGGCGTTTTTGGGCGCGTCGCTGCTGTTCATTGGCAACATCGTCTGGCTGGGCAGTCATTACCGCTGTCGTTTCCGCGCGGACAACGCTATCGCCGCCGCCTGCTACTTTGCCGGGCACTTCCTGATCGTCCGCTCGCTTTATCTCTAATAACGCTTGACTCTGGAGTCGACTCCAGAGTGTATCCTCCGGTTAATGAGAAAATTATCATCAACCGGAGGATGCCATGTCGATACCTGCTCACAATGGCAAAAAAGCCCCACAATTTTCATCTTTCAAGCCAGCTCCCACGCCGCAGAAGCCCGATGACTGCTGCTGCGAAGGCGCATGCTCAGCCCCTGAACCTGTTGTTGAAACGGTAAAAGGCACCCGCTATAGCTGGAAAGTATCCGGGATGGACTGCGCCGCCTGCGCCCGCAAAGTAGAAAACGCGGTGCGCCAGGTCAGCGGCGTCAACCAGGTTCAGGTGCTGTTTGCCACCGAGAAACTGGTCGTCGACAGCAACGGCGATCTACGCCAGCAAATCGAGCATGCGGTGCAAAAAGCGGGTTACACCCTACGCGATGAACAGGCGAAGGAAGAAACGCCTGAATCCCGCTTTAAAGAGAACCTGCCGCTGCTCACGCTTCTCGTCATGATGGCGCTCAGTTGGGGGCTGGAGCAGTTCAACCATCCGTTCGGCCAACTGGCATTTATCGCCACGACGCTGGTCGGCCTGTTCCCGATTGCCCGCCAGGCGCTACGGCTGATAAAAACCGGCAGTTGGTTTGCCATTGAAACGCTGATGAGCGTCGCGGCTATCGGGGCGCTGTTCATCGGTGCCACAGCAGAAGCGGCGATGGTATTGCTGCTGTTCCTGATTGGCGAACGCCTCGAAGGCTGGGCCGCCAGTCGCGCCCGCAAAGGGGTCAGCGCGCTGATGGCGCTGAAACCGGAAACCGCGACACGTCTGCGCGACGGCGTACGCGAAGAGGTGGCGATCAACACGCTGCAACCGGGCGACATCATTGAAGTCGCTGCCGGGGGACGTCTCCCTGCCGACGGTAAACTGGTCTCTGGTTTTGCCAGTTTTGATGAGAGTGCGTTGACGGGAGAATCGATCCCGGTGGAACGCGCCACCGGTGAAAAAGTCCCGGCGGGGGCGACCAGCGTGGACCGTCTCGTCACGCTGGAAGTGCTCTCTGAACCGGGTGCCAGCGCGATTGACCGCATTCTGAAGTTAATCGAAGAGGCCGAGGAGCGTCGTGCGCCAATCGAGCGTTTTATCGACCGCTTCAGCCGAATTTATACGCCGGCGATTATGGCCATCGCCCTGCTGGTCACGCTCGTCCCGCCGCTGCTGTTCGCGGGATCCTGGCAGGAGTGGATTTATAAAGGGTTAACGCTGCTGCTAATCGGCTGTCCGTGTGCGCTGGTCATCTCTACACCGGCAGCCATCACTTCTGGACTGGCGGCAGCAGCTCGTCGCGGGGCATTGATTAAAGGCGGCGCGGCGCTGGAACAGTTGGGCCGTATCACCCAGGTCGCCTTTGATAAAACCGGGACGTTGACCGTCGGGAAACCGTGCGTCACGGCAATTCATCCGGCCACCGGCGTCAGTGAGTCTGAACTGCTGGCGCTGGCAGCGGCTGTCGAGCAAGGCGCAACGCATCCACTGGCGCAGGCCATTGTGCGCGAAGCACAAACCGCAGGGCTGACGATCCCATCCGCCGAGGGGCAACGGGCGCTGGTAGGGTCAGGGATTGAAGCGCAGGTGAATGGCGAAAGCGTTCTGATTTGCGCTGCCGGGAAACGTCCTGCCGACGCCTTTGCCGGAGAGATTAACCAGCTTGAAAGCGCCGGGCAGACGGTCGTTCTGGTCCTGCGCAATGAGACCGTGATCGGCGTCATCGCCCTGCAGGATACGCTACGCGACGATGCCCGTTCCGCCATCCGCGAACTGAATGCGCTGGGCGTGAACGGCGTGATCCTGACTGGCGATAACCCGCGCGCGGCAGCCGCCATTGCTGGCGAGCTGGGTCTGACGTATAACGCCGGGCTGCTACCGGAAGATAAAGTGGAGGCGGTCACCACGCTCAATCAACAGTCGCCGCTGGCAATGGTGGGGGATGGCATTAACGATGCGCCGGCGATGAAGGCCGCCGCTATCGGGATCGCGATGGGTAGCGGCACCGATGTGGCGCTGGAAACGGCGGACGCCGCACTGACGCATAACCGCCTTACCGGGCTGGTGCAGATGATCCAACTGGCGCGTGCGACCCACGCCAATATCCGTCAGAACATCACCATTGCGCTGGGACTGAAGGGGATATTTCTTGTCACCACGCTGCTCGGAATGACCGGTCTGTGGCTGGCGGTGCTGGCGGATACCGGGGCAACGGTGCTGGTTACCGCCAATGCGCTCAGATTGTTACGTAAAGGATAACGTTTTTTTGCCGGATGGCGCTAACGCTTATCCGGCATAACAAGATTACTGGCCTTTACGCACCAGATAGCGGTACGGCAGAGAGTCAGTCTCTTTTGCCACCAGCTCATGCTCCATAAACGTACAGAAGCCGGGAATGTCGCGGGTGGTCGCCGGGTCGTCCGCCACAATCAGCAGCGTTTCGCCGGTCCGCATGTTGCGTACGGTTTTACGCACCATCATCACCGGTTCCGGGCAGCGGAGCCCCTGGGCATCAAGGGTATGGTCGGGAGAGGAAAACAGATCGCTCATCGTGGTCTCATTCACTAAAAAAACGGCTGTAGTTTACGCTCAGTTCGGAAGTAAGCCAATCAGGTTAACGATTGCGTGAAAAATAGCCATTGCAATGCCACCGCAAAGCAGTATTATGCGGCGGCCTGAAAAAAGGAAGACGCGTTATAGGCGCCATCAGTTTGTTTAAGGTCAGCGCACAGCGCCCGGAGCGTACACGTCGTACGTGAGGAGCGCGAGCACTGCCCGAGAGCAAAATGGCAAGTAAAATAGCATCTGGCACGAATTGGGTTCCCTCACCCCAATCATCAATTAAAAAGGTACAATATGGCTCCGTTCACACAATCGCAGCGCGTAAAAGCGTTGTTCTGGCTATCGCTATTCCATCTGCTGGTGATCACCTCCAGTAACTATCTGGTCCAGCTCCCGGTCTCCATTTTTGGTTTCCATACCACCTGGGGCGCGTTTAGCTTTCCGTTTATTTTCCTCGCTACCGATCTGACCGTGCGCATTTTTGGCGCGCCATTGGCCCGTCGAATTATCTTTGCGGTGATGATGCCAGCGTTGCTGATCTCTTATGTGATTTCGTCGCTGTTCTATATGGGCTCCTGGCAGGGATTCGGGGCACTGATGCACTTCAATCTGTTTGTCGCCCGTATCGCAGTCGCCAGCTTTATGGCCTATGCACTGGGACAAATTCTCGATGTGCATGTCTTTAACCGCCTGCGACAGAACCGCCGCTGGTGGATGGCCCCGACCGCCTCAACGCTGTTTGGCAACGTCAGCGATACCCTTGCCTTTTTCTTCATTGCCTTCTGGCGCAGTCCGGATGCCTTCATGGCCGAGCACTGGATGGAAATCGCCATCGTCGATTACTGTTTCAAAGTGCTGATCAGCATCCTGTTCTTCCTGCCGATGTATGGCGTATTGCTGAATATGTTGCTGAAAAAACTGGCAGATAAATCTGAAATCCCGGCGATGCAGACAAGTTGAGCTAAAGGTTCCTTTTCCGGGTTGTGATAAGATGAACGGATGCGCCGTTATGGCCGTTTATCGAAAGGAAGAAGTCAATGCGTAATCTGGTTAAATATGTCGGTATTGGCCTGCTGGTTATGGGGCTGGCGGCCTGTGATAATAGTGATACAAAAGCGCCGGCAGAAGGCACGGCGGCAGAAAGCAACGCAACCGGTCAGCCGGTTTCTCTGCTGGATGGCAAACTGAGTTTCTCACTGCCGGCAGATATGACGGACCAGAGTGGCAAGCTGGGTACGCAGGCCAACAATATGCACGTCTACTCTGACGCGACCGGCCAGAAAGCGGTGATTGTCATCGTCGGTGATAACAGCAACGAAGAGCTGTCCGTGCTGGCAAAACGCCTTGAAGATCAGCAGCGCAGCCGTGACCCGCAGTTGCAGGTGGTGACCAACAAATCCATCGAGCTGAAAGGTCACACGCTGCAACAGTTAGACAGCATCATCTCGGCGAAAGGCCAGACCGCTTACTCTTCTGTGGTGCTGGGAAAAGTCGATAACCAACTGCTGACTCTGCAAATTACGCTGCCAGCGGACGACCAGCAGAAAGCGCAGACGGCCGCTGAAAACATCATCAATACGCTGGTTATTCAGTAACCATCAGGACGACGAGACGGCCTCTGGCGATTCCTGCAGAGGCCGTTTTTTTAACCGCCAGGTTAGCAGCAACGCAACCGCCACCAGCCCTGCCGCCGCCAGGTAAATGACCGGCACGCCAGCCCAGGTCATCACCAGCCCAGCCAACGGTCCCGTCACCCCCAGCGACAGATCCATAAACACCGTATACGTCGCCAGCGCCGAGCCCTGATTCTGCTGCGGCACCGCTTTGACCGCCACCACGCCAAGCGCCGGGAAGACCAGCGAAAAACCCATTCCTGTCAGCAGCACACCGATTTTTGCCATCCACGGCATCATCGCCACTCCCACCAGCAGCAGTCCGACTATCTCGACGCTAAAGCAGATCATCGCCACATTCAGACCGCCCAGGCGATTGATGCCGTTGGGAAACAGCAAACGCGTTCCGACAAACGCACAGCTAAACAGGGTGAGCGCGAATGCCGCGCCATCCCAGCCTTTGGCGTCATAGAACAGCGTGATAAAGGTGGCTATCACCCCGAAACCCGCCGAGGCCAGCGCCAGGGCCATTCCGTATAGCCAGACGCGTCCAAGCACCGCGCGAAACGGCAAAGGCTTCCCTTTGCTCGCTTTCACCGCAGGGCGCGGAATCGCTAACAAAATGGCCAGCAGCGCGATACCCATGATAATCAGCGCTAATCCCTGTAGTCCGCCCCAACGGTAAAACAGCACGCCGAGCGGCGCGCCGACCGCCATCGCCCCGTAAGTCACAATACCGTTCCAGGAAATCACCCGCCCGATGTGCAACGAGCCCACCACGCCAACACCCCATAGCGTCGAGCCGGTCCCGGCGAAACTCTGTCCAATCCCCAGAATCACGCGGCCCAGACACAGCAGCAGCAAACTGACAACCGGCCAGCTACTGGCGCTTCCTGCCAGAAAATAGCCCGCCCCGCTGAGAAAACAGCCGCACAGGCCAAAAACCACAATCTTTTTTGGCCCGAGCAGATCAGCATAGCGTCCGGCATGAGGGCGACTGAGCAAAGTCGCGAAGTATTGCAGGCTGATGACCAGCCCCGCCCAGAAGGCGCTAAACCCCATAACATCATGCACATAGCCAGGCAAAACCGCGAGCGGCAGGCCGATGGTCAGGTAGCTGGCACAGTTGAACATCACAACAGAAACAATGCGCAGATTGAGGCGCAATCCAGTAAGCGCCGGTTCAGCGACGGGTTCGGGCATGGGGATCACCACGTTTTTACAACAATGTTTCATTTCTACCACGCCACGCCGGGAAAATCAGCAGCCAGATTAGGAATATCGGCAGCCAGCGAGCCGCTACACTTAATGAAAATCAAAAAAGGATGTAAACATGACAACCCCTCAACCCGACAAAGCCGGTCTACATATTCTGCTCAAACTGGCCTCGCTGGTCGTCATTCTCGCCGGGATCCACGCCGCCGCAGATATCATTGTGCAACTATTACTGGCGCTCTTTTTCGCCATTGTCCTCAATCCACTGGTCACCTGGTTTATCCGGCGGGGAGTGAAACGCCCTGTGGCGATCACCATTGTGGTGGTCGTGATGCTGTTCGTGCTCACCGCGCTGATTGGCGTGCTGGCGGCCTCGGTGAATGAATTTATTGCCATGCTGCCGAAATACAACAAGGAGCTGACACGTAAGCTTTTGTATCTGCAAGATATGATGCCATTTCTAAATCTGCATATGTCGCCAGAGCGCATGTTGCAACGCATGGATTCGGAGAAAATTGTCACCTTCACCACCACGCTGATGACCGGCCTCTCGGGGGCGATGGCCAGCGTTGTGTTGTTGGTGATGACGGTTGTCTTTATGTTGTTTGAGGTCCGCCATGTGCCCTACAAAATGCGTTTTGCACTGCACAATCCGCAAATCCACATCGCCGGACTGCACAGGGCGCTGAAGGGGGTCTCTCACTATCTGGCGTTAAAAACGCTGCTCAGCCTGTGGACCGGGGTCATTGTCTGGTTGGGGCTGGAACTGATGAACATTCAGTTTGCCCTGATGTGGGGAGTGCTGGCGTTCCTGCTGAACTATGTACCCAATATTGGCTCGGTGATTTCCGCCGTTCCACCGATGGTTCAGGCGCTGCTTTTCAACGGCGTTTATGAGTGTGTGCTGGTGGGGGCGCTGTTCCTGGTGGTCCATATGGTATTGGGCAACATGGTTGAACCGCGCATGATGGGGCATCGCCTGGGCATGTCGACGCTGGTGGTGTTCCTTTCTTTACTGATCTGGGGCTGGTTGCTCGGCCCGGTGGGGATGTTGCTCTCCGTTCCCCTGACCAGCGTCTGTAAAATCTGGATGGAGACCACAACGGGCGGCAGCAAACTGGCAATATTACTGGGCCCTGGGCGACCGAAAAATCGATTACCGGGATAAACCCGCCCTACCAACCAGAGTAGTTTTATTCCCTTACCGGTGAAAGTATTATAAGGCGCGCTTTTGTTACCTGGATGTTTCAATAAGCGCGGTTTCCTTCGCGAAATGAGTTCCAGGTTTTTCCGCAGTGCATTTAATTCAAATTAAATGGTATCGACAATTTAATTTAAGTGAAAATTAACTAATACCATGATAATCCGGAAGATAAACGTCTTCAGCCTGCATGAATTAATTTCAGAATTTTCACGGTGTCCCGTCAAAGTTAACATTAAAAATAGTCGGTATCATTGTAACTAAAACGCAATTCAGAAATGCATTCAACGTTAATATAAATAGTAATTTTGATAGGGAGTTTTCATGAAACAATACATTAAGTGGTTTGCGGCGATTGCCGTTGTCGGTGCGCTGGCAGGTTGTGCGCGTACTGCCCCCATCGATCAGGTGCACTCTTCGGTGACCGCAGGCCATACTCAGGATCAGGTGAAAAACGCGATCCTGAAAGCAGGCGTTCAGCGTAAATGGATCATGACGGAAGCGGGTCCGGGCGTGATCAAAGCGCGTCAGCAGTCTCGCGACCACGTTGCAGAAGTGCGTATTACCTACACCGCCTCCAGCTACGATATCAAATACGACAGCAGCTTCAACCTGCAGGCTTCTGGCGGTAAAATTCATAAAAACTACAACCGTTGGGTCCGTAACCTGGATAAAGATATTCAGTTGAACCTGTCTGCGGGTGCGGGTCTGTAATATCTCCTAAAGTCGGGTCGTTTGCGGCCCGATAACCTCTTTTTGTCTTTTAACAGGTTGTACTCGCTATGTACGAACAGGACTCCCTCAGCGCACTGGATGCGATCACGGAAGCGCAGCGTATCGCCTTCGCCCCCATGCTGTTTCAAACCGCACTTTGCCTGCGAAATGCTGATGTGCTGGCGTATCTTGACCGCCAGGGAAAACAGGGTGCAACACTGGAAGAGATCACCGAAAACAGTCACGTTAACGAATATGCAGTCGGTGTCTTGCTGGATATGGGATTAAGCGGACGCATCATCACCCATAAAGCGGGACGCTATTATCTGGCGAAAATCGGACATTTCCTTTTGCATGACACGATGACTCGCGTGAATATGGATTTCACCCACGACGTCTGTTATCAGGGATTGTTCTTTTTAGAGAATGCTCTGAAAGAAGGAAAACCGTCCGGGTTAAAAGTGTTTGGCGACTGGCCAACTATTTATCCGGCATTGTCGCAATTGCCGCCGTCCGCGCGTGAAAGTTGGTTCGCCTTCGATCATTACTATTCTGATGGGGCGTTTGACGCCGCATTACCGCATGTATTCGCCAGTTGTCCTGCAACCCTGTACGATGTAGGCGGAAATACGGGAAAATGGGCAATACGCTGTAGTCAATTCGACGAAAATATCGCGATAACGTTATTAGATTTGCCACAACAAATTGCACTTGCCCGCGAAAATATCGAAAATGCAGGATTATCCGATCGCATCGGTTTTCATGCGGTGGATATGCTTGGCGATGCGCCTTTACCCACTGAGGCCGATATCTGGTGGATGAGTCAATTTCTTGACTGTTTTTCACCGGAGCAAATTGTCGCCATGCTCAGCAAGGTTGCCCGTGTGATGAAACCCGGCGCAAGACTGTGCATTATGGAGCTGTTCTGGGATGCGCAGCGTTTTGAAGCCGCCTCATTCAGTTTGAATGCGTCTTCGCTTTATTTTACCTGCATGGCGAACGGCAACAGCCGTTTCTACAGCGCAGAGAAATTTTATGGCTATCTGGACAAGGCAGGGTTCCAGGTGGACGAACGCCACGACAACTTAGGCGTTGGACATACCTTATTGATATGTCAAAAGAAAAAATAACAAAGTAGCATCTGAACGCTACTGGAATCACCGGTTTACCGCGGACGCGCGTTGATGAAATTCTCACTAAACATTACCGACTGGCGGGCGATGGCGCCAGGTCTGAGCGAATTGATACAGTGGCTGCAATGGTCACGGCATCCGCACGCCATCGATCCGTCGGCGGCACAAGGCAAACTGCGTGAACTGCCGATGATGACCTCCCGTCGTCTAAGCTCCGGCAGTAAACTGGCCGTCGAGTGCGGACTGGCGATGTTGCGTCGCCACGATATTGATGCGGTACTATACACCAGTCGCCACGGAGAGCTCGAACGTAACTACCGGATTCTGCACGCGCTGGCGACAGAACAGGCGCTCTCGCCGACCGATTTTGCCCTGTCGGTACACAATTCAGCGGTGGGCAACCTGACTATCGCGGCTAAACACCCTATCGTCTCGTCATCACTTTCCGCCGGGCGCGATACCTTCCAGCAGGGGCTATGTGAAGTCATCTGCCTGCTACAGGCGGGTTATCAGCGCGTGCTGATGGTCGATTTCGACGGTTTTCTTCCCGAGTTTTACCACCCGCGCCTTCCGGAAAATATGCCAACCTGGCCGTACGCCACCGCGCTGGTCTGCGAAGCAGGTAACGACTGGGTGTGTCAGAGCGAACCGGCTCAGGCTGGCGCTGAAACGCCACTCCCGCAAAGCCTGTTGTTTTTACAGCACTATTTGCAGAATTCCCGCTCGTTTAGCCTTCCGGGTGAGCGAGTGAACTGGCACTGGAGTCGGTCATGAAAGGGGTTATCTCCACGCTGAACCGACTCTGGCGAATCGCCATGACCGGCTTCTGCTTCGCCCTCTTCGGACTCGGCGGGCTGCTGCTTTCGGTCGTCTGGTTTAACGTTTTATTAGTGTTCGTATGGGACAATGCCCGGCGTCGCCGCATTGCCCGACGCAGCATTGCCGCCAGCTTCCGTCTCTTTTTAACGGTAACCCGAGTGCTGGGCGTGCTGGATTATCAGATGAACGGGGTAGATATTTTGCGTCAGGAACGCGGATGTCTGGTGGTCGCCAATCACCCCACCCTGATCGATTATGTCCTGCTGGCGTCGGTGATGCCCGAAACAGACTGTCTGGTGAAGAGCGCGCTGCTGAAGAACCCGTTCCTCAGCGGCGTAGTGCGTGCTGCGGATTATCTGGTGAACAGCCAAGCCGACGCCCTGTTACCGGCCAGTCAGCAACGCCTGGCGCAGGGCGATACGATTTTAATTTTCCCCGAAGGCACCCGCACTCGCCCCGGCGAGACCATGACGCTGCAACGCGGCGCGGCGAATATCGCCGTGCGCTGCGGCAGCGATATTCGCGTGGTGACCATCCATTGCAGCCAGCGCATGCTGGATAAAGAAAGCAAATGGTATCAGGTGCCGCCCGTAAAACCGCTGTTTACCGTCGAGGTACGCGAGCGGGTAAAGATCGACCACTTTTACGACGCAAATTTACAAGAACCGGCGCTGGCGGCAAGACAGCTAAACCGGCATCTTTTGCTTCAATTACAACCAGGTACGTTACCTCTCTCAGGAATTAATGATGCAAGCGCTTTATCTTGAAATTAAAAATCTCATCATAACGACATTGAATCTGGACGAACTGTCAACAGACGACATTGACACCGAGGCGGCGCTGTTTGGCGACGGCCTGGGGCTGGACTCGATTGATGCCCTGGAACTGGGACTGGCGGTAAAAAATCAGTACGGCGTGGTGCTGTCTGCGGAAAGTGAAGAGATGCGCCAGCACTTCTTCTCCGTCGCCACGCTGGCATCGTTCATTAATGCGCAACGTGCCTGAGGAGAGTCCGTTATGACTGATCAACACGCCATTTATAACGAAGTCTCTGCGCTGCTGGTTAAGCTGTTTGAGATAGACCCGCAGGAGATCAAACCTGAAGCGCGTCTGTACGACGATCTTGAGCTGGACAGCATCGACGCCGTCGACATGATCGTCCATCTGCAAAAGAAAACCGGTAAGAAGATCAAACCGGAAGAGTTCAAAGCCGTACGCACCGTGCAGGATGTCGTTGACGCGGTAGAACGCCTGCTTAAAGAAGCCTGATTCGCCGTGTCGGGCGTTCGCGCGTTGCCTGTGCTGACAGGCGTGCTGCTGCTTGCCTGGCCTTTCCTGATTTGGTTTGGCCTGGCGCACCACAGCCTGCAGTGGTTACTGCCGCTGATGGCACTATTGCTGTTCTTACGCTTTCGCCAGACCCGGCGACAGGCGGGTCCGCTGCGCGTCGTCACCCAGGTGGTGGCCGCAGTGGGTATCACCCTGTGCGTCGCCAGCTACCTGCTTAAAACCCATCAGCTTCTGCTGTTTTATCCGATTGTGGTGAATGCCGTCATGCTTGCCGTTTTTGGCGGTTCGCTCTGGTCATCGATGCCCATCGTTGAACGACTGGCGCGACTGCGCGATCCCCAACTCCCGGCTGTGGCGGTGCGTTACACCCGCCGGGTGACGCAGATCTGGTGCGCCTTTTTTATCTTCAACGGCGGCGTGGCGTTGTTTACCGCCCTCCACGGCGATATGGCAATGTGGACCGCATGGAATGGCATGATTGCCTACCTGCTGATGGGGTTACTGATGGGCAGCGAATGGCTGGTACGCCATTGGATGATGAATCGAGACTTGCAATGAAACAGACCCTGACGCTTGCCGAATGGCTCACCTCCCCCCGTCCAGCGAACACGCCTGTCGCCTGGCAGGATGAACGCCACTGGACGCTCGGTCACTTGCGCCACGATGTCGCGGAGTTGATGACACGCCTGCAACAGCAAAAAGGCGATCGCTGGGCGCTCTGTTTTGAAAACAGCTATCTGTTTATTGTCGCGCTGCTGGCGACCCTGCATGCGGGGAAAACACCCGTGATCCCGGGGCATAACCGCGTCTCTTTGCTCGACGAACAGCGGGCGTTGTTTGACGGCGTACTGAGCGATAAAACGCTCGGCTGGCAGGGGCCGCTGTGGGTGGTTAGCTCAGCAATGACGCTCAGCGATGAAGCGTGCCTCTTCCCGCCCCTGCGCCACGATGCATATGTCGAGCTGTTTACCTCCGGCTCGACGGGGCAACCGAAGCGCATCGTCAAACCCATTGCCCGTCTGGACCATGAAGCCGAACTGCTGGCGGCGCGCTTTGCCGACCGCCTGGCGGGGTGCAGAGTGGTAGCCTCCGTCGTGCCGCAGCATCTGTACGGTCTGACGTTTCGTATTTTCCTGCCAATGGCGCTCGGTCTGCCGCTGCATGCGGCCATGCTCTACTACGCGGAGCAACTGGCTGCGTTGGGTCACGAACATCGCTATGTGTTTATCAGCAGCCCGGCGTTTTTAAAACGTCTCGACCACCAGCTTCCCGCACCGCCGGTGGCAATGATTTTGTCGGCTGGCGGCATGTTACCGTGGCAGGACGTCACGCAAACCGCCGCCTGGCTGAACGTCTGGCCGGATGAAATCTACGGCAGCACCGAAACTGGTATTCTGGCCTGGCGCTATCGCCAGCAGGAGAATGTCACCTGGCTGCCCTTCCCCGGCGTGTCATTTACCGCAGAAGATGCTGCATTTCGTGTCTTTTCTCCGCTGATTGCCGACGCTAACGGTCTGCTGCTCGACGATATCCTGCAGTTTGAACCAAACGGTCAGTTCCGCCTGATGGGACGCCGTGGACGGGTGGTCAAAATTGAAGAGAAGCGTATTTCGCTCAGCGAAGTCGAACAACGCCTGCTGGAACTAAAGGGCATCCGCGAGGTCGCCGCCCTGCCGATCACCCGTGGCGGTCGCCAGGGCGTGGGCGTACTGCTGGTACTGGATGACGAGGCGCGCCAGCGCTGGCAGAACAGCGGTGGAAAAACGCAGGAGCTGACGTGGCGGCGAGCGCTGCTACCGTGGCTCGAGCCGGTCGCCGTACCGCGTTACTGGCGGGTGATCGACGAAATCCCGGTCAACAGTATGAATAAGCGTGTCTATGCGCAATTACAGGAGTTGTTTCATGATACCCCATGAAATTGAGCGCCATCAGGCACAGCCCCAACAGGTCGAGATCGTCTTGCATCTCGATCCTTCTCTTTTTTGGTTTAGCGGCCATTTTGCCGTGCAGCCGCTGCTGCCGGGCGTCGCACAGATTGACTGGGTGATGCACTATGCCACCACTCTGCTCGCTCCCGGCTGGCGTTTTCACAGCATTCAGAACGTGAAGTTCCAGGCACCACTGCTGCCGGAAAACACCGTCACGCTAACGCTGAGCTGGCAGGAAGCGCGTCAGATCCTGACGTTCAGCTATCAACGCCACGATGGCGACGCGCGCCATACCGCCAGCAGCGGGAAGATCCGGCTATGTCGTTAACCTTTTCCCCCTGCGTGCTGATCCCCTGCTATAACCACGGCGCCATGATGCCGCGTGTCCTGACACGCCTGCAGCCGTTTAATCTGCCGTGTATTGTGGTGGACGACGGCAGCGATGCCGCCACGCAGCAGGAACTGGACAGACTCGCCGAGGACACCTCCGGTCTGACCTTAATCCGTCTGGCGGAAAATGCCGGAAAAGGCGCGGCGGTGATCCGCGGATTAGAGGCGGCGGCAGAGGCCGGATTTACCCATGCCGTCCAGGTCGATGCCGACGGTCAACATGCCATTGAAGACATTCCAAAACTGCTGGAACTGGCGCAGGCCCATCCCGCCGCGCTGATCTCCGGACAGCCGATTTATGATGATTCCATTCCCCGTTCGCGTCTGTACGGGCGCTGGATAACCCATGTCTGGGTATGGATTGAAACCCTTTCCCTGCAACTGAAAGACAGTATGTGCGGCTTTCGTGTATACCCTGTCGCCCCCACTCGCCAGCTGGCGCAGCGGGTAACGCTCGGTAAGCGAATGGATTTTGACACCGAAGTGATGGTGCGTCTCTGGTGGCAGGGCACCCCCAGCTATTTTGTCCCGACTCGCGTGACCTATCCGCCGGACGGGCTGTCGCACTTCGATGCTTTCAAAGATAACTGTCGCATTTCGCTGATGCATACGCGCCTGTTCTTCGGCATGTTGCCGCGCATCCCGTCACTGCTGCTGCGTCGAACGTCGCCGCACTGGGCGCGCCAGCAGGAGGTGAAAGGGCTGTGGGGAATGCGCCTGATGTTGCTGGTCTGGCGGCTGCTGGGACGCAAAGCGTTCACCTTGCTGCTGTATCCGGTGGTCGGTGTTTACTGGCTGACGGCGTCCACCGCTCGCCGAGCCTCACAGAACTGGATCGCCCGCGTGCGTGAGCAATTGGCCGCGCGGCAGAGACCGGTGCCGGCTAACCTCACCAGCTACCAACACTTCCTGCGTTTTGGTAACGCGATGCTCGATAAAATCGCCAGTTGGCGCGGTGAACTGCATTTTGGTCGCGACGTGGTGTTTGCGCCAGGGGCTGAAGCAGCGCTGAATGTGAGCGATCCTCGCGGCAAGCTGCTGCTGGCCTCGCACCTGGGCGATGTTGAAGCCTGTCGCGCGCTGGCGCAGTTGCAGGGCAGCAAAACCATCAACGCGCTGGTGTTCAGCGATAATGCCCGGCGTTTTAAGCAGATTATGGAAGAGATGGCCCCGCAGGCCGGACTCAACCTGATGCCAGTGACCGACATCGGCCCGGACACCGCCATTGCGCTCAAAGAGAAGCTGGAGCGCGGGGAATGGATTGCTATTGTCGGCGATCGCATTGCGGTCAATCCCCAGCGTGGCGGCGAATGGCGCGTCTGCTGGAGTCGTTTCATGGGGCAAGCCGCCCCGTTCCCGCAGGGGCCATTTATCCTCGCCTCGATTTTGCGCTGCCCGGTGGATCTCCTCTTTGCCCTGCGTCAGCAGGAGAAGCTGTGCATTCACTGCGAGCCGTTCGCCGATCCGCTGGTCTTGCCGCGCGCCGAACGCCAGCAGGCGCTACAGCAGACCATCGACCGCTATACCGAACGTCTTGAACATTACGCGTTACAGTCGCCGCTCGACTGGTTTAACTTTTTCGATTTCTGGCAATTGCCGGAACCCAAAAACAAGGAGTAAAGGGTGCTGAACGATCCCCGCTTTACGGCTGAAGTCGAGCTGACCATTCCGTTTCATGACGTCGACATGATGGGCGTGGCGTGGCACGGCAACTACTTCCGCTACTTCGAAATTGCCCGCGAAGCGCTGCTTAACCAGTTCGACTATGGCTATCGCCAGATGAAAGCCTCCGGCTACCTGTGGCCCGTGGTGGATACCCGCGTGAAATACCGCCATCCGCTGACCTTTGAGCAGCGCATTCGCGTGCGGGCGCGTCTGGAAGAGTTCGAAAACCGCCTGCGCATTGGCTATGAAATCTTCGATGCTGAAAGCGGGAAACGCGCGACGACGGGCTACACCATTCAGGTCGCGGTGGAAGAGAAAAGCCGCGAAATGTGCTTCGTCTGCCCGGACATTCTGTTTGAACGAATGGGGGTGACGCCATGAGGTTTCTGCCGCTGCTGGCACTGCTCGTCAGCCCGTTCGTCAGCGCCCTGACACTGGATGAACTGCAACAACGCTTTACCGAACAGCCGGTGATCCGCGCGCATTTCGATCAAACCCGGACGATAAAAGATCTGCCGCAGCCGCTGCGATCCGCAGGAACGATGTTGATCGCCCGCGACCAGGGGCTTTTGTGGGATCAAACCCGTCCGTTCCCGATGCAATTGCTGCTGGACGATACGCGAATGGTGCAGGCCATCAACGGTCAGCCGCCGCAGACTATCACCGCCGATAACAACCCGCAGATGTTCCAGTTTAACCACCTACTGCGCGGGCTGTTTCAGGCCGACCGCAAAGTGCTGGAGCAAAACTTCCGCGTGGAGTTTGCAGATCGCGGAGAGGGCCGCTGGACGCTACGCCTGACGCCTGTCACCACGCCACTGGATAAGATCTTTGCCACCATCGACCTGGCCGGAAAAACCTATCTGGAACGTATTGAGCTAAACGACAAACAGGGCGACCGTACGGATATCGTGCTTTCCCAACACCAACTGACGCCTGCGCAACTGACTGATGACGAACGCCAACGCTTTGCCGCCCAGTAAACGCCCCGCGCTGTTATGGGGAATCGCCTGCATCATGATGCTGGGCGTGTTGCTGATGTTGCTGCCTCAGGCGCGGCTCAACAGCAGCGTGCTGGCGATGCTGCCAAAACAGGCGCTGGGAGCGATTCCGCCAGCCCTGAATGACGGCTTTATGCAGCGTCTTGACCGCCAGCTGGTCTGGTTGGTCAGTCCCGGTAAAAAGGCGGACCCGACAATCGCCCGTAACTGGCTGGCGATGCTGCAACAATCACAGGCGCTGGCTGAGGTAAAAGGCCCAATGGATGCCAACAGCCAACAGGCGTGGGGCGCGTTCTTTTGGCAGCACCGCAACGGTTTGATCGACCCGCAAACTCGCGCCCGCCTACAAAACGGCGGCGACGCGCAGGCGCAATGGATCCTGTCTCAGCTCTATTCCGCGTTTTCCGGCGTCAGCGGTAAAGAGCTGCAAAACGACCCGCTAATGCTGATGCGCGGCTCACAGTTAGCGATGGCCGAAAATGGTCAGCGTCTGCGGCTGATGGACGGCTGGCTGGTGGCGCAGGACCGCGAGGGAAATTACTGGTATCTGCTGCATGGCGAACTGGCCGGTTCGTCGTTCGATATGCAACAGACGCATCATCTGGTGACCACGCTCAGCGCGCTTGCAGAGGCGCTGAAAGCGCGCTATCCCCAGGCGCAGCTACTGTCGCGTGGCACGGTATTCTACAGCGATTACGCCAGCCAACAGGCAAAACAGGATGTCTCCACGCTTGGCGTGGCGACAGTGCTGGGCGTGCTGCTGCTGATTGTCGCGGTGTTCCGCTCGCTGCGCCCGCTGCTGCTGTGTCTGCTGTCGATTGGCATTGGCGCGCTGGCGGGAACCGTCGTCACGCTGCTGTTCTTCGGTGAACTGCATCTGATGACGCTGGTGATGAGCATGAGCATCATCGGCATCTCCGCCGACTACACGTTGTATTACCTGACCGAACGGATGGTGCATGGCGCGGAAACCTCGCCCTGGCAAAGTCTGGCAAAAGTGCGAAATGCCCTGCTGCTGGCGCTGCTGACCACCGTCGCGGCCTACCTGATTATGATGCTCGCCCCCTTCCCCGGCATTCGCCAGATGGCGGTATTTGCGGCGGCAGGACTGAGCGCCTCGTGCCTGACGGTGATTTTCTGGCATCCGTGGCTGTGTCGCGGGCTACCGGTGCGTCCGGTTCCGGCGATGGTGCTGATGCTGCGCTGGCTTGCCGCCTGGCGACGCAATAAAACGCTTTCCGTCGGTTTGCCGGTGGCACTCGCGCTTTTCTCACTGGCTGGTCTGGCGACCCTACGCGTGGATGATGATATCTCCCAGTTGCAGGCGCTGCCGCAGCACATTCTGGCGCAGGAAAAAACCATTACTACGCTGACCGGACAGAGTGTCGATCAGAAGTGGTTTGTGGTGTACGGCGACTCCGCCCAGCAGACGCTGGAACGGCTGGAAGCCTTTGTCCCCGCGCTGGCGCAGGCGAAAAAAGAGGGACTGCTCAACGGCTATCGCACGATCCCGTTGAATTCACTGGCTCGTCAGCAGCAGGATCTCGCCTTGCTGAAAAACGCTGCGCCCACGGTCATTCAGGCCCTGAACAACGCTGGGCTGACGACGGTCAATCCCGATCTAGCCCCTATGCCGGTAACCGTTGACGCCTGGCTTGCCAGCCCGGCCAGCGAAGGTTGGCGACTGTTGTGGTTGAGCCTGCCTCACGGCGAAAGCGGTGTACTGGTGCCCGTGGAAGGCGTGACCCAGAGCGCGGCGCTCAACGCGCTTAGCGAGAAATATCCCGGTGTCGCGTGGGTCGATCGCAAAAGCACCTTTGACAACCTGTTTGCACTGTATCGCAACGTACTGACCGGTTTATTGTTTATCGCGCTGGCGGTAATTGCCTGCGGCGCGATCGCGCGGTTAGGCTGGCGCAGAGGATTGGTCAGCCTCGTGCCGTCGGTGCTCTCTTTGGGTTGCGGTCTGGCGGTGCTGGCATTGAGCGGGCATGCGGTCAATCTGTTCTCGCTGTTGGCGCTGGTACTGGTGCTGGGGATCGGCATTAACTACACGCTGTTTTTCAGTAATCCGCGTGGGACGCCGCTCACTTCCCTGCTGGCTATCACACTGGCGATGATGACCACTCTGCTGACGCTCGGCATGCTGGTCTTTAGCGCCACCCAGGCGATCAGCAGTTTTGGCATTGTGCTGGTCAGCGGCATTTTTACCGCGTTCCTGCTTTCCCCTCTGGCGATGCCGACGAAAAGAGAGAAAAAACGAAAATGATTAAACATCTTTTTGCCGGATGGCGGCTACGCCTTATCCGGCCTGGCGGGTCAACAGGTTGGCGTAGGCCCGATAAGCGTAGCGCCATCGCGCAGTTAGCGCTGGGCCTCTTTGCACTGTTACTCACCGGCTGCAGCCACTCGCCAAAAGATCAGCAAGGCCGCCCGCAGGCGTGGCTGGAGCCAGGTACGCGGGTGATGCTGCCTGCACCGGGCATCTCTCCGGCAGTGAACGCTCAACAGTTGCTCACCGGCAGTTTTAACGGCAAAACCCAGTCGCTGCTGGTGATGCTGAATGCCGATGATAAAAAAATCACGCTGGCGGGGCTGTCGTCGGTGGGTATTCGTCTGTTCCTCGTCACTTACGATGACAAAGGGTTGCACACCGAGCAGTCCATCGTGGTTCCACAATTGCCGCCCGCCAGTCAGGTGCTGGCTGACGTCATGCTCAGCCACTGGCCGATTAGCACCTGGCAGCCGCAGTTGCCGAAAGGCTGGACGTTGACGGACAGCGGCGACAGGCGTGAACTGCGTAATGCTCGCGGCACGCTGGTGACCGAAATCACCTACCTGAACCGCAAAGGCAAGCGCGAGCCGATCAGCATCGAACAGCATGTCTTTAAATACCACATCACCATTCAATATCTGGGTGACTGATATGATTTACATTTCTGCGGTGGGCATGATTAACGCCTTGGGCAACGATACCGATGAAATCGCCGCCAACCTGACGCATGGCGTTGCACCCGGCATGCGCCCGCGCACCGGCTGGTTACAGGGGCATCCGCACGCGGTACTTGCTGGCGTGGACGGCGAACTGCCCGCCATCCCGGATGACTTTAGCGCCCACCGTTCGCGCAACAATCAGCTGCTGCTGGCGGCGCTCAGGCAGATCCAGCCGCAGGTGGATGAGGCCATTGCGCGCTACGGTCGCGATCGGGTTGCGGTGGTGCTCGGCACCAGCACGTCCGGTCTGGATGAAGGCGACACACACGTTAACCTGACGCTGAACGGCGAAGAGAGCCATCACTGGCAGTACGCGCAGCAGGAACTGGGCGACCCGTCGCGCTTTCTCAGCCACTGGCTGAAGCTGGACGGCCCGGCATTCACCCTCTCCACCGCCTGCTCCTCCAGCGCTCGCGCTATCATCAGCGGACGCCGCTTAATTGAATCCGATCTCGTGGACGTCGCCATCGTCGGCGGCGCAGATACCCTGAGCCGGATGCCGATCAACGGCTTCCACAGTCTCGAATCGCTCTCGCCGACGCGCTGTCTGCCGTTTGCCCGCGACCGAAGCGGTATTACTATTGGCGAAGGCGCGGCGCTGATGCTGTTGACCCGCGAGCCACAGCCCATCGCGCTGCTTGGCGTAGGGGAATCCAGCGACGCGCACCATATTTCGGCACCGCACCCGGAGGGCGTTGGGGCAATTCGCGCCATCCAGCAGGCGCTGGACAATGCCGGTCTCACCCCCGAACAGGTGGGTTACATCAATCTGCATGGCACCGCCACGCCGCTGAACGACCAGATCGAATCCAGGGTGGTCAACGCGCTGTTTGGCGAGCGCGTCCCGTGCAGCTCGACCAAACACCTGACTGGCCACACGCTGGGCGCGGCAGGGATTACCGAAGCGGCGCTCAGCATGCTGATGTTGCAGCATGACCTGCCCCTGCCAGTACAGGACTTTAGTCTGTCGCCGCGCGATCCGGCGCTGCCGCCCTGCGGCATCATCGAGCAACCTCAGCCGCTTGAACGCCCGTTTATCTTGTCGAATTCGTTCGCCTTTGGCGGCAATAACACCAGTATTCTGCTCGGGAGAATGTCATGAGCCACTATTTATCACCCGGCGAATACCTGCCGCACGACGCGCCCATGCTGCTACTCGAAGAGGTGGTTCGCGTGGGCGAAGACACCGCTATTTGTTGCGTCACGGTGGCGAGCGGCGGCGTTCTCGCACCGTTCCTTGATCCGCAAGGCAATTTACCCGGCTGGTTCGCACTGGAACTGATGGCGCAGACCGTCGGCGTCTGGTCCGGCTGGCACCGCCATCAGCAGGGTCAGGGAGCGATCTCACTCGGGATGGTGCTCGGCGCGCGCGAACTGATTTGCACAGCCGGCGTTCTGCCCGCAGGCAAAACCGTATCCATTACCGTTAAGTTGCTGATGCAGGACGACCGTTTCGGCAGCTTCGAATGCGCGATTACCGCCGACGAAGAGACACTGGCGACAGGCCGCGTTAATACCTTCCAGCCATCGGCAGAAGAACTTCATTCTCTATTTCAACAAGGAGCGTCCGCATGAGTCGTTCAGTTTTAGTTACCGGCGCCAGCAAAGGCATCGGTCGCGCAATCGCCCGCCAGTTGGCAGCGGACGGCTTTGTGGTCGGCGTCCACTACCATCGTGATGCACAGGGCGCGCAGGAGACGCTGGATGCCATTCTCGCCGTCGGTGGCGCAGGGCGTCTGCTCAGTTTCGACGTGGCGAACCGCGAGCAGTGCCGCGAAGTACTGGAACAGGATATCGAGGCGCATGGCGCATGGTACGGCGTAGTCAGCAATGCAGGCATTGCCCGCGATGCCGCCTTCCCGGCACTCAGCGACAGTGACTGGGACACGGTGATCCACACTAACCTCGACAGTTTTTATAACGTCATTCAGCCGTGCATCATGCCAATGATCGGCGCGCGCCAGGGCGGTCGGATTATCACCCTGTCGTCGGTGTCCGGCGTAATGGGCAATCGTGGGCAGGTAAACTACAGCGCCGCCAAAGCCGGGATTATCGGCGCCACCAAAGCGCTGGCGATTGAACTTGCGAAACGCAAAATAACCGTCAACTGCATCGCGCCGGGGCTGATCGACACCGGAATGATCGAAATGGAAGAGGCCGCGCTGAAGGAAGCGATGGCGATGATCCCAATGAAACGCATGGGTCAGGCGGACGAAGTCGCCGGGCTTGCCAGCTATTTGATGTCGGATGTGGCGAGCTACGTCACCCGTCAGGTGATTTCCATCAATGGAGGGATGTTATGACACGTCGCGTGGTGATAACGGGCATGGGCGGCGTCACCGCCTTTGGGGAAAACTGGCAGGATGTTTCCGCCCGACTGCGGGCCTATGAAAACGCCGTGCGCAAAATGCCGGAGTGGCAGGTTTATGACGGGCTACATACCCTGCTGGGCGCGCCGATCGATGATTTCACGCTGCCGGAGCATTACACCCGTAAGCGCATCCGTGCGATGGGTCGCGTGTCGTTGATGTCTACCCGCGCCACCGAACTGGCGCTCGAACAGGCTGGACTGATTGGCGACGACGTGCTCACCAACGGAGAAACGGGTATTGCGTATGGCTCATCCACCGGCAGTACTGGCCCGGTGAGCGAATTTGCCACCATGCTGACCGAAAAGCACACCAATAACATTACCGGCACCACCTATGTGCAGATGATGCCGCACACCACCGCCGTCAATACCGGGCTGTTTTTCGGCCTGCGCGGACGCGTGATCCCCACCTCCAGCGCCTGCACGTCCGGCAGCCAGGCGATTGGCTATGCGTGGGAAGCGATTCGCCACGGTTATCAAACCGTGATGGTAGCAGGCGGCGCGGAAGAGTTGTGCCCGTCGGAAGCGGCGGTGTTTGATACGCTGTTCGCCACCAGTCAGCGCAACGATCAACCGAAAACCACGCCGTCGCCGTTCGATGAACAGCGCGATGGGCTGGTGATTGGCGAAGGCGCCGGGACGTTGATCCTTGAAGAACTGGAACACGCCAAAGCACGCGGCGCGACGATTTACGGTGAAATCATCGGGTTTGCCACCAACTGCGACGCCGCGCATATCACCCAGCCACAACGGGAAACCATGCAAATTTGCATGGAACAGTCGCTGAAAATGGCAGGATTAAACGCGCTGGATATCGGCTATATTTCCGCACACGGCACGGCGACAGATCGTGGCGATATTGCGGAAAGTCAGGCGACTGCCGCAATTTATGGCGATAATGTGCCAATCTCCTCGCTGAAAAGTTATTTTGGGCATACCCTTGGTGCCTGTGGCGCGCTGGAAGCCTGGATGAGTCTGCAAATGATGCGTGAAGGCTGGTTTGCGCCTACGCTAAACTTAAAACAGCCCGACGCCAACTGCGGCGCGCTGGATTACATCATGGGTGAAGCCCGCAAGATTGATTGTGAATTCTTACAGAGCAACAACTTTGCGTTTGGCGGCATCAATACGTCCATCATCATTAAACGTTGGTCCTGACATGTATCGGATCGTACTGGGAAAAGTTTCGACACTCAGCGCAGGCACCTTGCCGTCTGCGTTAACCGATCTGGCGCCGCAGGGTCCGCGACGCGCACGCTGGCTGGCCGGTCGCGTTCTGCTTTCCCATACCCTCTCGCCGCTGCCGGAGATTGTTTACGGCGAACAGGGGAAACCCGCGTTTTCACCCGAGACGTCGCTGTGGTTCAACCTGAGCCACAGCGGTGACGATATCGCCCTGCTGCTGAGCGACGAAGGCGAAGTGGGTTGCGATCTCGAAATCATCCGCCCGCGCGCCAACTGGCGCTCGCTGGCAAATGCGGTCTTCAGCCTCGGCGAACATGCCGAAGTGGAAGCGGAACATCCGGATCGGCAGCTCGCCGCCTTCTGGCGCATCTGGACGCAAAAAGAGGCAATCGTGAAACAACGCGGCGGCAGCGCGTGGCAGATCGTCAGCGTCGACAGCACCTTTGACTCCGGGCTTTCGCTGAGCCATTGCCAGCTCGATAACCTGAGCCTGGCCGTCTGCACTCCCACGCCCTTTACCCTGAACGCAGACGCGGTGCAGTGGCTGGAAACGGTCTGACATCGCAAACATACGATTTTCGTATAATTCGCGTGTTTGACCGCCCTTCTCTTGATCCAGAACACGTCAAAAGTATGATGATTCTTTAGAATCGTCATACTCATTAAGTCGTACCTCTACATCATTCGGGATCACCATTTTGTCCAGACTACGCCGCACACTTTTTGCGCTGCTGGCCTGTGCGTCATTCCTTACGCACGCCGCTGCCACTGATGAAATTACGACCGCCTGGCCGGTCAACGTTGGGCCGCTTAACCCTCATCTGTATACCCCTAACCAAATGTTCGCCCAGAGCATGGTCTATGAGCCGCTGGTAAAGTATCAGGCCGATGGTTCGGTCATTCCGTGGCTGGCAAAAAGCTGGACCCACTCAGCAGATGGCAAAACCTGGACATTCACCCTGCGTGATGATGTGACCTTCTCAAATGGTGAAGCGTTCGACGCCCATGCGGCGGCGGAAAACTTCCGCGTGGTGCTCGATAACCGCCAGCGTCACGCCTGGCTGGAACTGTTCAATCAGATCGTCGATGTGAAAGCGCTCGACAAAAACCAGCTCCAAATCACCCTGAAAAGTGCCTATTACCCGTTCCTGCAAGAGCTGGCGCTGCCGCGCCCGTTCCGGTTTATCGCGCCGTCGCAATTTAAAGACAACGAAACGATGCGCGGTATTAAAGCGCCGATTGGCACGGGGCCGTGGGTACTGAAAGCGTCGAAGCTCAATCAGTACGATGTGCTGGTACGCAACGATCGCTACTGGGGTGAAAAACCACAGATTCAAAAAATTACCGTCAAAGTGATCCCGGATCCGACGACCCGCGCTGTCGCGTTTGAAACAGGCGACATCGACCTGTTATACGGTAACGAAGGGGTGTTGCCGCTCGATACCTTCGCCCGCTTCAGTCAGAACCCGAACTACCGCACCCAGCTTTCTCAGCCGATTGAAACGGTAATGCTGGCACTCAACTCAGCGAAAGCACCGACCAATGAACTGGCAGTACGTGAAGCGCTGAACTATGCGGTGAACAAGAAATCGTTGATCGACAATGCGCTGTACGGCACGCAGCAGGTCGCCGACACGCTGTTTGCACCTACCGTTCCTTATGCCAACGTTGGCCTGAAGCCACGTCAGTACGACCCGCAGCAGGCGAAAGATCTGCTTGAAAAAGCCGGCTGGACGCTCCCCGCCGGCAAAGACATTCGTGAGAAGAACGGCCAACCGCTGCGCATTGAGCTGTCATTCATTGGCACCGACGCGCTGAGCAAATCGATGGCTGAAATTATTCAGGCCGATATGCGCCAGATTGGCGTTGATGTTGCACTTATTGGCGAAGAAGAGAGCAGTATTTATGCCCGCCAGCGCGACGGACGCTTCGGAATGATCTTCAACCGCACCTGGGGCGCGCCGTACGATCCGCACGCCTTTATGAGTTCGATGCGCGTGCCGTCACATGCGGATTACCAGGCTCAGCAGGGGTTAGCTGACAAAGCGTTAATTGATAAAGAGATTGGTGAAGTACTGGAAACCACCGACGACACCCAGCGTCAGGCGCTGTACAAAGACATCCTGACCCGTCTGCACAACGACGCGGTCTATCTGCCCATCAGCTATGTCTCGATGATGGTGGTCGCCAGACCTGAACTGGGCACAATTCCGTATGCGCCTATCGCCTCTGAAATCCCGTTTGAACAGATTAAACCGGTGAAACCCTGATGTTGCGTTATGTACTGCGGCGCATTCTGCTGCTGATTCCGATGATTTTCGCCGCCTCGGTGATTATCTTTCTGATGCTGCGCCTGGGCACCGGCGACCCGGCGCTCGACTATCTTCGCTTATCGAACCTGCCGCCGACGCCGGAAATGGTGGCCTCAACCCGCGTGATGCTGGGCCTTGATCAGCCGCTTGTCGTGCAGTACGGCACCTGGCTGTGGAAGGCGCTGCATCTGGATTTTGGCATCTCGTTCGCCACCCAGCGCCCGGTGCTGGATGACATGCTGAATTTCCTGCCCGCGACGCTGGAGCTGGCGGGCGCGGCGCTGGTGCTGATCCTGCTGACTTCCGTGCCGCTCGGTATCTGGGCGGCGCGTCACCGCGACCGTCTGCCGGATTTCGTCGTGCGACTGATTGCCTTCCTCGGCGTGTCGATGCCGAACTTCTGGCTCGCCTTCCTGTTAGTGATGTTCTTTTCGGTCTGGCTGCAATGGCTGCCCGCAATGGGCTACGGCGGCTGGCAGCATCTTATTTTACCCGCGGTGTCGATCGCCTTTATGTCCCTGGCGATCAACGCCCGACTCCTGCGCGCCAGCATGTTAGAAGTCGCCGGGCAGCGTCACGTCACCTGGGCGCGTTTGCGCGGGTTGAACGACAAACAAACCGAGCGCCGCCATATTTTGCGTAATGCGTCGCTGCCGGTCGTCACCGCGGTCGGGATGCACATCGGCGAACTGATTGGCGGGACGATGATTATCGAGAACATCTTTGCCTGGCCGGGCGTCGGCCGCTATGCCGTGTCGGCGATATTTAACCGCGACTACCCGGTGATTCAGTGCTTTACGCTGATGATGGTGGTGGTCTTCGTGGTCTGTAACCTGATTGTTGATCTGCTGAACGCCGCGCTGGACCCACGCATTCGTCGTCATGAAGGAGCGCACTCGTGAACTTTTTCCTCTCTTCACGCTGGTCGGTTCGTCTGGCCATGATTGTCATCGCCCTGCTGGCGGTGATTGCGCTGACCAGCCAGTGGTGGCTGCCGTATGATCCGCAAGCGATCGATTTACCCTCGCGCCTGTTGGCCCCGGACAGCCAGCACTGGCTGGGTACGGACCATCTGGGACGCGACATTTTCTCTCGCCTGCTGGCGGCGACCCGCGTGTCGCTGGGTTCGGTGATGGCCTGTCTGCTGCTCGTGCTGGCGCTGGGACTGATTGTTGGCGGCAGCGCTGGACTGCTGGGTGGTCGTGTCGATCAAGCCACCATGCGCGTCGCCGATATGTTTATGACCTTCCCGACCTCCATTCTGTCGTTCTTCATGGTCGGCGTGTTGGGCACGGGACTCACCAACGTGATTATCGCCATCGCCCTGTCACACTGGGCGTGGTATGCGCGGATGGTGCGCAGCCTGGTCATCTCTCTGCGTCAGCGCGAGTTTGTTCTCGCATCACGGCTTTCCGGCGCAGGTCATGTCCGGGTATTCATCGACCATCTGGCCGGGGCGGTGATCCCGTCTTTGCTGGTGCTGGCCACGCTGGATATTGGACATATGATGCTGCACGTTGCCGGGATGTCTTTCCTCGGCCTTGGCGTGACGGCACCGACGGCGGAATGGGGGGTGATGATTAACGACGCCCGCCAGTATATCTGGACTCAGCCGCTGCAAATGTTCTGGCCGGGGCTGGCGCTGTTTATCACCGTGATGGCCTTCAACATGGTGGGTGACGCCCTGCGCGATCACCTGGATCCTCATCTGATCACGGAGCATGCCCACTGATGCCACAGCACATTGAACTGCAAAACATCGCTTTAGAGGCCGATCGCCCGCTGGTGCACGGTGTGTCGTTAACGCTCAAACGCGGACGTGTGCTGGCGCTGGTGGGTGGCAGCGGTAGCGGTAAATCATTGACCTGCGCGGCGGCGCTTGGGATTTTGCCCGCTGGTGTGCGCCAGACAAACGGAACGCTGCTCGCTGACGGAAAACCGGTGTCGCCTCGATCCCTGCGTGGGTTCAAAATTGCCACCATTATGCAAAATCCGCGCAGCGCGTTTAATCCCCTGCATACGATGGCGACCCACGCACGGGAAACCTGTCAGGCGTTGGGTAAACCGGCAGATGACGCCACGCTCGTCAACGCCCTGCAAGCCGTGGGCCTGGAGCAGGCCGATCGCGTGCTGAAGCTCTACCCGTTCGAGATGAGCGGCGGCATGCTACAACGCATGATGATCGCGATGGCGGTACTGTCCGATGCGCCGTTTATCATCGCCGATGAGCCGACCACCGATCTGGATGTGGTGGCACAGGCGCGCATCCTCGATCTGCTGGAGAGCATTATGCAGAGCCGAGCACCGGGCATGCTGTTGGTGACTCACGATATGGGTGTGGTCGCGCGACTGGCCGACGATGTGGCAGTGATGGATAACGGAAACATCGTCGAACAGGGTAACGTGGAAACCCTGTTCAGGACACCCCAACACGCCATCACCCGCGGTCTGGTGTCGGCACATCTCGCTCTGTACGGTATGGAGTTAGCCTCATGACTTTACTCAGCGTCACAGACCTTTCTCATCAGTACGCCCACGCCAGCCTGGGCGGAAAACATCAGCATCAGCAGGTGCTGAAAGCGGTCTCTTTGCATCTGAAAAGCGGCGAAACCGTTGCCTTGTTAGGGCGCAGCGGCTGCGGAAAAAGCACGTTAGCGCGTCTGCTGGTCGGTCTGGAATCGCCCAGTCAGGGAAGCGTAAGCTGGCGCGGTGAACCGCTGGCAAAACTGAACCGGGCTAAACAAAAGGCGTTTCGCCGCGATATCCAGATGGTCTTTCAGGATTCCATTAGCGCAGTGAATCCGCGTAAAACCGTCTGTGAGATCCTGCGTGAGCCGATGCGTCATTTACTCTCGTTGTCCAAAGCCGAACAGCTGGCGCGGGTACGCGAGATGCTTCACGCCGTCGATCTGGAGGAAAACCTGCTGGATAAACGTCCGCCACAGCTCAGCGGCGGTCAGCTCCAGCGCGTCTGTCTGGCCCGCGCACTGGTGGTAGAGCCGAAACTGTTGATTCTCGATGAAGCGGTGTCGAATCTCGATCTGGTGTTGCAGGCAGGCGTCATTCGTCTGCTCAAAAAAATACAGCAGCAGTTTGGTACCGCCTGCCTGTTTATCACCCACGATCTGCGGCTGGTGGAACGATTTTGCCATCGTGTGATGGTGATGGAGGACGGGCAGATCGTTGAGACACAGACTGTGGGTGAGGCATTAACCTTTTCCTCCGAGGCCGGTCGTGTGCTACAAAAGGCGGTACTCCCCGCATATCCCGTGCGCCGTCGCGCCATTTCGTAAGGTTGATATCTGATGCAACGAGTCACCATCACGCTTGATGACGATTTACTGGAAACGCTGGATAGCCTGAGCCAGCGCCGTGGTTACAACAACCGCTCCGAAGCCATTCGTGACATTCTGCGCGGCGCGCTGGCGCAGGAAACCACGCAAGAGCACGGCACCCAGGGCTTTGCGGTGCTCTCCTACGTGTATGAACATGAGAAGCGTGATTTAGCCAGTCGCATTGTCTCAACGCAGCACCATCACCATGATTTGTCCGTCGCCACACTGCATGTGCATATCAACCATGACGACTGTCTGGAGATTGCCGTCCTGAAAGGCGACATGGGCGATGTTCAACATTTTGCCGATGATGTTATCGCCCAGCGCGGCGTGCGCCACGGCCATTTGCAGTGTTTGCCGAAGGAAGAGTAAGCCTCAACGATGCCGCCGGGGGCGCTGCGCTTGCCCGGCCTGCCTTTGCACTCCCGTAGGCCGGATAAGACATCGTCGCCATCCGGCATCTGATTACGCCATCGTGCCAATCGTCTTTCTGAACCGCAGCAATGCGATCAGGAAGAACGCCGCGCCAATGGCGAGAAGCGTCAGAAACTGCGGCCAGACAATGCTGAACCCGGCGCCGCGATAGAGTATGGCCTGCGCAAGACTGACAAAATGCGTCGTTGGCATCGTCAGCATGATGTCCTGCACCACCTGCGGCATGCTTTCGCGCGGCGTGGAGCCGCCGGAAAGCATTTGCAGAGGCAAAAGCACCAGAATCATCAACAGCCCCAATTGCGGCATGGAGCGCGCCAGCGTACCCATAAAAATGCCGATCGACGTGGTGGCGAACAGACTCAGCGCCACACCCAACATGAACAGCGGAATGGACCCTTCAATTGGCACGCCGAGCGCCCCTTTCACCATCAACATCAGCGACAGCCCCGAGACCACCAGCACCACCAGTCCCATTGACCAGACTTTCGCCATCATGATCTCAAACGGGGTGATCGGCATCACCAGCAGGTGTTCCACCGTACCGTGTTCACGTTCGCGTATCAGCGCCGAACCGGTCAGCACAATCGCCAGCATGGTGATGTTATTGATGATCGCCATCACCCCGCCAAACCACGCCGGATCGAGGTTCGGGTTGAAGCGCATTCGGGTCTCCAGCGAAACCAGCGGTTCACTGTTATCGCGATAACGCGCGACAAAACTGTTCACTTCGCCGCTGATGATATTCTGGATGTAGCTGTTGCCAGTGAACGCCTGGCTCATGCGCGTGGCGTCAACATTCACCTGAATATCGGGTTGCCTTCCGGCCAGCACGTCCCGTTGAAAGTTTGGCGGAATATTGACCGCAAAGGTATAGCGACCCGCATCCAGCCCGGCATCCATCTCATCGGCGGTGATCATCTCCGGCGGTAAAAACCACGGACGGTAGAAGCTGTTGACGATACGGTTCGAGAGTTGAGACTGGTCCATATCGGCAATGGCAATCGGCGCGAGATGCAGCGACCCCGGCAGCACGGTCGCGGAGGAGTACACCGAGACGGTAAAGGCAAACACGATCAGCGTCAGCATCGCCTTATCGCCCAACAGACTGCGCAACTCCTTGATGCCTAAATTATAAATATTGCGTAGTCGGCGCATCACCCCTCCTGTTTTTTCAGCAACAGCACGCTCAGCCCCATCACCACCGGAATGGCGATCAGCAGCGGTACAAACAGCGGCCAGAGATCGGTAAGATCCAATGCTTTCGAGAATGTGCCCCGGGCGATCGTCAGGAAATGGCTGGTTGGATAGATCTCGCCGATCCACCGTCCCGGTCCTTCCAGCGACGCCACCGGATCGATCATCCCGGAGAACTGCGTCGCCGGGATCAGGGTAATGATGGACGTGCCAAAAATTGCCGCAATCTGACTCTTCATGAACGTGGAGATCAGCAGCCCCATTCCCGTGGCGATGGTGACATACAATAGCGCGGCCAGGCTGAGCGTGAGGAAACTGCCCTTGTGCGGTACGCCAAACACAAACACCGACAGGGCGCACAGCAGCAGGAAGTTCAGCATCCCCAGCGCGATATACGGCAACTGTTTACCGAGCAAAAATTCACTGCGGGTGGTGGGCGTGACATACAGATTGATGATCGACCCCAGTTCTTTTTCCCGCACCACGCTCAGTGCGCTCAGCATCGACGGGATCATCATCAGCAACAGCGGAATGACCGCCGGAACAATCGCTGGCAGGCTTTTCACATCCGGGTTGTAGCGATAGCGTGTTTCAATGGTCATGAGTCCACTCTGCCCTACTGGCATCGGCTGGCGGCTCGCCACGTCCTGTAGCCAGCTCTGGTGCATCGCCTGCACGTAGCCTTTTACCGTCTCGGCACGGCTGGGCATGGCGCCATCCACCCAGACGCCAATCTCCACCGGCGTCCCGCGCGCAATGTCACGACCAAAGTTAGGTGGGATTTCGATGGCTACTGCCACCTCGCCGGAACGCATCCGCCGGTCGAGATCGTCATAGCTGGTCAACGGCGGTTGTTCAATGAAGTAGCGTGAGCCTGCCAGATTCAATGACCAGGCCTGGCTGCTGACGGTTTGATCGCGATCGAGCACGGCAAAACGCAGGTTTTCGACGTCCATGCTGATGCCGTAACCCATGATCAGCATCAGGATCACCGTGCCCAGCAGCGCCAGCGTCGAACGCACCGGATCGCGCCTGAGTTCCAGCGCTTCGCGACGACTGTAGCTGAACAATCGCCGCAGGCTGAATCCCTGACGCGGTGGCTTCGCCTCTTCATGCTTTGTGTCCACCGGCACAGAGGTTTCAGGCGCCGGGCCCGCAGCCTCCTGGAGCCAGGAGATAAACGCCTCTTCAAGGCTTGTAGCCCCGCGCCGCTCAACCAGTTCCTGCGGCGTACCGCTGGCGAGCACTTTTCCAGCATGCATTAACGACATACGGTCACAGCGCTCGGCTTCGTTCATAAAGTGAGTGGAGATAAAAATGGTCACTTTGTCCTGACGCGACAAATCGACCATCAATTGCCAGAACATGTCCCTCGCCACCGGGTCAACGCCGGAGGTCGGTTCGTCGAGGATCAACATTTCCGGGCGATGGATCACCGCCACTGCCAGCGACAGCCGCTGTCGAATGCCTAGCGGGAGCGACTCGGGCAACGAATCCTCAACCTCCGCCAGCATAAAACGTTCGCTCATCTCCTGAACGCGTCGGGGGATTTCCGCTTCCGGGATGTGAAACAACCGGGCGTGGAGTTCAAGGTTCTGTCGAACGGTCAGCTCGCTGTACAGCGAAAACGCCTGCGACATGTAGCCCACCCGACGACGGGTGTCGATATCCTTCGGGTCGACTGGTTGACCGAACAGCCAGGCCTCCCCTTCACTGGCAGGCAGCAGCCCGGTCAGCATCTTCATGGTGGTCGATTTACCGCAGCCGTTGGAACCGAGGAAGCCAAAGATCTCCCCACGCGGGATGCGGAAGTTGACGTGATCGACGGCGACAAAATTGCCAAAGCGCATGGTCAGGTCTTTTGCCTCAATGGCGATCTCTTCCTGCTCTGCGTGATACGGCGGAATCACCACCGGCTGATACGCCTGCCGCTGCGCCTGCGGTAACAGGGCGATAAACGCCTGCTCCAGCGTCGCGCTGGCGGTTTTATCGCGGAGTTCCTGCGCGCTGCCGGTCGCCAGCACCTCGCCTGCGTTCATCGCCACCAGCCAGTCGAAACGCTCGGCCTCTTCCATATACGCCGTCGCCACCAGCACACTCATGTTGGTCTGCCGCTGACGAATATTCTCTATCAGATCCCAGAACTGGGCGCGAGACAGGGGATCAACGCCGGTGGTCGGTTCATCCAGTATCAATAATTCCGGGTCATGGATCAGCGCACAGCACAGACCCAACTTCTGTTTCATCCCGCCCGAGAGTTTCCCCGCCGGACGATCGCGAAACGGCGCCAGACCGGTGCTGTTCAGTAACTCCGTAATCCGCGCTTCGCGCTCGGCTTTGTCATGACCGAACAAACGGGCGAAGAAGTCGACGTTCTCATACACCGACAACGTGTGATACAGGTTTTTTCCCAGGCCCTGCGGCATCCACGCAATACGCGGGCAGACGTCACGACGGTGTTTCGGATCGCGCATATCGCCGCACAACACCATGACGTTGCCTTGCTCAATCACCCGGGCACCGGAAATGAGCGACAGCAGGCTTGATTTCCCCACGCCGTCGGGGCCGATCAACCCCACCATGCAGCGCGCGGGGATATCCAGCGTGATGTTATTCAGCGCCACCGTGGTCCCGTAATGCTGACTCACGCCGTCAAGGTGCGCCACGGGAGGAACGGGAACCAGCGCCAGAGCGGTCATTGCGGCAACCTCACCGCCAGCGAGTCAGGCCAGGGAAGCTGTTCGTTCAGTCTCACCCACGCCATGCCTGGCAAGCCGGTTTTGACATATTCCAGATGCTGCTGGAGTAATTCAGGGGGGATCCGCGCCTTGACGCGAAACATCAGCTTCAGGCGCTCATCGCTGGTTTCAACGGTTTTCGGCGTGAACTGCGCGACGCTGGCGACAAAACTGATCGTGGCGGGAATACGCAGGTCCGGCGCGGCATCAAGCACCAGACGGGCTTCACCGCCAATTTTCAGCAGACCTGCTTGTTCGGTGGGCAGAAAGAATGTCATGTAAACATCGCTGAGATCGACCATATTCAGCACCCGACCGCCCGCCGCCAGCACTTCGCCCGGCTCCGCCACGCGGTACTGAACCCGGCCATCACGCGGGGCTTTAAGCTCGCTGTCTTCGATATCCGCGACAATCCGCCGTTCGGTCGCCTGCGCGGCGTCGACGCGGGTTTGCGCCTGGATAATGCTGGTGCGCGCGGCTTCAATCGCTGCTTTCGTCGCAGAGACCTGCGCCTTTGCCGACTCCAGCGCCGCGCGTGCGCTTTCCGCGGCGGCACGATCGTCATCCAGTTGTTGCGCCGAGACCGCGCCACGCTGGGAGAGCGAGCGGGAACGGACGTGACGTTTGGAGACGGAATCCAGCTCGGCTTCACGCTGTTTCACTACCGACTGGGCAGCGCGGGTTTCGCTTTGCCGCTGTTCGAGCAGCGCCCGTGCAGCCGCCACGGCGCTTTCGGCCTCTTTGATTTGTGCGATGGCTTCCAGCCGTTGCTCCTGCAACACGCGGGTATCCATCTTCGCCAGCACTTCGCCCTGGCGAACGAACTGCCCCTCCGTCACGAGGATGGTATCAATACGTCCGGCGATTTTGGTGGCAATGTCCACTTCCGTCGCCTCGATTCTGCCGTTGCTGGCAGCAAAACCGTCCGGTACGCCTGCGGGCCGTAGACCCCACCACACGCCAGCAGCGATCACCACCAGTGCGCCCACAACCCACCACGTCAGATGACGTTTAATGTTGTCCATAATCGACCCGCCATAATCCCTGTTAGAAAACAATGCGTGTCACAAAACCCCACTGAACGGGCGTTCAGCGGTATCTTCCCTCCGGGATGAGAAGGAAAAAGTGAGAGTAGCCGGGCGGCGTACAGACGTCATGACTGCGCTCGCCGTGAAGGAAAGTGAATGACAGAGAAGTGCGAAAAACGGGTAGTAATGTTGTCATCATCAGCGTTCCTGGCCGTAAATGAAACACGCATACTCATAGCTAGTATCAATGGAATACTAGCATCATTATGGGTGATGTCTATTCGCTTATGGTTGGTAATGATATACAGGGTGAATGACTTACTCCCCGGCAAGATCCTGTGCACATGCCCAGGCGCTGGACCACGCCCACTGGAAGTTATAACCGCCCAGCCAGCCGGTGACGTCCATCACTTCGCCGATAAAGTAAAGACCCGGCACCTTGCGCGCTTCCATGGTACGTGACGACAGTTCGTGGGTGTCTACCCCGCCAAGCGTCACTTCTGCCGTGCGATAGCCTTCAGTGCCGTTCGGCTGTACGCGCCAGTCGGTCAACGTGTCGATCAGCGTCTGCTGGTCGCGCACGTTGAGCTGTTTGAGCGAGACGTCAGGGATCTGCCCGAGCTGTTGCAGGCACTCGACCAGACGCTTCGGCAGCAGCATCGCCAGCGTATTCTTCAGGCTTTGATTCGGATGGGCGCTGCGCTGTTCGTTCAGGACGTCATTCAGACTGACATCTGGCAGTAAATTAATGCTGACAAATTCGCCTGGCTGCCAGAAGCTGGAAATTTGTAAAACCGCAGGACCAGAAAGGCCGCGATGGGTAAAGAGCAGATTTTCACGAAAGACGGTACCGTCCTGTGCGGTGATGACCGACGGAACGGAAACGCCAGACAGCACCTGAAGCTGCTCCAGCAGCGGTTTGTGCAGGGTAAACGGCACCAGCCCGGCGCGGGTTGGCAGAACGTTCAGACCAAACTGTTCGGCAATTTTATAGCCAAACGGTGACGCGCCCAGACCGGGCATCGACAGTCCGCCGGAGGCAATCACCAGCTTTTTCGCACCGACAGTCGCCCCGTTCAGCGCCAGCGTAAAACCGTCGTCATCCTGCGCAACGCTCAGCACTTCACTGCGTAAGCGCAGGGTTACATTGCCTTTTTCACATTCCGCCACCAGCATATCGACGATTTGCTGCGCGGAGTCATCGCAAAAAAGTTGCCCGAGCGTTTTTTCATGCCAGGCGATGCCGTGCTTACTGACGAGATCGATAAAATCCCACTGGGTATAGCGCGCCAGCGCAGATTTGCAAAAATGCGGGTTTTGGCTCAAATAAGCCGCTGGCTCAACATAAAGGTTGGTAAAGTTGCAGCGACCCCCACCGGACATGAGGATCTTGCGGCCAGGCTTCTTTCCATTATCAATAAGCAGCACCCGACTGCCGGCCTGTCCTGCCTGTGCTGCACAGAACATACCTGCCGCGCCAGCGCCTATAATAATGGCATCAAACCTTTCCACTTTACGTTCCTCTCTGAATTCAGGGCGTGAATTGTAAAGTTATCTCAGTGGTCGCACCAGCGACAAAATCCGTGGGAAGAAGTATTTATATGAAATATATAAGATAATTCTTTATGGGCACTATTGTATTCAGACGTTAAATCAAAAAAAGTCTATATTTCACTTTGCCCGCGCCGCTAAAGTCACTGATAATGCGCCGCGTTCATGTCCTCAAAATGGCGTAACGTCCTATGCTACATTTGTTTGCTGGCCTGGATTTACATACCGGGCTTTTATTATTGCTTGCTCTGGCTTTTGTGCTGTTCTACGAAGCAATCAACGGCTTCCATGATACAGCCAACGCAGTCGCAACCGTGATCTACACCCGTGCGATGCGTTCGCAACTTGCGGTGGTCATGGCTGCGGTGTTCAACTTCTTTGGTGTGCTGCTGGGCGGTCTCAGCGTAGCCTATGCCATCGTGCATATGTTACCGACCGATCTCCTGCTCAACATGGGATCTTCGCATGGACTTGCGATGGTGTTCTCCATGCTGCTCGCCGCGATCATCTGGAACCTGGGTACCTGGTACTTTGGGTTACCCGCCTCCAGTTCCCACACGCTGATCGGCGCGATTATCGGCATCGGTTTAACCAATGCCCTGATGACCGGCACGTCAGTGGTGGACGCACTCAACATCCCGAAAGTCATCGGTATTTTTGCCTCGCTGATCGTCTCGCCCATCGTTGGCCTGGTGGTTGCAGGCGGCCTGATTTTCCTTCTGCGTCGCTACTGGAGCGGGACTAAAAAACGCGCCCGTATTCACCTCACGCCAGCGGAACGTGAAAAGAAAGACGGCAAGAAAAAGCCGCCGTTCTGGACCCGTATCGCCCTGATTCTTTCTGCTATCGGCGTGGCCTTCTCGCATGGCGCGAACGACGGTCAGAAAGGCATTGGTCTGGTCATGCTGGTTCTGATTGGTGTGGCGCCGGCGGGCTTCGTGGTAAATATGAATGCTTCGGGTTATGAAATCACCCGTACTCGTGATGCCATCAACAACGTCGAAATCTACTTCCAGCAGCATCCTGATCTGCTGAAACAGGTGACGGGCGTCGATCAGTTGATTCCGTCTCCGGAACCGGCCGCAACGCAGCCGGCAGAATTCCACTGCCATCCGGCAAACACCCTTAACGCGCTGGATCGCGCGAAGGCGATGTTGTCGAACAATGTGGAAAGCTATGACAAGCTGAGCGTTGAGCAGCGCGGCCAACTGCGTCGCATCATGCTGTGCATTTCCGACACGACCGATAAAGTGACGAAACTGCCGGGCGTGAGCGCTGACGACCAGCGTCTGCTGAAGAAACTGAAAACCGATATGCTGAGCACCATTGAGTATGCGCCAATCTGGATCATCATGGCGGTCGCGCTGGCGCTGGGTATTGGTACCATGATCGGCTGGCGCCGCGTGGCGACCACCATCGGTGAGAAGATTGGTAAGAAAGGCATGACCTATGCTCAGGGGATGTCTGCGCAGATGACGGCGGCGGTCTCTATCGGTCTGGCCAGCTACACCGGGATGCCGGTGTCCACCACCCACGTACTCTCTTCCTCCGTCGCGGGGACGATGGTTGTCGACGGTGGCGGTCTGCAACGTAAAACGGTGACCAGCATTCTGATGGCGTGGGTGTTCACATTACCCGCAGCGATTTTGCTGTCCGGTACCCTGTACTGGATCTCGCTGAAGCTGATTTAAGCGCAAAGAGAAAAGAAATTACCGTAGCAAGCGGGTCAGGAAACTGGCCCGCTTTTTTTTGCTCAGTGCCAAATCAACAGGGCAATAAGACTGACCACCACGAGCCCACATAGCGCGCTGGTCAGAATGAACTGACGACGTACCCGCTCACAGCGGCGGATAAACTCATCATCATGATGATCGCGGTAGCGCTGGGCGTAGATATACCACACCAGGCGTACCTGCTTATTGGGTTGGCCGTGCGAGGTGAAAAAGCCGCCCCCATCAACATACTGATAGAGCAAAGGATCGCAACCACGAAGTACCACGAGCAGCGCGCGTAGCGACGAGAAATAGCGCGCCATATTCACAATGCAAACAACACATAATGCCCAGAATAATGCAACGGTGCTTATCATACGACCTCCCCGGCGACCCGCCCACGGAGCTCCGCTCCGGGACTACCGCTCCCCGAAACTTGCCAGACAGTCAATGAAAAAGTACGACTAAAAACCGCTCGTTTTGAGCTTATCATCAGAGCGGCTCTCTAAATAGTGTAGGAGATCAGTTAATTTTTTTGCCAGAAGGTTAATCACTATCAATGCAATTATCTAAATATTTTGTTTAACTATTTGGTAAGCAAGGCGGATTGACGGATTATCCAGGTCGCTATACTGTAAGGATAGTCTCTACAATTCACTTCATCGCGGCTGAGCTAGCCCCGCGTAGACATATCGCACAGTTCGCAGGACGCGAGTGACGTAAGGTAGAAAAATCGCTAGCTGGCTGGTCATCGACAACTTTATGGAAGGAGTAATACTATGGCTTACAAACATATTCTCATCGCGGTTGATCTTTCTCCGGAAAGCAAAGTTCTGGTAGAAAAAGCCGTCTCTATGGCACGGCCGTACAACGCAAAAGTTTCCCTTATCCACGTTGATGTGAACTACTCTGACCTGTATACCGGCCTGATCGACGTCAATCTGGGCGACATGCAAAAACGCATTTCTGAAGAAACTCACCACGCACTGACCGAACTGTCCACCAACGCAGGCTATCCGATTACCGAAACCCTGAGCGGCAGCGGCGATCTGGGTCAGGTGCTGGTTGACGCCATCAAGAAATACGACATGGACCTGGTCGTTTGCGGTCATCACCAGGACTTCTGGAGCAAACTGATGTCCTCCGCGCGCCAGCTGATCAACACTGTTCACGTCGATATGCTGATTGTTCCGCTACGCGACGAAGAAGAATAAAACATCGCTAACCGGGTTATCCGGTCATGTCAGAGCGCCCGCCTTTGCGGGCGTTTTTGTTTCTGTCCTCTCCACTAACGATCAGTACAACCTCCCACCCCTCCAATCATAATTAGTGTGATCAACTGATTAGAACGGAATCAATCTGTATAATACTCTACGCTACCGGCTAATGGCCGCAGTCTATAACAGAGTCAGACTTTTTCGGCGCGTTTCGTATTACGCGTTCATACTTTTCGGGATGGCATTGAAAGGCGAAGCAATATGAATACATCTGCACCAACGGGTTTGCTGCAGCAACCCCGCCCGTTCTTCATGATCTTTTTTGTCGAGTTATGGGAACGATTTGGCTATTACGGCGTTCAGGGTATCCTGGCGGTTTTCTTTGTTAAGCAACTGGGATTCTCACAAGAGCAGGCGTTTATCACCTTCGGTGCCTTTGCCGCACTGGTCTACGGTCTGATCTCGATTGGGGGGTACGTTGGCGACCACCTGCTCGGCACCAAACGTACGCTGGTGCTGGGCGCGGTTGTGCTGGCGCTTGGTTACTTCATGACGGGAATGTCGCTGCTCAAACCGGACCTTATTTTTATCGCGCTTGGGACGATTGCCGTCGGCAACGGTCTGTTTAAAGCGAACCCGGCAAGCCTGCTCTCCAAATGCTATCCGCCAAAAGATCCACGTCTGGATGGCGCATTCACACTGTTCTACATGTCGATAAACATCGGTTCGCTGCTGTCGCTGTCGCTGGCGCCGGTGATCGCAGATAAGTTTGGTTATGCCGTCACCTATAACCTGTGCGGGGCAGGGCTGATTGTCGCGCTGCTGGTCTATTTCGCCTGCCGCGGGATGGTGAAAGATATCGGTTCCGAGCCAGACCATCTGCCGATGAGCTTCCGCAATCTGCTGTATGTCCTGATCGGCACCGTGGCGATGGTCTTTCTCTGCGCCTGGTTGATGCACAACGTGAAAATCGCCAACCTGGTGCTGATTGTTCTGTCGATTGCGGTGACCATTATCTTCTTCCGCCAGGCTTTCAGGCTGGATAAAACCGGGCGCAACAAGATGTTTGTGGCGTTTATCCTGATGCTCGAAGCGGTACTGTTTTACATTCTGTATGCGCAGATGCCGACATCACTGAATTTCTTTGCCATCAATAACGTTCACCATGAGATCCTCGGTTTCACTATTAACCCGGTGAGCTTTCAGGCACTGAACCCGTTCTGGGTGGTGGTTGCCAGCCCGGTGCTGGCGGCGATCTACACGCGTCTGGGTAGCAAAGGCAAAGACCTGACGATGCCAATGAAGTTTACCCTCGGGATGTTCCTGTGCTCGCTGGGCTTTCTGACCGCCGCAGCGGCAGGCATGTGGTTTGCCGATGCGCAGGGACTGACGTCACCGTGGTTTATCGTACTGGTTTATCTGTTCCAGAGCCTCGGCGAGTTGCTGATTAGCGCGCTGGGGCTGGCGATGGTCGCGGCACTGGTTCCGCAGCATCTGATGGGCTTTATTCTTGGGATGTGGTTCCTGACGCAGGCTGCTGCGTTCCTGCTGGGGGGTTACGTCGCGACCTTTACTGCCGTCCCGGAAAACATCACCGATCCGCTGCAGACATTGCCGATCTATACCGGCGTGTTCAGTAAAATCGGGCTGGTGACGCTGGCTGTCACCGTCGTAATGGCGCTGATGGTGCCGTGGCTGAACCGGATGATTAATACACCGGATACCGCGCAATAATCGTGATTGCCGGATGGCGGCTCACGCCTCATCCGGCCTACCCACACCGCGTCGTAGCCCGGATAGGCGCAGCGCCATCAGGCGGCCTGTTAATCCGCCAAAGGTGTACCGGCATAAATATCAAACCGGTGCCCTTTGGTTACCACCGCATTCGGCGTAGCAACATCCGCCAGCGGCGGCGCGTAGTCCGGGCGTTTCACCACCACGCGTTTGGTTGCGAGCTGACGCGCTGGTTCCAGCAAGCCGTCGGCGTCCAGATCCGGGCCCACCAGCGACTGAAAGACGCGCATCTCTTTTTTCACCAGCGCGCTTTTCTGTTTGTGGGGAAACATCGGGTCGAGATAGACCACCTGCGGACGCGGCGTGATATCCGTCAGCGCCGTCAGGCTGGAGGCATGGATCAGCTGCAGTCGTGCCTGCAACCACGGGCCGATTTCCGCATCGGCATAGCCGCGCGCCAGACCATCATCAAGTAGCGCCGCCACCACTGGATTACGCTCCAGCATCCGCACATGACAGCCGACCGAGGCCAGAACGAATGCATCACGCCCCAGACCCGCAGTCGCATCGACGACATCTGGCAAATAGTCGCCTTTAACGCCCACCGCTTTTGCCACCGCTTCACCGCGACCGCCGCCGAACTTGCGGCGATGGGCCATCGCCCCGCCGACAAAATCCACGAAAATACCGCCGAGCTTCGGTTCATCGCGCTTACGCAACTCCAGATGCTCCGGTGTCAGCACCAGCGCCATCAGGTTGTCTTCGTCGTGTTCCAGTCCCCAGCGGGAGGCCAGAACAGATAAGGCGCCGTCTCCGGCGCCTGTTTCATCCAGTAAACAAATTTTCACTGAAGAACTAGCCTTTAATTCCGTAATGCTCAAGCATCGCGTCGAGCTGCGGCTCGCGGCCACGGAAACGTTTGAACAGTTCCATTGGCTCTTCAGACCCGCCACGCGTCAGGATGTTATCCAGGAATGACTGGCCGGTATCGCGATTGAAAATGCCTTCTTCTTCGAAGCGAGAGAACGCATCCGCAGCCAGCACATCAGCCCACAGGTAGCTGTAATAGCCCGCCGCATAGCCACCGGCGAAAATGTGACTGAATGCATGCGGGAAACGCCCCCAAGACGGCCCCGGCACCACGGCGACCTGTTTTTTGATTTCCGCCAGCGTTTCGAGGATTTTCGCCCCTTGCTGCGGGTCAAATTCCGCATGCAGACGGAAGTCAAACAGACCGAACTCCAGCTGACGCAGGATAAACAGCGCCGCCTGGTAGTTCTTCGCCGCCAGCATTTTATCCAGTAATTCCTTCGGCAGCGGTTCGCCAGTCTCGTAATGGCCGGAGATAAACGCCAGCGCGTCCGGTTCCCAGCACCAGTTTTCCATAAACTGGCTCGGCAGCTCGACCGCATCCCACGGCACGCCGTTGATCCCGGAAACGCCAGCGGTCTCGATGCGGGTCAGCATGTGATGCAGGCCGTGACCAAATTCGTGGAACAGAGTGATCACTTCATCGTGGGTGAACAGCGCCGGTTTGCCATTCACCGGGCGGTTAAAGTTACAGGTCAGGTAAGCGACCGGTTTTTGCAGTGAGCCGTCGGATTTACGCATCTGACCGACGCAGTCATCCATCCACGCCCCGCCGCGTTTGTGCTCACGGGCATAGAGATCGAGATAGAAGCTGCCGCGCAGTTCATTGTTTTCGTCATACAGCTCAAAGAAACGCACGTCCGGATGCCAGACATCCACATCCTTACGCTCTTTTGCGGTAATACCATAAATACGTTTCACCACTTCAAACAAGCCGTTAACGGCTTTGTTTTCCGGGAAGTACGGACGTAATTGCTCATCACTGATGCTGTAGAGATGCTGCTTCTGTTTTTCGCTGTAGTACGCGATATCCCACGGGTTCAGCTCATCGACGCCAAACTCCGTTTTCGCGAAGGCGCGCAGTTGCGCCAGCTCTTTCTCGCCTTGCGGACGCGCGCGTTTTGCCAGATCGGTTAAAAACTCCAGCACCTGCTGCGGGCTTTCCGCCATTTTGGTGGCGAGCGATTTAAAGGCATAGCTTTCAAAGCCCAGCAGTTGCGCCAGCTCGTGGCGCAGGGCGAGAATTTCCGCCATCACCGGGCTGTTGTCCCATTTACCGGCGTTAGGTCCTTGATCGGACGCCCGGGTCACATAGGCACGATACATCTCTTCACGAAGCTGCCCGTTGTCACAGTAAGTCATCACCGGCAGGTAGCTCGGGATATCCAGCGTCAGCAGATAGCCTTCCTGCTCTTTCGCTTCAGCCTGTGCTTTTGCTGCCGCCAGCGCGCTTTCCGGCATCCCGGCCAGCTCTGCTTCATCAGTAATCAGCTTCGTCCAGCCCATGGTGGCGTCGAGGACGTTGTTGCTGTACAGGTTGCCCAGTTCAGACAGGCGGGTGGCGATCCCACCGTAGCGCTGCTGTTTTTCTTTCGGCAGGCCAATCCCGGAGAGTTCAAAATCACGCAGCGCGTTATCCACGGCTTTTTTCTGTGCGGTGTTCAGCGTGGCGTAATGATCGCCGTCACGCAGGTCGCGGTATGCCTTGTATAAACCTTCATGCTGACCGACCCAGGTGCTGTATTCCGATAGCAGCGGCAGGGTTTGCTCGTAGGCTTCGCGCAGTTCCGGGCTGTTTTTTACTGAATTCAGATGGCTGACCGGAGAAAAAATACGCCCCAGGACGTCATCGACTTCCGCCAACGGTTGGCAAAGATTTTCCCAGCTGTAGGGTGCGCCCTGTGCTACGACGCGCTCCACATTCTCACGGCAGTCGTTCAGCGCTTTGGTTACCGCCGGGACCACATGTTCCGGCTGAATGTTGGAAAAAGGCGGTAGCTCGAAAGGCGTCAGTAAAGGATTGGTCATAAACGCTGTCCTGTTAGAATAAGGTGAATGTCGCGCGCATCCGGCGCTGTGCAATATCCCTGTAGAATGGGGATAAGTGTAGAGGATTTCAATGCCAGGCGTTGCGCTTTCGCGGCAGCGGTGAGTTTTCTGTATACTGTGGCGATAGGCTTTTTATTCGCCCGAAAGCGTGACGCTAATCGGGCCTACGTTTACAACCTGGAACACGTTTACCCATGCTCAGTTATCGCCACAGCTTCCACGCTGGCAACCACGCCGACGTCCTTAAACACACGGTTCAGAGCCTGATCATCGAGTCGCTCAAAGAGAAAGAGAAGCCGTTTCTCTATCTGGACACCCATGCAGGCGCGGGCCGTTATCAGCTAAGCGGCGAGCATGCTGAACGCACTGGTGAATACCTGGAAGGTATCGCCCGCATCTGGCAGCAGGACGATCTGCCGGCCGAACTCGAGCCGTACATCGGCGTGGTCAAACACTTCAACCGTAGCGGGCAACTGCGTTACTACCCCGGCTCCCCGCTGATCGCGCGTCAACTGCTGCGCGAGCAGGACAGCCTGCATATGACGGAGCTGCATCCGAGTGATTTCCCGCTGCTGCGAGGTGAATTCCAGAAAGATGAACGTGCCCGCGTAGCCCGTGCCGACGGCTATCAGCAACTGAAGGCAAAGCTGCCGCCGGTCTCTCGTCGTGGTTTGATTCTCATCGACCCGCCTTACGAGATTAAATCGGACTACCAGGCCGTTGTCGCCGGGATTAGCGAAGGCTATAAACGTTTTGCCACTGGGACGTATGCGCTGTGGTATCCGGTCGTGTTACGCCAGCAAATCAAGCGCATGGTGCACGATCTGGAAGCGACCGGCATCCGTAAAATCCTGCAAATTGAGCTGGCGGTCCGCCCGGACAGCGACCAGCGCGGCATGACCGCCTCCGGCATGATTGTGGTCAACCCGCCGTGGAAGCTGGAAGCACAAATGAACACAGTGCTACCGTGGCTGCACAGCAAGCTGGTGCCAGCGGGTACCGGGCATACCTTGGTAAACTGGATCGTGCCAGAGTAATTGCAGCCATCGGTGGAAACTATTGATTTCAGGTATACAATCGCGGCAATCAGAACGTAAGGAAAAGACGCATGAGCAAGCATTATGACTACATCGCCATCGGCGGTGGCAGCGGCGGTATCGCCTCGATTAACCGTGCAGCCATGTACGGCCAGAAGTGTGCGCTGATTGAAGCCAAAGCGCTGGGCGGCACCTGCGTTAACGTCGGGTGCGTCCCGAAAAAAGTAATGTGGCATGCTGCGCAGATCCGTGAAGCGATCCACCTGTATGGTCCGGACTACGGGTTTGACACCACGATCAATAAATTCAACTGGGATACGCTGATTGCCAGCCGTACTGCCTATATCGACCGCATTCACACCTCGTATGACAACGTGCTGGGTAAAAATAACGTTGATGTGATCAAAGGTTTTGCCCGCTTCGTCGATGCCAAAACCATTGAAGTCAACGGTGAAACAATTACTGCCGATCACATTCTCATCGCCACGGGGGGTCGTCCGAGCCACCCGGATATTCCGGGCGTGGAATACGGTATCGACTCCGATGGTTTCTTTGAACTGCCGGCCCTGCCGGAGCGCGTCGCGGTTGTCGGTGCCGGTTATATCGCCGTTGAACTGGCGGGCGTGATTAACGGTCTGGGTGCCAAAACCCATCTGTTCGTGCGTAAGCATGCGCCACTGCGCAGTTTTGACCCGATGATTACCGAAACGCTGGTGGAAGTGATGAATGCCGAAGGCCCGACGCTTCACACCCACGCCATTCCGAAAGCTGTCGTGAAAAACGCCGACGGTAGCCTGACGCTTGAACTGGAAGACGGTCGCAGTGAAACGGTCGATTGCCTGATTTGGGCGATTGGTCGTGAACCGGCAACCGATAATTTCAACCTGGCAGCGACCGGGGTAAAAACCAACGACAAAGGGTATATCGTCGTCGATAAATACCAGAATACCAGCGTGGACGGGGTTTATGCGGTCGGAGATAACACCGGCGCTGTCGAGCTGACGCCAGTTGCTGTTGCGGCAGGTCGCCGTCTTTCTGAGCGCCTGTTTAACAACAAGCCGGACGAGCATCTGGACTACAGCAATATTCCTACCGTGGTCTTCAGCCACCCGCCGATTGGCACCGTAGGTCTGACCGAACCGCAGGCGCGCGAGCAGTATGGCGATGCGCAGGTGAAAGTGTATAAATCTTCGTTTACTGCAATGTATACCGCGGTAACCTCACACCGTCAGCCGTGCCGCATGAAGTTAGTCTGCGTCGGCCCGGAAGAGAAAATCGTCGGCATCCACGGTATCGGCTTTGGCATGGACGAAATGTTGCAGGGCTTTGCAGTAGCGCTGAAAATGGGCGCCACCAAGAAAGACTTCGACAACACCGTGGCCATTCACCCGACGGCAGCGGAAGAGTTTGTGACCATGCGTTAATGTTCCTGACCCCGTGATTTCACGGGGTTTTTTCTGCAATTTAAAAATGGACAATTTAGTTCCTCCTCATAACACGACTTTCCCCCGGGTATAAATTAAAATCCGCAGCAATACTTGCCGCGCTAATAGTATCTAATGCTATTTATTTTAAGAGGTTTTACCCGATGAGAAAGACATTACTTCCTGCTTTAATTGCCGTCGTTTTATTCCCGATTGTGACACTCCCGGCGCATGCCACCGCGCGGGCTGAAAAACGTCAGGACGCCCGTGAGATCCGCCAGGATGCCCGTCAGGACGGTCGTGAAACAAAACGGGAATGTGTCCGGAATAACGATGAAAGTAATTCCCAGTGCCGCCAGGATAAACGTGAAAACCGCCGCGAAGGGCGTCGTGACGCGCGTGATGAGAAATGGTAATCCCCGTATTCAGCGGGGTGGGAAACCTTATCCAGGCGACGTCCCGACAATATTCACAATTCGTTTCATTCGAATGTTCCGAAAATAGGGATTCGCCAGTCGACACGTAATAAAAATTATCACCGGTTATCAATGTATTGTGCTTTTTTCCCGGTTTGCGGCGATTGTGTAAACGTGATCTGCCGCACACTTTGCACCGCACACACCGAAGCGAATGTCTACGCTTAAAAGACAGCCGGGCAACACCCGTATCCTTTACGACGCCATCCGGAGGTCTTTCTCATTATGATCAACCAGAAACTGCAACACGCCCCGTCAGAGGAAATCACGATCGACGTTGATCTTTTCTACGAAACGGATCCGTGCGAGTTAAAACTGGATGAGATGATTGAAGCAGAACCGGAACCTGAGATGATTGAGGGGCTCCCCGCCTCTGACGCCCTGACACCAGCCGATCGCTATCTTGAACTGTTCGAGCATGTACAATCCTCGAAAATTTTTGCCGACAGCAAAACGTTTCCTGACTGTGCGCCGAAAATGGATCCGCTCGATATTCTGATTCGCTACCGCAAAGTCCGTCGTCATCGGGATTTCGATTTACGCCGCTTTGTCGAAAATCACTTCTGGCTGCCTGAAGTCTTCGACAGCGCGTATGTTTCCAACCCGGAAAATTCGCTGAAAGAGCATATCGACCAGTTGTGGCCGGTACTCACCCGCGAGCCGCAGGATCATATTCCGTGGTCATCGCTGCTGGCGCTACCGCAATCCTATATCGTGCCAGGTGGTCGATTCAGCGAAACCTACTACTGGGATTCCTATTTCACCATGCTGGGTCTGGCGGAAAGCGGTCGCGAAGACCTGCTGAAATGTATGGCAGATAACTTTGCGTGGATGATTGAAAACTACGGCCATATTCCGAACGGCAACCGTACTTATTACCTCAGCCGCTCGCAGCCGCCGGTGTTTGCGCTGATGGTCGAACTGTTCGAAGAGGACGGCGTTCGCGGCGCACGGCGCTACCTCGACCATCTGAAGATGGAGTATGCCTTCTGGATGGACGGCGCAGAGTCGCTGGTGCTCAACCAGGCATATCGCCATGCCGTCAGGATGCCGGACGGTTCACTGCTCAACCGCTACTGGGATGACCGCGACACGCCGCGCGATGAATCATGGCTGGAAGATGTGGAAACTGCCAAACATTCTGGTCGTCCGCCGAACGAGGTGTACCGCGATCTGCGCGCCGGTGCGGCATCGGGCTGGGACTATTCTTCCCGCTGGCTACGTGACCCCACACGACTGGCGAGCATTCGCACCACGCAGTTTATCCCTATCGATCTCAACGCCTTTCTGTTCAAACTGGAGAGCACCATCGCCAATATTTCAGCGCTAAAAGGCGAACGTGACGTTGAGTCACTGTTCCGCCAGAAGGCGAGCAATCGACGGGCTGCCGTCAACCGCTATCTGTGGGATGAGGAAAATGGCTGCTTTCGCGACTATGACTGGCGGCGGGAGCAAATGGCGCTGTTCTCTGCCGCCAGCATTGTCCCGCTTTACGTCGGGATGGCGACCCATGAACAGGCCGATCGGCTGGGGGATACCGTGCGTGCTCGCCTGTTGACGCCCGGCGGCATTATGGCCTCCGAGTACGAAACCGGCGAGCAGTGGGATAAACCCAACGGTTGGGCGCCGCTACAATGGATGGCAATTCAGGGTTTTAAGATGTACGGCGATGATGCGCTGGGAGACGAAATCGCCCATAGCTGGCTGCAGACGGTGAATCAGTTTTATCAGCAACATCATAAGCTTATTGAGAAATACCATATCGCCAGCGGCACCCCGCGCGAAGGGGGCGGCGGCGAATATCCGTTGCAGGATGGCTTTGGCTGGACCAACGGCGTCGCACGGCGCCTGATTGGGCTGTATGGAGAACCATAACGGTTACTCTATCACGTCAAAAATGGCGCGCTGAATCTTCAGCCATTTCTCGTTATCCGCGCTGGGATCGGCGCGGAAACGCCGCTCTGCCTGCCCGGTATCATGCTGCTGTCGCGCTATCACCGCAGGCACTGTGCAGAAACGCTTCAGATAAGCTTTGTGTTCGCCCGTCAGCGGCGCACCACCGGACATGGCGTGACCCAACGTATTGATAAAGCGTCGACACGGTTTGCTTTCATCCATCTGCGAAGGGTAGCGCAACAGTAACTCGAGGACATCGGTATTGTTGCGGGCAAACGCCGTTTCGGTCCACGAGACCTGCCAGTTCATACCGCCCTGCAAAAAAAGCGCGGTGACCCGGGTGTCATTGCGATCGATCGCCGCACGCATGTTAAACACATCCCAGGTGATCCCCATCTGCGTCACCATTTCGCGTGCGGAAGGCAATTCGCGCTTGGGCTCTGCCTGGGTGATCTTGATGTTCGGCGCGGGCGCGGGCGGTTGCGAACTCACTAACCACGCTCCACCGCCCAGGATGGCGATCACCATGAGCCCCACCGCGCCCCAGAGCACGCCAGTGATCAGTTGTTCACGTTCTTCCGCCGTGCGCAGCGAACGCTTGCGCAGGGGTTCAATGGATTCGCCAATTTCCTCGGTATCGCCTCCCGCCTGACGATCCTTTTTCCGCGCCTCCTCCCAAAACTGCGCCAGTTGCCCCTCTTCCACAATCATTAACGCCGCCGGATTAATGCGGGCGCGCCCTTGCTCATAGGCCCGCTGGACAGGACGGACAATATGCTGAAACTGGCAGGAGAGTAACGTCAACTGTGCCGAAGACAGCGGCTCCCCGGCCAGCACCGTGTTACGCGCCTGGCGACAGTCATCGAGAAACACCCGCAACGTCAGGCGCGGTTCAACAAACAGGTTCAGCACTGACGCATCGTTAAAGATGCCGGAATAGTGGCGGGTGAAGGTCTTTTTATCGACAATCATCAGCGCCAGCTCGCTAAAACGCATCCCATTCAGCGGATCCTGGCGTTCACCCAGCTTAATCCAGCGTCTGAGCTTATCCGCGCCAAAGTTGTCTTTGAGGTAATTATTGAGCTGCGTTTTATCCGGCCACATCTGCGAGATAAGCGCAGTCAGGGTTAACTCAATCGTGCGTAACTGCCGTTCTGCGCGTACTTGCTGACTGTGGTCGGCCTCTTCAATGTCCGTTTTAAAATTGAGTAACGATTGATGATGGCGCAGCAATTCCAGCGACCTGACCACGCGCAGGGCGGCAATCAGTTGGTTCTCACTGACCTCCTGCCCGCTGTCATATTGCGGTACGCACTGCTGGAGATGGCGCAGTTGCAGCGTGAACTGGCTCAGTTGCGCGTCGTTGAGATGCAAACGCCGGGCGACCTGGCTCCAGCCGCCCAGGTTCAGCCGGGCCTGATCCAGGTGTTCCAGAAACCATCGCGGATCTTTACCGTCAGAGGCATGCACCCCCAGCATCAGCAGGATCTCCACCGAGGCCTGGCGGATAATCCCCAGACAGTGTTCAAAGGTGGTGCGTGTCGTCAAAACGCTAATCGTCATTCTCTTCCTTCGCTAAAAGCGCCCCCATACGAAGACCATTAATTTTGCTTTAGTTCTTTGTTTTAATTATTAGTTTTTATAGATATAACAAGTTCAATAATTAATACAGTGACCGCTACGTGAACATTGAGAAATATCCCAGGAGATAGCCCTGTGCCCATACTGAAAACAGCCCGCCTGATCTGTCGCCCGATAACCTCTGCCGACTGGCCCTTTTTTCTCGCGCTGCAGCAGGATCCGGACGTGATGCGTCATGTGGCCGACGCGCGAAGTGAGCGCGACATTCGGGAAGCGTTCGATTCTCGCTTACCGACATGGCGTCCAGGCGACTCTCACTGGCTGTGTTTGCTCCTGTGCGATAACGAAAGCCACAAGCCGCTCGGGGTGACGGGCTATATTCATCGAGGGGAAGTCTGTGCTGAGGTCGGGTTCTTGTTGACGCCCGGCGCGCAGGGAAAGGGATACGGGACAGAATCACTACGCGCCGTCTGCGATTACGCATTTACCACCGGCGGTCTGCGCCGTCTGACCGCTTGTGTCACTGAAGGTAATCAGGCTTCCCGGCATGTGCTGGAGAAAGTGGGATTTATACTGGAAGGGACGCTCAGGGAGAGTTACTGGCTACAACAGCGCTGGCAGAATGATTGGCTGCTGGGGTTATTAAAACAGGAATATATTACGACCGCAGGATCCCGGTCGTAATATCACTGCAGGGTATTAAGGCTGAACCAACAGCATCGCCGCCTGGGTGCGATTTTTAACATCCAGTCGGCGGTAGAGTGATTCAAGATGCGCTTTCACCGTTCCGGTACTGATATTTAACGCCCGGCCAATTTCCTTATTTGACTCGCCTGATGCCAGCATCGTCAAAATTTCCCTCTGCCGGGCGCTTAATGCATGAATATCACGATATTCCGCAGCCGGAGTCGTTAGCCATTCGCCAGGTAAAAACATCATCCCCATCGCAACGCTATTGATCGCCAGTACAAATTTTTCCGGTTCAGAATCGCGGGAAATAATCGCGAGCACATTATATTGCGTCAGTTCCTGTAAACCTTTTTTCGCGCAGTCCGTCGCGATAATTAAGGTTTTGACGAGGGGGAACTGTTGCACCGTTTTTTGCAGGATCCAACGGCAAAACTCACCGTCAAGATCGCCATCCAGCATGAGCAGGGCTTCCGGGTTTTCTTCCAGTTTATACCAGAGTTCATCGGCCTGACTGACACCCTGAATACTCACTCCTGGAATTCGTTGCTGTAAACTGATTTTCATTCCATGAATAAATATTGACTGCCTGTCAAACATGATGATTTGCATTACTCTCTCCACCGTTTCCGATAATAACATTAAGGAGGGGAAGGGTATTACCCGATGGGTAAAATAAACATTCGCCATTTGGCAGGGGGCCATTTTACAGATATCACGTCGGGAGAGAAGTAAAAAAACATTTTTTTACAGCTGAAACACGAGAATTACATCCGGGGATAAAAAACGGGCAATGACTTAAGGAATTCCTTATATTTCACTACCCACTATCTTAATTGAAAATTTAATTTCAGTGAGAATAACGAACGCGCAGGAGAAAAGAAATTATCGCCTGCGCGAAATTATGTTACAGAATTAAAATTCGCATTTCATGATCATTCATCGCACGTAAAGGCTCGCTGAATTCAGCTTACAGGAACATCCCGCCCGAGACTTCAATACGCTGCGCCGTCATCCATGCCAGTTCGTCGCTAAGTAACGCCGCAATCGCATCGCCAATATCATCGGGCAAACCGGCGCGGCCCAGCGCCGTCTGCGAAGCCACATACGCATTCAGTTCTTTATTATCCCGCAGATGGCCACCGCCAAAATCGGTCTCAATGGCGCCGGGCGCAATGGCATTCACCGAGATCCCACGCGCACCCAGTTCTTTCGCCTGGTAGCGCGTCAGCACTTCCATCGCCCCTTTCATTGACGCGTAGGCGGCATACCCCGGCAGGGCAAAACGCGCCAGCCCGGTTGAAACATTAAGAATACGTCCGCCCTCGTTAATCAACGGCAACAGGTGCTGCGTCAGGAAAAACGGACCTTTAAAATGGATGCGCATCAGTTCGTCGAACATCTCTTCTGAGGTATCAGCATACGGCGCGTATAGCCCGATCCCGGCATTGTTCACTAAATAATCAAACGTCTCTCTGTTCCAGTGAGTATTCAGTTGCGTTTTCACCTCAGAGGCAAAAGCTGCAAAACTGGCACTATCACCGACATTCAATTGAATTGCCGCCGCTTTCCTGCCTTTTTGCTCAATTTCAGCGACGACATCCCGCGCCGCCTGCTGTTGACTGTGGTAAGTAAAGAGAATATCCGTTCCTTTGTCCGCCAGCTTAAGCGCGGCATTTTTACCCAGCCCGCGGCTCCCGCCGGTCACCAATGCGATACGTTGCGTCATAAGAAACCTCATTTCAGCTGTTGTGTGGATTGAGGTAAAGCTTATTAGGTGATAGAAAAACAATAAATGTCGCTAATTGCGCATGACTGTTTCATCTGGAACAACAATAGGGCTACAGGATGGATAAAATTCATGCAATGCAGTTATTCATTCGTGTCGCAGAGCTGGAGAGTTTTTCTCGCGCTGCCGACACGCTCGGACTCCCGAAAGGTAGCGTATCGCGCCAGATTCAGGCGCTGGAAAACCATCTTGGCACCCAGCTTTTACACCGCACCACGCGGCGGGTACAACTGACGCAGGACGGCATGGTCTATTACGAACGGGCGAAAGATCTGTTGAGCAATCTGGATGAACTGGACGGTCTGTTTCAGCACGATCCCACCAGCATCAGCGGTAAGCTACGGGTCGATATGCCGGTTGGCGTCGCGCGAAATCTGGTGATCCCCCGCCTGCCCGCCTTTTTGCAGCAGTACCCTGGGATTGAACTGGAGCTCAGCAGCAGTGACCGACTGGTGGATTTGATCCGCGAAGGTTTTGACTGCGTGGTGCGCGTCGGCACGCTGAAAGACTCGGGCCTGATCGCGCGTCCGCTGGGCAAGCTTACCGTGATCAACTGCGCCAGCCAACAGTACCTGACGCGTTTTGGCTATCCGGAAAGCCTTGAAGACCTCGCCTCCCATGCGGTGGTGCATTACTCGCAAAATCTGGGAACACGACCGCCGGGCTTTGAAATCGCCACCAGCAGCGGGACACAGTGGATAAAAACCGGCGGTACGCTAACGGTTAACAGCACCGAAACCTATCACGCCGCCTGTCTGGCTGGGCTGGGAATTATTCAGGTTCCGCGCGTCGGGGTTCGTGAGGCGTTACGCAATGGCACGCTCGTTGAGGTGCTGCCGCAATACCGCGCTTTGCCGATGCCGGTATCGCTGCTTTACCCACACCGGCGTAATCTTTCACGCCGTGTGCACCTGTTTATGGAGTGGCTGACCGGGGTAATGAAGGACTACGTGGACTGAGACGCTATACTGTCCAGAGAATTAACAAAAAAGGACGCCTGACCTGATGATGCAGGATAACGACGTAAAACGCCCCACTCAGGAACTTGAACACGACCCGGTACGCAAAATCGACACGACCGGGGACGCCGAGCACGAGAAGAAAAGCACCGCCAGCGAGACGCTGAAAACGGTGACCACCACCGTCGAAAAAATCCAGCGCATTCCGGTGATTGCGCATCTGCTCCGCGCGGCTGAACGCTTTAACGATCGGTTAGGGAACCAGTTCGGCGCGGCCATTACCTACTTCTCGTTTTTGTCGATGATCCCCATCCTGATGGTGTCGTTTGCCGCCGCAGGCTTTATTCTTGCCTCGCATCCCACGCTGTTGCAGGACATCTTCACTAAAATCCTGATGAACGTCAGCGACCCGACGCTTGCCGCTACGCTGAAAAGCACCATCAATACGGCGGTACAGCAGCGTACCACCGTTGGTCTGGTCGGGTTAGGGATCGCCCTCTACTCCGGGATTAACTGGATGGGCAACCTGCGCGAGGCGATCCGCGCCCAGTCGCGGGACGTCTGGGAGCGCACGCCGCAGGATCAGGAAAAAATCTGGATCAAATATCTCCGCGATTTCATCTCACTGATTGGCCTGTTGATTGCACTGATTGTGACGCTGTCGATCACCTCGGTCGCCGGTTCGGCGCAACAGATGATTATCTCCGCCCTCTATCTCGACAGCATTGAGTGGCTAAAGCCCACCTGGCGGTTGATTGGCCTGGCGATCTCCATTTTTGCCAACTACCTGTTATTCTTCTGGATTTTCTGGCGTCTGCCGCGTCATCGTCCACGTAAAAAGGCATTGATTCGCGGCACGCTGATTGCGGCGATTGGCTTTGAAGTCATTAAAATCATCATGACCTGGACGCTGCCGGCGCTGGTGAAATCCCCTTCCGGCGCGGCGTTTGGTTCCGTACTGGGACTGATGGCGTTCTTCTACTTTTTCGCACGTCTGACGCTGTTCTGCGCGGCGTGGATTGCAACCGCCGAATACAAAGACGATCCCCGGATGCCGGGCAAAACGCACCGTTGATGCGCGGTATTATGCCGGATGGCGCTGTGCTTATCCGGCCTACCTTTCACCCGCTACCCAGGCCAGATAAGTGTCTTACGTCGCCATCCGGCAATATGTTCAGGCACTTACTTCCGCCTCGCTCCGTTCATTTAGCACATAAATCCAGTCCTTAACTTTTATTTAACCAAAAACCAGTTTTATCCACTCATTTTTAAATTATGTGAAGCATTTCATGGACGAGAAATCGCAGGCGCAAACATTATCCGCTTTTTGCCTGATTTTTAACCATATCGAGCGATTGTTACAGATTGAAATGTCGCTTTTGCTGTGCGTAATATGGCCGTTCGTTCGCCAAAAAATAAGAAAATACTATGCAAGCAACCGCCACCACACTCGATAACGAACAGGAACATACTCCGGTCAATTCGCGCAATAAGGTCGTCGTCGCCTCGCTCATTGGCACCGCCATTGAGTTCTTCGACTTCTATATTTATGCGACCGCCGCCGTGATTGTCTTCCCGCACATCTTCTTCCCGCAGGGCGACCCGACAGCGGCAACGCTACAGTCGCTCGCCACGTTTGCCATCGCCTTTGTCGCGCGTCCAATTGGTTCCGCGCTCTTCGGCCACTTTGGCGATCGGGTAGGACGTAAAGTGACGCTGGTGGCGTCTTTGCTGACAATGGGGATCTCAACGGTGATCATCGGCCTGCTGCCAGGCTATGCCACCATTGGCATTTTCGCCCCACTTCTGCTGGCGCTGGCTCGTTTTGGGCAGGGGCTGGGACTGGGTGGTGAATGGGGCGGCGCGGCGCTGCTGGCGACAGAGAACGCCCCGCCGCGTAAGCGCGCGCTGTATGGCTCGTTCCCGCAACTGGGCGCACCGATTGGCTTTTTCTTTGCTAACGGCACCTTCCTGCTGCTCTCCTGGCTGCTGACGGATGAGCAGTTCATGAGCTGGGGCTGGCGCGTTCCGTTTATCTTCTCAGCGGTGCTGGTGATTATCGGCCTGTACGTCCGCGTTTCCCTGCATGAGACGCCGGTTTTCGCTAAAGTGGCCGCCGCGAAAAAACAGGTGAAAATCCCGCTGGGTACGTTGCTGACTAAACACGTTCGCGTGACCATCCTCGGCACGTTCATCATGCTGGCGACCTATACGCTGTTCTATATCATGACCGTGTATTCGATGACGTTCAGTACCGCCGCTGCGCCGGTCGGTCTGGGCCTGCCGCGTAACGACGTGTTGTGGATGCTGATGATGGCGGTCATTGGCTTTGGCGTGATGGTGCCGGTCGCCGGTCTGCTCGCAGACGCGTTTGGTCGCCGCAAGAGCATGGTCATCATCACCACAATGATTATCCTGTTCGCGCTGTTCGCCTTTAAACCGCTGCTGGGCTCCGGCAATCCGGCGCTGGTCTTCGCCTTCCTGCTGCTTGGACTGAGCCTGATGGGGCTGACGTTCGGGCCGATGGGCGCACTGTTGCCTGAGCTGTTCCCGACTGAAGTGCGTTACACCGGCGCATCGTTCTCCTATAACGTCTCTTCGATTCTCGGGGCATCCGTCGCACCGTATATCGCCGCGTGGTTGCAGTCCAATTATGGTCTTGCCGCCGTAGGAACCTACCTGGCATCGATGGCGGCATTAACCCTGATCGCGCTACTGTTAACTCACGAAACGCGTCATCAGTCGCTGTAATCTTTACATGCCGGGTAGTGGCGACGCCTTACCCGGCACTGCGCATCACTTCTTCAGCTGCGACAATATCGTCCGGCACTGGTTGGCGTCACCTTCTGACGGTGAAATCAGCGCCAGCAGCGCGGCGGCAGGCGTCACTAACGTCGCCAGCGCCGCGGCTACCGCGCCACGCGCAATCAACGGCCCGGCCTTTACCCCCGCCTGAGGGTTCTTAAACGTTCCGCGCACATACAACGGCGAACGCAAGGTAATAATGCGGATGCCTTTGCTCTCCGGGTCGATGGTCAAATCCAGCTGTTCGGAGGCAAAGCTCGCCGTCCCGGTGACGTTGATCAGCGCGTTTTCAGTGTCGAACGCGAAAATTTGTGGGCGCGCCACGCCGTTTACGATATCCAGATTCGCCGCCGCGCAGTTAACCCGCACTTCGTCATCGCCAAAGATCTGCCCGACGATGAAGTTCCCGACGTTCAGACCGACAATCTCCATCAGGTTGCGGCTAATCAGTCCGTCGTTCATCAGCAGTTTCAGGTTGCCGTTGCTGTTACCCAGCAGCGCCGCCACGGAATTCCCGGTCCCGCGAAATTCGGCGTCACCGCTCATCTCCCCCAGCGTTTTCTGCATCAGTTCAACGTCCGGCATCAGTTCTTTCAGTTTTAAACGCCGCGCCTGAATATCCGCACGCCCCTGCATTGGCTTTTTATCCCCTTCCAGATGGATATTCGCATTGATGCTGCCGCCCGCCAGACCAAACTTCAACGGTTGCAGACGCAGATCGGCATTCTGCAGAAGAATGTGGGTCGAGAGATCGCTGACAGGCAGGCTGCTGCCATGTTCAATACGCCGCCCTTTAAAGCGCACATCGGCATCCATCACGTTCCATTTGTCCGTTTCGAAGCGGTCATAAGGCAGTACTTTGTCCGCGGGTTGTACGCTCTTCTCGCCCTTTTTCTGTTCCGAACGCTGCGCTTTTTCTGTGCCTTTACCGGAATCGACGCCGATCAGCGGTCCTAAATCCGCCAGCCTGAGCTGGCGCGATTCCACCTCTCCTTCCAGCTTCGGACGCGGTTTCCCTGTCGTATAGGTCAGCGAGCCGTGAATATCACTGTCGCCGATCCGCCCATTGAACCCCCGGTAGTCAAACACCGATGATGCGTTGGTATCGATTTTCGCCACCAGCCGACCGTCCGTTTCGAACGGCGGCGTATCCGGCAGCAGCACTCCCGTCAGATCGTACAGCTCACCCAGGGAATCCCCGGAGAATTTCAGTTGCAGATCGACGCCGCCCATCTTCATTGGGTCCTTAACCACGCCCACCAGCGCCACCCGGGTATTGCCGGAACGGAAATCGGCCTGTACCGGAAACGCTGCCCCTTCGCTACGCAGCGCCAGCATGCCGCCCATTTTTCCCGTTCCGGTGAGCGGTTCGCCGTTGTATCGCCCTTGCGCCTTCAGACCAAATACGTAGTCTTCAACCTTCGCGTTATCGCCTTTCGCTTTATTTCCCGTGACTTCACTGAACGGCAACGGTTTGCCCAGCGGATCGACCAGGATCTCAATATCAGCTTTACTGACCTTATCGTCGATAGCGATCCGCCCCTGATCGAAGAGAATAGTGTCCAGCCGGAAGGACCAGTCAGATGGCTGCGCATTCGGGTCTTTGTTTTCGCTATTCGCGAGGTCGAAGGTCCAGTTATTGTTTTTCTCGGACAGGCGAATCAGCCGCGCATCGGGTTTCACCAGCTTGATCCACGGCAGCCAGACGGTTTTGCTTAACAACGCCAGCGGGGCGATCGTCGCGTCGACGCGGGGAAGGTGCACCATCGTCACTTCAGGAATGTCGGGGGGATTGCCGAGGATAATATCTTCAGCATGTACGTGCGGCCACGGCACCCAACTGCGCCAGCCGGTCTCCTGCTTCTGGCGTTCCCAGACAACGCCTAAATCACCGCGAATAGCGAACGGTCGGTTAAGTTCGGTAGAGACTTTCTGGTTGATGGTCGGTTTGAGGCGGTTCCAGTCAAATGTCGCTATCAACACGATAACAACCACGATCAACAACAAGAAAGTCCCTGTTATCACTGCAGTTATTTTTCCGGCTTTGGTCATAGTTAGCATCCTCACGTCTTTCCTTGCCTGTCCTAAAGATAGTCCAGCCAGACGGAGTTAGCGGAAACTGCCGTTTTTTACAGTGACAGAATGACCTCATCGAGGCAGGCGAACGGGACCGGGCGCGACAGAAAATAGCCCTGTGCAGCAAAGGCGGGAGAACGTTGTACGTCGCGCCACTCTTCCAGCGTTTCCACCCCTTCAACGATCACGCCGCGGCAATAGCGGTTCATCAGTTGCAGCAGCATGGTGAAGAGATTGCGCCCCTCTGGCGTCTGGCGAAGCATCACGAACAGTTCGCGCGCGACTTTAATGTAGTCATAACGGACTTCATTCAGCGCAGAGAAATTCGCCATCCCGGTGCCGAAATCATCCAGCCACAGCGGGCCAAATTCGCACATGCTGGCAAACGAGGATTCTTTTGGTAGATGGATATGTTCGACCAGCTCAAAACGCAGCCACGGCATCCGCTCAATCATCTGCACCATGTTGGGTTGCTGGCGCATGGCGAGGAGCGTCGGGCCATCGACATTCACAGAGGCCAGCAATTCATGACGCTGGAAAAAGTCGGTCTTCTGCTCCAGTAGCTGAAGTTGTTCTTTGACGATATCAATGCGATGGCGCACCGCCACCCCGGCAAAATAACGGTCAGGCGCGATACGTTGGGTTGGATTGTCCGGATGCGTCACCACCGTCAACAACTCAACGGCTAACAGGCGTCCGTCGGTCCGGTAAATCGGCTGATAAGTGTAAGCACGCTCGCACTGCAGCCAAAAGCGCCGATCCTGCAAGCTTTCAACGCTCGCCTCGGAATTGCTTCGCTGCTGGATAACCTGGTTTATCATCTCAGATGTCCCGTGATTAAGTGTGTTACTGCCCCGACTCGTCAAAGGTTATCGGCCTTCGGACGGAGAACTTTATGTTCAGCCTCGCGCAAAATCGAAAACGGTTTTGTAAAAATCAATGCAGAATACGGACTGGCTCAAAAAAAAATTTGGAACGTTGTTTTAATATGATTGACCACCTAACACCCACAGCGCACACTAACGCTAACTTTTTTTAAGCAGGTTCACGACTATGTCCAAAAAGATTGCCGTGATTGGCGAATGCATGATTGAGCTGTCACAGAAAGGCGCAGATGTTCAGCGCGGATTCGGTGGCGACACATTGAATACCTCCGTTTACATTGCCCGTCAGGTTGATGCTGCGGCGCTCTCCGTGCACTACGTCACGGCGCTGGGCACGGACAGTTTCAGCCAGCAGATGCTTGAGTCATGGCAAGGCGAAAACGTGGATACCTCGCTGACACAGCGCATGGAAAACCGTCTGCCTGGCCTCTACTACATCGAGACGGACAGCACCGGTGAGCGGACGTTCTATTACTGGCGCAACGAAGCAGCAGCGAAATTCTGGCTGGAGAGCGAACAGTCAGCGGCTATCTGCGAAGAGCTGGCGACCTTTGATTATCTCTACCTGAGCGGTATCAGCCTCGCGATCCTGAGCCCATCCAGCCGCGACAAACTGCTGTCGCTGCTGCGAGAATGCCGCGCCAACGGCGGGAAAGTGATTTTCGACAACAACTATCGTCCGCGCCTGTGGGCCAGCAAAGAAGAGACCCGGCAGGTGTATCAGAAGATGCTGGAATGCACTGATATTGCCTTCCTGACGCTGGACGACGAAGATTTGCTCTGGGGCGTGAAGCCGGTTGAAGAGGTGATCGCCCGGACGCATGCCGCGGGTGTGCAGGAAGTGGTGGTGAAACGCGGTGCGGATTCGTGCCTGGTGTCTGTCGACGGTAACGTACCGATCGACGTTCCTGCGGTGAAACTGCCGAAAGAAAAAGTGATCGATACCACCGCCGCTGGCGACTCGTTCAGCGCCGGGTATCTGGCCGTTCGCCTGACCGGCGGCGATGCAGTTAACGCTGCCAAACGAGGCCACCTGACCGCCAGCACCGTTATTCAGCATCGCGGGGCGATTATCCCACGCGACGCCATGCCGCAGTAAGACCAACGCCGCAGGCGCGGCGTAAACGCCTTATCCGGCCCGGGAAACGCGTTCTTCCAGGCCGGATAAGCGCAGCACCATCAGGCAATCCACCCCTACCGTGCAGCCGGAATATCTGTCACTTCCGGATGCGCATCGTCCGTTTCTGCCGGTGTCGCCGCGGCAGTCACCGGCGCCATGATTTGATCCCACGTCGCCTGCAACTCTTTCATGTTGAATTCCGGTTCGCCTTTCGGCTGTAGCAGAATCAGCGCCATATCCTGCGACAACTGCTGACGCAGATCCTGATTCAACATCTCAACGGTCAGGCTGTTCAGGAAGTCCTGACGCAAACGCTGGTACTGTTCAGGCGCGATATCTACGACCTGATTTTGCAGCGAGCGCAGACGCTGACTGATGAGAATATCGGTATCGGTACGAGCGTAGGTCGCAAACAGTTTCTGCAGTTCCAGATTCTTTTGCGCCACCAGGGCGTTGAACTCTTCTTCCGGCAGGCCGTTATCACGTACCTTCGCCAGTTCACGCGCCACGGTGCTCAGATTGGCGGAAATCTTGTCGTTTGGCGATTCGATGTTGATTGCGCACTGCGCGCGCAGGAACAGCACGCGGCAGTCAAAGCCGAGGCCGATATCTTTCGCGTTGTTCTTACTCAGCGCCTGCTGGACGTGCCAGAACAGCGCCTCACGCGCTAAATCCGCGCGCCAGTAGCGCAACAGCGCGGCAGATTCGCGAATCGGCTGCCACGGCTTATCCCACATGACAGAGAGACGATCCTGGCGCACCGCGTCGGTCATAATGCTCACCGCCTCCGCACGCAACGGCGAGAGCGTCGGCACCGGCGCAGGGGTTTCACGTTTCCCTTTCAGTTCACCAAAGGTTTTGTTGATTTGCTCGGCCACCGACCGCGCATCAACGTTGCCGACAACAATCAGCGTCATCGCGTCTGGGGTGTACCACTTCTGGTAGAACTCATGCACTTTCTCCGCGTCCACCGGCATTTTTACCGGCTCGGCAGGATCGTGACCCAACAGCGCCGACCCTTTCAGACGATAGCGCCACCAGCCGTCTTTCGTATCGACGGGCAGCGTGGTGACCATGTCTTCTGTGTTTAGCGCATGATTGACGACGTCGGGGGTGATCGTCAGTTTGCCCATCGTGTTCGCCAGATAGTTCAGCGACTCTTTCAGCAGGTCGCTGCGGTTATTGGGCAGGCTGAGATTGTACTGTGTGGAGTCGTAAGAGACGGTGACGGGCGGCATCGGACGTTTAGGGTCAAAACCCTGCTGCCACAGTGAACGTGCCTGCGCGGCATCAAGGCCGCCACTTTGGGTTAACGCAATACGGGGAATAAGATGACTGAAACCGCTCTGTTGAGTACTTTCGGCGAGCGAACCGGTATTTACCTGCAGGCGGACCTCGATACGGTCGCTGGGGCGCTGCGGGGTGGCTAACACTTGCCACTGTAAACCATTCGCCAGCGTCCCCTGTTGCCATGCTGGGTCAGGCTGGAGCGCATCTGCCTGCACATAGCCAGCAGTGGCCATCATCAGCAAACCGCCCGCTAAAAGTCGAATTTTTGTGCCCTGCATGTGAACCCCTGATCAACAATCCTGGTAATAAAAAGACAACCCCAGTTAGGCTTGTCTGAATATGACGTTAAAAACACTTCGTGTTAGACCGCAAGAACATGAAAATGTCACGGAAGAAGTGAAATAAACCCGATACCTCCATGTTGAAGGATTCGGGCCCAGGGGTCAATTATGCGCAGGAGCCCGCAGCCCCACAAGGGACTGCGGTCATAAGTATCGAAATTAAGAGGATATTTCGTGCGTTTTGCCTTCAGGTGCACGATTATTCAGCACATCATCAAGCTTCTTGTGGTCCAGTTCCTTCACCCACTTCGCGACCACGACCGTTGCCACGCCGTTACCGACCAGGTTGGTCAGCGCACGGGCTTCAGACATGAAACGGTCGATACCGAGGATAAGCGCCAGACCGGCAACCGGCAGATGGCCAACCGCAGAGATAGTGGCCGCCAGCACGATAAAGCCACTTCCGGTCACGCCCGCCGCCCCTTTCGAGGAGAGCAGCAGTACCACCAGCAGCGTAATCTGATGGAAGATATCCATATGACTGTTGGTGGCCTGGGCGATAAACACCGCCGCCATCGTCAGGTATATCGAGGTTCCATCAAGGTTAAACGAATAGCCGGTGGGAATCACCAGCCCCACAACCGACTTGCGACAGCCAAGCTTTTCCATCTTGTCGAGCATACGCGGTAACGCAGACTCGGAAGAGGACGTCCCCAGCACGATCAGCAGTTCTTCACGAATATAGCGGATAAACTTAAAGATGCTGAAGCCTGTTGCACGGGCGATCGAACCCAGCACAACAACCACAAACAGGATACAGGTGATGTAGAAGCAAACGATCAGTTGCCCCAACTGCACCAGCGTACCCACGCCATATTTACCGATGGTAAACGCCATCGCCCCGAACGCCCCGATTGGCGCCAGACGCATGATCATGTTGATGATGCCGAAAATGACCTGCGAGAAGCTTTCAATGACGTTGAAAATCAGTTGGCCTTTGCTGCCCAGACGATGCAGGGCAAACCCAAACATCACCGCAAACAGCAGAACCTGCAAGATGTTACCACTGGCAAAGGCGCCAATGACGCTGCCCGGGATAATATCCATCAGGAAGCCTACGATTCCCTGGTCTTTTGCCTGTTCGGCGTAAATCGCTACCGCTTTCGCATCCAGCGTTGCCGGATCAACGTTCATCCCGGCACCGGGCTGTACCATGTTAACGATGATGAGACCAATGATCAGCGCAATCGTACTGACAATCTCAAAGTAAAGCAGCGCAACTGCACCTGTACGGCCCACCGCTTTCATACTTTCCATGCCTGCAATGCCAGTCACGACAGTACAGAAGATAACCGGTGCGATGACCATCTTGATCAGCTTAACGAACGCGTCGCCAAGCGGTTTCATTTGTGCGCCTAATTCAGGGTAGTAATGGCCAAGGAGAATACCAATGGCAATTGCTGTCAGGACCTGAAAGTAGAGGCTTTTAAACAGAGAGATTTTCATAGGGTGTCCTTGAAGTAAAAACCACAGGTCTTATAAGGTTTTGGTTAACCTGCGGCCTTAAAATAACACCCAGACAACATCACAGAAATGCACCAGGATCATAATTGAAACAAAAATGTTAAAAACCTTGAGCTGGCTCGCACAAGCCGGACCTTTTTAAAGTATTGTAATCACATCAATTGTGCTTTAGATAACGTTCTTCGAAGGTTTCAGCGGGTACCGCACGGGCATAAAGGAAGCCCTGAGCGATTTCAACCCCCGCCTGCGCCAGCCATTCACGCTGCGCTTCGGTCTCGACGCCTTCCGCCACCATCTGCAAATTCAGACTGCGCGCCAGCAGGATAATCGCCGAGACCATGCTGTTATCTTCCGGCAGGCCATCGACAAACATTTTGTCGATTTTCAGCACGTCGATGGGCAGGGATTTCATGTGCTGGAGCTGGCGCAGCCCCGCGTAGCCCATGCCAAAATCGTCCAGCGCGATACGCACGCCGGCGTTACGCAACGGACGCAGTATCGCCACGGCGGCATGCGGGTCGTCGATCCGCCGACTCTCCGTCACTTCCAGAATGAGCGTACCCGGCTGGATACGATAACGATTTAACAGTTCCAGCATGTCTGACACCATATTCGGGTGCATCAACTGGAGTGCTGACAGATTGACCGACAGCGGCAGCGTGATCCCCCGTTCCTGCCAGGCTGCGAGCTGACGACAAGACTCTTCCAACACCCAGTGGCCCACGGTGACCATCAGGCCGCAGGACTCAATCCGCTCAATCAACCCTTCCGGCAATTCCCAGCTCCCGTCCGGCTGCTGCATACGCAGCAACGCTTCGGCGCTGACCACGTTGCCGCTGCTCATCTCCACCTGAGGCTGCAACCAGAGGGCAAAGCGGTGATTGTCCAGCGCGGTGAGAATATCGCTCTCCTCGGTCAGCCGTTTCTGGGCGATTGCCATCTGCTCAGGATCGAAGAACTGAATCTGATTTTTGCCCTTGCGCCGGGCGGTAAACGCTGCGGATACCGCGCGCCCATAGAGCTGTTCGGCGCTGAGATCGCCGTAATACATCGCCACGCCAATGCAGCAGCTTGGGCGAAGTTGGATCCCCTGCACCGGCAATCGCTCATTGATGATAGTGAGTACTTGCTGACCTAGTGTGATCGCGTGCCACGGCTCTTTGACGCCGTGAGCGATAATGGCAAAATCGTAACCGCTGATCTGCGCGAGCACCATTCTCGGTGACAGCACCGATTTCAGTTTCTCCACCAGCGTCAGCAGCAGAATTTCCCGCTGCGCCTCTTTCAGCACGCCCGCCGTATCGCGCAGCGTTTCACAGGTGACAATCATCAGCGCCGTGGTGTGCTGACGCGACACGACCTGCTCGAGCAGCCCCATCAGGAACGCTTTGTTCGGCAGGTCAGAGACCGGAAAACGCATCGCGTTATCCGTCTGTTCTTCGCTGTGGCGCTGGACCAGTTGTTGATTGAGGTTGTAGCTGCGCACCAGCAGACCAATCTCATCGTCATGATGCAGACGCGGCAACGCCAGCTGATGTCCAATCAAATCCTGTTGCGGAATGCTATTCAGCTCGCGGGCAATTTTGCGCAGCGGGTGCAAAATCAGGCGATTCACGCACCAGCTAATGGCGACTGTTAGCATCAGGGATAAAAGTAAGTAAATGGTCACTAACGTAGACAGCGTGCTCATCACAAACTTATACATGCGGAATGAGTCGGCCTGGAGCACCAGATATGCCAGCGGTTGCGGATTTGCAGGACGTTCAAGTGAATAGACAGGCAGCGAGATCTGCACCGGCAGTTCGAAGAGTCGGGTTATCATGACCGGAACGGGCCGTTCAGGGATAAAGCTCATGCGCAGCGCCTGAAACTGATTCGGTAGCACCACATCGGCCCGTTGCACCACCCCCGCCGGTTTGATACTGGCAAGAATCGCTTCGGCTCCGGGAATATCGGCTTTTAAAATTGAGGCAGACAGCGGTTCACGTACCGAACGGGCAATACTTTCCAGTTGCGTCGCCGTGTTGTAGCGGTTCTGCTGCACCAGATGAAACAGCAAAACGGTACAAAACAGAAACACAAACACCATGACAACGGCAGCCACCATTGCCATCTGCTTAATTGTTAACGAGCGACTGACGCGCAATATTGTCTCCCCCGGATATCCCAGATTGCCGCCCGAGTATACCCGATCGCGGCGGCATTGAGAGAGGCTGTGTCTGAAAAGGATTTTTCTGATTACCAGTCCGCGTAAGGCACCAGCGGCTGCGGCGGTAAATCCATATCGCCCTGCCAGCCTGCGGCGGAATAACGAACATACAGCAGTAAATGGCTAGGCGCGTAGTCTTTTGCCTGTTGAATATCCACCGCGGTCCCGACAAACCAGTTCGAGGTCACCCGACGCTCAATCAGCGCCCGCGCGGTATAACCAAAGCCCTGGCTGCTTCCGCCGCCGTTAGTTTGCTCGATGGCTTCCTGGTGGTAATCCGACGGAATCAGATTCAACAACGGATAACGCGGCATGGTTTTGGTGCGCGAATGCGACCAGGATACGGAACCGCCCAGTTCCCAGGACCAGTTTTCCGTCCGCTGACGCCACATTACCGGCACCGCGAAGGACAGGTATTCCTGCGGACTGTAGTAGCCACCGTGGCCCAGCGAATAACCGCTCAGGTCTTTGTCGTAGTGCCAGATCATATTGTTCAGACCTACGGTGACACGGCGATTATTCTCGTTGATGATTTTGTAGTAGTAACCCGTCATCCACCGGACGCGCCAGTTATCCTCGACATTTTTCCCGGTTAACCGATCGGCGCCGAGTGAAGCCCAGACGCCGTTGGCTTCACCTTTGTCGTAGCTGAGGCTAATCCCGCCGCCATCGGCACGAACGCCACCCCATTTTTTACCGGTGTTGACGTCGTTGCTGTCGCCGTTGTGGCTCTGCGCATCTTTCTGTCCGCCAAAGGCCAGCAGCGAACTGGAAATCGGACGGCGGTGCGCGTTCAGGGTATAACCCAACGGCCCAATGTCATTGCTGTAACTGACGCCGCCGACCACATCGACAACGTTGAAGCCCATCGGCGTGGTGCCGATATCCCAACTCCAGGTGTCATTCTTCCAGCCAACGGCGACGCTCGCCCCCGTGTCCGACTGGCTGCGACTGCCGCTACAGTCTTCCAGCGTACAGGTGCCCCAGTTATTCTTGTAGCGACCATTGTCATCAGTCGAGAAGCTACCTGCATTCATGTTGACCAGATCGGTACGGAAGAACATACGACCGTCCGAATACGGCGCATCCACATGCAACATAGTGGTATGCGCTTTTAGATCAGAATAGCCGCCGGTACCGCTCGATCCCCAGTAGTCATGCTCCAGCGTGACGTTCAGATCCTGTTGACGATACAAATCCGCCGCATCGCTGCGCACGCCACGCTTCAGCCAGTCATCTTTTTCATCGTTACGGGTCAGACGGGTAAAGGTGTCATTATCCTGCGGACGCGTTGGCGTAATACCGGACGCCACCATCGCATCTTTGTACGTATCCAGCGCCTGTTGCGGCTCGCCGCTCTGCGCCTGGAAATGCGCGGCGTCACGCAGCACCATTGCGCTTTCCATTGATGGCGGCTGCGCTTTGGCCTGCGGAATCAACGTATTGAAGGTCTGTTGTGCCGCAGCGGTATCGCCAAGCTGCATTTGTGCCAGCGCGATTCGCCGCTGCATGTTGATTGACGGCGTCTGCGTTGCGGGCAGTTTTGCCAGTTGCGCTCGCGCGGCAGGCTTGTCGCCCTGGGCGATGTACACTTCCGTCAGCCCCAGCATCGCATCGACGTTATCCGGTTCGCGCGCCAGCACGGCGTCGTATGAACCTCGCGCCGCATTGTATTCCCTGCGCTGCTGCGCCCAGTCGGCCAGCGTTAAATCGAGACGGGTGGAGGCAGGCTGTTGGCGTAACAGCGCTTCAGCCTCAGCCTCCCGGCCGCTGTCGCGCAGACGATTCGCCGTTTCCAGCACCTGGTTGCTTTGCAGGCGATCGGCCAGTTCCTGAATGTTACTGTTCCACTGACTGCGCGGCAGGCTGTTGATATGCGCCAACGCCGCCCGATCCTGATCATTGCCGGACAGGTACAGCCCATACGCATACACCTGTTCCGGATCGTTGGGTTTCTGACGCGCCAGCGCGCTCATCTGCGCATCAGCCTGACTACGCTGCCCGGCCTGCCATAGATCGCGTGACAGACGATAGGTTATCCAGACGCTCCCCGGATCCAGCGCCAGTCGGCGGCGTTGCAGTTCCGCGGCCTGTGCCCAGTTGCCCTGGTTCTCCAGCGTTTCGGCCTGCTGGGCCAGACGATCGTTTTCCAGTCCGCGTTCAATATCATCAATGCTGCGACGCTGGCTGGCAGAGAGCGTGGCGATAAACGCAGAGGCTTTCTCCGGCGACTGCGCGCGATAGAGGTTTGCCAGACCGCGTACGGCATTGGTATTACCGCTGTCCATGCGCAACGTCTGCTGGTAATAGCGCTCGGCAGCCGGATAATCTTTCCGCGCCATTGCTGCATCGCCCAGCCCCAGTACCGCATAGCTGTCGGTATTGTCGATGTTTCTGGCCTGTTGATAGAGACGTTCAGCCTGGTCAATATTGTTGGCTTTGAGCGCGGCATCACCCTGCTGAATCGCCAGCCAGTAACTGTTCACTTTCAGCAGGCTTTCCCACTTGCTGCGACTCCCGCTCTGCGGATCCATCGCCAGCGCTTTCTTAAACTGCGCAACGGCGCTGGCGCGATCGCCTCGCTGAGAGTAGGCCTGCCCCAGCGCACCCACGGCTTCGCTGTCGTTTTGGTTGGCTCTCACCGCCTGCTGTAATTCTGAAACCGCCCGTCCGCCCTGGCCTGCGTCGACTGCCGCCAGCCCCTGCGCACGCGCGCGGAATGTCGGATCGGAAAGCTGTTTTTGCTGTTCGCTAAGCTTACTGCGTGCCGCAGCCACGCTGTCCCCCTCACTGAATACCGTGAGGTATTTTTGCAGCGCCTTCACGCTGGCATCGCTGACCGGCAGATCTTTGATCTGGGTGTACCAGATCGTGGACGCGGCATTCCGCCCGGTGTTGGATTTCGCCATCTGCTCCAGAACCACAAAGCCTTCGGCCGGGCGATCGTTATCAAACAACAGTTGTGCCAGCGTATTTTGCAATGTGTTATTGCCCGGACTGCGGGCGTTAATCGCCTTGAGCTGATTAATCGCCTGATTGCGGCGGGCCGGAATTTTTGCTACCGCGCTCCAGTACTCCACTTCCAGGTCGCCTTCCGGCGGGTTGCCCTTGAATAACTTATCATAGGCGGCAACCGCCTCTGCGGCATGCCCGGTTGTCGCCTGTAGACGCGCCTGCTGTAACGACTGACGCCCATCCGGCGTCGCTAACAGCATAGTGGTTTGGGACGATTTATAGGCATTAGAACCCGGCGCTAATTGAGAAAGTCGATCAAGCTGTTTCTGCGCGCCGTCGTTATCGCCCTGACGCAGCAGGTAACGAAAGCGAGCGGCAATAACGTCAGGATTATTCGGGTCCATCAGTTCGAGGCGATAGAGCGACTGGCGCACCAGATCTTCACGGTGCGTTGCTTCTCCCAGCCGCACCTGCTCCAGCAACTGCTGTTGCGCCGACGGCGCGGCGTCGGCAAAGGGCATCAGGGCAATGCCGAGTGAAACCCCGAGTAAACTTAATTTGAACTTGCGCATTCCTGGCCCCAGTCAGGTAGTAACTCACCTTTGGCGGTGAAGCGATAACGATGCTGATCCCACCCTTGTCCGAAGAGGGTTAGCACGTAGCTGTAATAGGCATCGCTGCCGGGGAAATGGTCTGTTACGCGCTGTCGCTGCACCGCTTGTGCGTCGCGGTTTTGCAGGAAAGGCAGTAAGGCCGCAGAAAAGCCTACCGGGCCATTGCCCTGCGCTTTGCCGCTGGCGACGTCCACTTTCTCCGGCGGGAGACCGTTTTTAGTTGTCAGGGTTGCCATCGGTTTGAATTTTGCCAGCAGCCGTGCTTTCTGCGGGTCGCCGTCATGCATCATGCCCACCCACAGATAGACGCGAATCGCGTCGTAACTGCTGACCAGCGTTTTCTCTGCCTTCAGTTGCCAGCCTTTGTTTTTCTCGTAACGAACCCAGTCCGGTGAGAAACCTTTCGGCGCCGTTTCTAACAGCAGTCGCTGGTTGGTTTCACGCAGAGTGGACCATGGCGCGCCGAAACGGGTGAAATACTGCGCCAGCTGCGGTGGCAGATAGCTCGGATTAAAGCGCCAGGTGTTGGCGTCGGCAAAACCAATCTTGCCGGGTAACAGCATGGAGCCCAGCCCCGGCACCGTCACCACTTCTTCGCTGGCAATGCGTTTCAACAAGGCTTTGCCGATCTCGGTATAGCGCGGTTCTTTCCACAAGCGTCCCGCCTCCAGCAGCGACCACGCGATCCAGATATCACCGTCAGAAGCAGAGTTGCTATCCAGCACCGCCCAGGTGGAGGGATCTTTCTGCCCCCACAGCCAGGCGGGCAGATGATCTTTTAGTGAACCTTGTGCCAGATTATTCTCTGTCCATGCCAGCAGCGTATCAAAAGCCTGGCGATCGTTAGCGGCGAGGGCAAAGAACATCGCATAGCTTTGCCCTTCCGAGGTGGTGATTTTGCGAGCGTCGCTGGGATCAATCACCCGCCCTTCCTGACTGATGTAATCCTTTTTAAATTGATCCCACTCAGGCCAGGTACAGGCCGCCTGTACACTCAGCGCGGCCAGCATTAACACCATGACTATCCCACTTCGCAACGCGTTCATTATTTATCACTCATGATCCGGATCGAGACGGCGGCGACTGATGATGCGCAGCAGACGCCACAGCACCCAGGCCAGTAATACCACACTGATCGCCGCCAGCACCGCTAACAGCACCGGATGGTTAGCCAGCGCGTACCACAGACGTTCAAACCACGGCAGGTGACCCACATAGTAGATCTCGCCGACGCGTAAACTGCTCACGCCAGATTCACGGATCACCGAGACGGAACCAAACATCGCCGCCCGTTTGCCGCTGTCATTGATGGCCTGGTTCAGCAACTCATAGCCGCGCGGACTATCCGCCAGCAGCGCCACCACGCTACGCTGATCGTGAAACGGCGACTGGAAGCCGACGACCGCTGCCATCGGTCCACTCGACGTTACCGTCGCCTGCGCATCCGCTTTGCGATCGGCTTCATCCGGCATGATGCTCGGGAACGTCGTCTGGCGCATTGGGGTTTTCACCCAGCTTTCTGCCGCCTGAACCAGCAGGTCGATACGCTTGTCGTCTTTCAGTTTGTCCGGGATCGAGCCGATAATCAGGATGTCCGCATCTTTGCCCTGAATCTGGCTGCTGTCATCGGTGATAGTCAGGTTAATCGCCGGGAAGCCGGTTTGCGCGCCAATAGTGCCTGTCGCGTCGAGCAGCGTTTCCATCTGCGCTTCGTTCGGCGTTTTCGGCATCACGGTGAGGGTTTCCGACAGATCCGCCATGCGGCTGAACGGGAAGCCCGCGTTCGCAAACGCGCGCAGATCCGGCATCGCTATGAAGTGGTAGTACTTCGAGAAGTCGATGGTGGAGTCATCGCCAATCACCACATGGTTCGGCACCGGCTGGAAGGTAATACAGTTTTCAACCGAGCCGCCCGGCATCGGGTTCATGTACTCGAAGTTAAACCGCAACTGGTTCATCGCGCCCAGCTTCAGCGCCGGAATGGCGACATCCGTTTTCCCGTCCAACAGTCCTTGCAGTACCGGCAGACGCAGTAGCAGACGGTTGCTCTTCTCATTGCTGGTCAGACTAAAGGCTTGCAGGAACTGGTTATTCAGACTGATATCCATGCGCGAACTGTCTTTGGTCGGCGGCGTGGTGTAACGGTAATTGAGATTCATATCAATACCGGTACTGCGCAGCAGATAGAGATCCGGCGGCAGGTTCAGCGAGACGTTGATCGCGGCAGGTTCCATCCCGGTGGACTGCAACTGCTCTTCATAGGTTTTCAGTTCACCGAAGGTGACCGGGCGATCGGTGCGCACCCAGTTTGGCGCATCGTACGGTTTACGCGCCAGCAGCGGTTTCACCTCGTTGACTTCCACACGGCTTCCGCGGAAGAGAATATTGCCCTGGGCAATCCCTTTCGCGGCCTGCAGCAGATCGTTGTCGTCACGACCGAACACCACCAGCAGTTTCACGTAAGGGTTATCCGGATGGCTGATCATTTCGATCACCGGCGCTTTCACCGGCGGATGTTCACGCAGGAAATCAGGTCGCTTGTCGTTAGTGGCAAAGACGATCGCATTACGATCTGGCAGCGTGTTGTACAGCACCGGGAAGTGCTGGCCTCGCCAGCCCGCCCGGGAACCAAACCAGGACGATACGATCGACGCAGCCTGTTGCAGGGTACGATCCGGCGAGCCGGCAAAGACCATGGGCAGCGTCACCGCGCGGTTGTCGCGTGGATCGAAGAACGGTACCGGGAAGTGCGAGAGATCGTTTTGCACTTCCAGCGTCTGGTAGGTGAGGTCCAGCATGCTGCTGCGACCGACGTCCAGCCACAGCGTACTGCTGGCCGGGTTTTCACAAACTTGCTGATAGTGGCCGACAAACTCCAGCCGCACACGGTTAAAGTCGGTGATAAACAATGGGTTGATCGGCATTTGCGCCAGCGTCTTTTTGCCCAACTGTTCCTGGGTGACCGGCAGCACGCCCATCAGCTCATCGTTCAGATAGACCTTGAGCTGCGACTGTATCGGCAGCAGGGATGGCGACGGGGTGTACTCCAGATTCAGCACGGCTCTGGAGACCACTTCATCGCTACGCATGCCAAATTCAATACTGCCATTAGGGTTCACGCCACGCAGCACCATGCTGCCCGGCGGCGGCGCGATCTGCGCAAACGTCAGTTTCACGTCACGGGATGGGCCATTCTGCGCCACAATCGGCGCATCAGCTCCCTGAACGCCCGGCATCACCTGACCCACCGGCTGATTTTCATCTGCCTGTGCAGGGGCGGCCGCCGCCGGGGCCACGGTTGGCTCAGTGTTTATCAATGGTTGCGTTGCCGGCGTCGCATTCGTCATGAATGAAGGGATTGCGCTCATCCCCATTGCCACTGCACAAATCCAGGAAAGTTTTCTTTTCATCGCGTTATCATCATTGTTGAGCCATAACCTGATCCGGCTGTTGCACCGCCACCTCGTCCTGCTCCGGACGGCGTGGAATGAACGACACAACCCAGGAAACCAGAGAAGTCAGAGACCGGAAAACTATTTTCACGGAAGATGGGGAGAATTCCGCAAGATGGCGATAGCCACGGAAACCCAGCTTCAGAATATCCAACAGGCTTTCCAGCGGCTTATCTTCCGGATAGCTGTCCTGCCAGAGCGCCCATGTATCAGCACGGGCAAACGTACACTGCACAAAATCGATATGCTGTTTGGTGGTCAGCGGCATCAGTTGCAGCCCCACCTGTTCACCCCAAACGCGCGCTACCTGTGTCGGGAAGACATATTCCTGCTGGCCGCGTTTGAGCAGTAAATTCACCTTCTGCCCTTCCAGCACCTGGGCCTGACCGTTGATCTTGATCCCCAGACCGCCGTCGGAGAAATCATGGACGGTGCACGAGAACAGATGTCCGTCCTCACGGGCAATCGCCGCTGGCATAGAAATTTCAACACGGTGTGAGCGGCGAACCTGTTTACTTTCAACCGATACCGCCACCGCGCCGCCGAGGATAATCAGGTTGTAGAACACCCACACCAGGCTGACGATAACAGTCAGCATTTCGTTTTCCGGCCCGTAGAAGTAACGCCAGACGCCGACCGCCACACCGAACAGGTTAAGCAGTACCAGGTAGATGTACGGACGGGAAATCACCCAGTCGACATACTCTTCTTCTACCAGTCCGCCCTTTGCAGTGACGTTAAACTTCCCTTTGTGCGGGTTAATCAGCGCCACCAGCGTCGGCGGCGCAATGTACCAGGCCAGCACCGTTTCGTAGATCTCACTCCAGAAGGAGTGGCGGTACTTGCCCTGAATCTTCGAGTTGGTCAGGCTGGCGTGAACCATGTGCGGCAGGACGAACAGCGCAATCATCAGCGCGGGCGCATAGATGATGTAAGCATGCAGTAGCAGGAACGCCAGCGGGGCGGTCAGGAAGATCAGCCGTGGAACACCTGACAGGAAGTGGAACATGGCATTGACGTAACATAATCGCTGAGCGAACTTCAGCCCCTTGCCGGTCAACGGGTTATCGAGCCGGAAAATCTGTACCATTCCGCGCGCCCAGCGAATGCGCTGACCGATGTGAGCAGATAAGCTTTCGGTCGCCAGTCCTGCTGCCTGCGGAATGCGCATGTACGCGGAGGTATAACCGCGACGGTGCAGACGCAGCGACGTATGCGCATCCTCAGTCACCGTCTCAACGGCAATACCACCAATTTCATCGAGCGGTTTACGACGAATCACCGCACAGGAACCGCAGAAGAAGGTGGCATCCCACATGTCATTACCGTCCTGTACCAGACCGTAAAACAGCGTGCCTTCGTTTGGCGTCTTGCGAAAACGCCCGAGGTTACGTTCAAACGGGTCCGGGGAGAAGAAGTGGTGCGGCGTCTGCATCATCGCCAGCTTCTTGTCTTTCAGGAACCAGCCCATCGTCATTTGCAGGAACGAACGTGTCGGCACGTGGTCGCAGTCAAAGATCGAAACGAACTCGCCTTTGGCGTATTTCAGCGCATTGTTAATGTTCCCGGCTTTGGCGTGCTCATGGGTGGTACGGGCGATATATTTCACCCCCACGGTCTGGGCGAACTGGCGGAACTCTTCACGCCCGCCATCGTCGAGGATCCAGATATTGAGCTTATCTTTCGGCCAGTCGATACCCAGCGACGCGTAAATGGTGTTCTTCACTACGTGCAGATCTTCGTTGTAAGTCGGCACAAAGATATCGACCGACGGCCACTGCGACATATCTTTTGGCAGCGGCACCGGCTGGCGGTTCAGCGGCCAGACGACCTGGAAGTAACCCAGCACCAGCACAATCCACGCATAGGTTTCGGCAAACAGCAGGATCAACCCGCAGACCAGACTCACCGGATCGTCCCAGTTCAGCGTGGAGGTATAGCGCCACCAGATATAGCGGCACGATACCGTCAGCGACAGCACAATCAGCATCAGCGCGGAGAAGCGCCCCGGCATGCGGCGCACGATCAGCGCAACGCCCCACAGCAGTATCAGGAAGATGAATTGCGCCAGCGGGTTAAACGGCTGGGTCACGCATATCAGCGCCAGAATCAACGAAAAAGTGACAATAATCCCGATGATAAAGCGACGCGCGCCAGAGCTCAGGTGACCAAGCTCTTTTTGTTTATCCAGGTGCGTGGTGTTTTGCGTCACGCGTCCCGGTAGCGCATCCATCCACTGGTGATAACGCCCTCTGACGCCTTGCAGACGGGAGAAGGTTTGCCAGCGAGGCTGCGTCGTCTCCTGACGCGGCGAGGTCGCCATCAGCCAGAGGGTCTGAATGGCATAACGGGCAGGATCTAACGGGCGCGGGCGCGCGGCGTTGATATGAGGATAGAGCGCTTTACGCTCGGCACGGATACGCTGCCAGCGCGGGTGCTCCAGCGGGATGAAGACCCATGCGAGAATCACCCACAGGCAACCCAGCGCCGCGCTGAAAGGCGACGCGCCATGTCGACGATAACCCTGATAGCGCTCGCTTAAGCGGGCGCTCACCGGCGGAATAAGCAACCACCGGGACAGGACACTCATGATGCGCTCCCGACAGGAGTTTTTTGACCTGCGTAATGTAATAAACACCAGTTTGCCAGCGTCAGCACTTCTTCTGCGGCCAGTGAGTCACTGCGGTATTCCCCCAACGGCTGTTTGGCCGCCATGCACTCAGCCATCGCTTCATCGCGGTGAATCACCATCGGCAGCAGACGACGCTGACTCTGTAGCCAGACCTGGTAGAGATCGTCCTGCAACTGGCTGCCAACACGTAAGTCGTTAATTAAAATATGCGCGCCCGCCGGCAGCGATTGCTGATGCAAACGGACATGGCAGTTGGTGTCGGCTTTGACAATCGCCAGCGTGTGGTCGCACTCATTGACCAGTCGTCGGGTTAACGGCACGGAACCCGGCGGCAGATCCAGTAAAATCCAAGAGTAACGCCCACTCTCTTTCAGCGCACGGATGCCCGCCGCGATGCCGCCCAGTCGTTCCAGCCAGCGGTCAGGATATTCCCGCTCCTGCGCCGTCAGTTGACCAAACGGCAGCAAATCAAGCTGCGAGGTATAACGCATCCCGCCTTCCTGCCAGTCACGACCATCAAGTATCGCTCTGGCCCAGCCGTCGCGATGAGAAAAATCGACGTTGAATGACAGGCGCAACAAATTATCGGGGCTGGTATCCACAACCAGGACGTTTTCCCCTAATAATTGCAATGACCAAGCCAGTGCAGCCGCGATCGACGTCGTGCCCACTCCGCCTCGTATGCCCTGAAGTCCCAGAATGGCCATCCACGGCTTCCTTATTGTTGTTGCGCAAATTCAGCCAACAGCGGCCAGCGTTTAATCGCGGCGGCGAGCTGTTCACGCTGGGAAATATCAGTGTAATCAAATTCTGGCAATGAAAAAGCCTGGCTTAATGCCAGGAAGTCGTTTTGAAAGGTATAGCCCAATGTTGAATCAGTTTGCGTGCCGGGTTCGTTGTCAGACATTTTGTTTTATCCCTTTGAATAGACTCGCCATGCTTCAAACATTTTTTCTTTTCGCATTCCGCTTCGTTCTCACCGAAATTCGGCAAGGCCAGATGTTGCTCATTTTCTGTCTTGTTGTTTCGTGAAAATACGCGTCATGGAATCGGAAAGGCCGATGTTACAAGGCTTCTTGCTCGCCAAATCGATTCACATGCTAAATCTGATACGTTTTAATTTCAATGTTAGGTTTATTTCTGAGCTTTCGCTAGTAAACTGATAAACAGATAAAATAGCGACCCGAGGAACGCTGTGGACCCTGTATTTTCAATTGGCATCTCATCATTATGGGATGAACTACGCCATATGCCAGCCGGCGGAGTCTGGTGGGTTAACACCGATCGCGTTGAAGACGCTATCAGCCTGGCGAATCAAACGATTGCCTTTCAGACCGGGACGGCAAAAGTCGCGGGCATTTCCATGGGCAGCGATCCCGGGAAGATATTCAAATTAGATGAATCTCACGGTCCGGAAAAAATTCAGTTATTTTCCATGCCAAATTCGGAAAAGGGTCTACAATTTATGACCCGCGATTTGCTGTGTTCCGTGGACCCGATGCATTACTTATTCATTCTTATTTGCGCAAATAACGGCTGGCAAAATATACCAGCTGAACGTTTGCGTCTGTGGCTGGATAAAATGAATAAATGGACGCGTCTCCATCACTGTTCTGTAGTGGTGCTTAACCCCGGCAATAATAACGATAAACAATTCTCTCTTTTAATGGGGGAATATCGCTCGCTTTATGGCCTCGCCAGTATGCGCTATCAGGGCGATCAGCATTTGTTTGATATTGCCTTCTGGTGTAATGAAAAAGGGGTTAGCGCTCGTCAGCAACTCACCGTCCGCCATCATGAAGGGCAGTGGGAACTGGTGCAAAAAGAAGAGGCTGAAATCCAGCCCCGTAGCGATGAAAAGCAGATCCTGAGTAATGTCGCCGTGCTGGAAGGGGCGCCGCCACTCTCCGAGCACTGGAAATTATTCGATAATAATGAAGCTTTATTCAATGAGGCGCGTACCGCACAGGCGGCAACGTTGATCTTTTCGCTTCAGCAAAACAGCCAGATTGAGCCCCTGGCACGGAGCATCCATACTCTGCGTCGCCAACGCGGAAGCGCGCTGAAAATCCTTGTGCGGGAAAACATCGCCAGCCTGCGCGCCACCGACGAACGCCTGCTATTAGGCTGCGGTGCCAATATGGTGATTCCGTGGAACGCGCCACTCTCGCGCTGTCTGACGCTGATTGAAAGCGTTCAGGGTCAGCAATTTAGTCGCTACGTGCCGGAAGATATCACGACGCTGTTGTCGATGACCCAGCCGATGAAACTGCGCGGTTTCCAGAAATGGGACGTGTTTTGTGAAGCGGTACATAACATGATGAGCAACACCCTGCTGCCTGCCGACGGGAAAGGGGTGATGGTGGCGCTGCGACCCGTTCCGGGTATCCGCGTTGAACAAGCCTTAACGATGTGTCGCCCGCACCGTACCGGCGATATCGTCACTATTGGCGGCAACCGCCTGGTGCTGTTCTTGTCGTTTTGCCGCGTCAACGATCTCGATACCGCGCTCAATCATATCTTCCCACTCCCGACCGGCGATCTCTTTTCTAACCGCATGGTCTGGTTTGAAGATAATCTCATCAGCGCTGAGCTGGTGCAGATGCGCTTACTGGCGCCAGAACAGTGGGGACAACCGTTGCCGCTGACCCAAAACGTGAAACCCGTCATCAATGCCGAGCATGACGGCAAGACGTGGCGGCGTATTCCACAACCGCTACGCTTACTGGACGATGAAACGGAGCACTCATCATGATGACTATCAGCGATATCCTGCAAATCATCGTTGTTTGTGCACTGATTTTCTTCCCGCTGGGGTATCTGGCGCGCCATTCACTACGCCGGATCAGCAATACGACCCGGCTGTTATTTGCAAAACCTCGTTATGTTAAACCGGCCGGAACATTGCGCCGCGCGGTGATTTCCAGGGCAACGAAAAAATGACTCAACAAACACAAAACGCATCACTGCCTTCACCTCTCTGGCAATACTGGCGCGGTCTTTCTGGCTGGAACTTCTATTTTCTGGTCAAGTTCGGCCTGCTCTGGGCGGGCTATCTGAATTTTCACCCGCTGCTGAATCTGGTCTTTATGGCCTTCCTGCTGATGCCGATTCCGCGTTACAGCCTGCATCGCATGCGTCACTGGGTCGCCATTCCGATCGGTTTTGCTCTGTTCTGGCACGACACCTGGCTGCCAGGCCCGGAAAGTATTATGAGCCAGGGCTCGCAGGTGGCAGGCTTTAGCACGGACTATTTACTCGATCTTGCCACGCGCTTTATCAACTGGCAGATGATTGGCGCCATGTTTGTCCTGCTGGTCGCGTGGCTGTTTTTGTCACAATGGATTCGGGTTACCGCCTTCGTGGTGGCGATTCTGGTCTGGCTTAACGTCCTGACGCTGGCGGGTCCGAGTTTCTCTTTGTGGCCGGCGGGTCAACCGACGACCACGGTGACCACCATGGGCGGTACGGCAGCTGAAACGGTCGCGACCGCTGGAAGAGCACCGGTCGTTGGTGATATCCCGGCACAAACCGCACCGCCGACCTCGGCGAATCTCAACGCATGGTTGAATACGTTCTACAATGCGGAAGCGAAGCGCAAAACGCCTTTCCCATCAGCGCTCCCTGCCGATGCGCAGCCGTTTGAACTGTTAGTCATCAATATCTGCTCACTCTCCTGGTCCGATATTGAAGCCGCAGGGCTGATGTCGCACCCGCTGTGGTCGCACTTTGATATCCAGTTTAAACACTTCAATTCCGCCACGTCGTACAGCGGCCCGGCGGCGATTCGCCTGCTACGCGCCAGCTGCGGACAGCCCTCGCACACGAACCTGTATCAACCCGCAGGCAATGAATGCTATCTGTTTGATAACCTGTCAAAACTGGGCTTTACGCAGCACCTGATGATGGGCCATAACGGCGAATTCGGCGGCTTCCTGAAAGAGGTTCGTGAAAATGGCGGCATGCAGGCTGAACTGATGGATCAGAAAGGCTTACCTGCGCCGCTGCTGGGCTTTGATGGTTCCCCGGTGTATGACGACACCGCCGTGCTACAGCGCTGGATGGAAACCACGGAAAAAGATAAGGACTCCCGTAGCGCCACTTTCTACAACACTCTGCCGCTCCACGACGGTAACCACTATCCCGGCGTCAGTAAAACGGCGGATTACAAAGCGCGTGCGCAGAAATTCTTTGATGAACTGGATGCGTTCTTCACCGAGCTGGAGAAATCGGGTCGTAAGGTCATGGTGGTTGTCGTACCGGAACACGGCGGCGCGCTGAAAGGCGACAGAATGCAGGTCTCTGGCCTGCGTGATATTCCGAGCCCCTCGATCACCAACGTCCCGGCTGGCGTGAAATTCTTCGGCATGAAAGCGCCGCATCAGGGTGCGCCGATCGTCATTAATCAGCCAAGTAGCTATCTGGCCATTTCTGATCTGGTGGTACGCGTGCTTGACGGTAAGATCTTCTCCGAAGACAGCGTGGACTGGGCAAAACTCACCAGCAACCTGCCACAAACGGCTGTGGTCTCGGAAAACGCCAACGCGGTGGTTATCCAGTATCAGGACAAACCGTACGTCCGTCTGAATGGCGGCGACTGGGTGCCATATCCGCAATAACGAACCAGGCCGCAAGGATCGCCCTTGCGGCCTGGTTCGGGCGCATGTTGCCACTGCGGCAGGCAGACGCCCATCAGCGCATTACTTCCTGCTACGTAGCCAGTTCACAACCATACCCGCAATGATACCGGCAATGGCTGGAGCCGCTATACCCTAAATAATTCGAGTTGCAGGAAGGCGGCAAGGGAGTGAATCCCCAGGAGCTTTCTCTGGTAAGTGACTGGGGTGAGCGAGCGCAGCTAACGCACCTGCAACTTGAAGTATGACGGGTATAAATCATGCCAGAAAGCCATGCCTGGCTGAGTCAACGCCATATCGCCGCCTGTGTTGCAATGGCAACCGTTCGCGGCTATCGTTGAGGTGCAAGGTAAGCCCCCGTTTAGTTGCCAGGTTTATACCAGACAACGTGCGGGGGTTTTCTCTTTCCAGCAACTCACGCCGCCAGGGATCAAGCCCCCGCAACGCTGCGCCTCACCGGGAAACACCGGCTTACCGCCGATTCTACGATAACCCGCCATGCCCGACATCCAACATGCTTTCGCTTTGCGCGACGCCTCGCAATCAGCCAACTGGCAGAGACCTACACTCTTCTGTAGAATTGCGTCCCCTCGCGGTCATCAAGCCGTGACGGCTCTTTTTGGCAGGGGACTCCATGCAGCACGACACATCACCACTTTCCGATCACCGCGTATCCGGCAAACCGGCGTCGCAGAGTTTACCGTTTACCCGCTACGATTTTGGCTGGGTGTTGCTGTGCATCGGCATGGCGATTGGCGCAGGAACGGTATTAATGCCGGTGCAGATTGGGTTAAAAGGCATTTGGGTCTTTATTACCGCCTCTCTGATTGCCTATCCGGCCACCTGGATCGTGCAGGATATCTACCTGAAAACGCTCTCCGAGAGCGAAACCTGTAACGACTATACCGATGTCATCAGCCATTACCTGGGGAAAAACTGGGGCGTATTCCTTGGCGTGATCTACTTCCTGATGATTATCCACGGCATATTTATTTACTCGCTTTCCGTGGTGTTCGACAGCGCGTCGTACATTCGCACCTTCGGTCTGACTGACGCCGACCTTTCGCAGTCATTGATCTACAAGGTGGCAATTTTTGCGGCGCTGGTGGCGATCGCCTCCGGCGGCGAGAAGTTGCTTTTTAAAATCTCCGGCCCAATGGTGGTAGTGAAAGTCGGTATCATCGTGGTGTTTGGACTGGCGATGATCCCACACTGGAACCTGAGCAATATCACCGCTTTCCCGCAAGCTTCGGTGTTCTTTCGCGACGTGTTGCTCACCATTCCGTTCTGCTTCTTTTCGGCAGTCTTCATTCAGGTTCTTAATCCGATGAATATTGCCTATCGCAAACGTGAAGCGGACAGACTCCTGGCAACCCGCATGGCGATTCGCACGCACCGTATCAGCTATATCACGCTCATTGCGGTGATCCTGTTTTTCTCCTTCTCGTTTACCTTCTCCATCACCCACGAGGAGGCGGTCTCCGCCTTTGAGCAAAACATTTCGGCGCTGGCGTTAGCCGCACAGGTTATTCCAGGCCCGATTATCCACATCACCTCGACGGTGCTGAATATCTTTGCGGTGCTGACGGCGTTCTTTGGGATCTATCTGGGGTTCCACGAGGCGATGAAAGGCATCATTTTGAATGTGCTGGGGCGCATCGTTAACGTCGGAAATATTCCTCCGCGCATCATTACGCTGGGTATTTGCGCGTTTATCGTCACCACGCTGGTGATTTGGGTTTCGTTCCGCGTCTCCGTGCTGGTGTTCTTCCAGCTCGGCAGCCCGCTGTACGGGATTGTCTCCTGCCTGATTCCGTTCTTCCTGATTTATAAAGTCAGCCAGTTGGAAAAACTGCGCGGCCTGAAAAGCTGGCTGATTTTGCTGTACGGCGTTTTGCTCTGTTTGTCGCCGCTACTGAAGCTGATCGAGTAAATGCCTTACCTGGCCTACAAATCACCGTAGGCCAGGTAAGGCGAAGCCGCCATCAGGCACTTTTGTCAGATCGCTGTCTTCTGCGGGTTCTCATCCTGGTCAACCGCAAAACAGGCGACCAGTTGACCGTCGTAGTCTTTCAACTGCGGCTGCAACTGGGTGCAGGGGCCGAAGCGACGACGGCAGCGGGCGTTGAAGGCGCAACCCGGCGGCGGATTCAGCGGGCTGGGCAGCTCGCCGGTCAGTTTGATGCGCTCGCGGCGTTCGTCCGGATTCAGACGCGGCGTGGCGGAGAGCAGTGCCTGGGTATACGGGTGACGCGGGTTATTGAAGATCTGATCCTTCGTCCCCTTCTCCACACAACGGCCTAAGTACATTACCATCACTTCATCCGCAATGTGTTCGACGACCGACAGGTCGTGGGAGATAAAGACGTAGGACAGCCCCAGTTCCTGCTGCAAATCCATCATCAGGTTCAGCACCTGCGCACGGACAGAAACATCGAGCGCAGAGACCGGTTCATCGGCAATCACCACATCCGGATCGAGCATCAGCCCACGGGCAATGGCGATACGCTGGCGCTGACCGCCGGAGAACATGTGCGGATAGCGATCGTAGTGCTCGGTTTTCAGCCCCACTTTCGCCATCATCGCCAGCGCTTTTTCACGGCGCTGCTCTTTGCTCAGCGAAGTGTTGATCAGCAGCGGCTCTTCCAGAATCTGACCCACTTTCTTACGCGGATTCAGTGAACCATACGGGTTCTGGAACACAATCTGGATTTTCTGCCGACGCAGTTTCTGCGCATGCGGATCGTGCTTAAGCAGATCCTGTCCCTGGTAATACAGTTCACCGCCGGTCGGCGTTTCAATCATCGTCAGCAGACGGCCAAGCGTGGATTTCCCGCAGCCGGATTCGCCCACTACCGCCAGCGTTTTGCCGCGTTCAAGGGTAAAAGAGACCCCATCGAGCGCTTTCACCAGACGTTCAGGAGAGAAAATTCCCTTCTTCACCGGGTAGTGTTTTTTCAGGTCGATCGCCTGCAACAGCGGTTGTTGCGAGGTGGCCTCATGCGTACTCATAGTGTGGGCCTCCCGGCATCATCGAGTGGGTAATGACATTTCGACTGACGACCGCCATCCAGCAGGGCCAGTTCAGGTTCTTCACTGCGGCATTTGTCCGTTGCATAGGGGCAACGCGGGTTCAGCAGACAGCCCAACGGGCGGTCATATTTCCCCGGCACCACGCCAGGCAGTGAGGCCAGTCGCGCTTTATCCTGAGCAAACTCCGGCAACGCGCGCAGCAACGCCTGGGTGTAAGGATGACGCGGCGCGCGGAAAATATCATGCGCCGCCCCCGTTTCCACCACCTGACCGGCGTACATGACAATGATTTTGTGCGCAGCTTCCGCCACCAGCGCCAGGTCATGAGTGATGAGCACCAACGCCATGTTCTCTTTCTGCTGCAGTTCCAGCAGCAGCTCGATGATTTGCGCCTGGATGGTCACATCCAGCGCCGTCGTCGGTTCATCGGCAATCAACAGCTTCGGTCGACAGGCAATCGCCATCGCGATCATCACGCGCTGGCTCATCCCACCGGAAAGCTGATGCGGATACACGTCCAGACGCGAGGCCGGATCGGGGATCCCCACCTGGTTCAGCAGGTCAATCGCCCGCTGACGACGGGTTTGCTTGTTACCACCCTGATGCACCTTGATCGCTTCCATAATCTGGAAACCGACGGTGTAGCACGGATTCAGGCTGGTCATCGGGTCCTGGAAAATCATCGCCACTTCGGCGCCAACCAGATTACGGCGCTCTTTCTCAGAAATACGCTTCAGGTCCTGGCCGTTGAACAGCAGATTTTCCGCCATCACGCGGCCTGGATAATCAATCAGCCCCATAATCGCCAGCGAACTGACCGATTTTCCTGAGCCTGACTCACCGACAATACCAACCACTTCGCCCTGATTCACACTGTAGCTGATGCGGTCTACGGCGCGGAATTCGGAACCAACATCGCCGAAATGCACCGATAATTTATCTACATTTAATAACGCCATCTCGAACCTCTTACTGCTTCAGTTTGGGATCGAGCGCGTCACGCAGACCGTCACCCATCAGGTTAAATGCCAGCACCGTCAGCAGGATCGCCAGACCCGGGAAGGTCACGACCCACCAGGCGCTTTGTGCGAACTGCAACACATCAGCGAGCATGGTGCCCCACTCCGGTGTTGGCGGTTGCGCACCCATGCCCAGGAAGCCAAGCGCGGCCATATCGAGAATGGCGTTAGAGAAACCGAGCGACGCCTGAACGATCAGCGGCGCAAGGCAGTTCGGGAAGATGTTGATGAACATCTGGCGCATCGCGCCGGCCCCCGCCACGCGGGAAGCGGTCACGTAGTCGCGGTTGACCTCCACCAGCACAGCGGCGCGCGTCAGTCGCACATAGTGAGGCAGCGCCACGAACGTCAGTGCCAGCGCGGCGTTACCAATCGAGGGACCGAAGACCGCCACCAGCACCAGCGCGAGCAGCAGGCTCGGCAGCGCCAGCATGATATCGACGATACGCATAATGATGTTATCAACGATGCCGCCGAAATACCCGGCCACAAGGCCCAGCACGACGCCCATCACCAGCGACAGCACCACCACCAGACAGCCCACCAGCAGCGACAGACGCGCGCCATACATCAGGCGCGACAGGATATCGCGGCCCACGTCGTCAGTTCCCAGCAGATGCGCCAGCGTGCCGCCTTCCTGCCAGGCCGGCGGTGCCAGCAGGGTATCGCGGAACTGGTCAGCCGGGTTATACGGCGCCAGGAAGTTGGCGAATACCGCAATCAGGATCATGATCGCGACGTACACCAGCCCCACCACAGCACCCTTGTTGCGTTTAAAATAGTGCCAGAACTCCTGCATCGGCGTCATCGGCACCGGCGCAGCAATAACTTTATTTTCAGTAACCTGTGACATGATGGCCCCTTACTTCTTATGACGAATACGCGGGTTCACCACGCCGTACAGCAGGTCGACCAGCAGGTTGACGAGAATAATCATCGTCGCCACCAGTAACACCCCACCCTGCACAACCGGATAATCGCGACGTTGCAGCGCATCAATCAGCCAGCGCCCAAGGCCAGGCCACGAGAAAATGGTTTCGGTCAGAATGGCGCCCGCCAGCAGCGTTCCCACCTGTAGACCAATCACGGTCACCACCGGCAGCATGGCGTTACGCAACGCGTGAATGATGATGACACGCATACGCGTCAGCCCTTTGGCGCGCGCGGTACGGATGTAATCTTCGCCCAGCACTTCCAGCATCGATGAACGAGTCATTCGCACAATCACTGCCAGAGGGATGGTGCCAAGCACCATCGCGGGCAGGATCATATGCACCACAGCATCAATGAAGTTGCCCTCTTCACCCCAGATTGCGGTGTCGATCAGCATAAAACCGGTCAACGGGTTCGAGTCATCAAGGAACACCATGTCGCTCACGCGCCCGGAGACGGGGGTCAGGTTGAGTTGCACGGAAACCAGCATGATCAGCATCATGCCCCACCAGAAGATCGGCATGGAATAACCGGTCAGCGCCAGGCCAACAGCAGTATGATCGAAAATGGAACCGCGCTTAACGGCGGCCAGCACGCCCACGGGAATCCCCACGGCGGTAGCGAAAATCATGGCGCAGACACCCAGTTCCAGCGTCGCTTTAAAGCGAGGCACGAACTCGTCCCACACCGGTAAACGGCTTTTCAGCGAGATACCTAAATCACCATGCATAACCCCCCAGATGTAATGGAGGTACTGCTGCCACATCGGCTTATCGAGACCGAGTTCAGCCAACAGTTGAGCATGACGCTCAGGGGAGATACCACGCTCACCTGCCATGATCATCACCGGATCGCCGGGGATCATATGGACAAAAGCAAAGGTGAGAAGAGTGATACCGATAAACGTGGGGATGACGAGTCCCAAACGTCGGAGAATGAACTGCAACATAACCCGGATTCTCTCTAATGACGCACGGCCTGGAACCGTGAGTCTGTATTGCTCACAAATCTTATCCCCTCCTCAATGAGAAGGGGATAAAGCATTACTGCCGGGTGGCGCTACACGTACCGACTTAACGGTGCGTAGCGCTTACCTGGCGTTGCTTTTATTATTCGATAGAGACGTTTTCGAAGTGGTGTTTACCTAATGGATCAACCACGTAGCCTTTGACTTCTTTACGCACTGGCTCGTACACGGTGGAGTGAGCCACGATCAGCGCCGGAGCCTGATCGTGCATCACGACCTGAGCCTGTTTGTAGAGTTCAATACGCTTGTTGTGGTCGTCGGTCGCACGCGCCGGTTGAATCAGATCTTCAAACGGCTTGTAGCACCAGCGAGAGTAGTTGGAACCGTCTTTCGCCGCCGCGCAGCTGAACAGGGTCGCGAAGAAGTTATCCGGATCCCCATTGTCGCCGGTCCAGCCCATCATTACCGCCTGATGCTCACCCGCTTTGGCGCGTTTCAGATACTCGCCCCACTCGTAGGTCACAATCTTGGCCTGAACGCCAATCTTCGCCCAGTCGGCCTGAACCATCTCAGCCATACGGCGAGCGTTCGGGTTGTACGGACGCTGTACTGGCATTGCCCACAGCTCAACGGTAAAGCCTTTATCCTGACCGGCTTCTTTCAGCAGGGCTTTCGCTTTCTCAGGATCGTAGGTGTAGTCTTTAACGTCGTCGTTATAGCCCCACATGGTTGGCGGGATCAGGTTCTTCGCCGCAACGCCTGCACCCTGATAAACGGCTTTGATGATCGCGTCTTTGTTCACTGCGTAGGTCAGCGCCTGACGCACTTTGACGTCATCAAACGGTTTCTTCTCGGTATTGAAAGAGAGATAGCCGACGTTCAGACCCGCCTGCTCCAGCAGGTTGATGTTTTTATCCTGCTTCATGCGCGCGATGTCAGCCGGGTTCGGGTATGGCATCACCTGGCATTCGTTCTTCTGCAGTTTGGCGTAACGCACGGACGCGTCAGGCGTGATGGAGAAGACCAGACGATCGATCTGCGGCTTAGTGCCCCAGTAACCTTCGAACGCTTTGTAGAGAATACGAGAGTCTTTCTGGTACTGCTGCAGCTGGAACGGACCAGTACCGATTGGGTTCAGGTCCACTTTTTCCGGCGAGCCAGCTTTCATCATATTGTCGGCATATTCTTTAGAAAGAATAGAGGCAAAGTCCATCGCCAGGTCAGCGAGGAACGGCGCTTCAGGACGCGTCAGCACGAACTGAACGGTGTTATCGTCCACTTTCTTCACTTCACTGATCAGGTCTTGCAGGCCCATGCCTTCAAAGTATTCATAGCTGCCGCCAGAGACTTTGTGGTACGGGTTCTGTGCGTTTTTCTGACGATCGAAAGAGAACACCACGTCATCGGCGTTGAAATCACGCGTCGGTTTGAACTCTTTATTGTCCTGCCACTTCACGCCCTGACGCAGGTGGAAGGTGTAGGTTTTACCGTCTTCACTGATTTCCCACTTTTCAGCGAGGCCCGGAATCACTTCCGTGGTGCCGGTTTTGAATTCAACCAGACGGTTATAGATAGGTACTGAGCTGGCGTCATAGGTTGTGCCAGAGGTAAACAGCTGCGGGTTGAACCCTTCAGGTGAACCTTCTGAACAATAAACCAGAGTTTTAGCTTGTACACTTGCTGCGACAGTCATAGCCACAAGGCTCAGACCAAGCTTCAGCATCCCTGACTTCTTCAAGGAAATACTCATTCTTCTGCTCCAAATGTGATGTTGTTTTACCCTTTGCAGTGGGTTTGCACCGCCTGGCCTTTTTTGTTTTTTAACCGGCTGGGTCGGCGTTAAGAGGTGGGGATTCCGTTCACATAAACGACTGAGTAGCAGCGCGGATTCTCCATGAAATGCCCCTCATGCCCTACAATCTGTCAACAGAATGTGAAAACGTCAATACAGGTATCCATGATTTACAACAACGGTGAGAATTCGCAAACAAAGATTAAAAAAACTTCAGGCGGGTATTTTCAGCAGAGAAATTTATGCTACGCCCAGAACACCAGAATAAACACCTTAATATTTCGCAACATTTGGTGATTAACAATCGTGCAGAATATGAAAAATTTCTGACGAAATGCTGCATATCTGAGCGATAAATCCCACGAACGTTAAAACGCACAGCGGAAAATGCTAGCGCCAGCCATAAGTAACGCAAAAAAAGATTCATGCATAGATAAAAAAAGACAATGGAATATGTCACAAAACCGTTAACAAATAGTGAGAAGTGATGCGCACTTTTTTGTTGATGTTCCGCAGGAATGGATATTTACCTGATGAAGCGATTTCGTGGGCGGAATAAGGCGAATGCCGCCATCCGGCAGTGCGCACCGAATGCCTGATGGCGCTTCGCTTATCAGGCCTACAAAAGCAAAAAACCCTGCTCGTTGAGCAGGGTTTTGAATTTGGTCGGTGATAGAGGATAACTCGCCACGTCGTGGCTCGCCCTGCGGGCCGTTGCTGTCGCAACGTTCTCTCGCTCCGCTCGAGTCGAACCTCTTGCCCCCGGAGGTTCTCATCCTCCCAGGCTTCGAATGCAAAAAACCCTGCTCGTTGAGCAGGGTTTTAAATTTGGTCGGTGATAGAGGATTCGAACCTCCGACCCCTTCGTCCCGAACGAAGTGCGCTACCAGGCTGCGCCAATCACCGAATGCGGGGCGCATCTTACTGCGCAGGTGCGCCCCCGTCAATCCCTTAGTATCAAAATGCCCTTTGATCGGCGAGAAAGTCGTCAGCCCGCTTACTGCGCGACGTTTTTCTGTCCGTCAGGGATATGACACCAGTTGTTGTTCTCATTAATTCCGCCATTCGGCGAGGTATAACCGAGACAACCCATGATGGTGTCATACAGCTCAACATGACGGCGCGGCACCTTCATTTCCGCTTCCTTCTTCAGGTGCGCGAACGCCTGGGCGTTGGCCGGGTTCTCCAGGTATTTATCAGACATCCAGACCATCATCGGCACGCGGAACTGCTCCGGTGGTGCCATCTTACGTGGCGTACCGTGCAGGTGCTCGCGCTCATTGATTGACTCACCGTGGTCGGCAGCGTAGAACACAATCGCTTTCTTATCGCGTACCTGATCAATCACCGTGTCGATAAAATGATCGACGTAGGTAATCGAGTTATCGTATGAATTAATCATCAGGTCTTTTGGGCACTTACGATCGATAGCGTAACATTCCGGCTTCCACTGAGCGAACTCGCGCGGATAACGCTGAGTGTAGTTGTAGTGAGAGCCCTTAGTGTGCAGCACAATCAGATGCTTACCCTGCGGGTTTTCCTGCAGCGAACGATCAACCTCATTGACCAGCAGCATGTCATCCACGGCTTTACCCCGGTTACGTGGCTCAGCAGCAATTTGTTCGCGATAGGCAATGTTGTCGGCCATCGTGTTGCTGTAAAACCACATCTCACTCTGCATCGCGTAGAGATCGGAACTAAAGCCTAACTGCTTGAGCACCGCAAAGACGTTTTGCTCTTTCAGCGTACGCTGTGGGTTGTCTTCGGCCCCACCCTGACGAACGAACATACAGCGCAGCGACAGTTTCGTCGCGGTATCGCAGGAATAACCACGATACATCACGACGTTCTTCTCTTTGGCAAGCTTCGGCGTGGTGTCGCGTTCATAGCCCAACATTCCCATATGATCCCAGCGTGTAGTTTCACCAATAATGAAAATCACGTAAGTGTCATCCAGGTTCTGTGTCGGGGTATAGGTGAATTTCTTCGCCGGGTTGATGAGCGATTTGTTATCCGATGATTCATCCACCTGCGCCCAGGCATACAGGCCCAGTGCAGACAGCCAGTTTGACGGCAGATAAGAGTTCGCCAGTACGCCGCCGTAACTCGGCATATCGACACCGGCAATACGATCGGCACGCTTCTGATGCATCTCCAGAAGACGAATTGGCACCCAGACTAGCAGCCCCGCCATCAGCACAATCAGCGCGCTGCGCCAGCGCACTTTTGGCGTGCAGAGCTGACGCCAGAAGGTATCCGTCGAGCGGTTAAACCAGATGAAGATCAGCGGGAGAAGACTCACCGCCACCAGCCAGAGGACAAACGTCCAGCCGACCACCTCTTTGGAGAGATCGATATCCGTGGTCATGACCGAGGCAACGATGCCGTAACCGATCATCACGTTCATAAAGGTCATGTAATAACTTGCGCCCGCTGAAATCAGCACCAGCAACGAAGCCAGAACACGCCACACCGTCCTGCCCATCAGTGACAGGAGTCGTAAAAAGAAGAACGTTGCCAGCACAGTGCCAGCCAGTTCAACCACCGCGGAGATTCCATTCCAGAGGGTAAAGTCTTGCGCGTAACCGTCAAACCGACGGAGGTAAACCGCGCCATTCATAAACAGACCGATATAGATCGCGAGCAAAAAACTCAGCTTTTGCTGCGACATCGACGTAATGTATCTCATGCAAGCAAGCCCTGGAAATCGAGGGGTTAACACAGCCTGCGCAACGGCGACATCCGCCGGGCAGGTGAAATTGCGAAGGTAGTCAAATAGTAAAATCGACACGCGCGGCTAAGTAGACCACAAGCAGCAAAGAAAGTGGCAACAGAGAATGTGATCGAAAGAGATATTTACAAAAAATCAAGTTTGAAAGCAGACTATTCACAGCAGATATAACAAAAAAAGGCCAGCTCATCGGCTGGCCTGTAGAAAATCTTACGGGATATCAGGCGTGTGCCATTTCCAGCACCTCGCGTTTTGGCTGACGAATGGTGGTGGAGAGCGCCAGCGAGAGAATCAACAATGCAAAGATGACACAGAAAGTCACGTAGAACCCACCGAACAGCGACGCGATAATCGAACCGCAGATGCTGCCAATCCCAAAGCCGAGATAAATCACACCATAATTTTTCGCCAGATTGTTCAGACCGAAGAACTCGCTGACCAGTGACGGGAAGACGGTGATCGTCCCGCCAAAGTTAAAGGCGATGCAGGCAATGGCAGCAAAGAAAGTCAGCGCATTCAGCGGCGCAAACAGCAGAGCGGCCATCCCCACCAGCGACACCACCTGACCAATGGTGATCACACGGATACGGGCAATTTTATCGGACAGGATCCCCAGCACCAGACGGCCGGAGAGGTTAGCAATAGAAATCACCGTCACCGCATTGGCCGCCGACGCCACGTCCATATGCGCCAGCCCCTGAGCGATATCTTTCGCCACGCCAATCACATACAGTCCGCTCATGCACGCCGTCAGGAACATCACCGCCAGCATCCAGTACTGCGGTTTACGCATAGATTGTGCCAGGGTGTAGTCGTTTTCTACAACACCATTTTGCGTTTTGACCTCCTGATTCGGCGCATCTTTCATTAGCGTAGAGCCGAAGACAATCATCACCAGCACAATCGCGCCCCAAATCACAAAGGTGTTTTCCAGACCAACGGTTGCCAGAAGTTGGCTGTCGATAAATTTGAAACCCAGGCTTCCCAGACCATAAGAACCAATGGCAAAGGCAGAAATTAGCCCTTTACGCTCCGGGAACCACTTCACGCAGTTGGACAGTGTTAACAGATAGCCCGCGCCATCGGCCAGGCCTACCAGCACGCCTGCGCTCAGCCACAGCATCATCAGGTTACTGGAGTGCGCGGTCAGGAAGAAACCCAGCCCGAGCAGAATACCGGACGCCATGGTGACGCGCTTCACGCCAAAACGTTCCTGTAACTTCCCGGCGACAGAAGAGGAGATCGCCAGACCTAAGCTCAACAGGCCGAAGGAAAAAGCCACCTGGCTGACGGGTTCACCCAGTTTTTCTGAAAGCACGCCATTAAACAGGCTCCAGGTATACACAGAACCTAAGGCGAATTGCGTAATGATGGTACCGATAAGGGTCAACCAACGGGTGCGCTGATACGATGCGGTTTTCATGGCAGTCTTCCTGCATAAGCAAAAGGGATAAATTCTCTGCCAACAACCATAACGAAATGCATTTTATGCAGGGAAAAAACGGCATGAAGTGCCATCAGAACGGAATGAAATGCCTGGAATGCGGAATGAATGACGAGACAAAAATTCATTGAATGAATTTTTTCCCGGTCAGTTAGTGCCTACTATCGCCACAAACACTGTTATCACTGCGTTTAAATTGTAAATTGCAGGTTAAAACCTGGCACTTACCCCCATCGTGTAGAGGTAGTCGGTACTGTTGGCGGTATTTTCCGCCTGCGAGAGCGCAGCATAAGCCGCCATGTGCTGATTGAGCAGCATATCTGCGCCTACCGTCACGTCCATCCAGTTGTTGTCCTGAGTGGTCGCCGTCATTCGACTGAGTCCCGACTGCGCCTTCCAGATATTTTCGCCAAACTGCTGGTTATAGCTGATTTGCGCCCACGGTCGCAGATCGCCAAACTGCGAATTCACCCGCCAGCCCAGCGTACTGACGCTGGCATGCCATAACGGGTCGGGCGACTGGCTGACCACGCTATCGCCAAATTCGTTATAAATAGCGGGCGTGGTGCCATCGTAATGTAATGCCGCCACCGGTCCGGTCGTGATGTCGCCAGAGACGGGAAAATTCCAGCCCATACTCATGCCGCTGGTGGCCTCCGTGGGTGAAGCTTGCTCAAGATTCACCGCCAGACCCGGCACAGTTTGTGTCGTCCGGATACGTTCCGCCAGAATGTCGTCATAGCGCGGTTGGTGATCGCTGTCCCATGTATAGCGTTCAGTCGTATATCCAGGCGTATTATCAACGATATATTCTTGCTGCCAGGCACGGGCTGTGTTGATGTAAAGCGAACAAACTACGACGCTCGCCAGGAGAATAATTTCCCGGCGACCACTGCATTTTTTTATCATCATCAATGCGACTCCAGAAGAGAGCCGAAATCGGCGATATTATTGTCATTGTAATTAAGGATGACAGGCGAAAGCCCTGTATTAAATATTGTCTTTTTCGCGGGAGCGTCAAGGCACCCGGAGCGATATTTTTATGGCAAGTCAAAGAGCGAGGGAAGTATGGAACGTTGCGGTTGGGTCAGTCAGGACCCCCTTTATATTGCCTATCATGATAACGAATGGGGCGTACCCGAGCACGACGGTAAAAAACTGTTCGAAATGATCTGTCTGGAAGGCCAACAAGCTGGCCTTTCGTGGATCACCGTCCTCAAGAAACGCGAGAATTATCGCACTAACTTCCACCAGTTCGATCCCATCCGCGTGGCAGCCATGCAGGAAGACGATGTGGAAAGACTGCTGCTTGATGCCGGGATCATCCGCCATCGGGGGAAAATTCAGGCCATCATCGGCAATGCCCGGGCATATCTGGCGATGGAGCAAAACGGCGAACCGTTTGCCGACTTCGTCTGGTCATTCGTGGATAACCAGCCACAAATCACCCGCGCCGCCGAGTTGGGCGAAATCCCGACCTCCACGCCCGCCTCCGACGCCCTGTCGAAAGCGTTAAAAAAACGGGGATTCAAGTTCGTCGGCACCACTATTTGCTACTCCTTCATGCAGGCCTGCGGACTGGTCAATGACCACATCACCGGCTGTTTCTGTCATCCAGGAGATAAACATGATTCGCGAGTTTCATAGTGCTGACATGACGCCATTGCTGGCGTTGTGGTTGGAAAGCACCATCTATGCGCATCCTTTTATCGCAGAACGCTACTGGCATGAGAGCGAGGCAGTGGTGCGCGATGTTTACCTGCCCGCCGCCAGAACCTGGGTCTGGGAGGAAGACGAGGCGCTGAAAGGGTTTGTGAGCGTCATGGACGGGCGTTTTTTAGGGGCGTTGTTTGTCGCCCCGGATGCGTTACGTAGCGGGATAGGGAAAGCGCTGGTACAGCATGTTCAGCAGTGTTTTGACGTGCTGAGCCTCGAGGTCTATCAAAAAAACCAGAACGCGGTGAATTTCTACCACGCGCTGGGCTTTCGTATCGAAGACAGCGCATGGCAGGAAGATACCCAGCATCCCACCTGGATTATGGGCTGGCGGGCGGAGTAAACGCCGTAAGCGTAAGCGCTGGCCCGCTGTATTTCTCCAGCCACGCCAGCGCGGTATTGCCCGCGCAGCCGTTCCCCAGACGCGAACTGGGCAGGTCTTTGGTCAGCACATTCACCGCGCCGTTTTTACAGATGCCCCCGGCAGCAAGGTCGAGATCCGGCCATGCCCCTTCATGAATGCAGATAACACCAGGTTTGATACCGTCAGTGACCACGGCGCCTGCAAGGATCTGACCACGGTGATTCCAGATGCGTACCACATCACCGTCACGGATGCCGCGCGCCTGAGCATCCTGCGGGTGAATCGTCACCGGCTCACGATCCGCCACCGCATACCGTTCACGCAGGTGACTGTAGTTAAGCTGGCTGTGCAGACGATGCGCCGGGTGCGCCGACACAATCTGTAGTTGCTCCGGTTCGGCGTTGCCGTGCCACTCATCCGGTTCCAGCCACATCGGGTGTCCGGGGCAATCTGCATAGCCGTAACCGGCAATTCGCTGTGAGTAAATCTCGATCTTACCGCTGTCGGTTTTCAGCGGATGCGCGTCCGGGTCACGACGAAAATCCGCAAAGCGGATAAACTGCGCATTGGCCGGATTTTCCGGCATTTCAATCAGTTGATTCGCTTCCCAGAATTCGGCAAACGGCGGCAACGTCACCTGCTGGCTGGCCCCGCGCTGCCCGGCAATCGTATAAAACGTCTCCAGCCATTCCAGTTCGCTCTTCCCTTCGGTAAAGCGTTGATAACCGCCCTGCTCCCAGCGTTCGCTCAGCGCGGCAAAAACATCGAAATCATTGCGCGCTTCGAACTGCGGCGGCACGACCTGCTTCATGGGCACCAGATGCTGGTTACTGTAATCCCCGGTCATGGTGAGATCGTTACGCTCAAAGGAAGTGGTTGCCGGCAACACAATATCAGCGTGCTTCGCGGCAGCGGTCCAGAAGCATTCCGAGATGACCACCAGCTCCGGTTTTTGCCAGGCGCGAATCAGTCGGTTGGTGTCCTGGTGATGGGTAAAATTCGCCCCACCCGCCCACCAGATGAAGCGGATATCCGGGAAGTGGCGGTTCATCCCGTTATGCTGATACGGCGCGCCGGGGTTTTCCAGCGCTTCCACAATGCGCGCCACCGGGATTTTCTCCACCGCGTCGGTCCCGCCTTGCAGGCTGCCCTGCATTGACGCCAGCACCGCAGAACGGCGGGTCGGATTCCCCCCGTTAGCAAAGTGATAGGAAAGACCAAAACCACCGCCAGGTATGCCAGGCTGGCCCAGCATGGCGGACAGGGTGACAATCATCCAGTGCTTTTGTTCGCCAAACTGCTGGCGTTGCATGCCCCAACCGGCCATCAGCATAGTGGTATTTTTATGGAACAATTCTGCCAGTTCACGGATTTTCGCCGCCGGAACGCCGCAAATCGGGTCCGCCCACTCTGCCGTTTTGGCAATACCGTCGCTCACACCCAACAGATAGTCTGAAAAGACCTCATAGCCCGTGGTACAGCGGGCAAGAAACGCCTCGTCATGCCAGCCATTTTCCACCAGCGTATGCGCAATACCGAGCATCAGCGCCACGTCGGTCCCCATGTGCGGCGCAATCCATTCCATCTTATCGCCAAAGAAATCAACGGTTTCCGATCGCATGGGATCAATGCAGATCAGCCGTTTCCCGCTATTACGCAACGCGTCAAAGTAAGGGATCCCTTGTTCATCCGACGCATTCCAGGCAATTTTCAGGGTATTCAGCGGGTTGGCACTCCATAACACCACCACCTCGCTGTGTTCGAGAATCACCGGCCAGCTGGTTTGCTGCTGGTAAACCTCGCTACCGCCCACCACGTACGGCATGATGGCCTGCGCCGCGCCGGTAGAATAGTCGCCCAGATGTCCGGTATAGCCGCCCGCCAGCGCCATATAACGTTGTAATAACGTCGCCGACTTGTGCAGAACACCGTTGGAACGCCAGCCGTAAGAACCGGCAAAAATGGAGGCGGGGCCATACGTATCGCGAATGCGTTTATGCTGCGCATGAATCAACGCCAGCGCCTCGTCCCAGCTCACACGCACAAACTCATCCTGCCCGCGCACACCCTGCGGTTGTTCCGGCGAAGCCAGAAACCCTTTTCGTACCATCGGATAGCGTACCCGGCTTTGACTGTGCACCTGATCGCGAACCGCGCTTTGCAGCGAATTGGGATGCGAAGTGGGCAGCGCCCCCCGGGAGGAGAGCACTGTTTCTCCGTCCGTTTCGACAAGTATTGGCCCCCAAAGGGCGGCGGTTAACACCGAATAATGCGTCGTCAAGCCAGGCGCTCCTGCAGATGAGATGATGTATTACGGCGTTCAATGTTACTTACAAATTTCAGAGAGATCCCTGGAATTTTCTTCATCTACACACGTCATAATCAACCGCCACGGTCGCTGTGGCAAAAAATAAGAATGTCATTAAGGAATTAAGATGAAGAAACGTGTTTTAGTCATTGCCGCTATCGTGAGCGGCGCCCTGGCGGTTTCTGGCTGCACAACCAACCCTTACACCGGCGAACGCGAAGCGGGTAAATCTGGCATTGGCGCAGGCATTGGATCGCTGGTGGGCGCGGGTATCGGCGCTCTCTCCTCGTCGAAGAAGGATCGCGGTAAAGGCGCACTGATTGGTGCCGCGGCAGGGGCAGCGCTCGGCGGCGGCGTCGGTTATTACATGGACGTACAGGAAGCAAAACTGCGCGACAAAATGCAGGGAACCGGCGTAAGCGTGACGCGAAGTGGCGATAACATCATTTTGAACATGCCGAATAACGTCACCTTCGACAGCAGCAGCGCCACCCTGAAACCGGCAGGTGCCAACACGCTGACCGGCGTGGCGATGGTGCTGAAGGAATACGAAAAAACCGCCGTCAATGTCATCGGGTATACCGACAGCACCGGCGGCCAGGATCTGAACATGCGTCTGTCACAGCAGCGTGCGGACAGCGTGGCCAGCGCACTGATCACCCAGGGCGTTGCCGCCAACCGCATCCGCACCAGCGGCATGGGTCCGGCAAATCCGATCGCCAGCAACAGCACGGCGGAAGGGAAAGCCCAGAACCGTCGTGTCGAAATTACGTTAAGTCCGATTCAGTAAAGGTTGTGCCGGGTGGCGGCATTGCCGCCCGGCCGACAAAACCACGCTCCAGGCCCGGTAAGCGTAGCGTCGCCGGGTCTTTTCGCGCTAAGGTATGCTCACCCAAAGCAAGGAATTCAGCGATGAGCAAATCAACACGCCCCACCATCAGCGATGTCGCGAAAGCGGCAAAAACCGGTAAAACCAGCATTTCACGTTATCTCAACGGCGAAAAACACCTGCTTTCCGATGCCCTGCTGGCGCGTATTGAAAAAGCCATTGCCGATCTCGACTATCGCCCCAGCCTGATGGCTCGTGGCCTGAAACGAGGTCGCACCCGTTTGATTGGCCTGATCATTGCCGATATCACCAACCCCTATTCCGTCCACGTGTTAAGCGGTATCGAGGCCGCCTGTCGCGAGAAAGGCTTTACACCGCTGGTCTGTAACACCAATAACGAGGTGAACCAGGAATTGCACTATCTCGATCTGCTGCGCAGTTATCAGGTCGAAGGTATTGTGGTCAACGCCGTGGGGATGCGTGAAGAGGGGTTGAATCGCCTGCAACAGTCCGCGTTGCCGATGGTACTGATCGATCGCAAAATCCCTGACTTCGCCTGCGACGTCGTCGGGCTGGACAACACTCAGGCCGCCACCACCGCCACCGAACACCTGATTGAACAAGGCTTTGAAGCACTGCTGTTTCTCAGCGAACCGCTGGGGATGGTCAATACCCGTCGTGAACGACTGAGCGCCTTTCGGGCAACACTGGCACGTTATCCGGGCGTTGTCGCCGAAAACGCCGAAGTTCCGCTTTCCGAGAATACGCAACTCGATAACACCTTACGCCAGTTCCACCAGCAGCATCGCGGGATGCGCAAGGCAGTGATTTCCGCTAACGGTGCGCTCACCCTTCAGGTCGCCCGTTCACTGAAGCGCATTGGCCTCAACTGGGGCAGCGATATTGGTCTGTTGGGGTTCGATGAGCTGGAATGGGCTGAACTGGCAGGGGTCGGGATCACGACTCTGAAACAACCCACGTGGCAGATTGGTTATGCCGCTGTCGAACAAGTGGTACGCAGGATTGAAGGCGGCAGCGACGCCATTCATGAACAGGTTTTCTCCGGCGAGCTGATCGTTCGCGGCTCCACTGCCCGATAATTTTCCTTCGTGATGGTGATCATAATTTCGACACATCACGCTTTTTTTTGGAACCGGTTCCATCTAGCGTAATCACATTAGCGTGAGTTCTGGAGTTCCTATGCAAAGAAAACTGATAGTGGTCACCACTGCCTATGGCCACGACACTGTCCGCGCTGCCGGTGGACAAACCGCGATGCTGCCTATCATTGCCGGTGCAGGTGCAGACGGCGTCGAAATTCGCCGCGAACTGTTTACTGACGCTGAGCTCAGCGCCCTGACCACCCTGGCGTCAGCCATCGAATGCTTCGATCTGCTGGCCTGCTATTCCGCGCCACAACCGCTGTTCATGGACGATGGCCGCCTCAATCCACAACTGCCGTCACTGCTTCAGGAAGCGCAAACGCTGCGCGCGCTATGGCTGAAGGTTTCGCTGGGCCATTTTGTCCGCGCAGAACAATTTGACACCCTGCGCGACTGGCTGGAAAGCAGCGGTATGGCGCTGGTAGTCGAGAACGACCAGACCGCCTGCGGACAACTGGCCCCCATGCAACGTTTTAACGCCGCCTGTCAGCAACATGCGCTGCCTGTACACCTGACGTTTGATATGGGCAACTGGCTGTGGGTAGGCGATTCGCCAGAAGAGGCCGCTCGTCAACTGTCAAAGTCAGTGGGTTATGTTCACGTTAAAGCCGCCACCGCGCACCACGACAGCTATTGCGCCGTTCCCCCGGACCAGGCAGAGCCCCGCTGGCTCGACCTGCTCAAGTTGTTGCCCACCGACGTTCCGCGCGGCATTGAATTCCCGCTGGAAGGGGCCGATCTGACGGCGGTTACCCGCCACTACGTCGATTTGTTACGTAAGGAGTAAGGCATGAAGCATTCACTGGATGTCATCACAATCGGCGAAGCGATGGCGATGTTTGTAGCAACGCAGACCGGCGATCTGGCCGAGGTTGAGCAGTTTATCAAGCGTGTTGCCGGTGCCGAACTGAACGTTGCCACCGGCCTGGCACGACTGGGACTGAAAGTCGGCTGGGTGAGCCGCGTAGGTAACGACAGCTTTGGTCGCTTTGTTCTCAACTCACTGAAAAAAGAGGGGATTGATGCGCAGGGAGTCACGCTGGATGAGCGCTACGCAACCGGCTTTCAGCTAAAATCTAAAGTTGAAAATGGAACCGATCCCATTGTGGAGTATTTCCGTAAAGGTTCCGCCGCCAGCCATCTGTCCGTTGCGGACTACCACGACGCGTATTTCTCCAGTGCCCGTCATCTGCATCTGAGCGGCGTCGCTGCGGCGCTTTCCCCCAGTTCCTATGAACTGCTGGCGCACACGGCGCGCACGATGAAAGCCCAGGGCAAGACACTCTCATTTGACCCCAACCTGCGTCCGGTGCTGTGGAAAAGTGAAGCCGAGATGGTTGAGAAACTGAATCGTCTCGCATTCCAGGCCGACTGGGTATTACCGGGCCTGAAGGAAGGGATGATTTTAACCGGACAACAGACACCAGAAGGGATTGCGGATTTCTATCTCCGTCACGGCGTGAAAGCCGTGGTGCTGAAAACAGGCGCAGACGGCGCCTGGTATAAAACCGCCGACGGCGAAAAAGGCAGCGTTGCCCCGGTCAAAGTGGACAACGTGGTCGATACGGTCGGTGCCGGCGATGGCTTTGCCGTCGGCGTCATCAGCGCCCTACTGGAAGGCCGTACGCTGTCGCAGGCCGTCACACGCGGCAACAAAATTGGCGCACTGGCCATTCAGGTACAGGGCGACAGCGAAGGCTTACCCACACGTGAAACGTTAGGCGAATAACCTTACGTAATGATAACAGCCCCCTGTACCCTACAGACAGCGGCGGCAGAAACAACAGAGGTTGATTATGGCAAACTCAACAAATGCAGCAAAACGCTGGTTGTACATCATGCCTATCGTGTTCATCACGTATAGTCTGGCGTATCTTGACCGTGCAAACTTCAGCTTCGCGTCCGCCGCGGGCATTAACGAAGACCTTGGCATCACCAAAGGGATCTCATCCCTGCTCGGCGCCCTGTTCTTCCTCGGCTATTTCTTCTTTCAGATCCCCGGCGCGGTGTATGCCGAACGCCGGAGCGTGCGCAAACTGATTTTTGTCTGCCTGATTTTATGGGGCGGTTGCGCGTCGCTGACCGGGATGGTCAGCAATATCCCGGCGCTGGCCGCTATTCGCTTTATTCTCGGGGTAGTGGAAGCCGCTGTTATGCCAGCGATGCTGATTTACATCAGTAACTGGTTTACGAAGTCGGAGCGTTCGCGAGCAAATACCTTCCTGATCCTCGGTAACCCGGTGACGGTCCTGTGGATGTCAGTGGTGTCTGGTTACCTGATCCAGGCGCTCGGCTGGCGTGAGATGTTCATCATCGAAGGGGTTCCCGCCATTCTGTGGGCCTTCTGCTGGTGGGTGCTGGTGAAAGACAAACCGGCGCAGGTCGGTTGGCTGACCGAGTCAGAAAAAACGGCGTTGCAAACGCAACTCGAACAAGAGCAGCAGGGGATTAAGGCTGTACGCAACTACGGCGAAGCGTTCCGCTCCCGTAATGTGATCCTGTTATGCATGCAATATTTCACCTGGAGTATTGGCGTCTACGGCTTCGTGCTGTGGCTGCCATCAATCATCCGCGAAGGCGGCGCGAATCTGGGAATGGTCGAAGTGGGCTGGCTCTCTTCTGTCCCGTATCTGGCAGCCACCGTGGCGATGATTATCGCCTCCTGGGCCTCGGATAAATTACAGAACCGTAAGCTGTTCGTCTGGCCTCTGCTGCTGATTGCCGCGTGCGCTTTTATCGGTTCCTGGGCCGTCGGCGCGAATAACTTCTGGGCCTCTTATACCCTGCTGGTGATTGCCGGTGCGGCGATGTACGCCCCGTATGGCCCGTTTTTCGCCATCATTCCGGAGATGTTGCCGCGCAACGTTGCCGGTGGCGCAATGGCGCTAATCAACAGTATGGGCGCGCTGGGCTCGTTCCTCGGCTCGTGGTTTGTCGGTTACCTCAACGGCGCCACCGGCAGCCCGTCCGCCTCGTACATTTTTATGGGGGTGGCGCTTTTCGCCTCAGTATGGCTAACTTTAATTGTTAAGCCTGCTAATAATCAGCACGTCCCGGTTGGCGCACGCCACGCGTAAACTTTCACTCATGGAGAGTCATATGAAGCCGTCCATTATTCTCTACAAAGCGTTACCTGACGATTTACTGCATCGCCTGGAAGAACATTTCACCGTCACCCAGGTGCCGGACCTGAGCCCGCAGACGGTTGAACAACACGCGCAAGCCTTTGCCAGTGCTGAAGGTCTGCTGGGCTCCAGCCAAACCGTCGATACCGCGCTGCTGGAGAAAATGCCGACGCTCCGCGCAACCTCAACGATCTCCGTGGGGTATGACAATTTCGATGTGGATGCGCTGAACGCACGTAAGGTACTGCTGATGCATACGCCCACCGTGCTGACGGAAACCGTTGCCGATACGATCATGGCACTGGTGCTATCGACCGCTCGCCGCGTTGTGGAAGTGGCCGAGCGCGTGAAGGTCGGCGAATGGACCTCCAGCATTGGTCCTGACTGGTTTGGTATTGATGTGCACCACAAAACGCTGGGGATTGTCGGGATGGGACGCATTGGTCTTGCGCTGGCACAGCGCGCCCACTTCGGCTTCAACATGCCGATTCTCTACAACGCCCGCCGCCACCATCAGGAAGCGGAAGAGCGCTTCAACGCCCGCTACTGTGACCTCAATACGCTGTTGCAGGAATCAGACTTTGTCTGCCTGATCCTGCCGCTGACCGACGAGACGCATCATCTGTTTGGCGCAGAGCAGTTCGCTAAAATGAAATCCTCTGCCATCTTCATTAATGCCGGACGTGGTCCGGTGGTCGATGAAAACGCGCTGATTGCCGCACTGCAACAGGGCGAAATACACGCTGCCGGTCTGGATGTGTTTGAGCAAGAGCCACTACCAGTTGATTCACCGTTGTTGTCGCTGAGTAACGTTGTGGCGGTACCACACATTGGTTCAGCCACCCACGAAACGCGCTATAACATGGCGGCCTGCGCGGTAGATAATCTGATTGATGCGCTGCAAGGAAAGGTCGAGAAGAACTGCGTGAACCCGCAGGTTGCGGGGTAACAAAAACAGCCGGGAGGCGCTATCGCCTGCCCGGCAGCTTCATCACTGAATAGCGTTAACCGCCGCAGTCCAGGCCTGGTTAAATGCCTGATGCTGCGAGGCCAGCGGCCCAATCAATGCGTTGTACTGACTTGCCTGCTGCGAAGTCGGGAACTGAATACCATTCGCCACAAAACTCACCTGCGTATCCTGCTGCGCGACAAAATCACCCACCTGGACCAGTTGCTGAGTGAAGATCTGCGCGGCCGGGATCAGCGGCTGCAACGCGTCTGCGGGCGTCGTCACCACTTTCTTATACACCTGGTCAAACACCGGCTTCAGGTCATCGGCCTGTTTCAGTGCGCCATGCGCCGCATCGGCCTGCAGTTTCGCATTCTGCAACTGCTGACCCAATACGCCGAGAGAACCGTTCAGGTCACGCAGCGGCCCACGTTGCGTCACATAATCCTGTGGCACACGGATGGCATTAACGCTATCAACAACCGGACGCAACGCGGAATCCATCGCCTGGTTCACCTGCTGTGAGTAGCCATACAGAATCGCGTAATCAGAAACAAACGGACCGAACTGTTTTTTCTGATCGGCGGTCAGGGTGGGTAGACGCTCGCCGCTACGCATCACCGTATTCTGTAGAAAATCGACAAACGCTTTACGCTGATCGCCTTCTTTATCAAAACACCCACTCAGGCTAACTACCATTAACAACGCCGCAAGAGGCGCAAACCAGCGAGAGCAGGACTTACCTGTCGCCATTTTAATACTCCTTTCACCCAAAAATGCGCACTGCGCAATACGCGTGCCTTACGGCTTACAAGGATAGTCCAGGTCAGGCTCGCAGGATACCCCCTTCCGCGTAATCTTGTGGCGGAAATTCGTCTGGCGAAATAGCGATGACCAAATTGTTATTTTATTGTTAAACACATCACATTTACCACCTCTGTCCTGAGGGCATTAACAAGAAGTAGTTCTATGATTTTAATAGCTTTTCAGCATTAAGTCGGCCAGTGAAGGGGCAATTCGTACGATTATCGCACGTTAACCTCGGTGGGGTGATTGCCGAACACGGGCTTCAATGTTTTGATTAATTGAACGATTAACGAATAAACGTTCGATAATCGCACAATTAATCCTAACGCTTGCGGTGGAGAAAATAAAAACCCCCTCTGTCCCCCGCGTTGCTTTCGCAGGAATGACCGCATGACAAACAAAACGACTGATATTCAAGCGTTTATCAACGAGCATCCCTTTTCAAAATACCAGTGGATGATTCTCGTGCTGTGCTTTGTGACCGTCGCGATGGACGGATTCGATACCGCGATTATCGGCTTCATCGCCTCCGATCTCGTTCAAGAGTGGGGCGTTGAAAAATCCGCGCTCGGCCCGGTCATGAGCGCCGCGCTGGTGGGGCTTGCCGTCGGAGCGCTCACCGCGGGTCCAATGGCTGACCGCATCGGTCGCAAAAAAGTCCTGATTATGTCGATTCTGGTGTTTGGCGGCTTCAGCCTGCTCACCGCCTTTGCCAGCACGCTGAACCAACTGACCGCATTGCGCTTTTTAACTGGTCTGGGTCTGGGGGCGGCAATGCCCAATGCCGCGACCCTGATGAGTGAATACGCGCCAGAACGCCGTCGCGCGCTGCTGGTGAATCTGATGTTCGTCGGATTCCCGATTGGCTCGTCGATGGGTGGGTTTGTCTCCGCCTGGCTGATCCCGCATTACGGCTGGCAAAGCGTACTGATCCTCGGCGGCGTGATGCCGCTGGTGCTGGCAGTGGTGTTGATCGTTTTACTGCCGGAATCTGCCCGTTATCTGGTGGTTAAGAACAAATCACAGCAGCAGATTGGCACCATTCTGCGCCGTATCGCCCCGCTACCGGAAGCGACGCACTTTGTCCTGCGTGAAACCGGCCAGATTAAAGAGAAATCAGCGCTGGGCGTCATCTTCTCGCCGCGTTACGCACTGGGTACGGTAATGCTGTGCCTGACCTACTTTATGGGGTTGCTGATCTTCTATCTGCTGACCAGTTGGCTGCCGCTGCTGATCCGTGAAACAGGGGCCACGCTGAGCCAGGCGTCCATCATTACCGCCTTGTTCCCGTTGGGCGGCGGAATTGGCGTCCTGGTGCTGGGCGCGCTGATGGACAAATTCAACCCGAACAAAGTGGTGGCGGTCGGCTGGTTGTTGACCGGGGTGTTTGTCTGCCTGGTTGGGTTCTCCACCAGCAGCCTGGTGCTCATGGGGGTGATGGTTTTTATCGCCGGGACAATCATGAACGGCGCACAATCGTCCATGCCCGCGCTGGCGGCGGGTTTTTACCCCACACAGGGCCGCGCGACTGGTGTGGCATGGATGTTAGGTCTGGGCCGTTTCGGCGGCATCCTCGGTGCGTTTAGCGGCGCCTTCCTGATGCAGGCGCAACTCGCGTTCGAAACCATCTTTACATTCCTGGCCATTCCGGCGTTAGTGTCTGCCTTTGCCTTGATGGTGAAATACTGGGCAGGTAAACGCCAGCTCTCTGGCGCATCAACGCCGACAGAATCACCGACTCACGCCGCGCAAAAAGCCTGATTTTTCCTCCTGGCAGGTAATCGCCTGCCAGGAAATAGTCATATTTTCGTAATCTTTACATTTCACATTACCACGCGGGATATAGTGCCCGTTATCAAATCGTTAGCAAGCTACAAATCCGCCGCCTTCTCGCCGCTGAAACGAGTCTTGTCCCCCTCTTAAACTGTGACGCCCAACGCGCTTTCTCATTTACGACTATTCTTAACTGGCTTCGATGAAATTCACGATCTCGCTGTGTGATTTAAAGGAGTTCTCAATGGAATCTAAAGATCCAATGTTTGAGCTGCTGAGCAGCCTGGAACAAATTGTTTTTAAAGAAGAAACATCAAAAATCACCCTGACGCATAAGCCAAGTCCCTTTAGCGAATTTGAACAATTACGCCGGGGGAGCGGGCTGGAAACGGATGATTTCGCCAGAGCGTTAGGCGTAACGGTTGCACTGGTACAGGAGTGGGAATCAAAACGCGTTAAACCCTCCAGTACCGAATTGAAGCTGATGCGCCTGATACAGGCTAACCCGGCATTGAGTAAGCAGTTGATGGAGTAATCGACAATCATTGATGAACGGTCCTGATACAGGACCGTTTTCTGACCACTTAACCTATCGGGCGAAAAATAACAGTTGCATCCCCAGGCGTTACATGAGTTAATGCGTTCCACGGTTTGACGTACAGACCATTAAAGCAGTTTAGTAAGGCAGTCCCCTTCAAGAGTTATCGTTGATACCCCTCGTAGTGCGCATTTCCTTAACGCTTAAAAAATCTGTAGAGCACGCCATATCGCCGAAAGGCACACTTATTTTTTAAAAGGTAATACACTATGTCCGGTAAAATGACTGGTATCGTAAAATGGTTCAACGCTGACAAAGGCTTCGGCTTCATCACTCCTGACGATGGCTCTAAAGACGTGTTCGTACACTTCTCTGCTATCCAGAACGATGGCTACAAATCTCTGGACGAAGGTCAGAAAGTTTCCTTCACCATCGAAAGCGGCGCTAAAGGCCCGGCAGCTGGCAACGTAACCAGCCTGTAAGCTTAGATAAGCTCAGAATTCAAGATCCCTGCCAGACGGCGGGGATTTTTTTTATCTCTTGCCCGCCTTTCGATATCCCTGTTTCCCTTCTTTGCATTACTTTACCTGGCCAGCCTTTGACCTTTCCCTAAGGGTAAGCTTTATAGTGAAAACCCTGTTTTTCACATGGAATTGACGCTATGTCCAGACTCCCGTTGTTCTTCACGCTAGGTTTACTCACCAGCGGCGCCGCGTTTGCTGCATCGCCAGAAGCCACATTCCTTGCCGAACATGGTCTTGCCGGTAAGTCAGTCGAGCAGATCGTGGATACCATCGATCAAACGCCACAATCCCGCCCGCTGCCGTATTCGGCTTCCATCACCAGTACCGAGTTAAAACTCGCTTCTGATGGGCAGATGTATACCCTGCCGTTGGGCGAAAAATTCTATCTCTCGTTTGCACCTTACCAGCAGCAGACGCACCCGTGCTTTAACCACAGTTTGTCCGGCTGCCAGGGTGAAATGCCGGACACGACGTTCAACGTTAAAGTGACGGATAACAAAGGCAATGTGCTGATTCAGAAACCGCTCAAAAGCTATCAGAACGGGTTTATCGGCGTCTGGTTGCCGCGCAATATTGAAGGGACAATAGAAGTGAGCTACAACGGCAAAACGGCATCACACGCCATTGCCACGAAGGATGACAGCCAGACCTGTCTGACGGAATTGCAGTTGCAGTAACTCTTCCTGTCCCGTCCATAAAAAAACCTGCCCGAGGGCAGGTTTCAGCGTTTGTTTGCGGTGGTGACTTGCGCGATGTTTATTGCAGCAGCGAAATATCCGCCACACGCAGGAACAGCTCACGCAGTTTTTCCAGCATCGAGAGGCGGTTGATACGCAACTCTTTATCCTCGACGTTCACCATCACTTTTTCGAAGAATAAATCGACCGGCTCGCGCAGTTCAGCCAGTTCCACCAGCGCGTCCTGGTAACGGCCTTCGGCAAAGTACGGTTCGAGCTTGTCACGCAGTACCACAACCTGCATCGCCAGCGCGATCTCTTCTGGCTCTTTCAACGTTGAGGCATTAACACGCTCGTTCAGCGTCTCATCAGACTTCGCCAGGATGTTAGAGACACGCTTGTTGGCTGCCGCCAGCGCAGATGCCGCTTCCAGCGTACGGAAGTGCGAGACCGCCTTCATACGCGCGTCAAAATCAGCCGGACGGGTCGGACGACGTGCCAGCACCGCCTGGATGGTATCCACGGTGTAACCTTCATCCTGGTACCAGGCCCGGAAGCGACCGAGCATAAAGTCGATCACGTCATCCACCACGTTCGCGTTGGTCAGCTTATCACCGTACAGACGCACCGCTTCCTCGGTCAGCGTTTGCAGATCGAGGTTCAGGTTCTTCTCAACGATAATGCGCAGCACGCCCAGCGCAGCTCGACGCAGCGCAAACGGGTCTTTGTCCCCTTTCGGGTGCTGACCGATACCGAAGATTCCCGCCAGGGTGTCCATCTTATCCGCAATCGCCAGTGCGCAGGCAATCGGGTTAGACGGCAGGTCATCACCGGCAAAGCGCGGTTGATACTGTTCGTTCAGAGCGACAGCAACATCTTCCGCTTCACCATCGTGGCGAGCATAGTGCATGCCCATTACGCCCTGGGTATCGGTGAATTCGAAGACCATGTTGGTCATCAGGTCACATTTCGACAGCAGGCCCGCACGGGTGGCATGGTTAACGTCTGCGCCAATCTGACCGGCAATCCAGCCCGCCAGCGCCTGAATACGATCGGTCTTGTCGCGCAATGTACCCAGCTGCTGTTGGAACAGCACGGTTTGCAGACGCGGCAGGTGATCTTCCAGTCGTTTTTTACGGTCAGTATTGAAGAAGAACTCGGCATCCGCCAGACGCGGGCGCACCACCTTCTCGTTACCGGAGATGATTTGCTGAGGATCTTTCGATTCGATGTTCGCAACGAAGATGAAGTTCGGCAGCAGTTTGCCGTCGTTGGCGTAGACCGGGAAGTACTTCTGGTCACCTTTCATGGTGTACACCAGCGCTTCAGAGGGTACCGCGAGGAATTTCTCTTCGAATTTCGCCGTCAGTACCACCGGCCATTCCACCAGCGAGGTCACTTCTTCCAGCAGGCTGTCGCTCAGATCGGCATTACCGCCAATAGTACGCGCCGCGTCTTCGGCATCCGCTTTGATTTTGGCTTTACGCTGTTCGTAGTCGGCAATGACCTTACCGCGCTCCAGCAGGATTTGCGGATACTGGTCGGCATTGTCGATGGTGAACTCCGGCTCGCCCATAAAGCGATGGCCGCGAATAATGCGATCGGACTGAATACCCAGAATGGTCGCCGGAATGACTTTGTCGCCCAGCAGCAGAGTCACGGTATGAACCGGACGTACGAAATGCACGTCGCTTGCTCCCCAGCGCATCAGTTTCGGGATCGGCAGTTTCGCCAGCGATGTAGCGATCATGTTCGGCAACAGCGCTTCGGCGCTTTCGCCTTTCACGTGTGCACGATACAGCAGCCATTCGCCTTTATCGGTGGTCAGACGCTCAGCCTGATCAACGGTAATACCACACCCCCGAGCCCAGCCTTCTGCCGCTTTGCTCGGTTTGCCTTCGGCATCAAATGCCTGGGCAATCGCCGGACCGCGTTTTTCAACTTCGCGATCGGGCTGTGATTCCGCCAGATTAGCGATTTTCAGCGCCAGACGACGCGGTGCCGCAAACCATTCAACATGGCCGTGCGCGATGCCGGCGTTATCCAGCTCCGCCGTCACGTTCGCAGCAAAGGATTCCGCCAGGCTGCGCAGGGCTTTTGGTGGCAGCTCTTCAGTGCCGATTTCCACCAGGAAAGTTTTCTCAGACATGGCCGCCTCTTATTTGTCTTTATTGCACATCGGGAAGCCGAGGGCTTCACGGGAAGCGTAGTAAGCTTCTGCCACTGCTTTAGTCAGGGTACGAATACGCAGAATATAGCGCTGGCGTTCGGTGACGGAGATGGCTTTACGCGCATCCAGCAGGTTGAAGCTATGGGCGGCCTTCAGAATACGCTCGTAGGCAGGCAGCGGCAGCGGCGTTTCCAGCGCCAGCAGTTGCTGCGCTTCTTTCTCGTACTGCTCAAAGCAGGTGAACAGGAAGTCCACGTCCGCGTATTCGAAGTTATAGGTGGATTGCTCCACTTCGTTCTGATGGAACACGTCGCCATACGTGGTTTTACCCAACGGGCCGTCGCTCCAGACCAGGTCGTAAACGCTGTCTACGCCCTGAATGTACATGGCCAGACGTTCCAGACCATAAGTGATTTCACCGGTGATCGGCTTACATTCCAGTCCGCCGACCTGCTGGAAGTAAGTGAACTGTGTCACTTCCATCCCATTCAGCCACACTTCCCAGCCCAGACCCCAGGCACCCAGCGTCGGGTTTTCCCAGTTATCTTCCACGAAGCGAATGTCGTGGATGGTTGGATCCATACCCAGCTCTTTCAGCGACCCGAGATACAGCTCCTGGATGTTGTCCGGAGAGGGCTTAATCACCACCTGAAACTGATAGTAGTGCTGTAAACGGTTCGGGTTTTCGCCATAGCGTCCATCAGTTGGACGACGAGAAGGTTGCACATACGCGGTTGCCATCGGTTCTGGCCCCAACGCACGCAGGCTGGTCATCGGGTGCGAGGTACCTGCACCCACTTCCATGTCCAAAGGTTGAACAATGGTACAGCCCTGACGAGCCCAGTAATCCTGTAATGTCAGGATCAGGCCCTGGAAGGTCTTGGTATCAAACTTTTGCATAGTATTTCGTGCTGGATACGTGTGGTTTTAAAAGGAAGGGTTCAGTATACCCGCTGACTGCAAGATATACAGTACGAAACGGGAAAAAGGCAGGGCTTAACGCATGGAAAGATGTAAAAACTGCCCATCCGCGTCAAAAGAGCAGACAAAACTCTCTTTACGGAAGGTAGCGCCGCGCATCTCATAACTTCCCTGAAATTGTTCAAAGCCCGTAACATCAATTTTCTGCGTACCGGTATTATAGCGTCGCGCAGCCTGATCTTTGCACAGCGCTTCCATATCCAGCGTGCGCGCGGGGCTGACTTTCACTTTCTGCGCCTTTTGTGTCGGCGATGGCTGGGAGGGTGTACATCCTGCCAGCAACAGAATCACCATTGCTGGAAAAAAAGATTTCATCATCATTTTATTACCGCCTAATTTACTGATCAGTCTTATTATTATTACGTTCGGTGTGGCAGACGCATTTTGCGAATCTCATCGGACCATCACAACCTTTAGTGTAAAAACTCAGATTAATCCAGCGGGACAGGCTGACAAAATGTGAGTCAGACCATTTTTGAAACGAAAACAGAGGAACTGATGCAGCCCAAAATTTTCTGGATTGATAACCTGCGAGGGATCGCCTGTCTGATGGTGGTCATGATTCACACCACAACCTGGTACATCACCAATGCACAGAGTGTCAGTCCCGTTAACTGGGATCTTGCCAACGTACTGAATTCGGCTTCACGCGTCAGCGTGCCGCTATTTTTTATGATTTCGGGCTACCTCTTTTTTGGCGAGCGCAGCGCACAACCACGCCATTTTTTACGCATCGCGCTGTGCCTGCTGTTCTACAGCGCCGTTGCCCTGCTCTACATCACATTATTTACTTCGATTAACGCCGAACTCTCCTTAAAAAATCTGCTGCAAAAACCGGTGTTCTATCATCTGTGGTTTTTCTTCGCGATCGCTGTGATCTATCTGGTCTCGCCGCTGATTGAGGTGAAAAACGTGAGTGGCAAAATGCTGCTGGTGCTGATAGTGGTCATTGGCATTCTCGCCAATCCGAATACCGTGTCGCAAAAAGTCGGCGGATTCGAGTGGCTCCCCATTAATTTGTATATCAACGGCGATACCTTTTACTACATTTTGTACGGGATGCTGGGACGCGCTATCGGCATGATGGAAACACAAAAACGCGCGCTTTCCTGGTTAAGCGCGGGACTTTTCATGCTGGCGGTGTGGGTCATCTCTCGTGGGACATTGCATGAACTACAGTGGCGCGGCAATTTTGCCGATACCTGGTATCTCTATTGCGGCCCCATGGTCTTTATCTGTGCAGTCGCGCTACTGACGCTGGTGAAAAACACGCTGAATACGCAAACGGTCCCTGGGCTGGGGCTGATTTCACGCCATTCACTCGGCATTTATGGCTTTCATGCGCTCATTATTCATGCCTTGCGCACCAGCGGTCTGGAAATCAAACGCTGGCCGCCGCTGGATATGTTGTGGATTTTCAGCGCGACCCTCGTGGCCAGTTTACTGCTTTCAATGCTGTTACAACGCATCGATACGCGCAGGCTGGTCAGTTGATGTTGAAATGCCCGGTCGTGGCGCCGGGCATTTCAGAGAGGCTAAAACCGTTATCAGGGAGAGCGCCGTCTCAGACGCCGTAACAAATAGCAAACCAGGAAACCCCACAGCAAAGTGATCCCCTTTTTATTTACTGATCCCATGCACGAATCAGGCGTACAAAACCCAGTAGACCCATAAAGAGCGCCACCGGATAGAGACCCCGCCCACTCAGTGATAGCGGCGCGTTGAGGATGCCGACCAGAAACAACCCCAGCGTGATAAGCGCGACCAGTTGGCACACGGTAACGACGCTATCGTCCAGTTGGTCGCGTTTTTCCTCACGTAGATAAACGTATGTGACAAACATTGCGGTCACCAGGACACCGAGGAAATAACCTTTTCCGCTCAGTAAGGGACATGCCATCCCTAAGCCGATAACGTAAATCGATGTGCCTGAGATGAGCAACAACCAGGAAATTAACGTTGAGCTTTTCACTGGGATCTCCTTATCCAACGGATGCAGATTAGGGATAACCTATGAAAGACAACACTGAAAAATGAACAGAAAATGGAATTTCAGAATAAATCCATATATTTAATTTATTGATCAATTATTTATATGCTTTGGGTTAATCCCTCCTGCAAAACAGGAGGGACTCAGGCTCAAGACATGAGTGGAAGTAGCTGCTGATAAAGACGACGGAAGGTTTCCCGGCGCTGTTGATAAACGCTATGGCGTTGCCTGTCAGGCATGTGTGTTTGTTCAAGCGGAAGTTGCGGTAATAACTCGGCTAATGGCTTCTCCGGATTCATCGCAATTTGCGCCAGACGAGCGGCACCCAGTGCCGGCCCCACATCACCACCGGTGCGATAATCCAGTTGCAGGCCGCTGATATCCGCCAGCATTTGCCGCCAGTACGCGCTGCGCGCACCGCCGCCGATCAGCGTGATGCTTTGCGGCTTCACCCCACAGGCATGTACCACATCCATCCCGTCGGCCAGCGCATAGCCCACGCCTTCCAGCACCGCGCGCGCCAGCTCAGCCGGTCCATGCTGATGGGTCAGACCAAAAAACACGCCTTTCGCCTGCGGATTATTGTGCGGCGTACGTTCACCTGAAAGATACGGCAAGAACCAGACAGGGTCGGCTGCCTCATCAGCCTGCTGCGCCGCATCAATCAGCGCCGGCACCGTCTTCAGACCGGTTAATGTTGCCGCCCAGTCCAGACAGGAGGCTGCACTTAGCATCACCGACATCAGATGCCAGCGCTCAGGCAACGCATGGCAAAAGCTGTGTACTGCGCTTTCGGGCTTGCTCAGGAAACCGTCACTGACGGCAAAATAGACGCCGGACGTTCCCAGTGACAGCATGGCCTGATCGGCATTGACCATCCCTACGCCGACTGCGCCCGCCGCATTGTCGCCACCGCCTGCAACGACAGAAACCGCAGGCATATCCCACGCCATTGCGACATCAGGCAGCAATTTGCCGGTAATCTCACTCCCTTCGAATAACGCGGGCATATGGTCACGGGTCAGGCCGCAGGCATTCAGCATCACGTTACTCCAGTCACGTTTTTCCACATCCAGCCACATCGTTCCCGCAGCGTCAGACATATCGCTGGCAAATTCACCGGTCATGCGTAAACGCAGATAGTCTTTCGGTAGCAGCACCTTTGCCACCTGCCGGAACACCGCTGGCTCGTGGCGCTGTACCCACAGCAGCTTCGGAGCCGTGAATCCAGGCATCATCAGGTTACCCGTGATGGCGCGCGACTGCGGTACCATTGACTCCAGCAACGCACACTCCTCGCCACAACGTCCGTCATTCCACAGAATGGCCGGTCGCAGCACCTGTTGCTGGCTGTCGAGCAACGTCGCGCCATGCATCTGCCCGGCAATCCCCAACGCTTTCACTTGACTTAACGAATGCTGCTTGCCCAACGCCTTCAGGGCGCGGTCGGTCGCCAGCCACCACTGTTCGGGATCTTGCTCCGACCAGAGCGGATGAGGACGAGAGACGGTGAGTTTTTCCGTTTGCGATGCGACCACCTCGCCTTGCTCATTGAGCAAAATCGCTTTCACGCCCGAGGTGCCAAGATCGATCCCAATATACATAGAGTGGGTTCCTTAAACTGAAATGCCCGGTGCCACAACGCTCACCGGGCTTGTCAAATCACCGACCAGGAAACGCTGCGTCACCCGGCGATATCGATTATTTATCGAACAGGTAATGATTCACCAGGTTTTCCAGCTGTTCCTGATGACCGCTCTGATGCACCGGCGCCAGGTTGTGCTGTTCAGCATAATGCGCCAGTTCGCTTAACGACATCTGTCCTTTCAGGATCTGCTGGCCCAGTTCGCTACTCCAGCCGGCATAACGTTTCGCGACGCGCTTATCCAGCTCGCCATCCTCAATCATGCGCGCGGCAATTTTCAGCGACAGCGCCATCGTGTCCATCGCGCCAATATGGCCATAGAACAGATCGTATTTATCCGTACTCTGACGGCGCACTTTGGCGTCAAAGTTCAGGCCACCGGTGGTGAAACCGCCCGCTTTGAGGATTTCGTACATCACCAACGCGTTCTCTTCTACGCTGTTCGGGAACTGGTCGGTATCCCAGCCCAGCTGCGCGTCACCCCGGTTGGCATCGACAGAGCCAAACAGACCCAGCGCAATCGCCGTGGCGATTTCGTGGTGGAACGAGTGACCTGCCAGCGTCGCGTGGTTAGCCTCAATATTCAGTTTGATCTCTTTTTCCAGACCAAACTGCTTGAGGAAGCCGTAAACGGTCGAGGCGTCGTAGTCATACTGATGCTTGGTCGGTTCCTGCGGCTTCGGCTCAATCAGCAACGTGCCCTGGAAGCCCGTTTTGTGCTTGTGCTCAACCACCATTTGCATGAAGCGGCCAATCTGCTCACGCTCCTGACGCAGGTCGGTATTCAGCAAGGTTTCGTACCCTTCACGTCCGCCCCACAGCACGTAGTTTTCACCGCCCAGTTTGTGCGTGGCGTCCATCGCCGTTACCACTTGGGTGGCCGCCCAACTGAACACTTCCGGATCCGGGTTCGTCGCCGCCCCGGCACCATAACGGGGGTTGGTGAAGCAGTTTGCCGTACCCCACAGCAGTTTCACGCCGCTCTGCTCTTGTTTCTCTGCCAGCACATCCACCATTTCGGCGAAGTTATTTTTGTACTCTTTCAGCGACGCGCCTTCCGGCGAAACATCGACATCGTGGAAGCAGTAGAACGGAACGTGCAGCTTGTGGAAAAATTCAAACGCGACGTCCGCTTTACGTTTTGCCAGCGCCAGCGCATCCCCCGGTTGCTGCCACGGACGATTAAACGCCCCGACACCAAACATATCAGCCCCGTTCCAGCAGAAGGTATGCCAGTAGCAGGCTGCAAAACGCAGATGATCTTCCATCCGTTTGCCCAATACGATCTCATCAGGATTGTAATGACGGAATGCTAACGGATTAGTGGAACGGGGGCCTTCATAACGAACGCGATCGAGTTGGTCAAAATATGCCTGCATAATGAACTCCATAATCAGGAAATACGACGAGAATAGGTCATGTCGTAATATTGAGCACTCCCCTCCCGTTGCTCAATTATGTTATTTCACACTGCTATTGAGAGAATTCACAAGTGTGCGCCACCTCGCAAAATAAAAATATCCATTTGCAAAAAATGGGTACTCTGCTGGCATAAATGCAACATTCAGTCTTCACCGTAAAAAGTACGATCCTGGTCATAATTCAGGAAATAAACCAAATTTCGTAACCGCAAGATAAAAATCTGTAATTGTCTTCCCCGTATGAATTGCTAAATTCTGCAACGTCTTATGCTGTGATTGTTACTTTTATTGTTGCTCCCTCTAACGAAAGGCATCACGATTATGAAGATGAAGAATCTCTTACTCACTGTCTGCACCTCCCTTTTGCTCACCAGCGTGGCAGGACATGCCAAAGAAATTAAAATCGGCATGGCGATTGATGACCTGCGCCTCGAACGCTGGCAGAAAGATCGCGATATTTTCGTCAGCAAAGCCGAATCGCTTGGCGCAAAAGTCTTTGTCCAGTCCGCGAACGGGAATGAAGAAACCCAGATGTCGCAGATTGAAAATATGATTAACCGAGGCGTGGATGTCCTCGTTATTATTCCTTATAACGGACAAGTATTAAGTAACGTGGTTAAAGAGGCGAAACAGGAAGGTATTAAAGTTTTAGCTTATGACCGCATGATCAATGACGCAGACATCGATTTCTATATTTCATTTGATAACGAAAAAGTCGGTGAATTACAGGCCCAGGCATTAGTTGAACGTGTCCCTCAGGGAAATTATTTTCTGATGGGCGGCTCGCCGGTCGATAATAATGCCAAACTCTTCCGCGCCGGGCAGATGAAAGTTTTAAAACCGTATATCGATTCCGGAAAAATAAAGGTGGTTGGCGATCAGTGGGTTGACGGCTGGCTGCCGGAAAATGCGCTGAAAATTATGGAAAACGCCTTAACCGCGAACAATAACAACATTGACGCCGTTGTCGCCTCTAATGACGCGACGGCAGGCGGTGCGGTTCAGGCGCTCAGTGCGCAAGGGCTTTCAGGAAAAGTGGCGATTTCAGGTCAGGACGCCGACCTTGCGGGTATCAAGCGCATTGTCGCAGGAACACAAACAATGACCGTGTATAAACCGATTACGCTGCTGGCCAATACCGCCGCCGAAATCGCCGTAGAACTGGGTAACGGACAGCAACCTAAAGCCGACGCTACGTTAAACAACGGTCTGAAAGATGTCCCCTCCCGCTTATTGACGCCGATTGACGTTAACAAAAACAACATCAATGAGACCGTGATTAAAGACGGATTCCATAAGCAGAGCGAACTGTAAGCGCAGCGCCCCAGCGATGGCTGCGGGCGCGCATTTCCCACTACGCCCGGTTCTCTCATTGGCTACTGCGGAGTCGCTATGTCCTGTCTACTTGAAATGAAGAACATCACCAAAACCTTCGGTGTCGTCAAGGCGATTGATAACGTCAGCCTCAGACTGAATGCCGGTGAAATTATTTCATTATGCGGCGAGAATGGCTCAGGTAAATCGACGCTGATGAAAGTACTGTGCGGTATTTATCCCCATGGCAGTTACGAAGGTGAAATTGTATTTGCTGGAGAAACGCTACAGGCCAACCATATTCGTGATACCGAGCGCAAAGGGATTGCCATCATCCATCAGGAGTTAGCACTGGTTAAGCACTTAACCGTGCTGGAGAATATTTTCCTCGGTAGCGAAATAAGCCGTCATGGCGTGCTGGATTACGACATGATGACCCTGCGCTGCCAAAAATTGCTCAGGCAGGTCAGTCTGGCAATTTCGCCCGATACCCGGGTGGGCGAACTGGGCCTTGGTCAGCAACAGCTGGTTGAAATTGCGAAAGCGCTGAATAAACAAGTGCGCCTGCTGATTCTGGACGAGCCGACAGCGTCACTCACCGAACAGGAAACAACGGTGCTGCTGGAGATCATCCGCGATCTGCAACAGCACGATATCGCCTGCATCTACATTTCACACAAGCTGAACGAAGTGAAAGCCATTTCCGACACGATCTGCGTGATCCGTGATGGCAAGCATATTGGCACCCGCGACGCGGCTGGCATGAGCGAAGACGATATCATCACCATGATGGTTGGCCGCGAACTCACTGCACTCTACCCCAGCGAACCTCACACCACGGGTGAAGAGATTTTACGCGTTGATCACCTCACGGCCTGGCATCCCGTCAATCGCCATATCCGGCGCGTGAATGACGTTTCCTTCTCACTAAAGCGCGGCGAAATCCTGGGGATTGCTGGTCTGGTCGGCGCGGGACGCACGGAGCTTGTTCAGTGTCTGTTTGGCGTCTGGCCCGGGCGCTGGGAAGGAGAGGTGGTGATTGACGGTCAGTCCGTTAACATCCGCAACTGCCAGCAGGCCATCGCCCACGGGATCGCCATGGTTCCGGAGGACCGCAAACGCGATGGTATTGTGCCGGTCATGGCGGTGGGGAAAAACATTACCCTCGCCGCGCTTGATCAGTTCACTGGCAAGGTAAGCCAGTTAGACGATGCCGCCGAATACAAATGCATCCTCGAATCCCTGCAACGTCTCAAAGTCAAAACGTCTTCTCCTGAGTTGGCGATCGGACGTCTGAGCGGTGGGAATCAACAAAAAGCCATTCTGGCGCGCTGCCTGTTGCTTAACCCGCAAATTCTCATCCTTGATGAGCCTACCCGGGGCATCGATATCGGCGCGAAATATGAAATCTACAAGCTCATTAACCAGCTCGTTCAGCAGGGTATCGCCGTAATTGTCATTTCGTCTGAATTGCCCGAAGTGCTGGGGCTCAGCGACCGCATTCTGGTGATGCATGAAGGAAAACTGAAAGCCAACCTGGTCAATCATAACCTGACGCAAGAGCAGGTGATGGAAGCCGCTTTGAGGAGCGAACATCATGTCGAAAAACAATCCGTCTGACGTTAAACTCACCGCCCCACTGACGGGCGTTTTTCCTGGGATTAAATCGCTGAATCTACAGGTGTTCGTGATGATCGCGGCCATCATTGTGATCATGCTGTTCTTTACCTGGACAACGGACGGTGCGTATCTCAGCGCACGTAACGTCTCCAACCTGCTCCGCCAGACCGCGATTACGGGGATCCTGGCGGTCGGCATGGTATTCGTCATCATCTCAGCGGAAATCGATCTCTCCGTCGGTTCCATGATGGGACTGCTGGGCGGCGTCGCGGCTATCTGCGACGTCTGGCTGGGTTGGCCGCTGCCGTTCACCATTATCGTCACGCTGGCGCTGGGATTGCTGCTCGGCGCCTGGAATGGCTGGTGGGTCGCTTACCGCAAAGTTCCCTCATTTATTGTGACTCTGGCCGGGATGCTGGCGTTTCGCGGTATCCTCATCGGCATCACCAATGGTACAACCGTATCGCCGACCAGCTCCGCCATGTCGCAGATTGGGCAAAGCTACTTATCCAATGGATTGGGCTTCACCCTCGGCGCGATGGGTTTGATGGCGTTTATCGGCTGGCAGTGGCGCGGGCGCATGCGCCGGCAGTCCCTGGGTCTTGATGCCCCGGCGTCAACCAGCGTAGTGGGCCGCCAGGCATTAACTGCCGTGATTGTGTTAGGCGCCATCTGGCTGTTGAATGATTATCGCGGTGTGCCGACGCCCGTTCTGCTGCTGGTATTTTTGCTGCTCGCCGGGATGTTCATGGCGACACGAACCGCATTTGGCCGACGTATTTATGCCATAGGGGGCAATCTGGAGGCCGCCCGTCTTTCCGGCATTAACGTCGCGCGGACCAAACTGGCGGTGTTCGCCATCAATGGTCTGATGGTGGCGATTGCCGGGCTCATTCTCAGTTCGCGTCTCGGTGCCGGGTCGCCATCGGCGGGAAACATCGCCGAACTGGACGCCATTGCCGCCTGCGTCATCGGCGGAACCAGCCTGGCGGGTGGCGTCGGCAGCGTTGCCGGCGCAGTGATGGGTGCATTTATTATGGCTTCTCTGGATAACGGAATGAGTATGATGGATGTCCCAACGTTCTGGCAGTATATCGTGAAGGGAGCGATTCTGTTGCTGGCAGTATGGATGGATTCAGCGACAAAACGCCGCGCCTGAACTGCTGAAAAATAGGGCTATTTTTATGCCGGTCACTCCTGTCCGGCATTGTCGTTTATGAAAGAGTGAGCAGAGACAGAACCATGTTTGATAAACGTCACCGTATTACCCTGTTATTTAATGCCAATAAAGCCTACGACCGTCAGGTGGTGGAAGGGGTCGGTGAATATCTACAAGCCTCGCAATCCGAATGGGACATCTTCATTGAGGAGGACTTCCGCGCCCGCATTGATAACATCAAAGAGTGGTTAGGTGATGGCGTGATTGCTGACTATGACGACGATGAAATCGCACGATTGTTAGTTGACGTCCATGTGCCCATCATCGGTGTCGGAGGCTCCTATCATCTGGCGGAAAATTATCCTCCTGTCCATTATATTGCCACCGATAACCATGCTCTCGTTGAGAGCGCCTTTTTGCACCTGAAAGAAAAAGGCGTCAACCGCTTTGCCTTCTACGGCCTGCCGGCCTCCAGCGGAAAGCGCTGGGCGGCGGAACGCGAGCATGCCTTCCGCCAGTTGGTGGCGGAGGAGAAGTATCGGGGGGTGGTGTATCAGGGACTGGAAACCGCGCCTGAACTCTGGCAACACGCGCAAAATCGACTGGCGGACTGGCTGCAAACCCTGCCGCCGCAGACGGGTATTATCGCGGTCACTGACGCCCGCGCCCGCCATGTTCTTCAGGTCTGCGAACACCTGCATATTCCGGTACCCGAAAAGCTGTGCGTCATTGGCATTGATAACGAGGAACTGACCCGCTATCTGTCACGGGTTGCGCTGTCATCGGTGGCTCAGGGCGCGAGGCAAATGGGCTATCAGGCGGCAAAGCTGCTACATCGCCTGCTGGCCGATGAGGAACTGCCGCTCCAGCGCATCCTGGTGCCTCCGGTGCGCGTCGTTGAACGTCGTTCGACAGACTACCGTTCCCTCTCCGATCCCGCCGTTATTCAGGCGATGCACTATATCCGTAACCACGCCTGCAAAGGCATCAAGGTGGATCAGGTACTGGATGCGGTTGGGATTTCACGTTCCAATCTGGAGAAGCGATTTAAAGAAGAAGTGGGAGAGACCATTCATGCGGTGATCCACGCTGAAAAGCTGGAGAAAGCGCGTAGCCTGTTGATTTCCACGACGCTGTCGATCAACGAAATCTCGCAGATGTGCGGCTATCCTTCGCTGCAGTATTTCTATTCCGTTTTTAAGAAGGAGTACGATACGACGCCGAAAGAATATCGCGATCTGAACAGTGAAGTGTTGATGTGATGCGGTGGGACCGAAACAAAAACGCCTTCTTTGCAGAAGGCGTTCGGGGATTACATATGGGCTGCGATTAATCGCTGGTTATCCTGATACATCGCGAACAGATAGTTGTTGTAACTCTGCCCCTTCGTTGAATAACCCTTCAGCTTATGAATCATCGCTGTCGCCGTTACTTCCTGATCCGCTTTACGCAACTGTGCGCGTGATTTACGGAAAGAGGCGTAAGCCGGATGCGTGTTCAGGTTAATTACATAGGCGCTGACCGACTCTTTAACGGAATCGAACTGAGAGTAACCTTTCACTTTACCTGGCGCATTGTTACAACTCCCTTTCGCACATTTCATGCCGAACAGGTTGTTATTGCTACGCGCAAGCTTAGAAGTACCCCAACCGCTTTCTGCCGCAGCCATCGTCGCCACCATACTGGTCGGGATGATGTCTACGCGCTCCAGCAACGTATTCCACGGAATACTCCGGGTGTTGCCCGACCATTTCACCTTGTAGCGCTTCGCAATATCTTTCATGCGCTTACGCTCAGTCGGTGACCAGCGATTCTGATACTGCTTTGAGATCAGCCAGTTACGATCGGCAGTGATCGCCGCATTTTGACTGGTAATATAAGGCATAACCGTCCGGAGAAACGCTTTTTTCCTTGGTGTTCCGGAAGGGTATTTTCGCAAATCAGGAAGTGAACTGCTCTTTGCACTATTGCGAGAATACTCTTGTTTACTGCTTACCTGTTTATTACTTGTCTTGGTTACGTGGGACTTTTGACTCGATGTTGTTGTGTGCGTCTTTGCCAGCACCTCACCCGAAAATACGATGGTGAGTAACATAAGAATCATTGCCCCATATCGTCGTATGGGAGTCAATATCATTAGGTCTCCTGGTCGGATTGAATCATTCCAACACCTTATATTTTTCACAATTTTGAGAGTTGAATCTCAAATCATATCAAAAATAGCGATCAAGAGCACCCTAATGAATAGGCCAATTCCGAAACCGTGTCACGCATAAACTATCCCACAAGGAACTAATTCGAACGATTTGTGGTGGTTATCGCAAATTAAGGCTATTTTTTGCCCAAAATCACTCATCCGCGCCCCTCATCCTGGTTGAATGCAGTTGAAGGATGAGTTTCGTCAGCGGGTTCTCAGGCAAACTGGTTAAAATCGCCGCAAAAAGGACCGCACAATGAAACTTGCTGCCATCGCCCTCGCGCTACTGCCAGGCATCACGAGCGCCGCAACATGGACGTCTCAGGGCTTCCCCTCTTTTACCGCGGAGGGAACCGGTAAGTTTGCCAGTCACGCTGAATTGACGAAGGGTACTCGTTCCTTAACGCTCAATTTTGACCAACAGTGCTGGCAGCCGGCTAATACGATAAAACTCAATCAGATGCTGTCGCTGATCCCGTGCGAAGGGACCCCGCCGCAATGGCGTTTGTTCAAAGATGGCCGTTATACGATGGAAATCGATACCCGTTCTGGTACGCCAACGTTAATGATTACGCTGCCGCGCGAAGCCGAACCTACCGCCAATGTGGCGCGCCAGTGTCCGAAGTGGGATGGAAAGCCACTGACGTTAGCGGTCGCGCAGACTTTCCCGGAAGGGAGCGTGGTACGCGATTTTTACAGCGGACAGACCGCCACGGTGAAAAACGGTCAGATAACCCTGCAACCCGCACCTGCCAGCAATGGCCTGTTACTGCTGGAACGGGCAGAGACCGACGCACCAGCGCCGTTCGACTGGCACAACGCCACGGTCTATTTTGTGCTCACCGACCGCTTCGAGAACGGCGATCCGTCCAATGACCAGAGTTATGGTCGCCATAAGGACGGCATGGAGGAAATCGGCACGTTTCATGGCGGCGATTTACGCGGTCTGACTCACAAACTGGATTATCTGCAACAACTGGGCGTGAATGCATTATGGATAAGCGCTCCGTTCGAACAGATCCACGGCTGGGTGGGTGGCGGCACGAAAGGCGATTTCCCGCACTATGCCTACCACGGTTATTACACGCAGGACTGGACCACGCTTGATGCCAACATGGGCAACGAAGCCGACCTGCGTGCGCTGATTGACGGCGCACACCGGCGCGGGATCCGCATTCTGTTTGATGTCGTAATGAACCACATCGGCTACGCCACGCTGGCAGACATGCAGGAATATCAGTTCGGCGCGCTCTACCTTTCTGGCGATGAGCTGAAAAAAACGCTCGGTGAGCGCTGGACAGACTGGAAACCTGCCGCCGGGCAGAGCTGGCACAGCTTCAATGATTACATCAACTTTAGCGATAAGGCCGCCTGGGAAAAATGGTGGGGGAAAGCGTGGATCCGCACTGACATTGGCGATTACGACAATCCTGGCTTTGACGATCTCACAATGTCGCTGGCTTTCCTGCCGGATCTGAAAACCGAATCGACGACCCCATCTGGTCTGCCGGTGTTTTATCAACATAAAGCCAACACGCGCGCGAAAGCCATTGAGGGCTACACGCCCCGGGATTACCTGACCCACTGGCTGAGTCAGTGGGTGCGCGATTACGGTGTCGATGGATTTCGCGTCGACACGGCAAAACACGTCGAACTTCCGGCCTGGCAACAGTTAAAAACGCAGGCCAGCGCGGCACTGGTTGAATGGAAAAAAGCGAATCCGGACAAAGCGCTCGATGATAAGCCGTTCTGGATGACGGGTGAAGCCTGGGGTCACGGCGTAATGCAGAGCGACTACTATCGCCACGGTTTTGACGCGATGATCAACTTTGACTATCAGGAGCAGGCCGCAAAAGCCGTCGATTGCCTGTCAGGTATGGAGCTCGTCTGGCAGCAGATGGCGGAAAAGTTACAGAGTTTCAATGTATTGAGTTATCTCTCCTCGCATGATACTCGTCTGTTCCGTGAAGGCGGAGATAAAGCCGCTGAGTTGCTGTTGTTAGCGCCCGGCGCTGTACAAATATTCTATGGCGATGAGTCCGCGCGACCTTTCGGCCCCACAGGCTCTGATCCGTTACAGGGCACACGCTCTGAGATGAACTGGCAGGATGTCAGCGGAAAATTGGCCGACAACGTTACCCACTGGCAGCGCCTCGGTCAGTTCAGAGCCCGGCATTCGGCCATCGGCGCAGGTAAGCAAACCACGCTCTCGCTCAAACAGGGATACGGCTTCGTTCGCCAGCACGGCGACGATTCGGTGATGGTCATCTGGGCAGGCCAGCGTTAACGTAAACCGGCGTCTGAGGTCAGAACTCCTCAGACGCAGCAAAACAAAACACTACACTGAAGAAAATTATAAGCATAAAACGTCAAAGCACCCGTTTCAGCTCGATTTGCACCCTGCCAGTGCTAGCGTTAAGGTAACTCACTTCGACTCAGCGTTTGACAGACCATCCGTTATGACATTTTCACTTTTCGGCGACAAATTCACCCGCCATTCAGGCATTACCCGCCTGATGGAGGACCTCAACGACGGTTTACGCACCCCAGGCGCAATCATGCTGGGCGGCGGTAATCCGGCACAAATCCCGGCGATGCAGGATTACTTCCAGACGCTCCTGACTGAGATGCTGGAAAACGGCAAACTCACTGATGCGCTTTGCAATTATGACGGCCCGCAGGGGAAAACCGAGCTGCTGACCACGCTTGCTTCGCTGCTCCGTGAAAATCTGGGTTGGGATATCGAACCGCAGAATATTGCGCTAACAAATGGCAGTCAGAGTGCGTTTTTCTACTTGTTTAACCTCTTTGCAGGCCGCCGCGCTGATGGGACCACCAAAAAGGTATTGTTCCCTCTCGCACCGGAATATATCGGCTATGCGGATTCCGGGCTGGAAGAGGATCTGTTCGTCTCGGCGCGTCCCAATATTGAGCTGCTGCCAGAGGGTCAGTTCAAGTATCACGTAGATTTCGAACATCTGCATATTGGTGAAGAGACCGGGATGATCTGCGTCTCCCGGCCAACTAACCCGACGGGTAACGTCATCACAGATGAAGAGCTGATAAAACTCGATACGCTTGCCAACCAGCACGACATTCCACTGGTCATTGATAATGCCTATGGCGTGCCGTTCCCGAGCATTATTTTCAGCGAAGCGCGCCCGCTGTGGAATCCCAACATTGTGCTGTGCATGAGTCTCTCCAAACTGGGACTGCCCGGCTCACGCTGCGGTATCATCATCGCCAATGAAAAAATCATCACGGCCATCGCCAATATGAACGGCATCATTAGCCTTGCGCCAGGCGGGATTGGGCCGGCCATGATGTGCGAAATGATTAAGCGTAACGACCTGATGCGACTGTCAGAAACAGTCATCAAACCGTTCTATTTTCAGCGTGTTCAGCAAACCATTGCGATCATTCGCCGCTATTTACCTGAAAATCGCTGCTTAATTCACAAACCAGAAGGGGCAATTTTCCTCTGGCTGTGGTTCCAGGATTTGCCGATCACCACCGAGTTACTCTACCAGCGTCTGAAAGCACGCGGCGTACTGATGGTGCCGGGACATTACTTCTTCCCGGGGCTCGATAAACCCTGGCCGCACACGCACCAGTGTATGCGCATGAACTATGTTCCCGATCCGGAGAAAATTGAAGCTGGGGTGAAAATTCTGGCTGAAGAGGTGGAGCGCGCCTGGAAGGAAAATCAGTAACGCCATCCCGGCCTGATCGGGCCGGGTAATGCGCTTATAAAGGCTGAGCGTGCAGACGCTGACGCTGCACGCTCGCCGCATCCACACACTTCAATGCCCCTGTCGGGCAAGCCTCCACGCAGGCTGGCCCCGTATCACGATGCCAACAGAGATCGCATTTCACCGCCTGTACGCGCGAGGTTTGTGCAACAACGTTCATTGCGCCGAACGGGCACGCCAACATGCAGCTTTTACAACCAATACAGCGCACCTGCTCAACAAAAATGTGTCCACGATCGCGACGAATGGCCTGTGTCGGGCAAACATTGGCGCACGGTGCGTCTTCACACTGATGACAGGCAACGGCGGTGGTAAAGGTATTTTCCTTAATAACCCGGATGCGCGAGACAAAGTGTTCTGCTGACACCGCGGCACAGTCCTGATTCTCCTGATGCGAGACCACGCAAGCGACTTCACAGGTACGACAGCCAATACACTTAGTCGCATCCGCCATGATAAACCGGTTCATTGCACCCTCCCCCCGCCATAAAACCACAGAGTGCCAGAGAGAATAGCGCGGCTGCCTTGATCAAACAGGGGAAATGGTCGAATTTTGTCAGATGCCAGAAACGTTCAGGGGATTCGCCTTATACTTACGACCGGATTTCTGCCTGACGCATAAAAAAAACCCTGGGCGTTGACGTCCAGGGGAATAATCCGCAGGCGACATCACGCTGCGGAATAAGCTGGCACCCGATTGAGTGATACCTATATTTGATAATCTGCCTCATCAACCGCACTGTAGAGCGGTTGAATATTATCCAGTGCCAGTATGTATCCGCTTCCTTTTACGCTAACGATGGAATGCTGAGGTAATCCCAGCAAATATAATTTGTTGTTGAGATTTTTAACCATCGTAGACAAACGCTGTGTGGAAGCACTTAATTCATTTTTTTCCCAGACGTTGACGAGTAACTCATCTTTTGAAACATAATGGGTCCTGGCGTTCAGTAAAAGATAAACAAACAAGCGTAGCATTGTGCGGTTAAAAAATACGCCACCAAATGCAATTACACTGTCCATTTTATTTACCGGCAGCCTGAAAATTCTCGACTCACTGATATCAAAAAATATTTCCCGACCTATCATAAATCCATGTAACTGGTATTCCATCATTACATACTCACGTTTTACTGAACTATCGATAGCTAAACATGTGTAAGTCCTTGTAGATATTGTCTTACGCAAGTTTAAAAAAAATAGAGTTAATTTCAATAGATACCTGAAGCGTTCATTTTAATCTCGCCGCAAGCAAAGTGCAGACTGAATACCTAAAAGATCAATCCAGGCGCTGTTAAATAATCTCTAAAAACAAATTAGTAGAGCGTTATTCTATTTCAGTGTGAATATTCGACAATACAAGTTAAACGGGCATATTTATCACAAATTACAGCTTAATATGCTGCATGGATCAATAATGCGTCATGGAGAGGGAAAGTGACTCCCGGCAACAGTGCGTTCCGGGACAATTATTATTACAGTGTAGTTCTCTTAACTGAAGAGCGGTAGAAATATGCCGAACAGCGGCAGACCTGTGAATTGACCCAATCCCAGGCCGGGACAATGGCCGCTGTCCGGCAATTCTTCTCATTCTTTTAGAAGCGCCAGCTCACGCCTGACATGAAAGTAAAGCTGTCATCACGGTCGATCATCGGGCTGTCTTTGATTTCATCTGGCAGCACGCTGTAAGCCGCGCTCGCCATCAGAATAATGTTGTCAGTGACGGGGTATTTTGCGGTCAGGCTGACGTAAGGAACCCAACTGTCCTGTGCGGAATAGCGATCCAGACCGCTGCGACGGGATTCACTGCCTGACACACCGTAATAGTAGTCGTTGAAATTTTCATCGTAGTAAAGCACGCCAGCAGACGGGATCAAAGCAAGCTGTCCGACAGGAATTTTACGGAACAGTGATAATTCTCCCATCCAGCCATTGCTGTTATCCAGAACATCTGCGGCCGCAGAAACTTTCACGCTGCCCCAATTTTCATGATGATACCAGGCCGCGCCCGCCATTATCGTACTGTCACGCTTGTTGAGCTTTTTCATGGCGTGGTCGTCGTTATCGCCAGGATCAAATTCCAACGGCATCCAGGAAGCGGTCAGACTAAATTCATTTTGTTCACTTTTAGACAAAATGTAGCCCAGCGTGGTTTGCCGAACATAGAATGATTCGCCTTCATAACTAATGAGGGGAATAGCATGGGTATTTTCATTATACCCGCGATAAGGAGATTCATTATATATCGCACCTGCACCAATGGATAATTCCGAAGCAGATGCACTGGCGATAAAGGAGAAAGCAAATAGTGCCACTATATTGCGTTTAATTAACATGCCCGACGTTCCATTTAAAATAAGCCACAAAGCGCCGAAATAATAATGCTTACAAATTCGTCGGTGCAAGGCACATATTTATATAGTAATATATAAAAACTTATATATATTGGGCTGCTGTGATGAATAAATTACAACTCAAGCATCGGGAATTAAAGATCATCTCGGTCATTGCCGCCAGTGAAAACATCAGTCATGCCGCAACTGTTCTCGGCATCGCCCAGGCCAACGTCAGCAAATATCTTGCTGATTTTGAATCAAAAGTCGGCCTTAAGGTTTTTGACCGGACGACCCGGCAACTGACGCTGACCCCTTTTGGTGCGGCGCTTCTGCCCTACATTAATGATATGCTCGACAGAAACGCGCAGCTAAATCATTTCATTGCTGATTATAAACACGAAAAGCGAGGGCGAGTAACGGTGTACGCGCCGACAGGCATCATCGCTTACTTATCGAAACAGGTTATCGCCAGAATTAAAGACATTGGCGACATCTCTTTGTCGCTGAAAACCAGCAACCTTGAGCCAAAAGCCTTTTATGAAGGCGTCGAGTTTCCTGACGACTGTGACGTGTTAATTACCTATGCCCACCCGAAAGATGAATCACTGGTTGCCAGTTTTATTACCAAATATGCAGTGACGGCCTTTGCCAGCCAGACTTACCTTGAAAAGCACCCGCTAAGCCGACCTGAAGACCTTGAGCATCACTCCTGCATCCTGATCGATTCTATGATGATTGATGATGCCAACATCTGGCGCTTCAACAGTGCCGGCAGTAAAGAGATGCGCGACTATCGCGTGACGGGGAACTACGTTTGTGACAATACCCTGTCGGCGCTGGAACTGGCGCGCAACCATCTGGGTATTGTGTTTGCACCCAATGAAAGCGTGAAAAACGATCTGAAGGCCGGGACGCTCGTCCCTTGCTTTTCAGAACAGCATGAGTGGTGGCTGGACCTGGTCGCGATCTTCCGCAAGCGGGAGTACCAGCCCTGGCGAGTTCAGTATGTACTGGATGAGATGCTACGGGAAATCCGCAACCAGCTTGCTCAGACGCAACTGTTGCGTCCCGAGCAAGACTCAATCATCGACAATTAATGATCGAGATAAAGGTAATGTACCCAACTGGTCATGCGCAACAATACCTTACGCATGACCGAGACATGGCTGAAATGGTCGGAGTAGACCGCGACCTGTGCATAAATTCCATCCGGTAATGCACGTAAATCAGCATGATCGTTCAACTCGATTGTGGCAATGACACCTTCCGCCCCCGGTACCGTATTCAACGACTGTAACGTCCCGGTCGACTGGTATGTCCCACCAGGCACTGCAGGACTGATGACAGCCAGCTTACCGCTGAATACCTTGCCCGGTAAGGCATTGAATACCACTTCCGCGTCATCGCCGGGCTCCAGTCGCAGCAACGAGTTCTGGCGGAATTGCGCGACAATTTGTCGCTTCTGAGCAGGAATAAATACCATCACCGGGCGCAGAGGCAGTGAGGCGGCATAGGTTCCCGGGCGAATCAGCACCTGGGTTACATAACCGTCACTCGGCGCGCGAACGATGGTTTGTTCCAGGTTATATTCCGCCTCGGCCAACTGCGCTTTCAAACTGGCTATCTGCGAGTGCTCACCCATTACCAGGCTGTCTAACTGGCTTTGAATCTGCTGTTGTTCCGCCGCTGACGATTTAACCGAAGCCTCCTGCGCCAGGTAGTTCTGCCGTGCGACGTCAATGTCGCGCTCAGAGAATGGATTCACCTTCGCCTGACTCCCCTGCGCATAACGCTGATACTCCTTCGCAAACTTGTCTCGCGTGGCTTTTGCCTGCTGGGTATTGGCGGTCATTTCATCCAGTTCGGCACCCAGCGCATGCTGCTTATGTTGCGCCGTCACAATATCCGCCAGCAGACGATCCACCCTGGCCTGATAGCGCGTGGGATCAAGCCTGAACAGCACTTCACCTTTTTTAATCAGCGTATTTTTCTTATCCGTCACTTCAATCACTACGCCAGTGACCTGCGGAACAACGGGAATAGACACCACCGCTTTTTGCGCTTTAAATGTATAGGGGTGGTTGTAATTCATTAATAAGATTAAACCGCTGACAATAAATATTCCCCCCAGCGCCGCCGTCGGTATGGTCCATTTATTAACGGGAATGTTGAAGATCTTAAAAATCGCCCATGCGAAAGCCACATAGGTCAGGATAATCAGTAAATCCATAATTAATACTCGCCAGAAGAGGATTTCAGGTCAGCCAATTGTTTTTCCAGCCCGGCAATACGCTCCTGGAGTTGCACAACACCAGATTCAGTATTTTGCATTCCCCACCCGCGTTCCGGACGATAGAGCGTGGCCCAAATCCACAAGAAAGGCCAGATAACATGTAATGTAAACAAACTCACCCACCCCGCGACATGAATAGCATCGGCATGAGGATGATTGCGTTTTTTCGCAATTAAATAGGGAATATCATGTAAAATAATAATTCCGTAGAAAATGACGAGGAATACAAAAATCAGCACCCCAAGCGCAAAATAATCGAGAAACATATTCCTCCCAGAGAATAGAATCAAAAAAAAAGAGTTTGAGAATGATAGTGGAATGACCAGATGCCCTGCAATTCTCATATTTATATATCGACATATGGTTTTTTATATACAGTCCATTTTTTAGTATGTTGTTTTTTATGCACATCGCAGTTTATTATGTTTAAACATCAATACAAGGGAACAAAAATGAACAACGCGGAAACCTCATCCACCGTCAGCCTTAAGCGCATCAAAGCGGTCACTATTTACCGTTTATTACTTATTGGCCTTGGTATCCCAATGATATCTTTCAGTTTTATTTGTGGCGTTTTGAGTCTCTTCGGCTTTGACCTGGTAAAATGGAACGATCAACCCGTGCATGGTGTAATGGCGATTCCTGCCGCGCTGTTCAGCGGTGTGTTTATCACCGTACTGTTCACCGTTTTCATCGGGTCGATTGCCTGCCTGGGACTGTGGGTCTACAGCCGTTTCCGTCCGTTACAGGTAAAGGTGTTGGATTAATCGTTATGCCCGATAAGCAAAGCGCCATCGGGCATAACGCGGTCAGTTAAAAGAGTCCCAGCGGTTTATCGGAGTAGCTCACCAGTAAACATTTTGTCTGCTGATAGTGCTCCAGCATCATCTTGTGGGTTTCGCGTCCAATCCCCGACTGCTTGTAGCCACCAAAGGCCGCATGAGCCGGGTAAGCATGGTAGCAGTTGGTCCATACGCGTCCTGCCTGAATACCGCGTCCCATTTTATACGCCAGGTTACCGTTACGGCTCCAGACGCCCGCTCCGAGACCGTACTGGGTATCGTTGGCTAGCTCCAGCGCCTCGTCCATTGTTTTGAACGTGGTCACCGCCAGTACCGGGCCAAAGATCTCCTCCTGGAACACGCGCATATTATTCTTACCAGACAGGATGGTCGGCTCGAGGTAATAGCCGTCTTTCAGTTCACCTTCAAGCTGCTTACGCCGCCCACCGGTCAGGACATCCGCCCCTTCTTTCTTACCGATATCAATGTAATTCAGGATAGTTTCCATCTGCCCATGAGAGACCTGTGCCCCCATTTGCGTCACGCTGTCCAACGGGTTACCGCTGCGGATGCTTTCTACGCGGCGAATGGCGCGCTCCATAAAGCGTTCGTAGATGGATTCCTGCACCAGCGCGCGGCTCGGACAAGTGCACACTTCACCCTGGTTAAAGGCAAAGAGCGCAAAACCTTCCAGCGCCTTATCGAAAAATGCATCCTCTTCGTCCATCACGTCGGCGAAGAAAATGTTCGGTGATTTCCCGCCCAGCTCCAGAGTGACCGGGATGATATTCTGCGTGGCATATTGCATGATCTGCTGCCCGACTTCCGTCGAGCCGGTGAATGCCACTTTAGCAATACGCTTCGAAGTTGCCAGATACTCGCCAATCTCTCCACCCGCGCCGTTCACTACGTTCACTACGCCAGGCGGGAGGAGATCGCCAATCACTTCCATCAGCAGTAAAACGGACAGCGGCGTCAGGCGGGCAGGTTTAAGCACTACGCAGTTTCCTGCCGCCAGCGCGGGCGCCATTTTCCAGCTCGCCATCAATAAGGGGAAGTTCCACGGGATAATTTGTCCGACCACGCCGAGCGGTTCGTGGAAGTGATAAGCCACGGTGTCGCTATCCACTTCACTGATCCCGCCCTCCTGGGCGCGAATACAGGAGGCGAAATAGCGGAAATGGTCGATTGCCAGCGGGACATCCGCCGCGCTGGTTTCACGGATCGGCTTACCGTTATCCCAGGTTTCCGCCGTCGCCAGCAGTTCGAGGTTCTGCTCCATACGGTCGGCAATCTTGAACAGAATCGCCGCCCGATCCTGAACAGAAGTATGCGCCCACTGGTTTTTCACCTTGTGGGCCGCGTCGAGCGCCAGGTCAATGTCCCTTTTACCGGAAGAAGCCACTTCGCATAACAGTTGCCCGGTGACGGGCGTCAGGTTCTGGTAATACTCGCCGTCACTCGGGGCAACCCAGTCACCACCGATAAAGTTGTCGTAACGGGCCTTTAACTTCAGGGGAAAACCGTACTCGCCGGGCTGAATACGGGGAGGGTTATTGGTCATGATCGTCTCCTTGCTCCAGGTGTATAACAAGGGTAGACGGGGCTGGCGATTTTCTCGCCAGCCGCTTATAGGTTTACGATAGCGGTCACGAATTACATCGCCGCGCGATAGATCGCCATAATCTCGTCGTGCGTGGCCTGAATTGGGTTAGTCAGACCGCAGGCATCTTTCAACGCATTGGCCGCCAGCACCGGAATATCTTCTTCTTTCACGCCCAGGGCTCGCAGACCCGCCGGGATATTCACCTGCTGCGCCAGTGCGCGGATCGCCTCGATGCAGGCTTCTGCGCCTTCGGCGTCGGTCATCCCTGCAACATGAACCCCCATTGCTGCCGCACAATCACGCAGACGCGCTGCGGCCACCTGGCTGTTGAATACCTGAACGTGCGGCAGCAGGACGGCATTACACACACCGTGCGGCAGGTCATAGAAACCGCCTAACTGGTGCGCCATCGCGTGGACGTAACCTAATGACGCGTTATTGAAGGCCATCCCCGCCAGGAACTGCGCATAGGCCATCGCTTCACGCGCATGCACATTGCCGCCCGATTCCACGGCAACGGCCAGATTATCAGAAATCATGGTCATTGCTTTCAGGGCGCAGGCATCCGTGATCGGCGTGGCGGCTACAGAAACATAGGCTTCAATCGCATGGGTCAGCGCGTCCATGCCGGTCGCCGCCGTCAGCGATTTTGGCATGCCGATCATCAGCGAAGAGTCATTTACCGAGAGCAGTGGCGTGACGTGTTTATCCACAATCGCCATTTTGATGTGGCGATCAACGTCAGTGATGATGCAGAAACGCGTCATTTCAGAGGCGGTTCCTGCCGTGGTGTTAATCGCAATCATCGGCAACTGTGGTTTTGCCGAGCGATCAACGCCTTCATAATCGCGAATATCGCCGCCATTGGCGGCCACCAGCGCAATCCCTTTGGCACAATCATGTGGGGAACCGCCGCCCAGCGAAATAACGCTATCGCAATCATTTTCTTTCAGGATCTTCAGGCCGTCGGCGACATTAATTGTCGTCGGATTAGGGTGTGTACCATCAAATATGACGCTGAAAATATCATGTTTCTGCAATGCTTTTTGAATATCACCCGCCATGCCTAATTTCGTCAGCACACTGTCGGTGACAATTAACGTCCGACGAAAGCCATATTCCACCATAGCATTCATTGCATCTTTTAATGAATCAGCCCCAATTATATTCACAGAAGGAATATAAAATGTAGAAGCAGCCATATGCTCAATCCTTAATAGTTTTTGAAGGGATTGCAGCATACGAACGAATCTCAGGAGATAATATGATCACAGCGGTGTTTATTTAATGAAAAAATAAAAGAGCACATTAGGCTACAAATTAATGGGCTCTTTTCGTCTCAACCTATTTATTATGTCAATTCATTCTTATTTTTAATAAATTGTATTATTCCTTTGCCGGAAATAATAATGCATCGCGTAACAGGTGATCGTTTCCACGGCGACGCGTAAAGCCAATCCGGTCGAAATATTCCAGAATCTGAATCGCCAGCTTTCGGCCTACGCCCAACCGATCGCGAAAATCCGCAGCGCAGGTTGATCCTCTCTCCTGATCCAGTTCGCGGATCATGCTGGCGAAAGCCACAATGCGATCGTTACGGTAGTAACGATCTTTTACGATCGCCGTAATCATCCCCTGCTGCGCCGCCTGCCGCAGTACCAGACGCATGGTCTGCTCCTCGGTCGCGGTTTCACGCGCGAGATCGCGGACCCACCAGGGTTCGTCACCAAATAACGGCGCGGCTTTAAGCCAGATAGCCTGCTGTTCGTCAGTAAACCCTGTCTTGTGATCCGGCAGATGCAACCAGCCATGGTGGCTGTGAATATCGCCGCTGTCGCGCATTTGTTCAATCAACAACAGTACCAGCGCTTCATCTTCCATCGGCAGCGCCATACGGCGCAGGCGTTCGCGCCCCGGACCAGGCTCATCACGATGTTGTTCATGGTAAGTCGCCAGCGTGTCGAGGATTTTGCGCTGCCAGCGTGCGGCAACTTCCGCATTCAGCAGGCTGTAACCTGCCTGAATAAATCCATGCTGGTGAATGAGCGAACGCATACCGTCGCTATTTAGCTGGCGCGCCCACGCAAAGTCGGGCAGATTGACCGCCCCGCGTTGCAGGTGGACCACCAGCGCGGCACCGTCATCTTTCGCCGCCGCCAGTGACGCCAGCCATTGCAGATACTCGGGTTTACGTTTGCCGCGACGTGGCGGATTAAGCGCAACCACCCGCGCCCCGGCAAGCGTCGCGCGCGCGGAGATATCGCGCAGCACCAGCCGGTCGTTATCGGCCAGCAGCAGAGGCGTATCAAACACCAGTTCCGCCAGGTTAGCTTCCAGCAGCGATACCCGCCCGGTCACATGACTCGCCGCATGGTGAATATGTAGCGGCTGCCACTGCGTAAGCGGGACGTGGCTTTCCAGCGCGACGATCCCCCGCGTGAACGGCTCAGGCGGGGCGTCTGAAAGCAGCCAGTCACCCCGGTTAAGCTGCTCCTTTTCAGCATCGCCGACGATATTCAGCGCGATGCGCTGCCCGGCATGAGCATGCTCACTCGCCTGGTTTTGCGCGTGAAGTCCGCGCACGCGCACAGATGCGTTCACGCCGGTCAGCCACAGCGTATCCCCAACGTTTACTTCACCGCTCAGCGCGGTGCCGGTCACCACCAGCCCGGCGCCTTTTACAGTAAAGGCACGATCGATAGCCAGTCTGAACGTCTGATTCCGGGCGTGTTCGCGGGCGGGCAGTTGCTGCAAATGTTCGCGTAACGCCTCAATCCCGCGGCCTTCATTCGCGGCCGTCACAAATAGCGTCGCCTGCGCAAAGCCATACTCGCGCAGGACATCCTCCACCTGCTGTTGGACCTCCTGCACCCGCGTATCATCCACACGGTCGGCTTTGGTCAGCGCCACCGTCAGCGTCGGATTCCCGGTCAATTGCAGGATCGCCAGGTGTTCGCGCGTTTGCGCCATCACGCCATCGTCACAGGCTACCACCAGCAACGCATGATCGATTCCGCCCACGCCCGCCAGCATGTTTGAGAGAAACTTCTCGTGACCGGGAACATCGATAAAGCCCAGCACGCGCCCGTCTGGCTGCGGCCAGTAGGCATAGCCCAGGTCGATGGTCATGCCACGCTTTTTCTCTTCCGGCAGGCGATCGGCATTCACGCCGGTAATGGCCTGCAGCAGCGTCGTTTTCCCGTGGTCGACATGTCCGGCGGTCGCAATAATCATTTCAACAACATCTCCATAAACCGGGTCTCATCTTCAAGACAGCGTAAATCCAGCCACAGTCGGCCCTCGTAAATCCGGCCGATAACCGGAACCGGTAGCTCACGCCAGCGGGTCGCCAGGGCTTCAAGACGGCTTCCGCGGCCGTCGTGCGGTGTAAAGGTTAATGCCGCGCTGGGGAGCCGATCAACCGGCAAAGAGCCACTGCCGATTTGCGACAGGCAGGGCTGTACGCTCACCACAAACTCCGTACCATAGTGCGCGGCCAGCGGCGCCAGAAGCCGCTCCGCCTGAGACTGAATCGCGTCTTTGCGTCGGGTCAACAGGCGCAGCGTCGGCAGTTTCTCGGCCAGCGCTTCCGGGTGGAGATACAGACGCAACGTCGCTTCCAGCGCAGCAAGGGTCATTTTATCCGCCCGCAACGCACGTTTAAGCGGATGACGCTGCAATTGCGCAATCATCTCTTTCTTACCGACGATGATCCCAGCCTGCGGACCGCCCAACAGCTTGTCGCCCGAGAAGCTCACCAGGCTGACACCCGTGGCAATCAACTGCTGCGGCATTGGCTCTTTCGGCAGGCCGTACTGGCTCAAATCGACCAGCGAACCACTACCAAGATCGGCCACAACAGGAATATCCAGCGCCTGGCCGATCTGGACCAGCTCCGTTTCATCAACAGAGTGGGTAAACCCTTCGATGCTGTAATTACTGGTATGTACCTTCATCAGCAGGCCGGTGATTTCATTTACCGCCTGGCGATAGTCATCGGCATGCGTCCGGTTAGTGGTTCCCACTTCATGTAGCGTACACCCAGCCTGACGCATCACATCCGGGATGCGAAACGCGCCGCCGATCTCCACCAGCTCACCGCGTGATACCACCACCTCTTTACCGGCGGCGGTGGCGGCCAGCATCAGCAGTACCGCCGCCGCGTTGTTATTCACAATGCAGGCATCTTCCGCGCCGGTGATACGGCACAGCAATTCCGCCAGTGCGCGGTCACGATGCCCGCGTCCCGCGCCGTCCAGATCATACTCCAGCGTCACCGGCGAGCGCATGGCCTGCGTGACAGCCGCGACGGCCTCTTCAGCCTGTAAAGCGCGACCCAGATTGGTATGTAACACCGTGCCCGTCAGGTTAATCACCGGGCGCAGCGCACTCTGGGCCTCTTTTTCCAGCCGAAGGTTCACCTCCTGCGCCCAGTCTTCACACCACGCTGGCAACGCCTGCGTGTCGCGTATCACCTCTCTTGCTTCATCAAGCAATTGACGAAGCAGATCAACGACACGGGTATGCCCGTGAGTCTCACGCAGGGTAAGAAATTCACTTTCACGCAATAAGCGATCAATGGCGGGAAGCTGACTATAGAGCGAACGGGTTTCGGTCGTCATGAAAAGGCCTGGCTGTTGGTGACCCTCCCCACAACGGGGAGGGATATCGACATAGAGGGGATTGTAACGTGAGATTGCCTGGACGGACAGAATATGAATCAAGCCTTTGGGGGTTCAGTGCGGGCAAAACTCTCGCGCTGAAACAGCGTCTCCACCAGCTTGACCAGGTGAGGTCGGCTCACGCACCAGCCCGGTGAGACGCGGCGGAAGTTGAGATAGCCCACCGCGCAGGCAATGGCGATGGTCGCCAGATCAACCGTGTCAGGTTTAATCGTCCCGTCGACCAGGTACGCTTCCAGCGCATCCAGACTGCGGTTAATTTTCTCGCGCTGGCGCAACAGTTCGGTTTCCGATTGCTGCGCGGCGGGACGTGCCTGCTCGCGCACCGACACCAGACCGGCGTCCATAATCCCATCGGCCAGTGCCTCAAGTTGACGGACTTTCAGCGAGGCCAGCGGTTCACGCGGCAGCATCGCTGGCGCAATATCCAGCAGTTCAATGTATTCGGCGATAATTGGCGAATCGAACCAGTACTCCCCATCGTCAGTCACCAGCGCCGGTACTTTTCCTAACGGATTGTACTGCGCGACGCCATTTTCCGCGTTGTAGGGCAGTTCATTAACAAATTCGAATGTGATGCCTTTTTCCAACAGCAGGATCGAAATTTTTCGTACAAACGGGCTGGTGTAGCTACCAATGAGTTTCATGATCAGTCCTTTTCGCCAACACAAAACAATGAGTATGGCTCACGCAGCGGGAAAAGGCAGGTGACGGCGTTCTCAATGATCCAAATAAAGGTAGTGCATCCAACTGGTCATGCGCAGTAACACCTTACGCATGACCGAAACATGGGCGAAATGGTCGGAATAGACTGCCACTTGCGCGTAGATGCCGTCGGGTAACGCATCCACATCGGCATTCGGGTCCAGTTCAATCGTCGCCAGGACGCCATCGGTCCCGGGCACCACCGTCAGGGACTGTAAAGCCCCCTGAGCCTGATACGAGCCGCCCGGCACCACAGGCAATATGCTGGTCAACTTACCGTGAAAAACTTGCCCAGGAAGCGCGTTAAATACCACCTCCGCGTCGTCGCCGGGTTCAAGACGAAGCAGCGAGTTCTGCCGGAACTGAGCGACAATCTGCCGCTTTTGTTCGGGGATAAAGACCATCACCGGACGCAGCGGTAGCGCGGCAGCGTAGGTACCGGGTCGTATCAGCACCTGGGTGACGTAGCCGTTGCTGGGCGCGCGAATAATGGTCTGTTCGAGGTTGTATTTCGCCTCTGCCAGTTGCGCCCTCAGACTGGCAATCTGCGACTGTTCGCCGTTAACCATACTGTCTAACTGGCTTTGAATTTGCACCTGCTCAGCCACTGAACCCTTCACCAGCGCATCCTGCGCCAGATAATTTTGCCGGGCGTTATCAATATCGCTTTCTGAGAAGGGGTTCACCCGCGCCTGGCTGCCCTTCAGGTAACGCTGATAATCTTTATACAGCCGATCGCGCTCCGCAGAGACCCGCGTCGTATTAGCCTGCGCTTCTGAGAGCTGGGCTTTCAGCGTCTGGATATTATGCGTGGCGGTGACCAGATCGGCCTGTAACCTGTCCACGCGCGCCTGATAGCGAACCGGGTCGAGTTTAAATAGCACTTCACCCTTTTTAATCAGTTGGTTATTTTTATCCGTCACCTCGCTGACAATTCCGGTAACCTGCGGCGTAACAGGAATGGAAATAACGGCTTTTTGCGCAGTAAAGGTATACGGATGGTTATAGTTCATTAACAGGATCAGGCCGCTGACCAGAAATACACCGCCTAATGCCGCCGTCGCCAGCGTCCATTGATTCACCGGTATGCGGAATATTTTGAAGACTGCCCACGCCAGCGCGACGTAGGTTAATATAATCAACAGATCCATGATTAACTCTCCGGAAACGTCGTATTCTCAGCCGTGTTAACTTCGGCCAGTTTTTTCTCGAGTTGTGTAATACGCGCAGATAACGCGGCAATTTCAGGATCAGGATCTTGTCCCGGCGACGTGATGTGATTATGCATCCCCCAGCCGCGTTCCGGTTGGTAGAGGGTTGCCCAAATCCACAAAAACGGCCAGATCACATGGAGCGTAAACAGACTCACCCAGCCTGCGGTATGAATAGCATCGGCATGCGGGTGGTTGCGTTTCTTCGCAATTAAATAGGGGATATCATGGATGGCAATAACGCCGTAAAAAATCACCAGAAAGACGAAAATCAGCACACCTAACGCGAAATAATTTAGAAACATATCCGCCTCGACTTCACGCCCATTTGAGTTTTTATTGCAGGCAGCCGAATGCAATTTGGCTGATGATTTGAACATAATGTGAGTTATGCATTTTCGCCATCACGCCAAAGACTATTTTTCACGCCAGATGGTTATTTAATGACATCAGGCCAGGTGGCAACGAGAGGAATCTGCCCAGGATCACATCGGGACAAATCTGGATGAATATTTATTGTGATTCATATCACAAACATTCAACAAACAGCCAAAGATAAAACGTGAATTACATCACAAATTAATGCCATTAATGGTTCAGAACGACGGTTTGTTGTTTTTTTACACAGCAGTTTTGTGATTAATGTCACATCAATTACCTCCCTACCCCCTATATTTATGTGACACAAATCACATTAAAGGTCGCTGACTGGACAGCTTAACGATTCAGTGCCAGATTTCGCAGTATCTACAGGGTCCGGCTACCTCTGCCGCTACATTAACAAAACCTCGGGCTTCCAGCCTGCGCGATAGCAAACATAAGAAGGGGTGTTTTTATGTCATCCGATATTAAGATCAAGGTGCAAAGCTTTGGTCGATTCCTCAGCAATATGGTGATGCCAAATATCGGCGCGTTTATCGCGTGGGGTATTATCACTGCACTATTTATTCCGACAGGGTGGTTGCCAAACGAAACGCTGGCGAAGCTGGTTGGCCCAATGATCACCTATCTCCTGCCGCTGCTGATCGGTTATACCGGCGGTAGACTGGTGGGTGGCGAACGCGGCGGCGTGGTGGGCGCAATCACCACCATGGGCGTGATCGTCGGCGCAGACATGCCGATGTTCCTCGGTGCAATGATCGCCGGTCCTCTGGGCGGCTGGGCAATCAAACATTTCGATGGTTGGGTAGACGGTAAGATCAAATCCGGTTTTGAGATGCTGGTGAATAACTTCTCCGCTGGCATCATCGGTATGATCCTCGCCATTCTGGCATTCCTCGGCATTGGTCCAGCAGTTGAAGTTCTGTCGAAAGTGTTGGCTGCAGGCGTTAACTTCATGGTTGTCCATGACATGCTGCCGCTGGCGTCTATCTTCGTTGAACCAGCGAAAATCCTGTTCCTGAATAACGCCATCAACCACGGTATCTTCTCACCTCTGGGTATTCAGCAGTCCCATGAGTTGGGTAAATCCATCTTCTTCCTGATTGAAGCCAACCCGGGTCCGGGGATGGGTGTTCTGCTGGCGTACATGTTCTTTGGTCGCGGTAGCGCTAAACAGTCTGCAGGCGGTGCGGCAATCATCCACTTCCTGGGCGGTATCCACGAAATTTACTTCCCGTATGTGCTGATGAACCCGCGTCTGATCCTCGCCGTTATCCTCGGCGGTATGACGGGTGTGTTTACGCTGACTCTCCTGAACGGCGGTCTGGTTTCTCCGGCGTCTCCGGGTTCTATCCTGGCTGTGCTGGCGATGACGCCAAAAGGCGCCTACTTCGCTAACATCGCGGCAATCTGTGCGGCGATGGCGGTCTCCTTCGTTGTCTCTGCCATTCTGCTGAAAACCAGCAAAGTGAAAGAAGACGATGACATTGAAGCGGCGACCCGCCGTATGCATGACATGAAAGCAGAATCCAAAGGCGGTACTCCGCTGTCTGCTGGCGATGTCACCAACGACCTGAGCCACGTGCGTAAAATCATCGTTGCCTGTGATGCCGGTATGGGTTCCAGCGCAATGGGCGCCGGCGTACTGCGTAAGAAAGTGCAGGATGCCGGTCTGAGCCAGATCTCGGTCACCAACAGCGCGATTAACAACCTGCCGCCGGATGTTGACCTGGTCATCACTCACCGCGATCTCACCGAACGTGCGATGCGTCAGGTACCGCAGGCGCAGCATATTTCGCTGACCAACTTCCTCGACAGCGGCCTGTACTCCAGCCTGACCGAGCGTCTGGTTGCCGCTCAGCGCCACACTGACAATGAAGTCAAAGTCCGCGACAGCCTGAAAGACAGCTTTGACGAAGGGGATAACAACCTGTTCAAACTGGGTGCGGAGAATATCTTCCTCGGACGTACGGCAACGACCAAAGAAGAAGCGATTCGCTTCGCCGGTGAGCAGCTGGTGAAAGGCGGTTACGTTGAGCCAGAATATGTCGATGCGATGCTGGAACGTGAGAAACTGACCCCAACCTATCTGGGTGAGTCTATCGCCGTTCCGCACGGTACCGTTGAAGCGAAAGACCGCGTACTGAAAACCGGCGTCGTGTTCTGCCAGTACCCGCAAGGCGTTCGTTTCGGTGAAGAAGACGACGACATCGCCCGTCTGGTGATCGGTATCGCCGCTCGCAACAACGAGCACATTCAGGTGATTACCAGCCTGACCAACGCGCTGGATGACGAATCCGTCATCGAACGCCTGGCTAACACCACCAGCGTTGATGAAGTGCTGGCGCTGCTGGCGGGTCGTAAGTAAACCCCGAGGCCCGGTGACATTGCGCTTATCGGGCCGACCCAATCCTCTCCTTTGTGGAGAGGGTTTGGGTGAGGGAGCAACAGATAACCCCTCACCCCAGCCCTCTCGGGTAAAAACATTAATGAAGGTTACTACTATGAAAGCATTACATTTTGGCGCAGGTAATATCGGTCGTGGCTTTATCGGCAAACTGCTGGCGGACGCGGGGATACAACTGACATTCGCTGATGTAAATCAGGTCGTGCTCGACGCCCTGAATGCCCGTCATAGCTACCAGGTTCACGTTGTGGGTGAAAATGAGCAGGTGGATACCGTGACTGGCGTCAATGCGGTAAGCAGCATTGGCGATGATGTTGTTGAGCTGATCGCCCAGGTTGACCTGGTCACCACGGCCGTTGGCCCGGTCGTGCTGGAGCGCATCGCTCCGGCCATCGCCAAAGGCCTGGTCAAACGCAAAGCGCAAGGGATCACCACCCCGCTGAACATCATCGCCTGTGAAAATATGGTACGAGGCACCACTCAACTGAAAGGCCATGTGCTGAACGCGCTGGCTGAAGACGACAAAGCCTGGGTTGACACCCATGTCGGCTTCGTGGATTCCGCCGTTGACCGCATCGTGCCGCCGTCAGCCTCTGCGACCCACGACCCGCTGGAAGTGACTGTCGAAACCTTCAGCGAGTGGATCGTTGACCAGACCCAGTTCAAAGGCGAGCTGCCGAACATCCCGGGAATGGAATTAACTGATAACCTGATGGCATTTGTCGAACGTAAACTCTTCACGCTGAACACCGGGCATGCTATAACCGCGTACCTCGGAAAATTGACCGGTCATCAGACCATCCGCGACGCGATTCTCGACGAGAAAATCCGCGCAGTGGTCAAAGGGGCGATGGAAGAGAGCGGCGCGGTGCTGATCAAACGCTACGGTTTTGATGCCGACAAGCATGCGGCATACATTCAGAAAATCCTCGGTCGTTTTGAAAACCCGTATCTGAAAGATGACGTTGAGCGCGTTGGTCGCCAGCCGCTGCGTAAACTGAGCGCGGGTGACCGTTTAATCAAACCGTTGCTGGGTACGCTGGAATACCATTTGCCGCACGCTAACCTGGTCAAAGGGATTGCTGCCGCGATGCACTTCCGTAGCGAAGACGATCCGCAGGCGCAGGAGCTGGCCGCGCTGATCGCCGAGAAAGGCCCACAGACTGCGCTGGCCCAGATTTCCGGGCTGGATATCAACAGCGATGTCGTTGCCGAGGCCGTTAGCGCATATAACGCAAAGTAATGATGCTGGAACTGGCGCAGGAGCCCCTGCGCCTGATTAATAGATTGTCAGATATGCAGGCAATAATGGAACAAACCCAGGCCTTTGAAAATCGTGTGCTTGAGCGTCTGAATGCTGGCAAAACCGTACGGAGCTTCCTGATCACCGCCGTGGAGTTACTCACCGAGGCGGTAAACATTCTGGTGCTTCAGGTGTTTCGCAAAGATGACTACGCAGTGAAGTACGCTGTAGAACCGTTACTCGACGGCGACGGACCGCTGGGCGATCTGTCTGTGCGCCTGAAACTGATCTACGGTCTGGGCGTCCTCAGTCGTTCTGAATATGAAGACGCAGAGCTGCTGATGGCGATGCGCGAAGAGATGAATCATGACGGCAATGAGTATGCCTTTACGGATGATGAGATTCTCGGGCCGTTCGGTGAACTGCACTGCGTACTGGCGCTGCCACCCCCGCCGCAGTTTGACGCCGCCGACCCCAGTTTGTACGCCATGCAAACCCAGCGCTACCAGCAAGCGGTGCGCTCGACGATGGTTCTCTCCCTGACTGAGCTGATTTCTAAAATCAGCTTAAAAAAAGCCTTCCAGAAGTAGGCCTCGCTCTGCCTGCTACTCCTTTTCCTGCACGGGTTGATACAGGCACCGGTAATAATTCAGTCGTTGCAGGTACATCTGCGCATTTTCTGCAGGCACTTCGCTCGGAACGTCATCACGCGCAGGCATTTTATTCAGATACTCTTTAAACGCCTGACTTGAGGCCATAAAATCCACAGCTTTATCAATCAGAAGCGGAACATTCTCGCCTATTTTTGCCATGTTATCTCCTCCATGCGGTCCCGCCGTGCTTAAGCGCAACGGTCAATTTTAGTGTAGGATCGCCCGCGTCATGACATTAAGGAAAACGTGCTTAATCCATTGGCGGCAAATTATCTCTTACATGATCCTGTTATTGTCTAAAATGTTTAATTAATCAGTCCATTAGAAAAATAGTTAGCAAATGAATACTCGCGTTATTTGATTATTATTATCCCATTAGTTGTGAATAAACCCGCTCTGCGCGCATACTATAGGCCATTCACCTTATTTCTATCAGAAGCCATCCCATGAAAGAAGTCGAAAAAAACGAAATCAAACGTCTGAGCGATCGCCTCGACGCTATCCGCCACCAGCAGGCCGATCTGTCCCTGGTTGAAGCCGCCGATAAATACGCTGAGCTGGAAAAAGAGAAAGCCACACTGGAAGCAGAAATCGCCCGTCTGCGTGACGTTCACAGTCAAAAACTGAGCAAAGAGGCGCAGAAACTGATGAACCTGCCGTACCGTCGTGCGATCAGCAAAAAAGAGCAGGCCGATATGGGCAAGCTGAAGAAAAGCGTGCGCGGTCTGGTGGTGGTTCATCCAATGACCGCCTTAGGCCGCGAAATGGGCCTGCAAGAGATGACTGGCTTCGCAAAGACCGAGTTTTGATTTTTTATACCGGGCAGCACGTCCGCTGTCCGGTCCTCCCTTAATTGGCCCTACCAATCCCCTTCAGTTACGACCACTGGTTCACAATTCATTAATTTAAGCCTACACTTCCGTTGCCAATAAATAACATTTGATTAACCATTCGTTGTCATTATCCCTACACAACAATATTGGCAGGACCACTTTTACACATAATGTGACGAAAAGATGAGCACAGATTCACTGCATTGTGCGTGTGGCCCTCAGGAGACCTGCAATGAATCTCTGGCAACAAAACTACGATCCGGCCGGTAACATCTGGCTTTCCAGTCTGATCGCATCGCTCCCGATTCTGTTTTTCTTTTTCGCGCTGATTAAGCTCAAGCTGAAAGGCTATGTTGCCGCTTCGTGGACGGTGGTGATTGCGCTGGCCGTGGCGCTGCTTTTCTACAAAATGCCGGTCGATCACGCACTGGCCTCGGTGGTGTACGGTTTCTTCTACGGTCTATGGCCGATTGCCTGGATCATTATCGCCGCAGTGTTTGTTTACAAAATCTCGGTGAAAACCGGGCAGTTCGACATCATCCGCTCGTCCATTCTGTCAATTACCCCTGACCAGCGTTTGCAAATGCTGATCGTCGGCTTCTCATTTGGCGCCTTCCTCGAAGGGGCGGCGGGATTTGGTGCCCCCGTTGCCATCACTGCCGCGCTGCTGGTAGGTCTCGGGTTTAACCCGCTGTATGCCGCTGGACTGTGCCTGATCGTCAATACCGCGCCCGTGGCGTTTGGTGCCATGGGGATCCCGATTCTGGTCGCCGGCCAGGTGACCGGGCTGGACAGCTTTGAAATCGGCCAGATGGTGGGTCGTCAGTTACCGTTCCTGACAATTATCGTACTGTTCTGGATCATGGCGATCATGGATGGCTGGCGCGGCGTGAAAGAGACCTGGCCTGCGGTCATGGTGGCGGGTGGTTCATTCGCTATTGCTCAGTACCTCAGCTCCAACTTTATCGGCCCGGAATTGCCGGACATCATCTCCTCGCTGGTCTCGCTGGTCTGTCTGACGCTGTTCCTGAAACGCTGGCAGCCGGTTCGCATCTTCCGCTTTGGCGATATGGGCGCATCACAAGTTGATCAGACGCTGGCACGCACGAACTATACCGCCGGACAGGTTGTTCGCGCCTGGTCGCCGTTTCTGTTCCTGACGGCCACCGTAACCCTCTGGAGCGTGCCGCCGTTTAAAGCCCTGTTCGCTCCCGGCGGCGCGCTGTACGACTGGGTGATTAACATCCCGGTCCCGTTCCTCGACAAACTGGTTGCCCGCATGCCGCCCGTGGTTCACGAAGCCACCGCCTACGCGGCAGTGTATAAATTTGACTGGTTCTCCGCGACCGGCACCGCCATCCTGTTCGCCGCACTGCTGTCAATCGTCTGGCTGAAGATGAAGCCTTCCGCCGCCATTCAGACCTTCGGCAGCACGCTGAAGGAACTGGCGCTGCCGATCTACTCCATCGGGATGGTGCTGGCCTTTGCGTTTATCTCCAACTATTCCGGGCTCTCTTCGACGCTGGCGTTAGCGCTGGCGCACACGGGCAGCGCCTTTACCTTCTTCTCGCCGTTCCTCGGCTGGCTGGGGGTATTCCTGACCGGTTCAGATACCTCATCTAACGCGCTGTTTGCCGCCCTGCAGGCAACTGCCGCACAGCAAATCGGCGTGTCCGATGTGCTGATGGTGGCGGCCAATACCACTGGTGGCGTCACCGGAAAAATGATTTCGCCACAGTCCATCGCCATCGCCTGTGCGGCGGTCGGACTGGTCGGCAAAGAGTCGGATCTGTTCCGTTTTACCGTCAAACACAGCCTGATTTTCACCTGCATGGTGGGCGTGATCACCACGCTTCAGGCTTACGTCTTAACCTGGATGATTCCATGATCGTGATGCCCAGACGCCTGTCGGACGAGGTTGCCTCTCGTGTGCGGGCGCTGATTGAAGAACAACAGCTGGAAGCGGGCATGAAATTGCCCGCCGAGCGCCAACTGGCGGTACAGCTTGGCGTCTCGCGTAACTCGCTGCGCGAAGCGCTGGCAAAGCTCGTCAGCGAAGGTGTGCTACTCAGCCGTCGCGGCGGCGGCACGTTTGTCCGCTGGCAGCATGAAGAGTGGTCTGAACAGAACATTGTTCAGCCGCTGAAAACCCTGATGGCCGACGACCCGGATTACAGTTTCGATATTCTCGAAGCCCGACACGCCATCGAAGCCAGTACGGCCTGGCATGCGGCGATACGCGCCACCACGGCCGACAAAGAGAAAATCAAACTCTGCTTTGACGCCACGCTCAGCGAAGACCCGGATCTTGCCTCACAGGCCGACGTTCGTTTTCATCTGGCTATCGCCGAAGCCTCGCATAACGTGGTGCTGTTACAAACGATGCGCGGGTTCTTCGACGTTCTGCATTCGTCGGTGAAGCAAAGCCGACAGCGCATGTATCTCGTTCCGCCCGTCTTTTCCCGGCTGACGGAGCAACATCAGGCCGTACTGGATGCCATTCTCGCGGGCGACGCCGACGGCGCGCGTAAGGCGATGATGGCGCACCTCAGTTTCGTCCATACCACCATTAAACAATTTGATGAAGACCAGGCTCGCCAGGCGCGCATTACCCGTCTGCCCGGCGACCACAATGAAAATCCCAGGGAGAACAAAGCATGATTATTTCAGCCGCCAGCGATTATCGCGCCGCAGCCCAGCGCATTCTGCCCCCGTTCCTGTTTCACTACATCGACGGCGGCGCGTATGCGGAGCATACCCTGCGGCGTAACGTGGAAGACTTATCGGACGTGGCGCTACGCCAGCGCGTGCTGAAAAACATGTCTGACTTGAGCCTGGAAACCACGCTGTTTAACGAAAAACTGTCGATGCCCGTGGCGCTGGCGCCGGTCGGGCTGTGCGGCATGTATGCCCGCCGTGGCGAAGTGCAGGCTGCAGCGGCAGCCGATGCGAAAGGGATTCCGTTTACCCTTTCCACCGTCTCCGTGTGCCCGATAGAAGAAGTCGCGCCCACTATTAACCGTCCGATGTGGTTCCAGTTGTATGTTCTGCGCGACCGTGGATTCATGCGTAATGCGCTGGAACGCGCAAAAGCGGCGGGCTGCTCAACGCTGGTCTTTACGGTCGATATGCCGACGCCGGGGGCACGCTATCGTGACGCTCACTCCGGGATGAGCGGCCCGAATGCCGCGCTGCGTCGCTACTGGCAGGCGGTCACTCATCCACAGTGGGCGTGGGACGTCGGTCTGAACGGTCGTCCTCACGATCTCGGCAATATCTCCGCTTACCTCGGCAAGCCAACCGGACTGGAAGATTACATCGGCTGGCTGGCAAACAACTTTGATCCGTCAATTTCATGGAAGGACCTTGAGTGGATCCGGGAGTTCTGGGATGGTCCGATGGTGATCAAAGGGATCCTCGATCCGGAAGACGCCCGCGACGCCGTTCGCTTTGGTGCAGATGGGATTGTGGTCTCTAACCACGGAGGCCGTCAGTTGGACGGCGTGCTCTCTTCCGCGCGCGCACTGCCCGCCATTGCCGATGCGGTGAAAGGCGATATCGCCATTCTCGCGGACAGCGGTATCCGTAACGGGCTGGACGTGGTGCGAATGATTGCGCTGGGCGCAGATACCGTTTTGCTGGGCCGTGCGTATCTGTACGCGCTGGCGACGGCAGGTCAGGCGGGAGTGGCAAACTTGCTGAATCTGATTGAAAAAGAGATGAAAGTTGCCATGACGCTGACCGGTGCGAAATCCATCACCGACATCAGCAAGGATTCCCTGGTACAGGAAATCAACAAGCTCCCTGCCGCACTGGCACCGCTATCGCAAGGTGATGCGGCGTAATGAAAGTGTTATTCTGCCCCCCGTAATTAAGGGGGCAGCATGCTCAACATCGTCTTATTTGAACCAGAAATCCCGCCGAACACGGGCAACATCATTCGTCTGTGCGCAAACACAGGCTTTCGTCTGCATATTATTGAGCCGATGGGCTTTACCTGGGACGACAAACGCCTGCGCCGCGCGGGACTGGATTATCATGAATTTACTGCGGTGGTTCGCCATCATGATTACGCTGCATTTCTCGAAGCTGAAAAACCGCAGCGCATGTTCGCGCTGACGACCAAGGGCACGCCTGCACACAGCGCGGTGAGCTATCAGGATGGCGACTATCTGATGTTTGGTCCGGAAACGCGCGGTCTGCCAGCCAGCATTCTCGATGCCCTGCCCGCTGAACAAAAAATACGTATTCCGATGATGCCGGACAGCCGCAGTATGAACCTGTCAAATGCCGTGTCGGTGGTGGTGTATGAGGCGTGGCGCCAGTTGGGATATCCTGGCGCAGTCTTGCGCACACTTTGAATCGTCGGATGGCGGCTGTCGCCTTATCCGACCTACGGTTTTGTAGGCCCGGTAAGCACAGCGCCACCGGGCAAGAGATCAAATACCGTCGCCGTACTCAAACGTATGGTGTATCCCGTTGAAATGCTGATCCATATCCATTGACGGCTTATCGCTGTCTGGCTTACCGACAATGCGCGCCGGGACGCCAGCGGCGGTGGTGTGCGGCGGAACGGGCTGTAACACCACGGAACCGGCGCCAATTTTTGCCCCACGTCCGACTTCGATATTGCCGAGGATTTTCGCCCCCGCGCCAATCATCACGCCTTCACGAATTTTGGGATGACGATCGCCACTGGTTTTACCGGTCCCGCCGAGGGTGACCGATTGCAGGATCGACACGTCATCTTCGATCACCGCCGTCTCACCGACGACAATGCCGGTGGCATGATCGAGCATGATCCCACGACCAATCTTCGCCGCGGGGTGAATATCCACCTGGAACGTCACGGAGACCTGGTTTTGCAGGAAGATTGCCAGCGCGCGGCGGCCTTCATTCCATAACCAGTGACCAATACGGTAGGCCTGCAAGGCATGAAAACCTTTCAGGTACAAAAGCGGAGTGGAGTATTTATCGACCGCCGGGTCACGCGTGCGGACGGCCTGAATATCACAGGCAGCTGAGGCGATCATTTCCGGGTCTGCTGCGTACGCTTCTTCGACCACTTCACGGATCGCAATGGCGGGCATAATGGGCGATGCCAGTTTGTTCGCCAGCATGTAGCTTAGCGCACTGCCCAGATTCTCATGCTTGAGTAGCGTTGCGTGGTAAAAACTGGCCAGCATAGGCTCACAGTCTGCCAGAGCGCGGGCTTCGGTTTTTATATTGTTCCAGACGATATCCAGTTCTTCACACGGCATTGCGGGCTCCAGGTAATGAGGCTAACGACCGGCCCGTTCTTCGCGGGCCGGGTCATTTTTAAAAAACGGATCCTTGAGACTAGTGGCTGCTTCGCTCATCCTTGCGTGCACGACCTAATAACGTCAATGCTGCCTCGCGCGCGTTTTTTCCGCAATATAATACTTGATAAATTTCCTCGGTTATTGGCATTTCGACACCAAAACGGTGCGCCAACTCGCGAACTTCTTTTGTATTGCGGTAGCCTTCAACCACCTGTCCAATCTTGTCCTGCGCGCCTTGTACATCCATGCCCTGACCGAGCATCATGCCAAAACGGCGGTTGCGCGACTGGTTGTCGGTACAGGTCAGCACCAGATCGCCTAACCCGGCCATTCCCATAAAGGTCTGGGGATCGGCACCCAGCGCCGCGCCCAGACGCGACATCTCTGTCAAGCCACGCGTAATTAGCGCAGTACGGGCATTAGCGCCAAAACCAATGCCGTCAGACATTCCTGCGCCGATCGCAATCACGTTCTTCACCGCGCCGCCCAACTGAACGCCGATGAAATCCGGGTTGCTGTAGACACGGAAACTCTTACCGCAGTGCAGCAGTTGCTGTAAGTCATCAGCAAAGGTGTCGTCAGTGGAGGCCAGGGAGATGGCCGTCGGCATGCCTGCCGCCAGCTCTTTCGCGAACGTCGGTCCGGAAATCACTGCCAGCGGGATTTTATCGCCCAGCGCTTCACGGGCAACATCCTGCAACAGGCGTCCCGTCTCTGCTTCCAGCCCTTTGGTTGCCCAGACCAGACGCGCGTCAGGACGCAGCAGAGGCTTAATCTGTCGCAATACTTCGCCAAAGACATGGCTTGGCACGACCACCAGAATATCGCGGCTGGCCGCCAGCGCAGTAGCTAAGTCGCTTTCGAGGCGTAACGTATCGGGGAAAGGCACATCCGGGAGGAACGCGACATTGCAGCGATCGTGCTCAAGGGTCGCGATATGTTTAGGATCGTGGCCCCACAGGACAACCTGGTGGCCATTTCTTGCCAGGGTGATGGCAAGAGCGGTGCCGTACGAGCCGGCACCGATCACAGTCATTGAAGCATTACTTTGGTTCATCAGGCATCCTGATGTTCTTCAGTACCTTCGCCAGCCTGCTGCTGTAAATAGTTCATGAACAGCGCATCAAAGTTAACCGGCGCAAGGTTCAGTTGCGGGAACGTACCGCGTGAAACCAGGCTGGTGATGCATTCGCGGGCATACGGGAACAGAATGTTCGGGCAGTATGCGCCCAGGCAATGCGCCATCTGGGTGCCTTCGATTCCGCTGATAGAGAAGATACCGCCTTGCTGAACTTCGCACAGGAACGCCGTTTCTTCACCGAGGGAAGCCGTTACGGTAACACGCAGCACCACTTCGTATACGTCATCTGCCAGTTGAGTAGATGCTGTATCCAGATCAAGTTTAACCTCTGGCTGCCAATCTTTCTGAAAAACATGCGGCGCATTTGGCGCTTCGAAAGAGACATCTTTGGTGTAAATACGCTGGATCTGGAAAGCCATTTCGGTATTGTTTTGTTCTGACATGTGTAGAAAACCCTTTAGTGTTGTCCTTAAATAGCGCTTGATGCCAATAACATGGCCCAGCGTTAGCTCAGCAGGGGATCAAGTCCACCACGCGCATCCAACGCATACAAGTCATCACAGCCGCCAATGTGCTGTGCATCAATAAAAATCTGTGGAACCGTCGTACGACCGCTGCGCTTGATCATCTCTTCACGCTTCACGGCATCGCCGTCGATCGGCAGTTCCTGGAAGCTCACACCCTTGCTGTTCAGCAGCGCTTTCGCACGATGGCAAAACGGGCAGGTTGCTTTAGTGTAGATCTCGATATTGGCCATACTTATCTCCAAATTCGTTTACGTCGGGAAAATTATTTCCCACGAACCAGCGGCAGATTCTCACCGCTCCAGCCCGCAACGCCTTCTTTCAGCACAGACACGTTCTCAAAGCCTGCTTTGATCAGCGCGTTTGCCGCTTCCTGGCACTGCATGCCGGAACCATCGACCACGATAACCGGTTTGTCTTTGTGTTTTTCCAGCTCGCCCACGTTGTTCGCTTTGATTTCGCTCGGCAGCAGGTTAATGGAACCCGCGATATGGCCTTTGCGGAAATCGTCACGCTGACGTAAATCCACGATAACGGCGTCTTCTTTGTTGATACGACGCGTGGCTTCGCCGCGAGTGATGACCTTAACTTTCGACGTCAGGCCTTTAAACGTGGTGAACAAAACCGCCACCAGTAACGCAATCCAGGCGATACTCAGTATGGGATGGCGGCTAACAAATTGCATAATTTCTTGCATGGGGGGTAACAACTCCCGACTCAGTGATTAAAAAAACCAGGACAGGAGTATACCTGCGCGTTGGCGCAAATACAGCCAGCGCGTGCAATGGATTGCATTTTTGCGGGGCACTACGGAAAAAAAAGTGCAAATCCGTACCATCCGTGAACCAGCCTGCCCCATTCTTTGATCTTCTGAGGCTATTTTATCGATTCAGCTGTAGTAAAATTACGCAATTATTTTTGTCTCTTGAGTGTGAGGTTTCGCAATGTCGGTTTCTAAAAAACCTATGGTACTGGTGATTCTGGATGGCTATGGCTACCGTGAAGACAGCCAGGATAACGCCATTTTTAATGCCAAAACCCCGGTAATGGATGCGCTGTGGGCAAAACGCCCGCATACCCTGATCGATGCTTCCGGTCTGGAAGTGGGCCTGCCCGATCGTCAGATGGGTAACTCCGAAGTCGGTCACGTTAACCTGGGTGCGGGCCGCATCGTGTATCAGGACCTGACCCGTCTGGACGTTGAAATTAAAGAACGCACTTTCTTTGCCAACCCAACGCTGACCGCCGCGGTTGACCAGGCGAAAAATGCCGGTAAAGCCGTGCACATCATGGGTCTGCTCTCTGCCGGTGGCGTCCATAGCCACGAAGATCACATCATGGCGATGGTTGAACTGGCCGCTGAGCGTGGCGCAGAGAAAATCTATCTGCATGCTTTCCTCGATGGCCGCGATACGCCGCCACGCAGCGCAGAGTCTTCGCTGAAAAAATTCGAAGAGAAATTTGCCGCGCTGGGCAAAGGTCGCGTCGCCTCCATCATTGGCCGTTACTACGCGATGGACCGCGACAACCGTTGGGATCGCGTGGAGAAAGCGTATGACCTGATGACGCTGGCGCAGGGTGAATTCCAGGCCAATACCGCCGTTGAAGGTCTGCAGGCCGCCTATGCCCGCGATGAAAACGATGAATTCGTGAAAGCCACCGTGATCCGCGCCGCAGGCCAGGCCGATGCCGCGATGGAAGACGGCGATGCGCTCATTTTCATGAACTTCCGTGCTGACCGCGCGCGTGAAATCACCCGTGCTTTTGTTAACACCGACTTCGACGGCTTCGCGCGCAAGAAAGTGGTTAACCTGAACTTCGTAATGCTGACCGAATACGCTGCCGACATCAAAACGGCCGTTGCCTATCCGCCCGCCTCGCTGGCGAACACGTTTGGCGAGTGGATGGCGAAGAATGACAAAACGCAGCTGCGTATCTCTGAAACCGAAAAATACGCCCACGTCACCTTCTTCTTCAACGGCGGCGTTGAAGAACCGTTCACCGGTGAAGACCGCATCCTGATCAACTCACCGAAAGTGGCGACCTACGATCTGCAGCCGGAAATGAGCTCCGCAGAGCTGACCGAAAAACTGGTAGCCGCTATCGAAAGCGGGAAATACGACACCATCATCTGTAACTACCCGAACGGCGACATGGTCGGTCATACCGGTGTGATGGAAGCGGCGGTTAAAGCGGTTGAAGCGCTGGACCACTGTGTTGAGCAGGTGGCAAAAGCGGTTGAGTCCGTTGGCGGTCAACTGCTGATCACCGCTGACCACGGCAACGCCGAGCAAATGCGCGATCCGGCAACCGGTCAGGCGCACACCGCGCACACTAACCTGCCGGTTCCGCTGATTTATGTCGGCAACAAAAATGTGAAAGCGGTGGAAGGCGGCAAACTTTCCGATATCGCCCCCACCATGTTGACGCTGATGGGCATGGAAATCCCGCAAGAGATGACTGGTAAGCCGCTGTTCATCGTGGAATAATCCTTCCCCATGAGGGGAAAGACGATAAATAGCGAAAATGGGGCCATGAAACCAAGACGGTTTTCAGTCAGGCCCTTGATTTACGCCAGCGTGGTGAGCGCTGGCGTATTGTTGTGCGCCTTTTCCGCCCACGCGGATGACCGCGATCAGCTTAAATCCATTCAGGCAGATATCGCCGCCAAAGAACGTGCTGTTCGTCAGCAACAGCAACAACGTTCTGGCCTGCTTGCGCAACTGAAGGCGCAGGAAGAGGCCATCTCCGCCGCCGCACGCCAGTTACGTGAAACGCAAAACACGCTTGCGCAGCTGAACAAACAAATCGATGAGATGAATGCTTCTATTGCGAAGCTGGAACGGCAGAAAGCCAACCAGGAGCGCAGCCTCGCCGCGCAGTTGGATGCCGCGTTTCGCCAGGGTGAACACACCGGTATTCAGCTTATCCTCAGCGGTGAAGAGAGCCAGCGCGGCCAGCGTTTGCAGGCCTACTTTGGTTATCTGAACCAGGCGCGCCAGGAGACGATCAACGAGTTGAAGCAGACTCGCGAAGAGGTCGCCGCCCAGCGTGCCGAACTGGAAGAGAAGCAGAGTCAGCAACAGACGCTGCTGTATGAACAGCGCGCCCAGCAGGCGAAGCTTGAACAGGCGCGTAACGAACGTAAGAAAACCCTCGCCGGGCTGGAATCCTCCATTCAGCAAGGCCAGCAACAGCTCAGTGAACTGCGCGCCAACGAATCCCGTTTGCGTAACAGCATTGCCCGTGCCGAGGCGGCCGCCAAAGCCCGTGCCGAACGAGAAGCACGCGAGGCGGAAGCGGTACGTAATCGCCAGAAAGAGGCCACCCGCAAAGGCACCACGTACAAGCCCACAGACAGTGAGAAATCGCTGATGTCGCGCACCGGCGGTCTGGGTTCGCCACGCGGCCAGGCATTCTGGCCCGTTCGCGGCCCCACGCTGCATCGCTATGGCGAACAACTGCAAGGTGAGCTACGTTGGAAGGGGATGGTTATCGGTGCGTCTGAAGGCACTGAAGTGAAAGCCATTGCCGATGGTCGCGTCATTCTGGCGGACTGGCTGCAGGGATACGGACTGGTCGTCGTCGTTGAACACGGCAAGGGCGACATGAGTCTTTATGGCTACAACCAGAGTGCGCTGGTCAGTGTCGGTACGCAGGTTCGCGCCGGCCAGCCGATTGCGCTGGTAGGTAGCAGCGGGGGTCAGGGTCGACCGTCGCTCTATTTCGAAATTCGTCGCCAGGGTCAGGCCGTCAATCCACAACCGTGGTTGGGAAGATAAGTTTTGCCTCAGTTTCGTCGTACTGTTCTTTCATTCGCCAGCCTGCTGGCATTCGCCTCCCCTGTTTTTGCTGGCAAACTCGCCATCGTCATTGACGATTTTGGCTACCGCCCGCATTACGAAAATCAGGTGCTGGCGATGCCCTCTCAAATCTCCGTCGCCGTGCTACCCAATGCGCCTCATGCGCGCGAAATGGCGACCAAAGCGCATAACAGCGGTCATGAAGTGCTGATCCATCTGCCGATGGCACCGCTGAGTAAACAGCCGCTGGAGAAAGACACCCTACGTCCGGAGATGAGCAGCGACGAAATTGAACGGATCATTCGCGAGGCGGTTGGCAAAGTGCCTTACGCGGTGGGGCTCAACAACCACATGGGCAGCGCAATGACTTCCAGCCTGTTTGGTATGCAAAAAGTGATGCAGGCGCTGGAACGCTACGATCTCTATTTTCTCGACAGTATGACCATCGGTAACAGTCAGGCGATGCGTGCCGCATCCGGAACCGGCGTAAAGGTGATTAAGCGGAAAGTGTTTCTCGACGACACGCAAAACGACGCGGACATTCGCCGCCAGTTTACCCGCGCGATTGATCTGGCACGCCGCAACGGTTCTGCCATCGCGATAGGCCACCCTCATCCGTCGACGGTACGTGTGTTACAGCAAATGGTATATAACCTGCCAGCCGACATCACCCTTGTCCGTCCGAGCAGCCTGCTCAATGAGCCGCAGGTAGATACCTCCACGCCGAATTTGACACCGCCGAAAACCAACGACGCTCCGCGAAATCCATTCCGCGGCGTGGCGTTGTGTAAAGCGAAGAAACCTGTAGAACCGGTCTATACCAGTCGATTCTTCAGCGTGTTAAGCGAAAGCATCAGTCAGAGCACGCTGGTGAACTGGTTCCAGAATCAGTGGCAAGGCTGGGGAAAATCGCCCCGCGATAACAGCGTTAACCCAGGTTAAGCGCTTTACGTGCAGTACGATGGTGCGAACGCGTTTTGTCGCGCCATTGGTACAATCTCACTGACCACAGTAACGCCTGATAGGCGACCTTGGCGCTGCGCACGTTCATTATCATACGTTTATACATCCCCGAGGTAAAAATCTCGGCAATCATTCGCTGACGCGTCAAAATATCGGGTTCTTTGCGCACGGAATGACAAACACGCAATGCTTCATACGTTATTTGTTGATGAAATTCAGGATAGATAGTAATCCTGTCTGCGTAATTCCGATTCAGCTTCTCTAATAATCGGGTGATCTTAATGTAATGTCGCTGATAGTTCAGATTTTTATTACCCTGACGTTTCAGTCGGCTGACAGAATTATTATGTAAGAAATATTTATACAAGGATTCTTCCGTATAACGCGCACGCAGCGCGTTAAACATAAATTCCGTGGTCCACACAATATCCTGATGATGTAATCCGGGAATAAAGCGGATGTTATTCTTTTCAATCACATCCCGACGATAAACCCCCATCCACACCACGTGGGTCCAGCGGCGGGATGAAAGCGCCATACGCAGCCAGTCAGGACCGGTGAGTACGCCGGTTGAACGGATCCGGTCGGTCGGAATAGATTGCCAGGTCACGCCGGTATCCCGCTCGCTCCAGTCGGCATTGCACTGCGCGACGTCCAGATCGTCCTCCAGCGCCATTGTCATTAGCGTTTCGTACATGTGCGGATAGACGAGGTCATCGGCATCAACAAATGCGATGTACTTACCACTCGCCACCTCCATCCCGCGGTTACGGGCGACCGATGCCCCGGCATTCGCCTGGTGGAGCAGTCGTACATGAGGATAGTTTTCGGCGTAATACTTTGCTATATCAACAGAATTATCCGTTGACCCGTCATTGACAATAATAATTTCCAGGGCAGTCCATGTTTGCGCGATGAGAGATTCCATGCAGGCTTTAAAATCATTACCCGCATTATATAACGGGATAATAACACTGAGTCTGTTTGTACTTTTCATCATAATAAATTACCGAATGCCTTTGAAGTTATCCGCCTTTTTACAGCCTTTGTATTAAGAAACGATTAAGGCTGATAATAATATTTGTAAAGGTTCCAGGAGACTTCAGCTTAGGGGCATCAGGTAAACAGCAATATAAGACTACGACGCAATTACGAATTATTTATGACAATGACAATTCTTTACAGCTTTCCAGATATTCCTCAGGAAATAAGGCCGGATTTTCCGGCCTTATCTGATTAATTCCAGCTGAGAATGACTTTCCCGGACTGGCCTGAACGCATGGCGTCAAAGCCTTTCTGGAACTCATCAATCGAGAAGCGGTGGGTGATGATCGGTGACAGATCCAGACCAGACTGAATCAGCGCGGCCATCTTGTACCAGGTTTCGAACATCTCGCGGCCGTAAATGCCTTTAATGAACAGCCCCTTAAAGATCACTTTCGTCCAGTCGATAGACATGTCTGAGGGAGGAATGCCCAGCATCGCAATCCGACCACCGTGATTCATGGTGTCAAGCATCGCGCGGAATGCTGGCGGCGCACCGGACATCTCCAGGCCAACATCAAACCCTTCAGTCATGCCCAGTTCGTCCATCACCTCATTCAGGCTCTCTTTCGACACGTTGACTGCGCGGGTGATACCCATCTTACGCGCCAGTTCAAGACGGTATTCGTTCACGTCGGTGATCACCACGTTGCGTGCGCCCACGTGCTTCGCTACCGCCGCCGCCATGATACCGATAGGGCCAGCCCCCGACACCAGCACGTCTTCGCCGACCAGATCGAACGACAACGCCGTATGCACCGCATTGCCAAACGGGTCAAAGATGGAGGCCAGGTCATCCGAGATATTATCCGGAATTTTGAACGCGTTGAACGCCGGGATCACCAGGTATTCTGCGAAACAGCCCGGACGGTTCACGCCCACACCTGTGGTATTACGGCACAGGTGCGTGCGTCCGCCACGACAGTTACGGCAGTGTCCGCAGGTAATGTGCCCTTCCCCAGACACGCGGTCGCCGATTTTGAAGCCTTTCACTTCCTGACCGATACCGACCACTTCGCCAACGTACTCATGGCCGACAACCATAGGAACCGGGATGGTTTTTTGCGACCATTCATCCCAGTTATAGATGTGAACGTCAGTGCCGCAGATGGCTGTTTTACGGATTTTAATCAGCAGATCGTTGTGGCCGACTTCCGGTTCCGGAACGTCGGTCATCCAGATGCCCTCTTCCGCTTTCAGTTTGGATAACGCTTTCATCTCACATCCTCAGGCAATAACGCCCAGTTGTTTACCAATGCGGGTGAAGGCTTCCACCGCGCGGGTGATTTGTTCCGGGGTATGCGCCGCAGACATCTGAGTACGAATGCGCGCCTGGCCTTTCGGAACAACCGGATAGAAGAATCCTGTGACGTAAATGCCCTCTTTTTGCAGCTCGCGGGCAAAGTCTTGTGCAATCACCGCGTCACCCAGCATCACCGGGATAATCGCGTGATCGGCACCCGCCAGGGTAAACCCGGCGGCAGACATTTGCTCACGGAACTGACGTGCGTTAGCCCACAGGCGATCGCGCAGTTCACCACCAGACTCAACCATCTCCAGCACTTTGATGGAGGCAGCGACAATCGCCGGCGCCAGCGAGTTAGAGAACAGATACGGGCGAGAGCGCTGACGCAGCCATTCAACCACCTCTTTGCGCGCGGCGGTATAGCCACCAGACGCGCCGCCAAGCGCTTTACCCAGCGTGCCGGTGATGATATCTACGCGGCCCATCACGTCGCAGTACTCATGGGAACCACGACCGTTCTCTCCGACAAACCCCACCGCGTGAGAGTCATCGACCATCACCAGCGCGTTGTATTTGTCAGCCAGATCGCACACGCCCTTCAGGTTGGCGATGACGCCGTCCATTGAGAACACGCCGTCAGTGGCAATCAGCACATGACGAGCCCCGGCGTCGCGCGCTTCTTGCAGACGCGCTTCCAGTTCCTGCATATCGTTGTTGGCATAGCGGAAGCGCTTTGCTTTACACAGGCGCACGCCGTCAATGATAGAGGCATGGTTCAGGGCATCGGAAATAATCGCATCTTCAGCGCCGAGCAGCGTTTCGAACAGGCCGCCGTTGGCATCAAAGCAGGAGGAGTAAAGAATGGCATCTTCCATGCCGAGGAATTCAGCCAGCTTTTGCTCAAGCTGTTTATGGCTGTCCTGGGTGCCGCAGATAAAGCGCACCGACGCCATCCCGAATCCGTGAGAATCCATACCGGCTTTTGCCGCAGCTATCAGCTCTGGATGGTTCGCCAGCCCCAGATAGTTGTTGGCACAGAAGTTAATGACGTGGCTACCATCCGCCACCGTGATATCGGCCTGCTGAGCAGACGTAATAATGCGCTCTTCTTTAAACAATCCTTCCGCACGGGCGGTTTGCAGATCGTTGGTTAACTGTTTGTAAAAATCCCCACGCATTGCGATTCTCCAGACTGGGCAAATTTCAGCACATCTTACCTAACCCTGGACGCTGATACGAGATGACGCATTATCACTTCTTTAAAATGCAGGATAAATCACGCGTACCCACACGACCATTCGGTGAATGGCTGAAGCCAACGCTATGTAGTGATATGATAAGAGGTATTCGTGTCTGAGATTGTCTCTGACTCCATAATTCATAGGTTACAGTTATGATCATCGTTACCGGCGGCGCGGGCTTTATCGGCAGCAACATCGTTAAGTCCCTGAATGATAAAGGTATCACCGATATCCTGGTGGTGGACAACCTGAAAGACGGCACCAAGTTTGTTAACCTGGTGGATCTGAACATTGCCGACTATATGGATAAAGAAGATTTCTTAATCCAGATTATGGCGGGCGAAGAGTTCGGCGAGATCGAAGCCATTTTCCACGAAGGGGCCTGCTCTTCCACCACCGAGTGGGACGGCAAGTACATGATGGATAACAACTATCAGTACTCCAAAGAGCTGCTGCATTACTGCCTGGAGCGCGAAATTCCGTTCCTGTATGCCTCTTCCGCTGCCACCTATGGCGGTCGCACGTCTGACTTCATCGAATCCCGCGAATATGAGAAACCGCTGAACGTTTACGGTTACTCTAAATTCCTGTTTGACGAGTATGTGCGTCAGATCCTGCCAGAAGCCAATTCACAGATCGTCGGCTTCCGTTACTTCAACGTCTACGGACCCCGCGAAGGCCATAAAGGTAGCATGGCAAGCGTGGCTTTCCATCTCAATACGCAACTCAACAACGGCGAAACGCCGAAGCTGTTTGAAGGTAGCGAAAACTTCAAGCGTGACTTCGTGTACGTCGGCGACGTGGCGGATGTAAATCTGTGGTTCTGGGAGAACGGCGTGTCCGGCATCTTTAACCTGGGTACCGGTCGTGCAGAATCCTTCCAGGCGGTGGCAGATGCCGCGCTGGCATACCATAAGAAAAGTGAACTTGAGTACATTCCGTTCCCGGAAAAACTGAAAGGTCGCTACCAGGCATTTACTCAGGCCGATCTGACCAACCTGCGCGCTGCGGGCTACGATAAGCCCTTCAAGACCGTTGCCGAAGGCGTTACGGAATATATGACCTGGCTGAACCGCGACGCGTAAGGCAGGCAATCTATGAGGATTCTGGTGATTGGCCCGTCCTGGGTAGGCGACATGATGATGTCGCAAAGTCTCTATCGCACGCTCAAGGCGCGCTATCCCCAGGCGATAATCGATGTGATGGCACCGGCATGGTGCCGTCCGTTGTTATCGCGGATGCCGGAAGTCAACGAGGCAATTCCAATGCCGCTCGGCCACGGCGCACTCGAACTTGGCGAACGCCGCAAACTGGGTCACAGTCTGCGTGAAAAACGCTATGATCGCGCTTACGTGTTGCCCAACTCGTTTAAATCAGCGCTGGTTCCTTTCTTTGCCGGTATCCCTCACCGTACGGGCTGGCGCGGTGAAATGCGCTACGGCCTGCTTAACGATGCGCGCGTACTGGATAAAGCCGCCTGGCCCTTAATGGTCGAGCGTTACGTGGCGCTGGCCTACGATAAAGGCGTGATGCGCACGGCGAAAGATCTGCCGCAGCCGCTATTGTGGCCGCAACTCCAGGTGAGCGAAGGTGAAAAGTCGTTAACCTGCAGCGCGTTTTCGCTTTCTGACGAACGTCCGATGATTGGCTTTTGCCCCGGCGCGGAGTTCGGTCCGGCAAAACGCTGGCCGCACTACCATTATGCGGAACTGGCGAAACAGCTCATCGATGAAGGCTATCAGATAGTGCTGTTTGGCTCGGCGAAAGATCATGAGGCTGGAAACGAAATTCTGGCGACATTGAGTGATGAACAACAGGCGTGGTGTCGTAACCTGGCGGGCGAAACACAGCTCGAACAGGCGGTCATATTGATTGGCGCGTGTAAAGCCGTTGTCACCAACGACTCCGGCCTGATGCACGTCGCCGCGGCGCTGAATCGCCCGCTGGTCGCTCTCTATGGCCCAAGTAGCCCGGATTTCACCCCGCCTCTGTCACATAAAGCACGTGTGATTCGCCTGATAACGGGCTATCACAAAGTACGCAAAGGCGATGCCGCCGAAGGCTATCATCAGAGTCTGATCGACATTACGCCGGCGCGCGTACTGGAAGAACTCAACAGTCTGTTACTGCAAGAGGAAGCCTGACGAATGCGGGTTCTGATCGTCAAAACGTCCTCAATGGGTGATGTGCTACATACCCTGCCGGCACTCACGGATGCACAACAGGCCATCCCCGATATTCAGTTTGACTGGGTGGTTGAAGAAGGGTTTGCGCAGATACCGTCCTGGCATGCCGCGGTGAACCGTGTCATCCCCGTGGCGATTCGCCGTTGGCGTAAAACCTGGTTTTCCGCGCCGATTAAAGCAGAACGCAAAGCCTTTCGCGATGCCGTACAGGCTGAGCACTATGACGCTATCATCGACGCCCAGGGACTGGTGAAAAGCGCGGCGCTGGTCACACGTCTGGCGCACGGGGTAAAACACGGCATGGACTGGCAAACCGCGCGTGAACCGCTGGCCAGCCTGTTCTATAATCGCCGCCATCATATTGCCAGACAACAGCATGCCGTAGAGCGTACGCGCGAACTGTTTGCAAAAAGTTTAGGCTATCAAAAACCGGCGTCGCAGGGCGATTATGCCATTGCGCAGCATTTCCTTACCTTCGGAAGTACGGGTGAACAGCCCTATGCCGTCTTTTTGCATGCCACAACGCGCGATGATAAGCACTGGCCGGAGGCAAACTGGCGAGCGTTAATCGGTCTGTTAGCTGACAGTGGGATAAGCATTAAATTGCCCTGGGGCGCGCCTCATGAAGAAGCACGGGCGAAGAGGTTATCTGAGGGATTCGCTCACGTTGAGGTATTACCGCGAATGACGTTGGAAGGCGTCGCACGCGTACTGGCGGGAGCAAAATTTGTCGTTTCAGTCGATACGGGGTTAAGCCATCTGACCGCCGCACTCGATCGACCTAATGTCACGTTGTACGGTCCTACGGATCCAGGGCTCATTGGTGGTTACGGGAAGAACCAGGTGGCGTGTCGTGCGCCAGGAAATCAATTAGCAATGCTAAACGCTGATTCAGTCCGCGACGAACTATCATCATTATTATAAAGGTAATTGAATGCCAACCTTGAGTCTTATCAGTCCCTGGCGTCACTACGCCACGAAGACGTCTTCAGCACTGGAAGTAACAACTTATTTGCTTTGTGCCATCACGCTGATTGTCGCAATGTTTGATAATACGCTAAGCATGAAGTTATATAATGTTACGGCGATATTGGGTCTGTTGGCGCTGCTATTACGCGGTAAACCTGAAAGCTATTCGGTACAGTATTGGTTGCTACCGCTCGCTATTTTTATCATCGGCGCGCTGGACGTCGTCTGGTATTCCGCCTTTAAGGTTGATCATTCTCCCTTTCGCGCGACCTATCACAGTTATTTGAACACGGCGAAAATCTTTCTCTTTGGCGCTTTTCTTACTTTGCTGGCGCTGACGTCAAGAATTCGCATTAAGAAAGAGTTACCGCTTTATATCCTGTATTCGCTGTCATTTTTTATCGCGGGATATGCATATTACATAAAATCCACTACTGGCATGGCTCGTCTTGATTTCGGCATTGGTACGGCTACGGGCGCCGCCTACTCCATTATGTTTGTCGGGATTGTCAGCGGAATATCGATTCTCTACACCCAGCGGAATCACCCGATATTATTTTTATTGAATGCCATCGCGATATTCTATGCCCTGGCACTTACCCAGACGCGTTCCACGCTGTTGATCTTCCCGGTGATCTGTGCGCTGTCGTTGGTTGCCGGGTATATCAAGTCGCCAAAAAAACTCTTCTTTTCAGTCATTGGCTTTTTGATTGCGCTGGTTGTCCTGATCGCCATATTCAGTAAGCCGATTTATAACCGTTATCATGAAGGTGTTTCAGATTTGAATCGCTACAGTCAGGGCAACAGTAATAGTTCTCTGGGCGCACGGCTGGCGATGTATGAGATTGGCTTTGATATCTTTAAAGACGCGCCGTTCGCGGCACGCTCGGCCGATACGCGGGCACAGCGAATGACGGAATTAGCGAAAGAACATAAGTACCTGCAAGGCGCACTCGAATTTTCGAATGTCCATTTGCACAATGAGCTCATCGAAGCCGCCTCACTGAAAGGGATTGCCGGGGTTCTGTCGACGCTTTTCTTCTATATCGCGTTGTTCTTTACGGTCTATTATCACCGTTCGCTGGGACTGTTTGCATTAACGTTAGCCGCCATTGGAATCGGGCTGAGTGATGTTATTCTCTGGTCTCGGAGCGTACCAATCATCTTAATAACCGCGATCGTTTTAATGCTTTTCCTCAAGAAAAACCGACAGCACGGCGATATTGCGTCACAATAACCTGACGATCAGAAGTGAGCTATCACTCACTTCTGGTGTTTTGACAGCAACCCCTCTACCGATTCAGTCAGCACCTTCAGGCTAATATCCTTCACCGTATACGTCGGAGAGACCACCTGTAACGCATTGCAGTTATTCGGTGCCCAGATGAGGTGTGAGGGGTAGGTCGTTTGTCGCGCATTTGGATAAAGCGCGAGCGTAGGAATTTCATATGCCGATGCAATATGGACCAATGCAGTATCCACGGAGATGACATACTGACTGAATTTTGTCAGTGCAACCGTATAAATGAATTCTTTAAAGGGCAGTAATTCAATGCCCGGTATCGCAATAGAGCGAATATCTTCGGCTAAGCCGGTAAAAATAATTCGGTAATCCGGATACTGTTTACAGAGATGCGAATAAATCGTACCGATCTGCTCATCAGACAGGCGGCAGATTTTCTTTGCCCCTAATGCATTGATAATAATTATTTTTGAGTCGCCAACAAAATTCAGAACATCTTTTTCAACCGACTCTGGCAGCGGTAAATCATAACTCACATCAAATTCATGACGTTCATCGCCATAAAAATAACGCAGTATTTCACTGGCCCGTGTACACATGTGCGCCGTTAACTTCTCATCATGCGGATGGTAAACGGTGTAGTAACGTTTATACCACTTATCAAAACCCAAGATATGAGCGCGTCTGACACCCGACAGCAACAGGCTGTGACCAAAGGAAGGCATGGTTTCAAAAGGATCAAGTACGATATCGAAAGATTCGCGGGAAAGACATTTACGTAATGCCAGTACCTCACTGATTGCATTTGATTTTTTAATATAAAACTGATGTATGCGACGATTACCAGAAAGAAACGCTTTCCCCGTTTCCGTGGTTAATATTGACAGTTGTACACCACGATTAGTCAGTTCGCGATACAGCGAACTCAATACAATTAAATCGCCTAACTTGTTGTTATCATGGATTAGCAAGCAAGTCTGAATCTTGTCTGCATTAATTTTTGCTTTCTTTTTCCTGGTGAAGAAAAATGACAAAAAATTAATCTTAATTTTATTAATGCAGAATCTTTTTTTCTTATGAAAAGCACCTAAACCCATGCGAGTTACCACACTAAAAATATAAAAGAGGTTAATACTAACTTACATAAGAATCGGCACGATCGTGAAGATCATGCGCATTGTTCCTGATGTGCTGTCTGGAGGGTAACGCTGCGACATCCGCTGCCTTAATATAGGGAATAATATCGTAGCTTATTGCAGTATCGTCAGACAGATTATAGATATTAAAGTCGTCAACGCTCTCACACATAAACTGGAAAAATGGCAGAATTTTGATTAAATCCTTGCTCAGTTCAGAAGGCATTGGATTGCGACTCTCATCATAAAAACGCGCACAGCTCCCGGTGATATCTAATCCGGAACAGATCGTGTTGTCATAACCTAATGAATACGCTATCTGCATCGCCGTATACGCCACTGTATGGCATGAGCAGTAACCTAAACTGATATCTTTACTAAATCCCACCAGTCTTTTACGTTTAGAAATGGGCACCCGAATCAAGAGATTCTTATTCCATTTTGAAAGCATTTCTAGCTTCAGTTTCTTGAAAAAGCCGCCTTTTTCACGTTTATAAAATGCGCGTAAAATCAAACAATGAGTCCGCATATATTTCTTATCTTCTTCAGTAGCGGCTTCATAAACATCCATATTAACGACTGTAAACTTACTCGCCCGGCTAAATTTATAAAAATCGTGACGTCTTTGTAGCAAAAAACGCGCATCTGTTAAGACATAAATGAAGGGAGTAATACTATTACTGAGCAAGTATTCCGCAGCGCCGTTAACAGTAATGACATCATTGTTCTGCAAAAGAGAAAGCGGTGTCCCTCGGGAGGTGGGTCCCGATAAGAAAATGATCACGTTATCAGATGTTCTGTTGGCAATAAGTTGCTGAACACCTGCTCGAGTTATAAACTTAACATTACTCATATGAAACCTGTAGGTTTGTCATGCAACTTAAATCACGATGAATCTTTGAGGAAAGTGTTCATGGTTTATCTTTAGCGAGGATGAGCAAACCAGACCGACCACATTTGCTCACAAAATATACAAACTCATTTTTGCATTTAGAACGACTAAAAGCAATATTCTAAATAATCACATTGAAGCTTAGCGCACACTTTTACCTTTCAGACGGCGCAGGAAATTCCGCCACTTTTTCTTATAAACCAGGAGATAAAACCCAAGGTCTTTTCTATTATTTTCAATACCATAGTGGCGTTCTAAATCAATACGATCTTTCGCCATTCTCTGTCGGGAAGGTCTTTTTCCGGACAGATCGATTATTCTTATTTCATCATTTTGTAATATGAAGTTACCTTTATGCGGATCACCTGAGACCATACCATGCTGATGCAACCCTTGAATGGATTGCTTTATCTTCTCTTTCACATCATCGGAGATGACAGGCAGGTCTACCAGTTCAACCCCCTCGATATACTCAATGATCATGATGTAAGTATGCACATAACGAAGGGTCTTCACTTCAGCAAGCAAATAAAAGTCATTTAAGGCGTCAAAACCTTCCTGCCGCACGCGATCGGTCTGGTAAAAAAGCTTTTCGTAGTAATCCCCTTTAACCAACGACTTAAAAAATCGCTCAGTATTTTTTACTTTAGGGTGAAATACTTTCAGGATATATTTTCCATGGTCAGTATCAATTAATACGACCTTGGTATCCTCAATACTACGAAAGACTCTTAACACTTTAAGATTATGCGTTAAAAAATCATTGAAAATATCAATGTATTTCTCGCCATCTTGTTTTACAAATACGGTATAGTTTTTAATTTTTGTTTCAGTGATCATAATTATAAAGGTATTATTTCGCTAAAATTTTACGATAGAGGTACGCTACACCCGCAATTACTCCACGCAGATAATGTTTTTGAACCAAAAGATGTTTATATCTTTTCTTATACTCAACCATCGTTCGCGCATCTTTGGCAGGAGCATCTTTCCACGGTGATTTAATAAAAGCATTAGTATAATAAATCACGGAGGGATAATTTGCCCAGGCATGCCAGGGTTTTGTCGCCCCTGTATAGTGAATCAGTTTTGTATCAGCATGGATTATATTTAAATATTTTTCATGCGTCTTATCGCTTAATTCACTTTTAATGGTATAAATTGTATTGTATTCACGAGGTAAAAAATAAACTTTATCGCGCAGCAGTATATTCAGGACATCCTGATCCGGATATTTAAAAAAGGTTGCACTTCCATCATTGTCTGTCAAAAGAGACAACGCCCTGGCAGTTAATTGGTTCTCAGCCCATCGCCTGAGGTTTATCAAGACAACACCGGAGTTGAAATATCGACCCTGAAGATTAAAAGAAGGTAGCCTTTCATTTACCCTGGACTGTATTGAGTCAACGTCTTTTACCACGGCAGCGACGTTATCATCGAGATCAAGGTCCAGAAGATAGTCCAGAGAGCCTTTGCAAATGACATCAGCATCAAGATACAACAATTTTTCTAGTTTATGGTGCAAATAATCAAAAGCGAAAAGTCGAAAATACATGGCTCTTGACCAGACCTGTGTTTTCGGCAATACCTCAAGGCATTTGACATTGATAAGATATAATGAAACTTTTATTTTATGTTCTTGCACCAGCGCTTCAATCTTATCAACGAAGCTTTGTGTATAGTTGTCACAGATAATATGAAAAGCAACATTTATATCATTATGAATTAATACCGAGGTAATAGACACCCCGACACCATCAAGATAGTTCTCATCAATTCCATAAGAGATATTTAATGTATTACCATTATTATCATAGCGCTCATCAAAAACTTTATATTCTGCTATCTCTATTTCAGGAAATGAGTCCACTGCGTCACCTATAATTATTTTTATTTAGTAATTTTGCTTTTAAAGTAAAGTGCATAATCTACCAGACCAGAGAAATATTGCTTCTGGTTGAACATATGCTTCGCCGCATAACGCAACTGATGACTGTTGTTAGGTTTCCGCAATTCAACATTACACCAGGGTGATAACTTTTTCGCATTCAAAAAGCTTTGCGCGATAGGGTAGTTGCCCCATTGATGCCAGGGCTTAGTCGGCCCAATATAATGAATGAACACCGTATTTTCATCCACAGGGTTAACCACATCACGCTTTAATTCGTAATTGATGCTGAATTGGGTATTAAACTTCTTGCCAATAAAACGCGCCTTGCCGACCAGTAACATATTCAGTACATCCTGGTCCAGGTGAGTGATACGCTGTACCACATCCGGATCGCGTAACATCTCGATGGCCTTGCGGGAAATATCCTCAGTGGTCCAGACAGGAAGATTAATTAGCAAAAAGCCGGCATTAAAGTAGCCAGAAACCAGTCCCGGCGATGCCAGACTGACTGAGCGCTTCGTCCACCACTCTGACTCTCCCTCCGCTACCACGGCCGCAATTTCATGTTCAGCAAACTGGAGGTCAATCAGTTCTTGTACACTTCCCTGACAGGCAATATCTGCATCCAGATACAGTACCCTGTCCATTTTTCCCGCGAAGTGGTCGGCGATAATAAACCGGAAGTACGTTGCATATGACCAGTTTTTAGTACTTGGTAATGATTTCAACTGCTCGCAGTCAACGAGATAGACCACGATTTGGGTGGCGTATTGCTTTGCCAACGCATTAAATCTCGCCTGTTCCTCATTGCTAAATGAGTCAGTAAAAACATGAAAGGAAAACGGAGTATCGGGGTTAGCAATCAGTATTGACGCAATGGACACACCACAACCAAAAAGGAAGTTCTTGTCAATGCCATACGCAATATTAAAGCTATCAACATCACTATGTTCTGCATAGTTATAATCTAAAGTCTGCTGAATGACTTTTTCTTCAAAATACGTTTGAGTCATAGTGATCACTTATTGATTTTGGAAAATATCGCACTTCTTAAATGCTGAAAATAGACTTCATTATAGAAGTTATCTATCGTCTCAGGAATAAGATGACTATCATACTTCATCTGACCTGAGAGGATTTGATTGAGCAGATGAGTAAACTGTTGGAGATCCTTCGGAGGATACAATTCACCATTGATACCCGGTTTGATCATATCCCGTGGACCAGACATACAGTCAGAGCTAATGCACGGAATGCCATACGACATGGCTTCCAGCAGGGTCATCGGAAAGCCCTCGAATGATGATGTCAGCAACAGTGCCGTGACGTTCTTTATCTTGTTTTGCACCACATCCCAGGGAGAGACCTGCCAACCATGCCAGGTAATACGATTATCAATCCCCAGTTCACGTCCATAGGACCGACATTTTTCAAAATCTGAACCGTCACCAACCACATGCAACCGCCATTCGCCTTCCGCATGGGATAATCCATCCAGCAGATCCTTAATCCTTTTTTGCCCTTCAAACTTCATCCTTCCGACATACAGAAAGACTGCGGGTTGGCCTTTTTCTGGTTGTGGAATAATTTCTGACTTTCTGGAAACGGGATTATAAACAACGGTAATATTTTTTTGATCAATACCCCGTTCGATCATCTGGTGTTTGATACCACTACTGATTGCCAGATGATAATCTGCCCAGCTAACACATTCGGCGTGTTTTTTATGATCCAGCGAAAAATGTGGCCAGGAGAATATCGTAAAATTCTGCTCTGCTTTCTTCCGCGCTTTACTGGCGAACAGGCAAGACAGCACATCAATACAGATCACCACATCGGGTTCTGTTTTCTTTAGCCAGTGGCTAAACGTGTGGATATGCTTTGCCCGACGTAAAAAGCCCAGACGGATAGTGGAGAAAGAGCATGAGTAGTTAATACCGCTTAACCATGCCTTATCCATTTTGTCATGTCGGCAAAAGAAAAACATCTCACACTGGATTGCAGAATGTTCAGCCTGAAAGTTGTTGATAACATCCCGGATGACCGTTTCCATTCCACCAAACCCGGACACAGCTTCGCCAATAAATGCGATTTTTAACCCAGTTCGAACCGGCATTTCATTCATATATGATTACGGTCTCTCTTCTTACCATCGTGATTATAATTCTACATCGTTAAAGCTAAATCCAAGATGGTGATTGAAGCATTCCTTTAATAGAGGACTTTTTAAATTATAGTTTTCAATGAAAGATATATTACTTAGATTAATTTGTGCTGTAGTGTTAAATCCATACAATTCAAGCCGTAAACCTTGCTTTAAAAACTCTAATATAATATCTTCCGCGATTAATTCAGAGTTTATATTTTCAACATTGTCAAATTGATATGATAACTCCCTCGGATGAGGAATATAGTAATCTATTTTCCTGTCATCGATAAAACACTGCACTTTTTGTATTAAAGACAACACTTCGTGTTTCTTATCAATCGCATCTGAATAGACTGTACCTAATAATATTTTTTTAGTAATACTTGTTCCGGAAGCTACACTATTATAACAAATTAATGTAATCGCTTCTTTTTTTTCTATAATATTAGGTTTTTCTGGAAATAAAGTATAATGTACTCTGTCGAGTTTAAGGATATCCTCTTTATGATACTTCCTGCCCATCAGTCTTCGAAAACATTTCGACGAGAATGGAACTGAGGAATCCTGATACATCACGCTTTTTTTATTTATATTATTCGTTCCATCATCGAATGTTCTTATCTCATCGAAAGAAATCACTGATAGTATATGGTGAATAAGTGGCACATGAAAATTCGCAAAAAAAACAACGTCATATTTTTTCTTATATGACATCATAATTTTCTTTGCATACAATGTCCTTTTTAATGTTTTAAATGTTGATGTCTTTTTTACATTTGCTTCGAGACTAACATGCTGACACAATGGTTTGATTTTATTTAAATAACAAACATTTTTTCCATTCCCGGCGTCACCAATAAACAACAGATCAACATTATTCAGTCGCTCCTTTTCAATAATAGCTTTTGCAATAAGCAACTGCAAATTAGTCATGCATATGAAGAGAAACATTTAGCCTCTTTCATCTCAAAATAATTATAGTTTTTTTCTCAGTGTTCGTTCTTTTATTCGCTCTGCTTTTGCTTCTGCCTGGATTAACAGGTCTGCTTCATTACGAAATATATCACGTAATGGAGCCGAAAAATAAACCCGCATAAACCGCCAGATATCCCGCTGTGTCAACCCGATGTTTAGCGACGAAAAATAGAGGCCAATCAGGTCTTTATCACGCCAGCGGCGAGGAACTTTCGTACGAATCTGTGCCCTGTGTAGATCAATAACCGAAATCTTTAAGTCTTCTTTATTGCCTGAAAAAGGCAGATGCAGCAGGAAGTGGCAGATATAGCAATCACGGTGATTGATTCCACCTGCGTGCATCTTGCGCACCATCGTGGCCACACGGTCAATAATCATCCACTTGACGTTGACGTCCGGTGGATTCGTTGCCCAATCCGCACAATAGTCTTCCAGACTGATGGTCGGCGTGAGATCTTCGGTAATAATGAACGACGTTTTGGTCAGAGGGTTGAGCCCTTTCTCACCGAAACCAACGCCATACATCGTATCCACGCCTAAATCCTGGAGGCGATGAATAGCGTTCCATTCTCTGTCAGCGCCCAAAACCGGCATCCGCAGCGAGAGAAGGTTTTTGACAATTTCCTTGAGAGAAGTACCCCGATGCCATTTAAGGAAATAGCTTTTCCCCGCCAGTTCAAATCGCAGCGTACGACGAGTTTCCAGCTCCCTGAAGACTTCACCCTGCAGCGTTTTGACTTCCTCAAACGCGTCTTTCCCGCGCCATAATGTGGCTAACGGTTCTTTCAATTCAACCATCCAGACCACCTGTAATAATGTCCGCCGCCTTTTCCGGCAGACTGTACAAATCTTGCGTATCCGCATAATGCCGCGCGTTTTCTGCCCACGCTGCACGCAATGACGGCTGGGTCAGCGCTTTACGCAAAATGTCGTTCAACGCGTCCTGCCGCCAGGGTTCTTCAATGACATCGCCACAGTTAGCCTGCGTAATATAATGCGCATAACCGCAAACGGCCGTGGTCAACACTGGCAAGCCAGCAGTAATCGCCTCCAGCAGAACAATACCTGCCGCTTCCTGATAGGCCGGGTGCAGTAACAAATCGGCGGCAGCCATCAACTCCGAGACATCATTGCGTCCGGAGAAAAAATGTACATTACTGCGCACGCCGCGTTTTTCTGCCAGCGCTTCAAATTTGCGTGGCTTATCCTGACCGACAATATACAAAAGTGTGTTATGCCGCAGCGCCGCCGGAAGTGACGCAAGTGCTTCAATCGAACGATCCACCCCTTTGCGGGTAAAATCAGAGCCAACCTGCAACAGTAAGTTTTGCTGCTCCGAAATACCGTTCTTCTGGCGAACGATTTCACGGGCATTCGGGATTTGCGCACTGTATTTTCTGTCCGGGTAAATCCCCGGAGGGAGAATATGAAAACGCTCCGCTTCGGTTTGATAATGCTTCTGAAAATCAGCAATCTGCGTATCCGTCAGCATTAATAACTGCGTCGGTTTACCCTGTTCAAACGTTGCCCGTTCAAACGCCGCATAATGACGATAACGGGAGGTCAGACGATAGAAAAAGCCTTTTTCTTGCTCAACTTTTTCGGCATAACAGACATCCGCGGCAAAATAGACATCCAGGCCTGGCATCTTGTTAAACCCTACGACCCTGTCAACGGGATGCTCACGCAAATGCGCCTGTACCCAGGCATAATATTCCGCATTACGCCCATGGTTGGTCCGCGATTTAACCGGTACACGAATGAGCTCAAAAGCATCCGGGCATTCTCCGTCCCACGATTGGGTATAAATACGGACCTGATGACCTCGGGCTGCGACGGTTTGCGCAATGCGCATAAAGTCACGTTGTAGTCCGCCGAACGGAAAATACTTATACAAACAAAAAGCCACGATCATACTGGCGCATCCATTTCGATAATTTGCGCGTTCTGCGGCAACAGTTTTTCCGTTGCCGCAATCACATCCTCAACGGGAATAACGGACATATATTTTTTGTTACGGTCCAGTTCAGATCGTTTAGGCATCGGCTGATAGTCCCCTGCCCAGAACTGAATAATATTGTCAGTCCAGGGGCGCCAGAAGACATGGTCTGTCGCGCCAAACAGACATATCACCGGCGTTTTGACCGCCGCGGCAATATGCCCTGGGGCTGAATCAACGCCAATAAAAAGGGCGGCATGATCAATCAGCGCGCCTAATTCCGGGAATCGGGTTTTACCTGCCAGCCCGGTTACCGGTTTGGTTTCGCACCCCAGCGCAATCTCTTCCACACAGGCTAAATCGTCAGCAGAAGGGCCGGACGTCAGCACGACCTGATAACCACGACGTTCAAGAGCATCAATGACGCGGGAAAATTTGTCATTATCCCAGCACTTAAATAACTGCCTTGCCGTAGGTTGAATCACCACATACTGATGCGTCACGCCAAGCTGGCGCAACTGTCGACGCATATTCTCCCAGTGTTCAGGTCGATAGCTCATCGTCGTTTCAGTAACAATATGCTCCAGCCCCAGCGGTTTGAGTGCTGACAGCGTACGTTCGACAACGTGTTCGCCGGAATAGGGAACGAGATGGGTAAAACTCTGTTTCCAGAATGCAGACTGCCGGTTGGCGAAATCCTGGGATATTTTTACTCTTGCGTGTAAAAAACGGACAATCAGCGCCACGATCCACTGATCGGTCAGGTTGATGACCAGATCATATTGGTTGTTGCGTAAGGTCTTAATCAGCGAAAGCGTATTTTTAATTTTCTCTGCCGCCCCTGTTCCCTTATTACTGATGCCATAAAGGGTATTAATCTCGGGGTTTTCCGACAAAATAGGCATCGTATCCTGGTAAAGAAGCATATCGATTTTGGCGTCAGGATAGTTCTGCTTCAGCGTACTGATAACGGGAGTGGTTAATAGCATATCCCCGTGGAAACGCATCTTGATGACCAGAATTTTTCGAAAAGGCTTTTCCACACGCGACTCTTTTGTTGTGATTGTCCGATAAAGTTAAGCAGAAAACAGCACGCTACCGCCCCAGGCTCAACAGCTACCCGATCACTGATATTGCACTGACTTTTACGCGCTAGTGTATCACTTCTTTCGCTGCGATCCGACTCGAATAAATTAACCGCAAAGTGGGTGTTTTTCTTTTTTAAATCAAATCGATATTAATCTGAGCATCGTTTTTTTCGTCACCGATTGGCTCGGTTAACAACGGCAATAGCAGTAAAAATCAATAAATGGCATAAAAATTCAAAAAAGATGAGCCGGGCTGGCGGAATAAGTCGGACTTAAAGCTATTTAAGTCAAAAACAGGAAAAGTAATGGTAAAGCCCTGGCTAAATACATAGAATCCCCAGCACATCCATAAGTCAGCTATTTACTATGCTCGAATTGCTTTACACCGCCCTTCTCTACCTTATTCAGCCTTTGATCTGGATACGGCTTTGGGTGCGCGGACGTAAGGCCCCGGCCTACCGTAAACGCTGGGGTGAACGCTACGGTTTTTACCGTCGCCCCCTGAAACCGGGCGGGATTATGCTCCATTCCGTCTCTGTCGGCGAAACACTGGCAGCCATTCCTTTGGTTCGCGCCCTGCGACATCGCTACCCCGATCTACCGATCACGGTCACCACGATGACGCCAACCGGCTCCGAGCGTGTCCAGTCAGCCTTCGGTAGCGATGTTCAGCACGTCTACCTGCCTTACGATTTACCCGATGCGCTGGGTCGCTTCCTGAACAAGGTTGATCCTAAGCTGGTGCTGATTATGGAAACGGAGCTATGGCCGAACCTGATTGCCGCGCTGCATAAACGCCATATTCCACTGGTCATCGCCAATGCACGTCTTTCTGCCCGCTCCGCTGACGGTTACGCGAAGTTGGGGAAATTTATCCGCCGAATCCTCCGTCGTATTACGCTAATTGCAGCGCAAAATGAAGAGGATGGTCAGCGCTTTGTGATGCTGGGCGCGAAGAACAATCAGGTGACCGTCACCGGCAGTCTGAAGTTCGATATTTCCGTGACGCCACAGCTTGCCGCAAAAGCTGTTACGCTGCGTCGCCAGTGGGCGCCGCATCGCCCGGTGTGGATCGCAACCAGTACTCATGATGGTGAAGAGAGTATTATCATCGCCGCGCATCAGGCATTGTTACACCAGTTCCCCAACCTGCTGTTGATTCTGGTCCCGCGTCATCCGGAACGCTTCCCGGATGCGATTAACCTCGTGCGTGAAGCCGGGCTAAGCTATACCACCCGTTCCTCCGGCGAAGTCCCCTCGGCCAGTACCCAGGTCGTTGTAGGTGACACGATGGGTGAACTGATGCTGCTTTACGGAATTGCGGATCTGGCATTTGTCGGAGGATCACTGGTTGAACGTGGCGGACATAACCCGCTGGAAGCCGCGGCACACGCAATTCCGGTGCTAATGGGACCCCATACCTTCAATTTCAAAGATATTTGCGCCCGTCTGGAGCAGGCCAGCGGTTTGATTACGGTCACGGACGCCACAAGTCTTGCCAAAGAGGTTTCCTCTTTACTGACCGATGCCGATTATCGTAATTTCTATGGTCGTCACGCAGTTGAAGTTCTCTATCAAAACCAGGGGGCGTTACAGCGCCTGCTACAGCTGCTGGAACCTTATCTGCCACCGAAAACGCATTGAGGGCTGTTATGCAAAAACGGGCGATTTATCCAGGTACTTTTGATCCGTTGACGAACGGCCATATCGATATCATCACGCGTGCTACGCAGATGTTTGATCATGTCATTCTGGCGATTGCGGCAAGTCCCGGTAAAAAACCGATGTTCAGCCTTGAAGAACGTGTCGCGCTGGCTCAGCAGGCCACTGCCCATCTGTCTGGCGTTGAAGTGCTAGGTTTTAGCGATCTGATGGCCAACTTTGCGCGTGAGCAACAGGCCAACATCCTGATTCGTGGATTGCGCGCCGTCGCGGATTTTGAATACGAAATGCAGTTGGCCCACATGAATCGGCATTTGATGCCAGAGCTGGAAAGCGTCTTTCTGATGCCTTCTAAAGAGTGGTCCTTCATCTCATCGTCACTGGTGAAAGAAGTGGCCCGCCATCAGGGTGATGTCACCCACTTCCTGCCCGAGAATATTCATCAGGCGCTGTTGGCAAAGCTCAAATAGCGCCCCGCATCCGGGACGCCCCGTCTTACTTCTGGCACTGACGGCAATAGAACGTCGCACGCTGCGCGTGTTTCGATGCTACGATCGGCGTTCCGCACACTCTGCATGGCTCACCTTTACGGCCATAGACCTGCAACTCTTGAGCAAAATAGCCCGGTTTACCATCGCTTTGCAGAAAATCTTTCAGCGTCGTTCCCCCCTGTTCTATTGAACGCAGCAGGACGGCCTTAATCACGCGCACCAGCAGTTCATATTCAGCCGGTGACAATGACGACGCCAGACGGTCAGGATGAATACCCGCAGCAAACAGAGATTCACTGGCGTAGATATTTCCGACCCCCACGACCAGCTTATTATCCATCAACCAGGGTTTAATCGCCGTTTTCTTCTTCGCACATTTCTGTTGCAGGTATTCGCCGTTGAAAGTATCGCTTAGCGGTTCAGGACCGAGATGCGCCAGTACGTTGTGCCCTTCCAGTTCTTTCGTCCACAGCCAGGCACCAAAGCGACGGGGATCGGTGTAGCGCAGGACTTTACCGTTACTCATCACTAAATCGACATGGTCATGTTTTTCTGCCGGCAGTTCTTCAGGAAGGATACGTAGACTGCCTGACATCCCCAGGTGAATGATGATCCAGCCATCGGGTAGCTCCAGCAGAAGGTATTTCGCACGGCGCTGAACGCTGAGCACCGGTTTGTCGCTCAGACGGTAGATCTCTTCTGATACCGGCCAACGCAGACGTCCATTACGCACATTGGCATGCAGAATGGTTGCCCCGACCAGATGCGGTTCAATACCGCGGCGGCTGGTTTCGACTTCAGGTAATTCAGGCATAACGTCTCCGGCTGTGTATCAGGTCTCACTAATATGGGGATGGCCAGAAAACAAAAAACCCCGCCGAAGCGAGGTTTTTCATTACAGCAAAGCGAGACTTACTTAATTTTCGCTTCTTTGTAGAGAACGTGCTGACGGACAACTGGATCGAATTTTTTCAGTTCCAGTTTTTCCGGCTTAGTACGTTTGTTCTTCGTGGTGGTATAGAAGTGACCAGTACCAGCAGAAGAAACCAGCTTGATCTTCTCACGAATACCTTTAGCCATGATTTATTTCCTCTTAGTACTTAGTACTTTTCGCCACGGGCACGCAGTTCAGACAGAACTGTATCGATGCCTTTCTTATCAATTACACGCATACCTTTAGCAGATACACGCAGGGTGACAAAACGCTTTTCGCTCTCAACCCAGAAACGGTGAGAGTGCAGGTTAGGCAGGAAACGGCGTTTAGTCGCGTTCAGTGCGTGGGAACGGTTGTTACCGGTCACCGGACGCTTGCCAGTAACTTGGCAGACTCGGGACATGTCTATTCTCCAAAAATCAAATTAGCTCGAGCTTCGTATGGGGTATCGGCGCCTCGTCAGGCTTTACAGCCCGGTCATCGCGGTTCTACACCTCACCCTTCAAGCTGCCTTAACGCAACGTGAATGATTGGGTGTCTAAGTGAACACTCGATTGCCAGGCCCAAATGCCAAACCCGAGATTCTCAAAGGTGGCGTAGTATACGCTGAGTCAGCGATGTGCTCAAGTCCCGAACAGACAAAGATCCCGATGGATCGCGCAAAGTGCGTCAAATCCAACCTCGTTCCGCAAACGAAACGTACTCTCCGCGTCCAATGACAAGGTGATCAAGCACACGGATATCCATGAACTGACAGCATTTTACGACACGCTCGGTGATAAGTTTATCCGCTTTGCTCGGCTCTGCACACCCCGACGGATGATTATGGGCAAGGATCACCGCAGATGCATTGATTTTTATCGCTTCACGAATAATTTCACGCGGATGGATCTCAACATGGGTGAGTGTGCCAGAGAAAAGGCGGCTATGTTTAATGACATGGTGTTGAGAATCGAGAAAAACCACCATGAAAACTTCCCGCGCCTCCCCCGCTAATTGGCTCTGCAAAAAATCCCGTGTTAACACCGGGCTGAGTAATGGGTTCGTACCTTTTATTTGCACTTCATAAAAGCGCCTGGCCAGTTCCGCGATGCCTTTAAGCTGCGCATACTTTGCTACGCCAATCCCTGTCACCGCGCTGAATTGAGAGTAGTCCGCCGTCAACAAGCTATAAAGAGAGCCAAAATGTTCCAGGATCTCTTTTGCCAGTGCAAAGACATCTTTCCCGGGCGTTCCGGTCCGTAAGAAGAGCGCCAGTAGTTCGTCATCCGTCAGCGTATCGACCCCAAGCGCCAACAGTTTTTCCCTCGGCAGCACATATTCAGCAGTTTCCATCCCCACACCTCCTCATGCCAGCATGCATGGTGGCACGGCCCGTAGGGGGAATCGACGTACAATTTTCACTCCTGCGTAGCGCCTCGCAAAGTGATTCATGGGTGAACGCACGACAGTTTACGGATTGTGATAAAATATCCGCCTTCTGGTGTAATCCAACAGGAATGATCATGATGAGCCTGGCCGGTAAAAAAATCGTTCTCGGCGTCAGCGGCGGTATTGCTGCCTACAAAACCCCTGAACTGGTGCGTCGTCTGCGCGAACGCGGCGCTGATGTCCGTGTGGCAATGACCGAGGCGGCTAAAGCCTTTATTACCCCACTCAGCTTACAGGCGGTTTCCGGGTATCCCGTTTCCGACAGCCTGCTGGATCCCGCGGCAGAGGCCGCAATGGGCCATATTGAGTTAGGAAAATGGGCCGACCTGGTGATTCTCGCCCCGGCCACCGCAGACCTTATCGCGCGTGTCGCAGCCGGCATGGCAAACGATCTGGTGTCTACGATTTGTCTGGCTACCCCTGCGCCCGTTGCTGTTTTACCGGCAATGAACCAGCAGATGTACCGGGCTGCGGCAACGCAGCATAATCTGGGCGTTCTGGCTTCTCGTGGGTTGCTCATCTGGGGACCAGACAGCGGCAGCCAGGCATGCGGTGATGTAGGGCCGGGCCGTATGCTGGATCCTTTAACGATTGTCGATATGGCCGCGGCACATTTCGTCCCTGTCAACGATCTGCAACATCTTAACATCATGATTACCGCGGGCCCGACGCGCGAACCGCTCGATCCGGTGCGCTACATTTCCAACCACAGCTCCGGCAAAATGGGGTTTGCCATCGCCGCCGCCGCAGCCCGTCGCGGGGCGAACGTTACGCTGGTCGCCGGCCCGGTATCATTACCCACGCCGCCTTTTGTACAGCGTGTTGATGTGATGACCGCTCTGGAAATGGAAGCGGCGGTACAATCCGCCGTCCAACAGCAACATATTTTTATCGGCTGCGCTGCCGTAGCAGACTATCGCGCCGCAATTGTCGCCCAGGAAAAAATTAAGAAACAAGCAACACAAGGTGATGAATTAACAATAAAAATGGTCAAGAACCCAGACATCATCGCCGGGGTTGCCGCACGTAAAGACCATCGCCCCTATGTCGTTGGGTTTGCCGCGGAAACGAATAATGTGGAAGAATATGCCCGGCAAAAACGTATCCGTAAAAACCTTGATTTGATCTGTGCAAACGATGTTTCGCTTTCAACTCAAGGGTTTAATAGCGACAGCAACGCTTTACACCTTTTCTGGCAGGATGGAGATAAAGTCTTACCGCTTGAGCGCAAAGCACTCCTGGGCCAATTATTACTCGACGAGATCGTGACCCGTTATGATGAAAAAAATCGACGTTAAGATTCTGGATCCGCGTGTCGGCAAGCAATTCCCGCTGCCGACGTATGCCACCTCCGGCTCCGCCGGACTTGACCTGCGGGCTTGTCTCGATGACGCCGTAGAACTGGCGCCGGGCGCAACCACGCTGCTGCCAACCGGACTGGCTATTCACATCGCCGATCCGTCTCTGGCTGCCGTCATCCTGCCGCGTTCGGGTCTGGGCCATAAGCATGGTATCGTGCTGGGCAACCTGGTGGGGTTGATTGATTCTGACTATCAGGGGCAGTTAATGGTATCCGTCTGGAACCGTGGTCAGGACAGTTTTACCATTGAGCCGGGCGAACGTATCGCACAGATGGTCTTTGTGCCAGTCGTGCAGGCCGAATTTAATCTGGTGGAAGAGTTTGATGCCACCCACCGTGGTGAAGGCGGTTTCGGCCATTCCGGTCGTAAGTAAGAAAGTTACGCATCCCGATAACGTCATAACATCACCGCAAGCCTTGGGTTTGCGGTCATAGTGTGGATGCTCGCCTGCAAGTGCTTATTTTCAGGGGTATTTTGTAACATGGCAGAAAAACAAACTGCGAAAAGGAATCGTCGCGAAGAAATACTTCAGTCTCTGGCGCTGATGCTGGAATCCAGTGATGGAAGCCAGCGCATCACAACAGCAAAACTGGCGGCTTCTGTCGGCGTTTCCGAAGCGGCATTGTATCGCCACTTTCCCAGCAAGACCCGCATGTTCGATAGCCTGATTGAGTTTATCGAAGACAGCCTGATCACCCGTATCAATTTGATTTTGAAAGATGAAAAAGATACTCACGCGCGTGTGCGCCTGATTGTGTTATTGATTCTGGGTTTCGGCGAACGCAATCCTGGCCTGACGCGCATCCTGACTGGACATGCGTTGATGTTTGAACAAGATCGCCTGCAAGGACGTATCAACCAACTGTTCGAACGCATTGAAGCACAACTGCGCCAGGTATTGCGGGAAAAGCGGATGCGTGAAGGTGAAGGGTACGTGACGGATGAAACGTTACTGGCAAGTCAACTGCTCGCCTTCTGCGAAGGTATGCTGTCGCGCTTTGTGCGTAGCGAATTCAAATACCGTCCTACGGATGATTTTGATGCCCGCTGGCCACTGCTCGCCGCGCAACTGCAGTAATGTTTGCCGGATAGCGCACGCGTTATCCGGCCACTCACGTTAAACACCGAACGCTTCCCGATACGCCCGCACCGCTGCCAGATGCTCTGCCATTTCCGGCTTCTCTTCCAGATAGGTAATCAGGTCTTTCAGGGTGATGATGGAAATCACCTTACAGCCATAATCGCGCTCGACTTCCTGAATGGCAGAAATCTCGCCACGTCCGCGTTCCTGACGATCCAAAGAGATCAGCACACCAGCCAGCGTTGCACCATTGGCCTGGATGATTTCCATCGATTCCCGGATGGCCGTACCAGCGGTGATCACATCATCTACCAGCATCACGCGGCCTTGTAATGCGCTGCCAACCAGATTGCCACCTTCTCCGTGATCTTTGGCTTCTTTGCGGTTAAAGCAGTACGGCAGGTCTTTGTCATGATGTTCCGCCAGCGCGACCGCCGTGGTCGTCGCAATGGGAATGCCTTTGTAAGCCGGGCCAAAAAGCAGATCAAATTCAATGCCAGAATCCACTAATGCTTCAGCGTAAAAACGGCCTAACAGTGCCAGATCGCGCCCGGTATTAAACAGGCCGGCGTTGAAGAAATAGGGGCTCTTGCGCCCGGATTTCAGCGTGAACTCGCCAAACTTGAGTACCTGTTTGTTAAGCGCAAACTCAATAAACTGGCGTTGATAGGGTTTCATGGATTCGCTCCTCATTTCACTTTCATCATTGACAAAATCTACGGACAAAAAAAAGGCGACTCATTGGTCGCCTTAAAATCAATTCTCTAGCGCCGCCTTCTGCGTCGCAACAATGGATTCGATTCCCCCTCGGGCCAGTGCCAGCAAGGTGAGAAGTTCTTCATGGCTGAACGGCTCACCTTCTGCCGTCCCCTGCACCTCAATGATTCGTCCATCTTCGGTCATCACCACGTTCATGTCGGTTTCCGCCGCTGAGTCTTCAACGTACTCTAGATCGCAGAGCGCTTCGCCGTTAACGATCCCCACGGATACCGCAGCAACCATCCCTTTCATCGGATTGGTTTTCAGCTTACCGCTGGCCACCAGTTTGTTCAGCGCATCTGCCAGCGCCACACAGGCACCGGTAATGGAAGCGGTACGCGTGCCGCCATCGGCCTGGATCACATCGCAGTCCAGGGTGATAGTAAATTCACCCAACGTTTTGAGATCGACTGCAGCGCGCAGCGCACGGGCGATCAGACGCTGAATTTCCATTGTACGGCCGCCCTGCTTGCCTTTTGCGGCTTCGCGCGCGTTACGGGTATGCGTTGCACGCGGCAACATGCCATATTCAGCGGTGATCCAGCCCTGGCCCTGACCTTTCAGAAAACGCGGTACGCCTTCTTCAATTGAGGCCGTGCACAGCACTTTGGTATCTCCAAATTCGACCAGCACCGAGCCTTCAGCGTGTTTTGTATAGTTACGGGTCAGGGTTACGGGACGCACCTGATTAGCGCTACGGCCTGCTGGACGCATATTGAGATCTCCGGCTTAAACGAATGTGGCTGCGCATTATACGGACTTCCGGCGGTTATTCCTATCCTGACAAGGCCGGGATGGCTATAATCCTCCCATCTCTCCTTTAAAAACAGGAACGTCTATGATCCGCAGTATGACCGCCTACGCCCGGCGTGAAATCAAGGGTGAATGGGGTAGCGCCACCTGGGAAATGCGCTCGGTAAACCAGCGTTATCTGGAAACTTACTTTCGTCTGCCGGAACAGTTCCGTAGCCTTGAGCCTGTTGTTCGTGAACGCATTCGTACGCGCCTGACGCGCGGTAAAGTCGAATGCATGCTGCGCTTTGAACCCGATGCCAGCGCGCAGGGCGAGCTCATCCTGAATGAAAAGCTCGCAAAACAACTCGTGAATGCGGCTAACTGGGTCAAAATGCAGAGTGATGAAGGGGAAATCAATCCGGTCGATATCCTGCGCTGGCCCGGTGTTATGGCAGCACAGGAGCAGGATCTGGACGCCATTGCTGCTGAAATCCTGACCGCACTCGACGGCACGCTCGACGATTTCATCGTTGCCCGCGAAACGGAAGGTCAGGCACTGAAAACGCTGATCGAACAACGTCTGGAAGGCGTCAGCGCTGAAGTTGTTAAGGTCCGCGCCCATATGCCAGAAATTCTACAATGGCAGCGCGAGCGTCTGGTCGCTAAGCTTGAAGACGCTCAGGTCCAACTGGAAAATAACCGTCTGGAACAAGAACTGGTCCTGATGGCACAGCGCATTGATGTGGCAGAAGAACTGGATCGCCTGGACGCCCACGTTAAAGAAACCTACAACATCCTGAAGAAAAAAGAGGCAGTAGGCCGCCGTCTGGACTTCATGATGCAAGAATTCAATCGAGAATCGAATACGCTGGCGTCAAAATCCATTAATGCGGAAGTGACCAATTCCGCCATCGAACTGAAAGTTTTAATCGAGCAAATGCGCGAGCAAATCCAGAACATCGAGTAAGGTGTCTTTCCGCGTAGCCCGTCAGCCAATGGCGGTGCTACGTTTTTCATGACTCACGCTAAATTGTGGACATCTTCAGTTTAGTTTTTCTCATTCATTTTATTGATAAAAAAACCCTCATACCACGCACCACCGCAGAAGAATAACGATTTCACATTACCTGAAGTTATTAAAAATCACTCACCTTAGAAAATCTCAATCGTGACGACGAGCACAAATCGTTACTCTTTGTCCCCAAAATACTGGGGGGAGTCATGCTGTTACACGTTTTGTACCTGATAGGAATCACTGCCGAAGCCATGACCGGCGCGCTGGCGGCGGGTCGTCGTCGGATGGATACATTCGGCGTCATTATTATTGCCACCGCAACAGCCATCGGCGGTGGCTCTGTCCGCGATATTCTGCTCGGCCACTATCCTCTGGGCTGGGTTAAACATCCCGAATACGTGATTATTGTCGCCACAGCGGCAGTCCTGACGACTATTGTGGCTCCCGTCATGCCCTACCTGCGCAAGGTGTTCCTGGTACTGGATGCCTTAGGCCTGGTGGCTTTTTCCATTATCGGCGCCCAGGTGGCCCTGGATATGGGGCATGGGCCAATCATTGCCGTCGTTGCAGCAGTCACCACCGGCGTCTTCGGTGGAGTGCTGCGCGATATGTTCTGTAAACGTATTCCGCTCGTTTTTCAGAAAGAGCTGTACGCCGGGGTTTCATTCGCCTCTGCCGTGCTGTATATCGTCCTGCAACACTATGTTTCCAGTCAGGATATCGTGGTTATCTCAACCCTGATGTTTGGCTTTGTCGCCCGGCTTCTGGCGCTGCGCCTTAAACTGGGTTTGCCGGTGTTTTACTACCACCATGAAAGCCACTAAGGAATGAAGCTCTCAATCTGCTGAGCTGCCAACCAGTGGCTCAGCTGTTTGACCTCCGCGTTGTCCAGCCATGTCATCACCTGACGTGCGCGACGCGGGCCGACTGCCGGAAGTTGTTGCCAGTACAATTCAGTTCGCCCTGACAACTGCCGCCATGAACGATCGCCACTGGCATTGAGCGCCACCAGTGGTAACGGGATGCCTAACGCTTGTATCCAGCGAATAAAAGGCTGTTTTCTAACCAAATTAAACTGATGCCATACCTGCTCACCTTTTGCTTTCGCAAATCCCGGCGTGTGCTGAATCTGCTCCTGAGTTAAAGCCAGCCATGAAAAGATATGTTCAAAGTGATGCTGCTGATGAAGCGCCCGCCAGCCCGCCTCACCCACACCGTCCAGCTTTAAAACAGCGCCAGAGCCCAACCAGACCAGGCGGGAGATAAACTGTTCCTGACACGATGCGGAAGCAAAAAAGCAAGTCAATGAATTGAAGCGATTATCAGGAGGTATCGGTTTAACCCGGTCTGAACTCCGCCAGACGACATCGTCAATACGTGGGATCCCCTGTCCGGCAAGGCTCACCAGGATTTGATCGCCAGGGGCGATATCCCACTCTTTCCAGCGATTTACAGAACCGATATTCACCCGTTGTACCCGTTTATCATCCAGAATGACGGGGGCAAGTGTTGCTACAACGGCGATTTTTCCGCTTTTGCCGACCATAAATTGAATCGCGGTGACCTCCGCCACCTGCGCAACGGGTGGGTATTTCCAGGCAACCAGCCAACTCCCTTGCCCTGGTAACCACTGGTGGGACGCAGGTTCCTTGTCCATTCGCACAACGACCCCATCGGTAACGAAGGGTAAAGCGGACGTCCACCAGTGCGTACGCGCCCGCTCCACGGCCTCAACGTTGTCAACTGGCAGCGTGAATGCCTTCGCTAGTGTAAAACCCGCTGCACTCAACTGGTTGACTCTTTCGGACATTGTCTGCGGGCCATCAGGCCAGGCCCAGATAAAAATCCCCAGTGATGATAAGTCGCTTACGCTGGTCTTGCGCATCAGCAGACCCGCCACCTTCGAACGGGCATTCATCCCGCCCATTTTTTGCTGGATATGCCCTTCCTGTCGCAGAAAGATCTCACCCTGTAACACACTGTTTGTCAGCGCCCCCGCCACGGTTTGCGGCACGGCTGGCATCAGCTGTACTTTTTGCGTCCAGTCTTCGCCCTTCAGACCATCGCCACGGCTGATCGCCTGCGTCAGTTTGCCACGTTGATATTTCAGCGTAACCGCCACACCATCAACCTTCGGCTGTACCCACAAATCGTTGTGCCCGCGCATCCATTGCTGCACAGCTCGCTTGTCAGGCAGCTTTTGTACCCCGGTATGGGCGACGGGATGAGGGACCGTACCACCCGGTGAAGGCAACGCCTGGCTGGGCGGAGAGTCGTCAGCAAAACAGTGCTGCCACTGAAGCAGTCGTGCATGCAGTTGATCGTAGACGCCGTCTTCGACCACACTCACTCCCTCTTTCCAGTAGGCGTCATCCCACTGCGCAATTTGCTGTTGCAAACGAGAGATCTCTTCGTGAGCCCTCGCAGACGACCATACCGGACATACCGCCCAGGACTGCGCCTGCCATAACCACAACCCCATCAATATCGCTGTCCCAACTTTCATCGCCACTCTCCGCTGTACGTTTCCAGGCAGATATAGCGCGTTGTGTGGGCAGCGCCGAGCGACAAAAGTGTAGATTGCGTTCAGGCTTCCAGTGATTCCGCTCATTTGCAGAGAATGTTGCGTAAATCAGGAAACAGGCGCGCAAAAAGCAATAATCTGGCGTAAAAAGTGTGACAAAGACTACGTCGCGTAGCGGTGACGTGTATAATAAGCCCGTATGTAGGTTCATTTTCGATAATCACATACGTAAGATACTCATGGCTCAAGGCACGCTTTATATTGTTTCTGCCCCCAGTGGCGCGGGTAAGTCCAGCCTGATTCAGGCTTTGTTAAAAACCCAACCGTTGTATGACACCCAGGTTTCTGTTTCGCACACGACGCGCGCTCCGCGCCCGGGTGAAGTTCACGGCGAACATTATTTCTTTGTGGATCATGACGAATTCAGAACCATGATTGGCAACGACGCGTTTCTGGAACACGCAGAAGTTTTTGGCAATTACTATGGCACCTCACGTGAAGCCATTGAGCAAGTGCTGGCTTCCGGGGTAGATGTCTTTCTCGATATCGACTGGCAGGGCGCGCAACAAATTCGTAAGAAGATGCCGCATGCGCGCAGTATCTTTATTTTGCCGCCGTCTAAACTGGAACTGGACCGCCGTTTGCGGGGTCGTGGACAGGATAGCGAAGAGGTGATTGCGAAACGTATGGCGCAAGCTGTTGCAGAAATGAGCCATTACGCCGAATATGATTATCTTATTGTGAATGATGACTTCGACACCGCCCTAGGCGATCTGAAAACCATTATTCGCGCCGAACGTCTGCGCATGAGCCGCCAAAAGCAGCGTCATGACGCTTTAATCAGCAAACTGTTGGCAGACTGAACCCACTTTCAGTATCATGCCCAGTCATTTCTTCACCTGTGGAGCATTTTAAGTATGGCACGCGTAACTGTTCAGGACGCTGTAGAGAAAATTGGTAACCGTTTTGACCTGGTACTGGTCGCCGCGCGTCGCGCTCGTCAGATGCAGGTAGGCGGAAAGGATCCGCTCGTACCGGAAGAAAACGATAAAACTACCGTAATCGCGCTGCGCGAAATCGAAGAAGGTCTGATCAACAACCAGATCCTCGACGTCCGTGAGCGCCAGGAACAGCAAGAGCAGGAAGCCGCTGAATTACAAGCCGTAACCGCCATTGCTGAAGGTCGTCGTTAATCACAAAGCGGGTCGCCCTTGTATCTGTTTGAAAGCCTGAATCAACTGATTCAACACTACCTGCCGGAAGACCAGATCAAACGTCTTCGGCAGGCGTATCTCGTTGCACGTGACGCTCACGAGGGCCAGACACGTTCAAGCGGTGAACCTTATATCACGCACCCTGTTGCCGTAGCCTGTATTCTGGCCGAGATGAAACTCGACTATGAAACACTGATGGCTGCGCTGCTGCATGACGTGATCGAAGATACTCCCGCCACCTACCAGGACATGGAGCAGCTGTTTGGTAAAAGCGTTGCTGAACTGGTAGAGGGGGTGTCGAAGCTTGATAAACTCAAGTTTCGCGATAAGAAAGAGGCGCAGGCCGAAAACTTTCGCAAGATGATTATGGCGATGGTGCAGGATATCCGCGTCATTCTCATCAAACTCGCCGACCGTACCCACAACATGCGCACGCTGGGCTCATTACGCCCGGACAAACGTCGCCGCATCGCCCGTGAAACCCTCGAGATCTATAGCCCGCTGGCGCACCGTTTAGGTATTCATCACATTAAAACCGAGCTTGAAGAGCTGGGTTTTGAGGCGCTGTACCCGAACCGCTATCGCGTGATTAAAGAGGTGGTTAAAGCCGCTCGCGGCAACCGCAAAGAGATGATCCAAAAAATCCTCTCTGAAATCGAAGGGCGACTGCAGGAAGCGGGAATTCCATGCCGTGTGAGTGGTCGTGAAAAGCACCTCTATTCCATCTATTGCAAGATGGTGCTTAAAGAGCAGCGTTTCCATTCGATCATGGATATCTATGCGTTCCGCGTAATCGTCCATGACGCCGACACCTGCTATCGCGTGCTCGGCCAGATGCACAGCCTCTATAAACCGCGTCCTGGACGGGTAAAAGACTACATCGCCATTCCAAAAGCGAACGGCTATCAGTCTTTGCACACGTCGATGATCGGTCCACACGGCGTTCCGGTTGAAGTCCAAATCCGTACAGAGGATATGGACCAGATGGCCGAAATGGGGGTCGCGGCGCACTGGGCTTATAAAGAGCACGGCGAAACCAGTACTACCGCGCAGATTCGTGCCCAGCGCTGGATGCAAAGCCTGCTGGAACTGCAACAAAGCGCAGGTAGCTCGTTTGAATTTATCGAGAGCGTGAAATCCGATCTGTTCCCAGATGAGATTTACGTTTTCACACCGGAAGGGCGCATTGTCGAACTGCCTGCCGGTGCCACTCCTGTCGACTTTGCTTATGCGGTGCATACCGATATCGGTCATGCCTGCGTCGGCGCACGCGTCGACAGACAGCCCTATCCGCTGTCACAGCCGCTGACCAGCGGTCAGACGGTCGAAATCATTACCGCGCCGGGGGCTCGTCCGAACGCGGCATGGCTTAACTTCGTCGTCAGTTCAAAAGCCCGCGCCAAGATCCGCCAGTTGCTGAAGAACCTCAAGCGCGATGATTCTGTCAGTCTGGGACGTCGCCTGCTCAACCATGCGTTAGGTGGCAGTCGTAAGCTGGCCGAAATCCCGCAAGAGAGTATCCAGCGTGAACTTGAGCGGATGAAGCTTGCGACGCTTGACGATCTGCTGGCAGAAATCGGCCTCGGCAATGCCATGAGCGTGGTGGTAGCGAAAAACCTGCAGCAGGGCGATGCCTCCGCAATCCAACCTGCTATGCCCGGCCACGGTCATTTGCCTATTAAAGGCGCAGATGGCGTGCTGATTACCTTTGCCAAATGCTGTCGTCCGATTCCGGGCGATCCGATCATTGCCCACGTCAGTCCGGGTAAAGGCCTGGTCATTCACCATGAATCCTGCCGTAACATCCGTGGTTACCAGAAAGAGCCAGAAAAGTTTATGGCTGTGGAATGGGACAAAGAGACGGAGCAGGAATTCATCACCGAGATCAAAGTGGATATGTTTAACCACCAGGGTGCGCTGGCAAATCTGACGGCGGCGATCAACACCACCACCTCTAATATTCAGAGCCTGAATACTGAAGAGAAGGATGGTCGCGTCTACAGCGCCTTTATTCGCCTTACTGCGCGCGACCGTGTTCACCTGGCGAATATCATGCGCAAAATTCGCGTGATGCCTGACGTGATAAAAGTCACCCGTAACCGAAACTAGTTTTATGAACCTACAGCGCTATGCACGTATTTGTGAGATGCTCGCCAGGCGCCAGCCGGACCTGACCGTTTGCATGGAGCAGGTCCACAAACCTCATAACGTTTCTGCGATTATTCGTACTGCAGATGCCGTCGGCGTCCACGAAGTCCACGCCGTCTGGCCAGGCAGTCGTATGCGCACCATGGCCTCAGCAGCGGCAGGCAGCAACAGTTGGGTGCAGGTGAAAACCCACCGCACAATTGGCGATGCCGTCACGCATTTAAAAGGCCGGGGCATGCAGGTTCTGGCAACTCATCTCTCTGATAATGCCGTCGATTTCCGCGAAATCGATTACACACGTCCGACCTGTATCCTGATGGGGCAGGAGAAAACGGGTATTACCCAGGAAGCGCTGGACCTGGCGGATCAGGATATCATCATCCCGATGATCGGCATGGTTCAATCGCTTAACGTTTCCGTTGCCTCAGCGCTGATTCTGTATGAAGCGCAGCGCCAGCGGCAGAATGCCGGGATGTATCTGCGCGAAAACAGCATGTTGCCGGAAGGCGAACAGCAGCGCCTGTTGTTTGAAGGCGGCTATCCGGTACTGGCGAAAGTCGCCAAACGCAAAGAGCTGCCCTATCCGCATATCAATCAGCAAGGTGCGATTGAAGCCGATGATGCCTGGTGGTCCACCATGCAGGCGGCGAAGTAAATCATGAGTGGGCGCCTGTTAGATGCTGTCCCGCTCAGTTCACTAACGGGCGTTGGCGCAGCGCAGAGCAGCAAACTGGCAAAAATTGGTCTGCACACCGTGCAGGATCTGCTGTTACACCTCCCTCTGCGTTATGAAGACCGCACCCAACTCTATCCCATTGGCGAACTGCTGCCCGGCGTATACGCCACTGTCGAAGGGGAAGTACTGAACTGTAACATCACTTTCGGGGGTCGCCGGATGATGACCTGTCAGATCAGCGACGGTACCGGCATCCTGACAATGCGCTTTTTCAACTTCAACGCGGCGATGAAAAACAGCCTCGCCACCGGACGACGCGTACTGGCTTATGGCGAAGCGAAGCGCGGGAAGTACGGTGCAGAGATGATCCACCCGGAATACCGTGTCCAGGGCGATCTCAGTACACCAGCATTGCAGGAAACCCTCACCCCGGTTTATCCCACTACCGAAGGGGTGAAACAGGCAACACTGCGCAAGCTCACCGATCAGGCGCTGGATCTGCTGGATACCTGCGCCATTGCCGAACTCTTACCGCCGGAATTGCTGCAGGGCATGCTCAGTCTGCCTGAAGCGCTTCGCACGCTGCATCGCCCACCGCCGACGCTCCAGTTAAGCGATCTCGAAACCGGGCAGCACCCGGCGCAACGTCGTCTGATTCTGGAAGAGTTGCTGGCGCATAACCTGAGTATGCTGGCGCTCCGTGCAGGCGCACAGCGTTTTCATGCTCAACCACTGAGCGCCAACGACACGCTGAAAAATCAACTGTTAGCCTCACTGCCCTTTAAGCCGACTGGCGCGCAAGCCCGCGTGGTAGCGGAAATCGAGCACGATATGGCGCTCGATATCCCCATGATGCGTCTGGTGCAGGGTGATGTCGGCTCCGGTAAAACGCTGGTCGCCGCACTCGCCGCTCTGCGAGCGATTGCGCATGGAAAACAGGTCGCGCTGATGGCCCCGACCGAGTTACTGGCGGAGCAGCATGCCAACAACTTCCGTAACTGGTTTGCTCCACTGGGTGTCGAAGTCGGCTGGCTGGCGGGCAAGCAGAAAGGCAAAGCGCGTCTGGCGCAACAAGATGCGATTGCCAGCGGACAGGTACAAATGGTGGTAGGAACGCACGCGATCTTTCAGGAACAGGTGCAGTTCAACGGTCTTGCGCTGGTCATCATCGACGAGCAGCATCGTTTTGGCGTGCATCAGCGCCTCGCACTGTGGGAAAAAGGCCAGCAACAGGGTTTCCATCCGCATCAGTTGATCATGACCGCTACGCCTATTCCTCGGACGCTGGCGATGACCGCCTACGCAGATCTCGATACCTCCGTCATTGACGAACTGCCCCCCGGACGCACTCCCGTCACAACGGTTGCCATTCCGGATACGCGTCGCAGCGATATTATTGACCGCGTGCGCAACGCCTGTACGCAGGAAGGTCGCCAGGCCTACTGGGTCTGTACGCTGATTGAAGAATCTGATTTGTTAGAAGCGCAGGCCGCTGAAGCCACATGGGAAGAGTTAAAACTCGCGTTACCAGAACTAAACGTCGGGCTGGTCCACGGGCGCATGAAGCCTGCCGAAAAACAGGCGGTGATGGCGGCGTTTAAACAGGGCGAACTGCACCTGCTTGTCGCCACCACGGTGATTGAAGTCGGTGTGGATGTCCCCAATGCCAGTCTGATGATCATCGAAAACCCGGAACGTCTCGGTTTAGCACAGTTACACCAGCTACGTGGACGCGTCGGCCGTGGCGCGGTGGCCTCACACTGCGTACTACTCTACAAGTCGCCGTTATCGAAAACAGCCCAGAAACGCCTGCAGGTGTTACGCGACAGCAGCGATGGCTTTGTGATTGCGCAAAAAGATCTCGAAATTCGCGGACCCGGTGAATTGCTGGGTACGCGGCAGACGGGGAATGCCGAATTCAAAGTGGCGGATTTACTGCGAGATCAAGCCATTATTCCGGAAGTTCAGCGTATTGCTCGTCATATTCATGAACGTTACCCACAAGAGGCAAAAGCGTTAATCGAACGCTGGATGCCTGAAACAGAACGCTATTCTAACGCCTGATCCTGATGGCGATGCAAAAGCGCGGTGGTTCATCACCACCGCACCTTCTCGTTATTGCGCAAAAATAGGCAACAGTAAATACAATTTAATCACCAGCGCGTTGACGATATCAATGAAAAACGCGCCGACCATCGGCACCACCAGAAACGCCATATGGGATGGACCAAAACGTTCGGTAATCGCCTGCATATTGGCAATCGCGGTTGGCGTCGCCCCCAGACCAAAGCCGCAGTGTCCCGCCGCCAACACAGCTGCATCGTAGTTTTTGCCCATCATTCGCCAGGTGACAAATATCGCGTACAGCGCCATAAAGATGGACTGCACCACCAGGATTGCCAGCATCGGCAGCGCCAGTGAAGCCAGTTCCCACAGCTTCAGGCTCATCAGCGCCATGGCCAGAAACAGCGACAGGCTGACGTTCCCGAGAACAGAGACTGCACGCTCAAAAACGCGATAAAAACCTACCAGCGCCAGGCCGTTACTGACAATCACGCCGACAAACAACACGCAGACAAACGTGGGCAGCTCAAACACTGTCCCCGCCAGCAATTGCGCAACGATCTTACCCACGGTGAGACAGATGGCGATAAGCGCAATGGTTTCAATCAGTACCAGCGAGGTGATCATGCGCCCGACGTCCGGCTTTTCAAAGGCGGTAGGCACTTCCAGATCGTCCGGAATACCGTCCGGCGTGGTGGAGTGTTTGACCAGATAACGTGCCACAGGCCCGCCGATCAGCCCACCAAGAACCAGACCAAAGGTGGCGCACGCCATCGCCACTTCCGTCGCGTTAGCAAAGCCGTAGCGTTCGATAAACAGCTTGCTCCAGGCGGCACCAGTACCGTGGCCGCCAGACAACGTGATCGAACCAGCAATCAACCCCATCAGTGGATCAAGTCCCAGCAGGCTGGCCATCCCAATGCCGATGGCATTTTGCATCAGCAGCAACCCCACGACGACGATCAGGAAAATTCCCACCACGCGACCGCCCGCCCGTAAGCTGGCGATGTTGGCGTTTAAACCGATGGTGGCGAAAAACGCCAGCATCAGCGGATCGCGCAACGTCATATCGAAATTCACTTCCCAGCCCATGCTCTTTTTCAGTACTAACAGGGCCAATGCGACCAGCAACCCACCAGCAACGGGTTCAGGAATCGTATATTTCTTGAGGAAGGAGACTGACTGAACCAGTTTACGCCCCAGTAGCAACGTCAGCGTTGCGGCAACGAGGGTTGATAAGGTATCGAGTTGAAACATACAAAGCTCCTTGAGTACGTCTGAATCAGTTACGCACTGATGTCTTATTCCTGCGGATATTTTTAGCTTTTAGTAGTAATTCGGCATGGATTTTAAGCAGAAAAGAGGGAAAAGTTATATAAAAATGTGATTTCATCTATTTTAAATATTAAGAATACCTACTCGCAAACGTTTGCTTTTACCATCTGGTCAGATAAAATGCCCGCTTTGTCATCACGGGATTATCATTGATGTCTGTTAACACCCTCGAGTCGGAAAATGCGCAACCGGTTGCGCAGACTCAAAACAGCGAACTGATTTATCGTCTTGAAGATCGCCCGCCGCTTCCGCAAACCCTGTTTGCCGCCTGTCAGCATCTATTGGCGATGTTCGTTGCGGTCATTACGCCGGCGCTGCTCATCTGTCAGGCGCTGGGGTTACCGGCTCAGGATACGCAACACATTATCAGTATGTCGCTGTTCGCCTCTGGCGTGGCCTCCATTATTCAGATTAAAGCCTGGGGTCCGGTGGGTTCAGGGTTGTTATCGATTCAGGGCACCAGTTTTAACTTCGTGGCACCGCTGATTATGGGCGGTACCGCACTGAAAACCGGCGGTGCAGACGTCCCCACTATGATGGCGGCGCTGTTTGGCACCCTGATGCTGGCCAGTTGCACGGAGATGGTGCTCTCCCGGATTCTGCATCTCGCGCGTCGTATCATCACCCCGCTGGTCTCGGGCGTAGTGGTGATGATTATCGGTCTGTCGCTGATTCAGGTGGGGCTGACGTCCATCGGTGGTGGTTATGCCGCGATGAGCGACAACACGTTTGGAGCGCCCAAGAATCTGATGCTGGCAGGCGTTGTGCTGCTGCTGATTATTCTGCTCAACCGCCAGCGTAACCCGTACCTGCGCGTGGCTTCACTGGTTATCGCTATGGCGGCGGGCTATGCGCTGGCATGGTTTATGGGCATGCTGCCGGAAAACAACGCGCCAGCCTCCCAGGATCTGATCATGGTGCCGACGCCGTTGTACTACGGGCTGGGCATTGACTGGAATCTGCTGCTGCCGTTGATGCTGGTGTTTATGATTACCTCGCTGGAAACCATCGGCGATATCACCGCAACGTCCGACGTTTCCGAACAGCCCGTCTCTGGCCCGCTGTACATGAAGCGTCTGAAGGGCGGTGTGCTGGCAAACGGCCTGAACTCCTTCGTCTCTGCGGTCTTTAACACTTTCCCAAACTCCTGTTTCGGACAGAACAACGGGGTCATTCAGTTAACCGGCGTGGCCAGCCGCTACGTTGGCTTTGTGGTTGCGCTGATGCTGATCGTGCTCGGTTTGTTCCCGGCGGTGAGCGGCTTTGTGCAGCATATCCCTGAGCCTGTACTCGGCGGGGCAACGCTGGTTATGTTCGGGACTATCGCGGCCTCTGGGGTGCGGATTGTTTCCCGCGAACCCCTGAACCGCCGCGCGATCCTGATTATTGCGCTGTCACTGGCTGTTGGTCTTGGCGTCTCTCAGCAGCCGCTGATCCTCCAGTTCGCGCCTGACTGGGTGAAAAACCTGCTCTCTTCCGGTATTGCTGCGGGTGGTATCACCGCTATCGTACTGAACCTGATTTTCCCGCCTGAAAAGCAGTAAAGGCTATGCGACGGTGATTCAAATTCACCGTCGCTATCATACTCTTTCACGATTCCTGCCTTGAGGATTGCGCGTAAATCGTGCATAACTCAACTATGTGCCCTTCGCAGGATGGAAGACCATGAAATTTATTGGAAAGCTGATTCTCTATGTACTGATCGCCCTTCTGGTGGTGATTCTCGGCCTCTATTTCCTGCTGCAAACGCGCTGGGGCGCAGAACACATCAGTGCCTTGATATCTGAGCACAGCGACTATCAGTTATCCTTTGAGGCGATGGACCATCGTTTTTCTTCTCCTTCACATATCCTGCTGAAAAACGTCACCTTTGGGCGTGATGGTCAACCAGCCACGCTCGTGGCAAAAGCGGTCGATATTGGGCTGAGTACTCGCCAACTGACACATCCACGGCATGTCGATACGATCCTGCTTCAAAACGGTACCCTTAATATTTCGCCTCAGACGGCACCGCTCCCCTTTCAGTCTGACCGCCTGCAGTTGCAGGATATGGCGCTTAATAGCCCGGGCAGCGAGTGGGATCTGAGCGCTCAGCGGGTTAATGGTGGCATCATTCCCTGGCTGCCCGAAGCCGGTAAAGTGCTCGGCAGCAAAGCGCAGATTCAGCTCAGCGCGGGTTCTCTGACATTAAATGACGTTCCTGCTGCTAACGTACTGATTGAAGGCAGTATCGATAACGAACAGGTGACATTAAGCACTATCGGCACAGATATCGCGCGCGGTGCGTTAACCGGTGTGGCAAAACGCCATGCTGATGGCAGTTGGATGGTGGAGAATCTGCGGCTGAACGACATCCGACTGCAAAGCGATAAATCGCTGGCCGACTTTTTCGCGCCGCTGAACGCCATTCCATCGCTACAGATTAATCGCCTTGAGGTCACTGACGCGCGTCTACAGGGACCAGACTGGGCAGTCACTGACCTTGACCTTAGTTTGCGCAATCTGACCTTCAGCAAGGACGACTGGCAGACGCAGGAAGGCAAATTGTCGATGAATGCCAGCGAGTTCATTTTTGGCTCGTTGCATCTGTTCGACCCTATTCTGAATGCCGAGTTTTCGCCGCAAGGTATCGCGCTGCGCCAGTTCACTACCCGCTGGGAAGGAGGAATGGTCAGGACTTCCGGCAACTGGCTGCGGGAAGGTAAAGCCCTTATCCTCGATGACGCAGCCATCGCGGGCATCGAGTACACCCTGCCGGAAAACTGGAAACAGCGCTGGATGCAACCGCTGCCGACATGGCTGAACAGCCTGACGCTGAAGAAATTTACTGCCAGCCGCAACCTGGTGATTGATATCGACCCGACATTCCCGTGGCAGTTGACCGCGCTGGATGGTTATGGCGCGAATCTGGGGCTGGTCCAGAACCAGAAATGGGGCGTCTGGAGCGGAAACGCGACCCTGAATGCCGCCGCCGCCACCTTCAACCGCGTTGACGTGCGCCGCCCCTCCTTGTCTTTAGCCGCCAATGCCAGCACGGTGAATATCAGCGAACTGAGCGCTTTTACGGAAAGAGGGATTCTGGAAGCGACCGCCAGCGTGTCACAGTTACCGCCGCGCCAGACACAGATCAGCCTGAATGGCCGCGGTGTCCCGGTGAACGTTCTACAGCAATGGGGCTGGCCGGCACTGCCGATCGCCGGTGACGGTAATATTCAGCTGACAGCCAGCGGAACGGTGCAGGCAGACGCGCCGCTCAAGCCCACAGTGAATGGGCAATTGCACGCCGTGAATGCGAATAAACAGCAGGTCATGCAAACCATGCAGGCCGGAGTCGTCTCCGCGGGTGAAGTGACGTCGACCGAACCGGCCCCCGTTTCCCCCGCGCCCGTTACGCCATAATCTCTCCTTAGCGCTCCCGGATATTCATTATCCGGGAGCGTTCTCTGTCTGAAAGCGAAACAGGTATTCATTTATCGGCTATTTGTGCCTATTTTCCGCAACAGGTTTTCATCCCCGCCGGGAGTTGTTATAACAATTACGTTGGAAGTCTTATTTAATAGTTACAAACACCCTACATAAAATAAAGGAATAGCCATGTCTGTAATACGTCAACGTATTCTGGCGGATATGCAAAGATTCTCCAGAGCAATGATCGGGGCGGTCTTGTTCTTACCTGTTATTGGCTTAATCCTGGCATTAAGTTCAATATTAACTAACCCGACACTTATTTCCGAAACCAGCTTTTTACATCAAATAGGTCAACTCCTCGGTGATACCTTCTGGCCATTATTTGGCAACCTGGGACTGCTTTTCTGTGTCGGCATCAGCTATGGTCTGGCGAAAGATAAAAAAACCGAAGTCGCGCTGGTTGCCGTCATGTGCTTTATTATGTTTTTGGGCGCCAATCACTCCTGGCTGGAATATACTCACGGCATCGCTGAAAAGGTCAATGGCGAATATTATGGCACCGGACAAACGCAAATTTTAGGTTTTGTCGTTGTTGATATGGGGATCTTTTTAGGGATTATTCTCGGCTGCACCATTGCCTGGGTCCATAATAAAGTCTCTGAAATAGAGTTGCCGGGCGCACTCTCGATGTACGGCGGCGCAAAACTGACCTTAATCGCCATGACACCGGTGATCCTTTTTTACGCCATTGCCTTTACCTGGTTCTGGCCGTTCATCACACACGGCATCGCGGCATTAACCAGTTTCATGAAAAACGCCGGGGTGGCAGGCGTCTTCGTGTACGGCTTCTTTGAAAAATTCCTGATCCCAACAGGACTGCACCACTTTGTCTGGTCTCCCTTCCAGTTGACCCAGATTGGCGGCACTCTGAACGTTGACGGGCAGGTGGTCTCCGGGACGCAAGCCATCTTCCTGGCCTACATGCGCCATCCGGATCTCACCCCGGTAATGAACGAAGCACTGCGCTTTTCCCAGCAGGGCATGACGACAATCTTTGGTCTCTCCGGTGCAGCGCTGGCGTTTTACCACACCGCCACGCCGGAGAAGAAAATGATGGCGAAGGCGATTCTGTTGCCCGCTATTATTACCTCTATTCTCACCGGAATTACCGAACCGATTGAATTTACATTCTTATTTATTTCGCCGCTGTTATGGCTGATTCACGCCACGCTGACCGCCGCCTCTCAGGCAATTTGCGATCTGCTGACGGTTCGTCCGTGGGGCGCGTCCGGACTCATTGAGTTTCTGATATATAACCTGCCGTTACCGGCAGCCCTCACCCGCTGGCCGCTATACGTTCTAATCGGTATCGGGCAATTCGCCGCGTACTACGTCATTTTCCGTACGCTGGTCATCAGGCTGAACCTGAAAACACCAGGGCGCGAAGATGACGGCGAAGTGAAACTCTACAGTAAAGAAGATTACCGCAATAAAAAGGCCAAAGCAGGTCAGGCCGTCACCGATGAGATCATTAAAGGCTTAGGTGGCAAAGAGAACATTATTTCTGTTGATAACTGTTTTACCCGATTACGCGTCGCGCTCCATCATCCCGACAAAATTGATGAAGCCTTATTAAAAAGTACCGGCGCCAATGGCGTAGTGCGTAATCAAAATGAAGTTCAGGTTATTTACGGTGTGAGGGTTGGACAGGTTCGAGCCCGGGTAGATAACTGGCTGGCAAATAATTAATCAGGAGTTGTTATGAAATTAACCGTATTAGGCGGGGGCGGCGTTCGTTCCGCGTTCCTGGCGAAATCTCTGGCCTATAATGCGCATCGTATTGGTTTACAGGAAGTGGTGTTCCTCGATAACGCAGAAGAGAACCTGAAAATTTTCGGCGAAATCGCCCGTTATGTTTTTGCCACGATTCGACCTGATATTCGTTTCAGCCTGACGACGGATCCGGTATCCGCGTTAAAGAACAGCAATTATGTCATCACTACGCTACGCGTCGGCGGCGATGAAAGCCGTGTGCGCGATGAACGTATCGCGCTCAACCATAACACATTAGGTCAGGAAACCACCGGGGCGGGTGGTTTTGCGATGGCGATGCGGTCGATTCCCGCCATTCTTAATTACTGCCGTCTGATTGAAGAACATGCCGCACCCGATGCCATTCTGTTCAACTTTACTAACCCTTCCGGACTGGTTACCGAGGCGATCATCAAATCCGGGTTCAAACGTCGGGTTTATGGCATTTGCGATGCCCCTTCAGAGTTGATTCGCGAACTGCCTGCCATCCTCAACTGCGACGAAGCGGATTTGAAAGTGGAGTGCTATGGTCTGAACCACTTCTCGTGGTTTACCCATTTCACCGTGAAGGGTGAGGACGTCACCGACAAACTGGTGAGCAACCCGGCGCTGTACAGCAAAACGGCGATGCAGTACTTCTCACCGGTGCTGGTTCAGCTTTGCGACAAGCAATTGCTGAATGAATATCTCTATTACTACTACTATCGCGAAGTGGCGCTGAAAGCGATTCAGGATGCACCGGAAACGCGCGGTGAAGCTATCGCGCGGATCAACAAGGAAATGCGCGAGGAACTGCAGAATGTGGATGCGCAGGCAAACCCGGAAGCCGCATTCGATATCTGGATGAAACACTATCTGCGCCGCGAAAATAGCTATATGCAGAGTGAGTCGCATCAGGAAAAATTCAACACCCGCACGCCGCTAACGCTGCAACAGTTTATTGAAGAACCGGATAGCGGCGGTTACGCAGGGGTGGCGCTGGATATTCTCGAAGCCGTGAACAGCGCCACCAGCAAACGCATCGTTGTCTCACTGCAAAACAATGGCACGCTGGATTTCTTACGCCCGGATGATGTCATTGAGATCAGCTGTGATCTGAGCAAAGAGGGGCTGAAACCGGTGACGCCGATCCACGTACCGGACGCGCAGAAAAACATGATCTCCTGCGTGAAAGAGTACGAGCGTCTGGCAGTGGAAGCCATCATGCGCAAAGATAAATTTCTGGCAATTCGCGCATTAATGGCGCATCCGCTGATTGGCTCCTGGTCGTTGGCCGAAAAGTTGGTTGGCGAGTATCTCGACGAAGCACAGTTTAGCGACTGGAAATGATCGTTCCCGGGGCGTCGAGTGGCGCCCCGCCCGGATTTTGCATAAACCAGAGCTTCAGCAAATGTTCGAATCCCAGGATGCAGTAACCAAAGAAAGGGTTGCTCCAGTAGATATCATCATCAAACTTTTGCGGATCGTGAATGATGACGGCGGTGTTTGCCGCCTGGGCCAGGGGGCTTTGATAGTCACCGGTAAAGCAGACAAGGTCGGTATTTTTACCTTCCAGCGCCTTGACCCAATTTAATGCCGAACTGCTGCGACCAGATTTAGACACCAGCCAGATAGAATCGAATTTTGCAGCCGTTTTTTGTTCCAGTATTTCGTAGTCCGGCCAAAGTGCCAGGCTGGCATTCACGCCAATCACCAGGAATTTATTATAAATATATTGCGCAATCAGTTGTGAGAAACCGCTGCCATGAATAAGAATACGGTCGTGCTGCAGACGATTTAATAGCAACGCGAGGTTTTCGGTTGGCTGGACATTCATAAAGTTAATATCATTGGTCACATCAAGTTTTGGCATTGTGATATTAAATTTAATGAAATACACCAGCTCCAGCCAGCCGCTAAATTTGAGCTTTTTCGCCAGACGGACCAGCGATGACGGATTGCTGTAACAGTGTTCCGCGACGGTGCGGATACCCTCACGAATGCATTGTTCTGGATTATTCTGAATAAAGCGCAGTACGGTAACTTCTGTCTTACTTAATTTTACATCACGAAATACATTTTCCAGTTCCATTTTCTGCTCCTGTGAGTGCAGAATAAATTTATCATTTTTTAAAGTAAACGGTCTGTGCAACAGGTCACTTCATCACAATTTCATATTAAAAAAAGAAATGAATAAAAATCTGACATTACTCGCCATGATATTTTTCTTATGGGGCAATATAACCGCCATTAACAGCGTGCTGATCATCTTTTTCTATCAGTATTTCCATCTGTCGTGGTCGCAGTCTATTTTCATTACCGTTATTTTTTACGTGGCCCCTTTTCTGACCTGTCTGCCCTGTTCAATGCTGATTGAACGCCAGGGGTACCGTAAGGTGTTGCTGCTGTCGTTAACGTTGTCGGTTGCGGGATGCCTGCTGTTCGCTCTGGCGTTGCAGCTGGATTCCTTCGCCCTGTCACTGTTGGCGATGTTTGTCGTGGCGACGGGCGTGGCGGCGATGCAGGTTGTCGCGAATCCCTATCTGACATTGCTCAGCGCACCGCACAAACGCATTGGCAATCTGTGTCTGGCCTCTGCGGTTAATTCGTTGGGAACCACGCTGGCGCCCATGCTAGTTGCGCTCCTCCTGGCGTTTTCCCCTATCGATATCCTGGCGCGTGAAGAACCTATCAGTGCGCTCTGGCTTTGCCTCGCCTGCTTTTCGCTGGTATTGATTACAGGGGTTTTCTGGATCCGCCTGCCGGATGTGGCGCGCCCGGGAAAAGCCGCGTCAGGAACGTATAACGCCTGGAAGAACAGAGAACTGTTATTCAGCGTGGCGGCGATTTTTATCTATGTCGGCGTCGAAGTGAGCCTTGCGACCAGTCTGGTAAAATATCTCATCACCATCGGCGGCTGGAGCACTACTGTTGCGATGTCGCTGGTCTCTTTTTACTGGGGAGGTGCGCTGGCGGGTCGTTTTCTTTATGGTTTTCTCGCCGACAAAACAGGCAATTACACGCCGTTTCTGATGGCGACGCTGGCCTGTGCAACGGCGGTGATGATGGCGATATGGCTGAACAATACCACTGGCGGTTATCTGCTTATCCTGACCGGTTTAGGAAACTCAATTCTCTATCCGATTATCTTCGGGCACACCATCAACAAAAATCCGGCGATCGCCAATATTTCTGCCGCAGCAATGGTGATGGCCGGGATTGGGGGTGCGGTTATACCCTTACTGCAGGCTGCTTGTATTGATGGACTCAACCTCCGGTTCAGCTTTCTATTACCGGTCGCGTTGTATCTGCTGCTGGCGCTGTGGGGGCGGCTGAACCTCCACCCCCTCGGTACATCAACTTAAAGCGAAATGACGATCTCATGACTTTGCGGCGTCACCATCACGCCCAGTTCGCTTCCCCTGTGTGAAGCGCCGCGAATACCGCTAATCTGCGCGATGTTACGCAGGCACAACGTCCAGTCGCGCGCATCCCCCTTGCCCGTCACGGTGAGGGTGTTGCCATTGCGCTTAGCAGTCAACGTAAAGATAACCGAACCGTCAGCAGCAGGGACGTCGCACACGGCTTCACGTCCCTCCTCGAGCGCGAACAACTGGAAGGCAGTGCCTTCGTTCCACGCGTAATCTGGTTTCTGATTATTACGGCCCAGCGCCAACAGGGTGTTGCCACGCACATACACTGGCAGACTCAGGAAGTCATGCTGCTGTTTGTACCAGCGGCTGCCCTGTACGACGTCATTGCGCCACAGATGCGTCCAGCGTCCTTCCGGCAAGTAAAACTGCACCTCCCCCGTTTCCGAGAATACCGGCGCCACCATCACTGAATCCCCTAGCATATACTGGCGATCGAGATAATCGCAGGCCGGATCGTCCGGGAACTCCAGCATCATGGCGCGCATCATTGGCGTGCCCCGCTCGTGTGCGCGAGCCACTTCACGGTACAGGTACGGCATCATGCGGCACTTCTGCTCGGTGAAGAAACGCACCACATCGCAGGATTCCTCATCATACGCCCAGGGCACACGATAGGATTTGCTGCCGTGCAGGCGACTGTGGCTGGAGAGCAGACCAAATGCACACCAGCGTTTATAAACGTGTGCCGGCGCGGTGTTTTCGAAGCCGCCGATATCGTGGCTCCAGAAGCCAAAACCGGACAAGCCGATGGACAGGCCGCCGCGCAGGCTTTCCGCCATTGACTCATAGTTGGCGTAGCAGTCGCCGCCCCAGTGTACCGGAAACTGCTGTGCGCCCACCGATGCGGATCGGGCGAACAGCACCGCCTCTTTTTCGCCAACGGTCTCTTTCAGCACGTTCCACACCAGTTCGTTGTAGATGTAGGCATAATGGTTGTGCATTTTCTGCGGATCGGAACCATCAAACCATTGCACATCGGTCGGGATACGCTCGCCGAAGTCGGTCTTGAAGCAGTCAACACCGATATCCACCAGACCTTTCAGTTTATTGGCATACCATTCACAGGCCTGCGGATTGGTGAAGTCATAAATCGCCAGCCCCGGTTGCCATTTATCCCATTGCCACAGGGAACCGTCCGGACGTTTCAGCAGGTAGCCTTTCTCTTTCAGCTCCTTGAAAATCGGCGATTTCTGTCCGATGTACGGGTTGATCCATACGCAGACCTTCAGCCCTTTCTCCTTCAACCGACGAATCATTCCTTCCGGGTCGGGGAACGTCACCGGATCCCATTCGAAGTCGCACCACTGAAAAGCCTTCATCCAGAAGCAGTCAAAGTGGAAGACGTGCAGCGGCAGATTGCGCTCAGCCATGCCGTCGATAAAGCGGTTTACCGTCGCTTCATCGTAGTTGGTGGTGAACGAAGTGGTCAGCCACAGGCCAAACGACCAGGCAGGCGGCAATGCCGGACGCCCCGTGAAGCGGGTATAGCGGTTCAACACTTCTTTCGGCGTCGGACCGTCGATCACGAAATATTCGAGATATTCGCCCTCGACGCTGAACTGCACTTTCGACACTTTCTCCGAACCGACTTCAAACGAGACGCACTGTGGATGGTTGACCAGCACGCCATAGCCACGGTTGGTCATATAAAACGGGATGTTCTTATAGGATTGTTCGGTGCTGGTGCCGCCATCGCGGTTCCAGGTTTCTACCGTCTGACCATTACGCACCAGCGCGGTAAAGCGCTCGCCCAGACCGTAAACCGTCTCGCCGACACCCAGATCCAGGCGCTCGAACATGTAGTTCCGCTGGGTGGTGGTGTCCTGCACATAGCCGTTGTTCTTCAACTGACTACCGGTAATGCGCACACCGTTACGCAGGAAATCCAGCGACCAGCACTCACCTTTAGTGACGCGCACGCTTAAGTTACCGCTTTTCAGCTCAGCAACCTCAGCGGTGTTTTGGATATCGACCTTCACGTCCTGTAAAACGTTGAGCGGGTAATGCGGACCGTTATCCAGCGCCCCCTGAAAGTGTTCCATACGCACGCCCACAATCCCTTCCTGCGGCGAAGAGAAACGCAATGTAAAGAGCGGAGTATCCAGTTGCCAGGTGCGTTCGCGGACATCACGCGGCGCGGCATAAACCACCAGTTCGTTACCGTGCTGTTCCACATCAAACACCTGGACTGGATGAAGTAAATTAAGGCCAGGCTGAATCAGCCAGTTTCCGTCGCTAATCTTCATACTCTGTTCCTTTAGTTCTGAAATTCGTTATGCGTAAATTCCTGCTGATTGCGACGCGCGCCCTGTGCCAGTTGGTCGAGGATGTTTCTCAGGTAAGGCGTTTTCAGGGTGTAGAAGCGTTTGGCAATCACGGCACTCAGCAGATAGCAGATGGCCGGGACGATTGTGAACAGGGCAATAATGATGTTGATGGTGGCGTTGTTCTGCGTTTTCGCCGCCGCGTCGTAGCCACCGCCTGCCAGCATCCAACCAATAAGCGCGCCACCGAGCGCCAGACCCAGTTTGAGTACGAACAGTGTGCCCGCAAAACTGATACCGGTCAGACGTTTACCGTTGCACCATTCGCCATAATCGACGGTATCGGACATCATCACCCACTGGATCGGCGTCACCAGCTGGTGCAACACGCCAATCACGAAGATAAAGACGAACATGGTGATGTCGGCCTGCATCGGGACAAAGAACATCGCGAGGCTAACCACGGCCAGGGCCGCGTTGGTCCACCAGAAGATGCTGACTTTGCATTTCCAGTCGGTGAGGGGTTTTGCCAGCGCGGAGCCAATCAGGTTACCGACACAGTAGGTGGTCAGGAAGGCGACGAATACTTCCGGCGTCCCCAGGATCCAGGTGACGTAATACATCATCGCGCCACCGCGTACGCAGACGGCGAGAATATTGAGGATGGTCAGCAGACCCACAATCCGCCACTGGTCGTTTTGCCAGATATCGCGGAGATCTTCGCGCATTGAGGTTGTGCTCGGTGGCGCTTCGATACGCTCTTTGGTGGTGAAGAAGCAAAACGCCAGCATCAGGAATGCCACGACCGACAGCACTGCAATCCCACCCTGAAATCCCAGCGCTTTGTTATCACCGCCAATGAGATTCACCAGCGGCATCATCAGCACGGTCGAGAGCATCCCGCCCGCCGTCGCCAGCACAAAGCGCCAGGATTGCAGAGAAATACGCTGCGTGGGGTCATTAGTGATCACCCCGCCCAGTGCGCAATACGGGATATTCACCACGGTATAAAGCAGCGTCAGCAGCGTATAGGTGATAGCAGCGTAAATCATCTTACCGTTCAGGCTGAGGTCCGGCGTGCTGTATGCCAGGACGCAAACAAGGCCAAACGGCAGCGCGCCAAACAGCACCCACGGACGGAATTTTCCCCAACGGGAACGCGTGCGATCCGCCAGCAGTCCCATGCACGGGTCTGAAATGGCGTCCAGCGCGCGCGCCAGTAAAAACATGGTGCCGACAAAACCGGCGGGAATACCGAAAATATCGGTATAAAAAAACATCATATACAGCATGACGTTATCAAAAATGATATGACTGGCAGCGTCGCCCATCCCGTAGCCAATCTTCTCCTTAACAGACAAAATATGAATAGTCATAACGCATCCTTTGGCGCTCTCATGCGCACTGGTACCGGTTACCGTTTTTGTAAACCATTCGCGCTAGCGACGGATATTCCGATATCTCGTTATTAAATTACGATTCTTGTTTTCTGTGATCGCGGTTGCGCCAGAAGATGTGAGAAAATGTAACTAGAGGAATTTATGAGGATTTATATGAAACCGATCATAGTAAGAAGAAAGGGAAGTTAAAAAAGTGAGTGAGGGGGTGTGGAAACGTCAGGAAGTAGCTATAATGCGCCCCGCCTCCATGTAGCAATGCAGGCGCGGAAGATCGTCGTCTCCGGTGAGGCGGCTGGACTTCAAATCCAGTTGGGGCCGCCAGCGGTCCCGGGCAGGTTCGACTCCTGTGATCTTCCGCCAATTAGCCTCTACTGAACTCTCCCGGTGTCAACAAAACCCCTTGCAATCCCTTATATATCAAGCCTTATTTGTATCCTGAGGTCAACCAACCTCAACCTGCATCAAGCAGTTTTTGGGGGTGCATTCGGGGGTGTCATTTTTCTCTTAGAACATCAGCACCCCCATAATGGTAAAAATGTGATATATAACAATGGGATTTAAAGAAATCTTTGTTATACAAGGGGTGCGTTGGGGGTATCAGGTTAGTTACTGGCGGAAATCCCTAGGAGGATGGATTCATCAAAAGCTGGAGAATGTCATGGCGCTAAGAGGCGATACCCAGTGCATTACCATCTAATATTGAATTTTCAACGCAGGTTTTAATAAGAAAAGATTAATTCCTCGATTCGTAAATACGATAATATAACCATTCTTCCAGATCACTTTTTAACCATCGTGAAGTTCTGCCCAACTTAATAGGCTTCGGGAATAATCCATCCTGTATCAGCTTATAGAACCATTTATCGCTCAGGCCAGTAAGCTGGGTAATGAATTTCATATCAATGAATTGATCTTCAAGTAGAGCAGGTTTTGTATACATCATGATGTGTTCCGGTTAAGGATGAATAACCGGAGCCGTTAGTAAACTGATATTACCGTCAGCTCCTCCACATCAATGGCTTCTGTTGTAAAAAACTTCGGCTCAATGTTTACCTGTAGCTATTTCTTCCTAGGCCTGCCTCTGCGGCTTCGTGGTGGTATAGCATTCATACCTGCAATAACACCCCGGGATTTCTGTTCAGACTTGGCCAAGTAACTGATTACGTAACGTAGTTCATCTACTGCCTGCTTATTGCGGTGATCCACTATCGTTCCGGAACTTGCAACGAAATGCTTTTTCTTGGAACACAGATGAAAGAGGCCTTCATCGTCAGTCAATCTACGCCATTCTTCCCCTATCGCCCGCGAGGTCGGATAAAATTTCCGATGTTTCTGCCCATCAAGATAAAGTATGGCATGCACATGCAGCCCCTTACGCTGTCTGTATTCAATTACCCAGCAGTACCCAATAACCATTTTTCGGCCAAATACCACATCCATCAGATGCTGTATCTCGCCATCCATCTCATCCATGAGATTACGCTGTGAGCGTTCACTTCCTTGTTTCCAGCCAAAATCCATACGAAAAGCCAGTATACGGGAATAACGCTCAAACATTTCATCCAGGTGGTGGTTTATATCTTCGAGAAGAAAACGATGCATAGGGTAATTAGGGTTGGCATTGTAGGGTTCTTTCATGATCTATCCTCAAACTAAACGGGGTTCAATAGATAGATGTGTGATGTATTTTTCATACAGGTATGTGTATTGATTACCGGAGGGGGATGGTTAACTCCGGGTGATAATACTAATTAACCTTAATTCAGTAAGAACAGATGGTTTCAAGGATTCTATCGCAGGTTCGCAAGGTGGCCTTACATAGGAAGAAATGTGTGCACAAAATCTGAAGTATTGCATTGCGATCTGGCGTTTTACTGGCCTCTGTGATAGGTTGTTATGCATTATCAACAAAATGCATAACGGTTATGATAAAGAGAATAACATTTAACACCGATGATAATTTAACGATTAACTCAATCGACAGGTATGCCGAATCCAATGGCACATCACGTTCGAAAGTAATATGTGAGTTATTACGATCCACTGCACCTATTCTTGATTTTGTGACATATCAAAATAGAATTACTCAGGAGGTTGAAAGCAGGCTTTTTAGCATGTTTTATCATGAGGTTCGTCACTTCGAAACGCAACAGCATAAAGAAGACTCCACGCTTAAGTATATTCACTCCTTGTCCAGCAAGCTTATTTTTGATGTTAGAACTCCACCTATAACACAATTTTCTCTTCCAGCTTATGGATCATGGGACTCTAAAAGGAATGAAATTAATGGGGTATTGGAAGAGTGTATTCAAATGCACGTGAGAGAAGATGATGAGATGACCAAATACGTTTATTTGTGCATAAAAAAAGATCCTGTTGATAGGTTTGATTTTGATTTGATTCAGGTGGCTGCCCCACTTTTTATTCTTGATAAATATTTATTTGACATCCAATCAATCTGCTATGTCCGCGCTATTGATTTTTGCAATATTGGAATTAATGAATACATGCAGAGAAATAAGAAGTATCTGCACACAGCGTATCTTTCATGGGTTCCTGTTTCGGCCTTTAGGGATGGATTTATTTTTGTTGCAGCTTTGCACATCGATAAAGCCTTGCCTAATCAACTATATCCTCCTAAGGTAACCATAAACTACCCTTACGAGTACTGGAAATATTTAGGGTAATTCAATAGAAATTCATCATTCAAACTAAATTCAGATATATATCATTTTCATGAACATACCAGCGTAACGGCAGAATTTCACTGTTCTGCCTTTTTTGTTTTATTTATTGCAGGAGTCGTCATGAATAACCAGCAAGGTTTGCAGTCATTAAACCATTCGATTTCCGGCCTGCCGCAATGGGTGTCTGAACGCATACTGCAGCAGATAAATCAGTTAACCCAGTACGAGCCGGTGATCGGCATTATGGGTAAAACCGGGGCGGGAAAGAGTAGCCTTTGCAATGCCTTGTTTGTTGGCGAAGTATCGCCGGTCAGCGATGTGGCAGCCTGTACCCGTGAACCTTTGCGATTTCGCCTGCAGGTTGGAGAGCGCTTTATGACCATCGTGGACCTGCCCGGCGTGGGCGAAAGCGGCGCTCGCGATATCGAGTATGCTGCGCTGTACCGTAAACAACTTCCTCGATTTGACCTGGTATTGTGGCTTATTAAGGCCGATGACCGGGCGCTGGCGGTGGATGAGCACTTTTATCATCAGGTGATTGGGGAAGCTTACCGGCATAAGGTGCTGTTTATTATCAGCCAGTCAGATAAGACTGAACCCACCAGCGATAGTGGTCAATTGTCTACGGAACAGAAGCAGAATATCAGCCGCAAAATCTGTCTTCTGCATGAACTGTTCCAACCCGTGCATCCGGTATATGCAGTGTCGGTCCGGCTGCAGTGGGGACTGAAGGTGATGGCCGAGCGGATGATAAAGTGCCTACCGCGTGAGGCCAGCAGCCCCGTGGTGGCGCAACTGCAGTCTCACTTTCGCACAACAGCAGTCCAGGAAAAAGCGCGTGACGATTTTGGTGAAACCGTCGGTGCAGCCCTGGATGCGGTAAGTGCCCTGCCGATAATACCAGCTCCGGTACGGGCAGTAATATGCGCGGTGCGCGACACCGTAGTGTCAGTGGCCCGGGCCGTGGCCAGTTTTAGTTGACCATATAGAAATGATAAAATAATCACGTGTTATGTTGAGATTGTTTATTTAACGGTTGAGAGAAGCTATGGGTAAAATTTGTGATAAGTGTGCACACATGATGAGTGCATGTACTTGTGGAACTTGTGAGAACTGTGACGAGAAAGAGTCGGACTGTACCTGCAAAAAATGTAGCCAGTGCAATAACCTTGAGGACTTCTGCTCTTGCAGAATTTGTGAAGAATGTAGTGAAAAAGAAGCAGAGTGCTGCTGTTAAAATGTTAACAATACTGGCTGCAGGAGCTACCTGCCTGCAGCTTCGATTGCCGACGTACCCCGCTCCCAGTTGGTTAGTGTATTTCGATTCTTGCAATAATCGCTGGACTCACAGCACGAAGCGGACAGACTTACTGGATTGAAGGTCCGCTATGAGCGAAAAACGGACCTTCAAATCCGAACCGATTCAATTGATTAACCTTGGTTGTCAGTTAAGCCATCGTTAACATGAATCCGATCGGAAATTCCTTATCGAATTTTTTACAAATACGCAGTGGCAAGAAAGATAGATTCTGGCTCATGACAAGCAGAGTAGTTCATTTGTATAAAGAGACTTCGCCTTCAGGACGCGTTTTGAACCTGCGATGCATCCACAGGTATTGCTCAGGGGCACGGAGAATTTCACGCTCGATGATCTTGTTCATATAAGCCGCTGCGGCGACCTTGTCTTCCCCTGGATAGCCTGACAACGGATTGCTGATATACATGTGATAACCTTTTTTATCGCTACGTCGAATCATGCTAAGTGTGATCAAGTGTGCACCAGCGAGTTTTGACAGAGCATACGTTCCGTTCGTCGTGGCTGCTTTTTTTACCGAGAAAAAAGGTGCAAAAACGCTTCCTTTAGACCCATAATCCTGGTCTGGTGCAAACCAAACGGCTTCACCAGCTTTTAGCGCATGAACAAAACCAGATAAATTACGTCGATTAATCATAGCTTTATTTGAACGCATACGCCCTTTTGTCTGTACCCATTCCATTAATGGATCATTGTGTGGGCGATACGTTGCCATCATAGGATGGCATAACCCCATTACTCTTCCACACAACTCAAGGGACATAAAATGAATCCCGACAACCATTACTCCCCTTGTCGCACCGGTCAGGTTTTCAAGCCCTTCGACATCAAACCATTTTTTGACTCTCGCATCGCTCCAGAACCAGGCCATTCCTGTTTCCATCAGTCCCAGCCCGAGAGAAACAAAGTTTTTATTGACCATCTGGCTCCGGGCAAACGGTGTCATCTCGGGAAAGCACAGTTCGATATTTCTAATCGCAATTCCTTCCCGGCGTTTCAGAAAGGGTCTGGATATTTTTCCAAGGCCAGAGCCCAGAGTATGTAAAACCGGGTAAGGAAGTTGAACGAGAAGCCACAGCAGACCCAAACCAGACCAGGTAAGCCAGTGGTGAGGATGAAGTAAATTATGAGTAAAAGTCTGTGCCATAAATTTCCTTAATGCTAATGAAGGTTATAACGCAAAAGGAAAACAATGAGGCAATTCGTCTTTAGCGATACATTTTGTTTTAGATAATTTAAATTCATCTAAATTCAGGAAAAAATATTTTTTAATGACTGGTGAATAATTTAAAGAGCCAAGGGTGAATTGTAAGCCAGCAAATTTATTCTGTTGTAAATCCATGGTTTTAACATTGATACTCAAGGAATTGTCTTCCTGATTCATCATCATCAAGGTACTCAAAAGAAAGAAGCCGAATTTTGGTAAGTTTATAAAACCACTCACAATCGTTTCGTTGAATAATTTCGCCTGGTTTGAAACATATCCCTGATGCCACCCGAATAATCGCATATTTACCATTACTAAACCTGACCCGGTGAATACAGAAAGGTTGGCCAGGCTGTCCGTGACAGCTGTTCGACATGATATGCCCTTCAATAAAAACAGATTTTTTAGATTTCATTATCATACCCTCTACAACAGCAGTACAGGAGGAATGTTGTCATTTTCCGACATCACTGACGTTAAGTGGCAGAAGCTGATCAGCCGCCGATACACCGGCATTCTGAAGGTCTGAACAACAGTCCGCAGGCAGGGCACTCAAGAACCGCATCTTTTCTTAGTTTACCTGCTTTCTGATCGGCTCTGTGTGCACATACCGGGCAGGCAACATGAACCGGTCTTTCTTTAAAATACCTGAGCCCATTTGTATAAGACATAAATAATTCTCTGAGGAATACAGTAATTATTATACGCTTTAATATAAAAATAACTGGCATAAGTTATGTTAAGTTGTGTCTGAATCAGGATATCAGATATTGAAAATTGAACGTCTTATTTATGATACACTACCCTTCCGTGAGAAATTTAAGATGAAATCAGAAGACACCCTTGACTGGTATCCGGCACAACTACCGCCTGTGAAAATTATTCTTGGCGAAGCCGTGCTGGCTGTGGGTAAACAGGGCCGACCGATTAATACCCGCACCTTGCTGGAATACCTTCAGGTCATGCAGGACAAACAAAAAAGGCGGGATGACAAAATCGCCATGCAGACTGCGATTGATGTTCTCAGGGATAATCAGCGCATTAACGGCAGACGTTAATGCACCTCCGGGATCAGTGTCAGTTCTGAATGATCTCAACCGTATGGTTTTGTCCATCATCCTTCAGCGGTATTCTGTCATCAGGGAGGAGAACACCATCCAGCGTCACGCAATATTCTGCATCGCCGCGTGAAACACTAATCTGATAATGGCTTTCACCATATTGATATGCCATAGAAAAAGACGACCACTCATCCGGTAACCTGGCATGAACACTAAAGTCAGTGCCGGAACGTTTTATCCCCAGTAATTCCTCGGTAAGTAAACGCCAGGCCCAGCCTGCGGAACCGGTATACCAGCTCCACCCTGCACGTCCGGTATGGGGAGCGACGCTGTAGACATCAGCACTCATGACATAAGGCTCAGCTTTATAAATCCCGACAGAGTCCGCATTCAGGGTATGATTTATAGGGTTGAGCATTGACCAGAGTTGCCAGGCTCGTCCGGCATTCCCCATTCGGGCAAAGGCCATCACTGCCCAGATGGCGCCATGCGTATACTGCCCTCCGTTTTCCCGCACGCCGGGCAGGTACCCCTGTATGTAGCCCGGATTTGGACCGTGTCCGTCGAAAGGAGGCGTTAACAGTTTGATCAGCCCTCCTTCGTTATCCACAAGGTGCTTATCCAGCGCCTGCATGGCCTTTGCGCACCGTCCCGGGCTCGCGGCGCCGGACAATATAGACCAGCTCTGCGCAATCGCATCAATCCGGCAGTCCTGTGAGGTTTTCGATCCCAGGGGAGTACCATCGTCAAAATACCCGCGCCGGTACCATTCCCCATCCCAGGCGTGGGCTTCGAGATTACTTTGCAGGCGCAGAGCCTGTGAACGGCACATCGCGGCGACGCTTTCATCCAGCCTGCGCTCCGCCAGCGCTGCAAACCGCTGCAAAATGTCGTACAGGAAGAAGCCCAGCCAGACGCTTTCACCTTTGCCTTCGATACCCACCCGGTTCATCCCGTCATTCCAGTCACCAGCCCCCATCAGCGGCAGGCCATGCTCCCCGAAGCGAAGTCCATAGTGAATAGCTTTGACGCAGTGTAACCAGAGTGTCTCTTCGGTGCCGCTGATGACCGGCGTGTCATAGACAGACTCTTCACCAGGCTGAAGCGAGCGTCCCTCCAGATAAGGAATGCGTATTTCCAGTGCATCCATATCCCCCGTCGTTTCAACATAGTGGCAAACAGCAAGCGGCAGCCAAAGATAGTCATCGGAACAGCGGGTACGCACACCGTTGCCGTGAGGCGGGTGCCACCAGTGCTGCACATCCCCCTCGATAAACTGCCGTGATGCACAGAGTATTATCTGTTCACGCATCCGGTCCGGAGCAGCGTGGCTCAGAGCCAGCGTATCCTGCAGCTGATCGCGAAAACCAAATGCACCGCCAGACTGATAGTAGCCACTCCGGGCCATAAGACGGCAGGCGACCGTCTGATACAACAGCCAGCCATTAACCAGTAAATTTACGGACGTGTCGGGGGTGTTAACTACGATTTTATCGAGAACATTGTGCCAGTGATTATGAATCCGGTTCAGCTCCTGGCGGACCGTATCCTCGTTCATGTAGCGGGCCAGCGTCTCCTGAGCACAAACATCATTCTCCTCTGCACCGAGGATAAAAATAAACGTCCTCTGGTCCCCGTCAATTAATGTAACCGCCGATTGCACCGCTCCGCAGGGATCCAGACCGGCCCCCGTCTTACCAGAAAGCTTTTGCAGTTTCATAGCCGAAGGGGCGTGAAGAGAACCATTACGGCCAATAAACTCCCGGCGGTCCCCTGTCAGAGAACAGTCATTACCGCTGACGGCAAAAAATGCAGTTCGGCCGCCACCATTATCACCATAAAAGTTATTCGCAAGTATCCCGCAGCCGCCGGGCGTTCTGGCCACATGTGTCACAATGTGAGGGGCTGAGCGCGTTCGTGTTTCTCCGAGCGTCCACTCTACATAGCCTGTGACGGAAAGTTGACGTGTCCGTCCCGAAGAGTTACTGAGCGTCAGGAGCACCAGTTTAACCGGATCTTCTTCAGCAACCAGGACCGTCAACTCGCTGTCTATACCACTCTCACGATGGGCAAAAACGCTGTAGCCAAAACCATGGCGGGTCAGGTAATCACCGTGTCCGCGAACAGGTAAAGCCGTCGGCGACCAGCACTCCCCGCTCTCTTCATCGCGCAGGTAAAATGCCTCGCCGCTGCGATCGCTCACCGGATCGTTCTCCCACGGCGTCAACCGGTATTCATGGGCATTCTCATACCAGGTATAGGCCTGCCCTGCCTCTGAGATCACACTGCCAAAACGAGAATTTGCCAGTATGTTCGACCAGGGAGCCGGTGTAAGCGCATTTTCCCGAAGGACGATCTGATACTCCCGCCCATCCTGAGAAAATCCACCGTATCCGTTGAAATGGCATAACTGACTGGTATCAGGGCTCCAGTCCGTATGTTGATTACGCTCGCGCACAGCACGCGGAATGAATGCCCTTGCCGGCGATTTCAGGGTATGAATACGCTGGTTAAGCTGCTCATTAATACCCCCTGCGCGGTCATCAAGATAAAGACAGGCCACGCTCATCAAAAGCAACTTATCCTCAGCGGAGAGATGCTCACCGTTGCGGACAAAAAGCCCGCCTTTTTTATCCAGCAGACTGGCTTCAGACCCGGCATAAATTAACTCCATAATCTGATTTTGTAATCCCTGCTGGTAGCCGCCGGGGCTGTTATTCAGGATAACTAAATCAACATCCAGCCCTTTCTGTCTCCAGTAACGGTGTGCCTGAATCAGTGTGGTCACTGAGGTGATACTTTCCTCGCTGGTTATACTCAGCAGCACTATCGGCAGATCCCCTGAAATTGCCCAGCCCCACAGTCCGGACTGGCCACGCCGGTTGCGGCCGATCGCCTGGCCTTCGGCGCGCAGCTCCTGGACAGGGTAAAGCACAGCGCTGGCGAGACTATTGAACAACGTGGCATCATCTTCACTGGCGTTCATCTGGCGCAATACCACCAGACTGTGAGACCAGGCCAGTTCAAAGACGCGATCGGCGATAGGGTAATCGCGATATTTCTCCAGCAACGCCAGGCTCTGCTGACGGGTCTCACTGATGCCATAAATGATATCAATCGTAACCGGCTGCCCCGGCTGCAGAATAATGGCGTTGCGAATTGCCAGTATCGGATCCAGCACCGAGCCCGACGTGTTGCCTAGCATCCCTCCCGTCTCTATTGCCTGTGCATTCGAAGGGTTTCTGCCACGTCCAATAAACCTTGCCCTGTCCGTTTCAAACGACACGTTATGTCGGTTATCGCCGTGCACCACCATCATGTGAAACAGGCAAGGGCCCGGTTCATTCGGTGAACGCGGGCGCCGGTGGCAAAGAATAGCGTCACGCTCAGGAGCCAGCTCAGTCTGAATAAACAAATTGCTGAATGCCGGGTGTGCCAGATCGCTGGCATCAGGTGCCAGTACCACTTCAGCATAGGTTGTCAGCTCCAGAGAGCGAGGCTTGCGACCACGATGAATCAGTGTGAGCCGTCGCAATTCAACATCATCCTCCGGAGAGATCACCACCTGAGTTTTGACGCTGAGTCCCCCTAAGCTGCGTCTGAATTCTGCCCCCGCATCGGTGAACAACACTTCCTCGTCTTGTCCGCTGGTGTAGCCTGTTGGTTGCCAGGTATTGCTCCACACATCTCCCGTCTGGGTATCGCGGATGTAGCAGAATGCTCCCCAGTTATCACGGGTGGTATCACTGCGCCAGCGCGTTAGTGCAATATCATTCCAGCGACTGTAACCGCCGCCGCCCGCGGTCAACATCAGATGATAATGGCCGTTGGACAGGAGTTGAATATCCGGGGCGGGGGTATCCACGCTATAGAAAATACGGGGTTCATAGCGAACGGGTTTGACCATGCCCTCATGAGATTCAAAATGACGGCGCGGACTGTACAGATCGACCGCATCCGGCACGCGCTCCTGTAACAGCAGACTCGCTGACCGGAATACCGTACTGGACATAAAGCGTTCAGTCATGGGGGCATCAAGCAGCACATGAGCCAGCGCCTGAAATGCCATACCCTGGTGATGCGCCATCCAGGACTGTACCACCGCATAGAGCTGACCGGTTGCAAGACGTGAGGGGGTATAGTCCAGCGCTTCATAAAAACCGTATTCTCCGCGTGCACCATTTTTTTGCAGCCTGAACAGGTTCTCACAGGCTCTCTGTGGGGAAACCATCAGCGCCAGCAGCGTGGCGTAAGGAGCGACAACCATGTCATCGGCAAGTCCCCTGCGCAGACCGAGCCCCGGTACGCCAAATGCCTGATACTGATAATTATGCTGAACATCAAAAGCATGATAACCAGACTCTGAAACACCCCATGGCACCCCGCGTTCTTTCCCCCAGTGAATCTGGCGCATAACCGCCGACTGACTCATTTCATCGAGCAGGCTGCCGGGCCAGGTGGGCATCACCAGATTCGGCATCAGATATTCAAACATGGATCCGCTCCATGACATCAGGGCAGTTTCATTATCAATCGTGGTAAACAATCGACCCAGCGCGTACCAGCTTTTAAGAGGTAGCTGATTAGTCGCAATGGCAAGAAAACTGGTCAGGCGGATTTCAGACGGCAGGAGATCGTAGTGGCTCTTGTCAGGCATATTGGTGTCACAGTTATAACCGACGCTGAGCAGACTGGTTGCTTCACTGTACAGAAAGGCGAAATCCATCCGGGCATGCTCATCCAGCCGCTGTTCCAGCTCGGTGATAATATTGAGTCGCATTCGGGCCTGCTCCGCCACTGACGCCGGAGGCGTTCCTGTACCGGTTAATGTCGGACGGGCAAGCTCGCTCAGCGTCGGCAGCTTCTGTTCATTCCAGGATGCAGGCAACCAGCCAAGCAACAGAGACCACTCATGGCAAAGCTGAACCAGTTGATGCTCCAGATGTCCAGCCCAGCGCATCTGAAGAGGAGATCCCTGATGACATGCGCTGGTCAGATGGTTGCACTGGGTGCGCATGCTTTTCAGTTCGCTGAAAAGCGCCTGCGGAGAGAGCGACACCGCGTTCAGGCAATGCTTGCGCAGCAGTCTCAGGCTGTCAGGTGGGTTCTTACCCCACTGTTTTTCCAGAATATCCAGCGTATCGTTCAGTCCTGCCAGTATCTGTTGGTTGCTTAAAACAGGCTGATGACGCATGGCGGACAGGCCTGCACGCAGGGTCAATAAATGCCCGGCCATATTGCCGCTGTCGACGCTGGAGATATAGCGTGGACTTAGGGGAACCAGCGTACGGGTGTCATACCAGTTGTAGAGATGGCCCCGGTAGTGCTCCATTTTATCCATCGTGTCGAGCGTGAGCGACACGCGCCGGAGCACCTCTCCGCCAGGCAGGTAGCCAAAGTCCCATGCCGTCAGGTTAGCCATAAGTGAAAGACCAATATTGGTAGGAGAAGTTCGGTGTGCCACCGTCGGTTGTGGTATTTCCTGATAATTATCAGGTGGAAGCCAGTTCTCTTTTGCTGTGGCAAATGTTTCAAAAAAAGCCCAGATTTCACGGCTTGTCTGGCGTAACAGCTGTTTTTGTTCCTGATTAGGCGAAAAAACCTTACGCACGGGCTGGCGACTCAGCCAGCTCATCAGCAGCGGTGCCACACACCATACCAAACCGATCGGTAACGCAATCCCCAGCAGCTGTGGGGCAAATTGTCCGGTCAGTATTGTCAGCGCCACGCCACCGGCAACGTTAAGCCACATCGCCTGATAAAAACGTGCAACAGTGGGTCTGGCCTGACTGCTGTCCTGGCTGTGGCTGACCCACTGGCTGAGGTGACGCCTGCTTATCCCCAGTCGCCATAGCGTCACGGCGATCGCTTTCAGCGAATATCCGGCTTCGTGCGGCAGTATCGCAAAATTAAGGCTGATACCTGACAGACGCTTTAGCGCGCCCGCCCCCACCAGTAACAGATGCGGCTTCACGCGGCGACGCAGAGGTTTATGCAGAAGGTCGTGGCTAATGCAGAGGATGGCTGGCAACAACCATATCAGCAACAGTATGCCCAGCCAGTAAACCGGATTGGGTACCCAAAGCAGAGTGAAGAACAGCAATACCAGTAAGGAGGGGGCGACCAGACTGCGACGCAGATTATCGAGTAATTTCCAGTAAGAAAGTGCGGTCAGCGGATTCCTGACCCGGGTTCCATCGGCTTTTCTGACGCGTGGTTTTAGCCAGTTAAGCAGTTGCCAGTCACCCCGGATCCAGCGTGAACGTCGTGCAACATCCGACAGATAATTATTGGGATATTGTTCGTAGAGTAACACTTCACTCAGCAGACCCGAACGGGCATAGCATCCTTCGAGTAGGTCATGGCTGAGTACCAGATTTTCCGGGCAGATGTTGGTAGTGGCCTGCATAAAAATATCAACATCGTAAATCCCTTTGCCCACAAACGAGCCTTCCCCAAAGAGATCCTGATAAATATCCGAAGACATCATCGAATAAGGGTTATTGCCCGGTACGCTGCTGCGCAGGGCTGCGTAACGCCCCTGACCGTTGCGTGGTATCTCCTCCGCAAGACCGGGCTGTAAAATACCGAATCCTTTGACAACCCTCTGGCGTACCGGATCATACTCAGGCGTATTCAGCGGATGCGCCATCGTCGCGACGAGTTTGTGTGCCGTATCGCGCGGGAGCACCGTATCGCTGTCCAGGGTAATGACGTATTTTATGTGACCCGGTAAAAGGTGGGCAGGCATCTCTGCAACGCTGACGAATTGCGTTCCGGGATGGCGCAACCAGCTGTTCAGTAACGCCAGTTTTCCCCGCTTGCGTTCATAGCCCATCCACGCTCCTTCCAATGGGTTCCATTCAGGCTGGCGATGTAACAGATAAAAACGTGGTCGGCCGGAGGGGTAGCGGCGATTAAGCGCCTGCGTATCGGCGATAGCCTGTCTGAGCAGCGCGTGACTTTCCGGCGAGGGTTCATTTTCAGAATCAGCAAAATCAGTGAGCAGCGCGAACCTGAGATTTTCGTTTTCATTCCCTAACCAGCAGACTTCAAGACTGGTGAGGAGCTGGCTGAAACTTTCGTGGCTGGTCAACATGCAGGGAATGACTAACATGGTGGCACTGTCAGCGGGAATCCCGGCTGAAAAATCCATCCCCGGCAAGGGTCGAGGAACGCGAAAACGGGTGGTTGCATCACTGAGTAAATCGCTCATTAACTGAGTCAAAGCGATAATCAGAGGCAATATCACCGCGATCAACAGCCAGTCTGTGCCCTGCATGGCGGTTTCGTGCAATATTGCTGCGGTCGCTGCGGTTGTCAGCAGCGTCAGGCTTCCAATCCATGACAGCAGGGTTATTCTGTTGAAACTGTGCCGCAAGCGTAGGAGCCTTGAGGCGTCTGCCAGGAGATGAATATCCAGCGCCTGTCGACCTTCGCCCGCAAGATAATAACCAACATGATGTTCCGGTGTATCGGGCGCTTTTTCCTCTGAAAACGCCAGCACTTTCTCTGCAACCTCAGGCTCGCTGAGACCGCTGTCTCTGGCCAGAACCTCAACTACGTGCCGGTAATGATCCCGGGTATTGAAGTGCATCCGGGGATAGATGCCGGCAGGATCATTGCGTAATGTCTGTTCGACAACGCTTATCGTTTCGGCGAAATCAGCCCAGTCCGTTTCACTCAATAATCGCAGGCCCGCAATGCTGTTACTTACGGACAGCTGGCTGGCGGCAAGCTGCTGATTGAAACTATGTATGAGAACGTCAGTGGTGATCCCCTGTTCCCGAAGGCACTGATCAACCCAGGTCAGAGGTAACGACAGCGCGTTGCCATGCCCCTGCAGGCGCCGCACCAGCTCTGCGACAAACGCACTGGTTAACGGAGGCCGGGAGCGCGCCATATCGGCAACCACCATGATTAAATCACCAGGCGCACTCTCTGCGCATTCGACAATCCTTGTTATCCACGTATCGGCAAGGTTTCTGTCTTGCTGCGCTTTTATCACTTCCATACTGATACGACGAAGATTTTCAATCAGCGCCAGGCGCAGCATTCCCGGTAACGCCCAGACTTCACCCAGCGTCAGCGGCGTCACCTGTTGATAGGCAGTGAGATAGCTGGTCAGGCTGGCGGTATCCCAGCGGCCATCGCCGTGAGCAATAGCCTCTGATGCAATATGATAAATTCGTGGGCAATTCAGCGGCGATACCAGCGACGGAAGACCTTTGCCAAAGCTTTTCGGCAGATGCTGGCGGACAGTGCGGATTTGTTCCTCAATCAGATAATAATTGTCCAGCAGCCATTCACCGGCGGGCATGATACTGGTCTTTTTACCCGCGTTAAGCTCATAGCAGTTTTGGGTAATGACGGCCTCATTGTCGCCAAGCCGTTTCAGAAGATAATAAGGATGCTTATCCGGTGATACTTTATGAGTCCGCGCCAGCTTCTGGCCGTAGCGTTCCATCTGGACGGTCGAAAAGAGTTCTGACCGCGGCGAGCTTTCACCGGCAGGATCGTTCGCCGAAAACGTTATGTTTTCGGCAGCATTCATCAGTATACGGGAGCGGTTAAACCACGCTCTAGGGATCATTTTCATAGCATTGCTCTGATGCGACGTTAGCGCGCAGGAGCAGTTGCGAAATCAGTTCAGAAACGTTCTCTCAGGATGGGCGTCAGGCATCAGGGATTTAACAGCTGCCGGAATCTAACATAAGTATAGGACATGAGCTCTGTTCTGCGGTTTTGGTCGAGCTAGCGTCGGGAGATAAACAGAGCCTTACATCCGGGGCAAAGCATGGTCTGGTTGAGCCGGATTTTTGACAACGGTTGTACTGATTTTAAGCCACAAACAGGACAGGCAGCTGTGGCAGTAGACGCACTGCTGAAGAATTTCATTGCGTAATTGATAACAGACATAACCATTAACCTTTCAATGAATGAGCTTCACCGTACCATATGTGGTTAAGTTTTAATCTATCTATTTTGACACACTGAAAATCAGGAAAGATAAATGTTCGCAGCCACAGGCCCCCTGAGACCGTTTATCCGGCAAAACTCTATGCGGCTTCCAGGGATGAGTAATTCTGATTCGCGGGAGTTAACGGCTGAAATGTGAAGCAGAACGTCTTTTCGTCCATCAGATGGGATGATGAGGCCTTTACCACTAAGAATATCAAAGCTTTTGACAATTCCTGTCATTTTATGGGACAAGTCAATTCCTTATTGAAAACACGTAAAGACTATACATTGAAAATGGCATTCAGCCACTTTTATTTTCCCTACAGGACCTCTGGACGGCTAAAAGATAATTTGCTTATATCGATTCCCTGTGCCTTAATGAATCCCATCAGTTCGATGTACTAATGAAAGTTAGAAATTTTCCGGGCAGTTCTCATTACCAGGCGCTATCGTTGATATCCCCTCTTTTTGAGTCCATACATTTACTATCAATACAATGATGTATAACAGGAGTCAGTATGACCTCTAGAATTACAGGCCTGGTAAAATGGTTTAACGAAGACAAAGGTTTTGGCTTCATCTCTCCTCTTGATGGCAGCAAAGATATCGTTGTCCATTTTTCTGCGCTTAATGGCGACAACTTTAAAACTTTATTTGAAGGACAGAAAGTTGAATTCGCCATTCAGATCGGAGACAAAGGTCCTGCTGCTGCAAACGTAATACTTTGCGATAAATAAATCAATGTGGGTCTGCGATAACGATGAAGGATTATCCCTGAGTAGACAGCCCCATAACTTAAATCAGTGAAAAATCGTTTATTCTTAATATCTGATCAGCATATTCTTCACAATTATGAGTGTGCTGACCGATGTAATGAAGTGCAGGACTACTGCATAAAAATTTTAAAAGCACAAACTAACTGCTTGTTAAATAAGAAGTGCGTAATGAGCGAGGCTATCTCCGAAAGAACCACGTAATGGCTTTGACCTTAATGGCATCTGCCAGCTAACACCCACGAGAGAACAGGATAATAGAATATGATTAAAGTCCTTGTTTTCTTTAATGCTGAATCCTGTAAAGTCATGACCGTTCTGGAAGGTATATCCTCTATCAGGCAGGAATATCCAAACGGTGAAGAAACACATCTTCGGATTATGTCTGCAGGTTTTCCTTCCTTAACTGGCGATCATGGCATTGTTTACGTGGCTACTGACAGGGAGTTAACGTCACAGGAGATATTTGATGCGGCCAGGAAATATTTATAGCATTTTTGTTATGCTCTCTGATTCACGTTTAATTGCATGCTTACCCTATTTATCAGAATCGAACAAAAAATGAGTTAAAAAAATTTATGGCCTGCTAACAGCAGGCTTTTTTTTACATTTGAAAAAATGCAGGTGTCTATCCCCTGTGTGCCATCTTGCCATTTGTGAAAAACCTTACTAAGCGGCGGCGCTAATTCACTAAATGTCTCTCCTGATTTAAAACTCATCAGGTATGACTGAAGCAATAAGTTATGAGGGTATAAAAAGGCTCTTCGGATGACTCCTGGCATCATCGTTTTAAGTACCTTTAAAAATGCATGGACATTTCGTAGGGGTTAGAATTTAGTTCTTGCACATTCTTCTTAATTTTGTCTTGCGATAAGAGATTTATATCAGTAGTCTAAACCTCGTTAATAACAATATGTACCAATCGGATTAAAATGCTCAGTAAGAGAAATCGGGTTGATGAGCAACCGTCGACATTGGTATTTGCTGAACAACGAAAAAATTTTTAAAGGTCTCTTTATGTCAGATGCTCTTACACAGTTAAACAATATCCGTACCTTACGCTCTCAGACTCGTGAAATGTCATTAGATGTACTGGAAGATATTCTGGAAAAGTTTAAAATTATTCTTATAGAACGACGAGAAGAAGAGACATTACGTCTTGCAAATGAAAGTCAGCGCCGCGATAAACTGGAAACACTTCGTCAGATGATGCTTGATGAGGGTATCGACCCCTCCGAACTTATGGCTGCTATTGGCTCTCCGGGTAAGTCTAAAAGGACGCGCTCCCCCCGTCCCGCGAAGTATCGATATACTGACGAAACTGGAGAGTCAAAAACATGGTCAGGTCAGGGGCGAATGCCGAAGCGGATCTCAAATCTGATTGCTGAAGGTGGGGAATTAAAAGATTTTGAAATCAGCTAAAAAGAGCCGGGTATAACCCGGCTCTTTTTTGTATAGGCCGCAAGTTGCCTTAGAGAATAGTCGAGAAACATTTAGTTCCGTCGATGTAGCCGAGGCGCTGTTTAAAATCACAGTGCTGCTTAAGGGACAAACCGGTTATCTTGCAGATCGTTACAGCGAGCGAAAAGAGAGCCATCAGGAGCTTTCATTCCGAGTCAATCAGGACAAAAAATAACGTATGTTCTTCGTGAATCCATACTGCATGAGCTTAACAACGTCCGTTATTGGCACAGAACGGCCTATCAGCATTATAAAAATATTCAGATATATATCATCCCTCTGAACATACACAACTAACGGCAGAATCTCACGATTCTGCCGCTTTTTTATTATTTTTCAGGGGGGTAGTAATGAATAATTCTGAAGGTTTGAAGTCGTTTCACTAATCGCTTTATGACCTACCGTAGTGGGTATCGGCTGATTGCGCAGCAGGGCCATTGGTTCCTGCCAGTATCACCGGCGTTAACATTGAAGACGACTAGGGCAGGCATGGAACTTTGAACCGGATGCCGGTGAAGGTCTTAACCGCTATACCCGCAAGCCAGGCATCTGTACGGACGTATCCATCTGCTGGCTCCGCATGATTTACCAGCAACATTTAATCTTCCCGAACACTCATTATTACCGCATACGCCAGCCATCGCCGCTGGCGTTTTTTTATTGACGGAGACATACCCATGACAACAGCGACAAAAAACAACCTCGCATCTGCTGCTAACGAATCCGAATTTGAACTGACCGTAACGCAGATACCCGACGAACAGCGTATCTGCTTCTGGCCGCAGTACTTTGGCTCTATCCCACAATGGATAACGCTGGAACCCCGCATTTTCGCCTGGATGGACCGCTTCTGTGACGAGTACAACAGTGGTATCTGGTCCTTTTACACGCTCAGCAATGGCGGCGCGTTTATGGCCCCTGATGCTGACGTTGACGATAAATGGCATCTGTTCAACGGCATGAACGGCAATGGTGCGCAAATGAGCGCGGAAGCCGCAGGTATCGCTGTCTGTCTGATTGAATACAGCCATCACGCCTGTCGCACCGAATGTGATGCCATGACTGAGCACTATTACCGCCTGCGGGATTACGCCCTGCAGCACCCTGAATCCAGCGCCATTTTGCGCATTATTGATTAAGGATACCCATGATGGAACAGTCACTTAGCCCACTAAGTCCGATACTTCCACTAACCGCACAACGCACGATAAAACGCGCCTTAACACTGCTTGATCGACACCTGCGCGAAACAGGCGTGGCATTCACCTCTACTCAGGCTGCCCGTGACTGGCTGAAACTGAAAATGGCGGGACTGGAGCGCGAAGAGTTTATGGTGCTGTATCTGAACCAGCAGAACCAGTTGATTGCCCACGAAACCCTGTTTGCCGGTTCTATTAGCAGTACCGAGGTACATCCTCGCGAGGTGGTCAAACGCGCCCTGTACTTCAATGCGGCAGCAGTGTTATTTGCGCACAACCATCCCTCCGGTGACATCACACCCAGCCAGGCAGATAAGACCATCACGCAGCGTTTGGTGCAGGCACTTCAGCTCGTTGATATCCGCGTCCCTGACCATCTGATTGTCGGTGGCAGGCAAATCTATTCGTTCGCAGAACACGGTCTGCTGTGAGGTATTACATGAAAATTATCAGTAAACGCCGGGCAATGACGATATATCGCCAGCATCCTGAGTCCCGCATATTTCGCTACTGCACTGGAAAATATCAGTGGCACGGTAGCGTCTGTCATTACACCGGAAGGGATGTTCCGGATATCACAGGAGTCCTGGCTGTGTACGCCGAACGCCGCCAGGACCTCAATGGGCCTTACGCCTGCCTGATGAGTATCACCCTGAACTGACAATAAAGAGGTTATAAATGAACAACACCACATGGGGCCTGCAGCGGCATATTTCGCCGCGTCTGGGAGCACGTCTGGTGCAGGAGGGGAACCGGCTGCACTATCTGGCTGACCGGGCCAGTATCACCGGCAGGTTCAGTGACGCCGAATGCCGAAAGCTGGATGAAACATTCCCGCACTTTATCAGCCAGATGGAATCGATACTGACCACCGGTGAACTGAATCCCAGACATGCCCACTGCGTCACCCTTTACCACAATGGTTTCACTTGCAAAGCCGATACCCTTGGTAATTGCGGATACGTATACATCGCCATTTACCCTACTCAGCTTTAATAACTTCCACGAGAGCCAACATGAAACCTCTACCTGCAACAACTTCGCGGGCGGCGAAGCCTTGCCTGTCGCCCGTGGCAGTTTGGCAAATGCTGCTGACCCGACTGCTCGAAAAACACTATGGCCTGACGCTAAACGACACCCCGTTCAGTGATGAAACTGTGATTCAGGAAAACATTGATGCCGGTATTACGCTGGCTGATGCCGTTAATTTTCTGGTGGAAAAATACGAACTGGTTCGTATCGACAGGAATGGATTTAGCTGGCAGGAACAATCACCATATCTTCGGGCCGTCGATATCTTGCGGGCACGACAGGCCACCGGCTTGTTGCAACGAAACCGAAAACACGCTGCATTGTGATTTTGCGACAAACCTCTTACATTACATCATCGGTCGTTCTCCCTTGAACATAATGCGCCTGCTATTCCCGGTAGGCACGTTTAGTGTTACGGATGAAATATCATGCAAAAAGAAGCTGAAGATGAGAAGTGGATGCCGCTTTGCTACAATGCAAAAAGACGCTCACAAATAGCTCAATGTGCGCCCGATCCACACAAGGAAAATCATTTGGGGGTGCTTATGGGGGTAACTTATTTATCAAACACAATAAATATTTTTTAAATCAATAAATTAAACATCAAATGCGACTCCTGTGATCTCCGCCAGTTTGCCTCTCCTGAGTTATCCCTAAGTCAACTAACCCCTTCTGAATGCAGCGATGCTCTCCTGAGGTCAACTCATATCTATTAGATATCATGAACTTTTAGCACAGCTTTGGCGCGTAAAACGATAAATAAACGGCCCCTTAAACGAGCGGGCCGGCGAACAAAATTAACCTAACACCATTTTGCCGATCATCAGCCCCATCGCCACAGAGACAATCACATTCACCAGGCCGGGACGCATAAAGCTGTGGTTAAGCACGTATTTGCCGATACGGGTGGTGCCGGTATCGTCGAAGGCCAGCGCCGCGAGGCACTGCCCGGCTACCGGAATAAAGAAGTAGCCGTTGACCGCAGGCCAGGAGCCAATCAGCGCATACGCCGGTAACCCCAACGCCAGCCCCAGCGGCAGCAGAATCAGGGTAGTCGCCGCCTGGCTGCTGACCATCGCCGAGACAAAGAACATCATGATGGCGATGAGCCAGGTATGCTCCTGCAACAGCACCTGCACTTCGGATTTGATCAGGTCGATATGGCTACTGACGAAGGTTTCGCTCATCCACGCCAGGCCAAAGGCGCAAACGATCGCCAGCGCACCGGCGCGGAACACGCTGCCACTGAGGATGTGATCCACCTGCGGGCGGCACAGCAGCACAATCAGGCAGGCAAAAGAGAGCATCACAATCTGGATCGCCGCCGACATCGAGAGCGGTTGCAGCCCTTTGGTGGTTTCAACCAGCGGACGCAGGCCCGGCACTAGCCCCAGCAGCACAATCACCACCGCGCCGGTCAGGAACAACAGCACCGAGAGTTTTGCGTGTGGCGCAATTTCAGTGCTGCGCTCCGCTTTGCCGATCGGCTTGAGCAGCCCTTCCGCCAGCCGGCGCTGGTATTCCGGATCGTCCTTCAGTTCCTTGCCTTTATTAAAGGTGGCGATCGCTCCCGCCGCCACGCCAATCAGCGTCGCCGGGACGCAAATCATCATGATAGTGGAAATAGAGATGCCGAACGGGGCCATCAGGCCAATCATCGCCGCCATGGCCGCCGAAATCGGGCTGGCGGTTATCGCCTGCTGAGACGCGATGACCGAAATCGACAGCGGACGCTCCGGGCGAATGCCGGAATCCCGCGCCACTTCGGAGATTACCGGCAGCAGGCTGTACACCACATGCCCGGTGCCGGACATAAAGGTGAAGATATAACAGATAAACGGTGCCAGCAGCGTGATATAGCGCGGATGGCGGCGCAGCATTTTTTCCGCCAGCCGGACTAATAAATCCAGCCCGCCGGACGCCTGTAATGACGATGCCGCTAATACTACCGAGAGAATAATTAAAATAACATCAATGGGCGGCGACGAGGGCGTCAGGCCAAAACCAAATACCAGAACGCCAACGCCAAGGCCGCCAACCATACCTAAAAATACGCCGCCAATACGCGCGCCAAACATCAGGGCAACCAGGATAAAACACAATTCTGTCCAGAACATACTTACCCCCGGATAATGGAGTGAATTCCAGTTATGTTTTTATGTAATCGGTGAAAGGCAATTAGCCGGAATACGGTTTACCAAAGCCAAACGCGCCATAATGATGTAAGACCTGGCCCGCGGATTTCCCGCCTGCCGTCATGGCGCGAATAATATCGTCATGGTCCGGTTGGGGTTTATCGCATGCCAGAATGGATAGCATAAAGCCAGTTAAAAAAGCATCCCCCGCGCCGAGAGTATCGACCGGTTGAATATAAACAGGCTGCCACTCAATAAGTTCACCGCCGGCATAGTAATAAACCTTTTCATGCCCGCGGGTAGCGATAACATGTTTACAACCGTAATCGTATAAATTATAAATTTTATTAATCGTCTCTTCGACCGATAATGCGCCGCAGGAAATAAAACCATAATCGACCCACGGACATACCTGTTGAAAATAGTCGTCAGTCCCTCGCCCGGAAAAATCAAACGACAGGGTGACATTGCGTTGTTTAATTTTTTCTAATTCCGGTTCGAGAAATCCATTAATGCTGGAGTGCACCGCATCGAATTGCGCAATATAATCGAGATCGTCGTCGGATAATTGCAGCGGGTGTTCCCGTAATACGCCGTTTTTATTACTGGTGACAAATTCCCTGTCGCCATCCACCAGCCGGATACAGGCATAGCCGTTTTCCCCGACATAGTGGCGACAGCGCTGACTGTCGATGTTCAGTTCCTGCAATGTTTCCTGCACGTGCCGTGCGGCGGCATCGTTGCCGAACGCGCCAAGAAACGCGCTTTCACAGCCCGCCAGCCGGGCATACACCGCGAAGTTCAGTGCATTACCGCCGGGATACATCACGCCGGAATGGAGATATTTATCAACGACATTATCACCAATGCCAATCACCTTAATGTCCATCATTATTCCTTGTTGATAACGATAAATCGAGCGTCCCTGCCCCTGCGTCAAATCCTGGCGTGATTAATATTCGACCTTCCACATGTAGCGGCGGGTCGTTAACGGATGCTGGCGGATCTCAGCCAGAGCACGGTTATAAACCGGATAAACGTTATTGAACAATGAATGGTTGAAGTAATCGATCACCGTCGGCTTGATGGTGGAGAGACCCAGCTCTTTAGCATCCACCACTTCGATGCGGCGGCCATATTTTTTCAGGAAGTTCAGGGCGCGCTCATCTACCGCACGGGTGCTGCCTTCAGAGAACTGGAAGAAGAACGGCGTGTTGGCATCGGTGATTTCAAACGGGCCGTGGAAGAACTCGCCGCTGTGGATGCAGGCGGAGTGGATCCACTGCATTTCCATAAAGATGCAGATGCTCTGCAAATAGGCCGCGCCGTAACCCGCACCGCTCGCCATGGTGTAGATGACTTTGTCATCTTTGTATTCCTGGGCGAACGCCTGGGCGCGGTTCTGCAAATGATCACACGCGCGGTACACGATACGGTTGATTTTGCTCAGTCCGTCCTGGAAATCCTCGTAATGGGCATAACCTTCGGTCTGGTTGAGAATTTCTACCGCGGTGATCAGGCCCTTAAGGGTTTTCTCTTCGGCGATGTCTTTGCCGTCGCCGAAGCTGTAGGTTTCTACAAAGTCGCAGTGAGCCACCAGCGGGGAGTCGGTCACCCAGGTCAGGCCAATAACCGGTACGCCGCGGCTCTGGGCCAGCTCTGCCGCTTTGATGGTTTCCGGGGTGTTGCCTCTGTGTGATGCGACCACCACCACCGCGTTGTCGCCCAGTGCCACCGGCGGGTTATTGATAAACTCACCACTGTTGTACAACCCGACGGTGACCTTAGTGGCTTCTTTTTCCAGGAAGGCTTTCGCCGGGTAAAACGCCGCATACGAGCCGCCGCAGGCGACGTAATATACGTGCGTGATCCCGCCTTTCTCTGCTTTATTGTCCACAATGCCGTTAATGATTTCTTTAATACTCATCACTTTTCCCCTTGGGTCGTTTCTGACGTTAACCGCGTGACAGCCGCGCGCCAATCAATGTATCTAAATGTATTGCCATAAATGTATAACATTGGAATACATTTCGATCAACGCGTGCCCATACAAAAAATCGGGATCCGCGATGCGGATCCCGATTTACGCTGAAACGACGTAACGATCAATGGTAAAAAATGGGGGTCAGACGGTAAAACGCAGTTTGTCGCCGACAATCAGTTGGTGAGATATGCAGGACATTTCACCTTTGTTATCAATCATCTCGCTTTTAATCGAGATCAACGGATAACGGTTAGCGACGCCGAGATAGTGGGCCACCTCAAAACTGGCGTACACCAGCTCAATGGTTTTGCTGGAGTGGGTAAACCACAGGCCATGCTTGTCGCGCAGAGTATCGTACAGGGAATGGCTGTTGAGATCTTCATTCAGCAGTGCGGCGAACTGCGGGGGGAACCAGACCGTTTCCAGCGATACCGGCACGTCGTCGGCATAGCGAATACGCTCAATCACCACCGCTTTTTCCCCATCGGGGATGTTCAGTTTGGCGCGGGTGTCCTCATCGCAGGCCTCAAACACCGACTTGATGGTGCGCGACCCCGGGCGGCGGCCCTGGGAGCGGCACAGCTCACTGAAGCTCATGATGCCGGTCATACTGCGCTGAAACTTCTCGCCGGATACGAATGTCCCTTTACCCGAGACCCGGGTAAGAAAGTTTTCCCGGGTCAGCGCATCCAGCGCCTTTCGCACCGTTACGCGGCTCACCTGCCAGCTGGCGCTGAGATCGTTTTCGGTTGGGATCTGCTGCCCCGGCTGATATTCGCCGCTTAAAATCGCCTCTTTCAGGGCTTCTTCAAGCTGCTTATACAGCGGTTTGGCACTTGAGGTATCCGGCAGATTCACGTTATGTATCCTTTTGTATTATCATAAGGCAGGCAGCGCATGGTTTACAATATACAACAATTTGCTTATGGCTACACTTGAACAGTGATTACTCAGCAAGGAAAAAAGTGTTTGCAATAGAATTGCTGCACAGTTCAGATTGCACCAGTGCCAGCATTCGGGAGGGAGTCACGCGCGATGAATACATACTTATTGCGCAGCGTTATCCTGACTTAACCTTAAGTACTCATTTTTACGAGAACAACCCATGAATACTTTACCTGTCATAAAGATAAATAATCAATAAATTCAATCTAGTAACATGTTGAATACGACTCCCGTGATCGACCTGTTACAACGCCATCACCATCTCGTGCCACGCCATCCCGCCGTGATCGGATTCTGACGGTTTGACGTAGCGATAGCCAAAGTGGGCGTAGAGATCGACATGGCGGTCTTTGCACATCAGGTGAATCGTCTTTTTGTGCATTGCTTTCATCCGCGTCACAAACTCACGCATCATCAGTGACGAGTAGCCTTTACCTTGAAAATCCGGGTGCACCACTACCGACATAATCACCGCATTGGGCGCGTGCGGATCGTGCCCCACCAGTTCCTTAAATTCTTCATCAGACATCACCACCTCCCAGGCGCATCCGGCATTGATAAAGCCAGCCACCTCACCGTTGAGTTCCATGCACATGAATCCCTGCGGATAGCGCTGGATACGAGTGGCGATCTTTTCCCGGGTTGCCGCTTCATCGCCTTCATAGGCAAGCGTTTCAATCTCATAGCAGCGATCAACATCGGCGGGTACGGCCTGACGGAATAGCGGAGTAGACATGCGTTTACCTTTTCTTAAATCAACTGGATAGCCTCATCATACCTGCTGACAACAGGGTTTACGCTGATTGTATTCACATGAAGAATGAAGGGTGTGCATTCCATCTTACACAAAGCCCGGCGCTGTGTGATTCGCCGGGCCATTTATAGATGCGCGAGCAGATGGACGCGCTGCGTCATGAAATCAGCTAGCCGGGTAATCCAGATACCCTTCCTTCCCGCCGCCGAAGAACCTCTCTTTAATGGGCGCAGTCAGGGGTAAGGCATTTTTCAGACGATGCGGCAGATCCGGGTTGGCAATAAACGGGCGACCAAAACCAATCAGGTCAGCCCAGCCGTTCGCCAGCGCCTCTTCAGCACGCGCTTTGGTGTATTTACCGGAGTAAATCAGCGTACCGTGGAAGATAATACGCAGCGCTTCTTTAAACGCAGCAGGCATGACCGGCGCATCTTCCCAGTCCGCTTCGGCGATATGAATATAAGCAATACCCAGATCGTTCAGCACGCTGGCCGCCGCCAGGTAGGTCGCTTCCGGTGTATCATCTTTTGACCCCATCAGCGTGGTTAACGGGGCGAGACGAATGCCCACACGCTCTTTACCAATTGCCGCAGAGACCGCCGTCACCACCTCTCGCATAAAGCGCAGACGATTTTGCAGCGAGCCGCCGTAGTCGTCATCACGCAGGTTGGCCTGTGAGTCAATGAACTGGTTGATTAGATAGCCGTTCGCCCCGTGCAGTTCGATACCGTCGAACCCTGCGGCGATAGCATTGCGCGCTGCCTGGGCATAGTCATTGACGATAGCCGGGATCTCTTCCCGCGTCAGGGCTCGCGGCATGTCATGCTGCACCATCTCGCCGACGCCATTTTCCGGGCCGCGCCCTTCAACATCGACAAACACTTTCACCCCTGGCGCCTGAATGGCGGAAGAAGAGACCGGTGCCGCGCCGCCAGGCTGCAAAACGGTGTGCGAAACACGACCGACGTGCCACAGCTGAGCAAAGATTTTACCGCCCGCCTTGTGTACGGCGTCGGTGACTTTTTTCCAGCCAGCAATCTGCGCTTCGGAATAGATGCCAGGCGTCCAGGCATAGCCCTGGCCCTGTTGGCTGATTTGCGTGCCTTCGCTAATGATGAGCCCTGCGCTGGCACGCTGTGCGTAATAGTCCGCCATCATGTCAGTCGCGACGTCGCCTGCCCCGGCGCGAGAACGCGTCATCGGCGGCATAACAATCCGGTTTTTTAACGGCAAGGCATTCAGCGCATAGTGATCGAATAACATAATGGGTTCCTCTCGCGATTATTTATACAGTTCTGCACTCATGGTGACGGTGTTGCCCATGCGCGCACTGGTAATTTTGTATTCAGAGGCATTCATCTCTTTGGCTTTTTGCGCGATGACCGCTTCAGCGGAATCCAGCGTGGTGCCGGTTGCCGTAACGCTTTGCGCTGAGGCGTTAAACGCCACAGCAGAGAACAGAGAGGCAGTAAAAATAGCGAAAATAGTTTTCATGTTTATATCCCAGAATAAAGTGATAATTTGGCGTTGATTAACGCGATGGAAGAAGAATACGCCTGTCTACAGATGACATAAATGATACAAATGACAATAGACTATTGCGTTTTAGTTAATAATAAGGCGTCGGATCCTCCGACGCCTGCAGGTCGAATCAGGAAACAAAGTTGTCCTTCAGCGCCTTGAGACCATCACTGTAGATGCCCGTAAACAGCGCCTGAGCCTCTTCGTCAGATACGTTCACCGGCGTGAATTCGCCGGACCATTCCACGCGGGAAATCTGGCTGTCGGCGGTCTCATGAACCGTGATGGTTGAGAGGTAATTCACCACCGGGAACGGCGCCTGAATAATGGAGTAGGTGTAGCTGCGCTGACGATTATCAAACGCTTCCAGACGCTCAATCACGGTACCGCCGTCGGAAGTTGTCAGCGAACGCACGCGCCCCCCTTCTGTCACTACGCTTTTCGGGATGAACGGCAGCCAGTCCGGCAACGCGTCAAAGCCGCCCATCAGTTGCCATACCGCGTCGGCAGAAGCCGGAATTTCAATCGATACACTTGTCTTAGCCATGATATTTTTCTCTTAAATTTATAGGGTTACATTGTCAGGGTGTCGACGACGCCGCCATCGACGCGCAGGGCTGCCCCTGTCGTTGCCGAAGAGAGCGGAGACGCGAGATAAACCGCCAGATTCGCCACTTCTTCCACATCCGCCGCACGCTGGATGATGGAGCTCGGGCGCGAGGTTTTAACAAACTCGTCGGCTTGTTCACGCGGGCTACGTCCGGACTGTGCGGCGGCGTCCGCCAGCATCTCCTGCAGACCATCGGTAAAAGTCGGCCCCGGCAGAATGGCGTTAACGGTCACACCGGTTCCGGCGAGTCGCTTCGCCAGACCGTGGGACACCGCCAGATTCGCGGCTTTCGTGACGCCGTAGTTGATCATGTCGCCGGGGATAGCCACGCCCGATTCGGACGAAACAAAGATAATTCGCCCCCAGCCCTGTTCCGTCATGGCTGGCGCATAATGACGCGCCAGACGAACGCCGGAGATAACGTTGACGTTGTAGAAGTGCAGCCACTCGTCATCCGGAACGCTGAAGAAATCTTTATCGTTGAAAATCCCCAGATTATTGACCAGCACATCCGTCGTCGGAACGGCGGCGATCAGCGCATTTACGCCATGTTCGGTGCTGAGATCGGCCACCACGCCACGCAGCGACGCCGCAGGATTTTGTGCCATAATCGCGGCCATCACGTCATCGACGCCGCGCTGTTTACGCCCGACGACAACCACCGTTGCGCCTGCTTTTGCCAGTCCGGCGGCAATACCCTGCCCAATACCGGAGGTTGAGCCGCTGACCACAGCGACTTTACCTGTCAGATCCAGTTTCATCTTTTTCTCACTCGGTTGATTAACGGGTCGGCAGCGGCGCGTTTTCCGCAACCAGAGCCTGACGGCGCATTTCCGCCCAGAATTCAGCCGGAACGGTTGCATTCAGCGCAGCCAGATCTTCTGCCATACGGCCAGGACGGCTGGAGCCAGGAATAACCGCCGCGACGGCAGGGTTTGCCAGCGCGAACTGCAGCGCCGCTGCTTTAACATCGACGTTAAAATGCGCGGCAATGGCGTGAATTTGCGCCACTTTCTGCTTAATGGCCGGGGAGGCTTTCTGATATTCAAAGTGCTCACCACCTGCCAGTACGCCGGAGCTGTAAGGGCCGCCGACGACGATATCGACGTTATGTTCCAGCGCTTCTGGCATCAGGCGTTGCAGTGCACGTTCGTGATCCAACAGGGAATAACGACCCGCCAGCAGGAACGCATCCGGCTTCGGCTCATCAAGCGCCAGCGTCAGTTCACAAGGTTCAACGCGGTTCACGCCCAGCCCCCACGCTTTGATCACGCCCTCGTCACGCAAACGTGTCAGTGCACGAAACGCCCCCGTACGGGCAATATTGAACTGCTCCAGCCAGCTGTCACCGTAGAAGTCCTGCGCCGGATCGTGGATCCAGACGATATCCAGATGGTCCGTTTTCAGGCGTTTCAGGCTGTCTTCAATCGAGCGCAGGGTGGCATCGGCAGAGTAGTCATTCAGAATTTTGTTCTTCAGGCCGTGTTCGAAAAGACCGCCTTTCTCACCAAAATCACGTTTGGCGGGATCTTCCATTTCGTCCAGCATGATGCGGCCGACTTTACTGCTCAAAACATATTCATCGCGTGGATACTGAGACAGCGCTTCGCCCATACGAATTTCAGAAAGGCCAGAGCCGTACAGCGGCGCGGTGTCAAAGTAGCGCACGCCCAGGTTCCAGGCTTCGCTCACGGTGGCGTGGGCCTCTTCTTCCGGAATGGCACGGAACATGTTGCCGAGCGGCGCGCCGCCTAAGCCGATTTTGCCGGGAAGTAAATTTTTAATGCTCATAAGATGTCCTCAAGTATTCGGGTTTAGTTCGGGCGTTTTTTGCTATCGCCCTGTGACGGAGCTCACAATACCTTGCAAGGTTGTGACTTTATAGGACATAATTCGTCTAACTTAAGTCCTTTGAGGTCTGACATGATTGATTTACGCCAACTGAAATACTTCGTGGTGGTCGCAGAAGAAGAGCACGTAGGACGTGCTGCTGAGCGACTGCATATCTCGCAATCGCCGCTCAGCCGCCAGATTGCGCAACTGGAAGAGCGCCTGGGACTGATGCTGTTTGAGCGCAATCAACAACGTATCCGATTGACTGCTGATGGGCAGACATTCCTCGCCGAAACGCGCTCATTGCTGACGCATGCCAATCGTCTGGAATCACTGGGTAAACGTCTGGGACGCGGTGAAGATGGAGGCTTGTGTATTGGCTATATTGAAAACGCCATGCATTCCGGCGTGCTTTCTACGGCGTTGCGTACGTTACGCGTATCGCGCCCGGATGTGCATATCGCGCTTTACAGCCAGCCACCGGCTACCCAGATTGAAGGCTTGCGCCAGCGCAGCCTCGATTTTTCACTGGTCGACACGCCGCCCACAGACAGTGAACAGGATCTGGAATACATTCAGGTTCTGGACGATCGCATGCTGTTGGCCTTACCGCAAAATCATCCGCTGGCGGAGGAAAAAAACCTTGTCGCAACACAGCTTGCCAACCAGCAGTGGATTGCCGTTATTCATAATGACGATGCCCATTCCCGTGATGATTTTGTCGCGGCCTGTGTCAAAGCCGGGTTTAATCCCGATATTCGTTTAGAAGCTGGTGAACCGCTGACAGCATTAGGTCTGGTCGCTGCAGGATTAGGTCTGGCATTAATTCAACATAGCCTGCGTCACAATGCGCCGGAGGGCGTGGTATTACGCGAATTGCCGTGGATGAATTATTCCACGCAACTATGGGCCGCCTGGCATAAAGCCAATCAACGCCCGTTAGTATCCCATTTCCGCCAGATCCTACGCGGTGAATAAAAAAGGAATCCGCTTTTGCCACTGACGAAAGCGGATTCTCATAACAAGCCAACGGCGCGCACGTTACGCGTTAAAGGTAAAAGCGACAGCGAAACCATCCGCGATGACAGGCGTTCACGTCGCGTTCTGATACAAATGCCTGGGGATGCCCCCTGGCTTTTTCCTGCGAAATACCTTAAAGGTATCGAAGCATGATTTAGGAAATATTGTCTATATAATCCATCAGGACTGCTTTTTGACTTTCAAAGAAAATTGTTTCGGTGTAATGCCAAAGAACTCTTTAAAGTTACGAATAAAATAAGACGTACTGGTATAGCCCACTTCATTGGCAATACTGTTTATATGCTTTTCGGTAGTCGTGATGAGTTTAGCCGCCTGATGCATGCGGATATCCAACACCAGTGTATTAAAATTATTACTCTCTTTCTCAAGCTTCTTACGAATCGACACCTCCGACATATGCAAAATGCCTGCAAGATCCGCCAGCTTCCACGATTTTGCGAGATCGGCTTCGATGATTGTTTTTAGTCGCTCAGTAAAGGTGGTATCCGTTGATACTGACAGAGAATAAACTAACGATTCGATGTCCCTGATTTTAGAAAGAAGATAAGTAATCTTATAAACTTGTCTGTGTTGTGGAACGTCGCTCCCGATTAATCGTTTGAATATTTTAATATCTGTTTCATCAACAGGACAGGTGAAGATTTTACGCCGCATCTGGCTGACTCTTTGCGGATCCAACAAAAGCGGTTCCATCACCTTACAGATACAACTGAGCACATCACTGTCAATGTGATAGATCTCGTAGGGTACACCCTGGCCTAACACTTTCAATGCAACATCAATCACTGTGTTTTTTTCGACATAACAAAGTGATTCAGGGGGTACATTAAAGGATTGCCCATCTTTCGTTTTTACAAGCAGTTGGGCATCGTGCAAATAAATAATAGCACAGCTGTAAAAGCGAATTTTCTTCAGCACCAACACATTGTTGTGTGCATAACTTTCCTTAGCCGGAAAAGTAAGATTACTTAAAGCACTTTGACTATTCATACAGTCACCCCCATGCTTTGTATGCATATAATTTCATGGGTTATCAGCCATGTAAACTCGGAATTTTTTAATTATCGAAATAGCTTATAATTTTAATTATTCATTTTTTAACTATGTATTTCTTTAAAATACAAAGCATTACCCAGTGGGTTTTTAGTGATTATTCAAAATTTAATATTTTCAAAAGAAAATAATACGTAAATGCAGTACTCACACATTTGGCACAAGAAAAGTGTTTTTAAGTAAGACTGGAAGCTTTCTGGTGGATTCCGCACCCAGTTTTAATTTTATCGAACGTATTTTATAATAAATACTATTCTCCTTTAGCTTTGTTATCGTCGCGATCTCTCTGATTTTCTTCCTCTTAAAAAAATACAAATAGACTATTTTCCTCTCATCATCCGTAAAATTGTTGAACACCGAAACAGGCGAGGGACTACGACTCTCAAAAACACGTAGTTTCTTCTGTCGCCAGGATATCTGCTCAAGGTATAAACATATGACCGGGAGTTTCTCCATAAGAAAGCAGTAAGAGAAATAATCATCCCTGTCGCAAATCAGGTAGACTTTACGATATTTATTATGTATCTCTTGCGCTGAATCAACATCTCTGTACTCGAAACATTTAATATCTGAACTCTCGTAAGAGAGCAATGATAACCCGTAATTGAAGAATGCATTTTTACTTGCCAACAAAAAAGCAACGGACATAAGAACCCTTAGTCATCAAATATATTAGGTGTCTTAACTAAAAGTGACTATAAGGTATAGAAAGATCAAAAACCATCCTAAAAAATAACACTATACGATAAAATTATACTCAACAAAATGATTTGTAAATACATTTAATTCTCACTTGCAATTAATTTATTAAAAAGCCTGAACTATCCGTTCAGGCTTTTGCGTTCTTAAAATCCAAAATCAGAATGAATAACGGATATTGGCGTTAATTGCTTTATCAATATCGTAATGACCAAAGGCTGAACGCTCTATATTAAGACTAATCCTGGTGTTTTCTTTAATTTCGGCATTGACACCTAAATTAAAGTTTACCCGGCTATCTTTACCGTTTCTAATGGACGTTTCCCCGGCAACATCACGAACGACCGTCTTCGCAGGATTAAACAGGTCATACTGGTAATGAACGCCCGCCAGCGTGGTCAGCTTCCAGTCTCCGCCTGTAAAGGTTTTACCCATTTCAACGCCAGTACGACCAATCAATGGGTTCTCCTGTTTACGCTGCATACTGATGTCATAACCTTCAGACTGCCAGGCAAAACGGTTGCCCGACACCGCGCCATAGACCAGTTCCGTCTGCGGCTGGATAAATGCCTCTCCCGGAAGCGAGAAGCGCCAGCCCGTTTCCGTCCCCAGATACCAGGAGCGCGAGCGGTAATCCTGCTCCGGCATCGACATTTCCGTTGCCGAGATGTGGTTGTCGTGGTGAACATACTTACCGATCACATCCACATACAGTCCGGAATCAAGCATCGCGGATGCATAGAGACCAATACCGGTTGATTTCGTCTGACCGGACCAGCCTGTGCCATGACTATTACTGGTAGTGAACGTTGCTGTCACTCCGGTAAACAGATCGCCACCGTTAAACGACTGTTTTCTGTCAGCCCCTATCTGCAGGTGAGTCCAGCTGTTGGAATAACCCGCATCTGCGGACCCCGTACCACTATAGATGCGCGCCCATGCGCCAGTATCTCCCTGTGTATTACGCAGATCGCCCATACGGTAGTTCAGGTTGTTCATCTCCGTCAGGAAGCTCTTATATCCGACGTCCATTACAGATTTCCCTGCCTGAAGCGCCGCTTTATCCTGCTGAATATCAAATCCTTCCAGCCGCCATTGCTTACTGTTCGCCGTTTCCACCATACCCAGTTGTGGTGTATAGGTATGGAAACCCGTACGCTGTGTGATCGGCTTTAACGTAAACACATCGCTTTGCGTGGCTTTCGGCGCGTTGACCAGTGGGAGAGAAGAAACTTTCTCGCTGGCAGCAGAACCCGTCGGAACAACAACCAGTGCGTTATTTTTCCCGGTCAGCGACTGGTTAACCGTTACCGTATCCGCCGTTTTTCCGTTGGTATTGATGATAAACGTGCTGTTATTGGCAGTCAGCGTATCCACATTCAGCGCACCGGCTACACCGGTATTACTGAAGCTCACCTGCGACCCCTTCAGTTTGAGGGATTTCACAGCAGATTGTCCCTCTGCCTGCCAGAGGGTATTCGTCATCGTCGCATCTGCCTGTGGCGCACTCAGGTTGCCACTATAAGCAGTGAACAGATTCTGACCAGCTTTATTCGTTCCACCAAAATTCAGACTGGCAGCATCATTCGCCTGAATGTTACCTGTCATTACGCTACCCAGGCCGGTATTCAGCGTCGCTCCAGCACCTGTAAGGCTCCAGCGCCCGGCGGCGTACTGTCCGGATAACAGCGAAAGGGTTGACCCCGCCCCGGCTGTCACTTCCCTGTCAGAGATCAGTCCCGATGTTGCCGTCAGCGTCGCTCCATCCGCCAGAGCGAGTGTTGAGCGGGTGAAGCGGCTGAACTGGCTGAGAACGGCATCACTGGACGCCACGGTCACCGCACTGTCGACACTGTCAATCCCGCCGGTAAAGTGTTCATTAATGTTCAGGGTGGAGCTGTTATTCAGCTGTACACGTCCGCTGAACCCGCTCTGATCCGCATCATTCGTCGCTTTTGACTGCCCGAATGAGGGCGTGGTTTTCACACCGTTCCCGTCATTGAGATCGATATAGAGATCTTCACTGCCCAGCGTCACGGTGGAGTGATCCGCAATGATGTTCGTGCTGAGGCTGGCATTCCTCGCCAGACTGAATTCAGCATTACGCAGGTTAAGCTGCTGCATACTGAACTGCCGGGTTTCCCAGTCATTCTGGGTAAAGGAAACCGGCTGGGTGAGGACAGAGTTGTCGCCAAGCGTCTTAAGTTTATCTGCCACACCCTGGCTGCTGGCTGCATGGATAACCGGATGCCCCTGAATAAACAACCGGCCATTTTCTTGGGTGAAGCTCCCTTGCGTGTCCATCCCGCCGTCCATGACAAAGTCATTCTGCGTTCCGGGCGTAACGGTATTTTTGACATCAACATTGCCGGTAAAGTGGCCGTGCCAAATATTGGCAACCGCCGCTGTGGTATCTGCTTTATTGAAATCCAGGTTGACGGTGGCCTGTTTCCCGCGGTTGGTCAGGATCGCGCCGTCGTCCGCGCCGTTAAGCTGATGGAAGGTGAGACTGTTACCGTTGATGTCGAGCTTACCACCGCGGTAACCCCACTTCACATTGTCGGGATTCACCTGCTTAGCATCACTCAGAACCACCGTTGGCCTGCCGCTGACAATGCTGACATTATTAAAGGCCTGAACGTTACCATTGCCGTCCGGGCGCTGTGCCAGAATCACCGTCCCCTCACCGACATTCAGTCCGCCAGGGTTAATGCCTGTAGCATTGACTTTCAGTGTCCCGGTGCCGAGCTTGTGCAGGTTATCACCCTGAACACCATTCACCTGCCAGTCAACGGTATGGTCGCCATTAACAATGATCCCGCCGCCTTTCCAGGTCTGAGAATCCAGGGGCTTAATACGATAATCATCATTAAACGTCAGCGTTCCCGCGCCCTGGTCAACGATGTTTTCTAACACCACAGAACCGCCGCCCTGGAAGGTGAGATCTTTGCCACTGTTTAATGAAGCAGGCCATGTCCCGCCATGATTGCCATGCATTGCCCACGAGGCTGCGCCCTGGGTTAAAGAGCCGACGCCTGTGGCGACATCATAAGACCAGTGGATATCCCCTTCACTTTGTTGTGAGTTGACCGGGGCATCAACGTCCTGTTTCATGGTATTAGCCACGTCACCAACCGGAATGATCGTATACCAGTTCGTATTTCCATTAACACCCGCATAAGAATTGAGTACTGCGGCTAACACCCATTTGTTTTTCTGCGCATCCCAGGCAAAAAGCGGAGAGCCGCTGTCACCCGGCGTACCATATGTTGAGAGCGGTGAATTGGTTACATTAGTGACAAAACTCCAGTCTGAAATAAAAGGCGGATTAACGATTCCGCCCGTTTTATAGGCATACCCGCCAGCCAGTTGTATCGGTTTGCCATTGGCATCTTTAACATACTGAACGCCACTGCCGACCCGATAGAAAACAGGGAAGCGTTCCTGATTCTGGTATGTGCCTCTTGCAGTTCCTGCATCGGTCATCTCCAGTGCTGAAACTTCAGTCACAATTTTATTCAGCCGGGGCGTATGGAAGTCCCGCCAGTGGTTATTTCTGTCCACCAAGGAATAAGTCGTGTCGTCTCTATAACCAAATTTTACACTTTGATAACCTGCATTGTGCTTGACGCTTACGATATATTGCGGTGAAACCAATGCTGCAACGCCTATTGAGTCATTTGAGCTAAAGTCTATCATTGGCGCTTTATTTAAACTTGTAACAACATTACCCTGTTTATCATAAAGGGGAATATTCACAGTACCGGGTTTAAATGCACCTTTATTTTCAGCAAAATCACGATAGGTCTGATACGGCGTAAAATTGGTCGTCACCGAAGCCCCTGATGAGGCAGAGTATAATAATCCCATAATACTAACTAAAAGGGCATGCAACGAGATCGTAAAAGAGGAGCGTTTCCGTATACCTTTACTAACTTCTGAAACGACAACCGCCTCACCTTTGCTGTTCTTTTTTATTGCATATATTTTATTCACTTTATCCCCGGCAACTATCAGCTTAAATAAATGAAATTCAAACAAAGACCAGGCTCAGTCAATACAAAAATGGCTTATTTTTATTCTTATATCGCAAAAAAGCATTGCAATGATGAATTTCTGCAATCTTTGTTCTATTTTCATTTCCCAGATAGAAAATAAAAAAATCAGTTACAAAAATTAAAACAACATAACTAACCAAGTTATAAAAACAAAAAAATCGATAGAAAAGTAACGATCGCCATTTCGGAATTTGCCAGCGCATTTTCATCACAATATATTCCTTCTCGCTCATTAAGATTGTATGAGCTGACTTAAGAATTAAGCTTATTAGTAATGGAGTATAAAATGAAAAAACTGATTTTAGGTTCGGCAATTGTGGCAGTCCTGGGTGTAGCATCGAATGCTATGGCTGCACCAAACACCGGTACCGTAAACTTTACGGGTAGTGTTTCAACTGCGACTTGTGAAATTGGGCTTCAAGATAGTGCTGGTGGGAATATTTCAAGTGTTAATTTAGGTACATTATCGACAGCGAATCAAGATAATGGCACCGCAGTGGTCTTCAAATTGGTGCCACAAGATCAAGCATGTCTTTCTAAAACTGCCGCTAATATTGACTGGACGTCTTCTACCTTACATCCGGCAGGTATCACTAACGCCACGACAGGAGGCACGACCGCTTATCTTCAGGTAAAAGCAACCAATGCAACTCAAACAGATGATGCTGCCTTTATTAAAGAAGGGCAAACATCCTTCAGTTATACTGGCGCTAAAAACTCATTTGACTATAGTGCCCAGCTTGTAAAACCGAGTGCTGGCGCGACCGCGGGGGCATTTAGCGCATCTGCAAGTTATGTAGTTACATATAAATAATCCTTTTATAATTAAAAGGGAGTTCTCACTCCCTTATTAAATAAGATATACGTCGGCAAGGAATAAAAATGAAGATAAAGGTATTATGTGTCGCTATCATATTTCATTTATGGTCGAATGAAGTTCTTGCCGACGATTTCAATTACAGTTTTATCCGTGGTGGCAGCAAAGAGGTACCAGAAGTGCTAAAGAATACCGGACAAAACGTCCCGGGAAACTATGTTGTCGATCTACTTTTTAATGGTTCTAAAACAGCGACCTCTGTAGAATTAGCAATCAGCAATGATGATGCTGAGCATATTTGCCTTTCCGACGAATGGCTACAGGAAAAAGGCATTAATATCAATAAAGAATTTTATAAATCGTATTTTTATCCCACACGCAACTGCTATCTCATTGATAAAGAGAAGAACAGCCGAGTATTTTTTGATCCTTCCCTGCAAGAGCTGTCAATCGATATGCCGCAGGCGGGTTTTATCGATACGAAAAAAGAAGGCGGTCCCTGGGATTATGGCAGTAGCGGTTTTAAACTCGGTTATGATCTAAATACTTCAAAATCAAGCAATCAGGACCGGACAACATATGGTAACATTGAAGGTCAGGTCAATATTGGCGAATGGGTCCTGCTTGGCAGGGGATATGCGTATCAGGGGGAAAAATTTCAGAGCAACAACCTACTGTTAACGCACGCAATTAAATCGATCAAGTCAGATATTATGATTGGTAAAACCCAGTCCTACAATACTCTGAATGACGGATTCACCTTTTATGGCGCACAATTAAAGTCCAATCAGGATATGTATCCCTGGGACTCACAATCCTATGCCCCGGTAATCAACGGCATTGCCAGAACGCATGCCCGTGTGACCGTCGAACAAGGCGGTTATACATTGAAATCGTTCGTGGTACCGCCAGGTCCTTTTGTCATTAACGATCTGACCGGCGTCTATTCTGGCGATATTATTTTAAAGATTTATGAAGAGGACGGCACGGTCAAAGAACAGCGCTTCCCGGTCGCCGTTCTGCCGAATTTATTGAAGCCTGGTAATTATAATTACAATATTGCCGTAGGAAGCAAGGTTGACCAGTACAGCGACAAACGTGATGAGGATAGCTTATTCGCGCAAATGACCTATGATTACGGTTTTGTGCCTTTTACACTCAATACGTCTGCGCTGGTTGACAAAAACTATAATAACGTTGGCCTGGGGATTATCCGTTCCTTTGGCTGGTTTGGTGCAGTCGCAATGAGCGGCAACCTGTCGCAGGCCAAATATCATAATGGCAAAGCCATGAGCGGCTTTAGTGCATCAGTGAAGTATGCTCGCGCGTTAGGGGAAAACGCGAATTTACAATTGATCGGTTATCGTTTCAACTCAGAAAACTATATTGATTATTCAGATTTTAACTCTCGCTATTACAGCCTGTTAAATAACAGACCTAAACAGCGGTATGAATCGATCATCACCTATCAATTGCCAGAAATGAATGTCTTCTTAAATATGTCAGCCTGGAAGGAGGACTATTGGGACAGTTCCAGTGAGGTTGGGGCAAACTTAAATCTCAGCAAAAGTTTTAATAATATTTCGGTCTCTCTGAATGCCGGATATTCCCGCTTGCAGGGAATGGAAAACGATTATAACGCCGGGGTTTCTCTCAGCGTACCCTTTAGCGTGTTTGATAAGGCGCAGTATAGTTTCTCTGGCATAAATTATGATCGTCGTAACGGTACGAATTTCAACACCGGTCTTTCCGGAAGTATTAACTCACGGTTAAGTTATAATGCCTCCATCAATCAGTCTAAGAACACTACAGGAAGTGCGATTTCTGCTTCTTATCTGTTTGATGCCGTACAAACCTCAGCAAGCTATTCACAAATGGGGAGCACGTCAAGTTCGTCATTCCAGGCCGGTGGCAGTATTATCGGACTGCCTGATGCCGGTATTCTGTTTACGCCTGTGAAAAATGATGAAATTGCAGTGGTCCAAATGGAAGATGTTCCGGGTGTCAGATTTAATGGTTCCATGCCTGGTGATAAAAAAGGGCGCGCCGTGATACCGTTAACGGCGTATAACAATAATACCATCACCGTCAATGCGGAAAACCTGCCGCAGAGCGTTGAATTAACCGAAAACGCAATCAATGTGACGCCAACAGAAAACGCGATTATCTATAAAAAAGTGAAATACAGAAAAATCAACACCTATATTGTTAAAGTCATCAGCAGTAATGGTTTTGTCATTCCAATGGGGAGTATCGCTAAAAACGAGCAAAATCAGGAAATCGGCTACGTCAACAATGGCGGCATTCTGTTAATGAATCTGGAAGAACAAGATGAAGGGATAATTTCTGTCGGTGATTGCAAATTCGACTCTCGATCACTGAAGAAAAATATGGGTAAAGTACAGGAGATTAAGTGTGACTAAGAAAAATACACTGCAGAAATTATTCACGTTTGCATCACTTTGTTTATTTACGGCTTCAAGTCATGCTGCGTTTGTCCTTAACAGCACACGCTATGTTTTTGATGAAAAAAGAGAGAACATCTCAGTACAGGTTGATAACCAGTCCACACAGGAATATGGCGGACAGATATGGATTGAAAACCAGGATCAGAACGATAAAAACGTTTATTTTGTACCCAGCCCTACTTTTTTTAAAGTGGCGGATCAACACAGACAAATCTTGCGCATCCTGAAAATTAATGATGCGTTACCCAGGGATAAAGAGTCGCTGTTTTGGATCAATGTACAGGAGATCCCCAAATCACCAAAAGAGGGAACGAACGCATTAGCAATTGCGCTGCATACACAGGTCAAAATGTTTTACCGCCCCGACGCCTTGAAAGAGAAAAGGGAAAACGCTGAACAGAATATTAAAATGATAAGCAGTGAGGGCAGTACCGTTCTCTGGAATGACACTCCCTATTATTTTGCAATAATCAGTGTAAAACAAAATGGTTCACCCATAAAAGTGAGTGAGGATATCAAAGATAAACTCTCTGTGTTTGCTCCGGGAGAAAAAATATCGCTCGGTAAGTCAGTCACCGGTAACAGCCTGAGTATTGTGGCATTCGATGATTATGGCGTTGATAAAGAGTATAAATTAACTAAATCCTGAAGCACATAAGGTCATTGCTATGTACAAATTCATGCTTGCTCTTTTCTTTGCTTTTTTCTCACTCAGTTCTTTGCCCGCCAAAGCGGCAAACTGTAGTGGAGGAACAATACTTTTTGATACCGATCCCGGCAGCGATCATGGTTATTGGATGAATGGTTATACATCAGCAGATAATGAATCACTGTTAATCATGAAAGTCACCGTACAAGATGGCATGAGTTGCGATCCGGATTATGTCGAGAATGCAGTGCAGATGGGCAAGATGGAGATGAGAATGACCGGTGGCGGGTCTTGTAAAAACGGCAACACTATAACGACCCCTTATCCAGGCATTGAATGGCAACTGGAGGGTATGCATTGTGACACCAGTAGCATTATCTCCGATAACGTTAAATCTGCACCATGGAATGGGAGAATTGACTGGCCTGCAGGCACTGTGCTGGGTAAAGCCAAGCTTGTGGTAGAAGATCAATACTGGATCCAAAGTACCCAATCCGGTCGATATACTGTGAGTATCCAGATGCCGTCTGTAGGAAATACGCTTTCAAACAGCCCAGCGGTAAATGTCAGGTCTGGTTTGGGAGCAACCATTCCCTTTATTTTTAATGATAATGCCACCTGTGGAATGTCTCTTTCACCAGAAAATATCGATTTTGGTAAATTGACCCCAAGCGACCTCACCAGACGGCTGTATAAAGAAATTTTAGTCTCTTATTCTTGCAGAAACGGAGCATTAATTAATGGCCTGTATGTTCGTTTTGACCCCGAGAATGTGGTTGATGCAGCAAATGGGTTGTTTAGCGCCAGTGATGCTAATGGTCGGAAGCTAAACTTTCAGATCACCAGATTGTACGGTTCAGAACAAAATATACCTCTCAATACTAATTATCGGGTTTATCAGCCAACAAGGGACGATCTTGATGCTTCAGCGCGCTTCAGAATCTATGTCAAACCTTCAACCCCGTTTCCTGCCGGGAAGGTTTCAACGTACCTGAATATTTCACTGATATATCGATAGGCTGGGTGAAGTTATGCATCGAGGGTTACTATTTTTTTTGATACTTTTTTCATTTCACAACGCATCTGCGTCGAAATCAGTGCAGAAGAGAGCGACTGTAAATGCCGAGTTAACTTTAAATACTTGCGCATTGTCACTCTCTCCGGCAAACCTTAACTTTCAACAAATCGGCTTTAGTCAGTTTGAAAATAGCGCAACAACGGCTCAGACCGTCGATTTGAATATTTCCTGCAGTTGGCCTGCAACGGGGATCTCTCTAAAATTTTCGCCCGCCGCAGGCGTTGCGGCAAGCAGCACCAGTCTGATGAAAACGGGTTTATCCGGCGTAGGGCTTGAAATGTCATGGAAAAATGCAGCCAGTACAGATTTTGCGCCGCTTGAATTGAATAAGTCTTTTGCACCTGCATCAACGGCATTAAGTAACAATAGTGAAACTCTAGGCCAGTTTAAGCTTTTACCCAAACAAATTCCCGGTGAAACACTCCAGGCAGGGAATGTTAATACCAGTTTGACGGTCGAGGTGACCTATGATTGACAGGCGTTGTCTCTTTTTCCCCTTGCTTATAGGACTATTAAGCACATCCACGCCATTGGCGGGCTTTGCTGCGCAAAAAGCAAGCGTGAATTTGCCCATTACCATGACCGTGACCAATCCACAATGTCAGATCAATAATGGTACAGGTCTGCCTGAAAATGTTCAGCTTCCCCTGATAACCACCTCAGGCGCTTTATTAGGCGACAATAATGTTGAAATCCCTATCGTAATTGATTGCCTTAACGACATAACCAAATTTGAAGTGACGTTTACCGGGGGCAATGATTCTAAAATCACGACCTCCAATACTATGGTCGACCTTACGCTGTCATGGAAAAAAGGAGGAGGAGCCGTGACATTTGGCTCACCGGTTGAGTTGAGTAAAGCACCTTTTCTTGTAAGCCCAAAACAGTTTGACGGAAGCTTACTGGTCAGAGTTTCACCGCATACCGGGACGATTCCTGCCGGGAGTTACACCGCCACTTTGCCGGTTACGTTTACCTATTATTGAGATGGCGAAATGTAAAAGCCGGGGAACGCTCCCCGGCCTTTAAATAGGTTAATCAAAGACCCCATTAATAATTGCGGTGACCACTGCGGTACTCAGCGCAATCAGGACCAGATTATCCCCAACGATTTTCCACTCATAGCCGGGATAGTAAGGGAGTTCTCCCAGCATCGATGCCGGAACCGCCTTTTTCGCGATCCCCGGAGGAAGCGGTTTTCCTCGTGCCAGGTTTTTCGCTATTCCCGGAGGCAGAGAATCATATCCCGTCAGGCCGTAGTTCACCGCCAGATGACGCGCTGTCGCGAAACTGATGTCAGACTCGACGTGATCGGGTTTGCCGTAATTTTTACGATGATCGGAAGAACCGTTGTTTTTCTGGGCCGGATTTCCTTTTTGCCCATGATTCCCCTGGTTACCTTTATTCCCCTGGTTGCCACTGCTGTTGCCCTGACCGCCGCCATGACCATTTCCGTTGCCATTTCCCGGATTTGCCATAACCGGCGCGGCAAACAGAGAGAGAGAAACCAGAGTGGCCAGCACAGCCGTTAAACCACGACGCTTACCCATGATGTGTTCCTTCCTGCTGAAGTTTCATTTTGACAATAGAACGCCGCCATCCCCCGCGCAATGTCAAAAACTCCTGGATTCGAATTTGCATGCAGACCGTGAATAAACAACCTGTTATGGCGAGGGAAACGCTTCTGTCTTATCTGTTATCATGCCTGCAAATAACGTCCAAAAAACAAAGCCGAGGAAAACATGGGGTCCACCAGAAGAGGGATGCTGAATGTCCTGATTGCCGCCGTTTTATGGGGAAGTTCAGGGGTCTGCGCGCAGTACATCATGGAGCAAAGCCAGATGTCGTCGCAATTTCTGACCATGACGCGTCTGATATTTGCTGGCTTAATTCTGCTGATGCTCTCCGTGGTTCACGGCGACAAAATCTTTTCCCTTTTCAAAAACCGCAAAGACGCCCTGAGCCTGCTGATTTTTTCTGTCGTCGGCGCGCTGACGGTACAACTCACCTTCCTGCTGACCATCGAAAAATCTAACGCCGCGACTGCCACGGTGCTGCAATTTCTGTCGCCAACGATCATCGTGGCGTGGTTCGCGCTGGTGCGTAAGGCCCGTCCCGGCGTGCTGGTGCTGACCGCAATCCTCACCTCGCTCATCGGCACCTTTTTGCTGGTCACGCACGGCAACCCGACCTCACTGTCTATTTCACCCGCCGCGCTGTTCTGGGGGATTGCCTCAGCGTTTGCCGCCGCGTTTTACACCACCTACCCGTCAACGCTGATTGCGCGCTACGGCACCTTGCCGATTGTCGGCTGGAGTATGTTAATCGGTGGGATGATTCTGCTGCCGTTTTACGCCGGAGAGGGCACAGATTTTGTGGTCAATGGCAGCCTGATTCTGGCGTTTTTTTATCTGGTGGTGATCGGCACGTCGTTGACGTTCAGCCTGTATCTGAAAGGGGCGCAGATGATTGGTGGGCCGAAAGCGAGCATTTTAAGCTGCGCCGAACCGCTGAGCAGCGCGTTGCTGTCGTTGCTCTTGTTGGGGATTACCTTCACCCTGCCGGACTGGCTGGGCACGCTGCTGATTCTGTCTTCCGTGGTGTTGATCTCAATGGATTCCCGCCGCCGCGCCAGAGCTGCCTGACAGACTCCGGTGCGGCAACGGTCACTCTTACCAACCCGGCACCGCACCGCCGTTAAAGATCGTTTCTGCCGCTTTTGCGACTTCAGGTGACTGATAAGAAGCCAGAAATTCCTTCACATTTTCCGCATCTTTATTGTCTTCCCGCGCCACGAGGATGTTCACATACGGCGAATTTTTATCTTCGATAAACACGCTGTCGTGAACCGGAGAAAGCCCGGTTTGCTGAATGTAGGTGGTGCTGATAATCGCCACGTCAACTTTCGGGTCGTCCAGTACGCGTGGCAGTTGTGCACCTTCCAGCTCCATAATCTGTAAATGACGCGGGTTAGCGGTAATATCCAGCGCCGTCGGCAGCAAACCTTTTCCGTCTTTCAGGGTAATCAACTGCTCTTTTTGCAACAGCAACAGCGCACGCCCGAGGTTGGTAGGATCGTTCGGGATCGCCACCGTCGCGCCGTCTTTCAGTTGATCCACCGTTTTGATTTTTTTCGAATAGCCGGCCATCGGGAAGACAAAGGTATTCCCCACTGCGACCAGCTTATAGTTGTGTGCCTGATTATCCTGCTCAAGGAACGGACGATGCTGGAAAACGTTGGCATCCAGTTCACCGTGATTGGTGGCATCGTTCGGCAACAGCGAGCCGCTGAAACCGACCAGTTCAACATCAAGCCCATACTTCTCTTTCGCCACTTTTTTGGCGACTTCCGCCACATCCTGCTCGGCGCCGTTAATCACGCCGACTTTAATGTGCTTTGCATCGCTGCTCTGCTGGTCGCAACCGGCCAACAACAATCCCGCCAACAGTACCGCCGCCCCTGTCCGTAAATGAGGTATCGTCAATTTCACGTTTTTATCCTTTTGAAATAACCGCCTGATGAGTAATGAAATGACTATAGCGGGAAGGGCGCTGCGGTTTAAAAAACGAAAAGGTATCAATAAGAAGAAAAAAGCATAAAGCGGGAATATTAAAAAATGCCGATGGCGCTGCGCTAACCCTGCGCAGCGCCATTCGGTTCAGACCAATGCTTTCACGATCTCCATTAATCGGACGATATCCTCAGGTCGGGTATTGCCGGTTTGTGGGTCGATAATTGAGGTGTATAAATGCGGCATTACACGTGGTACGCCTGCCTCCAGGCAGGTTTGCAGTATGACGCCAAAGTTTTCCACATCAATGCCCCCCGTTGGTTCGATCAGCGTCATGCCGTTACGAGCTGCGGTAGTTGCCAGCACGTACAGCTCAGAAAGCGACTTTTCACCGCCCATTGGGAAGAACTTCGCCGCGTGCGCCCCCATATCCTGCATCATCCGCACGGCGGCATCACAGGAGACGCGCGCTGGCGTACCCTGGCTGCTGCTGACCCCGGTAGAGATAAGCACCTCGCCCGGCGTACCCGTCGGGCTAACCAGCGCATTGATGTGGGTCTGTTCACCTCCCGTCGCCGCCAGCGCGCCGGCGGCAAAACCACTCCCGGTAAAGGTCTGGTTGACGTGCGCCGGATGGACCTGTGATGCAATCATTGCCGCCTTGTAATACTGCGCCGGATCGCCCGCCCCCAGGCCCACGGAAATCGAGGGAACGTCCGCCATCCAGCGTTTTACCTCCTGAACGCCTTCGTCGATCGACGAAATCTGCGCGGACAGGATGCCAATCACCGCATGTCCCTCAGCGGCGTCATAGATTTCCCTGGCGTTAGCGATATCTTTCGCCAGCACGTTAATCGCCACACGTTGACGATAAAAATTAATCTGCTGCATGTTCTGCTATCTCCTTGAGTCGCGCCACAATCAACGCCATTTCCCCCTCAGCGACCGTGCGTGGATCGAGGCTAAAAACGCCCTGATGGAGGTTATAGCGCCGTGCGTAAATGGCGATATCGCCACCCCGCAGTTGGGCTTCGACTTCACGCGCGTCCAGACCGAGCGTCTGCGCATCAACCCGAACGCGAATGCGCCAGATGGCGCGCCCGGCTTCGTCCTGCTCAATATCGGCGGTCAGCCCGCGGATGGCCGAAATTGCCTCCGCCGTCGGTTGTAACTGTTCGGCGGTCACCACGGTCTGCCCCTGGTGATAATTTTCCAGCGCATATACCAGCCCGACCATGTTCTCTTTGCCTATCTTCATCGCTCTGGCGATACCGTGATGCTGCGCTTTACAGGCGGCAATCCACGGTTTCTTGCCGGTGATAAACCCCGAGGTTGGCGCATTGAAGGCTTTCGCTCCGCTGTAGACAACCATATCCGCCCCGCTCGCCACCCAGGCGTGTAAATCCTCCTCGGCAGCGGCATCGACAATCAACGGCAGATTGTGGATCTGCGCAACCTGCACAAAGTCGTCAATGCTGAGCATCCCTTTCTGCACGCAGTGGTGCGATTTCACATACAACAGCGCGGCGGTCTCGTCCGTAATTGCGCTTTCCAGTTGCCAACGCGCCGCGAGATTGCTCGCCCCGACCTCCACGACGCGCCCGCCGCCCAGACGAATAGCGCTGGTGATGGGGGCGCCATAGTCCACGTTATGACCGCGCAGCATCACCACCTCGTTAGCCATTCCGCTGCTATCCGGCATGAGCGCTACTCTGAGCGGGTCGCCACGAGTAATGGCGGCGGCAACGGCAATGGCAATCCCTGCCGAGGCGCAGGAGGTCACGTAGCTGTCCTGCGCGCCGGTAAAGCGGGAAACCAGTTCACCGGTTCGGTCCACCAGCTTGTCGATCTCAACAAAGGCCGAGGCCGCGCGCGCCGTGGCCTGCATCACCTCCGGCGCGACGCTGGAGACGCCAAGAATCGTCATCTTGCCGCAGGCGTTAATCACCTGTTTTAGCCCCAGCTGTTGATAAATATTCTCTGTCATGGCTTACAACACTCCCAGCAGCGAACACACCACGCTCAGCGCCACAATCGACAGCAGAATGGTGGTGTAACGCGGACCCTTTTTCACCAGGAAGATATAGATGGCAAACACCGCCGCCAGCGGCAGCAGGCCTGGCGCGATAGAGTCAAGGATCTGCTGCACGACCACTTCAGAACCCTTCAGGGCGCTGATTTTCAACGGTGTGGTGATCTTGACGTAGCTTGCCGACAGCGCGCCCATCATGATCAACCCCAGCACGTTCGCGCCGTAGATCAGTTCTTTGATTCGCCCCCCCTGCAATAACCCGACGATAGAATCACGTCCCAGGGTGTAGCCTTTGTGGATCAGACCGTAGCTGATCGCCAGGGTAATCGCCGGATAGAGGATCAGCGGTGCAATACCGCCAAACGCGCTGCCATTAGCGGCGAAAGGGATGAAAATCGCAATCAGCAGCGGCATGACGGCGGCCCAGACAATGGAGTCGCCCATCCCGGCCAGCGGCCCCATCAGACCGGTTTTAATCCCGGTAATTGAGGCATCGCTGATCGGCTCGCCGCGCGTTTTTTGCTCTTCCATGGCGATGGAAATCCCCTGGATCACCGCGCCAAATGTTTGCTCAGAGTTGAAGAAGTTCAGGTGCCGTTTCAGCGCCTCCACCTGTTCCTCTTTTTGCGGGTAGAGCTTTTTGATGATCGGTGTCATCGAGGCGCAGAAAATCAGGCTCTGCAGACGTTCATAAGAGTTGGAGACTTCAGCGCCCAGCCAGTAGATAAACCATGCTTTAGTGATATCCGCTTTGGTTAACGCCCCGGTCGTCCGTGCGCGCTCAACCAGTTCATGCTGCATTACGTCGCTGCTCATCATGCTGCTCCTTCATTTTTCGCCAGGCCTTTAATCAGGAAGGCCACACAGGTACCGAAGATCGCCATCGCCATGATGTCCACCTTGAGGTACAGCACCGCGAAGAATCCGCCGATAAACCACGGCAGCAGGCTCTTTTTACCGATCACCATAATGGTGATTGCGAAGCCCAGCGCCGGCAGGATCCCGCCCATGATTTCAAAGGAGTGGGTCAGCCAGTGCGGCATCAGTTTGAGGAAACTTTCCACCACGTCCTGACCGAAGTAGTTCGCGGCAAACACCACCGGGAAACGCAGCGCCAGTCCAAGCAGTGCCGGGTAGAGGAACGCACAGCGCATAATGCCCGACATGTTCGCTGTTTCCGCGTGCTTATCAGCCATATGCACCCAGGCGGCGTTCAGGGTACGACGCAACTGGTCAAGGAAGACGCCGATCACGCCGAAGGGGATCGCCAGCGCAATGGCCAGGTTCGGATCCATCCCAGCTTTCACCGCGATGGGAATCGAGATACAGGCCGCCAGCGCCGGATCTGACGGCACGTTACCGCCAGGCGTGGAGGTCACGCCGAGATAAACGAGCTGCATCCCGGCACCGATAATCATCGCGGTCTGCATGTTGCCCAGCAGCAGCCCGACGAAAACAGCCACCACCACCGGCTGAAGCAGCATGGCAGAGAAGGTGTAGCCAAGGCGTAAGCGGGCAAACCAGTAATACAACCCCATGAGGCTTGCAAAAACTAAGGTATCCATAGTGTTATCCCATTATCAGAGAATTAGAATTTTTTCAGGATATCGTCCAGCGACTGCGGTTTATCTTCCGGGATAGTCTGGAAGAACACCTGAATCCCACGACTTTTCAGGTCGTTCAGAATGCCGACGTCTTTTTCATCGAGCGTAATGTTCTGGAATACCGCTTTGCGGTTCGGTCCACCGCCCAGCCCCCCCACCTGAATCGTGGAGACATCAAACCCCTGTTGTACGGCCTGCTGAATCGCCGCCAGAGAAGGGAACAGCACCAGCACATTGCCGTCGCCCAGTTGGTTCTCTTGCCATGAGGCGGCAAAGCTCTGGTTGCTGTAGCAATCCACTTTGATGTTCGGCGGCGCAGCCATCAGGTAGATGTTTTTCATAAACGGATCGGCGTCCAGTTCGTCGCTGACCACCGCGATGCGGTTAGCTTGAGATTGCCCGACCCACTTCGTCACCACCTGTCCATGAATCAGTCGGCTATCGATACGACATAACACGATGTTTGCCATGATGATTTTCCTTATTGTGATTGTTGTAATTGACGGACGTGAGCAACAACGTCCAGGCAACTGCTGCGTCCGGCGTCCACCAGTTCGCTGACGCAGGTAGTCAGTGAACCGTGTTCACGTCTGTCCAGCGCTTCCAGCAGCAGTGATGCGTTGAGTCCGGAAACGACCGCCACCGGATAATCCGCACTCAGCCGCGCCGCCACGTTGGATGTCGTGCCGCCCACAAAATCGGTCAGAATCAGTGAGCCTTCCGGCATGGTTTTCACCACGTCTTCAACACGCTGATAAAACTCGCCCAACGTATCGACGGGCATCAGCGCAATTTCTGTCACGCCTTTAATTTCGCCCATCACCATGCGCAGGCTGTTACAAAGCTGTTGTCCCCAGCCGCCATGGGTCAGCAGCAGAATGTCGGGCAACGGTTGAGTGGTAGTCAAAATGGCCTCCTGGCGCGATTACATTTACACGCAAGGAAAGAGCAAAGGCTGTGCCAGTATTTGTGTCACACGAGGGGGAAAGGAGAGCGGGCAAGGCGCAACACCTCGCCCGTTAAGGGATCAGCTATAAAGCAGTTCGTAGATATAAAAATATTCCGCATCCGATAACCGGATGGCATAGGCCTCTTCGATCGGCAGAAACGCAGATTTAATGACACTAAACGCGCGGGGATCCAGATTCGGTTTGTTTTCCAGCGCCATCTGTAACGGTTTACGGTTGATCACGATACGCTCAACCATGCAACAGCAGTGGATCAGGAAGCGTAGTGTCACCTGGCGACTCGGTTTCAGAGAAAGCGTGGTCGTCAGATGGTTAAGTACACCCTCCATCTCCTTCAGAATGCGCTGCGGATTGAGCACCGAAATATGGTTAATGATGCTCTCCATGGTCAGCGCGCTGATAAAGCGCATGGCGCTGCGCTCCATCTCCAGACGACGTTCGGCGCTGGAGAGATCCGGCGTCAGCAGGCTTAACACCAGTTCTGGCCCCTGCTCAGAGAACAGTTCTTCCAGCGAGATAAACGGAATATCCGGCAGCCCTGGCTGGAAAGTCCCGACAATCCCCGCCAGTCGCTCATTGGCATTCAACGCCTGCTGGACACGTTCGAGGCTGCGCACGTCGTTGTAATCGAGGATCACCATTCGCGTGTCCTGCGACATCAGTTCGCCAAAGCTCTCCTCAAGCACTTTTTTAATCTTTTCCGCCGTCCCCATGCCGGTAATACAGGAGACGACCAGCACTTTGCCGCCGTTTTCCTGCTGCGGGGTACACAGCTGACAGGGGATGTTTTTGCTCTGCATGAGCGCCGCAAGCTGGGGTAAATCGCTGGTTTCGTAGCTTAAATCCAGACCGACCTCCAGCAGACTGGTCAGCGTAATGTTGGGCATTAACAGCACGTCTATCTGAAATAACTTGCTGATCGTACTGCCGAAATGCACCAGAGAACCAATGTCGACCATCAGGATCAGCCGCTGATAGCGTTGGGTCTGAATAATCTGGGTCAGCGTCTCCAGCGTGTCATGCACCGACTGCTCAAACGGCATGTCGACCGCGCTGAACAGATCGCGTTCCAATACACGGTTAACGTACTGCGCCATACTGGTCGCGGTGGTTGCGCCGTGCGCGACGAGGATCACCCCGCAGTCCGGGCTGGCATCAATGCGCTGGCGGTAGTGACGACACTCTTTCAGGAACAGACACAGCCAGACCACTTCCGTCGCCGGGCACTGAATATGCAGCAGCTCATTGATTTTCCGACACAGCAGCGTGGCATTATCGTATTCGTCTTTACAGCGGTCGAGGATCAGGCTGGAAGAGTAGAGCTGCGGAATCAGCCCGCGCTGGACATAGCCAATCAGCGCCAGGAAATGTTTGCGCAGCGGATTCACCAGATTTTCCGGCAGCGTAAACGTAAGCACCTGTTCCACGCAGCCGATCAACAGCGTCACGCGTTCTTCGATTTGATCGCCATAACGCGGTGGATGCGCCACGCTATCGCGACTGTAGAGGCCATATTCGAAGATTGAACTGAGCTTGTTTTTCAGGATGGCCAGCGTTTCCGCCGGCGGGACATTACTGTTGCGCAGATTGACATATTCACGGGTCAGGAAGCTGTAAAACAGATCGCTCTCTTCGATTTCCGCCCCGGTCGCCAGCGACGTTTTCAGCGCCGGTAACGTGCGCGCATCAATGTTCAGCCGCTCTTTCCCTTCAAACAAGGCATCGACCAACAGGCGCTGTTCCGGCGTGGCGTGAAACGGTATCTCCGCCAGCCGTTTATCCAGTTGTAGTGTGTCATTATGTTCCGTCATTCCTGACGCCCACGCCTGGGCGCACAGGAACTGGATATCACTCTTCAACTGACCAATGTTGCCCTCCAGCGGTTTGTTCAACAGCCAGAGCAGTAGCGTTTTGTCGATGCTGACCGTGCGCTCGATTTTGCGACTTTCACGCTGCAGGAAACCAACAATCAGCTCCACTTGTTCTTCAATCGATCGCTGACGAATCCCCGGCAAATCGATGCTTACCTGAATGCGTCGCTGGAAGGTACGCAACAGCGACGAATTCGCCGGTTCCGTGGTGGCGCAAATCAGCCGTACCGAGATCGAACGCGCCTTACTGCTGTCCCCCAGCGGACGGTACTCACCCTTATCAAGAATAGAGAACAGTTTTTCCTGACCTTCGTAGGGCAGACGGTGCACTTCATCGAGCAGCAAATAGCCGCCGTCTGCCTGCTCAACCAGACCGGGTTTATTCTCGTTCGCGCCGGTAAATGCCCCCTGACGATGGCCAAACAGGTGGGAAGAGAGCAGTTCCGGGTTATGGGCGTACTCGGCGCAGTTAAAGTAGACCAGCGGCGGCGGGAAACCGGCGGACTTTTCGCAGGCGAAGCGGTGCATCAGTTCGGCAAAAAAGGTTTTCCCCACGCCGGATGGGCCGGTCAGCAGCACGTGCAAACCCTGCGGATAGAGCACGGCGGCGCGGCCTTTTTCAACCGCATCGCGCAGGCTGCGGTCATAGCCAATCAGGCCGGTGAAAGGATCGTCGTCGCCCGTATTTTCCGTTTGCGGAAGCAGGTCAGCCACCGAGCGCACCTCGCGCTCGCTACTCTCCAGTTTGCGCCCCAGCAATGTCTCCAGCGTCTGGCGGTGCAGGAAGAACACCGGACGCCCCCGGCTTTTAATCGCCAGACCGTCATTCCACAGTTGGTTGAGATCTTTACTGACCGAGTTGCGCGCCAGCCCCAGGTTGAAGCCAATCGCCTCCGCGGTGAATGCCGTCTCCTGCGCCAAATCGGCACGATCCAGCCCACGCGTCAGCCTTTCAAGCTCTCCCAGTACGATCTCGATCCGTCTCATCTTTTTACCGCTTAAGAATTAAATGATTGTTCAGAACATACACTATTCTGCTATGCAAGAAAGTGAATCGGCGTCCAGACGTCACGGTGAATGCCTCCGGTCATCAAAATGTTTTCGATAAATAATGCCGGGCAGCCCCTTTTTCCGGGAAGTCTTCAAGGGTCAGTTGCAGTTGATAACCGTTCTTCTGGTAGAACGGCAGCGCCTGAAAACTCAGGGTATCGACCAGCGCATGGAGACAACCTCTTTCGCGAGCGGCGTGCTCTGCGGCCTGGATTAGCTGGCTACCGTAACCGCCTTTACGCAGGGATTCATGCATCCATAAAAACTCAATGCTCAACCATTCCCCTTTGATTTTGCCAATCAATCCCCCCCGAATTTTCTGCTGCTCGTCACGCCAGTAAACCGCCAGATCGCCAAAATTTCTCGTTTGCAGAAACTGAAAATTGTAAGCGCGCAATCCGGTGAGCAGTGCATTTTGATCGTCTTCGGTAACGGTATCGGTAATTTGTATCTGCATTCTATCCTCCTGAAAAAATACAACTTTTGGCTGAAGCCTTTTCCGACTTTCGCACGGGCTGCTGAGAGAGTCGTACACCATCTACACTTACTCTTGAAATGATGCGCATCGACTACAAGGATTATTACCATGAAACGAGCCGTTTTACCGATCATTGCCGCCCTTTTCTTGATGCCAACGCTGGCGCAGGCCGACTCGCCTTACGGCGCACTGCAATCCGTGCACGAAAAAAATACGATACTCAACGATTTACGCAAAATGTGTACGCCGCAAGGTTCGCCTTCAGACGAGGCGTGGGAAAAAACGATCATGGCGAATGAAGGCAATCAGCAGCACATCCGCGAGGCGGCGGTGGCGATGGAAAGGAACAATCAGAGCAACTACTGGGAAGCGCTCGGTAAGGTGGAATGCCCGGATATGTAGCGTGAAGCCTATGCCTCACGCCCGTTAATTAGCTTACCGCTGGCGAACATCCGGAATGATGAGGTCGCCGCGCAGCACATACGATCCCAACATGCTCTGCGTTTTTTCATTCAGCCAGCTGACAATCCGCGCCGCCATCGCATCCATGGAGTATTCGATTGCCGGGATGGTCGGGATCCCCGGCAGATGCAGCGAACCGGCGAGGCTGAAGATCATAATATCTTCCGGAACCGACTTATTAAACGCCTGCAATTGTGGGATCACCCGCTGAGCCTGCTGCTCATCCGCCACCAGCAGGGCGTTAAAGTTGAGCGTGGAGGCGTTATTCAACAACTCCTGTAGCGCGACCGAGGAAGAGGTGGCTTCCATAAACACCAGGTTACGGTTAAAGGGCAGGAAGTTCTTCTCCAGCGCGTGTTTGTAGCCGAGCAGCACCTGTTCGGAGAATCCCATCCCTTCAGGATGAATGAGGGCAATCTGCCGTCGATTCTGGCTAATCAGATAGTTACAGGCCGTTTCGGTGGCAAAGCTGTGGTCAAACTGAATACTGGTCACATCGTCGCCCGCTTCCAGGCAATCCACCAGAATGACGTTTTCCTGGCTGATATTCAGCGGGAAACGCGCCCCAATAATCAGCACATCGTCACACAGGCCACAACTTAATTCATCAAGGGCGCTCATTACTTCTGCTTTGGTGTTGGCAAAGCGGAGCAACAGATGCTTTTGGTGCTGGCTCAGATGTTTTTCCAGTGCGTAAAGGTAGCCCGTCGTCTGGTTAATGTTGTCCTGCGCGCAAATCACGCCAATGCAACCGGTGCTCTGGCTGAGTAATGACTGGGCAATCACATTCGGACGATAGTTCAGTTCATCCACCGCCTTTAACACGGCAAGACGACTGGCTTCCTTCACACCACGCGATCCGCTCAACACGCGCGACACCGTGGCTTTAGACACGCCAGCCAAACGCGATACATCGTTGATAGTAGACATCATTCTCCCCTGACAGAGCCTGCCTGGCTCCTTCAATCCTGAATTTAACATTGGCTCAAATAATCACCACACGCAGTATAGCTGTTTCCGTTTTTCATGGAAACCGATTTTCCGTTTCCACTCAAAAAGTATGAAATAGCACCAAAACCGTGAGCCAAATCCAAATAATTAGCCTTATAAGAATAAGATCTTGACGGTTGTCACAGTTCCGTTTGCTTCATATGGAAACCGGTTTCCGTATGATATCAAATCAGACTCGCAATAAGTTTTTACATTTTGAGGATGGTTAATAATGTTCAGGATTATGTTGTGTTGCTCTGCAGGGATGTCCACCAGTCTGCTGGTTCGTAAAATGGTCGAAGCCGCAGAAGAGCGGAAGCTGCCAGTCCAAATTGATGCATATGGCGTTTCCGAATTTGACATTCAGTTTCCAAATTACCAGGTGGTGCTGCTTGGCCCCCAGGTAAAATACATGCTTAACACGCTCTCAGAGAAGGCTGCCACCCAAAACATCCCCGTAAAAGCCATTGATATGCAGGATTACGGAATGCAACGCGGTGACAAGGTGCTGGATTTTGCTCTGTCGCTGATTGAAGCGGCACATTAGAAAGGTGTCATTATGAGTTCGTTATATCAATCAATGGTTGCTGTCATAGAACAATCCATCACCCCTCTTGCCGGTAAACTGGGCCAGCAAAAGTATGTGATTGCGATTCGTGATGGTTTTACCGCGGCGCTGCCGTTTATGATCATCGGCTCGTTCATGCTGGTGTTTATTTTTCCGCCGTTCTCTGCCGAAACCACCAACAGCTTTGCCCGTGGCTGGCTCGATTTCTCCGCCACGTATCGTGAACAGTTGATGCTGCCGTTTAACCTCAGCATGGGCGTTATGACGTTCTTCATCTCTGTGGGCATTGGCGCCAGTCTGGGCCGTCAGTTTAATCTCGATCCAATCATGTCCGGCCTGCTGGCGTTTATGGCCTTTTTACTGGTCGCCGCCCCGTATGCCGACGGGAAAATCTCCACCCAGTACCTTTCCGGTCAGGGGATCTTTACCGCGCTGATCACCGCCATCTATGCCACGCGCGTTTATGCCTGGCTGAAGCAGCACAACATCACTATCCGTCTGCCGAAAGAGGTTCCGACCGGCGTCGCCCGTTCGTTTGAGATCCTCATTCCGGTTCTGGTGGTCATTGCGACGTTACACCCGCTGAACCTGTTTATTGAAGCGCAGACCGGCATGATCATTCCGCAGGCGATCATGCACCTGCTGGCACCGTTGGTTTCCGCGTCTGACTCCCTGCCGGCGATTCTGCTTTCGGTCCTGATGTGCCAGATTTTCTGGTTTGCTGGTATTCACGGTTCGCTGATCGTCACAGGCATTATGAACCCATTCTGGATGGCCAACCTTTCCGCGAACCAGGCGGCGCTGGCAGCAGGCGCGGCATTGCCACACGTCTATTTACAAGGTTTCTGGGATCACTACCTGCTGATCGGCGGCGTGGGCTCGACTTTACCACTGGCCTTCCTGCTGCTGCGTAGTCGCGTTACCCATCTGCGGACGATCGGCAAAATGGGCATCGTCCCTAGCTTCTTCAACATTAATGAGCCTATTCTGTTCGGTGCGCCGATCATCATGAACCCGATGCTGTTTATCCCGTTCGTTTTCGTGCCCATGATCAACGCCGTACTGGCTTACACCGCAACCCGTCTGGGCTGGCTGGATCAGGTGGTGTCACTGACGCCGTGGACCACGCCCGCACCGATTGGCGCCTCCTGGGCGGCAAACTGGGCCTTTAGTCCGGTGGTGATGTGTCTGATCTGTATGGTGATGTCAGCGTTGATTTACCTCCCGTTCCTGCGCGCTTACGAACGTTCTCTGCTGAAGACAGAAGAGCAAAAAGCCCAGGATGCCGTCTCCGTGGCGAACGCTGCCCGTAGCAACTCATAATGAATCAAGGAGTCAGAACAATGAGATACCGTTTTCCTGAAAACTTCTGGTGGGGCAGTGCCTGCTCAGCGCTGCAAACCGAAGGGGATAGCCTGAACGGCGGCAAAAGCCAGACCACATGGGATGTGTGGTTCGACCGCCAGCCAGGTCGTTTCCATCAGGGGGTTGGCCCGGCGAACACCTCAACCTTTTATCAGCACTGGAAACAGGACATCGCGCTGCTGAAGCAGTTGAAACATAACAGCTTCCGCACCTCGTTAAGCTGGTCGCGCCTGATTCCAGACGGTACGGGCGAGGTGAATCCAGAAGCGGTGGCGTTCTATAACAACGTTATTGACGAACTGCTGGCGCAGGGTATCACGCCGTTTATCACGCTGTTTCACTTCGACATGCCGATGGTGATGCAGGAGAAAGGCGGCTGGGAAAACCGTGACGTCGTGGAAGCCTTTGGCCGCTACGCGCAGACGTGTTTCGAATTGTTCGGCAACCGCGTTAAGCACTGGTTCACCTTTAACGAGCCGATTGTGCCGGTAGAAGGCGGCTATCTGTATGACTTCCATTACCCCAACGTGGTGGATTTCAGACGCGCAGCCACCGTGGCGTATCACACCGTGCTGGCGCACTCGACGGCGGTTCGAGCTTATCGTGCGGGCAACAACGACGGCGAAATCGGTGTCGTGCTCAACCTGACGCCTTCTTATCCGCGCTCACAGCATCCGGCGGATGTGAAAGCCGCGCACCATGCGGATCTGCTGTTCAACTGCAGCTTCCTCGACCCGGTGCTGAAAGGGGAATATCCGGCGGATCTGGTGGCGTTACTGAAAGAGTACGATCAGCTGCCCGCCTGCCAACCAGGTGACGTACAGCTGATTGCCGATGGCAAAATCGACCTGCTGGGCATTAATTACTATCAGCCCCGCCGCGTAAAATGCCGCGATACCGCCATCAATCTGAATGCGCCATTTATGCCGGAGTGGTTGTTTGATTATTATGAAATGCCAGGCCGTAAAATGAACCCTTACCGGGGCTGGGAAATTTATGAGCCGGGTATTTACGATATTATTACCAATCTGCGTGATAATTACGGCAACCCGCGCTGCTTTATTTCTGAAAACGGAATGGGTGTAGAAAACGAACAGCGATTTATTCAGAACGGGCAAATTAATGACAGTTACCGTATTGAATTTGTCTCTGAACATCTTAAATGGCTACATAAAGGGATCAGTGAAGGCTGTCAGTGCCTTGGTTACCATATGTGGACCTTTATTGATAACTGGTCATGGCTCAACGGATATAAAAACCGCTATGGTTTTGTCCAGTTAGATTTAGACACGCAAAAACGTACGGTGAAAAAGAGCGGCGAGTGGTTCGCCAATACCGCCGAACATAACGGATTCGATTAAGAGATATTTACAATGATTGCATTAGAAGAAGCAGTAATGGAAATTATCGTCAATGCCGGACAGTCCCGCAGTCTGTGCTTCGAGGCGCTTCACGCTGCGCGTGCAGGCAACATTGACGAGGCGAAAAGCCTGCTTCGGGAGGCGGACGGTTACGCCCGTCAGGCCCACCACATGCAAACCAAATTGATCGAACAGGATGCCGGGGAAGCCCGGCAACCCATGACGTTAATTATGGTGCATGCGCAGGATCATTTAATGACATCGCTGCTAGCCCGCGAACTGTCAGAAGAAATTATTCATCTCTACCAACGTTAATTTAAATCTATACCCAATGGATTTCGAGTTGCGTCGAGGCGGCAAGAGAGAATTCCCTGGTGCTTACTCAACTAAGTGACTGGGGTGAACGAACGTAGCCAACAAAGAAACAGCTTGAAAGTCGAAGGGTAATAATAATAAACGGAGACGCTATTACGATTAAATAAACGCATTCTGTACCCGCACCTATAAATAACAGATCAACTTGTTTTGGTGATAGCGAATTACACCAAGGCGGGATGGTTATTATCTTAAAATAAATTAATGCGCACATCTCTTCAGAATGCTCAATGCAAACTGAAGGATAAAACGTAAATGAGATAACCATGAACATGATAAAAAAACTTCCATTAGCCATGGCGGTCGTGGCCGCGCTTTGCCCGATTTCTGTACTCGCACAGGAATTTACGCAGGAACAAATCGACGCCATTGTCGCCAAAGCCGTAGACAAAGCCCTTGCGGAACGTCAGGCGAAAATGGACGCTGCTGTGGCGAAAAAAACCGATGTGATTGTTGAGCCGCAAAGCGCCGCGCAGTCACCCGATATGGCCATCCCGTTCGGTGTGAAATTCAGCGGCTATGCGCGTTACGGCGCGCACTTCCAGAGCGGCGATCAGAAGTACGTCGGCGTGGACGGTTCCTATAACGGCGCGTCCGCCATTGGTCGTCTGGGTAACGAAGGCAACGGCGGCGAATTCCAGCTTTCCAAAGCATTCAAAGGCGACAACGGTGCGATCTGGGATATCAACGTGATGATCGACCACTGGGGCGACGAGGTGAACCTCAAAAAGGCCTACGCAGGGGTGACCAACGTTCTGGAATCCAACCCGAACGCCTATATCTGGGCGGGGCGCGACTTCCACCAGCGTCCGCAACAAGGGATCAACGACTACTTCTGGATGAACCACGACGGCCAGGGCGCCGGGGTGAAGAACTTCGATATTGGCGGCGTGCAGTTTGACGTGGCGACCGTGGCCGCCGTGGAATCGTGCAGCCCGGAAGTGATGGAAGATGAGGCCAACCCGTCACGCATCACCTGTACCGGCGGTTCCGGCACCGGTGACAAAGGCAACTACGCCGTGACCTCAAAAATCCACGGCATGAAACTCGGTCCGTTAGATCTGGAAATTTACGCCAACTACGGCTTTGACTCGAAAGCGGTCGATAGCGACGATCGCCTGAAGGCCTGGCAGGGCGCGTTTGTCGTCAGCCACACCAATGACAGCGGCGTCAACAAAGTGATCGCCCGTTACTCTGACAACTCCGACAACAGCGTCTACAACAAAACCGACGATCTGACGGCGATTTACGCCAGTTTCGAAGGGAGTCATAAATTCACGCAACAGGCGCAGGTTGAATACCTGTTGGCATTCCATGACTACGACAACAGCGCCGATCAGAGTGAAAATCGCAAGAACTATGGTGCTATTGTGCGTCCAATGTACTTCTGGAACGACGTGCACTCCACCTGGCTGGAAGCGGGCTATCAGCGTGTCGACTATGATAACGGCGGCGATAACAAAGGCTGGAAGCTGACGCTGTCGCAGAACATGTCGATTGCAATGGGGCCGGAGTTCCGCCCGATGCTGCGCTTCTACGTCACCGGCGGCAAAGTGGATAACGACCGCACCGCTCGCGTGAACGGCACGGATGACGAAACGCTGGACGATTTCAACGTCGGCGCGATGTGGGAAGCGTGGTTCTGATGAGCCATATCGCGTTCTGCCGGATGGTGGCATAAATGCCTTATCCGGCCTACAGGTCTCCGTACCGTAGGTCGGATAAGCGCAGCGCCATTCGACAAACAGAGTGTGAGATCATTGCATACCCTTTATGCGAACTTTCGCTGCCACCAGAAGCGCCGTCAGCAGCATCAGGCTGCCGGAGAGCATCAGGGGCGACAGCAGGCCAAGGTTATCGAGTGCATAGCCTCCCACCGCGGCCCCACAGGTATTGGCAAGCTGGATCACGGCGACCTGGACGGATCCAGCCTTTTCTGCCTGATCGGCAAGCGACCGGGTAATCCATGTCGACCACCCCACCGGCACCAGCGCAAACGCCAGTCCCCAGATAATCGCAATACCCGCCGACACAATCTTGTCGCTGCCCCACAACGTAAGCACCAACGCACTCAGCGCCAGTACCAGCGGTGCACCGGCTAATGCCAGCTTGACCGAGCGTTTAAGAATCACAGACGACAGCGAGGTGCCAACAAAACTGGCGATGCCAAAGCTCAGCAGCACCAGCGTCAGGCCATCGACATCAAAGCCCGCCAGATTCATATACACCGGGCGGATATAAGTGAAGAACGCAAACTGGCCGGCAAAGGACATAAAGATGGCGATCATCCCTGCCGCAACACCGGGACGATTCAACAAGCTGAACATGTTTTGCTTCTGATGAGAAGGCTCACCGGGCAGCGACGGCAGTGATTTCACCACCCAGACCATACACAGCAAGCCCATCACCGCTGCGGCGTTAAAGACGTGACGCCAGCCAATAATGCCGCCTAAAAAACTGCCCAACGGCGCAGCAATCACCAGCGCGATAGAAACCGCGCCGAAAATCACTGACAGCGCTTTTGGCACTGTACGCGGCGGAACCAGGCGCATGGTCAGCGACGCCGACATCGCCCAGAATCCACCCAGCGCCAGTCCCAGACAGGCTCGTCCCACCAGCAACAACGCAAAGGAGTTGGCAAAAGAGACCAGCAGGCAGGAGAGGGTCAGTAACACGGAGAACAGAATCACCACATAACGACGATCCGTTGCCTGAATGATCTGCGTGATAAACAGGCTGGCAAACATGGCGACAAACGCGGTGACAGTCACCGACTGTCCGGCAACGCCTTCAGAAATCCCCAGGTCCTGCGCCATTGGCGTCAACAGACTGACAGGTAAAAACTCGACGGTAATCAGGCAAGCGACACAGAACGCCACGGCAAATACCGCCGACCAGTTCGGACGGACGACAACGTCAGCGCGGGTTTTCTCTTCGATACATTCACTCATTTCTGCGACCTGCGTGGTGTTCTGGTGGAAAAGTCACGCAGTGTAACATTTTAATTGTGACGCATTTAACGTTTTGGCAACTATTTGTCCGATGGCTACACCTGCCTTACGCTTCACTTGCGTAACAACATTCGTATCCATATTGCTCTTAATGCAGCCAGTGCACGCCGTCTTCAGGCTGAAAAAAGGCGTTGTAGCGCATCTGGAAGGCGTTGATGTCCTGCATATCCGGATCAACCTCGCGTAAGAAACCGAGCGCCAGACGTACCTGCGCATCGGTGACTGGCGCAGCCAGCCTGGCCTTTTGCAGTAGGCGATGCCACTGCAACAGGTTCTGCTCGCTGCCGTCCACAATGACGCTCTGCCAGATCAACAAAACCTGAGCGGCATTTTGCAGATGTGACTCGTCGGGGCGATGGAGATACTGCATAAATGCCTCACCCTGCACTTTTCCCATCTGATCGATCATCGATTCTACCGCCACCACATCAATATTCAGGCGCTCGCTCAAGCGGCGAATCGCCCGCCGGGATCCGGAAGTGAGTACCCGAAACCCGATAACAAACACCACCGCCAGTGTGGCCAGCATTATCCAGATCATGCGTTCTCCTGCTTTATCAGCGCTCATGATATCTGGAAACGGCCCGTGAATACTAATCCACCAGAATGATTTTCAGCGCAAAAAGCACCGCGACCACAACGACGCACAGGTTCAGTTCCCGCCAGCGTCCGGTAAACACTTTCATGATGCAGTACGACATAAAGCCAAGCGCGATCCCCTCAGTAATGGAAAAACTAAAAGGCATCATCACCGTGGTGATAAACGCAGGAACCGATTCGGTTAAATCATCCCAGTTAACGCGGGAAAGGCTGGAGGTCATCAGCACACCGACAAAGATCAGCGCGCCTGCCGTTGCATACGCGGGAACCATACTCACCAGCGGAGAAAAGAACATCACCAGCAGGAAGAGCACACCAACCACCACCGCCGTCAGGCCGGTACGCCCGCCAACCGCCACGCCCGAGGTGCTCTCAATATAGGCTGTCACAGACGAGGTGCCGATAAACGCCCCGGCAACCGAGCTCACACTGTCGACATACAGTGCCCGCCTCATACCAGGAAACTTACCGTCGCTACCGATTAACCCGGCTTTATCCGTCACACCAATTAATGTTCCTGATGAATCAAACAAATTGATGAGCATGAAAGAAAAGATAATCCCGGCCAGATTAAGCGATAAAGAACCACTTAAATCGACCTCACCCATCACTCCGCTAATACTGGGAGGCACAGAATAAATGCCGCTAAAATGGACATCACCGAAAAATAACCCACAGCAGGAGGTGACGACAATAGAGACCAGCACCGCAGCATGAAAATGACGTGATGACAGCACGGTAATAATAAAGAAACCTAAAATCCCCAGTAATACGCTGTGGGAGCTTAAGTTACCAATGGTCACCAGGGTGTCTTTATTTGCAATAATGACGCCCGAATTTTTTAATCCCATCAATGCAATAAATAAACCAATACCACTGGTGATGCCGATACGTAAATTAATCGGGATATTGGAAATCATCCAGTAACGGATGCGAAAAAGGGTGAGTAAAAATAGTCCGACCGCCCCCCAGAAGATAGCCCCCATTCCCGTTTGCCAGCTTACCCCCATTGCTCCCACCACCACAAAGGCAAAAAACGCGTTCAATCCCATCGCCGGCGCTAATGCAACGGGAAGGTTAGCGACGAGGCCCATCGCGATGCTGCCAATACCGGCGATGAGACACGTGGTGACAAACACCACTTTGGGGTCCATCTGCGCGGCCCCAAGTATTTGCGGGTTAACAAAAACAATGTACACCATCGTTAAAAACGTCGTCATCCCGGCAATCGTTTCGGTCCGCACATCGGTGCCATGCTGGCGGAGTTTAAATAATCGCGAAAGGTGATTTGAATCATGCTGCACGTCATCACTGATATCATTATTCATTTTTCTCATCCATTTATGAAGATATAAGCAGGCCTCATTTAAAACATCTCCTGTCTTTAATTCAGTGATTGTAATCACAATGCAAATGCCCGTTAATCGATAAACTTAAAATAATTACCCGGCATTTCTTAATGATAAATAATAATCAAATTGATAAAATCAAAATGAGAAAAATATGAATAACAGCATAAGTCATAAATTTCATTATATTAGCCGCCAGGAACAGCAAGAATTGTTAGCCGTTGCACGCGGCGAAGCGGTTGCTGATTATATTATTGATAATGTCATCCTTCTCGATATTATCAATGGCGGAGAAATGACTGGCCCTATTGTGATCAAAGGGCGGCATATCGCGGGCATCGGGGCGGAGTATCGTGACGCTCCGGCATTACGGCGCATCGACGCCGACGGCGCAACGGCGGTACCCGGCTTTATCGACGCTCACCTGCACATTGAATCCAGCATGATGACGCCAGTGACCTTTGAAACCGCGACGCTGCCGCGCGGGCTCACCACCGTCGTGTGCGATCCTCATGAAATCGTCAATGTGATGGGCGAAAAAGGATTCTCCTGGTTTATCCGCTGCGCCGAACAGGCGAAGCAGAATCAGTATCTGCAGGTGAGTTCCTGCGTTCCCGCTCTGGAGGGATGTGATGTGAATGGCGCACATTTCTCCCTCGACCAGATGCTGGCCTGGCGCGATCACCCGCTGGTCGCCGGACTGGCCGAAGTGATGGATTACCCAGGCGTCATTGCCGGACAGGATGCGCTGCTCGATAAAATGGACGCCTTTCGCCATCTGACGCTGGACGGCCACTGCCCAGGAATGAGCGGTAAGGCGCTCAACGCCTACATCGCCGCCGGGATCGAGAATTGTCACGAGAGCTACACACTGGAGGAGGGGCGTCGCAAGTTGCAACGCGGAATGGCGCTGATGATCCGCGAAGGTTCCGCCGCCCGCAACCTCGACGCGCTGGCACCGCTGATCAACGCTTTTAACAGCCCACAGTGCCTGCTCTGTACCGACGATCGCAATCCCTGGGAAATTGCGCATGAAGGGCATATCGACGCCCTGATTCGCCGACTGATTTTACAGCATAACGTCCCGCTACACGTCGCTTATCGCGTCGCCAGTTGGTCTGCCGCTCATCATTTTGGCCTGCGCCATCTTGGCTTGCTGGCCCCCGGAAAACAGGCGGATATTGTCCTGCTCAGCGATGCCCGCAACGTGACGGTACAGCAGGTGTTTGTCAAAGGAGAACCCGTTGACACTGAACGTCTGAAAGCCGATGAACCGGCAAGGCTGGCGCAAACCGTTCCGCCGTATGGCAATACCATTGCGCGCCACCCCGTTTGCGCCAATGACTTCCCGCTGCATTTCACCCCCGGCAAACGCTATCGGGTGATCGATGTTATCCCTAACGAACTGGTGACAGGCGCCAGTGACTGCGAGTGCACCGCGGAGGGCTTCGATCGTCATGATATTTGCTATATCGCCGTGCTTGAACGCTACGGTCGCCAGTCGCCCCCGGCCTGTAGCTTATTAGGTGGATTCGGACTGCGTGAAGGCGCGCTGGCGGCCACGGTCAGCCATGACAGTCATAATATTGTGGTGATCGGTCGCAGCGCGGAAGAGATGGCTCTGGCGGTTAATCAGGTGATTGACGATGGCGGCGGGCTTTGCGTCGTTCGTAACGGCCAGGTGCAATGCCACTTGCCGCTGCCGATTGCCGGGTTAATGAGCACCGACACCGCCGATTCGCTGGCGGAGCAGATCGATGCGCTAAAAGCAGCAGGGCGCGAATGTGGCTCTCTGCCCGACGAGCCGTTTATCCAGATGGCGTTTCTCTCCCTGCCGGTGATCCCCGCGCTAAAACTCACCAGCCAGGGGCTGTTTGACGGTGACACGTTTACCTTCACTTCCCAGGAGATCGCTGACTGATTAAGGGTCGCCTAACCAGAGAATATAAAAGGGGAACTAAATACTGAATCTCAAGTGCTTATACGTGCCTGCTGTGGTTCATGATACTCGTGTCGGGTGTCGTACATCCTGTCTCGTTACCCCACTGCTGCCCCGGTAGACGGATAAGCTGTTCCTGTTTTGCGGGTTATTCTCCCGCAGTCAGATTCTACGCACCACGCAACCAGGCCGTTAACGTCAATCAGTGCCAGCGGCAGGCCGCACTGTGCCAGCCACGCCAAATTGGCTTCGCTGAGTTCCCCGCATTGTAGCTCTGCTTCCAGTTTATCCACTAGCGCCACAAGTTTCGGCGAATACACTCCTCTCTGCTATGGTTTCTTCGCTCACGGTAGTTTATTCACAAAAGATATACAGCGTCACGAAAAGACCGAAGGAGGTACTCTATAATGACTATCTGTAAACTATACCGCTACAGAGGAAAAAATCAGTCAAAATAACTTATTCAAACATAGTGGCATTACTGATGATTTAACAAAAATTCAGACTATCAGTCTTTGAGATTTATTGCATGAATGTCATCGTATACTATTTGAGAGATTTTATTTTTGCCGCTCTCCTTTATTATTATAAATAATTCATTTAATTCATAATTAGTATATGTAGAGTGATAAGATATGTTTATTTTATCTTCTCCAATTAACACCTTAACTTGATTGCTTTTCAATAAACGGCCAAAGCGATACTTACCAAGCATTGAGAAATTTTTATCCATAAGAGCAAAATAATCTGCTTTGGTCATTGAGTTTTTAAATTCTTTAGAAACCACATCGGCATAAATTCCATTAAAATCCTTTGAATTAAATTGCTCATGAAATGCCTCAACCACAAGGATTGCATCATGAGTGTTGTCATCACCACATCCTACCAGTGTAACAATGCTACATACTAATAACATCATAAAATAAACATAATATCTCATATCAATTCACTATGCATTTTGTATATTGCTGGCAAGTAATTATGCCACTAAACCCAGCACCACCAACGCCACCACTGAGTGTTGTAGATATATGTACAGGATCTTCCTTTTTATTTAACTCAGACAAAATTGTTACCACACCATTGGCAACCAGCCCTACATCAGTGGTTCCCCCAATATAATTGGATGAACCAGATGATGACGGAGCATTAGTAGCAGTACCATAAAGTGACGCACCTCCAGCCGCTCCTATACCGAGCCCCTCGCAAGACATCATATATACGCAGAGATCTAAGCCTTTATCACCATTTCCGGTAAGCACTCCAGCGGAAACACTACCCCCTGTAATGCCATAAGCTGAAAGACCGCCATCTAAAGATATAGAAAATAGAGAGGGCGAATAATGTGGGCCGCTTAAATCCTTTAATGTCTGAATTCCTTCATCATATGAAATACGTCCTTCGGACACTGCATTTGGTACACTAACAACGCTATTTCCCCACGGGGTGTTATAGCTAGGAAAATCTATCAAGCCCAACGGTTCGATTCTATTCACAGGATTTAATGGATATTTATAACAATTCCATCCCCCCCATCAACCCTATCGGATCCTGCATAATATACCGCCTCTCTAACGGGTCTTAGCAACGTTGCCAGATATAATACAATCCGGTTGCCTTATCATGTAGCTTAGCTTTCAGCCGGATAAACTGTTGCAGGTTTTCCGGGTTATCCTCTATCAGTCGATTGCCCCATTCATCATATTCTGCACGTAATACCGCTTCGCCACTGCTGGCTCTATTCTTGAATGATGAATCGTCGATAAGACGGTTTATCATAGCAATAACAATCATAGTACAATCCTTCATCCCTACGACTAATTGGTCGGATGTAACCCTCCCCCTGATGGGTAATATTCATTAAGCAAATCCTCCAACATATCATTTTCTTTTTAAGCAGGAGGTAATAAAACCAACTCCGACTCCAATACATATAGTTATCGTACTGATAGCAAAATAAACACCACTGATAACTTTTAATCCTTCAATCCCAGAAAAATCACCATATGTTTCATTCCAAAATATAAAATGCATAAGCGTCATTAGACCGCCCAAAAATAATATATACAGGAGACTTATTAGCAATTTTCCTCTGATATTATAAAAATAAAGAAGATATGATGAAAAAGAATTCAATAACCAAAGGCATGTCAATAAACCATTACGGTTAATGTGCATTCTATTATAGACATAGCTATGAATGAGAGAGCTTAACCATAAAAAAACACTACTAATTATGATGATTGTGATACCAATAACGATTATTCTTTTTGTAGTCATAACATTATTTCCCCAGCGTTGAATTATACACTGGGTCTGGAGTGAATCCATTCTCACCGGGCTGAGGTCCAGGATTTACTGGAGAGTTGGGCCAGGCCCCCTTAGGTATTGATGTGCCACACTCTTTCATTGCTTGTTCAGCACAATGACAACAATTGAATTCCGTAAAACTGTAATCTTTTCCCTTACATTGATCCATCGCTTTCTTAATACAATCATCAAGAGCGGGTTGTTTGGGTTCTGTACAAACAGTACCTTCTTGATGCGGGTCGGGATCGGGATTAACCCCTTTAGGGTCATAACTTGATGTTGAGCCATCATCAAATTTTACGTAACAATGCCTCGCATAGGGAATGGGTAGAAGAAGATCCCTGTGACACATTTGGAATAGCCCCAATGGATCTATTTTTGTGACCGGGTTAAGCGGATATTGATACAGATTCCGCCCTCCCGCTAACCCAATCGGGTCCTGCGTGATATATCTTCCCTGTGCTGGGTCGTAATACCGGTGCCGGTTATAGTACAACCCCGTCTCTTTATCCCACTGCTGCCCCGGCAGACGGATGAGCTGTTCCAGGTTATACGGGTTATCTTCCCGCAGGATATTCCCCCATTCATCAAACTCTGCGCGCCACGCAATGGCCCCGTTAACGTCAATCAGTGCCAGCGGCAGGCCCCGGTGGTCGCAGTGGTACAGGTGGATTTTTCTTACCGGTATATATATCGGCTCCAGCTGATTTTTCATCTGCTCCGGCGTCAGGCCGCACTGTGCCAGCCACGTCCGGCTGGCTTCGCTGAGTTCCCCGCGCCGTAGTTCCGCTTCCAGATTATCCACCATCGCCACCAGTTCCGGCGGGAAGGTCACGTTTGCTTCCTGCTGAAATTTCTCCGCCAGCGTGCGGCGGATGGCTCTGGTCAGTTCTCCGGTTGCCGTTTCAATACGGATGAGCGGGGTGAAGCTCCCCGGCAGGTACACCGTCTGGATGCGGGTTTTGTCCGTCTGCGTGGTGGTCAGCCGGTCGCCATCCTGGCCGTACCACACGGTTTCCTGCAGCGCTGGTTGTGAACACGAACCATCGTGAAATACCGTACATGCCCACACCCGTTTGCTGATGCGGCGGCCCGGCGGGTCGTAAAGATAACGGCTTTCCGTCAGCACGTTGCCTGCCTGCATCCGGCGGTAGTGCACCAGCCGGTGCTGGTTATCATACTCATAATGATGCGACAGGCTGCCGTGCGGGTGTATCCGGCGTTCATCTTTCTCCGTCAGCCTGCCGTGTTCGTCATAATGGTAAAAATTCTCCACATCCTGGCTGATGCGGTTATCCGGGAAGCGTTCCGGCAGCATCGGGTATCTATCCCGTTCCGCTGTCCGGTTGCCCGCCGGGTCGGTGAACGTCCACTGCGCCAGGTCGTGGTGGGGCGATGTGATATGTGTGCCGAGGAGCCTCCCGGCGTCGCCATACTGATAATCCCGCTGCTCATGCTGCCCGCGGATGCGGACAAGCTGTCCGCCGCTGTTCCAGGTGTAGTCGCGGTTAAGCTGAAGAATGCTGAGGTGATGGCTCTGTAGCTGACCGCCCGGCGTGTATGCCGTGGTCAGGTCGTATTCGCCGAAGCGGCGCTGCGTCTCCCGGTGCAGGCGGTCGCGGGTGAAGTCGATAAGCGGCGTGTCGCCGAGCTTCATGCCGGCCAGATACCCGCTGCCGTAGGTCAGCCACGCCACCGGGGGAAGGGCGTCCGGTGTCACGCGGTCCGGCAGTCCCTTATCGCTGTAATCGTGCCGGGTTTCGTGCTGCCACAGCAGCTCTCCCGTTTCGGGATGCTGCACCGTCTGGCGTTCAAGGTTCATCCGTCCCTGTTTATCGTACTCATACTGCACGGCGACGCGGTGGCCGTCGCTGAGATGGCTGACTTCGGCCAGCCAGCCGTGCTCGTTGTACTGCCAGCGCTCTGCCTCTTCATCATTCACCGTTCGGTATGTCAGGCGGTCTGACGCATCGTAATGCCACAGGGTGATGAGGCTTTCGTCCTCACTGCGGATAAGCTGCCCGGTAATACCGTACTGATAACGCTGTGTTCTGCCGTCAAAGCCCGTTTCCTGCACCAGCCTGTCCAGCACATCATAAGCGAAGGTGGTGTGGCTGCCGTTTTCGTTGGTCAGTTGCGTCACACGGCCTGCGGCGTCGTATGCCATCTGCCGGGTCAGGCCGCCAGTGGTGGTGCTCACCGGGTGTCCAGCGGCATCATACTCTGTGGTCTGCCTGCTGCCGTCCGGGTGGAGCACGACCATCAGGTCGCCCGCGATGCTGTACTCATAGCGGGTTTCGTGGCCCTGTGCATTTTTCTGGCTGACCAGTCTGCCCCGGTCATCGTAAGCACGGTACTGGCTGAGGCCTTCTTCCTGATGAAGGGCAGTGACCTGACCGAAGCGGTCATATTCGTAACGGGTCTGGTAGCCTGAGCAGTCGGTGAAGCTCAGCAACTGCCCGTAGCGGCTCCACGTCATCTGTTTCCGGCTGCCGGTGGCGTCTTCGGTGGCGGACGGGTATTCACTGTGCGGGTCAGCATACACATAGCGGGTGGTGCTGCCGTCGCGCAGGATTTCGGCGGTGAGTCTGCCCTGAACGTCGTATTCCTGCCGGTTTTGCAGGCCGTCCGGGTATACGGTGTCCGTCAACTGGCGCTGGCTGTTGTAATAAAATTCAGTACGCCTGCCGTCTGGCGCGACGATTTCTTTTAACTGGCCGGAGCCGGGACTCAGGCGGTATTCCGTCTTACGGCCCGCCGCATCGGTCTGTGCAATAAGTCTCCCTGCCGGGTCGTATTCACTGTGAATGGCGCTGCCATCGGAGCGTTCCTGTTTCACTACCCGCTTCAGCCCGCCTTCGCCTTCGGTGTAAAGCACCTCCCGGCGGTTCAGGCTGTCGGTGATAATGACGCGGTTCTGTTCATACGAGTAGGTATAGCTTAAGCCTTCCGGGTTACGCTGTTCCGTTACCCGCCCGGCGATGTCATAGCGATAGCGTATCTCTGGTCTGCCCGCATAACGGTGTGCCACCATGCGTCCCGGATGCGGCGGGTCATACGTAAAATGGCGTACTGCCGTGCCGCTGCGGTCGTATACCGTTGCCAGTTCGCCACGCGGGGAATAGTCGTATCGCGCCAGCGGCGCGGCGGGCAGAGTGTCCGGGTATTCCGGGTCGTGGGTCAGCCATACTTCTGCCAGACGAAGGCCGTTGTCCGTGTCGTACGCGGTGGCGGGCAGAGCATCCGGGAAGGGAAGGGGTTTTGTGCCACTGGCGGTTACCTGCTTCCGGTACTGTGCTGCCCGCTGCGCCTGCGTGGTCAGCACCAGCCGGAAGCGGCGGCCTGCACCGTCCGTCACGGCGCTGATTTCCCCGGCTGCATCACCGGTAGCGGCACGATGGAAGACCATTCTCCGCCCTAAATTGTCCACCAGAGCCGTCAGCGTCCAGTACGGCGGCAGCGGGGCAGGAAAGGGTTCCTCCGCTCCCGGTACGCGCGCAGACCAGCCCAGGATCCACCACGGTCCCTGAACGCTGTTGGTTGCCAGATACACGTGTGGACTGGTGCGAATGTCTTCCGGCAACGACTGCCACAGTGTGTGCAGCGGATTGCTTTCATGCAGCGCCGGCACGCCGCCCCGCGCCAGCCAGAGCGATTCGCTGCGGCTGAAGGCCGTTTCACCGGGAAACAGCGGCTCAAAGTGGATGCTTCTGCCGCCGTTATCGTTAATTATCAGTTCGTTATCGTGGATTTGTAAGCGGATATCGAAGGGCGCTTTCCAGCCGGGGCCAAAAATACCCACCGGTGCAGGCGTTTTCGTCCGGTAGCTGTTGTAAGTCCTCGAGAGCACAAACGGCAACGGACCCGGCAGGGCGAAATCGGTTTCACCGGGCTGCACCTTTGCACCCAGCAACGGATTGACCGGGTTACCGGAAGTCATCCCTCCCGGGCAGACCGAGCAGGCCACGCCGGTAGGTGCGCCAATCATCACACCCGCAGAGCCCTGGATTATCGGGCCACCCTTCATGGTGCCGTCGCCCTGACGCGCCGCCGGTTTTCCACTCATGCTTAAACCCTTTTTGCATATAAATCAGAAGGATTACCTTAAGCTGGCATCATGGGGGAAAACTGCGAGGGGAGAGCAATATTGCCCGGATTCGGAAAACGTTTAGGCGGGAGGAAAAAAGCCCAGCGCGCAGGCTGGGCAAAATGTTACCAATTACACACTTAAGCGGTTCTTAACTGCTGAATTTTTCTTTCCCGGCGTATTTTGCGCTCTTCCATAACCGCAACCATCGCCATCAGGCAGATACAGCCGATAGCGGCGGCGTCCAGCGCAGCGAAGGTACCCGCCCAGCCGGTCAAACCAAACACTGGCGTACCGTCGGCAATCATCCCCAGACCTAACTTGGCAAAGCTATCGCCGATCAAGTACGCAAAGGTACCCTTGATACCGTCCGCCGCGCCAATGGCTTTTTTCGGAACAAAACCCACCGCCGCCACGCCAATCAACAGTTGCGGGCCAAACACCAAGAAGCCGAGCGCAAACAGTGACGCGAGATAGACATACTGGTTGCTGGCATGTTGGTACACGCCAAGCGTCGCGATGATCAGCGCCAGCGCCACGCAGGCCACCAGAGCACGGCGACCGTTCGCCAGATCCGAGAGCCAACCCCACAGCAGCGTACCGACCAGCGCCCCCACCTCAAACAAGGTAAAGCCCTGAATTGCCACCTCTTTGGACAGTTTCAGCTCCTGGAAAGCGTACACGGTAGACCACTGATCGATGCCGATACGCACCACGTACAGGAAGATGTTCGAGAAACAGAGCAGCCAGATCACTTTGTTTTTCAGCACGTATTCAACGAAGATCTGCCATTTGGTCATGTCATTTTCTTCGGTCTCTTTATCCTCTTCGCTGATCTCTTCGCCAAACAGTTCTTCAGCTTTACCGAGGCCATACGATTCCGGCGAGTCGCTACCAAAGCGCAGACCGATAAAGCCAACAATCAGAGCGATAATAGACGGGAAGATAAACATCCCAATCACGTGTCCGTCGAACAGCACGTTCGCACCGAACAGCGCCACGCCTGCCGCACCTGCGCCGCCAAGGTTATGAGAGATATTCCAGAAGCCGAGGAAAGTGCCGCGCTTACGGCGAGGCGTCCATTTGGTGATAGTGGAATAGCTGCACGAGCCGCCGGTGCTCTGGAAGAAACCACTCAGGGCATAGAAGGCGATCATCAGGAACAGGCTTACGGAACCCGTTCCCATGCTGGCGCTGAAGCCGAGCATACAAATTGCAGAGAGGATCAGCATAAACGGCAGGAACTGCTTGGTGTTTTTGCCGTCCGCATAATAGGAAACCAGCGTTTTACCCACGCCGTAGGTGATGGAGAACCCCAGACCAATCATCCCCAGTTGCGTCATGCTCAACCCGTAGGTGGAAATCATATCGTTCTGGGCGATGTTAAAGTTCTTGCGGATCAAATACATAGTCAGGTAGCCGATGAAGACCACCAGATAAGACTGCATGAACGGTTTGAACCACATCTTGCGCCGCACATCGAGCGGCAGATCCAGGGTCGGTTTACGCACCTGGTTTAGAAAAGCCAGCATAGGACACTCCCGGGCTAATTTTTATACCTGCGAATGGCAGGCATTGTAAAAATCAGTCGGGAGACATGCCTGAGACAGCGTCCAGGCGAAACCGGGAAAATTTCTTAGTTTTGCCCCACTCGCGGTAAAAAAGTGAACTGCATCACGCTTCGCTGGCCTCACGTGGAGCCTGGGCGTTGAGGAATGGCAGTAACAGCAGGGCGGAGATCCCGGCAGCGATAGCGATGACCACGAAGAAACCGGTCCAGTGCCAGGTTTCCAGTACCTGCGCCAGCGGCCAGCCGGAAAGCGATGCACCGAGATAAGCAAACAGCCCAACAAATCCGGTTGCCGCCCCTGCCGCCTCTTTGTGCGAACACTCCGCCGCCGCCATACCGATCAGCATCTGCGGGCCAAAGACAAAGAATCCGGTGGTGAAGAAGCAGGCCGCCTGCATTACATAACTGGCAAACGGCATCAGCCACAGTGAACCCACCGAAAGCAAAATTCCGGCGGTAAAAATCAGGTTCATCGGCCCGCGATTGCCGTTGAACAGTTTGTCTGACCCCCAGCCCGCCACCAGCGCGCCGATAAATCCGCCCAACTCGAACATCGTCACCGCCATGTTGGCGGACACCAGATCGACACCCAGCGTCTCGGACATATACAGATTGCCCCAGTCGTTGATGGCGGCGCGCACCACGTACACCAGCACATAACAGAGTGATAGCAGCCAGATATAAGGGTTGAGCAGCACGTATTTCGTGAGGATCTCTTTACGGGTCAGTCCCGCGCCCTCCTGTTGCTGAGCAATTTCCAGGGCATCGTGCTGCCAGTCGCCTACCGGTGGCAGCCCCACGGCCTGCGGACGGTCGCGCAGTCGCCAGCAAAGAAAAATCCCGACGACGATCGCCAGCATTCCGGCTATCATCATCCCGGCACGCCAGCCATAATGCAGTGCCGCAGCAGCCATGACGATCGGAATCAACGCACCGCCAACGTTGTGCGCGGTATTCCAGATAGCCCACCAGCCGCCGCGCTCGTTGCGCGAATACCATGCTGTCAGCAGACGTGCGCACACCGGCGCGCCCCATCCCTGGAAGAAAGCGTTCAGCGCCCACAGCAGGGCAAACGCCCAGAGCGAAGTGGAGAAACCAAACAGAATATTGACGATGCCGGTGGCAATCAGCCCTATCCCCATAAAATAGCGGGCGTTAGAACGATCGCTGACGATGCCGGAAACGAATTTCGACACGCCATAGGTGATGTAAAACAGCGTCGCCAGCAGGCCGATATCGCTGCGGGTTAACACGCCGTTGGCGAGAATGTCCGGGACGGCGGCGTTAAAACTTTTCCGCGTGAAATAGAACAGGGCGTAGCCCAGCCAGATGGTCAGCAGAATATGGCGACGCCAGTAGCGATAAAGATCGTCGATCTCGCGCTTGTCCGTTAACTGCGGCGCATTCGCCGGGGCGTTAAAAAAGGTTAGCATTGCCGCTCCTCAAACGTAACGCAGGGGTAGCGAGACGCTGACTCGCGTACCGTGCGTGCAGGAAATCGTCAGCGAACCGCCGAGCGCCGTAACGCGCTCGCGCATCCCGGTCAGGCCAAAACCCTGCTGACCGGAGCCCGGCGGCAGACCGCTGCCGTCATCCTCAATCACCAGCATCAGCCGCTCGTCCTGCTGCCAGCCCTGCAGCGTCACCGCGCTGGCGTTGGCATGTTTCACTATATTGTTCAGTCCTTCCTGACAGACGCGAAACAGCGTCACCCGCAAACCCTCGCTGAGCGCCGTCTCGTCGATCCGCCAGTCGAGATGGCTGACGATGCCGCGACTTTCCAGCTCCATTTCCCGCATCAACGAGCGGATCGCCTGTTCCAGCGTTAAATCATCCAACTGGCGCGGACGCAGGCGTCCCAGCAGGCGGCGCACGGAATCATAGACGCCCAGCGAAAGCTGTTCGATAAGCTGTCCGCTCTGCTTCACGCCGCCGTTTTCAACCGCCAGCCGCTGCACGATTCCGGCCTGAGTACGGATCGCGGTGATGGTCTGGCCGATATCATCGTGCAACTCACGCGCCACGTCGCGGCGTACGCTCTCTTCCGTTTCCAGCAGGCGCTCCGCCAGCCGGTGATTGCGCGCCAGTTCGTTTTGCAGCGACTGGTTCAGCTCGCGCAGACGCTGAATACCCGCGCCAAGCAGCAGTCCGGTCAGGCTTTGCGCCAACAGGGAGAGCAATAAATCTACGGGGTGATCGTGCCAGGTCTGGCTGGCAATCAGCGCGATAGCGTTCATCAGGGTTGCGATCAGTGCCCCCTGCCAGCCGTAATGCCAGGCCAGCGCAATAATCGGCAGCGCCAGACAGAAGGGGGTAAATCGCGAAAGCTCTGCGGGTAATCCCAACTGGAGCCACAGACTGACGCTAAACAGCAGCAGATACCAGATCAGGTGCCGACCGCGCCAGTTCACCGGTTGCGACACCAGCGCCGGACCCAACGGCAGCCAGGTCGTACTGGTCAGATAGTGCCAGAACACCAGGCAGATCGGTGCCAGCGTCAATCCGCCGGTCAGGGTCAGCAGCAGCGCATTCCACGCTTCTTCCCCCTGTCCCAGCCAGGGTAGCGACTGCAACAGCGCTGCCGCCGTCAACGCCGCGCCCTGAAGCAGCAGCGTTCGCCAGTCACGCTGATGGCGATAACGGGAGATCAGCGCCACGGGCAGCAGCGTCAGCAGGCCGCCAATCAGCAAAAGGGGAAGATGCTCCAGCGCCACTTCCTGCGCCAGCCAGAAGGTCAGCAGCCATTCCGCGCCCAGCAATACCGGCCAATAGCCGCGTGGACATTGCAGCATCAGCCCCAGGCGCAAACCAAACGGGAACAGCAGTACCGCCAGTTCCGGACGCTCAACCAGATGCAGGCTGATGCTCCACAGACAAAACCAGGCGGCAGAGAAAATAAAAAAACAGGCGAGAACGGTGATAAACCGTGACAACAGGGTTTTCATTGCCAGCCGTCAAACATGCGCCGCGCCAGCTCAACGTCATTGCTGACGCCCAGTTTTTCCATCAGGTTTGCGCGATGGACGTGCACCGTTTTCGGCGATAGCCCCAGCTCGACAGCAATCTCTTTTACCGCCATCCCCTGCGCCAGTTTTTCCGCCACCTGGCGCTCGCGCCGGGTCAGCGGATCCTGGCGGCCAGCCGCCAGTTTGACGGCGATTTCTGGCGTCAAATAACAGCCGCCGGTAGCCACGGTATGTACTGCGGCAATCAGTTCATCCGGGCTGCAGCGTTTGGAGAGAAAGCCGCGCGCCCCGGCGTTCAGCGCCTGTTCCACCAGCGCCGGGCTGTCGTGTACCGAGAGCATGATGGTCGCCATCCCTTTTGGCAACTGGCTCAACAGCTCCAGACCGGAGATATCCGGCATCGAGATGTCGCAAATACACACCTGAACACCGCGTCCCGGCAATCCCGCCAGCGCCTCACGCCCCGAGCCAAACTCGGCGACCACCTGTAAATCGGCCTCCAGCCCAAGCAATTGGGCAAAGCCGGAGCGAACGATAAGGTGGTCGTCTATAAGGGCAACGGTAATCATGGCTCTGTCCTGGCGGGTAAAAAAAACGCGCTTACCTTAACGATAAGCGCGTTGCTGTTCAAGCCTTGAGCGATCAGGCGATACCCGTGGTGACCGTAAAACTCCGCGTTTGCTGCGGCGGCACGTCAAGTAATGAGCCATTTCGCTGGGCGGCGAGAAAGCCTTCCGGACGGCAGGTGGCGGGCAGGGCGAATGCTGCGACCTGCTGATCGCCGTTATACAGGATCCAGCGGGTGACATAGTTGAGTTCCGAACTGGCGAAACGGGTGACAAACGTGGTGCCATCCGGGGCGATCATGCGGAATTCGGGTTTATCCGTATACCTGTCCAATTTGTCGGCAAAGAAGACGATTTCCGGATCGTAAAAGTCAGGTTCATTGAGCGCGGCCAGCGACGCGTCGCCTTGTAAGATCCGCTGATTAAACGCCAGCCACTGTGCGGTGGGTTTCACATGCGCCGGGACCGATTCGCGAAGCCGCAGCGCCTCATCCGGGATATTCTGGCTGAAAGTGGCTTCCGGTACGTACGCATAGTTCATGTGGCACATGTACTGTAACGGCATCGCGACGGATGCGAGGTTAGTGACGGCCATCTGAATATCAAACAGCGCGCTCGCTTTATGCATCACCACCGCAGGCTGCGCCTGATAATGATGACCGAATCCCATCACATACTCGTAGCGTCCGGTCACGCGCAGACTGTCGCCGTCCAGTTCCAGCCAGGCCTCGTCCATCGCGGCGCAGGCCATTTCACCGTGCAACGGGTGCGTATCTTCCGGCGACGGGCAGCCATTGGCCAGCAGGCCGGAATGGAAGGCAAAACAGCCATAGGTCGCCACGACTTCCGTTGCGGGTTTCGGCTGGCGGAACATGTTGCGCATGGTCAGATCGTGGCCATCAAACCGGGCATCCCAGATCATCTGCCCCATCCAGGGCAGAATCACCAGATGACCACGACTGTTCTGTACCTTCAGCCCTTCCACACCGCTGGCATAACGAAAGGCAGTGACCGTGAAATCACAGTTCTCCAGCAGGACTTGAGGATGTTCACCAAAGAGCGTCCGCCACAGCGTAATACGTGTTGTCATCATCGTTCTCCTCAGGATGCAGTCGCTTCAGCCAGGCTGCGCACTTTGCTTTCACGCCAGAAGTAAACCCCTACGTAAACGAAGCACAGCATGGAGACGAGGAACGAGAGTTGTAGCGAGTGGAACATATCCGCCACATAACCCTGAATCGCCGGAACCACGGCGGCGCCAACGATGGCCATCACAATCACCGCACCCGCCATTTCAGTATGTTCGTTATCGACCGTATCCAGCGTACCGGCATAGATGGTCGCCCAGCAAGGTCCAAACAGAATGCTCACCAGTACCGCGACGTATACCGCGCTAAAGCTCGGAGCCAGCGAAACATAGGCAAGGAACAGCGCGCCGATAATGGAGTAAAGGATCAGCACCTTTTCCGGATTAAAACGGGTCATCAGGATGTTGGCGATAAACTTACCGATAAAGAAGCAGGCAAAGCTATAGACCATGAAGTTAGAAGCATCACGCTCGTTGATATCGCCCAACTCCAGCGCCAGACGGATGGTGAATGACCACACGGCAACCTGCATTCCCACGTACAGAAACTGCGCCACAATACCGCGGCGGAAACGGGCATTGCTCGCCAGATAGCGCAATGTGTCCATCGCTGACGGGCGTTTATGGTTGGCGGTTTGCGCTACTTTGCAGGTCGGGAAGCGGGTCAGCAGGAACAGTACCATCACCACCACCAGAACCATAATCATGTACTTATACGGCTCAAGGGTGTTTTCCAGCATCAACACTTTAAAGTTATGGATCTGCTCGGCATTCATCCCCGCCATCTGTTTTTCCAGACTATCGCCTTCGGAAAAGACCAGATATTTACCCAGCAAAATGCCGGACGCCGCGCCAATCGGATAGAAAGTCTGACTGATATTCAACCGTAAGGTGGCGTAGGCTTTTGGACCGATCATCGAACTGTAGGTGTTCGCCGCGGTTTCCAGGAAGCTCAGACCAATGGCAATCGCGAAGATCGCCGCAAGGAACATGGTGTAAGTGGCCATGTGTGAGGCCGGGAAAAAGAGCGTACAGCCGACGATATACAGCGTCAGGCCGATTAATATCGCTACTTTATAACTGGTCTTTTTAATCACCAGGGATGCCGGAATCGCAATTAAAAAATAACCGCCATAAAAGGCGCTCTGAACTAATGCTGAGGCAAAGTTGCTGAGTGAAAATACGCTTTTGAATTGCGTAATCAAAATATCATTTAATGCGGCTGCGCATCCCCATAACGGGAATAAACAGGATAACAAAATAAACTGGAACAGAGGGGTCTTATTCAGATATCCATCGGGCATCTGAATGATGTTTTTATCGTTCATAGTGCTACCTTTTACAGTGCAGGAGTATTATTCGTTTAGGGTAAGAAATTCATTAAATTGTTCGATACTCGGATAAGAGGATTGTGTGCCTTTCCCGGTAACGCTAAACGCAGCGAAAAGGACGGCTTTCTTCATCGCGGCTTCGACATCTCCGCTCTGGACATAGTAATGGGCAAAGCAACCGATAAAAGCATCGCCTGCGCCACTGGTATCAACAGCATTAACGCGAAACGCCGGAACATGAACTTCCTGGTCACGCGTCATCCATAACGCACCTTTTTCGCCCATGGTGACAATAATATTGTTTAACCCTTTATCCACCAGGGATCGGGCGGCGGTACGAATATGGTCATACGAGTCCACCGACATGCCGGTTAATATTTCCAGCTCGGTTTCATTCGGTACAAAGAAATCACATTTACAGGCGTACGACATATCTAATTCCCGCAATGCCGGAGCGGGATTTAATAACACTTCAATGCCATGCTTTTTGCCAAATTCAATGGCGTGATAAACCGTCTCCAGCTGAACTTCCAGTTGCAAGACAATAAGCTGACATTTTTTTAAATCTTCCGCAGCGCGATCGATATCTTCCGGAGAGAGGAATTTGTTCGCCCCTTTAATAATAAGAATGCTGTTACTGGAGTTCGCATTCACAAAAATCGGCGCCACGCCGCTACTGGTACACGGGACTTTTTCGACATAGGTGGTGTTGATGCCCCAGGATTCGAGATTGCGAATCGTGTTATCCGCAAAGATATCGTCACCGACTTTGGTCAGCATCAGCACTTTCGAATTGAGTTTCGCCGCAGCAACAGCTTGATTCGCACCTTTACCACCGCAGCCGATTTTAAACGCTGGCGCTTCCAGGGTTTCCCCTTCTTTGGGCATCTGATTGGTGTAGGTGATGAGATCCACCATGTTAGAGCCAATAACCGCGATATCCATTTTACTACCTCTCAGAAACAATCACACAACAATGATATTAAAATAACATTATCATGTTACTTCCGTATCATTTGTGACTACGATCGCGATTGGAAGATCATTTCACTGTTTATTTATTAGGCGTAATACGACTACCCTGCCATTCTGACTTTCCACAGAATGGTGACAATCAACTGAAAGTTAACTGTTTATAATCAAAAAAACGCGAACAAACGCGCTTTTCTTTACCGATTGTCAGACGTATAGTAATGCAGCAACGTTATGTTCCCACAGACACATAAATGTTACTAAAGGAACATACAAAAACAGAATCGCGGAGAAGGTGAATGGAAACAAAGCAAAAAGAACGTATTCGACGTCTGATGGAACTGTTGAAAAAAACGGATCGCATCCATCTGAAAGACGCGGCGCGTATGCTGGAGGTTTCCGTGATGACCATCCGCCGCGACCTTAGTCAGGATGACGAACCGTTACCCCTGACGCTGCTCGGCGGCTATATCGTCATGGTGAATAAACCTGCCGCGTCCTCTCACGCCCCGCTGCCTGCGGTTAAAACCCATCATCGCGACGATTTGCCTGTCGCGATCCTGGCGGCCGGTCTGGTGAGCGAAAACGATCTGATCTTTTTTGATAATGGTCCGGAGATGCCGTTGGTGATCAGCATGATCCCGGACGAGATCACCTTTACCGGGATCTGCTACTCGCACCAGGTTTTTATCGCGCTCAATGAAAAACCCAACGCCACAGCAATCCTCTGCGGGGGAACCTATCGGGCGAAGAGCGATGCGTTCTACGATGCCAATAACCCGTCACCACTGGATTCACTGAATCCGCGGAAAGTCTTTATCTCCGCCAGCGGCGTACACGAGCACTTCGGCGTCAGTTGGTTTAACCCGGACGACCTTGCCACTAAACGCAAAGCGATGGAGCGCGGACTACGTAAAATTTTACTGACGCGTTACGCCCTGTTCGATGAGGTCGCTCCCGCCAGCATCGGCCCGATTTCCACTTTTGATGTCCTGATATGCGATCGTCCGTTACCGGCAGATTACGCCACCCACTGCCGGAACGGTTCTGTCAACGTGATTACCCCTGATTCAGACGGCGATTAATTTACTCAAAGAACACGGCAATTTTGTTGAACATCGTCGGGTCTGACTGATTACGTACCACTTTCACTACATCTTCCAGCTTATCGATTTGGCTAATCATCTGCTCCAGACGCTGATCGTCGTTGACCAGAAGCCAGATGCGGCTCTGGTCGCTACTCTGAATCGGCAGACAGAGGATGCCCTCGACGTTAAATGCACGGCGGGCAAAGAGTCCGCAGACGTGGGTCATAACGCCTGGGTGGTTGCGGACGGTGAGTTCCAGAATGACGTTCTCATGTGATTGTTTCTGCATGGCTTATTCCCCCACCATCTCTGTATTTGCCGCGCCTGGCGGTACCATTGGATACACTTTTTCTTCCGCATCAATGCGTACATGGATCAGCGCCGGTCCCGGCCGACTGATGATCTCCTGCAATGCCGCCTGCGGGTCCGCTTCGTTATTCAGATCGCAGGTATGCAAACCAAATCCGGCAGCAATCTGCATGAAGTTGATGGTTCCCGGATAGGTCGCCGCAAAAACGCCCTGCTTGTAAAACAGACTCTGCTGTTGATGCACCAGCCCCAGCGCTTCGTTATTCATCAGGATGATTTTCACATCCAGTTGGTTTTCGCTGGCGGTCGCCATCTCCTGAATGTTCATCATCAGACTGCCGTCGCCGGAGAAGCACAGTACTTTCTTATCCGGGTTCGCCAGCGCCGCGCCAATTGCCGCCGGCAGACCAAATCCCATGGTGCCCAGCCCGCCAGAGGTCAGCCACTGGCGTGGACGGTTCAGCGGATAGGCCTGCGCCGCCCACATCTGATGCTGGCCCACGTCGGTAGTGATAATCGCGTTGTCGTCCACACAGGCCGCCACGGCGTTGATCAGACCATAATGACTGAGTGGGTCGCTTTCCTGTGGAATAGTACACGGAAATTCACGTTGCAAATCGCTGACCAACTGGTGCCACTCTGCGCGCGGTTTCGCCTCAATTTGTGGAATCAGTTGCGCCAGCACGTCATCCACATCCGCCTGAATCGCGATGTGCGGCTGCTTGATTTTACCCAGCTCCGCGCGGTCGATATCGACGTGGATAATTTTGGCGTTCGGGCAGAACTGCTCGGTTTTGCCTATCGCCCGGTCATCAAAACGCGCGCCCAGCACGATCAGCAGATCCGCCTCTTGCAGGATGAAGTTGGTGCTGCGTGCGCCGTGCATCCCTAACATGCCTAACGACAACGGATGCGCTTTCGGCAGCATTCCCAGCGCCATCAACGTCATGGTGGTCGGCAACTGCGCCTTTTCCGCCAGTTCACGCACCCGCTGTGGCGCATTAATCACCCCGCCACCGAGGTACAACACCGGGCGCTGTGCAGCGTTAATCATTGCGGCTGCGTCACGAATGCTGTCTGCACTGAAGTCCGGCGTCGCCATTTTCTGTGCCGGTTCTGGCATCTCGTCAATCTCGAGGACCGCCATCTGGATATCCTTAGGTATGTCTATCCACACCGGGCCAGGACGTCCGGACTGAGCAAGACGAAATGCGTCGCTCATCACCTGCGGGAGTTCATCGATATGTCTGACCAGATAGTTATGTTTTGTGATGGGGATAGAGATGCCGTAGGTGTCCACTTCCTGGAAGGCGTCGGTGCCGATCATGGAGGCCGGAACCTGCCCGGTGATACACACCATAGGGATAGAATCCAGGCGCGCATCGGCGATAGCGGTCACCAGATTGGTCGCGCCCGGCCCGCTACAGGCCATGCACACCGCCGGTTTGCCGTCGGTGCGCGCCATGCCCTGCGCAATGAACCCCGCTCCCTGCTCGTGGCGCGCCAGAATATGGCGGATTTGCGTGCTCTGACTTAAGGCATCATAGACGGGGAGAATCGATCCACCGGGAATCCCAGTGACAATCTTAATGCCCTGACGTTCCAGAAAATGAACGATGAATTCAGCGCCCGTAAAACGCGTACGCTGGGATGTTGATGTTGTGCCCGAACTTGCCATGCTCCAGTCCTTTTGTTCTGGGCCGACGCTCCGGACAGGTCTCTTAAACGAAAAACCCCGCCCGGTTTGCGCCGGCGGGGTTTTGGAATCGTGTGTTGTTCCGGACCCTACGGCGCATTGCCGACGACCACCACCACACGCACGACGACCGCTGCGCGAGATGGCGCAGTGTTTAGTAGGGTCGCAGTCAGCATGGAAGGGTTCATTAGGGACCTTGTCTGTTTAATGATTAACAGGATTTATACAAGCACAGCTTTCATAACCTGACAACGGAAAAATTTTCATCTGCGTAAAAATGCGTCGACGATCACGTTTCGCTAATAAAAACCCCTGAAAACAAAAAACCCCGCCGGAGCGAGGTTTTTCAGCGGGATGCGGTTGGTTGCCGCAAAGCACACTGTGTTATGTCAACAGCAAAAGTATACGCGTTCTGCGAAGAACACGCAATTTCGGCACGGATTTTGACGCTTTTGAGTATGGATCAGAAGTTCGGTACTGTCCACAAATACCTGTTCATTCATACAGTATTTATCTATAATATCTCCGTACGCAGTGTGTCAGGTGGGGCCGCATCGTAAACCGGCGCAACAAAGTCCTGGCTGAAACGGGTGGTGCCGTCAGCGCCTTAACCCCCCCGGTGAGCACACTGTGTTATGTCAACAAAGGTGCTGATAACAGGCGGCGGAAAGGCACGTCAGCACCGTGCTCCTTTGCTAAAGGAGACGCGTATGAGCCTCGTGGATATCGCTATTCTTATCCTGAAACTCATTGTTGCAACCATGCAACTGCTTGATGCTGTTCTGAAATACCTGAAGTAATTCAGATTCAAGTCGCACTAAAGGGGAGCGGGCAACCGCTCCCCTTTTACATCGCAGATGCTTATGCGGTGATGATATGTTACGTTTTTATGACATTCCCTGATGACGTCTGCGCTATGACCCTTACCGTTTTCTGCATTTTGCTGTTCGCCGCACTGCTGCACGCCAGCTGGAACGCCATTGTGAAAGCCGGGAACGACAAACTCTACGCCGCCATCAGCGTCAGCGGTTCCGCCGCCATTATGGCGCTCCTGTGCCTGCCCTTTGCGCCACCACCCTCAACCGCCAGCATCCCGTTTTTAGCGGCCTCGACCGCATTACAGGTGGTCTACACCGTACTGGTCGCCAGAACGTATACCGTTTCCGATATGAGTCAGACCTATCCGCTGATGCGCGGGACGGCGCCGCTACTGGTGGCCATCATCAGCGTACTTTTTCTTGGCGACAGCCTGTCCGCCCTGGCCTGGACGGGTATCGCGGTGATCTGCGCCGCCATCCTCGGCATGGCCTTTAACGGTCGGACTCGTTCGCAGCAAGGTATTGTGCTCGCCCTGATTAACGCCTGTTTCATCGCCGGATATACGCTGGTGGACGGCACCGGCGTCAGGCTCTCGGAAACCGCGCTGGGATACACGCTCTGGACCTTCTTTTTGAACGGTTCCTGCCTGCTGGGATGGGCGATGATGGCCCGTCGTCGTGAAGCATTGCGCTATCTGACGCAGCACTGGAAGAAGGGGATTTTTGGCGGCATTGCCACCATGGGCTCTTACGGACTGGCACTCTGGGCAATGACTCTCGCGCCGCTGGCTGTCGTCGCTGCACTGCGTGAAACCTCAATCCTGTTCGGCGCGCTGATTGCCTGGCTGCTGTTGAAGGAACGAGTGGTGGGCTTGCGCCTGGTGGCTGCTGGCGGAATTGCCGCTGGCGCCATTCTGTTACGCCTGTCCTAGAACTCAAACTCGGCAACATTTGTTGCCGCTTTTTGTTTACATATCCTGCCGTTCACTCCTTTTCCATTCCCGCTCACCATCTGGCCTTCTTTTTTTAGTGTGGTAGATTTCACTCGCATTTATGGGAATGCGTAGCACCTTATTCTTATTTTTTCTCTTTTTGAAAAGTATTCAGCGAAATGAAAAGGCAGAGAAACGTCAATTTGTTGTTGATGTTGGTATTACTTGTGGCTGTGGGTCAGATGGCACAAACCATTTATATCCCTGCCATTGCCGATATGGCACGCGAGCTTAACGTTCGCGAAGGGGCCGTGCAAAGCGTGATGGCAGCTTATCTGCTGACCTATGGCGTATCGCAACTGTTTTATGGCCCGCTGTCCGACCGCGTCGGACGCCGCCCGGTGATCCTCGTCGGGATGTCGATTTTTATGCTTGCCACGCTGGTCGCGATTACGACTCACAGCCTGACGGTGCTGATCGCCGCCAGTGCGTTGCAGGGAATGGGGACCGGCGTCGGCGGGGTAATGGCTCGAACCTTACCGCGCGATCTGTACGAAGGCACACAGCTGCGCCACGCCAACAGCATGTTGAATATGGGCATCCTGGTCAGTCCGCTGCTGGCCCCGCTGATTGGCGGGCTGCTGGATACAATGTGGAACTGGCGCGCCTGTTACGTTTTCCTGCTCGTGCTCTGTGCGGGCGTCACTTTCAGCATGGCGCGCTGGATGCCGGAAACGCGTCCTACCGGCGCGCCGCGCACGCGGCTGATTGCCAGCTATAAAACCTTGTTTGGTCACAGCGCGTTTAACTGCTATCTGCTGATGCTGATTGGCGGACTGGCAGGGATCGCGGTGTTCGAAGCCTGTTCCGGCGTGCTGATGGGCGCGGTGTTAGGGCTGAGCAGCATGGTGGTGAGCATCCTGTTTATCCTGCCGATTCCGGCGGCGTTTTTCGGCGCATGGTTTGCCGGTCGCCCGAATAAGCGCTTCTCCACGTTAATGTGGCAGTCGGTAGTGAGTTGTCTGCTGGCCGGGCTGATGATGTGGATCCCCGGTTGGTTTGGCGTGATGAACGTCTGGACGCTGCTGATCCCCGCCGCGCTGTTCTTCTTCGGTGCCGGGATGCTGTTCCCGCTGGCAACCAGCGGCGCAATGGAGCCGTTCCCGTTCCTCGCCGGTACAGCAGGCGCGCTGGTAGGCGGCCTGCAAAACATTGGCTCCGGCGTACTGGCGTGGCTTTCCGCGATGCTGCCACAAACCGGGCAGGGCAGCCTCGGTCTGCTGATGACGCTTATGGGGCTGCTGATTTTACTGTGCTGGCTGCCGCTGGCGGCGCGTTTTTCACACCAGGGACAGGCGATTTAATGACCGTGTGACCGGGCGTTTCGCAGTCCGGCGCAATCATCGCCAGTAACAGCGGTTCGAGCGCGGGCCGCCATGCCCCCTCTTCCCCGTCGTAAAATTGCGTATCGGCGTTGATTGCATAGGGAATTTTCGCTTTCTTCAGCTCACAGGCCATGAATGTGGCAAAGGCGAGTTGTGAAGAGGACGGGGGATTCTTGCTGGTTTCTCCCGTGGCCCAACCGCCAACCCAGTTGACATGACCGCTTTTTTGTTGCCAGTGCACCGCGGTAGCGATGCGCGCGCGAATCGCGGCTTTCTCTGACTCGGTGCCCGACGTCCAGGGGTATTTACCGTTATTTTTCACCGGCCCCCACGGGAAGATATGCCATTCCGCCAGGACATAGTTCTGGCTTTGCGGCGGCAGGCGTAGATTCGTCAGCTCTTCCGGCGCGGCGCGCAGTCGCGGCGCGACAAAAATCATCCGTTGCGGATCAATAGCATGGATAGTGCGAATGGTCTTTTCGTACACCCGGTTCAGGGAGGCCAGATTATGATTCAGCTTACCGGCCGGTTCGTAAATCAGATCAAACCCCAGCAGCGGCGCGCGGTGGGCGAAATAGTGCGCCACCGCAACCCACCAGTTGGTCACCTCTTTTTCGTTGCTCGCACTGGGATCATTTTTATACTCGTCGGCCTGGTAGGCGATAACCGGAATGACGCCATACTGCTCGCAAGCTTCCACCAGCTTGCGCAGATGAATAAGCCGCGCCTCGGTGGGTTCTCCCGCCACCCGAATGCGTACATGGGTAATCCCTTTCGCGTGGAAGTCCCGCACCACCAGCGGGTCAAACTCCCGGATACCCTGTTCCGTGCGTGCCCAGTCGACGTCCATCCCCACACCGAGCTGCTGCGCATAATGTGTTGCCGTCAGCGGCGGTTGCGCTGCCCCCAGGGCGAAACTGACCAACACGAAGAGCGAGACGAGCGGTTTAATCACGATGACCCTCAGTAATGTTGCAAGAGCTATCTCGTATTTAGCACGCTTTTTTAGTTATCGCGTAGCAGTTTCGCTTTGGGTAAACGGCTTCGCCTGCTCACGCAGCCAGGTGATAAAGGCATCAATTTTCGGCCATTGTCTGCCGGGTAACGTCGTCATGTAGTAATGCTGATGACAGGTCAACGCCATCTCACCAAACGGGGCGACCAGCTCACCGCTTTCGAGCCGCTTCTGTACCAGCCGTTTACGCCCCATCGCCACGCCGATATGGTTCATGGCGGCAATCACCGCTAAATCAGAACGATCGAAGCCAATTCCTGACGATGTCGGCAAATTCACTGAAAAATGTTGTGCCCAACTATGCCATTCATCGGTTCCTGAATCATTGCTCCAGGCCTGACGGTCATGCAGCAGCGTGCAGTGCGGCAAATTCACCAGCGAGCCCATTAAATCAAAACGCCGGGCATAATCCGGGCTACAAACGGGGAGAATCGCTTCATCCATTAAAAAGTGATGTTCCAGTTGGGCAGATGGCGCATCGTCAAAGTAGAGTGCCAGATCGACCCCGGCGCGCTGTAGGTTTACGTTGTCGTTGCCGGTTAAGATCGTGAGCGAGATTGATGGATAGCGGCGGGTAAAGTCACCCAGCGCAGGCACCAGCCAGCACTGCGCGATAGACGGGCGAGAATAGACGGTCAACGTCCCGGAGAGTTCCTGATTTTTGATATCGAGGATCTCCTGGTTCAGCGTATCCAGCGACGATTTCAGCGCCCAGAACACCCGCTTACCTTCATGGGTAAGTTCCACTTTGCGGTGCGAACGGACGAAAAGCTGGATCCCCAACTCCTCTTCCAGTTGGTTAATGCGGTGGCTGATAGCGCTGGGACTCAGCGACAGTTCGTCTGCGGCCATCGCAAACGACTGATGTCGCGCGGCCACTTCAAACGTGTACAGTTTCGATAATTGCCAGCCATTGAGGAGATGGTTTCTGACTTCGCGAAGGGGTTCCATTTATACCTCGGTGACTTCAGCTTCAGTCCGGCGAAGTGTAAAAAAAATCGCAGAAAAAATCAGCATAAAGATGAATGAGGGTGAACCATATCGCAAAATTGCGCGAATATTCGATGTAAATCACCTCTTTGATTCAATCTAATTCATGTGAGTGAGGATTTATATCGTTTGTCAGCCCACGCCGAATTTTTGTCCAATAGGGACAGGTTAATCACAGGGCAAGGTGAGATATGCACTCTCAAATCTGGGTTGTGAGCACGCTGCTAATTAGCATTGTGTTAATTGTATTGACCATCGTGAAATTCAAATTCCACCCGTTCCTGGCACTGCTGCTCGCCAGTTTCTTTGTGGGAACCATGATGGGCATGGGGCCGCTGGATATGGTCAACGCCATTGAGAGCGGGATTGGCGGTACGCTGGGCTTTCTCGCCGCCGTCATCGGTCTGGGTACGATTCTCGGCAAAATGATGGAGGTTTCCGGCGCAGCAGAACGCATCGGCTTAACGCTCCAGCGCTGTCGCTGGCTCTCTGCTGACGTCATTATGGTGCTGGTGGGGCTGATTTGCGGGATCACGCTGTTCGTTGAAGTTGGCGTGGTACTGTTAATTCCGCTGGCGTTCTCCATCGCGAAAAAAACCAACACCTCGCTGCTGAAACTGGCAATCCCGCTGTGTACCGCGCTGATGGCCGTTCACTGCGTCGTACCACCGCACCCGGCAGCGCTGTTTGTCGCCAATAAACTGGGCGCGGATATTGGTTCAGTGATCGTCTACGGCCTGTTGGTTGGCCTGATGGCGTCGCTGATCGGCGGCCCGCTGTTCCTGAAATTTCTCGGCAATCGCCTGCCGTTCAAACCGGTTCCCGCTGAGTTTGCAGACCTCAAGGTACGCGAAGAAAGCACGCTGCCGTCGCTGGGCGCAACGCTGTTTACCGTCCTGCTACCGATTGGTTTAATGCTGGTGAAAACCGTTGCTGAACTGAACATGACCAAAGGCAGCACGCTGTACACCCTGCTGGAATTTATCGGTAACCCGATCACCGCGATGTTTATTGCCGTCTTCGTGGCGTATTACATTCTCGGTCTGCGCCAGCATATCGGTATGAGCACCCTGCTCACCCATACCGAAAACGGTTTTGGTTCTATCGCCAATATTCTGCTGATTATCGGGGCGGGCGGGGCATTCAACGCCATCCTCAAAAGCAGCGGTCTGGCAGATACGCTGGCGGTGATCCTTTCCAATATGGATATGCACCCGATTCTGCTGGCCTGGCTGGTGGCGCTGATTCTGCACGCGGCAGTCGGTTCAGCCACCGTTGCGATGATGGGCGCCACGGCGATTGTCGCGCCGATGCTGCCGCTTTATCCCAACGTCAGTCCGGAGATTATCGCCATTGCCATCGGTTCCGGTGCCATTGGCTGCACGATCGTCACCGACTCCCTCTTCTGGCTGGTTAAGCAATACTGCGGCGCCACCCTGAATGAGACGTTCAAATACTATACGACCGCGACATTCATCGCCTCGGTCATTGCACTGGCTTGCACATTCCTGCTTTCCTTTATCATCTAAGCGCAAAGAGACGTCCTATGGAAAACATACAAAAACTCATCGCCCAGTATCCTTTGGTGGAGGATCTGGTGGCTTTGCGAGAAACGACCTGGTTCAATCCCGGAACGACCTCTCTGGCGGAAGGTTTACCCTATGTAGGGCTGACGGAACAAGACGTTAAGGGTGCCCACGCCCGTCTGGCGCGCTTTGCGCCGTATCTGGCCAAAGCCTTCCCGGAAACCGCTGCGAGCGGGGGGATTATTGAATCTGAGGTTGTTGCCATTCCGGCCATGCAGCAGCGTCTGGAAAAACAGTACGGCCAGAAAATCAGTGGCGAAATCCTGCTGAAAAAAGATAGCCATCTGCCCATTTCCGGCTCGATTAAAGCGCGCGGCGGCATTTATGAAGTGCTGACGCACGCCGAAAAACTGGCGCGGGAAGCCGGGATGCTGACCCCAGACGAGGATTACAGCGTTCTGCTTTCTCCGGAGTTCAAAGCCTTCTTTAGCCAATACAGCATCGCGGTGGGGTCAACCGGCAACCTGGGGCTTTCTATCGGCATTATGAGCGCCCGCATTGGCTTTAACGTCACGGTGCATATGTCTGCGGATGCCCGGGCGTGGAAGAAAGCCAAACTGCGCAGCCACGGCGTCACGGTTGTTGAATATGAAGAAGATTATGGCGTGGCGGTTGAACAGGGCCGTAAAGCGGCGGAGTCCGATCCGAACTGCTTCTTTATCGACGATGAAAACTCCCGCACGTTGTTTTTAGGCTATGCCGTTGCGGGGCAGCGTCTGAAAGCGCAATTCGAACAGCAAGGCCGCGTGGTGGATGCCGATCACCCATTATTTGTTTACCTGCCGTGCGGCGTGGGCGGTGGCCCCGGCGGGGTGGCGTTTGGTCTGAAACTGGCATTTGGCGATAACGTACACTGCTTCTTTGCTGAACCGACGCATTCCCCTTGCATGCTGCTGGGTGTGTATACCGGTCTGCATGATGCGATCTCCGTGCAGGAGATCGGTATCGATAACCTGACGGCGGCAGACGGCCTGGCGGTAGGGCGGGCATCAGGCTTTGTCGGCAGAGCGATGGAACGCCTGCTCGATGGGTTATATACCCTCAGCGATCAGTCCATGTATGACATGCTGGGCTGGCTGGCACAGGAAGAGAACATCCGTCTGGAACCGTCAGCGCTGGCGGGAATGGCGGGACCTCAGCGTGTTTGTGCATCCACTGACTATCAGCAAATGCAGGGAATTAGCGCTGAGCAGCTCAATAATGCAACGCACCTGGTCTGGGCGACGGGCGGCGGTATGGTACCAGAAGCAGAAATGGCGCAATACCTGGCGAAAGGGCGCTAACGCCCGGCACGCAGCATCGCCATCAGCTCTGCCGGTGAGCGATGCTGCTTGATCAGATCACGCATCACGCGCATGTGCGGCGCGCTATGACGGATAAAGTCGCGGTATCCGGCGCACAGCATGCTTTTCCCGCTCTCATCCCGATGTTTAGGGCAATCACCATGACAAAAGCGCAGCAGCGAACAGGCCTGACACGCTGCGCTTAACGTGGTTCTTTTCAGCTCTCCAAAAGCTTTCGCCTGCGGACTGGCATTGAGCGCCTTCAGCGGCGTGTGATGAATGTTACCCAGCCGGTACTGCGGATAAACATAGTGATCGCACTGATACAAATCACCATTGGCTTCCAGCGCGAAAGCGTGACCACAGTCCTGACTTAGCGCGCACATCTGCGACGGATAGCCGCACCACACGCCCAGCGTCGAGTCAAAAAGCTGAATATACACACGGCCAATATCTTCCCGTACCCAGATATCAAATACCGATTTAAGAAACTGCCCCCATGCCTGTGATTCGACCGATTCCGCCGTCAGCCTGCCGTGCTCATCCAGCTCAACGAGCGGAATAAACTGTAAAAAAGGCGTCCCTAGCTGGCGAAGATAGTGATACATCCGCTCCGGCTGGTTGCTGTTGAGGCGATTCACCACCACCAGCAGGTTGAACTCCACGCGGTATTCGACCAGTTTTTGCAGCGCAGTCATCACTTTTTGATGGGTTGGATTGCCGCGACGGCTGACCCGAAAGGCATCATGCAAATCAGCAGGACCGTCCAGTGAGAGTCCCACCAGCCAGTTATTGTCGTGCAGAAAACGACACCATGCGTCATTGAGCAAAATACCGTTGGTCTGAAAAGCATTCTGGATCTGCTTTCCCGCGCCGAACTGCTTTTGCAACGCCACCACACGATGAAAAAAATCCAGACCGCAGAGCGTCGGTTCTCCTCCCTGCCAGGCAAACAGAACATCTGGCCCTGGCTGTGCGGCAATATGCTGCTGAATAAACGTCGATAACGTGATGTCATCCATCACCGGGTGGGCGGGTTTATCAATGTAAAAGCAGTAACGACAATCCAGGTTACAACGTGAACTGGCCGGCTTGGCCATGACCTGACATCCTGTCATGCTAAATTCCCGAGAAATACGATAAGTTGGCGAATGTGCGTTACAGCAAACAGTATTGCGAGAGATAACACCGCGAGGGAGATCATAAATTTGTCACGAACCGCGCGTGACTGGACAAAATCAATATGCGAGACATCCATCAGATTACGCTTGCGCGTATAGCGCCAGAGGATCACTACCACGATAGCCAGCACCGCGATAGAGACCCAGAACAAGAATCCCGCCTGATGCCAGTGATGTTTTATCGCCAGCGCCATCAGCGCACCGTAGCCCAGCAGCGTGCGAAACCATGCCAGCGATGTGCGCTCCGGCTGCAGTCCCGGATCGGCCAGGCGACGGGCCTTACGGCTATCCGGCATACAGCACCAGCGCCATGACCACAATCGCCACAATGGTCAATATCAGACTGATGATCAGCAGGCTTCGGGTATAGGGCAAATCCTCTTTCAGCCGCATCGCCTTTTCATTGCGCAGCCAGCGCAGATAACCGTAAATCGCCAGACCGCCAGCGAACAAACAGAGCAGCAGCGCCAACAGCTCGCGGATCACCGGCGTGGCGAAGTCCGGCGCCAGTTGGTCAAGCCCAACGCCGGCGGCCAGGAAACCCAGCGCGGTGCGGATCCACGCCAGAAAGGTACGCTCGTTTGCCAGTGAGAAGCGGTAATCCGGGGCTTCTCCGAGGCGGGAAATCTTCATTTAACCCCCTACTGAATGCGTAAAAGTGCGCATGAAATAAGCGCAATATTACCTGAGCACCTGGATAAATAGCATTAATAAACTCTGTAACTCAGGTCGATGCATGTAGCGTTTGCGAAACCAGTTTCATTTCTTCCATGGTAAATCGGCACAAGCATCTGGCGATGAATACGCAGTACCGCCACCGCAAAACCCTGGCGTTATCGCACGGCTAAAATGGGGATTGTGCACCTATTGGCTGAAAATGACGTGCTACGAGCATTTTCAACACCTGGGTGTAGAAAAACCGGACGCCACAACGGGTTAGTAAGAAAGCGTGATGTGTTGAACGATGCTGACCGGCAACCCGATGGATGCCGGTCGATATGAGCAGATCTAACTTAATCCCCAGAAAATCACCGCCAGCAGTTGAGGCGTGATAATCCGCAGGAACATCACCAACGGATACACCGTCGCATACGACAGCGCCGCCGCGCCGCTGGTGGCATGCAGGTTGTTTGCAAACGCCAGCGCCGGTGGATCGGTCATCGAACCGGCCAGCATCCCGCACAGCGTCAGGTAGTTCATTTTGGCAAAAATACGCGCCAGTAAACCGACGGTGATAAGCGGGATAGCAGTAATAAAAATACCGTAGCCCACCCAGCTCAGACCATCGCCCTGCGTCAGCGTATCGATAAAATCACCACCTGATTTCAGCCCTACCACGGCCAGGAACAGCACAATCCCCAGTTCACGCAGCGCCAGGTTCGCACTTGGCGGCATAAACCAGTACAGCTTACCAATGCTGCCGATACGTCCCAGAATCAGCGCCATAATCAGCGGTCCGCCCGCCAGCCCCAGCTTTAACGCCACCGGAAAGCCGGGAATAAAAAGCGGAATAGACCCCAGCAACACCCCCAGACCGATGCCAATAAACACCGGCAGCATCTGCACCTGCTGCAGTTTTTGCTGGGCGTTACCGACAACATTGGCAACGGCATCAATCGAGGCAGGTCGTCCCACCAGATTAAGGATGTCACCAAATTGCAGGCTGGCATCGCTGCTGGCCACCAGTTCAACGCCCGCACGGTTCAGTCGAGAAATCACCACGTCGTAACGCTCTTTAAAGTGCAAATCGCGGATGCGTTTGCCGAGCACTTTTTCGTTGGTGACCACGACGCGTTCGACGCGCAAATCGGTGCCGCGGGTGGACAGTGAGGTATCCACCTCCTGACCTATCACCAGTCGTGCGTTATGCAGATCGCCCGGCTGACCAACGAGGTGCAGCAAATCACCCAGTTGAATCACCGTTCCCGGCGACGGCACCATCAGCGTCTCTTCACGCTTCAGTCGTGAGCAGATGATTTTATCGCTATTAAGGATCGGCACATCCTGAATCGCCATATTGTTGAGATTGGGGTTCTCAACGCGGATATTGATGGTCTGAATCAGCGAGTGACCGTTAGTGAGCGTCGATTCATGCTGTTGCGCTTCCGCTTCCACATTGACGCGAAATATCATGCGCATCAGCCACATGGTCAGCAAAATACCGCAAATCCCAAACGGATACGCCATCGCGTAGCTCATCCCCATCTGGTCCACCAGCTCCATTGGCGTACCCAGATCGCGCAGGATTTGTTGTCCGGCCCCCAGCGCCGGAGTATTGGTGACTGCACCGGAGAAAATCCCCAGCACCACCGGCAGCGGAATAGCAAACACTTTATGCAGGATAGCGGTAACCAGTCCGCCGATGATGACGATCAGAACCGCAAACAGATTGAGACGCAGACCAGAAACCCGCAGCGAGGCGAAGAACCCTGGCCCCACCTGAATCCCAATGGTGTAGACGAACAGAATCAGGCCAAATTCCTGGATAAAGTGCAGCATATCGCCGCTCAGCGTCACCCCAGCCTGATCAACGAAGTGGCCGACGATAATGCCGCCGAACAACACGCCGCCGATGCCAAAGCCGACACCCCGCACCTTGATGTTGCCGATCCACAATCCGACAACCGCCACCAACGCCAGAACGCTGACCGTCAATGCTATATCACTCATTTTTTATTCCCTGTGAATAACATTTCAATTTACATGGATTATGACTGAACCGTTCAGGCATATATGCAAGATGGCGCACATTCTCATGCTGCCGAAACGGTAAAGCACCCTTATGATGGGCGTTTCTTCCCCTTTTTTCTTCATCGTAACCTGACGTTGCTGAATGCTTTCTTCTGGTAAGGGCATCATACCCCAAAACCCGATGTTACCTTCGTGCACAAAAAAGCCCCGTCATTTCTGGCGGGGCAAAGGCAAGGAGCTAAATTAGCTATTTAATGCGGGACGTTCGCTGATGGCGATACGTTGCGGAGCAACCGCTTCCGGGACATTACGGGTCAAATCGATATGCAACAACCCGTTGGTAAATGTCGCGCCGGACACTTCCATATTTTCAGCCAGGGTAAAGCTCAGGCTGAACGACTGGGTGACCAACCCCTGATGCAACCATTTGGTCTCTTTTTCAGGCTGCTGCGGTGTGCCTTTTACGGTCAGGCGGGTGCCTTCCAGCTGAATATCCAGGTCTTCCTGACGGAAACCGGCCAACGCAAGCGTAATGCGATAGTGGTTATCGTCACTTTTTTCAATGTTATAGGGTGGGAAGCTCTGGCTTTCACCGGTGTTTTGTAACGCGTTGGCCAGTTTGTCAAAACCGATCCATTGACGCAGCAGCGGGGATAAATCGTAGTTACGCATAATCATTCTCCTTCTAAGAAGCGAGTTTTCACTACACCCTGCAACGCAAGCGGTTTAGGGCGTAGTCGTACCTGCAAATCCGTAGATTCGCATAGGCCCCCTGTCGGCGAGCCCGGGATAACAGGCCGCGCAACGCGGCCCGTCAGAATTAATTGATTTCGATACGGCGCGGTTTGTTCGCTTCCGGAATCACGCGCTCAAGATCGATGTACAGCAGACCATTGACCAGATTCGCGCCGCGAACATGGATGTTCTCAGCTAACTGGAACTTACGCTCAAAGTTGCGCTCCGCGATACCCTGGTAAAGGTAGGTCCGTTCTTTTTGCTCGTCCGCATGTGCGCCTTTCACCACCAGCAGGTTGTCTTGTGCGGTAATTTCCAGCTCGCTCTCAGCGAAACCGGCAACGGCGATGGCAATGCGGTAATGGTTTTCGTCTACCAGCTCAACGTTATACGGAGGGTAGCCGCCGTTACTCTGGCTCTGATTGCTTTCCAGCAGGTTAAACAGGCGGTCAAAACCAATAGCAGAACGGTACAGCGGGGATAAATCAAAGTTACGCATAATCAATAGCTCCTGAAATCAGCGAGAAGTTAAATGACCTTCCATCATGGACAGGTCCGGTAGTCAGAACACCCATCAGGCGTGCTCTTCATTTGCCTACACCATCAAAATGGGTCTGAATACGCACATTTCAAGCCGTCCAGGCTGACTTTTTTTTGCAGTTTGCTGTCTATTGCATAGACTGGGTGGGGACAGCACTAATCGTTAAAGTGCGATAGCCGCCACAGTGCGATGTGATGAGGATGTTATTTCTGGCAAGGGATCGCTATAACTCATCATGCAAACACCGATGATCAACAGATGAATAAATCATGATAAGAAATGTGTTGTTAACGCTGATGATGTGCAGTGGGATGGTTTTACTGAGTGGTTGCTCCAGCGTAATGTCACATACCGGTGGTAAAGAGGGAACTTATCCTGGCACCCGCGCCAGCGCCACGATGATAGGTGACGATGAGACAAACTGGGGTACCAAATCGCTGGCGATACTGGATATGCCCTTTACGGCAGTAATGGACACGATCCTGTTACCGTGGGATCTGTTCCGTAAAGACAATTCAGTCAGATCGCGTGTCGAAAGAAGCGAGGAGAGAACACGGATAACCAACTCCGTGATCCCTCCGGCGAAAATGCCCGCCCCCTGATTACCGCCCGGTTTCTGTCATCCACAGTTGACGGAAACCGTCTACATCTTCCATCCACGCCACAAACTGACCATCAGGCGAGAAAACCACAGCATCCCCAGAAGGCGGAGTGCCGTGATTCTGCGTTAAAAACGTGATCTCTCCGCTGCGCGCATCACAGCAGGCAATGCGGTTATCCACCACGCATCCCAGCCATTTTCCTGACGGATGCCAGTTAAACGCGGACTGAACCCCGGTAGCATGACGGGTCAACTGGCGGGGCTCCCCGCCCTGTGGCGAAATCAACCACAGTTGCACGATACCAGCCTCATCGCGCATCAGGAACGCAATCTCCGTCGCCTGCGGATTACTTCGCACCCAATGACGCGGAACCGTTGCCAGCCCAGGGAAACGACGTGCATGGGTGAACGTCAGGCGGCGCTGTGTCACTCCGCGCGGCGGTGCGGGCAGCGTGGAATCCGTACCTTCCAGCGGGGCATCACCTGGCGTTTTCCAGTCCGCCTCCGTCTGCGGGAGTTCAACCAGAAACAGCTCCGGTACTTTCTCACCCTTTTCAGACATTGTGTCGCCGATAAACGCCAGCGCATGATTTCCCACCCAGCCCTCTTCGTAGGCGCGAGAAATCTCATCGCTGCCCGGCGTGGGTTCGGGCGTCGTCTGGCTGACCAGCACGCACCAGTGGCTGCCGCTGTATTCTCTTGGATGCTGCGCCGACACCGTCACCGGCCCATAAGGCAGTGCGACGCCCACGTTGCGTAAATCCAGCGCCAGATCGCGTTCATGCATGACATGATCGTTGTAGGTAAAGCTGACAAACTCACCGTTCGGGCTGAAAACATGAACATGGCTGCCGCCGCGCAGTGCACCCGGCGTGTACGGTGAAGTGATATCCATCGCGTCCAGATTCGTCACCTGCCCCTGTTCGGCAATCACGCCGCGACGATGATGAAAGTCATAGTGCCACGTCGCATCCGGGTTTTCAGGCCCATGAATAAATACATATTTCTCCGCCAGCGGATGCACCGTTACCACACCGACATGCGCCCCCTGCGTCGCGCGATAAATCACCTCCTGCTCACCGGTATGGACATTCACCCTTTCAATGGTTTCGCCAGTGAAAGACGCTCCTGACGGGCGAACGTCAAACACCAGCCAACGGCTGTCCGCCGTCCAGGCCCGGGTATTGGTAAGCTGATGATTACGTGGCGTAAAGGTGATTTGCTTCATGGGATACTCAGGTCAGGAACAATTTCATCAATCATACTTCACAAGGACTTCACTTTCAGGCATTAGCGTAGTGCCATCTTCATTTTTTGCGGACAAAAAGATGGAACATTTCGACGTAGCGATTATCGGTCTCGGCCCGGCCGGCGCAACGCTGGCGCGTAAATTGAGCGGTAAAATGCGCGTGCTTGCGCTGGATAAAAAACGTCACTGCGGCAATGAAGGGTTCACCAAACCCTGCGGCGGTTTACTGGCACCGGATGCACAGCGTTCGTTTATTCGCGACGGCATTACGCTGCCAGTGGACGTCATCGCCAATCCGCAAATTTTCAGCGTTAAAACGGTGGATGTCGACACCTCACTGACGCGCAACTACCAGCGCAGCTATATCAACATCAACCGTCATGCCTTTGATTTATGGATGAAATCGCTGATCCCGGATGAGGTACAGGTGTATCACGACAGCCTGTGTCGAAAAATCTGGCGAGAAGAGGGGAAGTGGCACGTGATTTTTCGCGCCGACGGTTGGGAGCAACAGATTACCGCCCGCTATCTGGTGGGGGCCGACGGAGCAAATTCGCTGGTACGTCGCTATCTTTATCCGGAACATCAGATTCGCAAATATGTCGCCATCCAACAGTGGTTCGCAGAAAGTCATCCGGTCCCGTTTTATTCCTGCATTTTCGATAACGCTGTGACGGACTGTTACTCCTGGAGTATCAGCAAAGACGGCTATTTCATCTTTGGCGGCGCTTATCCCATGAAAGACGGCCAGGCACGCTTTGACGCGCTAAAAGAGAAAATGGCAGCCTTTCAGTTCCGCTTCGGCGAGCCGATGAAAAGCGAGAAATGTACTGTACTCTTTCCGTCACGCTGGGCAGATTTCGTCTGCGGTGAAGATAACGCATTTCTGATTGGCGAGGCCGCCGGGTTCATCAGCGCCAGTTCACTGGAGGGGATTAGCTACGCCCTGGATAGCGCGGAGATCCTCAAGGCTGTTCTGCTGCTGGATGCGCCGGAGAGCAACCGCGCTTACCGGAAGGCCACCCGCCAACTGCGCGTTAAACTGTATGGCAAAATCCTGAAGAGTCGTTGTTTGACTGCGCCCGTATTGAGAAGCGCGATTATGCGAAGCGGCATCGCGCATATCCCGCTAAGCCAGGATGACCAGCCCACCACAACGTCTGGCGGGCTGGTAAAGGAGTATTAACCTACGCGTTTTACATCACCCACCAGCAGGATGTAAGAGAGCGCGCCAATCAGGGCAACGGCTGAGATATAAACCAGCGCGGGACCAAAGCCATAGTCCTGCGCAAGGTAGCCAATCACCAGCGGAACCGTAATCCCGCCCAGCCCACCAACAAAGTTAAAAACGCCACCGGTCAGGCCGATGAGGCGCATCGGCGCCAGTGAAGAGACCAGTGACCAGGTGATGGAAGCAAAACCGTTACCGAAGAACGCCACCGCCATCAGGGTCATAATCCACACCGGATCGTTGGTGTAGTTTGCACCCATGATGCAGGTGGAGATTAACAGACCACAAATAATCGGCGTTTTACGCGCCACGCCCAGCGAAAAGCCTTTTTTCACCAGCTTATCCGCCAGCCATCCGGAAAGCAGTACGCCAAAGAACGCCGCGAGGAACGGTACGGTGGTCATAAAACCCGCCTTCAGCGCGGTAATGCCTTTTTCCTGTGTCAGGTAGTTCGGGAACCACGTCAGGAAGAACCACAGCGTCGAGGTGACGGCAAACTGGCCCAGATAAACGCCCACCAGCTTACGGTGGAACACCAGTTTCCAGTCCGCTTTGGTCAACGGCTGACGCGCCTCTTTCTTAACGGGTGCATCGCCATCCACCAGGCCGCCGCCGTCGCGAATATAGTCCAGTTCCGCTTTGGTGATACTTTTGGTCAGACGAGGCGGTTGATACACTTTAAACCAGACCAGCGACCAGATAATGCCAATCCCCCCGGTGACAATGAACACCCAGTGCCAGCTCAGCATCTCTTGGATCCAGATCAACAGCGGGGTCAGGAACGCCAGGCCGACAAACTGTCCGGAGGTATAAAAACCGACGGCGGAGGCACGTTCATGCTCAGGGAACCAACTCGTCACCATACGGTTGTTGGTAGGGAACGCCGGGGCTTCGAATATCCCGGTAATGGCGCGCAGGCCAATTAACGACATTAACCCCGTGGCGAAGCCCTGGAAGAGGGTTGCCACCGACCAGCCAAATATCGCGATAAAGTAGGTCAGACGGGAACCGACGCGGTCAAGGAACCAGCCGCCGGGGATCTGGCATAGGGTATACAACCAGGCAAAAGCCGAGAAGACATAGCCCATTTCCGCTTTCGTAATACCAAACTCTTCCTGAATATGCGCCGACGCCACCGCAAGGTTGGCGCGGTCGACATAACAGATGACCACGGTAATAAAGATCATAATCAGCGTCAGGTAACGGCGACGCCCGGTTTTTGCAGCAGTAACTGGAATATCCATCGCAATCTGTCTCCAGATTTTGGGCATAGCGAAGCCGCTCACCATGCCCGGTAATTTACAGAGGGTGTAATTGTTTTTATTAAGAGAGATGTCCTAAATAATTCGTGTCGCAGGAAGGCGGCAAGATTGCAAATCCCCAGGAGCTTACATTTGTAAGTGACTGGGGTGCGCAATCGCAGCCAACGCATCTGCGGCGCGAAGTATGACGGACATCACCATTCGGCGACCGAACCATCTTCATGACGCCACAGCGGATTACGCCAGTCCGGCGCATTTTTGCTTAGCTCAATGACTTTGGCTTCATCAATATCCACGCCAAGGCCCGGCTTCATTAATGGTTTAAAGAACCCGCCTTCCATGTTGAAATCGTCTTTGTTTTTCACAAAGTCGAGCAGTTCCGCGCCCTTGTTATAGTGAATCCCCATGCTCTGTTCCTGGAACACGGCATTACGTGAAACAAAGTCGACATGCAGACACGCTGCCAGCGCAATCGGTCCCAGCGGACAGTGCGGGGCCAGCGCCACATCATAAGCTTCCGCCATTGCGGCAATTTTGTAACACTCGGTAATACCGCCCGCATGTGACAGGTCCGGCTGCAAAATCGCCAGCCCGCCCGCTTCCAGCACCCGTTTAAACTCGAAGCGCGAGAACATACGTTCACCCGCCGCGATCGGAATATGGGTCTGTTCCGCCAGTTTCGGGTAGTACTCTGCCTGTTCCGCCAGCACCGGCTCTTCAATAAACAGCGGGCGATAAGGCTCCAGCTCTTTAATCAGCACTTTCGCCATCGGCGCGCTGACGCGTCCGTGGAAATCCAGACCAAACTCAATTTCATTGCCAAAGGCTTCGCGGATTTGCGCCACGGTGTTGACCGCGCGATCGACCGCCCGTGAATTATCAATCACGCCCATCTCTTCGCAGCCGTTGAGCTTGAAGGTGTCAAAGCCGATATTCCGCAATTGCTTAATGCCGTCGATCACTTCCGCAGGACGATCGCCGCCAACCCAGCTGTAGGCTTTGATTTTGTCGCGTACCAGGCCGCCCATCAGTTGCCAGACCGGCGCGTTCAGCACTTTACCTTTGATATCCCACAATGCCTGGTCGATGCCAGCGATGGCGCTCATCAGAATCGGGCCGCCGCGGTAGAAACCTGCGCGATACATTACCTGCCACAGGTCATTAATGCGCGCCGGGTCCTGACCAATCAGGTAATCGCCCAATTCATGCACCGCCGCTTCGACAGTACGGGCGCGGCCTTCAATCACCGGCTCGCCCCAACCAACAACGCCTTCGTCGGTTTCAATTTTCAGGAACATCCAACGTGGAGGTAAACGGTACGTGGTGAGTTTGGTTATTTTCATTTCACTGCCTCTCGATATGCCTTAACAAATGCTGCCGCCTGCTGCGCGGTGCGCGCTACGGACTGCCCGGCGCGATACAGATCGCTGCCCAGTCCCGCACCCACACACCCGGCTTTCATCCACTGCGCCAGGTTGTCTGGCGTTACGCCGCCCACGGCAAAGACCGGTACACTGGCGGGTAATACCGCTTTCAGCGCTTTGATGTAATCCGGTCCAAAGGCCGATGACGGGAAAATTTTCAGCGCCTGCGCGCCAGCATCCAACGCGGTAAAGGCTTCTGTGGCGGTGGCGCATCCCGGACAGACCGTCATGCCGTAACCCACCGCACGGCGAATGACCTCCGCATTGATATTTGGCGTCACAATGAGCCGACAGCCCATCTTCGCCAGGCGATCCACCTGCTCCGGTTGTAATACCGTTCCGGCACCGATCAGCGCGTTATCGCCAAACGCATCCACCACGGCCGGAATGCTCTTTTCCCACTCGGGGGAGTTAAGCGGGATCTCCACCGCGTCAAATCCGGCGTCGATCACTGCGCCAACGTGCGCAAGCGCCTCCTCGGGGGTAATGCCGCGCAAAATCGCAATAAGCGGAAGATTAGTTTGCCACTGCATGGGCGATGCTCCTTATACCTGCCTGAAATGCCGTATCGCCGGGAACCGCGGAAACGTCACGCCCCATGGCGTGGAACGCCTGCTGATAGCGTGATGTCAGCGATGCGCCTGCGACAATCGTGATGGTCTGCTCGTGCGCGATGAAATCACGCATGCTGGCGACCTCTGCGCCAATCAACAGGCCAGAGAGAAACTCACTGACCTGCTCGCGCGGGAGATTTCCCAGCACGTGCGAGGCACGAACCTCAAAAAGTTGTGGCAAAACGGCAGGGGAGTCGATCCCGCGCGCAAGCCCGGCGGCAAAGGCGTCTGAAGAGGTTTTCTGTTCCGGCAAACCAGCGCCCACCAGCGAGTGTTGCAGGAGCAAATGGTGTAGTTCACCGGTCATCACGGTACGAAAATCGTGAATTTGCTCTGCGTCAGCCTGCACCCATTTGCAGTGCGTCCCCGGCATGACATAGACAGAAGAAGGAGAAAGCGTGCGTGCGCCGAGCAGTTGTGTCTCTTCGCCGCGCATCACATTGTGGTTATCGTCGCGCGAAACACACAAGCCAGGAATAATCCAGACATTGTCGCCAACGGGCGTTAACTGCTCACCAATGGCAGCGAAAGAGGCAGGAACCGGCAGATACGGGGCAATCTTCCAGCCCACGTTGCTACCGACCATTCCGGCCATGACCACCGGTGTGGCGCTGTCGCGCCAGTTTTGTGTGACTTCTGCTAACACCGCCTCGGGGGATTTACCGTTCAGACGCGTAACGCCTGCTTCTGATTGCCTGCTTTCCATGCATTTGTCGCCCTGGTAAAGCCAGGCGCGCAAATTGGTCGATCCCCAGTCAATTGCGATGTAGCGAGCTGTCATGTGATTTCCTTCAACCTTCGTGTCGAGCTGGCGATCATGGTCAGGGCCGCCTGCTCTGCCGCATTGCTATCCTGATGCCGTATCGCATCGAATAGCGCCTTATGTTCCTGGAGCGTTTTTGGCATGTTGGCTTCATCGCCCATCCAGGTCCGTTCAAATACCGCCCGCTGAAGCGAAGTGATTGCCACGCTCAGCTGTTGCAAAACCGGGTTATGCACTGACTGCAATACCGCCTCGTGATAGCGGATATCCGCTTCATTAAAGGCCTCCCGATCCTGATTGTTGGCGATCATGTCATTGAGCGCCGATTCAATTTCAGCCAAATCACTCGAGGTCGCGCGTTCCGCTGCCCAGCGGGCAATCGCGGGTTCCACCAGATTTCGGACCTCGCTCATCGCACTGATGAGCCGCGGGTCGTAATCGTTTTCCAGTACCCATTGCAACACGTCGGTATCGAGGTAATTCCACTGATTCCGCGATGTGACAAAGGCACCGCGATAACGCTTCATTTCAATCAGCCGCTTTGCCATTAGCGAGCGGAACACTTCGCGAATGATATTGCGTGAGGTTTCAAACTCCTCACACAGCTCCGCTTCCGCAGGGAGTGCGGCACCCGGTACGTATTTACCGCTGACAATCTGTTTGCCCAGCGTGATCACGATGCGATCGGTTTTATTGAGAGTCATGGAGAGTCCTTATGCTCTGGATGGTCCTCTCTACTTTACCGTTATCGCTGAAATTCGCCTCATTTTTGTAGTACTAACGTGATGCTATACAGTGTTGCGATGCGCTCAATGTAGTACAACATAGATATATTGTACTACAATTTAGATCACAAAAACGACAATCGGTAATGAAAATGTTATGAGGAGTAAACGGCGGGGATAAAAAAACCCGCGATCAACGCGGGTCATGGCAAACCATCCAGAGGAATTACTTCAGGACGTATTGCTCAATGGCATACGCAACGCCATCTTCCAGATTTGATTTGGTGACAAAGTTGGCAATCTCTTTCACCAGGGGAATGGCGTTATCCATCGCTACCCCAAGCCCGGCATACTCGATCATCGCGATGTCATTTTCCTGATCGCCAATCGCCATAATTTCTTCCGGTTTGATGCCCAGCGCATCAGCCAGTGATTTCACACCAGTGCCTTTATTGACGCGTTTATCGAGGATTTCGAGGAAGTACGGCGCACTTTTCAGCACGGTATATTTCTCTTTCACTTCTGCCGGAATACGGGCGATGGCCTGATCGAGGATCGCGGGTTCATCAATCATCATCACTTTCAGGAACTGGGTTTGCGGATCCATCTTTTCCGCTTCGCAGAACACCAGTGGAATGGTCGCGACATAGGATTCATGTACGGTGTAATAGCTGATATCACGGTTTGCGGTATACAGCGTGGTACGGTCCAGCGCGTGGAAGTGCGAGCCGACCTCGCGGGAGAGTTTTTCCAGATAGCGGTAATCGTCATAGCTCAGCGCGGTTTGTGCGACAGTGCTACCATCGCCCGCTTTCTGCACCAGCGCACCGTTATAGGTAATGCAGTAGTCGCCGGGTTGTTCCATATGCAGCTCTTTCAGATAGCTGTGTACACCCGCATACGGACGACCGGTGGTCAGTACCACGTTTACCCCTTTTTCACGGGCTGCGGCAATCGCACGTTTAACCGCCGGTGAAATGGTGTGATCGGGTAACAGAAGGGTGCCATCCATATCGATAGCAATGAGTTTGATAGCCATGAATTCCCCGCATTCAATGAGTCCTGACTCATGCTAACGCGATTCCGCTCAAAAAACAGCAGCGAAAAGGGGGATAAGAAGGGGAATCACGATTCCCCTTTTGACGATCAATTGTAGGCCTGATAAGCAACGCGCCATCAGGCATCACGCAGGATCTTGCCGGATGGCGGCGTAAAACCGCCTTATCCGGCCTATAGACAGGGATTAGATATCGATATTTGCCGCTTTCAGGGCGTTCTCTTCGATAAACGCACGACGTGGTTCTACCGCGTCGCCCATCAGCGTGGTGAACAACTGGTCAGCAGCAATCGCATCCTTCACGGTAACGCGTAACATGCGACGGCTTTCCGGATCCATGGTGGTTTCCCACAGCTGATCCGGGTTCATCTCGCCCAGACCTTTATAACGCTGAATAGCCAGACCACGACGTGACTCTTTCACCAGCCAATCCAGCGCCTGTTCGAAGCTGGCAACCGGTTGACGACGTTCACCACGTTCGATGAAGGCATCTTCTTCCATCAGGCCGCGCAGTTTTTCACCCAGCGTGCAGATACGGCGGTATTCCGCCCCCGTTACAAACTCGTGATCCAGCGCGTAGTCGGTGTCCACACCGTGGGTACGCACACGCACGATCGGTTCAAACAGATTCTGTTCCGTATTGTGCTGGATATCGAACTTCCACTGGCTACCGTGCTGCTCTTTCTCATTCAGCTCGGTAATTAGCGCGTTCACCCAACGGGTCACGGTCTGCTCGTCTGAAAGATTGTCTTCAGTCAGCGTCGGCTGATACACCAGCTCTTTCAGCATTGCTTTCGGGAAGCGACGCTCCATACGACCAATCATTTTCTGCGTGGCGTTGTACTCAGAAACCAGTTTTTCTAACGCTTCACCAGACAGCGCCGGTGCGCTGGCGTTGGTGTGCAGCGTTGCACCGTCCAGCGCGATGGAGATCTGGTACTGGTCCATCGCCTCATCGTCTTTAATGTACTGTTCCTGCTTGCCTTTCTTCACTTTATACAGCGGCGGCTGGGCAATGTAGACGTGGCCACGCTCAACAATTTCTGGCATCTGACGATAGAAGAAGGTCAACAGCAGCGTACGAATATGCGAGCCGTCGACGTCCGCATCGGTCATGATAATGATGCTGTGATAGCGCAGTTTGTCCGGGTTGTACTCGTCACGACCGATACCGCAACCGAGCGCGGTGATCAGCGTCGCCACTTCCTGCGAAGAGAGCATCTTGTCGAAGCGCGCTTTCTCTACGTTGAGGATCTTACCCTTCAGCGGCAGAATCGCCTGGTTCTTGCGGTTACGCCCCTGTTTTGCAGAGCCGCCCGCGGAGTCCCCTTCCACAAGGTACAGTTCGGACAGCGCCGGGTCGCGTTCCTGACAGTCCGCCAGTTTGCCAGGCAGACCCGCCAGATCCAGCGCCCCTTTACGACGCGTCATTTCACGCGCACGGCGGGCTGCTTCACGGGCACGGGCCGCATCAATAATTTTACCGACCACGATTTTGGCGTCAGACGGGTTTTCCAGCAGGTATTCGCTCAGCAGTTCGTTCATCTGCTGTTCTACCGCCGATTTCACCTCAGAGGAGACCAGTTTATCTTTGGTCTGCGAGGAGAACTTCGGATCCGGCACCTTCACGGACACCACGGCAATCAGACCTTCACGGGCATCATCACCGGTAGCGCTGACTTTCGCTTTTTTGCTGTAGCCTTCTTTGTCCATGTAGGCGTTCAGGGTACGGGTCATCGCCGCACGGAAACCTGCCAGGTGCGTACCGCCGTCACGCTGCGGAATGTTGTTAGTAAAGCAGTAGATGTTTTCCTGGAAGCCGTCGTTCCATTGCAGTGCAACTTCCACGCCGATACCGTCTTTTTCGGTGGAGAAATAGAAGATATTCGGGTGGATTGGCGTTTTGTTCTTGTTCAGATACTCAACGAACGCCCTGATGCCACCTTCATAGTGGAAATGGTCTTCTTTACCATCGCGCTTGTCTTTCAGGCGAATAGAGACGCCAGAGTTCAGGAACGACAGTTCGCGCAGACGCTTCGCCAGAATCTCGTATTCGAACTCCGTGACGTTAGTAAAGGTTTCGTGGCTCGGCCAGAAACGCACCATCGTACCGGTTTTATCGGTATCGCCAGTGACTGCCAGCGGTGCCTGCGGAACGCCGTGCTCGTAGATCTGACGGTGGATTTTGTTATCGCGCTGGATAACTAGTTCCAGTTTCTGTGACAGGGCGTTCACCACGGAGACACCCACACCGTGCAGACCGCCGGAGACTTTATAGGAGTTATCGTCGAATTTACCGCCTGCGTGCAGAACGGTCATGATCACTTCCGCCGCCGATACGCCTTCTTCCGGGTGAATACCGGTCGGGATGCCGCGTCCATCATCCTGTACGGAGACAGAGTTGTCGGCATGGATGGTGACAATAATGTCTTTACAGTGACCCGCGAGCGCTTCGTCGATAGCGTTATCTACCACCTCGAATACCATATGGTGCAGACCGGTGCCGTCATCCGTATCGCCGATATACATACCCGGGCGCTTACGCACCGCATCCAGTCCTTTCAGGACTTTGATACTGGAGGAGTCATAAGAATTCGACATCAACGTTTCTCGCTCATTTAAACTTGGGTTAATCCGTTATTTTACCCTTTTCCACGGTGAACATCTTCGAATTTTTGTCCGACATGTCCAGAACGTGTTCAGCGCTGATTGCGCTGACAAAGACCTGTGATTGTGTCGCTTTTAATCGACTGGCTAACAGTCCGCGACGCGCATCATCAAGCTCTGAGGCAAAATCATCTATCAGGTAGAGACACCGCCGCCCGCTTTCACGGGTGAGGAACTCCCCTTGCGCCAGACGTAAGGCGCACATTAGCAGCTTTAACTGCCCACGCGACAAGGTATCTTCTACCGGCGCACCGTCGGCGCGAATGCGGAAATCCGCTTTATGCGGGCCGTGCGCGGTGTAAGTCAACATGCGGTCGCGTTCAAAACCACGTTCCAGCACCTCGGCATAATCAGTCTCTTTCTCCCAGCCGCGCTGAAAAGAGAAGGAGAGAGAAAATTCAGGAAGAAACTGCTGGCAAGTATCCGCCATATCCTGTGCGATACCGGCGCTGTACTCCGCGCGCCAGGTGCTGATTTGTTCCGCCAGCGGGATCAGTTCTTTATCCCACGGACGCAGTTGCTCGTAACGACTCACCTGGCGCAGCGCCGCATTGCGCTGCTTGAGCAGACGCTTCAGGTTGCTCCAGGCGGTGAAGAATCCAGCTTCATTGTGAAAGCATCCCCAATCGAGGAACGCTCTTCTGTATTTGGGGCCGCCGTTGAGTAAAGTAAACCCCTCAGGGGTGATCAGTTGCATCGGCATCAACAGCGCCAGCTCCGCCACCTTGTGGCCGTCAGTGCCGTCGATACGCACTTTACTGTCACCCAGCTTATCTTTGGTTAACCCAATCGAGGTTTCCCGCTCATTTCCCTGCAATCGCCCATGAAGAACAAACGACTCCTGCTCGTGACGAATGACGCGACCAATCTGCAAACTGCGAAACGCCCGGCCGTGGCCGAGCGTATAGATGGCTTCCAGAACGCTGGTTTTACCGCTGCCGTTCGCGCCAACCAGGAAGTTAAAGCCGGGGGATAACGCGAGATCCGCATTTTCAATATTGCGGAAATCTTTGATTAAGAGTCGGGATAGCGACATATTTCAGAGCATCATCCAGGGGGCGTGAGTGTCGCAGCCAGTTCGTTTACCGCCAGCGCACAGAAAGCGGAGCGTACACGAAGTACGTGAGCATTTCGAGCACTGCCGGGAAACGAAATGGCAAGTAAACCAGCCCCTTTCAGATTCTACAATCTCATTGGCATAACAACGTAAGCCGCACTTTGCGACGCCGCATCTTCAATTTGTACGCTCGACACGGAGTCAGTCAGCATGATGCGCACGTTTTCACACTTCAGCGCATTCAGGACATCTAATACGTAGCTGACGTTAAAGCCGATCTCCATTTCAGTCCCCGGGTAGGTGACATCCAGAATCTCTTCGGCTTCCTCCTGTTCCGGGTTGTTCGCCGTGATTTTGAGCTGATTTTCACTCACATACAGACGCACGCCGCGGAACTTCTCGTTCGACAGGATCGCCGCGCGGGCAAAAGCCTGCTTGAGGATATCGCAGCCGGCTTCCAGATGTTTATCCGGATTCTTCGGCAGTACGCGACGGTAATCCGGGAAACGGCCGTCCACCAGCTTAGACGTAAAGATAAAGTCGCCAACGTGTGCGCGGATGTTGTTGCTGCCAATCTGCACGCGCAGCGGGTTATCGCCGCCGTCGAGCATACGCATCAGTTCAATCACACCTTTACGCGGCACAATCACCGAATGGTTGGGCAGCGACTGACCAACAGGCATAGAGCAAACCGCCAGACGGTGACCATCAGTTGCCACGGTACGCAACTCTTCACCTTCGGTCTCAAACAGCATGCCGTTTAAGTAGTAACGCACGTCCTGATGAGCCATGGAGAACTGCGTGGCTTCAATCAGACGCTTCATCGTCGCCTGCGGCAGGGTGAATTCTACCTCGCTCTGCCAGTCATCCAGATTCGGGAAGTCGGCGGCAGGCAGCGTGGACAGCGAAAAACGACTGCGGCCCGAACGTACCAGCATGCGATCGCCTTCCAGCTGGACGGCGATTTCCGCCCCTTCCGGTAGGCCACGGCAGATATCAAAGAACTTCCGCGCCGGGACCGTGGTGGCGCCGGGCTCATGCGGCTGAATCAACGCAACGCGGGCCACCATTTCCATTTCAAGATCGGTACCCGTCAGCGAAAGCGCACCGTCAGCCACCTGCAGCAACAGGTTGCCAAGAATAGGCAGCGTAGGACGACCACCCAGCGGGCCGCTGACCTGCTGAAGCGGCTTTAATAAATGTTCACGTTCAACGGTAAATTTCATAGCGTCACGAAGATAATGTTCTGATTAAGTTTGAGAAATCTTCTTTAATATCATGGCTTTCTTCACGCAACTGCTCAATCTTACGGCAGGCATGAAGCACCGTAGTGTGGTCGCGGCCACCAAACGCATCGCCAATTTCCGGCAAGCTGTGGTTGGTGAGCTCTTTCGCCAACGCCATGGCCATCTGACGCGGACGCGCTACCGAGCGAGAACGACGCTTGGACAGCAAATCCGCAATTTTAATTTTGTAATACTCCGCCACCGTCTTCTGAATATTGTCGATGGTGACCAGTTTTTCCTGTAACGCCAGCAGATCGCGCAGCGCTTCGCGAACGAAGTCGATGGTAATCGCCCGACCGGTAAAGTTGGCGTTGGCAATCACACGGTTCAGTGCCCCTTCCAGCTCACGCACGTTAGAGCGTAGACGCTTGGCAATAAAGAAGGCCACTTCACCCGGCAGACGAATATCATTTTCATCGGCCTTTTTCATCAGGATCGCCACGCGCGTTTCCAGTTCTGGCGGTTCGATCGCCACCGTCAACCCCCAGCCGAAGCGGGATTTCAGACGATCCTCAACGCCGTTGATCTCTTTTGGATAACGATCCGAAGTCAAAATGATCTGCTGATTACCTTCAAGAAGGGCGTTAAAGGTGTGGAAAAATTCTTCCTGAGATCGTTCTTTATTAGCGAAGAACTGGATGTCATCGATGAGGAGGGCGTCGACGGAACGATAATAGCGTTTAAACTCTTCGATCGCGTTGTTTTGCAGGGCTTTTACCATGTCCTGGACAAAGCGTTCGGAGTGCATATACACCACTTTGGCATTAGGTTTGCGCGCCATAATGCCGTTTCCCACCGCGTGCAACAGGTGGGTTTTACCCAGACCGGTGCCGCCATAAAGGAACAGCGGGTTATAGGCGCCACCAGGATTGTCTGCCACCTGACGCGCCGCCGCGCGAGCCAACTGGTTGGATTTACCTTCAACGAAGTTATCAAACGTGTGTTTGACGTTAACGTTAGAGCGATAGGTGGGTTCTGCCGGCGCAGGCACATTGTCCCAGCCAGGACGCGCCGCGACAGGCGACGCGCGCTGCGGCTGAACCTGGTGCGCCACCTGAGCCGGTGCGGCGACGTTGTTGTTCACGGGCGCCTTCAGCGTCTGGCTGACGGGCTTCGTCCCGACCTCAAAACGCAGTTGCGGGGCATCTGCACCGCAGAAATTATTCAGCAGCCCATTGATATTGTTAAGGTACTTGTCTCTTACCCAATCGAGCACAAAACGGTTTGGCGCATACAAAGCCAGCGTGTTATCGCTCAGTTCCGCCTGCAAAGGGCGTATCCACATACTGAATTCTGTGGCTGGTAACTCATCCTGCAATCGGGCAAGACACTGCTGCCAAAGCGAAAGTGACAC